>NZ_BEWA01000076.1 GCF_003112535.1 Streptomyces rishiriensis | reverse complement strand
GGGGGATCCTTGGACCGTTAATTCATATATCGAAGTAGCAGGTTGTTGCCCCGCCTGATGTTGCCACTACTTGCTCATGACAGTTTTTTTAGGCAATGCAAACTACTATTTGATATTTTTTTCCAAGTACAGTTGTAGGGTACTCCTTATACTGATTCTTCTGAGCCTGTACGGGGAGCATTAGGTACTGATGTAGTAGGAGTTGAGCTTCACAAATTCACCAGGTAAGCCCAAATTTATTTTCTGCTTGGACAGGTCCACCTCACATGGGTCTGTCTAATATATTAAAAGAGGGATTTTCTTTGCTGTATTGCAGCCCAGTATATCTGTTACTTACAGTAGTAGTCCATTATTGCTGGCCTAGGGGCTTTTGCTCCTACACGAACACCACTCTGTAAAATTTGAGGTCGTCCTTAGAGTCAAACCATTCATGGAGCGCTCTGTGCATCTACCAACTATCGCTAAGCATTCACTTGGTTGGTTTAAGTGGAGGCAACTCCATTATCTTCTAGCATACCCTTCCCAGGCTACATGTAGAAAGAGATCTGTTGGGCCCCACTATTTTTTCACCCAGGGAAGCCTACTTTAGTTATAGCTTGCCAGAGATTTTCTGTGTCATGTAGAAGTCATCCACTTTTAACACCAGGAGGTGGATGTGGGGCCAGGAAATATGTCAATAACGATACGGGACTTCTAACAGTGACTC
>NZ_BEWA01000075.1 GCF_003112535.1 Streptomyces rishiriensis | reverse complement strand
TGACGGGCGGCATCCTTCGGCCCGCCGATGGCCGGCCGGGGCGCGGTCCACCGGGCGGCGTCCGGACCGTCCGGGGCGGCAGTGATGCTCTTCAGGGAGGAGCGGCGAGGGGTGCTCATGCCGTCGCCCCCCTGCGGCTCTGGTTGCGAGCGATGGACCAGTTCAGTGCGCTGCGCAGGGTGGAGCGGCACTCGGCGACGGTGAGGCCGGCCGCCTCCCCCGCCTCCTGAAGAGCCTGCTCAACCGTGTGGCGGGGGAGGTCGCCCCACGCGACGAACCGTCCCAGTGCGCGCGCCGCGCGGAACAACGTCGCTTCGCGCAGACCGAGTTGGGCCGTAGCGACGTTGCGCGTCTCGGCGGTGAGTGCGACGTCCGCGTATCGGCTAGATTGCCCCGGTAAGGCCACCGAAGGGGCCTGAGAGGCCTTGGGAGTGGGCCTGAGGATGCTGTGCAGCCATCCGGGCAGTGGGGCCGCCTCAGAGGCGCACAGCGGCTCGTAGGGTCCGGCGGGGGTGATGGATCCGGCGGCGACGACGTATCCGCCCCAAGCCCGAGTGTCGACCAACTCGCCCACGGTCCCAGCCGTGTTGGTCAGCCGGACCCCGGTCGGGGCGGTGAAGTACAGGTGCTCGCCGCCGCTCGCGGTCCGGGTGCGGTAGGTGGCGGGGACGGCGTGGCCGGCGCGCTCGCAGAGCGCCCCGAAGATTGCCGCGCCGCCAGGCGCGTCCGAACTGCCCTTGTCCTTGGGGACGTCCAAGTCGACGACGACCAGCCCCGACGGGCCGGTGGCGATGCCGACGTTGAACGGGCCGTGCGACCAGGTGGCGCGGATGCGGTCCGGGTCGGTGGTGGCGCGCTCC
>NZ_BEWA01000074.1 GCF_003112535.1 Streptomyces rishiriensis | reverse complement strand
GGGCTCGCGCTGGTTTCCAGCAGATCGTTAATCAGCGCACGACGGGTGGTTTCATCCAGACGCACGGTCACGGTCACCAGCAGATCAATATCGCTATGCGGTTTCAGGCCGCCATCCACCGCGCTGCCATACAGATGCACGGCCAGCAGGGTCGGTTCCAGATGACGTTCAATCACGCCCACCACTTCAGACAGCTGGGTGCTCACTTCCGCAATCACCGCTTCACGCATAATGTTCAGTTTGGTTTTCGGACGGCTGCCCTGCTGGGTCACATCGTTGCTGCTCCACAGCATCAGGCAACGGCCCACCGCATAACGCGCCTGCTGTTTGCTCGCACGCGGCATGCTCTGCACGCCAAAAAAGCAATCATAGCACGCCATAAACACCGCCACCGCACCATTACCGCCGCTACGTTCGGTCAGGGTACGGCTCCAATTACGGCTACGCATACTCTTCCTTTTTCAATATTATTGAAGCATTTATCAGGGTTATTGTCTCATGAGCGGATACATATTTGAATGTATTTAGAAAAATAAACAAATAGGGGTTCCGCGCACATTTCCCCGAAAAGTGCCACCTAAATTGTAAGCGTTAATATTTTGTTAAAATTCGCGTTAAATTTTTGTTAAATCAGCTCATTTTTTAACCAATAGGCCGAAATCGGCAAAATCCCTTATAAATCAAAAGAATAGACCGAGATAGGGTTGAGTGGCCGCTACAGGGCGCTCCCATTCGCCATTCAGGCTGCGCAACTGTTGGGAAGGGCGTTTCGGTGCGGGCCTCTTCGCTATTACGCCAGCTGGCGAAAGGGGGATGTGCTGCAAGGCGATTAAGTTGGGTAACGCCAGGGTTTTCCCAGTCACGACGTTGTAAAACGACGGCCAGTGAGCGCGACGTAATACGACTCACTATAGGGCGAATTGAGTGAAGGCCGTCAAGGCCTAGGCGCGCCGGATCCCCCGGGCCATACTAGT
>NZ_BEWA01000073.1 GCF_003112535.1 Streptomyces rishiriensis | reverse complement strand
AAACCGAAGATCGCCTGGAACGACGAGCAGGCCCGCGCCGAGCTGGTCGACGCGCTGGTCGGTGACGCGCTGCGGCTGCTGGGCCACCTGCCCGACCAGCAACTCGGCGAGAAAGCCGCGAACGCGGTGGGCATCCTGGCCCTGGTCGCAGGACAAGACGTCGAGCCCGCCGAGGACTCCGACGGCCGTGACGGACGCTGGCGTATCACCCGGGGCACCGCCCCGGGCCGCATGGTCTCCACCGTCGATCCGGAAGCCCGGCACGTCCACAAGACCCGCAGCCACCAGCAGGACGGGTTCAAGGCCCATCTGGCCATCGAGCCCGAGACCGGGTTATACACCGCCGTCGCCCTGCGGCCCGGCGCCGGGCCCGAGCACCATGAGGCCGCAGTGGGTCTTGAGCTGCTCGCCGAGGAGGACACCCCGGTGGACGCCTTCGGTGACACCGCCTACTCCACCGGTGACGCCCGCCAGGCCCTGGACCGGGCCGGACACCGGCTGTTCCTCAAGCCCGCACCGCTGCGGCCCGCCGTCCCCGGCGGCTTCACCCTCGACGACTTCGCCATCGACACCACCACCGCGACCGTGACCTGCCCGGCCGGACACACCGTGGCACTGTCCGACCCCGGCGGGCAGCACCACCAACGCAAAGCCTCTTTCGGGGATTCATGCGCCGGATGCCACCTGCGCGAGCGGTGCACCAAAGCCAGGGCCGGACGCATCCTGACCATCCGCCCCCACCACGACCTCCAAGCAGCCGCCCGCCACCAGGCCGCCACCGATCCCGGCTGGCAGGCCGACTACCGCCGCTGGCGACCACCGGTCGAACGCGCCGTCGCCTGGCTCGTCCACCACGGCAACCGGCGCCTGCGCTACCGCGGCACCATCAAGAACGACACCTGGCTCCACACCCGAGCCGCCGGCCTCAACCTCCGCCGACTGATCAACCTCGGACTCACCCACACCAGCGGCACCTGGCACCTCGCACCCGCCGGCACATGACCGAAGGGGCTGCCCGGCCTGACGGCTGGACAGTCCCTCACCAAGATCTTCATCGGCCTTCT
>NZ_BEWA01000072.1 GCF_003112535.1 Streptomyces rishiriensis | reverse complement strand
ACCGGGCGCTGATGAGCAGCTTGGGGCAGTTGCACGCCCGGGGTGTGCGGGTGGACTGGGAGAAGGTGTTCGCCGGGACCGGAGCCCGCCGGGTGGACCTGCCCACCTACGCCTTCCAGCGGCAGCGGTTCTGGCTGAACTCGAACGTCTCGGCCGGTGATCCCGCGTTCGCGGTGGAGCATCCGCTGCTCGACTCGGTGATCAGTGTTCCCGACACCGGCGGTGTGCTGGGCACGGGCCGGCTGTCGCTGGCCGCCCAGCCGTGGCTCGCGGACCACACCGTGTCCGGCACCGTCCTGCTGCCGGGGGCCGCACTGGTCGAGTTGGCCGTCCGTACCGGGGACGAGGTGGACACGAGCACTTTGCGCGAGCTGGTGATCGAGGCCCCGTTGGTGGTTCCTGACGAGGGCGTGGTCCGTATTCAGGTCTCGGTCGGCGAGGACAGCGGCAGCGGAGACCGGCCGGTCGCGGTGTACTCGCGGCCCGACGACGCCGAGCCCGGAACCCCCTGGGTGCGACACGCGAGTGGCCGGCTCAGCGCCGACGTTCCCGCTCCTGCTGCCATGTTCGGCGTGTGGCCACCGAAGGATGCGACGGCCGTGAACGTGACGGACCTGTATGAGGAGCTGATCGCCCGTGGTTATGGCTATGGGCCGGTGTTCCAGGGACTGCGTGCGGTGTGGCGCAGGGACGACGAGGTGTTCGCCGAGGTCGCGTTGCCGTCGGGAGAAGTGGACGCGGCAGCAGGGTTCGGTCTGCACCCGGCGCTGCTGGATGCCGCACTGCATGCCGGCGCCTTCGCGCAGCCACACGGTTCCGATGACGAAGACGGAGGCATACGGCTGCCGTTCGCGTGGAGTGGTGTGGCTCTTCATGCTTCGGGTGCGTCGTCGTTGCGTGTGCGGTTGACGTCGACGGGGGCGGAGTCGCTGTCGCTGGACCTGGCCGACGGCGAGGGTGCTCCGGTGGCCTCGGTGGAGTCGCTTGTGTTGCGGGCGGTTTCCGAGGAGCAGTTGAGGGTGTCCGGCGGCGCCGGTGGTGGTGATGCGTTGTTCCGGGTGGAGTGGTCGTCTCTGGCGATGCGTGCTGATGCGGATGGGGACGGCGTCGGTGGTGTGGAGGTTTTGGAGGTGCCGTCGGCGGTGGTGGATGCGGGGGCGGTGCGTGAGGTGACTGCC
>NZ_BEWA01000071.1 GCF_003112535.1 Streptomyces rishiriensis | reverse complement strand
TTCTGTCGGTGGTGTTCGGCGGCATGGTGGGTGTGTGGACGCACATGAAGTGAACCGTGCTCGGGCGAAGTTGGCGTTGTTCGTGGCTGATGTGTTCGCCTCGGTGCCGCGCAAGGACCAGCGGGCCAAGGGCAACTGCTATCTGCGGGGACTGATGACGGACGGTCGCCGCAAGTCCATCCAGGCCATGGCTGCGCGGCTGCCGGACGGCAACGAGCAGAACCTGCAGCAGTTCGTGAACCAGTCCACCTGGGATCCGGTGCCGGTGCGGCGGCGGATCGCGGAACGGATGGTGCCGCTGATCGGCCCGGATGCCTGGGCCATCGACGACGTATCGTTCCCCAAGGACGGGAAGATGTCGGTCGCCGTCGCTCACCAGTACTGCGGTGCACTGGGCAAACAGGCCAACTGCCAGGTGGCGGTGAGCGTGCACGCGGTCACCGACGCCGCGTCCGTCCCGCTGCAGTGGCGGCTGTTCGTGCCCCAGGAGTGGGCGGACGATCCCGTACGCCGGCGCAAGACGGGGATCCCCGAAGAGACCGGGCATCGCGAGAAGTGGCGCCTGGCCCTGGACACCCTCGACGAACTGGCCGGGTGGGGTCTGGTGCCGCCGGTGGTGGTGGCCGACGCCGGCTACGGGCAGAACGCCGACTTCCGCGACGGCCTGACCGGCCGAGGCATCGGCTACGTCGTGGCAGTGCGTTCGGATGTCACCGTCCACTGCTGCGACGCCGAGCCGGTCACGCCGCCGTGGTCGGGCAACGGCCGCAAGCCACAGCCCCGCTACCGGGACAAGCCGTGCTCGGTGGCCGAACTGGCCGCTGGCCAAGGGCGGCCGGCCTTCACCGAGGTGACCTGGCGGGAAGGCTCCCGCGGGCCGATGCACTCACGCTTTCTGGCACTGCGGGTGCGGCCGGCCGGGGTCCGGGCCCGCCGTCTGGCCCAGGCCGCCGCCACCGCGCAGGACGGCTTGTGGAACGGTGTCCTGCCCGAGGTCACGCTGTTGGTCGAATGGCCCGAAGGCGCCGAAACACCCACCGACTACTGGCTGTCGAACCTGCCCGCCGGCACCCCGGTGGCCGAACTGGTCCGCCTGGCGAAGATCCGCTGGCGCATCGAGCACGACTACCGGGAACTCAAACACGGCCTCGGCCTGGACCACTTCGAAGGGCGTTCCTGGGCGGGGTGGCACCACCACGTCACCCTGGTCACCGCCGCCACCGAACAGCGTCTGGCCCCAAAAGCCGATACAGCCAACTCACCCTCTACCAGATCCTCGACACCATCCAGGACCTGCTGAACTGCTGGACCGGCACCTGCACCACCTGCCACCGCCCCCTGCCAAGAACATCCCCCACCGACCCAAACCCAAGAGCCAGAGCAACCTAACGGAGTCCTACTAGACGATCAAGTCCGATGTCTTCAGTGATCGAATGCGACCAGCGACCGTATGATCGGCGCGCCGGTCTTGTGGTTGCGCCAGATCACGGCGGCCATTGCGAGGATGCGCTGGGCGACGCGGACGGCGACGCCCTCGAAGGTGCGGCCGCCGTGCTGCTCCAGGTCCAACTGGCCCTTCAACGTGTCGTTCACCGACTCGATCAGCTGCCGCACCGACTTGAGCAGTCCCTCGCCCTTGCGCTTCCTCTCCCGCTTGAACGACGGGCGCAACAGGGTGATGCCGCGCGGGGCGAGGTCGTTCTCGAACTCCTTGGAGGCGAAGCCCTTGTCGGAGATGAGCAACAGCTGCGGCCGGTCGGCCACGAGGCCGGCATCGATGTCGAGCATGGCCTGGAGCACCTCGCGCTCGTCGAGTTTCGGGTTGGCCAGGGCCCACAGGATCGGCATCCCGGTCGGCGTGCAGACCAGGTACAGGCGCAGGCCCCAGAAGAACCGCGAGTGGGAGGCGCAGTATCCGTATCCGGCCCACCCGGCAAGGTCCGACCGCTTCACCGTCGGCCGCGACATGCCGCACGGCACCGGCGTGGAGTCGACGATCCAGTGATTGTCGAACCAGAAGTCCGTGTCCGCAGCCAGCATCCGTATCGCCTTCTTGACCAGCGGCAACGCCGCCTTGAGGCGCTTGTTGTACCCGGACTGCTGCGGCAGATACGGAAACATCGAGGACATGTGCGAGTTCGCGTAGCGCAGCCAGCGCGTCTCGGAACCGAAGCCCAGCAGAGCCTGAGCGACCGCGAGCGTGACCAGCTCCGCATCAGTCAACTGCGGTGGCCTGCCCATCCATCGGCCTGTCGCCAGTTCGTCGTCGATCTTCACGTACAGTGCGGTCAGCAGGGTGTCCAGGTTGTTCGTCACACAACGATCTTGGTCACCCTCTTCACGTTCCTGGACACTCCGGTCCCGCCCGTCGGCGGGCGGCGCGATTGCTGGAGGAACATGCTCCAGGCCGCCGACCTGACCAACGCATAGGCACGTTGTCAGCCGAGGTCAGAGGCCCGGCCGGGGAAGAAGTCGGCGCTTTGGACGTACTCCATCGCCTTGGTGAACTCCGGGTCGCCGAGGCGGCGTTCCATCTCCTGCGGACTCAGATCCTCCACGCGGGTCTGGATCCAGTACAGGTTGCCCAGCGGATCACGCACCCGCCCGACCCGGTCACCGAAGAACAGATGGGTGACCTCGGTGACCGAGGTGCCGCCAGCCGCAACGGCCTGACGGTGCACGGCGTCGGCGTCCTCGACGTAGAGGCGGAGGAAGCCGGGGGTCGGCGGCCACTCCGGCCGCGCGTCGAACAACATCACCACCGAGTCGCCGATTCGTACCTCCGCATGCTCGACGCTTCCGTCCTCACCGGTGAGACAAGCGAGCTCCTCCGCGTCGAAGGCCCTCTTCATGTAGGCGATGAGCTGCACCGTGTCGCGAGAGATGATCCACGGCGTCACGGTGGTGTAGCCCTGGGGAACCGGCTTGACGGACATCTGACTGCCTCCTGGAGCGCGAACCACAACTTGGTGAAGACGCTAACCCCGATATAGGTCAGTTTCTGTCCTATGCGGGCGCCAATGGCATCGTGACCAAGGCGCGCTGAGGCGGAACCCTGCGAGACGGGTCAGCCAGACATAGGACTTGATCGTCTA
>NZ_BEWA01000070.1 GCF_003112535.1 Streptomyces rishiriensis | reverse complement strand
CCCTAGCGGCCCTGATGCAGTCAGGAGGAATCGGAAACGCGCAGCTCGCACGCCGGGTGAACGCCGCCGGCCGCGAGCTCGGGCTCCGCATGCACTACGACAAGACGAGCGTGTCCCACTGGCTCGCCGGATCCGTCCCGAAACCCGAGGCGCGGCCCGCCGTCACCGAGGCGCTCTCCCGGCTGCTCGGACGGCCCGTAACGTGCGCGGAAGTCGGCTGGGAGAGCGAGGAGAGGCCGACTGGAGAGCGCGACTTCGTGGCGGGAGTGATCGACCTGAGCCGGGCAGACATGGATCCCACACGCCGGGGCGTGCTGAAGACCGGCATGTACGCCGCGGCTCTGGCTGTGCCGCGGTTTGAGGATGTGGCAGGGCGATTGGACGCGGCGAGCGCTGGGCGGACGGTGCACATCGGCCGCTCCGACGTCGAGACCGTCCGCACCATGACCGACAAGGTCGCCGACATCCTGGACCAGGTCGGGGCAGGCCACGCCCGCCCGATGGCCGCCGCCTTCCTCGTCAACACTGCCGGTCCTTACCTGCGCGCGAGCGGAACGGGCCAGGTGCAGCGCGACATGCGGGCCGCCGTCGCTGACTTCGTGTACCTCACGGGTTGGATGGCCATGTACGAAGACCAGCAGGGCCTGGGCCAGAAGTACTACCTGCGCGCTCTCGACCTCGCCGGCGCCGCCGAGGATCACGTCACCTACTGCCGCACCCTGCGTGGGATGAGTCTGCAGGCGACGCACCTGGGCCATGGCAAGAGGGGCCTGGAACTCGCCGACGCCGCTCCCTCCGCCGGACCGCGTCTGGTCGCCTTCCTGCGCGGCCAGCAGGCCGCCGCCGCCGCGATGACCAACATCCGCAATACCGCCCTGGCCCGGCTCCGTGAAGCGGAGAGCGCACTGTCCCGCGCCGAAGACCGACGCGATGCCGTGGGCGGCTACGACCAGGCCGCCTACTTCTTCCACGAAGCGCACGTGCGCTGGCACCTCGGCGACAAGGACGGCTCCATCGCCTCTCTGCGCCGCTCGAACACCGCCCGCTCCCCACTGGAACGGCAAGGCCGCCTGCACTGCCTCGGGGTGACCGCCGAACGACAGTTCCGCATGCGGCACATCGAAGCCGCATGCCAGACCTGGGGAACCTTCCTGGACGAGCACGTGACTATCTCCTCTGCCCGAGGAGACCAACACCTGAAGACGATGCTCAAAGCGCTCCCCGCCTACCGCCGCGTCGCCGGAGTGCAGGAGCTCGAAGAACGTGCTCGGCACGTCGCCACCCTCAAGACCGCCTGACGTTCCAAAACGGCCCTGGAGTCCTAGCTCAGACGCCAGCCGCAAACTAG
>NZ_BEWA01000069.1 GCF_003112535.1 Streptomyces rishiriensis | reverse complement strand
AATGACACGACTTCGGCGGTACGCTTGAGCCCCGCTACATTGTCGGCGCGGAATCACTAGACCAGTGAGCTATTACGCACTCTTTCAAGGGTGGCTGCTTCTAAGCCAACCTCCTGGTTGTCTCTGCGACTCCACATCCTTTCCCACTTAGCGTACGCTTAGGGGCCTTAGTCGATGCTCTGGGCTGTTTCCCTCTCGACCATGGAGCTTATCCCCCACAGTCTCACTGCCGCGCTCTCACTTACCGGCATTCGGAGTTTGGCTAAGGTCAGTAACCCGGTAGGGCCCATCGCCTATCCAGTGCTCTACCTCCGGCAAGAAACACACGACGCTGCACCTAAATGCATTTCGGGGAGAACCAGCTATCACGGAGTTTGATTGGCCTTTCACCCCTAACCACAGGTCATCCCCCAGGTTTTCAACCCTGGTGGGTTCGGTCCTCCACGAAGTCTTACCTCCGCTTCAACCTGCCCATGGCTAGATCACTCCGCTTCGGGTCTTGAGCGTGCTACTGAAACGCCCTGTTCGGACTCGCTTTCGCTACGGCTTCCCCACTCGGGTTAACCTCGCAACACACCGCAAACTCGCAGGCTCATTCTTCAAAAGGCACGCAGTCACGAGGCAAGCACAAGTGCTTGCCCGACGCTCCCACGGCTTGTAGGCACACGGTTTCAGGTACTATTTCACTCCGCTCCCGCGGTACTTTTCACCATTCCCTCACGGTACTATCCGCTATCGGTCACCAGGGAATATTTAGGCTTAGCGGGTGGTCCCGCCAGATTCACACGGGATTTCTCGGGCCCCGTGCTACTTGGGTGTCTCTCAAACGAGCCGCTGATGTTTCGACTACGGGGGTCTTACCCTCTACGCCGGACCTTTCGCATGTCCTTCGCCTACATCAACGGTTTCTGACTCGTCTCACGGCCGGCAGACCGTGAAAGAGAGATCCCACAACCCCGTATGCGCAACCCCTGCCGGGTCTCACACGCATACGGTTTGGCCTCATCCGGTTTCGCTCGCCACTACTCCCGGAATCACGGTTGTTTTCTCTTCCTGCGGGTACTGAGATGTTTCACTTCCCCGCGTTCCCTCCACACTGCCTATGTGTTCAGCAGCGGGTGACAGCCCATGACGACTGCCGGGTTTCCCCATTCGGAAACCCCCGGATCAAAGCCTGGTTGACGACTCCCCGGGGACTATCGTGGCCTCCCACGTCCTTCATCGGTTCCTGGTGCCAAGGCATCCACCGTGCGCCCTTAAAAACTTGGCCACAGATGCTCGCGTCCACTGTGCAGTTCTCAAACAACGACCAGCCACCCATCACCCCCAACCCTTACGGCTGGAGTTCACTGGGGCCGGCATCAGAAGGACGACCTTGCGGCCGTGCCCTCAGACACCCAACAGCGTGCCCG
>NZ_BEWA01000068.1 GCF_003112535.1 Streptomyces rishiriensis | reverse complement strand
AACACAGTGGACGCGAGCAACTGAGGACAAGCCCTCGGCCTATTAGTACCAGTCAGCTTCACCCATTACTGGGCTTCCACATCCGGCCTATCAACCCAGTCGTCTACTGGGAGCCTTACCCCATCAAGTGGGTGGGAATACTCATCTCGAAGCAGGCTTCCCGCTTAGATGCTTTCAGCGGTTATCCCTCCCGAACGTAGCCAACCAGCCATGCCCTTGGCAGGACAACTGGCACACCAGAGGTTCGTCCGTCCCGGTCCTCTCGTACTAGGGACAGCCCTTCTCAATATTCCTGCGCGCGCAGCGGATAGGGACCGAACTGTCTCACGACGTTCTAAACCCAGCTCGCGTACCGCTTTAATGGGCGAACAGCCCAACCCTTGGGACCGACTCCAGCCCCAGGATGCGACGAGCCGACATCGAGGTGCCAAACCATCCCGTCGATATGGACTCTTGGGGAAGATCAGCCTGTTATCCCCGGGGTACCTTTTATCCGTTGAGCGACGGCGCTTCCACAAGCCACCGCCGGATCACTAGTCCCGACTTTCGTCCCTGCTCGACCCGTCGGTCTCACAGTCAAGCTCCCTTGTGCACTTACACTCAACACCTGATTGCCAACCAGGCTGAGGGAACCTTTGGGCGCCTCCGTTACTCTTTAGGAGGCAACCGCCCCAGTTAAACTACCCATCAGACACTGTCCCTGATCCGGATCACGGACCCAGGTTAGACATCCAGCACGACCAGAGTGGTATTTCAACGACGACTCCACAACCACTGGCGTGGCCGCTTCAAAGTCTCCCACCTATCCTACACAAGCCGAACCGAACACCAATATCAAACTGTAGTAAAGGTCCCGGGGTCTTTCCGTCCTGCTGCGCGAAACGAGCATCTTTACTCGTAGTGCAATTTCACCGGGCCTATGGTTGAGACAGTCGAGAAGTCGTTACGCCATTCGTGCAGGTCGGAACTTACCCGACAAGGAATTTCGCTACCTTAGGATGGTTATAGTTACCACCGCCGTTTACTGGCGCTTAAGTTCTCAGCTTCGCCACACCGAAATGTGACTAACCGGTCCCCTTAACGTTCCAGCACCGGGCAGGCGTCAGTCCGTATACATCGCCTTACGGCTTCGCACGGACCTGTGTTTTTAGTAAACAGTCGCTTCTCGCTGGTCTCTGCGGCCACCCCCAGCTCGAGGAGCAAGTCCTCTCACCAGTGATGGCCCCCCTTCTCCCGAAGTTACGGGGGCATTTTGCCGAGTTCCTTAACCATAGTTCACCCGAACGCCTCGGTATTCTCTACCTGACCACCTGAGTCGGTTTAGGGTACGGGCCGCCATGAAACTCGCTAGAGGCTTTTCTCGACAGCATAGGATCATCCACTTCGCCACAATCGGCTCGGCATCAGGTCTCAG
>NZ_BEWA01000067.1 GCF_003112535.1 Streptomyces rishiriensis | reverse complement strand
CAACGCCGTTCAGTTAGGCGTGTGGGCTGTTCGTCAAGGCTGGTGAACGAGGCAGCGGAGCTGCTGTAGAAGAGGTTTGTCCTCCAAGACATCCTCACTACAGGAGCTCCGCTGTTGGAACAGGCTGCCATAACAAGGACGGTCGGGGTAGCGGACGGGGTGTTCGCGCCGGGGCATATCGGTGAGCTGACCCGGGTCGTCCCGTTCGAGATGGTTGACGAGGTGCTGGCGGAGACCGGTGCGGTGCAGCGCAGGATCCGTCTTGTGCCGGCGCGGGTCACGGTCTACCTGCTGCTGGCCGGAGTGCTCTTCAACGGGCTGGGCTACCGGCAGGTCTTCGACCGGCTGTGCGCCGGGCTGTCGGGCCTGGCACCGGTTCGGCCCAGCGGCAGCGCGCTTCGCCAAGCGCGACAGCGGCTGGGTCCGGCACCGATGAAAGCGCTGTTCCATCTGGTGAGCGGACCCGCGGCCACAACCGCCGCCGCCGGGCGGTGGCGGGGTCTGAGAATCGTCGCGGTCGACGGCACCCTGCTGTCGGTTCCGGACTGTCCGGCCAACCTCGCGGTGTTCACCCGGCAGCGGCTCGGCAACGGGATCTCGGGCTATCCGCAGCTGCGTCTGGCCGTGCTGGTGGCCTGCGGGACCCGGTCGGTGATCGGGGCCGTGTTCGGTCCCGCCGCAACCGGTGAGCTGGAGTACGCCCGCCGCCTGGCGGTGGACCTTCGGGCCGGGATGCTGCTGCTGGGCGACCGGAACTTCGCCGCCGCCGCACTGCTGAACCAGCTCGCCGCCACCGGCACCGATCTGCTCGTGCGCTGCAAGGCCAACCGGAAGCTGCCAACGGTGGCCCGCTGCCGTGACGGCTCGGTACTGACCCGCATCGGAGCGCTGACCGTGCGGGTCATCGACGCCGAGATCACCATCCGCACTGCTCAGGGCACACGCACCGGCCACTACCGGCTGCTGACGACCCTCACCGACCCTGCCACCCACCCGGCCGGGGAGCTCGTCCGGCTCTACCACGAGCGCTGGGAGGTCGAGACGGCCTATGCGGAACTGAAGTCCACGTTCCTGGGCGGCCGTGTCCTGCGGGCCCGCACCCCGGACGGCATTGAGCAGGAGGTCTGGGCCCTGCTGACCGCCTACCAGGCATTACGCACTGCGATGACCGACGCCACCGACAGCGTCCCGGGCACCGACCCGGACCGGGCCGGCTTCACCACTGCCCTCGCCGCCGCACGCGACCAGCTCGTCCTGGCCGCCGGCGTCACCCCGGCACCGACATCGACCTCGTCGGCGCCATCGGCCGCCACGTCCTGGCCCACCTACTACCCGCCCGGCGGGTCCGCACCAAAGACCGCATCGTCAAACGCGCGATCTCCAAATACAACGCACGCGGACCCGCCATCGACCGCACCACCTACAAAGCCACCATCAGCATCGCCATGCTCACGAGCGGCCCTTGACACCCTCAGCCCCGCCCTAAC
>NZ_BEWA01000065.1 GCF_003112535.1 Streptomyces rishiriensis | reverse complement strand
CGGCGCGAGCCTCACGTTCACGCCGTCGAACTGGAGCACCGCCCAGAACGTGACCGTCACCGCCGACGCCTCCGGCACCGGAGCCGCCGTCTTCGAGTCGTCGGCCCCGGGGCACGCCAAGGCCTCGGTCACCGTGACGGAGCTGGGAGCGACGAAGGCTTACGACGCCCGTTTCCTGGACCTCTACGGCAAGATCACCAACCCGGCGAACGGGTACTTCTCCCCCGAGGGCATCCCGTACCACTCGGTCGAGACGCTGATCGTCGAGGCCCCGGACCAGGGCCACGAGACCACGTCGGAGGCCTACAGCTACCTGCTGTGGCTTCAGGCCATGTACGGCAAGGTCACCGGCGACTGGTCCAAGTTCAACGGGGCCTGGCAGATCATGGAGAAGTACATGATCCCGACCCACGCCGACCAGCCGACCAACTCGTTCTACAACGCCTCCAAGCCGGCCACGTACGCGCCCGAGCTGGACACGCCGAACGAGTACCCGGCGAAACTCGACACCTCCGTCTCCGTGGGCTCCGACCCCATCGCAGGTGAGCTGAAGAGCGCCTACGGCACCGACGACGTCTACGGCATGCACTGGCTCCAGGACGTCGACAACACGTACGGCTACGGCAACGCGCCCGGCAAGTGCGAGGCCGGCCCCACCGACACCGGACCGTCCTACATCAACACCTTCCAGCGCGGCGCACAGGAATCGGTGTGGGAAACGGTTCCGCAACCGACCTGCGACGCCTTCAAGTACGGCGGGAAGAACGGCTACCTGGACCTGTTCACCGGCGACTCCTCCTACGCCAAGCAGTGGAAGTTCACCGACGCCCCCGACGCCGACGCACGAGCCGTGCAGGCCGCCTACTGGGCGGACGTGTGGGCCAAGGCCCAGGGCAAGGGCAGCGAGGTCTCCACGACCGTCGGCAAGGCCGCCAAGATGGGCGACTACCTGCGCTACGCCATGTACGACAAGTACTTCAAGAAGGTCGGCAACTGCGTCGGACCGGCCACCTGCCCGGCCGGGACCGGCAAGGACGCCTCGCACTACCTGCTGTCCTGGTACTACGCCTGGGGCGGCGCCACCGACACCAGCGCCGGCTGGGCCTGGCGCATCGGCTCCAGCCACACCCACGGCGGCTACCAGAACCCGCTGGCCGCCTACGCCCTGAGCAACAACGCCGACCTCAAGCCCAAATCCGCCACCGGACAAGCCGACTGGGCCACATCCCTGGGCCGGCAACTGGAGTTCTACCGCTGGCTGCAGTCAAACGAAGGCGCCATCGCCGGCGGAGCCACCAACAGCTGGGCAGGCCGCTACGCCACACCTCCCACCGGCACCTCGACCTTCTACGGCATGTACTACGACCAGCAGCCCGTCTACCACGACCCGCCCTCCAACCAGTGGTTCGGCTTCCAGGCATGGTCGATGGAACGCGTCGCCGAGTACTACCAGCAGACCGGCAGCACCCAGGCCAAAGCCGTCCTCGACAAATGGGTCACCTGGGCACTGTCCAAGACCACGATCAACCCCGACGGCACCTTCCGCATCCCCTCCACCCTGCAGTGGTCCGGCCAGCCCGACACCTGGAACGCCACCAGCCCCGGCGCCAACACCGGCCTGCACGTCACCGTCGCCGACTACACCGACGACGTCGGCGTGGCCGCCGCCTACGCCAAGACCCTGACCTACTACGCCGCCAAATCCGGCAGCACCCAGGCCAAGACCACCGCCAAGGCCCTCCTGGACGGCATGTGGAACAACGACCAGGACGCCCTGGGCATCGCCGTCCCCGAAACCCGCGCCGACTACAACCGCTTCAACGACACCGTCTACGTCCCCAGCAACTACACCGGCACCATGCCGAACGGCGACAGCATCAACTCCACCTCCACCTTCGCCTCCCTGCGCTCCTTCTACAAGAACGACCCCGCCTGGTCCAAGATCCAGGCCTACCTCGCAGGCGGCGCCGCCCCCGTCTTCACCTACCACCGCTTCTGGGCCCAGGCGGACATCGCCCTGGCCATGGGCTCGTACGCGGAACTCCTCGAATAAACCCCCGCTGA
>NZ_BEWA01000064.1 GCF_003112535.1 Streptomyces rishiriensis | reverse complement strand
GGAGCAATGCTCATGACCTGTGGATCGGCCTCGGGTCGGGCGTAAAGGGCGTACCTTCCCGAGGGATCGACTTCTGGTCATCGAGTAGGCCGACGTTGCACCGTCGGTCGGGAAGGCACGCCCGTGCTGAGCGTAGTAAATGCCGATGGAACGACCGAGACCGGCTCCCTGATCGACGACATCGTCCGCGAGGGCGCGAGGCGGATGCTCGCCGCCGCCCTGGAAGCCGAAGTCAACACGTATATAGCAGAGTTGGCCGACCAGCGCGACGAGCACGGGCGCCGCCTGGTGGTCCGCAACGGCTATCACCAGCCGAGGAAGGTCACGACCGCGGCCGGGGCGGTCGAGGTGAAGGCACCACGGGTGAACGACAAGCGCGTCGACGAGGCCTCGGGCGAGCGCAAGCGGTTCTCCTCCGCGATCCTGCCGCCTTGGTGCCGCAAGTCCCCGAAGATCAGCGAAGTGCTGCCCCTGCTCTATCTCCACGGCCTGTCGTCTGGCGACTTCGTGCCCGCACTCGAGCAGTTCCTGGGGTCGACGGCCGGGCTATCGCCGGCGACGGTCACCCGCCTCACCCAGCAGTGGCAGGCCGACCACCAGGCGTTCGGCGAGCGCGATCTGTCCGCCAGCGACTACGTCTACGTCTGGGCCGACGGCATCCACCTGCGCATACGCCTGAGGGAGGCGAAGTCGTGCGTGCTGGTGCTGATGGGCGTCCGCGCGGACGGCACGAAAGAGCTGATCGCCATGAACGATGGCTACCGCGAGTCCGCCGACTCCTGGGCCGACCTGCTGCGCGACTGCCAGCGGCGCGGGATGCGCGCTCCCGTCCTCGCGGTCGGCGACGGCGCACTCGGCTTCTGGAAGGCCCTGGCCGAAGTCTTCCCCGAGACCCGGCACCAGAGGTGCTGGGTTCACAAGATCGCCAACGTTGCGAACGCCCTGCCGAAGTCCGCGCAGCCCGGCGCGAAGAAGGCCCTGCAGGAGATCTACAACGCCGAGGACCGCGACCACGCGCTCAAGGCCGTCGCCGCGTTCGCCAAGAGCTACGGCGTGAAGTTCCCCAAGGCTGTCAAGAAGATCACCGACGACGTCGACGAACTGCTGGCGTTCTACGACTTTCCCGCCGAGCACTGGATCCACTTGCGCACAACGAACCCGATTGAGTCGACCTTCGCCACCGTCCGCTTGCGGACCAAGGTCACCCGAGGTTCCGGCAGCGCGGCCGCCGCCTTGGCCATGGTCTTCAAGCTCGTCGAGTCCGCCCAGGCCCGCTGGCGGGCCGTGAACTCACCTCACCTCGTCGCCGTCGTCCGCGCCGGAGCCCGCTTCGAACGCGGACAGCTCATCGAGCGCACGCAGCCCCTCTCGGCATGACAACCTTGCTGTCCCTGTCGTCGTGCCCTGTCTGGGCCAAGATCAGGTTGCTGGGTGTCACAAAGGCGACAACATCATGAGGACCTCATCGCGATCGTCGTCGGAGGCCAGCCGCAGAGCGCCGGGCCACCTGCCGATCTCCTTCCAGCCGAGTCGGCCATAGAACTCTTCGAGACCGACACCACCGCGGGCGGCAAGGTGCAGCTGCTCCAGGCCCATCTCGTCGCGGGCGACCTCACGGACCCGGCTCATCAGTGCCGCGCCGATCCCCTGGCCCCGGACGCCGAGACGGGTTTGCACGTGGTGGATCGTGCCCCAGTGCGCGACGGGCGGGTGTGGATCGCAGCGGATGTTCAGCCAGCCCGCGACGGTGCCATCGACCAGGGCGATCAGAAGGCGGCTGGTCGTCGGGCCAAGCTTCTCGATGATGCGGTCAAGGACAGCGGTGACCTCGGCGGCGTCCACCGGCGGAAAGGGAAACCCGGCCGCCCCACCCGCATTGCTCACCTCGGTCCAGCAGTCCACGAGGGTCTGCTTCAGCTCGTCAGTGATCTCGTGCGGGTCAACGATCTGGGTGAAGCCAAGGGCGTTGCTGCTGGTCATGGGGACGAGTGTCACAAACGAGCCGCGCTCGTCGACACTCGGGGGCACCCACCCGAACTTCGCTGGCGCAGACAATGATCCACAGGATTTGACAATTACTCC
>NZ_BEWA01000063.1 GCF_003112535.1 Streptomyces rishiriensis | reverse complement strand
TCTCGGACCAGACAACGCCCGTGCGCGCGAACGTCTCCCGCTGTCGCAGCCGGTGCCACCGCAGCGGCGCGATACACAGTGCAGGCATCGGCACCACTCGGATCCGGCGGCTCTTGGGATCGTCGTCGTACAGCGTGCCCCTGCGGCGCTGCGTCTGCTGACGGACGTGCACGACGCGGTTGTCCAAGTCCACATCCGACCAGCGCAGACCCCCCAGCTCGCCGCGCCGCAGCCCCATGGCAATGGCCAGCACGAACGCCGCGTACAGCGGATCGCTCCGCGCGGCTTCCAGGAAGCTCAGCGTCTCCTCCAGCGACCAGGGGCGGATCTCCCGCTGCTTGACGCGCGGCGGCTCCACCAGCGACGCCACGTTCCGCGCGATCAGCTCCTCGCGCACGGCCGCCGTGAGCGCAGTGCGCAGCACCCGGTGCGCCTCTTTCGCGGTCGCGGCCGTGTGTGCGTTCTGCACGCGGGTGATGAAGCGGCGCACGTCCGCCACACTCAGCGACTCCAGCCGCCGTGTACCCAGCAAGGGCACGAGATAGAGCCGGACCTGCACCTCGTATTTGTCGTACGTGCTGAGCTTGCGGCGCGGTTCGACGTAGTGCTTCAGCCAGTACGGCAGCCACTCGGAAAGCTTCGCGGACCGGGTGGGAGTCGGGATGCCCTGGCGGTCACGCAGAACCAATTCCTGGCGCTTGGTGTCGCACTCCTCCCACGTGGTGCCGTAGACGGTCTTGCGCTTGCGGGTGCCGTCAGGTTGGGGGACATAGACGCGCGCTTCGTAACGCCCGTCCTTGCGCTGCCAGATACTGCCAGCACCGTTCGGATTCCTTTTGCGGGATGTCATCAGGCCGCGTTCTCCTCGATCTGTTCCTGAATGAAGGCGCGCAGGCTGTCGGGTGCCACGCGACGTGCACGGCCGACGGTGAAGCTCGCCAACTGGCGGGTGCGAATGAGGTCGTAGACCTTGCTGCGACTCAGGCGCAGGGCGGTCATGACCTCGGGGACTGTGAGCGCTTCAGGCGCTGCGGGCAGGGCGGTGCGCACGACAAACCTCCGGGGTAGTCGCGGGGGCTTCCTGCCCCCCTCCTGGGAAGTCCGCTACTTCCGCTACCGCCGCTACCTCGCAGGTCAGGGGCCTGTTCGAGGTAGCGGGAAGGGGTAGCGGTAGCGGATGGGTAGCGGCGAGGTAGCGGCAACTTCCGACGCTTGCCGCTACCTCATCACTGCTGGTCAGACCAGGTTTTCGGTGCCGGGTAGCGGAGGTAGCGGACTTTCCGGGGGTGGGGGGCAGTAGCGGGCCCACGCGTCCCAGAGATCGGCGGCGTAGTAGCCCTTGAGGACGCTGCCGGCGGCCTTGATGTTGCGGGAGGTGATCGGCTCGTTGTCGGCCGTCATGTACTCCGCGAGCATCTTGGACAAGCGGCGGTTGTCGAGCGGCTTGCCGCCCAGGTCGGCCCACGGGGCGTCGTCGAGGGCGTTGAGCCGGTCGAGGATGGCGACGGTGGGCAGGCGGTCGATGCCGACCATGACGTGGTCACGCAGGTCGGTCAGCAGCCGCACGCCCAGGCTGCCCTTGTCGTTGGCGCGCGAGGCTTTGACCAAGGTCAGGCAGGCTTGCCGGGCCCGGTCGGGCCAGTCGCCTCCGGCTGCGTCGGCGATGGCGAGGAGCGGTTCCCACACGTCGGCCGGCCGGTCGGCGACCCCGTCGGGCATGTCCGGCCACGCACCCATGACGAACCCTCGGGCCTGCTCCGCCCATTCGGCGAGCCGGTCGCGGAGCTTGTGCCCCTCCACTTCGTGGATGCGGGCCCGGAAGGGTTCGACCTTCTCGTTTCTGGCCCGGCGGCGCATGCGGATGATGACGGAGCGGGTCAGGATCGTGTCGGGCAGTGATCCGAGTCCGGCGACCGCGACCGCGCAGTACGAGGGGAAGGCCTGCACGGTCTGGTTGCCGCCGTCGCCGATGCACCGGTAGGTGACCCCGGTACGGCGGTGACCGGCGTTGAGGAACCCGCGCAACTCCTCGTTGTCCCCGGCCTTGGGGCCGAAGACGGTGTCGATCTCGTCGAACAGGATCGTCGGCTTGCCGTTGGGCCCGGAGACGGACCGGAACAGGGCGGCGGCGGATGCGTTGACCGCTGTCATGGGCTGCGGCACGAGGGTCTCGACGATCTCCAGCGCCCGTGTCTTGCCCGACCCCGGCTCGGGGGACAGGAAGGCGATGCGGGGGGTGGAGTCGAAGCAGTCGAGCAGATGGGCGTGCGCGTCCCACAGCGCGACGGCGACGAACGCGGCGTCGGTGGGGAAGACGTTGAAGCGGCGGTGAAAGGCCTCGACCTCGTCCAGCAGCGCGGCCCCGTCGATGGCGTCGGTTGCACTCATGCGGCGGCCCTCCCTTCGGGCAGCGTTGCGGGGACTCCCGCGCAGGCGGTCTTGTGGGCGGTGTACTCGTCGACCAGGGCGGCCACCCGTCGCGGACCGACGGCCGTGGCGGTCTTGCCGCAGGCGCAGGCGTAGGCGGCGCTGGGAAAGTCGCCATAGCGCTTGGACCAGCGGGCCCCGTCTTCGTGGTCCCGGTAGACAGGCGGGGCGTAGATGCGGATACCGGGCCGCTCCGGTGTCGGGTCGGAACTGGGAGCGGGGTCCGTGTCGACGATCGGGGAGCGGTCGGGGCACAGAGCAGTGACGACGCCC
>NZ_BEWA01000062.1 GCF_003112535.1 Streptomyces rishiriensis | reverse complement strand
GTCCGGCCGCCCCGGAGTCCTTCGCCCACGACGGTGCGCAGTCCGGGCGCACCCAGGTGGAGGCCATGCAGTTCTTCGGCCAGCTCCTGACGGGTGGCTGCGAGCACGACGGCTCGGTGCCCGAAGGAGGTACGGCTCGTTGCCAGCGCACGGGTCAGCCGGCGGGACGACGAGTCCTCCCGCTCTTCGAGCATCGTGAGCAACCGTGCGGCCTGGGCGTGCAGAGCCTCTTCGCTGTGACCACTGACGAGCCAGGGCAGCACCGCTCCGTCGTCCGCCGCTCCGTCGTCCGCCGCACGATCCTCCGGCGTTGCCGGCTCGGCCGGGGCCTGTTCGAGGATGACGTGCGCATTCGTCCCGGACAGACCGAACGACGACACACCCGCACGCCTCGGACGCCCATCCTCCTGAAGCCACGGCCGCCGCTCCGTCAACAGCCGCACCTCCCCCGCCGACCAGTCCACATGCGACGACGGCTCACCCACATGCAACGTCGCCGGCAACACCCCGTGACGCAACGCCTGCACCATCTTGATCACACCGGCCACACCCGCAGCCGCCTGCGTATGACCCACATTCGACTTCACCGACCCCAACCACAACGGCCGCCCCGCCTCACGACCCTGACCATAGGTCGCCAGCAACGCCTGCGCCTCGATCGGATCACCCAACCGCGTCCCCGTCCCATGCGCCTCCACCACATCCACATCCACCCCCGACAGACCCGCCGACCCCAACGCAGCCCGGATCACCCGCTGCTGCGACGGACCGTTCGGAGCCGTCAACCCGTTCGACGCACCATCCTGATTCACCGCCGAACCACGCACCACCGCCAACACCCGATGCCCCAGCCGACGCGCATCAGACAACCGCTCCACCACCAGCACACCCACCCCCTCACCCCACCCCGTACCGTCCGCACCCTCACCGAACGCCCTGCACCGACCATCCGCCGCCAGACCACCCTGACGACTGAACTCCACAAAAGCACCCGGCGTCGACATCACCGTCACACCACCCGCCAGGGCCAGGTCGCACTCCCCCGACCGCAACGCCTGCCCCGCCAGATGCAACGCCACCAAAGACGACGAACACGCCGTGTCCACCGTCACCGCCGGACCCTCCAGACCCAGCACATACGACACCCGCCCCGACACGACGCTCGCCGCGTTGCCCGTGCCGACATAGCCCCCGAAGTCACCCTCCGACACACTCAACAACGCCGGATAGTCCTGACCGTTCGTCCCCACGAACACACCCGCACGACTCCCCCGCAACGACCGAGGATCCATCCCCGCCCGCTCCACCGCCTCCCACGACACCTCCAACAACAACCGCTGCTGCGGATCCATCGCCAACGCCTCACGCGGCGACACCCCGAAGAACTCCGCATCGAAACCACCCACACCCGACAGAAAACCACCGCGACGGACGTATTCGGCGGCCTTGCCGTCCTCGTTGGCGTATCGCTCGTAGACGGGTTCCAGCGCAGCCCAGCCGCGGTCGGTGGGGAAGTCACCGATGCCCTCGCGGCCGTCCGCGAGCATCTCCCAGAACTGTTCCGGGGTCTCGACGTCGCCGGGGAAACGGCAGGCCATGCCCACGATCGCCACCGGCTCGTCCACCGCGATCGCGGTGGTCCCGTACGGCGCGGCGGCAGCGGCGGCCTCGCCCCCGAACAGCTCGTCGTAGACGAACGCGGCCAGCGCCTTCGGGGTCGGGTGGTCGAAGACCGCCGTCGCCGGGAGAGCCACCCCCGACACGGAGGCCAGGACGTTGCGCAGCTCCACCGCGATGAGCGAGTCCACGCCCAGGTCGCGGAAGGCCCGCTCCGCACCCACCTGTTCGGCGCCCTCGTATCCGAGCATGGTGGCCGCCAGCTTCCGCACCTCGTCCAGTACGAGGCGCAGCCCGCTGTCACGCGACAGTCCGGCCGCCCGGGACCGCAGGCTGTCGTCGGCCTCGCCGGATCTCGCGGCGCCGCCCGTTCCGGAAGCGGCGACGGGAACGGCGAGGCGGGAGAGGAGTGCGCTGGGGCGGGTGGTGGTGAACGCGGGAACGAAACGCTTCCAGTCTGCGTCCACGACGAGCTGCGTGGTGATGCCCGCGTCCAGTACCGCCCCGAGGGCGGACAGCGCGAGCTGAGGTGCGAGTGCGGTCACGGCGCCCTGGCCGCGACGCCGGTCGCCGGCCGCGACGGCCATCCCGTCTTCCGCCCACGGCCCCCAGGCGATGGATGTGGCGGACAGGCCGTCGGCGCGCCGACGCTCGGCGAGAGCGTCAAGGACCGCGTTGGCGGCGGCGTAGGCGCCCTGGCCCGGGCTCCCCAGTGTTCCTGCCAGCGAGGAGAAGAGGACGAACGCGGAGAGTTCCCGGTCGCGGGTCAGCTGGTCGAGCAGGTGGGCGGCCGACGTCTTGGGACGCATGACCCGGTCGACGCGTTCTGCGTCGGTCGACAGCAGCGTGGCGTCGTCCAGCACTCCTGCCGTGTGGAAGACGGCGTCGAAGGAGTGCTCGGCGAAAAGGGCGGCGAGGTCCGCGTGCACGGAGACGTCCAGACCGCGCAGGGTGACCTGCGCACCCGCCTGCTCCAGCTCGGCGCGCAGCTCGGCGGCGCCGGGTGCGGTTTCGGCGCTGCGGCTCACCAGGACCAGATCGCGGGCGCCGCGCGCCACGGCCCAGCGGGCCACGTGTGCTCCCAGAGCTCCGGTGCCCCCCGTGATCAGCACCGTTCCGTTCGGCTTCCAGGGGACGGCGGGCTGCGGCAACGGCCCGGACGGCTCGAGCCGACGGCCGAAGACACCGTGCGGGCGGACGGCGATCTGGTCCTCGCCGCCCTTCAAACGCGTCAGCGCGTGCGTGAGACGGGTGCACGTCCGGTCGTCGACGCGCTCGGGCAGATCTATCGCTCCGCCCCAGACATCCGGGTGCTCGAGCGCAGCGACGCGTCCGAGCCCCCATACGGCGTTGTGCGAGGCACGAACGACGCGTTCGGTCCTGCCGACGGCGACGGCGCCTTGGGTGAGAGCCCAGAGTCGTACGCCCGGAATGCGCGAGTCGGCCAGCGCGCGCAGCGCGTTCAGCGCCCCCACGGCCGGTCCGACGGACGTGGCGAAGGCGAGGAGCGAGAGGATGCCGTCCGGGCGTCGGGGTGCGTCGGACGTGCCCGTCCCGTCTGCGGGAAGTCGCAGGGCCTCCGCGCAGGCTTCCGGGTCGGCTGCGTCCACTTCGATGAGGTGCGGGGTGAGTCCCTGCCTCCGGAGTCCGGAGACGAGGCTGTTCATCATCTCCCGCGAGTCGCCGTCGGCGTCGGACGGGACCAGGACCGTCCAGTTCCCGGTGCCGGACGCGCCCGCCCTCGGCCGGGCCTCGTCGTCGCGGGTCAGCGGCCGCCAGGACACCTCGTAGCGCAGGGCGTCGATCGCGGCCTGCTCCTGTCGTCGGTGGTACCACTTCGAGAGGGCGGGGACGACCGGAGCGAGCGCGTCGGGCGCGAGGTCGAGGCCTGCCGCGAGAGTCGGCACGTCCTCGCTCGCCACGGAAGCCCAGAACTCCGCGTCGACCACAACGGAAGCTCGGGTCGGACCCGACGGACCGCCGAGCGACCGTTGACTCGGGCTGAGCCAGTAGCGCTGCCGCTGGAACGGATACGTCGGCAGGTCGACGGGTTCCTCGCCCGTGCCGCCCCCCATCACGGCCGTCCAGTCGATGTCCGCGCCGTCGACGTGGAGCTTCGCCATCGCCCGCAGGACGGCCAGGTGCTCGGAACCGTCCTTGCGGAGCATCGACACGAACACCGAGTCGCCGCTGTCGTCGCTGTCGTCGCTGTCGTCGCTGTCGTTGCTGACGTCGCTGACGTCGCTGACGTCGGGGAGGCTGTTCTGCGCGAGGGCGGTGAGGGTGGCGTCGGGGCCGATCTCCAGGAACCGGGTCACGCCCTCGGACGCGAGCACACCGATCCCGTCGGCGAAACGCACCGCCTCCCGCACATGCCGCACCCAGTAATCC
>NZ_BEWA01000061.1 GCF_003112535.1 Streptomyces rishiriensis | reverse complement strand
GGATTACTGGGTGCGGCATGTGCGGGAGGCGGTGCGTTTCGCCGACGGGATCGGTGTGCTCGCGTCCGAGGGCGTGACCCGGTTCCTGGAGATCGGCCCCGACGCCACCCTCACCGCCCTCGCCCGTGCCGTTGCCGAAGAAAGCGGCGACGAAGCCCTTTTCGCCGCGACACTCCGTAAGGACCGGGACGAGCCCCGGACGACGGTGGCGGCGATGGCAGCGCTCCACGCCTCCGGCAGGCCCGTGGACTGGAAGGCACTCCTGGACGACACCGGCGAGTCGGTCCAGTTGCCCACGTACCCCTTCCAGCGGACACGCTACTGGCTCGATCCTGTCGCGAACCACGCCGGACGGCGGGGCGAACACCCGCTGCTCTCGGACGGAATCGGCCTCGCCGACTCCACCACCGTGGTGGCCACCGGACGACTCTCCCCGCGCACACAGCCCTGGCTGGGTGAACTCGCCACCGGCGGCGGCTCGTTCGTGGCCGCCTCCGTCCTCACCGATCTGGCTCTCCACGCCGGACGCGGCATCGGCGCCCATCACCTTGCCGAACTCCGGGTCGACGCTCCCCTGCCGCTCCCCGCGACCGGGGAGATCGAGGTGCAGACGGTCACGGAGGCGGTCCAGGGCGAGCCGCGTTGGACCTTCGCTCTGTACGGACGCCCCTACGACCCGGACGCCGGCCCGTCGGACGAGGACCGCCCCTGGACCCGCCACGCCCGCGGAACGCTG
Organism: Streptomyces rishiriensis; assembly: GCF_003112535.1. Taxonomy (GTDB): domain Bacteria; phylum Actinomycetota; class Actinomycetes; order Streptomycetales; family Streptomycetaceae; genus Streptomyces; species Streptomyces rishiriensis. Next base: position 3,942 of record NZ_BEWA01000061.1, on the reverse strand, counting down.
CTCGCCGGGCCGGAAGACCCGAGGGGCCTGAGCCCCGACGTCGCCGAAGACGTCGCGGCCTGGCCTCCGCCGGGCGCGGCGCCCGTCCCCCTGGACGAGGTGTACACAGACCTCGACCTGCCCCGCTCGCAGGTGCTGACAGCCGTCTGGCGTCTGGGAGACGAGGTCTTCGCGGAGGCCGCCCTGCCGGAGACGGCGGAAGCCGAGGCGGCCAGGTTCGCCGTCCACCCCGCCCTCCTGGACTGCGCCCTGCTCATGCTGACGGCGGCCGGACAACCGGTGCCGCGTCTCGTGGCCTGGTCCGGAGTCACCCTCCACGCGAGTGCGGCGGCGAGCATACGGCTGCACGTCGTTCCGCGCTCGACGACGGAAAGCGAGCTCCGGCTGCTGGACGTCACCGGGGCCCCCGTCCTGACCGCCTCGACCGTAGCCGTCCTGCCCTTCGACGCCGACGAACATCCCGGCGCCGTCCGGCACCGCGGCAGCGATCTCTACGCCGTCACGTGGACCGCGGCCGAGGCCGCCACGGAGCGCGAGACCGTCGAGTCCGTGGCCCGGCAGAGCCCGGACGAGCTCCTGGCCGCCCTGGAGACCACCTCCGACGTCCCCTTCGCCGACCTGGTCGCCCTCCCCTGGCGCACGGCGGACGCCGACAGCGGCGCCGGGCTCGTGTCCGACGTGCACACCGCCACGGAGCAAGCGCTCCGTCTGCTCCAGCGCTGGCTCACCGAACCGCGCGCCGGCCGTTCCCGCCTGCTGCTGATCTCTCACGGTGCGGTCGCAGCGCGCCCCGGCGAGACCGTCACCGACCTGCCCGCCGCAGCGGTGCGCGGGCTGTTCAAGTCGGCCGCGTCGGAGAACCCCGGCCGGATCCTGCTCCTCGACGGCGACGCCACTCCCACCGACGACCAGCTCAAGGACGCGGCCCGGCGAGGAGGAGACGAACTCGTCCTGCGCGACGCGCAGTTGCTCGCTCCGGTGCTCACCCGGGTCGCGGACGCCGCACAGCGACCCGCCGCAGTGACGTTCCCCGCGGACCGGACGGTGCTCGTCACCGGCGGCGCCGGGACGGTGGGGTCCGCCACTGTCCGCCACCTCGTGCACCGGCACGGTGCGCGTCACCTGCTCCTCGTCACCCGACGGGGCCCGCAGGCCCCGGGCGCTGCCGCCCTGATCGCCGAACTCGCCGCCGTCGACGCCCGAGTCACCGTCGTGAGCTGCGACGCGGCCGACCGCGACGCTCTCGCCGCCGTCATCCGCGACATCTCGCCCGAACACCCGCTCGGCGCCGTGGTGCACATCGCCGGAACGCTCGACGACTGCGTCGTCACCTCCCTCACCCCGGAGCGACTCACCTCGGTGCTGCGGCCCAAGGTCGACGCGGCGGTCCATCTCCACGAGCTGACACGACACCTCGACCTGTCGGCGTTCGTGCTGTTCTCCTCGGCCGCCGCCACGTTCGCCGGTCCCGGTCAGGGCAACTACGTCGCCGCGAACTCCTTCCTCGACGCCTTCGCCGTCGGTCTGCGCGCCGACGGACGTCCCGCGGTGTCCGTCGCCTGGGGCCTGTGGGAAGCCGACAGCGCCATGACCAGCGGCATCACCGATGCCGCGCAGAGCCGCGCCGCCCGCAACGGCATCGGCGCGCTGCCCACCGGCGACGCCCTCGCCCTCTTCGACCGTGCCCTGACCCACACCGACGTCACCCCGATCCCGCTCCGCCTGGACCGCGCCGCACTACGCCGGACCGCCGACAGGCTGCCCCCGTTGCTGCGTGCCCTGGCGGGCCGCCCCGCCCTGCGCGAGGCCGCGTCGGCGGCGCGATCCGCCGCCTCGCGGCTCGGCCTCCTCGACCTGCCCGAGCCCCGCCGCCGCGAGGCGGTCGCCGCACTCGTGCGGAGCACGCTGGCCGACGTGCTCGGGCACGCCCCCGAAACGCACATCCGCCCGGACACGCCGTTCACGCAGCTGGGACTCGACTCCCTGACGGCACTCGAGCTGAGGAACTCCCTCAGCGAAGCGACCGGAGCACGGCTGCCGGCGACCCTCGTCTTCGACCACCCCACGCCAGAAGCAGTCGCCGAGCTCCTCCTGACCGAACTGTCGCCGACCACGCACACGAACGACTCCGCCGTCCGCCCCTTCGAGCCCGCCGCGCTCGCCGACGATCCCCTCGCGATCATCGGCATGGGCTGCCGCTTTCCGGGTGGTGTCGAGACGCCCGAGCAGTTCTGGGATCTGCTCCTGCAGGGGGAGGACTCCATCGGCGGTTTCCCCACGGACCGCGGCTGGGACAACCTCACCGACTTCGACGATTTCGGCGGCGCCGGACGCGACACGTCGACGTACCCCCGTCGCGGTGGGTTCCTGTCGGGTGTGGGTGGTTTCGATGCGGAGTTCTTCGGGGTGTCGCCGCGTGAGGCGTTGGCGATGGATCCGCAGCAGCGGTTGTTGTTGGAGGTGTCGTGGGAGGCGGTGGAGCGGGCGGGGGTGGATCCTCGGTCGTTGCGGGGGAGTCGTGCGGGTGTGTTCGTGGGGACGAACGGTCAGGACTATCCGGCGTTGTTGAGTGTGTCGGAGGGTGACTTCGGGGGGTATGTCGGCACGGGCAACGCGGCGAGCGTCGTGTCGGGGCGGGTGTCGTATGTGCTGGGTCTGGAGGGTCCGGCGGTGACGGTGGACACGGCGTGTTCGTCGTCTTTGGTGGCGTTGCATCTGGCGGGGCAGGCGTTGCGGTCGGGGGAGTGCGACCTGGCCCTGGCGGGTGGTGTGACGGTGATGTCGACGCCGGGTGCTTTTGTGGAGTTCAGTCGTCAGGGGGGTCTGGCGGCGGATGGTCGGTGCAGGGCGTTCGGTGAGGGTGCGGACGGTACGGGGTGGGGTGAGGGGGTGGGTGTGCTGGTGGTGGAGCGGTTGTCTGATGCGCGTCGGTTGGGGCATCGGGTGTTGGCGGTGGTGCGTGGTTCGGCGGTGAATCAGGATGGTGCGTCGAACGGGTTGACGGCTCCGAACGGTCCGTCGCAGCAGCGGGTGATCCGGGCCGCGTTGGGGTCGGCGGGTCTGTCGGGGGTGGATGTGGATGTGGTGGAAGCGCATGGGACGGGGACGCGGTTGGGTGATCCGATCGAGGCGCAGGCGTTGCTGGCGACCTATGGTCAGGGTCGTGAGGCGGGGCGGCCGTTGTGGTTGGGGTCGGTGAAGTCGAATGTGGGTCATACGCAGGCGGCTGCGGGTGTGGCCGGTGTGATCAAGATGGTGCAGGCGTTGCGTCATGGGGTGTTGCCGGCGACGTTGCATGTGGGTGAGCCGTCGTCGCATGTGGACTGGTCGGCGGGGGAGGTGCGGCTGTTGACGGAGCGGCGGCCGTGGCTGCAGGAGGATGGGCGTCCGAGGCGTGCGGGTGTGTCGTCGTTCGGTCTGTCCGGGACGAACGCGCACGTCATCCTCGAACAGGCCCCGGCCGAGCCGGCGGACGAGGCGGAGGACGAGGGCGAGGGCGAGGGCGCGGGTGCGGGTGCGGGTGCGGGTGCGGGTGCGGGTCTGCCGGTGGTGCCGTGGGTGCTGTCCGGACGCGGCTCCGACGCCCTGCGCTCACAAGCCACCCGGCTGCATGCCTACGCGCAGACGAGAGCGGATCTCGCCCCTGCTGCCGTGGCGAGTGCTCTGATCGCCACCCGCACGTCTTTCGAGAACCGCGCCGTCGTCCACGGCCGCGATCACGCGGAACTGCTGGCCGGCCTCCACTGCCTCGCCGTCGGAGATCCCGCAGCCAACCTGATTCAGGGCACAGCGGCGAATCCCGGCCGGACGGCGTTCTTGTTCTCGGGTCAGGGTGCGCAGCGGGTGGGGATGGGGCGTGAGTTGTATGCGTCGTTCCCGGTGTTCGCTGAGGCGTTCGACGCGGTGTGTGCGCTGGTGGGTGGTGGGTTGCGGGAGGTCGTG
>NZ_BEWA01000060.1 GCF_003112535.1 Streptomyces rishiriensis | reverse complement strand
ACTGCTCGCCGTGCAGGGCGGGCCGCTTGGTGCCGGGGCGCAGGGGGAAGACGTGCCATCCGCGTGCGGCGGCGTCCAGCGCTGCGCGCAGCAGCGCGGATTGTGCGTCATGGGTCATGCTGGATGTCTCCAGTCCTGTGATGGGTGCTGGTGGACAAGGGCGGCCCCGCGACTTTGGCGAGACGTGAGGGGCCGCCCTTGGCGTAGCTACCGGCCGTTCGTGGCCCAGTGGGCGTACTGCTGACGGACGTAGGCGCGCGGGTCGCAGTCGGCGTGCGCGTCGTCGAGTACGACCAGGAACTTCGCCGCGATGTGGGCGGTGTCGTCGTCGCGGTAGTCGGCCCCGTCGGCGAGCGCGATGCGGTCGAGGACGGCGGCCTTGCGCAGGTAGAAGCCGCGTTCCAGCTTGGTGTAGCAAGCGGCGGTGCCGAGGGTGTGCGCGATCCAGTCGAGTTCGCTGTGGATGCTGGGGGCGTCGGCGTAGGCCTGCTCGGGCTCGGGCCATACGTCGGCGTGGTCGGCGTCGAGGTAGAGGCGCTGACGCTCGCCGTCGCGGGCGGGATGGACGGTGACGCGTCCGGTCTTGAACGCGGCCTGGAGGGCGTCGGTGATGCGGTCGGTGTCGGCGGGGTCGCAGATGACGCGGATCTCGAACACGTAGGGCTCCTGTCAGCCGTTGAAGTGGTTGCGCTTGAAGGTGGCTTTGCGGATGTGGAAGGTGTTGCCGCCGCTCGCGTGGCGGGTGCCGCCGAAGATCTGCACGGCGATCCATCCGCCGAAGATCACGGCCGCGAGGGTGATGAGCTGGGTGATCAGCGCGGTGAGTGCGGCGATGAACGTGGTGAGCAGCAGCAGGCCGCCGCACACGGCGAGGAACCCGACGCCTCCGAGGGCGACGTTCACCGCGGTCCGGGAGACGGCCGGCCGCGCGGCGACCGGTTCGGGCTGCATGGGGCTGACGGCGTAGCCGGTGACGACGCGGCCGTCCGTCAGAACGACGGACGCGACCGTCGGGACGGTGCCGGGCTGCACGGGCACGAGGGGTGCTGCGTACGGCGCGGCGGGGGTGAGGGGGGTGGGCTGGTGGACTTCCACGGCCCGCTGAACGGGCCGGTTGTGGGTGGGGTCGGGGTACATGCGGAATCCCTTCCGGTGCTCGGTTGGGGAGGCGGGGGCACCCCCTTCGGGGTGCCGTGTGGAGGGGGGTTTCGGGGGTCTGAGCAGGGAGACTCCCCGCCTCCCCGAAACGGTGTTTTCGCTGATCAACGTAGGGGAGGCAGTCCGGGGAGGGGGTTGGGGAGTTCTCCCCGCCTCCCCGGGCCGGACGGCCGTGCCTCCCCGCTACTCGGCGGCGGAAGCGGAACCGTTCTCGTCGCGGTTGGCGAGGGCGCGCAGGACGTGATCGCGGTGGACGACCATGACGCCGTGGGACTTCTTCGGCTCCTCGCCGTGCTCCTCCAGCAGGCTCTTGAGCCGGTCGTTGGTCCACTGGTCGCCGTAGACCTTGGCGTCCAGTGCGTGCAGTCGCTTGAGGACCTCGTTGGTCCGCAGCCGGGGCGAGTCGCCGAGGACGGCGGCGACGTCGGCGAGCGCGTCGCGCTCCTCGCCCTGGTCGACCACGCGCAGGGTGGTGACGCCGTCGCGCAGGGCCTTGGCCCGGTCGGCGACCTCGGCGGCCGGCTCGTCGTCGATGAAGTGGGTCCGCACCGTGATGGACGCCTGCCCCGCCGGAATGGCGATGCCGTCGGAGGCGACGACCAGCGTTCCCTTGTCCAGACCCTGACGCAGCAGATGCGGAGCCGCGCCGCCGTCCACCGCCTTGTCACCCAGCGCCATCCGGGCCTGCGACTCCGTGCCCAGCACGAGGGACGCGCGGGTGTGCGCGCCCTCGCGGACCAGCTTGGGAAGGTTCTGATCGGTGGGGTCCTGCGTGCCCTGCCACATCAGCACGTCGACCGCCCGGCCCTGGTTGTGAACCTTGCGGACCGCCATGAAGTACCGGGACGTCGCCTTGGAGCCGCCATAGGGCCGCTTGTCGTCGCCGACGACCGGGCACATGAACGCCAACTGCGCCTCGTCCACCACCACGATCAGCGGCTCGAACACGATGCCCGGGTCCCGGCGGCGCTCCTCGATCCGCCGGTTCATCTCCTCGACCGCGTCCTCGACCATCTCGGTCGCCTGGATGACGTGGTCGTCGGAGGGGCCCTCGATCAGCACCTGCGCGATGCCCTCGAACATGGCCCAGTCGCCGATGCCCTTCAGGTCGGCGATCCAGAACTGCACCGACCGGTCCAGGGCCAGCCACAGGGCGAGCGCCCGCAGGGCGGCGGTCTTGCCCTGGTTGGACAGGCCCGTGACGAGCAGGTGGCGCTGATACAGGCTGATCGTGGCGGCGTCGCCGCGCAGGTCCTGCCCCCACGGTGCCTTGCCCGTCTTGTAGTTCGCGGTCATCGTCTCGTCGGTGACCAGCGGCGAGGGCCCGATCGGCTCGTCCAGAGTGCCCGAGTCGGCGATCCACAGACGCACCGTTCGAGCGGCTTCCGGGATGGTGATGAACACTTCGTGCTCGTGCCGGGTGAGGTTCTCGGCGAGCTTGCGCCGTTTGGCCTGCACCTCGTTCGTCGCCACCCCGGACGGCAGCGTCACGTCGACCTCTACGCCGCACCCAGCGATCCGGATCGGACCGAGCATCGACGCGCCAGCGTCGCCCATCTCCTTGATGGCCTTCTTGAGTGGAGCGATGCCCAGGTCGCGCAGGGCCTTCACCACGATCGAGGGCGTGATCGGCTCACCCTCGCCGCTGCGGACGTTGGCGGGCAGCGCCCACGCGGGGGCGGCCTGCTGCTTGCTGCCGACCGCCCACAGCGCCAGCAGCGCCAGGAACGGGCCCAGGGACACGAGCGGGCCCCACACCACCTGAACGATCGTGATGAGCAGGTTGATGAACTCGATCACGGCCGCGATGGGGGTGACGACGTCGGTGACGTCCTTGTTCGCAATGGCCATGACGACGCCGAGGGCGACCAGGGACCCGATGCCCATCCCGGTCCCCACGGCGACGCCCTTGGCCGCGTCCAACGGGGAGTGGAGCAGGTCCATGCGGCGGCGGTGGCGGGCGTCGCGGTAGCGCTGGGCGCGCTCCTCCCACTCCATGGCCGCGTCCATGTTCCCCGCGGCTTCCGCCGCGCGCATGAACCGCTCGTAGCGGGCGGCGGTCTTGCCGTCCCACGTGCGGCGGGCCACGATCCGCGCCCCACCGGCCACGTAGAGGGAGTGGCGGGCGACGGCGCGGCCGGTCGTCTTCGTGCGCTCGTGGGTGACGGCCGCTTTCACGGTGCGGCCGGACCGGATCCACAGCGGGACCGGTGCGGGCGGGGCGGGGTCGGGAACCACGGTCAGCGTGGTCACGGCGGCCGGTTCGGTGGACGGGGCGGTGTTCTTGTGCAGGTGGACGACGGTGTCACCCATGACGGGAGCACTCCTGACTGCCCCATGCGGGGCGGGAAGTTGAGGGGACCGCCGCGTCCGTCCTGGTAGCCGGGACGGACGGGGCGGGGTGTTCAACGGGCGCGGCGGGCGCGGTTCTCGATCTCGCTGAGCTGGGACGGTTCGGTGCGGGGGCCGTCCATCCAGCAGAAGGGGCGGATGCCGGCGGCAGCGGTGAACACGCGGATGGCCGTTCCGGGCGCGGCGTGCGGGAGGCCGTAGACGCGTCCGCCGTCGAGGGAGGCGAGCAGGCGGGCACCGTGCTGCTCGCAGCCGTCCGCGCCCCCGTTGAAGCGGTCCAGCACGGTCACCACTACCCCACCCGCGCACGGGGTGGGGTCTTCCGGGTGCGCGGCCGGACAACGGTCCTGCGCGGGCGGGGTGTTCACCACCATCCGGACGCCTTCTTGGCGGCCTTGGCGGCGGCGGCCTCGCGCACGATCCGCTGCCGTTCCATGTGCAGCGCGGTCAGTTCGGCGGTCAGCCGGGTCTCGGCGGAGCTGGCGACGGAGTCGAGCCGGTTCTCCTCGCGGCCGGTGCTCTTGCCACGCAGGACGCGGTACGAGCCGCCGGCGAGCGCGCCGATCACGGCGCGGCGTTCGGCACTGGTCAGCGGCCACATCTCGCCCTTGCGGACCGCTTCCAGCTTGCGGGTGGTCTTGCTGATCTCACGGTCGAGGCGGCGGGTGTCGGGCTTGCCCATGGTCAGCTACTCCTCAAGGCGGGGTGCCGCTGGTCGGCGGCGGGGCGGGTGTCGCAGGGCTCGCACGTGCCGAGGGACGGGCGGATGACGTAGCCGACGTCGCGCCGGCAGGCGGGGCAGGTGCGGCGGGGGCGCATCATCGCTTCGTGCGCCCGCCACCGGCCCGGTGTCATCTCACGGACCGGTTTGGCAAGGTCGATCCGGTAGAGGTAGGCGGTCAGCGGCTCGCGTCGGCGACGCGGGCGCAGGATCTGTCCGGCGACGTCCTGACCGCCCGGCCGCAGTCCTCGACTGCGCAGTTGGCGGCGGGTGGCCAGGTCGTCCGGGGCACAGCGCCACGGGTAGGTCGGGACGCCGAAGCGTTCGCCGGTGGGGTCGAAGCAGTCGGCGAGGGTCAGTCGCTTCATGCCGCCCTACCGCCGTTGCTCGCCCGTTCCGTGAGGAGCGTGTCCCGCAGCGTCCGGGCGTTCGCCGGCGACGTGCGCACGGCGCGGCGGATCCCCTCAGCGGTGATCTGCGCGTCTGCCCAATCGACGGTTACCTTGCGGGCCTCGGCGAGCAGTTCATCCGGGGTGCGCTTCGGCCGGGGCGATCGGGCGACGTCCGGAACACGGCCGGTCGCCCCACGCCGTCGACTCGACTCCGCCGGAACCGCGACCGTGACCGGTGCCGGTGCCGGTGCCGGAACCGGCACGGGAATCGCCCGTACCGGCTTGAGCGGCAGAGTCGACTTGCCCACGTCGACCGCGACCGGATCCGGCACCCTCAACCGCGTCACCGTGACTGTGGGAAGCGGGGTCGATTCGAGCAGGTCAGCAGTAGACCGTTTCCTCTCGATCTCGGTGGATTCCTCCGCATTCATACTCACGGCGCGAATCGGGGCGGGGCGGTGGTGCAGCACCTTGGCGACCAGGTCGGATCCGAAGTAGATCGACCCGACCGGAAGCGACGTCGCCAGCAGCACCAGCGCCCAGTTCGCCGCGTCCCACTCCGCGACCCGACCCAACTCGACCGACTGGCCGTGCAGCTCGGGTACCAGTCCGTGTACGTAGTTCAGGACCAGGGAGGCGATCGTGTAGGTGCCCAGCACCCGCAGCGCGAACTTGCGGTCGTCGTCGACCAGAACGAGCGTGGCGACCAGCGCCAGCGCCATCAGGCCGTCGACCACGAACGGGTAGAGGACGGCGGCAGTCGAGTCTGCGCCGATCGCGCCGGCGATGTCGCGCAGCGCGTTCCACGAGACGCGGAACGCCATGCCGACCACAGCGACCAGCGCCAGCACCAGGGCGGTGCGGCCCTTGCGGCGCAGGTTCATGCCGCGCCGCCCGCCGTGCTCGCGCCGGCCGCCCGGTTGGCCGCGTCCCGCCGCGCCGCCAGCACCCGATTGCGGGCCCGGCGGATGCGGCGGGTGTCGACCTCGTTCTCGGGGTGGTCCATGGCCTTGATCTGCGCGTCGAGCAGGTTGACCTCCGCCAGGAGCAGCGGGGACTCCAGCTCGATCGCGTCCAGCTCGGCGTTCGTCGGCTCCATGAAGTCGGCGAACGCGGTAACAGCGTCCTGATCAGTGACGATGTGGTTCATGGGTCGTGGTCTCCCTAGTAGGTGAAACGGCCCGAACAGCACCCACCGGAGTTGCCGCTTCGGTGGGTGCGCGCCGTTTGAGAGGGAAGCGCCGCAGCCGATGCGTGCGGCGGGCCGCTCGGTGGCGGCCGGTGCCCCGGGCCGGATCCGATCCGGCCTCGTCACGACCCCGCCGCAGGGCGGCGGGTCCGGGGCTGCTGAGGGTCAGCGCTGGACGACGTCCTTGCCGAGGTCGCGGTGGCGGACAGTGACCGTGTGGCCGGCGGCGGTCAGCCGGTCGGCGAGGGCACGGGCGAAGGTGGGGGCACGGTGACGTCCGCCGGCGCAGCCGTCGGCGACCGTGACCGTTCCCGCGCTCGGGCCGGCGGCGAACGCGGCAACCGCCGTGGCGGTTGCCGCGACCAGGGCGGCGATGCCGGGGGTGCCCATCACGGCGTTGCGGACGGGTTCGTCGTCAGCGCTCATGTAGCGCAGCTCGGGCGACACGTGCGGGTCGCGGAAGTGGTGACGCAAGTCGATGGTGAGGTGCGCGTCCGGCGGGGCGTCGTGCAGGTAGCCGAACGAGACGATCTCGACAGTGCTCATGCGAACTCCAGACGAAGTGGCCGGTGATGCGTGCCCCGGCCGGGAGTCGAACCCGGCCTGCGACCATCGGGGCTGTGGCGGCGGGTCAGCGGTCCCGGCGCTCCAGCTCGCGAGCGATGTCGTTCTGCGCGTTGATCGCGCTGAGCACGTTGTGGCCCCCGTCGCGCTCACGGGTGATCAGGTCGTACTCCCGCCGCAGGTCATCGCTGCTGCGGTTCTTCATGGCGGACACGGCGGGGGAAGGGCTCGTACGGAAACGCATGTCGATCTCCCTTGGGAATGTGAGTGGCCCGCTGGTCAGCGGGAGTGCCCCGGCCTGCTTTCGAGGCGTAGGCCCGAGATCGGCCGGACCGGGGCTGTAGCGGCTAGACCGCCGAAGGTTCTGCGGAAGTCGAATCACTCAGTGCCGGTAACAGCCCGAAGACTGAAACCGGGCAGGCCACCCGGCCTGACATGGACGGTCAGGGTGGTGACCCGCACCCATCGACCGCACGTGTTCATGCGGCTGGGTCGGCACTCTGTTGAGTTCTCAATCAAGACGCGCTCACTTCGTACTCACCCCCAAGGGGGCTTTCCTCCGGACGCTGTCAGCACAGGCGGGCACACTTGAAGGTGTTGCACCACCTGCTCAGCTTGTTGGTACAAGCTGATGGAGTGATGCTGCACCCACGCACCGTGAGCCGTCAAGGGATTGGGGCCTACATCTACCAACAAGTTGCGCGAGTGCGTCATGATGAAGGCATGAACAAGCAGCCGAAGTACCGGCAAGTCGCCGACGTCCTGCGTCGCGAGATCGACAACGGCACCTACGCGCCGGGGTCGAGGCTGCCCTCAGAGAGCGACCTATCGCAGCGCTTCGACGCGTCGCGGAACACCATCCGTAACGGACTGAGTCTGCTGGTCAGCGAGGGTCTCGTCTCATCCAGCCAGGGGCTTGGGTACGAGGTCAAGTCTCATGAGGTGTTCGAGCTCAACGCGTCTCGATTCGAGAACCTGACGTTTCCGCAGAACGGCGACGCCTACAACACTGACGTGACGAACGCGGGACGCCGGCCGCACCAGACGTTCCGCGTCGAGATGCTGCCGGCATCGCGGGAGATCGCTGAGCGTCTCAAGGTCGAGCCGAGTACGAAGACGGTATTGCGATTCTGTCATCGCTACGTGGACGACGTCCCCTGGTCCACTCAGGCGACCTACTATCCGTCGTGGCTGGTCGACGTGTCGCCGCGACTGGCTGAGCCTGGGGACATCGACGAGGGAACAACGCGGTACCTGGCTGCTCAAGGGATCGAGCAGGTCGGGTACTTCGATGAGATCTCGGCCCGCATGCCCACGCCGGATGAGGCTCGCCTCTTGGAGATCGGAGCGGGGGTGCCGGTCATGCTCTGGACGCGAACCGGCTACTCGACAGATCGCCCCATCCGCTGCACGATCACAACGTTTCGGGGGGACCTGAACCGGATGAACTACGAGATCGGCGACCTTGCCGCCCGGAGCGAGAACACGTGATCATCACGCCCGCAGAGCCGCACGACGTAGCCAAGTTGCTGGCCTTCCGTGAGGAGGCCGCATCTTGGCTGCGAGACCTCGGATCCGACCAGTGGAGTCGCCCATACCCGGCGGACAAGCTACTGGCGACCATCGAAGCAGGCACAGTTTTCATGCTTCGCGACGGCCACACCACGGCCGGCACTATCACCCTCACCCCGGACGCCGAAGATGGTTTGTGGACAGACGAGGAACTGACCCAACCGGCGATGTTCGTCAACAAGCTCACGGTGGCCCGTGAGTATGCCGGACAGAACCTTGGTGGTCGGCTGCTCGACTGGGCAGGCGACCGCGCGCACCACGCGGGGGCCCAGTGGGTGCGGCTCGACGCGTGGTCGACGAACGAAGGGCTTCAGCGGTACTACCTCGCGCAGGGGTTCACGTACGTCCGTACGGTCCAGGAGGGAACTGCAGTGAACGGCGGACCACGCGTCTCGGGATGGCTTGCGCAGCGAGCTGCGCGTCCGGCAGACCACGGATTCACGGACCGCACGCCAGAACCCGCGCGGCTTCCATTCGCGGCCTGAGCGCGCGCCAGTACGTCCGCGAATGGCGTGGGTCTGAGGGCAACGTCAGTGCCTCTGACCGCACTCGGAGGGACGCTCCGACACTCTGCAAGCTCATGCAGGGTGGCAGCGCCCACACCAGAGGGTCGGCGGCGGGAACTCTCTGATACCGGGTCGAGCGACCGCACTGTCGGTCGCCTGCACTTGTC
>NZ_BEWA01000059.1 GCF_003112535.1 Streptomyces rishiriensis | reverse complement strand
GGGTCGACGGTGTCGCCGATACGCCGGGCGGCGCCCCGCGCGACGGCGGTGCCGGACGTTCCGGCGGCCAGACCGCGCAGCGAGGCCACGAGGCTGTCGCGGTCGGCGCCGACGACGACGGCGCGCTCCTCCAGCGCGGCACGGCCGGTCAGGAGGGAGTGCGCGATGTCGACGGGATGGCCGTTCGAGCTCTCCAGATGGGTCAGCAGCTGCTCGGCCTGGGCGCGCAGCGCCTTGTCCGAGCGGGCGGACAGCAGCCACGGCACGACCGTGTGGGACGGGTCGGCGACGGGCGGTGCCGGCTCCTCCACGGCGAGCGGCGGCTCAGGCTCTTCGAGGATGATGTGGGCGTTGGTGCCGCTGACGCCGAAGGAGGAGACGCCGGCCCTGCGAGGCCGGTCGTCGCGTTCCCACGGGCGGGTGTGCGCGAGGATCTCGACCCGTCCTGCCGACCAGTCGACGATCGGGGAGATCTCCTCGGTGTGCAGGGACTTCGGCAGGGTGGCGTGCCGTATGGCCTGCACCATCTTGATGACGCCGGCCATGCCCGAAGCGGCCTGCGTGTGGCCGATGTTGGACTTCACGGACCCGAGCCACAGCGGGCGGTCGCCGTCGCGCTCCTGGCCATAGGTCGCCAGCAGCGCCTGCGCCTCGATCGGGTCACCGAGCTTCGTTCCCGTGCCGTGCGCCTCCACCACGTCCACATCGGCCGCCGACAGACCCGCGTCCGCCAGCGCCGCACGGATCACCCGCTGCTGCGCAAGACCGTTCGGCGCCGTCAGACCGTTCGACGCGCCGTCCTGGTTGATCGCCGAACCCCGCACCACCGCCAGCACCTCATGCCCCAGCGCCCGCGCGTCCGACAACCGCTCCAGCAGCAGCACACCCACACCCTCGGCCATGCCCATGCCGTCGGCTTCGGCGCCGAACGCCTTGCAGCGGCCGTCGACGGCCAGGCCGCGCTGACGGCTGAAGCCGACCAGGCCGATCGGCTCGCCCATGACGGCGGCGCCGCCGGCCAGTGCGAGGGAGCACTCGCCCGAACGGAGGGAACGCATGGCCTGGTGCATGGCGACGAGCGCGGAGGAGCATCCGGTGTCCATCGTCACGGCCGGCCCTTCGAGGCCGAGTGTGTAGGAGATGCGACCGGAGGCGATGCTGGTGACGGTGCCGGTGATGAGGTGGCCTTCGAGCCCCTCCGGCACGCTCCCGCTCGCTCCGTAGCCCTGGTGGGACACGCCGACGAAGACTCCGGTGTCGCTGCCGCGCAGGCTGTCGGGGGCGATGCCGGCCCGCTCCAGGGTCTCCCACGCGGTCTCCAGCAGCAGTCGCTGCTGGGGGTCCATCGCGATCGCCTCACGCGGCGAGATCCCGAAGAACGCCGCGTCGAACTCGGCCGCGTCGTGCAGGAATCCGCCGTCGCGGGCGTAGGTGGTGCCCGCTCGGTCCGGATCGGGGTCGTACAGGTTCTCCACGTCCCAGCCGCGGTCGACGGGCAGGGACGAGATGGCGTCGGTCTCGTCGAGGACGAGTCGCCAGAAGTCGTCCGGTGAGTGTGCTCCGCCGGGGAAGCGGCAGCCCATGGAGACGATGGCGATCGGTTCGTCCTCACGGGCCGGGCGGGCCGCCGGAACGGCCGGGAGCGCGGCGGACGGCGCCTCGGCGGCGTCGTCGACGAGGTGTCCGCGCAGATGACGCGCGAGGTCGCGGACGTTGGGGTGATCGAAGACGATCGTGGCGGGCAGCGTGAGGCCGGTCGCCTCGTTGAGGCGGTTGCGGAGTTCGACCGCGGTGAGGGAGTCGAATCCGAGTTCCCGGAACGCACGTGTGGCGGCGACGTCGTTGCCGTCCGCGTAGCCGAGGACGGCGGCGACCTGGGTGCGGACCACGTCGGTCAGGGTCCGGTCGCGTTCGGCGGAGCTCTGGCCCGCGAGTTCCGCGCGCAGGCCTCCGCCGCGTTCCGAGACGCGGTCGAGAACGGCTTCGTCGGCCCGCATCGCGGCCGCCACCTCGGGGACCTCGTGCAGCAGCGGCCGGGGGTGCGCGGCGGTGAAGACGGGAACAAAACGCTCCCAGTCGATGTCGGCGACGGCGAGGAAGGTCTCGTCGTGGTCGAGCGCCTGCTCGAGGCCCGCGACGGCGAGTTCGGCGTCCATGAACGGGATGCCGCGCCAGCGCAGTTGCTCCCGGACGACGTTGACGGCCATGCCACCGCCCTCCGGGCTCCAGATGCCCCAGGCGAGGGACATGCCGGTCAGGCCGCGCGCTCTGCGGTGGTCGGCGAGAGCGTCGACGTAGGCGTTCGAGGCCGAGTATGCGCCGTGGTCGCCGCTGCCCCAGGTGCCGGCGACGGAAGAGTACAGGACGAAGGCGTCCAGCCGGTCGTGGTCGAAGAGTTCGTCGAGGTTGACGGCGCCGAGCAGCTTGGCGCGGGCTCCCTCGGCGAAGAAGTCGAGGTCGGTGTCCGCGAGAGGGGCGAGCATGCCGACGCCCGCGGTGTGCACGACGGTGCGGATCGCGGGGCCGTCGGACTCCACCTGCTCGACGAGACGGCGCAGCGCCTCCCGGTCGGCGACGTCGCACGCGGCGACGGTCACCCGGCAGCCCAACTCGGTCAGTTCCTGCCGCAGCGCCTCCGCGCCCGGCGCCTGGTCCCCGTGGCGGCTGGTCAGCACCAGGTGCTCGGCGCCCTTGCGGGCGAGCAGCCGGGCCGTGTGGGCGCCGAGGCCGCCGGTGCCTCCGGTGATCAGCGCGGCGCCGCTGGTGCTCCAGGGACGCGCTGCGCTGCGGCCCGCGAGGGGGGCGCGGACGAGCCGTCGGATGTGGGCGCTCGATCCGCGCAGGGCGATCTGGTCCTCGTCGCCCCCTGCCGCGAGGACGGCGACCAGAGCGCGGGCGGCGTCGGGGTCGGGTGCGGAGGGAAGGTCGACGAGGCCGCCCCAGCGCCGGGGCTGCTCCAGGGCGACCACCCGGCCGAATCCCCAGAGCGCGCCCTGTACCGGACGGCTGACCGTGTCCCCGTCACCGGTACTGACAGCCTCGCTGGTCAGGAACCACGTCCTGGCCTCGATGCCGGCGTCCAGCATGCCCTGGACCAGGACCAGCGAGGACATCATGCCGACGGTCGCACCCGGGTGGCCCGGGGCGAGGCGCTCGTCGAGGGCCAGCAGGGACACGACGCCGCGCACGGATTCGGTCCCGGCCACCCCGTCGGTTCCGGTGTCGGTAGCGGCGACGGCGGCCGTGAGGCGTGCGGCGACGAGTGCGCGGTCCAGCTCGTCGGCGGCCATCGGGAGGGTGACGGCGGTCGCGCCCGCCTCGCTCAGGGCGTCGGCGACGGTGGCGGCAAGCGGCGACCGGACATGCT
>NZ_BEWA01000058.1 GCF_003112535.1 Streptomyces rishiriensis | reverse complement strand
GCGCAGTGGGTGGGGATGGCGGTGGAGTTGTTGGATGTGTCGGAGGTGTTCGCGGCGCGGTTTGTTGAGTGTGGTGTGGCGTTGGAGGGGTTGGTGGATTGGTCGTTGGTGGATGTGGTGCGGGGGGTGGGGGGTGCGCCGGGGTTGGATCGGGTGGATGTGGTGCAGCCGGTGTTGTGGGCGGTGATGGTGTCGTTGGCTGCGTTGTGGGAGTCGTTCGGTGTGCGGCCGGCTGCGGTGGTGGGTCATTCGCAGGGGGAGATTGCGGCTGCGGTGGTGGCGGGTGCGTTGAGTGTGGTGGATGGTGCGCGGGTGGTGGTGTTGCGGTCGCGGGCGATCGTGGCGTTGGCGGGTCGTGGGGGGATGGTGTCGGTGGGTTTGGCTGCTGAGGGGCCTGGTGGTGTGTCGGAGTTGGTGGGGCGTTGGGGTGGTCGGGTGTCGGTGGCGGCGGTGAACGGTCCGTCGTCGACGGTGGTGTCGGGTGATGTGGGTGCGTTGGATGAGTTGGTGGAGTTCGCTGAGGGTGTGGGGGTGCGGGTGCGTCGGATCGATGTGGATTATGCGTCGCATTCGGTTCATGTGGAGGAGATCGAGGGGGAGTTGGCGGCGGCGTTGGGTTCGGTGACGGCGTTGGTGCCGTCGGTGCCGTTCTTGTCGACGGTGACGGGTGAGTGGGTGGAGGGTGCGGTGACGGATGGGGGTTATTGGTTCCGGAATCTGCGGCGGACGGTGTTGTTGGAGCCGGTGGTGCGGCGTTTGGTGGGGGAGGGGCATGGTGCGTTCGTGGAGATGAGTCCGCATCCGGTGTTGACGGTTCCGATCGCGGAGACGGTTGAGGCTGTGGGTGGGGATGCGGTGGTGGTGGGTTCGCTGCGTCGGGGTGAGGGTGGTCTGGAGCGGTTCTATCTGTCGTTGGGTGAGGCGTGGGCGCGGGGTGTGGCGGTCGACTGGTCGCCGGTGTTCGAGGGGTTGTCGCCGCGTCGGGTGGAGTTGCCGACGTATGCGTTCCAGCGCAGCCGCTACTGGCTGGAGACTCCGAAGCCGGTGATGGGTGCGGATCCGGTGGAGGAGCAGTTCTGGCGGACCGTCGAGGAGGGTGACCTCGAGGGATTGGCGGGCACTCTCGGCGTCGCGGAGGGGCTGGAGAGCGTCGTGCCGGCTCTCGCCGCCTGGCGCACCGCGCACCGCGAGCGGGGAGCGGTCGACGGTTGGCGGCACCGGGTGGAGTGGCGGCCGCTGACCGCGACCGCCCCCACCTCCGCCGCCGGAGAAACCTGGCTGATCGTCGCCCCCGAGTCGATGGAAGGCGACACCCTGGTCACCGACGTGCGGGCGGAACTGGAAGCGCGCGGGGCCCGTGCTGTCGTCGTCGCCGTCGACGCCGCCCGGCTGGACCGCGCGTCGCTCGGGGCACTGTTGACCACCGCCGACGTGTTCGCCGGGGTGCTGTCGCTGCTGGCGCTCGACGCGCGGCCGCACCCCCGGCAGCCGGCCGTGCCCCTCGGGCTCGCCGGCACCCTCACACTCCTGCAGGCCCTCGGCGACGTGGGCGTCGACGCACCGCTGTGGTGTGTGACCCGAGGCGCCGTGGCCGTCGGCGACGACGACGGGCCGGCGGCGCCCGAGCAGGCCGGTGTCTGGGGCGTCGGCCGGAGCGCCGCCCTGGAACACCCCAAGCGCTGGGGCGGACTGGTCGACCTGCCGCAGGCCGGGGCGAACGGCATCACGGGGCTGCTGCTGGACGCCGTCACGGCAGGCACGGCGGAGGACCAGGTGGCCCTCCGGGACGGCAGGACGTACGGCCGCCGGCTCGTCCACGCCGCTACCCGCGGCAAGCCGGCGCCGCGTGACTGGCGCCCGCGCGGCACCGTCCTCGTCACCGGGGGAACCGGCGCGCTCGGCGCCCATGTCGCCCGCTGGCTGGCCACCCGTGGAGCCGAACACCTCGTCCTGACCGGCCGTCGTGGCGAGGGCTCCCACATCGCCGGTCTGCGGGACGAACTCGCGCACCACGGCACCCGGATCACCGTCGCCGCCTGTGACACCGCCGACCGCCGGGCGCTCGCCGACCTGGTCGACGGCCTTGCCGAGAGCGGCAACCCGGTGCGGGCGGTCGTCCACGCGGCCGGCGTCAGCGTCCTCGGCCCGATCACGGAGACCGACGTCGACGACCTCGCCGCGACGCTCTCCGGCAAGGTGCTCGGCGCCGCCCACCTCGACGAGGTGCTGGACACGGCCGAACTCGACGCCGTCGTCTACTTCTCCTCCATCTCCGGCACCTGGGGCGTCGCCGACCACGCCGCCTACGGCGCCGCGAACGCGATCCTCGACGCCCGTGCCGAACGCCGGCGCGCCGACGGCGCGCCCGTGCTCAGCGTGGCCTGGGGACCCTGGGCGGGCGGCGGCATGATCGCCGAGTCCGTCCAGAACGACCTGCGCCGTCGCGGCGTCCCCGTCATCGAGCCGGCCACCGCGATCACCGGCCTTCAGCAGGCCCTCGACCACGAGGACACGGTCGTCGCGGTCGCCGACGTCGACTGGCGACGGTTCGCGGAGGTCTTCACCTCCGTACGCGCCAGTGCCCTCCTCTCGGAACTCGCTCCTTCCGGTGCCGAGACGACGGGAACGGCGGCCGGGACCGCCCCGGGCGACGGCGTCTCCGCCGCGCTGCGCGAGATGGCCGATCTCGATCCCGAGCGGCGGACCGCCGCGCTGCGCGCCCTGATCGGCACCCACGTGGCCGCGACGCTGGGGCACGCGGACGCGGAAGCGGTCAGCGTCGAGACGGCCTTCAAGGAGCTCGGCTTCGACTCCCTCACCGCTGTGGCGCTGCGTGACCGTCTGCACCGGGCCACCGGCCTGAAGCTGCCCACCACCGTCGTCTTCGACCACCCCAGCATCTCCGCGCTCGCCGCCTGCGTCGACGACCTGGCCTTCGGCGGCAGGCGCGCGGACGCGCGACCCGCCACGGACACCGTGGGCGCGGCCGCTCCGACGGCCGCCGACGAGCCGATCGCCATCGTGTCGATGGGCTGCCGCTTCCCGGGCGGCGTCCGCGCCCCCGAGGACCTGTGGCGTCTCGTGGCCGACGGCGTGGACGCCATCTCCCCGCTGCCCACCGACCGCGGCTGGGACCTCGACGCCCTCTACGACCCGGACCCCGACCGCCTCGGCGCCAGCTACGTCCGGGAGAGCGGATTCCTCGACGACGCGGCCGGGTTCGACGCGGCCTTCTTCGGGATCTCGCCGCGTGAGGCGACCGCGATGGACCCCCAGCAGCGGCTGCTGCTGGAGACCACCTGGGAGACCCTGGAGCGCGCGGGCATCGACCCCAAGACGCTGCGGGGCAGTTCGACCGGCGTGTACGTCGGCCTGACCGACCAGGAATACGCCGCCCAGCTGCGCGCTGCCTCCGGGGACAACGAGGGATACCTCGCGACCGGAGCGGCGGCCAGTGTGGCGTCCGGACGCATCGCCTACGCCCTGGGGCTGGAGGGCCCGGCGGTCACCGTCGACACGGCCTGCTCCTCCTCGCTGGTCGCCCTGCACCTGGCGGTGCGCGCGTTGCGCGCCGGTGAGTGCCGTCTGGCGGTGGCCGGCGCGGCCACCGTGATGTCGGGACCCGGGGCCTTCGTCGCCTTCAGCCGCCAGCGTGCCCTGGCGCCCGACGGCCGCTGCAAGCCCTTCGCCGCCGACGCGGACGGATTCGCCCTGTCCGAGGGTGTCGGCGTGCTGCTGCTGGAGCGGTTGTCGGACGCGCGGGCGCTGGGCCACCAGGTGCTGGCGGTGGTGCGGGGTTCGGCGGTCAACCAGGACGGCGCGTCGAACGGTCTGACGGCGCCGAACGGTCCGTCCCAGCAGCGGGTGATCCGTGCGGCGCTGGCGGACGCGGGTCTGTCGGCTGCGGATGTGGACGTGGTGGAGGCGCACGGCACGGGGACGAAGCTGGGTGACCCGATCGAGGCGCAGGCGCTGCTGGCGACCTATGGCCAGGAGCGCGACGGCGACCGCCCGTTGTGGCTCGGGTCCGTGAAGTCCAACATCGGTCACACGCAGGCCGCTTCGGGCATGGCCGGCATCATCAAGATGGTGCAGGCCATGCGCCACGCCACCCTGCCCGAGTCGCTGCGAGGCGATCGGCCTTCCCCGATCGTCGACTGGTCGTCGGGTGCGGTGGAGCTGCTGGCGCAGGCCCGTGCGTGGGAGGAGACCGACGGCCGGCCGCGGCGGGCGGCGGTGTCGTCGTTCGGCATCAGCGGCACCAACGCCCACGTCGTCCTCGAAGCGCCGCCGCAGGATGCGGCAGACACCGATGCCGAGCCCGCCGAGCGGAACCCGGCGCACGACCGGGCGGTCGTGCCTCTCCTCGCCTCGGCCCGCACGGAGGCGGCGCTGGCCGCCCAGGTCCGGCAGCTGACCGCGCACCTGGAGTCCACCGCGGCCGACGCGGTGGATGTGGCGTGGTCGTTGTGGCGGTCGCGGTCGGTGTTCGAGTGCCGGTCGGTGGGTGTCGCGGGTGAGTGGGTGGCGTCGGGGT
>NZ_BEWA01000057.1 GCF_003112535.1 Streptomyces rishiriensis | reverse complement strand
TCTGCCCAGGGCGCAGGCCGGGGTCGATCCGGCGCAGGAGGAGTTCTGGCGGATCGTCGAGGAGGGTGACGTCGAAGGGCTGGCGGGCACGCTGGGTCTTGACGAGACGGGGGGTCTGGGTGACGTCCTGCCGGCGTTGTCGGCCTGGCATCGTGGGCGGCAGGGCCGGGCGAAGCTGGACGGCTGGCGCTACCGGGTGGCCTGGCGGCCGCACCGGCTCCCCGAAGCAGCCGCGCTCGACGGGACCTGGCTGCTCGTCGTCCCCGAAGGGCGGACGGACGACGACGTGACGGTCCGGACGCGACGCGCTCTGGAGGAGGCGACGCGAGTCGTCCCGGTCGTCGTGCCGGAGCGGGCGGACCGGACGGTCGTCGCCGAACTGCTGGACGCCGCCGTGAAACCCGGGGACGCGCCCGCCGGCGTGCTGTCGCTGCTGGCCCTGGACGACGCACCGGACAAGCGCAGCCCGGGCGTCACCAGGGGAGTGCTCGGCTCCATGGCCTTGAGCCAGGCCCTCGCGGACAACGCGATCCACGCGGGACTGTGGTCACTGACGCGCGGAGCCGTCGCCGTCGACGCCGAGGACGAGCCGGTCGCCGGCCAGGCTGCCGCGTGGGGCCTGCTCCGGGTGGCCGCGCTGGACGACCCCGAGCGGTCCGGCGGCCTGGTGGACCTCCCCGTGGACGGCGGCACCGAGCTGCTTGCGCGGCTGCCCGCGCTGCTTGCGGCAGGCGACGCGTCCGGCGGAGAGAGCGAGTTCGCGCTCCGGCCCGGGCTGCGAGAAGTGCGCGTCCGGCGGATGGTGCGCTCACCGCTCGCCGGATCCGGCGAGGCGCCGGTGTGGAAGCCGCGAGGCGCCGTACTCATCACCGGTGGCACCGGAGCACTCGGCGCCCATGTGGCAAGGGATCTCGCCCGCGAGGGCGCGGAGCATCTGGTGCTGACCAGCCGGCGCGGTCCCGACGCGCCGGGTGCGGCGGAGCTGGAGCGCGAACTGACCGACCTCGGATGCCGGGTGACCGTCGCCGCCTGCGACGTGGCCGACCGCGCCGCGCTCGCCGCGGTCGTGCGGGGCATCCCGGACGAGACTCCCCTGACCGCGGTCGTCCACACCGCGGGCGCCGTCGACCGGGCGCGCCCGCTCACGAAGATCGACGCCGACGAGGCCGCCGAGCTGATGCACGCCAAGGTCGTGGGCGCCGAGAACCTGCACGAACTGCTGGGCGCACGCCCGTTGGACGCCTTCGTGCTCTTCTCCTCCGGAGCCGGCGTCTGGGGCAACGGCGGCCAGGGGCCGTACGCGGCGGCCAACGCCCACCTCGACGCGCTCGCCGAACGGCGCCGCGCCGCCGGCCTGCCCGCCACCTCGATCGCCTGGGGCGCCTGGGCCGGCGGCGGCATGGTCGACGACGAGGTGGGCGAGCAGCTGGCGCGGCGCGGAGTGCCCGCGATGGAGCCGGCGCTCGCCGTGCGCGCCCTGCGCGAATCGGTTGCGGCGGACGAGACCACCGTCGTCGTGGCGGACATCCGCTGGGACCGGTTCGTGCCCGCGTACTGCGCCCACGGGCGCCGCCCGCTGATCGAGGAGATCCCGGACGTCCAGGCCCTGCTGGCCGCGCAGGACGCCGAAGGGGCGGCCGGGCAACCGGCGGACGCGAGCACAGCGGCCGGCGGGCTCCGCGGCGAACTGGCCGCGCTGCCGGCTGCCAAGCGCAAGCGCCGGCTGGCCGAGCTGGTCCGCACGCACGTGGGCGCGGTCCTCGGCTCCGGAGCCGCCGACGGGGTCAAGCCCGGCCGGGCCTTCCGGGACATGGGCTTCGATTCCCTCACCGCGGTCGAACTGCGCAACCGGCTCGGCTCCGCACTCGGGGCCAGGCTCTCCGCGACGCTCGTCTTCGACCACCCGACGCCGAACGCCCTCGCCGACCACCTGGGCGCGGAACTCTTCCCCGAGGACGACGGCGACACCGCGCTCGACCCCCGGCTGAAGGAGATCGAGGCGGCCTACCGCGCCACCTCGGACCCGGCCGGCAGGGCCGAACTCGCCGAGGCGCTACGCGGTTTGCTCGACTCCTGGGCGGCGCCCACCGGCGAACCCGCCCCCGCACCCGTGGACGAGGAACTGGTCGGCGCCTCCGACCAGGACATGTTCGATCTGATCGACAAGGAACTCGGGATCTCCTGAGCGCACCCCCGACACGATTTCCCGATTCTCGAAGGGCTGACTGGCATGGCCAACACGCACAACACCGAGGACAAGCTGCGGGACTACCTCAAGCGCGTCACCACGGACCTGCGACAGACCCGTCACAGGCTCACCGACCTGGAGACGCGGGCGCACGAGCCCATAGCCATCGTGGCCACCGCCTGTCACATGCCCGGTGGAGTGCGCAGCCCGGAGGACCTGTGGCGGATCGTCGCCGACGGCGTCGACACCGTTTCGGACCTGCCGACCGACCGCGGCTGGGACATCGAGGCGCTGTACGACCCCGACCCGGAGCGCATCGGCACCAGCTACGTCCGCCAGGGCGCCTTCCTGCACGACGCGGCCGAGTTCGACGCCGGGTTCTTCGAGATCTCGCCGCGTGAGGCGACCGCGATGGACCCGCAGCAGCGACTGCTCCTGGAAACCACCTGGGAGGCGTTCGAACGGGCCGGCATCGACCCCACGACCCTGCGGGGCAGTTCCACCGGTGTGTTCGTCGGCGCCAGCAACCAGGCCTACGCGCCCGACGGCGTCCGCGCGCCCGAGGGCATCGAAGGACACCTGCTGACCGGCGGATCCGCCGCCGTGCTGTCGGGGCGCATCTCCTACAGCTTCGGGTTCGAGGGGCCCGCCGTCAGCCTCGACACCATGTGCTCCTCCTCGCTGGTCGCCCTCCATCTCGCGGTCCGGGCGCTGCGCTCCGGCGAGTGCTCGATGGCGGTCGCGGGCGGTGTCACCGTCATGGCCAGCATGCGCAACTTCATCGAGTTCAGCCGTCAGCGCGGCCTGGCCGCCGACGGCCGCTGCAAGCCCTTCGCGGCCGGCGCCGACGGCACGGGCTGGGGTGAAGGCGTCGGCGTGCTGCTGCTGGAGCGGTTGTCGGACGCGCGGGCGCTGGGCCACCAGGTGCTGGCGGTGGTGCGGGGTTCGGCGATCAACCAGGACGGCGCGTCGAACGGTCTGACGGCGCCGAACGGGCCGTCCCAGCAGCGGGTGATCCGTGCGGCGCTGGCGGACGCGGGTCTGTCGGCGGCCGATGTGGACGTGGTGGAGGCGCACGGCACGGGAACGAAGCTCGGTGACCCGATCGAGGCGCAGGCGCTGCAGGCCACCTACGGCAAGGAGCGCGACGCCGGCGCCCCGCTGCTGATCGGTTCCCTGAAGTCCAACGTCGGCCACACCCAGGCCGCTTCCGGCGTCGTGGGCATCATCAAGATGGTCGAATCGCTCCGGCACGGCGTCGCCCCCAAGTCGCTCCACGGAGAGGAGCTCACTCCGCACGTCGACTGGTCCTCCGGCACGCTGCGCCTGCTCACCGAGGCCGTCGACTGGCCGGACACCGGACGGCCGCGCCGCGCGGGCGTCTCCTCCTTCGGAGGCAGCGGCACCAACGCCCACGTCGTCCTCGAGCAGGCGCCGGCCGCCGAACCGGCGGAAGCCGCCGAGGCGACGAACGCCGACGTGACGGACGCCGAAGCGACGGACAAGGCGGAGAAGACCGGTGTCGTCCTGCCCTGGATGCTGTCGGCCCGGTCGGAGGCCGCGCTGAAGGAGCAGGCACAGCGGCTGCTCGACCGCGTCGAGTCCGCCGGCCTCTCCGCCGTGGACGTCTCCCACGCGCTCGCCACCGGTCGCGCCGCGCTGGAGGAGCGCGCCGTCGTCATCGGCACGGACCACGCGGGCCTGGTCGACGGTCTGCGTGCCCTGGCCAGGGGCGAACGACCTGCGAGCGCGGCCCGCGGCCTCACCGAGAGCCCCGGCGCCTCCCTCGACCCGGTGTTCGTGTTTCCGGGTCAGGGG
>NZ_BEWA01000056.1 GCF_003112535.1 Streptomyces rishiriensis | reverse complement strand
CCTCGAGAAGCTTGACGGCCATGGCGGGCCACTGCGCGCCCTGACCGGGAAACACGAGCGCCGGATCACCCAGCAACCGGCCCGCGCCCCGCACCACACCGACAAGCTCACCCACACCCACACCCACACCCACACCCGCACCCACGCCCGCAGCGGCGTCCGTGTCCGTGTCGGCGTCGGTGTCGGCCAGCGCGCGCAGGCGGGTCACCAGTTGCGCGCGGTCGTCCCCGGAGACCGCGGCGCGGTGTTCGAACACCGTCCGCGAGCCCGCCAGCATGCGCGCCACCGCGTCCGCGGACAGGTCCGGATAACGCTCCAGGAAGTCCGCCACCCGCCCCGCCTGGGCCCGCAACGCACCCTCACCACGCCCCGACAACAGCATCGGCACCACCACCCCGGACGGCCCGGGAGCAGACGTCACGACCTGCCCGGCGGGCGCCTCCTCCAGGATCAGATGCGCGTTCGTCCCACTGGCGCCGAAGGAGGAGACGCCGGCGCGGCGGGGAGTGCCGGTGCGCGGCCAGGCCTGCGGTTCGGTGAGGAGCTGGAGCCGGTCCGCGTTCCAGTCGACGTGGGGTGACGGCTCGTCGATGTGGAGGGTGCGCGGCAGGGTGTCGTGGCTCATCGCCATGACCATCTTGATGACCCCCGCGACGCCCGCGGCCGCCTGGGTGTGACCGATGTTCGACTTCACCGACCCCAGCAGAAGCGGCTCTCCCGCCGGACGGTCCTGACCATAGGTGGCCAGGAGCGCCTGAGCCTCGATGGGATCACCGAGCGTGGTGCCGGTGCCGTGCGCCTCGACGGCGCTGATCTCGGCCGGGGCGAGACCGGCCTGCGCCAGCGCGGTACGGATCACCCGCTGCTGCGCGGGACCGTTCGGCGCGGTCAGACCGTTGGAGGCGCCGTCCTGGTTCACCGCCGACCCCCGCACCACGGCCAACACCGGATGCCCCAGCCGACGCGCGTCCGAGAGCCGCTCCAGCAGCACCAGGCCGACACCCTCCGCGAAACCGGTGCCGTTCGCCCCCGCCGCGAACGCCCGGCACCGACCGTCGGCCGAGAGCGCCCCCTGCCGGCTGAACTCCACGAGTGCGCCGGGCGTCGACATGACGGTGGCGCCGCCCGCGAGGGCGAGGGAGCACTCCCCCTGCCGCAGCGACTGCGCCGCCAGATGGATCGCCACCAGCGACGACGAACACGCCGTGTCCACCGTGATCGCCGGCCCCAGCAGACCCAGCGTGTAGGAGATGCGGCCGGAGGCGACGCTGACGGCCGAACCGTTGCCGAGGTAGCCCTCCAGGTTCTCGGGGGCACGCTCGTGGAGGCCGGGGCCGTAGCCCCCGTGCATCACACCGGCGAAGACACCGGTCCGGCTGCCCTTCAGCGAGACCGGGTCGATGCCCGCGCGCTCGAAGGTCTCCCAGGCCGTCTCCAGCAGCAGCCGCTGCTGCGGATCCATCGCCAGCGCCTCACGCGGCGATATCCCGAAGAACGCCTCGTCGAACCGTCCGGCGTCGTCCAGGAACGCACCCTGCCGGGCGGACGACTTCCCACCGCCGCGGCTGTCGTCGTCCAGGAGCCGGTCCAGGTCCCAGCCCCGGTCGTCGGGGAGCGGGCCGACCGCGTCGGTTCCCGCCACGAGGAGCTCCCACAGCTCCTCGGGCGTCCGGGCGCCGCCGGGCAGACGGCAGCCCATCGCCACGATGGCGACGGGCTCGTCCGACTGCCCCGTCACGGCCGTTCCCTCGGCGTCCTGTGCGCTCTCGGCGCCGAGGCCGCCCTCCCCCAGGCCGTCGAGGTACCGGGCGAGGGCCTGGGGGGTCGGGTAGTCGTAGGCCACGGCGGCCGAGAGACGGTGGCCGGAGGCGGCGGACAGCCGGTCGCGGAGGGTCACGGCGGACAGGGAGGTGAAGCCGAGTTCGTGCAGAGGCCGGTCGGCGGTCACGTCCTCGGGGGGCAGACCGAGGACGTCGGCGACCACGGAGCGCACCAGGCCGAGCAGCCCGTGCCGCGTCGTCAGGAGGACGGCGTCGGCGGCCGCCGGGGTCCCGGCGGCCGCTGTTCCGGTCGGGCCTTCGGCGGCCAGATCGGGGCGGACGCCCACCGACGGATTGACGACGAGCAGCGTTGCGGGCAGCTCGGCCAGCTGCCGCCGGGCGGTCTTCCCCGTCGACGTACGCGGGATGCCGTCGACGAGGTGGAACTCGTCGGGCACCTTGAAGTAGGAGAGTTCCCGGCGGCAGGTCTCCAGAAGCTCCCGGGTGTCGATGCCCCCGGGGCCTTCCGGACCCGGCACCAGGTAGGCGACGGGCACCTCGCCCAGTACGGCGTGGGGCTTGCCCGCCACCGCTGCCTCGGCCACGCCGGGCACCCCGGCCAGGACGTGCTCCACCTCCGCGGGGTGGATGTTCTCGCCGCCGCGGATGATGAGTTCCTTGACCCGGCCGGTGATGGTGAGCCTCCCGGCGGAGTCCTGCCGGCCGAGGTCGCCGGTGCGGTACCAGCCGTCCACGAGCACGGCCCGGGTCGCTTCCGGGGCGTTGTGGTATCCGGTCATGGTGGCCGGACTGTGCACCCAGATCTCGCCCTCCCGGCCGGTGGCCACCTCCTCGCCGGTCTGCGCGTCCGTCAGCCGCAGCGTCAGGCCGGGCAGCGGGGTGCCGGTAGTGCCCAGGACGCGTGGCCCGGTGAGCGCCTGGGTGGTGATGGCGCCTCCGGTCTCGCTGCTGCCGTAGCTGTCCAGGAGGCGGATGCCGAAGGTGTCCTCGAAGGCTTCGTGCAGCGCGGGCGGGCAGGCCGAACCGGCCGCCATGCACACGCGCAGCTTCGGCAGTTCGAGCCCGCGCTCGCGCGCGAGGTCCACCATGCGGTGGTAGGTGGTGGGGGAACCGACGAGGAAGGTGGCCTGCTCGCTGCGGACGGTCTCCATGATCTCGTCCGGGGCCGAGCCCTCCAGGATGTGGGCGAAGGCCCCGACGGCCAGCGTGGCGAGCACACCGATGTTGTGCGAGGCGGCGTGGTACAGCGGCATCGGCCACACGAGGCGGTCGGCCGCGGACAGGCCGAGGATCGGCTCGGTGCATGCGGCCGTGGCCCAGAGCGACTTGCGCTGGGTCGTGACCACGCCCTTGGGGCGTCCGGTGGTGCCGGAGGTGTACAGGATCCAGGCCGTCTCGTCCAGGTCCAGGTCGTCCCGCGCGTCGGCGGGCGGCGGGGTGACGGCGAGGTGCTCGAAGTCGGCGGCGCCCGCCACCGGCTCGTCGGCGCCGACGACGATCAGAACGCAGTCCAGCCCGCTGCTCCGACCGGTCCGCAGCACCTGGGGTGCCTGGGCCGCGCCGCTGATCACCGTGCGGGCGCCGCTGTCGACGAGATGGTGGGCGAGTTCGCTGTCGGAGGACCGTGGGTCGACCGGCACGCCGACGGCTCCCGCGCGCGTGACGGCGAGGTAGCTCTCGACCATCTCGACCCGGTTGCCCATGCGCAGCAGGACGCGGTCACCGCGTGCGACCCCGAGTGCGGCGAGGTGCCCGGCCAGGAACCGGGTGCGCCGCTCCAGCGCACCGTAGGTGACGGACCGCCGAGAGTCCTGGAAGACCCGCTCGTCCGGTCGCTGCAGTGCGTGGTCCGTGAGGATCTCGTGGAGCGGACGGACAAGTGCGACGGAGGGCTCTTCAGTCACAGCTCGGCTTCCAATCACATGGGGCGATGGACGGACTCTGACCATCCGGGACCGCCATCCCCCAGGCGCCGTCGGCACAAGGAGCGGCAGAGATCGTTCCCGATCTTTGCCAAGCAGTATCTCGAGGGGGGCACTAGGTCTTTCTCTAAACCCGGTACGGCGATGCCCTGGACGCCGCCTGCCGCGACAGGACAGAGGCCCTGCCCCCGTCGAGC
>NZ_BEWA01000055.1 GCF_003112535.1 Streptomyces rishiriensis | reverse complement strand
TGAACGGCGTTGGATCTAGAAGAGGTGATGGCGGCAGCGCAGGTGAGCCCGCTCGTGCGCGAGGAGGGCCTCGCGCTCTCGGTCGGTGAGACAGCGCAGCATTGCCCAGGAGACCACGATCCGGCCCGGCGACCCGGGCGACGCGAAGGCCATCGGGACGTCGTCGTCGACCACGACCGGCTCCGTCCCTCCGGCAGCCGCGCGCGCTCCCGCCGCGCCCGGACGAAGAGGCGGGCCTGCCGCACGGCGGCCACACCCAGCGAGACGACGCCCACGGCCAGCAGGAGGGCGCTGCCTTCCGCGACGACGAGGTAGACCGGATCCCCGGCTTGCAGGGCGGCCACCGATCAGCGGCCCTCCTCCGCGGCTTCCGGAATCTGTGCCACGCCGGTGAAGGCGAGCGAGGCGAGTGCCCCCGACCAACCGATCGCCGTCACGAGCGCGGCACAGGTCAGGGCCCAGGCAGCGCGGCGCGGGGGTGGCACGTGCGCCAGTCGGGGCGCGAGTACGGCGAGCACAGCCGCGACTGCGAAGGGGACGCAGACACTGATCAGCACGGCTTTACGCCCTCCCTGCCGAGCGATCATCTCCGGTGCGAGCGTCGTGCTCGGACAGGAGCCGATGCAGCACGTGCTCGTCCTGCTCGGACAGTTCCGAGACGAAGCGTGCCAGGACCGCCTCGCGGTCGGAGCCACCCTCAAGCAGCGACCGCATGCGCTGGGCGGTGTGCGACGGCTCGTCCCGCACCGGCTCGTACGCGTAGCCGCGGCCCTCACGGTGCCGGACGAGCATCTCCTTGTCGTACAGCCGGGACAGGATGGTCAGGACGGTCGTGTAGGCCAGGTCGCCCGGCAACGCCTCCCGGACCTGGCCGGCGGTCAGCGGGCCGTCGGCGCTCCAGAGCGCGGCGAGCACATCGCTCTCCAGTTCGCCGCGGGCCCGCCTGCCGGACGGCTCGCGGGCGCCGCCGCCCTCTCGCTCCTCCACCGGATGCCTCCGTTCGCCGACCGTAGAGGCTCAGGACGCGGGCCGGCACCTCACCCCCCATGAACGCTCGCTGGCCGAACCGATGATCCGCAACAGCGACAACGCGGCAGCGAACCTCCTGTGGCGCGAAATCGGCCAGGCACCTGGCCTGGAGGCGGCCAACAAACGTCTGGGACTGACCTCGACCAAGGGTGGTCACGGCAGGAAGTGGGGGCTGACGCGGACGACGGCGAGTGACCAGATCAGGCTCCTGCACTCCGTGTTCGACGGCGCTGCGACGTCGAAGACCGGCTCCCCGCTGAACGAAGAGTCCCGGACCTACATCCAAATCCTGATGAGCCGTATCGCGAGCGATCAGGCATGGGGCGTCTCGACAGCCTCCGGCGCCGAGTACGCATTGAAGAACGACTGGCTGCAGCGCGCCACCTCCGGACTCTGGGACGTCAACAGCGTCGGCCGGATCACGGTGGACGGACACCACTACCTCGTCACCGTGCTGTCGGACGGCAGCGCGTCGATGAGCGACGGCATCTCACTGGTGGAGCGGGCGGCCCGGCAGGCCGTGACCGCGACCGCCCGGACCTGACGGGCAGGCCCGTCCTCACCTGTCCGCACGCATCACGCCCGACTCGGTCGCCGACTGGGATCAACGCCCTCCTGTGCACAGCTTCAGAGTCCGGTCATGAGCGACCTCGCACCCCCGGCCGCAGAGCTTCTGCACCGAAAACTGGTGCTCCAGTTCCAGGAGAGCCGGCGCACCTTCGCGGGCTACCGCGACACCTTCACCTTCCTGCTCGGCTTCGCAGGGCGGCGAACCGGCCGGCGGCCGACCCGCTTGAGCATCTCCGACCTGGACGCACCGACGATCGGTGCGTTCTTCCAGCACCTCGAAACAGTCCGCGGCGACCCGCCACATCCGTCTCGCCGCGATGCAATCGTTCCTGCGCTACGAGGCCTACGGGCACCCGGACACGCGGCGTGATCCAGCGGGGCCCGAACGCTTCGACCGGGCCATCGTCAACTCGCGGCACCGGACCGCAGCGCCCGAACCGGACGCTGCCACCACGCCTGCTCCCATAATCTGCTGCGAATACTGCCAAACAATGAGTTAATGGCTGAAATCGATCAAAAGAGCCTTCGGGCTTGTCATTCCCCAGCCCAGCCCCTGATTGCGGCGTCTCTCGCCAGAACCGGGGCCGCTCCGTCAGGCGCACAGGGCCGTGGGTCTCGCGCCGGGGGCCCGGCGCACCTTCCGGGAAAGGAGGGGGACTGATTGATGCGTGACTTCGGACAGCCGGCATCACCGGTCGGTCGCCGGACGGTACTGCTGGCGGCGGGTGGAATGGCATTCGGCGCCGCAGGCTGTTCCAGTGACCACCCTCATGCCACCGCAGCGGAAAGCCCCGCAAGCCCGTCGGGACTCCCGCGCGCCACGCCGTGGCATCCCAGCCCTGATGATGTCGATCCGCAGGTCAAGCTGCGCGCCGTACAGCTCATCGAGGCTCTCGGCAACTGGCGCACCGGGGAGCAGGGGGTGGCCGCGGCCCAGCGCCGGGTATCCGCCCTCGGGCTGGGTCCGGGCCTCGTGGGACAGGCGGGGCCGCTGCTGGCCTCGGCCGAAGAGGCCGTGGTGCGGGTGGTGGACGCCCAGTACGGCGGCATCCTGACGGACGCGGCCAGCGTGCTGGTGGTCTGCCGGCAATGGACCCGCCAGGCAGGCGCGGTCACTGCGGGTGGGGCCACCATGGACGTACGGCTGAGCCGGGCCCGTCCGCGGTGGGCGGTCACCGCCCTGCATCCGGCCCGCCCGGGTCCGGCGGTCTCGTCCCTGCCCCCAGCCGCACGCAAGGTGCTGGACGACCCGCATGTCGGTCTGCCGCCGGCCGCACGTGCCGACGTGCGCAGCGGGCACATCCACACCAGTGTCCTGGAGGCGTTGCTGCGACTGGCGGACACGTACCGGATGAACCTGAGCGTGATCCGCTCGGGCCATCCGCTGAACGTCTTCGGCACGGCCCGCCCCAGCGACCACCCGCGCGGCCGGGCGTTCGATGTCTGGCAGATCAATGGCCGCCCCGTGGTCGACTCGGCCACCCCCCGCCGTCTGATCGAGTCGTTCATGCGGGATGCTGCGATGGCCGGCTCCTACAACGTGGGTGGACCGGTACTGCCGAGCGGTGCCGGCGCAGGCCGGTTCTTCAGCGACCCGACCCATCACGATCATGTTCACGTCGGATTCCGCTCCTGATCGGCCGCCGGGCACCCGACCGCGTCGCCCCCTGACGGGCGAGATCATGAGGTTCGCGGCGGTCGGGGGGCTCGGTGTGTTGGTGAACTTCGCGGTGTTCAACCTGTGCCGCGCGGTCACGACATTGCCTGTGGTGCGGTGCAGCGTGATCAGCACCAGCGTGGCGGTTCTCGTCAACTACCTGGGCTACCGCTACTTCGCCTACCGCGACCGGGACAAGCGCCGGCCCGCCCGCGAGTTCACCCTGTTCGTCGTGTTCAGCATCATCGGCCTGGTCATCGAGAACGGCGTGCTGTACGCGGCGACCTACCGGTTCGGCTGGGACACCGCTCTCCAGAGCAACCTGTTCAAGGCCATCGGCCTGGCGGCCGCAACCGGCTTCCGCTTCTGGGTGTACCGCACCTGGGTGTTCAGGCGGCACGGCTCCAGCCACCCATCCGAACCCTCTCCCCCGCAAAGCGATTTCGAGAAGACCCGCCCGTGACGTAAGGGACCCCGACCGCTCAGCGATCACGACGTGACGGCCGCGGGAGCGCCGAACGGCGGACGAGCACCCCCAGGACCGTCCCGGTGCCATAGGTAGCCATCCGGTGAGCAGGCGGTAGCCGACGACCGCCGAGATCGCCGTCTGCCCCGGTGCTCCGACGGCCGTGAGCGCGAAGACGAGCGCGGCGTCCAGCGTCGTGGCCGTCCTGTCCGTGACGGTGCCCTGCCTCGCGCCGGCTCCGTTCTCCGACAGCGGTGAGGGGGCCGCAACCGACACGGCCGTCCCTACTCCTGCTCATCGCCGCCGTTCTGCTGTCTTCCACGCCGTGGCCACCACCCGCCAGCCCCGTTATGTTTTCCGCGGTTCCGCAACGGGGCCGCTGGCCTCCGGGCCCGGCATGACTGTTGCCCCCTGTCGAACGGATGACCTGGGGGGTGGTGTCACCGGGCCCGGGAGGTGCCGTCGGAGACACTGATGAGAGGTCCGGCCACCGCCCGGTCCGGCGCACTGCCGGACAGCTCGCGAGCGGCAGGTCTGCATAACGTGGATGCGCGCGTACGACACCGAAGCCGAGGCCGGCACCGTCAACACCCTGGGAAAGGCGCGATGTTCGACACCGAAGACGTGGGCGTGTTCCTCGGCCTGGACGTCGGCAAGAGCAGCCATCACGGCCACGGGCTGACCCCGGCCGGGAAGAAGGTCTTCGACAAGCAACTGCCGAACAGCGAGCCAAAACTGCGGGCCGTCTTCGACAAGCTGACCGCGAAGTTCGGCACCGTGCTGGTGATCGTGGACCAGCCCGCCTCCATCGGCGCCCTCCCGCTGACCGTCGCCCGTGACGCGGGCTGCCAGGTCGCCTACCTGCCCGGACTCGCCATGCGCCGGATCGCCGACCTCTACCCGGGCGAGGCCAAGACCGACGCCAAGGACGCCGCGGTCATCGCCGACGCGCCCGCACCATGCCGCACACCCTGCGCTCGCTGGAACTGACCGACGAGATCACCGCCGAGCTGACCGTGCTCGTCGGCTTCGACCAGGACCTCGCCGCCGAGGCCACCCGCACGTCCAACCGGATACGCGGCCTGCTCACCCAGTTCCACCCCAGCCTCGAACGCGTCCTCGGCCCTCGCCTGGACCACCAGGCCGTCACCTGGCTCCTGGAGCGCTACGGCTCCCCGGCCGCCCTGCGCAAGGCCGGCCGTCGCAGACTCGTGGAACTGATCCGGCCCAAGGCGCCGCGCATGGCCCAGCGGCTGATCGACGACGTCTTCGACGCGCTCGACGAACAGACCGTCGTCGTGCCCGGCACCGGCACCCTCGACATCGTCGTGCCCTCCCTGGCCGCCTCGCTCGCCGCCGTCCACACCCAGCGCCGGGCCCTGGAAGCCCAGATCAACGCCCTGCTGGAGGCCCACCCTCTTTCCCCGGTCCTGACGTCGATGCCCGGCGTCGGCGTCAGGACCGCCGCCGTCCTGCTGGTCACCGTCGGCGACGGCACCAGCTTCCCCACCGCCGCCCACCTCGCCTCCTACGCCGGCCTGGCCCCGGCCACGAAGTCGTCCGGAACCTCGATCCACGGCGAACACGCACCCCGAGGCGGAAACCGTCAGCTCAAACGGGCAATGTTCCTCTCCGCCTTCGCCTGCATGAACGCCGACCCCGCCTCCCGCACCTACTACGACAAGCAACGAGCCCGCGGCAAAACCCACACCCAGGCCCTCCTCCGCCTGGCCCGCCAACGCATCAGCGTCCTGTTCGCCATGCTCCGAGACGGCACCTTCTACGAACCCCGCATCCCTGAGGACGTCGAACTCGCCGCATGACCCCCACAAGTCACACCACCCCAAACCGAACCTGGGTGCCTTGACGAAAGACATAGAGGCACCCCCC
>NZ_BEWA01000054.1 GCF_003112535.1 Streptomyces rishiriensis | reverse complement strand
CCGCGAACACCGGGAACGACGCATACAACTCACGCCCCATCCCCACCCGCTGCGCACCCTGACCCGAGAACAAGAACGCCTGTCGCGCGTCACCGTGGTCCTGGCCGACGATCGCGTCCGCCGAAGCAGTGCCGCGCGCCAAGGCGTTAAGCGCCTCGACGAGGCCGGTGCCGCCCTCGGTGACGACTACGGCCCGATGCTCGAAATGCGTCCGCGTCGTCGCCAGGCTCAGTCCGGCACGGGCGGCTGCGATGTCGGACCGCCTGGCGGCGAACGTCGCCAGAGAGCGCGCCTGGGAACGCAGGGCCTCCTCGGTCCGGCCTGAGAGCGGCCAGACGGCCGGTGCGGGGTGCGCGGTGTCAGGGGTACGGTCAGCCCGGGAGTCCACCGCCGGGGCCTGTTCGAGGATGACGTGGGCGTTGGTGCCGCTGACTCCGAAGGCGGAGACGCCGGCCACCCTGGGGCGGTCGGTTCGGGGCCACGGCTGCTGTTCCGTCAGCAGCCGCACCTCCCCCGCCGACCAGTCCACATGCGAGGACGGCTGATCCACATGCAACGTCGCCGGCAGCACACCGTGACGCAACGCCTGCACCATCTTGATCACACCGGCGACACCCGCAGCCGCCTGCGTATGGCCCAGATTCGACTTCACCGACCCCAACCACAACGGCTGATCCGCCGCACGGCCCTGCCCGTAGGTCGCCAGCAACGCCTGCGCCTCGATCGGATCACCCAGCCGCGTTCCGGTCCCGTGCGCCTCCACCACATCCACATCGACCGCGGACAGACCCGCCGACCTCAACGCGGCATGGATCACCCGCTGCTGCGACGGACCGTTCGGAGCCGTCAACCCGTTCGACGCACCGTCCTGGTTCACCGCCGAACCACGCACCACCGCCAACACCCGATGCCCCAGCCGACGCGCATCCGACAACCGCTCCACAAGGAGAACGCCCACCCCCTCACCCCACCCCGTACCGTCCGCTCCCTCGCTGAACGCCTTGCACCGACCGTCCCCCGCCAGACCGCCCTGACGGCTGAACTCCACGAAGACGTCGGGGGTGGACATCACGGTGACGCCGCCCGCCAGGGCCAGGTCGCACTCCCCCGACCGCAGCGCCTGCGCCGCCAGGTGCAGAGCCACCAGCGACGAGGAACACGCCGTGTCCACCGTCACCGCCGGACCCTCCAGACCCAGCACGTACGACACCCGGCCCGAGACGACGCTCGCGGCGTTGCCGGTGAGCAGGTGACCCTCGACGCCCTCTGGCAGGTCGTCTCCCGAGACGGCCCCGTAGTTCTGGTTGCTGCATCCGACGAAGACGCCGGTACGACTGCCGCGCACGGAGGAGGGTTCGAGGCCTGCGCGCTCCAGCGCCTCCCAGGACGCCTCCAGAACGAGACGCTGTTGGGGGTCCATCGCAAGGGCCTCGCGGGGTGACACACCGAAGAAGCCCGCGTCGAAGTCCGTGGCCGTGGCGACGAATCCGCCCTGCCCCGGGGACGTCGAGGAGCCCCCGCCGGCCGGCTCCCAGCCACGGTCCGCGGGGAACGGCGTGACGGCGTCGATGCCGGCCGCGACCAGCTCCCACAGCTGCTCCGGGGTGGTGACGTCACCGGGGTAGCGGCACGCCATGCCGACGATGGCGATGGGTTCGCTCGCCGCCCGGCTGAGTTCGTCGTTGCGCTGACGCAGACGCTCGTTCTCGTTCAGGGAGGCGCGCAGCGCGGCGACGACGCGCTCTTCGGAGGTGGGCATGCTCAAACTCCACTGGTTCGTGGCCCGTTCGCGGGCGGACGGGAAGACGTGGCGGTGGGGTGGTGCTTCAGGAGGTGGAGTCGCCCAGGGCCAGTTGAACGAGTGCGTCGACGTCCATGGCGTCGATCGCGCCGGATACGGACTCGTCGTCGTTCTGCGACTGCTCGAGTGTGCCCGGGAGCCGGGCGGTGCCGTATGCCGTGGGCCCGGACGGGACGGCCTCGTCGGTGGGCCGTCCGCTCGGGCCGCTGTCCGCCAACGACAGCACAGCTGCCAGCAGGCCGCTCTCCTGCCAACGCGAGAAGGGGATCGCGGCGAGTGCGTCGCGGAACGACGACTCGTCACCTCGTCCTGGCCGCAGCGGCGTTCCCGGCTCTGTATCCGTGGGGTCGGGCCCGCCGAACAACTCGTCGTGCAGATGGTCGGCGAGGTGGCGGGGGCTCGGATGGTCGAAGACCAGCGTCGACGGCAGCCGCAGCCCCGTCTCGGCGTGGAGCTGATTGCGGAGTTCGACGGCGGTGAGGGAGTCGAAACCCACGTCCTTGAAGGGCCGGTCGAGGTCCACGGCCGAGCCTTCGGAACGACCGAGCACCACCCCGGCCCGCTTGCGGACCAGCTCCCGCAGCGCGCGCAGACGCTCCTTCTCAGGCCGGTGCGCCAATCGGGCGGTCAGCACGGCTCGAGCGTCTTCGGTCGCCGGCTCTTCGGCGACGTCAGGGCCGGTGAGGCGGGGGAGGGTGGTGAGCAGGGGGCTGGGACGGCGGCTGGTGAACGCCGGAACGAACCGGTCCCACTCCACATCAGCCACCACCACCGAGCCCCCACTGCCCTCCAGCGCCGACCCCAACCCCACCAGAGCACGCCCCGGATCCATCACCCGCAACCCACGACGGCCCAACTCCACCGCACCCTCACCCGACACCATCCCCCCACCCGCCCACGGACCCCACCCCACCGACACACCCACCAGACCACGACCACGACGCGACTCCACCACCGCATCAGCCCACGCGTTCGCCGCCGCATACACCGCCTGCCCCCCACTCCCCCACACACCCGCGATCGACGAGAACACCACGAACGCGCCCAGATCCCAGCCACGCGTCAACTCGTCCAAATACACCGCACCCCACGCCTTCGCACCCACCACCCGCCGAACATGAGCGGCGTCGATGTCGTCGAAGGGCATGTGGTCCGGGACGCCGGCGGCATGGAAGACGGCGCTGACGCGGTGCCGGGAGAGCAGGTCGGCGACCGCTGTCCGGTCGGACACGTCGCACGCCTCGACGCTCACCCGTTGCGCGCCCGAGTCGCGCAACTCGGCGGCGAGTTCGGCGGCTCCGTCCGCGTCGGGGCCCTGACGACCGGTGAGGACCAGGTCGGTGGCTCCACGCCGGACGAGCCAGCGCGCGACGTGCGCGCCGAGAGCGCCGGTGCCACCGGTGATCAGGATCTTCCCTTCCGGTTTCCAGCCCGGTCCGGTGGGCCGCTGAGCGGACGCCTGCCGGAGCCTGCGGGCATGGATCCTGCCCTCTCGCAGCGCGAGTTGGTCCTCCGAGGAGGAGGAGAAGAAGACCGATGCGAGTAGCGCGGCGGTGTCCGCGTCGGGCACCTCCGGCAGATCGACGAGGCCGCCCCAGCGGTCGGGGTGTTCCAGTGCGGCGACACGACCCAGTCCCCAGACGGCAGCCTGCTCGGCCTGGAGTGGACCGTCGTCGAGGGCGCCCACGGAGACCGCTCCCCGGGTCACCAGCCAGGTGGGCCCTGCCACCTCCGCGTCACCCATCGCCTGTGCGGCGACGAGTGCCTGCACGACCGTGTCGCACAGGACGACGGCTCCGGCGATCCCCGGGCCCGGAAGGGCGGCGACGGCGCGGGCCAGCTCCGCACGGTCGGGCTCGTCGGCGAGGGACAGGAGCAGGTGGCCGGGCAGAGCGGCGGTCACCGTCTCCAGGTGCGCCGAGTGCCTCGCCGAGTGGAGCACCAGCCACTGCCCGGAGGGGCCGTCACCGGGCTTGAGCGCGACCTCCTGCCAGTCGACACGGTACTGCCAGCCATCCACCTCGGCCCGTACCGCGCGATCCCGATGCCGGGCCGACAGTCCCGCCAGGACCTCCTGGACGACGTCCTCGCCGATGTTCAGCGTGTGCGCCAGCTCGCGCGCCTCCTCCGGTTCGGCTGGTTCCCAGAGTTCCGCGTCACGCACGACTTCACTGCGCTTCGTCTGCGGCCAGAACCGTTCGCGCTGGAAGGCGTAGGTCGGCAGGTCGACGCCGGCCGTGGAGGTCTTACCGATCACGGCGGTCCAGTCGACGAAGAGCCCCGACGTGTATGCGGCGGCAGCGCATGCGACGACGGTGTCCACCTCGCTCCTGTCCTTGCGGAGCATCGACACGAACACCGAGTCGCCGCTGTCGCCGGTGTCGTCGCTGTCGTCGCTGACGTCGCTGACGTCGGGGAGGCTGTTCTGCGCGAGGG
>NZ_BEWA01000053.1 GCF_003112535.1 Streptomyces rishiriensis | reverse complement strand
CGCTCCTGGTGGTTCCGGTGTGGTGTTCGTGTTTCCGGGTCAGGGGGCGCAGTGGGTGGGGATGGCGTTGGGGTTGTTGTCGGAGTCGGTGGTGTTCGCGGAGTGGATGGGGCGGTGTGGGGCGGCGTTGGAGCCGTTTGTGGGGTGGTCGTTGGTGGAGGTGTTGGGTGATGAGGAGGCGTTGGGTCGGGTTGATGTGGTGCAGCCGGTGTTGTGGGCGGTGATGGTGTCGTTGGCGGGGTTGTGGCGGTCGGTGGGGGTGGAGCCGGTTGCGGTGGTGGGTCATTCGCAGGGGGAGATCGCGGCGGCGTGTGTGGTGGGTGGGTTGTCGTTGGAGGATGGTGCGCGGGTGGTGGCGGGGCGTAGTGCGGTGATTGCGTCGTCGTTGGCGGGTGGGGGTGGGATGTTGTCGGTTGCTTTGCCGGTGGGTGTGGTGGAGGGGCGTTTGGGTGGGGGGTTGTCGGTTGCTGCGGTGAATGGTCCGTCGTCGGTGGTGGTGGCGGGTGGGGTGGAGGCGTTGGGTGTGTTGGAGGAGGAGTTGCGTGGGGAGGGGGTGCGGGTTCGTCGGGTGGCGGTGGATTATGCGTCGCATTCGGTTGAGGTGGAGGGGGTGGAGGGTGAGTTGGCGGGGGTGTTGGCGGGTGTGTCGGGTGTGTCGTCGGGGGTGCCGTTTTATTCGACGGTGACGGGTGGGGTGGTGGACACGGCGTTGTTGGACGGGGGGTATTGGTATCG
Source organism: Streptomyces rishiriensis (assembly GCF_003112535.1). Lineage (GTDB taxonomy): Bacteria > Actinomycetota > Actinomycetes > Streptomycetales > Streptomycetaceae > Streptomyces > Streptomyces rishiriensis. The sequence continues at coordinate 11,250 of NZ_BEWA01000053.1, read as the reverse complement.
GAATCTGCGGGAGCGGGTGCGTTTTGAGGAGGTGACGCGGGTTCTGTTGGGTGAGGGTCGGCGGGTGTTCGTGGAGATGAGTCCGCATCCGGTGTTGGGTTTTGTGGTGGCGGAGTCGATGGGTGCGGTGGGTGTGGATGGTGTGGTGGTGGGGTCGTTGCGTCGTGGTGAGGGGGGTCTGGAGCGGTTCTTGCGGTCGGTGGGCGAGGTGTTCGTGGGGGGTGTCGACGTCGATTGGGAGGCGGCGTTCGACGTGCGGGGAGCGCGGCGCACGGAACTGCCGACGTATCCCTTCCAGCACCAGCGCTACTGGCTCGACGCCAACGACACGCCCGCCGTCGAGGCCGACCCCGTCGACACCGCCTTCTGGGCCGCGATCGAGGCCGGTGACAGTGACACCCTGGCCGACGACCTCCAGCTCAGGCCTGCCGTACTCGACGAAGTCCTGCCCGCGCTCTCGTCCTGGCGACGCCGCCGACGGGAACGGTCCGTCGTCGACGGATGGCGCTACCACCTCGGCTGGGACCGGATCGACACCACCGCCACCCTCTCCGGCACCTGGCTCATAGCCACCGGCGCCGACAGCGGCCCGCTCGCCGACGCCGTCACCACCGGTCTCACCGAGCGCGGCGCGCAGACCGTGCGCATCGAGATCGACACCGAGCACACGAACCGCGAGACGCTCGCCGCCGGCCTGCCCGACCAGCCTTTCGCGGGCATCGTGTCGCTCCTGGCCCTCGACGGCCGGCCGCACCCCGTCCACACCAGCTGGTCGCGCGGCACGATCGCCACCGTGACCCTCGTCCAGGCCCTCGGCGACGCCGACATCGAGGCGCCCCTGTGGGCGGTCACCTCCGGCGGCGTCGCCGTAGCGGACCCCGCAGAGCTGACCGACGTCTCCCAGCACGTCATGTGGGGCATCGGCACCGTCCTGGCACTCGACCACCCCCGGACCTGGGGCGGCCTCGTCGACCTGCCCCCCGGCGCCGACGAACCCGACCCGCACACCCTCGACCTGCTGTGCGCCGCCCTCTCCGGAGCCGACGACGAGGACCAACTCGCCGTCCGCCCCGACGGCCTGCACGCCCGCCGCATGCGCCGCGCCCCGCTGGACGGCGCCCCGGCCCCCAAGCCCTGGACCCCCCGCGGCACCGTCCTCATCACCGGTGGCACCGGCGGCACAGGAGCCCACGTCGCCCGCCGACTGGCCGAGCTCGGCGCCGAACATCTGGTGCTGACCAGCCGCCGCGGCCCCGACGCCCCCGGCGCCGGCGAACTCCGCACCGAACTCGAGGCCCACGGCGCCCGGGTCACCATCACCGCCTGCGACATCGGCGACCGTGACACGGTCGCCGCCCTCCTCGACGCCGTCCCCGCCGAACTGCCGCTGACCGCCGTCCTGCACCTCGCCGGCGCGCCCCAGACCGAATCACCCCTGTCCGGGCTCACGGTCGAGCAGTTCGCCGAGATGGGCCGCGCCAAGATCGACGGCGCCCGTCACCTGGACGACCTGCTCCACGACCGCGAACTCGACGCCTTCGTCCTCTTCTCCTCCGGCGCCACCGCCTGGGGCAGCAACGGCCTGACTTCGTACGCCGGAGCCAACGCCTACCTCGACGCGCTGGCCCACCACCGACGCGCCCGCGGACTGACCGCCACCTCCGTCGCCTGGGGCGCGTGGGGCGGCGGCGGCATGGTCGACGCCTCGATGGCGGGGGAGTTCGCCAAACTGGGCCTCTCCCTGATGGAACCCCACCTCGGCGTGGCCGCACTCGTGCAGGCCGTCGAGCACGACGAGACCCACGTGGTCGTCGCCGGCATCGACTGGACCCGCTTCGCCCCGGCCTTCACCCTCAGCCGTCCCCGGCCCCTGCTGCGCGGCCTGCCCGAGGTGACCGAACTCCTCGCCGGCGCCACCGAGGACCGGCCCGGCGCCGACGCCTCCGCCCTGCGTGCCGAACTCCTGGAACTCGCACCCGCCGAACAGGAACACCTGCTGGTGAGCCTGGTGCGGACCGAGGCCGGCGCCGTCCTGGGCCACACCGACGCCGAAGGCGTCCAGGAGGACAGGGCGTTCAAGGAGATCGGGTTCGACTCGGTCACCGCGGTCGAACTGCGCAACCGTCTCAACGCCGCCACACAGCTGCGCCTGCCCGCCACCCTCGTCTTCGACTACCCGAACCCCAGGGCGCTGGCCGACCACCTCCGCGCGGAACTCGTCGGCGACGCCGCCGCGGCCCTGCCCGCCGCCGCACCGTCACCGTCCCCCACGACCGACGACCCGATCGCGATCGTCTCCATGGGCTGCCGCCTCCCCGGCGGCGTCACCTCGCCCGAGGACCTGTGGACCCTGCTGGCCGAGGGCCGCGACGCGCTCGTCGGCTTCCCGGCCGACCGCGGATGGGACCTGGACGGACTGTTCTCCGACGACCCGGACGCCCCCGGCACGACCTACGTCCGCAAGGGCGGCTTCCTGCACGGCGTCGCCGACTTCGACGCCGGGTTCTTCGGCATCAACCCCCGTGAGGCGCTGGCGATGGACCCGCAGCAGCGGCTGCTGCTGGAGACCTCCTGGGAGGTCTTCGAGCGGGCGGGCATCGACCCGACGACACTGCGGGGCAAGGACGTCGGCGTCTTCACCGGCATGGGAGCGCAGGACTACACCCCGCGCCTCGGCGGCGGCGCCGAAGGCACCGAGGGCTATGCCCTGACCGGCAGCGCCGGCAGCGTCGCCTCCGGCCGCGTGTCGTACGTCCTGGGCCTCGAGGGACCCGCGCTCACCATCGACACGGCATGCTCGTCCTCACTGGTGGCGATGCACTCCGCGATGCAGGCCCTGCGCAGCGGAGAGTGCTCGCTCGCCCTGGCCGGCGGCGTGGCCGTGATGTCCAGCCCCGGCGTCTTCGTCGAGTTCTCACGGCAGCGGGGCCTGGCGCCGGACGGACGCTGCAAGGCCTTCGCCGAGGGCGCGGACGGCACCGGCTGGGCCGAGGGAGTGGGTCTGGTCCTGCTGGAGCGTCTGTCGGACGCTCGTCGCAACGGCCATGAGGTGCTGGCCCTGGTGCGGGGCAGCGCGGTCAACCAGGACGGCGCGTCCAACGGTCTGACCGCTCCGAACGGTCCTTCCCAGCAGCGGGTGATCCGTCAGGCGCTGGCGAACGCCGGTCTGTCGGCGGCCGACGTCGACGCGGTGGAGGCGCACGGTACGGGTACGTCGTTGGGTGATCCGATCGAGGCGCAGGCGTTGATCGCGACCTACGGTCAGGAGCGCCCCGCAGACGACCGCCCCCTGCTCCTCGGCGCCCTGAAGTCGAACCTCGGGCACACGGGAGCCACCGCGGGTGTGGCGGGTGTGATCAAGATGGTGCAGGCGATGCGGCACGGCATGCTGCCGAAGACACTGCACGTGGACGAGCCGTCATCGGCCGTGGACTGGTCGGCCGGTGCGGTGGAACTGCTGACCGAAGCCAGGGAGTGGCCGACGGCATCGGACCGTCCTCGGCGCGCCGGTGTGTCGGCGTTCGGGATCAGTGGGACGAATGCGCACGTGATCCTGGAGGCCGTCGAGACGGGGTCTTCGGTGGAGGGTGCGGTGGCGCCGGGTGGTGGGGCGCCTGCTGATGTGGTGCCGTTGGTGGTGTCGGGCAGGTCGGTGGAGGCGGTGCGCGACCAGGCGGCGCGGCTGGCCGGTTTCCTGGAGGAGCGGCCCGGCCTGGATCTGACGGATGTGGCGTTCTCGCTGGCGACGTCTCGTGCGCATTTCGATCATCGTGCTGTGGTGGTGGCGGGTTCGGTGGGCGAGGCGCGGGAGCATCTCGTGTCGGTGGATCCGCAGAGTGTGGTCGCGGGCCGTCTGGGTGTGCTGTTCACGGGTCAGGGGTCGCAGCGCGTCGGGATGGGGCGGGAGTTGTATGCCGCGTTCCCGGTGTTCGCGCAGGCTTTCAACGAGGTGTGCGCGGTCGTCGACGAGGGTCTGGGCTGTTCGCTGAAGGATCTGGTCTTCGGCGATGAGCCGGTGTTGTTGCAGGAGACGCGGTTTGCGCAGCCGGCGCTGTTCGCCGTCGAGGTGGCGTTGTTCCGGTTGGCGGAGTCGTGGGGTGTGCGTCCCGACTATGTGGCGGGTCATTCGGTCGGTGAGGTGACGGCTGCGTTCGTGGCGGGTGTGTGGTCGTTGGAGGATGCGGCGGCTCTGGTGGTGGCGCGGGGTCGGTTGATGCAGGCTCTGCCGTCGGGTGGGGTGATGTTCGCGGTCGAGGCGGCGGAGGACGAGGTCGGGCCTTTGCTGGGCGAGGGTGTGAGTGTCGCGGCGGTGAACGGGCCGACGTCGCTGGTGTTGTCGGGCGCCGAGGACGCCGTCGCGGCTGTGGTGGCCCGTCTGGGGGATCGTCGGGTCAAGCGGTTGCGGGTCTCGCACGCGTTCCATTCGGCGTTGATGGATCCGATGTTGGAGGAATTCCGCCAGGTCGCGGCCGCACTCGCCTATCACGAGCCGGTCGTCCCGGTCGTGTCGAATCTGACCGGTGAAGTGGCGGAGGCGGGCCGGTTGTGCACGCCGGAGTACTGGGTGGAGCACGTGCGGGGCACGGTCCGGTTCCACGACGGTGTCGAGGCGCTGCGAAAGCAGAAGGTGTCGACGTTCTTGGAGTTGGGTCCTGACGGTGTGCTGTCGGGGATGGTGGCCGGGGATTGCGTGCCTTCCCTGCGGCGGGACATGCCGGAGGATCGCGCGCTGATGTATGCCCTGGGGCAGTTGCATGTCCGGGGTGTGCGGGTGGACTGGGAGGAGGTGTTCGCCGGGACGGGAGCCCGGCGGGTGGACCTGCCCACCTACGCCTTCCAACACCAGCGCTACTGGCTGGCCGCCACCGCTTCGACTACTGACGTGTCGCTGGGACACCCGCTGCTCAGCGCGGTGATGGCAGTTCCGGAGACCGGAGGCGTGCTGTGCACCGGACGGTTGTCGCGCAAGGCTCAGCCATGGCTGGTCGAGGACTCCGTGCCGGACACGGGCATGGGCACGGGCATGGTGCCGGGAGCCGCGCTGGTCGAACTGGCCATCCGCGCAGGCGATGAGGTCGGCGCCGGCACCCTGCGTGAGCTGACGATCGAGACACCGATCGTGCTGCCGCCCACGGGAGCCCTTCGTGCGCAGGTCTCCGTCGGAGGCGCAGACGACGAGGGGCACCGTACGGTGAGCGTGTACACCCGCGTCGAACAGGGCGACGAGTCCTGGACCCGCCACGCCGTCGGCAGGCTGACGCCCTCCGGCGCGGCTCCGGTGCCAAGCGTTGACGCGGCCGCTCAGGATGAGGGTGTCGAGCTCGCCCTGGACGAGGAACTCGCCCCCGACGCAGCGCACTTCGGCCTGCACCCGGTGCTTCTGGAGGCCGCGGCACGTGCGACCGGGCGCTCCGGTCTGTCCGCGGAGTGGCGTGGCGTGACCTTGTACGCCACCGGTGCCGCGGCCGTCCGGATCCGGGTGACACCGGCCGAGAGCGGCTCCGACGCGTCGCGCCTGGACATCTTCGATGCCGGTGGCGAAGGCGCGTTGATCGCCTCGGTGGAGTCGCTTGTGTTGCGGGCGGTTTCCGAGGAGCAGTTGAGGGTGTCCGGCGGCGCCGGTGGTGGTGATGCGTTGTTCCGGGTGGAGTGGTCGCCTCTGGCGGTGCGTGCTGATGCGGATGTGGACGGCGTCGGCGAGGTGGAGTTGCTGGAGGTGGAGTCGGCTTCGCTCGGTGCCGAGGACGTCCGCCGGGTTACTGCCGATGTGCTGTCTGCGGTGCAGTCGTTCTTGGCGTCTGCGTCTGCGTCTGCGTCTGCGTCTGCGGGTTCGGGTTGTTTGGTGGTGGTGACGCGGGGTGCGGTGGAGGTTGGTGTCGGTGGTGGGTCTGGTGGGGTGGATCCGGTGGGGGCTGCGGTGTGGGGGTTGGTGCGTTCGGCGCAGGTGGAGGATCCGGGTCGGGTGGTGTTGGTGGATGTGGCGGTGGGTGAGTCGGTGCCGGTGGGTGGGGTGTTGGCGGGTGTGGTGGCTTCGGGTGAGTCGCAGGTGGCGGTGCGTTCGGGTGGGGTGTTCGTGCCGCGGTTGGCGCGTGTTGCGGTCCCGTCGTCGGGTGCCTCGTCCGGTGAGGCGTCCGGTGCGGCGTCCGGTGGTGGTGGGGTGTTCCGGTCGGGTGGGTCGGTGTTGGTGACGGGTGGTACGGGCACGTTGGGTGCGGTGGTGGCTCGGCATCTGGTGGCGGTGCATGGGGTGCGCAGTCTGGTGTTGACGAGTCGGCGTGGGTTGCAGGCTCCGGGGGCGCTGGCGTTGAAGGCGGAGTTGGAGCGGGCTGGTGCGGATGTGGTGGTGGCGGCGTGTGATGTGGCCGACCGTGAGGCGTTGGCCGGGGTGTTGAGGGAGGTGCCTGTTGATGCTCCGTTGTCGGGGGTGGTGCATACGGCTGGTGTGTTGGACGACGGTGTGTTCGGGTCGTTGACGGCGGAGCGGTTGGCTGGGGTGTTGCGTCCGAAGGTGGATGCGGTGTTGGCGTTGCATGAGGTGACGCGGGGTCTGGATCTGGATGCCTTCGTTGTGTATTCCTCGGCTTCGGGTGTGCTGGGTGGTCCGGGGCAGGGCAACTATTCGGCGGCGAACGCGTTCCTGGACGCGTTTGCTCTGTGGCGTCGGGCGCAGGGTTTGCCGGCGGTGTCACTTGCCTGGGGTCTGTGGGGTGCGTCGAGTGCGATGACGGGGTCGTTGGGGGAGTCCGATCAGGCTCGTATGAGCCGTGGTGGTATTCGTCCGTTGTCCGTCGAGGAGGGCATGGCGCTCTTCGATGTCGGCCTGGTTGCTGGTGAGCCGGTGCTGGTGCCGGTCAAGTTCGACTTCGCGGCGCTCGCTGAGCAGGCGGCGGCCGGCGAGGTGCCGGCCATGTTGCGGGGCCTGGTCCGCAAGCCACGGCGGACCGTCCGTATCGGTGTCGCCGGCGGCATCGGCAACGTGGCCGGGGAGTCCTTGGCCGACCGGCTGGCGAAGATGCCGCAGTCCGAGCGGCAGCGGGCCCTGCTCGACCTGGTCAGCGCGGACGTCGCAACCGTACTGGGCCGCCGCGGCCGGGACGCCGTCGCGCCGGACCGTGCCTTCAAGGACCTCGGCTTCGACTCGCTCACAGGTGTGGAGCTGCGCAACCGCCTCACGGCGGCCACGGGGCTCCAGCTTCCCGCCTCGGCGGTGTTCGACTACCCGACGCCGGCCGCACTCGCCGACGTCCTGCTGGAGCAACTGGGCGTCTCGCCGATGTCCGTGCTCGCCGAACTGGACCGACTCGAAGCGGCGTTGAGCAGTACGTCCCTGGACGACGCCGTCATGGTCCAGATGGCCAAGCGCCTGCAAACCCTCGCGACCCGGTATGCGGCGTCCGGTGCCCCGGCGGAGGACGAGAGGGATTTCGACCTCGATTCCGCCTCCGACGACGAACTCTTCAGCTTCGCGGAGAACGAGCTCGGGTCTTCCTGACAGCGGCGCCGGCCCCCCACACCTGTTGAGCAGAAGGACTTTCGATGAGCACGAACGACGACAAGCTGCGCGACTACCTCAAGCGAGCCCTCGCCGATCTCAGCCAGGCGCGCAAGCGGTTGCGCGAGGTCGAATCCGAGAAGACGGACCCGATCGCGATCGTCGCCATGGGCTGCCGTCTCCCGGGAGGCGTGTCCTCGCCCGAGGACCTGTGGGAGCTGGTCGCAGCGGGAACCGACGGCATCTCGCCCTTCCCGACCGACCGCGGCTGGGACGTGAACGGGCTGTTCGACCCCGACCCCGAGCGCCCCGGGAAGTCGTACGTGAAGGAAGGCGGCTTCGTCACCGACGCAGCTGAGTTCGACGCGGCCTTCTTCGGGATCAGTCCGCGTGAGGCGCTGGCGATGGACCCGCAGCAGCGGCTGCTGCTGGAGACGTCGTGGGAGGTCTTCGAGCGGGCGGGCATCGACCCGACCTCGCTGCGCGGCCGCAACGTGGGCGTCTTCGCCGGGACCAAGCCCCAGGACTACATCCCCAGCCTTGAGGGCGGGGCGTCCAGCACCGAGGGGTACGCCCTGACCGGCAGCGCCGGCGCGGTCACCTCCGGCCGTGTCTCGTACACGTTCGGCTTCGAGGGCCCCGCCGTCTCCATCGACACCGCCTGCTCCTCCGCGCTGGTCGCCATCCACCTGGCGGCGCAGGCCCTGCGCAGCGGTGAGTGCTCGCTCGCGCTGGCCGGTGGTGTGTCCGTGATGGCCACGCCGGGTGCGTTCGTCGCGTTCTCGCGGCAGCGGGGCCTGGCGACGGATGCCCGCTGCAAGGCGTTCGCGGCGGGCGCGGACGGTACGTCGTGGGCCGAGGGCGTGGGCCTGCTCTTGCTGGAGCGGCTGTCGGACGCGCGGCGCAACGGCCACGACGTCCTGGCGCTCGTGCGCGGCAGCGCGGTGAACCAGGACGGTGCGTCCAACGGTCTCACCGCACCCAACGGTCCCTCGCAGCGACGTGTCATCCGCCAGGCGCTCACCAACTCCGGACTGCTCGCCACGGACGTCGACGCGGTGGAGGCGCACGGTACGGGTACGTCGCTCGGTGATCCCATCGAGGCGCAGGCGTTGATCGCGACGTACGGGCAAGGCCGCCCGGCGGACCGGCCGTTGTGGCTCGGCTCGGTGAAGTCGAACCTCGGTCACACCCAGGCCACCGCGGGTGTGGCGGGTGTGATCAAGATGGTGCAGGCGATGCGGCACGGTGTGCTGCCGAAGACGCTGCATGTGGACGAACCGTCGCCGAAGGTGGACTGGTCGGCGGGTGCTGTGGAACTGCTGACCGAAGCCAGGGAGTGGCCGACGGCATCGGACCGTCCTCGGCGCGCCGGTGTGTCGGCGTTCGGGATCAGTGGGACGAATGCGCACGTGATCCTGGAGGCCGTCGAGACGGGGTCTTCGGTGGAGGGTGCGGTGGCGCCGGGTGGTGGGGCGCCTGCTGATGTGGTGCCGTTGGTGGTGTCGGGCAGGTCGGTGGAGGCGGTGCGCGACCAGGCGGCGCGGCTGGCCGGTTTCCTGGAGGAGCGGCCCGGCCTGGATCTCACGGACGTGGCGTTCTCGCTGGCTACGACCCGTGCGCATTTCGATCATCGTGCTGTGGTGGTGGCGGGTTCGGTGGGGGAGGCGCGGGAGCATCTCGGGTCGGTGGATCCGCAGAGTGTGGTCGCGGGCCGTCTGGGTGTGCTGTTCACGGGTCAGGGGTCGCAGCGGGTCGGGATGGGGCGTGAACTGCACGCTGTTTTCCCGGTGTTCGCGGAGGCTTTCGACGAGGTGTGCGCGGCCGTGGACAAGGAGCTCGGTCGCTCGCTCAAGCATCTGGTCTTCGAGGGCGGGGACCTGCTGGACGAGACGCGGTTTGCGCAGCCGGCGCTGTTCGCCGTCGAGGTGGCGTTGTTCCGGTTGGTGGAGTCGTGGGGTGTGCGTCCCGACTTTGTGACGGGTCATTCGGTCGGTGAGGTGACGGCTGCGTTCGTTGCGGGTGTGTGGTCGTTGGAGGATGCGGCGGCTCTGGTGGTGGCGCGGGGTCGGTTGATGCAGGCTCTGCCGTCGGGTGGGGTGATGTTCGCGGTCGAGGCGGCGGAGGACGAGGTCGGGCCTTTGCTGGGCGAGGGTGTGAGTGTCGCGGCGGTGAACGGGCCGACGTCGCTGGTGCTGTCGGGCGCCGAGGACGCCGTCACGGAGGTGGTGGCCCGCTTGGGGGATCGTCGGGTCAAGCGGTTGCGGGTCTCGCACGCGTTTCATTCGTCGTTGATGGATCCGATGTTGGAGGAGTTCCGTCGGGTCGCGGCGGGGTTGACGTTTCACGAGCCGGTTGTGCCGGTGGTGTCGAATCTGACCGGTGAAGTGGCGGAGGCGGGCCGGTTGTGCACGCCGGAGTACTGGGTGGAGCACGTGCGGGGCACGGTCCGGTTCCACGACGGTGTCGAGGCGCTGCGAAAGCAGAAGGTGTCGACGTTCTTGGAGTTGGGTCCTGACGGTGTGCTGTCGGGGATGGTGGCCGGGGATTGCGTGCCTTCTCTGCGGCGGGACATGCCGGAGGACCGGGCGCTGATGTATGCCCTGGGGCAGTTGCACGCCCGGGGTGTGCGGGTGGACTGGGAGAAGGTGTTCGCCGGGACCGGAGCCCGCCGGGTGGACCTGCCCACCTACGCCTTCCAGCGGCAGCGGTTCTGGCTGAACCCGGTGGCGTCCGGCGGAGACCCGGCTCTGGCCGCCGGACACCCGCTGCTCGACATCGTGGTGGGTGTGCCCGAGACGGGTGGTGTCGTTGCCACAGGTCGCTTGTCACTGGCGGCGCAGCCGTGGTTGGCGGACCACGCGGTGTCCGGTGTGGTGTTGCTGCCGGGCGCCGCCCTCGTGGAGCTGGCTGTACGCGCGGGTGATGAGGTTGGCGCCGGGATGCTGCGCGAGCTGGTGATCGAGGCTCCGCTGGCGGTTCCCGACGAGGGTGCGGTACGGGTGCAGGTCTCGGTCGGTGAGGACACCGGCAGTGGAGTCCGGCCGGTCGCGGTGTACTCGCGGGCTGATGACGCCGATGTGGACTCTGCCTGGGTACGCCATGCAAGTGGGCAGCTTGGCGAGGATGCATCCGCCGCGGCCGGCGCGGGGCTGAGCATATGGCCGCCGGAGGGTGCGGTGGCTGTGGACGTGTCGCACCTGTACGAGGAACTGGCCGCCCGTGGTTATGGGTACGGGCCGGTGTTCCAGGGACTGCGTGCGGTGTGGCGCAGGGACGACGAGGTGTTCGCCGAGGTCGCGTTGCCGTCGGGAGAAGTGGAATCGGCTGCGGGCTTCGGTCTGCACCCGGCGCTGCTGGACGCCGCGCTGCACGCAGGCGCCTTCTCCGGTGCGCGCGAGTCCGACGGCGATGGGTTGTTCCTGCCGTTCGCGTGGAGTGGTGTGGCTCTTCATGCTTCGGGTGCGTCGTCGTTGCGTGTGCGGCTGACGTCGACGGGGGCGGAGTCGCTGTCGCTGGACCTGGCCGACGGCGAGGGTGCTCCGGTGGCCTCGGTGGAGTCGCTTGTGTTGCGGGCGGTTTCCGAGGAGCAGTTGAGGGTGTCCGGCGGCGCCGGTGGTGGTGATGCGTTGTTCCGGGTGGAGTGGTCGCCTCTGGCGGTGCGTGCTGAGGCGGATGTGGACGGCGTCGGCGAGGTGGAGTTGCTGGAGGTGGAGTCGGCTTCGCTCGGTGCCGAGGACGTCCGCCGGGTTACTGCT
>NZ_BEWA01000052.1 GCF_003112535.1 Streptomyces rishiriensis | reverse complement strand
AGGGCGGTCCCTTCGCCGATCGCCTCGGGCAGTGCCGTCGGGCACTGGAGCCGTTCGTGGAGTGGGACCTGTTCGCGGTGCTGCGCGGGGACGAGGGGCAGCCCGACTTCTCGCGGGTCGACGTGGTGCAGCCCGCGCTGTGGGCGGTCATGGTCTCTCTCGCTGCGCACTGGCAGGCGGCGGGGGTCCGTCCCGCGGCGGTGGTGGGGCACTCGCAGGGTGAGATCGCCGCCGCCACGGTGTCGGGCGCGCTCTCCCTCTCCGACGGCGCACGGGTGGTGGCGCTGCGTTCGCAGCTCATCAACGGCATCGCGGGCGAGGGCGGGATGACGTCGCTGGCGCTGCCGCGTGAGGAGGCCGAGACCGTCGCGGCCCGTTTCGGGCTGGAGATCGCGGCGGTCAACAGCCCGGCCAGCACGGTCGTGTCCGGTCCCGCGGACGCACTGGACCAGCTCGCCCTCTGGTGCGAGGAGCATCAGAGAAGGTTCCGGCGGGTGCCGGTCGACTACGCCTCCCACTCCTCCCATGTCGAGGCGATACGCGAGCCGTTGCTGGAAGCGCTGGCGCCGGTGTCACCGCGCAGCGGTGATCTGGCCTTCTACTCCTCGCTGACCGGCGGCCCGGTGGACGGCGCCGATCTCGACGGCGAGTACTGGTACCGGAACCTGCGTCACACCGTCGACTACCAGGCCGCCACCGAGGCGCTCGCCCACGCCGGCGTCACCGCCTACATCGAGGTCAGCCCGCATCCGGTCCTCACCCTGCCGACCCAGGAGACGCTCCAGACCCTCGACCATCCCGCCGACGAACCCGTGGTCCTGGCCACCCTGCACCGCGACCACGGCGACGCCCACGACTTCACCCACGCCCTCAGCACCGCCTGGACCCACGGCGTCACCCTCCGCCCCACCCCCACGCCCCCCCACCCCGACCTCCCCACCTACCCCTTCCAAGGCACCCACCACTGGCTCAGCACACCCACCGGCGGTGACCCGCAGACGTTCGGCCTGCGCCCCGTCGTCCACCCGCTGCTGGGCGCCGCGATCCACCGCGCGGACGAGGAAGGCGTGGTGTTCACCGGGCGGGTCTCGGCGGCCACGCATCCATGGCTTGCCGACCACGTGGTGCGCGGGTCCGTCCTGCTTCCCGGCACGGCTTTCGTCGAGGCCGCGATCCGGGCCGGTGACGAAGTGGGCGCCCCCTGCCTGGAGGAACTGGTCCTCGAGGCCCCGCTCGTGGTCGCGGCGCAGCAGACCGTCAGCCTGCAGTTGACCGTCGGGGCGCCGGACGCGTCGGGCCGCCGCGCGGTGAGCTTCCACTCCGCGCCGCAGAGCGGCGCCGAGTCGACGGCCGACCCGCTGTGGTCCCGGCACGCCCGCGGCTTCCTGGTCCCCGCCCTGCCGGATGACACCGACGCCGCCGAAGCGCTGGCGACGTGGCCGCCGCAGGGCGCGGAGGCGGTGCCCGTCGCGGACGCCTACGAGCGGATGACCCGGGCCGGGTACGGATACGGCCCCGCCTTCCGAGGCCTGCGGGCCATGTGGCGCAGGAACGCGGAAGTCTTCGCCGAGATCGCCCTGCCCGAGGGGGAAACGGCCGACGACTGGGGTCTGCACCCGGCACTGCTGGACGCGGCCCTCCACCCCGACGTCCTGGGCGAGGTGGACAAGGACGAGTCCCGGCCGCTCAGCCTGCCGTTCGCCTGGCACGGTGTGCGGCTGCACGCCTCCGGGGCCACCACGCTGCGAGTCCGGCTGACCTGGGCGGAGCCGGAGGGCGTCGCGCTGCTCGCCGTGGACCCGGCGGGAGCCCCGGTCGTCTCCGTCGGCACCCTGTCGACGCGGCCCATGGGGGAAGGAGAGGCGTCCGCCGCGGACGGGACCGTCCGGCAGATGCTGCTGCACACGCAGTGGAAGCCCCTGGCGACCCCACCCGTGCCGCAGCCCGAAGGCCGATGGCTCGTGGTGGGACCCGACGCCTCACAGGTCGCCTCCGTCCTCACCGACACGGGCTTCGACGCGCAGGGTGCGCCGGACCTCGCGGCGGACGCCACGGGGCCCGCGCCCGACACCCTGCTCCTGCTCTGTGACCGTCCCGCAGCGGAATCCTGCGACACCGCCGCCGCGGCCCGTGCCCGTGTACAGGTAGCCCTCGCGCAGGTGCAGCGCTGGTTGCGCGACGACCGGTACGAGGCCACTCGACTGGTCCTCGTGACCCGTGGCGCCGTGGCGGCCGATCCCGCGTCCGGCGTGGCCGACCTGGCCGGGGCCTCCGTGTGGGGTCTCGCCCGGACGGTGCAGGCCGAACACCCCGGACGCCTCGTCCTGATCGACCTGGACCCCGGTGCGGACTCCCCGGCCGGTGCCGCGGACGTGCCGGGGCTGCGTGCCGCGGTCGCCTCCGACGAGCCTCAGACTGCCGTGCGCGCGGGCCTTGTGCTGGTCCCCCGCCTGACGCACGCGGCCGACCTGCCGCCCGCAGAACCGCGGACGCTCGATCCCGAGGGCGTCACCCTCGTCACCGGCGGGACCACCGGCCTGGGCCGGCTCGTCGCCCGGCACATGGTCGCCACGCACGGCGCCCGCCACCTGCTGCTGCTGAGCAGAAGCGGACGCTCGGCCGAGGGCGCCGCCGACCTGATCGACGAACTCGCCGCCCTGGGCGCGTCCGTGACCGTCGAAGCGTGCGACGTGGCCGACCGGGACGCCCTGGCCGCTGTGCTCGAAGGCCTCGACCGGCCCCTGATCGCCGTGGTGCACAGCGCCGGCGTCCTGGACGACGGGACGGTGTCCGGTCTGTCCCCGGAGCAGGTCGACACCGTGATGCGGCCCAAGGTGGACGCGGCGCTGCACCTGCACGACCTCACGCGCGACGCCGACCTCACGCACTTCGTCCTGTTCTCGTCGGTCGCCGGCACGCTCGGCGGCGTCGGACAGGCCAACTACGCCGCGGCCAACGCCTTCCTCGACGCCCTCTCGGAGCACCGGCGTTCGCTCGGCTTGCCCGCCACCACGGTGGCCTGGGGCCTCTGGGAGGACGGCGGCCTGACCGCACACCTGGGTGACACCGACCGCGTCCGCATCGCCCGCAACGGCGTCCGGCCGCTCTCCGCCGAACAAGGACTGACCCTTCTCGACGCCGCCGTCGCCCGCCAGGGGGCCGCCTTCGTCGCCGCGCGCTTCGACCACGCCGCCCTGCGCCGGCGTTCCGGCGGGGTGCCCACGCTGCTGAGCGGTCTCGTCCGCGGCGTCACGCGGCGTACCGCCGCCGCCGAGTCCGGTGACGCGGAGGACGCCGGCGCGTGGCTCGCCGGACTCTCGTCGCAGGAGGCCGAACGCGCCCTGCTCGACGTCGTGCGCCGGCACGCCGCGGCGGTCCTGGGACACGAGTCGCCGCAGGCCGTACGTGCCGACAGCGTGTTCAAGGACGTCGGCTTCGACTCGCTCTCCGCCGTCGAGCTGCGCAACCGCCTCAACACCGCGACCGGTCTGCGGCTGGCCCCGACCGTCGTCTTCGACCATCCGACCCCGCAGGCCCTGGCGGAGCACCTGGCCGAGATCCGCGACGGCGCCACGTCAGCCGCGTCCGTCCCGGCGCTCCGGCCGGGCACCGCGACGGACGGCGACCCCATCGTCATCGTCGCGATGGGATGCCGCCTGCCAGGAGGGGTCGCGGGCCCGGAGGACCTGTGGGAGCTGCTGCGGTCCGGAACCGACGCGATCGGCGAGTTCCCCACCGACCGCGGCTGGGACCTGGACGCCCTGTACGACCCCGACCCGGACAAGCCGGGCACGTCCTACAGCCGCAACGGTGGCTTCCTGGACGGCGCGGGGCGGTTCGACGAGGCGTTCTTCGGGATATCGCCGCGTGAGGCGCTGACGATGGATCCGCAGCAGCGGCTGCTGCTGGAGACGGCCTGGGAGACCTTCGAGCGCGCGGGCATCGACCCGACGTCCCTCGGCAACAGCACGGCAGGCGTGTTCGTCGGCGCGATCGCCCAGGAGTACGGCTCGACCCTGCTGCACGAGGCCCCGGAGGGGCTGGACGGCATGCTCCTCACGGGCAACGCCACGAGTGTGATCTCCGGCCGGCTCTCGTACCAGCTGGGTCTGCTGGGGCCGGCGATCACGGTGGATACGGCGTGTTCGTCGTCGCTGGTGGCGATCCATCTGGCGGCGCAGTCGCTGCGGCAGGGGGAGTGCTCCCTCGCCCTCGCGGGCGGCGCCACCGTCATCGCGACGCCCGGTACGTTCACCGCCTTCAGCCGGCAGCGCGCCATGTCGGCCGACGGTCGGTGCCGGGCGTTCGGGGCGGGGGCGAACGGCACCGGTTTCGCGGAGGGTGTCGGCCTGGTGCTGCTGGAGCGGCTCTCGGACGCGCGTCGGCTGGGGCATCCGGTGTTGGCCGTGGTGCGGGGGTCGGCGGTGAACCAGGACGGCGCCTCCAACGGTCTGACCGCGCCGAACGGTCCCGCGCAGCAGCGGGTGATCCGTACCGCGCTGGCGCAGGCCGGTCTCGCCCCGGCCGAGATCAGCGCCGTCGAGGCGCACGGCACCGGCACCACGCTCGGTGATCCCATCGAGGCTCAGGCGCTCCTGGCGACCTATGGTCAGGACCGTCCGGCGGGAGAGCCGCTTCTGCTGGGGTCGGTGAAGTCGAACATCGGTCACACCCAGGCGGCCGCGGGCGTCGCGGGGGTCATCAAGATGGTCATGGCGATGAGCCACGACACCCTGCCGCGCACCCTCCACATCGACGAGCCGTCACCCCACGTCGACTGGAACATGGGCCAGGCCCGACTGCTGACGGACAATCAACCCTGGCCGCGCACCGGCACACCGCGCCGCGCCGGCGTCTCGTCGTTCGGGATCAGTGGGACGAACGCGCATCTGATCCTGGAGGAGGCGCCCGCCGGGCTTGTTCCCGAGGCCGAGGCAGGGCCGTCCGGGGTGGTGGTGCCGATGCTGTTGTCGGGGCGTGGTGAGGGTGCGTTGCGGGCCCAGGCGGGGCGGGTGGCGGATTTCCTGGAGCGTTATCCGGACCTGTCCGCGGACGCGGTGGCGCGCATGCTGGCGGGCTCGCGGACGGTGTTCGAGCACCGCGCCGCGGTCTCCGGGGACGACCGCGCGCAACTGGTGACCCGCCTGCGCGCGCTGGCCGACACCGACGCCGACACGGACACGGACGCCGCTGTGGGTGTGGGTGTGGGTGTGGGTGTGGGTGAGCTTGTCGGTGTGGTGCGGGGCGCGGGCCGGTTGCTGGGTGATCCGGCGCTCGTGTTTCCCGGTCAGGGCGCGCAGTGGCCCGCCATGGCCGTCAAGCTTCTCGGGG
>NZ_BEWA01000051.1 GCF_003112535.1 Streptomyces rishiriensis | reverse complement strand
TAATGGTGGAGTCGGGTATTGGAACTCTTTGAATGCCTCCCGCCCTCGGGGCCCTGCGTGGGTCCCCGGCGTGCTGCAGACATGTATCAGGTCAGGTCGGTGCGAGGGTCGATAGCCCAGTGGTTGGTTTGCAGGACTCGACCGGCGAATGGCACGTCTTGCTTGCCCAGGAATCGGAAGCCGAGCGTGCGGCAGATGCCGTTGGACGGGGCGTTGGTTGTCGCCGGGAATGCGTGTATCACGCCCCACCGGCCGTCGTCGCGGGCCAGTTCAAGCAGCGCGCGGACGCCCTGCTTTCCAAGTCCCCGTCCCTGGTACTCCGGCAGGACCATCCAGCCGATCTCGGAGATGCGCTCGCCATCTGCGTCGTGGGGCCACAAGGTCACGGTTCCCGCGACCACGCCCGGCTCGGCCTCATCGGGCACGATCATCTTTGTCCAGTCGGTGTCCGCTGCCACTCGTTGAACATCACGTTGGACCTTCGCCTCCATGCCTTCGCGAGGCACCGGTCCGCCCAGCTCGGCCATCATGACCGGGTCGCATCGCATCCGGACGTAGGCGTCGACGTCGCCGTACTCAACATCACGTAGCAGCATCTGTGTTGCTCCCTTGCCTTTGGATTCAGACGTCATGGTGACGGCGGCTGACCTCGGCCGCGTAGGCGCCCCAGTCCCCGGCGGCGGCTCGCTGCCATTTGACGGCGACGGTGATGTCGATGCCGAGGGTGCGGGCGAGGACGGCGGCGGGCAGCTCGGTGGCGAGCTGGAACAGCGCGGTCGAGCGGGCTTCCGCGAGCCGGATGCCGAGCTTGCGGAGCCTCTCGCCCATGGCCCAGGCGCTGATCGGACGGCCGGGCTGGCCGCCGGGGAAGAGCCAGGGTGAGTCTGTCTGGGCGAGGACGGCATGGCTGCGGCGAACCGCGACCTGTTGCAGGGCCAGGTCAGCGACGGGTGCGGGAAGCTCGACTGGGACGGCGCCGAGGCGGATGCGGACGGCTCCGTCCGTCTCCTCGATGTGGTCGACGGTGAGCCGGGAGATCGCCGCGGGCCACTGGGCATAGAGGAGCAACAGCAGTCCGGCCAGGCGGTCTTCGGGCTTGAGGGTGTCGTCGTGCAGCAGGCGGCGGGCGGTGTCCCAGCGGGCTTCGTCGTCCATGGCCTGGGAGGGGCCGTTCCATCGCTCGGCCGGGAAGCTGAGATCGCGGGCGATCTTCTGGGCCAGGGCCCAGCGAACGAAGTGGCCTGCCTCCCGGCGGTGGCGGGCGTCGTCGCTGGTCATCCAGCGTTCAAGGTCGGCCTGGCGGCAGGTGGTCAGGGTGAGGTTATGTTCTTCGAGCCAGTCCAGGAGGTGAACTGCCGCCCGCAGATGCTGGCGGGCGACCGTGAGCTGGTAGTGCGTGATGTCCTTGCCGCGGCTGCGCCGGCGGAGCCGGCGCAGGAGGTGCCATGTCGCGTACCGGTGCAGGATTTTCCGGCCCTCGGCTGTCGCGTGGGAGGAGACGAGGTCCTTCACGTGCCGTTCGAGACGGACCATCTGCTCATCTCGCTGAGGCAGGGATCCGGTGGCGACGAGGACGCTGCGGATGTGCTCGACGACCTTGCCTTCAGGGAGCTCGTCCAGGGCCTTGTGAGTGAGAGGCCGGCGGCCGGAGCCGAGATCGGACAGGACGGTGGAGACGATGCCCTTGGAGAGCCAACGCATCGCGGTGCCGGCCCGTTCGGTGTCGGCCAGGGCGTCGTGAAGGAGCTGTAGCTTCGGGTTTATGGAGCCGGTGCCATCGGCGAGGAGTTCGTGGAGCCGCTGCTTGAGGGTGCAGCGGGGGCACGGTCCCGGTGCGTGCAGCCGTTCGGCTTGTCTGCAGGTGGGACAGGGGCGCCAGAGCTCGGCGTCCGGCGTGGTGCAGGGGCCGCAGACGGGGGCATCGGCGGTGCCGGAGTGGATGCCGCGCATTCGTCCGCAGACGGTGCAGTGGCCTTGGCGCCTGTCACAGCCGCCGCAGCGGGGCAGGCCGGTGAGCTTCGAGAGCATGCAGGATGCGGTGCGGCCGCAGATCGAGCAAAGCAGGATGGGCAGGGGACGGCAGTTCGGGCAGATCGGCCCGTCCGCGGTGCGGTTGCTGACCATGCGTGACTCGCCGCAGACGATGCAGGTCTCCAGGTTTGCCGGGTCCTTGACCAGGCAGCTCGGACACAGTGGTCGCCCGTCGGCGTCGCGGGTGGCTGGCTCTCGCCGAGCACCACAACGTACGCATTCTTCGAATCGGGACTTGGCGATGCAGTTTCGGCAGACCCGCTGCCCGTCGAGCGGCTTGTCGATGCGGACCACCCGGTGGCAGCGAGGGCAGGCGGGCCGGACGATCCCGGCGACGCCAGCCTCGTGCAGCAGGTCGATAAACCGCAGGATGGCGCGATGCGGCGCCAGGTATCCCTCCCCGGTCAGCAGACGAGGGTTCTCCTCCAGAGCCCAGACCAGTCTCTGCCGGTAGGTGGGACGGCTGGGTGCCGTGCGGCGAAGGGCTTCGGCGATCACGTCGCGGTCAGCGTCCTGGGCGATCGCGGTGATCAGTTCGTGGACGACCGTCACGGGATCGCGGTCATCCTTGTCGGGACACATCTTGCAGCGGGGTAGGCCCTTGCGGTCCCGGAAGCTGATGCGTCGGACGTTTCCGCAGGTGGTGCACTCAACGGTCTCCTGCCCGCAGACCGAGCAGTACCAGTCCTGGCCCTTGCGCTGGATGGTTCGCAGCTGCTTGCCGCACTCCGCGCAGACCGGTGCCGCGATCGCCAAGGCGCCGGCCTTGCGGAGCTCGATGAGTAGATCGCCGATCGCCCGGGGCGCTGGGGACTTGCCGTCGGTCAGGACGGCCGACCGCATCACCAAAGCCTTGGCCACCTGGCGGGACTTCGCTCGACCGCCCGCGACCGCGGTGACCACGGCCCGGATCCTCTCGGCGCCGAGTTCCTTCTCGACATTGGTGACGAGGTCTGTGATCAGGCCGATCGGGTCCGCGACGGCACGATCCAGCTGGTCAGCCGTGGTCAAGGCCCGTCAACTCCTCTGATCCGAGCACGCTTGGGACGCAGTCCGCCGAGTCCCTCCGACTCGGGCGCCGAGCCGGCGGCGGCTGCCTTCTTCGGCTTCTTCGCGGTGCCGGCTGCCGCGATGGGCTCGATGAGGTCGTCCATGGTGCAGTCGAGGATGTCGAGCAGGGCCATGAGGATCTTCAGGCTCAGTCGCTCCGGTCGCTCGACGACGAGCCGGTAGACCTGGCTCGTGGACAGCGTGATGCCGCGTTCGGCGAGCAGTGGAAGGAGGTCGGTGGTGGAGAACATCCCGCGGTCGGCCATGACTTTGCGCAGGTGCCAGTGGTAGTCGAGCTTGGCGGCCATCGCCGGATCCCTCCTCATCAGGCCCCGGCGAACGCCGGGGCCAGTGCCTTGTGCAGGGAAGTGTTCATGTAGTCGTCGCTGACGTGCGTGTAGATGGCCAGGGAGCTGTCGCACTCGTGGCCGACCTGCTGCTGGATGAAGCGCCGGTCCACGCCGTCCTCGGTCAGGTGCGTGACGTACGAATGCCGAAGACTGTGCGGGGTCAGCTCTTTCGTCAGCCCGAGAGCGTCCCGGTATGCCTCGAACCGGTCGTTGATCGAGCCGGGCTGCAGGCGGCCACCGCGCTCGGTGATCCACAGAGCAGGGTGATCGGGGAACCCAAAGCGCGGGCGGACGTTCTCGACGTAGTCGGCGACCGCCTCGACGGCCCAGTCCATCACCGACAGCACGTTCCGCCGGCGCGGTGGCTGGCCCTTCTTCGCCTTGCCGTAGCGGACGTTGAGCGTGCCGTACCGGCCGAACTGCCGGGCCTGCGGGTTGCGTCCAAAGTCGACCACGTCGAGCTTGGAGGTCTCGGTCCGGCGTAGGCCCCACCCGTAGACCACCTTGAACAATGTGGCGTCGCGGTAGGCCGCCAAGGCGCCCTTGCGTTTCGCCCGTACCGCTCGTTCGACCTGGTCGTCGGCGTAGTCGAGGAAGAGCTGCAGCTCTTTCCGCGTGAAGGGCCTCGCCTCCGGATCGCCTTCGTAATCCTGCAGGTGAGGCAGGGTATTCCACTCATGGCAGATCGCCACCGGAAAGGTGCCGAAGGCTTCCTCGCATGCCGGACCCCAGCCGTATCGGGCGTCGATGAGGAGCTCGGTGAACAGCCGGATGATGCCCTGGTAGCTGCGGATCGTCGACGGCGCCAAGTGCTTCTCGCTCGTCAACGATGCCGACCACTCATCCAGGTGGGCGGGCGTCCATCGCCACGGGTACTCGTTCGTGAAGTCCAGGAACCGGCGGATCAGCCGTTCCCTCGGGTCGATCGTGTCGTCCTTCAGCCCTCGCGACTTCTGCTGAGCACGCCAACCGCGCAGCATCGCGTCGAACATCGCGTCCTCGGGGCGCAGCTGGACCACTCCGGAGACGAGCTCCATGTGGGCCGCCCCGGCCAGGGCCACCTTGCGCTGATGCACCACTCCAGACCATCCCTTCTGGAGAGCAGATCATGCATCAGACGGGATAGGCTCGGCAACATCCCTGCTCAGGAGGCCAGTTCGTGGAAACTACGGACTCCTTCCGTTTCCCTCCGTGACCAGGCGACCTGCGGCTTCTCGCCCGCCTGATGCAATTCCCGAGGGTT
>NZ_BEWA01000050.1 GCF_003112535.1 Streptomyces rishiriensis | reverse complement strand
CGTCGAACGCCGCCTCCCAATCGACGTCGACACCCCCCACGAACACCTCGCCCACCGACCGCAAGAACCGCTCCAGACCCCCCTCACCACGACGCAACGACCCCACCACCACACCATCCACACCCACCGCACCCATCGACTCCGCCACCACAAAACCCAACACCGGATGCGGACTCATCTCCACGAACACCCGCCGACCCTCACCCAACAGAACCCGCGTCACCTCCTCAAAACGCACCCGCTCCCGCAGATTCCGATACCAATACCCCCCGTCCAACAACGCCGTGTCCACCACCCCACCCGTCACCGTCGAATAAAACGGCACCCCCGACGACACACCCGACACACCCGCCAACACCCCCGCCAACTCACCCTCCACCCCCTCCACCTCAACCGAATGCGACGCATAATCCACCGCCACCCGACGAACCCGCACCCCCTCCCCACGCAACTCCTCCTCCAACACACCCAACGCCTCCACCCCACCCGCCACCACCACCGACGACGGACCATTCACCGCAGCAACCGACAACCCCCCACCCAAACGCCCCTCCACCACACCCACCGGCAAAGCAACCGACAACATCCCACCCCCACCCGCCAACGACGACGCAATCACCGCACTACGCCCCGCCACCACCCGCGCACCATCCTCCAACGACAACCCACCCACCACACACGCCGCCGCGATCTCCCCCTGCGAATGACCCACCACCGCAACCGGCTCCACCCCCACCGACCGCCACAACCCCGCCAACGACACCATCACCGCCCACAACACCGGCTGCACCACATCAACCCGACCCAACGCCTCCTCATCACCCAACACCTCCACCAACGACCACCCCACAAACGGCTCCAACGCCGCCCCACACCGCCCCATCCACTCCGCGAACACCACCGACTCCGACAACAACCCCAACGCCATCCCCACCCACTGCGCCCCCTGACCCGGAAACACGAACACCACACCGGAACCACCAGGAGCGGTGGTCGGTGCCGAGGTGTTCTCCGCCAGGGCGGTGAGGCGGTCCAGTGCTTCCTGCCGGGTGCCGGCGACCACCACGGCCCGGTGGTCGAACGCCGCGCGTGAGGTCAGGGAGAGGGCGACGTCGTGCAGTACGGCCTCGGGCCGGTCGTCCAGGAAGGCGGCGAGCCGCCTCGCCTGCTCGCGCAGGGCGTCGGGGGTCTTGCCGGACAGGGCCAGTGGCACCACGCCCCGGGGCACGACCGGCGCGGCGGCCGTCGGCGTGGACTCGACGGGTGCGCCGGGTGCGGTGGCTTCGGGGTCGGCCGCCGGAGCGGGCTGCTCGGTCGCGGGCGCCGCGGCCGGTGCGGACTCGATGACGACATGGGCGTTGGTGCCGCTGAGACCGAAGGACGACACGCCGGCTCGGCGCGGCTCGTCCCGCTCGGGCCACTCCCGCGCCTCCGTCAGCAGCTCGACCGCACCCGCCGACCAGTCCACCTCAGGCGTCGGAGCGTCCACGTGCAGCGTCTTCGGCAGCACACCGTGCCGCATCGCCTGCACCATCTTGATCACACCCGCCACACCCGCGGCCGACTGGGCGTGCCCGATGTTGGACTTCAGCGAACCCAGCCACAGCGGACGACCGTCGCCGGGCCGCTCCTGGCCGTAGGTGGCGAGAAGGGCCTGTGCCTCGATCGGGTCGCCGAGGGAGGTGCCGGTGCCGTGCGCCTCCACCACGTCGACGTCCGCCGCGGACAGCCGGGCGTTCTCCAGCGCCTGCCGGATCACCTCCCGCTGGGCGGGGCCGTTGGGCGAGGTGAGGCCGTTGGACGCGCCGTCCTGGTTCACGGCGGTGCCGCGGACGACGGCCAGGACGTCGTGGCCGTTGCGGCGGGCGTCCGACAGCCGCTCCAGCAGCAGGACGCCCACCCCCTCGGAGAAGCCGGTGCCGTTGGCGCCGGCGGCGAAGGCGCGGCACCGGCCGTCCGGGGAGAGCCCGCGCTGGCGGGAGAACTCGACGAACATCTTGCTGTCGGCCATCACGGCGGCGCCGCCCGCCAACGCCATCTCCGACTCGCCGGTGCGCAGGGACTGGACGGCGAGGTGGATCGCCACCAGGGACGACGAGCAGGCGGTGTCGACCGTCACCGAGGGGCCTTCGATGCCGAGCGTGTACGACACGCGGCCCGAGGCGAAGCTGCCGGTGCTGCCGCGACCGAGGTACGCCTCCAGGTCCTCGGGGACCTGTCGGACGCGCGGGGCGTAGTCGTGGTGCATGACGCCGGTGTAGAAGCCGATCCTTCGTCCGCGCAGGGAGGTGGGGTCGATGTTGGCGCGTTCGAAGACCTCCCATGAGGTCTCCAGGAGGAGCCGCTGCTGCGGGTCCATCGCCACTGCCTCGCGCGGGGAGATCCCGAAGAAGGGGGCGTCGAAACCGGCCACGTCGTCGAGGAAGCCGCCCTCACGGACGTAGGACTTGCCCGGAGCGTCGGGGTCCGGGTCGTACATGCCCGCCAGGTCCCAGCCCCGGTCGGCCGGGAAAGGGGTGATGCCGTCGACACCGTCGGCCACCAGCCGCCAGAGGTCCTCGGGGGAGGTCACTCCTCCCGGCAGACGACAGGCCATACCGACGATGGCGATGGGTTCCCATGCCTTCTCCTCGACCTCGCGCAGCCGGCGGGTCGCCTGACGGGCGGTGGCGACGGCCTTGTTGAGGTATTCGCGGTACTTCTTGTCGTCGGGCACGGTGAAGGTCAGCTCCTAGAGAAAGACTTCTGACGGCGGGCGGGCGGGCGGCGGGGGCGGCAGGCGCTGCGGGCGCGGCGGCGTCAGGAAGCGGTGAACTCGTTGAACTCGTTGTCGATGATGTCGAAGACCTCGTCGTCGGTGACCGAGTCGAGGTCGTCGTCGGCCTCGTCCTGAGCGGTGTCCGGGGACCACTTGGCCAGCAGGACCTGCAGGGCGGCGGTGACCTGGGCGCGGACCGCCCGGTCGTCGGGTACGGAGGCGAGCGCGGCCCTGAGCTTCTCGACCTCGGCGACCGCCCGGTGGACGGCGGGGCCGCCTTCGGGGGCGAGCGCCTCGCGCAGGTGGGCGACGAGCACGGCGGGCGCCGGGTGGTCGAAGAGCAGGGTGGCGGGCAGGCGCAGGCCGGTGGCGGCGGACAGCTTGTTGCGCAGTTCGACGGCGGTGAGCGAGTCGAAGCCCAGTTCCTGGAAGGCGCGGTCCGGGTGGACGGCGTGCGCGTCCTGGTGGCCGAGGACGACGGCGGTCTCCGCGCGGACCAGGTCGAGCAGGATTCCGTTCTGAGCGCTCTCCTCCAGGCCGGCCAGGCGCTCGCGCAGGGAGCCGGCCGTGGCGAGGTCGGCGCGCCGGGCGCGGGCTTCGGCCGCCGCGATGCGGCGGACCTCGGGTACGCCCTGGAGGAGCGCGGAGGGCCGGGGTGCGGTGAACGCCGCGTGGAATCGCTTCCAGTCGATGTGGGCGACGGTGATGCCGCTCTGACCGCCCGTCAGGGCGCGGTCCAGAGCGGTCAGCATCAGTTCGGGGCGTACGGCCTCGATGCCCTGGCGGCGCAGTCGCGGTGCCGAGGCGGCGTCGACCATGCCGCCGCCGGCCCAGGCGCCCCAGGCGATGGAGGTGGCGGTGCGTCCCTGGCTCCGCCGGCGCAGGGCGAGGGCGTCCAGGTAGGCGTTGCCCGCGGAGTAGGCGCTCTGGCTGCCGCTGCCCCAGACTCCCGCGATGGACGAGAAGACGACGAACGCGTCCAGGGGGGTGTCGCCGAGAGCCGCGTCGAGGTGGGCCGCGCCCGCCGTCTTGGCCGACACGACGGCGCCGAAGTCGTCGAGCGTCGTCTCCTGCAGGGTGCCGAAGCCGTTGACGCCGGCGGCGTGCACCACCGTGCGGACCGGGTCGCCGTCCGCCGCCAGCTTCGCCAGCAGGTCCGCCAGGGCCTGCCGGTCGGTGACGTCGACGGCGGCCACGGTGACCCGGGCGCCGGTCCCTGCGAGTTCGGCGGTCAGTTCCGCGACGCCCGGCGTGTCGGCGCCGCGGCGGCCGACGAGGACCAGGTGCCCGGCGCCGGCTGCGGCCATCCGGCGGGCGACGTGCCCGCCGAGGGCTCCGGTGCCGCCGGTGACCAGTACGGTGCCGGTGGGCCGCCAGGGTGTCTCGTCCGGCTGCGGCCGGTGGAGCGGTGTCCGCTCCAGGCGGCGGGCGAGGACCGTGCCGTCGCGCAGGGCGAGCTGGTCCTCGTCGACGCTGCCGCCGCCGAGCACCGTGGCGAGCAGAGCGCCCGTGCCGGTGTCGAGGGTGGCGGGGAGGTCGACCAGTCCGCCCCAGCGGCCCGGGTGTTCGAGGGCGGCGACCTGGCCGAGCCCCCACAGGGCGGCCTGGTCGGCGCTGTGCACCGGGTCGGTGTCGGAGGTGGCGACGGCGCCCTGGGTGGCGAGCCAGAGGGGCGCCTCGACACCGGCGTCGCCGAGTGCCTGGACGAGGGCGAGCGTCGCCGCCAGACCGCCGGTCACTCCCGGGAGGCCGGGGTGCTCGCTCTCGTCGAGGGCGAGCAGGGACAGGACGCCCGTGAGGGTGGCGCCGTCGGTCGCCGCGTCGGTCACCGTGCGGGTGAGGAGGCCGGTGAGCGCGTCGCGGTCCGGTGCCTCGACGGGCAGCGGCACGACGTGGGCTCCGCGGTCGCCGAGGGCGGTGAGGCACGCGGTGACGGTGGCGTCGTCCGTGCGGTCGGCGGGTACGGCGACCAGCCAGGCGCCGGCGGGGGCGGCGGCCGGGTCCGTGGTGTCCGCCGGGATCCAGGTCGTGCGGTAGACCTGGTTGTCCAGCCGGGAGGAGCCGGTCGCGCGGGCCAGGCGGGCTCCGGCGAGCTGTTCCTGGGTCACCTGACGGCCGATGAGGGCGTCGATGCGCGCTACGGGTGCGCCCTTCTGGTCGGTGACCGTGACCTGCCAGGTCTCCTCGCCCGCGGGGACGAAGTGTGCCCGCAGGCGGGAGGCCCCCCGGGTCCACAGGGTGATGCCGTTCCAGGAGAAGGGCAGTCGCGGCAGACCGGTGCCGTAGATCAGCGGGGCGTGCAGCGAGGCGTCGAGCAGGGCGGGGTGCAGGGAGAAGCGTCCCGCGTCCTCCTGCTGCTGCTCGGGCAGCGCGACCTCGGCGAAGATCTCGTCGTCGCGGGTCCACACTGCGCGCAGCCCGCGGAAGGCGGGGCCGTACTCGTAGCCGCGTTCGGCAAGGCCCGCGTACACGGACTCGACGTCGACGGGCACGGGGGTGGCGCCGGCCGGTGGCCAGACGAGGGCGGCCTCGGCGGAGTCGGGGTCCTCGGGGAGGAGCGTGCCGGCGGCGTGGCGGGTCCACTCGGGTTCGTCGCCCTCGGGGCGGGAGTGGACGGAGACGGCGCGGCGGCCCGACTCGTCGGGTGCGCCGAGTTCGACGCGGACCTGGATGCCGCCGTCCTCGGGGAGGATGAGGGGCGCCTCGATGACGAGTTCTTCGAGAGCGGCGCAGTCGGCTTCGGCGCCGGCGGTCAGGACCAGGTCGACGAAGCCGGTGCCGGGCAGCAGGGCGGTGCCCCACACGGCGTGGTCGGCCAGCCAGGGGTGGGTGCGTACGGACCAGCGTCCGGTGAAGGCGACGCCGCCGGTTCCGGGCAGGTCCACGGCGGCGCCGAGGAGCGGGTGCGCGGACGGGGTGAGACCGGCGGAGGAGACGTCGCCATCGGCTCGGTGCGACGTCAGCCAGTAGCGCTGGTGCTGGAAGGGATACGTCGGCAGTTCCGTGCGCCGCGCTCCCCGCG
>NZ_BEWA01000049.1 GCF_003112535.1 Streptomyces rishiriensis | reverse complement strand
GTGTCCTGCGCCAGTAGTTGATCGTTAGTAGTGGTGTGACTTCTGCTGCTGGTGCGTCAGTTCCTCGTCGGTGCCCGAAGCTGGAACCGCTGCTGCTGTCTGCCGAGGAGCGGGCGGTGTTGGAGCGGTGGACGCGTCGGGCGACATCGGCCCAGGCCCTGGCCCTGCGGGCGCGGATCGTGCCGGCCTGTGCGGGGCCGGCTGAACGTCCTCACCGCCCTCAAGGCGGACTGAGGCGCGGGCGGGACGGCTTGGTACCCGGCGGCGGTCGGACCAGGGGCTGTCTGAAGTCGTGATCAATGGGGCTTCATGAGGCTGCTGATCCAGATGGTCGCGAACATGCGACGCCCGCGGTGGCGACGGTTCACTCAGCCGAAAGGCTCGTCCACTTGATGCTTCACCACACTGCCGTCCCAACTTCCGGGCTCTCACCCATCAGGTTGGTGTGCTGGACCTGTTCGAAGAAATGGGCAGGATGCTCTTGCGCAGTCAGCTGCCGTCACGATCGGCCCGGTCCCGGTTCGCTGACCTCACAGACGCAACCGGATCTCATTCCCCGCCTGTTGACACCCCTTCAGTCGTCTACTGACGCACCAGAGGAAGGCCGGCTGCGGTGGCCGCCACCATGCGTTTCAGTGTCGGGCGGAACGGCGGGAACGCCCCCGCGATCTCCGGCTCGCGCGCGTACAGTTCACGCAGCGCCTCAGGCGGACGGGTGATGGGAAACAGCTTCGCGACGAAAGCGCTGGCTGTCATCACGAGTGCGGCGCCATCGGCGGGGGTCAGTTCCGGGCAGGCGACGGAGATGCGCCGGCCGATCGCCCAGTAGGTGTCGATGGCCCACCTCTTGAAGACCTTCAGCACCTCCACGGACACATTGTGCTCGAGCATCGTCTCCGCGTGCGTGGTCAAATCACAGTAGAGCGGCCGGTCCACGAAGGCATCCGCGAGAACGCCGGCTGTTGCCTCGGTCCCACTCACTTCCTGCAACCGGGCACTGACCGCGCTCGCCCACTCAGAACCCGCGCTCATCAGCAGATGCAGGTAGATCTCCTCGCGCGTGCCGAAGTAGCGCAACACGTTGGACTTGGCGAGTCCGACCGCGGTGGCGATGTCCTGCAGGCTGACCCTGGCCACGCCGGAACGCTCGGCGAGCTCCCGAGCGGCGGTGAGGATGGCCTCACGCCGCTGGTCCTTCTGATCAGGGCGTCGAGCCCGCTGGAATGGCGCTGACATGAGCGTTCATCCTAGTCCAGATCTAACAGAACAGTCGTCTCTTGTTAAGGAATGGGCGTTCTGTTAATGTCCCGGCATCCGACAACCCCATCGCGCTCCGGGAGTGAACGACCATCTCCGCCACCTCGACCAACCTCAGTCAGACCATCGACGACTTCGTTGCCGCCTTCAACGAGCCGAGCCCCGATCTCGACAAGGTCATGTCCTTCTTCGCCGACGACGCCGTGTACCTGCCCGGCCACCTCCCGGAGCGACGTGGCATCGCGGCGATCCGCAAAGAGTTCGAGCCGCACTTCGCCGGGCGCTACGGCGCCATGCACTTCGCCGTGTACGACAAGATCATCGACGAGCCGAACCGGCGCGCCACGATCCGCTGGGCCTGCCGGCTCGACATGAGCGGAGAGTCCGGCCGCCATGTGCCGTTGCCACTGCGCCTGTTCGCCCGTGCGCGCTACGGCGGCCGCATGCAATGGCACGGTGTGGACGTGTTCCACTTCGACACCGCAGGGCGCATCAGCGGCAAGTTCACCTACGCCATGTTCCGGTTGCCGCTGTGGGAGCGAGGCTGACCGGGCTCCCCGACGGTCCGAACCACCCGAGCCGACCCCACGCGCCAATGCCCGTCGTACCTCCCGTGGGGAAAGCTCGGGCCCGCGCATACTTATACGGAAACGAAATGACACTTCTCAAGTCATGGCGGCCCCTGCTCGCCTTCGTGGTCACCGGCGGACTCCTGGTGTCGCTCTGTTACTTGGCGCTGCGGCCGGAACATCTCCTGTCCGTACCCGAGGGCGCCGCCTCCGGGTCGCTCACCATGCGCCCCTGCGACTACGACACCGAAGCCGGAACCGTCGCCGCCGACTGCGGCACACTCGCCGTCCCGGAGAACCGGCGCGACCCCAAGTCCGAGCTGATAGCACTTCCGGTCACCCGCGTCCGGGCCACTTCCGCAGACCCCGCGGAACCGATCTTCCGACTGGGCGGCGGCCCCGGAAGAACGAACATGGACTTCCCGCAGGCAAGCCGGCTCACCGGCCGACACGATGTGGTCCTGGTCGGTTACCGGGGCATCGATGGATCGCGCCGTCTGGACTGCCCCGAGGTCACCGCGGCCATGCAGTCCGCCGACGGAATCGCGGGATCGAGGACACTGCCTGCCACGACCAAAGCGTTCGAATTATGTGCGGACCGCCTCACCGAGGACGGGATCGACCTCACCGGCTACTCCGCTCTCCAGCGGGTGGGGGATCTGGAAGCGGCCCGTACCGCCCTGGGCTACTCACAGATCAACCTCCTCAGCTCCAGTGCTGGAACACGCACCGCCATGATCTACTCCTGGCGGCACCCGGCGGTGCTGCACCGCTCCGCGATGGTGTCGGTCAATACGCCCGGGCACTTCCTCTGGGACCCGCGCATCACCGATGCGCAGTTCGCCCAGTACACACGGCTGTGCGACGACGACGACGCCTGCGCCGCGCGTACATCCGACCTCGCCGAATCGATCCGGAAGACCGTCGGCGAGATCCCTGAACGCTGGGGGCCCTTCCGTATCAAGGACACCAACGTCCGGGTTCTGAGCCAGTACGCCATGCATCACAACGGTCCGGCCTCGGCACCGAACAACGCTCCGACCGTCATCGACGCCTATCTCAGCCGGGACACCGGCGCCTTGTGGGCCATGTCTGTCCTCGGTGATCTCACACTGCCGGATTCCATCGTCTGGGGCGAGTTCGCTTCCTTCGCCATGATCGATGGACCAGCAGCACAGCGCTACTACGACAGCGGTGGCGATCCGGGCTCGATCCTGGGCAACGCCTCAACCGACTTCCTGTGGGCCGGCGAGTCCGGTCTGTTCACGGTATGGCCGGACAGCCCCGACAACGCCAAGTATCGCCAGATGCGGCCCAGTGACGTGGATACCCTCGTCGTCAGCGGTGAGGTCGACTTCTCCACCCCGGCGCAGCTGGCCACCGACGAACTGCTGCCCGCCCTGTCCCGGGGACAGCAGGTGATCCTTCCCGGGCTGGGCCACACCGCCGACTTCTGGGAACACCGTCCCGAAGCCGGAAAACGTCTACTGACCACCTTCTTCGACACCGGCAAGGTGGACAGGTCCCAGTTCGACAGGAGGCCCGTCGACTTCGAGGCCGTTCCGTGGAGCATGTCCACGGTGGCCAAGCTGCTATCCGGAGTCACCCTGGCAGGCGCAACCCTCGGCCTCGCTCTGCTTGGCGTGATCGCACGCTGGTCGCACAGGCGTGGTGGCTTCGGTCCCCGCGCGAGTGCCTGGGTACGAACCGGGACCGTGATCCCGCTCGGCCTTGGCGGATGGCTGCTGGGGGTTCTGCTGATCTGGACGATAGGTCCCGATGACTTCGTGGCCGACGCGAGCGTGATCGTGCCCGGGACGGGCCTGATGGTAGGCCTCGGCGCCTATCTGGCCTGGACCCGTAATGAGCGCTCATCCCAGATGCGGCGCGCTGGGTTGGTGGCCGCGGTCTGCGGGGCGTTCCTCGGGGCATGGATCGGCTGTTATGCGCTTTCCGGTCTCCTGGCGCCTGCTGCAGCCATAGTCGGTGCAGGTGCGGCAGCGAATCTTGGGTTGCTGTGCGTCGAGCACTTCCGCAGGTGGCCGGACCGCATTTGGCGCACACCGGCGATTCGCAAGAGCTCTTGAGTCCGTAGGAGGACACTACGGGTTGGGCGGGCGCCGCAGGGACCTATGGCGCCCGCCCACCAAGCTGTTTTCTGCGGACCGGCTCTTTGCTCTCACCCCGCCGTCGGCGGCATCGGGATGCCGCGCAACAAACGAGCCGCGCCCCGCGCGTGATCGTCTAGTGCCCTGCGCCAGAGATCCGTCGGCAGAGTCGGGCGAGGGAGTCGAGGATTTCTTCGGCGGTCTTGGTCCAGATGAACGGCTTGGGGTTTTCGTTCCAGTCTTTGACCCAGGCCCGGATGTCGGCTTCCAGGGCATGGATGGTCTTGTGTGCGCCGCGGCGGATCATCTGGTGGGCGAGGTAGCCGAACCACCGCTCGACCTGGTTGATCCACGAGCTGCCGGTCGGGGTGAAGTGCAGTTCGAACCTGGGGTGTTTGGCCAGCCAGGACTTGATCGCGGGCGTCTTGTGGGTGCCGTAGTTGTCCACGATCAGATGGACCTGAAGATGCGCGGGCACCGTCTTGTCGATCCGGATCAGGAACTTCTTGAACTCCACCGCCCGGTGCCGGCGGTGCAGGGCGGTGATGACCTCACCGGTGGCGACGTCGAAGGCGGCGAACAGGGTGGTCAGGCCGTTGCGGACGTAGTCGTGGGTGCGCCGCTCGGGCATGCCCGGCATTATCGGCAACACCGGCTGGGACCGGTCCAGCGCCTGGATCTGCGACTTCTCGTCCACCGAGAGCACCACCGCCCCCTCGGGCGGGTCGAAGTACAAGCCGACGACGTCGTAGACCTTCTCCACGAACAACGGGTCGGTCGAGAGCTTGAAGGTGTCGGCCAGATGCGGCTTGAGCTGGAACTGCCGCCAGATCCGGCCGACGGTCGATTTCGACAGGCCACTGTGCTCGGCCATCGATTTCCGCGACCAGTGGGTGGCGTTCTTCGGCACCTGTTCCAGCGTGGTGACCACCACCGCCTCCACCTGATCGACGCTGATGGTGGGTGGTCGGCCGGGCCTGGGCTCGTCGGACAGCCCGTCCAGCCGCTCGACGAGGAAGCGCCGCCGCCACTTTCGGACGGTGTCCACGGTCACCCGCAGATCCCGGGCGACCGCGACGATCGGTGGTACTTCCGGCCCCGCACAGGCCAGCACGGTCCGCGCCCGCAGGGCCAGGGCCTGGGCCGATGTCGCCCGACGCGTCCACCGCTCCAACACCGCCCGCTCCTCGGCAGACAGCAGCAGCGGTTCCAGCTTCGGGCCCCGACGAGGAACTGACGCACCAGCAGCAGAAGTCACACCACTACTAACGATCAACTACTGGCGCAGGACACTAGTAGGACTCCGTTAGGTCT
>NZ_BEWA01000048.1 GCF_003112535.1 Streptomyces rishiriensis | reverse complement strand
GGGTGTCGAGCATGTCCAGCGCCAGCCGCCACTTCTCGCGGTGCCCGACCTCGGGCGGGACACGGGTGGCGGTGCGGCGTTCGGTGTCCGCGGCCCACTCCCTGGGCAGGAACAGCCGCCACTGCAGCGGGCAGGACGCGGTGTCCGTCGCGGCGTGGACGCTGACGG
The DNA here is from genome assembly GCF_003112535.1 of Streptomyces rishiriensis. Lineage (GTDB taxonomy): Bacteria > Actinomycetota > Actinomycetes > Streptomycetales > Streptomycetaceae > Streptomyces > Streptomyces rishiriensis. The sequence continues at coordinate 8,103 of NZ_BEWA01000048.1, read as the reverse complement.
CGACCTGGCAGTTGGCGCGTTTGCCCAGGGCTCCGCAGTACTGCGGAGCCACCCCGGCCGACATCCGGCCGTCCTTGGGCATCGACACGTCGTCGATCACCCAGGCCGTCGGGTTGATCAGCGGCAGCATGCGCTCTGCTATCCGCCGCTGCACGGGCACCGGGTCCCAGGTGGACTGGTTCACGAACTGCTGCAGGTTCTGTTCGTTGCCGTCCGGCAGCCGCGAGGCCATCGCCTGGATCGACTTGCGGCGGCCGTCCAGCATCAGTCCCCGCAGATAGCAGTCGCCCTTGGCCCGCTGGTCCTTGCGCGGCACCGAGGCGAACACATCAGCCACGTACAACGCCAACTTCGCCCGGACACGGTTCACTTCATGTGCGTCCATCCATCCAACATGCCCGAGAACAGGCCGAACACGAAGACCTAACGGAGTCCTACTAGATGAATGAGTCCAAGGGCTGGTAGCCGTAGGCCGTCAGCGAGCGGTCTCGCATGTCGCTGCCATCTTCTCGCCCAGCACGTGCAGGGCGTGCCCGTTTCATCCTGGCGGTCAGCGAGGAGCACGCGACGCATGCTTCAGCAACTCGGAGGACGTCTCGTGGTCGGGGCCCTGCTCGGGAACAATGGCCTTGAGTCTCCAGTGACTGGAGACAGCAGAGTGGGGGCATGGACGTTACGACCCTCTACTCGATCGGGGAGCTTTCCCGACGGACCGGCTTGTCTGTGAGGACTATCCGGTTCTACTCCGATTCGGGGGTGGTGGCGCCGACCACCCGTAGTCCCGCCGGCTATCGACTCTACGACCTCGACGCACTGCTTCGTCTGAAACTCCTTCGCACACTGCGCGAGCTGGGCATGGACCTGGCCACTATTCAACGGGTCCTGGACCGCGAGCTCTCGGTGGCGGAAGTCGCCGCGGCGCACGCCGACGCCATGGACGTCCAGATCCGGGTGCTGCAACTGCGTCGGAGCGTTCTGCGAGTCGTGGCCAGACGCGGGTCCAGTCCCGAGGAGACCATGCTCATGCACAGGCTCACGCAGTTGTCCGGCGAGGAACGCCGACGTTTGATCGACGATTTCATGGATGGCACCTTCGGCACAGTGGATGCCGACGCGACCGCGCTGGCCATGGTTCGTGCTGCCACGCCCGACCTCCCCGATGATCCGACCAGCGAGCAGGTCGCCGCGTGGGTGGAGCTCGCCGAGCTGGTCGGAGACGAGGATTTCCGTGCCCGGATGCGCCGGACGGCCGTGCGTCAGGCCGCCGGGCGCCCGCTCGACATCGAATGCGACGCCGGCGAGGAACTGACGGAATTCACCCGTCAGAAGGTGGCCGAGGCCATGGAGTCGGGCATCGACCCGCTCGGCGACAGGGGCGCACCCGTCATCGACGACCTCGTGCACCGCTTCGCCGAGGTGTTCGCGCGCACCCCTGACACGGAATTCCGGGACTGGATGGCCCAGCAGTTCGAAGAGGCGCACGATTCCCGGGTGGACCGGTACTGGCGGCTGGTGTGGATCGTCAACGGCTGGCAGGTAGTACCGAACCTGATCCCGGTGTACCCCTGGCTCATCCAGGCCCTGCGAAACGACCGTGACGCATAGTCACCGCAGATGGGCACGCCCCGGATCCCTGAATGAGTCCAGGGATCGCCTGCGGACATGCGGAGCGGTCGGTTCCGTCGCTCGGCGGGCGACGACTACGAGGGCCCCACCCTGCGCGACCACCTCGGAGCCCGCGACCAGTACGGTCTGGACCCCCGCGTCACGGAAACGGCCCGCTGATGACCACCACCCACCTCCCCAGCACCGTCTCCCTGCAGGCGTTCCGCGACGCCTTGGCCACCGTCGCCTCCCCCGTCGCCGTGGTCACGGCAATGGACGGCCCGTGCCCGCACGGCACCACGGTCAGTGCCTTCGCCTCCCTGTCCCTGACGCCCCCGATGGTGCTGGTGTCCCTGGACAACCGCTCCCTTGGGCAGGTCACTGGTGCGGACGGGGAGGAAGCGCGGCAGGCCACGTCGCGGAGGTCCCTCGCCGTGTGGGGACACGTCGACAGACGTGCGGTGCAGGGACGATTCCACCAGGCAGAGACCGCCGATCCATGGATGAACCTTCCTCTCCCGCCCCTGCGCGGGCGCTCCTACGGTCGGTGCTGCGGGCGCTCACCGGCCCGCCGTACCGAAGGAGCAAGACCCCCATGAAGATGACCGGCAACACGATCCTGATCACCGGCGGCACCTCGGGCATCGGCCTCGGTCTGGCCCTGCGCCTGCACGAGGCCGGCAACAAGGTGATCGTCGCCGGCCGGCGCAAGGAACTCCTCGACGACATCACGGCCGAGCACCCCGGCATCGACGCTCTCGTCCTCGATGTCGCGGACCCCGACTCGATCGCCCGGGCCCGTGAGACCGTGGCGGCGAGCCACTCGGGGCTGAACGTCCTGGTCAACAACGCCGGCATCATGCTGCCGGAGAACCTCCTCGACCCGGCCGGACTCCAGGTCGCCGAGGACCACGTCGCGACCAATCTGCTCGGCACGATCCGGATGACGTACGCCTTCCTGCCCCTGCTGGTGGGCAAGGACGACGCGGTCGTCGTGAACGTCACCTCCGCGCTGGCGTTCGTACCGTTCCCGATCACCCCGACCTACAGCGCGACGAAGGCCGCACTGCACTCCTTCTCCGACAGCCTGCGCATCCAGCTCACCGGTGCTGACGCCGGCGTCCAAGTGATCGAGGTGGTCCCGCCGGGCGTGCGCACGACCCTGATGGGTCAGCAGGACAGCGACCAGTCCATGCCGTTGGACGACTTCCTCACCCAGGCCCTCGACCTGCTGCGCGAGAAGCCCGACGCGAAGGAGATCGTCGTCGAGCCCGCCAGGTTCATCCGCGACGCGGTGGCCACCGGCACCTACGACGACGTCCTCGCCGTGATCAGCGGCAGCTGACCGACCTGTTGTTGCCGACGGGAAGCAACAGCACGCGGGCACCGTCACACGGCGAACCTCGTCGTATCAGCCAGGCCGGGCGACGAGGCTCGGGGCTCGTCCAAAGCGTCAGGCGTCCTCGACGGGGGACCGTCGCGGCGGGCCGTCTTCCCGACCGACGGCCTGCGCGGCTCCGCCGACTGCCGGCGATTTTCCCAGCGGGTCGTGCAGGTCAGGTGATCATCGGGGTCTCTCGCCGCGAGCGCTGTCGGCGTCGGCCGTACGAGCGGCTTCGCAGGGGCGAGAGGGGAGGGCTCAGCCATGGATCGGCGGTCTCTGGATAGCCGGGCGGGATGCGGCGAGGATGGACGGCATGGACAAGAAGGAACTGGCGGAATTCCTGCGCCACCGGCGTGAGGCGCTGCGGCCCCGTGACGTCGGGCTGGTCGAGGGAGCGCGCAGGCGTACGCAGGGGCTGCGCCGCGAGGAGGTCGCGCAGCTCGCCGGCATGTCCACCGACTACTACGCCCGGCTGGAACAGCAACGTGCCCCGCAGCCCTCCGTCCAGATCACCACGGCTCTCGCCCGGGCACTGCGGCTGTCCCTCGACGAGCGCGACCATCTCTTCGTCCTCATCGGCCACAACGCCCCGGCCCGCTTCCAGCGCTCCGAACATGTCAGCCCGACGCTGCTGCGGGTCCTGGACCGCCTGGACGACTCACCGGCCATGGTGCAGACCGACCTGCTCGACACCCTCGCGATGAACCCGCTGGCCATCGCGCTGCTCGGCGACCAGACCCGCCACACCGGCCTCGCCCGCAGCGGCTACTACCGCTGGTTCATGGACCCGGCCGAGCGCCTGATGGTTCCCGAGGAGAGCCGCGAGCGCCACGGCCGCGCGCAGGCAGCCCGTCTGCGGGCCGCGCTCACCGCCGGCAGCGACACCCCCCGGGCCGCCCGGATCCTCGCCGAACTCCAGCAGCACAGCCCCGAGTTCGTCCGCATGTGGGAACTCCAGGAAGTCGCGCAAAGCTACGACGACTGCAAGACCCTCCTCCATCCCGAACTCGGCCGCATCGACGTCGACGCCCAGCTCCTGTACACCGAGAACCGCGCCCAGACCCTGGTGGTGCTGACCACTCGCCCCGGCACGGAGAGCCACAGCAAGCTCGAACTGCTCTCCGTCACCGGACACCAGCAGCTCACGCCCTGACGTCCTACCGGGGACCGGGCCGGGCTCGGCGCGGGAGGGGCCCGACAGGGCGTCTTGGAATGGTGCAGCCCGCACGGCTTTCGCCCGCTCTCCACGGCCGAACATGTCGGCCCCCTGCGCTGTCCGGGCTCCGCGCTCAGGCCGCCCATTTGACCGGATGCTGCCTCCGCTTTATTCTCGAATGCGTACGGAGGCAGCATCCGTTTTGATGCGGCCGCACGATCCCGGCAGGCAGGAGTACTCATGAGCGCCGGTGAACAGCGGGGACGCAAGCCCCGCGCGGACGTCCAGCGCAACCGGGCGGCCCTTCTGGAGACCGCGCAGCGTCACTTCCTGCAGCACGGGGTCGGCACCTCCCTGGAGGCGGTGGCCAAGGAGGCGGGCGTCGGGCCCGGCACCCTGTACCGGCACTTCCCCACCCGGGAGGCGCTGCTGGCGGCGGTGCTGCAGACGCGCTCCGAGGAGCTGGTGGCCCGCCAGGCGGACATCGAGCAACTCGACGACCCGGCCGAGGCGTTGGAGCAGTGGCTGCGGGCGATGGAGGAGTACTTCAGCGCCTTCAGTGGGCTGCCGGACCCGCTCATGGCCGCGGCCCGGGCGCAGGAGCCGGACAACCCGCTCACGATCCCCTGCGACATCCTCATCTCCGCCACGGATCAGTACGTGCGAGCCGCGCAGCTCGCGGGGTGCGTGCGCGCGTCGGTGCGGGGGAACGACCTGTTCCTCGCGGCCTGCTCCGTTGCCTGGATCAAGGGCGCCGGCACCGACGAGGAGTCGCTCGCCCGGCTCCGCACGCTCATCGCGAGCGGCTACCGGGAGCGGGACACCCAGGCGTAAAACGCCAGACACCGCGCCTCCCTCCAGCAAGGCCAGGTGGCGCCGCCGCACGGCCATCAATCGCGCTGCCCTCAGGGGCGGCACAACCTCTCAAGGGACAAATCATGAAAATTACTGTCATAGGCGCTGGTGCCATCGGCGGGAACCTCGCCGCCAAGCTCAGCACGGCCGGTCATGACGTCGAGGTGGCCGACGCCCGCGGCCCCGAGGCCGTCCGGGCGGAGGTGCTGGAGTCCGGGGCCCGCGCGGCGGACCTCGCCGAGGCCGTCCAGGGCAGGGACGTCATCGTCCTGTCGATCCCGTTCGGGGTGGCGGGCCAGCTGGCGGACCTGTTCGCGTCGGTGCCCGACGAGACGGTGGTCATCGACACCTCGAACTACTACCCCGGCATGCTCAGCGAGCCGATCGAGGCGGTGGACAACGGCCAGGTGGAGAGCGCGTACACCGCCGAACTGCTCGGCCGCCCCGTGGTCAAGGCGTGGAACGCCGCCCTGGCAGAAACCCAGCGGACCAAAGGCGTCCCGGCCGGAACACCCGGCCGCCTCGCCATCCCCGTCGCCGGCGACAGCGAGGAGGCGCGGCGCGTGGCCATGCAGCTCGTGGACGACACCGGCTTCGACCCCTACGACGCCGGCATGCTGGCCGACTCCTGGCGCCAGCAGCCCAACAGCCCCGCCTACTGCACCGAACTGACCCTGGAGGAACTGCCGGCGGCCCTGGCCGCGGCCGACCGCGCCAAGGACGCGGCCATCCGCGACACCCTCCCGGAACGCATCGCCGCCCGCGGTGCCAATCCCACTCTCGACGACATCGTCGAGATGAACCGCGCCGCCCACCGCTGAGTCACCCGACGCGGCACTCGTGCACGCAACGACCCGCGGGCGGTAGCAGCGGCACGCCACCAACGCACAAAGACGAACACGAAGAGCGCCCCCCCACGCTGCAGCCTCGGCACCTCGCTGCCTGCGAACATCCGCAAGCCTGCAGATAGCCGCACAGCGCATCTCGCATCCGGCCCTCACGCCGACTGCCGCCTCGTGTGGCCTGCCGTACTGCGCTGTGCCGCGGCCGCCGTGGCGGAGACTGCGCGCCACGGAGAGGAACCGCCTTGCCCGGCACCGCATCACTCTTCACCGACATCGCACGCTCCCGCCGCTCCCCCCGGCAGTTCCTGCCCACCGCCCTGTCCCCTGCGGACATCCGCGGTGTGCTGGAAGACGCGCAGACCGCCCCCTCGAACAGCAACACCCAGCCGTGGACGGTGCACGTCGTCTCGGGGGCGGCGCGGGACGCCCTGGGCAAAGAGCTGCTCCAGGCCGAGGAGGAGGGGCGGACCTCCCCGGATTTCACCGATGGCTATGGCGAGGAGGGCATCTACGTCGAGCGGTCGCGGGCCCTGGGCGCGAGTGTCTACCGGGTCCGGGGCGTCGAGCGCTCGGACCGGGACGGCAGGAGGGCGGCGGTCCGTGAGAACCTGGAGTTCTACGGGGCTCCCCATGCCGCGTTCCTGTTCATGCCGGCGCTCGGAGACGGAGTACGGACGGCCGGCGACATCGGCATGTACGCGCAGAACTTTCTGCTCTCGCTGGCGGCCCGGGGGCTGGCCGGCATCCCGCAGACCATCCTCGGCGTCTACGCCGACACCGTCCGCGAGTTCCTGGGCGTCCCTGCGGAGCTCAAGCTGCTGTTCGGGATCTCCTTCGGCATGGCCGACCCGGCGGCACCTGTGAACATGCTCCGCACAGAGCGGGTTCCGCTGCAGCGGAGCGTGGTCCTCCACGACACACCCGGAGTCCTCGACAGGCCGTAGTTCCTCCGCCCGCAGGAACCATCCGGTGCCGTGCCTGGGTTTGGGGCCGACACTCGGCCGGCCCCGAACCCAGGCACCCGCACGGCCTTTGACAACCCCGAAGATGCCTCCGCCCCCGAGAAAGCAAGTGGAGGTGTTCTCCCCATTTCATCGCTCATCCTGGAGAAGTAACCGTGACAAGCCGACGGACGGTCCTGGGCATGCAGTTCAGCGGCGGATACGGGGCCGCACCCGGGGCCTGGCGGCTGCCGGGCGCGAACCTGAACAGTTACACCGACATGGACCAGTTCGTGCGTTACGCGCAGGCCGCCGAACGCGGCAAGATCCAGCTGCTGTTCATCGCGGACACCCCGGTCCTGGACGTCGACCTCGACCACCATGCCCCGCACCACGTGATCGACCCGCTGCTGATCCTGACCGTCCTCGCGCGCGAGACCGAGCGGATCGGCCTGGTCACCACCGCCTCCACCACGTTCACCGAGCCCTGCAATCTCGCCCGCCAGTTCAAGGCCCTGGACGTGATCAGTCACGGTCGCGCCGGATGGAACGCGGTGACCACCTCCGACCCCGCCGCCGCGGCTGCACAGCGCCCGGATTTTCAAGCTCGCCAAGGACTTCGCGGGTCAAGGCCGCACCCAGGCGATCAACCAGCTCAAGGCCGTCCTAGAAGGTTCATGAAGATCTTGGGTTCTGGCCCTGCCGCGTCAGCGGCAGGGCCAGACTCGTCGTGTGGCGATGGGTGAGTGGGTCGGTGAGACGGTTGGGCCGGATGTGTGGGAGACCTGCCGGGATCTGATCCCGGTGGGGAGTGTGTTCGCGTTCCTGGCCGGGCATCGTGGCGAGCTGTTCCCGGCTGAGATGTTCGCGGACATGTACCCGTCGGCGAACGGGCGGCCGAGCATGCCGCCGCAGATCCTGGCCGCCGCGATCACCTTGCAGGCCCTGCACGGGCTGTCGGACTTCGAGACGGTGCAGGAACTGCGGTGCGACCTGCGGTGGAAGGCCGCATGCGGGCTGGGCCTGCACGACATGGCCTTCGACCCGTCACTGCTGGCCTACTTCCGCCGCCGGCTGGCCCGTTCCGCCCGCCCGAACCGCATCTTCGACGCCGTGCGCGAGGTCGTGAGGGCCACCGGCGTGCTAAAGGGCAAGCACCGTCGGGCGCTGGACTCCACCGTGCTGGACGACGCGGTCGCCACCCAGGACACCGTCACCCAGATCATCGCCGCCGTCCGCGCCGTGATCCGCGAGGTCCCCGGCGCTGACACGGTCGCCGCCGCCCAGTGCACCGCGCACGACTACACCGACCCTGGC
>NZ_BEWA01000047.1 GCF_003112535.1 Streptomyces rishiriensis | reverse complement strand
ACACCGGAGGCATGGCCGGTGCTCTCGACCGGACGGATCAGGCACGCATGCGGCGCAGCGGTGTTCTTCCGTTGTCCGTCGAGGAAGGGATGGCGCTCTTCGACGTCGCGATCGGTGCCGACGAACCGGTGCTGATACCGGTCAAGTTCGACCTCACCGCACTGGCCGCGCAGGCGGGAGCGGGACAACTGGCCTCCATGTTGCAGGGATTGGTGCGCCGACCCCGACGTACCGCCACCGCCGGCGGACCTGTCTCTGCCATCTCGCTCTCGGACCGGCTGGCCGGGCTCCCGGAGGAGGAGCAGACGGAGATGCTGCTCGACCTGGTCCGCGACGAAGTGGCCGTGGTGCTCGGACACACCGATGCCGAGAACATCGTTCCGGGACAGGCGTTCAGCGAGATCGGCTTCGACTCGCTCACCGCGGTCGAGCTGCGTAACCGGCTGATGAGGGTGGCGGGCATCCCGTTGCCCGCCACGCTGATCTTCGACTACCCGTCGCCCGTCGCGATCACCGAGCACCTGCGCGCGGAGCTGATCCCGGACGCGGCAAGCGGAACGGTGCAGCCTGCCGACGTGGACGAGGCGGGGCTGCGCAAGGCCCTCGCCTCCGTGCCCCTCGAACGGCTCCAGGAACTCGGCGTGCTCCAGCAGTTGCTGCGTCTCGTGGCTGCGGCACCCGGCGCCGCGGACTCCGGCGCGACCTCTCCCGCCTCCTCGGAGACGGGGCAGAGCGCCGCACACCTGATCGCCGACATGGACGTAGCCGGCCTCATCGAACGCGCGATGGGCAACACCACCAACTGAGCCCGTCGCGGCCTACGGAGGAACTCAAGAATGTCTGTGTCCGAGGACAAGCTTGTCGCGGCACTGCGCGCCTCGCTCGTGGAGAACGAGCAGCTCAAGGAGGAGCGCGACCGGGTCCTTGCGGCCTCGTCCGAGCCGATCGCGATCGTGTCGGCCGCGTGCCGACTGCCCGGCGGGGTCGCCTCGCCGGAGGACCTGTGGCGTCTGGTGGCCGAGGAACGCGACGGCATCACGCCGTTTCCCGAGGACCGGGGCTGGGACGTCGACGGAATCTACGACCCCACCCCCGGCCTGGCCGACAAGTCCTACGTTCGCGAGGGTGGCTTCCTGCACGATGCCGGGGAGTTCGACCCGGCGTTCTTCGGGATCAGTCCGCGTGAGGCGTTGGCGATGGATCCGCAGCAGCGGTTGCTGCTGGAGACGTCGTGGGAGGTGCTGGAGCGGGCGGGCATCGATCCGGCGTCGTTGAAGGGCAGCCGCACGGGCGTCTTCGCCGGCTTGATGTACCACGACTACGAAGCGGCCGTGGCCGCCGGAAGCATCGTCTCGGGCCGGGTGGCGTACACCTTCGGTTTCGAGGGACCCGCGGTGACGGTGGACACGGCGTGTTCGTCGTCGCTGGTGGCGATGCACTCGGCGGTCCAGGCCCTGCGCAGCGGTGAGTGCTCGCTCGCCCTGGCCGGCGGTGTGGCCGTGATGGCCCGGCCCGGCAGCTTCATCGAGTTCTCGCGGCAGCGCGGTCTTGCCGCGGACGGGCGGTGCAAGTCGTTCGCGGCGGGTGCGGACGGCACGGCGTGGGCCGAGGGTGTGGGTCTGGTCCTGCTGGAGCGTCTGTCGGACGCTCGTCGCAACGGGCATGAGGTGCTGGCCCTGGTGCGGGGCAGCGCGGTGAACCAGGACGGCGCGTCCAACGGTCTGACCGCTCCGAACGGTCCTTCCCAGCAGCGGGTGATCCGTCAGGCGCTGGCGAACGCGGGTCTGTCGGCGGCGGACGTCGATGTGGTGGAGGCGCACGGTACGGGTACGTCGTTGGGTGATCCGATCGAGGCGCAGGCGTTGATCGCGACGTACGGTCAGGAGCGGCCTGGTGGTGATCGGCCGTTGTGGCTGGGGTCGTTGAAGTCGAACATCGGTCATGCGCAGGCCGCGGCCGGTGTGGCGGGTGTCATCAAGATGGTGCAGGCGATGCGGCACGGTGTGCTGCCGAAGACGCTGCATGTGGACGAGCCGTCGCCGAAGGTGGACTGGTCGGCGGGCGCGGTGGAACTGCTGACCGAAGCGCGGGACTGGCCGACCGCGCCGGGCCGTACACGCCGCGCGGCCGTCTCCTCCTTCGGCATCAGCGGCACCAACGCCCACGTCATCCTGGAAGCAGTCGAGAAGGACGTCCCCGAACCGACCGTGACACGCGGGCTCGTACCCCTCGTCCTGTCGGGCAGGACGGCCGACGCCGTGCGTGCGCAGGCCCGGCGCCTGGCCGACCATCTGGAACTGCACCGCGAACTGAGCCTCACGGATGTGGCGTTCTCGCTGGCGACGTCTCGTGCGCATTTCGATCATCGTGCTGTGGTGGTGGCGGGTTCGGTGGGGGAGGCGCGGGAGCATCTCGTGTCGGTGGATCCGCAGAGTGTGGTCGCGGGCCGTCTGGGTGTGTTGTTCACGGGTCAGGGGTCGCAGCGGGTCGGGATGGGGCGGGAGTTGTATGCCGCGTTCCCGGTGTTCGCGGAGGCTTTCGACGAGGTGTGCGCGGCCGTGGACAAGGAGCTCGGTCGCTCGCTCAAGGATCTGGTCTTCGAGGGCGGGGACCTGCTGGACGAGACGCGGTATGCGCAGCCGGCGCTGTTCGCCGTCGAGGTGGCGCTCTATCGTCTCGTACGGTCCTGGGGCGTGCGTCCCCACTACCTGGCGGGTCATTCGGTCGGTGAGGTGACGGCTGCGTTCGTTGCGGGTGTGTGGTCGTTGGAGGATGCGGCGGCTCTGGTGGTGGCGCGGGGTCGGTTGATGCAGGCTCTGCCGTCGGGTGGGGTGATGTTCGCGGTCGAGGCGGCGGAGGACGAGGTCGGGCCTTTGCTGGGCGAGGGTGTGAGTGTCGCGGCGGTGAACGGGCCGACGTCGTTGGTGCTGTCGGGCGCCGAGGACGCCGTCGCGGAGGTGGTGGCCCGCTTGGGGGATCGTCGGGTCAAGCGGTTGCGGGTCTCGCACGCGTTCCATTCGGCGTTGATGGATCCGATGTTGGAGGAATTCCGCCAGGTCGCGGCCGCACTCGCCTATCACGAGCCGGTTGTGCCGGTGGTGTCGAATCTGACCGGTGAAGTGGCGGAGGCGGGCCGGTTGTGCACGCCGGAGTACTGGGTGGAGCACGTGCGGGGCACGGTCCGGTTCCACGACGGTGTCGAGGCGCTGCGAAAGCAGAAGGTGTCGACGTTCCTGGAGCTCGGTCCTGACGGTGTGCTGTCGGGGATGGTGGCCGGGGATTGCGTGCCTTCCCTGCGGCGGGACATGCCGGAAGACCGGGCGCTGATGTATGCCCTGGGGCAGTTGCATGCCCGGGGTGTGCGGGTGGACTGGGAGAAGGTGTTCGCCGGGACGGGAGCCCGGCGGGTGGACCTGCCCACCTACGCCTTCCAGCGGCAGCGGTACTGGCTGAACTCGAACGTCTCGGCCGGTGATCCCGCGTTCGCGGTGGAGCATCCGCTGCTCGACTCGGTGATCAGTGTTCCCGACACCGGCGGTGTGCTGGGCACGGGCCGGCTGTCGCTGGCCGCCCAGCCGTGGCTCGCGGACCACACCGTGTCCGGCACCGTCCTGCTGCCGGGTACGGCACTGGTGGAACTCGCCGTCCGTGCCGGGGACGAGGTCGGTGCGCGGTCCCTGCGCGAATTGATCATCGAAGCCCCCCTGGTGATCCCCGACAAGGGTGCGGTGCGTATCCAGGTCTCGGTCGGTGAGGACGCAGGCGGTGTACGGCCGGTCGCCGTGTACTCGCGGCCCGACGACGCGGAGCCCGGAACCCCGTGGGTCCGCCACGCCAACGGTCAGCTCGACGACGAGGCACCGGCCCCCGGCACCACACTCGGCGTCTGGCCCCCTGAGGGTGCGCAGCCCGTCGACCTGACCGACTTCTACGCGGACCAGGCGAGCGCCGGATACGCGTACGGGCCGCTGTTCCAGGGCCTCAGCACGCTGTGGACCCTCGAAGAGGACATCTACGCCGAGGTCACGCTCCCGGCGCACGACGCCGAGGCGGCGGCCGGCTTCGGTCTGCATCCCGCGCTTCTCGACGCGGTCCTGCACTGCGGCGCCTTCACCGAGCGGAAGGCCGAAGAGGGCAAGCTCATCCTGCCGTTCGCGTGGAACGGCTTGACGCTGCACGCCTCGGGCGCCACCAGCCTGCGCGTACGCATGACGCCCACCGGACCCGAATCGGTGGCGCTGGAACTCGCCGACGGCGACGGCGCCCCCGTCGCGTCGGTGGAGTCGCTCGTGCTGCGCGCGGTCGCCGACGAGCAGCTCAAGGCCGCCGGACGGACCGGTCCCGGCACGGACGTCCTGTTCGCCGTCGAATGGACCGCGACGCCGGCCGGAGGGACGGCCGGCACCGCTGCCGCGGTCGTCCCGCACCCGGTCTCCATGGCCCTGGACGTCGAGGAACTCGTGCGGTCCGGCGCGTCCATGCCGGACGTGCTGGTCGTGGACGCCGTCGACGGCGTCGTCAGCGCCGAGCGGGTGCGCGGCCTCGTGGGCCGTGTCCTCGGCATCCTTCAGGCATTCCTCGCCGCGCCGGAACTGGAGGCGTCCCGCCTGCTCGTCGTGACACGCGGCGCGGTCGGCGTCTCGGGCGACTCCGAGGTGACCGATCCGGCGGGCGCCGCGGTCTGGGGGCTGGTGCGCGCCGCGCAGGCCGAGAACCCGGACCGTGTCCTGCTGATGGACGTGGACGAGGTGCAGGCCTCCCGGCCGGCCCTGGCCGGCGTACTGGCCACTGGCGAAGCCCAGGTGGCGGTGCGCGCCGATGTGGTGCACACGCCCAGGCTGGTACGGGCCGCGGTCGACGCCGGCGCCGGGACCGCGCTGGATCCCGCGGGAACCGTGTTGGTCACCGGCGGGACCGGCACGCTGGGCGGCCTCGTCGCGCGGCATCTCGTCGCCGCACATGGCGTACGCCACCTGCTGCTGACCAGCCGTCGTGGACCGGAGGCGCCCGGCGCCGCGGAGCTGACGGCCGAACTCGAAGCCGCCGGAGCGAGCGTCACCGTCGTGGCGTGCGACATGTCGAAGCGCAGAGCGGTGAAGAAGCTTCTCGCGGCGGTGTCGTCCGACGCGCCGCTGACCGCCGTCGTGCACGTGGCGGGAGTCCTGGACGACGGGGTGATCGCGAGCCTGACGCAGGAGCGGATCGGCGCAGTCTTCCGCCCCAAGGTCGATGCCGCGCTCACGCTGCACGAGCTGACACGCGACATGGATCTCTCGGCGTTCGTCCTGTTCTCCTCGGCGGCCGGTGTGATCGGAGGTCCGGGGCAGGGCAACTACTCGGCGGCGAACGCGTTCCTCGACGCCTTCGCCCAGTGGCGCCGGGCGCAGGGGCTGCCCACCGTCTCCCTGGCCTGGGGCCTCTGGGCCGAGTCCGGCGGCATGATCGCGACGATGAGCGAGTCGGACCAGGCCCGTATGGGCCGGGGCGGAGTGCTCCCGCTGGCCACCGAGGACGGCATGGCCCTGCTCGACACCGCGCTGCTCGACACGACCCTGTCCGGAGAGGCGCCCACGCTCGTGCCGGTGAAGTTCGACTTCACCGCTCTGACGGAGCAGGCACGGGCCGGGCACCTGCCACCGATGCTGCGCGGCCTGGTCCGCCGACCGCGCCGCACGGCCCGAACCGCGGCCGCGGGCACCGGCTCGGCCACCGGCGACTCCTTGGCGGACCGCCTCGCGACGCTGACCCACGAGGCTCAGCAACGTCACCTCGTGGAGTTGGTGTCGGGTGAGGTGGCGGTGGTGTTGGGGCATGCGGGTGCGGGGGATGTGGGTGCGGGTCAGGCGTTCAGTGATCTGGGTTTTGATTCGTTGACGGCGGTGGAGTTGCGGAACCGTTTGAACGCGGTGACGGGTCTGCGGTTGCCGGCGACGCTGATTTTCGATTATCCGTCGCCGGGTGTGCTGGCGGAGTTCTTGCGTGGGGAGTTGGTGGGCGAGGAGGCGGGTGCTGGGGGGTCGGTGGATCGGGGGGTTTCTGCTGGTGGGGTGGTGCCGGTGTCGGAGGATCCGATTGCGATCGTGGCGATGGGGTGCCGGCTGCCGGGTGGGGTTTCCTCGCCGGAGGATCTGTGGCGTCTGGTGGCTGAGGGGCGTGACGGCATCACGGCGTTTCCGGAGGACCGGGGCTGGGATGTGGGGCGGTTGTTCGATCCGGATCCGGATGCGGTGGGCAAGTCGATGGTCCGCCATGGTGGGTTCTTGCATGATGCGGGGGAGTTCGATCCGGGGTTCTTCGGGGTGAGTCCGCGTGAGGCGTTGGCGATGGATCCGCAGCAGCGGTTGCTGTTGGAGACGTCGTGGGAGGTGCTGGAGCGGGCGGGCATCGATCCGACGTCGTTGAAGGGCAGCCGCACGGGCGTCTTCGCCGGCGCCATGTACCACGACTACGCCACCAACCTCACCCGCGTGCCGGAGGAACTGGAAGGCTTCCTCGGCAACGGCAACGCGGGCAGCTTCATCTCGGGCCGGGTGGCGTACACCTTCGGTTTCGAGGGGCCCGCGGTGACGATGGACACGGCGTGTTCGTCGTCGCTGGTGGCGATGCACTCGGCGATGCAGGCCCTGCGCAGCGGTGAGTGCTCGCTCGCCCTGGCCGGCGGTGTCGCGGTGATGGCCACACCCGGCAGCTTCGTGGAGTTCTCGCGGCAGCGCGGTCTTGCCGCGGACGGGCGGTGCAAGTCGTTCGCGGCGGGTGCGGACGGCACGGCGTGGGCCGAGGGTGTGGGGCTGGTCCTGCTGGAGCGTCTGTCGGACGCGCGGCGCAACGGCCATGAGGTGCTGGCCCTCGTCCGCGGTGCGGCGATCAACCAGGACGGCGCTTCGAACGGCATCACCGCTCCGAACGGTCCCTCTCAGCAGCGGGTGATCCGTCAGGCGCTGGCGAGTGCGGGATTGTCGGCGGCGGACGTCGATGTGGTGGAGGCGCACGGTACGGGTACGTCGTTGGGTGATCCGATCGAGGCGCAGGCGTTGATCGCGACGTACGGACAGGAGCGGCCTGGTGGTGATCGGCCGTTGTGGCTGGGGTCGTTGAAGTCGAACATCGGTCATGCGCAGGCCGCGGCCGGTGTGGCGGGTGTCATCAAGATGGTGCAGGCGATGCGGCACGGTGTGCTGCCGAAGACGCTGCATGTGGACGAGCCGTCGCCGAAGGTCGACTGGTCGGCCGGCGCGGTGGAACTGCTGACCGAAGCGCGAGAGTGGCCCGAGACTCCCGACCGCCCCCGCCGGGCCGCCGTCTCCTCCTTCGGTCTGAGCGGGACGAATGCGCACGTGATCCTGGAGGCCGTCGAGACGGGGTCTTCGGTGGAGGGTGCGGTGGCGCCGGGTGGTGGGGCGCCTGCTGATGTGGTGCCGTTGGTGGTGTCGGGCAGGTCGGTGGAGGCGGTGCGCGACCAGGCGGCGCGGCTGGCCGGTTTCCTGGAGGAGCGGCCCGGCCTTGATCTGACGGATGTGGCGTTCTCGCTGGCGACGTCTCGTGCGCATTTCGATCATCGTGCTGTGGTGGTGGCGGGTTCGGTGGGGGAGGCGCGGGAGCATCTCGTGTCGGTGGATCCGCAGAGTGTGGTCGCGGGCCGTCTGGGTGTGCTGTTCACGGGTCAGGGGTCGCAGCGGGTCGGGATGGGGCGTGAACTGCACGCTGTTTTCCCGGTGTTCGCGGAGGCTTTCGACGAGGTGTGCGCGGCCGTGGACAAGGAGCTCGGTCGCTCGCTCAAGCATCTGGTCTTCGAGGGCGGGGACCTGCTGGACGAGACGCGGTTTGCGCAGCCGGCGCTGTTCGCCGTCGAGGTGGCGTTGTTCCGGTTGGCGGAGTCGTGGGGTGTGCGTCCCGACTATGTGACGGGTCATTCGGTCGGTGAGGTGACGGCTGCGTTCGTTGCGGGTGTGTGGTCGTTGGAGGATGCGGCGGCTCTGGTGGTGGCGCGGGGTCGGTTGATGCAGGCTCTGCCGTCGGGTGGGGTGATGTTCGCGGTCGAGGCGGCGGAGGACGAGGTCGGGCCTTTGCTGGGCGAGGGTGTGAGTGTCGCGGCGGTGAACGGGCCGACGTCGTTGGTGCTGTCGGGCGCCGAGGACGCCGTC
>NZ_BEWA01000046.1 GCF_003112535.1 Streptomyces rishiriensis | reverse complement strand
GAGACACGGGACCGAATGATCAAAGACACCCGCGATCCGCGTGTCCTGGCCGCCCTGATAGCAACCCCGGTGGCAACCGGCAGCCATCTGACGACGGCGGCCGATGTGCTGGGAGCCGAGAGGGTGCTGCAGGGGGCCCTACGGTCTCGGCAGACCTCGAAAGATGTGCTGCTCGCGCTCATCGGTCAGCTCGATCACCGTGCAGCGCGCCGCCTGGCCATGACAGAGGACCGCATCACCCCGCAGATCCGCTGCGCGCTGATCCGTGCGGCCGCACGCCGTCCCGCCGCGCTCGGCCGTGCCTCCGAGAGCCGAACCGACACGGAACGCGAAGAGATACACGCGGCGTCCCAGGCGTGGCATGACGACCTGTGGGCCCTGCTCGAGGCAGCGCCGGCCAGGTCTCTGTGGCCAGAGCTCATGCGGGACGCCGACTCCGGCCGGCTGATCACCAACCTCATCCTCAACCGCGCGGACGGCCTCGACGACCCGGTGCTGCTGGCATGCCTTGAATCAGCGTTCCCTGCAGACGCGGGCAAGAGCGAGGAGAAGGACGACCTTTTCTCCGGAACCTTCGGAGCTTCGCTGATTCTCGGCAGACTGGCCGCGATCACCGCCCGGCATCCGCGAGCCTTCCTGCTCCACGGCCCCGCCCTGCGAGACGCCATCGCCACTGCCGCCGGCGAAATGACAGGCGAGATCCGCGACGAGGGCATCTACGAGAGCAGCTGGGACATCTTCGAGGCACTCGCCGGTGTGTGCACCACCCCGGCCGTATTCACAGACGCCGCCCAGTGCCTTGCTCAGGCCACCCCGCCCACCTGGCAGCAGCGCCCGACACCGCAGTGGATTGCCGCACGCTCCCAGGCCGCCGGTGCCCTGGCCCGCAGCCCGTTCTGCCCGGCCGAAGCACTCGTCCTGCTCGCTCCGTTCCTCGGCGAGGCCGCCGCAGCCCATTTCGTCGAACACCCCGACGGACGGGTTCGTGAAGCTGCGGCCCGCATGGTCGACGAGGCCGCAGAACGCATCCGCCAAAGCCGGCCAGCAGCGCCCACGTCCTGCACTCAGCCCGCGGCGCCTGTCGTGCCGCCGGACGACGACCTAGCCCGGCAGGATGACCCCGCGGCGACGCTGTCGGCTTTCTTGCCCCTCAAGGGCCCCGCAGCTCTCCGCCGCGAGACTGCCCGGGCCATCCTGGACTCCCGCTACGCCGACGTGTCCCATCTCCGACAGCTGCCTGCGGCCCTGGTCCTGGCCCATGCGGCCCATGCGGCCGTAGTGGCGTCACTGCTGCTGGAGGAACTCGGCGACCATGGCAAGGCCTGGAAGCGTTTCCAGACCAGCCTGCTTCGACTGACACCCAGCGCCCCCAAGACCCTGGGAGCGCTGCTTAAGGAGGCAGCCGCCGACATCCCCTGACCCTGTGCCCCGATGGGCATGCAGGCCCCGCCGGAGAAGAGAGCCAGTACGAGGTCTACCGGTTGCTGACGTGCTGCGATCAGTCTATGTGCTGGGGGCCATGTGCAGCTGGGCAGGTCGAGGACGGGGAGCGTCTCCAACATGCCGTCGACGCGGCAGCAACGGCCCGGACACAACCCATGAAGCCGTGCCGGACGTGCCATCGGCCCAGGTTCCGGTCAGCGTCCGCGGACCCGCGCAGCGCGTTCTCGCTCCTGGGCCTGTTCCAGCAGGTCCTGTTGCCGCAGGCGGCCTGCTGCCGCGACGGCCTGCAGAGCAGGTACCCGATCGGCGAGGTTGGTGAAGTTGGCTTTGTAGGTGGAAACGGACACCACTTGTCGGTGAGTTTCGACAGCAGCAGCTGCCTTGGGTTGTGTGAAATGTCGGTGAGATCTGACACCACCTGGCCTGGGGTGAGGTCCGGTGTCTGGTCGAGCCGTAAACGATGGACCTCAGCGCCTGCGTGATCGATGATCGGACCGTGAAGAGAGTCATCGATCTTGATCAAGCGGTCGTCGAAATTGCGGAGCGTCGACGTGGGTGGGAGGCCGCAGGATTGGCTGTCGGGCCTGTGAGTTGGCGTGACGAAGCAGCTTCTTGGCCTCAGCAGTTTGAGACGGACCGCTTGCGAGTGGAAGACCCCGATTCAATCGGCGTCCGTGTCACGGGGCTGGCAGAGACCGAGCTTCGTGTGGTGCTGTTCCGCGGTGGCTGGGCCGATGTCGACTTCATCGCGAGCATCGATGATGCCGGTGTACTCCCTGCCCCGGACGTGGGTTCACCGCAAGCCTTCGGGAACCTCCTTGACCGTTGCGTGTCCAGGGTGTTCGGTCCTTCCCAGTAGCGGCTTCCCCGGTGTCGTGATGGTGGCCGTCGGCCGGCCCGCGGCACCTGTCGAGGAAGGGCCCGCTGTCGTCAGTCTGCGGCCTCGGCCCTGGCCCGGGTCTGGGCGAGGCGGAAGGAGTCGGTGCCGGTCTCGATGATGTTCCCGCCGAAGGTGAGACGGTCGACGATGGCCGCGCAGAGCCGGGGATCGGTAAATGTTTTGGTCCACCCTCCAAAGCTTTCGTTGGAGGCGATGGCGACGCTGTTCTTTTCCTCCCGTTCGGTGAGAACTTGGAACAGCAACTCGGCGCCGCGTTTGTCGAGTTCCATGTATCCCAGCTCGTCGATCGCGAGGAGATCGACGCGTCCGTAGCGGGCGATCGTCTTCGTCAGGACCTTCTCGTCGGCGGCCTCCACCAGTTCGTTGACCAGCTTGGTGGCCAGGACGTACTTCACCCGGTAGCCGGCCATCGCGGCCTCGGTGCCGAGCGCGATCAGCAGGTGGGACTTCCCCGTTCCGGAGTCTCCTATGAGGCAGAGCGGAAGTCCCTTCTTCACCCATTCGCAGGACGCGAGGGTGTGGATCACGGCCGGGTCGATGTTCGGGTTGGCGTCGAAATCGAATTGCCGCAGAGACTTTTCCCGGGGAAATGAGGCGGCCTTGATCCGGCGCTCGGAACGTCGGCGGGCCCGGTCGTCGCACTCGGCCAGCAGCAGCTCCGCGAGGAACCCGCGGTAGGTCATCTGGCCCTTGGCCGCATCCTCGGCGATGTCGGCGAACTGGCCCCGGATCGTGGGCAGTCGCAGGGCTTTGCAGGATGCTTCGATGGCCGCGTCGGCGGCCTGCTCGGTCAGTCCGCGGTGGCGTTTGACGGTCACGGCTCTTCTCCCTCGGGTCGGGGCCGGCCGCCAGGCCGGCGTCGTCGCAGTAACTGGTCGTAGACGGCCACCGAGGGCAGCGGCCGGGTGTCCGGCGGCAGATGCGCCAGTCTCCGCTCGGTCAGCGAGGTGACCTTCGGATGCCCGAACCGGTCGGACTCCGGCCCTTCCGGCAGCACGGTCGGGGCCGCGGTGTCGTCGGCCTCCGCTGCTTTGCGGGCCGCCAATGCGCACCGCACGGGACCTGTTCGCCCAGGCCAACAGTCTCCCGCTTCTCCAGGCTCGCCTGCTGCGCCCAGCCCACACCCCCTTCCCTGTGTACGACAGCCTCCTGGCCGAGGAGGTCAAGTTCTTCCGGGCCCGGCCAGACACCATCGAGCTCGTCCCACTGCGCGTACCGACACCACGGACAGTCGGGGAGTAGGAAGGTCTCTCTCACGAGCCTTATGGAGTGCGGAGCAGGAGGGTTGCCGGTCCCAGCGGCGAGGGAGAGGTCTCATCGGTACTGGAGCGGACGTAGACCGTGAGGTGAGGAGAGAGCCGGATTCCGTCCGCTGCACGGCGTGCCCGCTTGCGCGCGCGCCGGGTAACGGTCGTCACCGACTGGGCGGCCCGCAGCGCCTTGCGAACGGGCCGCCAGTCTTCGGGCTGCACCGCCAGGGCGGCGATCGCCAGGTCGTTCCAGTCCTGCGGGCGTTCACGGTGGGCGACGTCGAGGGCGTCTAGAACCTCCGCTAGGGCGCCGGAGTCCGGACGGGCAGGAGAGACGGAGCCCGGTGGGATGACCTGCGTGTAGTAGTCATTGACAGCTTCACTGCCGGTGTCGAGGAAAACGATCTCGTCCGGTGCGGGCTCAACGGGCTGAACACGGTGGTCGAGCCAGGCCGCGAGGGCGTCGGCCTCGACGAACACCCGGGGGCCGCCTGCCTTGGCGATGGCGGCGCGGGTGCGGGCGTAGGCGTAGAACTCGGCCGGGTGCCGCAGGATGTCGGCCACCATCACCAGGTCGGCCAGGGTGACCAGCCAGGTGCCGTCCTTGGGTTCCGCGCTGCGTTTGCCGCCGTCGGGAAGATGGGTGGCGAACGAGTCCACCCGCTCGAGGGTGACGATCACCGACACGGCGGGCGGGAGATGGTCCGGCAGGAGAAGACGCTTCTTGTTCCGGCTGCGCAAGGTGCCTTTTCCGCTGTCGAGGTAGGCGATGGTGCGCGCATTCTGGGCCAGGGCCTTGTCGACGAACTCGCGTGTCCTTTTGTTCACGCGGTCCGGTGCCGCTCTGCGGGCAGGGTCGGTGAAACGCCCGCCCTTGGCCTCGACGACGATGACGGCGCCGGGCATGGCGACGAGAACGTCGATGTCCGGGTTTCCCGGGTCCGGGTAGGTGGCGCCGTGGTGGACGTAGGTCTCTCCGAACACCGCGGCCAGGGAGCGCCGGACGAGTTCTTCGCAGCCGTCCTGGCGCTGTTTGTCGAAGCTCTTCAGCAGATCAGAGTGATCGCGGCAGGCGTCGGCGGCCCAGTCGAGTGCCTCGTGAATGAAGTCGCCGGGACGTGCCCACAGACTGCGGGGGGTGTCCAGGCCGATGACCGGACGGCGGCGCAGTGAGTTCGTGTCGCCCAGGGTCTTTAGCGCTGGTTGGCTGCCCAGCGGCGTGGTCAGTGCAGCGACCAGGCGGGTCATCTCCTCGTGAGGAGCATTCAGCTCCGTGGCCAGCACACCGGGCAGGTCGCCCTCGACGGGCGAAGCCCCGAACGTGGCCACTCCTGCGGTGAGAGTGGCCGCCACCTGCAGACGCTGTTCTCTGCCAGCGGACGCGGCGAGAAGGGCGGACGCGTTCTCGAACTCCGTCATGACTTCGCCCAACCGTGCAGTTTGCCGGGCGTGATAGATGTCCGCGGCCTCCAGCGCCTGGTGCAGCGCGAAACCGAGGACCGCTCTGGACGCGTCGACCAAAGGAGCCGTGATCTCCTCGAAGATCGGACGCAGTTGTGCGGGGTAGCCCTGCATTCGGTCGAAGCGCTGCTCCATCTGCAGCATGTGCAGAACACTCGTCTGCTTGTCCGCGGCACCCTCGCGGAGAACCTTGGCCTGATGCGCCAGGCTCTCCGCCCGGGCGTACTCGCGCAGCAGTCGGTCCAGATCGAACAGCGCCTGCGGGTGGAAATCGGCGCCGAGCCGCTGAAGGACCTGATCCGCCGGCATCGCGGTGACAAGACCTCCGTAGAACTCCACCATCGCGTCGCTGCCGAACATGACGTGCCCCGGCTGCGACGACCGGCGCATGGCGTCGAGCACATGAAGGCTGCTGTAGAGCATGACCGGGTCTGCTGCTAGTGCCGTCTGGGAAATCTCCTCGAGCAGCCGGCGCAGCTGCTGTTCGGCCTTGTGCATCTGGTCCCGCGCCGCGTGAAGAGCAGCACCCTGGACGTCGCCGGGGCGTCGGAAGCGGCGAAGCCCTGCATCTACGACCGGGGTCATGAACGGTGTCCCGGCGCCGAGATAGGGCTCCATTGCACCTGGTGCCGCACGCCGGGCAGCGCGAGAACCCGCCGTAGCCATGTATCGCTTCCCTCTCCGCCGGCACACAGGGAGCACAAACCCGCAACCCCGACAACAGACTAGCCACGTAGTCCCGGCGCAGCGCACACGATTTATCCCGCGTGCCCGGGCGACGGCCCGTGGCAGAGCGGGAGCAGGCAGAACTGGGCCGGATCGGCCGTGTGGCTGCAGCGCGGCATGACGTCGGGCACTGCCGCCGCCCCTTCCCCGCTGACGTGACCGCCTGGACGAAGACGATCACGCATAGGGTCACATCCATAGAGAGGTGAAAGTAAGGCTAGAATATTGGTCTTAGATCCCTCCGGGATGCTGCTTCGATAATCTGATGGAATTCACCAAAGCCAATCCAGAATTTCATGTTTCGATCAGCTGGAATGGCTCTGGCGGTATGGGAACGATGTGTCGCACACGCCGGTATGGTCGGCGAAAACGCCTGATGTATCACCGGCATACCGTCGGGCTCCTCCTGCGTGCAAGGCGGCTTGCCGCCCTCCCTGCGTACGCGAGAACAGGACCCGTTTGCCGGCGTCTTCGGGAGCCGCTTCTCGTGAGCCCCTCCATGATCAATTCCGATGACGTGGAGAGCTACCGTGGCCGCTATTGCTGCGGAGGCGTTTGCGCCGTGCTGGGCCTGCGGGAGTGGTGCACGCTCATGCCGGTGGAAATGACCCGGCTCCGGCTAGGGGAGCGGATCTGACAGACCGGCTGGCGGAGGCCGTCGTACCGGCATACGCAGTGAGCGCGGGCTGCCAGGCTCGGCATTGTGACCACAGTGATTCCTCGCCGGCCGGCAAAAGCCGGGGTTCCCGCAGGGCGGACAGGGCGATCACCAAAGCGCACCAGGCGCTCGTGAACTTCGGTGTCCAAAGCCCTGTGCCGAGCGGTGGAGAGCGCCTAGCGCCGCTACTTCGAGGCCGTGAAAATCGGCGATCTCATTGCCGCCAGCGCTGTGGCCTTCGTTCTGTGGGACGGGCGACTGACGGGCATCGCCAGGTCTGTTGCTGCCATGCGCCGTTACGAGCTGGTCGGGGACCGTCACTCAGGCGCTGACCGCGGACGAGGCCCGCGACGCCGCGAGTGAGATGGGTAAACGGCTGCGTACCTTCTCCGGAGCGATGGCGCGCTGCGTCGGCTGCGCAGCCCGGCGCCAGCGCTATCTCGTGTGGCGGTCCCACCGGCGGCGGGCGCTCAAGAAGCATGCGGGGCTCGTTGTGGCCGCGCTCCGCGCAGCCGAAGCGAAGATCGACACGGTGGGGCCGGACGCGCTCACCGAGGTAGCGTAATTCCTGGTCACCATCGCCGCCTGTTACTACCAGGGCCGACCAGGCGCTCTGCTCGATGAGAGTGAGCTGATGGACCTGCAGCCTGCCAAGGACCGCGAACCGTTGCGTGCCGCCGCTGTCGCCGTTTTGGTCGCGGCTATGGCCGTTGGCGCCGCCCTGTTCGGCGTCGCGGCCGAGGCCAGGCCGGTCCTGATCGGCGCCTTCGGAATGGTCGCCGTCACAGTCGTCTACGGTTGCCGCGCCCCGGCAGATGACAGGCCTGATCGGGACGATCCGGGGCTAGCCGGATGATCATGACGCGGCGCCGTACGGTGTCCGCTGTGCCGAGCCGGCCGCGATAGCGCGGCCTCATTGATCACATCGGCGTATGCGGGTGCCTGCTGTTCCCGCATACATCGGGGATCCGTGCGAGCGTGCGACTGCCCATCTCGCGTCGAAACCCACATCGCGCTATGCGCACACAGTCGCCTTCCGGACAGTGGGCCGCTGCAAGCGGCCCACGCGTCAGGCTTCTTTGACCAACGAGCAGGCTATCCTCCTCAACTCGAGTCCTCCTTGTTCGTGGATCTCGGGCGACGGCAATCAGAATTGTCGGGGCAGATCCGGAGTTCAGCAGCCGGGCCCCAAGCCGCCAGGAAACGTGCCGTCTGCCACGCAATGGCACTGCGAGGAAGGCAGCCCGCGACTGCTTTGCTCGTCCCGGTTGTCCCTGTGCCCGTGAGCGTCCGTCAGGCTGCCGCGCGCGGTGTGCGGCCGGCGTGCCAGCGGCGCCTACCGGTGCGACTTCAACAGCAGGAAGACTTCGACGGCGGTCGAGGCAGCCGCGAACGTCGTGTGTTGCGGTGATCGGTCCCGTCAGCGGTTGCGGCGTTCTTCCTGCCTGACCGGCTCGGACTCCGCCCTCACCCACCGTCCCGGCCAGGCTTCCCGGTTCTTGCGGTGAGCCCGGGCCCGTCAGCGGTGCGATGCGGTGATCGGATGTGCGGCTCACTCGGACGGATCAGCGCCTTGCAGCGTCCGCTAGGGCGGTGGGCGGTGGCCAAACCAGGAGGGGCATCCACGACGCAACTGATGGAGCGTCAGAATGAGCGGCGCAACCGTCGGGGGCGTTCGCTGCAGCGCATCAGCGCAGCAGCGATGCTGGCGGTTCGCCGACCGGCTTACACGGATCCGCACGCTGTTTTGATTCTCGCTGAAGAGTGATACGTAACCAGGAACCCGCTAATGGTGTTCAACGTTCACGCCATCGTGGCACTCTTACTACATGGACCGGCTGTGCCGGTTGCGCAGTGGTGCCAGTCATCGCTGTCGGAAGAAGAACGGTTCGTCTCCGCGCTCCGGCCAAGAGATGAGAGGCGGACCGGCCAGGCGGGAGCGAGAGCTCCCGCCTGCTTCTGTTTGCGGCCCTCTGCCGCCGCAGGTGCCGCAGAACAGCTTTGACCAGCGCAGCAACGCAGTGGCACGCCCCAGCAGGCAGTGTGCGAAGGGGCTACGCCAGCCTCTGCTTCCGCTGGGGCGCAGGCGCGAAACGGCAGCCTTGATTGCGAAGGACTCATCCCGCGGGCTGGGACGGGCGCGTGTGGCAAAGCCAGATCGGCGACCGTTCAGCGCTGGACTGTCGGCGACTGCGGCCGCAGGCGAGAGGTCCCTCTCACCTCACGCCTCACAACCCTCAACCACACGAGGATCGGTTGCTAGCAGCGATACACCGCACCCCCTCTGCCCAACGCACGATGGATGGACCACAGTGGCGCCGCCATCGCAGGAACGAAGCACAGGCCAGACCACGGGAGAGCCGGTTGCACCGCGGTACGAGTGTGAGAGGAGCCCGACGCCGGCAGTGCCCCACCAGCGGTCCAGGAAAGGACCGGTCGCTCTACGGGCAGCCCGAGAGGCTGGGCCGTTCCCTGCTCCTGGTGCTCGCAGCGCTGCTGGCCAAACGTCTGCCCGCTGCGCCGCTGACTTCGTCAGAGGAGCACTGTCGCTGTAGCCCAGCGGTGAGAGCGCGGAGAAGGCTGCCCGCTCCGTTGGCTGGCTGGCGGGCGCAGCCGAAGCCCCCGCTGGCCCTGTGCCCGTCGCCGTTGGCGCTTGCGGACAGGGCTGCCCGAGCCCTGTCCGGCAAGCCACAGCCATCACGTTCTCCAGGTGGTCCAGGCCCCTGGGGCGGATCGCAATGCGTAAAGCCCTCACGGATCGAACAGCAGATCCCCGCTGTCCAGGAACAGCGGCCGCAGCCCCTGAGTGTGTTCGCTGCCGTGTGCGGATTCGGCTCGGGGAACCGCCGCAACCCTCCCAGCGGACACGGCCAACCGGAACGCCTCTGTTTGGGCCGCCACCACGCCATGCCCCCTTCTTTGAACGGCTGCGCAGCGTCGTCCTTGGATCCGTAGGACAGTCGGGCACGGCGGATCCGGCAGGAGCTCTGCACCCGCCCAGCAGGCCACAGCACTCGCCCGCGACCGACAGGACCAGCGCAGAGGCTGTGAGTGTCACGGCGGGCAGTACCGGCGATGTCCAGGGCGGGGGGTCTGCACCGAGCGGTCCTTTGGGCGCCCGGCCCGTCGTGGCGAGCCGCACGTGATCTGCGACGGTTGCGCAGGGGAAGCGGTCCACGGACTTTAAAGGCCGCAGGCAGACGCGTGCCTCTGACACGGTGACGCGGTTATTTACCGCATGAGACCCGCCGGGCGGCAGAGGGCGTTCCCCGCCGGAAGAAGAGGCGCCAAGAGTGCACCACGACCGGGAGCCGTGCCGGTCCGCCAGGGCCGGACCATCACCCGCAGTGCCGTTCTTCCCTCACGGATCTCTGGCGGCGGCCGTAGGCAGCGCGGAGGACCCGGGCCGGGACAGCCGCTACCG
Organism: Streptomyces rishiriensis; assembly: GCF_003112535.1. Classification (GTDB taxonomy): domain Bacteria; phylum Actinomycetota; class Actinomycetes; order Streptomycetales; family Streptomycetaceae; genus Streptomyces; species Streptomyces rishiriensis. Next base: position 3,930 of record NZ_BEWA01000046.1, on the reverse strand, counting down.
TCCCCGGCTCACGGGAGGCCGCCGGCGGCACTCTGTTGCGGCGTCGAGCAAAGACTCACGGGCTGATCGCCCAAGGCTGCTCCACGAGAGCCACAGCGGATGGAAAGCTGCCGGTGCAGGAGAGCAGCTCTGCGGTCCGTCGCTCTGTACAGAGGCTTCGCCGGCGTTCGCAATGGCCTGCCTCAGCACCGGGAGGCTGCAGGCAAAGGGAGACCGGCGAGAACCGCTCATCGCCTCGAATCGGTCGCTGTCCGCCTTCTTCCGCCGCATTACGGCGCGCAAACCAGGCTCTTTACTTTCGGGTAGCCCTACGGTCAGAGAATAAATTTCACGAATCCTCTTTCAGGGCCCGCTTACGGATGATCATGATGAGGTGGTGGGAATCTCCTGAAGGAACTCCGCGACGCCTGCCCGAGGCGGGCGATCAGTTTGCATGTAATTCGTTCACCCCGTGGCGGAGTAGATCTGCTGCGGCTCTTTTGTCCTCGAGCAGCTGAAGAATCAAGCTGCGCGGCAATCAGCGGAGCGCGACCGATCCGGGGAAATGGAACTTCCTCTCGCGCGTGCCCGGCCGCGAGACCGAAGCCGCGAACGACACCGTCCGGACATGCACTTTGAAGGTCACTCAAAAATGCGCTCCTAGAACAGATTTGCGGAAACAGAGAGGGAAGCCGGACCGGCTCGCGGCTCGCATATATGCGAGCCGACCCGGCAGTGCCGGCCTTCCGGAAGTAGCTGTTCCGGCTCCCGGGCGTCCTACCGAAACCGGCCCCGCCCAGCTCTTGCTGACGATCAGTCGACGACGCGACGAGAACACGGAGAACGACAGCCGAAACCCAAACCCGAGATCGTGTAGACGAGCGGGGTCCGTGGGAGTCATGCTGTTTCATGGCGACCTCTAAGCACACCTTGGCCGGAGCGCGAGGGGCAGCCAACTTCCGACAAGTGCAACCGGCTTGCAGTTCCTCCGGGAACTGCAAGCCGGTCCGATCAGAACAGCACGGTGATGACTGACCTTCCCTTCTCCAGCGAGCCGCAACTGCGGCCGTACAAGATCACGCGCAAGAACGTGGACGAGCTCCTCCGCCGCGTCAACCTGCGCTTCGACCCCAGCGAGATCTCGCTCAGCACCCGCTACGCGATCCCTCGCGCCCAGCGCGGCGCCGACGACAACCGCTGCGTCACGGCGACCGCCGACACCCTCCCCGACCTCCTCAACCACCCGAGGATCACCCGGTTCGTCACCGGCGGGACCAACGTCGTGCTGACCAACCTGACGCTCAAGGCCACCCACCCAAACCGCGAGATCAGCGTGGAGATGACCTCCAAGGGCGTCTTCGCCACCGTCAAGGGCACCGACGAGGACTGGGTCGACGGCCGGTGCGAGGATCTCCGCCACGCCCTCGGAGTCGACCATGCCTCCTGGGCCCTGTGGCGTCCCTCGCGCCGCCGCCGAGCCCTCGGCCTCGGTCTCGCGCTCGACGCCCTGACGGCCGCCACGGGCTCGGTCATCGCCGGCCACCAGCTGCAGCACCTCTGGTCGGCCCTGGTCTTCGGCGCCCTCCTCCTGGTCATCCCGACCGTGTCCATGCTGGTGGGCACCCGACTCGTCCGATGCCACGTCCGCATCGGCCACACCGACCCGACGTGGTTCTGGCAGCGCTGGACCGTCAGCGAGAAACTCGCCCTGGCGAGCGTCACCGTCGCGGTCCTCGCAGTCCTCACCCAGCAGCTGACCAACTCCAGCTCCACCGAAGGACACCACGCCCCCAGCCGGGCCCCGAACACCGCCGTAAGCAGTGAACTGCCGTGACAGCACCCTCTTCAACCGGCCGCGGGCCGGACTCCACCACACCGGAGTCCGGCCCGCCCGGGCCGATTCCGTACGCCGCCTTCGACGACTTCTACGCCGTGACCCAGCGTCGCTTCCTCGCGTATGCCCGGTACCACGCGACCAGCCGCGAGCAGGCCCTCGACGCCGTCCAGGACGCCTACCTCGACGTCCTCGCCCGCTGGGACACGATCAACAACCCCACCGCGTACGGGATTACCGCCGTACGCCGCAACGTCCTCGCCCAGAACCGCCTGTGGGCGCGCACCACCCCCACCTCCACCTTCGAAGACGACATCTCCTACTTGGAAGCCGAGCCCGACCCGACCGACATCGTCGTGCTCAAGGACATGCTCTTCAGCGCGATCAAGGAGCTCCCGCCCACCCAGCGCACCATCGTCGTCCTGCGCTACGTGAAGTCCATGAACACGGACGAGATCGCCACCTCCCTCGAGATCTCGCGCAGCACCGTCCGGGCCCACCTCAGCCACGCCCGCCGACGCCTCCGCGACCTCCTCACCGACCGACCCCCCACCCCCCGGACACCCGCACCCACCCCCTCAGCCGCCAAGCCGACCATCCACACCCTCTACGACCGCTACGCCGACTTCGTCTACCGCTACATCTGCCTCCTCGTCGGCACCGGCCCTACCGCCGAGGAACTCACCAGCAAGACCTTCCTCCGAGCTCTGCCCCACCTCACGACCGCCGACCCCGAGACCCGGCTGATCGCCACCGCCCGAGCCCTCGTCTCCGCCACACAGAACACCGCACCTCAACAAGACACACGCCGCCGGGCGGTCACCGCCCTCCTGGCCGCGACCGCCGGCGAACAACCTGCCGGCCTCTCCCTCCCCACTCTCCTGAGCGCCCTCAACGACCTCAACCCCGCCCAGTACGAGTGCATCGTGCTCCGCTTCCTCCAAGGCCTCTCCGTCGCCGAGAGCGCCCGCGTCATGAACCGAAGCGAAGGAGCACTCAAGCTCCTCCAGCACCGCGCCCTCAAGAACCTCGCCCAAGACGTCGACAACCACCCCACCCCCCACGACACCGAACCCGCCGACGTCTCCCGCACCCTCCACGCCGTAGCCCCCCGCTGCTCCCGGTACCTCACCCCCCACCCCGCCGGCCGTCACCGCATGAGAGCCGGCATCGAACGCCCCGCACACGCGGATACCGAGCTCACCCGCTGAGCCACAGCCTCAGCACAAGACCCGAGCCCGTACCCACGAACGACGGGTACGGGCTCACGTACGTTGCCCAGGGCCGCAGACAGCCATACAGCCCCGTACACCACCGTGGGCCGCTCCCTCGTCCCCGCCCACGGCTTCGGCGATCCGCCCGTCAGGAAGAAGTTCCTTCGAGGGCGACGGCGTCCTGGACGCCCTCGAAGGGTGCCAGGGCCTCGGAATGGTCGTGGTGCCGTCCACGGCGTGCTCCAGGCCGGCGACAGCGTCAGGCCCACCGGTCTCCCCGAACCCGGACACGACCGACGACATAGAGATCACCCCCGCCGACGAGGTACACACCGCCACGTAGACATGCATGGCCGCCCCACGACGCCCTGCCCCCACGCGCTCCGCCCCCGACCGAAGATAGACATCACCGTGGACACTCACACCACGACAACCAGCGCCGCCAGGCGCTTCGTACACCCCCGAGGACGGACCGCCACCCCTACCCAACAAACACCAAAGGGGCGCACCGGAGTGCACCACCCCCCCACATGGCACATTCTCACGTCCCGTGTACCACCCCCCACTCCACCCCCCTCACACACTCAACCCACAGTCATGCCACCAGGCATGACGACGCCTCACCCCTCCACCACCAACCCCCAAGGCCGCGCCAGCGGCCGAAAGGAAGCCCCTACAAAGACCGCGCCAGCGGTCAAGAAAAACTTCAAACGATTCGCCGCCAGGCGAATAAAGCAAGATAATTAACCTCCAGAATTTGCCGCCAGGCAAATTAAAGCGCATAACCAAGGGCCGCGCCAGCGGCCCGACATAAACCCCAAACGAATTCGCCGCCAGGCGAATTCGCGGGGCGTGGAATTTCGCCAGAAATTCCTTTAGGGGCATTTATGCCCCTCCGCCCCC
>NZ_BEWA01000045.1 GCF_003112535.1 Streptomyces rishiriensis | reverse complement strand
GCGCAGTGGGTGGGGATGGCGGTGGAGTTGTTGGATGTGTCGGAGGTGTTCGCGGCGCGGTTTGTTGAGTGTGGTGTGGCGTTGGAGGGGTTGGTGGATTGGTCGTTGGTGGATGTGGTGCGGGGGGTGGGGGGTGCGCCGGGGTTGGATCGGGTGGATGTGGTGCAGCCGGTGTTGTGGGCGGTGATGGTGTCGTTGGCTGCGTTGTGGGAGTCGTTCGGTGTGCGGCCGGCTGCGGTGGTGGGTCATTCGCAGGGGGAGATTGCGGCTGCGGTGGTGGCGGGTGCGTTGAGTGTGGTGGATGGTGCGCGGGTGGTGGTGTTGCGGTCGCGGGCGATCGTGGCGTTGGCGGGTCGTGGGGGGATGGTGTCGGTGGGTTTGGCTGCTGAGGGGCCTGGTGGTGTGTCGGAGTTGGTGGGGCGTTGGGGTGGTCGGGTGTCGGTGGCGGCGGTGAACGGTCCGTCGTCGACGGTGGTGTCGGGTGATGTGGGTGCGTTGGATGAGTTGGTGGAGTTCGCTGAGGGTGTGGGGGTGCGGGTGCGTCGGATCGATGTGGATTATGCGTCGCATTCGGTTCATGTGGAGGAGATCGAGGGGGAGTTGGCGGCGGCGTTGGGTTCGGTGACGGCGTTGGTGCCGTCGGTGCCGTTCTTGTCGACGGTGACGGGTGAGTGGGTGGAGGGTGCGGTGACGGATGGGGGTTATTGGTTCCGGAATCTGCGGCGGACGGTGTTGTTGGAGCCGGTGGTGCGGCGTTTGGTGGGGGAGGGGCATGGTGCGTTCGTGGAGATGAGTCCGCATCCGGTGTTGACGGTTCCGATCGCGGAGACGGTTGAGGCTGTGGGTGGGGATGCGGTGGTGGTGGGTTCGCTGCGTCGGGGTGAGGGTGGTCTGGAGCGGTTCTATCTGTCGTTGGGTGAGGCGTGGGCGCGGGGTGTGGCGGTCGACTGGTCGCCGGTGTTCGAGGGGTTGTCGCCGCGTCGGGTGGAGTTGCCGACGTATGCGTTCCAGCGCAGCCGCTACTGGCTGGAGCCGGCCGCCCCGCAGACCGCTGCCGACGGCGGGACGTTCGGCGGGGTGAACCTCCTCGACGAGGGGTTCTGGGCCAGCGTGGACAGCCACGATCTCGATTCCCTGGCGGACAGCCTCGGCCTCGACGACGTGCGCTCACTCGCCGAGGTGGTGCCCGCCCTGTCGTCCTGGCGGCGAGACCGGCTCAACCACTCCACGCTCGACGGCTGGCGCTACCGGGTCGCATGGCGGCCCCGCACCGAACAGCCCGCACGCAACCACGAGCTGGCGAACACCTGGCTGCTCGTCGTACCGGCCGGATACGAGGACGACCCCCTCGTGCGGGACGTGCGCGCGGCGATCGACGACAGGTCCGCCGGGGCCCGCGTCCTCGTCGTGGGCGGCCCGGACGCCGAACGTGACCGCATGGCCGATCTCGTGCGCACGCTGGCCGACGGCGTCGCGGTCGGTGGAGTGCTGTCGCTGCTCGCGCTGGACGAGTCCCCCTGGTCGGCCGAGGGCGTGCTGCCCACCGGCCTGGTCCTGACCACGACTCTGCTCCAGGTGCTCGGGGACGCCCGCCTGGACGCCCCGGTGTGGTGCGCAACGCGTGGCGCGGTCTCCGTGCGCCGCAGCGACCGGCTGACCAGCCCTCTGCAGGCGATGACCTGGGGTCTCGGCCGCATCGCCGCCCTGGAGTACCCGCAGCGCTGGGGCGGCCTCGTCGACCTGCCCGGCACGCTCGACGACCGTGCGGCGCGCCGGCTGATCGGCGCGCTGTCCGGAACGCTCGAGGAGGACCACCTCGCGGTGCGCGCTTCCGGACTCTTCGCCCGGCGGCTGGTGCGCGCCGGCGACGGGCCGCGACCGGACGGCAGCTGGCAGCCGTCCGGCACCGTCCTGGTGACGGGCGGCACCGGCGGGCTCGGCCGGCACGTCGCCCGCTGGCTCGCACGCGGCGGCGCCGAACACCTCGTGCTCGCCTCCCGGCGCGGCCCCGACGCGTCGGGCGCCGACGAACTCGTCGCCGAGCTCGCCGAGTCGGGCACCACGGCCACCGTCGTCGCCTGCGACGTCGCCGACGCCGACGCCGTACGGCGCCTCGTCGACGACCTGCCCGGCGGCGGCACCCTCACGGCAGTGGTGCACACCGCCGGCATCATCGACGACGGCCTCATCGACGCGCTCACCCCGCAGCGCACCCATGACGTCCTGCGGCCCAAGGTCGACGCGGCGCTCGCCCTCGACGCGGCCACTCGCCATCTCGACCTCGACGCGTTCGTGCTGTTCTCGTCGATGGCAGGCACCCTCGGCGGTCCCGGACAGGGCAGCTACGCCGCGGCCAACGCCTTCCTGGACGCCCTGGCCGCCGGCCGCAGGGCGGAGGGACTGCCCGCCACCTCCATCGGCTGGGGAACCTGGGCGGGCGGCGGCATGGTCGGGGAGGAGGTCGCCGAGCGGCTGCGCCGGGACGGCGTACCCCCGATGGACCCCGAACTGGCCATCGCCTCCCTGCAGAAGGCGCTGGAGCAGGACGAGGAGTTCCTGATCGTCGCCGACGTCGACTGGAAGCTGATCACCGCCCGCGCGTTCGCCGCGCTGCGCGAGCTCCCCGAGGCCCGGGCGTCGCTCTCCACGGAGAGCGGCGAGAAGGAGGCCGACTCGGTCGACGGACCGCCGCTCGTCGGGCGCCTCGCGGGCCTGGCCCCGGCGGAGCGCCGTGCCGCGCTGGTAGCCGAGGTCCGCGCCCAGGCCTCCGCCGTTCTCGGCCATGCCGATCCCGACGCGGTCCCCGACGGGCGCGCCTTCCGGGACGTCGGCTTCGACTCGCTCACCGCCGTCGAACTGCGCAACCGCTTCGCGGAGGCCACCGGGCTGCGGCTGCCGGTCACGCTCGCCTTCGACCACCCCTCCGCAGGAGCCCTCGCCGCCTACCTGGACGCAGAGCTGTTCGGTACGGCGGCGGCCGCCGAGCGGCTGCCCGAACTGCCGACGGCGGCCGTCGACGACGACCCGGTCGTCATCGTCGGCATGAGCTGCCGCTTCCCCGGCGGTGTCGTCTCGCCGGAGGATCTGTGGCAACTGGTCGCCGACGGCGCCGACGCCATCACACCGTTCCCCGCCGACCGCGGCTGGGACGTCGAGAACCTCTACGACCCCGACCCCGACCGCATCGGCCACTCGTACGCCCGGCACGGCGGCTTCCTGCACGACGCCGACCGCTTCGACCCCGCGTTCTTCGGGATCGCGCCCCGCGAGGCCGTGGCCATCGACCCGCAGCACCGGCTGCTGCTGGAGACGTCCTGGGAGGCGTTCGAACGCGCCGGGATCGATCCGGACCGCATCCGCGGCGCCCGCGCGGGCGTCTTCGTCGGATCCAACTACAACGACTACGGCAGCCGTGCCCGCAAGGCCCCCGAGGAGCTCGAGGGCTACCTGGCCACCGGCAGCGCCGCCAGCGTCGCCTCGGGACGCATCGCCTACACCTTCGGCCTGGAAGGACCGGCCGTCACCGTCGACACCGCCTGCTCGTCCTCCCTGGTCGCCCTGCACCTGGCGGTGCAGGCCCTGCGGTCCGGGGAGTGCGAACTCGCCCTGGCCGGCGGCGTCACCGTGATGTCCAACCCGGACACCTTCGTCGAGTTCAGCAGGCAGCGTGCCCTCTCGCCGGACGGCCGCTGCAAGCCGTTCGCCGCCGAGGCCGACGGCGCGGGCTGGGCCGAGGGCGTCGGCCTCCTCCTGCTGGAGCGCCTGTCGGACGCCCGCCGCAACGGCCACCCCGTGCTCGCCACCGTCGCCGGCACCGCCGTCAACCAGGACGGCGCCTCCAACGGACTCACCGCGCCCAGCGGACCCGCCCAGCAGAGGGTCATCCGCCAGGCGCTGGCCTCCGCCGGGCTTTCCCCGCTGGACGTGGACGCCGTGGAGGCGCACGGCACCGGAACCACCCTCGGCGACCCCATCGAGGCGCAGGCGCTGCTGGCCGTCTACGGTCAGGACCGGCCTGCGGAGCGGCCGCTGTGGCTCGGGGCGCTGAAGTCCAACATCGGCCACACACAGGCCGCTTCCGGCGTCGCGGGCATCATCAAGATGGTGATGGCCATGCGTCACCGCGTCCTGCCGCGCACCCTGCACGCCCAGCAGCCGTCCCCGCACATCGACTGGTCGTCCGGCGCCGTGCGCCTGCTGCAGGAAGAGCGCGACTGGGCCCGCGGTGACACCCCGCGTCGCGCGGGTGTCTCGTCGTTCGGCGTCTCCGGCACCAACGCACACGTGATCATCCAGGAACCCGAGGCATCCGCCCCGGTGGAGTCCCGTCCGGCCGACCGCGCCGCCCGCACCCTGCCGTGGCTGCTGTCGGCCCGCGGCGACGCCGCCCTGCGCGACCAGGCCCGCCGTCTCCTCGCCCACATCGCCGCCCGCCCGGACAGCGCTCCGGCCGACCTGGCGCTCTCCCTGGCCACCACACGCGCCCACCACGACGACCGCGCGGCCGTCACCACCGGCGACACCGCCTCACTCACCGACGCGCTCACCTGTCTCGCCGAGGGCCGGGAGCACCCGCTGCTCGCCACCGGCCGGGCCCGCGGGGGCAAGGTGGCCTTCCTCTTCTCCGGACAGGGCAGTCAGCAGGCCGCCACCGGACGGGTCCTCTACGAGCGGCACGAGGTCTTCGCCGACGCCCTCGACGAGGCCTGCGCCCACCTCGACGCCGATCTCGAACTGCCCCTGCGTGACGTCCTGTTCGCCGAACCGGGCAGTCCCGAGGCGGCCTTCCTGGACCGCACCGACTACACCCAGGCCGGACTCTTCGCCGTCCAGGTCGCCCTGTACCGCCTGCTGGAGAGCCTGGACGTACGGCCCGACGCGGTGCTCGGCCACTCGGTCGGCGAGATCGCCGCAGCCCACGTCGCGGGGGTTCTCACACTGGAGGACGCGTGCCGGCTCGTCGCCGTGCGCGGAAGGCTCATGGGGAACCTGCCGACGGGCGGCGTCATGATCTCCGTCCAGGCCGGTGAGGAGGACGTGACACCGCTGCTCGCCGCCCACGAGGGCCGGGTCTGCGTCGCGGCGGTCAACGGCCCGCTCGCCACCGTCCTGTCCGGCGACGAGGAGGCCGTCACCGCGGTGGCGGCCGAACTGACCGGCCAGGGCCGCAAGACGCACCGTCTGCACGTCGGTCACGCTTTCCACTCCCACCACATGGACGACATGCTCGACGAGTTCGCCGCACACACCGCGCTCGTCGACCACGCCGCCCCCGCCCTGCCGGTGGTCTCCACGGTCACCGGACGCCCCGTCACCGCCGACGAGCCCATGGACGGCGCCTACTGGGTCAGCCAGGTACGCGACGCCGTCCGCTTCCACGAAGGCGTTCGCACCCTGGAGGGACAGGGCGTCACCGCCTACGTCGAGATCGGTCCCGGCGGCGTGCTGACCGCGCTCGCCGGAGACTGCGTCGACGGCGTCGCCACACTCGTGCCGACGCTGCGGCGCGACGAGGAAGAAGACGCCTCGCTGACCTCCGCCCTCGCCCGGCTGCACACCCACGGCCACCGCGTGGACTGGGACAACTGGTTCACCCCCTCCGGAGCCGTCCGCACCGATCTGCCCACCTACCCCTTCCAGCGGCGCCGCTACTGGCTCGAGGCGACCGGCTCCGACAGCACCCGCACGGACCTGGACCCCGTACACCACCAGCTGCTCACCGCTGCTGTCGCCCTCGCCGACAACTCCGGCGTCGTGCTGACGGGAACCGTCTCCGTGAACGACAGGCCCTGGCTCGCCGACCACGCCCTGGACGGCCGCATCCTCTTCCCCGGCACCGCGTTCCTCGACCTCGCCATGGAGGCGTGCGGACACGTCGGGGCCGCCCGGATCGGTGACCTCACCCTCCAGACGCCGCTCGTGCTCCCGGAGAACGGCAGCGTCCAGCTTCAGGTGTCCGTCGCGGCGCCCGACGGCAACGGCGACCGCGCCCTCTCGGTGCACTCCCGACCCGCCACCGGTACCGCCTGGACGCGGCACGCCGACGGCACCCTCACCGACACGCCGTCGGCGGTCGCTCCCGCACCTCTGCCGGCCGTCTGGCCGCCGGCGGCCGCCACTCCGGTGGACGTCAGCGGCCTGTACGACCGCATCGCCGCCGGCGGCTTCGCCTACGGCCCCGCGTTCCGCGGGCTGCGCGCGGCCTGGCGCGACGGCGACGACGTGTACGCCGAGATCGCCCCCGAGGAAGGCGAACACCTGCAGGGCGCCGACCGGTTCCGCGTCCACCCCGCCCTGCTGGACGCCGCCCTGCACACGGTGGCCCTGGCCCCCGCCGCAGGCACCGGCACCGTCCTGCCGTTCACCTTCTCCGACGTCGTCCCGCACTCCGCCGGCGCCACCGCGCTGCGCGTGCGTCTCACCCCCGTCGGCGAGCACACCTACCGGGTGGGCATCCTCGACGGCGAAGGACGCCGGGTCGCCGACATCGACGCGCTCACCCTGCGCCCGGTGGACACCAGCGCCCTGCCGTCCGCTCCGGGTCGCGGCGCACTGCACCGCGTCCGCTGGACGCCCGTCGGCATCGGCACGGCGCCCGTCGGCGCGCAGCATCTCGTCGGCAGCGTGCTGCTGCCCGACGCACCGGCGTTCGGCACCGCCGTCCGGCACCCGGACCCCGCCGCGCTGTACGCGACCACGGCCACGGCCGTGCCCGCGACGGTCCTGGCGGCGATGCCCGACACCCGGTCCGACGCGGACGGCGACGTCACCGCTGCTACGCGGCGTGCCACCACCCACGCGCTGAGCCTGCTCACCGACTGGCTGGCGCAGGACGGCCTGGCGGCCTCCCGGCTGGTGGTGCTGACCCGGCACGCCGTCACCACCGGATCCGAGGACGCGCCCCGCACCGATCCGGCCCAGGCGGCCGTATGGGGGCTGGTCCGTGCGGCGCGCGCCGAGAACCCGGGCCGCTTCGCCCTGGTCGACCACGACGGCAGCGCGGCCTCCCTGGCACAGCTGCCGGCCGTGCTGGCCCTGGACGAGAGCGAGATCGCCCTGCGCGAGGGCTCCGCGCTCACACCCCGGCTCACCCAGGCGGCGCCGCCCGCCGAGGCGGCGGACGGGGCATTCGCGGACGGCACCGTGCTGGTCACCGGGGCCGGCGGCATCCTGGGACGGGAGATCGCCCGCCACCTGGTCACCGCCCACGGAGTGCGCTCCCTGGTGCTGGCCGGACGGCGCGGCCCGGCGGCCGAGGGCATGACCGAACTCCACGAGGAGCTCAGCGGCCACGGAGCCCACGTCACCGTCGCGGCCTGCGACGTCGCCGATCGCGATGCGCTGACCGCCCTGCTCGGCGACGTCCCCGCGGACCGGCCGCTGCGCGCCGTCGTCCACACCGCGGGCGTCCTCGACGACGGCATCGTGCAGTCGCTCACTCCCGAGCGCGTCGACACGGTGCTGCGGGCCAAGGCCGACGCGACCGTCCTGCTGGAGGAGCTCACCCGCGACACCGGCGCCGCGCTCGTCCTGTTCTCCTCGATCGCCGGAACCCTCGGCGGCGTCGGCCAGGGCAACTATTCGGCCGCCAACGCCTTCCTCGACGCCTTCGCCGCCCGCCGCGCCGCCGGCGGACGCCGCGTCCAGTCCCTCGCCTGGGGTCTGTGGGCCGAACGCAGCGGCATGACCGGCAAGCTCGGCGAAGCGGACATGCGCCGCATCGCCCGCAGCGGACTGCGGCCCATGGAGACCGGTCACGCGCTCGCCCTGCTCGACGCGGCGCTGCGCTCCGGGGATCCCTACTACGCGCCCGTCGACCTCGACCCGGCCGCGCTGCGCGCCGCCGACGGGTCGGTGCCGGACCTGGTGCGCGACCTCGTCCCGGCCCGCACCCGGCACCGGGCCGCACCGGCTGCCGCCGCGTCGGCGGCGCCCGCGCAGGGCGAGCTGCGCGCCCGTCTCGCCGGGCTCGCCCCGGACGCCCGGCACGCCGTCGTCCTGGACGCCGTACTCGCTCAGGCGGCCCTGGTCATCGGGCACGACAGCCCCGACGCCATCGACCCGGAAGGAGGCTTCCTGGACAGCGGGTTCAACTCGTTGACCGCCGTCGAGCTGCGCAACCGCATCGGCGCCCTCGCAGGGGCACGACTGCCCGCGACCCTCATGTTCGACTACCCGACGCCGGAACGGCTCGCCGCGCACCTCCTGGAACGCCTCACCCGCGAGGCGCAGCCGGCCGCCTCCCCGGTCCTCGACCGACTCGACGAGCTGGAAGCCCAGTTCGCCGCGTCGGTCCTGGACGCCGCAGTCCAGGACCGGCTGCGCAGCAGGCTCAGCGGTCTGCTGGCCCGGCTCGACGACGACGCGGCGGCCGGGACCGCCGCCGGCCCCGCGCCGTCGGCGCCGGGGCCGGACGCCGACGAGGTCTCCGACGACGAACTGCGCGCCTTCCTCGAGGGCGACCTCGACGAGGCCTGACCCGATCGGCCCCGTTGCGGCCCGGACACGGCGTCCGGGCCGCAACGGCCGCCACCTCCCAGCCGCCACCTCCCAGCCACCACCTCTCACCCGTCACCTCTCACCCGTCACCTGGATGGAACAGTGAAGGCTCTCGTGCTCGCGGGGGGATCAGGTTCACGACTGCGACCGATCACCCACACGTCCAGCAAGCAATTGGTCCCGGTCGCCAACAAACCGATCCTCTTCTACGGTCTCGAATCCATCGCCGCCGCCGGCATCACCGACGTCGGTGTCATCGTCGGCGGCACCGCCCCGGAAATCCAGGCAGCCGTCGGTGACGGCTCCGCCTTCGGCCTGACCGTCACCTACATCCCGCAGAGCGAACCCCTGGGGCTCGCCCACGCCGTGCTCATCGCCGAATCCTTCCTGGGCGACGACGACTTCGTCATGTACCTCGGTGACAACTTCGTGCTCGACGGCATCACCGACGTCGTCGAGGAGTTCCGCAAGGACCCACGCGACGCCCAGGTGCTGCTCACCCGGGTGAGCAATCCCACGGCCTTCGGCGTGGCGGTCACCGACGACGACGGCAAGGTCCTCGCACTCGAGGAGAAGCCGAGCAAGCCGCGCAGCGACCTGGCCGTCGCCGGCGTGTACCTCTTCACGGCGGCCGTGCACGAAGCGGTGCGGGCCATCCAGCCGTCCCCCCGGGGCGAGCTGGAGATCACCGACGCTCTGCAGTGGATGATCGACCAGGGCATGGAGGTCCGCTCCACGGTCATCACCGGATACTGGAAGGACACCGGCAACGTCACCGACATGCTGGAGGTCAACCGCACCCTCCTCGAACGCCTCCAGCCCTGCGTCAACGGCTACGTCGACGACGAGAGCGAGATCATCGGACGCGTCCGGATCGAGGCGGGCGCCGAGGTCCGCCGCTCCCGCATCGTCGGTCCCGTGATCATCGGCGCCGGCAGCGTCGTCAGCGACTCGTACGTCGGCCCGTCCACGTCGGTCGCGGAGAACTGCCGTATCTCCCACAGCGAGATCGAGTACTCGATCGTGCTGCGGGAGTCGTCCTTCGACCGGATCCGGCGCGTGGCGGCCTCCCTCGTCGGCCGCAACGTCAAAGTCGCCGTCGCCCCCGGACTGCCTGCCACCCACCGCCTCGTCATAGGCGATCACGGGCATGTCCAGCTCTCGTCATGAACGCCGTACGTCTCCTCGTCGTCACCGCGGTACAGGCCGAACGCGACGCCGCCGCGAGAGGTCTGGGCCCTGCTGCGGCGGTCGAGTGCGGCGCCCTGCCGGGCCGCGAGATGCTCCGGATCAACTGCACCGGCGACGCCTCGTCCGTGCGGGCCGACCGCACGGCGGAGGGGCAGGGGCCCGTCCGCCACCGGCAGCTCGTCGCCGACCTGATGGCAGGGGGAGTGGGCCCCGCCGCCGCGGCCGCGGCGACCGACGCGGCACTCACCGCGGCGGCCGTCCGGGGTGACCAGTACCACCTGGTCGTCTCGACAGGCATCGCGGGGGGCTTCGCGCCGGTCGCCGACGTCGGCTCCGTCGTCGTCGCCGACCGCGTCATCGCCGCCGACCTCGGCTGCGAGACCCCCGACGGATTCCTCTCCATCGACTGCCTCGGCTTCGGAGTGTCCGAGCACACCTGCGCACCCCACCTGTCCGCCGCCGTCGCCCGGGTCCTCGGCGCCGTCCATGCCCCCGTCCTGACCGTCTCCACCGTCACCGGCACCGCGGAACGCGCCCAGTGCCTACGGCAACGCCACGGTGCCGCGGCCGAGGCGATGGAGGGCTTCGGCGTCGCCGAGGCCGCCGCCGTCCACGGCGTCCCGCTACTGGAACTGCGCACCGTCTCCAACGCCGTCGGCCCCCGCGACCGCGCCGCCTGGCGCATCCCCGACGCCCTGACGGCGCTTCAGGACGCCTTCGCGGTCCTGTACACCGTTCTCGCCCGGGGCGCCCCACCGCCGTACGTCTGAGCAACCGAGGCCCCGAACCCCCGTATGAGCTACGGCCGTTCGGGGCCCCGGCATGTCCGGGCCGTCCGACCGGCCATTGCTCCGGCCTGCGTGAATGGCGGCGGGCTCGTGATTTCCAAGGGTTTCCCCAGAGAACCCGGCCGGGGGCCGAGAAAGGCTCCCGGGCCGGGTCATGCTGTCCCCACCGCTCGAGGAGCACACCAGCAGCCGGACGCCCACAGGGCCCACCGGCCACGCGCGGGGACACGTTCCGTCACAGAATCGATCAGCATGGGGGCCGTCCATGACGAATGAAGCGCAGCTTCGGGACTACCTCAAGCGGGTCACCGTCGATCTCCACAACACCCGCCGCCGGCTGCGGCAGCTGGAGGCCCGCGAGCAGGAGCCCGTCGCCATCGTCGGCATGAGCTGCCGTCTGCCCGGCGGCGTCCGCACCCCCGACGACTTCTGGGACCTGCTGGTCACCGGGACCGACGCGGTGACCGACTGGCCCGCCGACCGGGGCTGGTCCACCGCGCCCGGACCGGACAACGCCGCCACCGGGCGTCGCCGTGGCGGTTTCCTCCACGACGCCGACCGGTTCGACCCCGCCTTCTTCGGCATCTCCCCGCGCGAGGCGCTCGCCATGGACCCGCAGCAGCGTCTGCTGCTCGAAGTGGTCTGGGAAGCGTTCGAGCGCGCCGGCATCGACCCCGCCACCTTGCGGGGCAGCCGCTCGGGAGTGTTCGTCGGCTGCAGCGACCAGGGCTACACCTCCGGACTGCGCGAGGTCCCCGACGACGCCCGGGGCCATCTGCTCACCGGCAACTCCATGTCGGTCCTCTCCGGCCGCGTCGCCTACACCCTGGGGCTGGAGGGCCCGGCCGTCACCGTCGACACCGCCTGCTCCTCCTCCCTCGTCGCCCTGCACCTGGCGGCCCAGTCGCTGCGCTCCGACGAGTGCTCTCTCGCCGTCGTCGGCGGTGTCACCGTCATGTCCAGCCCCGGCGCCTTCATCGAGTTCGAGCAGCAGGGCGGCCTGGCCGGCGACGGCCGCTGCAAGGCCTTCTCCGACGACGCGGACGGGACGGGCTGGGCCGAGGGCGCCGGAACGATCGTCCTCGAACGGCTCTCCGACGCCCGCCGCAACGGCCATCAGGTGCTGGCGGTGCTGCGCGGCAGCGCGGTCAACCAGGACGGCGCCTCCAACGGCCTCACCGCCCCCAACGGCCTGGCCCAGCAGCGCGTCATCCTCGCCGCCCTCGCCAACGCCGGCCTGCCCGCGACCGAGATCGACGCCGTCGAGGCGCACGGCACGGGCACCTCGCTCGGCGACCCCATCGAGGCCCAGGCGCTTCTCGCCACCTACGGCCAGGGCCGTACCGCCGACCGGCCGCTGTGGCTCGGCTCGGCGAAGTCCAACATCGGCCACACCCAGGCCGCCGCAGGCGTCGTCGGCGTCATCAAGTCCGTCCTCGCACTACGGCACGGCGTCCTGCCGCCCACCCTGCACGCCGAACGCCCCTCGCAACACGTCGACTGGAGCGCCGGTCACGTCCGGTTGCTCACCGGGCCCGTCGACTGGCCGCACGTCGACCACCCGCACCGCGTCGGAGTCTCGGCGTTCGGCGTCTCCGGCACCAACGCCCACGCCGTCATCGAGCAGGCCCCCGAACCCGCCGCGGACGAGACCGCCCCGGAACCGGGACCCCGTACCGCCCTCCCGGTCCTGCCGTGGCTCCTGTCCGCCCGCGACGAGACCGCGCTGCGCGGCCAGGCGGGCCGCCTGGCCGCCCACCTGACCGAGCGCCCGGACACCGACCTCTACGACCTGGCGGCCTCCCTGGCCACCACCCGCACCGCCTTCGAGGCCCGCGCCGTGATCCAGGGCCACGACCGCGCCGAACTCCTCGCCGCCCTCTCCGCGTTGGCCACGGGCGAGCCCGACGCGCACACCACGACCGGGACGGCCCGAGGTGGTCGGACGGCGTTCTTGTTCTCGGGGCAGGGTGCGCAGCGGGTGGGGATGGGGCGTGAGTTGTATGCGTCGTTCCCGGTGTTCGCGGAGGCGTTCGACGCGGTGTGTGCGCTGGTGGGTGGTGGGTTGCGGGAGGTCGTCTTCGGTGAGGACGGGGGGTTGCTGGAGCGGACGGAGTGGGCGCAGCCTGCGTTGTTCGCGGTCGAGGTGGCGTTGTTCCGTCTGGTGGAGTCGTTCGGGGTGCGTCCCGATTTCCTGATGGGGCATTCGGTCGGTGAGATCGCTGCTGCGCATGTGGCGGGTGTGTTCTCTTTGGAGGATGCGTGTGCTCTGGTGGTGGCGCGGGGTCGGTTGATGCAGGGGTTGCCGTCGGGCGGTGTGATGGTGGCGGTGGAGGCGGCCGAGGGTGAGGTGCTGCCGTTGGTGGAGGGCCGTGCGGCTGAGGTGTCGGTGGCTGCGGTGAACGGTCCGCGGGCGGTGGTGGTCGCGGGTGTCGAGGCGGCGGTGAGCGAGGTCGTCGGTCAGTTGAAGGCGCTTGGGCGGCGGGTGTCTCGTCTGCGGGTCTCGCACGCGTTCCATTCGCCGTTGATGGAGCCGATGCTGGAGGCCTTCCGCGAGGTCGCGGAGGGGATCTCCTACGGTTCCGCGCAGGTTCCGTTGGTGTCGAACGTGTCGGGGCGGCTCGCGGTGGAGGGCGAGTTGGCGTCGGCGGGTTACTGGGTGCGGCATGTGCGGGAGGCGGTGCGTTTCGCCGACGGGATCGGTGTGCTGGCGTCCGAGGGCGTGACCCGGTTCCTGGAGATCGGCCCCGACGCCACCCTCACCGCACTCGCGCAGAACAACGCGGCGGACGACGTGCTGTACGCGCCGGTCCTCCGCAAGGACGGTCAGGAGTCCCGGCACTTCGTGGCGGCCCTCGCGCGACTGCATCTGAGCGGCGCGGCGGTGACGTGGTCCACGCTCCTCCCGGCGGCGCGGACGGTCGAGCTGCCCACCTACGCCTTCCGCCGTGACCGGTTCTGGCTGGAGCGTTCCTACGCCGAGGACGGCTCGGCCGTCGCCGTCGACGGCCTGCACCACCGTGTCGTCTGGCGTACGGTCGCCGGCCTGCCCGAGGGCGCGCGGCTGTCCGGGCGCTGGCTGTTCCTGAGGCCGGTCTCCTCGGCGGGCGCGGACGGCTGGGACGGCGCGCTGACCGGCGCACTGCACGACGCCGGTGCGGAACTGGTCGCCGTCGAGCACCACCACAGCGACAGCCGGGCCGAGTTGGCGCGCCGTATCGCCGTGGCCGTCGGCGACGCCCCGGTCGCCGGCGTCGTCTCCACCCTCGCCCTGGAGCGCGGGGGGAACGGAGACGTGCCCGACGGCGTTCTCGCGACCACGGCGCTCGTCCAGGCCCTCGGAGACGCCGCTGTCCGGGCGCCGCTCTGGACCCTGACCCGGGAAGCCGTCACCGCCACGGCCGGCGATCCGGCCCCGGAACCCGACCAGGCCGCCGTCTGGGGTCTGGGGCGCGTCGTCGCCCTGGAACACCCCGACCGCTGGGGCGGTCTCGTGGACCTGCCCGTGACCCTGGACCGGCGTTCGGCCGCCCGGCTGGTCGCCCTGCTCGCCGACGGCGCGACCGCCGCGGGCCCGCGTGAGGACCAGGCCGCGGTCCGCCCCGGCGGACTCCTGGGCCGCCGCCTGGTTGCGGCCACTCCCGCACCGGATGCCGCTTGGCAGCCGTCCGGCACGGTCCTGGTGACCGGAGGCACAGGCGCGCTGGGCGCCAGAGTGGCCCGGTGGGCCGCCCGGGCGGGCGCCGCGCACCTGGTCCTGGTCAGCCGCAACGGGGAGAGCGCGCCGGGCGCCGAGGACCTGCGCGGCGAGCTGCTCGACGCCGGCGTCGAAGTGACGTTCGCGGCACTGGATCTGACGGACCGCGAGGCGCTGCACGCGCTGCTCGACGCCCACCCTGTCGACGCGGTCGTCCACACGGCGGGGGTGCTGGAGGACGGCATCGTCGACGGCCTCACGCCGGCCGCCTTCAAGAAGGTCTTCGCCGCCAAGGTCGCCGGGGCACGCAACCTGGACGAGCTGACCCGGAACCGCGAACTCTCCGCCTTCATCCTCTTCTCGTCCTTCGCCGGCACGGTCGGCTCCGCCGGACAGGCCAACTACGCGGCCGCCAACGCCCTGTTGGACGCCCTCGCGGAGCGGCGAAGGAGCGAGGGGCTGCCCGCCACCTCGATCGCCTGGGGACCGTGGGCAGGCGGCGGCATGGCCGCCGACGCCGGCGCCGAGGGCCGTCAACTGAGCGGCGGTGTGGGCCTCCTCGACCCCGACCGGGCCCTGGACGCCCTCGCCGCCGCCGCTGGGGACGCGACTGCCGCGGCCTTCGTGGCCGACGTCGACTGGAGCCGTTTCGGCGCCGCCTTCACCGCGGTCCGGCCCAGCTCGTTCCTCGCAGAGGTGTACCGCGCCCCGGTCGCATCCCAGGTCACCGCCGAGACCGTCACGACCGGACTCCAGGCGCGTCTGCGCGGCCTCGCCCCTGAGGCACGCCTGCGGGAGCTCGTCACAGAGGTCCGCGCCCGGGCCGCGGCGGCACTCGGACACACCGGCGTCGAACAGGTGGGTGCGGAGCGGGCCTTCCGCGACCTGGGCGTGGACTCGCTCATCGCGGTGGAGCTGCGCAACGTCCTGGCCTCCGTGTCGGGGGTCACCCTCCCCACGACGGCGGTCTTCGACCACCCGACCCCGCAGGCGCTGGCCGCGTTCATCCACGCCGAGCTGTTCGGGGACGACGCCGCCGCTGCCGCCGCGCCGTACGGGACCACCGCCGTCGCGGTGGACGAGCCGGTGGCGATCGTGGGCATGGCCTGCCGTTTCCCCGGCGATGCCGAGACCCCGGAACAGTTCTGGGAGATGCTCGCGGATGGCCGCGAGGGCATCGGTGACTTCCCCACCGACCGCGGCTGGGACCTCGACCTGCTCTTCGCTCCCGACCCGGACAACCCGTACGCCAGCCACACCGCGCGCGGTGGTTTTCTGTCGGGTGTGGGTGGTTTCGATGCGGAGTTCTTCGGGGTGTCGCCGCGTGAGGCGTTGGCGATGGATCCGCAGCAGCGGTTGTTGTTGGAGGTGTCGTGGGAGGCGGTGGAGCGGGCGGGGGTGGATCCTCGGTCGTTGCGGGGGAGTCGTGCGGGTGTGTTCGTGGGGACGAACGGTCAGGACTATCCGGCGTTGTTGAGTGTGTCGGAGGGTGACTTCGGGGGGTATGTCGGCACGGGCAACGCGGCGAGCGTCGTGTCGGGGCGGGTGTCGTATGTGTTGGGTCTGGAGGGTCCGGCGGTGACGGTGGACACGGCGTGTTCGTCGTCTTTGGTGGCGTTGCATCTGGCGGGGCAGGCGTTGCGGTCGGGGGAGTGCGACCTGGCCCTGGCGGGTGGTGTGACGGTGATGTCGACGCCGGGTGCTTTTGTGGAGTTCAGTCGTCAGGGGGGTCTGGCGGCGGATGGTCGGTGCAGGGCGTTCGGTGAGGGTGCGGACGGTACGGGGTGGGGTGAGGGGGTGGGTGTGCTGGTGGTGGAGCGGTTGTCTGATGCGCGTCGGTTGGGGCATCGGGTGTTGGCGGTGGTGCGTGGTTCGGCGGTGAATCAGGATGGTGCGTCGAACGGGTTGACGGCTCCGAACGGTCCGTCGCAGCAGCGGGTGATCCGGGCTGCGTTGGGGTCGGCGGGTCTGTCGGGGGTGGATGTGGATGTGGTGGAGGCGCATGGGACGGGGACGCGGTTGGGTGATCCGATCGAGGCGCAGGCGTTGCTGGCGACCTATGGTCAGGGTCGTGAGGCGGGGCGGCCGTTGTGGTTGGGGTCGGTGAAGTCGAATGTGGGTCATACGCAGGCGGCTGCGGGTGTGGCCGGTGTGATCAAGATGGTGCAGGCGTTGCGTCACGGGGTGTTGCCGGCGACGTTGCATGTGGGTGAGCCGTCGTCGCATGTGGACTGGTCGGCGGGGGAGGTGCGGCTGTTGACGGAGCGGCGGCCGTGGCTTCAGGAGGATGGGCGTCCGAGGCGTGCGGGTGTGTCGTCGTTCGGTCTGTCCGGGACGAACGCGCACGTCATCCTCGAACAGGCCCCGGCCGAGCCGGCGGACGAGGCGGAGCACGAGGACGCGGGCGAGGGCGAGGGCGAGGGCGAGGGCGCGGGTGCGGGTGCGGGTCTGCCGGTGGTGCCGTGGGTGCTGTCCGGACGCGGCTCCGACGCCCTGCGCTCACAAGCCACCCGGCTGCTGGACGCCGTACGGTCCACCCCCGACATCGACTGCGTGGAGGTCGGCGCCGCGCTCGTCGCGACGCGTACCGCGTTCGAGGACCGGGCGGTCGTCTGGGGCCGGGATCGCGACGAACTCCTCGCCGCTCTTGCGGCGTTGGCGGCAGGCGAGGCCAGCTCCCACGCCGTCACCGGAACGGTGGGCGAAGGCCGGACGGCGTTCTTGTTCTCGGGTCAGGGTGCGCAGCGGGTGGGGATGGGGCGTGAGTTGTATGCGTCGTTCCCGGTGTTCGCTGAGGCGTTCGACGCGGTGTGTGCGCTGGTGGGTGGTGGGTTGCGGGAGGTCGTG
>NZ_BEWA01000044.1 GCF_003112535.1 Streptomyces rishiriensis | reverse complement strand
TGAACGGCGTTGCCGCTAGGGCTGCATTCGGTGTTCGCGGTCGACGTGCCATCGATGACCCCCGGGTGCGTTCAACCAGTTCAACCGTGCCTCCACTCTGCTCCCTTACCCGCTGTCGCGCAGGGGAGTTGAGTGATTACCGGCCGTTCGATGATCGCTCCCGGACAGGCCGATGACGGCCCGGTCTGCCCCGCCGACCTCCGAAGGGCAGACCGGGCACCCAGACGACGAAGAGGCGCTCGATCATGACCAGAAGGCCGGAAACGCAGCAGCCCGCTACCGCCGCCGGGCGCGGAAAGCCCGCTCCCTCGACCGAGACCAAACGGCCGAAGGCTCCGACGTGGTCTGAACTGATCGCCGAGACCGACGGCAAGCGGGCGCGATGGGTGCGGGGGCGAGCCCACAACACGGAGTTCGTGCCGTGCGGACTGGCCTGGGATGCGGTGGCCGTCGGGTCCCTGCAGCTGGGCGTGGACGCGCTCGCCGCGATGCGCCTCGGGACCCGCCGCGGCTACCTGATCGTGGCCGACCACTTGCGCGGCGTGCTGTACGTGATGGTACCGACCGGCCACAGCGAGGCGTTCGCTGGTATCCCGGGCGTGCGAGTCCTCGGCCGAGGCCACCAGTTGCTCATGCCGCGCACTGCGCAGGACAGCAGCCCAGTGGCCGACTGGGTCGGCCCCCAGCGCGACCTCGACGCCCCGGTGCTCGTCGACGCCGAACGGCTGGCCGCGCGCCTGCAGGAGTTGGTGTCCTCGTGCGAAGAGGCGATGGCGTCGTGAGCGACACCCCGGTGCAGACCTCCCACGCAGTGCTGTGCGACCCGGACGGTTGGCTCACCCGGACTCTCCCCCTCGACCGGGAACCGGTCATGCTGCTGGCCACCGCTGTGATCGCACTGCCCACGGCCGGGGGCCCACTCCCGCCGACGGACTGTGAGCAGATCGCCCGGCTGATGGCCGGGCATGCACGCCTCGTCGCCGACGAAGTCGAGACGCTGTGCGCCCAGCTGCCCCGCCGCAGCCCGCTGCGCCCGCTCACCGAGACCGTGCTCGGCGAGGCCCGCCGGCGCTTGTCGGTGAATCCCCGGCCCACTGTCGCTTCCGCGCAGAACCGCGCCCGGGTCGTTCGCATCCTGTACGAGCGTCTCGACCGGCTCCAGGGCCTTCCGCCTTCCTGACCTTCGCTCCCCCGACGCCCGACGCCCTCCCCCGTGGGCTCGGGCCGGAAGTCCCCGGCAGGTGGGCCGCTCGGCAACCGGCCTGCCGGGGACCTCTCCCCCAGCCACCATGCGCCGACCCCAGCCCGATGCCCGGGCGAACTCCCCATCCACTGCCGTTGGAGGCGTACGTGAGCACCACAGCCGTGAGCACATCGCCCGAACCTGTTCCTCCCGTCCCCCACGCCGACGAGGTGTTCGCCTTCGCCGCCCGCGAAGTCGCCGCCGCTGCTGCCGACCTGTGGCCGCGCGCCGACGTCGACCTGGGCGACCACGTCCCGAGCGTCACCGGCTACGTGCGCCGGATCCGCGTGGACGGGCGCGCCCTGTACGCCAAGTACGCCTTCCTCGGGGTGTCGCTGGTCTCGCTGCTGCGGGGCGCCTGCGGGCCCTGGCCGGATGTCCGGGAGGCGCAGCAGGCGTACGTGCGGAGGCCCGGGTCGCTGATGGACCGGGAGGCCGCGCAGCTGCGGCTTCTGGCCCAGCTGGGCTCTCCCCGGGTCTGTCCCGTGGCCGGACTGGCGCGAGGGGTACTGTTCACCGAGTCGGTGACCGGCTCGACCCTGGCGGACCTGCTCCTGCAGCGTCCGCACGATGCGACCGACCTCCTTGCTGGCACGTTCGGCGAACTGCGGGTGCTCCGTCACCCGTCGGCGGCCCGGCTGCTCGGTCCGGCCCGGGTCATCGGGGAGCGCAGCATCCGGGGGACCTTCCAGCGCAAATTCAACGGCCTGAGCGGCCCGACCTATGTGGAACGGCTCGGGGCAGAACGGTGCGCGTCCGCCGACCGCATCCTGGTCGTGGGCCTCCTGCGCGACGTCGTGGTCCGGCTGCACCGGCTCCAGGCCACGGGGTTGCCCCAGCAGACGAGCCGGAGGGTGCTGGCGTACGGGGACCTCAAGCCGGAGCACGTGGTGTTCCCCGAAGGAACGTCCGGTCATCCGGTGTTCATCGACCCCGGCCTGCTGCTCGCCCCTCCTGCGGTGGATGCCGCCAAGCTGATCAGCCGTACCGTGCTGCTGCTGGCCGCTGCCCGGCCCGGCACCGCGACGGGCCGGCAGACCATGCACGGGCTCGGTGCCTTCGCCGCGTTACAGGCGGCCATCCTGGCCGGCCGGAACCACTGCTCGTGGATGCGTGAGCTGCTGGTGCTGTGGCTGATGGACAGCGTCAACATCCTCACCACGTACCTGTCCGCGCCCGGCGCGCTGCCGCTGCCCGGTCGGGGCAGCGCTCTCATCGGCCGGGCCGTCGGCCTGGGCCGGATGGCCGATCAGCTCAGCTCAGAGCTGGCGGCCGGCACCGACGTGCGCATCGTGTGGGAGAGCGCGCTCGGCCTGGCTGAGGCGGTCGCCGCGTGATGCCGGGGCCGGTGGGCTCGGTCGGTGTCGTCGGTGCCGGCGCCGTCGGCCAGACAGTCGCGGCCACGCTGGTTACCTCCGGCATCTGCCGTCGCCTGCTCGTCGCCTCCCGCACCGTCGAGCAGGCGGCGGCGCTGGCCGCTGATCTCGACGACATGCGCCAGAGCGTGGGATCGTCCGTGCAGCCCGAAGCCCGCTGTGTGGCGGACCTGGTCGGCTGCCACGCCGTGGTCGTCGCCGTGCGGGCCGCGTTCACCAACACCCGTTCCGCCGATATACGGATGGGCGGCGCGGCGGCCAACGCTCCCATCATCCGTGCGCTGGCCACGGCGCTGCGGGGCTACCAGGGGACCGTGCTCGTGGTCACCAACCCGGTCGACCTCATGACCCGGCTGTTCGCCGAGACCTCCGGCTGCCCGCGCGCATACGGGATCGGCTCGAACCTTGACTCTGCCCGATACCGGCTCACCCTGGCCCACCTTCTCGACGTCCCTGCAACCGCCGTGCACGGCCACGTCATCGGCGAGCACGGAGACGGCGCGGTGGTGTGCGCCTCGTCGACCACCGTCAACGGCTCGCCTGCCGCCGTCCCCCTTCCGGAGGTACGCGCGGAACTGCGTATCCGCCCCAGCCGGATCAGTGCAGGCGTCGGCCGGACCCGCTCCGGACCCGCCGGAGCAGTGCTTTCCACCCTGCGCAAGGCGCTCGGCCTGGTCGACGGCACCGAGGAACTGACCTGCGAACACCGCGGCGACTGGCTCGGAATTCCGTTGCGCTTCGCCGCCGGCCAGCCCGTAGCGTGCCTGCCCGCCCTCGACGCGGACGAGGACGCGCAACTGGCCGCGACCGCCACCAAACTCCGTAGCGCCTACCAGGCGTTACGGCCGTCCGGACCCACACCCCACTCTCTGGAGACGACGTGAGTTCCCCTACCGCCATCCGGCTGCAGGCCGCCGACGCCGACGTGACCGTGCTGAGCAACACCGCCTTCGTCACCGACTGGTCCCACCGGTACTTCGGGCCGTGGTGGAACGCGTTCGAGGTCCCCGCGAGCAGCGTCTGCGCCGGGCCCCTGGTCACCGCAGACGTCGACGAGAAGGCGTACGCCGACCTGGCCGCGCTGCTGGCCTCCGTGCCGCACGGCGAGGCCACGTACGCCAAGGCCCGGCTGCTCCTCGCCCGCGACAGCACGGGCACCATCACCGCCGTCTCGCCAGACGAACAGCTCGCCTACCGCTCGGAGCAGTTGGGCGGCCACGTCACCATCTCCGGCCACGCCCCGGAGCCCGTGGCGCTGGCTGCCGCCCGGATCGCCCGCGAGATGATCCGCGCGGCCCTGCTGCGGGATGGGTGGACGCTCCTGCACGCATCCGCCGTCGTCCGCGACGGCCGGGCCCTGCTCGCCTTCGGTGACAAGGGCGCCGGGAAGACCACCACGGCGCTGCTGATGGCCTCCCGCGGTGCCCAGCTCCTCGCCAACGACCGCGTGTTCATCAAGCGCATCGGCAACGATCTGCGCGTGCTGCCCTGGCCATCCGCAGCGGCAATCGGGCTGGGTCTGCTGGACGCCCTCGGCCTGTACGACGTCGTCCGCCACCAGCTCCAGGCGGGTGAACACCTCCACCCCACCCAGCACCAGGACGTCACCGATGCCCTGCTCGCCGGGCGGCGCGAGCCATTGTGGGAGCCCGGCGGCAAGCGGGAGCGCAAGGTCCAGGTCTTCCCCGACCAGTTCGTCAGCTGGTTCGGCATGGAGCTGGCCACCGGCGGCCGCGCGGCCGCGCTGCTGTTCCCCCGCATCGCCCCGGCAGCCGCCCCGGCCCTGGTCGACGGTGAGCGGACCCTCGGCGAGAGCGACTTCATGTCGGGCGCCACCGAGGACCGCTACCCGGACCACTTCGGCCTCGCCCACGGCATCGACGGCGGGGGCAGCGACCTGGCCCGGGCTACGGTCGCCGAACACCTGGCGGCCCTTCCCCACCACCAGGTCGTCCTCGGCCACGACGTGACCGCCAACGCCGACTTCCTCGCCAAACTCTCCGACAGCCTCTGACACCTCGTCGAGCCCCGGTCGGCTGCGTCTCGCTGCAGCCGACCGGGGCTCCGTCATGCACGCACAGAGCCTGTTGGACCTATTGGGTCCAACAGGTTTATGTGTGCGGGTTTGCCATGCCGGTGCGGTAGGGCTGTCCGCGTCTCCGCATTCGGCGAGTTCCTCCGTGCAGGCACAAATGCACAGATCGGGAATTCGAAAGGGTGAATGGGCTAGGCCCGGTGGCTGCCGGGGGCCTTCGCCGGCCAATGCAGTTGCTTTTGAGGTTCGGCGGCTGTTGCGCCGGGTGTGACGGGGTGGGGAGCAGGACAGCGGGTGCGAATCGGGATTCTGACGAAGGTGTTCACCACCGAGCTGGTCGATGCGGCGATAGCCAAGCACAGCCGGGCCGAGCAACGGTGCCGCCTCCTACCGGCGCGACTGGTCGTGTACTTCGTCCTGGCCCTGTGTCTATTCGCCCGGGAGTCGTACGAGGAGGTGCTGCGTGTGCTGACCAGTGGCATACCGGGAAGCCGGGCCCTGGCCAGGGTGAACAGGTCCTCGTTATGTCGAGCGCGGTGCCGGCTCGGTGAGGACGTGCTGGAGACCTTGTTCAGGGAGGTGGCCGGTCCACTGGCCACCTCGGACACGCCCGGAGCATGGTGGCGCGGGCTACGGCTGCTCGCTCTGGACGGCACCCAGTTCGACCTCCCCGACTCGGTGAGCAACGGCGACACCTTCGACGGCCCCTCCACCATGGGTGGCCTCCCCTTCGGATTCCCCCAGGTGCGGGCTGTGGTTCTCGCCGAGATCGGGACACACAGAGTGCTCGATGCCCGCCTCGGCGGCTACCGCGACGGCGAACGCAGCCTGGCCTACCCGCTGGCCGGCTCCACCGGCCCTGGGGACCTGGTGATCGCCGACCGCGGCTTCTGGTCGGTCGAGTTCGCCCACGCCTTCTCCGCGACGGGCGCGGACCTGCTGGTGAGGCTCCAGTCCAACCACCTCGGCACCCTCCAGGAGGAACTTCCCGACGGCTCGTACTTGTCTATGGCGCGGCCGGGCAAGGACGTCCGGCTCCGAGCCGCCCGGGAAGGCCGGACCCTGCCCGAGCACACGAGCTACCGCGTCATCACCTTCACAAAGGACGACAAGGTCGCCTTCCTCGGCACGACACTGCTGGACTCCGAGCAGTACCCGGCGGCCGAGCTGGTCGCGCTCTACCGGGAACGCTGGGAGATCGAGCTGGCCTTCGACGAGATCAAGGACCACCTCGGCCCCGGTGGACCGATCCGGTCGCGGACACCGGAAGGCGTCCGGCAGGAGCTGTGGGCCTACCTCGCCGTCCACCACGCGATCCGCCGGTTCGCTCACGCCGCAGCCCTCGCCGGCCCCGCCATCGACGCGGACCGCGTCTCGTACCTCAAGTGCGTCCGCATCATCCGCCGGAGCGTTCCCTCCCAGCTCGGAGCCACCACCGCCAAGCTCGCCCGCTCCTTGACCGAGGCCGTGCAGGAGGCCCGCAGCCGCTTACAGCGGCTAACAGAATGAGCCCCGCGGGCTGACCTACAGAGATCCCGGGTCACCGTCGGCAATGAACCGCGTCAGGGATCCCTCCAGCAGCTCCAGAAACTGCCGCAGGTCGTCGGCTACCTTGTCGAGCTCGGGTTCGTCCAGTGATGCCGTCCGCATCCGATGAACCGACCCATCAGAGCCCGCGACGTAGGAGAGGCCACCGCCGTTCGAGCCGATGACCACCATCCGGTCCGCGGCGGCGACGACAGGCCCGTGCTCCTCGAGTCGCAGAAGGACGTCACTTGCCGCGTCGAGGAAGTATCCGTTGCCGATGTCCGACCAGGTCAAGTCACCAATGCAGTCGTAGAAAGTGACCAGGTCAGCCGGGATAAGGCCCGCTTGAGCGAGCGTGCGAGCCGCCGTTTGATCGTCGCGACCGGCCGGCCGGACCTCGTTGGTACCAGGAGGAAAGCCGTGCCGATGCTCGAACCCGTCCGTCATTGCCGCGAGAGTCCCGGAGACCCTCTCTGTCCACGAGGCCAGCCAGGCGGGTGAAAGCGAACGGTCACTCATGAGGCCGGATCATGGCATGAGTCACGGACATCCATGAGGTGACCAGCGGCCTTGTACCCCAACGTCAGCGCAATGCCGTGAGTTGCCGGTGAGTGATGAGGCAGCAGGCGAGCTTCAGGAACGCTTCGTGGATGTCGGCCCGCCGTTCCCACCGGATCCGCAGGCGTCGGAAGCCGTGCAACCAGGCAAAACTCCTCTCCACGACCCAGCGGTAGGTGCCCAGCCCGGTGCCGTGTCGGGTGCCGCGGCGGGCGATCGCGGGCACGATGCCACGGGCGCGAACCTGGTCGCGGTAGATGTCGTGGTCGTAGCCGCGGTCGGCGAACAGCGAGTCTGGCATGCGGCGGGGACGGCCGACCCGGCCGCGGACCGGCGGGATCGCGTCGAGTAGGGGCAGCAGTTGGGTGACGTCGTTGCGGTTGCCGCCGGTCAGCAGAACCGCCAGCGGGGTGCCGTGCCCGTCAGTGATCAAGTGATGTTTGGAGCCGGCTCGGCCCCGGTCGACCGGCGAGGCGCCCGTCTGGCTCCCCCTTTTAGCGCCCTGACATGGGAGGAGTCGACCACGCAGCGGGACCAGTCCAGCCGCGAGGCCGCATTCAGTTCGGCCAGCAGGACCTCGTGCAACCGCTGCCAGACGCCGGCCTGGTTCCAGTCCCGTAAGCGGCGCCAGCACGTCATGCCCGAGCCGAACCCAAGGTCTTGCGGCAGGTACTCCCACTGGATCCCGGTGTGCAGCACGTACAGGATCCCGCACAGCACCTGCCGGTCCGGCAGCGGCTTGCGTCCCGGGTGCCGAAAGCGTCGCTCGCGCCGCGGCAAGAGCGGCTCCAGGCGGTCCCACAGCTCATCCGACACGATCCACGGCGACTTCCCCACACCGAGCCGAACGCTCAACTACCGCCCTGGACACGGCCATCAGGACCGAGCCACCTCATTGTGTTAGCCGCTATTACTCCCGGCCCGCCGGAACCGGAACTGCCCACGGGCGATCAAGAAGCCCAACCGGTGGCCCGTGCACCGCACCCGCGCCAAACGAGGGGCGGTCGAGCCGGGCCGCTGGGCCCTCAACCAGACCAAGAAGCCCAAGAGCAATCGACGGGCGGGGAAGTCCGTGCTCAAGCCGCCCCCGAACCCGTCACCGCCCTAAAGGGGCCCCGGTGTCCTATCTCTGACTCACGGTGCAGAGTAGCCGTCGGCTCTCTGCCTCGCACCTGACCGCCCAGCGCCCGAGCCTGACGCTGTCGACGGCATTTGGAGCCTGCTCAAGCGCGGCATCGTGAACTTTCTGCTCGCGGGCATCACCGGCCCCGAACGCCTCGTCCGTAGCTGCCTTAAGCAGGTCCGGCACCAGCCCGACGCGATCACCGGCTGCCCCATCGCAACGGGCCTGGACTTGCAACCGCCCTGATCAACGATCACAGTCCTGCGCATGCAACCTGATCAACGGGTTTTCCGCTCAGGCGTGAGCGGAGTTGGAAATGCCCGATACCACCGCCAGGCGGAACTTGGTTTCGTCCTCGGTATCGGGGGCTGCGGTGAGAACGACGATCTTGCGTCCCGCGTCGCCGTCGGTCAGGACGTCACAGTCCACCGCGATCGGCCCGGTCGCCGGGTGCTGGACGATCTTGTGGTCTTCCTGGTGCGCGCCGACCACGCCGGAGGCCCACAGTTCGGCGAAGCGCGGGCTGCCCGTCGTGAGGTCCCGGATCAGGCTGGCCAGGCGGTCGCTGTCCGGGAATCGCCCCGTGGCGCGGCGCAGGTCGGACATGACGGAGGCCTCGACCTCCGGCTGGCTGAGCGAGGTCACCGGCCAGTGCGACAGGCAGGGGGTGGCCCCGTCGGCCGGGAAGGTGTCGCGAGCGAAGTTACGCAGCGCCGACGGCGTTGAGGACGGGTCGCCCAGCAACGCCGCCCAGAAACGGTTCCACCAGATGAGCTGCCAGTCCGCGGCGAACACGGCGGCTGCGGAGTCGCCGAGCCGGTTAAGCATGCGGTGCAGGCCGGGCGGGATGTGGTCCGAAATCTCCCCGCCGGACGGAGGGGCAAGTCCGGCCAGCCGGTAGAGATGGTCCCGCTCGGAGTCGGTGAGCTGCAGGGCGCGGGCCAGCGCCGCGGTCACCTGCGCCGACGGGGTCACGTGGCGTCCTTGCTCCAGGCGGACCACATAGTCGACCGAGATCCCAGCGAGCTCGGCGAGGTCCTCCCGGCGCAGTCCCGTGACCCGGCGCCTGTAGCCGCTGGGCAGTCCCGCCGTGTCCGGCGAGACACGGCCGCGCCAGGTGCGCAACATCGGGCCGAGTTTCGCGATGTCAGCGGTCATGAGACTGATTGTCGCACCCGGCGCCGACCCGAAGGTGGTAGCGGTTTTCCTACCGAATTCCTCTCTCTGGTTACCGGCCCGGCGGCCGATGATTCTTCGGACATGACCTTCACGTTCTCCCACGACCACGTGGGCATCACCGTTACGCAAGAGGACCTCGACGCCACCATCGCGTGGTACTCGCGCAATCTCGGTTTCACTGTCGAGCAGCGGTTCGAGGCCCACGGCACGACGTTCGTCTTCCTCACTGCTGGTGACGTCAAGATTGAGCTCCTCGCAGGCGCGTCGGACCGTGGCGGGGCGCCGACCGACAACGTCCTCACGAGTATGGTCACGTCGCGCCTGCACCACTTCTGCCTCGCTGTAACAGATCTCGACGCGGCGGTGTCCCGGCTGCTCGAACTCGATGTGCCGCTGATCGGCGGCCCCATGGAGATACCGGCAACCGGCCAGCGCATCGCCTTCGTCACCGACAACGTCGGCACCATCATCGAGCTCAGCGACCCCGGCACGTGGATCTCCGGCCGGAAGGCACGGGCATAATGCCGAACCGCGCAGACTTTACCGGGCCCCAGGACGCCAGGCAGGCCCGCTGGCAGTCCGCCGAGGTGGCGAGCCCGCATCTCGATCGTCGTATCCCGGTCATCGCCGCCAAGGACATCCCCTACATCCCCAACGCCAACCGGCTCCAGAACCTCAGCATCTACCTGCCGCGGACGCCGCAAACCGCCGCGCTCATCGGCACCCCGGTCACGTCCCTCCCAGGAACTGACTCCACGGCGCGGCACCCGCGGTACCTCGTGCACATCCACGGCGGTGCATGGCGCGACCCGCGGCTCACCTCCGCCTCGATCGAACCCACCGTCGCCCACGCTTTCTCCGGCGGCGTGCTTCCCGGTGAGGGGCCGACCCCGGTCACCGCCATCGCCTCCCTCAACTACACGGTCTCCCAGATCAACTACCCTGCTCCCCCCGTCATGGCGGATCCCCCCGTTCCTTATGACGCCATCAAGGACAATCACACCGACCTGGCTCGTGAGGCCGTCCATCCGCAGCACGTCAGCGACGTGCTGCACGGCCTGGCCCTGCTCGGCTCCCTCGGCCTCGCCGACGGCTCCTACATCCTGTCAGGCCACAGCTGCGGCGCCTGCCTGGCGTTGCAGTCTGTCCTCCAGCCTCCACGGCACTACGGTCTCGGCCACCTTCCCGAGCCGCCCTGCCCTGCCGCACTGCTCGGTCTCAACGGCCTGTACGACCTGCCCGCGCTCGCGGCGGCGGATGGGCTGGGTGTCTCCCACGCCCACCTCCGCGACGACTACGAGAAGCTCTTGTCCACGGCGTTCGGGGCGGACAAGGACGCCTGGCCTGACGCGAGCCCGGCCAGCTTCGACCCGGCGTCCATCGCCGGGCGGATCCGCGAAGGCAACGCGCCACGTCTGGTCGTACTGGACCAGAGCACTGAGGACCAGCTCGTACCGATGGACCAGCATGAGCGACTGACCGCCACCCTGGCCAAGGCTGCCGGGCTACGGCTCGCCCAGGGACAGCGCCTCACCGGCAACCATGCGGCCCCATGGGAGGAAGGCATCATGATCTACCAGAGCGTCCTCGACGCCCTCCAGCTCCTGCGGGAGGACCAATGAGCCTCGACACCGTCACCGGCGAGATGGCCCTCCCGTACCCGCTCCAGGAACTGCTCGCCCTCCGCCTGATCTCAGCCCTGCGCACACCCGAACTCCCGCTTATCCCGGCCACCACGGACACCGGAGCAGCCTGATCCCTGGCCCACGGCTACTTTGCACCGTGGGTCACGGATAGGAGATCGGGGCCTAAAGCAACTCCATTGGCCTTCGCCGGCCCCCGGGCCCCCGCTCCCCCGGCGCCGCCCGGCGCGGTCAGCGCTCCCGTGGTGCGGGTGTGTACGCGCCGGACGACACCGGGGTCGGTGGACGGCTGACGGCAGCGTTGAAGGCGGCGAAGCAGAAGGGCTCGCTCCTGCCGCGCTCAGTTCGGCCGGGGTGCCGGGATCTTGCCGGCGGGGTTCGACATGATCCGGCGGAGCTCTTCGATCAGTTCGCCGCAAGCTCGACTCCCGCGGCGGCCGACCGCCGCGCTTCGACCCGGCCGACTACCCACGGCGTGGACCTCGCCGACGGTGCCCCGACAAGCTCCACGGAGACAAAGGCTACGACTACGACCACCTGCGGCGCTGCTCCGCAGACGCGGCATCCGCCCCCGCATGCACGGCGTGGCATCGAGTCCTCACAAAGGCTCGGCCATGACCGCTGGAGCGTCGAACGGACGGTGTCCTGGCTCGCCGGCTGCCGCCGACTCCACCGCCGATACGAGCGCAAGGCCCAACACCTCCTCGCGTTCGTCGGCATAGCCGCAGTCCTCATCTGCCACCCGCCTCATCGAATGAAACGACGTCAAATTCCTCGGGGGGCCGTATTCCCTTGAGTGCGATCAAGGTGATGGTCGAGGGGCCAGTGCCATCCCTCGTCGCGTGCTGCTCAGGCTGGCACTCTTCCGGGTGACTGACGTACAGATCCGCTGCCGACCGGTCTGTCGCGGCGGTACACCGGGCGACACGAGAGACCATCACGTCGATCCGGAGGTCCACGTGCACTTTCAGCGATCCGCTTTACGGCGAACCGTCGCCGCGCTGGCCGTAGCGTCAGGACTGGCGCTGCTGGCGCCCGCGCCTGCCACAGCCGCCCCGCACCCGCCGCACCGGCAGCAGGTCTACGCCTACGTCACCAGTCTCGACGGCCACGTGTACCCGATCGACACGAGGACCAACAGCGTCGTGGGGATCGGCGCTACTCAAGTCGGCGGCGGCCCCGACCAGGTGGCGGTTACTCCTGACGGCGCCAGTCTCTATGTGACCAACGCCTTCAGGTACGTGTCGGCGGTCAACATCGCCAAGAAGACCTTCAAGGACATTCCCTACGACAAGGACGAATTCTCTCCCGACAGCCTCCAGGGAGAAGCCATCGCCCCCGACGGCAAGCATGTCTACGTGGCTGTCCAGAATCCCTTTCACGGGGACAAGGTGTCGGTGATCGACACCGCCACCAACCAGGCCTCCGCCACCATCAACGTCAGCAAGCCCGATCAGGTGGTGATCAATCCCAGCGGCAATCGTCTCTACGTGTCCGACAAGGGCGGCCTGTCCGTGATCGACACCACCACCAACCAGGTCGTCGACACGATCCGCCTCAACGAGCCGGCCAAGGGTATGGCGATTACCCCCAACGGCAAGCGCCTGTACGTGACCGGGGGCAGCGGCGCCGTCTCGGTGGTCAACCTCGCGAGGCGGAAGATCGTCCACACGATCTCTGATGCCGGCACGGGCGGGCTGGCGATCAGCCCCAATGGACGCCGGGCTTACGTGGTCGGCGTTGACAACTACGTGGCCGGCGACGGCACCAAGGTCATCCAGGGCAAGGTGTCCGTGATCAACCTGAACACCGACACGGTCACCAAGACCGTCCACATCGGCGACATCCCGCCGAGCACCGGGTCAGGCAGGTACTTCCGCCCAGCGAAGGTGGCCCTCACCCCAGACGGAAAGAGCGCCTATGTGGTCGGCTCCTACGGCAACGGGACGCCCCAGGGGACGGTTTTCGCGATCAACACCGCAACCGACGCGGTGACCCCCATCACCGTCGGCGCCGGCGACACCAGGGGGGTAGCCGTCGGCCTGCTGTGACGGCGACACGAGCGCTCCGGCAGATCCAGGCGGCAGCGGAACGCAGAAAGGCCTCCGGCCACGTCCTCCGTGGAGGGGCGGCCGGAGGCCTCGTTCTCTGGGGTCAGTCGACCAACTCGATACCGATGGCCAGGCACCCCAGCGATTCCTTGTCCGGCGAGTAGATGCACCGGATGTTGGCCAGTTGCTCCTCACGGGTCGCCTCGGGGTTCACCTGGGAGGGCCCTTCAGCGTCCAGGAGTTCCTCGAACGAGGCGTATTCGGCGACCCGCGTTACCCGCGTCAGGCATGACCGGTCGGTGTTCTTCACGGCGAACCGGATCAGGTCACCGGCCGTCAGGCCGTCGAACTTCGGGTACTTCACCCGGACTTCCCGGGTCTTGCGGCCGGCGGCCACGAGGTCGAAGTACTGGGGGTACAGGTTCAGCTCGATGACGCGGGCTGAGGTGGTGCGACTCATGTAGTCGGGCTCCCTGTGGGTACGGACATCAGCCGCGACAGCTCCGCAGCCGAGTACGAGCGGAAGAAGTGCCGGGGGTGGGACAGCAGCAGTCCCGCCAGGTTCAGCAGGCGGTCCGCGAACTCCCCCACGGTGCCGGGCCACTTCCGGGTGTCGAGCATCCAAGGTTCGGCGCCTGCGGGCAATGCCGCCTCTCCGGAGCGGATGAGGCTTTTGGAGAGCTTGGCTCCCGTCTCGGCGACGATCATCGGGCAGAACAGCCGCGCGGGCAGCTGTCCCGGCGTCAGGCCCACGGCCTGGTGCGCGCCGTCGACCAGGAGGCTCCCGGGCATCCAGTCGGCGCCCTTGACCATCACCTGGAGGACGCCGGTCTCCGCGAGCGCGGCCAGCTCCTTGACCATGTTCCGGTACAGGGTGGCGAGGTCGAGATAGCCGCCGCCCGTGGGCGTGATCGTGGCCTTGTAGGGGCCGTGGTGCAGGCACACCGCCGACACGTGGGCGAGGCCGCGGCCGGCCAACTCCACGCGGGTGCGCTGCGCGTATTTCTCCGCCCACCCGCAGGAGTATGGGCAGGGCACCCGCAGGTGCGGCACCCCGGTGGAAGGAGCCAGCCACAAGCGGGCAGCGTCCAGGCGCGGCAGGACCCGCAGCCACGTTTCCCGGAAGAGGACAGTCGCCTGCTGCCGCGAGTAGGCCTCCACGCCGTACGGCACGCCCAGCCGCTCCGACAGGGCGTCGAACAAGGGGCGGTAGAGGTTGCCGACCAGGTCGGTGATGCCGTCCGTACCGAGGACCTGGGCGTAGGCCTGCTGGTAGCGGTGCCCCGATGCGGGGTCGGTGACCAACTCGTGCGGCGCGTTGTCCAGTGCTGAGAACCGGACCTCCACGGGCAGGCCGTGGCGGTCGTGGAGCCGGGCGGCCGTGGCGAACGCCATCGACTGCACCAGCGAGGTGCCGGCGTGCGGTGCGCCGTTGATCTGCGTGCCCACCACTAGGGTGCGTTTCAGAAGTGGATCTTGATGTGTCAAGATCCACTTCGTGGGGCGGCACGATCTGACGAATGCACAGTGGGCGAAGCTGGAGCCCTTGCTCCCGGTCGGCAAGAAGCCTGGACGCCCACCGGTGCACACCAAGCGGCAGTTGATAGACGGCATACGCTGGCGTACCCGCGCCGGCGCTCCCTGGCGGGACGTACCCGAGCGATACGGCCCGTGGGAGACGGTGTACGGCCTGTTCCGGCGCTGGCAGCGGGACGGCACCTGGCACCGCATCTTCGAGCAGTTGCAGGCCCAGGCCGACGCTGAGGGACTGATCACCTGGGACGTCTCGGTGGACTCGACCATCGCCCGCGCGCATCAGCATGCGGCCGGTGCCCGGAAAAAGGGGATCTACAGATCGAGTCGCCGGGGGGTGTGTTCACCGAGCCCGAAGATCACGGGCTCGGACGTTCCCGAGGCGGGCTGACCACCAAGCTCCACCTGGCGGTAGAGCAGGCCCAGAAGCCGATGTCGCTGGTCATCACGGCCGGACAGCGCGGAGACTCACCGCAGTTCCAGGTGGTCCTGGGCCGTATCCGAGTGCCCCGGCTCGGGCCGGGCCGCCCGCGCACCCGGCCGGACAAGGTCCGTGCCGACAAGGCGTACGGCTCCCGCGCGAACCGCGCCTACCTGCGCAAGCGTGGTATCCGCTGCACGATCCCGGAGAAGCGCGACCAGATCGCCAACCGCAAGAAGCGTGGTTCCCACGGCGGCCGGCCGCCGAAGTTCGACAAGGACGACTACAAACAGCGCCACGCGGTGGAGTGCGGAATCAATCGCCTCAAACGGCACCGTGCGGTCGCCACCAGATACGACAAGCTCGCCCTTCGCTACGAAGCGACCGTGCTGGTCGCAGCCATCAACGAGTGGCTGTGACCAACACTTTCGAAACGCACCCTAGTAGGACTCCGTTAGGTCTGTCTCGGTCTTGGTGTCGTGTGGCCCCTGCTGGGCAGGGGCTGGTGGCAGGTGGTGCAGATGCCGGTCCAGCACCTCAGGACGTCTTGGAGGGCGTCGAGGGTCTGGTAGAGAGTGAGCCCGGTGTGGGTGCTTTTGGGGCCAGTCGCTGTTCGGTGAGGAAGGCGTGGGCGGCGGTCACGAGGGTGACGTGGTGGTGCCAGCCGGGCCAGGAGCGGCCTTCGAAGTGGTCCAGGCCCAGGCCGTGTTTGAGTTCGCGGTAGTCGTGCTCGATGCGCCAGCGGACTTTGGCCAGGCGGACCAGGTCGGCGATCGGGGTGTCGGCCGGCAGGTTGGAGAGCCAGTAGTCGGTGGGCGCCTCGGCGTCCTCGGGCCACTCGATCAGCAGCCAGCAGTCGGGCAGGATGCCGTCCCACCAGCCCTGTTCGGCCGATGCGGTAGCCCGGATCGGACGCTCGACGGCCTTGCCGGCCGGGCGGACACGCACGGCGGCGAAGCGGGACCGTAATTCTCCTCGCGAGCCCTGCCGCCAGGTGAGGGAGGTGAACGCCTCCTGCCCGAGCCCGGCCGCCAGGGCCGCAACCGAGGGTGCCCGGTGGCGGTAGCGGGGCTGGGGCCAGCAGCCGACCGGGCCCTTGCGCTCCGGGGTCACCGGCTTCACGTCGAACGGATGGGCGCTCACGTCCGCGCGGATGGCCAGCACATAGTCGATCCCCCGCTCTGCGAGGCCGGCCCGCAGGTGGGCATTGGCGCCGTAGGCGGCATCGGCCACCACGACCGGCGGGCTCATGCCCCAGCCCGCCAGCGTGTCGAGCATGTCCAGAGCCAGCCGCCACTTCTCGCGGTGCCCGACCTCGGGCGGGACACGGGTGGCGGTGCGGCGTTCGGTGTCCGCGGCCCACTCCCTGGGCAGGAACAGCCGCCACTGCAGCGGGCAGGACGCGGTGTCGCTGGCGGCGTGGACGCTGACCGCGACCTGGCAGTTGGCCCTCTTTCCCAGGGCTCCGCAGTACTGCGGGGCCACCCCGGCCGACATCCGGCCGTCCTTGGGCATCGACACGTCGTCGATCACCCAGGCCGTCGGGTTGATCAGCGGCAGCATGCGCTCTGCTATCCGCCGCTGCACGGGCACCGGGTCCCAGGTGGACTGGTTCACGAACTGCTGCAGGTTCTGTTCGTTGCCGTCCGGCAGCCGCGAGGCCATCGCCTGGATCGACTTGCGGCGGCCGTCCAGCATCAGTCCCCGCAGATAGCAGTCGCCTTTGGCCCGCTGGTCCTTGCGCGGCACCGAGGCGAACACATCAGCCACGTACAACGCCAACTTCGCCCGGACACGGTTCACTTCATGTGCGTCCATCCATCCAACATGCCCGAGAACAGGCCGAACACGAAGACCTAACGGAGTCCTACTCGGTGTCGAGCTGCTCACGATCGACATACGGGTCGTGGTCGCCAGCATCGACACCTACCTTCGCTTCGCCGAGGCGTGCAACCGCCTCGATCTGGAAGCGGGACCGGGCAAGCCGGCCGGGCTGGCGCAGCTTACGGAGTCCGGTACCGGCGGCACGAGCAATGAAGCCTTGCCTGGCGCCTAG
>NZ_BEWA01000043.1 GCF_003112535.1 Streptomyces rishiriensis | reverse complement strand
CGGTGAGGGTGGCGTCGGGGCCGATCTCCAGGAACCGGGTCACGCCCTCGGACGCCAGCACACCGATCCCGTCGGCGAAACGCACCGCCTCCCGCACATGCCGCACCCAGTAATCCGCCGACGCCAACTCGCCCCCCACCGCGAGCCGCCCCGACACGTTCGACACCAACGGAACCTGCGCGGAACCGTAGGAGATCCCCTCCGCGACCTCGCGGAAGGCCTCCAGCATCGGCTCCATCAACGGCGAATGGAACGCGTGCGAGACCCGCAGACGAGACACCCG
Source organism: Streptomyces rishiriensis (assembly GCF_003112535.1). Taxonomy (GTDB): domain Bacteria; phylum Actinomycetota; class Actinomycetes; order Streptomycetales; family Streptomycetaceae; genus Streptomyces; species Streptomyces rishiriensis. The sequence goes on along the minus strand of NZ_BEWA01000043.1, from coordinate 17,949 downwards.
CCGCCCAAGCGCCTTCAACTGACCGACGACCTCGCTCACCGCCGCCTCGACACCCGCGACCACCACCGCCCGCGGACCGTTCACCGCAGCCACCGACACCTCAGCCGCACGGCCCTCCACCAACGGCAGCACCTCACCCTCGGCCGCCTCCACCGCCACCATCACACCGCCCGACGGCAACCCCTGCATCAACCGACCCCGCGCCACCACCAGAGCACACGCATCCTCCAAAGAGAACACACCCGCCACATGCGCAGCAGCGATCTCACCGACCGAATGCCCCATCAGGAAATCGGGACGCACCCCGAACGACTCCACCAGACGGAACAACGCCACCTCGACCGCGAACAACGCGGGCTGCGCCCACTCCGTCCGCTCCAGCAACCCCCCGTCCTCACCGAACACGGCCTCCCGCAACCCACCACCCACCAGCGCACACACCGCGTCGAACGCCTCAGCGAACACCGGGAACGACGCATACAACTCACGCCCCATCCCCACCCGCTGCGCACCCTGACCCGAGAACAAGAACGCCGTCCGACCACCCCGACGGGCGGTGGCGGTGACGACGTCGGGTGAGGCGCCGTCGGTGGCGAGGACGCCGAGGCCCGCGGTGAGGGTCTCGCGATCGGTGCCGAGGACGACGGCGCGCTGTTCGAAGAGGGAGCGTCGAAAGGTCAGGGTGCGGGCGACGGCCAGGTCGTCGGTCCCGGGGTGCGTGTCGAGGTGGTCGAGCAGGTCGGCGGCCTGCGCTCTCAGGGCGTCGGCGGTCCGGGCGGAGAGGACCCACGGGATGACCGGCGGCGCCGTGGGTTCGGGCGTCGTGCGGTCGTCTTCCGGTTCCGCGGCCTCGGTCTCGGTGTCGGCCTCGTTCGGCGGAGTCTCCTCCAGGATGACGTGGGCGTTGGTGCCGGAGACCCCGAACGCGGACACTCCGGCCCGCCGCGGCCGGTCGCCGGACGGCCACACGACGGGTTCGGTGAGGAGACGTACGTGGCCCTCGGTCCAGTCGACCTTGGTCGTGGGGGCGTCGACGTGCAGGGTGCGGGGCAGGCGGGCATGGCGCAGAGCCATGACCATCTTGATGACACCGCCGACGCCGGCGGCGGCCTGGGTGTGACCGATGTTGGACTTCAGGGAGCCGAGCCAGAGCGGACGGTCCTCGGCGCGGTCCTGTCCGTAGGCCGCCAGCAGTGCCTGGGCCTCGATGGGGTCGCCGAGGGTGGTTCCGGTGCCGTGCGCCTCCACGGCGTCCACGTCCAGCGGGGAAAGCCCGGCGGAGGTCAACGCCTGTCGGATGACGCGCTGTTGGGAGGGCCCGTTGGGAGCGGTGAGGCCGCTGCTCGCGCCGTCCTGGTTGACGGCGGAGCCGCGGACGACGGCGAGCACCTCGTGGCCGTTGCGACGCGCGTCGGAGAGGCGTTCGAGCAGGAGGACGCCGGCGCCCTCGCTCCAGCCGGTGCCGTCGGTGGCGTCGGCGAAGGACTTGCAGCGGCCGTCCGGCGAGAGGCCGCGCTGTCGGCTGAACTCCAGGAACGTGACCGGCGTCGACATGAAGGCGACACCGCCCGCGAGGGCGAGGTCGCACTCGCCCTGCCGCAGTGACTGCACCGCGAGATGGAGGGCCACGAGGGAGGAGGAGCACGCGGTGTCCACCGTGACGGCGGGCCCCTCGAAACCGAAGGTGTAGGAGATGCGACCCGAGGCGATGCTCGCGGCGCTGCCGTTGCCGAGGTGGCCCTCGACACCGGGGGGCGGCTCGGGGAACCGGGTGGCGTAGTCGTTGTACATGACTCCCGCGAACACTCCGGTGGCGCTTCCGCGCAGGTCGGCCGGGCGCAGGCCGGCCCGTTCGAGGGATTCCCAGACGATCTCGAGCAGGATCCGCTGCTGCGGGTCGGTGGCGAGGGCCTCACGCGGGGACATGCCGAAGAAGGCGGGGTCGAAGTCGGCGGCGTCGTGGAGGAAGCCGCCTTCCCGGGTGTAGCAGGTGCCGGGGTTGGCGGGATCGGGATCGTAGAGTGCGCCGAGGTCCCAGCCGCGGTTGTCCGGGAAGGCGGAGATGCCGTCGGTGCCCGTGTCGACGAGGTGCCAGAGGTCTTCCGGTGTGCGCACCCCACCGGGGTAGCGGCAGCTCATGGAGACCACGGCGATCGGTTCCGTTGCCCTGCCCTCGACCTGGCGCAGCCGGGCGCGGGTGCGCTGGAGGTCGCTGGAGACTCGGGTCAGGAACTCACGCAGCCTGTCCTCGCTCACGGATCGGTCTCCCTTCGGCGGCGGGCACGCTGGCTCGCGGTGGGGCACGGGGCATCGGGTCGGCCCCGGCGCCACTCGGGCGCCGGGGCCTGATGAGGGCCGGCGTGCCGTCCGATGCCCTCGCGGGACGGGCCGTGGCGCTCCCGGTGCCGGGCCTGTCCCTCGGGCCGATTATGGGAAGGGTTGCGCCCGTTTCGGGCTGTGGTCCGGGCGGCTCTAAGAGAACTTCTAGCGTTGCCGGGCAGGCCGGACCCCGCCCGGGCTGCACCGTCGCGGCCCTTCGCTCACAGGCGGAGGGTCATGTCCAGTGCGTTCTCGGCGACGGGCGGCAGGAGGCCGAGCTCGGCCGAGCGGTCCAGGAGAGTGCGCACGGCGTACAGTCCGTCCTGGCCGAGCGCGGCGGTGAACTCGTTGACGTACAGGCCGATGTGCTGGTCGACGACGTCCGGTTCCATCTCCTGGGCGTGCTGGAGGACGTGCGCGCGGGAGACGTCCGGGTTCTCCCGTGCCGCGCGCAGGGAGGCGCGGATCGTGTCGGCGACCCGGCGCAGCACGGGTTCCCCCAGGGAGCGGCGGGCGACGATCGCGCCCAGGGGGATGGGCAGTCCGGTGCGCTTCTCCCACTCCTCGCCCATGTCGGCCGCGCAGTGCAGACCGTAGCGCCCGTAGGTGAAACGAGCTTCGTGGATGACGAGTCCGGCGTCGACGGCGCCGTCCCGGACGGCGGGCATGATCTCGTGGAACGGCAGGACGACGATCTCGCCGACACCGCCCGGTATGGCGTCGGCCGCCCAGAGCCGGAACAGCAGGTAGGCCGTGGACGTGGTGCTGGGCACCGCGATGCGGGCGCCGGCCAGGGCGGCGGGCTCACCGGGCTCCGCCACCAGGACGAGGGGACCGCAGCCGTGGCCCAGGGCGCCGCCGCAGGGCAGCAGCGCGTAGTCGGCGAGGATGCGCGGCAGCACGCCGTAGGAGACCTTCAGGACGTCCAGTTCGCCGCGTTCGGCGAGGCCGTTGGTGACGTCGATGTCGGCGAAGGTGAGCCGCGCGCCCGGTGCGTCGGGGAGCAGCCCTTCGGTCCAGGCGTGGAAGACGAACGTGTCGTTGGGGCAAGGTGAGTGCGCGAGGGTCAGGGGCGCCGTCATGGCCGGTCCTTCCTTCTTGTCCGTGGTGCGGCAGCGATGCCCTCAGCAAAGCCGTTGCGGATGTGGGGTTTTCCCCAGACTGCCCTCCGCGAGGATGAGCGGGCCCCACCCGACGCGGCGTCGATGCCCGCCGTCCGGCCGGGGGCCCGCCGTCGCCGGATCGTTGGCCGGTTCCGCGGGTCGCCGAGGCCGGTCGGATCGACGGGTCGCCGTGTGGGGCGGATCCGTACTGTGCCGTCCGACCGCCGCAGGGCGGAACGGCCGGTTCCGCGGGGCGTCGCGGTCGCACCCGGGGACCGTCGACGCGGCAGACCACGCCCATGCCATGCGCGCACCGTCACCACGCGTGCCGCCTGGCACTGAACGAGGAGGTTCCCGGCCATGGACGCTGGGCTCAAGCGCGAGCTGGAGGAGAAGGTCTTCTCCGGTGAGCGGCTGTCCCGCGAGGACGGCATCGCCCTGTACGAGTCGGACGACCTGGCGTGGCTGGGCGGTCTGGCGCACGAGGTGCGCATGCGCAAGAACGGTGACGTGGTCCACTTCAACGTCAACCGTCACCTCAACATGACGAACGTGTGCACCGCTTCGTGCGCGTACTGCTCCTTCCAGCGCAAGCCGGGTGAGCAGGACGCGTACACGATGCGCATCGAGGAGGCCGTGCGTCTGGCCAAGGCGATGGAGAACGAGCACCTGTCGGAGCTCCACATCGTCAACGGCCTGCACCCCAACCTGCCGTGGCGCTACTACCCGCGCTCGCTGCGGGAGCTGAAGAAGGCGCTGCCCAACGTCGGCCTGAAGGCGTTCACGGCGACGGAGATCCACCACTTCGAGACGATCAGCGGGCTCACGGCGTCCGAGATCCTGGACGAGCTGATCGACGCGGGCCTGGAGTCGCTCACCGGCGGCGGCGCGGAGATCTTCGACTGGGAGGTCCGCCAGCACATCGTGGACCACCGCACCCACTGGGAGGACTGGTCCCGGATCCACCGCCTGGCGCACGAGAAGGGGCTCAAGACCCCGTCCACCATGCTGTACGGCCACATCGAGGAGCCCCGCCACCGCGTCGACCACGTGCTGCGGCTGCGCGAGCTGCAGGACGAGACGAACGGCTTCCAGGTCTTCATCCCGCTGCGCTACCAGCACGACTTCGTGGACATGAAGGACGGCAAGGTCCGCAACCGGCTCCAGGCGCGCACCCAGATGGCGACCGGCGCGGAGGCCCTCAAGACCTTCGCCGTCTCGCGGCTGCTCTTCGACAACGTCCCGCACGTGAAGGTGTTCTGGGTGATGCACGGCGTCCAGACCGCGCAGCTGGCGCTCCAGCACGGCGCGGACGACATGGACGGCTCGGTCGTCGAGTACAAGATCACGCACGACGCCGACAACTACGGCACGCCGAACAAGCTCACCCGCGAGGACCTGCTGGACCTGATCCGCGACGCCGGGTTCCGGCCGGTGGAGCGCAACACGCGCTACGAGATCATCCGCGAGTACGACGGCCCGGACCCGGCCCGCCGGGAGTCGCCGCAGCCCATGCGGGTGTGACCCGCCGGCCCGGCCGCAGCGGCCGGGCCCCTTCGTGTACCGCGTGCACGACTTCCCCCCGTGCGCGGTGCGTACTCCGCTCGGTCCCGAGCAGATGTCCACGCACCGTGTTCACACCACGACGACATGGCCAGGCAGGTGTTTTATGTCCCCGCGGACGACGAATGACGAGGACCTGGAAGTCTGGATCGACCAGGACCTGTGCACCGGCGACGGGATCTGTGTCCAGTACGTCCCCGAGGTGTTCGAACTGGACATCGACGGGCTCGCCTACGTCAAGAGCGAGCAGGACGAACTGCTCCAGGCTCCGGGAGCGACGACGCGCTTCGCCCTGGATCTGCTCACCGACGTGGTCGACTCGGTCAAGGAGTGCCCCGGCGAATGCATTCACGTGCGCCGGGTCTCCGACGGGGTCGAAGTGTACGGCCCCGAGGCCGCCGACTGAGCCTCGTCCTCGCACCCGGCCCCGGAGCGGCCGGATTCACCGCCCGGTGGCCGGATTCACCGCCCGGTGGCCGGGTCGCCGCACCACCGGACCGCCCCGGCCACCGCACCGCCGGGCCGCTACATCGACGCACGGGAAGGACACACGTCCGATGAGTTCCACCACCGACAACCTGTGGGTCCGCAGGTTCCGGCCCTCCTCCGAGGCGGCCGAGCGGCTGGTCTGCTTCCCGCACGCGGGCGGTTCGGCCAGCTTCTACGTGCCGGTCGCCGCCGCGCTCAGCCCCGGCGTCGATGTCGCCGCGATCCAGTACCCGGGTCGTCAGGACCGCCGGCACGAGCCGGGCCCCGCCTCGATCGACGCACTCGCCGACGACGTCAGCGCGGCCCTCGCGGAGTGGGACGACGACCGCCCCATGACGTTCTTCGGTCACAGCATGGGCGCCTTGGTGGCCTTCGAGGTGGCGCGCCGCTTGGAGCGCGGCGGAGCGGGCCCCGTCCGGCTGTTCGCCTCCGGTCGCCGCGCCCCCTCGCGGGTGCGGGACGAGAGCGTGCACACGCGCGACGACGACGGTGTGATCGCCGAACTGCGCGCTCTGGCCGGCACCGACGCCCAGGTCCTCCAGGACGAGGAGCTGCTGCGCATGGTGCTGCCCGCGATCCGCAGCGACTACCGGGCCGTCGAGACGTACCGCTGTGAGCCCGGGGCCGCGGTGCGCTGCCCCGTGACCGTCCTCACCGGCGACGCCGACCCGCGCACGTCGCTGGACGAAGCCCGCGCGTGGGGTGAGCACACCGGGGCCGGATCGGATGTGCGGGTCTTCTCCGGCGGGCACTTCTTCCTTTCGGAACGGCCGGCCGAGGTGCTGGCCGTGCTGAACGAGCACTTCAGCGCCGCGGTCCCCCGATCCTGACGGCGCTCCTCTGTCCTTCCCCTCGACCCGTTCCGGGAGTTGTGCACCATGACCCAGCAACTCGCGCCCGACACAGTGCGGTCGACGCCTGTGCGCCGGCGCCGGCCCCGCGTGGGCCACATACAGTTCCTCAACTGCCTGCCGCTGTTCTGGGGACTCGCCCGCACCGGGTCCCTCCTCGACATGGATCTGCGCACCGACACGCCGGACGGCCTCAACGACGCGCTCGCCGCGGGCGATCTGGACATGGGCCCGATCAGCCTGCTGGAGTTCCTGCGGCATGCGGACGACCTGGTCGCCCTGCCGGACATCGCGGTCGGCAGCGACGGCGACGTCATGTCCTGCCTGATCATCAGCCAGGTGCCGCTCGAGGAGCTGGACGGGCAGCCGGTGGCGCTGGGTTCGACGAGCCGCACGTCGGTCCGTCTGGCGCAGCTGCTGCTGGCGGAGCGCGTCGGGGTGAACCCCGAGTACTTCGTGTGCCCGCCGGACCTGCGCACCATGATGTCCGAGGCGAAGGCCGCGGTGGTCATCGGTGACGCCGCCCTGCGCGCGGCGCTGCACGAGGCGCCCCGGATGGGCCTGGAGGTGCACGATCTGGGCCGGATGTGGAAGGACTGGACGGGACTGCCCTTCGTGTTCGCCGTGTTCGCCGCGCGCCGCGACTTCCTGGCCCGCGAACCCGCGCTGGTGCGCCAGGTCCACGCCGATCTGCTGGCCTCACGGGACCTGTCCCTGACGGAGGTGGCGAAGGTCTGCGAACAGGCCGCACGGTGGGAGGAGTTCGACGCCGCGACGCTCGAGCGCTACTACACCACGGCCCTGGACTTCAGTCTCGGCGAGGAACAGCTCGCCGGCATCGCCGAATTCGCGCGCCAGGTCGGAGGCGGCGACGAGGGCTTCCCGCCCGACGTCACCGTCCGGCTGCTCGAACCCACCGCCCCCTGAACGTCCCACGCCACCGGAAAGGCCCGGCCATCACCATGCCCCGACCCCCGCAATACCGCCTCCAGTCCGTTCTCGACCGTGCCGCCGAAGGCGGGCGGATCACCCCGGAGGAGGCCCTCGACCTCTACCGCGACGCGCCCCTGCACGCGCTCGGCGCCGCCGCCGACGCCGTACGCCGCCGGCTGTACGCGGGAACCGAGCACATCGCCACGTACATCATCGAGCGGAACATCAACTACACGAACGTGTGCGTCACGGCGTGCAAGTTCTGCGCCTTCTACGCGGCCCCCAAGGACAAGGCCAACGGCTGGACGCGCGACCTCGACGACATCCTGCGCCGCTGCGCCGAGACCGTCGAGCTCGGCGGCACCCAGATCATGTTCCAGGGCGGCCACCACCCCGACTACGGCGTCGAGTACTACGAGAAGCACTTCGCGGCCATCAAGGCGGCGTACCCCCAGCTGGTGATCCACTCGCTGGGCGCGTCCGAGGTCGAGCACATGGCACGGATCTCGAAGGTGACGGTCGAGGAGGCCATCACCCGTATCCACGCCGCCGGCCTCGACTCCTTCGCCGGCGCGGGCGCCGAGCTGCTGCCCGCCCGGCCGCGCAAGGCCATCGCGCCGCTCAAGGAGTCCGGCGAGCGCTGGCTGGAGATCATGGAGATCGCGCACGGGCTGGGCGTCGAGTCGACGTCCACCATGCTGATGGGCACCGGCGAGACCAACGCCGAGCGCATCGAGCACCTGCGGATGATCCGTGACGTGCAGGACCGCACGGGCGGCTTCCGCGCCTTCATCCCGTACACCTACCAGCCCGAGAACAACCACCTCAAGGGCCAGACGCAGGCCACGCAGTTCGAGTACCTGCGGATGATCGCGATCGCCCGTCTGTTCCTCGACAACGTCCGTCACATCCAGGGCTCCTGGCTGACCACCGGCAAGGAGATCGGCCAGCTCTCCCTGCACTACGGCGCGGACGACCTCGGCTCGATCATGCTGGAGGAGAACGTCGTCTCCTCGGCCGGCGCCAAGCACCGCTCCAACCTGCTCGAACTGATCCAGCTCATCCGGTCGGCCGGCCGCGTCCCGGCCCAGCGTGTGACGACGTACGAGCACGTCGTGGTGCACGACGACCCGGCGAACGACCCGGTCGACGACCGCGTCGTCTCCCACGTCTCGTCGACGGCGATCGCGGGCGGCACGGCGCACCCCGAGCTGAAGCTCATCGCCGCCACCTGAGCCGCCAGGGCCGGGTGTTCGGGGCGCGGGCATCCGGCCCGGGGCACCCGCCCTCGTGACCCACCCCTCGCCCCATCCCTGCACACGAGGACGGAGAACCCCATGGCGGGTGCCATTCACGCCACGGGTCTGGTCAAGACCTTCGGTGAGACCCGGGCCCTGGACGGAGTGGACCTTGACGTGCCGGAAGGGAGCGTACTGGGACTGCTCGGCCCCAACGGAGCGGGCAAGACCACGACGGTGCGCCTGCTCGCCACGCTGCTGCGGCCCGACGCCGGCACCGCCGTCGTGGCGGGCCACGACGTGGTCCGCCACCCGGACCGGGTCCGGCTCTCCATCGGCCTCTCGGGCCAGTTCGCCGCGGTCGACGACCGGCTCACCGGCCGGGAGAACCTGCGGATGATCGGTGAGCTGTACGGGCTCCGTTCCCGGGCCGCCCGCCGGCGCGCGGACGAACTGCTCGACCGGTTCGACCTGACCGGGGCCGCCGACAGGATGTCCAGCACCTACTCGGGCGGCATGCGGCGACGCCTCGACCTGGCCTGCGCGCTCGTCGTGCGCCCTTCGGTGATGTTCCTCGACGAGCCGTCGACCGGCCTGGACCCGACCAGCCGGCTGATGCTGTGGGACATCATCGAGGACCTCGTGTCGCAGGGCACCACCATCCTGCTCACCACCCAGTACCTCGAGGAGGCCGACCGCCTGGCGCGGGACATCGCGGTCGTCGACCACGGACGGATCATCGCCCGTGGCACACCGCGCGAGCTGAAGGCGCAGGCGGGCGGCCAGCGCGTCGAGGCGGTCGTCTCCCGGCGCGAGCAACTCGATGCCGCGGCCGCCCTGCTGGCCGGGTACGGCATCCGCACCCCGGACGTCGACCGTCCGCGCGGCATGGTCTCGGTCCCCGTCGACGGCGGGGTGCGGCTGATGACCCAGGTGATCGCCGCCCTGGACGCCGCGGGCATCGAGATCACCGACATCGGAATGCGCCGCCCCACTCTCGACGAGGTCTTCCTGGCCCTCACCGAAGTCGCGCCGCGGGACACATCGCGCACGGCGGTCGGTGCCGGCGCGGCGAACGAGAAGGAGTGATGAACGTGTCGGCCACGGCACCGCCCGTACCCGAGCTGAGGCCCGGAACGGCCGCCAAGTCGCTGCGCGACGTCCTGGTCGTGACGCGGCGCAACGTGATCCGGACGGTCCGCATCCCCGAGGTGGTCGTCCTCAGCCTGGTGCAGCCGATCGTCTTCGTGCTGCTCTTCGCCTACATCTTCGCCGGGTCGTTCAGCCTGCCCGGCGCCGCGAATCCCGCCGCCTACCGCGAGTACATGATGCCCGGGTTCTTCGTGCAGACCCTCGCCTTCGCCACCGCCGGCAACAGCAGCGTCAGCATGGCCAACGACATGCAGAGCGGCATGGTCGACCGGTTCCGCTCCCTGCCGATGGCGCGGGGGGCGCTGCTCACCGGCCGCACCCTCGCGGATCTCGTGCAGAACGTCATGGTGATGACGGTGATGGTGCTGTGCGCGCTGCTGGTCGGCTGGCGCATCCATCACGGGGTGCTGCGGGCCGCCGCCGCCTTCGCCCTGCTGCTCCTCATGGGGTACGCGCTGTCGTGGGTGGGTGTCGTCATCGGCCTGTCGGTGCGCGCCCCGGAGGCGGCGGCCACCAGCAACTTCCTGTGGCTGTTCCCGCTGACGTTCCTCTCCAACGCGTTCGTGGCGCCCTCCACGCTTCCGACGGTGCTGCGCTGGGCCGCCGAGTGGAACCCGCTGAGCGCGACGGTGCAGGCGACCCGGCAACTGTTCGGCAACCCGGGGCTCGCGGCCACGGGCGCCTGGCCCGCTCAGCATCCCGTGCTGGTGTCGTTGTCCTGGTCGGTGCTGATCGCGGTGGTGGGCCGGACGCTGGCGGTGCGCCGCTACCGTTCGGCCGGTTCGTGAGGAGGAAGTCGTGACCGCGGACGCCACGTTCCGGGCGGAGCTCATCCGCCCGGTCCACGAACTGCTCGCCGGGCACGCGGCCCGGCAGCCCGACCGGATCGCGGTCAAGGACGCCGGTCATGCGGTGACCTGGGCCGAACTGGACCGGCGTACCGCCCGGGTGGCCGGTCATCTGGTGGGGCTGGGCCTGGCCCGAGGCGCGTCGGCGGTGATCTACCTGCCCAACCGGGTGGAGACGGTGGAGAGTTGCCTCGCCGTCACCCGGGCGAGCGCCGTAGGAGTGCCGCTCGACCCGACGTCGGCCGACACGGAACTGGCGTACCTGCTGGACGACTGCGCGGCGCGGCTGGTCATCACCGGCGCGGCGCAGCTGCCCCAGCTGCGCCGCGTGCTGGCGGACCGGCCGGACGTCGTCGTGGTCCTCGTGGGTCGGGACGCCGAGCCGGGGTTCGCGGAGGCGGCCGACGACGAACTGCCGCGCTGGGAGGAACTGGCGTCGACGTGGTCGTTGCGCGATCCGCCCCGCGACGACCTGGGCCTGGACGAGCCGGCCTGGGTGCACTACGTCTCCGGGCCGACCGGCCGGCCCGTCGGGGTCGTGTCCACGCAGCGGACGTCGCTGTGGACGACGGCCGCCTGCAGCGCGCCGCTGCTGGGACTGTCCCCTCAGGACCGGGTCGTGTGGCCGCTGCCGCTCTTCCATGCGGCGGCGCACAACGTGTGCGTGCTCGGGGTCGTGGCGGTCGGCGCCACGGTCTGCGTCACGGACGGTCCGGCCGCCGAGGAGGTGCTGCGTCGGGCCCTCGAGGAGGACGCCACCTTCCTGGTGGGTGCGCCGGTGATGTACCGCCGACTGGTGGAGCTCGCGCGATCCGGCGCGGTCGGCGTTCCCTCGCTGAGGGTGTGCACGGTGGCGGGCTCTCCGTGTCCGCCGTCCCTGCACGAGGCGTTCCGCTCCGCGTTCGGCATCGCGCTGCTGGACAGCTACGGCTCGACGGAGACCGGCGGCGCGATGACCACGAACCTGCCGCAGGGCCCGTACGTGCCCGGTTCGTGCGGTGTGCCGCTGCCGGGACTGACGCTGCGGCTCACAGACCCGCGCACCGGCGACGAGGTGGAGCGGGGTGCCGAAGGCGAGGTGTGGGTGTCCAGTCCGGCGCTGATGCCGGGCTACCACCGGCAGCCCGAGGAAACCGCGAGGGTGCTCTCCGAGGGCTGGTACCGCACCGGTGACCTGGCCCGCCAGGACGCGGACGGATATCTGACGATCACCGGCCGGCTCAAGGAGCTGATCATCCGGGGCGGGGAGAACATCCACCCGCGCGAGGTGGAACAGGCCCTCGTACAGGCGCCCGGCGTCGCGGACGCGGCCGTCGCGGGCGTCACCCACGGGACGCTCGGCGAGGTGCCGGTCGCCTACGTGGTACCGACGGCCGGGGGGCTCGACGTGGAGGCGGTGCTGTCCGCCTGCCGGCGGAAGGTGTCCGCGTTCAAACTGCCGGAGGAGATCCACGAGGTCACCGAGGTCCCTCGCGATCCGGCGGGGAAGATCGCCCGCAGACTGCTCGCGGAGCTGCCGACGCGGCCGCTGTGGCGACGGTCCCGGACGTGGTCGCAGGACTCCCTCTCCTCTTCCGGCGCCGTCGAGCTGGGGCTGGACGACGCCGGCCATCCCCTGCTCTCGGCGGTGGTCGAACTGCCCGGGCGCGACGAACTGGTGTGCACGGGCCGGATCACCGCGACCGCCGGCGACCCGACGCTGGCGCAACGCGTGGACGGCAGAGCGGTGTTCGCCGGAGCGGCCCTGCTGGACCTGGTGCTGCACGCGGCGGGCCGCGTCGGCTGCGCCCGGGCGCTGGACGTGGCGGCGGACGAGCCGCTGGTGCTGCCGCGCGACGGCGGCGTGCAACTGCGGGTGACGGTCGGTGCGCCGGAGGCCGAGGGGATCAGGCGGGTGACGGTGCACGGGCGGCGGGACACACGGGATGCGTCACGACGACCGTGGACCCGGCACGCGACGGCCACGGTGGCGCCGGCCTCCCCCGCGGGAGCCGACGCGGGCTTGTCGGTGTGGCCTCCGCGGGACGCCCTCCGGGTCACCGGGAACCGCGGTGCCGGCCGGCCGGACGCCGCACGGACGCCCCGCGCCGTGTGGCGGCGCGGCGACGAGGTCTTCGTCGAGGTGGCGCTGCCCGACTGGGTGACGGGCCAGGACCGTCACGCGCTCCATCCGGTGCTCTTGGACGCGGCGCTGGCCGGCGCCGTACGCCTGGCCCGAGAGGCGGCGCCGGACGGCGCGAAGCCGGCGGTGGCGGTGCGCTGGCGGGACGTGGCCCTGTACGCCCCCGGCGCGTCCGCGCTGCGGGTGCGGCTGCGGCGGACGACAGACGGCTCCTGGGACCTGGAAGCGGCCGACGACGCCGGGAACCCGGTGCTGACCGCCCGCTCGGTGACCTGCGCGCCGCTGCGGGGCGACGCCGTACGAGCCGGTTCGGCGGCACAGCAGGACGCCCTGCTCGAGCACTGCTGGGTTCCCTACGAACTGCCGCGGTCGGCGGCGCGCCCGTGACCGTGGGCGGTGGTCGGCCCTGATGCCCCGCGGGGTCCGGGCGACCCTGATGCGGACGCGGTGCGTGCCGCGGTCGGTGAAGCCGTTGTGCGGGTACGCCACCTCATCGGCTCCCGGCCGGCGCAGTCCCGGCCGGAGTCGGCGACCGGGATCTCCCTGACAGCATCGGTCGTCCTCGGCTCCGCGACACCTACGGGGTCGGTCCGCCGTCTCCACAGCCCACTGCTCACTCGCCCGCTTGCCGTGCGGTCGCACCGTGCCGCCGTGTGCCCGCCCCCGATGCGTCGGGGGCGGGCACACGGCGGCACAGGCACGTCATACCGCCCAGGTGGGAAGATCGACGAGGGTGACGACACAGGCCGTGCACATCCAGCCCGGGCCCTGGGAGATCAGCAGTACGTGGTCCCCGGGAGCCACCTCGCGCGTACGGACCAGATGCTCCAGGGTGATGATCACGTCCGCGCCGCCGACATGCCCGATGCCCCTGCCGAAGTTCCACGTGGAGCGGTCCATGGTCAGGCCCAGAGGCAGCATGACCGAGTACTCGATCATCCGGCCGTCCATGTTGATCGGTACGACCTTGGCGATGTCGTCGGCGTTGAGGTCGGCGTCGACGAGTGCCCGGCGAATGACGCCGAGGTTGAAGAGGGTGAGCTTCTCGAGGGTCTCGGAGAGCGGGGTCTCGGTCTCGCTGAAGCGAGTGGCCCGCTCAGCCATGTCCCCGTCGTTCTGCCGGCCCTCGTCCGGCAGCAGTGAGCCGTCACCGCGATGCCACCGCTCGAGCTCCGGCAGGATGCCCGAACTCAGCGACCTGATCTGTGCGAAACCCTCGTCCACGCTGAGCAGGGCCGCGGCGCCGCCGTCGGCGAGGAAGTACGCCTGGCCGAGCCCCGTGTAACGGTTCAGGCCGGTGGCGGAGAAGTTCTCACCCGACGTGAGCAGTACGGTCTCCGCCTGAGCGGCACCCGTCATCTGGCCGACCGCCACCTCCAGGGCGCCCAGCATGCCGTTGCAGCCCTGGCGCAGGTACAGCGACGAGACCGGTTCCACCTCCAGCTCGCGCAGGATGTAGCCCGGCGGATAGGAACCCTGAGGGCCCTGGTAGTACACGCCGCTGTGCACATGGTCCGTGATGTCGTCCCGTTGCAGCTTCGACCGGTCCATGGCGACGCGCGCGGCGGAGATCGCGAGCTCCACGGCCGGAATGTCGTGCGCCAGATGGGTCCCGGTCAGCCCGTTCGCGTCCACGGTCTCCTGGCTGATCAGCCCCTGGGCCACAGCCCGCTCGACCGGCTCGAACTCGTGCAGCACGACACCGAGCGAGTCGAGGAACACGTTGTCAATTCTCATCTGAGGGCCTTTCGTTTCCGCCGAAATGGGAAGATGCCGGGGCAAGGAGCCGCTCGATCAGGTGCTCGGCGAGGTCCACCGGGGTGTCGAACTCGAACGCCACACTCGCCGGCAGCCGGAGCCCGGTCGCCTCGACGAGTGCCGTGCGCAGTTGCAGGGCGGTGAGCGAGTCGAATCCGAGACTCTTCAGCGGGGCGTCCGCGGCCACGCTGCCGGGTGCGGTGTGGCCGAGGACGGCGCCCGCCCGGTCCCGTACGAGGCCGGTCACCAGCGTCTCCCGCTCCGCCTTGCTCATCGCCGCCAGCCGGTGCCGGAGGTCCGTGTTCTCCGCCGGGGTGTCCCGGGCCGTGCGGCGGGTCCCGGCGGGCACGAGTGCCCGCAGGACGGAGGCCACTTCGCCCGTCCCGGCGTCGCCGGTCAGCCGGGCGAAGTCCAGCCGGGACGCGATCACGAGACTGCGCCCGGTCGCCCATGCCGCGTCGAAGAGCCCGAGACCCTGCTCCTTGCTGAGCGGATGCGTTCCGCGCAGCGCCACCGGGTGGCGCTCCGTCCCGGACCCGCCCGACAGATTGCTCCGCCCGGCCCACAGACCCCAGGCGATCGAGGTGGCGGCGACGCCCCGGGACCGCATGTGGTGGGCGAACGCGTCCAGGAACGTGTTCGCCGCCGCGTAGTTGGCCTGCCCTGGACCGCCCAGGACGCCGGCGACCGAGGAGAACAGCACGAACTGCTGTACCCCTGACCCCCGGACCAGTTCGTAGAGGTTCACGACCGCGTCGACCTTGGGGCGCAGCACGTTGCTCAGCCGCTCCGCCGTCAGAGACGGGAGGATCCCGTCGTCCACCGCGCCCGCCGTGTGCACCACGGCGCCGATCCGCCGGCCCGTGAGCAGGCCGGCCAGGGCCTCTCGGTCCGTCACATCGCAGGCAGCCACCTGGACACGGGCCCCGAGCGCGGTCAGTTCTGCCTCCAGGGCCGCCGCCTCCGGCGCGTCCGGACCCTGACGGCTCGTCAGCAGGAGGTCCTTCACCCCGTGTTCGGTCACCAGGTGACGGGCTGTCGCCGAGCCCAGTGTGCCCGTCCCGCCGGTGATCAGCACCGTGCCGTCCAGGCCGGCGTCCAGCCTGGGGAGAGCGCCGGCCGGTACGAGGCGGGCCACCCGCGGGACCCGCGCCGTCCGCCCGCGCAGCGCCCACTGCGGCTCCGTGGAGGACGCCACGCGGTCCAGGGCGCGCCAGGTGGGCTTGGCGAGGTCGGTGTCCACGAGCACGAAGCGGTCCGGGTACTCCGTCTGCGCGCTGCGGATCAGACCCCAGACGCCGGCCCCCGCGAGGCCGAGCGGTGACGCGTCGTCGGGCCCGGCCACCGCGGGCACGGCGCCACGGGTGAGGAACACCAGCCGGGAGCGGTCGAAGGCCGGGGTGCTCACCCAGGCGCGGGCCGTCTCCAGGGCACGGACGGTCGTGGCGTGAACGGCGTCCACCAGCTCCGGTCCCGGCAGATCGCCGTGATCGTCCAGGAAGGGGACCACGACGACGTCGGGGACGTCCCGGCCCGCCTCCACGGCGGCTGTCAGCGCTGCCAGGTCCGGGTACGTCTCCGTGTAGCGTCCCGCCGCCATCAGCGAGGACCGCATGCGCACACCGTCCTCGCCCACGATGGCCCATGTGGCGTCGGCATCGGCGGTGTCCGCCCGCGTCTCCACGGCGGTCCACTCGATGCCGAACATGCTGTCCTGCTGTGCCACGTCCGCAGCCCTGAGCACCTCACGCACCACGGGTTCGAGCCGCAGGGACGGGACCGAGAGAACGGGGGTTCCGGTGGCATCGGCAGCGGTCAGCGACACCGAGCCGTCCAGCCCTGGGGAGACGCGGGCGCGCAGGACGGACGCGCCGGACGCGTGCAGGGAGACCTCCCCCCAGTCCCGTGCCCGCCAGGACGCGGCGGCCTCGGGTGTGACGCCCTTCATGCCCGCCAGGCTGAGCAGGGCCTGTGCCGCCACGGGGTGGAGTCCGAACCGCCGTGCCTCCTCACGCAGCGCGTCCGGTACGGAGATCTCCGCGAACACCTCGGTGTCCCGTCGCCACACACCTTGTACGGCGGAGTGCACGGCCCCGTACTCCAGGCGCAGTTCGGGCTCGGGCATCGGGAGGGCGTCCGCGGGCGGCCAGGCTTCGAGATCCCAGTCCGGCTCGGCCGTCGCGGCCGCCAGCTCACCCGTCGCGTGGCAGGTCCAGGGCAGCCCCAGGACGTCGTCGCCGCGCCGGGAGTGCACGGAGACCGTGCGTACGCCGGGCTCCTCACCCTCGCCGACTGCGACGCGGAGCTGGACGGCGCCGGACGCCGGCATCACGAACGGCGCCTGCGCGGTCAGGGCGCGCAGTCGGCCCGTGCCCAGCTGCTCACCGGCCGCGAGGGCCAACTCCGCGGCGAGCCAGTCGAGTTCCCGTTCCGCGCCCTCGGTGCGCTCATCCGCCGACCAGGCGGGCTTGCCCGCCGAGAGCCGGCCGGTGAACACCACGGTCCCGGTGCCGGGCAGTTCCACGGCCGCACCCAGCAAGGGGTGCGGGGTGGGGACCGCGCCCAGCCCGGACGCACCGCGAGAGGTGCCGGTGGGTGTGTTGAGCCAGTGGTGGGTGCCTTGGAAGGGGTAGGTGGGGAGGTCGGGGTGGGGGGGCGTGGGGGTGGGGCGGAGGGTGACGCCGTGGGTCCAGGCGGTGCTGAGGGCGTGGGTGAAGTCGTGGGCGTCGCCGTGGTCGCGGTGCAGGGTGGCCAGGACCACGGGTTCGTCGGTGGGATGGTCGAGGGTCTGGAGCGTCTCCTGGGTCGGCAGGGTGAGGACCGGATGCGGGCTGACCTCGATGTAGGCGGTGACGCCGGCGTGGGCGAGCGCCTCGGTGGCGGCCTGGTAGTCGACGGTGTGACGCAGGTTCCGGTACCAGTACTCGCCGTCGAGATCGGCGCCGTCCACCGGGCCGCCGGTCAGCGAGGAGTAGAAGGCCAGATCACCGCTGCGCGGTGACACCGGCGCCAGCGCTTCCAGCAACGGCTCGCGTATCGCCTCGACATGGGAGGAGTGGGAGGCGTAGTCGACCGGCACCCGCCGGAACCTTCTCTGATGCTCCTCGCACCAGAGGGCGAGCTGGTCCAGTGCGTCCGCGGGACCGGACACGACCGTGCTGGCCGGGCTGTTGACCGCCGCGATCTCCAGCCCGAAACGGGCCGCGACGGTCTCGGCCTCCTCACGCGGCAGCGCCAGCGACGTCATCCCGCCCTCGCCCGCGATGCCGTTGATGAGCTGCGAACGCAGCGCCACCACCCGTGCGCCGTCGGAGAGGGAGAGCGCGCCCGACACCGTGGCGGCGGCGATCTCACCCTGCGAGTGCCCCACCACCGCCGCGGGACGGACCCCCGCCGCCTGCCAGTGCGCAGCGAGAGAGACCATGACCGCCCACAGCGCGGGCTGCACCACGTCGACCCGCGAGAAGTCGGGCTGCCCCTCGTCCCCGCGCAGCACCGCGAACAGGTCCCACTCCACGAACGGCTCCAGTGCCCGACGGCACTGCCCGAGGCGATCGGCGAAGGGACCGCCCT
>NZ_BEWA01000042.1 GCF_003112535.1 Streptomyces rishiriensis | reverse complement strand
TGCCGCATCAGGCAACGTTCGCCCTGTCGTGGTGTGTCGTCCAGTTGCTGCGCCGGGAAGCGCCAGACGGCCACAATGATCACGTGGCTGAACGCGTGCGAGTTCGGGAAATTGACGACGACGAGGGCAGGCGCCTGCTGCGGATCATCCGCAGAGGCACTGGCTCGGTGGTGACCTGGCGGCGGGCTCAGATGGTGCTGTTATCCGCGCAGGGCATGCCGGTTGCGAAGATCGCCGAGGTGACGTTCACCAGCGACGACCGGGTCCGCGACGTGCTCCACAACTTCAACGCGGACGGCTTCGACTCGCTTTACCCCAAGTACAAGGGCGGCCGGCCGAAGACCTTCACCCTCCCGGAACGCCGGGAGATCAAGAAGATCGCCAAGTCGAAGCCGGCCGAGCACGGCCTGCCGTTCTCGACCTGGAGTCTGGCCAAGCTGGCCGACTTCCTGGTCGCCGAGGGGGTGGTCGACGACATCAGCCACGAGGGCCTTCGCATCCTGCTCCGCGAGGAGGGCGTCTCGTTTCAACGCGTGAAGACCTGGAAGACCTCCCGCGACCCCGACTACGCGGCCAAGAAGGCCCGCGTCGAACACCTCTACGCGATCGCCGACGGTGAGGTCATACCCGAGGAAGGCGAGCCCGAAGTCATCTTCTGCATGGATGAGTTCGGGCCGCTCAACCTCCAGCCGCACCCCGGCCGGCAATGGGCCGAACGCGGCGGCAGACACAAGGACCCCGACCGCGATCCTCGGCCCCGCCGCCGGGCGACCTACACCCGCCCGCACGGCATCCGCCACCTGTTCGCCGCCTACGACCTGGCCAAGGACCAGCTTTACGGGCACATCAAGAAGACCAAGAACAGGTCGAAGTTCCTGGAGTTCTGCCGCTACCTGCGCTCGCTGCACCCGGCGAACGTGCGCATTGCGATCGTCTGCGACAACTACTCACCGCACCTGACGACGAAGCGGTGCCAGCGGGTCGGGACGTGGGCAGCGGCGAACAACGTGGAGATCGCCTACACCCCGACCAACAGCTCCTGGCTCCCGGATCGAGGCTCAGTTCACCGCCCTGCGCTACTTCGCTCTCGACGGCACCGACCATGCCAACCACAAGGAGCAAGGGAGCATGATCCGCCGCTACATCATCTGGCGGAACAAGCACGCCGCCGACGAACGCCTCCGTGAGGTCGTGAACAGGGCGAACGTTGCCTGATGCGGCACTAGCTGGGTGATCACGCGCCCGCTGTTGGGGGGGATCCCCGGGCCAGTAAGGGGTTGCACGAGGCACGGCACAGAGCGTTACTCCTCGAGCAGCCCCGCCGGGCGGCCGCGAGGGTGCCGACGGTGCCGCCGGCCACCGCACGCATCTCGTTCGAGTGGCGGCGGGCTGGTCCCGGCCCGTGGTTCGGTGGAAGACTGCGGGCTGTGTCCGGGTTCGCGAGAGATCCGAAGCACTACGGCGACCGGCTGGTGTACGAGCCGCTGGAGCGGAAATGGGCCGGGTACCACGCCCAGCACTGCGGGTGCGGCCGGGACTGGCTCGAAGCCCACGCGATTCCGGCCGGGTTCACGGTGATCCCCCGGGGCCAGACTGGCTACTACGGGCTCGTCGGCCCCGGCCTGACCGAAGGTGTGGACGAGAAGAAGCTGACGGCGGACGCACTGTGGGAGGCGGTGACCGGCAAGCCCGGCGCTCAGACCTGGTACGAGTCCGTGCGCATCACCTGCCGCAGCCCAGAGGCTGAGGCGGCCCGCAAGGCCGAGAACGAGCGGATCTACGCCCCGCGGCGCGAGCGCGCCGAGAAGGCGAAGACGGAGCTGGCCACCGAGGCGCAGGTGAAGTACCTGACCACGCTCGCGGAGAAGGTTGGCAAGGAGCGGTTCGAAGCCGAGTTCGCCAAGGTGATCAAGGGCAGCGACATCGCTCCACGCGCGTCCCGGCAGCGCTGCGCGACGGCCGCGAAGCGGCTGACCAAAGCCAGGGCCCGCAAGCTCATCACGACTCTGGTCGGTAACGACTAATCCGCCTCGCCCCCCGCCGTCGTCCTCGTCCCGCTCCGGCGCGTCCGAGTCCCGCAGCGGGCGCGGGGGCCGGGCCCTCGGCTGAGGAGCGGCGCGCGCCGGACGAGCATCTGCGAACGCTCCACCCGCAGCGCGCCCGTCTGCGATCATCGACCCGTCTCTGAGCGAGCGGCACGAACTGAGGTAGCACCATGGCGTGGGCCTATGCGGAACTGTCCAAGGAAGCAGCCAAGCGCGGCGGTCCCGTCGCTCTGCGGTACTTCTACCGCAGTCAGGGCGTCATCATCGGCGGCGTCCTCACCGGCGGCGCCATCGCCGGAACCGTGGCCCATGACAAGTGGAGCAAGCGCCGTGCTGCTGCCGCTGCTGAGCCGGTGGGCAAGAGCACCAAAGAGGCGCCGGCCCGCGGCGACGCCCAGGAGACCAGGCACAGCTGAACCCGCCCGGGTCAGGCCGTTCTTACTGGCCCGGGGGTCCCCCGGGCCCCTGGGGTCGTTTCCGCAGGTCGGCATACGACGGTCGGGGCGTCGATTCGCCCTAGCTACCGGCCGGTTAGTTGTTCCCTGGTGTCCGAGCTGGGATTCCGGGGCCTACCGTGACCGATCGTTGAGACGCGGTGGCAGTCCGGACCTAGATGCGTGCTGCAAGCGCCCCGCCGTGAGGGGACGCGGGTGGGCCGCCCGCGGCGGGGACGATCTTGAAGCCGTGAGCGCCCGGCCCCGTTTAGTGCCCTCAGGCACTGCCCCGGGCAGCCCCGCCCGTCGGCGCCGGGTCGCCCGGGGCCCTCAACTCCAGACTCTTCTCTCCGGCCGGCCACATCGAGCACGACCGGCCGCCGGCCAGGCCGCCTGGTGCAGGGCCGGCGGACCGTCCTGGACGGGACCGTTCGCCAGCGGAAACCGAGCTGTGGGCGGGCAGCTACGCCTCGGCCGAGAGTCGACCACGCAGACGAAACCGGGTTCGCGGCGGAGGGCGAGGAATCCGGCGGGGGCGTCCGGCCAGGCCAGAGTGCCGTCGTCGAGCGCCGGGTGCCCGCGACGCATGCCACCGGGTGCGGCGAGCGGGATGATGACCTCGCCGGGCAACCCGGTCGCCACGGTGGCCGGGGCCGCTGTGCGTTCTGGCCTGTGGCGATGGTGCGGTGGGCAGTTACTGACGTCGGTTGGGTCCGTCGCGGATTCTTCGGAGACACAGGAGGCTGGATGCACTCGCTGGGTGCCAGGCTCAACAGTGCTCGGGCACGTTCCTTCGTGGGTCGTGAGGTCGAGCTGGACTGCTTCGGCAACGCCGTGCGGGGGGACGCCGACGCGCCCTTCGTGTTCTGGTTGGTCGGGCCGGGCGGGATCGGGAAATCGGCTTTGCTGCGGCGTCTGGGGGATACGGTGCGGGCCGAGGGACGGGGTCTGGTCGAGTTGGACGGCCGGTTCCTTGGGCGCGACCCGGCGGACTTCGAGGACGCGGCGGACGCGTTCGTGAGCGTTCCGGGGACGGTGCTGTTCGTCGACTCGTTCGAGCACTGCCAGTGGCTGGAGAGCCGATTGTGGCAGCGGTTCCTGCCCCGGGCCGCTCCGGGGGCGCTGGTGGTGTTGGCTGGGCGGCTTGCTCCGCAGCCGCAGTGGACCGCTGACCCCGCGTGGGCAGGTCTGCTGCAGGTCCGGGAGCTGCGTCCGCTCAGCGGTGGCGAGGCCGAAGCGTTGCTGGAGGCGGCATCGGTGCGGCCGGAGCGGCGGGATGCGGTACTGCGTTTCGCCGGGGGCAATCCGTTGGCGCTGACGCTGGCGGCGGCAGCCGACTCCGCCGGGCGGGTAGGCGCTGAGTGGACCCCCTCGGCCGAGGTGCTCCGCACGTTGGTGGCCGGACTGGTCGGGGAGGTTCCCTCCGCTGCTCATCGCCGAGCCCTTGAAGTCGTAGCGCAGGCTCACTCGACTACCGAAGAGTTGCTCGCGGCAGTGCTCGCCGACCAGGACGCGTCGGGGCTGTTTCAGTGGCTGCGTGAGCTGCCGTTCATCGAATCGACTCCCTTGGGGCTGTACCCGCATGACGCGGCGCGGGAGACGTTGCTGGCCGACCTGCGCTGGCGGGCGCCCACCGCATTCCAGGCGATGCGACAGCGCTTGGCGGAGGAGTACTTGCGTCTGTTGCGCGAGGCCCGGACGGAGCGGGTACGGGCGGTCACCGACGATCTGTTCTACCTGTTCCGGGACGTCCAGAAGCTGCAGCGCACGAGGGCGTGGGTCAGCGCCGAGGAAGACATGTACGAGGATGCCCTCCAGGAGGAAGACCACAGCCTGGTGCTGTCCATGGCTGAGCAGGCCGAGGGCCCGGAATCGGCCGAGCTGGTGCGGTATTGGCTGGCTCGGCAACCGCAGGGATTCAGCGTCTTCCGGCTGATCTCCAGCGGGCGGATCGTCGCGTTCACCACGCGCCTGGTCCTTCCGGCGCCGCCGGAGGACGACATCGACCGCGACCCAGTTGTTGCGGCCGCGTGGCAGTACAGCCAGGAGACCGCACCGGTGCGGCAGGGCGAGCACATCGCCATGACCAGGTTCTCGATCTATCCCGAGCGCTACCAAGTGCCTTCGCGTGTCATCGACTTGAGTAACTCCCGGGTCCAGGCGGAAGCCATGCGGGCACGGGGACGCGCGCACGGCTTCCTCGTGTACCACGACCACAGGGCCTGGGCGGAGCGGCTGCAGGGAGTCCTGGCCGACTCCGGGGTCAGATGCGAAGTCGGCGGTCGCGAGTACGCGCTGTTCACCATCGACTGGCGCAAGATCCCGGTGGAACAGTGGATCCGGCACCTGATCGACGCCACCGAGATGCCACCGCTGTCCGGGCCGTCGGGAACGCCGCGCCCGGCCTTCGATCAAGCCGTCCGCGAGGCACTGCAGCTGTGGCGCGACCCCGGCGCGTTCGCCGCCTGCGCCTTGCTGCGCACCCGCCTGGTGGCCGACTGCGATGATCCGGTGCAGGGCCTGAAAGAACTGCTGCGAGAGTCAGTTGAGGCGCTCGCCGGCGACCCGCGCGGCGTGCGTGCCAAGGAGGCTCTGGCGACGGCGTTCTTCTCGGGCGCGCCAACGCAGGAGGCCGCGGCGCGGCGCCTGGGCCTTCCCTACGGGACATTCCGGCGCCACCTGAGGCAGGGGCTCGACCTGCTGTGCGCGTCACTGTGGGAAAAGGAGCTGTACGGCACAGCCTGAGTCCTCCGGCGCTGGCCAAGTGGACAGGCGTGGACAGCGCCGGACACCTGGGGGCTGGGAAGTGGACGGCCGATGGGGCCAGGCTACGAGGCATGAACCCGACCGCTTGCAGGCCCCGACGCTTCCACCCCGCCGGCCCACGGCGCGCACCTCCGGACCGCGAGCAGCACCGCTTTCGGATTGATGCTGCCACGGGTTGACTCCCCCAAGTGTGAGTGGTTGAGTACTCACATGAAGAGCGAACGACCCCGTCAGTTGTCCACCGCCGAGGAGCGCCGCGAGACGGTGCTGCGCACCGCGATCGGCGCCTTCGCCGCCCGCGGTTACTGGGGCACCACCACGACCGAGGTGGCCAAGGCGGCGGGCATCTCGCAGGCGTACGTCTACCGGCTGTTCCCGAGCAAGGAACTGCTGTTCACGGCGGTGGTCGAGTACTGCTTCGTGCAGGTGCGGGCCGCCCTGGAGCGGGCCGCCGCCGACGCCAAGGGCAGTTCCTCGGAGGTCGTCCTCAAGGCCATGGGCGAGGCGTACGCCCGGCTGATCAGTGACAACGATCTGATGCTGATCCAGCTCCACGCCCAGGCGGCGGCGGTGTCCGAGCCGGCCGTACGCGAGGCCGTGCGGCAGGGCTACGCCCGGCTGGTGGAGTACGTGCGCGGCGCCTCCGGCGGCACGGAACAGCAGATCCAGGAGTTCTTCGCGCGGGGCATGCTGTGCCATCTCATCGTCTCCATGGGGGCCGAAGAGGTGGACGCCCCCTGGACCCGGACACTGTCGGCCGGCATCAGGCACTACTGAGCCGACGCGACCACGCGGCCGGACCCTCGGCGGGGCACCCAGCCCCGCCTTTCCTGGCCAACAGATGTGAGTGGTTAACCACACAAGGAGTGTTCTCGTGAAGACCACCGGCACCACCAGAAGCCCCGGAGCCGCTCTCGCGGCGCTGGCCGGGGCGCAGTTCACCGTCATGCTGGCCACCTCGATCGTGAACGTGGCACTGCCGCAGATCCGGTCGGGCGTGGGCCTGTCGGACGGTGCCACGACCTGGGTGGTCAATGCCTACGGCCTGGCTTTCGGGGCCCTGCTGCTGGCCGGCGGCCGGGCGGCGGACCTGCTGGGCCGGCGGCGGATCCTGCTGGTGGGCCTTGGGGTCTTCGCCGCGTCGTCGCTGGCTGCAGGGCTCGCCTCCTCGTCCCCGGTGCTGATCGCAGCGCGGGCGGTGCAGGGCCTGGGGGCGGCGGCGATCGCCCCCGCGGCACTGGCCCTGGTGATGGAAGTGTTCCCTCCGGGCCCCGGGCGCGGGAAAGCCCTCGGGGTGTGGGGGGCGGTGTCCGGTGCGGGCGGTGCGGCCGGGGTCCTCCTCGGCGGCGTGCTCACCCAGGCGTGGGGCTGGCAGTGGATCTTCTACACGGTCGCGATCGGCGCCGCCCTCGTCCTGGCCGCCGCGGCCGCCAGCGTGCCAAGGGCGCCTGCCCAGGTGAGCGGACGCTTCGACATGCTCGGCACCGCCACCGTGACTCTCGCCCTCACCGCGCTGGTGTGGGGTCTGACGACCGCGCGCCGCACTGGGTGGAGTGATCCTTCCGTCCTGGGGAGCTTCGCCGTCACCGCCGCACTGCCGACCGCGTTCGTCCTGGTCGAGCGTCGCCACCCGCACCCGCTGCTGCCGCCGCGCGTGTTGCGGACCGGTCGGGTCGCCGCCGGGAACGTGCTGATGGCGCTGCTGGGATCGGTGTGGATCGCCCTGTTCTTCTTCCTGCCGCTCTACCAGCAGCAGGTCCTCGGCGACAGCCCGCTGGCCACAGGGCTCGGCCAACTCCCTCTCGCCTTCGCCAATATGCTCGGCTCCACCCTCGCGCCGCGGATCTCCCGCCGCATCGGCGCCACCGTCATGGTCACCGGGGCGCTGCTGACCGAGGCCGCCGGACTGCTGTGGCTGTCGCGTATCAGCGCCCATGGCAGCTACGCCGTCGACGTCCTGGGCCCCAGCATCCTGATCGGCCTCGGGCTGAGCATCGCCTTCGTCCAGCTGACCGCTCTGTCCGTCGAGGGCGTCCCCGCCCAGGACGCGGGACTGGCCGGCGGCCTGGTCAACACCACCCGCCAGGTCGGCGGTGCCATCGGTCTGGCCGTCCTGGCCACCCTCGCCGGCACCGCCACCACCCACGCGGCCACCCACCAACCGCACTTGGAGGCGCTGACCGCCGGGTATCGGACCGCTTTCGCCATCAGCTCCGCGGTCCTGGCCGCCACCGCCGCCCTCGCGCTCGGGCTCTCCCGCCGACGCACTGCGGCCCCGGCGTCCGACGGGCCCGTCCCGCAGCCCGCGGCTCACCACTGACCCACCGACGCCCCAGCACCTGAGATCACGTCAACCGAGAGGAACCGCCTTCATGTTCACCATCGACGAGACCGCCCCCGTAATCGTCCGCCTGTCCACCGTCATCGACGCCCCCCTGGAGCGCGTCTGGGCCCTGCACTCCGACATCGACGCCTGGGCCGAGTGGAACGCGGACGTCGACCAGGCCGAGCTCGACGGCCCTCTCCTGCCCGGCAACTCCTTCCACTGGAAGACCCACGGCCTGGACATCACCTCCACCGTCCGCGAGATCGTCCCCGGGCAGCGCCTGGTCTGGGGTGGCCCCGCCAACGGCATCGAGGGCATCCACGTGTGGACCTTCGAGCAGACCGGCAGCCAGGTCACCGTCCACACCGAGGAGTCCTGGAGCGGCGTCCCCGTCGATGCTGCCACCGAACAGCTCGGCCAGGCCCTGCAGCAGTCGCTGACCACCTGGCTCGCCAGCCTCAAGTCCCGCGCCGAGCAGAGCAACTGAAACTGAAACCCCTCTCCCAGTCCTGTCCCCGCCGCATCCACGAAACGAGATTCCTGCCATGACCGCCGACAAGCCGTACCTCACCGGCCACTACACGCCCGCCGTCGACGAGATCACCGCCACCGAACTGACCGTCGAGGGCACCCTCCCGCCGGAGCTGACCGGCCGCCTGGTCCGCAACAGCCACAACCCCAAGCCGGGCGTCACCCCCAGCCACTGGTTCAAGGGCAGCGGCATGGTCCACGGCATCCGGCTGCGCGAAGGCCGCGCCGAGTGGTACCGCAACCGCTGGGTCCGCACCCCCGCCCTCGACGGCGCCCCCTACATGACCGACCACGGGATCGACCTGACCGCCAGCACCGCCGGCACCCACGTCATCGAGCACGCCGGCCGCCTGCTCGCCCTGTGCGAGGCGAACTTCCCCTTCGAACTCACCCCCGAACTGGACACCGTCGGCGCCTTCGACTTCGACGGCAAGCTGCGCAGCGCCATGACCGCGCACCCGAAGACCGACCCGGTCACCGGGGAACTGCACTTCTTCGGCTCCTCCCCGTTCCCGCCCTACCTGATCTACTACGTGGCCGACGCCACGGGGCAGATCACGCACAGCGCCGAGATCCCCGGCGCGACCGCCTCCCTCAAGCACGACTTCGCGATCACCCGCCACCACGTGGTCTTCGTCGAGGGCACCGTCACCTTCGACCCCAACGAGCACTCCGGCATCCCCTACGGCTGGAACGACGACCAGCCGGCCCGGATCGGCGTCATGCCCCGCGGTGAAGAGGGCACCGGGAAGATCCGCTGGTTCTCCATCGAGCCGGGCAACATGCTGCACGCCGCCAACGCCTACGAGGACGCACAGGGCCGCATCGTCCTGGAGGGCCCCACCGTCGACCGGGAAGGCTTCCAGCTCTCCTGGAACTGGTGGGTCGGCGCACCCGGCCGCGGCACCGAGCCCAACACCCGCTCCTACACCCGCCGCTGGGTCATCGACCTTGACGCAGGCAGCGTCGACGAGCAGATAATCGACGACCTCGCCGTCGAATTCCCGACCCTCAACGACGACTTCCTCGGAGCCGAGCACCGCTACCAGTACGCGGTCTCCTTCCCCGACCAGGAAGGCTTCGGCGGCTACGGCGTCGTCAAGTACGACCGCGCCACCGGCGCCCGCCGCATCCACACCATCGGCGACGCCCGCCTGCCCAGCGAAGCCGTCTTCGTCCCCGCCGCCGGCGCCACCCGCGAGGACGACGGCTACCTCCTCACCGTCGTCTCCGACCTCAAGCAGGACGCCTCCCAGCTCCTGGTCCTGGACGCCTCAGGCCTCGACCGGATCGCCACCGTCCACCTCCCGCGCCGCGTCACCGGCGGCATCCACGGCTCCTGGATCCCCGACAACGAGTCCCATAACTGACCCACCCCTGCGGCGGGGCGGACCCGCCCCGCCGCAGGCAAGCCCCCAACCGACCCACCGACACGTAAGGACCTGGCCGTGCGCATCCTCACCGCCACCAAGTTCCTCGCCGCCACCACCGGCGCCCTCCTCCTCGCCACCGGCACCGCTCACGCCCTCGGCGACGACAAGCCGGCCGCCCCCACCCAGGCCCTGACCGCCCACACCGGCGACGTGGAGATCAACCACAACGCCCCCGTCATCACCCGCGAGAACATCCTCATCCACGCCCCCCTGCACACCATCTGGAAGATCCAGACCGACGTCGAGAACTGGCCCGCCTGGCAGCCCAACGTCGTCTCGGTCGTCAAGGACACACCCGGACGCCTGCGCCCCGGCTCCGTCTTCCGCTGGACCACCGAGGGCCTCGACATCACCTCCACCGTCCGCCAGGTCGACCCCTGCAAGCGCCTGGCCTGGGGCGGCCCCGCCCAGGGCATCACCGCCGTCCATGTGTGGACGTTCACCCCCACCACCCACGGCGTCCTCGTCCACACCGAGGAGTCCTGGACCGGCGCCCCCGTCGAAGCCAACCAGGCCGCCCTGCAGGCCGCCCTCGACAACTCCCTCCACAACTGGGTCAACAACCTCAAGCACGAGGCTGAGGCCCAGGCCGCCAGGTAACCCCCCTGCCCCCAGCCTCCGGAGCAGTCACCGGCTCCGGAGGCACCCACGCCGGAGAGGCCCACCATGTCGCTCGACAACGCGCTCCTCACGATCCAGGTCCTCGCCGCCCTCTCAATGGTCACCAGCCTCTCCCTGGACTGGACCGGCGTCCTGCAGCTCCGCCGCGCCCGCACGCTCACCTCCGCCCGCGAAGGCATCACGACCCTCGAACGGTCGACCGCGTTCGGCACCTGGGCACGCCTGACCCTGGCCGGCGGACTCTGGCTCGCCGTCGATGCCGACCACTGGACCGGTTGGATCATCGCCGGACTCGTCGGCTGGACCGCCCTCGTCCTCCTCGGCGAACCCCTGACCGGCAAAGACCTGCGCCCCATGGCCAAGATCGCGCGCAAGAGCGACGACCTCCCCACCAAGCTCGCAGCCAAGATCCACGACCCGCGCCTGTGGTGCTCGGTCCACACCCGCACCGGTGTGGTCGCCGCCGTCCTCACCGACATGCTCGCCAAGCCAGGCACAGTCCTCGCCTTCGCCCTTCTGGCCGCCGGGTACCTCATCGGCACTCTCACGGCACGACTGACCCGCTCCCGCCAACCCGAGCCCGGGAACCCGGCATAAGAGGGCATCTGATCTACGTAGTTGGTGTTCTGGGATGTTTGTGTGACTGGTGTCGTTGGCGGTCGTTGGATGAGGTGTGAGTGTTCGTCGCCCCTACCGCAGTGATGTGTCCGACGCCCGCTGGGCCTTGATCGAACAGGTCTTCACCGCCTGGCGGGCGAGTCGGACCGGCCCCGGAACGGCGGCTCGGGTTCACGACTTGCGAGAGATCGTCAACGCGATCCTCTATGTCAACCGCACCGGGATCCCGTGGGAGTACCTGCCGCACGACTTCCCGCCCTACAAGACCGTCTATGACTACTACGCGAAGTGGGAAACCGACGGCACCACCGAGCAAGTCCACGACCTGTTACGCGACAAGACCCGCCGATTACATGGCCGACGTGCTGAGCCCACCGCGGCCGTGGTCGACGCGCAGAGCGTGAAGACCTCGGCAAACGTCGCCGAGACCAGCCAGGGCATCGACGCCGGCAAGAAGATCAAAGGACGCAAGCGGCACCTGATCACGGACACGCTCGGCCTGGTGCTGGCCGTCCTCGTCGCCGCCGCGAACGTCCATGACACCACCGGAGGCAAACTCCTGCTCGACGACCTGGCCACAGCTCATCCCAGTGTGTCCAAGGTCTGGGCTGACGGCGGCTACCAGAACAGCATCTTCAACCACGGAGCTGTCCTGGGCATCGATGTCGAGGTGGTTCAACGGCCACGGGCGAAGGGGTTCGAGCCGCTGCCCAAGCGGTGGGTGATCGAGCGAACCTTCGGCTGGCTGATGCAGCACCGCCGCCTGGCGCGGGACTACGAAGCCCTCCCGCAGAGATCCCGGACGATGATCCACTGGGCGATGGCTAACAAAATGTCCCGCGAACTGACGGGAGAATCCGCACCAACCTGGCGAATCGAAACGGACATCCCTCTCGGAACGGCCTGAAGAATGATCAGATGCCCTCTAAGAGGTCCTAACAAAGGCGTTGGATGTGTCGGTGAGTGATCAGGCAGGTGGCGAGACCGAGGAAGGCCTCGTGGATGTCGTCGCGTCCCTCCCAGCGGATCCGCAGGCGGCGGAAGCCGTGCAGCCAGGCGATGGCGCGTTCGACGACCCAGCGGAAAACGCCCAGGCCAGAGCTGTGCCCCACGCCTCGCTCAGCGATGACCGGACGGATGCCGCGCTGATGCTGACCGGCTACCAGACCCCGGCAGCCATCCGCCGCACCGGCCGACGGCGTCTGGCCACCTGGCTGCGCAACCCCGGACAGGCTGTCAGTAGCGTCTCCTGCCGCACGACCTCCCGGCCTGGTCGGCGGTGTTCTACTGCTTCAGCCTGTGGCGACACGGAAAAGGAGACACCTGATAAGGCGGTGCTCGTGGGAGCCACCGGATGACGGCGTTCACCACCGAACTGGCTCATCCGCTGGTTCGATCGTTCGTGAGTAACCATGCTAGGGGGTGTGTGGTGCGATAGTCGGCGCGGGTGAGAACGACCCCCGACCAACGAGACGATCGTCGTACGGCAGGCGACGACGGCAGGAGGAGTCCCACGTGATTGGCAACGCTCCCCGTGTCATGGCGAGCCGTCTCCAACGCGGACGCGACCGGGTGTTCACCGGGAGGACAGCCGAACTCACCGTATTTCGCGCCGCCCTGGCCGGTGGCGACGAAGCGCCCGCCGTGATTTTTGTGCACGGGCCCGGTGGTATCGGCAAGTCGATGCTGCTGCGTCGCTTCGCGGCCGAGGCACGGGCGGCCGGCCGGCCGGTGCTGGAGATCGACGGTCGCATCGTTCAGCCGACGCCGGAGGCGTTCGAACGGGAGGCCGAGGCGGCCTTCACGAGGGACGACACGGTCCTGATCATCGACACCTTCGAACGCTGCCAGGGCCTGGAAGGATGGCTGCGGGAGAGGTTCCTGCCACTGTTGCCGGACGGCGTGGTGACGGTGATCGCGGGGCGGCAGGCGCCGGATGGCGAGTGGACCTCCGACCCAGGGTGGGCGGGCCTGCTCCACCGCATGGCATTGCGCAATCTGTCACCGGACGAGGCCACCGCTCTTCTGCGCGCCTGCGGAGTACGGCGGCACCACCAGCCGGAGCTGCTGGCGTTCACCGGAGGGCATCCGCTGGCCCTGGCCCTGGCCGCCGCCGTGGCGGTCCGGGACAGCGACCGCGCCACTGGCTGGAAGCCCAGCCTGGATGTCGTCGGTACGCTGCTCGCCCGGCTGGTCGGTGAGGTGCCCTCGCCCGTGCACCGGCGGGCTCTGGAGGTGTGCGCCCGCGCCCACGTGACCACGGAGACGCTGTTACGGGTCATCCTGGGCGACGACGCCGCCGCGTTGTTCGCCTGGCTGCGTGAACTCCCGTTCATCGAGGCCGCGCAGGACGGCCTCTTCCCGCATGACGTGGCCCGCCAGGCTCTCGAGGAGGACCTGCGCTGGCGCGACCCGGACGGCTATGCGGAACTGAACGGCCTGCTCAGCCGCCATCTCTTCGAGCAGATCCGCACCTCGCCCGTGAACGGCACGCTGTCCGCCGTAGGTTCCTTCCTGTTCCTATACCGCAACGACCGGTGCATGTCGGACTTCAACACCTGGCGGGGAACGGGTGAGGTCCGGCTGACACCGTATGAGGCGGACGACCGGCACAGGATCGAAGCACTGGCGACCGAGGTCGAGGGCAGTGAGTCCGCAGCTCTCGCGCGGGCATGGCTGGAACGTCGTCCGGCTGCGTTCCGGGTATGCCGCACCGCGCGGGAGAACAAGGCGGTGGGCTTCTCCGCCTGGCTGCGGCTCACCGAGGCCCCGGATGCGTTTTCCGACCCGGTGGCCGAGGCGGCATGGAACCACGCCCGGGCCACCCAGCCCGTCCGCGACGGCGAACACATCGCGGTAGCCCGCTTCTCGGTGACGTCTCCGGAGTACCCGAAGATCTCCCCGGTCGAGAACCTGCACCAGTGGCGGACGCTGGCGGAGGTGGCGAAGACAGAGCGCAGGGTGGCCTGGATGTACATCGCCGTACGGGCGGGCACGTTCTGGACCCCGTACATGACCAGTCTCGGCCTGCGTCCCATCGCGGAGCGGCCCCAGCTGGGTGCCCTGACCTACACGCTGTTCGCCATCGACTGGCGGATCCAGCCGGTGTGGGCCTGGGCCGAGGAGAAGACCCGGCTGATGCTGTCCCACACCCGGGGCGACCCGCCCGCCACGGAAACGGACAGCGAACAGGCCCAGCCGCGCACGGAGTTCACCGTCCTGTCACGCCCCGAGTTCGACACCGCGCTGCGCGACGCGCTCCGCAGTCTCTCCAGGCCACGGGAACTGTCCTCCAATCCGCTCACACGCAGCAGGCTGATGGCGGACACGAAGCGCACACTGCCGCAGATTCTGGCCGACGCGGTCGAGGGCCTGCGTGCGCAAGGAGGCGGATACAACTACTACCGCGCGGTGTCCCAGACGTACCTCACCAAGGGCATGCCGACCCAGCAGGCGGTCGCGGCGCGGCTGGGTCTGCCGTTCAGTACCTACCGCAGGCACCTGACCGGCGGCATCGCCCGGCTGAGCGACGCGCTGTGGCGGCAGGAAATCTACGGGAACCCGGGCGCGACCGACCGTTCAGTACCCGGCGCGTCAAGGTCAGCGGACTGATCCGGCCACGGCCGCAGCCGGACCGGCCGTTTCTCCGCCCGAGCCCGCGAGGGCGCGGGGCAGGTGCGCCAGGCGCTCACGCCCCTTCGCGGCATCACCGTCGAGGAGGAGGGGTCCGGTAACCGCGTCGTACGCTTCCAGGACCGAGCGGATCGCATCCTCGCGCCGACCTGGCGCCAAGGAATCCGCACGATGCGCGATCAGTCCGCCCACCACGGTTTCGGCCAGCCCCCCGCGCACACCGCGGTTCGGCCATGCCGCTGACGGACGGCGGGCCGCATACGCCCGGCAATCGGCCTCGACGAGCAGCCGCCGCGGACGGTGGTACCGCCACTGAGAGTGATCTGACTGCCTGTGGACTGTTCGGCGGGGCGGCCCTGCGTGCCCCCGGAGCCGAATGTGACGAGCGGCAGACCCGTGGGCGGTACACAGGTGATGTTGGGCTTGGCGCTGACGCTGATCCGGATGTATCCGCCGGCCCGGGTCATCGGCCTGGCCCCTCAGCGCAGATCATTGGTCCCGTAACTCCGGCCGTAACCGGTCTTGTCGGCGGCTGCGCCGTCGGGCGCCCGGCCAGCGCCCAGGCCCACGCTCGTGCCGCCGCCGTTATGGGTGGCGCTGCCCGTGGCCCCGCTAGACGGGCTCTTCCGGCCGCCGCCCAAAGCGCCCGTGACCGTTGCCGCCGACGTGGCCTTGGCCCGTGGCATCGGCGGTGCCGCCGGAGTCCTCCTGACAGGCCGACACCAGCAGCCCGGCGCCGAGTGCGGCGAAACAGCGAAGGCGGCACCTTCGCGACGACTCCGGGACACGGCCGTCGCAGAGCCTGCCGGACACGCGTGGCGAGACACCTTATAAAGGGGTTAGTAATCTCTACCGTTATGGTGGGTTCTACTATGATTTAGAACATTATACGAAAACGTAAGGGAACATTCGACACCATCTTGACGGGTGTCATCGACGTGGTCAAGCTGGTTCCCGACCGACGAGGAGGCACCGTGCACGACCATGACGAGTACCTGTACTTCCTTCGCCGCGCCTTCGACGGGATGCTCGGCGCGCTGGAGGAACTGGGCGACGATCTCGGCAACACCGCGCCGTCCCTGCCTGGCGCCAACTCCCCCTACGCCATCGCGTACCACTGCGTCGGCGTGGCCGACTACTGGCTGGGCCACGTGGTCGCGGGACGTCATGTCGACCGCGACCGTCCCTCCGAGTTCACGGCGCAGGGGGACGCGCAGCGCCTGCGGAGGGAGGTCGACGGGCTCTTCGTGCGTCTGGAGGCTGATCTCCACGGGACGCTGTCGTCCGGACCGCCGCGCAACGCGCCGCCGGCCGAGTTCCAGGGCCCGCAGCGTCCCTTGAGCGTGCAGGGCGTCCAACTGCACGTACTGGAGGAACTGGCCCAGCACCACGGGCAGGTGCAAATCAGCCGCGATCTCCTGCGAGCGGGGGACCCCGAGTGAAGGCCATACCGGCTCGAGACATTGCCGGCTTCGACGACCTCGGCCTCGGCTGGCTGCGCGCCCGCGGCAGCGTGAAGTGGCACCGCCCGGGGCGGGGCGTCCTGCCGGCGTGGGTGGCCGACATGGACTTCCCCACCCCGCCGCCGGTGGTGGCCGCCCTGCGCGAGGTTGTCGACGGCCGGGATCTCGGGTATCCGGATTGGCCGGACGGCAGTCCGCTGCGTACGGCCTTCGCCAAGCGGATGGCCGAGCGGTTCGGATGGGATGCGTCTGGGCACCGCGTGCGCGAGCAGACCGACCTCATCCAGTGCCTGCAACTCGTCCTCCACCTCGCCACGTCGGACGGCGACGCGGTGGCGGTGCAGACGCCCAACTACCCCCCGTTCCTGGCAACGTTGCGGACGATGAACCGGCGGATCGTGCCCATCCCGATGCGGGACACCGGTGACGGCTGGCGCATGGACCTCGCCGCCCTGGACACCGCGGTGAAGCGGGCCGGCTGCAGAGCGCTTGTCCTCGTCAATCCGCACAACCCCACCGGGCGGGTGCTGACGCGGGACGAACTCGACGAGATCGCGGCCGTCGCGCGACGGCACGATCTACTCGTCGTCAGCGACGAGATCCACGCCGAGCTGGCCTACGCCCCGCACCGGCACATCCCCTTCGCGAGCCTGTCCGACGACGCCGCCCGGCGCACGGTGACCCTGACCTCCGCCACCAAGGCGTTCAACCTGGCCGCCATCCGCTGTGCCGTGACGCACTACGGCCCGGACCGCCTGCTCGCGCAGCGCGACGCGCAGCCCCCCGACCTGTACGGCACCGTCTCACCGCTCGGTGTCGCCGCCACCCTGGCGGCGTGGGAGCACGGCGACGCCTGGCAGCGCGATCTGCTGACCGTGCTGGACCGCAACCGTCGGCGCGTCCACGAGGTGTTGCGCGACCGGCTCCCGCAGGTCCGCCACCACCTGCCCGAGGCCACCTACCTGGCATGGCTGGACACCCGGCCGCTCGGCCTGGCCGAACCGCCGGTGGAGAAGGTACTCCGCGACGGCCGGGTCCTGCTCGACGGCGGCTCCCCCTTCAGCCCGGACGCCGACGCGTTCCTGCGGTTGAACTTCGCCACCTCCCGGCAGGTGCTGGAGGAGATCCTCGGCCGCGTCGCCGGAGCTCTGGGCGGGCGGAAGGGGTGACGGCGGAGCCGGAGACCAGCTGGCACCATGAGGGTGTGGATGATTTCGTCTTTGTCAGCGGGCGGCTGTCCCTGGACCTCGCGGGTACCCTGCTGTGGCGGCGGGGCCGGCGCACCGAACTGCTGCGCTGCCCTGACGACCTGGGGCGCTGGATCCGGCAGGCGGGCCTGCTCGACGCGCCCGGTCCGCTGGACCCCCGCGCCCTGTCTCGGACGTGCCGCCTCAGGGAAGCGGTGTACACGCTGGTCGGCGCGTGGCCCCTGACACCGGCCGCGGACACCGAGGTGCGGGAAGCGCTCGCCGAAGTGAACGAGGCAGCCCGTCTGCCGCTACCGAGGCACCAGCTCGACGAGGACGGTCAACTGACCCGTACCGGGGGCGTCGACGAGGTGCTCGGCGCGGTGGCCCGGGACGCCGTGGATCTGCTCGGCGGCGCCGACTTCGCTCGCGTACGGGAGTGCCTCAACGAGGACTGCACCCGGCTCTTCGTGGACCTGTCACGGTCCGCGAACCGGCGCTGGTGCGGCATGGCCGAGTGCGGGAACCGGCACAAGGTCGCCAACTACCGCAAACGGCGGCAGCAGACCACGCACTGACCGCATCGGGATGCCGAGCAGGCAATCCGTCCTGTCGGGAAGAACGGTGGCCCCGCTCCGGCCCACGCCCCGGGCGCCGTCGGCAGCGGCGTTCAGGCTGGCGCGGAAACGGCCCACCGGCTCGGACAGTCCCACGAACGTCTTGCTCCGCACTGGCCGCCGACGGGTTCGCCAGGCTGCGCCGGGAAGAGAGATGCCGCCGCACCGCTGCCGTCACGTCTCCGTGTGTGCGTAGCCGTTCCGCCACGCCCACACGGAGATCTCCACACGGATACGGGTCGACAACTTGGCATGAATGTTGGTCAGGTGCGTCGTCGAACGTCGTCACCATCACGACTCTCGGCATGAGAGGCATGCCGGGCCGGTTCAGGGCGCGCAGAGCGTCGAGGCCGTCGAGACGGGCATGCGGACGTCCATGAGTCGGGCCGGTGGCGCGCGGCCAGGACGGCCTGGACGCCGGCTTCCGCCTCGGCGACGACGCTGATGCCCTCCTCGACGGACAGGATCATGGCCATGCCGGTGAGCACGATGGCCTGATGGTCGACGATCATGGTCCGGATCACGCGGTCTCCGTCCGGGAGAGCGCGGCGAGCAGCGGCAGGCGAGCCCGGACCTGCCAGACGCCGTCGCCGGCAGTGCCGGCGCGCAGGCTGCCCCCCGCGCTGGTCACCCTCTCCTGCA
>NZ_BEWA01000041.1 GCF_003112535.1 Streptomyces rishiriensis | reverse complement strand
TTTAGGCTTCCCCGGAGTCGATCCATCGCCGTTCGAAGGGAACCTGATCATGCCCCGCCCCCTGCGGGTAGCCATTGTCGGAGCCGGCCCCGCCGGGATCTACGCCGCCGACGCGCTGCTCAAGTCCGCCGCGGCCGCCGACCCGGGTGTCTCCATCGACCTCTTCGAACGCATGCCCGCCCCGTTCGGCCTGATCCGCTACGGCGTCGCCCCGGACCACCCCCGCATCAAGGGCATCGTCACCGCCCTGCACCAGGTCCTCGACAAGCCCCAGATCCGCCTCTTCGGCAACGTCGACTACCCCACCGACATCAGCCTGGACGACCTGCGCGCCTTCTACGACGCGGTGATCTTCTCCACCGGCGCCACCGCCGACCGCGAGATGGCGATCCCCGGCATCGACCTCGACGGCTCCTACGGCGCCGCCGACTTCGTCTCCTGGTACGACGGCCACCCCGACGTACCCCGCACCTGGCCGCTGGACGCCCAGAAGGTCGCCGTCCTGGGCGTCGGCAACGTCGCCCTCGACGTGGCCCGCATCCTGGCCAAGACCGCCGACGAGCTCCTCCCCACCGAGATCCCCGCCAACGTCTACGACGGCCTGAAGGCCAACAAGGCACTGGAGATCCACGTCTTCGGCCGGCGCGGCCCCGCACAGGCCAAGTTCTCCCCGATGGAACTGCGCGAACTCGACCACTCCCCCACCATCGAGGTCATCGTCGACCCCGAGGACATCGACTACGACGACGGCTCGATCGCGACCCGGCGCGGCAACAAGCAGGCCGACATGGTCGCCAAGACGCTGGAGAACTGGGCCATCCGCGACGTCGGCGAGCGCCCGCACAAACTCTTCCTGCACTTCTTCGAATCGCCCACCGAGATCCTCGGCCAGGACGGCAAGGTCGTCGGCCTGCGCACCGAGCGCACCGCCCTCGACGGAACCGGCAACGTCACAGGCACCGGCGAATTCAAGGACTGGGACGTCAGCGCGGTCTACCGCGCCGTCGGCTACCTCTCCGACAGACTGCCGAAGCTGCCGTGGGACCTCGACTCCGGCACGGTCCCCGACGAGGGCGGCCGCGTCATCGAGGAGTCCGGCGAGCACCTGCAGTCCACGTACGTCACGGGCTGGATCCGGCGCGGCCCGGTCGGCCTGATCGGCCACACCAAGGGCGACGCCAACGAGACGGTCTCCAACCTGCTGGCCGACCACGCGGACGGCCGCCTGCACACACCCCTCTCGCCCGAGCCCGAAGCCGTGGACGCCCTCCTCGCCGAGCGCGAGGTCCGCTTCACCACCTGGCAGGGCTGGCACCGGCTGAACGCCGCCGAGAAGGCACTGGGCGAGCCCCAGGGCCGCGAACGCGTGAAGATCGTCGAACGCGAGGACATGCTGCGCGAGAGCGGGGCCTAGAGGAAGCGCACCGGCGGGGGCGACCCGGACGACGCAACACCGTCCCCGCGCTGCACCGGTCGGCCACCGCAGCCATAGCCGTCGCCGGTACCGTCGCCGTCGCCGTCGCTCAGACCCTGCTGACGGTCAGACGCTGCAACGCGGGTATCACCGCGCGCAGGTCTTCTCCCTCGACAGAGGTGGTCGCGTGTGCGCTCACCTCCGGCGAGGCGTTGAAGGCGATGGCGAGGCCGACCGAGTCGAAGAGCAGGCCGTCGGTCGGGCAGGCGCCCACGGCCGCGCAGGCCTGGGGCGCGGCCCCGAGATCGTCGGCACGTCGCCGGACGAACTCGACCTGGTCCGTGGGCGTGTACGGGTAGCCGGCCTGGCCCGTGAACCTGCCGTTCCTCGCGTCCAGGCAGCGCCCCGA
The DNA here is from genome assembly GCF_003112535.1 of Streptomyces rishiriensis. GTDB lineage: Bacteria > Actinomycetota > Actinomycetes > Streptomycetales > Streptomycetaceae > Streptomyces > Streptomyces rishiriensis. The sequence goes on along the minus strand of NZ_BEWA01000041.1, from coordinate 27,545 downwards.
GTACGAGTGGAAACCGAACCGCTCGGCGAGGTGCGCGCCGATCGGGGTCCAGGTGAGGCTGGAGATGATCGGCACCAGGCCGCTGCTCCAGCACCACTGCGTGGTCTCCTCGATTCCGGGGAGCATGGGCAGCCTCGCGAGCTGGGTGTGCAGTGCGTTCTCCGGGATGCCCGCCCAGCGTGCGGCGTCGAACGAGTGGCTTTCGTGCACGCTCGAGGCCCCGCTCAGTCCGAGGCGTTCCTCGACAAGGCGGGACAGGCTGCTTCCCCTGACCAGGATGCAGTCGACTGAGAAAAACACGGCGGCTACGGCAGACATGAGTCTCGTTGGAGTATGCCACCGTGAGCGGTCTCACAGCAGGCACATCCGCGGTCAATCCTTCCCGTCTCGGCGCGGGCATACGCTCTGGTGCTGACTTCGTCATCGGATGTCCACATGTCGCCGTTGTGGTCGGCGACCGGGCGGGGCCGTCCGGCGCCCGCCCCGAGCACCCGAACTGTCCCACCGACAGTCCTTGTACCCGCAGAGAGGGGAATCCAGCTCTAGGGATCTCCTGGGCCGATCGCGGCAACCATGGGGACGGCCGTCACCCACCTCGACCGGTGCCCCTCCCGAACAGGAATCCCGTGCTGCTCCCTCCCCCCGAAGCCACCTTCACGGCTCGTCTCCGAGGCCGCATACGTCCAGATCTTCCGTTGATCGTGACGGCGGCCGAGGCGGAGGCGGCGCACTTCGACGACACGCTTCCCTTGCTGATCACCGGAATGGGGAAGGTGCGGGCCACCGTGGAGCTCGCGTGGGCACTGTCGTCGGCACGTCCTCGGGAGATCGTCAACCTCGGTACGGCCGGGTCGCTCAGCGGCTCGCTGAGCGGTGTCGTCGAGGTGTCCCGGGTCATTCAGCACGACCTGCCGGACGACGTGCTCCACCGGCTCGGCGGCGTCCACTACGGCCGTCCGCTGACCGTACGGCCCGAACCCGGGCCCACCCTGGCCACCGGCGACTCCTTCGTCGCCGACGGCCGCACCCGCACACTGCTGGCCGAGCGGGCCGACCTGGTCGACATGGAGGGCTACGCGATCGCCTCCGTGGCCGAGCGGTTCGGCCTGCCGGTGCGGATCGTGAAGTACGTCAGCGACCAGGCCGACGAGTCCGCCGAGCGGGCCTGGCCCGAGGCGGCTGCGGTGGCCTCCGGCGTGCTGGCCGACTGGATGCGGCTGCACCTGAGCTGAACCGCGCCGGCAGACGCCGGAACCCGAACCGTCCGTTCTGTGCGGTGTCCCGTCGGGGGGCGCCGCGGTACCCCAGGAGAATCATGCCTTCTCGCCTTTTCACTTCGGAGTCCGTGACCGAGGGTCACCCCGACAAGATCGCTGACCAGATCAGCGACACCATCCTCGATGCCCTGCTGCGTGAGGACCCGACCTCCCGGGTCGCCGTCGAGACCCTGATCACGACCGGTCTGGTCCATGTGGCCGGCGAGGTCACCACCAAGGCCTACGCGCCGATCCCCCAGCTGGTGCGCGACAAGATCCTCGAGATCGGCTACGACTCCTCCAAGAAGGGCTTCGACGGCGCCTCCTGCGGTGTGTCGGTGTCCATCGGCGCGCAGTCCCCGGACATCGCCCAGGGCGTCGACACGGCGTACGAGTCCCGGGTCGAGGGGGCCGCCGCAGGTGAGGAAGGGGACGGGCTGGACCGGCAGGGCGCGGGCGACCAGGGCCTGATGTTCGGCTACGCGTCCGACGAGACGCCTGCGCTGATGCCGCTGCCGATCTTCCTGGCGCACCGTCTGTCGAAGCGCCTGTCGGACGTCCGCAAGAACGGGACCATCCCCTACCTGCGTCCCGACGGCAAGACCCAGGTCACCATCGAGTACGACGGCGACAAGGCGGTCCGTCTGGACACCGTCGTCGTCTCCTCGCAGCACGCGTCCGACATCGACCTGGACTCGCTGCTGACCCCCGACATCCGCGAGTTCGTCGTGGAGCCGGAGCTCAAGGCGCTGCTGGACGACGGCATCAAGCTCGACACCGAGAACTACCGTCTGCTGGTCAACCCGACCGGGCGCTTCGAGATCGGCGGCCCGATGGGCGACGCCGGCCTCACCGGCCGCAAGATCATCATCGACACCTACGGCGGCATGGCCCGCCACGGCGGCGGCGCCTTCTCGGGCAAGGACCCGTCCAAGGTGGACCGCTCGGCCGCCTACGCGATGCGCTGGGTGGCGAAGAACGTGGTCGCGGCGGGTCTGGCGGCCCGCTGCGAGGTCCAGGTCGCCTACGCGATCGGCAAGGCCGAGCCGGTCGGTCTCTTCATCGAGACCTTCGGCACCGCCAAGATCGACGCCGAGAAGATCGAGAAGGCCATCGACGAGGTCTTCGACCTCCGCCCGGCCGCGATCATCCGCGACCTCGACCTGCTGCGCCCGATCTACGCCCAGACCGCCGCCTACGGCCACTTCGGCCGCGAGCTCCCCGACTTCACCTGGGAGCGCACGGACCGCGTCGACGCGCTGCGCAAGGCCGCGGGCCTGTGAGGCCGTAAGACCGCAACAGGGCGAAGGGCCTGCGGACACCGTCGGAGCCGGGTCCGCAGGCCCTTCGCCCTGCGGACCCGGCTCCCCCTCCCCCCGGTGGGGCGGGCCGGAACGGGAGCCGCGATCAGAGGCCGCCAGGACCGTCGGCAGCGCCGCGCACGCGTTCGGCCCACTGAGGGGTGCGCAGGGCGTCGGCGGCTTCACGGGGAACACTCAGGTGGACATCGCGGCTGTGGTCGTCGTCGGCGGTGGGCGTGACGAGTGCCGTCCAGGGGATGGGGCTCGCCGGGAACTCGAACCAGAACGGCCGTCCGGCGCCGAACTCCACCGCGTACACCGGCAACCCGCCGCAGTTGTTCAGGGCGACCGTGCCGTCGAAGGCGTCCAGTGACATGCGGCTGAGGACACGGGCCGAGCGCCCGGCCTGCCGCTGGGCCTCCAGGAAGGCGGCCTCCTGACGCACCCGGGCGGGCGTGACACGGTCCAAGGCGGCGCGTACCGCGCAGACGGTGTGGGCGAGGGGCTCCTCGCGCAACTCGCGGGCCGCCAGCACGGCCGTGGTGTTGGACACCGCGTTGCCCCCATAGCCCTGCGGAAGCCGGTCCTTCAGCACGGACCGCAGTCCGACCACGATCCCCAAGCGCTCCTCGGCCCCGGCGTCCCGGTCGCGGAGCGCGCCGAGGACCCGCCACAGGTGCGCCCCCAGCGCGAGCGCGCTGGAGGCGGGAGGCAGATCGCGGTCCTGTCCGTCGCGCGCGGCCGCGCGCAGCGCGAGGACCTCCGCCGAGGTCAGTCGGACGGTGACGGTGCGCACCTTCCACGCACGGGAGTTGATCCTCCAGATGAACCCGAACTTCTGCCGTCCGGTGACGACCTGGTACTGCGGGTCGTCCGGTGCGGGACGCGCCTCGTCGGCCAGGCCGGCCAGCAGCGCGCGGTCGTACGGCGACGCGGAAGCGTCCTGTCCGGCATGCGTGCGCGACCAGTGGCGCAGGAAGTCGAGGTAACCGGTGCCGTCGACGACGCTGTGGTTGATGGCGACGCCGAGCACGGAGCCGCCTCCTCGCATGTGGGTTACCTTGACCGTGAGCAGCGGTGTGTCGTGCCCGACGACGCGGAAGGCGTTGACGGAGTGGAGGTAACGGCGCAGGTCCTGCTTGGCGGAGCGGTCCGGCCCGTAGTCCGGCATGGCCTGGTCGGAGTGGGTGACGGCGAACATCGCGCCGGCGTCGTTGCACACCACGCTGAGACCGCCGTCCGCGTCGCGTTCGAGGCGTCCCGTGAGCAGCGGATGGTGCGCCAGTGTGCGGCGCAGGGAGTCGGCCAGGGCGTCGGAGTCCAGGGTCTGGCGGTAGAAGAAGGTGCGCGGTGTGGCGAAAGTCCCGTTCAGCAGGTCGTGAACGCCGAGCCGGACCCGCTCGCCGGACGCCCCTCCTGCGCGCAGGACGACGATCTGCCCGGGCTTGCCGGACGGGCGGCCGTGCTTCATGGGTGCGTCTCCAGGGAGGGGCGAAAGGCCCACGCGGGCTTGGCACTTCAGAGTGCCGGGTCCGCGACGAGGAAATCCCTAGACCCCATGCTTTTGGTGGATCCCTAGAATCGTCCGGCGTGCCTGGCCCGCGGGTGGGCGCGCGTGCTGGTCTGGGGTTCCCCCGATCGAACGATACGGGCGTGGGGACTCGCTTCGACTGCGAGCCGGCGAGCACGTCTCGTCCCCACCGGCACATATCAGGAGGCCATCAGCCGTGGGGAACGACAAGACCGAGATCCTCGACATGGTGCGGGAATACCACCGCTCCACCCTCTCATCGGGGTTCGTGCCGGGCGTCACGCCGGTGCTGGCGTCCGGTGCGGTGCTCACCGAGGACGACCGGGTGGCGCTGGTGGAGGCGGCACTCGACATGCGCATCGCGGCCGGTGTCAGCTCGCGCAGGCTGGAACGTGCGCTGGCGAAGTACTTCAAGCTGCGCAAGGCGCATCTGACCAACTCCGGCTCCTCGGCCAACCTGCTGGCCCTGAGCAGCCTCACCTCGCCGCAGCTGGGCGTGGACCGGCTGAAGCGCGGCGACGAGGTGATCACGGTGGCCGCCGGGTTCCCCACGACGGTCAATCCGATCCTGCAGAACGGCATGGTGCCGGTCTTCGTCGACGTCGAGCTGGGCACCTACAACGCCTCACTGGAGCGGGTGGAGCAGGCCATCGGCCCGCGCACCCGCGCGATCATGATGGCCCATGCGCTGGGCAATCCCTTCCAGGTCCGCGAGATCGCCCAACTGGCCGAGGATCGTGGTCTGTTCCTCATCGAGGACAACTGCGACGCCCTGGGCAGCACCTACGACGGGCAGCTGACCGGAACCTTCGGGGACCTGGCGACCGAGAGCTTCTATCCCGCCCACCACATCACGATGGGCGAGGGCGGCTGCGTACTGACGGACAACCTGGTCCTGGCGCGGATCGTGGAATCGATGCGCGACTGGGGCCGCGACTGCTGGTGCGAGCCGGGTGAGGACAACCGCTGCTTCAAGCGTTTCGAGCACCAGATGGGTTCGCTGCCGGAGGGCTACGACCACAAGTACATCTTCTCCCACGTGGGCTACAACCTGAAGTCGACGGACGTCTCCGCGGCGCTCGGCCTCCAGCAGCTCAGCCGCATCGACGAGTTCGGCAAGGCACGACGCCGCAACTGGGCCCGGCTGCGGGAGGGCCTGGACGGGCTGCCGCACCTGCTGCTTCCCGAGGCCACGCCGGGCAGCGACCCGAGCTGGTTCGGCTTCGCCATCACCGTGCAGCCGGGCACGCCGTTCAAGCCCGGCGCGCTGATCGACCACCTGGAGTCCAGCATGGTCGCCACCCGCCGCTTCTTCGCGGGCAACCTGACCCGTCACCCGGCTTACGAGGGACAGGAGTTCCGGGTCAGCGGGCCGCTCACCAACAGCGACATCACCACCGAGCGGACGTTCTGGATCGGCGTGTACCCGGGCCTGACCGACGAGATGATCGACCACAGCATCAACACGCTGATCGAGTTCGTGACCCTGCCGCACTGATCCCGCGGCACGTCCACGGGGTGGGTCCCGGCGCCGGAAGCCGCCGGGACCCACCCCGTTTCGCGTGCCGAAGGGCGCTCAGCCGAGCGCGGGCGTCGCGGGAACCGGCGCCGCCCACGTCTGCAGCAGGTCGGCGGCACGGGCGGCGCCGCCCGCCGTGCGGACGGCCTCCCGCATCGAGGCGAGGGCCGCGGGTCCGCCGGGGTCGGCGAGCAGCTCCTCCACCGTGCCGGCGAGACGCCCCGCGGTCAGACCGGTCCGGAACAGGGCCCGCCCGACCCCGAGTTCTTCCAGCCGCTCCGCGCTCAGCGCCAGTTCATGGGCGCGGGGAAGGGCCACCACGGGCGTGCCGTAGGACAGGGACTCCATGAGGCTGCCCATGCCCGCGTGGCACACGAACACGTCGGCGTGCGGCAGCACGGCGGGGTGCGGCAGCCAGGGGTGCGCCTCGACATGCGCCGGCAGCGACCCGAGGAGCCCGGGGTCGCTGTCGCGGCCGAGCGTCATGACGACATGCCACTCGGCAGGCGCGAACGCCTCGGCGCACAGGCGGAAGAAGTCGCCCCGGTCCCCCGACTCCGTGCCCAGCGACACCAGAGCGACGCGGCGCCCGTCGTCCGGCGGCGACCAGAGGCCGGGTTCGGGTTCGGCGAAGACGGGCCCCACGAAGGCGAACCGGTCGTCGAAGCCGTCCCCCTCGATCTGGAAGGCGCGCGGCAGGAAGACCAGGTTGCGGGTGTCCCACTCGGTGCCGTACCGGCCCATCTCGTCCAGCCCGATGCCGTGTTCGCCCATGAAGTCGATCAGCACCCTGGCCCCCTCGGCCATCAGCGGATGCCCGGGGTCCCACATCTGGGCGCGCAGGGAGAAGGTCTCGTTGGCTGCGTGACTGGGGCAGACCTGGACCGGCACGGCCCCCAGGACGCGCGCGGCCACACGGCCGGCGGCGACCGTCTCGAAGTCGTAGAGCACCACGTCCGGCGGATCGGCTGCCAGGGCCTCCATCGCGGCGGGGAAGACGGTGCGCACGGTGTCGACGAGCAGGTCGTAGCCGTCGCGGGCGAGCCGGTCCGGGCTGGGGTCGGCGGCGCGGTAGAAGTCGCCGCGCGCGGAGACGTAGGTGACGGCGCGGGCGCCGCAGTCCTCCACGACCGGTCGGAACCGCTCGTCGACGACATAGGTGACACGGTGGCCGCGGGCGAGGAGTTCACGGGCCACTCCCAGCGTGGGGGCGATGTGGCCGAAGTCGGCGAACAGCAGCAGGGCGTAGTGGCGGGCGGGCGTGGGGGCGCCGGGCGTCATCGGCTCTCCGAAAGGTGTCTGACGGCCCCGGGAAGGGCCGAGGAGGTGGTTCAGCGGGCATCCGCCCGGAGCGCCTCGTAGTACGCCAGGCAGTCCTCGTAACGGGCCAGGAGTCCGGTGTCGCGGGCCTCGGCCACGGAGATCGCCGCCGAGTCCTTCACCGACATCAAGGGAGTCTCCGACAGGCTCCAGGGCAGGGCGAGCTCGGGGTCGAACGGGTCGACGTCCACTTGCGTTCCGGGCACGAACTCGGTGGAGCACAGATACGACACACAGGTGTCGTCGGTGAGGGCGAGGAACCCGTGCATCAGCCCCTCGGCGACGAACAGCGTCTCGCCCGACTCGGCGGACAGCCAGTTCGTCTCGTACACCCCCCACGTGGGGGAGCCGACCCGCAGATCCACGACGATGTCGAGGACGGTGCCGCGCACCACGCACACCACCTTGGCCTGCCCCGGCGACAGCAGCGTGCCGTGCAGTCCGCGCAGGGTGCTGCGGCGCGACACGGAGTAGTTCACCTGAGCCACGGGCACCGGACGGCCTATCTCGCCGGCCAGCCGGTCGCGCCGGAACGACTCGTAGAAACTGCCGCGTTCGTCACGGAACTGATGCGGTGTGATGTGGTAGGCGTCCGGCACAGCCATCTCTCGAACCTTCATGGTGGCTACACCGTAGGACGTCGGGATCGAGGGCCGGTCGAGGACCGGTCACGAACGGCTCAGGTCGACGCAGCCTGGAGTGATCCTCGATCAACGGCTGCTTGAGTGGTGTCGTCAGACCCGCGACCGAGCGGGGCAGCGACGGTGACCGGGCGTGCAGCGCGCGGGCCCGGGAGGAGAGACGGCCATGCCGGAGGTCGGTGCGCTGGGGCGGCCCAGCGGTGCGGACGGGAGGTCGGGCCGCGTGCTGCTCCTCGGGGCGACCGGATTCGTCGGCCGTCATGTGGGAGCCGCCCTGGAGCGGGCCGGCTACGAGGTGCTCGCCGTCGCCCGTCACCCCCGCAAGACTCCGGCGTCCTGGCGATTCCATCCCATGGATCTGGCCCAGGCCGAGTCCCGGGCGCTGGTCGAGCTGATCGACGAGGCACGCCCCGAGGCCGTGGTGAACGCCGCCGGAGAAGTGTGGTCGCCCACCGCCGACCGGATGCGCCACAGCAACCAGGTGCTCGTGGAGCGGCTCCTCGCGGCGCTGGCCGCCGCCGGCCCCCGGCCGCGGCTGGTGCAGCTGGGATCGGTGCACGAGTACAGCCCGCAGCCCCGAGGGGTGTGGCTCACGGAGTCCTCCCCGGAGGTGCCGGCCACCGGCTACGGGCGGTCGAAGCTGCACGGCACGCGTGCGGTGCTGCGGGCCGTCGGGACCGGCGCGGCGGACGCGGTGGTGCTGCGGCTGTCGAACGTCATCGGCGCCGGCACTCCGCGGGGGAGTCTGCTCGGGCAGGTGGCCACGCAACTGCTCGAGGGCACAGCCGGGGGACGTACGGCCGAGGTGCGGGTGTCGCCGCTGCGCAGCAGCCGTGACTTCGTCGACGCGCAGGACGTGTCCCGGGCCGTCGTCGCGGCGCTGCGCTCCCCCGGCGCCGCCGGGCGTGTGGTGAACGTCGCGAGCGGCGCCTCGCAGCCCGTCCGGGACATGGTGGACCTGCTGATCTCCATCAGCGGCCGCCCGGCCCGGCTCGTGGAGCGTCCCCTCACCCAGTCGCGAGCGCTGACGGACACCGACTGGATGGCCGTGGAGGTGTCGACCGCGCGCACCGTCCTCGGATGGCAGCCGCAACGCACGCCCCGCGACATGGTGCAGGACCTGTGGCGTGCCGTGGCGGAGCAGCAGGACGGGGCCGCCGACACGTGAGGAACCGAGCGGGCGCCGGGGTCAGCTGGGCAGCAGGTCCAGATCGGCCGTGCTGACCCGGTCGGTCAGCACGTGCTGGCGCAGACGCTGCAGGCCCGGTGAGGGATCCAGTCCCAGTTCGTCCCGCAGTTGCGCGCTCAGCCGCCGGTAGACGTCGAGCGCCTCGCTCCGCCTGCCGCACCGTTCCAGGGCGATGATGAGTGAGCCCTGGAACCACTCGTGCAGCGGGTGCGCGCAGGCGAGTTCCTTCAACTCGCCCACGAGGTCGCGGTGTCGGCCCAGGTGCAGACCGGCGGTGATGCGCAACTCCTCGGCCTGGAGGTGTAGTTCCTGCAGACGCAGGGCGTGCCCGTGCAGCGCCGGTCCTGGTGCGACGTCCGCGAACGGCGGCCCGTCCCACAGCCGCAGGGCCTGGTCGAGCAGCGCGACGGCGCCGGCCGGGTCGCCGTCGGCGAGTGCCGTCCGGGCCCGGCCGGTGAGCTGTGCGAACGCCTCCGCGTCGCATGCGCCGGGCCGGACCCGCAGCAGGTATCCGTGGGCGTGGGTGACGAGCGGGCCGCTCTGGACCGGCCCGGGGTCCTGGCCGCCGTGCAGCGCCTTGCGCAACTGGTAGGCGTAGGTCTGCACGGTGGCGGTGGCGCTGCGCGGCGGGCGTCCCGCCCACAGCTCGGACGTCAGCGCGGTCAGCGGGACGACCGTGTCGTGCCGGGCGAGCAGCAGGGCCAGCACCTGGCGGACCTTCGGCGCCGTCGGTGTGACGTCCCGGCCGTCGGCCGAGACCCGCAGCGGACCGAGAGTGCGCCAGGTCAGCACGCCGGGGCCTCCGTCGCCGGGTCGGGGCGGACGGCCCGGCCCCATACCCCGGGGTTGTCCCGGTACCAGGCGACGGTTTCCGCGAGGCCCTCGGCGAAGTCCGTCTGCGGCTTGTAGCCGAGCTCGACATGGGCCTTGCGCCAGTCCACGGAGTAGCGGCGGTCATGACCCTTGCGGTCGGTGACGTACTCCACGCTGTCCCAGTCCGCGCCGCAGGCTTCGAGGAGGAGTCCGGTCAGACCGCGGTTGTCGAGTTCGGTGCCGCCGCCGATGTTGTAGACCTCACCGGCACGGCCCCGGGTGCGGACCAGCTCGACGGCACGGATGTGGTCGTCGACGTGCAGCCAGTCGCGCACGTTCAGGCCGTCGCCGTAGAGCGGGACCGTCTTTCCCGCGAGCAGGCGGGTGACGAACAGGGGGATGATCTTCTCGGGGAACTGGTGGTGTCCGTAGTTGTTCGAGCACCGGGTCACCCGCACGTCCAGGCCGTGGGAACGGTGGTAGGCGAGGGCGATCAGGTCACTGGACGCCTTGGAGGCGGCGTACGGCGAGTTGGGGCGCAGCGGCTGCTCCTCGGAGCAGGAGCCCGCGGCGATGGAGCCGTAGACCTCGTCGGTGGAGATGTGCACGAACCGGCCGACGCCGTGCCGCAGGGCGGCGTCCAGCAGGGTCTGGGTGCCCAGGACGTTGGAGCGCACGAACTCGGTGGCGCTGGCCAGGGAGCGGTCGACGTGGGACTCGGCGGCGAAGTGCACCACCTGGTCGTGCTCGGCCATCAGCCGGTCCGCCAGGTCTGCGTCGCAGACGTCGCCGACGACGAGCCGGTAGCGGTCGGAGTCCGCGACGGGATCGAGGTTGGCCAGGTTGGCCGCGTAGGTGAAGGCGTCGAGGACGGTGACGGTGACGTCGTCGGGGCCGAGGGGGCCGAGCAGGGTCCGGACGTAGTGGGAACCGATGAAGCCGGCACCGCCGGTCACCAGGATGCGTGTCTGACTCATCTGGGTGCGGCGCGTCACCGGGAGTGCCGAGCGGGCGCCGTCCTCCTTCCTCATGGGTGTGCGTACGGGTCGCGCGGACCTTTCAGCGGGCCGCGGCGAGACGTTCGAGTTCCGGGACGATGGCGTGCGGAGTGGGCATGGCGGCGGACTCGTCGCGCAGCCGGCCGGCGGCGGCGGCGTGGGAGGGGTCCTCCAGGAGTCGTCGGGTGAGGTCCGTGACCCGGTCGGGGTCGGCGTCGGTGTGGTGCAGGAAGAATCCGGCGCCGGCGTCCTCCAGGGACCGTCCGCGCAGTTCCTGGTCGGCGACGAGGGTGGACATCGCCAGCTGCGGCACCCCGTTGACGAGAGCGGTGGAGAACGAGCCCCAGCCGCCGTGGTGGACCACGGCGGAACACGTCGGCAGCAGCGTGCTGAGCGCCACTTCGCTGACGGCCAGGACGTTGGCGGGCAGGTCGCCCAGTTGCTCGGCCTGTTCGGGCATGAGGGCCGCGACGATCTCGGCGTCCAGCCGCGACAGGGCGCGCAGCAGGTTCTCGACGTCGACGTAGTCTCCGCCGTAGGCCTCGGTGTTGGTGCGGCCAAGCGTGACGCAGACACGGGGCCGTTTGGGCTGCTCACGCAGCCATTCCCACTGCACCGCGGGGCCGTTGTGGGGCACGTACCGCATCGAGACCTGGTGCAGTTCGCTCGGCGGGCGCAGGCTCGGCGGCAGGGTGTCGAGGGTGAACTGCCCGTTGAGCAGCTCTTCGTCGCACCGCACCCCGTAGGCGCGTCCGCGTTCGTCGATCCAGTCGGCCAGCGGGTCGGCGCGCCGGTCCTCGGGCACGTCCTGGGCCAGCTCGACGAAGGTGGCGCGGGCCTGGCCGTAGACGTCAGCGGACCACAGCAGGCGCGCGTGTGCGGCGCCGCAGGCTCGGGCGGCGATACCGCCCGCGTAGGCGATCGGGTCGTGCACGACGAGATCGGGCCGCCAGTCCCGTGCGAGGGCGACGAGGTCGTCCAGGATCGGATCGTTGTAGCGGGCGAACCCGTACGGGACGCTGACGGCGTACCGCTCGACCAGGCTCGCGTGGTCGACGTCGCCGTATCCGAGGCGGCTCCAGTTCGCCACGTCCGCGTCCTGCGACCCGCGGGCCATGGCCATGTCGTGGTGGAGGTGGTGGTTCGTGCCGACCGGTGCGGCCACCAGTCCGGTGCTGGTGACCGTCTCGTTCAGCGACGGCGCGTTGGCCATCAGCACCTCGTGCCCAGCGGCCGTCAGGGCCCAGGCCAGCGGCACCATCGTGAAGACGTGCGACTTCTCCGGCAGGCCGGCGAACAGGACGCGCATGGGTTCCTCTCCTCATCGGTTCCGTGCGGGTGACCCCGGGCGGCGCTCAGGCCGTCCGCTCCGGGTCGTCCGCCACGGAGATGGCGCTCATCGGGCAGGACTCGGCGGCCTCCCGCACGGCGGAGACGTGTGCGGCCGCGGGCCGGTCGACCAGCAGCAGGGCCAGTCCGTCGTCGCCCTGGTCGAAGACCTCGGGGGCGACGAAAGCGCACTGGCCGGCGCCGATGCACTTGTCGTGATCGATCGCGATGTCCATGCGGGCCTCCTGCGCGCTCGCCGATCCGATGGGTTGCCTGGGCGAGCCCATCTTGCGGTGTGGTGCGGGGGATCGACCGGGCGCGGACCGCTGTCTGGGATTTCCTCCAGAGATTCGGCCCCGGCGGAGGATGCGGGAGCCGGGAGACAGGTGTCGGTGACGGCCGGTACGCGGTGAATCCCTAGACTGCGCGGCCCGCTCTGGCCCGGCACCGCACCGCCGTGCTGGAGTGGCCGGGCGATCGGACAGCGGCGCCGACGAGCGTACGAGGCCCGCGCGACCGTCGTACGACATCTGCGAAAGGGGAATCCGGGTGGCGCAGCAAGGCACCTCGGACGTGCTCGATTCGACACCCGGGGGCGGGTTCCGGCTCGAACGCGCGCCGACCGTCGAACCCGACGGCGGCGTCACGTTGCTGGCCTGGGCGGCGCGGATGCGCGAGGAGCAGCCGGTCTGGCGGGACGGCAGCGGCAATGTGCACGTGTTCCGCCACGCGGACGTGCAGCGGATCCTCGCCGACACGGCGACGTTCTCCTCGGACACGGTGGGCCGGCTGTCGGGCGGTGAGAAGCAGGCCCCGCGGGGCACGCTGCTGCTCCTGGACCCGCCGCTGCACGGCAAGATGCGCCGTCTGGTCAGCCGGGCGTTCACCCCGGGCCTGATCACCGGTCTCGAACCGTGGATCGCCGAACTGACCGGGCAACTGCTGGACGCCGCTCCCGGGGACGCCTTCGATCTCGTGGACGTCCTGGCCAACCCGCTGCCGGTGACGGTCATCGCGCGCATGCTGGGCGTCCCGACCGAGGACCGCGACAGGTTCCAGGGCTGGGCGGACCAGCTGCTGTCCACCGATCCGGACGATCCCGAGAGCGTGCGCCTGATGGAGGAGACGGCGGTCACCATCTCCGCCTATCTCCAGGGCTTCATCGAGGCCCGGCGCAAGGAGCCGACCGGCGATCTGCTGAGCACCCTGGCCGGGGCCGAACTCGACGGCGAGCGGCTGGAGGACGAGGACATCGCGAGTTTCGCGACGCTGCTGCTGCTCGCCGGGCACATCACCACGTCGGTCCTCGTCGGCAACGCGCTGCTGTGCCTGGACCGCGATCCGGAGCTGCTGGAACGGGTGCGTGCGGACCGTTCGCTGATACCGGCGGTGATCGAGGAGACGCTGCGGCTGCGCCCGCCGTTCACCCGGATCGAGCGGGTCACCACGACCGCGACCACCGTCGCCGGGACGGATCTCGGACCCGACACCCTCGTCCATCTGTGGCTGCTGTCCGCCAACCGCGACGAACGGGTCTTCGAGGACGCGGACGCCTTCCGCCCGGACCGTTCCAACGCCCGGCAGGCCGCGTTCGGACACGGCATCCACTACTGCATCGGGGCGCCGCTGGCCCGGCTCGAGGGCCGGATCGCCCTCGACGCCCTGCTGGACAGATACGCCCGCATCGGCGTCGATCCCGCGGTGCGGCTCAGCTGGCACGGGACCAACGTCTTCGGCGCCCGGCACCTGCCCCTGCGTGTGCTCCACGCGTAAGCGGCGGCCCACGTCCCTCCCCCAAGTCCCCAGTCCCGGCCTCTCTCACGACGGAGCGACCCCATGAAGACCAGGCCCGACCCGCCCGTGATCCCCTCGGAACGGGGCAGGTGCCCGTTCGACCCGCCCGCCGAGTACGCGCGGCTGCGCGCCGAGCAGCCGGTCAGCCCGGTCACCTTCGAGGTGGCGCCGAAGGACACCTCGGGCTGGCTGGTGACCCGGCACGACCTGGTCCGGCAGATCCTCGCCGACGACCGCTTCAGCCACCGCAACGAGTTGCTGGCGCATGTGGTCGCGCCGCCGTTCCCGATGACCGAGTACGCGCCGCAGCCCTCTCCGCCCGGCTCGTTCGCGAAGATGGACGCTCCCGACCACACCAAATACCGGCGGCTGCTGGCGGGTCACTTCACCCTGCGGCGCATTCAGCAGTACGAGCCGCAGCTGACGCGCATCGTGGACGGGGCGCTGGCCGAGATGGCCGCCGAAGGCTCCCCCGTCGACCTGGTCACCGGCTTCGCGGAGAAGGTCAGTCTGCGCTCGGTGTGCTCGTTGATGGACGTCTCGCCGGAACTGATGGACGGCATCCAGGAGCACTTCTCGGCGCTGATGACCCTCACGTACACGCTGGAGGAGTTCATCCACCACGTGGAGTCGATGGACGGGCTCATCCGGCCGATGGTGCGGGAGCGGACGGCGGAGCAGGGCGAGGACTTCTTCGGCCGGCTGGCGGCGACCGGCGAGCTGACCGAGGACGAACTGGTCAACCTCGCCGTGCTCACCCTGGGCGGCTCGCTCGACACCACGCCCAACATGCTGTCCCTCAGTGTCTTCGCCCTGCTGGAGAACCCGGACCAGCTGGCCCTGCTGCGGGAACGGCCGGAGCTGTACGAGGCCGGCGCGGTGGACGAGCTGCTGCGGTATCTGACGATCTCCCAGATGGGTTCCAGCCGGTGCGCGCTGGAGGACGTGGAGATCGGCGACACCGTGATCAAGGCGGGTCAGACGGTGGTCCTGTCGCTGCCCGCCGCCAACCGCGATCCCGAGGTCTTCACCGACCCCGACCGGCTCGACGTCACCCGCATCCCCCGCAAACACCTCGCGCTGGGCTTCGGCGCCCACCAGTGCCTGGGTCAGCACCTGGCACGGGCCAGCCTGCGCATCGGGCTGCGCGCTCTGTTCGAGCGCTTCCCCACGCTGCGGCTCGCGGCGCCGGCCGAGGAGGTCCCGCTGCGCGACCGGGCCGTGCACTACGGCGTCGACCGACTGCTCGTGTCCTGGAGCTGATGGCCGTGGCACGGAAGAACTCCGCGCACCGCGCGGCGAGGAAGGGCCTGCCCGCGTTCCGTACCACCGTCGACAGCCGTGTGGAGCGGGTGCACACCGTGCGGGTCGGTGCAGCCGACGGCCCACGGATCCGGCTGACCGGCTACGACCTGCTGACCGGTCCGTGGTACACGCCGCTGACGTTCTTCTACCGCGACACCCTCGACGGCGCGGCGCTGCGCGACTCGCTGGCGCGCACCCTGCGCCGCTACCCCCTGCTGGCGGGCCGTCTGGAGCGGGACGCGGACGGCGGACTGAGCGTGCTCTGCAACGACGCGGGCGTCCGGTTCACCGAGGCGTACTGCCCCGACCCGATGCGCGAGTACGGCCACGGTCTGCGCGCCGAGCCGGTCATCGGGAAGCTGCTGCGCGAGGTGAGCGCCTTCGGCGTGGTGGGCCGGGACGCGCCGCTGCTGAAGATACGGCTGACCCGGATGGAGGGCGGCGGCTCCGTGCTCGGCGTGCTCGTCAACCACAGCCTCGCGGACGGCGGCAGCACCCTCGCCTTCCTGGAGAGCTGGTCGCGCGAGCACCTCGGGATGCCGTGGGAGGAACCCAGTCACGCCCGCGAGGCGCTGGACGGGCTCGGCCGGCCGTCCACGGACCCCGCCACCCTGGAGGCGCGGGCGTTCATGGGCGTGGGCCGGGTCCGGCATCTGACGACCACGCTGCGTGTGGGCGTCAACAAGCTCGCGACCGTCACGACCCGGTTCGGTGCGGCGGAACTGGCCGCGCTCAAGGCCGAGGCCCAGCGGACCCTGCCGGGACCGGACGCGTGGGTGTCGACGAACGACGCGCTCACCGCGCACCTGTGGCAGGTGCTGAGCGAACTGCGGGGCCGTCCGGCGGACGCCGTGGAGTGGCTCGGGCTGATCGTCGGCGCACAGAGCCGGCTGGGCGACGCCCTGCCGGCCTCGTACTGGGGCAACTGCGTCAGCAACAGCTGGACCTCGCTCGACGCCGCCCGGTTGCGCGAGTCGCCGCTGGGAGCCGTGGCGACGGACGTGCGGCGCTGTCTGGAGAGCAACACCGAGGACAAGATCCGCGACGAGATAGCCTTCCTCGGCTCCTACCGGCGCAAGGGCGTGTCGCGGCACGTGATGTCGGTGCGCGCCCCCGACGTGTCGACGACGTCCCTGTCGGTCAACAACTGGTCGCAGTTCCCGCTGTACCGGATCGATCTCGGCGCCGGACGCCCCTTCTGGTACGAGTTTCCCGACCTGCCGGTACCGACGGTGCACATCGCGCCCACGCCCGAGGAGGACGGCGGACGGGACGTGTACCTGTGCCTGCCCGAGGCCGTAGCCGCCGTGGCGGACACCGCGCCGTGGCGGGAGCGGCTGCACAGCCGCAGCGGGACGTCCGTCGGATCATGACGTCGGCACGCCGCGCGCCGTCATGGCGCCCAGCCCGGCCGAAGCCCCAAAAGGGATCGGACGGGAGAAACGGGATGAAGGCGCAGCTATGGGAAAAGGGTGATCCAGGCTTGCCACCAGCCCGGTGTGAGCGAAGATGGCTCATCGGGAGGGGTACCACGTCGCAGTGCCGGTCGTCACGACCGGTCCTTCGGGGCGTGGGCACGGGTCCCGGTCGCCACCGGCGCTCCGGGAGAGAGGTACGGGGTGGATGACCGTTGCGCACGGGAGCGTTCCCCACACACGGCAGCTGAGGGGGCAGGGCCCGGAGCCGGTGGAGCGCGAGCGCGAGCTCGCCCTCCTCGTCGAGCTCACGCGGCGCACCGCGGCCGGCGACCCTGCTCTGGTCATGCTCGAAGGCCCGGACGGCATCGGCAAGACGACCCTGCTTCGCGCCCTGGTCGCCCAGGCCCGGGCCGAGGATCTGCGCGTGGTCCACACCACAGCCGGGCAGGAGGGTGAGCGGCTGCCCCTGAGCACTGCCCACGCCCTGCTGGCCGGCCTCGACGCGGACGTGGCCCGGACGCCCCTGACCGCGTGGACGAATCCACCCGGCGCCTCCGGCACGGACGCGCGGTGGCGGGGGCTTCCCTTCTACGACGTCGACGGCGCGAGCCCGTCCTTCGGCGTGCTCGCCGAACTGCACGAGGTGGTCCGGTCCGCTGCGGGGGACGGCCCACTGGTGATCGTCGTGGACGACGCGGACGAGGCCGACACCGCGTCGCTGCGCTTCCTCGCGCACACCGCGCGCCGCCTGGCGGGTCTGCCGGTGCTGCTGGCACTCGCCCGGCGCAGTGGCGCCGACGAGCCGGCCCTCAACGACGTGGCGGCCCTCCCGCTGTGCCGGCTGGTGCGGCCACGCCCCCTGACGAGTGAGGGAATCGGCCTGCTGACGCTGCGGCTGCTCGGCTCGAAGACCGACGCGGCCTTCCAGGAGTCGTGTCTCGCGGCCACCAACGGCAACCCCCTGCTGGCGACCCGGCTCCTGACGGCGCTGCGCGAGGAGCGGCTGCCGCTCACCGCCGACCATGTCGCCTCCGCGCCCGGACAGCACATCCACGCGCTCCGCCTGCGCGCGGCGGGCCTGCTGCACCGGCACCCCGCGGCCACCGTCCAGGCCGCCCGGGCCCTCGCCGTGCTCGGGGACAGGGCCACGCCGGAGAACGGCGCCCGCCTCGCCCTGCTGGACTGTTCCGTCTTCGCCCGCTCCCTGCTCGCCCTCGTCTCCAACGGGCTCGTCACGTCGAACGGCGACGGAAGCTGGTCCTACTCCCACGCCCTGGTGCGCAACGTCGTCCTGGCCGACATGACCGACGACGAGCGCGACGCCGTGCACGGTCGCGCGGCGCGGTTGCTGCACGACGACGGGGCGAGCCCCTCGGAGGTGGCCGAGCACCTGTGCCACGCCCCGTCCACGGCGCGTCAGCCCTGGGCCGCCGCCGTCCTGCGCGACGCCGCGCGTGAGGCCGTCCTGCACGCCTCACCGGTCCGAGCGGTGGAGCTGCTGCGCGCGTGCGTGCCCGAGGACGCCGCGGAAGCGGGCGACCCGAGCCTCCTCTTCGAACTCGGCGTGGCGGAAATGGGCGTCGACGCCGAGGCCAGCGTCCGTCACCTGACGTCCGCGCTGAACGGGGCGACCGAGCCGAAACTGCGGCTCAGGGCCCTCGGCGCGCTCGCCGAGGCGCTCACCCGCCAAGGCCAGGTGGCACGCGCGGCGGACCTCCTGGCCCGGTGTCGCTCCGAAGCGGCCCTGCCCGCTTCGGGTTTGGCCGATCCGCAACTGATGGAGGCGCAACTGCTCATCGCGGCCACCGCCAACCGGGCCGCCTACGCCGAACTGCTCCAGACCGTCCCGTTCGACCTCTCCCTGCCCGGCGACACCCCAGGGCAACGGGCTCTGCTCGCCTCCCGGGCCGTCATCTCGGCGTCCCGCATGGACCGCGTCGCCGAAGCCGTCGCGGCCGCCCGCACCGTCATCGGCCGCGGAACGACGACCACCGACGCCCCGATCTACCTCGGCGTCGCCGCGTCGGGACTCCTGTACGCGGACCTTCCGCACGAGGCCGAAGCGGCCTACCAGAAGCTGCTCATAGGGGCCGACGCCCTGCTCGACCCGACCTATCGGAGCCTGCTCGCCCTCAGCGCGGAGGCGCACCAGCGCCTCGGAGCCCTCGAGCAGGCATTACGCGCCAGCGCCGCCGCCCTCGCGGGCGTGACCGTCGCACGGGCCACCCCGTACGAGGCGCTGCCGCTCGCCGCACGGCTTCACGCGCTGCTCGACCAGGGCGATCTGGCTCAGGCCGATCTGTTGGACGCGGAGATACCCGACCCCGTCCAGGACGACTCCTGGCAGTGGAACGAGGTGGTGAGCGCCCGCGGCCGGCTGTACCTGGCCAAGGAGGACCCCACGCGGGCCCTGGCCCACTTCGAGGAATGCGCCCGCCGGCAGGCGGGCTGGCAGCGCACCAGTCCCGCTGTCTCGCCCTGGTGGTACTGGGCCGGACGCACCCATCTCGCCCTGGGCGACCGCGCTTCGGCCGTCGCGCTGGCGGAGCGGGCCGTCGCCGACGCCCGGTCCGCGGGCCTGCCGTGCGCGCTGGGTTCGGGACTCGAACTGTGGGCGGCGGCGACGACCGGCGACGACCAGCGGCCGGCCCTCCTGGAGGAGGCCGAGCAGGTGCTCATGGGCACCCGGGCCGCCCTGTGGCTCGCCCGGGTCCGGGTCGCCCGGGGCCAGGCGCTGCAGCGGCTCGGATACAAGAAGGCCGCCCGCGAGGTACTGCGGCAGGGCTGGGAAGAGGCGTACGGCGTCGGTTCCGTGCCCCTCCACACCGTGGCGTACCGGGCGTTGCTCGCCACCGGCGCACGGCCGCGTCGTCCCGTGTCCCGAGGACCGGGCGCGCTCACACAGAGCGAATCGCAGGTTGCTCGCCTCGCGGCCGACGGGAGGTCGAACGCGTACATCGCCGAGACGCTGTTCGTCACGCGGCGGACGGTGGAAGTCCACCTGACCTCGGTCTATCGCAAGCTGGGCCTGACGGGGCGGCGGGAGCTGCGGGACTCGCTGGAGTCGCAGGACTTCCATGACGCCGGGCACGGGCAGTGACGGCCCGCTCACTGTAGCGCTCCGAGCGAGACCCGAAGCCCTGCCGATCGCCATCGGATTTTGTTCCGCATGACGCAACCGGGTAATTTGACGTTCATTCAGGAGACCACCTCGCAATGGGGTGCTGAAAGCCCGCTTTCCGACGCTCCCCTCGCAGGACGAGGGGAGCGTGTGGCGCAGGCATTTCCTGCAATTGCACGCGCGCCGATGCAGCGCCCCTTCCGGTGTTCGCGGACGCGATCCCGCACCGGCCCCGCGCACGTCTCACCTGGCACACCGTGCCGTGACGCCGTGAACGGCCGGCTCGCGATGCCACCCGCCCCTGATCGGCCGGGATTTATACAACCTTCCACCGGCGCCACGATTCCGTTTGCTTTCCGCGCCCCCTTGCTGGCGTACCCTTCGCTGTGATCTGCTGAAGCTCAAAGTCGCAAGGGTTATTAGTGAACTTTCGGCACATCTTCTGTATGGGTGACTCCATGGATTCTCCGCTCACCGCCTCTCCGACTGGCACCGCCGCCTTTGCCGCGCATCGCCGTCCTGAGCCGACGGATTCTCCCGGTCCGGGCCACCGATAGCACTCCAGGGCCCGCCACAGCGCGTCCCGCGCGCCGACCGAGACACGTCCGCCCGGGGGTCACCAGCCGATCCGCCGGTCCCGGACGGCACAGCGACCGCGCAGTTCCGCCGGCCAGGGCGGATCGCGCGCACGAGGGAGTACCAGCACGGTGTTGTTAGAACGCGAGTCCGCCCTTGCACAGGCCACCGCAGCCCTGCGCCGCACGGAGGGCGGACAGGGTTCGCTGCTCGTCGTACGGGGCCCGCTGGGGGTGGGCCGGTCGACGTTCCTGGAGTCCTTTGCCTCCATCAGCCGAGACCACGGCTTCGTGCTGCTCAGAGCCCAGGCGTCCGCCGCCGAGGAGCGGTTCCGGCTCGGCGTGGTGGGGCAGTTGGCGGACTCGTTGCGCGGGAACACCGTTCCCGACGACATGGCCCCCTGGCTCCGGCAGGCGAACGCCTTCCGGCGCGAGAGCGCATCGGGCGCACCCCCTCGGGACGGCGCGCTCTCGGCGCCCACCCGGTGGTCCGAGCTCAGCCCGCAGCAGGCTCCGTGCTGGCTGGCGACGCTGCTGAGCTCCATTTCCGAAGTCCGGCCCGCGGTGCTCATGGTGGACGACCTGCAGTGGGCGGACACCGGGTCCTTGCAGGCCCTCTCCCTTTCGGTGGGACAACGCGCGCGACGACGGGTCCTCTTCGTGTTCTCCGTTCTTCCCGGCGACGTACGCGTCAGACGGCCGCACGTGCGCGATCTGCTCGCCCCCGATGAGGGCACGGCGGAGCCTGACGGCGTCGGGGACCAGCTCCGGCCCCGGGACGGGACATCGGACCAGACCCTGGAACTGTCGGCACTCGGCCTCAACAGCGTGCGCCTGCTCGTGGAGAAGACTCTCGGCGACGCGCCGGACGCGGTGTTCGTGGAAACCGTGGCGGTGCGCTCCGGCGGGAACCCCCTGCTGCTGCAGGCGGTGCTGGACGAGGCCCAGTATCTGAGGCTGCGTCCGACAGCGGCGGACGCCGCCGTCGCCGCGACCCTGCGGCCCGAGCGCCTGCGCCGGCGTCTGGACGCCTACCTGCGGTCGCAGCCGGACCACGTGCGGCGGTCCGCCTACGCGCTCACCCTGCTCGGCGCCGCCGCGGACGAGCACTTCGTGGCCCGCCTCGCCGAACTCGACGAGGGGGGAGGGGCGCAGGCAGTCGACATGCTGCGCCTCGCCGGCCTGGTGGACCAGCGCGCGTGCCGGCTCGCCCCGGGGACGATCCTGCGGGACCTGGTGGAAGAGAACATGCCCGCCCAGGAGCGCACCGCCATGCGCGGAGTGACGGCCGAACTGCTGCACCGTACCGGGCATCCGGCCGAACTCGCCGCCGAGCAGCTGATGGCGGTGATATCCCTGCGCGGCCCGGAAGCGGTGCAGATCCTGCGCACCGCCGCGGACAGCGCGCTGCGCCGCGGTTCGCCCCGGGACTCGGCACGCTATCTGCGACGCGCCCTCCTCGACTCCTCGCTCTCCGGACAGCACAGGGCGAGACTGCTCGTCGACCTCGCCACCGCCGAGCGCAGCTTCGCGACGGCCGCGGCGCTGCGGCACGTCGTGGAGGCCGTGCCACTCCTCGAATCCGTACAGGAGCGGGCCGACGCGCTGCTGCGGCTGGGTCCCCTGCAGATGGATCCGCCCTCCTTGCGCATCAACGTCCTCAGAGCCGAAATCGCCGACGAACTGCGTCAGTCGGTCACCGAGGACTGGGTGGAGCGCGAGCTGATGCTGCGACTGGAGGCACGCGAGCACATCCTGTCGGCGCAGGATCCCGCGCACATCCGACGGGCGCTGCGACGCTTACATGACCTCGGCCCCTCTCCCCGGCTCGCCACCAAGGGCGAAAGGGAACTGGTCACGTCGCTGATGCACATCGCCTTCGTCGCCAACGCCGTTCCCGCGGAGCAACTGGCCCGGTCGTGCACCCGGGTGCTGGAGCAGGAGCCGCCCACGCCCGAGCACGTGCACACCACCGCCCCGTTGGCCGTGAACATCCTCGCCGGTGCGGAGCAGACGGCGGGTGCGGCCAACTGGCTGCGTGAGGCGAACCGCCTCGCCCACCGCCGCGGCGGTGATGTGGAGCAGGCCGTCATCCGCTGCGAACAGGCGCTGGTGGCCCTCGCCGACGGGCACCGGGCCTACGCCCGGGACAAGATCATCCAGGCCGACGCGCTCGCCGGTCCCGAGACCGGCGGGCTGCCCACCGCCTGCGCCGCCATCCTCTCCATCGTCGCGATGCACACCGACGAGCCGGCGCTGGCGGAGCAGTTGCTCACCCAGCACCGGCTGCACGCCGAGAACCAGCATCTGACAGCACTCCTGCACATGGCACGAGGCACGCTCGCGGCACGCCGTGACGAACCCCGCATCGCACTGAGCCACTACCGGACCGCGGGCCGGCACATCGAGCAGATCGGCTGGCGGAACCCGGCCGTCCTGCCGTGGTCGTCGTGCGCCGCCCTCATGCACCACCGCCTGGGCGAACACGAAGAAGCCGTGAACGCCGCACAGTCGGAGGTGAACAGGTCCCGCGCCTGGGGGGCGCCCACGCCTCTGGGGCGTTCCCTGGTCGTCCTCGGCCGGGTCACATCCGGACGAAGGGGCCCCGAGCTGCTCGAGGAGGCCGTCACGATCCTGGAGAAGGGCAACAACGGATTCGAGCTCTTACGAGGCTTATACGCCCTGGCAACTCATCCCGACACACAGCGGAACCGAAGATCGACCGTCCTCGGGCGGGCGCACGATCTGGCCCACGAGCATGACGTCCCCGCGCTGGCGAAGAAGATTCACACCAAGCTGACCGAGGGAACCAGAAAATCCGTAAAACACGGGAGTCGGCTGACCCCCTCCGAACTCAGAGTCGCGCGTCTCGCGTCGGCAGGCCTTAGCAATGCGGAGATCGCGAGTCAATTGGGCACGTCGTCACGCATGGTGGAGAAACACCTGACGAACTCCTATCGGAAACTCGGTATATCCGGGCGCCCGGAGCTGGCCAATGCACTCAAGAGAGCGGACGCCGAGCGGTCACCCTGACTCGGGCACCGAACGGGCGCGCCCCACAGCAAAGTTTGCACACCGTTTCGACTCGTCCCACGAGCAATCGGCGGCGGCGCTCGGCACGCCACGGGCCCGGCACCGCGGTCGACACGAGCAGGCAGTCAACCCCTGTCGACGCAAAGCGAGTTGCTGTTCGGCAGTCGGCAGCGGCCGACTTCCGGTGACCGCACCACCGAACCACCGAACCACAGTGTTTTAGAGCCACGCAAAGGTTTGCTTGACCCGATCCCTGTCATATTCCTAGGCTCGACCACAGCTGATCAGAGGCATGCAGGAAGGATCAACGCTGATCCTCGACCTGCACGAGCAGCATCGCATCCGATCAAAATCTGCCTCCGGGCAGTAGATCCCCCACAGAGTGCAGAAAGACGGTGTGTCGCAGTGACCACGCGAACAGCAGGCCCCTGGCACGACCGAGACTGGGCGGCGACCCCACACACTTCTTCGACCGCACACAGGGCCCAACCCGATCACCGCTCCCGCACGGAGACCAGCCGTCGCCTCTACACGGCGCACATCGACACCGGCATGCACATCGTGGCGGCGGAGCCGGATTTCTCCCGCCAGTTCGGCAGTACCTCCGCCGACATCTGCGGACGAAGTCTGTATGAACTGCTGCACCCCAGCTCCCCCTCCGTGCTCGACCGGCACTTCAACCGGCTTTCACAAGGGCGCTGCAACCGCTTCGCCGAGCGCGTGGTCGGTCTGGGGGACGAGGGCCGGGCCTTCTCCGGAGAGCTGACGGGCATCGCCGTACAGAACACCACGGGACTCATGGCCGGCATCGTCGTACAGGTGAGACCGGACAAGGAGGCGCCTTCCTCAGGTCCTGAGGAAGGTGTTCTCAACCCCCGCGAACGGCTTCTCAGCAAGCTCGACGCACAGGTCCTCGAGGGTGTCGCCAGCGGCTCCTCCACCGTGCAACTCGCCGCCCGGCTCTACCTCAGCCGGCAGGGCGTCGAATATCACGTCGGCCTCATGCTGCGGAAGCTCAAGGCGCCGAACAGGGCCGCGCTCGTGGCGCGCGCCCACTCCATGGGCATGCTGACCGTCGGCCAGTGGCCCCCGCGGGTCCTGCCGGAATTCATCAAGTAGACGTGCCACCACCGAGGTTCCGACCCCGGCCTCGCGTCCCCACCGCCTGCTGCACCAGCCGCGAACCGCGTGCGGGGCCTGGCGGGCATCGCCTGCTCCCCGGCGGCCGTACCGTTCGATCGGTACGGCCGCCGACCCGTGTCCGGCGTCAACACGTCCATGCGGTGGGGCTGTTGCCGGAGGACGGGACGGGCCCGCCTCCGGCGACCGACACCGGCGGCTACTGCTCCAGCTCGCGGCTGATGAGGTCGAACAGTTCCTCGTCGCTGGCCTCGTCCAACCGGTCACCGAGCGACGGCCCGTGAACGTCAGGGCCGGCTCCGAGGAGTTCGATCTCGCCCAACAGGGTCCGGAGCCGGGCGCCGAGCAACGAGCGGGCGTCCTGATCGGGATCCGCCTTCATGATGCGGGCGATGCCCGCCTCCAGATCCGCCAGCATGGTCGCCATCGTCCCGCCCTCCCCGGACAGTTCGGCGTCGAGGTGCTGTGCGAGAGCGGCCGGGGTGGGATGGTCGAACACCAGGGTCGCGGGCAGCGCCAGGCCGGTGTCCTTGATCAGGGCGTTACGCAGCTCGACGGCGGTCAGCGAGTCGAACCCCATGTCGCGGAACGCGCGATCCGCGGCCATCACTGTCGTGTCGTGGTGACCGAGGGCCTTGCCCGCGGCCCGCCGTACGTGCTCAAGGAGAACATCGGCGCGCCCTTGGGGCGGCAGGGCGGCGACGCGCTCGGCCAAGGCCGTCGGCGTGGCGCCGGCAGAGGAGGGGTCGGACGGCGCCGTCAGGATCTCGGCGGCCTGGGGGAGGGTGGTGAGCAGGGGGCTGGGACGGCGGCTGGTGAACGCCGGAACGAACCGGTCCCACTCCACATCAGCCACCACCACCGAGCCCCCACTGCCCTCCAGCGCCGACCCCAACCCCACCAGAGCACGCCCCGGATCCATCACCCGCAACCCACGACGGCCCAACTCCACCGCACCCTCACCCGACACCATCCCCCCACCCGCCCACGGACCCCACCCCACCGACACACCCACCAGACCACGACCACGACGCGACTCCACCACCGCATCAGCCCACGCGTTCGCCGCCGCATACACCGCCTGCCCCCCACTCCCCCACACACCCGCGATCGACGAGAACACCACGAACGCGCCCAGATCCCAGCCACGCGTCAACTCGTCCAAATACACCGCACCCCACGCCTTCGCACCCACCACCCGCCGAACATGAGCGGCGTCGATGTCGTCGATCGCCTCCACGTCCAGGACACCTGCCACATGAGCGATGCCGTCGACACGGTGGGCTTCGAGAAGGGCGGCGACCTGGGCGCGGTCGGCGACATCGCACGCGACGACGTCGACGCGCCGCGCCCCGGCCGCCCGCAGCCCAAGGACGGTGTCCGCCAGGCCGGGAGCGTCCGGACCGCTCCGGCTGGTCAGTACGAGTTCCTCCGTCCCGCGTGCGACGAACCACTCGGCGACGCGCACCCCGAGCACACCGGTCCCCCCGGTGACGAGCAGTCGCCGCGGAGCCGGACGGTCGTCGTTCTGCGCAGAGACCGGATCCGTTCCGGTCCGCGGCGCCGGACGCAGCCGGCGGCCGAAGACCCGCCCCTCGCTCACCACCACCTGATCTTCGCTGCGATGCGCCAGCACCGAGGCGAGAGAGGCGAGGTCCCCGTCGTTCGGCGTCGCCGTCAGATCGACGAGGCCGCCCCAGCGGTCCGGGTGTTCCAGCGCGGCCACACGGCCGAACCCCCATATCGCGGCCTGGGCCGGATCGTCGGGGGCACGGCCGGGGCCGAACCCTGCCCGGGTGACGACCCACAGGGGCGCCGCGACGCCTGCGTCACCGAGGGCCTGAACGACAGTCATGGTGTGCACCACGTCAGCGTCCGGATCGGAGACGACACGGTCGTCGCCGAGCCCCGGAAGGGAGAGGCACGAGAGCACACCGGTCGGCGCGGTCCCGTCGATGGCCGACTCCAGAAGCGCGGTGAGCGATTTCCGGTCCGGCGCGTCGCAGGTGAGCCGCTCCAGACCGGGGATGAACCGATCGAGCCCCGCGAGGGGAACGGCGTCGGGTCCCTGGAGCAGCAGCCAACGCCCGTCCAGAGGCCTCGAGGCGGGCAGCGCCACCGGTTCCCATCCGACGCTGTACCGCCAACCGTCGACTTCGGCGCGCGTCACCTGCTCGCGACGCAGTTCCGTCAGCGCGGGGAGCACGGCCTCCAGCGCCTCCTCGGGCACCCCGAGGGTCGCCGCCAGATCGTGGGGCCCCTCGTCCACCATCGACCAGAAGGACGCGTCGCCGTCGGAGACCGAGGGATTCGCCGACGCCACCGCTCGTGCGGTGACCGTGGGCCAGAAGTCGGTCCGCCGGAAGGCGTAGGTGGGCAGGTCGACGGCTTCCTCGCCCCTGCCGTCCCCCAACACGGGTGTCCAGTCGATGTCCGCGCCGTCGACGTGGAGCTTCGCCATCGCCCGCAGGACGGCCAGGTGCTCGGAACCGTCCTTGCGGAGCATCGACACGAACACCGCGTCGCCGCTGTCGCCGGTGTAGCCGCTGTCGTCGGAGAGGCTGTTCTGCGCGAGTGCGGTGAGGGTGGCGTCGGGGCCGATCTCCAGGAACCGGGTCACGCCCTCGGACGCCAGCACACCGATCCCGTCGGCGAAACGCACCGCCTCCCGCACATGCCGCACCCAGTAATCCGCCGACGCCAACTCGCCCTCCACCGCGAGCCGCCCCGACACGTTCGACACCAACGGAACCTGCGCGGAACCGTAGGAGATGCCCTCCGCGACCTCGCGGAAGGCCTCCAGCATCGGCTCCATCAACGGCGAATGGAACGCGTGCGAGACCCGCAGACGAGACACCCGCCGCCCAAGCGCCTTCAGCTGACCGACGACCTCGCTCACCGCCGCCTCGACACCCGCGACCACCACCGCGCGCGGGCCGTTCACCGCAGCCACCGACACCTCAGCCTGACGGCCCTCCACCAACGGCAGCACCTCACCCTCGGCCGCCTCCACCGCCACCATCACACCGCCCGACGGCAACCCCTGCATCAACCGACCCCGCGCCACCACCAGAGCACACGCATCCTCCAACGAGAACACACCCGCCACATGCGCGGCAGCGATCTCACCGACCGAATGCCCCATCAGGAAATCGGGACGCACCCCGAACGACTCCACCAGACGGAACAACGCCACCTCGACCGCGAACAACGCGGGCTGCGCCCACTCCGTCCGCTCCAGCAACCCCCCGTCCTCACCGAA
>NZ_BEWA01000040.1 GCF_003112535.1 Streptomyces rishiriensis | reverse complement strand
TTCGGTGAGGACGGGGGGTTGCTGGAGCGGACGGAGTGGGCGCAGCCCGCGTTGTTCGCGGTCGAGGTGGCGTTGTTCCGTCTGGTGGAGTCGTTCGGGGTGCGTCCCGATTTCCTGATGGGGCATTCGGTCGGTGAGATCGCTGCCGCGCATGTGGCGGGTGTGTTCTCGTTGGAGGATGCGTGTGCTCTGGTGGTGGCGCGGGGTCGGTTGATGCAGGGGTTGCCGTCGGGCGGTGTGATGGTGGCGGTGGAGGCGGCCGAGGGTGAGGTGCTGCCGTTGGTGGAGGGCCGTCAGGCTGAGGTGTCGGTGGCTGCGGTGAACGGTCCGCGGGCGGTGGTGGTCGCGGGTGTCGAGGCGGCGGTGAGCGAGGTCGTCGGTCAGCTGAAGGCGCTTGGGCGGCGGGTGTCTCGTCTGCGGGTCTCGCACGCGTTCCATTCGCCGTTGATGGAGCCGATGCTGGAGGCCTTCCGCGAGGTCGCGGAGGGCATCTCCTACGGTTCCGCGCAGGTTCCGTTGGTGTCGAACGTGTCGGGGCGGCTCGCGGTGGAGGGCGAGTTGGCGTCGGCGGATTACTGGGTGCGGCATGTGCGGGAGGCGGTGCGTTTCGCCGACGGGATCGGTGTGCTGGCGTCCGAGGGCGTGACCCGGTTCCTGGAGATCGGCCCCGACGCCACCCTCACCGCACTCGCCCGTACCGCTCTCGGAGACGGTGTCCTCTGCGTTCCCGTGCAGCGCAAGGGCCGTCCCGAAGCCGACGGCTTGTTCGCGGCGATGGCCGCTCAGCACACCTGCGGACTTCCCGTCCGCTGGGACGGGATCTTCGCCGGCGTGCGCCCCGCGCCGCTGCCCACGTACGCCTTCCAGCGCACCCGGTACTGGCCCGAGGTGAAGAGGACGGCGCTTGCGGCGACGGCCGCGGTGACGGCCGGGGAGGCCGCGTTCTGGGCTGCCGTCGATCAGGGTGACACCGGTGAACTCGCCGGTGTCCTCGGCGTCGACGGCGGAGAGCTGGACGGTGTCGTGCCGGCGCTGGCGGAGTGGCGGCGTGCTCAGCTCGAGCGGACCGCCGTGGATTCGCTGCGCTACCACGTCCGTTGGGAGCGTCTGGCGACGGGCGGCGAGCGGGCGGTCAGCGGTCGGTGGCTGCTGCTGCAGGCCGGTGACGACGAGGCGCTGCCCGGCATCGAGGAGTTCGTGCCGGGGGTCGAGCGCGTCGTCTGCGCCGCCGGTGGGGAGCGCACGGTTCTGCGCGATCTGTTCGGCGCGGCCATGGCCGACGGCGTTCCCGTCGCCGGTGTGCTCTCGTGCCTGCCGGGTGTGGACAGCGCCCTGGCCCTGGTGCAGGGCCACGGCGACGCCGGGCTCAGCGCGCCGCTGTGGATCGTCACCAGCGGCGCCGTGGCCGTGGGAGCCGGGACCGAGGCCGCGGTCGAGCCCGGGGCGGCCTCCGTGTGGGGCCTCGGCCGGGTCGCCGCGCTCGAACACCCGGACGCCTGGGGCGGTTTGCTCGATCTGCCCGCACGGCCGGACCGACGCGCCCTCGCTCAGGCCGCCGCCGTTCTGCGGGCCGCCGACGAGGACCAGGTCGCGGTGCGCGGCGCCCAGGCCTACGCCCGCAGGCTCGTGCCCGCTCCCGTCCCCGCCGGCACGGGACAGTGGACGTCCCCGGAGCGCGTCCTGATCACCGGCGGCACCGGCGCCCTCGGTGCGCGTGTCGCGCACTGGGCCGTCACGCGCGGGGCGCGCGAACTGGTGCTGGCCGGCCGTCGTGGACCCCAGGCGCCCGGCGCGGACGAACTGCGCGCGCAACTCGCCGAGCTCGGCGCGCGGGTGTCCGTGGTGGCCTGCGACATGGGCGACCGGGACGCGGTCGAGCGACTCCTCGCCCAGCACCCCGTGGACGCGGTGCTGCACTGCGCGGGCGTGCTGGACGACGACGTCATCGCCGCCTACTCGCCCGACCGGCTCGCGGCCGTGCTGCGGGCCAAGTCCGTGGCCGCCGACCACCTCGACGAACTGACCCGTGACAGCGGCCTGTCGGCCTTCGTGACGTTCTCCTCGATCGCCGGCGTCTGGGGGAGCGGTGGACAGGCCGCGTACGCGGCCGCCAACGCCCACCTGGACGCGCTGGTCGAACGCCGTCGCGCCCGCGGCCTGGCCGGCACCTCCGTGGCCTGGGGGCCGTGGGGCGGCACCGGCATGGCCGCCGACGAGGAGGCGGCGAAGCTGCTGATCCGCAGGGGGCTGCGGCCGCTCGATCCCGCTGCCGCGCTGACCGCGCTCGAGTGCGCGCTGGCCGGCCGGGACACCACCGTGGTCGTCGCCGACGTGGACTGGGAGCGGTTCCTTGCCGCCTTCACCACCGGCCGCCCCAGCCCCCTGCTCGCCGTGCCGGCCGACACGGCCGCGGCCCCGGCCGCGGGCGGCGCCGCCCCGGAGGCGGGCAGCGCGCTGCGCGATCGCCTCGCGCCGCTCACCGCGGAGGAGCGCGAGGCCGGCCTGCTCGACCTGGTGTGCCGTCGTGCCGCCGCCGCGCTCGGCCACGCCGACCCGGCCGCGGTCACCGTGGGACGGGCGTTCCGCGAGATGGGCTTCGACTCGCTGACCGCGGTCGAACTGCGCAACGACCTGACCGCCGAGACCGGCGTCCCGCTGCCGACCACGCTGGTCTTCGACCATCCCACGCCGCTCGCCGTCGCCGAGCACCTCCGGGACGTGCTGTTCGGGACCGTGGAGGTCCGGCACGAGACGACGGCACGGGCCGCCGACACCGACCCCGTGGTCATCGTCGGCATGGGCTGCCGTCTGCCCGGTGGCATCGACGGCCCCGACCAGCTGTGGGAGCTGCTGGCCGCGGGCGGCGACACCGTCGGCGGGTTCCCCGAGGACCGCGGCTGGGACCTGACGTCCCTGCTCGAGGTCAGCGACACTCGTTCCGGCGGCTTTTTGACCCGGGCCTCCGCCTTCGACGCCGCGTTCTTCGGCATCAGCCCCCGCGAGGCTCAGGCGCTCGACCCGCAGCAGCGGCTGGTGCTGGAGACCTCCTGGGAGGCGCTGGAGTTCGCGGGCATCGATCCCACTGCCCTGAAGGGCTCGCGCACCGGCGTCTTCGTCGGCGCCGGCAGCTCCGGCTACGCCACCGGTCTGACGGAGATCCCCGAAGGCCTCGGCGGACATCTGCTGACCGGCCAGGCGGGCAGCGTGGTCTCCGGCCGCATCGCCTACTCCCTCGGACTCGAGGGCCCGGCCGTCACCGTCGACACCGCCTGCTCCTCCTCCCTGGTCGCCCTGCACCTGGCCGCGCAGTCGCTGCGGTCCGGCGAGAGCGACCTGGCCCTCGCCGGGGGCGTGACGGTCATGGCCGACCCGGGCGCCTTCGTCGAGTTCAGCCTTCAGGGCGGACTGGCCCCGGACGGCCGGTGCAAGGCGTTCTCCGAGGAGGCCGACGGCACCGGCTGGGCCGAGGGTGTCGGCATCCTCGTCGTGGAGCGGCTGTCCGACGCCCGGCGCAACGGTCACCGTGTGCTGGCCGTCGTCGAGGGGACCGCCGTCAACCAGGACGGCGCGTCCAACGGTCTGACCGCCCCCAACGGGCCGTCGCAGCAGCGGGTCATCCGGCAGGCGCTGGCGTCGGCGGGGCTGTCCCCGCAGGACGTGGACGCGGTGGAGGCGCACGGCACCGGCACCACCCTCGGCGACCCCATCGAGGCCCAGGCGCTGATCGCGGCCTACGGCCAGGACCGCGACGAGGACCGGCCGCTGTGGCTCGGCTCCGTCAAGTCCAACCTGGGCCACACCCAGGCCGCGGCCGGAGCCGTCGGCGTCATCAAGATGGTCCTCGCCCTGCGCAACGGAATGCTGCCGTCCACCTTGCACGCCGGCCGCCCCTCCTCCCGCGTCGACTGGAACACCGGCCGCGTCCGTCTCCTGGACGAGGCCGTGGCCTGGCACGCCGGCGACCGCACCCGCCGCGCCGGCGTCTCCGCGTTCGGCGTCTCCGGCACCAACGCGCACGTCATCCTCGCCGAACCGGCCGCTGCCGGGCACGAGCCGAGCGCTCCCCGCGCCGGCGGTACGGACCGTCAGGGGACCGCGCTGCCGTGGCTGCTGGCGGCGCGCAGCGCACCCGCCCTGCGCGACCAGGCGAGCCGGCTCCTCGCCCACCTGGAACAGCGCCCGCTCCTGGACGTCGCCGACGTCGCGCACGCCCTCGCCTTCACGCGTGCGCCGCTCGAACACCGCGCCGTCGTCACCGGTTCCGACCGGGCCTCGCTGCTGGCCGGACTGCGTGTGCTCGCCGCGGGCGGGACGAACCCCGCCGTGGTCACCGGGGACACCCTGAGCGGGGGCGGCACCGCGTTCCTGTTCGCCGGACAGGGCACCCAGCGCCCCGGGATGGGCCGCGGACTGCACGACGCTTTCCCCGTGTACGCCGACGCCTTCGAGGCCGTCTGCGGGCACTTCGACGGACTCCTCGCGCGGCCTCTGGCCGAAGTGGTGCACGAGGGCGACGCGGACACCCTGAACCGCACCGAGTACGCCCAGCCCGCCCTGTTCGCCGTGGAGGTCGCCCTCTTCCGCCTCCTGGAGTCGTTCGGGGCGCGGCCCACCCA
Source organism: Streptomyces rishiriensis (assembly GCF_003112535.1). Taxonomy (GTDB): domain Bacteria; phylum Actinomycetota; class Actinomycetes; order Streptomycetales; family Streptomycetaceae; genus Streptomyces; species Streptomyces rishiriensis. Next base: position 35,901 of record NZ_BEWA01000040.1, on the reverse strand, counting down.
CCTGATCGGGCACTCCGTGGGCGAGATCGCCGCCGCCCACGTGGCCGGGGTGTTCAGCCTGCCCGACGCCTGCCGCCTGGTCGCGGCCCGCGGCCGGCTGATGCAGGCGCTGCCCGAGGGCGGCGCGATGATCGCCCTCCAGGCCTCCGAGGACGAGGTGCTGCCGCTGCTCGCCGGGCGGGAGAACGCCATCGGCGTGGCCGCCGTCAACGGACCCCGGTCCGTGGTCGTGTCCGGTGACGAGGACGCCGCTCTCGCCGTCGCCGCCCACTTCGCGGAGCAGGGCCGCAAGACCACCCGGCTGCGGGTGAGCCACGCCTTCCACTCACCGCGCATGCAGCCGATGCTCGACGACTTCCGGGCCGTGGCGGACACCGTCGCGTACTCCGAGCCCCGCGTCCCCCTCGTCTCCGACCTCACCGGCCGCGTCGCCGAACCCGGCCTGCTGACGGACGCCGCGTACTGGGTGCGGCACGTGCAGCACGCCGTACGGTTCGCCGACGCCGTCGCCGCCCTGGAGGAGCAAGGCGTCGCGCGCCTCGTCGAACTCGGCCCCGACACCACCCTGACCGCCCTGGCCCAGGGATCCTGGCAGGACGGCGCGCCCCTCGCCGTGCCCACGCTGCGCGACGACCGCGACGAGGCGGAGACGTTCCTGACCGCGGTCGGCGCCCTGCACGCCCACGGCGCGCCCGTCGACCGGCGCGCCGTGCTCGACGCCACCGCGCCCGGCGCCCGCCCGGTGGAGCTGCCCACCTACGCCTTCCAGCACCGGCCGTACTGGATCGAGGCCGGGGCCGCCGGCGGCGACCCGGCCGCCGCCGGACTCATGCCCGCGGACCACCCCCTGCTCGGCGCGGTCGTCCCGTCCGCCGTCGACGACTCCGTGCTGTTCACCGGCCGCCTCGGCACCCGTGCCGCGAGCTGGCTCGCCGCACACCGCATCGGCGGCACGGCCGTCGTCCCGAGCACCGCCTTCCTCGAACTCGCCCTCGCCGTCGGCGCCCACGCGGGCTGCCCGCAGGTTCGGGAACTGGTCCTGGAACGCCCGCTGTCCCTGCCCGAGCACGACGGCGTCGCTCTGCAGATCCGCGTGGAGGCGCCCGACGCCCGTGGTGATCGTGCCTTCGCCGTCCATGCCCGCCCGGCCGCCGGCACCGGCGCCCCGTGGAACCGGCACGCCGCCGGTGTCCTCACGGCGCAGACCGAACCAGTGCCGGACCACGACCTGACGACATGGCCGCCGCCCGGCGCCGAGGAACTGGACACCGAGGGGCTGTACACGCGGCTGCGGGAGGCCGGTCTCGACTACGGGCCCGTCTTCCAGGGCCTGTCGGCAGCCTGGCGGGACCGGACCGCCGTGTACGCCGAGGTCGCGCTCCCCGAGTCCGCCACGGCCGACGCCGGCCGCCACGACCTGCACCCGGCCCTGCTCGACGCCGCCCTGCACCCGTTGGGCCTCGGGGCGTTCGACGGCCTGGGCGAGGGACGCATGCTGTTCTCCGCGGGCGCGGTCCGGCTGTTCGCCACCGGCGCCACGACGCTGCGCGTCCGCCTGGAGCGCACCGGAGCGGACACGCTGTCCCTCACCGCCGCCGACGCGGTCGGCGACCCCGTCCTGACCGTCGGATCGCTGCTGCTGCGGCCGGTGCCCGGAGCGCCCACGGCCTCCGCGGCCGCCACCCGCCCCGAGACCGCGCCCGTCACGGAACCGGGCCGCCGCCGGGCCGCCGCCCGTACCCAGCCCCCCGGCAGCCTCCTCGAACGGCTGGCCGGCCGGCCGGCCGCGGAACGCGAGCGCTCACTCCTCGCCACCGTGCGGGACCGGGTCGCCGCCGTGCTCGGCCACAGCGGTCCCGACGAGGTCGAACCCGCCAGGCCCTTCACCGATCTCGGACTCACCTCCCTGACCGCGGTCGAACTGCGCAACGGGCTCAGCGCGGCCCTCGGCGTCACCCTGCCCGCCACCCTCGTCTTCGACCACCCGACGCCGGCCGTCCTCGCCCGGCACCTCGCCGACGACCTGTTCGGCGCCGTCGTCACCGGCGTGCCCGCCCGCGTCCGCCGCGCCGTCGACGACGACCCGATCGCGGTCGTCGGCATGGCCTGCCGCTATCCCGGCGGCATCGCCGGTCCCGAGGACCTGTGGGACCTGGTGCGCGCCGGAGTGGACGGCATCTCGCCCCTGCCCACCGACCGCAACTGGAACCCCGAGAGGCTCTACCACCCCGACCCCGACCACCCCGGCACGGTCTACACCCGGGAAGGCGGGTTCCTCCACGACGCCAGCAGCTTCGACCCGGCGTTCTTCGCGATCAGTCCGCGCGAGGCCCTCGCCATGGACCCCCAGCAGCGACTGCTCCTCGAGGTGTCCTGGGAGGCCCTGGAGCGCGCCGGCGTCGACCCCGTCGCCGCCCGCGGCTCCGACACCGGCGTCTTCGCCGGCGTCACCTACCAGGACTACGTGACGATCCTCGCCGCCTCCGACGACAACTTCGAGGGCTACGTGGGCACCGGCAACTCGCCCAGCGTGCTGTCCGGCCGCATCTCCTACGCCCTCGGTCTGGAAGGCCCGGCCGTCTCCGTCGACACCGCCTGCTCCTCCTCCCTCGTCGCCCTGCACCTGGCCGCGCAGTCCCTGCGGCAGGGAGAGTGCGAACTCGCCCTGGCCGGCGGTGTCACCGTGATGTCGACGCCGGGTTCGCTCATCGAGTTCAGCCGCCAGCGCGCTCTCGCGGAGGACGGCCGCTGCAAGCCGTTCTCCGCGGACGCCGACGGCGCGAGCTGGGCCGAGGGCGTCGGCATGATCGTCCTGGAACGCCTCTCCGACGCGCGCCGCAACGGTCACCAGGTGCTCGCCGTCGTCAGCGGCTCCGCCCTCAACCAGGACGGCGCGTCCAACGGTCTGACCGCCCCCAACGGGCCGTCGCAGCAGCGGGTCATCCGGCAGGCGCTGGCGTCGGCGGGGCTGTCCCCGCAGGACGTGGACGCGGTGGAGGCGCACGGCACCGGCACCACCCTCGGCGACCCCATCGAGGCCCAGGCGCTGATCGCGGCCTACGGCCAGGACCGCGACGAGGACCGGCCGCTGTGGCTCGGCTCGCTGAAGTCCAACATCGGGCACAGCCAGGCCGCCGCGGGCGTCGGCGGCGTCATCAAGATGGTCATGGCCCTGCGCGAAGGGATCCTGCCGCGCACCCTGTACGCGGACGACCCGACCCCGCACGTCGACTGGAGCGCCGGCCGGGTCCGGCTGCTGAGCGAGGAACAGCCCTGGCCCGTCACCGGCCGCGCCCGCCGCGCCGGGGTGTCCTCCTTCGGCATGAGCGGCACCAACGCGCACGTCATCGTCGAGCAGGCCCCCGACGCGCCGGCGCTGCCCGTCGAGCGGACCGCGCTGCCCGCCGTCCCCGTGCTGCTGTCGGCCCGCACGCCCGCCGCGCTGCGCGCCCAGGCCGTCCGGCTGCGCGCCCACCTGCGCGCCCGGCCCGGCACATCGCTCACCGACCTCGGCTACACCCTCGCCGTCGGACGTGCCTCCTTCGCCCACCGCGCCGCCGTCCTGGCCGACGACGCGGACCAGCTCGACGAGACGCTCGCCGCGCTCGCCGCCGACGGACCGCTCACCGCGCCCGCGGTGCTCGGCGCGGCCGTCCCCGGAGGCGACGAACCCGTGCTCGTCTTCCCGGGACAGGGCGCCCAGTGGATCGGCATGGCCCGCGAACTCCTCGACGAGTCACCGGTGTTCGCCGAATGGATCGACCGTTGCGAGCGGGCGCTCGCCCCGCACGTCGACTGGTCCCTGACAGGGGTGCTGCGCGCCGACGAGGACGGCGCCGACCTCGGCCGCGTCGATGTCGTCCAGCCCGCCCTGTGGGCCGTCATGGTGGCGACCGCCGCCCTGTGGCGAGCCCACGGCGTCCGTCCGGCTGCCGTCGTCGGACACTCCCAGGGCGAGATCGCGGCCGCGTGCGTCGCCGGCGCCCTGAGTCTCGAGGACGGCGCCCGCGTCGTCGCCCTGCGCAGCCGGGCCATCACCGGCATCGCCGGCACCGGCGGCATGATGTCCGTGCCGCTGCCGGCCGACGACACCCGCGCCCGCATGGCGCCATGGGCGGACCGGCTCGCCGTCGCGGCCGTCAACGGACCCGCGTCCGTCGTCGTCTCCGGCGAGGCCGCCGCTCTGGACGAACTGCACGTCGCCCTCACCGGTGACGGCATCCGGGCCCGCAAGGTCAACGTGGACTACGGGTCGCACTCCGCACAGGTCGAGGCGATCCGGGACACCGTCCTCGCCGCCCTGGACGGCATCACGCCGCGGGAGGCGGACATCCCCTTCCGCTCCTCCCTCACCGGCGACTGGCTCGACACCACCGGGCTGACCGCCGACTACTGGTATGCCAACCTGCGCGAGACCGTCCGCTTCGAGGAGGCCGTGCGCGGCCTGATCGCCGCCGGACACCGCACCTTCATCGAGGTCGGACCGCATCCCGTGCTCGCGGTCGGCCTGCGTGACACCCTCGACGCGGCCGGAGCGGACGGTGCCGTCCTCGGCTCCCTGCGACGCGACCGGGGCGACCTCAGGCAGTTCCTCAACGCGCTCGCCGAGGCCCATGTGCACGGCGTCGGCATCGACTTCGAAGCCCTCTTCGCCAGCACCGGCGCCACCCGCACCGACCTGCCCACCTACCCGTTCGAACACCGGCGTTACTGGCCGACGCTGCGGGAGGCGGTCGCCGCCGACCTCGCCGCCGACGGCGGGCTCACGGCCGACTCCGTCGAGGCCCGCTTCTGGCAGACCGTGGAGCAGGAGGACCTGGAGAGCCTGACCGACGCCCTCGACCTGCCCGCCGACGCCCCGCTCAGCACCGTGCTGCCCGCACTGGGCAACTGGCGGCGCGCCCGCCGGGCACTGGCCACCACCGACGCCTTGCGCTACCGCGTCGCCTTCACGCCGCTCGACCCCGGCCCGGCCGCCGCCCTCACCGGAACCTGGCTGCTGCTCGCCCCCGCCGACGCCGCCGGCCACACCGCGGTCGCCGACGCGGTCGCCGACGCGCTGGCCGCGGGCGGCGCCCGCACGGTCCGGCGGATCGTCCTGCCGGACGGCGGCGCCGACCGGGCCGCGCTCGCGGGCCTCCTCACGGCCGACGAGGGCACGGGACGCATCGACGGCCTGCTCTCCCTGCTCGCACTCGACACCCGCGACCACCCCGCCCACCCGGCAGTCCCGGTCGGTCTCGCCTCGACGCTCGCCCTGGTGCAGGCGCTCGGCGACCTCGGCGTCGACGCACCCCTGTGGTGCGCGACCCGCGGCGCCGTCGCGGTGGGCGCGGCCGATCCCGCGCCGGACGCCGCCCAGGCCCTCGTCTGGGGCTTCGGCCGGGTCGCCGCCATGGAGCACGCCGAGCGCTGGGGCGGCCTGATCGACCTGCCCGCCGACCTCGACGCCCGCTCCGCCACCCGCCTGACCGCCGTCCTCGCCGCCCCCGGCCAGGAGGACCAGATCGCGCTGCGCGCCACGGGCGCCCACGGCCGGCGGCTCGTCCACGCCCCGGGCGCGGACACCCCCGCCGAGCACTGGCGGCCCCGCGGCACCGTCCTGGTCACCGGCGGCACGGGAGCCCTGGGCGGTCACGTCGCCCGTTGGCTCGCCGACCGCGGCGCGACCCGTCTCGTGCTGGCCGGCCGCCGCGGCGCCGACGCGCCCGGCGCCGTCGACCTGCGGGACGAACTCACCGCCCGCGGAGTCGACGTCACCCTCGCGGCCTGTGACGTGTCCGACCGGAGCGCCCTCGCCGGCCTGCTCGCCGCGATCCCCGCGGAGCTGCCCCTGGACGCGGTGTTCCACATCGCCGGCGCCCTCGACGACGGTGTGATCGAATCGCTCGGCGTCGACCGCATGGAACCGGTCCTGCGCGGCAAGGCCGCCGCCGCCCGGGCCCTGCACGAACTCACCCGCGACCTCGACCTCTCCGCCTTCGTCATGTTCTCCTCCACCGCGGGCGTCCTGGGCGGCGCGGGGCTCGGCAACTACGCTCCCGGCAACGCGTATCTCGACGCCCTCGCCGCCGAACGCCGTGCCGCCGGCCTTCCCGCCACGGCCGTCTCCTGGGGCCTGTGGGCCGAGGGCGGCATGGTGGGAGACGCCGCCGGCGACCGCATGCGCCGTTACGGAGTGCACCCCATGGGCACCGCCGAGGCCTGCGAGGCCCTCGGCCGCGCCCTCGACCTCGGCGACACCCACGTCGTCGTCACCGACCTGCGCTGGGACACCTACGCGCTGTCCTTCACCGCCCCGCGGCCGACCCGCCTCCTTGACGAACTGCCCGCCGCACGACGAGCGTTGCAGGCCGCGCCGCAGGACGCGAAGGATGCCGCCGAGGTGTCGTCGCTCCACGCCCACCTGACGGCCCTGCCCGACTACGAACGGGCCGGCGCCGCCCTGGAGATCGTGCGCGGACACGTCGCGAGCGTCCTCGGATACCCCTCGGCCGACGCCGTCGAACCCGAACGTCCCTTCACCGACCTCGGCATCGACTCGCTCAGCGCCATAGAACTGCGCAACGGCATGAACCGCGTCACCGGCCTGCGCCTGCCGAGCACCCTCGTCTTCGACCATCCCGACTGCCGGGCCCTGGCCGACTTCCTGCTCACCCAGGTCGCCGACGACACCGCGCCCGCCGCGCCGGACGAAGCCCCGCGCCGCACCCCGGTCGACGACGACCCGATCGCCATCGTCGCCATGGGGTGCCGGTTCCCCGGCGGCATCAGCACCCCCGACCAGCTGTGGCGGATGCTCCTGGACGGTGAGGAGGGCCTCGTCCCCTTCCCCGAGGACCGCGGCTGGGATCTCGACGCGCTCTACCACCCCGAGCCCGGGAAGGCCGGCGCCGTCTACACCCGGACCGGCGGATTCCTCGACGACGCGGGCGGATTCGACCCGGCGTTCTTCAACATCTCGCCCCGCGAGGCCGTGGCGATGGACCCGCAGCAGCGGCTCCTGCTGGAAATGGCGTGGGAGACGTTCGAGCGGGCGGGGATCGATCCGCGGTCGCTGCGCGGCAGCCGGACCGGTGTGTTCGCCGGCACCAACGGCCAGGACTACACCGGCATGCTCGCCGCCTCCGGCGAGGACTTCGAGGGCTACATGCTCACCGGCAACGCCGCCAGCGTCGTCTCCGGCCGGCTGTCCTACACCTTCGGGCTGGAAGGCCCGGCGGTCACCGTCGACACCGCCTGCTCCGCCTCCCTGGTGGCCCTGCACCTCGCCGCGCAGTCCCTGCGCAGCGGCGAATGCGACCTCGCCCTCGCCGGCGGCGTCACGGTCATGGCCTCACCCGGTCTGTTCGTGGACTTCAGTCGTCAGCAGGGGCTGGCGGTGGACGGTCGGTGCAAGGCGTTCGCGGAGGCGGCGGACGGGACGGGGTTCTCGGAGGGTGGTGGTCTGCTGTTGGTGGAGCGGTTGTCGGATGCGCGTCGGCTGGGGCATCCGGTGTTGGCGGTGGTGCGGGGTTCGGCGGTGAATCAGGACGGTGCGTCGAACGGGTTGAGTGCGCCGAACGGTCCGTCGCAGCAGCGGGTGATCCGGGCGGCGTTGGCGGATGCGGGTGTGTCGGCGGTGGATGTGGATGTGGTGGAGGCGCACGGGACGGGGACGCGGTTGGGTGATCCGATCGAGGCGCAGGCGGTGTTGGCGACCTATGGTCAGGGTCGTGAGGCGGGGCGGCCGTTGTGGTTGGGGTCGGTGAAGTCGAATGTGGGTCATACGCAGGCGGGCGCCGGTGTGGCGGGTGTGATGAAGATGGTGCTGGCGATGCGGTCGGGTGTGGTGCCGGCGACGTTGCATGTGGATGAGCCGTCGTCGCATGTGGACTGGTCGGCCGGTGCGGTGGAGCTGGTGACGGGGGCGCGGGTCTGGGAGGAGGAGGCGGGGCGTCCGCGGCGTGCGGGTGTGTCGTCGTTCGGTATCAGCGGCACCAACGCGCACGTCATCCTGGAGGGCGTCGCCGACGAACCGCACGACACGTCCGACGCCGACGACACCGACACCCCGGCCGCCCCCTGGGTCCTCACCGCACGCAGCCGTGACGCCCTGCGCGACCAGGCCGCCCGACTCCTCGAGCACCTGCGGGAGTCGCCCGGCACCGGCACCGCCGACATCGGCCTGTCACTCGCCGCGACCCGCACCGCCTTCGAACACCGCGCCGTCGTCCTCGGCGCCGACCGGGCGGCGCTGACCGACGGACTGCGGCTGATCGCCTCCGGCGAGAGCGGACCGCACACGGTCACCGGCGTCCGCCGCGGTGAGGGCAGGACCGCCTTCCTCTTCTCCGGGCAGGGCGCCCAGCGCCCGGGCATGGGACGCGGACTGTACGAAGCGTTCCCGGTCTACGCGGACGCCTTCGACGCCGTCTGCGCCCACCTCGGCGACGAACTGCGCGACCTCGTCCTCGGCGGCGAAGCCGAGCAGCTGAACCGCACCGAGTGGACCCAGCCCGCGCTGTTCGCCGTGGAAGTGGCCCTGTACCGGCTGCTGGAGTCGTGGGGCGTCCGCCCGGACCACGTCGCCGGCCACTCCGTCGGCGAGATCGCCGCGGCCCATGTCGCCGGCGTGTTCTCCCTCCAGGACGCCTGCGCCCTGGTCGCCGCCCGCGGCCGGCTGATGCAGGAACTCCCCTCAGGGGGCGCGATGTTCGCGGTCGAAGCCACCGAGGACGAGGTACGGCCCCTGCTGGAGGGGCTCCGCGACGCGGGCATCGCCGCGGTGAACGGCCCGCGCTCGGTGGTCGTCTCCGGCGCCGAGGACTCGGTCACCCGCATCGCCGCGCGCCTCGCCGCCGACGGACGACGCACCACCCGGCTGCGGGTCAGCCACGCCTTCCACTCCCCGCTCATGGATCCGATGCTCGACGCGTTCCGCGAGGTCGCCGCGAGCATCGCGTACGAGGCGCCCCGGATGGCGGTGGTCTCCCACGTCACCGGCACCGCCGCCGGCGCCGAACTCCAGGACCCCGAGTACTGGGTGCGCCATGTGCGGGAGGCCGTCCGCTTCGCCGACGGCGTCCGCTGGCTCGCCGAGCACGGTGTCGACCGGTTCCTGGAGGTCGGCCCCGACGGCACCCTCACCGCGATGGCGCAGAGCTGCCTGCCGGACGCCGAAGGCGCCCTCCTCGTGCCGTCGCTGCGCAAGGACCGTGCCGAGCGCGAGACGCTGCTCGACGCCGTCGCCCAGGCCTTCGCGCACGGCCTGCCGGTGGACTGGCCGCGACTGTTCGACGGCGCCGCCGCCCGCACCGTACAGCTGCCCACGTACCCCTTCCAGCGCCGGCGCTTCTGGCCGGGTCCGCCCCAGCTCCTCGGCGACGTCACCTCCGCGGGGCTGGGCGCGAGCAGCCATCCCCTGCTGGGCGCGGCCGTGGAACTGGCCGACGGCGACACCCAGGTCCTCACCGGCCGGCTCGCGCTCGGCAACAGCCCGTGGCTCAAGGATCACGCGCTCACCAGCACCGCCCTGTTCCCGGCGACCGGGTTCCTCGACCTGGCCCTGCACGCCGGCGCACAGACCGGCTGCGAACAGGTCGCGGAGCTGACGATCCTGGCCCCGCTCACCCTGCCCGCCCAGGGCGGTGTCCAGGTCCAGGTGCGGGTCGAGGCCCCGGACGCCACCGGCGCCCGCCCCCTGACCGTGCACGGCCGGCCCGACGACGCCGAGGCCGGCACACCGTGGACCCTGCATGCCGGCGGTCTGCTCACCGCCGCAGCCGAACCGGCGGCCGCACCGTACGACTTCACCGTCTGGCCGCCCGAGCGCGGCACGGAGGTCCCGCTCGACGGCTTCTACGAGGCCTTCGCCGACCGCGGCCACCTCTACGGCCCGCTGTTCCAGGGGCTGACCCGGGTCTGGACGCGCGGCGAGGAGGTGTTCGCCGAGGTCGAGCTGCCCGCGGACGCCGCCCCGGCCGCCGACGCCTTCGACCTGCACCCGGCCCTGCTCGACGCCGCGCTGCACGCCGTGATGTTCGTGCCCATGAAGGACGCCGGACGGCTGCCGTTCTCGTGGAGCGATGTGCGCCTGGACGCCGTCGGCGCGTCGGCGCTGCGGCTGCGGATGGTCCAGGAGGGTCCGGAGGCCGTCGGCCTCGCCCTCGCCGACCCGACGGGCCGCCCCGTCGGCTCCGTCGGCTCGCTCACCCTGCGCGAGCTGACCGGCGATCTGGCGGGCTCCACCGTCGGCGCCCCGGACCGTCAGGGCCTGTACGAACTGGACTGGCAGCCGGTGGCCGCGGCGGACGCCGTCGCCCCGGCCGCGTGGACGATCGTCGGCGCGGACGAGGCGCAGGCACTGGCCGACGCCCTGCGCGCCGCCGGTCACACCGTGCGCCGCGTCCCCGGCCTCGACGCCCTGGCGGAGGCCGGGGACGCGCCCGACACCGTCCTGTACTCCGTGCCCGTCTCGGCGGACGTCCAGGGCGACGCCGCCGACCTCGCCGACGCGACCCGCGCGACCCTCGCCGAGGCGCTCGCCGTCGTCCGGCAGTGGGCGGAGGACCCGGTGTTCGCGCACGCCCGGCTCGCCGTCGTCACCCGTGACGCCGTCCCCGCAGGCCCCCGGCCTGCCGACCCGGCGCAGGCGGCGGTCTGGGGCCTCGTGCGGGCCGCCCGCACCGAGAACCCGGGCCGTTTCGTCCTCGCCGACACCGACGGCGGCGACGCCTCGGCGGTGGCACTGCCGGCCGCGCTCGGCGACGACGCGTTCGAACTCGTCGTCCGGGACGGGACGGTGGCCGCACCGCGCATCGTCCCGCTGGCCGCCGACCGTGCCCTTCTGCCGCCCGCCGGCACCGCCGCCTGGCGGCTCGGCGTGGAACGCAAGGGCAGTCTGGACGGCCTGCGTCTCGAGGCCTGCCCGGAGGTCGATGCGCCGCTCGCCCCCAACGAGGTGCGCATCTCGATGCGCGCCGCCGGCGTCAACTTCCGCGACGTCCTCACCGCGCTCGGCATGTACCCCGGCGACGCCACCGCGATCGGCCTGGAGGGCGCCGGCGTGGTCACCGGGGTCGGCGCCGACGTGACCGTCCTCGCCCCCGGAGACCGGGTGATGGGCATGTTCGCCGGCGCCTTCGGGCCCGTCGCGGTCGCCGACGCCCGGATGGTCACACGGATCCCGAAGGGCTGGAGCTTCGCCGAGGCCGCGACCGTCCCCATCGCCTACCTCACCGCCTACTACGCGCTGGTCGACCTGGGCGGGCTCGAGCCCGGCGAGAGCGTTCTCGTGCACGCGGCGGCCGGCGGCGTCGGCTCGGCCGCCGTCCAGCTCGCCCGGCACCTCGGCGCCGAGGTCTACGGAACCGCGTCACCCGCGAAGTGGGATGCGCTGCGCGCCGCCGGTCTCGACGACGCCCACACCGCCTCCTCGCGCGACCTCGGCTTCGAGGAGCGGCTGCGCACCGCCACCGACGGCCGCGGTTTCGACGTCGTCCTCGACTCGCTGGCCCGGGAGTTCGTCGACGCCTCCCTGCGGCTGCTGCCGCGCGGCGGCCGCTTCCTGGAGATGGGCAAGACCGACATACGCGACGCCGGACAGGTCGCCGCCGGCCATCCCGGCGTCGTCTACCGGGCGTTCGACCTGGTCGAGGCCGGCCCCGACCGGATCGGCGAGATCCTGGCCGACCTGGCCGACCTGTTCGGGCGCGGCGTGCTCAGGCCGCTGCCGATGGCCGTGTGGGACGTACGCCGGGCGCCCGACGCGTTCCGGTTCGTCAGCCAGGCACGGCACATCGGCAAGGTCGTGCTGACCCTGCCGACCGAGCCCGACCCGGCCGGCACGGTCCTGCTGACCGGCGGACTCGGCGGACTCGGCCGCATCACCGCCCGTCACCTCGTCGCCGAGCACGGTGTACGCCACCTGCTGATCGCCGGCCGGCGCGGCCCGGACGCGCCGGGCGCCGCCGAACTGCGCGACGAACTCGCCCGGCTGGGAGCCGACGTCACGGTGGCCGCGTGCGACGTGGCCGACCGCACCGCGCTCGCCGCGCTCCTCGCGGGCATCCCCGCCGACCGGGCCCTGACGGCCGTGATCCACACCGCGGGCGTCCTCGCGGACGGCGTGCTGTCCTCGATGACACCCGACCGACTGGACGAAGCACTGCGTCCCAAGGCCGACGCCGTGGTCGCGCTGCACGAACTGACCCGCGACCTCGACCTCGCCCGGTTCGTGGTCTTCTCCTCCGTCGCCGGCACGTTCGGCGGCGCGGGACAGGCCAACTACTCGGCCGCCAACGCCTTCCTGGACGCCTTCGCACACCACCGGCGCGCCCAGGGCCTGCCCGCCGTGTCGCTCGCCTGGGGCACCTGGCTGCCCGAGGCGGGCATGACCGGAGAACTCGGCGACGCCGACCGCGAACGGCATGCCCGTACCGGCATGACGCCGCTCGACGCCACCGCCGGCATGCGGCTCCTGGACGCCGCCGCCGGCAGCGACCGGGCCGCACTGCTGCCGATGGATCTGGACCCGGCCGCGCTGCGCGAACACCACGACGTCCTGCCGGTGCTCCTGCGCGGCCTGGTCCGCACCCCCGCCCGGCGCCGCGCCGCGGCCGCCGGGACGGCACCCGTCGCGGGGGCCCCGCAGTCGCTGGCCGACCGGCTGGCTCCGCTGCCCTCCGCGGACCGCGACCAGCTCCTCCTCGACGTGGTCGCCGAGCAGGCCGCCGCCGTCCTCGGACACGGCTCGGCGGCCGACATCGATCCCGAACAGACCTTCAAGGAGCTGGGCTTCGACTCGCTGACGGCGGTCGAGCTGCGCAACCGGCTCGGCGCCGCCACCGGCCTGCGGCTGCCCGCCACCCTCGTCTTCGACTACCCGACCGCCCAGGCCCAGGTCCGGTACCTGCTGAACGAACTGTCCCTGCCCGAGCCGCCCGGCACCGCGCAGGCCCTCCTCGCGGAGATGGACCGCCTGGAGACCTCCCTGACGGACGCCGACATGGCCGGTGAGGACCACGAGAAGGTCACCGCCCGGCTGCGCGAGCTGCTCTCCCGCTGGCAGGGCGAGCCCCTCGCGGCCGCCGCCGTCCCCGCCGCACGGGACGAGGAGCTCGCCGACGTCGAGACGGCGGGCGACCTCTTCGACCTGATCGACCGGGAGCTGGGGGACGCATGAGCACCCCGCAGGTCCTCGGCACGCACCCGACGCCCCGGCCCCGCCCGGTTCAAGGAAGTGACTTTCGTGGCTGACGACGACAAGTACGTGGAATACCTCAAGCGGGTCACGGGGGAGCTCCGGCAGACCCGCCGCAGGCTGCGCGAGGTCGAGGACCGCAGCCGGGAGCCGATCGCCGTCGTCGCGATGAGCTGCCGCTTCCCCGGCGACATCCGGTCGCCCGAGGACCTGTGGCGGCTCGTCGACGACGGCGGGGACGCCATCGGCCCCCTGCCGGAGGACCGGGGCTGGGACATCGCGGACCGTTACGACCCGGACCCCGACCGGCCCGGCACGTTCTCCACCCGGGAGGGCGGCTTCCTGCGCGACGCCGCCTCCTTCGACGCCGCCTTCTTCGGCATGAGCCCCCGCGAGGCCCTCGCCACCGACCCGCAGCAGCGGATCCTGCTGGAGGCGTCCTGGGAGCTGCTGGAGCGCGCCGGGATCCGGCCCCGGACCCTGCGCGGCAGCTCCACCGGCGTGTTCGTGGGCGCCGCGACCTCCGGCTACGGTCAGGGCCCGGTCGAGGTGCCCGAGGACGTGCACGGCCTGATGCTCGCCGGGAACGCCACCTCGGTCGCCTCCGGCCGTATCTCCTACGTCCTGGGCCTGGAAGGGCCGACGGTCACCGTCGACACCGCCTGCTCCTCCTCCCTGGTCGCCCTGCACTGGGCGGTGCAGGCCCTGCGGGCGGGCGAGTGCGACCTCGCCATGGCAGGCGGCGTCGCCGTGATGGCCACCCCGGGCCTGCTGTTCGAGTTCAGCAGGCAGCGCGGCCTCGCTCCCGACGGACGCTGCAAGGCCTTCGCCGACGCCGCGGACGGCACCGGCTGGTCCGAGGGCGTGGGTCTGCTGCTGGTGGAACGCCTCTCCGACGCCCGCCGCAACGGACACCCGGTGCTGGCCGTGGTCCGCGGCTCCGCCGTGAACTCCGACGGCGCCTCCAACGGTCTGACCGCGCCCAACGGACCCGCGCAGCAGCGCGTCATCGAGCAGGCCCTCGCCAGCGCCGGGATCACCGCCGCGGACGTCGACGCCGTCGAGGCGCACGGCACGGGCACCACCCTCGGCGACCCCATCGAGGCCCAGGCCCTCCTCGCCACCTACGGCCGTGCCAAGGACGCCGCACATCCGCTGTACCTGGGTTCGTTGAAGTCGAACCTCGGCCACACCCAGGCGGCGGCCGGCGTCGCCGGCGTCATCAAGACGGTCATGGCCCTGCGGCACGGACGGCTGCCGCGCACACTGCACGTGGACCAGCCGTCCACGCACGTCGACTGGGACGCCGGTCACGTCCGGCTGCTCACCGAGGCCACCGACTGGCCGCTGACCGAGGGACGTCCCCGCCGCGCCGCCGTCTCGTCCTTCGGCATCAGCGGCACCAACGCCCATGTCGTCCTGGAGGCCGCGCCCTCCGAGACCGACAAGGCCGAGGGGACCCAGGGAAGCGACGAGGCGGGTGCGGCCCCCGCGACCGCCGTGCGGCTGCCGCTGGCGCCCTGGCTGCTGTCCGCGCGCGGCGCCGAAGCGCTGCGCGCCCAGGCCGCCCGCCTCCTCGAGCACGCCGACGCCCACCCCGCCGACGACCCGCACGTCACCGCCCGCGCACTCGCCGGAACGCGGCAGACCTTCGACCACCGGGCCGTCGTCCTCGCCGAGGACACGGCCGGCGCCCGCGCCGCCCTGCGCGCCCTCGCCGCGGGGGAGGAGCACCCGGACGTCGTGACGGGCCGCACCCTGCGCGGCGCGACCGCGTTCCTCTTCTCCGGCCAGGGCGCCCAGCGGCCCGGCATGGGCCGCGAACTGTACGGCGCGTTCCCCGCCTTCGCCCGCGCCTTCGACGAGGTCTGCGCCCATCTCGACCCCGAACTGGGCCTGAACCTCAGGAAAGCCGTCCTCGAAAGCGCCCGGGACGACGAGGCGCTGCGGGAGACCGGCCTGGCCCAGCCCGCCCTGTTCGCCGTCGAGGTCTCCCTCTACCGCCTGCTGGAATCGTGGGGCGTCACGCCCAAGTACGTTCTCGGGCACTCGCTGGGCGAACTCTCCGCCGCCCACGTCGCCGGCGTGTGGTCGCTGCCCGACGCCTGCCGGCTCGTCGCCGCCCGCGGGCGGCTGATGCAGGCCCTGCCGCGAGGCGGCGCCATGGTCTCCGTCGAGGCCGCCGAGGACGAGGTGACCCCGCTGCTCGCCGCACACGGCGACGCCGTGTCGGTCGCCGCCGTCAACGGCCCGCGCGCCACCGTGATCTCCGGTGACGAGACCGCCGTCGAGGCCGTCGCGTCCGCACTCGAGGCCCGCGGCCGCACCGCCCGCAGACTGCGGGTCTCGCACGCCTTCCACTCGGCGCGCATGGACGCCGTCCTGGACGACTTCCGGGCAGTCGCCGAAAGCGTCACCGCGCACCCCCCGCGCCTGACCGTCGTCTCCGACCTCACCGGACGTCCGGCCACGGCCGAGGACCTGGCGTCGGCCGACTACTGGGTGCGCCACCTGCGCCACACCGTCCGCTTCGCCGACGGCGTCGACTGGCTCGCCACCCACGGTGTCACCCGCTACCTGGAGCTCGGCCCCGACGCCACCCTCAGCGCGCTCGCCCGGACCGCTCTGCCCGACGACGGCGCCGACCGCCTCTGCGTGCCCGTGCTGCGCAAGGGCCGACCCGAGTCCCACACCCTGCTCGCCGCCGTCGCCGCCGCCCACGTCCACGGCGCCTTCGTCGAACTGGAGGCCCTGCTCGGCAGCGACCCGGCCGACCCGCGGGTCGACCTGCCCACCTACGCGTTCACGGGGGACCGCTACTGGCTGCGCCCCTCCCTCGGCGCCGGCGACGTCACCGGCGCCGGCCTCGTCGGCGCCGGCCACCCGCTGCTCGGGGCCGTCGTCCGCGTCGCCGACGACGACCGGGTCCTGCTCACCGGGCGGCTGTCCACCCGAGCCCAGCCCTGGCTCGCCGACCACACCGTGTCCGGCACGGTCCTGCTGCCGGGCGCCGCGTTCGTCGAACTCGTGCTGCGCGCCGGCGACGAGGTCGGCTGCGGTCTCCTGGACGACCTCACGCTCGAAGCCCCGCTTGCGCTCCCGGACGCCTCCGGCGTCCAGCTCCAGATCGCCGTCGGGGCCCCCGACGCAGACGGCCGCAGACCGGTCACCGTGCACTCCCGGGCCGACGCCGACGACGAGGGCCCCTGGACCCGGCACGCCGCCGCCGTCCTCGCACCGGCGCCCGCCGCACCCGAGGCCGAGCCCGTCGCCTGGCCTCCCGCCGACGCCCGCAGCGTCCCCCTGGACGGCTTCTACGACGCTCTCGCC
This sequence comes from Streptomyces rishiriensis, assembly GCF_003112535.1. Taxonomy (GTDB): domain Bacteria; phylum Actinomycetota; class Actinomycetes; order Streptomycetales; family Streptomycetaceae; genus Streptomyces; species Streptomyces rishiriensis. The sequence continues at coordinate 19,388 of NZ_BEWA01000040.1, read as the reverse complement.
GTCCAGGGCTACCAGTACGGCCCCGCCTTCCAGGGCCTGCGGGCCGCGTGGCGGTCAGGCGACATCTGGTACGCCGAGGTGACCCTCCCGGAGGACCAGCACCGCGACGCCGCCCGCTTCGGCCTGCACCCGGCGCTGCTGGACGCCGCCCTGCACGCCCAGCTCGCCGGCGCCGGCGACGACAGCGGCGACGGCGACGGCGAACCGCAAGGCGTGGGCCTGCCGTTCGCGTTCAGCGGCGTCACGCTGCACGCCGTCGGCGCCACCGGCCTGAGGGTCCGCCTGGAGCGCGGTCCCTCCGGCGCCGTGAGCCTGCACCTCGCCGACGGCACGGGACGCCCCGTCGCCACCGTCGGCTCCCTCGTCAGCCGCCCGGTCTCCCCGGCCGCGCCGCACACCTCCCGGCCCGCCGACGGCGCCCTGTACGCGGTGCGCTGGAGCGACACCGCGCTGCCCGACGCCCCGGTCGCCGACGGCCTGCGGCTCGCCGGCGACGATCCCGCGGGCCTGGTCCCCGCCTGGCCGGCGCTCGGCGCCGACGACGCCCCCTCGGCCGTGGTCCTGCCGTGCGTCTCCGCTCCCGGCGAGACCCCGGCCGGCATCGCCGGCCGCGTCCTGACCGGCCTGCAGACACTGCTGGCCGATCCGCGCACCGACAGCGCCCCGATCGTGATCGTCACGCGCGGCGCCGTCGGCGCGGTCGACGGCGAGGACGTCACCGACCTGTCCGCGGCCGCCGTCTGGGGTCTGGTCCGCTCGGCCCAGACCGAGAACCCGGGACGCGTCGTCGTCGCCGACGTCGACGACACCGCAGCCTCCCGCGCGGCCCTCGCGGCCGCCGTCGGCGCGGGGGCGACCCAGTTCGCCCTGCGCGACGGCATGCTGCTCACCCCCGCGCTGACCCGAATCCCCGCAGCCGACCGGGCGCCCGTCTGGGACGCCGAGGGCACGGTCCTCATCACCGGCGGCACCGGTGCGCTCGGCGCGCTGGTCGCCCGCCGTCTGGTCGCCGCGCACGGCGTGCGCTCCCTGGTGCTGACCTCCCGGCGGGGCGCCGAAGCCCCCGGCGCCCGCGAGCTGACCGACGAACTCACCGCCCACGGCGCCGTCGTACGCGTCGAGGCGTGCGACGCCGCCGACCCGGAAGCCCTGGCCGACCTCCTCGGCACGCTGCCCGCCCAGCGGCCGCTGCGCGCCGTGGTGCACACCGCCGGCGTCCTCGACGACGGCGTGTTCGGCTCGCTCACCCCCGACCGGCTCGCCGCCGTGCTGCGGGCGAAGGCGGACGCCGCGCTCACCCTGCACGAGGCGACCCGGGACGCCGACCTCACCGCGTTCGTCCTGTTCTCCTCGGCCTCCGGCCTGCTGGGCGGCGCCGGACAGGCCAACTACGCCGCCGCCAACACCGTCCTGGACGCCCTGGCCCACCACCGCCACGCCACCGGCCTGCCCGCCACCTCGCTGGCCTGGACGCTGTGGGACCACGACAGCGGCATGACCGGAGGCCTCGGCGAGGACGGCCGGCGCCGCATCGCGGCCTCCGGACTGCCCGCCCTGGACCCGGACCGTGCCCTGCGCCTGCTCGACGAGGCTCTCGCCGCCGGCGAGCCGCTGCTCGCGCCGCTGCGCACCGACCCCGCCGCGCTGCGCTCCGCCGCCTCGGCCGGACGGCTGCCCGCCCTCCTGCACGGCCTCGTCCCGGCGGCCCCCGCCCGGCGGACCGCCCGCGCCGCGGACGCGGACTCCTCCGCACTGAGCCGCCTCCTGTCCGGCCTGTCCGCCCCCGAACAGGAGCGCCACCTGCTGGAGCTGGTCCGCCGCCATGCCGCCGTCGCCCTCGGCCACGGCTCGGCCGGCGCCGTCGACGGCGAACAGTCCTTCAAGGACCTCGGCTTCGACTCCCTCAGCTCCGTCGACCTGCGCAACCGCCTCAACGCCGAGACCGGACTACGGCTGCCGGCCACGCTCGTCTTCGACCACCCCCGCCCCACCGCGCTCGCCCGTCACCTCGTACGCGAACTCGCGGGTGCCACCGAGGAGTTCGCCACCACCCGGGCCGCAGCCGGCGAGGACGACCCGGTCGTCGTCGTCGCCATGGCCTGCCAGTACCCCGGCGGGGTCGCCTCCCCCGAGGACCTGTGGCGTTTCGTCTCCGAGGGCGGCGACGCCATCGGCGCCTTCCCCACCGACCGTGGCTGGGACCTGGACCGCCTGCCCGGCCTGGAGGCCGGATTCCTCTACGGCGCCACGCACTTCGACGCCTCCCTCTTCGGCATCGCACCTCGCGAGGCCCTCGCCATGGACCCCCAGCAGCGGCTGCTGCTGGAAACCTCCTGGGAGGTCTTCGAACGCGCCGGGATCGATCCGCTCTCCCTGCGCGGCAGCGGCACCGGCGTCTACGTCGGCGCGATGGGCTCCGGCTACGCCTCCGGCCTGGCCGACATCCCCGAAGGCATGGAGGGCTACATCGGACTCGGCGTGTCCGGCAGCGTCATCTCCGGCCGCGTCGCCTACACCTTCGGCCTGGAGGGGCCGACCATGACGGTCGACACCGCCTGCTCGTCCGCGCTGGTCGCCCTGCACCTCGCCGCCCACGCCCTGCGCCAGGGCGAGTGCTCGATGGCCCTGGCCGGCGGGGTCACGGTCATGGCCACCCCCGGCACCTACACCGAGTTCACGGCCCAGAACGGGCTGGCCGCCGACGGCCGCTGCAAGGCCTTCGCCGCCGCCGCCGACGGCACCAGCTTCTCCGAGGGCGTCGGCATGCTCCTGCTGGAACGCCTCTCCGACGCCCGCCGCCAAGGCCACCCCGTCCTCGCCGTGATCCGCGGTTCCGCCACCAACCAGGACGGCGCGTCCAACGGCCTCACCGCCCCCAACGGCCCCTCCCAGGAGCGCGTCATCCGACAGGCGCTGGCCTCGGCCGGGCTCGCCCCGTCCGACGTCGACGCCGTCGAGGCGCACGGCACCGGAACCACCCTCGGCGACCCCATCGAGGCCCAGGCGCTGTTCGCGACCTACGGCCGCGAACGCGACGCGGAACCCCTGCTGCTGGGATCCGCGAAGTCCAACTTCGGCCACACCCAGGCCGCCGCGGGAGCCGCGGGCGTCATCAAGATGGTCATGGCCATGCACCACGGCGAACTGCCGCGCACCCTGCACGTCGACGAGCCCTCCCCGCACATCGACTGGTCCAGCGGCGCCATCGAGCTGCTCACCGAGGCCCGTCCCTGGCCGGCCCGCCCCGACCGGCCGCGCCGCGCGGGCGTGTCCTCCTTCGGGATCAGCGGCAGCAACGCCCACGTCGTCCTGGAGGAGCCGCCCGCCGCCCAGCCCGCCGCCGAACGGGCGGCGCCCGCCGCCGTGCCCCGGGTGCACCCCCTCTCCGGGCACACCCCGGACGCGCTGCGCGCCCAGGCCGCCCGGCTGCACACCCACCTGCTGCGCCACGAGGACGACCCCCGCGACCTCGCCCGCACCCTCGTCGTCGCCCGCCATCCGCACGCCCACCGCGCCGCCGTCGTCGCCTCGGACCGCGCGGAACTCCTGGCCGGGCTCGCCGCCGTCGCCGCCGGCGAGCCGGACGCCCGTACCGCCACCGGCGCCGCCGGCGGCGCACGGCTCGCCCTCCTGTTCAGCGGACAGGGCGCCCAGCGCCCCGGCATGGGCCGCGACCTGTACGACGCACACCCCGTCTACGCGCGCACCTTCGACGAGGTGTGCGCCGGACTCGACCTCCACCTCGACGGACCGCCGCTGCGCGACGTCGTCTTCGCCGCCCCGGACAGCGCCGAGGCCGCCCTGCTGGACCGCACCGCCTACACGCAGGCCGCCCTCTTCGCGTACGGCACCGCGGCCCACGCCCTGGTCCGGTCCTGGGGCGTCCTGCCCGACGTGGTCGCCGGGCACTCCATCGGCGAACTGACCGCCGCCCACGTCTGCGGAGTCCTCGACCTGGCCGACGCCTGCGCCCTGGTCGCGGCCCGGGGCCGGCTCATGCAGAACCTGCCCGAGGGCGGCGCCATGGCCGCCCTGGAGGCGACCGAGGACGAGGTCCTGCCCCTGCTGGAGGACCGGGCCGACCGCGTCGCCGTCGCCGCGGTCAACGGACCGGTCTCCGTGGTCGTCTCCGGCCACGCCGAGGACGTGGAGGCGATCACCGCCGAGTTCGCGGCCCGCGGCCGCAAGACCCGGCGCCTGCGGGTCAGCCACGCCTTCCACTCGCCGCTGATGGACGCCATGCTCGACGAGTTCCGCGCCGTCGCCGCCCGCGTCCGCTTCCACCACCCCACCGTCCCCGTCGTGTCCAACGTGACCGGCGACCTCGCGGCCGGCGACGACCTGACCACCCCCGACTACTGGGTGCGCCACGTCCGCCGGGCCGTCCGCTTCGGCGACACCGTCCGCACCCTTGAGGCGAACGGCGTCACCCTCACCCTCGAACTCGGCCCCGACGCCACCCTCACCACCCTGGTCCAGGACGGCCTCAGCGCCTCCGCCGCGGTGACCGCCGTACCCCTGACGCGCCGCGACACGCCCGAGGGCCGCTCCGCGCTGCTCGCCGCCGCCACGCTGTACGTGCACGGGCTCGGCGACGTGCCGGCGCCGCCGGCCGACGCCGGGGCCCGGCCCGTGCCCCTGCCGACGTACGCCTTCCAGCGCGAGCGCTTCTGGCTGGAGGCGTCCGCGCCGGCTGCCGCCGCGGCCGGCCAGGAGACCGCGTTCTGGAAACTCGTCGAGTCGACGGACGCCTCGGCCCTCGCCGAGCGCCTCGCGGTCGACGCCGACGCCCCGCTCAGCGCCGTACTGCCGGCCCTCGCCGCCTGGCGCGGCGAGGACCGCAGGCAGGCGGAGATCCAGGGCTGGGAGCACCGTGTCGTGTGGCGGCCCACCACGGAGAACGCGGCCACGCCCGCCGGCGCCTGGGTCCTCGCCGTCCCCGACCGGCTCGACGGCGGAGCCTGGGCCGCCTCCGTCGCGGACGCGCTCACCGCGCACGGCGCCCACGTCCGTGTCCTGCCCGTCGAATGCGCCACCGCCGACCGCACGGTCCTGGCCGCCGCCCTGGGCGCCCTGCGGCAGGACGACGACGGGCCCTGGACGGGCGTGCTGTCGCTGCTCGCCGCCGACACCGCCGCGCTGCCCGGACTCGACGCCGTCCCGGCCGGCCTCGCCGCGACCTGCGCCCTCGTCCAGGCCCTCGCCGACGGAGCCGCGGGCACCGACGCGGTCCGCCTGTGGGCGCTCACCGCGGGCGCCGCCGGCGTCCTCGGGACGGAGGCGCCCGTCGTCCCCGAACAGGCCGCCGTGTGGGGACTGGGCCGCACCGCCGCCCTCGAACACCCGCAGCTCTGGGGCGGTCTGGTGGACCTGCCCGCGGGCACCGACACCGCCCTCGCGCACGACGTGGCCCGTCGCCTGGCCGCGGCGCTGGCCGACCGGGCAGGCGAGGACCAGATCGCCGTACGGCCCGCCGGGACGTTCGTGCGCCGCCTCGAGCGCGTTCCGGCCGGCGCGCCGCTGGCGGCCGCGCCCGACTGGTCCGGCACCGTCCTGCTCACGGGAGCCACCGGAGCACTCGGTCTGCGCACGGCCGCCTGGCTCGCCGCGCAGGGCGCCGCCCGCATCGTGGCCGTCAGCCGGTCCGGCGCGGGTTCCGACGGCGCCTCCCGCCTCAAGGACGCGCTCGCCGACTCCGGCACCGAACTGGTCCTGGCCGCCTGCGACACCGCCGACCGCGACGCGCTCGCCGAACTGCTCGCCGAGCACCCCGTCGACGCCGTCGTGCACACCGCGGGCGTGCTCGACGACCGGCTTCTCGACGGCATGGACGCCGCAGCCCTGGACCGCGTCCTGCGGCCCAAGCTCGCCGCCGCCCGCCATCTCGACGAACTGACGCGTGGGCGCGAACTCACCGCGTTCGTCCTGTACTCGTCGATCTCCGGCACCCTCGGCACCATCGGCCAGGCCAACTACGCGGCGGCCAACGCCTATCTGGACGCCCTGGCCGAACAGCGCAGAGCCGCCGGGCTGCCCGCCACGTCGCTGGCGTGGGGGCCGTGGGCGGGCGGCGGCATGGCCACCGCCGACGCCGACAGCGAGAACCGCATGCGGCGCGGCGGCATCGACCCGCTCGACCCCGAGCGGGCGGTCGACGCCCTCGGCCGGGCCGTCGCACGCACCGACGCCGTCCTCGCCGTCGCCGACATCGACTGGGCACGCTTCGCGCCCGGCTTCACCACCTCCCGGCCCAGCCCGCTGCTCGCCGCACTCCCCGAGCTCCGTGACCTGCACGCCCGCCGCCCGCAGAGCGCCACGGGCGCCCCGCAGGCCCTGCGCGAACGGCTCGCCGGACAGTCCGCGGCCGAACGCGAACGCACCCTGACCGCTCTGGTGCGGACCGAGGCCGCCGCCGTCCTCGGCCACACCGGCACCGACCGGGTCGGTGCCGCCACGGCGTTCAACGCCCTCGGCTTCGACTCGTTGATGGCGGTAGAGCTGCGCAACCGGATCGGCGCCGCCACCGGCCTCGCCCTGCCCGCCACCCTGCTGTTCGACCAGCCGAGCGCCACCGCGCTCGCCGGGTATCTGCGCGGCCGGCTCTCGGACGACGCCGAAGGCGCCGAAACCGTCCTCGCCGGGCTGGACTCCCTGGAGGCGGCCCTGAGCGCACTGGCACAGGACGACGTCCGGCGCGACCGCATCGGCGCCCGGCTGCAGTCGCTCCTCACAGGTTTCACCGGCTCCACCGGCGGCGGTGCCGCCGTCGTCCCCGCCACCGACGGGGACGACGTCAGCGACCGGATCCAGTCCGCCGGCGCGGACGAGATCTTCGACTTCATCGAGAACGACCTCGGCATCTCCTGACGGCGTGGCCAAGGGACCTGAGAACGGGTGACAACACATGAGCGATGAGGAAAAACTCCTCGGCTACCTGAAGAAGGTCACGGCCGACCTCCACCAGACGCGACAGCGTCTGGCCGCGGCCGAGGCACACCGCAACGACCCCGTCGCGATCGTCGCGATGGGCTGCCGGTTCCCGGGCGGGGTCGGCGACCCCGACGATCTGTGGCGGCTGCTCGACGACGGCGGCGACGCCATGTCCGAGTGGCCCCACGACCGGGGCTGGGACGTCGACGCCCTGTACGACCCGACGCCCGGCACCCCCGGCCGCAGCTACACCCGCACCGGCGGATTCATCGACCGGGTCGGCGACTTCGACGCCGGGTTCTTCGGCATCTCGCCGCGCGAGGCCGTCGGCACCGACCCGCAGCAGCGGATCCTGCTGGAGATCTGCTGGGAGGCGCTGGAACGCGCCGGGATCGACCCGCTCACCCTGCGCGGCAGCCGCACCGGCGTGTTCTCCGGCACCAACCTGCAGGACTACACCACCCTGCTCAGCCTGTCCGACAACGCCGGCGACGACGGGGTGGGCAACGCGCCCAGCGTCCTGTCCGGCCGGATCTCCTACACCCTCGGCCTCGAAGGCCCCGCGGTCTCCGTCGACACCGCCTGCTCCTCCTCCCTGGTCACCCTCCACCTGGCGGCGCAGGCGCTGCGCGCGGGGGAGTGCGACCTGGCGCTGGCCGGCGGCGTCACCGTCATGTCGACGCCCACGATCTTCCTCGAGTTCAGCCGCCAGCGCGGCCTGTCGCCGGACGGCCGCTGCCGCGCCTTCGCCGACACCGCCGACGGCACCGCCTGGGGCGAGGGCGCGGGAGTCCTCGTCGTCGAACGGCTCTCGGACGCCCGCCGCCACGGACATCCCGTCCTCGCCGTCCTGCGCGGCTCCGCCGTCAACCAGGACGGCGCGTCCAACGGTCTGACCGCTCCCAACGGCCCCTCCCAGGAACGCGTCATCTGGCAGGCGCTCAACAACGCGAGGCTCGCACCCGCCGACGTCGACGCGGTCGAGGCGCACGGCACCGGAACCACCCTCGGCGACCCCATCGAGGCGCAGGCCCTGCTCGCCACCTACGGACAGGACCGGCCCGCGGACCGGCCGCTGCTGCTCGGCTCGGTGAAGTCGAACATCGGCCACACCCAGGCCGCGGCAGGTGTCGCCGGCGTCATCAAGACGGTCCTCGCGCTGCGCGCGGGCCGGCTGCCGGCGACCCTCCACGTCGACCGGCCCAGCCGGCACGTCGACTGGAGCGCCGGAAACGTCGAACTGCTCACCGAAGCCCGCGGCTGGCCCGCCGTCGGCGACCGACCGCGCCGCGCGGGCGTGTCCTCCTTCGGCGTCAGCGGCACCAACGCCCACGTCATCCTGGAACAGGCCCCGCCCACCGAGCAGGACGACGACACCCGGCCCGCGGACGACGCGTCCCGCCCCCGCGCCTTCACCGTCTCCGGCCGCACCGCTCCCGCCCTGCGCGACCAGGCCCGCCGGCTCGCCGCCCGCCTGCGCGCCGGCCCGGACGGCGCACCGCACCCCGCCGACCTCGCCTGGTCCCTCGCGACCACCCGGTCCGCGCTGGAACACCGTGCCGTCGTCGTCGCCCCCGGCCCCGACGTGCTCCTGCGCGGCCTGACCGCCCTGGCCGACGGCGCCCCCGACCCGGCCGTGGTCCGCGGCGTCGCCGACACCGAGGGCGACCCGGTCTTCCTCTTCCCCGGCCAGGGGCCGCAGTGGGAGGGCATGGCCACCGAACTCCACGACGCCGACGCCCGGTTCCGCGCCTTCTTCGACGAAGCCGCCGCCGCCGTAGAGGAGTTCGTCGACTTCCGCGTACTGGACGTTCTGCGGGGCGCCCCCGGCGCGCCGCCCCTGGAGCGGCTCGACGTCGTCCAGCCCACCCTCTTCGTCGTCTGCGTCGCCCTCGCCCGGCTGTGGATGGCGTGCGGGGTCCGCCCCGCCGCGGTCGCCGGCCAGAGCCAGGGCGAGATCGCCGCCGCGCACATCGCGGGCGTCCTCACCCTCCAGGACGCGGCCCTGGTCGTCGTCACCCGCAGCCGGGAACTCACCGCCATCACCGGCCGCGGCGGCATGGTCGCCGTACCGCTGGAGCTCGCCGAGGTCGAACGTCTCATCGCCCCCTATGACGGCCGCATCTCCGTCGGCTCCGTCACCGGCCCGAGGTCCGTCACCGTGTCCGGGGACGCCGAACCGCTGGCCGAACTGCTGACCCGCCTCACCGACGACGGAATCCGCGCACGCCGCGTGCCGGTGGACTACGCCTCGCACTGCGCCCAGGTGGAGGAGGTCCGCGACGCCCTGCTCGCCGGATTCGCACCGGTGCGCCCGCGCCCCGCCGAGATCCCGTTCCACTCCACCGTCACCGGAGACCGGGTCGAGGACACCACCACGCTCGACGCCGCCTACTGGTACGACAACATCCGCCGCACCGTCCGCTTCGAGAGCACGGTGCGCGCTCTCGCCGACGCCGGACAGCGGGTCTTCGTCGAGATGGCCCCGCACCCCGTGGTCACCACGGCGGTGGGCGACATCCTCGACGACCTCGGCATCACCGACGGCGCCGTCCTCGGCACCCTGCGCCGCGACGAGGGCGGGCCCGAACGCTTCCTCACGTCCGTGGCCGGTCTCGCCGTCCGTGGCGGATCCGTGAACTGGAACGCCGTCCACGACGAGCCCGCGCAACGCGTCGACCTGCCCGTCTACGCCTTCCAACGCCGACGCTACTGGCCGGGGTTCACCGCCGCGGTGACCGGCGCGACCGCCGACGCCACGGACGCCCCGTTCTGGCAGGCCGTCGAGTCCGGCGACCTCACCACCCTCGCCGAAGCGCTCAGCCTCGACGAACAGGCCACGGCCGCGCTGCTCCCCGCCCTGGCCGACTACCGGCGGCGCGGCAACGACCGTGCCACCGCCGACCGCTGGCGTTACCGCATCACCTGGCACCCGTTGCAGGACACGCCGACGCCGGCCCTCACCGGCCGCTGGATCCTCGTCGTGCCCCGCGGCCACCAAAACGGTCCCGAGGCCACCCGCGTCCAGGCCGCCCTGGCCCGCGCCGGCGCCGACTGCGCCCTCGTCGTCGTCGAAGAGCACCCCGACCGCACGGCGCTCGCCGCCGTCCTGGCCGAGGCGACGGCCGACGCCCGCGGCGTCCTGTCCCTGCTCGCCCTCGACGGCAGCGCGCATCCTCGGCACCCGCAGCTGCACGGCGGTTTCGCCGCCACCGTCGCCCTGGTGCAGGCCATGGACGACCTCAACGTCCGGCTGCCGGTGTGGTTCCTGACCCGCGGCGCCGTAGCCACCCGCGCCGGCGAGGCCCCCGCCTCACCGGCCCAGGCCCTCGTCTGGGGCTTCGGCCGGGTCGTCGCCCTGGAACAGGCCGACTGCTGGGGCGGCCTGATCGACCTGCCCGACCAGCTCGACACGCGCACCGCCGACCGGGTCGTCGCCGTCCTCGCCGGAACCGACCACGAGGACCAGGTCGCCGTACGCGCCACCGGCACGCTGGGCCGCAGGCTGGAGCGCGCCGCCGTCGGCGGGCTCGCCGGCCGACGCCGGTGGCGACCGGAGGGCACCGTCCTCGTGACCGGCGGCACCGGCGCCCTCGGCCGTCACGTGGCCCGCTGGCTCGCCCGCGAGGGAGGGGCGCACCTCCTCCTCGTCAGCCGCTCCGGTCCCGAGGCGGAATGCGCCGCCGGGCTGCTCGCCGAACTGACCGCCCTCGGCGCCCGCGCGGACCTCGTCGCCTGCGACGTCGCCGACCCCGCGGACCTCGCCGGCCTGCTGGCCTCCATCCCCGAGGAGCGCCCCCTCACCGCCGTCTTCCACACCGCCGCCGTTCTCGACGACGGGGTCATCGGCTCGCTCACGCCCGAGCGCCTCGCCGAGGTCCTGCGGGTCAAGGCGGGAGGCGCTCGGAACCTCGACGCCGCGACCGCCGGCCTGGACCTCTCCGCCTTCGTGCTGTTCTCCTCCTCCTCGGGTGTCTTCGGCAGCCCCGGACACGGCAACTACGCCCCCGGCAACGCCTTCCTGGACGCCCTCGCCGAGGACCGCCGCTCGCGCGGGCTGCCCGCCACGGCGATCGCATGGAGCGGCTGGGCCGAGGGAGGCATGGCCTCCGGCACGGTCGGCGAGCGGCTCCAGCGCCACGGCGTCCGCCTCATGGACCCCGCCGTCGCCGTCACGGCCCTCCAGCACGCCCTGGACCAGGACGACACCGCGCTCGTGGTCACCGACATCGACTGGGAGGTCTTCGGGGCGGAGCTCGGCAAGGGCCGCCCGCGCCGTCTGTACGCCGAGCTTCCGGATCTGGGACAGCTGCGCGCGCAGCGCGCCGCCGCCCCGGCCGCCTCCGGCGACGACAACGACGTGATGGCCACGATCGCCGCCCTCGGGGAGGCCGACCGCCGTCATGCCCTGCTCGCGCTGGTGCGCGCGCACATCGCCTACGTCCTCAACCATCCGAGCCCCGACGACGTCGAACCGGCCCGGGCCTTCCGGGAGCTCGGCTTCGACTCCCTCACCTCGGTCGAGCTGCGCAACACCCTGGGCGAGGCGACCGGCATGCGGCTGCCCGCCACCCTCGTGTACGACTACCCCACGCCCGCGGCCCTGGCCGAGCACCTCGGCGAGCAGCTCGCCCCGGCGGGCTCCTCCGCCTCCGCGGCCGCCGCGCCCGTCACCCGCCGGGACACGGCCGAGGACCCGGTCGTGATCGTCGGCATGGCCTGCCGCTTCCCCGGCGGCGCGGACACTCCGGAGCGGTTCTGGCAGCTGCTGGCCGACGGGACCGACGTGATGGGCCCGTTCCCGGACGACCGGGACTGGGACGTGGCCGGGCTCTACCACCCCGAGCCCGGCACGGCGGGCCGTACCGCCACACTCACCGGTGGATTCCTGGACGGCTTCGCCGACTTCGATCCCGGAGTCTTCGCCATCTCGCCCCGCGAGGCTCTGGCCATGGACCCGCAGCAGCGGCTGCTGCTCGAGACCGCCTGGGAGGCGTTCGAGCGGGCGGGGATCGATCCGCGGTCGCTGCGCGGCAGCCGGACCGGTGTGTTCGCCGGCACGAACTACCAGGACTACACCTCCCGTCCGATCGCGCCCGGCGACGACGTCGGCGCCCACCTGGGCACGGGCAACTCCGCAAGCGTCCTGTCGGGCCGCGTCTCCTACACCTTCGGGCTGGAAGGCCCGGCGGTCACCGTCGACACCGCCTGCTCGTCGTCGCTGGTCGCCCTGCATCTGGCGGCGCAGGCGCTGCGCGCGGGGGAGTGCGACCTGGCGCTGGCCGGCGGCGTCACCGTGATGTCGACGCCCGGTCTGTTCGTGGACTTCAGTCGTCAGCAGGGGCTGGCGGTGGACGGTCGGTGCAAGGCGTTCGCGGAGGCGGCGGACGGGACGGGGTTCTCGGAGGGTGGTGGTCTGCTGTTGGTGGAGCGGTTGTCGGATGCGCGTCGGCTGGGGCATCCGGTGTTGGCGGTGGTGCGGGGTTCGGCGGTGAATCAGGACGGTGCGTCGAACGGGTTGAGTGCGCCGAACGGTCCGTCGCAGCAGCGGGTGATCCGGGCGGCGTTGGCGGATGCGGGTGTGTCGGCGGTGGATGTGGATGTGGTGGAGGCGCATGGGACGGGGACGCGGTTGGGTGATCCGATCGAGGCGCAGGCGGTGTTGGCGACCTATGGTCAGGGTCGTGAGGCGGTGCGGCCGTTGTGGTTGGGGTCGGTGAAGTCGAATGTGGGTCATACGCAGGCGGGCGCCGGTGTGGCGGGTGTGATGAAGATGGTGCTGGCGATGCGGTCGGGTGTGGTGCCGGCGACGTTGCATGTGGATGAGCCGTCGTCGCATGTGGACTGGTCGGCCGGTGCGGTGGAGCTGGTGACGGGGGCGCGGGTCTGGGAGGAGGAGGCGGGGCGTCCGCGGCGTGCGGGTGTGTCGTCGTTCGGTATCAGCGGCACCAACGCGCACGTCATCCTGGAGGGCGTCGCCGACGAACCGCACGACACGTCCGACGCCGACGAACCTCTCGCCGACCCCTCGCAGTCGGAGTCGGAGTCGGAGTCGGAGTCGCCGTCGCGGGTGCAGGCGCGGGTGCCGGCGCCGGTGCCCTGGATCGTCACCGGTCGCAGCCGTGACGCCCTGCGCGACCAGGCCGCCCGGCTGCTCGACCACGTGAGCGCACACCCCGAAGTCGCCGTCGCCGACACCGCGTTGTCGCTGGCGACCACCCGGACGCCGTTCGCCCACCGAGCCGTCCTCATCGGCGACGATCACGAAGGCCTCGCGGCCCGGCTGCGGGCCCTGGCCGAGGGAACGCCGCTGCCCGGCACGGTCACCGGCGTCGCACGCGCAGGGGGCCGCACGGCCTTCCTGTTCACCGGCCAGGGTGCGCAGCGGCCCGGCATGGGCCGCGAACTGCACGCCGCCCATCCGGTGTTCGCGCAGGCCTTCGACGCCGTGTGCGAACGCGTCCCCGGACTGCGGGAGGTGGTCCTGGGAGACGACGCCGAACTCCTGAACCGCACCGAGCACGCACAGCCCGCCCTGTTCGCCTTCGAAGTGGCCCTGTACCGGCTGCTGGAGTCGTGGGGCGTCCGCCCGGACCACGTCGCCGGCCACTCCGTCGGCGAGATCGCCGCGGCCCATGTCGCCGGAGTGTTCTCCCTCGACGACGCCTGCGCCCTGGTCGCCGCCCGCGGCCGGCTCATGCAGGCGCTCCCCTCCGGCGGCACCATGGCGTCGATCAGGGCCACCGAGCAGGAGATACTGCCGCTGCTGTCCGGACGCGAACACGAAGTCGGCATCGCCGCCCTCAACGGGCCCTCCGCGACCGTCGTCTCCGGCACGGAGGAGGCCGTCGCCCGGATCTGCGAGCACTTCTCGGCGGCCGGCCGGCGCACGGCCCGGCTCCGGGTCAGCCACGCCTTCCACTCCCCGCTCATGGATCCGGCGCTCGACGACTTCCGGGCCGTCGCCGCCGGCATCACCTACGACGAGCCGATCCTGTCCGTCGTCTCCGCACGGACCGGTGAACCGGCCACCGCCGGTCTGCTCACCGACCCCGAGCACTGGGTGCGGCACCTCCGTGAGCCGGTCCGCTTCCACGACTGCGTCACCCGGCTGCACGGCCTCGGCGTCCGCCGCTTCCTGGAGGTCGGGCCGGACAGTTCGCTCACGGCGCTCGCCGAGACAGCGCTCGCCGAGGCGGAGTCCGACACGGCGGAAACGGTGTTCGCGGCAGCCGTCCTGCGAGACGAGCCCGAGACCGGCTGTCTGCTCCGCGCCGTCGGCACACTGTTCGCGCACGGCGCCGAGCCCGACTGGGCGGCGCTCCTTCCCGGCGGCGCCCGCGCCGTGCGGCTGCCTACCTACGCTTTCCAGCGGCAGCGGTTCTGGCTGCCGACCGTGGCCTCGGCCGGCGACCCCGACGCCGCCGGACTGCACCCCGCGGACCACCCGTTCCTCGCTGCCGAGGTCGCCCGCGCGGGCTCGGACGACCTGCTGTTCACCGGGCGGCTGTCCCTGCGCAGCCACCCCTGGCTCGCCGACCACGCCGTCCTCGGGCAGGTCATCCTGCCCGCCACCGGCTACCTCGACCTCGCCGTGCACGTGGGCGACCGCACCGGCTGCGGCCACCTGAGCGAACTCACCCTGCTCAGCCCGCTCGTCGTGCCCGCCGAGGGCGCCGCCCACCTCCAGGTCACCGTGGAAGCCGCCGACGACCAGAGCCGCCGCGCCTTCGCCGTGTGGTCGAGGTCCTCGGCGGACGACGGGGAATGGCAGCGGCACGCCCAGGGCGTCCTCGCCCCGCAGCCGCCGTCCGAGCCGGCCGGAGACCTGGCCGCCTGGCCTCCGCCGGGAGCCTCCGTCGTCTCCGACGAGGACCCCTACGCGGCCTTCGCCGCCGCGGGCTTCGCCTACGGTCCGAGCTTCCGCGGCCTGGGCAGCGTGTGGGAGCGCGGCGACGAGGTGTACGCCGAGGTCGCGTTGCCGGAACCGTACCGGGAGGACGCCTCCCGGCACGCCCTGCACCCGGCCCTGCTCGACGCGGCCGTCCAGGCTCTGCTGGTCAGGCGCCCCGGGCTGCGGCCCGACGACGAGGACACGGCGCCCATGCTGCCGTTCGCGTGGACCGGGCTGACCCTGCACGCCACCGGCGCTACCGCGCTGAGGGTGCGCCTGACCCCCGCCGGCCACGACCACGGTTACCGGGTCCTGGTCACCGACACCACCGGCCGGGCCGTCGCCACCGCCGACGCGATCACCCTGCGGGAGGTGTCCGCCGCCCCGGCCGCCCGGCCGGGCCGACCCGAACTGCTCCGCCTGGACTGGCAGGAGACGCTGCCCGCCCCCGAGCCGCCCGCTCCGCGCACGGTGCGCTGGATCGTCCTCGGCGAGGGCGACGACCGGGTGCTCGCCTCCCTCGACGCGGCCGGCGTCCATGTGGAGACCTACGCCGACCTCGAGGCGCTCGCCAAGGCCCTCGACACCGGCATGACGATGCCCGAGGTGGTCGTCGTCGCACCGGAACCGTGTCACGCCGGCGATCACGGCATGCCCGAGGCGTTGCGGGGCCGCCTGTCCCGCACCCACGAGGTGATGACCGGCTGGCTCGCCGACGAGCGGTACGCCGACGCCCGGCTCGTGTTCGTCACCCGCCGCGCGGTGACGGCGGGCCGGGACGACGCCTCCGCGGACGTGGTCCCGCCGGATGCGACCGCTGCCGCCCTGTGGGGACTGGTCCGCGCCGGACAGGCCGAACATCCGGGCCGCTTCCAGCTGGTGGACCTGCCCGGCGGGGCCGAGGGCGGCGACGGGGCCGCACTGCTCGGGGCGATCGCCTCCGGTCGCCCGCACAGCGCGGTCCGCGACGGCCGGGTCCTGCACCCCGACGCCGTGCCCGCCGCCCCCGGCGCCGTACCCGACCTCGCCGCGGGCACGGTGCTCGTCACCGGCGCCACCGGCGCCCTCGGCCGGG
Organism: Streptomyces rishiriensis; assembly: GCF_003112535.1. GTDB lineage: Bacteria > Actinomycetota > Actinomycetes > Streptomycetales > Streptomycetaceae > Streptomyces > Streptomyces rishiriensis. The sequence goes on along the minus strand of NZ_BEWA01000040.1, from coordinate 3,489 downwards.
CCGTCGCCCGCCACCTCGTCACCCGGCACGGCGTGCGTTCGCTGCTGCTCGCCGGACGGCGCGGCCCGGCCGCCGACGGCGCGGACGCTCTGGTGTCCGAGCTGACGGAACTGGGCGCCCGAGTACGCCTGGAGGCCTGTGACGTCGCCCGGCGAGCCGATGTCGAGCGGCTGTTGACCCACGTGCCCGCCGACGCGCCGCTGACCGGGGTGATCCACGCGGCCGGCGTCACCGACGACGCCGTCCTCACCGCACTCGACGGGGCGCGCTTCGACACGGTGCTGCGCCCGAAGGCGGACGGCGCCTGGAACCTGCACCACGCCATGACGGACCACCGTCCGGCCGCGTTCGTGCTGTTCTCCTCGGCGGCGGGCACCTTCGGCGCTCCCGGCCAGGCCAACTACGCGGCGGCGAACGCCTTCCTCGACGGCCTCGCCGCCCTCAGACGCTCACTCGGACGACCCGCGGCGTCCGTCGCCTGGGGCCTGTGGAGCGACGACAGCGGCATGACCGCGCGTCTGTCCCGCGCCGACCGGGGCCGACTGAGCCGCGGCGGCCTGCGTCCCCTGACCACCGAGGACGCCCTCGCTCTCCTCGACGACGCCCTCGCCACGGCCGACCCCGCGGTGATCGCCGTCGCCACCGGTTCGGGCCGGGCGGGAGTCCGTTCGATGCTGCGGCCCGGCACCGCGGCGGCGCGACGCAGGAGCGCGTCCGGTCCGTCGGAGCCGGCCGGCCCGTCGCTCCTGGCCGGACGCTCCGCGGAAGAGGGCCGCACCTTGCTGCTCGGTCTGGTGCGCGACCTCGCCGCCACCGTGCTGGGGCACGCGGGCGCGGACGAGGTGGAGCCCGACCGGCTCTTCACCGAGCAGGGCTTCGACTCCCTCACGGTGGTCGAACTCCGTAACCACCTCGCCACCGCCACCGGCCTGCAGCTGGCGCCGACCCTTCTGTTCGACCACGCCTCGCCCGAGGCCCTCGCCGCCCATCTGCACGCCCGGCTCGCCGAGCGGGCCACCCAGGACCAGGAGACCGGCCGGGACCAGACGGCTACGAGCACCCCGGGCGTCCGCCCCGAGGACACCCTCGGGGGCCTGTTCAAGCAGGCCTGTCTCGACGACCGTGTCGACGACGGCTTCACCCTGCTCCAGGCGGCGGCGGAACTGCGTCCCACCTTCACCTCGCCGGACGAACTCCCCGGCCTGCCCGGGGCGATCCGGCTCTCGGCAGGCGACTCAGCGGCGCCGCTGGTCTGCTTCAGCTCCTACGTCGCCCTCGCCGGTGTCCACCAGTACGCCCGGTTCGCCTCGCCGTTCCGCGGCCGGCGCGACGTCTGGGCGCTGCCCACCCAGGGCTTCGGCACGGGTGAGGCGCTGCCGGCGACCTTCGACGCGGTGGCCGACCTGCACGCCGACGCCGTACGGCGGACCGTCGGGGACGCTGCGCCGGTCCTGCTCGGCTCGTCGTCCGGTGGGGTCCTCGCCCTCTCCGCCGCTCGGCGGATGCAGGAGCGCGGCGCCGCGCCGGCCGCCGTCGTCCTGCTGGACACCTACATGCCGCGGGCCGACTCCCCGTTCCTGCGTTTCTCCCAGCAGATGCTCAGCGGCATGTTCGAACGCGAGTCGATGTTCGCGCACATGGACTCGGCACGGCTCACCGCGATGAGCTGGTACGTCGCGATGATCGGGGAATGGGAGCCGGGCCCCCTGGAGTGCCCCGTGCTGCTGGTGCGTTCCAGCGAGCCCCCGGTGCCCGCGGAACCCGGTGAGGAGATGCGGCCCGAGGAGTGGCAGACGTCCTGGCGCCGGGCCCACACCGTCCTCGACGTCCCCGGCAACCACTTCACGATGATGGAGGACCACGCCCGCTCCACCGCCGGGGCCACCGACGGCTGGCTGACCGCCCGAGGCGTCTGACCGGCCCCCCGGCACCGAGGCCCTGCCCCGTTATGTTTTCCGCGGTTCCGCAACGGGGCCGCTGGCCTCCGGGCCCGGCATGACTGTTGCCCCCTGTCGAACGGATGACCTGGGGGGTGGTGTCACCGGGCCCGGGAGGTGCCGTCGGAGACGCTGATGAGAGGTCCGGCCACCGCCCGGTCCGGCGCACTGCCGGACAGCTCGCGAGCGGCAGGTCTGCATAACGTGGATGCGCGCGTACGACACCGAAGCCGAGGCCGGCACCGTCAACACCCTGGGAAAGGCGCGATGTTCGACACCGAAGACGTGGGCGTGTTCCTCGGCCTGGACGTCGGCAAGAGCAGCCATCACGGCCACGGGCTGACCCCGGCCGGGAAGAAGGTCTTCGACAAGCAACTGCCGAACAGCGAGCCAAAACTGCGGGCCGTCTTCGACAAGCTGACCGCGAAGTTCGGCACCGTGCTGGTGATCGTGGACCAGCCCGCCTCCATCGGCGCCCTCCCGCTGACCGTCGCCCGTGACGCGGGCTGCCAGGTCGCCTACCTGCCCGGACTCGCCATGCGCCGGATCGCCGACCTCTACCCGGGCGAGGCCAAGACCGACGCCAAGGACGCCGCGGTCATCGCCGACGCCGCCCGCACCATGCCGCACACCCTGCGCTCGCTGGAACTGACCGACGAGATCACCGCCGAGCTGACCGTGCTCGTCGGCTTCGACCAGGACCTCGCCGCCGAGGCCACCCGCACGTCCAACCGGATACGCGGCCTGCTCACCCAGTTCCACCCCAGCCTCGAACGCGTCCTCGGCCCTCGCCTGGACCACCAGGCCGTCACCTGGCTCCTGGAGCGCTACGGCTCCCCGGCCGCCCTGCGCAAGGCCGGCCGTCGCAGACTCGTGGAACTGATCCGGCCCAAGGCGCCGCGCATGGCCCAGCGGCTGATCGACGACGTCTTCGACGCGCTCGACGAACAGACCGTCGTCGTGCCCGGCACCGGCACCCTCGACATCGTCGTGCCCTCCCTGGCCGCCTCGCTCGCCGCCGTCCACACCCAGCGCCGGGCCCTGGAAGCCCAGATCAACGCCCTGCTGGAGGCCCACCCTCTTTCCCCGGTCCTGACGTCGATGCCCGGCGTCGGCGTCAGGACCGCCGCCGTCCTGCTGGTCACCGTCGGCGACGGCACCAGCTTCCCCACCGCCGCCCACCTCGCCTCCTACGCCGGCCTGGCCCCGGCCACGAAGTCGTCCGGAACCTCGATCCACGGCGAACACGCACCCCGAGGCGGAAACCGTCAGCTCAAACGGGCAATGTTCCTCTCCGCCTTCGCCTGCATGAACGCCGACCCCGCCTCCCGCACCTACTACGACAAGCAACGAGCCCGCGGCAAAACCCACACCCAGGCCCTCCTCCGCCTGGCCCGCCAACGCATCAGCGTCCTGTTCGCCATGCTCCGAGACGGCACCTTCTACGAACCCCGCATCCCTGAGGACGTCGAACTCGCCGCATGACCCCCACAAGTCACACCACCCCAAACCGAACCTGGGTGCCTTGACGAAAGACATAGAGGCACCCCCC
>NZ_BEWA01000039.1 GCF_003112535.1 Streptomyces rishiriensis | reverse complement strand
TGCGTCAGTCCCAGGAGGCCTGGGGGCCCTGAGGCCTAAGGCAATCCCTAGACTGGAAGCAGCGGCGGGGTCGCTCGACGCGGCCCGGGAACGCCGGAGTGCGCGACTTCGCACGCAGCGCGGCCATGGGTCCTACGCGGAGGTGTGGTTCGCTCTCTGGGTCCTGCTGAACGGGGACTACCGCAACGACGTCACTCAGGCCTGCGGTCTCCTCCTCTGTCCCGGCAGAGGAGGAGCGGCGCGTCGTTCAGGCTGCGATGGTGTGCGGTTCGGGGAGGGAGACCTCGGCGCCGTTCTGGCGGGTTCCCCAGCCGGTCTTGGCGCAGGTGGCGATGCCGTACCAGCGCAGCCAGCGCAGCACGGTCCAGGCCAGGAGGATGGCGGCCGGCATGGCGAGCCAGGTCAGGGCGCGGGAGCGGATGCGTTCGTCGGAGCGGATGATGCTCAGGTAGCGCAGGCCCTGGGCCCAGCCGATGAGGAACGGCACGACCAGCATGCTCGTCGGCGGCAGGTTGCCGTAGGCGAGGGGCTCGACGGCGAGCATCCACAGGGTGACCAGCTGGGTGAGGACCATCTGGATCCAGCGCATGGTGTGCAGCCAGAATGCGGGCCTGGCGGGGCTGAGGTAGCGCATCCGCCAGATGGAGCGGATGGCGGAGCCTCGCATCCAGCGCAGGTACATGCGGTTGAAGTGGGACCACTTCTCGGGCATGGCGGTGAAGCAGATCGCGGAGGGCTGCTGGACGGTCAGTCCGCGTTCCTGGGCGTAGAGGGTGAGCATGCTGTCGTCGGAGAAGTTCACGGGTCGTCCCATGAACGTCTCGTTGAGGTAGCCGTCGAGGTTGTCGCGGATGATCCCGGCCCGGTAGGCCGCGAGAGGACCGGAGTTGACCATGACGGCGCCGACCGCCGACTGGCCGGAGCGGTCGACGAGCTGGCAGACGACGAACCACAGGTCCGTGATGCGCACCAGCCAGTTGGCGCGGTTGTTGGTGGCGATGACGATGCCGGCCACGGACTGCACTCGGGGGCGGGCGAAGGGGATGAGCGCCTGTTCGAGGGCGGCGGGGGCGAAGCAGCTGTCGCTGTCACAGGTGATGTAGACGTCGGCTTCGGGGCTGACCTTGACGGCGTGCGCCTGGGCGTGGCGCTTGCCTGCGTTGGTGACGCGCTGCCAGGTGGTGACGATGCCGGCGTGGCGGGCGGCTTCTTCCCACCACAGACGGACGTCGGCGTAGTCGGTGTTGGTGGAGCCGTCGTCGACGATGTGCACCGCGTCCGGTCTGCGGGTCTGGCGCAGGAACGACTCGAGGCCGAGCCGGAGGTAACCGGGGTCCTCGTTGTAGACGGGCATGAGGATCGCCACGTGCAGGGCGTCGAGCTGCTGCGCGCTGCGCGCGGTGAGCTGCCGCGGGCGTTCCAGGTGGTACATGAACGTCTGGAGCAGGAAGATCAGGAAGAGGGAGGCCCACACGACGGTGAGCCGGTTCTGGCTGTGCCCGTTGTGGGCGAACGCGCTGAGTGCGTGGTAGCCGGCCCAGGCGGCGGCCGCGAGCATGACGACGATCCCCATGAGGACCGTCGCGGACCGGTGCTGATGGGCGCTCAGCACCGGTCCTGCGGCGTGACGGGTGCTCACTGACGGTCGAAGGAACGATTCTTCGGCGTGCCGGCCTGGCCGGCCGTCAGGCCGGTGCGGTAGCGGAAGCGCACGACGAGGATGGCGCCGAGGACCACGGCGACCGCGGCGGCGACCATCCAGCCTCCCAGCGGATAGGTGATGCCGCCGATGACGATGGCGGGCATGCCGGTCTGTGCGAGCTGTCCGTGTCCGGACATGGCTCCCCCAGGAGATGAGAAATGGTTGGGATCAGGCCATGTGAAGATCCTGTAAGTGATGTGTATAGCATGCAACTTATTGAAGAGGGAACTTCGTCACGGGAAGATCACGAAGCAAGGCCTGCAGGTGAGAGCCTTGATCGCACCCGTATGCTCCTGCAGCAACGGACCGTGCCTACGGCCGACCTCTTCCTCGGCGCCGTGATCACCGAACACTTTCCGCCATTCACACTTCCTTGAGGCTCCTCCTGTGCAGCGCGCCTCCTGACCGCATTGGAGCACCCTCGATGCAGGGCAGCGCCCGTCACATCGCCGTCTTCGGCGCCGGATACATCGGACTCGTCACCGCCGCCTGTTTCGCCAGTCTCGGACACCACGTCACAGTCCGCGACATCCAGCCCGAGCGCATCCGGCTGCTGCAGGCGGGCGACGTGCCCATCTACGAACCCGGCCTCGGTGAACTCCTCGCCGACAACAAGGAGTTGCTCACCTACACGCTCGACGCCGGCGAAGCGGTCCGCGACGCCCAGATCGCCTACATCTGCGTCGACACCCCGCCCACCGCCTCCGGCGACGCCGACCTGTCGCGCGTGTGGTCCGTCATCGAAAGCCTCCGTCAGGCGCCGCACCTGGCCGCCGTCGTGGTGAAGTCCACCGTCCCCGTCGGCACCGGCGCCCGCATCCGCACCGCCCTGGACCAGGCGGGCCTGCACCACGTCGGATACGCCTCCAACCCCGAGTTCACCGCCGAAGGCCGGGCCGTCACCGACTTCTTCCACCCCGACCGCATCGTCATCGGCACGGACGAGGCCGCGACCGCCCGACTGCTGACGGCACTGCACAACGGCATCGACGGCCCCGTACAGGCCATGGACGTCGCCTCCGCCGAAATGGTCAAGCTCGCCTCCAACGCCCTGCTCGCCACGAAGATCACCTTCATCAACGAGATAGCCACCGTGTGCGAGGCGACCGGCGCCGACGTCACCCGCGTCGCCGACGCCGTCGGACTCGACCACCGCCTGGGCCGCCACTTCCTCAACGCAGGGCTCGGCTACGGCGGTTCCTGCTTCCCCAAGGACTCGCGCGCCCTGCGCGCCATGGCGAGCAACTCCGGCTACTCCTTCCAGCTCCTCAACGCCGTCATCGAAGTCAACGACCTTCAGCCCCGCCGCGCCGTCCAACGCCTCAAGACCGAGCTCGGCACCCTGCGCGACAAACGCATCGCGCTGCTCGGCATGACCTTCAAAGCCGGCACCGACGACATGCGCGAGGCGCCCAGCACCGTCCTCGCCTCCCGCCTCCTCGCCGAGGGCGCCGCACTCACCTGCTGGGACCCCATGGCCCGCCCGGCCGACACACAGCCCTGGAACCAGGCCGAGCGCCGGAGCACCGTCACCGCCGCCCTGACCGACGCCGACGCGGCCATCGTCGTCACCGAATGGCCTCAACTCCATGACACCGAGTGGGCGGAGGCGCGGCCGCTCATGCGCACCCCTGTGCTCTTCGACGGACGAAACCTGCTCGACCCCGAGGCCATGGCCGACGCCGGCTACACCTTGCTGAGCGTGGGACGAGCCACCGCCCGACCCCCTCGGTAGCCGCATCCACCGCGGCGGGCTTCGTCCGGCGATCCGGCTGACACGGCGCCGCGACGTGGCACTCCGCGGCCGGGCTGGACGCGCTGCCGGTCGCGCGGATGCACCCGCCGGTACGCGACACCGGCCGCCCGGCGCCCGGCCCGGACCTGCCGGCCCCGCACACTGCCGTAGCGCCGAACAGCTTCCGGCGAGGCTGACTTCGAATCCTTCTGTCCAGCGTCACGTCACGGCCGGCGCGACGTCACGGCCTGATGCGCCGGTGGCGCCGAGTGCGGCCGCCGTCACCCGGCCGGCAGGCTGACCACGAACCGCGCCCCCGGGGTGTGGGCCGGGTCGTACGCCACCTCGCCGCCGGCGGCGAGGGCCAGACGTCGCGCCAGCGGCAGCCCCAGGCCCGCTCCGTCGTGTCCGTCCCGGGGATCGGCACGTCGGCCGGGCTCGAAGAGCCGTCCGGCGAACGAGGGCGGTACGCCCGGTCCGTCGTCGACGACGTCGACGCGCACGCCGTCGGGGGCGCGGTGGGCGCGGACGGCGACCCGGGATTCGGCGTAGCGGCAGGCGTTGGCGAGGAGCGGACTGACGATGCGTTCGAGGAGGGCGGGTGGCACTCCGGCCTCCAGGTGCGGCCCCTCGACGGTGACCGTCAAGCGGGGTGGGGGGTCCAGGACTTCGGCGAGCCGCTTCAGCGTGGGCAGGATCTCGGCGGTGCCCGGAGCGGCGGGTGAGCCGTCACGGGCGTCGTCCAGGAGGGTGTCGCAGATGGTGCGCATGGACTCGGCGGCTTCCGCGATGACCTTGTGGCTGGCGTGGGTCTGGTCGTCCGTGCGGGGGCGTGCCTGCCACCAGTCGAGTTCGGCGATGATCCGGCTCAGGGGTGTGCGCAGCTCGTGCGAGAGCTCTCCGGTGAGCTGCCGCTCGTGGCGCAAGAGGGTGCGGATGCGGTCGAGAATGGCGTCCAACGACGTACCGAGGCGGGCGAGTTCGACGGGGTGCCGCATCTGGCCGAAGCGTTCTTCGGAGGCGACGGCGCTCCACTGGGTGGCCTGGTCGGTCATCGTGCGGACGGGACGCAGAGCACGGCCGACCGCCAGCCGGGTCAGGGCGTAGGTGCAGGCGAGCATCACGGCGTCCAGGGCGAGTGAGCCCAGGAGCAGGGTGTCGGCCGAACTCCGGTAGGGCGAGAGGTCGAGTGCCGTGACCACTGTGGCCTCGCTGTGCTTTCCGGACACCGGCCGGGAGCACAGCCGGAAAGGGCCGTGCATCTGGGCGGTGACGCACCGCTGACCGCCGCGCCCGGCGAGTGCGTCGGCGACGCGGGTCAGGGGGCCGGCGGTCGGCGGTTCTTCCAGCAGGCGTCGGCCGGCGTAGATCCACACGTGCGCATCGAGGAGTTCGTCGTTGGAGGTCTCCAGGACGCGTGCCGTCGGGCCGCTGGTGTCGATAGTCGTGGCGACGGCGGCGGCGCGGGTGCGCAGTTCGTCGTCCGCCTGGTGCTGGAGACGGCGGCCGGCCACGGCGTTGAAGGCGACGGTGAGGACCAGCATCAGCAGCGCTGCCGTGGTGAGGGCCACCAGGGAGAGCCGGCCGCGCAGCGTGCGGGGGGCCAGGAGGCGGAGGAGAGCGGTCACGGCGGGTCGCGGCCGCTGGCGGACACCGCTCATGACAGGCGGTGGCCGATCCCGCGGGTCGTGCCGATCGTCCGGTCGCTGCCGGCCTCGCGCAGCTTGCGGCGCAGTCGGGTCAGGTACTGGTCGAGAGTGTTGTCGTGGACCTGGGCGCCCTCGTGCCAGCCTGCCCGGACCAGGTCACTGCGGCGCACGATGGCGCCGGAAGCCGCCATGAGCGCGGCCAGGAGACGGAACTCGGTCGGTGTCAGATCGACCTGGGTTCCTCGGACGCTCACCACGTGCCGGACGGCGTCCAGTGCCAGGTCTCCTGTTGTGGCGGCAGGCGGCGGCGCGGCCCGTTTGAGGGCTGCTCGCAGGCGGGCCGCGAGTTCGGCGAGGTGGAACGGCTTGGGCAGATAGTCGTCGCCGCCGGCGGAGAACCCGGAGAGCCGGTCGTTCAGCCGGTGATGGGCGGTCAGGAAGATGACCGGGGAGAGGAATCCGTTCGCGCGCATCGCCTGGCACACGTCCCGCCCGTCGGCGTCGGGCAGCCCGATGTCGAGTACGGCAGCGGAGATGTCGGCGCCGGCCAGCCGCAGGGCGGTGGCGCCGTCCGGCGCGGGCACGGTGTCGAAGTCCTCGTCGCGCAGCCCGCGCATGAGCACGTCACGCAGGGCGTGATCGTCCTCGACGACCAGGATCGTCTGACGCATGGAACTCCTTCGGCTCTCGTGCCGTGTCCGTTCGGCTTCCTGCCGCGCCCGTCGGTCCTGCCGTCCTGCGCGCTGGTTCCGTGGCCGCGTCCGTCATGCCGGGGGTCAAACGCTCGGGAAGCCACCAGGCCACGGCGCACAGGCATATTCCCAGCCAGCCGAGCGCGAAGAGCCAGCCGCCGCCGACGTCGGTGAACCAGTGCACCCCGAGATAGACGCGCGTTATCCCGACCAGCGCACCCCAGCCGCCTATGACCAGGGTGAGCACAGTCCTGCCACGCGGGGCGCGGATGCGGACGGCGATGATCAGCAGCCCGGCGGTGAGGGCCGACGTGGTGGTGTGACCGGAAGGGAACGCCCACCCCGACGCGTGCGTCGCCCAGTCCGTCAGGGGCGGCCGGGGCCGGGCGACCAGCGTCATCACCGCGTACCGCAGTGCCTGGCCTCCCGCGAGGCAGGCCAGACCGAGCGCGACGGCGAGTACGCGCTGCCGGAGGGTGCGTCCCGCGACGACCCCGGCCAGCGCGGCCAGTACGAACGGGACGACGCCCGTCCCCGTTGCGGTCAGCCCGCGGGCGAGCGCCACCGCCACGTCGGGGCGGTGGGCGACGCACCACGAGTGGAGGTCGGCGTCCCCGAACAGCGGTACGCCGTCGTGGCCCACCACGACCATGGTGAGCACGCCGAACGCCGTCCATGCGCCGAGGCCGCAGCTGCCGGCCAGTTCGGCGACATCGCGCCGCCTCATGACGGCGCCACCAGCAGGGGACGCAGCCGGGTGGCCGTGAGCCGCAGGGCTGCGGTCTCCGCCCGCCTGCGCAGCGCCGACATCGCGAGCCAGGCGACGAGCGCGCCCACCAGGACCCCTGCCACCACGTCGTGGGGGTAGTGTGCGCCGACCCAGAGCCGGGAGGCCGCCATCGCGCAGGCGGCCACCGCGGCGACCGCGCCGAGCCGGCGGGAGACGAAGATCAGGGCGACGGCCGCCGCGGCGGCGACGGCCGCGTGATTGCTGGGGAAGGACCAGTCGCCGGGCGCCGGGCACGCCTCCAGCGTGGCCACCCGCAGGCTCCGGCAGGGCCGGTCCTCGCGCACCAGCAGCTTCAGTGCCGCGTCCACCCCGAACGCGGCGACCACGACGAACGGCACGGCGAGCGCCGTCACCGACGCGGCGGCGCCCGCCCGTCGGGCGCGCCACCAGCCGTACGCCATGAGGGCCGCGAACAGGGCGAGCCCGTACGTCGACCACGCCGACACCGCCCCGTCCAGCCATCCCGGGGCGTGTCGGGCCAGGTTCACCACGTCGGTGTAGGCCTCGCCGTCGACCGACGAGCCGTCGAGGGCGATGATCATCCGCGCGCCTCCTCCGTCTTCGCCTTCGCCTCCGCCTCCGTCTTCTTCGCCTTCGCGGCCCGGTGCGAGCGGTACACCTCGGAGGCGACCGGAATCAGCGACACGGCCACGATCACCGCGACGATCGGCAGCAGATAGCGGTCCACGTTCGGCACGGAGGAGCCCAGCGCGTATCCCGCCAGCGTCAGACCCAGACTCCACACCAGCCCGCCGGCCACCTGCCACACGGTGAAGGTGCGCACCGGCACCCGCAGGGCGCCGGCCATCGGGTTCAGGACCGTGCGCACCACCGGGACGAAACGGGCCAGCACGATCGCCTTCGCATACCCGTAGCGCTCCAGCAGCTCCTCCGCGCGCTTCGCCCCCTCGTGCAGCCGGGCCGAGCGGCTGCGGGCCAGCAGTGAGCCGCCCGCTCTGCGGCCCAGCAGGTAGCCGCACTGCGCGCCCGCCAGCGCTCCCACCGCCGCGGCGACCAGGAGCGGGCCGAGTGACAGCTTCAGGCCGCGGTCGCCGGCGCCCGTGCACAGCAGACCGGCCGTGAACAGCAACGAGTCGCCCGGCAGGAAGAAACCGATCAGCAGCCCGGTCTCGGCGAACAGCACCACGCCCACGCCCAGCACGCCGAACGCGGACAGCAGCGACCGGGCGTCCAGCACGTTGACGGCGAGCTGCGACGATAGGTGCATGGCTGTGGTCATCGGCGGGAGCCCCTTCATCCTTCTTCCGGACCGTCGGGTGTGGCGGAAGACTGGCACCCGACAACTGACTACAATTCTGTAGTCGGTCTACTGCACTGTAGACGATGGCGGAATGAGGAACGTTCCCACGGCCGATGCCGACGCCGATGCGATCACTCAGGCGAGGATCGGCGCCAGCAGCCGGACCAGGTCACCGGTGGCGTCAGCGGTGCCCAGCGCGGTGAGGGCGCCCAGAGCCAGGACGGTCGCCGCGAGGCCCCACAGTCGCGGGGGCGGGGCGGTCTGGAGGGCGGCGATACGGCGGGTGACCGCGCGGTCGGTGAAGCCGAGTCCGTGCGACGGCTCCTGACATCCGGCCGTGAGCGCTGCCCGGGCCAGAGCACGGGCGGTGCACGCGCGGTCACCGACCACTGCGGCGGCCCGCTCGTCGGCCCAGCGTTCCACGAGGAAGACGACCGTGCGCCGGACCGGGACGAGGAACGGGTTGACCGCCCCGGCCAGGATCACGGCGGTGCACAGCCGTCCGTGGCGGTGGTGCAGGTGCGCTCGCTCGTGGGAGAGCAGGACACGACGCTCCTCGGCCGAGAGCGCGCCGAGCATCGCGCTGGTGACGAGGATCCGGCCCGGCGAGCCCGCCCTTCCCGGGATGGCGAACGCCTTGGGGATGGGGGAGGCGGCCACGATCAGCTCGGTGTCCGGCGGGTGCCCCTCGCACAGGAGCCGCAGGGCCCGGCGGGTGAGGTACTCGGAGCGGGCGGCCCTGAAAAACCGGTGGGCCATGAACAGGAGCAGTGCGCAGGCGGCGAACGCGACGGCCTCCGGCACAGGCTCGGGAAGCGGGCGGCCGTCCTCGCGGGCATCGGTGACCACCGGGGGAGCGGCGCTGACGAGGGTGGCGGCCAGCAGGAGCAGGGACCACGCGGTCGCCGCCGCGGTCACGAGGGCGGCGCCGGCGAGGACGCGGGCGGCGAGCGCCGGTGCCACCCGGCGGCCGACCCGAGGACTGACCGCGGCGAGCAGCATGGACAACAGGAACGGTGTGTAGACGTCGACCCTCATCGCTCGCCGCCCAGCAGGTCGCGCAGCGCCCGCTCCTCCTCAGGGTTCAGTCCGGTGACGAACTGCTGCAGGGCGGCTATGGGGTCCGGGCCCTGGTCGAGGGCCTTGTGCATGGCCTCGGCGGTCAGCTCGGCGGCGTTCTTCGCAGGCCGGTACGCGCCGCGCCGTCCGTCCGCGTCCCGCACGGTGAGCCCCTTGTCGTACAGGCGCTTGAGGATCGTGTGCACGGTGTTGTAGGCGAGACCGCCGCCGATCTCGGCCTGGACCTCCGCCGGAGTCAGAGCCCGGTCGGTCGCCCAGAGGGCGGCGAGCACCTCGCTCTCCAGCTCGCCGGCGTTACGCCGTTCGGCTCTGCCCCGCGGGCCCGTGCCAGCCATGAGTGAGACCTTACAGCCTGTAGGGGTGAGCCGGCCCGAAGGCGCGGGCGCAGACCCTACAGCCTGTAGGGTTGACCTGGCCCTACAGCCTGTAGGAGTAAGGGATGGGTGATGAGAAACGGCCCGCAGGCCACGGACAGAGCGTCGGCCACGTCGACCGGGCCGCGCAGGCCCGGCCCGCCTGCGGCCGTTCGCTTCGCGCCTCCATCCCGCGGCGACGTAGCGCTCGCGGTCGTGGCAGGCGCCTTCGCTCTGGCCCAACTCCTTCTCGTACGACCGGGAATGGGCCTCGGTTGGGACGAGTCCGTCTACGTCAGCCAGGTCGCCTCACACGCGCCGGCCGCGTTCTTCAGCGCCCCGCGTGCCCGTGGCGTTCCGCTGCTGGTGGCGCCGGTCGCCGCCTGGACCTCGTCCACCGCGGTGCTGCGGATCTACCTGGCGGTCCTGTCCGGCCTCGCCCTGTTCCTCGCGCTTCGCGCATGGCGGGGGATCTTCCCCGCCCGGGTGCTCGCGAGCGCGGGCGTCCTGTTCGCCACCTTGTGGGTGACGCTGTTCTACGCTCCTCAGGCCATGCCCAACTACTGGGTCGCCGTCGGCGCTCTGACCGGCACGGGCTGCTTCCTGCGTGCGCAGGCGAACCCCTCCGACCGCACGGCTCTGTGGGGCGTCGGCCTGAGCGCGGCCCTGATGGCGTGGATGCGCCCCACGGACGCGGTCTGGGCGACCCTGCCCCTGCTCGTCCTGCTGGTGTGTGTACGGCGGTGGCGGCGCCCCGCGCTGCTGGCGGCGCTGGTCGGCGGCCTGCTCGCCGGGGCGGCCGAGTGGGTGATCGAGGCGTACGTCTCCTACGGCGGACTGGCGCAACGCCTGTCCGACGCGTCCCGCATCCAGGGCGGACTCGGCTGGAACATCGCCGTCGGAGACCAACTGCGCGCTCTGGGCGGACGTACGCTGTGCCGCCCCTGCACCAGTGCCGCGCCCCATGTGCTGGTGACCCTGTGGTGGTGCGTCCTGCCACTGCTCGCCGCCCTCGCGGCCGGGGTGGCCGTCCGCGCCCGGCGCCCCGCCGCCACGATCGTTCCGCTGGCCTGCGCCGCCTCGGCGGCCTTCCCGTACCTCTTCCTGATCGGCTACGCGGCACCCCGCTTCCTGCTGCCCGCCTATGCGCTGCTCGCCCTTCCGGTCGCCGATCTTCTGGTACGCCTGGCCCGGGTACCCGGGCGGATCCGCCGGCCCTTGACCCTGGTGCTGCTGACCCTCGCTCTGGTCGGGCACCTGGCCGTGCAGTTCGCGGTGCTGGAGCACACCGTGCGGCGCACCACGGCAGCCCATCGTGAGTGGGCGGCCGTCGCCGCCGGACTGCACCGACTGGGGGTCCGCCCGCCCTGCCTGGTGACGGGAGGGGACTACGTCCCGATCGCCTACTACGCGGGCTGCGCATCCGCGGCGACCGGCGGCCACGACGCCAACACCACGGCGGCCGACATCCGGCGAACCGCCCGTCGGCTGCCCGTCGCCACCCTCGTGGCACCGGGCGGCAGTCCGCCCGGATACGCCCTTTCCTGGACCCCGCACGAGGTGGCCGGCCTGCGCGTGTACGTCGCACCCGGCGTGACGCCGGGAGGGCGGAAGTGAGCGCCACCGGTGTTCCGCCGTCCCTCGGCCTGCGCCGGTCCTGGCAGCTCGCCGTCACCGCGGTCGTGCTGGGGGCGGCCGTCTGGGTGCTCGCCGCACACCGGCACGCGGTGGACGCCAGCGCCGACCGGCTTGCCGTCGCCGATCGCGCCTGGCTGCTGGCGGCCGGGGCGGCCGCTCTCGCGACGTGGGTGTGCGCGGCCGTCGCCCAGCAGGGAGCGGTGGCCGAGCGGCTGCCTGCCGGGCAGCTCGTGGCGGCACAGTTCGCGGCGTGCGCGGCCAATCACCTGCTGCCTGCCGGGGTCGGCGCGAGCGCGGTCAACCTGCGGTTCCTCACCCGCTGCGGGCTGTCCACCGCCCGGTCGGCGACCGCGCTCGCGGTCAAGGCCGCCGTCGGCGGGCTGGTCCGCTTCGCGCTCGCCGTCGCGCTGCTCCTGGCCTCGCCGCGGGCCCAGCGGCTTTCGCCGGCCCTCCCACGCGCCTGCGTCATGCTCTCGGTGGTCGGCTGCGCCGCCGCGGTCGCCACCGCCGTGGCACTGAGCGGACCGGCGCGCCGCGGTGTGGGGCGCGCGGCCGGCCGGGTCCTGGCCGACCTGCGGGCAGTGCACGGCCGCAGGGCCAGGGCCTGCGCCCTGTGGGGCGGCTCCCTCGGCTTCGCCCTGCTGCACGCCGCCGTGCTGATCGCCGTGGTCCGGGCACTGGACGTGCCCGTGCCCGCCGGTCACGTCCTGCTGGCGTACCTGCTCGCCAGCGGCGCCGCCGTACTGCTGCCCACCCCGGGCGGTCTGGGCTCACTGGACGCCGCGCTCGTGCTGACGCTCACCGCGGCCGGGACGCCCGGGGCGGCGGCCCTGTCGGCGGTCTTCGGCTACCGCATGCTGACGGCCTGGCTGCCACTGCTCCCCGGCCTGCTGGTGCTGGCGGTGCTGGCCCGCCGCTCCGCCCTGTGATTCTGACCGGACACCACGGGGCCCGCGGCGTGGACGTCGCCTCCTTGCGCGGTACCGGGGACTGCGCGACGAAGTTCCAAGGTACGGCGAGAAGTCGGCCGTCGACGGGCTGGACTTCGTGGTGCAGCCCGGCACGGTGACCGGCTTCCCGGGGCCCGACGGCGCGGGGAAGCCGACGACCATGCGCATGATCGTCGGGCCGGACGCCGCCCGGCCCGACGAGGACTGAACCGAGGAGCGGCGGGCGCCAGGACGCGCTCATGGCCGGGCCGCCCGGGTGAAAGTCACCCGAGCGGCCCCGGCCATGAGCGGTGCGGGCTCAGCCGTTCGGTCCGGCCGGGGTCGTGGTGGTCTTGAAGCCCTCGGTCTTGTTGGCCTGGACGGCGAAGTCATTGGTGAACGTCTTGCTGAGGTCCACCGACGACTTCACGTTGCCGACCAGTTTCTCGGTGGCCAGAGAGGTCTTCGGACCGCCGGCCGGCATCAGGCCGTCGGGGAGGAACTGGCCCTTGTCCTCGGTCAGGGCCGCGATGTAGTCGGCCTTGGTCACCAACTGGTTCGAGACGTACGACGCCGGCAGCTTGTTCGCGATGTCGGCCGCGCTGTGGGTGTTGATCCAGTGCATGGTGGCCACCAGAGCGTCGACGACCTTCTGCACCGTGGCCTTGTGCGCGTTCACCCAGTCGGTGCGGGCGAGCACACTGGCCGCGGGAAAGGCGCCGCCCATCGCCGCCGTGGCGCCGGCGGTGGTGGCCAGATCGATCGCGGAGGTACCGACGCCCTTCTTCTGGATCGCGGCCACCGTCGGCTGCGTCGTCATGACGCAGTCGACCTTGCCTTTCTGCAGCGCGGCGATGGCGGTGGAGCCCGCACCGACCCCGATCCGGTGGAACTCGCTGGTCTTGACGCCCTTCTTGGCGGCCAGGAACTGGGTGAGAGTGTCGGTGCCCGACCCCAGGTCGGTGACGCCGAGGGTCTTTCCCTTGAAGTCGGCGCCCGAGTGGACGCCCGACTTCGTGGTGCACATCTCGCGCTCGCCCGGCGCGCCGGAGAGCTGGACGACGTCCTCGACCGCCTTGCCCTTCGCCTGGAACTCGATCGTGTGGTTGTACCAGGCGCCCGCCATGTCCACCTGCCCCGAGGCCATGGCTTCCTCGGCGCCGACACCGCCGTCCTGCTCGGTGCTCAGCTGGACGTCGACGCCGTACTTCTTGTAGAAGCCGAGCTGCTGGGCGAGCTGGTACGGCAGGTAGATCTGCTTGTCGAGGCCGCCGGCCATGAGCTTGACGGTCGGTACGGAACCCGAACCGCCGGTCGAGGCGGACGAGTTGGCGGAACAGGCGCTGACCGCGCCGAGGGCGAGGACGGTGAGGACGGACGCGGCGACGGCGACGGGTCGTCTGGACATGGCTGACCACATTCCTTTGCTGAAAGCTGCGATGAAGTAGCGGGAGGTGCCGGGGATCTCAGAGGGAGTTGGCCTCGGACGGCGCCGGTGGGCGCCAGGACAGCAGCCGGTGTTCGAGCTTGCCGATGAACCACTCGGCGCCGAGCACGATGACCGAGATGACGAGCATCGTGGCGAACACACCGTCGGGATCGAAGTTGTTCTGCGCGGTCTTGATGACCAGGCCGAGGCCGCTCTGCGCGCCGAGCACCTCGCCGACCAGCGCGCCGACGATGGCGAAGCCGAAGGCGCTGTGCAGGCTGGCGATGATCCAGGTGAGCGCGGACGGCACGATGACATGCCGGGTGATCTGCATCTGCGAGGCGCCGAGCACCTTCGCGTTGGCGAGGATGTTGCGGTCGACCTCGCGCACGCCCTGGAAGGCGTTGAAGAAGACGATGAAGAACACCAGCACCGCGGCGAGCAGGATCTTCGGCAGCACGCCGATGCCGAAGGCGACGATGAAGATCGAGCCGAGAACGATCCGCGGAATCGCGTTGACCATCTTGATGTACGGTCCGAGCACGTCGGCGAGGAAGCGGCTCTGGCCGAGCGTGACGCCGAAGACCACGCCGGTGACCGCCCCGAGGGCGAAGCCCGCGAGCGCCTCCTGGATCGTGGTCCAGATGTTGGCGTAGAAGGACCCGAACTCGGTGCCGTTCCGGAAGAGGTCGACCAGCCGTCTGGCGATGCCGGACGGCTGCCCGAAGAAGAACGGGTCGACGATGCCCCAGGTGGTGAACGCCTGCCAGCCGCCGATGACGACGGCCGCGAGGCCGACCCGGGCCGCCCACACCAGCGCGGTGCGCCGCCGGGCGGCCCGCTTCGCGGTGGCGGCGGCCGAGGACGGTGCGCCGCCCTTGACCAGCGTGGCGGAAACTGCGGACGTCGTGCTCATGCCGTACCTCCTGCGGTGCGGGCGTAGGCGCGCTCCACCTCCTCGCGCAGCGTTTCCCAGATCTGGTGCTGAAGGTCGATGAACCGGGGCTGGAAGCGGATCTCCTGGACCGCGCCGCGCGGGCGCGGCAGATCGATGTCGAAGACCGCCTTGACCGACCCGGGGCTGGACGTCATGACGACGACCCGGTCGGCCAGTGCCACGGCCTCGTCGAGGTCGTGGGTGATGAAGATGACCGACGGACGGATCTGCTCCCACAGGCCGAGCAGTTCGGTCGACATGATCGCCTTGGTCTGCACGTCCAGGGCGCCGAACGGTTCGTCCATGATCAGGATCTTGGGCTCGTTGATCAGCGCCGCGGCCATCGCCACGCGCTTGCGCATACCGCCGGAGAGCTGGTGCGGGTATCGGTCCTCGAACCCCGTCAGACCCACCCGGCGCAGCCAGTCGCGTGCCGACGCCTGTGCCTGCTGCTTCGGGACGCCGCGGAAGACCGGGCCCATCAGGACGTTGCCGAGGACGGTCTTCCAGGGCAGCAGCGCGTCGGTCTGGAACATGAAGCTGACGCCGTCGGCGACGCCGTCCACTTCACGGCCGCCGACTGTGACCGAGCCCTCGCTGGGCCGGTCGAGCCCGGACACCATGCTCAGCGTCGTCGACTTGCCGCAGCCCGTCGGGCCCACCACCGCGCAGAACTGGCCCGGCTCCACGGTGAAGGAGACGTCCTCCAGCGCCGTGAACACCTCACCCGCGGGAGTCAGAAATCGTTTGGTGAGTCCTGAAATCTCGACTCGCGCGCTGTCCCGGCCGACGTTTCCGGCGCCCGGGCTCACCGCGACATCATTTCGCGAAGCCATCTGAGGCTGTCTCCTTTCCTCACCTCGGAGGTCGAGGAAGGCAGACGCTAAAGGCCGCCCCGTATTACGTCGCTGTTTCACACGTATCTCGCGATAGTCGTGTTAACAGGGGTTCTGCGCGTTCTGCTCAGCAGGCCGGGGGGTGGGCAGAACGTTCTCGGTGGGACACAATCACGCCACCACGGGTACGGCGCAGGGGCCGTCCCCGGCAGCACGACAAGGGCGAAGGCACCTGTGATGCCCATCCGTATCCGGATCGGCCGCGGCGGGAAGGGGAGGCTCTCCGCGCGGATCCTGGCCAGCCAGCTGGTCATCCTGACTCTCACCGGAGCCATCGGCTTTGTACTGTTCGCGTTCGCCCAGCGGGGCGAGATCGACCGCGCCTACGAGCAGCGGGCACTGGACATCGCGCAGACCACCGCCGCCGAGCCGCAGATCCGGCAGGCCGTGGCGCACGGGGGCCGCGACGCCATCGTGCAGACCGTCGCCGAACGGATCCGCAAGGCGTCGGGGGCGTCGTACGTGGTCGTGATCGACCTGCACGGCATCCGCCACTCGCACCCCGACCCGGCGCTGATCGGCGAGCCGGTGGGCGATCCGATCGCCGTGCTGGACGGCCGCCCCCACGTGGGCTCCGACCAGGGCGCGACCGGGCGGTCCGCCAACGGCAAGGCTCCTCTGTACGGGCCCACGGGCACGCTGGTCGGCGAGGTGTCGGCCGGTATCCCGGAACGCGATGTGCTCGGCGAGCTGTGGCGGGAGCTGCCCACCTTCGGCCTGTATGCCGCGAGCGCCGTCGCCCTCGGCTCGGCGGCCGCGTTCCTGCTGGCCAGGCGGCTGAAGCGGTCGACTTTCGGGCTGGAGCTGGAGGAGATCGCCGGACTGCTCCAGGACCGCGAGGCCATGCTCCACGGCATCCGGGAGGGCGTGGTCGCCTTCGATCCCGACGGCAGGATCACCGTGGTCAACGACGAGGCCCGCACCCTGCTCGGCCTCGGCACCGCGCTCGGCAGCAGGCTCGCGGAGGTGTTGCCCGACGGGAGGCTGCGCCGCGCCCTGGACGGCACCCTGACCGGCACCGACCTCAGCGTGCTGACCGACGACCACTGCCTGGTGGTCAACCGGATGCCGGTGACACTGCACGGCCGGGAACTGGGCGCGGTGGTCACCGTACGCGACCGCACCGAGCTGATCGGGCTGCTGCGCGAACTGGACTCGGTGCGCGGACTGACCGACGCCCTGCGCGCCCAGCAGCACGAGTTCACCAACCGCATGCACACCGTGGCCGGGCTGCTGGACATCGGCGACCACGACGCCGCCTACGAGTACGCCGTCGAATCGGCCGGCGCCGACCAGGCGCTGACCGAGTCCGTACGCGAACGGATCGGCAACGCGCTGCTCGTGGGGCTGATCGTCGCCAAGACCACGGTGGCCGCGGAACGCGGGGTGCAGGTGACGCTCAGCGACGACTCCGCCCTCGGCGAGGACCCGCCGCATCTGCGGCGGCTGCTGACCATTGTCGGCAACCTGCTGGACAACGCGATCGACGCGGCGGCCGGCGGACCACCCCCGCCGGGGAGCCGCGAGGTGCGGCTTTCCCTGATCGAGGCCGTCGACCAGGTGTTCGTCCGGGTCTCGGACAGTGGCCCGGGGATTCCCCCTGGCGCCGCCGAAACGATCTTCGAGGACGGCTGGTCCACTCGGCCGGACCGCGGCACCGCCCGGCGCGGACTCGGTCTGGCCCTCGTCCACCGGCTGGCCCAGCGACACGGCGGCACCATCACGGCCAGCGAGGGTCCGGGCGCGGTCTTCACCGTCGTGCTGCCGGTGCCGGACGCCACCGCCCTCCCGGCAGACGAACCGTTCACGACAACCTCGCTGTCAGGAGGTG
Organism: Streptomyces rishiriensis; assembly: GCF_003112535.1. GTDB lineage: Bacteria > Actinomycetota > Actinomycetes > Streptomycetales > Streptomycetaceae > Streptomyces > Streptomyces rishiriensis. The sequence continues at coordinate 16,854 of NZ_BEWA01000039.1, read as the reverse complement.
ACCGCGGATGATCCGGATCCTGGTGGTGGACGACGACTTCCACATCAGCCACATCCACTGCGACTACGTCTCCCGCGTCGAGGGCTTCGAGGTGGCCGGCCGGGCGGCGACCGTGGCCGAGACAAGGGACGCGGTGCGCACCCTCCGCCCCGACCTGCTGCTGCTCGACGTCTTCCTGCCGGACGGCAGCGGACTCGACGTGCTGCGACAGCTCAGCGCGGAAGACGGCGGCGCCCGCCCCGACGCGATCATGATCACCGCCGACCGGGACATCACCTCGGTACGGACCGCCATGAAGCTCGGTGCCGTGGGATACCTGGTCAAGCCGTTCGGCGCCGCCGACCTGGCCGAGCGGCTCACCGCCTACCGCGAACTCCAGCACCGCGTGGACGCCCTCGGGCTGGCGCCCCGAACCGACCAGGCCGACGTGGACGCCCTCTTCAGCGCCGCCCGGCCACCGGCCGTCCCCCGGGTCCCGGCCAAGGGCCACTCCGCGCCGACCCTCGCCCTCCTGCACCAGGTCCTGCGCACGGCCCAGGACGCCCTGTCCGCGGCCCAGGCCGCCGAACTCACCGGCGTCTCCCGCGCCACGGCCCAGCGGTACCTCTCCTACCTCGTACGAGAGGGCATGGTCCGGCTCGAACTCCGCTACGGAGCCACCGGCCGGCCCGAACACCGCTACCGGATCGTGCACTGAGGATCCGCCTCGGATGCCCGCGTGCCACGGGCGTACCGGGTGCGGCGTGCGCCGTGCAGGTGGGTCAGCCCGTCAGTGTTCCAGGCGGTAGCCGTGCCCCCGCAGGGTGGTGATGCGGGGCAGGCTGCTGGGGCGGGCCGAGGTGGCGGCGGCCTGCGCGAGGCGGCGGCGCAGGCCGGCCATGGTGACGTCGAGGGTCTTGGTCGAGCCGAACCAGTTCTCGTCCCAGACCTCCGCCATCAGCGACTCCCGGGACACCGCCTCCCCCGCATGCCGGGTCAGGACGGCGAGCAGGTCGAACTCCTTGGGACGCAGTTCGACGTCCTGGTCGTGCAGCGTGCACCGGCGGGCCACGGCGTCCAGGACGAGGTCGGCCAGCCGGACGGGCTCCTGCGGCGGCGTGGCGACGACCCGGCGGCGCAGATGGGCACGGAGCCGGGCCAGCAGCACGGTCAGGCTGAACGGCTTGACGAGGTAGTCGTCGGCCCCCGCGTCCAGCCCGGCGATGACGTCGATGTCGTCGGTGCGGGCGGTCAGGACGACGATCAGCAGGTCCGGGTGGCGGGCTCGCAGGGTGCGGGCGACGTCCAGACCGTCCATGTCGGGGAGCCCCAGGTCGAGCAGCAGCACGTCGTACGGGGTGCGAGCGGCCTCGGCCAGGGCCGCGGAACCCGTCCGGCTCCAGGTCGGCGTGTAGCCGTTGCCGCGCAGGCCGGACTCCAGATGGCGGCCGATGGTGGCGTCGTCCTCGACGACGAGGATGCGATGGCGGCTGCGGTCGGCGTTCGCGTGCGGGCGCATGCTGGACAGCGTAGGAGCGGGCGAGCCGCTCGGCGCGCCCGCTCCCGGCCGCTCACAGATCACGCAGTTCCTCCACGGCGGGCCGGCCGGCGCTGCGGATGCCGTTCAGCGCGGCGCCCAGTACCGCGACGACGGCCGCGCCCGCGGTCAGGGCCAGGTAGCCGCCGGGCACCGACAGGCTCGCGGGCGGCGGATCGAAGACGCCCGTCAGGACCTTCACGAGCATCTCGGACAGCGCCCACCCGATGAGCGCGCCCCCGGCCAGCCCGCCGGCGGCCAGCAGCAGGGCCTCGGTGAGGACCATGCCGCGCAGTTGGCCGCTGCGGGCGCCGAGGACGGTGGCGACGGCGAAGGTGCGGCGGCGCTCGGCGAGTCCGAGGGCGAGGACCAGGCCGCCGGCTCCGGCGGCCAGCAGGACGGCGAAGGCGAGTTCGACGCGGGTGAGCCCGGCCAGGTCGACGGAGGTGAGGCTGGTGCCGACCGTGCCGCGCGTCTGTGTGAGGTCGGTGACCGTGGCGCCGGTGCCGAGCTGCTCGCGCAGATGTGCGGCGATCCGCTGCTGATGGCTGCCGCCCGTGTCGAGCAGGAACGCGCCGACCGCGTCGCTGCCGGTCGCCTTGGCCACGTAGGCCGCGTTGGCGACGAAGAAGCTGTCCTTCGGCGCGGTCGGGAACTCCTTGACGATCCCCGCGTAGTGGAAGGGCACGGTACGCAGCGCCTTCGTACGGGCGTCCTGGACCCGGAGGTTGACGGTGTCGCCGGGGGAGAGCTGGAAGTCGTGCACGGTCTCCGCACTGACCAGCAGGTTGTCGGGGTGCTGGGTGAGCCGCCGCATCAGCTGACCGGCGGTGCCGCCCGCGAAGTAGGCGTCCTGGAGCGAGGTCGCCTTCGCGACGGTGGCGGGCCGGACGCCGTAGAGGTCCTGGAGGTCCGCGCCGACATAGGCGTAGCGGTGCTGGAGGGGCTCGACGTGCCGGACGCCGGAGACCTTCAGTCTGCCCGCCGCGCTCGCCGGCACCTGGGCGCCGGGCGGTTCGGTGACGGTGACGTCCGCGCCGTTGGTGAGGCGGGCGTCGACCTCGGACTGCTGGCGGTAGGTGGAGTTGAAGACGGCCGTGGAGATCGCGAACGACACGGCGAGGGCGAGCAGCACCACCGAGCGGGCCAGCGGACGCCGACGGCGCGACAGCACGGCCGCCGTGGTCGTGGCGAGGGTCGCGGTCAGCGGACGGGCGAGGCGGGCCATCGCCCGTCGGCCGTGGGCGAGAGCCAGCAGGGTCAGCCGCCACAGCAGCAGCGCCGCGCCGAGCCACAGCAGGGCAGGCCCGAGGAACGCCCAGTAGGAGACGGAGACGCTGGGCACGCCCTCCGGAGCGAGGACCAGGGCGTACTGGTTGCCGGAGGAGGCGCGGAAGACCAGCAGCGAGCCGATCAGCAGCGCGAAGTCCAGGCCGTACCGCAGCCACCAGGGTGAACGGGATCCGCCCGGCTCCTTCCTGGTGTCCGCGACGGTCACCGTGCGCAGATCCCGCAGGGCGGGCACGAGCACCGCCCCGGCGGCCACGGCCACGCCGAGGACGAAAGCGATGGCGTACCAGAGCGCCCAGGCGCCCGCGCTCGCCCCGAAGGAGGCGGAGCCGAAGGCGATACGGCCGGTCAGCGCGGCGAGCCCGAGACCCGCGAGGCCGCCGGCCACCCCCACCAGCGCGGCCTCCAGGCCCGCGAGCGCGGTGATCTGACGGGGCCGCAGCCCGCGCAGCCGCAGCAGGCCCTGCTCCCGGCGGCGCCGTTCGCCGCCGGCCGAGGCGACCGCCGCGGTCAGGGCGGCGGCCAGGACGGCGCCGGGGACACCGAGGAAGAGGAAGAGGATCTGGGCGTAGAGGGCGTCTTGGCGGGCGGAGTCGAGCGCGGCGCCGAGATTGTTCCCGACCAGCGCGGTGCCCGCCGACCTGGCCTCCAGGTTGTGGGCGGCGCCGGTCACCGAGGAGAAGGCGGCGGCCGGGTCGGACGGCAGCTTCGCGTCACGGGCCACGTGGATCTGCGTGGTGACGTCGGTGGCTCCCCGGGTGAGGGAGGCGAACCGCGCGGCGGGCAGCAGGACGACGTTGTCCGGCGGAGCGGCCGGCTGCGACTGCGTGGGCGCGCCGACCTTCTGGAACAGCGAGTCGGCCTGGGGCAGGTCGACCACGCCGTCCACCCGCACCTGGCGCAGCCCGGCGCCCGGCAGCCGTACGCCGATGGTGTCGCCGGGGGCCGCGTGGAGGTTGGAGGCGGTCTGCTGGGCGAGCAGGACGCCGGTGCCGGAGCCGGAGAGCGTGCGCAGCTCGTCGGGGAAGCGGCTGCGGTAGTCGGCCGGGAGGCCGAGCGCGACGCCGGGGCCGGTCGTCTGGGTGCTGCCCTGCACGGTGGCGGTGAAGCCGGTGGTGCGGGCGAAGCCGACGGGCAGCGCGGCCTGTGTGCCGGGTGTGGCCCGCACCAGCGCCCGGACGGCGTTCGGGTCGGCGCCGGGCTGTACCTCGACCTGCCAGTCCACGGCGACCGAGCGGACCGCCCGCTGGGTCATGGTCGCCTTGGACGCGGTGAGGAAGGAACCGAGCGCGGCGACCAGGCCGACGGCGAGGGCGATCCCGGCGACGGCGGCGAGGAGCCGTCCGATGCGGTGGCGTGCGAGTCCGCCCGCCCAGGCGGTGATCATGACAGGCTCCCTCGTGGGTCCGGCGCGTCGGCTGGCTCGGGTGCGAGCAACCGGCCGTCGCGCATGATCCGGCGGACGGTGAGCCGGGCGGCCACGGCCGGGTCGTGGGTGGTGACGACGAGGGCCGCGCCCGTCCGGTCGGCCGCCGCGAGCAGGGCGTCCAGGACGCGGGCGCCGGTGGTGTGGTCGAGGCGGCCGGTGGGCTCGTCGGCGAGGATCAGCCGGGGCGCCTGCGCCAGGACGCGGGCCACGGCCACCCGCTGGGCCTGACCCCCGGAGATCTCGTCGGGCAGCCGGTCGGCCAGCCCGGCCGCGCCGACCACGTCGAGCGCCTCGGCGACCGGGCGGGTGGTCTCCTCCACCCGCCGTCCGGCGAGCATCAGCGGCAGCGCGGTGTTCTCGGTGACGTCCAGGGCGGGGATCAGGCTGTCGGCCTGGAAGACGAGACCGATGTCCCGCGGCCCGTCGAGTCCGGGCCGGTCGATCGTTCCGCTGGTGGGGCGTTCCAGCCCGGCCAGCAGATGCAGCAGGGACGACTTCCCCGACCCGGACGGGCCCACGACCGCCAGCCGGTCGCCGGAGCGGACGTCCAGGTCGGCGCCGTGCACGGCCACCACGGCGGCGGGGCCCCGGCCGAAGGTGAGCGCGACGCCCCGGCAGGAGACGAGCAGGTCAGCGGAAGACATGACCGGGCTCCTTCGCGTGAGCGGTTCCTTCGTGTCCCTCGTGGGCCCGCCCGTCGTCCAGTGCGATCACCCGGTCGGCGCCCCGCACCGCCTCCGCGCTGTGCGTCACGATCAGCACCGCGCAGCCGTCAGCCGCCCGGTCCCGCAGCATCCGCAGCACCAACTCCTCGGTGCCGCCGTCGAGTTCGCCGGTAGGCTCGTCGGCCAGCAGCACGGCCGGGGAGTTGGCCAGCGCGACGGCCAGTCCGGCGCGCGCCAGCTCACCGCCGGACAACTGCCGCGGCAGCGCGCCCGCCCGCTGCCCGAGCCCCACCTGCTCCAGCAGCGCCGGGGCCCGTACGGCTGGCCGGCCGCGCACCGCGTGCTGGGCGAGTCGGATGTTGTCGCGCACGGACAGATGCGGCAGCAGGTTGCGCGACTGAAGGAGCACGCCCAGATGCCGGGCACGCAGCCGGGAGCGCTCGGTCTCGGGCCGGTGGCTGATCCGCACCCCCGACACCCGGACCTCGCCGCCCGACGGCTCGTCGAGACCGGCCAGGCACGCCAGCAGGGTCGACTTGCCCGCCCCCGACGGGCCGACGACGGCGACCGTCTCCCCCCGCCGCACCCGCAGCGACACCCCGCGCAACGCGAGCGTCTCCTCCTCGCCCGCCCGGTAGAAGCGGTACAGCTCCCGGGCGGCCAGCACCACGTCGTCGTGCGACGTACCCATGGGCATCGCACTCACCGCCACGCGAACGAGTCGCTGACGGTCCGCCACGGATCGACGTTGTCGGCGTTCACCGGTCCGGACAGCGTCAGGTCCACCTCGTGGCCCTGACGGTAGAAGGCGTACCGCTCGAACGCGTCCCGCACCACCTTGCCGGTGACCGGATCCTTGGCCGAGTCGCCCTGATAGGTGAGAAGGACGACCTGCCCCGCGTGACGGGTCACCCGCGTGACCTTCGGGGACGCGAAATTCGGCACCTGGGTGCGCAGTTGGGGTACGACGGTGTTCGTGACCGAGGCGAAGGTCGGCGCGGCGGAGGCGGCGGCCGTCGTGATCCTGACGCTGTTCAGCTTGTCGGTGAACACGGTCGTGGCGCCCTTGTCGGTGCGGGCCCAGCCCTCCGGCACCTTCACCGTGAACCCGGTGAAGCCGCTGGTGGGCCGGTAGGTCACATACACCTGGTTGTCGGGGATGTCACCGGGCGGGTTCGACTCGGTGGGTGCGGGGCTCGGCTGCGCCGGCGACGCGGACGACACCGCGGAACCCGAGCCGGACTGTATCCCGGACGACGATCCGGAACACCCCGCGATCACCGCGGCGACCACCGTCACTACGACGACGCCGGCGGAAGTACGTGTGTACGACATGCTCACTGCCCTCCCGAGGAACTGCCGGGGAACTGCCGGGGAACTGCCGGGGAACCGCCTTCCGGCCACGCCACCGACGCTAGGAGGCCGCCGGTTAACGCCCCGCACGCCGACGGTTAGGCGACGGCAAAAGCGCGTGGCGCACCCCGTCCGGGCCGGTCGGGGGCCCGCAAGATGGGGGGCATGAGACAGCGCGTGGTGCGAGTCGCCCTCACCGCCGCCCTGGTCGCCGTCGTCCTCCTCGCCGTCCCGCTGGCCCTGGCGATCAGGTCGTCCCTGTACGCCGACCAGCGCGACACCCTGGAACGGGCGGCCCTGTCCGGCGCCGTACGCGTCAGCCCGGACTACACGACCGGCGACCCCGTGGAACTGCCCGCGCCACCGGCCGGCGGACGCCTCGGACTGTACGACCCCGGGCAGCGGCTGCGGGCCGGCACCGGGCCCCGTCCCGGCGACAGCGTCGTGCGACGGGCACTGGCCGCGGAGGTGATGCGCGGCCGGTCGGGCGGTGACCTGGTCGTCGCCGTGCCCGTCTCGCACGCCGAGCGGGTGATCGGCGTCGTCCGGGCCTCCTCACCGGCATCCGCCGTACGTGACCGCGTCCTGCTCGTCTGGGCGGTCCTCGCGGGGGGCTGCGCCCTCGCGCTGACGGTGGCCGTCCTCGTCGCCCGCCATCAGGCGCGGGTGCTGGCGGTGCCGCTGGAGGACCTCTCCCGGCACTGTCAGGCTGTCACCGCGGGTGACCTGAGCGCCCGGGCCGCCCCCAGCAGCGTCGCCGAGATCGACCAGGTCGCGCGCACCCACAACGAGATGCTGCACAGCCTGACCGAACTCCTGCGCCACGAAAGGGACTTCACCGCCAACGCCTCCCACCAGCTGCGCACTCCGCTGACCGGGCTCCAGCTCACCCTGGAGTCGGGGCTCGCCCAGGACGACGACGCTCGGACGCGGGCCGCCCTGGAGGAGGCCCTGGCCACCACACGCCGCCTGCACGGCACGGTGGAGGAGGTGCTGCGCCTGTCCCGCTCCCGCGGTCTGGCGCGCCGGCCCGCGCCGGACGCCTCCGTGCCACGGCTGCTGCGCGAGATCGAGGCGCGCTGGCACGGAATGTTCGCCCGCGACGGCAGACGCCTGGAGGCAGGGGCCCTTGGGGTGGCGGACGATGTTCGCGTCCCGGGCGTCCCCGTCACCGAGATCCTCGGCGTCCTGCTGGACAACGCCCGTGTCCACGGGCACGGCACCGTACGCCTCATGGCCCGCGACCTCGGCGAAGCCGTCGCCTTCGACGTCACCGACGAGGGCGCGGTGGGCGGCGAGGCGCCACTGCTGTTCGACCGCGGTCACACCGGCGCGGAACCGGGCTCCGGCATCGGGCTGTCCCTCGCCCGCGACCTGGCCGTCTCCCTCGGCGGGAGGCTCTCCCTGACCGGCCGCCGCCCCACCGCCTTCACCCTGCTCGTCCCCGTACGCCAGGAGGAAACCGACTCCGAAGGCGGTTACTGAAGACCGTTCAGGCGTCTGCCGTGGGCGCGGGAGCGGATCGGAGGCGGGTGACGATCCGGCTCGCGGCGGTCTTCTGCAGCAGCCCGTAGGCCAGGACCGGCAGCAGCAGGTGAGGCTTGTCGGGCAGGGACGCGGTGATCAGCACCGCGCTCGCGCTGCTGTTGTTCATGCCGCAGGCGAGCGTGAGCGACGATGCGGTACCCGCCTCCAGCCGCAGAGCGCGCGCGGCGACCCGGCCCAGGACGAAGGAGAGCAGGCAGACCAGGGCGGCCACGGCCAGAGCCGCGGCGAACAGCAGCGGGCGTGGCCGGGCGACCACGGATCCGAGGGCGCCGCTGGCGTTGACGTAGGTCAGGACCAGCGAGCCGGCCATGGCCGCCGGCGCCGCCGTCGTGACGAGACGGCCCAGCCACCGCTCCGGCAGGACGAGCGCGCTCAGCATGCCCGCCGCACAGGGAAGGACCACGGCGGTGAGGGCGAATCCGCCCTGGGCCAGTCGGCCGGTGGCGGCGAGGGTGGGCGCGTAGCCGCCGCTGAGCAGCGGCGACAGCGTTGCCAGCAGCAGGGGAGTGGTGAGCGGGCTGAGGAGGGTGGAGGCCAGGACGAGGCCCACCATCGTCGGCTGGTCGCCGTCGCCCTTGTCGGTCCACACGGTGGCCCCGGCGGCGACGGGCATCGCCACGACGAGGATCATCGCGGTGAGCAGCCCGCTGCCGCCGTCGGTGTCGGGGGTGCGTCGCAGCAGGAACGCGACGAGCGGCACCACCGCCAGGGGGATCGCCAGGTGCAGCACGAGCCCGGCGAGCAGCGCCTTCGGATGCCTCAGCAGGCCGCCCAGCGCGCGGACGGGCACCCGGAGCCCCGCCGAGAACAGCACCAGGGACAGCAGGAACGGTGCGGTGCGCAGCGTCAGGTGCGTCGGCGGCAAGGGATGGGGGTGGCGCAGCCACAGGCCGGGTCCGGGCAGGATCAGGGCGAAGGCGTAGGCGAGGACGATGACACGGCCGAGCCGGTGCCGCAGCCAGGACGCGGCGCGAGTGTGCATGGCCCCATCGTGATCGGGCCGGGCCCGGCGGGCGGGGAAAGCCGCGCGGCAGTCAGGATGCGTTCAGGTAACCGCTGGCAACGTCCTGCCCATGACCTATGAGCTCTCCGAGACTCCCGAGGCCGAACCGGGCACGAGCGCCTCCGCTCACCCCTCACGCCGTCTGCGCTGGAACAAGGTCCCCGAGGTCACCGCCTACTTCTGGATCATCAAGGTGCTGTGCACGACGGTCGGCGAGACCGCGGCCGACCTGCTGAACGAGAAAGCCGGCCTGGGCCTGACCGGCGTGTCCGTGGTCATGAGCGCGCTGCTCGCGGTGGTCCTCGTCGTCCAGTTCCGCACCACGGCGTACCGCGCGGGCGTGTACTGGCTCGCCGTCGCCCTCATCAGCGTCGTCGGCACCCTGATCAGCGACAACCTCACCGACAACATGGGTGTGCCGCTGGAGGTGACCACCGCCGTGTTCGCCGTCCTCCTCGCCGTCGTGTTCGTCATCTGGTACCGGCGCGAGCGCACCCTGTCCATCCACAGCATCGACACCACCAGCCGCGAGGCGTACTACTGGCTGGCCGTGCTGTTCACCTTCGCCCTCGGGACGGCGAGCGGCGACCTGGTCTCCGAGCGCATGGACCTGGGCTACTGGCTCGCGGCGGTCCTGTTCGCCCTGGCCATCGCCGCCGTGGCGATCGCGCACTTCGCGCTGGGCCTGGACGCGGTGTGGAGCTTCTGGATCGCCTACATCCTCACCCGCCCCCTGGGGGCCTCGATCGGCGACTACCTCTCCCAGCCGACCGGCGACGGCGGCCTCGGGTTCGGCACCGTCGTCACCAGCGGGCTCTTCCTGGCCGTCATCCTCGGCCTGGTCGTCCACCTGGCCGTGACCCGCAAGGACGTGGGGGAGGCGCACGCACAGGGTCACTGAACGGGGGCCGGCACCCCGGACGGCAACCAGCAGCCGGTGGCGGAGGGCATCACCCGCTCGGCTCGCATCGGGTTACCTCATCTTTGAGCGCATGGAAATCTGTACTCGCCGGAGTAGACATTGGGTGGTGGTGTGGTTATGGTTTCTCTCGTAGCCGAGATCGAGCGAGCCCGGCAGAGATGAACTGCCGGGCAGCAGTACACGCAGTTGCCGTTCGCAGGACGGTGCGGTGGTGGAGTTCCGAAGCCAGAGCGGTCGCAGGACGGCGACGGGACTGACGACCGCACCGGGTGGCCCGCAGTGATCAGGGGCCGCCGCAAGCAGTGCCGCAGTATGCAGTGTCAGTACCCGCAAGTGAAGTTCGCAGTACCCGGCAGTGAAGTCAGTGAGCAGTGCCTCGGTAAAGGCGTCGGCTGCGGGCGCGCGTACCGGGAAGTTCGGCAGTGGGGTTCCAAGCCAGGGCAGACGCAGGACGGGCGACGGGGCTGGCTGCCGAAGGGTGGCGCTGTTTCGAGGTCACCAGCAGTTGGCATTACCAGCAGTTCGCAACACAGCAGTTCGCAGTTCAGCAACACGCAGTTCCCGTCAGTGAGTAGTTGATCAAGAGGGAAGAACGGAGGAGCCCAGCGCCATCAGGATCGCCCGGGAGGAATTCTTGGACCCGGGTACCGCAGGACATCGATAGTGAGGTGGTCTCCGGTCGAGCAACCGCGATCCCCGCACCCCCGACGGCATTCAGGTCGGGTCTGCGGAAACAGAGAGCCGGCGGAGTATCAGGGCCGGCGGATGGTGTAGCAGTTCCTTCGGGGCCCTGGTGCTGTACGGCACCAGGGCCCCTCCACGCGTTCCAGAGAGGTGCGATGACAGCAGACGACTCGTTCAGCCGTCTCGATGACGACGACTACCCCGCCTACACCATGGGCCGGGCGGCCGAGATGCTCGGCACCACCCAGGGCTTCCTCCGCGCCATAGGCGAAGCCCGCCTCATCACCCCACTGCGCTCCGCGGGCGGCCACCGCCGCTACTCCCGCTACCAGTTGCGCATCGCCGCCCGCGCTCGGGAACTCGTCGACCGGGGCACCCCCATCGAGGCCGCCTGCCGGATCGTCATCCTCGAAGACCAGCTCGCGGAAGCCCAGCGCATCAACGCCGAATACCGGCGTACCGCCGAATCGGCGAACCCGACGGCAGCAGCGTGAGATGAGCGGGCCCGCCGGCGTCGGCGGGCGCCGCACACTCGGGCCGCCGGGATGTCTTCGCGCACTGCTCCGCGATCGACTCCTCGGGCTTCCGTGAGCGATCAGGGGACGCGCCGAAGATCTCTGAGCCACGACTCTCCGATGACCTGCGTCTTCAGATCGTGCAAGTGGTCGGACTCGGCGAAGACTTGACCGATCGTCTCCCCGGCTGCGACACGCTGGGGCCGGGTCATCTCAGCGACGGCCGAGCGGAACTGCCGGGCCAGGGCGGCGGATACGTGGGGCCGGACCGACCTCGCCGCATGCTGTCGGAGCGAGAGCTTTTAGCATGACCGCATGGTTGACAGCGACGCCCAGGCGCCCGGGGAAGGAAGAGGGTCATCGGCCCGAGACGCGGCTGAGGTCGAACACGGTAACGTCGCCTCGCAGCGTGGAGAGCGCCGTGAAGACGGGCCGCCCGGCGGATCACAAGGCGACCCTGCAGGGGAGAAGGCCCACCCGGTCGCCGCTCTCGTGGAGCGGGCGGCCGACCTGGCCGAACCGATCAAGCCGAGGTTGCGTGGCTGGCTCCATGCCGGAATGGTTCCCGCCGCGTTGATCGCGGGCGTCGTACTCATCTGCCTGGCCCGCACTCCGCAGGCGGTCCTGGCCTGCGCCGTGTACTCCGTCACCGCCTGGCTGCTGTTCGCGACGAGCGCCGTCTACCACCGCGGCACCTGGGGGCCGCTCGGCGAGGCTCTCCTACGGCGTCTGGACCACGCGAACATATTCCTGATCATCGCCGGAACCTGCACCCCTCTGGCCGTACTCCTCCTCCCGCCGGACCAGCGGTCACCGCTGCTGTGGATCGTGTGGGCGGGCGCGTCGGCCGGCATCGCTTTCCGGGTCCTGTGGGTCGGAGCTCCGCGCTGGCTGTACACCCCGTGTTACCTGGCCCTTGGCTGGGCGCCGGTGAGCTACCTTCCCGACTTCCTGCACACCGGCGGAGCAGCCGTAGTCGTCCTGATCGTCGTCGGCGGTCTCCTGTACAGCGTGGGCGCGGTCGTCTACGCCCTGCAGCGGCCCGACCCCTCACCCCGCTGGTTCGGGTTCCACGAGGTGTTCCACGCGCTGACCGTGGCGGCTTTTTCGGCGCACTACACCGCCATCTTGCTGGCCGCCTACTGACCGGGACGGCGTTCGGGCCCGCCTCAGCTCGTCGACGTCTGGGAGGCGGCGCGCAGGATCATCCGCCCCGTTCGTGACGGGGCGGAGGCGTCGGCGAGGTCGGCGCCGCTGCCACCACCACAGCTTCGCGGTCGCGCGGCGACGATGGCGTCCTTGCTGGGGAAGTGCTGGTAGAGGGTGCGGGTGGACACGTGCGCCACGCCGGTGAGGCGGGCGGTGCCGGTGGCGTGAATGCCGTCTTGCGCGAACAGCTCCCGTGGGGCACCGGCAGCGACCTCGGCGAGAGCGCCCGGGTGCTCGACCGGTTCGCCGACGCGGGCGGCACGTTCATCGACACCGCCGAGAGCTATCAGGCCGCCGAGTCCGAGGAGATCCTCGGGTTGCTGCGCACGCGGCGCGACCGGTTCACCCTCGCCACGAAGTTCGCCATCGGGCCAGCCGCTGGTGGTCGCTGGATGAGCTCCGATCCACCGCGGAGACGGTCTACCCGCTCGGCCTCGCCGATGTGGTGGCCGACGTCCTCGTTAAGGGCGTCCCGCGAGAGCCTGCCGTTCTTCGCTGACGCCGCACGGCCCCGGCAAGCCGACTCCAGAAGGCGTCAGCCAGGCCAGCCCGGCGAGCACCTCGGCCATGGCTCCGTAGCTCTCGCGGACCTCCTCCGCCTTGGCTAGCCGGTGGCGCTCAAGGCGGATCGCGCCCAAGTGCCGAGCCTCGTAGACCCGCGCCCGCCACACGGCTGCGGACGAGCGATCCGGTGCACCGTACGAATCCCAGAACGCCGGTCCGCTCGTCGTCCACATGGCGGCAAGATCGAATGAGACGGGACGCCCGCGCTATGGCCGCCTTCGTGCTGTCAGTGCCCGCTGGCAGGATGGCGGGATGACGATCAAGGACGTGATACGCCACGACGTGGCCGACGAGCGTATACAGGACACCCTCCAGCGCGGGATCCGCCAGGCTATCGGCCACTGGTCCGACATGCGCCACGGCGGCCGTCCTCTCCGGCAGGGGCTGCGGGAGATGGGCGCAGACCTTCTTGGCCTCACCGCTGCCCACACCCTGGAAGATCCCGCACTGGAGACGCCGAGATCGCGTGAGGTACTGCTCACTGCGGCGGAGTGTGCCCTCGGGGAGCTGACCCTGGGCTGCTTCCCCGACGGTGACTGGGACATCCCCCTTCCCCTCGTCGATGAGACGCTCACCAGTGAAGAGATGCACTACGAAGAGGGCTGGGAACCGGCGTCCCCGGCAACCACCGCACAGACGTGGGTTCAGGTGTTCGCCCTGTGCGTGATCAGCGGCCTCGTGTGGGAGCACGGCCGGGTCATCGGGCCCATGCTGCATGGGGACTACGCTCCGGCCATCCGCGACGGGGTGCCCTACTCGAAACGGGAGTCGGTATCGACCCGGGCTGACCTCGCCGAAATGGACGCGTTGTGCGCCTACCTCACCATCGAGCAGGGGCAGTATCCCGGCGCCGTGTCCGGGCCCGTCCCGCTGGACAAGCCCGACACCGACGCGCGGGCCCGCGCCGCCGAACGGCTCGACGCGGCCGGCGCACTGGACCCGGACCAGCGGCTGCTGCGCGTCCTGCTCGACGACGACCAGTCCGCCTTCGAACAGGCCCTTGCCGAACGGCTCCTGGAGCACCGCGCGGGCGTCGGCACCGACCCGGATCCCCGCACGCTGCTGCCGGTCAGGACCGCCGCGGTGGCCGCACTCGCCTCCCTCGCCCACGGATGGCAACTGGGCGTCCGGTCCGCTTACCTGCCCGACTCTCTACTGCACGCTCCTCAGCACTGACGAAGCGCCTGCCGGGCTACCTTGCGGCTGGTGCCTGAGATGGCACCAGCCCGGGCGATGGAGGACGCCGACAAGCTGGTCATGCACTCCGGGAAGGTTGATGATGCCGACCAGCACGTCACCATTCGATATCGCGCCGTTGTCACACGTGAGTGGCTGCGCGACCGGGGGTACGACGTTCCTGTCTATCCCAAGGAGCCGGGGCTGTGAGCGAGGTCGGCCCGTGGCGCAGGCGGCGCTATCCGCTGGGGCGTAAGCCAGGGGGCGGTGACCTGTCGCAGCGAAGGTTGAGCGTTCTCACCGAAGTCTGCGCGTGTCCTTGCGCTCGGTTAGCCGTCTGCCGTCGCAGTGAGCTCAGCCAAATGAGCCTGTCGGCTGCGCACCGCGCGCTCCAACTGCTCAATGTCCAAACTGGCACGGCGGTGGGCGGGAGTCCCTGGCCGGCTGTGTGCCAGCCGCTCCCGGGCTTTGGCCAACGACGCTTCCCGAGCCGCAAGCCGACGCTGAGCCGTCTCGATGCTTTGCATAGCACTCAGGATGGCGTACTGCCCCCAGCCACGATGCGTTCTTCGGCCGGATCTTGGGCTGGTTGTTGCTACAACCTTCGGTGAGAACGCTCAACCTTCGCTGCGAGAGATCAGGCGGTCGCCCCCTGCTTAGCCATGTGGCCAGCACCTTCTAGTATCGAACGTATGAGCGATACGGCTTCGTCGCGTCTCGTGCAGCTCCGGTTCCTGGAGAGGGTGCAGCAGCGGGACCTGGCGCGCACGCAGCGCTGGATTGCCGAGGAGGAACGCCGCGAGGCCGAACGGCAGCGCGGCGCTCAGGCGCGGCCGCCCGAGCCGGACTGGCTGCTCGAACGAGGCTTGAACAGGCACGCACCGCCCCTCTATGTCCACGTCGGGGACTGCTACAACGCAGGTAAGAGGGCGACAGGCATCTCCCGGGACGCAGCCCTGCGGGCACTCGCCGAGGGAGTGGAAGCCTGCACCCACTGCCGTCCCGACACCGCTCTGGGCTATGTGGAGGGCTGAGGGCTCGCGTGGAAGGCCTCACCTGTGTGGATGCTGCCAGAGCCAATGCTCGCGGAACCCGTAGCAGACCCGGCACTGCCCGACGGGTGGGCGGGAGAGGTCAAGTGGGACGGATGGCGAGCGCTTCTGTCCTGGGACGCCGGGCGCCTGGTACTGCGCTCACGCAGGGGCGCGGACCTCGTCCCCGGCTTCCCTGAGCTGCACTCCGGTGCGCTCCAGCTCCCCGACGCGACGGCCCTGGACGGGGAGGTAGTCGTATGGGAATCCGGCAGGCTCGCCTTCGAGCGGCTCCAGGGCCGCCTCCAGCGGCGAGGCGCCGGCGCGGCTCGGCTCGCCGAGCAGTGGCCCGCCCATTACGTGGCCTTCGACGTGCTGCGACTGGAGGGCACCGACACCACCACGTGGCCGTACCGGCGCCGCAGGGCTGCTCTTGAACGGCCGTGGGGAACATCGGAGCAGCCAGTAACGGTAGCGGCGGTTCCGGTTGGGGTCTCTCACAAACGACCAGTTGAGAGAGACGGCACCACCGCCCCGGTGCCGAAGCGTTCGCCCAGGTCGCGCGTCGCAGAAGTCCTCTCACAACCGCTGCGCTCTGCGACGGGTTTCTGAGAGGCCGCTGACCTGCGGCGCTCCTCAAGATCAATCTCACCGATAGCCGCTGTACCAATGTTCCAAGCGCCGCCGATTGCATCCGATGCGAACTCGCGACGGTTCGCGAATCGTCGTGGCCAACGGCGTCCACCTGCGTGCTGACCATGGAAGTTGGCCCGGCCTGCTGGTGGCGACGGTAGCGACGGACGTGAGGGCGACGCCAGCTGGTGTCACTCGTCCGGCTGACTGACCTGCGGTTTGTCCGTCGACTCGCATCAGATGCGGTTTTCTCGCATACGACGCGAGTGACGGAGGGTGGTGGACCGGTGGGGTTCAACGGGTCGATCCCAGGTGCGGCACGGCTGCACCTGGTGGACGGAGTCGCGCTGCTGCGGCCGGAGGAACAGGTCTTCACCGCGATGCTGACCGGATTCGCGAACCAGCAGCTCGCGCGGAATCTGGCCCGGACGACAGTCGAGGGCCGGGAGAACACGGTCAAGGCGTTCGCCGCGTACGTGAACAACTACCCGTGGCACTGGACGCCGGCGATGGTCGACGAGTGGCTCGGTGACCTGCGTTCGCTGCGGGACTTGCGCCGTTCCACGATCCGGTCCTACTCGGAGGCGGTCCGGGCGTTCTGCCACTTCGTCACCGACCCGCTCTACGACTGGGCGGCCACGTGCGAGGAACGGTTCGGCACCCATCCGGTCCAGGTCGTTCACGAGTGGAACACCGCGGTGCACGTCCAGGACAACGAGGCCGACGCGAAGAAGCGGGCGTTCACCAAGGCCGAGCTGCACGCGTTCTTCGAGCACTGCGACGACGAGGTTGCCCGGATCAGGGCCTTCGGCCGCAAGGGCTGGCTGCCTGCGTTCCGCGACGCCACCCTGTTCAAGACCGCCTACGCCTACGGGCTGCGGCGCAACGAGACGCGGATGCTCGACGCCGCCGACTTCGGCCGCAACCCGCACGGCGCCGAGTACGGCGAGTTCGGCCGCTGCCAGGTCCGGTTCGGCAAGGCCAAAAAGGGCTCACCGCCTAAGCGCCGCGGCGTGCTGACCGTGTTCGGCTGGACCCCCGATGTCCTGGACGAGTGGTTCACCGAGGTCCGCCCGCTGCTGGGCACCGACGGCAACCCCGCGGCTTGGCCGTCCGAGCGCGGACTGCGGATCGGCTGCCAGCGCATCAACTCCCGTTTCATCGCCTACCGCAAGGCCCTGGGCCTGGACGACGGGCTGGACTACCACTCCTTCCGAAGGTCCTACGTCACCCACCTGATCGAGGACGGCTGGGATCCCCGCTTCGTCCAGGAACAGGTCGGTCACGAGCACGCCAGCACCACGTCCATCTACACC
>NZ_BEWA01000038.1 GCF_003112535.1 Streptomyces rishiriensis | reverse complement strand
GATCGCCTGGCCGGGGAGGGCAGCCTACGGCCGTCCCCGATGCCCGCGGAGGTGTTCCGCGACGGGCTTGAGGGCCTTGGAGAGTTCCGCCAGGGCCTCGGGGGAGAGAAGGTCGATGAAGTGCCGCCGCACGGAGTCCACATGATGCGGCGAGACCTTCTGCATCGTCTCCATGCCGTGCTCGGTCAGGACCGCGTACAGGCCGCGGCGGTCCGACTCGCAGTTCTCACGGCGCACCAGGTCCGCGTTCTCCATGCGGGTGATCTGGTGCGAGAGACGGCTCTTGGACTGGAGGGTGGCGGACGCGAGGTCGCTCATCCGCATCCGGAAGCCCTCCGACTCGGAGAGGTTCACGAGGATCTCGTAGTCGTTCATGGTCAGGCCGAACGGCTGCAGATCCTTTTCGAGCTGGTACGTCAACAGTCTGTTGACATCCAGATGGGTGCGCCAGGCGCACTGCTCCGCATCGGTCAGCCACCGAGTGGCCGTGTCGGTCTCCATAAATGAAGTCTACCTAAAATGTTGAAAGGCGAACTAGTGAGGGTGGTGTGACGGTGCGCACGCGTTCGATGTCACACTCCGCAGACTACCGCTCACAGCCCGAAGCGACGCTGGAGGTCACCCAGCTGTCCGGGAAGGCGCGGTGCGCCGGATTGCGCTCCGGGACCGCCGTGACCACCCGCGCCGGCGCCCGATCCGGGCACTCCCGGCTCGTGCGGAACCGCCCCCGTCGCCTGCTCCGCCATCAGGATCTCGGTCGACTGCAGCAGGACCGTCCCGGCGCCCACGAACTCGAACTGGTGCTCCTCGCCGGAGGCGCCGCCCAGGCCCGTCAGTGCACGTAGACCGCCCATCACGCCCGTCAGGTACCCGTGGTCGTAGTGGTGGCACGGGGAGGGGCAGTCGGCCCATCCGACGAGCGCCTGGGGGTCCACCCGGAGGGGAGGTTCCATGAACACCACCGGACCGTTGGACGCGGCGACGAACTTTCCGGTTCCGATGAGCGTGAGGAATCCCGGCACGATCGACTGCTTGAGCGACAGACTTGGCTGAAAAGCGAGCAGATTGCCCGAGCGAATGGTCAGGTTGCCGTCGTCCAGGTCGTACGAATTCACGTCGAAGGCCCGGTCGGCGAGGAGCATCTTGCCCGAACCCTCCGCCACGACCCAGTCGCTCGCGTGCAGAGGCGAATGAAAGGAAGTGCGCACCAGACGGTCCAGCCGGCCGTGCCCGACGCCGTTGAAGTCGATCGACCCGTAGTAGGCGATCATCTTCCCCTTCTGGAGGAACCACTGGCTCCCCTTGAGCTCCACGCAGAAGGTGTAGTTGTTCACGTTGTCGTCGACCGGGAGGGTCATGGGGTCGTGCACCGTCGGGCCGCCGCCCGGAGCCCCGTACATGCTCACAGCTTCTCCTCCGACGCCTGGACGAACACCGCACCGCTGCCACTGAGCTCCAGCTGGAACGCCTCGCCGGAGCCGCGGCCCACCATGTCCCGCCAGCCGAGAGCGGTCGACAGCTTGTTGCGGACGTCGCCGTGGTGGGCGACATAGGCCTGGGGGTCGACGTGGACCGGGCGCTGCGGGGTGATGGGGACCTCGAAGACCCCGCCGTGGGCCATCACGGCGACGGCCCCCTGGCCCTTGAGGGTGGTGGTGAACAGCCCCTGTCCGCTGATCTGGCCGCGGACCATGCCCATGACCCCGCCCTGGGATCCCAGGAACATCGTGCCCTGCTGGAGCGTGCCCTCGAAGGCGAGCAGCCGGTCCGCCTCGACGTACAGCGTGTCGCCGGTGAGCCGGATGACCTGGACGTGGTGGCCGCCGTGCCCGAAGAGGACCGTGCCGCTGCCCTCGACGGTCATCAGCGGGGTGTCCTCGTTGGCGAGCCGCCGGCCGATCATGGACATCACCCCGCCCTGGCCGCCCTGGACGTTGGGCGTGAAGGACACCTCGCCGCGGTACGCGAGCATCGCGCCGCGCTGGCTGTAGAGCCGCTGGCCGGGGACCACGGTCGCTTCGACGATCTTGGAGTTGATCTCACGGAACGTCATGTCACACATCCCCCGCGATCGTGTTGCGCTCGCTCGGCTGGACGTACACCAGGCCGTTCCCCTCGAAGCGGATCTGGAAGGCCTCGCCGCCGCCCTCGCCCATGAAGGTGCGGAACGTCACACCGGACTGGAAGGACTGCCGGACGTCGCCCTGGTGCGCGATGTACGCCCCGGGGTCGACGGTCAGCGGGTACTGCGGACTGACGCGCAGCACCACGGCCGGGCCGTCCGAGGTGATCGCGGCCTGGCCGTGTCCCTCGACGGTCGTCGTGAACAGTCCGTTGCCCTGGGTCGCGCCGCGCAGCCCGGTGAAGCTCGTCCCCGTCCGCAGGCCGGCGTCGGTCGCGAGCAGGTTGCTCGACTCGACGTACAGCTTGTCGCCCTGGAGCTGGACGAGGTTGATCTCGGAGGCACGGTCGGCGAACCAGCACGTGCCCTGACCCTTCACCTCCATCACGGTCATCTGCTCGCCGGTGAGCCGCCGGGTCACCATGCCCCGGATGCCCTCGCCGCCGCCGCTGAGCTTCTTGAAGGCCATCTGCCCGTCGTACGCGACCATCGAGCCGTTCTTCGCCTTCACGGCGTCCCCGGTCATGTCGACGGCGAGCACCTTGCTGCCTTGGAGTCGAAACATCGCCACGCTGCGAAGGTATCCGCCACCCGGGTGCGCAGAACAGCACCCGGGGGTGGAGAACGACCCTGAACGCACCCTTAGGGGGACCGTTTGCCACAATGGACGAACGCTTGTGCGTGCGTTCACAAGCCGCTCTGCCCGACGCCGTGCCTCCATGCATCCATACATCCGTATCTCCGTACCTCGATACCTCCCCCGAAGGTGACCCGTGGACCTGAAGACCGCCTCCGCCCTCCGCCGACTGCGTCTGGTCTCCGCCCCCGAAGCCGTGTCCTTTCTCCTGCTGCTGGTCTGCTCCGTGCTGAAGCGGACCACCGACTTCAACGCGGTGCCCGTGATGGGCATGGTCCACGGCGTGCTGTTCGTCCTGTACGTGCTCTTCTGGGCGGACGCCTGGAACCGCACCAAGTGGTCCCTGAAGACTGCGGCCCTCTACTTCGTCCTCTCGGTCCTGCCGACCGGCGGGTTCTTCGCCGAGCGCAAGCTGCGCCGTGAGGCCGAGGACGCGGTCATCGCCTCCCGCGCCCGCAGCGAAGGCGTGGTGAACGCGTGATCGTCGCCTTCTCGGTCACCCCGCTGGGCGTCGGCGAGGAGGTCGGCGAGTACGTCGCCGAAGCCGTCCGCGTCGTCCGCGAGTCGGGCCTGCCCCACCGCACCGACGCCATGTTCACCTCCGTCGAGGGCGAGTGGGACGAGGTGATGGACGTCGTCCGGCGCGCCGTGGCCGCCGTCGAGGCACGCGCCCCCCGCGTCTCCCTGGTCCTGAAGGCGGACATCCGCCCCGGCGTGACCGACGGGCTGACCTCGAAGGTGGCGACCGTGGAGCGGCACCTGGCTCCGTAGCCCGTGAACACCCGTCCGGCCGGTCACCCGAACGGACACGGAGAGGCGGGGTTCCCGCCCGAACCGCATGGCTAGTGTCTTCCGGGGCGATCACGTTCCGCGCGACGGCGCGGCGCCGGAAGGGGAGTGTGCGGTGGCAGGGCGGCGAGGACCGGGGACTCTCGGCAGGGCGATCGCGGCGTTCGTGCTGACGGCGTCGCTGTCCGCGGTGTGCGTGGGGGAGGCGCCGCGCACGCCCGCGTGCGCCCTGGCCCGCGGCGAGCTGACCGTCGAGGACCTGCCCGCGGGCTCGTCCGTGCGGGACTGCCGCGCCGTCGGCCGCGTGGTCACCCACGACGGCGCGGGTCTCGCGGTCCCCGAACCCGGCACCACGGTCAGCGTCGACGCGCTCACCGCGGACGGCTCGGCGCAGGACTTCACCATGGCGGTCGCGGCCGACGGCAGGGTCTCCTACGCCTACGACGCGGACCACGCGCGGGCCCGCCCCCGCCGCCGTGCCGACGCCCCCGCCCCCTGCGCCGACGGCGCGTACGTCACCGCCGGGCGCAAGGAGTACGGCACGTACGAGTGGTTCCTCGGCGACGGCCCGCTGCCCGCCCACCTCTCCCGCGCCGAGGTCCGGCACGCCTTCGAGGCCGCCGTCGCCGCCATCACCGCCGGCCGCAACGACTGCGGCTACGAGGACACCGTCACCGTCAGGGCCAGGTATCTGTCGACCACCGACCACGAGGCGGGCATCGACCGCGAGGCCCGCTGCGTGCGCCGGGACGGCCTGAACGTGTGGGACGCGGGCGACATCGGCCCCGAGGCGGTCGCCACGACCTGCTCCTGGAGCCGGCCGGTGCCCGACGGCCCGGACGAGCTGCTGGAGGCCGACGTCCGCTTCAACACCCATGACTACGCGTTCACCGACCAGCCGTCCGACGCCTGCACGCGCGCGTACGACCTGCGCAGCGTCGCCACGCACGAGGCCGGGCACGTCTTCGGCCTGGGCCACGCCGGCGAGGGACACGAGAACCTCACCATGTACGCGAGCTCGTTCGCCTGCTCCACCGCCGCCCGCACCCTCGGCAAGGGCGACGTCCTCGGCCTGCGCAGCCTGTATTGAGCGCCCGTGTCCCATGGGCCGGAATCCGCCACCGTGCGAACCATCCCTCAGAACCTGCCAGGCGACCTGTTTGACCGGTGGTCGCTCGGCGCCCTACAGGCGGCAGGGATTCAAACCCCACCGATGTGATCTTCGTCATGGTGGAACTCTCGACGGCTCTGTCTATGGTGACGCCCGCTGCATGTCCCGATCACCTCGACCAAGTGATCGGAGCGCGTGTCGAAAGCGATCCGAGGGTGGGGCCGTACGGATGGGTGGGATACGGGGCATCGAGGTTCTGTGAGTCTCCCGTGCGCATTTTCCTTACGTTTCAACGCACTTCCCCTTACCTCGGCGTGCCTGAAATCCACTTCTTGCAGGGGGAAACAGTGCAGAGAACTTGGCGATTAACCACCACTCGGCAGAGAAGGCGAAGAGGTCGGGGACGCTCGGTAGTCACCACCGTGACGCTGGCGACGTCCGTCGTCGCCGGCCTGGTCTCCGCCGCTCCGGCGGCCGTTGCCGAGGAGGACACCGGCCTTTACCGCAACAGCATCGGCGAGCAGGCGCGCCTGGACCGATGCACTGCCGGTGTGGCCCTCCACATCGGTGGCCCGCAGATGAAGGCCAAAGCCGTCGAGGGCCTGACGGGCAGCGACGGACAGCTCGCCACGGTCATCGGCACCCCGGAGAACCTCTGGGGTCAAATGCGCGACGCGCAGGTCACCGACAAGCAGGCGGTCTCCGACTACCTGGAGCGCTCCCGCAAGCGCAAGGCCGATCTCGAAGCCGCGAACAAGGTCTACGCCCAGAGCGGCGACAACAAGGACATCACGCTCTTCGCGCCGGAATTCGACAAGGACGTCACCGCCTACACCCTCGGTGCCTACACCGACCTCCTCGGCCGGCTGGGCGAGGACGGTCACGCCGCGCCGACCAAGAGCGTCGTCGACCGGGCCACTGCCCTCGCCGAGGCCAACAAGGGCAAGGACTCCTGGAACGACCAGGCAGCCGCCGAGATGATCGGGGACGCCGGAGAGTCCACGTACCGCGCCACCACCGCGAGTGACCTGGCCTACTACCTTGCGCACGGCGGCTACCCCGACACGACCCCTGAAGCCGGCACCGCCGAGTATCGGGTCGAGGTGGAAGCACTGAAGGGGGCCTGGAGCGCCTGCGACAGCCTCAACCCGGTCGACGCCCGCAGGGTGATGAACCCGGTGGTACTGACCGCCGCCGCGGAGTGGGATGCCGAGTACAAGGCGCAGGCCACGCCCCGGGGCGTCATCATCAAGGCCGAGGCGGACGCGGCGAAGGCCACCCGTGACGCCACGGACGCGATGATCGAGACCATCGGCCTGGCCTGGCGTGCCGAACAGATTCTCCTGTGGCAGAAGTACTGGGCAGGCCGGCCCGCGGACGACATCTTGCGCCCGGCCAAGAGTGTTTTCACCAAGGCCGCCGCTGACCTCGCCACGCTGAAGGCCAGTTCGGCGTCGGCCGCCGTCAAGGCCAAGACCGCCGCTGACTCGGCGACGACCGCGTCCGGCAAGGCGGTCAGTGCCCAGGCCGACGCGTACAAGATCGCCGACGTCCGGTCGGAGCCCCGCGGCCGCGGTCTGCTGTACGCGCAGCAGTCCGTCCAGGTCAGCCGCGCATCCGCGGCCGCCGCGACGGCCGCGGCCGCGGCCGCCCAGACCGCCGCCGACGCCGCCAAGGCCACCGCTGCGGACACGGCCACACTGCTCAAGCTTGCGCAGACGAGGGCCCACGCGGTGAACACCGCCTTCCGGCGAACGGCCGCGGAGGAAGCCGCCAAACAGGCCAAGGCCGCCGCGGACTCCGCCGTCTCCTACGCCAACAAGGCAGCCGGCAACGCGACCACGGCGAAGAACGCTCAGGCGACTGCTGCCGCCCAGAAGGAGATTGCGCGTAAGGAGGCTGAGAACGCCGCCGCGAAGGCCACCACAGCCGAGCAGGAACGCGCCAACGCCGCCGCCTACGCCAAAACCGCCGCCACAGAGCGGGGCAAGGCCGACATCGCGGAGAAGAAGGCTCAGAGCCTGAAGAGCACGGCGACCACCGCCCGCGGCGACGCCGACTCAGCCGCGGATACGGCCTCCGGCAAGCGCGAGGCCGCCGAGGACGCCGAAGCGGCCGCCGAATACGCCCGCGACAAGGCCTACCAGGCGGAGCAGAACAAGAAGGCCTATGAGGCACGGGCCGCCGCCCTGGAGTCCGCCGTTGCGGCCGCCGAGGGGACGGCAGCCGCCGGGGAGGCCAGGCAGGCCGCCACCGAGGCGCGTGCTGCGGCGAACACGGCGGGCACCGCCGCAGCCGGTGCCCGCCAGGCGGCCGCAGACGCCACCACGGCTGCCGTCAACGCCCGCGCCGCTGCGACCAACGCGCAGGCGAGCGCGTCCAAATCCCGCAAGGCCGCCGACGACGCCTGGAGCTCGTACTGGGGCGCCGCGAGCGCCGCCACCACCGCGCACGCAGCGGCCGCCACGGCGATCGACGCCTCCGAGCAGGCCGCCGCCAACGCGAAGAAGGCCGGCGAGGAGGCCGCGAAGGCCAAGGAGCAGGCAAAGATCGCGCAGGACAACGCGAGGGTCGCGCACTCCGAGGCGACTCTGACGGCCCAGTCCGCCGCCGAGACGGCGGGCCAGGCCTTTGCCACCACACAGGCGGCGCTCGCCGCCCGTGACTCCGCCGACAAGGCCGTGAAGGCCGCCCACTCGGCGATCTCCATCGGCAGTCCTTACCAGGAGAACGACTCCGCAGCCGCCTTTGCGGTGCTCTCCGGCCAACAGGCCCTGACCTTCGCCGAGCAGCAGGCCAAGGCGGCGAAGGCCAAGTCCGACGAGGCCCAGCGCATGGCCAAGGAGGCGCAGGTTCTGGCCGACAAGGCCTCCGCGGACGACAAGGCCGCGGCTCAGGCTGCTGCCGCTGCCGCCGTTGACGCGTCCCGCGCCGCCACCGCCTACGCCAATGCCAAGGCCTCGGCGCGGGAAGCCAAGGCCGCAGCAACTGCCGCGCAGCAGCTGGCCGACGAGGCCTCCGGCTATGCCGTCCAGGCTGGCTCGAGCGCCGTCTCCGCCGGTCTCTCCGCCAACAGCGCGGAGAGCGAGGCCGCCGCGGCCGATCGTGACGCCACCGAGGCGGAAAAGGACGCGTCCAGCGCCCGCCAGGCAGCCTCCGACGCCACGGACGAGGCCGACGCCGCAGACTTCTCCGCCCGGGCGGCGGAGACCGACGCGAGCGCCGCCGAGACCTCGGCCGGTAACGCTCACCAGGCGGCCGACGATGCGCAGAAGGCCGCGACGCGGGCGGAAGAAGAGGAGCGCAAGCGGGTGGCGGAGGAGCGCCGCAAGGCGCTCGAATCCGGTGACACGGGCGTCATCGGCGGCGTGGGCGCGCCGCTGACCGCCGACGAGCGGGCCCTGCTGCTCAAGACGTGCGGTCAGTCGTGTGTCGACGACTGGGACGAGGCGAACGCCGCCGTGACTGCCTCGGTCATTGACTGGATCAAGGCCAACGGCGCCGAGGTCCTGCTGGAACTCATCGGCGTCAACGATGCCAAGCGGTGCTTCACACAGGGCGACGTCGAGAGCTGCCTGTGGACCGCGGTCAATGTGGGCTCGCTCGCGGTGATCGTAGGCAAGATCGGCCCGGTCGCGAAGGCCATCGCCACCGTGGTTGCACGGGTCGGCTCGTTCTTCGAGAAGGCCGAGTGGGGCAAGCGGACCCTGGACCACCTGCGCAAGGTCGTCGAGGCGGCGAAGAAGATACCGGACTCGGTCGGCAAGTCGACCACGCCTTGTACGCACCCCAAGGCTTCCGAATGCAAGAACATCACGTTCCCCTACAAGGAAGTGGACGGCACGTACAAGGACGGCCGGGTCGGTCTCGGGTCGGACGGCAAGTACCACTTCGACGAAGGGGCGTCCAGAAAGGACATCTACGACGTCAAGAACGACCCGCATTTCATCAATCGGATCACGGACATCGACCTGATCAAGGACGGTGTCCTGTGGGAGGAGAAGACCGCGGTCTATGCGATGGACCTGGCCGAGCAGAAGAAGTGGGTCGCCAAGCACCTTCCGAAGAAGATCGAGTCCTATCTGAAGGCCCGACCCCTCATAAAGGGATACGAGGGCGCTCCGATCGGGTTCAAGTTCACCAAGCAGACGCTGGTCAACAACCCCGGTCTGAAGGCACTGGTCGAGCAGAGCCTGAAGGAGCTACGCGTGCGCTACGGTGCTGACATCCGCGTATGGTGGCCGTGATGAGCTACATCTTCACCGTCAGTGAAACTGATGAGGACGTCTGGGAACCCGCCCTGGCCATCGGGCAGTTGTTCATGGGCGGAGTCAACGCTCTCAGCTCGCTGATCATGGAGATGCCGAGCGGACTCCATGACGTTTCCGGCGACTGGGTCAAGATCGACGCCGACTTGTACGGGGCCTTCGTCAACGCGGTCCTCAAAGAGCGCGGTGTCGTCACCCACCCGGAACTGGTCATGCTCATGGACGGGCTGCTCCCGCTGATGGTCATGCTGGCCGACAAGGTTGGTGTCGAGATCACCGCGGCCACTCTCCCCGAGCGGGTCTGCCTGGAATGGGCCAGGGACAAGGACCGCGTTCTGCAGGGGCACGCCTGGGACAACCTGGACGGCACCGTGACCGTCTGGAAGTCCGGAGTAGTCCGCTGATGGAAACCGGCGGGGAGCGCGTCCGCGCTCCCCGCCGGCCCACGACGCCGAAAGAATCATGAAGAACACCACGAAATTCACTCCTGTGCTCATCGGCGTTGTCCTGCTGGGCTGCGCCGCCTGCAGGGGTGGCGTCGCATCGGACGAGAAGACTCCGCCGAAGACCCTGACGACCAGGCAACTCGACCAGGTCGTCGTTTCCGGCACGGTGAAGGGCTACCGGGCTGACGAGGTCCCGGCCAAGGACGTGCCGGCACCGGACCCGCTCACCGCGGACCGTCACGAGTGCGACCCCATCGCAGCCCTGACCGGAGGCGTGCTGAGAGTGAAGCCGAAGGCCGTCGTCTACCGGTCGTTGAAGCCGGTTGACGCCGAGAACGCGACGGTCGGGAACGTCTGGCTGTCCTCCTACGCCGACAGGGACGCCGAGCGCGTCATGGCCGACCTCGACACCGCGGTGGACAAGTGCGCGGAACCCTTCACGACCGCCGGGCTGACCTACCGCTCGGTCCAGCGCGTCGGATCGCGGGATGCCGACCTTATGGCGTTCCGACTGACCGGCGAGATCGCCCGCCGGAAGATCACCATGAACTACAGCGTCGTACGGACGAAAGGCCTCGTCACGACCTTCTACGGCGTCAACACGCTGAACCCGGAGAACGGGATGATCCCGGCCGCCGTGATCGAGGCTCAGCTCGAGCGTCTCGCTGACTGACTGTCCACGGCCCGGGCTCGGGTCACCCGGCGCGGTGGTTCTCAGTGGACCCGTTCGCACGTTACACCGGACCCGGACAGCCGGCACGAGTGAAAAACCACGGTAATGGTTCAGGCCGGGAACGCCGAAACGTGAGACGGGGCTGACCGCGATGTGACCGGCCGGTAAGGTCTGGAGGCGTGCCGAAACCGCTCAGTCTCCCTTTCGACCCCATCGCCCGCGCCGATGAGCTCTGGAAGCAGCGCTGGGGGAACGTGCCGTCCATGTCCGCGATCACCTCGATCATGCGCGCGCACCAGATCCTGCTCGCCGAGGTGGACGCCGTGGTCAAGCCGTACGGCCTGACGTTCGCCCGGTACGAGGCGCTGGTGCTGCTCACCTTCTCCAAGGAGGGCGAGCTGACCATGTCGAAGATCGGCGAGCGGCTCCAGGTGCACCCCACTTCGGTGACGAACACCGTCGACCGGCTGGTGCGCTCGGGCCTGGTCGACAAGCGCCCCAACCCCAACGACGGTCGCGGCACCCTCGCCGTCATCACCGACAAGGGGCGCGAGGTCGTCGAGGCCGCCACCCGCGACCTGATGGCGATGGACTTCGGGCTCGGTGTGTACGACGCGGAGGAGTGCGGGGAGATCTTCGCGATGCTGCGGCCGCTGCGGGTGGCGGCGCAGGACTTCGAGGACTGACCGGCGTGGCGGGTCCGGCCCCGGGCAAGATCGCCCCAAAACCGGTGGTTACGCTCGTCCTCATGAAAAAGAGCGTGCTGACCCGCTACCGCGTCCTGGCCTACGTCACCGGTGTCCTGCTGGTGCTGCTGTGCCTGAGCATGATCGCCAAGTACGGCCTGGACGTGGACGGCGCCGCGGACTTCACCCGCGTCATCGCCATCGCGCACGGCTGGCTGTACGTCCTCTACCTGGGCTTCGCATTCGACCTGGGCTCCAAGGCGAAATGGCCGTTCGGCAAGCTGCTGTGGGTGCTGCTGGCCGGGACGATCCCCACGGCCGCCTTCTTCGTCGAGCGGAAGGTCAGCCACGAGTTCGCCGGCCGGACCGCGGACGCGGCCCCGGCCCCGGTCGAGGCGTGACGCCGGCGCCCGTCGAGGCCCGGCCCCGCCGCCGGTAGCGGCAGTCCCCGCCGCCGAGCGCACCCGCGCGGGCGTGACGCGCCGTCATGCGGTGGAGCGGCGCGGGACGTCGCGCCGCGGCGGGTCAGTCGCCGGACGTGCCGGACGCGGCGGACGTGCCGGACGTGCCGGACGTGCCGGACGTGCCGGACGTGCCGGACGCGGCGGCAGGGCCGTACGGGCCGGGCGGGACCGATGCCGACGACAGGCCCTGCAGCAGCACGCGCGTGAAGCCGCGCACCCACTCCTCGTCGGCCGGCTCCGCGCTGACCAGGGTGCGGTGCACCACCGCGCCCGCCACCACGTCGAAGATGAGGTCGACCGTGCGGGCGGCCTCCGCCGGGTCGGTCTCCGGGGGGAGTTCGCCGCGGGCCTGCGCGCGGGCCCTGCCCTCCAGGACCAGCCCCTTCTGGGGGTCGACGATGGAGGCGCGGATGCGTTCGCGCAGCGCGTCGTCGCGGGTGGACTCGGCGATGGCCGCCATCAGCCCGCTCTTGGCCTCCGGGCGGGCCAGGATCGCCGCGAACTGCAGGACCACGCCCTCGATGTCGGCCGCCAGGCTGCCGCGGTCGGGGAGTTCGAGTTCGCCGAAGAGCTCCGCGACCGCGTCGACGACCAGTTCGTTCTTGCCGGACCAGCGGCGGTACAGGGTCGTCTTGGCGACCCCGGCGCGCGTCGCCACGTCCCCCAGGGTCAGTTTCGACCAGCCCAGCTCGACCAGCGCCTCCCGCGTCGCGGCCAGGATCGCGGTGTCCGCGGCGGCGCTGCGCGGACGGCCGGGACGGCAGGCGGGAGTGCGGATCTGCATGCCTCCGACCATAACCGCAGGTTTTTTCTCCGCCTCCGTGAGGCAGATCACCGGGGGGCGGTGTTGCGGAGGCACCCGGTGCCATTACGCTACGACTCGTATCGAAAGCTCGTGACGGACGTACACGGGCCAGGTCCGGCAGGGCGCGGGTGGGGACCCGGGCGCTCTTGTTCGGGATGTTCGGGAAGTATTCGGATCGCTTTTCACGCAGGCGCGCGGACGGGGGAGGATAGACGCATGCAGCCACGGAACATGTCCATGAGCGGAGTCGTCGACCTCGCCGCGGTGAAGGCGGCCCAGGAGGCCAAGGCGAAGGCGGAGCAGACGCGCGCCGAAGCAGCACGGCAGGGCAACGCGGGGGCCGTCTCCCCGGCCGATCTCGTCATCGACGTCGACGAGGCGGGTTTCGAGCGGGACGTCCTGCAGCGGTCCGCCGAGGTGCCCGTCGTCATCGACTTCTGGGCGGAGTGGTGCCAGCCCTGCAAGCAGCTGAGCCCCGTCCTGGAGCGGCTCGCCGTCGAGTACGACGGCCGCTTCCTGCTCGCCAAGATCGACGTCGACGCCAACCAGATGCTGATGCAGCAGTTCGGGGTGCAGGGCATCCCGGCGGTGTTCGCGGTCGTCGCCGGGCAGGCCCTGCCCCTCTTCCAGGGAGCCGCCGGCGAGGCGCAGATCCGCCAGACCCTCGACCAGTTGGTGGAGGTCGCCGAGCAGCGGTTCGGGCTCACCGGCCTGACCGTCGACGCCGACGCCGAGGCGGGCGCGCCCCAGCCGGTCGCGGCCGAGCCCGTCGGACCGTACGACGCTCTGCTCGAAGCCGCCGTACAGGCCCTGGACGCCGGTGACTTCGGTGGCGCCGTCCAGGCCTACAAGAACGTGCTCGCCGACGACCCGGGCAACAGTGAGGCCAAACTCGGGCTCGCTCAGGCCGAGTTGCTCCACCGGGTGGCCGCCATGGACCCGCAGCAGGTGCGCAAGGAGGCCGCCGAGAGGCCGAAGGACGCCGAGGCGCAGATCGCCGCGGCGGACCTGGATCTGGTGGGCGGTCATGTCGAGGACGCGTTCGGCCGCCTCATCGACACCGTGGCCCGCACCGCCGGTGACGACCGGGACGCGGTGCGCGTGCGGCTGCTCGAACTGTTCGAAGTGGTCGGCCCCGAGGACCCCCGGGTCACGGCGGCCCGGCGGGCGCTGGCGCGCGCGCTGTTCTGACCCCCGGCACCCGGGTTCTGACCAGTCGCTAAACGTCAGAGCCCGTGCTGCCGGAGTGAAAATTCTGCCGGAGTGGTTCCCTTGCGGCCGCGCTTTACCAAATCTTGGTAATCGCGGCCGCTGTTACTGGGAGTAAGACGCGGCCGTCGATCTGTCGGATTCCGTCCATCGATCAACAGTTTTGTCCTGGGCATGAAGGACACCCTGCGTCGCCGGTCGAGACCTGTGGGTCGTTGTTCGGTTATCCGGCCGTTACTAGCCAGTAACGAACCCCCTTGTGCGGGCGGCGAGAATGCACCACGATCGGCCACGCTCGGTCCAATCCCGTACCCCGACAGCCGGTTGGGTCAACGGGTTTTCCTGGGTCCCCACCGAGCAGGGCCGACGGCAGTGACGTCGGCCCTTGGACAGGGGGGTCTTCGCTGCGGCGAAGCCTGTCCAGCAAGGTTGTGCGTGATGCGTGTCAGGCGCGACCAGTGGTTGTCGCTCGGGGGTGATCGCCGGTGATCGGTGCGCGGTTCGCGCCTCCGGGACAGGCGCTCCCCTTCCCGAGGACGTAGCACTTCTCCCATCCCTGCCCGGCTGAGCCGCCGTCTCGGAGGCGAGTCAGGGCCAGGAGATGTACGTCCGAGAAGGAGGAAATATGGAGTCCCAGGTGCGTGGCGGGACCAGATGGAAGCGCTTCGCTGTGGTCATGGTGCCCAGCGTCGCAGCGACGGCATGCATAGGCGTGGCCCTCGCGCAGGGTGCGCTGGCCGCGTCGTTCAGCGTGTCGGGTCAGTCGTTCAAGGTGAGCGCCGACAAGCTCGAAGGCACGGGCTTCTCGCAGTACGGCGCGATCGACTCGGGGTACACCCTCGACGGCAAGAAGACGGCTCACCCCGTCGCCGTCTCGGCGTTCAAGAGCGCCTCGATCACGAACATGTGCCAGTCCGTGGTCACCCCGAACATCCCGCTGCTCGGGTCTGTCAGCCTTACGCTGCGGGCGGGCGGCGGCAGCAAGCCGGTCGAGGCCGAGAACCTGTACATCGACGTCGAGGACCTGAGCGCGGACGCCGTGTTCAAGAACATCGACATCGGTGTGGCCGGCGTCGACATGAAGAACGGCCCCGGCCCCGGCATGAAGGGCGGCAGCGAGGCTGCCAACCCGTACGGCTTCGGCCAGCAGGCCGAGTCGGCCACGCTGACCGACGTGAAGCAGACGGCGTGGGCCACCACCGCCGGAACCTTCAAGCTCAGCGGCCTGAAGATGTCGCTGTCGACGGGTGTCAAGGAGTGCTACTAAGCACTCTCTGACGGGCGGGGGGGCCGGTGGCGCCCCCGCCCGTCCAGTCTGAAGCCCGGGTCTTCACCGGCAGCACGACTCACCACCACAGAAACGCCGCACCAGGGAGCTGTTTTCCATGAGCGCCGAGACCCCTGCCGCCTCCGGCCAGTTCACCCGCCGGAGGCAGCAGTTCCGCGCCTGGCGGGGCACCAGGCCGTTCTGGGCGGGCCTGTTCGTCCTTCTCGCCGGCTTCCCCATCGCCTACTTCCCTTACGCCCACCTCCAAGTGGGCCACCTGACACTGGCGATGGCGACCACCGCGGGCGCGGGGTCACTGATCATCGGCGTGCTGCTGGGCGTGCTGGGCATCAGTCTGTGGTTCCAGAAGCACGTGCAGGTCTTCGCGGGCGTCGCGGCGATCCTGCTGGGCCTGGTGTCCATCCCGGTGTCCAACCTCGGCGGCTTCCTCATCGGTTTCCTGTTCGCTCTCGTCGGCGGCGCGATGGCGATCTCCTGGGCCCCGGGCGCACCGCCCGCGCCGGCCCCGGCGCCGGAGGCCGGCGCGAACGCCCCGGGCGCCCCCGGGAACGTGTACCCCGAGGGCTCCGGCCCGGCGGGCGACCTCGGCGTGAACCCGTACAGCACGGGCCCCGCCGTGGCCGACAGGCCGTCCTTCAGCAAGGGCGAGGAACCGGGCGAGCCGCACGACCTGCACGATCTGTCAGGAACGAGCCCGGCCAACGGGGCGAACGGGAGGCACAGTGCCGGCTGACGAGGTTTGCACCGGGGGCGATGTGGACGCTGCCTGCGTGAGAACCACCGGGCCGCGCCACGCGGCACCCAAGAAGCCGCTGTTCACCAGGTTCCACATGCCGGCCGGCAAGGCGATAGCCCTGGCGGCCATGCCGACGGCGGTCCTCATGGGGATGGGCTTCACGCCCACCCTCGCGAACGCCGACGACCAGCCGTCGTCCAAGAACCTCACGATCGACGAGTACAAGGACTGCGTGGCGGCCCTGGAGGGCGCTGACGCCTCCGCGTCGGCCTCGCCGTCGCCGTCCGCCTCGCAGAGCGCGAGCGAGTCCGCCGACGACTCCAAGGGCGGTTCCCAGGACGACTCCAAGGACTCCCCGGACGGCGCCAAGGGCGACTCCGGCGGGTCGAAGGACACTTCGGGCTCCTCCGGGTCCTCGGGTGGTTCCTCGGGTGACAACGCAGGCTCGTCCTCGTCGGGTTCGGGTTCCGGCGATGCGGCCGAGCCCGCCCCGTCCGCGTCCTCCTCGCCCGCGAAGTCGGCGACGTCCGGCGACACCGCCGTGACGACTCCGCCGGCCGCCGAGACGGGCAAGAACGTCCTGGACACCATCGGCGACGCCGTCAAGGATCTGCTCGACGGCAAGGACTCCGCCGGAGCCTCCACCGCGAGCCCGTCCCCGTCGGCCTCCCCGTCCGCCGAGGCCTCGGCCCCGGCCTCCGACTCGGGCTCCTCCGGTTCGGGCTCCTCGGGTTCGTCGGGCTCCTCCGGCTCCTCCGGTTCTTCGGACAAGGGCTCCTCGGGCACGTCCAAGGGCTCAGGCGACGCCGGCGGCACGGTCAAGGACGCCGCCGACAAGGCGAAGGACGCGGCCAAGGACACGGCGAAGGACACGGCGAAGGACACGAAGGACACCGCCGCCGACGCCGCTGCCTCGCCGAGCCCCTCGTCGAGCGCCACCACGAACGCCGACGACTGCCCCGCCGCCACCGACGACGAGGGCGGCATCGACAACAAGATCCGGCTGCCCGACGACCCCTGGTTCCTGAACGCCAGCTCGCTGCTCCTCAAGGGCGCCGACTACCAGGGCATAGTCAAGGTGAAGACGGCCAACGGCACCGTCAAGGAGGTGCTGAAGTACGTCATCTCCGGCGGGACCGACATCGGCGACCTGCACCAGACGGTGAACGACAAGCAGGCGGGCCGCACTTACCACGTGCAGGCCGGCAAGGGCACGACGTCCACCATCAAGGACGGCGACACGATCATGTACACGGAGAGCATCTCCGGCAACCTGTTCGGCCTGATCCCGGTGACGTTCAGCCCGAAGAGCCCGCCTCCGCTGAACATCCCGCTGATCTACTTCACCAACGCCAAGGTCCAGCAGGCGGGCCAGTTCGGCGGCACGCTCACCGTTCCCGGCCTGCACCAGTACACGACCGCCGACTGAGCGCCGGCGTCACCGGCCTTTCCGGGAGCCGCGAGAAGACCGTGCCCCCGCCGGGTTCCACACCCGGCGGGGGCACGGTCCTGTGTCGTGGCAGGCCGCGTGAGCCGAGGGGCAGAGACGGAGGGCGCCTCCCTGTCGCAGGGGGCGCCCTCAGTGTTGTGCGGGCCCCGTCACGGGGCCGCCGGCTCAGTCGCGGGAGCCGCCGCCGAGGTGGTGGACGCGGAGCATGTTGGTGGTGCCGGGGACGCCGGGGGGCGAACCCGCGGTGATGATGACGATCTCGCCGGGGCTGAACCGGTTGATCTTGGCGATCTCCTGGTCCACCATGTCGACCATCTCGTCCGTGGTGTTCACGAACGGCACGATGTGCGACTCGACGCCCCAGCTGAGCGTCAGCTGGTTGCGGGTGCCCTCGTCGGTGGTGAAGGCGATGATCGGCTGGGAGGCGCGGTAGCGCGAGAGCCGGCGGGCGGTGTCGCCGGACTGGGTGAACGCCACCAGGCCCCGGCCGCCGAGGAAGTCGGAGATCTCGCACGCGGCGCGGGCGATCGAACCGCCCTGCGTGCGCGGCTTCTTGCCCGGCACCAGCGGCTGCAGGCCCTTGCTGAGCAGCTCCTGCTCGGCCGCGGTGACGATCTTCGACATCGTCTTCACGGTCTCGATCGGGTACGCGCCCACGCTCGACTCGGCGGACAGCATGACCGCGTCCGCGCCGTCCAGGATCGCGTTGGCCACGTCGGAGGCCTCGGCGCGGGTCGGACGGGAGTTGGTGATCATCGACTCCATCATCTGGGTCGCCACGATCACCGGCTTGGCGTTGCGCCGGCACAGCTCGATGAGGCGCTTCTGCACCATGGGGACCCGCTCCAGCGGGTACTCGACGGCCAGGTCGCCGCGCGCGACCATCACACCGTCGAACGCCATCACGACGTCCTCCATGTTCTCCACCGCCTGCGGCTTCTCCACCTTGGCGATGACGGGGACCCGGCGGCCCTCCTCGTCCATGACCCGGTGGACGTCGGAGACGTCCTTGGCGTCCCGGACGAAGGACAGTGCGACCAGGTCGGCGCCCATACGCAGCGCGAACCGCAGGTCCTCGATGTCCTTCTCGCTGAGCGCGGGCACGTTGACGGCCGTGCCGGGCAGGTTGATGCCCTTGTGGTCGGAGATGACACCGCCCTCGATGACGATCGTCCGCACCCGCGGGCCCTCGACGTCCAGGACCTTCAGCTCGACGTTGCCGTCGTTGATGAGGACCTGGTCGCCGCGCGAGACGTCGCCCGGCAGGCCCTTGTACGTCGTGCCGCAGATCGTCTTGTCGCCGGGGACGTCGTCGGTGGTGATGGTGAACTCGTCACCGCGGACCAGCTCGACGGGGCCCTCGGCGAAGGTTTCGAGGCGGATCTTCGGGCCCTGGAGGTCGGCGAGGACGCCGATGGCCCGGCCGGTCTCCTTGGCGGCGGCCCGGACCCGGTCGTAGCGACCCTGGTGTTCGGCGTGCGAGCCGTGGCTGAAGTTGAAGCGGGCCACGTTCATGCCGGCCTCGATCAGCGACACGAGCATTTCGTGGGAGTCGACCGCGGGGCCGAGAGTACAGACGATTTTCGAACGGCGCATGGGGCGATCCTATCGGTTTGTTTCGCTACGGAATATTCCGTCTGGTGGAAGATGCAAATGGGCGGGAGCGTGCTCAGTTGCTTTCCTCGTCGGTTACTTCGGTCGCCGGGCCGCCGAGCCGCAATCATTACCGCTTCACCAGAGCGTAGGTCTGTGTGGCGATCTCCAGTTCCTCGTCCGTCGGCACCACGGCGACCGCGACCCGGGCGTCCGCCGGGGAGATCAGCCGGGCCTCGTCGCCGCGTACGGCGTTCAGCTCGTCGTCCACCGCCAGACCCAGGGAGTCCAGCCCCGCGACCGCCGCCGCCCGCACCGGCGCCGCGTTCTCCCCGACCCCGGCGGTGAACGCGACCGCGTCCACCCTCCCGAGTACGGCGTAATAGGCGCCGATGTACTTCTTCAGCCGGTGAATGTAGATGTCGAACGCGAGCTTCGCCTGATCGTCGCCCTCGTCGATCCGGCGTTGGATCTCGCGCATGTCGTTGTCGCCGCACAGCCCGACGAGACCGCTCTTCTTGTTGAGAAGAGCATCGATTTCGTCGATGGACATTCCACCAACGCGCGCCAAATGGAAGATGACGGCCGGGTCGGCGTCCCCGGAACGCGTACCCATCACCAGCCCCTCCAGAGGCGTCAGACCCATTGAGGTGTCCACGCACCGGCCCTTCTCCACGGCCGACGCCGACGCGCCGTTGCCGAGATGCAGCACGATGACGTTCACCTCTTCGGGGGCCTTGCCCAGCAGCTTCGCCGTCGCCCGGGAGACGTACGCGTGCGAGGTCCCGTGGAAGCCGTAGCGGCGCACCCGGTGCGCGTCGGCGGTCTCGACGTCGATCGCGTAGCGCGCGGCCGCCTCCGGCATCGTCGTGTGGAAGGCGGTGTCGAAGACGGCGACCTGGGGCAGGTCGGGGCGCAGGGCCGTCGCCGTGCGGATGCCGGTGAGGTTGGCCGGGTTGTGCAGCGGGGCGACCGGGATCAGCCGCTCGATCTCGGCGAGGACGGCGTCGTCGATCACGGTCGGCCGGGTGAAGTGCTTGCCGCCGTGCACGACGCGGTGCCCGACGGCGGCCAGTCCGGGGGAGTCCAGGCCGAGACCGTCCTTCGCCAGCTCCTCGGCCACGGCCTTCAGTGCGGCGTCGTGGTCGGCGATCGGCACGCTCTGCTCGCGGGTCCCGCCGCCCGTGGCGAGCGGCGTGTGCCTCAGCCGGGAGGACCGCTCGCCGATGCGCTCGACGAGCCCGCTCGCCAGCCGGCTGCTGTCCCGCATGTCGAGCAGCTGGTACTTCAGCGACGAGGAGCCGGAGTTGAGGACGAGGACGCGGGTCGCGCTCACAGTTCGGTCGCCTTCTCGCTGGAGGTCGGGATCTGGGTCGGGATCTGGCTCTGGGCCTGATTCTGGGCCTGGCTCTGGGTCTCGCTCTGGGCCTGGATCGCCGTGATGGCGACGGTGTTCACGATGTCCTGGACGAGAGCGCCCCGGGACAGGTCGTTCACCGGCTTGCGCAGCCCCTGCAGCACCGGCCCGACCGCGATGGCGCCGGCCGACCGCTGCACGGCCTTGTAGGTGTTGTTGCCCGTGTTGAGGTCCGGGAAGATCAACACGCTGGCCTGACCGGCGACTTCGGACCCCGGCAGCTTCGTCGCGGCGACGGTCGGCTCGACGGCGGCGTCGTACTGGATGGGCCCCTCGATCCTCAGATCGGGCCGCCGTCCGCGCACCAGCTCCGTCGCCTCGCGCACCTTGTCCACGTCCGCTCCCGAGCCGGACGTGCCGGTGGAGTACGACAGCATCGCGATCCGCGGCTCCACGCCGAACCGGGCCGCGGTCGTGGCCGACTGGACGGCGATGTCGGCGAGCTGCCCGGCGTCCGGGTCGGGGTTGACCGCGCAGTCGCCGTAGACGAGGACCTTGTCGGCCAGGCACATGAAGAACACCGAGGAGACGATGTCGGCGTCCGGCTTGGTCTTGATGATCTCGAAGGCGGGCCGGATGGTGGCGGCCGTGGAGTGCACGGACCCGGAGACCATGCCGTCGGCCAGCCCCTCCTGGACCATGAGCGTGCCGAAGTAGTTCACGTCCGACACGACGTCGTAGGCCAGCTCGACGCTGACGCCCTTGTGGGCGCGCAGCGCGGCGTACTTCTGCGCGAAGCCGTCGCGCAGTTCGCTGGTCGCCGGGTCGATCAGCGCGCAGTCGCCGAGGTCTATGCCCAGGTCGGCGGCCTTCTTGCGGATCTGGTCGACGGGCCCGAGCAGCGTGAGGTCGCACACGCCCCGGCGCAGCAGCACCTCGGCCGCGTGCAGGACGCGCTCCTCGGTCCCCTCGGGGAGGACCACGCGGCGCTTGTCGGAGCGCGCCTGTTCGAGGAGCTTGTGCTCGAACATCATCGGCGTGACGCGGTCGGTGCTGGGCGCGGAGACCCGCTTGAGCAGTTCGCTCGTGTCGACGTACCGCTCGAACAGGCCCAGCGCGGTCTCGGCCTTGCGCGGGGTGGCCGCGTTCAGCTTGCCCTCCAGGGAGAACAACTGCTCCGCGGTGGGGAAGCTGTTGCCGGGCACCGACACGACCGGCGTGCCGGGGGCCAGGCGGGCGGCCAGCGTGAGGATCTCGTCGGGCGGGATCTCGCCCAGCGTCAGCAGCACACCGGCGATCGGCGGGGTGCCGGCGCTGTGCGCGGCCAGCGTGCCGATGACCAGGTCGGCCCGGTCCCCGGGCGTGACCACCAGGCAGCCCGGCGTCAGGGCGTTGAGGAAGTTCGGCAGCATCGCCCCGCCGAAGACGAAGTCGAGGGCGTCGCGGGCCAGCCCGGAGTCGTCGCCCAGGAGCACCCGTGCGCCCAGGGCGTGGCTGATCTGCGCGACGGTCGGCGCGGAGAGCGCGGGCTCGTCGGGCACGACGTAGCAGGGCACGGGCAGCCGGGTGGCGAGACCGGCGGCGATCTCCTCCCGGTCCTCGGGGGCGACCCGGTTGGTCACCATGGCCAGCACGTCGCACCCGAGGCCCTCGTACGCCCGGTAGGCGTTGCGGGTCTCGGCGAGCACCGACTCCGCGGTCTGCCTGCGGCCGCCGACGACCGGGATCACGGACGCGCCGAACTCGTTGGCGAGGCGGGCGTTGAGCGCGAGTTCGTCCGGGAACTGCGTGTCGGCGTAGTCCGTGCCGAGGACGAGGACGACGTCGTAGGCGCGGGCGACCCGGTGGAAGCGCTCGACCAGGGTGGAGACCAGCTCGTCCGCCCCCTGTTCGGCCTGGAGGGCGGACGCCTCGTGGTAGTCCATGCCGTAGACGGTGGCCGGATCCTGCGCCAGCCGGTAGCGGGCGCGCAGCAGCTCGAAGAGCCGGTCGGGCCCGTCGTGGACGAGAGGACGGAAGACGCCCACCCGGTCGACCTGCCGGGTCAGGAGCTCCATGACTCCCAGCTCGACGACCTGGCGGCCGTCGCCGCGGTCGATACCGGTCACGTACACGCTGCGGGTCACGCGAGCTCTCCGTTTCGTTCCGGGGCAGTTCGTCGGCGCTCGGCCCGGGCAGCTCGGCCCGGCCTCTCTCCGGCGCACAAAAATCGCCCACCTAGGTGAGCAGATCCCTCTTGACAATACCCCCGGCCGTGATTAAGGCGCCCGTCAAGAGACAGCCCGCTCGGCGGCGTGAAACAATCGGATCCGGCTCACCGGCAACGACAGCGAGCAGGAGACACAGCACGATGCGCATCGGAGTTCTCACCGCAGGCGGCGACTGCCCCGGCCTGAACGCAGTGATCCGCTCGGTCGTGCACCGCGCCGTGGACCACTACCGTGACGAGGTCATCGGCTTCGAGGACGGTTACGCGGGGCTGCTGGACGGTCGTTACCGCGGGCTCGACCTCAACGCGGTGAGCGGCATCCTGGCCCGCGGCGGCACCATCCTCGGCTCGTCGCGGCTGGAGCGCGACCGGCTGCGCGAGGCCTGCGAGAGCGCCTCCGACATGATCCACGACTTCGGCATCGACGCGCTCATCCCGATCGGCGGCGAGGGCACGCTGACGGCGGCGCGCATGCTGTCCGACGCCGGACTGCCGGTGGTCGGCGTCCCGAAGACGATCGACAACGACATCTCCTCCACCGACCGCACGTTCGGATTCGACACGGCGGTCGGCGTCGCGACGGAGGCGATGGACCGCCTGAAGACGACCGCGGAGTCCCACCAGCGGGTGATGGTCGTCGAGGTCATGGGCCGCCACGCGGGCTGGATCGCGCTGGAGAGCGGAATGGCGGCGGGCGCGCACGGCATCTGTCTGCCCGAGCGCCCCTTCGACCCCGCCGACCTGGTGAAGATGGTCGAGGAGCGGTTCGCGCGCGGCAAGAAGTTCGCGGTGATCTGCGTCGCCGAGGGCGCGCACCCGGCGGACGGCACGATGGACTACAGCAAGGGTGCGATCGACCAGTTCGGCCACGAGCGCTTCCAGGGCATCGGCACGGCGCTGGCCTACGAGCTGGAGAGGCGGCTCGGCAAGGAGGCCCGCCCGGTCATCCTCGGCCACGTCCAGCGCGGCGGCGTCCCGACGGCGTACGACCGCGTCCTCGCCACCCGCTTCGGCTGGCACGCCGTGGAGGCGGCGCACCGCGGCCAGTTCGGGCGGATGACGGCGCTGCGCGGCACGGACGTCGTGATGGTGCCGCTGGCGGAAGCGGTGACCGAGCTCAAGACGGTGCCCAAGGACCGGATCGTGGAAGCGGAGTCGGTCTTCTAGACCCCTGGACCCCGGGCCTCGTCGCCGACCTGCCGGACGGCACACCGGGTGCGCTGTCCGACGGCACGTCTAGGCCGTCCCCTTACCCAGCCTCGTCCAGAAGGTGTCGACGATCCGGTCGAGGAAGTCCTCGCCGGCGTCGCTCGCGTCCCCGGCCGCGCTGCCGCCGCCCCAGCCGAGCGTGGCGACCATCTGCCGCTGGTAGTCCCGGTGCAGCTCCTGGAGAGCGTTCTCCAGGAGCCGCCGGTCCAGCGGCACGATCCTGCCCACCGGCTTGACGTACGCCTGCCACCGCGTGCGGGCCGCGCCGCGCAGCAGGTCGGCGAGCTCGGCCTCCCGGCCGGTGACCGTGACCAGGTCCGGCAGCGCGAGGCCGAGCAGCTCGGCGAGGGCGGCCGACTGCCGGTCCGTGCCCCGCCACTGCCCGCTCTCCTCCATGCGCGTGTACGCCGGGAACTCGTGGCCCACGGCCCGCGCGACGTCCTCGGGCGCCAGGCCCCGGGCGACGCGGTGTTCGCGCAGAGTCCGGGGACGTCCGATGAGTTCGGCCGGGGAACACCACAACACGCCCGCGAGGGCGGCGAGTTCGGCGTGGGCCGGGGTGAGTGCCCCGCGTTCCCAGGCGTTCACGAGGTCGGGGGTGGCGTGCGCGAGGGCGTAGGAGGCGCGCAAGCTCTGGGCGACGTGAGCCGGGGTCATGCCGAGGGCGACACGGAGCCTGCGGGCGGCGGGAGCGTCGAAGGGAGGGCCGGGCTGACGGGCGTGCGCTGCGGGTCTGGACACGGGTGACAAGGTAGAGGGGCCCGGGATGCGGTGACTACGGGTTGTCCGGACACAGTCACCGGCCGTAGAAAGCTACGGGGGTGACGGAGGCGGCGAACGGGACGGTCACCCGAGTGCCCCGGGCGCGGGGAAGCGGGACGGACGGGGACGGCCTCACCGGGTCCCGTCTTCCGCGCCCCCTTAAGGTGCTGCCGGTGAGCCGGAAGGCCCGAGCCGCCGCCCGCGCCGGCGTCGCCGCTGGTGCGGTCGGGGCCCGCGCCGGAGCCGACCGGCTCACCGGCCCTTGACGGGCCCCGGCACCCACCGGTAGACCAGCTCCGGCCTTCCCACCTGCCCGTACAGCGGCTTGCGCTCGGCCCGCCCGGCCTCGACCAGATGCTCCAGATACCGTCGGGCGGTGATCCGGGAGATGCCCACGGCCTCGGCCACCCCGGCCGCCGTCAGCCCCTCCGCGGCCTGCCGGACGGTCTCCGTCACCCGTTCCAGGGTCGGTGCGCTCAAGCCCTTGGGGAGCGCGGCGGGGCCCGGCGCGCGCAGCGTCGCGAGCGCCCGGTCGACCTCGTCCTGGCCGCTCGCCTCGCCCGCCGCCCCCCGGAACTCGGCGTACCGCACCAGCCGGTCGCGCAGGGTCGCGAACGTGAAGGGCTTCAGCACGTACTGCACGACCCCCAGCGAGACGCCCTCGCGGACCACCGTCAGGTCGCGCGCCGAGGTCACCGCTATGACGTCCGCGTGATAGCCGGCCGCCCGCAGCGAACGGGCCAGTTGCAGCCCGTGTCCGTCCGGCAGGTGCAGGTCCAGCAGAAGGAGGTCGACCGGCGTGCGGTCCAGCAGCCGCCGGGCCTCCGCGCCGGTGTGCGCCTTGCCCACGGCCACGAACCCCGGGACCCGTCCGACGTACATGACATGGGCGTCCGCGGCGACCGGATCGTCCTCCACGACCAGCACTCTTATCGGCTCTGCGCTCGTCATCCTCTGCCTCCCGGAGCCGACGCGGCAGTCGTCCGCAACGGCAGGCGCACCACGAACTCGGCTCCGCCGCCCTCGGCCCCGGCCACCGACAAGGTCCCCTCGTGCCGCTGCACGGCCTGCCGGACCAGGGCCAGTCCGAGGCCCCGGCCGCCCGGCCCGGACGGCTTCGTCGAGAAGCCGAGCTCGAAGACCTGGGAGGCGTGCGCGGGGTCCACTCCCGCTCCCGTGTCGGCCACCCGCAGCAGCAGTTCGGGGCCCTGCGTGGACGCCGTCACCGTCACCCGGGCCCGCATGCTGCCCTGGGCCGCGTCCACCGCGTTGTCGATGAGGTTGCCCAGGATCGTCACCAGGTCGCGGGCGGGCAGGGACTCCGGCAGCACCCCGTCGTCCAGGGTGCTCTGCGCGGAGACCACCAGCTCCACGCCCCGCTCGTTGGCCTGTGCCGTCTTGCCCAGCAGCAGCGCCGCCAGGACCGGCTCGCCCACCGCCGCGACCACCTGGTCCGTCAGCGCCTGGGCCAGCTCCAGTTCCGCCGTCGCGAAGTCGACCGCCTCCTGCGCCCGCCCCAGCTCGATCAGCGAGACGACCGTGTGCAGCCGGTTCGCCGCTTCGTGGGCCTGTGAGCGCAGCGCCTGGGTGAAACCGCGTTCGGAGTCCAACTCGCCCATCAGCGACTGCAGTTCGGTCACATCGCGCAGGGTGACGACCGTGCCGCGGCGTTCGCCGCCCGACACGGGGGACGTGTTCACGACGAGCACCCGGTCCGCCGCCAGGTGCACCTCGTCCACCCGCGGCTCCGAGGCCAGCAGCGCACCCGTCAGGGGAGCCGGCAGGCCGAGGTCCGCGACGGACTGCCCCACCACCTCCCCGGAGACTCCCAGCAGCTCGCGGCCTCCGTCGTTGATCAGCGCCACCTTGTACTGTCCGTCCAGCATCAGCAGCCCCTCGCGCACCGCGTGCAACGCGGCCTGGTGATAGTCGTGCATCCGGCTCAGCTCCGTCGCGTTCATGCCGTGGGTGTGCCGGCGCAGGGACGCGTTGACGACGTACGTGCCGATCGCGCCGAGGGCCAGCGCCCCGCCGGCCACCGCGAACAGCGCCGTCACCTGGTCCTGCACCCGCTTGCTGATCGACTCGACCTTGATGCCCGCGCTGACCAGGCCGACGACGCTCCCGTCGCCGTCCTCTATGGGGGTGACCGCGCGGACGGACGCGCCGAGGGTGCCGGTGTAGGTCTCGGTGAAGGTGTCGCCCCGCAGCGCCTTCGCGGTGTTCCCCCGGAAGCGCTGGCCGATCTGGGTCACGTCCGGGTGGGTCCAGCGGATGCCCTGCGGATTCATGATCGTGACGAAGTCGACGTCCGTGTCCCGCATGATCCGCAGCGCGTACGGCTGGAGCTCGGCGGTGGGGCGGGCCGTGCGGATCGCCGCCTGCACGGAGGGGGAGTCGGCGACGGAGCGGGCCACCGCGGTGGCCTGGCTGCGCGCGGCCTGCTCCGCCTGGTCGCGGTCGCTGACGTACGTGAACAGCGCGTATCCCGCCACGAGCACCGCGATCAGCACGGCCTGCATGGCGAACAGCTGGCCGGCGAGGCTGCGGGGCCGGGGCAGGTCGGGGAGGCGCATGCCGTCAGTGTGCCCCCGCGGTCGTGCGTGAACTAAATGAACGGAAGGGTGACCGCCCTCACAGGGCGCGAGAGAGTCACGGCATCCCCCACAACTTCCCGGACGTGAGCCGCACGCCGGTGAATGCCGACGAAGACGTCAAGGAGGGCAGCCGTGGCCGCCAGCAGCACCCCCGATACGGCACCTGCCGCACCCGTGGTCAAGCGGGACCGCACCCACTACCTGTACATCGCGGTGATCATCGCGGTGGCGCTCGGCATCACGGTGGGTCTTGCCGCCCCCGATTTCGCCGTCGAGCTGAAGCCCATCGGGACCGGCTTCGTCAACCTGATCAAGATGATGATCTCGCCGATCATCTTCTGCACGATCGTGCTGGGCATCGGGTCGGTCCGCAAGGCCGCCAAGGTCGGCAAGGTCGGCGGCATCGCGCTCGGCTACTTCGTGGTCATGTCGCTCGTGGCCCTCACCATCGGCCTGGTCGTCGGCAACATCCTGGAGCCGGGCAGCGGCCTCCACATCACCAACGCCGTGAAGGAGACCGGCCAGGCGCAGGTCTCGGCGGAGGCCAAGGACACCACCGAGTTCCTGCTCGGCATCATCCCCACCACGATCGTCTCCGCCTTCACCCAGCCGGACGTGCTGCAGACCCTGCTCATCGCGCTGCTGTGCGGTTTCGCCCTGCAGGGCATGGGCAAGTCCGGCCGGCCCATCCTGCGCGGCGTCGAGCACATCCAGCGGCTCGTCTTCCGCATCCTCGCGATGGTCATGTGGGCCGCTCCGGTCGGCGCGTTCGGCGCGATGGCCGCGGTCGTCGGCTCGGCGGGCGTGGACGCGCTCAAGAGCCTCGCCGTCCTGATGCTCGGCTTCTACACCACATGTTTCCTGTTCGTCTTCATCGTGCTCGGCGCGATGCTGAAGATCTTCACGGGTCTGAACATCCTGACGTTCTTCAAGTACCTCGCCCGTGAGTTCCTGCTGATCCTGTCCACCTCCTCCTCGGAGTCCGCACTGCCGCGGCTCATCGCGAAGATGGAGCACCTGGGCGTCAGCAAGCCCGTCGTCGGCATCACCGTCCCGACCGGCTACTCCTTCAACCTCGACGGCACCATGATCTACATGACCATGGCGTCCCTGTTCATCGCCGACGCCATGGGCACCCCGATGTCGATCGGCGAGCAGATCCCGCTGCTGCTCTTCCTGTTCGTCGCCTCCAAGGGCGCGGCCGGCGTCACCGGCGCGGGCATGGCGACCCTGGCCGGCGGTCTGCAGTCGCACAAGCCCGCCCTGGTGGACGGCATGGGCCTCATCGTGGGCATCGACCGCTTCATGAGCGAGGCCCGCGCCCTGACCAACTTCGCGGGCAACGCCGTCGCCACCGTCCTGGTCGGCACCTGGACCAAGGAGATCGACAAGGAGCGCGTCCAGCTGGTGCTGGCCGGCGGCCTGCCGTTCGACGAGACGACCCTGCTCGACCACGATGACGCCGAGGCCGGCGCCGACGACGACGCCGAGACCGTCGCGGCGGACCTGCCCGAGCAGCGCGAAGAGGGCGAGAAGGAACTCGCCAAGGCCTGAGGCCACCGTTTCGGGCCCCCGACTCCGGGTGTCCGGCCCCGCCTGAACCGGGGCCGGACACCCGGCCACCGCCCCC
The DNA here is from genome assembly GCF_003112535.1 of Streptomyces rishiriensis. GTDB lineage: Bacteria > Actinomycetota > Actinomycetes > Streptomycetales > Streptomycetaceae > Streptomyces > Streptomyces rishiriensis. The sequence goes on along the minus strand of NZ_BEWA01000038.1, from coordinate 7,627 downwards.
CCGGCTCCGGGCGGCCGAGCACTCCCCCGTGGCTCGGCCGCCCGGTCTTTCCATTTCCCCGCCCGGCCCTGTGCCGGGCGTTTCGCCGTTTTCCCGGGAACGCCCGGCCTGGGGCAGGGGGCAGGGGGCAGGGGGCAGCGGCAGGGCCGGAGGCAGGGGGCACCGGGCGCGGGGCGGGGCTCCGGGGACTGTTGCCTTGACGTCGGCGTCAAGCCGTACCTTCGAAGGCATGCGCATCGGAGAGCTGGCGGCGCGGGCCGGGACCACGACCCGGACGCTGCGGTACTACGAGTCCCGGGGGCTGCTGGCCGCCCGGCGGAACCACAACGGCTACCGGACCTACGACGAGGACGACCTGAAACTGCTGCGGCAGATCAGGACGCTCCAGGACTTCGGGTTCGATCTGGAGGAGACCCGGCCCTTCGTGGAGTGTCTGCGGGCCGGGCACCCCGAGGGCGACTCCTGCCCGGCGTCGCTGGCGGTCTACCGGCGCAAGCTGTCGGAGCTCGACGAGCTGATCGGCGAGCTGCAGGCGGTGCGCGCCCAGGTCGGCGAGCAACTCGTCAGGGCCGAGCGGGCGCGGGACGAGCTGGCGGCCGATGCGACGGTTCCGGGTGGTCCGGATCCGGTGTGCGAACTGGGAGGGCGGACGCGATGACCAAGGCCGACGGTGTGGCGGAAGTGACGGACGCGGATTTCGGGACGGAGGTGCTCGGGGCGGAACTGCCGGTGCTGGTGGAGTTCACCGCCGACTGGTGCCCGCCGTGCCGGCAGATGGCGCCGGTGCTGACCGCGCTCGCCGCCGAGGAGGGCGAGCGGCTGAAGGTGGTGCAGCTGAACGTGGACATGAATCCGGAGACGACCAACGCCTACAAGGTGCTGTCGATGCCGACGTTCATGGTGTTCCGGTCCGGGGAGCCCGTGAAGGCGATGGTGGGGGCCCGGCCCAAGCGGCGGCTGCTGGAGGAACTGTCCGACGTGCTGTAGCCCCGGGCAGAACACAAGAAATCCCCCGAGCAATTGCGCTCGGGGGATTTCTCTGCGTATATTCGATGATTCACGACTTCATGGGAAACAAGTCGCGGAGAAGTTCAGTGAGCACAGTATATGCGGGCGGGAGTGGAATTGTCAAACACCGACTTTCCTGACAGTGAATTGCTGCACGAACAGGAATTCATCGACGGGCTGTACGCACGCGTGGACGCCCTGCGCGGGGACACCGAGGCCGGCGTCACGGACGCCCTCGCCCAGGGGGACAAGCCCATGCAGGCGCGGCTGGAAAGGGACATCCTCGTCGCCGAACGCTCGGGGCTCCTGGCCGCGCTGAACGCCGTGGACGGTTCCCTGTGCTTCGGCCGCATCGACCTCGCCTCGGGCACGAACCACCACATCGGCCGCATCGGCCTGCGCACCGACGACGCCGAGCGCACCCCCCTCCTCATCGACTGGCGGGCCGACGTCGCCCGGCCCTTCTACCTGGCCACCGGCCACACCACGATGGGGCTGCGCCGACGCCGGCACCTCACCACCGAAGGCCGCCGGGTCACCGCCCTGCACGACGAGATCCTCGACCTCGGCGACGCCACCCGCACCGGCCACGAGGACCCCACCGGCGACGCCGTGCTGCTCGCCGCCCTCGGCTCCGCGCGCACCGGCCGGATGAGCGACATCGTGCAGACCATCCAGGCCGAGCAGGACGAGATCATCCGGGCCCCGCACCGCGGGGTGCTGGTGGTGGAGGGCGGCCCGGGCACCGGCAAGACGGCCGTCGCCCTGCACCGGGCCGCCTACCTCCTCTACGAGCACCGGGAACTGCTCGCCAAGCGAGCGGTCCTCATCGTCGGCCCCAACCCCGCCTTCCTCGGTTACATCGGCGAGGTGCTGCCCTCGCTCGGCGAGACCGGCGTGCTGCTCGCGACGGTCGGCGAGCTGTTCCCCGGCGTCAAAGCCACGGCGACCGACACCCGTGAGGCGGCCGCCGTCAAGGGCCGCGCCGACATGGCGGACGTGCTCGCCGACGTCGTCCGCGACTGGCAGGCGCTGCCCGACCCGGTGATCGCCATCGAGCACGACCGCGAGATCCTGATGCTCGACGACGGACTGGTGAAGATGGCCCGCGAGCGCACCCGCGCCGCGAACCTCCCGCACAACGTGGCGCGCGAACACTTCGAGGGCCACATCCTCAACACGCTCACCGACATGGTCGCCGAACGCATCGGCACCGACCCGTTCGACGGCACGAACCTGCTGGACCCGAGCGACATCACCCAGATCCGCGACGGACTCGCCGAGAACCCCGAGGTCTGGGCCGCCGTCGACCAGCTGTGGCCGCGCCTGACCCCGCAGCGTCTGGTCGCGGACTTCCTCGCCGACCCGGTGGGCTACGTCTCCGACGACGACGCGGCCGTCATCCGCCGCCCGGTGACACGGGCGTGGACGGTGGCGGACGTGCCGCTCCTGGACGAGGCCGCCGAACTGCTCGGCGTGGACGAACGGGTGGCGCGGGCGCTGGCCGAGCGGGAACGCGAGACGCAGGTCGCCTACGCCCAGGGCGTCCTGGACGTCTCCTACGCCTCGCGCACCTACGAGTTCGAGGACAAGGACGAAGAGGACTCCGAGATCCTGTCCGCGCACGACATCATCGACGCCGAACGGTTCGCCGAGCGGCACGAGGAGGACGACCACCGCAGCGCCGCCGAGCGCGCGGCGGCCGACCGGACCTGGGCGTTCGGGCACATCATCGTCGACGAGGCGCAGGAGCTGTCGCCGATGGCCTGGCGGCTGCTCATGCGGCGCAGCCCGACCCGCTCGATGACGCTGGTCGGCGACCCGGCGCAGACCGCCGAGGCGGCCGGCGTCGGATCCTGGGACCGCATCCTCCAGCCGTACGTCCAGGACCGCTGGGAGCACACCCGCCTCGGCGTGAACTACCGCACCCCGGCGGAGATCATGGAAGTGGCGGCCGCGGTGGTGCGGGCCGAGCGCCCGGACTTCACCCCGCCGAGCTCCGTGCGCTCGACGGGAGCGCGGCCGTGGGCGCGCGCGACCGACGACCTGGCGGAGGCGGTGGCCGAGGCGGTCGGCGAGCTGACGCCCGCGGAGGGCCGGCTCGCGGTCATCGCCCCGCGCGACCTGCACCGGAAGCTGGCGGCGCGACTGGACGGGATCACCGCGGGCGCGGAACCGGACCTGACGCAGCCGGTCGTCCTGCTGGACCCCCGCCAGTCGAAGGGCCTGGAGTTCGACTCCGTTCTGGTGGTGGAGCCGGCACGCTACGGGACGAGCGACCTGTACGTGGCGCTGACCCGCGCCACCCAGCGGCTCGGGGTGCTGCACAGCCGCCCCCTGCCCAGGCCCCTGGCCGAGACCCTCGTGCCCCCGCCGGCCACCGAGGCCTGACGCTGGCGCGCCGCCGCCCTCGCGCCGACAGGCCTCGATGGCCGGCGTCAGGCGTCAGGCAGCCGGCCCGCCCGCGTCACCGGCGACCATCCGGGCCCGGCGGGGTGGGCGGGCCGGGCGGCTTCCGCCGCTGCCCGGGTTGCCGGCTGCTCCCGGCGTCGGCTGCTTCCGTTCCCGGCTGCTCCCGTTTCCTGCGACCGGCTCGCCGGCGCCGCGTCCGGCGGCCGGTCGGGTGCGGCTCAGGCCGGGCGCAGCCAGATCGTCGCCAGCGGAGGCAGGGTGAGGCGGACGGTCGCCGGGTGGCCGTGGCGGCCCTGGGGCTCCGGCTTGACGGGCTCGGGACCGGTGACGCCGCTGCCTCCGTACGGGGACGCGTCGGTGTTGAGCGCCTCGTGCCAGGCCGGCACGTCGTCGGGGACTCCCAGGAGGTAGTCGTGGCGCACGACGGGCGAGAAGTTGCTGACGCAGAGCAGCGGGGAGCCCTCGGCGTCGTGGCGCAGGAACGCGAAGACGTTGTCCTCGGCCGCGTCGCCGACCACCCACCGGAAACCGGCGGGGTCGGTGTCCAGCTGCCAGAGCGCGGGCGTCGCCCGGTAGACGGCGTTGAGGTCGCGCACCAGGTCCCGGACGCCCCGGTGGTCCGCCTCGGCCCCGTACGCCGGATCCAGCAGCCACCAGTCCGGTCCGTGCGTCTCCGACCACTCCGCGCCCTGGGCGAACTCCTGCCCCATGAAGAGGAGTTGCTTGCCGGGGTGGGCCCACATGAACGCCAGATAGGCCCGTAGGCCGGCGCGCTGCTGCCACCAGTCGCCGGGCATCTTCGACACCAGCGAGCGCTTCCCGTGCACCACCTCGTCGTGCGAGATGGGCAGCACGTAGTTCTCGCTGTACGCGTACACCATCGAGAACGTCATCTCGTGGTGGTGGTACCTGCGGTGCACCGGCTCGTGGCTCATGTAGTCCAGCGAGTCGTGCATCCAGCCCATGTTCCACTTCAGCCCGAAGCCGAGCCCGCCGAAGCCGCTCGGACCCGGCTGGTCGGTGGCCCGCGTGACCCCGTCCCAGGCCGTGGACTCCTCCGCGACGGTGACGACGCCGGGACTGCGGCGGTACACCGTCGCGTTCATCTCCTGAAGGAAGGCGACCGCGTCCAGGTTCTCCCGGCCGCCGTGCTCGTTCGGGGTCCACTGGCCGGGCTCGCGCGAGTAGTCGAGGTAGAGCATCGAGGCGACGGCGTCCACCCGCAGCCCGTCGATGTGGAACTCCTCGCACCAGTAAGTGGCGTTCGCCACCAGGAAGTTGCGCACCTCGCGCCGGCCGAAGTCGAACTCCAGCGTCCCCCAGTCCGGGTGCGCGGCCCGCAACGGGTCCTCGTGCTCGTACAGCGGGCGTCCGTCGAACTCGGCGAGGGCCCAGTCGTCGCGCGGGAAATGCGCCGGCACCCAGTCCATCAGGACGCCGATGTCGGCCCGGTGCAGGGCGTCCACCAGGTACTTGAAGTCGTCCGGAGTGCCCAGCCGGGCCGTGGGCGCGTAGAAACCGGTGACCTGGTAGCCCCAGGAGCCGCCGAAGGGATGCTCGGCGACCGGCATCAACTCGACGTGCGTGAAGCCCAGATCCTTGACGTAGGCCGGCAGCTGGTCGGCGAGCTGGCGGTAGGTGAGGCCGGGCCGCCAGGACGGCAGATGGACCTCGTACACGGAGAACGGCGCCTGGTGCACGGGTATCTCGGCCCGCCGGGCCAGCCACTCCTCGTCGCCCCACTCATAGTGCGAGGCGGCCACGATCGACGAGGTCGCGGGCGGGACCTCGGTGCGCCGGGCCATCGGGTCGGCGCGCACGGTGTGCGAGCCGTCGGGCCGGGTGATGTCGAACTTGTACAGTTCGCCCTCGCCGACCCCGGGCACGAACAGTTCCCAGACGCCCGTGGAGCCGAGCGAGCGCATCGGGAACCCCGTGCCGTCCCAGAAGTTGAAGGAGCCGGTCACCCGCACGCCGCGCGCGTTGGGAGCCCACACGGAGAAGCTGGTGCCGCTCACCCCCTGGTGGACCCGGGGATGCGCGCCGAGCACCGTCCACAGCTGTTCGTGCCGTCCCTCGCCGATGAGGTGCAGGTCCAGCTCGCCCAGCGTGGGCAGGAAGCGGTAGGCGTCCTCGGTCTCCAGGGTCGTGTCGTCGTAGGCCACGAGCAGCCGGTGGACCGGGACCTCCGTCAGGGGCAGCAGGCCGGAGAAGAAGCCGTCGCCGTCGTCCTGGAGCTCGGCGCGCAGCTCGCCCGCGAGCACCGTGACGGACCGGGCGTACGGGCGCAGTGCCCGGAAGACGACCCCGCCGGGCACCGGATGCGCGCCGAGCACCGAGTGCGGGGCGTGATGGGAGCCGTGCAGCAGACGCTCGCGGTCGTCGGCGTCCAGCACGGGTGACACCGCCGGCGCGGGCGGGGTCACGGACGCGGGAGGCGCGGTCGCAGGGGATGCCGTGGGCGCGGGGGATGCCTCCGGCGCGGGTGCGGCGGCGGCGCTCTCGTTCTTCCCGTCGGCCTTCTTGACCTTCTTCGGGGGAGTCACGTACGGAGCCTCCTCAAGGCAGGTCGGGTGCGGCGAGGCGGTGTATCGCGGACAGGGGGACGGGAAGCCAGTCGGGGCGGTGCCGGGCCTCGTAGACCACCTCGTAGACCGCCTTGTCCGTCTCGTAGGCCCGCAGCAGCACGGGGTCGGTGCGCGGGTCGACGCCCGCCGCCTCGGCGTATCCGGAACAGTAGGCGGCCCGGCAGGCGTGCGCCCAGCCGGGGTCCGGCGGGTCCGCCGAGTGGGCCGCGTAGTCGAAGGAACGCAGCATGCCCGCCACGTCCCGCACGGTCGGCTGCGGCATCCGCCGCTCGGCCAGCGGCCTGGCCGGCTCTCCCTCGAAGTCGATCAGCGTCCACTCGCCGGCGGACGTGCGCAGGCACTGCCCGAGGTGCAGGTCGCCGTGGACGCGCTGGGCGGTCCAGGTGCGGCCCTCGGCCGCGAGGTCGGCCAGAGCCGTGAAGGCGGTGCGCAGCGCCGGCGCGTAGGAGCGCAGCGCCGGCACCGCCTGTGCGGCCGCGTCGAGCCGCTCGGTCATGCCGTCCACCATCGGTCCTATCTGGGACGGTCCCAGCGTCGCCGTGGGCAGCGCCTTGGCCAGCGCCCCGTGCACCTCGGCCGTGGCCCGCCCCAGCGCCCGGGCCTCGGCGGCGAAGTCCTCGCCCTTGGCCAGTTCCCGCAGCGCCAGCTCCCAGCCGTCCGCCGCGCCCTGCAGATACGGCTGGAGCACGCCCAGGACGTAGGACTCGTCCTCGCCCTGGCCGTCGCCGCCGCGGCCGTCGCCGCCCTGGCTCTCGCCGAGGTCGGCCTGTAGCCACGCCGCCGGCGCGGGCACCCGGGGGCAGCCTTCGCGGGCCAGCGCCAGCGGCAGCTCCAGGTCGGGGTTGACGCCCGGCACGACCCGGCGCAGGAGCTTGAGAATGAACGTATCTCCAAAGACGACGGACGAATTCGACTGCTCGCCCGTCAGCCGGCGCGGGACCAGTCCCGACGGGATCTCCTGCCCCGGATCGCGCTCGCAGCGCAGCGCGCCGATCCGCGCCCGGGTGCGCAGCGCCTCCAGCAGCACCTCGGCGGGCCGGGCGTCGTACAGGGCGTCGAAGACGGTCCGCCCGGCCAGCGGCCCCTGGGCCACGTGCCCGATCAGCGCGGGGGCCAGCCGGGGCGGCAGCGCCTCGCGGACGCCGATCAGCAGCTGGTAGCAGTCACCGGGCCCCGGGCCCTGACGGGCGCGCACCAGCAGGTGGTACAGCCCCAGCCTGGAGTCGGCCGGCAGCAGCTCGGTGGCCGCCACCAGCGAGAATCCGGTGATCGGACGCCCCTTGCCGGCGAACCAGCGCTGCCGTGGCAGCCACTCGCGCAGCAACGGATCCAGCGACCCCAGGAGGCCGGGGACTGTCTTGCCGGAGAGAGTGACCGTTTCCGCCATGGCGTCGCATTCCTTTCCCCGCGGGGGTCGGGGTGTTACTCATGCGTGCCCCGGGCGGGACAGGGGAAACCGCCCCGCCTCGGGGTTCTAGGCCGCGTCCTTGCGCAGCCTGAACCAGTAGAAGCCGTGCCCGGCCAGCGTCAGCAGGTAGGGCAGTTCGCCGACCGCCGGGAAGCGCACCCCGCCGAACAGCTCCACCGGGTAGCGCCCGTTGAATCGGCTGAGGTCGAGC
>NZ_BEWA01000037.1 GCF_003112535.1 Streptomyces rishiriensis | reverse complement strand
GGTTCTGAAACCACGAACAGCCCCATGCCATGGTCACGGTGTGGTGCGGCTGGACAGTTTCATAGTGTTTCGGTGGTCATAGCGTGAGGGAAACGCCCGGTTACATTCCGAACCCGGAAGCTAAGCCTTACAGCGCCGATGGTACTGCAGGGGGGACCCTGTGGGAGAGTAGGACACCGCCGAACAATCATTCAAAGGGTTGGGATCTGAACTTCGGTTCGGGTCCCAACCCTTTTTTGTTTTCGGCCACTTGGCGTTCATGTTCCGGATCCAGCATCCACGGCATGGGTACTGCTGCACTGCTCAGGGCCGCCGGCGTCGGAGTCGGCGACGAGGTCGTCGTGCCGGCCTTCGGCAACGTGGAAGTCGCGGGCGCGGTCGCCCTGGCGGGTGCGCAGCCGGTCTTCGCGGACGTCGACCCGACGACGTACTGCCTCGACGCGACCGCCGTCGAAGCGGTCGCCACGGCACGTACCGCGGCCGTTGTCGTCGTCCACCGTTTCGGGCGGCCGGCAGAGGTCCGGCGGCTGCACGAAGTGGGGCGCAGGCACGGGCTGCTGGTGGTGGAGCAGGCGGAGTCCGAAGCGCCGTACGACGAGATCGCGCAGCGTCGGGAGCGGGCTGCCTTTCTGGACGGGCGGTTGCGTGGGGTGCGGACGCCGGAGGGCGGTGTCGGGCACACCTACCAGCAGTACGTCGTGCGGGTGCCGGGGAACGGCCGGCCCGACCGGGACGCGTTCGCGAGGGCGTTGCGGAGCAGGGGGATCGAGTGCCGGGTGCCGGTGCGGGCTCCGTCGCACCGGCTGGCCGAGTTCCGGCAGTGCGTCGCTCTCCCGGAGACCGAGCGGGCGGCCGACGAAACGCTCGCGCTGCCGGTGGACGCCTCGTTGACGAAACGGGACATGCAGCGGATCGTGTCGGCCTGCAACGCGCTCGGTGGGCTGCTCGAGGCCGCCTCCTGAACGGGTTTGGGAACACCGGCTCGTTCGGGGTATGATCTATTCCGTTGCCGCGAGGGAAACCTCGAAAAGTGACCAGCCCCCTTAGCTCAGTCGGCAGAGCGTCTCCATGGTAAGGAGAAGGTCAACGGTTCGATTCCGTTAGGGGGCTCTACGAAAAAAGCCTCCGCCCTTTCGGGCGGGGGCTTTTCTCATGTCCGGCGCCTCCTCATGCCACGCGCATCGCCAGGATCGCCATGTCGTCGGAAGGCGCGTCGGAGGCGAAGCGCTCCACGGCGCGCATGATGCGCGCGGCGACCGCGCCGGCCGTGAGGCCCGTGCAGGTGGTGAGGACGTCGGCGAGGCCGTCGTCGCCCAGCATGCGGGTGCCTTCGCGGCGTTCGGTGACGCCGTCCGTGACGCAGAGCAGGACGTCGCCCGGGTCGAGGGTGACCGCCTGCTCGTAGAGCTCCAGGTCCTCCATGACGCCCAGGAGCGGCTGGGGTTCGGCGGCCGGCTCGACCGTGCCGTCCTGGCGGAGGCGCAGGGGGAGCGGGTGGCCCGCGCAGACCACCTTCAGCTCGGCGCTGCCGTCCTCCTGGGGGCGCATCTCGCCGTAGAGGAGGGTGAGGAAGCGGCTGCGCGCTCCCTCGTCGAGGATGGCGGAGTTCAGGCGTTCGAGTACGGCCGGGCCGCTGAGGCCCTCACGGGCCAGGAGCCTGAGCGCGTGTCGGGCCAGGCCCGTCACCGCGGCGGCGTTCGGGCCCGTGCCGCAGACGTCGCCGATGGCGAAGCCGTACGCGCCGTCGCTGATCGGGAAGACGTCGTAGAAGTCGCCGCCGACCTCGTTGCCCTCGCCGGCCGCGCGGTAGATGACCTCGACCTCGACGCCGTCGATCGAGGGGAGTTCCGGGGGCAGGAGGCTGCGCTGGAGGGCCTGGCTGATGGCCGTGCGCTCGGAGTAGAGGCGGGCGTTGTCGAGGGCGAGGGCCGCTCTGCGGCTCAGGTCCTCGGCCAGTTCGAGGATCTCCTGGCGGAAGTGCTCGTCGGTGGGCTTGCCGAGGGTCAGCATGCCGATCACGCGGTTGCGGGCGACCAGGGGGAGGACCACGGTCTCGCCGCCGACCGCGGAGGCCGTGGCGAGCGTGGGGCCGATGCCCGAGGCCACCTGGTGGGTGGGGCCGCCGTTCAGGCCGAGGCTGCGCATGGAGCTGCGCAGGGCCGCGTCGTGCGCGGCCTCGGCGGGGGCCGCCCAGACCCGCGCGCCGGGGGTGGGGACCGGGTCCGGGGGCGGGACCTTCGAGAGCAACGACTTGATGCCGTCGATGAGTTCCTCGTCCTCGTGCAGGACGTACGACAGGTAGGGGTCGGACGCCTGGTCGGCGATCGTGTAGACCGCGCACCAGGTGGCCAGCGTCGGCACCGTCATCTGGGCCATCAGGGCCAGGGTCTGGTCACGGTCCAGGGTGCCCGCGAGGAGGTCGGAGGCTTCGACGAGGAAGCTGAGGGAGCCCCTGCGCAGGCGTTCCAGCTCGCCCAGGCGGGCGGACTCCACCGCCAGCGCGATGCGGTCGGCCGCGAACTGCAGGCGCAGAGCCTCCTCGTTCGAGTAACGGCCCGCGGCCTCCGCGGCCACGCCGAGGGAGCCCGTGAGACGGCCTTCCACCTTGAGCGGGACGGTGACGACGGAGCGCATGCCCGTGCCGCTCAACAGGGGGACGGCGCCGGGTACGGCGAGCAGGTCCTCGTGGACGGCCGGCATCCTGGCCGAGCCGTAGCGGCCGGGGCCCGCCTCGACGGGCACGCGCGCGAAGCGCTGGCGGGCCGAGGGCAGGCCGGTGGAGGCGCGGACCTCCAACTCCGTCTCGTCGTCGGTGGCCAGGAGGAGGAAGGCGGAGTCGGCGTCGAGCATGTCGCGGGCCCGCTCCACGGTGCGCTGGAGGAGGCCGTCGAGGTCGTCCGGCGCGGGGGAGCCGATGAACACCTCGAAGGGGTCCGTGCTCTGGCCGTCGGAGCCGGTGTTCGTGTCGGAGGCCGGGACGCGCAACGGGGTCTGCAGGACCGCGCGTTCGTGGTCGCGGACGAGCAGGCAGACGGTGGAGGGCTCGCCGTCGGTGTCGCGGACGCGGAGGTGGGAGGCGTAGACGGGGGTCACGCGGCCGTCGGCGCCGCGGATGCCGTAGCTGCCCTCCCAGCGGGAGAGCTGGAGGGCTTCCACGATGCCGGTGCTGGTGCCGGGGGTGTGCGGCCAGGCGGCGAGGTCGGTGAGGGGCTTGCCGGTGACCTGGTCGGCGGGGTAGCCGAAGAGTTCCTCGGCGTCCTCGTTCCAGGCGGAGATGGCGCCCGTGCGGTCGATCTGGACGACCGCGACGCGTACCCGGCTGTCGGCGAGCGGGAGGAGGTCGGCCGGGAGGGAGGGGCCGGCCGCGCGGGTGCCCACCGGGCGGTCGGGGAGGTCGAGCCGGAACCAGACCTGCTTGTGGGTGGGGGTGTACTCGACGCCCCAGCGGGCGGCGATGGCGGCGCACAGCTGGAGTCCGCGGCCGCCTTCGCGGTCGGGGTTGCCCATGGTGGCGAGGGAGCCCTGGAGGGGGATCTCCCGCTCGGGATACCGGTCGGCCACCTCGACGCGGACGCCGTCGTCGCTGCGCAGGCAAAGGACGTCGGCGTGGGTGCCGGCGTGGACGACCGCGTTGGTCACCAGCTCGCTGGTGAGGACGACGGCGTCGTCGATGATGTCGGCGAAGCCCCAGCCCTGGAGGGTGTCGCGGACGAAGGACCGGGCGGTCGCCACCGATCGCCCTACGGGCTCGAAGCTGGCGGCCGCGCGCGCGGTGATCACAGAACTCCTCGGCCGGTTGTCTGCGGACAGGGCTCCCCCGCCGTCCGGGTCGCGCCGCTGGTGGGGCGGGCGCGCTCCTGAGGGCCGGGGGTCCGGGGGATGTCCCCCCGGGATCAGTCCGGTGGTCATGTGTGCGGCCGCCCCTCCGATGCCCGCTCGTGCTCGTGCCACCGCCCAGACCGTCGGACCGGTGTGGCTGGACAGCCGCATGCAAGGTTACTTACCTTCCGGGGCCGTGCGGATGCCGGTCGCCGGTGTTTCCGCCCGAGGGTGTGCGGACCGTGTGCGAAGCTGCCGAACTGTTATGGCCTGGTTCGGCAAGGGTGAAACACTGGGCAAGCTTCTTGTGAAGGTCCGGGCAGAGCGAGTGTCGTCCGGGCTCAGCGGGCAGCAGCCCTCCGGGCCCGCCTGGTCCCATCGGGGCGACACCCGGGTGGCACCAGGAGCGGCGACGAGCGGCACCCGGGCACAGTGGTATCGGTCGACCCCTGCGGGAGGGACAACGTGGAGTCTGGCGCAGCGACGCGGGGCACTAAGACGCGCGCGAAAGGCGGACAGTCTCTGAGCAGGCCACGCACCCCACGCGGGGGCACCACTGTCGTGGACACGGCAGCTTTGGACCGTTTGCTCGTGGCCTTGGTGTCCATGCGGGACGGGAACTTCCGCAAGCGGCTCACGGTCTCCGGCGACGGTGTGATGTCGGAGATCGCCGCCGTGTTCAACGAGGTGGCGGACCGTAATCTGCATCTCACGGGTGAGCTGTCGCGTGTGCGGCGCATGGTGGGGCGCGAGGGGAAGCTCACCGAGCGGCTGGAGACGGGGGCCTGCGAGGGCTCCTGGGCGACCGCCATCGACAACTCGAACGCGCTGGTCGACGACCTCGTACGCCCGGTCTCCGAGGTGGGACGGGTGCTGTCGGCGGTGGCCGAGGGCGATCTGTCGTCGCGGATGGAGCTGCGGACGCACACCCCGGAGGGGACCGGGCATCCGCTGCGCGGGGAGTTCCTGAAGGTCGGGCGGACGGTCAACAACCTGGTCGACCAGCTGTCGACGTTCACCGACGAGGTCACGCGCGTGGCCAGCGAGGTGGGCACCGAGGGCAAGCTGGGCGGTCAGGCCCAGGTGCGCGGTATGTCGGGTTCGTGGAAGGACCTCACGGAGTCCGTCAACACGATGGCGTACCGGCTGACGGCGCAGGTGCGCGACATCGCGCTGGTGACGACGGCGGTGGCCAAGGGTGATCTGTCGCGGAAGGTGACGGTTCACGTCGAGGGCGAGATGCTCGAGCTGAAGAACACCGTCAACACGATGGTGGACCAGCTCTCGGCGTTCTCGTCCGAGGTGACCCGGGTGGCCCGTGAGGTGGGCACCGAGGGCATCCTCGGCGGCCAGGCCCAGGTGTCCGGCGTGGACGGCGTGTGGAAGGAACTCACCGATTCGGTGAACACCATGGCCGGGAACCTGACGGCCCAGGTGCGCGGGATCGCGGAGGTGACGACGGCGGTCGCCAACGGCGACCTGTCGCAGAAGGTGACGGTGTCGGCGCGCGGCGAGGTCGCGCAGCTCGCCGACACGATCAACCAGATGACGGAGACGCTGCGGACCTTCGCCGACGAGGTCACACGGGTGGCCAACGAGGTGGGGGCCGCGGGGCAGCTGGGCGGCCAGGCGAACGTGCCGGGTGCGGCCGGCACCTGGAAGGACCTGACGGACTCCGTCAACACGGTGTTCCGCAACCTGACCACGCAGGTGCGTGACATCGCGGCCGTGACCACGGCGGTGGCCAGCGGCGATCTGTCGCAGAAGGTCACGGTGGACGTGGCCGGCGAGATGCTGGAGCTGAAGAACACCGTCAACGGGATGGTCGACCAGCTGTCGGCCTTCGGCGCCGAGGTCACGCGGGTGGCGCGGGAGATCGGCGTCGAGGGTGAGCTGGGCGGTCAGGCGCAGGTGTCGGGCGCGGCCGGCACCTGGAAGGACCTGACGGACTCCGTCAACACGGCGTTCAGGAATCTCACCGGACAGGTGAGGAACATCGCGCAGGTCACCACGGCGGTGGCCAACGGCGACCTGTCGCAGAAGGTCACCGTGGACGTCTCCGGTGAGATGGCGCAGCTGAAGAACACCGTGAACACGATGGTGGACCAGCTGTCGTCGTTCGCCGACCAGGTGACGCGGATGGCCCGGGACGTGGGCACCGAGGGCCGGCTGGGCGGTCAGGCGCGGGTGGACGGGGTGTCGGGCACCTGGAAGGAGCTGACCGACTCCGTCAACTCGATGGCCGGGAACCTGACGTCCCAGGTGCGCAACATCGCCCAGGTGACGACGGCGGTGGCGCGCGGCGACCTGTCGCAGAAGATCGACGTGGACGCGCGCGGGGAGATCCTGGAGCTGAAGAACACCATCAACACGATGGTCGACCAGCTCTCCGCCTTCGCCGACCAGGTGACCCGGGTCGCGCGGGACGTGGGCACCGAGGGGCGGCTGGGCGGGCAGGCCCAGGTGCCCGGAGTGGCCGGGGTGTGGCGCGATCTGACCGACTCGGTGAACGGCATGGCCGGCAACCTCACCGCCCAGGTGCGCAACATCGCCCAGGTCGCCACCGCGGTGGCCCGCGGTGACCTCTCCCAGAAGATCACCGTGGACGCGCGCGGGGAGATCCTGGAGCTGAAGAACACCCTGAACACGATGGTCGACCAGCTGTCGTCGTTCGCCCAGGAGGTCACGCGGGTGGCCCGTGAGGTGGGTACGGAGGGGCAGCTCGGCGGACAGGCCGAGGTGCAGGGCGTCTCCGGCACCTGGAAGGACCTCACGCAGTCCGTGAACTTCATGGCGAACAACCTGACCATCCAGGTGCGTCAGATCGCCGACGTCACGACCGCGGTCGCCAAGGGCGATCTGTCGAAGAAGATCACCGTCGACGCCAAGGGCGAGATCCTCGAGCTCGTCACCACCGTGAACACGATGGTCGACCAGCTGTCCTCCTTCGCCGAGCAGGTGACCCGGGTGGCCCGCGAGGTGGGCACCGAGGGCATCCTGGGCGGCCAGGCGTACGCCTCGGGCGTCACGGGCATCTGGAAGGACCTCACCGACAACGTCAACCTGATGGCCAAGAACCTGACCATGCAGGTGCGCAACATCTCCCAGGTCGCGGCGGCCGTCGCCAACGGCGACCTGACGCGTACGGTGACGATCGAGGCGCGCGGCGAGGTCCAGCAGCTCGCCGACACCTTCAACACCATGGTGAAGACGCTGAGCTCGTTCGCCGAGCAGGTCACCAAGGTGGCCCGTGAGGTGGGCACGGACGGCATCCTGGGCGGTCAGGCGCATGTGCCGGGTGTGGCGGGCACCTGGAAGGACCTCACCGACTCGGTGAACGGCATGGCGTCTAACCTGACCGGTCAGGTGCGCAACATCGCCATGGTCACGACGGCCATCGCCAAGGGCGACCTGACGAAGAAGATCGACATCGACGCGCGCGGGGAGATCCTCGAGCTGAAGACGACGATCAACACGATGGTGGACCAGCTGTCGTCGTTCGCCGAGGAGGTCACCCGGGTGGCCCGCGAGGTGGGCACCGAGGGGCAGCTGGGCGGCCAGGCACGCGTGCGGGACGTCGACGGCACCTGGCGCGACCTCACCGAGTCGGTGAACGAGATGGCCGGGAACCTGACCCGGCAGGTGCGGGCCATCGCGCGCGTGGCGACCGCGGTGACCCGCGGCGACCTGAACCTGAAGATCGACGTGGACGCGTCCGGGGAGATCCAGGAGCTCCAGGACTACATCAACAAGATGATCGCGAACCTGCGGGACACCACGATCGCGAACAAGGAGCAGGACTGGCTCAAGGGCAACCTCGCGCGCGTGTCGGCCCTGATGCAGGGCCGCCGGGACCTGCAGGACGTGGCCTCGCTGATCATGAGCGAGCTGCCGCCCCTGGTGGCCGCGCAGCACGGCGCGTTCTTCCTGGCGATGCCGACGGCCGACGGTGACGCGGACCTGTACGAGCTGCGGATGCTCGGCTCGTACGGCTACTCGATGGGCTCCATGCCGTCGTCGTTCCGGCCGGGTGAGGCGCTGGTGGGGACGGCCGCCGAGGAGAAGCGCACGATCCTCGTCGCGAACGCCCCGAGCGGCTATCTGAAGATCGCCTCGGGGCTCGGCGAGGCGCCGCCCGCTCAGGTGATCGTCTTGCCGGTGCTGTTCGAGGGCCAGGTACTCGGGGTGATCGAGCTGGCGTCGTTCACGCCGTTCACGCAGATCCAGAAGGACTTCCTCAACCAGCTCGCCGAGATGATCGCGACCAGCGTCAACACCATCTCCGTGAACACCAAGACGGAGCAGCTGCTGAAGCAGTCGCAGGAGCTGACCGAGCAACTGCGCGAGCGGTCGGCCGAGTTGGAGCAGCGGCAGAAGGCCCTGCAGGCGTCCAACGCCGAACTGGAGGAGAAGGCCGAGCTGCTGGCCCAGCAGAACCGCGACATCGAGGTGAAGAACACCGAGATCGAGGAGGCGCGGCAGGTCCTGGAGGAGCGGGCCGAGCAGCTCGCGGTGTCGATGCGCTACAAGAGCGAGTTCCTCGCCAACATGTCGCACGAGCTGCGCACGCCGCTCAACTCGCTGCTGATCCTGGCGAAGCTGCTCGCGGACAACGCGGAGGGCAACCTCTCGCCCAAGCAGGTCGAGTTCGCCGAGACGATCCACGGGGCCGGCTCCGACCTGCTCCAGCTGATCAACGACATCCTGGACCTGTCGAAGGTCGAGGCGGGCAAGATGGACGTCTCGCCGACGCGCATCGCGCTCGTCCAGCTGGTCGACTACGTGGAGGCCACCTTCCGCCCGCTCACCGCGGAGAAGGGCCTCGACCTGTCCGTGCGGGTGTCGCCGGAGCTGCCGGCCACGCTGCACACGGACGAGCAGCGGCTGCTGCAGGTGCTGCGCAACCTGCTGTCCAACGCGGTGAAGTTCACCGACTCCGGGTCGGTCGAGCTGGTGATCCGGCCGGCCGGGGCGGAGGTCCCGGTGGCGATCCGGGAGCAGCTGCTGGAGGCCGGTTCGCTGGCCGACCCGGACGCCCCGCTGATCGCGTTCTCGGTGACCGACACCGGCATCGGGATCGCGGCCAGCAAGATGCGGGTGATCTTCGAGGCGTTCAAGCAGGCGGACGGCACCACCAGCCGCAAGTACGGCGGCACGGGCCTCGGACTGTCGATCTCGCGGGAGATCGCGCAACTGCTCGGCGGCGAGATCCACGCGCAGAGCGAGCCGGGACGCGGCTCCACGTTCACGCTGTACCTGCCGCTGCACCCCAGCGAGCTGCCTCCGCAGGGCTACCAGCAGGTGGTGCCCGCCCTGGAGGCCGGCGACCTGGTGGCCTCGGAGAACGGGGTGAGGGAGCTGTCGGAGCTGTCCCCGGCGGAGATCCGGACCCCGGCCGAGGTGCGGTCGTACCAGGACGCGCAGAACGGTCCGGCGGCGCTCTTCAGGCGACGGCGGCGGCTGGTGAGCGGCGGCGAGCAGGTCGGCCGGCCCGACCAGTGGCCGGCCCGCACCCAGCAGCCGGGGACGCCGGCGCGCGCGGGCATCAAGTTCGGCGGGGAGAAGGTGCTCATCGTCGACGACGACATCCGCAACGTGTTCGCGCTGACCAGCGTCCTGGAACAGCACGGCCTGTCGGTGCTGTACGCGGAGAACGGCCGGGAGGGCATCGAGGTCCTGGAGCAGCACGACGACGTGGCGGTCGTCCTGATGGACATCATGATGCCCGAGATGGACGGCTACGCGACGACGACGGCGATCCGGCGGATGCCGCAGTTCTCCGGGCTGCCGATCATCGCGCTCACCGCGAAGGCGATGAAGGGCGACCGGGAGAAGGCGATCGAGTCGGGCGCCTCCGACTACGTGACGAAGCCGGTCGACCCCGATCACCTGCTGTCGGTGATGCAGCAGTGGATGAGGGACGAGTGAGGCGTCACCCGAAGGGAACCCTGGGCATGACGGGAACCTTCGGGGCAGGCCGGGAGTTGCTGACTCAGGGTGGCCGTCGCCGTGTAGCGAGGCGCGATTCGGGGAACCTTCTGGTCTCCTGCTGCGTTCCTGCTACGTGCACAGTGACATCACGGTGACAGGGTGTGGCGACGGTCGGGGTGCGGCTACCATGACCGGCACAGGGAAGGGCGGCGCAAAGGAGTCGTCCCCAGGGGCGGCGCCCGGTGCACTGCCGGGGCGAGGAGGGCGGGCCATGGTGCAGAAGGCCAAGATCCTCCTGGTCGATGACCGGCCGGAGAATCTGCTGGCGCTGGAGGCGATCCTCTCTGCGCTCGATCAGACGCTGGTGCGGGCATCGTCCGGGGAAGAGGCGCTCAAAGCACTGCTGACGGACGACTTCGCGGTCATCCTGCTGGACGTCCAGATGCCGGGAATGGACGGCTTCGAGACGGCCGCGCACATCAAGCGGCGGGAGCGGACCAGGGACATCCCGATCATCTTCCTCACCGCGATCAACCACGGGCCGCACCACACCTTCCGCGGGTACGCGGCCGGCGCGGTGGACTACATCTCCAAGCCGTTCGACCCGTGGGTGCTGCGCGCGAAGGTCTCGGTGTTCGTCGAGCTGTACATGAAGAACTGCCAGCTGCGCGAGCAGGCGGCGCTGCTGAGGCTGCAGTTGGAGGGCGGCGGCGGCAAGGCCGCGGCGGGCGGCGACGCCAAGGAGCCGGCCGGGCTGCTCGCGGAGCTCTCCGCGAGGCTCGCGGCCGTCGAGGAGCAGGCGGAGGCGCTGTCCAAGCAACTGGACGACGAGTCGGCGGACGCGGCGGCGGTGGCCACGGCGGCGCACCTGGAGCGCAAACTCACCGGTCTGCGCCGCGCGCTGGACGCTCTGGAGCCGGGCGCCGGAGGCGGGGCCGCCTCGCTGCCCTCGCCGAACTGAACGGAACTGACGCGTGCGACGCAGAAGTTGTGCGTGAGGGCGCGTCAGTTCCCTGTTTCCGCGGACCGGACGCGTCAGTCCCGCGCCGCGCCGCGGGCGACACGAACGGGTGAAGCACCGGGCACACGTGTCCCCAGTGGTCTGCACCGGTAACCTCACACCATGGCCTCACGTCCCTCCGCAGCCAAGAAGCAGCCCGCCAGGAAGGCGGCTGCTCCGGCGAAGGCTCCGGCGAAGAAGGCCGCCGCGAGGAAGGTCCCGGCGAAGAAGGCGCCCGCCAGGAAAGTCGCGGCCAGAAGGCCCGCACCCGCGCCGGCCCCCAGCCCCACCGGGGGCGTCTACCGGCTCGTGCGCGCCGTGTGGCTGGGCCTGGCGCACGCCGTCGGCGCCGTGTTCCGCGGCATAGGGAACGGCGCGAAGAACCTCGACCCGGCCCACCGCAAGGACGGCGTCGCGCTGCTGCTGTTCGGCGTCGCGCTCATCGTCGCCGCGGGCACCTGGGCGGACCTGCGCGGCCCGGTGGGCGACCTCGTCGAGATCCTGGTGACCGGCGCTTTCGGCCGACTCGATCTGCTCGTGCCGATCCTGTTCGCCGTCGTCGCCGTGCGCTTCATCCGCCACCCCGAGAAGCCCGAGGCCAACGGCCGGATCGTGATCGGTCTGTCGGCCCTCGTCATCGGCGTGCTCGGGCAGGTCCACATCGCCTGCGGCGCGCCCGCCCGCAGCGCCGGCATGCAGGCCATAAGGGACGCCGGCGGTCTCATCGGCTGGAGCGCGGCGACCCCGCTCACGTACACGATGGGCGACGTCCTCGCCGTACCGATGCTGGTGCTGCTCACGATCTTCGGGCTGCTGGTCGTCACGGCCACGCCGGTCAACGCCGTCCCGCAGCGGCTGCGGCAGCTCGGGGTCGGCCTCGGCCTGCTGCGCGACCCGGCGGAGGACGAGTACGACGAGTTCGGCGACGACGAGGCCCGCTACGACGAGCAGTGGCGCGAGGCGCTGCCCGGGCGCCCCCGACGGCGCACGGGCGCTTCCGGGCCGTACGACCCCGACGGCGCCGAGCAGGAGGCGCTGACCCGGCGACGCGGCCGCCCCCGGCGCTCCGCCGTGCCCCAGCCGGCGATGGACCGGCAGATGGACGCCGTGGACATCGCCGCAGCCGCGGCGGCCGACCTCGACGGCGCCGTCCTGCACGGCATGCCGCCCTCGCGGGTCGTCGCCGACCTCACCCAGGGCGTGAGCCAGGGCGAAGGGGAGCCGACCACGCCGACCCCGGTGCCGACGCCCGTCCCGGCGCCGGCCCCCCGCCCCCGGCAGGAGAAGCTCAAGACCGGGGGAGCGGTTCCGGATCTGACCAAGGCGGCCCCCGAGGCGCCGCGTGAGCTGCCGGCGCGCGCCGAGCAGCTCCAGCTGTCCGGCGACATCACCTACGCCCTGCCCTCGCTCGACCTCCTGGAGCGCGGCGGCCCCGGCAAGGCGCGCAGCGCCGCCAACGACGCCGTCGTCGCCTCGCTGACGAACGTCTTCACCGAGTTCAAGGTGGACGCCGCCGTCACCGGCTTCACCCGCGGGCCGACGGTCACGCGCTACGAGGTCGAGCTCGGGCCCGCCGTGAAGGTCGAGCGGATCACCGCGCTGGCGAAGAACATCGCGTACGCCGTGGCCAGCCCCGACGTGCGGATCATCAGCCCGATCCCGGGGAAGTCCGCGGTCGGCATCGAGATCCCGAACACCGACCGGGAGATGGTCAACCTCGGCGACGTGCTGCGGCTCGCCGAGTCCGCCGAGGACGACGACCCGATGCTGGTCGCCTTCGGCAAGGACGTCGAGGGCGGCTACGTCATGCACTCGCTGGCGAAGATGCCGCACATACTGGTCGCCGGCGCCACCGGATCGGGCAAGTCGTCCTGCATCAACTGCCTGATCACCTCCGTCATGATCCGGGCCACCCCCGAGGACGTCCGGATGATCCTCGTCGACCCCAAGCGCGTCGAGCTGACCGCCTACGAGGGCATCCCGCACCTGATCACACCGATCATCACCAACCCCAAGCGGGCCGCCGAGGCGCTCCAGTGGGTCGTCCGCGAGATGGACCTGCGCTACGACGACCTCGCCGCCTACGGCTACCGGCACATCGACGACTTCAACCGCGCCGTGCGCGAAGGGACCGTCAAGCCGCCCGAGGGCAGCGAGCGCGAGCTCCAGCCGTACCCGTACCTGCTGGTGATCGTCGACGAGCTCGCCGACCTGATGATGGTCGCGCCGCGGGACGTGGAGGACTCCATCGTGCGCATCACGCAGCTCGCGCGCGCGGCCGGCATCCACCTGGTGCTCGCCACCCAGCGTCCCTCGGTCGACGTCGTCACCGGCCTGATCAAGGCGAACGTGCCCTCGCGGCTCGCCTTCGCCACCTCCTCGCTCGCCGACTCGCGCGTCATCCTCGACCAGCCGGGCGCCGAGAAGCTGATCGGCAAGGGCGACGGGCTGTTCCTGCCGATGGGCGCCAACAAGCCCACCCGTATGCAGGGCGCCTTCGTGACCGAGGCCGAGGTCGCGGCGGTCGTCCAGCACTGCAAGGACCAGATGGCGCCCGTCTTCCGCGACGACGTCACCGTCGGGGCCAAGCAGAAGAAGGAGATCGACGAGGACATCGGCGACGACCTCGACCTGCTGTGCCAGGCGGCCGAACTGGTCGTCTCCACCCAGTTCGGGTCGACGTCCA
The DNA here is from genome assembly GCF_003112535.1 of Streptomyces rishiriensis. Classification (GTDB taxonomy): domain Bacteria; phylum Actinomycetota; class Actinomycetes; order Streptomycetales; family Streptomycetaceae; genus Streptomyces; species Streptomyces rishiriensis. Next base: position 42,105 of record NZ_BEWA01000037.1, on the reverse strand, counting down.
TGCTCCAGCGCAAGCTGCGCGTGGGCTTCGCCAAGGCCGGCCGGCTGATGGACCTCATGGAGTCGCGCAACATCGTCGGACCGAGCGAAGGGTCGAAGGCGCGTGACGTTCTCGTGAAGCCGGACGAGTTGGACGGCGTCCTCGCCGTGATCCGGGGGCAGTCTGAGGGGTAGACGTCAGGCGAGGGGAGCGGCGACCGGCCGTGACTCACCCGTTAGAGAGCAGTGGGCAACCGTTTCCCTTTGTCGTACGTCCAGTTGAGCGAGAGGACAGGTGCGGCTCCCCGGCGGGGCCGTAACCGGCCCGTCATCGGTGTGACCGGCCATACCGATGGCGTACAAAGTCGTACCGCCCGGTTGCCCCTCCCTCCGGCACCCCCCCTAGACTGAACCTCCAGCACAGGTGGCTAAACGCTCGAAAGGCGCCCCCGTGTCCATCGGCAACTCCCCTGAAGACGAGCGTCCCTTCGAAGACCCGTCCGAGGAAGCCCCCGTCTCCATCGGCCACGCCCTGCGTCAGGCGCGCATCGAGGCCGGGCTGACGGTCGACGACGTCAGCACCGCCACCCGTGTCCGCATCGCCATCGTCCACGCCATCGAGGCGGACGACTTCGCCCCCTGCGGCGGAGACGTCTACGCGCGCGGGCACATCCGGACGCTGGCCAGGGCCGTCCACCTCGACCCCGCCCCGCTGATCGAGCGATACGACGACACCCACGGCGGCCGTCCCGCGCCGACCCCGGCCGCGCCCCTCTTCGAGGCGGAACGCATCCGCCCCGAGCGGCGCGGTCCGAACTGGACCGCGGCCATGGTCGCCGCGATCGTCGCCGTCGTGGGCTTCGTCGGCTTCACCGCGTTCAAGGGCGGCGACGGCGGCGGGGCGAAGGAGCAGGTCGCCGAGGGCGCCACCCCCACCGCCGGAAAGACCGCCTCGCCCACGCCGAAGACCGACAAGCCCGTCGACCGGAAACCGGAGCCGTCCGACAGCGCCATCGCCGCGGCCCCCCAGGACAAGGTGACCGTCCAGGTCAGCGCCGCGGACGGCCGCAGCTGGGTCGCCGCCAAGGACCACAACGGCCGGCTGCTCTTCGACGGACTGCTCAAGCAGGGCGACTCCAAGACCTTCCAGGACAGCGAGAAGATCAACCTCGTGCTCGGCGACGCCGGCGCGATCGATCTGTTCGTCAACGGCAAGAAGCTCAACGACGACTTCCAGCCCGGATCGGTGGAGCGGCTGACGTATACGAAGGGCGACCCGCAGACGGGATGAGCCCGGTGTGCCCGTACGCGACGGGGCCGGCGAAGATCGTCAACCCCGTCGACGTGGGCTGTCCGTGAGACGAAGTAGTCTTGAGCCCATGCCTGAACGCCGTACCGTCGCACTCGTCACCCTTGGCTGCGCCCGTAACGAGGTGGACTCGGAGGAGCTCGCAGGCCGTTTGGAGGCGGACGGCTGGCAGCTCGTGGAGGACGCCGAGGAAGCGGACGTCGCCGTCGTCAACACCTGCGGCTTCGTCGACGCCGCCAAGAAGGACTCCGTCGACGCCCTGCTGGAGGCCAACGACCTCAAGGGCCACGGCAGAACCCAGGCCGTCGTGGCCGTGGGCTGTATGGCCGAGCGGTACGGCAAGGAACTCGCCGAGGCCCTGCCCGAGGCGGACGGCGTGCTCGGCTTCGACGACTACGCCGACATCTCCGACCGCCTCCAGACCATCCTGAACGGCGGCATCCACGCCTCCCACACCCCGCGCGACCGGCGCAAGCTGCTGCCGGTCAGTCCGGCCGAGCGCCAGTCGGCGGGGGACGTGGCCCTTCCCGGCCACGGCGCGCCCACGGACCTGCCCGAGGGCCTGGCCCCGCAGTCCGGCCCCCGCGCGCCCCTGCGCCGGCGGCTGGACGGCGCCCCAGTCGCCTCCGTCAAGCTCGCCTCCGGCTGCGACCGGCGCTGCACCTTCTGCGCCATCCCGTCCTTCCGCGGCTCCTTCATCTCGCGCCGGCCCAGCGACGTGCTGAACGAGACGCGCTGGCTCGCCGAGCAGGGCGTGAAGGAGATCATGCTGGTCTCCGAGAACAACACCTCCTACGGCAAGGACCTCGGCGACATCCGGCTGCTGGAGTCGCTGCTGCCCGAGCTCGCCGAGGTCGACGGGCTGGAGCGGGTGCGCGTCAGTTACCTCCAGCCGGCCGAGATGCGGCCCGGCCTCATCGACGTGCTCACTTCCACGCCGAAGATCGCGCCCTACTTCGACCTGTCCTTCCAGCACTCCGCGCCCGGCGTGCTGCGGGCGATGCGCCGCTTCGGCGACACCGACCGCTTCCTGGAACTGCTCGACACCATCCGGAGCAAGGCACCCCAGGCAGGTGTGCGCTCCAACTTCATCGTGGGCTTCCCCGGCGAGTCCGAGGCCGACCTGGCCGAGCTGGAGCGCTTCCTCGACGGCGCGCGGCTGGACGCGATCGGCGTCTTCGGCTATTCCGACGAGGAAGGCACCGAGGCCGCGACGTACGACGACAAGCTCGACGCCGACGTGGTGGCCGAGCGGCTGGCCCGGGTCTCCCGGCTCGCCGAGGAACTCGTCTCGCAACGGGCCGAGGAACGCGTGGGCGAGACCGTGCACGTGCTCGTGGAGTCGGTGGACGACGAGGGCGTGCACGGCCGTGGCGCCCACCAGGCGCCGGAGACGGACGGCCAGGTGCTGCTCACGTCGGGCGAAGGCCTGAGCGTCGGTCGTATGGTCGAGGCGAAGGTGGTCGGCACGGAAGGCGTCGACCTCGTCGCCGAGCCTCTGCCGGGCTCGTTCGGGTGTAGTGAGGAGGCGGGCAGATGACGGGTGTTCCGGCGTCGGCCGCCGACGGCTCCTCCCGGGCCCCGGCTGCGCAGCCTTCGGCCCCCCAGGCTTCGACGGCTCCCCAGGCCTCGAACGCCCCCCAGGCCGCGCAGGCGGAGGTCATCGCCGCTGAGCCGGTGGGCGCGACCGCCGTCGCGGACGTCGAGGGGAGCGCCGTTGCGCCGGGGGCGGCCAGGCCGCCGCGGGGCGCGAAGATCGCGGCCGCCGCCGTCAACCAGGCGAGCGTGTGGAACATCGCCAACTTCCTGACGATGCTTCGGCTGATTCTGGTGCCCGGCTTCGTCGCGCTGATGCTGGCCGACGGCGGCTACGACCCGGCATGGCGCTCGTTCGCCTGGGCCGCCTTCGCGGTGGCCATGATCACCGACCTGTTCGACGGGCATCTGGCGCGGACGTACGACCTCGTCACCGACTTCGGGAAGATCGCCGACCCCATCGCCGACAAGGCGATCATGGGAGCGGCGCTGATCTGCCTCTCCTCGCTCGGCGACCTGCCGTGGTGGGTGACGATCGTGATCCTCGGCCGGGAACTCGGCATCACCCTGCTGCGTTTCGTCGTCATCCGGTACGGCGTCATCCCGGCCAGCCGGGGCGGCAAGCTGAAGACGCTCGTCCAGGGCATCGCCGTCGGGATGTACGTCCTGGCGCTGACGGGGTGGCTGGCCACTCTGAGGTTCTGGGTGATGGGCGCGGCGGTCGTCCTGACCGTGCTGACCGGACTCGACTATGTGAGACAGGCCATTGTGCTGCGCCGCCAGGGAATCGCGGACCGCCAGGCCGCGTCGGAGGAGACCGGAGCGTGAATTCCACGGCCGCCGACGTGGTGCGACTACTCACAGTGAGGCGGGAGACGCTCGCTGTCGCCGAGTCGCTGACCGGTGGCCTGGTCGCGGCGGAGATCACAGCGGTCCCCGGGGCGTCCAGGGTCTTCCGCGGCTCGGTCACGGCGTACGCCACCGACCTCAAGCACCGGCTGCTCGGTGTCGACGCCGGCCTCCTGGAAGCCCGGGGGGCGGTGGACGCGCAGGTCGCGGCCCAGATGGCGGCCGGCGCCCGCAAGGCGCTCGGGGCCGACTGGGGCGTCGCGACCACCGGCGTCGCCGGCCCCGACCCCCAGGACGGACAGCCCGTGGGGACGGTATTCGTGGCGGTGGACGGGCCGGCCGGGCCGGATTCCGGTTCCGCCGGCGGCGGAAAAGTGGAGGCCCTGCGGTTGAACGGCGACCGGGCGGAAATTCGTAGAGAGAGTGTACGGAGCGTACTCGCACTGCTCCTGACAGAGCTTGCGGGCGAACACACCGGGAATGAGCGGGCACAGGATACGGAACAGAACGGGGGGTTTTGATGTTTGCAGCCCTGAGTGAACACGACATCGCTCCCCGCACGGCCGCAGCGCAAGGCGGTACGGTGGGGCGTGAAGGATGCGGCTACGCGGTCCGAGGAGGGAGCCACCGATGATTCTGCTCCGTCGCCTGCTGGGTGACGTGCTGCGTCGGCAGCGCCAGCGCCAGGGCCGTACTCTGCGCGAAGTCTCCTCGTCCGCCCGAGTCTCACTCGGCTATCTCTCCGAGGTGGAGCGGGGGCAGAAGGAGGCTTCCTCCGAGCTGCTCTCCGCCATCTGCGACGCGCTGGACGTACGGATGTCCGAGCTCATGCGGGAAGTGAGCGACGAGCTCGCCCTCGCCGAGCTGGCACAGTCGGCAGCGGCCACCCCCAGCCAGCCTGTGCCCACGTCGGTTCGCCCGATGCTGGGTTCCGTGTCGGTGACCGGTGTGCCACCGGAGCGGGTGACCATCAAGGCGCCCGCCGAGGCGGTGGACGTGGTCGCCGCGTGAGATCCGTCCGCGTGGGCCCCTGAGGCCCGGGCGGGCCGGGCAGGTACGTTCGTTCGCCAAGGTACGTGCACAGGCAGTGTGAGGCCCCGGCCGGGGCTTCTCCGGGAAGACCCGGAGAGGTGCGGTCGGGGTTTTTTCGCGTCCTGGGCGCATTCCGGGCATGCCCCGGGGGTGTCCCGGCTGCGTGGCAGGGTGCGTGGCGGGCTTGTTCCATCTCGGGACCCGGGCCGCGGCCGGGTCCGTTTGCCGGTGCCGGTCGCCGAGGCCATCGTGGAGGAGCACGGCGGGAGCCAAGACACCGGAGGTACGGATGTACGTCGTGAAGAGCCCCTTGTCCGACACCGACCTGCGGACCGTCTCGGAGGCGTTGCAGGGCGCGCTCGTCGACCTCGTCGACCTGTCGCTCGTCGCCAAGCAGGTCCACTGGAACGTCGTCGGGCCCCGCTTCCGCTCCGTCCACCTCCAGCTCGACGAGGTCGTGGACGTCGCCCGCACGCACTCCGACACGGTGGCGGAGCGCGCCTCCGCGCTCGGCGTCTCACCGGACGGGCGGGCGTCGACGGTGGCCGCGGGCAGCGGGATCAGCCCGGTGCCGGCGGGCTGGGTGAAGGACTCCGACGCCGTCGGGGCGCTGGTCGCCGCCCTCGGGGCGGTCATCACCCGGATGCGGGAACGGGTCGCGGCGACGGGCGACCCGGACCCCGTGAGCCAGGACATCTTCATCGGCATCACCGCGGATCTGGAGAAGCATCACTGGATGTTCCAGGCGGAGAACGCGTGAGTCCTCGGGGCGGCTGCGGCGCCCCGCGCGGGTGCGGGCGTGCGGCGGCGGTCCCGCCGGAGACGAGGGGCTCGGTTTTCTGACGTCGTGGACGGACACCGCGTGATCCGCGTGAGGCTCAGCTGGAGGTGACGGCCATGGCGGGGCGAATAGCGGGGCGCACGGCCGTCTCCGCGCCGGGCGTGGTGCTGAGCCTCGGGCTGGGCGTGCTGTGGTGGTGGGCCGTGGTGAGGCTCGCCGTCACGCCCGGTGCCGGCGCGCTGGAGGGAACGGTGGCCGCGGGGGGCTGGGGGCTGAGCCTGCTGCCGGTGCACTGTGTGGCGAAGGCGCGGGCGGTGGGGGTCGTGGCGCAGGGGCGGTGGCGGGCTGCTTGGCGGGGGGGCTGGGCGGCCGCGGGGGAGGGGGAGGGGGCCGGAGCCGCCGCAGGAGCTGGGCGGGGAGCGAGGTGCGGCGGACGGGGAAAGGGCGGAGTGAGTGGGGGCGGCGTGAGTGGGGCGGAGCCAGGGGGAGGGCGGAGGAAGGTGCGAGGTGCGAGGTGGAGTGATGGGTGGGCGGGTGGGAGGCGTGGCTCGAGGTGACGAGGGGTGGGAGGCGTGGGTCGGGGGTGTGGGTCGAGGTGACGAGGGGTGGGAGGCGTGGGTCGGGGGTGTGGGTCGAGGTGACGTGGGGTGGGAGGCGTGGGTCGGGGGTGTGGGTCGAGGTGACGTGGGGTGGGAGGCGTGGGTCGGGGGTGAGGTCACCAGGGCATGGCCACGCCGCCGTTCGGGCGGAGGATCTGGCCCGTGGTGAACGCCGATGCGTCCGAGGCCAGGTGGAGGACCGCGTGGGCGATGTCCTCCGGTTCGCCGACCCGGCCGAGCGGCGACCTGCGCGCCATGAGCGCCTCGGTGTGCGCCTGCGCGTCCGCGTCGTGGCGATCGGTCATCGGGGTGCGGATCCAGCCCGGCGCGACCGCGTTGACCCGGATGCCGTGCCGCCCGACCTCCGTCGCCAGCGTCTTCGTCAGCTGGACCACGGCCGCCTTGGCCACACCGTAACAGAGCAGGCCGGGGCCGCCGGTGTCCACGGCGCCCGAGGCCATGGTGACGATGCTGCCGCCGGCGCCGCGCGCCAGCATCAGACGGGCCGCCTCCTGGCAGGCGTACAGGACGCCCTTGAAGTTGACGGCGAGGACCCGGTCCAGGTCCTCGTCCAGGGTCTCCAGGACGGGGCTGCTGTGCATGATCCCGGCCACCGCGGCCATGACGTCCAGCTGCTCGCAGGACTCCACGGCCTGACGGACCTGGACGCGGTCGGTGACGTCGAGGTGGTGCGTACGGGCGCTTCCGCCGTGGTCCCTGATCAGCGTCGCCGTCTCGTGCAGGCCCTGCGCGTCGCGGTCCGCGCCGTGCACGGTGGCGCCCGCCCGGGCGAGCAGTACGGCGCAGGCGCGGCCGATTCCGCTCGCGGCGCCGGTGACGAATGCGGTGCGTCCGGTGAGGTCGTACGCCTTCACGGCCATGAGGGGACGGTACGAGGGTTTCTGATGGTCCGTCAATTACCGGGACGTCGGCCGGTCATGGGCGCCGCCCTGGGCGTGCCGTCACGGGAGGGTGCGGGAACGGGACCGGTGGGTCGGTGGGGAGCCCGGTGCCGGAGCAGGCCCCGTCTGGCAGGTGGGGCACCAGTAGGTCGGGCGTTCGCGGGAGCCGTCGCCCTGGTCGGCCACCCGGATCCGTGTGCCGCAGCGCAGACAGGGGCGGGGTGTGCGGCCGTAGACGAACAGGTCCGGGGCGCGGCGGCCCGTGGTGTTGCGGACCAGGCGGTCGCGGTTGGCCTCCAGCAGCTTCTTCGCGAGCACGGGCAGCTTCTCGGCGCGGTCGGCGGGGAGCGCGCCGACCGGGAGCCACGGGGTGACGCCCAGGAGGAAGCAGAGCTCGCTCTTGTAGACGTTGCCGAGACCGGCCAGATTGCGCTGGTCGAGGAGGGCCTCGCCGAGGGGGCGGTCGGGGGCGGCGGCGAGGTTGGCCAGGGCCCGCTCCGCATCCCAGTCGGGGCCCAGCAGGTCGGGGCCGAGGTGGCCGACGGCCTGTTGCTCGTCGGCGGTGCGCAGCAGTTCGAGGACGGGGAGTCGGTAACCGACGGCGGTGCGGTCGTGGACGCCGAGGATCGCCCGGATCTGGTGCGCCGGACCGCCGGTCCAGCGCTGGTCGTGCGTGTAGATCTTCCAGGCGCCGTCCATCCGCAGGTGCGAATGGAGCGTCAGGCCGCCTTCGACACGAGTGAGGAGGTGCTTGCCGCGCGCGGTGACATCCAGGACGGTGCGGCCGGTGAGATCGGCTGTCGCGTACTTGGGGACGCGCAGATCGGAGCGGGTCAGCACCTTTCCCGCGAGGGCGTCGTGGAGGCGCCTCGCGGCCTGCCAGATCGTGTCACCTTCGGGCATGGGTCAAGGGTGACACGCGGGGACGGAAGCGCGCGGAGGAGCGCCTGCGGGCGTCGGGCGGGCTCTGGACAGGTGCCCGGGCGGGCTCCAGGCGGATGCCGGGACGGGCCGTGGGCGGATGCCCGGGCGGGCTCTGGGCGGGGGTCGGGGCGGGACGGCGGGGCGGGCATTGCGGCCGTGCCGCTGCGGGCGGGTGCGTTTCGGCGCCGTGGGCTCCGGGGCGTGGGCGTCTGCTGTCATGCGCGCAGGCGCAGGCCTCGGGGGGTCGCGATGAAGCCCGCTCCTTCCAGGAGGCTGCCGATGGGGGAGGTGAGGGCGGAGACCCCGTTGACCCGCTCCACCGTGACCGTGCCGAGGGAACCCGCGCGCGCGGCCTCGGCCAGGGCTTCGGCTGCGGTGTGCAGACGCGGATCGTCGGCGGGCGTGTCCTCGGACTCCGGGGCGGAGGGCCAGGCCAGCAGCGTCTTGCCGCCGCGCTCCATGTAGAGCGTCAGCTCGCCGTCCACGAGCACCACCAGGGAGCCGGCCTTGCGGCCCGGCTTGTGCCCGGCGCCGCTGGGCGGCTCGGGCCAGCCCAGGGCCGCGCCGTAGGCGTTCGCCGGGTCGGCGGCTGCGAGGACGACGGCCCGGGAGACGTTGCCTCCGCCGCGGTTGCGGCTCTGGGTGTGGCCGCGGTGGAAACGATCGGGCGGACCCCCGTCGGAGAAGGCGCTGCCGCCGCGCGGACCGCCCGCGCCCGGAGAGGCGAAGTCCAGGGGCGAGGCGTACTCGTCGCGCGAGGCCGGGGCTCCTCGGCTGCCCAGGGGCGAGGCGAGGGGGCCGTCGGGGTCGACGACGTCCCAGACGTCGTCCGACGGGGAGCCGTCGGGGAAGACGAAGCCGTCCGGATCGCCGGTCGGAAGGCTCGGAGCGGGCAGGGGCTCGCCGCGGTCCCGGGCGTTGGCCACCGCACGCAGCCGGTCCACGGCGCCGTCCATGGCGAACTGCGCGGCGCCGAGCCCCTCGACGACGTACCCCCGCCGTGCCTGACCGCTCTCCTCGAAGACGGACAGAATGCGGTACGTCGCCGAGAAGCCGCCCTCCACGCCTTCGGCGGCGACCGCGCCCCGGGTGACCACGCCGTGCCGGTCGAGGAGCGTGCGGGCGAGCGCGTGGGCCCGCACCGTGGGGTCGGACTCGAGGACGGGGAGGAGCGACCAACGGCCCGCGACCGTCGGAGGACCGCTGCGGGACGCCGGTCGGGCCGCGGCCGTCAGGGAGCCGTAGCGCCCGCGCGGGATCGTGCGCTTGGCGCGGTGGGCCGTGGAGCCGGCCGTACGGCCCGAGCCCAGGAGGGAGCGCATGGGCGCGAGCGTGTCGTTGGTGAGCCGGCCGGACCAGGCCAGATCCCAGACGGCGTCGGCGAGTTGGGGATCTGTGGCCTCGGGGTGGGTGGTGGCCCGGACCCGGTCGGCGATCTGACGGAAGAACAGGCCGTAGCCGCCGGACAGCGCGTCCAGGACGCACTGGTGCAGCGCCGTCAGCTCCAGGGGGTGCGGCGGCGGGAGGAGCAGGGGCGCGGCGTCGGCCACGTACAGCGAGACCCAGCCGTCCTTGCCGGGGAGGGCGCCGGCCCCGGACCAGACGATCTCTCCGGCCGCGGTCAGTTCGTCGAGCATCGCCGGGGTGTAGTCGCGTACCCGGGAGGGCAGGACGAGTTTTTCCAGGGCCGAGGCGGGCACCGACGCCCCCTGCAACTGTTCGACGGCGCGCACCAGCCCGTCGACGCCGCGCAGCGAATGGCCCTTCCCGATGTGCTGCCACTGGGGCAGGAACTGGGCGAGCGCGGGAGGCGGGACCGGCTCCAGTTCGTGCCGCAGAGCGGCCAGGGAGCGGCGGCGCAGCCGGCGCAGGACCGTCGCGTCGCACCATTCCTGGCCGATGCCCGCCGGGTGGAACTCGCCCTGGACGACGCGCCCGCCCGCCGCGAGCCGCTGGAGGGCGCCCTCGGTGACCGCCACGCCGAGGCCGAAGCGGGCGGCCGCCGCGGTGGAGGTGAAGGGGCCGTGGGTGCGGGCGTAGCGGGCGAGCAGGTCGCCGAGGGGATCCTTGACCGGCTCGGTGAACGCTTCCGGAACGCCGACCGGCAGAGCCGTGCCCAGTGCGTCACGCAAGCGGCCCGCGTCCTCGATCGCGGCCCAGTGCTCGGCGCCGGCGATGCGGACCCGGATGGCGCGGCGGGCGGCGGCCAGCTCCTGCGCCCAGTGCGGTTCGGCGCCGCGCTCGGCGAGTTCGGCGTCGGTCAGCGGGCCGAGGAGCCGCAAGAGGTCGGCGACGCCCTCGGCGTCCTTCACGCGGCGGTCCTCGGTGAGCCACTGGAGCTCCTGCTCCAGCTCGGCGAGGACATCGGCGTCGAGCAGCTCGCGCAGTTCGGCCTGGCCCAGCAGCTCGGCCAGCAGCCGGGAGTCCAGGGAGAGGGCGGCGGCCCGTCGCTCGGCGAGCGGAGAGTCTCCCTCGTAGAGGAACTGGGCGACATAGCCGAACAGGAGGGAGCGGGCGAAGGGGGAGGGCTCCGGGGTGGTGACCTCGACCAGGCGCACCTTGCGGGACTCCAGATCACCCATCAGCTCCACGAGGCCGGGCACGTCGAAGACGTCCTGGAGGCACTCGCGGACCGCTTCCAGGACGATCGGGAACGAGCCGAACTCACTGGCCACCTGCAGCAGCTGAGCGGCGCGCTGGCGCTGTTGCCACAGCGGTGTGCGCCGGCCGGGTGTGCGGCGCGGCAGCAGCAGCGCGCGGGCGGCGCATTCGCGGAAGCGGGCCGCGAACAACGCCGATCCGCCCACCTGGTCGGTGACGATCTGATCGACCTCGCCCTTGTCGAAGACGACGTCCGCCGCGCCGACCGGAGCCTGCTCCGCGTCGTATTCGGCGCCCGCCTTCACGGGCTCGTGGTCGAGGAGGTCCAGGCCCATGAGGTCGGCGTCGGGCAGCCGCAGCACGATGCCGTCGTCGGCATGCATGACCTGGGCGTCCATGCCGTACCGCTCGGAGAGCTTGGCCCCGAGGGCGAGCGCCCACGGGGCGTGGACCTGGGCGCCGAACGGGGAGTGGACGACGACCCGCCAGTCGCCCAGTTCGTCCCGGAAGCGCTCCACGACGATCGTCCGGTCGTCCGGGACATGGCCGCAGGCCTGGCGCTGCTCCTCCAGGTAGGACAGCACGTTGTCGGCCGCCCACGCGTCCAGACCCGCGGTGAGCAGCCGGAGCCGGGCGTCGTCCTTGGGCAGGGAGCCCACCTCGCGCAGGAACGCGCCCACCGCGCGGCCCAGTTCCAGCGGCCGGCCCAGCTGGTCGCCCTTCCAGAAGGGCAGTCGGCCCGGGACGCCGGGGGCGGGCGACACCAGGACGCGGTCGCGGGTGATGTCCTCGATCCGCCAGGAGCTGGTGCCGAGCGTGAAGACGTCGCCCACGCGGGACTCGTAGACCATCTCCTCGTCGAGCTCGCCGACCCGGCCCCCGCCCTTCTTGGGGTCGGAGCCCGCGAGGAAGACGCCGAACAGGCCCCGGTCGGGGATCGTGCCCCCGGAGGTGACCGCCAGACGCTGGGCGCCGGGACGGCCGGTGACCGTACCGGTGACCCGGTCCCACACCACGCGCGGGCGCAGCTCGGCGAACGCGTCGGACGGGTAACGGCCGGCCAGCATGTCCAGCACGGCCGTGAACGCCGATTCCGGGAGCGACGCGAAGGGCGCGGCGCGGCGGACCGTCGCCAGCAGGTCGTCCGCCTGCCAGGTGTCGAGGGCCGTCATCGCGACGAGTTGCTGCGCCAGGACGTCCAGCGGATTGGCGGGGACCCGCAACGACTCGATGGAGCCCGTGCGCATCCGCTCGGTGACCACGGCCGCCTGGACCAGGTCGCCGCGGTACTTCGGGAAGACCACGCCGGTGGACACCGCGCCCACCTGGTGCCCCGCGCGCCCGACGCGCTGCAGGCCGGAGGCCACCGAAGGCGGCGACTCCACCTGGATGACGAGGTCCACCGCGCCCATGTCGATGCCGAGTTCGAGGCTGGAGGTGGCCACCACCGCGGGCAGCCGGCCCGCCTTCAGGTCCTCCTCCACGAGCGCGCGCTGCTCCTTGGAGACGGAGCCGTGGTGGGCGCGCGCGATGACGGTCGGGGCTCCCTGAGCCGCGCCCGAGCCGCCCATGAGCTGTGCGGGGGAGTGGTGCTCGTCCAGGGACTCGCCGGTCGCCCGCTCGTAGGCGATCTCGTTGAGCCGGTTGCACAGGCGCTCGGCGAGGCGACGGGAATTGGCGAACACGATCGTGGAGCGATGGGCCTGGACGAGGTCGGTGATCCGCTCCTCGACGTGCGGCCAGATCGACGGGCGCTCCGCGCCCTCGGAGCCGTCGGCGACGGGTGAGCCGCCCAGCTCCGCCAGGTCCTCCACCGGGACGACGACCGAGAGGTCGAACTCCTTGCCGGACTTCGGCTGGACGATCTCCACCTTGCGCTGCGGGGACAGGTAGCGCGCCACCTCGTCGACCGGGCGGACGGTGGCCGACAGGCCGATGCGGCGGGCCGGCCTCGGCAGCAGCTCGTCGAGCCGCTCCAGGGACAGCGCGAGGTGGGCGCCGCGCTTGGTGCCCGCCACGGCGTGCACCTCGTCCAGGATCACCGTCTCGATGCCCGTCAGCGCGTCGCGGGCCGCCGACGTCAGCATCAGGAACAGCGACTCGGGAGTCGTGATCAGGATGTCCGGGGGGCGGGTGGACAGGGCTCGGCGCTCGGCCGGCGGGGTGTCGCCGGAGCGGATGCCCACCCTGACCTCGGGCTCGGTCAGTCCCAGGCGCACCGACTCCTGGCGGATGCCTGTCAGAGGGCTGCGCAGGTTGCGCTCGACGTCGACGGCCAGGGCCTTGAGGGGGGAGACGTAGAGAACCCGGCAGCGCTTCTTCGGATCGGCGGGCGGAGGCGTCGAGGCGAGCTGGTCCAGCGCCGCCAGGAAGGCTGCCAGGGTCTTGCCGGACCCGGTCGGGGCCACCACCAGCACGTCCGAGCCCTCGCCGATGGCCTGCCACGCGCCCGCCTGGGCCGCAGTGGGCGCGGAGAACGCCCCCGTGAACCAGCCGCGGGTCGCGGGGGAGAAGCCGTCGAGGGCTCGGTGTGCGGAGCTGACCATGCGTCCATCCTGCACCCGACCACTGACAATGGCGCTGAGCTGCGGCTTTCGCCGGCGGGGTGGGGGACGTGTCGGGGTGGCCGCGGCGGGCCAGGGCAGGGGCAGAGGGCAGGGGGGCAGGGGGGCAGGGGGGAGGTGTCGGGGAGGGACGGCGAGCGGGGATTCCCGGCCGTCGCGGAGAATGGGGTCATGGCGGATTCGGGTGAGCTGGCACGGCACTGGCGGTACGCCGAGCTGCCCGGCGTCGACCTGCTGCGCGCCCGGTACGTCCGCAAGACCTTCGTACGGCACACCCACGAGCACTTCGTGATCGCCGCCATCGCCGAAGGGGTGGAGGTCTTCGCCCACCGCGGATCCGACCAGTACGCCGGGGCGGGAGCGCTCGCGCTGGTGAACCCGGACACCCCGCACACCGGGCGGGCCGGAGTGCCGGAGGGCTGGCGCTACGGGGCCGTGTACCCGTCGCCCGACGTCGTGACCGAGATCGCGGCCGAGACCACGACCTTGCGCCGAGCCCCGGGCTTCGTCCGTCCCGTGCTCGACGATCCCTGTGCCGTCACACTCGTGCATCAGGTGCTCCGGGCCGCCGAGGAGGGCAACGCGCTGGCCGCCGACACCCTGCTGCGGGTGGCGGTGACACGGCTGCTGCGGCTCAACGGCGGACCGCTGCCGCAGCGGGAGATCCGGTCGGCCGGGGCCCGGATCGCAGCACGCGCGCGTGCTGCGCTGGAGGAGCGTCTGGTCGATCCGCCGACGCTGGAGCAGCTGGCAGCGGACCTGGGCACCGGCTCGTTCGCCCTGTTGCGGGCCTTCCGGGACACCTACGGGCTGCCGCCCCATGCCTGGCTGACCGACGCCCGGGTGCGCCGGGCCCGGCGGCTGCTGGACGCGGGCACGGCGCCCGCCGACGCGGCCGTCGCCGTGGGCTTCACCGACCAGCCCCACCTCAACCGCCACTTCGCCCGGATCGTGGGAGTCCCTCCGGGGGCCTACCAGCGCGAGCGCAAGAACGTACAAGACCCGACCGGGCCGGCACCCCTAGCGTCGGGGTCGTGGCAGAACAGACAGCTCACACGGACGCAGCTCACACGGACGCAGCTCACATGGACATCCGGGCCGACGCCGAGGGAAGACCGGACCGCGCCGTCGTACGGGACGCCCTGGCGGTCGGGGTCGCCGTAGGGCTCTCCGGGTTCGCCTTCGGGGTGACCTCGGCGGGCAGCGGACTCACGGTGTGGCAGACCTGCGCGCTCAGCCTCATGGTGTTCACCGGCGCGTCCCAGTTCGCGCTGGTCGGGGCGCTGGCGGCGGGCGGCAATCCGCTGACGGCGGCCGCGGGAGCCTTCTTCCTGGGCGTGCGCAACGCGTTCTACGGGCTGCGTCTGTCGCAGTCGCTGGCCCTCCCGCGCGCGGTGCGCCCCTTCGCCGCCCACTGGGTGATCGACGAGACGACGGCGGTCTCACTGGCCCAGCGGGGACGCCGCGCCGCCCGCATCGGCTTCGCCGTCACCGGACTGACCCTGTACCTGCTGTGGAACCTCACCACACTGCTCGGCGCGCTCGGCGCCGAGGCCATCGGCGACACCGATGCGTGGGGACTCGACGTGGCCGGGCCCGCCGTCTTCCTGGCGCTGCTCGCGCCCATGCTGAAGACCGCCGTCGAGCGGGCCGTCGCCGGACTCGCGGTGCTTCTGGGACTCGGCCTGCTGCCGGTTCTGCCCGCCGGAGTGCCCGTGCTGGCGGCCGCGCTGGCCGCGCCGGCCATGCTGTACGTCGAGGGCCGGCGCGCGGCCGGCCGGGAGGCGGCCGGCCGGGAGGCGGCCGGCCGGGAGGCGGCCGGCCGGGACGACTCGGGACAGGAGGAGGAACGTTGAACACCTGGATCGCGATCGGTGCGACCGCGCTGGGCTGCTACGCCGTCAAACTCGCCGGACTGCTCGTTCCGGCGGGGCTACTGGAACGGCCGCTCGTCAGGCGCTTCGCCGCCCTGCTCCCCGTCGCCCTGCTCGCCGCCCTCACGGCCCAGCAGACCTTCGCCGACGGGCGCGCCCTCGTCCTGGACGCACGGGCCGCGGGGCTCGCCGCGGCCGTCGTCGCCCTCGTGCTGCGGGCTCCCTTCCTGCTGGTGGTCGCGGCCGCCGTGGCGGTCACGGCGGGGGCCCGGGCCCTGGGCGGGTGACCCGGAAACGGAGAGGGAACAGCCGCGAAGGCAGCGATAGCCGCGAAAGCCGCGATAGCGGTGAGAGCAGTGACAGCGGTGAGTGCGGCGACGACGTGGTGAGACGGTCTCGACGGGCCTGCGGTCAGCCGATGCCGCGGCCGTAGGCCCGCAGGGTGCGAAGCGCCTCGATCGTCACCATGGGACGTGCCTCCAGCGCCGTACCGGGCGCCCAGCGGCGCCAGCGGATGGGCCAGCCGCCGTCCTTCTCCTGTGTCTCGGCGAGGTGGTCCAGGGAGCGTGTCATCTCCTCGTCGGTGAACCACGCGCGCGCGAGCGACTGTGGAGTCCGCGCGAAGTCGTACGGGAAGTGGTGCTCGCCCGGGGCGTAGCCGGGGGCGACCGGATACGCGTCGAGGCGGTCCGGATCCAGCGCGACGAGTCGGTGGTCGCGCACCAGGCGCCCCAGTCGGTCGGCGGCCGCCTGCGCGCGGGCGCGGTCGGGAGCGGAGTCCAGGAAGGCCACGGCCGCCTCGACCTCGTAGGGATGGGACCGCTCCATGGAGTCCACCGCCTGCCAGCAGAAGTCCGTGGCCCTGAACAGCCAGGCGTGCCACACCTCGTTGCGGTGCAGCAGACCCACCACGGGCCCGGTGGACAGGAGATCGCTGGGCGGGTCGTCCACGATCGGGATGAAGGGCGCCGCCGGGTACCCGCGCTGGCTGGGATGGATCGCCGGCAGCGCGCCGTCGCCCGTGGAGACGGACGTCAGATAGCCGCAGACCCGCTCCACGCGCCGCCCGCTCAGCCGCCCGATGGAGTCCAGGACCGCCAGTGCGCGCGCGGTGTGCAGCGGCTGGCTGACGGGACCGCGCAGATCGGGTTCCAGCGCGTGGCCGTATCCACCGTCCTCGTTGCGGTAGGCGTCGAGGGCGGTCTCGACGGGATCGGCGCCGCCGTGGAGGAAGTCGTGCGCGAAGATGCGCTGTTCCAGCACGCGCGCGGTCAGCCAGACGAAGTGCTCGGCGCGGAAGAGCGGGGAGTGCGCCAGGGGCGTCGGGGGGAGTGGGGATGCTCCGGTTTCGGCCATGGTCAGACCGTAGGGCGGAAAGCGGTCTCGGCAGGCGGTCCCGGCGAGGGCCACCCCCGCGCGCGGGATACTGGTGGCATGCGGTTGACGGTCTTCTGGCAGCGGATGGACGAGCACTTCGGCACGGGATACGCCGAAACCTTCGCGCGCGATCACGTGATGGCGGAGCTCGGCGGGAGAACGGTGCACCAGGCGCTGGCGGACGGCTGGGACGCCAAGGACGTGTGGCGGGTGGTGTGCCTGGTGATGAACGTTCCCCAGGAGATGCGCTGACCCCGGGCGAAGACCGCATGCGGTTCCCCGGTTGTCGGTGGCGTAGGCGAGACTTGCTCCGTGGCACCCACTGACGAGACCGGGCAGACCGCCCGGAACGCATCCCCGCCCGGCACCATGCCGCCCCCGGAACCGCTCCCGAACCAGGGTGACGCCGGGCACGCGGCGCGCATGCCGCGCTGGCTTCCGCGCGCCATGGTGCTCGCTCTCGCCCTCATCGGCGCGTTCCAACTGGGCACCTGGGCCTTCCACCAACTCGTAGGCCTGCTGCTCAACATCCTCATCGCGTTCTTCCTGGCCCTCGCGATAGAACCGGCGGTCAGCCGGATGTCCGCCCGGGGGATGCGGAGGGGGCTCGCCACCTTCCTGGTCTTCTTCGGCCTGCTGATCGCCGTGGCCGGCTTCTTCACGCTGCTCGGCTCGATGCTCGCCGGACAGATCATCAAGATGATCGAGGGCTTCCCGGAGTACCTGGACTCGGTGATCCACTGGGTCAACACCACGTTCCACACCGAACTCAGGCGCGTGGACATCCAGGAGGGCCTGCTCCACTCCAACTGGCTGAAGAAGTACGCCCAGAACAGCGCCGCGGGCGTCCTGGACGTCTCCACCCAGGTCCTCGGCGGTCTCTTCCAGCTGCTGACGATCGCCCTGTTCTCGTTCTATTTCGCCGCCGACGGACCGCGGCTGCGCCGCGCACTGTGCTCCGTCCTGCCGCCGGCCAAGCAGGCGGAGGTGCTGCGCGCCTGGGAGATCGCCGTCGACAAGACCGGCGGCTACCTCTACTCGCGCGGACTGATGGCGTTGATCTCCGGCGTGGCGCACTACGTGCTGCTGCAGGCCCTCGGCATTCCGTACGCGCCCGTGCTCGCCGTGTGGGTGGGCGTGGTCTCGCAGTTCATCCCCACCATCGGGACCTATCTCGCGGGCGCCCTGCCTCTGCTGATCGCCTTCACGGTCTCCCCTCTGTACGCGCTCTGGGTGCTGATCTTCGTCGTGGTCTACCAGCAGTTCGAGAACTACATGGTGCAGCCCAAGCTGACGTCGAAGACCGTCGACATCCATCCCGCCGTCGCCTTCGGCTCCGTCATCGCCGGCACCGCCCTCCTGGGCGCCATAGGGGCGCTGATCTCCATCCCTGCGGTGGCCACGCTGCAGGCGTTCCTGGGCGCCTACGTCAAGCGCTACGCCGTCATGGACGATCCCCGTGTCCACGGCCACCGGGACCGCGGCGAGGGGCCGGGACCGCTCACCCGCGCGCGGGGGCTGTGGTCACGGGGCCAGGACCGGACGAGGGGCCCGCGACGGGGGCCCGGAGGGCCCGGCTGAGGAGCACGTACGTGAGGGCCCGGGTACCTCGGTCATCTCAGTACGTGCGGACGGCCCATACCCCGGCCGCGGCCACCGCGACCGCGTAGCAGCCCACCGAGGCGGCCACGATCCGCCATCGCGCCCTCTCGCTCCAGGACGTGCGGGACAGCAGCCAGGCCAGCGCGGGCAGCACCACGACGGCATGCAGGCTGACCCCGTGCAAGGGCTTGAGCGGCGCCGTCGAGCTGTACGCGGCCTCCTGATGCCCGGTGCGGGTGAGCACGACACCGCGTGCGATCATCGCCGCTCCCGAGGCGAGCGCGACGAGGAGGATCGCGAAGCCGGAGCGCACCGCGAGCGCCATCCCGGCCGGGCCCGTCGGCCGGCGCCGGAAGGAGATCGCGGCGAACACGGCGAGCAGCACCGCCAGGACGCCGCCGCCGACCGCGAGCGTCATGGACACCGCCGTGTCGAAGGGCGTCTCCATGTCCAGGTGCGAGGGCACTCCGCGCCACGCCTGGAGGGTGATGCCCCCGACCTCCACGACGCAGTCGGCGGCGAAGATCCCGAGCAGCGCGGTACGCAGCCGCCGCCCCGTCCGCAGATATGACGTGACCTGGACGACGGCCAGGAGCGTCACCCCGAAGGACAGTCCGAAGGTGACGGGCTTGCGCCAGGACACGGGGCCGTTCCACGGTTCGCCGTCGACGGCGAACACCACGAGATGGAAGAGACCGGAGAGGATCAGCAGAAGCGCGGTCGCCCTGTAGAGGCGGTAGCGGGAGTGCGCGTACCCGTCCACCGGGCCCGGTGGCCGGTTCATGCCCCCGGGGCCGGTCCCGCCGAGGGGCGGCCTGTGGTTCTGCTCGTCCAGGTCCATGCGCCGAGCCTCCCGGCCGCTTCGAGCGCCGTCGTCGTCCGGGCGGAGACATCCGCGGTACGACCGGGGAAGCAGCCGGGCGGGTCCGGGGCCCGGGCGGCCGGTGAACGTAGCCTCGGAAGTGCCGCGCGGTGCGCTTGACACGAAAATCGAACATCCATTCTGATGGAAGCTCCGGCAAGGCTCACGGCGAGTGTTCTGTCCCTTTTTGGGACGGTAAGCGCATGAGTTATCCACAGGCCGAACCGGCGTCGAGGCGCATTGTCAGTGGCAGGCGTTAGCGTCTTTGACGTGAAGCGATCGACTCAAGCAAATCGGGTGGAACCCATGGCAGGAACCGACCGCGAGAAGGCCCTGGATGCCGCACTCGCACAGATTGAACGGCAGTTCGGCAAGGGCGCCGTGATGCGGCTCGGCGAGCGGCCGAACGAGCCCATCGAGGTCATCCCCACCGGATCGACCGCGCTCGACGTCGCCCTCGGCGTCGGCGGCCTGCCGCGTGGCCGCGTGGTCGAGGTGTACGGCCCGGAGTCCTCCGGTAAGACGACGCTGACGCTGCACGCCGTGGCGAACGCGCAGAAGGCCGGCGGCCAGGTCGCCTTCGTGGACGCGGAGCACGCCCTCGACCCCGAGTACGCGAAGAAGCTCGGCGTCGACATCGACAACCTGATCCTCTCCCAGCCCGACAACGGCGAGCAGGCCCTCGAGATCGTGGACATGCTGGTCCGCTCCGGCGCCCTCGACCTGATCGTCATCGACTCCGTCGCCGCACTCGTGCCGCGCGCGGAGATCGAGGGCGAGATGGGCGACAGCCACGTCGGTCTCCAGGCCCGTCTGATGAGCCAGGCGCTGCGGAAGATCACCAGCGCGCTCAACCAGTCCAAGACCACCGCGATCTTCATCAACCAGCTCCGCGAGAAGATCGGCGTGATGTTCGGCTCCCCGGAGACCACGACCGGTGGCCGGGCGCTGAAGTTCTACGCCTCGGTGCGACTCGACATCCGCCGCATCGAGACCCTGAAGGACGGCACGGACGCGGTCGGTAACCGCACCCGCGTCAAGGTCGTCAAGAACAAGGTCGCGCCGCCCTTCAAGCAGGCCGAGTTCGACATCCTCTACGGGCAGGGCATCAGCCGCGAGGGCGGTCTGATCGACATGGGCGTGGAGAACGGCTTCGTCCGCAAGGCCGGCGCCTGGTACACGTACGAGGGCGACCAGCTCGGTCAGGGCAAGGAGAACGCCCGTAACTTCCTGAAGGACAACCCCGATCTCGCCAACGAGATCGAGAAGAAGATCAAGGAGAAGCTGGGCGTCGGCGTGCGTCCCGAGGAGCCCGCCGCCGAACCGGGCCCGGACGCCGCCGCGGTGGCTGCCGGCACGTCGGACGACGCCGCCAAGGCGGTGCCGGCTGCCGCCGCCAAGACCGCCAAGACCAAGGCCGCGGCTGCCAAGAGCTGATCCGTGACACGACGAACCGACTGGGCCGAGTACGTCCACCCCGACATCCCCCGTGAGGAGGAGAGCGGGGTCGACGGCGGCCTTGCCCAGGACGGCGGCGACCGGCCCCTAGGCGACCGGCGTCGAAGCGAGGGGGCGGACAGCGGCGACCGGCCCCAGGGAGACCGGACGCGACGCGGCGGCGAAGGCGGGCCACGTGGCGGGCGTGGGCGCCGTAGGCGCGGCTTCGGAGAACCGTCCGCCGAGGACGAAGGCGACTCCTCCTCGTCGAGGGCCGAGCAGGGGGCGTCTTCAGGGGACCCGGCTGAGCGGGCGCGGGCAATCTGTCTGCGCCTGCTCACCGGGACCCCGCGCACGCGCAAGCAACTCGCTGACGCGCTGCGCAAAAGAGAGATCCCGGACGATGTGGCAGAGGAGGTGCTCTCACGGTTCGAGGAGGTCGGGCTGATCAACGACAGCGCCTTCGCGGACGCCTGGGTGGAGTCCCGCCACCACGGCAGGGGACTGGCCCGGCGCGCCCTCGCCCGGGAGCTACGGACCAAGGGCGTCGACTCGGCGCTGATCGACGAGGCCGTCGGCCAACTCGACTCCGAACAGGAGGAGGAGACGGCGCGCGAACTCGTCGCCCGCAAACTGCGGTCGACCCGTGGACTCGACCGCGACAAACGGCTCCGTCGCCTGGCCGGCATGCTCGCGCGCAAGGGCTACCCCGAGGGCATGGCCCTACGGGTGGTCCGGCAGGCGTTGGAAGAAGAGGGCGAGGACACGGAGTTCCTGGAGAGCGACGGGTTCTGAACCCGACGAGGGCGGGGCGGGTGGGGGGGAGGGGAGGGGGGAGAGGCTCCCGGCAATAGGCCCCGGTCACAGCCCTCTTACTACGCCGACCGCACCTCCGTCCCCGGGTCACCCCGCACCTCCTTCCCCGGGGCACCACGCACCTCCGTCCCCGGGGCACCACGCACCTCCGTCCCAGAGTCACACCGACGTCATGCGGCGAAGCTCCCCGGCCGCGCCTTCCGGCTCCGCGCCCCAGATGTGGATGTGGGGCGCTCCCCGAAGCCGAAACTCCCGCAGACCCCTCATCGCGCACGCCGTCCCCCACACGCTCGGATCGCCGACGGCCGCCCGTGGAACGCCGCCCCCGGACGGCCGACCGCAGACCGCGGAACCCCGCCCGCCGCCCGCGGGCCGCAGTCACAGGGTGGGGATAACCCCCCGCTGAGGACGCCGGATCGCCGCAGTGCACAGGTGTCTGTGCACAGGCGAGTGTGTAGCCATGCCCCGAACGCCTCAGGAACCCGGCGCCCCCGAACCCGCGGCGCCCATCGAACTGAGCGACCTCGCCACGCTCAAGGCGCTCGCGCAGCCTCGTCGCCAGCGCATCCTCGAACATCTCACACAGCACGGACCCGCCACATCGGCGATGCTCGCCCGGGGCCTCGGCCTGAACACCGGGTCCACCAGCTATCACTTGCGTGAACTGGCCAGACACGGCTTCGTGGAGGAGACGGCCGGCGAGCCGCGACCGGAGGGGGGCGCCGAGTCGTCCGCTCATCGCGAGCGCTGGTGGCGGGCCGTACCCGGTGACCGCCGTTTCCCGCCGCGAAGCCGCCAGAGTCCCGAGATGCGGCAGGTGATGGACGAGCTCAACCATCACGTCTACGCCGCCGACGTCGACCTCTTCGAACGGCTTCAGCGGGACGCGGCGCACGGCGACCCCTGGGGCGACGCCTTTCCCTACTCCCGTGCCGCGGTCCGGCTCACCCTGCCCGAACTGAGGCAGTTCTTCGAGGAGTACATCGCCCTCCTCAACCGCCACAAGCGCCCCGCATCCGAGACTCCGCCCGGCGCGCGCACCGTCCTCACCCGGTTCTTCGCCCACCCCGCACCCGAGCGTCCGGACACGCCCGCACACCTCGCTGCCCCGGACGACACAGGAGAGACGGATCCGTCATGATGCTGCGCTACGCCCTCAAGACCGTCCGCGCCCGCAAGGCGGGGTTCCTCGGCGCCTTTCTCGCCCTGATGTGCGCGGCCGCCCTGATCACCGCCTGCGGCACGCTCCTCGAGACGGGGCTGAGGGGGACCATCCGCCCCGAGCGATATGCCGCGGCGCCGGTGGTGGTCTCCGCCGACCAGAACGTCCACCGGACCACCGTCCAGCACAAGAAGGGCAAGACCAAGGTCAAGCACAAGGCCAAGCCCATCGCCGAACGCGCGTGGCTGCCCGCCGACCTCGAGGGCAGGCTGGCCGCCGCCCCCGGGGTCGCTCGCATCGTCCCCGAACTCACCTTCGTGGCAGAGCCGTTGAACGCCGAAGGCCAGCCCTTCGACGCACCGGTGAACGGTGGGTCCGCCTACGGGCACGCCTGGGAGTCCGCCGGGCTGACGCCGTACCGGATCGCCGCCGGCGCCGCTCCGGTGGCCGCCACCGACGTGGTCGTCGACGCCGCCCTCGCCGAACGAGCCCACCTCGCACCCGGCGACCGGCTCACCGTCCAGTCGACGCGCGCGCCGCGCACCTACCGCGTCTCCGGTGTCGCCGCCCCCGAGAGCGCCGTACGCCATCAGACGTCCCTCTTCTTCTCCACCGCGGAGGCCCGCCGTCTCGCCGCACGCCCCGGGCAGGTCACGGCGTTCGGCGTCTTCGCGAAGCCGGGCGTCGGCCCCGGCCGGCTCAGGACCGCCGTCGTCGCGGCCGTGCAGGGCACCGGCGCCCAGGTCAGCGTCGGGGACGCCCGAGGACCGGTCGAGTTCCTGGACGCCGCCGCGGCTCGCACCAAGCTGGTCAGCATGGGCGGAGCCATGGGCGGCACCTCGCTGCTCGTGGCGGTCCTGGTGGTCGTCGGAACCTTCGCGCTCTCGGTCCAGCAGCGCCACCGCGAGCTCGCACTGCTGCGCGCCGTCGCCGCCACCCCGGGGCAGATCCGCAGGCTCCTCGGACGTGAGGCCCTGATCGTGGGGCTGGCCGCGGGCACGGCCGGCGCGCTCCTGGGGATACCCCTGGGCGGTTGGCTGCACGGCAGGTTCGTCGCCCTGGGCGCCGTGCCCGCCACGCTGCAGCACACGGTGAGTGTGCTGGCGCCGCTCGCCGCCGTCGCAGCGACGCTGTTCGGCGCCTGGGCGTCCGCCCGGATCGCCTCCCGTCGAGTGGCCCGGATCCGCCCGGCGGAGGCGCTCGCCGAGGCCCGCACGGAGCGCACCCGGCCCGGCGGGGGCCGTCTCCTCGCCGGTCTGCTGCTGCTCGCCGGCGGCGCAGCCCTCGTCGCCCTGCTGAGCGTCCTGCGCACCGAGCCCGCCTCGACACCCGTGACGTTCCTCGCCGTGGTCGTGCTGTCCACCTCCGTCGCTCTGCTCGGACCGCTTCTGGTCAGGGCGGCCGTCCTCGTCCTCGCCGGTCCGCTGCGCCTGACCGGTCCCGGCGGCCGGCTCGCCACCGCCAACCTCCGCGGGAACGCCGCCCGCATGGCTTCCGTCGTCACCCCTCTCACCCTGCTCGTCGGCATGGCCTGCACGGTGCTGTTCGTGCAGCCCACGTTCGGCGACGCTGCCCGTGCCCAGGCTCGCGAAGGCGTCCGGGCCGACTGGGTCGTCGCCTCGCGGGGACCCGGCGTTCCGGGCGAGGCGGCGCGACGGCTCCGTAGACAGCACGCCGTCGTCACCGAAGTGGTCCGCACGACCGTCCGGGTAGGGCTGGACAAGTACGCGGCCCAGGGCGTCACCCCGGCGGGGCTGGCCCGCACCTGGGACCCGGACGTCACCGCGGGTTCGCTCGGCAGGCTCGGCGAGCGCACCGTCGCCGTGAGCGAACTGGCCGCGGACCAGCTGCACCTGACACCGGGAAGCACGCTGAAACTCACGCTGGGCGACGGCACGCCCGCCACGCTGACCGTCGCCGCCGTCTACGCCAGAGGCCTCGGCTTCGGCGACCTCACCCTCGCGCATGACCTGGTCGCCCGCCACGTCGACAACCCGCTCTCCTCCTCCCTCCTCGTCAGCACGGCCCGTACACAGACACAACTCTCGACCACGCTGCGTGAGTTCCCGGAACTGGCGGTGATCTCGCCGGCCGACGCCGACTCGCTGCAGGCCGAACGGCAACAGGCGAACGCCGAGGTCAACCTCCTGGCCATGGGCCTCGTCCTGGCGTTCACGGCGATCGCCGTGGTCAACACACTGGCCATGTCCGTCTCCGAGCGCGTCCGGGAGTTCGCGCTGCTGCGTCTGGCGGGGGCGACCCGCCGTCAGGTGCTGCGCATGCTGCGCACCGAGGCGCTGTCGGTGCTCCTCCTCGCCGTCGGTCTGGGCAGCGGCATCGCCCTTGCGGTCCTGACCGCGTTCAGCGTCGGCATGACCGGGCGGGCGGCCCCGGCGGTCGTACCCCTGGCGTACGCCACGGTGGTGGCCGGGGCCGGACTGCTCGCCCTCGTCGCCACCGCCGTGCCGGGACGGGTGGCGCTGAGGGTGCGGGCGGTGACGGTCGCGACGGCGAAGGACTGAAGGCGGGCATGCTCGCAAGGGCTGGAGGGCTGGAGGGCTGGAGGGCTGGAGGGCTGGAGGGCTGGAGGGCTGGAGGGCTGGAGGGCTGGAGGGCTGGAGGGCTGGAGGGCTGGAGGGCTGGGGGGTTGGAGAGCCGTCGGCGTCCGGGCGCCGTCCCGCCTACGAGGTCACCGGGAGGCCCGCCGCCTTCCACGCCTGGAAACCGCCGACCAGGTCGGTGGCCCGGTGCAGCCCCAGCTGGTGCAGTGAGGCCGCGGCGAGGCTCGACGCGTAGCCCTCGTTGCAGATCACGATCGCGCGCACGTCGTGGCTCGTGGCCTCGGGGAGGCGGTGGCTGCCCCGAGGGTCGAGACGCCACTCCAGTTCGTTGCGCTCGACGACCAGCGCGCCGGGGATCAGCCCGTCCCGCTCGCGCAGGGCCGCGTAACGGATGTCGACGAGCAGCGCCTCACCCGCGCGGGCCGCTTCGTAGGCCTCCCGCGCCTCCACGCGCGCGTACCCGGAACGTACTCGTTCGAGCAACTCGTCTATGCCGAGCGGCAGTCGGTCGTCCGCTCGCTCGTCCGCCCGGTCGTCAGGTCGGCCGTCCGCCTGTCCGTCCGGCCGTCCGTCCCACCGTTGTTCCCGCCGTTCTTCCCGCCGCCCGTGCGGTGGTCCGTCCTGGGGGATGTCCGCGCCGGTCACTGCCAGTCCTCGGGACGCTCGACCTGCTCCAGCCGCAGCACACGTCCGGTGCGGCTGTAGCGGCGAATGCCGGGCAGCGGCGGGTAGTAGGCGTGGACGGAGACGGCGTGTTCCTCGGTCGACTCGTTGAGCACCTCGTGAACGTGGTGGCGGCCGAAGGCGCGGCCTCGACCGGCGGTGAGGGAGCGTTCCCGGTCGATGCCGTCGGCCAGTTCCAGGGTCTTCCAGCCGTCGGTGGGCAGCCGCGCGGCGAGCGAGTACTCCTTCAGCGCGCCCCGGGCGGTGAGGAAGGCGCCCACCGACTCCGCGTGGTCGTGCCAGCCGGTGCCCGTGCCGGGCGGCCAGCCGATCAGCCAGGCCTCGCTGCCGCCGGGGCCCTCCAGGCGCACCCAGGTGCGGCCCTCGGGGTCGAGGGGGAGCGAGGAGATCAGTTCGGCGTCGGCGGCCGTGCGCCGGACGAAGTCGAGGAGATCCGCCTGCGTGGGAGCTGCGGTGGAGGCGTCAGCGGCGACGGCGGACAAGGAGGGGGAGACAGACACGGGCACCGTCCTGTGAAGGTTCGCGGGGAGGCGCGCGGCCAGGCGCACGAGCGCGGATGCGCTGCGGCGGGGCGCGCCGGTGGAAAAGGGGGTGCGAATTCAGCAGGACGGACGACACACGCAGCCCGCATAGCGGACGAGGTCCATATGGACCCTCCGCCACAGGCGCACATCGGTGTCGGTCACGATCCGGAGTAGACCATGCCGGTGGACCCCGGTCAACTCACTGTCACCATGTGGACCTCACGGTGACAGCGCGTGCAGCCGCACGACCGGCGCCGGCGTCGGCCGGCGGCGACACGCGCCACGGGAGCCGCCCAGGCCCGGCCGGACGAGCGACCGACGGGACCCCGCGACCGGCGGGACCCACGACCGAGGGGACCCGTGACCGACGGGACCCGCGACCGGCGGGACCCGCGCCGGACGTCACTTGGCCGAGCTGCCCGCCGCGGCGCCGGCCGCGGACGCCTCCTGAGCCCCCTTGGTCTCCTGACTTCCCTGAGCCCCTTGCAGGCTTTGGGGCGTCGCCGGACCGCCCAGGGCCGCTTCCGCCGCCGCGTACAGGTCGGCCGCGCGCACCCCGTTGAGCGCGGCGACGAGATGGCCGTCGGGCCGGATCAGCAGGACGGTGTGGGCGGCCGCGCCCGGGTAGCCCTCCGCCACGAGCAGCTCGGCCGGGCTCGGCAGGGCCGTCACCGCGGCGGCCAGGCGGGGCATGATCCCGGCGCTCACCCAGTGGCGGCGCTCCCACACGCCGGTGCCCGGCGCGATCAGCAGGACGAGCAGCGCGCCCCGGCCGAGCCGGTCCCGCAGCTGTACGAACGAGCCGTCCTCCGCCGTCACGCGGACGTCCTGGACCTGTGCGCCCGGGGCCGTGCCGACCGGAACCTCCGCCTCCAGATGCCGGGGCGCCAGCGGGGACTCCTCGTAGCCGCCGACCGCGCCCAGCGGGCCGCGTCCCAGGTGGCCATCGGTGAGCAGCACGTCGTGGCCGCGGGCCGCACCGGGCACGTACGCCCTTATGCCACCGCCGCCGCGCAGCAGCGGCAGCGCCTGGTCGGCGGCGCGCAGCCGGGCGGAGACGACCGCGCGCCGCTCCGCCTGGTAGCTGTCGAGCAGTGCCTCGCGCGGCCCGTGGTGCCAGGCCAGGGCGAGCTTCCAGGCCAGGTTGTCGGCGTCGCGCAGCCCCTCGTCCAGACCCTGCGCGCCGAACGCGCCGAGCAGGTGCGCGGCGTCCCCGGCGAGGAAGACCCGCCCCACGCGCCAGCGGCGGGCCAGCCGGTGGTGCACGGTGTGGACGCCGGTGTCCAGCAGCTCGTAGGGGGGCGTGGAGCCGCCGCTCCAGCCGGCCAGGGTCTCGCGGATGCGCGCCACGAGCAGTTCGGGCGTGACGAGGTCCTTGCCAGGCGGCAGCAGCCAGTCCAGGCGCCAGACGCCGTCGGGCAGCGGGCGTCCGGTGACCTCGCCGGCGGAGGGGCCGGACGTCCGCCACGGCGGCGTCCGATGGAGCAACGCCTCGTCGGCCCAGGGAAGTTCCACGCGCAGGGCGGCCACGGCGTGTCGCTCGACCGCGGTGCGGCCGGGGAAACGGACGTCGAGCAGCTTGCGGACGGTGGAGCGCGGACCGTCGCAGCCGACCAGGTGGCTGCCGCGCCACCAGGTGCCCCGGGGGCCGCGGGTGTGGGCCGTGACGCCGGAGGCTTCCTGCTCGACGCCGTCCAGCCGGCTGTCCACGACGACCTTCACCAGCCGCTCGCCCTCCAGCGCGGCGCGCAGCGCGCCCGTCAGCACATGCTGGGCGATGTGCAGCGGAGCGGGGTCGGCGCTGTGCAGGGGGACCGGGTCGGCGGTGTCGTCGAAAGCGACCTCGCGGATCACCTGCTTGCGCCGCATCGAGCGCCATCCGGCCCAACGGAGCCCGGCCCGGTCTAGGTCCGCTCCGGTCAGCCGCTGCACCAGGGCCGCGGTGTCCTCACGCAGCACGACGGTGCGCGCGAGCCGCGGCTCGTCCTTGCCGGAGCCCTCGTCGAGCACCACGGACGGCACCTGCTGACGGGCCAGAGCCAGAGCGAGCGTGAGCCCCACCGGTCCGGCTCCGACGATGATCACCGGATCCACGGCGTGCCGCCCCCTGCCTTCGACGGTGTCCTCGCGGGCTTGAGTGAACAACGGGTTGGAGCAGGGTGCACGATCACAGAACGTATGCAACCCATTGTCGTTGTTTGCGTCAAGCGACGAAAGGCAGTGGCGCGCACGCCACTGCCTCCGTTCCGGTCACCATGCTTGAGCGGGCGTCAGATGGTGCCGCCCGCGCCGGTCCCGAAGGTGCCGCCGACCGCCGCCGGATTGAGTTCCTCCATGTCCTCCGCGCCGAGCACCGCCCCCGTGCTGCGCTTGCTGCGCCGCAGACGGCGCTCCAGCCAGCTCGCGAAGGTGGTCAGGATGAAGTTCAGAAGGATGAAGATGATCGCGACGACGATGAAGCTCTGGACGACGTTCGCGTAGTTGGCCGCGAGCGTGCCGCGCGAGTTGAGCAACTCGGCGAATCCGATCATCACACCGCCGAGTGCGGTGTCCTTCACGATGACGACGAGTTGGCTGACGATCGCCGGGAGCATCGCGGTGACCGCCTGCGGGAGAAGGATGCTGCTCATCGTCTGGCCCTTGCGCAGACCGATGGCGTACGCCGCCTCCGTCTGCCCCCTGGGCAGGGAGAGGATGCCTGCCCGGACGACCTCGGCGAGGACGGCCGCGTTGTAGAGCACCAGTCCGGTGACGACGGCGTAGAGAGGCCGGTCCGCGCTGCCGACGTTCGTGGAGCGGGCGTAGAACTCGTTGGCGAAGAGCATCAGCAGCAGCACCGGGATGGCCCGGAAGAACTCGACCACCGTGCCGGACACGCCGCGCACCCAGCGATGGTCGGACAGCCGGGCGATGCCGAAGACCGCGCCCAGCGGGAGGGCGATGACCATGGCGAGCGACGCGGCCTTCAGCGTGTTGGCGAGGCCGGGCAGCAGGTACGTCGTCCACGCCTCGGACTCGACGAACGGCTTCCAGAGCGCGGATTCGAGCTGGTCCTTGTCGTCCATCTTCTGCCACATCCACCATAGGAGCAGGGCGAGCAGGACGGTGAAGACCACCGAGAACAGGACGTTGCGCCGCTTGGCGCGAGGGCCGGGAGTGTCGTAGAGGACCGAGCTCATCGCTTCACCGCCAGTCGCTTGCTGAGCCAGCCCAGGATGAGGCCGGTGGGCAGGGTCAGTACCACGAACCCGAAGGCGAAGACCGCGCCGATGAGCAGCGTCTGTGCCTCGTTCTCGATCATCGTCTTCATGAGGTAGGCGGCTTCGGCGACGCCGATGGCGGCCGCCACCGTGGTGTTCTTGGTCAGCGCGATCAGGACGTTGGCCAGCGGGCCGATGACCGAGCGGAAGGCCTGGGGGAGAACGACCAGCGTCAGGGTCTGCGTGAAGCTCAGGCCGATGGCCCGGGCCGCCTCGGCCTGGCCCATGGGCACGGTGTTGATGCCGGAGCGGATCGCCTCGCAGACGAAGGCCGCGGTGTAGCCGACCAGCCCGAGCACGGCCAGCCGGAAACCCTGGACGTCGAAGTCGTCGCTGCCCATGGTCATGCCGAAGATATCGGCCAGACCGAGCGAGCTGAACAGAATGATGACCGTCAGGGGGATGTTCCGGACGATGTTGACGTACACGGTGCCGAACCCGCGCATCAGCGGGACCGGGCTGACCCGCATGGCGGCCAACAGGGTGCCCCAGATCAGGGAGCCCACGGCGGAGACGGCGGTGAGTTTCACCGTCATCCAGAACGCCCCTAGGACGTCGTAACCATCAAGAAAGTCGAACACGATCTCCCGCGCTTCCGGCTGGGTGGCGTATGGGAAGGGTGCGGTGCGCCGCCGCCTGGATCGCGACGGACGGCGGCGCACCGCAGGGAACCCCGCTGTGGCTGAGCTGTGGTTACGAGGCGTTCGGGACGATGACGCCGATCTTCGGGGCGGGCTCGTTCTTGTAGTCGGCGGGGCCGAAGTTGGCCTTGACGGCCTTCTCCCACGAGCCGTCGCTGACCATCTGCTCAAGCGCCTTGTTGATCTTGTCGACGGTCGCCGTGTCGCCCTTCTTGACGCCGACGCCGTAGTTCTCGTTGCTGAGCTTCAGGCCCGCGAGCTTGAACTTGCCCTTGTACTGCTCCTGCGACGCGAAGCCGGCGAGGATCGAGTCGTCGGTGGTGACCGCGTCCACAGCGCCGCTCTGCAGGCCGGCGATGCACTCCGAGTAGGAGCTCACCTCCTTGAGCTTCGCGTCCGGAGCGATCGACTTCTGCACGTTCTGCGCCGACGTCGAACCGGTCACGGAACACAGCTTCTTGCCGTTGAGGTCCGTGCCCTTGGAGATGTCCGAATTGGACTTGATCAGCAGGTCCTGGTGGGCCAGCAGGTACGGGCCGGCGAAGTCGACCTTCTTCTTGCGCTCGTCGTTGATCGAGTAGGTGGCCGTGATGAACTTGACGTCGCCGCGCGAGAGGGCGTTCTCGCGGTCGGCGCTCTTGGTCTCGACGAACTCGATCTGGTTCGGCTGGTAGCCGAGCTGCTTGGCGATGTACGTGGCGACGTCCACGTCGAAACCGGCGAAGGACCCGTCGGGCTTCTTCAGGCCGAGGCCGGGCTGGTCGAACTTGATGCCGACCTTGATCTTGCCGCCGCCGCCGCTGCCGGCGCTGGAGCCGCTGCCGCTGTCGTTCTTGTTGTCGCCGCCGCACGCGGTGGCGGCCAGGGCCAGGACGAGGGCTGCGGCCGAGGCGGCGGTGACCTTGCGAAGCTTCATGGAGAGCGTCCTTAGAAGAGTGTTTAAGTACGGCGGGCGGTGCGGGGTCCGTCAGGGCTGCGGGTCAGTGATGCAGGATCTTCGACAGGAAGTCCTTGGCACGGTCGCTGCGCGGATTGCTGAAGAACTGGTCGGGCGCAGCCTCTTCGACGATGCGTCCGTCCGCCATGAACACCACGCGGTTTGCAGCCGATCGTGCGAAACCCATCTCATGGGTGACGACGATCATCGTCATGCCGTCCCGGGCCAGCTGCTGCATGACCTCCAGGACCTCGTTGATCATCTCGGGGTCCAGGGCCGACGTCGGCTCGTCGAAGAGCATGACCTTCGGGTCCATCGCCAGCGCGCGGGCGATGGCGACGCGCTGCTGCTGACCGCCGGAGAGCTGCGCGGGGTACTTCTCCGCCTGGCTGCCCACACCGACCCGGTCGAGAAGCGCGCGTGCCTTCTCCTCGGCCTTCGCCTTGTCCACCTTGCGGACCTTGATCTGGCCGAGCATCACGTTCTCGAGCACGGTCTTGTGCGCGAACAGGTTGAACGACTGGAAGACCATGCCGACGTCGGCGCGCAGCCGGGCCAGCGCCTTGCCCTCCTGGGGCAGCGGCTTGCCGTCGATCGTGATCGCGCCCTCGTCGATCGTCTCCAGGCGGTTGATGGTGCGGCACAGCGTCGACTTCCCGGACCCGGAGGGGCCGATGACCACGACGACCTCTCCGCGGGCGATCGTCAGGTCGATGTCCTGGAGAACGTGCAACGCGCCGAAGTGCTTGTTGACGCTCTTCAGGACGACCAGGTCACCGCTCGTGACCGCGTCCTCCTTGGTCACCGATACTTCGGTCATCGCTCTGGGGCTCCGTCCTCCTCGGTTTCGCAGGACAGTAGTGACCCGCCGCGACCAGCGTCATTACATCTGAGGGGAATCTGAGCATCACGATCCGATAGCAATCGGACACATGTCGTAGCACTTGCGACCTGCGGGCGTATCGGCCGGATAACGGAAGGCGCGTGCAACCGGAACTCGCTTGACTGCGTCCCGTCCATCAGCGTCACTGCCATGATGCACACACGCGTGTGCCCGCCTTTTCCGTGCGTCGCGACACCGCACGCCTGCCGGAGTGGGCCGGACCGTATGCCCGAGGAACCGAACCGGAGGAGGCCGGAATGAGACTGCTGCTCGTCGAGGACGACAACCATGTCGCCGCCGCGCTGTCCGCCGTCCTCAAACGGCACGGTTTCGACGTCACCCACGCGCGCAGCGGCGAGGAAGCCCTGCAGGCGCTCGTCCCGGAGGGATCCGGCTTCGGGGTCGTCCTGCTCGACCTGGGCCTGCCCGACCAGGACGGGTACGAGGTCTGCGGCAAGATCCGCAAGCGCACCGCCACGCCGGTGATCATGGTGACGGCCCGCTCCGACGTGCGCTCGCGCATCCACGGCCTCAACATGGGCGCCGACGACTACGTGGTGAAGCCCTACGACACCGGGGAACTGCTCGCCCGTATCCACGCCGTCAGCCGCCGTACCGTCCATGAGGACCCGGCCACCGGCCAGGACAGCGCGCTGCGCCTGGGACCCGTGCAGATCGAACTGCCCACCCGTCGCGTCACGGTGGACGGCGCCGCCGTCCAGCTGACCCGTAAGGAGTTCGACCTCCTGGCGCTGCTGGCCCAGCGCCCCGGCGTGGTCTTCCGCCGGGAGCAGATCATCAGTGAGGTGTGGCGCACCAGCTGGGAGGGGACCGGGCGCACTCTGGAGGTCCATGTGGCCTCGCTGCGCGCCAAGCTGCGCATGCCGGCGTTGATCGAGACCGTGCGCGGCGTGGGTTACCGGCTCGTCGCCCCGGCCGCGTAGCGGGGACCGCGGTTGCGTACTCGTCTTCTGCCGCTGCTCATCGTCCTGATGGCGGCCGTGCTGCTGGCCCTGGGGGTGCCGCTGGCGATCAGCGTGGCCGGCGCCCAGCAGCAGAAGGTGGTCGTCGACCGCATCGACGACACCGCGCGGTTCGCGGCGCTCGCCCAGTTCGTCACCGCCTCGGCGGGCGCCGGCGACTCCGCGTCGGCGTCCACCAACGAGCGGCGCGAGACGCTCGGCCGGGAACTCGCCAGCTACTACGACGTCTACGGCATCCGGGCCGGCGTCTTCTACGGCACCGACACTCCCATGGCTCATGCCCCGCGGGACTGGTACCTCCCCGAAACGGGCGAGGTGCGGGACGCCTTCGACGAGGCGCTGCTCAGCCGGCGCAGTCACGACCCCCGGCAGGTGTGGCCGTGGCAGCGCAACCGGCTCGTCGTGGCGTCGCCGGTCATCCGGGACGGCGACGTCGTCGCGGTCGTCGTCACCGACTCGCCCACCGGGCCGATGAGGTCGCGGATCCTGCACGGCTGGCTGGTCATCGGCGCCGGCGAGGTCGCCGCGATGCTGCTGGCCATCGGCGCGGCCCTGCGGCTGACGGGGTGGGTGCTCCGGCCGGTGCGGGTCCTGGACGCCACCACCCACGAGATCGCGAGCGGCCGGCTGAAGTCCCGGGTCGCGGTGGGCGGCGGACCGCCGGAACTGAGGCGACTGGCCGGAGCGTTCAACGAGATGGCGGACAACGTCGAGAACGTGCTGGAACAGCAGCGCGCCTTCGTCGCCGACGCCTCGCACCAACTGCGCAACCCGCTCGCCGCCCTGCTGCTGCGCATCGAACTGCTGGGCTACGAGCTCCCCGAGGGCAACGAGGAGATCGCATCCGTCCAGAACGAGGGCAAGCGCCTGGCCCAGGTTCTGGACGACCTGCTGGACCTCGCCCTCGCCGAGCACGCCGAGGCCCACCTGCGGGTCACCGACATCGGCGCGCTGACCGCCGAGCGGGTGGCCGCCTGGGCGCCCACCGCCGAGGCCAAGGGCGTCCGGCTGGTGGGCGACTGCCCGCCCACCACGGCGTGGGCCGACCCCGTGACGCTCTCCAGCGCCCTGGACGCCGTCATCGACAACGCCGTGAAGTTCACGCCGCAGGGCGAGAGCGTCGAGGTCGTCGTGGCGGCCGACGGCGACACCTCGACCATCGTCGTCACCGACAACGGGCCGGGTCTGACGGACGAGGAACTCACGCGTGTGGGCGACCGTTTCTGGCGTAGCGGCCGCCACCAGAACGTCAAGGGGTCGGGGTTGGGCCTGTCCATCTCCCGAGCCCTGCTCGCGGCCGGCGGCGGCTCCCTGACATACGCACACCACAAGCCGAGCGGACTGACGGCGACGGTGGCGGTGCCCCGGTCGCCGACGTCGTGATCACGCCCCGGGCGACTAGGGCTTGACCGAGCGGTAGTAGCGCCGGGCGCCCTCGTGCAGCTTGAGCGGGTCGGTGTAGATGGCGGTGCGCAGGTCGACCAATTGGGCGGAGTGCACGTGCGCGCCGATGCCGTCCCGGCTCCTGATCACGGTGCGGGTCAGCCATTCGGTGAGCCGGGGCGCCATGTCCGTGCGGGTGATGAGCAGGTTGGACACCGCGATCGTCGCCACGGTGGAGCCGTTCTGGATGGTCGGGTAGGCCGACTCCGGCATGTTCGTGGCCCGGTAGTAGCCGGTGGAGTCGTCCTGGTCGTGCATCCGGGCGACGAGCTCGGAGCTGATCGGCACGAACCGGAAGGTGAAGGTGTCGGCCAGCTTCTCCAGCCCGGCCGTCGGCACCCCGCCGGACCAGAAGAAGGCGTCGATCTTGCCCCGCTTCAGCTTCTCGGGGCCGGTGTCGATGCCCTCCGATTCGGCCCTGATGTCCTTCGCCGGGTCCAGGCCCGCCGCCCTGAGCACGCGCTCCGCGATCAGGCGCACACCGGAGCGGGGCAGGCCGGTCGCCACGGTCTTGCCGCGGAGGTCCGTGATGGAGCGGATCGCCGAGTCGCGTGGCACCACGAGTTGGACGTAGTCGTCGTACAGCCGGGCCACCCCGCGCAGTTTGGCGGCCCCGCCCGGGTGCTGCGACTCGTACGTCTGCACGGCGTCGGCCGCGGCGATGGTGAAGTCGGCATCGCCCTTCGCCACGCGCTCGACGTTCTCCGGCGACCCGTTGCTGGTCGTCAGGTTCACGTCCAGATCGGGCATGTCCCTGGCGAGCGCGTCCCGCAGCTGGCTGCCGTACTCGTAGTAGACGCCGCTCGTCGTGCCCGTGCTGAAGGTGATCGAACCGCTCGGCGGCTTCTCGCCCAGGGGCAGCAGCCACCACAGCAGCAGCCCCATGACGACGACGACGGCGGCGGCCGCGCCCCCCAGGACGCCGCGTCTGCCGGGACGGGAGAACACCTTGGACATGCCCGCGATCCTGCCAGCCTTCACGAGGTGCTGACCAGGGCGGGGCTACAGGGCCGGGCGGACGGGCCTGTCAGTGGCCGTCGTTACAGTCGGTGCATGAGTTCCTCGCCCGCCGATCTGGTCCGTGCGTTCCACCGCGCCTTCGGACTCGACGTCCGCACCACCCCGGCCACGGTGTCGCCGCGTCTCGCCGCGCAGCGCGGAGAGCTGCTCGCCGAGGAGGCGGCGGAGGCCGTCGAGGTGTCGGTGAGCGGCCCGCTGGACCGGCTGGCGCACGAGCTGGCCGACGTCGTCTACGGCACGGCCCTGGCGCACGGGATCGACCTCGACGCGGTGCTCGCCGAGATCCACCGCTCGAACATGACCAAGCTCGGCCCCGACGGCCGGGTCGCCCGTCGCGCCGACGGCAAGGTGCTCAAGGGCGAGCACTACCGGGCGCCCGACGTGTCCGCGGTGCTGCGCCGGCAGGGATGGGCACCCGATGGCGACTGACCGGGCGGCCCCGACGAGCGGACCGCCGGGGCCGCCGAGGATGCTGGGGGTGCCGAGAATGCTGGGGGTACCGGGGCAGGAAGGCCCTGCCCGCGCCGCGCGGAGTCGCGCCGCGTCGCCCGACCCGGGCCTGGCCTGGTCTGGCCGAGCTCAGCCCGCTGCTGTCGGCCGCCGTCCCGGACGTGGTCGATCGCCTCGGCGAGGAGATCGCGCGAGCTCCTCCGCGAAGGGCGTCGGGAGGGCGTGGGGAGGGCCTCGGGAGGGCATGTGCGGCCCTTCGGATCGGGCCGGCCGTGCCGCGCCTCAGTCGCCCACCGGCGTCTGCGGTCGAGCCTCGACCGGCTGCCCCGCTGCCGCGACCGTCCCGCGAGGCCCCCGGCGGCGCGTCCACCGCGTCGCGAGCGGCTCCGTGTAACGGGCGGTGAGCGGGCCCACCACGACCAGGATCAGCACGTACGCCGTGGCCAGCGGCCCCAGGGACGGCTCGATCCCGGCGGTGACCGCCAGTCCGGCGATGACGATCGAGAACTCCCCGCGCGCCACCAGCGCGCCGCCCGCCCGCCAGCGCCCCTTGACCGAGATTCCGGTCCGCCGGGCCGCCCAGTAACCGGTGGCGATCTTCGTCGCGGCGGTGACGACGGCCAGCGCGAGAGCCGGCAGGAGGACGGGAGGGATGCTCGCCGGGTCGGTGTGCAGCCCGAAGAAGACGAAGAACACGGCGGCGAACAGGTCGCGCAGCGGGCTCAGCAGCGTGTGAGCGCCCTCCGCGACCTCCCCGGACAGCGCGATGCCCACCAGGAACGCCCCGACCGCCGCGGACACCTGCAACTGCTGTGCCACGCCGGCGACCAGGATCGTCAGCCCGAGCACGACCAGTAGGAGCTTCTCCGGGTCGTCGCTCGACACGAAGCGCGAGATGACCCGGCCGTAGCGCACCGCGGCGAACAGCACGAGCCCCGCGACGCCCAGCGCGATCGCCAGGGTCACGCTGCCGGCCGCCAGCCCCACCCCGGCCACGAGAGCGGTGACGATCGGCAGGTACACGGCCATGGCCAGGTCCTCCAGCACCAGCACGCTGAGGATCACCGGCGTCTCCCGGTTGCCGACCCGCCCCAGGTCGCCCAGCACCTTGGCGATCACCCCGGAGGACGAGATCCAGGTGACGCCCGCCAGCACCACGGCCGCCACCGGCCCCCAGCCCAGCAGCAGCGCGGCGACAGCGCCCGGCAGGGCGTTGAGGGCGCAGTCGACGAGGCCGGACGGATAGTGGGCCTTGAGGTTGGAGACCAGATCGCTCGCCGTGTACTCCAGGCCGAGCATCAGCAGCAGCAGGATGACGCCGATCTCGGCGCCGGTCGCCACGAACTCCTCGCTCGCGCCGAGCGGCAGCAGCCCGCCCTCGCCGAAGGCCAGCCCGGCCAGCAGATAGAGCGGGATCGGCGAGAACCGGAACCGGGCCGCGAACCGGCCGAGCAGGCCGAGGCCGAGGATGATGGAACCGAACTCGATCAGCAGGACGGCGGAGTGCACCCGATCACTCCCGGCCGAGGATCGCCGCGGCCGCGTCCACGCCCTCGCGGGTGCCGACGACGATGAGCGTGTCACCGCCCGCGAGACGGAAGTCCGGCGTCGGGGACGGTATAGCCTCGGCCCGCCGCAGCACCGCCACGATCGAGGCGCCGGTCTCCGTGCGCATCCGGGTGTCGCCCAGAAGCCGCCCGTTCCAGCGGGAGGTCGCCGCCACCTCCACGCGTTCGGCGACCAGCCCCAGGTCCGTCGTGTACAGCAGGCTCGCGCTGTGGTGGGACGGCACCAGCGCGTCGATCAGCGCGCCCGCCTCGGCGCCGGTGAGCCGCAGCGACTGCGCGCAGGAGTCGGGGTCGTCGGTCCGGTACACGTTCACGGTGCGGGCGCCGTCGCGGTGCGCCACGACGGAGAGATGGCGCTGCTCCCGCGTCACGAGGTCGTACTGGACTCCGATGCCTGGCAGCGGAGTCGTTCGCAGGCGTGGAGCAGACACGTTTCTTCCCCTTGCTGGTCGTGGTCGGTGGTTCGGTGACGTCTACGGACGAGTGCCCGGAGCCGCCATGCTGCCACCTGCCCGTACGGTGACGACATGGGTGTCGTGACGGATGGACAGGGCCGTCGGCCGGCGGAGAGGCTGGTCACGGCGGTGCCATGGAGACACGGGCGGGAGGGCTCCGGCGCCGACGGACGGGACGGCCGGGATGGCCGCGGCGGACGGGACGGCCGAGGCAGACGAGGCAGGGGAGGAGGACCCGCGCACGTGTCGTTGTTCTGGCGGATCTTCGTCCTCGACGCCGTCGGCCTGGCCGTGGCGGCCGCGCTGCTCCTGGGCCCGGTGACCGTCTCCACGCCGGTACTGCCGGGCGAGGTGCTCGTCGTGGTGGCCGGCCTGGCCGCGCTGCTGGCCGTCGACGCGGTCGTGCTGCGGGTCGGCCTGGCGCCGCTGGGACGGCTGGGCCGGGCCATGGCCGACGCCGACCTGCTGCACCCCGGGGCCCGCGCCGTGGTCTCGGGGCCGGTGGAGACGGCCGAGCTGATCACCACGTACAACGCCATGCTGGACCGGCTGGAGGCCGAACGCGCCGCCAGCGCCGCGGGGGCGCTGTCCGCGCAGGAACGGGAGCGCCACCGCATCGCCCGCGAGCTCCACGACGAGGTCGGGCAGACGCTGACCGCCGTGCTGCTCCAGCTCAAACGTGTCGCCGACCTGGCTCCCAAGGACCTGCGCGAGGAACTGGGCCAGGCGCAGGAGGCCACCCGGGCCGGTCTGGACGAGATCCGCCGCATCGCCCGTCGGCTGCGCCCCGGCGTCCTCGACGAACTGGGCCTGCTCAGCGCCCTGCGTTCCCTGGCCGCCGAGTTCACCACCCACGGGCTGACGGTGCGCCACGACCTTCGCGCCGGGCTGCCCCCGCTGACCGAGGAGACGGAACTGGTGCTCTACCGCGTGGCTCAGGAAGCCCTCACCAACACCGCCCGGCACTCGGGCGCCGACCGCGCCGAACTCCGTCTGCGCCCCGCCGCCGACGGCGTCGAACTCCTCGTACGGGACAACGGCACGGGCCTGGGCGCGCAGACCGGGGAGGGCGCCGGCATCCGCGGGATGCGCGAGCGGGCCCTGCTGGTCGGCGCGGCCCTCACCGTCTCGTCGAGGGCGGACGGCAGCGGCGGCGGGACGGACGTACGGCTGCGGGCGACGGCGGGCACCGCCCCGGCGGCTCGGGAGGCAGCCGCTCAGGCCTCCCCCGGAGGCCTCCGATGACCCACTCCACCCCCTCGCGGGCATCGGTTCCACGCACTGAGCCGTCCGCACCGATCCGCGTCCTGCTCGCCGACGACCACACGCTCGTACGCCGGGGAGTACGGCTCATCCTGGACGGTGAGCCCGACCTGACCGTGGTCGCCGAGACCGGCGACGGGGCCGAGGCGGTCGAACGCGCGCGGGAGGGGGACGTCGATCTGGCCGTCCTGGACGTGGCCATGCCCCGGATGACCGGGCTGCAGGCGGCGCGTGAACTCTCCCGCAGACTCCCGGCGCTGCCCATCCTCATCCTGACGATGTACGACAACGAGCAGTACTTCTTCGAGGCCCTCAAGGCCGGGGCCGGGGGATACGTGCTGAAGTCGGTCGCCGACCGGGACCTGGTCGAGGCCTGCCGTGCGGTCGTGCGCGACGAGCCGTTCATCTACCCCGGCGCGGAGCGTGCGCTCGTCCGCTCGTACCTGGAGCGGCTGCACCGCGGCGGCGACGTCGACGGCCTGCCCGAGCGGCCCATCACCGAGCGCGAGGAGGAGATACTCAAGCTCGTGGCCGAGGGGCACACCTCCAAGGAGATCGGCGCGCTGCTCTTCATCAGCGCCAAGACGGTCGAACGGCACCGCGCCAACCTCCTGCACAAGCTCGGCATGCGCGACCGGCTGGAGCTCACCCGCTACGCGATCCGCGCCGGACTCATCGACCCCTGAGCCCGGTGCGGCCCTGGTGACACGGGCGCGGCGGGCGCTCTCCGGGGAGCGCCTACCCTTGAGCCATGACCAGCAGCAGCGACCGGAGCCTCGCAGTGGACGTCCAAGCCCCCAAGAGCTACGAGATCCGCACTTACGGGTGCCAGATGAACGTCCACGACTCCGAGCGATTGTCCGGGCTGCTCGAAGAGGCCGGGTACGTGCGCGCCCCCGAGGGCGCGGACGGCGACGCGGACGTCGTCGTCTTCAACACCTGCGCGGTGCGCGAGAACGCCGACAACCGGCTCTACGGCAACCTCGGCCGTCTCGCGCCGCGGAAGGCGAGCCGGCCCGGGATGCAGATCGCGGTCGGCGGCTGCCTCGCGCAGAAGGACCGCGACACCATCGTGAAGCGGGCGCCCTGGGTGGACGTCGTCTTCGGCACGCACAACATCGGCAAGCTGCCGGTCCTGCTGGAACGCGCGCGCGTGCAGGAAGAGGCCCAGGTCGAGATCGCCGAGTCGCTGGAGGCCTTCCCGTCCACCTTGCCGACGCGGCGCGAGAGCGCCTACGCGGCCTGGGTGTCGATCTCCGTCGGCTGCAACAACACGTGCACGTTCTGCATCGTCCCGGCGCTGCGCGGCAAGGAGAAGGACCGCCGCACCGGCGACATCCTCGCCGAGATCGAGGCCCTGGTGTCCGAGGGGGTCTCCGAGATCACCCTGCTCGGCCAGAACGTCAACGCCTACGGCTCCGACATCGGCGACCGCGAGGCCTTCAGCAAGCTGCTGCGCGCGTGCGGCGCGATCGACGGCCTGGAGCGCGTCCGCTTCACCTCCCCGCATCCGCGGGACTTCACCGACGACGTCA
Organism: Streptomyces rishiriensis; assembly: GCF_003112535.1. Taxonomy (GTDB): domain Bacteria; phylum Actinomycetota; class Actinomycetes; order Streptomycetales; family Streptomycetaceae; genus Streptomyces; species Streptomyces rishiriensis. The sequence continues at coordinate 1,693 of NZ_BEWA01000037.1, read as the reverse complement.
TCGCCGCCATGGCCGAGACGCCCAACGTGATGCCGCAGCTGCACATGCCGATGCAGTCCGGCTCGGACACGGTCCTGAAGGCGATGCGCCGCTCCTACCGGCAGGAGCGCTACCTCGGGATCATCGAGAAGGTGCGCGCCGCCATTCCGCACGCGGCGATCACCACCGACATCATCGTGGGCTTCCCCGGCGAGACCGAGGAGGACTTCGAGCAGACCCTGCACGCTGTCCGCGAGGCCCGCTTCGCGCAGGCGTTCACCTTCCAGTACTCCAAGCGCCCCGGCACCCCGGCCGCGACCATGGAGGACCAGATCCCCAAGGCGGTCGTCCAGGCGCGTTACGAGCGTCTCGTCGCCCTGCAGGAGGAGATCTCCTGGGAGGAGAACAAGAAGCAGGTCGGCCGCACCCTGGAGCTGATGGTGGCCGAGGGCGAGGGCCGCAAGGACGGCGCCACGCACCGACTGTCCGGCCGCGCCCCCGACAACCGTCTGGTCCACTTCACCAAGCCGGAGCAGCAGGTGCGTCCGGGCGACGTGGTGACGGTCGAGATCACGTACGCCGCCCCGCACCACCTCCTGGCCGAGGGCGCCGTCCTGGACGTGCGCCGCACGCGCGCGGGTGACGCCTGGGAGAAGCGCACCGCGGAGCAGGCGGCCAAGCCGGCGGGCGTCCTGCTCGGCCTGCCCGGGATCGGCGTGCCCGCTCCGCTTCCGGTGGCCACGGGCAGCGGCTGCGGCTGCGACTGACGGCGTCAGGGGCCCCGGAAGGCGGTGCCGGCCGAGGGGCGTCCCGCTGGGGACACCCCGCTGAGGACACCCCGGCGGGGTGCCCCGTGGTGAGCCTGCGGGGTTACCCTGCCGATCATGCTTGTCGCCGCCTCAGTCTGCCCCTGTCCGCCTCTGCTCGTGCCCGAGGTCGCCGCAGGCGCCGCGCCCGAGCTGGACGCGGCGCGTACCGCCTGCTCCGACGCGCTGGCCGTGCTGGCGGCCGCCCGGCCGGACCGGCTCGTCGTCGTCGGTCCCGCCGAGAAGGCCGGACGAGGCGCCCACCCCGAAGGCGCGCAGGGGTCGTTCCGCGCGTTCGGCGTGGACGTCCGGGTACGCCTCGGCCGCGGCGGCGAGGCCACCCCGGCCGCACCGGACGCGTCGTCCGCGCGCGATCTGCCGCCGTCCCTCGCGGTCGGCGCCTGGCTGCTGGAGCGGGCCGGATGGTCGGCCGCCCCGGTCGAGGGCCTCGGTGTCGGGGAGCCGCTCGCGGCCGAGCGGTGCGTCGAGGCGGGCCGGGAGATCGGCGCGGCGCCCGGACGGGTCGCCCTGCTGGTGATGGGCGACGCGAGCGCGTGCCGGACGCTGAAGGCCCCCGGCTATCTCGACGAGCGCGCCGAGCCCTTCGACGCGGAGATCGTCCGCGCGCTCGGCACGGCGGACGTGGCGGCGCTCAAGGCGCTGGACGCGGAGCTGGCGTACGAGCTCAAGGCCTGCGGCCGGGCGCCGTGGCAGGTACTCGCGGGCGCCGCCGAGGACGCCGGGCTGACGGGCGCGCTGCTCTACGAGGACGCGCCCTACGGCGTGGGTTACGTGGTCGCGACCTGGACGTAGCCGATCCGCACCGCGCGCGTGGATCGGCGGCCCCGGTGTGGACCGGCCCCGGGGTGTGGAGCGGCCCTGGCGTGGACCGGCGGGCGGCCGCGAGC
>NZ_BEWA01000036.1 GCF_003112535.1 Streptomyces rishiriensis | reverse complement strand
CTAGCGGTACCACCGGGACGGCGGACCCACCACCCGGCGCCTCAAGTGATCCATTTGCCGGTCGGTTCAAGGAGGACTTGCCAGTACCCCCTTTAACAGGTCCTGCCGCACTGTCGGTAGGGCTGGTTGCCTGGAAGGCATGACCAATAAGACCACGGCAGCGGACGCCAACCGCACGTCTGCAGCCACCGTCTCCGCCCCTGGCGCCAGCGGCATGAACCGCGGTCTGACGCTGCTGTTCGCGATCGCCGGCGGCGCCGCGGTCGGCAACCTGTACTGGGCGCAGCCACTGCTCCATGAGATGGCCGGATCACTGCATATCAGTCCCGCCTCCGCCGGCCTGCTGGTCACTCTGACGCAGATCGGCTACGCGCTCGGGGCCTTTTTCGTGATGCCGCTGGGCGACCGTCTCAACCGGCGCAGGCTCATCCCCACGATCATGCTCGCGTCGGCCTTCGCCCTGGCGGGCAGCGCCGCGGCACCGAGTTTCGCCATGCTACTGGTCGCGCTCGCGTTGGTCGGAGTGACCACGGTGGCCGGGCAGCTCCTGGTGGCGCTGGCAGGTGACCTGGCTCGCGACGATCAGCGCGGCCGGGTCGTCGGCACCGTCGTTTCCGGAATACTCATGGGGATTCTCGCATCGCGCACGATCAGCGGCCTGGTCGCCGACGCGTTCGGCTGGCGTGCGATCTACATGGCCGCCGCCGTACTCACGGTGGTCCTCGCCACCATCCTGGCACGGGTGCTGCCGGCGATTCCCTCCCGGGCCTCGGTCGGCTACACGACGCTGTTGGCGTCGGTGCTGACCACAGTGCGCCGCCACCGGTCGGTGCAGGTCTCGCTTGTGTTGAGTGCCATCGCGATGACCGTTTTCACTCTCTTCTGGACCGCTCTGACCTTTCTGCTCAGTGCCGCCCCGTTCGGATACTCGGTGAGCCGGATCGGTCTGGTCGGTCTCGTCGGCCTGGCCGGTGCGCTGACCGCCCAGCGGGCCGGCCGTCTGCACGACCGCGGCTGGTCGGTGCCAGGTACCGGCGCAGGACTGCTCCTGGCATTGGCCGCGGTCGTGCTCAGCGCCGCCGGTGCCGGCGCCGGGTCAATCATCATCGTCCTGATCTCGGTCCTACTGCTGGACATCGCCATCCCGGCGGTCAACGTGCTCAACCAGTCCCGGCTGATGCACGTGGAGCCGCGGAGCCGCAGCCGTTTGAACACCGCCTTCGTCACCGGAAACTTCATCGGCGCCACCGTCGGCTCCGTGCTGGCGGCCACACTCTGGCAGGCCGGAGGGTGGACGACGGTGATGACCGGCGCCGCCGCTCTGCTCACCATCGCGCTGACCGTCTGGGCGGTCGGGCGGCGGTCGCTGTCCGTCGCGTAAGCCGACCGCCCCGTACTCAGGGGGCGACGTTGATCGTTCGCCCGTCGAGAGCTCCACCTCCCGAAGACCTCGTGCGGCTCCGGACAGCCGGCGGCAAGGTCGCCATTCCGGGCGCCCGCCACCCGAACGCCTAGAACGACAGGCCGAAAATGATCAACGGCCTGGCTCCCCATCCCATCGAAGGAAGGACCAGCATGGCCCTCGGAACCGCAATCATCGTCGGCGTCGGACCCGGACTCGGCGTCGCGCTCGCCCGCACATTCGCCGGCGCCGGACACCCCGTCGCCATGCTCGCCCGCGACAAGTCGAGGCTGGACGCCTATGCCGACGAGCTCGCCTCCACCGGCCAGGACGTCCGCGGTTACCCCGCGGACGTCACGGACCCCGACGGCCTGCGCGGCACGCTCCGCACCGCGATCGCCGAGCTGGGCGCTCCCGACGTGCTCGTGTACAACGCCGCGGTGGTGCGCAAGGACGCGCCCATCGGCGGTGACGACAAGGACTGGGCCGACGTTCTGGCCGTCAACGTCCTGGGGGCGAGGGTCGCGGCCGACGCCGTCCTCCCCGCGCTCCGTGACGGCCGCGGGAGCCTGCTGTTCTCCGGCGGCGGCCTCGCCCATTCCCCGTCCGCGGAATTCGCATCCCTGTCCATCGGCAAGGCCGGGATCCGCACATACGCGCAAGTACTCCACGAGAAGCTGGCCGGGACAGGCGTGCACGTCACCAGCGTCACGATCGCCGGGGCGATCGGTGGCGGCGAAGAGCGCTTCGATCCGGCAGTCCTCGCACAGGCCTACCTCGACCTGCACAACCAGCCCCAGACCCAGTGGCAGCACGAGCTGCTGCGTGACTGAGCTCTCGTCGGGGCAGCATCACGCTGCAGGGCTCCACCGTCGTCGACGTGGAGCCCTTCACCCCTTTCCGCGCTCATCTGGAGCTGCGCACACCGAGGGCAATCCGCTTCAAGCTCAAGCGCCTGCCCGACCGCGGGTTCCTGACCGAGACCGAAACGAGCCTGGCCTGTTCACCCGGCCACGGCCGTAAACGACCGGCGGGTCCACGACCGGCCCACCTGTCCCCACCGCACCACGCAACGGGCATGAGTTCACGCATCCGCATCTCCGGAGAGGACCTGTTCCGCCCAGATGGTTTTGCCTTGGGCGGTTTGACGGGTGCCCCAGGCGGTTGTGAGCTGGGCGACCAGGAGCAAGCCGCGGCCGCCTTCGTCGAAGGTGCGGGCGCGGCGCAGGTGGGGGGCGGTGCCACTGGCGTCGGAGACCTCGCAGATGAGGTTCCGGTCGTGGATCAGACGCAGATGTATGGGTGGCTCTCCGTATCGGATGGCGTTGGTGACGAGTTCGCTGACGATCAGTTCGGTGACGAAGGTGGCGTCGTTCATTCCCCAGGCCGCCAGTTGGGCAATGGCCTGCTTGCGGGTTTCGGCGACAGCGGCTGGGTCCGCGGGTACTTCCCAGGTGGTGACCCGGTCGCTGTCCAGCGCTTTGGTGCGGGCGATGAGCAGGGCGACGTCATCGGAGGGACGGCCGGGAAGGAGGGCGGCGAGAACAGCGTCGCAGAGGTGGTCCAGGGAGGCGAATGACTGGGCGAGGGCCTGGCACAGCAGGAAATGGCCGTCGTCGATGTCCCGCTCGCGGGACTCGATCAGTCCGTCGGTGTAGAGGGCCAGCAGGCTGCCCTCGGGCAGTTCGATCTCGGTCGCCTCGAAGGGGAGTCCACCCAGTCCCAGCGGGGGGCCGACGGGCAGGTCGAGTAGCTTCACGGTGCCGTCGGGGGTGACCAGGACAGGTGCTGGATGTCCGGCCAGGGCGATCGCGCAGTGCCAGGACACCGGGTCGTACACGGCGCACAGACAGGTCGCACCGACATCCCCGGCGGTCTCCTCCCCCGCCTCCTCCCCATCCGGATCCCGCCGCGGGGCGTCTTTCCCTTCGGTGGACAGGCGGGCGACGATGTCGTCGAGGTGGGTGAGCAGTTCGTCGGGGGGCAGGTCCATGTCGGCGAGGGTGAGCACTGCGGTGCGCAGCCGCCCCATGGAGGCAGAGGCGTGAATACCGTGGCCGACCACGTCGCCGACGACCAGGGCGACTCTGGCGCCGGACAGCGGGATCACGTCGAACCAGTCCCCGCCCACTCCGGCCCGGGCGCCTGCCGGCAGATAGCGGGACGCGACGTCCACCGCGGCCTGCGCGGGCAGTGTCCGGGGCAGCAGGCTGCGCTGCAGGGTCACCGCGGTGGCGCGTTCGCGGGTGTAACGCCGAGCGTTGTCGATACAGACCGCTGCCCTGGCGGCCAGTTCCTCGGCCAGCATGAGGTCGTCCTCGCCGAACATTTCGGGATGCCGGTGGCGGAGGAAGACCACGACGCCCAGGGTGGTGCCGCGGGCGGTCAGGGGCACCGTCATCACCGAGTGGATACCGAAGTCGCGGAGGTTGGCGGCCCGGCCCGGATCGCGGGCCGCCCACTCGGTGATCGCGGGATCGCTGGGCTGGTGCAGCAGGGCGTGGCCCGCCCGCAGGCTCTCGGCCGGCGGGGAATGCTGCGGGTACACGTCGACGCTTCCCGGGGCCACGACCGCCTCAGGGTTCCCCGGTATCACGGACCGGTGGGCGACCCGTCGCAGTGAGACCGAGCCGGGCGGCGCGCCCGTTTCCGGGCGCGGCTCGTGTGCACCGCCGAGGGAGGGGAGCAGGTCGACGCTGACGAAATCGGCGAATTCCGGGACGGTCACATCCGCCAGTTCCTGCGCCGTCCGCGTCATGTCCAGGGTGCTGCCGATACGCGCGCTGGCATCAGCGAGCAGCAGGAGCCGCTTACGGGCCCAATACTCCTCGGTTATGTCATGAGATGCGGTACCCACGCCCAGGACACGGCCGTCCTTGTCCTTCAGCGGGGTGATGAAGACCGACCAGGCATGCTCGCGACTCTCGCTGGGGGCGCTCCCGTAGACCTCCATGACCTGTGGCTCCCCGGTCTCCAGTGCCCGCCGCATGAACCGCTCCTGCCTCGCCATCTCCGGATGGTCCAGGAACTCCGGCAGCCGGAGCCCGCGCATGTCGTCCTCGCTCAGCGCCAGGGCACGATGCACAGCCTCGTTGGACCGGCGCAGGCGCAGCTCTGTGTCGTACGCCGCCATGAGGTAGCCCGCGACCTGCTCGTTGTTCTGGTTCATGAGAGCGTCGTCGTCGGGCCGATGCCGCAGCCCGGTCAGCGCGGAGACCAGGAACCATTCTCCGATCCGCCCGCCGTCCGGCGCCCTTGAGTGCGCCAGCACCTTGACCTGCAGACGGTGGCCGTCGCGGTGGCGGAGAGCAATCCGCCCGTTCCATCTGGGCAGCCGTGCGAGGGAGCGCAGCTCCGGTTCGTCGATCTGTTCGGCCAGCAGACCAGCCGCGGGTTGTCCCACGATCTGCGTGGGCGAGTACCCCAGCAATACCTCGGCCCCCGCATTCCACCCGGTCACGATGCCGTGTCCGTCGATAGTGACGTTCGCACTGAGCGACTCGTCGACGACACAGGCGGACGCCCCCGGCACCTCGTCGGTCGCCATGCGGCCCTCCCTCACTGCTCAGCTCGCGCGCGCCGAGATCTTCGCCGTTCCCCGGCGTGCGACTCCAGACCGGCGCGGCATATGTCCCCATTATTCCCGCTGGCGGCTGACTGCGGCGAGCGCCTGAGGTTTGCGACACTTCACAGCTCCGCCACCGTTGTGGGCGCCTGACAGAAGTGGAAACCGACCTGGCGGCGCCTCCCGGCCCTTTCCCGCACAGTGATCACCTCGGCGGTGGCGGACAGGTGGAACTCCTGCCGGCCCTGGTTGTCCCAGAGGCCAGGCGGGTCAGACGGGCGTCGCGGCAGTGGCATGCCGGTGAGTCCGGTAATCCGAACGAGGCCGCACGGGCGGTGAGGAAGTGGCGACCGCAATACCTGGCAACCGGATCACCCGCTTTTGTTGTCCTCGGTGCCCGGCGGGTGGGCTGGGGTCGGTGGCTGGGGGTGCTCGTTCGTCTGCTGCCCCGGGGTGGCAGCCCAGGCGTTGAGCAGGGACAGGTTGTCGTGCGAGGGGGTACCGGCCGCCGCGGTGTAGGCGACCAGGAGCAGGCCCTGCTCGGCGGGCAGGTGCATGACTTCGAAGGCCAGCTCGAGGGGGCCGACGACGGGGTGCTTGAACGCCTTGACGCCGCGGGCGTGGACCCGGACGTCGCGCCGTGCCCAGAAGACCCGGAACTCCTCGCTGCACGTCGACAGCTCCCCGACGAGCTGAGTGAGTGCGCGATCATGCGGATCACGTCCGGCCGCTGCCTGCAGATGACCGACCATGTCACCAGCGACCTTCGGCCAGTCCACCCAGAACTCGCGGGCCCGGGGGTCGAGGAAGGTGAAACGGGCGAAGTTCGCCGGCTGCCGGGGATCCTCGAGCACCGGTGCATAGAGCGCCCTGCCGAGGTGGTTCGTGGCCACTACGTCCAGCAGAGGGCTGCGCACCATCGCGGGCACACCGACCAGCGCGTCGAGCACGGCCTGTACCCCGGAACCCACTGAAGAAGCGGCCGCCCGGCGCGTCCGAGACCGGGCGGCGGGTTGGTCGGCACGAGCCAGGTCGAACAGATGCTCCCGCTCGACGTCATCGAGCTGCAGCGCACCTGCGATGGCGTTCAGCACGCTGTCGGAGGCCACGGCGAGCTTGCCTCGCTCGAGCCGGTTGTAGTAATCCACACTCAACCCGGCGAGGGTCGCCACCTCCTCACGCCGAAGCCCCGGAACCCGCCGACCACGCAGCGGCACCGACAGCCCCGCCTGCTGCGGCGTGATGCGTGCCCGTCGCGAGGACAGGAACTCTCGGATCTGACTTCGCTGGTCCATACATTCGATGCTAAGTCGGCCGCTTGGAACGAGGGAGGACCTGTCAGTGCCTGGTTCAGCAGGGCCTCGACCCCGGCCTCGCGGTCTGGCCTGCTTGATGGTGTGACGGCCAGGCTGAGCCGGACGCTGCTGCTGTTCGCGATGACCACCGCTGGTGGGTGCGGCCGTGCGGAACCTGTACGGGGAGGACCGTTCCGGCAGCGCCCTGATAGCTCCTCGGAGACCCCGAGCAGAGGTCTCCACTTGGAGATAGCGCGGGAACGGATTTGCAGTGACGATCGGCCGCAGGACCGTATTACGGGCTTGTTAACCCTGGTGGCCCGACGGAAGGCCTCATAGCATGTCTTTTGTGGCACTGGAGCGGCAAAGGCCGCCGCAGGTGAACCTGCTCTCCGAACTCACCGATGGTTACAGCCAGATCCTGGCCCTGTTCGACGGTTCCACCGCAATGCGCCGAATCGTGGACGACGTCCCAGCCCTGAGCGGTGTCGATGTGGCATGGGTCGGCGAACCGGACGGCGACGATCAGATCGTGCTGCGACACATGGTGAACACCCGCACACCCGCGATCAACGGACTCGCTGTGCCCAGAGGCCGCGGACTCGGCGGGCAGGTGATCGAACACCGCCGTCTGCTGTCGGTGAGCGACTACCAGTGCGCTGAGAACATCACGCACCACTTCAGGTCACAGGTGGAGAGTGAGGGCCTGCGCGCGGTCATCGCCGTTCCCATGATCTATGAGGACGAGCTTCTGGGTGTGCTCTACGGAGCCAACCGGTTCACGTCGTCGTTCGGCGACCGGGCGACACAGGCGCTGGAGCAGGCCGCCGGCCGTGCCGCTGCCGCCGCGGTCGTCGCCGAGCGGGCCAAGCACGCAGCCGAAGTCGCCGTCCATGAGGATCGGCGCCGCGTCGCCGTCGACCTGCACGACACCGTCGGCGCCACGCTGTTCACCATTGGCGCGGGGATCCGCGCGCTGATCGACGACCTGCCTTCCGGGGACGCCCTTCAGTCCCGGCTGGGCGACATCGAGCAGCAGGCTGCGGAAGCGGCGGCCGCCCTGCGCGGGTCACTGCACGCGCTGAGCGCCCCACCCGAGCAGGTCAGTCTCGGCGTGGCCCTGCGTGGCGACTGCCGCGCCTTCGAGGAGCGCACGGGCATCGTCGCCCGCCTCATCACCGTCACCGAGTTGCCAGCCCTGTCATCGGCATGCATCGGCGCGCTCTCCGGTACGGCCCGGGAAGCGCTGCTGAACGTGGAGAAACACGCCAAGGCACGCTCCGTCGTGCTCAGCGTGTTCGCCGCCTCAAACGGGGTGACGGTGAGGATCAGCGACGACGGTGTGGGCCTGCCGACCACTGGGAGGGACCCCGAAGGACTCGGTATGTCGACCATGTCCGAGCGCCTGACACGGGTCGGCGGGCGACTGGACATCGGCGGCAACGAAGACGGCGGCGTCACCGTCCAGGCATGGGTCCCCGCATGATCACGACAGAAATCCGCGTGCTGGTCGTGGACGACCACCCCATCGTCCTCGACGGCGTCACCATGGCGCTCAGCAACACTCCGTGGATCACCGTCTCCGGATACGCCCGCTCCGGGCGCGAGGCCATCACGGCCGCCGGACGTCTCCAGCCCGATGTCGTCCTGCTCGACCTGCGACTGCCGGACATGCTCGGCCCTGAAGTGATCCGGGCACTGCGCGCGCACTCCCCCGGCGTCAAGGTAGTGATCTTCACCGCGTATCCGGAACACGCGGCTCTGGACGCGGCACTCGACGCCGGAGCCCACGCCGTCGTCGTCAAAGACACCGAGCGTTCCGATCTGGTGGACATCATCCGCCGGGTGAACGCCGGCGAACGCGTGGACTCCACCGACCTCGAGCCCGACTTCAATGTGTTGCTGGCCAGGAAGCTCAAGGAATGCGGTCTCACCCGCCGCGAGTACGAGATTCTGCGCAGGGTCGCGATGGGTGAGACCAATCCGGAGATAGGCGAGGCTCTCGGCCTCACCCGCAACACCGTCAAGACCTACCTCCAGCGAACCCTGGAGAAGCTGGGCGCCCGCAACCGCGTCGAAGCTCTGGCCCGGGCCAGCGAATACGGAATCCTCTAGCGATTCTCCAGTGGCGCGGTGACCTCACCGTCTCGACGAGGTCGGCAGCCGCTCCGCAGCCGACCGCCGCGATAGAGGCCCGAAACGGCCGAGGCAGCCCCGATCTTCGCCGAACTCCCCATTCAACACGTCCTCAATTCGTCATGGTTTCAAGGAGCTTTCATGGTTACGCCTCATCTCAGTTATGCCTCGGGCGTCTCTGAGACGCCGTTGCTGGACGAGACCATCGGCAGCCAATTCGACCGCACCGTGGCTGCTTTCGGCGAACGGGAAGCTCTCGTCGACGTCCCGACGGAGCGGCGATGGACCTACCGAGAGCTTGCCGAGGAGGTGGACGCGGTCGCGCTCGGACTGCTGGAGTCGGGCGTGGCCAAAGGTGATCGGGTAGGCATCTGGTCGCCGAACTGCGCGGAGTGGACCCTCGTTCAGTACGCGACCGCGAAAATCGGCGCCATTCTGGTCAACATCAACCCCAGCTACCGGACTCACGAGCTGGAGTACGTCCTCAACCAGGCAGGCGTTCGCACGGTGGTGGCGATGCCGACCTTCAAGACCTCCGACTACGCGGCGATGCTCGCCCGAGCACTTCCGAACTGTCCGACGGTGAAGGATGTTCTGCTCATCGGCCAGGATTCGTGGAGCGACCTCATCGAGACCGGCTTCTCGGGGGATCGGGCGCGTCTGGCCGACATCGGTGCGGGCCTGAGCCCCGACGACCCGATCAATATCCAGTACACGTCGGGGACGACCGGCTTCCCCAAGGGGGCGACTCTGTCGCACCGCAACATCCTGAACAACGGGTTCTTCGTAGGCGAGTTGTGTCACTACACCGAGGAGGACCGGGTCTGCATCCCGGTGCCCTTCTACCACTGCTTCGGCATGGTGATGGGCAATCTCGCGTGTACCAGCCACGGCGCGACCATGGTGATCCCCGGGCCTTCGTTCGATCCCAAAGCCACCCTCGAAGCGGTGGCTGCGGAGCGGTGCACGTCGCTCTACGGAGTGCCGACCATGTTCATCGCCGAGCTGGCCGATCCGGACTTCGATTCCTACAACCTGTCCAGTCTGCGGACCGGCATCATGGCGGGTTCTCCCTGCCCGATCAACGTGATGAAGCAGGTCATCGAGCGGATGGGAATGGAGGAGGTCTCCATCTGCTACGGGATGACCGAGACCTCGCCCGTTTCGACCCAGACTCGGGCGGACGACTCACTGGACCGTCGTGTCTCCACGGTCGGCCGGGTGGGACCGCACCTGGAGGTCAAGGTCGTGGACCCGGTGACCGGCCTGACCGTGCCCCGGGGTGAGGCCGGCGAGCTGTGCACCCGCGGGTACTCGGTCATGCTGGGCTACTGGAACGAGCCGGAGAAGACCGCCGAGGCCATCGACGCCGAGCGCTGGATGCACACAGGAGATCTGGCAGTCATGGACGCCGAGGGCTATGTCAGCATCACCGGCCGGATCAAGGACATGGTCATCCGCGGCGGCGAGAACATCTACCCCCGCGAGATCGAGGAGTTCCTCTACACCCATCCCGACATCCTCGACGCACAGGTCGTCGGCGTGCCCGACACGAAGTACGGCGAAGAGCTGATGGCCTGGCTGCGCATGAAGGACGGCGCTGAGCCGCTCACCATCGAGGCCGTCCACGAGTTCTGCCGAGGCAAGCTCGCCCACTACAAGATCCCGCGCTACGTACGCGTCATCGACGAATTCCCCATGACGGTCACCGGAAAGATCCGCAAGGTGGAACTACGCGAGATCGCTGTCCAACAGTTCGGTCTCGGCGACGCCGCCCCCACTCGGTCTATGCCGTGATCCCGGCGAGCATGTCAGCCGTGGGGCGCCGGTTCGAAAAAGACGGCTGCCCGGTGCAGGATCTCGGATTCCACCTGCCACCCGCGCAGTCGCTCGTGCTCCTCGAACCGGTGAACCGCCGTCGCGCTGCTGTGAGTTTCTGCCACCCTCACCGAACGAGGCAGTGAGACCTGCCAGATCAAGACTCGAAGTCGCGGCCCAGTCAGGCCCGTGTCGAGGCGAGTTCGACAAGAGTGATGTCCGAGGGGGCGCCCACGCGGACGGGTGGGCCCCAGGCGCCGGCGCCGCGGCTGACGTAGAGCTGGGTGTCACCGTAGCGTTCGAGCCCGGCGAGCGTCGGGTTCGTCAGATCGGCGATGAGGGTGCCGGGCCACAGCTGGCCGCCGTGGGTGTGGCCGGAGAGTTGCAGGTCGACGCCGTGGCGGACGGCGTCGTGGATGACGACCGGCTGGTGGGCGAGGAGGACGGCAGCACGGGAGCGGTCACGGTCGCCCAGGGCCCGGGTGAAGTCGGGGCCCTGGCCCTCATCGGTGCCGGCCAGGTCGTTGACGCCCGCCAGGTCGAAGGCGGGCAGTTCCGTGCGGGCGTTCTCCAGCGGGCGCAGACCCAGCTCCCGTACCTTCTCGACCCACTGCTCGGCGCCGGAGTAGTACTCGTGATTGCCGGTGACGAAGAACGTCCCGTGACGTGCCCGCAGCCCGGCGAGCGGTTCAGCGGCCGGGCTGAGGTCCTTCACGCTGCCATCGACCAGATCACCGACGACGGCGATGAGGTCGGGCTGGGTGGCGTTGATCGTGTCGACGACATGCTGGGCGAACCCACGGCCGAGAACCGGGCCGAGATGGATGTCGCTGACCACGGCGATCCTGAACCCATGCGCGCGGCGCGGGAGTTTGGCCAGCGGAACGGTGAGACGCTTGACCTTGGGGCCGCGGAGCACGCCGTACGTGCCGTGGCCGACGGTGCCGACGGCGAGGGCCGCGGCACTGCCGCCAATGATGCGGGAGACAAACAGGCGCCGTGAGGGGTTCGCTGTTCCAGGGCGCGGCAGGGACTCGGGCTCCGGTGTGGGCGAATGCGCCGCCACGATGACGGTCGCCGCGGTTTCCGGGGTGGTACAGGACAGCCCGCGAGCGCCCGGCACCGGCCGGAAGCCGCCGACGGCGAGTTCCGTGTTCCGATCCGCCCCGGACTCACCGGGCGAGGATGGGACAGCCCCTACTGCCGAGTGGGCCTCCTCGTGCGTGTCAACGTCCCGTCGTCGCACGAGCAGGCGCCGCAGCACAGGCCGGACGGCCTCGCCCGCGAGCAGTGCGAGCACGAGGTACAGGAACAGCGCCATCCACAGGTATCCGGGCCAGGCAAGGATCTGTTGGAGGAGGAACGGGGCTCTCGTCTCGGCCGCCACGGCGGCGACGGCCAGCAGAGGTCCGGCAACGAAGACACCGCTTCCGGCACGCCGCAGGAGCGAGCCCGGACGTGTCGTGTCACGTACGAGACGGCGCCAGGCATACCAGTGGAGCGCGCCGAACACCGCCAGCACGGCGCCCCAGATAAGGGTGATGACGATAACCACGGCTCAGCGCAGCCCTTCCTTGCGACGTTCGTGGAACGGATGGTTTCCCGCACCGGTCCATGACCGCCGGAACGGCCTGCCCATAGGGGAATTCAGCCAGTTCACGGAGGTGCGCCTGATTAGCCAAGACCGTGAGCCCATTCCAACTTCAGGCCACGGCCAATCGGCGCCGTGTCACGGACGCCTGGTAGACCCTGGCTATGACGTTCTTGGCGGTGGTCGAGGGTGATGCGAGCGGATGGGGCATCGATCGGGAGGCGCTGACCGACGCGATCTGTGGCCGGTGGTCCGGGGCCGAGGTCGACTCGCTGCACCGCAGCGAAGTGCGCAGCCTGATATGGCAGTTCGAGACGGAGAACGGCCCCGGTGAGGCGTATCTGCACGAGGACGGTACCTGCCTGTACATGGACGTCTGGCAGGAAGACGCCATCTGGTTGGCGATCGTCTTCCGCAGGCTGACACCCATGGACCTCGACCTGGTGTTCTGCGATGAGGGTTACAACTTCGACGTTCGTCTGCAGGCCGGGACGACCGAGGCCGAATTGACGGACTTGGTGAATGCTGCGGGTTGATCTCAGCCCGTGGCAGCGAGCTGGAGGACCAGGACGGCTTGGACGAGGCTGGTGATCCGGGTCGTCGAGCAGCGGAGTTTACGCAGGAGGCGCCAGGACTTGAGGGTGGCGATGGCCTGCTCTACCAGTGCACGGATCTTCGCATGGGACCGGTTGACGGCCTGCTGACCGGCGGAGAGGCTGTCCCATCGGCCGCGGTACGGGAGACGGACCGTGCCGCCTGCACCCTGGTAGCCCTTGTCTGCCCAGCAGGTGATGCCGGCCTCGGTGAGTGCCTCGATGATGCCGTGCTCGCGCGCGGCCCGGACGTCGTGGACGGCGCCGGCCAAGGCTGGTGAAGCCCACACCAGGCGCCCCTTCGGATCGGCCATGACCTGCACGTTCATGCCGTGCTTCTTGTGTTTGCCCGAGTAGAACGGGCGATCGGCGGCGATTCGATCGATGGGCAGGAGCGTCCCGTCCAAGATCACGCACGCCTTCTTCGACGCCGCTCGTACGGCTTCCGCGAGGGTAGGGGCAAGGGCGGCCAGGAGGTTGACGGCCTCGGTGATGTATCGGTAGGCGGTGGTGGTGCCGATCCCGAATCCAGCCGCGAGCTGGGCGTAGGGCTGGCCGTTGCGCAGGTGGGCGAGAGCGAGCAGGGCCTGCCGTCCTGCGTTCAGGCGCCGCCATCGGCTTCCGAGAGCGCGGCGGTGTTCCCTCAGTCGGGCGGCGAGGAAGCGCAGGGCAGAGGTGGACACGTCGACGCCGGACGGGTAGACAAGCATGCGAAGCCTCTGGTGGAGATGGTTCTCTTGGTCGAAAACCCATCTACCAGGGGCTTCATCTGTCTGTCAGCCCAACTGCCCGGCTGGCACGTGAGGTTGGAAAGGGCTCCGTCAGTCTGCCATCCCTGACTGTCTCGTGAGGGGTAGAGTTTTCTGCCCTGGATGACGGTCTGAGCGGTCAGTACGTTACCCATCATGATCGATTCTGAATCGCCCGAGCCTCGAGTCCGGGGCCACTGCGACGAGCGGTTCGCGTCCGTGCGGGCCGCATTCGAGGAGAATTTCCGGGAGCGCGAGGACCTGGGCGCTGCGGTAGCCGTGCGGGTGGGCGGGCAGACCGTGGTGGACCTGTGGGGCGGCTGGGCGGATGCCGCGCGCACCCGGCCCTGGGAGCGGGACACCCTGGTCAACGTGTGGTCGACGACCAAGGGGCCGACGGCGCTGTGCGCGCATCTGCTGGCCGACCGGGGACAGCTCGACCTGGACGCCCCCGTGGCGAGGTACTGGCCGGAGTTCTCAGCGGCCGGCAAATCATCCGTCCTTGTACGTCACCTCCTCTCGCACCGGGCGGGCCTGGCCGGACTGCGCGAGCCGTGCAGCCTGGCCGAAATGTACGACTGGGAGCTGACCACCGCGCGGCTGGCCGCCATGGAGCCTTGGTGGGAGCCGGGCACGCAGTCCGGCTACCACGCCCTGACGTACGGCTTCCTGGTCGGCGAGGTGGTACGGCGGATCACCGGTCTGCACCTCGGCGAGTACCTGCACCAGGAGATCACCGGGCCGCTGGGCATCGCCTTCACGATCGGCCTGCCGGAGAAAGAGACTGGACGGGTCGCGGAACTCATCAGTACTTCGGCCATGACAGCCAGCGAACGGGCGGCGTTCGCGGAGCTGCCGCCCGTTGCCCTGGCCTCCCTGGCCAACCCCGTCGTCACGGCAGCCGACGCCAACACCCCCGAGTGGCGCGCCGCCCATATCCCGGCCGCGAACGGCCACGGCACAGCCCGCGCCGTCGCCGCGCTCTACGGGATCTTCGCCCACCGGGGCATCGCCGACGGCGGCCGCGTGCTGTCCGCCCAAGCCGTCGAGCGCGCTCGCGAGGGCCAGGGCGCGGGCTTCGATCTGGTCGCCTCCGTCACGGGCTTCGGCCACGACACGGAGCTCGCCCTGGGCATGTGGCTCAGCGGCCCGGACGCCCACTACGGCCCCAACCCCCGCGCGTTCGGCCACGACGGCACGGGCGGCTCCTTCGGCCTGGCGGACCCGGAGGCAGACGTCAGCCTGGGCTACGTCGTGAACCGCATGGGCTACCGCATCGGCGACGACCCGAGGAAGAAGGCCCTGGTCGACGCGGTGTACGCGGCGCTGTGACCCTTTCCGGGCCGGACCAGAGCTGCGCAGACACCCCGATGACGGACAGTTGGGTCTGTCCGGCCGAGCATGAGCCACATGACGAGGGCTGCGACCGTGTACCGGATTGGCCATCGCCCGGGAGTGCCAACCGCGTGCTCCCTTACACAGGCGGGCCGGCCTGGCTGTCGGTCTTCTCCCGAATGACGTGCCCGATGCCCCGGCGCCGCAGGTACCGGCGGCAGGGATCTTTTCCAGCACCGGCTCCGGCGCGCAGTCGGTGCGGGCTCCGGCCGCGCGAGGATGCGCCAGCTTGAGCGGAGTCCACCGCGCTCGTCCCGGTCGATTTCTTCGTCGCAGTCCACCGCCTGGCCCTGGCGCAGCAGACGCTCGAAGGTGGCGCCGGCCGACCACCGTCGGTGCCGCTCATGCACCGTCCTCCATGGGCCGAAGCGTTCCGGCGGATCACGTGGCTGAACCCCAGCCCGCACAGGTGCAAGATCCGTCGATCACCTGTCTGTGATCCCGCACCGGCCACAAGTTCCCTTACTCACGGGCAGGAACGGCCGCAGCCGTACCCACTCGGCATCAGATAGAGGCAAGTCACTTCCCCTTCAGTTTTCCCCCCACACGGAAACAGCGAGGCATGACGAACACCACCAACAGCACCGTCCGCCCGTTCCGCATCGACATACCGCAGGCAGACCTGGACGACCTTCGCAAGCGCCTCGGCCGCACCCGGCTGCCCGACGCGATCCCCGGCACGGACTGGGAGATGGGCATCCCGGTCGACTACCTGGCCGAGCTGGCGGAATACTGGCGCACCACCTACGACTGGCGCGCCTGGGAGCGGCGGCTGAACGAACTGCCGCAGTTCACGACCACGATCGACGGCCAGAACATCCACTTCCTGCACGTGCGTTCACCCGAGCCCGACGCCACTCCGCTGATCCTCACCCACGGCTGGCCCGGCTCGTTCGTCGAGTTTCTGCACGTGATCGGCCCCCTGAGTGACCCGCGCGCCCACGGTGGCGATCCCGCTGACGCATTCCACCTGGTCATTCCGTCCATCCCCGGATACGGGTTCTCCGGCCCGGTCACCGAACGCGGGTGGGACACCACGCGGGTGGCCTACGCCTGGGCGCAACTGATGGCCCGCCTCGGCTACGACCGCTACGGCGCCCAAGGCGGCGACTGGGGCTCGTTCATCTCCCAGGAAGTCGGCCGCGTCGACACCGACCATGTCATCGGCGTGCACGTCAACTTCCTGATGACCAACCCCACTGGCACACCCGGAGAACTCGATGACCTCAGCCCCGACGACAAGGCCCGGCTCGAGCAGAACCGACTGATCGAGGCCGACGGCCAGGGCTACCTCGCCCTCCAGGCAACCCGGCCACAGACCATCGGGATCGCGCTGACCGACTCACCGGCCGGGCAACTCGCCTGGATCGCCGAGAAGTTCAAGGAATGGACCGACGGCACCCACCTGCCGGAAGGCGGGATCGACCGCGACCACATGCTCACGGACATCACGCTGTACTGGCTGACAAACACCGCCGCCTCATCGGCCCGCCTCTACTACGAGGTCAGCCACCCGCTCAAGGACCGACAGCCCGAGCCGTCACCCGCCCCCCTGGGCGTCGCGGTCTTCCCGTACGACATCCGGCCCATCCGTGCCCTCGCGGAACGCTCCTCCAACATCGTGCGCTGGACCGAGTTCGACCGCGGCGGCCACTTCGCCGCCATGGAACAACCCGAACTCCTCGTCGACGACATCCGCACCTTCTTCCGCGAACTGACGCTGCCACAAAGCTGACTGAAGACATTTTGCGAGCAACTGGAAGCCGGACCGGGAGCAGGGGGATGCGCCCGTGACAGCTCATGGGGGAACAGAGCGCCGCTCACGCCTCCCCACCTCGAATTACCCACGCCGAAATTGAGGTACCCGGCCAAATGAAGCTGTCCGGACTGACGTCCACACTCGCGGAGGAAGATCGGTGTGGTTGGCTGAGCGCCATCCGTCAGCAGAATGACGATGGCTCGTGGATGGCTGACCTCCGCGTCGATCAGGCCGACCCGTTCTTCTTCGACCATCCACTCGACCATGTTCCCGGCACCCTGCTGGTCTGCGCGATGGTGGAGTTGGCACGGCAGAAAATCACGACCCCGGATGACCGCCGGGTCAAAGGGACCATGACCTTTCGTGCCATAGGGGAACTCAAGCCGGCGCCGGTGCTGCATATAGGCCCGCCGCAGGCGGGGCGACGGAACATGTTTGTCACTCAGGAGTCCTCGGTCGTGGCCGACGGCTGGTTCGAGTTTTCCTCCGAGCCCGGGCCTGCGTGGATACGTCAGGAGGGTGCCGGCGAGCGGCTGCCCGCCCAGGCCGCGCTTGTGCACCGGACCCGTCCGGAGAACGTGATGATCGGCGAGCCGTCGCTGACCTACCGCCAGGTCACCGGCGGGGTGGTGTCACCACCGGACGGTCATGCGTTGAGCGGTCACCGTGCCGGCGTCCGTCCGATCGAGGCGCTCATCGAGGCGGGCCGGCAGTTGTCCACCTGGCTGTCGCACCGATTCGGCGGGTGGCCGCTGGATACCCAGATCCTGTGGGTCGGGGTGACCGCGGACCTGCCTGTCGCCCTGCCGCGCTCCCTTCCTGTTTCGTTGAGGTGGAGACCGGCGCCGATCTCGCGGAACAAGGCCGAGTTCCATTTCGACGTGGTCGCCGACGACGCATGGGAGTCCGTGCTCGGCTCTTTGGTCTATGCGAGCAAAGCGGTCAGGCCGGATGTGTACGCCCGCTTCCGCGCGAACCGAAGTGCGACATGAACCAGCGTGCCGTCGTTGTGTCCCTGCGCGCTCTGCTGCCGGCCACGGTCACCGCGGTGCTGGCCGGGACCGTCCTGCTCATCTCCTCGGGCCACCGGCCGACACACCTCGTCGCGGCGGGACTGGCCTGCGCGTACCTGGTCTGGATACTGGCCGAGGCCCGGATCACCGTGCGGCATCCGTCGCAGGCGGCCGCCGAGAACAACACGCTGCTGCCCTACGCGCTCAGCCGGGCCGGGACCGCCATGTCCGCGGTGCTGTGGCCGCTGCCCTGGGAGCGATGGTCGGCGTGGATGATCGCGCCGATCGTGGTGTTCGCCGGCGCCGTCACGCTCCGGCTGGTGGCGATCCGGACGCTGGGCCGGTTCTACTCCCACCACGTGGTCCGCTATTCCGACCATTCGATCGTGGGCGACGGACCGTACCGTTTCGTACGGCATCCGGCCTACTCCGGAATGGTGCTGGCCAACGCCGCCTTTGTGGCCTTCTTCCTCAATCCGCTGAGCGTGCTGTTGTTCGTCATGTTGCTGTCGGTGGTGATCTGGCGGATCCGCGTCGAGGAACGGGTGTTGTGGGCGATTCCCGCCTACCCGTCCTATGCAAGTGGTCGGGCACGTCTGATCCCGGGGGTCTGGTGACCATGGAACTCATTCTGGATGGACCCGGGCTGAGCGATTCGACGCTGGTGGGCCACAAGTTCGCCCGGCAGGACGTGATGCGCCGCGCCGGCCTGCCGGTGCCTGAGTTGTTCTGCCTGACCGGCGCCGCGTTTCACGCTTCGGTGCCGGCACCGACGGGGTTCCCCGGTGGCGACGCGGGCACAGCGGAGCTGATCGCGTGGGCGAGCGCCGCCCGCGACAGGATCCGCGCCGGCCGCGTGCCACCTTCGCTGGCGGAACGGGTACTGACCGCCGTCGACGCACTGGCTGATGCCGACGGCCTGGTCGCCGTGCGGGCGTGTGTGGTGGCGGACGCGGACGGCACCGGCGAGGACGGTGCCGATGACCCCTTCGCCGGCTTGTCCGACAGTTTCCTGTACGTGGACCGTGACGCTGTACTGGCCAGGATCGTGGACTGCTGGGCCTCCGCATACAACCCCGAAGCCGTGCTCTACCGGGTGCGTCGCGGAGTGGACGCGACCGCCGTCCGGATCGCGGTCGGGGTGCAGCGCATGGTGCCGGGTGTGCGGTCCTTCGTGGTGTTCACCAGGGACCCGCGCACTGGCGCCGACCGAAGGGTGATCGCCGCCGCGCACGGTATCGGGGAAGGGATCGTCCAGGAGAAGGCGGACATCGACCACTTCTTCGTGGATGGCCAAACCGGCGCGATCGAAGTGGATCGCGTGTCCAAAGCCGTGATGGTGGGCCTGGATCCGGCCCGGCCCGCGGCGGGCGTGACCACTCTTCCGGTGCCCGCCGAGCTCGCCGAGGCACCGGTGCTCACGGACGCGGAGGTGAGTCGTATCTGCGCTCTCGCCGCCAGGGTCGAGGATCTCCTGGGCGGGCCGCAGGACATCGAGGGCACCCTGACAGAAGACGGAACCGTCCACCTGGTGCAGGCCAGACCCGTGGTGGTGAGCCCGCCTCCGGCCTCCGGTCCGGACGTGCCGTGGACCAACCACAACCTCACCGAGAGCTTCCCAGGGCTCACCAGCGCGCTGACCTACTCCCAAGCGCAAATCTTCTACCGGATGGGGTTCTCCGACTTCTACCGGCGGATGGGTGTGAGCGAACGCTCGCTCCGTCAGAACCGGCACCATCTGAGCCGGATGGTCGGCTGCCTGGACGGCCGGGTGTACTACCGCCTGGACGCCTGGTTCACCCTGCACGGCCAGATTCCCGGGTTCGAGCTGATGCGTCCGCTGTGGGAACGTTCGCTCGGGCTCACCGAACGAACAGGCATGCCCGGCATGTCGCGTCGCCGGCCGTGGCTGACCCTGATGCACAACATGCCCAGACTGGCATGGATGTGCGCCAGGCAGCCACGACAATTGCGCTTGTTCCTGCGCTGGTGGGACGCGCTGGTGGCCGACTCCGTGTCGATCGGGGAACGTCCGGCCGACGAGCTGATCGCCCAGTACCGCCATATGTGGGCCGAGGCCGAACAGCGCTGGGGCATCACGATGGTGACCAGTTATTTCGGGCTGGCCGGCCTTGCGGTCACCGGAGCTCTGCTGAAGCGCTGGATTCCGGGCGGTGACGCGCTGCTGCCACGCTTGCTGGCCGGTGGCACATCCAACCGCACGATCGAGTCGCTCCGGTCCGCGATCGCCTTGGCCGAGCTGGTCAATGAGCGGCCGTCGCTGCGCAACGCCGTTCTGGAGCAACCGGAACGGCAGGTGTGGGACGAGATCTCCGCGGGCCGTCACGGCGCCGATGTCGCCGGGGCCTTCAGACGGCATGTGGCCACCTTCGGCGACCGTGCTCTGCACGACCTGAAACTGGAAGTGCTCACCCCTCGCCAGCAGCCGTGGATGATCCTGCCGACCTTGCGTCCGTTCATCGCCCAGCGCCTGACCGTGGCCGACAACGTGGCCGACGAGGCGCGCACCAAGGCGGAAGCACGGCGGGTCCTGCGCGACGCCTGCCCGAACCCACTGCGCAGAGCTGTGCTGGGCACGGTGCTGGCGTTCCTGCGGTTCGCCGTCAAGGCCCGCGAGGACACCCGGTTCTGCCGCAGCCAGTTGTACGGCGTCTCACGCGAGGTGTTCTGCCGGCTCGCCGACCAGTTGGTCGCGTCGGGAATGCTGGACGAGGCCGCCGACGTAGTGCATCTGCAGGTGGAGGAGGTGCTGGGCGCCTTCGACGGCACGCTGCCCGACCGTGACCTGCGCGCCCTGGTACGGGTGCGCAAGGAAGGGATGGCCAGGGCGGCCGACAACCCTGATCCCCCGGCGTACTTCACCACGCCGGCCGGCCTCCCGGTCCCCGTCGCACTGGAGTCACGCCAGGACACCGAGATGCTCGCCGGTATGACGGAGGACGGCGTGCTGCACGGCCTGGCGTCCAGCAGTGGCAGGGTGCGGGCCCGTGCCAAGGTCGTTCAGGACGCATCCATGTCTCCGGAGTCCTGCACGGACCGCATCCTCGTCGCGAAGGAGACCGACCCTGGCTGGCTGGCCCTGATGATGGCGGCCAAGGGCATCGTCGTCGAACGCGGCAGCCTGATCTCGCACACCGCGATCAGCGGACGGCTGCTGGGAATCCCCACCGTGGTGGCGGTGCCCGGGGCTATGACCGTCATCCCGGACGGTGCCTGGCTGGAGATCGACGGGGACACCGGCCAGGTACGACTGCTGTCCGAGCCCGAGTCCAGAGAATCCGCGGAGTAGACGTGCGTGTGGACAACCTTCATATAGCCGGGCTGAGCAGCTACCTGCCCGAGCCTTTCCCAGCCGACCGCGCGGTCGCCTTGGGCCTGTACGACGAGCGGACGTGGAAGAAGGACGGCTGGACCGGTGCCGCGGTGGCCGGGGACATCTCCGCACCCGAGATGGCCGTCGTCGCGGCGAACAGGGCTCTGGCCCGGTCGGGACACTCCAACGGCGAGGTCGGGCTGCTGCTGCACGCATCGACCTTCGACCAGGGACCGGACGCGTGGACACCCCACCACTACATACTCCGGCACACCCTCGGCACCCAGGTCCCGGCCATGGAGGTGCGGCAAGGCTGCAATGGTGTCCTGGCCGCCGTGGAACTCGCCCACGGCTATCTGAGCGTCGGCTCGGGCCGTGTCGCGGCGCTGGTCACCGGCGCCGACAAGTTCGGCACCCCCCGCATGGACCGCTGGCGGTACCAGGCGGGAGCAAACACCCAACGGGGCTCCATCCTCGGTGACGCGGCGACCGCAGCCGTCCTGTCCACTCGGGAAGGGTTCGCCCGGGTCAAGGCGATCAACTCGGCGTCCCTGCCCGACCTGGAGGAGATGAACCGCCCCGAGGGCCCGCTGTTCCCGCCCGCGATCACCTCCGACGGTCCGATAGAACTCGGCGCCAGGATGGCCGACTTCGTCCGCCGATTCCCGGACAGGGCGGCAGCGGCCAATCGAGCCGTGTACCTCGCCCGTACCGAACTCGGTCTGCGCTCGATCGAGGAAGCCGGCCTCACCCCGGCCGACATCAACCGGGTCACCCATGTGTTCTCCGGCGGAGAGGCCTACCTCGGCACCATCATGCGGCCCCTGAGCATCGATCCCGCACGCGGCATGCTCGAACTCGGCCGCGGGGTCGGCCATCTGACGGTCAATGACCACTTCGTCGCACTGACCCATCTGGTCGAGACCCGGCAACTGGCCGACGGGGACCACGTACTGATGATCAGCAACGGGGTGGGCACCTCCCTCACCGCCGCCGTCATCGAGATCACCCACCTGCCTGCCTGGGCCACCGGACGCCCGCAGCCGTACGAGGAGAAGAGATGAACGTCCAGGACTGGATCGACCGGCTCCAGGCCCGGTGGAAGGCCCGGGATCCGGAGGCGATCGCCGCGCTGTTCACCGAGGACGCGTCCTACCACCAGGGGCCCTTCGGCACACCCCATGTCGGCCACGACGCCATCGCGAAGCACTGGACAGCCACTTTGTCGCACCAGAAGGATCCGGCCGTCTGGTTCGGCACCCCGATCGTGTCCGCCGAGCGCGCCTCGGTGGAGTGGTGGTGCATTCTGTACGACCCCGCCACCGGGACCCCACGAAGCGCCGCCGGCTGCCTCGCCCTGCGGTTCGCCGAGGACGGGCGCTGCGCGCTGTTCAAGGAGTACTGGCACGGGGCACCCGAAGCCGCGCTCGAGCCGGCCGAGGGATGGCTGCGATGACAGACGTCAGGGATGCCGACCCCCGCCCCGAGAACGCCCCGGCGGCGAAATGCCCGCACTTCCCATTCGCCGACCGACCGGGCGTCAGCCTGGACTCCGGGTACCTGAAGGACTTCCGCGACCAGCCGCTGCTCCCTGTCACCCTGACCGGCGGCCGGAGCGCGCTGCTGGTCACCCGGTACGCGGACGTCAGGACGGTGCTGGCCGATCCGCGTTTCAGCCGCGAGGCCTGTACTAACGGAACCCTGTTCGCCCGGAAGTCCAGCGCGCTGGCCCTGGCCACCAGCGACGCGCCCATCCACACCCGGCGCCGCAGCGCGGTCCAGTCCTGGTTCACCCACCGCAAGGCAGAGGAGGCCCGCCCCCACATCGCCGCCCTCGCCGAGCGACTGCTGGACCGGATCGAAGCCGCCGGTCCCTCCGTGGACCTGATCGCCGAGTTCAGCGCCCTCCTCCCCTATCAGGTGATCGGCGACATGCTCGGCCTCCCGGTTTCGGACCTCGACCCGTTGCGGCCCTGGATGACGGCGATGATGTCCGCCGGGCGGTTCTCCGCCGAAGAGGTCACCACCGCGCACGAGAGCATGTACGGATACTTCTTCGACCAGTTGGCGGACAGGCGGCGCGCGATAGCAGCCGGAGAGCCCGGTGACGACCTGCTCACCGCACTGCTGACCGCTCCGGAGGACGACCGCCTCAGCGACGAGGAGATCGCGGTCCTCGGTTTCGGCCTGTTGATGGCCGGCGGCGAGACCACCGCCTCGCACCTGGCGATGTGCGTCCTGCAAGTGCTGAGAACGCCAGGACTGGCCGAGTCGCTTCGCCAGGACCCCTCGGCGATCCCCACCGTGGTCGAGGAGTTGCTGCGCTGGGTGTGGTTCGCCGGCACCGGCGGCCAGCCTCATGTCACCGTCGAGGACGTGGAACTGGCCGGAACGCTCATACGCGCCGGACAGGTCGTCATCCCCCTCACCGACGCGGCCAACCGCGACGAGGAGGTGTTCACGGATCCCGACGAGTTCCGTCCCGGCCGCTTCGACAATCCGCACCTGGGATTCGGACACGGCCGGCACATGTGCCTCGGTGCTGCCCACGCCCGGGTGGAACTCCAGGTCGGGCTGGCGGCGATCCTGCGAAGGCTGGACGGTCTGGAGCTCGCCGTGGACGAGACGTCGCTGACGTGGCGTGACCAGATGTTCATACGCGGGGTATGGACCCTGCCGGTGCGGTGGCGTGTGCGAGGAGACGCGGCGTGATCGGTCGCTGGGCCCGTTTCGTGGCCGGGAGCTATCCGCCGCTGACCTCGGTACTGCTCGCGTGCGCCTGGGCCTACGGCGTGACCGGGCTGTTCGCCGCCATCCAGCCGTCGTACGCCGCGGCCTGGCGGCCCGACACCGGTACGGCCGTGGCCGCGGTCACCCTCGTCGTCACCCTGTTGCTGATGCGCGCGGTGGACGACATCCGGGACCTCGAGTACGACCGTCGACACCACCCGAAACGCCCCCTGGCAAGGGGAGCCGTGAGCATCCGGGACCTCCTCGTGCTGTGCGCGTCCGGCTCCGTGGTGCTGCTGGCCATCAACGCGGACAGCCCGACGGCCCTGGCGGTTCTCGCCGGGCAGCTCGGCTACTGCCTGCTCGTCCTCGCCGTCCACCACTGGCTGCGCTGGCCGTCCGGCGACAAGCTCGTGCTCAGCCTGCTGGTCAGCTTTCCGGCCCAGTTGCTTCTGCACGTGTATCTATACGCCAGATACCTGCACAGCGCGTCGCTCGGCACGAGCAGAGACGGGGCGCTCGCCATCGTCATCGTCGTGC
Organism: Streptomyces rishiriensis; assembly: GCF_003112535.1. Taxonomy (GTDB): domain Bacteria; phylum Actinomycetota; class Actinomycetes; order Streptomycetales; family Streptomycetaceae; genus Streptomyces; species Streptomyces rishiriensis. The sequence goes on along the minus strand of NZ_BEWA01000036.1, from coordinate 14,701 downwards.
TCGCCTCGGTCCATCTGGAGCTGGCGAAGAAGATCACCCGTCGTCCGCAGCCGGGCGAGCGCAGCTATGTCGACGTCTTCGGCCTCGCCGGCACCACAGGCATCGCGCTGGCCGCTCCCGCTCTCTCGGCCGTGCTGCTCATCGCCGGCGCGCGGGCCACAGCGGTGCTGGCGCCGCTCGCCGTCCTTCCCCTGGCGCTGCCCGCCCTTGCCGGGTGGCGCTTTCGGAGGTCGACGACCCTTCGATGGCCTGAGGCGGCACCAGCTCTGTACTTGCTGGTGACGTTCGCCGGCTACTTCGTGATCGGTCTGAGTTCCGGGTGAACGACCCCAGCGGTGCGTCCGTCCCGTCCCGGCTCTGACCGGCGGCCGGCGTCACAGAACCAGGCGGGCAGGCACTTCTCACGTATCAAGGAGCGGTTTGTGATTTTGGTGACGGGAGCCAGCGGGACGGTCGGCCGTGAGGTCGTGGCCAGACTTGCCCCAGTGGCCTCGGTGCGGTTGCTCACCCGGTCGCCGGAGCGTCTGGCGCCACCAGCCCCCGGGATCGACGTGGTCGTCGGCGACTTCTCGGACCCTGTGCGGCTCGCGACCGCGTTCATCGGGGTCCGAGCCGTCTTCGTGGTCACCGCCGATCCGCTCCGTCCCGACCACGATGCCAACGTCATCGACGCGGCACGGGCCTGCGGGGTGCGGCAGGTCGTCAAGCTCTCCGCTCTGGCGGTGGCCGACCCCGCGGCCGATGACCTGATCACCAGGTGGCAGCGGGCCAACGAGGAGCGGTTGCTGGCCTCCGGCCTGGACTGGACTCTGCTGAGGCCCCGAGCGTTCATGTCCAACACGCTCGCCTGGGCCGGCCAGATCAGGGAGTCGGGAGTTGTCCGCGGCCTTGGTCGCGACGCCCGCAACAGCTGTGTCGATCCGCGGGACATCGCAGAGGTCGCGGTGCGCGCTCTGACCCGGCCGGGACACGAGGGGAAGACCTACGCGCTCACGGGGCCGCAGGGGCTCAGCCCGGCCGATCAAGTCGCCGAGATCAGCGCCGTGCTGGGCCGGGAGATCCGGTTCGAAGAAGTCACCGAGGACCAGGCACGGCAGGCGCTGCTCGTGCGGTACCCCGCGTTGGTGGCCGACGCCCTGATGGAGAGCGCCCGCCGTACGGCCGCCGGCGCCAAGTCCGGGATCGAGTCGGGCGTGGCCGAAGTGCTCGGCCGGCCGGCGGGTACGTTCCGGCAGTGGGCCGAGGACCACCGGCACGCCTTCACCGGAGGACAGGGTGCCCTGTCCGGTGGCGCCTTGGACAACAAAGTCGGTTCCACGTAGCTCACCTACGTTGAACCACCGAAGACTTGCTCTGCCCTGGGGATTAAGCTCCCACGCCCCACATAGGACATGGTCTTGGCTTGTCGTCTTGCCACCATCTCGCGAAGTGGGCTTGTGTTACGCCGCCCGCCAGGCAGGCTGTCCCGATCGCGGGTGTTCAACTGCTCCACTCCCCGCTTCCCTGCGGGGCAGCCCTGTTCGGCGCCTCTCTCGGCGACCGTTTCGGCCGCTGAGGACTGTTCGTCATCGGGCTCGGCATCTTCACCGCCGCCTCTGCCGCAGCGGTGCTCGCTCGGATGTGACGAAATGACCTCCCACCGGGGGTGCAGGACTTCGGTGCCGATCGTGAGGCCGCTGACGCTCGCACCTGCTGTCGGCCGACCTCCCTGCCGAACGGCGCGGCGTGGCCTTCGCATCTGAGCGCGGGCCAGCGGCATCGCCGTGGCCACCGAGCCGCTGATCTGCGGCGCGCTCTCCCCGAAAACCTCTCCTGCCAGTGGGGCTTCTGGGTGCACGCCCCGGCCGTCCTTGCGCTGATTCCCTCGTCCGGCTGCGGCTACCGAGAGCCACGGCCCGAGCCTGGATCTGCAGGGCACTTGCTGTCTCGGCAAACGGGTTGGTGTTGCGCAGCCAGGTCTCCGGCCGCTCGGCGCCGATCGGGCTGGGCGCGGCCGGAGACCTGGCAGGACTCATCACCACTGCGCCGCCATCAATGACAGCGGCGGCTGCGGTGAGAACGCGTTCAGGCGGCAGCGAAGGAGGCGAGCAGTTCGTTGTACTGCTTGGCTGCGGAGGCCAGTTCCTCATCGGAGAGGTCGAGGATGGTGCCGTACACCTTGAACATCGGCTGAATGTCGAACTGGCACAGCCGCAAGGTCGCCTCCCAGCTACCGAGAAGGGACTCGACGGTGGCCTTGATCCAACCCTCAGGGGTGTAGTCCTCGGCGTTGACACCGGCGGTGACGGCGACGACGGCCTTCTTGCCGGCCAGCTGCTTGGGAGTGCCGTCCATGGTGAAGGCCCAGCCGAGGGTAAGAACCTTGTCCTGCCACAACCTGAACAGCGGGGTGGTGTGGTACCAGTACACCGGGTGCTGGAAGACGATCACGTCGTGCTCCGCCAGCAGCGCCTGCTCGGCGGCGACGTCGATCTGGAAGTCGGGGTACGCGGCGTACAGATCGTGCACCGTGACATGGGGCAGATCGCGGACGGCGTCCACCAGCGCCGCGTTGGCCTTCGACTGGGACAGGTCGGGGTGACCTACGAGAAGGAGAACCTTGGACATGATGAGGAACCTTTTCAGTAGTCGGTGAAACGGGTGAGCGGATGCGGGTCGGTCGGGTGTGGGGAGTCAGGAATTCGCCGAGGCATCAGTCCTTCCCCTGCTCGAACTCCAGGAACGCGGGTTGAGCCGGGCATAGACGAGTTCCGCGGTGACGCTGCCGTCGCCGGGGACAGACGGCGAATATCCAAAGGCTGAATTGGTTGTGCCGCGTCAGTGCTCCTGGGCCGCCGGTTCCAGTACGAGGACGGGGATCTCGCGGCTGGTGTTCTGCTGGTATTCGGCGTAGGTCGGGAACGCCTCGACGGCTCGGGCCCACCACACGGCTTTCTCGTCGCCGGTCACCTCGCGTGCCAGCATGTCCTGGCGCACCGGGCCGTCCTGGAGTTCGACCCGGGGGTCGGCCACCGCATTGTGGTACCAGACCGGGTGCTTGGGGGCTCCTCCCGCGGAGGCGACCACGGCGTAGATACCGTCGTGCTCCACCCGGATGACCGGGGACTTGCGGATCTTGCCGCTTTTCGCGCCCAGGGTGGTCAGGATGACGACGGGCACGTCCCGGAGCTTCTCGTCTTCTTCACTTGTGACCAGGACGCCCAGCGTCGTTCCCTGTGTACCGCCGGAGCTTTCGTACAGCTCCACATGGTCACGTGCGTACTGCGCCATGCTCGGCTCGTAGTCGCCTTTGAGTGGCAAGTTGTCCCTCGCAGCCGTGGGTGTTGTCGTAGGCGAGGTTGTCGCCGAGTGCGCAGGAGGCTTCGGCCTGGGCGAGGAGTCCCTTCGCTTTGGCCTCGGCGGCCTCGATGGCGTCCGCGCCGGCGACGAAGCGCTGCAGGGGCTTGTCCTGGCCGGCGATGGTCAGCAGGGCGCGGGCGAGGGGCGAGAACCTCGGTCGTCTCGTAGAAGGGGTTGATGATCTTGGCCTGGATATCGGGCCTGTTGTGTGATCCCAGCTCGGTATCCACGCCGCCCGGCTCCAGGACACCGACGCGGACGTGCCGCTGGGTGACTTCCTGGCGCAGGGACTCGGCGAAGCCGTTCACACCGAACTTGGTGAGGTTGTAGACGCCGCGGCCGTTCCACGCCACGCGGCCCATGAGCGAGCTGATGTTGACGATGTCGGCGACCCGGCGCGGGCCCTCCTCAGCGGCCTTGAGCGGGTGCGGGAGGGCCACGCGAGTGGTGTAGAGCAGCCCCTGCACGTCGACGGCGAGCATCCGCTCCCACTCCTCGACGTCCGCGCCGACGACCGGGCCCAGCAGCATCACCCCGGCGTTGTTGACCAGGATGTCCAGCCGACCGAAGCGCTCGACCGTCTACTCGACGGCCGCTTCGGCCTGGGCACGGTCGGTGATGTCCGCCTCCACCACCAGCGCGGTCCCACCAGCCTTTTGAAGCTCGACAGCGAGTTCGTCCAGCCTTCTGCCGTGTTTGCCAGTTGTGATGGCGCCCGCAGCGCAAAGCATAGGGGAATTCTCCCAGTTCACCGAAATACGTACGGCTGGCCATAGACGCCAGTCTGCCCTCATTGGGCTATGTCGTGGGGGGTAGAGTTTTGTGCCATGGATGACGGCCCGAGAGTCGTTACATTGAGGACCATGACTAATTCTGAATTTTCCGGTCCTGCCGTCCAAGGCCACTGCGACGAGCGGTTCGCATCCGTGCGCGCCGCATTCGAGGAGAACTTCCGGGAGCGCGAGGAACTGGGCGCGGCCGTGGCCGTGCGGGTCGGTGGGCAGACCGTGGTGGACCTGTGGGGCGGCTGGGCGGATGCCGCGCGCACCCGCCCCTGGGAACGGGACACCCTGGTCAACGTGTGGTCGACGACCAAGGGGGTGACGGCGCTTGTCGCGCATCTGCTGGCCGACCGGGGAGAGCTCGACCTGGACGCCCCCGTGGCGAAGTACTGGCCGGAGTTCGCCGCGGCCGGCAAATCATCCGTCCTTGTACGTCACCTCCTCTCGCACCGGGCGGGCCTGGCCGGGCTGCGTGAGCCGCTCAGCCTGGCCGAAATGTATGACTGGGAGCTGACCACCGCGCGGCTGGCCGCCATGGAGCCGTGGTGGGAGCCGGGCACGCAGTCCGGCTACCACGCCCTGACGTACGGCTTCCTGGTCGGCGAGGTGGTCCGGCGGATCACCGGTCTGCACCTCGGCGAGTACCTGCACCAGGAGATCACCGGGCCGCTGGGCATCGACTTCACGATCGGCCTGCCGGAGAAAGAGGCCGGACGGGTCGCGGAACTGGTCGGCCCGCCCATGACGGCAGACCTCCAGGCTGCGTACGCGCAACTGCCGCCCGTCGCCCTGGCCGCCCTGGCCAACCCCGTCGTCACAGCAGCCGACGCCAACACCCCCGAGTGGCGCGCCGCCCATATCCCGGCTGGGAACGGCCACGGCACGGCCCGCGCCGTCGCCGCGCTCTACGGGATCTTCGCCCACCGGGGCATCGTCGACGACCGCCGCGTGCTGTCCCCCGAAGCCGTCGAACGCGCCCGCGAGGGCCAGGGCGCGGGCCGCGATCTGGTCGCCGGCACTGCCTACGAGCACGACACGGAGATCGCCCTGGGCATGTGGCTCGGCGGCCAGAACGCCTCCTACGGCCCCAACCCCCGCGCGTTCGGCCACGACGGCACGGGCGGCTCCTTCGGCCTGGCGGACCCGGAGGCGGACGTCAGCGTGGGCTACATCATGAACCGCATGGGCACCCGGATCTCCGGCGACCCGAGGAAGACGGCCCTGCTCGACGCGGTGTACGCGGCGCTGTGACCGTTTCCATTGCCCGACCAGGGCTGCCAGCCCTCTGTGGAGGCAGCTACCCGCCTCCACAGAGGGGCGCCTGAGCCGTCCCGCGAGACTGCCAGCTCCTGGGCTGGCAACCCCTGGTCGAGGCGGTCGACGACGGACAGTTGGGTCCGTCCGACCGATCATGAGCGGAGCCAGATGACGAGGCCTGCGACCATGCCAAGGAGGATGTAACGCGCCGGTTCATACCGGGTTGGCCATGCCCGGGAGTGCTTGCCGCGTGCTCCCCTACACAGGCGGGAAGCCTGGCTGTCGGTCTTCTCCCGAATGAGGTGCCCGATGCTCCGGCGCCGCAGGTGCTGGCAACAGGGATCTTGTCCAGCCCCGGCTCCCCATTGTGCAGTCGGCGCGCTGACCGGGCGTGATAAGTAGCGACAGGGAACCGCAACGGCAGTCGGCCCTCAGGTGGGAACTTGGCGGTGAAACCGCCCTGCGAACGGCCCACGCCCTCGCCTGCTTCACCACCTCATCCAGCTGGCCCGGAGCCTGGCCCGCGCATTTCGCCGTTGGCGTTCTACAGCTTCCGCCCTTTGCCGCTTGGGGCCGGCGGATTTGTGTGGGCTCCGGCCTCGTGCGGGTGCGGGTGCGGGTGCGGGTGCGGGTGCGCCCGCATGATCGTGGAGTCCACCGCGAGGTCCCGGTCGATCTCATTATTGGAGTCTGCCGTCTGGGCCCGGTGCTGCAGACGCTTCCAGTTGGCGTCAGCCGACCACTGTCGGTGCCGCTCAGACACCGCCTTCCACGGGCCGAACCGTTCCGGCCGGTCACACCACGGAACCCGGTCCGCACCCGGTGCAAGGTGCCGTCCCAGGTCGCGTCCCCGGCCGTGGTGTAGCCGATCACGACCCGCTGCCTCCGGTCTCCGGCCCGACAGGCGTGTCCCCATCACCTGCCGGTGATCTCGCGCCAGCCACCGCTCCCTTTACCCACGGGCAGGAACGGCCCCAGCCGTTCCCACTCGGCATCCGATAGCGGCAAGTCAACCCGGCTGGTACACCCGGAGAACTCGATGACCTCAGCCCCGACGACAAGGCCCGGCTCGAGCAGAACCGACTGATCGAGGCCGACGGCCAGGGCTACCTCGCCCTCCAGGCAACCCGGCCACAGACCATCGGGATCGCGCTGGCCGACTCACCGGCCGGGCAACTCGCCTGGATCGCCGAGAAGTTCAAGGAATGGACCGACGGCAACCACCTGCCGGAAGGCGGGATCGACCGCAACCACATGCTCACGGACATCACGCTGTACTGGCTGACCAACACCGCCGCCTCATCGGCCCGCCTCTACTACGAGGTCAGCCACCCGCTCAAGGACCGACAGCCCGAGCCATCACCCGCCCCACTGGGCGTCGCCGTCTTCCCCTACGACATCCGGCCCATCCGCGCCCTCGCCGAACGCTCCTCCAACATCGTGCGCTGGACCGAGTTCGACCGCGGCGGCCACTTCGCCGCCATGGAACAACCCGAACTCCTCGTCGACGACATCCGCACCTTCTTCCGCGAACTGACCCGCTGAGTGATCCCCTGCCGCGGGAAGTTGGGCATGTATCGTGCCGCCCGCAAGGCGCACGCGGCCCCAGTCGCGGATTTCCAACGGCCCAACTCCGCACCTTCTTGCGGGTCAGCTCTGTTCGGCCCCACCTCGGCGACGGGTTCGGCCGCCGAGGACTGTTCCGTATTCGGGCTCGCTTCACCACCGCCTCCACCGCGGCCGAGCCCGCCCCGGGTATGTCCAAACTGGCAATACCAAAAGAGGGCATCAAGGCGCAGCCCCGCGGAAACGACGACCAGCTTTATTGCGTCGGCACGGACTTCAGCAGCAGCCCGGCGTCGTTGACGAAGAACTACGACCTCGGATTTTTATCATTTCCCGGTAGGACATGTCCTCGATCGCCTGTTCCGGCGAGCCGACGGTCAGCAGAGTCGGGAACCATGAAGTCCTCCAGCGACGGCCCATGCCCGGCCACAGATGCGCCGTCGCGGTAGGGCCGGAACCGCCCACCGATTCCTGGGAGCGCCGCCGACGCCACCGGAGGGCCCGGGATCAGGACCAACGCGGCATGACCCCTCTCTGAATATGTCCACACAGTTGGGCAGTCAACTTCGCCCCGGGCAGGCTGACGTGGCGCTCGGCGATCTGGAGGGCTGCTGTCTCGGCAAACTGGTCGACGTTGCGAATTTGCGATGACGCAGCCAGGTCGCCGGTCGCTTGGCGCCGATCGGGCGAAGAGCGGCCGGAGACCTGGCAGGACCCATGACCACTGCGTCGTCATCGACGACAGCGGCCACTGTGTTACGGGCGGGGTCAGGCGGCGTAGGAGGCGAGCAGTTCGTTGTACTGCTTGGCTGCGGTGGCCAGATCCTCGTCGGAGAGGCCGAAGGCGGTGCCGTACACCTTGACCATCGGCTGCTGGAAGTCGAGCTGGCACAGCCTCAGGGTCGCCTCCCAGCTGTTGAGGAGGGTCTCCAGGGTGGCCTTGTTCGAGCCTTCGGGCGTGTAGTGGTCGGCAGGGACGCCCGCGGTGACGGCGACGACAGCCTTCTTGCCCGCCAGCTGCGAAGGAGAGCCGTCGAGGGTGAAGGCCCAGCCGAAGGTGAGGACCTTGTCCTGCCACTGCTTGAACAGCGGGGTGGTGTTGTACCAGAACACCGGGTGCTGGAAGACGATCACATCGTGCTCTGCCAGCAGCGCCTGCTCGGCAGCGACATCGATCTGGAAGTCGGGGTACGCGGCATACAGATCGTGCACCGTGACATGACCCAGATCGCGGACAGCGTCCACGAGCGCCGCATTGGCCTTCGACTGGGACAGGTCGGGGTGACCGACAACAAGGAGAACCTTGGACATGATGAAGAACCTTCTCTGTGAACAGTGAAAGAGGTAAATGAATACGGATCGGTCTGATCTGACGAATCCGAAATGCGCCGGGCCGACAGTCCCTCTCCAGTAGTCCAGTCGGCTTACAGTCCGCCTGCCTGTCAGGCGAGGCCTGTCGTGAGGGCGGGGTCAGGCGGCGTAGGAGGCGAGCAGTTCGTTGTACTGCTTGGCTGCGGTGGCCAGATCCTCGTCGGAGAGGCCGAAGGCGGTGCCGTACACCTTGACCATCGGCTGCTGGAAGTCGAGCTGGCACAGCCGCAGGGTCGCCTCCCAGCTGTTGAGGAGGGTCTCCAGGGTGGCCTTGTTCGAGCCTTCGGGCGTGTAGTGGTCGGCAGGGACGCCCGCGGTGACGGCGACGACAGCCTTCTTGCCCGCCAGCTGCGAAGGAGAGCCGTCGAGGGTGAAGGCCCAGCCGAAGGTGAGGACCTTGTCCTGCCACTGCTTGAACAGCGGGGTGGTGTTGTACCAGAACACCGGGTGCTGGAAGACGATCACATCGTGCTCTGCCAGCAGCGCCTGCTCGGCAGCGACATCGATCTGGAAGTCGGGGTACGCGGCATACAGATCGTGCACCGTGACATGACCCAGATCGCGGACAGCGTCCACGAGCGCCGCATTGGCCTTCGACTGGGACAGGTCGGGGTGACCGACAACAAGGAGAACCTTGGACATGATGAAGAACCTTTTCAGTGATCAGCGAACTAGGGTGAATGGATGCTGGTTGGCCGGGTGAGACGCGGTCTGGTACTTCGCCGGGGCGTCAGTCCTTCGCAAAGTCCAGGAGCGCGGGCTGGGCCGGGCGCAGCGGCGGCGACAGTCAGCGGTCGATGCTGGCCACGTTGGCCTGGTCGTGGCGTTCGCCCGCGCCGGGTGTGAGGTTGTTCAGCGAGTTACGCGGCGCTGAGTTTCTTCGCCACGTGAGACCCGGCGGGTTCCGGGGAGCCGTGTTGTCGTTGGTTGTGGTGGTCAGGCGTGGGTGTTGTCGTAGGCGAGGTTGTCGCCGAGTTCGCGGGAGGCGTTGGCCTGGGTGAGGAGTTCCTTCGCCTTGGCCTCGGCGGCCTCGATGGCGTCCAGGCCGGCGACGAAGCGCTCCAGGGGCTTGTCCTGGTCAACGATGATCAGCAGGGCGCGGGCGAGCTTGGCGGGGTCGCCGGCCTGCTTGCCGTTGATGCTCTTGATGCCCTCGATCCGCGGGGCGGTGCGCGGGGCGTAGTCGTCGATGGACAGCTCGGGCCAGGTGGGGGACCCGTCCACGAGGAATTCGGTGCGGAAGTAGCCCGGCTCCACGGCTGTGGTGTGGATCCCGTAGGGCTCGACGTCGTAGCGCAGGGATTCCATCCAGCCCTCTTCCGCGAATTTGGAGGCGGCGTAGGCGGAGGTGAACTCCATGCCGACCAGGCCGGCGGTCGAGGTGATGGTGATGACGTGGCCGGCGCGCTGCTTGCGCATGATCGGCAGGACGGCGCGGGTGACGTTCATCGGACCGAAGAGGTTCGTCTCGAACTGCTGGCGCATCTGCGCGGGCGAGACCTCTTCGAAGTAGCCGGCGACCAGATACCCGGCGTTGTTGATCAGGACGTCAATACGGCCGAAGCGGTCGACGGCGGCCTGCGCGGCGGCCTCGGCGTCCTCGATGCTGGTGACGTCCAGCTTGGTGACCAGCAGGTTGTCCTGCGGCCCGCCGAGGGCCTTCTCGACCTCGTCGGGGCGACGGCCGGTGGCGACGACCTGGTGGCCGGCGGTGAGGGCCTCGCGGGCGATGTCGGTACCCAGGCCGCGTCCGGCGCCTGTGACGAGAATGACCTTGCTCATGGGGGATCTCCTTTCAGGCGCCATAACCGGCACCCGGTCTGCTGGGGGGGTGGTGCATGCAGCGCGGACAACGCCGCAGAGCGGGCTGGGACCGGCGGCACAAGCGACGCCCATCCGGGCCGTTCACACCGCCGTGGGCGATGCACCACCAACAAAACCGGTTGCCGCGGGAGTGTGGGAGTCCCTGATGAGGGGGTCACTGACAGGGACCCCCTTCCCGACGGCAGCGCTCGTAGAGTGGAGCACATGGCAGGCAGAAAAGACCCACAAAGCGACAACCACGACATTCGTGATGATTTCCGCGCCCAGATCCGGGAATTCCTCGGCACGCGACGGGCCAGGGTCACCCCCGAGCAGGCCGGACTGCCCCTGTACGGCGGAGAGCGCCGACGGGTCACCGGGCTACGCCGCGAGGAGGTCGCCCTCCTCGCGGGTATTTCCAGCGAGTACTACACGCGGCTGGAGCGCGGCAACGCCACCGGCGTCTCCGAGAGCGTCATCGACGGCATCGCGCAAGCACTCCAGCTCGACGAGGCCGAACGCATCCACCTGCTCGACCTCCTGCGCGGCGCCGGCACGACCCGCCCGCCACGCCGTCGGCCGGCCCAGCAGCGCGTGCGGCCCTCGGTGCGGCGCGTCCTCGACTCGATGAGCGGCACACCCGCGTTCGTCCTCAGCGGGCGAGGGGACATCCTGGCCGCCAACGACCTCGGGCGCGCCCTGTACTCCCCGGTCTACGCCGACCCGGTGCGCCCGCCCAACAACTCCAGGTTCGTCTTCCTCGACACGCACGCGACTGAATTCTTCCGCGACTGGGACCAGGTCGCAGGTGACTGTGTCGCCATGCTGCGCGCCGAGGCCGGCCGCGATCTCTACGACCGGCGGCTGACCGACCTGATCGGCGAACTGTCCACCCGCAGCGAGGAGTTCCGTCACCGCTGGGCCGCCCACAACGTCCGCATGCACGCCACCGGCGTGAAACTTCTGCACCACCCCGTCGTCGGCGACCTCGACCTGCCCTTCGAAACGTTCCCGGTGGGCGGCGACACCAGCCAGGTCCTCCTCACCTACACCCCCGAGCCCGCCTCCCCCACCCAGGACGCCCTGAACCTGCTGGCCAGCTGGGCCGCGACCAACGACCACATCGAACGGTCCGCGCCGGCCAGCGACTCCGAGCCAGCCGACTCATCCGAGACACCCGACTGATCGACCTATGAGGCTCCTCCCCGGCGACGCCACCACCACGAGAGACGGAAGGCGACGGTCCAGCCGTGGCCGGGCGTCGGCCAGGACCTCTGGCACGGTCGGCCGCCAGGCCGCCAGCCGGTCCAGCAGATGTGGTGGCAGCCAGGTCCGACGTCGTCGGGCACTCGGGCCGTGCACCGCGCGGCGTGCTCCTCGCACCACGCACGGACCACGCCGGCCGCCTCCGCGCGCCCGCCGTGCACGACCAGGCCGAGCCGGTTTGACGGTCACGCCTGCCGCTGGAAGCCCTCGGTCACCAGGTCGTGGCCACGGTGCGGAGCGTGACCCAGGTGTCGCCCTGGCGGGCGTAGTCGGTGACCAGTTGCAGCCGCCAGTCGGCGCGGGTTCCATACACGGTCGCGTCCGTCACGGTCCGGGCGACGAGGCGAGCCGTGTCGCCGTCGATGTCGAGTGTCGTCTTCTTCTCGTCGATCACGTGGTAGACGAACTGGCCCTGTCGCATCTGTGCCAGCCATTCGGCTTTGGGCTGCACGTAGCCGGTCATGTGGGTGAGGGTGAAGCCGTCCTCGAGCAGGTCGTCGAGCGCCTTGGTATCGCCCTCGTCCATGGCGCTCAGATAGGCGCGGTGAGCGTCGAGGATCTCCTCGCGGGCTCTCTGGTCGGCTGATGGCTGCACGGTGGCTCCTGACGTGGGTGCGGTCCTGTCGGCGGACGCGGACAGTGATGGTGCTGATGTGGAGTCGAAGGTCGGTGGGCTCATGACCGCGATGGCGCCGAAGTTAGCGAGGTCCAAGGCCGTCGGCACGATCCGGCTGGCTTTCCTACGAGTGCACACGGCACTGAGCCCACACAGGTGCGGGTTCTGTCAGTGCGGCCCTGTTGGGGACGGCTGGCGCGGTGTCGGCCTCAGGGGACGGTGAGGATGATCTTTCCGTGAGCCTGGTGGGAGCGAAGCCGTTCGGCGGCATTGTCGGCCGTGTCGAAGGAGAGGGTGGTGTCAACCAGAGGCCGGACCCGGCCGTCTGCAACGGCGGCAAGCAGGCGCTCGCCCGCTGTGGCGATGACGGCGCCGAGCTCGGCGGCCCGGGTGAAGCCGAAGGAGACTCCGGCGACGCGCAGGTGGCGGTAGGACAGGGCATCGAGGTCGATGGTGGAGGAAGCCGTGTCGAGACGGCCGATGTTGACCACGGCGCCGTCGGTCTTGGTGGCGGGAAGGCAGGCCGCGAAGGTGGGGCCGCCCACGTGGTCGAGGGCGACGTCGACGCCTTCGCCGCCGGTGGCGTCCAGTACGGCCTGCGTGAGGTCCTGTTCGCCGGTGACCACGACGGTGTCGGCCCCGGCCCGGACGAGCAGGTCGCGCTTGGCGGCGGAGCGGGTGGTGGCGATGATCTGTCCGGCATCGAGGGCCTTGGCGATCTGTACGCCGATCAGGCCGATGCTGGAGGTGGCCCCGGTGATCAGTACCGACTGTCCTGCCTGGAACCTGGCGGCCGTGAGGGCGCCGTGCTCGGTGAGCAGTCCGGTGGGCAGCGCGCACGCCACCTCGTAGGCGAGTTCGTCGGGGACGGAAAGGACGTGGCGGTGGTCGGCCAGAACGTACTGGGCGAAGCTGCCCGGCGTCGTGCCCATGACTCTCTCACCCACCGCCGGGGCAGCCACGCCGTCACCGACTGCGGTGACCTCGCCGGCGAACTCGTAGCCGGCCTGGTACTCCTTGCCGGTGCCGCCGGAGGTGGGGTCGGCGGCGGCGAGCATGGAGGCGTCGGCGTTGTTCAGGGCCACCGCGCGGGCACGTACCACGATCTGCCCGGGGCCAGGCTGGGGTACGGGGACTTGGCGGGTGGTCCAGTCGGGGCCGATCCCTCCGAACAGGGCGGTCATGGTCTCGGGCACGAGCGGGTCTCCCTTCGCGGGAAAGGGTCAGTGGGCGCGGGTGCGCGGGGCGTTGTACTAGTAGGGCTTGGTCATCTTCACTTGTGCATGCGTGTCTCATGCTCCATGAGCGTCGTTGGACGTGGTGTGACACCTGAGGAGATGGCCTCGGTCCGGGAGGACTTGGAGGCGTTCGCGGCGGAGTTGTTCGACGGGTTCTTCCGTGCGGATCAGCGGCGGTGGGGGTCGGCGTATGTGCGCGGGCTGCTGCTGGAGGGGCGGCGCAAGTCGGTGGAGCCGATGGCGGCCCGTCTGGGTGAGGACGGCAACCGGCAGGCGCTGGCGCACTTCATCACCTCCAGCCCGTGGGATCCCGCCCACGTGCGGGCCCGGCTGGCCTGGAGGATGCACGAAGTGATCGGGGCGGAGGCACTGATCGTCGACGACACCGGCTTCTTGAAGGACGGGGATGCCTCGGCGTGTGTGTCGCGGCAGTACACCGGCACCGCGGGCAAGGTCACCAAATGCCAGGTCGGGGTGTCGCTGCACCTGGCCCGTGATCACGCCTCGGCCGCGGTGAACTGGCGCCTGTTCCTGCCCGCGTCCTGGGATCCCGCCTCGCCGGAGGCTGATGCGGACAAGGTCGCCCGCCGCAGTCGCTGCGGCATCCCCGACCAGGTGGGCCACGTCGAGAAGTGGCAGCTGGCCCTGGACATGATCGACGAGACCCGCTCGTGGGGCATCGACATCCCCCTGGTCGTCGCGGACGCCGGATACGGGGACGCCGCCGCCTTCCGGTTGGGCCTGGAAGAACGCAACCTGCCCTACGCGGTGGGTATTTCCTCCCGCCACACCGCCCATCCGGCCGAGGTCCGGCCCGTCCAGCCCGCCTGTGCAGGCACCGGCCGGCCACCGAGAATGCAGTATCCAGAGCCCGCACAGACCATGAAGGAGCTGGTCATCGCGGCCGGGAGGACGGCCGCGAGGCCGGTGTCCTGGCGGGAGGGCTCCCGCCCCGGCAAAGGGATCAGCGGCTTCAGACGTATGTACTCGCGGTTCGTGGCTCTGCGCATCCGCCCGGCCGGACGCGGCGTCCGTCAGGCCACCGACGGTCCTGAACTGCCCGAACGCTGGCTGCTGGCCGAGTGGCCGGCCACCGAACCCGAACCCGTGCAGTTCTGGCTCTCCAACCTGCCCTCCGGCATGCCACTGGCCACCCTGGTCCGGCTCGCCAAACTGCGCTGGCGCATCGAACACGACTACCGCGAGATGAAACAAGCCCTGGGCCTGGCCCACTTCGAGGGCCGCACCTGGGATGGCTGGCACCATCACGTCACCCTCGTCTCCGCCGCCCACGCTTTCTGCACCCTGCAACGACTGGCACGAGACCCAAAAGACGCGGCGCGGGTCTGAGCCTCTATCAAGTGGTCCGGGAACTGCAGACACTCCTCGCCACCTGGACCGGCGCCTGCCCCACCTGCCGCCGCAACATACCCATCCCGATATCAACCTGACCAAGCCCTACT
>NZ_BEWA01000035.1 GCF_003112535.1 Streptomyces rishiriensis | reverse complement strand
GTCGGCACTGACCAGCCTCGGACGGCCCAGCTGAAGGAGGTGTGCGCCTAGGTGAGCTGAGGACGCGACGGCAGAGCTGCCCAACAGAGCCTCCGCTAGGCTAAGTTCACGTCTATGGCAGATCGCGATGACCTGGAAGAGATCACCGAAGACCCGAGCGACCAGGTTGAAGACGTCAGCACGGCCGGCATGATCAAGATCGGCCAGCAGCCGCAGATCGTAACGCCCGTCACCGAAACGGTCCTGTCCGTGCTGGGTTCTATCCAGGACGGCTCAATCATCCTTCAGCCCTCATATCAACGACGGGCATTCTGGGATCGCAAGAAGAAATCCGCGCTGATTGAGTCAGTATTCCTTGGCCTACCCCTCCCTCTCATCTACCTGGCAGATGCCGAACTCGACATAGATGGAGAGCAGGTTCCTGTTCGTGAGGTCGTCGACGGTCAACAAAGACTCACTTCCCTTAAAGAGTTTTACGATGGGACGTTGACGATGCCTGACGACTCGGTCGTGGATGAACTTCGCGGGAAGCGTTTTGTCGATCTGAAGCCGATACTAAAGGCCGCCTTCAAAAACTTCAAGTTGTCGACCGCTACGATCCCTATAACCTCACGCGCCGACAAATTTGAACTGTTCAAGCGGCTCAATCAGAGAAGCACCGTCCTGTCGGACCAGGAACTGCGCAATGCCGTGCACCACAGCGAATACCTGAATGAAATCAAGGGCTACGCAGAAAAGCTCAAGGAGAAACTGCGGGTAACTGAGGCAGAGTGGAAGCGCATGAAAGACGTTGAATATCTTTCTCGTCTGCTGGCTTACCAGCGCCGCGGGTACATGGACTTCCCTAACAAGCGGCTCAATCAGTTCCTTAACGATGAGATGACGATAGGGAAGAGTGAGGATCCGCAGTCCAGAGAGCGCAGATGCAAGATCGTCGAGAAGGCTCTCGTACGTGTAATCGACGTTTTCGGAGAGCTCAGATTCCGGCCGTATAGGATCCCAGACCACAGTCTCGGCGAGTGGGCTCGGAATCTCAATCGCGCACTCATGGAAGCCCAAGTCTGGGCTTTTCTCGACCACTCGCGCTACGGCTTCAAGGATGCCGGGGCATTCGATACGGCACTCAAAGACCACCGGCTCGAAATTATCGACGCCGCTCAGCGGCTACACGTCTACAACGAGCGATTCAACGACGCAATTCAACGTGGCACCACAGGGAAGCCTAACGTCGAGTTTCGCTTTTCGCGGTATGAAGCGGCCATCCGCCTGGCGCTTTCAGGTGTCCCAGAAGGCAGGCGGCAGCGATTTTTCACTTTGCAGCAGAAACAGAATTTGTGGGACAAGACGGCCGCCGAAGACAGAGAATGTCCGGAGTGTGACAAGCCCCTGATCTTCGAAGAATCCGAGGTTGATCACATCGTGCCCTTCTCGAAGGGTGGCGAAACGGTCGAAGGAAACGGTCAGCTCCTGCACCGCGCCTGCAATCGTGCAAAGGGTGCACGCTGGGATCCCGTAGATGAACTGCAGCAAGATGCCGACTAGACATTGTTCGATTGCACGCTGGGCCGGCCGAACTCAGAGTGCGGCGCGCTGTCGGTAGCGCGACGTCTGCTCGGCTCTGCGTGGGTCGATGGTGTGCGAGATGGGAGCCCCCAGCATCCGCCACAACGGGCCCGCGGTCGGCGACGGTGCCCCCTCCATCCCGGTGCCGGCCGATCCCTCGCCGGAGGCACAGTTCTGACCGTCGCGTACGCGGTGATCGCCTCACGTCTATCGGGCCCCATCCACCAGTGGGCGCGCGTCGGTGCAGCGCGGGCGGAGCGGGCCTGAGGCAGGAGCGTCGCCCGCAGCGCGCCCGGCGGAGCCGAGCGCAGCCGGGGCTTGATGAGGCAGGAAAAGTGCAGAACGAAGCTCAGGCAGGCTACTGCCCGCCCTGGCATCACGTGCCGGGGCGGGCAGCAACGTCAGCCGGCATGAGTCGGCTAGTGAAGCCTTCAATGCACAGCCGCTCAAAGGCGGCTACGACGGTGTCTGGCACGTCCTGCTCGATGGCCAGGCCCAACCTTGGGAAAGCGAGCACTCGTTGCAGGGCGCCCACGATCATGTCGATCACCATGCGAGCGTCTCCGATGGAGTCGGCGTACTCCTCCAAGCCCATCGGCGTAGAAGCGCACACCACTTCGACCTCGGGCCAGAGCTTCCGCATCATGCCGTACGAGCGCCGCTCTTCGTACGGCTTGCTCACGAGCAGGACGGACGAGACCATGACGTCAGCCTCTGCCAGCACCGCTTTCGTGAACTCGATGTTCTCGCCGGTGTTCGTCGCACACGGTTCCAGGAGTACCGCGGACTCGGGCACCCCTAGCTGCAACGCCCGCTCGCGATAGTGGACAGCTTCACCGCGCGGCATGCGCGCGCGGGTCGTGGGGCTGGTGGCGCCCGTGAAGACGATGGCTGGCGCCATGCCCTGGTGGTACAGCTCGGCTGTCACGTCAGCCACACCGAGGTCGTGACTGCCTAGCCCCACCGCCACCGAACACGGTCGTAGGTCATGGCGCATGAAGTGGTAGTCCCACAGGAGTCGAGCATCCGCCCATGCCTGTGCCGAGATCATTCCTGCCCCTTCCTGTCCTGTGCAGAGTCGGGAACCTTGAAGTCGTACTCCCACGCGAAGCGAGAAGCCGAGTGAATGCCCACCGCGAACTCAACCACCGTGCCATCTGCGGTGTATGTGGTCCGGTGCAGCTCGACTACCGGCTCACCGGCGGGGAGCTGTAGGAGCTGTACTTCGTCCGTTGTCGGGACGCGGGCGAACAGGACCTCTCTCATGTGGTCGATCTCGTATCCCGCGTCGTAGAGGACCCGGTATCCGCCGCCACGGCCGGCAGGGCCCGGGGTGGGGTCGACAATGCGTGTCCCTTCGACGTGCTCCGGCCTGTAGTAGCTGGTCAGGGTATGAGTCGGCTGCACTCCTTCCTTCACGAGTCGGGCGCGTGCGTACACCTCGGAGCCGACTGGGACACCCAGTCCCTCCGCTACGAGGCTGTCCGCCTCGACACGGCTCACGGTCTGTGTCTGCTCGTTGCGCTTGTACGCGCGTCCGGATGCGACACGGTCAGCGATGAACGCGACTTCGTCACCGTCGCGCCACTTCGCCTTGTCGTACCGGGCGACACCCAGCCGCTTGAGCGCAGCACGCGGACGCACGACGGTGCCATGTCCGCGCGTCGACGTCACAAGGCCTTCAGCCTCCAAGGCCTTGTAGGCCTTGTGGACCGTCTCCTTTGAGCCTTCCCCTGCCTCGACTAGCTCTCTGATCTGGGGCAACTGGGAGCCCGGCGGCAACTGACTGCTCTTGATCTGCTCCGCGAACCTGTCCGCCAACTCGCGCCACTTCGGTGCCACGCAGAACTCCTCTCGACCGCAAACCAGTGAACCACAGTCCTAGGACTATTGACTGTCCTAGGACTGCGTGGCACTGTCATCTCAAGCCGCTCGCAGTCCTAGGACAGCGGGTCGGAGGGGCCTTCTTTGGGCTGCTTCCACGCCGTACCGGTTTGGGATAGCTCGCCTCTGGATGTGGGCGGGCCCCTTGCCGGAAGTTCCTTGACAACTCAACAGCGTGCTGAGGGAGACCGCCCCACCTCTGCAAGCGGGCGGCGTACGTGGGTTCTGTCCCCGCGTACGAAAACAGTGCGACCTCACCCCCGCAGCGTATGCGCTGCGGCCGGTTGCCTCCGCTGCTCGTCTCGTACGAGCAGCGCTGAGGGGAGCCGGAAAATCCGACCTCAACGGCGTGAGCCCCCGGTGCGGGAACACCGGGGGCTCTGTTCGGGCCGTTGCCACCTGCTAGGGAGAACACGACCCAATGGACCACATCGTCACTGTTCAGGAAGCTGTTACCGCGTTCGCGGACTGGATGGAGCCGACCGACGCTGAGCTGGATGCGATCGAGCGGGAGATGCCGCTGATCCTCGCCGACATCGAGGCGCTGGACGTGCAGATCCCTCTGCTGGAGCGGACGGCGGGCGAGCTGGAGTCGCGGCGCGCACGCCGGGCCCGTCACCGGGTGCTGGCCGAGCGGGCGGCGCTCGCCAACCGTGTCGCTGCGGGGGAGGCGGCGTGATCTGCATCGTCACCGCCGGCCATCTGCGCCGGATGAGCGAGGCCGCCGCCCGGGCGCGCGCTCGGGCGCGGGAGGTGCAGGGGCTGGCGGATGCCGCTTGGGCCCGTCACGTCCGTGAGGTGTGGGAGCTGACCGCCCGAGCCGAGTCGGAGAAGACCGACGCGGCGATCCTTCGGGAGGACTGCTTCCGGCTGCGCGACGCGCTCACCGCCATGGAGACGGCCCTGGGTGAGCGCGCCGAGCGGATCCGTGTGCTGGGTGAGGAGCTGGAGGCGGCCCGGTTGGCGGGGCGGTCGCTGGTGCTGCTGCTCCACTGGGGCGAGCCGCACAGCATCCACAGCAGCCATGAGGACGCCTACGCCTACGCCGCCACGAAGGGCGTGCCCGTTCACGCGTGGAAGGCGGGCGATGAACGCCCGGCTTCTCAGGTGCTCTGGCGGTTGTTGACGTTCACGCGGGATGAGGCCGTGAAGGGATTCCGTGACGCGTCGATGCCGTCGCCTGAGGGTTGGGAGGGCGCGGCGTGAACGGTGTTCAGATCCGTTCAGCGGAACGCGCGTTGTCCATCGGCATGTGGCTGATCGTGTCCGGAGCAATGCTGTATTCGATCCTCACCGTCACGCCGCTGATGGCCGCCCACACCCCAAGTAAGTGGGCCTGGACGGCGCCGATTCTGCCGCTGGTGGTGGATGCCGCGGTCGTGATCGTGGTGCGTCTTGACTCGGTGCTGGCCCGGCTGGGTGGGCACGGGGGACGGTGGCCGGTGGCGCTGCGGTGGATGACCGGCGCCATGACCCTGGCACTGAACACCGCTGACTCCGCCCTGGCGAAAGACCTGGTCGGCGTGGCTGTCCATGCCGTTGCGCCGCTGCTGCTGATCGTCACCGCCGAAACCGGTCTCGCCTACCGACGAGCCATCACCGCTGCGGTGGCGGCGATGGAGGCACGGCAACGGGCCGAGGATGAGCGGCGCGAGCAGGCGGCCCGCGAGCGTGATGAGGCCGCCCGCCGCGAGGCGCGGGAGGAGCGCGAGCAGGCCGCCGCCTTGGCGCGTGAACAGCGTGAACACGAAGCGCGCCTGGCGCAGGAGGCGGCTGAGCGTGAGGAGCGCCGGCGGCGGGAGGAGCGCGAGGAGCAGGCCGCCCGGGAAGCAGCGGAGCGGGCCGAGCGTGAACGCCGTGAACGCGAGCGTGAACAGCGCGAGCAGGAGCGTGAACGCCAGGCCCAGGAGGCCGCCGAGCGGGCCGACCGGGAGCGCCGCGAGCGTGAGCAGGCCCTCGCACGTGAACAGCGGGAGCGGGAGGAGCGGGCCGCGCATGAACGCGCCGCCCTGTTGGAGCGTGGTCCGGCCGCGGGCAAGCTTGCTGAGGATGAAGCCCGTGCGATCGTGACGGCCGCGTTCGAGGCGGGCTTGCCGGTTCGGGCTGCTGCGGAGTTGTGCGGCTGGTCGGTGGGGTGGGTCTCTACCCGCTACGCCGAGCACCGCGACCCCGGTACGGGTGGCGCCGAACTCGCGATTGCGAGCCGCTGATGACCGCCCGGGGCAAGCGTCGTCAGCCGGCTGGGGACATGTTCCCCGGCATGGCCGACCGCATCACCGGCCGGCCACCCAAGGCGCAGGCCGAGCCGGAAGCGATGACACTGGATGAGGCCATAGCCCGCTCGCTCGCGATCCTTGATCGCGTCCTGGCTGCCTTCCCCGTGGTCGCCACGATCGGGCTGTTCTCCGGCGGCAACGACTCCGTGGTGGTCAACCACCTCTTCCGCCACCGTGTGGAAGCGATCGCCCACGTCAACACCGGCACGGGGATCCCGGAGACCACACAGCACGTGCGAGACGTGGTCGCCGCCTGGGGGCTGCCTCTGCATGAGCTGCACCCGAAGCATTCCTACCGGGATCTCGTGCTCGGCAACGTGCTCTCCACCCGCGGCAAGAACATCGGCCGACAGGTATGGAAGGGCTTCCCCGGCCCGGCCGGGCACTCCGTGATGTACCGCCGGCTGAAGGACGAACCGTTGCAGCGGCTGCGGGGGCAGATCATCGGCCGCCACGGGCGCTCCCGCAATGTCGTCTATCTGGGCGGGATGCGGTGGGCGGAGACCGACCGCCGGTTCCGCAACGCCGAAGAGGTCGACCGCGAAGGCGCGCTGATCTGGGTGTCTCCGATCGTGCACTGGACCGATGCCCACATGCGTGAATACCGGGCCCGCCACCGCTGCACCCTCCCGCACCAGCACACCGAGCACATGCTGTGCACGCCGGATGCGCTGCCATTGAACGAAGTGACCGTTCACCTGCACATGTCGGGTGAGTGCCTGTGTGGGGCGTTCGCCAAGCCCGGCGAGCTGGATGAGATCGAGTTCTTCTACCCCCACGCCGCCAAGCCCCTGCGAGAGCTGGAACGCGAAGCCGAAGCTGCGGGATTGCCCGCGTGCAAGTGGGGCCAGCGCCCGCCCGGTAGTCGCCGGCGTCGCCCGGCCGGGCGGCTGTGTGCCAAGTGCGACGGCATCGAGGGGCAAGCCGATCTGCTCGCCGAATGGCGCGAGACGGGGCTGATCACCGACACCCAGTTCGCAACCTTCACCAGCAGCGACGAACAGCGCGCCGCCTGAATCCCTCCAACAGCATGGGAGTTCTGCTGTGTCCAGCCGTACCCGTGCCCGCGGTGCCGCGGGCGTGACCACCGTCCACATCCCCCGCCGACGCGGGCGCCGCGGGAGCGACCCGTTCGTGGTAGTCGTCCCCGAACGCCCCTCGCTGACCCGCGAAGCGCTCGGCTTCCTGGGCCGCGCCCTGTGGAACGTCCGCACCGCGCTGGCCCCGACCGCCCTCGCCCTGCTGGCCCTGCCGCTGACCGCCGTCCTGCACGCGCTGGCGTGGTGGTCCAGTCTGCTGCTCGCCCCCGCCGCGGTGGCGCCGCTGCTGTGGCTGGCCATCATGCAGCGCCGCCGCCCTGCCCGCGCCGGCGTCCTGCTCTGGCGTGCCGGACTGGTCCTGCTCGTCTCGATCGCCGCCGCGTGGCTGGCGCTGGCCGCCGCGTTCGGCCCGTTCTCCGGCCCGCTAGCCGCCATCTGGCTGCTCGTGCTGATCGCCGCGCAGACCGCCTGGCTCGTCGTCCGCCGCTCGCACTGACCTGAGGAGATCCCCGCATGGCTGACAACGGTTCCGCCAACCGCGCCGCCAACCGCCAGCACCGCCAGGCCCAGCAGGGGCGCCGGCCGCTGATCGACGAGAACGGTAACAAGAGCAACAAGTTCGCCAACGCCGGCGCCGCCGCGGGCGGGTTCGTCGGCGCCCTGGGCGGCTCGTTCGTCCCGCCCATCAACGTCACCGTCAACAACAGCAAGACCCCCGCCCGCGCGGGCAGGGGCGGCCGCTCGCACTCCGACGGGCTGCTCCCGGCGCCCGACTTCGCCTCGCCGGCGCAGATCCGACAGTACTGCAACAGCCTGCGCGCCGCCGCGGTGATGCTCTCCTTCGAGGTCGCGATGGGGGCGGAGATCCTCAAGGGCGTGCTGTCCACCGTGCCCGACCCCGAGGGTCGGATGCTCGGCTCCCGGATCCGGGCCCAGAAGGTGGCCCGCAAGATGCAGCGCTCCGCGGACGCCCTGCGCGACGCCGCGAAGAACGCCGCGGCCTGCTACGCGACCTTCCAGCAGGAGTTCGAAGGAGAGATCAACAGCGTCCGTCACCGTGCCCGCAAGCCGCAGCAGCGAGCCATGAACTGGGCCCAGCAGTAAGGAGACATGGCGATGGTCCGTCATCAGAACAGGACAACCACCCACTACGACGGCATGCCCGGCTACCTCGTGGATCCGCGCGGCGGATCCGACGGAGGCAGCATCAGCGCCTACCTGCTGCACCGGGCCAAGCCCCACATGCCGCCGTGGATCGGGTGGGCCGGTACCGGCCTGGCCGGCGCCCTCGGACACTGGCGCTGGGGCGACAGCGCCGCCGCCGGCGTCGGCCTCACCCTCGCCTCCGTGGCCCTGACCGGGGCAACCTGGTGGGCGGGGAAGTCGACCAGCCAACAGCGCCGACTCCACTCCGCCATCACCGTCGCCGCCGGCTCCGCCTGGGTGACCGCCGCCTGCCTCGCCGGACCGACCGCCGGGCCGATCGATGACCTGTTCATCATGGGCGGGCCGGTCGTAGCACTGTCGTGGAACGCGCGGATGATCCTGCGCCACACCCCCGACGCCAACGAGGGCGGGCAGGGCGGGGACAAGGGCCTGCTCGAGAAGGTCGGACTGGCCCGGGCCCAACTCGGCGCCGCGAAGGTCGAACCGAACCGAGTCACGGCCCCGCTGGCGGTCGAGGCCGGTGAGCAGACCCACGACGACGTGACCAAGGCCCTGGCCCGTATCGCGTCCGCGCTGGACCTGCCGACCTCCGCCGTGCGCTATACCCCCAACGCCGACTCCGCCCGCCGCGGCGAGCTCGTCATCGTCCCCGAGGACATGCTGTCCGAGGTAGTGGAGTGGGAGGGCCCATCGAACCTGGGCGGCTCGATCACCGAACCGCTCAACCTGGGCCGCTACGACGACGGCGCCCCGCTGGAGGTCTGGCTTCCCGGTGACCCGGACGCCGGCCGCAACTCCACCCACCTGCTCATCGCCGGCGGGACCGGATCCGGCAAGGGCGACACCGCCCTCAACCTGCTCACCGAGATCCTCTCCCGCAGGGACGTCATCGTGATGTTGTCCGACCCCAAGGCATTCCAGGACTTCGCCCCGCTCCGCCCGGGCCTGGACTGGGGTGTCGAGGGCGGGACGGACACTGAGGTGATGGTGGAGGCCGTACAGGCCGCCATCCCCGCCCGCACCCGCTGGCTGGGCGCCCACGGCTACCGCCAGTGGGTGGTGGAAGCCGCGCAGCAGCAGACCAGCCCCGAGCACACCTGCCGCAGCGACGGCCGGGCGTGCGGGTGTGCGGGGATGCCGTTCATGGTCGCCTGGTTCGAGGAAGCCGCCAACACCCTCCGCGCGCTCGGCGACGACGCGTTCACCGGGATCGCGCAGGAGGCCCGCTCCGCGGGCATCTCGCTGATCGTGTCGCTTCAGCGGCCGTCCTACGACCAGATGTCCACCAGTACCCGCGCCTCCCTGCCCTCCGTGATCGCGCTGGGCTGCGACGCGCGCGACGAGGGCTTCTGCCTCCCCGATGAGGTCCTGGCCGCAGGCGCCCACCCCGGTGCGTGGGGCAACCGGCGCCCCGGCTACTGCTACCTCGTCTCCCCCGGCGTCCCCGAGGACCGCTACCCCTCCCCGGGACGCACCCGCCGCTTCACCCAGCGGGCCGTACCCGTCATGGAAGCACTTGCCACCTGGGCCCAGCGCAACGGCGCCAGCGCCGACCCCGTCACTGCGGGGGCCGTCTCCAGCGTCGCCGGCCGCGCCTACACCGGCCGGCCCGCCCCCGACACCCAGCTCCCGGCGGCACTGCGGGCCGTCCCCGAGGAGGACGACATGAACCAGAGCGGACTCCTCGTGGATCCCGAGGACGCGTACATCGACCCCGACACCGAACTCCCCGACCCCGAGGACGGCGACGACGCACCGCTGTTCGGCCAGGAGAGCGGACACAAGCCGTCACCGGACGAGGCCCGCCGGCTGTTCGCCCAGGCGCTGGAGGACTTCGAGCGCGACGGTCAGATGATCGTCGGTCCGAAGGACTTCACCGACTGGTGCGACCGCCACAACCTCTCCCGCTCCTGGGTGTCCCTGCGCCTGAAGGACGCCGCCCTGGAGGGCCGCCTGGAAGCGACGAACACCACCGGACGCTGGCGCATCGTCCCCGCCCTCGCCGCCGCCTAACACCCCTAACGGTGTTACGCCGCCTCACACCCAAACCCCTAGGCAGACGCGCCGTTACGCACCCTCACAGCACCCCGTAACGGCGCCCTCACACCTGCCCGTAACACCCCACCTCACCCGGGCCCGCCCAGCCTCGCGCGGGCCCGCGGCCTACCCCTGGAGGGACCCTCCATGACCCACACCGACCGGCCCACGGCCGTCGAAGTCCACCACCCCCAGCCCATCACCCCGTTCACCCCCACAACGCACCTCGTGTCCGCCCAGCCCGGCCCGGCGCCGACCGTGCAGAGCGTCGTCCTGCCCGACGGCCGAGTCGTCACCGGCTATACCCTCACCCCCACCCCCACCCCGGCGGCGGAGACGCGCCCCGCCGTCTCGCGCACCGCGATCAACATCGCCCTTGGCGGGGTCGGGTTCGCTGCGGTGTGCGGGGGCCTGGTGTTGCTCACCTCGTTCATCGCCGCCCTGACCGCGTTCATCACCCAGCTCATCATCCTCGCCGCGGTCATCTTCGGTGGATGGATCGCCGTGCAGGTCTTCGGCCCCCGCCACACCGGCGGGACCACGGTCAACATCCGCAAGGCAGTGATCAAGCGCAGCCACTTCCACGGCTAGCTACGCCAAGGGCGGCCCCCACCTCTCGCCAAAGAACGCGGGGCCGCCCTTGCCCACCTGACCACAACTGACCAGTGGAGGTCCCCAGCATGACGCAACCGACCGACATTCGGGGCGAGCACCTGCGTACTGCGCTCTCCCTGGCAGCCTCCGGCGTGCCGGTGCTGCCGTTGCGAGCGGGAAAGGTTCCATTCGGCAACTGCCGCAGGTGTGCGGACAGCGCGTGTGGCGGCCGGCCCAACATGAAGAACGCTGGGCCGTGCGCCTGCCCCGGCCCGTGCCATGCCTGGGCTGCCGCGACCACGGACCCGGACGTCATCCAGTCCGGCGTCTGGCGGCGTGCGTGGGTGCGCGCGAGCGCGGTCGCCTACCACCCCGGCGGGGCCTGGCTGACGGTCGTGGACCTGGACAACGCCGACGCGGTGAGGTGGGCACGCGAAAACCTGCCGGCCACCCAGACCGTGCCCACCACCCGTGGTGAGCACTGGATCTACCTGGGGCCGATGCAGTCCGCCAATGCGGTCCGGCCGGGCGTAGACATCAAGTCCACCATGTCCTACGCCCGCTACCTCGGCCCCGGCACCGGCCGCATGGCCGAGCTGCCGGACGCAGTCCGCACGCTGGCCGTGAAGGAACCCCCCACGGCCCGGCCGGCGCCGCACGCAGTCACCGTGCCCGCCGGAGTCGGGGACGTGGAGTGCCGTCACCGCACGCCCGTCTACCTGGAGCGTGGCATCGCCATGGCAGAGCAGCGCATCACCGAAGCCCGCAGCGCGGTGCACATCACTGTCTACCGGACGTTCCTCGCTGTGCTGTCCACGCATGGCCGGTGTGGCTGCCTCACCGACGCCCACGTCGCGCGGCTGTTCACCGCGGCGCAGGCCAAGGGGGAATCGCCCCGGCACTGCACTGACGCGTGGAACAACGCCCGTACCAGGTTGGGACTGTGACGTGTCCGACGACGAGAAGAACCCTGCCCGCGAGGTCATCACCGCCTACGCGCAGGCGCACTTCCGGTACTTCCGCACCGCAGACGGGACCGTGTACGCGCAGAAGAACGGCCACCCCGTGGCCCGCCCGATCCGCTCACAGGGCACCACGGGCAGCCACCGCCAGGAACTCATGGTCGGCCTCTTCCGAGACGGACTGGGCGTGTTCAACGGCACCGCGCTGAAGGAGGCGTTGGACTTGATCGAAGCCCTCGCGTTGACCGAGGACGTGCAGTCTGTCCACATTCGCGTCGCCCCAGGATTCGACGGGGCGACCTGGCTGGACCTGGGCCGCAACGACGGACAGTCGGTCCGCATCCACCCCACCGGCTGGGACATCGTCATCCCCGACCCGCGCGAGGTGTGCTGGCGGCGCACCCAGCTCACCGGCGAACTGCCCCTGCCCGCCAAGGACACCGACGGGAAAGGCATCGACCTCCTGATGAGGCTGTGCAACTTCGCCAACGCCGAGACCGAGTGCCTGGCCATCGCGTGGCTCATCGGCTGCCTCGGACCGTCCGTGCCCGTACCCGCCCCCTTCCTCACCGGCCCCCAGGGCGCCGGCAAGTCCACCGGCGGGCGCATGCTCGTGCGGATCATCGAGGGCATGAGCGGCGACCTGCGCCGCGCCCCGAAGGACGAGGAAAACCTGATCGCCGCAGTAGCGGCCGGATGGGTCACCGCCCTGGACAACCTCTCCCACATGACCCCGGACCTGTCCGACGCCATGTGCTGCATCGTCACCGGCGCCGAAAACGTCAAGCGCGCCCTCTACACCGACGGGGACGTGGTCCGCGCCCGATACCGCCGCCCCATGCTGCTGACCGGCATCGACGTGGGAGTCATCCGCCCCGACCTGGCGGAACGGCTCCTGCCCCTGCGCCTGGAGCGGCCTCGGGTACGGCGCACCGAGGCGGAACTGTGGGCGGAGTACGCAGAGGTTCTGCCCGTCGTCCTCGGCTCGCTCCTGGACCTCACGGTCAAGGTCCGTGCGGTTGAGGCGGAAACTCCCACCGACCTGCGAATGGCGGACTTCGCACACCTGTGCGCGCAGCTCGACACTGCAACCGGCCTCGGAGCGCTCACCGCCTACCGGGCCAGTCTGGACGACCTCAACGACGACGTCATCGAGGGTGACCTGCTGGCGCAGACCGTCCTCAGGCACGCCGCAGAGATCGAGGCGGGCGCGGCGCAGCGGATGACCTCCACGGAGTGGCTGCACTGCCTCACCCGCCTCTACACCGGCGAGGACTTCCGTCCCTTGCCCAAGGGGTGGCCGACCACCGGCAAAGTCCTCTCCGACCGCCTCAAGCGCCTCCAGCCGACCCTGGCAGCCCGGGGTGTCTTCATCGACTCGGGCCGCACCAGGGAAGGCCGCTACATCGAGATGACCCGCTCGTCCGCTGCGCCCCCGCACGAGCAGCCGGCGCTCTGACCGGCACCGCCCAGCGCCCGCACGAGCAAGAGGAGCACCACCGGACAGGCGTGCTCCTCTTTGCTGTTCGGCGGCGGCGCCGCCCTGCGATAGACGCGCCGCGCAGCGGCTCCTTCTTCACGACCTGAGCCGCTGCACCACCACAGACACCCCCTCTCTTTTCCTAAGTGGAGAACGCTGCGTCACCTGCGTCACGAGGGTCCGAAAAACGGCCAGCGAGCTGGGCATACGGCCGTGACGCAGACGGCCGCCGGTTGCGTCACGTCGCGTCATCCGCGTCACGGGTGACGGACAGCCCGCGTCACAGGTGACGCACCCCCTCCCGTCTGCGTCACCCAAAACCCGCAGGTCAGAAGGCCTGAATGACGCAGGTGACGCGGTGACGCAGAAATCCGCAGCTCGGACAGACGCGGCCATGCCCTCCCCTCTTGGAGTCCCTATGGCAAAGCCGACAGCCTCAGCCCCCCTCGCCACTCTCCGAGGAGGCCTCCCCGACCGGTACCTCACCCCAGACGACATCGCCGAGATGTTCGGCGTGCCGCTCGACACCGTCTACCAGTGGCGCAGGAAGCGCACTGGGCCGCCCGGCTTCCGTATCGGCAAGCACCTCCGCTATGACCCGGCCGACGTGCGCGCCTACGTCGTTCAGCGAAAGAGCGCCTGCCAGGGCGCCGCGTAGCTAACCATCCCCCAGACAGCAGGGAGATCCGACGTGGGCGGCTCTCCCTGCTGCATGTCGAAAGGACCACCGCCGTATGGCTGGCCACATCCAAGACCGTTGGTACAAGACCGAGACGGCATCCAATGGCAAGACGATCAGGGCAAAGACCGACCGATACGGGACGGGGTTGCGCTACCGCGCCCGCTACGTCGCGCCGGATGGGACCGAACGCAGCAAGTCGTTCCCGGACAAGCAGAAGCGACTTGCGGAAGCCTGGCTGACTCAGATCGCGGCTGACATGACCCGTGGTCAGTACGTTGATCCATCCTCCGGCAAGGTCACGTTCAAGGAGTTCGCCACTCAGTGGCTGGCATCCCAGACCACGGACCCTTCCACCATCGTGAACATGGAGCTGCGGTTCCGGCTACACGCCTTCCCCTACCTCGGGTCTCGCTCCCTGAGCGCGTTCCAACCCGTCCATATCCGCACATGGGCACGGGCCCTCGCAGACTCCGGGATGGCAGCGTCGTATCAGCGGACGGTCTTCGCGAACGTCTCCGCTGTGTTCGGCGCCGCCGTGGACGACGGCATTCTGGCCCGGAACCCCTGCCGCGCAGGCTCCGTGCGGGCGCCCAAGCTGGACCGGCGGAAGATCAAGCCGTGGACCCGTGACCGGGTGTTCGCCGTTCGGGCCGGACTTCCGAGCCAGTACGCGACGGCTGTCGACGTCGGCGCCGGGTGCGGCTTGCGGCAGGGCGAGATATTCGGGCTTGCCGTCGACGAAGTCGACTTCGTCGGAGGAGCGGTGCACGTCGTGCGACAGGTCAAGCTGGTCGGTCCGCAGATGGTGTTCGCCCCGCCCAAGGGCGGCAAGCTGCGAGACGTGCCGCTGCCCGACGTGGTGTCGGATGCCCTTGCCGCGCACATCACTAGCCGACCCCCTATCGACGTCACCCTGCCGTGGAAGACCCCGGACGGCCCGCCGGTCACGGCGAAATTGCTGTTCTACTCGCGGGAGCGTAAGGCGCTGAACAGGAACTACTTCAACATGTACCTGTGGAAGCCCGCCCTGATCGCTGCCGGCGTCATCCCGGAACGGGTACCGGGGGAGCGGTTCAAACCGTCGCGTGAGCACGGCATGCACGCCTTGCGGCACTACTACGCGTCGGTGCTGCTGGACTCGGGAGAGAACATCAAGGCTGTGGCCGAGTACCTCGGCCACTCCGACCCCGGCTTCACCCTTCGTACGTACACGCACTTGATGCCGAACAGTCGCGATCGGGCCCGCAAGGCCATCGACCGGATGTTTCGGGATGCTCCTCCCAATGAGGCGTGAGGGGCACGTCTGGCATGGCCAGACGTGCCCCTCACCAGGTCACGCGACTGCTACTTCCGGGCTGTCTGCCTACGACGGACAGGCCGGGAAACCGGCGCTGGAACTACCTTCTGGAGGTACATCAAAAACGGCGATGTGAACGCCGAAGCCTCCAAGGGCGTCGTCTTGCCGGACAGCACGAGCGCTACACCGGATGCGAGCGCACCTGCGTACATCAGGGCTCGCATGCGTGGGGCTTCGCGCCCCTCCGGTTCATCGGACATACTTGACTTGCTCCTGTCTCTTTCACTGGGGCTGTGAGCAGGGGCCACCCGCATCGTTTCCAGGCGCCGCGGGTGGCCTGCTCCCTTTTCGGGCACCACTCCTGTGGTGAGCGGTCAAGCCGTGTCGGTGGACGCGTATCCATCTCCTTCCGGCCACACGACGACGATCTGTAGCTGGGTGCACAGATCGAGCAGGTCAGGTTCGGGTTGCGACGGCACGAGAAGGGCTAGCTCCGGCTGCGGCAGAAAGCGCGCGTAGTCGAGGAGCTGGCCGATCGCCATGCGGATTGCTTCGCGAGAGACCGAACCCTTGGCTTCGTACAGGCGATTGGCCGTCACGTCGTACAGGTCCGTCAGTAGCTGTTTGGCGACGCCGGCCGGGGCGATCCTGTGGCGACTGACGGTATGCCCCTGTAGCCGCAGGTGATCGGCGTAGCCGCGAACCAGCTTCGCCTCAGCGCGCTCAGCCTCGTAGGGCTCGCGCGAGGGGTCTACAAGCATCCGCTCAGTGTGCTGAGCCTCGACGGCTATCGGTTCAACCACAGGCTCATCACTCGGCGTGTGGGGGAGCTGCGTTCCGACCGGGGCCTCCGCCGAGACGGGCTGCAGTCGGAACATGATCACGCTGCGGATCGGCCCGCCGTTCGTCTCTGGAGCGTCGGTGCGGTACCAGGGGCGTTCTTCAGGAAGTGTGAACTCCCCGAGGTACTCACACATGCCGGAGGAGACGCCCCGAAAAAGGCGCAGGGCCCGGCGTTCCCGCTTGTGGTTCAGGATGGCCAGGTTGCCCTGTGTCATCTTCTGGTCGCCGACCTGCCCCTCGCCGGCGTAGTGGTAGCAGTCGTCCTCGCCCCAGCCGTCGAAGTAGCCGTGCTTGTGGCCCTTGACCGGGTCTGTGAAGAGGAGCACGTTGGGCGAGACGCGGGAAGGTCCAATGCCGCCTTGGCGGCGCCCCCCGTAGCGCTCGTGCACATCGACGCGCTTCACGATGTCGCCGACAGCAATGTCCCACACCGTCGGATCTGCTGCGCTGGCTTCCATCCCCACCCTGCTTTAGGTCCGTTTCGCTGGCAAAAACTCTACCCGACCCGGGCCAGCGTCACCAACCTGGATCCATAATCAGGAGCACCGCAACATTTGGCGCCGCTTATTTTCGGCGCCCCAAAATGCCCCGCAACAAACAAAGCCGTCGGCCGGCTCTCCTGAAGGCGGAGAGCCGGCCGACGGCCCAGAGACGGCCCAGGGGAGCGGTTACCCGCTCTGACCTGGGGCGATATCACACGTCGAAGTACAGCTCGAACTCGTGCGGGTGCGGGCGCAGCTGGAGCGGCGCGATCTCGTTGGTGCGCTTGTAGTCGATCCACGTCTCGATCAGGTCGGACGTGAAGACGTCACCGGCGAGCAGGAACTCGTGGTCCGCCTCCAGGCGGTCCAGGACGGCCGGGAGCGAGGTCGGGACCTGCGCGACGCCCGCGTGCTCCTCGGGGGCCAGCTCGTAGAGGTCCTTGTCGATCGGCTCGGCCGGCTCGATCTTGTTCTTGATGCCGTCCAGACCCGCGAGGAGCAGGGCGGAGAAGGCGAGGTACGGGTTGCCGGAGGAGTCGGGCGCGCGGAACTCGACGCGCTTGGCCTTCGGGTTCGATCCCGTGATCGGGATGCGCATGGCGGCGGAGCGGTTGCGCTGCGAGTACACCAGGTTGACCGGCGCCTCGAAGCCCGGCACCAGACGGTGGTAGGAGTTCACCGTCGGGTTGGTGAAGGCGAGCAGCGACGGGGCGTGCTTGAGGATGCCGCCGATGTAGTAGCGGGCCATGTCCGACAGGCCCGCGTAGCCGGCCTCGTCGTAGAACAGCGGGGAGCCGCCGCTCCACAGGGACTGGTGGACGTGCATGCCCGAGCCGTTGTCGCCGAAGATCGGCTTCGGCATGAAGGTCGCGGTCTTGCCGTTGCGCCAGGCGACGTTCTTCACGATGTACTTGAAGAGCTGGAGGTCGTCGGCCGCGGCGAGCAGCGTGTTGAACTTGTAGTTGATCTCGGCCTGGCCGGCGGTGCCCACCTCGTGGTGCTGACGCTCGACCTGGAGGCCGGACGCGGCCAGCTCCAGGGAGATCTCCGCACGCAGGTCGGCGAAGTGGTCGACCGGCGGGGTCGGGAAGTAGCCGCCCTTGTAGCGGACCTTGTACCCGCGGTTGTCCTCGAGCGCACCGGTGTTCCAGGCGCCGGCCTCGGAGTCGATGTGGTAGAAGGACTCGTTCGCGGACGTCTGGAAACGCACGCTGTCGAAGACGTAGAACTCGGCCTCGGGGCCGAAGTACGCGGTGTCGGCGATACCGGTCGACGCCAGGTAGGCCTCCGCCTTCTTCGCCACGTTGCGCGGGTCACGGGAGTACTGCTCGCCCGTGATCGGGTCGTGGATGAAGAAGTTGATGTTCAGCGTCTTGTCACGGCGGAACGGGTCCACGCGCGAGGTCGACAGGTCGGCGCGCAGCGCCATGTCGGACTCGTGGATGGCCTGGAAGCCGCGGATCGACGAGCCGTCGAAGGCGAGCTCCTCGTCCGGGTCGAACGCCTCGACGGGCAGCGTGAAGTGCTGCATGACGCCCGGCAGGTCGCAGAAGCGGACGTCGACGAACTTGACGTCCTCGTCCGCGATGAACTTCTTGGCCTCGTCGGCGTTCTGGAACATCCAGCTCCTCCTACTCCCGGCCGTCGAGCCGGGGTGGTAGTTCGTTCGTGCGGCCAGTGCGGTGGCACACGCTGTCGTCGACCCTAGGGACGGGTGATTTCTCGGGCGTGACCCATTTGTTTCGCACAAGTTAACCGGAGGCTGCCCGGTGTACCCCACCTGTCCGTATCGCGAAACGGGCGCAGTACCGTGGACGCGTGGACAACAGGGAAGCAATCGGCTCGTGGCTCTCGGGCCCCCGTGCGGCCGCCGAGGACGCCGGTGTCGACTTCGGATACCGGGGCGAACAGCTCGGACTGCCGCAGGAGGGGCCGGGCTCGATCGCCCGTCCCGGCCGGCGGCTGGGCGCGCTCGCCGTGGACTGGGGCCTCAGTGTCTTGATCGCATACAGCTTGATCACCGACGGCTATCGGCCTGCCACCACCGGCAACTGGGCGCTGCTGGTCTTCCTCGTGATGAGTCTTCTGACCGTCGCCACCATCGGCTTCACCCCGGGCAAGCGCCTCTTCCGTCTGCGGGTGGTCTCCGTCGACACCGGCGCCGTCAGTCCTCTGCGCTCCGCGGTGCGCACGGTCCTGCTCTGTCTGGCCGTGCCGGCCCTGGTCTGGGACCGTGACGGCCGCGGTCTGCACGACCGGCTGGCCCGCACGGTGGAAGTACGCGGCTGAGTCCGCGCACCCGTTGCACCCGTTCGGCCCCGCGAGAGGGGCCGGTACGCGGAAGGGGCGCCCGGAGTGATCCGGGCGCCCCTTCCGCGTAGCGCGGGGAAGTCGCTCGTGCCGCGTGGACGGCGTGGGCTCAGCGGGCCTTGCCGCCGCCGCCCTTCGGCAGGCGCATGCCCTTGGGCATCGGCCCCTTCGGCAGCGGCATGTTGCTCATCAGGTCGCCCAGGGCGCGCAGCCGGTCGTTGGTGGCGGTGACCTGCGGGCCGGCCAGGACCCGCGGGTACTTCAGCAGGGTGGTGCGCAGCTTCTTCAGGTCGACCTGGCCCTCGCCGGTGCCGACGATCACGTCGTACACGGGCACGTCCGCGACGATGCGGTTCATCTTCTTCTTCTCGGCGGCCAGCAGGCTCTTCACCCGGTTGGGGTTGCCCTCGGCGACCAGGACGATGCCGGCCTTGCCGACGGCCCGGTGCACCACGTCCTGGCTGCGGTTCATCGCCACCGCGGGGGTGGTCGTCCAGCCCCGGCCGATGTTGTCCAGGACGGCCGCGGCCGCGCCGGGCTGGCCCTCCATCTGACCGAAGGCGGCCCGTTCCGCCCGGCGTCCGAACACGATCGCCGTCGCCAGGAAGGCGAGCAGGAAGCCGAAGATGCCCAGGTAGACCGGGTGGCCGATCAGGAAGCCGATCGCGAGAAAGACGCCGAAGGTGAGGAGGAAGACACCCGCGAGAACAAAACCGATCGTCTTGTCGGCCTTGCGGGTCATCTTGAACGTCAGGGCGATCTGCTTCAGTCGCCCGGGGTTAGCGGCGTCCGCCGCGCTGTCACTTCTCGCCATGGCACGAAGTCTACGTGGCCCCGGAAGCGCCTACGACGGCAGGAGGGGAGGTGTGGGGAGGTGTGGGGAGTGCGGGGAGGGGGGTGGGTCAGGGACGGACGGAGGTGACCGCTTCGAGGACGCGCTGCGCCTCGACCCGGTCCTTGGCGCGACGGCGGTCCTCCAGCACGGAGGTCCAGGCGTTGCGTCGGGCGGTGCGCTGGCCGCTGCTCATGAGCAGCGACTCGACGGCGCGCAGGGCGGTGCTGAAGGTCGGGATCGCGGTGGCGCGAACGGGCGCGGCCTGCATGGCGGGTGTCCCCCTCGGACAAGGTTCTGGCACGGGTGGTACGGGGCTGTGTTCTACGTGACGTGATACCAGCGTCACTGTTTGGTGTTACCAGGGCGTGACCGACCGGTCAAACGCGAATGAAACCTGGATGCGGGGGGCCGAAACGCTGACGCGGCCCCGACGTGCGCCCTCATCTGCGAGGACGGTCGGGACCGCGGCGAATCGGTCACTACTGGCAAGTAGCTGCTTGTGCGTGAGTTCACACGCTCGGCTCGCGGCCTACGCCGCAAGAGAGGTGACGTGGTGTCAGACGGCCTGGGTGGCGATGAAGGAACCGCGCTTCTCGACGGCCATCCGGTAGAGGCGCCCGGCGCGGTAGGAGGACCGTACCAGCGGGCCCGACATCACGCCGGAGAAGCCGATCTGCTCGGCCTCCTCCTGGAGCTCGACGAACTCGTGCGGCTTCACCCAGCGCTCCACCGGGTGGTGGCGCACGGAGGGCCGCAGGTACTGCGTGATGGTGACCAGCTCGCAGCCGGCCTCGTGCAGCTGGCGCAGCGCCTCGCTCACCTCCTCGCGGGTCTCGCCCATGCCGAGGATCAGGTTCGACTTGGTGACCAGCCCGTGGTCGCGGGCGGCCGTGATGACGCCCAGCGAGCGCTCGTAGCGGAAGCCGGGGCGGATCCGCTTGAAGATCCGCGGCACGGTCTCGACGTTGTGCGCGAACACCTCGGGCCGCGAGGAGAAGACCTCCGCGAGCTGCTCGGGGACGGCGTTGAAGTCGGGGGCGAGCAGCTCCACCTTGGTGTGCCCGGCCTCGCGCCCGGCGGTCTGCGCGTGGATCTGCCGGACGGTCTCGGCGTACAGCCACGCGCCGCCGTCCGCCAGGTCGTCGCGGGCGACGCCGGTGATGGTGGCGTAGTTCAGGTCCATGGTGACGACGGACTCGCCCACGCGCCGGGGCTCGTCACGGTCCAGCGCCTCGGGCTTGCCCGTGTCGATCTGGCAGAAGTCGCACCGCCGGGTGCACTGGTCGCCGCCGATGAGGAAGGTGGCCTCGCGGTCCTCCCAGCACTCGTAGATGTTGGGACAGCCGGCTTCCTGGCAGACGGTGTGCAGCCCCTCGCTCTTCACGAGGTTCTGCATCTTCGTGTACTCGGGACCCATTTTCGCCCGGGTCTTGATCCACTCGGGCTTGCGCTCGATGGGGGTCTGGCTGTTGCGGACCTCCAGGCGCAGCATCTTGCGTCCGTCGGGTGCGACTGCGGACACGACCGGCTCCCTAGCGATTGATTCTTCGGCGTCCTTAAGCGTACGCCCGTGGATTTGAAAGTCCGGCGGTGGTGCCGACCTCGTCAGGCCGAGGCCCGCTCGATCTCGCGCGGCTTCGGCTCCGCGTTCTCCAGGACCTCGGCCAGGTGGCGCTCCACGACGGGCAGCACCTCCTCGATCGTCACGTCCCGGCCCAGCTCGTTCGCCAGCGAGGCGACGCCCGCGTCCCGGATCCCGCACGGGATGATGCGGTCGAACCACTTGTTGTCCGGGTTCACGTTGAGCGCGAAGCCGTGCATGGTGACGCCCTTGGCGACCCGGATGCCGATCGCGGCGATCTTCCGGTCCTCGCGCCGCTGGCCGGCGTTGGACGGGGCGTACTCCGGCCCGTTCAGCCGCGGGTCGAACTCCTCGTCGGTGAGCCGGGGGTCGAAGTCCAGCGACAGCCCGCCGAGCGAGGGGCGCTGCTCCACCGGGTCG
The DNA here is from genome assembly GCF_003112535.1 of Streptomyces rishiriensis. GTDB lineage: Bacteria > Actinomycetota > Actinomycetes > Streptomycetales > Streptomycetaceae > Streptomyces > Streptomyces rishiriensis. Next base: position 20,434 of record NZ_BEWA01000035.1, on the reverse strand, counting down.
CCGAGCACCCACACCCCGCTGCGGCCCTCGACCCGGGAGGTCTCCAGGCCGAACTCCGCGCACACCCGGATCAGGGCGTCCTCCAGCCGCCGCACATGGGCGACGACGTCCACCGGGCGCGGCAGCTTGAGGATCGGGTAGCCCACCAGCTGCCCCGGGCCGTGCCAGGTGATCTTGCCGCCGCGGTCCACGTCGACCACCGGGGTGCCGTCCAGGGGGCGCTCGTCGGCGGCCGTGCGCCGGCCGGCCGTGTAGACGGGGGGATGTTCGAGGAGCAGCACGGTGTCCGGGACCTCGTCGACGAAGCGCGCCGCGTGCACCCGGCGTTGCTCGTCCCACGCCTCCTGGTAGTCGACGGCGTTCTCGCCGAACCCCATCCGGACGAACCGCAACTCGCTCACGGCAAGCGCCTCCCTGGAAAGTCGTCAGGCGCGTCCCGCGCCCAAGCCACTGTACGTCCGCGCGCTCCGCGTCAGCCCCACGGTCAATCCTCACACGATCGGATGAATGAAAGCGGAGATTTGCGACCGGGTGCTTACTCTCCGCTACATTCGCGCCGTTCAGGAGGCCAAAAGGGCTGATCGCCGCATCAGCGCACTTCATCCGGGCACGTCACAGGCCCGGGAGGCAGGAGATCGCACCGCCGATGACGGAACGACCCGCGCAGCGCACTCCCAACCGCCAGCTCGCCGCGCTCATCGCCGAAGCAGGCTTCTCCAACGCGGGACTGGCCCGTCGCGTCGATCAGCTCGGTCTCGAACACGGGCTGGACCTGAGATACGACAAGACGTCCGTCACCCGGTGGCTGCGCGGGCAGCAGCCCCGCGGAACCACCCCCGCCCTGATCGCCGAGGTCTTCACCCGGCGGCTGGGCCGTCGCCTGACCGCCCAGGACCTCGGCCTGGACGCGTGCGCCCCCGTGTACGCCGGCCTGGAGTTCGCGGGGACCCCCGAGGAGGCCATCGACATCGTCGGCGGACTCTGGCGCAAGGACTCCGGCAGCCACGCCGAGCTCCGCAAGATCGCCTTCACTCCGGCGGGGCTCGTCGTGCCCAGCCGGGACTGGCTCATCGGGCGGCCCGACGACAAGGTGGCCCACAGCGAGATGCCCGCCCGGGTGCCCCTCCAGGGCCGTCCGGGCGGCAGGCCCGCCACGCCCCCGCCTTCCGCCGCGCCCCAGCACCCCGCCGCCCCGCAGCTCGCGGCGCCGCCCGCCCGGGCGGGGTCCGGGCCGACGGCCGTGCCCCGGCAGCGCGGCCAGGGCGGCGAGCGCGGCCCCGGCCAGCGGGTCACCGGCGGCGACATCGCCGCGCTCCGCTCGGTCGGCGAGCTCTTCCGCACCCTCGACGACAGGTACGGCGGCGGCCACGCCCGCCAAGCCCTCGTGCGGTACCTGGAGCACGAGTGCGAGCCGATGCTGCGCGGAACGTACGGGGAGCAGACCGGCCGCCGGCTCTTCGGCGCGGCCGCCGATCTGACCCGCCTCGCGGGCTGGACGTCCTTCGACATCGCCGCGCACGGCCTGGCCCAGCGGTACTTCGTCCAGGCCCTGCGGCTGTCCCAGGCGGCCGCGGACCGGGCGTACGGGTCCTTCGTGCTCGTCACCATGAGCCGCCAGGCCGTCTACCTGGGCCATGGGCGCGAGGCGGTGCAGCTCGCGCGGGTGGCCCAGCAGGGCGTCGGTTCGGGGGCCCCGCCCGTCGTGCAGGCGCTGCTGCACTCGGCGGAGGCGCGCGGGCACGGGGTGCTGGGCGAGGTGCGCGCCTCCACCGCGGCCCTCGTGCGCGCCGAACGGGCGCTGGAGGCGGCCAAGTCCGGCGACGAGGTGCCGCACTGGGCGCGCTTCTTCGACGAGGCGCAGCTGGCCGACGAGTTCGGCCACTGCCACCGTGATCTCCAGCAGTTCCGGGCGGCGGCGCAGCACGCGGAGCGCTCGCTGCAGCTGCGTCCCGCCGCCCACGCCCGCAGCAGGGTGTTCTGCCGGGTCGTCCTCGCCTCGGCCCGGCTGGGCCTCGGCGAACTCGACCAGGCGTGCCAGCTCGCCGCGGAGGCCGCCGGGCAGGCGGCGGAGATGCGGTCCGTGCGGGCCCTGGAGTACGTCAGGGACTTCGAACGCAGGCTGGAGCCGTACAAGGACGCGGCGCCGGTCCGCACCTACCGGGACAAGGTGGCGGCGCTGGGCTGACGGGCGGGGGCGGGTGTGGGCCGGCCTCCGGGGGCCCGGGGGCGGGGCCCTCGGAAGCCGGCGTCGCTCACGCCGCCGCCTGCTCCGCGCGCGCTGTGGGGCGCGGGTCGGCCGCGTTCAGGGAACCGGCGGCGCCGAGGTCGGAGACGATCGCCGAGGCGGCTCGGCGCGCGGAGTGCAGCGCGCCCTGCACGGTGCTGGTGTCCCGGTGGTCGCCGCACACGTACAGGCCTGCCAGCAACCGCACCGCGCGCCGCAGGTCGTGCGGCGCCCGCATCGCCGGCACGGCCTCGGCGGTGTGGTGCACGGCCAGCGTCTCCCACCGCGCGGTGGAGACGCCGTACAGCCGCGACAGATGCATGCGGACGGCGGTGTCGACGCCCGGCGGCGGTGTGCCCAGCACCGTGGACGAGATCAGCGTGCGGCCCCCGGGCGCGCGGCTCGGGTCGACCCGGCTGACCACCGCCGTGTGGGCCACCGGGCCGCCCCGGTCGGCGTCGAGCAGCAGCGAGGCGCCGGTCGGGGGCGGCTCGTCCGTCGTGTGGTGGACGACTGTCACCGGGTGGAAGTCGGGCACCCGCAGCCCGGGCAGCAACTCGGCCGCGGTGCGCGCGTCGGTGGCCACCAGAACGGCGCGGCAGCGGAACTCGCCGTGCTCGGCGGTGGTCACCGAGGTCGTGGAGACCGCGGTGACCCGCACCCCGGTGTGCACGGCGCCCGTCGGCAGCGTCCGGGCGAGCAGTTCCGGCAGCGCCTCCGCCCCGCCCTCCGGCAGCGCCAGCCGGCCCGCCGCGAAGGCGCGCAGCGCGAGGTCCGCGCAGCGGCTGGAGGTGGTGAGGCCGGGGTCGCACAGCAACGCGGCGAGCAGCGGACGCAGGAAGCCGTCCACGGTGCGGGCGGGCAGCCCGCGGGCCGCGAGGGCCTGCGCGGCCGGCGACTCCGGGCGGCGCAGCAGTCGTTCGACCGGAGTGACGGCGAGCCGGGTGAGCGCGGCGCCCAGCCGGGCCTGGTCCACGGCGCTGCCCAGCGGCGCGCCCGCCCGGACCCGCGGCGGGGCCGCCGGGCGGCCCTGCGCGGGCTGGGAGCCGCCGGCGCGCGGCCGGGGGAGTCCGCCCGGCCGCGGAGCGGCCGCCAGGGCGCGTACGGCATAGAGTGCGCCCCGTGCGCTCCCCGCGCCCACCTGCGCGCCGGCGCGATGATGGCGGCCGTCGCTGTGCAACAGGACCCCGGGCGCGAACGGGCGCAGGACGAGCGCGTCCAACCTGGGTGTCGAGGCCAGTTCGGGATACGCCGTGGACAGCAGCTGCCCGATGCGGTCGAGCCGGAACCCGTCGACCTTCTCCGTCGACATGCGGCCGCCCACGTAAGGGGCTGCTTCCAGGACCGCGGTCGTTACTCCTGCGCTGGCCAGCCGGTGCGCGGCGCAGAGGCCGGCGACTCCGGCTCCCACCACGACGACGTCTGCCTGGTACGCGGGCTCAAGCACGTGCCCCTCCTCGAGGTTGCGCGGCCGGTGGAGACGTCATGCCCCCAACAGCCGTCCCGGATACCCGAGTTCGGGTCGAGGTTAGGGCTGAGATCGGTCAGGAACAGTCGCGCATGGACAGGGCACGGTCGCACGGCGGTCGCATACGGTCACGAGGAGGTTCAGGCGGCTCGGATCGCGTCCTCGATCCCGGGAAACGCGAAGACGAACCCTGACTCCAGCAGCCGCTTCGGCACCACCCGCGCACTGCCGAGCACGTCCCCGGCCATCTCGCCCAGCACCGTGCGCAGCACCGGCGCCGGCACCGGGAAGAGCGTCGGCCTGCGCAGCACCTGCCCCATCGCCGCGGTGATCTCCCGGTTGGTCAGCGGCTCGGGCGCGGTCAGGTTGAAGGGCCCCGACAGGTCGTCACGGTCGACGAGATGCCGGATCGCCGCCACCTCGTCGTGCAGGGCGATGTACGACCAGTACTGCCGCCCGTCGCCCATACGCCCGCCGAGCCCTGCGGCGAACAGCGGGAACAGCTTGCCCCAGGCGCCGCCGTCGCGGGCCACCACCAGGCCGGTGCGCGGGAAGACCGTCCGCACGCCCGCGTCCCGCGCCGGAGCCGCGGCCGCCTCCCACTCCACGCACAGCTCCGGCAGGAAGCCGGTCCCGGCGGGAGAGCCCTCGTCCACGATCCGCTCGCCCGTCTCGCCGTAGAAGCCCATCGCGCTGCCGTTGACGAACACCCGTGGCGGTGCGTCGAGCGAGGCGACGGCCTTCGCCAGCGCGGCCGTGCCGTTGACCCGGCTGTCGTGGATCCGCCGCTTGTACGCGTCGCTCCACCGCCGGTCGCCGACGCCGGCCCCGGCCAGGTTCACCACGGCGTCGCATCCGGCGAGCCCGCCCGGGTCCACCCGCCCCTTCTCCGGGTCCCAGCGGACCTCGTCCGCGCCCCGGGGCGCATGGCGGACCAGGCGCCGCACCTCGTGGCCGTCCGAGGTCAGAGAGCGCACCAGAGCGCTGCCGATCAGACCGGACGCACCGGCCACCGCGATTCGCGTACGTTCCATGAGGTCATCCTGCCCGCGCACCGCGTAAAACCTCCGTCCGGTCGCCGCCCGCGCGCAATAGGGTGACCGCCATGCCCGAGCAGTCCGAGACCCCCGCACTTCGCATACGCACCGCGCTGCCCGCCGACGAGGAGACGCTGGCCGCCGTCGACCGGCTCACCTGGTCCCCCCTGCACGCGGTGATGCCGCGGCCGCAGCCGCCGTACGACCCCTTCTTCGACGAGCGGCACGTCCCGGACGACTACCTGGTCGCCGAACTGGACGGCCGCGTCGTCGGCTACCTCCGTCTGGCCCTGCCCACGTCGCTGGCGTGCAACGCGCACGTCCGGCAGATCCAGGGCCTCGCCGTCCTGGAGGAGGCGCGCGGCCGGGGCGTCGCACGGGCGCTGCTCCGCGTCGCCGTCGAGGAAACCCGCCGGCAGGGCGCCCGCCGGCTCACCCTGCGCGTCCTCGGCCACAACGCCCCCGCGCGCAGGCTCTACGAGTCCGAGGGGTTCGTGGTCGAGGGGGTGCTCCCGGAGGAGTTCCTGCTGGACGGGAAGTACGTGGACGACGTGTTCATGGGCCGCCCGGTCTGACGTCGCCGGACGCGAGGCTCAGGACGTCGTCAGCCTTCCCGTGTCCACCGGGTGCGTCGCCGTCGCCGCCTGCTCGGCGTCGTCAGCGACCTCGGCCGCCGTCAGCACGTACCCCGTCTCGTCGTCGGAGGTGGAGCGCGCGAAGACCACGCCGAAGACCCGGCCCGTCGTGGTCAGCAGCGGGCCGCCGGAATTGCCCGGGCGCACCGTGGAGCGGATCGAGTAGATCTCGCGGGTGACGATCCCGTCGTTGTAGATGTTGCGGCCGGTCGCCTTCACCCGCCCGGCGACCGTGGCCGCCTGCAGGTTCAGGTCGCCGTCCTGCGGATAGCCGGCGACCACCGCGGAGTCGCCGCGTGAGGCGGAGTCGTCGAAGCTCAGGACGGGGGCCCGCAGCTCCGGCACGAACAGCACGGCCACGTCCCTGTCCGGGTCGAAGAGCACCACGCGCGCGGAGAACGACCGCCCCACGCCGCCGATCCGCACGGTCGGGCGGTCGATGCCCGCCACCACGTGCGCGTTGGTCATCACATGCTCGCTGGCGTAGACAAAGCCGCTGCCCTCGCGCCCCTGGTCGCCCGAGGAGCCCTCGATCTTCACCGTGCTCCGTCTGGCCGCGTCGGTGGCGCGCGCCGTGACGCTGTCGCCGGTGGGCTTGGCGACCTCGGCCGTCGACTCGTTCTCGAAGGGGTTGAAGACCTGCGGGAAACCCGCCTGGGTGAGCGCCGACGTGGCCCGCGAGAACCAGTTCGGCGTCGTGTCCGGCATGGCGTCCTGCACGGCCCCCAGCAGCCGCGAGTCCCGTATCGACGAGGTGACCACCGGCGACGAGGACGCGCCCAGCACGCTCGCGGCCACCCACGCCACGACCAGCACCGCCACCGTGTTCGCCGCCGCCCCGCCGACCCCGTCGGCCGCCCGCAGCGGCCCCCGGTCCAGCTCGCGCCGCAGCCGCAGCCCCAGCCGGCTCGCCAGCTCGTGCCCCACCACCGCCGGGACCAGGACCGCGAACACCGCCGTCAACGTCGCCGCCGTGGTCCCCGGCGTCACCAGATCCATCAGCCACGGCAGAACCCACACGCCGATCACCGCGCCGCCGACGAACCCGGCCAATGAGACGCAGCCGGCCACCAGCCCACGCCGGTAGCCGGAAGCGGCGTAGGCCAGGATCACCAGCGCCAGCAGGATGTCGAGCAGGTCCACGCGGCCCCCTTTCTCTCGGATCCCTAGTACGTGCGGGAAGGGCCCAGTGATCAGTACCCGTCGATCACACGCGCGTGACGGCGGACACCCGCCACACGTGCGTGCACCTCGTAAAACGGCGTGGACCGGGAGGATGGTTCCACCAGGTGGCACAGCACACATCGCGGACGGACCGGAACCGGCCGACAGTGGAGCCATGTGTGCCCTCCGACCGGCATCCCGCGCTGTGCGCGGCGGACGCGGACGGTTCCCGGCGCGAATACCGGGCCCGTTCCTCGTGCTTCTGGGCTGTCTGCCGGGCCTCGCCGCCGTCGCCGCGCTGGGACTGTGCGCGGGCGGCGTCGAGCACGCCGCCCGCGCCACGACGCCCGCCCGCACGGCCGACGCGCGCGCCGCCGCCGCGCACCGGGCGCCCCGGCCGCCCATCGTGCCCCGTTCCGCCTGGCTGGACGCCCTCGCCCGTCACGCGCAGCCGCCCCCGCGCTACGACGACAAGGTCGTCGCCGTCTTCGTCCACCACACCGACTCGCCCAACGGCTACGACTGCGCGGACGCGCCCCGGATCATCCGCTACCTGTACGCCGGCCAGACCGGCGCCAGGGACTGGGACGACATCGGCTACAACTTCCTCGTCGACCGCTGCGGCACCATCTACGAGGGCCGCGCGGGCGGGGTGGACCGGCCCGTCACCGGGGCCCACACCCAGGGGTTCAACCACCGCACGGCCGGCATCGCCGCCCTCGGCACGTTCACCTCCGGCATCCCGGTCCCGCAGGCGATGGTCGACGCGATCGCCGCGCTGACCGCCTGGAAGCTCGGACTGTCCGGCGTCGACCCGCGGGCGGACGTCCGGCTCACCTCCAGCAACAGCCACAGCCGGTACGCCGCCGGAGTCACCGTCGCCTTCCCCGCCCTCTCCGGCCACCGGGACGCCTACATGACGAGCTGCCCCGGCGCCGCGCTCACCGCACGCCTCCCGGAGATCCGCCGGGCGGCGGCGCGTCTCCAGGGCAGGACGGCCGCACGGGCTCTCACAGGAACGCCTTAGGCGCCGTTCAGGGTCCTCCCATCCCCGCGTCCTACGGTCGTGCACACCACGAACCGACCGGAGGCGGGGAACATGAACAGCAGCCGTGAGCAGTCCGCTCAGTCCACGCAGGCGACGCAGGCGGGCGGGCGGGGCGCCGGCTGGGCCGGCGCCGCCCGCAGTCCCTGGACCGTGCTGTGCGCCGTCGCCGCGGTCGTCCTCGGCCCCGCCGCGGCCACCGCGTCGGCTCTGGAACAGGCCAACGAAGCGCCGCTGCACCACGCGGTGCGGATCGACCGGTCGCAGGCGTACATCCCGGCGGACAGCGCCCGCCGCAGGCTCGCGGCGTGACCCGGGACCGCGTTCACACCGGGGTGCGCGCCGGGGTTCACTCCGGCGTCGACGCCGGGTCCGTCCCGGAGGTCACTCCTTGAAGCGCTGCCACAGTCGCGGATACCGCTCGGCCAGCGCCGCCTCGTTCTCGAAGTCGACGGGCGTGCCCTCGGGTTCGGCGGGAGCGGGCGGGATGCCGAGGTCGGGGGCGACGTCCCCGGTGAGCTGCTCGTAGGCCTCGTCGGCCGCGTACCCCAGTTCCTCGCCGTCCCCGTCGATCTCCTCGTCGAAGTCGTCCAGCAGGTCGGCGAGCGAGTCGGGGTCGCCGTGCAGGGCGCCCTCGAAGACCTCCCGGCCCTGCCCGATCAGCCAGCAACGGAAGAAGTCGAAGGCGTCGTCGCTGGCCCCGTCCAGCAGCAGCCACGCGGCGCCCCACAGATCCCAGCGGTAGGCGCGGTTGTAGCGGGACTCGAAATGCCGGGCGAAGTCGAGCACGGACTCCGGGTCCAGCCCCAGCAGCCGCTCCACGAGCAGGTCCGCCTGCTCCTCGGGATCACCCTCGGCGGCCTCTCGGGAGGCGTCCACCAGCTCCCAGAACTCCGTCTCGTCCATCACGCGTCCAGCATCGTGCCTGACCGTGCGGGACGCACCCGGAGTGCCGGGGATTCTCATCCCGGCCGATACAACTCCGCCAGTCGTGCGGCGTCCTCGGCGAACCGTTTCCGCAGGGGCTCGGGGGAGATCACCTCGGCCTCCGCCCCCAGCGCCGTGAGCTGGGCGTGCGCCACGTCCTGCGACTCGACGCCCAGCGTGACCGTCACCCGCCCCCGGGCGTCCGCCTCCCCGGCGGTCGCCAGGGCGTCCCGGGCGGCCACCGGATCCACGGCGTGCGGCAGTGCGCGCACGCCCGCCTCCGAGAGCCGCACGACCACCTCGGTCCGCAGGATCGACCGCGCGAAGCGCTCGGCCTGCTCGGCCCAGAAGCGGGGGAGGTCGAACTCCTCGTCCCGGCGGAAACGATCCCCCAGATCCTCGGCGTCGACGAACCGGTCGATCCGGTACGTCCGCGACGCACCACCGCCGTCGCCCCGCACCCGGGCGCACAGATACCAGACCCCCGCCTTGAGCACGAGCCCGTACGGCTCCAGCTCCCGCTCGACCTCCGCCTCCCCGCGCCGGTAGCGGGCCCGGACGCACCGGTCGTCCCACACCGCGTCCGCGATCAGCGGCAGCAGCGCCGGCGTCTGCGGCTCCCGGAACCAGGCGGGCGCGTCCAGATGGAACCGTTGCGCCGCCGCCCGCGGGGCGTCCTGCAGGGACGGCAGCAGCGCCGCCGAGACCTTCAGCCGCGCGGCCGAGGCGAGGTCCGCCAGCCCCATCTCGCGCAAAGCCCCCGGCACTCCGCTGAGGAACAGCGCCTCGGCCTCGCCGCGTCCCAGTCCCGTCAGCCGTGTCCGGTACCCGCCGACGAGCCGGTACCCGCCGGCCCGGCCCCGCTCGGCGTACACCGGCACGCCGGCCTCCGACAGCGCCTGCGCGTCCCGCGTGACCGTACGCTCCGACACCTCCAGTTCCCGCGCCAGCTCGGCGGCGGTCATGGTGGGCCGGGACTGCAGCAGCAGCACCATCTTGATCAGGCGGGCAGCACGCATGCGCCCATGATGCCGGGCCCCACCGACAACGGGGTGGGGAGTGCGCGTCGGGCCGCGCGCGTGGGGCCCGTGAGGGCGGCGCGGCCTTCTCGGCCACGGCCGTGCGGGCGGACCCGGCGGAGGCCGCACCTCGGCGGGCGGCCGGCGGCCGATGACGGCGAAGGCGACGGCGATGACGAAGGCGACGGAGACGGCGAGGGCGACGGCGACGGAGACGGCGAGGGCGACGGCGACGGAGACGGCGAGGGCGACGGCGAGGGCGACGGCGACGGAGACGGCGAAAGGGGGGGGGGGGCGGCCCGAGGCCGTCCCCCCCACGTCATGCCGTCATCGGCCGGCCGGCCGCCTACAGGCCGTACCGCTCGCGGGCTTCCTTCACCGCCGTCGCCTTGACCTCGCCGCGTCGGGCGAGCTGGGCCAGCGCCGCCACGACGACCGACTCCGCGTCCACGCCGAAGTGACGGCGGGCCGCCTCGCGGGTGTCGGACAGGCCGAAGCCGTCCGCGCCCAGCGAGGACCAGTCCTGCTCGACCCACTGCGCGATCTGGTCCGGCACCTGCCGCATGTAGTCGGAGACCGCGAGCACCGGGCCCTCGGCGCCCTGCAGCGCCCGACGGACGTACGGCGTCCGCTCCTCGCCGCGCAGGAGGGCCGCGTCAGCCTCCAGCGCGTCGCGGCGCAGCTCGGTCCAGGAGGTCGCGGACCACACGTCGGCGGCCACGCCCCACTCCTCGGCGAGCAGCTTCTGCGCCTTCAGCGTCCAGTGGATCGCCGTGCCCGAGGCCAGCAGCTGGATGCGCGGGGCGTTGGCCGCCGCGACCTCCACGCCGGCCGACTCCGCCGTGTTGAAGCGGTACAGGCCCCTGAGGATGCCCTCGTCCACGCCGGGGGCGGCCGGCTTGGCCGGCTGCGGCATCGGCTCGTTGTAGACGGTGAGGTAGTAGAAGACGTTCGGGTCCTCGTCCGGGGCCGCCTCGCCGTACATCCGGCGCAGACCGTCCTTGACGATCGTCGCGATCTCGTAGGCGAACGCCGGGTCGTAGCTGAGCGCGGCCGGGTTGGTCGCGGCGATGACCGGCGAGTGGCCGTCGGCGTGCTGGAGGCCCTCGCCCGTCAGGGTCGTGCGGCCGGCCGTCGCGCCGACGAGGAAGCCCCGGCCGAGCTGGTCGCCGAGCTGCCACATCTGGTCGGCCGTGCGCTGCCAGCCGAACATCGAGTAGAAGATGTAGAACGGGATCATCGCCTCGCCGTGCGTGGAGTACGCGGTGGAAGCGGCGATGAAGTCGGCCATCGAACCGGCCTCGGTGATCCCCTCGTTGAGGATCTGGCCGTTCTTGGCCTCCTTGTAGTACATCAGCTGGTCGCGGTCGACCGGCTCGTACGTCTGGCCCTTGGGGGAGTAGATCCCGAGCGACGGGAACAGGCTCTCCATGCCGAAGGTGCGCGCCTCGTCCGGGACGATGGGGACCCAGCGCTTGCCGGTCTCCTTGTCACGGACCAGATCCTTCACCAGGCGGACGAAGGCCATCGTGGTCGCCACGTTCTGCGAGCCGGAGCCCTTGTCGAACGAGGCGAACGTCTTGTCGGCCGGGGCGGGCAGCGGCGCGAGGGCGTGCGTACGGCGGGCCGGGGCCGGGCCGCCGAGGGCCGCGCGGCGCTCCTGGAGGTAGCGGACCTCGGGGGAGTCGACGCCCGGGTGCCCGTAGGGGACCACACCGTCGACGAACTGCGCGTCGGAGATCGGCAGCTCCAGCAGGTCGCGCATCGCCTTGAACTCGTCCACCGAGAGCTTCTTCATCTGGTGGTTGGCGTTCTTCGACGCGAAGCCCTCGCCGAGGGTGTGGCCCTTGACCGTCTGGGCCAGGATCACCGTCGGGGCGCCCTTGAACTCCACGGCCGCCTTGTAGGCCGCGTATACCTTGCCGGCCTCGTGGCCGCCGCGGGAGAGGTGGAAGCACTCCAGGATCTTGTCGTCGCTGAGCAGCTTCGCCATCTCGGCGAGCGCCGGGTCCTTGCCGAAGAAGTCCTGGCGGATGTAGGCCGCGTCACGCGTCTGATACGTCTGCACCTGCGCGTCCGGCACCTCGCGCAGCCGGCGTACCAGCGCGCCCGTGGTGTCGAGCTGGAACAGCTCGTCCCAGGCCGTTCCCCACAGCGTCTTGATCACGTTCCAGCCGGCGCCGCGGAACTGGGCCTCCAGCTCCTGAACGATCTTGAAGTTGGCACGGACCGGGCCGTCGAGGCGCTGCAGGTTGCAGTTGATGACGAAGGTCAGGTTGTCCAGGCCCTCGCGGGAGGCGAGCGCGAGGGCCGCCGTCGACTCCGGCTCGTCCATCTCGCCGTCGCCGAGGAACGCCCACACGTGGGACGCCGAGACGTCCTTGATGTCGCGGTTCGTCAGGTAGCGGTTGAAGCGCGCCTGGTAGATGGCGGAGAGCGGACCGAGACCCATGGAGACGGTCGGGAACTCCCACAGCCAGGGCAGCCGCCGCGGGTGCGGGTAGGAGGGGAGGCCTTCGCCGCCCGCCTCCTGGCGGAAGTTGTCCAGGTGCCGCTCGGTCAGCCGGCCGTCGAGGAAGGCGCGGGCGTAGATGCCGGGGGAGGCGTGGCCCTGGATGTAGAGCTGGTCGCCCGAGCCGTCGGCCTCCTTGCCCCGGAAGAAGTGGTTGAAGCCGGTCTCGTAGAGCCAGGCCGCGGAGGCGAAGGTGGCGATGTGGCCGCCGACGCCGTGTTTGCTGCCGCGGGTCACCATGGCGGCCGCGTTCCAGCGGTTCCACGCGGTGATCTTCCGCTCCAGCTCCGGGTCGCCGGGCGCGGAGGGCTCCGCGGCGGTCGGGATGGTGTTGACGTAGTCGGTCTCGAGCAGCTTGGGCAGCGCGATGCCGTTGCCCTCGGCCCGCTCCAGCGTGCGGCGCATCAGGTATGCGGCACGGTGCGGCCCGGCCGCCTTGGCGACCGCGTCCAGGGAGGCCTGCCATTCGGCGGTCTCCTCCGGATCCCGGTCGGGGAGCTGGTCGAGCGCGCTCGGCTGGATGGCGTTGGGGTCGGTCATGTCGCCGCCTTCCTCAGTCGAAGGGGGTTCCCTCATCGGTAAGGGTTCGGGGGTGCCCTTGGTCTTTGGCAGGACAGGGCGTGCGGGCACGGGTACGGCGTCGTTGTACGACCCCGCGGCGCGGCCCGTCGGTGACTGTAACTCCCTGATCGATGATCGATCAAAGGGTTCAAGGGAAAAACTCTCGATTACGAGAAAGTAGGCACGCGGTGCCTTTCGTTCAGGCACGCCGTGCCGCGATTTTCCCTTGTTTTCGCAGGTGAGCGTCGGTGTGCTCGGCTGTGTCAAGGGCGCGGCGCGCAGCCCAGAACGTGCGCCTTCACCAGGTCCGCGATGCGCGGATCCCGTCGCCGGAAGGCCTGCACCAGCTCCTCGTGCTCCTCCGCGTACGACTGCTGCACGGTCCCGAGCCACCGGATGGACAGCGCGGTGAAGACCTCGATGCCGAGGCCCTCCCAGGTGTGCAGCAGCACGGAGTTCCCGGCCGCGCGCACCAGCTCCCGGTGGAAGCCGACGGTGTGCCGCACCTGGGCGGTGCCGTCGCAGGCCCGGTCGGCCTCGTAGAGGGCCGCCACGTGCGGATCGAGCGCCGAGCAGTCCTCGGCCAGCTTCTGGGCCGCCAGCTCCGCGGCGATCGCCTCCAGGCCGGCCCGCACCGGATAGCTCTCCTCCAGGTCGGCCGCCGTCAGATTGCGCACCCGGACGCCCTTGTTCGGCGCGGACTCGATCAGCCGCAGCGACTCCAGCTCGCGCAGCGCCTCCCGGACCGGCGTCTGACTGACCTCCAGCTCGGTGGCGATCCGGCGCTCCACGATCCGCTCACCCGGCTGCCAGCGCCCGCTGACGATCCCCTCCACGATGTGCTCGCGGATCTGTTCGCGCAGCGAGTGGACGACGGGCGCGGTCATGAGAGCTCCTTCGAGCGGGGGCCGCCCATCGGCCCCGGGGCGTTGACGTTTAGACAATACGGCCGGGGGCCCGCGGAGGAGAGGTGCTCAGGGGCGCTTTTACGCAGGTGAGACGAGACTTACACGCGCGGGACGGGTCGGGTCCACCGGCCGGCCCGGGCGGCTCAGAGGTCGAGAACCGCGCGCAGCGCGTTGTCGACGAGGGCCATCTGCGCGGGGCCGATGTTGCCGTGCGCGGTGCCCGTCTCGAAGCGCGCCGCCGTGAGGTGGAGCAGGTCGACGGCAACGACCGATGCTTCGATGGGCGAGGTCAGGCGGACGCTCATCGCCAGTCGTTGAGGGAGGGGGCGTCGGCGGCGGCGTCCCGCAAGGCCCTGTCCATGGAGTCCGGGATGCGCAACGTGATGGCACTCATGACGTCAAACGTAGTGGCGCACATGGCCTCAGGGGAGCGGTCGCCGGAGGAACGGGGAGACGAGCGCCCCCGCCCGGAGAACCGGACGGGGGCGCCTGTGCTGCTGGACCGACGGGGTCAGAGGCCGAGCTCGACCTCGAACTCGCCGGCCTCCAGGATCGCCTTGACCGCGGTCAGGTAACGGGCCGCGTCGGCGCCGTCCACCAGACGGTGGTCGTAGGACAGGGTCAGGTACGTCATGTCGCGGACGCCGATGACCGTGCCCTCCTCCGTCTCGATGACGGCCGGACGCTTGACCGTCGCGCCGATGCCGAGGATCGCGACCTGGTTCGGCGGCACGATGATCGTGTCGAACAGCGCGCCGCGCGAGCCGGTGTTGCTGACGGTGAAGGTCGCGCCGGACAGCTCGTCCGGGGTGATCTTGTTCGCGCGGACCTTGCCGGCCAGGTCGGCCGTGGCCTTCGCGATGCCGGCGATGTTCAGGTCGCCCGCGTGCTTGATGACCGGGGTCATCAGGCCCTTCTCCGAGTCCACCGCGATACCGATGCTCTCGGTGTCGAAGTAGGTGATCGTGCCCTCGTCCACGTTGATCCGGGCGTTGACGGCCGGGTGGGCCTTCAGCGCCTGGGCCGCCGCCTTCACGAAGAACGGCATCGGGGACAGCTTGACGCCCTCACGGGCGGCGAAGGAGTCCTTCGCCTGCGCGCGGAGCTTCATCAGGCGGGTGATGTCGACCTCGACGACCGAGGACAGCTGCGCCTGCTCGTGCAGCGCCTTGACCATGTTGTCGCCGATGACCTTGCGGATGCGGGGCATCTTCACGGTCTGACCGCGCAGCGGGGAGGCCTCGAGCGCCGGGGCCTTCTTCGCGGCGGCCGGGGCGGCGGCCGGAGCCGGAGCGGCGGCGGCGGCCTTCGCGGCCTCGGCGGCGGCGAGGACGTCCTGCTTGCGGATGCGGCCGCCGACGCCGGTGCCCTTGACGGAGCCCAGGTCGACGCCGTTGTCGGCGGCGAGCTTGCGCACCAGCGGGGTCACGTACGCGCCCTCGTCGCTCGCCTGCGCGGCCGGAGCCGGGGCGGCGGCGGGAGCCGGGGTGACCGGAGCCGGAGCCGCCGGCGCGGGGGCCGGTGCGGCGGCGACCGGGGCGGGCGCCGGAGCGGCCGGAGCCGGAGCCGGGGCGGCGGGCGCCGGAGCCGGGGCGGCCGGAGCCGGAGCCGGAGCGGCCGGCGCGGGGGCCGGTGCGGCCGGCGCGGGGGCCGGTGCGGCGGCGGCCGGGGCCGGAGCCGGGGCGGCGGGGGCCGGAGCAGCGGCCGGAGCCGCACCCGGAGCGCCGATGACGGCCAGCTTGGCGCCGACCTCGGCGGTCTCGTCCTCGCCGACGGTGATCTCCAGCAGCACACCCGAGGTGGGCGCCGGGATCTCGGTGTCGACCTTGTCGGTGGAGACCTCGAGCAGCGGCTCGTCGGCCTCGACCGAGTCGCCGACCGACTTCAGCCAGCGGGTGACGGTGCCCTCGGTGACGGACTCGCCGAGCGCGGGCAGGACGACGTCCGTGCCCTCGGCGGAGCCGCCGCCGGCGGCGGCCTCGGGGGTGGGAGCCGGGGCCGGAGCCGCCTGCTCGGTGGAGGGCTGGGCGGCCGGAGCCGGCTCGGGGGCCGGCGGAGCGACCTCCTCGGCGGCCGGGGCCGCGGCGGCCGCCGGGGCGCCGGTGCCGTCGTCGATCACGGCCAGCTCGGCGCCGACCTCGACGGTCTCGTCCTCGGCGACCTTGATGGAGGCCAGGACGCCGGAGGCGGGGGAGGGGATCTCGGTGTCGACCTTGTCGGTCGACACCTCGAGCAGGGGCTCGTCGGCCTCGACGCGCTCACCCTCGGCCTTCAGCCAGCGGGTGACGGTGCCCTCGGTGACGCTCTCGCCGAGCGCCGGAAGGGTTACGGAAACCGCCATGGTTTCGGTTGCTCCTTACGAGTTGCGGAAGTCTGGGTCGTCGCTTCGACGTGTCTCGACCGAGGGTCAGTCGTGCGAGTGCAGCGGCTTGCCCGCCAGGGCCAGGTGGGCCTCGCCGAGCGCCTCGTTCTGCGTCGGGTGGGCGTGGACGAGCTGCGCGACCTCGGCGGGCAGCGCCTCCCAGTTGTAGATCAGCTGGGCTTCGCCGACCTGCTCGCCCATGCGGTCGCCGACCATGTGGACGCCGACCACCGCGCCGTCCTTCACCTGGACGAGCTTGATCTCGCCCGAGGTGTTGAGGATCTTGCTCTTGCCGTTGCCCGCGAGGTTGTACTTCAGCGCGACGACCTTGTCCGCGCCGTAGATCTCCTTGGCCTTGGCCTCGGTGATGCCCACGGAGGCGACCTCGGGGTGGCAGTACGTCACCCGGGGGACGCCGTCGTAGTCGATCGGGACGACCTTCTGGCCGGCCAGCCGCTCCGCGACCAGCATGCCCTCGGCGAAGCCGACGTGCGCGAGCTGGAGCGTGGGGACCAGGTCGCCGACCGCGGAGATCGTCGGGACGTTGGTGCGCATGTACTCGTCGACCAGGACGTAGCCGCGGTCCATCGCGACGCCCTGCTCCTCGTAGCCCAGACCGGCGGAGACGGGTCCGCGGCCGACCGCGACCAGCAGGACCTCGGCCTCGAACTCCTTGCCGTCGGCCAGGATGACCTTGACGCCGTCGGCGGTGTACTCGGCCTTCGAGAAGAAGGTGCCCAGGTTGAACTTGATGCCGCGCTTGCGGAACGCGCGCTCCAGGAGCTTGGAGGAGTTCTCGTCCTCCACCGGGACGAGGTGCTTGAGGCCCTCGACGACCGTCACCTCGGCGCCGAAGGACTTCCACGCCGAGGCGAACTCGACGCCGATGACGCCGCCGCCCAGGATGATCGCGGACTTCGGCACGCGGTCCAGGACGAGGGCGTGGTCCGAGGAGATGATCCGGTCGCCGTCGATCTCCAGGCCCGGCAGCGACTTCGGCACGGAGCCGGTCGCCAGCAGGACGTGGCGGCCCTGGACCCGCTGCCCGTTCACGTCGACGGAGGTGGGGGAGGACAGCCGGCCCTCACCCTCGATGTACGTCACCTTGCGGGAGGCGATCAGCCCCTGCAGGCCCTTGTACAGGCCGGAGATGACGCCGTCCTTGTACTTGTGGACGCCCGGGACGTCGATGCCCTCGAAGGTGGCCTTCACGCCGAACTGCTCGCTCTCGCGGGCCTGGTCGGCGATCTCGCCCGCGTGGAGCAGGGCCTTGGTGGGGATGCAACCCCGGTGCAGGCAGGTGCCGCCGACCTTGTCCTTCTCGATCAGGGCGACGTCCAGTCCCAGCTGCGCCCCGCGCAGGGCCGCGGCGTACCCGCCACTGCCACCGCCGAGGATCACTAGGTCGAAAACGGTGCTGGCGTCGTTCGCCACGTCACGTCCTCCATGCATGTGCGCCGTGCGCCGGTCGTCGCTGACCGCCGGCGGCTGGTGTCCGGCCGCTCTTTCTTCGGCCCTGTGGTGGGGGCCCTGTCCTGCCGAGGCCCATCTTCGCACTTGCGGGAGGCGAACGAGACGCGGGGCCGGGGTGTGAGACACCCCACGCTCACTTGTGACATGAGGCCCGGCCCGCCCACGGGCTCGGGGAACTGCGCGACCGGCCGCATTCGGCCCGCACCCGCCGTCCGGCGGACGGACCGGAGTGATCAGGCGCACAGTCCCCCGCTCCCGCAGGACTAGCCCAGGTCGCCCGAGGCGGTCAGCTCGGCCAGCCGCACCAGCGTGCGCACCGCGGTGCCGGTGCCGCCCTTCGGGGTGTACCCGAAGGGGCCGCCCTCGTTGAACGCCGGTCCGGCGATGTCCAGGTGCGCCCAGGTGATCCCCTCGCCCACGAACTCGCGCAGGAAGAGACCGGCCACCAGCCCGCCGCCCATCCGCTCGCCCATGTTGGCGATGTCCGCGACGGTGGAGTCCATGCCCTTGAGCAGGTGCTCCGGCAGGGGCATCGGCCACGCCGGCTCGCCGACCTCCTCGGCGGCCTCGTGCACCGCCGAGCGGAACGCGTCGTCGTTGGCCATGATCCCGAAGGTGCGGCTGCCCAGCGCCAGCATCATCGCGCCGGTCAGGGTCGCGACGTCGACGATCGCGTCCGGCTTCTCCGCGGAGGCCGCCCACAGCGCGTCCGCGAGGACCAGCCGGCCCTCCGCGTCCGTGTTGAGGACCTCGACGGTCTTGCCGCTGTACATGCGCAGCACGTCGCCGGGGCGGGTGGCGGAGCCGGACGGCATGTTCTCGGCGAGCGCCAGCCATCCGGTGACGTTCACCTCCAGGCCGAGCCGCGCGGCCGCGACGACCGCGGCGAAGACCGCCGCCGCCCCGCTCATGTCGCACTTCATCGTCTCGTTGTGCCCGGCCGGCTTCAGCGAGATGCCGCCCGAGTCGTAGGTGATGCCCTTGCCGACGAAGGCGAGGTGCTTCTTCGCCTTGGAGGAGGTGTACGACAGCTTCACCAGGCGCGGGGCGGAGGCCGAGCCGGCGCCGACGCCGAGGATGCCGCCGTAGCCGCCCTTGACGAGGGCCTTCTCGTCGAGGACCTGGATCTTGATGCCGTGCTCCTTGGCCGCCGTCTGGGCGAGAGCGGCGAACGCCTCGGGGTCGAGGTCGTTCGGCGGCATGTTGATCAGGTCGCGGGCGCGGTTGAGCTCCTCGCCCACGGCGGTGGCGCGGGCGAGCGCGGCCTTGTGGGCGGCGTCGCGCGGCTTCCCGCCGAGGAGCGCGGCCTCGGCGAGGGGCGCCTTGTCGTTCTTGGCCTTGGCGTCGTTGTTCGCACGCGCGCTCTGCTTGTAGGCGTCGAAGGAGTACGCGCCGAGCAGCACGCCCTCGCCGATCGCGCCGATGTCGGCGGCGTCGGTCACCGGCAGGGCGAAGGCGGCCTTCCTGGCGCCGGTGAGGGTGCGGGCGGCCGCGCCGGCCGCCCTGCGCAGCGCCTCGGCGTCGTAGGCGGCGTCCTCCTCGGGCTCGGAGCCGAGCCCCACCGCGAGCACGAGAGGCGTCTTGAAGCCGGCCGGGGCGGGCAGCTTCGTCACCTCGCCCTCGGCGCCGGAAGCCCCGAGGGTCTCCAGAACGCCGGCGAGCCGGCCGTCGAACGCCTTGTCGACGGCTTCGGCGCCTGGGGCGACGATCGGGCCCTTTGCGCCCTTGGCGACACCGATCACGATCGCGTCGGCCCGCAGGCCGGGCGCCGCGGCGGTGCTGAGAGTGAGAGCAGTCACGGTGGTGAAATCTCGCTTCCGATGTGGAGTTGCTGTGGCCGGAGGGTGTGGGTCGACCGGGCCCAGGGCCGACCCTAGATCCGGGTCCTGGGCGCGTTCGCATCCGGGGTGTGCCTCGCCGGCGCGGCGGACCGGCGGAGCGAACCCGGAACGAGCGTACGCGTGCGGGTGCGTTCGCTCACGCACGCGAGTGTTCACCCGGCGGTGGAGTCCTGGCCACTTCCCGGCCCGAGCCCTCCCCGAAACGGCGTGTACTCGTCGTTGTCGTGCCAATTTGGGCGGACGGCGTCGCCGGACCGCCGGCGAACGGCCGCCGCACCCTTCGGCTCCGACATGGGCGATCATCGTCCGGGTACGTCGCCGACACCCTGGAGCCCGCCCGGTGAGACGCTCGACCGCCCTGCTGCCCCTTCTCGCCCTGCTGCTCGCGGGCTGCTCCGCCGCCCCGGACGGCGCGAGGAGCGCCGGACCGTCGGATGCCGGACCCTCGGATGCCCGCCCGTCGGGCGGCGCATGGTGGCGGCCCCGCCCCGGCGTCGAGTGGCAGTGGCAGCTCAGCGGCCGGCTGGACACCTCCGTCGACGTGCCGGTCTACGACATCGACGGCTTCGACCACGACGCGGCCACGGTGGCCGGCCTGCACGACGACGGCCGCAGAGTCGTCTGCTACCTCTCCACCGGCGCCTGGGAGGACTGGCGGCCCGACGCGAAGAAGTTCCCCGCCGCGGTGATCGGCGAGAGCAACGGCTGGAAGGGCGAGCGCTGGCTCGACATCCGCCGGACCGACGTCCTGGAACCGCTGCTGGCGGCCCGCCTCGACATGTGCCGCGACAAGGGCTTCGACGCCGTCGAGCCGGACAACATGGACGGGTACCGGAACACCACGGGCTTCCCGGTCGAGGCCGCCGACCAGCTGCGCTACAACCGTCTCGTCGCCCGCCTCGCCCATGAGCGCGGCCTGTCCGTCGGTCTGAAGAACGACCTCGACCAGATCCCCGCCCTCGTCGGCGACTTCGACTTCGCGGTGAACGAACAGTGCGCCCAGTACGGCGAATGCGCGGAGCTGACCCCGTTCGTCGAGGCGGGCAAGGCCGTCTTCCACGTCGAGTACGAACTGCCCACGAGTGCCTTCTGCGCCGACTCCCGCCGGCTGAAGCTGAGTTCGCTGCTGAAGAAGTACGAACTGGGAGCGTGGCGCGAGGCCTGCTGACGAGCGGTCAGGGCCCTCGCCCGAGAGCCGGGAGAGAGACCGGGCGGCCCTCCTGATCCGAACGACAGACCCTAGCGGCAACGCCGTTCA
>NZ_BEWA01000034.1 GCF_003112535.1 Streptomyces rishiriensis | reverse complement strand
AACCCGACGCCACCCACTCACCCGCGACACCCACCGACCGGCACTCGAACACCGACCGCGACCGCCACAACGACCACGCCACATCCACCGCGTCGACGGAGCCGGCCTCGGCGGCGAACTTCGTGAGCCGGGCCTCCTGCTCCGCGAGGGCGGACGGAGTGCGGGCAGAGACGAGCCAGGGCAGCGCGACCTCACGGGCACGCGGGCCCGCGACCGAGTGAGCCGGCTCCGTCACGGCCGGTTCGGTGAGGGCCGGTTCGGTCACAGCCGGTTCGGTCACGGCTTCGAGGACGACGTGGGCGTTGGTGCCGCTGATGCCGAACGACGACACCGCCGCCCGCCGCGGCCGGCCGTCGGTCTCCTCCCACGCACGGGCCTGCGCCAGCAGCTCCACCGCACCCGACGACCAGTCGACCAGCGGCGAGGGGGTCTCGGCGTGCAGGGACTTCGGCAGAACCGCCGCCCTCATGGCCTGCACCATCTTGATCACGCCGCCGACGCCGGCCGCCGCCTGTGCGTGGCCGATGTTCGACTTGAGGGATCCGAGCCACAACGGGCGGTCGCCGTCGCGCTCCTGGCCATAGGTCGCCAGCAGCGCCTGCGCCTCGATCGGGTCACCGAGCTTCGTCCCCGTGCCGTGCGCCTCCACCACGTCCACATCGGCCGCCGACAGACCCGCGTCCGCCAGCGCCGCACGGATCACCCGCTGCTGCGCAAGACCGTTCGGCGCCGTCAACCCGTTCGACGCGCCGTCCTGGTTGATCGCCGAACCCCGCACCACCGCCAGCACCTCATGCCCCAGCGCCCGCGCGTCCGACAACCGCTCCAGCAGCAGCACACCCACGCCCTCGGCCCAGTTGGTGCCGTCGGCGCCGGCCGCGAAGGGCTTGCAGCGGCCGTCGGCGGCCAGGCCGCGCTGACGGCTGAACTCGACGAACATGCCGGGGCCGGACATCACGGTGGCGCCGGCGGCGAGGGCCAGTGAGCACTCTCCGGAGCGCAGCGCGCGCACGGCCAGGTGCAGGGCGACCAGCGAGGAGGAGCAGGCCGTGTCGACGGTGACCGCCGGGCCCTCCAGACCCAGGGCGTAGGCGATGCGCCCGGACGCCACACTGGCCGTCGTGCCCGTGAGGAGGTGGCCTTCGACGGCTTCGCCCGCTTCGTGGAGGCGGGGGCCGTACTCGGGCGCGGTGACTCCGACGAAGACGCCGGTGGCGGTGGCGTGCAGGGCGCGGGGGTCGAGTCCTGCCCGTTCGACCGTCTCCCAGGCGGTTTCCAGGAGGAGCCGCTGCTGGGGGTCCATCGCGGTCGCCTCACGCGGGGAGATCCCGAAGAAGGCGGCGTCGAACTCGGCCGCGCCCGCCAGGAACCCGCCCTCGCGAACGTAGGTGGTGCCGGTGCGGTCGGGGTCGGGGTCGTAGAGGGCGTCGACGTCCCAGCCACGATCGGTGGGGAACGCGGTGACGGCGTCGGTCTCGTCGCGGACCAGGCGCCACAGGTCCTCGGGGGCGCGGACGCCGCCCGGGAAGCGGCAGCCCATCGACACGATCGCGATCGGCTCGTCGGCGGCCGCGTGGCGATCGCGTGAGGCGACTTCGGTGGAGGCGGAGGCGGAGGCGCTCAGGCTCGCGGCGAGCCGGGCGGGCGTGGGGTACTCGTAGACGGCGGTCGCCGCAAGGGTGAGACCGCCGACGGAGTTGAGCCGGTCGCGCAGCTCGACGGCGGTGACGGAGTCGATGCCGAGCTCTTTGAAGGTCCGCTGGGGGTCGACCTGGGCCTGGTCCGGGTAGCCGAGGACGACCGCGGTGCAGTCGCGGACGAGGCGGAGCGCGTCGTCGCTGCCGAGTCCGGCGCCCGTCCCTTCGTCGGAGGCCGTCGCGGTGGCGGTCGCGGGGACGGTCGCCGTGGCGGTCTCTGGGGCGTCGACGGCGGCGGCCGTCGCGGTGGGCATCGGCGCGTTCGCGGCGTCGTCCGAGGGGCCGGTGACCCAGTGGCGTCGGCGCTGGAAGGCGTAGGTGGGCAGATCGCAACGCCGTGGGGCCAGACCGGTGAAGACGGGGGCCCAGTCGACGTCGGCGCCGTGGCTCCACAGGGTTCCGAGGGAGGTCTGGAACCGGGTGGCTCCGCCCTGGCCCCTGCGCAGGGTTCCGGTGACGACCGCCTGCCGGGGGCCGGTCGCGGCCTCGACGGTCTCCTTGACCGGGGCGATGAGCACGGGATGCGGGCTGACCTCGACGAAGGCGCCGTGACCCGCGAGCGCCAGAGCACGCACGGCCGGTTCCAGGAGGACGGGGTTGCGGAGGTTGTCGTACCAGTACCGGGCGTCGGTGACAGCGCCTTCGAGCCAGTCTCCGGTGACGGTGGACAGGAAGGGCACCTTCGGCCGGCGCGGGGTGATTCCCGCGAGGAGGCCGAGCATCTGCTCGCGCACCGGGTCCACGTGCGGGGAATGGGAGGCGTAGTCGATTCCGACGCGGCGGGCGCGGACGTTCTCGCGCTCCGCGGTGGCGAGGATGTCGTCGACGGTCTCGATGTCGGCGGAGACGACGGTGGAGGCGGGGCCGTTGAGGGCGGCGACGGTGACGCGATCGTCCCATTTCCGCGTGAACCGGCGGGCGGCGTCCTCGGGGAGGGCGAGCGCGACCATTCCGCTGCGGCCCTCGAGCGGTACGAGGATCTTGCTGCGCAGAGCGACGACCAGGGCGGCGTCCTCCAGGCTGAGGGCTCCGGCCACGCAGGCGGCGGCGATCTCGCCCTGTGAGTGTCCGACGACGGCCGCGGGCCGGATCCCGTACGACTGCCACAGGGCGGCCAGGGACACCATGACGGCCCAGAGCACGGGCTGCACGACGTCGGACCGGTCCAGGGGCGGAGCGTCGGCGTCGCCGCGCAGCACGGCGGCGAGATCCCATGTGACGTGCGGAGCCAGCGCCTGGCCGCACTCGGTGAGGCGTGCTGCGAAGACGGGTGAGGACGCGAGGAGTTCGGCGGCCATGCCGGCCCACTGGCTGCCCTGGCCGGGGAAGACGAACACGGGCCGGTGGACGTCGCCGTCGACGGGGTGGGACGGGGCCGCCGCGGTGATGCCGCTGAGCAGACCGGCGGTGTCCGAGCCCACGGCGAAGGCCCGGTGCACGAGTGGGGTGCGGGTCGTCAGCAGGGACCACGCGGTGTCGACGGGGTCGGCGCCGGTGTCGCGGACGTGTGCGGTGAGGCGGTCCGTCTGGAGGCGGAGCGCGCCAGGGGTGGCGGCGGACAGCAGCCAGGGCACGGTGGCGGGGGTGGAGCGCGGCGGCCGCGGGTCCTTTTCGGCCGCGGGAGCTTCTTCGAGGACGAGGTGGACGTTGGTGCCGCCCATGCCGAAGGAGGAGACTCCGGCGCGCAGCGGGTCGCCGGGGACGGCCGGGGCCCAGACGGTGGTGTCGCGGTGGACGCGCAGGCCGAGGCCGTCGAGGTCGATGGCGGGGTTGGGCTCGTCGTGGTTCAGGCTGGGCACGAGTCGACGGTGGGACAGGCACAGCACCGTCTTGAGCAGTCCCGCGATGCCGGCGGCGCCTTCGAGGTGGCCGATGTTGGTCTTCACGGAGCCGACGGCCAGCGGGGCGCGCCGCCCCTCGGCGGTGCCGAGCACCGCGCCGAGGGCGGCGGCCTCGACGGGGTCGCCGACGCGGGTGCCGGTGCCGTGGAGTTCGACGTATCCGATGTCGGCCGGGTCGATCCCGGCGCGCAGGCACGCGGCGCGCAGGACGGCCGCCTGGGCGTCGGTGTCCGGGGTGGTGATGCTGGTTCCGGCGCCGTCGTTGTTGAGGGCGCCGCCGCGGATGACGGCGTGGATGTGGTCGCCGTCGGCGACGGCGCGTGAGAGCAGCTTCAACACGACGACGCCGCCGCCTTCGCCGCGTACGTAGCCGTTGGCGCGGGCGTCGAAGGTGTGGCAGGCGCCGTCCGGGGAGAGCGCCCCGAACTGGGCCGCGGCCAGGGAGCTTCGCGGGCTGAGGTTGAGGTGCACTCCGCCGGCGAGTGCCAGGTCGCAGTCACCGAGCCGGAGGCTGTCGCAGGCGAGCTGGACCGCGACCAGGGAGGACGACTGAGCGCTGTCGACGGTCACGCTGGGGCCGCTGACGCCGAGCGCGTAGGACAGCCGGTTGGCGATGAGGGAGCGGTGGAGGCCGGTGAGGGTGTGGTGTCCGGTTCCCTGTCCTGCGTCGCGGACGACGTCGGCGTAATCGCACACGTCGACGCCCAGGTAGACCGCGACGGCGCGCAGGGCGGCGGTGACCGGGACACCGGCGTGCTCCAGGGCCTCCCAGCCCAGTTCGAGGGCGAGGCGGGCCTGCGGGTCCATGGCGTCGGCCTCGCGCGGCGAGATGCCGAAGAACGCGGCGTCGAAGTCGGCGGGTGCGCTGATGTAGCCGCCACGCAGGGGTGCGGTGCCACCGTGCGGGGTGGGCCAGCCCTGCGCGGGTACGCCCGTGCGCCGGTCCTGCGGAGTGTCGGTGACGGCGCTGCGGCCCGCGGCCAACAGCTCCCAGTAGGCGGCCGGATCGTCGGCGCCCGGGAGCCGGCACGCGAGGCCGACCACGGCCACGGGCTCGTGACCCGGAGCGGAGTTCCGGACGGCGGTGGGCACCGGCTGGTTCATCGATGGCACTCCAAAACCGGGGGCGGGAGGCTGGGGGTGGCTCACACATTCGCACGCGGACAGGGGCCGTCCGGTGATCCGGGGAAACGCTCTAGGGGAATCTCTAGGCACGTCGGTGGGCCTTGCCCGGGCGGTCGCCCCGGCCGGCCGCGGCCACCGCCGCCGGACGCGGCGGCGCGCCATAGCCAGTGGCGGGGCCTGCCGCAAGGGGCGGCGGTCTAGGCGAATGCTCGAATGCGAACGGGCACCCTGTGGGGGCGGATTCGGCTGCGCGTCCTTCGGCGCGGGTGCGCGCGCGCTGGTGCGCTCGCCCTGGTCGATCACGCGCACGGTCGCACCCCCCCGGTCGAGAGAAGGGCTGATTGATGACTCCGACAGTCGCGCCTGCGGTGTCGCACGGCGAGGAGGCCCACACGTTGGCAGCGC
This sequence comes from Streptomyces rishiriensis, assembly GCF_003112535.1. Taxonomy (GTDB): domain Bacteria; phylum Actinomycetota; class Actinomycetes; order Streptomycetales; family Streptomycetaceae; genus Streptomyces; species Streptomyces rishiriensis. The sequence continues at coordinate 39,612 of NZ_BEWA01000034.1, read as the reverse complement.
TGGCGGCCTCCGCGGCGACCGTCGACGGCGGTGTGCTGAGCGACGTGGAACTCGCGGCGTGGCTGGAGGACAGGCGTCACGCGCAGCCGCAGAAGGTGGAACGGGTGCCGTTCGCGGGCCTGTCAGGCTGGCGGTTCGAGGAGGGGACCGGCGATCTGCGGCACGCGAGCGGCGGCTTCTTCTCGGTGCACGGGCTGCGGGTCCACTCGGACTTCGGTCCGGTGTCCGCGTGGGAGCAGCCGATCGTCGATCAGCCCGAGATCGGGATCCTGGGGATCGCCATGCGGGACTTCGGGGGAATACCTCACCTGCTGATGCAGGCGAAGTCGGAGCCGGGCAACGTGAACGGGATGCAGTTGTCGCCGACCGTCCAGGCGACGAAGAGCAACTACCGGCGGGTGCACGGAGGTTCGGCCGTCCGGTACCTGGAGTGTTTCCGCAGTCCCGCCCCGGGTGCGGTGGTGGCCGACGTCCTCCAGTCGGAGCAGGGTTCGTGGTTCTTCCGCAAGAGGAACCGCAACATGATCGTGCGGGTCGGTCCGGACGTGGAGGCGGGCGAGGACTTCGCCTGGCTGACTCTGCGCCAGGTGAACATGCTGCTCAAGCAGGACAACGTCGTGAACATGGACGCACGGACGGTCCTGTCGTGCCTGCCCGACTGGCGGGCGGACGCCTCCGCCCTGGCCGCGTCGCTGCACCCGGACGCCGAGATACGCAGTTGGATCACCCGGCGACGGGCGGAGCACGACGTGAGCGTGTCTCCGATCGGGCTCGCGGACACACAGGGCTGGCGGCATGATCCGCACGCCGTGTCCCACGTCCACGGCCACCACTTCAGCGTGGTGGCCGTGGACGTCGTCTCGGGCCGCCGTGAGGTGGCGGCGTGGTCGCAGCCGCTCATCGAGCCGCACGGGACGGGCATCGCGGCCCTGTTCGTACGCCGGGTCGAAGGCGTACGGCACGTGCTGCTGCGGGCGCGCGCCGAGGCCGGCTTCCTGACGGTGGTCGAGCTGGGGCCGACGGTGCAGTGCACGGTCCGGAACTACTCGCACCTGCCGCGCGCATCGTGGCCGCCCTACCTGGACGAGGTGCAGAAGCGGCGCGGCAGGGCCGTGTACGACGTGCTGCTGTCGGAGGAGGGCGGGCGGTTCCTCAACGCCCAGAGCCACTACGTCATCATCGAGGTCGAGGACGACATGCCTCTGGAATCGGAGGAGTTCCGCTGGGTGTCGCTGCGCCAGGTCGACGAACTGCTGCGCTACAGCCACAACTTGAGTGTCCAGGCACGTACGCTGATCACCGCGCTGAGGTCGCTGTGACGGCCCCGGCGGCGCGGCCGCTGCGCCTGGGAGCGATCGGCACCTCGTCGATGGCCGAGCGGCGGGTCCTGCCGACGGTGACCCGCATGCCGGAGTGGGAGCTGGTGGCCGTCGCCGGACGCGCGGCGAAGAAGGCGGCCCGCTTCGCGGAACAGTTCGGCTGCGCGGCCGAGGAGGACGCCGAGGCACTGCTGGAGCGAACGGACGTGGACGCGGTGTACGTGTCGACCCCGACGGCCCTGCACCGTCACTGGGCCGAGCGGGCGCTGCGGGCGGGCAAGCACGTGCTGGTGGAGAAGCCGATCGGGGTCGACGCCGCCGAAGCGCGTTCCCTGTGCGCGCTGGCAGCGGAACGCGGGCTGGCGCTGCGGGAGAACTTCATGTTCCTGCACCACCCGCAGCACGCCAGGGTGCGGGAGCTGATGGCCGACGGCCGTGTGGGCCGGCCGGCCTCCTTCCGTGCCGCGTTCTGCATTCCGCCCCTGCAACAGGACGACATCCGCTACGACACGCGGCTGGGCGGCGGCGCGCTGCTCGACGTCGGCGTGTACCCGCTGAGGGCCGCCGTGCACCTGCTCGGGCCGGAACTGGAGGTGGCCGGGGCGACGTTGCGCACCCGCGCCTCGGACGGCCTCGATCTGTCGGGTCAGGTACTGCTCACCTCACCGTCAGGGGTGCTGGCCGAGCTGGCGTTCGGCTTCGAGCACGCCTATGCGTCGACGTACACGGTGTGGGGCGATCGGGCCCGGCTGACGGTGACCCGGGCGTTCACTCCGCCGGCCGCCCATCAGCCGCTGCTCGTCATCGAGGAACAGGACCGCGAGGAGCGGCTGGTTCTGCCCGCCGCCGACCAGCTGGCGCTCCTGCTGGCGGAGTTCGCGTGCGCGGGCCGCTCGGGCGGCGGCGACACCCGCCGGCTCATGGACTCGATCGCCACGATGGACCTCGTCGACGCCGTCCGCAGGACGGCTCGACGGACGCCGGTGTGCTGACTGCCGGCCGCCCACGGCTGCCGGACCGACGGAGCCGGAGAAGGGCCCGCGGGGGACGGGGGGAGAGATATCTCAACGAGGCAACGAACCTCCGGACTCTAGGAAAATCACGATCAAGACCCGGTTAATCTGAGGTCATGACGGCCAGAACAGCCAAGGCGCACACCAGGACTTTCACGCAGAATGCGCGGCGGGCGCAGATAGTACAGGCGGCTATCGAGACACTCGCCGAATCCGGCTACACAAAGGCGTCGTTCAGCAGAATCTCGCAGCAGGCCGAACTCTGCAGTACGGGGATGATCTCGTACCACTTCTCCGGCAAGCCCGAGCTTTTCGCGGAAGCCGCCCGCGTCATCGTCGAAAAGGCCGAAAAGGTGGCCGGAAAGCGCATGGGCGACGAGCGGACGTACCGCGGCAAGCTGAGCGCGTACATCACGTCGAACTTCGACTTCATCGCGCGCTATCCGATGCACACCCAGGCGCTCACCGAGATCGTCAAAATGATCCGGGACCGGCAGATCACCGGCCTGGAGGACGTCGAACGCAGCATCATGTCCGTGGACCGGCTTGCCGACCTGCTCGAACAGGGCTGTGAGGCAGGGGAGTTCGGCAGCTTCGACTGCCTCACCATGGCCCTGGCCATCCGTGGCGCGATCGATGCCGTCCTGCGCCGTCATCTGTCCCTGGCGGAGGTGGACCTGGACCGGTGCGCTCGCGAACTGACGGTCGCGTTCGACCGCTGCACGACGCCCGTGTGAGACCACGTTCGGCCGGCATGCCCAAGGCCACCACTCTGGAGCACATTCCATGACCTCCCCCACACCCCGCCCCGAGTCCACGACGCCCGCGTCCGCACATTCCGCGACGGCATCCACCAACGCATCCGAGAGCCCCTCTTCACCCTGGGCTTTCGCGATCACCGTCGTCTGCGACATCGTGCTTCCCGTCGGGCTCTATTACCTGCTACGTGCGGGCGGAGTGGGTGAGATCACCGCTCTGCTGCTCAGCGGTTCCGCGCCCGCTCTGCACACGCTCCACTCCGCGATACGTCATCGAAGGCTGGACGCGATCGGGGCATTCACCCTCGTACTGCTCGCGGTGAGCGCGGTGGCCTCGCTGGTGACCGCGGAACCGCGCATCGCTCTCGCCCGCAACGGCCTGTTCACCGCACTGGCCGGAATCTGGCTGCTGGTCACCCTGTTCACCGGGCGCCCGTTCACCTACCAGGCGCTGCGCAGTCTCCTGCCCGGGAAGACTCCGACCCTGGAGCGGTTGTGGGAGTCCGACGCGTCGTTCCGGCGTGTGTGGCGCGGCTTGACGGTGCTGTGGGGCGTTGGTCTGCTGTGCGACGCCCTGCTGCGGATCGTCATGGCCTTCGCCCTGCCCGTCGACAGCGTCCCCGCGCTGGACGGCGTCCTGTACGCGGTCTCGTGGATCTTGCTCCAGGTGATCACTCAGGTCGTGCTGGTCCGCACCCGCACACTCGTCAAGATCTTCGGCAACCGCGGACCCGGCCGCGCCTTCGCGGGGACGTCCCAGCAGGACGAGGCGAACGACTGAGCGGACACGTAACACGATCACGCAGGTGACGGGGCTCCGGTGCGCGGGCCCCCGGGGCTCACCCCGGTTCTGGCCGCTTTCCGGAGCGGGCGTCAGCGGGACCACGATGGCCTCGGGACCGGACGCGTCGCGGCACGCTGTCGGACGCAAGGGTGACGCGCGGGCCTTCAGCGCATACAAGCGGCGCGTCGCGGGATAGGTATGCAGTCGCGCCAGGCGGTGTCCGGACGGTGCTTCGGGAGGGGCCCTCACCCGGCCTCTGCTCGCTGCCCGGACGGTCGGCCCGGGGCACTGCCGCTCAGCCCAGCCCGACCGGAAGGCAGCGACTTGAGGATCAACATCGTCGGCCCTGGCAACATGGGCCGGGCCATCGCCGTCCGCGCACTCACCGGCGGCCACGGCGTGTGCCTCGTCCACCCCGACGCCGACCGGGGCCGAGCGGCGGCCGCCGAGCTCGAGCAGCGCTTCCCGGAGGGCGAAACAGACTCGGCCACCGCAGCGCAGGCGGCCGACATGACCGTGCTGGCCCTGCCCTATGACGCGGCGCTGGAGGCCGCCCGATCCGCCCGTGCCACGCTGTCCGGGCAGGTCCTGGTGTGGACATCTGCAATCCCGTCGACTTCTCCACCATGGACGCGCGGGTGACCCCCGCCGACACGTCGGCGGCCGAGCAGATCCAGCAGATCGTCGGCACGGACACGAAGGTCGTGAAGGCGTTCAACACCACGTTCGCCGGGCTGCTCACGACAGGTGAGGGCCACGGCTTCCCGCTCGACGTGCTGATCGCCGGAGACGACTCCGCCGCCAAGGCCAAGGTCGCGGAGCTGGTCTCCTCCGGCGCGATGCGTCCCCGGGACGTCGGTCCGCTGCGCCGCGCCCGGGAGCTGGAGGCGCTGGGTTTCCTGCACATCTCCCTCCAGCAGCCCCTGGAGCTGAACTGGCAGAGCGCCATCAAGATCCTCCCCTGAGGGAGCCGGACGGGCCGGTGGGGCGGCCGGCCATCGAACGGGCGAGGTGACGACATCGGTCAGGAATCGAGAAGCCCCGGCCGCGCTGCAGCCCCTAGCGTGGAGGCCATGGCAACCACCGCATCCATCCCGTCCCTGGTGTCCGTCGCGTCCGTCACCCTGGAGGTGGCCGACGTCGAGGCCGCCCGCCGCTTCTACACCGCCTTCGGAGTGGACACGCACATACGCCTGCGGGCGTCCGAGGCGCCCTCCACCGGATTCCGCGGCTTCACCATGGCGCTCACGGTGTCCGGGCCGGCCACCGTCGACGGCTTCGTCGCCGCCGCCGTGGAGGCAGGCGCCGCGGTGCTGAAGCCCGCCGCGAAATCGCTGTGGGGCTACGGCGGCGTCGTCCAGGCCCCGGACGGGACGATCTGGAAGATCGCGACCTCGGCGAAGAAGGACACCGGCCCCGCCACCCGCGAGATCGACGAGGTCGTCCTGCTGCTCGGGGTCGAGGACGTGAAGGCCACCAAGCAGTTCTACGTAGGCAGGGGGCTGACCGTGGCCAAGAGTTTCGGCGGCAAGTACGCCGAGTTCGCCCCCGGTCAGGCGGGCCTCGTCAAGCTGGCGCTGTACAAGCGCCGCGGCCTGGCCAAGGACCTCGGCGTGCCCGCCGACGGCACCGGCTCGCACCGCCTCGTGCTCGGCAGCACCGCCGACGCCTTCACCGACCCCGACGGATTCGCCTGGGAGGCCGCCGCACCGCTCACTCCCGCGCCGTCCACGACGCCTGCACAGTCGTGACCCCCAGCCCCGCCCCTCAGCGCTGAGCCCGGCCCTGCGCCCCGACCTCGTCCGTCGCCATCTCCTGCACCAGAGGAAAACGAGTCCCGCGTGCGCTGTCAGGCACGCGCTCGGTTGTCGGACAGGGCGATGCGGGCCGTGATGCGCTTGCCGACCGGCTCCCGCTCGACGACCAGGGCCTCGCTGACGGCCTGGACGATCTCCAGGCCGTGGTGCCCGACCCGTCGGGGATCGGCAGCCCGGGCGGCAGGCACGAGGGGGTCGCTGTCCCACACGACGACGTCCACGGCATGGGTGTTGATGCCCAGTTCCACGAGAACCGGGCCCGGGGCGTACTTGCAGGCGTTGGTGACCAGCTCGCTGACCACGAGCTGGGTCAGGTCCCTCGTGCGGGTGGGCACCGACAGGGGGTAGTCCGCTTCGGCCTGGTCGAGGAATGCGAGGGCGCACCGACGGGCGTCGGCGATGCGGCCGTCGTCTGCGCCGAGGGTGTACCCGGCGCGGATGAAGTGGTCATCAGGTCCGCTGCGGCCGTCAGCTCTGGACCGAGACACCGTGGATGCCGCCCTCATTCTGCCTTCACAAGTGCGCCTCTACCCGCCATCTCGGCCTCCATGCCCGGGGCCTGTCGCCCGGCACAGCCGCCGTCCGGCCGGCCGGGCCGCGGTGCAGGCCCCGGCCGGCCGCAGGGCCGGTGACGAGATCCCCCCTTGCCTGCACCGCAGCGATGCCGCCGAGCTCAGCGGACGGCGATCCAGCGCCGGACGGCGTCGTTGACGGTGTCGTCGAGGGCGCTCAAGGCGTCCACCGCGTGCAGATCTCCGGCCTCGGGCGCGACTCCCGCTCGGATCAGTGCCGCCTGCAGCTCCAGACGCCGCCGGTCGGCCGCGGCCATCGGCATCGGCATCGGCATCGGCATCGGCATCGGGAGCCGACCGCTCGGGTCAGGTGCAGGCCACAGCGGCTCTTCCTCGGCCGCCCTCGCTTGAGGCGGCACTCGCCAGTCCTCGTCCCCCCACTGCTCCCCCGACTCCGGCCCGTCCAGAGTCGGCCGCGCGTCGAAACCGCAGCGGTAGGGGTCCAGGACCAGCTCGGGCACCGTCACGGCGGTCGGTGAGTACTGCCACTTCTGCATACAACCTCCAGCACTCGGCGTTCGCTCGGTGTCCAGGAGGCCGCCGGCCCGGCCGACAGTTGCAGGACCGGCGACGAACCACCCGAACGCTCCCAAACCCATCTCGTCACACCACCGCATCAACCTCGGGCGGGCGCGCCATACTTTGCATGCGGGCACCGTCCCGTGGTGGCCTGACAACGGGAGAGGCAGCAATCCGGTGAGCAGCGGCGGCAACGGGCTGGGCAAGGTCGAGGTGCGACTGAAGTGGGACCCGAGCCCTCTGGGTCAGCCACCTCATCATCTCGACATCATCGCCGCGACCTACTCGGCGGACGCCCCTTACGGCCGGCCGGTGTACATCGTCCACTTCGACAGCCGCTCGCCGGACGGCACCATCAACATGAGCCGGCACAGCCAGACCGGTCAGGGCTTCGGTTACGTCGAGGCGATGACCTTCGAACTCGACCGCTTGGCCGCCTCCTTCGCCCGGGTGGTCGTGGGGGTGGCGATCCACCAGAACACCGGACCCAAGGTTTTCGGGGATCTGTCGAACGCCGGAGTGCTGGTCGTCGACGGCTATACGGAGCTGTTGAAGGACGACTTCGCGCAGATCGCCGACTCCACCGCCGGGACGGTCGCGGAGTTCACCAAGGACGCGTCCGGAACGTGGGAGTTCCACGAGATGGTCCGGGGATTCGACAGCGAACCGGTCTTCTTCAGCGCGGAGATGGGCTCGGCCCCGCAACTCTGAGGGGAGCTGCGCTCGTCCTGTTGCGCGGTCCCGGGCCCGTGATCACTCGATGTGGCCGGACGAACCCGCAGAGACAAGTCAGCAGAGAATTGACGCCGGTTGCGGAAGGTGGCGAGAATGCAGCTCACCTCGCTGCTCCTGCGGTAAGCGGAACGGTCGCAGCGCGCGATCTCGCCTGCCTCGCCGCCGGGCCGTCTTCTCGGTGAACCCCTCCCCACCCCTCACGTTGAATCACAGAGGCTCCCTTTGTCGCGTTCACAACACCTCAGATCTCTGGCGCCGTTGGCTGCAAGCGCGTTCTTCGCAGCGGCCCTCCCCGTACTCGGAGCGGGAACGGCCTACGCCGGGACGGACAGCGCCTGCCAGTCGGCCACGGTCCAGTACCGGATCGTCGGCGCCGACGGAAACGTCGTAGGCGCCGACTGGACGTCCCAGGGCGGCTTCCACGCCTGGGACACGGTGCCCGCCGCCGTGGAGGTGCGGCTCGCACCTCGTCAGACCGTCGCAGAGGGCTGCACCTATCCGGTCTCGCTCGCCGAGTACACCACCGAGGGACCCAACTGGTTCGTCTCGGGGCACCAGACCCTGATCGACAAAGCCACCGTCCAGCTCACCGCGGCGGACGTCGCCGGGAGCGACGACGCCAAGCGCACCTGGCAGAAGCTCATCGTCCAACCGCCCACCTGCTACGGCCAGATCGACCTGTACGGCGATGACGTCAGCTACGACGGGAAGGAAGGGGACGGGCACGGCCCCGCCCCCTACGAGCCGGACAACATCGTCACCCCTTACCACCTCATAGCGGCGTGGAACGGCGGGGACCAGCCGTGCGCTCCCGGAGCGCCGGAGTCGCCGTCCCAGCCGACGCCGTCCGCCCCGGCGACGCCCTCCCAGCCGGGGGGCGGCGCGCCGCCGTCGAGCAGCCCGACGCCGCCGGAGACTCCCCAGCCTTCCACCACGCCTCCCACCACCTCGAAGGTGCCGCCGGCGCCGTCCACGCCGACGACGCCGGCTACGCCGTCCGACTCTCCTGAGCCGTCGCCCAGCGGCAGCAAGCCGCCCCTCGCCGAGACGGGGACCTCCGCGCCGGTCGGCCTGATCGCAGGGTGCGCGGCCGTCGTGGTCGCCCTGGGAGCGGGCTTCACCTTCACGGCCGGCCGGGCGCGTCGTAGCCGACGAGGCTGAACCGCTCGGGACGGCCCTCGCCACCGGCCGACGACAGGCGCCCGCTTCGCAGGAAGCGGGCGCCCTCACTGGATCCGGGACCGGTGACGAGCCGGTGGTCGACTCGCCGGACCCCTCGGGGACCGGTCATCTAGGCTGGCTCGGTGACTGATGAGCAGGAGCGGGTGCAGCCGTCGGGAGTGTGGGCCACGGCGGTGGGCGTGGCCAAGGTGCGGGCGCTGGAGACCGAGCGGGAGAACGCGCTGTTCCGCGACCCGCTGGCACGGGCCTTCGCCACCGCCGGCGGCCTGGGGCCCTCCTCAGCGCCGCAACCCGGTGACGAGGCCGCCCGACTCCGTCGGCTGGGCATCGCGTTCTCCATCGTCATCAGGACGAAGTTCCTCGACGACCTGTTGCAGCAGGCCTCCGCGTCCGGGGTCCGGCAGGTCGTGCTGCTCGGCGCCGGTATGGACAGCCGGGCCTTCCGGATGGACTGGCCCGAGGGCACCCGGCTGTTCGAGGTCGACACCGCCGCGCCACTGGACTTCAAGGCTTCGGTGCTGCGCCAGGAGCGGGCCGTCGCACGCTGCGAACGGATCACCGTCGCGGTGGATCTGCGCGAGGACTGGCCGGGCGCGCTGGCCGCCGCCGGGCACGACCCGACGGCGCCGACCGTGTGGATCGCCGAAGGACTGCTGATCTATCTGCCCGAGGACGCGGTGGAGCTGCTGCTGGCCCGGATCAGCGCGCGGTCGGCGGCGGGCAGCCGGATGGGGCTGACGCTGGGCTCACGCGGCGTGATCGAGCGCTTCGGCGCGGACGCCGTGCCGGGATCGGCAGCGTCCATGTGGGTCTCGGAGATGCCCGACGACCCGGTGGGCTGGCTGGCCGGGCACGGCTGGGAGGCCGACAGCCACACCCTGCGCGAGCGCGCAGCCGCCTACGGCCGCCCGGTCAGCACCCCGCCGCAGCGCGAGGAGGGGCCCGGCGGACTGATCTCGGCGGTCCGCCGCTAGCGCGTTCCCGCTTCGACCCGCGGCCCGGGCACGGCAGTCCACGGCGCAGGATCGCGGCCCGTCCGAGCGGGGGCGGACGCGCGGGCGTCCGTCCCGCGGGCCGCGGGGCTCCACCGGATCGGGCCGGCCGCGTGGAGTCCGAAGATCTTTCGGCAACCTTTTCGCCGCGGGCGGCCACTGAGCAGTGCACATCGGCCCGATCTTGCGAACGGACAGGCAATGAAGACAACGAGGCAGCTCGCGCGGCAGCGCAGGCAAAGGCGCAGACTCGTGCTGGGCGCGGGTGCGGCGCTGACCGCCGCGGGCGTTCTCGCCTACCTGGTCATGGCGTTGCTCCCCGGCCACGAGACCGACGCGGGGCCCGCCGCGGCCGCGCCCCTCGTCACCGCCCAGCCGAAGGCCGCAGGCGCCGCCGGGACGGGCTCCCCGGCCGTGACGGCGAGCCCGACGGCGAGCGCGAGCCCGAGCCCGACCGGCTCTGCCGGACCGAAGACCGCGACGCCCTCCGCGACACCGCGTCCGTCGTCCACGGGCGTCCCGCGGCCCCCGCGAGAGGCGTCCGGCACGACCTCGCTTTCGGGACGGATCCGGCCCGGCGCCTCCTACCAAGGCGTCGCCACCGCCTACGAGGCCGGCGTCGGGGACGGTGCCTGTCTGTTCGGGCCGAGCCCCGATCTCATGATCGCGGCGATGAACACCACCGACTACGAGACCTCCAGGGCGTGCGGCGCGTACGTGCACGTCCGCGCCGCCAACGGCAAGTCCCTCACCGTGCGGATCACCAACGAGTGCCCCCTGCCCTGTGCGCCCGGGCAACTCGACCTCAGCCAGCAGGCCTTCGCCGAACTCGCCGACCTCAAGGTCGGCCGGCTCCCCATCACCTGGAGCCTGGTGAGCCCCGGCTCGGTCGGGACGATGTCCATCAGGTACAAGACCGGGTCCAGCCCCTACTGGTGCGGCATCCAGGTGATCGGCCACCGGAATCCGGTGGCGCGGCTGGAGGTCAGCACCGCGGGCGGCTGGCGGCAGTTGTCCCGCACCGCCTACAACTACTTCCTGTCGCCCGACGGAAGCGGCTGCGGCAAGGCGATCAGGGTGACGGACATCTACGGCGAGCGGCTGACCGTCAACGGAATCGCGGTGCGGCCGAACGTGGTCCAGCCGACACAGGTCCAGTTCGCCCGGCACTGATCCCCCGGGGGCCCGGGGGCCGTTCGGGGTGACCCGGCGACGTCGGTACGACGGTCGGGGACGAACACCGGGGACAAACACCGGGGACGTCCCGACGGCGGGGGCGGTCTGTACGGCTTCACGCGGACCGGCCCCGGCGCTCGGCGCCGAGCCGGGCGAAGTGCTCGATCAGATGGGGGGCGTCCAGCGTGGCGGGGTTGACGACCTGTTCGACCGCGGCGCCCTGGAGGAGACGTTTGACGGGGACTTCGAGCTTCTTGCCGGTACGGGTGTGCGGGATGCCCGGCACCACGAGGATCTCGTCCGGGACATGGCGGGGTGAGGCGCCGCTCCGGATCGCTTCCCTGATCTTCTCGCGGAGGGCGTCGTCCAGGGCCGCCCCGGCGGCAAGGACGACGAACAGCGGCATCCAGTAGCCGCCGTCGGGCTCCTCCGCGCCGATGACCAGCGCTTCGGCTATCTCCGGAAGCCGTTCGACGGCGTCGTGGATGTCGGCGCTGCCCAGGCGTACGCCGTTGCGGTTGAGCGTGCTGTCGGAGCGGCCGTGCACGATCACCGAGCCGTGGGAGGTGAGGGTGATCCAGTCGCCGTGCCGCCACATGCCGGGGTAGGAGGAGAAGTAGGCGTCGTGGTAGCGGCTGCCGTCGGGGTCGTTCCAGAAGTACAGCGGCATGGAGGGCATCGGGCGGGTGACGACCAGTTCGCCGACCCGGTCGATGACCGGGAAGCCCTCGGCGTCGAACGCGGCCAGGGCCACGCCCAACTGCGGCGCTGACAACTCTCCCGCCCACACGGGGGTGTTGGGGGCGCTGCCCGCGAAGCCCGACACGACGTCCGTGCCGCCGCTGATCGACGCCAGCAGCACGCCGTCGCCGACGTGGTCGCGGACCCACGGGTAGGCGGAGGCCGGCAGGGCGGAGCCGGTGCAGCCGACGACGCGGATCGACGACAGGTCGTGGACGGACGGGTCGACGCGCAACTTGGCCATGCCGAGGAGGTACTGGGGGCTGGTGCCGAAGACGGTCACCCGGTGGCGGGCGGCCAGCTCCCACAGGATGTCGGGTTTGGCGAGGGGCGCCGGGCTGCCGTCGTACGTGCAGGTCGTGGCGCCGGTCAGCAGCGTCGAGGCGACCAGGTTCCACATCATCCAGAGCGTGGTCGTGTACCACAGCAGGCGGTCGCCCGGGCCGAGGTCGGAGTGCAGGCCGAGGATCTTCAGATGCTCCAGCAGCACGCCGCCGTGGCCGTGGACGATGCCCTTGGGCAGGCCGGTGGTGCCGGAGGAGAACACCACCCACAGCGGATGGTCGAACGGCACGGGCGCGCAGATGAGTTCCTCGCTGCGGGTGGCCGCGTCCCCCCACGGCAGTACCGGCGACGGGTACGCCTGCCGCGGCCACGGCAGACCCACGTGGTCCACCAGCAGCGTCGCCTTCACCGTCGGCAGCGCGTGGGCCAGTTCGAGGGCGGCGTCGCGGCGGTCGTGGACGGTGCCGTCGAAGAGGTAGCCGTCGGCGGCGATCAGCACGGTGGGTTCGAGCTGGGCGAAGCGGTCGGCGGCGGCCTTGGGCGCGTAATCCTGCCCGCACACCGACCACACGGCGCCCAGGCTCGCGGCGGCGAGGAACGCGACGATGGCGTGCGGGGTGTTGGGCAGGTAGCCGACCACCCGGTCGCCCCGCCCCACGCCGAGCTCGCGCAGGGTGGCGGCGACGGAGGCGACCTGGGAGCGCAGTCGGCCGGCGGTCACCTCATAGCAGGAGCCTGTCTCGTCGAGGGCGATGACCGCCACGTCGCCGGCGGCGAGGTTGCGCAGGGCGTGGTGGGCGTAGTTGAGGGTGGCGCCGGGAAACCAGCGGGCGCCGGGCATCCGCTCGTCGCCGAGGACGTGCTCGTACGGCGTGTCGGCGTCGATGTCGAAGTAGTCCCAGACCGCGCCCCAGAAGCCTTCCAGGTCGGTGACCGACCAGCGGTGCAGGGCCGCGTAGTCGGATCCGGCCCGCCCGGCATGCCGGGCGAAGTCCGTGATGTGGCCGGCCGCGACGGCCTTCGGGTCAGGTGTCGCGAAGGGTTCGGGCACGGTCATCGTGTGGCGCTCCTCAACAGGCGGTCGTCGGCGGTCCGTCGGGGCGGGAGGGGGCTGCGCGTGGTGTGCAGGAGGGACGCCCAGGCGGCGGTGCCGGTGAAGTCGTTCCCCCCGGCCGGGACGACGTCCATGACGACGCGGTCGGGGCGCAGCAGTACGGCGGCCGCCCGGCCCGCGCGCAGCCAGGCGGCGAGCGTGCCGTCGTCGCCCAGGTCGCTCACGGGGACCGCCCGGACGCCGAGCGCCTGGGCGAGGGCGTGCAGCGACGGCGGGGGTTCGGCGGCGGTCAGGACGGTGAAGGAGTCGCCGAGGACCTCGTCGAGGCGGGTGCGCCGCCCGTCGGCGGTGATCCACGGCTGCGGGCAGTGCGTGCCCGCCAGCCCCCCGCGCAGGCGGCGCCGTACGAGGGGGCCGGCGGTCAGGGCCGGGCTGAGGTCGCGGCCGGCCGCCGCGGTCAGCCCGGGGATGCGGCAGACCGCCGCCAGCAGCCTGCGGCGCAGTGTGGCGGCGCCGTCCTGGCCGCCGGTCATGGCCCAGCCCATGGCGACCGCGAGCCGGACGACATGCCGGGCGTGCGGCTTGCGCTCGCTCTCGTAGGTGTCCAGCAACCGCTCGTCGCCGCCCTGTCGCAGGACGCGGGCGAGTTTCCAGGTGAGGTTGTAGGCGTCCCTCAGGCCCGAGCACAGGCCCTGTCCGACGAACGGCGGGGTGAGGTGGGCGGCGTCGCCGAGGAGGAAGACCCGGCCGCCGCGCCAGCGGTCGGCGAGGCGTGCCCGGAAGGTGTACCGCGTCAAGCGGACGACTTCGAAGTCGTCGACGAAGGAGGACGGCAGCCACGGGGCGACCAGCTCGCGGACCGACTCGCCGTCGCCGTCGCCGCCCGTGGCGTCCGGGAGCCGGAACTCCCAGCGGTAGCGGTCCTCTCCGACGCGCATGAAGGTCGCCGGCCGGTGCGGGTCGCAGACCTGGTCGACGCCGTCCCAGCAGCGCACGTCGGCGGTGGTGCGAACGTCGACGACCGTCCAGCTCTCCTCGAAGCGCAGGTCCTCCCATACGGCGCCGATGGCGTCACGGGTGAGACTGTTCGCGCCGTCGCAGCCGAGGACGGCCTCGGCCCACACCTCGTGCTCGCCGTCGTCGTCGCGGTAGGTCACGCGCACGGGGCCCGCGGTGTCCGGGCCGACGCCGGTGACCTCCGCTCCGCCCCGCAGTGCGCACTCCGGGTGCCGGGCGAGGGCGTCGCGCAGCAGTCGTTCCAGCTCGGGCTGGTCGAACATGCTGGTCTGGGGGTAGCCGTGCCGGCCGTGTCCGGTGCGGCGGAACTCGGCCATCACCCGGTGGCGGGCGTCGAGCAGCCGTAGTCCGTTGGCCGGGCGGGCGATCGCGGTGAACTCCTCCCCCACGCCCGCGGCCTGGAGGATCCGGCGGACCTCGTCGTCGGTGGCGACGGCGCGCGGGAGGGGGTAGACGTCCTCGTGGCGTTCCAGGACGAGGGTGCGGACTCCGCGCCGGGCGAGGAGGAGGGCGGCGGTCACGCCCACCGGTCCGGCGCCGATGATCACTACCGGGACGTGCGGTGCGGAGTCCGGCCGTGCGGGCTGGTCTGCGGTCATGTGCGGCTCACCTCGGGTCCTGCTGCGCGTCCGTGACGGGCGTGCGCTGCTCGCCGAGGTCGATCCGGCCGTCCGGGGTCGCGATGGTCGCCGTGATCACGTCACCCGCGTGCAGGTAGTGCGGGTTCTTGGCCTGGGACGTGAAGAACGCCTTCCATTTCACGGTGGGCGGCAGCAGCGCGCCGATCTTCTCGACCGGCTTCGGCGGAGCCTTGAGGGCCGTGCCGCCGGGCGTGCCGGTGAGCAGCAGGTCGCCCGGGTCGAGGGTCTGGAACCGGGCCAGCAGGGTCAGGGCCTGCGCCGGACGGACGATCATGTCGGCGAGGGTGCGGTCCTGACGCGGCTCGCCGTTGACCGACAGCTTCAGCCGCAGGTCGGGGAGACGGTCGAAGTCCGCCGGCTCCAGCAGGGCCAGGTACGGGCCGGTCGGGGTGAAGGTCGGATACGACTTGCTCTCGTAGAACTGCGTCTTCGTCAGCTGGACGTCGCGCGCGCTGACGTCATCGGTGATCACCAGGCCGGCGACGTACGAAGCCAGGTCCCGCTCCTCGACCACCGTACCGACGGGCAGGGATGCCCCCATGACGAGCCCGAGCTCGACCTCGTAGTCGAGGAACCGCACATGCGAGGGCCGTATGACGGCGTCGCCGGGACCACTGACCGAGCCGGACGCCTTACGGAAGAAGGCGGGCGGAATGTCGCCCGTGAATCCGGAATCGCGGGCGTGGCTGCGGTAGTTGACCATCTGGGCGACGACCCGGCAGGGGGTGGTGACCGGCGAGAGGAGGGTCAGGGCGGCGACGGGCGTGCCCGGCTCGGCCGAGAGAGCCGCCTCGCGTACGGCGGCCCGGTCGGCGATCAGCTCGGCGGTGGTGGCGGCCTCGGTGCCGACGGGGACGGCCCGTTCGCCGCGGACCACCCACCATCCGTCGGCGGTGCGCAGGACGTTGGTGCTCATGTCAGTACTTTCGTGAGGGGGTGGGGGGGTTCAGGACGTGGCGGCCTTGAGCAGGCCCAGCAGACGTGCCGGGTCCATCTCGTTGTCGTCGCGCAAGGCCCGGACGACGTCGCGGATCCGTTGCGGGGAGGGGCTCGCGCCGAGGAAGTCGCGGGTGGCGGGCGGTCCCCACTGGGACAGACCGCTCGTCGACATGGGGGCCCAGCCGGGTTCGACGTCGTCGGAGAACAGGTCTCCGTCGGCGAAGTGCTCCAGCATGAAGCGGTCGGGGTCGCGCCAGTAGTCGAAGAGCTGGCTGCCCCGGACGTGCCGGCCGATGCCCCAACTGCGCCGGTAGCCACGCTCCTTGAGGTACTCGCCGCCGGCGGCGATCGAGTCCAGGTCGGTGACCTGGTAGGCGGAGTGGACGTATCCCGTGCCGGGCCCGAGGTGCATCGCCAGCGTGTGGTGGTCGGCCGGCACGCCGCCGAGGTCGCAGCGGATGAACGCCATGGCCGGCCCGCGGTCGCGCTGCCCGTCCAGGAACAGGAAGTCCGACACGATCATGCCGAGGGTGTCCAGGTACCAGTCCAGCGCCCGGCCGAACACCCGTGTCTCCAGGACGACATGGCCCAGCCGCTGAATGCGGGACGGCTCCCGCGGCGGACGCTGTGTGGCATTCGTACGACGGTGAGCGGCGCCGAAGTCGAGGAGCAGCGGCTGCTGGTCGGGCAGCGCCGGCAACCGCTCGCCGCAGTGCACCACGCGCACCGGGAAGCCGGAGGGATCGAGCAGACCGACCGCCTTGCCGCCGCCGGGCACGTCCGCGTCCCGTACGTCGGAGCCGGTGGCGCGGGCCAGGCGGTCCAGGTCGGCGCGCTCCGCCGCGCGGAACGCCGGGCCGATGAAACGGGAGGTCCGGCCGCGCCGGATCACCATGCACGGCGAGCCGGCGAAGGTGCCGCGCAGCCACAGCTCCCGCTCCGTGCGGGCGGCCACACCGAACCCGAAGTCCCGGGCGAAGACCTCCGCCCGGTCGAGGTCGGGCTTCTCGAACTCCAGTCAGGCCAGGTCCGCGACCTTGATCACGGCGTTCCGGGAGCGGCCGGGACGCTCGCCCCGCAAAGCTCCCCGTTCGCTGTGCAGGTCCTGGTGGGCCGTCTTGGCGTCAGGCCCGTGGACGCAGGTTTCAGACATGGTGCCCTCCGAGCGGCATCGCCTTGATGAGTAAATCATCAAGTTTGACACTCTCATCGTCAAGACGCCCACGGAAGGAAGTGATGAATTCATCAGACCGACTGACACTGCCGATCCCTGGTTGCACATCAATGGGCAGCTAGGTAATCTGCACACTGATGGGCAATTAATGGCCCCCGGCGCTTCCCGGGGATGGCCGCGCCCGCGCGCACCGATCACCCCACTCCTGAAGCCTTCGCTTCACCTGCTGTCCAGGAGCCCTCGATGCCGCTCTTCGCGAGCACACCCGCCGAGAAGATGACCGAGCCGTACCCGAGGCGCTGGTGGGCCCTGCTGGTGCTCTGCCTGAGCCTGCTGATCGTCGTGATGGCGAACACGTCACTGGTCGTGGCCGCGCCGGACATGACCCGGGACCTGGGCCTGTCCAGCAGCGACCTGCAGTGGGTCATCGACGGCTACACCGTCCCGTACGCCGCGCTGATGCTGGTGCTCGGCGCGGTCGGCGACAAGTACAGCCGTCGCGGCGCGCTGGTGCTGGGCCTGCTGATCTTCGCCGGTGGTGCGGTGATGGGCGGCCTGGTCGACGGGACCGGCCTCGTCGTCACCGCCCGCGCCGTCATGGGTGTCGGCGCCGCCGTGGTCATGCCGGCCACCCTCTCCCTGCTCGTGGCGATCTTCCCGAGGGCGGAGCGCGCGAAGGCCATCACGGCCTGGTCCGCCACCTCCGGACTCGCCATCGCCGCCGGCCCCCTGGCGGCCGGCTGGCTGCTGGAGAGCCACGCCTGGGGCTCCGCCTTCCTCATGAACGTGCCCGTCGCCGTCCTCGGCGTCATCGGCACGCTGGCACTCGTGCCGCCGTCGAAGGCGGCGGGCATGGGCCGCATCGACTACGTCGGCGGTCTGCTGTCCATCGTCTCGGTCGGCTGCCTGGTCTACGCGGCCATCGAGGGCCCGCACTTCGGCTGGGGCGCCGGTCCGATCAGCGCCGCCGTCGTGGCCGGCGTGGGCCTGCCGGCCTTCGTGGCCTGGGAACTGCGCCACCCCCACCCCATGCTGGACGTGCGCAAGTTCGCCGAGCGCCCCTTCAGCGGCTCGATGACGGCGGTGCTGTTCTTCTTCTTCGGCGCCTTCGGCTCGATCTACTACTCCACGCAGTTCCTGCAGTTCGTCCTCGGCTACGACGCGCTGGAGACCGGCATCCGGCTGCTGCCCCTCGCCGGAGCCGTGTTCGTCGGCGCCGCGGTCACCGGCACGCTGGCCCCCAGGCTGGGCGTGAGGCTGACGGTCGGCACCGGCATGGTCATCGGCACGGCGGGCGTCTTCCTCCTCACCCGGATCGAGTCGGGCTCCTCGTACACCGACTTCCTGGCTCCGCTGCTGCTGCTCGGCTTCGCCATCGGACTGAGCCTGTCCCCCGCCACGGACACCGTCATGAGCTCCTTCCCCGAGAGCGAGCTGGGCGTCGGCGGCGGCGCCAACGACACCGCGCTGGAACTCGGCGGCTCCCTGGGCATCGCCGTCCTCGGCTCGCTCCTGGCCACCTCGTACAAGGACAGGCTGACCGAGCTGGTCGGCGGCCGGCTCCCGGCCTCCGCGACGGACACCGCCGGCGACTCGGTGGGCGGTGGCATCGCGGTCGCCGAGCACCTCGCGCAGAACCCCCGGGGCGGCGCCGGACAAGCCCAGGCCCTGCTCGGGGCCGTGCACGAGTCCTTCGCCCGTTCCATCGCTCACACCAGTCTCGTCGGCGGCGTCATCATGGCCGTCGGCACGCTCGTCGTCATCGCCGTCCTGCCCGGTCGCCGGCACGTCGCGAAGCCTCGTCAGGAGCAGACGGAGCAGACGAAGCAGACCGAGCAGACCGAGCAGTCGGCGTCGAGCGGCGGCGCCACGGGCCCGCGCGTGACGTCCTGACACGCGGCCATCAGCTGCTCGGCGGTCAGGGACGCGTCGCGACGTAAAGGGGGATGCCCTCGATTCCCCTCCCTTGTCCTCCACCCCGTCCGACATTTGACGTCAGGAACCCCGGCCGGCGCACGGCTGGGGTTCCCCGGTGCGGTGAGCATCGGTCAGCTGGTGGAGCCGCCCAGGCGCAGCCCGCTCGGGCATGCGTCGGCGGACCGCGCCACGGCGCGATGACCGTGGATCGGGCGGGTCAGCGCTGCAGGGTCAGGACGCCCGGCCGGTACGGCAGTTGCTCGTAAGGGGTGTTCGCGGGTGTGGCGGGGGACTTGCCCTGGTACAGGAACTGCAGGTTGCAGGGGTCGACGGTCATGGTCTGGTCGGGGTTGTCGCGGACCAGGTCACCGTGGCTGATGTCGTTGGTCCAGTTGGCGCCGCTGTTCGCCTTGCCCGCGAAGGGGTTGTTCTCACTGGCGGCCTGCGGGGTCCACGAACCGTTCAGGCTGGAGGCCGTGAACGAACGGAAGTAGCGCACCTGGCTCGCTCCCTTAGCCTCGACGATCATGAGGTACTGGTTCTGGCCCTGGACCTTGGAGACCTGCGGCGCCTCGAACAGGTTGTCCGCCGTGTCGCTCATGACGGTCGTGTACGAGGAACCGAAGTCGCCGGGGAAGTTCCCGATCGGCATGCTCGCCCGGTAGATCTTGCCGTTGTCGCCGGCGAAGAACAGGTACATGTTCTGGCCGTCGGCGATCAGGGTCTGGTCGATCGGGCCGGTGCCGGAGCCGGAGACGCTGCCGGTGAACAGCGGCTGGGGCGCGGACCAGCGGTTGGGGTTGGTGGGGTCACTGGACGTGCGGTAGATGAACGGCCACGCACCCCACTGGTACGCCAGCACCCAGATGTTCTTGGGCGCGAAGTAGAACAGCGTGGGCGCCACCGCGGACTGGCTCATGCCGGCCTGGCCGGCCGAGGCCATGTCCGACCAGTTCGTGAAGGGACTGAACATCATCGAACCCCACGACGATCCCGAGTAGTTCGTCCCGTAGACCAGGTGCTTGCCGTTGTAGACCACGTCGGTGAAGTCCTTCAGCGAGGCCCAGCCGTTCCCGGGCTGCGCCAACGCGCCCGTCGACGTCCACCGGTACGTCGACGGAAGAGAACACGTGCCACCCGACGACGGGGAGAGGCCGGTCCACTTCTGGTTGCTGCCGCCGTTGCACGTCGAGATCTCCACCGGCGTGGTGTTGGCCGTGCCCGCGCCGGTGACGCTCAGGCACAGCCCGGAGTCCGCTCCGACGACCGTGCCGTCGGAGTTCACCCGCCACTGCTGGTTCGCACCGCCGTTGCAGCTCCAGATCACGACCCGGGTGCCGGACGCGGTGGCGTGGCCCGGAACATCCAGGCACTTGGTTCCGTACACGGTGAGCTGGCTGCTGTCCGTCGACGTCCACTGCTGGTTGGTCCCGCCCGAGCAGTCCCAGATCTGCAGGTTCGTGCCGTCGCTCTGGCCGGCGTTCGGCACATCGAGACACCGGCCGGAACCCCCACCGCGCAAGGCGCCGCTGGTGGCCGCCCGGGCCGGGGCGGCGACGAGCATCGCCGCCAGCGTGACCAGGACCGCGACCGCGGCGGCCGGGGCCGCGGACAGATGCCCATGGCAGAAACTTCCACTGTGCATGGGGACCTCGTGACCCTTGAGTGAGCGGGCTCCGGTCGACGCCGTCGAAGACCGGTCGAACTGTCGAAGCGATGGGGCCCGACTCCGCGCGTGCGTCGACCGGGCCGGTGGCCCGTGGGGCTTCGCGGTGCGGGCCACCGGGCGAGCGAGGGGGACGTGAAGACGCCCGCATCCCTGTCGGGGTCGGGTCAGCCGGTCACGCGGAAGGTGGCGTCACTGCGGCCGGTCGCGGTGGTGATCGGGTCCAGCCGCAGCTCGTAGGCGTAGTGGCGGATGTACCGGTCCGGGTAGTTGTACGACTGGAAGGACGACCAGGTGGAGTCGGCGAGTCCGGCGACCTGACGGAAGGTCGCGTCCTGGGCGAACTGGCCGCTGCCGTCGTTGTAGGCCAGCTGGAAGTCGTAGTCGGAGTGGCGCAGGAAGTAGCCGGGGAAGTTCACCGACTCGAAGGAGACGGTGCCGGCGCCCGCGAGGCCCGTCCTGAGCCGGAACTGGGAGTCCTGGACAGGGCTGACGTTCGCGTCGATGCGCACGTCGAAGTCGGTCTGCCGCACGTACCGGTCCTGGAAGTTGTACGACTGGAGCCGGTTGGTCGCGGTGTCGGGCCAGCGTGCGAGCACACGGCTCTCCTCGGCGGCCGTCAGGTTCAGGATCCAGCCGTGACGCTTCTTCGTGCCGCCCATGGTGTAGTTGCTCGCCGCCTGCTTCTGGTAGGCGGCGGGATTGGACGGGTCGGTCGTGAGAACCGGCATGTAGCCACCGCCGGACGCGTACTGGTCGAGATAGAGGGCCCACTTGCCGGTGCCGTTGAACTTCATCCACATCGGGCCCTCGACCTGGGAGCCGGTGAGGCCGATGCCGGAGAGGTTGCCGAGGTTCGTCCACGTCCCGAGGATCGAGTTGCTGCCTTCGAGCGTGATCTGACCGTCGCCGGAGGCCCGCACGTAGCGGTAGTTGCCGACGCCCGCCGGCACCTCGATGATCTGCGTGTCGATGATTTCCTGTGTGCCGGGGCGGTCGATGTAGATCTGCGGGGTGGTGATGGTGCGGAAGTCGCGGGTGTGGGCGTAGAAGATGCGGTGCTTCGTCGCGCCGTTGAAGGGCACGTTGGTCGCCCAGTACAGGATGTAGTCGTTGCCGGCCGGGTCCCAGATCGCCTCCGGAGCCCACGCGTTGCGTCCGTCGGGGATGGCGCCGGCGACGTTCAGCAGCCGCGGCTGCGACCAGGTGACCAGGTCCGTCGACTCCCACACCACGAGGTTGCGGCTGCCGTCGTTGATGGACTGACTCCAGCTCTGCCCGCAGGAGATGCACAGGTCGGTCGCGATGATCCAGTACTTGCTGCCGTCAGGCGATCTCACGAACGCGGGGTCGCGCACGCCTTTCGTGCCGACCGTGGAGCGCAGGACCATCCCGCCCCCGTTGAGGTCGTTCCAGTGCACGCCGTCCGTGCTGTGCGAGAGGTACATCTGCTGGTTGGTCGCCCCCTCCCCGGTGAAGTGGACCATCAGGTAGCCGGGGTCGGCGGCGGCGGCCGGTTGGGGTGTGGTCAGGGCCTGGCCCGTGAAGAGGAGGCACGCGGCGAGCAACATCGCCGACAGCCGTGCGCGCAGCGCGGACATATACGTCTCCTGTCGTTGTGCCGATGCCGCCGTCGGGTGGAAGGGCCAAGGCGACGCGGCAGGGGGAGCCCGGTCTCAGCGGGGGGGGGAGGGCGTCCGCCTCCAGGTCCTGACTGCTGTCGCACCGTGCCGGTGTGCTTCCAGGGCGAGCCGGGAAGTCTGCGCAGCCGACTCCCGTTCCGCCGAGGCGAGTTGTCCGATATATAGAACGACGTTCGTAGGGTCGGGCAGACGTTAAGTGGGGGACGCAGGGTGCGTCAATGCCTCCGGCAGGAGTGGTCCGCGGTAGCGCAGAAGGCGGGTCGCGCGCTCGGCGAACGTGTCACGCACGGCGTTCCTGCCGGAGCACGGCCCCACGCCAACCCGGGCCCGACCACCGGGCCACCGGGCCACCCGGCCACCCGGCCACCCGGCCACCCGGCGACCCGGCCACCCGGCCACCCGGCCACCCGGCGACCCGGCGACCCGGCGAATCGAATCCGAGAGGGAACCCCGGGGCGAGCGGTGTCGCCAGACATGCGATGTCTAGCAGTGAACGAAACGTGTCATTATGGCTTTAACAGTCAGAATGGCTTGGCCTGGACGGCAGTTCATCCCTGCACGCCCGTTGACACAGACGGGTCACATGGCCGAACTTCATGCGTAACATCCGTAACCCAACACCCAGGAAGCCCATGCCGTCAGGAAGACTGTCCCGTCGCACACTGCTGGGCGCCGCAGGTGCCGCCGTGGCCGCGACCGCGCTGCCCATGATCCCCGCGCTGTCGCCCCTGCTGGCGAAGGCGGCCGCCGCGGACTCCCAGACCAATCTGGAAAACCTGGTGAACATGCGGTTCGGCATGTTCAACCACTTCAGCCTGGGCACGTTCACCAACGAGGAGTGGGCCGCCCCGAACCAGAACCCCGCCCTGTTCGCGCCCACTGCGGTGGACTGTGCCCAGTGGGCGGCCGCCGCCGCGGCGGCGAAGATGAGCTACGGAATCCTGACGACCAAGCATCACGACGGCTTCGCCCTGTGGCCGAGCGCCTACGGCACCCAGAACGTCGCCAACAGCTCCTACAAGCACGACGTCGTCCAGGCGTACTGCGACGCCTTCCGGGCGAAGGGACTGAAGGTCGGACTCTATTACTCGATATGGGACCGCACCTTCGGCGTCGAGGCATGGGAGAACCGGCACAAGGTGACCGGGCTCGACACCACCGACGCCATCCAGCCGGGCGACATGACCTTCATCCTGGGTCAGATCACCGAACTGCTCACCAACTACGGCACCATCGACATGTTCGTCACCGACGGCTACGCGTGGCAGATGGGCCAACAGGCCGTCTCCTACCAGCGGATCCGCAAGCACGTGAAGTCACTCCAGCCGGACATCGTCATGATCGACCACGGTGGACTGTCGGTGCCCTTCCTCGGTGACGCGATCTACTTCGAGGAGCCGCTGGGCATCACCGCGCCGGCCGGGAACACCTACGCCGCCACGCAGGGACAGACGATCAGCAACGGCTGGTTCTGGCATCCCTCCACGCCGACCGAGGGCCTGCTGAGCAGGGACGCGATCCTGTCTCATCTGGCGGACCTGGAACCGAAGTACACCTCGTTCATCCTCAACTGCCCACCCAACCGCAACGGCAAGCTGGACGCCAATATCGTCAACCGGCTCGCCGAAGTCGGTGCGGCATGGAGCCCGAACACCTCCCGCCCGCCACTGCCCGCCCAGACTCCCCGCACCGAACACCCCGTGACCCCGGTCAGCGCCTACGCCACCGGCTTCCACACCGGCGAGGGGCCGCTCAACGCCATCGACGGGCTGAGCGACAAGGGCTACCAGACCTGCTGGTCGACGTGGGGACTGTCCCCGGCCCTGCCCCACTCGATCACGATCGACCTGGGCGGGGTGTGGAGCAACGTCTCCACCCTGGAGTACCTGCCCAAGCAGTGGAACCGCGACAACGCCACTGACGGCGACATCACCTCGTACACCGTCTCCACCAGCACCGACGGCACGAACTTCACCCAGGTCGCCACCGGCTCCTGGGCCGGCGACCGCGCCACCAAGGTGGCCGAATGGCCCTCCCGGAACGTGGGTTTCGTACGGATCCAGGCCAACGCGGCCACCGGCGGCTACGCCAACATGGCCGGCGTCAGGATCGGCGGCCGGACGGCCGAGCCGGCCCTGGTGTCGAGCGTCCTCCCGGGCGACGGCACGGTCTACCGCATCGTCAACCGCAAGAGCGGCAAAGTCGCCGACGTCTACAACTTCGGCACCGCCAACGGCGCCAACATCCAGCAGTGGCCGTGGCTGAACAACACCGCCCAGAAGTGGACCTTCGCCTCCACCGGAGACGGCTACTACGAGATCAGGAACGTGAACAGCGGCAAGCTGATGGAGGTGGCCGGACTCTCGCGGGTGGACGGCGGGAACGTCTCCCTGTACAGCGACAGCAACGTTCCCCAGC
Organism: Streptomyces rishiriensis; assembly: GCF_003112535.1. Taxonomy (GTDB): domain Bacteria; phylum Actinomycetota; class Actinomycetes; order Streptomycetales; family Streptomycetaceae; genus Streptomyces; species Streptomyces rishiriensis. The sequence continues at coordinate 15,250 of NZ_BEWA01000034.1, read as the reverse complement.
AGCACTGGGCGGTCACGCCGACCGGCGACGGTCACTACTACCTCACCAACCGGTTCAGCGGACTGTCCCTCAACGTCGACGGAGGCTCGACCGCCGACGGCGCCAACATCAACCAGTTCGCCTACAGCCGCGCGCCTGAGGAGCAGTGGCAGATCATCGCCGTCTGACGCCTCCGACGACGGGGACCGGAGGGGCTGTCATGCGTCAGCATGTCTGTTCATGAGTGAGATTTCCGAGCTGGTGGTGCGCCTTGGACTGGAACCGCATGTCGAGGGCGGCTGGTTTCGGCAGACATGGCGGACCGGACCGACAGCGGTTCCGGACGGGTACGCAGGGCCGCGCCCTTTCGCGACCGGCATCTACTTCCTCCTTCACCCCGGCGAGGTTTCCCGCTGGCACCGGGTGCGTTCGGACGAGCTCTGGCTGTGGCACCGGGGCGGCCCGCTGACACTGCGGCTCGGGGGCGGCGGGGCCGCTCCACAGGAAACGGCCGTCGCCGTGGTGGGGCCCGATGTCGAGCACGGTCAGCAGCCGCAGTTCCTCGTGCCGGCCGGCGTCTGGCAGACCGCACAGCCGGCCGGCGACCAGCCGGTCCTGGTGACCTGCGTCGTCGCGCCGGGCTTCGAGTACGAGGACTTCGAGATGCTGTGACACCGCACGGAACGCGGCTCGCCCGGCACGGCCCGGCACGGCAGGCATCTCGGGGTTTACGATCAGCCGTCCGAGGGCGAGTTCGCCTTGACGGCGGTACGGCCCTGGAACGCGGAGGACCCGCAGGTCTTCGAGGTGTACCTGGCCACCGACAGCGAGCGGATCCGGATCCGGCTCGCGTCCGCCGGGCCCTCACAGATACGGTCCGACCCGGCATCCCCGAGTCGGGATGCCGGGTCGGACCGAGGCCGGCGTCAGGCGGGGCGGATGTTCTCCGCCTGCGGGCCCTTCTGGCCCTGGGTGACGTCGAACTCGACCTTCTGGCCCTCCTGCAGCTCACGGAATCCCTGGCTGGCGATGTTGGAGTAGTGGGCGAACACGTCGGGGCCGCCACCCTCCTGCTCGATGAAGCCGAAGCCCTTCTCGCTGTTGAACCACTTCACAGTGCCCTTGGCCATGACTGTCTCCTTCGAGGGAAACCGGGCGCGCACCCTGCGCGACCGGGAGGTGATCGCCCTGGTCCGGAGAGGCGCTGAACAGCAAGAACGCCCGCGACGGCGATCACGGGCGAACAGAACTTCGGAACCACGACTGCTGATCACAACGGTATAACGGCAGCGCGCCGATCGCCACCGACACACGCCGGTTTCCCACCCGGGGTTTTCCGTCATGTCCGACATACCGGACGAGTGGACGCTTTTGCCCGCCACGGCCGGCACGAAGCTGGTCGACATCACCTGCGCCGACGGCTCCGGCACCCCCCGAGGGCGACCATCCAGGTCAACGGCCAGTTCACGTACGTCGTGGCCTTCCCGCCGACCGGTCGGCCGCCGCCTACCGCACCGTGTCCGTGCTCGCGCACCTGGCCGAGCACGGCCGACGGCACCAAGGTCATCATCCGGGACCGCACAGGCGGCCCCCACCAGAAATGGACCGCACACCCCCCCGGTGTCAGGCGACCGGGCTGAAAATCCACAGCAGGTTGGTGCTCTGCTGCCACGTCCACTGCTTGGTCACGGACCCCTGCGACGACCATTCCACCGCCGTCGAGGACCAGGCCCGTGCCGCGGTTGGCGATCGAGTACTGGCCCTGGCCCCGGTGGGTGATCCGCCACTGCTGGGTGTCGCTGCCGTCCCATGCCTTCTGCCGGGCCGGGTCACCGTTGCCGGTGGAGCCCCAGCCGTCGGCGACCATGCCGTTGATGCGGTTGACGAGCCTGTAGTACGTGTAGGCGCCCAGGGGCAGAACGGCGCGGGCGCCTTCGTAAGCGACGTCCCGGAACACCGTCGCCGACACGCTCACCGGCATGCCCTGGACCTCGACGCACACCACGGAGTCGTCGGCGTTCGGCGCGGCGGCCGGTCCCGGGAGTGCCCCCCCGTCAGCCGGTTTCGCCCGGCTTCGGGTGCTTCTCCCCTTTCGACGTCACCTTCTCGACTTTCTCCGCCTTCCCGGTCTTATCAACTTTATCGGCCTTATCGGATTTCTCGGTCTTATCAGCCTTCTCGGCTTTCTCCGGGTCGCCGGACTGTTTGCCGGGCGCCGTCGGCTTCCGCCCGGCCTGTGCTCCGCTGCCGGACGTGCTGTCGAAGGACGTGACTGTCGCGTTGACCGGCCTCGGGCTCGCGCTGCCGGACGGAGGCCGGACACTCCGTGCGGAAGTGGCGTCGTGGAGGAGTCCGTCGGAGGTGTCCGGGGCCGAAGCCGAGGGCATCTCGGGGCTCGCGGAGGCGTCGTCCCTGCCGGCGGAGCGACCGTCGGGGCCGGTGCTCTCGGCAGGCCGGGTGACCGCCCGTGTCGTGTTCCCGTCGCTTCCGTGGTGCGGGAAGCCGTCGGTGACGGCGAAAGCGGCGGCCATGACCGTGGCCAGCGCGACGGTTCCGCCCACCACGAGGACCCGGCCACGTGCGGGAGCGGCCTTCGCGGCGGCTCGCTCCGGAGCCGGCAACGCGTCCAGGTGCGTCGCGTCGTCGTACGCCGGTTCCCCACTCCGTGCCGAAGCCGTGGCACCGGCCGCCGGAGCGGTCGGCGCGGCGGGCGCGAAGGGGGCCTCACCGGCCAGGCCGGCCAGCATGCGGGCGCAGTCGAGGGCCGACGGACGGCTCTGCTCGTCCAGAGCGGTCATGTCCCGGAGCAGGACGGCGAGTTCGCCGGGCAGCGCGCCGGGCAGCTCGGGCGGGCGGTGGAGTCGCGCTATCGCCGCTTCGAGAGGGCCGCCGCCGTACTCGAGCCTGCCCGTGAGGCATTCGAGGAGCACGAGTCCGAGGGCGTAGACGTCCGCGGGCCGGCCGACGGGCCGGCCGAGCACCTGTTCCGGCGAGAGGTACGCGGCGGTGCCGACGAGGGTGCCGGTGGCGGTGCGGGTGGTGGCGTCGACCAGCCGGGAGATGCCGAAGTCGGTCAGGTAAGGGCGACCCGAGGCGTCGAGAAGGATGTTGGACGGTTTGACGTCACGGTGAACGACCCCCGCCTCGTGGGCGTGAGCCAGGGCCCGTGCGAGGTCGGCGCCCAGCGACGCGGTCTCTTCGCAGGACAGGGCGCCTTCGGCGATGCGGGCTTTGAGCGTGGAGCCTTCGATCAGTTGCATGACCAGATAGGCGCGGCCGTCATGCCGTCCTGCGTCGTAGGCCGTGACCAGCCCGGGATGCTGCAGTCGGGCGAGGATCACCGACTCGCTCTCGAGGCCCTTCTCCGATTCGAGCCCGGTGCCGGGCCGGAACACCTTCACCGCGACCGCGCGCCTCAGCCGCAGGTCGAAGCCACGGTGGACGTCTGCCGCGCCGCCCGAACCGATGGGAGCGTCCAGGCGGTATCGGCCGGCCAGTATCTCGGCGGTACACCGGGAGGCCAACGCCAGAGCCGACTCGCGGAGCCGCATTCCATCTCCTCTTGCTTCGAAGCACCATTTGCCGCGGGCTCCCGTCTGCCGAGGCACGCCGGACGCGGGTACCCGCCGGACGCCGGACTACCCCTGGACCTTCTCGGCGGCCGGCCCCGGGCGAGATCGCCAGGTCGGCGCCAGGCTGTTCAGCGACCGCGCCGCCTCCGTGCCCGGAGCGGTCCTCCCGGTCGGCGGCGGCCCGGGCAGACGGTGGGCGGGCGGGTCAGCGCAGTCCGGCGAAGAGGTCGTTCTCGGGGACGGCCGCGCCGGTGGTGTCCTGGACGCGTACGAAGGTCTCGACGCCCATCAACTCGGTGAACTTCTCCTGGCCCATCTTGAGGAAGAAGATGTTCTCGCCCTGGCTGGCGTGCGCGGCCAGCGCATCGAACTTCTGGCCGCCGAAGGCGGACGTGTCCACCCAGGTGGTGATCTCCTCGTCGGGGAGTCCGATCTCGGCCATCGCGGCGGCCTCGGCGGGATCCGGCTCCTGTCCCTCCATTCCGAACTCGCGCATGACCTCCCCGAACCGCTGCATCATCGAGCGGGGAGCCGTCGTCCAGTACACCTTCGGTGTCAGCTCGGACATCGCCAGCGCCGCCATCGTGATGCGGTTGGCCTGAATGTGGTCGGGGTGACCGTAGAAGCCGTTCTCGTCATAGGTGACGACGACATCGGGACGGTAGCGCCGGAAGAGTTCCGCGAGTCGGGCGGCGCCCTCCGCCACGGGGGTCTGCCAGAAGGCCCCGGGGGCGTCATTGGTCGGCCAGCCCATCATCCCGGAGTCGGCGTAGTCCAGCATCTCCAGGTGGCTGATCTTCAGGATTCTGCAGCTCGCCTCGAGTTCCTGACGTCGCATGAGGGCGACCGCCGCCGGATCGTGCCCGGGATCGCCCGGCTTGACACCTCCGGGCCCGTCACCGCAACCGCCGTCGGTACATGTCACGAGGACCGTGCGCATGCCCTCCGCCGCGTATCGCGCGAGGACGCCTCCTGTTCCCGTGGCCTCGTCGTCGGGGTGGGCGTGTACCGCCATGAGCGTCAAGGGTGAGTCGGTCATGAATCAGTCCTCCTGTGTGAAAAGGCCCCGGTCCGAGTCCGCGGCGGGCGTCGAGGGGGCGCCCCTCAGTATCGGACGTCGGACGACGGGCGTACCGCGGACCCGGGGCCGTGGATCACGTCGGGACAGCCTGCCGATCTCGGGGCGCCCGCCGTCCACCACGGCGGTCTCGTACCACTGCAACGACGCCGGGCGCACCGGCTGTTCCCGGTGCACACCGGCGGTGAGGCGTCATCGACCTCGGTGGGTCCCGGTCACCGAAGCGCGGTGACCGGGACCCGAGGATCAGCCGTCGCGTCAGGCGCCGAGCCCCGCCCCGCCTGGTCCTGTCGTCCGGATCAGGTCACAGGGCACCGGCGGGACCTGTCAGCGGGGTGATCCGAGCGGGCAGCCGCTAGTTCCGGTACCGGAAGACGATCCGGCCGCGCGTCAGGTCGTACGGCGGGAGCTCCACCAGCACCCGGTCTTCCAGCATGATCCTGATGTAGTTCTTGCGGATCTTCCCGCTGATGTGCGCGAGCACCTGATGGCCGTTCTCCAGCTCCACGGTGAACATGGCGCTGCGCAGACACTCGACGACCCGGCCCTCGACCTCGATGACGTTCCTGTTCCCGGTCATCGCACCAGCTCCAGGTTGCTGCCCGTCGGCCGGGCGCCGATGCCTTCGAACAGCGCCGAGGCCGCCCGGTTGGACTCGTGTACCTCGGTCCAGGCCTCTGCGGCCCCGGCGCGGTGCAGCGTGCCCAGCGTGTGGGCCAGCAACGCCCGCGCGATGCCGCGGCGCTGCTCGTCGGCCCGGACCGCGACCAGCCCGATGCGCGGCCGTTTCACCCTCACCACCCGGATCAGGCCCAGGTAACGGTCCGGCGCCGCGGCCACCGCGTACTTCGACGGGTCGACGACGGTGTCGCCTTCGAGGCCGGCAATGACCTCCGCGGGCATCGACCGCCAGCCGACGGTCGCCTCGACTTCCGCACGGACGGCGCGGTCCACCGCCCTCAGCAGACGCTCGTCCGCCTGACCGGCGGGCACGATCGTCACGCCCGAAGGCGGCAGGACCGCTTCGAGCCCGGTGACGCGCGGGTCGGTCGGCACGACGTACTCCCACTCGCGGCGCCGGACCGCGAACCCGGCTCGCCGCCAGCCCGCCGTCAGCTCGGCGTCGGCTTCGTCGACCACCGTGTACAGCGGCGCCGGCAGTTCCGTCAGCATCGCCTCGGCCAGCCGGTCGAAGGCGGCCTCGTGCCAGGCGTCGATGCTGACGAACAGGCGTCCGTCGGGCCGGTGCTGCGCATGCCCCCGGCCGACCACCAGGTCGTCATCCAGTGCATGCCACTGCCGGTCTGCGACGCGCGTGATCATCACCGCGTTCTCGCCACGGCCTGCGGTGCAAATTTTTGCATTCATCGGAGTCCCCTTCCAGGAGTGCCTCGATCTCAGGCGCTCCTGGCGACACCGAACGTCAGCCGCCGGACCGTGACGGGTTGAGGGAGCACCCACGGGTAACTGTGTTCACGGGGGCTCACCTCCATACGACGATGTCACGGTCCACCGGGAAAGTAGCAGCGGGGCGCGGCCGCCTCAAATCCTTTTCCACGACGGTCTCCAGGCGTCTGCTCGGATGCACGGCGTTGACGTCGATGCGCCGAATCGCGGCAAGCTGCGCTGGCCCCTTGCCCGGCGGGCAGCAACGACCTCCCGATGCCGATCCGCGGCGGCCTCATCACGGCCCAGCACGTGCACGCCGAACTGGGCGAACTCGCCCTCGGCAGGAAAACGGGACGCGGCTCGACGCACCAGATCAACCTCTGCAAATCGGTCGGCGAGGTAGTGCAGAACGCCGCGGCGGCGGCCCTGGTGATCACCGCCGCCCTCGAGCAGCAGCGCACAGGATGGCTGGGCATGTTCGCCATCCGCCTCCCCCTCCTCCGTGATCAGGTGCGCCGGCGGTGCCGCGCGAGCGCGACCGTGGGGACCCGAGCAGCCGTCGACGCGCCGGTCCGACCCGCGACGCACCGCTTCCGCGGCGCCACCGCGCTCACGGCGCCGGCGGTCGGGCGGTGCTCTCCCGGATCATGAGTTCAGTCGCCACCTCCACGCGGGTCGTCTCCGGTTGTTCGCCGGCCAGCAGGCGCAGCACCATCCGGGCGGCCAGTGCGGTCATGTCGGCCAGGGGGGTGCGGATCGTCGTCAGGCGGGGGGTGACCCAGTCGGCGAAGGGCAGATCGTCGAAGCCGACCACGCTGACGTCGACCGGGACGCGCAGCCCCAGTTCGGCGGCGGCCCGGTAGGTGCCGAGGGCCTGGTGGTCGCTGCCCGCGAAGATCGCCGTCGGACGGTCGGGCAACGCCAGCAGCTCAAGGGCGTGTTGGTGCGCGAGGCCGTGGGTGAAGTCGCCGTAGCGCACGAGCCGCGGGTCGAAGGGCAGGCCGGCTTCGGTCAGTGCCGAACGGTAGCCGTCGACCCGTGCCCGTGAGGTGAGCCGACGCTCCGGGCCGCTGATGATCGCGATGCGGCGGTGGCCCAGCTCGACGAGGTGGCGGGTCGCGGCCAGTCCGCCGGGCCAGTTGGTCGTGCCCACCCAGGGCGTGCCGGGGGCGGGCTCGTCGATCGGTGCGACCAGCGCGTACGGAATGCCCAACCGGTTCAGCTCGTCGTGCTGTTCGGGCGTCAGGTCGGGCACCACGAGGATTGCTCCGCGGGTCGGACGGGTGGCCAAGGAGTCCAGCCACTGCCGGGCGCGTCTGGTGCGGCCGTGCGTGGAGGAGACGACCATGCCCATTCCGGCGTCGTGCAGCACGTCCTCCGCGCCCCGGATGAGTTCCACCGCCCAGGGGCTGTCGAGTTCGTTGATGACGAAGTCGATCAGTCCGCCGGGCGGGGCCGCGGTGGCCGACGGGCGGTGTTTCGCGAGATAGCCGTGCTGTTCGAGCAGGCGCTGCACCTTGGCCCGCGTCTCCGCCGAAACATCGGACCTATTGTGCAGCACTTTGGACACTGTGGACACCGACACGCCTGCCTGTTGGGCGATTTCGGCCAGCGTCCGCCGCCTCGCCTGGTCGGATCTTGTCCCAACCGTTGACGTCATCCGATGAATCTCCTACGTTTCCGGGGCGATCGCGTTTTGCGAAACTTATCGCAATCCTCGTTCCCGGAATACGGCTCCCCCGTGAAAAGGTGGTCCCCCATGAAGAGACGGCGCGCGGCTTCCCTGGCCGCGGCCCTGGCTCTGGTGCTCTGCGGATGCGGAGGAACCGGTGGCCATGCCGACGGCGGTTCGGGCGGCGGCGAAGGGGAGTTACTCGTCTGGGTGGACAACACCCGCATGCCCGCGGCCCAGCAGTACAGGAAGGAGCACCCCGACCTGAAACTGCGGATCGTGACGATCCCGCCGGACGCGGGCTACGTGCCCACCAAGATCTCCCTCGCCAACCGGACCGGCAGCGGCTGGCCCGACGTCGTCTTCCTCGCCAACCCCGCCGAGGCGGCCACCCTCGCCGGCCGGAAGTTCGGCTACGCGGCCCCGCTCGACACCCTGGTCCCGAAGTCCGTCCGCGACGGCTTCACTCCGGGGTCCCTCGACACCTGCACCTTCGGCGGCAGGACGTATTGCCTGCGCAACGACATCTCCCCCACCGTCCTGTGGTACGACAGGACTCTCATGCGGCGGTACGGCTACTCCGTGCCCACCACCTGGGCCGCTTACCAGCGGACCGGGCTCAAGGCGGCGAAGGAGCACCCCGGCACCATCGTCGGTGCCGTCAACGGCAAGTACGGCGCCGGTATCTACTTCGGCAGCAGCGGCTGCCCCACCCGCGACACCCTCAGCCTCACCAAGGTCCACATCGACCTGACCCGACCCGAGTGCACCCGGGTCGCCGACCTGCTGCAGCCCCTCGCCCGGGAGAAGGCCGTCACCACGGTCGTGCCCATCGACCCCGCCTTCTCCAAGTTCGGCGAGGGCGAGAAGATCCTGATGCTGCCCGCCCCCGCCTGGTTCGGCGACTTCATGTTCGGCCCCGCGTTCAAGGTGCCCAAGGGCAGGATCGCGGCCGCCCCCATGCCGACCTGGCCCGGCGAGAGCAAGCCGTACGCCGGACAGGTCGGCGGCGGCGCCCTCCTCGTCTCCGCGCACGCCGGTGAACGCACCAAGGACGCCGCGGACCTGGTGCGCTGGATGACCACCGACGTGAACCTCCAGTCCAAACAGCCCACTTACCCCGCCTTCGCGGCAGCGGCGAGGAAGTGGGGTGAGGCCAAAGTCGTGCGGGCCACGGCAAGCATGAACGGTGACCGGCGTCTGCGTGATCTCGCCGCCGCCGGCGCCTGATCGACGGCTCGGTCCCGCCGTTCCTCAGCCCCCGGCGGGACCGATGGCTTCCCGACGGCCCGTGGACGCGGCCACCTCTGCGCCCCTCCCTCTGGGAGTCACATGGCGCTCCAACCGCCGAACAGGGGGCAAAGCTTGATTGCCGGCGCGCACGGGGGCGGCGAGATGCCGCCCCCGTGCGCGTCCGTCAATGGCGGGCCTGGATCTTCAGGTCGCCGCGGGTCTGTACGCGGATGTGGTCACTGGCGAGCATGGCGTGGGGGAAGCCGAGATCTATCGCGCTGACCTCGTCCAGGCGCGCCATCTGGGACGTGGTGAGGTCGACCTCACGTCGTCAGCGAGATCCGGTCGATGCGCGCGGAGGACTTGGCGATGTCCGCGCCGGTGAGGTAACCGCTCGACTGCCGCGGCGTACGGCGCGTTCCCGCTGTCGGGCCGGGACCTTGGCAGACGTCCCTTGGCCTCGCCGGCCCGGCAAGCAGACCAAGAGACGTCGCCGATCCGTTCGACGCGCGGCGGCGCGGTCCAGGGCGGGGTGGGCCGTGGTCGTCATTGCGGTGCCGCCTCGGCGTCTGTGTCCTCGTAGGCCCGGCTGGTGAGGAAGGTCAGGAGGTCGCGGACGGACAGTCCGGTCTCCGCCGGGTGCCTCAAGGTGCGGCGAGGTGGCCGTGTACTGGGTGCGCCGGTCGACTCGTTCGGGCAGGGGCGGCGTTCGACGTCGTCAGCGTCCGCCGGGTCTGACGTGGAAGGGTCTTGAGGGCCCGTCATGACGCACGAGCCTCTTCTGCGTTCTCGGGTCACGTCTGGCTGAGCGCTGGGTCAGTCCGGCAGGTGGGGAGGGCTTGAGCGGCGCGGCGCGTTCTGTTCTCACGGCGTCGGACCGATCTCTGGTCCTGTGGTGCGTGCGGCGCGAGCGTAGCGGGCGGCGAGGTCTGCGAATGCCGTGGCCAGTTGAGGTGGGCCGATGACTTCGATATCGGTGTCGAAGCGGCCGATGGCGGCGGCGAGTCCGGTCCATGACCAGGAGCCGAGGATAAGTCGGCAGTGGCCGGGGCTGAGTTCCTCGACGATTCCGTCCTGGGCGAAGGGTGCGACGTTGGCGGCCGGGAGGTGGAGGATGACTTCGCCGTGGCAGGGCCAGTCGGTGGTGGTGCCGTCGTTGCCGCGGAATCGGCTGGTGATGAAGGTGGAGACGTTGCCGCCGGGCAGTTCGCGCGGGGCGAAGCGGGGGCCGGTGGGTGTGCGGGGCCGGATGCGGCCGACGCGGAAGGTGCGCCAGTCCTCGCGGTCGAGGTCCCAGGCTACGAGGTACCAGCGATTACGCCAGGTGACCAGGTGGTGGGGTTGTACGCGGCGGGGGTCATCGGCTGAGGCGCTCGGTCCTGGGGTGTAGTCGAAGCGCAGTTCCTCGCGGGCGCGGATGGCGCGGCTCAGGTCCACCAGGACCTGAATGTCGGCCTGAGGAGTGTCGCGGGTCGCGGGCGGTTGGACGGCGGTGATGCGCAGCAGGTCGATGCGGTGACGTAGGCGGGGTGGCATGACCTGGCGGAGAGTGGCCAGGGCGCGGGTGGCGTCTTCGGCGACGGTGGTGCCGGTGGCTGCGGTCTGCAGCGCGACGGCCAGGGCGACGGCCTGGCCGTCGTCGAACAGCATGGGTGGCATGTGAGTGCCGGCCCCCAGTCGGTAGCCGCCGGCCGGTCCTTTGACCGTCGTGATCGGGTAGCCGAGTTCGCGCAGCCGGTCGATGTCACGACGCACGGTGCGCGAGGTGATGCTCAAACGCCCGGCGAGATCCTCGCCGGACCAGTCGCGGTGCGTCTGAAGCAGCGAGAGCAGCGCGAGCAGCCGGGAGGAGGTTTTATGCATGCGATCCATTTTCACTGCAGTAGAGGACACAACCTGTCCTCTACCTCCGTCAGGGTGGCACACGAGCCGTCCGGGAGGCATCGCTCCTGGTAACGGCGGCCGCCGGGCTTGGACGGTCGGCGGCGTATTCGCCACATCGAGGCAAGGAGCAGGTCATGTCCGTCACGACCACCACTCACCTGAACTTCCGGGGCGCTGCACGTGAGGCGCTGGACTTTTACCAGTCCGTCTTCGGCGGACGTACTGTCGCGGTCACCTACAAGGACGCGGGCGCCGTGCAGAACGAGAGCGAGGCGGACTGGGTGATGTGGGGCGAGGTGGCCGGCGACAACGGCTTCCACGTCATGGCCTACGACGTGCCCTCGCCACTGCCCTGGAACCAGGGCGAGAACCCGTTCTTCGTCTCCGTACGCGGTGACGACGCCAAGGAGATCAGCGCCCTGTGGGGCAAGCTCGCCGAGGGCTCGACCATCGTGCGTCCGCTGGAGCCCGCGCAGTGGGCACCGCTGTACGGCATGCTCAGCGACCGCTTCGGCGTTACCTGGGTCCTGGACGTCACCGCCCCGTACAACGGCTGATCCAGCCGATCTGACGTGCCTGCGCCGTCCGGGCCGCCGACGGCCTCCAGGCGATCGAGCAGGCCACCGCCCACCGCATCGACGTCGCACTCGTCGACGTGCGCATGCCCCGCATGGACGGCTTCACCGCGCGCCGTCAAGGCGCACGTCAGCCGCATCCTGACCGCACTGGACGTCACCGACCGCGTCCAGGCCGCCCTCCTGGCCCATGACGCGGGATTCACCGCCGGAGAGAGCCGGGACCGGAAGCGCGAAGGGCGGCCCGCGGCGGCCGCGACGCGGTGGTGCGGCGGTACGCACGTGGTTCCGCCGGGTCCGCTCCTCCGCGAGGACCGGACCCGGCGGACGCTCACCGCGTCAGGGGGTCACGGCAGCGGCGGGTAGGCGTTCTGCATCAGCTGCTGGAACTGGGCGGAGAACCAGTGTCCGGCGAGCGGCGAGTTCGGCAGTGCGCCCGTGGGGTTGTTGCCGTTGCGGGCGTTGCCGCCGTAGGTGGGGTCGCACATGCGGTCGAAGCCCTTGCCCTCGTCGTTGGGGACGGCGGCGCTGTTGCCGTCCGACTCCCCCGGCGGCTTCACCCACACGTAGGCGTCCACGCCGGCGGCCGGGGCCGCGGTGGGCCGCTGCCCGAGTCCGGCGCCGCTCTGGTTGCACCAGTTGCCGGCGTGGATGCGCCGGTCGATCCGGCTGCCGTTGACATAGGCGTCGACGGAGGTCGTCGGGCCGGGACCGGCGGGCCGGGCGGAGCCGCCCCAGCCGTCGCGGGAGGTGTCGATCAGCATGCCGAGGCCGGAGTCGAACCCGGCGGCGACGAGCTTGTCCCGCAGTCCCTGCGCGAACGACTGCTCGTCCACGTACTGGTTCCAGTCGACCCACTTCGACTGGCGGACCGTCTGACCGCCCACCGTGTCGGTGACCTTGAAGTTGGGCTCCTTGACGGGGCTGTAGTTGGCGGTGTTGACGATGAACCCGGCCACGTCGTGGACGCTCGCGCCGTTGCTGGTCGCCACCTTGGCGAACTCCTGCACCGACGGGGCGAGGTTGCTGTCCCAGCCGAGCCAGCCGTGGTGGCCGGCGTCGATGTAGTTGTAGACGTTCGCGAGGGCGCCCAGCTTGTCGAGCGCGTAGGAGACGCCCTTCTCGTAGTTGCCGTTGCTCTTCATCGTCACGCAGGCGTCGGTGGTGGTGTTGGTGCCGCCGGCGTTGGTGACCAGGTTGGGCAGCGAGTCGGGCTCGATGACCGTGGCGATCCGCAGGCCCGCGTACTTCGGGTCGGACAGGATCGAGGCGATCGGGTCGATGTACTGGCTCTTGTACTTGTCGAGGTCGTTCGGCCCGAGTTCGCCGTTGGAGGCCAGGGCGGCGCAGTCACGGCCCGGCAGGTCGTAGATGACCAGCTGGACGACGAGCTCGCCGGAGCCCTTCTGCTTCAGCGCCTCGTCCAGGTGGGCGCGCAGGCCCATGCCGCCGGCGACACCGGTGATGGCGGCCATCCGGTCCAGCCAGACGGCGGTGGGCTGGTTGGCGATGCGGCTGCCGCCCGGCTCGGCGGCGGCCTTGGCCGACCACTCGGGGTTCGCATAACCCTTGGCGCCGACATAGGGGTTGGCGACACGCCCGTCCGTGCCACCGCCGTCGTCGCCTCCCGTGCCCCCGCCCGTACTGCCGCCGGTGTCACCACCGGTGTCACCACCGGTGCCCCCGCCCGTACTGCCGCCGGTGTCACCACCGGTGCCTCCTCCCGTGCCGCCGCCGGTGCCGCCTCCCGTGCCTCCGCCGGTACCGCCGCCCGATCCGCTTCCGTCATCGGCGTTGCAGGTCACGCCGTCGAGGCTGAAGGTGGCGGGAACGGCGTTGGCGCCGCTGTAGGCGGCCTGGAAGCCGAAGCTGACGGAACCGCCGGTGCCGAGCGTGCCGTTGTAGCTCTCGTTGGCGGCCGTGACGGCGGCCCCGCTCTGGGTGACCTTCGCGTTCCAGCCGTTGGTGATCCTCTGGTTGCCGGCGTACGACCACTTCACCGACCAACCCGACTTGGCAGCGCCGTTGTTGGTGATCGTCACGGCGGCGGTGAAGCCGGTGTCCCACTGGTTCTGCACCTTGTAGTCCACCGTGCAGGGCACGGCGGCGGCGGCCCCGGCCGGCGCCGTGAGGAGCGCGGCTCCTGAGGCTCCGGTCAACAGCGCCAGCGCGGCGAGCAAGGAGGTGTTGGTGCGACTCATGAGAGTGGTTCCTTCTGCTTTGGGGATTTCTCCACGGGTTGAGCAGGCGCAGGTGATCGCGCGGCTCGGTGCCCCACGACGCCGGTGCGGCTCGTGGTCGGTGATCAGGAAGGGCTCACTGGTGCAGTCCGGTGGTCGCGGACCGGCCCGTGCGGGGTCGTTCGGGGTCGTTCGGGGTCATTCGGGGTCGTCGGACCGCTTCGGGCGGCCCTTGCGCGGCACCATGGCACGGGAGGCCACCGGGTACGGCTCCGGCTCGGGGTGCTGCCGACGCTCCGTCAGCAGGTGAGTCGGTCCGGCTTCGCGTGCCCGGTGGTTCTCCCGCCGTCGGCGGCGGACGGGAGCGGGCTTCCCACTGCCCGCTTCCGCATGCTCATCGGTGACTCTCACCGATCCCTGGATGCCGTTGTGCCGCCGGCCGGCGACGGTGTGCTCCACCGCGCGGGGTGTCGCTCCCTGCTGCGGGACCATCGGGACGGCCGACGTGCCGACGAGCGCGTCTGCGGCTGCGGCAGCTGAGCGGTGTGAGGGTGGGGGGTGTCGCATGAGCGACTCCTTGCAGCTTGGCGCGCCGTGATCGGTGCGTCGACTGATTGGAACCGCTCCCACTGGTGCGAAGGAAGTTAGCGCCAAGCGGCGCGGTTGCACAGAGGGAACGCTCAACTTCCTTTGAACTGAACGCTTCTGTGCTTTCGACTCTTCAAGCTCCTTGACCGCCGCCACCCGCATCCCCATTATGGGAGCGCTCCCACTGGCCAAGACTTGTCCTTCCCCGAGCCGCAAGCCGCTAGGAGGAACCAGTTCATGGATCCCGGACGCAAACGCAGGACCCTTCGGCGGGTGTGGACCGCCGCCGCGGCCGCACTGGCCCTGCCCCTGTCGATGCTGGCCACCGGCGCGACGGCCGCGCGTGCAGCAGGTGTTCAGTGCAGCGTGGACTACAAGACGAACGACTGGGGCTCCGGCTTCACCGCGGACGTGACCCTCACCAACCGCGGCACGGACGCCGTCAACGGCTGGACGCTGACGTACGCCTACACGGGCAACCAGAAGCTGTCGAACGGCTGGAACGGCAGCTGGGCGCAGTCCGGTCAGCAGATCACGGTGAACAACGCCTCGTACAACGGGACGATCGCCGCGGGCGCGGCGGTCAGCACGGGCGCGCAGTTCACCTACAGCGGCACGAACGCCGCTCCCGCGAGCTTCTCGGTCAACGGCTCCCCCTGCGTCGGCGCGCATCAGCCGCCGATCACCGTGCTGACCAGCCCGACCGCGGGCGCCGTCTACACGCAGGGCGAGGCGGTGCCGCTGGCGGCCACGGCGGCGGCCGCGGACAACGCGACGATCAGCAAGGTGGAGTTCTACGACGACACCAAGCTGCTGGGCACGGACACGAGCGCGCCGTACACGCTCTCCGCCACCGACCTGGCCGTAGGCAGCCATTCGCTCATCGCCAAGGCGTACGACAGCCTGGGCGCGTCCGCCGAGTCCACCCCGGTCGGCGTCACGGTCGCCTCGGGCCCGACCGTGGTCACCACGCCCACCCAACTGGGCGTCCAGCAGGGCAAGACGGCCACGTACGAGGTGAAGCTGTCCAAGCAGCCGAGCGCGAACGTGACGGTGACGACGGCTCGCGCGAGCGGCAACTCGGGCCTGTCGATCACAGG
>NZ_BEWA01000033.1 GCF_003112535.1 Streptomyces rishiriensis | reverse complement strand
TCGTGTTCGGCCTGTTCTCGGGCATGTTGGATGGATGGACGCACATGAAGTGAACCGTGTCCGGGCGAAGTTGGCGTTGTACGTGGCTGATGTGTTCGCCTCGGTGCCGCGCAAGGACCAGCGGGCCAAGGGCGACTGCTATCTGCGGGGACTGATGCTGGACGGCCGCCGCAAGTCGATCCAGGCGATGGCCTCGCGGCTGCCGGACGGCAACGAACAGAACCTGCAGCAGTTCGTGAACCAGTCCACCTGGGACCCGGTGCCCGTGCAGCGGCGGATAGCAGAGCGCATGCTGCCGCTGATCAACCCGACGGCCTGGGTGATCGACGACGTGTCGATGCCCAAGGACGGCCGGATGTCGGCCGGGGTGGCTCCGCAGTACTGCGGAGCCCTGGGCAAACGCGCCAACTGCCAGGTCGCCGTCAGCGTCCACGCCGCGACGGACACCGCGTCCTGCCCGCTGCAGTGGCGGCTGTTCCTGCCCAGGGAGTGGGCCGCGGACACCGAACGCCGCACCGCCACCCGTGTCCCGCCCGAGGTCGGGCACCGCGAGAAGTGGCGGCTGGCGCTGGACATGCTCGACACCCTGGCGGGCTGGGGCATGAGCCCGCCGGTCGTGGTGGCCGATGCCGCCTACGGCGCCAATGCCCACCTGCGGGCCGGCCTCGCAGAGCGGGGGATCGACTATGTGCTGGCCATCCGCGCGGACGTGAGCGCCCATCCGTTCGACGTGAAGCCGGTGACCCCGGAGCGCAAGGGCCCGGTCGGCTGCTGGCCCCAGCCCCGCTACCGCCACCGGGCACCCTCGGTTGCGGCCCTGGCGGCCGGGCTCGGGCAGGAGGCGTTCACCTCCCTCACCTGGCGGCAGGGCTCGCGAGGAGAATTACGGTCCCGCTTCGCCGCCGTGCGTGTCCGCCCGGCCGGCAAGGCCGTCGAGCGTCCGATCCGGGCTACCGCATCGGCCGAACAGGGCTGGTGGGACGGCATCCTGCCCGACTGCTGGCTGCTGATCGAGTGGCCCGAGGACGCCGAGGCGCCCACCGACTACTGGCTCTCCAACCTGCCGGCCGACACCCCGATCGCCGACCTGGTCCGCCTGGCCAAAGTCCGCTGGCGCATCGAGCACGACTACCGCGAACTCAAACACGGCCTGGGCCTGGACCACTTCGAAGGCCGCTCCTGGCCCGGCTGGCACCACCACGTCACCCTCGTGACCGCCGCCCACGCCTTCCTCACCGAACAGCGACTGGCCCCAAAAGCACCCACACCGGGCTCACTCTCTACCAGACCCTCGACGCCCTCCAAGACGTCCTGAGGTGCTGGACCGGCATCTGCACCACCTGCCACCAGCCCCTGCCCAGCAGGGGCCACACGACACCAAGACCGAGACAGACCTAACGGAGTCCTACTAGACGAGTTATAGCGAATGCTGACGGTGTATCCGGGAACGCAGACAGGGCGTCCAAGATCATTGTGTGACGAACAACCTGGACGCCCTGCTGACCGCACTGTACGTGAAGATCGACGACGAGATCGCGGGCACCCGGTGGCTGGGCCGACCGCCGCGACTGACGGACTCCGAGCTTGTCTGCCTCGCTGTCGCGCAGGCGCTGCTGGGCTTCACTTCAGAGTCACGGTGTGAGGTTCCCCCGTCACGCGGGAGGTGCTGATCAGCTGGTCAGAGAGGGTTGACGGGTGTTCAGATTCGTTGGATCGGCCGTCGTCTGCTCGGCGTAGTGCTTCTCCTCGAACTCGATCGGGCTGAGGAAGCCGAGCCGTTCCTGGATGCGGCGGGAGTTGTAGAAACCGTCGATGTACTCGAAGAGCGCGAGGTTCGCCTCGGCACGTGTGGCGAAGACCCGGCCGCGCACGCACTCCGTCTTGATCAGCATCCACAGGTTCTCCGCGAGCGCGTTGTCGAACGAGTCCCCGACCGACCCCATGGACGCCTGAACTCCCGCTCGCACCAGACGAGTTGTGAGCTTGATGGACGTGTACTGACAGCCGTGGTCGGCGTGATGGACGAGCTTGCCGGGCTCGACCTCGCGGGACGCGAGGGCGTACTCCAGCGTGGTCAGGACCAGGTCGGCGTCCGCGCGGGCAGAGGTCTCCCAGGCCACCACCCGGCGGGAGAACGCGTCCCGGATCGCCGAGAGCCACAACGGTCCCTCGCCGGTCGGGATCATTGTCAGGTCGGTGACCCACAGCCGGTTCGGCGCCGGTGCGGTGAAGTCCCGCTCGACCAGGTCCGGGGCGGGCGTGGCCTCCGGATCCCGGCGCGTGAAGCCCTTGCGCCGCGGGCTGACGCCCGCGATGTCGGCCTCGCGCATCAGGCGTTCGACCCGTTTGCGGCCGACATGGACGCCCTCGCGTTTCAGCACAGCGTGCACGCGCGGCGAGCCGTAATTGCCGCCGGACTCCGCGTGGATCTCCTTGATCCGCTCGGTCAGCTCGACGTCGCGGCGACGCCGTTCGCACGGCTCCTTCTCCGCGCGGCGCCAGCGGTAGTAGGCGGAGGAGGCGATGTGCAGTTCCCGCAGTACGCGCTCGACCCCCAGGCGGGGATGCTCGTCGAGGAGCCCCGTCACCTGGGCCGGGTCGGGTCGAGCTGCGCCGCGAAAAAAGCCGAGGCCGTCCGCAGCACGTCGTTGGCCCGCTTGAGCTGGGCGTTCTCCTTGCGCAGCGCCACGAGCTCGGCCCGCTCGTCAGTGGTGAGCCGGTCGTCGCGCTCGCCGGCATCGGCCTCGGCCTGCCGGATCCAGCCCCGCAGGGCCTCCGGGCGCACACCGAGATCGACGGCCAGCTTCTTGATCTGCGGCTTCGGCTCGGAGGCCCGGTACATCCGCACCGCACGCTCACGCAACTCCAGCGAGTACTTCCTGGGGGCAGCCATGGTCGATGTTCCTCTCATGAGAACCATCTGACCCTCTGTCAACACACTCCGCATCTCGGGGGAACCTCAGGTGCGGCGTTCGTAGTACGCCTGGGTGCGGGGTCGTGGCGCAGCCGGGTGAACACGATGCGGTGCAGGGCCGCGTTCGCCTGGCGGTCGCCGCCGTAGTTGAGCCGGCGCGTGCTCCGACGGCCAGAGGAGTTCTCGATGGGGCTGACTCCGCAAAGGGCGGCAAAGGATGCCTCGGTGTTCAGCCGCTCAGGGCTGTCTCCCATGGTGATCAGGAGAGTGACGGCGCTGTCCGGACCGATACCCACAGTCTGCGGTCAATCTTCCATGCGAAATAGTTGCCGAACCTGCCCACGGTAAGGTGTCGCACATCCCAGAGTAGCGCGGCAGTTTCGACGACTCCCTCGGGATGCCTGCGACTTACCGACAATAGATTCACGCCAGTCAAAAAGCCACTGGCTAAGGGTTGTCCCGTAACCCCCAGGAGTTGCGCCACGGCCCTTTGGCCACGAGGGTCTCAGGCTTGGCCGTGGCTCCCTGAGGCATTGCAATCACGCTGCTGGGTGCTGGACGACTCCCGCCACTGGTCCACCACGTCGTCCACTTCATCCAGGGCCGGATCGCGACTTCCGCTGGACGCGTAGGCCGGTGACCGGTCAGCGCGTAGTGGCAGATGTGCGCAGTACCAAGCCCGCCGGGCACCGGCTATCTCTGCGGTCGTGCCCGTGCGGAGATAGCCGAGCAATGCTGTCATGACCCTGCGGCGTCCGAATGCATAGAGCGCCGGTTCGACGAACCAGCGGCAGAAGCTTGGATCTGGGTCGTAGACAGCAGCAGCCATCAGCGGATCGAAGAACTCCTCAGACAGAGTGGCGCGTTCCAGCAGTGGCCTTCGTGCGGCTCCGGCCAGGTGCCGCGCACGTCGGTCTTCAGGCACGTCGGCCGCAGCCTCAAGTTCCAGCAGGCGAGCCACTTCGGCTGCGCATGCAAGGAATGTACGTGTGGATGCCTCGTGGCGGTCACCTTCGCTCATGGCAGGATTCTCGACCACGGGCCTGAGCGGAAGTGGCCGCATGGGCGAGATGATCTCGATGTGGCTGGTGTGATCACGGCGTCGGAGCCGTCCTGGATAGCCCCGTTCTCCGGTGAGCCCGCGCGCCTTCGGGAAGCTGGTGACAGTGCTGCGTCGTTCAGGTGCGGACACGGCCCGCAAGGGGCGGCCGTGGAGCCTTCCGCTGGAAGACCGGACCCTCCTGGTCACGGCCTACTGGCGAACCAACCTGACCATGCGGCAGCTCGCCCCGCTGTTCGGGATCTCGAAGTCGGCGGCGGATCGGATCATCGACAACCTTGGACCGATGCTCGCGCTCCAGCCCCGCAAGCGGTTCGCGAAGGACACCGTGCTCATCGTGGACGGCACCCTGGTCCCCACCCGGGATCACACCGTCGCCGAGCGGTCGAAGAACTACCGGTACTCCACCAACCACCAGGTCGTCATCGACGCCGACACCCGCCTGGTCGTCGTGGTCGGCCGGCCACTCGCCGGGAACCGCAACGACTGCAAAGCGTGGGAGGAGTCCGGCGCCAAGGCCGCCGTCAGCGGAACGACCACGATCGCCGACGGCGGCTACCCGGGCACCGGCCTGGTCATCCCGCACCGCCGCAAGCGCGGCCAGAGTGAACTCCCGGACTGGAAGGAGGAACACAACAAGTCTCACAAGCAGGTCCGGGCCCGCGTTGAGCACGTCTTCGCCCGTATGAAGACCTGGAAGAACCTCCGCGACTGCCGTTTGAAGGGGGACGGCGTCCACCACGCCATGCTCGGCATCGCACGGATGCACAACCTCGCCCTCGCCGGATAGGTAAGCGGGTCACATTGCGGCCAACCATGCCCGAGACGACTCGTAGATCATTTGCGGGACAGTCCTTAGCTCGCGCCGGGTGACAGTCTCCACTGAGCGCCGGAAAGGGGCCAGTACGGCCCCGTCAGGCCCGCCGGGGCGGCGGATTTCTCATGGATTGCGCGTCCTGCTCCTGTCCGGGCGTGACGGACCAACTGGCGAGTAGCTTCAGGCCGTCCTCCGCGGCGGTTTTGGGGGGCGCGCTGTAGACGACAACGCTCAGGCCGCTTTCGTCCGGCAGGCTCAGGGTCTCCTGATCGAGTACCAGTTCACCGACGAGCGGATGGTTGAGGCGTTTGGTGCTCTCGCGGAAGACATGCACGTCGTGCGAGCCCCACATCACGCGGAAGGCGTCGCTGCGGGTGGACAGTTCACCGATCAGGTTAGACAGCTCCCGGTCGTAGGGGTTTTTCCCCGCCTCGATGCGCAGCGCGCCCACGGCGAAGCGGGCCATGCGCTCCCAGTCGGTGTAGAACCGCCTGGCTGCAGAGTTGAAGAACGCGAACCGGACGACGTTCGCCCCGCATGTCGGGTCGGCATACATCTCCGAGTACAGGGCCCGGCCCAACGGGTTGGCGGCCAGCGCATCGAGGCGGTTGTTCATCACGTACGCCGGCAGCTCCGGCATGCCATCGACGATCCGTGCCACACTCGGCCGCACCGTCGGTCGGCTCTCCCGCCGCGGCGCCCGCGTTTGCGGCGCCGGTCCGGCAGCGCGGGCGAGGTCGTACAGGTACATGCGCTCGTTGTCGTCGAGCCGCAGGGCGTGGGCGAGGGTGTCGAGCACACTGTCGGAGACCCCTTGGAGGTTGCCGCGCTCCAGGCGCGTGTAGTACTCGACGCTCACGCCGGCGAGTGTGGCGACCTCTCCCCTGCGCAGTCCGGGCACCCGGCGCTGACCGTACGTCGGCAGACCGGCCTGCTCTGGGGTGATCTTGTCGCGTCGGGAGCGGAGGAATGCGCTGACTGCGTCCCTGTTGTCCATGAGGCCAGGGTAGGCAGGCTGCGTGACGGGTGAGGGGCCCTGCCAGTACCCCTCACAGCAAGGACTCCCCCGTCACGGCCGTCTCGCGTTGCATGGTGCGTGCCCCGATCCTCCCGGGGCCCGACCGGTGCGAGGACGCACGCGCCCCGGTCGGCAGCACCTGAACACTGACAGGACACACCAGATGAGCAACCAGATCGAGACGGTGACGGAGAGCCCCGCGGATGTCGTTCGAGGGCTGTATGACGCGTTGAGCAAGGGCGATGTGCCGGGTGTCCTGGCAAAGCTCGCCCCCGAGGTGATCGTCGATGAGCCGAACCAACTCCCCTACGGCGGCGTGCACCAGGGCCGCGAGGTGTTCGTGCAGTCGGTCCTCGGCGCGATGATGGGCTACGCCAACGTCGCCATTACCGATGCCGAGGTATTCGAGGGCCCGGCCGGCGTCATCGGAACGCTCACCGGAACGCTCACAGCCCACACCACCGGTGAGAAGTTCCCGCTGACCATGGTCGAGATCCACCAGGTCGAGGACGGCATGGTCCGCAAGATCGACGTCTACACCAAGAACCCCCACGAACTCGCCGCCTTCTACACGCGCGCCGAGGCGGGCACCCCCTGACCACGACCCTCTCCGGGTCTTCCAGTGGTGCACGCGGAGATCCGCTTCGCCGAGGCCATCGGGTGGTCGGCAGCCTGCCCGCACCAGTCGTACGGTGCGGGCATGTGCAGGGGCGGAGTGCCCCGGCTGCGGCTGGTCGTGACCACGGACGACGACTCGGGGCCGCGATTGTGTCGCGGGTGCGGTGGTCCGCTGATGCCTTCAACGGAGGCTACGGCGGTGTTCTGTTCGTCCGCTTGCCGGTCGCGGCACTGGCGGCGGATGCGGCGGGCGCGGGCGAGGACCAAGGCGGTCCAGGTCGGAGTGACGTCCAGATGTCCGGAGTGGGGGGCGTCCTGGACGGTCGGGGTTGAATATCCTGCCTCGGCAACGTACTGCTCTCCCGCCTGCCGCAAACGGCCTGGCACAGGCGGCGCGCGGTGGACACCGGGTTGTGAGCCCGCGTATACGGCAGTTGTCATAGTGCTTCACCGTGGAGCCGTGCGCCCTGTCGGTTTCCTGGCGCCGGTCGGAAGGTGCGAAGCGACGGCCTGCCGGGGCGAGCTGACGACATGAAATGGGTGCCGCACCCGGGTCCGCCGGGGGTGACGTCCGGATGCCCGCGATGATCGGCCGTGTGACCGGGAACGTATGACGCTGCTCCACTCACGCTCACCTCTGCGGTTGCGTCCCCGGAAGCGGTCGCCGGGCCAGGGCCCGTCACGGTCGTCGTAGGCGACGTCATGAGCGTTGGGGCTCCAGGTGCTGATCACCGAGATATCGCTGATCAGGCCGAACAGGGCTTGAGGGGCAGCATGGATCCATGTGCTGCCGGTGAACGTGTACTCGGCCGCCTCGGGCGCGGGCACGGAGTCGGACCGGGGTGTGGTGTCGTTGTCGTGCAAAGGACCCTTTTGGGTCGGCCGGCTGACGGGCTGTCAGCCTGGCGGTGGGCATGGCTCAGGGCTCGGCCCGCTGCCGGTGGTGCGGCCGGCGACCTACTACTGGCGGGCAACGGGCGCCTGTCGGGACAGGGACGTGTCAGGCCGTCCCCGCGTGGTTCAGGGCTTCGATGTCGGCCGCGCCGAGGCGGACGGAGGAGGCGGCGAGGTTTTCCTCCAGGTGAGCCACCTCGAGCCCATCCGTGGATGTGGTAGCCGCCGGTCATCGCGACCAGTGCGATGGTGACGGTGAACAGGCCCAGACCGAGGGCGCTCCCCCGGCGCAGCCCCTGCCGCGCCTGAGCGAGCGACAACTCCTTTGACCTGGGGCCCTCCAGGTACCGCACCAGCCAGGTGTAGGCGGACAGGGCGAGCCCGCTGGTGGCGACCCCGGCGATCAGGGCGGTAGAGGGAGTGGCGTCGGCGATGCCGTTGATCATGCTGGTGATGCCGCCCACGGCCAACACGATTACGAACAGCACCAGCAGACGCGCTCACGCCCACCGCGCGGGATGCCCGGTGGTCTTCCCTGCCGGTTCGGTCCGGTGGACAGCGGGACCGGCGGGCCGCGTCAGTGACTGATGGTGGTTGGACACCTTGGCTTTCTCCTCAAGGGCCCGCTTGGGGTGGGCGATTGCCCCTTCAGCACCGGAAAACCACGGGCCGTGAGCACCGCGTATCGTCACCACCGAGTGGGCGCTTTCCAAGTCCGGCTGTCCCCCGAGGAAGCTAGGCGCCTGCTTCTCTCCCGGAGCACGGCCCACCACCAGGCGCTACATTCACCGGGCGGGACCCATCCGGCCGGGCGATGCCGTGCGGTGCGCATGCCGGACGGGTCGTACCGGATGGGAGATCGTGGGCCACCGGCCACGACCCGGTCCTCATACCGTTCAACACTGGCTTTGATCGATCATGGGTGATGATGGAAGACCAAGCGGTTCGTGAACCATCGGATGCGGCATCGCCTGCCCGGACGGACTCCGCTCCCCACCCGGGCCGGTCGGTGGCCGACGGGCCGGCGGCGTCCCCTTCCGGAGTCGGGCCCGCGTTACCGGCACAGGACAGGGGCCTTGCGCGCGGGGGCCGGCCAGCCGAGGCGACCGCCTGGCTGCGCCTGCTGGTGCGGTGGTGGGAAGCACGCCCCGCCGCCGTCAAGGACCGCAAGTTCGCGCTCGTCCTCACGGTGCTGTCGTTCACGTCGCCGCTGTCGCGGATCGGGGCGCAGTTCGGTGACCTTCCCGTTCACGACGCCTCCGTCGCGAGTGTGTTGCTGACCTTTGGGCAGACTCTGCCGATCGCGGTGCGGACCCGGTGGCCGGGCGGCTGCCTCGCGGTGGCGGGCACGTCGTTCGCGGTCCACCAGTCCCTCGGCTGCCCTGCGACCTTCGGCAGCCTGGGGCTGTACATCGCGCTGTACTCCGTGGGAGCTCACCAGGAACGTCTCCGGCGGGCCGTGCCACTGGCGGCGACGGGCGGGTACGTGCTCTTCGGCGTCGCTCTGCACACGCTGGGCTCGCCCGGCGGCCTGATCGACTACCTGCTCATCTACATGGTCCTGGCGGCGGTGTGGGGGCTGGGCGTCCTGGTCCGCAGGCAGCGGGGACAGGAGGCCGCGCGTCGGCACCTGTCGGCGCAGGTGGCGATCGCCGCGGAACGCAGACGTATGGCAAGGGAGTTGCACGATGTGGTGACCCACCATGTGACCGCGATGGTGGTGCAGGCCGGCGCGGCTCAGTACCTCACCGAGTCGCCGGACCGGCTGGGCGACGCCCTCGACGCCATCAACGGCACCGGCCGCCGGGCGCTGGCCGAACTCCGTTTCCTCCTGGGCGTGTTGGAGGCAACCGGCGATTCGGGGCCCCATGAGCGGACGCCGATGCCGGGGCGGGTGCCTGATCTGGTGGAGCAGACACGCGCGGGCGGCCAGCCCGTCGAGCTGGTGGAGGACGGGGAGCAGCCGGCCATGGCCACAGGGGCCCGGCTCGCGGCCTATCGCATCGTGCAGGAATCCCTCACGAACGCCGTGAAGTACGCCGCGGGCCACGAGACATTGGTACGCCTCGCGCACACCCCCGGCTGGACGGAGGTGGAGGTCACCACTGCCGCGACGGCCGTCGGCACGCACGAGTCCGTCGCCCTCCGCGACGACGGCCCGCGCCTCTCGGGTGGCCGTGGCCTGACCGGGCTGCGGGAACGGGTGGAGATGCTGGGCGGCGAGTTCGCGGCGGGTTTCCGCCCCGGGGGCGGGTTCCGCGTGCACGCGCGCATCCCCACAGGAGGTGCCGCATGAGTGTTTCGCCCGCCACGATCAGGGTGCTGATCTGCGAGGACCAGGCTCTCTTGCGCGCCGGCTTCGTCACGATCCTCTCCGCCCAGCCCGACATGGAGGTCGTCGGGGAGGCCACGGACGGCCGGGTGGCGATCCGCAGCGCGCAGGAGCTGAAGCCGGACGTGATCGTCATGGACATCCGTATGCCCCTGCTCGACGGGATCGAGGCCACGCGCCACCTGGCCGGCCCCGCCTCCCTCAGCCCCGCGAAGATCCTGATCGTCACCACCTTCAACGTCGACGAGTACGTGTACGAGGCTCTGCGGGCCGGCGCCAGCGGCTTCCTGCTGAAGGACGCCGCACCGCCCGAGCTGATCAACGCGGTACGCACCGTCGCCCGCGGCGAGTCCCTCCTGGCCCCCGCCGTCACCCGCACCCTGATCGGCCGCCACGCCGAACGCCTGCGTCCCGCCGCCGCCTCCGCGTCCCCCGACCGCGAACGCCTCAAGGCTCTCAGCAGCCGCGAGCACGAGGTCCTCCTGCTGATCAGCGAGGGCCTGTCGAACGCCGAGATAGCCGCCGAGTTGGTCATCAGCCCCGAGACCGTGAAGACCTACGTCTCCCGCATCCTCACCAAACTGGACCTTCGCGATCGCGTCCAGGCGGTGGTCCTGGCGTACCGGGCCGGCTTGGCAGGGAACGGCGGCCGGGCCTGATCGACCAAGGGTCCCGTTCGGAAGGAACGGAGCGCGACCACGGCCGTGCTCCCTTCCTCCAGCGCGGGGCAGAGCCGGTCGCGGCCACACGTGCCGTGGGTTGTCCGCCCCCGATCGCCTCCAGCGGACTCCGTGAGCATCTCGTCAAGTGGCCGAGGTGACGCCCGGCCCCCTTCCACGATGCCGGGACGCCCATGGGACGAGGCGATTTTCTTGAATGTCGGCAGCATGCCCACTCGGTTATGCAAGATGCCGTCGATGTCGGTCATGGCGTCGCGGCTCTTGAGAAGCATGTCCCACCACCACGCCACCCTCGTCACCACCGCACATGCCTTTCTCACCTTGCGGCGCCACGCCCCAAAGGGCCGCACAGCAGCCTGATGCTCTAACAAATCCTCGACGCAATGCAGAACCTCCTGCACTGCTGGACCGACACCTGCACCACCTGCCACCGCCCCCTGCCCAGAACGTCCACCACCAGCCCAAGCCCAAGAGCCAGAGCAACTTGACGGAGTCCTGCTAGGGAAGCACCGGCATCCGTTCGGTGCCGATGACACGCAGTACGTCGAGTGCCGATGCCTCCCGCGTACCGGCTGCGGCGGAGTAGACGATCATCGACTGGTCGGTGTCCGGAAGCAACAGCGTGTCGCAGTCCAGGACGAGACGTCCCACCTCGGGGTGGTCGATCGTCTTGCGCATCGACCGGTGCACCGTCGAGCGCCTCTCCTCCCACATGTCCCGGAAACGCTCACTGCCGGTAGTCAGCTCCTCGATCAGCCCACCGAGGTCCCGGTCGTCCGGGTAGCGCGAGAGTGCCGTGCGCAGCAGACCGACCGCTTGCTGCATCCACGCCGCCTCTTCTTTCTGGGTGAGCGTCACGCGAGCGTGGCCGGTGCCGAGGATCCGCTGCCAGATGATGTTGCGACGCCCCTCGGGCCACCGGCTCAGGTCGCCGAGGAGCGCACACTGGAGCGCCTTTCATGGCGCGTATCACGAGATGTGCGCTCGCGAGGACGCCGGGCATCTGATGGCCGACGTGACGTTCGTGGCGCTGGGCGTTACTTCCAACGCCTCGGTTGCCACCGTCGTCCGCAACGTTCACGGGCACCTGGCCGTCTCGATGTCCTGGCTCCTTCGCCCGGACAGACCGAGTAGTACCGCAACGGCGACGGCTCCCTCCCCTGGGGCGGTCAGACCGAGCGCAGCCGCTGAGCCCTGGCCGCCGCAGGCTCGATTCGCCGTGAGGCCGACACCGACGAATTCTTCAATTTCTCATGATTCACCGAATCTTGGAGAAAGCGATATGACCGAGTCAGCAGCACCGGCGTTTTCGTTGGCTGTGCGTGATCACCGATGAGACTTGGCGCTCACGTTCATGGAACGGGAGGGGCTCGATGCGCCGCTGGTATTCGGTGAGCACGAGGACTAAAGCCGGCTCCGGCCGCTCACGACGCCTGGTTCACCAACGGCCGGCCCGGCATAACGGCCGTCTTTCCCCGGGCCGGTGAGCCGATATCACTACCGCCGGGGCCCTCTCCTGTCCGATCACCGAGACGGCACCTGTCCCGCCCGCATGAGCTGTATCGACATTACCCGTCTTCATTCAAGTTGACCGCTGTCAACGCTGGAGTAATTGATATGACCACGATTTTGATCACCGGTGGCCACTCGGGTATCGGCCTCGCCGCTGCGCGCACACTCGCTGCGCAGAACATCGACGTCGTGCTGGCGGGACGCAGCCTGGAGCGCATGCGACAGGCCGCGGAAGAGCTGCGCGCGACACACGGCGTGACCGTGACCACATTGACGCTCGACACGTCATCACTTGCGTCGGTCCGAACTGCCGCCACGCAGTTCCGGACAGCGATCGAGGCAGGCGAGATCGACTCGCTGGACGCGATCCTCTGCAACGCAGGTGGCCGCTTTGACGGTGAGGTCTCCTACAGCCCTGACGGGTATGAGACGACCTTCGCGATAAACTGCCTCGGGCACTTCTTGTTCGTCGAGCTCCTGCTTCCGAGCCTGGCTGAGCAGGGCCGGGTCGTGTACACCGCCAGCGGTACCCACGACCCCGCATCGATGGACGGAAAGGCGGTTGGCGCCGCGGTGGAGCCGAACGCCATCGCGCTGGCAAACGGCGGCAAGAACGGCGGCAAGGCGCTGTCCGCCGGGAAGCGCTACTCCACCTCGAAACTGTGCACGGTGATGTACGCCTACGAGTTGGACCGTCGGCTCCGGCGGGCCGGCAGCTCGGTTGCCTCGATCGCCTTCGATCCGGGATCCGTGCCTGAGACCGGCTTCCTCCGCGGAATGCCGAAGCCGATCCAATGGTTCTCGAAGATCTCCTATGACGAGCAGCGCGCGGCGAAGCTTTGGGAGGACTCCAAGCAACTCGTCCACCTGACCGCCGAGGAGGAGCCTGCGCAGCTGCGATAGCGCGGTCGAGCAGCTCGACGCGGCGGGTGAGGTCGACTGATCAGGGCGTGTGTGGCGGCGCTTGTATCCGTGTGAAAAAGGGGGGAGCCGACACTGGGCCCGTCGCCGGTCGGCCGACGGAAGGCGGGCAGCAGACACCACCTGATCCGCGACGGACGGGTCATCCCGCTCCGGGTCACCACCACCGCGGCCGCGTCAACGCCGTCACCCAGACCCTCGCCCTGGTCGACGGCATCCCGCCCGTCGCCGGCCGCCCCGGCCGATCACGCCGAAGACCTGAAGCCCTGAAGCCCTGCTCGGCGACAAGGGCTACAACCCCGACCGCGACGAGCTGCGCAAGCGCCGGATCCTGCTGGTCGTCTTGCGCAGGGACACCCCGAACATCCAGGGCCTGGGCAGACTCCGCTACGTCGTCGAGCGAACCGTCCCCTCGGAGCGGAGCCGGCTGCGAGTGTAGAGGTGCCCGCTGCGCCTGGCCAAGCGCAGGAACATGACCGTGGGAACCGCGCACACGAGGATCGCGAAGACACTGGCCTCGGGTCCGAAGTCGCCTCCGGTGATCGCGGTGGGGCCCGACAGCACACCGTGGAGCAGTCCGGCGGGCATGTCCTCGTTGCCGGAGACCGTGACGCCGAAGATGCCGCTCAGGGCGAAGTTCCAGCCCAGGTGCAGGCCGATCGGCAGCCACAGGGTGCGGGTGGCCGCGTAGGCCGCGCCGAGCATCAGGCCGGCCTCGATGGCGATGGCCACCGCGCCCCACAAAGTGGCGCCCGAGTTCACCAGGTGCAGCGCTCCGAACAGCACGCCCGAGATCGCCAACGCCCCCCGCGTACCCGCAAGTTGTTCGATCAGGCGAAAGACGATGCCCCGGAAGAGGATCTCCTCGACGACCGCGATCCCCGCCATCATCCCGAGAATGGTGAACGGGCCGGCGACGGACACTCCGCCCTTCGTGTCGTATCCGCCGAACAGAGCGATCAGCGCGAGCGTCGCGGCGAAGAGTCCGAGGCCGACGAGGGTGCCGCGGCGCAGGCCATACCCGGCATCGGCGGTGTCCAGTTCGGACACGGGGCGCTGTTCGAGAAACCGTACCGCCGCCGCGTAGACCGTCAGGGCGATTGCCGCGGCCACCGCGCCGAGCAGCAGGGACAGCACCGGGTTGCCCCCCGCCATGCTCCGCATTCCGGCGGCGAGACCGGTCACCAGGATGAACAGCACCACCATCACCGCCAGCCGCACCCCGGCCGGCCACACCCGGCGCGTCGGCTCGAACGGTGACTGCGAGAACTGGAGCTTCGACCACTGCACCGACGGTGCGTCCCACGGAGACATGACGTTTCCCATCCTTGACCGGCGGCCGAGCCGCCCCTGCAACAGGGGGAACGCTATGCGCGGCAGTCACCCCGAAACGTCCCCTCCAGGTGGACATCGCGCGTAGCTCGCACGGGGGACAACGAGGCACCTGCAGGGTGTTCAGGCGGTGGTGCGATCGCCCTGGCGGGCGGCGAGCGCGGCCCCGGCGCTGGGGTAGGCGGGCAGGAAGGTGTCCATCCCGGTGACGCTGAGCAGGCGGCTCAGCCGGTCGGGGATGGCCGCCAGGGTCAGGGAGCCGTCGACGTCCTTGGCGCAGCGCCATATGCCGACGAGGGCTCCCAGCCCTGAGGAGTCGCAGAACGTGACCCCCGACA
Source organism: Streptomyces rishiriensis (assembly GCF_003112535.1). GTDB lineage: Bacteria > Actinomycetota > Actinomycetes > Streptomycetales > Streptomycetaceae > Streptomyces > Streptomyces rishiriensis. Next base: position 61,176 of record NZ_BEWA01000033.1, on the reverse strand, counting down.
GGTCGGCGACCAGGTCGGCGTGTCCGGCGGCGATGAGTTCCAGGGCGCGGGCCCGCACCGCGGGTGCGGCGGCGATGTCGAATTCACCGGACAGTGCGATCACGGCCAGGGCGCGGTCGGTGTGCGGGACGTCGATGTGGAATGCGTCGGTCATGGGCGTCGGATCTCCTGCCCGACAAGGGCGTCGGCGGGTGCGGTCGGGGCGGCGGCGCTGTGCGCGGTGGTGGTGATGCCGGCGGGAGCGGCGTCCGCGGTGGGGACGGACAGGGCCAGCAGTGCCACGTCGTCGCGTTCGGTGTCGGGGAGTGTGTCCAGGAGCGCGACGGTGTCGTCGATCAGGGCGCCGGCACTGACCGGTGCCGGCCGCTGGGCGAGGAAGTCGGTAAGGCCGGTGTCGGCGAGCATGTGGCCATCGGCGGTGCGGGCCTCGGTCAGCCCGTCGGTGTACAGCAGCAAGCCCTGGCCGGGTGCCAGGTGCAGGGTGAGTGAGGCGAAGGCGGCCTCGGCGAACGCGCCGACCAGCATGCCGCCCTTGGCGCGGGCCGCCTCCACCCGTACACCGCCGCCTTCGGCAGGGCTGAGGTGGTAGGCGGGCGGGTGACCGCCGGTGGCCAGCGTGACAGTGAAACCGCCGTCCCGGGCCGGATCGAGCAGGCCGAAGACGGCGGTGCAAAAGCGGGTGCCGACCGCCGCGTCCAGCAGCAGCGCGGTGTTCAGGGCTTTGAGCGCGGCCGTGGGGTCCGCGTCGACGAGGGCTGCGGCCCGCAGCGTGTAGCGGGTCAGTGAGGTGACCGAGGCGGCTTCGGCGCCCTTGCCGCACACATCGCCCAGGAAGAAAGCCCACCGGCCTCCGCCGACGGGGAAGACGTCGTAGAAGTCGCCGCCCACTTCCTGCGGGGAGGCGGTCTTGTAGTGGCAGGCCAGCTCAAGCCCGGGTACCGCGGGCAGCGCGGGAGGCACCAGGGTGCGCTGCAGGGTGGAGGCGAACGCGGCGATGGCCGCCTTGTCGCGCTCCGCACGCTGGCGGGCCTCTTCCTCCGCCTGACGCTTCTCCTGCTCGACCCGGCGGCGCTCCTGCTCGGCGCGTACCGCCTTCAGCGCCGACAGTCGCAGTTCCAGCTGGTCACGCACCACCGCGGCCAGGTCTGTGAGGGTGGAGGCATCGGCCTCGCTGATCTCGCGGGGGCGGGTGTCAAGGACGTTGACCGTGCCCAGCCGGTGCCCGTCGGCGGTGATGATCGGAGCGGCAGCGTAGAACCGCACCCCCATCGGGCCGGCGACCAGCGGGTTGGAGCAGGCGACCGGGTCCAGCAACGTATCGGGGATGACGGTGGTGTCATCACGCAGCACCGCCGAGGCGCACAGGCCCGGATCCCGGCCGATCTCGCTGACACCTTCCAGGCCGTGCGCGGCCTTGAACCAGATCCGGTCCTCATCCACGATCGTCACCGTCGCCACCGGCACCTCGAACAGCCGCGCGGCCAGCGCCGCAACTCGGTCGTAGGCACCGTCCGGCGGAGTGTCGAGAATGTCGTAACGGCGTACCGCCGCCATCCGCGCCGCCTCGACCGACACGGCCAAGGGGTCACTCGGTGCTATCGCAGGCAGGATCGCTTGTTCCGGCATGTCCCTCGTCTCGCTCATCCCCCCAGGAAGGCACCGACCAGACAGCCAGCACTTCGGAACCCTACCGAACGCGGCCGGCGACCCGACCCCACGGCGAGCTTCGTAGTGCACACCGGCATCGTGGAACGGCCGCCCAAGCACCGACCGCAACCGGGCGCAGTGATCGGCGAAAAGGCGAACGTGACGACCTTCGTGGTCCGGACCACAAGCTGCTCACTACCTGAGCACGAACTCCGACGGGACGTCGCCCCCGGCCAGGTCGACCAGGGCTTCCGCCGCGAGGACCTGACGTACCTGGTCGCGCGGCGGCGCCCCGCTCGGACCGGAGCAGGACGCCGCCCGCCTCGGTGTGCGCAGGATTGGAGTGCAGTCCATCGAGGTTTGCTACGGAAGGAGTAGGCATGAAGGCGGGGGGAAGGGGTAGCCGCGGCAGTGGTGAGTCGAGGTGGGCGGTGTCGGCATGGCCGGCAAGGGGAGGAACATATGGTTACGGATACGGCAGTGGCGACGGCGGAGGCGCAGTGTTCTGAACTGCCGGCAGTCCCAGACCCGTCGAAGGTCGCTCCGAAGGACGCGCGTGAGCTCACCCGCCTGTTCTTCCAGCAGCTGGACCGGCTGGAGGAGGGGACGCCGGAGTACCAGTACGCGCGCAACACGCTGATCGAGATGAACATCTCCCTGGTCCGCTACGCGGCCTCCCGTTTCCGCAGCCGGGACCAGGAGGAGATGGAGGACATCGTCCAGGTCGGCGTGATCGGCCTCATCAAGGCCATCGACCGGTTCGAACTCTCCCGCGAAGTGGAGTTCACCTCCTTCTCGATCCCCTACATCATGGGAGAGATCAAGCGGTTCTTCCGCGACACCACCTGGGCCGTGCACGTTCCGCGCCGACTGCAGGAGGCCCGCGTCCAGCTCGCGCGCGCCACCGAGGAACTGAGCAGCCGCCTGGGCCGCACCCCGACCGTGGCCGAGCTGGCCCAGCTGATGAACCTGGAGGAGAAGGAGGTCATCGAGGCGCGACTGGCCTCCAACGGCTACCGCTCCTCCTCCCTGGACGCCGCCATCGGCAACAGCGAGGACGGCGAGACCGCCCTGTCCGACTTCATCGGCAACGACGACGGCGCACTGGAACTGGTGGAGGACTTCCACGCCCTCGCCCCGATGATCGCCGACCTCGACGAGCGCTCGCGCAAGATCCTGCACTGGAGGTTCGTGGAGGAACTCACCCAGGCCCAGATCGGCGAACAGCTCGGCGTCTCCCAGATGCACGTCTCCCGGCTGCTGTCACGCACCCTGGCCCAGCTCCGAAAGGGCATGCTCCCCACCTGCTGACACCGCCACCTCGCAACGGCACCTCGCGGCCGTGGTGAACCCGTACACCACGCCACCACCTTGCGGGGGGGATCGGTTCCGAGCGGCCCACCCCAGACACTCAGGACGAGCTCCACTCGTGTGGGCCGCCGCGAGTACCGGCGGTCTCGCCTTGTCCTTGCCGGAAGCGGCCCGGCCGTTGCGCCACCGCTTGCCCGTCCGGTAGTTGATCCCGATACGTTTGCAGGCTTCGGCGCTGCTCAGGCCCTGATTCATGAGCCGGAAGTATTCCTCCCGCTCACGGACCAGGACCTTGCGGCCCTGAGCGGGAAGCCCCGGTCCCCCGGATCTTGAAGTCCATCGCACCCCACCAGCCGGGGTGTTGCGACGACCACTGGAACCCAAGCACTCGGCGGGGCCTCGTCGTCTCACTGACGCCCTGGGGGAGGACCGCAGTCCCGTCGATGTCTTCTCCTTCGGCCAAGCACCTGGCGGACGGGTCACGGTCCGCGTCCTGCCCGACAGCATCTGGGACCGCCTCCTGCTGAACGATCTCATTGCCGAGGTGTGGATGCCGCCTGGCACCACGGAGGAGGAGGCGCGGGAGCGCGCGGGCCTCGCCCAGCTCCACACGGCCGACACCGCAGGCGTCGGCGTCGTGCTCGGCGCCGGCAACATCACCTCGGCCCCCATCCTGGACGTGCTCTACGAGCTGTACGCGCACAACAGAGTGGTGGCCCGCCAACTAGACCCGGTCACCGACGGCCTCCTCGACGTCTTCAACCGAACAATGGCACCGCTGATCGACCTCGGATGGTCCGGGTCCTCACCGGTGGCGCCGACGTCGGGACATACCTGGTGCACCACCCGAAGGTCCGCCACGTCCACATGACCGGCAGCGCCGCGACCCATGACGCGATCGTCTCGGTACGGGTAACGAGGGCGCCGGCCGCAAGAAGGCGGGCACACTGCTGCTCGACAAGCCGGCCACCAGCGAACTGGGCGGGGTCTCCCCCACGATCGTGCTGCCGGGCGGCTGGTCCGAGGCGGACCTGCGCTACCAGGCCGAGCACATCGGCATCCAGAAGCTGCACAACAACGGCTACAACTGCGTAGCGAGCCGGGCGGTCGTCGTCAGTGCCGACTGGGCGCAGAAGGACCGCCTCCTGGCCCACCTGCGAGCCGCGCTGGCCGACGCACCCGCCCGCTCCCCGCACTACCCCGGCAGCGACGACCGGGGCGCCCACGCCCTCGACACGTACGGCGACGACGCCGAACGGCTCGGAGCAGGCCGCGTGCTGATCACAGGTCTCGCCCCGGTGGAATCCAGACCAGCTCTGACCACGGAGCACTTCGCCCCCGTCCTCGCCGTGCTGAAACTCCCCCGGTGACCCGCGCCAGTTCCTCGCCGAGGCGGTCCGCACAACGAACGAGGAGTTCGTCGGCACTCTCGGCGTGAACCTCATCGCGCATCCGAGCACGATGGCCGGGCTCAGCCCCGTGCTGGACGAAGCTGGCTCCGAACTCCGCTACGGCACCATTGCGTTGAACGCCTGGACCGGCGTCGACTGTCTCACCGCAACCGCCTCCTGGGATGCTTTACCGGGGCACACCCCCGACGACGTGCAGAGCGGCATCGGCGTCGTGCACAGCGCGCTCCTCCTGGACGGGCCCGAGCGCACCGTGGTCCGGAGCTCGTTCCACCCTGCGCCCCAGGCGCTCCTGCACGGGGTTCAGCTTGATCGGGCGGGCACTCTGGGCACCGATGCAGCACGCCCGTCGCTTCCTGTACCAAAGCGGCAGCATCCGTCTCACCCCGTAGCCAGGCTCTGCGCTCGACGACCGGCGGGCAGGGCCCGGCTCAGGGCAAACTCATCGCCAACGAGACAGCGCGGGGTCGGCGCATGGCCCCGCCCACGGGGTTCCCAACTGTCTCTCTGGCCGGACTCTCACCTCGTCCCGGCCTCGAGTGGTCCAGAAGCTCCTCACGGTGTGGACTTTCCGACGCGGAGTGAGTCATGGACGCGTCACTCGTCGCAGAGAGTTGGTGAGGCGCCCTGACTTTAGAAGAAGTGCTTGCGTCCACCGACCGCGCGACCGGTCGCACCCAGGATCCACAGGATGGCACCAACCAGAATGAGGATGCCACCGATCGTCGTCAGCAGACCCATGCCGACAAGCAGGCCGATGACCAGCAGAATAAGCCCAAGAATGATCATTTCAAACCCCATCGTCAATTCCGGCTCAGGCGCGTGTGCGTATGAGCTTCACAAGGGCCTGAGTTCGTCCCTTGGTGGGTAGATCCCGACCAGCTCCGAATGCCAGGATCTCGGTGCGATAGCCCTTGTGCCCGGCGACACGGTGTTCACGCCCTCCTTCGAAACTTCGTTCAGTACGCCATCTCCTCGACCGCCCTCTGCTCCGGAAGGTCCTTCCACCGCCAGGCAGCGGCGCCTACGGGCAGGTCCTCAGATCCAAGGGCTTCTTCACCCTCGCCAGCCGGCCCTGGGTGACGGGACTGCGGCCGCAGGCCGGTTCGGTGGCTCGCTTCGAGCCTTCCTCTGCTCGTGACACCGCCAGCCCTTATGCGCAGGAACTCGTCTTCATAGCACCCAGATGGACGCGGAGCTGCTGCGGGCCGACCTGAACGGCTGTCTCATGCAGGAAGGCGTAGCTCTGCCCGCTCCCGATCCCTTCCCTGCCTGGGACACCTACGGCTCCTGCGAGAGCTGCGCGCATGAGCACGACCCCCTCACCACGGTGACGGGGCATTGAAACTCCGGGTCGGTCGGTGGTCGCAGCCACGGCGGGAACTTCGACGAGTTGCCCGACCTGTACGGCGAGGCCACCGACGTCCGGCATCCGATGGCGACGCCGGAGTCCGAGCCGTTGACGAGTCGGCGTGCGCTCCGGGAGCACTTCACGGTGGAGCCGGAGGTGCGGGAGTCGTCGCCGAAGAGGAGTGTCGTGGATGTCGTCGTTCACGAGACCGCCGATCCTGAGGTGAACGTCGCCGAGTTCGCCTACAAGTTCACGTTGCCGGACGACTCCCTGGCCAAGGTGCCCTGCGTCTTCGTCATGCGTGTGCGGGACGGTCGGATCATCGAGTCACGCGACTACATCGACCCGATCCGTACCTACACGGCACGCGGGGAACTGGACCGCCTCATCGCGTCGTTGCGCAAGGGCGCTTCCTGACACCACGCTGTGCGAGCCGGGCTGTCAGCGATCCCTGCCGCAACCGGTGGGAGCGGTCGGCCGACCGGGGACAGAGAGGATGCAAGCGATGTCATCGACGATCCGTTCTGCTCGTCGGCAGGGCGCCTCGGCAGGTTTCCTGACCGTGATCACCCTGTGGGGGGCATCCGCCTGCGCCATGTTCCCCTCGGATCCGGCCGACCCGCCGCAGTTCGGGGCCAGGGTCGACGGGGGCACGATCGTGGTCAAGATACCCATGTGCCCCACGGATGAGATCAGACGCGTCGAGGTCTACGACTTCGACGATGTGGAGCACGAGAATCCGCGCATCGTGTGGTCCGCCTCAGGGCCGGCCTCGGCATCGACCCGGAAGGGTCTGGTCACCCTCTGGTCCGGGGAAGGATTCGCGAAGCACTCGGGAAAACCCGTCAAGTCGGCCATTCCGCCCACCATCGGAGTGAGCTACTCGGATCCGGCGGGTGACGGGCGCGGCGACGTCTTCACCCTGCACACGATCGAGAGCGCCACACTGGAACCGGGCAAGTACTGGACGCGCGAGGGCCCCATGACCGCCCGGCAGATCGACGCGCAACTCCACTGCGGCGAGAAGCCGTAGCTCGACCGACCGACCTCGAGATCTGCGAGGCGCACGGAGCTCCTCGCCGGGGTGGTCTTCCGGCCGAGTGCCGGTCCGACCCCGCGGAGCCGCTGGGGCCGGCGGGACAGAGTCCATGGCGCAGGCCGGCGCCGCGACAAGACCTGCTGCTCTCGCGGGTGATCCACGGGTACCGGGCCCACCTGCCGTAGGAGTCGGACCGGAACGACTGCGAGACCTGCCCTCGGCGCTCTCCTTCGGGGTGACGCAGCCTCACGCAACCCCTTTCCATTCTCTTCAAACCCTAGTCGAATAGCGTCACTTGGCTGACGCGCGTCGCGCATCCCCTGGCCAAGGCCCCTGTCGCCGTCGGCAGCGTCACAGAAAGCCCCCGCACGTGACCGGCAGTCCCCGGGAGGACATCCCCGCCGGCGAGATCCAGCGGGCGCCTTCGTGCGAGCGCACACCACGCCGCCGACGGCGGCCGGGCCGCCACACCCACCCCGGGCGGCCTCCTCACCCCGGTGAGTCATTTCCTCTCGCGAAAGACCGTCACGTCGAAGGAGACGTACATGTCCAACTCCCCCATGAGGCGTCGCACGTTCATGCTCATCGGCACCACGGTCGCCATGGCCGCCGGCGCCCGGACTCCGGTGGCCGCAGCGGCGGCCTCCCCGGCGCCCGAGGGCGCGCCGACACCGGTGCGGATCGTCGACGACGAGGCGACCTGCGCCACCCGCGCGCTGTTCGCGTACCTGCGGCGGCAGCAGGGCGAAGGCATCCTGTTCGGTCACCAGCACGACCTCACCTACGGCTTCACCTTCACCGCTCCCGACGGCAAGGCGTCCGACACCAGGGCGGCGGTGGGCGATTACCCCGCCGTCTTCGGCTGGGACACCCTGATCCTCGACGGCGACGAACGCCCCGGCGTCCAGGGCGGAGCCGAAGCCGAGAACACGGCTGCGCTCAGCCGGTGCATCCGGCAGGGCGACGCACTCGGCGGGATCAACACCCTCAGCGCCCACATGCCGAACTTCGTCACCGGCAAGAACTTCTACGACACCACGGGCCGAGTGGTCGGCCAGATCCTTCCCGGAGGCGCGAAGCACGCGGCCTTCAACGCCTTCCTCGACCGCGTCGCGAAGGCGGTCAAGGGCGCGCGGCGGCCTGACGGCACCGCGATCCCGGTGATCTTCCGCCCCTTCCACGAGAACAACGCGGGCTGGTTCTGGTGGGGCGCCGGGCGCACGACCTCACGCGAGTACATCGAGTTGTACCGCTACACCGTCGAGTACCTGCGTGATACCCGGGGCGTCCACAATCTGCTGTACGCCTACTCGCCCAACTCGACTTTCGGAGGCGACCCGACCGGCTACCTGAGGACCTACCCGGGCGACCGCTTCGTCGACGTCCTCGGCTACGACTCCTACGACGACAACGCCGGGCCGACCCCCTGGCTGGACGGTCTCGTGAAGGACCTGGCGATGGTGGTCAGGCTGGCGAACGAGCGAGGCAAGGCTCCTGCCCTCACGGAGTTCGGGGAGGGCGGCACCGAGGTCCGCGACCCGCAGTGGTTCACCCGGCTGTCACAGGCTCTCGAGGCGGACCCGCTGGCCCGTCAGGTGACCTACATGCTCACCTGGGCCAACTTCGGAGGCGCCAAGCGCGCCTACGTGCCGTACCCGGGCCACGTCCTGCTGCCGGACTTCGTCAAGTACCACCAGGACCCCTACACCCTGTTCGCCGCCGATCTTCGGGGTGTGCACTCCGCCCGCACCACCGTTGTCAGGAACGCCCCGTTCATGCACCTCGTGACCCCCACGGACCGCCAGCGCGTGACAGCCGGCAGCACCACCGTCCGGGTGCGTGTGACGCCGGCGAGGGCGAGCCGGGTGACGTTCTCCGTGAACGGCGGACGCGCCGGACGGCTCCGCCTCGACGCGGACGGCTTCTACTCGGGCGACTGGCCGATCGGCCAGGCCTCGCCGGACAGCCGCCCGGTGACCCTCACCGTGAGCGCACGGGTGGACGGACGGACGCTCACCGACTCGGCCGTGATCCTCCTCGGCGAGGCCGACCCGCTGCCCGCCGGCCGGGTCGACGACTTCGAGGGATACGCCGGGGACGACGCCGCGCTGAACGAGGCGTACACGCACGTCAACTCCCACACCCTCACTCTGTCGGCCGGCCACAAGTCCTCGGGCTCCTACGGACTGGCCTACGCGTACGACTTCTCCGGCGCCGAGTACACCGGCATGGGCAGGCCGGTCGACGCGGACTGGTCCGCCTTCACATCCCTCGCGCTGTGGCTGCGGGGCGACGGCTCCGCGAACGGCGGGGCGCTCCAGATCACCGCCGACGGAGTCGACTTCTGGTACCAGTTTCCGCTGTCCGACACGAACGGGCAGGAGTTGCGGGCGCCCTTCAGCGAGTTCACGCCCGCTCCCTGGGACACCGCACACGCCGGAGCCGTACTCGACGCGGCCCGTCTCGCGAAGACGGCGGCGTTCAGCCTGTACCTCGTCCACGGGAGCGACGGGGCGACCAAGGGAGTCGTGCACGTGGACGACATCAGAGCCGAATGACACCCCGGCGTCGCTCGGGATCAGACGGACGCCCCGCGCCGCCGAGGACGAGGACGAGGACGGCGGCGCGGCCGGCGTCGTCCTCGTCCTGCCACCGCCACGCGTCCGCCTTGAGCGCGCCGACCCAGCGGCCCGGCCTTCCTGCCTTCCCCGGCCGCGCGGCCGCCTGTTTCCGTACTGTGACGATCGGGCCCACAGGCCCCGTCACCTGCGCTGTCGTACACGCCGCCACGGCCTAGACACACCGTGTATACACACCGCGTATACACGGTGTGTAGAGTGCGGATCATGTCCATCGGTCACACCCTCTCGGGGCTCGTGGAGTCCGACCCGCGCCAAGGCCACCGCCACGGCCACGGTCGCCCCCGCCCTGCCCGCCCGGCGCGACGCCGCCGGAATCCTCGACATCCAGCGCTCGGAGCAGCTGCGCAGCATGCGGTCCTCACCGGCCGCAGGCGCAAGGGCGACCCGGCGGACCGGCTGATCCGCGGCCACGCCCTGTTCCACCTGGAAGCCGACCCGCGCCGGCCGGAGCCGGCCGCCGCCCGACCCGACAGACTCCGTGAGGCTGTGACCCGATGACCACTTCTCCCCCCGGCCCCCTGCTCACCGCGCACGACCTGCGCAAGGCGTACGGCCCCACCCACGCGCTGGACGGCGCCGAGTTCTCCATCCACCCCGGCGAGGTCGTCGCCGTCATGGGCCCCTCCGGCTCCGGCAAGTCCACGCTGCTGCACTGCCTCGCGGGGATCGTGCCGCCCGACTCGGGGTCGATCTCCTACGACGGGCGCGAACTCTCGACGATGGGCGATGCCCAGCGCAGCGCGCTGCGCCGCTCCGAGTTCGGGTTCGTGTTCCAGTTCGGTCAGCTGGTGCCCGAGCTGACCTGCGTGGAGAACGTCGCCCTGCCGCTGCGGCTCAACGGCTCCTCCCGCAAGGACGCCGAGCGGACCGCGCTCGGCTGGATGGAGCGCCTGGAGGTGGACGACCTGGCGGCCAAGCGTCCCGGCGAGGTCTCCGGCGGTCAGGGCCAGCGCGTCGCCGTGGCCCGCGCGCTGGTCACCGGCCCGCGCCTGCTGTTCGCCGACGAACCCACCGGCGCGCTCGACTCCTCCAACGGTCAACGCGTGATGGAGCTGCTGACCGAAGCGGCCCGCTCGACCGACGCCGCCGTCGTTCTCGTCACCCACGAGACCCGTGTGGCCGCCTACTCCGACCGCGAGATCATCGTCCGCGACGGCAAGTCCCGCGATGTGGAGCGCGCCGTATGAACCCTCGTCAGTGGGCCCGCGACCTGGGCATGGGGGCCCGCTTCGCCGTCACCGGCGGACGCGAGGGCTGGGTCCGGATGACGCTCACCGCCGTCGGCGTGGGCCTCGGCGTGGCACTGCTCCTGCTGTGCACCGCCCTGCCCCATGTGTTCGCCGCCCGCCACAGGGTGGAGGAGGCTCGCTACGACAACACGTTCCTGTACGGCGACAAGGTCCCGGCGAAGGCCGACGACACCTTCCTGATCTCCGAGGCCGACACCACCTGGCACGACGACGACATCCGCGGCCGGATCGTCGAGCCCGAGGGCAAGCGCGCGCCGCTGCCCCCAGGAGTGAGCAGCTTCCCGGCCAAGGGCGAGATGGTGGTCTCCCCCGCGCTCAAGGAACTGCTCGCCTCCGACGGCGCCGGACTGCTGCGGGAGCGGCTGCCCTACAAGATCACCGGCACGATCGGCGAGAGCGGACTCATCGGCTCCCACGAACTGGCCTTCTACGCGGGCGCGTCGGGGCTGAAGCTCACCGACACCTCCCCGGTCCACCGGCTGCCCCGGTACGGCGAACCGGACACGACGGACGGGGCGTCCGAGAAGACCGATCCGGTGCTGCTGCTCATGATCCTGGTCGTGTTCGTGGTACTGCTGACCCCGGTCGCCGTGTTCATCGCCGCCGCCGTCCGCTTCGGCGGCGAGCGCCGCGACCGTCGGCTGGCCGCGTTGCGCCTGGTCGGCTCGGACAGCCGCATGACCCGGCGGATCGCGGCGGGCGAGGCACTCGCCGGAGCCCTGCTCGGCCTGGTCGTCGGCACCGGCTTCTTCCTCATCGGCCGTCAGACGCTGGGCTCCACCGAGGTGCTGGGCATGAGCGTCTGGCCCAGCTACCTCGACCCCTCCCCCGCGCTCGCCGCGCTGGTCGCGGTGGCCATCCCGGTCGCCGCCGTCCTCGTCACGCTGCTCGCGATGCGCGGCGTGGTGGTGGAACCGCTCGGTGTCGTGCGCGCGACGAAGCAGCGCCGCCGCCGGCTGTGGTGGCGGCTGCTTCCGCCACTGGCCGGCCTCGGGATGCTCTACCCGTTGATCGGCAAGGGCCGCGAGAACGGCGACTTCAACCAGTACCTCGTGATCGGCGGCGTGCTGCTGCTGCTGATCGGCATCACCGCGCTGCTCCCCTGGGTCGTGGAGGCGGTCGTCGTCCGCCTCGGCAAGGGCGCGCTGTCCTGGCAGCTCGCGGTACGACGGCTGCAGCTGAGCAGCGGAACCGCCGCCCGCATGGTCAACGGCATCGCCGTCGCCGTGGCCGGAGCCATCGCCCTGCAAATGCTGTTCACGGGGACGCAGAGCCAGTACACCAAGGCCACCGGCAAGGACCCCGGTCGGGTCCAGATGCAGGTCGACTTCAGCGACCGCAAGCCGCTGTCCGGCGTCGAGCGCGAATTCACTGGCACGAAGGGCGTGCGGGCCGCGGTGGCCCTGGCCATCTCGCAGTACGGGGACGCGCGCAGCGACCCGAAGAACACCAACGGCCTGACGGTGGGCAGCTGCACCGCCCTGCGCGAAGTCGCCGCGCTGCCCTCCTGCAAGGACGGCGACGTGTTCGTCACCCGCACCAGGACCGGCTACGACGACCCCGACAACGCCGAAGAGATCGCCGTGGTGAAGCCCGGCCGGCAGCTCTACATCGACCCGTCGTTCAGCGACGCCACCGAACGCGGCATCGAGGTGCCCTGGACGGTTCCGGCGAACCTGCGGGTGGTGGACGCGCGCAAGGACTCCCTGGGGAACGCCAACAGTCTGCTGGTGACCCCCGCCGCCCTGCCCGCCAAGGCCGCACCCGCGGTGTTCTCCGACGGGGTCTACCTGCGTCTGGACCTGTCGGTGCCGGAGTCGCGGGAGTACGTACGCAACACCGTCGCCCGGATCGACCCCCTGGCCCACACCTACGGCTGGTCGGCGACCCAGGAGGACGTCAAGTACGCCTCCATCCGCACCGGCCTGTTCGTCGGCTCCGCGTTCGTGCTGGCACTGATCGGCGCGAGTCTGCTGGTGTCCCAGCTGGAGCAGCTGCGCGAGCGCAGGAAGCTGCTCTCCGCGCTGGTCGCCTTCGGCACCCGGCGCCGCACGCTGAGCCTGTCGGTGCTGTGGCAGACGGCCCTCCCGGTCGGCCTCGGCCTCCTCCTGGCCGCGACGGTGGGCATCACCCTCGGCTCGGTGCTGCTGAAGATGACCCGTACACCGGTGACCATGGACTGGGCGAGCGTCCTGACCATGACCGGCGTGGGCGCGGCCGTGGTCGCCGTGGTGACGCTGCTCAGTCTGCCGCCGCTGCTGCGGATGATGCGCCCGGAGGGCCTGCGTACGGAATAACCCTCCCACGTCCCGCGAAGGGGGCTCCTCCTGCCGGGAGGAGCCCCCTTCTGCGCGCGGGAGTTGTGGGACGTCCTTGCCGCTTGCGGCGACGACAACCCTGCCAGCGGGGCCGAGCGAGGGGCCCCGGTCGGGTGCCGGGCTGTCGCTGCCCCTTGCGAGGTGCGCGGTCAGAGTTCGTCCGAGACGCCCAGTCCCGTGAGCGCGCCCACCGGGTCGGAGTCGGGGGTGCCGCGGGGCCACCAGTCGTCGTGGCCCGGTTCCGACTCGTACGCGTACCACAGCCCGTCCTGTCCGTAGCGGAGCTGGACGTGGCCGCGCGGGTGGGTGAGGTGGTTGCGGCGCGGGCGGAAGGCGGGGAGGTCGGCGGCGAGGAGGAGCGGGCGGGCCCGGTCGAAGCGGCCGGCCGGCGGATCCCAGCACTCCTCCAGGACGGTCAGCCCGTCCGGACCGCCCTGCCGCCAGGCGGCCACCGCGCGCGCCAGCTCGGAAGGGGTGCGGCCGGCGGCGGAGGCGAGCGAGGCGTAGAGGGAGCGGGTGGCGGCGGTGAGCCCCGAACCGGGACGGGACGCGGCGAGCCGTACGGCGTCCTGCCACAGGGTCAGCGCGCCGATCTCGTCGTGGCCGGTGGCCAGCAGGGCGTGCGCACGGGCCGCCGCGTCCGTCGCGAGATGGTCCAGCGCGAAGGAGTCGGGGCCGTGCGGGGCGGACGGGTAGGCCGGGGGCTGCTCGGGGTGCGCCGGCACGGGCAACGGGGCGGGAAGGGGCGGGAGCCGGCGCTCGGCGAGGGCTTCCGCGGCCCGGACGCCCGCCAGGGGTTCCGGTTGCTGTTCCTGCTCCTGCGCGGCGCGGGCCGCACGGACGGCGTTGCGGCGGGACAGCGCGTCGAGCACCTCGCGTTCCCCCCGGCCGCGCAGCAGGAGCAGCACGAAGGGGTCGGCGTCGAGGAGACGCGCCGTCTGGTAGCAGAGGGCGGCCGCGTGCTTGCACGGGTGACCGCGGTCGGGACAGCTGCACTGCGGTTCGAGGTCGCCGGGACCGGGCAGCAGCGGCACCCCGCAGTCGGCGAGGGACTCGGGCATCTCCTTGTCGATCAGCGCCGCGATGTGTCCGGGGCGCTCGACGGCGGCGTCCAGGAAGCGCTCCCAGTCCTCGCCTCCCAGCGTGCGCAGCCGGACCTGCACCCGGTAGGGGCGGGGGCGGCTGCCCTGCACGTACGCCAGGACCAGCCCGGGTGTGACCGTGATGGCGTCCACGTTTCCCTGCTCGGCGTACCCGCGTCCGCGAACCAGCCGCTTGAGGTCCAGGGCGCCCTCTTCGAGCGCGGCGACCCAGGCGTTGCCCCACCAGGTCTCGGCGAAGGCGGCGCCGGTACGGGGCGGGAACGGGGGGAAGGTGCGGCGGTGGTCGCCGTCCCGGGAGGGGGCCGCCATGGAGCGCGGCGCACGGGTTGCCTCGACGCCTCGGGCCGTCGCACCGGCCCTTCCCTCGACGGCGGCCGGAGAAGCCGCGGTCGCCGAGGCCGCGGTCGCCGAGGCCGCGGTCGCCGAGGCCGCGGTCGGCGAAGGCGCGGTCGGCGAAGGCGCGGTCGGCTCGGTGACGGGAGGAGCCGCGCTCGCTCGGGTGTCCGGGCCGTCCGCGCTCGCTTCGGCGGCCGGGGAGGGCGTACGCGTTTCGGGGGCCGGGGAGGTCGCGGGCCGGTCGGTGGCCGGACGCGGGGTCTCCTCCAAGGCCGCCGGCGTCGCGAGGTTCGGCTCGGGAGCGGTGAGGGGATCGGCGTCGGGGCCGGTCGTCCCGTCGGCCGGCATCCGGAACGCGCCGGCGAGCAAGTCCCTCACCGCACGCGCGCGTTCACCGGCCACCGGGTCGGGAGCCCGGCTCTGGAGCCGGTCTCCGGGGAGCCGGGGCTCGGGGTGAGGACGGCGGGGAGCTCGCGGGCCGTTGCGCTCGCTCTCGCGCCCGGCTCGCTCACCCGTCCCGGCCGAATCCCGGCGAGCCTGCGCGCGGGCCGCGCGCAGGGCCTCACGGGCGACGTCCCCGGGGCGCGGCCCGGTCGGGACGTCCGGGGTGGGCGGGACGTGCGGGGTGGGCGGGTCGTACGGGCTACCCGCCTCCGGCGCCGTGAGCTCGGGTGCGGTGAGCTCAGGCGCGGTGAGCTCGGGCGCGGTGTGCTCGGGTTCGGCGGCGGTCGCGGAGTGGGAGTCAGCGGCCGGCGAAGCCTCCACGGCGGACGGGGTGGCCGCCGTGGGAGACGCGGCCGGCGCCGCGGGGGTGCTCGGCGTGCGTCGCAGGGCCGCGCGGGCCGCGTCGGCCGGGCTCGTCGCGGAACCTCCGGTCGACCGGTCGGCGCGCGCCAGGGTCTGCGGCGACGGCTCGTCCGCCGGTCGGCGGGCACCTGGCTCCGCCTGCCGACCTTGCGGCTGCTCAGGCGTCCGTTGCCTCGTGGACGGTGTCCGCGGCCACTGCCGCTGCGGGTGCTTCAGCGGTCGGCCCGGCGGCGGATCCTGCCGGCGTTCCCGGGCCGCCCTCAGCGCACGCCGCACCTCGTCGGCCGGGCTGGACCCGGGTTCCTGTCGCCCCTCGTCAGCGCCGATCCCGTCAGCACTCATCCCGTCAGCGACGGGCCCGCCCGTGGCGGTCTCTTCGGCGTCGGCGGCCTCGGTGACAGGCTCGTCGGTGACGCCGTCGGCCGGTGCCCCGTACGGCTCACGCGGCTCGCCTTCCCGCTCCGTCATCACGCCTCCCTCCGCAGCCCGACCAGGTCGGACAGTTCACGGTCCGTCAGCTCGGTGAGGGCCGACTCGCCGGAGCCGAGGATCGCGTCGGCCAGCGCGCGCTTGGCCTGCAGCATCTCGGCGATGCGGTCCTCGACCGTGCCCTCGGTGATCAGTCGGTGGACCTGGACCGGCTGGGTCTGGCCGATGCGGTAGGCGCGGTCGGTGGCCTGTTCCTCCACCGCCGGGTTCCACCAGCGGTCGAAGTGGACGACGTGACCCGCGCGGGTGAGGTTGAGGCCGGTCCCGGCGGCCTTCAGGGAGAGGACGAGGACCGGGGTCGCGCCGTCCTGGAAGCGGTCCACCATCCGTTCCCGTTCCGGCACCGGGGTGCCGCCGTGCAGCAGTTCGACGGGGACGGCCCGGGCGGCGAGGTGGGCGGTGATCAGACGGGCCATTCCGACGTACTGCGTGAAGACGAGTGCCGAGCCGTCCTCCGCGAGGAGGGTGTCCAGCAGTTCGTCGAGCAGGGCGAGCTTGCCCGAGCGGGCGGCCAGGGCGTCGCCGGTAGGGGCGTCGGCCTCCTTGAGGTAGAGCGCGGGGTGGTCGCAGATCTGCTTCAGGGCGCCCAGGAGCTTCAGCACCAGGCCGCGCCGGGCGATGCCGTCGGCCGTCTCGATGGCCAGCAGGGACTCGCGCACGACCGCCTCGTACAGCGCCGCCTGTTCGCGGGTGAGCGGCACCGGGTGGTCCGTCTCGGTCTTGGGCGGCAGCTCGGGCACGATGCCCGGGTCGGACTTCTTGCGGCGCAGGAGGAACGGGCGCACCAGACGGGCCAGGCGCTCCACCGCCTGGTCGTCCTCGCCGTTCTCGACGGCGCGCGCGTGCCGGGCGCGGAAGGACTTCAGGGGGCCGAGGAGTCCGGGGGTCGTCCAGTCGAGCAGGGCCCACAGTTCGGAGAGGTTGTTCTCCACGGGGGTGCCGGTCAGGGCCACACGCGCGGGGGTCGCGATCGTGCGCAGCGCCCTGGCGGTCGCCGAGTAGGGGTTCTTCACGTGCTGGGCCTCGTCCGCGACGACCATGCCCCAGGACCGGCCGGCGAGGGCCGGGGCCGCCGAGCGCATCGTGCCGTACGTGGTGAGGACGAAGCCGCCCGGCAGGTCCGTCAGGCTGCGGTCGGGGCCGTGGAAGCGGTGGACGGGGACGCCGGGCGCGAAGCGGTTGATCTCGCGCTGCCAGTTGCCCAGGAGGGAGGCCGGGCAGACCACCAGGGTCGGCTCGGTGCGGGCCCGCTTCAGGTGCAGGGCGATGACGGTGATCGTCTTGCCGAGGCCCATGTCGTCGGCGAGGCAGCCGCCGAGGCCGAGGGAGGTCATGAGGTCGAGCCAGGCCAGACCGCGCAGTTGGTAGTCGCGGAGCGTGGCGTCCAGCCCGGCGGGCGGCTCGGCCGGGTGGATTCCGGCGGTGAGGCGGTCGCGCAGGACGGCCAGGGCGCCGACGGGAACGGCCTCGACGCTCTCGCCGTCGACCTCGGCGGTGCCGGTGAGGGCGACGGACAGGGCGTCCACCGGGTCCAGCAGGCCCAGTTCGCGCTTGCGGGCCTTGCGCACGAGTGCCGGGTCCACCAGGACCCACTGGTCGCGGAGCCGGACGACCGGGCGGTGGGCCTCCGCCAGGGTGTCCATCTCGGCCTCGCTGAGCGGATCGCCGCCGAGCGCCAGCTGCCAGCGGAACTGCAGGAGGTCCTCGCTCTCGAAGAACCCGGTGCCGTCGGTCGCCGAGCCGGGGGCGGGCCGCACCACGGCGGCCGCGCTGAGGTCCTGGGCCAGGTCCCTCGGCCAGTGCACGGCGACCCCGGCCGCCGCGAGCCGGGTGGCCGCCACCCCGAGCAGGTCGTTCAGCTCGTCCTCGGACAGGGCCAGGACGTCCGGCACGTCCTGTTCGGCGAGGCGGGCGAGGGGCGGCCAGACGCGGGCCGCGCGGCGCACGGCGAGAGCCGCGTCCACACGGGCGCGCGCCCCGAAGGCGGCATCGGCCTCGCCCGCCCACAGGGCCGCCGCGTCGGTCATCAGGGTGGGGTCGGCCAGGCTGTGCACCTGGACGATGGCCGCGCCGGCGCTGCGCGAGCGCCCGCTGTCGTCGCCGACGTCGAACATGTCGTACGCGGACAGGTCGAGGCGCAGCGAGATCCGCACGCCCGCGTCCATGCCGGCGGCGACCTCGGCGGCCCAGTCGTGCGCGTCCGGCAGGCGCTGGGGCCGTCGGTCGGCGAAGGGCCTTCCGCATGCGTGCGGTGCGGCGGGGGTGCGGGGCAGGGTGTCCGCGACGGCGTCCAGGAAGGACCGCATGAGGGCCTCGGGCTGCGGCAGCCGCAGCGCGCCGGCGCCGGGCAGCGGCACGGCGTGGCCCTCGGCCGGGAGCGCGGCGGCGACCGCGCGCAGGTGCGCGACGTCCTCCGGGTCCAGCGGGCCGGCCCGCCAGGCGTCGTGTCCGGTGGGCGTCAGGCCGGGCAGCAGACGGCCTCGGGCGGTGAGCCGCAGCGCGTGCAGCGCGGCCGCGCCCCAGCAGGCGGTGGCCGGGTGGGCGGCCGGGTCGCGGCGGGCGCGCACGAGCAGCGGGAGTGCCTTGTCGAGGGGCAGGGACAGGGCCGGGGCCTGTTTGCGGCGGATCGAGGAGCCGTGGCGGCGGACGACGGTGAGTTCCGTGCGCTCCGCGTCCGCCGCCACCGGCAGCGGGGCGTCCGCCGGATCCCAGAACGCGACGCGGCCCTCGCGCGGGAGGGGCGCGGGCAGGAAGACGGCGGCGAGCCGTACGCAGACGGAGCCGGGCTCCGCCGGAGCCGGGCCGTCGAGCAGCGCGCTCATGCCTTGTGTCCACCTCCCGCCCGTGTGTCGGATCAGTCGTCTCCGACTCTACGGGCGGCCTCTGACAATCGGCCCCGACGGCCGGCCGGGCCCGCCCCCGGGCACCTGCCCCACGGGGTCCCGCCGGTCCGGTCCGGGCCGACCGGACCCCGTCCCATCCCGTCCGCTGCGGTCCGATCCGGGCCGATCCAGCCCCATCCGGGCCGATCCGGCTCCGGTCAGCCGCGGCCAGGTCGGGTCGGGTCAGGTCGGGTCAGGTCAGGTCAGGTCAGGTCAGGTCAGGTCAGGTCAGGTCAGGTCAGGGGACGGTGCGCGAGACCACGTACACGAAGGGGTAGGTCGCGTTGCCCGTGTTCACCACCACGTCCAACGTCGGGTCGGGGTTCTTCTGTTCACGGATGAGCCCGAAATAGTCGCCGGGGCGGGAGCCGGCCCCGGTGAACTTCCAGCCAGTGATGTCCTGGTCGCGGTCGCTGATGGCGATGTCGCCCTTCTTCAGGTCCGCGCGGCTGACGCCGATGTTCTTGAGGAACTCGTCGAGGCCCGGGTGGGTGGTCTGGAACTGGACGTAGAGGCGGCTGGTCTTCCAGTTGTTCGTCTCGTAGTAGGCGACCTGGTTCGACGGGTGCGGGATCGGCACCTGGTACAGCCGGCGCTGCACGTTCGACGGCCAGCCCGCGGTCAGGCCGGTCGCCGAGTACTTGGCCTCCTTGTCCTTGCCGCTGTCACGGCTCTGGTCGGCGGAGATCACCAGATAGCCGGCGGGGACGCCGATGAGCAGCACGATGATGAGCAGGGTGATCGCCCTGCGACGGATCACGTGCCGGCGGTCCTCCGGCGGGCGGGACGGCTCGTCCGGAGACGCGCCCTGGTGGGGCAGCGAGGGTGTCATGCGAGGTCCGAGGTCGTACGGAGCGGTGCGGCGGTCAGGCCGGCGCCGGGGCGGGGCGACAGGGCGGTCAGGCCGTGTCCTGGGTGCGGCGGGCCGCCTCGGTGAACCGTTCGAAGCGCTCGAAGCGCTCCACCCGGCGGCGCTTGGCGCGGCGGAACCGGCGGGCGACCAGGCGGGCCAGGTCGGCGGCCCCGACCATGCCGGCCTCGGGGCCGAGCTGGGCGCGCACGATCCGGGCCTCGGGACGGTAGCCGCGGCCGGTGAGCTGGCGCTTGAAGGCGTCGCGCGCGGGGCTGATCAGCAGGTCGTCGGCGGCCGAGACACCGCCGCCGATCACGAAGCAGGACGGGTCGAGCGCGGCGGCCAGGTTGGCGATGCCGACGCCGAGCCACTGCCCGATGTCCTGCAGCAGCTCGATGCACATGGCGTCGCCGTCGCGGGCCAGCTCGGTGATCATCGGGCCGGTGATGTCGCCGATGTTGCCCTTGACGTGCTCGATGATCCCGTACGCCACCGGGGAGTCGGCGGCGGCCAGTTCGCGGGCCTCCCTGACCAGCGCGTTGCCGGAGCTGTACTGCTCCCAGCAGCCGCGGTTGCCGCACGGGCAGCGGTGGCCGCCGGGCACGACCTGCATATGGCCGAACTCACCGGCGACGCCGTACTTGCCGCGCTTGACCTGGCCGTCCTCCAGGATGGCGCCGCCGATGCCGGTGCCGAGGGTGATCATGACGAGGTGGTCCTCGCCGCGGCCCGCGCCGAAGCGCCACTCGGCCCAGGCGGCGGTGTTGGCGTCGTTGTCCACCAGGACGGGCACCGACAGGCGGCCGGAGAGCCGGTCGCGCAGCGGCTCGTTGCGCCAGGACAGGTGGGGCGCGAACAGGACGCGGTTGCGGTCGGCGTCGACCCAGCCGGCCGCTCCGATGCCCACGGCGTGCACGTCGTGCCGGTCGGACAGGTCCAGGACGAGTTCGGCGATGGTGTCCTCGACGACCTTCGGGCTCTTGGACTTGTCCGGGGTCTCGGTGCGGAGCTTCTCCAGGATGTTGCCGTCGGCGTCGACGACGCCCGCCATCACCTTGGTGCCGCCGATGTCGATGCCGACGGTCGGCACACGGGGCGCGGTGAGGTGCGAGCGGCGCTCCCTCGTGCCCACCGTGCGTAGTGCGGGGGCGCGGCGGGAGCCGATGGGGGCGCTGAAGTTGCCGTAGGTGCTCATCGCCGCCGATTCTGCCTCACCGTCGTGCCGGGTGCCGAGCGGGGCGGCGCGCACGCGACGAAGCCCACGCCCACGCCGCCCGTGTCCCCGGCCGGTCCGTTCCGGCTCGTGCCGCAGATCGTCAGCCGGTCCGTTCCGGCTCGTGCCGCAGATCGTCAGCCGGTCCGTTCCAGCTCGTGCCGCAGGTCGTCGAGCTCGTTGCCGCCCGCCATCTGCCGCGTCAGTTCCTCCAGGGTGATGGAGTCCCGCGTGTGGGTCCCCACCATCATGCCTCTTTTCAGCAGCACGAACCGGTCCCCCACCAGGTGGGCGTGGTGCGGGTTGTGCGTGATCAGCACGACGCCGAGGCCCTTGTCGCGGGCCGCGGCCACGTACTTGAGGACCATGCCGGACTGCTTGACGCCGAGCGCCGCGGTGGGTTCGTCCAGGACGAGGACCTTCGCGCCGAAGTACACGGCCCGCGCGATGGCGACACACTGCCGCTCGCCGCCCGAGAGAGTGCCGATGGGCTGGTCGACGTCACGCAGGTCGATGCCCATGCGGAGCAGCTCGGCGCGGGTGGTGCGGCGCATGAGGTCGACGTCGAGGCGCTTGAAGGGGCCGACGCCCTTCCTCGGCTCCGACCCCAGGAAGAAGTTGCGCCACACCGGCATCAGCGGGACGACCGCCAGGTTCTGGTGGACCGTGGCGATGCCCCGGTCCAGGGCCTCGCGCGGGGACGACAGTCTCGTCTCCTCGCCGTCCAGACGCAGGACGCCGCCGTCATGCTGGTGCAGCCCGGAGATGATCTTGATCAGGGTCGACTTGCCCGCGCCGTTGTCGCCGAGCACGCAGGTGACAGCGCCCGCGTGGACCTCCAGACAGACCCCTTCGAGCGCGCGGGCGGCGCCGTATCGCTTGCTGACGTCGGTCAGCTCGACGAGTGTCACTTCGTGGCCTCCGCGCGCTTGCGGACCCAGGCGTTGAGCAGGGTCGCGAGGAGCAGCATCGCTCCGAGGAAGAACTTGAACCAGTCGGGGTTCCACTCGGCGAAGACGATGCCCTTGCTCGTCATGCCGAAGATGAGCGCGCCGACCGCCGAGCCGACCGCGCTGCCGTAGCCGCCGGTGATCAGACAGCCGCCGATGACGGCCGCGATGATGTAGATCAGCTCGTTGCCGACGCCCTCGCCGGACTGGACGACGTCGTAGGAGAAGAGCAGGTGCTGGCCCGAGATCCAGGCGCCGAGGGCGACGCCCGTGTACAGGCCGACGGTCGTCCTGGTGACGGGGACGCCGACCGCGCGCGCCGCGTCCTTGTCGCCGCCCACCGCGAAGATCCAGTTGCCGGCGCGGGTGCGCAGCAGGATCCAGGAGGCGAGCGCGACCAGCACGAGCCACCACACGACGGTGATCTTGAGGTCGAGTCCGCCGATCGTCAGGGTCGAGGCGAACACGTCGTGGGCGGAGGGGAAGCCCTCCATGTCGGCGACGGTCTTCGTCGACACCGTGCCGTCGACGAGCTTGGTGAAGCCGAGGTTCATGCCGGTGAGCATCAGGAAGGTGCCCAGCGTGACGATGAAGCTGGGCAGCCGGGTGCGGGTGAGCACGAAGCCGTTGAAGGCGCCCACGGCGAGGGTGACCAGCAGCGAGACCCCGACTCCCACCCAGACGTTCGCGGTCGCCTGGTAGCTGAACATCGACGAGATCAGCGCCGAGGACGTGACCATGACGCCGGCCGAGAGGTCGAACTCGCCGCCGATCATCAACAGCGCGACCGGGACGGCCATGATCCCGATGGTCGAGGACGCGTAGAGAACGGTGCCGAGGCTGCCGGCGCGCAGGAAGCCGTCGGCGGCCAGGGCGAAGACGACGAAGACCGCGATCGCGCCGACGACCGAGCCCAGTTCCGGGCGGGCCGCCAGTCTGCGCAGCGGCGAGACCTGAAGAAACCTTTCATCAACCGGGCCGTGGGGCATCGCGCTCATCGGGTGCCCCGCTCGGTGTAGGCCGCCAGCGCCGCCGCCTGGTCCTTGGTGACGATCTGCGGACCGGTCAGCACCGGCTCGCCGCCGCCGAGGACGTCGCCGTTGTACTTGTACAGCCACAGCAGGTCGACGGCCTGGTAGCCCTGGAGATACGGCTGCTGGTCCACGGCGAAGCCGAGGTCGCCCTTCCGCAGTCCCGCGGCGACCTTGGCGTTGAGGTCGAAGGTGTCGATCTCCGCCTTGCTGCCCGCGCCACGCCTCGCCTGCACGGCGGCGTCGGCGTACGGGGCGCCCAGGGTGACGACCGAGTCGATCGAGGGGTCGGCCTGGAGCTTGGCCTCGATCGCGGACTGCACGTCGGACATGTTCGCGCCGTTGACGTAGAGGTTCTCGACGCGGCCCGCGAACGTCTTCGCCACGCCCGCGCAGCGTTGCTCGTGGCCGACGTTGCCCTGCTCGTGCAGAACGCAGATCGCCTTCCTGCGGCCCCGCTCGTCGAGCTCCTCGCCGACCGCCCGGCCGGCGATCGCCTCGTCCTGTCCGATGTGGGCGAGCGCGCCGAACGCCTTGGACTCGGCGGAGCCCGAGTTCACCGTGATCACGGGGATGCCGGCCTTCGCGGCGCGTGCGAGCGCGGCCTTCATCGCGTCGGGCTTGGCCAGCGTGACGATGATCGCGTCGACCTTCTTGTCCACCGCCGCGTCGACGAGCTGGGCCTGCTGCTGCCCCTCGTCGTCATGGGAGTACAGGAAGTCGATGTTGTCCTTGCGGGCCGCCTGCTCGGCGCCGCTCTGGACGATGTCCCAGAAGGTGTCCCCGTCGCCGGAGTGCGTGATCATCGCGAACGTCCAGCGGGGCGTGGTCACCGCCGCCCTGCCCTGGGCGGCCGCTGCCTCTCGGGCGTCCTCCGCGCGTTTGCCGCCGGTCGCGCTGCATCCGGCCAGGGACACGGTGAGTGCCCCCGCCAACGCGATCCCTGCCCGGGTCCGAAATCGTGCCACGAGGCCGTGCCCTTCTTGCCGTGTTCCGCCGTACGCGCACGTCCGGTGACCGCTCACCGGACGCAAACGCCCAAGTATCGAACACAGGGACCACGCGGTCCGTGGCCGGGGAGCGCCTGCCGCTCACCTTGTCCGGACATCCGGTCACATTGTCAGGACAAGAGGACTCAGACGGGGGAACCCGGGGGCCGCCGGAAGGGGTCCTCAGGGCCGCACGAGCAGCTGGAACTCGAAGGAGTAGCGGGTCGGCCGGTAGATGTGGTCGCCGAACTCGACCGCGCGGCCCGTGTCGTCGAAGGTCGTGCGCTGCATGGTCAGCAGCGGGGCGCCCTCGTCCTCGGCGAGCCGCTCGGCCTCGTCGGCTGTGGCGGCGCGCGCCCCGATCGACTGCCGGGCGCTGTGCAGGGTGATGCCGGCCGACCGCATCAGGCGGTACAGCCCCGTCGCCTGCAGCTGGCCGGTGTCCAGGTCGAGCAGCCCCGACGGCAGGTGGTTGCACAGGTAGGCCATCGGCTCGCCGTGCGCCAGCCTCAGCCGCTCCACCCGGTGGACGTCGCTGCCCTCGGCCACCGCGAGCGCGGCCGCGACCTCGGCGGACGCCTGCACCACGGTGTTGACCAGGACCGTCGTCGCGGGCCGCTGACCGGCCGCCTCCAGATCGTCGTAGAGGCTGCTCAGCTCCAGCGGCCGCTTGACCTGGCTGTGCACGACCTGCGTGCCGACGCCCCGGCGGCGCACCAGCAGTCCCTTGTCGACCAGCGACTGGATCGCCTGGCGGACGGTCGGCCGGGACAGGCCGAGCCGTGCCGCCAGCTCGATCTCGTTGCCCAGCAGGCTGCCCGGAGTGAGCGTTCCGTGCTCGATCGCGGCCTCCAGCTGCTGCGCCAGCTGGAAGTACAACGGCACCGGGGAGGTTCGGTCCACACGCAGTTCTAGCTGCACGGTCGGGTCCACTTCTGGTTTCGGCACGGCCCGAGCGTAGCTCCGGGACCGGTTGACGGGAAGTTGTGTAGTTCGGTTGTCCGGACATACGCATTGACAGGGCGCGGCCTGCGACGCCACTTTGGTCTCATGCGCATCGGGGTCATCGGGACGGGCCGCATAGGCACCATTCATGCGAACACACTCAGCCGTCACCGCGAGGTCGGATCCCTCATCCTGACGGACGCGAATCACGCGCGGGCTCAGGAGCTCGCGCTGCGTCTGGGCGAGACGGCCGCTCCCGGGGTCGACGAGATCTTCCGGTGGGGCGTGGACGCCGTGGTGATCACGACGGCGACCTCGGCCCACGCCGAACTGATCGGTCGGGCAGCACGCTCGGGCCTGCCGGTCTTCTGCGAGAAGCCGATCGCCCTCGACCTGGCGGGGACCTTACAGGCGATCGCCGAGGTCGAGTCCGCCGGAACGATCCTTCAGATGGGCTTCCAGCGCCGCTTCGACGCGGGGTACGCAGGCGCCCGGGAGGCGGTGCGCTCGGGCCGGCTCGGACGGCTGCACACGATCCGGGCGCTGACGTCCGACGAGTCGGCGCCGTCGGCCGCCTGGCTGCCGGTGTCCGGCGGGATCTACCGGGACGCGCTCATCCACGACTTCGACTGCCTGCGCTGGGTGACCGGGCGGGACGTGGTCGACGTCTACGCCGCCGGGTCCGACGCCGGGCCGGCGATGTTCCGCGAGGCTGGTGACGTGGACACGGCGGCCGTGCTGCTCACCCTCGACGACGGCGCGCTCGCCACAGCGACGGCGACACGGCTGAACGGCGCGGGCTACGACGTCCGGATGGAACTGGCCGGAGAGCTCGACCAGATCGTCGTGGGTCTGGACGACCGCACCCCGATCGCGTCCACCGAGCCCACGGGACCGCCGGCCGCGGACAAGCCGTGGTCGGGGTTCCTGGAACGCTTCGGGCCGGCGTACGAGGCGGAGCTGAACGCCTTCGTGGACGTCGTCAGGGGTACGCGCGCCAACCCCTGCGACGGTCGCGAGGCCTTGCACGCCCTGCGGATCGCGGAGGCGTGCGAGGTGTCCCGGCACGAGCGCAGGGCGGTCGCCCTCGCGGAGATCCCGGCGACGTCGACGGCGGGGTGAGCGAGCCCGCCTCGAAGACGGCCGATCGACCGGCACCGCTTCCGTTGCGCGACGGCCGCACCCCGCCGGTGACCCCGGCGCCCCGACGGCGCGGCGGCGCGGCGGCCAGTGCTCCGGCGGCGCGGCGACGCAAGTGGCGCGGCAGCCAGGGCTCCGGCGGCGCGGCGACGCGAGTGGCGCGGCGGCTCGCTGACCCCGCGACCCGGCAGCTCGGCGGCTCGGGGGTGCGGCGGCCGGTGACCCGCAGCCCGGCGACCTGACGGCGCGGGCGGCCCGGCAACCCGGCAGTGCGGCGGTCCGCGCTCGGCGTCCGGCGGCCGACGACCCGCAGCGCGGGTGGCCCCGGGAGCGCGGGGGCCCGGCAGCGCGGGGGCCCGGCAGCGCGGGCGGCCCGGCAGCGCGGCAGCTCGGCCGACCGGGAGGGGCGGCCGGCGGCTCGGCGTGAACGGGGGGCGCGCTCCGGCGTTCTCCGCGGCCCTCCCGGTGCCGGGGCTCGTACGAGGAGCGGCCGGTCCGCCTAGTGTCCGCCGCGCGTGCGCTCCTCGCCCGTCGGGCCGTTCGCCCCCTCGTCGAGGAGACCGGCGTCGTAGACCAACAGCGCGATCTGCACCCGGTTGTTGAGGTCGAGCTTGGCCAGCGCCCTGGAGACGTGCGCCTTCACGGTGGCGACGCTCATGAACAGCTCGGCGGCGATGTCCGCGTTGGACAGACCGCGGCCCACCGCGACGGCCACCTCCCGCTCGCGCTCGCCCAGGGCCGCGAGCCGCACGCGCGCGTGGGCGCCCCGGGTGTCGGCGGTCGTGCCCGCCGCGTGAGCCATGAGCTGCCGGGTGACCGCGGGCGACAGGACCGGGTCACCGGCCGCCACCCGCCGCACCGCGTCGAGGATCTCGGCGGGCGGGGTGTCCTTGAGGACGAACCCGGACGCGCCCGCGCGCAGTGCCCGCAGCACCTGTTCGTCGGCGTGGAAGGTGGTGAGCACCACGACCTGCGGGGCGTCCGGGGCGGCACGCAGTCGTTCCGTGGCGGTGATGCCGTCCACGGCCGGCATGCGGATGTCCATCAGCACGACGTCGGGGCGGGTGCGCCCCACGAGCTCCTCGACCTCGCCTCCGTCGGCGGCCTCGCCGACGATCTCGATGTCGTCGGCGCCCCCCATCATGAAGGCCAGACCGGCCCGCACGAGCGGGTCGTCGTCGACGAGGAGAAGCCGGATCGCAGTCATGGGGCTACGTAATCACGGTTGCGGCCCGCGAGTTGCCGTCCCCCTGGCCTGCAAGCACCGCGGTGGGCAAGGAAGTTCACCCCCACGGCAGCCAGGCGCGCACTTCGAACCCGCCGTCCCGGGACGGGCCGTGCGCCAGGCGTCCGCCGGCCAGCGTGGCCCGTTCGGTCAGGCCGATCAGTCCCTGCCCGGAGCCCGGGACGGGCGGCACGTCGCCTTCGGGGGCCGGGTTGCGCACGGTCACGACGAGGCCCTCGCCGGGACCGCCGGTCACGGTGACGGCGGCCTCCGCGCCGGGGGCGTGCTTGCGGGCGTTCGTGAGGCCCTCCTGGGCGATGCGGTAGGCGGTGCGGCCGACGGAGGCGGGGACGGCCCCGGCGTCGGCGACCCGCTGGTCGAGGGTGACCTTCATGCCGGCCTCGCGGGACTCGGCGACCAGCGCGTCCAGGGCGGCGAGCGTCGGCTGGGGGCGTCCCGTGTCGTCGGGTTCGCCGGCCCGCAGGACGCCGATGATCTCCCGCAGGTCCTGCAGGGCCTCGTGGGCGCTCTCGCGGATGACGCCGGCCGCCCGCGCGATCTCCTCGCGGGGCGCGTCGGGACGGAACTCCAGTGCGCCGGCGTGCACGCTGAGCAGGGTGAGCCGGTGGGCGAGCACGTCGTGCATCTCGCGAGCCATGGCCTCGCGGGCCAGCCGCTGTGCCCGCTCGGCGCGCAGCCGGGCCTCCGTCTCGGCGCGCCGGGCCCGGTCGCGCAGGCTCAGGAGCAACTGCCGCTTCGAGCGGACGAACATGCCCCAGCCGATGGCGGTGACGGTGAACAGCACGCTCCACGCCACCGACGGCACGTAGGCGAGCGTGGGGTCCGGGCGTGCCCAGGCGAGGAGCGGGATGAGGACGATCTCGGCGCCGCCGACCCAGGCGATGTACCGGAACGGCCGGTGCACCGCGAGGGTGAAGAGGGCGACCATGCACGCGCCGGACGAGGTCGTCGACAGGAAGCCGAGGGGGACCATCGTGACCGCCAGGGCCGACGGCCACCGGCGGCGCAGCCAGACGGCCGCGCAGGCGAGGACGCCCAGCGCCTCGTCCGCCACGGCGAAGGCGCCCGAGAGGTCGCGTTCCGCGGGGAACGAGTCCGCCACCGCCAGTCCGACCGCCACCGCCAGCAGGAAGCAGCAGGTGTCCACGGCCCAGTCGCGTGCGGTGCGCCGGTGCGGCCGCCCGGGGTGCTCGGCGTCCGGGTCCAGCCCGGCGACCAGGGCGGACGGCAGCAGCCACCGGCGTCCCGTGAACCAGGGCACCGCCTGTGCCGCTTCGTCGTCAGCCCTCATGGCCGACAAATCTACGCACCGCGCGATCACGTCACCTCCCTGTGGACGCGATCGCCTACCGAAGGGACGCGAGGAGCGACCGAAGTCGCAGGGGCGTCCTACTTCCGGCCCGAGCGGCCCGCCGGACCGCCGGACCGGAAGCAGGACGCCCCGAGCGGACCGCCGGGACCGGACGTGATGCCGGCGGGCGGGTTCCTCATCCGCGCTCGCGGAGGTACGCCTCCAGCTCGGCCGCCCCGGACAGCATCGCCCGGCCCCTGGCGGACACCCGGGCCCGCCAGCCGAGCAGGGCGGCCTCCAGCGGCTCCGTCCCGCCGGCCTCCCGCACCCGGACGATCAGCGGGGCGATCTGCTCGAGGAGGTAGCCGCCCCGCCTGAGCTGATGGGCCAGCCGGGCGTCCCGTGCGTCGGCCTCGTCGTAGACCCGGTAGCCGGTCCGTGCGTCGCGGCGCGGGCGCACCAGCCCTGCACGTTCCCAGGCGCGCAGCGTCGCGGGCCGGATTCCCAGCTCGGCCGCCAGCCGCCCGATGAACCTGCCGGCGGCCGCCGAGCCGTCGGCGGCCCCCGCGCGCTCGTCCGCCGCCTCGGCTCCGGCGCCCGGCTCCAGGCCGCGCAGGGCCCGCTCCACCGCCTCCAGGGTCCGCCGGTCGTCCAGGAGCTGGACGTGGCTGTCGTCGACGAGCCGCAGCGCCTCGTCGACGGCGCCGTCGTTGACCGCCCGCATGACGGCCGTCGCCGTCCGGTGACCATGACCAGGAACCAGGGCCACGAAAGCGCGCAGCGCTCCCGCGTGCAGCGAGGTGTAGGTGCGATAGCCGTGGGGCGTGCGCCCTGCGGCCGGGAGGATGCCGGCCTCCTCGTAGTTCCTGACGGCCTGCGTGGACAGACCGTGCGCGCGGGCCAGGTCGATCGGCCGCAGCCGCTCGCCGGTTTGAAGCTTTGATCCCATGGACCTGCCGAAATCGCGGGAAAGTTTCCACCGAAACTTCAACGATAGCGTTTTACGCATGGCCAATGACTCCGAGGACTCCACCGACTTCGCCGACTTCGCCGACTTCGCCGACATCCAGGAACTCGCCCGGCCCCTGGAGGCCGCCGCCGTCATGGGGCTGTTCCCGGCGCGGCCGCGGCTGCTCGCCCTCGGCGAGCCGACCCACGGCGAGGAGACGCTGCTCGACGTACGCAACGACGTCTTCCGCCGGCTCGTCGAGGAGGAGGGCTACCGGACGATCGCGGTCGAGAGCGACTGTCTGAAGGGCCTGGTCGTGGACGACTGGGTCACCTCGGGTGCCGGCTCGCCCGACGAGGTCATGGAGCGCGGATTCAGCCACCCCGACCTGGGGCTGGGCGCTTCTGCGGCCAACCGCGAGCTCGTGCGCTGGATGCGGGGGTACAACGACGGCCGGCCCGCGTCCGATCGGCTGCGCTTCGCCGGATTCGACGGACCGCTGGAGATCACCCACGCCGCGAGCCCCCGGCAGGCGCTGACCGCGCTCCACGGCTGGCTGGCGGCTCGGGTGGACGCGGACCTGCTGCCCTGCGGGGCGCATGAGCTCGACGGTCTGCTGGGCGCCGACGAGCGGTGGACCGACCCCGCGGCGATGACGGACCCGTCCCGGTCGACAGGGGCGTCGGCCGAGGCCGGCCGGCTGCGGCTGCTCGCCGACGACCTGACCGCCCTGCTCGACACGCAGTCGCCCCACCTGATCACGGCGACCTCGCGGGACGAATGGGACCGGGCGCGCCTGTACGGGCGCACCGCGACCGGGCTGCTGCGCTACCACCACGCCATGGCCGACGCCTCACCCGCCCGCATGGCCCGGCTGTGCGCGCTGCGCGACGCGATGATGGCCGACAACCTCCTCGCCCTCGCCGCCCGGGGTCCGGTCCTCGTCCACGCCCACAACGCCCACCTCCAGCGGGAGAAGAGCACGATGCGGATGTGGCAGGGGCCGGTGGAGTGGTGGAGTGCCGGCGCGCTGGTGAGCGCCCGGCTCGGCGAGGAGTACGCCGTCCTGACGACCGCCGTCGGCACGATCCGGGGTCGCGGAGTGGACGCCCCGCCCCCGGACACCGTCGAAGGCCGCCTGTACGCGCTGGAGCGGGACCGCTGTGTGGTCGACGCCTCCCGGCTGGCCGCCTCGCTCGGCGACCCGCCGCCCGCCGCCCGCGTCTCCCCCTGGTTCGGCTACGCCCCCCTCGACCCGGCCCACCTCGACGCGCACGACGGGATCGTGTTCGTCAGGGACCTCTCGCACGGCCGGCGAGGCTAGGACCTGTCGTGTCTGGAGCGCGCCCGGACCGGCACGGCGCACGGCTCAGCGACGGCGCCTCGGAGACAGCGCGCTGAGCGTCGCGCACACCAGCGCCCCGAACAACAACCAGGCCCAGGGCACCCCGTCCGGCCGGTGTGAGACCGCCGCGTAGGCGAAGGCGCCCAGGCCGCCGCCCACCAGGAAGAACACGAACCCGCGCAGGGCGAACCACCATCGGGGACGGACCGTCTCTGAAGTCACGCCCGGCATCATCCCCCTCGGAGGACACCGCGAACCCGCGCTGTCCGGCCCAGTCCGCCGTCCCGTCCGTCGTCCTGTCCGTCGGAACGCCGTCCGACGTCCTCGCCGGCGTACGGGAAGCTCCGGTCGCCGTGCCCGAAGCCGCAGCTCATCGGGTCAGCCCGCGTCGGTGGAGAACAGTCCGCCCGTCGGCCCCTGTTTGTCGCCGCCCTGGGCCTTCTTCAGCGCGTTGGCGAGACTCTCGATGGTGAGGGACTGCAGGATGACGCGGCCGCTGCCCTCCAGCGTCGCCAGCGACAGGCCCTCGCCGCCGAACACCGCGTTCATGATCCCCTGACGGTTGAGACCGCCGACGCGCTGGACGCCGTACCGGATGCCTTCCTCGAAGGCGACCACGCAGCCGGTGTCGACCTCGATGCGGCCGCCGAAGTCGGAGGGGTCCAGGTCGATGAAGTTGCCGGCGCCGGCGATGATCACCGTGCCGCGGCCGGTGAACTTCTCCAGGACGAAGCCCTCGCCGCCCTTCATGCCGGTGCGGCCGCCCTGGAAGGCGATGCCGAAGTCGACGGTGGACTCGGCGGCCACGAACGCGTCCTTCTCGGCGAACCACGCGCGTGTGCCGTCCAGCTCCAGCGCCCGCATCTCGCCGGGGAGCACGCCCGCGAAGCCGACCGTGCCCTCGCCGCCCTGGGCGGTGAAGTACTGGAACGCCAGCGACTCGCCGGCCAGGGCGCGCTGGCCGACCTGCATGGCGGTGCCCATCGCCTGGCGCAGCATGCCGCCCATGCCGCCGCTCCCGGTGCCCCCGCCCTGCGGCCGCTGACCGCCGCCGCCCGACGGGCCGCCCAGACGGGTCTCCATGGTCACGTTGACCGTCTTGAACAGGAACTTTCCGGCCTCGCAGTACACGGTCTGGCCGGGCTGCAGGCTGACGACCGCCATCTGCATGGCGTTGCCGACGATCTCTTGCTGAAGGGTCACAGAGGAAGAACGCGGGAGGCGGAGAAAAGAGTTCCGCACCCCGCGCGAACTCGACGTCCGTTCACCGCCGGTGCCCCGGGGCTCCGGGCGCTGGGATGGACCCATGACGAAGAACGGATCCATGGAGACCACCGGCGCCGCGAACGCGGCCCACGGCACGCTGCACGGCAAGGCCGCCCTGGTGACCGGCGGCAGCCGGGGCATCGGAGCGGCGACGGCCCTGCGGCTCGCCCGGGAGGCGCGGACGTGGCGGTGACGTACGTGAACGGCGCGGAGGCGGCCGAGGAGGTCGTACGGGCCGTGCGGGCCCTGGGGCGGCGGGCGCAGGCGCTGCGCGCGGACGCGGGGGACCCGGCCGGGGCCGCCGGGGCGGTGGAGCGCGCGGCACGGGCGCTGGGCGGCCTCGACGTGCTGGTGAACAACGCGGGCATCGGCGTCCTCGGCCCGCTGGAGCAGTTCGCCCCGGCCGACGTCGACCGGGTGCTGGCCGTGAACGTGCGCGGTGTGTTCCTGGCCTCGCAGGCGGCCGCAGCGCGGATGACCGCGGGCGGCCGGATCATCACCGTCGGCACCTGTATGACCCAGCGGGTGCCCGGTCCGGGCGGCGCCCTCTACGCGATGAGCAAGGCGGCCCTGATCGGGTTGACCAAGGCCCTCGCCAGGGAGCTGGGACCGCGCGGCATCACCGCGAACCTGGTCCACCCCGGCCCGATCGACACGGACATGAACCCGGCGACCGGCCCCTACGCGGCCGGCCAGGCGTCGATGACCGCACTCGGCCGCTTCGGGACGGCCGAGGAGGTGGCGGCGACCGTCGCCCACCTGGCGACCGCCGCCTACGTCACCGGAGCCGAGTTCGCCGTGGACGGCGGCCACGCGGCGTGAGAGCCGGGTGGCCGCCGCCCCGAGGTCGGCCCGGGCTGCCGGGCCGCATCCGACGTCGAGGAGCCCGGGTCGACGGGCCCGGAGGGGCGGCCCGTCGCGGGTCTCGGCCGTGGGCGGCGCAGGGGCCGACCGGGCGGCGCAGGGGACCGCCGTCGGGTTCGCTCGTGAACGTCCCGGGCCCCGGCGGGCGTGCGGGGGTGGCGGAGGCCTGTTCAGCCACCCAGTTCCTGGTGGCGGGCGGTCAGGGCCGCCGTGCCCGCCTCGGTGAGGGAGCCGAACAGGCGCAGCCGGGAGATGCCGCCGTCGGGGTAGATGTCCAGGCGCGCGTGGGTGCCGACGGCGGGGGACGGCAGGACGAAGCGGTGGTTGGTGTCGGGCTGCAGGCGGGTGCGCGGGAGGATCTGCGTCCACTCGCCGTCCTCGCCGTCCCGGACCGAGACCGAGGCCCAGCCGGCGCTGTTGCCCTTGAGGTACGCCGTGTCGATCTCGAGTGCGCGGATCTGCGCCTGGGCCGTCAGGCGGTAGCGGATCCAGTCGTTGCCCTGGTCGCGCCGGCGACGGGTCTCCCAGCCGTCGTCCATCTTCTGGGAGCGGCCCGGCTGGATGGTGTTCGAGGCGGGCGAGTAGAAGAGGTTGGACGCGTCCTCCGCGCGGCCCCCGTTCTCCAGGGCGACGACGTCGAAGGCGCCGAGGACCGCCAGCCACCCGGGGTCGGGGACGATCTCGCCGTGCACGCGCAGCCGGGCGATGCCGCCGTCGGGATGCTGGTTGACCCGCAGGTGCGTGAAGCACTGCTCCACCGTCACCGGGAACCCGTTCGCCGCGTGGCCGCCGACGGGCGTGCGCGGGACGAGCGTCGTCCACTTCACGTCGTCGCCGAGGAGGTCCCGCGGGGACGGTGAGCCGGGCAGCCGGGCGCCCTCGACCGACACCGCCTGCGGGTAGTTGCCGCGGAAGTGGGCCGTGTCGACGACGATGCCCCGGATCACCCCGGGCGCACCGAGGCGGACGAGCGCCCAGTCGTGGTCCTCGGGGGCGGGCCACGGATGGTCGGCGCCGACGCCGCGCCTGCGGCGCGTCTCCCA
Organism: Streptomyces rishiriensis; assembly: GCF_003112535.1. Taxonomy (GTDB): domain Bacteria; phylum Actinomycetota; class Actinomycetes; order Streptomycetales; family Streptomycetaceae; genus Streptomyces; species Streptomyces rishiriensis. Next base: position 27,467 of record NZ_BEWA01000033.1, on the reverse strand, counting down.
GCCGTCCATGACCTTGCCCTTGTGCCCGAAGTGCTCCGGGTCGAACACGGCGGGGCCGGGCAGCAGCAGGTTCTCCCGCTGGGCGAAGAACTCGTCGTTGGCGGCGACGACCGCGGCGCCGAGCCGCCGGTCGGCGAGGTCGGTGTGGCGGGCGAAGGGGAAGTCGGCGGTGCGGTAGTCCGCGTACGGGTCGCCGCCGCCGTAGGGGTTCGCGTCGCCGGTGAAGCTCTGTATCGCCGTCACGGTGATCAGGTCTGCCTTTCGGAGGTCGGCCGGTGCGGGCACGGGTGGGGGACGTCGCGGTGGGCGGCGTCAGCGGGTGCGGGTGAGGAGGCGGCCCTTCGGTGCGGTGAACTCGCCGTCGGCGACGATGCGTTCGCCGCGCAGCCAGGTGGACTTGACGACGCCGTAGAGGGTCCGGCCGGCGTACGCCGTGACCGGGTTGCGGTGCTGGAGGGCGGCCGGGTCGACGGTGAAGGACTCGTCGGGGGCGAGGACGGCGAAGTCGGCGTCGCGGCCCGCCTCGATCCCGCCCTTGCGGGAGAGTCCGGCCAGGGCGGCGGTGCGGGCGGACATCCAGCGCACGACGTCGTCCAGGCCGTGGCCGCGCCTGCGCGCCTCGGTCCACACGGCCGCCAGGCTGAGCTGCAGGCCGGAGATGCCGCCCCACGCCGTCGCGAAGTCGGCCGTCTTCAGGTCGGCCGTGGACGGGGAGTGGTCGGTGACCACGCAGTCGATCGTGCCGTCGGCGAGGGCCTGCCAGAGCAGGTCCTGGTTGGCGGCCTCGCGGATGGGCGGGCAGCACTTGAACTCGCTGGCGCCGTCGGGGACTTCCTCGGCCGTGAGGGTGAGGTAGTGCGGGCAGGTCTCGACGGTGATGCGCACGCCGTCGGCCTTGGCGGCGGCGATCAGCGGCAGCGCGTCGGCGGAGGAGAGGTGCAGCACGTGCACGCGCGCGTTCAGCCGCCGGGCCTGGGCGATGAGCTGGGCGATGGCGGTGTCCTCGGCGTCGCGCGGGCGGCTGGCCAGGAAGTCCGCGTACCGGGGGCCGGCCTGCTGCGGGGCGGCGGCGAGGTGGTGCGGGTCCTCGGCGTGCACGATCAGCAGCCCGTCGAACCCGGCGATCTCGGCGAGGGACCGGGCGAGAGCGTCCTGGTCGAGGTGCGGGAACTCGTCCACGCCCGACGGGGAGAGGAACGCCTTGAAGCCGAAGACGCCGCTGTCGTGCAGCGGCCGCAGGTCCTTGACGTTGTCGGGCAGCGCGCCGCCCCAGAAGCCGACGTCGATGTGCGCCTTGTCGGCCGCGACCCGCTGCTTGACGCGGAGGTGGTCGACCGTCGTGGTCGGCGGGAGCGAGTTGAGGGGCATGTCGACGAGGGTGGTGACGCCGCCCGCCGCCGCCGCGCGGGTGGCGGTCCAGAAGCCCTCCCAGTGGGTGCGGCCGGGGTCGTTGACGTGCACGTGGGTGTCGACCAGGCCGGGCAGCAGGACGTCGTCGCCGAAGTCCGCCACGCGGGCGCCCCGGGGAACGGGGGCGTCGTGGGGCAGAACGGCCGTGATCGTGCCGCCGGCGACCGCCACCGCGGCGGGACGCGTCCCCTCGGGGGTGACGACGCGCGTCGAGCGCAGCACCAGTTCAGCCGCGGACACCTCGGGCGCCTCAGGCACCTCGGACACCTCGGACACCGGGACCCCTCTCTGCCGCCGTCGACTTCCACTGCACGGAATTCAACGTTCTGTTGAAGGAGTCTTCACTCCCGCCCGCACGCCGTCAAGGGCACACTCCTCCACAGTGCACCCCGCGCCGCCGCTCTGGATGTTTCCACAAGACGGAATTACTATTCCGACAGGCAGAAGGTAGCCACGCACCAGCGGGGAGTCAACCGACCCCCCGGTAGGCTTCAGCTCTTCCCGCCGGTTTCGAAAGGAACGCGCCCGTGCCGACGTCCAGCGCCAGCACCACCGACTCCGCCAAGTCCGCCGGCGGAGGCGTCCAGTCCCTCGAGCGGGCCTTCGATCTGCTGGAGCGGATGGCGGACGCGGGCGGCGAGGTCGGCCTGAGCGAGCTGTCCGCGACCAGCGGCCTCCCGCTGCCCACCATCCACCGTCTGATGCGCACCCTGGTGGCCTGCGGTTACGTCCGCCAGCAGACGAACCGCCGCTACGCGCTGGGCCCGAGGCTGATCCGGCTCGGCGAGTCCGCGTCCCGGCTGCTGGGCACCTGGGCCCGCCCCTACCTGGCCCGCCTCGTCGAGGAGACCGGCGAGACCGCGAACATGGCGCTGCTCGACGGCGACGAGATCGTGTACGTGGCGCAGGTGCCGTCCAAGCACTCGATGCGGATGTTCACCGAGGTCGGCCGGCGCGTCCTGCCGCACTCCACCGGCGTCGGCAAGGCCCTCCTCGCGGGCTTCCCGGACCACGAGGTACGCGCCCTGCTCGCCCGCACCGGCATGCCCGCCGCGACGGAGAAGACCATCACCACCCCCGACGGCTTCCTCGCCGCGCTCGCGGACGTGCGGCAGGCCGGATACGCGGTCGACGACAACGAGCAGGAGATCGGCGTCCGCTGCCTGGCGGTGTCCGTGCCGGACTCCCCCACGGCGGCGGCGGTCTCCATCTCCGGGCCGGCGGGCCGCGTCACGGAGTCGGCCACGGAGAGGATCGTGCCGGTGCTGCAGCAGGTGGCGGTGGAACTGTCCCAGGCCCTCGCCAACCAGGGGACGGGGACGCCGAACCCGTAGGACGCGCAGGACGTGCAGCACCCCCGAAGGCATGGAGCCCAGAAGGCGCGGAACCCGTGAACGCGCGGACCCCGCCGGGTTCCTGACGGTCCGTCCGAGCGGCCTCCGGGCGAGCACGGTTCAGCGCCGGGCGTTTCAACGCCGGGCGTTTCAGCGCCGGGGCGGTTCCCCGAACAGCTCCACCGCGCCACGCACGTCCGACAGACCCCTGGCCAGCGCGCTCACCGAGCCGATGGCGCCCGCGATCACCAGCAGGGAGCGCCGTAGGCGAGGGACCTCCGGGACGCCGTGGGCCGCCATCGCGGCAAGGGCGGCGAGTTCGTCCTCGGCGATGACCCGGTCGGGGAACTCGGCCGGGTGCGCGGCGAGTTCACGGCGCAGCCGGGACACCGCGGCCCGCAGTTCCGCCACCCTCTGATCCTCGTCGCCGCCGGTCACCGTCCTGTGTCCCAAGCTCCGCAACACCGCTCTCCCCCCTCACGCGCACGCGCGCGTGGACGCCCGCCTCGTCCCGCCCCGCGCCCCCGTGACGGCCGTCGGCGCCGGACGACGCGCGGGTCAGTAAACGCCACCCGACGCCGGGTGCGCCACAGCGCGTACGGAAATTCAGCCCTGGGAGGCCGCGCGGCCGACGTCCCGTCAGGTATGCAGGACGCATGACGGACGAGGAAGCGCGGGGCGGGGACCAGGTCGTCGGGCTGCTGCTCGCCGCGGGCGGCGGCCGACGCCTCGGCGGGCGGCCCAAGGCCCTGCTCGCGCACCGGGGACGGCCACTGGTGGAGCACGCGGTGGGGGTGCTGCGCGCCGCGGGATGCGCACGCGTGCACGTGGTGCTGGGCGCGGCCGCCGACGCCGTACAGGAGCGGGCGCGGCTCGCCGGGTGCGTGATCGTGAGGAACCCGGAGTGGGAGTCGGGCATGGGCACGTCGCTGCGGGCCGGGCTCGGTTCGCTCGCCGGGACGGGGGCGCGGGCCGCGCTGGTCTGTCTCGTCGACCAGCCCGGCATCGGGCCCGAGGCGGTGGCCCGGGTGCTCGCCGCCGGCGGGGACGCGTCCTCGCTGGTCTCGGCCGTGTACGACGGCGTGCGCGGCCATCCCGTCCTGCTGGGGGCGGACCACTGGGCGGGCGTGGCGGCGACTGCGACCGGCGACCGGGGGGCACGCGCCTACCTGAAGGAGCACGCGGAGGCGATCACGCTCGTCGAGTGCGGGGACGTCGCCCGGCCGTTCGACATCGACACGCCCGACGATCTCGTGCACCTCGAGTGAGGGCCCTGGCACTGAGCGCCACCCTGCCTCGACCCGGAGAATCTCGACATCAACAAACCATTGAACTTCCACGATGAGGAAACTAGTATCCACTGTTCAGAAGGATCCGGTCCCGTCCAGGACCCGGACCGCCCTCCCCGGTTCGACTGGCACCCGGTGCCAACGCTGAAGGAAGTGACCGCTCATGTCCGCACCAGCGCCGTCCCCGCTGGCCATCGTCGACGCCGAGCCCCTGCCGCGGCAGGAGGAGGTCCTCACCGAGACGGCGCTCGCCTTCGTGGCCGAGCTGCACCGGCGGTTCACCCCGCGCCGTGACGAGCTGCTGGCCCGGCGTGCGGTGCGGCGCGCCGAGATCGCCCGCACCTGCACACTCGACTTCCTCCCGGAGACCGCCGCGATCCGCGCGGACGACTCCTGGCGGGTGGCCCCGGCTCCCGCGGCCCTCGACGACCGCCGGGTCGAGATCACCGGCCCGACCGACCGCAAGATGACGATCAACGCCCTCAACTCGGGCGCCAGGGTCTGGCTCGCCGACTTCGAGGACGCCTCGGCGCCGACCTGGGAGAACGTCGTCGTCGGGCAGCTCAACCTGGCCGACGCGTTCACCCGCGACATCGACTTCACCGACCCGAAGTCCGGCAAGTCGTACGCCCTGAAGGACGACGGCGAGCTCGCCACGGTCGTCATGCGGCCGCGCGGCTGGCACCTGGCCGAACGGCATCTCGTCGACGCCGACGGAGTCGCGGTCCCCGGCGCCTTCGTCGACTTCGGCCTGTACTTCTTCCACAACGCCCGGCGTCTGCTCGACCTCGGCAAGGGACCGTACTTCTACCTCCCGAAGACCGAGTCGCACCTGGAGGCCCGCCTCTGGAACGACGTGTTCGTCTTCGCGCAGGACCACCTCGGCATCCCGCAGGGCACCGTCCGCGCCACCGTCCTCATCGAGACGATCACCGCCGCGTACGAGATGGAGGAGATCCTCTACGAACTGCGCGACCACGCCTCGGGGTTGAACGCCGGCCGCTGGGACTACCTGTTCTCCATCGTGAAGAACTTCCGTGACGGCGGGGCGAAGTTCGTCCTCCCGGACCGCAACGCGGTCACCATGACCGCCCCGTTCATGCGCGCGTACACCGAACTCCTCGTGCGCACCTGCCACAAGCGCGGCGCGCACGCGATCGGCGGCATGGCGGCCTTCATCCCCTCGCGCCGGGACGCCGAGGTCAACAAGGCCGCCTTCGAGAAGGTCCGCGCCGACAAGGACCGCGAGGCGGCCGACGGATTCGACGGCTCCTGGGTGGCCCACCCCGATCTGGTGCCGATCGCCATGGAGTCCTTCGACAAGGTCCTCGGCGACAAACCCCACCAGAAGGACCGGCTGCGCGAGGACGTCCGCGTCGAGGCGGCCGACCTGATCGCCGTCGACTCCCTGGACGCCCGGCCGACCTACGCGGGCCTGGTCAACGCCGTGCAGGTGGGCATCCGTTACATCGAGGCCTGGCTGCGCGGCCTGGGCGCGGTCGCCATCTTCGATCTCATGGAGGACGCGGCGACCGCCGAGATCTCCCGCTCGCAGATCTGGCAGTGGATCAACGCCGGCGTCGAGTTCGCGCACGAGGGAAGCACGGTGAAGGCCACGCCGGAGCTGGCCCGCGAGGTCGCGGCCCGGGAACTGGCCGCGATCCGCGAGGAGATCGGCGCGGAGGCCTTCGCGGCAGGCCACTGGCAGCAGGCCCACGACCTGCTGCTGACGGTCGCCCTCGACGAGGACTACGCGGACTTCCTCACCCTGCCGGCCTACGAGCAGCTCAGGGGCTGAGCCGCGCCGGCGTCAGGATCCAGGACGCTCCGAGTGGCCCAGGGACCTGCCCGGGGCCACTCGGTCGCGCACGGCCCGCTTCACGGCCGTGGGCTCCGGGAAGCCCTGCTCGCGGCGGTCCCAGACCACCTCGTCGCCCACGCGGACGACGAAGACGCCGCCCGTGCCCGGCCGCAGGGACAGCTCGCTCAGTTCGGACTCGAACGTCGTGAGCAGTTCCTGCGCCAGCCAGGCGGCGCGCGGCAGCCAGCGGCACTGGGTGCAGTACTCGATCTCGACGCGCTGCGTGTCGCTCATCCGAGGTGCACCGACCAATCCTGTTCCGCGGCCGGTCTGCCGTGCAGGTCGGGAACCCGCTTGAGCCAGTCCGGCCGGTCCCGCCGGGTCCTCGCCGCCCGGACGGCCTCCTCCGCGGCGAGCTCGTCCCGGGTGGGGAAGTCGGTGGGCAGCCAGGCCGCCGAGGCGCGCACGCGCGCGTGGAGGTGGTCGACGTACGCCTGGCGGACGTCGTCCGGGCTCGCGAACCCCTCCTCGCCGGCCAGCCAGTCGTCCGGGACGACCGCCGTGATCTCCCGCAGCAGCTCGCGCGTCACCCGGCCGGCCAGTTCCGCGTCGGCGGCCCGCACGTCGGGGGCGTACGAGCCGAGGGCGTGGTGCCGGAAGTCGTAGGACTTCTCGGGCGCGGTCGTGTCCCAGCGGTGGTGGAAGACGAGGGCCGCGCCGTGGTCGATCAGCCACAGACGCGTCGGCGCGGTCCCGAACGTGGGCCAGATCATCAGGTTCGAGCTGTGGACCGTGCGGTCCACGTTCACGGTGAGGGCGTCGAGCCAGACGATCCGGCCGGCCTCCAGCGGGTCCACGGGAAAGCCGCCGGCGACTTCCGGGGTGAAGTCCTTCGCGCCCGGCAGGAAGTCCATGCCGAGGTTGAGTCCCGCGCTCGCGCCGTGCAGGTCGCGCACCTCCTGGTGGGGCTCGGCCTCGGCGACGGCGGGGTCGAAGTGCACGAACACCAGCTCGGGGAACCTGAGGCCGAGGGCGCGGGCCAGCTCGCCCACGACGACCTCGGCGACCAGCGCCTTGCGGCCCTGCGCGGAACCGGTGAACTTCACGACGTAGGTGCCCAGGTCGTCGGCCTCGACGACCGCCGGCACGGACCCGCCCGAGCGCAGGGGCTCGACATAGCGGGTCGCCGTGACCGTCCTCAGCACGTCCGCGGGCCCTGTCGCATGTCAGCCTCACCTTCCACGGCCACCTCCGAGGTGCTGCGATCCGGACGGAGCCCTTCTGAGCCGCGTCCTGCGAGGACGGCGCGCCCCGTGCCTCCGGCCTCCGGCCTGAAGTGAACATAGTAGTCAAGCGCGTGGCCTGGTCGGCCGAGGCGGTCCGCGTCAGGGAGGGGCCAGCGGGCTGGGCAGCGGCAGGTAGCGGGCGTCGGCGCCGTCCGCGCCCGTCCACCGCAGCAGCAGGTTGGTCTTGCCGGGCAGGGTCGGCGAGGCCAGCAGCCCGGCGATCTCGGGGAGGTCGTGGCGGGCCAGCTCCCGGCGCACCGCGGGCCACGGGTCGAACCCGGGGCACCGCTCGGCCAGGGCCCCGGCGAGCTCCCACAGATGGTTCACGACCAGGCAGTACACCAGCCGCTCCCAGCCGGCCGCCCGCTCCACGTCCGGCAGCAGCTTGACGCCCTCGGCGTCCCGGAACAGCGCCTGCACGGGCATGCCGTCCGCGTCGACCGCGACCAGGGTGTTCTGCAGGTGGGCCTCCAGGACGACGCCGTGGTCGGCGAAGGCCGTGAGAGCGGGCGGCACGACCACGCGCAGATACGCCTCCCACCAGGCGGCCGGATCCTGGACGGCGTCGAGCGGACTGCCGTCGAAGCCCTCCACCAGGCCTGCCGCGAGCAGCGGGGTCGCGCCGGGCGTCAGACGGGCGTCCAGGCCGTCGCGGACCAGCACGGCGAGTTCCTCGAAGGCGAAGGCCGCGGTGCGGTAGCCGCGGTCGCTCAGCCAGGCCGCCGGGCCGTCGATCGCCTCGAAGGCACGGGCCGCGGCCGCGTCCGTCCGGCGCAGGCGCAGCAGGTCGTGGCGCCACAGCCGGCGGACGTCGTTGGTGATGCGCACGTCGAGGCTGAACTTCAGGCACAGGTCCCGCTCGGGCGCGTAGACGGTGCGCACGGCGGCCGTCGGCCAGGCCGCGAAGCCGGTCGTGCCGAGCCGGACCAGGCGGCCGTCGGCGAAGGCGGGCGCGAGCCGCCGCCCGGCCAGATCGAGCTGCCAGGGGTGGGCGGGCAGCAGCCGGTACCCGGGCGGGGCCGCGCCGAGGGCGTCCAGTGCCGAGACGTCCCCCTCCTCGACGACCGTGTCCTCGCGCAGGCCCAGCAGGACGAGCGGGAAGCGGGCGTGCGCCTCGGGGGCGTACGGCAGCCAGCCGGCGGCCGGTCCGCCGCCGCGGGCCTTGGGCGCGGGGTGGTGGGGATGGCCGGTGAGCAGCGACTGCTCGGAGCGCAGATAGCCGCCGCCCGGCGGGGTGGCCTCCGCGCGTGCCGCGAGCAGTGCGGCGACCACCTCCCTGCTGTCGGTCATCTCGGCGGGCAGTCCGGCGTTGGCCACACCGGTGCGCCGTTGCAGCGTCTCGGCGACCAGCTCGACCAGCTCGGCGTGGCTCAGGCGACGCCAGGCCCCCGCCGTGAGCAGCTCGGGCTCGGCGGGCCGGCGCCGCCCGCGTACCCGCAGCAGGCGGCCGCCGGGCAGCCGGTGCCGGAACCGGCCGTCGTCCGAGGGCGCCGGCGGCAGCGGTTCGGCGACCTCCCGCAGCAGACAGTTGAGCAGCGGCGCGGCCGCGAGGGCGTCGGCGCACTCGGCGACGCCGGCGGCACCCGCTGCCGCCCCGGCGCGCGACGCGGTCCCCACGGGCGGTTCGGCCTGGGCGGCCGGTGCGGCCTGGGCGGGCGGGGGGATGAGGTCCACGCGATCCACTGGTTCCCTGGTTCCCTACGGTTCTTCCGGGCGGAGAAGATCAGTATCGCTGTCGTCGCGCCCCCTGTCGTGACGCGTACCCGTATCCCCAGGAGCCCACCCGTGCATCGTCCCCCCACCGCCGAGGCCGAGCTGGCCGAGGAACTGGCCGTCGTGCGCCCCGCTCTCGGCCCGCGGTTCGCGGCCGCGCTGCCGGGGGCGCGGGCGGGCGTGCTGACCCGGCTGTGGCGGGGGCTCGCCCATGAGCCGCTGCCCTGGATCGACCGCCGCGAGGAGCCGGGCGGGGAGCCGGGCGGGGGGTCCGGCGCGCAGCGGCGGGGGGAGCTGACGCTCCGGCTGCGCGACGGCCGCCGTCTGCGCGGCCCGCGCTCGGACCCGTACGCGAGCGCCGACCAGGTGACGCGGGTGTGGCTGGACGGGACGGCGTACGACGACCCCGCCCGCCTGATGGCGGCGCTGGCCGTCCCGCACGGTGCGGACTTCGCCGCCGAGCTCGCCCACAGCGTCGCCTCGTCGGCGCTGTCCCGGGCCGGGCAGGACCCCCTCAGCGCCCCCTCGACCGATCCGAAGCAGTGGCCGGTGCGGGACTGGGAGTGGGAGCAGCGGGTCGTCGACGGCCATCCCTACCACCCCAACTGCCGTTCCCGGCCGGGCTTCTCGGTCGCCGAACAGCTGGCGTACGGGCCGGAGCACCGGCCGGCCGTGCGGCTGGGCCTGCTGCCCGTGCCGGCCGGCGAGTGCCTGGTGTCGGGCGAATGGCCCGAGCACCTGAGGGACGGGACACGGCTGATGATCCCGGTGCATCCGTGGCAGGCGGCGCACGTACTGAAGCGCTCCTGCGCGCAGGGCGTGACGGCGCATCCGCTGATGTCGCTGCGCACGCTCGCCCTGCCCGGCGGCCCGCACGTCAAGACGGCGCTGAGCACCCGGCTGACGTCGTCGGTGCGGGACATCTCCGTCGCCTCCGTCGCCGCCTCGGCGGCTCTGTCCGATTTCGCGCAGAGCCTGACGCCGCACACGGACGGCCTGCTGCACCTGACCCGCAGCCTGGGCGCGGCCACCGCCCACTCCCCCGACCTGGCGGCGGTGCTGCGCGAGACGCCGGACGTGTACGGGGCGCCGGGCGAGCACGTCGTGCCGGTAGCCGCCCTCGACGTGACGGGGCTGCCTCGGTCCCCGCTCTGGCTCGCGCAGTTCGCGCGGCTGGCGCTCGGCGTGGGACTGCGGCTGCTGGAGCTGGGCGTGGCGCTGGAGGCGCACGGTCAGAACCTGCTGGTCGTGCTGTCGGCGTCGGGGGCCCCGTTGCGGCTGGTCTACCGCGACCTGGCCGACATCCGCGTCAGTCCGGCCCGGCTGGCCCGGCACGGCGTCGGGCTGCCGGAGGGCCTGCCCGCCCGGATCCGCACGGACGACACGACGGCGCTGCGGCGCAAGCTGTTCGGCTCGCTGGTGGCCGGCGCGCTGGCCGGGGCGGCGGGCGGCCGCCCGGCCCTGCGGGCGGCCCTGGAGGCGGCGGTACGGGACCTCCCGCGCACCCCGGACCTGGCGGCCCTGTGCGAGGAGCCGCTGCCGGCGAAGGCGCTGACGCTGATGCGGTTGTCGCCGGGGACGCCCGGGGACCAGTGGACGCTGCTGCCCAACCCGCTGCGCGGGGAAGGAAACTGATCTCGTTTTGTGGCGGGGCGTGTCTGATCAATAGGATCCGCCGATGATCAGAACACAACGGCTGGCGGCGGGCGTCTGCGCCCTGCTCGCCGCGCTCACGGCCGGGCTCGCGTTCCCGGCCGGGGCGGTCGCCGACGAGACCACCGCCGCCGCGCCCAAGGTCGACCTGGTCCTCGACGTCAGCGGTTCCATGCGGACGAAGGACATGGACGGCGGGACGCGGATGGCCGCGGCCAAGCAGGCGTTCGACGAGGTGCTGGACGCGGCCCCGGAGAACGTCCTGCTCGGCATCCGCACCCTGGGAGCCGGCTACCCGGGCGACGACCGCAAGACGGGCTGCAAGGACACCGCGCAGCTCTACCCGGTCGGCCCGCTGGACCGCACCGAGGCCAAGACGGCGGTGGCCACCCTGTCCCCCACCGGCTGGACGCCGATCGGCCCCGCGCTGCTGAAGGCGGCCGGCGACCTCGACGGCGGCACCGGCTCCAAGCGGATCGTGCTGATCAGCGACGGCGAGGACACCTGCGCTCCGCTCGACCCGTGCGAGGTGGCCCGCGAGATCGCGGCCAAGGGCATCGGCCTGACCATCGACACCCTGGGCCTGGTGCCCAACGTCACGATGCGCCGCCAGCTCAGCTGTATCGCCGAGGCGACCGGCGGCACCTACACCTCGGTGGAGCACACCGACCAACTCACCGACCGGGTCAACCAGTTGGTGGACCGGGCCGCGGACCCGGTGGTCACGCCGGTGGCCACCGAGGGCGCGGCCTCCTGCGCCGCCGCGCCCACGCTGAAGTCGGGTCTGTACACCGACCGCGAGGAGTTCGGCCGACAGCGCTGGTACCGGGTGGACGTCGAGCCGGGCCAGGAGCTGCGCGCCTCGGTGAGCGTGGCCGCGGACCGGGCCGTGAACCCCGACTACGGGGTGCTGCTGCGGGCGGTCACGACGCACGGCCGGGAGATCGTGCGCGGTGAGGCGGCCGGCAACGGACGGACCGACGTCGTCTCGACCGGTCTGCGCTACCCGAAGGCGGACGCCGACGACGACGAGGCTCCCGCGGAGACGGTGTGCGTGCAGGTGACCAACTCCTACTCGGCGGCCGCCGGCGTGAAGACCACGCCGGGCCTGCCGCTGGAGCTGACCGTGGACGTGGTCGACGGCCCCTCGCAGGCGAGCGACGTGGCCTCCTTCGGTCTCGGACGCGGTTGGTGGCTGCTGGGCGCGCTGGTGCTGTTCGGCTTCCTGGCGGGTGTGCTGTGGGGCTGGCTGTCACGCTGGCGTGTCGCGGTCTGGAGGACCAACTGATGAGCATCACGCGCGTGTTGAGCGGCGCCCTGCCGGCGCTCGGACTGGCGGTCGGCCTGGCCCTCGGCCCGGCGGTCGCGCCGGCCGCGGCCGACTCCTCCCCCTCCGCGAGCCCTTCGGGCGACGGCTCCGCGCCCACCGAGGCCGGCACGTCGTTCCGTACGGCGACGGAGATCGACCAGGGGCAGACGGCCACGGCGAGCGGCTCCGCGGGCGACTACCTGTACTGGTCGTTCCCGGCCGACTCGGGCCGGCGCCCCACCGTGAAGGCCACGGTGAAGCTGCCGAAGTCCCACACCTCGCAGACCTGGCAGGTCGACGTGTACGACGGTCTGCGGCGCCGTCAGGCCTGCCAGTACGGCGCTCAGACGCGCACCGCCGCGGCGGGCGCGGCCTCCGTCGAGCTGGCCTGCGTGCTGCGCACGGTGCGCGCCTGGTCGGAGCCGTGGGCGAACGATCCGCTGCCGGGCACGTACTACGTCCGCCTGACGGCCCTCGGCCTCACCGCGGCCGACCTGGGCCTGCCGATCGGCGCCGAGCTGCGGGTGGACTCCAAGGACGTCGGCGGATCCGCGGCCGTGGACGGTTCGCTGGCTCAGCCGCTGGTGCCCGGCATAGCGGTCCGGTCGAAGACCGGCCAGGACGCGAAGGACGAGAAGGACGGCTCGTCGGGCCCGGCCGTGCTGTCGAGCATCGAGCCCGACGACGGCTGGTCGTCCGGCTGGTGGTCCGACCGCTGGGTGTGGACCGCGATCGGCGCCGTTCTGGCCGCCCTCGCCGGCATCGGCGGATACACGCTGACGCGCGGATCGGGGCGGCCGCGGCAGGTGCCACCGGGCGCCTGACACCAACTGACGCCGCGTCACTATCCCTGCGGGGAAACGCCGAAGGGCTCGCCACACCGTCGTGGCGGGCCCTTCGCCGCACCCTGCACGGCTCCCGACTCCCGGCTCCCGACTCGCGGCACCCGACCCCCGACGCCCGTTGCGCGGCCCCGCCTCACGTCCCGCCCTCAGGCCTCCCGCAGCTCCTTGGCCAGAGGGCCGTCGCCGCTCACCGCGATCCGCCCGGAGCGCACCGCGTCGAGCACCGTCAACTCCCCCTGCGCGACGGCGGTGCAGGTCTCCGTGTCGAGGTCGAGCCGTGCGTCCGGCTCCACGGGCGCGGGCCCGTAGCCGTACAGCGGGCCGTCCTGCGCTCCGACGAAGAGATGGAAGTCGCCCTCGTCGAGGCGCACTTCGACGACGCCCTCGCCGTTCAGCCCGCGCGCCAGGGGCAGCGCGAACCAGTGCGCACGCAGCGCGTCGGTGGGCCGCCGCTCGCCGAGCTCGCCCTCGCCCCACGCCCCCAGCGCCTGCAGCACGGGCAGCAACCGCCCTCCGCGCCGGGTCAGTTCGTACACGTAGGCCGCGCCCGGCGGGGGCAGCCGGCGCCTGGTGGCCAGCCCGTCGCGCTCCATGTCCTTCAGCCGCGAGGCGAGGACGTCCGTGCTCACGCCCGGCAGGTCGGCGTGCAGATCGGTGTAGCGGCGCGGGCCGGCGAGCAGCTCCCGGACGATCAGCAGGGTCCAGCGGTCGCCCACGACGTCGAGGGCGCGGGCGGCGGAACAGTACTGGTCGTAGCTTCGGCGAGGTGACATGGCACGCAGTCTAGACATGTCGTTGGACTTTCCAAGCTGGAACTTGGTAAAACCAAGCAACACATCAACCGGAGGGGCGAGCGCGCATGGAGTTCCGGCAGTCCAACAAGCTGAGCGAGGTCTGTTACGAGATCCGCGGCCCGGTGATCGAGCACGCCGACGCGCTGGAGGCGGCGGGCCACAGCGTCCTGCGCCTGAACACCGGCAACCCCGCGCTGTTCGGCTTCGAGGCGCCGGAGGAGATCCTCCAGGACATGATCCGGATGCTGCCCCAGGCGCACGGCTACACCGACTCGCGCGGCGTCCTGTCGGCCCGCCGTGCGGTGGCGGGGCGCTACCAGACGCTGGGCCTGGAGGTCGGCGTCGACGACGTCTTCCTCGGCAACGGCATCTCCGAGCTGATCTCGATGGCCGTGCAGGCGCTGGTCGAGGACGGCGACGAGATCCTCATCCCGGCCCCCGACTTCCCCCTCTGGACGGCCGTCACGACACTCGCCGGCGGCAAGGCGGTCCACTACCTCTGCGACGAGCAGGCCGACTGGTACCCGGACCTGGACGACATGGCGTCCAAGATCACCGACCGCACCAAGGCCGTGGTCATCATCAACCCGAACAACCCCACCGGCGCGGTCTACCCGAAGGAGATCATCGAGGGCATCCTCGACCTCGCCCGCCGGCACGGCCTGATGGTCTTCGCCGACGAGATCTACGACCGGATCCTGTACGACGACGCCGTGCACCACTCGGTCGCCGCGCTCGCCCCCGACCTGGTCGTCCTGACCTTCTGCGGTCTGTCGAAGACCTACCGGGTGGCCGGCTTCAGGTCGGGCTGGCTGGTGGTCACCGGCCCGAAACAGCACGCCAGGAATTACCTGGAGGGCCTGACCATGCTGGCGTCCATGAGGCTCTGCGCCAACGCGCCGGCCCAGTACGCCATCCAGGCCGCGCTCAGCGGCCGCCAGTCCATCCACGAGCTGACCGCGCCCGGCGGCCGCCTGCACGAGCAGCGCACCGTGGCCTGGGAGAAGCTCAACGAGATCCCCGGCGTGTCCTGCGTGAAGCCGAAGGGCTCGCTGTACGCGTTCCCCCGCCTGGACCCCAAGGTCCACAAGATCCACGACGACGAGAAGTTCGTCCTGGACCTGCTGCTGCGGGAGAAGATCCAGGTCGTCCAGGGCACCGGCTTCAACTGGCCGGCCCCCGACCACTTCCGCATCCTGACGCTCCCGCACGCGGACGACCTGGAGGCGGCGATCGGGCGGATCGGCCGGTTCCTCAGCGGGTACCGGCAGTAGCGGCCGCCGGCTGTGCCAGCCTGTGCCCATGGGTGATCTCTTCCTCGTCCGGCACGGCGAGACCTCCTGGTCGCGTTCCGGACGGCACACCGGATCGACGGACGTTCCGCTGACCGACCGCGGCCGCGCGCAGGCGCGCGCGCTGACGCCGCTGATCCGCTCGCACCGGATCGGGGCCGCGCTCGTCAGCCCGCTGCAGCGCGCGCGGGAGACGGCGGAGCTGATCGGGCTGCACGAATTCCGGCTCGACGCGGACCTGCGCGAGTGGGACTACGGCGGCTACGAGGGCGTCACGACCGCCGAGATCCAGCGCACCAGGCCCACGTGGTTCCTGTTCACGGACGGGGTGACATCCGGGCCGCCCGAGCACCCCGGAGAGACGCCCGAGCAGGTCGGGGAACGGGCCGACCGGGTGCTGGCCAGGGCCGACGCGGCGCTCGCCGACAACGAGGGATGCGTGGTGCTGGTGGCGCACGGGCACTTCCTGCGGGTGCTCACCGCTCGCCGGCTCGGGCTGCCCCCGTCGGCGGGGGCGCTGTTCCAGCTGGCGACGGGGACGCTGTGCCGGCTGGGCACGGAGCACGGGCGGCCGGTGATCGCCGCCTGGAATGTCAGACCCCCGACGTAGCCTCGGACGCACCGGGGCACGTGGCCCGACGCCGGGAGGGAGCACGCCGTGACACGACCGCCGACCGCCGCGCAGCGGCGGGTGATCGACGCCGCCGATCCGGTCTCCGGGCGGCTGAGGGGCACACAGGCGCAGCTCGCGGCCCTGGTCCGGCACGGACTGGCGTTCCGGCACCCCCGGCCGCCGCACGACTGCTTCCTGACTTCGGCGGGCCACCGCGTACGGGAGGCCGCGCCCGAGCCGCCGGCCGGCCCGCCTCGGGCCGAGGCCCCCACGGGGGACGCGGACAGCGGCGTGTTCGCCGCGCGCGTCGGCGGCGAGGAGGACGCCGGGGCGGCGGGCCCCGCCCGGCTCCGCGAGGTGCACAGCGCCTGGCAGGGACTGCTGGAGCTGCGCCGCATGACCAACCCGGGCGGGGAGACGGACCGGCCCTGCGGCTGGGAGCGCGCGCATCTCGTGCGGGCCGCCGCCCTCGCCCTGGAGGCGGCCGGCCACCGCCCCGCCGGGCATGAGGGGACCGACGGCTACCGGGTGCGGGCGACCCCGCAGCCCGAGGCGGTCGCCGTGCACGGGCCGGACGACACGACACTGCGGGCCTGCGCGGCGACACTGGAGAAGGCGGGCTGGCAGGCCGGCGAGCACACCGAGCCCCGCACGAGAGCGCGCTATCTGCTGGCATCCCCCCGCCGGACCTGAGGGACGTGCCAGGATCGATGCCCTGAGCATCGATGCTCGTCGAGGAGAAGAGGAGACCGTGAGCGATCCGTTTTCCGTCCGGGTCACCGTCCGCGGATACGAGACCGACGTACAGGGACACCTCAACCAGAGCGTGTACCTCAACTACGCGGAGCACGCTCGCTGGTCGCTTCTGCAGGCGGCGGGCATCACCCAGGCCGGCCTGATCGGCAGGGGCGTGGGCCCGGTCGCCCTGGAGACCACCATCCGCTACCGGCGCGAACTCCTCGCCGGGGACGAGGTCGACGTGTCGTGCGTCTTCGAGTGGGGCGGCGGCAAGACGTTCCGCATCGAGCAGACCGTCACCAGGGCGGACGGCACGGTCGCCGCGGAAATCACCGCCGTCGGGGGCCTGTTGGACCTGACGGCCCGCCGCATGGTGGCCAACCCGCAGGAAGTCTTCAAGGAACTCGCCACGGACCCGGGCCTGTTCGGTCTCTGACCTTCCTCGGGCGCGGGCCCGTTCGGATGCCGGGAGCGCCAGGGAGCTGCGAGCATCCGGGCCCATGGCCGTTCTCCACGTCTGCGTCGGCGTGGACGCATTCCGGAGCCGGGGCGCGCGGTGACGCGCGCCCCGGTCACGGCGTCCGGGCCAGGGCCGTCCCCCTGGCCCGGAGTCGAGGGGCCGCTCAGCCCTGCGCGGCGATGCGCGCCAGCCGCTGCGCCTGTACGCGGGTCGAGCGGGCGACGGCGTCCTCGTCGACGTGCAACAGCCGTCCGTGCTCGACGATCTGACGGCCGTTCACGAAGGAGGCGGTGACGGGGGCGGCCGCGCCGAAGACCAGCGCGGTCACCGGGTCCGCGATGGAGGCGTGGGCGAGGGTGTCCATCCTCCACAGCACCAGGTCGGCCAGCTTGCCCGGCTCCAGGGAGCCGGTCTCGCGGGCCCGGCCGAGGACCTGGGCCCCGCCGAAGGTGCCCAGGCGCAGTGCCTGACGGGCGTTCAGGGCGGCTTCCCGGTGGGCGCCGAGGCGGTTGATGAGCAGCGCGTTGCGCAGCTCGGTGTGGAGTTCTCCGGACTCGTTGGACGCCGTCCCGTCGACGCCGAGGCCGACCGGGACGCCGGCCGCCAGCATGTCGGGGACCCGGGCGATCCCGGCGGCCAGCCGGGCGTTGGACGACGGGCAGTGGGCGACGCCCGTCCTGGTGCGGGCGAAGGCGTCGATGTCGGAGTCGTTCATGTGGACGCAGTGCGCCATCCACACGTCCTCGCCGAGCCAGCCGGTGGACTCGAAGTAGTCGGTCGGGCCCATGCCGAACAGCTCGTGGCAGAACTTCTCCTCCTCGACCGTCTCCGAGCCGTGCGTGTGCAGCCGCACGCCGAGACGGCGGGCCAGCTCGGCTCCCTGGCGCAGGAGTTCGGTGGAGACCGAGAACGGAGAGCAGGGGGCGACGGCGACCTGGGTCATCGCGTCGAAGGAGGCGTCGTGATGCCGGTGCACGGTCTCCTCGGTGGCGGCGAGGGCGCCGTCGAGCGTCTCGACCGCGAAGTCCGGGGGCAGACCGCCGTCCTTCTCGCCGCGGTCCATGGAACCGCGGGCGAGGGTGAAGCGCACACCCATGTCGCGGGCCGCGCCGATGATCGCGCCGGACAGGTCGCCGGAGCCCCGGGGGAAGACGTAGTGGTGGTCCATGGCGGTGGTGACGCCGCCACGGGCCATCATCGCCAGGGAGCCCTCGGCGGCCGCGCGGACCATCTCCTCGTCGATGCGCGCCCAGGTGGGGTAGAGGGCGACGAGCCAGTCGAAGAGATTGTGGTCGGTGGCCAGGCCCCGGGTGATCCACTGGTAGAAGTGGTGGTGGGTGTTGACCAGGCCCGGGGTGACCAGGTGCCCGGTGGCGTCGATGCGGCGCTCGACGTTCTCCAGGCCCTGGGGGGCCGGGCCCGCGCCGAGCGACTCGACGCGGTTGCCGGCGAGGACGACATGTCCGTTCGCGTGCTCGGTGTCCCGGGCGTCGACGGTCGCGATCGCACAGTTCTCGATGACGATGCGCCGGTCTGCTGCCATGGTTTCGTCCTTTTTCCTCGGTGGACCCTCGGTGGACCCGGATGGAGCGGGCACGGCAGGACCCTGGAGGATGTGAGTGCCGCGGCCGGGGTGTCGAGTGCCGCGGCCGAGGCCCCGGCCCCCGGCCGCGGGTGCCGAAGGAGAGATGGGTGGGGGGTGCGGAGGGGGCGTCAGAGGTTGGTGAGGTCCACCGGTATCCGTGCCTGGCAGCCGTCCCGCAGGACGGTGCCCTCGATCAGGCCGTACGGCCGGTCGGCGGCGAAGTACACGCCTCCGTCGGCGGTGTCGTTCTCCAGCCCGAACGGCTTCAGGTCGACCAGGAAGTGGTGCTTGTTGGGGAGCGAGAAGCGCACCTCGTCGATCTCGTCGCGGTGTTCGACGATCCGCGCGCCCATCGCGTAGAGGGTCTGCTGCAGGGAGAGCGAGTACGTCTCGGCGAAGGCCAGCAGCAGGTGCTTCTTCACCTGGGCGTACGACTCGTCCCAGTCCGGCATCTCCTGGGCGTCGTCGCACCAGTGGTAGCGCCAGCGGGCGGCCACCTCGGTCGCCAGGATCCGGTCGTGCGCCTCGGGCAGCGTCGTGTACGCGTCCTTGACGAAGCCCCAGAACTCCGAGTTCGTCGAGTTCATGACGGTGAGGTCCTTGAGTCCGGAGACGACCTCCCAGGACGAGCCGTCGTAAGCGACCTGGGTCAGACGGGTCTCCTGGCCCCGGCGGACGAAGGAGTGCTCGTCCGCGCCGGGCGTCTCGATCCGCTCCCAGGAGTACTCCTCGACACGGATCCGCGCGGTCCTGATGGGGTCCTGCGAGGTCACGAAGTGCCGCGCCAGATGGATCCCGAACTGCTCGGCGGACTCGATGCCGTGCTCCTTGGCGAACGCGTACACCGTGTTCTTGGTGGTGTCGGTCGGCAGGACGTTGGCGTTGGAGCCGGAGTAGTGGACCTCGTCCATGTCGCCGCTCAGCGCGACGGACACGTTGAGGTCCTTGATGTGGTGGGTGGCGCCGTCCCGCGTGATCCTGACGACCCGGTTCTCGGCCTTGCCGTACTGGTTCTGTCCCAGCATCACAGGGCGGGCGGGGCGTGACGTGTCGGTCATGTGTCTGCTAACTCCCTCGGTATACGGAGTAGCCGAACGGGTTGAGCAGCAGCGGTACGTGGTAGTGCTCGCCCGGCACGACGGCGAACGTGATCGCCACCTCCGGGAAGAACACCCCGGCGGCACCGCTGTCCCGATTCGCGGGGGCGTCCTGCTGCGCATCGGCTCGCTTGTTCTCACAGTGCTCGAAATACGCCTCCACGGCGAAGTCGAGCCGTACATGGGTGGTCCCCTCCGGCAGCGCCGGCAGGTCCTTGCACCGGCCGTCCGCGTCGGTCGCGGAGCCGCCGAGCGCCTGCCAGTCCGCCTCCCGGCCGCCACGGGCCGCGAGCCGGACGGCAACGCCCCCGGCGGGACGGCCGGCGGAGGTGTCCAGGATGTGCGTGGACACCGATGCGGTGGTGCTGGTGCTCATGGGGTGTCTCGGTCCTCTTCGACGAGTCGGGCGAGGCGGATACGGTTGATCTTGCCCAGTTCGGCGCGGACGATCTCGCGCTCCTGCTCCGGCGCATTGCCGATCCGTTCTCTGACCGCGTCGTGCATCTGCTCGCCGGTGCGGCCGGTGGCGCAGATCAGGAACACATGGCCGAACTTCTCCTGGTAGGCCAGGTTCAGTTCGAGCATCTCCGCCCTGAGCCGCCCGGAGGCGCCGGCCATGCCGCGCTGCTCGCGCGCCGAGGTCGGGTCGCCGGGTTTCGGGCGGCCGATCGGCGGATGTCCGGCCATCGCCTCCGCCAGGTCGGCTTCGGTCAGTTCGGCCATGGCCGCGTCGCTGACCTCGTACAGGTCGTCGGCGGTGGCGTAGGGGCGGGCCGCGAGCAGTCGGTTCGCCCACGCCGTGGCGGCGCACGCCTCGTGGAGCGCGGCGCGGGCCGCGGACTCCTCGAGTGCGTTGAACCGGGCCAGGCCCGGGAGCGGGGAAGTCGAAGTCACGGGAGCCTCCGTGGCCGCGGAGAACGGCCTTCGTGCGTGAGCGGGCTGCGGCCAGCTAACTCCCCTGCGCGACACCACGTCAACACTTTGTTGAAAATTCTCGACGCGAGAGCTCCCGCGCATGCCTGCGCGCAACTTCCTCTCTCACCCCGCCGGTACCCACAGGCGCGTCAGGCGCCCTTCTCCCGGTTGAGGTAGTTGTAGACCGTGAAGCGGCTGACCCCGAGCGCGCTCGCCACGGTCTCCACACCGTGCCGCACGGAGAAGGCGCCACGCGCCTCGAGTATCCGCACGACCTCCTGCTTCTCCTTGCGGTCCAGGTCGGCCAGGGGTCTGCCCTTCCTGCGCTCCATCGCGGCCAGGATGTGGTCGAGGGAGTCGGCGAGCTGCGGCAGACGCACGGCGACGGACTCCACCCCCTCCCAGCTCAGGACGACGTCCTCGGCGCCGGCCTCGTCCGGCGGGAGCATCTCGGCGCCCATCGCGTCGACCAGCGGCTTCACGGCCGCGATGAAAGCCGCGTCGCCGCCGGTGCTCACTGCCCCTCCCCGAGGACGTTGACCTGGAGCGAGATACGGGTGGCGCCCGCTCCGAGGGACTCGCGCAGCAGGGCGTCCACCGCGGCGAGCACCGCGTCGGCGGCGCCCTCGACGGTGTTGCCGAAGGGCCCGACGTCCACCGCGTCCAGGTCGGCCCGCTCGATCACCTCACGGGCGACCAGCGCGTGCGCGGGCGCCTCGTCGAGATCGAAGGGCTCGGTGGTGAACTCCACTTTCAGTCGCATCGCGCCCCACACCTTCCAGAACGGGTCCCGGCCGTCGACGCCCGGACCCCGACCTTAACGGACCGGGCGGACGATCACGCGGGAGTCCGGATTCCCCCTCGGCCGGCCGAGTCCGGCCCGGGGCGCACGGGCAGCGGACCCCCTTGACAAGCCCCGATCCACGACGACAATCTTCCAATAAGCAGAAACTAACTTCCACATTACGGAATATCTCGCCACGGAAGGGAGCGCGGGCCCATGGGCTTCGAAGACCAGCGCTTCAACGTCAACCTGTCGATCCTCTTCACGGAACTCCCGCTCCTGGAACGTCCCGCGGCCGCCGCCGCGGCCGGTTTCGACGCGGTCGAGCTGTGGTGGCCCTGGACCGACTCCCCCACCCCCGAGCAGTCCGAGCTCGACGCCCTGAAGCGGGCCATCGACGACGCGGGCGTCCAGCTCACCGGCCTCAACTTCTACGCGGGCCGCCTCCCGGGCCCGGACCGCGGCGCCCTGTCGGTGCCGGGCGAGGAGTCGCAGCGGTTCCGCGCCAACGTCGACGTGGCCGCGGGCTTCGCGCAGTCCGTGGGCTGCCGGGCGCTCAACGCCCTGTACGGCAACCGCGTCGAGGGCGTGGACCCCGCCGAGCAGGACGCGCTCGCGCTGGAGAACCTGGTCCTCGCGGCCCGCGCCGCCGACCGGATCGGCGCGACCCTGCTCGTCGAGGCGCTGAACCGGCCCGAGTCACCGCTGTATCCGCTGGTGAGCGCGGCCGCCGCGGTCGGGATCGCCGACAAGGTCAACGAGGCGACCGGGCTCGGCAACGCGCGGTTCCTCATGGACCTCTACCACCTGTCCATGAACGGCGAGGACCTCCCGTCGGCGATCGAGCGCCACGCCGCGAAGACCGGCCATGTGCAGATCGCCGACAACCCGGGCCGCGGCGCCCCGGGCACGGGCACGCTCCCGCTGGAGGACCTGCTCGACCGGCTGACCGAGGCGGGTTACGACGGCTGGGTCGGCCTGGAGTACAAGCCTGGCGACCGACCGGGCTCCGAGGCCTTCGCGTGGCTGCCCCGCGAAGCCCGCGCCGCCCGAGCCGCCCGTGAACCGCGCCGCCGCTGAAGCCCGCCGTCCGTGCAGCCCGCCGAACACACCCCCGCACCGAGAGGCATCCCGTCATGAGCAGTCTTCCCAAGGTCGCCTGGATAGGCCTCGGCATCATGGGCTCCCCCATGTCCGAGAACCTGATCAAGGCGGGCTACGACGTCACCGGCTTCACCCTGGAACAGGACAAGCTGGACCGCCTCGCCGCCGCCGGCGGCACCGCGGCCGCCTCGATCGCGGACGCCGTGCGGGACGCCGACGTCGTGATCACCATGGTGCCCGCCTCCCCACAGGTCGAGGCGATCGCCTACGGCCCGGACGGCGTCCTCGAGAACGCGCGGCCGGGCGCGCTGCTGATCGACATGTCCTCGATCACTCCGCAGACCTCGGTCGAGCTGGCGAAGGCCGCCGCGGACAAGGGCATCCGGGTGCTCGACGCCCCGGTGTCGGGCGGTGAGGCCGGCGCGATCGAGGCCGTGCTGTCCATCATGGTCGGCGGCGACCAGGCGGACTTCGACCGCGCCGAGCCGATCTTCGACGCGCTCGGCAGGACCGTCGTCCTGTGCGGCCCGCACGGTTCGGGGCAGACCGTGAAGGCCGCCAACCAGCTGATCGTCGCCGTGAACATCCAGGCGTGCGCCGAGGCAGTGGTCTTCCTGGAGAAGTCGGGCGTCGACCTGAAGGCCGCGCTGGACGTCCTGAACGGCGGGCTCGCCGGCTCCACCGTGCTGACCCGCAAGAAGGACAACTTCCTCGCCCGTGACTTCAAGCCCGGTTTCCGGATCGACCTGCACCACAAGGACATGGGGATCGTCACGGACGCCGCCCGCAGCGTCGGCGCGGCCCTGCCCGTCGGCGCGGTGGTCGCCCAGCTCGTCGCGAGTCTGCGCGCGCAGGGCGACGGCGGCCTGGACCACTCGGCGCTGCTGCGGGCCGTCGAGCGGCTCTCGGGCGCACAGCTCTGACCCCGCTCCCCCACAAGCTTCCGGGCGGCGGCGCCGCCGACATATGTCCTGTCGCGCCCAGGCGACGGCGCCGCCCGGAAACCCCCGCAGACCCACGCAACGCGAGGTCGCCGTTTCTCAAGCGGTTTCCTGCGGTTTCCCGCCCTTCCCGGCGGAGGGGTCGGTCCACGTGCTCGCGCGAGGACCGACCGAACAAGCGGCCCGCACCACGGGGACGGCCCGGATGAAGCCGGCCGATCCGAGGAGTGCGGGTCCGGTGAGGACCGCGGCGGCGTGTGAGCCAGTGCGGTGGTGAAGGACCCGGGCCGCCCTTCCCGACCAGAGGGAAGGCGTGCCCGGTTCCGTCGCACCCGCCGCGGTCCCCGCCTCACCGAGCCCCGTCCGGCGGCGCGAACGTCCTGTCGCGCCCAGCCTCGCGCCGTCGGACGGCCATACGCGTCACCGCGCTCCCCCGTCGGCCCGCCGACGGCGGGAGCCGCACGCGTTTCACGCCGGGAACGCCGGGCCACCCGCCCGGCCGGCACACCCACGGGGCCGGCCTGCGGATCCGGCCCGACGTGCGGGACCGGGCCGACGTGCGGGACCGGGCCGACGTGCGGGACCGGGCCGACGTAGGGATCGAGTCCGACGTGGGCATCGAGTCCGACGTGCGGGATCGAGTCCGACGTGCGGGACCGGGACCGACGTGCGGGACCGGGACCGACGTACGGGACCGGGACCGACGTACGGGACCGGGTCCGACGTACGGGATCAGGTCCGACGTACGGGATCAGGGCCGACGTACGGATCGAGTCCGACGTGGGCATCGAGTCCGACGTGGGCATCGAGTCCGACGTGGGAATCGGGTCCGACGTGCGGATCGGGCTCGTCCGCAGGAGGCTGGGGGCATGGGCGATCCGACGCGACCTCCGCAGACGCGACTTCCGCACATCGTGGTCCACCCCCCGGCCCTGGACGGTTCCCGCCGGGTCACGTCCGGTGACACGGTGCTCGGCCTGGCCTCGCATCTCGACGACGTCGTGGAGATCCTGCGCATGGCCGACCTGGACCGGATCGAGGTGGAGGAGAGCGACCTCATCGACTGGCAGGGCGGAGGGCCCGACGACTGGCCCGGGCTGTCCGAGGAGCACGACCGGCTCCCGGAGGAGCGGTAGCGGCACTCGGAGGAACGGCGCAGAGGCGCGCCAACCTCAAATCAACCTCTGAACGTCGTTCAGCAGGCTTCAACCGCCCCCGGGGTAGGGCACATTGTCCTCACGCGGGGCCCGCCGACACGGGGGCGGCGGGTCCCGCACCCGGGGAGGGCGACGGAACGGGGGACTCGTCGCGCGTGCGGGGCCCGCCGACACGGGGGCGGCGGGTCCCGCACCCGGGGAGGGCGACGGAACGGGGGACTCGTCGCGCGCGCACCTCCCCGGCACGGCGACACGGAAGGGGCGGCCCGAGCGGGCCGCCCCTTCCCGACGTCGGAATCTGCGTCGTCAGACCTTCAGCGTCCTGATCGACGTCGGCGCGTGTCCCGGCTCGGTGGCGAGTTCCTCGAACTCCACGACGTCGCCGATGTCGTTGGTGACGCTCATCGAGATGTTCGTGACGCGTTCCAGGATCGCCTCGACGACCACCGGCACCCGGAACTCGGCGGCGAGTTTCTTCGCCTCCTCGAAGGCCGCGCCCAGGTCGGCGGGGTCCGTCACCCGGATCGCCTTGCAGCCGAGGCCCTCGGCGACCTTGACGTGGTCGACGCCGTACACGCCCAGCTCGGGCGAGTTGATGTTCTCGAACTCCAGCTTGACCTGGAAGTCGATGTCGAACGCCCGCTGCGCCTGGCGGATCAGGCCCAGGTAGGAGTTGTTGACGAGGACGTGGACGTACGGGATCTCGTGCTGCGCCCCGACCGCCAGCTCCTCGATCATGAACTGGAAGTCGTAGTCCCCCGAGAGGGCGACGACCTGGGCCTGGGGGTCGGCCTTGGCGACGCCGAGCGCCGCCGGGATCGTCCAGCCGAGAGGCCCCGCCTGGCCGCAGTTGATCCAGTGGCGCGGCCGGTGGACGTGCAGCAGCTGGGCGCCGGCGATCTGCGAGAGGCCGATGGTGGTGACGTACCGCGTCTCCGGGCCGAATGCCTTGTTCATCTCCTCGTAGACCCGCTGCGGCTTGATCGGGACGTCGTCGAAGTGCGTACGGCGCTGGAGGGTGGCCTTCTTGTCCTGGGCGGTGGCCGCCCAGGCCGACCGGTCGGGCAGGGCGCCGGACGCCTTCGACTCCCGTGCCACCTCGACGAAGAGGCGCAGGGCGGCCTTCGCGTCCGAGGCGATCCCGTAGTCCGGGGCGAAGATCCTGCCGATCTGGGTGGGCTCGACGTCGACGTGCACGAAGGTGCGGCCGGCCGTGTAGACGTCGATACGGCCCGTGTGGCGGTTGGCCCAGCGATTGCCGATGCCGAGGACGAAGTCGGACTCCAGGAACGTCGCGTTGCCGTAGCGGTGCGATGTCTGCAGGCCCACCATGCCGGCGTTCAGCTCATGGTCGTCGGGGATCGCACCCCAGCCCATCAGGGTCGGGATGACCGGAACGCCCGTCAACTCGGCGAATTCCCGCAGGAGTTCGCAGGCGTCCGCCGAGATGACGCCGCCACCCGCGACGATCAGCGGCCGCTGCGACGCGTTCAGCATGCGGAGCGCCTTCTCGATCTGCGCGCGGGTCGCGAGCGGCCGGTGGACGGGCAGCGGTTCGTAGGTGTCCGGGTCGAACTCGATCTCGGTCTGCTGGACGTCGACCGGGAGGTCGATCAGCACCGGTCCGGGCCGGCCCGAGCGCATCAGATGGAAGGCCTGCTGGAACACTCCGGGGACCTGCGCCGCCTCCAGGACGGTGACCGCCATCTTGGTCACCGGCCGGGCGATGGAGGCGATGTCGACGGCCTGGAAGTCCTCCTTGTGGATCACGGCGGTCGGCGCCTGGCCCGTGATGCACAGGATCGGGATCGAGTCGCCGAGGGCGGAGTACAGCCCGGTGATCATGTCGGTGCCGGCGGGACCGGAGGTGCCGATGCAGACGCCGATGTTGCCCGGGTGGGTGCGGGTGTGGCCCTCGGCCATGTGCGAGGCGCCCTCGACATGGCGGGCGAGGGTGTGGTCGACGCCGCCGGAGGCCCTGAGCGCCGCGTAGAACGGGTTGATCGCCGCGCCGGGGACGCCGAACGCGCTCGTGACGCCTTCGCGCTTGAGGATCTCGACTGCCGCACGGGCAGCGGTCATACGAGCCATGGAGTACTCCTGCTTCGACTGCTTCAGCTGCTTCAGCTGTCGGATTCGCTCTCCCGGCGCGCCCCGCGGTGAGCCCTTCCTACGGTTTCCGCCCGTTTCCGCGCTTCCACGCGTTTCCGTATTGCGGAAAATACTTTCTGCTATCTGGAAGCAATGTAAGTGGGCGCGCAAAGGCCGTCAAGAGACGGACAAGCGGGGGCCGAAGGAGGACGATGGGGGCCATGCCCGAGAGCGTGCCGGTGCGCTGCCCGGCCTGTCGGCGCGAGCGCCTCTACACCGTGCCGTCCTACCCGTGTGCGTGCGGTTCGCCGGTCACGCCGGTGCTCGACCGGCGAACGGCGCCGACGGCCGTCGCGCACCGGGCGTGGGACGACGAGTGGATCGTCCTCGACTGCCGCGCCTGCGGCCGCCGCGCCCAGTGGCCGCAGCCCGAACTGGGCTGCGCCTGCGGGAGGACGCTGCGGATCCCGGTGGCCGGCCACCCCGCCGAACCCGAGTCGGAGCACGCACCCGCACCGGAGCACCCACCCGGGCCGGACCACGCGCCCCGGGCGAACCACGCACCCGAGGCGACGGCCGGACCTGAGCCGGAACCGGGTTCCGGGCGGGAAGCCGACCCCGGCACCGACCTCGTCCCCGGCACCGACCTCGACCCCGGCGCCGATCCCCGGCCCGAGCCGGGGACGGCGGCGCCCGTCCCGGCGCCGCCTCGGCGCGCCTTCCGGCCCGTGGCCATCCGTACCGCGCGGGACGCGGTGACGGCCGCGGCGCTCTACCTGCACTGGCTGGGGCACGGGGACATCCGGCGGGCCGACCAGCGGCCCACCTCCGGCATCGGCCTCGCCGCCCGTGGACTCCTGGCCCAGGTGGACCCGAGCGTGCACCCGGCCTCGCTGCGGGACGTGGAGTGCCTGTGGCTGACGGCCATGACGGAGTCCGCCGAGTGCGTGTACTTCTCCCTCGCCGGCTATGCCGACGACGCCCGCGCCCGCGCCGACCAGCTGGGTGTGCCGCTGTTCGTGCTGGACCTCGCCGGCGCCCCGCAGCCGGTCAACGCCGCGGCCGACGCCCTCGCCGCCGCCGACGCCCGCGACGGCAGGTACACCCGGGACGGCCGCGAGCTCCAGGACGTGGGGGACGCGGGGGACGCCCGGGACCCGGGAGGCACCCGGGACCCGGGAGACGGCCGGGACGCACGCGGCGCCCCGGGCGTCCACGGCCGAGGGCGACGGACGCCGCCGCGAGAACCCTAGAGG
>NZ_BEWA01000032.1 GCF_003112535.1 Streptomyces rishiriensis | reverse complement strand
CAGGGCCGAGGGCAGGCCCGCCACGTTGTAGGCGAGGGTGCTGAAGGACCCGGAGGCCGGGTCCGCCGCGGCGGCGGGGGACGCGGTCGCGACGAACCCGCCGCAGGCTACGGCCGCTGCCGCGAGGCAGGTGAGAAGACGGCGCATGAAGGGGAGCTCCTGTGAAGTGGGGGAGGGGCAGCGGGACCGTACCGCTGGTAACCCTCTCCTGTCGCCGGCTCTGGCGAGGGAGATCAAAATTTGACCGCCTGGTCTGATCCAGTGGGTCGGCGGCGGATTGCCGACCGGTGTCGACCGGGTGAACCTCTCGAACGGCACCCGGACGGCGGCGTGTTCGGCATGCACTCACCTCCGGGGCTCCTGGTGGAGTTCAGGGGCTCGGGCGCGACATCCCGGACGGCGGAGCCGGCGGCGCGCCCCCACTGCCGACGAGCGGAATATCTGACGAGTCAGATATTGTTGGTCAGGTGAACCGCCCGCACACGGTGGGCGCCATACCTTTGTCTGCCGAGGTGCGCGATGAAGCTGATCTACGTGTTCGACGCCTACTGCGGCTGGTCGCACGGCTTCTCCCCGACCGTGCGCGAGGTGGCCGCGCGGCATCCGGAGCTCGACGTGGACGTGGTCTCGGGAGGCCTGTTCACCGGATCCCGCCGGGTGCCGATCCGCGCGTTCGGGTACGTCCAGGGCGCGAACGCCCAGATCGCCGAGCTCACCGGCGCCGAGTTCGGAGAGGCTTACGAGCGGCTCATAGGCGACGGCTCGTTCGTCATGGACTCGCAGGCCGCCGCGCGGGGTGTCGCCGCCCTGCGCCGGGCCGCCCCCGCACGGGCGGTGGAACTGGCCACGGCGCTGCAGGACGCCTTCTACGTCGACGGCCTGAGTCTCTCCGATCGGGCGACCTACCGGAAGGTCGCCGAACGGGCCGGTCTGGACGCCGACGTCGTCGTCCCGGCTTTCGAAGGGGCCGAGGCCGAGGCCGCGGCCCGGGCCGACTTCGCGCGCGCGGCCGCGCTGGGCGTCGACGCCTTCCCCACGCTCCTCGCCGCGGACGGCGAGGACGTGACCGTGCTGGCCCGCGGCCGGGCCGGCGCCGAAGACGTGGAGGAGCGGCTCGCGGCGTTCGCCGCCACCCGCTCCTCCTGACACCACCGCCCCGCGCCCCCCGTGCCCGACCCGCCCTCTCCCCACCCCGTCCCCGACCCCGCTCCCCGCACCGTCCTGCGCGGTCTCCCGTCCTGCGCGCCCCCGTCCCCGAGACCTTTCCCCGGACCCCCGTCGTCCCCGAGCCCCTCTCCGTCCCCCTCCTCGAAGGAACCGTCATGAGCACGCTCGACTTCAAGATCCTCGACCTGGACTTCCCGGCCGGCAGCAAGAACAAGACCGCCACCCTCGTCACCGGCGAGCGCGACGCCCTCCTGGTCGACGCCGCCTTCACCCGCGCCGACGGCCACCGCCTGGCCGCCGAGATCCTGGACTCCGGCAAGACCCTCACCACCGTCTTCGTCTCCCACGCCGACCCCGACTTCTACTTCGGCGCGGAGGTCGTCGCCGACGCCTTCCCGGAGGCGAAGTTCGTCGCCACCCCGCTCGTCATCGAGCACATCCAGCACTCCTACGAGGGCAAGCTCAAGGCGTGGGCGGCCCTCGGCGCCAACCTGCCCACCCGCCTGGTGGACCTCGAACCCCTCGTCGGCGACATCACCCTGGAGGGGCACCGCTTCGAGCTCAAGGGCGGCCCGGCCGCGCTGCCCGACCGCCACTACCTGTGGCAGGCCGAGCACCGCGCCCTGCTCGGCGGCGTGCTGCTGTTCCAGCAGGAGCACGTATGGGTCGCCGACACCCCCACCCCGGGCGACCGCGCCGCCTGGATCGACCTGCTGGACGAAATGGCCGCGCTGGAGCCGCAGTTGGTCGTGCCCGGCCACCGTCTGCCCGGCACGGCGGCGGACGTGTCCGCCGTCTCCGCCACCCGCGACTACCTGGTCGCCTTCGAGGAGGAGCTCGGCCGGGCCGCCGACGGCGCCGCGCTGACCGAGGCACTGGTCGAGCGCTACCCCGGCAACGGCATGCTGATCGCCGCGCAGATCGGTGCGAAGGTCGCCAAGGGCGAGATGAAGTGGGGCTGACATGAGCGACTTCGCGACCTCCACCGCCCCCGCCGACGTCGTGCGCCGCCAGTACCTGGCCTCCGCGGCAGGCGACCTGGAGGCCCTTCGGGCCACCCTCGCCCCGGACGTGGAGTGGACCGAGATGGCGGGATTCCCCCTCGCCGGCACCTACCGCACCCCCGAGGGCGTCACCGCCAACGTGATGGAACGGCTCGGCGCGGACTGGACCGACTGGACCGCCCACGACGACACCTACGTCGTCGACGGCGAGAACGTCGTCGTCCTGGCCCGCTACACCGCCGTCAACAACGCCACCTCCAAGGCGATCGACGTGCGGGTCGCGCACCACTTCGTCGTGCGCGGCGGGCTCATCGCCCGTTTCGAGCAGTTCGTCGACACCGCGCTCGTCCGGGAGGCGATGACCGGCTGACCCGCGGCCCCGTCCACACCGCCCCCACCCGTACGCCGTGGCGCTCCCGCGTCGCGGCGTACGGCCGCTCGGGCAGATCCTCTCCCTTCCGGACCGGCAGCGGTCACCATCGCGTACATCGCCGAGTCCGCCGGCGTCTCGGTCCCCACGGCGTCGAAGGTCTCAACGGGCGGTCCGGCGTGTCGGACGGGCCCGTCAGCCGACGGTGCCGGTCACGGAACTTGCGGACTTCGTCACGCGGTACGTCGCGGTGGCTCCGCTCCAGAAGTGGAAGACGAGCGTCGCCTGCGCGCCGTCACGCAGCGAGTTGACGAACTTCGAGGTCAAAAGCAGCGCGTCGTCGGGGTAGTCGGGCGAGAACGCCTCGTTGAACTCCTGGTAGGGAGTCCAGTCGGTGGGGCCGGCGTTGCCGCCGTCCGCGTACGTGGCCTCCATGGTGGCCAGCAGGTCGCCCCGGAACCGGGTGGGAATGGTGACGCCGTTGGTGTCCCCGGTCGCGTCCGACAGGACCGGCCGGTCGTAGGTGGTCACGTGGATCTTCCAGGGCAGGCCCCGGGAGAAGCGGGCCTCGACGGTCGCGTTGATCCCGTACGCGCGGTTGCCCGCCAGCCGGGTGAGCGCCGCCGCGGTCAGCGTGAGCCGGTCGCCGGAGACGGTGTAGTCCCGGCCCCGGGCGAGCTTGCTGCTGCCCTGCCAAAGCCCCCGGAAAGCATGGCCGTTCGGGTTGAGGGTGAGGGTCCTGGCCGTGATCGCATCCGACTTCGCCAGGAAGATCCGGTCCGAGGACGCGGTTCCCGAGCGGGTGGTCCAGCCCGACTTGATCTGGTCGATCAGCGCGGGGTCGCGCCACTGCAGCGTGCTGCGGTTCAGGAAGTTGAAGGCGTCCCACAGGGCCGTGGTCACGCCGGCGGCGCGGGCCTCGTAGCCGAACTGCTCGAAGTACTTCAGCGCCTCGCCCAGCTCTACGCGGGCGGGGTGGTTGTGGTCGGGGTACGACAACAGGCCGTACTCGCCCAGGTAGACGGGGATTCCCTGGGAGGTGAGGGTGGTGCGGATCCGGCTGAAGGTGTCGCTCATGTCCTTCTGCGCGGTGGCGTCGAACTGTGTGCCGCCGGCGATGTTCACACTGAACGGGTACCAGCCGTAGAAGTGCACGGTGGCCACGAGCCGGGGGTCGTTCAGTGACTTCATCTCGCTGACCAGGACGTCCAGGAAGTCCTGGCCGGCATTGGTGTGCAGGCTCGGCAGCATGAGCAGGCGGGTCGCGTTGCCGCCCCCGGACCGGCGTACCACCGTGTGGAACGCTGTGTTGAGTTCGTTGTTGTACTGGTTGCCCTGGGCGTCGGTGGTGTTGTCGAACTGCGGCTCGTTGTTGCTCTCGAAGAGCAGTGCCTGCGAGGTGTCCCTGAATGCGGCCGCGATCTGGGTCCAGGTGGCCTTGAAGCGCGCGAGGACGTTGTCATGGTCGGTGGCCATGGCGGAGATCCACTGCCACGAGTCGTGGTGGACGTTGATCACCACGTAGAGGCCGTCGGCCAGCGCCCAGTCGACCACCTGCTCGACGCGGTTCATCCAGGTCGCGTCGATCGTGTAGGGGGCGGTGGAGGACTGGTGTCCGCTCCAGGTGACGGGGATCCGCACGCTGCGGAAGCCCTGGGCCTTGATGGTGTCGAACAGGGCCTTCGTGGCCAGGGGGTTGCCCCAGGACGTCTCGTCGGGATTGGCGTCCAGGGTGTTGCCCAGGTTCCAGCTGGGCTGCATCGCGGCCACCGTGTCCCGGGACGCGGCGGCGAGCCGGGGCAGCCGTGCCGAGGACGCGTGCTCGTGGCGTGGCACGGCCGGCGCGGTGGTGCTGGTCAGTCCGATCGCGGCGACCAGCGCCAGGAGGAGGCCGAGCACCCGGCCGGGGCCGCGGCTGCGGCGGCCGGGTGTGCGGTGCGTTCCCTTCATCTTCGGACCTCTTTCTCTGTTGGCCGAGCGGGGGTTCCGCCCGTGGGGGGATGGAACGACAGGGGGTCGAGGCAGGGGATCGTCTTCCGGCGGGGATGCGTGCCCGTGCGCGGCGCCGGTTCAGGCCCGGCGCCGGTTCAGGCGCGGAGCGGTTCATAGTCGAACCAGTCGAAGTGGACGGTGCCGGACGAGGCGTACAGGCCGATGACCCGGCCGGTGAAGCCGCCGGCGACCTCGGTCGACAGATAGCGGCCGTCGAGGGCGCCGAGCGCGGTGAACGTGCCGTCCGGCTCCTCGACGCCGAGCGTGAGCGTGTCCGGCCCGCTGCGCGAGTCCCGCTGCGGGGCGCCGGTGATCCGTGCGGCGAGAGTCACGGGCCCGGCGGGCACGGGCCGGGACGCCTCGACGGTGCGCAGCGGTCCGACCCGGCTGAGCACACGCACCTCTCCTTCGCGGGCCTCGATCTCGTAGTGGTGGCGTTCGTCCAGGCGGACGGCGAGGCCGCCGTGTCCTTGCGCGGGGTCGATCCGGGTGCGCGCCCGGCAGGCCAGGTGCTGTTGGCGGCGGCCGACGAACACGACGTCCGGATCGTCCAGGGAAGCCCCCCGGGCGCGCAGGGTGAGCCAGCCGGACCGCTCCTCGGTGGTGCAGTGCTCCGCGGGACGGTCGCGTACCGAGATCCACTGCGGGCGCAGCTCGCTCAGGTCGAAGTCGTCCCGGACGGGTTCGACGGGTCCGGGGACCAGCGGCCAGGAGGGCGCGGGCAGTTCGGTCGTCACCCTGGCGACGACGGGCCAGCCGTCCACCCATGTGACGGGCGTGAGGAAGGTCTCGCGCCCCAGCACGTGCCAGCCCGGGGTGCCGCCGCGCGGCCGGACGCCCAGCACCACCATCCACCAGGAGCCGTCGGGACCCTGGACCAGGTCCGCGTGGCCGGTGTTCTGGACGGGATGGTCGGTGCCGCGGTGCGTGAGGATCGGGTTGTCCGGGCACGGCTCGAACGGGCCGTCCGGCGTGCGTCCGCGAGCGATCGAGACGCCGTGGCAGCGCTCGGTGCCGCCCTCGGCGATGAGCAGGTACCAGTGGTCGCCGATCCGGTACAGGTGCGGCGCCTCCGGAGCCTTGGCGTCGGGTGCGCCGGACCAGAGCTTGCGGGGCGTTTCCGACGTCTCGCCCGTGTACGGGTCGATACGGACCTGGGAGACCCCGGCGACGGTGCACCAGCAGGCGCCGTCCTCGTCCCAGGCGAGGTCGGGGTCGATGCCGGGGACGCCGGGCAGGCGGATCGGGTCGGACCAGGGCCCGGCGGGGTCGGTGGCGGTGAACAGCATGTTGCCGCCGCCGTCGGTCACGTTGGTGACGATCAGCCAGAAGCGGCCGTCGTGGTGGCGCAGGGTGGGGGCGTAGATGCCGCCGGAGGACGGCGCGTCGGCGGGCAGGCGCAGCTGGCTCGGCCGGTCGAGGGCGTTGCCGATCTGTGTCCAGTGGATCAGGTCGCGGCTGTGGAAGACCGGGATGCCGGGGAAGTACTCGAAGCTGGAGCAGACGACGTAGTAGTCGTCGCCCACGCGGCAGACGCTGGGGTCGGGGTGGAAGCCGGGGATCACCGGGTTGGGGAACGTGGCGGGGCGAACGGCGGCGTCCGTCTGCGACTCGTCTGACACTCGTTCAGTTCCTTTGTCTCGTACGGTTGTCACGGTATGCACGGGTGGTTTCACGGCGTGTCCGGCACCGGGTGGGTGAGGCGGACGAGCACGGCGGACGGTGCCGTGGGCAACGTCAGCGTGAGGTCGGCGGTACCGGGGTCCCAGGCCAGGGCGGCCTGGTTCGCGGCGGGGTAGAGCACCTCGACCCGGGCTGCGGCGCCGCGGAGGTGGAGGAGGGGGAGAGCGGCGGTGGCCTTGCCTCCGGGGCGGCGCCAGACGGTGAGGTACGTGGTGGACGGGGTGCGCAGGGCCAGCGCGAGCCAGGGATCGTCCCAGGCCGGCAGGCCAAGCGGCCAGGCGGGCACCGCCCGGGCCAGGTCGGAGCGGATGGCCTTGTGGACGGCGACGCCTTCGTGCACCAGGGCGCGGGCGTCGGGGCGCAGCTCGGGCAGCAGGCCGGACAGATGGATCCGGCCCAGAAGCGCGTTGGCCATGGTGAAGGCCACCTCGTCCAGGGAGTCCTGCGGCAGCGGGTAGGCCCAGACCGCGCCCTGCTCGGGGGTGACCGCGGTCGGCGCGGAGGCCGCGATGGGGGCGTATCGCTGAAGGTTCTGCTGGTCGCTGGTGGACTGCAGTTGCAGCCGGGACAGCAGCGCGTAGTCCCAGCGCATGCCGCCCGAGGAGCAGTTCTCCAGCACGAGGTGCGGGTGGCGGTCCAGGACGCCGTCGAGCCAGTCGAGGTGGGCGCGGTTGTGGCCGAGCAGCCCGGCGGCCGGGGTCTCGCCGGGGTGGGCGCTGGTGCCGGAGCCGGGGTCGACGTTGTGGTCGAGCTTGAGATAGCCGACTCCCCAAGCGCCGACCAGCCGGTCCACGACCTCGTCCAGGTGGGCTCGGGCGGCCGGGTGGCGCAGGTCGAGATGGTGACGCCCGGTCTCGATGACGCGGATGCCGTCGCGGCGGAAGAACGCCTCGTCGGGCAGGGACCTGGCCATGGGGCTGCGGACGCCGATCACCTCCGGCTCCAGCCACAGGCCGGGCACCATGCCACGTTCCCGGATGCGGTCGAGCACTTCGTGGATCCCGCGCTCGCCGGGGAAGCGGGAGGCGGCGGGCTCCCAGGCGCCGACGCTGTCCCACCAGCCGCCGTCCTCGCCGTCGTACCATCCGGCGTCGACGACGAAGTACTCCGCGCCCGCCTCGGCCGCCGCGTCGACCAACGGCAGCAGCTTGTCGGTCGTGGGGTCGCCCATCAGGCAGTTCATGTAGTCGTTGAAGATCACGGGGAGCCGCCGGTGGTCGGGGTGCGGGCGGCGGACGGCCCGGCGGTAGCGGGTGAGCGCGGCGAACGCCTCGTCCGGGCCGCCGTCGTCGCTGAACGCGAGAGCCACCGGCACGGAGCGGAACTCCGTCCCGGCCTCCAGGGGGTGGCGCCAGCCGTGATGCGTGTCGTTCGGGCCGAACAGGGCCAGATAGGCGAGCCGGTCGCGCTCTCCGCACTCCCAGTGCCAGCCGCCCCCGTTGTGCTCGATCTGCCACAGCCAGGTACGTCCGCAGTCACGAACGGTCAGGCCACCCATGGGCAGTCGGCCGCAGCTGGACCACACGCCCCGGCCGCTCTGCGCGAACTCCCCTTTGCCGTTGCCGTAGACGACACGGTCGTCGAGGACCGGCGAGGTCACCCGCATCGGCCTGCGCTGCCAGCGGCATTCGGCGACCCAGTCGTTCTCGGCCCACAGCAGGTCCGCGGCCTCGACGGCTCGCGGACCGTCCGCGAGGCAGCCCACGACGAGGGACGAGACCGACTCCAGGTGCAGGGTGTCCTCCCCGGTGTTGCGCAGGACCACTTCGCCGCGCAGCACCGGCACGCCGTCGGGCGAGGAGTAGCGCACCTCCGCGACGAGACCGGTCCCGGGGTCGTGGAGTTCGACGGTGAGCGAGTGCCGGTCGCCGTCGCGGGATGCTCGGTGCGTGCGGTACCGCAGCCGCCCGCCGAGGGTCGTGTCGATGAGGCGTGCGCCCGACCAGGAACGGCCGTGGCCCGCGGCCGTCACCTCCACCAGGGGCAGGGGAGGCCGTTCGCGTCGCTCGGCGGGCGCCCCGCCCGGGAGCCCGAGGTACGTGAGACGGGCGACGCCGTCGTCGTCGACGCCGATCTCGACGCGCAGAGCCGGGTGGCCCCATCGGATGATCTGCGGTGGGCTGCTCATGGCGGCCTTTCTGGTGGGCGTCACCAGGGGCGACGAGGCGCGTGCGGCGGGCGGTCAGCCCGTGACGGCGCCCGTCAGCACACGCGTGCGCCCTTCCCCTGTGTCGAAGCGCTTCACTTGGCCGCGAACGTTAATGACACGTTTCTCGCGAAACAAGAGGGCGAATGCCGGGAAACTTTCTTCCTGTCCGGTCATTGACAGTCCTGCGCGACCGGTGGCAGCGTCGAAGCGCTTCAACACTCCGCGCTCTCATCAGGCTGTGTCGGCAACCGGGGAGGAGGGTGAGATCCAGGGGCGCTGGCGACGGCTGACGTCAGCGGGCGCTCCCCTGGCGACGCTCAGCCACCGTCCGACGCGCGAGACCCCGGAACCGTCCTGCCGCCGGACGCGGCGCTGTTCATCAGCATGCGGGTGAGGCTGGTGCGGTTCGAGACGCCCAGCTTGCGGTACACCTGCCCGAGGTGGGTCTCCACCGTCCGCACGCTGAGGAACAGGCTCTCGGCGATCCTGATGTTGGTCATGCCGGTGCTGACCAGGCTCGCGATCTCCCGTTCGCGCGCGGTCAGGGAAGGCAGGGAGTCGTCGGTCCCGACGCACGCGGCCAGCCGGGTGCGCCACCCGGCGACATCCCTGCTCAGTCGCGCGGAGCCGCACTGCTCGGCGAGGACCCCGGCGCCGTCCAGCCGGTCGGCGACGCCATCGGTCCTTCCCGCGTCCAGGCACAGCGCCGCTGTCGCGAGCAGGGTGACGCAGGCCTCGACGCGCTCCCCGCTGAAAGAGAAGTCGGAGACCGCTTCCAACGCGTGTCGCAGCGCCGCCTCCGTTTCCCCGGCGGCGGCGTGGGCGCGCATGCGGGCCCGCAGAGCGAACCCCCTGCGGCCGGGGGAGGGGAGCTGTTCCAGGCACTGCTCGGCGAGGTCGGCCCAGTGCTCGACCGACGCACGGTCGCCCAGCGCGTGCGAGGCCTGAGCCAAGGCGTCGCACCAGCGGGGCTTGCGCCAGGTGGTGAGCCGGGGGAGCGCGGGGCCGCCCGCCGCGTCCAGCAGCAGCCAGCGGGACCGCGCCGGATCGCCGGCGCGCTGCACCCACTCGGCGTGAAAACACCGGACGGTGACCCCCCACGCGGTGGGCGAGGCGCTGGCGACGGCGAGGGCGCGTGCGGCAGACGCCTCCGCGTCCGTCCGATCGCCCGGACCGTCCCGCCAGAAGAGCACCTCGGCCCGCACCATCGAGCTGACGGCTTCCTCGGCCGGGCTCGCCTTTCCCGAGGCGTGGCGGTCGATCTCGTCGAGGGCGTCCAGCGCACCGGCCAGATTGCCGCGCCGCAGCTGGGCGTTGGCGAGCACCGTGAGGATCTGCGGCTGGACGTACGTCTGACCGGTGCGCCGGGACAGGGCCGCCGCACGCGTGAGGTGCCGTTCGGCGTCGGCCAGCCGGCCCAGCATTCCCTCGGTCAATCCCGTCTGCAGCGAGGCGTGCAGATTGGTGAGCAGAGCGGTGTCGGGTGCGGCGTCGACGAGCGCCGCCGCGGTCGTCGTCCGCTCCTGCGCGGTGGCCAGATCGCCCGTGAACAGGTGACCGAGGGCGCTCTGCGCCAGTGCCTGCGCCTCACCGACCCGGTCGTGGTGCTGCCGTGCGATGGCCGCGGCCGTCTCGGCGTGCTGCCGGGACGTCACGTACTCCTGGAGGTCGTAGGCGTGGTCGGCCAGTTCGGTGTGCAGGGCGGCCGCGATCGCGGCGTCCTTGTCGGCCAGCGTCGCGAGCCCCGAACGGGCGAGTGCGCCCGCCTCGGCGTACCGTCCCAGGGTCCGCTCGATCCGGCTGGAGTCGGCGAGCGCGCCCGCCTCGCCGGACCGGTCGGGCATGGCCGACCGCAGGGCGTCGAGCAGTTCGCGGCTCTCGGCCGCGTCCCCGGTCAGCAAGCGGGCGCGAGCCAGCAGCACCTGCGCTTCGTGCCAGTGCGCCTGGCCCGGGCGGAGCGACGGCAGCGCGGCCTCCAGGTGTCCGGCCGCCACGGCGGGGGAGCCGTACAGCGTCTCGCGTGCGGCGGCGATCAGGGTGGTCAGGTGCTCGGGCCGGTTCGGGTCGGCGGCGCGGGCCACATGATGGGCGCGCTTGGTGATGGGAGCGCCCTGCTCTGCCAGCACGGCTTCGGCTCGTCGGTGCAGGGTGACGCGGCGGCTGGGTTCGAGCCGTTCGTAGACGACGTCGCCGACGGCTCGATGGCGCAGCGCCAGCTGGGGTGCGGGTTCGGCGGGCCGGACGAGGTCGACACGGGTGAGCGTGTCCAGCGCGCGGACCGTGGCGGCGACGTCGTGCCCCGCGACGGCGGCCAGCAGCTCGGGGTGGAACGGCTCGCGCAGGACCGCCGCCGCCTGGAGGACCGCGAGGGAGTCGGCGTCGAGGCCGGCCAGTTCCCCGAGGACGGCCGTCGAGGCGGCCGCGGCGTCCTGGCCGCGGGCGCCGAGCACCTTGAGGTACTGCGGGTTGCCCTGGGCCTCGCGGTGGATCTCGTCGGCGTCCGGATGGTCTCCGAGCAGTTCGGCGGCCTGCTCGCGGGACAACGACCCGAGGGTCCACACCTCCAGCAGACCCGCGGACTCGGCCCGGGAGACCAGTTCCGCATGCCAGGGCGACAACTGGCGCTGCCGGCAGACGATGAGGCACAGCACCGGCCCCGCCGAGGCCGCATGCAGCAGTCGTTCCACGTGGAGTCGCCGGTCTGCGGGAACGAGGTGGAAGTCCTCCACCACCGCCAGCAGGGGGCTGCCCTGCGCCGCGCGCGCGGCGACCTCGCGCACCTCCTGCAGGCGCAACTCCCCGACGTCGGCGGACGCGTCCGCGGCGCGGCCGCGAGCAGTGCAGACGGGTATGCCGACGGCTCGGGCCTCGGCCACGACGGCCCCCACCAGCGCGCTCTTGCCGATGCCCGGTTCCCCGACGAGCGCGACGGCCCTGCCCGATTCCCTCTCGAGACCGGCCAAGGCTCGCACCAGCTCCTGGACTTCCGCCTCACGGCCGACCAACGGACGTGCGTCACCGAGCACGCGGCGGGCGGGAGAGGGCGCTTCACCCCGTGGATCATCGGACATGAAAGGGCACGATAGTGGCTGCCGATGACAATCAGGCAAAGGGGACGTACTCCGCGCCCCGGCGATCGGGAGGTCCCTCGACCCGAGGCGCCCCGGAGCGCATGAAACTCATCCCGGTGCGGGGGATTTGGCGATTTCGTGGTGCGCCCACGACTGATTATGATCTTGGTCATGTCTGTGCAGAGTTCGGAGAAGTCCCTTTCCCGCAAGCAGCGTCTCCAGGAGAAGCAGCGCCGTCAGCTGGCGGTGGTGGACACCGTGGACAAGGCCGAGGCCAAGATGCGCAAGGCGGAGGTCGAACTGGCCGTGGCCGTCGCCGAGGCGGTGCAGGTGTTCGGCGACGAGGAGTCCGCTTCCGAGGGGCTCGACATGCCGGTCGAGGCGATCCGGCGCTTCCTCGGCATGGCGCGGGACGAAGCCGCCGGCGCCGACGAGGCCGCCGAGGCCGCCGGCGCATCCTGAGCCGGCGGTCGTGACGTCGCCGGACGCGGTGATCGTCCGGCGGGTGGAGAAAGGGGCGAGAGGTCAGCCGGTGACGGTCAGCAGGAGACCGGAGACGATCAGGCCGACCTCGACCACCAGGACGAAGACAGGGGCGGAGAGCCGGTCGACGGTCTTCTTGCCGACCCAGGCGCCGGCCGTCGCTGCCGGCGCGAGGGCCAGGCCGACGACGGCGCTGGACGCGGTCAGCACGGCCGCCGCGCCGAAGACCACCAGCTTGGTCAGGTGCATCACCACGGCGGCAGCGGCTTCGGTGCCGATGTAGGCGCCCTTGAGCAGGCCGCGGGAGAGGAAGAACGGCGCGACCATCGGCCCCACCGAGCCGACCAGCGCGGAGCCGAAACCGGAAGCGGCGCCGAGGGCGGCGAACGCGGTGTCGTCCAGCCGGGCGGCCTGCGGCTTCCAGCGCCGCCAGGCGACCATGACCAGCAGGAACACGCCGATGGCGCGGGTGAGCGCGGGCAGCGGCGCGGTGGCGAACAGCAGCGCCCCGGCGGCCGCGGCCGGGACGGCGCCGACGGCGAACACGCCGACCAGCCGCCGGTCGACCTCGTGACGGTTGAACCACACCCGGCTGCCGTTGCCGGCCAGTTGGGCCACGGTGAGCACGGCGACCGCGTCCCGGGGGCCCAGCACGGCGACGAAGACCGGCAGCAACAGCACGCCGCCGCCGAACCCGGCGATCGCGGACAGAGCGGCGGTGCCGAAGGTGGCGACGAGGGCGACGACCTTCAACGCCAGTTCCATGCGGGCCATTGTCCTGCCCACGGCGGCGGCGGAGAGGGGCGGGGTGACGTGCCCGACTCGCGCACAGCCACAGCCCCGCCGGCGGGCTTTCACGAAGGGGCCCGCAGACAGGGCTTCGCCGCACGGTCACTGCGGCTGAGGCTGAGGCTGCGAATGCGGCTGCGGATGCCCGGATGCGGCTCGGGCGGTGGACGGTGCTTGCCGTCGGGGCGCATGAGGCCGCATTCGCAGGCTCCCGGGCGACGGTTACCGGTCGACGGCCCGCATCCCCGCCTCGTCGTACCGCTCACCCGCGACCTCGGGCAGCTCCGCGTCGATGCGGGCGAGGTCGTCCTTGGTCAGCGTGATGTCGACGGCGCCGGCGTTCTGCTCCAGATAGGTGCGCCGCTTGGTGCCCGGGATCGGCACCAGGTTCTCGCCCTGGGCCAGGACCCAGGCGATGGCCAGCTGCGCCGGAAGCACCTCCTTCTCGGCGGCGATCTCCTTCACCTTCGCGGCCAGCCGCAGGTTCGCCTCCAGGTTGGCGTCCTGGAAACGCGGGTTCTGCCGGCGCCAGTCGTTCGCGTCCAGCTCGTCCGGCGAGCTGAACCGCCCGGCGAGGAAGCCGCGACCGAGCGGCGAGTACGGCACGAAGCCGATGCCCAGCTCACGGCAGGCGGGCAGCACCTCTGCCTCGACGTCCCGTGACCACAGCGAGTACTCGCTCTGCACCGCGGTGACCGGGTGCACGGCGTGGGCCCGCCGGATGGTCTGCGCGCTCGCCTCGCTCAGGCCGATCGCGCGCACCTTGCCCTCGGCGACGAGCTCGCCCAGCGCGCCGACCGTTTCCTCGATCGGGACGTTCGGGTCGACCCGGTGCTGGTAGTACAGGTCGATGTGGTCGGTCCCCAGACGCTTCAGGGAGCCGTGGACGGAGCTGCGGACGTGCTCCGCCGAGCCGTCCTGCGGGCCGACCGTGGTGATGTCGCCGGGTACGGCGTCGTCCATCCGGTAGTTGAACTTCGTCGCGATCACGTACTCCTCGCGATGCCCCCGGATCGCCTCGCCGACGAGCGATTCGTTGGTGAGGGGACCGTACATCTGCGCGGTGTCGAGGAAGTTCACCCCGACGTCGAGGGCCCGCCGGATGGTCGCGATGCCCTCCTCCTGATCGGCGGATCCGTAGAAGGCGGACATGCCCATGCACCCCAGGCCGATGGCCGATACCTGGAGGTCCCGCAGACTGCGCTTCTGCATGCCGTGTTCCAGCCTTTCCCTGCCACTCGTGCGTTGCCACTCGTGCGTTGCGTGCGTTGCCACTCGTGCGTCCTCTCGGACGCCACGAGGCCCGTCATCCATTCAGCGACGATTTCCGCTGCCCGGCATCCCGGGAGGGAAGCCGGGCGGTGCGGGCCTCGTGCGCCGCGGTGTCCGCAACGCTACGACCTGGAGCGCACTCCAGCGCAAGTCGGCCGGTCAGCGGGAGCGGCCGCCGGGAACGGCCGCTCCGAGCGGTTCCCGGCAGCGGATCCCCGGCCGCTCGGCTTTGCCGTCGCTTTGCGATCGGCCGCGGAGGCGCGCGGTGCGCCGCGGGGACGGTCGTCGACG
Organism: Streptomyces rishiriensis; assembly: GCF_003112535.1. Taxonomy (GTDB): domain Bacteria; phylum Actinomycetota; class Actinomycetes; order Streptomycetales; family Streptomycetaceae; genus Streptomyces; species Streptomyces rishiriensis. The sequence goes on along the minus strand of NZ_BEWA01000032.1, from coordinate 32,225 downwards.
GGCGGCGTTGTCAGTGCCGGATGGCAGTATCCGGCTATGAACGGCGAGACTTTCGACTGGCACGATTTCCTGGGGCGTTGGCAGCAGGAGTGGGTTCCGGGCGCGGACGAGGGCGAGGGCGAGGAGGGCGGGACCGGCGTTTCCCTGGGCAGGCCCGGGGCCGACGAGTCGGCGATCGTCGCGGCCGAGGAGCGGCTGGGCCGGCGTCTGCCGCCCTCGTACCGCGAGTTCCTGGCCGTGAGCGACGGATGGCACGTGGAACAGACGGCCGGGATCTACCAGCTCGGCGGTGCCGCGGACGTCGACTGGTTCCGGGATCCGTTCGACATGACCCCGCTCTACGAGGAGAGCCTGGGCGACGACCCTCGCGAGGAGGAGGTCCTGCTCGCCGGGATGTGGCGACGGGCGCTACGGCTGGAGACCGACTCCGACATGTCGAACGCCCTGCTCGACCCGGGCGACCGCGACGAGAACGGCGAGTGGGCGCTCTACGTCTACAAGGGCTGGGGCGGTGAACTGCCGGACCGTTACCCGTCGTTCCGGGCGTACATGGAAGCCATGTACCGCGCCTTCCACGCCGACCGGGCGCCGAAGCCGGACTTCGTGAACGCGACCACGCGCGCACAGGACGCGCATGTGGAGGAAGGCCGCCTGCTGGCCCTGCGCGGCCGGTACGAGGAGGCCCTGCCCCTGCTGGAAGAGGCGCTGTCCTTCGGACGGCCGGGGAGCGCCGACCTGCTGAACCAGCTCCGGCAGCTGCTGGAGCCGCGCGGCTCCCGCGAGTACGGCCACCTCGTGGCCGACCCCCGGTACCTGCCCGACGTTCTGCCCCTGCAGGCCATGGAGCCGGCACGCGGCGAATGGCGGTTGGGCGGGGACGATCACTGGCTCGCGATGATGGCCGCCCGCGGAGTCGACCGGGAGACCGCCGAGAGCGTGCTGAGCGCGATGCGGGACGGCACTCACGGCTACGCGCCGCCCGGCGCGTGGGGCCGGGCCGTCGCCGAGGCGCGCGAGTCGGCCCGTTGGGGGGTCACCGACGCCGCATGGCGGGTGCTGCGCGACGCGCTCCCGTTGTGGGAGGCGCCCGGACCCTCGCTGATCGCCCCGATCGGCCTGCTCGCGGATCCGGTCCTGGGTCCGCTGATCACCCCGGAGCGTGGCCGGGAGATCCTCGCGACGCCGCGGGCGGGGGAGCCGGGAGCCGTTCCCGAGCCGGTGCCCGATCTCGATCCGCCGGGCCTCGTCTGGCTGACGGAGCCCGCGACGAACCGGCGGCCGTCCGACGGCTACCGCTGTGTCTGGGCGGAGGGCGTCGACCCGGCTCGCCTTCCCGCCCTGATCGGGGAGGAGGGCGCCGAACTGAGCGCGCCCGTGGATCTGCGCAGGGCGTCCTGGCGGGCGCCCCGGCCCCATGAGCGCGAGGGTGTCGAACTCTGGGAGGACCGGGCCCTGGTCGGCGTCGGCCGCACCCTCGAAGCCTGGGCCTTCGCCTTCGACGGTCACTCCCACCGCTACCTCGACGACAGGCTCGTGTCCCCCGCCGCGGCGGCCTCCTCGGCGGGCCGCGCTGTGGTGGTGTGGCGCGAGCAGAGAGGCTCGTCCCCCGGCGACCGCCCGGCCGCGTTCCACCTCTCGGTGGCCGAACGGGGCGCGGAGCTCTACGCGTTCACCGTGCGGGGCACGGACATCCGGCGGCGCGGCGCGATACCCGAGGCTCTGGACCCCGCGCGGCTGTTCCGCCCGGAGGACGCCGAAGCGGACCGCGAACGGCGTGCGTTGGAGGCCCTGCACTCGGAACTCGGGCTCTCCCTGCCCCGGTTCGCGCTGACCCGGGGCAGGCTCCGCACGTTCACCACCCGGTCCTGGACCCGAGCGCCACGCGAGGGCGAGGGATTCGTACACGCCCGCACCGGCGGCGTGCAGCACCGGCTCTGAACCCGGCCGGCCCTCACGGCCTTGCTCGCCGGCCTGCCGTCCTGCCGTCCCGCCGTCACGGGTCACGCCGTCCCGCCGTCCCGCCGTCCTGCCGAGCGGTCGTCGCGTCGGGCCGTCGGGCCGTCGTCCTGAGGAGGAATCTTCGGGTGCCCGGGTCAGCCGGCTCGGCGCAGGCCCGTCAGGAGGAGCGCGACCAGCCGGCGTGCGTCGTAGCGCGGGTCGCTGTCGGCGCCGATGCAGAGGTTTCCGATGCCCCGCATGAACGGGTAGGCGTCGAGACCGGAGGAGATCTCACCGGAGGCGGCGGCGGCGTCGAGCAGCTGGGCGCACACCGGCAGGAGGCGGTCGAGGAAGTAGGCGTGCAGCGTCTCAAAACCGGCGTTGTCGGTCTGCAGCGCTGCTGCGAGGCCGTGCTTGGTGACCAGGAAGTCGACGAACAGGTCGACCCATCGTTCGAGGGCGACGAAAGCGGAAGGGCCGCTCGTCAACAGGGCGGGCCCTGCTTCGGCGCAGGCGTCGACCTGGTGGCGGTAGACGGCGATGACGAGGTCCGCCCTGGTGGGGAAGTGGCGGTATATCGTGCCCACCCCCACGCCGGCCTTGGCCGCGATGTCACGCACCGGCGCTTCCACGCCCGAGGTGACGAAGATCGCGGCGGCGGCGTCCAGCAGAGTCCGCTGGTTGCGCCGGGCGTCCTTGCGTTTGGACCCGGCCGCGCTCGCCGAGCTCTGGCCTGTGTCGTTCACCGCGACCTTCCTCGTCGGCGGGATTCCCGTACGGGACCCGTCCTGTCGTCCACGGAACGAGGTTCCGCTTCCCCCATGATGGCAGACCGACGGGGCGGCCCCAAGACGAAGCCGTTCACCCGGCGGAGGGTGGCGACACGCTCCGCGCACTCGGCCCTCGCCGCTGATTCCGGCTCCTCCCGTCAACTCGCCGCGACGGCGGACCTGTTCAGAAACGCCGGTCGCCGGCCGAGGCGTGTGTCGCCGGCCGGCGGCTTCGCATAGCCTCGTGCACGGGTGTGGCGGGTGCGGTGTGCGTCCGCGGTGAGGAGGCGGTGGTGCCCGGAACGGGTACGCGGTGGCTCGCGGGCGTGGTGACCCTGCTCTGTCTGGTGCTCGTCGGCCCCGGTGCGCCGGCTGACGCCCCTCTCGGGCGAGCGCTGCCCGTCGGCGCCGTCCGGGACGTCATGACGAACCGGGTCATGACGTGGAACATCTGCAACCCCTGCGGCGAGAGCAGCGTCGACCGGGCGGCCGAGATCGCCGCGTTCGCGCCTCAGGTCATCGGCCTGCAGGAAGCCTGCGTGCGCGACGTCGACCGGATCCGCGACCATCTGGAAAGCCTTTACGGGCTGGTCTACCACGTCGAGTACGGCATGGTCCTGCGCGACTGGGGCCGGTGCGGGGGAGTGCCGTGGAACCCGGGCGGGTTCGGGGAGGCGATCCTGTCGGCGGCGCCGATGACGGACCGCGTCAACGTGGAATATCCCGACGGCGGCTCCGAGGACCGTGGATACATGGCGGTGACCACCGTGGTGGGCGGCCGGTCCGTGCGGGTCTTCAACACGCACTTCGCCGAGCGCCGCCAGGAGGCGGTCCGTGCGGAGCAGGCCCGCGTGCTCGCCCCGGTGGTCGCCCCGTACGAGCGCGCCGTCGTTCTGGGCGACTTCAACGCGCAGCCGGACGCCGTGGAGCTCGCCCCGCTGTGGGCGCTGGCGGCGGACGCAGATCCCCGGTGCCGTCCCTCCGGCGCACACGCCTGTCAGCCGACCACCGACTGGCACAGCAAGTTCGACTACGTCTTCCTGCGAGGCATCGCCGCGCTCGCGCACGGGGTGGAGCACACCCGGTACTCCGACCACGACCTGCTCCATGCCGATCTGGACCTCACCTGAGGCGGTTCCGCCCGGCAACCGACGGCGCGGCTCTCCCCTCTTCCTGATCGATTGATCGACCACCCGGTCCACGGTTCGATCGGGCGATCGGGCGATCGGGCGATCGGGCGAATAAGGTGATCGGTCGATCGGGTGTCGTCGGCGGTCCGACCGTCTTCTGCCGAGGGGGAATCCGTGTTCCGCAAGGCAGTCCGATCCGTGTGCGCGGCCCTCCTTGTCGCGCTGCCCCTGCTGGGAACGGCGGCAGGGAGTGCGTGGGCCGGGACACCGGGCCCCGGCCCGGCCGGCAGCCCGTCCCCAGCGGTCCGGCTGGACTACCACGCGCCTCAGGACGGGCGCCTGCGGGCAGGGGACGCCCCGTGGTTCAGCCTCGAGGGGATGCCGCCCGGGTGGGACGCCGTGCAGGTCACCTCCCCGGCCCTTGAGGCGCCGATCGTCCTGACCCCCGTGAAGAAGGGGGCCACGCAGTCGGCGCAGGTCGGCCGGCCCGGAACGGAGCACCGCGTCCGTTCGGACCTGCCCGCCGGGACCTACCCGTTCACCGCGACCAGTCACGGCCGTACCGTCGCCACCGCACGACTCGCGATCACGGCGGAGGACGCGGCCGAGATCGGCCGGTTCGTCATCGGGCCCAGGGACGCGTTCCCCGGCGGCGACACATCGGCTCCCGTGCGACCTGGCAGCGAGGTCCGTGTCGTCCTCATGGACCTGCGGCCCGCACCGGACGAGGAAGCGCTGACGGTCACCTCACCCGTCTTCGACCGTGCCCTGACCATGGAGACGGGCAGTGCGGACGACCCCGGATGCAAGTGCGACGACGGCGGCACCGTCTACGCGGGGCACGCCCGCGTGCGCGACGACCTGGCCGAGGGCCGCTACACCCTGACCGTCGTCAGCCACCACGGACAGCAGACGACCAGGCAGCAGGTCACGGTCGCCGGCGCGCCCGTCGCCCATGTCCCTGCCTCGCTGGTCATCGCCGTGGCCGCGATCGGCGGTGCGGCCCTCGTCGTCGCGGCCGCGGTCCTGCTCCGCCGCCGCTCACGCGACGCTGCCGCCTCCGCCGGATAGCGAGCGGCGAGGCGCGTCCCTTCCCCGTCCGCGTGGCCGCTCGTCCGCACAGCCGGCCCGACCCCGCCGGGTGCCGCGCTTCCAGGGCGTTGCCCTCTTCCGGCTGTTGATGCTGGTCGCGGCTGGTTTCCCGGCGCGCCTCGGGAACGGGAAACAGGAAACCCGTCGACCTCTCCCGACCCGGCGGACAGTCTGATGCCGAAAGACCGAGCACGACCTGCGACCAGGCAGGACCACCGCAAGGGGGAAACATGCGCAAGTTGTTCAGTGGGGCCGTCGCCCTGGCCACCGCGGCCACCGCGATGGTGGCGCTGGCCGGGACGGCCGAAGCCAAGCCGGCCGCCGACTGGGCCGGGTGTCCGTCCGGCGCCGTCTGCGTCTACCCGCAGAACCAGAGTCCCGCCCAGAGCCCGAGCGCCGTCTACTGGAGCTACGGGGGCCATGACCTCAGCAACCAGGTCGGCTGGCACTGGGTCCTCAACAACCAGACCGGTGGCGCCACGGCCGAACTCTGCCTGAACTACGGCGGCACGAACTGCAACTACACCATCGGGGCGCAGAAGGGCGTGTACGCCGACCTGACGCCGATCAACTCGATCAAGCTGAACCGGCCGTAGCGCCACATCTCACGGGGGATCGTCCGGAACCGCGTCGGCGGTTCCGGACGTCCGTGTGCCCGCCACGCCTTCCCGCCAAGCCTTCGCGCCACGCCGGTGCAATGCGTGATCGGTCGTCATATGCCCGCAGTACCCTGAGTGTCGGCCGTCTCACGGCTCATGCGCGCGACACCCGGGGGATGTGGTGGGGGAGCAGCAGCACACCGGCGACCGAAACGAACCGCCACCGTCCGACACCACGGTTCAGGACTTCCCCACCCAGCTCAGACGCCTGCGTCGGCAGCGCGGCCTCTCGCTGGCCGACATGGCCCGCCGGACGCACTACAGCAAGGGCTACCTCAGCAAGATCGAGACCGGTGCGAAGCGGGTCACCGTCGACGTCGCGCGGCGCTGCGACGAGATCCTGCAGGCCGACGGCGGGCTGCTGCACCTGCTGACGAAGACCGCCCAAAACTCCGAGGAACCGCGGCCGGAGCCCGAGGGCGTCCGCCCCTACCGGGGGCTGTCCGCGTTCACCGCGCAGGACGCGCAATGGTTCTTCGGCCGCGAGCGGGCCACCGCCGCCCTGGTCGAGAGGGTCTTCGAACGGATCGGCAACGGGCCGCTGATGGTCGTGGCGCCTTCGGGCGCCGGCAAGTCGTCCCTGTTCCACGCCGGCCTCGTACCGGCCTTCCGTACCCCCGGCGGCTTCCCCATGCCGGGCGCCGAGCGGTGGCCGGTGGTGGCCTTCACGCCCACCGCTCGTCCGCTGGAGGAGCTGCTGACCGGCGTCGCGAAGGCGCTGGACGGCGATCTCGGCGTCACCGTGCGGCAGCTGAGGGACCGGCCCGAGGCGTTGCTGGAAGCCGTGCGGCGCACGGTGGACGACGCCTCGTGCGCCCACGGGGACGGGGCCAGACGGCCGCCGCCGGTGCGTCCGGTGTTCCTCGTCGACCAGTTCGAGGAGCTGTTCACGCTCTGCTCCGACGAGGACGAGCGACGCGCCTTCGCCCGGGTGCTGTGCGCCTTGGCGACGTCCCGCCGCCCGTCGGACCCGGAAGACCGATCCGGCCCCGATCCGGCCGTGGTGGTCCTGGGCGTACGGGCCGACCTGTCCGGCAGGTGCATCGAACTCCCCGAGCTCGGGGCGGTGTTCACCGAAGGGCTGTTCGTTCTGCCCCCGATGTCCGTCGCGGAGCTGCGGGAGGCGATCACCCGCCCCGCCGACCTCGCCGGACTCACCCTGGAGCCGGGTCTCGTCCCGCTGCTGCTGCGCGACGCCGGGCTGCTCGGCGAACCGGGCGGACTGCCCGGCGAACCGGGCGGACTGCCCGGCGACGCGGCGGACCCCGGGCGCGCCCTGCCGGACGTCACCCCTTCCGGTGCGCTGCCGCTGATCTCGCACGCGCTGCTGACCACCTGGCAGCGGCGCGAGGGCGACACCCTCACCGTCGCGGGGTACGAGCGCACCGGCGGGATTCGCGGGGCGGTCGCCCGCACCGCCGAGGACGTGTTCGCGGGCCTGTACCCGAGCGAGCAGCAGACGATCCGCAGGATTCTGGTGCGCCTGGTCCATGTCGCCGACGGCGCCGGACCCGCCCGGTGCCGGATGAGCCGGGCCGCGCTGGTGGACCGGCCGGCCGACGCGGCCGACGCCACGGCCGCCCTGGACGCCTTCGTGCGAGCCCGCCTGATCACCGCCGACCGCGACACCGTCGAGATCGCCCACGAGGCCCTGCTGCACGCCTGGCCCCGGCTGCGCGGCTGGATCGACGCCGACCGCGACGGACTGCTGATCCGCCAGCAACTCGCGCACGCCGCCGGCGAATGGGAGCGCGAGGGCCGCGATCCGTCCGCCCTCTACCGTGGCGCCCGGCTGGACACGGTCGGGGGGTGGGCCGGGGAACTGGACGCCCGCAGCCTGCTCAGCGCACAGGAGGAGGCGTTCCTGCGGGCGAGCCGGGCCGAGGAGGCGGAGCGTCGGCGGCAGGCCCGGCGGCAGATCCGGCGACGGCAGAGCACGCTGGCCACGCTCGTCGTGCTGCTGACCCTTGCCGTGGCCGCCGGAGCGCTGGCGTACCGGCAGCGCTCCGACGCGCTGCACCAGGAGCGGGTCGCCCGGTCCCGGGCCCTCGCCGCGCAGTCCGCCTCCCTCGCCGCGGGCCAGCCTGAGGCGTCGATGCGGCTCGCCGAGGAGGCCTACCGTTCCCAGGCGACGCCCGAGGCCCGGGGCGCCCTCCTGAGCACCCAGGCACAGCCCTTCGAGGCCCGGCTCGGCGGACACCGGGGACCGGTCAACTCGGTGGCGTTCGCACCGGACGGGCGCACGCTGGCGACGGCCAGTTCGGACGGCACGGTGACGCTGCGACGGCTCGCGGACCGCCGTACGACCGCCACGTTCACCATGGCCGGGCAGGTGCGCTCGGTCGCCTTCAGCCCCGACGGCCGCACGCTCGCTGCGGGCTCCACGAACGCGCCGGTGCGACTGTGGGGCGTGGCCGACCACCGGACCAGGGCGGTGTTCCCGCAGAGCACCGCGGGCGCCCGGGCCGTGGCGTTCGACCCCCGGGGCCGCACGCTGGCCCTCGCGGCGGGCGACGGCACGGTCCAGGTCTGGGACACCGGCCGGATGCGCCGTGTCGAGTCGTTCACCGGCCACGTCGGGCAGGTCGACGCGCTGGCGTACGCCCCGGACGGCCGGACGCTCGCGTCGGCCGGCGCCGACCGGACCGTCCGGCTGTGGGACACGGTGCGCGACCGGCCGGGGGGCGTGCTCCACGGGCACACCGACGAGGTGTACGGCGTGGCGTTCGCGCCGGACGGGCGGAGCCTGGCCAGCGGCGGCGCCGACCGGACCGTCCGGCTGTGGGACCTGGCCCGCCGCCGGACGACGTCCGTCCTCACCGGCCACAGCGACGACGTCAACGCGGTCGCCTACACCCCCGACGGCGCCACGGTCGTCAGCGCGGGCGGTGACGGCACGACCCGTCTGTGGGACGTGCACAGCGGTATGCCGACGCTGACGCTCACCGGCCACACCGACTACACGATGGGCGTGGCCGTGAACGCCGACGGGACCATGCTCGCCACCGCGGGGTTCGACCAGACGGTCGTGCTCTGGGACCTGGGCGGCCCGGTCCTGACGGCCCGCCCGTACACCGAGATCTGGCAGTCCGCCTACAGCCCTGACGGAACACTGCTGGCGACGGCCGACACCGATCACACGGTGCGGTTGTGGGACGTGGCCAGGCACCGGCCCGTGGCGACCCTGCGGGGCCATCGCTCGGCGGTGTTCTCGGTCGCGTTCGCCCCCGACGGGCGGACGCTGGCCTCGGCAGGCTCGGACGGCACGGTCCGGCTGTGGGACGTCGCCGCCCACCGCCTCCTGCGCACGCTCACCGGGCACCACGGGGACGTCTTCTCGGTGGCGTTCTCGCCGGACGGCGCGCTGCTGGCGTCGGCGGGCGCGGACCGCACGGTGCGGCTGTGGGACATGGCCGCCCGCCGGCCCCTGGCCACGCTCACCGGACACACCGACTTCGTCAACGACGTGGCCTTCAGCCCCGACGGGCGCACCCTCGCGAGCGCGGGCGACGATCTGACCGTACGGCTGTGGGACGTCGCGTCCCGCGAGCCGCTGGCCACGCTCGGCGGACACACGGGCGCGGTACGGGCGGTGGCGTTCAGCCCGGACGGCAGGGCGCTGGCGAGCAGCGGCAACGACGGGACCGTCCGGCTCTGGGACGTCGGCCGACGACGTCCGACGGCGGTGCTGGGAGGACACACGGGATCGGTGCGCGGCATCGCGTTCTCCCCGGACGGCCGGCTGCTCGCCGGGAGCGGCAGCGACCGTACGGTGCGGGTGTGGGACGTGGCCGGGCGGCGGCCGTGGGCCACCCTGACCGGACACACGAACGCGGTGTGGGGCACGGTGTTCTCCCCGGACGGGCGGACGATTGCGAGCAGCAGCAACGACGGGACCGTACGGCTGTGGAACCTCGACGTTCCGGCCCGGTTCGCCGCGATCTGCCGACTGCGACCGCCCCCGGCCCGCGCGTCGACATGCTCGGACCGCTGACCGCTGGCCCCCGATTGCGGCGGCCGGGGCTCCGGGATTCCCGGCCGCATCCGGCGCCGGTGCCACGACGCGCGCGCCGACGCTGCTCCCCATCCCGTGGAGCCTGTCGATCCGGCCGCCCGGCGTTCGTGTAGAAGGTGAGAGGCGGGCGCCGGGCCGGCCGCGGCGAAAGGCTGCGACGAGGATGACCGACGTACGGACACTGGTCACCGGCCGGGGCCTGGTGGAGTCACCGCGCCGGCACGGCGACCGTTTGTGCTTCTCCGACTGGTCGGCCGGCGAGGTCGTCTCCGTCGATCTCGCCGGCCGCAGCGAGGTGATCGCGCGGGTGGCGTCACTGCCGCTGTGCACGGCCCGGCTCCCGGACGGCCGGCTGGTGATCGTCTCGTCTTCCGACGGACTGCTGCTGCGCCGAGAGCCGGACGGCTCCCTGGTCACGCACACGGACCTCGGCCGGCCGGGCTGGAACGACACAGTGGTGGACGGTCGCAGCAACGCCTACGTCAACCGCGCGGGCTTCGACCCGATGGCAGGTGAGGCGTTCAGGCCCGGACCCATCCACCTGGCCGCCCCCGACGGCTCGATGCGCCAGGTGGCCGACGACATCGCGTTTCCCGACGGCATGGCGGTGACGGCGGACGACTCCACACTGATCGTCGCGGACTCGTACCGTCACAGCCTCGTCGCCTTCGCCATCGACGCGGACGGTGGCCTGTCCGACCGCCGCGTGTGGGCCGACCTCGCCGACGGCGTCCCGGACGGCATCTGCGTCGACGCGCAGAACGCCGTCTGGTACGCCGACGTGCCCCACCGCCGCTGCGTGCGCGTCGGCGAGGGCGGCACGGTCCTGCAGACCGTGCCGGTGGACCGCGGATGTTTCGCCTGCACACTGGGCGGCCCCGACGGGACGACGCTGTTCGTCGTGGCGGCGGAGTGGCGGGGCATGACCGAGTCCGAGATGGTGACGCCCGGCACGGGCCGGGTGCTCACCCTGGAGGTCGCCGTGCCGGGAGCCGGCCGGCCGTGACCTGACGGCGCGGCGCCGCCGCCCCGAGCGCCGTGCGGCGCACGCGGGGCGGCGAGCCGGACGTTCAGTATGTTCAGTACGTTCAGTCGGGGCGCTGTCCGTCCGTGGTCAGGATCTCGACGTAGCCGTCGGTTCCGTGCACGCGGATCCGCTGCCCGTCCTGGATCAGCCGGGTGGCCCCCTCCACGCCCACGACGGCCGGCAGGCCGTACTCCCGGGCGATCACGGCACCATGGGTCATCAGCCCGCCCACCTCCGTCACCAGGCCCGCGATGCCGACGAAGAGGGGCGACCAGCTGGGGTCCGTGTAGGCCGTGACCAGGATGTCATCCGCCTCCAGATCGGCGTCCGCCATGTCGAGGACGACGCGGGCCCTTCCTTCGACGGTCCCGGCGGACACCGGCAGGCCGCTCAGCGCGCCGGCCGGCACGTCGTCGCGCCGGTACGCCCCGGTGACCGCCTCGCCCTCGGACGTGAGCACCCGGGGCGGGGTGAGCGCGTGGTAGGAACGGAACGCCTCCTTGCGCTGCCGGATGAGGTCGTCGTCCACCCGGTGCGAGCGCACGACGTCGTGGAACTCCTGGAACGTGAGGTAGAAGACGTCCTCACGGTCGGAGAGCACGCCGGTCTCCACGAGGCGCTCGGCCTCGCCCAGCAGGGCCTGCTTGTAGACGAAGTAGCGGCTGATGATCCCGTACTTGGGGTACTCGCGGTATCCGATGAAGGTGCGGAGCCGGTCGATCATCCGCTTGGCCTCGGCGGCTTTCGACTCCCCGTCCGGCAGGGCCCGCAGGCGTGACAGCACGTCCTGTTCCTTCTGCTGCGCCTTCTGCCGCCCGCGCTCGAAGCGCTCCTCGGCCGCACCCGGCTCGAAGTTGCGGACGTGGTCGAGGACGACCGGCAGGAGGGTGGTGGGGCGCTCGCTCCAACGCGGCCGCGTGATGTCGATCTCGCCGACGCAGCGCATCCCGTACCGGTCGAGGTAGGCCTCGAGGGCTTCACGCGCTTCGGTCCCGCCCGGGAGCTTCGCCAACTCGTCGAGGAAGTCCCCGTCCTCGACGCCCTGCAGGAAGGCCACCACCTCCGGATGCGGGCGGATCGCGTCCGCGACGTCGAGCAGCGCCAGCCCCATCTCCGAGGTGATGTTGCCGGGCGCGGACAGCGTGAGCGTGTCCGCCGCGTTCTTCTCGCCGAGCCACTCCTGCAGCGTGTCGTTGAGCCACCAGGTGGCCTCCATGCCCGCCATGATCGCCTGCATGCTCTGCCGGTCGCCGAGCGTCCGCCTGTGCTTCTCGAATGCCTCCAGCAGGAAGTCGAACAGGGCCGGCCCGGTCTTCGTCCGGATGTCGCGCTTCAGGGCGGCGAGGTCCGCCTGGTTGCGCTCGACGAGTTCGGTGACGACGGCCGGATCGGTCGGGATCGGCGCTGGTGCGCCTGCGGGCGGCGGCCCCACGGGACCCGCGTCGGGGAGCGACGGGAGGAAGCCCTCACGGCTGAGAACCGTCTCCAGCGCGTCCCTGATCACCGGATCGCCTTTCCCGATGAGGTCGAGGAGCGCGGCACGGCTCGCGGGCGAGGCGAGGCGCCGGGTGGCGTCGACGAACAGCCTCCCGCCGGCCTCGTGCATCGGCGCCATGGCCGTCAGCTGCCACACGGAGAGCCCCAGGGGTTTCATGGGGTCGGTCATCATCTGCTGGTGCCCGACGGAGATGTAGACGTGATTGTCCTGGTCATCCGTCTCGGGGACGGGGAACAGCGTCGTGATCGGCCGGCTCTGCACGATCCGGAAGCCGCCGTCGGCCAGACACCATTCGATGTCCTGCGGACGGCCGAAGCGCGCCTCGATCCGCCGCCCGAGCTCCACGAGCCGCACGACCTGAGCACCCGTCAGCGCCGGCTCCGTCCGCCGCTCCGGGTCGATCGCCACGTCCTGCGTCCCGCCGGCCGGCAGGGCATGGACGGCACGCTGTTTGACGGCGATGGCCTTGTCGACGATCTCGCCGTCTCGCACCTTGAAGACGTCGGGGTTCACCAGGCCGGAGACCAGAGCCTCGCCGAGGCCGAAGCCGGCGTCCACGGTGGCGACCTTCCGGTTGCCCGTGACGGGGTCGGCCGTGAACAGGATGCCGGACGCGTCGGGGAAGACCATCCGCTGCACGACCACGGCCATGTGAACCGTACGGTGGTCGATGCCGTTGCGCCGACGGTAGGTCACCGCCCGCTCGGTGAACAACGAGGCCCAGCACCGGCTGACGTGCCGGAGGACCGCCGTCGGCCCCACGACGTTCAGGTACGTGTCCTGCTGGCCGGCGAAGGAGGCCGTCGGCAGGTCCTCCGCGGTCGCGCTGGATCGCACGGCGTAGGCCGCGTGCTCACCGTATTCGGCGAGCGCGCCGGTGATGGCCGCCGCGATGTCGCCGGGGACGGTGATCTCCTCGACGGTCCGACGGATCTGCGCGCTGAGCGTGCGGACCGCCTCCCGGTCGTCCGTGCTCAGGCGCGACAGCCGATCGAGCAGATCGTCGATCGACGGCGCTTCGGCCATGAGCCGTCGGAAGGCGTCCGTCGTCACGCAGAAGCCGTCCGGCACGCGGACGCCTTCGATCCGCGACAGGGCGCCCAGCTGCGCGCCCTTGCCGCCGACGACCGCGATCTGCCTGACGTCGACGTCCTGAAGGCCCAGCACATACTGCCCCGTCATCGCGACACCTCCGAGACGGCCGTGCCGTCCGGTCGCACAGCACTCGACGATCGCATCGCCGGCGCGTTCCCGAGCGCTCGCCATGGCCTGGCCGGCCCCACCGCCGGTTCGACGTCACCGCGTCCCCCGTACGTCGACAACAACACAAGCACGTCGCGCCCTCATTTCCGCAGGTTGTGGCCTCGGCCGACGATTCTGCGCCCCCACCCGGGGCTTGCGGCAAGCCCCCTGGCGCGCTATAACTTAGGAGAGGCAAGGAGAGCGATCTCCTTGCCTTCGCCATTTCCCGCCCTCCGCTCGACGGCCGGCGACCATCACCGAGGTCCGCGACACGACCAGCCGCGACGAGTCACGATCAGCCCCGATCAGCCATGGACGTCAAAACCGTGGCGATCGAGCGCGGTTCTGATCTGAGGAGTGGATCGGCAGCCGGATATCGCTCGCCGACCGCTTCGGGGGCATGGGCGAGATCGAATGCGACGGGCCCACGGCAACACGTCTCAAGGTCGATGAACACCAACCCGTGCGGGGTGGCGAGCACGTTGCCCGGGTGCGGCTCGCGGTGCAGCAGCTGCTCGGCGCCGCCGCGTTCGCCGACCACGCGTCCCAGGCTTCGCAACGTGTCGCCGGGCAACTCCCGGTCCGCGTCGGGGAGTGCCGGGGTGCGGTCGCGGTTCGCCACGAGCAGTCGCGCCTGCTCGACCCGATCCGTGAAGTGCGGCGTCGGGACGTCGAGCCGGCTCATGCCCGCATGCAACCGCTGGAGCGCGTCGGCGTAGTCGGCCGGTGAGGCCTCTCGGGAGGCCACCGACGCCTAGTGGGTCCACAACGTGACGACGAAGCCGTCACGTTCGTGGACGCGTGGCTCCACTCGGGGGTCGAGCACCGCCACCGGGCACCCGGCCCCGGCGAGCCGCTGGGCCAGGTCGACTTCGAACCGGGCGACCTGATGCGTGACAGGAGCCACCCGGGCCACGACGTCACAGGGCAGCAGACGCAGAGTGAGCTTGTTCGAGTCATGAAGAACCGTCACGTCGTCGGCCGCCGGGCCGAGTGACAGGGCGATCGATCTGGCCGCGGCCACCGCACGCACCACCTCCGACACCAGCACGGTCAGCCGTCCCCTTGCCTCGGGCGGTCGTCGGCATCCGGGAGAGTCACGCGCGGCCCCGACCCGCTCGCGCGCCGCCTCACCGACCAGCAGCCGGACACCGGCTCCCAGAGGTACTCCTCGTCGGTCATGGAGTCGACCTCGGTGTCCGAGCCCTCGCCGCTGTCCATGACAGGCCCGGTCATGCGGCCGGCCAGGCGCTCGCGCCCGATGTCGAACGCTCCGGTCAAGAGTCCGATCCCTCCGGGATCCCGTTCGGCAAAGCCGCTGGATCATGGGTCGCGTACCGCCCTACGGTGACGTCATGAGCGATCACCCGGAACTGCCCGTCGTGCCCGTCGAGGCCTATGAACCGCCCTACTACGTCGCTGTCTTCACCGCGCTGCGGACCGAGGGCCAGAGCGGCTACAGCGAGACCAACGCCCGTATGGAAGACCTGGTGAAGGAGGTACCCGGGTTCCTGGGGATGGACCACGCGCAGACTCCCGGTGGGCTGGGCATCACGGTCGCGTACTTCCGCGACGCCGACGCCCTCACCCAGTGGCGGAGCAACGCCGAGCACCGCGCGGCGCAGAACCGCGGGCGAGCCGAGTGGTACCAGCGCTACACGCTGCACGTGGCGAAAGTGGAGCGGAGTCACGGCTTCGTGCGAACGCAGCTCCCGCAGAACCCCACAGCGGGCTGACCAGCCCCTGGCTTCAGCGGACCCGACCGGCCCCCTGACCCGCAGACCCGGCTGTGAGCTCATCTCAGGGGCGGACGACGGTGACTCCGCCGACCAGGCCCCAGGCGTCGATGCGGACCGTCGGGCCGCCGGACCGGCTCGGGCCGTCGTCCTTCACTCCGCCCAGCCGCAGGCCGTGGACCTCCACCCGGACGTCACGGCGGACTTTGAGACTGACGCCGCCGATCAGGCTCAGCTTGGTGATACGCAGCTCGGCACCGTCGGGGACGTCGATGTCTGTCAGATCGACGTCGGCGCCGCCGATCAGGGAGGCGGTGACCGTCCGCTCGTGGAGGGTGGCGCCCTCCAGACGATGCCCGCCGATCAGGCTCACCTTGACGTCGGTCTTCCGCGGCTTCTCGCCGTTGCTCTTCGTCATGAGAAGTACCTTACGGGCGGCGGCACTTGAGCCTCAGTGGCAGTCATCCAAGGTTGTGCATGACAAGTGTCATGTGGTGCCGGGCTTGCCGTGGACGCAACCGACGTCAGGCCCGGCCCTTGCCGTAGAGGCGCACGTAGTCGATCGTCATCGTCGCGGGGGACGGCGTCGAGGCGTCGGGCGGGCCGGGCCAGTCGCCTCCGACGGCCACATTGAGCAGCAGGTGCATGTCCTGCTCGAAGACCCAGTCGCGTGGTGCGGGCAGCTTCGAGGGAGTCAAGGTGAAGTACGGCTTCCCGTCCACGGACCAGGTGATGCGCCGCGGCTGTTTGTCCACGGCGTATGTGTGGAACGCCTGCGAGGCGTCGGCCGGGAGGGTGAGGGAGCCGCCGATCCCGTTCTCGTTGAAGTAGGCCGGCCCGTGCGCGGTGCCGTACACGGTTCGCGGTTCCCGGCCGACCACCTCGCAGATGTCTATCTCGCCTTGTGCGGGCCATTCGGCCCCGTTGTCGCCGAGCATCCAGATCGCCGGCAGCAGACCGGTGCCGGTGGGAAGCTTCGCGCGGATCTCCGCGCGACCGTGCGTGAGAGCGACCTTTCCCTCGGTGGTCAGACGAGCCGACGTCCAGGTGCAGAACTCCTGCGTGTAGCAGGGCAGCCGGGCGTCGGCGGGAGCCGGCCGCGCAGAGATCAACAGATGGCCCTCGCCGTCAAGGCCGGAGTTGGCCGCCTCGTCCGTGTAGTACTGCAGTTCGTTGTTGCCCCACCCCTCGGCGTCCCGGTTCCCCGTCTCCGTGTTCCAGGACTCCTCCGACGGGCGAGTGGCCGCCTCTCCGTCGAACTCCGCCTGCCAGAAGGGATTTTCCCGGCTGGAGGGCGACGGCGGCTCCTCCGCGGAGCCGCAGCCGCACAGCAGTCCGCTCAGCGCGAGCACAACTGCCAGGACGGTGCGTCGGTTCATCGCGCTGCTCCTGAGGGATCGTGTGGAAGAAGGTGGTCGAGGACGGCGGTGCGGATCCCGCCGGTCACGGTAAGCCGGGCTGCGCGCACCGCGCCTTGAACCGTAATCGGATATGCCGTGCGGCACGACCAGGGACTGATCCTCCTCGGCACCGGCACCGGCGGCGAGACGTGATGACGGGATTGATGGAACCCCGGGCCGCGCGCGGCTCTCTCACCGTGTGAAGGGGGCTCCAGTTGAAGAAGATCATGACTCGGTACGCGTCCGTCGCGGTCCTGCTCGCCTGTTGCTGTCTGCCGCTTGCCGCCTGCGGTACGGAACGCCCCGGGACACGAGCGGTGGCCGAAGCCGGCCAAGGATCGTCCGCGATGGACGAGACGAGCGACGACGGCCAGGAGAACCTGCCCGACACCACGTCCGACGATCAGGGAACCTTGCCCGACACCACGTCCGATGACCAGGGGACTTTGCCCGACACCACGTCCGACGATCAGGGAACCTTGCCCGACACCACGTCCGACGATCAGGGAACCTTGCCCGACACCACCTCGGACGATCAGGGCAGTCTCCCCGACACCACCACGGACGACTACGGGAGCGTGCCGACGAGCGGTCCGAACCGCTGGTTCCCGATGCTCCGCGAATTCCGCGCGTACCTCGCCTCGGGCCTCCCGAAAGCGGATGCCGCCATCGCCGCCCACGTGACGAGCGTCCGCATCCGCGTGCCCGCGGGCAGCGCCCGCAGCGAGGCCGTGGTGCGGGTCGACTACGGTGTGGCTGAAGAGGAAGAGGCGGACCGCACCGCCGACGTCTTCGCCCGCTGGCGGGTTTCCCTCTACGGCGATCACGGCCACGTCGACGTCCTCGGCCCGGCGAAGACGACCGGTCAGAAGGACTGGTGACCGGTGGTCACACCATCCGCCTGTCCCGCGAACGGCCGCGGCTGATCAGCGGGATCCCCCTCCTGTGCTGGAGCACGAGGAAGATCAGGAAGCCTGCGCAGAAGAGGACGACTCCACCCGCCAGAAACGGGACCGGAGCGTACTCGTCCGTGCATGTCTGGCCGTCGGCGACCGTACGGCAGACGTTGCCCGGACCGCTTCGGTTCAGGTAAGCGATGTAGAAGAGCGGAACGGACAGGCCGGCCGACAGTCCGACGATCGCGTTCCTGGGGCTCCGCCACAGCAGGAGACCCGCCGCGACAGCGGCCAGAAGCAGCAGAACGACGCCCACCGACAGGAGGGCTGCCAGTCCTGCTCCGGCACATGCCCCCACCGCGAGCCACCCCAGGAACCAGCCCCAGGGGACCGCGTGTCCATGCGGTTCCGGTTCCACCGTGGCCTCACGCTTCACCATGCTTGTCCCTTCCCCCTTCCCTCTTTCCCGCGAAACCGCGACATCGGACGTCCTTCTCGACTATTTTCCCGCCCTCAAGGTCATCGTCGGCGAAGGGGACCGCGTCCGCACCGCGCCGTCTCCGAGCTGCTGCCCGTCGGCTACATCGGGGCGGACCACCAGCTCGACACCGAGGAGACCGACCAACCGGCAGGATGAGGGTGATACCTGACAGGGGAGTGGTGACCATGGGTAGAGCTCGCAACGAGGCTGCGGCGATCAGTCTGTCCAAGATGCAGGCGCAGGCCCCGGATTTGGTGAGCCTGTACAAGACGGCTGGGTCCAGCGTACGCGCGCACGGTCTTGAGGGAGTGCGCGCCGCTGTCTATCTGGTGCTGGATCGTTCTGGTTCGATGCGGCCTTACTACAAGGACGGCACCATGCAGCATTTCGCTGAGCAGGTCCTCTCGCTGGCCGCTCATCTCGACGACGACGGCACGGTGCCGGTGGTGTTCTTCTCCACCGACGTCGACGGCTCCACGGACCTGCGAATCGGGCGCCATGACGGTCGAATCAACAAGCTGCACGAGAACCTCGGTCACATGGGGCGGACGAACTATCACTGGGCCATGGACGAGGTCATCGACCACTACCTGGCTTCCGGCAGTGACACCCCGGCCCTCGTGATCTTCCAGACCGATGGTGGCCCCACCAGCAAGTTCGCCGCCGAACGGTACCTGTGCAAGGCTGCTCGCCTGCCGCTGTTCTGGCAGTTCGTCGGCTTCGGCGACCCGGACGACAACGAGTTCGCCTTTCTCCGCCGCCTCGACGACCTGGCTGTGCCCAGGCATCGCATCGTCGACAACGCGGGCTTCTTCCACGCGGGCCGCGATCCGCGCACGGTGGGCGACGATCTCCTTTACGACCAACTTCTACAGGAATTCCCCAGTTGGCTTTCGTCGGCCGGCACCGCTCAGATCCTGTAGCCGACTTCGGCCCACGCTTCGCCGGGCGGCACATGCTTGGGCGGCAGCACGTGTTCGCCGGCTGATCCCGGGAGAGCGTCGTGCGCCGATGTCGGCGGCTTACACGGTCATGGCTTCCTGGAGCCAGCGGGAGACCCGGTAGGGCAGCCACCAGGCCAGGTCGCCGACGCGCAGGACCAGGTGCTCGGCGATGAACTCCTCGACGATGTCGGCAGGCACGGCGGTGTGGTGGGCTCCCGGGGCGAGTAGGGCGATTGCTTCGTGGTAGCGGGGCTCCTCGGCGGTGAAGCGGCGCAGTTCTCCCCAACGGCGGTCCCGGATCTGGACGAATCCCGGCCCCCGCCGCCAGACCAGTTTGCACAGGTAGTGCCGGGTCCGCCATGCGTGGAGTGCCCCCTCGGCGTCGTCGAGGCCGGTGACGGTGCGCGGCGGCTGGAGGTGGGACAGCACCTTCCACTGCTGGGCGGACTCCTGCGGGGACAGGCGAAGGTCCCAGTCGACGGAGACGGCGCGTGCGGTGAGGTCACGCACGAGACACAGCCGGTCGACGGCCCGGCGATGGGTCGCGGGATCGTCGCTGGACAGGTCGACGGTGGTGTCCAGTTCGGCGTGGCGCACACCCAGGTCCCACAGACGATCGACCTGCTGGATCTGGTGAGTCACCGGGAAGGTTCCCAGCGACATGCCCGGCAGGTCACGGGCCTGTGGGTCGAGGTCGCGCCAGGCTCTGACGGTGACGTTCGGTGCGGTG
The DNA here is from genome assembly GCF_003112535.1 of Streptomyces rishiriensis. Taxonomy (GTDB): domain Bacteria; phylum Actinomycetota; class Actinomycetes; order Streptomycetales; family Streptomycetaceae; genus Streptomyces; species Streptomyces rishiriensis. The sequence goes on along the minus strand of NZ_BEWA01000032.1, from coordinate 12,667 downwards.
GCTGTCATGTGCGGTCCTTCGTCGAGGTCGGCGAGCCGGGCGGCGGACGGTCGCAGGGCGGAGGGCGGAGGGCGGAGGGCGGTAGGGCGGACGGGGAAGGCCGGTGCTCAGGACGAGGCGGGCGCGGGCTCGGCCGCCGCGTCGGCGTCCGCCTCCACCGCGGCCGCGGTCTCGCCGCGGGTGTGGGCATGGCGCATGTAGTCCAGACGCAGCAGGTCCTGGTTCACGCCGGCGGGGGCGATGTGCACGTACTGGCCCGCGTCCGTGAACACGATGCCGTGCGTGACCCACTCCTTGAGAAGGGCCTCGACCTCGTGCGGTGTGCACGCCGTCCCGCCGGGGGAGTCGGCAGCCGCGGTCAGCTTGCGGTGCAGTGCCACGACGGTGTGCGGTTGGTCCAGGAGCCGGAAGAGCGCGATCTCCAGCGGGTCGGTGAGCTGCATGGTCCGCCACGCGAAGGACGGCCGTCTGCTGACCAGCACGATCCGCTCACCCAGGTCGGTGTGGGTGAGGCGGGCGTCGGCGTGGTGCTTCTTCCATGCGGCGATGCCGTCGTTCAGGAGGGTGACCGTGGGCTCGGTGATACCGCGCTCCGGCGCCTGGAAGACATAGGCCAGGTCGTGCAGTTCACTCTCGGGCAGGTCGTACGTGAACAGGTAGTGCTTCTCGGGCCGCAGCCCGGTGAAGCCCAGTTCGGGACGGTTGAAGTACGGACTGAAACGTTCGATGGCGATACGCGCGGACAGGTCGACCGGCGGGTTGAGGTGCTCCAGGGCGGGGAGCTGACGGATGACGGGTTCGTAGTCGTCCGCGGTCTCACCGGGAAAGCCGTGCAGGTAGTTCCATGACACCGACAGCCCGGTCTCCGCCGCGTCGCGCAGCATGCGCACGTTCTGGCAGCCGCTGACTCCCTTGTCCATGAGATCGAGGACACGGCTGTTGAGGCTCTCGATGCCCGGCTGGACGTAGATGAGGCCGGCGTCCGCCAGGACCTGCAGCTGGGGGCGCCGCATGTTGGCCTTGATCTCGATGTGCATGCGCAGGTCGTAGCCGCTGTCGATGATGCGGGGCAGGACGGTGGACAGGTAGCGCATGTCCAGGATGTTGTCGACCACGTACATGTCGAGCACGCGGTGACGTTCCGCCAAGTCCATGATCTCCTGGTAGAACGTGTCCGGGCTCTTGCTGCGGAACTGCATGAAGGAGCCGTTCAGGCCGCAGAAGGTGCAGTGGTGCTTCTCTCCCCACCAGCAGCCGCGTGCGCCCTCGACGACCAGTTTCGGCTCCACCCAGTTGCGGGCCACGGATGCGGCGAGACGTTCGAAGTAGCCGCTGTAGTCGGGAGGCAGGATCGCCGCGGGCGGCAGCGGCCCGCTGGGCATGGGGTTGGCGGTGTGCGCCGACTCGGGCGTGCGGTGACACAGCCCCGGGATCGAGGCGGCGGCGGCCCGGTCGCCGTCGCGCAACGCGTTCAGCAGGCGCGGGAAGGCGTCCTCGCCCTCGCCGCGGACCACGTAGTCCACGAAGGGGAAGTTGCGGTGGACGGCGGCGCCCTGCTCGGCGTCGCAGTTGGCTCCGCCCATGACGGTCACGACGTGCGGGGCCAGGCGCTTGATCTGCCGGGCCGCCGCCAAGGCGGCCGTGTTCTGCTGGAAGGTGGAGGTGAATCCGACCACGTCGGGCTCGAGATCCACGACGCGCCGGGCCACCTCGGCGACGAACTCCGGTACGACGCGGTGCAGTTCCCGGGTCATGCGCATCCGGGACCGGCGCAGTTTGGGCGTCATCGCGTCGACGAACTCCGTCTCCCTCCACGCCGGGTCGTCGTAGAGGGCCGAGGAGAACACCCAGTCCCCGCAGCCGAGGAAGTAGGAGGACAGGGCGTAGTAGTCGTAGTCCTCGGCCGTGAACTCGGTCCGGCCGGTGATCCAGTCGGTGAACTCCAGATTGGCGTGCAGCACCTCGCACGTGGCGTCCTGGACGTGTTCGTCGACGCTTCGTTTCAGGATGCCGAGCGCCAGTGAGGGCAGGTCCATCGGGGACCAGGGCATGTTGACGAGAAGAACGCGCACGGTGGGCTCCTCGGAGCGCGAGCGGCTGGCGGGACGGGAAGCGCGGGATGCGCGGAACACGCGGGGGAGCCCGGCCGGCCCCTGTCGGACAGGGGCCGGCCGGGCCGTGGGTCACTCCTCGTCGTCGCTCTCGTCGGCGTTGCGGATCGGGATGGTGATGGTGATGCCGACTTTCGGCTTCCGATTCTCCTCGTCGCCCGCGAGCGGGTCGTTGTGGATGATGTCCTTCTGCATGGTCGTCCTCCTTCTGGGGTGCATGGCGTGTTCCTCGGGCGGGTGGTGCTGTGCACGACCCGGTCCCGCTGTGTCCATCAGCGGGGCCGGGGTCCTCCCGGCAGTTGCGCCGGGGGACGTGAAGGGGTGTCTGCCGCCGGTGCGGGCAGGCACGTGTGCAGGAAGGTCAGGGAGCGGCGCAGGACGGCGACGTGAGCCGCGCCGTCGTAGCCGTCGTGTCCGGTGTCGAGCCACATCTGCTCGTGGGCCACGCCCGCGGCGGTCAGCGCGGCGGTGTAGTTGCGGATCTGCTCGGGCGGGCACTTGACGTCCCTCTCCGCGCCGACCAGGAGCAGAGGCGCCCTCACCTTCGCCGCGTAGGTGAGCGGGGAGCTGCGGGCGTAACGTTCCGGTGCTTCTTCCGGCGTGCCGCCGAACCAGCGGACGTCCAGCGCGCGCAGCGCCGGCGTGGTCGTCCGGTGCGCGGCCACCCAGTCGGCGACGGGCTTCACCGCGATGCCGGCCTGCCATGTCCGCGGACGGGTACCGAGCGCGAGGAGCACCAGATACGCCCCCCAGGACACCCCCCACAGGGCGGTCGCGCGGTCGTCGGCGAGTCCGCGGCGGACGAGATCGGCGCGCACGGCGGCCAGGTCGTCCACCTGCGCATGGCCGACGTCCGTCCCGAACGCCCGCCGCCAGCGCGGACCGTAGCCGGTCGAGCCACGGTAGTTGACCCGCGCCACGGCGTATCCGGAGGCCACCAGCGAGTGCACGGTGGCGTCGTAGGCGTCCCGGTCGTGGTCCGCGGGTCCGCCGTGCACCAGGAACACGGTCGGCGGCGGAACGGCGGCGGCGCGGAATCCGGTCCCTTCGCCGCCGCTTCGGGTGCCGGTCGCGGATCTGGACGTCACGTCGCCGAGCCGGCCGTCGTCCGTGCCCGGCAGGCTGAGCAAGGTGTGGAGGGAGCCGTGGGGCGTCGGGGTCCACAGTTCCGTGTGACGCCCGGGTACGCGTGGCAGGGGGCCGGGCGCCGGCAGCGCGACGTCGTCGGTCGTGCGCAGGACGGGCGGGTGGGCGGTGTCGGTCCACAGGTAGTGCAGCCCTCCGCCGGGCCGCGGGGCCGCGTCGAGGAGGCTGCCCGCGGGGGTGGGGACGACGCGGCGGGTGCGGTCGTGCAAGGACACCCGGTGCAGCAGCGACCGGCCATGGCGCTCCTGGCGCACCAGCACCTCGTCGGTGTCGGGGTACCAGCATGCGGTGATCTCCGTGTCGAAACGGCACCAGGAGTGAGTGACCAGACCCCGGCGCGCCGTCCAGGTCGCCAACTGGTAGCCGTCCTCCAGCTCGTGCACCAGCAGCAGTTCGGAGCGGCCCGGCCGCGGCGAGAAGCCCCGGCACCAGAATCTGCCGTCCGGGCCGTCCGGGCCGTCGGGTTCGTTCCGGCGGTCGGGGCCGTCAAGGTGGGGGAGGGTGGCGACGACCCGGCCCGAAGGGGTCATGACGATGACGGTCGCCTCGCCGTCGGACACCGTCGCGAGGGCCACGAGGTCGCCTTCCGGCGTGAAGCCGCCCAGCCGGGCCTGCACGGCCGTGCGATAGACCTCACGAGGGGCCCGCCCACGCCGTCCCACCAGCAGACTCGTGCCCCCGTCCCGGGGCGCGACCGCCGCGGCGACCGTCCCGTCGGCCGTCACCGCGAGACCGCGCGCCGCCCCGGTCGGCGCCCCCGGTAGCCCGGGCAGCCGGCAGCCGCCGTCGAACGGCTGGAACCACCAGTGCCCTCGGCCCTCGGCGTCCTCGTCGAACCACCACACGTACGCGTCGGCGTCGACGGCGTGATGCACTGTGCCCTCGGGGCGGTCGGTGACCTGCCGGGCGCTGCGGGTGGCGGCGTCCCACGTGAAGACCTCACAGCGGCCGTCCGCGTCAGCAGCCAGCGCCATGCGCCGGGCGTCGCGGGGGCACACTTCCGGCAGGGCGGCGAGGAAGACCCTGAAGGCGTCACCCATGGCCGTCTCCCGTTCCGGCGGCGGACGCGGCTCCCGCGCGCAGCACGCCGGGGGCCCTCACCTGCGTGTACACGGCCAGCGCAGCGAACAGCACGGTGCACAGCACCACGGGCGCGCGGAGAGTCCACACGGTCACCATGAGCGCGGCGAGCGCCGGCGCACCGGCCGCGGCCAGCGCGGAGACCGAGCCGAGCACACCTGCGGTCCGTGACTGCAAGGTCACCGGTGTGCACGCGACGGCGACACTGGACAGGACCACGGTGATCAGCGGCACGAGCAGGGACAGTCCGGCGAACGCCACTCCCCAGCCGACCGCACCGTCGGTCCACACCAGTGAGCCGCACGGCACGGGCAGCAGCCAGGCGGCCAGGGTCAGCAGCCGCGTCGCACCGAGCCGACGTACCGCGGGGGCCGCGACCAGCGCCCCCAGAAGCCCGGCCGCTCCGGCGGCGGCGAGCACTCCGCCGGCCGCGGTGCCGCGGCCGTCGGGGCCCAGTCGGAAGAGCGCGGTGTAGAAGAGCAGCGTCAGCGTGCCCCCGGCGGTCGACGTCCAGACCAGGACGAGGCGCAGGACCGGGGACCGGGCCACCGTGACCACGCCCGCGCTCACGGCGTCGAGCCGCGCGCTCCACGGCTCGCGCCGGCGGGTGTCGCAGCCGGCCGGTGTGTCCTGCGCGCAGGCAGGTGAGTCGATGGGCGTGCGAAGGGAGCGTACGCCGAGAGCGGCCACCGCATAGGAGACGGCGTCGGCAAGGAAGGGCAGGGGCCGGGAGAGCTGGAAGAGGGCCCCGCCGAGCATCGGCCCCACGACGAGCGAGATCTGGTCGCCCACCTGCAGCCCGGCGGCTGCCCGGGGCAGTTCGTCGGTGGCGGCCAGGTGGACGAGGGCTCCGCGCGACGCGGCCTCGTAGGCCACCGCGCACAGCCGCTCGGCCAGCGCCAGCCCCATCACGACCCATAACGCGGGCCGCCCCAGACAGGTCAGAGCCAGCACCCCCGTGCACAGGGCCGCCAGCGCCGCCGCCCCCGTCATCAGGAGCCGTCGCCGTCCCCGGTCCGCCGGTACCGACACGAGCGGCCCGAGGACGACTCCGCTCAACGCGGCCGCACTGGCCAGCGAACCAGCGGTCCCCGGACTGTGGCCCAGTTCCAGAAGCAGCAACGGCAGGACGAGCCCGGAGGCCTGACTGCCGAGCCCGTCGACGGCGTTGACCCACCACAGGATCCTGAGGTCGCGCTGTGCCCGAGCGGGCGGACCGGTCCGCGGGCTCGGCCCGTGCGCGGAGTGCGGCCGTTCGGCGGCGGGATGTTCGTCATACGGTGGGACGGGCCGGCCCGAAGGCCGGCGAACCGGTGACCCGTCGACGTTCCCCACCCCCCGTGCGCCTGGGAGCCCGCGCCGCAGGGCAGGCCTCCGTGTGCCGTGCGTAGAAAATGTGCGCGAAACGTGAAAGTGAGCGGGAGCCTAGCCATCGCGCGTCTTCAGCGACAAGTGGCGAACAGTGCGCAATCGCCGCCCAATAAGCCGACATGGCCGAGGATCTACTGGCCGGCCTCACGGGCCCTGGCGAGCGGGTCGAGCGCGGGAGCCGGACGGACCTGTGACGGCTCGGCGACAGCGCCCGGCTTTTCGCTTCACGAGCGCACAGTGACGCGGTCGCCGGTCGGGCGTCCGCTCGCATCGGGCTGACGGCGCCTCCCGCACGGTACGCATCGCTGTTCACCGCAGTCGGTGCGCCGGCTCGAGCGCGGCGCACGGACCGAGCAACGGTTGCGCAGCCGAACTCCGTTGTCCACGAAGGGCGGTGATGGCCCATCAGGAGCTTTGGGCGGAGCCTGGAGTGTCTTGTCGTCCATCCCCCGCCACCCGGCGCGGCGGGGGAGTGGCATTGGCCGACAATCCACCTTTCGCACCGATGGATATCGGCCAGAAAGCCGGGGACGGCCGATACCGGCCAACCGGACGGCCCCTTACGGCGGCGCGGTCATGCGGTCATGCGGTCATGCGACGGTGCGGCCTTACGGCGGTACGGGGCCCGTGCCCGTGGCTGCCGGGCCCCGTACGGAGGTGACGGAGGTGGAGGTCAGGCGTCGCCGTTGAGCATGGCAGCCGTCAGGACGGTCCCGCCGAAGCCCCAGCCGCCGTCGGCGACCTCCTCGACCAGTACGACGGTGTTGGGGCGGGCCCGCTCACCGTAGATCTCCGCGTACAGCTCGGTGGTGCGCTCGACGATCTTCTTCTTGTCCTCGGCGGTGACAGTGCCCGCGGGGACCTTGAAGTTGGCGAAAGGCATGGGTGTGTCTCCTGGAGCGAGTGTGGGTGGCGACTGTGGGTGGAACGGGCGCTCTCGGTGCGACGAGCCGATGACCGATGTGACCGCCGCGTTCTCCTCGGCCCTCTCCGGGTCCGCGTCCGGGAGGGCGCAGCCCCGACGGTGCGGCAGGGGCCGGGAAGGACGGTCGTCCGTCGCGAGGAAAGGGGCGTCGGTCATGTCCTCCACGATGCGTGGCGGCGGCCGGCGGAACCAGGGGATGTGATCCCCTGGGTCGGCGGCCCGGCCGGACGCAGAATGGCGCGCATGGGATCTGCGCAGCACATCGAGTTGGGGGCCTTCCTGCGCTCGCGGCGGGCACGCATCCGCCCGGCCGACGTGGGGCTCCCGCACGGGCCTCGCCGCCGGGTGCCCGGGCTGCGCCGCGACGAGGTCGCCCAGCTCGCCGGTGCGTCGGTGGACTACTACAACGAGCTCGAACGCGGCGCCGGATCCCAGCCCTCCGAGCAGATGGTCGCGGCGCTGGCGAGAGCCCTGCGCCTGACCGCTGACGAGCGCGACTACCTGTACCACCTGGCCGACCGCCCGGTGCCCGCGTCGGGCGGACCGGCCTCGCACGTCCACCCCGGCATGCTCGACCTGCTCACCCGTCTGACCTCGACGCCCGCCCAGGTCATCACCGACCTCCACGTCACGCTGGTTCAGAACCCGCAGGCGGTGGCGCTGCTCGGGGATCACTCAGGCTTCCGGGGCGCCCGGGCGAGCTTGGTCCACCGGTGGTTCACCGACCCCGACGCCCGGCAGCTGTATCCCGAGGCCGACCATGAGGGGCAGTCGCGCGCCTTCGTCGCCGATCTGCGGGCAGCCGCCGCCAGGCGAGGGGCGAAGGACACCGAGGCCCGGTCGATGATCGGCTCGCTGCTGGACACGTCATCCGAATTCGCCGTGCTGTGGGCCGACCACGAGGTGGCGTTCCGGCGCGACGACCGCAAGCGCCTCGACCACCCCGTACTGGGCCTGATCGAGGTCAACTGCCTCCACCTGTTCAGCGAGGACGGCCGGCAGCGGCTGCTCTGGTTCACCCCCGCAGTCGGCACCGACAGCGCGGACCTCCTCGACCTGCTCGCCGTCCTCGGCACCCAGACGGTCGCCGGACCGACACGCTGACGGCGTCGCCCCTCGCCCGTCGCCCCTCGTCCCCGCCCCCGAGGCCCGCCCCCCTCTTTCGTCTCTCGCTTTTACATCTGCTTGCTGCACCAGGTATCTTGCATCGCATGGAACCAGGTGATTCGACCAAGCAGGCCCGGGCAGCAGCCCAGCTGCGCAAGGGCGTCCTGGAGTACTGCGTGCTCGCCCTGATGCGGGACCGCCCCCGGTACGGCGTGGAACTCCTCCACGCCCTGGAGGAGTCCGGCGCCCTGGCCACCAGTCAGGGGACGGTCTACCCGCTGCTCTCCCGGCTCCGCCGCGACGACCTGGTCACCACCACCTGGCAGGAGTCCGCCTCCGGACCACCCCGTCGCTACTACGCGCTCACCGACAGCGGCCGGGCCGCGCTCGACGAGTTCACCCGCGTCTGGCCCGGTTTCCGCAACGCGGTCGACGCCTTCCTGACCACCCCGCACCCCTCGACCGGAGACACCCAATGAAGACCTCTGCCGACCCCGTACGCGACTACCTCTCCGCCGTCGAACGCGAGGGCTCCGCACTCCCCGCGGACCGCCGTCAGGAACTGCTCGCCGATCTCGCCGAACACATCGAAGTGACGCGCGCGGAACGCCCCGACGCCCCGATCGGCGAGGTCCTCGCGGAGCTGGGGGACCCTCGCACGATCGCGGCGACGGCGCTGGCCGAGGCGGGGAGCGCGCTCCCGGGGGCCCCGGCCCGCAGCGGTGCGGGCGCACCCCTGAGGCGCGGCAAGGTGCACCCCCTGGTCCCACTGCTGATGCTCACCCTCTCCCTGCCCTTCATGATGGTCTTCCCCGATCTCCCCGGGCCGCTGTTCGGCGTCCTGTTCCGCATCACCGGCGCGGTGCTGCTGTGCACGTCGGTGCACTGGACCGCGGTCCAGAAGACGACCGGGGTGCTGCTCACCGCCGTCCTGCCGAGCGCCGTCATCGCCACCTGGAACCTGTCGGGCGCCCCGGCCGGCACGCCCTCCCTCGTGGCCAACCTGATCACGCTCGCCCTGCTGGCCGGCGCGGCCGCATGGCTCTGGCGGGTCCGCCGCGCCTGAGACTCAGGGCGCGTCCGCCGATGCCCGCCGCGCCAGCGGAAGGGGCGGCCGCGGGTGGACCTGCGGCCGGTGCAGCCGCAGACCGCGCCGTGGAGATCAGCGGTTCACCTCACGCGGCCCTCGCTCGCGTCGGACTCCTCCGCCTCCTCCTCGTCGGGAAGGTGGACGTCGTCGACGGAGATGTTCACCTCCACCACCTCCAGGCCCGTCATCCGCTCCACCGCGCCGATGACGTCGGTGCGCACGTCACCGGTCACGTCGACGATGGAGACGCCGTACTCGACGACGATGTTCAGGTCGACGGCGGCCTGACGCTCGCCGACCTCGACCTTCACTCCTTGGGTGACCGCTCGGCCTCCGCCCCCGCCGGGGACGCGTTCCCGCATGGCGCCGAAGGCGCGGGCCATGCCTCCGCCGAGACGGTGGACACCCGGCACCTCACGGGCGGCCAAGCCCGCGATCTTGGCCACCACGCCGTCCGCCATGGTGGTCTTCCCCCTGGTCTCCGCCGGTGCGCCGGCCCCCGTGCGGCCCTTCAGCGTGCTCACGCCTGCGTCGGGCCGACCGGACGAGCCGACGCCGGTGGTGTTGTCCGTCATGACGATCGCCTCCGCTTTCGTCCGATGTGCTGTGCGGGCCCCGGGTACCCGTACCTGACGAGCCGCGAACGGAATCGCACCGACCGCCAAGGATCGTCCGGCCGGGGAGGAGTAGGCTGAAACCACCGAGGATCTTTCGCGCACGGACTTCCACGCTCGTGTCGTTTTCGGCGATCCACTATGCCGGGCCGGTCCGACCGGCCCGAAGCAAGGTCCGCGTCATGACCGCGACCGTTTCCCCCTCGCCGACCCCCGAAGCGGAAGACCCGCCCTCGGTCCGGGACTCCGAAGGGGGACATGGGGCCCGTTGTCGGACCCCACGTCCACGCACCCCTGGCGTCACCGCCACGACGCCGCCTCGACCGAGGGGAAGGCGAGACCCGTGGAGACCTTCCTGACCGTGATCACCATCCTGGCCATGGTGGCCCTGGGCATGTTCCTCATCCACCGGCTCAACTCCCAGCACGGCGACCGAATCGCCGCCTTCCGCTACGCCCGCTCCGGGCGGCCCGTCTCACGAAGAGCACCACGGTCTCCGCGCGGCTGGGGACGGGAGTACGGTGACGGTACCGAGCGCACCTCGCACGCCGTCACCCGTTTCGGCGTCGCCCTCGGGGAACGGCGATCCCGGAGCGCATCGCCTCCGGCTGGAAATGAGCCGCCCCAATGAGCCTGATGAGCCTCGGAGTGCTCGCCTCCTCGCACAAGGAGAACGAGTTCCGGCTTCCGCTTCACCCCACCCACCTCCCACGCATCCCCTCCGACGTACGCGAGAAGATCTTCCTCGAACGGGGTTACGGCCGACGGTTCGGCGTCGCCGACGACGCGCTGCGACCACACGTGGCGGGTCTGCGCACCCGTGCGGAACTCCTCGCCGAGTGCGACGTCCTGCTGCTGCCGAAACCGACGCACGAGGACGTCGCCGAGCTGCGCGAGGGCCAGGTGCTGTGGGGGTGGCCGCACTGCGTGCAGGACGACAGGATGACCCAGCTCGCCATCGACGCGCGGCTGACCCTGATCGCCTGGGAGGCCATGAACCACTGGACCTCCACCGGCGCCTTCAGCGTCCATGTGTTCCACAAGAACAACGAGCTCGCCGGCTACTGCTCGGTGCTGCACGCCCTGCAGCTCGGCGGGCTCACCGGCAGTTACGGACGCCGCCTGCGAGCCGCGGTGATCAGCTTCGGCGCCACGGCTCGCGGAGCGGTCACGGGGCTGGGCGCGATGGGGATCTCCGACGTCACCGTGCTCACCCAGCGTGCTGCGGCGGCGGTGGCCTCGCCGATGCCGTCGGTGGTGATGGCCCACTTCAAGGAGGACGAGGACGATCCGTCGCGACTGTGCGCCGTCACCGGCGCCGGTTCGGTGCCGCTGGCGGAGTACCTGGCCGGATTCGACGTCATCGTCAATTGCATCCTGCAGGACACCGACGCGCCGCTGACGTTCGTGACCGACGAGGAACTCGCCCTGTTCCGGCCCGGGACCCTCTTCGTCGACGTCTCCTGCGACGAGGGCATGGGCTTCGGATGGGCCCGTCCGACCACCTTCGGCGAGCCGATGCTCGCGGTGGGGCGGAACTGCCACTACTACGCGGTGGATCACAGCCCGTCCCACCTGTGGAACTCGGCCACCTGGGAGATCAGCGAGGCGCTCCTGCCGTATCTGCGCAAGGTCATGAGCGGCCCGCAGGCATGGGACGGCGACGTGACGATCCAGAAGGCCATCGAGATCCGCGACGGCGTCGTCCAGAACCCGAAGATCCTGTCGTTCCAGCACCGGCAAGCCGCCTACCCCCATGGTCTCGAGCCTCCGGCGGCTCCGCTGCACTCCCAGCCGCAGAGATCATCCGTGTGACCGGCTGGTCCGCGTCTCCGGGGGAGTGGGGAGTCGCCGGGCCGGCGGCTTCGGCGGACGGTCGGCGGCAGGTCCTCGGACGAAGACGCGGCGGCTGAACCCGAGGAGCGTGTCACATCGTGGCGTCGTCGCGCCGGCCGACGCGCTCCCGGTGGCGCGGCTGCGCGCCGCCGGGGCCATCCCCATCGGCCACAGCAACCTCCCCACCCTCGTTCTCGCCGGGATGCACACTCGCAGCGAGTTGTACGGCGACACCGTCAACCCCTGGGACCCGGCCCGGACCCCCGGCGGCACCAGCGGGGGCGACGGGGCCGCTGTGGCCACCGGCATGGCGGCGCTCGGGCTTGGCAACGACTCCGGGGGATCGGTGCGCATCCCCGCCCAGTTCTGCGGGGTGGCCGCGCTGAAGCCGACCACCGGGCGCTTCCCGGCGGACCGCCGCGTCCTCGGCCCGGACGACCCGGGCCCGGCGTCCCAGATGCTGGTCACCGACGGCCCGCTGGCCCGCAGCGTCGCGGACCTGCGGCGCGCGTACGAGGTACTGGCCGGGCCCGATCCGCGCGACCCGGCGGCCGTGCCCGTGCCCTTCTACGGAGAACCCCTCGCCGGGCCGGTGAAGGTCGCGGTCGTGGCGGACCCCGGTGGACACGGCGTCCATCCCACGGTCCGCGCGGCCGTCGAGAACGCGGCCGCCGCCCTGCGGGACGCCGGATACGACGTACGGGAGGTGGCGGACGTCCCGCGCCTGGATGAGGCACTCGACGCCTACGAGCGGCTCACGGTCACCGAGTTCGCACCGGCCTGGCCGGTGGTGCGCGGACTGCTCGGCCCGGGCGGGGACCGCTACATCGCGATGGCCATGGAACGGACCCCGCCCGCGAACGCCGACGAGCTGGTGCGGCTGATGGGCGCCTGGCTGAACATCCGCCGCTCGTGGGCCGAGTTCCTCGACGTGTACCCGCTGCTGCTCGGCCCGGTGTTCACCGAACCGCCGGTCGAACCGGGCCTGGAGTCCCGCGACCGGGCGGGCCGGGACCGGGTCGGCAACGCCATGCGCCTGTGTTCGGTGACCAGCTTCGTCGGCGTGCCCGCCGTGGCCGTGCCGACCGGGGTGGACGGCGGGCTGCCGTCCGGAGTCCAGATCGTCGGGCGGGCGTTCCGCGAGGACCTGTGCCTGGCCGCCGCCCAGGCGGTCGAGGACCGGCTCGGCGTCCTCACCCCGATCGACCCCCGCCCGGGGACCGCCCGTACGCGTACCTGACCTCGGCGGGGCCGGTGCGGCCCGAACGTTCGCCGGTGAGCGAGACGGCCCGGCCGGCTGGGGTCTGTCGTTTGGATCAGGTCGCAGGGCGCCGGCGGGGCCTGTCGATGCCGGTGAGCGGGAGGATCCAAACGACGGGCTCTAGCT
>NZ_BEWA01000031.1 GCF_003112535.1 Streptomyces rishiriensis | reverse complement strand
CGCGGATGGGGTGCGGGCCGTGCCCGCGACCACCGTGGAGGCGGCCACCGCCGCCGGGTGCGACACCTGGCAGATCATCGCCAAGGTCCAGCTGCCGATGGCGCGTGGCGCCCTGACCCTCGCCACCAACCAGGGCCTGATCTACGTCCTGTCGATGGTCGTGGTCGGCGGCCTGGTGGGGGCGGGCGCCCTCGGCTACGACGTCGTGGCCGGGTTCTCGCAGGGCCAACTGTTCGGGAAGGGGCTCGCCGCAGGGCTGGCCATCGTCCTTCTCGGAGTCATGTTCGACCGGATCACTCAGGCAGCCGCGCGCCGCGCGAGCGCTTAAGGAGCACGACACATGGCAAGGCAAGCAAGACGATGGAGAGCCGGCGCGGCCGGCCTGGCGGTCCTCGGTCTCACCCTCACCGCGTGCGGCGGGGCGAAGGTCGGTGACAGCTCCTCCGCCTCCGGCGGCGGCGCGGGCGGTTCGGGCAAGTGCGGGGTCTTCAACCTCGCGGTCAACCCGTGGGTGGGCTACGAGGCGGACGCGGCGGTCGTCGCCTACGTCGCGCACCAGGACCTGGGCTGCACGGTCACCAAGAAGGACCTCAAGGAGGAGATCGCCTGGCAGGGGTTCGGGACGGGCGAGGTCGACGCCGTCCTGGAGAACTGGGGCCACGACGACCTGAAGAAGAAGTACCTCGGCGGGCAGAAGACGGCCGTCTCGGCCGGCTCGACCGGCAACAAGGGCATCATCGGCTGGTACGTGCCGCCGTGGCTGGCCAAGGCCCACCCCGACATCACCGACTGGAAGAGCCTGAACAGGTACGCGGCCGAGTTCAAGACCTCCGAATCCGGCGGCAAGGGCCAGCTCCTGGACGGCGACCCGTCCTACGTCACCAATGACGAGGCCCTGGTCAAGAATCTGAAACTCGACTTCAAGGTGGTGTACGCGGGCAGCGAGACCGCGCTCATCCAGGCCTACCGCAAGGCCGAGAAGAACAAGGAATGGGTGATCGGCTACTTCTACGAGCCGCAGTGGTTCCTCTCCGAAGTCCCGCTCGTGAAGGTGAACCTGCCGGCGTACAAGGCGGGCTGCGACGCCGACGCCGCGAAGATCGCCTGCGACTATCCCGTCTACGACCTCGACAAGATCGTCAGCGCGAAGTTCGCCAAGTCCGCCAGCCCCGCCTACCGCCTGGTGAAGAACTTCCACTGGACCAACGACGACCAGAACACGGTGGCCAAGTACATCGCCGTCGACAAGATGACCCCCGACGCCGCGGCCAAGAAGTGGGTCGACGCCAACCGCGCCAAGGTGGACGCCTGGATCAAGTAGGGGCGCAGACCGGACGCGGGAATCCGGTCGGATCGTGCCCGGTGGGCGGCGCGCGCGAGATGCGCGCCGCCCACCGGGCATCGCCGTGTTCCGGTCTGTTCTCCGAGGTCTCGGGGCCCTTGACACCCACCTGCGCGGAAGGCACATTGAGTTGCGCAACCTGAACCGCGTTGCGTAAACGGCAACTCGATCGGCTCGGCTGATCAACAGACCGGAGGTGCGGCGATGGCGGGACCCCGAGTGGTCATCATCGGAGCGGGAGTCGTGGGCGCGGCTCTCGCGGACGAGATCTCCGCGCGAGGCTGGACCGAGGTGACCGTGGTCGACCAGGGCCCGCTGCCCGCCACCGGGGGCTCCACCTCACACGCCCCCGGCCTGGTCTTCCAGACGAACTCCTCCAAGACCATGACCGAGCTGGCCCGGTACACGGTCGAGAAGTTCTGCTCCCTCGACGTCGACGGCAAGCCCTGCTTCCTCCAGGTCGGCGGTCTCGAAGTGGCCACCACCCCCGAGCGCCTCACCGAACTGCACCGCCGCCACGGCTGGATCACCGCCTGGGGCATCGAGGCCCGCCTGCTCACCGCGGACGAATGCCTCGAGCAGCACCCGCTGGTCAACCCCGACAAGGTCCTCGGCGGCCTCCTCGTTCCCACCGACGGCCTCGCCAAGGCCGTCCTCGCCGTCGAGGCCCAGATCCGCCGGGCCACCGAGCGCGGCGTGACCTTCCTCGCCCGCCACGAGGTACTCGACGTCCTGAAGGCGGACGGCGAGGTCACCGGTGTGCTGACCGACCAGGGTGAGATCCCGGCGGACATCGTCGTCTGCTGCGCCGGCATCTGGGGCCCGAAGATCGCCCGCATGGCCGGGATGAACCTCCCGCTCACCCCGCTCGCCCACCAGCTCGCCTGGACCGGCCCGATCCCGGCCCTCGCCGGTCAGACCGAGGAGGCGGTCCGGCCGATCCTGCGCCACCAGGACGCCGACCTCTACTACCGCGACCGCTTCGACGGCATCGGCATCGGCTACTACGGCCACCGCCCCATGCCCATCACCGCCGACGAGATCCTCTCCGTCGACGACGCCGACGGCATGCCGTCGGTCCTGAAATTCACCGAGGACGACTTCGCGGACGCCTGGACCGAGACCCAGGCGCTCCTTCCCGTCACCAAGGAGGCGAAGGTCGAGGAGGGCATCAACGGCCTGTTCTCCTTCACCACGGACAACTTCCCGCTTCTCGGCGAGTCACGGGACGTCAAGGGCTTCTGGGTCGCCGAGGCGGTCTGGGTCACCCACTCCGCCGGCGTGGGACGCGCCATGGCCGAATGGCTGGTCGACGGCTACTGCTCCTCCTTCGACCTGCACGAGTGCGACATCAACCGCTTCGAGCCGCACCAGCTCTCCCCGGAGTACGTCCTGGCCCGCGACTGCCAGAACTTCGTCGAGGTCTACGACATCCTCCACCCCCTCCAGCCGTCCGGGGACCCGCGCCCGATCCGCACCAGCCCCTTCCACGCCCGCCAGCAGGAGCACGGCGCCTTCTTCCTGGAGGCGAACGGCTGGGAGCGCCCGCAGTGGTACGAGGCCAACGCCCCCCTCGTGGACGGCCGCAGCATCCCGACCCCGGGCGACTGGGCCGCGCGGTTCTGGTCGCCGATCGTCGGCGCCGAGGCCCAGGCCACCCGCGAGACCGTCGCGATGTACGACATGACGGCCCTCAAGCGCCTGGAGGTGAGCGGCCCCGGCGCCGCCGACCTCCTGGAGCGTCTGTGCACCGGCAAGGTCGCCAAATCCGTCGGCTCGGTGACCTACACCCTCTTCCTCGACCACGACGGCGGCATCCGCAGCGACGTCACCGTCGCACGGCTGGCCCGCGACACGTTCCAGATCGGCGCCAACGGCAACCTCGACCTGGACTGGATCACCCGTCACCTCCCGGCCGACGGCACGGTCCAGGTCCGCGACATCACCCCCGGCACCTGCTGCATCGGCCTGTGGGGCCCGCTCGCCCGCAAGGTCCTGCAGCCCCTCACCGACACCGACTTCTCGAACGACGGGCTGAAGTACTTCCGCGCCAAGCCCGCCTACATCGGCTCGGTGCCCGTCACCGCCATGCGCCTGAGCTACGTCGGGGAACTGGGCTGGGAGATCTACACCACCGCCGACCAGGGCCAGAAGCTCTGGGACACCCTGTGGGAGGCCGCCCGGCCCCTCGGCGGCGTCATCGCCGGCCGCGGCGCCTTCAACAGCCTGCGCCTGGAGAAGGGTTACCGCTCCTTCGGCACCGACATGACCTACGAGCACGACCCCTACGAGGCGGGCGTCGGCTTCGCGGTCAAGCTCGACAAGGACGACTTCGTCGGCAAGGCGGCACTGCTGCGCCGCAAGGAGAACGTCCGGCGCAAGCTGTCCTGCCTCGTGATCGACGACCCCCGCTCGGCCGTCCTGGGCAAGGAGCCCGTCTTCGACGGCGACCGGCCGGTCGGCTACGTCACCAGCGCCGCCCACGGCTACACCATCGGCAAGGGCATCGCCTACGCCTGGCTCCCGGCGGAACTCGCGACCCCCGGGACCGTGCTGCACATCGGCTACTTCGACCAGCGCGTCGAGGCGGTCGTCACCGAGGAGCCCCTGTTCGACCCCACCATGTCCCGCCTCCGTGGCTGATCCCCGGCCACGACCGAAGAGGGAAGGAACACCGCCGGTGAACGCACAGCTGCTCGACGGCAAGGCCGCTGCCGCCGACATCCGACGCGAACTCACGGAGCGCGTGGCCAAGTCGGCCGCCACCGGCGGCCGCCCGCCGGGCCTCGGCACGGTCCTGGTCGGCGACGACCCCGGCAGCCGCGCCTACGTCGGCGGCAAGCACCGCGACTGCGCCCAGGTCGGCATCGCCTCCATCCGCCGCGACCTGCCCGCCGACGCCACCCAGCAGCAGGTCGAGGACGTCGTCGACGAGCTGAACGCCGACCCGGCCTGCACCGGCTACATCGTCCAGCTCCCGCTGCCGCGCCACCTCGACGCCAACGCCGTGCTGGAACGCATGGACCCGGCCAAGGACGCCGACGGACTGCACCCCGTCAACCTCGGGCGGCTCACCCTCGGCGTCGACGCCCCGCTGCCCTGCACCCCGCGCGGCATCGTCGAACTCCTGCGGCGCCACGGGGTACCGCTCGCCGGCGCCCGGGTCTGCGTCATCGGCCGGGGCATCACGGTCGGCCGCCCCATCGGCCTGCTGCTCACCCGCCGCTCGGAGAACGCCACCGTGACCCTGTGCCACACCGGCACCAAGGGCCTGGCCCGGCACACCCGCGAGGCCGACATCGTCATCGCGGCGGCCGGTTCGCCAGGGCTGATCACCAAGGACATGCTGCGCACCGGCGCGGCCGTCCTGGACGTCGGCATCACCCGCACCGACCAGGGCCTGGTCGGCGACATCCACCCGGACGCCGCCCAGGTCGCCGGCTGGATCGCGCCGATGCCCGGCGGAGTGGGCCCCATGACCCGCGCGATGTTGCTGGCCAACGTCGTCGAGGCCGCCGAGAGGAACGCCACCGCCCTATGAACGTGCACGTCCCCCAGCACCCGCAGCATCCGTGCCTCCCGGAAGACGGAGACGTCCGATGAGCCCCCGCACCCCCGGCGCAGACCTCCCCGAGCACCCCGACTGGCTGTGGCGTGACCCCGAGCCCGAGAAGTCGTACGACGTAGTGATCGTCGGCGGCGGCGGACACGGCCTGGCCACCGCCCACTATCTGGCGAAGAACCACGGCATCACCAAGGTCGCGGTGCTGGAGAAGGGCTGGCTCGGGGGCGGCAACATGGCCCGCAACACCACGATCATCCGTTCCAACTACCTGTGGGACGAGAGCGCCGGGATCTACGAGCACGCTCTCAAGCTCTGGGAGGGACTGGAGGAGGAGCTCGACTACCCGATCCTCTTCTCCCAGCGCGGTGTGCTGAACCTCGCCCACAGCCTCCAGGACGTCCGCGACAGCGTGCGGCGCGTGGAGGCCAACCGCCTCAACGGCGTGGACGCGGAGTGGCTCGACGCCGATGGCGTCAAGGAAGTCTGCCCGATCGTCAACATCTCCCAGGACGTGCGCTACCCGGTGCTGGGCGCCACCTACCAGCCGCGCGCCGGCATCGCCAAGCACGACCACGTGGCCTGGGGCCTGGCCCGCTCCGCCGACGCGGCCGGCATCGACATCATCCAGAACTGCGAGGTCACCGGTCTCGACGTGGTCGACAACCGCGTCGTCGGCGTCCGGACGACCCGCGGCCGCATCGCGGCCGGCAAGGTCGCGCTCTGCTCGGCGGGCCACACCTCGGTCCTCGCCGCCATGGCGGGCATCCAACTCCCCGTCCAGTCCCATCCGTTGCAGGCCCTGGTCTCCGAGCTCCTGGAGCCGGTGCACCCGACGGTCGTGATGTCCAACGCCGTCCATGTGTACGTCAGCCAGGCGCACAAGGGCGAGCTGGTGATGGGCGCGGGCATCGACGCGTACAACTCCTACACCCAGCGCGGTGCGTTCCACATCATCGAGGAGCAGATGGCCGCGGCCCTGGAGCTCTTCCCGGTCTTCGCCCGCGCGCACGTCCTGCGCACCTGGGGCGGCATCGTCGACGTCAGCCCCGACGCCTCGCCGATCGTCGGGCTCAGCCCCGTCGACAACCTCTACCTCAACTGCGGCTGGGGCACGGGCGGTTTCAAGGCCACCCCGGGCGTCGGCTGGGTCTACGCCCACACCATCGCCCACGACACCCCGCACGCCCTCAACGCCCCCTTCTCGCTCGACCGTTTCACCACCGGCGCGCTCGTCGACGAGCACGGCGCGGCCGCGGTGGCCCACTAGGGAGCCCAACCATGCTGCTCATCCCCTGCCCGTGGTGCGGGCCCCGCGACGAGGCCGAATTCCACTACGGCGGCCAGGCCCACGTGGCCTACCCCGAGACCCCCTCGGCCCTCACCGACGAGGAGTGGGCCCGCTACCTCTTCTTCCGCGACAACACCAAGGGCCCGTTCGCCGAACGCTGGAGCCATGCGGCGGGCTGCCGCCGCTGGTTCAACGCGGTCCGCGACACCTCCACGAACGAGATCCTCTCGGTGTACCGCTCGGGCGAGGACCGCCCGGCGACCCCCGCCCCGACGCCCGCGCCGCCGGCCCGTCCGGCCTTCGAGGGCGAGGCCGTTCGGGCCGCAGGGGAGCCGGCGAGCGCAGGCCCCGGGAGCGGGGTCGAAGGAGCGGAGTCCCGTCAGGACGGGACGGCCAGGGGCGGCGAGGGCGAGACGACCCAGCCGTTCCGCCACCCCACCCGAGGCCGCATCGACCGCGACACCCTCCTCACCTTCACCTTCGACGGCACGCAGTACCAGGGCCACCGGGGCGACACCCTCGCCTCCGCCCTCCTCGCCAACGGCGTCATCCACGCGGGCACCAGCATCAAGCTCGGCCGCCCCCGAGGCATCTTCTCCGCCGGCGTCGAGGAGCCCAACGCCGTCATCCAGATCGAGGAACCCTTTCCCGAGCCGATGCTCCCCGCGACCACCGTCGAGCTCTACGACGGCCTGGTCGCCACCAGTCTCCCCGGCCAGGGCCGCCTCGCCACGGCCCCCGACCCGGCCCGCTACGACGCCGTACACGCGCACTGCGACCTCCTGGTCGTGGGCGCGGGCCCGGCCGGCCTCGCCGCCGCCGCCGCGGCGGCGAACAGCGGCGCCCGCGTCATCCTCGCCGACGACCAGCCGGAGCTCGGCGGCAGCCTCCTCGGCACGGCCGAACACCTCGACTGGGTGGGCGAGACCGCCGACCTGCTCGACGCCGCCCCGGAGGTCCGGGTCCTGCGCCGTACGACCGTCTTCGGCTACTACGACGACAACCACCTCCTCGCCGTCGAGCGCCGCACCAACCACCTCGGCGGCGCGGCCCCCGCGAACGTCTCCCGGGAACGCGTCTGGCGCATCCGGGCCCGCCGCGTCGTCCTCGCGACCGGCGCCCACGAACGCTCGCTGGCCTTCGCGGACAACGACCGCCCCGGCGTGATGCTGGCCTCCTCGGCCCGCACCCACGTCAACCGGCACGGCGCCCTGCCCGGCCGCCACGCGGTCGTCCTCACCACCAACGACAGCGCCTACGCGGCGGCCCTGGACCTCGCCTCGGCGGGCCTGGCCGTCACGGCGATCGTCGACACCCGCCCCGAACCGGGGGAGTGGGCCGAACGTGCCACGGCCGCCGGCATCGAGGTCCTGGCCGGTCACGCCGTCACCGGCACGGAGGGTGGGGCCCGCCTCACCGCCGTGACCGTCGCCCCGTACGGGGAGTCCGCCGGGCAGCGGGAGTTCGCGGCCGACCTGCTGCTGGTCTCCGGTGGCTGGAACCCGGTGGCGCACCTGTTCAGCCAGTCCGGCGGCACGTTGCGCCACGACGGGACACTGGGCTCCTTCGTGCCCGACACCGGCCGCCAGGCCGTCGAGGTCGTGGGCAGCGCGAGCGGTGTCCTCGACCCGGCCGCCGTCCTCGCCCAGGGCGCCGCCGCCGGCGCCCGCGCGATCGAGGCCGAGGGGTACACGCCCGAGCAGCCCCGCCTTCCGGCCGTGGCGGCGCAGCCACGGCCGGCGCCCGCGATGCATGTATACGTCGTCCCGGGCGAGTCGGACGCGCCTCGGTTCGTCGACCTCCAGCGCGACGTCACGGTGGCCGACCTGGCCCGCGCGACCGGCGCCGGCCTCCGCTCGGTCGAGCACACCAAGCGCTACACCACGGCCGGCACCGCCAACGACCAGGGCAAGACCTCGGGCGTGCTGGCGAGCGGGGCCGTCGCCGAACTGCTCGGCGTGGACGTCTCGGCCCTCGGCACGACCACGTTCCGCCCGCCGTACACGCCGGTCTCCTTCGCCGCCCTCGCCGGCCGCGACCGGGGCCTGCTGAGCGACCCGGTCCGCACGACCGCGCTCCACGAGTGGCATGTCGGGCACGGGGCGCTGTTCGAGAACGTCGGTCAGTGGAAGCGGCCCTGGTACTACCCGCGAGGCGGCGAGGACATGGAGGCCGCGGTGCTGCGCGAGTGCGCCGCCACCCGCGAGGGCGTGGGCTTCATGGACGCCTCCACCCTCGGCAAGATCGACGTGCAGGGCCCGGACGCCGCCGCCTTCCTCGACCTGCTCTACACCAACATGATGAGCACCCTGAAGGTCGGCATGATCCGCTACGGCGTCATGTGCCGCCCGGACGGCATGGTCTTCGACGACGGCACGGTCATCCGGGTCGACCGGGACCGCTTCCTGGTCACCACGACGACCGGCAACGCGGCCGCCGTGCTGGACTGGATGGAGGAGTGGCTCCAGACGGAGTGGCCCGAACTGAAGGTCCACTGCACCTCCGTGACCGAGCAGTGGGCCACGGTCGCCCTGGTCGGCCCGAGGTCCCGTGAGGTGATCGGCTCCCTCGCCCCCGGACTCGCCGTCGCCAACGAGGACTTCCCGTTCATGGCCTGGCGCGAGACGACCGTCGCCGCCATCGAGGCCCGGGTCTGCCGGATCAGCTTCTCCGGTGAACTCGCCTACGAGATCAACGTGTCGCCGTGGGAGGCGCTGACCCTCTGGGAGGCGGTGTACGAGGCTGGCGCCCCGTACGGCATCACCCCCTACGGCACCGAGACCATGCACGTCCTGCGCGCCGAGAAGGGCTACCCGATCATCGGCCAGGACACCGACGGCACCGTCACCCCGCAGGACCTCGGTATGGGCTGGGCGGTCTCCAAGAAGAAGCCGGACTTCATCGGCAAGCGCTCGTTCGCCCGCGCCGACACGGTGCGCCCGGACCGCAAGCACCTGGTCGGCCTGCTTCCCGAGGACCCGGCCGCCTTCCTGCCCGAGGGCACCCACCTGGTGGCCGGCGGCGAACTGCCGGCCCCGCCCGTCCCGATGCTCGGCCATGTCACCTCCAGCTACCGCAGCGCGGCCCTCGGCCGGACCTTCGCGCTCGCCCTGGTCAAGGGCGGCCGGGACCGCATCGGCGAGCGGCTGTACGCCCCCGTGGGCGACCGACTGGTCCCCGTGACCGTCGCGAGCCCCGTCCTCTACGACCCCGAGGGAGCCCGCCGCGATGGCTGACACCGCCCTGACCTCCCGGCCCCGCAGCCCGCTGTCCCGGGCCGCCGACCGGCTGGCCGCCGCCACCCGCGACAGCGGGGGCATGATCCGGCTGGCCGAACTCCCCTTCCTCACCCAGCTCGACGTGCGTCTCGACGCGAAGGGGGCGGCGGCCGGCGCCGTCGGTCTCGCGCTGGGACTCCAGCTTCCCCTGGAGCCCGACACCGTCGTCCGCGCGGGGGAGTTGACCGCGCTGTGGCTCGGCCCCGACGAGTGGCTGCTCGTGGGGCCGCCGGGCGGCGAGCGCGAACTGGAGAGCCGGATCCGGGAGGCTGCGGGTGAGGAGCCGGTCTCGGTCACCGACGTCTCCGCGCAGCGCACGACGGTCCTCGTCGCCGGCGGAGGAGCCCGTGACCTGCTGGCCCACGGCTGCTCGCTGGACCTGCATCCGAGGGCCTTCGGTTCCGGCCGCTGTGCCCAGACCACCCTGGGGCGCACCCAGGTCGTCCTCGTCGCGCGTGAGGAGCCCAGCGCCGGTTTCTGGGTCCTGGTCCGTTCGTCGTTCGCCGCGTATCTGGCGGACTGGCTGCTCGACGCGGCGACGGAGTACCTCTGACACCGGCGGGGGCGACGCCGTCGCCCCTGTGGGAGCTCCGGTGAGGGGCCCGGGCTGAGCGTCCCTTCGCGGGCGGTCAGCCCGGATGGCCCATCCTGCGGCTGATCTCCTCGGCCCCCCGCGTCAGCACGGGCGCGAGTGCGCGCATGCGTTCCTCGGTGAAGCGGTAGGCCGGGCCGGAGGCGCTGAGCGCGGCGATGACCTCGCCCTCGCGGGAGCGGATCGGGGCCGCCATCGCGTGCAGTCCGGTCTCCAGCTCCTCCAGCGTCATCGCGTACCCGAGCTCGCGTGCCTCGGTGAGGCCCTTCTCCAGCTTCGCCACGGCGGTCAGGGTGTGCGGCGTCAGCCGGCGCAGCCCGGACGCCTCCAGCGGACTTCGGCACCATCATCGCCTCCGTCCGGGACCGGCTGCTGACGCTCCCCGCCGACACCACCGTCCACACCGGCCACGGCGGCACCACCAGCATCGGGGCCGAGACGCCCCACCTCGACGAGTGGATCGCCCGCGGCCACTGAACAGCCCGCCACCGCTTCCCGAATGTCCCGAAGGTGACCCGATGACCCTCACGAACCTGCCGCCCAGTCTGATCCCCACGCTGTCCGGCGAGTACTACACGGACCCCGCGGTCTTCGCCCAGGAGCAGGAGCGGGTCTTCGAGGCCATGTGGTTCTGCGTGACCCGCGCCTCCGAGCTGGCGAAACCCGGTGCCTTCCGCACCTACCAGGTCGGACGTGAGAGCGTCCTCGTCTCCCGCTCCCGGGACGGGTCGGTCAGGGCCTTCCTCAACATCTGCCGGCACCGCGGGGCCAAGCTCTGCACCGAGGAGTCCGGCGAGGTCAAGCGGGCCTTCCAGTGTCCATACCACGCATGGACCTACGGTCTGGACGGCAAGCTGGTCGCCGCTCCGAACCTGACGTCGATGCCGGACATCGACCGGACCGAGTACGGCCTGATCAACGTCCATGTGCGGGAGTGGCTCGGCTATGTGTGGGTGTGCCTCGCCGACGAGCCGCCGTCCTTCGAGGCGGAGGTGCTGGGGGCGGTCGTCGAGCGCCTCGGCGACCTGGAGTCGATCGAGCGGTACGGCGTCGACGGCCTTTCCGTCGGTCGTCGGATCACGTATGACGTGAAGGCGAACTGGAAGCTCATCGTCGAGAACTTCATGGAGTGCTATCACTGCGCCACGATCCATCCCGAACTGACCGAGGTGCTGCCGGAGTTCGCGGACGGGTATGCCGCCCAGTACTACGTGGGCCACGGCGCGGAGTTCGGCGAGGAGGTGCAGGGGTTCACGGTCGACGGCTCCGAGGGCCTGGACCGCATCCCGGGAGTGTCCGGCGATCAGGACCGCCGTTACTACGCGATCACCGTCCGGCCGCAGGTGTTCGTCAACCTGGTCCCCGACCACGTGATCTTCCACCGGATGTACCCGGTGGCCGTGGACCGCACGATCGTCGAGTGCGACTGGCTGTATCTGCCGCACGTCGTCGAGAGCGGCAAGGACGTCAGCCGGTCGGTCGAGCTGTTCCACCGGGTGAACCAGCAGGACTTCGACGCCTGTGAGCGCACCCAGCCGGCGATGAGCTCGAAGGCGTACGCCAAGGGCGGTGTGCTGGTGCCCAGCGAGCACCACATCGGCGAGTTCCACACCTGGCTCCAGAACAAGCTCGGCGTCGGACCCGCGCGCTGACCCGGCCCCGACCCTCGGACCCCCGCCCGCCCGCCGCCGCTCTCCCTCCTCCCTCCGGTACCCTCACAGGAGACCGCTGATGACCCTGCTCAACCAGTCCCTGCACGATCTCGACCCCGAGGTCGCCGCCGCCGTCGACGCCGAGCTGAAGCGCCAGCAGTCCACCCTGGAGATGATCGCCTCGGAGAACTTCGCTCCGGTGGCGGTCATGGAGGCCCAGGGCACGGTCCTGACCGACAACTACGCCGAGGGCTACCCCGGCCGCCGCTACTACGGCGGCCGCGAGCACGTCGACGTCACCGAACAGATCGCCGTCGACCGCCTCAAGGACCTCTTCGGCGCCGAGTACGCCAACGTCCAGCCGCACTCCGGCGCCTCGGCGAACCAGGCCGCGCTGTTCGCCCTGGCCCAGCCGGCGACACCGTCCTCGGCCTGGATCTGGCCCACGGCGGCCACCTCACCCACGGCATGCGCATCAACTTCTCCGGCAAGCAGTTCGACGTGGTTCCCTACCACGTCGACGACTCCGGTCTGGTCGACATGGACGAGGTCGAGCAGCTCGCCAAGGAGCACCGCCCGAAGGTGATCATCGCGGGCTGGTCGGCCTACCCGCGTCAGCTCGACTTCGCCGCCTTCCGCACCGCACCGACGAACGGCGCGGCCGGCATCATCCCCGCCGTCCTGCGCTACTTGCTCGATTTCGTCCCGGGCGCCGACGACGACGGCATCGTCCGCTTCCCGCTTGCCGCCGGCGCCATCGGTCTGCTCTTCAAGGAGAACGCCTCCATATCCGGCGCCGAGGTCGGCTGTCAGGGCGAGGTCGGCGCCGCATGCTCCATGGCCGCCGGGGGCCTCGCCGAGGTCCGCGCGGCATCGTGGCGGTGGCGGACAGCACGTGGTCGGACACCACCACGGCGTGGACGGGCCAGTGGACGTCCATGGCCCTGTGGACCCGCACTCTGCTCTTCTACCTGTGGCCGCTCGCCGTAGGACTCGGAGCACTGCAGGGCCTGCGCGAGCACCGCTCGAAGATCTCCGATCTGCTGACGAGCACACCGCGTCCCCCTGGCACCGCGCGGCCACGCTGGCGGGCACGACGGCGGGCGCCCTGGTCGCGGCGTTCGTGTTGCTGATCCTGGTGGGCGCGGTCCAGGTGTTCGCCCACGCCGGGTACACCCACCTCGGGTGGCTGCCCATCTCGCTGGTGGGCGTACTCGCCCTCGTCGCGGGGGCCGTGCTGGGCATGGGGGCCGCGCGAGCCCTGCCTTCCGTGCTCACCCCGCCCGCGCTCGCCATGGGCGCCTTCGTCTTCACGGCCGTCCTGGCCCGGACGGAGACCGCCCCGATGCCCGGGGCCCCCGGCGCGGAGCCGAACCGGCTCGTCCTGCTGTCGCCGGCCGTGGAAAAGGTACCGAACGCGCTCGTCACCCTCTCCGCCTCCGTGCACCTCGGGCAGTCGATCTGGATGCTGGGCGTGGCGTCGACCGGTTTCGCGCTGCTGGTCGCCGCGACCCTGCGCACCCGGCTGCTGGCACTGGCGCCCGTCCTGGCGGGCGCGGCGCTCGCCCTGCTCGTCCTGCCCTCCGACCCGCGCCGGATGTTCGTCGTCGACGAGGCCGCCGCGAAGCCGGTGTGCGACGGCGCCGTCTGCGTGAGCAGGACGCAGCAGGCGCGACTCGCCGGCCTGGCGGGCCCCGGCAAGGAGGCCCTGCGTCTGCTGCACGGCGCGCTGGACGGCCGGGCGCCGGAGACGGTCCGGGAGAACACCGCCATGCTGTCGGACGGCGCCACGCCCCGGTGGTCCCGCACGACCGTGCTCTTCGACTTCGACGACGACATGTTCGCCGCCGCGAAGGGCGAGGAGATGACCAGGGCTCTGATCGCCCAGGGCATGGTGCCGGGATGCAGTCCCGTCGGCTGGAGCACGTTCGGAGACGACCAGTTCGCGCAGACCGTCGCGGCGGGCTGGGTGCTGGGGGATCTCGACCCGCTGCCCGGCACCGGGTCGGCAGCGTTGAACCGCGCCGTCGTCGCCAGGGTCCGCCCGGTGTGGGTGGAGCTCATGGCGCTGCCACGGGCACGACAGCTCGAACGCATCGACGCGATGCGCGCCGCCGCTCTCTCCTGCGAGGGCGACGCGTTCGTGGCGCTCAAAGGCGGTCCGTCCCGGTGAGATGGCTGATGCTGTACGCACGCTCGCGTCAGGCGCCCGCGTCGCTCGCCGCGGTGCTGATCAGCGCCGTTGCCGTGTGGGCGCTCAGTCGGGACGGCAGCGCCGCGCCCGGTGGGACGCAACTGCCCGCGGTCGTCCTCACCGCGGGCGCCATGGCCCTCTCGATCGGACTCGGTGGGCAGGACGTCGACCTGGACCGCGGTGCCGCGATCCGCTGGGCGCCCCGCAGAGCGGCGCACGTGCTGCTCGACGGCGCGATCGTCGGCGCCGTGCTCCTGACCGTGCAGGCGGTGGGCCAGGACCTGGCCACGACCGCGTTCGTCGTCCGGGACTGCGCGGGACTGGCGGGGCTGGCCGCCCTCGGCGCGGCGGTCGCGGGCGGGCGGCACGCCTGGGCGTTCCCCTTCACCTGGTTCGCATTCGCGTTCCTCGCTCCGGCCTCGGAGACCAGCGTGCCCGTGAAGGTGGCGACCTGGATGCTGCTGCCGACCGGCACGCCTGCGGCGACCTGGACGGCACTGTGCCTCACGGTGGTCGGCACGGGGCTCTACGCCCTCGCGGGACCGGAAGCCCTCACACTGGCCGGGCGTGGTCGGAGCCGCTGAGGTCACTGATCATCTCGCCTGACCCGGCGAGCAGCCGCGCAGCGGTGACATGGCGTCAGAGCTGTTGACGCCCTGGTCGGATTGCCCCCATCATCAGGGCCACTCGATGTCATCGCTGACATAAGTCAACGATGACACACCTTGTCGGACGCCGTGGACGTCGGCGCCCGGCAGGGCGTCGACTTCCGTTCGCTTTCGCGCCGGGCAGCAGGGTCCGCTGCGCGAAGAGCCGCAGCACAGGAGGCGCTATGAGCTCTGGAGGTGCATCCCGGCATGCCCGGCATGCCCGCACACGGATGTTGGCGGCGGTGGCGACCGTCTGCGTACTGTCCGCAGCTCCGCCGGCCCCTCGGGCCGCCGCTGCCGACACCCCGCCGCACTCCGAGGTCTACCGGCCCCAGTTCCACTTCACCCCGGAGAAGAACTGGATGAACGATCCGAACGGCCTCCTGTACTACAAGGGGGAGTATCACCTCTTCTACCAGTACAACCCCGATGGCAACGCGTGGGGCGACATGTCCTGGGGGCACGCGGTGAGCACGGACCTCGTGCACTGGAAGGAGCTGCCGCTCGCCCTGTCGCACGACGACAAGGAGATGGTGTTCTCCGGCAGTGCGGTCGTGGACTCGAACAACACCACCGGGTTCGGCACGAAGAAGAACCCGCCCATGGTGGCGATCTACACCAGCGCCTACAACGACGGCAGCAAACAAGCCCAGTCGCTTGCCTACAGCACCGACCGCGGCCGCACCTGGAGCAAGTACCAGGGCAATCCCGTACTCGACGTCGGTTCCAGGGAATTCCGTGACCCGAAGGTCCAGTGGTACGCACCGACCAAGAGCTGGCTGATGACGGTGTCACTGTCCACCGAGCACAAGGTGCGGTTCTACTCGTCCAAAAATCTCAAGGACTGGGACCTGCTCAGCGAGTTCGGGCCGGCCGGCGCGACCGGCGGCGTGTGGGAATGCCCCGACCTGTTCCCCCTCGCGGTCGACGGGGATCCGCACCACATCAAGTGGGTCCTGGTCGTCAACATCAACCCCGGTGGCATAGCGGGCGGTTCGGCAGCTCAGTACTTCATCGGCGACTTCGACGGCGAGCGGTTCACGGCCGAGGACAAGGGCGCCTACACTCCGCCCACCGGAACGGTCGTACAGGACTTCGAGGGCGGCGACTTCGGTACGTGGACGACCACCGGCACGGCGTTCGGCGACGGACCGGCGGCCGGGACACTGGCCGGCCAGGGCACCGTCGACGGCTTCGACGGCAAGGGCCTCGCCAACAGCTTCCACAGCGGAGACGGGGCCACCGGCAGCCTCACCTCGCCCGCGTTCACCGTCGACAGCCCCTATCTGAACTTCAGGATCGGCGGCGGGCGGCACCCGCACGAGGCCGGAACCGTCCCGGAGCAGGGCCCCCCGCCCGCGGGCACGGTCCTCGCCGACTTCGAAGGCGGCACTTACGGAGCCTGGACGACGACCGGAGACGCCTTCGGCGCCGCACCTGCCACCGGCACCCTCCCCGACCAGCAAGAGGTCTCCGGCTGGCTGGGCGACGGCCTGGTCGATACCTACCTGGACGGCGACCACACCACCGGCACCCTCACTTCACCCGAATTCACCATCGACAAGAACCACATCAACTTCCTCATCGGCGGCGGCGACCACCCCGCCGGCTCCCCCGACCCCACTGCCCTGGAACTCCTCGTCGACGGCCGGGTCGTGCGCAGCGCCACCGGCAAGGACGCCGAGGCACTCGCCTGGGCTTCCTGGGACGTCGGCGACCTCGCCGGCAAGAAGGCGCAGATCAGGATCGTCGACGACAACACCGGGGGCTGGGGTCACCTCAACGTCGACCACATCATGCTCTCCGACACCAAGGCCCGGCCCGTCTCCCAGGAGACGTCCGTCAACCTGCTCGTCGACGGCCAGGTCGTCCGCAGCGCCACCGGCTCCGACAGCGAGACCCTCGACTGGGCCTCCTTCGATCTGCGCCCCTACGCCGGCAAGGAGGCGAAGATCCAGGTTGTCGACGCGAATACCGCCGGGTGGGGCCACGTCCTGGCCGACCAGTTCACCGCCGCCGACAAGCCCGCCCGGTCCCTCGTACAGCGCGCCGACTGGGCCGACTACGGCAAGGACTACTACGCGGCCGTGTCCTGGGAGAACGCGCCGGGCGGCAAGCGGTACATGATCGGCTGGATGAACGACTGGGACTACAGCGGCGCCATCCCCACCTCCCCCTGGCGCGGCGCGCAGAGCATCCCCCGGGAAATGGCCCTGCGCACCGTCAACGGCCACATCCGGCTGACCAGCAAGCCGGTGAGCAGCCTGGAGTCCCTGCGTCGGGGGAGCCCGGCGACGGCGGCCGGCGTCACCGTCAAGAGCACCGCAAAGCCCCTGACCGGCCCCGCGAGCAAGGGAAAGGCACTCGACATCGAGGCCACCTTCTCCCTCAAGGACGCCGACCGCTTCGGCCTGAAGGTGCGTACCGGCGCCGGAGGGGAGGAGACCGTCATCGGCTACGACACCACGACCCAGGAGCTGTACGTCGACCGCACCCACTCCGGCGCCGTGGACTTCAGCAGCTCCTTCCCCGGCGTCCAGCGAGCACCGTTGCAGGCGAAGGACGGCAAGGTGAGACTGCGGATCCTTGTCGACTGGTCGTCCGTCGAGGTCTTCGGCGGCAGCGGCGATGCGGTGATCACCGACCAGATCTTCCCCGACCCCGCCAGCCAGGGCGTGCAGGTCTTCGCCGAGAACGGCTCGGTGAAGCTGGACCAGGCCCGCGTCTGGCACCTCGATTCCTTCCGTGACTGACCTCGCGTCACCCCGGACCACGCAGAACCACACGCCGTGAAGCAGCCCGTGCTCGCCGGGCTGCCCGCCCGGAGGACGCGGGGAAAGGAGGGGACCCCCCCCCGCGTCCGCGGGGTGGTCCAAACGACAGATCCTAGGGAGCCCACCGCCCGAGCATGCCCTTCATCGCGTCCGTCAAGGCGAATTGCAGCAGCGGGCCGTAGGTGATCCGGCCGACGCCGAGGCGGCGGAAGCGCTCAAGGTCGTGCTTGACGGGATGCGCCGTGGAGTTCACGGGGACGGCGACGGCGCCGGTCACCGCGGTCAGCAGGTCGTCGTCGTCCTGAATGCCCACCGGGTAGACACTGTCGGCACCGGCCCGCTCCAGGGCACGCAGTCGCTCGATCGCCTCGTCGAGGACGGCGGAGGCATCCTCAGCGTGGAGGAAGAGGTCGGTGCGCCCGTTGACCCACACCGGGATCCCGGCGTCGTCAGCCGCTGCGCGCAGGCCGGCGACGTAGTCTGCGTGTTCCTGCGTGGTGCGCACGCGTCCGCCGTCCGAGTGGACGGTGTCCTCGATGTTGAGGCCGACACCGCCGACCTCGGTGAGTCCGGCGATGAGGTCCACGGGTTCTTGTCCGTAGCCGGCCTCCAGGTCGACGGAGACGGGAACGTCGACCGCCGCGATGATGGGCCTGACGGCGGCGAGTACCTCCTCGAAGGTCTGCCCCTCGTGGTCGTCGGCGCCACGGGAGTCGGCGAGCGGATGGCTGCCGATGGTGAGCGCGGGGAATCCGGCGCCGGCTGCCGTCCGCGCGGACCAGACGTCCCATACGGTCGGCAGCACGAGCGGCTGGTACTCGGCGTGCAGCTGCTTGAGTCGTTGAGCGCGCTCAACGGTGGTGCGAATGTCCATGTCGAGGACGCTACCCCCCCGGGCCGCCACAACTACGCGTCGACGGCGCGCCGCCCGATCGCGAAGACACTCGGCTGCGACAACAAGACCGCAAGACCACCTGGTTCCACCGGCCGGCCGAAGAACGGCCGGCGGACGTGACGGAGCCTGACCTGCAAGGGCCGCAACGTGGTGGCAGGCTGCGGACCAGTTCGCCCGCGTGGTGTGCGGGGCCGAGCCGGGGAGCGAGCGTCACGTCGTGAACGTCCGCCGACGGGCCGAGTGCGTGGACAGTTCCGCGGCGGCCCGGCGGGCGGCAGTCGCGTGGTGGGGTGCGCTCCAGGTCGACGCGACACGTTCTGCCAGGGCGTAGGCGTCGGCGGCGGCCTGGTTCTCGCCGACGAGCCGGTACAGGTCCGCCAGGGCGTGAGCGAGGGGACGGGTAGCGTACGCGGCGCCGGCGGTACCGGCGAACTGCTCCTTGAGGGGAAGCACATCGGCGATCAGGCCGACCGCCGTGTCCACGTCTCGCTGGAGGACCGCGATCGCGCAGCGGTAGTCGAGTTCGACGCCGTAGAGGTGGTCGGTCACCGGCCGCGGCGGGCAGGGAACGGCGCGCGCCTCATCCAGCCGGCCCAGACGGGAAAGGACCAGAGCGTGAGCCACGGCGACGGGGGCGCCGACGGCGGCATGCAGATCGCGTACCTCCGGCTCGATGTCCGCTGCTCGCCCTTGCGTGAGCCGGATCGTCCACAGACCCAGCGTACGAGGCCCCTGCGCGTAGCGCGTCCCGACGCGTTGGAACACGTCGTCGGCCTGCGCGTAGGTG
Source organism: Streptomyces rishiriensis (assembly GCF_003112535.1). GTDB lineage: Bacteria > Actinomycetota > Actinomycetes > Streptomycetales > Streptomycetaceae > Streptomyces > Streptomyces rishiriensis. The sequence goes on along the minus strand of NZ_BEWA01000031.1, from coordinate 35,465 downwards.
GCCTCTGCGTCGTCGAAGCGTCCCGCGATGGCCGCCAGCATGGCCGTCGTGGTGAGGTTGATGCCCTCCGCCCACAACATCCGGTACCGGCGCGACAGTCGAAGGCCCTCGGCAGTGTGCCGGCGTACCGCGACCGGATTGTTGCGGGTTGCGGCGGTCATGCTGTCGAGGTGCTCGCACACCCAGCGATAGGCGGGCAGGTCGTGCTGCCGGGCGAGCACGCGCAACTCGCCGATGAGCGGGGTGCGGGCACCGCCCTGCACCTCGTGCGGCAGCAGCTTGGCGGAGGTCATCAACGCGGAAGCCAGCAGGCGCGGTTCGCCGACGGCCCGCGCCAGCCCGAGCTGGGCGCGTGCCGCCTCCACGGCGCGCGGCGCGTCTTCGGCGGCCACCGCATCGACCAGGACCTGCAGCACCCGTGCACGCGTCGGATCGTCAAGCGTGTGGTCACGGGCGAGCCGTTCAAGCCGCGCCAGCGCCGCCCGGTCGTAGAAGCCCTCCAGGCGACTGCGCCAGGGCGAGGGTTCGGTCCACGCCCCGTAGACCGACGCGACCAGGTCGTCCCGGCCCGCCCGTACGGCCAGGTCGGTCGCCCGCTCGCGGGTGCGCCGGGCCGCGTCGGTGGCGCCGCAGCGCACCTGTGCCCCCAGCAGCCGCACCAGCAGGCCGACCGTGTGTTCCGGGTCGACGTCGGCAGCGGGGGTCGCCGCCGTGTACGTTTCCACGGCCTGCTGGATCAGGTCGACGGCCACGTCGTGGGCGTACCGCCGTTCGGCCGTTTCGGCGGCGCGCAGCGCGTAGTCGACGCTCGCCGCGGCGTTCGCGGTCCTGCCCGAGCGGGCGAAGTGGTGCGCCAGGGCGGCGAAGTCGTCGGGACGGTGTCGGCGCAGTCGTCGAGCGATACGGTCGTGCAGGCGGGAACGGCGGATGCCGGACAGATCGGTGTACACGGTGTCGCGGACCAGCGCGTGCACGAAACGGACCCGTCCGGGACCGGGTTCACTCAGCAGGTCTGCGGCCACGGCGGCGTCGAGGCCCGCGAGCAGGGTCTCCTCGTCCACGTCGGCGGCACCCGTCAAGAGCGCGACGTCGGCCTCCAGCCCGGCCACGGCCACGAGTTGTACTGCCGAGCGCGCCTGCGGCGGAAGCAGGGCCAGACGCCTGCGCAGAACGTCCCGGACGCCTTGCGGGACTTCCGACACGGCCACCAGGGCGCCTTCGCTGGCCAGCAGACGAGCGCTCTCCCAGACGTAGAAGGGATTGCCGCCGGTGCGTTCGGCGAGCGCTGCAACCGTGACGTCGTCCACCGGGGTCGCGCAGACGGCGCGGACCACTGTGGCGACGTCCTGTGACGACAGGCCGGTGAGTGCAATACGGTGCGGAACCAGAGGAGCGAGATGGGCCAGGGACTTGACCAGGTTCTCCCCTGCCTCCGCCGGGCGATAGCTGACGACGCTGAGAAGCGGAACGCCGCTGATCCCGGCCGCCGCTTCGAGCAGGGCGAGGGTCTGCCCGTCGGCACGGTGCACGTCTTCGAGGAGGACGGCGAGCGGCTGCCGGGCGGCCGCATCACGCAGCCAGTCCGCCACGGCGCCGTGCAGGCGGAAGCGCCCGGCCGCCACCTCGTCGCGTGTCACCGCCGCTGTGTCGTCGGAATCGTGCAGCAGGGCCGCCAGATGCCGGGGAAAAGCCGGGGGGATGTCATGTGCGAGCGCGCCCAGCGCCTCCGACCAGGCCCAGGCCGGCGGAGCCCCCTCAAGCTCCGGGCAACGGCCGACCACCACCCTCCAGCCCTCGCCTCGCAGGCGGTCGCCGAGTCGGCTGAGGAGAGCGGACTTTCCGGCGCCGGCCTCCCCGGTGACCAGCACCACGCCCCCGCGGTGGCGGGCTGCCCTGGTGGCGGCGGACAGGGCATGCAGTTCCCCCTTCCGCCCTACGAAGAGGCCGGGTCCGCTGCCGTGCACACCGACCGGAGCGGTGGCCGGCGGCGGCTGTGGTGGGGGTGCGACGGCGTGCAGTACCTCGAGACGCCGGGTGAGGACCGCATGCTCCAGTTCTTCCAGGGCCGATGAGGGGTCGCAGCCGAGCTCGTCGCGGAGTACGGCCTTGGCGCGGCGCAACGAGGACAGGGCGTCGCTCTGCCGGCCCGCGGCCCAATGACTGAGGGCGAGCAGACGCCATCCCTCCTCCCGCAACGGGCCCTCCCGCACCAGGGCTTCGGCCGCCGCGGTCGCCTCGGACGTGTGCCCGGTGCGCAAATCGGCTGCGACGGCCAATTCCCGAGCCTCGGCGAACAGGGCGTTCAGGCGTACGACTTCGAGCTCCGCCCAGGTCTCGTCCGAGTATCCGTGGAAGGCGGGCCCGTGCCACCAGCCCAGCGCCTCACCGAGCATGTCCCGCGCCTGCGCGGCCGGTGCCGTACGCGCGCGGCTCACCCGGGCCTCGAAGCGCCAGGCGTCCACCGCGTCCTGGGACAGTCGCAGTGCGTAGCCCGGAGGTGTGGTGACCAGGAGGGAGGCCGGAGTTCGGGGTGGCCGCTCGGGTTCGAGCAGTCGGCGCAGGTTCGACACATAGGCGTGCAAGGACACGGTCGCCTTGCCGGGTGGCGCCCCCTGCCACAGCTCGTGCGTCATGCGGTCGACGGACACCACCTTGTTGCGGGCAGCGATCAGCAGCGCGAGAACGGCCCGCTGTCGCGGGGCGCCCAACGCGACCGTTCTGCCCCCGAGCTCGGCTTCCAAGGGGCCGAGCACTCGAATGCGCAGCACACGGCCGGAATCTACCCCAGCGCCTCGCGCATTCCCTCAACGGAGGATGAACGCCCTGGCCCCGCATGACGACGGGCCACCAGAGAGCCACCCGGACAGCACCGACGAGCCACGCAGAGATCGTCCGCGGGCCGCCAAGCGAGACGCCAAGCGAGTCGCCAAGTGATCGCCAAGCGGGTCGCGACACGGTCGGCGCCTGTGGTGATGTCCGATCCTGAGCACTGGAGCAACCGAGCGTGACCGCCAGTAGTCCATCGTCCGAACTGACCGCCGCCGGGGGCCCCTGCACCCACGAGATGGTCGTGGTCCACCGCGTCTTCCGCCGCGAGTCGGCGCTGCTGCCCCGTCTGGTGCGTGCCGTACCGGACGGGGAAACCGCCCGTGCGGCACAGGTGTCGGCTTACCTTGACGACTACCTCATGGGCCTGCACCATCACCACACGGTCGAGGACGAGCTGATCTGGCCGCTGCTGCGTGCCCGGGCGGCTGCCGACGACCTGGTCGCCCGCATGGAAGAGCAGCACGAACACCTCGATCAGAGCCTGGCGGCGGTCGCCGAGTGGGGGCCGGTATGGGGCCGTTCGGCGGACAGCGTCGCCGCGCAGGAACTCGCCCTGGCGCTGGACGAGCACCGATCCGCCCTGCTCGAGCATCTCGACGAAGAGGAACGGCTGGTCCTTCCACTGATCGCCGACCACCTGACCGTCACCGAGTGGGACCTCGTGGGCCGCCGCGGACTGGAGACCCTGCCGAAGAACAAGATCATGCTGGCCCTCGGCGCCATCCTCGAAGACGCCACCGAACAGGAGCGCACCCACTTCCTGAGCAGAGTCCCGCTGCTCGGCCGGCTGCTGTGGAAGACGGTGGGACGACGCCAGTACGCCGCGTCCTGCCGCGCCATGCGAGCGCCGCTGAACGGGGAGGCGGGACAGTGACCGTACTCGACGCCGTCCCGCACGAAGTCCTCGACGCCTACCGCACATGCGAGTTCGCCACCCTCGGTCCGGACGGAACGCCGCTCGTCTGGCCGGCGGCAGCAGCACGCCGTGCCGACGGAACGCTGCTGCTCACCACGTCCCTCGCGTTCGCGCAGAAGGCCCTGAACGTGCGCCGCGACGGACGCGTCGCACTGCTCTTCTCCGACCCCACCGGCAGCGGCCTGACCGACGCCCCGCACATCTTCGTCGGCGGGCGGGCCGAGTGCCCCGACGCCGTCCTGACGGGTCCGCAAGGCGCCGAGGACTACTGGCGGATGCTTTTCGAGCGGCAGCCGCACAGCCGCGCGTACCTGTCACGTCCCATGCGGTGGCTGATGGACTGGTACTACCTGCGGCTCCTCATCACGGTCACGCCCGAACAGGTGATCCTGCGCCCCGCAGCCCCGCTCCCCGTCCCACAGGCACCCGCGACTGCGGACGGCGGTGCCGCGCTGACGGGCGCCGGAGAACTCGCCCGCTATCCCAGTGCGGTACTCGCCGCCCGTGACGCCGCCGGGGCGCCGGTGCTGGCCCGGGTCCAGCCGAAGCCGACGGCCAGTGGCTACGCACTCCTGGTGCCGTCCGACTGCGCCGCGACACCGGGCCCGGCCTCGTTGCTGGTGCACCGACACGACGAACGCCTCAACCACATGAGGAACGCACTCGTCCGAGGACGGCTGACGGACAGCGGAACCGGCCTGGTGCTGGTGCCCGACCGGGTGGTCCAGCCGATGGGCTCCGGACGACCGAGCGACGCGCTGCGGCTTCTGCGCCGCACCCAAGAGTCCACCGACCGGTACCTCGAACGCCGCGGCCTCCCACGTCCCGCAGTGCAGTGGAACGAGTTCCGCGCACTCGCGGCGGCCGCCCGGCAGCGGCAGCGGCAGCGGCCCTGACCGACCGGTCACTTCTTCGTTCCCCGCACCACTGACCCCGCGAACGACGTCGACCCTCGATCGTCACAGGATCAGGCGACCCCGAACCGGAGATCAGGTCACGTACCGCCCTCTGAGGTGACCGGCGGCCTGCCGGTTCAGGGGCGGCGTGACGTTCCCAGGAACCGGTGGAGGGAGGTCGTCATACTGGTGACGAACGTGTCGCGGGTCGGGTCGTCGAGGTGGTCCAGGGACAGGTAGGGGTTGAGGTCTTCGAGCTCGACCAGGAGCAGGGCACCCTCCTGGGTGCGGCAGGCGTCCACGCGCTGGATGCCGTGGTCGAGGGTGTTCCAGTCGATGAAGCGGCGGGCGAAGTCGAGGTCGGCTTCGGTGGGCTTGTAGGGCTCGAGGACCCAGCGCCGTTCGGGGTCGGGGGCGTGCAGGGCGTACTGGAAGGCGTCGTCGACGTAGTAGAACGACACCTCGTAGCGGAAGTCGATGCGAGGCTGGACCAGGATGTCGCCGTAGGCGAGGCCGGCCAGCTGCTCCTGAGGCAAGAAGCGCAGGCCGATGGAGTCCGCCCCTGCCTTCGGCTTGACCGCGTACTGGTCGGCCTCGGGCAGGCGGCCGAGGTCCTGGGGCCGGTCGATGGTGGGGATGACGGGGTATCCGGCTGCGGTCAGGTCCAGCAGGTATTGCTTGCCGGCCATGTCGGCCCGGCCGGACAGCGGGTTGTAGACCCGGGTGCCGCGCGCTGCGGCCTGGTCGCGGAAGGCGTCGTATTCCTTCTGGTAGTGCAGCACCGGGCCGCTGTTGCGGACCACGACCGCGTCGAAGGCGTCCATCAGAGCCGCCGCGTCCAGCGGATGGCACAACGCGACGTCGAAGTCGTTCCGCAGCCGTGACGACAGGAAGACGTCCTCGTCGCAGTAGCGCCGCCCACGGGCCTCGTAGGCGAGATCGGTCACGAACAAAACGCTGGGGCGGTCGGGCACGGGGAGTCTCCTGGTTCGGTGGTCTTCGGGTGGCGTGGGCGGCTAGGTCGGCGGCAACGCGCGTTGTGAGGCGCGGAACGCCAGGGGAGTGCGGCCGGTGTGGCGTTGGAAGAACTTGCCGAAGTGGGTGGCGCTGGTGAAGCCGAGGTGGGCTGCGACGGCGGAGGCGGGTTCGGTGCCGTGTGCGAGGAGGCGCTTGGCCTCCAGGGCGAGGCGCTGGTCGAGGTAGTCCTTGGCGCTGAGGCCCGCCGCTGTCCGGGTGGCGCGGGTGAGGGTGCGAGTGGAGTAGCCGAGTTCGCGGGCGTAGTCGTCGATGCGGTGGGTGCGGGAGAAGTCTCGTTCGACGGCGTCGCGAAAGCGGAGGAAGGGCTCGGGGGCGGATTCCGCGCCGTGGCCGTGCTGCTGCAGGCGGGCGAGGCGCAGGAGCACGACATCGAGCAGGCGGTGCAGCAGGGCGGCGTGCACCGGCGGCGGACGGCGGTTCGACCGGGAGAATTCCGCGGCCAGTTGTTCGGCCGCCGCTGCCAGAGCGGGGGCCTCCGAAGGACCGGGGCTGCACACGGGCATCGGGGCGGTGGTGACGCCGAGGCCGGCCAGTTCGGCGGTCTCGGGGGCCACGAAGTCCTCCTGGAAGAGGATCATGACGGCCTCGGCCAGGTCGGGATTCTGCCACTGGTGCACCTGGCCCGGCCGGATCCACAGCCAGGAGCCGGGCGGCAGCACGTACCCGGTGAAGTCGACCCGGTGCCGCAGAGTGCCGGAGGTGACCAGCAGCAGGGCGTGGAAGTCCTGCCGGTGCGGGGTGGCGATGTGCCAGGGCCAGTCACGGGTGCGGTCGCGGAAGTCGGCCAGGGTCATCACCTCCAGGCCCTCCTGGGTTCCGGCCGGAGGCTGGAAGACGACCTTCGGCAGTCCCGTCTCCTGCCGACCGGGCTGCTGCGGCGCATGTCGCCTGTGGACCATCACAAGACCGCAGCGTACCTCGCGGGCTGTCGGGTTCCGTCGCAGTATGGAGTGGTTCCAGGGGCAGCGAGCCTACGGCGCGGGAGTCAGCCGCTGTCCGTTGCGGTCGATGGCCGATCGAGAGCCGGCCACCGACGATCCGCCCCTTCCCCCATGTCCTCACCCACGTCGGCAGGAGCAGAGCCATGCACGGAACCCTCACAGTCATCGACAAGGGACCCGTCCGTATCCACAGCTACGGCGCGCCCGAGGACGGCCTGGACGTCAACACCCAGCTGATCGAGACGCCGTCGCGGATCGTCGCCGTCGACGCGCAGTTCGTCCTCGCCTACGCCGACGAGATCGTCGCCTACGCCAAGAGCCTCGGCAAGCCGCTCGACCGCCTTGTCATCAGCCATGCGCACCCCGACCACTACCAGGGCGCGGCCCGCTTCGGCGTTCCCGTGCACGCGCTGCCGGAGACCACCGCGGAGATCGTCGCCATGGGCGACAAGACCGACCTGCCCACCGGCGCCCCGATCCCGCTCGCCGACATGACCCCGACCGTGGAGATCACCCCCGGCACCGAGGTCATCGACGGCATCCCCTTCGAGTTCGAGAAGGTCACCGGCGGCGAGATCCACACCACCCTCGTGATCAAGCTGCCCGAACAGGGGGTCCTGGTCGCCCAGGACGTCGTCTACAACCGCACCCACCTGTGGTTCCTGGACAAGGACTTCGACGGCTGGCAGGCCAACATCGACCGCTTCGCCGCCCACTCCGAGTACGACACCATCCTGCCCGGCCACGGCGAGCCGACCACCCCGGCCGTCTGGGCCGAGCTCACGGAGTACGTCGACGCCGGCCGCGAACTCCTCGGGGACGACGGCGACGCCTACAAGAAGGCCATCACCGAGCGCTACCCCGCCTACCGGGGCGCCGCCCTCATCGACGTCGCCAACGCCTACATGTTCGGTCCCAAGTCCTGACGCCTTCAGCCGCGTCCAAGACCACGGGTGACGTGAAGGTCCTGATCAACAACGCTGGCACAGGCACCACTGGCGACCTGGGCAACGGCCACACGACGTCGACGGCGTCGTCGCCGCCGGCGCCTACGGTTGGCGACCGTCTTGCGCCGGATGTGCTGTCAGCGGTCGAGGAAGGTGTTCACCTCGGTGCCGAACTTGACGGCGTACTGGTAGAGGAACCCGTGGCCGGCGTCCGGGTAGATGTGCAGCTGGGCGTTGGGGAGGTACTTGGCCAGCAGGTGGGAGTTCTCGGGCGGCATCAGGATGTCGCTGTCGCCGTCGGCGACCAGGACGGGCTGGAAGAGGGACTTCAGGCGGACCAGCTTGGACTTGTCGGTGATGCCCCAGTCGGACCACGCGGTGAGCTGGTGGTCGCGGGTGACGAGGCTTGTGGGGGTGTCGGGGTCGGTGGTGCGCTGCCCGAGGCGTTGCAGGAACTCCGTTCCCGCGGCCTGGCTGGAGGCGGTGTTCTTGAAGAACAGGAAGAGGTAGTCCTCAGGCCCGGGGTTGTCCTTCAGGCTCCTCTGCAAGATGTCGGGGTCGGTCGCGCGCTGGTTCACTCCGCCCTGGGGGCCGGTACCGGCCAGGACGACGCGGCGGACCTGCCAGGGGCGGCGCAGGGCGACCTCCTGGGCGACCTCGCCGCCGAGGGAGAAGCCGAACAGGTCGTAGCGGGGCAGTTTGAGGGCGTCGATGAAGTCGATGGCGTCCAGGGCCATCTGCTGGTCGGTGCTGGGGGTGATGCCGGTGGAGCCGCCGACGCCGACGTTGTCCACGAGGATGACCTCGCGCTTGGCGGCGATGGTGTCGACGAGCTTGGGGTCCCAGCCGTCGATGTTGCCGCGGAAGTGCTGGAAGAAGACCAGGGGCACGCTGCCCGCGCTGGGGTGGCCGAAGCGGCGGTACAGGTAGGTGACGCCGTTGGCGGCCTTGACGCGCAGGTTGGGGGCGGTGCTGGCGCTCTCGGCGCTCTGCGTCTGGGTGACCGCCTGCCGCGTGCCGCTGGAGCTGCCGCTCACGGCATTGGCCACGCTCGGCGCCGTGGCGGCGACAGCCGCGACGACCGACATGCCGGCCAGCGCCATCGCGGTGCGCCGGGAGATATGGGTGCGTCGGTTGGTTGAGGACATGCGAATTCCTTGAGTCGGGCCGGAGGGGTCCCCCGGCGCGTTGAACTTGCCGTGCGCTCCGCGTACGGATGTCTGCGGGGCGCGCGGATCGTGGAGCTGTTCCTGACCCGGCGACCTCGTCAGGTCGGGCCGGTCGACACAGGGTCTGAAGGACCCGATGGGTCCTGGGAGCGGTTGAGGTGCGGACCGGAGGCCATGGCCCGCGCGAGTGTGGGGGAGCTGGGAGCGACGACGCCGGTAGCCCGGGGGCGGCGAAGGAACTCCCGCATGATCGACATGCCCAGAAACTAGGAAGCGGCTGTGTCGTCGGGCGTCATCCTGAGCGCCCGACACGTTCATCCGCCAGGGCGAACCAGTCCGCTCTCGTAGGCCAGGACGACGGCCTGGATCGGGTCGGGGACGTGCAGTTGGCGAGGACGCGGGCCACGCGGGTCTTGACAATGGTCTCGCCGAGGAACAGCTTCGCGGCGATCTCCCCGTTGTTCAGCCTGCGGCCGACCAGACCCAGCGCCTTCCGCTCGCGAGCGGTCAGTACGGCGAGGCGTGCATCGGCAACGGGAGCGACGTTGTCCGGTGACCTGCCGGTCGATCAGCCGCCGCATCATCGAAGGGGCGACGATCGTGTCCCCGCGCCACGTGGGCGTCGGCTGGTGGCCCGGTGCCGGGCGCGCTGCGGCCACGGCAAGGCGGGTGTCGGCATCGATGACGACTGCACGTTCACGGAGAACCGGTGGTTGCGGCTCGAGGCACTGACCTTGCGGTCGCGGACCGGGACCAGTTCTTGAGGTGCCGGGCAGCCGCCGGTCCGGCCCAGGCGCGTGCATCGGCGCGCGAGGCGAACGGGTTCTGTACAGCGGGGCAACCACAGAGCTCGAGCTCTCTGGGGCGCGTCAAGGGCTCTTGCCGCTCGGGCAGCTGCTGCGGGGGAAGGCCGGAAGCTGTGATCTCGCGGAGAGCCCGCATCCCTTTCCCTACGAGAGGTCGCTGTCCACGATCGCGTTTCGGGAGGATCCGGAGCGCGACACCGCTTCGATCGTCACGGAGGACCAGGCCCTGCGGATCCAAGGAGGGCGCAAAGCGCTCGACCTCCTTGCCGACAACATCGAAGACTTCGCCTCCGAAGCAGATGCAAGCGATCATCGCCACGTCGACTCCCCGGCATGCGACTACATCGCGCCGGAGTCGGACCCACTGGTGATCGCGTTCACGAGGTGAGCGGAGAGCCTTCGGTCACACGGCGGTCGAGCCCGCAGGCCTCAGCCCGAGAGAGCGACCGTGGGCCTGGTCGGATTGCCGGCCGGCCTCGGGTGAGGCGGCGGACCATGACGCCGATCATCGCCCAGCGGATCATCGTCTCCGAATGGGCGGGACTGGTCTTGTTGACCCTGGCCAGGCGTCGGTGGGCGGTGAGTCACGAAACGGTTCGCTCCACCGCCCACCGCTTGGGCTGGACCTGGAAGCCGCGCTGGTCAGGGGCCTTTCGGACGACCTCCAGGTCACGCTCTCGGTCAGAGAGGATCCGCGAAATGCATCCCCATCCGCTTTTCTCCGCTTTACCCGGGTGTCGGGGCTTGGCCGCTGGGGGAGCGGTCAGCTGTGGAGGGAGGGGCGAAAGCGCCCTGTGTCGAGCTGAGGCCGTCCAGCAGGAGGTCCCCGAGTTCGGAGAAGGCGTCGCCGGCGGTCAGGCCGGTCCTCTCCAGGAGAACCCCCGACTGGACCGCGTCGATGGTGACTGCCACGACCTGGGCGGCGAAGTGGCCGTTGAGCGCCCGGAAGACGCCGGCCTGCACGCCCTCCTCGATGAGTTCGTGGACTCGGTGCGCCGCGGCGGCGGAGTTCTTGCGATAGATCTGCGCCGTCGGTTCGTAGCCGACCATGTCGTCGTAGAAGGCATGAGAATGCCGGCGCATGGCCGTGCCGACGCCGGCGAGATAGACCCGGATGCGCTGCCGGGGGTCGGGCTCGGCCTGGACGGTCTGCTCGATCTCGGCGGTCGCCTCCCGGAAGAAGGCGCGGGTGACCGCCAGCACCAGCTGTTCCTTCGTGGAGGCCAGGCTGTACAGCGTCGCCTTGGAGCACCCCAGCCGCTGGGCGAGCTCATCCACGGTCACCGCGGTGAAGCCTTCGGCCAGGATGATCTCCTCGGCCTGGCGCAGCAGTTGTTCCCGCCGACCAGTGTCGACGACCCGCCTGCGCGCCGTTCGGCGCGGGCGTCGGTCACGCGAGTCGGTCTGGGCCGTCACCGCAGCAGTCTCCCATGAGCGTCCCCGCCCGGAAGCGGGGGATGGCTGCGGGTCGGAAGGCCGACCCGCCCCTTGCGTACGGGTACGAGCGTACCGCCTGACGTACCCGGGGTGCGCTCGGTGAGTGACGTTGAGGCGAGGGTGGAGGAACGGAGTGTGGCGGGCCGGACGACGGTCGGTTGCCGTGACGAGTATCTGCTCGCCCGCCGGTTTCGTGGTTACCGGATGGAGGATCCGATGGAGATGCCGCCGTCCACGTCGAGGACGATGCCGGTGATGTAGCCGGCGGCTTCGCTGGCGAGGAAGGCCGCGGCTTCGGCGATGTCCTCGGGCCTGCCGGTGTGGCGCATGGGGATCTTGTCGGTGAGCTTGTCGCGTGCGGGGCCGTTCATGGAGGCGAGCATGGGGGTGTCGATGAGGCCGGGGGCGATGGCGTTGGCGGTGATGCCGTGGCGGGCGCCCTCGAGTGCGAGGGTGCGGGTCATACCGACGATGCCCGCTTTGGCGGCCACGTAGTTGGTCTGGCCGAAGTTCCCGCGCCACGACATCGAGGAGAAGCTGACGATGCGTCCGTAGCCCTGGCGTTTCATGGGGGCGAACGCGGCGCGGGCGCAGTGGAAGCCGCCGGTGAGGCTGACGGCGATGACCGCGTGCCAGTCGTCGTCGGTGATGTCCTCGATGCGGTTGTCGCGGATGATGCCGGCGTTGTTGATCAGCACGTCGAGGCGGCCGAGATCAGTAGTGATGCCGGTGATCCAGGCGTTGACCTGGGTGGAGTCGGTCACGTCCACCACGTCGGTGCGGTGTTTCGCGTCGTGGGTGTCGGTGACGGTGGTGGCGGCGTGGGTGAGGGCCTGTTCGTTGACGTCGGCCAGGGCGACGGTGGCGCCCTCGGCGGCGAACCGGGCCGCCATGGCGAGGCCGAGTCCTTGGGCGGCGCCGGTGATGGCGACGACCCGTCCCTGGTAGCGATTCACTGGTTGTCCGCTTTCGTCGTGGAGGGAGTGAGGAAGGCCCGCAGGGCGTCGGCCACCGAGCTGGCATGCCAGTTGTCGGCGAAGGCGGTCAGTTCCTCGCGCAGGGCGTGCTCGGAGGAGGCGCCGTCGATGCGGTGCAGCAGTGTCTTGAGCCGTTGCTGTGCGGGGCTGTGACGGTCGGCCAGTTGGTGGCAGACGCGGGTGGCGGTGGCGTCGAGGTCGGCCTCGGGCACGATCGCGTGGATCCAGCCGGTGTGCGCGAAGGCGGTCGCGGGCAGCAGTTCGCCGGTGAGCAGGAGCCAGCGTGACAGACCGCGTCCGACCGCGCCGGGGAGACGGACGCTTGACCCGCCGGCCGGTACCAACCGCCGCTTGAGGTGGCCGTCGCCGATGAGGGTGGTGTCGGCCGCGACGACGACATCGCAGGCCAGCGCGAGTTCGAGGCCTCCCGCGACGGCGTGGCCGTGCAGGACGGCGACCCAGGGTTTCGGACTGGCCGCGATGCGGCTGAAGCAGGCCGAGACGTCGGTCAGGAAGTCGACCGGGTGGTGACCGCGGTCGTGCAGGTCAAGGAACTGGTGGAAGTCCCCGCCGGCACAGAAGCTCGGTCCCTTGCCGGCCACGGCGATGACCGCTGTGCCTGGGTCGGCCTCTGCGCTGGTGATCTGCTTGTCCAGTGCTTCGACGAGGGTGGCGTCGAGGGCGTTGCGCCGCTGCGGGCGGTTGAGCCACAGCCACCGGACGGGGCCGCGTTGCGCGACGAGCAGTGGTTCGGCGTCGGTCAACGTGGCTCCGGGGTGGCGAGTTCGGTGCGGCGTCGCCTGCGCAGCAGGTAGCGCTGGGTCTTGCCGCTGGGAGTCTTGGGCAGGGCGTCGATGAAGTGGATCGTGCGCGGGTAGGCGTGGGCGGCGTAACGGGTCTTGACCAGCAGCTGGAGTTCGGTGGCCAGTTCCTCCGTGCCTTCGGTGCCGTGGCGCAGGACGACGTACGCCTCGATGACCTCTCCTCGGACCTCGTCGGGTGCGCCGATGACGCTGCACTCGGCGACCGCGGGATGCTGGGCGAGGACGCTCTCGATCTCGAACGGCCCGATCCGGTAGCCGGCCATGATGATGACGTCGTCGTCGCGGGAGGAGAAGAAGAAGTCGCCGTCCGAGTCGACCCGCCCGGCGTCGCCGGTGAGGTAGTAGCGGCCGTCCGCGGTGAACTTGGCGTCGCTCTGCCCTGGGAGCTGGTAGTCGCGGAAGGTCATCAGCGGGCTCGCCGCGACGTCGATCGCGACCCGGCCGAGCAGGCCCGGTCCGGCGGGCTCGTCCTTATCGTCGGCCAGCACGGTGAGGTTCCAGCCGGGCACCGGCCGGCCCATCGATCCGGCCTTGAGGGGGCGGCGGAGTTCGGGATGGTGGTGGTTGGCCAGGGGCATGCCGACCTCGGTCTGGCCGAAGTGGTCGTGCACCGCCAGGCCGAGCGCGGCGCCGGCCCACTCGTTGACCTCGGGAGTCAGCGGCTCGCCCGCGCTGGACGCCCGCTCCAGCCGCAGGGCCCCGGGCACCGGCACCGACGAGGAGCGCAGTCCTCGGTACACCGTGGGGGCGGCGGTGAAGTCGGTGACCTGGTGGTCGTCGAGGGTGCGCCAGGTCGTCTCCGGAGAGAACCCGCCGGACAGCAGCAGGCTGGGGATGCCGGCCGCCAGCGGAGCGACGATGGCGGCGTACAGGCCGTAGGCCCAGCCGGGGTCGGCGGCGCACCAATAGGTGCTGTCCTGGGTGACGCCGAGACCGTACTCCAGATAGATCTGCCATGCCGCGATGTAGGAGACGGGGTGGACGACCCCCTTGGGCTTGCCGGTGGTGCCGGAGGTGAACATGTGCACCAGAGGCCCGTCCCCGCTGGTGGCGACGGCGGGCACCGGCTCCGGCGACGCGGCCGCGACGAGGTCGGCGAGCGACACGTCACCGTGGTGCGCGGCGGTTCCGGTGACGACGACACGGCGCCGAGGGTCGTCCGGCATGTCGGGGCCCGGGTTGAGTTTGCGGCGCTGGTCCGGGTCGACGACCACGACGTGCGCACCCGCGCCTTCCAGGCGCAGGGCGATGGCCTGGGGCGCGAAAGCGGTGAACAGCGGGACGTAGACCGCCCCGAGCCGCCAGATCGCCAGGATGAGGGTGACCAGGTCGGTGCCCTTGCCCATCAGGGTCGCCACCCGGTCACCCGGACCGACGCCGAGCCCTTGCAGCGCCCGGGCGTAGCGGTGCGAGTCCGTGGCGAGTTCGCCGTAGGACAGCGTGGAAGCTCCACCGGTGCCGTCGACGACGGTGAACGCGACGCGGTCGGCGGGGTGTTGGTCGCACAGCAGGCCGGCCACATCGAGGGAAGGAGCTGTGAATGTCGCGGTCAGCTCGGCGACCCGGTCGGCGGCGCTCACGGCTGGTCCTTGCGGTCGATGACCGGCAGGACCAGACGGCTGGGGTGGTTCGGGCCGTGATGGATGTGGTTGACCGCGGGGATCATCTGCTCCTCGGTCTCGCGGGCGATGACGCCGCCGGTGTTGGTGTTGCGGTCGTAGCGGGGGAAGTTGCTGCTGGAGACGTCCACGCGGATGCGGTGCCCGGGAAGGAACACATTCGAGGTGGCGGTCATGTCGACGGTGATCTCGTAGACCGTGCCGGGCTCCATCAGTTCTTCCGCGGCGAGGCCGCCCCGGTAGCGGGCGCGCAGGATGCCGTCGCACAGGTTGATCGCCTTGCCGTCGGGGAAGACGTCGACGAGCTTGGCGGTGAAGTCGGTGTCCACCGCCGACGAGGACACGAACAGGGTCAGGCTGACCGGACCGGTCACCTCGACAGCCTCCTCCAGCACGGGGCCGGCGAAGCACAGGACGTCCTCGCGGGCGGTGACGGTCCGCTGGTCGACCGGGCCGCCGAACCCCGGCGTCATCGGCAGGCACGCCCCGCCGGCCGTGGGGACAGGTCGGCGCGGGTCGTAGAGGTAGGTGTCGTGCCCGGCGTCGGCCGGCGGCTCGGTCGTCAGCACGCCGTCGCCGTCCGCTGTGTTGGCGTGGCCGGCGCTGCTCAGGTGGAACTCGGTCCACCTGGTGTCGGGCAGCGGCCACTCCTGCTCGTCGCGCCACTGGTCGATGCCCATCACGAAGATCTTCACCGGTGCCACGTCGTCCAGGGCGGTCGTGTCGCCCCGCAGCCAGCGGTCGAAGAACTTCACATGCAGGCCGGTCATGCCCAGCATGTCGGCGCCGGCCAGCGGACCGAAGGAGCGGTCGGGATAGACGCCGGTCGCGGCCATGTGGTCCCACGGACCGATGATCAGCCGCTGCCCCTCGCGCGCCTGCGCGCTGCCTGCCTGTTGGCGGGCGGTGGTGTAGGTGCGCACGGTCTGCCCGATGTAGAGGTCGTACCAGCCGCCGATGTTGAGCGCCGGGACGGTGACGTTCTTGAGCTCGGGCGTGAGCTCCATGGCATCCCAGTACCCGTCGTGGGACGGGTGGGCCATCCAGTCGTCCCACCACTTGCCGTACGCCGCCAGGACCGGAACCTCCGCCGTCGGCAGCACCTCGTTGAGGGACTCGGCGGACAGCAGCGCCTGACCGAGCTGCTGCACCTGGTCCACGGAGCCCTCACCGGCCGCCAGAGACCGCTGCGCGTCAGCCGTGTACATCATGGCGTTCCAGAACGTGACCAGGCTCAGTGAGAGCGCACCGCCCGCGCCGTACCAGGGTGCCTCGTAGTTGTCGATCGAGGTGACGGACGGCGCGATCGCCTTGAGGGCGGGGGCGCCGGTCACGGCGGTCTCCCACTGGACCATCCCGAGGTAGGACCCCCCGTACATGCCGACCGTGCCGTCCGACCAAGGCTGTTCGGCGATCCAGGCGACGGTGTCCGCGCCGTCGGCCCGGTCGGCCATATGCGGAACGAACTCGCCTTCCGAGCGGTGGGTGCCCCGGCAGTCCTGCACCACCACCGCGTAACCGGCCTCCAGCAGAGCCAGGAGACCGGGCATGACCCCGCCCAGGGTGACACCCATGACGTCCTTGCCGTAGGGCATGCGCACGAGCAGCGTCGGGGCCTGTCCCTCGGCCGGATGCCACACGTTGGCCGCCAGGGTCACACGGTCGCGCATCGGAATCCGGACATCTATGTCGTATACGTGCTGCATCGGCGCTCCTCGTTGAGCTGGCGGCGTTGCTTCGGTGTTGCTCCGGCGTGGGTACGTTAGGAGGTACGTTCGTACCCTGTCAATTACCGCGAGAACGTCGACCTCTGGTGATTCGCCTTGGGCGACGGCGCCGGTGATGGGGGCGGAGGTGGTTCGCTGCCGACGCGGCGCCGGTGGCGGGGCTGGTTCGCTGCCGAGGCCTTCCCGGGGGTGCGAGGGGAGGGGCGGCGGCCTCATGTTCGCGCTGACGCGAACATGAGCTACAGTGAAAACGCACCCGGCCGGAAGAAGGCGGCCTGGCGCGCAACCCCCGCTAGGAGAACCACGGCATGACCACTGTTGCTGCGTACGCCGCGCTCGCCGCCAGCGCTCCGCTGGAGCGCACCACCATCGAACGTCGTGCGGTCCGCGAGTTCGACGTGCTGATCGACATCAAGTTCGCCGGTATCTGTCACACCGACATCCATCTGGTCCGCGAGGGTTGGGGCGAGGCGATCTTCCCGATGGTCCCGGGCCACGAGATCGCGGGTGTCGTCTCCGAGGTCGGTCCGGGCGTGACCAAGTACAAGGTCGGCGACCGTGTGGGCGTCGGCTGTCTGGTCGACTCCTGCCGAGAGTGCGAGAACTGCAAGGCCGGCCAGGAACAGCACTGTGTACGGGGGGCTGTCCAGACGTACAACGCCGTCGGCAAGGACGGCGAGATCACCTACGGCGGTTACGCCACGCAGGTCGTCGTCGACGAGAACTTCGTCGTCCGCATCCCCGACGGGCTGCCCCTGGACGCCGCCGCGCCGCTGCTGTGCGCGGGCATCACCACGTACGCGCCGCTCAAGCAGTGGGGCGCGGGCCCCGGCAAGAGGGTTGCCGTGGTCGGCCTGGGCGGTCTGGGCCACGTGGGCGTCAAGATCGCGCACGCGCTCGGCGCGGAGGTCACTGTCCTGTCCCAGTCGCTGCGCAAGAAGGACGACGGCCTGAAGCTGGGCGCCGACCACTACTACGCGACCAGTGACCCGAAAACGTTCGAAGAACTCGCCGGCTCCTTCGACCTCATCGTCTCCACGGTGTCGGCGCCGCTGGACCTGGGCGCCTACCTCGGCCTGCTGAAGACGGGCGGCGCCCTGGTGAACGTGGGCGTCCCGGAGGAGCCCATCGCCTTCCACCCGTTCTCCCTCATCGGTGGCAACAAGATCCTCGCCGGATCGATGATCGGCGGCATCCCCGAGACCCAGGAGATGCTGGACTTCTGCGCCGAGCACGGGATCGGCGCGGAGGTCGAGCGGATCGCCGCCTCCGAGATCAACCAGGCGTACGAGCGGGTGCTGGCGAGCGATGTGCGGTACCGGTTCGTGATCGACAACGCGACCATCTGAGACCCGTCACACGTACGAGGGCCCCGGCGGATCATCCGCCGGGGCCCACGGCTGTCGGGCCGGCTCGCACGCGGGCGAGTGCTTTTGAACCAGGGTCGGCAGATGGGGCCGCCCGCGGAGGGGTGTCGTGTCCCTCAGTGTCAGGCGCTCTCGGCGTTCACGTAGGGCTCCACGCGGCCGACGCTCTCCTTGAGGACGAGGTCGAGCAGTCCGGGGAAGCGCTGATCCAGGTCTTCCTTGCGCAGGGTGTTGATGCGGCGGGTGCCGACGTCGTGCTGCCGGATGAGACCGGCCTCGCGCAGGACGCGGAAGTGGCGGGTGAGCACGGACGCGGTGACGTCCTGCGTGAAGCCGCTGCAGGCCAGACCGGGAGAGGCGGCGAGGGTGACGACGATGGTGAGCCGGGTCTCGTCGGTCAGTGCGCTCATGATCTTGAAAAGATCGAGGTCGTCCATGTCGGGGTGGACGAGGGGTGACGAGGTGCGGCTGGCCATGAGGGAAGGATAACGCCCGACCTATGTTCGCGCCGGCGCGTACACGATGGGCGATCTCGTCCGGGATGGCGACGCGGCCGGTGGGGTTGGGTGCGTCGAGTTCGGTGGGGGGTCGGTGTGGGAGGCGCCGAGCAGTCGGCGGCGGGGTGTCGACGTTGCCCGTCCGACACTCGCTCGAGGACGGAGCGGCCCTCGATCACGCGCAGGTTCTGCGTTCGCGCGGACGGCGTCGAGGTCCGCCGCGAGGGCGGCGTAGCCGGTGACGCAGCACCGGATGCCGCGCGATTGACCAGGGCCGGCACTGGCGCCGGCGGTGCCGAGGTACTGCGCCGAAGAGGCGTTCACGCGTTCACCCTGCTGCGTCCGCACGTCGGCGAGCCATCCCTCGACACACTGGTGTCCCGCCTCATCGGGCGACGGTCAGGCGGGGGCGCGGTCCGTCGCGGCGGCGATGACCTCTCGGCGTCGCCGGTGGCGCTGTTCGTACTCCGCCACCTGGCGCGCCGTTGCGGCCGGTGCGTCCCGCAGGCTCGCGGTGATCCCGGCCGCGTCCAGGGCGTCGTAGCCGGTCCATGGTTCGGGTGCGCGCAACCGCTCGATGGCGTTCAGGACCTCTTTGCGGCGGGCGTGCGCGCGCTCGTACCCCTCGACCACGGTCAGCTCGAGCTGGGTCAGGGTGGGCAGCCGCCCCTCGATCTGTTCGGTGCTGAGGCGGCCGAACCGGGGGATCGGCAGGTCTTCCTCCCGTCTGACCGCTCCGAGGACCTCCTCGGCCATGGGGCCGGGCTCGGGCCTCTCGCGCGCGGTTTTCCCGACCGTGCCTCGGGCTCGCCGGATGCCGCGCTCGGCGACGTTCCGCGCCACCGTACGGGCGTGTTCGGTGAGCAGGACCTCCAGATCCCGCATCAGTGCCTCGTCCTGGCGGCGGAGCGAGCCGAGCAGGTGGGCGGCGGTCTCGTCGCCCACCTGCTCGGCGAGGACCTCCCCGGCCCGGCACGCCGCCAGCGCCCGTGCGGCGGCCGCGTACTCGTCCTCGGTGTTCCTCAGCAGGAGTCGCGGATCGGCCGGGCCCCCGCCGGGGAGCAATCCCCGGACGACGACAGATCCGATGGCCAGCGGCAGCATCGCCGTACGCAGGGCGCCGCGTGAGAGGAGCAGCGTCGCACCGACGGCGGATTCCAGGAGGCCCCGGGGGCGCAGGGAGCGCTCGAGGCGGTGGATGCGCGCCAGACCGATCCGGACCTCGGCGGCCTGGCGTTCGAGCGTCTGAAGGTGTGGCCCCGGCGGAGTGACCACCGCGTCCGCCCCGAACCGGTCGAGGAGTGCCGCATGCGCCTGGCGGGCGTCCTCGAGCACCGGTACGAGTTCCTCCGTCGTCGCTGCCATGAGGTGCTCCCTGGGGGAAGGGGTGCGGCGGCCCCGCCGCACACGGAAAGAGGCAGCCCCGACGAACTCGCCGTGGCGGGCCACCAGCACCATCCTGCGGGACGATCGCCCGTATCGCCCGTATCGCCTGCGCCGGCGCGACCGGTGGACCTCGGCCCGTGGTGCGGACCGGGCCCCGACGCCGCCGCGCGGGACCCGGGAGCGCCACGCCTCCCGTATCCCTCGTGCGGCAGGCACTCGAACGGGAACGTGTCCCGAACCCTTACCGCCTCTTCGCCGGTAAGGGTGATGCCGGATGCACCCGAGTAGCAGACGTCACGCACCGGTCCGTGGGGCCTTCCACCCGCCCGGCCTTCCACTCGTCCAGCCGACCCGAGCGGCGGCAGCCGGGCGGGGGACGGGCGGACCGGCCGTTCGGGCGATGCGCGTCCCCGGCATCGCTCGAAAGACGGCGGTGCGAGAGGGGGGCAACGGGACACTCATGTCCTCATGAGCGATCGCAACGACGGCCCCGACGCCTCCCACCGCCGACCGGGCGGCGTGTCCGACACCACCGTGGAAGCCCTCGGAGCCCTGTCCAAGGCCCTGGAAACGACCGAACGCGCACGCGGCCACCTCTACGCCTTCCACCAGTTGACCGGCGGCGCCGACTTCGAACTGGACCGCGCGGTCGCGCTCCTGCGCGAGGCCGGTCACCGAGACTGGGCGGGGCGCGTCCAGGAGGAGATCCTGGGCCGCAACGTCATCCCCGGCCACTGGACCTTCCAGATCGTCGAGTCCTACAACGACACCTACTACGAGCCGTTCAAAGCCCTCGAGAAGAAGGCCCGCCAGGAACTCGCCGAAGGCAAGGACCACCTGTACGAGGCGGAGCTGAAAGAGGCACGCCGGACCAGCGGACACCCGCACCACACAGCCAGGCCGGACGCCTCTGAGTAGCCGTGCACATGGCTTCTCATGGTCATCCCCAGCGCCCTCGCCGGTCACGCGACCGGCCCCCACCCACGAGGCGGCCCGGCGCTCGCCGGGGCCCTGGTGCGCGGGGTGGCGGCCGGGCAGGCTAGCTTGCTCGGATGAGCCTCCTTGATGATGTGGCCGAGCGCGACGGCTGGCGCTGCTGGGTCTGCGACGAACCGGTCGACCCCGACAAGTCCGTGAACGACCCGCGAGGGCCCAGCGTCGACAGCCGGACCGCCGACCGGAAGGCAAAGGTCGCCGAGCGGCTCGCCCACCGCGGTTGCAACACCCGCAAGGGTGCGGTCAAGGCGGTCATCGCCTGGCCGGACCACCTGTACGTGGTCGAACCCGCCCCGCTGATCACCGTCGCCGGGAGGCTGGAGCGCAAAGGGGGCCGCGAGATGGTGGGCCGTTGCCCGACCAGGCCCGACGCCCAGGAGACGGCGGACTGGCTCGTGGACCGGTTCTCCCGACTGGTCCCGGGACTGCCGGTGACCGCCGACATCGAGGCGGGCGGCGGTCAGTTCCTCGTCGTCCTGTCCACCGGCCGCCGCTGAGCGGGCTCACCGGCGGGCGCCGCCGCGTCGCGCAAGAACCCTGCCCGCTCGCCCACCGGAGCGCCGGCGGCGCCCACGCGTACCGCCCGCCACCCCTCGCCGCCGCCGCACGCCCGCTCACCCAGCCGAGGACCCCCGCATGCCGCACGACGAGCACCGCACCGTCGACTTCTTCGCCCGGGACGCCCTTCCCGCGCCCGAGGTGACCGCTGCCCAGGCCGAGCGGATCGCCGCCCGGCACCTCGGCGTCACGGCCTGTGCCACGGCGCTGGGAAGCCAGCAGGACGCCAACTTCCTGCTGCGCCCGGACGACGGGACCGGCCCGGTGATCCTCAAGATCGCCAACCCGGCCTTCGGTCTCGTGGAGATCGAGGCACAGGACACCGCCGCCGACCTGATCGCCGAGGCGCACCCGGAACTGCGCATCGCGACGGTCCTGCGTCACTCCGACGGCTCCCCGCGGTGCGCGACGGTGCACACCGGCGACGGCCCGGCTGTCGTCCGGCTGCTGCGCTACCTCCCGGGCGGCTCCCTCACCGGACCACGGCACCTGTCCCCGGCCGCGGTGGCGGCCATGGGGACGATCGCCGCGAAGGTGAGCACCGCGCTGCGCGACTTCCACCACCGCGGCCTCGACCGCATACTCCAGTGGGACCTGCGGCACGCCCCGCGCGTGGTCGCCGCACTCGCCCAGTACGTCGACGAGCCCGACCGGCGCGCCGCCGTCCAGGCCGCGACCGCCGAAGCCGGCGCCCGCATCCAGGCCCTGGCGGACGCGCTGCCCTCCCAGGCCGTGCACCTCGACCTCACCGACGACAACCTGATCCGCTCGCCCGGCGCCCGCCCGCCCCTGCCCGACGGCGTCATCGACTTCGGTGATCTGACGACGACCTGGGCGGTGAGCGAACTCGCCGTGTCGCTCTCCTCGATGCTCCACCACGACGGCGTCGAACCTCACCACGTGCTGCCCGCAGTCCGGGCCTTCCACGCCCTGCGGCCGCTGTCCGCCGAGGAAGCGGAAGCCCTGTGGCCGCTGGTCGTGCTGCGCGCCGCGGGCCTGGTCGTCAGCGGACGTCACCAGGCCCGCGTCGACGAGGACAACACCTACGCCAAGGCCGCGCTCGAGCGCGAGTGGCGCGTGTTCGAGCAGGCCACCCGCCTGCCCCAGGAGGTGATGACCCACCTCGTGAAGGAAGCGGCCGGCCTCGCCACCGCACCCGCGGCGGCCCACCCGCCGGAGCACGCCTTGCTGCGCGGCGTCGTCGCCGCCGACATCGCCGTTCTCGACCTGTCCGCCGACGCGGACTCGACGGACCACGGTGCCTGGCTCCGGCCCGGCGTCGAGGACCGGCTCGCGGCCCGCGCGCTGGAGACGGGCGCGGCCGCGGTGGCCACCCGGTACGCGCAGGCTCGGCTCACCCGGGCTCCGGCCCTGTCGGCCGAGTCGCCCGCCACCGTGCCCACCGGCGTCGACCTGTGGCTCGGCCGCGACGTCGTGGCGCAGGCGCCGGCCGGGGGAGAGGTCCTGGCGGCGGCGCCCGGACTCCTGAAGATCGCCCATGGCGGCCGCGTGCTGACGCTGACCATGCCCGCCACGGTCACCCCGCGGGTCCGCACCGGGTCGGCGGTCCACGCGGGCGAGGACCTCGCCGAGGTACCGGCCGGGGCCTGGCTGCACATCGCGCTGCTCGACGCCGGCGGGCCGGCCGCCCCGCGCCTGGTCCGCCCGGAGTACGCCGCCGGCTGGCTCGCGCTCACGGCGGACCCCGCCCCGCTCATCGGACTCCCGGCCGCCGGCCCCGCGCGCCCCGACGACCTGCTCCAGCGGCGCGAGGCCGTGTTCGCGCCCGTGCAGGAGCACTACTACGCCGCCCCGCCCCGCATCGAACGCGGCTGGCGCCACCACCTGCTCTCCGCCGACGGCCGCTCCTATCTGGACATCGTGAACAACGTGACGCCGCTCGGCCACGCCCACCCCCGGGTGGAGCAGGCGGTCGCCCGGCAACTGCGGCGGCTCAACACCAACTCGCGCTTCCACTACGCCTCGGTGGTGGAGTTCACCGAACGTCTCGCCGGCCTGCTGCCCGAGCCGCTGGACACGGTGTTCCTCGTCAACTCCGGTTCGGAGGCGGTGGATCTCGGTCTGCGCCTGGCCATCGGAGCCACCGGACGGCACGACGTCGTCGCACTGCGCGAGGCCTACCACGGCTGGACCTACGCGTCCGACGCGGTGTCGACCTCGCTCCAGGACAACCCGAACGCCCTGGCCACCCGGCCGGACTGGGTGCACACGGTCGACTCGCCCAACCCCTACCGCGGCAGGCACCGCGGGGCGGACGCGGCACGCTACGCGCCCGAGGCGGTCGCGGTGATCGACGAGCTGGCCGCCTCGGGCCGCCCGGCCGGCGCCTTCGTCAGCGAGACCTTCTACGGCAACGCCGGAGGAGTGGCCCTGCCCGACGGCTACCTCGCCGAGGTGTACGCGGCGGTCCGCCGTCACGGCGGCGTGACCGTCGCCGACGAGGTCCAGGTCGGGTACGGCCGGCTGGGCCACTGGTTCTGGGGCTTCGAGCAGCAGGGGGTCGTGCCCGACGTCGTCTGCGTGGCCAAGGCCATGGGCAACGGTCATCCGCTCGGCGCCGTCATCACGTCCAGGGCGCTCGCCGACCGGTACCGCGACCAGGGCTACTTCTTCTCCTCCACCGGAGGCAGTCCGGTCTCCAGCGTGGTAGGCCTCACCGTCCTGGACACCCTGCGCGACGAGGATCTCCAGGGCAACGCGGTGCGCGTCGGCGGACGTCTGAAAGGCCTGCTGGAGGAACTGGCGTCCCGCCACGCCGTCGTCGGCGCCGTCCACGGCTCGGGACTCTACCTCGGCCTGGAACTCGTGCGTGACCGCGGCACGTTGGAGCCCGCCACCGAGGAGACCGCCGAGCTGTGCGACCGGCTGCTCGACCTCGGCGTCATCGTCCAGCCGACCGGCGACCACCTGAACATCCTCAAGATCAAGCCACCGCTGTGCATCGACGCCGACGCGGTCGACTTCTTCGCCGCCATGCTGGACCGCGCACTGACAGAACTCGCTGACGAGGGATAGTTCCTGACCGGGCGTCGATACGGGTGCGAGGATGACGTCCAGCGTGGGCCGGAGGCTCGTCGCCGAGTTCGGCCGGCAGGTCCCGCCCGCACTGACCACGCTGCGCCGCGTGCTGCCGGGAGAGACTCCCGGTCCCCGACTCGCCGGGCATGATGCCCACCAGAGGGCCGACGACGGCAATGGCAAGCTCGACCGGGGAGTCAGCCGCCACGTCGTCCTGCCCGAGGGCGACTTCGACCGCCGGCACTGCCTCACCCAGGTCGTCCAGGCCCGCGCCGTCGTCGCCGGGATCGAGCACTGGCGTGCGCACTGGCCTCTGGGCGCGGGCACGATGGTCCGGCAGCTCAACGACTGCAGGCCGGTGTCGTCCTGGTCCGCCGTCCACGGGGACGGCCGTCTCAAGCCGCTCCACCACGAACTCCGTGGCCTATACGCCGACCGCCTGCTCTCCATCCCGCCCGATCCTGCCGGAACGACCGTGACAGTGGTGAGCCAGCCGGCCCATCCCGGGCGCACCTCGGTCACCCGAGTAGGCGGCGGTCGGCGTAGACGACCTTGTGGCGACGGTCGTGGAGGCGGGCTTCTTCTCCGGGCGGGACGGCGGATCGGGCGGCGGAGCGGACGGGATCCCTCCGCGCGACGCACAGGGCCGGCCCCTCGCAGGCACCGGGCGCGGCAAACGGGGTACAAGGAGCAGCGGCCCGGCAACGACATACGGCAAAGGCGGCGACTCATGCAGTTCGACGACAACGCCCGTCTGGACACCTCCGAGGTGCAGGACGTGCGCGGCAGTCGGATCCCCGGTGGCGGTGCGACCATCGGCGGCGGAATCGCCGGCCTCGTCGTACTGGTCGTGGGACTCGTGCTCGGCATCGGCCCCGACCAGTTGGGCCTTTCCTCCGGTGGTGACCAGCCTGCGCCGGCCTCGTCCTCGCTGGCCCGGGTCGAGCAGGCCTGCCGCACCGGTCAGGACGCCAACACCAAGGACGACTGCCGCATCGTGGCGGTGGTCAACAGCGTTCAGGACTACTGGACACAGGCGTTGGGCCGTGGCCAGGTCGCTTACACAAAGGCGCCGACGGTGCTCTTCAGCCGGCAGGTGAACACGGCGTGCGGCAACGCCACGTCGGAGGTGGGGCCCTTCTACTGCCCCGGCGACCGGACGGTCTACCTCGACCTCGGCTTCTTCGACGAGCTGCGGACGAAGTTCGGAGCGAGCGGTGGGCCCTTCGCGCAAGCCTATGTGGTGGCACACGAGTACGGGCACCATGTCCAGGACCTCGAGGGGACGCTGGACAAGTCCCACAACGGGCTGACCGGCGCCGACAGCGCTTCGGTCAAGACGGAACTGCAGGCCGACTGCTACGCGGGCGTGTGGGCGCACCACGCGACGACCGTCAAGGACGAGTCCACCGGCAGGCCACTGATCACCAGCCTCACGGGCGCGGACATCCAGGACGGACTGGACGCGGCCGCGGCTGTCGGAGACGACCGTATCCAGGAGGAGTTCCAGGGGCGGGTGACCCCCGACACCTGGACCCACGGCTCGTCCGAGCAACGGCAGCAGTGGTTCGGCGTCGGATACCGCACGGGGGACATGGCCCGGTGCGACACCTTCCGCTGAGCGCCGCTCCGAGCCCGTGAAGCGGCGATCGTGTCCCGCTCCCGATCGACGTTGTCAGACCTGCCGAGGCGTCGGTCACCTGATTCCCCACCCTCCCATCCAGGGCGCACCGCTCATCGAGGACGGGAGGGGGCCGAGCGGCGAGGACCGGCGAACGTCAACAGCCCAGGGCGAGAAGCGAGCGCGAGGCAGGGTGCACTCGTCCGGGAGTGAGCCTGGTGATGCTGTCCTTCGCGATGTCGTTGACGACGAAGGGGTTCTGCGAGGTGATCTGCTCGATCGCGGAGCGGTCGACACCGTGGACGACGATCACACCGCCGATCGATGTGCGGACGGTCTGGCCGGAGACCAGGAAGGCGCCGTCGCGACGGTGTCGTTCAAGGTAGACGACGTGGCTGAGCGGCGCGGCGTGCCGGAGGGCAGGTCGTGCCGTACGAGTGACCGCGCGAAGGGCTCACCGCTGCGCCGGGCGTACGTCATCCGCTCGCGCACCTCCCGCACACAACATGACGAAGCGCTCCTGGTGCTCTGACCGCGAACGTTCACCGGGGTGCGTGGCTGGGGGCGTGTATGAGTAGTGTCTGTCGGATGGACTGCACGATGCATTTACCGGAAGAAGATCTGGCGCTGGTCGAGTTCGCCCAGCGCGTTGTTGAGACGAACGGTGATGGTGAGGTGCACACCGTCGGGGCAGCTGTGCGAGACGCACAGGGCCGGATGTTCGGTGGCATCAACCTCTATCACTTCACGGGCGGACCTTGCGCGGAGTTGGTTGCGCTTGGGCATGCGCGTGCTGCGGGAGCGCGTGACCTCACGGCAATTGTTGCCGTCGGTGACATGGGGCGCGGTGTGCTCGCGCCGTGTGGCCGGGACCGGCAGGTCCTGCTGGACTACCACCCAGGTATCCGTGTCCTGGTGCCGGTGGCCGGCGGCATTCGGAGTGTCGCGATCACCGACCTCCTGCCTCATGCCTATGTCTGGGAGGAGCAGTCCGCAGCGTCCGACCGAGCGCCGGGCTCGGCTGCGATGCAGGCCCTGCATTTCCATCCCACCTATCTCGACGCCGTACGCACTGGGCGGAAGACGAGCACGGTGCGGTTCCGCGACCCAGTGGAGACGGGCCCGGTGAACATGGTGTTCGAGTTGGATGACGAGGTAGTGCTGTCCGGTGTGGTCACTCAGATCACTTCGAAGATCGTTGCCGAGTTGACCGAGGCGGACGCTATCGCCGACGGGTTTCGCGATCTTGCCGAGCTGCAAGACAGGCTGCGGTTCCACTACCCCGACGTCAAGTCAACCGATGACGTCGCCGTTGTTCACTTCCGTCTAGGCCATGTCTAGGTTCGGCTTCCTGTGCGCGCCCCGCACGATGATGATCAATATGTGGGGCGAGGGGATCTTTCTGATGAGCAGTGGTCGGTGCTGGAGTCGTTGTTGCCTGAGGGGCCCGAACTCGTCGTAGGGGTGAGCAGGCGGGGACGGCCTCCCGCCCACCGAGGGTCCAGGCAGGCCAGGCCGATCTCGCTGAACTGGTGGGTCACATCGCGGATGGTGTCCTCGCCGGCCTGTACCAGCTGGGCGACCACCGGCACTCGGTTCCCGCCGGCCGAGGCGAGCAGCATCATCGCCCGCCGGTAGCGCACCGAGCTGCTGCTGCCCCGGCGGACGATCTGCTGCAGCTTCTGCCCTTCCTGATCGGTCAGTCTGATCGGCCATTCCGCGTACCCGCACAGGCTCGGCCACCACACCTCCAGCAGTCGCAATGGACGTCACCGCCCATCCAGCCGCCCTGACCGCCAATCCGGCGAACCTATGCGGTCACAGCGCTAGAAGGTCAGGTTCCAGGCGTCGATCTTGCCTGTGTCGGAGGCGGCGTTGTCGTTGACGCGCAGCTTCCAGGTGCCGTTCGCGACCTCCGAGGAGGCGTTCACGGTGAAGGTCTGGGCGATGTTGTCGGCGCTGCCGCCGGCGCGGTCGTGCAGCGTGTGGACGGTGCCGTCCGGCGCCACCAGGTCGACCTTCAGGTCACCGATGTAGGTGTGCTTGATGTCCACACCCACTTTGAGGGTGGCCGGGGCGTTGCCGGTCACGCCGGTGACGGCGATCGGGCTCTCCACGGTCGCGTTGTCGTTGATGGCGAAGTCCGTGAGGTTCTCGAAGTACTTGCCGGGCGGCGGGGTGGTCCCGACGGCCTTGAGGGCGTCGACCTGCCCTTCGCCGAAGAACGAGTTGTCGGCCGTCGTGCCCGTGCAGCGGCTGTCCGAGGGGCAGGCGACGTGGTTGGCCTGGGCGGCCAGCTTGGCGCGGATCTGCGCAGGGGTGATGCCCGGGTTGGCGCTGGCGATGAGTGCCGCCACACCGACCACGTGCGGGGTTGCCATCGAGGTGCCGCTCTTGCTGCCGTAGCCGCCGCCGGGGACGGTGGAGTACACGTTGCTGCCCGGCGCCGCGACGTCGATGACGTCCTGCCCGTAGTTGGAGAACGAGGCCTTGGTGACGCCCGTGCCGTTGGCCGCGACCGTGACCACGCCCGGGAGTTCGGTCGGGATGTCGAGGCAGGCGTTGGTGATGGTGCGGGTGACCGGCGTCGAGTCGTTCGGGCTCGCGGAGTCGGTCGTCTTGTGGGCGAGGTCGTAGTTCTCGTTGCCCGCGGCGGCGATCTGGAGGGAGCCCTTGCCCTCGGCGTACTCCTGGGCGCGCTTGACGCCCTCGATGATGGCGGCCTGGTCGATGTTGTCCGGGCAGTTGAACTGCCACGGGTCCGTGTAATAACTGTTGTTGGTGACCTTGAAGCCGTGGTCACCGGCCCAGACGAAGCCGCAGACGGTGTTCTCGGCGAAGAAGAAGGAGTTGCCCGGCTCGGCCACCCGGACCGCGGCGATCTTCACCCCGGGGGCCACGCCGACGACGCCCTTGCCGTTCTTGGCCGCGGCGATGGTGCCCGCTACGTGGGTGCCGTGCGTGTCGACGTCCCGCCAGGCGCCGGCACGGGTGTCGGGCTTGCCGTAGGCGCAGGAGACCGAGTCGGCCGCGTCGAAGTTGGGCGCCAGGTCCTGGTGCTGGTCGTCCACGCCGGTGTCCAGGATGCCGACCGTGACGGAGGCGGAGCCCGGGTTCACGGCCCAGGCCTGGTCGGCCTTGATCTGGCTCATGTCGGCCCGGACCGGTTCTCCGGCCGGGGTCGAGGCCTGGGCGGGATTGGCCGGCAGCGCCGGGTTGTAGGCATCGGCCGGGACGTCCGAGGTGCGCGTGGCGCCGACCTGCTGCACGCCGGCGACGCCGCGCATGGCAGCGGCGAATCCGCTGGACGCCGAGTGGGCGACGATCACGCCGATGGCGTCGAAGTCGGAGAAGACGGTGCCGCCGTTGGCCGTGATCGCGGAGCGGACCGCCGAACTGTCACCGGGGGCGGTGATCACGAGGTAGGCACGGGTGCCGGCCACCCAGGCCGCACTCCGGGAAGCCGGCACGGCGGCCGGAGCGTGGGCCGGAGCGGGGGCCTTGGCGGCCGGCGCGGTGGAGGGGGCGACGGGGAGCGTGCCCGCGAGGGCGCCCGGGGCGCCGAACGCGAGGACGGCGCCGAGCGTGGCCGCCAGCACCAGCGTGCGTCTAGGTCGGCTGGATATCTGGGATATCAATGCGTCCTCCGGAGACGGCCCGGCCGTGCTGAGGCACCGGCCGGGCCGTACGAAACGAGTGGTGGATGCAAGATGTCAGGCGCGTGCTCCTGTACGGAAGTACCTTTCCGTGCAGGGACGTTGGAGGGGCATGGCTGAAAAGAGACGTCCTCCGGGCGTCGGGGGGGTCGGGATCCGCCGGGACGCGCCGCGCGGGCTGCCCCGCGGGCGCGGTGAGCATCTCCAGCAGCGGCCGCCACGGCTCGAGCGCCTCCGGCGCCGGACCGGCGCCGGGACCGGGGACGGCTCCCGGACGGTACGCCGGGCAGACGGCAGTGAGGCATGCGCCGTCCCGTAGGTGTCCTTCCGGTCGGCGATCTCCTGCGCGGACGGCGCCGACCTCGACGCTCCTCACATGGCCAGCGCGGTCCGCGCCAGCGCGCGCAGCCAGGCGTGGGCGTGGTCGGTGTCGTAGCGCTGATGCCATGACAGGTACAGCGGCGCCGACGGCAGTTCGAGCGGGAGGGGGAGCACGACCAGGCCGAGGTCGGCGACCGCTGACCGCGTGGTGGCTTCGGGGACGCTGATCAGGATGTCGGATCCGCGCGCGAACTCCAGCGCGGCCGCTTCCGTGGGCGCGGTCGCCACCACGCGGCGGGTGAGGCCGAGCCCCGCGAGGGCGTCGTCGATGGCGTTGCTGAGGTTTCCACGTCGCGAGACGGTGACGTGCTCCGCGGCGGCGTACCGCTGTGCGGTGACGGTCCTGACGCGGGTGAGGGGGTGTCCCTGCCTCGCGACGACGACGAGGCGGGTCTCGCCCACGCTCTCGGCACGGATGTCCGGTGCGCTCGGGCGGTTGGCGTTCGCCTCGAGGTCGACCTCGCCGCGCCGCAGTTCGGGGGTGTCGGTGCTCGATTCCGCGACGAAGCGCAGTCGCACGCCCGGCGCCTGTCCGCGCACGGCTGCGAGCAGTGCGGGGCCGCTCAAGGCGACGAGGGAATCGTGCCAGCGGAGTGTGAAAGTGCGCTCCAACGTTGCCAGATCGAGTTCGCGGCTCGGTGCCAGCACTCCCTGGACCTGGTGCAGCAGCTCATGCACCTGTTCCCGGACGGCGATCGCATACGGCGTCGGCGTCATCGTGCGGCCGGTGCGCACCAGGATCTGATCCCCGGTCGTGCGCCGGATCCGGCCCAGGCTCCGGCTCATCGCGGGGGCGGTGACATGCAGGCGGGCCGCCGCCCCGGTCACGCTGCCCTCCTCCAACAGCGCGTCGAGCGCGGCGAGCAGGTTCAAATCCAATTGCATGCGAGTAATCCTAGCCGTGCCTGACATGCATTTGAAGTTAATGATGGGGGTGCATACCGTTGAGGCGAAAGCGCAGGAAGCAACGCCCGGTTCGGCCCTCGACCGGCCTCAGCACCCCTCCTCAGACGGGAACACCCCCATGTCCGAAACGCTTCAGACCACTGACGTCGCCGCCTCCGACGCGGACCTGCTCGCCCAGACCGTGATCGCCGTGCGGGATGCGGGTTCGGCGCTGCGCGAGCGCTTCGGCGAGGTGGTCCGCTACCGGAGCCGCGAAGAGCTGATGCGCGCGCTCGCCGACAACGACGACACGGCCCTCGACATCCTGCGCCCCCGCCTCACGCGCCTTCGCCCGGAGGCCGGCTGGGTGGAGGATGAACTGGACGGCGGGGCGCTGCCGTCCGGCGAGTGGTGGGTCGTGGATCCGTCCGAGGGCAACGTCAACCACCTGCACGCCCTGCCCGAGTGGGCGGTGACCGCCACCCTCGTGCGTGAGAACCAGCCGGTGCTCACCGTGGTCCACCTGCCGTTGACCGGCGAGACCTACACCGCGCTCACCGGCGCGGGCGCCCACCTCGACGGCCGGCCGCTGCACGTATCCCAGAGCGCGGACCTCGGCCTGAGCATCGTGGCCACCAGCCAGGCCCGGCCGGACGAGGACGAGAAGGTCGTGCACCGCGTCGGCTCCTCGATCACCGCGATGCTCTTCGACGCGCTCGTCGTCCGCGTCGCCGTGCCCGCGACCCTGCACCTGCTGAACGTGGCCGCCGGCCGGATCGACGCCTTCTGGCAGTTCGCCGGCGCCCGCGCGGACCTGCTTCCCGGAGCGCTGCTCGTCACGGAGGCCGGGGGACGGATCTCCGACGCCGAGGGCCGCCCCTGGACCCCGCAGAGCCAGAGCTTCCTGGCTGCCGCGCCCGGCGTCCACGCCGCGGCCGCATCCACGCTCTCGCGCTGACCACGCACCTCACCCTGTACGCACGGAAGGACCAGAACACCATGACCATGATCGCAGTTCTCGGAAACGGCCGCGTCGGCGGCAACCTGGCCGCGGCCCTCGCCCGGGCAGGACACGAGGTGACGGTGGCGGACCGCACGCCGGGCGCGGCCGCCGATGCCGCCCGGACGGCCCGGATCGTCATCAACGCCACCCCGGGTGCCGGCTCGCTGGACCGGCTCGCCGCTCTGCGCGAAGAACTCCGGGACAAGATCCTCGTCGACATCGCCAACGCCACCATCGACGGACCGGACGGACTGCCCGGCGACCTGATCTACCCCGGCTCGAGCCTCGCCGAACAACTCCAGGAAGCGCTCCCCGAAACGCGCGTCGTCAAGACACTCAACACCATGCTCTTCCCGGTGATGACCTCGCCGGCCACGCTCTCCCAGACGCCGACCGCGTTCCTCTCCGGCGAGGACCCTGAGGCCAAGCAGACCGTCCACGAACTGCTCACCGACCTCGGCTGGCACAAGGAATGGATCACCGATCTCGGCGGGATCCGGACCGCCCGCGCCACAGAGGCCGCGATCCTGTTCGTACCGCACCTCGTCCGCTCCACCGGCTTCACACCCTTCGCGCTCACCATCGCCCGCTGACTGTCGAGCCGCGCCGTCCGGATCACCGCTGTGGAGGCGGCCTGTCGGGGGTGGAGGGTGGTGGGGCGTGTGCGGGGGCAGCAGGCGGCTGTCCGGGGGAGTGGGCCGCCTGCAGCTGGAACGATCAGTGAGGTTCGCTGGTCGAGGACCGCAGCTCGCGCGGTTGCGGACGGCGATTTCGCCGTACCGCGTGACGACCGGCTTCACTTCTCACCGGCCCTGCTCGTCGAGGAACTGATCAGCGGGTGCGTTCGTAGTGGCGGCGGGCTTTTTCGCGGTTGCCGCAGACGGCCATCGAGCACCAGCGGGCACGGTTGGCACGGCTGCGGTCGAGCAGGAACAACTGGCACTCGTCATTGGCGCAGGGGCGTAGCCGGCCGGGCATGTGCTGCTCGGTGGCGGCCCAGGCGAGAACCGCCTCGACGGCCAGCCGGGCGTGCGGCGGAGTCCTGACCGTCCACTGAAGACCGTCCGAAGTGATCTCCGGGATCTGGTGGACCCCTTCGAGCAGCGGGCTCAACGCGGCGGGCGAGCGTTCTCCGCGCACTATGTCCCGCAGGATGTCGCGCGTCTCGCGCAGCAGCGCCAGTTCCGCGAGGCTGCCTTCGCCGCCGTGCTCCCGCGCCCAGCGTCTGCCTGCGGCCGGGTCGCCGAGCGCGTCCTGTTCCTCGCCGTTGACCAGTGGCCTGCTGTTGAGCAGGTCCAGCAGCGTGTCCATCGGGCCACTCCCCTCTAACCGGATCGAGTCATTTGACAGGTTAGCTCACCGCGTGCTTGCATGGCGAGCAGCTAACCAGATCAAATACTTGAAAGGGTTAGAAATGAGCTCGGTGCACTACCGGACCGCCACTGTCGACGGCCATGAGATCTTCTACCGTGAAGCCGGCCCCGCCGACGCCCCCGCGATCGTCCTGCTGCACGGCTACCCGACCAGCTCGTTCATGTTCCGCGAGCTCATACCGCTGCTGGCCGACGACTACCACGTCATCGCGCCGGACCACCTCGGCTTCGGTCACTCCGACGCCCCCCTCGTGGGGGAGTTCGCCTACACATTCGACGCCCTCGCCGAACTCACCTCCGGACTGCTCGACCAACTGGGCCTGGACCGCTACGCCCTCTACGTGCAGGACTACGGCGCCCCCATCGGGTGGCGCCTCGCGCTCCGGCACCCCGAACGGATCTCCGCCCTCGTCACCCAGAACGGCAACGGCTACGAGGACGGTTTCGTCGAGTCGTTCTGGACCGACGTCTGGGCCTACGGGGCGAACCCCGGTCCCGACACCGAACCCGCCGTCCGCGCCGCGCTCAGCGTCGACGCCATCCGCTGGCAGTACGTGCACGGCGTGCCCGATCCGAGCCTGGTCAGCCCGGACACCTGGGAGCACGACTTCGCTCTCGTCTCCCGCGAGGGCAACGACGAGGTCCAGCTGGCGCTGTTCCGCGACTACCAGAACAATCGCCCGCTCTACCCGCTGCTGCACGAATTCCTGCGCACCAGCGGGGTCCCCGTGCTCGCCGTGTGGGGCCGCAACGACGAGATCTTCGGCCCAGCGGGCGCGCGAGCCTTCGCCCGCGACGCCAAGGACGCGGAGGTGCACCTGATCAACGGCGGTCACTTCCTGCTGGAGAGCCACCTGGACGTCGTCGCGGGTTACCTGCGCGGCTTCCTCGGGCGGGTGCTGCGATAAGCAGGCTCGGGGCCGGAAACGGAGCCTTCGCAGGCCACCACGTCAGCCTCCGATTCCGTGAGCCGCACCTCGTACGCCCCGCCGGGTGTCGGGCGGTCAGGCCGCGCTTCCACCAGGCCCGCCCCGTTATGTTTTCCGCGGTTCCGCAACGGGGCCGCTGGCCTCCGGGCCCGGCATGACTGTTGCCCCCTGTCGAACGGATGACCTGGGGGGTGGTGTCACCGGGCCCGGGAGGTGCCGTCGGAGACGCTGATGAGAGGTCCGGCCACCGCCCGGTCCGGCGCACTGCCGGACAGCTCGCGAGCGGCAGGTCTGCATAACGTGGATGCGCGCGTACGACACCGAAGCCGAGGCCGGCACCGTCAACACCCTGGGAAAGGCGCGATGTTCGACACCGAAGACGTGGGCGTGTTCCTCGGCCTGGACGTCGGCAAGAGCAGCCATCACGGCCACGGGCTGACCCCGGCCGGGAAGAAGGTCTTCGACAAGCAACTGCCGAACAGCGAGCCAAAACTGCGGGCCGTCTTCGACAAGCTGACCGCGAAGTTCGGCACCGTGCTGGTGATCGTGGACCAGCCCGCCTCCATCGGCGCCCTCCCGCTGACCGTCGCCCGTGACGCGGGCTGCCAGGTCGCCTACCTGCCCGGACTCGCCATGCGCCGGATCGCCGACCTCTACCCGGGCGAGGCCAAGACCGACGCCAAGGACGCCGCGGTCATCGCCGACGCCGCCCGCACCATGCCGCACACCCTGCGCTCGCTGGAACTGACCGACGAGATCACCGCCGAGCTGACCGTGCTCGTCGGCTTCGACCAGGACCTCGCCGCCGAGGCCACCCGCACGTCCAACCGGATACGCGGCCTGCTCACCCAGTTCCACCCCAGCCTCGAACGCGTCCTCGGCCCTCGCCTGGACCACCAGGCCGTCACCTGGCTCCTGGAGCGCTACGGCTCCCCGGCCGCCCTGCGCAAGGCCGGCCGTCGCAGACTCGTGGAACTGATCCGGCCCAAGGCGCCGCGCATGGCCCAGCGGCTGATCGACGACGTCTTCGACGCGCTCGACGAACAGACCGTCGTCGTGCCCGGCACCGGCACCCTCGACATCGTCGTGCCCTCCCTGGCCGCCTCGCTCGCCGCCGTCCACACCCAGCGCCGGGCCCTGGAAGCCCAGATCAACGCCCTGCTGGAGGCCCACCCTCTTTCCCCGGTCCTGACGTCGATGCCCGGCGTCGGCGTCAGGACCGCCGCCGTCCTGCTGGTCACCGTCGGCGACGGCACCAGCTTCCCCACCGCCGCCCACCTCGCCTCCTACGCCGGCCTGGCCCCGGCCACGAAGTCGTCCGGAACCTCGATCCACGGCGAACACGCACCCCGAGGCGGAAACCGTCAGCTCAAACGGGCAATGTTCCTCTCCGCCTTCGCCTGCATGAACGCCGACCCCGCCTCCCGCACCTACTACGACAAGCAACGAGCCCGCGGCAAAACCCACACCCAGGCCCTCCTCCGCCTGGCCCGCCAACGCATCAGCGTCCTGTTCGCCATGCTCCGAGACGGCACCTTCTACGAACCCCGCATCCCTGAGGACGTCGAACTCGCCGCATGACCCCCACAAGTCACACCACCCCAAACCGAACCTGGGTGCCTTGACGAAAGACATAGAGGCACCCCCC
>NZ_BEWA01000030.1 GCF_003112535.1 Streptomyces rishiriensis | reverse complement strand
CGCGAGCGTGCCCGCTCCGCGGCCGCCCGCCGGTCCACGCCAGGTCAGGAAGCCGGTGGCGGCGGGGTGGGCGGGACGAAGGTGTCGCCGCCGCCCGTCGAGGGCTCGTCCTTGTGCGCGAGCCGGTCCATGGCCCCCTTGGCCTTGTCGGTGCCCGTGTGGATCGTGTCGCTGTACTTGCCCTTGGTCTTCTCGTCGACGACCTTGGCGGCTTTGTCGATGCCGTGGTGCACCTTGTCCCCATGCTGCTGCGCGAGGTCCGAGACCTTGCCCTTGGCCGGGGCGAGCCGGGCCTTCAAACTGTCCAAGAGACCCATGGGCCACCTTCCCTCGCGGTGCGTTACGTGCGGGCGCCCTCGTCGGCGGCCTCACTGTCGGCCGTCTCCTCGGGGGACTGCTGACGGGGGATCCCGACGCCGTCGTCGTCGGCGGCGACCGGCTCCGGCTCCTTCGCCGCCTCGCCGTGCGTGGCGGCCGCGGTCGCTGCCGTCTCCTGCGAGTCCTCGGTGACCGTTTCGGCCTCCGCCTCGGCCGTGTCCTCCGTCGCGTCGGCCGACGCGACGGCGGCGGTGGTCGCCTCCTCCGTCGCCGGCTCCTCCACGGACTTCGACCTCCGGAAAAGTCGCGCCAAAACGCCCATGTCCACTCCATACGGTACTCGTGCGGGCGAAAACCCGCGTCGGCCGGTGCGTCCGTTCGCGCCACCGGGGGGCGTCGCCCTTGCGCAGGGCGACGGAAATCCCGCAACGGGGAACGACTTCGGACCGGTGCCGTCACGTAACTCGTTCGAGGGTGGGAGCGGGGTTTGCGAGACTGGTGCGGTGAGCAGCGCACCCCCCGCCCCCCGTGTCATCGCCGTCGTCGGACCGACCGCAGCCGGAAAGTCCGATCTGGGCGTTTTCCTGGCTCGGCGACTCGGCGGCGAGGTCGTCAACGCCGACTCCATGCAGCTCTACCGAGGGATGGACATCGGCACCGCCAAACTGACGCCGCAGGAGCGCGCCGGAGTCCCGCACCACCTCCTGGACGTCTGGGACGTCACCGTCACCGCCTCCGTCGCCGAGTACCAGCGGCTGGCGCGCGAGCGGATCGACGCGCTGCTCGCCGAGGG
Organism: Streptomyces rishiriensis; assembly: GCF_003112535.1. Classification (GTDB taxonomy): domain Bacteria; phylum Actinomycetota; class Actinomycetes; order Streptomycetales; family Streptomycetaceae; genus Streptomyces; species Streptomyces rishiriensis. Next base: position 176,778 of record NZ_BEWA01000030.1, on the reverse strand, counting down.
CCGCTGGCCGGTCCTCGTCGGCGGCTCCGGTCTGTACGTCCGCGGCGCCGTCGACAACCTGGAGTTCCCCGGCACCGACCCCGAGGTGCGCGCACGGCTGGAGGAGGAGCTCACGCTGCGCGGTTCGGGCGCGCTGCACGCCCGGCTGGCCGCGGCCGATCCCGAGGCCGCGCAGGCGATCCTGCCCGGCAACGGCCGCCGCATCGTCCGGGCCCTCGAAGTGATCGAGCTCACCGGCAAGCCCTTCACGGCCAACCTGCCCGGCCATGACTCCGTCTACGACACCGTCCAGATCGGGGTCGACGTGGCGCGCCCCGAACTCGACGAGCGCATCGCCCGCCGCGTCGACCGGATGTGGGACGCGGGGCTCGTGGACGAGGTCCGCGCGCTGGAGGCGCAGGGACTGCGCGAGGGGCGCACGGCCTCCCGCGCGCTCGGTTACCAGCAGATCCTCGCGGCCCTGGCCGGCGAGTGCACCGAGGACGAGGCGCGCGCGGAGACCGTGCGTGCCACCAAGCGCTTCGCGCGCCGACAGGATTCGTGGTTCAGGCGTGATCCGCGGGTGCACTGGTTGAGTGGGGCCGCGGCTGATCTCACAGAACTTCCTGAACTCGCGCTGGCGTTGGTGGAACGACCGGTCACAGCCTGATCACGTCATGGCATCGGGACGCCCAGGCCGTCATCCGGGCCTCCGGCGGCGTGCCATCATCGAGCTTCGATCGACCAAGTGGAGTCCGAGTTGGGAGGGCGCGTGGCGATGGAGGCCGGCCCTCGCGACACCGCACAAGGCACCGAGCACCGCATCACCGGCATCGGTGAACCGGAGCCCGAGGAAGCCCGTCTGAGCCCGGACGGGCCGGACGAGGACGACACCCAGGGCGGTGTGACCGACGACGGTCCCGAGCCCGAGGAGATGTTCGCGGGCGGCCCCGAGGTCGAGGTCGAGCTGCGCCCGCAGCGTCGGCTGCGGATCTGGCAGCTCGCGCCCATCGTGGCCCTGGCCGCGATCGGCTCCCTGATGTTCGCCTTCCCACTCGCCTTCGACTTCGGCGACAGCGGGGCCATGATCGCCATGCTCGGGCTGCTGATCTGCTCCTGCGCGGCCGGCTGGGGGATGATGGCCGCCCGCCGTGTCGGTCACACGTGGCCCGGCCTGCCCGCGCGCGGCTCCGGGCGCCGGCCCGACTGGCGGGTCGCCATCGCCTACGTCGTGATGGTGGCGGCCGTGGTGGCCCTGGCGGTCTGGCGGGTCGCCCGGCTCCGCTGAGCCGCCCACGCGCGGGTGACGGCCGGCTGCTCCGCGGCCCCGGGCCCGGTGTCGTGGCCACCCCGTACGATCGAGGGATGAGCACGCGGATCGCCTTCCTCAAGGGACACGGCACCGAGAACGACTTCGTGATCGTTCCGGACCCGGACAACGCCGTCGACCTGCCCCCGGCCGCCGTCGCCGCCCTGTGCGACCGCCGCGCGGGCATCGGCGGTGACGGTCTGCTGCACGTCGTGCGGTCCGCCGCGCACCCCGAGGCGAAGGACATGGCGGCCCGGGCGGAGTGGTTCATGGACTACCGCAACGGCGACGGCTCGATCGCCGAGATGTGCGGCAACGGGGTCCGCGTCTTCGCGCGCTATCTCCAGCACGCCGGTCTCGTCACCGAGGGTGATTTCACGGTCGCCACGCGCGGGGGCGTCAAGCGCGTGCACCTCGCCAAGGACGGCGACGTCACCGTCGGCATGGGCAGGGCCCTCCTCCCCGAGGGGGACGTCACGGTGAGCGTCGGGGGGCGCAGCTGGCCCGCGCGCAACGTCGACATGGGCAACCCGCACGCCGTCGCCTTCGTCGACGACCTCGCGCACGCCGGCGACCTGTACGCGCCGCCGCCCTTCAGCCCGGCCTCCGCCTACCCCGCCGGGGTCAACGTGGAGTTCGTGGTGGACCGGGGCCCCCGGCACGTCGCCCTGCGCGTGCACGAGCGCGGGGCCGGCGAGACCCGTTCGTGCGGCACGGGCGCGTGCGCCGTCGCCGTGGCGGCCGCGCGCAGGGACGGCGTCGACCCGGCGGCGACCGGCACGCCGGCCACGTACACCGTCGACGTGCCCGGCGGGCGCCTGGTGATCACCGAGCTGCCGGACGGCGAGATCGAGATGACCGGCCCCGCAGTGATCGTGGCCACAGGGGAGATCGAGTCCGAGTGGCTCGAAACAGTCGGCCTCTGATGTGATCAGGGCTTGGTATCGGAGGCCGGGCCGTCCCGGCGGCGCGCATGATCAACCCCGGTGGCGGGCCAGGGGTTCGAATGCGCGACCGGCGCCAGGACGGGTGGCTCAAAACCGTAAACCCCTCATCCATCGCTCGAATGGGTGATCCGTTTCACGCTCGGCGAGAGGCGGTCGGTCCCGCGTGGTGGGCTCGGTAGCATCAAGCACCGGCCCGGACGGGGGACCGTTCACCAGTCCCCTGAGCCGTGTCCGCCCTGGGACACCCCGTCCGCCGGTCCACGCAGCCGGAGGTGCCCATGAGTGCGGAGGCCACGAACCCTGCGACCCCAGGCCCGGTGGCGCCGGCCACACCCCGCAGGCGCAACCGTCACCGGATCGATCTGCGCCGCCTGGTCGGCGCCGCGCTGCTCGGCCCCGCCTCCCGCGGCCGGCTCCCGGACGCGATCGGCCACGTCGTGGAGGTCCACCGCGCGCACCATCCCGACGCCGACCTCGAAACCCTGCGCCGCGCCTACGTCCTCGCCGAGTCCTCGCACCGCGGCCAGATGCGCAAGAGCGGCGAGCCCTACATCACGCACCCGCTCGCCGTGACCCTGATCCTCGCCGAACTCGGCGCGGAGACCACGACCCTGACCGCCTCGCTGCTCCACGACACCGTCGAGGACACCGATGTGACGCTCGATCAGGTCGGCGAGCAGTTCGGCGCCGAGGTGCGCTATCTCGTCGACGGCGTCACCAAGCTGGAGAAGGTCGACTACGGCGCGGCCGCCGAGCCCGAGACCTTCCGCAAGATGCTCGTCGCCACCGGCAACGACGTCCGCGTGATGTCGATCAAACTCGCCGACCGGCTGCACAACATGCGCACCCTGGGCGTGATGCGCCCCGAGAAACAGGCCCGCATCGCCAAGGTCACCCGGGACGTCCTGATCCCGCTCGCCGAGCGCCTCGGCGTCCAGGCCCTCAAGACCGAGCTGGAAGACCTCGTCTTCGCGATCCTGCACCCCGAGGAGTACGAGCACACCCGTGAGCTGATCGTCGAGAACGCCTCCCGCGCGGACGACCCTCTCGCCGAGTTCGCCGACGCGATGCGAGCGATCCTGCGCGACGCCGGCATCCAGGCCGAAGTCCTCATCCGTCCGCGGCACTTCGTCTCCGTGCACCGCTTCTCCCGCAAGCGCGGCCGGATGCGCGGCTCCGACTTCGGCCGCCTGCTGGTGCTGGTGAACGAGGACGCCGACTGTTACGCCGTCCTGGGCGAGCTGCACACCTGTATGACGCCGGTGGTCTCGGAGTTCAAGGACTTCATCGCCGTCCCCAAGTTCAACCTGTACCAGTCGCTGCACACCGCGGTGGCCCGCGAGGACGGCCAGGTCGCCGAAGTCCTCATCCGCACGCACCAGATGCACAAGGTGGCGGAGGCCGGCGTCGTGGCGCTCGGCAATCCCTACCCGGCTCCTTCCGAGGACCAGGCCCGGGAGCGGGCCGCGGCCGACGAGGAACGCGTCGACCCGACGCGGCCCGGCTGGCTCTCCCGCCTGCTGGACTGGCAGGAGGCCGCGCCCGACCCCGACACCTTCTGGTCCACCCTGCGCGAGGACCTCGCGCAGGACCGCGAGATCACCGTCTTCCGGCCGGACGGCGGCACGCTCGGCCTGCCCGAGGGCGCGACCTGCGTCGACGCCGCGTACGCGCAGTACGGCGAGGACGCCCACGCCTGCATCGGCGCCCGGGTCAACGGCCGTCTGGCGACCCTCAGCACCGTTCTGCGGGACGGCGACACCGTGCAGCTCCTCATGGGCCAGGACCCGGCGTCGGAGCCGTCCAGGGAGTGGCTGGAGCACGCCCACACCCCGGCCGCCCGGATCGCCATCCAGCGGTGGCTGGCGACGCACCCGGCCCCGGCCGAGCAGGAGGACCCCGCACCGGCGGCCGACCCGGGGGCCGCCAAGGCCGCGGAGGCGACCGCCCGGTCCGCTGCCGACCCCTTCGGCGCCGACGCGCCCGCCGCCCGCCCCGGAGCCGCCGTCACGGTCGCCGACCGGCCCGACGCCGCCGTCCGGCTCGCCGGGTGCTGCACGCCCGTGCCGCTCGACGACATCACCGGGTTCCTGGTACGCGGGGGAGTGGTCACCGTGCACCGCGCGGAGTGCGACGCCGTGGCGCGCATGGCGAGCGCGGGGCGCGAGGAGGCCGAGGTGCGCTGGGGCGACACCACCGGCTGCCGGGTCACCCTGGTCGCCGAATCGTTCGGCCGACCGCATCTGCTGGCCGACCTCACCGAGGCGATGGCACTGGAAGGCGCCGAGATCGTCTCCGCGACCGTCGAGCCCCCGAGCCAGCAGCGGGTGCGTCACACCTACACCGTCCAGCTTCCCGACGCCGCGCACCTGCCCGCCCTCATGCGGGCCATGCGCAACGTGCCCGGCGTGTACGACGTGGACCGTGCGCAGCACCACGCGCAGGCCTCGGCGGAACAGGCGTAGGTCTCGGCGGAACAGGCAAAGGACACACCCGCGCGCGGGTGCGTGAGGGGCGTCCCCGCCTCCGGGGCGACCGCTCACGCGCGCGGGCGCCATCCGTTCGGGTGGGCCGGGAGCGCGTCGCCCACGCGGCCCGCGTCCGCGCTGGTAGCGGTGGTGCATGCTGCTCACCCCCCGCGTCCGGCTCAAGTCCGCGCTGCTCGCCTCGGCCGTCTCCGTCTGCCTCGTCGCCGCGAGCGCTCCGGCGGACCCGCTCGGCCTCGGCGACCGCCTCTTCCCGTACCTGGGCAATCCCGGGTACGACGTCGCCTCGTACGACCTGTCCTTCACCTATTCCGGCGTCAACAGCGAGCCCCTCAAGGCGGTCACCACCATCGACGCCTGGACCACGGCCGCCCTGGACCGGATCAACCTCGACTTCGCCCACGGCAAGGTCGACTCGGTCGAGGTCGACGGCAAGCCCGCCGCCTTCGCCGGCGCAGGCGACGACCTGGTGGTCACCCCGTCGAGCTCGCTGCCCCCGGGCAGCTGGGTCCGGATCACCGTGCGGCACACCAGTGATCCGGTGAGCGCCGACGACCGGGACGGCGGCTGGGTCAGGACCGCGGACGGCCTCGCCATGGCCAACCAGGCGGACGCCGCCCACCTGGTCTTCCCGTGCAACGACCACCCGTCCGACAAGGCGATGTTCACCATCCGCGTCACCGCCCCCAACGACTACACGGCGGTCGCCGGCGGCCTGCCGGCCGGGGTCGAACGCGTCGGCGCGGCGACCACGTGGACCTACCGCACCCAGCACCCCATGGCGACCGAGCTCGCCCAGGTGTCGATCGGCCGCTCCACCGTCGTGCACCGCGAGGGACCGCACGCCCTCCCCGTGAGGGACGTCGTGCCCACCAAGGACCGCGAGGCCCTGGAGCCGTGGCTGAAGAAGACCCCCGAGCAGATCGCCTGGATGGAGGGCAAGGTCGGTCCCTACCCCTTCGAGACGTACGGCCTGCTCATGGCCGACGCCTCGACCGGGTTCGAGCTGGAGACGCAGACCCTGTCCCTCTTCGAGAAGGACCTCTTCACCGAGCCCGGCTACCCCAAGTGGTACGTCGAGTCGATCATGGTGCACGAGCTCTCCCACCAGTGGTTCGGCGACAGCGTCAGCCCGCGCAGCTGGTCCGACCTGTGGCTCAACGAGGGACATGCCACCTGGTACGAGGCGCTGTACGCGCAGGAGAAGGCGGGCCGCACCCTGGAGACGCGGATGAAGGCCGCGTACGGCGCCTCCGACCGCTGGCGCGCCGCCGGAGGCCCCCCGGCGCTGCCCAAGGCGCCCCACCCGGGCCAGAAGATCAGCATCTTCCGGCCCAACGTCTACGACGGCGCGGCCCTCGTCCTGTACGCCCTGCGCCAGGAGATCGGCGTCCCCGCCTTCGAGCGCCTGGAACGTGCCTGGGTGAACAACCACCGCGACTCCACGGCGACCACGGCCGACTTCGAGCGCCTCGCCGAAGGGATCTCCGGCCGCGAGCTGAGCGGGTTCTTCAAGGACTGGCTGTACGGCGAGAAGACGCCGGCGATGCCCGGCCACCCGGACTGGAAGCCCGCGGCGCCGGTCGCCAGGGCCGAACCCAAGGCGGAACCCAAGGGCGTCTCCCACGCCGGACCGAGGACGTCGAAGCCGCAGCCGGCGGCCGCGCGGGCGTCGGAATAAGACGATGACGAGACGGGCCGTACCGTGCGACCATCGTGCGGTCGGCGCGGCACGGTGCACGGGAATCTCCCGGGGTGTTCGTGCGTTGTCCCTCATGAAGGCCGCCGAACCGGCATTCCCAACGACGTAAGGACCCAATGACCTCCTCTTCTTCCGCTTCCCAGGACACCACGCGCGTTGCGCACGCCTACCCCGAAGGTCTTCGGGCCGATGCCCTGATGGAAGAGGACGTCGCCTGGAGCCACGAGATCGACGGAGACCGGGACGGCGACCAGTTCGACCGCTCCGAGCGCGCGGCCCTGCGCCGCGTGGCGGGTCTCTCCACCGAGCTCGAGGACGTCACCGAGGTCGAGTACCGACAGCTCCGCCTGGAGCGCGTCGTACTCGTCGGTGTCTGGACCACGGGAACCTCGCAGGACGCGGACAACTCCCTCGCGGAGCTGGCCGCCCTCGCCGAGACGGCGGGAGCGCTCGTGCTCGACGGCGTGATCCAGCGCCGCGACAAGCCCGACGCGGCCACCTACATCGGCTCCGGCAAGGCGAACGAACTCCGGGACATCGTCCTGGAGACCGGCGCCGACACCGTGATCTGCGACGGAGAGCTCAGCCCCGGCCAGCTCATCCACCTCGAGGACGTCGTCAAGGTCAAGGTCATCGACCGTACGGCCCTGATCCTCGACATCTTCGCCCAGCACGCCAAGTCCCGTGAGGGCAAGGCGCAGGTCGCGCTCGCGCAGATGCAGTACATGCTGCCGAGGCTGCGCGGCTGGGGTCAGTCGCTGTCCCGTCAGATGGGCGGCGGCAAGGGCGGCGGCCTCGCCACCCGCGGCCCCGGTGAGACCAAGATCGAGACGGACCGTCGGCGGATCCGCGAGAAGATGGCGAAGATGCGCCGGGAGATCGCGGAGATGAAGACCGGCCGCGAGATCAAGCGTCAGGAGCGCAAGCGCCACAAGGTGCCGTCCGTCGCCATCGCGGGCTACACCAACGCGGGCAAGTCGTCCCTGCTCAACCGTCTCACGGGCGCGGGCGTCCTGGTCGAGAACGCCCTGTTCGCGACCCTGGACCCGACCGTGCGCCGGGCCGAGACCCCGAGCGGCCGTCTGTACACGCTGGCCGACACCGTCGGCTTCGTCCGGCACCTGCCGCACCACCTGGTCGAGGCGTTCCGCTCCACCATGGAGGAGGTCGGCGAGTCCGACCTGATCCTTCACGTGGTGGACGGCTCGCACCCCGCCCCGGAGGAGCAGCTGGCCGCCGTGCGCGAGGTCGTCCGGGACGTCGGCGCCACGGGCGTGCCCGAGATCGTCGTGATCAACAAGGCGGACGCGGCCGACCCGCTGACGCTCCAGCGGCTCATGCGGATCGAGAAGCGCTCCATCGCGGTCTCGGCCCGCACCGGCCAGGGCATCGCCGAGCTGCTCGCCCTGATCGACGACCAGCTTCCGCGGCCGTCGGTCGAGGTCGAGGCACTGGTGCCGTACACCCATGGCGGCCTGGTGGCCCGTGCCCACACGGAGGGCGAGGTGATCTCCGAGGAGCACACCGCGGAGGGCACCCTGCTGAAGGCCCGGGTGCACGAGGAACTGGCGGCGGACCTCGCGCCGTACGTTCCGGCGCCGGCCGTCTAGGCCGCCGCGACCGGCCCGGTCCGCTGTACGCCGAAGGCCCGTGCCCCGCTCACCGCGGGGCACGGGCCTTCGGCCTGTCCGGCTCACCGGCCGCCGTACGTCACGTTCCCGCCGAGGAGGAGACACTTCCGGGCGGTCGGCGCCGGCGGGCGGGACGAACTTCGGGACGAACGGCGGCGGGACGGCGCGGGCGCCCCCACGGGCCCCCTCGGCGCCCCACCGCCGGTCCGGCTACCGGTCGGCGAACTTCTCGCTCACCGAGTCGTAGACGCCCTTGGCCACGTCGCCGAGCCGCGGGCCGGCGAGCCACCCCGACTTCACCGGGCCGATCGAGGTGTTGGACACCAGCGCAGGCTTGCCGTCCGAGCCCGTCGCGACCCAGCCGCCGCCCGACGAACCGCCGGTCATCGTGCAGCCGATGCGGTACATCGTCGGGTCCGCGGAGTTGATCGAGAACCGCCCCGGCCTGTCCTGGCACTGGTAGAGCTTCTGGCCGTCGTACGGCTTGGCCGCCGGGTATCCGGTCGCCGTGATGCTGTCGACCTTCGGCACCGCCGGGGCCCTGAAGTTCACCGGGAGAGCCGAACCGACCGTCTCCTCCAGGGACTTGCCCGAGCCGCCCTCCTCCGGCGTCACATGGATGACGGCGTAGTCGTAGGAGGCGCCGTCGCCGCCGGTCTGACCGCCCTGCGCGATCCACTGGTCCGAGGTCTTCGTCCAGTCGCCCCACCAGACCCCGTACGGCGCGGCCTGCTCCTTGGTGGCCGTCTGCAACTGCGCGGACGACAGGCCCTGATCGTTGTACGACGGCACGAACGCGATGTTGCGGTACCAGCCGCCGCCCTTGCCCGCGTGCACGCAATGGCCCGCCGTCCACACGAGGTTGGACTTGCCCGGGTGGGCCGGGTCCCGCACGACGGTCGCCGAGCAGACCATCGTGCCCTCGGGAGAGTCGAAGAACACCTTGCCCGCCTCGGGGGCGTTGGCGTGGTACTTCGTCGGCACGGCCTTGGCGTCCACCGCCTGCGGCGTCGGGTCGGTCACGCCCTGGTCACCGGAGAGATCGCTGTCGTCGACGCTGCGGTCCGGGTCCTCCGCCTTGCGCATCCGGTCCGGGTCCCACAGGCCCTTGATGATCGGGTTGACGTAGTCCTGCGCCTCGCGCAGCCAGTCGTCCCTGTCCCAGTTCTTCCAGGCGCCGTTCTTCCACTTGTCGAGATCGATCCCGTGCTCTTTGAGCCTGTCCTTGATGTCGTCCGGGATCGTGATCTTTCCGTCGCCGGTGGCCGGCACGGTGGCTTGGGTCTGGCCGCCCGCGTCGGTGTCGCCCGAGTCGCACGCGGTCGCGGTGAGCGCGAGCACCGAGACGAGGGCCATGGCGCCCAGCACGGGGGAGGTTCCGCGGCGCGTGTTCCTCCTCCGGCGGACGGTGAACGACGGCCGTGTGGATCGCATGGTCTGACTCCCCCTGCTGTGAACGAACTTGAGACACCGGCCGTTCCCCCGGAGCGGAACTCACGGGTAGCGCGTCCCGGGTTCAAGCGGGCCGCGCGGCCAGGTGCGATGCCTCCACACGATATGCGCTCGCTGTGGGGGTCTCCTGACGGAACGGCAACTGTTCGGTCACAGCGGAGATCTTGCGGCAACCCGTAACCGCGAAGACGGTCCGGGGTTGGTAGCGGTGGGGGGTCCGCTGTCCGCGCCCGGCCCCTGAACTGCGGAAGGACGGGAAGCCGTGGTCGTGACCGAGTCAGTGCCCGAGGGCATCCTGAGGCGTCAGTCGGCGCGTGAGTCGGCGGCGCGCACCTATGCGCGTGCCCTGCCCATCGTGCCGGTGCGGGCACGCGGGCTGACGATCGAGGGCGCGGACGGCCGCCGCTACCTCGACTGTCTCTCCGGCGCCGGCGCTCTAGCCCTCGGGCACAACCACCCCGTCGTGCTGGAGGCCATCCGCAAAGTACTCGACTCGGGCGCGCCCCTTCAGGTGCTCGACCTCGCGACCCCCGTCAAGGACGCCTTCGTCACCGAACTCTTCCGCACCCTGCCGCCCGGCCTGGCCGACCACGCGCGCGTGCAGTTCTGCGGACCGGCCGGCACGGACGCGGTGGAGGCCGCTCTCAAGCTGGTCCGGACCGCCACCGGCCGTACGGGCGTCCTGGCCTTCACCGGCGCCTACCACGGCATGACCGCCGGATCCCTCGAAGTCTCCGGGGGCGCCGGCGACGTCCGGGTGGCACGGTTGCCCTACCCGCAGGACTACCGCTGCCCGTTCGGCGTCGGCGGCGAGCGCGGCGCCGAACTCGCCGCCCGCTGGACCGAGTCCGTCCTCGACGATCCCAAGTCGGGGGTGCGGCGCCCCGCCGGGATGATCCTCGAACCCGTGCAGGGGGAGGGCGGGGTGATCCCCGCACCGGACGCCTGGCTGCGCCGGATGCGACAGATCACCGCGGAGCGCTCCATCCCGCTGATCGCCGACGAAATCCAGACGGGCGTCGGGCGGACCGGCGCCTTCTGGGCGGTGGAGCACAGCGGCGTCACCCCCGACGTGATGGTCCTGTCCAAGGCCATCGGCGGCAGCCTGCCGCTCGCCGTCGTGGTCTACCGCGAGGAACTCGACGCCTGGCAGTCGGGCGCCCACGCGGGCACGTTCCGCGGCAACCAGCTCGCCATGGCCGCCGGTACGGCCACCCTCGCCTTCGTCCGCGAGAACGGCCTCGCCGACCGGGCCGCCGTCCTGGGCGCCCGCATACTGCGCGGCCTCCGGCGCCTCGCCGAGGAGTTCCCGTGCATGGGCGACGTACGGGGGCGCGGACTGATGATCGGGGTCGAGATGGTGGACCCGGAAGCGTCATGCGGGAGCCAGGGCGGCCAGGGGAGCCAGGGGATGGAGGGGATCGAGGGGATCCCGGGGAACGACGAGGCCGGTGGGGTCGGCGAGGTCCAGGGGCTCGGCGGTGCGCACCGTCCCTTCCCCGCCGCCCCCGCGCTGGCCCTGTCCCTCCAGCGGGAGTGCCTGCGGCGCGGCCTGATCGTGGAGCTCGGGGGCCGTCACGCCGGCGTCGTACGACTGCTTCCGCCGCTGACCATCACCGACGAGCAGGCCGCCGCGGTGCTGGACCGGCTCGCGGACGCCATGGCAGCGGTGGCCGCGAGCCACGCCCACGGCAGGGACGAGAAAGGGCGCAAGGGACGCGAGAGGCATAGGGAGCAGGCGGGGCAAGCAGAGCAGGCGGGGCAGATGGAGGCCCACTCTCCGAGCAGGCAGAACCCGCCGGACCGGCCTCCCGAGCCGGTCTCACGCCAGGGCAGCAGTGCCGACCGGGCGAGATGATCCGGCCGCCGCTCCCCACCGGAGTCACCGGAGACGGGCGCGCCTGGCGTCCCCCCCCCGGGGCCGGGAGCCGGGAGCGAGCGCGGGCTCCGTGTCAGCGCCTGCTCGCTTCTGCCCCTTCATTCCACGAGGACCGACCGAGGACCGACCTTGACCACCTTCCCGCAACCCGCCGACGCCGACCCCGCACGCCCAGCGGACGCCGCCCCCGCACCCCCCGCGGACGTACCTCCGGCGCCGCCCGAGCGGCCGTCCGCCCTCTCCGCAGGACCCGCCAACCCCTCCGCGCGGTCGCTGCCGACGCCGCGTGAGCCGGGAACGGTCCCACCCGCCGAACCGGCGCCCTCCGCCGCTGACGACCTCCTGGACCACCCCGATCCGCACACCGCCGCCCAGGCCGCAGCCGTGGAGAACCTGCTGCGCTGCTGGGTCCGCGAGACCGGACTGCCCGCCCCCGGCGACGGCGTTCTGCGCGTGCCGTTGCCCGCGAGCGGTGTCAGCCTGCTCGTGCCCGTCCACCACTGGTCCCCGACGGGCTGGCACCGCTTCGGCCTGCCGCGCCTGGCCGACGCTCCCGAGCAGGCCCCGCCCGCGGACGCCGTCACGGTCGCCGCCCTGCTGGCCCGCGAGACGCCCGCCGGCGATGGAGACGGAGGCGATGGAGACGGAGGCGGTGGAGACGGAGGAGGCGGAGGTGGGGGCGGCGAGGGCGTCGACCTCGTCGCGCGCGTCGCCGACTCCGTCCGCCGTACCGCCGTGTTCATCGCCGAGCGCAGAGCGAGCCCCGCCGACGGCCCCGACCTGTTCCTGGCCGCCGAGCAGGCGCTGCTGCTGGGGCACCCGTTGCACCCGACCCCCAAGAGCCGAGAAGGGCTCTCGGACGGCGAGGCGCGCCGGTACTCACCCGAGTCGCGCGGCTCCTTCCGGCTCCACTGGGTGGCCGTCGCTCCCTCCGTGCTCGCCACGGACTCCGCCTGGACCGAGGGCGGCCGCCCCGTCCCCGCCGCCCGGCTGACGGCGCGACTGGCGGCCACGGGACTGCCGCTGCCCGACGGCTTCACCGCCCTGCCCGTGCATCCCTGGCAACTGGCCGAGATGCGACGCCGTCCCGAGGCCGAGGCGCTGTTCGACGCCGGTCTGGTCCGGGATCTGGGCGCGCACGGCCTTCCGTGGCGCCCCACCTCCTCCGTGCGCACCGTGCACCGGTCCGGCGCCCCGGCCATGCTGAAGCTGTCCCTGAGCCTGCGCATCACCAACTCGCGTCGGGAGAACCTGCGCAAGGAGCTCCACCGGGGCGTGGAGGTGCACCGGCTCCTGCGCTCCGGACTCGCCGAGCGGTGGCACGCGGCCCACCCGGGTTTCGACATCGTCCGCGATCCCGCCTGGCTCGCGGTCGACGGCCCGGACGGCCGCCCGCTGACCGGACTCGACGTGATGATCCGCCACAACCCCTTCACCCCGGCGGACGACGTCTGCTGCCTCGCCGGCCTCGTGGCGCCCCGGCCGCACGCACGCGAGGCGGCCGACGCAGCCGACGCGACCGACCGGACGCGCGGGACGCCCCCGGCCCTCGCGGGTGCGGGTCCGGTCCCGCGCTCCCGGCTGGACGTGATCGTCACGCGTCTCGCCGGGCGCACCGGCCGGCCGCCGGGGGCGGTGGCGGCGGAGTGGTTCCTGCGCTACCTGGACCAGGTCGTCCGGCCCGTCCTGTGGCTCGACGGCGTGGCGGGGATCGCCCTGGAGGCGCACCAGCAGAACACGCTCGTCCTGCTGGACCCGGACGGCTGGCCCAGGGGCGGCCGCTACCGCGACAACCAGGGCTACTACTTCCGCGAGTCCCACCGCGCGGAACTCGACGCCCGGCTGCCCGGGGTCGGGGCGCGCAGCGACACCTTCGTCTCCGACGACGTCACCGACGAGCGGTTCTGCTACTACCTGGGGATCAACAACGTGCTGGGGCTCATCGGCGCGTTCGGCTCCCAGGGGCTCGCCGACGAACGCCTCCTGCTCGCGGCCTTCCGGCGCTTCCTCGCCGACGCCGACCAGCCCCGCGCCGACGCCGACGGCGGGGCCGCCTCCGGCCCCGGGCGGACGGGCGGCCGCAGTTCGCTGCCCGCCCGGCTGCTCGACGCACCCGTGCTGCGCTGCAAGGCCAATCTGCTCACTCGGCTGCACGGTCTCGACGAACTCGTCGGACCGGTGGACACCCAGTCCGTCTACGTCACCATCGCCAACCCCCTGCTCTTGTGAACGATCCGGGAGGAGTCAGCCGTGCCCCTTGCCGGGACGCCCGCCGGCCCCGGCGTGCCCCCTGCCCTCGCTCTCGCCCTCGCTCTCGCCGTCGGCGACCGGGGGCGTCGGCACGTCCGCCGGTGCGTTCCGACGCCCCCGGTCGCCGTGCGGATCGAGCGGGACCTCCCGCCCATCGGCCGGTGGAGGCGAGGGCTCTCGGTCCGCCGCTCGACGCCGTCGCCGATCTCATCCTTGACGGGACACCCGCGTGCACCCATGTCGTCGAGCGCCGGTTTCCGGTTCTCCGCGGAGCTCGATCCGCCCGCCGAGCGGGCGGTCCTGATGATCCGAGAACGTCATACGCGTGCTCTGCTGTGAAGCCACCCGGGCGGTGTCGGGCCGGATTCGGCCACCTCTCGCCGTCGAACAGTCACATTCCGCCACGTCCGGCGCGTTCCCTCCTCCACCACCAGGAGACCCACGGTCTTGATCCCTTCCCTCCCGCCCGCCTCGGCGACCCGTTTGTCAGTGCCGCGCCGTAGGGTGGTCGCGCTATGACGAAGCCCTCACTCCCCGAACTCCTGCATGCCGCCGTCGCCGCCGTCGGCGGCACGGAGCGCCCCGGCCAGGTGACCATGGCCGAAGCCGTCGCCCAGGCGATCGACGACGGCTCACACCTGCTGGTCCAGGCCGGCACCGGCACCGGAAAGTCACTCGGCTACCTCGTGCCCGCGCTCGCCCACGGGGAGCGCGTCGTGGTGGCCACGGCCACGCTGGCCCTGCAGCGCCAGCTCGTCGAGCGGGACCTGCCGCGCACGGTCGAGGCGCTGCATCCGCTGCTGCGCCGGCGCCCGGAGTTCGCGATGCTCAAGGGCCGGTCGAACTACCTGTGCCTGCACCGCCTCCACGAAGGCGTCCCGCAGGACGAGGAGGAGGGCCTCTTCGACCAGTTCGAGGCGGCCGCCCCCACCAGCAAGCTCGGCCAGGACCTGCTCCGGCTGCGCGACTGGTCCGACGAGACCGAGTCGGGGGACCGCGACGACCTCACGCCGGGTGTGTCCGACCGTGCCTGGGCCCAGGTGTCGGTGTCCTCCCGGGAGTGCCTCGGCGCCACGAAATGCGCCTATGGCGCCGAGTGCTTCGCCGAGATGGCCCGCGAGCGCGCCAAGCTGGCCGAGGTCGTCGTCACCAACCACGCGCTCCTCGCCATCGACGCCATCGAGGGCGCCCCGGTCCTGCCGCAGCACGAGGTGCTGATCGTCGACGAGGCGCACGAGCTGGTCTCCCGGGTCACCGGCGTCGCCACCGGCGAGCTCACCCCGGGCCAGGTCAACCGGGCCGTGCGCCGAGCGGCCAAACTGGTCGACGAGAAGGCGGCCGACCAGCTGCAGAGCGCCGCCGAGGGCTTCGAGCGGCTCATGGAGCTGGCCCTGCCGGGCCGCCTGGAGGAGATCCCGGAGGACCTCGGCTACGCCCTCATGGCGCTGCGCGACGCCGCGCGGACGGTGATCTCCGCCATCGGAGCCACCCGTGACAAGTCCGTCCAGGACGAGGACGCGGTCCGCAAGCAGGCGCTGGCATCCGTGGAGTCCGTGCACGACGTGGCGGAGCGGATCTGCAACGGCTCCGAGTGGGACGTCGTCTGGTACGAGCGCCACGACCGCTTCGGCGCCTCCCTGCGCGTCGCCCCCATGTCCGTGTCGGGTCTGCTGCGCGAGAAGCTCTTCACCGACCGGTCCGTGACCCTGGCCTCGGCGACGCTGAAACTGGGCGGGGACTTCAACGGGGTGGGCGCGTCGATGGGCCTCGCCCCGGAGGGCACGGAGGGCGACGACGTGCCGCAGTGGAAGGGCCTCGACGTCGGTTCGCCCTTCGACTACCGCAAGCAGGGCATCCTGTACGTCGCCAAACACCTCGCGCGCCCCGCACGGGACGGCGACCGGGCCGACATGCTCGACGAACTGACCGAGCTGATCCAGGCGGCCGGCGGTCGCACGCTCGGTCTCTTCTCGTCCATGCGCGCCGCGCAGCTCGCCGCCGAGGAACTGCGCACCCGTCTCCCGGAGTTCCCGATCCTCCTCCAGGGCGAGGAGACCCTCGGAGAGCTGATCAAGAACTTCTCGGCCGACCCGAAGACCTGCCTGTTCGGCACGCTGTCGCTCTGGCAGGGCGTCGACGTGCCCGGCGCCAGCTGCCAGCTGGTCGTCATGGACAAGATCCCGTTCCCGCGACCGGACGACCCGCTGATGAGCGCTCGCCAGAAGGCGGTGGAGGACGCCGGAGGCAACGGCTTCATGGCCGTCGCCGCGACCCACGCGGCGCTGCTCATGGCCCAGGGCGCGGGCCGTCTCGTTCGGGCGTCGGGGGACCGCGGTGTGGTCGCGGTCCTGGACCAGCGGCTGGCGACGGCGCGTTATGGGAGCTATCTGAAGGCCTCCCTGCCCGACTTCTGGTACACCACGGACCGCAACCAGGTCCGCAGGTCCCTCGCCGCGATCGACGCGAAGGCCAGGCAGTCGGAGTCCGAGGCCCGGACGCAGACGGAGGCGGCGACCGGACCGGAGGCGGCGACCGGACCGGAGGCGGATGCCCAGGCGGAGGCGGAGGCCCAGGCGGAGGCGGAGGCGTAGGGCCCGCGCCGGGGGAGGGGCGGGCCCGCCGGCGCAGCGCAGGGCCCCGGAACCGGCGCAGGGATCCCGGGGCCCAGTCAGGGGGTAGGGCGGGAGAGTCCCGCCCGTCGCCGCGTTCAGATGCGGCGGAGTACGGCCACCACCTTGCCGAGGATGGTCGCGTCGTCGCCCGGGATCGGCTCGTAGGCGGAGTTGTGCGGCAGCAGCCACACATGGCCGTCCTCGCGCTTGAAGCGCTTGACGGTGGCCTCCCCGTCGAGCATCGCGGCCACGATGTCGCCGTTCTCGGCGACCGGCTGGCGGCGGACGGTGACCCAGTCGCCGTCACAGATCGCGGCCTCGATCATCGAGTCGCCGACGACCTTCAGGACGAACAGCTCGCCGTCGCCCACGAGCTGGCGCGGGAGCGGGAAGACGTCCTCCACCGACTCCTCGGCCAGGATCGGACCGCCGGCGGCGATCCGGCCGACCAGCGGGACGTAGGACGCGGCCGGCTTCCCGGCGGTGTCCGTGGGCTGCACGGAGGCGGCCTGGTCGGAGCCGCGCACCTCGTACGCGCGCGGGCGGTGCGGGTCGCGGCGCAGGAAGCCCTTCCGCTCCAGTGCCATCAGCTGGTGGGCGACCGAGGACGTGCTGGACAGGCCGACCGCCTGACCGATCTCCCGCATGGACGGCGGGTAACCTCGCCGCTGTACGGAGTCCCTGATGACCTCGATCACTCGGCGCTGCCGGTCGGTGAGCCCCGAGCTGTCGGCGCGGATGCCTGGAGGTCGACCGGGCAACGAGCGCTTGTGCGCCTCGGGATTCATGGCTTCGTTCATCGCATGCACCGGCTCGAGTCGGCCCTGGGAGCGGTCCTGGGCAGTGATGGTGGCACTGTCTGCGGTGGTGGTCACGTCGGCCCCTCTCGGTTGTCTCCCTGCTGGACAACGGTAGTTGCTTTCGAAAGGTTGCGCCAAACACACGTTCGAGTGAAAAAGCGTGGATAAACGGACTTGATCATGTGTCTGGGTGTATGGCTAACGCGGTCTCCGACGGGCAAAAGGTCTCATTGTTGTAGCCTTCACCGCCGGAGACGGTGACCTTGTGAGGCGTGGCCCCAGTCTGCCATCCGGTCTCCGGCCGACCGAGGACCGGTCCCGCCACTGTGCGAGAGTCCCACTTCTCCTCCTCGTGGCGCTCACGGTATCGCCGTGAGCGCCGCCGCGATACGCCCGTACACGCGCGTGCCGGGGTGGATTTCGTGTGCTCGGCGTGACGGCCGGATCGCGTGCGGTGAGCGCGATGGGCGCGACACGCGATACGGCCTGGAAGGATGCGCCAAGCCCCACATGTAGTGGTTGGATTGGCGCAGCGGCCCAGAAGTTGTGGTCCCCGGTGTCTTCGGATGTCGACGGATCCCCTATGCTTGGGGCTGCTTCGAGGGGCCCGTGAGGCCTGGCGAGGCCATTGAGTCTGCTGTGAGGAGGGTTGGAGTTCATGCACTGCCCCTTCTGCAGGCACCCCGACAGCCGTGTCGTCGACAGTCGTACGACGGACGACGGCACGTCGATCCGCAGGCGGCGTCAATGCCCTGACTGCTCCCGTCGTTTCACGACCGTGGAGACGTGCTCGCTGATGGTGGTCAAGCGGTCCGGGGTCACCGAGCCGTTCAGCCGCACCAAGGTCATCAACGGCGTGCGCAAGGCGTGCCAGGGGCGGCCCGTCACCGAGGACGCTCTCGCCCAGCTCGGCCAGCGCGTCGAGGAGGCGGTGCGGGCCACCGGAAGCGCCGAGTTGACCACCCATGACGTGGGGCTGGCCATACTCGGTCCGCTGCAGGAGCTCGACCTCGTCGCTTATCTGCGGTTCGCCTCCGTCTACCGGGCGTTCGACTCGCTCGAGGACTTCGAGGCGGCGATCGCGGAACTCAGGGACCAGACGGGACCCCCCGCTGCGGACGACGACGACCGCGCGGACGAAGCAGGGGATGTCGTGGGGAGCCGGAAGGACGACGGAGGGCGCACGGGGACCGTTCAGGTCCCCGAGCCCGCCCGGGCCGCCGACTGACCGACGGCCGCACCCGATGCCTCGTCGAGGCGGCAGGGCGGCGGCGGACGAAGACCTGTTGTGGGCGGTAGCGCGTGGGTGCCCACAGCACCAGACAGAACAACGTGTCACGGGAACAACGTGGCATTTCAGGGCGTTTTCGCCCGTAGAGGGAGGCGGCATGACAGAGACGGCGAGCGGTCCGGCACGAGGTTCCCGAGCCAAGGGAGCCAAGAACACCAAGGGCCTGCGCATCGAGCGCATCCACACGACCCCCGGAGTGCACCCTTACGACGAGGTTGCCTGGGAGCGTCGTGACGTCGTCATGACCAACTGGCGCGACGGCTCGATCAATTTCGAGCAGCGTGGCGTCGAGTTCCCCGACTTCTGGTCGGTGAACGCGGTCAACATCGTCACCAGCAAGTACTTCCGCGGTGCCGTGGGCACCCCTCAGCGCGAGACCGGCCTCAGGCAGCTGATCGACCGCATCGTGAAGACGTACCGGAAGGCCGGCGAGGACAACAGCTACTTCGCCTCGCCCGCCGACGCCGAGATCTTCGAGCACGAGCTGGCCTACGCCCTCCTGCACCAGATCTTCAGCTTCAACAGCCCCGTCTGGTTCAACGTCGGGACCCCGCAGCCCCAGCAGGTCTCCGCCTGCTTCATCCTGGCCGTCGACGACTCCATGGAGTCGATCCTCGACTGGTACAAGGAAGAGGGCATGATCTTCAAGGGCGGCTCCGGCGCCGGCCTGAACCTCTCCCGGATCCGCTCCTCCAAGGAGCTCCTCTCCTCCGGCGGCAACGCCTCCGGCCCGGTGTCCTTCATGCGCGGCGCCGACGCCTCCGCCGGCACCATCAAGTCCGGTGGCGCCACGCGTCGCGCGGCCAAGATGGTCGTCCTCGACGTGGACCACCCGGACATCGAGGACTTCATCTCCACCAAGGTGAAGGAGGAGGAGAAGATCCGCGCCCTGCGCGACGCGGGCTTCGACATGGACCTGGGCGGGGACGACATCACGTCCGTCCAGTACCAGAACGCCAACAACAGCGTCCGCGTGAACGACGAGTTCATGACGGCCGTCGAGAACGGCGCCGAGTTCGGCCTGCGCGCCCGCATGACCGGCGAGATCATCGAGAAGGTCGACGCCAAGGCGCTGTTCCGCAAGCTCGCCGAAGCCGCCTGGGCCTGCGCCGACCCGGGCATCCAGTACGACGGTGTGATCAACAACTGGCACACCTGCCCCGAGTCCGGCCGGATCACCGCGTCGAACCCGTGCAGCGAGTACATGCACCTGGACAACACGTCCTGCAACCTCGCCTCGTTGAACCTGATGAAGTTCCTCACGGACGACGGCAAGGGCACCCAGTCCTTCCAGGCGGACCGCTTCCAGAAGGTCGTCGAGCTCGTCATCACCGCGATGGACATCTCCATCTGCTTCGCGGACTTCCCGACCCAGAAGATCGGCGAGAACACGCGCGCGTTCCGCCAGCTCGGCATCGGCTACGCCAACCTCGGCGCCCTGCTGATGGCCACCGGCCACGCGTACGACTCCGACGGCGGCCGCTCCCTGGCCGGCGCCATCACCTCCCTGATGACGGGCACGGCCTACCGCCGCTCCGCCGAGCTGGCCTCCGTCGTCGGCCCGTACGACGGCTACGCCCGCAACGCCGACGCGCACAACCGCGTCATGAAGCAGCACTCGGACGCCAACGGGACGGCCGTCCGCATGGACGACCTGGACACCCCGGTCTGGGCCGCCGCCACGGAGGCCTGGCAGGACGTCCTGCGCCTCGGTGAGAAGAACGGTTTCCGTAACGCCCAGGCGTCCGTGCTCGCCCCGACCGGCACCATCGGTCTGGCGATGTCCTGCGACACCACCGGCGTCGAGCCCGACCTCGCCCTGGTCAAGTTCAAGAAGCTCGTCGGCGGCGGCTCGATGCAGATCGTCAACGGCACCGTCCCGCAGGCCCTGCGCCGCCTGGGTTACCAGGAGGAGCAGATCGAGGCGATCGTCGCCCACATCGCCGAGAACGGCAACGTGATCGACGCCCCCGGTCTCGCGCACGAGCACTACGAGGTGTTCGACTGCGCCATGGGCGAGCGGGCCATCTCCCCGATGGGCCACGTCCGCATGATGGCCGCGATCCAGCCCTGGATCTCCGGCGCCATCTCCAAGACGGTCAACATGCCGGAGACGGCCACCGTCGAGGAGGTCGAGGAGATCTACTTCGAGGCCTGGAAGCTCGGCGTCAAGGCGCTCGCGATCTACCGCGACAACTGCAAGGTCGGCCAGCCCCTCTCCGCGAAGACCAAGGACAAGGAGAAGGCCGAGGTCACCGAGAAGGCCGAGGACACGATCCGCACCGCGGTCGAGAAGGTCATCGAGTACCGCCCGGTCCGCAAGCGTCTGCCCAAGGGCCGTCCCGGCATCACGACCTCCTTCACCGTCGGCGGCGCTGAGGGCTACATGACCGCCAACTCCTACCCGGACGACGGTCTCGGCGAGGTCTTCCTCAAGATGTCCAAGCAGGGTTCGACCCTCGCCGGCATGATGGACGCCTTCTCCATCGCGGTCTCCGTCGGCCTCCAGTACGGCGTGCCGCTGGAGACGTACGTCTCGAAGTTCACCAACATGCGCTTCGAGCCGGCCGGCATGACGGACGACCCGGACGTGCGGATGGCGCAGTCGATCGTCGACTACATCTTCCGCCGCCTGGCGCTGGACTTCCTGCCCTTCGAGACGCGCTCGGCGCTCGGCATCCATTCCGCCGAGGAGCGTCAGCGCCACCTGGAGACCGGCTCCTACGAGCCGAACCTCGAGGAGGAGGACGTGGACGTGGAGGGCCTCGCCCAGTCCGCGCCCCGCCAGACGGACCTGAAGGCCGTTGCCGCCCCGAAGGCCGAAGCCGAGGCGCCCCGACCGGTGCCGCAGCAGGCCCACACCAGCGCCGAGCTGGTGGAGATGCAGCTGGGCATCCAGGCCGACGCCCCGCTGTGCTTCTCCTGCGGGACGAAGATGCAGCGAGCCGGCTCCTGCTACATCTGCGAGGGCTGCGGCTCCACCAGCGGCTGCAGCTAGGTATTGCAGGCCGGGTCCGTGTGATCCGGCGAGGGCGGTGGAGCCGGTCTTCGGCTCCACCGCCCTCGGCGTTCCCGCTCGTTCGCGTCCTACGCGTGGACGTCCCGCCCGTTCAGGACCGGTGGACCTGGCCCATGACTCTGGTGAACGTGACCGGGTCGTCCTCGAAGCCGTGCACACCCGAGTGGAACGACCAGCTGTCGGACGTCTCGCGCACGAACTCCCCGACCGTCGCCGCGGTCGCACCGAGGACGTCGCCGAAGTCCCCCTCGTCCAGGACGGTGTAGCCCTCCCGTATGCGGTAGCCCGGGTTGAGCACCCCGACGAAGGTGCGGTGCTCGGGGTTCTGCTGGATGACGACGCCGAGGACCACGCGCGCGTACCGCGCGTCCAGACGGTCGAGCTCCAGCGTCATGACCTCGTCCCAGCCGAAGCCCTTGCCGTCCTTGCTGTCCCGGTTGAGATAGATCGTGCCGTCGGGCGAGCGGCTGTCGAAGTGCACCACGTAGGCGGGTTCGCCGTGCGGATCGCTCGCCAGATAGGTCGCCGCCACGACGTCCAGATCGGTGGGCGGCTGCCCCGCCGGACTGGGATCCCACTTCAGCGCCATCTCGATCTTGCGGATTCCCTTGTTGAGGCCGCTCACCGGACTTCCCCTCCCCGATTCCCCGTCTGCTGTCGCGCCCGAACGGCCCGTCTCTCACGGCCGGTTGTCCATCCTGCCACGCGCGCGTGCACCGTCGCAGCGGAGCACTGTGTACGAGAGTGACCAACGCCACGCCCGCTGGCCTTACCATGGCGCGGTGCTGGTCAAGTGGATTCGCTGCACCGTGGTGGACCGCCGCGGTTTCGAACGGGGACAGCGAAAGTGGGCGGGGCTTCTGGGGGAGCCGGGGTTCCGGGGGCAGGGCGGGGGCTGGAGCAGGGCACGGCCCTCCGTCGCGCATGTCTTCACGTTCTGGGAGAGCCGCGCCTTCTACGACTCCTTCATGGCCCGCTCCCACGACCGGCTGGCGACGGCCCAGTCGGGCACCTTCAAGGACCCCCAGGTTCGGCTGTTCGACTACCGCTTCGACGTCAAGACGGGCTTCGAGCCCCGCTTCACCGACTCCGACCTGGTGCGGGTCGCCCTCTGCCGGGTCCACGAGGAGCGCGCCGAGCACTTCACGCTCATGCAGGAGAAGGTGTGGAACCCCGCGATGGCCGGCTCTCCCGGCATGATCCGCGGGCTGTTCGCCGAGGGGCCCGGCCCCGAGTTCCTCGTCCTGTCGATGTGGCGCTCGCAGGCCGAGCACGGAAAGTACCGGACGGAACGCGTGGAACGGCTCGCGCTGCGCGCGCAGACGGAGGCCGACGTCTCCTCCCTGACCGGCGACATCGTCGAGCTCGAGGCTGCCTGGACGGTATGAGGGCGCGCTCGTCCGACGTGCGCCGTCCGGGGCCTTCCAGGACAGTATTTGTGTGACCTACGCCGTATGGAGGCCTTACCAGTGCTCGATCGGCCCTCGACCGATCTAGGGTTTTGGCATGGCACGACCACGGCGCATCGTCCTTGTCCGGCACGGGGAGTCAACGGGCAATGTTGATGACACCGTCTACGAGCGTGAACCCGACCACGCACTGGCCCTGACCGAGCGGGGCCGCAGTCAGGCCGAGGAGACCGGAAAGCACCTCCGGGAGGTCTTCGGCCGCGAACGGGTCAGCGTGTACGTCTCCCCCTACCGGCGCACGCACGAGACCCTGCAGGCATTCCACCTCGATCCCGAGCTGATACGGGTGCGCGAGGAGCCCCGGCTGCGCGAGCAGGACTGGGGAAACTGGCAGGACCGCGACGACGTCCAGCTGCAGAAGTCCTATCGCGACGCCTACGGGCACTTCTTCTACCGCTTCGCGCAGGGCGAGAGCGGGGCCGACGTCTACGACCGGGTCGGCGGGTTCCTGGAGAGCCTGTTCCGCAGTTTCGAGGCCCCCGACCACCCGCCGAACGTGCTGCTGGTGACCCACGGCCTGGCGATGCGCCTGTTCTGCATGCGCTGGTTCCACTGGACCGTCGCCGAATTCGAGTCTCTCGCGAACCCGGGGAACGCGGAGATGCGGATGCTCGTTCTCCAGGACGACGACAGGTACGCCCTCGACCGGCCCTTCGACCGCTGGCGGGAACCGGCGCCCTATGGGATCACGGGGGACAGAGTGGGGGAAAGATGACCGCTGACTCCTCTCCCGCCGGGCGCCTGGAGCGTGCCCTGGCCAGCCTGCGCGGCCTCGCCGTGGGCGACGCACTGGGCTCTCAGTTCTTCGTGCCGGTGAACTATCCGCTGCTGCAGCGCCGCGAGCTGCCGCCCGGCCCCTGGCAGTGGACCGATGACACCGAGATGGCCTGTTCCGTGGTGGCGGTCCTGACCGCTCACCACCGCATCGACCAGGATGCGCTGGCCCGCTCCTTCGCCGAGCACCACGACTTCGACCGCGGCTACGGCCCCGCCGTCAACCGGCTGCTCAGGCTCGTCCGGGAGGGCTCCGACTGGCGCGAGCTGTCGTCCGCCCTGTTCAACGGGCAGGGATCCTGGGGCAACGGCGCCGCCATGCGGATCGCGCCCCTGGGCGCCTGGTACGCGGACGACCCCGAGCAGGCGACCCACCAGGCGGAGATCTCCGCCTACCCCACGCATCAGCACCGGGAGGCCGTCGTCGGGGCCATGGCCGTGGCCGCGGCCGCCGCGCTGGCAGGAGCTCCGGACGGGCCGCCCGGAGCCGAGGCCCTGCTCGACGGTGTCATCGCACTGGTCCCGAAGAGCGCCGTGCGGGCGGGCCTCGGCCGTGCCCGGGACATGCTCGACTACGCCGACGCGGGCACCGTCGCGGCCGTGCTGGGCTGCGGCAGGCGCACGTCGGCCCATGACACCGTGCCCTTCGCGCTGTGGTCGGCCGCTCGCGCCCTGGCCGACTACGAGACGGCGTTCTGGACGACCGCGCAGGTGGGCGGGGACGTGGACACCACGTGCGCCATCGTGGGCGGGGTGCTCGCCGCCGGCAAGGCCGGGGCGCCGCCCGTCGCGTGGACGCAGCGGGTGGAGGACCTGCCGGGCTGGGTGTCCACCTCGCCCGTGTGAGGCGACAGCCGGGCGACGGAACGGTAGCGACCGCCCGTTGCGAACTCTGCGTGCTCGACGGGAACTCTGCGTGATGGCTCCGCGTTGTCCGGACGACCGCTGTGCGAGATGTGCCGGCACGGCGGTCGGGAAAGCGGGCGAGAGGGAGGGGGCGGAGTGTGCGGTTTGTGCTGTTCATGATCATGCTCTGGGCCCGGGGAGGCCGGGCGGGCCGACCAGGGAGCGGGGGACGCGCCTCCGCTGTGCGCGGTGGCGACACCCCGGGCGCGGCCCGTCGAGCCGTTCGGTCAGGCCGCCACGGGGTTCGCCGTGCCGGACAGCGCCTCCAGGTCGCTCTTGCGGACCCGGATCACGAACCAGGCGGTCGCCAGAGCGAGGACGGTCATCCCGGAGGCGGGGGCGAAAGCCGAGGAGATGCCGTGGGCGAGCATCTCGTGCCCCCAGGGCGCGGGCAGTTGACGCGTCCGGGCGGAACTCGGCCTTCTGTTCCGCCGAGCCCGCGGCGAGGAACTTGGGCAGTTGCTTCGTCGCCTCGTCCTTGGCGGCCGAGCCGAAGACGGTCGTCAGGATGGACAGACCGAGCGAACGTCCCACCTGCTGCATGGCGTTGAGCAGGCTGGAGGCGGCGCCGGCCTCGTGCGGGGCGACGCCCGCCACTGCGGTGACCGTCGCCGTCACGAAGTTCAGTCCCATCCCGAATCCGAAGATCGGCATCGGCCCGAGCGCGCCGCCGGCAGAGGAGCTGTCCGTCCTGCCGGCGCTGTGCCGCGACGTGCGCGACGTGATGTTCTCCCGGCTAGGCCTGGCGCTGCGCTCAGTGATTCACGAATGCGATCCACTCCAGGCGGAGCGCTTCCAGGTCCTGATCTTCGAGGGCGTGGTCGAGCCGACGGTCAGGCTCCTCCATGACGTCATCAGCAGGGAAATCGGGAGGGGTGAGGTGCGAGCCGACGCGGCGAACAGTTATGTCTTCGACGCCGTACCGGCCGTGATGATGTACCGCTCGAAGATATGCGCCTGCGAATGGAGTGATCGCGAACTCGAGGAGACGGTGGACCGGCTCATGCTGCCCCTGCTGCGGCCGGGCGCGCCCTGAGCGCGGTGCCGACGTCGATGCGGCCGGTCCGAGGGAGATCGGGACCGACCGGGGTGTCGCGACGGGAGGGAGGCGGCGTAATCTAAGGGCGCCATGCCGTACGAACCACCCACTCACACCGTCGAGCGCTCCCTTCGCGCCACGACCGGAGCCAAGGTCATTGCCGGCGTCGACGAGGTGGGCCGCGGTGCGTGGGCCGGACCCGTCACCGTCTGCGCGGCCGTCACCGGACTCCGTCGACCTCCCATAGGCCTCACCGATTCCAAGCTGCTCACCGTCAAGCGTCGCAATGAGCTTTCCGAGGAGCTGCTGAAGTGGGTGACGTCCTACGCCCTGGGGCACGCGTCGCCCGAGGAGATCGACGATCTCGGGATGACAGCCGCACTGCGGCTCGCCGCCGGCCGCGCTCTGGAGGCTCTCCCGGTCCGCCCGGACGCGGTGATCCTCGACGGGAAGCACGACTACCTCGGTTCGCCCTGGCGGGTCCGCACGGTGATCAAGGGCGACCAGTCGTGCGTGGCGGTCGCGGCGGCCTCGGTGATCGCCAAGGTCCGGCGCGACAAAATGATGGCCGAACTGGGTGCCGAACATGCAGACTTCGGCTTTGCGGCCAACGCCGGGTATCCGTCGCCCGTGCACAAGGCCGCACTGGAGGAGCGGGGGCCCACCCCGTACCACCGGTTGTCGTGGGCGTATCTTGATGCGCTGCCCCAGTGGCGGCACCTCAAGAAGGCCCGCAGCTGGGCGAACGAAAGCGTTCCGGAGGTCGAAGGCCAACTCGGTTTCGACTTCTGACCGTTCCGGTCGCACTGATGTGCCACCCGCTGGCGCGTGCCGCACCAAAGTTTGATAGACAACAGCTCATGCCTCTCATTCCCGAGGAGCCTCAGATTCACGAGAGTGCCCAGGGTCCCCGCGCCACTCCGGCCAGCGGCCGCATCGCGCCGACCCCTCGACCTGTACCCGGACCCCGTCCCGCGGCTCCGTCGCGTCCCGGTCGTCCCGGACCCCTCCGGCCCACGCCGCCGGCGCAACGCGCGCCGCGTGACACGGCCGCCAAGCCCGGGCCTTCGGCCCCGGCCGCTCCCGCCGCCGCGCCTGCTCCGGCGAGTGCTCAGGTCCAGCTGATCCCGGCCTCGGCCGAGGGCGCGCTGGACGCCGCCGAGGAGGCCGTGGACCTCCTCCTGGAATCCGGACGCGCTCCGGGGGACGTGCTGGTGGTCACCACCGGCGAACTGCACCCCTGGGCCGCTCACGAGCTGTCCTTCGGCGAAGCGTCCTACTGGGCGCAGCACGACGCCGGGGATGACGTCTTCTACGCCGATGCCGCCGCGGTGACCCGAGCGGGCGTGCGTCCGGTCGTCGTCGTCGCCGTCAACAGCGGATCCGACACCGTCGCCGCCACCGCTCTGCCGCTGGCCCTCGCGCGGGCCTCGGCCCTGCTGATCGTCTGCGGCGACCCGCAGCAGATCAACGGGGTACTGGGCGCGGGCGTCTGACCCGGTTCCGGTAGGCCGCGAGGTCCGGAGCCCAGAGAGGCGTCGCTGCTGCGGCGCCTCTTCGGTGTGCCCGGAAAGGGGGGCGCTTCCAAAGGCGGGCCTTCCCGGTGGTGGCCGTGGGAACCTGATTCCTTGCCGTCCCGGCCCGGTCCGGTCCCGGCCTCGGCCCGCGCCCTGGTGCCGTCGCCGTCGTGATCGCCGTCGTCGTTCCCGTCTGCGTCTGTCTTTGCGTCTGGGTCCATCCCCGCTTCGGCACCTGGTCCCGTCGCCGTCCCCGCCTGCGTCCCAGTCCCGTCGCTGTCCCCGATGGCTCTTCGTCGCCGTCGGCAGGGTCTCGTTCTGGACTGCCGCCGCGCTCCTGCGCCGTGCTCCTGCCGCCGCGCGCGTGTGGCGGCTCAGGCCGTGAGCTGGCGGGTCATGCTCCTCGGCGCTGGTCTCGGCGGGCGGGAGTACGGAGCCGCGAAAACCTTTCGGGCAACCGGTCGCCGTTCAGCGGGCGGCCGCGCGACGCATCACCTCGGAGGCGGAGCCGCCGGTGCGGGGGAGCGGCGGCGGAGCCTCGGACAGGGCGAAGGGCTCCGGAGTCGAATCCGCGTTGGGCCGTCGGCCCCCGCGTCCCTCGCCGAGGACCTGCCAACCGTCCCGGGTGAGAGTGATGTACGCCCCGCAGCGCAGGCCGTGCAACGTACAGGCGTCCCGCAGGCCCCACATCCACGCCCCGTCCTCCTCCGTCCAGCGTGCGTCGCCGTCGCGGCAGTAGAGCAGCACGGCGGTACGCACGGGAGTGCGCAGACGCAGGTCGTGGGGTATGACCCGGCGTAGCTGGGCGAGCAGGGCGTTGCGGAACACCCAGCCGTCACTCGACGCCTGGCGCCGGGTGAACGAAGCGCTGGCCCGCACCCGTTCGTCCGGGTCGAGGACGGCCACGATCGCCGTCGTCGGCCCCGGCCGGTGCCGCGAGTGCAGTCCGCTGACGACTTCCCGTGGGTTGCGCAGCAGGGGTATCCCGGCCGCGGCCCATTCGGCAGGCTCGAGCAAGCGGGTGGCGGAGGCGGCGGACGTGGACGTCGACAACGAAGCCGCCGAGGACGGAGCGAATCCGAAGGTCACGATCCTCCCTTCGGCTACGGCCCACACTGCGGGCGGGTCGGATTCGGGGGAGCGCACGCCGCAGCAGAGCCCAACCGGACTACGGACCGAGCCGTGCGGGGAGCGGACTTCAATTCTTCCTGCCGAACTTGGATGCGGCAACGAGCAATTGGGGCCACCGACCGTTATGTGGCGGTGAGTGGCTTATATCCCTACCCAGTGATTCACGGAAGGATGCGTGAGTCGACGTTCAAGCCTTGTACGTGCCTCAGAGATCAGGGATTCGACGTCAGCCTTGCATGGCCAGCACCAATGGCAACACCCCCTGCGCGCCGGCCCGCCGGAGCATCCGGGCCGCCACCGCGAGTGTCCAGCCCGTCTCGGTGTAGTCGTCCACGAGCAGAACCGGCCCCGGGTTCTCGGCGAGAGCGGCAGCGAGGGCCGGCGGCACCTGCAACATGCCGTCGAGCGCCTTGAGGCGTTGGGCGCTGTTGCTCCGGGAGAGCGGCGAGGCGTCGGCGGTGTATTCCACCGCACCCAGCAGGGGCAGCCGGCCGACGTCCGCGATCCGCGCGCCCAGCGAGTGGACCAGCCGCGGCCGCGTGCGGGAGGCGACGGTGACCACCCCGACCGGGCGCGGTGAGGCGTCGGCCGCTCCGGAGGCCCAACCGCCGGGCCCCTTCGCCCAGTCCGCCAGCACGTCCACCACGGCCCGGGCCACATCGTCCGGAACCTGCCCGTCCGGCGCCTGGGGGGTCAGCATCGGGCGCAGCCGGTTCCCCCAGCCGATGTCCGAAAGGCGCCCCAGGGCCCGCCCGGTCGCGGCCTGCTCGGTCGCCGGAATACGCCCCTTGAGGTCCAAGCCGATCGCCGCCAGGCCGGTCGGCCACATCCGGCGGGGCTCCACCTCCACGCCCGCGCGGCCCAGGTCCACCCGCGCGGCGTCCAGGGCGGCCGAGGAGGTGTCGGCGGTGTAGCGCGCTCCCGCGCAGTTGTCGCATCGTCCGCACGGCTTGGCGCCGTCGTCGTCGAGCTGGCGTTGGAGGAACTCCATCCGGCAGTCCGTCGTGGACGCGTACTGCCGCATCGCCTCCTGTTCGGTCCTGCGCTGGCGCGCGACCCACTCGTACCGCTCGGTGTCGTACCGCCACGGCTGCCCGGTCGACAGCCAGCCGCCCTTGACCCGCTTGACCGCCCCGTCCACGTCGAGGACCTTGAGCATGGTCTCCAGACGGGAGCGGCGCAGTTCCACCAAGGGTTCCAGGGCGGGCAACGACACGGGCCGTTCCGCGTGCGCGAGGACGTCCAGAGTGCGGCGCACCAGGTCTTCGGGCGGGAAGGCGAGCGAGGCGAAGTACTCCCAGATGGCTTCGTCCTCCCGTCCTGGCAGCAGCAGCACCTCCGCGTGCTCGACACCTCGTCCGGCTCGGCCCACCTGCTGGTAGTACGCGATGGGAGAGGACGGCGAGCCGAGATGCACGACGAAGCCCAGGTCGGGCTTGTCGAAGCCCATACCGAGAGCGGAGGTCGCGACCAGCGCCTTCACCTTGTTGGCCAGCAGATCCTCCTCCGCCTGCTGCCGGTCGGCGTTCTCGGTGCGGCCCGTGTACGAGGCGACGACATGACCGCGCTGCCGCAGGAAGGCGGTGACCTCCTCCGCGGCTGCCACGGTGAGCGTGTAGACGATTCCGGAGCCGGGAAGTTCGTCGAGATGGTCGGCGAGCCAGGCCATCCGGTGCGCGGCGTCCGGCAGCCGCAGCACGTTCAGGCTGAGGCTCTCGCGATCCAGCGGGCCACGCAGCACCAAGGCGTCCGAGGCGCCCCCGGTGCCGAGCTGTTCGGCGACGTCGGCGGTCACACGCGCATTCGCGGTGGCGGTCGTGGCGAGGACCGGCACGCCCGGCGGAAGGTCGGTGAGCATGGTCCGCAGCCGGCGGTAGTCCGGCCGGAAGTCATGGCCCCAGTCGGAGATGCAGTGGGCCTCGTCGACCACGAGCAGCCCGGTCGCTGCAGCCAGCGCGGGCAGCACCTGGTCACGGAAGTCCGGGTTGTTCAGCCGTTCCGGACTGACCAGCAGGACGTCGACCTCGCCTGCGGCGATCTCGCTCTGCACGGTCTCCCACTCCTCCGTGTTCGAGGAGTTGATGGTCCGGGCACGGATACCGGCCCGGGCCGCGGCCTCGACCTGGTTGCGCATCAGGGCGAGCAGCGGGGAGACGATCACTGTGGGTCCGGAGCCACGGGCGCGGAGCAGGGAGGTCGCCACGAAGTAGACCGCGGACTTCCCCCATCCCGTCCGCTGGACCACCAGGGCCCGGCGCCGGTCGGCGACCAGCGCCTCGATCGCCCGCCACTGATCCTCGCGCAGCCGGGCCACACCCGAGGCGTCGCCGACGAGGCGGGCGAGGACGGCGTCGGCGTCGGCCCGGAGATCCGTGTTGCTCGTGTGCTCCATGCCTCCATACAACAGGACGGCGCTGACAATCCGGTCACGGCCGTTGGGGGAGCGGGGTCCTCGGCTGGTTCCAGGCCCGACGAGCCAGTCTGCCTGGCATGTCCGTGATCGGAGTTATCCACAGGTCGAGCAGGATTTCGGCATTCGCGAGATCGTCTGCGCATGACGAATCACAGCGAATCCACTGGATCACCCGAAAACGGCGACATCACCCCACGTGACGATCGGGACGCACAGCACGCGCAGCACGCACGGGCCGCTCAGGACACCTCGCGGGAGGCGAGCGCTTCGGGAGCACCGGACGCATCCGGCGGCCCGGACGGGCGGGACGAGCGGGACCGGAAAGGGCGGCTTGACGGAGACCGCCGAGGGGACGGAGGCCTCGAAGAAGGGGGTGGACCAGGAGACGTCGGCTCCGGCGAAGACGAGCCCATGGGCTACCGAGCCCATGGAGCTCATGGAGGCCATGGAGGTGACGGGCGTGGCGGCGGCGACGGAGGTCCTTCCTATGTGAGTCACCCGATGTACGAAGGCGAGGCCGAGTACGGCACCGCTCAGACCGCCCATCAGGTCACCCTGCGCTCCCCGGACGAACTGGCCGATGCGCTGCCCTATCTGCTCGGGTACCGGCCGGAGGACAGCATCGTTCTGGTGGCCCTGCACGACCGCGGCGGACGAGGGCGGTTCGGAGGCCGCGCCCGGCTCGGCATCCCCGCGAACCCCGACGACTGGGGCGCCGTCGCGCAGCAGCTGGCTCAGGGCCTGGTCAAGGGCAGCGAACGCCGAGGCAACCGCCCCGCCCAGATGGTGGCCTACCTCTGTCAGGAGCCGGAGAGGGGAGAGACGGGCCGCCAGGTCATGGAACGGCTGAAACCGCTGGCTGAGCAGCTGCGTCTCGCATGCGGTCGTCTCGACATCCCGGTGATCGAAGCGCTGTGCATTGCGGACGGCCATTTCTGGTCGTACTGCTGCGCGGGCGAGGGCTGCTGCCCGGTCGAGGGCGTCCCGATGGGCCTGCCCGGCACCTCCGTGCTGGCCGCGGCCGCGACCTACGCGGGAATCCAGGTCCGAGGCACCCTGCGCGAACTGCGGGCCCGGCTGCAGCCGTTGGATACCGGCGCGGCGCAGGAGCAGGAGGTCGCCCTGGACACCGTCGCCATGGCGCTCGTCCCGAGGATCCTCGACGACGCGACCCGCGGGGCGGTGGCCGCCGAGACGCTTCAACTGGCCGGACGGGTCATGGGGCGCCTGGCCGTAGCGCCCGCGGTGCCGGGCGTGCTTCTCGCCGATCACCGGGACGACGAGCTGCTCGGATGCGACGAGGCCGCGGCTCTGATCCTCGGCCTTCAGGATCGCGTGACGCGCGACCGGGCGGCCGAGTGGATGGAGGGCGACGAGGCTGCTCCCGCGCTGCGCCTGTGGCGAGCGCTGGCACGGCGGTGCGTCGGACCCTACGGAGAACACGCGGCTGCGCCGCTGACTCTGGCCGGCTGGGTGGCGTGGTCCGGCGGCGACGAACTCGAAGCGAGGGAGGCGTTCGCCATGGCGTTGGGCGCGGACCCGGCGTATCTCTTCGCCCGACTGCTGCATCAGGCGTGCAACGAAGGCCTCGACCCCGAGTCGGTGCGACGTTGCCTGCGCGCCGAACGCGAAGGACGCGCACGGCGCGCAGGGGCGGAGAGTCCGGCCGGGGACGCGCCGACCGTAGGAGCCGCGTGGCCCCCGGACACGACGGCCATCGGCGCGACGTGCGGGACGGGCGCCGCAGGGGCGACCGCCGAGAACGCCGCGACCGCCGGGACCGCGGAGACCGCCGGGACCGCGGAGAACGACGCGACCGGTGAGAACAATTCGACCGGTAAGACAGGCGAGACAGGCGAGACAGGCGAGACCGTCGCGAACGGCTGGGCCGGCGATCCGCACGACGGGGACGACGTCGGTGCAACCGACGGCACGGTCCGCCCCCGCGACGTGAGGGACGCAGCGGACTCCGAGGCGCCCGGTTCACGGGTGGGCCCGCCGGCGCCACTGACGACCTCCGCGCGCCCGACTGCCCGCCGACGCCGCCGTCCCCGTCCCACCGCTGCTGGGGCGGGCCCTGCGCAGGCTACGGAAGGGGGTGTTGAAGGACCGGAGGCGGAGGATCTCCGCTCCCGCCCGACACGGACGCACGCGACACGCCCCACTGCTCCGAGCCGTGCAGGGTCCCGGACGCGCCCTGGAGGAAAACCCTCCGCTCGGCATCATGGCCAGGGCGTGGAAGACGCGCGGTCCCGCACGGGCGAAACCCCAGGCATGTTCTGAGGGCTGGACGGGCGGCTTCCCTGTCGGCTCCCTGCCGGTTCCCTGGCCGGTCCGGGTGGCTTTCGCGACCAGCCGTGCTCCGGCCCCGGTCCGCCGTTCACGGGGGCGACCGCCATTCGGTGGGGCCTGTGGGCCCGGGGCGTGACCTGGGGGAGTCCCGCCCCGTTCACCTGAGTGGCGGAACGCCCGCACGGGGCACGCCGCCACAGCTCACCCGCCCTGCCGGAGCCTTCCATCAGGCCTCGACCACGCCCGAGGCGCACAGAGAGCAGAAGAAGTCATCGCATGCATCAGCCGACTCCGCCCTCCGCCGCCGACGAAGACGTCCGCCCGCCCCGGTTCCTTCAGCCACCTGGCACAGTCGGTCGCCCGTCAGCGTCTGCGGCCAGAGGCAGCGCCCCACCGCCCGTCTCGTCGGCCCCGCCGCGCATCGCGGGCCTGCCGCCTGCTCACACGGCGATGATCTGTGTCGCTCTGCCCGGCCTCGTCATCTCGACGGAACAGGGGCAACTCACAGGACACGGCCTGGAGGGCTTCTACCGGGCGGGCCGGAGGGTCCTGTCCCGTTGCCGGCTGAGGGTGGCAGGACGCGAACCTCTCGTGGTCCAGGCCCGGATGACCTTGGCCGACTCCGCGCGCTTCGTCGGCACCTTGCGTGTCACTCCGCACGGCGGCCCGGACCCGGACGTGATCGTCGAGCGGATCCGGTCCGCGGACGGCACGGAGCGGATCACCCTGCGCAGTACGGCCGCCCGTCCGCTGCGCCTCCCGGTCGAGGTGGCCCTCGGGACCGACCTGGCCGACCTCGGGGCGATCGCCGCCGGCGCCGCCGGTCCCGAACTGCCCGCCAGCGTCTACGACTCGGGGCTGCGCTGGTCCTGTGCCGCCGGGACATCGAGCGTCAGCGCCGACCCCCCGCCCGCCGACGCGATCGCGTCCGCGGGACTGCTGCGCTGGGGATTCGACGTGCCACCCGGCGGCAGCGTCTGCGTGGAGCTGCGAATCCGCCTGGACGGCGCGGGTCCCGTCCGCGCCGTCGGCCGTGCGGCGACAAGCCCCCTGGCGCCCGCGCACGCCACGGGCGACGACCCGCGCGTCCGGGCCCTGCTGGCCACGAGCGTCCAGGATCTGCAGGCCCTGCTCGTGCGCGACCCCGAGCGCCCCGCGGACACCCACCTCGCGGCCGGCGCCCCCTGGCGCTGCGGTCTGGCCCCGGCCGAGGCGCTCGCCGCGGCCCGAATGACGCTGCCCCTGGGCACCCGTCTCGCCGCGGGCACGCTGCGCACCCTCGCCCGCACCCAGGTCACCCTGCCGGGACCGCGGTGCGGCATGATCCCCGGCCCGCGGCGCGACGCGGGCGTGCACCTGCCGCCGGCCTGTACGGGGACGGAGGCCACACTGCTCTTCCCGGTGGTTCTCGCGGAGGCCCGCCGATGGGGTCTGCCCGACAGCGAGACGGAGGAACTGCTGCCGGCGGCCGAACGCTGTCTGACCTGGCTGCGCACCTCGGTCGGCGACGGGCCCTACCTGCGGGACCCGCTGCCCAACGGCCCCGTCCGCTGCGACACCCAGGCCCATGCCCACCGTGCCGCGCTGCTCGGCGCCGATCTGCTCGACGCCTGTGGCGGTCCGGGCCACGGCGGGCTGCGGGAGTGGGCCCGGACGGCGCGCGCGGTGTTCCGTCGGGACTTCTGGATCGACGACCGGGCAGGCGGCCGACCCGCGGCCGCCCTCGGCCCCGACGGGCGGCCGCTGCCCCACCTCTGCGCGACCACCGTCCACATCCTCGACACCGGGCTGCTCGGGGGCGGCGTCCACGCGCCGGGGCTGCTGGACAAGGTGCAGACCGAACAACTGGCCCGGCTGCTCGGCAGCCCCGCCATGGATTCGGGCTGGGGGCTCCGCGGCCTCGGCGCGAAGGAGGCCGGCCACAACCCCTTCGGCCATCGCAGCGGCGCCGTCCGGGTGTACGAGACGGCGATCGCCGTCGCGGGACTGGCGGCCACGGGCTTCGAGAAGGAGAGCGTGGCCCTGTTGCGAGGCGTACTGGCGGCCGCCGACGCCTTCGGCCATCGCCTCCCGGAGATGTATGCGGGGGAGCAGCGCGGAGACGGAAGCGCGCCCCTTCCTCATCCGGCCGCCTGCCGTCCCGCCGCCACCGCGGCGGCCGCCGGGGTCCTGCTGCTGACCACGCTCGTCGGCGTCCGGCCCGACGCCCCGGCCGGAACCGTCACCCTGCGTCCCCTGCCCAGCGCGCCCCTGGGCGAGGTCGGTCTGACGGGTCTGCGGGTCGCCGGCGCGCCCTTCTCCGTACGGGTCAGTCGGCTCGGACTCGCCATGGTGGAGGAGGCGGCCGAAGGGCTTCAACTGGGAGTGTGAACCCATGTGACCTCGGACGACGTGGAGCAGGGCGGACGGCAGCCCGAACGGCGATGGCCGTGCTGGACGGCAGCGGATCAGGCATCGATGCGACCGGCGAAAGGAGTGTTTATCGTCAGGGAGACGACTATGATCACCGCATGCCCTACGACCCGTCAGCCTTTCCGCCTTTCGCCGTCACCGTGGACCTGGTCGTGCTGACCGTGCGCCGTCACGCCCTGTGCGCGCTGGCGGTGCGCAGGGGTGAGTCGCCCTACAAGGGGCGATGGGCGCTGCCCGGCGGCTTCGTGCGGGCCGACGAGGACCTGACGCAGGCCGCGGCGCGTGAACTGGCCGAGGAGACCGGTCTGCACGCCCACGATGCCTCGGCCTCCGCCCAGGACAACGGCGCCCACCTGGAGCAGCTCGCCACCTACGGCGACCCCGGGCGCGACCCCCGGATGCGCGTCGTCAGCGTCGCGCACCTGGCGCTCGCCCCGGACCTCCCGGCTCCGCGAGCGGGCGGCGACGCCAGCAACGCGCGCTGGGCGCCCGTCGAGGAACTGCTGGAGCAGGGAGGACACGGCCGCGACGGCGGGACGGAGGCGCCGCTCGCCTTCGATCATGCGCAGATCCTCGCGGACGGGGTGGAACGAGCCCGCTCCAAGATCGAGTACTCGTCCCTCGCGACCGCGTTCTGCCCCACGGAGTTCACGGTCGGCGAACTGCGCCGCGTGTACGAGGCGGTGTGGGGCGTGGCACTCGACCCGCGCAACTTCCACCGCAAGGTGACGGGCACGCCCGGCTTCCTGGTCCCCACCGGCGGCACCACCACCAGGCAGGGCGGCCGCCCCGCCCAGCTCTTCCGCGCGGGCGGCGCGACGCTGCTCAACCCGCCGATGCTGCGGCCCGAGGTCTGACAGCGGACCGCCGCGGAGACCCGCGCGCGGGAGCGGTGCACGGCAGGCCGGGCACGCTTGCGCGCCCGACCGTGCGGTGAACGGAAAAAACGGACATAGCGCGCTATCTTGCTTCGGGTGATCCAGGCCTTCGGACTGACCAGCAATTCCCGCAAGGCGCTTCCGCCCGCCGTCGACGACGTCTCCTTCGAGGCGCGCGCGGGCCGCGTCACCGTGCTGCTCGGGGCGCCGGGCGCGGGCAAGACCACCGTGCTGAGACTGATGCTCGAACTCCAACAGGGCCGTGGCCTCGCCTACTTCAGAGGCCGCCCCCTGCACCGCATCGCGCAGCCCTCGCGCGAGGTCGGCGTCCTCCTGGGTGATGTGCCGGGGCATCCCGCGCGCACGGTCCGCGGTCATCTGCGCATGCTGTGCGCGGCCGCCGGCGTCCCGGTCCGGCGGGCCGACGAGGTGCTGGAGGTCGTCGGTCTGGTCAGCCTGCGCGACGAGCGCCTCGGCGCCCTCTCCCGCGGCGTCGACCGGCGGCTCGGTCTGGCCTGCGCGCTTCTCGCCGATCCGCACACTCTCGTCCTCGACGATCCCGCCGACGGCCTCTCCGGGCGGGAGAGCCGTTGGCTGTTCGGCATGCTGCGCGCACACGCTGCCCAGGGCGGCACGGTCCTGACGACCACGGCCGACCCCAAGGAGGCGGCCCGCACCGCCGACCGCGTCGTCACTCTCGACCGGGGCAGGCTCGTCGCCGATCAGGAAGCCGCCGACTTCGCCCGCACCCGGCTGCGCCCCCGGGTGGCTGTACGCACCCCCCACGCCGCGCGCCTGGCCGCCCTGCTCACCCAGGAGGCCCGGGCCGGACGACGCTCGGTCGAGGTCGTGCAGGAGGACGGCAACCGGCTCTCCGTGTACGGCAGCACGTGCGCCCACGTCGGTGAGACGGCTTTCCGGCACGGCGTCCTGGTCCATCAACTGGCCGACGAGACAGGGGACATGGGTCCGGGAGCCGGGGCGGACGCGGTGGCCGGGGCGGTCGCGGTGGCCGGGACGGATGCGGGGGCTTCGCTCTCCGTGTGCGCCGAAGCCGGGTCGCGCCTCTCGGGGGCCGCGCAGCCGGGGCCGACGTCCGGCGAGCGAGCCGTCGTCGGCGTCTTCCCGAAGGGTTCGGACGGCCTGGAGTCGTCCGAGGGCGCCGGTGTCGAGGGCGACGCGCGGAAGGCCGCTGCCGCCGTCGCGACGGAGGCGTCCGACAGCGAACCGGCCCCGTTCTCCGTGACCGCGACGCACCGGCCGGCGGAGGGGCCTTCTTCGGACGTTTCCCAGGCCGGGGCGGGCGGCTCCCGGACCGGTCCCGCAGCGGCGGGCGAGGACGGCGCGAGCCCGGACGCGCCGAGCGCGACCTCCTCGGCCCTCGCGGCGTCGACCACGACCGCGTCTCTCGCCGTGGAGGAGCGTCGCCCCGCCGCCGCACCGCTCGTCCTGCCGTCCGCCCGGCGCACCCCGCGGGCCTCCGCCGCGCGCGGTCCCGACGCCCTGCCGGACCTGCCGCCCCCCATCTCCGTATGTTCCGCTCCCGGTCCCCTGCGGCCCCTGCGTTACGAACTCCGCCGCGCCACCGGGATCAGCACCGGCTTCGTCACCGGTGCCGTCGTGCTGCTCGTCTCCGCCCTCACCGCCCTGCTCCTGGCCCACGCCGGCCACACCCGGCAGTCACGTCTGCTGGCCGCGTGGCCCGTGGATCTGCCGCTCCCGCCGGCGGCGCTCGGCGCCGGGCTGCTCGGCGCGCTGGCCTTCGGTGACGAGTTCCGCCACCCCGCCCTGGCCGCGGACCGAGGCACCGTGCCCCGCAGGCTCGGGGTGCTCACCGCCAAGCTCCTCGTCGCCGCCTTCACCGCCCTGATGCTCGCCTTTCTCACGGTGGGCTGCGACGCCGAAGTGCTCTATCTCGTCTACGGACGGGAGCTCGCGCGAGTTCCCGCCGACTGGATGGCGCTGAGCGCGGGTTGGCTCGCACTCGTGGTCGGCTGCGCCTGGGCCGGTGTGCTGGCCGCCGGTGTCTTCCGTTCCACCACGGCCGGGCTGGCGGCGGTGGTGGCCGTGCCGGTGGTCGTCGTGCCCGTCGTACAGCAGCTCGTGGGGAGCACGTCCGTGCGGACGGCGGCCGGTCTGGCCGTGCGGTTGCGGGAGACGCTCCTGGTGCAGTGGCCCTTCGGGGGAGAGCGGTACCTGGCGGCCGCGGCACGCGTGATCGCCCAACCTGTCGGCGGGGCAATGACCTTGTCCCTCACCGCCCTGGTGTGCGCGTATGTGCTCACCACACTACGCAGCAAGGTCCGGTGACGACCGTCCCCGGCCGATCCCGTCCTGGCATGTGCGCAACTCCCCACAGAAAGCCCGTTTCTTTCCGATAAGGCGTCAATTGCGACGAGGTGAGCGATCACCCTTTCGTGTGCTTTTCACCAAAGACCTCAAGGCAGTTGGAGGCAGCGCCGACAAAGGATCCGTGAGTACCCTTGCGCACACCATGATGACCGCCGCCCGCTCTTCCGACTCCGGTCTGGCCGGCCCGGGCGGACTCGACCGCTACCCCTACGCCGAGGCCCCCGCCGCCAGCCGCGTCGGAGCTCCCGTCTGGGAGTCCGCCGATCCCGAACTGGGCCGCGTGGGGCGCCGCGCTGCGGGCAGCCGCGGACGCGGACTGCACGGCCAACTCGTCCAGCAGCTCGGCCAGATGATCGTCTCGGGCGACCTGGGAGCCGACCGCCCGCTGGTGCCCGAGGAGATCGGCCAGCGGTTCGAGGTGTCCCGCACCGTCGTCCGCGAGTCGCTGCGCGTCCTCGAGGCCAAGGGCCTGGTCAGCGCCCGACCGAACGTCGGCACACGTGTGCGTCCCGTGAGCGACTGGAACCTTCTCGACCCGGACATCATCGAGTGGCGGGCCTTCGGCCCCCAGCGTGACGACCAGCGTCGCGAGCTGAGCGAGCTGCGCTGGACGATCGAGCCGCTCGCCGCCCGCCTCGCCGCCGGGCACGGGCGACCCGACATTCAGCAGCGACTCTCCGACATGGTCGAGATCATGGCTCACGCCATGGGGCAGGGCGACGGTCTGACGTACTCCCGGGCCGACGCCGAGTTCCACTCGCTGCTCATCCAGGTCGCGAGCAACCGCATGCTGGAGCACCTCTCGGGGATCGTGTCCTCCGCTCTGCAGGTCTCCGGCGGCCCGATCGCGGGGTGCGAGCGCCCCACCGACGCGTCGCTCTCCCACCACGGCAGGATCGTCGACGCGCTCGCCGCGGGCGACGGGACCGCCGCCGAGACGGCCATGCGGCAGCTGCTCGCCGTGCATCCCGAGGTGGAGCGCGTCGTGCCGGCGCCGCGCGAGCACTGACCGCATCCGCGGGTGGCACGGCCCGCGGACGTCCTGTCCTGCCGCGTCATCCCCGGGCGACGCGCCCGCCCTCTCCGGACCCCGCAGGACCCGCCACGGGCCCTGCGGGGTCCGACGGCCGACAGGGGGAGATCAGGGGGAGACTCGGTCGGGGATGTATGTCGGGACACAAGGGGGATTCGGCCGCGGAGGCTCGGGTAGACACCACGGGTGACCGCCTCTGCCCGTGTCTGACCGTTTTTGCATGCTTACGGGGTGTGACTCGGGCCACGAAGATTGGGCGTAACGCTTGTGGAAACAACGCGATGACCTAAGAGGTGGCTGCCGCGGAGGGAATACGGACGCCGTTCAAGGCGCTGTGAATCCTCCCGGCCCCCGCCCGCACCGTCGGCCCATCCCCAGGCCGGTGGTCGGCTCCTGTTCGTCTGCGAACGGGGCCGGAAGCCGTTTTCCAACGTTCCGAGAGGTTGTTCGTGTCGGCCAGCACATCCCGTACGCTCCCGCCGGAGATCGCCGAGTCCGTCTCTGTCATGGCGCTCATTGAGCGGGGAAAGGCTGAGGGGCAGATCGCCGGCGACGATGTGCGTCGGGCCTTCGAAGCTGACCAGATTCCGGCCACTCAGTGGAAGAACGTACTGCGCAGCCTCAACCAGATCCTCGAGGAAGAGGGTGTGACGCTGATGGTCAGTGCCGCGGAGCCCAAGCGCACCCGAAAGAGCGTCGCAGCGAAGAGTCCGGCCAAGCGCACCGCCACCAAGACGGTCGCTGCGAAGACGGTGACCACGCGGAAGGCCACTGCCACCACCGAGGCCGCCCCTGCCGCCCCCGCTGTGGACGATCCCGCAGAGGAAGCCGCCCCCGCCAAGAAGGCGGCTGCCAAGAAGACGACGACCACGACCGCCAAGAAGGCGGCCGCCAAGAAGACCGTCGCCACGAAGAAGACGGTCGCCAAGAAGACGACCGCCAAGAAGGACGACGCCGAGCTGGTCGAGGAAGAGGTCCTCGAGGACGCTCCCAAGGCCGAGGGCGAGCCCGAGGGCACCGAGAGCGCCGGCTTCGTCCTGTCCGACGAGGACGAGGACGACGCGCCCGCGCAGCAGGTCGCGGCCGCGGGCGCCACCGCCGACCCGGTCAAGGACTACCTCAAGCAGATCGGCAAGGTCC
Organism: Streptomyces rishiriensis; assembly: GCF_003112535.1. GTDB lineage: Bacteria > Actinomycetota > Actinomycetes > Streptomycetales > Streptomycetaceae > Streptomyces > Streptomyces rishiriensis. The sequence goes on along the minus strand of NZ_BEWA01000030.1, from coordinate 136,065 downwards.
CGCTGCTCAACGCCGAGCAGGAGGTCGAGCTCGCCAAGCGCATCGAGGCCGGTCTGTTCGCCGAGGACAAGCTGGCCAACGCCGACAAGCTCGCGCCGAAGCTCAAGCGCGAGCTGGAGATCATCGCGGAGGACGGCCGCCGCGCCAAGAACCACCTTCTGGAGGCCAACCTCCGTCTGGTGGTCTCCCTGGCCAAGCGCTACACCGGCCGCGGCATGCTCTTCCTGGACCTCATCCAGGAGGGCAACCTCGGTCTGATCCGCGCGGTCGAGAAGTTCGACTACACCAAGGGCTACAAGTTCTCCACCTACGCCACCTGGTGGATCCGGCAGGCGATCACCCGCGCGATGGCCGACCAGGCCCGCACCATCCGCATCCCGGTGCACATGGTCGAGGTCATCAACAAGCTCGCGCGCGTGCAGCGCCAGATGCTCCAGGACCTGGGTCGCGAGCCCACCCCGGAGGAGCTGGCCAAGGAACTCGACATGACCCCGGAGAAGGTCATCGAGGTCCAGAAGTACGGCCGCGAGCCCATCTCGCTGCACACTCCCCTGGGCGAGGACGGCGACAGCGAGTTCGGCGACCTCATCGAGGACTCCGAGGCCGTCGTCCCGGCCGACGCGGTCAGCTTCACGCTTCTGCAGGAGCAGCTGCACTCGGTGCTCGACACGCTCTCCGAGCGGGAGGCGGGCGTCGTCTCCATGCGATTCGGTCTCACCGACGGTCAGCCGAAGACCCTCGACGAGATCGGCAAGGTGTACGGCGTCACGCGCGAGCGCATCCGCCAGATCGAGTCCAAGACGATGTCGAAGCTGCGCCACCCGTCTCGTTCGCAGGTGCTGCGCGACTACCTCGACTAGGTCGCCCGGCTCAACCAGGTCGAAGGCCCGGCTCCCCTCAAGGGAGCCGGGCCTTCGGCGTCGGCGCGCGGGTGCGGGTCCGGGCGCGCTGAATCACTCTGGGTGTTCATCGATCACTTCGAGTGAGGAGCGCGCATGCGTCGTTGTCTGGTCCGGGCGCTGTCCCGGCCGTTGATCCTGGCGGCCGCGGTGATGGCCATACCGTTGGCCTCCGCCGCCCCGGCAGCCTCCGACGGCGTCGTCCTGGGGGGTGTCCCCATCGACGTCTCCCAGGCGCCGTGGGTGGTCGCCCTGTCCAGCCGTGACCGGTTCGGAGGTACGCGCTCGGGCCAGTTCTGCGGAGGCGTGGCCGTCGGCCGGTCCACCGTGCTCACCGCGGCCCACTGCATGGGCGAGGACGTCCTCGGAGCGTCGCCGGGGCAGTTGTCCGACCTGAAGGTCGTCGCGGGCCGTACGGACCTGTACACGAGCGTGGGGCAGGAGATCTCCGTGCGCAGCGTCTGGGTGAACCCGGGCTACGACAGCTCCAGCAACGCCGGCGACTTCGCCGTGCTGAGCCTTGCCGAGCCGCTCGCGGCGACGGCGGTCGCCCCCATGGCCGCCGCGGGCGACACGGCCTACGAGCCGGGCTCGGACGCGGTCGTCTACGGCTGGGGCGACACCTCGGGATTCGGCGCGTACGCCCACAGCCTGCGGGCGGCCCACGTCCACGTCCTGGCCGACACCCTCTGCGAGCGGGCATACCCCGGGTCCACCGACGGCACCTATCAGGCACGGAGCATGGTGTGCGCGGGGGAGGCACGGGGCGGCCCCGACGCCTGTCAGGGCGACAGCGGCGGACCGCTGGTCGCGCAGGGCCGCCTCATCGGGCTCGTCTCCTGGGGCAGCGGCTGCGGGCGCCCGGACAGCCCGGGCGTCTACACACGGGTCTCCGACGCCCTGCGGACACTGCACTGGGACGTCGGCACCCGAAGCCCCCACGAGGCCCCTGGCGGCGCCTGAGCGGGCCTTCTCGGCAAGGTCCGGGCTCCCGGCCGCGCCGTTGTCACACGAGCGGGCGGCCGCCCCTGGGAGCAGGGACGGCCGCCCGTACGCCGGCCTGTGCCGGTCTGGCTCGTCGTCGACGCGTCGGATCAGCGCTCTTCTTCGGAGGCGGACACGGGAACGGTAGTCAGCCGCTCCGTCTCGTCCTGTATCTCAGCGGCGATCTTCTTGAGTTCCGGCTCGAACTTGCGGCCGTGGTGGGCGCAGAAGAGCAGTTCTCCGCCGCTGAGCAGGACGACGCGCACGTACGCCTGGGCGCCGCAGCGGTCGCAGCGGTCAGCGGCCGTCAGCGGGCTCGCGGGGGTCAGAACAGTAGTCACGTCGCCTCTTCTCTAGCTCGACGAGCTGTCGTACCAGGGTCAACATCCAACCAGCCCCAAAACGTTCCCGCTCGTGGCTTTTCCTCGAAAAATCTTTCCGAGGTGGCCGTCTGCTGCCGTTTGGCGGCGAATGTGCCGTATTGCGTGGTCTTCGGTGCTTACGGTTTCGCGCTGTCGGTCAGGGTCCGGTCCTCCCGGCTGGCTTGCCGGTTTGTTCATGAGGACGTGCCCGGAGCCTAAATGGTTCATGCCTCGAAGGGAACGTGACATGTACTTCACTCCATCGAGGGATCGAACATGTATACGACGCTGGACTAGTGTGAGTTCAGACGCGAGGGTGGCGTGGCAACGGCTCTACCAGGCCTCGGTACCCTCGTGGCGGTAACCCAAGCCGCGCCCTTACCCCGAAGGGCCCCAACTGAAATTCAGCGAGGAGCGAACCGCGTGACCGCCGAAATGTCCGTGCCGTCCACAGCGCTGCTGGCAGGAGCAGACCGGGACGGTTCCAATTACACCGCGCGGCACCTGCTCGTCCTCGAAGGCCTCGAGGCCGTGCGGAAGCGCCCGGGTATGTACATCGGCTCGACCGACAGCCGTGGTCTGATGCACTGCCTGTGGGAGATCATCGACAACTCCGTCGACGAGGCCCTGGGCGGTTACTGCGACCACATCGAGGTGATCCTCCACGACGACGCCTCGGTGGAGGTCCGTGACAACGGTCGTGGCATCCCCGTCGACGTCGAGCCCAAGACCGGTCTGTCCGGCGTCGAGGTCGTCATGACCAAGCTGCACGCCGGCGGCAAGTTCGGCGGCGGCTCGTACGCCGCCTCCGGCGGCCTGCACGGCGTCGGCGCCTCCGTGGTCAACGCCCTGTCCGCCCGGCTCGACGTCGAGGTGGACCGCAGTGGCCACACGCACGCGATCAGCTTCCGGCGAGGTGTCCCGGGCTCCTTCGCCGCGATCGGTCCGGACGCCACGTTCGAGACCGGCGGCCTGCGCAAGGTCAAGCGGGTCGCCAAGAACCGCTCCGGCACGCGCGTGCGGTACTGGGCCGACCGTCAGATCTTCCTCAAGGACGCCAAGCTCTCCCTGGAGAACCTCCATCAGCGCGCCCGCCAGACGGCGTTCCTGGTGCCGGGCCTGACCATCGTCGTGCGCGACGAGTACGGGCTCGGTGAGGGCGGCAGCAAGGGCGAGGAGTCCTTCCGTTTCGACGGCGGCATCAGCGAGTTCTGCGAGTACCTGGCCGCCGACAAGCCGGTCTGCGACGTCCTGCGCCTCACCGGCCAGGGCACGTTCAAGGAGACGGTGCCGGTCCTGGACGAGCACGGGCAGATGACCCCGACCGAGGTCACCCGCGAGCTCGGCGTGGATGTGGCGCTGCGCTGGGGGACCGGTTACGACACGACGCTGCGGTCGTTCGTCAACATCATCGCCACGCCCAAGGGCGGCACCCATGTCGCCGGGTTCGAGCAGGCCGTGGCCAAGACGATGAACGAGGTGCTGCGGGCCAAGAAGCTGCTGCGCGTCGCGGAGGACGACATCGTCAAGGACGACGCGCTGGAGGGTCTGACGGCCGTCGTCACCGTGCGCCTGGCCGAACCCCAGTTCGAGGGTCAGACCAAGGAGGTCCTGGGCACCTCGGCGGCCCGGCGCATCGTGAACACCGTGATCTCCAGGGAGCTGAAGGCGTTCCTGACCTCCACCAAGCGCGACGCGGCCGCTCAGGCGCGGGTCGTGATGGAGAAGGCGGTCGCCGCCGCGCGCACGCGTATCGCGGCGCGGCAGCACAAGGACGCACAGCGTCGCAAGACGGCGCTGGAGTCCTCGTCCCTGCCCGCCAAGCTGGCCGACTGCCGCAGCGACGACGTCGAGCGCAGCGAACTGTTCATCGTCGAGGGCGACTCGGCGCTCGGTACGGCGAAGCTGGCCCGCAACTCCGAGTTCCAGGCGCTGCTGCCGATCCGGGGCAAGATCCTCAACGTCCAGAAGTCGTCCGTGACCGACATGCTGAAGAACGCCGAGTGCGGGGCGATCATCCAGGTCATAGGGGCGGGCTCCGGGCGGACCTTCGACATCGATGCGGCCCGTTACGGCAAGATCATCATGATGACCGACGCCGATGTGGACGGTTCCCACATCCGGACGCTGTTGCTGACGCTGTTCCATCGCTACATGCGGCCCATGGTCGAGTCGGGCCGGGTGTTCGCCGCGGTGCCGCCGCTGCACCGCATCGAGCTGGTCCAGCCCAAGAAGGGCCAGGACAGGTACGTGTACACGTACTCGGACCGGGAGCTGCGCGACAGGCTCATGGAGTTCCAGAGCAAGGGCGTGAGGTACAAGGACTCCATCCAGCGCTACAAGGGTCTGGGCGAGATGGACGCCGATCAGCTGGCCGAGACGACGATGGACCCGCGTCATCGCACCCTGCGACGCATCAACCTCTCCGACCTGGAGGCCGCCGAGCAGGTCTTCGACCTGCTCATGGGCAACGATGTGGCGCCGCGCAAGGAGTTCATCTCCAGCTCCGCGGCCACGCTGGACCGGTCCAGGATCGACGCGTAGCCGCGGCGAGGACCGCGCTGGGGCCCTTGCGCGCTCCGGTCTGTACGCGCTCCGGTCTGTACGGGCTCGGTCCTGTACGCGCTCGGCCAGAAGTCCGTGTGACGGTCTGGTCGGGCCCGCGAGCCGTACCGGTCAGGGGCGGCCGACGGGCGTCCGGTCGGGGGTCCGGTTGGCTTCTAGTCGGGCCTCCACCCGTGGGTGGAGGCCTCCGCCGGCGGAGATCCACCCACGTTCCACCCCGGCTCCGATCTGCGGACGGACGGATTTCCGTAGCGTCGAAGGCATCGGCGGCATTCGCTGCCGGCCCCCTTCCCGCTCACGGAGGCTGTGATGTCCGGGCTCGTCGACGCACTGGTGATCGTCGCCGTGATCGCACTCGTGATCGTGCGGCAGTTCCGCGCAAGCCGCGTCGGCACGGACCGGCGATGGTGGCTCCTGCCCGGCGTCCTGGCCGTCCTGGCACTGCGCGAACCGCAACTCCTCGACACGGGTCACCCCACCACGGCGGCGCTGGTGTTCGGTGCCGAAGTGATCGTCGGCCTGGCCATGGGCGCGGCCTGGGCTTGGACCACCCGCATCTGGGTGGAGCCGGACGGTGCCGTCTGGAGCAGGAGCACCAGGGCGAGCGTCGCCGTCTGGGCCGTCGGCATCGGCCTGCGGCTGGGGCTTTTCGGGATCGGCACGCTACTGGGCGTCCACCAGGACGGCTCCGCCCTGATACTCGCTCTCGCGGGCACCCTTCTGGTTCGCTCGGGCCTCCTGATCTGGCGTGCGCAGTCTCTGCGTCCGGCCCCCGTATCCGCCACGGCGTACCGTGACGGCGTGCTCCGGTCCGCGTGGAAGGAGCCGGTGTGACGGAGAACGGCTGGACCCGCTGGCCCTCGCGGGAGGCGCTGAGCCCCAAGGAGGTCTCACGGCCCAGGCGGCTGCTGGCCCGGGCGGTGCGGCTGCTGGTGCTGACCGCGCTGATGTGGGCGGCCTTCCACGACAGCCGTGTCCACGGGTGGATCGCGGTGGCCGGCGCCGTCGGAGCCCTGGTGGCCGGCGGGCTGGCATGGGCCCTGTTCCGGACCACGCTCGAACACCGGCTGTGGCCGTCCCTGGCACTCGTCGTCATGCTGCTGGGGCTGGCGGTCGGGTCCGAGGTTGCCGGATTCCGCTCGCCGGCCATCGTCCTGTGCTGCGGGTGCGCCATCACGGCCCTGGAGAGGCTGCCCTTGATCGCGGCGCTGCCGGTGGCCTCGGCCGGGTTCGCCGCCTTCGCGGCGGTCGACGACGGCAACGGTCTGACCTTGGCGTCCGTCATCGGGGGAATGGCCCTCGCCGGATACGCCCTGCGTCTGGACGCCGAAGCCCGAGGCAACGCGCAGCGACTGCTCGCCCAGGAGCGGGCGGCGCGCGCCGCCGAAGCCGAGTCCGCCGCGCTCGCCGAGCGGGCCCGTATCGCCCGGGAGATCCACGACGTCCTGGCGCACAGTCTCTCGGCGCAGCTCGTGCACCTGGAGGCGGCCCGGCTGCTGATCGAGCGAGGGGCGGACCGCGAGCAGATCCTCGCGCGCGTGGTGGCGGCCCGGGGGATGGCCCGCGACGGCCTGGACGAGACCAGACAGTCGCTGTCCGCCCTGCGGGGAGAAGTGACGCCGCTGGAGGACTTCCTGAGCGATCTCGTCCGCTCGTCCGACGGCGCCGAGGTCACCGTGGGGGGTGAACGCCGGCCGCTGCCGGCCGAGGCGTCACAGGCCGTGCGCAGGGTCGCCCAGGAGGCCCTGACGAACGTCCGGAAGCACGCGCCGGGCGCGAAGGTCTGCGTGCGGCTGGAGTACAGCCCGCGCGAAGTCACCCTGGACGTGCGGGACACGGGTGGCTCGCCGGGCGAACTCGCCGAGGTCGGGGGCGGGTACGGTCTGCTGGGCATGCGGGAGCGCGCCGAGTTGCTGGGCGGGTCGCTCGCCGCGGGACCGGGTGAGGAAGGGTTCGTGGTGACGTTGAAGGTGCCGGTATGACCGAGGAGCCGGAGAGGAAGCCCGCCCGGGTGGTGGTCGCGGACGATCAGACGGTCGTCCGGGAAGGCATCGTGATGCTGCTCGGGCTGCTGCCGGGAGTCGAGGTCGTGGGGGCCGCGGGGGACGGGGACGAGGCGGTGCGACTCGTCGCCGAACTCGCCCCCGACGTGGTGCTGATGGACCTGCGCATGCCCCGCTGCGACGGAGTGGAGGCGACCCGGCGCATCCGCGCGCAGCACCCGGGGACGCAAGTGGTGGTGCTCACGACCTACGCGGACGACGAGTCCCTGTTCCCCGCGCTGAAAGCGGGAGCACGCGGCTACCTCACCAAGGACGCCGGCGGGGACGAGATCGTACGGGCTGTGCACAGCGTGCTGTCGGGGGACGCGGGGCTGTCGCCGAGCGTCCAGCGAAGGCTGCTGGAGCGCCTGTCGGCCCCCGAGCCGGAACCGGCGGAGCCCGCGACCCCGCCCGACGGGCTGACCACACGGGAGGCGGAGGTGCTGATGCTGATCGCCGACGGGCTCAGCAACCAGGAGATCGCACGCAGGCTCAACGTGTCCACCGCCACCGTGAAGACCCACATCAACAACATGTTCACCAAGACGGGGCTCAAGGGCCGGGCCCAGGCGGTGCGTTACGCGTATCGAAAGGGGTTGGTACGACCGCCCACAGGGTGATTGGCCCATTGGTCACCTGATGGGGTGAAGTGTTCGGGGAAGAAGAGTCAGGGATCTTCCCGTTCTGTCCATCCTTGGGCATGCAGTCAAGCAACGGTCGTGCCCGTGCTGACGGGGACGGTGCCGAGACCGGCGTTCCCACGTCGCACGCGCGTGCGCAGCACGAAGATTTGGGCCGGGCATTCGGCGAGGCGGCAGGGGACCTGCACTACGAGGACCCGTGGTACGACGCTCTCGCCTCCGGCTGGGGCGAGTCGGCAGCTGCAGGCCCGCATGAGGGCGAGGTGCCGGCGGCCCGCCGGGAGCGGGAGCCCGGCGCCGCCGCGGCGGCCCAGGTCTACCTCGAGGTGCAGCGCAGCGCGGCCTTCCAGGAAGTCCGTCGCCGGTACCGGCGCTTCGTGCTGCCCGCCGTCCTCGGGTTCTTCCTCTGGTACGTGGCCTATGTCGTGGCCGCGACGACCGCGCCCGGGTTGATGGCGCGGCCCGTGGTGGGGGCGGTGAACATGGCGTTGCTCGCCGGCCTCGGGCAGTTCCTCAGCACGTTCCTGCTCACCTGGGCCTATGCCCGCCACGCGCGGTTGCGTCGGGACCGGGCGGCGCTCGAACTGCGCTGGGACACCCAGGAGCTGACCCGCGGAGCGAGAGGCGGTGTGTCGTGACCGGCAACCATCAGGCTCCGGCGTTGCTGCTGTTTGGCGTCTTCGTCGCGGTGACACTGGGGATCACCACCTGGGTGAGCCGCAACCGACGTGGTTCGGCTGAGGAGTTCTACGCAGGCGGACGGCTGTTCTCCCCGATAGAGAATGGTTTTGCCATCGCGGGCGACTACATGTCGGCCGCCTCCTTCCTGGGCGTCGCCGGGCTCATCGCGCTGTTCGGGTACGACGGGCTGCTGTACGTGGTGGGCTTTCTCGTCGCCTGGCTGGTGGTGCTGTTCCTCGTCGCCGAACTGGTGCGCAACTGCGGTCGGTTCACCCTCGCCGACGTGGTCGCCGCGCGCATGAGCGAGCGTCCGGTGCGCATCGCGGCGGGAACTTCCTCGGTCACCGTGTCCGTTCTCTACCTGGTGGCACAGATGGTGGGCGCGGGCAGTCTGGTCGCACTGCTCCTGGGCAACACGGGCGAGGCGGCACGGTCCTGGGCCGTCATCGGGGTCGGCGCGCTCATGGTCGTCTATGTGTCGCTGGGAGGGATGCGGGCCACCACCTGGATCCAGATCGTGAAGGCGGTGCTGCTGCTCGGCGGCACGGTCGTCCTCACCGTGCTCGTGTTGGTGCGCTTCCACGGTGACTTCGACCAGGTGCTGCGCACCGCCGCCGAGCGCAGCGGACACGGCGCCGCGTTCCTGGCCCCCGGGCTGAAGTACGGCGGGGACTGGACCGCGCGGTTCGACTTCATGAGTCTGGGGCTCGCGCTGGTGCTGGGCACGGCGGGTCTGCCGCACATCCTGTCCCGCTTCTACACCGTGCCGACCGCACGGGCCGCCCGGCGGTCCACCGTCTGGGCGATCGGCCTGATCGGCGGCTTCTACCTGATGACCATCGTGCTCGGCTTCGGCGCGGCGGCGATCGTCGGCCCGCAGGCCTTGCGCGGTTCGAACGCGTCCGGGAACACCGCGGTGCCCCTCCTGGCACTCGACCTCGGGGGCGGCGCAGACTCCACGGGAGGGACGGTGCTGTTCGCGGTCGTGACGGCCGTCGCCTTCGCCACGATCCTCGCCGTCGTGGCCGGCATCACCCTTGCCTCCTCGGCCTCGGTGGCGCACGACCTGTACGCCTCGCTGCGCCGACGGGACGCCGAGCCCCGCAGCGAGGTCACGGTGGCGCGGGTCGCCGCGGTGGGCGTCGGTGTGGTCGCGATCGGTCTCGGCCTGCTGGCCCGCGATCTCAACGTCGCCTTCCTGGTCGGGCTGGCCTTCGCCGTCGCCGCGTCCGCGAACCTGCCGGCCCTGCTGTATTCGCTGTTCTGGCGGAGCTTCACCACCCGGGGCGCCGTTTGGGCGGTGTACGGCGGGCTGATCCCCGCCCTGACGCTCGTCGTGCTGTCGCCGGTGGTGTCGGGCAGTCCCGAGTCGCTCTTCCCGGACATGGACTTCCAGTACTTCCCCCTGCAGAACCCCGGACTGGTCTCGATCCCGCTGGGCTTCGTGGCGGGCTGGCTGGGCACCGTGACCTCGACCGAGATCGCGGACGAGGCCAAGCACGCGGAGACCGAGGTGCGGTCGCTGACCGGGGCCGGGGCCGCGTGACGGGCGATGGACGACGGACCCGCCGGTCGTCGTGTCGTCCGGGTGTGCCGAGTCACGGCTACGGCGCAACCCACGCGTACCGGTGTTCCGGGCGGCCCGTGTCGCCGTACCGGAGGGAGAGGTGCAGCCGTCCGGCCTGTTCCAGCTGGCGGAGGTAGCGCTGGGCGGTGGAGCGGCTGAGGCCGGTCTCGGCGGCGACTTCGTGGGCCGACAGCGGGTGGCTCGCGCGGTGCAGGACGGTGCAGATCAGGTCGGCGGTGGGTTCGGAGTGACCGCTCGGCAGGCCTGGGGAGGACGGCCCCGGGCCGGTGCGCAGGGCGCCGAAGATGCGGTCGACCTGTTCCTGTCCGGCGACGCCGTGGCCGCCGACCCGGTCGACCGTGCGGCGCAGCGCCGCGTAGGAGTCCAGGCGGGTGCGCAGCGCTGCGAACGTGAAGGGTTTGACCAGGTAGTGCAAGGCGCCCAGCCGCATAGCGGTCTGCACCGTCGTCACGTCGCCGGCCGCTGTGATCATGATGACGTCGGTGCCGTGGCCCTGCTCCCGCATGCGGTGGACGAGGTCGAGACCGGTCCCGTCGGGCAGGTAGTGGTCGAGCAGGACCAGGTCGATGTTCCCGCGCTGCACGGAGGCGAGCCCCTGGGCAGCACTGTGGGCGCGGGCGGCGACCCGGAATCCGGGAACCTTTCCCACGTACTTGGCGTTGATCTCGGCGACACGGAAGTCGTCGTCCACCACCAGGACGTCAATCATGGGGCCTCTCTCCTGAGGGCCGGGCGGGCGTCGAGCCCGCGTTCCGGCCTCGCTGTTGTAGCGCGAGCAAAACGAGCACAACAGGCCTTTGCAGGCAAAAGAAGCGCATGCGCTCAGAAGGCTGATGCTGTCTCGCAGGTCACCTCTACCGTCCCCGGCCATGAGCGCACACACCAGCCCCGCCATCGAGATGCGGGGCGCGAGCAAGGTCTTCAGGACCCCGTCGGGAGCTCCGCACACCGCCGTGCGGGAACTCGACCTCACCGTCGGTCACGGCGAGTTCGTGGCCGTCGTCGGACCGACCGGTTGCGGGAAGTCCACCACGCTGACCCTGATCAGTGGGCTGGAGGAGCCCACCCGGGGCGAGGTCCTGGTCGCCGGGCAGCCCGTGCGTGGCGTCGGTGACAAGGTCGGCTTCGTCTTCCAGCAGGACGCGACCTTTCCCTGGCGCACGGTCCTGTCGAACGTCATGGCCGGCCCCCGCTTCCGCGGGGTGCCCAAGGCGGAGGCGAAGAGCAGGGCCCGTGAGTGGCTCGCCCGGGTCGGACTCGCCGCATTCGAGGACCGCTACCCGCACCAGCTCTCCGGCGGCCAGCGCAAACGCGTCGCCCTCGCCGCGACGTTCGTCAACGACCCCGAGATCCTGCTCATGGACGAGCCGTTCTCCGCGCTCGACGTACAGACCAGGGCACTGATGTCGGACGAGCTGCTCGAACTGTGGGAGGGCACGGGCGCCTCCGTCGTGTTCGTCACCCACGACCTGGAGGAGTCCATCGCGCTGGCCGACAGGGTCGTCGTGATGACCGCCGGTCCCGCGACCGTGAAGCAGGTCTTCGACATCGACCTGCCGCGGCCGCGCAAGGTCGAGTCGGTGCGCCTGGAACCGCGGTTCATCGAGATCTACCGCGAGATCTGGGAGTCCCTCGGCGAAGAGGTCCGCATCACCCGCGAAAGAGGTGCCGCTCATGTCGCCTGATCTCCTCAGCGCACCGGTGGCCGACGCGGTCCCGGCGCCGGATCGCGCCCGCTCGCGCGCACGTGCCGCACGCAGACGCAAGATCGTCGTCACGGTGTTCCGCGTCCTGCTCCTCGTCGCCGTGCTCGCCCTGTGGGAGGGGCTGTCCCGCGCCAAGGTCATCGATCCGTTCAACTTCTCGATGCCGAGCAAGATCTGGGATCAGATCTACACCTGGCTGACGCACGGAACCGCGCTCGGCTCACTGGGCGAACAGATCTGGTACACGCTCTACGAGGCGTTGCTCGGCTGGATCATCGGCGTGGTCGCCGGCGTCGTGTGCGGCATCGCGCTGGGGCGGATCACCTTTCTCGCCGACATTCTTGGTCCATACATCAAGGTGCTCAACTCCATACCCAGGATCGTGCTGGCCCCGATCTTCGTGATCTGGTTCGGGCTCGGCCCGGCCTCCAAGGTCGCCTCGGCCGTCGTCCTGGTGTTCTTCCCGGTCTTCTTCAACGCCTTCCAGGGTGCCCGCGAGGTCGACCGCAACCTGGTCGCCAACGCCCGCATCCTCGGCGCGAGCGACCGCAGGGTGACCCTCCAGGTGGTCATCCCGTCCGCCACCTCCTGGATCTTCACCAGCCTGCACGTGAGCTTCGGCTTCGCCCTCATCGGCGCGATAGTCGGCGAGTACATCGGCGCGACCAAGGGCATCGGGCTGCTCGTCGCCCAGTCGCAGGGCACCTTCAACGCGGCCGGCGTGTACGCGGCCATGGTCATCCTCGCCGTCGTCGCCCTGGTCGCCGAGGGGCTGCTGACCTTCGCCGAGAGCCGCATCTTCCGCTGGAAGCCGTCGGGCTCGGACGGCTGACCCTCCTCGAAAGCCCCCGGAACGCCCCCGGTGACCTCCTTCCCGCGCCGTTCCTCCCACGCGCCGTTCCTCCCGCGCGCCGTTCCCCATGCTCCGCATCGCCTTCTCACAAGGACGTGAACCCCGCCATGCGCACAACCGCCAGATTCGCGGCCGTGGCCGCCGCCGGCCTGCTCGGCCTCTCCTCGCTCACCGCCTGTGCCAACGACGCCGCCTCGGCGTCCAGCGGCGCCGACACCAAGGGCGACGGCAAGGGCACCAAGGTCAAGATCATGGTCGGCGGCCTGGACAAGGTCATCTACCTGCCCGCCATGCTCACCCAGCGGCTGGGCTACTTCGACGCCGAGGGACTCGACGTCGAGCTGCTGAGCGAACCGGCCGGTGTGCAGGCCGAGACCGCGCTCGTCTCCGGCCAGGTGCAGGGCGCCGTCGGCTTCTACGACCACACCCTCGACCTCCAGGTGAAGGGCAAGGAGGTGGAGTCCGTCGTCCAGTTCTCGCATGCGCCCGGTGAGGTGGAGATCGTGTCGACGAAGGCCGGGGGCGACATCACCTCGCCCAAGGACTTCAAGGGCAAGAAGCTCGGCATCACGGGCCTCGGCTCCTCGACCGACTTCCTCACCAAGTACCTCGCCGTCAAGAACGGCGTGAAGGTCAGCCAGTTCACCCCGGTCGCCGTGGGCGCGGGGCCGACGTTCATCGCGGCGCTGCAGCAGGGCGCCATCGACGGCGGTATGACGACCGATCCGACCGTCGCGACGATCCTGGACAAGAAGGCCGGCAAGGTCCTCCTCGACATGCGGACGCCGAAGGGCTCCCAGGAGGCGCTCGGCGGACCGTACCCGTCGTCGAGCCTGTACATGCAGACGAGCTGGGTCAACAGCCACAAGGACACCGTCCAGAAGCTGGCCAATGCATTCGTCAAGACGCTCAAGTGGATGTCCACCCACAGTGCGAGCGACATCGCCGGCAAGATGCCTGCCGACTACTCGCAGGGCAACAAGATGCTGTACGCGGTGGCCATCAAGAACACGCTGCCCATGTTCACCAAGGACGGCGTGATGCCCAAGAACGGCCCCGAGACCGTGGAGAAGGTCCTCAAGGCGTTCAACCCGAACATCCAGAACGCCGAGGTGGACCTCGACAAGACGTACACCACCGAGTTCGTCCAGAAGGCGACGGGCTGACGGTCGAGCGCCTCAGGCGCGGGTCGCCCACACGTAACGGTGTTCCGGGCGGCCCGCGTCGCCGTACTTCAGGGTCAGACGGGCCCTTCCCGTGCGCTCCAGAAGCTTCAGATAGCGCTGGGCGGTCTGCCGGCTCACCCCCGTCCGGTCGGCGATCTCCTGGGCCGACAGGGGCCCTTCGGCGCTCATCAGCGACTGGCGTACGAGTTCGGCGGTGGTGGGGGAGTGCCCCTTGGGCAGGCCGGGCTCCGAAGGGGCGGACAGGGCGCCGAAGATCCGGTCGACATCGGCCTGTTCGGCCTCGCCGCCGCCGTCCAGGGTGCGGCGCAGATCCGCGTACGCCTCCAGCTTGGCCCGTAGTCCGGCGAAGGCGAACGGTTTCACCAGATACTGCAGCGCGCCCTGGCGCATGGCGGCCTGCACCGTCCCGACGTCCCGCGCGGCAGTCACCATGATCACGTCGGTCTGGTGGCCGCGCCGGCGCATCTCCTGGACGACCGCCAGACCCGTCTCGTCGGGCAGGTAGTGGTCCAGCAGGACGAGGTCCACGCGGGGCAGCGTCTCCAGCCGGAGCAGCGCTTCGGCCGCGCTGTGGGCCTCGCCCACGACATGGAACCCGGGCACCTTCCCGACATAGGCGGCGTTGACGCGGGCGACCCGGGTGTCGTCGTCCACGACCAGGACCTCGATCATCACGGCCCCTCCTCGGCGGCGCCCGTCGCCGGTGCGGCCATGGCGCGTTCCGAGCCGGGCCGCGGACCGGGCGGACCCGGCTGGGGGCCGGGCTCGGTCAGCGCCTCCGGCAGGACGACGGTGAACTCGGCGCCCCCGCCGGCCGCTTCGCCCACCGTCGCACTGCCGCCCTGTCGCTCGGCGAGCCTGTGCACCAGGGAGAGTCCGATCCCGCGTTTGCCGTGCGCCGGCGGTTTCTTCGTGGACCAGCCCTCCGTGAAGATCAACTCATGCTGCTCGGCGGGGATGCCGGGGCCGGTGTCCCGCACCCGCAGCACGGCCGTACGGCCCTCGGTGCGCAGTTCGACCTCCACGCGCGCGTGCGGCTTGCCCGCGACGGCGTCGAGCGCGTTGTCCACGAGGTTGCCGACGACGGTGACCAGTCCGCGCGGGTCGACCAGCCGGTCGGGCAGCCGGGTCCGGTCGGAGACCCACAGGGCGACGCCCCGCTCGGCCGCGACGGTCGCCTTGCCCACGAGCAGGGCGGCGAGCAGGGGATCCCCGATCTTCTCGGTCACCTGCTCCGCGGTGGCCCGGTGATCGCCGACCACCTCGCCGACGAACTCCACGGCGTCGTCGTACATCTCCAGTTCCAGCAGGCCCAGCAACGTGTGCATACGGTTGGCGTGCTCGTGGTCCTGGGCCCGCAGCGCGTCGATGAGACCGTGCGTCGAGTCGAGTTCCCGGCCGAGCTGCTCCAGCTCGGTGCGGTCGCGCAGCGTGGCCACGGCGCCCCCGTCGTCGGTGGGCATGCGGTTGACGACCAGGACGCGCTGGCCCCGGACGGCGATCAGATCCGTGCCGGTCACCCGGCCGGCCAGCACGTCGGCCGTGCGCCCTTCGCCGAGCACCTCGTCGGGCAGCCCGCCCACGGCCTCGTCGCCGATGCCCAGGAGGCGCTGCGCCTCGTCGTTGAGCAGGCGGACGCGGCCGGCCCGGTCCAGGGCGACGACGCCCTCCCGGATGCCGTGCAGCATCGCCTCGCGCTCGGCGAGCAGGGCGGAGATGTCCGAGAAGGCCAGGTCACGGGTCTGCCGCTGAACCCGCCGGGAGATGATCCAGGCGGCCAGCGCACCCACGGCGAGCGCGCCTCCGGCATAGGCGAACAGTCCCGGGATCGCGTGGATGAGACGGGCGCGCACACTGTCGTACTCGATACCGACCGAGACCGCGCCGACGATCCTGCCCCGGTCGTCGCGCAGCGGCACCTTGCCGCGTGCCGAGCGGCCCAGGGTGCCGCTGTCGATCTCCATGACGTCCCGGCCGCTCAGGGGCTGACGCGGGTCCGTCGAGACATGGCCGCCGACCTGGGCGGGGTCCTTGTGCGACCAGCGGATGCCGTTCAGGTCCATCACGACGACGTACTCGGCGCCGCTGGCCTTGCGGATCCGCTCGGCCTCCCGCTGCACCGGCCCGCCGACCGTCGGCCGCGAACGCTGGAGGTCCTCGGCGATCTGCGGGACCGCCGCGGTCGTCTGCGCGATGGCCAGCGCGCGGCGCATCGCCTGGTCGTCCAGCTGGTTGCTGAGCGGGGCGAGGAACAGTCCGGTGGCGAGCACCACGACTCCCGCGGCGATCGCCAGCTGCATGAGCAGGAGCTGCGAGAACATGCGCCGCGGCATTCCGAGGCGCAGGCGACGAGCGGGGGGAGTGGGGCTCATACCCAAGACGGTACGTGGACGGTGCCGCGCAACCGTAGGGGCGGGTGGTGTGGATCTCTTGACTCGCTCAAGGGGAAACGGTTCGGCTGCACCGGCACGGAGCGCGGCACGTCCGCCGGGACGACGCGGCCGCGCACCGGGACACCCCTGCTCAGAGGGCGCTCATCCCGTCGACGCCGCGCCCGTCAGCTCCCGCACGGCCACGACATCCATCCGCGCGGGCGCTCCGAGGACCGACGTTCCACAGCTCTCCGGCCGGGGCGGCGACGAAGCGCTCTGGTCCACCGCCACCTCCCAGTGGCGTCCGTCCCTGTGCGCGACGGTCACCTCCCAGCGAGGCGCGCCCCCGGCGGTCCGCACGACGCTCAGCGCCTCCGCCGCGTCCTCGCCGGTCGCCGCGCGCACCGCCAGCTCCGCCGCCTGGCCGGGCCGCTCCCAGGCGGAGCTCCCCCGACAGCCCTGCAGGACGATCCGGCCCTCCTGGACACCGTGCAGGACGTCCTCGACGGTGTGGGCCCCGACGCGGCCGTACGCGTATCCGTGCGGCAGGACGAGCACGGTGGGGGAGAAGCGGTGGCCTCCCAGATGGGTGACCTCCCAGGCGCCCCCTACCCCGGAGGCGGCCAGCTGCGCGGCCAGCGGACGGCCGAGGAGCGCGCAGCAGCGGTCGCGTCTGCCGTTCGTGCAGACGAGGGCGAGCGGGTCGCCCGTGTGGGGTCCGCCCCGCAGCGCGTCGTCGAAGGTGCGGTGCTCGCCCCGGCCGAGCGCGGCGAAGTCGAGGTCCAGCAGCCGGTGCGGATCGTGGGTCGTGGCGCCGTGCAGCCACACCCGGCCGGGGACGGTGTGGGCCGCGTACACCTGCCGGAGCGCCGGACCGCCGAAGTCCGCGTGGCGGCCGGGACGCCGGATGAGCGCGACACGCACCCCGGTGCCGTGCGCGGCCGCTTCCAAGGCGCGGCCCAGGGAGGGATCCAGGTGGCTGGAGACCAGCGCTCTGGCGCCCCAGGGGCCGGGCTGCTCCAGGAGCAGCCAGGTGGTTGCCGTGGCCGCGGTTCCGGAGAGGGGCTCGTCGAGGTCCCGCGAGACGGTCGCGCACGTACTCACAGAGGTGAGCCTAACCTGACTCGGCTCGGAACGGCCTACGGCCCGGTCGGACGGCCGCCGTCTGCCGCGGCCGCGCGGGTGCGCGCACCCGCGCGTGCGGTTGCGGGGGCTACGCCTCGCCTGCGCGACGCGTAGCCCCCCGGGACGTGACGACCGGGACGACCGGCCTTCCGGATCCGGCAGACGAAACGGCGGGCCGTGGCGGAGCGTCCGCCGGGATCCGGCTCGCCGTCCTTCGCGGCTGCACTCGGTCGCCTGGTCGGCGTGCCCGTCGCGCCCGGGACGGCTCGCCGTCGTGCCCGTCTCGCCCCGGACGGCCGGCCCCTCACCCGGGCAGCGGTTGGGGCGGCCTCGGGCCCACGTAGTGTCCGCTCGGGCGCATCCTCAGGGGGCGTTCGCCGTACTCCTCCAGGGCGTGGGCGATCCAGCCCGCCGTACGGGCGACGGCGAAGATCGTCTCAGCGGCCGAGGCCTCCATGCCGCTCGACGCGGTGAGGACGGCGAGCGCCAGGTCCACGTTGGCGTGCAGCGGCGCGTGGCGGGCGGTGGTGGCCACGACGTCCCGGGCAGCGGCGAGGGCGGGCGCGGCCTCCGGAATCTCCTCCAGGAGGGCGAACAGGGCTCGCGCGCGCGGGTCCTCGCCGGGGTAGAGCCGGTGACCGAGGCCGGGGACGCGACGTCCGGCCCGCAGCTCCTGCGCGATCACGGGCCCGGCGCTGCCGAGGTCCAGCACGTCGAGCAGCATGCGGTGGGCGAGCCCACCGGCCGCGCCGTGCAGCGGTCCCTCGATCACGCCGAGGCCGGCGGACACGGCCGCGTAGGGGTGCGCGCGAGCCGAGGCGGCGACGCGCACCGCGAGCGTCGAGGCGGCGAGATCATGGTCGGCGAGCAGACCGAGAGCCATGTCGAGAACGCGCAGCTGCGCCTCGCCGGCAGGCCGCCCGCTGAGCCGCCCCCACAGACGGCCGGCGAGTGAGCCCCCGTCGCGGTGGGTGAGTCGCTTCGGACGCAGGGCGGCGACCAGAGTGGGGATCAGCACGCGCGCGGTGGCGAGCACAGCTTCCTCGGACAGGTCGAAACGCAGCGGGTCCGCGGCCGCGGCGGCGACGGCCGCCACCCGCAACCGGTCGGTGGGACCTGTGTGTTCGGGCAGCGCGTCCACGACCCGGCGGGCGGCCTCCACCGACGCCTCGGGCGCGGTGAAGGCGGCCCCGGCGTGCAGCCGTCCCGTCCACAGCCACTCCGCGACCTCCTCGTAGGAGTGCCGGGCGGCCAGGTCGACCGCGTCGACGCCCCGGAAGTAGTAGCGGTCCGCGTCGATGAGCGTGAGATGCGTGCGCACGGACGGCTCCGCCCCCGGACCCGGGCCCCCCTCGCGCCTGGTGCGCCGCGCGAGAGCCTCGACCTCCCGGGCGTCGAAGGTGCTGCCCCGGCCGCCGGGCGTGCGCCTGCTGCTCAGCCGGCCGCGGCTGACGTACGCGTACACGGTGTCGGGTTTCACCCCGAGCAGATCGGCGGCCTCCCTGGTGCTCAGCCGTCGTTCGGGGTGGCCGTGGCCGGGTTCCTGATCGCGCATGGGGATCACGGTATCCACAAGCGCAGGTGTGGATTCCGTGCCTGTGGACAACGGTGTTCGAGCGTGGGTCGTGCCTGGCTGCCGCGCGTCCCGGTGCGGGGATGCGGGGCCGACGGCGCACGGCGGACGTGCACTTCGTGGGGTTCCTCCGCGGCTCGTATTCTGGGCCGCAGTCCATCCTCGTGGGTGCGCCGGGCCGCGAACCGGCGCACGCGCAGGCGCAAGAGAGGTCGTACGTGTCACACAGCCGCAGTCCGCAGCAGATCCCGGTCGTCGTGCTCGCCGGATTCCTCGGCTCCGGCAAGACGACCTTGCTCAACCATCTCCTGCACCGCAGCGGAGGCAGCCGTATCGGGGCGATCGTCAACGACTTCGGCGCCATCGAGATCGACGCCATGGCCGTGGCCGGCGCGCTCGGCGACTCCACGGTCTCCCTCGGCAACGGCTGTCTGTGCTGCGCCGTCGACACCAGTGAGCTGGACGTCTACCTCGAACGGCTCGTCCGTCCGGCGGCGGGCGTCGACGTCGTCGTGATCGAGGCCAGCGGCCTCGCCGAACCGCAGGAACTCGTGCGGATGGTGCTGGCCTGCGAGCACCCTCGGATCGTGTACGGCGGACTCGTCGAGGTCGTCGACGCGGCCGAGTTCGACGGCACCCGGGTGAAGCACCCGGAGATCGACCGTCACCTCGCCCTGGCCGACCTGGTCGTGGTGAACAAGCTCGACCGCGCGCCCGACGCCGGCCGGGTCCTCGGGCTGGTCCGCTCGCTGACCGACCGCGCCGCCGTCGTCCCGGCCACGTACGGACGCATCGATCCCGAGTTCCTCTTCGACTGCAGGCCGAGTGAGGAGCGCGTCGGGCAGCTCACCTTCGACGACCTGCACGAGCGCGGAGCGGACGATCACGCCGACCATCTCCACACCGCCTACGACAGCCTCTCCTTCACCTCCGACGTGCCCTTGGGCCCACGTCGGCTGATGGAGTTCCTGGACAGCCGGCCGGACGGGCTGTACCGGATCAAGGGGTATGTCGACTTCGGCCCGCACGATCCGGCCAACCGGTACGCCGTGCACGCCGTCGGACGCTTCCTCCGCTTCCGCCCGGAGCCCTGGCCGGCCGGCGACTCCCGCCGCACCGAGCTCGTCCTGATCGGCTCCGGCATCGACGCCGCCGCCCTCGGCGGGGCGCTGGAGGCCTGCGTGAGTGACGCCCCACCCGCCGGCGAACACGACATGTGGGGCGTCCTGCGCTTCGTACAGGACCCCGAGGGCCTCGAGGGCCCCGCGGACCCTGAGGACCCGGATGATCCCGAGGACCTCGGGGAGCCCGACGAACCCGGCGGATTCGAACCGTCCGCGGAACCCGGCGGATCCGCGCCGTCCACGGAAGCCCGGGACGGCGCGTTCCAGCAGGCCGGAGGGGCCGGGGCCTAGACCGGTCCCGCCACCACCGACACCGTCTTCGGCAGCGACACGCCCGAGCCGTCACGGCGCGGGTCGATCTCCGGGAGGTCGGCCGGCAGGCCGTTCTTCTGTGCCGCCTTGGCCGGGACCGGGCCCGCCCAGGCCAGGGACAGACAGTCCTCGCCCTTCAGGAACCGCTGGCAGCGCACACCGCCGGTGGCCCGGCCCTTGCGCGGATACTGGTCGAAGGGGGTGAGCTTGGCGGTCGTCTGGACCGAGTCGTCCAGGGTTCCGCGCGAACCCGCGATGGTGAAGACGACCGCGTCCGCCGCGGGATCCACGGCCGTGAACGAGATCACCTTCGCGCCCTCGGTGAGCTTGATGCCCGTCATACCGCCCGCCGGCCGGCCCTGCGGCCGCACCTGCGCGGCCTGGTACCGCAGCAGTTGCGCGTCGTCGGTGATGAAGACCAGGTCCTCCTCGCCGGTGCGCAGTTCGACGGCGCCGACGATCCGGTCGCCGTCCCGGAGGCCGATGACCTCCAGTTCGCCCTTGTTGCTCGGATAGTCGGGCACGACGCGCTTGACGACGCCCTGTTCCGTGCCGATGGCCAGACCGGGGGACGACTCGTCGAGCGTGGTCAGACAGATCACCGTCTCGTCGCCCTCCAGGGAGACGAACTCCGCCAGCGGGGCGCCGCCCGAGAGGTTCGGCACCGACGCGGTGTCGGGGAGCTGCGGCAGATCGACGACGTTGATCCGCAGCAGACGGCCCGAGGAGGTGACCGCGCCGATCTCCCCGCGCGCGGTGGCCGGGACGGCCGAGACGATCACATCGTGCTTGGTGCGACGGCCGTCCGCGTCCTCCGAGTCCTCGGTGAAGGGCTCGCCGTTCGCGGTGCGGGCCAGCAGACCCGTGGAGGACAGCAGCACGCGGCAGGGGTCGTCGGCGACCTGCAGGGGCACGGCGGCGGCGGTGGCGCCGGAGGACTCCAGCAGCACCGTACGGCGCTCGGTGCCGAACTTCTTCGCCACCGCGGCCAGTTCGGCCGAGACCAGCTTGCGCAGCTCCGCGTCCGAATCCAGGATCCGGGTCAGCTCGGCGATCTCCTCGTTGAGCCGCTCCTTCTCCGCCTCCAGCTCGATGCGGTCGAACCGGGTCAGCCGGCGCAGCGGGGTGTCCAGGATGTACTGGGTCTGGATGTCCGACAGCGAGAAGCGCTCCATCAGGCTCTCCTTGGCCTGCGCGCTGTTGTCGCTGGACCGGATCAGCCGGATGACCTCGTCGATGTCGACGAGCGCCGTCAGCAGGCCCTCCACCAGGTGCAGCCGGTCGCGGCGCTTGGTGCGGCGGAACTCGCTGCGGCGGCGCACGACGTTGAAGCGGTGGTCGAGGTAGACCTCCAGCAGCTCCTTCAGGCCCAGCGTGAGCGGCTGGCCGTCGACCAGGGCGACGTTGTTGATGCCGAAGGACTCCTCCATGGGCGTCAGCTTGTACAGCTGCTCCAGGACCGCCTCCGGCACGAAGCCGTTCTTGATCTCGATGACCAGACGCAGGCCGTGCGCGCGGTCGGTGAGGTCCTTGACGTCGGCGATGCCCTGGATCTTCTTCGAGCCGACGAGATCCTTGATCTTGGCGATGACCTTCTCGGGTCCGACCGTGAAGGGCAGTTCGGTGACGACCAGACCCTTGCGGCGGGCCGTGACGGTCTCCACCGCCACCGTCGCGCGGATCTTGAAGGTGCCGCGGCCGCTCTCGTAGGCGTCCCGGATGCCGGAGAGGCCGACGATCCGGCCGCCGGTGGGCAGGTCGGGGCCCGGGACGAACTTCATCAGGGCGTCGAGATCCGCGCCCGGATAGCGGATCAGATGGCGGGCGGCCGCGACGACCTCGCCGAGGTTGTGCGGCGGCATGTTGGTGGCCATGCCGACCGCGATCCCGGAGGCGCCGTTGACCAGGAGGTTCGGGAAGGCGGCGGGCAGCGCGACCGGCTCCTGCTCCTGGCCGTCGTAGTTGGGCGCGAAGTCGACGGTGTCCTCGTCGATCGACTCCGTCATCAGGCTCGTCGCCGCGGCCTGGCGGCATTCGGTGTACCGCATGGCGGCCGGCGGGTCGTCGTTGCCCAGCGAGCCGAAGTTGCCGTGGCCGTCGACCAGCGGGAGCCGCATGGAAAAGGGCTGGGCCATCCGCACCAGGGCGTCGTAGATCGACGCGTCGCCGTGCGGGTGCAGCTTGCCCATGACCTCGCCGACGACACGGGCGCACTTGACGTAGCCGCGCTCCGGGCGCAGGCCCATCTCGTTCATCTGGTAGACGATGCGGCGGTGCACCGGCTTCAGACCGTCACGGGCGTCCGGCAGGGCGCGGGAGTAGATGACCGAGTACGCGTACTCGAGGAAGGAGCCCTGCATCTCGTCGACGACGTCGATGTCGAGGATGCGCTCCTCGTACGAGTCGTCGGGCGGCGGGGTCTTCGTGCTGCGGCGGGCCATCGCTGCCGGCTCCTTGCTGGGGCGTGTGACGGGATCTGATGCGGACCATTGTGGACCGTGGCACTGACAGAGCGGGCGAGGGCCCGGCGTCGGCTGTCCGGGCCCGTACGCAGAGGCACCTCCTCCACGGCTGCCCGCAGGCTACGCGATCTCGCTCTCGGCGTACGTCGCCCGGGAACTTCGCCGCCCGTCCGCACGCTTGCATACAGTGGCAGGACCGGCAGGAAAACCGCGGTTTCGACGACCGCGTCCGCGATCGGAAGGGACGTACATGCCCATGGGTCACACGGCCACAGCCCAGGCAGGCTCCGGGGGCCTGACAGCGACCGAGCACCGGCTGGCCAACGGCCTGCGCGTGGTGCTGTCGGAGGACCACCTGACCCCCGTCGCGGCGGTGTGCCTCTGGTACGACGTCGGCTCACGCCACGAAGTCAAGGGGCGTACCGGCCTTGCTCACCTTTTCGAGCACCTGATGTTCCAGGGATCGGGCCAGGTCAAGGGCAACGGACACTTCGAACTGGTCCAGGGCGCGGGCGGGTCCCTCAACGGCACCACCAGTTTCGAGCGCACCAACTACTTCGAGACCATGCCCGCGCACCAGCTGGAGCTCGCCCTCTGGCTGGAGGCGGACCGCATGGGCTCCCTGCTCACCGCGCTCGACGACGAGTCGATGGAGAACCAGCGCGACGTCGTCAAGAACGAGCGCCGCCAGCGCTACGACAACGTCCCCTACGGCACGGCCTTCGAGAAGCTGACCGCTCTCGCCTACCCGGACGGCCACCCGTACCACCACACGCCGATCGGCTCGATGGCCGACCTGGACGCGGCGACGCTGGAGGACGCGCGCGCGTTCTTCCGCACGTACTACGCGCCCAACAACGCGGTGCTCTCCGTGGTGGGCGACATCGACCCGGAGCAGACCCTCGCGTGGGTCGAGAAGTACTTCGGCTCCATCCCCGGCCACGACGGCAAGCCCGCGCCCCGTGACGGCGGGCTGCCCGACGTGATCGGCGAGCAGCTCCGCGAGGTCGTCGAGGAGGAGGTGCCGGCCCGCGCCCTGATGGCCGCCTACCGGCTGCCGGAGGACGGCACGCGCGCGTGCGACGCCGCGGACCTGGCGCTCACCGTCCTCGGCGGCGGCGAGTCCTCCCGCCTGTACAACCGACTGGTGCGCCGCGACCGTACGGCTGTGGCGGCCGGCTTCGGCCTGCTGCGGCTCGCCGGCGCCCCCTCGCTGGGCTGGCTGGACGTGAAGACGTCCGGCGACGTCGAGGTGCCCGTGATCGAGACCGCCATCGACGAGGAGCTCGCCCGGTTCGCCGAGGAGGGCCCCACGGCCGAGGAGATGGAGCGGGCGCAGGCCCAGTTGGAGCGCGAGTGGCTCGACCGCCTCGGCACGGTCGCGGGCCGCGCCGACGAACTGTGCCGGTTCGCCGTCCTGTTCGGCGACCCGCAGCTCGCCCTCACCGCCGTCCAGCGCGTGCTGGACGTGACGCCCGAGGAGGTGCGGGAGGTCGCCAAGGCCCGCCTGCGCCCCGACAACCGCGCGGTGCTCGTCTACGAGCCGACCGAGCCGACCGCCGCCGAAGCCCCCGCCGACCAGGACGAGAACGAGGAGGCGGCCCGGTGACCGAGCTCGCCACGATGGACTTCCACTCCCAGCCCCCGGCGGGCGAGGCCAAGCCGTGGGCGTTCCCGGCGCCCGAGCGCGGCACGCTGGCCAACGGCCTGACCGTCCTGCACTGCCACCGCCCCGGCCAGCAGGTCGTCGCCGTCGAAATCATCCTCGACGCGCCCCTGGACGCCGAACCGGCCGGTCTCGACGGCGTCGCCACGATCATGGCGCGCGCCTTCTCCGAGGGCACCGACAAGCACTCCGCCGAGGAGTTCGCCGCCGAACTGGAGCGCTGCGGCGCCACCCTGGACGCGCACGCCGACCACCCCGGCGTCCGCCTCAGCCTCGAAGTGCCGGCCTCGCGCCTGGCCAAGGGCCTCGGTCTGCTCGCCGACGCCCTGCGCGCCCCCGCGTTCGCCGACAGCGAGGTGGAGCGCCTCGTCCGCAACCGCCTGGACGAGATCCCGCACGAGCTCGCCAACCCGGCCCGGCGCGCCGCCAAGGAGCTCTCCAAGGAGCTGTTCCCGGCCGGCACGCGCATGTCGCGCCCGCGCCAGGGCAGCGCGGAGACCGTCGAGAAGATCGACTCCGCCGCCGTACGCGCCTTCTACGACCGGCACGTCCGCCCGGCGACGGCCACCGGCGTGATCGTCGGCGACCTCACCGGTGTCGACCTGGAGGCGCTCCTGGGCGACACCCTGGGCGCCTGGACGGGCTCCGCGGCCGAGCCGCGGCCCGTGCCGCCGGTGACCGCCGACGACACCGGCCGGGTCGTCATCGTGGACCGTCCCGGCGCCGTCCAGACGCAGCTGCTGATCGGCCGGATCGGCGCCGACCGGCACGACCGCGTGTGGCCCGCGCAGGTGCTCGGCACGTACTGCCTCGGCGGCACCCTGACCTCCCGCCTGGACCGCGTCCTGCGCGAGGAGAAGGGCTACACCTACGGCGTCCGCGCCTTCGGGCAGGTCCTGCGGTCCGCGCCGGACGGCTCGGGCGCCGCGATGCTCGCCATCAGCGGCTCCGTCGACACCCCCAACACCGGTCCCGCGCTGGACGACCTGTGGAAGGTGCTGCGCACGCTCGCCGCCGACGGTCTGACCGACGCCGAGCGGGACGTCGCCGTGCAGAACCTGGTCGGCGTGGCGCCGCTGAAGTTCGAGACCGCCGCGGCCGTGGCGGGCACGCTCGCCGACCAGGTGGAGCAGCACCTGCCCGACGCCTTCCAGGCGACGCTGTACCAGCAGCTCGCCGCGACGGGCACGGTGGAGGCCACCGCGGCGGCCGTGAACGCCTTCCCGGTGGACCGGCTGGTGACGGTCCTGGTGGGTGACGCGGCGCAGATCAAGGAGCCGGTCGAGGCCCTCGGCATCGGCGCGGTGAAGGTCGTCTCCGCGGAGTAGCCCGGCAACGGCACGCGCGCGGGGGCCCTGGTCGGCATGCACGCCACCAGGGCCCCCGCGTGTGGGAATTGAGACCTCCGTGTGTCCGAATTGGGGCGGAGACACCCGTCTGTGCTGTGGCATGCGCTACAAAACCCGTGATTCGTTTGAGGATTGAAACCCGTCCCGCTTAGCGTCATCCGGGCTGTTCGTCAGGCACTGCGCCGCACCCGCGGCACCGGACAGTCATCGCCGAGTCCCCGCATGGCGCGAGCCAGGGGAGCCGGGGACCCACTTGTGAAGTCCCTGGGGTGAATCGGACGCCCGCGCGCAGGCGAGGGGGTCCGTAGGAGACCTTCCTGCTCCGAACCCGTCAGCTAACCCGGTAGGCGAGAGGGAAGGAAAGGACACCGCTGACTTCATGGCGTTCACCTGCGCCACCGGGAAGCATCGTCGGCCCAGCCGGATGCAGCGCACCACGGCCCGCGCGGCGGGCGTCGCGGCGCTCACCACCACCGGTGTGATGGCCACCGTCGCCTCCGCCCCGGCTTTCGCCGCCGAGCCCGTCCCCGAGCAGACCGGGCTGATCCCCGTCGTCACCGCCGGCGAGTCCGTCGTCGAGCAGATCGACGACCAGGTCGCCGTGCAGAAGCAGGCGGCCTTCGAGGAGGCCGCCCGGCAGGCCGCCGTCAAGAAGGCCGTGGAGGAGCGCGAGGCGCGCGTGCGTGCCGCTCGTGAGGCCGAGCGCAAGCGCCTGAACACCTTCGTGATCCCGATCACCGGCTCCTACGTCTCCACCGGCTACCAGGCCAGCAGCTCGCTGTGGTCCTCCGGCAGCCACACCGGCATCGACTTCCACGCCGCCAGCGGCACCACCGTGCACGCGGTCGGCTCCGGCACCGTGGTCGAGACCGGCTGGGGCGGGGCCTACGGCAACCAGATCGTCATCCGGATGAACGACGGGACGTACACCCAGTACGGCCACCTGTCGTCGATCGAGGTGTCGGTGGGACAGCACGTCACCCCGGGGCAGCGCATCGGCCTCTCCGGTGCGACCGGCAACGTCACCGGCCCGCATCTGCACTTCGAGGCCCGCACCACGCCGGACTACGGCTCGGACATGGACCCGGTCGCCTATCTCCGTAAGCACGGCGTGAACGTCTGACGACGCACACGGCAGATCGTACGGCCCCGGCCCTTCGGCCGGGGCTTTGCCGTTTCCCGGGGCCCGCTGTCCAAAAAATATCCATGGATTCCGGCTCGCCATCGGAAATTCCCGTTCATTGCAATAGAGTCGCTGAACACACGTCAATCGTCGACGTTTCACGGGGATTAAGGCGGAGGTCCGTCATGCGTATTCCGGCGCACTCGGTGTGCACGGCCGTTCGGGACGACATCGTCGCGGGCGTCTACGAGCGCGGCAGCCGCCTCACCGAGGAACTCCTCGCCCGCCGCTACGGCGTCTCCCGTGTCCCGGTCCGGGAGGCGCTTCGCACGCTGGAGGCCGAGGGCTTCGTGGTCACGCGGCGGCACGCCGGCGCGTGCGTCGCGGAGCCGACCGAGCAGGAGGCCGGCGACCTGTTGGAGATGCGCATGCTGCTGGAGCCGCTCGGCGCCTCCCGGGCCGCCCAGCGGCGCACCGAGGCTCACCTGAAGGTGCTGCGCGGACTCGTCCGGCTGGGCCAGGAGCGGGCCAGGAGGGGCAGCAGTGACGATCTGCGCTCCTTGGGCGGCTGGTTCCACGAGACGCTCGCGCAGGCCTCCGGAAGCCCCGCCCTGACGTCGATGCTCACCCAGCTGCGCCACAAGATCGCCTGGATGTACACGGTGGACGCCCCGGCCGACCCGATGGAGTCCTGGGCGGAGCACGGCGCGATCGTGGACGCGGTGACGCGCGGGGACGGGGAGCGCGCGCGGGCGATCACGGCGCTGCACACCGAGCGCTCGACGCCGGCGCACCGACTGCGTTTCACCGTCGGTGCGGAGCGGGCCGACCGTGTGAGAACTTCGCAACCTCCCGTAAACATGTCGGGCCTGCGGCATTAACACGGGGGCCGTATACAAAGAAGGGGGTAATTCGCAGGGGATTATTTCCGCTGCCCGTCGACGGGAAATGCGAAGGGCTCGCCCGGTAATTCGGACGAGCCCTTCACTGAATATGGCGACGCGCTCAGACGGTTTCGGGGAGTTCCTCGAGACCCTCGGCGACCAGCTTGGCCAGCCGGTCGAGGGCGACGTCCGCACCCTCGGCGTCGGAGGCGAGGACGATCTCCTCGCCGCCCTGGGCGCCCAGGCCGAGCACGGCCAGCATGGAGGCCGCGTTGACGGGGTTGCCGTCGGCCTTGGCGATCGTCACGGGGATGCCTGCGGCCGTGGCGGCCCGGACGAAGATGGAAGCGGGGCGGGCGTGGAGGCCCTCGGCCCAGCCGACGTTGACGCGGCGCTCAGCCATGTGATGCTGCCCTTCAGTGTTCAGGTTGTCTAGACCAGTGTTCCACACGTGAAGCGTGTGAGGGAGAGTCCGGATCGTCCTCTCCCGAGCGGTCGTCGGATCGCGGCCTCGACCCGACGTCCGTCCTGCACAGACTGCCTCGCGCCGTTGTCGTACGCGAGCCGTACTCTGGGCCCCATGCAGAGCGCGTCGGACCGGCACGAGTACCCCTCCCACTGGGAGGCCGACGTGGTGCTGCGCGACGGCGGCACCGCACGCGTCCGCCCCATCACCGTCGATGACGCCGAGCGCCTGGTCAGCTTCTACGAGCAGGTGTCGGACGAGTCGAAGTACTACCGCTTCTTCGCGCCCTACCCGCGCCTGTCCGCCAAGGACGTCCACCGCTTCACGCACCACGACTTCGTGGACCGGGTGGGACTCGCGGCCACGGTCGGCGGCGAGTTCATCGCCACCGTACGCTACGACCGCATCGGGGCCGACGGCATGGCCGCCTCCGCGCCCGCCGACGAGGCCGAGGTCGCCTTCCTCGTGCAGGACGCCCACCAGGGGCGCGGTGTCGCCTCGGCGCTCCTCGAACACATCGCGGCCGTCGCGCGCGAGCGCGCCATCCGCCGCTTCGCCGCCGAGGTGCTCCCGGCCAACACCAAGATGATCAAGGTGTTCACGGACGCCGGCTACACCCAGAAGCGCAGCTTCGAGGACGGCGTCGTCCGCCTGGAGTTCGACCTCGAACCCACCGAGCGGTCCCTCGCGGTGCAGCGCGCGCGGGAGCAGCGCGCGGAGGCGCACTCCGTGGGACGGCTGCTGGCGCCGGGCTCGGTCGCCGTCGTCGGCGTCGGCCGCGGCCCGGGAGGCGTCGGCCGCAGCGTCCTCGGCAACCTCCGGGAGGCCGGGTTCACCGGCCGCCTGTACGCCGTGAACAAGGCCTTCCCGGAGGACCTGAAGGAACTCGACGGGGTCCCCGCCCACCGCTCGGTGCGTGACGTGGAGGCGCCGGTCGACCTCGCGGTCGTCGCCGTCCCCGCCGAGTACGTGCCCGAGGCCGTCGCCGAGTGCGGCGAGCACGGCGTCCAGGGGCTCGTCGTCCTCTCCGCCGGCTACGCCGAGAGCGGCCCCGACGGGCGCGAGCGCCAGCGCCGACTCGTGCGCCAGGCCCGCGCGTACGGGATGCGGATCATCGGGCCCAACGCCTTCGGCGTCATCAACACCTCCCCGCAGGTGCGCCTGAACGCCTCCCTCGCCCCGGAGATGCCCAGGGCCGGCAGGATCGGCCTGTTCGCCCAGTCGGGGGCCATCGGCATCGCCCTGCTGTCCCGCCTCCACCGGCGCGGCGGAGGCGTCACCGGCGTCACCGGCGTGTCCACCTTCGTCTCCTCCGGCAACCGCGCGGACGTCTCCGGCAACGACGTCCTGCAGTACTGGTACGACGACCCCGACACCGACGTCGCCCTCATGTACCTGGAGTCCATCGGCAACCCGCGCAAGTTCACCCGCCTCGCCCGGCGCACGGCGGCGGCCAAGCCCCTGGTCGTCGTCCAGGGCGCCGGATCCGCCCCGCAGGGCCACGCCGTGCGGGCCACCCGGCTGCCGCACGCGACCGTGTCGGCGCTGCTGCGGCAGGCCGGCGTGATCCGCGTCGACACCATCACCGAGCTGGTCGACGCCGGCCTGCTGCTGGCCCGCCAGCCGCTGCCGCCGGGACCGAGGGTGGCGATCCTCGGCAACTCCGAGTCGCTCGGACTGCTCACCTACGACGCCTGCCTGTCCGAGGGACTGCGTCCGCTGCCGCCGGCCGACCTGACGACGGAGGCCTCGGCGGAGGACTTCCACGCGGCGCTGGCGCGGGCCCTGGCCGACGAGACGTGCGACGCGGTCGTCGTGACGGCGATCCCGGCGATCGGGGAGCGCTCGCCCGGGGACGCGGAGCTCGCACAGGCCCTACGTTCGGCCGCCGCCGCCGCTCCCGCCAAACCGGTCCTCGTCGTGCACGTGGAACTCGGCGGCCTCGCGGCGGCCCTGTCCGCCGCGACGAGCACCGCACCACGCGCGGAAGGCGCCGCACGCACGCGTGCGGCGGCCGAGAACGCCACGACGTCCCAGCCCGCCGCCGTCGAGGCGCCCGAGGGAGCACACCTCATCCCCGCCTACCCCGCCGCCGAACGGGCCGTCCGCGCCCTCGCCGAGGCGGTGAAGTACGCCCAATGGCGACGCGAGGCGGCCGACCCCGGCAAGGTCCCCGAGTACGAGGACATCGACGAGAAGGGCGCCGCCCGGCTGATCGGCGGGCTCCTCGCGCGCGGGCAGGGTCTCACCCTCGGCGCCGAGGAGACCTGCGAGCTGCTCGGCCGCTACGGCATCAGCACCCGCCGGGCGATCCCCGCACCCACCCCCGACGAGGCCGCCCGGGCCGCGGGCGTCCTCGGCTACCCCGTGGCCCTCAAGGCGACCGCCCCGCACCTGCGGCACCGGGCCGACCTCGGCGGCGTACGCCTCGACCTGGCCGACGAGGAGCAACTGCGCAGGGCCTACGCCGAGTTGACCGAGCTCTTCGGCAAGCCGCAGGAACTGCGTCCGGTCGTCCAGGCGATGGCGCCGCGCGGGGTCGACACGGTCGTGCGCGCGGTGATCGACCCGGCGGCGGGAGCGGTGCTGTCCTTCGGGCTCGCCGGGGCCGCCTCGCAACTGCTCGGGGACATGGCGCACCGGCTGGTCCCGGTCACCGACCGAGACGCCACGTCGCTGGTCCGCTCCATCCGCACCGCCCCGCTCCTGTTCGGCTGGCGCGGCTCGACGCCCGTCGACACCCCGGCCCTGGAAGAGCTCCTGCTGCGCGTCTCGCGGCTGGTCGACGACCACCCCGAGGTCGTCGCCGTCACCCTGGAGCCGGTCGTCGTCGCCCCGCACGGAGTCAGCGTCCTCGGCGCGTCGGTCCGCCTCGCGCCCCCGCCCGCGCGCGACGACCTCGGACCGAGAACCCTGCCCACGTACTGAACGCCGGCGCGCTGAGCGGACCGGGCGGCGCTTCGCGCCGGGAGCGCGGTCCGCGCACGCGGTCCACGGACGCGGCCGCCGGAACGCCGGCGGAGGGACCGCGGGCGTTTCGGGCCCATCGGAGCCCTCCCGAGCGGTGCCTCGCAGTCAGTGGGTCCCCGTAGGATGGAGGGCATGGCCAAGACCAGTACGACGACCCAGGGGCTGCGCGCGGCGATCGAGCGCAGCGGCTACTACCCGGCCCTCGTGGCCGAGGCGGTGGAGGCCGCCGTGGGCGGCGAGCCGATCCGGTCGTTCCTGGTCCACCAGGAGACCACGTTCGACCAGAACGAGGTGCGCCGGCATGTGACCGTGCTGGTGCTCACCGGCAACCGCTTCATCGTCAGCCACACCGACGAGCAGGCCGCCGACAGCACCTCCCCGACGCCGTACGCCACGACGTCCACGGAGTCCGTCAAGCTCGGCAGGATCTCTTCGGTCGTGCTCAGCCGTGTGGTCGCCAACCCGGAGTCGTACACGCCGGGCTCCCTGCCGCGCGAGGTCGTGCTCACCATCGGCTGGGGCGCCGTCTCCCGCATCGACCTGGAGCCGGCCGCCTGCGGGGACCCCGACTGCGACGCCGACCACGGCTACACGGGCAGCTCGACGGCGGACGACCTCAGCCTGCGCGTCAGCGAGGCCGGGGACGGTCCGGAGACGGTGCGCCAGGCCCTCGCCTTCGCACAGTCGCTCTCCGAAGCCACTGCGGACGTCACCCGCTGATGGATCGGTCCGCCCCCTGGGACTACCCCGAACCGCTCGCCCTGGGCTCCGCACCCGTACCCGAGTACGGCTCCGGCTCTCTCGCCGACCTGCTGCCCACGCTGGCGGCGGGCATGTCCGTGCCCGGCATGACCGCGGCGATCCCGGAGCTCGTCCCGGCGGACCGCAACTGCGTCTTCCTGGTCGACGGCCTCGGCTGGGAGCAGATCAAGGCCCACCCCGACGAGGCGCCGTACCTGCACCGGCTGCTCGGCAGCTCGCGCGGCGGCACCGGACGCCCGCTGACCGCCGGTTACCCGGCGACCACCGCGACCTCCCTCGCCTCGGTCGGCACCGGCCTCCCGCCGGGCGCGCACGGTCTGCCCGGCTACACCGTGCGCAACCCGGCCACCGGCGAGCTGATGAACCAGCTCCGCTGGCAGCCGTGGACCGCGCCGGGCGCATGGCAGCCGTACCCGACCGTGTTCCAGCTCGCCCACCAGGCGGGCGTGCACGCCGCCCAGGTGTCGTCCCCCACGTTCCAGAACACCCCGCTGACGAAGGTCGCGCTCAGCGGCGGAACGTTTCACGGGCGGCTCAGCGGCGAAGAGCGGATGGACCTGGCAGCCGAACAACTCGCCGCCGGCGACCGCTCCCTCGTCTACACCTACTACGCCGAACTGGACGGCGCGGGCCACCGCTACGGCGTCGCCTCCGACACCTGGCGCGGTCAGCTCATGTACGTCGACCGGCTCGTCCAGCGTCTCGCCGAGCAACTGCCGCCGCGCAGCGCGCTCTACGTCACCGCCGACCACGGCATGGTCGACGTGCCCTTCGACGAGGAGCACCGCATCGACTTCGACGCGGACTGGGAGCTGCGCGCCGGCGTCGCCCTGCTCGGCGGCGAGGGCCGCGCCCGCCATGTCTACGCCGTTCCGGGCGCCGTGGACGACGTGCTGACCTGCTGGCGCGAGGTGCTCGGCGAGCAGTTCTGGGTGGCCTCGCGCGACGAGGCGGTCGCGGCGGGCTGGTTCGGTCCGCAGGTCGACGAGCGGGTGTACGCCCGCCTGGGCGACGTGATCGCGGCCGCGCGGGACGACGTCCTGATCGTCGCCTCCGAACGGGAGCCCAAGGAGTCGGCCATGGTCGGCAACCACGGTTCGATGACCCCTGCCGAGCAGTTCGTCCCTCTGCTCGAAGTACGCTCCTGAATCCGGACCGTCTCTTCCCGCTCCTCCTCCCTCTCCTTGACCGAAAGGCGCTCGACTTCCCATGCCCGAGCTGGTGTTCTTCTCCGGAACCATGGACTGCGGGAAGTCGACCCTGGCTCTCCAGATAGAGCACAACCGCTCCGCGCGCGGTCTGCAGGGCATGATCTTCACGCGGGACGACCGCGCGGGCCAGGGGAAGCTGTCCTCCCGCCTCGGCCTGGTCACCGACGCGGTCGAGGTCGAGGACGGCCAGGATCTCTACGCCTACCTGGTGGAACACCTCTCGCAGGGCGGCCGCGCGGACTACGTGATCGCGGACGAGGCGCAGTTCCTGGCCGAGGAGCAGATCGACCAGCTCGCGCGCGTGGTCGACGACCTCGGCATAGACGTCTACGCCTTCGGCATCACCACCGACTTCCGCTCCAAGCTGTTCCCCGGCTCCCAGCGGCTCGTCGAACTCGCCGACCGCGTCGAGGTGCTGCAGGTCGAGGCGCTGTGCTGGTGCGGCGCGCGCGCCACGCACAACGCCCGTACGGTGGGCGGCGTCATGGTCGTCGAGGGCGCGCAGGTCGTCGTCGGCGACGTCGACCAGGCCGACACGGTCGGCTACGAGGTCCTGTGCCGACGCCACCACCGGCGCCGGATGACGGCGTCGTCGGCGCGGGCGGCGGTCCTGTCGCCGGACGTGCTGCCGGTGCCCCCGGTCTAGCCCGGCGCATCCGGCAGGTCAGGCGGGTCAGGCGGGTCAGGCGGGTCAGGTGAGCGTGCTCAGCGCGCGTCCTGGACGAGGGAGAAGTGGGCCCCCTCGGGATCGGCCACGGCCGCCACACGCCCGTGCACGCTGTCATGCGCCGGTTCGAGGACGCGCCCGCCGAGACCCGCGACGAGGCTGAGCGCCGCGTCCACGTCGGCCACCTCGAAGTACGTCGTCCAGTGCGGTCCCAGATCCCGGGCCAGGCCGGCGCCCACTCCATGGACGCCGGCGACCGGCAGGCCGCCGACGCGCAGGGTCACGTGGTCGAAGTCGGCCGCCGGGGCCGCCTCCTCCTGGTAGCCGAACACCGTCGCGTAGAACTTGCGGACGCTCGCGGTCTCGTAGGTCGTCAGCTCGTACCAGACGGGCGTGCCGGGAACGCCGGCGATCTCGGTGCCCACGTGAGCGCCGGCCTGCCAGACGCCGAAGACGGCGCCGGAGGGGTCGGAGCCGATCGCCAGACGCCCGGCCTCGGCGGCCTCCAGCGGACCGACCCCGATCGTGCCGCCGCACAGCCGGACCGTTTCGGCGGTCGAGTCCACGTCGTCCGAGGCGAAGTAGGGCGTCCATGCGACAGGGAGATGACGGTCCGGGGCCAGCTGGCCGATGCCGGCCACCTCGCGGCCGTCGAGCAGCGCCCGCACATAGGGGCCGAGCTGCTGCGGACCGGGTTGGAACTCCCAACCGAACAGCTCACCGTAGAACTCCTGAGTCGCCGTCAATCCGTGCGCCATCAGACTCACCCAGCAGGGTGTACCGGGCGCATGGTGTGCGTGTGCTGCGCCGATCGGGCCGGCCGGCCCGCCTGCCTCGGTCATCGTCACTCTCTCCTCGGCCACTCGTGGTGGCCGTGTCGCTTCGGCCCTCGGAGGATGCCTGATGGGGGTACTCATCGGTTTACGCGCGGGTGTCGCCGTATGTCGATCGCGCGTACGGCACGTGTTCGTTCCCGCACGCCTCGTGATCGAGCGTGTCCGGCGGAGCAGAGTAGCCGGACCTGAGCGACGGGGCCACCCCGTACGCGAGGATGGGGGACATGAACGCCATCATCACCGCATCGGAACTGGCCGGCGAGCTGGCCGGGGACAATCCGCCCGTGGTCCTCGACGTCCGCTGGCAGCTCAGCGTGGCGAAGGCGGCCGGGGAGCCGCCCTTCGACGGCCGGGCCGCGTACGCGGCGGGGCACGTGCCCGGCGCGGTCTACGTAGACCTGGACAAGGAGCTGGCAGGACCGGCGGGCGACCGCGGCCGGCATCCGCTGCCGGACCTCGCGGAGTTCGGCGCCGCCATGCGCCGGGCGGGCGTCTCGGCAGGCACGCCCGTGGTCGTGTACGACGGCGGGCAGGGCTGGGCGGCGGCCCGCGCGTGGTGGCTGCTGCGGTGGACGGGTCACCCGGACGTGCGAGTCCTCGACGGGGGGTTGCCGTCGTGGCGGGGAGGGCTCTCGACCGACGTCCCCGCACGCGGGGAGGGCGACTTCGCGCCGGTGCCGGGCGCCGCGGGGCTGCTCGACGCGGACGGCGCGGCGGGCCTCGCCCGCACCGGCGTGTTGTTCGACGCCCGCGCGGGGGAGCGGTACCGGGGCGAGGTCGAGCCGATCGACCGGGTCGGCGGGCACATCCCGGGCGCGGTGTCCGCGCCCACCAACGACAACGTCGCTCCGGACGGCCGTTTCCTGCCCGCGGAGGAGCTGCGGGACCGCTTCAAGGCGCTGGGGGCCTCCGACGGCGTCGAGGTGGGCGTGTACTGCGGCTCGGGCGTCTCCGGCGCCCACGAGGTGCTGGCCCTGGCGGTGGCGGGCATCCCGGCGGCTCTGTACGTCGGATCCTGGTCGGAGTGGTCCGCGGACCCGGCCCGGCCGGTCGCCGTGGGCCCCGACCCTCGGTGACCCGTCACGCCTGAACCGCCGCACGGCCGGTTGCGGGACACACCGCCGCTATAGGGAGGCACGGCCGGTTGAGGGACGGACGGCCGGGTGAAGGACGGACGGAGAAGGGCCGGCGAGGGGGCGAAGGGCGGACGGCGGAACGACGGGCGGGAGAAAAGGGCCGCACCCGACGGGTGCGGCCCTTCGCGCCTGCGCGGGGGCGTGCGAACCGGCGCGCGCCCCGGGGGATTCGCCGCCCGGGGGCTTTACTCCTGCTTCTTCCGCCGGGTCCCGAACACGATCTCGTCCCAGCTCGGCACCGCGGCCCGGCGGCCCGGACGGACGCCGTCCGCCTCGGCCTGACGGTCGGTGGCGCCGGTCAACCGGTCGCGGTGACTGCCGACGGAACGCGGCATGAGGACGTCCGCGTATGCGGAACCGGCGGAGGCGGCGGGCGCCGGGGGCTCCTCGGCGACGGCCTCCTGCTCGTCGGGTTCCTCCGTGACGGGCTCCGCCGTCGGGCGCTCCGGGACGACCATGTCGCCGCGGAAGCTCGGCACCGCCTCCAACAGGCTGGTCAGCGAGTCGCGTTCGCGCTCGCCGGCGCTCTCGTCCGGCTCGGACGGCGGGGCCGGCAGGCTCGGTCGGTCGAGGGTGCGGTCCAGCGGGCGGTCGCGGGGCAGCCGGGCGATACGCGGGACGAACGGAAAGCTGGGTTCCGGGGCGGCCAGGTCGTCGGACTCGCCGATCAGCGAACGGGCCTCGTCGTCGACGGCCTGGACGAGCCGCCGGGGCGGGTCGTACGTCCAGCTCGCCGAGTGCGGCTCGCCCGCGACCAGGTAGACCAGCAGGACCTCCCAGGTGCCGTCGTCGCGGCGCCACGAGTCCCACTGGACGGTGTCCTTCTCGGCCCCGCGGAGCAACAGCCGTTCCTGGACGGCCTCGCCGAGCTGCGGACCGGCGTTCTCGCCGGGCCGGCGGACCGGCGTCTTGCGGGCGCGCTCGGCCATGAAGGCGCGCTCGGCCAGCACGGGGCCCTCGAACCGGCGCACGCGGTCGACGGGGATGCCGGCCATCTGCGCGACTTCTTCCGCTGTCGCACCGGCACGTATGCGCGCCTGGATGTCGCGGGGGCGGAGATGGCTCTCCACTTCGATCTCGATCTGGCCGAGGCGGGGACGGTCGCCGCGTACGGCGGCGCGCAGACGCTCATCGATCGGAAGCGTGTACTCCGTGCTGTCCGCAGCCTTCAGCACCAGCCGTGTGCCGTCATTCGAGACGGCCACGACACGCAGTTCGGGCATGGGGACCTCCCGGGTGGTGCCTGCCGACGTCACGTGCGTCGCTGCTTCCGCTAGTCGAGTGTGGCCTGCCCGGGTGCAGCCTGCCACAACCTTGCCGAGTTGCCCGGCGTGTCGGGCACAGGCCCTGCGTCGCCGTTATGGCACGGTCACCTATTCGCCACGCTGAGTGACCAACATCGTCACCCTGTGCGACTAGCCCCCTCCAGGCGGCCCAGCGAGGCCCCGGACATCCTGGCGGGAGACCGGGCCCAGGGCTCGCAACAGTACTCCATTTGGGCCACGTGCGTGGATTGGCGCGCCACCCAACTTCTGGCAAGAGAGGGGTTCTGGCCCTCCGTCACACGCCTTCCCGATCTTGGGCACGGCACACGTCCCGCGCTTCCCGCGGAGCCGGCCGACGGTTTCGTCCGGGCCGGGGACGTCATGGTCCGCGACGTGCGAGGGGGGCGACGGCCCTGCCGCCCGACGCGCCCGCGCGACCCGTCACGTCCCCAGAACCCTCCGCAGGTAGTCGTTCTGGAACAGGCGATCGGGGTCCAGCCGGTCCCTCAGCGCGGTGAACTCCCCGAAGCGGGGATAGACGCCGGCGAAGTACTCCGCGTCCCGCGTGTGGACCTTCCCCCAGTGCGGACGGCCCTCGTGCGCGGTGAAGATGCGCTCGGCCGCGGTGAAGTACCCCTGATAGGGCGTCCCCCTGACCATGTGGACGGCGATGTACGCGCTGTCGC
The DNA here is from genome assembly GCF_003112535.1 of Streptomyces rishiriensis. Taxonomy (GTDB): domain Bacteria; phylum Actinomycetota; class Actinomycetes; order Streptomycetales; family Streptomycetaceae; genus Streptomyces; species Streptomyces rishiriensis. Next base: position 98,568 of record NZ_BEWA01000030.1, on the reverse strand, counting down.
GGCCGGAGGCGGTGGACAGGGTGATGTCGTCGGCGGGAGCGGTGCGCACCTCGATGGGGAAGCTGATCCGCAGCCCCGAACGCTCGACCATCGTCTTCAGCTCGCGCAGCGTCTCGGTCACCGCCTCGCGGGGGACCGCGTACTCCATCTCCACGAACCGCACCCGGCGCGGCGACGTGAACACCTTGTAGGGGATGTCGGTGTAGGTGCGCGCGGACAGGGCCCTGCTGGAGAGCCGGGCGATCGCCGGGACGGTGCCGGGCGCCGCCCGGCCGACCCACTGGGCCACCTGGAAGACGCCGTTGGAGAGGAACTCGTCCTCGATCCAGCCCGCGACCCGGCTCACCGGCTTCGCGGGGCCGGCGCTGCGGTTGTTGCGCTTGGTGTTGGTGCTGCCGGTGTGCGGGAACCAGTAGAACTCGAAGTGCTCGTTCTCGGCCCACAGCTCGTCGAACTCCGCGAGGACCTTGTCGAAAGGCATCGGCTCCTCGCGCGCCGTGAGCAGGAACACGGGCTCCACGGCGAAGGTGAGGGCGGTGACGACGCCGAGGGCGCCCAGGCCGATCCGGGCGGCCGCGAAGACCTCGGGGTTCTCCTTCTCGGAGCAGACGAGCACCGAGCCGTCCGCGGTGACGAGTTCGAGGCCCTTGATCTGGGCGGCGATGGAGGCGGACTCGCGGCCGGTGCCGTGGGTGCCGGTGCTGGTGGCTCCGGAGACCGTCTGCTCCATGATGTCGCCCATGTTCGTGAGGGACAGACCCTCGCGCGCCAGGGCCAGGTTGAGTCTCTTGAGCGGCGTTCCGGCCTCGACCGTGACCGTCATGTTGTCGCGATCAACCTTGCGGATGCCGGTCAGGAGTTGAGGGCGGATCAAGACGCCGTCGGTCGCCGCGATCGACGTGAAGGAGTGGCCGGTGCCGACCGCCTTCACCTTCAGACCGTCCTCGGCGGCCCGGCGCACCGCCTCGGCCAGCTCGTCGACGGAGGCGGGCGTGACCTCCCGCGCGGGGCGTGCGACGACGTTGCCGCCCCAGTTACGCCACGTGCCGTTCTTCGCGCTCGCTGTGCTGCTCAACGGTGCCTCCCCGACCCGGAGCCGGCCTGCTCAGCCGGCGGTAGCCCAGGAAACCGACCGCGACCGCGACGGCTCCGGACACCGCCGGAACCCCGTACCCGGCCCGCGCCCCGGCCGCGTCGATGACCCAGCCGGCGATGGAGGAGCCGAGCGCGACCCCGACCGCGAGCCCGGTGCTAATCCAGGTCATGCCCTCGGTCAGTTGTGCGCGCGGTACGTGCACTTCGATGAGGGACATGGTGGTGATCATCGTGGGAGCGATGGCCAGTCCCGCTACGAAGAGCGCCACGGCCAGGAACGGCAAGTTTCCGACCAGTAGGAGGGGGATCATACTCACGCCCATCATGAACACGCCCAGCAACCAGCGACGTTCCGGCGTCCCCTTCAACCGCAGCAGACCGAACACGATGCCCGCCAGACAGGAACCGGCCGCGTACACCGCCAGGACGACGCTCGCGGCGCCCTTGTGGCCGCGCTCGTCGGCGAAGGCCACGGTGACCACGTCGACCGCCCCGAAGATCGCTCCGGTCGCCACGAAGGTGGACACCAGGACCTGCAGCCCCGGTGAGCGCAGCGCCGAGCCCCGCTCGCGCTGCTCGCGCGGATGGGGCTCGGGCTCGGTGGCCCGCTGGGCGGTCAGCCAGAAGACGCCGACGGCCAGGAAGCAGGCCGCGAGCAGCGGCCCGGCCTCCGGGAACCACACCGTGGACAGGCCGATGGAGATGATCGGCCCGAAGATGAAGCACACCTCGTCCACCACGGACTCGAAGGAGTACGCGGTGTGCAGCTGCGGGGTGCCCCGGTACACGGCAGCCCAGCGGGCCCGGACCATGGCGCCGAGGCTGGGCACGGCGCCGACGCCCACGGCGCACACGAACAGCACCCAGTCCGGCCACCGGAAGTGCGAGGCCAGCAGCAGCCCGGCCGCGGCCGCGAGCGCGACCAGCGTCGCGGGGCGCAGCACCCGGCGCTGCCCGTGCAGGTCCACCATGCGCGAGATCTGCGGGCCGAGAGCCGCGGCCGCCAGCGCGATGGTCGCCGACAGCGCGCCCGCGAGCCCGTAACGGCCGGTGACCTGGGAGACCATCGTGACCACGCCGATGCCCATCATCGACAGCGGCATCCGGCCGAGGAATCCTGCGGCGGAGAAACCCTTGGAGCCGGGGGCTGCGAACAGAGCGCGGTACGGGCTGGGCACAGGGGTCTCCGGTGGTCCGGTCACGCGCGCGTGACGGCTCGGCGCGGCGTGAGGGAAGGCGGCTCGGCAGGACTCGGGGGCGTACGGGCCCGGCAGAACCGGTAAGGCGTGAATACAGCTCATACAGCTGACGAGCGAACTTAGGCAACCCTAACGCACCCTCGGGAGCCGGGTTCGCGTCCGGGCGCGCCGGGCCCCCGCCGTTTACCGGCCGCCGGAGCCGGGTGGCAGGATCGACTCATGCCAGACGCGCTCGATGCCACCCCCTACGACGCCCTGCTCCTGCTCTCGTTCGGCGGCCCGGAAGGCCCGGACGACGTGGTCCCGTTCCTGGAGAACGTGACGCGCGGGCGCGGCATCCCCAAGGAACGCCTCAAGGAAGTGGGGCAGCACTACTTCCTGTTCGGCGGGGTCAGCCCCATCAACGACCAGAACCGCGCCCTGCTGGACGCCCTGCGCAAGGACTTCGCCGACCACGGCCTGGACCTGCCGGTCTACTGGGGCAACCGCAACTGGGCCCCGTACCTCACGGACACCCTGCGCGAGATGACCGCCGACGGCCGCCGCCGCGTCCTCGTCCTCGCCACCAGCGCCTACGCCTCCTACTCCGGCTGCCGCCAGTACCGCGAGAACCTCGCCGACTCGCTGGCCGCGCTGGAGACCGAGGGCCTCGCACCGCCCCGGGTCGATAAGCTGCGGCACTACTTCAACCACCCCGGCTTCCTGGAACCCATGATCGACGGCGTGCTGCGCTCGCTCGCCGACCTCCCCGAGGACGTCCGCGACGGCGCGCACCTGGCCTTCTCGACCCACTCCATCCCGCTCACGGCCGCGGACGCCTCCGGCCCCGTCGAGGACCACGGCGACGGCGGCGCGTACGTGAAGCAGCATCTGGAGACCGCGCGGCTGGTCGCCGACGCCGTCCGCGAGCGCACCGGCGTGGACCACCCGTGGCAGCTCGTCTACCAGTCCCGCTCCGGCGCCCCGCACATCCCCTGGCTGGAGCCGGACATCTGCGACCACCTGGAGGAGCGGCACGCGGCCGGCGTCCCGGCGGTCGTCGTCGCCCCCATCGGCTTCGTCTCCGACCACATGGAGGTCCTCTACGACCTCGACACGGAGGCCGAGGCCAAGGCGCGCGAGCTGGGCCTGCCCATGCGCCGGTCCGCCACCGTCGGAGCCGACCCCCGCTTCGCCGCCGCGATCCGCGAGCTCGTCCTGGAGCGCGCCGCGGTGGAGAGCGGCCTGGACGTCACCCCGTGCGCCCTCGGAGCGCTCGGGCCGAGCCACCACCTGTGCCCGGTCGGATGCTGCCCCGCCCGCGCCCCCAAGCCCGCCGCCGCGGGCGCCGACAGCCCCTACGCGTGAGGAACGGCGTGACCGACCCCCTGCACACCGAACTGCTCGCACTCGCCCGGGAGGCCGCCCGCCGCGCCGGTGAGCTCCTGCGCGACGGCCGCCCGGCCGACCTCGCGGTCGCCGCCACCAAGTCCAGCCCCATCGACATCGTCACCGAGATGGACATCGCGGCCGAGAAGCTGATCACCGGCCTGATCTCCGACCGCCGCCCCGACGACGGCTTCCTCGGCGAGGAGGGCGCCTCCAGCGAGGGCAGCAGCGGCGTCCGCTGGGTGATCGACCCCCTCGACGGCACGGTCAACTACCTCTACGGGCTGCCCACGTGGGCCGTCTCCATCGCGGCCGAGCAGGACGGCGAGGCCGTGGTCGGCGTCGTCGAGATCCCCATGCGCGGCGAGACGTTCCACGCCGTGCGCGGCGGCGGCGCCCGGGGGACCGGCGCCTGGGCAGGGGAGCGCGTGCTGGCCTGCCGCGCGGCGGCCCCCCTCGACCAGGCCCTGGTCTCGACCGGCTTCAACTACGTCACCGAGGTCCGCGCCCACCAGGCGGACGTCGCTCAGCGGCTGATCCCGCTGCTGAGGGACATCCGGCGCAGCGGCTCGGCCGCCGTCGACCTGTGCGACGTGGCCGTCGGCAGGCTCGACGGATACTACGAGCGCGGTCTGCACGCCTGGGACCTCGCCGCGGGCGACCTGATCGCCCGGGAAGCGGGCGCGCTGACCGGTGGACGGCCCGCAGAGCGCCCCGGACGCGATCTCGCGATCGCCGCCACCCCGGGCGTCTTCGAGCCCCTCCAGCGCCTGCTGGAGGACTTCGGCGCCTGGCACGACTGAGCACGGCCGGGCCGCCGTCGCGCGGACACGCGGAGGGGCCCCGGCGCTGGATTCGCCGGGGCCCCTCCGCGTACGCGCCTACCGCTAGACGCTCGTCGCGCCGACCTCCACACCGTGCTCGGCGGCGAGGCGACGCAGGTCGTCGAGCTCGGCCTGCTCCACCTCGACGAGGAAGTCGTCGCCCTCGTCGCGAGCCCGCGTCAGGTCGGTCTCGGTCGCCCTTATGCGCTGCAGAAGTCCTGCGGTGAATGCGTCCATGCTGCGCCCCCTCGTCCTGGGTCGTGGGTCGGTGGCACGGGGGTGTGCCGGGTTGGGAAGGGGCGATCACGTCTCTCACAGGTGCCCAGCGCTGCCCTGCCGGGCGGCGACGGTGCCGGACACCCACGCCCGCTCTGCGGCAAGCGGATCGCGGAGTGCCACATGGTGCAGCGGCACATGCAGAGGGTGATCGCGGGATGTAAAGCCGTCCTCCCCTCGCTCCCTTCCGCGGAAACCTCAACCGGACGAGAAAATCTCGCATTCCCGGGCCTCACATCCGCCCTTCATGTACCGCCCACCCGTCTTACCGCCGACTTATGGCCGAAAAGGGCAGGATGGACGCAACACTCACCGAGACCCCCGCCCGCGTGCGTCCAAGGACGCTACGCGGGTGGACACAGGAAGGACTGCGACGTGCGCGTACTCGTCGTCGAGGACGAGCAACTGCTCGCCGATGCGGTGGCCACCGGACTGCGCCGGGAGGCCATGGCCGTCGACGTCGTGTACGACGGTGCGGCCGCCCTGGAGCGCATCGGCGTCAACGACTACGACGTGGTCGTCCTCGACCGCGACCTCCCCCTCGTGCACGGCGACGACGTCTGCCGCAAGATCGTCGAACTCGGCATGCCCACACGCGTGCTGATGCTCACGGCCTCCGGCGACGTCAGCGACCGGGTCGAGGGCCTCGAGATCGGCGCCGACGACTACCTCCCCAAGCCCTTCGCCTTCAGCGAGCTGATCGCCCGCGTGCGCGCGCTCGGCCGGCGCACCAGCGTGCCGCTGCCGCCCGTCCTGGAGCGGGCCGGCATCAAGCTCGACCCCAACCGCCGCGAGGTCTTCCGTGACGGCAAGGAGGTGCAGCTCGCGCCCAAGGAGTTCGCCGTCCTGGAGGTGCTCATGCGCAGCGAGGGCGCCGTGGTCTCCGCGGAGCAGCTCCTGGAGAAGGCGTGGGACGAGAACACCGACCCGTTCACCAACGTCGTGCGCGTGACCGTCATGACGCTCCGCCGCAAGCTGGGCGAACCGCCGGTGATCGTCACGGTCCCCGGTTCGGGTTACCGGATCTGACCGCCGTGGCATCGACACCCGCGCCGCCCCAGGCGCCCCCCAAGCCCACCTGGGACCCCCGGAGCCCGCAGCTGCCCTTTCCGTGGCTCCGCCCGACCATCCGCATACGGCTGACCCTGCTGTACGGCGGCATGTTCCTGATCGCCGGCATCATGCTGCTGTCGATCATCTACCTGCTGGCGGCGCAGGCACTCCACGAAGGCAGCGGCCAGGCGTTCACGGTGACCGGGAGCGACTACGACGTCAGCAGCCCCACGTGCCCTCAGCTGGACGCGGCGACCAGCCAGGCGCAGTTCAGCGCGTTCCTCAAGCAGTGCGACGCCGTCCAGCGCCAGCACGCTCTCGACGATCTGCTGAGCCGCTCCCTGCTCGCCCTCCTGGGCCTGGCGATCATCGCCTTCGCCTTCGGCTACGCCATGGCCGGCCGCGTGCTGTCACCGCTCGGCAGGATCACCCGCACCGCGCGCGCGGTGGCGGGCTCGGACCTGTCCCGTCGTATCGAGCTGGACGGCCCGGACGACGAGCTCAAGGAGCTGGCCGACACCTTCGACGACATGCTGGAGCGCCTGCAGCGCGCGTTCACCGCCCAGCAGCGCTTCGTGGGCAACGCCTCGCACGAGCTGAGAACACCGCTGGCGATCAACCGCACCCTGCTGGAGGTGCATCTCTCCGACCCGGGAGCGCCGGTGGAGCTGCAGCAGCTGGGCAAGACGCTGCTGGCGACCAACGAGCGCAGCGAGCAGCTCGTAGAGGGCCTGCTGCTGCTCGCCCGCAGCGACAACCAGATCGTCGAGCGCAAGCCGGTGGACCTCGCGGAGGTCGCCGAGCAGGCCGTCGACCAGGTGCACGGGGAGGCGGCGGCCAAGGGGGTGGTGATCCGCGGTGAGCAGAAATCCGCGGTCGTTCAGGGCAATGGCGTCCTTTTGGAGAGGATCGCGCTGAATCTCGTGCAGAATGCCGTGCGGTACAACGTGCCCGAGGACGGCTGGGTCGAGGTGACCACCGACGTCCGGCACGGCCAGGCGGTTCTGGTCGTGTCGAACACCGGCCCGGTCGTGCCGGCGTATGAGATCGACAACCTGTTCGAGCCGTTCCGTCGGCTGCGTACCGAGCGGACGGGCAGTGACAAGGGGGTCGGGCTCGGTCTGTCCATCGTGCGGTCCGTGGCCCGGGCGCACGGCGGCCATATCGTGGCCGAGCCGCGCGAGGGGGGTGGGCTCGTGATGCGGGTCACCTTCCCTGTCTGAGACCATGTCGCCGACACACGCGGGGATGTTCGCTTTGCGCGGAATTTTCCGGGCCTACGACCAGCCTCTCCATGTGTGATCGATCACAGGGGCGAATTTCCGGCCATCTACTCTCCGTGATCATTAAGGCCCGTGCAAAGCCCGGAAAATCCGGGTTTTCGGGGGTCCCGATCACGGGAAGTACACGGTGAGACGCCTTTGAAGTGCGGCATTCGGACCGTGTACGGTCCCGATCGCCATCCAAGCCGATCACTCGTGAGGAGTTCGGTTGGGTGTCGATTGAGTAACAGACCTTGATGTGAGGCAAAATCTCCGCCTCGAGGCGGGCACAAGTCCGGCCTCTCACGCGTTACGTGCGCTGGAGACACCGCAGACACCCAGAGGGGGAGAGGCGAAATGGCTACCGATTACGACACCCCACGCAAGACCGACGACGACGTCGACTCAGACAGCCTTGAGGAGCTGAAGGCCAGGCGGAACGACAAGTCCGCCTCCGCAGTCGATGTCGACGAATTCGAGGCCGCCGAAGGTCTCGAACTGCCCGGCGCAGACCTCTCGAACGAGGAGCTGGCCGTCCGGGTGCTGCCGAAGCAGCAGGACGAGTTCACTTGCATGAGCTGCTTCCTGGTGCACCACCGCAGCCAGCTGGCCCGGGAGAAGAACGGCCAGCCGATCTGCCGCGACTGCGACTGAGGCGGGGTCGGCCGTGACTGGCTCGACCCCTCCCCGGAAGCGCCGCTTCCCCCTGCGGGGAACGGACAAAGGGCCGTCCGACGGCCCTCACGGCGTGCGTGACGACGAGCGAGGCTCATCCGGTACGGGAGCAGTCCCGGCGGGATCTGCCTCGCTCGAACCCGCGGCGGACCGGAATGACCACCCGGCGCCCGCGCAGAGCGCCGCCCCCGTCGCAAGGCGGAGGGCGGCGGTCATCCGGGACAAGGCCACGGGCCTGGCCCGGGAAGGCGCCCGACAGGGCGGCAAACGGGCCAGGGCGGGCCTCGGGCACCTGGCCGACCGGATCATCGACATCGCCCCCCGGGTCCCCGTACGCGACCTCCAGACGCTTCGACGGCAGTTCCCCGGTCTGGGGCCGGAAGAGATCGCGGACAAACTCGTGACCGGCGCGGCCAACGCCACGTCCACCGTGGGCGCGGGCATCGGTGCGGCGGCGATGCTGCCCGTGCCGCCCGCGATGCCGACCGAACTGGCCGCGGAGATCACGGGGGTCGCGGCGATCGAACTCAAGCTGATCGCCGAACTCCACGAGGTCTACGGCCTGCGGCCGGCGGGCAGCCTCAAGGACCGCAGCACCGCGTATCTGCGCTCGTGGTCGGGCGAACGCGGAGTCGACGTGCTGAAGCCGTCCTCGATCAACTCGGCCCTGGGCGGCCAGATGAAGCGCGAGCTGCGGCAGCAGATCATGAAGCGCATGGTCCGCGACCTGCCGAACCTGATGCCCTTCATGGTGGGCGCCCTCGTCGGCGCGGTCATGAACCGGCGGGACACCAGAAGGGTCGCCGCGAAGGTCCGGGCCGATCTGCGCAAGATGCAGGTGCCCTGGGAGGAACTGCGGGAACTGCCGGCGCTGGAGAAGCCCGCGGACCCGCTGACCATGGAGGAGATCCCCGGAATCCGCGGGATCCCCGGAATCCCCGACGAGCCCGGCCGCTGACGTCCGGGGCCGCACGGGTCTGCCGACGGCGGCCGGGGTTCCCGGTTACGCCTTCGCTTCCCGTGCCGCCGCGAGGGCCTGCGCCAGGCGCTCCGGCTCCCGCGTCGACAGATACAGGTAGGGCGTGGGGTCGTCCGGGTCGGTGACCTCCACCTTCAGGGCCGTGGGGATGTACGAGCGCAGCAGCAGGAAGGCGCGGGTGTCCGCCTTGTGGGTGCGCCAGGCGCGCGCCTCCTCCGCGTCCAGGACCTCCGCCTCGCCCAGGGCGGCGACCGGGATCTTCGCCTCGCCCGCGATGAGGGAGTCGCCCACGACCCGGATGCGCAGGGAGCCGTAGGAACTGCCCACGACGGCCGCGACGGCGGTGCCGCCCACCAGGCCGCCCAGCAACGGCAGGGTGCCGAAGGGCAACAGGATCAGGGCCATGGAGACGCCCACCAGGAACGAGACGAACCACCACGAGCGCGGGGCCGTGAGGCGTTCTTCGTAAGGGGCGGCGGAGAGCTGCATGGAGCCAAGCTTGGCACGGTGTCCGGATATCACGGACGCGCGGGTAAGGTCTGCGGCTGTGAGTGGTACTTCCGCAGCTCTTGAGCCTCCGGCCGACGCCGTGAAACCCGTGCGTCACCCCGACGCTCCCGCACCCGGTGAGCTTCTCGGCGCCCACTACGAACACTGTTTCGGATGTGGCGGCGGGCAGGTTCACGGGCTGCACCTGGAGACGCGGGCCGGCGAGGGGGTGAGCGTCACCGCCGAGTTCACCGTGCAGCCCGCTCACCAGGGTGCGCCCGGTCTCGCGCACGGCGGGATCCTGGCGGCGGCTCTCGACGAGACGCTCGGCTCGCTGAACTGGCTGCTGCGGACGGTCGCGGTGACCGGACGGCTGGAGACCGACTTCGTGCGGCCCGTCCCCGTCGGCGCCACGCTCCACCTGGAGGCCGAGGTGACGGCGGTGGCCCGCCGCAAGATCTACTCGAGTGCCACCGGCCGGATCGGCGGGCCCGACGGACCCCTCGCCGTCCGCGCCCAGGCGCTCTTCGTCGAGGTCGCGGTCGAGCACTTCGTGCATCACGGCCGCGAGGAGGAGATCCGGGCCGCCATGAGCGACCCGGACCGGATCAGGCGCGCCCGCGCCTTCGAGGTGAACCCGTGAGCCGTGACGCGCTGAACGTCCTGATCCGGCGCGTCGACCCCGACGTACCGCTTCCGGCGTACGAGCACCCCGGGGACGCGGGGGCCGATCTGCGCACCACTCGGAGCCGGGAACTGGCGCCGGGGGAGCGGGCCGTACTGCCCACGGGGGTGTCCATCGCCCTGCCCGAGGGGTACGCGGCCTTCGTGCACCCCCGTTCGGGGCTGGCCGCCCGATGCGGCGTCGCCCTCGTGAATGCCCCGGGGACGGTTGATGCCGGGTACCGTGGGGAGATCAAGGTGATCGTGGTGAATCTCGACCCGCACGAGTCCGTGCGGTTCGAGCGCTTCGACCGGATTGCCCAACTGGTCGTCCAGCAGGTCGAGAGGGTCCGCTTCCAGGAGGTGGCGGAGCTTCCCGGATCGGCGCGGGCCGCAGGGGGCTTCGGGTCCACCGGCGGCCATGCCGCTGTGGGCGGTGCAAGCGGTACAAGCGGTCAGGCCGCCGAGGGCGGCGCGACGGGTGGGAATCGATACGCTTCGGTCGTATCCGACCGGGAAGGACAGTGACGTGTTCGGACGTCGCAAGAAGAAGGGTGCCGCCGAGGACGCGGCCGGCGAGGCCGAGCAGGTCGTCGACAGTGTCGACGCTGAGGCGGACGACGTAGAGGGCGAGCGCGAGCGCGTGCGGCTCGAGCCGGAGCCGCGGCCCGACGGGCCCTGGGACGACTCCGAGGTGCGCGACCCCGCTGAGGGCCGTGTCGACCTCGGCGGGCTCTTCGTGCCCGGGGTCGATGGCATGGAGCTGCGGGTCGAGGTCGCCGGTGACGCGATCGTCGCCGCGACCGTCGTGCTGCGCGACAGCGCCATCCAGCTGCAGGCCTTCGCCGCTCCCAAGCGCGAGGGCATCTGGGGTGAGGTGCGCGAGGAGATCGGCTCCGGCATCACCCAGCAGGGCGGCATCGTCGACGAGGTCGAGGGCCCGCTGGGCTGGGAGCTGCGGGCCCAGGTGCCGGTGCAGCTGCCCGACGGCACGAGCGGCTTCCATGTCGTGCGGTTCGTCGGCGTGGACGGCCCCCGCTGGTTCCTGCGCGGGGTGATCTCGGGTCAGGGTGCGGTGCAGCCGCAGGCGGCGGGTCTGCTGGAGCAGATCTTCCGCGACACGGTCGTGGTGCGCGGCGAGGGTCCGATGGCGCCTCGCGACCCGATCGTCCTCAAGCTGCCGAACGACGCGCAGATGGTGCCCGAGGGCATCCAGCAGCAGGACGAGAGCTCCCGCTTCTCCGGCGGCATGGGCCAGCTGCAGCGCGGACCGGAGATCACCGAGGTCCGCTGACCCGCCTGCCCACTGAAACGCCGACTGCCCGACTCGTCGGCGGAACGCACGGCTGACAGGGCCGCATCCCCACCGGGGGTGCGGCCCTTCGGCATGCTCCCCGCCGCCGTTGCACAACCGGCTGGGCATCGCGATGAGCCCGCGTGAACCGATGCGGGGGGCTCGACCGATGAAGGGCTGAGGGGCGCAGGCGTCCGCCAGGCGTCAGGGTTGCGTCAAAGGCGCGCCCCGCCCCTCGGCTCGCCCCTCGTCCCGGAAATGTTGGCCGTAAGGTCGACGCTGCGTAGGCAGCAATGACAGGAAGACAATGAGGCCATGGCACGCGGCAAGCTTCGGATCTACCTCGGCGCCGCACCTGGCGTGGGCAAGACGTACGCCATGCTGTCCGAGGCCCATCGCCGGGTGGAGCGCGGCACGGACTGCGTGGCGGCGTTCGTCGAGCATCACGGCCGCCGGCGCACCGAGGTGATGCTGCACGGGCTGGAGGAGATCCCGCGCCGCGAGCTGGAGTACCGGGGCGCCGTCTTCACCGAGATGGACGTGGACACCGTCCTCGCCCGCGCCCCGAAGGTCGCCCTGGTGGACGAACTCGCCCACACCAATGTTCCGGGCTCGCGCAACGCCAAGCGCTGGCAGGACGTGGAGGAACTGCTCGCCGTCGGCGTCGACGTGATCTCCACGGTGAACATCCAGCACCTGGAGTCCCTGGGCGACGTCGTCGAGTTCATCACGGGCGTCCGCCAGCAGGAGACGGTGCCCGACGAGTTCGTCCGGCGAGCCGACGAGATCGAGCTGGTGGACATGTCGCCGCAGGCCCTGCGCCGGCGGATGGCGCACGGCAACGTCTACCAGCCGGACAAGGTCGACGCGGCCCTGTCCAACTACTTCCGGCCCGGGAACCTCACGGCGCTGCGCGAGCTGGCCCTGCTGTGGGTCGCCGACCGGGTCGACGAGTACCTGCAGCAGTACCGCAGCGAGCACCGGGTGTCGGCGATCTGGGGTTCGCGCGAGCGGATCGTGGTCGGGCTGACCGGCGGACCGGAGGGGCGCACCCTCATCCGGCGGGCGGCGCGGCTGGCGGAGAAGGGCGCCGGCGGCGAGGTGCTCGCCGTGTACATAGCGCGCAGCGACGGGCTCACCTCGGCCTCGCCCAAGGAGCTGGCGGTGCAGCGCACCCTCGCGGAGGACCTCGGCGGCACCTTCCACCACGTGATCGGCGACGACATACCGGCCGCGCTGCTCGACTTCGCCCGCGGGGTCAACGCCACCCAGATCGTGCTCGGCTCCTCGCGCCGCAAGGCCTGGCAGTACGTCTTCGGGCCCGGGGTCGGCGCGACGGTCGCCCGGGAGTCCGGGGCCGACCTCGACGTCCACATCGTCACCCACGAGGAGGCCGCCAAGGGGCGCGGGCTGCCCGTGGCCCGCGGGGCCCGGCTCGGGCGGGCCCGGATCATGTGGGGCTGGCTGGTCGGCGTGGCCGGCCCGGCGCTGCTTGCGCTGCTGCTGAGCACCGTCCATCTCGGTCTCGCCAACGACATGCTGCTGTTCCTGGCGCTCACGGTGGCGGCGGCGCTGCTGGGCGGCCTGCTGCCCGCGCTGGCCTCGGCCGCCGTGGGCTCGCTGCTGCTGAACTACTTCTACACGCCGCCCCTGCACCGCTGGACCATCGCCGACCCCAAGAACATCGTCGCCATCGTGATCTTCGTCGGCGTGGGGATCTCGGTGGCGTCGGTGGTGGACCTCGCCGCCCGGCGCACCCACCAGGCGGCCCGGCTGCGGGCCGAGTCGGAGATCCTGTCCTACCTGGCGGGCAACGTCCTGCGGGGCGAGACCAGCCTGGAGGCGCTGCTGGAGCGGGTGCGGGAGACCTTCGGGATGGAGTCGGCGGCGCTGCTGGAGCGGGCGGACGACCGCTCGCCGTGGACCAGGGCCGGCCACGTCGGCTTCGGGCGACCGGTCGAACGGCCCGACGACGCCGACGTCGAGGTGCCGGTCGGCGACCGCACGGCCCTGGCGCTCACCGGGCGGGTGCTGCCCGCGGAGGACCGCCGCGTGCTGGCCGCGTTCGCCGCGCAGGCGGTCGTCGTGCTGGACCGGCGGCGGTTGCAGGAGGAGGCCGACCAGTCCCGCGCGCTGGCCGAGGGCAACCGCATCCGCACGGCGCTGCTGGCCGCCGTCAGTCATGACCTGCGCACACCGCTGGCCGGGATCAAGGCGGCCGTGTCGAGCCTCAGGTCCGACGACGTGGCCTGGTCCGAGGAGGACCGGGCGGCGCTGCTGGAAGGCATCGAGGACGGCGCGGACCGCCTCGACCACCTGGTGGGCAACCTGCTGGACATGTCCCGCCTCCAGACGGGCACGGTCACGCCGATCATCCGCGAGACCGACCTCGACGAGGTGGTGCCGATGGCGCTGGGCGGAGTGCCCGACCCGCAGGCGAGCGTCGAGCTCGACATCCCCGAGACGCTGCCGATGGTCGCCGTCGACGCCGGGCTGCTGGAGCGGTCGGTCGCCAACCTGGTGGAGAACGCCGTCAAGTACAGCCCGGGCGACGCACCCGTCCTGGTCTCGGCGAGCGCCCTGTCCGACCGGGTGGAGGTGCGGGTCGTGGACCGCGGGCCCGGCGTCCCCGACGAGGCCAAGGAGCGGATATTCGCCCCCTTCCAGCGCTACGGCGACGCTCCGCGCGGGGCCGGAGTGGGGCTGGGCCTCGCGGTCGCCCGGGGCTTCGCCGAGGCCATGGGCGGCACCCTCGAGGCGGAGGACACCCCCGGCGGAGGGCTCACCATGGTCCTCACCCTCCGCGCGGCCGGACGGGGCCCCGGGGCACCGCCAGGCCCGGACGCCGGGTCGCACCCCGGCCCGGACCCCGCGTCGCAACCCGTTGGACCAGTAAGGCCCGGAAGACCAGTAGGACCCGTAGGACCTGAAAGGCAGGCCTCATGCTGAGCCCGGCTGGGGGGACACCCCAGGCCCCCACGAGGGTGCTCGTGATCGACGACGAGCCGCAGATCGTGCGCGCCCTCGTGATCAACCTCAAGGCCCGCAAGTACGAGGTCGACGCCGCCCACGACGGCGCCACCGCCCTCCGGCTCGCCGCCGCCCGTCACCCGGACGTGGTCGTCCTGGACCTCGGACTGCCGGACATGGACGGCGTGGAGGTGATCAAGGGGCTGCGCGGCTGGACCAGGGTGCCGATCCTGGTGCTGTCCGCCCGCCACTCCTCCGACGAGAAGGTCGAGGCGCTCGACGCGGGCGCCGACGACTACGTCACCAAGCCGTTCGGCATGGACGAGCTGCTGGCCCGGCTGCGGGCCGCCGTCCGCCGCGCCGAGCCCGGCGGGGGCGGCGAGGACGAGGTCCTGGTGGAGACCGACGAGTTCACCGTGGACCTCGCCGCGAAGAAGGTCAACCGGGCCGGGAGAGACGTCCGGCTGACGCCCACGGAGTGGCATCTGCTGGAGGTCCTGGTGCGCAACACCGGCCGCCTGGTCAGCCAGAAGCAGCTGCTGCAGGAGGTGTGGGGGCCGTCGTACGGGACGGAGACGAACTATCTGCGGGTGTACATGGCACAGCTCAGACGCAAGCTGGAGGCGGATCCCTCGCATCCGAGGCACTTCGTCACGGAGCCCGGGATGGGATACCGGTTCGAGCGGTAGGTCGTGGGGAGGCCGTGCGGAAGGCCCCGTGGCCTCGGACCCGGACCCGGAGCCGGACCCGGACGCGGGACAGGGACACGGGTGCGGGTACGGCGGGCCGCCATGGCGACGGCCTCCGGTGCGGCAGGGGCGCGGCCGCGGGTACGGCTCTGTCGGCGGGCCCCGGTACGCTTCAGATATGAGCGCTGTTCCTCGTTCCGAAAAGCCGGTCGGCCGGTTCCGGCGCATGCTCGACCGGCTCTCCTCGTCGCAGGAGGACCTGGAGTCCGAGGAGCTGCGAGAGGACGCCGAGACGGCCGGCTGCACGCGGATCGGGGACTGCCAGGACCGGCAGATCGTCACCGTTACTGGTACCTTGCGCACGGTTACCCTGCGGCCGCGCGCCGGAGTCCCGGCCCTGGAGGCCGAGCTGTTCGACGGCACCGCGGCACTCGACGTGGTGTGGCTGGGCAGGCGCTCCATCGTGGGCATAGAACCGGGGCGCAAGCTCATCGCATCGGGCCGGGTCTCCATGAGCCGTGGCCGTCGGGTGCTGTTCAACCCCAAGTACGAACTGAGACCCCTGGGTAGGGAGTAGCCGGTGACGTCGCTCGACAAGCCGACCGAAGACACGACCGCGCAGGACGCGGCCGACGCCCGGGCGGTGACCGAGGCCGCGCTGTTCGAGGCGTTCGGCGGCGTCCGCGGAATGGTCGAGACGGTGGTGCCCGGCCTGCTCTTCGTCACGATCTTCACGATCAACAAGGACCTGCACATGTCCGCGATCGCCGCGCTCGCGGTGTCGCTGGTCCTGGTCGTGGTCCGCCTGGTCATGAAGGACACGGTCAAGCACGCGTTCAGCGGGGTCTTCGGCGTCGCGTTCGGCGTCGTCTTCGCGATGATGACCGGTAACGCCAAGGACTTCTACCTGCCGGGCATGCTCTACACGCTGGGCCTGGCCCTTGCCTACATCGTCACGACCCTGTGCGGGGTACCGCTGATCGGGCTGATCCTGGGCCCCGTCTTCAAGGAGAACCTCTCCTGGCGGACCCGCAATCCCGGGCGCAAGAAGGCCTACGCCAAGGCCAGTTGGGCGTGGGGGCTGATCCTGCTGGCCAAGTGCGCGATCCTCTTCCCGCTCTACTGGTGGGCGAACACCGCGCAGCTGGGCTGGGTGCTCGTGGCGCTGAAGATCCCGCCGTTCCTGCTCGCCGTCTGGCTGACCTGGGTGTTCCTGGCGAAGGCGCCCGCGCCGATCGACGTGTTCGCGGAGATGGAGGCGGAGGAGAAGGCCGCAGCCGCTGCCGCGGAGGCTGAGGCGTCGGAGGCCGGTGGGCGGCACCGTCGGGACGGATAGTTGCCGGTGGCCCGGTGGCCCGGTGGCCCGGTGGCCCGGTGGCCCGGTGGCCCGGTGGCCCGGTGGCCGTCCCCGGGGGCTGCCGCCCCCGGACCCTCGCTCCGGCCCTGAACGGGCCTCGTCCTCGATCGCCGGACGGGTTGAGCGGTGCGGATCGGGGCGCTGAAAGGGGCAGCGGCGAGGCCGCAAGGAAGACCGCATGACGAGGGGGCGCCCGGAGATCTCCGGGCGCCCCCTCATCGTCGTATCCCTCGGACCGGGCTCAGCCGCCGGTGTCCTCCTTGCGGACCGACAGCAGGTCCTCCAGCTGCTCCTCCCTGGCCTGGGCGGCCACGAAGAGCAGCTCGTCGCCCGGTTCGAGCGAGTCCTCCCGGGTCGGCGTCAGGACCCGGGTGCCGCGGATGATGGTGACCAGGGAGGTGTCCTCCGGCCACTCCACGTCGCCGACCTGGGTGCCGGCCAGCGCCGACTCCTCGGGCAGGGTCAGCTCGACGAGGTTGGCGTCGCCGTGGCTGAAGCGCAGCAGCCGGACCAGGTCGCCGACGCTCACCGCCTCCTCGACCAGGGCCGACATCAGGCGCGGGGTCGACACGGCCACGTCCACGCCCCAGGACTCGTTGAAGAGCCACTCGTTCTTCGGGTTGTTGACGCGGGCGACGACGCGCGGGACGCCGTACTCCGTCTTGGCCAGCAGCGAGACGACGAGGTTGACCTTGTCGTCGCCGGTGGCGGCGATCACCACGTTGCAGCGCTGGAGCGCGGCCTCGTCCAGCGAGGTGATCTCGCAGGCGTCGGCCAGCAGCCACTCCGCCTGGGGGACGCGCTCGACCGAGATGGCGGTCGGCGCCTTGTCGACGAGCAGGACCTCGTGGCCGTTCTCCAGCAGTTCGCCGGCGATCGAACGGCCGACGGCGCCGGCTCCGGCAATGGCGACCCTCATCAGTGACCGTCCTCCTTGGGGCCCTCGGCGAACGAGGCCTCGACCTTCTCGACCTCGTCGGTGCGCAGCATCACGTGCACCAGGTCGCCCTCCTGGAGGACCGTCTGCGAGGTGGGCAGGATCGCCTCGCCGAGGCGGGTCAGGAACGCCACGCGGACGCCCGTCTCCTCCTGCAGCTTGCTGATCTTGTGGCCGACCCAGGACGCGGCGGCGTGCACCTCGGCGAGCTGGACGCCGCCGGTGGGGTCGCGCCACAGCGGCTCCGCACCCGAGGGCAGCAGCCGGCGCAGCATCTGGTCGGCCGTCCAGCGGACGGTGGCGACGGTGGGGATGCCCAGACGCTGGTAGACCTCGGCGCGACGCGGGTCGTAGATACGGGCGGCGACGTTCTCGATGCCGAACATCTCGCGGGCCACGCGGGCGGCGATGATGTTGGAGTTGTCGCCGCTGGAGACGGCGGCGAACGCACCGGCCTCCTCGATCCCGGCCTCGCGCAGGGTGTCCTGGTCGAAGCCGACCCCGGTGACACGACGGCCGCCGAAACCGGAGCCGAGTCGTCGGAAGGCGGTGGGGTCCTGGTCGATCACGGCGACCGTGTGCCCCTGTTGCTCCAGGGTCTGCGCGAGAGCGGAACCCACTCTGCCGCAGCCCATGATGACGATGTGCACGACCGTCCTTCCGAGGTCAAGAAGTAAAGAAGTCCATAAGTTTTCTGGCCTGGCCATGGCGCTCGGCCCTGAACAGGGTCTCAGACCGCCGCCCAAGCTACACACGCGCGGTCCTCGCAGGGCACCCCTGTGCACGGTCGGCGCGCGGTTCGCCCGATCTAACGCCGGCTGATGCTCCAGACACTCAGGTAGGTAAGGATTCCAAGGCCGACGAGGGTGCCGACGGCGCCGATGATCTCCGCGGTCGTGTGCATGGACCCTCCGAAGGGCGTCAGCGGGCGGGGGATTGTCATATAGCCATGCCGATCGACGGGCCTGCGGAATCCGCAACCCGGGGCCGGCCGATTTCACTCGGGAGGCAGACGCGGCGACCTGTCACCCGGCTGAGCCCGGGGGAGGGTGGGCGGTCCCGTGTTCGAAGGCCTACGATCCTCTGTTGTGTCCAAACTGACCGACGTGCCCAAACGGATTCTGATCGGGCGTGCACTGCGCAGTGATCGACTAGGAGAAACGCTCCTGTCGAAGCGCATCGCCCTACCCGTTTTCGCTTCCGACCCGCTGTCCTCCGTGGCCTATGCGCCCGGGGAGGTGCTGCTGGTCCTGTCCATCGCGGGCGTGTCGGCCTACCACTTCAGCCCGTGGATCGCCCTCGCGGTCGTCGTGCTGATGTTCACGGTGGTCGCCTCCTACCGACAGAACGTCCACGCCTATCCCAGCGGTGGCGGCGACTACGAGGTCGCCACCACCAACCTCGGCCCCAAGGCCGGGCTGACGGTGGCCAGCGCGCTGCTCGTCGACTACGTCCTCACCGTCGCCGTCTCCATCTCCTCCGGCATCGAGAACCTCGGCTCCGCGATCCCGTTCGTCGTCGAGCACAAGGTGGCCTGCGCGGTCGCCGTCATCGTGCTGCTGACGCTGATGAACCTGCGCGGCGTCAAGGAGTCCGGCAAGCTCTTCGCGATCCCCACCTACGTGTTCGTCGCGGGCGTCTTCATCATGATCGCCTGGGGGGCCTTCCGCGGGCTGGTCCTCGGCGACACGATGCATGCCCCGACCTCCCAGTACACGATCAAGGCCGAGCACCAGGGCCTGGCCGGTTTCGCCCTGGTCTTCCTGCTGCTGCGCGCCTTCTCCTCCGGCTGCGCCGCGCTCACCGGCGTCGAGGCGATCTCCAACGGCGTGCCGGCCTTCCGCAAGCCCAAGTCGAAGAACGCGGCGACCACGCTCGCGGCGATGGGGCTGCTGGCCGTCACCATGTTCTGCGGGATCATCGTCCTGGCCCTGGTCACCAAGGTCCGGATGGCCGAGAACCCGGCCACCGACCTGCTGAAGAACGGGGTCGGCGTCGGCGCCGGCTACGTGCAGAACCCGGTGATCACCCAGGTCGCCGAGGCCGTCTTCGGCAAGGGCAGCTTCTTCTTCGTCGTGCTCGCCGCCGCCACCGCCCTGGTGCTGTTCCTGGCGGCCAACACCGCCTACAACGGCTTCCCGGTGCTCGGCTCGATCCTCGCCCAGGACCGCTACCTGCCTCGCCAGCTGCACACCCGCGGCGACCGTCTCGCCTTCTCCAACGGCATCGTGCTGCTCGCCGGCACGGCCATGCTGCTGGTCGTCATCTACGGCGCCGACTCCACCCGGCTGATCCAGCTCTACATCGTCGGCGTGTTCGTGTCGTTCACGCTGAGCCAGACCGGCATGGTCCGCCACTGGAACCGCCTCCTGGCCACCGAGACCGACCAGGCCAAGCGCCGTCACATGGTCCGCTCGCGTGCGATCAACACCTTCGGCGCCTTCTTCACCGGCCTGGTGTTGGTCGTCGTCCTCCTCACCAAGTTCACGCACGGCGCCTGGGTCGCCCTGCTCGGCATGGTGATCTTCTACGGGACGATGACCGCGATCCGCCGCCACTACGACGGCGTCGCCGCCGAGATCGCCGCCCCCGAGGGCCCCAGCGACGACAGCGTCCGCCCCTCGCGCGTCCACTCGGTGCTGCTGATCTCCAAGATCCACCGCCCGACGCTGCGCGCCCTCGCCTACGCCAAGCTGATGCGCTCCGACACCCTGGAGGCGCTCACCGTCAACGTCGACCCGACCGAGACCAAGGCGCTGCGCGAGGAGTGGGAGCGGCGCGGGATCGACGTGCCGCTGAAGGTGCTGGACTCGCCCTACCGCGAGGTCACGCGACCGGTCATCGAGTACGTCAAGAGCCTGCGCCGGGAGTCGCCGCGCGACGCGGTGTCGGTGATCATCCCCGAGTACGTGGTGGGCCACTGGTACGAGCACCTGCTGCACAACCAGAGCGCACTGCGGCTCAAGGGGCGGCTGCTGTTCACGCCGGGCGTCATGGTCACGTCCGTCCCCTACCAGCTGCAGTCGTCCGAGGCGGCGAGGAAGCGGGCGCGCAAGCGGCAGGAGTGGAACGCCCCGGGTTCGGTGCGGCGCGGCCCCGCGCAGGTGGGCCGCCCCAAGGAGCCGTCGGGTTCCGCCTCCGGCTCCGCCTCGGGCTCCGGCACCGCGCCGGGCTCCCCGGGGCCGGACGACAAGCACTGACCCCCGCGCGCACCGGCGCGTGGTGAACGGCCGGACGACAGCCACGTAGACTGGTGGGCTGTTGTCCGGCCGTTCCTCGTTCGACGTTGTGGAGTCCCCCCGCCATGCAGGCAGAACCGAAGAAGTCGCAGGCGGCGTCCCTCGTCGGCGAGGAGTACGAGGTCGAGGTCGGTCCCGTCGCCCACGGCGGCCACTGCATCGCCCGTACCGAGGCCGGTCAGGTGCTGTTCGTCCGGCACACGCTGCCCGGTGAGCGGGTCGTGGCCCGGGTCACCGACGGCGAGGAGGGCGCGCGCTTCCTGCGGGCCGACGCCGTACGGATCCTGGAGCCGTCCAAGGACCGCGTCGAGGCCCCCTGCCCCTACGCCGGCCCCGGCCGCTGCGGCGGCTGCGACTGGCAGCACGCCAAGCCCGGCGCGCAGCGCCGCCTCAAGGGCGAGGTGATCGCAGAGCAGCTGCAGCGGCTCGCGGGCCTCACGCCCGAGGACGCCGGCTGGGACGGCACCGTGATGCCGGCCGAGGGCGACAAGCTGCCCGCCGGACAGGTGCCGCAGTGGCGCACCCGCGTGCAGTACGCGGTGGACGCCGACGGCAACGCCGGCCTGCGACGCCACCGCTCGCACGAGGTCGAGCCGATCGAGCACTGCATGATCGCCGCGGAGGGCGTCAGCGAGCTGGGCATCGAGCAGCGTGACTGGTCGGGGATGGAGTCCGTCGACGCCATCGCCGCGACGGGCTCCCAGGACCGCATGGTGATCCTCGAACCCCGGCCGGGCGCCCGCCTGCCGCTCGTCGAGCTCGACAAGCCCGTCTCCGTCATGCGCGTCGAGGAGCACGACGGCGGCATCCACCGCGTCCACGGCCGCGCCTTCGTCCGCGAGCGCGCCGACGGCCGGACGTACCGCGTCGGCAGCGGCGGCTTCTGGCAGGTCCACCCGCAGGCCGCCGACACCCTCGTCAAGGCGGTCATGCAGGGCCTGCTCCCGCGCAAGGGCGACATGGCGCTCGACCTGTACTGCGGCGTCGGCCTCTTCGCCGGAGCGCTCGCCGACCGCCTCGGCGAGAAGGGGGCGGTGCTCGG
Organism: Streptomyces rishiriensis; assembly: GCF_003112535.1. GTDB lineage: Bacteria > Actinomycetota > Actinomycetes > Streptomycetales > Streptomycetaceae > Streptomyces > Streptomyces rishiriensis. Next base: position 77,157 of record NZ_BEWA01000030.1, on the reverse strand, counting down.
CATCGAGTCCGGCAAGCGCGCGGTCGAGGACGCCCGGCACAACCTCGCGGGCTTCGACCGGGTGCGGATCGAGCAGGGCAAGGTCGAGAGCGTCCTCCCGCGCACCGGGATCACCGAGGTCGACCTCATCGTCCTGGACCCGCCGAGGGCGGGGGCCGGCAAGAAGACGGTGGAGCACCTGTCGTCCCTGGGCGCCCGGAAGATCGCCTACGTGGCCTGCGACCCGGCGGCCCTGGCACGGGACCTGGGGTACTTCCGCGACGGCGGATACCGGGTACGGACGCTGCGGGCTTTCGACCTGTTCCCGATGACGCACCACGTGGAGTGCGTGGCGATTCTGGAGCCAACCCGATAGGGCTTCTGACCTGGGGTCTTCTGGGTCTGCTCCGTCTGTTCGACCTGTTTCCGCCTGAGCGCGACGTGGAGCGAGTCGCTGGTTGAGCCTACGGTCCTGACCTGCGGTTTCACCCCGTGGTGGGGAGGATGCACCCGTGTGTCAGGGTGCCTAAAGGGGCGGCGTGGAGCATTCTTGACGCTCCGGCGACGCTCGTCCTGATGGAGTGTCATGACGGGATTCCGGGGCGATTTGTGACGCGGAAGGTGGCGGTCACCTGTTGACGGATGGGACTTCCTCGGGCCGGTGCTCAGTCGTCGGTGCTCCGCTGCGATACCTCACCGACCGTGCCATCCAGGCCCGCCACGACACCGTCTTCCCGGGGGACCTTCAGCGTCAACGTCGCCGCCTGCGCCGGCCTTGGCTTCCTCACCGGTGCCACGACCGCCGCCTCCGTCCCCCAAGCACTGCAGCATCTCACCGGCTCCTTCGAGAGCCTGCGCCTGGCCGAGACCGGCGCGAAGTACTCCGCCGCGGCCAACGCCGTCGTTAGCGTTGCCGAGGACGGCTGCTCCCAGGCCGGCGGACTGCTTCCACAGTGCTGGCCGCTCGCAGATGGCCGTCGGATTCCTCTCCCACCTCGCGGGCGACCGCATCGAGGTCCGCTCGCCGGATCCATCCCAGGCGACCTGGCCGATCCCGTCGCTGTCGAGACGATGGCCGCGGTCGGCATCGACATCTCCGCCACCACGCCGAAGATCCTCACCACCGAGGCCGTCCAGGCGCCGGTCACGCCACCACCATGGGCTGCGGTGACGCCTGCCCGTCCCCGGCAAGAAATACCTCGACTGGGCCCTGCAAGACCCGGCCGGTAAGGGCGTCGACGCCGTCCGCCCGAGCCGCGACGAGATCAAGACCAGCATCGAGGCCCTCGTCGCCGAGATCGATGCCAAGCAGGAGGCGTGAGCGCCGCGACGCAGCCCGGCCAAGTGCGCGAGGTAGTCATGATCGGCTCCGGCCCCGTCGGCTACACCGCCGCTCTCTGCACTGCCCGCGCCCAACTCAATCCCCTGCTCTTCGGCCGCTCCATCTTCGTCGGCGGCTCGCTGACGACCACGATCGAGGTGGAGAACTCCCCGGCTTCCCCGACGGTGTCGACGGCCCCGTCCTGATGGAAGACATGCCGGCCCCGGCCGAGAACCTGGGTGCCGACGACGACATCGCGGCCGTCGACCTCACCGGCGACATCAAGCTCCTCACTGACTCCGCAGGCACTGTGCACCGGGCCAGGACGGTGATCATCGCGACCGGTTCCCGCTAAACAGCTCCTTCGGCGGTGTCGTCCTGCGTGACGTCTTCACCGGCGCCACCCGCGACCTCGACGTCACGGGTCTGTCCATCGCCATCGGCCAAGACCCGTGCACCGAACTCTTCACCGATCAAACTCGACCTCGACGCGAGGGCTACATCATTGTCGCCTCCCCGACGACGCGCACCAGCCTGCCCGGGTGTTCGCCGCCGGCGACGTCGTCGACCACGCCTACCGCCCCTAAACCATCACCGCCGCAGGCACCGGCGCCGCCTCAGCCCTGGACGCCGAGCGCTACCTCGCCGCCCGCAGCGCAGCAGAGGTTCCCGTACGATCTCGTCGATCAGGGAGCGGGACTGCGTGGAGTCGTCGTCGGTGACTACGCTGAGCACGGGCGTGGCTTCCTGACCCGCGCTGCAACGCGGGCCTACTGAGGTTGAACTCGTGGTGTCGTAAGGGCTGATGGCTCGTCGCCCGTGCGGTATCACCGGGGCATGCGGTATCCACAAGGAGGCGGGCTGACTGCCGAACGGCAGCAGTTCCGCGAGGAGTTACGGCTCAAGGCGGCCGAGCGGTTCGCCCAAGGCGAGGCGAGCTCGGTCATCGCCAAGGCGCTGCGCGTCAACGTCCGCTCGGTACAACGGTGGCGACAGAAGTGGGAGGAGGGCGGTCCGCGGGCCCTGCGGTCGCAGGGGCCAGCATCGCTGCCGAGGCTGAGCCAGGAGCAGTTCGCGCAGCTGGAGGCGGAGCTGGCCAAGGGGCCGGCCGCGCACGGCTGGGAGGACCAGCGCTGGACACTGGCGCGGATCAAGACGGTGATCGGTCGGCGCTTCCACATCGCCTACACGATCCAGGGCGTGCGGAAACTGCTGGCGCGCAACGGCTGGTCCTGGCAAGTCCCGGCCCGACGGGCCATGGAGCGGGACGACGAGGCTGTGGCCGGGTGGGTCAAGGAGGTGTGGCCCTGCGCGGAAGACTCGCGGCGGCCCGTGGAGCCTGGCTCGTCTTCGAGGACGAAGCCGGATTCTCCATGACGCCGCCGCACGCGAAGACCTGGTCACAACGCGGCCGGACCCCGGTGGTGCGGGTCCGCGGCCGCTCCCGCAGACGGATCTCCATCGCCGCGCTGACCTGCTACAAACCCGGCCACCGCTCAAGGCTCATCTACCGGCCCCGCCATGACGACGGCCGTCGCGATGGGCGCAAGAGCTTCTCCTGGCGCGACTACCGGGACCTGTTGATCGCAGCACACCAGCAGCTCGGCGGCCCGATCGTGCTCGTCTGGGACAACCTCAACGTCCACAAGGCCGCCGACCTGCAAAAGTTCGCCGAGGCCCGGGACTGGCTGACCATCTACTATCTGCCGCCCTACGCACCCGACCTCAACCCAGTCGAGGGGATCTGGTCCCTCCTACGACGCGGCTGGCTCTCCAACGTCGCCTTCAGCACCCCCGAACACCTCGTCCAGCGCATCCGGCGCGGCCTACGGCACATCCAGTACCGCAGCGAACTCATAGACGGCTGCCTCGCCGAGACCGGCCTGACAATCAGACCCACCTGAGTGACCCGGCCACATCACAAGTTCAGCCTCAGTCATGCAGGGCGACCGCGAGTGCCTCGGCCAGGGTCACGGGCGGGCGGCCGATCAGGCGGCGCAAGTCGCCAGAATCGGTGTACATCTCGCCGCGGTTCATGCCGCGGTCAGCGTCGGCGAGGACCTCCGCCAGCTCGGCGGGTAGGCCCGCGGCGGCCAGTCCCTTGGCGAAGTCGGTCACCGGGAGGTGAGCGTAGGAAACCTGCTTCCCGGCCGCAGCGGAGATCGCGGCGGCGAGCTCAGTCAGGGTGAAGGATTCGTCGCCGCCGAGCTCGTACACGGCGCCGGTGTGGCCTTCGGCGGTGAGGACGACCGCTGCGGCCTCGGCGTAGTCGGCGCGGGACGCGGCGCTGATCCGCCCCTCGCCTGCGGCGCCGACGACGGCGCCGTTCTGCAGGATCTGCGGCAGTTGGCTGGTGTAGTTCTCCAAGTACCAGCTGTTGCGCAGCAGCACGCTGGGGATTCCGCGGTCCCGCAGATACTTCTCCGTCTCGCCGTGCGTGGCGCCGATGATGGTGGTGGCCGTGTCCGCGTGCGTCGTGCTCGTGTACGCCACCAGCGACACGCCTGCGGACGCTGCGGCGTCGATCACGCGGCGGTGGTTGGCGACCCGCTCGCCCACGGGGACCGAGGCCGAAATCAGCAGCAGCCTGTCCGCCCCCGCGAATGCCTCGGCCAGGCCGTCCGTGTCCGCGAAGTCGGCGCGGCGTACCGTGATGCCTCGGTCGGCCAAATCCTTGATCCCGGCGATGTCCCGGCCGGTCGCGATGATGTCCGCGGCCGGGATCCCGCGCCGCAGCAGTGCCTCTACGGTGAGCCTGCCCAGCTGGCCGGTGGCTCCGGTGACGACGATCGGCATGGTGGTCATTCCTTCCATCCGCGCGTGCCTCGCACGCCTGCCGCGGTCCGTCCGCGGCGGGATGGAAAACAGAATGACCTGGACACTCTCTGTTGGGGAGTAGCCACTTATTGGTAGGGTACTTACCCGACCGATAGCATTGAGGTGAGCCCTATGGCTGCTGTCGAGAACGTGAGCGGGCCCACACAGTCATTCGATCCGTACGAACGCGGGTGCCCGTCGCGGGACCTGCTCGACCAGATCGGCAGCAAGTGGGCGGTCCTCGTGCTGGGCGAACTCGGCCGGAACGGGACCTCCCGGTTCGGCCAGCTCCGGCAGGCGCTGGCGGGCGTGAGCGAGAAGATGCTCACCCAGACGCTGCGCACCCTCGAACGCGACGGGCTGGTCAGCCGGACCGTCTACCCAGAGGTGCCGCCGCACGTGGAGTATGAGCTGACCGCGCTCGGCCAGACGCTGCGGGAACCGCTGAAGTCGCTCACGGAGTGGTCCGTGCTGCACATCGAAGAAGTCATCACCGCCCGCGAAGAGTACGACGACCGCACTGAGCGCACCCGGTAATCGCGGCGGCCGACAGTCTGGTCATAGACGGCTGCCTCGCCGAGACCGGCCCGACAATCAGACTCACCTGAGCAACCCGGCGACACCACGAGTTCAACCTCAGTAGTCAGAGACCTTACGGATAATTCGGGAAGATACGCCATCCGCATGGCGCCCCGGAATCGATCCGTCCTGAGCATTGCTCTGCGGAGGCGTCATCGTAGGACAGGAAAGGAGTGTGCGTTGTCACAGGAGGTACGGATACAGCATGCGTGGACGCGAATCACCAAATGGTTGCAAGAAAATGCGCCGCGCCATGCTGAAGCAATTAATCCTGGGGTTGACCAGAGCATGATCGATGCGGCTGAGGAGGAAATGGCGACCACGCTTCCCCCCGAGCTTCAGGCGTGGCTGCTGCTGAACAATGGCAGTACTGCCAAGGACGTGCTGGAGGGATGCCTCTATCAACCGCACCCGGACTCGGTTTTCCTGCCCGGCGACAATGTCTTCCTCGACCTCGGCCAGGTCGTGGACGAGTATCGGGATCTCCTCGCTGGTGGGGCGGACTGGCAGCCCGAGTGGATCCCCTTTGCTCAGCAATCCGACGCCCCCTACGGATACTTTCTCGATTCCGGTGCGGGCTCGGCACAGGCTCCGGTGATGTACTTTGCGGAGGCAGCCCTTCCGAAGCTTGCCTTCCCCTCTCTGGCCGACTTCCTCGAGGCGACGGCCGACACCCTGGAGGGCAGGGGCGGGATCCGCGCTCTGGGGAATCGGGTTCCGTACGAGCCGGCCGTTGGCGAGGGATTTCTGCGCTGGAAGCGAGCGGAGACTGCTCCCTGAAGCTGCGTCAGAGGTTTCGCAGAAAAGGGCTCCGGAAGCACACTTGCACTTCCGGAGCCCTTTTCTATGCGTATGTCATATCACGTCGCAGACATCGGCGCTCATCGCGCAGTTGTCGAAACCCGGTAGGCCGACCCAGTAGTCGTCCTTGTTCTGTAGCCGGTTCCGGTTGATGAAACCCCCAAAGAACGACATCGACTGACTGTTCTGGTTACTGGACATGCTGGAACGGCCGCACACCTCCCCGCCGACTGGTAGGTCGTAGTTGTCGTCGCTGAGAAGCGTCCAATGTCCGCTCGACTGCTTGACCGCGTACGTCGAAAGACATTGAGCCTTTTCCAATCTCAGACCCATGTTATGTGAAGGGCGAGGACGGCCTGTACGAGGCCGGTAATGCGGGTGGTGCTGCACCGCAGTTTGCGCAGGAGACGCCAGCTCTTCAGGGTGGCCATGGCCTGTTCGCCGACGGCACGGATGCGCGCGTGGGCGACATTGACGGCCTGCTGGCCGACTGGAAGGTTACGGTGTTTGCCACGGAAGGGCACCCGTACGGTGCCGCCAGCGCCCTGGTAGCCCTTGTCTCCGTAGCAAACGAGGCCGACCTCGGCCAAGGCGTCGATGATGCCGTGGGTGCGCGCGGCCTTGATGTCGTGCACGGCGCCGGGCAGCGCGGCGGAGGCCCACAGCAGGCGGCCGAACGGGTCGGCGAGGACTTGGACATTCATGCCGTGCTTGCGGTGCTTGCCTGAGTAGAAGGGCCGGTCGGCGGCGATCCGGTCAATGGGCAACAGGGTGCCGTCCAGGATCACGAACGCCTTGGCTGCCGCGCGCTTGAGGGCCTGTTGAAGCGTGGGGACCAGCGCGGCCAGGAGGTCCACGGCCTCGCGGATGTAGCGGTAGACCGTGGCCACACCTATGCCGAAGGAGGCCGCGAGTCGGGTGTAGGTGTCACCGCAGCGCAGGTGGGCCAGGACGAGCAGGGCCTGCCGATTGGGGGGCAGGCGACGCCAGCGGGTGCCGACCTGTCGGCGGCGCTCGGCGAGCTTCCCGGTCAGGAAGCGCAAGTGTGAGCTGGACAGGTCGATCGCGGACGGGTAGGCAAGCACGACGGCGCTCCTGTTCAAGCGAGTGATCTTGGTTGTGAAGCCGCCTACCAGGAGCTTCATGTCTTTATGCGACCAGGACGCAGCTCAACTCACCGCAGTCGGCGTCAGGTTGAATGATGCGTGTATCGATCAATCCTCGTTGGGACGCGACAGCCAGCGCAGAGCGTCCGGAAGCAGGACCCCGCCGTGGTTGGGACTGTGTCCGCCGTCCCCCAGGACAAGGCGGAAGTCGTAGCCCGCTTCAGCGAGAGCGGCTGCCACGCGCAGGTTTTCGGCGAGCCAGTTCCACTGTGGCTCATTCCAGTGCAGGTCGCGGTGGCCGCCTTGCATGAAGATGCGCAGCGGCTTGCGGGGGACGCGGGAGATGAGGTCTGGGTAGGGGTTGCCGGCCGGCATCTGCGCGAAGCTGGAAAGGTAGCCGATGACGCGGCGGAACTTGTCCGGACGCAGCCAGGCGGCCGTGAAGGCGCAGTTGCCGCCGCTGCTCCCGCCGCAGATACCCCACCTTTCGGGCGACTGGGCGATGGTATAACGCTCCGCAACCTGCGGGATGATCTCGGTGAGGAGGAAGGTGACGTACCGGTCGTCGAAGGCGTCGTACTCGTTGTTGCGGTTCTTCGGCTTCTCCGCATCGGGGAAGACACCAGGATCGACGAACACACCGATGGTGACGGGGATGTCGCCGCTGTGGACGAGGTTGTCCAGGACGATCGCGCCGCGTACCTCCCCTGCGGGGTCCAGGTACCACCATCCGTCCTGGAACACGATCAAGGATGCCGGTACCGCTGGGTCGTACTGTGCAGGCAGGTGTACCCAGAACTTCCGGAAGGTTCCCGGGTAGACCTCGCTGGCCCTCCACTCGAACTCGACCGTCTCACCGGCGGGCACGCCCGGCTGTAGAGAGGAATCGGGCCCGTGAACGTAGCGCACGTCGGACTGGTCGATCGGAAGTGGCTGGTAGGGCATCTCCATGGTCACGGGGAGCAACCGTAGAGCGATCACCACCCTTGACCGCAAGGGATTTTCGTCCGGATGCTCCGCCTCGCAGCTTCAGCACGAGGTTGGAAAAGGCTCATTTAGTCGGGTCGTCCACCGGCTTGGTTCCGTCCTTGTTGGCAGGCATGCCCGCACTCTGGTAGCTGTTGGCGAAGGCGAACTCGTCGCAGGCTGAGCTGTCCTCGCCGGACGAGCTCAACTCCGGGGACATGCCGATGTCTGTACGCCGGATGTAGGCGGGCGTGGGCGGGCAGATCACGTTCCGGCTGTCTGTGGTAGTCGAGTCGTCTCGGTTCATGTATGTGAGCGACGTACCCCCGTTCTTGCGGCCGAAGTATTTGTTGTTGCGTGTCTGGACGAGCCAGGCATGGGCGGCGGCGGCCGGGAATTGTTTGGCGTTCATGACGTAGGTCGGCTTGTAGTACTCGAACACGCAGCCGGGATTGGTTGTGACCGTCCTGTCACAGCGAAGCTGCGAGTACCGGTCTGTGCTGACGGCGACCACGTTCTTGGACGGCGCCCCTGCGACGGTGGCTCCGAGCTTCCAGGTCACACCGACCAGCTCTGAGGTGCGGGCCTGCTGCCAGAACAACCCCATCTGCGCGTCGCCGACGTGCCGGTCGCCGGCTCCCCACTCCCAGGTGGAGGGGGTCTTCCAGATGACATTGCTGGTAGTGCAGTCGAACGCGCAGGTCTCGGCGAGGGTGATGGTGACCGGTGCCGTAGTCGCCACACCGGTGGCGCTGGTCGGGACGAGCTTCAGCGTGGTGTTCATGCCGTTCTCGTCGTTGTGCGCCTTGATCTCCGCCTGGACGTCGAAGTCCATGGTGCCGATGATCTCCCCGTCCTCGTTGCTGATGACGACGGGTATGTGCTCCTTCAGGCATGCTTCAGTGCGGTTGATCCACTGCACATGGTTGTTGAAAGGCTTCGCGTCGCACCATTCAACGAAGCTCCCGGAACCGGCCGCCTTGACGGCCGCGACAGAGGCTGCCGACGTGGCCGAGGGACCGGCCGGTCCGGTTCCGTTGATCACACTCAGGCTGACGTCGGTGGGAGTGGTGTCGTCAGCGGGCTGTTCGACGCTCTTGTCCGGATCACCGAAGATGACCTCTGGCAGCTTCGACTGGTCGCCAGGCGCGAAGGCGATCGCGTCCCACGCGATGTCCTTGTCGCCGGTGCCACCGCTGTTGAAGTTGGATAGCCGCACCTCGGGCAGCTTGTCCGGAAAGCGGTAACCACCCAGGGACTGAGGTTCCCCCGAGATGCGGAGTGTGTTGACAGAGGGTCAGATGGTTCTCATGAGAGGAACATCGACCATGGCTGCCCCCAGGAAGTACTCGCTGGAGTTGCGTGAGCGTGCGGTGCGGATGTACCGGGCCTCCGAGCCGAAGCCGCAGATCAAGAAGCTGGCCGTCGATCTCGGTGTGCGCCCGGAGGCCCTGCGGGGCTGGATCCGGCAGGCCGATGCCGGCGAGCGCGACGACCGGCTCACCACTGACGAGCGGGCCGAGCTCGTGGCGCTGCGCAAGGAGAACGCCCAGCTCAAGCGGGCCAACGACGTGCTGCGGACGGCCTCGGCTTTTTTCGCGGCGCAGCTCGACCCGACCCGGCCCAGGTGACGGGGCTCCTCGACGAGCATCCCCGCCTGGGGGTCGAGCGCGTACTGCGGGAACTGCACATCGCCTCCTCCGCCTACTACCGCTGGCGCCGCGCGGAGAAGGAGCCGTGCGAACGGCGTCGCCGCGACGTCGAGCTGACCGAGCGGATCAAGGAGATCCACGCGGAGTCCGGCGGCAACTACGGCTCGCCGCGCGTGCACGCTGTGCTGAAACGCGAGGGCGTCCATGTCGGCCGCAAACGGGTCGAACGCCTGATGCGCGAGGCCGACATCGCGGGCGTCAGCCCGCGGCGCAAGGGCTTCACGCGCCGGGATCCGCAGGCCACGCCCCGCCCCGGACCTGGTCGAGCGGGACTTCACCGCACCGGCGCCGAACCGGCTGTGGGTCACCGACCTGACAATGATCCCGACCGGCGAGGGACCGTTGTGGCTCTCGGCGATCCGGGACGCGTTCTCCCGCCGGGTGGTGGCCTGGGAGACCTCTGCCCGCGCGGACGCCGACCTGGTCCTGACCACGCTGGAGTACGCCCTCGCGTCCCGCGAGGCCGAGCCCGGCAAGCTCGTCCATCACGCCGACCACGGCTGTCAGTACACGTCCATCAAGCTCACAACTCGTCTGGTGCGAGCGGGGGTTCAGGCGTCCATGGGGTCGGTCGGGGACTCGTTCGACAACGCGCTCGCGGAGAACCTGTGGATGCTGATCAAGACGGAGTGCGTGCGCGGCCGGGTCTTCGCCACACGTGCCGAGGCGAACCTCGCGCTCTTCGAGTACATCGACGGTTTCTACAACTCCCGCCGCATCCAGGAACGGCTCGGCTTCCTCAGCCCGATCGAGTTCGAGGAGAAGCACTACGCCGAGCAGGCGACGGCCGATCCAACGAATCTGAACACCCGTCAACCCTCTCTGACCAGCTGATCAGCACCTCCCGCGTGACGGGGGAACCTCAACCCGGTGCTCGTGCTCGTGCAGCCCGGCTCGGCGCAGAGCCTGGGCGATCTGCTGGGCCACCGCTGTCACATCTCGGGAGCGGTCGGGCCGTCTGAGCCGTAGACGATCAGCATGCCCAGTTGGACGCCGTCCGCCTCCAGGGACAGGGCAAAGGGAACCGCGTCCGCGGCTTCATCGGGGAACGGGCCGTCCGAGGAAGAGGGCCGATCCAGGTCGGTCCAGCCGCCCGCGCCGGCCGGAAGGCCGTTGTCCTCCGGCTGCAGGGGCGGAACCAGCCGCGCCGAGTGCAGATAGAGCTCCGCCGCTGTGGCCCCCAGGGCGGCCGGCGCCACGTCCCTGACGGCGTGGGAAACCTGGGCGAGGGTGATCGCTCCGGCCAGGGCGGCTGTCAGGTCGTACAGGTGCTGCAACTGGGCGCGGGCGGCCTGTTCGGCGGCCAGCAGCCGCGTCCGGTCGACCTCGGTGGCCCAGCGGAACGCCACCTCCCGGTTCAGTGCCTCCACCTGCTGGCTGGGCACGACGAACCCGTCGGACGCTCCGGCCTCGACGAGATGCAGTTGCAGAGCCGGCTGTGGGCCGTCCCACCAGGTGGCCCGTGCCCCGTAACAGCGAAACCGCCGTATGCGGCCGTCGGCGTCCTTGAAGACCAGCGCGCCGGGCACGGGACTTCCGCTCCGTAGCCACGCAGCCAACTGCTGACGCAACTGCGCGGTGTCGTCCGGCCGTAGGTCGAACACGCCGGCGCCCGGGCGCAGCCGGTCGTCGCAGCGGACGGCTGCGGGGTTGGCGGCCAGGACGCGGCCGTCGGCCCCGCAGAGCAGCACCGGATGGGGCAGTGGTCTGGTGATGGCCCGGAAGAGGCCAAGGGTCATGGAGCCACAGCCCGGTCGCCGAAGTACTCACGGCCGCTCACCGTCTCGACGTCCACGTCGGGGACCAGGTGCACCACCAGGCACGGGCCTTCCTCTGTGCCACGCGACCGGCACGATCCGCCGGCTGCTCCTACGGCGGCGGCCGGTCGCGGTCAGCTGAGGGGGGAGGAGGCCGGCAGGTCCTGGTCGGCAGCCCAGGAGGCGAGGATGCGCAGTCGTTCGTGGGTGGGGGAGCCCGGGGCGGCGGTCCAGACGGTGAGGTGCTGGTCGGGGTCGGTGTTGGCGGTGAGGGTGTCCCAGTCCAGGACGAGTTCGCCGACGACCGGATGGTTGAGGGTCTTCGTGCCGACGGTGCGGGCGGCGACGTGGTGTTCGCCCCACCACCGGGCGAACTCCTTGTCGCGCAGGGATAGTTCACCAACCAATTCGATCAGGCGGGGGTCCTCGGGATACTTCGCGGCTTCCATCCGCAGCTGGGCAACGGCGATCTGCGCCGAGGTCTCCCAGTCGGCGTACAGGTTGCGCATCGCGGGAGTGGTGAAGATGATCCGCGGATAGTTGCGGTGCTTTTCCGGGACGCGGGAGAAGTCGGTGACCAGCGCGGCGGCCAGCGCGTTCCAGGCCAGGATGTCGCCGCGCCGGCCCTGCACGATGGCCGGGGTGGCGGTGAGGTCGTCCAGGACACGCTGGAGCTGCGGCTGGACCTTCTGCCGGCCTCGGCGCCGGGCGCGGGTGGTGGTCTTGCCCGCGAGCTGGAAGAGGTAGCCGCGTTCGTCGTCGTCCAGATGGAGCACCCGGGCGAGGACATCCAGCACGGGCGCCGATGCCTGCATGCGGCCCTGTTCGAGTCTGGTGTAGTAGTCGGTGCTGATGCTGGCGAGCTGGGCGACCTCCTCGCGGCGCAGCCCGGCAACCCGGCGGGGCTTGCCGGTTTCGGGCAGTCCGACCGTGCGGGGGCTCAGCTCGGAGCGGCGCTTCTTGAGGAATTCTCCCAGCTCATTGAGGGGGACGTTGGCGGTCATGCTTCCCAGCATGACACCGATTCCACCCGGAAAAGGGGGGAGGATTTACTCCCAGGATGTTCTCATCCCAGGATGAATTTCTCCGCTTTTCGTGCTTGCCCTCGCGTGTGAGGCTCGATGTCGAGCAGCCGATCGCGATCACCGGCTGCGCGCTCACCGATCCTCGCACCGAAGGAAGCCCCCCATGCGCGGAGCAGTCATCTACGCCCCCGGCGACGTCCGCTTCGAGAACCTCGACGACCCGAAGATCCTCAACCCGACAGACGCGATCATTCGCACGGTCGCCACCTGTGTGTGCGGCTCGGACCTGTGGCCCTACCGCGGCGCGGAACCCATCGGCGACCCGCACCCGATGGGGCACGAGTACGTGGGCATCGTCGAGGAGGTCGGCAGCGAGGTCGCCAACGTCAAGCCGGGCCAGTTCGTGGTCGGCTCCTTCGCCACCTCGGACAACACCTGCGTGAACTGCCGTAACGGCTGGCAGTCGTCCTGTCTGCACCGCGAGTTCATGAGCACCTGCCAGGCCGACTACGTGCGCATCCCCAACGCTCACGGCACCCTCGTCGCCACCGACGAGCACCCGGACGCCGAGTTCGTGCCGAGCCTGCTCGCCGTGTCCGACGTGATGGGCACCGGCTGGTACGCCGCCCTCGCCGCCGAGGTGAAGCCCGGCTCGACGGCCGTGGTCGTCGGTGACGGAGCGGTCGGCCTGTGCGGCGTCATCGCCGCCAAGGAGCTCGGCGCCGAGCGGATCATCGCCATGAGCCGCCATGCGTCCCGGCAGCGGCTCGCCCTCGAATTCGGCGCCACCGACGTCGTCAGCGAACGCGGCGACGAAGGCATCGCCCGCGTCAAGGACCTCACCGGCGGCATCGGCGCGGACTCCGTGCTGGAGTGCGTGGGCACCGCCGAGTCCATGCGGCAGGCCCTGCACTCCACCCGGCCCGGCGGCAACGTCGGCTTCGTCGGTGTCCCGCACGACGTGTCGGTTGACGGCGAGGAGCTGTTCTTCTCCCACGTCGGCCTGCGCGGCGGCCCCGCCCCGGTCCGCCGTTACCTGCCCGACCTGATCGACCGCGTCCTGTCCGGCCGGATCAACCCGGGCAAGGTCTTCGACCTCACCCTGCCCCTGGACCAGGTCGCCGAGGGCTACAAGGCCATGGACGAGCGCCGCGCCATCAAGGCGCTCCTCAAGCCCTGACCCCCACCCCCCCCCGTGACCGGCTGCCCCTGTCAAGCGCCACAGAAGTGAGACAAGAATGCCTGCAGCAGACAACTACATCTTCGACCTGGACGAGAACGTCACCCGCAAGCCGGTGTCGTACGAGAACAGGTACGGGATCACCATCTCCGCGGACCACTACCAGCCGAAGGACTTCGACGCCTCGCAGGAACACCCCGCGATCATCGTCGGCGCGCCGTACGGCGGCGTGAAGGAGCAGGGCCCGGGCATCTACGCCCAGAACCTGGCCCGGCGCGGATTCGTGGCCCTCGCCTTCGACCCCTCCTACAACGGCTACAGCGGCGGCGACCCGCGACACGTCTCCTCCGCCGACGTCTTCAGCGAGGACTTCCATGCGGCCGTCGACTACCTGGGCACCCGTGACTTCGTGAACCGGGACCGTATCGGCGTCGTCGGCATGTGCGGCAGCGGCGGCTTCGCGCTCAGCGCGGCCCAGGTCGACCGGCGCATCAAGGCGGTCGCCACGGTCGTCATGTACGACATCGCCCGGATCGCCTCGGAGGGCTGGCAGGGCTCTCTCACCGCGGAGGAGCGAGGCGCCATGCTCGACGCGATCGCCGAGCAGCGGTACGCGGACTTCGAGGCCAACGCCCCCGCCCTGACCCCGCGCGGCGCGCCCATCGGATTCGACGAGAACAGCAACCCGGTCGGCCGTGAGTTCGGCGAGTTCTACTCCACTCCCCGGGGCTACCACCCGAACTCCATCACCCAGTTCACGCTGACGAGCAGCATGTCGCTGATGAACTTTCCGCTGCTGTCGAAGATCGAGTGGATCTCGCCGCGACCCATCCTGTTCATCGTCGGCGAGAAAGCCCACTCGCGGTACTTCAGCGAGGACGCCTACGAACTCGCGGCCGAGCCCAAGGAGTTCTACGCCGTCCCGAACGCCGGCCACGTCGATCTGTACGACAGGACGGACCTGATCCCGTTCGACAGGCTGGAGGAGTTCTTCAGCAAGAACCTCGCCTGATCGCACGCCGCCCTCGCGTACGGCCGCACCGGACGGCGCCGGGCGCACATCGTCCCTGCCTCGGCCCCCTCCCGCCCAGCATCCACACCGTCGGGCCCGCATCACGGTAGCGCGAATGCGGGCGGGAGCCACCGCCTCACACAAGGAACGACGAACCCCATGACGACCTTCGCTCTCATCGGCGCCGGCCCCGGTCTCGGGCTGGCCACCGCCCGCCGCTTCGGAAGCGCCGGACACGCCGTCGCCCTCATCGCCCGCAACGCCGAGCGTTTGGAGGAGATGACCACCGAGCTGGCCCGTGACGGTGTTCAGGCGCGCGGTTTCCCCGCCGACGTCCTCGACATCGAGTCACTGGACGCGGCCCTGTACGCGGCCGCCAAGGACCTTGGCCCCATCGAGATCCTCCAGTACAGCCCGGTGCCGCGCGCCGACTTCATGAAGCCGGTCCTCGACACCGGCGCCGACGACCTGGACGCGCCGCTCGCCTTCTCCGTCAACGGCCCCGTCGCCGCCGTGAACGCCGTTCTGCCCGGCATGCGCGAACTCGGCCGCGGCACCCTGCTGTTCGTCAACGGCTCCAGCGCCGTACGCCCCAACCCGAACGTCGCCGGCACCTCGATCGCCTTCGCCGCCGAGAGCGCCTACGCCCGCATGCTCCACGACACGCTGGCCGCGGAGAACATCCACGCCGCCCAGCTGATCATCCCCGGAGCCATCCGGCCCGACGCCGAGCACAGCAGCCCCGACGCCCTGGCACAGCGGCTGTACGACATCCACCAGCAGCGGGACGGCTTCCGCCACTACTGCGAGCCCCTGCCCGACTAGGCCACAGGACGACCCGTGAAACCGGCACCCCGTCGCGCTCTCGCGCGTGTGGTCCCGGCCGCCGCCCTGCTGCTGGTCGCGACCGCCTGCACCAACGATTCCTCCTCTTCCTCCTCTTCCTCCTCTTCCTCCTCCTCTCCTTCCGAGCCCGCGTCGCCGCAGGCTTCGACAGCTGCGGCCGCCACCACCTCACCCAGCAGGACAACCGCCATGAACATCCGGCTCACGCTCAACGGCCACCACGTCGCCGCCACCTTGAACGACAGCCCCACCGCCCGCGACTTCGCCGCCCAGCTCCCCCTCACCCTGTCCCTGCGCGACTTCAACCAGGCCGAGAAGATCGCCGACCTGCCGCGAAAGCTGTCCACCTCCGGCGCCCCGGAAGGCGCCGACCCCGAGGTTGGTGACCTGGCGTACTACGCGCCCTGGAACCAGCTCGCCACCTACTACCGCGACGCCCCCTACGCGGCCGGCCTGGTCCCCCTCGGGCACATGGCCGACGGCGGCACCGAGCAGCTCGCCACCGCCGACGAGATCACCATCGAAGCCGCGCCCTGACCCACCCCACCTCTCGCCCGTCACGGAGAGCAGCCGAAAGAAGGGGGAGGAGATCATCCCCTTTTCGCCCGTTCCGTTCCATGGAACCGTCGAAGACCTGGCTGCGCCGTCCGTCCATCCGCCGTGACGACTTCAGCCGCCCCCGATCCGCCGAATTCCACCCAAGGAGTGACCACACGTATGCCTTCCGCGTCCGGGACCACCCCCGGCAAGCTTCCCTTCGTCGTCTGGGTGCTCGCCGCCGGCACGTTCCTGATGGGGACCACCGAGTTCGTCGTCGCCGGACTGCTGCCGGAGCTGGCCGGTGACCTCGGAGTCAGCGTCTCCCACGCCGGCCTGCTGATCACCGCCTTCGCCGTCGGCATGATCATCGGCGCACCCGCCATGGCCATGGCGACCCTGCGCCTGCCTCAGCGCCGGACGCTGGTCCTGGCCCTGTCCGTGTTCTGCCTCGGACATCTGGTCGCCGCCCTCAGCGCGTCCTTCACGATCGTTCTCGTGGCCCGGGTCGTCACGGCCCTTGCCACCGGTGCGTTCTGGTCAGTCGGGTTCGTCGTCGCCACCAGCGCCGCGGGCCCGCACAGCGCCACCCGGGCCACGGGCGTCATGATCGGCGGCCTGACCCTGGCCAACGTCGTCGGCGTGCCGGTCGGCTCCTTCGCCGGACAGTTCACCGGCTGGCGCGGCCCCTTCTGGGCCCTGGCCGTCCTGTCCGGGCTCGCCGCCGTGTTCATCGGGCGCTTCATCCCGGCCCAGCAGGAGCGCGCCGAGGTGTCCATGCGGGCCGAGGTCCGGGCTCTGCGGCACGGCAGGCTGTGGCTGGCGCTGGGCGCCGCGATGCTGATCATGGGCGGTGTGCTGGCGACGTACACCTATGTCACGCCGCTGCTGACCGACCGCGCGGGCATCCCGGCAGACGCCGTACCGCTCGTCCTGATCGCCTTCGGTGTCGGCGCGCTGGGCGGCACCACCACGGGAGGCCGCCTGGGCGACCGACGTCCGACGGTCACCACCATCACGGCCGCCGCGGCCACCGCCCTGGTCCTGCTCCTGATGATCCCGCTGTCCGGCAACCCGGTGACGGCCACCCTGCTCGTCTTCCTCATGGGCCTGACCGGCTTCACGGTCAACCCGGTCGTCACCGCGCTTGCCATGCGCTTCGCCGGCGACGCCCCCACCCTCACCTCGGCGCTGACCACCTCCGCCTTCAACACCGGTATCGCCGCGGGCTCGGCGATTGCCGGTACGGCCCTGGACTCCTCCCTCGGCCTGACCGGGCCGCCCCTGGTCGGCACCGTCATCGCCGCCCTCACACTGCTGCCCCTGATTGCCCTCGCCGTCCATGGCACTTCCCGCAAGGGCCGGATCGTGGCCCGGAGCAGCGCTCCCACGCAGACGCGACACGACGAACCCGCGCAGGTGTCGTCGCAGCACTGACTCAAGCCCGGATCCGCGTCCTGCCGATCCGAACCCGACGATGTACCAGCATGCGAGAGGAATCTGCACATGACTGCGAACACCGCGGACTTCACCGGCAAGGTGGCCTTCGTGACCGGAGCCGGCTCCGGCATCGGCCGAACCACCGCCGTCGCCTTCGCCCGCGCGAGCGCCCGCGTCGCCCTCGCCGACCGGTCCGAGGACGGCCTGCGGGAGACCGCACGGCTCATCGAGGAGGCGGGCGGGCAGGCTCTGGCCCTCACCTGTGACGTCACCAGCGAAGACGACGTGCGGTCCGCGCTGGACGACACCATTCAGGCATTCGGACGCCTGGACGTCGCCTTCAACAACGCCGGCGTCGAGCAGCCAGTCAAGCCGGCGGTGGACATTGCGAAGGACGAGTGGGACCGCGTCATCGGCGTCAGCCTGACCGGGATGTTCCTGTGCATGAAGCACCAGATCCCCCTGCTGCTCCAGCAGGGAGGTGGCGCGATCGTCAACGCCTCGTCGGGCGCCGGCGTCAAGGGTTTCAAGGGACAGGCGGCCTACGCCGCGGCCAAGCACGGCGTCATCGGCCTGACCCGTTCGACCGCCCTCGACTACGCGTCGTCCAACGTCCGGGTCAACGCCGTCTGCCCCGGCATCATCGACACCGAGATGATCCAGCGCTTCGCTGAAAGCACACCCGGAGGACGGGAGGCCCTGATCGCGGATGAGCCCATCGGGCGCCTCGGCACACCGGACGAGATCGCGGCCGCCGTGCTCTGGCTCTGCTCGGACGCCGCCTCCTTCACCACCGGCCACGCCCTGGTCGTCGACGGCGGCCAGACCGTCTGACGGGGGTTCATGGCCAGGCGTCGTGCTGCCGCAGCGCATCCGGGCAGCCCGACGCCACTCGCGCCACCCGTACCTCTGCACTGAACGGAGACCACGACGTGAATCCCACCTACGACTTCACCGGCCAGGTCGCCCTCGTCACCGGGGCAGGCGCCGGCATGGGCCTGGCGACCGCCCGCGCGTTCGCCGAGTCCGGGGCCGCCGTCGCCCTCACCGACGTCGACGAAGCGGCCCTGAACGCGGCCGCGAAGGAACTCGCCGACGCCGGGCACCAAGTCCTCGCCCGCACCTGCGACGTCAGCGACGAGGACCAGGTCGCCGCCGCGGTCGACCGCACCGTCGAGACCTTCGGGCGCCTCGACATGGCCTACAACAACGCCGGCATCCAGATCCCGCCGAGCGACGCGGCCGACGAACCCGCCGAACGCTTCGACCGCGTCAACGGAATCAACCTCCGTGGCATCTGGGCCTGCATGAAGCACGAACTTCGGCACATGCGCGCCCAGAGCAGCGGAGCCATCGTCAACTGCTCCTCCCTCGGCGGCTTGGTCGGCCTCCCCGGCCGAGCCTCGTACCACGCCTCCAAGCACGGCGTGATCGGTCTGACGAGCAGCGCGGCACTCGAATACGCCCCGCGCGGCATCCGCATCAACGCCATCTGCCCCGGCACCATCGACACCCCCATGGTCAGCGACATGATCGCCAAGGGAGAACTCGACCGCGCCGAGGCCGAGGCCAACCAGCCCATCAACCGGCTCGGCACCGCCGAGGAGATCGCCCAGGCGGTCCTGTGGCTGTGCAGCCCCGGAGCCGGCTTCGTCGTCGGCGTCGCCCTTCCTGTGGACGGCGGCTACGTCGCCCGCTAGGGAAACCACCGGCGAAAAGAGAGCGGAGAGACACCATGGAATTCATCAAGCAGCAGCCCAGCAGCAAGGCCCCGGCGGACTGGTTCACCGGCGACGTGTGGTGGGACGTCATCGTGGCCGGCCAGGCCCCGTCTCGGATGCGCGCCAACCTGGTCCGCTTCTCGCCGGGCGCCCGCACGAACTGGCACTCCCATGCCTTGGGCCAGACCCTGCACGTGGTCTCCGGTATCGCCCTGATCGGCACCCGGGACGGCACGGTCTTCGAGGCCCACCCCGGCGAGACCGTAGCCTGCCCGCCGAAGGAGGAACACTGGCACGGCGCCGCCCCCGACCGGTTCATGGAGCACATCGCCCTGTGGGAGGGCACGGGCGACGACACCCCCGAGACCGCTTGGGCCGAGCCGGTCACCGACCAGCAGTACAACGGCCCCCGCACCCGCAACCAGTAACCCCGCCCCTCGATCACTCACCCCGGGCCGACACCGGATGTCACGGTGTCCCGGGGGAGGGGCCGTGTCGGCGACCTGCTCGGAGCAGACGATCAGCCCGTCACACGCGACGACGTGGTGAGCGACGCGGACGCACCCATAAGCGGGGAGGCGACGCGGTTCTGTCCGCCTCGCCCCGCGCGCAAGTACCCCCGATGACGTGGGCCACTCGCTCCTGACGGAGCGTAAAGGGGGAGGAAAGTCTCCCTGCCACGAGGGTTGCCGGTGGTGCAAGACTTCCCGCGAGACCAGCCCCCTGTCGAGGCGAGCGGTCACCGATGCCCGTGGTGGCGACGATCCCGCCTGCTGTCCCTCTGTCGTGCACGACGGATCCGTCCGTGATGCGAAGGCGTACGTATGTCTGCTGAACTCCCGGAATTCGATGTTCCTCCCCCCACCGGAGCCGACGAGTCCTCCCCGGCGCCCAGTCGGCGCACGTTCATCGCCACCGGCACCGCGGTCGGCGGTGCCGTGGTCGCGGGCGGTGTGATCGGCGGGACGATCTTCGCCGACGCGCAGGAGGTGAGCGCTGCCGAGGCGCCGCCCTCCAGTCGCGTCTCCCTGACGGTCAACGGCACCCGCCGGACCGTGACGGTCGACAACCGCACCTCTCTGCTGGACCTGCTCCGTGAGCACCTCGGCCTCACAGGCTCGAAGAAGGGCTGCAACGCCGGGGCCTGCGGGGCGTGCACCGTCCTGGTCGACGGGCAGCGGCACAACGCCTGCCTGACGCTCGCGGTGCGTCTGGAAGGCGCTGAGGTCACGACGATCGAGGGCCTGGCCGAGGGCGATCGACTGCACCCACTGCAGCAGGCGTTCATCGACCAGGACGCCTTCCAGTGCGGCTACTGCACCCCCGGACAGATCGTGTCCGGCGTCGGCTGCATCCAGGAAGGTCATACCGGTTCGCCGGAGGAGATCCGCGAGTGGATGAGCGGCAACATCTGCCGCTGCGGCTGCTACGTCAAAATCGTGCGCGCGGTCGGCCAGACCGCCGGCCGGAAGTGAGGGCGTGATGTATCCCTTTGCCTTCACCAAGGCGTCCGACACCCGTGAGGCGCTCAACGCCGGCCGACGCGGCGGCCGTTACATCGCCGGCGGCACCACGCTCGTCGACCTCATGCGTGAGACCGTCGAACGCCCCGAGACCCTGGTCGACATCACCGGCCTGCCGCTGCGTGAGGTCACCGTCACCGAGCGCGGGGGCCTGCGTATCGGCGCTCTGGTGACCATGTCCGAGGCCGCCGCCCACCCCAAGGTGCGCACCCTGTACCCCGTCGTCTCCGAGGCGCTGGAGCTGAGCGCGTCGGCCCAGCTGCGCAACATGGCGACCATCGGCGGCAACATCATGCAGCGCACCCGCTGCACGTACTTCCGGGACGTGACCGCCGCCTGCAACAAGCGTGAGCCCGGCTCGGGCTGCGCCGCACTGCACGGCTTCAACCGCACCCATGCGATCCTCGGGACCTCCGACGCCTGCGTGGCCACGCACCCGTCCGACGCGGCCGTGGCCTTCGCCGCCCTGGAGGCCCGAGTGCACCTGCTGGGCCCGGACGGAGCACGCCAAGTCCCCTTCGTCGACTTCCATCTGCGGCCCGGCAGCACACCACAGCGCGAACAAGCCCTGCGTAAAGGTGAGTTGATTACGGCGGTCGAGATCCCCGCACTTCCGCGCCCGCTCAGGTCCGGCTACCTCAAGGTGCGTGACCGGCAGTCCTACGAGTTCGCCCTGACGTCGGCGGCCGTCGCGCTGCACATACGCGGTGGGGTGATACGCGAGGCCAAGGTCGCCGCCGGGGGAGTGGGCACCGTGCCCTGGAAACTGCCCGCCGTCGAGCAGCACCTCCTCGGTGAACGCCCCTCGGGGGCCCTCTGGTCGGCCGCTGCCGCCAAGGCGGCGGACGGCGCCCGTCCCCTTCAGCACAACCGGTTCAAGGTCGAACTGCTCAAGCGCACCGTCGAACGCCAGCTGCGCGTCGTAGGAGGTACCAAGTGAGCCCCCAGCCGCAGGCAGCCGTGGGTGCGCCGCTGTCCCGGGTGGACGGTCGGCTCAAGGTCACCGGACAGGCGCTGTACGCCGCCGAGCACGATGTCGACGGGGCCGTTCACGCCGTCATCGTCGACGCGGCCATCGGCCTCGGCCGCATCATGTCGATCAACAGCGGCGCCGCCGAAGCCCTTCCGGGCGTACTGAAGGTGATTCATCACCACAACGCGCCGAAGCTGCCGTACCGCGACAACTCCGGCTCCAACAACCCGCCCGGGCGCAGGCTGCGGGTCTTCCAGGACGACCAGGTGCTCTTCCACGGCCAGCCGGTCGCCGTCGTGGTCGCCACCACGCTGGAGGCCGCCCAGCACGGCGCGAGCCTCGTCAAGGTCGGCTACGACGCCGAACAATCCTCGACCGACCTGACCGAGGCCGAACCGGACGAGCCGACCAACTACGCGCGAGGCGACGCCGAAGCGGCCCTGCGCTCGGCGGCCGTACGGCTGGACCTGACATACCGCACGGCCCGCAACCACCACAACCCGATGGAGCCGCACGCCACCATCGCCCGCTGGAACGGCGACAGGCTCACCGTGTGGGACAAGACCCAGTGGGTGGTGGGCACGCAGACCGAACTCGCCGCGGTGTTGGGCCTGGACATCGACGCGGTGCGCGTCATCTCGCCGTTCGTCGGCGGCGGTTTCGGCTCAGCGCTGCGCTGCTGGCCGCACGTGGTTGTCGCCGCGCTGGCCGCCCGCGAGACGAAGCGTCCGGTCAAGCTGGTCCTGAGCCGGAAGCAGATGTACCTCGGGACCGGGTTCCGGCCCTCGTACGAGTACCGCCTGCGCCTGGGCAGTGACCGGCGGGGCCGGCTGTCCGCCGCGGCGCACGAGCTGGACGCGGAGACGTCGTCGTACGAGACGTTCACCGAGTCCATCCTGGCGGCCGGGCAGATGCTCTACAGCATGCCCAACGTCAGCCAGGCGTACCGGACGGTGCCGCTGGATGTGCCCACGCCGCTGTACATGCGCGGCCCCGGTTTTCAGACGGCCTCCTTCGTCATCGAGTCGGCCATGGACGAGCTCGCCCACAAGGTCGGCGTCGATCCGATCGAGTTGCGTCGGCGCAACGAGCCGAACGAGGACGAGTCGAGTGGGTTGCCGTTCTCCACCCGCCGGCTGCGGGAGTGCTACACCGTCGGTGCCCGGGAGTTCGGCTGGCACCGCCGCAACCCCAGGCCACGCTCGACGCGTGAGGGGGACTGGCTGATCGGCAGGGGCATGGCCGCCGGCGTCTACGACACCGCGCGCATGCCCGCCCAGGCGCGAGCCCGCTTGGACGCCGACGGCACCGCCGTGGTGGATGCCGCCGCGACTGACATGGGACCGGGCACGTACACCTCCCAGACCCAGGTCGCCGCCGACGCCCTCGGGCTGACCGTGCGCACGGTCACCTTCCGGCTTGGGGACTCCCTCTACCCGCCGACCCCACCGCACGGCGGCTCGATGACCATGGCCAGCGTCGGCTCCGCCACCCTCGACGCCTGCAACAAGGTCCGCCGCCAGGCGATCCAACTGGCCGTCGAGGACCGCGAATCACCGCTGTACGGCGTACCGACCGCCGACATCGTCGTACGGGGCGGGCGGCTGCACGTGAAGAACAATCCAGCCCTCGGTGAGACGTACCAGCGGCTGTTGGCCCGGAACGACCGCACCCACCTGGAAGCGGACGGCTCCTTCGCGCCGCCCTCGGGCCCGGAGCGGCACTCCTTCTACGGCTACAACGCCACCTTCGCCGAGGTGGCCGTCGACGCGGCCCTGGGCCTGGTGCGGGTGCGGCGCGTGCTCGGCGTGTACGACGCGGGCCGCATCATCAGCCCCAAGCTCGCCGACAGCCAGGCGCTCGGCGGCATGGTGGGCGGTATCGGCACGGCCCTGCTGGAGCACACGGTCACCGACCACCGCGACGGACGCATCGTCAACGCCAACCTCGCCGACTACCTTGTGCCCGTCAACGCCGACATCCCCGACCTCAAGGCGATCTACCTGGACGGCGAGGACCGTGAGGCCGACCCGCTCGGCGTCAAGGGCCTCGGAGAGCTCGTGATGATCGGGGTGGCGCCCGCCATCGCCAACGCGGTCTTCAACGCCACCGGCCGCCGCATCCGTGAACTGCCCATCACCGCAGAGGCGTTGCTCTGATCCGCTGACCTCAGTCCGGCGGGGTGCACACCGCTCGTCCGGCAGACCGCCCCGTCCTGCCCGGAGGCTGCCGGACCTCCCAGGGCCGCCGCGTGACGTTTCCCCGCGTCGTGGCGGCGGCCCGCTGGCCTTCCCGTCCTTGCCCTGCCGTGGAGAACTGCCATGCTGAACATCGCGGACACACTGCACCGCTGGTGCCGCGAGGCACGCCCCTTCGCCCTGGCCACCGTCGTCGGCGTGCGCGGCAGCGCCCCTCTGCCGGTCGGCACGTCGGTCGCGGTAGACGAAGACGGCAACGCCGTCGGCAGCATCTCCGGCGGCTGCGTCGAGGGAGCGGTCTACGAACTGTGTCGGCAGATGCTCCGTGACCGGCGCACTCCGCAGCGGGCCAGGTTCGGCTACTCCGACGACGACGCCTTCGCCGTCGGTCTGACCTGCGGCGGCGAGCTCGACGTCTTCGTCCAGCGCATCGATCCCGCAGCCCAGCCGCACGTGTCCACGGCCCTCTCCGAGATCGCTCAAGGGCGACCGGTCGCCGTGGCACAGGTCGTGGACGGCCCGGAGCGCCTCCTCGGCTCCACGCTGAGCGTGCTCGGCGGCGGCCATGCCGCCTACGGGCGCGTCGACGGCGGTCCGGCGGACCGGGCTGTGGCCGACCGGGCCAGGGCCCTGCTGCGTGCGGGCCGCACCGTCCGCATCGACACCGGCGGGCAGGCAGACGAATGTCCCGAACGGCTGTCCGTCCTCGTCCACGTCCATGCGTCCCGGCCGCGCCTGCTGGTCTTCGGGGCCGTCGACTTCGCCGCGGCCCTCAGCCAGGCCGGCCGCTTCCTGGGCTACCACGTCACCGTCTGCGACGCCCGCCCCGTCTTCGCCACTCCCGCCCGCTTCCCGCACGCGGACGAAGTGGTGGTCGAATGGCCCCACCGCTACCTGGAACGCGCCGGCGTGGACGAGCGTACCGCCGTCTGTGTCCTCACCCACGACGCCAAGTTCGACATCCCGCTGCTTCGCCTGGCCCTCGACCTGCCCGTCGCCTACGTCGGGGCCATGGGCTCGCGGCGCACCCACGACGAGCGCATGCGCCGTCTGCGGGAGCAGGGCGTCACGGAGAACCAGTTGGCCCGGCTGCGTTCCCCCATCGGCCTCGATCTTGGAGCCTCCACACCCGAGGAGACGGCCGTCTCCATCACCGCGGAGATCATCGCCCAGGCCAACCACGGCACGGGCCGGCCACTGACCCAGAGCACCGGCCCGATCCACCGGCCGTCGGAGATGCCGAGTTACCGGTAGACCGGCCTCACGAACCGACAAGGGTTCATTGTCCCCATTGTCCCTCTGTGAGCAGCCGTCGGCCTGGAAGAAACGAGGCCCTGGCGTTCTCGATGGAGTGCAGAGGTACGGCCTCATCGGGTGCACCGGTCGGTCAGCCCGAAAGCCCACAGGTTGGCCTGCCGTGCCGACGGGCCGTGCCGGGGCAGCTGATCGTGGCCGCCCGTTCCGTCCCGGAGAGAAGGGACGTGCTGCACGCCGTGACGCTCGTTTGACGCTCTGGCCTCCCGCAGGCGGCACAGCGAGCCGAGAAATGGCCTCTGACCTGGCATTTTCCGAGACCCGTTCAAGCCGACGTCTTTCCGATGACCTCGCATGTGGAATGCGTGGCGATTTTGGAACCGGCTCGAAAGGCGCTCTGACGCGTAAATAGGTGCAGGTCAGGGTGGCGTTGGGCAGGTCTGGGTGCCCGGTGGCCATGGCGGTCGCCGGGTGTCCGAGGTGCAGGTGTCAGGCTGCGTCCTCGATCGGGTTCGCGCACCGAAGGTGCGCTGGGTCGCTGACCTGCGGTTTTCTTGGTTTCCTCAGGCGTGGACGGTGCTGCTCGACCTGTTTTCCGAAGTGCGGGAGGTGGAGCACGCCGCATTCGGCGAATGCCTCTGACCTGCGGTTCCGATCATCGGTGGTACAGGGGCGCCAGGTGGGCTTCGGCGGCCAGCTTCAGGCCGGGCAGTTTCGTGGCCAGGGTGGTAAGGGCAGTGACCATCTCCATGCGGGCCAGTTGGGCCCCGAGGCATGAGTGGATGCCTGCGCAAGGCGATGTGGTGTGCTGTGCCGCCGCGGTGGGGGTCGAAGGTGTCGGCCTGAAGGCGGCCTCGTCGCGGTTCATGGAAGCCAGCAGAAAACGGACGGGGGTGTTTGGAGGGCTGTCGCTGACAGGGGAGGGCACGACCGCGGACGTCCGTCGACAGCGGAGGGCCCCGGCCCGTGAACACGGCTGGGGCCCTCCGCTGAGCGAAGCCGCCGACGGTGGCGACGGCTCGGCTCAGTCGGCGGCGAGCAGGTGGGCGGGGGCGATCCGGGACAGCCCCCGGATCGGCACCGTCAGAGCCGCCACCACCAGGGCGGTCGCCGCGAGCGTGGCCAGCAGCGCGGCGCCGGCGACCGGGAACAGGTGACCGTGCAGCACGCCCCGGCCGAGGGTCAGCACCCCGGCCAGACCGGCCACCGCACCGGACAGGCCGCCCAGCAGAGCCAGTCCGATTCCCTCGTAGAGGGTCAGCTTCGCCAGCTCGCGGTTGGTCCAGCCGGTCGCCCGCAGCACCGCGAGATCGGCGGCGCGTTCGCGCTGCGAGATGACCAGGACGTCGATGGCGCCGGCGGCGCCCAGCAGCAGGGAGAGGGCGACGCTGAGGTAGTCGGCCTCGCGCGCCTGGGCCACCACGGCACTGCCGAGCAGCGACCCGGCCACCTCGCCCCGGAAGGCCAGCGTCAGGGCGAGCAGCACAGTGAAGGCGGCCACTCCCAGCGCCAGCCCTGCCGCACCCAGCAGGGTGCGGCCCCGCACCCGCAGCAGGTTGAGCATGGC
Organism: Streptomyces rishiriensis; assembly: GCF_003112535.1. Lineage (GTDB taxonomy): Bacteria > Actinomycetota > Actinomycetes > Streptomycetales > Streptomycetaceae > Streptomyces > Streptomyces rishiriensis. The sequence continues at coordinate 50,843 of NZ_BEWA01000030.1, read as the reverse complement.
CAGTCCGGCCACCGAACGCACCGGGTGCGCGCGGCGGGCCGCCGTCACCGGGGGCCGGACGGCCTCCATCGGTCCCAGCCGGGTGGCGAGCCAGGCGGGGATCAGGCCCGCCGCCGTGGCCAGGAGGAGCGCCACCGGAAGCACGAGGAGTGACTTGGCGCCGGCTTCGGGCTGGCCCAGCACCCGGCCCAGCACGTACGCGAGCACCGTGCCCACGGCTCCGGCGGCGAGGCCGATCAGCGCCAGTTCGGCGAGGACCAGGCGGAGCACTTCGCCACCGCTCCAGCCGAGGCAGCGCAGCGTGCCGATCTCGGTGCGACGTGAGCGCACCGAGGCCAGCGCCGCCTGGCCGAGGAAGAGCCCGCACACGACGAGGACCAGCACGAAGAGCACCGCGCTCTTGGTGTCCACCGCCCGGAGAATGCGCAGTGCCACGCCCTTGGCGACCCAGCGCTCCGTCACCTGCGCCGAGTCGCCCAGTGCCACCGTCTGCGGTGCGGGCGAGCTGCCGACGGTGACGTCGACCTGGAGCCGGGGGTAGGCGGCCCGGATCGCCCCGGCCACGGCGTTCACCCGCGCCCGGGAGGCGGTGTCGACGCCGGTCACTCCGGCCACCCGGATCCTGATCGCGCTGACCGGCGCCTTGTCCTGGAGACTCGGGACCCGACGGCTCTTGGTGAGCGCGGTGATGGAGTCCATCGTCGTCAGCATGGTGGGCGGCGGGCTGACGTAGCCGCCCAGGTTGCGGTCGGGCTGTAGTGGCTTGCCGTGGAGTTTCGCTCGGGTCGCGCTGTCCGCGCCGGTGACCTGTGGCGTCTGGTAGGTCTCCAACGGGGCGTCGGACAGGGGTGAGAAGCCGGGCAGTTTGCCGGTGTCGTAGCGGCCGACCAGGTGGATGAAGGGATTGGGCAGGCGTCCGGAGTCCACGCCGTCGCAAGTACCCAGTCCGATGCAGCTCGTGGCGGCGTGACTGGTCACCTTCCGGTACTGGGTGCCCCGGTGGTTCTCTTCGGGGACGTTGGGGAACGGCTGCTGGTTCGAGTTGGTGATCCACAGGCTGGGCTTCTGCGGCGGCTGCGGCTGCGCGGCGAGGTCGCCGTCGGAGGTCCGGCGGTAGGTGACCGGGCCGACCGTCCAGTAGCTGCCGGTGTCGAACGAGTTCTCGGTCAGCGCCTTCCGGTAGCCCTTGCTCAGGTCGACTCGGGTTCTACCCACCGTTGTGCCGTGCAGGTTTCGGACGAAGCCGGCGGCTGTCGGGTTGCCCAGTTTCGAGGGCAGCTCGGCCGGGTCGCCGACGTCGAGCCGCTCGACGGTGGCGTCGAGCGTGCCGGTGGTCAGCGGGTTGTCGCTGAGCAGCGCCGGGATGTAGGAGTCGTGCTGTCCGTGGACGCTCTTGGCGCCCGACACCCTCCACGGCTTGTCTTGCTCGGTGAGCATCCGACCCGAGGCGATGGTGTCGCCCAGGGCCACCAGCCGGTCCTCGGCCACCGGGTCGATGGCGGCCAGCAGCACGGGGTAACTGACCGGAACGTCGATCGTGGCCTTGTCCTGGCCGGACTGGCAGTTCATCCGCGAACTCAGCTCCGGGTCGAACGGCGACCTGTCCCTGAGGTCCTCGGCGATGATGTTCGGCTTCAACGGCAGATCCAGGTTGAACTCGGTCTGCTCGGTCTTGTCCCAGTTGAAGTAGAAGCAGACGTCGTACTTCCCCTTGATCCGGTACCGCTGGGTGCTCTTGTCGGCCGCACCCGTCTCCAGGGTGTCGGACTCGAAGAGGCCGTCCGACTCCGATGCCGACGTCAGGGGGGAGCGGGTGAGGTAGACGTACTCGTCCGAGGTGCGGTAGCTGCCCAGTCCGGAGGTGAGCGTAGGGCTGATGCGCAGGATCTGCCGGGAGGCCTTCCCGTCCAGGAAACGGGACACGTCCACCGTGACGGTGCTCGCCACCATGAGATGGCCGATGTTGGCGACCGGTGCGGCCACGTCGATCCCGGCCATGCCGCGGATGCGCCGGTACTGGTCGATGGTGATGCCGCCGAACGTGCCGGACAGGAAGTTCGGCGTGACCAGACCGCTCCGCCGCTCCACGTCCGTCTGCGAGTCGGGCGGGCGTACCAGGACGTCGTACGCGGAGCGCGCGTTCTTGCGTACCGTGCCCACGGTGGTCGCCTGGCTCGTACTCACCGTCGCGGTCAGCAGGGTGAAACTGGTCGCCGCCACCAGGATTCCGGCGGCCAGGGCCAGCGCGCGCCCGCGCCGCCGCCGTAGCTGGTCGAGAATCATCGCCATCACGGGCGCAGGCCCCCCAGCCGGTGCAGCACGTCGCCGGAAGGTGTGATCCGCTGGTCCGAGGTGATCCTGCCGTCCTGCAGCCGCACCACCCGGTCGCCGCCCGCGGCGACCTCAGCGTCGTGCGTGGCGATCAGCATCGTCATCCCGTAGCGCTCGCGCAGCGACATCAGCAGGTCGATGATCTCCCGCCCGATGACGCTGTCCAGGTTGCCCGTGGGCTCGTCGGCCAGTAACAGTCCCGGCCGGTTGACCAACGCCCGTGCGACGGCGACGCGTTGTTGCTGGCCGCCCGACAACTGCGAGGGCAGGGCGTCGGCCCGCTGGTCCAGGCCCACAGCTTCGAGCAGCTCCATGCCGCGCGCACGCCGGTCGAAGTCCACTCTGCGCGGCAGGACGGGGGCGAGCACATTGTCCAGCGCGGTCAGCGCGGGCAGCAGGTGGAAGCGCTGGAAGACGAAGCCGACACGCCGCCGGTGCCGGTCCAGGTCTCGGGGTATCAGTCGTGTGCCGTCGATCTCGACGTGCCCCTCGTCGGGCTGGTCCATGCCGCCCGTCACATGCAGGACGGTGGATTTGCCGGCGCCGGACGGCCCGGTCAGCATCACCACCTCGCCGGCCGCGACCTCCAGGTCGATCTCGTCCAGAGCGGTCAGGCCGGGATACCGGCGGCTCACGCCGCGCAACGTCACGCTCACAGCCATGTATACAGCCTCGCCCTCGTACATCTCGCACACATCGCCGCCCCTGCATTGCGACAATTCAGGGGTATGTTGTCACAATGTAGAAGGGACGTGTATGCCGCTCCACCACGCCGTGCTCGCGCTGCTGACCCGGCGACCGAATCACGGATACGAACTCAAGGCACGGTTCGAGGAGGCCGTCGGCCCGCAGTGGGGCGGCCTGAACATCGGTCACCTCTACCAGATCCTCGAACGGCTGGTCCGTGACGGCTATGTCTCGCGCTCGCAGGTCACGCAGACCGACCGGCCCGACAAGAACCTCTACACACTCACAGAAGCGGGCGAGGCCGAGCTGCGCTCGTGGGCGACCACCGCCTGGGTGCGCGTCGGCGGCTTCCGCGACGAGCTGTTCCTGAAGCTCCTCGGCGCTGTCGCGCTGGGTCCGCAGGCCCTGGCCACACTGATCGAGTCGCAGCGGCAGACGTACCTGTCCGAGCTCGCGGGCCTGGCGCAGCAGCGCCGCGCCCATGCCGACGAGCCGCTGGTCGCCGTCCTGATCGACGCCGCCATCGCGCACACCAAGGCCGACCTCGGGCTGCTGGACAGCGCCGCACAGCATCTGGGCCCGCTCGCCACGGCACAGAGCGCGCAGGCGCCGGAGCGCTCACCCTCACGGGTACGGGGCGACGCCGACGAGGCTCCGAGGGGCAGGGCGGGATGAGAGGGGGCCCTACGCGCGGGGATGGATTGTCGACCGTGACGCTCGTTTGACGCTCTGGTCTCCCGCAGGCGGGACAGCGAGCCGAGAAATGGCTATGACCTGGCCTTTTCCGAGATTCGCTGAAGCCGACATCTTTCCGATGACGCATCACGTGGAGTGCGTGGCGATTGTGGAGCCAACCCGATAGGGCTTCTGGCCTGGGGTTTCTGGGTCTGCTCCGTTCGTTCGACGTGTTTCCGCCTGCGCACGACGTGGAGCGAGTCGCTTTCTGAGCCTACGGTCCTGACCTGCGGCTTCACTCCGCGGTGAGGAGGGCCGCGCCCGTGTGCCAGGGTGCCTGAAGGGGCGGCGTGGAGCACTCTTGACGCTCCGGCGACGCGCGTCTTGTTGGAGTGTCAAGACGGGATTCGGTGACAAATCGCCCCGGTGCTCGGACTTGGTCAGTCGTCGTCCGGAGCACCGCCCTCTTCGAGGAGACGAGCAGCGAGGTCGTCGGCCCATGCCACAGCCCGTGCGCGGAGAGCGGTGATCGTGGCGTCATCGAGGCCATAGGCAGCGAAGGCTTCGTCGTCGGTCCACTCGGCGCCTGTGAGGTTCGCCTGTAGATCCTCGCGCTCGAAGCGGCCTCGCGCGTGACGGCGGCCGAACTCTTCGAGCTCGGCATTTGTCCATCGCCGGGAGGCCGCGAACACGTCGATCAGGTCGCGGGGCGCTCCGCGGTCGGCGAGGGCGCGGACCTTGGTCCCGATCACGTCCTCCTCCGCGAGGACGGGCCCGTACGGGCTCTGGGCGACCGGTCGCCAGAAGATCTCTTTGAGGATGTCGACTTCGCATTCCTGCCCGGTGGCCGGGTCGGACACCGTGAAGCGGGCGGACGGCGGGGCGGTCTCCAGCGCGTGCACCGTCCAACCGCGGGCTTCCAGGCCGGCGCGGAGCGTGGCGGCGATGTCGGCCATGGGCGCCGGGTTCTCGGCGGCGACGTCGAGGTCCTGGCCGGGGCGGTTCACAAGGCGGTGTGCCCCACGGCGTATCCACCGGTGAGAACCAGTGGATACGGGGAGCCCCGCGCCATCACATCCGCCAGGACCGCGTGTGCAGCTCCGGCATGTCCGTCACGCGGCTGCCCGGGTGCGGGAGGCTAGCTGGGGGAAGGCGTCCTCCCATACGGCGCGCACGGTACGGCCGACGAGGGTGCGCAGCACCGGCCACAGCTGGAGGGGCAGGTCCCGGTTGGGGTACCGGGGCAGGTCGTCACGCAGGCCCTCGTGCAGGACGGTGCGGTACAGGCCCATGCGCTGGCGAGGCCTGGTCAGGTCGTACGATGACTCCGGTGCGTCCGCCGTCGCCGCTCCGCGCACGACAGAAAGGAGGCAGGGCTTCCCGCTTCGCGTACGACCGTCAGGCCTCCCCGACGAACCCCGCCCACGCCTCACGTGACACACGGATGACGGGTCCGGCCACGGCCTTGGAGTCACGGATGTGTACAACTCCCGTGTCCGCAGCTATCTCGACACACTGACCGCCTTCGGTTCCGCTGTAGCTGCTCTTGAACCAAGCGAGGTCGGACGCGACGGTTGAGGACTCAGCGTTGCTCATAGCGATCCCAACAACCCTTCGATCAGCTTCAGCGACTCCCGCGGAGTGAGAGCCTGCGATCGGATGATCCCATAACGGGCGGCGGCGAGAACCGTCTGCTCCGAGTCGGTCTCGAGGGTGCTGGTCGCATGTGCCTCTGAGTACACGAACTTCTTGCTGTCCTTGTGCGTGAGGACCGTGAACGGTCCATTCACACCCGCGTTGTCCTCGCAATCGACCGGCATGACTTGAATCTCCACGTTCCGCTTGTCACCGATCAGCAGAAGGTGCTCCAACTGCCCCCGTAGTACGTTCCTGCCGCCGTAGCGGTGTCGCAACACCGCCTCGTCCATCACGAAGCTCAGCAAGGGTGCGGGCCGACGGCCGAAGATGTCCTGCCGCGCCAGTCGGGCGGTCACCCGCTGCTCGATCGTTTCCTGGTCAAGGGGAGGACACCGCATGGCCAGCAGGGCCCTCATGTACTCCTCCGTCTGCAGCAGGCCGTTGACGACATGGGTGTCGTACATGAGCAGCTCCAGAGCCCCCTTCTCCAGCGTCGCCATCCCCTGGAAGAACACCGGATACTGAGCCCGTTCCACCTGCTCCTTCCACACCGTCAGCAGCCCGCCCGCGTTCAGGACCTCGTCCGCCCGCTCGATGGTCCTGGGTGAGGGGATCCGCCGACCCTGCTCGTACGACGCGACCGTGGACGCCGAGTATCCGATACGCCGCCCGAACTCCTCTCGCTCCAGGCCCGCCCGCACCCGCAGCGTCTTCAGCGTCTGCCCGAACGCGATGACCACAGCCTGGCCGGACGTGTCCGCCGTCGCCTGTCCCGCGTCGTCCGCCACCGTGGTCTCCGCCCTCTCGTCCGCACCCTCGGTCATCGCTACCGCCTCCTCGGCTCAACGCCGTCCCGGCGGCCTTGTCACGCCGCGCACCTCGTACCCCTACCGCCACCACGCGTACAACGGCCCGCGTCGGTGCGTCACCACTGGTCACGCTACGCGACCGACGTCACCGTTGTCGGCATGACGAGCCAACCCCCCAGCCCCATCAGCGCCTCCCAACCCATGCGCCTCAGCGCTGACTTGGGCCGCACCTTCGAGATGCGTTTCACCTCTGCCCCACGGGGCGCCCGCCTCGCTCGCCGACTGGCCGCGCACCGGCTGGACACCTGGGGTATCCCGTACGGCGCCGGCCCGCACGAAGGGATCGTGCTGGTCCTCGGCGAGCTGACCGCCAACGCCGTACGGCACGGCCACGTCCCCAGCCGGGACTTCCATCTGCTTCTGCACGTGAGCGCATCCGCCCACACGGTCAGGATCGAGGTCACCGACGCCCGCACCGAACGCACGCCGCCCGACGCGGAATCGCTGGCCGCCCCCGGCGAAGAGGACACCGGCGGCCGAGGGCTGCTTCTCGTCGCGGCGCTCGCCACCCGCTGGGGCTGGCGCCTCCGGCCCGATGGCCCGGGCAAGACCGTCTGGGCGGAGTGCGTGGTGACACCTCAGTCGTGAGCCCGTGACCGCGCTGGAAGAACGTGGCGAGACGACCTCCGGCGACTGCACCCCGTTCCCGTCTCGCCGCCCCCGACGCCCCCGTCTGCCGCCAGGTCATGCGGGCGTTCCTCGCCTACAAGGACCGGCTGATCCAGTGCCTGGAGCGCTTCATCCAGGACCTCGTCACCCTCGGCGGGCGCATCGCCCTGCTGATCGGGGAGCTGGAGGAGCGGGGCTGGTGCCGTGCCTCTGCGGCTTGTCGGCTTCCGTTCCGGTGGCTACAGCCGGCGCAGGAGAGAACTCAGTGTGTCGATCTCCTGCGCGGAGAGCTTGTCGGTGAAGTGGCGGCGTACCGCGGCGTCCAGGCCGGGATGCACGGCGGTGATGGCCTGACGTCCGGTGCCGGTGAGGGTGACGGTGACACCGTCGGCGCGTTCGCGGGTGACGAGTTGGCGCTTGCTCATGCGGGTGAGCTGGTGGGAGATGCGGGTGCGGTCCCAGCCGAGCGACGCGGCGAGCTCGCTCTGGCGCAGGGAGCCTCCCGCCTTGTTCAGGGTGACGAGGATCGTCAGGTCCGGCTCGGACAGGCCCGCCGAGTCGGCGGCGTCCGCGATCACACGGGTTCGGACGATCTCGTGGGCGCGCTTGAAGGCGGACCAGAGGTCGACGGGATCCGGTGCGGCCCTGCTCGTGGCCTCGTCCGGCTCGGGAGTCCGGCCGTCCGATGTTGACATGTCAACGCACCCTTCGTAGTGTTGAAATGTCAACGCTAGCAGGTGGCTGCCGCTCCATCCCGTCCACGGCGTCACCCACTCACCCGGTACCCGCCGAGCGTGAATCTCCCGCGTCGGCACCCGCTCGACAAAGAACAGGTGACGCATCATGAATACATCTGAGTCGCTGCTCGCCGAGCTGGCCCGGTCCGAGAAGCCGATCGGAGTAGGGGTCATAGGACTTGGGGCGCACGGCAGTTGGGCCGAGCGCTCTCACCTGCCTGCCCTGCGCGCCGTCCCGGGTTATGAGCTGCGGGCCCTGAGCGCGAGTTCGAAACACTCGGCGGAGCGCTCCGGACAGAAGCATGGTGTGTCCAGTGCCTTCGGGACGGCTGCCGAACTCGTGGCCTGTGACGAGGTGGACCTGGTGGTCGTGGCGGTGAAAGTGCCGCACCACCGGGAACTGGTGCAGGCGGCGCTGAGCGCCGGCAAGAGCGTGCTGTGCGAGTGGCCGCTGGGCAACGGGCTCGCGGAGGCCGTGGACATGGCGCAGCAAGCACACAGCCACGCGGTGCCGACCGTCGTCGGACTCCAGGCGCGGTCGCACCCGGCCTTCGCCTACGCACGGCATCTCGTGGCCGACGGGTACGTGGGGGAGGTGCTCTCCACGACGGTCGTCGGCTCGGGCGGCGCCTGGGGCGCCACCGTCGGGCCCGGCGATCACCATGTGCTCGAGGCCGCGAACGGCGCGACACTGCTGACCGTTCCCTTCAGCCACGCTCTCGACGGACTCGCGTCGGTCCTGGGAGAGCCCGAGGAACTGCGGATCCACCTGGTGTCGCGGCGTACGTCGGCCGTGGACACCGAGAGCGGGCAACCCGTGCCGATGACCGCTGCGGACCAGGTGGTGGCCTCGGGACGGCTGCCGGGCGGAGCGGTGGCCACCTTCCACTACCGCGGAGGCAGGTCCCGGGGGACCAACTTCCGCTGGGAGATCAACGGCACCGAGGGCGACCTCGTCCTCACCGCCCCGATCGGCCACCCACAGCTCAGTCCGGTCACCCTCGAAGGCGGCCGCGGAACGTCCACCGAGCTCGCTCCCATGGCGGTGCCAGAAGCGTACGTCCGCGTCCCGCGACTGGACCCCCGGGCCGACGCGCCGGCTTACGCGGTTGCCCACGCCTACCGGCAGTTCCTGGACGACCTGCGTGACGGCACGTCACGCGCGCCCGATTTCGCGCACGGCGTCGCCCGGCACCGCAGCATCGCCTCCGTCATCGCGGCAGCGTGACCGGACCCGCCGGACGAGTTCTCCGGGCGGCGGGTCAACGGGCGTGTGCGGGCACACTGTCGTTCTCGTGCGGTCGTGAGTCGGCGGGGGTGGGCGGCGCGAAGCTGGTCCAGGCCGTGCGGGCGGGGAGCGGATGGACGGTGCGGCCCGCGACCGCGTTGAGGATCACGGCGGCCCGGTGGGCGCCGAGGCCTCAGGTCGGGTGCGCCGACGGAGGTCGAGGAAGATCTCGGCGCCGGACTGGCCGGAACCGAGGACGGTGATGTCATGGGCCGCTCGGCCAGGGAGACGAGGTCGGCCAGGAAGGGGACCTGCACCCTGGCCCCGTCGACCAGCAGGCCGTGGTGCCAGCGGAACTCCGTTCGTGCGTCGGTGTCCATGTCCGGCACCTGGTCGTACGGTGCGGTCGCCGGCTGGTTCATGCTGTCGTGGTCCTCCTGGCGGGCGGGGCCGGTCGACGGGCCATCAGGACGGCCCGCTTGTCGGGCAGGTCGAGTTCGGCCACGCGGTGGAAACCGGCGTTTCGGAACGCCCTGAGGGACGGGGCGTTGCGCAGGTCCGGCTCGCCGACCAGCCGGGGGGCGTACCGCAGCAGGTGATCGGCGACGGTGGTGAGCAGGATGCTGCCGAGCCCCCTGCCGCGTGCCTCGGGCGGCCCGAGCAGCAGATGGATGCCTGTGTCGTGGGGCTCGGACCGGTAATGGCGGGCGAGCGGGTCGAGGTCGGCGCGGTACACCTCCCAGTAGCTCATCGGCGTGCCGTCGAGCAGGCCCAGGCAAGGGGTGCTGCGGCCGTCGCCGGCCAGCTGGGCGGCGACGTGTCGCTCGGTGCGCTCGGCCGGCCCGTCGAGCGACCAGTACGCCGCGACCGCCGGGTCGTTCATCCACTCGGCGATCAGCGGCAGGTCGGCCGGCCGGACGGGGCGCAGCCGGAACGCGCCGGCGGCGCTGGTCAGCGCGCAGGGGAGGGCGGTGTGGGTCACGGGGCCGCGACCGGGTCGGGCAGGGTGACGTACACCGACCGGGTGGACACCGGGCCGACCGGCTCGTCGAGGCCCTCGAGGCGGGTGAGCAGGCTGGCCTTGCAGTGCAGGGTCGGCGCGTCGAGCAGCCGGGCGGTCAGGCCGGAGCCGGGCGCGGCGGCCGGGCCGGCGAGGAAGCGGCGCAGCAGGGTGAGCAACTGCCCCTCGGCCGCCAGACGCTGGGCGCCGAACGCGCCGAACGCGCCGAACGCGCCGAACGCGCCGAACACGCCGAACACGCCGAACGCGCCGAACGCGCCGATCAGGCCGAGCACGTGGTTGATGCCGAGGTAGTGGCAGAACCGCTCGTCGGCGACCTGGTCGGGGACGAACATGTCGCTGAGCGTACCGATACCGGGCAGGCGGGCGGACAGTTCGGCGGCCTTCGACCGGCAAAAGCAGTAGCCCTGGTTGTCGCGGTAGCGGCAGCCGACGGGCCGGCCGTCGGCGTCCAGCAGGACCAGAGTGTTCTGCTGGTGTGCTTCCAGGGCGATGCCGACTTGGCCGTCCAGCCGGAGGATGGGCAGCACCACCGCGTCCAGGTAGCGCCGGAGCCACTCGGCGGACACGGCGGACACGGCGGACACGGCGGACACGGCGGGCGACGGCTGGGCGGTGCGGGCGGCGAGGCCGCGCACCACCCCGGGCGGCGCGGAGTCGCGGGTGTCGCCGAGCGGCTGCTCGGCGACGAGTCCGGCGACGCAGTGCACCCGGGCGTCCGGGCCGACGGCCGGCGGCGCACCACCGTGTCCAGGCCGGTGGGATCGGGCAGCCCGGGGGCGTCCAGGCCGATCCACCCGGAGTCGCGGACGATGTCGGAGCCGGGGTGCGCGGCCCGCCACTCGGCGGCCAGGCCCGCCTCCAGCAGCCGGTGTACCTCCGGGCCGCGGTGCAGCTCCTTGCGGAGGTTCTCCCGGCGGGAGTTGGTGATCCGCCGGGCGAGCGAGAGCTTGAGCATCCAGGGGGTGCCGGGGCGGAGCACGGTGCGGACCGAGGAGGTCGGGTGCCACGGCTCACCGCGCAGGCCGAGGTCGTGCAGCGAGCAGGTCGTCCCGGAGCTGGAACGCCTCACCCAGCGGCAGCCCGTACGCGGAGTAGCCCTCGCGCAGCCACGCCCCCGCACCGGCCAGCGCACCACCGATCAGCAGGGGGTGTTCGACGGTGTACTTGGCGGTCTTGTACCGGATCACCTTCAGCGACGCCTCGGTGTCCGGGCCGATTCCGGTGCGCAGGATCTCCAGACACTCGCCCGCGATCAGCTCGCGGGCCGTCACCGCCCACAACGGGCGGGCCCGGACGAGATACGCGGCGGGCAGACCGCTGGTGGCGAACAACTGCCCGGCCAGCGCCATCAGCAGGTCACCCACCAGCATCGCCAACGACCGCGCGGCGCCGTCGGCGTCCGCACGAGTCCCCACGGCCCCGAGGAGCGCGACATGGGTCGTGGGGCGCCCGTGCCGCAGCGGACTGTCGTCGATGAGGTCGTCGTGCACGACCGCGGCGGCGTGCACCAGCTCCATCGAGGACGCCGCCCGGACCAGCGCTTCGCTGTCCGGCTGCCCCGCCGCCCGCCACCCCCAGTAGCAGAACGCCGCCCGCAGCCGCTTGCCGTCCGCGACCGCGGCCTCCAGCCTCTCGGCGACCGCGCCGAGCATCGGATCGACCGCCGCGAACTCGTCGGCCTCCCGGGCGACGAACTGCCGCAGCACCGCGTCCACGCGAGCCTTGAACGCCTGCGGCTCCCACCGGTCAGACGCCACCGGCGGCCTTCCGGGCGAGGGCGCGCCGGGCGAGGATCTCCAGGTGGGCCGGGGGCACGCCCGCGTACCTGTCCAGCACCAGACGGCCACGTGCCACGAGTTCGTGCTCGGCCTCCGCGGCGAGCTCTTCGGCGTCCGACCGGCGCAGCAGCCCCCGCACGGTTCCCAGGGCCGAACCCACCGTGCTCACCGCCAGATCAGCCAGCCCGGCGGCCAGCAACAGCGCCTGACCGTCCAAGCCCCCGCGTCGACCCGCTTCTCGTGTCACGCCGTCTCCCCTCACCCGTCGTACCTCCAGGCAGCCCTGGGCCCGCATCGTCCTTCCGAGCATCGCGTCCTGCCGGGTGCGACAGCGCAGGAACTCACGATCGAGTGATCCCACCGCTCGACCGTGCGGATCGCGTCGGGACGCCGCCCTTCCCGCCCGGGCGAGCGCACCTCGTCGCCGGGGGCGGGTGGGCGGTCAGGTGCGGTCGTGGAGCGTGACGTGGTAGCCGTCGGGGTCGGCGAAGGTGAAGGTCCGGCCGAAGGGGCCGTCGACCGGTGCGGAGACGATGGTGCGGCCGTCGGCGACGAGGGCGTCGTGGATGGCCTGGACGTCGGTGGCGTGGAGCCATATCGCGGCGCCGATGCCGGGCTGGGCGACGGAGGCGAGATCGGTGCCGGGAACGACCTCGCGGAGGGCGAACGCGATCGGCCGCGTCTCGAAGACGACGGCGTGCGGAGGTCCGGTCGGTGAGCGGACCAGGCCGAGGTACTGCTCGTAGAACGCCTGCGAAGCGCTGAGGTCGCGTGCCTGGAGCGAGATGAAGTCGGGGCCGGTGGCGGGCATGGTGATGCTCCTTCTCTCCGTGTCAGATTCCTGACACGGGTCAAGGTATGTCAGACTTCTGACATGAGTCAAAAGGGTGTCGGCGTCGACCTGGACACATCGCTGGGCTACCTGCTGAAGGAGGCCTCGAGCGCCCTGCGCGCGGCCATGGAGGAGGTGCTGCGGCCGCTCGGGATGAGCGTGACGCACTACTCCTGCCTGGAGCTGCTGGCCCAACGGCCGGGCTTGTCGAACTCCGAGCTCGCGCGCGGCGCGTTCGTGACGCGGCAGTCGATGAACGTGCTGCTCCAGAACCTGGAACGGGAGGGCTACGTGACCAGGCCCGCGGAGGCGCGCGTCGGCAAGGTCCTTCCCGCGCGGCTCACGCCTCGCGGTCGGCGGAGCCTGGAGAAGGCGTCCGCGGCCGTGCGGTCCGTCGAGGTCAGAATGCTGGCCGGCCTGACCGAGGCGGAGCGGTCGGGCGCGTTCCGGATCCTGCGGAGCATGACGCACTCCCTGCGCGACGACACGGACGGCGCCTAGCCCCGTTCCCTCGCCCCATGTCCCGCCGGGCCCGGACGGTTAGGGTGGCGGTGGCTCCCTGGTGAGCCGGTTCCGACATGTCGGGGGGTCGTTGGTGGGCAGTGGGCGACGGCAGGAGACGGTCCGTGACGGTGTGCGGGCCCGTCCGGCCGGCCGGACGGCGCATCCGGTGTTGCCCCCGGTGCTGCGCGGGTGGCTCGGGGCGGTCGTGGGCCTTGCCGCGCTGGTCGTCGTCGTGCTCGGGGGGCTGTACGCCGGTGACGGCGAGCCCAGTGGGGTGGACCGGTGGATCGTCCCGCCGACGGCGGACAGTGTGCGTCCGCCGTGGCGGGACGTCGCGCTGGCCCTGGACTTCCTGGGGGAGCCCCTGGGGTCGGTGATGCTGGTCCTGGTCGTCGTGACGGGCTGTCTGGCGCTGAAGCGTCCTCGTGCGGCGGTGCTCACCGTGGCGGGCGCCGGTGTGAGCGTCGGGGTGGCGACGCTGCTCAAGCACCTGGTGGGACGCACCATCCACGGCGACGCCAACCTGTCCTACCCGAGCGGGCACACCGCCTTCGCCACCGCGCTCGCCCTGGCGGTGGCGTTCCTCGCGACCGGCCGGCTCGGCCTCGGCAGGACGGCCGGCATGGCACTCGTGCTGGGCGCCGCGCTGGTCGCCGGCGCCGCCATGGGCTGGGCGCAGGTGGCCCTGGGCGCGCACTACCCGACCGACGTCCTCGGCGGCTGGTGCACCGCGCTGGCGGTGGTGCCGACGACCGGGTGGCTGCTCGACCGCACCGCGGACCGCGGACCGGGCGGCCGAGAGGAATCCCACCCCCGCGGCTGACCGGCTGACCGGCTGACCGGCCCGGCCTCCGGCGGGCGTGAGCGTCGCTGACGGCACGTCACGCCGTCCCGCGCCGCCTCACGCACGTCACGCGCGTCACGCCGAGCGGCGGAACACCGGCTTCACCGGGCGGCCGCCCAGCCAGGGGGTGGGGTCGGCGGCGTCGAGCGCCCTGCGGTACACCGCGCACGCCTGGGCCACCACGTCGACGGTGTGGTCGATGTCGGCTTCGTCGAGGGCGCTGCTCACCACGAACGACGGGGCCAGCACGCCGCCCGCGAGGAGACGGCGCAGGAACAGGGTGCGGTACTCCTGCGACGGCCGCAGGTTCTCGTCGAGGGTGGCGAAGACCAGGTTGCTGGCCCGGCCCCGCACGACGATGTGGTCGCCGACGCCGCCGGCGGCCGCGGCGTCGCGGACGCCGGCGGCCAGCCGCTCGCCGAGGGCGTGCAGACGTGCGGTGACGCCCTCTTCGACGTAGGTGTCGAGCACCGCCATCGCGGCTGCCAGGGAGTGCGTCTCCGCGCCGTGCGTGGTGGACAGCAGGAACACCCGCTCGCCGGTGTGACGCAGCCCGCCCCGCTCCATCAGATCGCGGCGTCCGGCCAGCGCGGAGACGGCGAATCCGTTGCCCAGCGCCTTGCCGAACGTGGAGAGGTCGGGGACGACGCCGTACAGGCCCTGGGCGCCCGCCTCGGACCAGCGCAGGCCGGTGATCATCTCGTCGAAGACCAGGACGCAGCCGTGCCGGTCGGCCAGGTCGCGCAGACCCGCGAGGTAACCCGGCGGCGGCTCGGTGTGGGTGGCGGGTTCGAGGATCAGACAGGCGACCTCGTCCCGGTACCGGGTGAGCAGTTCCTCCGTGGCGGCCAGGTCGCCGTAGGGGAACGCCACGGTGAGGTCGGTGGTGGCCGTCGGGATGCCGGCGGACATCGGTGTGGTGCCGATGAACCAGTCGTCGGTGGAGAAGAAGGGATGGTCGGCGCAGAGGGCCACCCGCGGGCGCCCGGTGGCGGCTCGGGCGAGGCGCACCGCGGCGGTGGTGGCGTCGGAGCCGTTCTTCGCGAACTTCACCATCTCGGCGGTCGGCACCGTGGCCAGGAAGCGCTCCGCGGCCTCGACCTCCACGATCGACGGCCGGACGAAGTTGCTGCCGCGGTCGAGTTCCCTTCGCACCGCTTCGATCACGCGCGGGTGGGCGTGGCCGAGGCTGACCGACCGCAGGCCCGAGCCGTACTCGACGTAGCGGTTTCCGTCGACGTCCCACACGTGGGCGCCGCGGCCGTGGCTGATGACGGGGGCCAGGTTCTCGGGGTACTGGTCGTCGCCCTTGGCGTAGGTGTGCGCGCCTCCGGGGATCATGGCGTGCAGCCGCTCGTTCGCCTGCCGGGACCGGGGCAGCAGGAGTCCTGCGGCGTCTGCGACGTCTGCGGTGTCTGTGGTGTCCACACCGACCTCAACTTTCTTCGTGTTACGGGTGCTTCAGGACCTCGGCGAGGCTCGGCGCCTCCCGGTCCCGCTGGGACATCGAGGTGACCGGCAGCGGCCAGGGGACGGCGAGCTCCGGGTCGTCGAAGGCGATCGTGACGTCCTCGGCCGGGTCGTGCCGGCGGTCGATCCGGTACGAGACGTCGGCGGTCTCGGTCAGCGTCTGGAAGCCGTGGGCGCAGCCCGCCGGGATGTAGAGGGTCAGCTGCGTCTCGTCGGACAGCTCGAAGGTGGCCAGGTTGCGGTAGGTCGGCGAGTCGGGGCGCAGGTCCACGACGACGTCGAAGATCCTCCCGTAGGAGCACCGCACCAGCTTGGCTTCGCCGGCGCCGGAGCGCAGGTGCAGGCCGCGCAGCACGCCCCCCACCGACCGGGACAGGCTGTCCTGGACGAAGGCGTCCGGATCGAGACCCACCGAGCGGACCACGTCGGCGTCGAAGGTGCGGCAGAAGAAGCCGCGTTCGTCGGCGTACGGCGTCGGCTCGAACAGGTACGCGCCGGCGATGGCCGGCACCTCGGTCGCTTTCATTCCGGGGGCGTTCACGGTGTCTCCCGCAGAGGGTGAGTGGGGGTCCGGGCGCGGTCGGTGGCCGGGAACAGGGCCGCCGTCAGGGCGGAGAACTGGTGCCGCAGGCGCCCGGCGGCGATCAGGTTCCGTTCGGCGAGGATCCGCCGCAGGTCCGCCGAACTCTTCTCCAGCGTCCGGAACTGCTCCAGCAGCCGGTCGGCGTCGACTTCGCGAGCCGGGTGGCAGAACGCGCCCAGTCCCATGTCGGCCATGAGCGCCTCGCTCTTCGCGGCGTAGCTGACCGCGAGGGTCGGCGTGCCGACCTTCAGCGCGCAGATCAGGTTGTGGTAGCGGGTGGCCACCACGGTGCCGGCAGCCGCCGTCTCCCGCATCAGGTCGGCCAGCGAGGCCGTCTCGGCGGCCGTGACCAGCGGCGAGTCCACCGCGTCGAGGATCGCGGCGACCACCGGCGCGTCGCATGTGTCGCCGGTGAGCAGCCGGACCGGTCTGCCCTCCCCGACGAGCGCGCGGACGAAGCGGACCATGCCGTCGAGGTAGCGCCGGTGGATCTCCTCGGCCCGGTCGCGGTCGTCGTCGCCGCCGTGGAAGGCCATGACGCCCACGCAGACGCGGCCCGGCGGACCCGGGGGCGCGCTCACCGGCGGCGTCGGCAGGGCGAACGCGAGGTCCGGGTGGACGTCGTCGTGCGCGGTGTCCACGCCCATCGCCCGCAGCGCGTCGCGGGACGGGGCGTCCCGGTAGGACCGGTGGGCGGCCAGCCGCGCCGACCAGCGCACCAGGGTGCGGGTCGCCCGGTTGCCGATCCCGGCGGCGCCGACGCCGACCAGCGCGACCCTGGCGCCGAACAGCCGGCCGGTCGCGCAGAGCAGGAACAGCGCGTACGGGAAGCCCCACGGCCGCAGCGGCAGCGTGGCCTCCAGGACGCCCATGCCCGGCACGATCACCACGTCGTGCCGGCGCACCCAGGCGGCGGTGCGGAAGACGTCGACCAGCTTGCCCAGTCCCTTCCCCGCGACCGCGCCGGCGCGCGACGCGGTCCGGTACTCCCCGCGGTACCAGTGCAGGCGCGTCGCGGGGATCCCGAAGCGGGCCGTGACGGCCTCGGGCCCGCCGCACAGCGCGTCCACGACCGCCTCCGGGTGCTCGGCGCGGAGATACCCGAGCACCGCCTCCAGCGACCCGTCGTTGCCGAGGTTGCCGGAGCCGAGCAGGCCGAACACCCCCACGCGCACCGCCGTCGCCCCGGTCGCGTCCGCGGCCGTCATGCCCGCCTCCCCTCCCGGCCGGCGACCAGGGCGTCGACGCTGACGTCGAGCCCGGCCGGGTCGACCGGGTCGCGGTCCTCGACCCGTTCGCCGGCGCCGGGCCGGGCCCGGCTGGTCATCCACGCGGCCAGGTGCCGGTAGCACGCGCGCCGGTCGGCCGGGGACAACGGCGCCCGCCGGATCGCCGAGACGAAGCCCCAGACGTACTCGGCGAGCAGCCGGGGCGTCGGGTGCAGCGGGCCCGCCCGGCGCGGGTCCAGGTTGACGCACCGCGAGCGTTTGCCCGGGTTCGCCCGCTCGGCGCGGTGGGGATGGTCGCGGCGGAAGTACAGCAGCTCCGGCACCTGGTGGAAGGGCCCGTGCAGGGTGATCTCGGCGACGTACGTGCGGTCCGCGTGGTGGTAGCTGTCCATCGGCTTCACCCGGCGCAGCACGTCGGTCCGCATCACCCCGTAGAAGTCGTCGCCGCCGGGCTCGAACAGCAGGCTGCGGAAGCGCTCGGGCGCGTGCGGCGAGTCGGTGGCGAGGGTGTACTCGTAGGGGACCTTCACCCGGCCGTCGCCGTCGATGACCGCCTGGCCGCTGTGCGCGAGGATGATGTCCGGCCGCTCGTCCAGCGCCTCGACGCAGCGCCGGAGCAGGTCCCGGCCGTACAGGTCGTCGTGCGAGGCCCACTTGAACAGTTCGCCGCGGGCCTCGGCGAGCACATGGTTGTGGTTCGGGGTGGCGCCGATGTTGCGGGGCAGCCGCAGGTAGCGGATGCGCGAGTCCTTCGCGGCGTACCGGCGGCAGACGTCCTCGGTCCCGTCGGTCGAGGCGTTGTCGGAGACGACCAGCTCGAAGTCCTCGTAGGTCTGGCCGAGCAGGGCGTCGAGCGACTCGGCCAGATACTCCTCGCCGTTGTACACGGGCAGGCCGATGCTCAGTCTGGGTCGGTCGGTCATGAGGTCCTCACTTCGGGAACGGAGTCGGGGCGCCGCTCGCGCAGGGCGGAGCGCAGCTGCAGCCACCACACGGCCGAGCCGCTGACGGTCGCGGCGGCGGCGCCCCAGGCCGAGCCGACCGTGCCCGCCAGGACCGCCCCGCCGAGTCCGCCGCCGACGTAGCAGACGGAGGCGAACAGCTGGGAGCGCAGGCTGCGCCGGGCCGCGCCGAGCGCGCGCAGCCCGGCCGCCGCGCCGGTGCCGAGGCCGGCGCCCGCCACGCCGAGGGTGATCGGCACGATGAGCTGCGCGGCGGAGTGCCAGACCGCGCCGAGCACGAGGTCGCCGAACCGGTCCGGCATCAGCAGCAGCGCTCCGCCCCAGCACAGCGCGCCGACGGCCTGTCCGCCGCCGAGCAGGAGGCAGAACGTGCCGAGGCGGTCCGGGGCCCGCCGCAGCACCCGTGCCGCCTCCGGGACGGTGACCAGGGACAGCCCCATCAGTACGGCGAGGAACGGGCCCATCAAAAGCTCGGCGCCCCGGACGGCGCCCACCGCGCCGACGCCGACGATCGCGCCGAGCCCGTACGCCCGCAGCTGGCTCGCGCCGCTGAGGCTGACGTTCTCGACCAGGTAGCGGTAGCCGAGGTCGCGCTGCTCGCTCAGCCAGCCGCGCGCCCCGGCCGGCCGGGGCCGGATGCCGGACTGGAGGCAGCCGTACGCGGCGGCGACCGCGGCGGACGCGCCCCAGGCGAGCACGAAGGCGGCCACGCTGCCCACCCGGGCCGCCACGACCATGGCCGGCACGAGCGCGACGCCCCACACGAGGTCGTTGACGAACGCCTTGCGCCCGGCGCCCGCGGCGAAGAACGAGAACCGCCAGGCGTCCTGCAGGAGCAGCCCCGGCAGCATGACGCCGAGGCAGGCGAACGCGGGCCCCACCCGGCCGCCGAGCGCGAGGCCGACGACGAGACACGCCGCGCCGAGGGCGGTGCCGACGCCGAGCGCGGTGCCCGACGACCGGGCCACCGCCCCGCGCCAGGACGCCTCCGGCGCGCCGCTGAAGCGCACCACGAGCGGGTCGGTGGCCAGCCCGCGGGAGACGTTGAGCACGACGCCGTAGGTGACCCACGCCAGGCTGAACACGCCGAACGCGGTCACCCCCAGCGAGCGGGCCACGTAGATGCCCACCGCGAAGTTGGACATGCTGGACGCCGCCTGGTCGGCCAGCCCCCAGGACAGCCGGCCGAGGAGGGCCCGCTTGGCGGATCCGGCCGGCGCCGCGGTCGTCCGCGGATGCTCCCCCTCGGCGGTCACCGGTTTCACGCCTTGATCAGCTCGGCGTCGTGCAGGGCGTCCGCCGCGGCGGCGACGGCGTCGAACGGCAGCCCGGACCGTTCGGCGACGTCCAGCACGGTGTGCTCGCCGTCGGAGAGGCTGAGCACCCAGAGCATGGCCATCTGGGCCTGTTGCGCGTCGCTGCGGCCGCCGAGCGAGTCGTACAGCCCGCGCCGGCCCAGCTGCGGTTCGCCGTACGGGCTGAGGTTGACGTACTTCCGGTTGCGGTCGAGGACGGCGAACGCCTCACGGCAGACCGCGAGGGTGTCCGCCATCGCCTCCGGCGAGACGAAGTCCGGGTTGTCGGCCGAGGTGTGATACTCGGGGTAACCGGCGTACGGGGTCCGGCTGAGCGAGCCCACGCCGAGGTCGAACCCGGGCGAGCAGTACTGCCGCTCGTCATAGCCGTACGGAGTGAACTCGGTGATGTGGTGCGGGCGTTCGGAGGCCGTCAGCACATGCCGCAGCACCCGGTCGATCTCCGCGTCGCCGCGCCTGCTCTGCTTGTACGTCAGCCGGCCCGGGTCGCCGGCGCAGGCCAGCACCAGGCCGTGCGCGACCCTGCGCACCCGTTCCGCGTTGCGGGCCAGCCAGGTGATCGCCCCGATGGTGCCGGGCGCGAAGATGAACCGGTAGGTGTAGTACGGCGTCTCCTGCGCCAGCGCCCGCGCCAGGAACGTCGCCACCGCGACGCCGGCCAGGTTGTCGTTGGCCAGCGACGGGTGGCAGACGTGGCAGGAGACGATGACCTCGTCGGCGACCTGCCCGGGGACCACGTGCTCGGCGTAGGTGAGGTGGCCGTCGGCGAGCGTGGAGTCGATGCGTACCTCGTACTCGCCGTCCGGCATCGCGTCCAGGGTCTCCTGGGACAGGCAGAACCCCCACTCCGGCCGGTAGTAGCTGGTGCGGTACGGCACCCAGGACGGGTGGTCCGGCAGGGTGTGCAGATGCGGCCGCAGCTCGGCGAGCGGCATCGTCGCCGACACCGGCACGCTGTAGCCGAGCACGTGCAGGCTGGACGCGGCGAAGTCGACGACCCGGCGTCCGGAGCCGTCGGCGATGTACGCGTCCCGGATGTTCCACTCCTGCGGCACCGTCCAGTCGAGCACCTGCGTCCCGGTCGGCACCTCGTGCACCTGCAGCGGGACGTACTCGCCGACGATGTCCAGGGTGGCGCGCACCCCGTCGCCGGTGATGCTCCGGCACAGCGGGTACATCCGCTCCACCAGTGCGTGCATCTCCTCGCCGGGCGTGGTCACGGGCGCCACCGAAGGGTGTCGTCGACCGTGCCGGCGTCGGACGCCGCGCGCAGCACGGCCAGCCGGGTGAAGCGCTGCTCGAAGGCCTCGCGGGTCAGCCCGTGGGTGCGGTAGGCGTCGGCGAGTTCGAGCGCGCCCCGCTTCACCGTCCACTCGCAGTCGAAGCCGGGCACGGCGGCGCGGAACCGGGAGAAGTCCACCCGGTACGACCGCGGGTCGGCCCCGTTCTCCCCGGTGATCACCACCTCGGAGCCGGGCACCGCCTCGGCGACCTGCCCGGCGATCTCGGCGACCGTGACGTTGTTGACCTCGCTGCCGATGTTGAACGCCCGGTCGTGCACCGCCTCGCGCGGCGCGGCCAGCGCGGCCGCGAAGGCCCGGGCGATGTCGGCGGCGTGCACCAGCGGGCGCCAGGGCGTGCCGTCGGAGAGCACCAGGACCTCGCCGGACAGCAGGGCGTGCCCCACCAGGTTGTTGAGCACGATGTCGGCGCGCAGCCGGGGCGAGTAGCCGAAGGCGGTGGCGTTGCGCATGTACACCGGGCTGAAGTCGCCGTCGGCGAGCGCGTGCAGGTCGTCCTCCACCCGCACCTTGGACTCCGCGTACGGCGTCACCGGGCGCAACGGAGCGTCCTCGGCGACGAGTTCGTCGCCGCCGGCGGCGCCGTAGACCGAGCAGGTCGACGCGTACAGGAAGCGCCGCACTCCGGCGTCGCGGGCCAGCCGGGCCAGCCGCACGGACGCGTGGTGGTTGATGTCGTAGGTGAGTTCCGGCGCCAGCGATCCCAGCGGGTCGTTGGACAGCGCGGCCAGGTGGATCACGGCGTCCACCCCGGCCACCTGTTCGGCCGTGACGTCGCGCAGGTCCACCCGGTGCCCCTGCGGGTCCGCGGGCGGCGGGCCCAGGACGCAGTCGGCGAACAGGCCGGCGTCGAGACCGACGACCTCGTGGCCCGCGGCCGCGAGCACGGGGGCCATCACGGTGCCCAGGTAGCCCTGGTGTCCGGTCAGCAGTACGCGCACAGTTCATTCCCCCAGGTCGAGAGTGAGTTTGGTGACGGCGAACGCCTCGGCGTAGCGCGCGTGGCATTCGATTCCGCGGATCCGGGCAAGACCGAGGAAGGCCTCCCGGTCGTACCAGGGCCGGTTCCGCTGCGAGGGGTAGTGCTCCTGCAGCAGCCGCACCTTCCGCTCGGCGACCTCGTCCGACAGCGGCTGGTACGCCGTCGGGCGGCCGAGGTCGCCGTCCCACTTGACGATCTCGTAGCCGAGCACCAGATGGTCGCGGAACGCGGTGGGCATCAGCTTCGCCAGGCCGCGGTGGTCCTGGTGCGCGTCGTCGGTGCGCGGGGCGAGGACGAGATCCGGGTCGGTCCGCTCGCGCAGCTCCTCGACCGCGGCCTTGGCCTCCTCCCAGTACGCGGGCAGCCGGCCGTCCGGCAGCTTGTGCACGGTCAGCCGCAGGTCGGCGCCCGGGCAGAACGCGGCGAGCGCGGCCTGCTCCTCCTGCTCGCGCTCGCTGCCGCCGCCGGACAGGACCAGCGCGTCGACGCGGACGCCCGGCCGCGCCTGGCACAGCGTCAGCAGCGTGCCGCCCGCGCCGATGGCGATGTCGTCGCAGTGCGCGCCCACCGCGACGACCCGGTCCGGGCGCCCGGCCCCGAGCCGGATCACGCCGTCGCTCCCGAGCCGCTCAGGCCGCCGGTCGCGCCCGCCCGCGCGCCGTCGCGTTCCCACACGGCCCACGGCCGGTCGCCCCGCGCGTAGGCCTCGTCCAGCGCCGCCCGCTCCTTCACGGTGTCGGTCGGCTTCCAGAAGCCGCGGTGCCGGTGCGCCACCAGCCGCCCCTGCTTGGCCAGTCGGGCGCATCCGTCGGCGACCAGGTCCCCGTTCTCCGGGATGTGGTCGAAGATCTCCTGGCGGAGCACGAAGTAGCCGCCGTTCTCCCACAGCGGCAGTTCGCTCACCGCGGTGATGCCCCCCACCAGGCCGTCCTCGCCCAACTCCACGCAGTGGAACGACGACTGCGGCGGCACCACCATCATCGACGCCCCCGCGTCGCGCCGGGCGAACCGGTCGATCATCTCGGGCAGCGGGGCGTCGGTGAGGACGTCGGCGTAGTTGGCGAGGAACATCTCGTCGCCGTCCAGGTGGTGCCGCACCCGGCGCAGCCGCTCCCCGATCGGCGACTCGACGCCGGTCTGCACGAACGTGACGGTCCAGTCCGAGATGTCGGTGGACAGCAGCTCGGTCCGTCCGCCGCGCAGCACGAAGTCGTTGGACGTCGTCTCCTCGTAGTTGAGGAAGAAGTCCTTGATGTGGTGGGCCCCGTAGCCGAGGCACAGGATGAACTCCGTGTGCCCGAAGTGCGCGTAGTAGCGCATGACGTGCCAGATCAGCGGTCGCGGGCCGACCATCGCCATCGGCTTGGGAACGTCGTCGGCGGCGCCGTTGCGCATCCGCATCCCGTATCCGCCGCAGAACAGTACGACCTTCATGAGGCGACCTCGACGATGCTCAGTTCCGGTATGGGGAAGACCAGCCGGCCGCCCCATTCGTGCACGAAGGACAGCTGCTCGACCAGCTCCGCCCGCAGGTTCCACGGGAGGACGAGGACGTAGTCCGGCTTGTCGGCGGCGATCTGCTCGGGCGGCAGGATCGGGATGCGGGTGCCCGGGGTGAACCTGCCGTGCTTGTAGGGGTTGCGGTCGACCGTGTACGGGAGCAGGTCGGGCCGGATGCCGCAGTGGTTGAGCAGGGTGTTGCCCTTGCCCGGGGCGCCGTAGCCGACGACCGTCTCACCGCGCTCGGCCGCCTCGACGAGGAACCGCAGCAGGTCCCGGCGCACCTTGGCCACCCGCGCGGAGAACTCGGTGTACCCGGACAGCTCCTGCAGCCCGGCGGCCTTCTCCCGGGCCAGCACGTCGGTCACCCGCGCGGTGGGCTCGCCCGCCGCCTCGGCCGGCCTGGCCCACAGCCGGATGGAGCCGCCGTGCGTGGGCAGCAGCTCGACGTCCACCAGCGCGAGCCCGCCGCTCTCCAGCGCCCGGATCGCGGAGGCGACCGTGTAGTACTGGAAGTGCTCGTGGTAGATCGTGTCGTACTGGTTCTCCTCGATCAGGGTCAGCAGGTGCTGCACCTCGACGGAGACCCAGCCGTCGTCGGCGACCAGGGCGCGCAGCCCCCGGGTGAACCCGACCACGTCGGGGATGTGCGCGTACACGTTGTTGGCCACGACCAGGTCCGCCGGGCCGTGCTCGGCGCGGACGCCGGCGCCGGTGGCCGGGTCCAGGAACGCCGTGAGCGTGGGCACGCCCGCTTCCCGCGCCGCCGCGCCGACGTTCACCGAGGGTTCGACGCCGAGGCAGCGGATACCGCGGTCCCTCACGTGCTTCAGCAGGTACCCGTCGTTGCTCGCGACCTCGACCACGAAGGCGTCGGCGCCCAGGCCCAGCCGTTGCACGGAGTCGGCGACGAAGGTGCGCGCGTGCTCCACCCAGGAGGTCGAGTAGGAGGAGAAGTACGCGTACTGAGTGAACGTCTCCTCCGGCGTGATCAACGGGGGGATCTGCGCGAGCCAGCAGTCGGTGCAGACCCGCAGATGCAGCGGGTACGCCGGCTCGGGCAGGTCCAGTTGGTCCGCGGCGAGAAAGCTCTCGCATGGTGGCGTCGCCCCGAGATCGACGACGCTCGCCATCGCTTCCGAGCCGCAGAGTCGGCATCGTGTCATGTGCTGTCCCCATCCCCCCTGCCCGCGCGGGTGTCCCCGCCGCGAGCCAGTGCTGACCGACCCGCGATCGCGGTGCGGTACCCCTCCACCAGGCGCTCCAGCCCGACAGCCGGGCTGAAGTCCTGCTCATAGCGGCGCCGGGCCGCCTGTCCCATCTCCCGGTTGCGCGCCGGATCGGCGGTGATCCGGCGCAGGCACGACGCGAGGGAGGCGGCCTCGCCCGGCCGGTGCAGCAGCCCGGTCACCCCGTCCTCGACGAGTTCGACGAAGGCGCCGTGACCGGCGGCGACGGTCGGGACCCCCGCCGCCATCGCCTCCACGACCACCAGGCCGAACGCCTCCAGCCACGTCGAGGGCGCCACCACGGCGACCGACCGCTCGACGGCCTGCCGGCACTGCGCCGGGTCGTACAGGCCGACGTAGCGCACGTCGTCCCGGCCCGCCGCCCAGGCGGTCACCTCCCGCTCCAGCGGCCCCGTGCCGGCGATGACGAGCGGTACGCCGACACCGCCCCCGGCGGCGATCTCGTCCCACGCGGCCATGAGCAGCCGCACGCCCTTGGCCTCCGCGAGCCGGCCCAGATAGAGCAGATGCTCGCCCGCGCCCGTCCGGCAGCCGCCCGGGTCGGGCACGAAGTTGTGCTTCACCGCCAGCCGTTGCGACGGCATGCCGGACCGCACCAGGACGTCGCGCTGCGCCGCGGAGATGCAGAAGAACCGCTCCACACCGGACCACCACCGCCGCCGGTTGACCGCCAGGCCGACCGCGAGCGGCACCGTCGCCAGCCGGGAGTTCCGGTAGCAGCCGTGCCGCACGGCGGGCAGCGGCGTGGACCCGACGCACTCGGTGCACGGCCGGCCGTCGCGCTGCAGCGTGCCCGGCGGGCAGACCTGGGTGTAGTTGTGCAGCGTGGCGACGGCGGGCACGCCGGCGTCGGAGCACGCGGCCAGCACCGCCGGCGACAGCAGCGGGAAGACGTTGTGGACGTGCACCACGTCGGGCCGCTCGGCGCGCAGCCGGGCGGCGAGCTCCTTACGGACCGCCGGGTTCCACGGCACCAGCAGCGGCACGGCGACCTTGCCCGGCAGGGACCGGGCGGCGATGTCGTCGCTGCGCCGCTCGAACAGCTCGACCCGGTGGCCGGCCTCGCGCAGCAGCGCCGTCTCCTGGTCGACGACCTTGTTCTCCCCGCTCGGCTGGGCCGAGGCGTAGCGGTTGTGCACCACGAGGACGTGCATGCTCAGGTCACCTCCGATGTGCGGGCCCAGCGAGGGGCGGGTCGTCGACGGGTCTCGGGCGTCGACGGGGGAGCGGTCTCGGCGGGCGCGGCCAGCAGCGAGGCGGCCACGGCCAGATGCAGCAGATACGGCGAGGCGTCGCCCAGCCCGGCCTCGGTGTACGACGCGATCGCGCAGTAGCTGATCAGGAAGATCGCGCAGGCCCTCGACAGCGACGGCGGCCGCAGCAACGCGACGCCGCCCAGCACGATGATGATCGCCGCGACCAGGGCGATGCCGGTCACGCCCTGTTCGTTGTAGACGGCCAGCCAGCTGTTGTCGATCGGCAGCCCGCCGTACGACTTGTCGCCCAGGCCCGTGCCGAACAGGTGCTCCGAGGTCGTCCGGGGCGCCGCCAGCAGGGCGTTCCAGACCTTGGCCCGGCCGGTGAGGCTGGAGAAGTTCTCCTGGCTCTGCCCGCGCAGGAACCACGCCTGGAGCGCGGAGCTGAACCCCACCGCGGCCACCGCGGCGCACAGCACCGCCCAGGAGAAGACCCGGCGGGCGGCGGCGCTGGTCAGGACCAGGGAGGTGATCGCCAGCACCAGCGCGATGACCAGGCCGAGCGTGGCCGTGCGGGTATGGGTCAGCGCGAGCAGGACGAGGGAGGGCACGATGACCACCGCCGCGCTGGTCCGGTCGGTCCGGCGGCCCAGGAGAAGCAGCACGGTGAGCCCGATGATCACCGCGGCGTACTGTCCGATCTGTGGCGGGGTGAGCGGCCACAACGCGCCCACCAGCCGCCCGCCGTAGAGGTCGGGCAGGGCGGCGCCCGGTGAGGCGGCCAGACCGGCGGCCACCGAGGCGAGCACCGCGAAGTACATCCGGATGTGGTGCCGGACGAACGTCGTGCCGCCGTCCCACCAGCGGCTGAGCAGCCACAGCGTGCCGACGAAGAGAGCCAGCCGGCCGCAGCGGAACAGCGCGCCGAACCCGGCCCCCTGGTCCACGCTGGAGATCAGGCTCGGCACCAGCAGGAGGGTGAGCAGGAACACGTAGGCGCTGGCCCGCACGCGTACCCGGGGGTTGACCAGGAGCGCCAGCGCGAACGCGGCGGCCAGCGAGCCCATGGTGACCATCTGGATGAGCGAGCGGGGCAGCGGGACGATGGTCACCGCCCCGGCGGAGCCGAGGGTGTTGAGGACGAGCAGCCCCCAGACCGCCCCGACGATCTTCGACCTGTGGTTCGTGTGGTTCGTGCGGGTGTCCGCGGACCTCATCTCAACCACCGTCCCCGGCGCGCAGGGTGCTGCCCGTGTCCTGCCGGTACGGCGAGCCCCGCCACTGCTTGAAGCCGAGGGTCCGGCTCGCGTCGTGGACGACGAAGGTCCATGGTCCGACGTAGACGTTGTCGTGCCAGCGGTTGTGCTGCCGGCCGGTGATGGCCTCGGCCACCCGCTCGCCCTGGTAGGGCGACCAGTCCGGATAGGTGCCGTAGTTGGACAGCACCGCCATCCGGTCGCACATCACCGTGCAGCGCATGACGGACTTGTCCAGCACGAAGCGGTTGTCGTGGACGTCCACCCGCTGGGTCTTCCACCGGCAGTCGGAGTACAGCGGGGGCCCGGTGATCGCGGGCTGCACGCAGCGGCCGGTGTTCTTCACCAGCAACGTGCAGTCACCGGAGGAGGTGTTGGCCGGGCTGTTGCAGAACCGGTCGGCGTTCTCCCACAGGGTGATCCCGGACCAGTTGTCCTCCAGCACGTTCCGGTAGACGTCGATCTTGTCCGTGCGGGCCCGGATCCGCGGTTCGCCGCCGGACTCGGAGAGGTAGACGGTCGCGAACGGGAAGGTGTCGCCGGCGGCCGCGCGAGCGCGGCCCTCGACCCAGTTGTTGCGCCGGATCGTGTTGTCGCGGACGACCGCGTTGTAGCTGATCTCGTAGATCAGCGCGGCGCCGTCGTTGTCCTCGATCAGGTTGTCCTCGATGAGGAAGTCGTTGTTGTCGGTGTCCGCCCACAGCCCGGTGCCACGGTTGTCGTGCACCCAGTTGCCGCGTACGTCCGCGCCGTCGACGGCCCAGAACTTGACGCCCCCGCTGCAGCCGCAGTCCGGCCGCCGGCGCTCCCAGTCGTCCGTGTTGTTGCCGGCGATCTCGTTGCCCTCGACCACCAGGCCCTTCAGCCGGCCGCCCTCCTTGTAGGCGTTCATGCCGTACTGGCCGTTGTCGCGCAGGCAGCTGGAGCGGACCTGCTGCCGGGCGCCGGCCATCAGTCCGGCCCCCGAGTTGTCCCGGATCGTCGCGTGCTCGATCACCCAGCCGTCGGCCGAGTCGTGGTTGACCACGCCCTCGTCGCGGGGCGCGACGAACTTCTGCACGGTCAGATAGCGGATGACGACGTCGCGGGCGTCACCGCCGAACGCGTAGTGGTTGCTCTTGCGGCCGTCGAGCACCGCGCCGGGCGCGCCGACGTAGACGTCGCCCTCCTTGGGGATCACCTGGTCGTAGCGGTCCGACATGAGGGTGTGCGTGCCCGGCCGCAGCCAGAAGGTGGTGTGCGCGGGACTGCTCTCGGTCTTCGCGGCCAGGTCGCCGGGCACCGCGGGGTCGACCGTCACCGCGCCCGAGGGCGCCGCGGCCGGCCCGGCGGCGGGCTTGGCGCACACTCTGGCCGCGGACGGGGAGGGCGCGGCCGTCGGCTTCGGCGTCGCGTCCGTCGTGCCGCCGTCACAGCCGGTCGCCGCCAGCAGAGCCAGCGCCGGCACTGCCGCCGACAGCGCCCGGCGCCGCCACGTGATCCCCACGCGTCCTCCCCTCCCTAACCGTGGAATGCGAGCACGGTGGTGAAGTCCTCCGTGCCGTCGGTGAAGCCGGTGCCGACCAGGGTGGTGGCCGGTTCCTTGCGTCCGAAGCCGGCGGAGTACCAGCCCAGCGGCGGGTCGCTCTCCCCGCGGTGCGCCCCCCAGGACAGCTGTCCGGGCAGGTCGAGCACCGCGGAGCGGTCCTCGCCGTCCCGGGTCCAGGTGAGCGCCGCCCGGTCGTCCGCCAGGTCCGCGGTGATCGACGGCCCCAGGTGGAACGCCAGACGTACGGCCCGGCGGGGGCCGCGCACCTCGTCGACCACCCGCAGCTCGCTCGCGGACGTCAGCTCCACCCGGCGTCGGTGCACGGAGGGCCGGTAGCCGTCGTGCTCGGCGCACCAGCGGACCGTCCCCCCGTCCCCGTCCCCGGAGGGGTCCGCGACCAGGACCCGGCTGCGTGCGTGCCGGGTCCACAGGAACGGGCCGCCGGAGACGGACTGGTCCTCGCCGTCCAGCTCCAGGGTGTTGTGGCCGAGGGTCGAGCGGAAGTACCGCCGCCACTCGGGCTGCCCGTGGTAGCAGAACGTCCCGGGGTCGGCCAGCACGTCGATCCCGTCGTGCCGGACCTCCACGGACAGCGCGTCCGCGTGGGCGTGCGCGGCGATGGACAGGAATCCGTGCGGGCCGCCGTCGCAGCGGCACCAGATCTTGTCCGGCCCCCGCAGGACGGTCATGCCGGCGTCGGCGAAATGAGCCGGCCGGTTCGCCGGGCGGGACACCGCCGGCGTGGCGCCCTCCTTCGCGTACGGCCGGACGAGCGCGGCCAGCAGCGGGGTGCGCACATCGGTGCCGGTCACCGTCGGCCACCAGGCGAGCCGGCCGAACACGGCCTCCCCGGTCGCCAGCAGCGAGCCCCAGCGATCGGTGCCCGCGCCGTCCACGACCAGACCGTGCCCGTCGTCCGCGTCCCCCTGGCGCGGCGGCCGCAGCCGGTCGTCCACGACGGCCGCGAGCGCGTCGGTCATCCGCAGCAGCACCAGCCGCAGCGTCGCGGGGACCGGCACGTTCGCGGCGTCCGCCTCGGCCACCGCCGCCAGACCGAGCTCCAGCACCAGCCCGTGGTACTCGCTCGCCAGCTCGCGGTTGAGGCCGGAGGGGAAGGTGTTGGCGCGCAACTGCCGCTCCAGCGACCGCAGTGCGTCGGCCCGCCAGCGCGCCGAGGCGGGGAACCAGTCGAACGCGCAGGCCGCGGCGGACTGCCCGGCGGTCTCGGCGATGACGTGGTTGTTCGCCGAGGACCCCCGGCTCGGGAAGGCCGCAAGCCAGCGCTGGTGGTGCCAGATCTGCCGGTGCGCCACCGGGTTGCCCTCGAACAGCTCGGCCGCGCCCGGCCAGCCGTCGAGCAGCCGGCGGATCCACACCCAGGACAGCAGCCGGATCCCCAGCTCGATGCCGCTGGTCCAGTGCACGCCGCGCAGCGGCGCGTTGGCCGCCCACCACGACCGCAGGTGTCCGGCCACGCGCTCGGCGTAGCGCTCGTCGCCGGTGACCGCGTAGGCGGCGGCGAGCACGGTGAGGTACTGATGCCGGGACAGTTCCCAGATCTGCTTGATGTCGCCGACCGCTTCCTCGTCGCGGTACGGCACGTCGAAGGCGTAGACCTGCGGGGCCCGGCGCCCGGTCTTCGGGTCGTGACACCAGTCCGGGTCGGCCAGGTCGTCGCGGGGCACCCCGAAGTACTCGGCGTGCCCGGCCATCAGCCGGTCCGCCTCGGCGACGAGGCGTTTCGCGGCGTCCGGCGGCACCGCGGCGATCGCCCCGGCGGGCAGCACCGCGGTGAACCGGGCGCCGCTCACGCTCGGGCCGTCCGGCGCCGCCGAGCGCCACCGCCGCCTGCGCACCGCGTCGACCGCCCGGCCGCCGACCTCCCGCGGCCCCATCCGGGACAGCCGCCGCAGGTACCACAGCGGACTCCCCGAGCTCGCGGTCATCGCGTCCTCGCCAACGTCACCGGCGCGCCGCTGCTCAGGCCGGTCCGCACGGCGAGGGTGGCCGCCGTGGTGGCGACCAGCGACTCCAGCGGCACCGGCATCGGGCCGCCGGTCCGCACGGCCTTGACGAACGCGGCCAGTTCGGCGGACTGACCCTTGTCCCGGGCCTTGGGCAGCCGCGAACTGACCCACCGCTTGCGGCCGTGGACCGAGGCGCGGACGAAGTCGTCCAGCCGCAGCACCCTGCCGTCCGCGATCAGGTCCAGCGTCTCCTTGGGAAAGCCGGACGAGCCGGTGGTGACATAGCTGACGGTGGCGGTGGAGCCGTCCGGGTAGCGCAGCACCACCTGCAGGTCCTCGTTGCCGGGCGTCGGGACGGTGTACACCGAGACCGGGTCGGCGTCGAGCAGCCAGCTGGCCGTGTCGATGAAGTGCCCGCCCTCGCCGACGAACCGCGAGCCCTCGGCGCCCTGCTGGAGGTACCAGCTGCCGCGCTCCAGACGGCCCGCGTTGACGAGGTAACGCAGACTCGCCGGCCCGCTCCGCGCCCCGAACCGCTTCTTCGCCTCCTGCAGCAGTGGCGCGAACCGGCGGTTGAAGCCCACCTGCAGCCGGTCGTTGCCGGACTCCTCCACCGCCGCGAGCACACCGGACAGTTCGTCCTCGGTGAGCGCCAGCGGCTTCTCCACGAACACCGCCTTGCCGGCCAGCAGCGCTTTCCGGGTCAGCTCGGCGTGCGAGCTGTGGCGGGTGACCACGAACACCGCGTCGACGGACTCGTCGCCGAGCACGGCGTCGAGATCGGTGGTCGCCCCGGCGAAGCCGAACTTGCGCTGCGCGTTGGCCGCGGACAGCGCCGTCGTGGTGACCACCGTGGACAACTCGACGCCCGCACGCTTCGCCAGGTGCGGCAGCAGCATCGACGTCGCGTAGTTTCCCGCGCCGACGAACGCCAGCCGCACCGGCGTCCCGGCGGCCCGGGCCGGGGCGGGCGCCGCGCCACCGCGCCGCACCGCGGGCACGGCCACCTCCGGCGTCTCCGCCTGCCGCGCTTCCCCTGTCCGTCCCGCTCCCTCCGCTCCCTCCGCTTCCCCCGCTCCCTCCGCTTGCCCCGCTTCCCCCGTGGAGCCGGGGTACCGGAACAGCACGGCGACGGCCTTCAGCCCGCCGTCCTTCAGGCTCTGATACGTCTCGACGGCGTCGTCGAAGTCGGCGACGTGGGAGACCAGGGGTTCCACGTCGACGCGGCCGCGGGCCAGGAGATCGAGGAAGCACGCCAGGTTGCGGCGCTCGGTCCAGCGCACATAGCCGATCGGGTAGTCCCGCCCCTCCAGCTCGTACTCCGGGTCGTAGCGCCCGGGGCCGTAACTGCGGGAGAACCGGACGTCGAGCTCCTTCTCGTAGTACGCGTTCCACGGCAGGTCCAGACGGCACTTGCCGATGTCGATCACCCGGCCGCGGTCGCGGCTCATCCGGGCGGCCAGCTCCACGGGCTGGTTGCTGCCGCCGCCGGCGGCCAGGTACACCTGGTCCACGCCGTGACCGCCGGTGAGTTCGGCGACGGCGCTCTCCACCACCGAGGAGTCGGGATCGCCGCAGGCCGCCGCGCCCAGCCGCTCGGCGAGCTCGCAGCGCGCCGGGTCGGGGTCGACCCCGACGACGCGGACTCCCGAGGCGGCCAGCAGCTGCACCACCAGCTGCCCGATCAGTCCGAGGCCGATGACGAGCGCCACTTCGCCGAGCTGCGACTCGCCCTGGCGCACGCCCTGCAACGCGATCGACCCGACGGTGCCGAAGGCCGCGTGCCGCGGCGCGAGGCCGTCCGGCACCCGGGCGTAGAGGTTCTTCGGTACCCAGTTCAGCTCGGCGTGCAGCGCGTGCTCGTTGCCGGCGCAGGCCACGAGGTCGCCGACCTTCACCTCGTCGATCCCCGCGCCGACCTGCTCGACCACCCCGCACAGCGAGTAGCCCAGCGGCGTGTAGGAGTCCAGCTTGCCCATCACCTTGCGGTAGGTGGCGGGCACCCCGTTGGTGGCCACGCTCTGCACGACCTTGGCCACCTGGTCCGGCCGGGAGCGGGCCTTGCCCAGCATCGACATGCCGGCCTCGGACACCTTCATGAGCTCGGTCCCGGTGGAGATCAGCGAGTAGGCGCTGCGGACCAGCACACCGTGCGGCCTGCACCCCGGCGCCGGCACCTCGAGCAGCGCCAGCTCGCCGCTCTTGTAGTTCTGCACAACCTGTTTCACCCGAAGTCCTCTTGTCTCTACGCAGTCGGGGGAGAGTTCTGGCCGGAACCGGAGGTCGCGCCGCGGTACCAGTACTCGAGGGTCAGCACATGCCACAGATGCTTGGAGAAGTCCTGCTGTCCGGCGGCGTCCTCGGCGACCATGCGCGCCAGGGCGTCGCGGCGCAGGAGACCCGAGCGGACGAGCTCGCCGTCGTTGACCACCTCGCGCACCAGCGGCGCCAGATCGCGGCTCATCCAGGCCCGCAGGGGGGCGCTGAACAGGCCCTTGGGCCGGTACACGATCTCCCGGGGCAGGACCGAGGCGGCCGCCTCCTTGAGGACGGCCTTGCCCTGCCGTCCGACGATCTTGCGGTCGCCGGGCACGCTGAACGCCGCCCTGACCACCTCGACGTCCACGTACGGCACCCGGACCTCGGTCGACGCGGCCATGCTCGACCGGTCCGTGTAGGCGAGGTTCAGACCCGGCAGGAACATCCGGGCGTCGCCCAGGCACATGCGGTTGACGAAGTCGTCGAGGTCGTTGTCGCGGTAGACGTCCGCGTGCTCGGTCAGCACGTCGTCGACCGTCCCCGCCAGGTCCGGATCGATCAGGGCGAGCAGCTCGCCGCGGTCGTACATGGTGTAGCTGCGCCGGAACGCGGTCTCCTCCGGCAGGTC
Organism: Streptomyces rishiriensis; assembly: GCF_003112535.1. GTDB lineage: Bacteria > Actinomycetota > Actinomycetes > Streptomycetales > Streptomycetaceae > Streptomyces > Streptomyces rishiriensis. Next base: position 17,660 of record NZ_BEWA01000030.1, on the reverse strand, counting down.
GGCGAAGGAGAGGAACCGCTTCGCGAAGCGCACCGACCGGTAGCCCCGGCGGGCCGAGGCGACGGGCAGCCGGTCCACGGCCGCGGACAGGCCGCGCCGCAGGGGCCGCGGGACACGCTGGTAGCGCAGCGCGAGCAGGTTGGCCAGGTGCTTGCGGTATCCGGCGAACAGCTCGTCGGCGCCCATCCCCGAGAGCATCACCTTGACCCCGGCCTCCCGGGCGGCCTGGCAGATCAGGAACGTGTTGATCGCGGCGGGGTCGCCGATCGGCTCGTCCAGGTGGTAGGTCATCCGCGGCAGCAGGTCGAGCACGTTCGGTGCGATCTCGATCTCCCGCAGGTCGACGCCGAACCGCTCGGCCACCTGCCGGGCGTAGCGCAGGTCGTCCGGCATCGCCTCGAACCTGGCGTCCTCGGCGCGGAACCCGATCGTGTAGGCGGAGATCCCGGGGCGGTCGCGGGCCGCCAGCGCGGTCAGGTAGCTGGAGTCGAGACCGCCCGACAGGAAGGTCGCCACCGGCACGTCGGAGAGCAGGTGACGCCGGGTCGACTCCTCGACGACGGCCGCCAGATCCGGCAGCTCGCCGCTGCGGGCGCGCTCCCTGCCCTCGGCGGCGACGTCCCGCAGGTTCCAGTAACTGCCGCGCTCCACCCGGCCGTCGGCCCGGCAGCGCAGCCAGGTCCCCGGCGGCAGCTTCTCCGCCTCACGGAACGCGCACCGCGAGTCCGGCACCCAGTAGTACAGCAGCGAGGCCACCAGCGCCGCGTGGTCCACCTCCAGCGACCCGCCGGTCACGGCGGCCAGCGCCTTCAGCTCGGAGGCGAATACCAGGCCCTCGCCGCGCCGGATCAGGAACAGCGGCTTGATGCCGAGCTGGTCGCGGGCGAGCACCAGGTCACCGGTGCGCTCGTCGAAGACGCCGAACGCGAACATGCCGCGCAGCCGGGGCAGACAGTCCGTGCCCCAGCGCCGCCAGGCCTCCAGCAGCACCTCGGTGTCGGAGGTGCCGCGGAAGCGCACCCCGGCGGCCGCCAGTTCGGCACGCAGTTCGGGCGCGTTGTACAGCTCCCCGTTGTACGTCAGGACGAGGCCGTCCGAGACCATCGGCTGGGCGCCCGTCTCGGACAGGTCGACGATGGCCAGCCGGCGGTGCCCGAGCTGCACCTCGCCGTCACCGAGGGGGTGGCCGTACCGGCCCGCCCCGTCCGGACCGCGGTGGGCGAGGGTCTCGGTGAGCCGGTCGGTCACGGCCTTCCCGTCCGGCCACCGGTATGTGCCTGCGATGCCACACATGTGCTACCGCGCCTCCTGGTCGCTGTCCGGGACCCGTGCCGCCCACATGGGCGGCCGCTCCGTCCCCCGCCGTCCTTCGCCCACTGCCTGAACGGCGTGGGAGGCACCCCCGCCGTTCTGCCGGGCCGGCCGCTCGCCATGGCCGCGCAGCGCGGTGTGCAGCCCGTTCCACAGCGTGCCGTCCGTCCGGTCCCGCGGGTCGGGGTCGATCAGCACCACGCCGATCACCTCGATGCGCTGGTCCGCGAGCTGCCGTGCCACGGTGTGCAGCCACGCTGCGCTGCCGTGCCCGGCCCGCACGACGAGCACGGTCCGTGTGCCGAGGTACTGCAGGTCGGTCCACGCCGCGCCGGGCGCCACCGAGCCGACGCCCAGCCGGCGCTCCTCCGGCGGCATGGCCGCGGCCCGCTCGCCGGTGACCACGGCCGGGTCTCCCGGCTTCGGTCCGCGGCCGGAGAGCTGCCGGCCGGGCAGGGCGTCGACCACGGCGACCGGCCCGTCCTCGGCCAGCGCCCTGGCGAGGTCCATGGCGATCACGCTCGTGTTGCGCGCGCAGCCCAGTTCCAGCAGCGACACCGGTCCCACGGAGCCCCGCACGGTGCGGGCCAGGGACGTGGTGAGCCGTTCGCGCGCCGCCCGGACCCGGCGCCGCTGCCATCGCCCGGCCGGCCGGTGGGGCAGCTCGGCGATGACCGAGGCGCCGAGGTTCGCGGCGATCTCCCGGCGCAGCACCGGACGGTCCGCCACCACCGCGCCGACCGCGGCCGCCGCGAGCCCCAGGAAGAGCCCCAGGAAGAGCCCGATCGCCGCGTCGGTGGCAGCGGCCTTCGGCAGGGAACCGCGCACCGCGTACGGGGCGTCCACGATCTGCGTGCCGGCCACGAGCCGGGGCGTGCCGATGCTCGCCTCCGCGGCGCGCTGGCTGAAGTCGGTGATCTGCGAGGTGAGTTCGGCCCGGCGGGCGTAGAGGGACTCCAGATCCGCCGACGAGTCCGGCCCGCTCGCCGCGCTGCCGTCCCCGATCGCCTTGTTGACCTGGGCCAGTTGGCCCTTCAGCTGGTCACGCTGGTCGAGCAGGGCCTTGGCCTCGGCCTTCGAGGACTCCTGTATCCGCTTCACATGGTCGGCGACGAACGCGTCGGCCAACGCCCTGGCCCGGCTCACCGCTTCCGCGTCGCTGTCCCCGGTCACGGTGATCTGCAGCATGTTGTTGGTCAGACCGCTGCCGCTGTAGTGCCGCATGAAGTCCTCGGCCTTTTCCCGGGACCCGAGGGACGTCAGGGCCTTCTCGGCGATCCGTGTCGTCTGCAGCAGTGCGACGTCGGTGCGGATCAGCGTGCCGGGGTCGTTCGGCTGGTCCTCCTCGTGCGCGACGAGAATCTTGGTCACCGCGGTCGGCGGCTGCGGCAGCAGGAACGCCACCGCCGCGCCGGCGAGCAGCCCCAGCAGCGCGAGGGACGACCAGAGGCGGCGCCGTCTGCGCACCGCCGCCACCAGAGCCTGGAGATCCAGCAGCGGAGCGGCGGCCGATGGCTCCGCGGTCGTACTCGTCGTCACCCTGTGACCCCCGTCGCGTCGTCCCGTTCGCCGTCGAAGCCCACGAGCGCCGGCACGGCGGCCCGCGGCGGGTCGTCGGCCGACCGCGTCGCACGGACCGGACCGGCGAGGACGACGCCGACGACCGCGTGCTTGGCGTCCGCACACGCCTCGGCGATGCCCGCGAGCTCCGCCGCCGTCCAGGCGCCGGCGCTGACCACGACCAGCGCGCCGGACTCGTGGTGGTCGCGGTCCGGCACCATCGGCCGGGACACCGCCACCGCGACCGCGCGCAGCGCCGGATCGCTCCCGGCCTCGACGACGAGGTGCCCGGCGGCCCGGCGGGCGGTCTCGTCCCCCTCGGGGAAGACGACCAGCAGCCGCTGCGGGCCCGGCCGCCGGTCCCGGAGACGGGCGCACACCCGCCGGTAACGGATCCGCCTGCTGGCCTCGTCGCCGGAGGACTGCGGGGCCGGGATGTCCCATCGCACGTCGAGGCCCAGCAGCCGGCGGACCCAAGCCCTCGGGCCACGGCCCTCCGACCGGTGCGTGGGCCGCCGAACGGGTACGTCGACGGTCCCCAGCAGGGCCGAGCCGAGCGCCGCGGTGATCTCGGATTCGCCGCGCAGCCGCCGGCTCATCCGCGCGGCGGTGAGATGTCCGATGACCGCGCACAGGAGGAACAGCAGCGCTCCGCCGGCGATGAGCTGCGTCCTCGTCGGCGGCGCCTCGCCGGTCGGCCGGGCCGCCGACCCCATGACGACCATGTTCTTCGCCTCGTCGCCCGTCGGATCGGCCTGCTTGATGGTGCTGATGGCCTCCCGCAGCGCGGTGCGCAGCTTCTCCAGCTCGGTGCGGGTCTGCACGCTCTCGACGGTGTTTCCCGGATCGGTCGCGGCGGACAGCTTGCTGATGCGGCGGCTGGTGTCCTCCACCGACTGCTGCAGCGCGGCGAGCTCCTGCGCCGCCTCCGGGCTGGCGCTCTCGCTCGCGATCCGCGTGGCGTAGGAGACGAAGTCCTTGGCCACCTGGTCGGAGAGCCGCTGCGCACGCTCCGGCGTCTCCGCCGTGCCGGAGATCTTGATGATGTTCCCGTCGGTGGCCTTGGCGCTGACGCGATCGCGCAGGTCGCTGCCGCTCACCCCGGGCCAGCCGAGCGTGGCGGCCGCGCGGTCGACCACCACCGAACTGGTCGCCACCTCCGTCTGGGTCAGCAGCTCGCGCTCCTCCCACGTCCCCGGCAGCAGCACCGACGACGAGGTCGTGTAGCGCGGGGGGAACAGCACGGAAGCGCCGTACCCGACGAGCGCGCCCACCAGGGCGTACAGGGCGAGCACCCGCCAACGCCGACGGATGATCCGCCCGATGGTGACCAGGCGTATCGTGTCATCGCTCAACGGTGCGGCCTTCCCCTGCCCGGTCCGGGTCGCGCGCGGTCACCGCGGACCGGTCACGGCCGGCAGCGGCGTACGCGGCGAGCAGCGCCCGCTGGGAGTTCCGCCAGGAGAGCGGCCCGCTGATCCGCTCCTGGCCGATCCTGCCCATCCGGTCCCGCTCCTGCGGATCGTCCATCAGCGCGGCGACGAGCCCGGCGAACGCGCTCTCGTCGTTGGCGGGCGCGTAGACGGCGGCGTCGCCCGCGGAGACCCGCGCCTCCCGCAGGTCGAACGAGACGATGGGCCGGCCCATCACCATGTACTCCAGGACCTTGTTCATGGTCGACACGTCGTTGAGCGGGTTGTGCGGGTCGGGGGAGAGGCACACGTCCGCGGTGGACAGGTAGCGCACCAGGTCGGCGTCCGGAATGCGCCCCGTGAACTCCACCTGCTCCGTGAGCCCGAGCCGCCGCGAGAGCTCCACCATCGCTTCGAAGGTGTCGCCGGCGCCGACGAACACCGCGTGCCAGTCGGTCCGCCCGAGCTCGTCGCGCAGCTTCGCGAGGGACCGCAGGGCGTAGTCGACCCCGTCCTGCGGACCCATGACGCCGAGATAGCACAGCAGATAGGGCTTGCCGCGCTTCAACTCCGGCTCGGGCGGCACGGGGTGGAACCGGTCGACGTCGGGCGCGCTGCGCACCACGAACACGTCCGCCGGCCGCCGGCCGCCACGGCGCACCGCGACGTCCCGGTAGCTCTCGTTGGTGGCGAGCACGATGTCCGCGGCCCGGTAGGTCCGCCGCTCCAGCGCGCACACCGCGCGGTAGAGCAGGTCCTCGCCGCGGCCGAACCGGGACAGATACAGCTCGGGAACCAGGTCGTGCTGGTCGAAGACGAACCGCGCGCCGCGCCGCTTCAGCCACAGCGCCGGCAGGAACAGCAGGTCGGGCGGGTTGCAGGCGTGGACCACGTCGACCGGGCCGACCTTGCGGGCCAGCCGGAGCGTGTGCCACAACGCCGTTCCGTACTCCCGCAGATAGCCGGCCGGCCCTCCGGTGGCCGCGCGCAACGGGTAACGGTGGATCCGCACCCCGTCGACCTCCGCCTCCGGCTCCGTGTCCCGCTTGCTCCCCTGCGGACAGATGACGTGCACCGTCCAGCCCGCGTCGCGCAGCGTCGTGCACTCCTGCCACACGCGCCGGTCGAACGGCACCGACAGGTTCTCCACCAGGATCAGGGCGCGCCGGTCCGGCCGGCCGCCGCTTCCCGCGTCACCAGGCAAGGCCCACATACCCCGGTTCGGCCCGGCGCGCGTCGGCGTCGGGAAGGTGGACGAGGTCGATGATCACCGGGGCTTCGCCATGGGGCAGCGCCGCCAGCACGGCCGGATCCCTGGTCCCCACCAGGCACACCTCGGCGTGGTCGAGGACCTCCTCGACGGAGTCCGCGAGCAGCTGCGCGAGGTGCGGCAGCCGGTTCTCGATGTACTCCCGGTTCGCCCCGAGCAGCCGGGACAGGCTCACGTTCGCGTCGTAGATCTTCAGGTCGTACCCCTTGCCGAAGAGCCGCTCCGCCAGCTCGACGAGCGGGCTCTCGCGCAGGTCGTCGGTGCCGGGCTTGAAGGACAGCCCGAACAGGCCCGCCCGGCGCTTCCCGGTGCGCTCGACCAGCTCCACCGCGCGCTGCAGATGGTCGGAGTTGGAGGGCAGCACATGGGACAGGATCGGCACCGAGACGTCGGCCCGCTGCGCCGCGTGGACCAGGCTGCGCAGGTCCTTGGGCAGGCAGGAGCCGCCGAAGGCGAAGCCGGGCCGCAGATAGGCGGGGCTGATGTTCAGCTTGCGGTCGGCCAGGAACACGTCCATCACCTGGTGCGAGTCCACCCCGAGCGCCTGGCACACCGCGCCCAGCTCGTTGGCGAAACCGATCTTGAGGCCGTGGAACGCGTTGTCCGCGTACTTGATCGCCTCTGCCGTCGGGACCGGCACCCGGAACACCTCGCCGGGCACGCCCTCGTACAGCGCCAGCACCGCGTCGCCGCTCGCCGGGTCGAGCTCGCCGACGACGGTCTTGGGCGGGTCGAAGAAGTCCCGCACGCTCGTGCCCTCGCGCAGGAACTCCGGGTTGACCGCGACCCCGACGTCCACCCCGGCCGTGCCGCCGACGAACTTCTCCAGGATCGGCACCAGCAGGTTCAGACACGTGCCGGGGAGCATGGTGCTGCGGAACACGACGGTGTGCCGGCCCCGTTGCCGGGCCCCCTCGGCGAGCGCGGCCTCCTCGGCGAGCGCGGCCCGTTCGGCCAGCGCGGCCCCGATCTGCTCGGTGACCCGCTCCAAGTACGTCGTGCACAGACTGCCGTTGGGCTCCGACGGCGTGCCCACACAGACCAGCGAGATGTCACTGTCCATGACCGCCTCGCGGACGTCGGCGGTGGCGCGCAGCGCTCCCGTCCGCACGACCTCGGCGATGAGCTCGCCGATCCGCTCCTCGACGACCGGCGCCTTGCCGTCGTTGACCAGGTCGACCTTCACCTGGTTCACGTCGACGCCGACGACCTCGTGCCCCATGCCGGCCAGGCACGCGGCCGACACGCAGCCCACGTAGCCGAGCCCGAAAACGCTGACTCTCATGACCCGTTCCTCCCCCAGGCAGACCCGCTCGGGTCTGCGGTCCGCGCACCGGCGAAACCGTTGAGTTGCGGCACCCCGCCCATCAGTAGGCCCCCTGCCCGTAGAGCACCGCACGCAGCGTCTTCCACAAGATCACCGTGTCCAGGGCGAGCGACCAGTCCTCCACGTACCGCAGGTCCAGCCGGACCGCCTCCTCCCACGACAGGTCGCTGCGTCCGCTGATCTGCCACAGACCGGTGAGTCCGGGCTTGACCAGCAACCGCCGCCGGATGTCCGGGCCGTAGGCGGCGGACTCCTCCGGCAGCGGGGGCCGCGGACCGACGAGCGACATCGATCCGCTGAGCACGTTGAACAGCTGTGGCAGCTCGTCGATCGAGTACCGGCGCAGCACCGCGCCCACCCGGGTCACCCGTGGATCCCGGCGCAGCTTGAACAGAGGGCCGGCGCCCTCGTTGAGGCCGGCCAGCTGGGCACGCGCCCGGTCGGCGTCGGCGACCATGGTGCGGAACTTGAGAATGGTGAACTCGCCGCCGTCCTTGCCGACTCTTCGCTGGCGGTAGAACACCCCGCCCCGGCTGTCCATCAGCACGAGCAGGCCGACGCACACCATCAGCGGCGCGAACAGCACCAGCAGGATCGCCGCGCCCATCCGGTCGACGACCCCTTTGACCGCCCGGCGGCCCCCGGTGAAGGTCGGCATGCTGACCCGCAGCAGCGGGATCCCCAGCACCGCGTCGATGTGCAGCCGCGGGCCGGCCACCTCCATCAGCACCGGAGCCACGACCATCTCGGCGTCGCTGCCCTCGAGGTTCCAGGCCAGCCGCTGCAGCCGGCCCGGCGACCAGTGCGGGTCCGGCGTGACCGCGACGACGCGGTAGCCGTCGGCGTGGACGTGCTTGGCGACGTCCGCCAGCCGGCCGACGACCGGCACTCCGTCCAGCAGGTCACCGTCGAGCACGGTGCCGTCCGTCGTGCACACCGCGTCCACCCGCCAGCCGAGATGCGGGAACTTGCGGGTCCGCGCGATCAGATCGCGGACGGTGTCCGGGCTCCCGGCGGCGAGCACCGGTCGCAGACACCGTCCGTCCTTGCGCTGTTTGTGCAGCCCCAGCCGCAGCACGTATCGCGCGGTCATGGTGACCAGCGCGATCGCCGGGATCGCGACGAAGATCCAGAGCTTGATGTTGCGCGAGGTGAGGGCGATCCCGCCGAGCGCCAGGGCGACGGTCGCCGCGAACAGCGAGCGTCCGAGCCGGCGGAACTCCTCGGCGCCCTGGCCGAGCACGGCCGGAACCCAGGCCCGGCTCACCGCGAGCGCCCCCAGCACCAGCAGCTCGGTGCCGAACGCGAGAATGCCCCACTTCTCGTGCCAGTTGGCCGCGTCCCGGGCCCCGAAGAAGTTGCCGATCCCCGCCACCACGAAGGCGGTGGCCACGGTGTCGCTGGTGATCACGGTACGGCGGTACCGCTGCTCCCAGTCGCTCGCGGGCCGGCTGACCGCTCCGTTCGCCAGACGCCCGCGCGCCGGCGGAGACGGAAACGGGCTGACCAATTCCCCTTGCCGCACAGAAACCCCCCAGGTTCCCAGTGATTCGACGTGCTCGCCGCCCGGGAGGCCCCCGCCTCCCGCACTGTGCCTCCCCTCGGGAGGTCCCCGCCTCCCGCACTGTCGCTCCCCCCGGGAGGCCCCCGCCTCCCGCGCCGCGCTGCTCCTCCTCTCGGGAGGCCCCCGCCTCCCGCGCACGACATGCCGGCTACCGGCTATTGCAGAGCCACTCGAGCAACCCGCTCCGACGGCAGCGCACACGCCTGTTCCGCCGGAGTCTCGAGGTGCGCGGAAACCCTTCGGGACCTCGGGTGCTCCCCGCACTCAAGGCCCTCTCGGGTTCCGTGAATTGATTCCCCCTACGTCTGGCGCCGGGAACGCGACTACAGGCTTTCTCCGGTGCCGGACCTATTGATCATTACGGGTTGCCTCATGTCCGAACGGCTGAAGCAAGGTCAATCTAGACCATCGAAGCCGGTATGAAGAGAGGATGTGTGTAATTTGTGCTTAAGCTTTGATTCTTGATCAATCGGCCGGTGACCAGCCGCGGACGCCCCGCTGCCACCACCCGCTCCACCAGCCCGTCCGGCCCCTGGGCGCCGCCTCCGTGCCGCAGTGATCACCGCTCTGCACAGGGCCTCTCAAGTCGCCTTCTATGGGCCTCAGTTCGAGGATAATCACCCGCCGCACGCCCATCGGGACGCACTCCCGGGGGCGCCGGGCGGGGTGGCCGACCGACCCGTGCGGCCGGGGGTGCGAGCTGACTTGGCGATGTCGTGCGGCCTGGCCGAAAGTCCTGAAAACGTGGCCCGCCTCAGGGCTTTACCCCGCGGGATCAACGGCTATTTCCTTGCCGGGTGCTGCCCGGATATGTATGCGTCATATTCCATGACCCTGCGCGCGTCGCCCCGCCGCACGCGAATTCCAAGATCGTCTTCATCGGTCGTCCCGGCCGGTGAACGGTGGCAACGAACGCGGTGACACTCGCGCACCGTTCTGCTCGGTCGGAGGGGTCCGGGAGCGGCGCGCCCCGTCCTGGCGTACACCGACCCGGCCCTCGGCCTCCCCGACTCCGGTGCGGGTCCGACCTGCGCCCCCGTCGGACCCGCACCGCGTCGAACGGCGCCCCCGTCCCGGCCGGCACCGCCCGGCGGCCGGGACGGGGGCGCAGGGGCGGTGCCGGGCGGGCGTCGGCTCAGCGGCCGACGTCGGCTCGGCGGTCGCGTCGGCTCAGCGGCCGGCGTCGGCTCAGCGGTCGGAGTAGCTGAAGTCGCCGACGGTCCAGGCGCTGACGTCCTCGATGGCGACGCGGTACATGCCCCCCGTCTCAGGGATCCCCACCGTGCCCTGGAGGATCCGGGCGACGTGGAAGTGCAGATGCGTAGGCGGCCCCTCCGGCCCGGGTGGGGCGAAGACGGCGGAGAACTCGCCCAGGCGGTCCGAATCCGTCAGCACCTCCGACACCCGCTGTCTCCACACCGCCTCGGGGGCCAAGCGACCGGTGATGACAGCGCCACCGGTGACCACGGTCAGGGACATCTGGTTGCTCTGCTCGGACTCCACCAGGGCGGCGACGGCGACCAGCAGTTCGTCAGGCTTCGACACGAGACAGATTGTATTCACCGGCCGTCCGGCTGGTTGGGCAGTAGGGCGTTGCCGGGCCGGACGGCCCCTCGCCGTGCCGCCGGGCCGGGCCCGGACGCCGTGAGCAGTGCGATCACCCGTGAGCTGATCGCGATGGGTTACCTCATGTTCCAGCGCGCAGAAATCTGTACCCGTCGGAGTAGACATTGTGCAGGCGGGTGGTTATGGTTTCACTCGTAGCCGAGATCGACGAGATCGAGCAGGGCCCGGCAGAAACGAACTGCCGGGAGCAGTACGTGCAGTACAAAGCAGTACGCGTAGTAGGCAGTTCGCAGGACGGTGCGGTGGTGGAGTGTCGAAGCCAGGGTTCTCGCAGGACGGCGACGGGACTGACGACCGCACCGGGTGGCCCGCAGTGATCAGGGGCCGCCGGGAGCAGTACCGCAAGGGCAGTACCCAGCAGCAACGCAAGTGAGCAGCACCTCGGTGAAGGCGTCGGCTGCGGACGCGCGCACCGGGAGGTTCGGCAGTGGGGTTCCAAGCCAGAGCAGACGCAGGACGGGCGACGGGGCTGGCTGCCGAAGGTGGCGCTCGGTGAGGCCACCGGTCGTCGGAAGTACCGGCAGTGCGGCAGGACGCAGCAGCACGCACCGCCCGCTTGGTAAGTGATCGGTTCAGAGGGAAGAGCGGAGGACGTCAGCGCCATCAGGATCGCCCGGGCGGAAGCCTTGAACCCGGGTACCGCAGGACATCGACAGTGAGGTGGTCTCCGGTCAAGCAACCGCGATCCCCGCGCCCCCGACAGCGTCTCGGTCGGGTCAGCGGACAGAGAAGGCCGGCGCAGCAGTAGGGCCGGCAGATGGTGTAGCAGCTCCTTCGGGGCCCTGGTGTCAGCACGACACCGGGGCCCCTCGACCGTGCGGGGCGCCTGACAGGCCCCTCGAGGCCGGTCTGCCCGACAGGCCCCCTCCACCCCTGCACCCCTCCCCCCTTCATTGCGTACCGGACATCGAGGGTGAGGCGAGCCTCGGGTGTCGGCGCACCCGGAGACTCCGGTCAGCGGCCCTTCCCGTCCCCGGCTCGCTGTCGGGGCGGCCTTCCGCCAGAATGGCCCCCCGTTCGTCCGTACCGAACCACCGAGGTTTCCCGTGTCCCACTCCGTGGCCCGCGAGCCGCAGCGGCGCAATTCGCGGTCCAACCGGGCTCGCATCCTGGCCACGGCCCGACAGGAGCTCGGCCGGAATCCGGACGTCACGCTGGAGGAGATCGCCCGGGCCTCCGGTGTCGTACGGCGCACGCTCTTCGGCCACTTCCCGGGCCGCGCCGCACTGCTGGAAGCGCTCGCCGAGGAGGCGTCCGAGGCGCTGCGAGGGGTGCTGGAGGTCGCGGTACGGCCCGACGAGCCGGCCGAGCGGGCGCTCGCGCACTTCGTGTGCGCGATCTGGCCGGTCGGCGACCGCTACCGGCTGCTCCTCTCACTGGCCCAGCGCGACCTCGGCGTCGAGCGGGTGGCGGGGGTCCTCGCCCCGGCCCGCGACGAGGTCACGGCGATCCTGGCGCGCGGGCAGCGGGACGGCGTCTTCCCCACGCATCTGCCGGCCGCCGTGCTGAGCGCCGCTCTTGAGGGGTTGCACATCGCGCTCCTGGAAGAGGTCAACAGAGGCGCGCTGGAGGACGACGGGACGCGTACCGCCGTCGCCACGCTCGTCGCGGCCGGTGTGCCGGAGGGGAGCGCCCGGGCCGTCGTGGACGACGTCGTACGGACGGCGACCGCGACCGCCGAGACCCCGACCGAGGCGGGCACGGACCGTCCCGGCGGCTGAGCCGGCCGGAGGGGCGCTCGCGTCCTGCCGCTCTACGCGACGACCGAGGGTTCCGCCCCAGGCGTCAACTCCGACTCCGACTCCGACTCCGACATCGCCCCCGTCCCGGCCTCGTGCTCCTGCCCTGGCGCCCGCCCGGTACACGGCTCCGGCTCCGGCTCCGGCTCCGGCTCCGGCTCCGGCTCCGGATCCGAATCCGGATCCGAATCCACCGGCTCCGAATCCGGCTCCGGCTGTCCCTGTGGCTCCATCGGTGGCTTCGCCGACGTTTCCGGCAGCAGTCCGATCAGGGCGGCGCACTGCTCGGGTCCCATGACGTGGGCCAGCGCCTCGGTGACCGTCTCGGAGAGCGCGGCGGAGGCCTCCCGCAGCAGTTGGCGCGCCTTGTCGGTGAGGGCGATCTCGACGCCGCGCTTGTCGCCGCAGACGGTCTTACGGGTGACGAGCCCGGCGTGCTGGAGGCAGGCGACCTGATAGGTCAGACGGGTCTTGGGGCGGCCCAGGAGTTCCGCGACGCGTGTCATGCGCAGACCCTCGCGGGGGAGTTCGGCGAGCAGGCACAGCACCAGGAACTCGTCGTGCGAGACGTCCAGACGCTCCTTGACCACGGAGCGCAGCCGCTGTTCCACCGCCCCCGTCGCGGCGAGCAGCAGCATCCAGCCACGCAGCTCGGGGGGCAGCAGGCCGGTGCCGGCGCCCTGTTCGGAAGGACAGGACGGCAGGTCGGCGGGGGTGTCAGCGGGGTCTGCCATAGCTTCGAGTGTATCCGCTGTCCAAATTTGCATGACCTGGTTGTTCAGAATTGGATAACCCGATAGCGTGGTCGTGACAGCATCATCCAAATTTGGACCACCAAGGAGGACGGTCATGACCGTCGCCGTGCAGACCGGACTGTGGAAACTCGACGCGGGTGCGTCCACCGTCGCCCTGAAGCAGAAGACGATGTGGAACCTCGTCACCGTCAAGGGCGTTTTCACCGCCGTCACCGGCGGCGGCGAGGTCGGTCCGGACGGATCCGCCACCGGCGCCCTGACCATCGACGTGGCCTCCCTCGACACGAAGAACCCCAAGCGCGACGCGCACCTGCGCGGCGCCGACTTCTTCGACGTCGACAACCACCCCGAGATCACCTTCGTGGTGCGCACCGCCGAACTCGGCGCCGACGCGACGGTGCAGGTCTCCGGCCAGCTGACCGTGCGCGGCATCAGCCGGCCCGAGTCCTTCATCGCGCGGCTGACCCAGGCGGACGCCGACGCGGTCACCTTGGACGCCGAATTCAGCGTCGACCGCGCCGAGTTCGGCATCGGCTGGAATCAGCTGGGCATGATGCGCGGCCTGACCGTCGTCACCGCCACGCTCCGCTTCACCCGCACGGCGGCCTGACGCTCCATCAACGCGCCTTTCCTCGCAGAGCTGTTCCCACATCCGTGCTCGACAACGTCCGGGGCGTCGCGGTGAAGGCTCGCAGCCGGATCCGCACGTTGGGGCGCGGGAGGCGGAACTCCCCCTCGGACGGCCGGAGTTCGTAGGCTGCCGTGGCGTGGGCGGGCAGGGAACGGGGCCCCTTCGTGATCGTCCAGTAGAGGCCCGTGCCCTGGCCCGTGGTGAGCATGAAATGGGGTGCGAGCGCGCTGTCGCCGGTGTTCTCCACCCGAAGGGCCAATGACGTCAAGGCAGTCGGCGAGGACCGTCCGACCGAAGTGACTCGCATGTCCAGCGGGGGCGCCCCCGTCGCCGCCGTCACGGCACACGCCAGGGGCGGGACCAGCACGAGCACCACCGCGGCGATCCGGGCCGGGCGCCCGCGCCCTCCGGCCGACCGGTGCGGACGAGGCTGCCAGGCGCCGGCGAACTCCGACAGCGGAGCGGTGACCGCGGCCGCCGCCCACAGCGGCGTCATCATCAGGTAGTAGCCGTCCTGGGAACGGGTCGCCACGAAGAAGGCGCACCAGGGCAGCACCGTCGCCGCCGGACCGAGCCGCCGCACGAACAGCACGAACAGGGTCAGCAGCGCCGCCGCGAGCAGCATGCTCGCACGGCTGTACCAGTCGAGCCGGTCGCTGCCGTCCGTGAGATACAGCGAGACGTCCACCAGGCCCTGGCCGTGGATCACCGCGCCCTGCGTGAACGGCAGCACGATCCCGCCGAGCCAGGTCCGGGGCTCGTGCACGACGAAGTACACGTCGATCAGCAGCCATACGGCGACGGCGGCCCCTGCGAACCGCAGCAGCACGCCCGCCGCGGCTCGCCCGCCGAGTTCGCCGCGGCGCACCGCGTAGAGACCGGCCAGCAGGAACGGTGTGACGAACCACGGCAGTTGCTGCGCCGCGCACGCCGCGCCGAGACAGGCGGCCCGCGCGAGCCCGGCCCCGCCGAGCCGTCCGCCCCGCCCGATCCGCGGCCAGCGCACCGCCACCGGCATCAGCAGCGCCAGCGCCAGGATCGCCGGGTAGCCCTGCCGTCCGTACATCGGCAGGAACGAGAAGCCGAGGCACACCATGGTCGCCGCCGGCCGCCACGGCGTCGGCAGCATGCGCCACAGCACTGCCGCGCCGACGATCAGCGCACCCGTCGCCATCGCGGTCGCCGGGGCCCCGCCGTGCCCGATCCACAGCAGCGGCGCGGTCAGCAGCGGACCCAGCGGGGGGTAGCCGTACGTGTAGTCGTAGCCGCCGTCCGCGGTGGGGGTGAGCGTGATGCCGTGGCCGAAGAGCCAGGGCCAGGGCCGGCCGTAGATCTGGTCGCCGTCGACCAGCGCCCGGGCGGCCTGGGTGGTGAGGACCGCCTCGTCGCCGCCCCCGTGGTTCATCGCCCACGCGCAGAGCACCAGCGTCACGCCGGTGAGCAGCACGCACAGGTCGACCCGGGCGAGCGAGCGGCCGCGCCGGACCACCAGGGCGAGCACCGCGCAGACCAGGATCGAGACGTAGCAGAGCGAAATGGCCACGGCCACCGGCAGCCGGTGGCCGGCCGCCTGCGACCAGATCGTGCGGGTGCCGATGAAGAGGCTGACGGCGGCCAGCAGCGTCAGGACGCGGTGCCACTGTTCGGGCGGCCCCTCGCCGTCGGCGGCCGTCGACGCCATCGGCTTCCGGTCCGTTGTCACGGGCGCTGTCTCTGCCGCATACACGGTTCCGTACCGTAATAAGGGCTGGTGAACGCGGTGCGCTCGGAGGAGGAAGTTCCGGTGTGCCCAGGGTGAGCAGCGGCCGCTCTGCACCCAGGCCGGTGGCGGATCGTGTCGCTGTTGGGCCGAACGGGTTACTTGGCGTAAGAATTGACTGGTGCATGCATTGAAGGCGAGTCAGTTCGGGGGGTACCGGTGAACCGTTACGACGTCACCGATGAACAGTGGGAAGGGCTCGCTCAAGTCGTTCCGTTGCGCGGCCGGGACGCATGGCCGTCGGCGGTGGACCATCGCTCGCTCCCGGACGCCGAGACGGAGACCAGGCGCCGCTTCGTCGTGTTGCGCGTCAACGTCTTCGCGGACGCCCGCGAGGTCGCCGAGACGCTCATGGCGGGCATACCGGTGCTGCTCGACCTGACGGGCGCGGAGACGGACACCGCCAAGCGGGTCCTGGACTTCTCCACCGGGGTCGTCTTCGGACTGGCCAGCGGAATGCATCGGGTCGACCGCAACGTCTTCCTCCTCACCCCGCCGGGCACCGAGGTGAGCGGCCTCATGGAGGGGGCGGGGGCGCCCGGCATCTGAGACGCGGACGGGCGACCGCGCGAGCAGCCGTCCGCCGGTGCGCGATGTTCCGCACCGGCGGGCGGCTGCGCGGCCGCGCAGCCGCGCGAACAGGGCGCGGAGACCCGGCGCGGCCCTCACGGTCGCCCGATCGTAGGAAGCTTGCCCGGGCGGAACGGTTCGCCCGGCAGCGGAGACCTACCGTCCGCATATGCCCTCCCCGCAGTCCACTTCCCCGCCGTCCCCGCCGTCCCCGCCGACCTCCTCCGCACCCTCGCCCCAGTCCTCCTCGTCGCCCTCACCACGGTTCTCTGCCAAGCCGCCCCCGCAGACCTCTGCCGCACCCTCGTCCTCGCCACCGTCTTCCGCTGCGCAGGCGCCATGCGCCTCGTGCGGAGCCGACCCGCGGGTGACGTCCGGCTCCGCACCGCACCCGGAGGCCGCGCCCGCCGCGCCGACGGACCCCCCTGACCCGACGACCGCCCAGGCGTCGCCACCTGACGCCCTCCCTTCGGCAACCCCGTCGGCCGACTGTGTCCCGTCGGCCGACTGTGTCCCGTCGGCCGACACCGTCCCGCCGGCCGACACCGTCACGTCGGTCCACTGCGTTCCTCCGATCCGCCCCCTTCCGTCCTCGGCGTCCGGGGGAGGCCCGCCGACGGTGCCCGCGCAGACGCCGGCCACGGCACAGGAGCGGTCCTCCGCCCGCGAGAGCCCTCGCGCGACCCCTGCCCCCGTGCGGTATGTGCGGCCGTGCGTCACCGAGTTGCGGCTGTCGGCGTTCGCGGGGCACCGCCGGGCCCGCTTCTCCCTGGGCCCCGTCACGCTGTTCGCCGGGGCCAGCGGCAGCGGCAAGAGCAGTGCGCTGCGGGCCTACGAGGCGCTGGCGCGGCTGGGCGGCGGAGCCCTGCTGGGCGAGGTGTTCCCCGATCCGGTCGCGTGCGTGCCGCAGGGCGCGCGGCCCGACGCCCAGCACCGCCGGGGATTTCGCATCGGATGCACGGCCGACGGACCCGGCGGCCCGGTCCGGCTGGACGTCGCCGTGCAGGCCGAACCCGAACTGCGCATCGTGGGGGAGCGGTTGAGCGCGGGAGGCGTCGTCCTGCTGGAGACAGCCCTGCGCGACCCCGGGCGCCGCACGGTGCAGGCCGCCTGGCACACCGGCGGCGCCGCACCGGTGACGCGCGCCCCGCTGCCCGACGACCGGCTCGGCACCGCGTTGCTGCCGCTGCGCGTGGCCGGCAAGACCGACGGGCAGCGACAGGTGCTGGCGGCCGCCGAGCAGATGGTGGTCGCGCTGCGGTCGGTGTTCGCCTGCGACCCCCAGCCCGACTGGATGGGCGCCCCCGTGCCCACCGGCACCGGTCGGCTGCTCACCGGATGCGACAACCTCGCCGACGTCCTGTGGCGTACCCGTCAGGAGTGCGGCCGGCGCCATGCGCAACTGGTCGCCGCGCTGTCCGCCGGGTCCACCGCACCGGTCGTGGACCTGCGCGCCGAACCGCTCGACGACGGCACGGTCCGGGCGGTGCTCGACCGCGCCGACGGCGCCCGGACGGAGCTCGCCCGGCTGGGCTACGGCGAACTGCGCTATGTCGCCCTCGCGCTGGTGCTGCTCACCGGGCCGGGCGTCCTCGACGTGGACCCGGCCGGCGAGGTGCCGGCCGCGATGCAGACCCTCACCCTGCTCGCCGACGGCCTCGACCGCGGCCTCGACGCACGGCAGGGCGCCGAACTGCTGCGGCTGGCCGTGCGGATGGCCGAGCGCGGACACATCCGCTGCGTCGGCGCGGTCAGCGACGCGACCCGGGCCGCCCGGACCGACGGGGTGACGGTGGTACACCTGGGGCCGTGACAGAACAACACCTCGATGTGGCGAAGCTGCAGCGCAGACTGGCCGAGTTCGCGGCGGCGCGGAACTGGCAGCCCTTCCACACCCCCAAGAACCTCGTCTCGGCGCTCAGCGTGGAGGCGTCCGAACTGGTCGAGATCTTCCAGTGGTTGACGCCGGAGGAGTCCGCGCGCGTGATGGACGACCCGGACACCGCGCACCGGGTGACGGACGAGGTCGCCGACGTCCTCGCCTATCTGCTGCAACTGTGCGAGGTGCTCGGCGTCGATCCGCTGACGGCGCTGGCCGCGAAGATCGACCGCAACGAACTCAGGTTCCCGGCTCCC
>NZ_BEWA01000029.1 GCF_003112535.1 Streptomyces rishiriensis | reverse complement strand
CGTCAAGAACGACTCCCTGCACCGGGCCCGCGCCGCGGGGTACACGCAGGCGCACACGGGCAACGACGCGGGCAACGGGCCGATGCTCGCGGTCAACCGGTGGTTCGGGTACGAGATCTGCGCGTCGGAGGTGCGGTATGTCCGCGAACTCGGCTGAGCCGGTGCGTTCGGTAAACGTCGTCCTGGTCAAGGCCGGGCGGACGAAGATCCGTTACGCGGCCGAGCTGCTGTCCGACGACGGCGCCCGCATCGCGGTGCGCGCGCCGTGGGCCGGTGCGGGCGTACGGGACTTCGGCTTCGTCCGGTTCGAGTCGGGCGACGTCTTCACGGAGTACTACTGGCGTGAGCGCTGGTACGCGGTCAAGGAGGTGCGCGACGCGACGGGCGCGTTGAAGGGCTGGTACTGCGACGTCACCCGTCCGGCCACGCTGACCGGCGCCGAACTGGTCGTGGAGGACCTCGACCTGGACCTGTGGCGCTCCGCCGACGGGACGGACGTACGGCGGCTGGACGAGGACGAGTTCGAGGAGAGCGGGCTGGCGCGGCGCGACCCGGCGGCGGCCGCCGCGGCGGCCGCCGCCCTGGACGAGCTGGAGGCGCTCGCCCGCGCCGACGGCGGCCTGGAGTCGCTGCTGGCGTGAGCGGCGCGCCTCGAGCGTCAGACCAGGGCCACCACCGCGTACCGCTCGTCTCTCACGGGCCCGCCCCACAGCCGCGCGTCCTGCGACAGCGGCTCCACGCGCACCCGGTCGGTCAGCGGGGCCAGCAGGGCGGTGAGGCGGTCCGCCGGTATGCCGACCGGATCGACGGTCCCCCACACACCCTCGACCAGCACGAGCCGCCCTCCGGGGCGCAGCAGACCGCGCCAGTGCCGCAGGACGCGCGCGGGGTCGGGCAGCGTCCACAGCACATGCCGGACGAGCAGGGCGTCGAAGCGCTCCTCCCCCACGGGCGGCGCCGCCGCGTCACCGACCAGGAACGCGGCGTCGCGGCCGGCGAGTTTGGCCCGGGCCAGGTCGACCATGGCCGGGGCCAGATCGACCCCCGTCACCCGGTGTCCCTGTTCGGCCGCGAGGAGCGACAGGCTGCCGGTGCCGCAGCCGAGGTCGAGCAGGTCGCAGCGGCGTTCCGGCAGCCAGCTGCGCAGCCGTCCGGCCCAGGCGGCGCGCACGTCGGGGTCGCGCAGACCGTGGTCGGGTTCCTCGTCGAAGGCGGCCGCCGAGGCGTTCCAGTCGACGCCCGGCGAAGTCGTTTCGTCACTCTTTTCACGCATGTGCCCAAGAGTGACACCTGCCACTGACACTCGAATCGTGACAGCCGCCACTGACAGACCGGGGGACGATGAGGAACTCTCCCCCAAAGGGTCTACCTCCGTGAGAACGCGGAACTCGGTAGATCCTCAAGGAGGCAGCCATGCGCCGCACGACCGTGCAGAAGCCCCTGAAGAAGACGGACTCCCGCCGGATCCGCGAAGAGACCGACGAACGGCCCGCCGGCCGCCCCGAGGTGCGCAAGGACATCGCCCGCACCTGGTGGCCCGACGGGTGACGGCCGCGAGCGCGGTGCGCGCGGCGCCGCCCCGCGCTCAGCTCAGCCGCTTGCGGTAGTGGAAGCGGTCGTAGGGGCCGTCCGCCCGCCGCCCCACGAGCTCGTAGCCGTACCGCGGGTAGATCCGCTGGTTCTCCCACATCATGACGTGCGTGTACAGCCTGACCTCGGACAGCCCCAGGGCACGGGCGTGTGCGTCCACGAAGTGCAGCAGCCGCCGCCCGACACCCCTGCCGCGGGCGTCGGGGTGGACGGCGATGCTGTCGAGGAACAGGTGGTCCTCGAACGCCTCGACCACCACGAGACCGGCCACCTGGCCACCGGCCACCTCGCCACCGGCCACCTCGCCACCGGCCGGGCCGCCGGTCACGAACACCTTCCCCGCGGCCACGTTCGCCGCGTGGTCCGCCTCCATGGGCCGCGGCACCAGTCCGATGCGCTCGATGTAGTGCGTGTACGCGGCGTCCGTCACGGCTTTCACGGCCGGGACGTCGGCCATCGTGGCGGGCCGGATCTCCTCGCTCGTCATGCGGTGAACGCTACCTACCTGATCCCTGTCTCAGCGCTTCCTTAAGGCGACCCTAAAGATCGCCGGCGAGGGCCTCCAGCAGGGATTTCCGCGGTTTCCTGGCCGGAGGCGACGGCGGCGGCCGGTGTCTCGCGAGGGGCGGCGCGGCCGTCCTGGCGCCGGGCGCGGCGCTGCCGTTCGCGTCGGTGCGCCGACGGGCGGCGGCCGACGGCCACGGCCGCTGCGGCGGCCGCACGACTCCGGGGCCTGACCGGCGGCTCAGGCCGGACAGGCCCCGGCGGAACGATCCTGCAGAGCGGACCCGGAGCGACCCGGAGCCGGCCCGCCGTCAGCTCAGCGCGGACGCACAGGTGGTGGCGGTGGCGTGGGCCGGGTCGAGGGCGTTGGCCACCTCGTGGAAGGCGATCCGGTCGAACAGGGCGATCGCCACGTGCTCGGAGAGGTCCAGCGGGCACAGGTCCTGCAGCAGGACGTTGCGCACTCCCGAACCGCTGAGGTACTGACTGCGCCAGGGAGTCGCCACCTCGTCGTACTGGGTGGCGATGACCGTGTAGCGGACGCCGGGGACGGTGTCGCCGCCGGCGTTGAGCTTGGCGAGGAACGCCGATCCCGGCATCTGGTCGGCGAGGCCGGGGGTGGCGGCCGTGATCAGGTCCTCGGCGCCCGGGAAGTACGGGAGGAGGTTGGTGAGTCCGCCGAGGGTGGCGCCGTGGTTGTCGGGGGCGAGGCCGACGAGCGCGCCGACCTTGGCGGCGCCGCCGAGGAACTTCAGGTAGTAGCGCGGCATCATGCCGCCCTGGGAGTGGCCGACGAGGTCGACCTCGGCCGCGCCGGTCGCGGCGAGCACCTTGTCGACGAAGACGGAGAGCTGCCCGGCCGACGCGTCGATGGGGCCGAGGCCGTGGAAGAGCGGGACGCCGGGCAGCTGGCCGTAGTCGACGGAGAAGACGCAGTATCCGCGGACCGTGAGGTAGGGGGCGAGGGCCAGCCAGTTGTCGACGGAGTTCCCGAGCGTGCCGTGCACGAGGACGACGGGGCGGGGGTGGGCGGCGGAGGGCTTGCAGCGGTAGTCGTTCCAGCCGCTCGCCGAGGCGGTGACGGCGGCGGTCTCGGCGGTGGTCTCGGCGGTGGTCCCGGTGGCGGATTCGGCGTGGGCGGCGGAGACGGCGGGGACGGTGACGGCCGCGGCGGCCAGCAGCAGGGCGGCGAGCGGTCGGAACACACGCTTCCAGGGCAGCATCGGGTGATCTCCTTGCGGATCAAGGGAGGTGCGATGGCCTTACGCCTGTGATCCGGATCACGAGGATGCTGTTCACTCGTCAAGTTACGGGCGAGTAAGTGAAGTGTGAAGTTACGCGTCAGTAAAAACTTCCAGTGATAGCCGCGGGCCGGCGCGGCCGCTGATAAGGGATCACCAGACGGGGCGAATGGGACCACTGGGGGCAATACGTGTCAATTGGGCGCGCAGGGCGCCCAGTTGCTCCTCGCCGAGCACGTCGGCCCAGGCCCGCACCGCCTCGGCGGCCGCCTCCTCCGCCGCCCGGGTGCACTCCCGGCCGCGCTCGGTGAGCACGATCAGCCGGGCGCGCGCGTCCCCGGGATGCGGCAGGCGCTCGACATACCCCTTGCGCACGAGCTCGTCGACGAGCTGGCTCGCCGCCTGCTTGGTGACTCCGAGATGGACGCCCAGCTCGGTGACCGTCGCACCGCCCCGGGCCAGCCGTGTGAAGGCGAAGCCATAGGAGGGCCGCCCCTCGAAGCCGCGGGCGACGACGCCGTCATTGATGCGCCGGGTGAGATCACCGGCGGCGGCGAGCAGGGCGGCGGACAGGGCGAGAGCTTCGGAAGTGTGCACGGCTGCATTGAAACACCCTTGACAACATGGTCAAGCAGCTTGACCATAGAGGAACTTAGTCAAGACGCTTGACCATTTCTGTATACAGGAGGCACCCATGCCCGTCGTCCGCTCCTCGGAGGCCGTCACCCACGAGATCCACGGCGCCCGCTTCGTCTCGTACGCCACTCCCCTCACCGGCAGCAAGGAGCTCTGCGCCTGGCGGGGCGAGATCCCCGCCGGGACCAAGGCGCCCGCGCACACCGTCAACCGGGAGGAGATCTTCCATCTGCTCGTCGGCGAGCTGGTCCTCACCCTCGACGGCCGCGCCGAGCGGATCCAGGCGGGCGACACGGTGATCGTCAACCCGGGGGCGACCCTGGCCGTCGAGAACCCGACCGATCACACCGCGCTCTCCTGGGTCACCACGTCCATCGGGCTGGAGGCGGAACTGGCCGACGGGACCCGGATCACTCCCCCGTGGGCCAACTGATCCCGCCGCCGCCCCTCACGCCGCCAGCGTTCCCGGCTTCACCGCACCCGGGCCGAACTTCGCCCGCACCCGGTCGGCGACCTCCTCGATCCGGCGGACCTTCTCGTCGACGGGGTCGAAGGTGAGCTGGTAGGAGGCCTGTTCGGCGGGACCGAGGGCCTCGGCGCGCAGGGCGACCGCGCGGACCCGGGCGCGCTGCAGACCGAGCGCCTCGTACAGCCCGTACGCCGCCCCGGTCAGCGCCGCCGAGTGCGCGGTCGGCTCCTTCAGGGTGCGGCTGCGGGTGGTGGAGGTGGGGGTCCCCCCGATCGAGCCCGGCCGAGAGCGGGGGAGGTCGGCGTAGCGCACGGTGAGGGTCAGGGTGCGGCACACCTTTCCCACGGCGCGCAGCCGGACGCCCAGTTCCCCGGCGGCCGAGAGCAGAGCCCGGCGGTGCCGGTCGGGGTCCAGCTCGTCGCGTTCGAAGGGGCGTTCCGCGGCCAGCGACCGCGACACGGAGTTCGGCACCACCCGGCCGCGGTCGACGCCGTTCGCCTTCTCGTGCAGCTCCCGGCCCCCTTTCGCGCCGACCAGGCGCTGGAGCGTGGACAAGGGGGCGGCGGCGACCCGGCCCAGGGTGTCGAGGCCGTACTCGCACAGGATGCGGGCGGTCGCCGCGCCGACCCCGGGCAGCGCGGTGACGGGCTGCCCGGCGAGGAACTCGCGCACCTCGCCCTCGGGGACCGCACGGGTCACCCCGGGCCGGGCGACCCGCAGCGCCATGCGGGCCGTCAGCGGGCCGGGGCCGGCGCCGATCACGCAGTCGACGCCGTGCAACGCGAGCGCCCGCACCCGGATCACCGACGCCAGCTCCACCGCGCTGCGCCCGAAGTACCGTTCGGCGCCCCGCAGATCGGCCAGCGCCCCGTCCGGCGGCAGCGCCTCGACGACCGGTGTGAACTCCTCCAGCAACCCGAGCAGCGCCGGCAGGGCGGCCTCGCGCGCCGGAGGAAGCTGGAAACGTACGCAGAGGATGGTCATCCCGCACTCCCCGGACTCTGGTGCCACAACTTCCTTCCCACCGCGGGCCCTTCGCCCGCGGGGCGCAGATCGGCCCAGGGGTGCATCTCGTACCCCGTGGGCATGCGGAGGCGACGCCGCTCCGTCGCGTCCTGGGCGGCCGAGCCCGCCGGCGCGGGCAGCCCCTCCGAACCGGCGAGCCGGCTGCGCGCCGGGCCTTCGCCGCCGTCGTCGTCGGCGGCGGCGCCCGCGTCGGGAGCGCCGCCCGGGGCGGCCAGCCGGGCCGCGACGCCTTCCAGCCCCTCATCCCGGCGCACCTCCAACAGGTCGGCGAGGTTCCAGGCCGCCGAGCCCACCACGCTGAGGCTGCGCGGGCCGCGCCGCTGCACCACCCCGCGCACCAGCAGCAGCCAGGAGTGGAAGACGGTGTGGGCGCAGGCGTCGTGGGAGTCCTCGAAGAAGGCCAGGTCGACCAGGCCGGTGCCGTCGTCCAGGGTGCTGAAGACGACCCGTTTGCCGGACCGGATCGGCGGGGTCTGGGTGGCCGCCTTGGCTCCCGCGACCAGCACGGTCTCCCCGTGCCGCGCCTCCCGCAGCCGCCGCGCCGAGACCACGCCCAGCTCGGCGAGGAAGTCGCCGTGATCGTCCATCAGATGGCGCGAGGCGTCCATGGACAGGACGCCCAGCTCGGCGCTGAGCCGCTCGGCGGAGGTCAGGTCGGGCAGCCCGGCCGGGGCGGTCTTCCGCCCGCCCGCCAGGGGGAGCTGACCGCCGCCCGCCCCGCGCCCGCCCCGGTGCAGCTCGGTCAGGTGCAGTTGCAGGTCACGGCGGTTGGCGCCGAAGGCGTCCAGCGCGCCGACCTGGGCGAGCCGCCCGGCCAGCGGCCGGCTCGGGCGCGCCCGCTCCCAGAAGTCCAGCAGCGAGGCGTACGGCTGCCCGTCCGCGATCCGTGCCGCCTCGGCCTCGCTGATGCCGTGCACGTCGGAGAGGGCGAGCCGCAGCCCCCAACGCCCCGCCGAGTCCGCCGAGTCCGCCGAATTCGCTGATTCCGTCAATGACGTCGATGACGTCGATGGCGTTGACGGCGTTGACGGCGTTGACGGCGTTGACGGCGTTGACGGCGTTGACGGCGTTGACGGCGTCGATTCAGACACCAGTTCGATACGGTGAGCGACGCCCGACCGGTTCACGTCCAGCGGCAGGATCGGCACCCCGCGCCGTCGCGCGTCCGCCAGCAGCAGCCGCTTGGGGTACATCCCGGGGTCGTGCGTGAGCAGTCCGGCGTAGAAGGCGGCCGGGTGGTGCGTCTTCAGCCACGCCGACTGGTACGTCGGGACGGCGAAGGCGACCGCGTGCGCCTTGCAGAAGCCGTAGGAGCCGAAGGCCTCGACGATCTCCCAGGTCCGCTGAATCGTTTCCGCGTTGTACCCCCGCTCCGCCGCGCGCTGCGCGAACCACACCTTGATCCGCCCCTGGGACTCCGGGTCGGACAGCCCGCGCCGCACCCGGTCCGCCTCGCCCCGCCCGCAGCCGGTCATGATCGCGACGATGTCGATGATCTGCTCGTGGAAGACGACGACGCCGTAGGTGTCCCGCAGCGGCTCCTCCAGATCCGGATGCGGGTACCGGACCGGCGCGCGCCCGTGCCGGGCCTCGATGAACGGCCGCACCATGTCGGCGGCGACCGGGCCGGGCCGGAAGAGGGAGATGTCGACGACCAGGTCCTGGAAGGCAGCCGGCTGCAACCGCCCCACCAGGTCCCGCTGGCCAGGCGACTCGATCTGGAAGCACCCGAGCGTCTCGGTGGAGCGGATGAGCCGGTACGTCGCCGGATCGCCCTCCTCGACCGCGTCCAGGTCGATCCGCTCCCCCGTCGCCCGCTCCACCTCCGCCACCGCGTACGCCATCGCCGACTGCATCCGCACGCCCAGCACGTCCAGCTTGAGCAGCCCGAGGTCCTCGACGTCGTCCTTGTCGAACTGGGCCATCGGGAACCCCTCGCCGCTGGTCGGCACGACCGGCGTGCGGGAGAGCAGGGAGGCGTCGGACAGGAGCACCCCGCACGGGTGCATGGCGACTCCGCGCGGGAGGGCGTCGAGGGCCTCGACCAGCTCCCACAGCCGTCCGTACCGCTCCTTCTCCCCCGCCAGCGCCCGGAGTTCGGGCAGCTCCGCGAGGGCCGCGCGGGCGTCCCGGGCCCGGATGTGCGGGAAGGACTTGGCGACGCGGTCGATCTCGGCCGGGTCCATGGACAGGGCCGCGCCGACGTCCCGGATCGCGTGCCGGACGCGGTACGTCTCCGGCATCGCGACCGTCGCCACCCGCTCGGCACCGAAGCGGCCGATGATCGCGCGGTAGACCTCCAGGCGGCGCGCGGACTCCACGTCGACGTCGATGTCGGGCAGCACGATCCGCTCCCGGGACAGGAAGCGCTCCATCAGCAGCCCGTGCTCCAGGGGGTCGGCGTGCGCGATGCCGAGGAGGTGGTTGACGAGGGAGCCCGCGCCCGAGCCGCGCGCGGCGACCCGGATGCCCATCTTGCGCACGTCGTCCACGACCTGAGCGACCGTCAGGAAATAGGAGGCGAATCCGTGGTGGGCGATGATGTCGAGCTCGTCGTGCATCCGCTCCCAGTACGGCCGCGCCTTCGCGGACCGGTCGTAGCCCCGCAGCACCATCCCCGCCGCCGCTCGTGAGGCCAGCGTCCGCTGGGCGGTGCGGCGGTCCGCGCCCACGAGACGCGGCTCGGGGAAGTGGACGGCGCCCATGCCCAGATCGTCCTCGGGGTCGACCAGGCACTCGGCGGCCGCGGCCCGGGTCTGCTCCAGCAGCCGGTGGGCGACGTCCCGCCGGAAGCCCGCGGCCTCCACGATGCGCTCCGCCGCCCCGAGCATGGCGTCCGCGCCCTTGAGCCAGGCCTCGCCCGAGTCGAGCTCCTTGGTCGGGTCGACGGGGACCAGCCGGCGGGCGGCGTCCAGGACGTCGGCGACCGGGCCCTGGCCGGGGTCGGCGTACCGGACGGCGTTGCTGAGCACGGGCCGGATCCGCTGTTCGGCGGCGAAGCCGACGGTGCGGGCGGCCAGCCGCAGGGAACCGGGACCGGTGCCGGTGCGCCCGTGCCAGACGGCTTCCAGGCGCAGGGCGTCGCCGTACGCCTCGCGCCAGGGGGCGAGGAGCCTCGCGGCCCGGTCGGGACGGCCCGCGGCGAGCGCGCGGCCGACGTCGGAGGCCGGGCCGAGCAGGACGGTCAGACCGTCGCCGTGGTTGCCGGCCCAGGGCAGCGACGGCAGGCCCGTGCCGTCCTCCGCGGGCGCGTGCGCCGTCGTGACCAGCCGGCACAGGTCGGCCCAGCCCCGGGCGCCGTCGCGGGCGAGGAAGGTAGCGCGGGGCGTCGACTCGTCGACGAAGGCGCCGCCGCGCACGGGGGTGCGGCGGCGGTCCCGCCGTACCGATGACGCGTCGCCCTGCCGACGCTCGGGCGGCGTGACCGCCAGGTCCACCCCGAACAGCGGGCGCACGCCCGCCTTCGCGCAGGCCTTGGCGAAGCGGACCGTGCCCGCGAGGGTGTCGCGGTCGGTGAGGGCGAGGGCGTCCATGCCCCGCTCCGAGGCGCGCTCGGCCAGCCGCTCCGGGTGCGAGGCCCCGTACCGCAGGGAGAACCCGGAGACGGTGTGCAGATGCGTGAACCCCTGCATCCGCACCTCCCGAATCGAACGAATCGAACATCAGTTCACTACTCTCCCACCCCCACCATAGACCAAATCCCGAACGTATGTACGACAGCCGTTCGGACGCCCCCCACCTGCGGAAACATCCCGCGCCCCGGACCGTGGGGACATGACGCAGAGCATCGGCGCGGACGCCCCCGGCGGTCCTTCCCGCGGCTCCTTCCTCGACGAGGTGAAGGACGCCGTCACCCCGCGGGCCACGCTGCTGGTCGTCGGCGTGGTCGTCCTCCATCTGCTGTTCATCGCCTCCTACGTGGGAGCGCTGCACGACCCCAGACCCAAGGACGTGCCCTTCGGGGTCGTCGCGCCCCAGGCCGTCGCCCGCCAGACGGTGGCCCGGCTGGAGAAGCTGCCCGGCGACCCCCTGGACCCGCGCGCCGTGGCCGACGCGGCGACGGCCCGTGAACAGATCCTCGACCGGAAGATCGACGGCGCCCTGGTCGTCGGCCCGGCCGGCGGCGACACCCTCCTGGTGGCCACCGGCGGCGGCAAGGTGCTGGCCGCCACCCTGGTGACGCTCACCACCGCCCTGGAGAAGTCCCAGACGCGCACCCTGCGGACCGTCGACGTGGTCCCGGCCGACAAGGAGGACGCCAACGGGCTGTCGTCCTTCTATCTGACCGTCGGCTGGTGCGTGGGCGGCTACCTCTGCGCCTCGATCATGGTCATCAGCTCGGGCGCCGGCCGCTCCACCCCGCGCCGCGCGGTGATCCGGCTGCTCGCCATGGCCGTCGTCGGGATCGTGGGCGGGCTCGGCGGCGCCCTGATCGTCGGGCCGGTCCTGGACGCCCTGCCGGGCAGCGTCGCAGCGTCGCGGCCTACCGGGGGCTCGGCGCGCTGATCGTCTTCGCGGTCGGCGCGGCCACGCTCGCCTTCCAGGGCGTCTTCGGGCTCGCCGGCATCGGGCTGGTCATCCTGCTCGTGGTGATCCTGGGCAACCCGAGCGCCGGCGGCGCCCTGCCGCCTCCGCTGCTCCCGCCGTTCTGGAAGGCGATCGGCCCGGCGCTGCCGCCCGGAGCGGGGACCTGGGCGGCGCGCTCGATCGCCTACTTCGAAGGCAACGACATGACCGCGTCCCTGCTGGTGCTGTCCGCGTGGGCGGCCGGAGGCGTCGTCGTCACCCTACTGGCCTCCGCCCTGCGGGCGCGCCGCGCGCAGGGCACGCCGTGACACGCGGCGGCGCGCAGGCGTGAGGTCCCGCCCCGGCGCGCGGGGCGGGACCTCCGGCGGCGGCCGCGCCGACCCGTCAGCCGATCCGCGCCCCCGTCGCCACGGGAAGCGGGAG
This sequence comes from Streptomyces rishiriensis, assembly GCF_003112535.1. GTDB lineage: Bacteria > Actinomycetota > Actinomycetes > Streptomycetales > Streptomycetaceae > Streptomyces > Streptomyces rishiriensis. The sequence continues at coordinate 59,538 of NZ_BEWA01000029.1, read as the reverse complement.
TTCACCGCATGGCCGATGCTCGCCCGTGCGCCGGGGGTGCCGGAGTGACGCCGGCGGCGCCGGGGCACGGAACGGAGCGCAGAGGACGTCCGTCCAACACGGGACTTCCCCTCTCGTCCCACGGGCGACGGCCCGCGGGTGAGCCGCTTCCGGGTGAAAGGAGTGTCCGCCGTGGCTTCCCCCACCCCGCACGGCGTGCCGCAGGGCCTCGAAGCCTCCCCTGTGCCACCCGAACTGGCCAGGCTGCTGCGCGACGGGCTCGAAGCCGTCGCCGACGAGGTGGAGGAGGAGGTCCGCAGCCAGGTCCCGGAGTACGCGCGAGCGGCCGACGGGGCGTACCGCGCGCACCTCAGGGCCGGCGTCGTCCAGGCCCTCACGCTCTTCGTCGACCACATCGCCGACCCGCGCGGGCAGGGGGACGCGATCGCGGCGACCTACTACGAACTCGGCCGGGGCGAAGCCCTGGAGGGCCGCAGCCTGGACGCGCTCCAGTCCGCGCTGCGCGTCGGCGGACTGCGCGCCTGGCGGCTGATGGGCCGCACCGCCGAGGAGCTCGGGCTGGACTCCACGGTCGTGGCGGCCCTGGGCGAGCTGGCGTTCCGGACCGTCCACGAGGTGGCGGAGGCGGCCGCCGCCGGTTACACGCAGGCCCGGTCAGGCAGCACGGACGAGCTGGAGCGCCGCCGCGGGCGGTTGCTCGACCTGCTGCTCGGCGACGGCCCGGTGTCCCCGGAGGCCGTGCAGGACCTGGCGCACGGCGCGCGCTGGTCGGTGCCGCGGCACGTCGCGGTCGTCGTGCTGGCGGCCACGCCGGAACAGCGCGAGGAGGAGCGGCCGCCGGCGGCCGCCGGTGCGCTGGTGGACATGGAGTCCCGGCCGCCCCGGATGCTGGTGCCCGACCCGGACGGTTCCGGCCACATCGGCGGGCGGGCGTTGGCCCTCGCGCTGCGCGGCCGGCCGGCGGCGATCGGTCCCACGGTCCCGCTCGCCGAGGCCGCCCGGTCGCTGCACTGGGCCACCCGGGCGCTGGGGCTGATGGGCCGTGGGGTGCTGCCCCGGCAGGGCGTGGTGCGGTGCGCCGACCATCTGTCGACCCTGCTGCTGCACGGCGACGAGCCGCTGCTCGCCCAGCTGGAGTCGCGGGTCCTCGTGCCGCTCGACACGGTGTCCGAGGGACAGCGCCCCCGGCTCGCCGAGACGCTGCTGGCCTGGCTGCTGAGCGGCAGCAACGTGCCCGCCGTGGCCGCCCGGCTGCACGTGCACCCGCAGACGGTCCGCTACCGGCTGCGTCAGCTGGAGAAGCTGTTCGGCGACGCGCTGCACGAGCCCGCCACCCGGCTGGACCTCATCCTGGCCCTGCGCGCCGAGGAGCTGCGGAGCCCCCGCGACTGCGGCACATAGGTGGCGTCCGCACCGGCGGCGCACTTCCGGTATTCGTTCCACTCATATCGGCAACAAAAAACGCGGAGTTTCTGAATTCCCGTGCATAACAACTGGACAGGAAAAGCGAATACGTTCGGGACATCCTTTCCCCCAGGTGCTCGACAGCACCCCACCCGCAAAGGATCCCCATGCGTATTCGCTCGTGCCTGGCCGCGCTCTCCCTCCTCGGCGGGGTCGCGGCGGCCGGTCTCACCGCGCCCTCCGCATCGGCCGCCGCCTGCTCGGACATCGACGTCGTGGCCGCCCGCGGCACCTTCGAACCGGGCACGCTCGGCCTGATCGTCGGCGACCCCGTCTATTCCGCTCTGCAGCGGAAACTGACGGGTAAAAACCTCTCCAGCTACAGGGTGAACTACCCGGCGGACCTTTCCCTCACCTCGGCCGCGCAGGGCAACGCGGACGTGGTGAACCACGTCAAAAGCCAGGCAGCCGCCTGCCCGAACCAGCGGTTCGTCCTCGTCGGCTATTCGCAGGGCGCGAACGTGGTCGACAACTCCGTCGGCGTCAGCAGCGCCGGAGCGGTGGTCGGCAGCCCCATCGTCGCCACGATCCCCGCCGCTCTCGAACCGCGGGTGGCGGCGGTGCTGCTGTTCGGCAACCCGATCCGGGCCCTCGGCAGGAGCGTCACCGGCGTCTACCAGAGCCGCACCGTCGACTTCTGCGCCCACGGCGACCCCATCTGCGAGAGCGGCGGCGGCGACGTGCTGGCGCATCTCGGCTACACGGCGAACGCCGACGCGGCGGCCGTCTTCGCGGCGGGCAGGGTCTGACGCCTTCGCCCCGCAGAGGCCCTGAGCCTCGGTCCCGCACGGCGGAAGGGCCCGGGAGGAGATCCCCCGGGCCCTTCCGCCCGCGGGTACCGCCGGCGGGGTCGCTCGAGATCGGTGACGAGCCCGGTCGGGCAGTGCCCCGCTCGGTGGCCCCCGCGCGACGGTTCGCGTGCGGGGGCCCGGGACGAGCTAGAAGACGCTGACGCCGTAGGCGCTCAGCGCCTCCACCACCGGCTGGAAGAACGTGGTGCCGCCGGAGCTGCAGTTGCCGCTGCCGCCGGAGGTCAGGCCGTAGGCGACGCCGCTGGTCGAGTACAGCGGGCCGCCGGAGTCACCGCCCTCGGCGCAGACGGTGGTCTGGATCAGGCCGTAGACGACGTCGCCGCCGCCGTAGTTCACGGTCGCGTTCAGCGCGGTGACCCGGCCGCTGTGGATGCCGGTCGTCGAGCCGTCGCGGTAGACCGTGGCGCCGACGCTGGGCGTCCCCGCACTGGTGATGTCCGTGTTGCCCGCGGTGCCGGACTTGGTGACGGAGGTGTTGGTGTAGCGGACCAGCGCGTAGTCGTTGCCCGGGAAGCTGTAGCTGACGTTCGTGCCCAGGGTGGTCGACTGCCCGGAGTTGGAGTACCAGGTCGAGGCGACCTCGCCGCAGTGCCCGGCGGTGAGGAAGTAGTAGGTGCTGCCGCTGCGGACGTTGAAGCCGAGCGAGCAGCGGTAGCCGCCGCCGTAGATGGCGTCGCCGCCGGCGATGAGCTTGTTGAACTTGCCCGGGGTGTGCTTGATCGTGAGCGCGCCGGCGTTGCCGCCCGCCTGCTGCTTGATCTTCGCGATCTCGGAGTCGGAGACCGTGCTGTCGACGGTGACCACGAGTCGGTTGGTCCTGCTGTCGACCGCCCAGGCGGTGCCCGGGACGTCCGCCTTGAGCACCGAGGCTCCGGCGCTCTTGAGTTCGGAGGCGCTGTAGGTGGTGTTGTCCGCCGCGCTCGCGTGGGGGATGGCGACGGCGGCCGCGGCCACGAGTCCGGTGGCGACGGCGGTCAGCCGGGTCCGTCTCGAGATGCCGCTCATGGGGGTGGTGGGGGTGGTGCGCTTGATCCTCACGTTTCGTTCCCTCCTGGGGGAAGTCGGGGGCCCGTCGTGTGGGGTCGGGGCCCGTGAGGCGCAGCCAGAGCCGACGTTCGTCCGGATTCCGGACACGCCGTGACCCTGACAAGCGCTGAGGGGGAGTATTCGGCCGAACGGCCGGTAGGCGCAAGGGCGCCTTTCGGCCGTAGACCAGTGAACGAACTGCGTGAGTCGATCCCTCTTGCAGCCCTCTTGCCCCAGCTCAGACCGGGTTGCGCTCCTTCTCCTCGACCGCCACCTCCCATGTCTTCCCGGGCGGGACGACGGACGGACCGAAGTAGGGGCAATGGCGCACGGAGGCAGTACGGCCGCATCGAGGACCACCGCCGTGCGTCCGTACGCGCCTGGTGCGCCGGGGTGCGGGGAACCCGACGCGTCAACCGGCCGCCCTGCCGGTGACGTCGGCGAACGCCGCCCCCCGGCAGACCGTCCCCCGCGGTCTCCTCCGTAGGGGACGCCGCGTCAGGGCGCGGACCGGCGCGCGTCGCAGGCGACGCCGTCATCGCCGTCGGCCCGTCGACGCCGTGCCGGGGGGTGCCGCGCAGTCCCGGTCGACGACACACGTCACCGAGGCGACGGCACACCGCACCGAGGCGTTCTCGCGGACCGGTGCGAGCAGTTGCCGTACGCCGTCCCCGCCCTGACCCGCGGCTGCCGCCCGCGGGCCGGCCCCGGACGGGCGCCCCTCCGTGTCCGCGGAGACCTGCGCGACGACCTGCGCGAGGTCCTGCGAGACGACCCGCTCGCTGCGCGCGGTCGGTCGGGGACGGCCGCGGTGAGCGCCACGGTGAGCGCCGGGGCCGCCGCTTCGGCCGTCTCCGGGCCGGGTGTCCGGAAGTCGACCGTCCGGATGGCTTGCGCGCGGCGGGCGGCACACCTCTCGACGGCGGTGTCCGAGCGCCGCATTCCGGCAGGGCGCTTGCCGGAGGAGAACACGATCGGCGCGCTTCTCATGCCACGCGACCTGCGCGCTTCTCAGGCCGCTCCCCCCGCGGACCGGTCGGCGGGCCGGGCGAGCCCCAGATGCTCGCGCAGGGTGCTGCCGGGATAGAAGGTGCGGAACAGGCCCCGGTGCTGAAGGAGCGCCACCGTGCCGTTCACCAGGCGCTCCAGATCCCGGCGCGGCTCGACGGGGGTGAGATGGAAGCCGTCGACGGCGCCCTCCTGACGCCAGGAGGCGATCAGGTCGGCGAGGTCGACGGGACCGCCCCGGTACAGCGGCCCCCGCGGGGTCTGCCGGGGGCCGCCCCCGCCGTGCCCGGGATGGGCGGCGTGCTCGCCGTCGCCGAGGTCGATCAGCAGACTCGCCATGACGCGCAGCGAGTCAGGGTCGCGTCCGGCCCCGGCGGCCTCGGACCGCAGCCGGTCGCGGGCGGCACGGGCCCGCGCGGGGCTCGCCACGCGCACCAGGGCGACGTCGGCGTGACACGCGGCGGCGGACCGGGGACGCCCCTCGGCGGCGTCGACGACCCGCACGGGGTGTCCCTGCGGAGATCCGGGCCCGGCAGACGGCCCGTTCGCCGTGGCGGCCGAGCCGCGGAAGCCGGCGCGGCGGAGCGTGTCGGCGTCGCCGAAGCGGCCGCCGCGCGCCCGGCGCGTCCCGGCGCCGTCCGCCCGGCCGTCCCACGACCCCGCGGCCGTCACCGCGACCTCGCCGGCCTCCCGCCACCGGGCCTCCGGCTGCGCGGCGGGGCGGCCGGAGAGCCGGGCCTCCTCGTCCGGGGCGAAGACGTCGGTCCGCCAGCCGGCCCGGCCCCGGCTGACCCGGTCCAGGGCGGCGATCGCCGCCGGGACGGGGAGGAGCTCGGTGGGCGCTGCGGTCAGCGTGGGCACCAGCCCCACGCGCCGCGTGACCGGCGCCACCCGCGACAACGCGGCCGACGCGTCGAATCCGGGCCGGGCGAAGGCCTCGTCCAGCGTGACGAAGTCGAGGCCGCCGCGCTCGGCGAGGCGCGCGAGCTCGGCGTAGGGGCCGATGTCGCGGCCCTCGGGCTGGTCGACGGCGGCGGCCAGGTGCAGCAGCCCCCGGCCGGGCGATGAGCTCATGAGGAAGAACCCTTTCTGTGGCGAGTCGGAAGGCGGCCGGCTCACCCGGCCTGTGGCGAGTCGGAAGGCGGCCGGCTCACCCGGCCTGTGGCGCTTCGGAAGGCGGCCGGCTCACCCGACGGCGTCGGCGCCGAGGTCCCGCAGGAACACCAGGGCGGCCCGCGCGGTGGCGTCGTTCTGCCGGAACGCGGGACCGCCGGTGTGCGGCCGGGTGAACGCGCCCGGCGTACGGCCGTCGGTGTGCGGCCCGAGCGCGAACCGCCGTGGATGGGGCCGGCCGCTCCGGTCCAGGACCCGCCCGTCCGCGCGGTCCACCCGCAGCAGCCCGTCCGCGGTCTCGCCGGCGCCGTCGGCGTGCAGGCCGCGCAGCAGCGGGTCGAGGGCGCGCCGCAGCGTCGGCTCCGGCAGCCTGGCCTCCACCAGCGCCCGCGCCTCGACCGAGCGCCCCGGCACGGTCGCGCCGTACGCCCGGAACACGCCGTCCTCCGCGCGTACGGTCATGTCGGCGCCGACGAAGTTCACCACCCCCGCCCGGGACAGCGCGAGCAGTTGCCGCAGCCGGGGGCCGGGCGGGCCGGAGGCAAGGCAGCTGAAGAACCCGTGCCACCAGGAGCCGACGCCCTCCAGCCGGACCAGTTGCCCGTAGACGGACAGCAGGCCCAGGAAGACGGCCAGGTCGGGGCTGTACGCCGGGTCGTGACGGCGGTTCAGATCGCCCTCGACGTATCCGCGCAGGCCCTCCTGCAACTCCTCGAAGGATCCGTAGGTCACCCCCTCCAGCGGCCGGTCGAGGGCGGCCAGGTCGAGCCGGTCGCGCGGGTCGGGCACGGCGGAGGCCACCAGCGCCTCCCGTTCGGGCCCCGCCGCCGCGGCCGCGTACTTCTCCTCGAAGTCGGCCCAGGCGATCGCGGTCCGCTCGGCGTGGGCCGTGAACAGCCGGTGGTAGTGGGCGAAGCCCAGCTCCTTCTCCACCAGCGGCCACACGTCCCGCCGGAAGTCGAGGCCCCCGGACCGCGCCGCCAGGGCGTCGATCTCGGCGGGCCCCAGGAACCTCGGCAGCGGCGGCCGTTCTCCGGTCCAGTCGTAGCCGATCTTCGAGTGGTACGGCACACCGCGCCGCGAGCCGACGTACAGCACCGGCTCACGCCCCGAGGGCACATAGACGTCCCCCTCGTACCGTCCGCCGCGCCCCTCGGTGAGCAGCACCGTCAGATCGACGAAGGCCAGTCCGAAGCCGCGCACCAGGACGGGTTCGCCGGCCCCGAGCGCGGACAGGTCGCTGTCGGCGGTGAAGTCCGGGGGAAGGTGGACGAGCCCGTGCTCACGGGCGTACGCGGCCAACGCGCTCTGCTCCTCGTCCGGTTCGGCGTCGAGGTGACCGAGGGCGAGGACGACGAGGTCGGCCCGGAGCGGCCGGGGCCGGCCCTCCAGCCACACCTGCTGGCGCTCCTCGCGCGAACCGCTCACCCGCAGGGCACGCCGCGGGTGGCGGTGCACGGTGATCTCCGGCGGCAGCGCGGCGACGGCCTGCTCGTGCGCCCAGCGCAGATACGCGCCCTGGATCCGCCGGTCGGCGAAGACGCGCCCGTCGAGGCCGGCCCACTCGTGCAGAGTGGGCCCGGGCCGCACGGGCCCGGCCATCCGCACCGTCTCGTCGGTGAACACGGTGACGTCCTCGGCGTGCGAGTTCATCCACAGCAACGGGGACTGGGCGGCCCGCCAGATGCGTCCGGCGCCCGGTGGATACGGGTCGACGAGATGGATGTCGAGAGCCGAACCGGCGTACAGCTCGGGGGCGTTGGCGGCGATCCGCTCGATGAGACCGGTCCCCCGGGGGCCGGCCCCGACGATCACGAGGGATCGTCTCGCCGGCCGGGACGCCGGGTGGGGCGCCGGGGATGGGGCAGGGGGCTCGGAAGGCATGCGAAGGCTCCGTGACACGGATGGGCCTTCACCACACGGCAGGAGACACGGCCGAGCCCCTCAGCAGGGCCGTGCAGCGAGGGTACGGGGGTATTTCCCCTCACTGTCAAGGCTGTCCGAACTGTGAGCGGTGCGTCTCGGATCGGTTGACGGGTAATCGGAGACCTGTTCCACTTGGGCCATGCATCCGCAGCAGTGGCTGGTCACCCGCTCCCACATCGACTTCGGTCGAGTGTGGTCCTGTTCCTGTTGAGCTGACCCCCTGCGCGCCCGGATTCCGGGCGCCCCCCGCGCGTTCTCCCCCAGCCAGCCCCGCCTTCACCCACGCACCCCCTTCTCGGCCCCCCTCACCCCTGCGCCGCCACCGCCCGACGCCCGGGCGCGGCCCGGAACCCGATCACCCGGTCCATCAAGGCGCCCAGCACATCCCGTACGGACCCCCGCTCCCGCGCGTCGCACTCCAGCACGGGAACGTCCGCGCCCAGCCCCAACGCCTCCCTGACCTCGTCCAGTTCGAACCGGTCGGCCCCGTCGAAGCGGTTCACGGCGAGGACGAACGGCGCGCCCTGCGCCTCGAAGTAGTCGAGAGCGGGATAGCACTCCTCGATGCGCCGGGTGTCCGCGAGGACGACCGTTCCCAGCGCGCCCTCCACCAGGTCGTCCCACAGGAACGAGAAGCGGCCCTGCCCCGGCGTGCCGAACAGGTACAGCGCGATGGCCGGATCGAGCCTGATGCGCCCGAAGTCCAGTGCGACGGTGGTCGTCGTCTTGGACTCGACGCCGTCGAGCGAGTCGACGCCCACCGACACCTGGGTGATCGGCGCCTCCGTGTCCAGCGGCTCGATCTCGGAGACGGCGGCGATGAAGGTGGTCTTGCCCACCCCGAGCCCCCCGCTCACGACGATCTTCACAGCGAGCGGCACGGTCTGGTCAGAACGCCCGGGCATGGTCCCTGGTCCTTTCGAGCATCCGCATCCTTGGCGGGAGATACGGCCCGGAGACGTCCGCCGCTCACCGCGCCGGCGGCCGGCACGGACGATGAGCGTCCGCGCACGGCAGGTGGCGGCACGTCAGCAGGAGCAGTCGCAGGCGCAGCACTCACAGCACGAGCACCCGTCACAGCAGTCGCAGCAACTGCAGTCACAGCTGCCGCAGTCGCCGCAGTCGCCGCAGTCGTTGCACAAGCCCTCGCGCTTCTTCCTCGACCAGGGGCCCTCGAACTCGTCGGCGCAGCACACCTTGCAGGTGCAGCACAGCCCGATCGCCACCGCGCAGCCGGCCAGGAAACCCCGCTTCTGCGGCCGGGGCGGCTCGCCGTACGGGTTGCCGTAGGGGTTGCCGGGCGCGTGCGGAGCGTTCGGATCCGCCGGGTTGCGCGGGGCATACGGGCCGGTGGGCGGCCCGAAGGCGCCCTCCGGTGCGTCCGCGTCCTGCGGCCCGTGCGTGTGCCCGCAGGACTGCGTTCCGAAGGCCCGGTCCACCGACCGGCCCAGCTCGTGCGCGAGCAGCAGGTGCGCCAGCCTGCCCTCCTCGAACTCGACGTCCCGCAGGGCGAGCCGGATGCCGTGCAGGGCGTCGTCGGCGAGCCGGCGGGCCTCGGCGAGCGGGGTGTGCGTGGCCGTCAGCGGGTTCCAGGCCCCGGCCGCCGCGTCCGCCGCCTGGTCCTCGACGGCGTCCAGCAGATGCGCCAGCCGTCCGAAGAGACGGCCGGCCTCGGCGAGCGGCACGGCGTTGGCCGGCCGGCCCGCCAGGACCGCGGTGTGCGCGAAAGCGGCGGCGGTCGCGGTCTCGGTCGGCTCGGTGACGGTCAGCAGCGGGGTGCCCGGACCGGCGAGCGCCTCGATGCCGACCTGCCGGTCCACGGCGTCGACGAGGACGGCGGTGTCGAACCCCACGGCCGCTCCGCCGCGTTCCCCGGCCCGCCCCCAGCTGTCGGCGACCCGGCGCGCGGCGGCGGCGACCGGCCGCCGCGCCAGCACCCCGTCGCCGTCGGCGACGTGGTCACGCACCTTGGCCGAGGCGAGCACCAGCGAGACGGCGGCCGCGAGCCGTGCGCCCTCCCCCTGGGCGACCGAGGCGGTGCGCATGCCCCGCAGCGGGCACGGTCCCGCCGTGCGCCGCCACCCGCCGGCGGTGACGCGCTCGGCCTGAGCCTCCGTCAGGACCGATATGATCAGCCCGTCGTAGTTGGTGACGACCCGCGCGAACTGCCCGTGATCGCCGCGCAGCGCGAGACACAGCCCGCACAGATGGGCCATCCACTGGGTCTTGAGACTCTCACCGAGCCGATGGCTGCACGGCCTGACGATTCCGAACACGACAACCCCCGTCGTCCTTGGGACACTGAGCTGCGCATGGTATCGACCGATTGTCATGCCGGATCGGGGGCACTCGGTTCACCCGGACGCACCGTCCGTCACCCGTCCGCCACGAAGAATCATATTTCACTCACAGTCAGCAGCTGTATGCGGTGCGACCCTTGGGAGACGCGGGCTCTCGACGTATTAGCTGTGCACCAGTACCGTCACAAACCCCCCGCGCGGCGTCTATCCACTTGGCGCGACATCCGCATCATGGACGACCATGGGGAATGCGGAAAGCAGAAGAAGACCGCTGTGAGAGGAGGCGTCCATGGGATCGGTGCGCAAGGCGAGTGCCTGGCTTGGCCTCGTCGACGACAACGATGACGAGCGTTACTACGACGACGACTATTCCGAGGGGACCGACCCGCAGGACGCCTGGGTCACCGACCCGCGCGTGAAGGTGGCGGCGGACACGGCCGAGGAGAAGGGCCGCCGCATCGGCACCGTCACCCCGGACAGCTTCCGGGACGCGCGGGCGATCGGCGAGCTGTTCCGTGAAGGCGTGCCGGTCATCATGAACCTCACCGCCATGGAGGCCGGCGACGCCAAGCGCGTCGTCGACTTCGCGGCGGGGCTGATCTTCGGCCTGCGGGGTTCGATCGAGCGGGTGTCCACCCGGGTGTTCCTGCTGAGCCCCGCCAACACGGAGATCGTGAACGGGGACCCGTCCGCGCATCGGACGGACGGATTCTTCAACCAGAGCTGAGGCAGGGCCGCTCGTCGGCCCTGCCCCGGCCCCTGGGCCGGATCAGCGGAAGGCGTCGAGTCCGGTGAGCGCCTTGCCCAGCACGAGCTGGTGCATCTCGACGGTGCCCTCATAGGTGAGGACCGACTCGAGGTTGGTCGCGTGCCGCATGACGGGGTATTCGAGCGAGATCCCGTTGGCCCCGAGGACGGTACGGGCGGTCCGGCAGATCTCGATCGCCTCCCGCACGTTGTTGAGCTTGCCGAAGCTGACCTGCTCGGGACGCAGGCGGCCGGCGTCCATGCGCCGCCCCAGGTGGTGGGCGAGCAGAATCCCCTTGTGCAGTTCGACCGCCATGTCGGCGAGCTTGGCCTGGGTGAGCTGGAATCCCCCGATGGGCCGCCCGAACTGCTCCCGGGTCTTCGCGTACGCGACCGCGGTCTCGAAACACGACCGGGCCGCCCCCATCGCGCCCCAGACGATGCCGTAGCGCGCGTGGGACAGACAGCTGAGCGGGCCGCGCAGCCCGGTGACCTCCGGCAGGACGGCGTCGGCCGGCAACCGCACGTCGTCGAGCACGAGTTCGCTGGTCACACTGGCCCGCAGGGACCACTTGTGCTTGATCTCCGGGGCGGAGAACCCGGGGATGCCGGTCGGCACGACGAACCCCCTGATCCCTTCCTCCGTCTGCGCCCAGACCACGGCGACGCCGGCGACCGACCCGTTGGTGATCCACATCTTCCGCCCGTTGAGCACCCAGTCGGAGCCGTCCCGCTTGGCGTACGTCCGCATACCCGCCGGGTCGGACCCGTGGTCGGGCTCGGTGAGCCCGAAGCACCCGATGACCTCGCCGGCGGCCATGCGGGGCAGCCACTCCCGCTTCTGCTCCTCGGAGCCGAACCGGTGGAGGGCGTACATGGCCAGGGATCCCTGCACGGAGACGAGCGAGCGGATCCCGGAGTCGGCGGCCTCCAGCTCCAGACAGGCGAGCCCGTACTGCACGGCGCTCGCACCCGCGCATCCGTACCCGCTCAGCGACATCCCGAGCGCCCCGATCCCGCCGAGCTCCCGGGCGAGCTCCCGGATGACCGGCAGCTCCCCGCTCTCGTACCACTCGGCGACATAGGGCAGCACCCGGTCCGCCGCCCAACCGCGCACGGTGTCACGGATCGCGAGATCCTCGGCGTCGAGCAGGTCGTCGATCCCGAGCGGGTCGGCGGGGTCGAACGGGGGCGACTTCGAGGACGCGGACATACGACAGCCTCCGGCAGAACCTAAAACTAGCACCGCTAGTAAACCTCTCCCGCCCGACCCTACGACCCCCCCGCCCCCCACGTCCAGTAACCCCCACCGGACCGCGGGGAGCGGGCTCACGGCAGTCCCCGACGGCCGGGTGAAACCGGGCCACAGGCCACAGGCCACAGGCCACAGCCCAGCAGCCCCCAGCTCCCCAATCCGCAGGCACCGTAGGCACCCGCCGCAGACGCCGACGGCGAAGCACCCCCACGGGCGACGGTCACCCCTCGACCAACCGTCACGGGCGGTGCGCGGGTGGGAGACCGACCGGCAGGCCGCAGGCCGCCGCACAGCAGGCGCAGGCCCGCAGGCGACAAGCCCGCACAACCGCCGCGGACAAGCGCCGCAGGCGCCCGCAGGCATCCGCAGACGCCGACGGCGATCCACCCCCACGGGCGACGCCCACTCCTCGACCGACCGTCACGGGCGGGGCGGGGGTGGGCGAAGGTCAGGCCGAGACGCGGGGCTCCACGACTTCCCGAGGCGCAGGAAGCCCCACCCCCGCCGGAGAGGCCTCGCACTGCATCACCCGCGGCAACCGCAACGCCATCACCGCCCCCAGCATCAGCAACCCCGCACTCACCAACAGCGTGACGTGCAGCCCGTGCACGAAGCTGTCCCGCGCGACCCGCCGCAGCGCCACCCCGGCGGGCCCGCCCAACTGCCCGGCCACCTGGTAGGCCTCGCCCAGCGAATGCCCCGCGGCCGCCGACGCCGACGCCGGCACCCCGGGCACGGAGGACAGCCCGGGAGCGTACGCAGCGTTCATCACGCTCCCCAGGAGGGCGATCCCGATCCCCGCCCCCAGCTGGTACGACGTCTCCCCGATCGCCGCCGCCCCGCCCGCCTGCTCCTGCGGGGCCTCGCTCAGCATCGACTCGTACGCCGCGAACAACGTCGTCTCGAGACCGAACCCGAGCAGCAGGAACCCGAACAGCAGCAGCCCCGTGTTGTCCGACCCGCCCATCGCGGTCAGCACCAGCACGGCCATCGCCGTCAGCAGGAACCCCCCGCACACCATCCGCCGCGGCCCGAACCCCCGCAGCAGCCGCGCCCCCGCCAGCCCCGCCGCCATCGCGGCGAAGGTCAGCGGCAGGAGCCGCAGTCCCGTCTCCAGCGGGGACAGGCCGAGCACGAGCTGCAGATACTGCGCCGCGATCAGCTCGAGTCCGACGAGCGCCAGCATGGCCAGCACAATGCATCCCACCGACGTGCTGAACGCCGGCCGCGCGAACATCCCGAGGTCCACCAGGGGATGCGTGCGCCGCCGCTGACGTCGTACGAAGAGGACGATCAGCACCGCGCCCACGGCCAGCGGCACCACGGTGAACGGTCCCAGCTCGCCGCCGCCCAGCCGCTTCACGCCCAGCACGACGCCGAACAGTCCCGCCGCCGCCATCAGCGCGCCGACGACGTCCCAGGGACCGTTCCCCGCCCCGCGCGACTCGGGCAGCAGCAGCCGTCCCACCGGCAGACTCACCAGCATCAACGGAATGTTGACGAGGAAGACCGAGCCCCACCAGAAGTGTTCGAGGAGAAAGCCGCCGAGCAGCGGTCCGATCGCCGCGCCCACCGCCGCCACCGCGCTCCAGAGGCCTATCGCCAGCGCCCGCTCACGCCGGTCCGGGAACACCTGCCGCAGGATCGACAGCGTCGCGGGCATGATCATCGCTCCGCCCACCCCCAGCAGCGCCCGCGCCACGATCAGCGTCTGCGCGCTCCCGGCGAACGCCGCCAGCGCGGAGGCGACGCCGAACAGGGCGTATCCGAGCAGCAGGATCCGTCTGCGGCCGACCTTGTCGCCGAGCGTGCCGAACAGGATCAGCAACGAGGCGCAGACCAGCGGATAGGTGTCGACGATCCAGAGCAGCTCTATCGCGCCGGGCCGCAGGTCCTCGGTGACGGCGGGCACCGCCACGTGCAGCACGGTCGCGTCGACGGCGACCAGGAGCAGGCTGACGCACAGCACCACCAGGACGACCCAGCGGTTGGCACCGGCCCCGGCCGTCCTCCGGCGCAGCCCAGCGGCGGCCGTGGTCGTCCCGGACATGTACGTACCTCCCAGGTGATCCCTCGGTCCGGCGGGCTCGCGGGGTGGGGACTCCCCGCGACTCGGCCGGAGAGGAGCGGTGGTCTCCGGCCCGCGCAAACGAACACGAGTGAGACGCAGCGTACGCGAGTTCGCGCCACGGTCACGTGGCGGACATCTCACGTCCAGGAGCGACCCATGTGGCGTACGCCACTACACCCCGACCCCGCACCCACTCCGCGCCCCCGTCCCTCACCCTGCCCCGCATTCCGCCCCCCGCCCCGCCCCACACCCCTCCCCCACCCGTCCCACACGCGTCCCCCACCCGTCCCACACTCGTCCCGCACGCACCCCCCACACCCGTCGCGCACATGCTCTGCACCCGCACCGCACCCGCTCCGCGCCCCGCGGCGCACGCCCCGCGCACCGCGCCCGGCGCGCTCCCGCCGCACTCGGCGGCCCGCCGGCTCCGGGCGCCCGTCGATAATCGAGCCCGTGACCGATCTCCAGACCCGTGTGAGGCCCCCCGGCTCCGCGGCCCCGCGCCGGGCGGCCCCCGTCCTCCTGGGGTACGCGGCCGTGCGCGCCCTGGGCCTGCTCGGCCTGGCCCTGTGGAGCGCCGCCGGCGACAAGAGCGCGCACACGCTGCTCACCGCCCGCTGGGACGCCCTCTGGTACACCAGGGTCGCCGAGCTGGGATACGGCTACGAGGTCCGGCTGCCGAACGGCGACGTGCACTCCAATCTGGCCTTCTTCCCGCTGCTGCCCTGGCTGGAAAGACTGCTGCACGCGGCGACCCCGCTGTCGTACGCGGACGCCGGTTTCGTCGTGTCCCTGCTCGCCTCGCTCGCGGCGGCCTGGGGGATCTTCGCGGTCGCCGACCACGTGTACGGGCGGCGGGCCGGGGTGTGCGCGGTGCTGGTGTGGGCCGTCCTGCCCGTCGGGATCGTGCAGTCGATGGCGTACAGCGAGTCGCTGTTCACCGCGCTGGCCGCCTGGTCGCTCTACGCGGTGCTCACGGGCCGGTGGGTGACCGCGGGGGCCCTGGCGTCGTTGTCCGGTCTGACCCGGCCGGTGGGGCTCGCGGTGGTCGCGGCGGTGTGGGCGGCCGGCGTGGCGTCCCTCCTCCGTGACCGTGCGGCCGCCCCGGGGATCTCGATCGCGCGAACCCGCAGCACAGCGCCCGCCTCCGGCGCGCACTCCCCCGTCCACGCCCCCGGCCCGCCGGCCGAAGCCCTCGCGGGGCGCGAGCGGACCGCCGTGAAGCCCCGCTACGCCCCGCGCGCCCTCGCCATGCTCCTCGCACCCCTCGGCGCCGCCGCGTACGTCCTGTGGGTCGGGCACCGCACCGGCCGCGGCCCCCTCGGCTATCTCGACGTCCAGGCGGGCTGGCGCAACGGCTTCGACGGCGGCTACGCCTTCGCCCGGTTCGTCGCCGGGAAGTTCACGTCGTTCCCCTCCGCCCTCGCCGGCGTCGGGCTGATCGTCGGCGTCGCCCTCCTGCTGTGGCTGTACGCGGTCTGCGTACGGCAGGGCCAGCCGCTTCCGCTGCTGGTGTACGGCGGCGCGGTCCTCGCGCTCGCCCTGTGCGCGTCGAGCTACTTCGGCTCGAAGCCGCGGCTGCTGCTGCCGGCCTTCCCGCTGCTGCTGCCGCTCGCCCTGGCCCTGTCCCGGCTGCGCACGAGCCGGGCGGCGCTGGTCGTGGGGTGCGCGGCGACTGCTTCGGCCGTGTACGGGGCGTGGTGGCTGAACGGCTCCGGTCCCCCCTGATCGGCGTCCGGCTTTTCAGTGAAACCTTTCATCATTTCCCTAAAACTATCCCTAGGAATGATCAAAGGAATTGAAGGCAGCAGCGTTCGGCGATTAGAGATTCCAGGGGGATTAACAGCGTTCTGAGAGCAATCCCACATCACATCGTCATCACAAACCAGCGGATTCGGCCGGGTCCACAGCTCACTCGCTGTAACGTCGTTTAGGTGCGTACCGACCAAAACCTCACCCGTCTGGACCGGGTGTTCGCCAGGCTCGACCGTGAGCCGGAACGACCGGCCCACATCGATGTGCCGAAGATGAGCAGGCACCGGGTCGCCCTGTTGCTGGCGACCCTGGCCTTCTATCTGGCGATCGTATGGCTCGTGGTGATCACCTCGTGGCTGGTCCGCCTCGACTGGCAGGTCATGTTCTTCCGGCCGTACCAGCAGTGGCCGCAGATCCACGCCTTCCTCGACTACTACGTGGTCCTCGGCCAGCGCGGCCCGACCGCCGTGATGGTCGCCGCCTGGCTCGGCTGGAGATCCTGGCGCCAGCACACCCTGCGCCCGCTGCTCACCCTGGGCGCCTCGCTGCTGCTGCTGAACATCACCGTGGGCGCCGCGAAGCTCGGCATGGGCCGGCTGGGACCGCACTACGCGATCACCATCGGCTCGAACGAGATGGGCCTGGGCGGCGATATATTCCCCAGCGGCCACACCGCCAACGCGGTCGTGACCTGGGGAATCCTGGCGTATCTGGCCTCCACGCCGAGGGCTCGCCGCTGGCTGTCCGCCGTGTCCGCGGTCGTCTCCCTCGGCGTCGGCCTCACCACCGTCTACCTCGGTACGCACTGGCTGAGCGACGTGGTGCTCGGCTGGGCCGCCGGACTGCTGATCCTGCTGGCGCTGCCCTGGTGCGAGCCGCTGATCGCCCGCGCCGAGGTCTCGATCTTCGCGCTGCGCGACCGTCTGCGCGAGCGCCGCAGCCGCACGGTCGCCGCTCCCTCCCCGGCCCCGGCCCCGGCCCCGTCGCCGTCCGTCCCCGTCGCGATGCCCGTGCCGCTCGCACAGCTGCACGCGGGCCAGGACGAGGCTGTCGCGGCGCACGAGCCCGCCTCCCCGGCCCGTGCGCCCCGCGCGCCCGCCTATCTGGCCCCGGGCCCGCACACGACCCGCTCCGAGCGCACCCCCGTCACCCCGGTCGGCAGCCGCCGGCCGCCGCACTCCGACCGCCTCCCGCGCGGCGCCGCGGCCTCGGGGGCCCGCCCCCTCACCGGCGGCTGACCTCACCGAACGCCTCCGCACGACGGCGGGACCCCGGTACGCACCCCCCGGTCCCGCACCGAAGGCCCCGGCTCCCCTTTCAGAGACCCGGGGCCTTCGCCGTGCTCCTGCCCCTCGGCCGGCGCGCCGCCGCGGCCGTCTCAGCCCTTCCAGGCGCGGGCCACCCTGCCGTCCCGCACCTCCAGGTTCAGCCGCCCGAAGCGGTACTCCATGGTGACGATCGTCCCGGGCGCCAGCGACCTCACCGTGGACCACCCCCGTTCGCGCGCGAGTCGCTCGGCCTGTTCTGCCTCCAGGCCGACGTAGCCGTCCGGACTGTCCTGGGGCTCCGCCGGCGGAGTGGTATTCGCTGCCATGGCTCCACGCTAGGCCCCGACGCCTCCCGGGGAACACCGAACCGGAGATGCGGAACCTCCGGTCACACTTCTGTCACAGGATCCCGATACGTGTTTCAACCGCCGTACGGCCATCCGTGCACAGCGGACCGTCACACGTACGAGCGGTTTCGGAGGCCTTCCCCGCATATTCGAACGCAATTCGCGACGCCCGTCCGAGTGCCGCCGATAACCCGTCGAAAAAAGGTCGGGAAACCACTTCGGGAGACTGTTTCCTTTCTTTCCGCCCGACCGCCCAGAAGCTGACGGCGCATAGGAAATACACGTCCCCTCCACACATCCTCCGTACGGACGCGGCGGCCCCGGCCGGTCGTCTCACCGGTCGGGGCCGCCGCGTCACGGAGCGGGGACGGGTCAGAGCATGAGGCGCTGCCCGGGGACGATCAGGTCGGGATCGCCGCCGATGACGGCCTGGTTGTCGGCGTAGACCCGCTGCCAGGTCATCCCGTTGCGGGCCGCGATGGTGCTCAGCGTGTCGCCCTGACGGACGGTGTAGTCACCGCGGGACGTGCCGCGCGAGGTCTGGCCCGTCGAGCGCTCCGGCGCCGCGGCGGAGTGCGTCCTCGACGACTCGGAGCCGGAGGTCGCGGATCCGGACCTGGTGGAGTGCGTGGACTGCGCGTACTTCGAGCCGTCCGAGGAGGCGGAGCCCCACTTCGAGGAGCCCGCCTTCGAGGAGCCCGACCCGGCCGAGCCGGACCCGGCGGAGGAGGACCGGTCGGCCCCCGGTGCGCTGCCGGCCGCTCCCGCGCGCTCCGAGCAGGTCGGCCACGCGCCCCACCCCTGGGAGTTCTGCACCTTGGCGGCCACGGAGATCTGCTGTGCCTTACTGGCCTTGTCGGCGGTCGACGCGTAGGCGGCTCCGCCGTACGCGCGCCAGGTACCGGCGGAGAACTGCAGCCCGCCGTAGTAACCGTTGCCGGTGTTGATGTGCCAGTTGCCGCCGCTCTCGCACTGGGCGATGCGGTCCCACACCCCGCTGTCGGCCGCCACCGCGTCGCTGGTGGCGGAGAGCAGCCCGAGCGGGGCGAGAAGAACCGCCCCGGCGAGGACCGCCGTCTTGTGCGACGACTTGCGGGTGCGGTGATCGGCACATTCGGACATGTAGATCCCTCTCTACATACCCGGGCTCCCCCTGACCGGAGCGCGGCCGCCGCGCAGGGACGCGGTCGGCGCGCTCCGCCCCGTCCGCCGGCGGTGGTGCTGCGCGCTGTCTGGCTCTGCGCGGCCGGCGGACGTTCCCGAGCGGTGCTCGTTGCACACGGCGGAGCAATCTAGGGAACCTGACGCCCCGTTATCAACCAAATCGCCGTTGCCGCAGGCCAGTTGCCAGTTACCGTAGGTAGCGGCGAATTCCGGCCACCCAGTTCGCTCGCACTTTTCAGGATTTGTCGACCACGACCCCGCCCGTCCTGTGAGTCAGGTCACCGACCCAACTGTCGTGACCTCTCCGTTACTTGACATGGAGTGACCCATTCCACACACAGGGTGACCATCCACGCGGAATGGTTCGATTCCGTTCGCTCTGCAGCGTGACTCCCGCCACAGATCGCCCGTTGTCATCTTCATGAGCCGGGGCCCACCCGGACCACGAGCCGGAGTCACCCGGCCTCGCCCACGCACCGCATCCGAGGGAGCCCCCCGTGCCGCGCATGCTCGACGTCAGCGACGAGGTACGCGCCGAGATCGGCGACGAAGAAGCCGACCGGCTGCTCGCCGGAGACAACGCCCCGGGCAGTTACGACTGCACGTCCTGCCGCACCCCGGGCGACTCCGAGAACGAGCACACCAGCACCGTCCTGTTCATCGGGGACGAGACCGCCGTCCTCGCCTTCGCCCACGCCACCTGCCTGCCCTCCCAGGTCGTCCAGGTGACCGAGGAGCAGCTGCAGGGCGCGGTGCGCTCCATCAGCGGCGACACCGTCGACCTGGACCCCGGCAAGGTCGTGCCCGAGCAGGCGGTGCTCGGCGTGACGAGCGGGCTCGTCCTGATCGCCGGGGAGCTGCACCCCGCCCTGGTCGTCGAGCCGACCGCGCCGATCGTGCGGCCCGGCACGACCGCCGCCGGCGACGACTTCCTGCCGCTCCTCATCGAGCAGGGCTTCATGCCGCTGAGCGAACTGACCGAGGTGCCGCCGGTGCAGCACGGCTGGTCCGTGCTGCTGGCGATGGGGCAGCTGCACGCCGTGCTGCAGCCGTCGTCCACCGGCGGCCAGCCGGTCGCCTGGTGGCAGGCGCACCAGCCGCTGCAGGTGACGGAGGGGTGGCGGGCCGCGGCCAACAAGCACCAGCAGGTGCTGATGTTCGCGGCGCCGGTCGGCTCCATCGGACGCCAGCCCCGGGAGGACCTCCTGCGGGACGCGCTGGACAAGGCCGCCGGGAACGGGCACCTGGTCGGCGCGGCACTCCCCCTCGCGGGCACCTGAGTCCGTCTCGGGGGCGGCAGCCGGGGGTCGTGCGGCGCGGCGCAGCCGTCCACGGCCCACGGCCCGGCGTCCGCCCCGGACGCCCGCTGTGCCGCATCCCTTCCCGTGCCGCGTCGTTTGGACATACGTGCACACCTACGACGTTCCCCGCCGCCCGTCCTACCAGTCGATCCCGTCCGCGCGACCGGCTCGGGACTCCCAGGGCGGCCCTTCGGCCACGCCGATCTACGACGCGCTCTACGCGGAGTACGTCAAGACGTTCCGTTCGCTGCCGGGCGACCGCAGCGGCGAGGACGAACTGGGCTTCACCGCCTTCGGGAACCTCCCCTACCACACGGGCTCGTACGCGGCGCCGCGCCCGGGGACGTTCAGCAGCTCGTACAGCGCCTACAGCGCGGGGGCGCAGAGCGCGCGGCACGGGATCGGGCAGCAGTCCCAGTGGCAGCGGGTGGGGCAGATCGGTCAGCAGCAGCCCGCGCCCACGATGCACCACGTCCCGGCGGCGCTGCCGCCGGCCCCCCGCAGGACCTTCTGAGCGCATCCGCAGGCGAATGCGCAGACGAATGCGCAGACGGACATCCGTCCGGACACCCGGACGGGTACGCCGACGGATGCCTGAACGGATACGCAGACGGCTGGAGGGCGGCGCCCGCGACGGGCGCCGCCCTCCAGCCGTGTCGTCACTTCTTCTTGCTGCCGCGCTTCTCGCGCACCCGGACCGAGATGTGGATCGGCGTGCCCTCGAAGCCGAACTCCTCGCGCAGCCGGCGCTCGATGAAGCGCCGGTAGCCCGCCTCGATGAACCCGGACGCGAAGAACACGAACCGCGGGGGCTTGGTGCCGGCCTGGGTGCCGAAGAGGATGCGCGGCTGCTTGCCGCCCCGGACCGGGTGCGGGTGGGCCGCGACCAGCTCGCCGAGGAAGGCGTTCAGACGGCCCGTCGGAACGCGGGTCTCCCAGCCTGCCAGGGCGGCCTCGATCGCCGGGACCAGCTTCTCCATGTGCCGTCCGGTGCGCGCCGAGACGTTCACCCGAGGGGCCCACGCCACCTGGGCGAACTCGGTCTCGATCTCCCGCTCCAGGTAGTAGCGGCGCTCCTCGTCGAGGGTGTCCCACTTGTTGTAGGCGATGACCAGCGCGCGTCCGGCGTCCACGGCCATCGTCACGATGCGCTGGTCCTGTACCGAGATCGACTCGGAGGCGTCGATCAGGATGACCGCCACCTCGGCCTTCTCCACGGCCGCCGCGGTGCGCAGTGAGGCGTAGTAGTCGGCGCCCTGCTGGAGGTGGACGCGCTTGCGGATGCCCGCCGTGTCGACGAACTTCCAGGTGACGCCGCCGAGTTCGATCAGCTCGTCGACGGGGTCGCGGGTGGTGCCCGCGATCTCGTTGACGACGACGCGGTCCTCGTTCGCCACCTTGTTCAGCAGGGAGGACTTGCCGACGTTCGGACGGCCGATGAGCGCGATGCGGCGCGGGCCTCCCACCGCGGTGCCGAAGGTCTGCGCGGGGGCCTCCGGGAGGGCCTCCAGGACGGCGTCCAGCATGTCGCCGGTGCCCCTGCCGTGCAGTGCGGAGATCGGGTGCGGCTCGCCGAGGCCGAGGGACCACAGGTAGGCCGCGTCGGCCTCCGCGCTCGGGCCGTCGACCTTGTTGGCGGCCAGCACGACGGGCTTGCCCGCCTTGCGCAGCAGCCGGACGACCGCCTCGTCGGTGTCGGTCGCGCCGACCTTGGCGTCGACGACGAAGACGACGGCGTCGGCGGCCTCGATCGCGTACTCGGCCTGCGCGGCCACGGAGGCGTCGATGCCGAGGACGTCCTGCTCCCAGCCGCCGGTGTCGACGAGCTTGAAGCGGCGGCCCGACCATTCGGCCTCGTAGGTCACACGGTCGCGGGTCACGCCCGGCTTGTCCTCGACGACGGCCTCGCGGCGGCCGATGATCCGGTTCACCAGGGTCGACTTGCCGACATTGGGGCGGCCGACGACGGCGAGCACGGGCAGCGGCCCGTGACCGGCCTCCTCGATGGCGCCCTCGACGTCCTCGACGTCGAAGCCCTCGACCGCGGCGAGCTCCATGAACTCCGCGTACTCGGCGTCGCCGAGCGCCCCGTGGTCGTGCTCGAAGGAGTCCGAGCCGTCGGGCTGGATGTGGTCGTTCATGAAGTCCGTACCTCGTCGTTCATTCGGGGTGATCGGTGGACCACCCGTTCTGTCCGGGTTGATCCACTACTCGGTATTCAGTGTCGCTCAGCGGCCCGTCAGGCGCCTGGCGTTTTCCAGGTGCGCGGCGAGCTGCTTCTGGATGCGTTCGGTGGCCTCGTCCAGCGCCTTGCGGGTGCGCCGCCCGCTGCCGTCGCCCGCCTCGAACGCGTCTCCGAAGACGACGTCGACGCGGGAGCGCAGCGGAGGCAGCGCCTTTATCAACCGTCCGCGGCGCTCCGTGCTTCCCAGCACGGCGACGGGCACGATCGGCGCCCCGCCGCGCACGGCGAAGTAGGCGAGCCCTGCGCGCAGGGCGGCGAAGTCGCCCTCGCCCCTGGTGCCCTCCGGGAAGATCCCGAGGACCCCGCCGTTGTCCAGCACGCCCAGCGCGCGGGTGATGGCCGCGCGGTCGGTGGTGTCGCGGTCGACCTTGAGCTGGCCGATGCCGGTCAGGAAGGGGTCCAGCGGGCCGATGAACGCTTCCTTCTTGATCAGGAAGTGCGTCGCCCGGGGCGCCACGCCCATCACCATCGGGCCGTCGATGTTGTGCGAGTGGTTGATCGCGAAGATCAGCGGGCCGCTCGCCGGCACCTTCCAGGCGCCCAGCACGCGCGGCTTGAACAGCCCGTACATCAGGCCGACGCCGATGCGCCGCCCGACCTCGGCGCCCCGCTCCGAGGGCACGGTCGTCGTCGAGGTCACCGCGCGGCCCGCTTCTCCTCGACGAGGGTGACGACGCACTCGATGACCTGGGTCAGCGTCAGGGCGGTGGTGTCCACCTCGACGGCGTCGTCCGCCTTGGCGAGCGGGGAGGTCTTGCGGGAGGAGTCGGCGGCGTCCCGCTTGATCAGCGCCTCGCGGGTGCTGTGCAGGTCCGCGCCCTTCAGCTCGCCGCTGCGGCGGGCGGCGCGGGCCTCGGGGGAGGCCGTGAGGAAGATCTTCAGGTCGGCGTCGGGCAGCACGGTCGTGCCGATGTCCCGCCCCTCGACGACGATGCCCCGCTCCGCGGCGGCGGCCAGCGAGCGCTGCAGCTCGGTGATCCGGGCCCGCACATCGGGCACGGCGCTCACCGCGCTGACCTTGGAGGTGACCTCCGGGGTGCGGATCGGACCGGCCACGTCGACGCCGTCGACCGTGATCGTCGGGTGGGCCGGGTCGGTGCCGGAGACGATCTCGGGCTTGCCCGCGACGGCCGCGATCGCGGTGGGGTCCTCGATGTCGATCCCGTTGTTCACCATCCACCAGGTGATCGCCCGGTACTGGGCGCCGGTGTCCAGGTAGCTCAGCCCGAGCCGGCCGGCCACGGCCTTGGACGTGCTGGACTTGCCGGTGCCGGACGGACCGTCGATGGCGACGATCACGGGCTGGGCGGCGCCGTTTTCCACGGGGGGACACCTTCCTGGTGCGAGGCGGTGGAGGTACGGGGCGCGACTGTGCCCCGTACAAGGTTACCGGCCGCACGTCACTCGTCCGGCCGCACGGGGGCCGCGCGGCCGGCCCCGGCCCTCCGCCGGTCCCGGACCGGCTCCTTCCGGCCGCCCTTCCGGCCCCCGCGCCGGGCGTCCGCCGCAGGTGTCTACCGACGGATCGCCCAGCCCCGCTCCCGCAGCGCCGTCGAGAGGACCTGCGCCGACTTCGGCTCGACCATCAGCTGCACCAGGCCCGCCTGCTGCCCCGTCGCATGCTCGATGCGGACGTCCTCGACGTTGACGCCCGCCTGCCCGGCGTCGGCGAAGATGCGGGCCAGCTGACCCGGCTGGTCGTCGATCAGCACCGCGACGACCTCGTAGGCCCGCGGAGCCGCTCCGTGCTTGCCGGGCACGCGGACCTGGCCCGCGTTGCCGCGGCGCAGAACGTCCTCGACCCCGCCGGCGCCCTCGCGCCGCTTCACGTCGTCGGAGGACTGCAGGGCGCGCAGGGCCCGGACGGTCTCCTCCAGGTCGGCGGCGACCTCGGTGAGCAGGTCGGCGACCGGTCCGGGGTTCGCCGACAGGATGTCGATCCACATCCGGGGGTCGGAGGCGGCGATCCGGGTGACGTCCCGGATGCCCTGTCCGCACAGCCGTACGGCGGCCTCCTCGGCATGCTCCAGGCGCGCGGCGACCATGCTGGAGACCAGGTGGGGCATGTGGGAGACGAGCGCCACGGCACGGTCGTGGGCGTCGGCGTCCATGACCACCGGGACGGCCCGGCAGTGCGAGACCAGCTCCAGGGCGAGGTTCAGCACCTCGGTGTCGGTGTCCCGGGTCGGCGTCAGCACCCAGGGGCGGCCCTCGAAGAGATCGCCGGTCGCGGCGAGCGGCCCCGACTTCTCCCGGCCCGACATGGGGTGCGTGCCGATGTACGCCGACAGGTCGAGGCCGAGCGCCTCCAGCTCGCGGCGCGGCCCGCCCTTGACGCTGGCCACGTCGAGGTACCCGCGGGCCACCCCCCGGCGCATCGCGTCGGCGAGCACGCCGGCCACGTGGGCCGGCGGGGCGGCGATGATCGCGAGGTCGACCGGGCCCTCGGGCTCCTCGTCGGAGCCGGCGCCCAGCGCGGCCGCCGTGCGGGCCTGTTCGCGGTCGTGGTCGGCGAGGTGGACGGCGACGCCCCGCTGGACCAGGGCCAGGGCGGCGGACGTGCCGATCAGCCCGGTTCCGATGACGAGCGCGCTCCTCACTGGGCGATGTCCTTGCGCAGGGCGGCCGCGGCTCCGAGGTAGACGTGGCTGATCTCGGCGCGCGGTCGGTCCGACTCGACGTGCGCGAGGATGCGCACGACCCGCGGCATGGCGCCCTCGATGTCCAGTTCCTGGGCGCAGATCAGCGGCACGTCGACGATGCCGAGCTTGCGCGCCGCGGCCGCCGGGAAGTCGCTGTGCAGGTCGGGCGTGGCCGTGAACCAGATGCTGATCAGGTCGTCGGCGCCGAGCGAGTTCCGCTCCAGCACGGCGGCGAGCAAGGCCCCCACCTGCTCGTCCATGTGGCCGGCCTCGTCCCGCTCGAGTTGGACGGCTCCCCGGACCGCTCGTACCGCCACGGCGCTGCTCCTCGCTGAAGTGTGCTGACGCGCTGCATTTCGCTGATGCGCTCATGCGCTGGTGTACCGATGTGCTGGTGTACCGATGTGCTGATATGCCGACGTGCCGGGCTACGGCACTTGACGCATCCAGCCTAGTCAGCCCGTGCCGGTCCGGTGCGCGCCGCCCGCGTGCCGAGACGGCGACGCACCCGTACGCCCTTTACGAAGGGTGCGGCCTGCGCTGTCATGGCACTCTGACGGCAGGACACCCGCATCGGGGAAGGCCCGGCATGAAGCGTCCAGGACCCCTGCTCACCCTTCTGGCGGGACTGGTGCTCGGCCTGTCCCTGCTGACGATCGACGCGACGACGAGCACGACGGCCCCCACCTCCCCCTACCGGGACCGGTCGCCGAGCCCCGCCCCCCTCCGCAGCACCGTCTCCCCCGCTCCCGCCCCCGCGGCCACCCCCTCCCGCCCCCCGGACGGCGACTACGCCGGACGCACCGACGACGACGCGGCGGCGGTCGCCGTCTCCGTCCGCGGCGGCAGGGCGATCGCGTACTTCTGCGACGGCCGCACCCAGGAGTCCTGGCTCAAGGGCGACGTGAACGCCGACGGCGCCCTGCGCCTCACCGGCCCGCACGGCACTCGGCTGACGGGCACGCTCCGGGACGGCGCGCGGATCGAGGGCGCGGTCGGCGTCGGCGGAGAGCGCCACGCCTTCACCGCGGACCGGGCGGAGAAGCCGTCCGGGCTGTGGCGGGCGACGGCCACCGTGCGCTCCGCCAAGATCGACGGCGGCTGGATCGTCCTGCGGGACGGCAGCCAGGTCGGCGTCCTCACCCGCGACGGCGAGCCCTCGCCCGCTCCCCGCGTCGACCCGCGGACCGGCGCGGTGACGGTCGACGGACAGCACCTCACGGCCCGCCCCGCCACCCCCTGACCCCCGTACGAGCAGGGAGCCCTCATGACCGTCGACCCGAACGCCGCCACCCGCGGCTTCCCCGAGCCCGCGCGGCGCGGCCCGCACCCGGCCCGCTATCTGGTCCCGGCACTCGTCGGCGGGGCCGTGGCGGTCGGCCTCGGCGTGTACGGCAAGGCGCACGACCCGGCCGGGACGGCGTTCGACCTGGCCGGGTTCAGCAGCACGGGCGCGGTGAAGGCCTGGCTGGCGTCGGCCGCGATGTTCTTCGCCCTCGTCCAGCTCGTCTCGGCGCTGATGCTCTACGGGAAGCTGCCCGGTCCCGTCTGGTCCGCCGCGCTGCACCGCTGGTCGGGCCGCGCCGCCTTCCTGATCGCCGTCCCGGTTGCGGTGCACTGCTTGTACGCGCTTGGGTATCAGACGTACGAAACACGCGTGATGTGGCACTCCGTCCTGGGTTGCTTCTTCTTCGGCGCATTCAGTGCCAAGATGCTGCTGCTCCGCTGGGAGCGACTCCCGGGATGGCTGCTGCCGATCGTCGGCGGACTCGTCTTCGCCGTGCTGACGGTGATCTGGCTCACCTCCGCCCTCTGGTTCTTCCGCACCTTCGGAGTGACGACATGACCCACCCCGCGACACGACGCACGGTTCTGCTGGCGACGGGCGGCGCGGCAGCGGCCCTCACGGCGGCCTGCAGCAAGTACGGCGACAGCGGCTCGTCGTCGTCCGACAAGTCGTCGAACGCCGTCGCCGGCCAGGAACTCGCGAAGACGGCCGACATCCCCGTCGGCGGCGGCAAGATCTTCGCCGACGAGAAGGTCGTCGTCACCCAGCCGACGAAGGACGACTTCAAGGCGTTCTCCGCCATCTGCACCCACCAGGGCTGCACCGTCTCCAGCATCGCCGACGGCATCATCCACTGCCCCTGCCACCAGAGCGAGTTCCGCATCACGGACGGCTCGGTGGCCGGCGGTCCCGCGCCCCGCCCCCTGCCCGCCGAGAAGATCACGGTGAAGCGCGGCTCGATCAGCCTGGCCTGAGCGCCCGCCGGGTCACCGGTCCCCCGGCCCCGGCCCCGGCCCGTCGCCGCTCCGCCCTGGGCTCACTGGTCCCACAGCGCCCCGAGCGTCATCAGTTCGCTCTGGTACTCGATCCGGTCCGCCCACTCCGTCGGCCAGGCGTCGGCTCCGGCGTACGCGCCCGCGAAGGCGCCCGCGAGACACGCGATGGAGTCGGAGTCCCCCGAGGAGCAGGCGGCCCGCCGCAGCACGGTCAGCGGCTCGTCGGGGAAGAGCAGGAAGCACAGCAGGCCGGCGGCCATGGCCTCCTCGGCGATCCATCCCGCCCCGGCCGCCAGACAGGGGTCGGCCTCGGTCGACGGGGCGCGCAGCGTCTCCTGGAGGCGCTCCAGCACGCCCAGGCACTCGTCCCAGCCGCGCGCCATGAAGTGCTCCGGGTTCGGGTCCTGGCTGCGGGTCCACAGGTCGCCGAGCCAGCGGTGGTGGTAGCGGGAGCGGTTGTCGAGGGCGTACGAGCGCAGCAGCCCGACCAGGGCGGCCGGGTCGGCGCCCTGGACGAGCAGGCGCACGGCGTGGGCGGTGAGGTCGGAGGCGGCGAGCGCGGTGGGGTGCCCGTGGGTGAGGGCGGACTGGAGCTGTGCGGCGCCGGCCCGCTGCTCGTCGCTGAGGCCGGGGACCAGGCCGATCGGGGCGACGCGCATGTTGGCGCCGCAGCCCTTGGAGCCGATCTGACTGGCGTCCTGCCACAGGCGCTTGTCGTCCTCGAGGAGGTCGCAGGCGGTCAGGCAGGTCCGGCCCGGGGCGCGGTTGTTGTCGGGTGACCGATACCAGTCCACGAACTCCTCGCGCAGCGGCCGCGCCAGCGACGTCGGCACGAGGAGCCCGCGGTCCATGGCGGTCCGCAGGGCGCGCCCCACCGCGAGGGTCATCTGCGTGTCGTCGGAGACGAGGGCGCGCTTCGGCAGTTCCATCTCCCGCCACGGCCCGCACTTGGCGAGGATCGAGGCGACGTCGTTGAACTCGGTCGGAAATCCGAGCGCGTCCCCCAGCGCGAGTCCCAGCAGGGACCCGGTGGCGCGCTTCCTCACGGTGGTCGAGGTGGTCATGCGGAACGTCCTTCCCGGGGCGGTCGCAGCAGGGGCGGGTGGAGCGCGGTGGCGGCGCCCGCGCGGTAGAGGGCGGCGGGCTTGCCCCGGCCGCCGGTCAGGCGCGCGCCGCCGGGCACGGGCTCGACGAAGCCCGGGGTGGCGAGCACCTTGCGGCGGAAGTTGGGCCGGTCGAGGCCGGTCCCCCACACGGTCTCGTAGACCTGCTGGAGCTCGCCGAGGGTGAACTCGGGCGGGCAGAAGGCGGTCGCGAGGCAGGTGTACTCGAACTTGGCGCCGACCCGGTCGTGGGCGTCGGCCAGGATCCGGTCGTGGTCGAAGGCGAGGGGCCCGACGTCGCCGTACGGCTGCCAGCGCGCCTGGAGGGCGTCGCCGCCGCCGGTGGGCTCGGGGGCGTCGGGCAGCAGGGCGGCGAAGGCGACGGAGACGACCCGCATCCGCGGGTCGCGGCCGGGCTCGCTGTAGGTGCGCAGCTGCTCCAGGTGGAGCCCGGAGACGTCCTTCAGGCCGGTCTCCTCGGCGAGTTCGCGCCGGGCCGCGGTCTCCGCGGACTCGTCCGGCAGCACGAAGCCCCCGGGCAGCGCCCAGCGGCCGGCGTAGGGCTCCTGGCCGCGCTCGACGAGCAGGACGTGCAGGGCGCCCGCGCGGAGCGTGAGGACGGCGAGGTCGACGGTGACGGCGAAGGGCTCGTAGGCGTACTTGTCGTAGCCGTACTCGTTGTAGCCGTACTCGTCATGGGCGTGCCCGTCGTGGCCCCGCATGACGAACACCCCCTTTTAATAGTCACTACGACTATAAAAAGGGGGTGTTCGCGCGCACAAGCCCTCAGGGGCTCAGAAGTTCCTAGAGGTCGACTTCCTTCATCAGCATGCCGACCTCGGTGTTGGACAGCCGGCGCAGCCAGCCCGACTTCTGGTCGCCCAGGGTGATCGGCCCGAAGGCGACGCGCACCAGCTTGTCGACCGGGAACCCGGCCTCGGCCAGCATCCGGCGCACGATGTGCTTGCGGCCCTCGTGCAGGGTCACCTCGACCAGGTAGTTCTTGCCGGTCTGCTCGACGACGCGGAAGTGGTCCGCCTTCGCGTAGCCGTCCTCCAGCTGGATGCCGTCCTTGAGCTGCTTGCCCAGGTCGCGCGGGATCGGGCCCACGATGTGCGCGAGGTAGACCTTCTTCACGCCGTACTTGGGGTGCGTCAGCCGGTGCGCGAGCTCACCGTGGTTGGTGAGCAGGATGACGCCCTCGGTCTCGGTGTCGAGCCGGCCCACGTGGAACAGCCGCGTCTCGCGGTTGGTGACGTAGTCGCCGAGGCACTGGCGGCCCTCGTTGTCCTCCATCGTGGAGACGACGCCGGCCGGCTTGTTCAGCGAGAAGAACTGGTACGACTGCGTCGCGACCGTCAGGCCGTCGACCTTGACCTCGTCCTTCTCCGGGTCGACCCGCTTGCCCTGCTCCAGGACGATCTCGCCGTTGACCTCGACGCGCGCCTGCTCGATCAGCTCCTCACAGGCCCGCCGGGAACCGTAGCCGGCGCGCGCGAGGATCTTCTGCAGCCGCTCGCCCTCCTGCTCGGCGCCCGGGAAGGTCTTGGGCAGCTTGACGTCCTTCTTGCCCGCGTAGCGCTCGCGGTTGCGCTCCTCGGCCCTCGCCTCGTACTCCCGCGAGGTCGCCGGGACGGAACGGCCGCGCCCGGTGCCCTGGCCCTGCTTGGGGCCGCCCTTGGCGCCGCCGCGCGCGGAGGCGCCCCGGCCCGACTTCGGGCCCTCATGGGTGCCGCCGGGGCCCACGTCGTAGCGGCGCTCCTCCGGGCGGGGGTTCTTCGGCCGGCCGCCCTGCTGGTCGTCGCGGGCGTTGCCGGCGCCGCGGTGACCACCGCGGCCGCCGCTGCTCCCGCCGCGACCACCGCTGTTCCCGCCGCGGCCGCCGCTGTTGCCACCACGGCTCCCGCCGTTGTTTCCGCTGCTGTTCCTGCCGCTGCTGCTTCGCATCAAATTTCCGTCTTGTCGTCTGCGTCCTCGGAATCCGGAGCGTCCGGATCGAACGACGGCACGCCCTCCTGGGTCTCGGCCTCGATCGCCGCCGCCTCCGGGAGGAAGGGCGCGAGCTCCGGGAGCTCGTCCAGACCTCGCAGGCCCATCCGCTCCAGAAAGTAGTTCGTCGTCACGTACAGGATCGCACCTGTTTCGGGTTCCGCGCCCGCCTCCTCCACCAGACCGCGCTGGAGCAGGGTGCGCATCACACCGTCACAGTTCACTCCGCGCACCGCGGAGACCCTGCTGCGGCTGACCGGCTGGCGGTAGGCGACGACCGCCAGGGTCTCCAGCGCCGCCTGGGTGAGCCGGGCCTGCTGGCCGTCCAGGACGAAGCCCTCGACGGCAGCCGCGTACTCGGGGCGGGTGTAGAAGCGCCAGCCGCCCGCGACGAGCCTGAGCTCGAAACCGCGTCCCTGCACGGTGTACTCGTCGGCCAGCTCGCGCAGCGCGTCGGCGACCTGCCGCCGGGGCCGCTGGAGGATCTTCGCGAGATGCTCCTCGGTCGCGGGCTCGTCGACGACCATCAGGACGGCCTCCAGAGCCGGCTTCAGATCCAGTGCGGCGACGGTCTCCTCGCTCACTCCCGCGTCTCCTTCCCGGGCTCCTCCGGCGGCCGGTCGAACTCGTCGGTGACCGTCGGCTGCACGTTCGCGTCCCCGCCGGTCCAGCGCACCAGGAGCTCGCCCAGCGCGGTCTCCTGGTCCAGGGCGACGGCCTTCTCGCGGTACAGCTCCAGCAGCGCGAGGAAACGTGCCACGACGGTGAGGGTGTCGTCGGTGTCCTCGACGAGCGTGCGGAAGCTGGCCTCGCCGAGCTCCCTCAGCCGGGCGACGACGATCCCGGCCTGCTCCTGCACGCTGACCAGCGGTGCGTGGATGTGGTCGACGTACACCTGCGGCTCGGCCCGGGGCTGCATGGCCTTGACCGCGAGCTTCGCGAGCCCTTCCGCGCCGATGCTGATGACCACCTCGGGCAGCAGTTCGGCGTGGTGCGCCTCCAGGCCGACGGTACGGGGATAGCGGCGGCCCTCGCTCTCCAGCCGGTGCGTGAAGATGTCGGCGATCTGTTTGTAGGCCCGGTACTGCAGCAGTCGGGCGAAGAGCAGGTCGCGGGCCTCCAGCAGCGCCAGGTCTGCCTCGTCCTCGACCTCGGCGGCGGGCAGCAGCCGGGCCGCCTTCAGATCGAGGAGGGTGGCGGCCACGACCAGGAACTCGGTCGTCTGGTCGAGGTCCCAGTCGGGGCCCATGGCCCGGATGTGGGCCATGAACTCGTCGGTGACCTTCGACAGCGCCACCTCGGTGACGTCCAGCTTGTGCTTGGAGATCAGCTGCAGGAGCAGGTCGAAGGGCCCCTCGAAGTTGGCGAGCCGCACCTTGAAGACGCCGTCGGACACCTCCCGCGACGAGGGCCCGCCGCCCTCCGCGACGACAGTCCCCGCACCCGCTTCGGCCGAACCCCGGCCCGCCGCATCCGGCCCCGGGACGTCCGGCCCCGGGACGTCAGGTCCCACGACGACCGGCCCCGCCGCATCGGATTCCCGGACGGCCGTCCCCGGCATGCCCGAGGCCGTTGCGTCCGGTTGCCGGGCGTCCGGCCGCAGGACGGCTGAGCCCGTCGCACCCGGTGCCCGGGCGTCAGGCGCCGCCGTCTCCGGCTCCGGAACGTCCGGCTCCGCCGCGTCCGGTTGCGGGGCGCAGCGCTCCGGGGCTTCCGGGCCCGTTGCGTCCGGTTGCCCGACGTGCGGCTCCGCCGTGTCCGGGTCCGCCGTGTCCAGGTCGGCCGCATCCCGTTCCGGGACCGGAACCGTGGCGTCCGGTGGCGGGGGGTTCGGGGCCGGGGCGGGCGGGTCGGGCTCCGGAGCGGCGAACGGCGCCGCTACCGGTCCGCGCCCCAGCGCGCGCCGGCGGCCGGCTGCGCCGCCGGAGGCGGATGCGGGAGCGTCGTTCGAGGTCATGGCCCTCGCAGGCTACCGCTACCGCCCGCGAAGTCGTCGTACGAGGATGCTGGCGTCCCCGCGGCTCTCCAGGTCGGCGAGGACCACGGCGACCGCTTCGCGGACGATGCGCCCCCGGTCCACGGCCAGCCCGTGCTCGCCGCGGAGCACCAGACGGGCGTGCTCCAGGTCCATGAGCTCCTCGGCGGAGACATAGACGGTGATCTTCTCGTCGTGGCGTTCGCGCCCGCTGGGCCGGCGGGCCGCGGCCCGTCCGCGCTTGCGCTGCTGGCCGTCGTCCGGGGCGCCTGCGGCAGAACCTTCCTGCGCGCCCTGACGCCGCTCCTGACGCTCTCCCGGGGCGCCCCTGGTGCGGGACTCCCCGGCGTCGGTCTGGCCGGCGTCGGCCGCCGCGTGCTCGGCGCCCTCGCCGTCACCGCCCTGCGCGGGAACGGCCTGCGGCGCGTCCTCCGCGCCGGCCGCCACCGCGTCGCTCTCGCCGGCCGGCGCCGGCACCCGGGCCTCGCCGTTGGCGGGGCGCCGGGACGCGGACGACTGAAGCGCCATTCCCCCTGTCGTACGGAAGAGTTCGTCGGCCCCCGGCAGACTCACTCGGCGTGACACCGGGCGAGCACCTCCCTGGCGAGCTGACGGTAGGCGGCGGCGCCGACGGAGTTGGAGGCGTACGTGGTGATCGGCTCACCGGCGACCGTGGTCTCCGGGAAGCGGACCGTGCGCCCGATGACCGTGTGGTAGACGTGGTCGTCGAACGCCTCGACGACCCGCGCGAGCACCTCACGGCTGTGCACGGTGCGCGAGTCGTACATGGTCGCCAGGATGCCGTCGAGCTCCAGCTCCGGGTTGAGTCGCTCCTGGACCTTCTCGATGGTCTCGGTCAGCAGCGCCACACCGCGCAGCGCGAAGAACTCGCACTCCAGCGGCACGATCACCTTGTGGGCGGCCGTGAGGGCGTTGACGGTGAGCAGACCGAGCGAGGGCTGACAGTCGATGACGATGTAGTCGTAGTCGTCCATCAACGGCTTGAGCGCACGCTGGAGCGTGGACTCGCGCGCGACCTCGGAGACCAGTTGCACCTCGGCGGCCGACAGGTCGATGTTGCTGGGCAGCAGGTCCATGTTGGGGACCGCCGTCTTGAGGAGCACCTCGTCCGCCGCCATGCCCCGCTCCATGAGCAGGTTGTAGACGGTGAGGTCGAGCTCCATCGGATTGACGCCGAGACCGACCGACAGCGCGCCCTGCGGGTCGAAGTCCACGAGCAGCACCCGCCGGCCGTACTCCGCGAGCGCGGCACCCAGGTTGATGGTCGACGTCGTCTTGCCCACGCCGCCCTTCTGGTTGCACATCGCGATGATCTTCGCGGGGCCGTGCTCGGTCAGCGGGCCCGGGATCGGGAAGTACGGCAGCGGGCGTCCGGTCGGACCGACGCGCTCACGGCGCTGTCGGGCCGCGTCGGGCGCGAGCGTGGCCGCGTATTCCGGGTCCGGCTCGTACTCGGCATCGGGATCGTAGAAGTGCCCGTCGGGCAGTTCGTCGTAGTCGGCGAAGTGGTTGTGGGGCGCGCCACTTCCGTCGCCGGCCATGGCGTTCACGTGATGGCCATCCATGCTCTGGTGTGCTGACAGAGCCATATGGGGGCTGCGCTGGCTCTGGTGGGCTGCGAAGGTTCGGACTGCGACGGAGCCGACAGCCTGGGGCCCCGCGGAACCCGGGTCCCGCGTAGGCATTCCTGGTTGACCACCCCCGGGAGCAAATGTCGACTCATTCACAAGTCGTCTTACCTCCTTGGTGACCAGGAAACTTCTAGACAAGGTCAGCGTGGCACCATGCCGACGGTTGGCGACTCTATGGCGTGTCGGGCGTCCGCAGCAACACAATCCGCCGGACCCGGCCCGATGTGTCGGCAATGAAACATCCCTCTGTCAAGGGCGTACGGCCGTCGCACGGCAGGTTTCACCGGTGTGCGAATCGGTCGAAGAGTTACGTTCGAGGCGAGTTGGCCGAGAGCCGCAAAGTGACCATACACACATCCGGCCGGACCTTGTCGGGCAAGGTCCGGCCAGGTGGGCACGGTTGACGCGCCTTGTTGACGTATCGCCTTTACGAAAAGGTGACTTGGCTTCCCGGGGTCGCCGGGAGCCCTCCGGCTCAGCCGAGCAGGGACTCCAGCTCCACGTGCTCCAGCCCGTGCGCCTCGGCGACCTCGCGGTAAACGACCTTGCCGTCATGGGTGTTGAGACCCTTGGCCAGGGCCGGATCGCGGCGCAGCGCCTCCACCCAGCCCTTGTCCGCCAGTTCGACGATGTAGGGCAGCGTGGCGTTGGTCAGCGCGTAGGTGGAGGTGTTGGGGACCGCGCCGGGCATGTTGGCGACGCAGTAGAACACCGAGTCGTGGACCGGGAAGGTCGGCTCGGCGTGCGTGGTCGGGCGGGAGTCCTCGAAGCAGCCGCCCTGGTCGATGGCGATGTCGACAAGGACACTTCCGGGCTTCATCCGGGACACCAGCTCGTTGGTGACCAGCTTCGGGGCCTTGGCGCCGGGGATGAGCACGGCGCCGATGACGAGGTCGGCCTCCAGGCAGGCCTTCTCCAGCTCGAAGGCGTTGGAGACGACCGTCTGGATCTTCGTGCCGAAGACCTTGTCGGCCTCCTTGAGCTTGTTGATGTCCTTGTCGAGCAGGGTCACGTGGAAGCCCATGCCGATGGCGATCTGCGCCGCGTTCCAGCCGGAGACGCCGCCGCCGATGACGACCGCCTTGGCGGCCAGCACGCCCGGGACGCCGCCGGGCAGCACACCGCGGCCGCCGTTGGCGCGCATCAGGTGATAGGCGCCGACCTGGGGGGCCAGCCGGCCCGCGACCTCGGACATCGGGGCGAGCAGCGGCAGCGCGCGGTTCGGGAGCTCGACGGTCTCGTAGGCGATCGCGGTGGTGCCCGACTCGACGAGGGCGTCGGTGCACTCCTTGGACGCCGCCAGGTGCAGGTACGTGAAGAGCGTCTGGTCCTTGCGCAGGCGGTGGTACTCCTCGGCGATGGGCTCCTTGACCTTCAGCAGCAGGTCGGCCGTGGCCCACACCTCGTCGGCGGTCTCCAGGATCTGCGCACCGGCGGCCACGTACTCGTCGTCCGTGATGGACGAGCCGAGACCGGCGCCTCGTTCGACGACGACCTGGTGGCCGTGGCGCACGAGCTCGTGCACACCGGCGGGGGTGATGGCCACCCGGAACTCGTTGTTCTTGACCTCGCGGGGGATGCCGACCTTCACGTCGATCACGGTCCTTGGCTCAGAGGGTGTGGGGGCACAGCGAAGACATTCCCGGAGGTACAGGGCACACCGGGACGCACCGCAGGAGAACGTGCGGCAGAGCCAGTCTAATGAAGGTGTTCCCGCTGTCTAGCCTTTCATTGCATCAACCTTCAGCGGATGCACTGCGGATTTCGCAGGTGTTAGCGGCGTGTTCCGGCTGTTCGGGCCCCGTATCGCCGTCCGCGGGCTCCTCTTCCAGGATGCGCTCGGCCTCGCCCCGGTGCAGGCGGGCCGCCGCCGGGTCGCCCAGGCGGTCCAGGGTGTCGGCCAGTCTCAGCTGCACCGCGGCCCGCAGCCGGGTGTCCCCGGCGCGCCCGGCCCACTCCACCGCCTCCCGGCAGGTGCGCAGCGACTCCTCGGGGCGGCCCGCGTACTCCTGGACCCGGGCCAGCTCGCTCAACGCCCTTGCGTGCGCCGCCACATCGGCGTTCTTGCGGTGCCCCGCGGCGGCGGCCCGCCAGGCCCGCTGGGCCTCTCCGTAGCGCCCGGCGTAGGTGTGCGCGGTGGCGATGCGGCCGTACAGGCGGGCGGCGTCCGCCCGCTCGTCGCGGGCCAGGCGCTGGGCGAGGGCGCGGCCGAACCAGTCGGCGGCCCGCTCGTAGTCCCCGAGCTCCAGGTGGGCGCCGCCTACGGATTCCATCGCGCGGCCGATCGCGTACGGGTCGTTCGCCTCGCGTCCGGCGTCCAGCGCGGCCCGGTAGCGCGCCAGGGCCTCCGCGGTGCGGCCCGTCCGGGCGTCGACGTCGGCCAGGTTCAGCAGGGCCGCGGCCTTCTCCCGGGGCAGCCCGCGGCGCTCGGCCACGTCCAGGACGAGCTGGTGGACCCCGTACAGGTCCGGGGCGGCCGCCTGGGTGCCCACGTGCGCGACCATCGCCCGCACCAGCTGGGACATCAGCCGGCGGGCGAGGGTGTCCAGCTCCCCGTCCGCGACGGCGAGGCGGGCCGAGGCCAGCAGGGCGGGCCGGCGCACGCTCAGCCAGTCGGCGGCCGCGCGCGGGGTGGGGAAGCGCAGGGCGCGGGGCATGCCCTGGAGCTTCTCGCGGGCCTGGGGGCTGTCGGTCTCGGTGATGGCCCGGCAGGACTGCAGCAGCCGTACCGTGCGCTCCAGCATGCGGGCGCGGGCCAGCTGGAGCTCGGCCGGGCGGTCGTGGGTCTCGGCGGCGGCGCGCAGCAGGGGGTGCAGACAGCCGGGGATCTCGTACTGGGGCAGCGGGGACTCCACGGACCGCAGCAGCCCGAGTGCGGTGAGGTCGTCCAGAGTGGTGCGGGCCGTGCCCACCGAGCAGCCGGCCAGCGCGGAGGCGGTGTGCGGGTCGACGAGGCCGGCCGGGGCGAGGCACAGCAGTCGCAGCACCCGGGCGGCGGGGGCGGGCAGCGCGGCGTGCACGAGCCCGAACACCCGGCTGAGCGGCGAGCCCTCGTCGCTCTCCGCGTGGAGCTGCCTCGCGAGGTCGGCGACGGCGGCCTGCGGGCGGGCGGCGAGCCAGCCTCCCGCCAGCGTCAGGGCGGCGGGCTCGCCCTGGCAGGCCTCCACCAGCCCCTCGGCGGAGAGCGGGTCGACGGTGATGCGGACCGAGCCCGTGTACCGGGTCAGCAGTTCGAGGGCGGATTTGGTGTCCAGGCCGCCCAGGGTGCAGGGGCGGACGTCCGCGATGCCGGTGAGGGGCCCCGAGGAGACGGCGACGAGCAGGCACTGCGGGGCGTCGGGAAGCAGTGCGTCCACCTGTTCGGCGCCGGTGGCGTCGTCGAGCAGGAGCAGCACCCGCCGCTCGACGAGGGACGCGCGCAGCAGGGCCGCCAGGTCGTCCTCGTCGGCGCCGGCGGGAGCCGGCACGTCCAAGGCGGCGAGCAGCTCACGGGCGGCGCGCTCCACCGGCACGGGCGTGCCGTCGGGCTCGGCGAGACGGGCGCGCAGCACGCCGTCCGGATAGCGGTCGGCGACCTGCCGGACGAGTTCCTCGGCGAGCGCGGTCCGTCCGGAGCCGGGCCGGCCGGCGATCAGGAGCACGCGCGCGCGAGGGGCCTTCCGGCCGGAGATGGTGTCCAGCCCCGCGCGCTCGATGTCGGCGCGCAGTTCCTTCAACTCCCGGGTGCGGCCCAGGAAATGGCCCTCTGGCGCAGCGTGTCCGGACAGCTGCACGCCGCCTGTGTCCACTGCCTGATCCGTCACGGGCCACACTCCCGTCCCACCGCGCACGCAACCCGCCCGGGACTCCGGATCGGGTGATTCCAGAGCCTAGTTCACGCTCTGCGACGTTCCGGGAGGAGCACGGCGGCGCGCGGCCGGGACTCCCCCGATCGGATCAGCCGATCGTCACACCGCGAGCGGCCCGGAGGGGCCGCGAAGCCGGGCCGACGCGGACGACGGCGGGCTCACGGGACGGTGACCGGTGACCGGCGAGGCGCTCCGGGCGACCGGTGGATTCAGGCCTGTGCGGGGTGACGCGGTGCGGGTGATTTCAGGCCTGCGAGCGAGCACGGGGAACGGGTGATTCAGGCCGGTGAGCCCGAGCGAGGAACGGGCGCACACCGGTCGGTGACGGGTGAGGGACGAGCGGCTGGTTCAGGCCTCGAACGGACGGGCCGGCCAGGGCGCCTCCGCCGGCCGCAGGGCGTCCACGCCCTCCCCGCCGCGGGCGGCCACCAGCGACAGCACGCCGACCACGAGGCAGTTGTTGTGCACGTCGCCCGCGAGGATCGCCCGGACCAGGTCGGCGACCGGCACGCGCGCGTGCTCCATGTCGGCTTCCTCCTCCTCCACCGCGAAGCGCTGGCCGTCGGCCTCCGACAGCCCCCGGGCCAGGAAGATCCGCACGGACTCGTCACAGCCACCGGGCGTCGTGTACACGTCGGTGAGAACGCGCCAGTCCTCGGCCTTGACGTGCGCCTCCTCGTACAGCTCGCGCCGGGCCGCGTGCAGCGGGTTCTCGCCGGGCACGTCGAGCAGACCGGCCGGGATCTCCCACAGCTTGTGCCGCACGGGGTGGCGGTACTGCTTGATCACCAGCACACGGTCCTCGTCGTCGAGGGCGAGGACCGCCACGGAGCCGGGATGGACCTGGTAGTCCCGGCCGACCACCGAGCCGTCGGGCATGACCACCTCATCGGTGCGCACCGAGGTCTTGTTGCCCACGAAGGGGGTCTGGGTGGCCCGGATCTCCCACGTCTGAGGAGTGTCCTTGATCGTCATGCCTTGCGTCCTTCCACCGTGCCACCTGCGCAAACGAAACCGGGGCGCAAACCCTTGAAGGTTCGCACCCCGGCCACCGTACAACTGGTGTGTTACTTCGAAGTCTGCCCCTCGGCGACCTTCCGCTCGACCGCCGCCTTCACCAGGCCGGCGAACAGCGGGTGCGGACGCGTGGGCCGCGACCGCAGCTCCGGGTGCGCCTGCGTGGCCACCAGGTAGGGGTGGACGTCACGCGGGTACTCCACGTACTCGACGAGCTTGCCGTCCGGCGAGGTGCCCGAGAACAGGATGCCCGCCTTCTTCTCCAGCTCGGCGCGGTAGGCGTTGTTCACCTCGTAGCGGTGCCGGTGCCGCTCCTCGACGTACTCCTTGCCGTCGTACACCTCACGGACGATGGAGCCCTCCGCCAGCTTGGCCGGGTACATGCCCAGCCGCATCGTGCCGCCCATGTCGCCCTCGCCGGCCACGATGTCGAGCTGCTCGGCCATCGTGGAGATGACCGGGTGCCCGGTGGCCGGGTCGAACTCGGTGGAGTTGGCGTCGCCGATGTCGGCGAGGTTGCGCGCGGCCTCGATCACGATGCACTGCAGGCCCAGGCACAGGCCCAGCAGCGGGATCCGGTTCTCGCGGGCGTAGCGGATCGCGCCGACCTTGCCGAGCACGCCGCGGTCGCCGAAGCCGCCTGGGATGCAGATTCCGTCGACGTCCTCGAGCTGCGCCCTGGCGCCGGCCGGGGTCTTGCAGTCGTCCGAGGTGACCCACTTGATCTTCACGCGGGCCTTGTTGGCGAAGCCGCCGGCGCGCAGCGCCTCGGTGACCGAGAGATAGGCGTCGGGCAGGTCGATGTACTTGCCGACCAGGGCGAGGGTGATCTCGTGGGCGGGGTTGTGGACGCGGTCGAGCAGGTCGTCCCACGTCGTCCAGTCCACGTCGCGGAAGGGCAGGTCCAGCTTGCGGACGACATAGGCGTCCAGACCCTCGCGGTGCACGGTCTTCGGGATGTCGTAGATCGAGCGCGCGTCGGGACAGGCCACCACCGCGTCCTCGTCGACGTCGCACATCAGCGAGATCTTGCGCTTGATCGCCGTCGGCACCTCGCGGTCGCAGCGCAGCACGATCGCGTCCGGCTGAATGCCGATGTTGCGAAGCGCCGCGACGGAGTGCTGGGTCGGCTTGGTCTTCAGCTCGCCGGAGGGGCCGATGTACGGCAGGAGCGAGATGTGCACCACGAAGACGTTGTCCCGGCCGACCTCGTGCCGGACCTGGCGGACCGTCTCCAGGAACGGCAGCGACTCGATGTCGCCGACGGTGCCGCCGACCTCGGTGATCACGACGTCGACCTCGTCCGTCGCCATGCGGCGGATGCGGTGCTTGATCTCGTTGGTGATGTGCGGGATGACCTGGACGGTGTCGCCGAGGTACTCGCCGCGCCGCTCCTTGGCGATCACCGTGTTGTAGACCTGGCCGGTGGTGACGTTGGCGGAGCCGTCGAGGTCGCGGTCGAGGAAGCGCTCGTAGTGGCCGATGTCCAGGTCGGTCTCGGCGCCGTCGTTGGTGACGAACACCTCACCGTGCTGGAAGGGGTTCATCGTGCCCGGGTCGACGTTCAGGTACGGGTCGAGCTTCTGCATCACGACGCGCAGTCCCCGCGCCTTGAGCAGCATGCCGAGGCTGGAGGCCGTCAGACCCTTGCCGAGCGAGGAGGCGACACCCCCGGTGACGAAGATGTGCTTGGTCGTCGTGGATTTGGGCGTCATGGCCAAGAGGGGGCTCCCGTGGTCGCGATTGGGGTGTGCGGTTCGGGGGCTTCGAGACCACCGGTCCACGGGCTACCAGGGTATCAGCGCCTCGGAGGGATGGCTTCCGGCCACGCTCCGCGCACGGCCCGACACGGGAGGCCGTCCCGCACCGGTTTCTCACCCGTTGCTCACCCGTTCGGCCCACCCGCGTTGCCGCGAGCGGCACGCAGATCATCTACGTGCGTCGTATCCTGCTCGGACACTCACTGCCGAGCCCGGTCGGCAAGACGGCACACCCCAGCCCGTCCCCCACCGGAACAACGAGAGCTCGTCAGTTCGTTGAGCAATAATCGGCGTTTTGCCCTGAGGGCCGAGCGGCTGCTTTGCTTCAGCGCTCAACGACGCATTACAAACGACCCCTTGACCGCACTAGCGACAGCCCCCGTGTCCCATGGGGGTGACGTGGCCGTTCGACTGGAGTTGCACGTGGCCGGGCGCATCGAAGACTACGCACTCATCGGAGACATGCAGACCGCCGCCTTGGTCTGCCGTGACGGGACAGTGGACTGGCTGTGCCTGCCCCGCTTCGACTCGCACGCGATCTTCGCCGGTCTGCTCGGCACGGAGGAACACGGGTTCTGGCGCCTCGGTCCGGCGCACGCCTCCGACGCGCCGCCGCCACGTGCGGCCCGGCGCACCTACCGCGGCGACTCGCTGATCCTGGAGTCCGAGTGGGACACCCCGCGCGGCACCGTCCGGGTGACCGATTTCATGCCTCCCCGCGACGGCGCGCCCCAGCTGATCCGGATCGTCGAGGGCGTCTCGGGCCGGGTCCCGATGCGCTCGACCCTGCGGATGCGGTTCTCCTACGGCCGGGTGGTGCCGTGGGTGCACAAGCACGAGGGCCGCACGGTGGCCGTGGCGGGCCCGGACTCGGTGTGGTTCGACACCGACTGCGAGACCTACGGCAAGTCGCTGACCACCTACGCCGACTTCACGGTCGCGCCCGGCGACCGGATCGCGTTCACGATCTCGTGGGAGCCCTCGCACAAGCAGCCGCCGCCGCTGCCGGAGCCGGAGCAGTCCCTGGAGGCGACCGAGGAGTTCTGGCGCGAGTGGGTCGAGCACTGTACGTACCACGGCCCCTACCGTGAGGCGGTGATCCGCTCCCTGATCACGCTCAAGGCGCTGACGTACGGCCCGACCGGCGGCATCGTCGCCGCCCCCACCACGTCCCTGCCGGAGGACATCGGCGGCGTCCGCAACTGGGACTACCGCTACACGTGGCTGCGCGACGCGGCCATCACCCTGTCCTCGCTGCTGCGCACCGGCTACCGCGAGGAGGCCCGCGCCTGGCGCGAGTGGCTGCTGCGCGCGGTCGCCGGCGACCCCGAGAACCTGCAGATCATGTACGGCATCGCGGGCGAGCGCGAGCTCGGCGAGGCCGAGCTCGACTGGCTGCCCGGCTACGAGAACTCCGGCCCGGTCCGGGTGGGCAACGGCGCCGCGCACCAGCTCCAGCTGGACGTCTACGGCGAGGTCACCGAGGCCCTGCACCTGGGCCACATGACCGGCCTGGCCCGCAACGACTACGCCTCCCTGCTCCAGCTCAAACTGATCCGCTACCTGGAGCAGCACTGGGACGAGCCCGACGAGGGCATCTGGGAGGTGCGCGGCCCGCGCCGCCACTTCGTGCACTCCAAGGTCATGGCGTGGGTCGCGGTCGACCGCACCATCAAGCTGATCGAGTCCGGCGACGCCGACGGTCCGCTGGACAAGTGGCGCGAGCTGCGCGACGACATCCACCGGGACGTGTGCGAAAAGGGTTACGACAAGGAGCGCAACACCTTCACCCAGTCCTACGGCTCCAAGGAGCTGGACGCGTCGCTGCTGCTCATCCCGCAGATGGGCTTCCTGCCCCCGGACGACAAGCGGGTGATCGGCACCATCGAGGCGATCCAGCGCGAGCTGTCCACCCCGGACGGCTTCATCCTGCGCTACCCGACCTCGGGCGGCGACGAGGGCGTGGACGGCCTCCCGGGCGACGAGGGCGCGTTCCTGGCCTGCTCGTTCTGGATGGCGGACGACCTCGCGATGATCGGCCGGGTGGACGAGGCGCGCAAGCTCTTCGAGAAGCTGCTCTCCCTGCGCAACGACCTCGGTCTGCTGGCCGAGGAGTGGGACCCGCGCCTGCAGCGCCAGGTCGGCAACTTCCCGCAGGCTTTCAGCCACGTCCCGCTGATCGACACGGCGCTGCGGCTGACGGCGTCGGGGGCGTACGGGGGCTGAGCCCCTGGGCAGAGGTCTTACGGACCGGTGACGTGCGGCCGCCGAACAGGACCGGGCGGCCGCGCCCGCCTACGCTGGAGCCATCTGCCCCTGCACGGAAGGGGGCGCCTCATGGCCTCCCCATCGAAGGCGGGCGCGGCACTGTCCGCGCTGCGCGAGGAACTGGTCGGCGACGTGTTCGCCCCGGAGGATCCGGGTTACGACGAGGCCCGGACCGTCTTCAACGCGATGATCGACCGTCGTCCGGCCGCGATGGCCCAGTGCGTCGACGAGTCCGACGTCGTACGGTCCGTGCGCTGCGCCCGCGACCTGGACCTGCCCGTCGCGGTGCGCGGCGGCGGACACAGCGTCGCGGGCATGGCGCTGGGCGACGGCGCCCTGGTGGTCGACCTGCGGCACATGCGCGCGGTCGCCGTCGACCCCGCCGCCGGGACGGCACGGATCGCCGGCGGGGCCACCATGAGCGACCTGGACCGCGCGTGTCAGCCCCACGGGCTGGCCACCACCGGCGGCCGGGCCTCCACCACCGGCGTCGGCGGCTTCGTCCTCGGCGGCGGCACCGGCTGGCTCGACCGCCGCTACGGCCTGGCCGTGGACAACCTGCTCGAAGTCGAGCTGGTCACCGCGGACGGCCGGCAGGTGCGCGCGAACGCCGACGAGCACCCGGACCTGTTCTGGGCGCTGCACGGCGGCGGCGGCAACTTCGGCGTCGCCACCGCGCTCACCCTGAAGCTGCACGAGCTGCCCGAGTTCTCCATCGCGCTGCTGCTCTACCTGCCCGAGTTCGGCCCCGAGGTCACCCGCACCTACCGGGACGTGATAGCGGCCGGCCCGGACGAGGCGAGCGGCGCCGTCATCTACCTCACCGGGCCGCCCGAGGAGTTCGTCCCGCCGCACCTGGTCGGCTCGCTGCTGTGCGGGATGCTGCTGACGTACGCCGGCGCCGAGGAGGACATGCGCAAGCTCGCCCAGCCCCTGCTGGCGCTGCCGCACGAGACGGAGGTCGTCGGGGCGATGCCGTACGCCGACGTCCAGTGCATGCTCGACGACCCGCCCGGGATGCGGAACTACTGGTCGGCGGAGTACCTGACCGGCGCCCCGGACGAGTTCGTCGACGTGTACTGCGCCCGCGGCCGGGCCATGCCCGTGCCGACCGGCACCATGCACGCGCTGTTCCCGCAGGGCGGCGCGATCGGCGCCGGCCCGCACGAGTACCCCGTGCCGTACCGCGACGCGCCCTGGGCCGTGCACCCCTTCGGACTGTGGGAGGACCCGGCGGACGACGAGCGGTGCATCCAGTGGGTCCGGGACGTCCGGGCCGACGCACAGCCGTGGAGCACCGGAGCGGTCTACCTCAACTTCATCGGCGACGAGGGCGCCGACCGGGTCGTCGCGGGCGTCGGCGCGGAGAACGCCCGGCGGCTCGCCGACGTGAAGCGCGGGTACGACCCCGAGAACGTGTTCCGCTTCAACCACAACGTCAGGCCCGCCTGAGACCACCGCGCAGATGTCACCGGAAGGTCCAGATGTCACCGGAAGGTCCGCGCAGGTAGCGTCCGCTGCATGGACAGCCGCACGGACCACCGATTGGACAGCCGGAGCGCCGGCATCACCGTGCAGCGCGCGCTGGAGCTGCCCGGCCTGCGCAGCGGGCTGCCCGAGGTCCTCGCGGGCGGCGAGCGGCTGGACCGCACGGTGCGCTGGGTGCACGCGGGCGAGGTCCCGCACATCGCCTCGCTGCTCAAGGGCGGGGAACTGCTGCTGACGACGGGCTACGGTCTCGGCACGCGTCCGGCCGAGCAACGGGCGTTCGTCCGCACGCTGGCCGAGCGGGGCATCGCGGCCCTGGTGATCGAGCTGGGCCCGCGCTTCGACCGGCTGCCCGCGGCCCTGGTCGAGACGGCGCGCACGACCGGGCTCCCGCTCGTCCAACTGCACCGCGAGGTGGCGTTCGTGACGGTCACGGAGGAGGTCCACACCGAGATCGTCAACGGGCACTACGCCCTTCTCCAGCAGGCCGAGGAGGTGCACCGGCGCTGTACGCAGGCCCTGCTCGGCGGCGGCGGGATCCCGCAGGTGCTGGGCATCCTGGCGGACTTCGGCGACAACCCGGTGTTCCTGGAGACGACCGACGGACGCCTGCTGTACGCGGCCGGGGAGGGCCCGCAGGGCGCGGATCCGCTCCAGGTGTGGGAGGGACTGCGCGGCCCGCACAAGGACGCGCCGCCGCCCGCCGGTTCGGTGCTGGTGGACGTGCCCGGGGGCGGGTCGGGGACGGGCGCGGTGCGTGCCCGGCTGGTGCAGCTGCCCGTGCGTGCCCCGCTCGCTCCCGTGCACCGCATCGCGGCCGAACGGGCGGCCGGGATCCTGGCGGTGGTGCTGATGCAGGCCCGCCAGG
The DNA here is from genome assembly GCF_003112535.1 of Streptomyces rishiriensis. Taxonomy (GTDB): domain Bacteria; phylum Actinomycetota; class Actinomycetes; order Streptomycetales; family Streptomycetaceae; genus Streptomyces; species Streptomyces rishiriensis. The sequence goes on along the minus strand of NZ_BEWA01000029.1, from coordinate 14,843 downwards.
AGGAGGAGCTCGCCGCGCGCGGCCGGGGCGACTTCCTGACCGACCTCGCCGAGGGCCGGATCGCCGCGGAGGACGCCCCGGCGCAGGCGCGGGTGCTCGGCTTCAGGCCCGCCGCCGGCCCGCTGCTGCCGGTCGTCATGCGCCTGGGCGACGGCATCTCACCGGGCGGGGGCTGGGCGGTGCTGGCACGGGCGGTCGCGGAGGAGCTGACGTCGGTGGGGGTGCCGGTGCTGCTGGGCGTGCGGCCGGTGGAGGGCCGCGTGCCGGTGCTGCTGGGACTGCGCTCGGAGGCGGAGCGGCCCGCGGTGGCGGACCGGGTCGCGGCGGCGCTGCGCGCCGGGGTGGAGCGGGCCGGGATGCAACGGCCGGGGGCCGCGCCCCCGGTGGTGGTCGTCGGGGTCGCGGGCGGCTGGGCAGCCGCCTCGGCGGGGCTCGGACACGCGGCGGAGACGGCGACGGCGGCGCACGGTCTGCCGGACCGCCTCTGGTACGACGCCCGCCGTCTGGACATCGACCTGCTGCTGTGGCGGCTGCGCGACCACCGCGACCTGGCGGCGTTCGTGGACCGCGCCATCGGCCCGGTCCGCGACCACGACCAGCGCTCCAGGCCGCCGCTGCTGCCGACCCTGGAGACGTATCTGGCGCACGCCGGACGCAAGGCGGAGACGGCCCGCGAGCTGCACCTGAACCGGCAGACCCTCTACAACCGCCTCGCCCGCATCGGCGAACTGCTCGGCACCGACCTCGACGACCCCCAGACGGTCCTGGCGTTGAGCCTGGCGCTGCAGGCGCGGCGCCACGTGCCGTGAGACCACGTGCCGTGCCGCCGAGAACGCCGGCGCGCGCCCCTTCGCCCCCGTTCGCCGGGGCCGTCGGCGTCGCCCGGTCCCGGCCGGCCCGCGACATCGGGCCCGGCAGCTGTTCCTCCGCGGCTCAGATCATCGGGCGGGGCTGCGTCAGCTCGTCGTAGACGCTGAGCACCTGGGCGACGGTCTCGTCCTCGGTGGGCCAGGTGGCCGCCTGCCGGGTGCCCGAGTCCCGCAGCCGCCCGGCCCGTTCGGGGTCGCCGAGCAGCCGTACGACGGCGGCGCCGAAGGCTCTCGCATCGCCGCGCGGCACCAGTTCGGCCGCGTCGCCGACGAGCTCGCGGACGCCGCCGGTCAGAGTCGCGACGAGCGGCACGCGCGCGTGCAGCGCCTCCTGCGCGAGCACCGACCGCGACTCCCCGCCGCCGGGCAGCAGCGCCAGGTCGGCGGCGGCCAGGAGTTCGCTGACGTCGTCCCGCAGCCCGACGAGCCGGACCGGCAGCTCCTCGTCCTCGATGCGGCGCTGCAGCTCGGCCCGCTGCGGCCCCTCCCCCGCGATCACCACCAGGGGGGCGGGATCCAGCTCGCGCCACGCGTGCGAGGCGTCCAGCAGGAGGTCGTGCCCCCGGTGCCGGTCCAGTGAGCCGACCGCCACGAGCAGGGGCCGGCCGATCGCGCCGAGTTCGGCCCGCAGCTTGGGCAGCGGCTGTTCGCACTCCTCCTGCGGCCCCTCGCCCGGCCGGCGCCGGGGCAGCGCCACCGCCGCGAGCCGCGCGTCGCGGGCGCCCGTGCGGCGGGCCCGGTCGACCAGGTCGGAGGTGGTGCCGAGGACCACCGTGGCCGTCCTCGCGACGCGTCGCTCCAGCAGTCGCAGCAGGTGGGCGCGGGCGCCCTCGGCGTGCGCGCGGTTGTGCCAGGTGACGACGAGCGGGGTGCGTCGGCCGCTGAGCGCGAGGACGGCGCGGAAGGAGGCGTGCAGTCCGTGCGCGTGGACGAGGTCGGCGTCGGTGCAGGCCGCGCGGAGCGCCGCCACGGAACCCGGGTCACTGCTGCGCGGCACGTGCACGTGTTCGGCGCCCGCGCCCCTGAAGTCGTAGGTGTCATCCGCATCGATGGGGGCGCACACCGTGACCCGCACGCCCCGCGCGACGAGCCCCGCGGTCAGGGAGCGCACATGCGCGCTGCTGCCGGCGTTGCCGCCGCCCAGCACCTGCACGGTGCGCAGCGACGACTGGCCGTGCGGTGAGTGGCTGCTCACGTGGCCGGGGCTCCTGGTTCGGCTCGGACGGTCACGAAGAAACGTACAGAAGGGCCGGGCGGAGGGGTGGACCGCTGGCGTTCCTCCACGTATTGCGCCCAAGGATGCCAGGACGTACGGGTGTTCCGTGCCCTCCAGCCTCCGGGCGACGGCCCGCAGACCCCTGCGCTTCACCCACGCGGGTGAAGCCGACCGGTTCCGCGTTCGATTCGTCGGCCCCGACCGGGCCGCGCCGCGCCGCAGTCGACGGGAACGGCGACGGCGACCGGGTCCGGGCCTACGGGAGCAACGCCGACGGGGCGGGCCGTGCGGGTCGCCCCGCGCCGCCCGCCCCGCATCCGCTGCGCGGCACCCTCAGCGCCCTCAGCGCCCTCAGCGCCCTCAGGACCTGCCGTGCCTGCCGTGCCTGCCGTGCCTGCCGTGCCTGCCGTGCCTGCCGTGCAGTCTGCGGCAGGGGCCGTCACCCGTCCGCGCGAGCCGTGGCGAGGAGCTCCTCCGCGTGGGCCCGCGCCGTCTCGGAGTCCTCCTGGCCGGCGAGCATGCGGGACAGCTCGCGGATGCGCTCCTCGCCCTCCAGGACCTTCACGCCGGACCGGGTGACCGACCCGTCGTGCGTCTTCTCGACCAGCAGCTGCCGGTCGGCGAAGGCGGCGACCTGCGGAAGGTGGGTGACGACCACCACTTGCGCGGTCTTCGCGAGCCGCGCCAGCCGACGCCCGATCTCGACGGCCGCCTTGCCGCCCACGCCCGCGTCGACCTCGTCGAAGAGATACGTCGGCACCGGATCCGTCCCCGCGAACACGACCTCGACGGCCAGCATCACGCGCGAGAGCTCACCGCCGGACGCGCCCTTGGCGATGGGCCGCGGCGGGGCGCCCGGGTGAGGGGCGAGCAGCAGCTCGACCTCGTCCACGCCGGCCGGCCCGTAGGCGACCGTACGGCCGCCGACCTCGACGCCCTCCGGGTCCTCGGTCTGCCGGATGTCGAACGACACGCGCGCGTGCGGCATGGCCAGCGAGGCCAGCTCGGCGGTCACCGCCGCGGCGAACCGCTCCGCGGCATCCGTGCGCGCGTCGGTCAGCGCCTGCGCCAGCCCGCCGAGTTCGGTCCGCAGCGCGTCCCGCTCGGCGGTCAGCTCGTCGATGCGCTCGTCGTCGCCGTCCAGCTCGGTGAGACGGGCGGCGCTCTGCTCGGCCCAGGCGAGCACGGAGTTCGTGTCCTGCCCGTACTTGCGGGTGAGGGCGGTGAGCGCGGCCCGCCGCTCCTCCACGGCCGACAGCCGCAGCGGGTCGGCGTCCAGGTCGTCGGCGTACCCGGCGAGCTCGCCCGCGACGTCGCCCAGCAGGATGCCGATCTCCCCGATCCGGTCGGCCAGCGCGGACAGCGCGGGGTCGTGCGACCGAACGGCCTCCAGGGCCCGCTGCGCGCCCGCCACGAGCGTGGCGGCGTCGATCCCCTCGGGATCCTCGGGGTTCCCGGCCAGCGCGGCGTGCGCGACCGTGGCGGCGGACGACAGCGCCTCCGCGTGTCCGAGCCGCTCGGCCTCCTCCGCGAGCTCGACGTCCTCCCCGGCGCGCGGTTCGACGCCGGCGATCTCGTCGAGCCCGAAGCGCAGCAGGTCGGCCTCCTGCGCCCGCTCACGCGCGCGGGTGACGATCTCGTCCAGCTCGACGGCCACCGCCCGCAGCCGCCGGTAGGCCTCGGTGTACTTGGCGAGCGGCACCGTCACCGCGTCGCCCGCGTACCGGTCGAGCGCCTGCCGCTGCCGGGACAGCTTGAGCAGCCCCTGCTGGTCGGTCTGCCCGTGCACGGCCACCAGCTCGTCGGCGAGTTCGGCGAGCACGCCCATGGGCACGCTCCGCCCGCCCACGTGCGCCCGCGACCGCCCCTCGGCGGAAACGGTACGGCTGATGAGCAACGCCCCGTCGTCGAGCTCGGCGCCCGCCTCCTCGGCCCGCAGGACCACCGCGGCGCCCGGGGGCACCGTGATCCGTCCTTCCACGACCGCCTTCTCCGCACCGATCCGCACGAGGGCGGGATCAGCGCGTCCGCCCAGCAGCAGTCCGAGGCTGGTGACCACCATGGTCTTGCCCGCGCCCGTCTCACCGGTGACGGCGGTGAAGCCGGGCGACAGCTCGACGACAGCGTCGTCGATGACTCCGAGCGACCGTATCCGCATCTCCTCCAACACGGAGACGACCTTACGAGGTCGGGGAGGGAAAGTGCGAGGCACCCTGTCACCCGCGCGAGTGGACGCGCCTCCCCGGCCCCCGATCCGAACGACAGACCCTAGTTCCGCGCCCCGCGCCAGCCCGCGACGGGCAGGGCGAACTTCGCCACAAGCCGGTCGGTGAACGAGGCGTGGTGCAGCCGGGCGAGCCGCACCGGCACGGCGCCGCGTCGCACCTCGACCCGGGCCCCCGGAGGCAGCTCGAAGGTCCGCCGCCCGTCGCACCACAGGACCCCCGGCGGGATGTGCGGCAGCAGCTCGACCGCGAGCACCGAGTTCGGCGAGGTCACCAGCGGCTTCGCGAACAACGCGTGCGCGCTGATCGGCACCATCAGCAACGCCTCGACCTCCGGCCACACCACGGGCCCGCCGGCGGAGAACGCGTACGCGGTGGAGCCGGTGGGCGTCGACAGGACGATCCCGTCGCACCCGAACCCGGTGACCGGCCGCCCGTCGATCTCCAGCACCACCTCGAGCAGCTTCTCGGCGCCCGCCTTCTGCACGGCCGCCTCGTTCAGCGCCCAGTCGGTGTGCACGATGTCCCCGTTGCGGTGCACGACGACGTCGACGGTCATGCGCTCCTCGACCTCGTACGCCCGGGTCACCACCCGGTCGACGACCTTGTCGAGGTCGTCGCGCTCGGCCTCCGCGAGGAAGCCGACGCTCCCGAGGTTGACGCCGAGCATCGGCACCCCGGACGCCCGCGCGAACTCCGCGCCGCGCAGGAGCGTGCCGTCACCGCCGAGGACGATGAGCAGCTCGCACCCCTCCAGGCACTGCGGGGTGGCCTCGGCGACCAGTTCCACGTCGTCCGGCACATGCAGGTCGGACGCCTCGTACTCCAGTACGCGCACCCCGATGCCCTCGCGCAGCAGCCCCTTGACCACCAGCTCGGCACTGCGGATGGCCGCAGGCCGCCCGGTGTGGGCGAGCAGGAAAACAGTACGAGCTCGGTTCTGACTCAACGCGGCCCCTCCGCAACTGCACGGTCGACGTCGGCCGGGTCCAGGGCGGGAGCCCCGGCCCGAAGCCACAGAAAGTACTCGACATTGCCCGACGGCCCGGGCAGCGGACTGGCGGTGACCCCCCGCACCCCGAGTCCCAGGTCCCACGCCTTCGCGGCCACGCCCCGAACGGCTTCCGCCCGAAGCTGCGGGCTGCGCACGACGCCCCCGCTGCCCAGCCGTTCCTTCCCCACCTCGAACTGGGGCTTGACCATCATCACCAGGTCCGCGTCCGGTCCGGCGCACCGCGCCAGGGCCGGCAGCACCAGCCCGAGCGGGATGAAGGACAAGTCCCCCACGACAAGATCCACAGGCTCCCCATCGATCGCTTCAAGCGTCAACTCGCGTACGTTCGTACGGTCCTTGACGGTGACGCGTTCATCGCTCTGAAGAGACCAGGCGAGTTGTCCGTATCCGACGTCCACGGCGACGACGTGCACGGCGCCCGCCCGCAGCAGCACGTCCGTGAACCCTCCGGTGGAGGCGCCGGCGTCGAGGGCCCGCCGTCCCCGCACCACGAGCCCCTGGGGCACGAACGCCTCCAGCGCCCCGGCGAGCTTGTGCCCGCCCCGGGAGACGTAGTCCGGGTCGTCGGCGTCGACGGCCACGACGATCGCTGCGGCGGTCTCCACCTGTGTGGCCGGTTTCGTCGCGACGGTCTTGCCGACGCTGACCCGGCCGGCGGCGATCAGCTGCCCGGCGTGCTCACGCGAGCGCGCGAGCTTGCGGCGGACCAGCTCCGCGTCCAGACGGCGACGTGCGACTCCTGCCACGTTCGGTTCAGCTCCTACTGCCATACGAGGGTGAAGGCGTCCGCCGGTCGTACGACGGTGCGGGCGCCGGGGGTCCCGGGCGGGCGTCGAGCGCGGTGAGCGCGTCGCGCAGCCCCCGGTGTACATCCTCGTACACCTCGACGTGTCCGTCGGTGGCGAGGTGGTCGGCGTCGGCCAGCCGCTCCAGCTGCGCGTCCACCTCCGCGTGTCCGGTGGAGGCGCGCGGGACGGCCAGCGGCGCGGGACCGGCGGGGGCGTGCTCCTGCTCGCGCTCCCGCTCACACTCTTCCCCGTGCGTCTGCTCCTGCTCGCGCTCCCCGGACCCGGCCGCCGTCGGCGGCTCCGGCGCCTCCGCCGCGGTCTCCGGCACTGTGTCGCTCATGCCCAGACGCTACCTCGAACACCTGGGGTACCGTCGTGCGCGATGGCCACGATCGAGGAGTGCCGCGCCGCACTCGAGAAGCTCTCCGACTCCATGCAGAGCACCGAAGGGGACGTCCGCACGGCCACGGCCCTGGACCGCTCGGTGAGCTGTCGGATCACCGACCTGGACGTCACGTTCGTCGGCCGCATGACGGGCGGCCGGATCGTGGTGCAGGACACCCTGCAGGGGCCGCCGGCGGAGAAGGCGCAGATCAGACTGACCATGACCGGCGACGACCTGGTCGCGCTGGTCGACGGCGAGCTGAACTTCGCCAAGGCGTGGGGTTCGGGCCGGGTGAAACTGGAGGCCGGCCTCAAGGACCTGTTCCAGCTCAGGAAACTTCTGTAGCCGCGACCCTCCCGGCACCCACGGCTCCCGCCCGCGCCCTGCGCGCCGCCGGCACCACCAGCGGCGTCCCCGTCTCGGGATCGTCGATGACCTGGCAGCGCAGCCCGAAGACCTCCTCGACCAGAGCGGCGGTGACGATCTCGTTCGGCGCGCCCTGCGCGATGACCTCGCCGCCCTTCAGGGCGACCAGATGGGTCGCGTAGCGGGCCGCGTGATTGAGGTCGTGCAGCACGGCGACGAGCGTGCGCCCCTGCTCCTCGTGGAGCTCGGCGCACAGGTCGAGGACGTCGATCTGGTGCTGGATGTCCAGGTACGTGGTGGGCTCGTCGAGCAGCAGCAGCGGGGTCTGCTGGGCGAGGGCCATCGCGATCCACACACGCTGGCGCTGCCCGCCGGACAGTTCGTCGACGTACCGGTCGGCGAGCTCGGCGATCCCGGTCTGCGCCATGGACTCCCGCACCACCCGCTCGTCCTCGGCCGACCACTGCCGCAGGACGCCCTGGTGCGGGTAACGGCCGCGGCCCACCAGATCGGCGACGGTGATCCCGTCGGGGGCGACGGACGACTGCGGCAGCAGCCCCAGCGTCCGCGCCACCTTCTTCGCCGGCATCGACTGGATGACCTGCCCGTCCAGCAGCACCCGCCCCCGGCTCGGCTTCAGCATCCGCGACAGCGCCCGCAGCAGCGTCGACTTGCCGCACGCGTTCGGGCCGACGATCACGGTGAAGGAGTTGTCCGGGATCTCCACCGACAACTGTTCGGCGATGACCCTCTGGTCGTAGGCGAGGGTGACGTCCTCGGCGGACAGGCGGTTCACGGTGCTCCTTCGCATGTTCGGTTCGGCCGAGCGGCTGTGGTGACCGACCCGGCCGGTCATATACGGCCCGCCCTGCGCTCGGTGACGAGAAGCCACAGCAGGTAGACGCCGCCGAGCACGCCGGTGACCACGCCCACGGGCAACTGCCCGTCACCGAAGAGCCGTTGCGAGGCCCAGTCGGCGCTCACCAGCAGGGCGGCGCCCATGCACAGGGACGCCACGAGGTTCGGTCCGGGCGAGCGGGTCAGCCGACGGGCGAGCTGCGGCGCGGTGAGCGCCACGAAGCTGACCGGTCCCGCCGCGGCGGTGGCCGCCGCGGTCAGCAGCACGGCGGACACCATGAGCACCAGCCGTACGCGCTCCACGCGCACGCCCAGCGCGTGGGAGACGTCGTCGCCCATCTCCATCATCCGCAGCCCGCGCGCGTGGGCGAGGACGAGCGGCACGAGCACACAGGCCAGCACGAGCAGCGGCCAGACCTGCTTCCAGTCACGGCCGTCGAGCGTGCCGGTCATCCACACCACGGCGCGGGCCGCGTCGACGAAGTCGGCCTTGGTGAGCAGGTATCCGTTGACCGCCGTCGCGACGGCCGAGACGCCGATGCCGACGAGCACCAGCCGGTACCCGTGGACGCCCCGCCTCCACGCGAGCAGGTAGATCAGGGCCCCGGTCACCAGCCCGCCGACGAGCGCGCCCATGGTCACCTGGGCGGCGCTCCCGGAGAACAGCACGATCATCACGAGCGCGCCGGCCGTCGCCCCCTGCCCGAGCCCCAGCACGTCCGGACTGCCCAGCGGGTTGCGCGACACGGCCTGGAACAGCGCCCCGCCGAGCCCCAGCGAGGCCCCCACGAGCAGGCCCACGAGCACGCGCGGCAGCCGCAGTTCGTTGACGACGAACTCCTGCCCGGCGTCGCCGTGGCCGAACAGCGTCCTCACGACGTCGCCCGCCGGGATCGGGAAGTCGCCGGTGCCGATCAGCACCACGCCCGCGGCGAGCGCGACGACCGCCAGCAGCACGACGACGATCAGCGCCCGCGGATCCAGCCGGACGGACAGCCCGCCCGGGGTGCGCAGCGCACGGGGGCCGCGAGGGGTCTTCTGCGCGCTCTTCACAGCTGGGCCGTCCTCCGCCGTCGTACGAGAAAGATGAAGACCGGGCCGCCGATGATCGCGGTGACGATGCCGACCTGGACCTCCGACGGGCGGGCCACGACCCGGCCGACGACGTCGGAGCCGAGCAGCAGCACCGGCGACAGGATCGCCGCGTACGGCATGATCCAGCGCAGGTCGGGCCCGGTGAACGAACGGACCACGTGCGGGACCATCAGCCCGACGAACACGATCGGCCCGCAGGCCGCGGTCGCCGCGCCGCACAGCACGGTCGCGGCGAGCATCGACAGCGCCCGGGTGCGGTTGAGGTTCGCGCCGAGCGCCTTGGCCGTGTCGTCGCCCATCGCCACGGCGTTCAGCGGCCGGGCGAGGACGAACGCCACCAGCGTGCCGGCCACGAGGAAGGGCAGCACCTGCCGGATGGTCTCGTCGGTCGCCGAGGACAACGAGCCGACGGTCCAGAAACGCATCCGGGCGAGCGCCGCGTCGTCCAGGATCATCACGGCCTGGAGGTAGCCGTAGAGCGCTGCGCTGACCGCGGTGCCGGCGAGCGCGAGGCGCACGGGGGTGGCCCCCCGGCTGCCGCCCAGGAACCAGACCAGCGCGCCGACCGCGGCCGCTCCGCAGAACGCGAACCACACATAGCCGCTCAGGCTGGTGACGCCGAAGAAGGAGATGGCGGTGACGACGGCGGCCGACGCGCCCGCGTTGAGGCCGAGCAGCCCGGGATCGGCCAGCGGATTGCGCGTCAGCGCCTGCAGCACCGCGCCCGACAGGCCGAGCGCGGCCCCGACGAGCAGACCGAGCACGGTCCGCGAGATCCGCTCGTCGACGACGACGTCCGCGTATGTCCCCGAGTCGTGGAACAGGCCGTGCCAGACCTGCGCGGCCGACAACTCCTTGGCCCCGACGGCGATGCTCGCCACCGCGACCAGCAGCAGCACCGCGACGGCGGCCAGGAGTCCGACGGAACGGACCGCCCGGCGTTTGCGGGGCGCGGGGGCGGTCTCCGCGCGCGGTACGGGAACACTGTCGACCAACACCCGGTTAGGTTAGCCTACCCTCGCAACAATGCCAGGCCCCGGGCCCGTCACACCCACCGGCCCGTCACGTGATCCGGTCCGTCGCGTCCACCGGTCCGTCACACCCGTCGGTCCGTCACACCCGACGGTCCGTCACACCCGACGGACCGTCACAGGCGGTCTGTCACGCCCTCACGCGTCAGAGTCCGAGCCGTGCCAGCGCCTTCCCCCCGTCCAGCTCACAGGCCCCGTCCCCGGCCGCCGTCCAGGCCGCCGCGCACAACGCCCGCAGCCCGTCCAGCGCTTCGCCCTCACCCGTCAGCTCCAGCCGCTCGGTCCCCGCGCCGGCCGTCCAGCCGCCGCACCGGAACCCGTCCCCCTCCACGGCGACCTCCGGCTGCCCGGTGAGCAGCCCGCGCAGATCGGCGTCGACATACGTCGGCCGGTGCTGCGGCGGCGCGGCGAGCAACTGCGGCCCGTCGGTGACACCGGTGAGGACGAGCAACGAGTCGACCTCCCCGTTGAACGCGCCCTCGATGTCCGTGTCCAGCCGGTCCCCGACCACCAACGGCCGCTTCGCGCCGGTGCGCAGGATCGTCTCCCGGTGCATGGGAGGCAACGGCTTGCCCGCGACCTGCGGCTCGGCGCCGGTCGCGATCCGCACGACCTCCACCGCCGCGCCGTTGCCCGGCGCGATGCCCCGCCCGCTGGGAATCGTCAGATCCGTGTTGGACGCGAACCACGGCACCCCGCGCGCGACGGCGTACGAAGCCTCCGCGAACCGCCCCCACGGCAGGTCCGGCCCGCCGAAGCCCTGCACCACGGCCGCCGGGTCGTCGTCCGCCGACTCCACCGGCACGAGCCCCCGCTCGCGCAGTGCGACCCGCAGCCCCTCCCCGCCGATCACCAGCACCCGCGAACCCCCCGGCACCTGCTCGCTGATCAGCCGAGCGACCGCCTGCGCCGAGGTGATGACGTCCTGCGCCCCCGTCGGTATGCCCAGCTCCGTCAGATGGTCCGCCACGGCGTCCGGCGTGCGCAGCGCGTTGTTGGTGACGTACGCGAGGCGCATCCCGCCCGCCCGCGCGGAGGCGAGCGAGTCGACGGCGTGCACGATCGCGTTCCCGCCGGCGTACACCACCCCGTCGAGGTCGAGCAGAGCCGTGTCGTACGCCTCGCTCAGGGCCTGCCCACTGCCCTCGGGCCTCGTCCTGACGCTCCGGCTCATTCCACATCGCTCCTCGCTCGATCCGCTTTCCCTCGATCATCCCGCACGCCACCGACACACGTACGATGCCGGGATGAACACAGCAGGTCCCTCCGAGGCGACGGCGCCCCGAGGCCTGGAACTCACCCCGTTCCGAGGCCTGCGCTACGACCCCGACCGGGTCGGCAGTCTCGCCGCCGTCACCTCCCCGCCGTACGACGTCGTGGTCCGCCCCGACGGCCTGCATCACCTCCAGGACGCGGACCCGTACAACATCGTCCGCCTGATCCTCCCCCAGGCCGCCACCCCCGCCGCCCGCAACGAACAGGCCGCCGACACCCTGCGCCGCTGGCTCTCCGAGGGCGTCCTCACGGCCGACCCCGAGCCCGCCCTGTACGTCTACGAGCAGCGCCACGCCGACGGCATGCTCCAGCGCGGGCTCATCGGCGCCCTGCGCGTCTCGGAGCCCTCGGAGGGCGTCGTCCTGCCCCACGAGGACGTCATGCCGCACATCGTCGCGGACCGTGCCGCCCTGATGCGCGCCACCCACGCGAACCTCGAACCCCTCCTGCTCACCTACCGGGGCGACGGCGCCGCGGCGGAGGCCGTGGACCGCGCGGCCGCCCTCCCCCCACTGCTGTCCACCACCACCGAGGACGGCTACAGCCACCGGCTCTGGGCGATCACCGACCCCGCCGAGACGGCCCGCGTCCAGCAGGACCTCTCGCGCCGTCAGGCCCTGATCGCCGACGGCCACCACCGCTGGGCGACCTACCTCCGACTGCGCGCGGAACATCCCGCGCCCGGCCCCTGGGACCACGGCCTCGTCCTCCTGGTGGACACGGCGCGCTACCCCTTGCGCGTGCGCGCCATCCACCGCCTCCTGCACGGCCTCTCGGTCGCCGGGGCCCTGGCCGCGCTCGACGGGCACTTCCGCGTCCGGTCCCTGGACGTCGCCCTCCCGCAGGCCCTCGACGTCCTGGCCGACGCCGCGTGCGCGGGCAACGCGTTCCTCCTCGCGGGCGACGGCGCCTTCCACCTCGTCGACCGCCCGGACCCGGCCCTCCTCGCCCGCACGGTCCCCACCGACCGCCCGGAGGCCTGGCGCACCCTGGACGCGACGGTCCTGCACGCCACGCTCCTCGACCACATATGGGGCATCCCGGAGGACGACCCCGCCCGCATCGCCTACATCCACGACACCGCGGCGACCGTGCGGAAGGCCGAACGCGACGGCGGCACGGCGGTCCTGCTGCACCCCGTCCGCGAGGAGGTCGTCCGCGACCTGGCCCGCCAGGGCGTCACCATGCCCCGCAAGTCGACGTCGTTCGGCCCCAAGCCGGCCTCGGGACTGGTCCTGCGCGCACTCGACGCCTGACCCTGAACGCACGAAGGGGCGGGACCCGGTCACACCGGATCCCGCCCCTCGCCGTACGTCAGTCCTCGTCGCGGTCGGCCTTCGCGTCGTGGGCCTTCGCGTCGTCGGCCTTCGCGTCGTCGGCCTCGACCTCGGCCTCGGCCGCGTCCTCGACGCCCGCCGCCTCCGCCGCCGTCTTCACGACGACCTCGTCCACCTCGTCGACCTCATCGGCCCCGTCGGTCCCCTCGGCCCCGTCGGTGCCTTCCTCGTCCAGGGCGTCCACGAAGTCCACGCCGTCCAGCTCGGCGAGCCGGTCGGAGGCATCGGTGCTGCCGTCCCGGTCCGCCTCGACGGCCTTGGCGAACCACTCCCGCGCCTCGCCCTCACGCCCGGCGGCGAGCAGGGCGTCGGCGTACGCGTAGCGCAGCCGCGCGGTCCACGGCTGGACGGAACCGGCCGCCAGCTCGGGGCTCTGGAGCGTCACGATGGCCGCGTCCAGCTGTCCCAAGTCACGGCGGGCGCCGGCCGCGACGAGCCGCATCTCCACCTGCCCGGCCTTGTCGAGCTTGTGCACCTCGGGAGCGCCGGCCATGTCCAGCGCCTTCTCCGGCCGTCCGAGCCCACGCTCGCAGTCGGCCATGACGGGCCACAGCTCCACGGAGCCGCTCATCCGCCGGGCGGCCCTGAACTCGGCGAGCGCCTCGCTGTACTTCTGGTTGGCGTACGCGGCGAACCCGCCCGCCTCCCTGACGGCCGCGACACGCGAGGCGAGCCGCAGGGCCACCTTGGAGTACGCGTAGGCACGCTCGGGCTCCTCGTCGATCAACCGGGCGACCATCACCAGGTTCTTGGCGACGTCGTCGGCGAGCGTCTTGGGCAGGCTCATCAGCTCCTGCCGCACGTCCTTGTCGATCTCCTCGCCGGTGACGTCCTCCGGGATCGGCAGCCGCTTGATCGGCTCCCGCTCCCGGTCCCGGTCGTCGCGGAAACGGCCGCCGCCGCGATCGTCCCGACGGTCGTCACGACCGTCGCGCCCGCGGAAACCACCGGGCCGTCCGCCACGGTCGTCCCGACGCGGACCACGGGGGGCAGCACCCCGGTCGTCCCGCCCCCGGAACCCACCACGATCGTCACGCCGGTCGTCCCGACGGTCGTCCCGACGGTCGTCGCGGCGATCATCACGCCGGTCGTCACGGCGGAAGGCGGGACGGTCGCCCCGGTCCCCGCGGTCGTCACGGCGGAAACCCGGACGGTCGCCGCCCCGGTCGTCGCGACGCGGCCCACGGTCCCCGCGGTCATCACGCTGGAACGCCGGCCGAGAACCCCGGTCCCCCTCACGCCGGTCATCCCGCCGGTCATCACGACGATCGTCCCGACGGCCATAACCGCCACCCTCATGGCCACGGTCACGGTCACGACCACCGAAGCCACCACCACGGCTGTCGTCCCGACGACCGTAACCGCCACCGCGGTTGTCCTCGCGCCGGCCGTTCCCCCCACGGTCGTCGTCCCGACGGAACGCCGGCCGGTCGCCGCGGTCGTCACGACGGAAGCCGGGGCGGTCGCCCCGGTCGCCGCGGTCGTCACGGCGGAAGCCCGGACGGTCGCCACCGCGGTCGTCGCGACGCGGCCCACGATCCCCGCGGTCATCACGCTGGAACGCCGGCCGAGAACCCCGGTCCCCGCGGTCGTCACGGCGGAAGCCCGGACGGTCGCCACCACGGTCGTCGCGACGCGGCCCACGATCCCCGCGGTCATCACGCTGGAACGCCGGCCGAGAACCGCGGTTTCCCTCACGCCGGTCATCACGACGATCGTCCCGACGGCCATAACCGCCACCAGCGCCGCCACCGGCACCACGATTGTCGTCGCGGCGGAAGCCACCCCGGCTGTCGTCCCGACGGTCATCACGGCGGTCGTCCCGACGGAAGCCCCCGCGCTCACCACGACCGCGATCGTCACGATTCCTGTCGTCACGGGCACGATCGTCACGGCCGCGCTCGTCACGACGGTCGTCGCGGCGAGCGAATCCACCACGGTCGTTGTCGCGACGGAAGCCGCCACGGTCACCGCGGTCGCCGCCGGCGCGATCGCCGCGGTCCCCACTGTCCCGTCGCCGCTGGTCGCGCTCAGGTCGGTCGTCGGGAGAGTTGGTGGACATGGGTGACTCCTGTCATCGGTACAGCAAACATTCTCGCGCACCCGAGTACCCGGCGCGCTCCAGAAAAACGAAAAGGACCCTTGGTCCCAGCTGAACGCTGGGACCAAGGGTCCTTTCCAAAGATTGTTCGGCGGCGTCCTACTCTCCCACAGGGTCCCCCCTGCAGTACCATCGGCGCTGTAAGGCTTAGCTTCCGGGTTCGAAATGTAACCGGGCGTTTCCCTCACGCTATGGCCACCGAAACCCTAATGGTTTCGAGCGAACAAGCACACTTTTTACTTGTTTTCAGCTCTAACCGGCAACGGTCGTTGCCTCAGAACT
>NZ_BEWA01000028.1 GCF_003112535.1 Streptomyces rishiriensis | reverse complement strand
GGGTGGGCACCGGGCCGGGCAGGCCGCGGAACCTGCCGGCCGGCCGCCCGGCGCGGCCGCCCTGGGCGGGGTCAGCCCGCCCGGTGGACCACCGCGTCGCAGAGCTCCATCAGAGCGGCCTTCGCGTCGCACTCACGCAACGGCGCCAGCGCGGCGCGCGCGTCCTTGGCGTACCGCACCGTGTCCCGGCGGGCCTGCTCCAGCGCCGGGTGGGCCCGGAGCGCCGTGAGGGCCTCGTCGAGCCGGGCGTCGTCGCTCAGGTCGGAGTCCAGCAGCTCGCACAGGGCGATGTCCTCGGGCAGCGCCAGCCGCGCCGCCCGCTCCCGCAGCCGCAGCACCGGCAGCGTGGGAACGCCCTCGCGCAGATCCGTGCCGGGGGTCTTGCCCGACTCGCGCGAGTCGGACGCGATGTCCAAAACGTCGTCCGCCAGCTGGAACGCGACGCCCAGCCGCTCGCCGTACTGCGTCAGGACGTCGACGACCGTCTCGTCGGCGCCCGACATCATCGCCCCGAACCGGCAGGCCACGGCCACCAGCGAGCCCGTCTTGCCACCGAGCACGTCGAGATAGTGCTCGACCGGATCCCGTCCGTCCGTGGGGCCGGCCGTCTCCAGGATCTGGCCGGTGACCAGCCGCTCGAACGCCTCCGCCTGCACCCGCACCGCCTCCGGACCGAGGTCGGCCAGGATGTGGGAGGCACGGGCGAAGAGGAAGTCACCCGTGAGGACGGCGACGGAGTTCCCCCAGCGGGCGTTCGCGCTGGGCACCCCGCGCCGCACGGCGGCCTCGTCCATCACGTCGTCGTGGTACAGGGTGGCCAGGTGGGTCAGCTCCACCACCACGGCCGACGGCACGACGCCCGGCGCGTACTTGTCCCCGAACTGCGACGCGAGCACCACGAGCAGCGGCCGGAACCGCTTCCCGCCCGCCCGCACGAGGTGCTGGGCGGCCTCCGTGATGAAGGGGACCTCACTCTTGGTGGCCTCGAGCAAGCCTTCCTCGACAGCCGCCAATCCGGCCTGGACATCGGCTTCCAGAGCCTGGTCCCGCACGCTCAGCCCGAACGGCCCGACGACGGTCACGAGGGGTCTCCTGTCTGCTGGTGTCTACTGGCGATTACGCGGTTTGTCGATAGGTCGCTGCCCTCACTCAAGTCAGCGTATCCGGTCACGTTTCGATCACCGATAGCCCCCACGTCCCCCGGCTCGAATGGACTCGCCCGAGAGGCGTCTCCATCAGGTCGGGCGGTACCGGATTCCACCCGCTAAGTTCCTGATCAGCTCATATGGTCGGACATCCTTCGGATTACCCGGGGGTAGCGTTTCATGCCCCCGGCTCTCCCGCCGCAGGCCCCGCCCTCCCGACCGCAGGCCCCGCGCCTCCGGCCCCGCGCCCCCCGGCCGCAGGCCCCGCACCCCCGGCGGAGGCCGACGCCGGAACGGGCGGTCCGCGCCACCCGGCATCCCACGCCGACGTCGCCCCCAGGCGCGCCCTCCGTCACGAGCGGACCCGACACGCCGAGGCATCCCGCCACCCGGCTACTCAGCCACCCGGCCGCCCGACCCCCCGAACCCCCGAACCCCCCGATCACTCCGCGCCGGATCACCCCGCACCCCGCACCCCGCACCCCGCACCCCGCGCCCGACACCCCCGCACCCGACACCCGACACCCGGCGTGACGACCATCACTCACGTCATCTCGGGACCGGCCCCTCGGGCGGCGGGGTGAGCGCATCGAGGCCGCGCACGACGCCCACCGGACGGCCGGCGCGAGGCGACGGCGCGGACGGCAGCCCACCCACGCTCCTTTGGCTATGAGTTGGGCTTAATGCCCGTTTCGCCGCTCTTGTGATCGCAGGTGAGTTGACTCACTCCGCCGGACCGACCGCCGTCGACCGGTTCTTCACCGATCCTCCGCATCCCTCAAGCAAGTTGACGCTTTGCACCCACAAAGGATCAAGCGCCCCATAGGTCACAGACCAAGGTCAATAGGGGTCATCTGTGAATTCGGTACTTGTTCCGGACATGTGCTCTCGCATACGTTCCCGGCCTGTCGGGCGGACGCCTAATCCTGCCGCCGCCCATGACACCCACCGAGAACGCACGGCAGGAGCGGGGGAACCAGGTAAGTCGCCGCAACGGATGTCCTTTACGTCCCGGATTTTCACGGACGTCTCGGACAGCCCGTCACGGCTCGGGGTGAAGTCGCGACCGTCAGGACGCGACCGGGCAGCTCCCCGCCCGAACCCGACAGCTCACCTCGCAGGCGCTGGAGAGGAAATTCGTCATGCCCGCTGCAGTTCACCGCCGCACCCGCACCGCCCGCCTCGCCCGCAAGCTCGCCGTCGCCGGCACCGGAGTCGCCGTGCTGGCGCTTCCGCTGATCGGCGCCACCAGCGCCTCCGCCGCGACCCCGACCGTCGCCACCGCCACCAGCCTGGGGTACTCCAACAACCTCGACGGGTGGATCCGCGCCTCGCTCCACGTCATGGCGCAGCACGGCATCCCGGGGACGTACAACGGCATCTACCGCAACGTCATCCGCGAGTCCTCCGGCAACCCCTACGCCATCAACCTCTGGGACTCCAACGCGGCCGCGGGCATCCCGTCCAAGGGGCTGCTGCAGGTCATCGACCCCACCTTCCGCGCCTACCACGTCGACGGCACGTCCTGGGACTCGTACGACCCGGTAGCGAACATCACCGCCGCCTGCAACTACGCGGCCGACCGCTACGGCTCCATCGACAACGTGTTCAGCGCGTACTGACAGCCGGCCCGCGCGTAGCGCTCGTCGCGTGCAGAGCGCGCCGAGCGTGCAGAGCGCGCCGAGCGTGCAGAGCGTGCAGAGCGCGCCGAGCGTGCAGAGCCGGGCTCACGGAAACAGTCTTTCGAGGACGACGGCCACGCCGTCGTCCTCGTTCGACGTCGTGACCTCGTCGGCCACCGCCTTGAGCTCCGGGTGCGCGTTGGCCATCGCGACGCCGCGCGCCGCCCAGTCGAACATCGGGATGTCGTTGGGCATGTCCCCGAAGGCGACGGTGTCCTCGGGCCGCAGGCCCAGGTGCTCGGCCGCCAGCGCCAGTCCCGTCGCCTTGGTGATCCCGCAGGGCTGGAGCTCCACCGTGCCCGGTCCCGACATGGTGACGGTGGCGAGCGAACCGACCACCGAGCGGGCCGTCGCCGCCAACTCGTCGTCGGACAGGAAGGGGTGGCGCAGGAGCACCTTGCTGATCGGCTCGCACCACAGGTCGTCGCGTCGGCCGACACGCAGGGCGGGCAGCGTGGGGTGCGGCATGCGGTAGCCCGGCTCGATGAGCGTCAGCCCGTCGACGCCGTCCTGGTCGACCGCCGCGTACAGCTGTCCGACCTCCGCCTCGATCTTGCCGAGCGCGGTCTCGGCCAACTCCCGGTCCAGGGTGACGGACCACAGCAGACGGTCCGCGCCGGCGTCGTACAACTGCGCGCCCTGTCCGCACACCGCGAGCCCCCTGCTGTGCAGGCGGTCGAGCAGCGGCCGCACGCGGGGCGCGGGACGTCCCGTCACCACCAGGTGGCGTGCGCCGGCGGCCGCCACCCGCGCGAGCGCGTCGAGCGACCGGTCGGAGAAGGTGTCGTCGCCGCGGAGCAGCGTTCCGTCCAGGTCGGTGGCGATGAGGGAGTACGCGGTGCGCTCGGCAGATGCGATGGGTGCGGCCATGATCAGAGAATACGGATCCCGTACCCCCGGGGTTCGACGCGAACCGAACAGCGCCCGGGTCCTGGCCGGTTCTGCCAACTCCCCTTCGGCGGCTGACTGCCGGTGGTTGACGACTGACTCGAGGGAAGCGGCTTTCTGACACATCGCCGGATGGGGAGCAGCTGACGTGGTCCGCGCCGGCCGCCCCACCGACGAGCCGCCGGGAGCGGTCGCGCACAGCGCGTCCCGCCTGGGACCCGCCGGGAGCGGTCGCGCGCACAGCGCGTCCGCACGGGACCCCCTCCGCGACCCCCTCCACGGCCCCTCCACGGCCCGCCCCCGTGTCGCTTCCCCGAGGTCGGACGTAACGTGTGGCCCGGCTCGGCACGCCCGCGCCACATCCGTTCGGCGTCCGGCGAGCACACCTGGCGAGCACCACAGAGCGCACGAAAGAGAGGCAGTACCCGATGCCCCCCTTCGACCTTGCCGAGGGCGATCCCTTCGGTCCGCACAACCTGCCCTACGGCGTCTTCTCGCTGCCGGGCTCCGACGAGCGGACCGTCGGCGTCCGGCTCGGCGACCACGTCCTCGACGCGGGCGCGGCGGCCCGTGCGCTCGGCTCGCCCCACGCCGGGCTGCTCGCGGCGCCGACCCTCAACCCGCTGCTGGCGGCGGGCCGTACGGTCTGGACGCAGGTGCGTCGCGAGTTGACGGAGTGGGTGACGAGCCCGTCGCACCGGGCCACCGTCGAGCCGCTCTTCCGGCCCCTCTCCGCGGTGACGCTGCACCTCCCCTTCGAGGTCGCCGACTATGTCGACTTCTACTCCTCCGAGCACCACGCCCGGAACGTCGGCGCGATCTTCCGCCCGGACACGGCCGACACCCTGCTGCCCAACTGGAAGCATCTGCCGATCGGTTACCACGGACGGTCCGGCACCGTCGTCGTCTCCGGCACGGACGTGGTGCGGCCCTCGGGGCAGCGCAAGGCGCCCGCCGACCCGGCACCCGTCTTCGGCCCGTCCGTCCGGCTCGACATCGAGGCCGAGGTCGGTTTCGTGGTCGGCGTGCCCTCGCCGCAGGGCAGCACGGTCGCGATGGGCGACTTCCGGGAGCATGTGTTCGGCCTGTGCCTGCTCAACGACTGGTCGGCCCGTGACCTCCAGGCGTGGGAATACGTCCCCCTCGGGCCGTTCCTCGCCAAGTCGTTCGCCACGTCGGTCTCGGCATGGATCACCCCGCTGGAGGCGCTGGACGACGCGCGCGTGGCTCCCCCGGCGCGCACCCACGCCCTCCTCCCCTACCTGGACGACGCGGCCGCCGAGCCCGCCGGCTACGACCTGCGGATCTCCGTCGCGCTCAACGGCCACACGGTCTCCGAGCCGCCCTTCGCCACCATGTACTGGACGGCCGCCCAGCAACTCGCGCACCTCACCGTCAACGGCGCCTCCCTGCGCACCGGCGACCTGTACGGCTCGGGCACGGTGAGCGGCCCGGAGCCGGACCAGCGCGGTTCCCTGCTGGAGCTGACCTGGAACGGCCGCGACCCGCTGGAACTCCCGGACGGCAAGAGGACGTTCCTGGAGGACGGCGATGTGGTGACCCTCTCGGCCTGGGCTCCCGGCCCCGACGGCGTGCCGGTGGGCCTGGGCGAGGTGAGCGGGCGAGTGATCCCGGAGTGAGGCACCCCGACGAGTGATCGCGGGGAGCGCGCACAGGGGCTGAATCGGAGCGTCGTCGTGGGCTGACTCCCGGAGTAACCGCCGTCATACTGGCGACGGGCACGGTCCTCGGGCCGAGCCCGCCGCCCGTGGCGGAACCGCGCGCCCGCGGGCGGGCGGTACGGCCCGCGCGCGACCGGCACGCCCCTTCCCGACCAGGATCCGGAGCCCGTGGCATGACTCTCTGCCTGCTCCTGCTGAGCGTCGTCGCCCTGACGGCCGCTGTGCCGGTCCCGCGTGCGCTCACCCGGTCCGCCTGGCCCGAGCGGGAGCCGGTGGTGGGGCTGTGGGTGTGGCAGTGCCTGGTCGCCACGGTCCTGCTGTGCTGCCTGACCGCCCTGGTGCTGGGCGCCGCGGCCGTCTTCCACACCGTCCGCGCGCGGGTCTTCGCGCCCGCGCCGCCCTCGGTCACGGAGGCTTACGACCTGTCCGCCGCCCCGTTGTGGTCGGCGGCGCTGACCCTGCTGCTGGCCTGCGGAGCCGCCTGGACCACCGCGATGCTGGGCCGCGAGCTGTTCGAGGCGCGCCGCCGTCGCAGCCGGGCCAGGGCGCTGCTGCGCGAACGCGCCCCCGACCTGCCCGCCGGCCTGCCGTCGGCCCGCGGCCCCCTCCTCGTCCTGGAGGACGAGTACCCCGACGCCTGGTGGATGCCCGGAAGCCCGGCCCAGTTGATCGTCACGACCGGCGCCCTGCACCGCCTCACCTCCCATCAGCTGGACGCCGTCCTCACCCATGAGCGCGGCCACGCCCGCGCGCACCACGACTGGCTGCTCCATCTGTCCACCGCCCTGGCCACCGGCTTCCCGCGCGTCCCGCTCTTCGCCCACTTCTGCGACCAGACCCACCGCCTGGTCGAACTCGCCGCCGACGACACGGCGTCGCGCCGCTGCGGTCACCTGACGACGGCGCTGGCCCTCATCGAGCTGAACCAGCACCGGGGCGTGCTGTCCTGCGCCTCCAGCCGCCGTCTGCTCGGAGAGCGCGTCGACCGCCTCCTCCAGCCGCCCCCGCGCCTGCTGCGCAGACAGCGTGCGCTGACGACCACGGTGGCCGCGCTGGTGCCCCTGCTGCCCCTGCTGATCACGTTCGTCCCCGGCCTGGCCGCACTGTCCTGAGCTGGCAGATCTTGCTCGACGATCACGCGTTTTAGCAGGTCAGCGCGTTATCTGACGTCATCGTAGGTGGCGCAACACTCTAGCAACACTGCTTTCCCTACCTTCTGGCTATGGTTCGAACCATGCCATCCAGCGACCGCATCCGAGAGCACGCCGGTCAGGGCGCGACCACCGTCGCCGCCCACCGTGCGCGCCGTCGGCTGCGCGCTGACCAGGCCCGTCAGCTCGCCGACATCCTGCGCCGCCAGCTGCTCACCGGCGGCTTCCCGGCGGGCACGCTCCCCCACGAGTCGTCGCTCGCCGACGACTACCGCGCGTCCCGCAACACCGTCCGGCAGGCACTCGACCTGCTGCGCGCGGAGGGGCTGGTGGAGCGTCTGCCCGGCGTCGGCACGGTCGTCGTGGCGCAGAAGTACCCGCACGGTCTGGACCGCCTGATGGGCCTCGCCGAGACCCTGCACGAGCACGGGCACGTGACCAACGAGGTCCGCACCATGGGCCCCGTCGCCGCGCCCGCCCCGGTCGCCGACCGCCTCCAAGTCCAGGCCGGCGCCGACGTCCTCTACATCGAACGTCTGCGCCGCCTGGGCGGCGTCCCCCTCTCCCTCGACCTCACGTACATCCCGCTCGACGTCGGCGCCGACCTGCTCGGCGCCGACCTGGAGAACACCGACGTCTTCCGGCTCCTGGAGGCCCTCACCGGGCAGCGTCTCGGTCACGCCGAGATCACCCTGGAGGCCGTGAACGCGGACGCCCATTCCGCCGCCGTCCTGGAGGCGCCGCGCGGCGCGGCCCTCCTGATGCTCGAACGCCTCACCCACCTGGCCGACGGCCGCCCGGTGGACCTGGAGTTCATCCGCTTCCGCGGGGACCGCATCTCGATGGGCGGTCTGCTCCACCGCTCGCTCTGATCCCTTTCCCGGGACTTCTCTGGAGACAGCCATGACCCTGGCGCCCCAGCGGGCCGACGTGCCCGTGACCATCGACGAGTCGAAGTGCATCGACGGCTGCACCCTGTGCGTGGACATGTGCCCGCTGGACTCCCTCGCCATCGACGAGAGCAACGGCAAGGCCTACATGCACGTCGACGAGTGCTGGTACTGCGGCCCGTGCGCGGCCCGCTGTCCCACCGGAGCCGTCACGGTCA
Source organism: Streptomyces rishiriensis (assembly GCF_003112535.1). Lineage (GTDB taxonomy): Bacteria > Actinomycetota > Actinomycetes > Streptomycetales > Streptomycetaceae > Streptomyces > Streptomyces rishiriensis. The sequence continues at coordinate 142,053 of NZ_BEWA01000028.1, read as the reverse complement.
ACATGCCCTACCTGCTCCGGTGAAAGGCCCGAACCCCGATGAAACCCCGAACAGCCGCCGTGTCCGCCGCCCTCCTGCTGTTTCCTCTCGCCGGATGCGGCAGCGCCCAGGCCGGTAGCGGCTCCACGGTCACCGTCACCGTCGGCTACCAGTCCAAGACCATCAACACGGTCACGGCAGGCACCCTCCTGCGGTCCCTCGGCTACTTCGAGAAACAGCTGAACACCCTCGGCGACGGCAGGACCTACAAGGTGGACTGGCAGGACTACGCCACCGGCGCCCCCATCACCGCCCAGATGACCGCGGGAAAGATCGACATCGGCTCGATGGGCGACTTCCCCCTCCTCATCAACGCGGCCCGCGGCAGACAGCTCGGCAAGCCCACCCACCTGGTGTCGGTCACCGGCTACAACCTGCGCGGCGGCCTCAACACCATCGTCACCGCGCCCGACTCCAAGCTCGCCTCGCTCGACGACCTCAAGGGCCGGAAGGTCTCCACGAGCGTGGGCTCCGCCGCCGACGGCACCCTGGTCCGCGCCCTGCAGCGGGCCGGCATCGACCCCGACAAGGGCATCGAGAAGCTCAACCAGCAGCCCGCCGTCGGCGCGTCGGCGCTCTCCGCGGGCAGCGCCGACGCCCTCTCGCAGTTCGTCGCCTGGCCCGGCCTGCTCGCCTACCAGGGCAAGGCGAAGGCCCTCTACGACGGCGCCCAGCTCGACCTGCCCACCTTCCACGGCGTCACCGCCCGCGAGGACTTCACGAAGAAGCGCCCGGCCGTGCTGGAGGCGTTCCTGAAGGCCCAGGCGCAGGCCACGGCCTACCTGGACGAGCACCCCGTGGCGGCCGCCGAGAGCGTCGCGAAGGCCACGGGCCTGCCCGCCGAGGTCGTCTACCTCTACAACGGCGCGCACGGCATCTCCACCTTCGACCCGGCCGTCAAGCCCCGGCTCGTGTCCGCGCTCAAGGAGGACGTGTCGATCCTGAAGGCGGCGAAGCTGACCGGAGACGTCGACGTGGACTCCTTCGTCGACGACCGGTACGTGAAGAAGGCGCTCGGCCCGTCCTACGCCCGCGAGCTCGCCGCCGCGCCGGCGCCCGCCGCGAGCGAGGTGTGGCCCAAGGGCGCCGCCCGGACCCGTTCCTTCCCGACGCCGGCCGCGCTGCTGGCCTACGTCGCCCTGCACAAGGACGGCATCCGCGCCGCGTACGTCCCCGACGCCACCACCGGCACCCTGTGGTTCGCCGACAAGGCCGTCTGGGTCGCCGACGGCACGACGCTCCTGCCGTTCGTCGCCCCGGCGACCGCGCAGGCCTACGTCGACGCCCACGGCGGCTCCCGGATCGTCGCATACGCCGACGCCCTGGGGCGGGCGTCGTGACCCGCTATGCGCTGCGAGCGGCGTCGGTTGCGGCCGCCCTCGGCCTGTGGCAGCTGCTGACCAGCCTGAACATCGACCTGTGGCTGCGTTTCTCGCAGTTCCCCACGGTCGCGGATGTGGCCCGCACCTTCGCCGACCGCCTGGCCGGCGACGACTACTGGACCGACCTCACCGACAGCCTCACCCGCATCCTGACCGGCTTCCTCCTCGCCGCCGTCGCGGGCATCGCCACGGGCGTGCTCGTGGCGCGCTCGCGGCTCGCCGAGGACCTGCTCGGGCCGATCCTCGAAGTCGTCCGCCCCATCCCCGCGATCGCCCTGGTGCCCGTCGCGATCCTGCTCTTCCCCTCCAACGAACAGGGCATCGTCTTCATCACCTTCACCGCCGCCTTCTTCCCCGTCATGGTCTCCACTCGGCACGCCGTCCGCGCCCTGGCCCCCGGCTGGGAGGAGGCGGTGCGCACCATGGGCGGCGGCCGGTGGCGGATCCTCGGCTCGGTCGTGCTGCCGGGGGCGCTGCCCGGCATCTTCGGAGGTCTCTCGGTCGGCCTGGGCGTCTCGTGGATCTGTGTGATCTCCGCCGAGATGATCTCCGGTCAGTACGGCGTCGGCTACCGCACCTGGCAGGACTACACGGTCATCGACTACCCGGGCGTGTTCGTCGGCATGGTCACGATCGGCGTGCTCGGCTGGGCGACCTCCACGGCCGTGGAACTCCTCGGCCGACGTCTGACCCGCTGGCTGCCCCGCACGTCGTACGTCCCCTCCGGCCGGCCCCGGACGCCACGACCGGAGCCGACCGCACCGGGGCCGACCGCACCGGAGCCGACCTACCCGGCGCCGGCTGCCCCCGCCGCCGTCCCCACCGGAACCGACCCCGAGGAGGCCCGCGATGAGCACCTCGTCTGAGACCCGCGAGACTCGCGAGACCCCCGGGACCTCCAGCGGCACAGCCGTCGGACCGACCACCGGCCGGGCCACGGACCAGACCACGGGCCACGCGGGCCATGCGGGCCATGCCAAGGGCCGAGACGCCGGGGCCCCCGTGCGCGGCACCCGGCTCACCCTGCGGGCGGCCACCCTCGGCCGCCCCGACGCCGCCGCCCTGGCCGACGTCGACCTCGACGTCCCGCCCGGCGAGATCCTCACCGTCGTCGGCCCCTCGGGCTGCGGCAAGTCGACGCTGCTGCGCACCCTGGCCGGGCTGCTGCCGGCGCTGACGGGCGCCGTGGAGCAGGACGGCCGGCCGATCGGCGGCCCTGCCGCGGACCGTGCGCTCGTCTTCCAGGAGGACGCCCTCCTTCCCTGGCGCACCCTGCTCGCCAACGTCGAACTCCCCCTCGCCATCCAGGGCACGCCGCGCGCGGACCGCAGGAAGCTGGCCGCCGACTGGCTCGAACGAGTCGGACTCGCCGACCGCGCACGGCAGTTGCCGCACCGCGTCTCCGGAGGGCAGCGCCAGCGCGCGCAACTGGCCCGGGCCCTCGCCGCGGGTCCGCGCGCCGTCCTCATGGACGAACCGTTCGGCGCCCTCGACGCCCAGACCCGCGCCGGCATGCAGGACCTGCTGGTGGAGGTGCTGCGCGGCACCGGAGCGACCGTCGTCTTCGTCACCCACGACGTGGACGAGGCCCTGTTCCTCGGCGACCGCGTGGCGCTCCTCGGCGCGGGCAGCCTCGTCGCCGTACGGGACGTGCCGCGCCCACGCGAGCGCGCCGCCCACGACGACCCCGCGCGCGTGGCCCTGCGGCATGCCGTCCTGACCTCGCTGAACACCTGAAAGGCACCCCGGTGGACACCCCTGTGCAGATCCCCGCGCTCGACGACGCCGAGGAGCTGACCTGCGACGTCCTCGTCATCGGCGGCGGCACCGCCGGCACCATGGCAGCCCTGACCGCAGCCGAGCGCGGCGCCGGCGTGCTGCTCCTGGAGAAGGCCCACGTGCGCCACTCCGGCGCGCTCGCAATGGGCATGGACGGCGTCAACAACGCGGTCGTCCCCGGCCGCGCCGAGCCCGACGACTACGTCGCCGAGATCACCCGCGCCAACGACGGCATCGTCGACCAGGCCACCGTCCGCCAGACCGCCACCCGCGGCTTCGCCATGGTGCAGCGGCTGGAGTCCTACGGCGTGAAGTTCGAGAAGGACGAGCACGGCGACTACGCGGTCCGCCAGGTCCACCGCTCCGGCTCCTACGTGCTGCCCATGCCGGAGGGCAAGGACGTCAAGAAGGTCCTGTACCGGCAGCTGCGGCGGCGCGAGATGCGGGAGCGGATCCGCATCGAGAACCGGGTGATGCCGGTGCGCGTGCTGACCTCCCCCGAGGACGGGCGCGCCATCGGCGCGGTCGGCTTCAACACCCGCACCGGGCGGTTCGTCACCGTCCGCGCGGGCGGGGTCGTCCTCGCGACCGGCGCCTGCGGCCGCCTCGGGCTGCCCGCCTCCGGCTACCTGTACGGCACGTACGAGAACCCCACCAACGCGGGCGACGGCTACGCCATGGCCTACCACGCGGGCGCCGAGCTGACCGGCATCGAGTGCTTCCAGATCAACCCGCTGATCAAGGACTACAACGGCCCCGCCTGCGCCTATGTCGCCAACCCCTTCGGCGGCTACCAGGTCAACCGGCACGGCGAACGCTTCGTCGACTCCGACTACTGGTCGGGGCAGATGATGGCCGAGTTCGCGGCGGAGGTCGCGAGCGACCGCGGCCCCGTCTACCTGAAGCTGAGCCATCTGCCCGAGGAGTCGCTCAGCGCCCTGGAGTCGATCCTGCACTCCACCGAACGGCCGACCCGGGGTACCTTCCACGCCGGTCGCGGCCACGACTACCGCACCCACGACATCGAGATGCACATCTCGGAGATCGGCCTGTGCGGCGGCCACTCGGCCTCGGGCGTACGGGTGGACGAACACGCCCGCACGACCGTCCCCCGCCTGTACGCGGCCGGTGACCTGGCCTGCGTCCCGCACAACTACATGATCGGCGCGTTCGTCTTCGGCGACCTCGCGGGCGCGGACGCGGCCCGGTACACGGCGTACGACGGTGAGCTGCCCGCCGACCAGCTGCGCGAGGCGCACGAGCTGATATACCGCCCGCTGCGCAACCCCGACGGCCCACCGCAGCCCCAGGTCGAGTACAAGCTGCGCCGCTTCGTGAACGACTACGTGGCCCCGCCGAAGTCGGGCGCGCGGCTGTCGTTGGCCCTGGAGTCGTTCGAGCGGATGCGGGACGACATCGCCGAGATGGGCGCCCGCACCCCGCACGAGCTGATGCGCTGCGCCGAGGTCACCTTCATCCGCGACTGCGCGGAGATGGCCGCGCGCGCCTCCCTGGCCCGCACCGAGTCCCGCTGGGGCCTCTATCACGACCGTCTCGACCATCCCCGTCGCGACGACGACTCCTGGTTCCACCACCTCGATCTGCACAAGTCCCCCTCCGGTGCTATGGAGTTCACGGCCAGACCCGTGGCTCCCTATCTGGTTCCGGTCGCCGGGTTCAGCCCCGTCGGCGGCCCCTCACGGCATATCGGCGAGGTCCATCCCGAGGACGTGGCCACGGCCGGGTCACGGGACATGGCGCCCGTGGCCGCCGGCGCCGAAGCCCTCTCCGGCGCTGCTGCCTCGGGGGCGGGCGGCGCCTCGGCGGCTTCGGCGTCCGGGCCCGGCCCCGAGCCGTCGTCTTCCCTCCCGTCCTCCACCCTCCGGTCCTCCTCCCGCCTCCTGGAACTCGTGGCCCTCGCCGAAGAGGAGCCCGAACTCGACGCGCTGCTCTCCTACTTGACCGATCCGACGCCCGCCGTCCGGCGTGAAGCGGTCGCCGTCCTCACCGAGACGGTGCCGTCGGGCACCGGCCCGGCGCTCGCTGCCGCGCTGCGCGACCCCGCCGCCGAGGTGCGGGCCGCCGCCGCGGCCTCGCTGCGGGAACTCGTCGAGACCCTGCCGCCCGAACCCGCCCTGCGTGACGGGCTGGCCGCCGCGCTGGCCGAGGCCGATCCCGTGGTCCGCGCCGCGGCCCTGGACGTGCTGCGCGCCCTGCGTCTCGGCGACGCCGTCCTGTTCGCCGGCGCCCTCACCGACGCCGACATCGCCGTCCGCATCGAGGCCGTCCGCGCCCTGGTCTCCGTCGACGCCGCCGACGAACTGGCCCGGGCGGCCACCGTCGACCCGTCCCGCGAGGTCCGCGTCACGATCGCCAAGTCCCTGGCCACGGTGGCCGTCGGCCGGCTGAACACCACTCCGGACGACGGCCCGAACAGCACTCCGAACAGCACTCCGGACGGCACCCCGGACGGCGGTCCGAACACCACTCCGGGCGACGGCCTGTCGACCGGCTCCGCCCAGGGTCCCGACCGTGCTTCCGCCACCGAGGCCGCAGCCGACGCGGGTCACGCTCCCGCCATCGGGGCCGAGGCCGCAGCCGACGCCGACGCAGGCCGCGCTCCCGCGCCCGACCCCGTGCACACGGCTCTGGCCGCTCTCGTGGACGATCCGGACGCTCTCGTGCGGGCCGCCGCCTACGGGGCGTTGGGCGCCACCGGCTGCCCCGAGCCGCTCGCAGCCCGGGCGGTGACCGCGCTGTCCGACCCGGCCTGGCAGGTGCGGGCCGGCGCCGCCACCGCGCTGTCCGTGGCCCACCCCGACACGGCCGTCCCCGTCCTGGCCAAGGCGCTGGCCGACCCGAACGCCGACGTCCGCAAGGCCTCCGTCCTGGCCCTGACCCGTCACCGTGACGGGGCAGCCGCCCGGGCGGCCCTCGCCACGGCGACGACGGACACCGACGCGGACGTCAGGGCCTACGCGACGCGGGCCCTGTGAGACCGGTCGGCTATATCCAGTCCTCCGGCTCCGGCTCCGCGTCCATCTCGGGCCAGTGGTCGGGATCGTCCGGCTCCGTGCGGGAGCGGGCGTCGGCTTCGCGGCCGGCGCCCGCGGCGGGGACCGCTGCGGCCGTCTCCGGTGTGCCGCCCAGCGAGGCCAGGACCGCGATGACGCCCTCCCCGTACGTCACCAGCTTCTTCTCGCCGACGCCGCTGATGCCGCCGAGCTGCTCCACCGACGTCGGCCACACCGTGGCGATCTCCCGCAGCGTCGCGTCGTGGAAGATGACGTACGCAGGAACGCCCTGCTCACGGGCCTGCTCGGCGCGCCAGGCGCGCAGCGCCTCGAACGCGGGCAGCAACGACTCGGGCAGCTCGGCCACGACGGCCTTGCCCTTGCCGCGGCCGGACGAGGAGGAGCCCGACGCCTTGGACGTCACCGGCTTCTTCGGCTCCTTGCGCAGCGGGACGTCCCGCTCCCGGCGCAGCACGGCTCCGCTGGCCTCCGTCAGCACCAGGGTGCCGTACTCCCCCTCGACCGCGAGCAGCCCCTGGGCCAGCAGCTGCCGTACGACTCCCCGCCACTCGCCCTCGGTGAGGTCCTCGCCGATGCCGAACACCGACAGCTGGTCGTGGTCGAACTGGATCACCTTCGCGGAGCGCTTGCCCATCAGGATGTCGACGATCTGCACCGCGCCGAACTTCTGACCGCGTTCGCGTTGCAGCCGCACGATGGTCGACAGCACCTTCTGGGCCGCGACGGTGCCGTCCCAGGTCTCGGGCGGGGTGAGGCAGGTGTCGCAGTTGCCGCAGCCCGCGGCGTCCGGTTCCTGGCCGAAGTAGGCGAGGAGCTGTCCGCGGCGGCACTCGACGGTCTCGCACAGCGCGAGCATCGACTCCAGGTGGGCGCCGGCCCGGCGGCGGAAGGCCTCGTCGCCCTCTCCGGTCTGGATCAGCTTGCGCTGCTGGATGACGTCGTTGAGGCCGTAGGCCATCCATGCCGTGGAGGGCAGGCCGTCGCGTCCGCCACGCCCCGTCTCCTGGTAGTAGCCCTCGATCGACTTGGGCAGGTCGAGGTGGGCGACGAACCGGACGTCCGGCTTGTCGATGCCCATGCCGAACGCGATGGTCGCGCAGACGACCAGGCCCTCCTCCCGGAGGAACCGGGACTGGTGCGCCGCGCGGGTGCCCGCGTCCAGACCCGCGTGGTACGGCACGGCCTCGATCCCGTTGCGGGAGAGGAAGTCGGCCGTCTTGTCCACGGAGTTGCGTGAGAGGCAGTACACGATGCCCGCGTCGCCCGCGTGCTCCTCGCGCAGAAAGCTCAGAAGCTGCTTCTTGGGGTCGGCCTTCGGCACGATCCGGTACTGGATGTTGGGCCGGTCGAAGCTCGCCACGAAGTGCCGGGCCGCCGGCATGTTCAGCCGCTGGGTGATCTCCTGGTGCGTGGCGCGGGTGGCCGTCGCGGTGAGCGCGATCCGCGGGACGTCCGGCCAGCGCTCGCCGAGGAGGGAGAGGGCCAGGTAGTCGGGGCGGAAGTCGTGGCCCCACTGGGACACGCAGTGCGCCTCGTCGATCGCGAACACCGCGATCTTGCCCCGGGAGAGGAGGTCGAGGGTGGACTGCAGCCGAAGTCGCTCCGGCGCCAGATACAGCAGGTCCAGCTCTCCCGCGAGGAACTCGGCCTCGACCACGCGCCGCTCGTCGAAGTCCTGCGTGGAGTTCATGAATCCGGCGTTGACGCCGAGCGCCCGCAGCGCGTCCACCTGGTCCTGCATCAGCGCGATCAGCGGGGAGACGACGATGCCCGTGCCGGGTCTGACCAGGGCGGGGATCTGGTAGCACAGCGACTTTCCGCCGCCGGTGGGCATGAGGACGACCGCGTCCCCGCCGGCCACCACGTGCTCGATGACCGCTTCCTGCTCGCCGCGGAAGGCGTCGTATCCGAAGACCCGGTGCAGCGTGGCCAGTGCCTCGCTGTCGGTCCGCTCCGGTGTCCCGGTGATACCTGTCATCTCGCTGATCCCGCCCGTCCCGCCCATCGACTGGTCCCCCGTACGTCGTCCCTCGACCACTGCCTCCACGATAGGGGTCCGGACTGACAGCGTCGGAGTTATCCACAGGCTCTTTCCGGTGACGCTGCGTGGCGGTCCGGGAAACCGGGCGCCGCGCCGGAGCCGGTGGACGCCGGTGGGCCCGGGCGGGCGTCGACGCGGACGGGCCCGGCTCCCTCTCGGGGAACCGGGCCCACCGTGCGAACCCGCCGCAGGTCAGCGGCGCCGCGACTCAGCGCACGAACACCCCTGCCTGGTTCGCCAGGTCCAGGAAGTACTGCGGCGCCACGCCGAGCACCAGCGTGACCGCCACTCCCACGGCGATCGCCGTCACCGTCAGCATCGACGGAACGGCGACGGTCGGGCCGTCGGGCCTCGGCTCGCTGAAGAACATCAGCACGATCACCCGGATGTAGAAGAAGGCGGCGATCGCCGAGGAGATCACGCCGACCACGACCAGCGGGGCCGCGCCGCCCTCCGCCGCCGCCTTGAAGACGGCGAACTTCCCCGCGAACCCGGAGGTCAGCGGAATGCCCGCGAAGGCCAGCAGGAACACCGCGAACACGGCCGCCACCAGGGGCGACCTGCGCCCGAGCCCCGCCCACTTGGACAGGTGCGTCGCCTCGCCGCCGGCGTCGCGCACGAGGGTGACCACGGCGAACGCGCCGATCGTCACGAACGAGTACGCGGCGAGGTAGAAGAGGACCGACGAGACGCCGTCCGGGGTGGTCGCGATCACGCCCGCGAGGATGAATCCGGCGTGCGCGATGGACGAGTACGCCAGCAGCCGCTTGATGTCGGTCTGCGTGATCGCGACGATCGCGCCGCCCAGCATCGTGATGATCGCGACACCCCACATGACCGGCCGCCAGTCCCAGCGCAGCCCGGGCAGGACCACGTAGAGCAGGCGCAGCAGCGCGCCGAAGGCGGCCACCTTGGTCGCCGCGGCCATGAAGCCGGTGACCGGGGTGGGCGCGCCCTGGTAGACGTCGGGGGTCCACATGTGGAACGGCACCGCGCCCACCTTGAACAGCAGGCCCATGACGATCATCGCGGCGCCGACGAGGAGCAGCGCGTCGTTGCCCATGGTGTCGGCGAGCGCCGGGTTCACGTTCTGGAGGGTGCCGTCGACGACCTGCGCGATGGTCCCGTACGACACGGAGCCCGCGTAGCCGTACAGCAGCGCGATGCCGAAGAGGGTGAACGCGGAGGCGAACGCGCCGAGCAGGAAGTACTTGACCGCGGCCTCCTGCGACATGAGCCGCTTGCGGCGGGCCAGCGCGCACAGGAGGTACAGGGGCAGCGAGAAGACTTCCAGGGCGATGAAGAGAGTCAGCAGGTCGTTGGCCGACGGGAAGACCAGCATCCCCGCGACCGCGAACAGCAGCAGCGGGAAGACCTCGGTCGTCGTGAAGCCGGCCTTGACCGCGGCCTGTTCGCTCTCGCTGCCGGGCACGGAGGCCGCCTGGGCGGCGAAGGAGTCGACCCGGGCGCCGTGCGCTTCGGGGTCGAGCCGCCGTTCGGCGAACGTGAACAGGCCGACCAGGGCGGCCAGCAGCATCGTGCCCTGGAGGAAGAGGGCCGGTCCGTCGACCGCGATCGCGCCCATGGCCGCGATGCGCGCCTTCGTGGTGCCGTAGCCGTGCGTCGCCAGCAGGACCACGGCGACGAAAGCGACGATCAACGCGACTGCGGACAGGATGAGTTGGGCGTAGTAGCGGTACTTGCGCGGCACGAACGCCTCGACGAGCACCCCGGCGATCGCCGCGCCCACGACGATCAGGGTGGGCGACAATTGCCCGTATTCGATCTTCGGCGTGTCGATCTTCGAGATCGGGTCGGCCGCAGTTGCCGCCGTTGTCCACAGGCTGTGGACGGCTGATGCGCTCACTTGGCCGCCTCCACCTCGGGCTTGGGGTCCTTCTTGTGTACGTCGGACAGCGTCTGCTTGACCGCCGGGTTCACGATGTCGGTGACGGGCTTCGGGTAGACGCCCAGGAAGATCAACAGCACGATCAGCGGGGTGACGACCACGAGCTCCCGCGCGCGCAGGTCCGGCATCGCGGAGACCTCGGGCTTCACCGGGCCGGTCATCGTGCGCTGGTAGAGCACGAGCGTGTAGAGCGCGGCGAGCACGATGCCGAAGGTGGCGACGATGCCGACCGCCGGGTAGCGCGCGAACGTGCCGACCAGGACGAGGAACTCGCTCACGAAGGGCGCGAGCCCCGGCAGCGACAGCGTCGCCAGGCCGCCGATCAGGAACGTGCCGGCGAGCACGGGAGCGACCTTCTGCACCCCTCCGTAGTCGGCGATGAGCCGCGACCCGCGCCGCGAGATCAGGAACCCGGCGACCAGCATCAGGGCGGCCGTCGAGATGCCGTGGTTGACCATGTACAGCGTCGCGCCCGACTGGCCCTGGCTGGTCATCGCGAAGATGCCCAGGATGATGAACCCGAAGTGCGAGATCGACGCGTACGCCACCAGCCGCTTGATGTCCCGCTGCCCCACGGCCAGCAGCGCCCCGTAGACGATGCTGATCACCGCGAGGACGAGGATGACGGGCGTCGCCCACTTGCTGGCCTCCGGGAAGAGCTGGAGGCAGAAGCGGAGCATCGCGAAGGTGCCCACCTTGTCGACGACCGCCGTGATGAGGACGGCGACCGGGGTGGTGGCCTCGCCCATGGCGTTGGGCAGCCAGGTGTGCAGGGGCCACAGCGGGGCCTTCACCGCGAAGGCGAAGAAGAACCCGAGGAACAGCCAGCGTTCCGTGCCCGTCGCCATGTGGAGCGTGCCGTCGGCGCGGGCCTGGGCGATCTCCGTGAGCGAGAAGTTCCCCGCGACCACGTACAGGCCGATCACCGCGGCCAGCATGATCAGACCGCCGACCAGGTTGTACAGGAGGAACTTCACGGCCGCGTACGACCGTTGCGTGGACGCCGCCTCCTCGCCGTGCTCGTGGGCCCGGTCCCCGAAGCCGCCGATGAGGAAGTACATCGGGATGAGCATGGCTTCGAAGAAGATGTAGAAGAGGAAGACGTCGGTGGCCTCGAAGGAGAGGATCACCATCGCCTCGACGGCCAGGATCAGGGCGAAGAAGCCCTGCGTCGGCCGCCAGCGCTTGCTGCCCGTCTCCAGCGGGTCGGCGTCGTTCCAGCCCGCGAGGATGACGAACGGGATCAGCAGCGCGGTCAGCGCGAGGAGCGCGACCCCGATGCCGTCCACGCCCAGCTCGTACCTGACCCCGAAGTCCTTGATCCAGGAGTGGGATTCGGTGAGCTGGTAGCGGCCGCCGCCCGGGTCGAAGCGGATCAGGACGACGATGGCCAGGGCGAGCGTCGCGAGGGAGAACAGCAGGGCCAGTGGCTTGGCGGCGTTGCGCCGGGCGGCCGGGACGGCGGCCGTGGCGACCGCCCCGATCGCGGGGAGCGCCGCCGTCGCTGTCAGCAGAGGAAAGGACATCGGTATCAGACCGCCCTCATCAGCAGGGTCGCGGCGACGAGGAGTGCCGCACCGCCGAACATCGAGACCGCGTACGACCGCGCGAAGCCGTTCTGCAGTCGGCGCAGCCGCCCGGAGAGGCCGCCGACCGAGGCCGCCGTGCCGTTGACGACGCCGTCGACCAGGGTGTGGTCGACGTAGACCAGGGAGCGCGTGAGGTGCTCGCCGCCGCGCACCAGGACGACGTGGTTGAAGTCGTCCTGAAGCAGGTCCCGCCGGGCGGCCCGGGTGAGCAGCGACCCGCGCGGGGCGACGGCCGGAACGGGACGCCGGCCGTACTGGGCGTAGGCGATGCCGACGCCGATGACCAGGCAGACCATGGTCGCTCCCGTGACCGTCAGGGCGCTGACCGGCGAGTCGCCCTCGCTGTGCCCGGTGACGGGCTCCAGCCAGTGCAGGAAGCGGTCGCCGATGCTGAAGAACCCGCCGGCGAAGACCGACCCGAACGCCAGCACGATCATCGGGATCGTCATGACCTTGGGCGACTCGTGCGGGTGCGGCTCCGCGTGCTCACCGTGGTGCTCGGCGGCGGGCTCCGCGCTCGGCGCCTCGGGGGAGCGGGTGGGCTGGTTCTTCCAGCGCTCCTCGCCGAAGAACGTCATCAGCATCACGCGCGTCATGTAGTACGCGGTGATGGCCGCGCCGAGCAGGGCGCACGCGCCGAGGATCCAGCCCTCGGTGCCGCCCTTGGCGAACGCCGCCTCGATGATCTTGTCCTTGGAGAAGAAGCCGGACAGTCCCGGGAAGCCGATGATGGCGAGGTAGCCCAGGCCGAAGGTGACGAAGGTGACCGGCATGTACCTGCGCAGGCCGCCGTACTTGCGCATGTCGACCTCGTCGTTCATGCCGTGCATGACGGAACCGGCGCCGAGGAACAGCCCGGCCTTGAAGAAGCCGTGCGTCACCAGGTGCATGATCGCGAAGACGTAGCCGATCGGGCCGAGGCCCGCGGCCAGCACCATGTAGCCGATCTGCGACATGGTCGAGCCGGCCAGCGCCTTCTTGATGTCGTCCTTCGCGCAACCGACGATCGCACCGAACAGGAGCGTGACCGCGCCGACGACGGTGACGACCAGCTGCGCGTCGGGAGCCCCGTTGAAGATCGCGGCGGACCGGACGATCAGGTACACGCCCGCGGTCACCATCGTGGCGGCGTGGATGAGGGCCGAGACCGGCGTCGGGCCCTCCATGGCGTCCCCGAGCCAGGACTGCAGCGGCACCTGGGCGGACTTGCCGCAGGCGGCGAGCAGCAGCATCAGCGCGATGGCCGTGAGCTTGCCCTCGGAGGCGTCACCGGCGATGCCGGAATGTCCCTCCGCCCCGAGCAGCGGGCCGAAGGCGAACGTGCCGAAGGTGGTGAACATCAGCATGATGGCGACGGACAGGCCCATGTCGCCGACGCGGTTGACCAGGAAGGCCTTCTTCGCGGCGGTGGCGGCGCTGGGCTTGTGCTGCCAGAAGCCGATGAGCAGGTAGGACGCGAGACCCACGCCCTCCCAGCCGACGTACAGCAGGAGGTAGTTGTCGGCGAGGACGAGCAGCAGCATCGCCGCGAGGAACAGGTTCAGGTAGCCGAAGAAGCGGCGGCGCCGCTCGTCGTGCTCCATGTACCCGACCGAGTACAGGTGGATCAGCGAGCCGACGCCCGTGATCAGCAGCACGAACGTCATCGACAACTGGTCGAGGCGGAAGCCGACGTCCGCCTGGAAGCCCTCGACCGGGATCCAGCTGAACAGGTGCTGTGTCAGCGTCCGGTCTTCGGCGCTCCTGCCCAGCAGGTCGCTGAACAGGACGAGACCGAGCACGAAGGACACGGTCGACAGGAGCGTGCCGATCCACTGGCCGACGGCGTCGAGCCGACGGCCGCCGACCAGCAGGACGGCCGCTCCGAGCAGAGGCGCCGCGATCAGCAGCGCAATCAGGTTCTCCACGTTTCTTCCGACCCCTTACAGCTTCATCAGGCTGGCGTCGTCGACCGAGGCCGAGTGGCGGGAACGGAACAGCGACACGATGATCGCGAGTCCGACCACGACCTCCGCGGCGGCGACGACCATCGTGAAGAAGGCGATGATCTGGCCGTCGAGGTTGCCGTGCATCCGGGAGAAGGTGACGAACGCGAGGTTGCAGGCGTTGAGCATGAGCTCGATGCACATGAAGACGACGATCGCGTTGCGCCTGATCAGCACGCCCGTCGCGCCGATCGTGAACAACAGGGCCGCGAGATAGAGGTAGTTGACGGGATTCACTTCGACGCCTCCTCCGTCCGCTTCAGATGCGGCGGTGTGATCGCGGCCCGCTCCAGGCGCTCCTCGGCGCGCTGCTCCAGGGCCTTGAGGTCGTTGAGCGCCTCGGCGGACACGTCCCGGATCTGACCGCGCTCGCGCAGCGTCCTGCTGACCGTGAGCTCCGAGGGCGTGCCGTCGGGCAGCAGTCCCTGGACGTCCACGGCGTTGTGCCGCGCGTACACGCCCGGCGCCGGCAGCGGCGGCACGTGCTTGCCTTCGCGCACCCGCCGCTCGGACAGCTCGCGCTGGGTCAGGGCACGCTCGGTGCGTTCACGGTGGGTGAGCACCATGGCGCCGACGGCGGCCGTGATGAGCAGGGCTCCGGTGATTTCGAAGGCGAAGACGTACTTGGTGAAGATGAGGGCGGCGAGGCCCTCCACGTTGCCGTGGGCGTTCGCCTCGGTGAGGCCCGTGAACTCCGTCAGGGAGGCGTGGCCGATGCCGGCGATCAGCAGGACGCCGAAGCCGAGGCCGCTGAGCAGGGCCAGCCAGCGCTGCCCCTTGATGGTCTCCTTCAGGGAGTCCGCCGCGGTGACGCCGACCAGCATCACCACGAACAGGAACAGCATCATGATCGCGCCGGTGTAGACGACGATCTGCACGATGCCCAGGAAATAGGCGCCGTTGGCGAGATAGAAGATCGCCAGAATGATCATGGTGCCGGCAAGACAGAGCGCGCTGTGCACGGCCTTCTTCATGAAGACGGTGCACAGGGCGCCGATCACCGCGACGGTGCCGAGCACCCAGAACTGGAAGGCCTCACCGGTGGAGGTGGAGTAGGCGGCGAGCTGCACGCTCATCGGCGGATCACCTCCTCCGAAGCGGGCTCGTCCGCACCGGTGGCGGAGGCGGCTTCCTGCGGGACCTCGCCCTTGGAGACGGCCACCTGGCGTTCCGTGCCGGGTGCCGCCTCCGTCACCAGGCCCCGGTAGTAGTCCTGTTCGTCCGTGCCGGGATAGATGGCGTGGGGGGAGTCCACCATGCCGTCGTCGAGGCCCGCGAGCAGCTGCTCCTTGGTGTAGATCAGGTTGGCGCGGCTGGAGTCGGCGAGCTCGAACTCGTTCGTCATCGTCAACGCGCGCGTGGGGCACGCCTCGATGCACAGGCCGCACAGGATGCACCGGGCGTAGTTGATCTGGTAGACGCGCCCGTACCGCTCGCCCGGCGAGTAGCGCTCCTCGTCGGTGTTGTCGGCGCCCTCCACATAGATGGCGTCGGCGGGACAGGCCCAGGCGCACAGCTCACAGCCGACGCACTTCTCCAGGCCGTCCGGATGGCGGTTGAGCTGGTGCCGTCCGTGGAACCGGGGAGCTGTGGTCTTCTCCTGCTCCGGGTACTGCTCGGTGAGCCGCTTCTTGAACATGGCCTTGAAGGTCACGCCGAAGCCGGCCACCGGGTTCTGGAATCCGGGCGTCGTCTGCCCGGCCTCCTTGGGCTCCTCAGCCATCGGACGCCTCCTTTCCATCCAGAGATCCGTCACTCACAGTGTCCACCCCGCCACTGACAATGAGCTCCCGCTCCCGCTCCCGGCGCGGACTGCGCCTGGGCACCGGCGGGAGCTCCTGTCCCGGCAGCGGCGGGACGGGGAACCCGCCCGCCATGGGGTCAAAGCCGACCGGCTCGGCCGGTTCCTGCGTGCTCTTCCCGCCGTTGCGGAACATGTCCACGACGAAGGAGAGCAACAGCAGGACCAGGACCCCGCCGCCGACGTAGAGGAAGATGTCGGCGAAGTCGTAGTTCTCGTTGCGCAGCGTCCGCACGGTCGCGACGAGCATCAGCCACGTCACCGAGACGGGGATCAGGACCTTCCAGCCCAGCTTCATCAACTGGTCGTAGCGGACGCGGGGAAGCGTGCCGCGCAGCCAGATGAAGAAGAACAACAGCAGCTGCACCTTGACGACGAACCAGAGCATCGGCCACCAGCCGTGGTTCGCCCCCTCCCAGAAGGCGCTGATCGGCCAGGGAGCCCGCCAGCCGCCGAGGAAGAGCGTGGTCGACACGGCGGAGACCGTCACCATGTTCACGTACTCGGCGAGCATGAACATCGCGAACTTGATCGACGAGTACTCGGTGTTGAAGCCGCCGACCAGGTCGCCCTCGGACTCCGGCATGTCGAACGGGGCGCGGTTGGTCTCGCCGACCATCGTGACGATGTACAGGATGAAGGAGACCGGCAGCAGGAGGATGTACCAGCGGTCGTGCTGCTGCTCCACGATCGTCGACGTCGACATCGACCCCGAGTAGAGGAACACCGAGGCGAACGCGGCGCCCATGGCGATCTCGTAGGAGATCATCTGCGCACACGAGCGCAGGCCGCCCAGCAGCGGGTACGTGGAGCCGGAGCTCCAGCCCGCCAGGACGATGCCGTAGATGCCGACCGAGGCGACCGCGAGGATGTAGAGCATCGCGATCGGCAGGTCGGTGAGCTGCATCGTGGTGCGCTGACCGAAGATCGAGATCTCGTTGCCGGCCGGGCCGAAGGGGATCACCGCGATCGCCATGAACGCCGGGATGGCCGCCACGATCGGCGCGAGGACGTACACCACCTTGTCCGCGCGTTTGACGATCAGGTCCTCCTTCAGCATCAGCTTGATGCCGTCGGCGAGCGACTGCAGCATGCCCCAGGGGCCGTGCCGGTTGGGGCCGATGCGCAACTGCATCCAGGCGACGACCTTGCGCTCCCACACGATGGAGAACAGCACGGTCAGCATCAGGAAGGCGAAGCAGAACACCGCCTTGACGACGACCAGCCACCAGGGGTCGCGGCCGAACATCGAGAGGTCTTCAGCGGCGAAGTACGGGCTCATGCCTCCACCTCCTTGGGGGCGTCGGCGCCGAGCGTCGCCGGGCCGATGCGGACGAGGGAACCGGGCGTGGCCCCGGCATCGGATGCGACGCCCCTGCCGGTGGAGTTCAGCGGCAGCCAGACGACCCGGTCGGGCATCTCGGTGATCTGCAGCGGCAGTTCGACCGCCCCGGCGGGGCCGGTGACGGCGAGCAGGTCACCGTCCTTGACGCCTGCCTCGGCGGCCGTGGCGGCAGACACACGCGCGCGTGCGGCGTGCCGGGTCCCGGCGAGCGCCTCGTCGCCCCGCTGCAGAACGCCCTGGTCGAGCAGCAGACGGTGCCCGGCGAGCACCGCCTCCCCGGCAGCGGGTCGCGGCAGCTGAGCGGCCGTCTCCGCGGGAGCGGCGGCCCGCGGGCCGTCCCAGGCTCCGAGCCGGTCGAGCTCCGCGCGCGCGGTGCGCAGGTCCGGCAGTCCGAGATGGACGTCCATGGCGTCCGCGAGCATCTGCAGCACGCGCGCGTCGGACGGCGCCCCGCGGCGGGTCATCTGGTCGGGCTTCAGCGCCGCCTCGAAGAAGCGCACCCTGCCCTCCCAGTTGAGGAACGCGCCGGCCTTCTCGGCGACCGCGGCCACGGGCAGGACGACGTCGGCGTGCTCGGTGACCTCGCCGGGCCGCAGCTCCAGCGACACCACGAAGCCGGCCTCAGCCAGCGCGGCACGCGCGCGTGCCGGGTCGGGCAGGTCCGCGACCTCGACGCCCGCGACGAGCAGCGCCTGCAGTTCGCCGGACACCGCCGCCTCGACGATCTGTCCGGTGTCACGGCCGTAGCGGTGCGGGAGTTCGGCCAGGCCCCAGGCCGCGGCGACCTCGACCCGCGCGCGGGGGTCGGTGGCCGGGCGGCCGCCCGGCAGCAGCGAGGGCAGTGCGCCCGCCTCGATCGCGCCCCGCTCGCCCGCCCGGCGCGGAATCCACACCAGCCGGGCGCCGGTCTCCGCGGCGGCCCGCACCGCGGCGGTGAGAGCACCGGGCACCCCGGCGAGCCGCTCTCCGACGACGATCACCGCGCCCGGGGTCCGCAGCGCCTCGGCGGCCGTGCCGCCCGCGTCCTGCAGGCCGGCACCGCTCGCGAGCGCGTCCAGCCACTCCGTCTCGGTGCCCGGAGCGGCCGGCAGCAGCGTGCCGCCCGCCTTGTCGAGGCCGCGGGTGGCGTGGGTGGCCAGCGAGAACACCCGCTGCCCGTGCTTGCGCCAGGCCTTGCGCAACCGCAGGAAGACGCCGGGCGCCTCCTCCTCCGACTCGAACCCGGCCAGCAGGACCGCGGGCGCCTTCTCCAGGAGGGCGTACGTGACGCCCCCGCCGTCGAGGTCACGGCCGCGGCCGGCGACGTGGGCGGCCAGGAAGTCGGCCTCCTCACTGCTGTGCACCCGCGCGCGGAAGTCGATGTCGTTGGTGTCGAGCGCCACGCGCGCGAACTTGCTGTACGCGTAGGCGTCCTCGATGGTGAGCCGGCCGCCGGTCAGGACGCCGGTCCTGCCACGCGAGGCGAGCAGCCCCTGGGCCGCGATCTGCAACGCCTCCGGCCAGGAAGCCGGCACGAGGTCTCCCTCGGCGTTGCGCACCAGGGGCGTCTCCAGCCGGTCCCGCTGTTGCGCGTACCGGAAGGCGAACCGCCCCTTGTCGCAGATCCACTCCTCGTTGACCTCGGGGTCGTTGGCGGCCAGGCGCCGCATGACCTTGCCGCGCCGGTGGTCGGTGCGTGTGGCGCAGCCGCCGGAGCAGTGCTCGCAGACCGACGGCGAGGAGACCAGGTCGAAGGGCCGGGAGCGGAACCGGTAGGCCGCCGAGGTCAGCGCGCCGACGGGGCAGATCTGGATGGTGTTGCCGGAGAAGTACGACTCGAAGGGGTCGCCCTCGCCGGTGCCGACCTGCTGGAGCGCGCCCCGCTCGATCAGCTCGATCATCGGGTCGCCCGCCACCTGGTTGGAGAACCGGGTGCAGCGGGCGCACAGCACGCACCGCTCGCGGTCGAGCAGCACCTGCGTCGAGATCGGGACGGGCTTCTCGTATGTGCGCTTGCGGCCCTCGAACCGGGACTCGGCCTGGCCGTGCGACATGGCCTGGTTCTGCAGGGGGCACTCGCCGCCCTTGTCGCAGACCGGACAGTCCAGCGGGTGGTTGATGAGGAGCAGCTCCATCACGCCGTGCTGCGCCTTCTCGGCGGCGGGCGAGGTGAGGTGGGTCTTCACCACCATGCCGTCCGTGCAGGTGATGGTGCAGGACGCCATGGGCTTGCGCTGGCCCTCGACCTCGACGATGCACTGCCGGCAGGCGCCGGCCGGATCGAGGAGGGGATGGTCGCAGAAGCGGGGGATCTCGATGCCGAGCTGCTCGGCGGCCCGGATGACCAGGGTGCCCTTGGGCACGCTGATCTCGGCGCCGTCGATGCTCAGCGTGACGAGGTCTTCCGGTGGGACCGCCGCTTCGCCGCCTCCGGAGGGAGCGCTGGTGGTCACCGTCATGCGTTCACCTCCGTGTGCTTGTCCGCCCAGGCCGTCGACTTGGCCGGGTCGAAGGGGCAGCCCCGGCCCGTGATGTGCTCTTCGTACTCCTCGCGGAAGTACTTCAGCGAGGAGAAGATCGGCGAGGCGGCGCCGTCGCCGAGGGCGCAGAAGGACTTGCCGTTGATGTTGTCGGCGATGTCGTTGAGCTTGTCGAGGTCGGAGATGACCCCCTTGCCGGCCTCGATGTCCCTCAGCAACTGCACGAGCCAGTAGGTGCCTTCGCGGCACGGGGTGCACTTGCCGCAGGACTCGTGGGCGTAGAACTCGGTCCAGCGGGTCACGGCTCGCACGACGCACGTGGTCTCGTCGAAGCACTGCAGAGCTTTCGTGCCGAGCATGGAACCCGCGGCGCCCACTCCTTCGTAGTCAAGAGGGACGTCGAGGTGCTCGTCGGTGAACATCGGCGTCGAGGAGCCGCCCGGCGTCCAGAACTTGAGCCGGTGCCCGGGTCGCATTCCGCCGCTCATCTCCAGGAGCTGCCGCAGCGTGATGCCGAGCGGGGCCTCGTACTGGCCGGGGCTGGAGACATGGCCGCTGAGGGAGTAGAGCGTGAAGCCCGGGGACTTCTCGCTTCCCATCGACCTGAACCATTCCTTGCCTTTTTGCAGGATCGCGGGAACTGACGCGATCGACTCGACGTTATTCACCACAGTCGGGCACGCATAGAGGCCCGCCACCGCAGGAAAGGGGGGACGGAGCCGCGGTTGACCACGGCGGCCTTCGAGCGAATCGAGCAGTGCGGTCTCCTCACCGCAGATGTACGCGCCGGCGCCGGCGTGCACGGTGAGTTGGAGGTCGAGTCCGCTGCCCAGGATGTTCTCGCCGAGGTAGCCCGCCGCGTGGGCCTCGCGCACGGCCTCGTGCAACCGCCGCAGAACAGGGACGACTTCACCGCGAAGATAGATGAAGGCATGAGACGACCTGATGGCATAACACGCGATCACAATGCCCTCGATGAGGCTGTGCGGGTTCGCGAAGAGGAGCGGGATGTCCTTGCAGGTCCCGGGCTCCGATTCGTCGGCGTTGACAACTAGATAGTGCGGCTTTCCATCCCCCTGGGGAATGAACTGCCATTTCATTCCGGTGGGGAATCCCGCGCCGCCCCGCCCTCGCAGACCGGAGTCCTTGACGTACGCGATCAGGTCGTCCGGTGACATGGCGAGCGCCTTGCGCAGGCCCTCGTACCCTTCGTGCCTCCGGTAGACGTCGAGGCTCCAGGACTTGTCCTCGTCCCAGAAGGCCGACAGCACGGGTGCGAGCAGCTTCTCGGGGCTGCTGCCTTTCAGCTCGGGTGCCAAGGTCATCACTCCCCCTCCTCGGCGGTAGGCCCTGCCGGGTGGGCGGGGTCGGAGGCCGACGTGTCCTGCGGCGCGTCATGCGAACTCAGGTGCTCGCCGGGCGACGGGTCGTGCGGCGTCGCGTCGCTCGGCGTCCTGCCCTGCGGCTCCTCGTGCGGGCCGCCGTCGCGCGGATGGACCACGCGCGCGGGTGCGGTCTCTCCCCTTGCCAGGCGAAGACCCACCAGCGACGCCGGTCCCGCTCCGCCGCTCGCCTCGACGGCCCCCTCCCGCTCGTCGGGGAAGCCCGCCAGGATCCGAGCGGTCTCCTTGAAGGTGCACAGCGGCGCACCTCGCGTGGGTGAGACGGTGCGTCCGATCCGCAGGTCGTCGACCAGGCGCTTCGCGCTCTGCACGGTCTGGTTGTCGAAGAACTCCCAGTTGACCATCACGACCGGCGCGAAGTCGCAGGCCGCGTTGCACTCGATGTGCTCCAGAGTGATCTTTCCGTCGTCGGTGGTCTCACCGTTGCCGACACCCAGGTACTCCTGGAGCCCCTCGAAGATCGCGTCGCCGCCCATCACCGCGCACAGCGTGTTGGTGCACACGCCCACCTGGTAGTCGCCGCTGGGGCGGCGGCGGTACATGGTGTAGAAGGTGGCGACCGCCGTGACCTCGGCCGTCGTCAGGTCGAGCACGTCCGCGCAGAACCGCATCCCGGTGCGCGTGACGTGTCCCTCCTCCGACTGCACGAGGTGCAGCAACGGCAGGAGCGCGGACCGGGAGTCGGGGTAGCGGGCGATGATCTCGCGCGCGTCCGCCTCCAGCCGGGCTCGGACGTCGTCCGGGTAGGCGGGCGCGGGCAGCTCGGGCATGCCCAGGCTGACGCCCCGCTCGGAAGAAGAGGTGGTCACCGGTCGACGCCTCCCATCACGGGGTCGATGGACGCGACGGCGACGATGACGTCGGCGACCTGGCCGCCTTCGCACATCGCCGCCATGGCCTGCAGGTTGGTGAAGGACGGGTCCCGGAAGTGGACCCGGTAGGGGCGGGTGCCTCCGTCGGAGACGGCGTGCACCCCGAGTTCGCCCTTGGGCGACTCGACCGCCGCGTACGCCTGGCCCGGCGGCACGCGGAAGCCCTCGGTGACCAGCTTGAAGTGGTGGATCAGGGCCTCCATGGAGGTGCCCATGATCTTCTTGATGTGGTCGAGGGAGTTGCCGAGACCGTCGGGGCCCAGTGCGAGCTGGGCGGGCCAGGCGATCTTCCGGTCGGCGACCATGACCGGACCGGGCTGCAGCCGGTCCAGGCACTGCTCCACGATCCGCAGCGACTGCCGCATCTCCTCCAGGCGGATGAGGAAGCGGCCGTAGGAGTCGCAGGAGTCCGCGGTCGGGACGTCGAAGTCGTACGTCTCGTAGTCGCAGTAGGGCTGTGTCTTGCGCAGGTCGTGGGGCAGGCCGGTGGAGCGCAGGATCGGGCCGGTGGCGCCGAGCGCCATGCAGCCGGCCAGGTCGAGATAGCCGACGTCCTGCATACGGGCCTTGAAGATGGGGTTCCCGGTGGCGAGCTTGTCGTACTCGGGGAGGTTCTTCTTCATCTTCTTCACGAACTCGCGGATCTGGTCCACCGCGCCGGGCGGCAGGTCCTGGGCGAGTCCGCCGGGGCGGATGTACGCGTGGTTCATCCGCAGGCCCGTGATGAGCTCGTAGATGTCGAGAATCATTTCACGATCACGGAATCCGTAGATCATGATCGTGGTGGCGCCGAGCTCCATACCGCCGGTGGCGATGCACACCAGGTGGGAGGACAGCCGGTTCAGCTCCATCAGGAGCACCCGGATGATCTTGGCTCGCTCCGTGATCTGGTCCTCTACGCCCAGGAGCTTCTCGACGGCGAGACAGTAGGCGGTCTCGTTGAAGAAGGACGTCAGGTAATCCATGCGCGTCACGAACGTGGTGCCCTGGGTCCACGTGCGGTACTCGAGGTTCTTCTCGATGCCGGTGTGGAGATAGCCGATGCCGCAGCGGGCCTCGGTGACCGTCTCGCCCTCGATCTCCAGGATGAGGCGCAGGACGCCATGGGTGGAGGGGTGCTGGGGGCCCATGTTGACGACGATGCGCTCGTCGTCGGCGCGGGCCGCGGACTGCACGACCTCGTCCCAGTCCCCACCGGTGACCGTGTATACCGTGCCCTCGGTGGTCTCACGGGCGGATGCTGACTGCGTGCTCATGAGTACGACCTCCGCTGGTCCGGAGCCGGGATCTGGGCGCCCTTGTACTCGACGGGGATGCCGCCGAGGGGGTAGTCCTTGCGCTGCGGATGGCCCGGCCAGTCGTCGGGCATCATGATCCGCGTCAGGGCCGGGTGACCGTCGAAGACGATTCCGAAGAAGTCGTAGGTCTCGCGCTCGTGCCAGTCGTTCGTGGGATACACGGAGACCAGAGACGGGATGCGCGGCTCGGCGTCCGGGGCGCTGACCTCCAGCCGGATCAGCCGGTTGTGGGTGATCGAGCGCAGGTGGTAGACGGCGTGCAGCTCGCGCCCCTTGTCGTTGGGGTAGTGGACGCCGGAGACGCCGGTGCACAGTTCGAAGCGCAGGGCCGGGTCGTCGCGCAGCGTGCGGGCGACACGCAGCAGGTGCTCGCGCTCGATGTGGAAGGTGAGCTCGCCGCGGTCGACGACCGTCTTCTCGATCGCGTTCTCGGGGAGCAGGCCCTGCTCCTCCAGCGCGCCCTCGAGTTCGTCGGCGACCTCGTCGAACCAGCCGCCGTAGGGGCGGTTCGCGGCGCCCGGAAGCCGGATCGAGCGGACCAGGCCGCCGTAGCCGGAGGTGTCGCCGCCGTTGTCCGCGCCGAACATTCCGCGCTGGACGCGGACCTCCTCCCCGCCCTGGCCGCGCTGGCCGGGGAGATTGGAGGCGGAGAGGTCCTTCTCGGGGTTCACCCCGTTCGAGGAGCCGTTCGCGCCGTGGGTGCCGTTCGCGTCGCTCACTGCAGCAGCCCCTTCATCTCGATCATGGGCAGGGCCTTGAGCGCCGCTTCCTCCGCCTCGCGGGCCGCCTCCTCGGCGTTCACGCCCAGCTTGGTGTTCTGGATCTTCTGGTGGAGCTTGAGGATCGCGTCCATCAGCATCTCGGGGCGCGGCGGGCAGCCCGGGAGATAGATGTCGACGGGAACGATGTGATCGACGCCCTGGACGATCGCGTAGTTGTTGAACATGCCGCCGGAGGAGGCGCACACGCCCATGGAGATGACCCACTTGGGGTTCGGCATCTGGTCGTAGACCTGCCGCAGCACCGGCGCCATCTTCTGGCTCACCCGGCCGGCGACGATCATCAGGTCCGCCTGGCGGGGCGAACCGCGGAAGACCTCCATGCCGAAGCGGGCCAGGTCGTAGCGGCCCGCGCCGGTGGTCATCATTTCGATGGCGCAGCAGGCGAGGCCGAAGGTGGCGGGAAAGACGGACGCCTTGCGCACCCAGCCCGCGGCCTGCTCGACGGTGGTCAGCAGGAAGCCGCTCGGCAGTTTTTCTTCGAGTCCCATGACTTAAAGGCCCCTCAGTCCCATTCCAGGCCGCCGCGCCGCCATACGTACGCGTACGCCACGAAGACGGTGAGCACGAAGAGCAGCATCTCCACGAGCCCGAAGACACCCAGGGCGTCGAAGGTGACTGCCCAGGGGTAGAGGAAGACGATCTCGATGTCGAAGACGATGAAGAGCATCGCCGTCAGGTAGTACTTGATCGGGAAGCGCCCGCCGCCGGCCGGCGTGGGGGTCGGCTCGATTCCGCACTCATAGGCCTCGAGCTTGGCGCGGTTGTAGCGCTTCGGCCCGATCAGCGTGGCCATGACCACGGAGAAGATCGCAAAGCCTGCTCCGAGGGCTCCCAGTACGAGGATGGGCGCATAAGCGTTCACCGCTCCTCGCTCCTCTCAGTCGGCACTGACTGCTGGCGATGGCGTCGGACTGGAGGCCGCCCCACCGACGTCGCCCACTCCGTCCGTCCTGACGAAGATCGCGAACATGTGAAGCAGGTCACAAGCCCAACTGCCTCGCATCCTATGCCCGCCGCTCTGTGATCTGCGACACGGGGTATTACACAAGCTTTGTGATCTCCACCACCTGACGAAGGATCATGAAGTCGTATCAGCGGTGATCTTCATACGCGAAGCGTCAGAGTGATCACAAGAAGTGACATTTTCGCTCGTCATCGCAGGCAGCGGGGTGCGTCTCTATATCAAGAGGGTTCCCTTGCATGCAAATTGGAGCTGGACGCGGCGGCCTGATAGTGGCCCGCGTTCACACATCAGAGGGAGTTCCGACTCGCGGTGTGGACGCGTGCACACGTTCACGAGCGGAACGAATCGCACCGCATGCGCGAGACGCCACCGCTCCGGTAACCGTTCCGTGACCTCCGCCACACTCGTGAGGGCCGCTTAAGAAGCGGGCTTGGCCAACGGTCGTGACCGGTGGTAGGCGTCGGGCAATCCGGACGTAACGTCGAAAGCCCATGATCACAGGCATGATCACCTGCGTCCGCAATGTCCGTTACGGCGTCAATAAAGAACGGGGGAACAGGAATTTGAGGCACCCGTTGAACAACTGTGGCGCAGCACACGTTTCTTGAAGGTATGGAGGAGCCCCTGATACCGGTTGTACCCATGTCCCACACCGCTCACATACGCAGCCACCGGAAACCCCGCCGCAGCGCGTCGACGATCGCGATGCGGGCCGGAGTCGCCAGTGGTGTCCTCGGCACGCTGGCCGTCGCCGCAGCAGCAGGCACGGCCAACGCCGCCGAGCCGGTGACGCAGACGCTCGAACTGCCTGTGCTCACCGGCGACCTGGCCGCCCAGGTCGCACAGTCCGCCCAGGCCACGCAGCAGGCCGCGGCGAACTACCAGCTGCACGCCGAGCGCGACGCGGCCGCCGCGGCAGCCGCCAAGGAGGCCAACAAGGACCTCGCGCACGCCAAGGCCGAGGCCAAGAAGAAGGCGGAGGCCGCCCGCAGGGCCGCCGCCGAACGCGCCACGCGCTCCGCCGACCGGACCACGCTGTCCGCCTCGGCGAGCAGCAACAGCTTCACCAGCACGAGCAGCTCCCACGCGACCGGTTCGGCCGCGGCCGTCATCGCCTTCGTGAAGGCACAGATCGGCGACGCCTACGTCTCCGGCGGCACCGGCCCCAACTCGTGGGACTGCTCGGGGCTGGTGCAGACCGCCTTCAAGCAGGTCGGCATCGACCTGCCGCGCGTCTCGCAGGACCAGTCGACCGCCGGCACCCAGGTCTCCCTGGACAACCTGCAGCCGGGCGACATCCTGTATTGGGGCGGCGCGGGCAGCGCGTACCACGTGGCGGTGTACGTCGGCGACGGCATGTTCGTCGGCGCGCAGAACCCCTCCACCGGTGTGGCGGAGAAGCCGCTGTCCTACGACCCGCCGTCCGGTGCGGTGCGGGTGCTCTGACACCCCCTCGGCGCGCAGCTGAGCGCGCCGCACGCACGCAAGGGCCGCAGCCGCTCGGGGGCAGCGGCCCTTCGGGCTCCCCCGGTGCGGCCCGACACGGCCCTCAGCGGGCCCCTGGGCGAGCCGGAACGAGCCCACGCGACCCCCGGGGCGGCTGGGCGCGCCCGGGCGGCTCTGAGCCGGGCGGGAGCCCTGAGGCGGGCGGGAGGCCTGAGCCGGACGAGAGGCCCGAGTCGGACGAGGCCCGAGTCGGACGAGGCCCGAGTCGGACGAGGCCCGAGTCGGAGGAGGCGCGCAGTCGCGCGCACGAGCTCCGGCGCGCCAATTCGGCGTCTTTACGGGCACATTCACCCCCCAGCGCCGTATCGCGTGAGTGTCCGACATGTCGGACACATCGTCAGTGCGGCGGGCAAGGGGCGGACCGGCGGGAGGAAGTCCTCGCGCGCCGGGCCGCCGGATGCCGGGCCGCCACGCTCCGGGCCGCCGGGCTCCGGGCCGCCGGGCTCCGGGCCGCCGGGTGCCGGATCCGCACCGCCTCGGTGGGCGGTCAGGCCTTGGGAGCCACCTTGCTCAGGCCGTTGATGATGCGGTCCATCGCGTCGCCGCCCGTGGGGTCCGTCAGGTTGGCGAGCATCTTCAGGGTGAACTTCATCAGCAGCGGGTGGGTCAGACCGCGCTGCGCCGCGATCTTCATGACCTTCGGGTTGCCGATGAGCTTCACGAACGCGCGGCCCAGCGTGTAGTAGCCGCCGTAGGTGTCCGCGAGGATCTGCGGGTAGCGCTGCAGGGCGAGTTCGCGCTGACCGGGGGTGGCCCGGGCATGGGCCTGGACGATGACGTCGGCGGCGATCTGGCCGGATTCCATGGCGTACGCGATGCCCTCGCCGTTGAAGGGGTTCACCAGGCCGCCGGCGTCGCCGACCAGCAGCAGCCCCTTGGTGTAGTGCGGCTTGCGGTTGAAGGCCATCGGCAGGGCCGCGCCGCGGATCGGACCGGTCATGTTTTCGGGGGTGTACCCCCAGTCCTCCGGCATGGACGCGCACCAGGCCTTGAGGACCTCGCGCCAGTCGAGCTCCTTGAAGGAGTCGGAGGTGTTCAGCACGCCCAGGCCGACGTTCGACGTCCCGTCGCCCATGCCGAAGATCCAGCCGTAGCCGGGCAGCAGCCGGTCCTCGCCCGGACCCCGGCGGTCCCACAGCTCCAGCCAGGACTCCAGGTAGTCGTCCTCGTGGCGCGGCGAGGTGAAGTAGGTGCGGACCGCGACGCCCATCGGACGGTCCTCACGGCGGTGCAGGCCCATCGCCAGGGAGAGCCGGGTGGAGTTGCCGTCGGCGGCCACCACGAGCGGGGCGCGGAAGGTGACTTCCCGCTTCTCCTCCCCGAGCTTGGCGTGCACACCGGTGATCCGGCCGGTGCGGTCGTCGAGGATCGGGGCGCCGACGTTGCAGCGCTCGTAGAGACGGGCGCCGGCCTTCTGGGCCTGCCGGGCGAGCTGCTCGTCGAAGTCGTCGCGCTTGCGGACGAGGCCGTAGTCGGGGAAGGAGGCGAGATCGGGCCAGTCGAGCTGCAACCGCACCCCGCCGCCGATGATCCTCAGGCCCTTGTTGCGCAGCCAGCCGGCTTCCTCGGAGATGTCGATGCCCATGGCCACGAGCTGCTTCGTGGCGCGCGGGGTGAGGCCGTCGCCGCAGACCTTCTCGCGCGGGAACTCGGTCTTCTCGAGGAGCAGTACGTCGAGTCCGGCCTTGGCGAGGTAGTAGGCGGTCGTGGAGCCGGCCGGTCCGGCGCCGACGACGATCACGTCGGCGGTGGTCTCGGAGAAGGGCTCGGCGTGGGGCTCGTTCACGGCGGTCACGGCGGGATCTCCCCAAGTTCGGAATCTGCGTGCCGACCGGCACTGGACATGGGCAGTCTATTCAGCAGGATTGATCACCTGGCTGAAGGGCTGCCCCGTGAACCGAGCTCTGCCCGTAGTACGCCTGCGCGTTCCGACGGACGAGGACGCCGTCGCCTGGCACCGGGTCTTCGACGACCCGGACGTCATGGAGTTCCATGGGGGCAGATCCGCGGAGCTGTCGGTCTACGAGGAGCTCACCGCCCGCCAGCGCCGGCACGACGCCGAACGCGGCTTCTGCCTGTGGACGGTGCTGGACCGCGACGACCGGGTGCTCGGCTTCACCGGCGCGCAGCCGTGGCCCTGGGAGTGGGGACCCGCGGGCGAGATCGAGATCGGATGGCGGCTCGGGCGGCAGCACTGGGGGCAGGGCTATGTGACGGCGGCGGCGCGGATGACCCTGGAGCGGGTGCGGGCGGCCGGGGCCCCGGGGGTGGTGGCGATGGTCGACGCGCGCAACGAGCGGTCCATCGCCGTCACGCAGCGGCTGGGGATGCGGCTCGCGGAGGTCTTCACCACCCCGGAGCCGGAGCGGGAGGGGCGCTGCTACCGCCTCGCCTGGTGACTCTCCGCAGTCGTCGGCTACAGAACGACACCTGACGCTTCCGGACGACCCCCCGGGCGGTTACCCTTCCAGTACCGCTGGGGGTGACATCTGTGCTCATACCACCCAAAACACCCGACGTGCGTGTGCCCAGGCTGGTCGGCCTGATGGCCGTGGACGCGCGCGAGGCGGCTGCGGCGCGGGGCGTGCTGCTGGCCGCGCCGGACCGGCCCGACTTTCGCCACGCGGTCGTCGACTACGTCGTACGGCAGTATCCGCCGCCCGGTGTCGAGGTGCCGCGCGGCGCCGTGGTCACCGTGTGGTTCGACTTCTCCGACGGGGAGGGCGGCGGAGGCGCGGGCGTGCGCGAGCCACGCGTGCCGAGGCCCGGCGGGGGCGGGCTCCGGCGTGAACTGGACCGGTCCCACGACCCCTTCGAGGCGATCGTCCGTTGAAGCGGGACCCCTTGGCCGGGCCCCTCGGGCCGGGCCGATCAGACCGGGCGGCCCCTCGGACCGGGCGGCCCCTCGGACCGGGCCGGTCAGGGTGTCTTGAAGCCCCGGTGAAGGGTGACCACGCCGCCTGTCAGGTTGCGCCAGGCGACCTTCGACCAGCCGGCCTTGCGCAGGTGCTCCGCGAGGGCGGGCTGGTCGGGCCAGGCGCGGATGGACTCGGCGAGGTAGACGTAGGCGTCGGGGTTGGAGGAGACCGCGCGGGCGACCGGCGGCAGGGCGCGCATCAGGTACTCGGTGTAGACGGTCCGGAAGGGCGCCCAGGTGGGGTGCGAGAACTCGCAGATGACGACCCTGCCGCCGGGCCTGGTCACCCGGTGCATCTCGCGCAGCGCCGAGTCGAAGTCCTGCACGTTGCGCAGGCCGAAGGAGATGGTGACGGCGTCGAAGGTGTCGTCCTTGAAGGGCAGCTTCGTCGCGTCGCCGGCGGTGAACGGCAGCCAGGTGTGCTTCTTCTTTCCGACCTGGAGCATGCCGAGCGAGAAGTCGCAGGGGACGACGTAGGCGCCGGTCTGCGCGAACGGGAGCGAGGAGGTGGCCGTGCCGGCGGCGAGGTCCAGGACCTTCTGCGCGGGCCGGGCGTCGACCGCCTTGGCGACCTCCTTGCGCCACCTGCGGTCCTGGCCGAGGGACAGCACGTCGTTGGTCACGTCGTACCGTTCCGCCACGCGGTCGAACATCGAGGCGACTTCGTTGGGCTGCTTGTTCAGGGAAGCGCGGGTCACCCGCCCATTGTGGCAGCCCGGCCCCCGGCGGCTCACGGCAGGAGCCTCGGCGTCTTCCGTGCCGCGACGTCCTCGACCCACCCGCACAGCAGCACGAAGACGCCGATCAGCAGCCAGCCCACGCCGAACAGGAACCACTGACTGTCGAGCGGCAGGTACGTCTCGAACGCGGGGACGTCCCAGAACCGGTCGATCAGCGGCACGGCCAGGATCAGGGCGATCTCGTGCCAGAGGTAGATCGTCACCGCGCGGGCGTTGAAGACGGTCACGATCCGGTTCGTCCGCCGGAACCGCGTGAGCCAGGCGAAGTCGATGCCGAAGTACGTCTTCGCCCACATCAGCGGCATGACGAAGCCGGCCGACCAGAAGGCCTGCGCGAGCGGGTTCTCGTCCAGGTCGTAGGTGCCGGACTCGGCCTGGTGCGTGAAGGCGTACCAGCCGCCGAACCCGAGCGCCGCCAGCGACGCCATGACGACCAGGGCCGGCTTCATGCGCTGCAGGACGCCGTCGCGGTGCGCGAAGCCGAGCATCCAGCAGAAGAGGTACGTCGACAGGTCCCACAGCGCTGTGCCGACGCGGTTGTCGGGGCCCGCCCACACGAAGGTCAGCACCAGGATCGGCGCGAGGGAGAGCGTCAGCACGACTGCCGGCGCGAGCCGGAACAGCCGCAGCAGCAGCGGCGAGAGCAGGACGAACCAGAGGTACGTCCGCAGATACCAGAGGATCTCCCAGGCCTGCTCGCCCCAGGCGTTGCCCGGCGGGTCGCCCAGCGGCACGACCCAGTAGACGATCTCCCAGCCCGGCATCCAGTCGTGCACCAGCATCGCCAGGACGACGAAGACGCCCCAGAACCAGAACGGCGGCAGGAGCCGGCGCAGGCGACTCCTCACCACCTTCACGGCCGGACGCTCCAGGGACTTCGCCATCAGGGTGCCGGCCAGGCCGAACATGATCCCCATGGAGGGGAAGACCATGCCCGCCCAGGCCCAGCCGAACGTGTGATAGGCGACGACCCTGATCAGGGCGAGGGCACGGAGGGTGTCGAAGTAGCGGTCACGCTGGGGAGCGGCGGGCCCGGCGGCCGACGTCTCCATCGTGGGCAGAGGTGCGGTCTCGTCGACGGCGCCGGCGACGGCCTGCCCGTACTCCGAATGTTCCGCCTGCTCCTGCGGATACGGCCCCTGCAGATACGGCCCCTGCGCATACGGCTGCGGCGGATACGGCTGCGGTTGCGGATACGGCTGCGGCGCGTACTGCTGGGGCTGCCCGTACTGCTGATGGTGCCCGTGCCCCTCGTATCCGTAGGGGGGCTGGGGCTGCTGCCCGTACTGATGGCCGTGGCCCTGCTGGTCCCAGCTCATCGGCTCGCCCCCGCCGGGGTGCCGACCTCGCCCGTGCGCTTCAGCTTCTGCCAGCGCAGACGGCCGCCGGTGAGGGCGGTGACGCAGGAGTGGATGAGGACGAGGTACATCATCTGGCGGTAGGCGAATTGCTGCAGCGGCATCATCAGCAGATAGCGGTACTTCTCGCGGTCCAGGCGGAACGCGTAGGCCGCACAGCTCAGTTGGACCCCGAGGACCGCGAGCCAGGCCAGCAGGGCCGCCTGGAAGTCGATGAAGATCATCGAGTACACGGTGAAGACGTCGATGAGCGGGGCGAAGACCGGCGTGACGATCTGGAAGAGCACCACGAGCGGCATGCCGACCCGGCCGAAGCGGCCCGAGGGGCCCCTGTCCGTCAGGGACCCGCGGTGCTTCCACAACGCCTGCATCGTGCCGTAGGACCAGCGGTAGCGCTGGGACCACAGCTGCTTCAGCGAGCCCGGCGCCTCCGTCCAGGCCTTGGCGTGCTCCTGATAGACGACCTGCCAGCCCGCGCGGTGCATGGCGATGGTGATGTCGGTGTCCTCGGCGAGGGTGTCCTCGCTCATGCCGCCGACCTCCAGCACGGCGTCGCGGCGGAACGCCCCGATGGCACCGGGGATGGTGGGCATGCAGCGCAGCAGGTCGTACATGCGGCGGTCGAGGTTGAAGCCCATCACGTACTCGATGTGCTGCCAGGCGCCGATGACCGTGTCGCGGTTGCCGACCTTCGCGTTGCCGGCGACCGCGCCGACCTCAGGGTTCGCGAAGGGCTGCACCAATTGGTGCACGGCCTCCGGTTCGAAGACCGTGTCGCCGTCCATCATCACGACGATGTCGTGGGCGGCGTTGCGGACGCCGTTGTTGAGCGCGGCGGGCTTGCCGGCGTTCTCCTGGCGGATGACGCGGACGTTCGTCATGCCGAGGGACGCAGCCGCCGCGCGGGCGATCCCGGAGGTGTCGTCGGTCGAGCCGTCGTCCACGACGATGATCTCGATCGGGTGGGTGCTCCTCGCCAGCGACTCCAGGGTGTTGGCGATGCACTCCTTCTCGTTGTACGCCGGGACGATCACGCTCACCGGCCGGGTGACCGTGGCTCCCCAGCTGAAGCGGCGCCTGTTGCGCTGTCTGTGGTGGCGGCGGGCCAGGAGCAGCATCATCCCGAAGCGGCCCATGACGGCCACGCCGACGACCATCAGTCCCACGGACAGCGTGGGCACGGTCCACTCGGCGAGGGTGACGGCGGCGATGAGGGCCTTGCCCTCGTAGAGGGTGACGCCGGTGGCCTCGCGGTGGGCGGCCTGCAGACGGTCGCCCACCGCGCCCGCGCCGTCGGGCAGCTCAGCGGGCTGCTCCCCCTGCGTCCCCGTCGTGGTACCCGTCGTCGCGTCGCGGGCAGCCGCGTTCTGCTTCTGCAGCACCCCGCTGACGGTGGTGAAGGTGTAGCCCGCGGCCTTCATCTTCTCGATGTACGTCGGCAGTGCCTTGATCGTCTGCGAGCGCTCGCCGCCGGCGTCGTGGAAGAGCACCGACGCGCCCTTGCCGTCGTCCGGAGTGGCCCACTCGACGATCTTCGAGACGCCCGGCCGCTTCCAGTCGTCGCTGTCGGTGTCGACGAAGACGCTGGTGTAGCCGTCCTCACCGAGCTCCTTGTAGACCGGCCAGCTGTAGTTGTCGATGGCGTCGGTCTCGGAGGAGTAGGGGGCCCGGAACAGGGTCGTGGTGATGCCGGCCGCGCCGGCGAGGGCCAGCTGGGTCTGCGTCATCTCGCGCCGGACACGGGCGTGCGACTGGTAGGAGAGGTCGACGTGGGTGAAGGTGTGGATGCCCACCTCCTCGCCCTGCTCGACCATGTCCTCGACGATGCCCGGATAGCGCGACACCATCGAGCCGACCAGGAAGAACGTGCCGGGCACGTCGTACTCCCGGAGGATCCGCAGCACCTGGGGGGTCCAGGTCGGGTTCGGGCCGTCGTCGAAGGTCAGCGCGATCGTCTTGTCCGGCACCGAGACCGTGGTGGCCCGGCCGCCACGGAACGTCAGGATGGGGCCGCCGTCGAGGACGTCGTCGGGGACCTGGCTGGAGCTGGCCCCGGTGCGCACGCGCTGGTCGCCGCCGACCTCGGCGCGCAGATAGCCGTCGAGGAGCATCACGCTGGTGAGGGCGAGCAGAAGCAGCAGGGCGAGGATGACGCGCGGTTTCTGCAGCGCCGCGGCCTTGCCCGCCGCCCGCTCGATGCGGGTCGGGGCGCGGCGGCGGCCGCGGGAGGTGGTGGTCGTCATGGAAGTGGCTGTGCTCCGGTCAGTTGGCGGCCGCGACGGCGGTCGCAGGCGCAGGCGCGCTCGAAGTCGCAGGCGCGGTCGCGGTCGCGGTCGGGGCGGAGCTGGGCGCCTCGCCGGTGGCTACGCCCGCGGGCGGGGCGCCGGTGGGCCTGGCGGGCGGGGCGCCGGCGCCGCCCTGCGGCTGGATTCCGCCGGGTCCGGAGTTCTGGGCGTCGCGCGGGCCCCCGTTGCCGAACGGCAGCAGCGAGGACGGGGTCAGCGAGGTGCCCCAGCCCATGAACGCGGCGCCCAGGACGGCCGCGTACGCGAGACAGCCGACGCCCAGCAGGAGGCCGATCCGGCGCAGCAGCTTCGACCTGCGTCCGGAGTTGTCAACGAACACGGGCCCCTCCGCGGAGGCGTCGTCACGTTTGCGGCCGCGACGGCTGCCGCGAGCGGCGGCACGGCTTTCGATGGCAGGCTCGGATTGCATTCCCCGGATATTAGGGAGGCTTTATGTGGCGCAAACTCTGGACCGCTTGTGAGAGGCCGATGAGAAACGTCTGAACCTGTCCTTCGCCTGAGAGATCCTGGGAAATCCTGCGCACCCCCCGCTCATCATGAGAGGTTCGATTGCCCCTTTTGGGCGGGTGGTTATCACCTTTTGCACACTTGCGTCCATGAATCGACTGTGCGCCCGCTGTTCCCGCGCAATCCGCCCGCATGTGAGACATTTCCTTTCCGGAAGCACGCATTGTTTCCGGCCTGAGACGGAAGTCACGAGAGCGGGTGCATACGCAATGAGGAGTTTCCTGATGCCGACGGCCGGGGTGACCTGCCTGTTCGCCTTGGCCGTCACGGGATGCTCCGCGGGATCCGACAGCACGTCGGACGCGGCGCTCCCGGCCACCGGGCGGACCGGCAACGGTTCCGGCAGCCCCTCTCCCCCGGCCGGCTCCGCATCGTCGAGTGCCGGAGCCTCCGGCACCTCCTACGCGCCGTACGTGAGCGCGGTGGAGGCCTCGGACAACGACTCGGCCGGCTCGCCCACGGCGTACAACCTGGCGTTCGTCATCACGGGCGGCAGCGCCTGCACGCCGACGTGGAACGGCACGAACGCCATCGGCGACCCGGCCGTGAAGTCCCGCGTCTCGGCGCTGACGAAGTCGGGCGCGACGGCGCGCGTCTCCTTCGGAGGCTCCTCCGGCACGGAGCTCGCGGCCTCCTGCGGCAGCGTCTCCGAACTGGCGCGGGCGTACGGCGAGGCGCTCGACGCGGCCGGCTCCGCCCAGGCCGACTTCGACGTCGAGGGCGACGAACTGACCGACTCCGACTCGGTGGCCCTGCGCTCCCGGGCGATCGCCGCGCTGCAGAAGGAACGCCCGGGCCTGGAGGTCTCCTTCACGCTTCCGGTGATGCCGTCCGGGCTGGACTCCGACAGCCTGGCGCTGCTGGCGTCCGCGAACAAGTACGACGTCCAGGTCTCCACCGTCAACCTCATGACGATGAACTACGGCGAGTCGTACGCCGGTGACATGGGCGGATACGCGATCACCTCGGCGACGGCGGCCCAGGCGCAGTTGAAGAAGGTCTTCGGCACGACGGACGCCGGCGCGTGGAAGGGCATGGCGCTCACGTCGATGATCGGGACCAACGACGTCGCAGGCGAGACGTTCTCACTGGCGGACGCGGTGCAGGTGCGGGCGTTCGCCGTGGAGAAGGGGATCTCCTGGGTCTCCATGTGGTCCACGTTCCGGGACCAGCAGTGCTCGGCGGCCGACTCGGCCAAGGACGACGCCCTGACGAACTGCAGCGGGGTGAAGCAGAGTTCGGGCGCGTTCGCGAAGGCGTTCTCGAAATAGCCGACCAGTGGCCGCAGGAGAGGCGCAGCTCTATCGGCGTCTGTACACGAGGCGGCCGTCCACCACCGTGGCGACACAGGTGCTCGCGCCGCGCTCCGCGAGTTCGGCCTCGTCGCGTACGTCGAACACGGCGAACCGGGCCGCGCTGTGCCGCTCGCGCGGGGACGCGAACTCCACCGGCAGCCCGGCGGCGTACGGATCGAGCGCGGGCGTCCCGCCGGGTCGGCCGATCCGGCCCAGGACCGCCAGGCCGGTGCGGTGAACGGCGTCCCGCACCGCACGGTTGCGCAGTTCCTCGCAGGCCGCCCGTACCGTGCCGTGCGCCAGCATGCGCTGCACCCCGCGCCGGGCGCTCGCGCCCCAGCGCGCGTCGTCCATGGCGAGCGCCGCCAACGCGCCCCCGGTCAGCGGCTCGACGCCCAGTTCGTCGGCCTCGCGCGGATCCGGGTGGTACGCCTCCTCCAGCAGCTCGTTGCCGTGCAGGTTGACCAGACCGGGCGTCAGGATGCCCGGCCACGTCCGCACCCGCGCGCCGGGGAAGGCGGCGAGAAGTTCCTCCGGCGATCCGGCGTCGGCGATCCACGCGCCTTTGACGGCGAGCGCCCGGCCCCGGGAATCCGCGTGAACGGTCAGCATGTGAGGGCTAGTTGGACGCGAGGAGCTTCAGCTCGGGGTGCGCCGTGCCGCCCGCGATCGCCGTCGACGAGATGTGGGACATGACCCGCTCGTCGACCGGGTCGTTCGCCGGGTCGTCATGGACGACGAGGTGCTCGTACGTCGTCGCGCGCTGCGCCGGCACACGGCCCGCCTTGCGGATCAGGTCGATGATCTCCATGCGGTTGGAGCGGTGCTTGGCGCCGGCCGAGGAGACGACGTTCTCCTCCAGCATGATCGAGCCGAGGTCGTCCGCGCCGTAGTGCAGGGAGAGCTGGCCGACCTCCTTGCCGGTGGTCAGCCAGGAGCCCTGGATGTGACGGACGTTGTCGAGGAACAGACGGGCGATCGCGATCATCCGCAGGTACTCGAAGAGGGTCGCCTGCGTGCGGCCCTTGAGGTGGTTGTTCTCGGGCTGGTACGTGTACGGGATGAAGGCGCGGAAGCCGCCCGTGCGGTCCTGCACCTCACGGATCATCCGCAGGTGCTCGATGCGCTCGGCGTTGGTCTCGCCGGTGCCCATCAGCATCGTGGACGTCGACTCGACGCCCAGCCCGTGCGCGATCTCCATGATCTCCAGCCAGCGCTCGCCGGACTCCTTGAGCGGCGCGATGGCCTTGCGCGGCCGGGCGGGCAGCAGCTCGGCGCCCGCGCCGGCGAAGGAGTCGAGGCCGGCGGCGTGGATACGGGTGATGGCCTCCTCGACCGTCACCTTCGAGATCCGTGCCATGTGCTCGACCTCGGACGCGCCCAGCGAGTGGATCACCAGCTGCGGGTACGCCGCCTTGATGGCCGCGAAGTGCTTCTCGTAGTACTCGACGCCGTAGTCCGGGTGGTGGCCGCCCTGGAACATGATCTGGGTGCCGCCGAGCTCGACGGTCTCGGCGCAGCGGCGCAGGATGTCGTCGAGGTCGCGCGTCCAGCCCTTCGCGGTGTCCTTGGGGGCCGCGTAGAAGGCGCAGAACTTGCACGCCGTGACGCACACGTTCGTGTAGTTGATGTTCCGCTCGATGATGTACGTGGCGATGTGCTCGGTCCCCGCGTACAGCCGGCGGCGCACGGCGTCGGCGGCGGCGCCGAGCGCGTGCAGGGGCGCGTCGCGGTAGAGGTCGAGCGCCTCCTCCGGAGTGATCCGCCCACCGGCGGCGGCACGGTCGAGGACGGACTGAAGGTCGGCCTTCTCGGTCACCGGGAGCGTCCCTTTCGTCAAGGGTTGTGGACAGACCAAGCCAGCGTACGCCAGACGTTTCGACGCCCGGACCTCAGGCCGCGTACGCGCCGATCAGCAGACCCACGAGCGTCCCGACGAGCAGGAACGGCCCGAACGCGATCAGCGTCTTGCGTCCGGTCCGCCTCACGACGACCAGCGCGCCCCCGCACAACGCGCCCGACAGGAACGCCGCGAACGTGCCCAGCATGACCGTGGGCCAGCCGTACCAGCCGAGGACGGCGCCCGCCCCGATCGCCAGCTTCACGTCGCCGAAGGCCATGCCGCCCGGATTGACCAGGTGCAGGACGAGGTAGCCGGCGCCGAGGGCGAGCGCGCCCAGCAGGGCCGTCGTCCAGTCGCCCGCGTGCTCGGGCAGCAGCGCGGCGGGGCCCAGCAGGGTCAGGGCGACGGCCGCGAGCGGGAGGGTGAGCGGATCGGGCAGCCGGCGCACCCGCAGGTCCACGACGCCGAGCAGCACCCCGGCCGGCGCGAGCACCAGCCACACGGCCAGTTCGGGCCGCACACCTGTGGCGAGGGCGAGCGCCGCGCAGACGACGGCGGTGAGCACGGGCAGCAGGACGCCGCCGGGGGCGTACTCCACCGGGAAATCCGGCCCGCCCGGACCGGGCGGGTCAGCCGGACCAGGCGGCTCAGCCGGACCAGGCGGCTCGGCGGGACCGGGCGGCTCGGCCGGACCAGGCGGCTCGGCCGGACCAGGCGGCTCAGCCGGACCAGGCGGCTCAGCCGGACCAGGCGGCTCAGCCGGACCAGGCGGCTCAGCCGGACCAGGCGGCTCAGCCGGACCGGGCGACTCGGCCGGACCGGGCGACTCGGCCGGACCGGCGCGTCCGGCGCGTCCGGCGTATCGGGCACAACGAGCGCAACGGGCCCGTCCGAACCAGCCTCGGATCGGGTGGCCGGCCGGGCAGGCCGTCCGCCAGGCGCCGTCCGCCTCCTCCCACGGCGTGGAGAAGCGGTAGGCCGCCCGAGGCAGCAGTGCCCCGATCACGGCGCCCCACAGTGCGGCGACGGCGGCCAGCGTCAGGTCGTCGGGAGGTGTGCTCATCGTCAGCGATCGTAGGGATCCGCCGGGGGCGCAGCCACGGGTTCGCCCGCACGGCGCTCCGGGGCCTGCCCTGGTCGACGCGCGTGGCCGACGCCAGGCCGACCCCCGGCCGACTCTTAGTCGACCCGCGACATGCGCGCGACCGGATTGCCCTCGGCCGCGCTGTCCGAGGCGTAGGTCAGGTCGTCGCCGGTGGGGGTGAGCCGGATCGTGTGGGCCGTCGGGTTGCAGCCGCCGTGGTTGCTCTTCGCGCCGACCGACGTGGCGACGACGTCCTTGTCCGTCACCTGCTTCAGCGTCAGTACGTCGAGGCAGACCCCGCCGAGCACGTCCGTCTGCCGCAGCTCCCCCAACTTCTGTCCGACGTCGGCCCGTTGGACGGTCACCCGGAACGTGCCCATCGGGAGGGAGCCGCCGAGGCCGGTTCCCTGGCCCTCCCAGGTGCCGACGTAGCGGGCCGGGAGCACGGTGGGGGCCGGGCCTGCGGTGGGCGTCCCGCCGCCGGTGGGGGCCGGGGTCTCGGCGGCCGCCGGCGGTGAGGAGTGGGCGTCGCTGCCGGAGGCGGAGTCGTGGTCGCCGTCGTCCGGAAGCAGGTGGAACAGGAACACCGAACCGACCGTCGCCGCCGCCAGCGCTCCCGCGACCGCGAGCGCGACGCTGCAGCTCAGTCGTCGTCCACGGCCGCCCTCACCCGGCGTCGCGGCGGCCGCCACGGTGACGGACACCCGGCCGGGACGTCCGGCTCCGCCCGTCGTCGGCTCGGCGTCCCGCGGCACGGGCACGGCAGCCGGGGCGTCGCCCGGAGCGGCGGGGACCCGGTCCATCACCGGCGGCGGCCCGAACTCCCCCATCGACGCCGAGGACCCGCCCGTCGACCCCGTGAACCCGCCGCCGGGCCCCGACGGTTCGCCCGGCCGCACCGCCGGGCTGCTGAACTCCACCGGGCCGGACGCCGACGGGCCCGTCCCGGCGCCCGCCCGCACTCCTGGGGCCTCGGCCCCCGGGCCCGAACCCGTCGCCGCCTGCGTCCCCGCACCCGTGCCGGCTTCCGGTTCGGCCCCCGCTTCCGCCCCCGTTCCCTCCAGGTTCAGGAGCTGGACGGCGCTGCGGCTCACCTGGGCCACGAGGGGGCCCGGCAGCCAGCCGGCGGCCACCAGTGGGGTCGCGCCCTCGGGAGCGAGGCGGGCGGACAGTTCGGCGGGGGCCGGCCGTGCGGTCGGGTCCTTGGCGAGACAGGCCTCGACCACGGCCCGCAGCTCGCCCCGCAGAGCGCCCTGCGGAGCTCCCAGTTCCGGCGCTTCGTGGACGACCCGGTAGAGGAGGGCGGCCGAGGAGTCGCCCGGGAACGGGGGCTGCCCGGTGGCCGCGTACGCCAGGACCGCGCCGAGGGAGAAGACGTCGGCCGCGCCGGACGCGCCCCGGCCGAGGATCTGCTCGGGGGCCATGTAGCCGGGCGAGCCGACCGAGACGCCGGTCGAGGTGAGCGAGGCCGTGCCGTCGATCGCACGGGCGATGCCGAAGTCGATGAGCAGCGGTCCGTCGACGGTCAGCAGCACGTTCGACGGCTTGACGTCCCGGTGCACCAGGCCCAGGGCGTGCACGGTCGCCAGCGCCTCCGCCAGACCGGCGCCCAGCACGCGCACGGAGTGTTCGGGAAGCGGCCCGCCGGAGACCACCGCCGCGGCCAGGGAGGGCCCGGCCGCGTAGCCGGTGGCGACCCAGGGCACCGCGGCCTCCGGGTCGGCGTCCAGGACCGGCGCGGTCCACGCCCCGCCGACCCGCCGCGCGGCCTCGACCTCACGCCGGAAGCGGGCGCGGAACTCCTCGTCGAGCGCGAGGTGCGGGTGCACGATCTTGACGGCCACCGTGCGACCGCCGACGCTGCGGCCGAGGTAGACGCGGCCCATCCCGCCCGAGCCGAGCCGGCCGAGCAGCCGGTAGGGCCCCACCGTCGTGGGTTCGTCGTCTCCGAGCGGCTGCATGGGCGTCCACCCCTCCCCCGTGAGGACCCGTGAGGACCCGTCGACCGTGGCCGGATTGCGTGCTCACGGGCTGTGCAGCAGACTACGCAGAACGGGGCTGGAGCAGTTCCACCCTGACGTCGGCCGGGAAACCCGTCGTGGGACCGACGCGGCGGGC
Organism: Streptomyces rishiriensis; assembly: GCF_003112535.1. GTDB lineage: Bacteria > Actinomycetota > Actinomycetes > Streptomycetales > Streptomycetaceae > Streptomyces > Streptomyces rishiriensis. The sequence goes on along the minus strand of NZ_BEWA01000028.1, from coordinate 101,696 downwards.
GAACTCGGTCACGGCGGCCAGTTGGGCCGGGCCGAAGCGGAAGTCCAGGGTGGTGAAGTACTGCTCCAGGACCTGCTCGTCGAACTCCTCCCAGCGGGCCGCCTGCTCCGCGACCTTGCCGACCTCGTCCAGGGAGAGGTTGCGGGAGTCGAGGAAGGCCTGGTGGACCTGGCGGGTGATGAGGGGCTCGCGCTCCAGGTACTCGCGCCGGGCCGCCCACACGGCGAAGACGAAGGGCAGGCCGGTCCACTCCTTCCAGAGCGCGCCGAGGTCGTGGACCTCCAGGCCGAAGCGGGGCCCGTCGAGCAGGTTGGCCCGCAGCGCCGCGTCGCCGATGAGGACGGCGGCCTCGGCCTCCTGCATCATCAGGCTGAGGTCGGGCGGGCAGGTGTAGTACTCGGGCTGGACGCCGAAACGATCCGCCAGCAGGAGCTGTGCCAGGCGCACGGAAGTGCGGGAGGTGGAGCCGAGGGCGACCCGCGCGCCGTCCAGTTCCTCCAGCGGGACCTGGCTGACGATCACGCAGGACATCACCGGGCCGTCGCAGCCGACGGCGATGTCGGGGAAGGCGACCAGGTCGTCGGCGTTCTTGAGGAACTCGACGAGGGTGACGGGCCCGATGTCGAGCTCGCCGCGCACCAGCCGCTCGCTGAGCTTCTCGGGGGTGTCCTTGGTGAGCTCGAAGTCGAGGAGGGTGCCGGTTCTCGCGAGCCCCCAGTAGAGGGGCAGGCAGTTGAGGAACTGGATGTGGCCGACGCGCGGCCGGGTGCGAGAATTGTCCACATCGCGAGGCTAGACCCCTTGGGGTACTGTCGGGACTCCACCCCCCGAGTCAAGCTCTTTCCGGGATCTTCAAACATCCGGGTGACGTGATCTTGACCTCTATTGCTTTCGGGTGCCTGCGTGCTAGGCTCGCCGCAAGTTGCAGTTTGGTTTCCCTTGCAGTACAGAGCCTGCGGAGCATGTAACCGCGGGCTCTCGTCGTTTTCAGACGTATGCAGTTGTGCGGCACTTGCTTTCACGCTTGCAGGGTTCTGGAGCAGGGCAACCCTTTGGGCCCAAGGAGGGCTTATGGCTACCGGAACCGTGAAGTGGTTCAACGCCGAAAAGGGCTTTGGCTTCATCGCCCAGGAAGGCGGCGGCCCCGACGTCTTCGTCCACTACTCCGCGATCAACGCGCAGGGTTTCCGTTCGCTCGAGGAGAACCAGCAGGTCTCCTTCGACGTGACGCAGGGCCCGAAGGGTCCTCAGGCGGAGAACGTCACCCCCGTCTGATCTTCACACCCTGAGATCGCAAGTCTCTGAGAGCAGTACCCAAGGAGCCCTGTGCCTTTCGGCACGGGGCTCCTGCCTTTGTCAGTGCCGGCTCCTAGGCTCCCCGCCCATGACCGACATCACAGCGTCCCCCTCCGGAGCCCCCGCCCCCGTCCCCGTCCCCGCCTTCCTCACCGCCACCCGCGCCTTCTACGACGCCGTCGCCGAGGACTACGCCGAGCACTTCCGCGAGGAACTCGTCTCCAGGCCGCTGGAGCGGGCCCTCCTCGCCGTGTACGCCGAACTCGTCGGGGCCGGCGGCCGGGTGGCCGACCTGGGGTGCGGTCCCGGCCGGACCACCGGACGGCTCGCCTCGCTCGGGCTCGACGTGTCCGGGCTCGACCTGTCGGAGTCGATGCTGGCGATCGCCCGTCGCGAGAACCCGGGGATCCGCTTCGAGCAGGGCTCGATGCTGAAACCGGACTTCCCCGACGGGGCCCTCGCCGGGGTCGTCTCCTTCTACTCCAGCATCCACACCCCGGTGGACGAGCTGCCCGCGCTCTTCGCCGAGTTCCACCGCGTCCTGGCCCCCGGCGGCCACCTCCTGCTGGCCTTCCAGGTGGGCGACGAACCCCGCCGCCACGACCGCCCCTGGGGCCGCCCGGTCACCCTCGACTTCGAGCGCCGCCGCCCGGAACAGATGGAGAAGCTGCTGGCAGGGGCCGGTTTCACGATGCTGTCGCGCACGGTGCGCGAGCCGGACGCCGACCTGGCCGAGCAGGTCCCCCAGGCCTTCCTGATCGCCCGGAGGCCGCTCGTCCCGACGACTTAGACATCGCGTCTTCCGGTAGAGCAGGACGGTCGTGGGGCTCGCGTAAGGGGTGGCTCACCACAGCGAGCGTCGCCGGGGCGGCCGCCCCGGCCGCCGTCAGCGGACCAGATCCGTCAGCGAAGCGCGCAGCGCCTCGCGCAGCCGCCGCATCTGCTCGGGGGCGTAGGTCCAGCTGTCGTACTCGTTCTGGACGAGCAGCCGGCCACCGAAGCTGGCGACGCCGATCTTGGGGGGCATGCCCGGCGCGTTGGCCGTCCCGCCGAAGCGGAGCAGTTCCAGGTCCTCGGGGACGGGATGGGCGGGGATCCGGCCGACGTTGGAGATCCCGTAGCTGACGACCGGGACGGGCACCGCGATGCCCTGGGCGCCGGCCCTGAGCGCGGCCAGCAGGAAGCGCTCGGGGTCCCGCCGGGCCAGCGCGCCGGCAACCTGGTCGGCCACCTCCCGGCCCACGCTCTCCGGACGGTCGTCGTGACCGACGGTCAGCGTGGTCTGCAGGCCGGTGATGCAGTTGAGCACGGTGCTCAGGGGCAGTTCGGGCGTCAACCGGGTCCGCAGATCGACTCCGTGACCGCAGGTCATCGTCAACGGTCCTTCCTTCGGCGCGAGTTGAGTCCGTACAGCGGTCAGGACCAGTCCTGAGACGAGGCTGTTGACGGTCACCTCGCGAGCCCGTGCAGCGGCCACCAGGGCGTCGGTGGTGTGCGCGGCGAACTCCAGCCGGTCGACCACGAAGCGGCGCGTCGCGGCCGGCCGGTCGGGGCGCCCCACACCCTCGGTGGGCAGGACGGCGGGCTTGGTCTCGGCCGCAGCGCCCTGCGCGATCGCGTCGACCACGGCGTCGATCTCTGCTTCCGGCAGGGCGTCGGCCAGCCGGGTGTCGATCGCCTCGGGAAGCTCCTCGCGTCGCTCGACGGACGGTGTCGCGCCGGCTGCCAGGGCGGTGTAGTACTGCCAGAACTCGTCGAGCAGGGCGAAGGCCGAACGTCCGTCGGCCACCCCGTGGTGGACGCCGAGCACCACCTGGGAGCGCTCGCCGTCGGAGAGCAGCCAGGCGTGCAGCAGGCTCCGGGTCCAGTCGGGCCGCGTATTGATCAGTTCGGCGTAGGCGTCCTCGATGCCGTCGAGCAGGGTGAGCGGCGGCTCGACCCGGTCGCGGACTCGCAGCAGCAGGCCCCCCTCGCCGGCCGCCACCTCGGAGCGCAAGATCGGATGGCGCTCGGTCAGCAGGACGAGCGCCCGCCGGATCAGCGCCGGGTCCGGCCGGCCGCGTACCAGGGACTCCACGAACGCCGGCATGTCGTACAGAGGAAGGCCCGCCGCTCCCAGGTCCAGGAAATAGACGCTCTCGAAGGGCGATATGGGTCGCTGACGGGTCATTGGCTTCAGGTCTCCGGTCTCGGTGGACGAAGGGACTTTTCCTGCAGGGCCGCCCGGGGGACGCCGCCGAGACGGTGCAGGGCGGCCTCGAACTGCTCTCGGTCGAGCGACGGCGCGGGCAGGGGGCGGGCGGCCGCGGGGCGCAGACCGTCCAGCATCAGGGCCAGGTGGCGCCGCCAGGAGCGGGGGGCGGCCGGCGTGGCCCGGCCCAGCGCGGCCAGCAGGAACAGCAGATCCTCGACAGTGAGGTCAGGACGGATCGTGTGCTGTTCCTGGCAGCGGCGCAGCAGCGTGTCCAGCGTGCGCCGGTTCTCCTCGCGCAGGGCGTCGAGCGTGGGCACGCCCCGCATGCCGGTGGTCATCAGGTCACCGGCGCCCCGGTCGGCGGCCAGGAGCGTGAAGACCCGGTCCAGGTATGCGGTGAGACCGCTCCAGGCGTCCGCCCGCTCCCGGGTCTCGCGGGCCGCGTCCAGGATCGGGGTCAAAGCGTCATGGAAGACGGTCTCGATCAGTGCGGCGCGGTCGGTGAAGTGGCGGTAGAGCGTTGCGTTGCCGACTCCCGCCCGGCGGGCGATGTCGTCCAGCGGCGCATCGACTCCGCGTTCGGCGTAGATCTCCCGGGCGGCGGCGATCAGCATCTCGCGGTTGCGGCGCGCGTCACTGCGCCGAGGTGTCCGCCGTTCGTCTCCGCCGTCCATGCGCGGCACACTAACAGCAAAACCGGGGACAGCTCCCCGTTTCGTTGCTAAGGTCGCGCCGTCCACCGGGGGAGCACTCCCCGCTCAGCCGCACCAGCGAGTTCGAAGCGAGGAACACCGTTGTCCGTGACGGGATTTGAAGATCTGACAGCACTCGGCCGGCCTTTCGTCGACGATCCGTATCCGGTCTACGAGCGGATGCGCGCGCAGGGGCCGGTGCACCGGGTCCGCACCGCCGCGTCGGGGGAGTTCTGGCTGGTCGTGGGGCACGCGCAGGCGCGGTCGGCGCTGGCCGACGCGCGGCTGTCCAACGACATCAGGCACTCGGCCGGGTGGCAGGACGACGGAGGCAACTCGATCGGCCTGAACATGGTGCAGACGGACCCGCCGCAGCACACCCGGTTGCGCGGGCTCGTGGCGAAGGAGTTCACCTCTCGGCGCATCGAGGCGCTGCGTCCGAAGATCCAGCGGATCGCGGACGAGCTGCTGGACGCCATGCTGCCGCTGGGCCGCGCGGACCTGGTCGAGTCATTCGCGCTGCCGTTGCCGCTGGCTGTGATCTGCGAACTGCTCGGCGTGCCGGCGAACGACCGCAAGACCTTCCACGACTGGTATCTGGAGAGCACCGACTTCACCCGGCCCGAGGTCGCCGCCGCCGCGGCCCAGGCCATGACGGGGTACCTCGCCGAGCTCGTCGCGGCCAAGCGGCGCGAACCGGGTGAGGACCTGCTGAGCGCGTTGGCCGGTCGCCTGGGCGAGGAGGAGGACGGCCTCACGCCCGAGGAGATGCTCGGCATGGCCTTCGTGCTGCTGGTCGCCGGATACGAGACGGCGGCCAACCTGCTGTCCAGCGGAACGCTCGCCCTGCTGCGCCACCCCGATCAGCTGGCGGCGCTGCGCGGCGACTGGTCGCTGCTGGAGAACGCCGTGGAGGAGATGCTCCGCTACGAGGGGCCGGTGGAGACCACGGCGTTCCGCTACGCCAAGGAGCCCCTGGAGATCGACGGCACGGTGATCGGCGCCGGCGATTCCGTGGCCGTCGTGCTGGCCGCCGCGTCCCGCGATCCGAAGCGGTTCGCCGAGCCCGACCGGTTCGACATCCGCCGCGACACCCGCGGGCACACCGCCTTCGGCTACGGCATCCACCACTGCCTGGGCGCCCCGCTGGCCCGCATGCAGGGCGCGATCGCCTTCCGCGCCCTGTTGGAGCGGTGCCCCGGTCTGGCCCTGGACACGGACCCCGCCGACCTGCGGTGGCGCCCCAGCCTGATGCTCCGCGGCCTGCACGCGCTCCCCGTCACATTCGGCTAACGCGGTTCGGGCACCATGGGCAGCGGCCCGGCTGACAGGCTCATCTCGGCCCGGGGCGAGACGGTCGCGCCCGGCACCGGCCGCAGACGCCAGCGGGAGGCGAGGGCGGCGAGCGCGAGCGTCGCCTCCGTCATCCCGAAGACGTCACCGATGCACTTGCGGCTGCCGGCCCCGAACGGCAGGTAGGACCCACGGGTGACGTCCTTGGCGCGCTCGGGCAGCCATCGGTCCGGGTCGAAGGTCTCCGGGCGCGGGAAGAACTCCGGGATGCGGTGGATGACGTAGGGGCTGATCAGGATGTCCGTCCCGGCCGGCAGTGGATGACCGGCCAGTTCGGTGGGCTGGGTGGTCATCCTGGTGTACATCCAGGCCGGCGGGTAAAGGCGCAGGGTCTCGGTGAAGATCCGCTGGGTGTGGGCGAGCCTCGGCACGTCGGCGTACGTCGGCGTTCGGCCGCCCAGCACCTCGTCGACCTCGGCGTGCAGCCGCGCCTCGACCTCGGGATGGGCCGCCAGCAGATGCCAGGCCCAGGTCAGGGCACTCGCGGTGGTCTCGACGCCGGCCAGCAGCAGGGTCATGACCTGATCGTGGACCTCCCGGTCGGTCAGCGCGCCGCCGTTGTCGTCGTCCCGCGCGGCCAGCAGCGCCGAGAGCAGGTCGCCGCGGTCCTCGCCGGAGCGCCGGTAGTCCCCGATGATGCCGTCGATGAGGGTGTGCAGCCGGTCGAGCGCGGCATCGAACTCACGGTTGGCGGCCAGCGGCAGCCTGGCGATCAGACCGGTGGGATCGAGCGCCCGGCGGAACGCGCCGCGCACCATGACGGGCAGGCTGCGCTGGACCTCCGCGACGGAGCGCGGTGCCATCTCCGTCGCGAACAGCGCGCGTGCCGTCACCCGCGCGGTCAGCGCCTGCATCGCGTCACCGACGTCGACCGGCCGGCCCGGCCGCCACGCATCCGCGTGCGCCGCGCACTCCTCGCGCATCACCTCGGCGTACGTCGCGATGCGCGTGGTGTGGAACGCCGGCTGGACCATCCGCCGCTGTCTGCGGTGGTCGGCCCAGCCGGAGGTGATCAGCCCGTTGCCGAGGATGGGACGGGCCTTCTCCTTCACCGGGCCTCCGCTGTCGTAGACCCGCGCGTTGAGCAGCACCTCCTGCACCAACTCCGGATGACAGGGCAGATAGGTGAGCCGGGTGCCCAGCCGCAGCTCTACCAGGTCGCCCAGGGCGGGCAGCGACGACAGATATTCCAGCGGGCGGCGCGCCAGGTGGAGCGCGTGGCCGGCCAGCGGAAGCCGGCCCGGCGCCTTGGCGATCCGCCATCTGCGCCTGACCGGGTCGGATTGGGTCTTCATGCCGGATGCGCCCCCTGAGACGGTACGGACGGAGAGAAGGGAAGGAAGGGAGAGGGAGGAAAAGGGGGAAGACAGGTCAGCGGCGTTCCAGCACCATGGGCAGCGGGCCCGCCTCCAGGGTGGCCTTGGGCTCAGGGCGCAGTCTGCTGCCGGGTGCCGGGCGCAGCCGCCAGCGAGCGGCGACGGTCGCGACGATCAGTGCCGTCTCGGTGAGCGCGAGGACGTCGCCGATGCACTTGTGGCTGCCCGCGCCGAACGGCAGCAGTGCCCCGCGCGGTACGTGGGCCGCCCGCTCGCCCTCCCAGCGCCCCGGGTCGAAGGTCTCGGGATCCGGGAAGAGCTCGGGATTGTGATGGAGGGCGTAGGCGCTGTAGAGGATCATCGTCCGGGCGGGGATGGTCCGGCCGCCGAGTTCGACGTCCTCGGCCGCGACCCGCATCGCCATCCACGACGGCGGGTACAGCCGCAGCGCCTCGGTGATGACATTGCGGGTGTACGGCAGCGTGGGCAGGTCCTCGTAGACCGGCGTCCGGCCCGCCAGCGCGGCGTCCACCTCGGCGTGCACCCGCTGCTCCACCTCGGGGAGCGTGCCCATCAGGTGGAAGACGAACGCCAGGGTGGAGGCGGTGGTCTCGCTGCCGGCGACCAGGAAGGTGACGACCTGGTCCAGGATCTGGGCGTCGTCCAGCTTCTGACCGGTCTCGGGGTGCTCCGCCCGCAGCAGGGTGGACAGCAGGTCGCCGTGGTCGGCGTCGGACCGGCGCCGCAGCGCGATCATGTCCGCCACGATCTGCCGCAGCCGCGTGTTGGCGTGGTCGTAGGCGCGGTTTCCCGGGGTGGGCAGCTTCTCCAGGACGCCCAGCGGGGCGACGGTTCGCCGGTAGATGCCGTGCGAGACCGTCCGCAGACACTGCCGGGCCTCTTCGACGGTGTCCTCGTCGAGCCCGGTGGAGAACAGGGTGCGGGCGGCGACCCGCATCAGCAGGGCGTGCATGGCGTCGCTGATGTCCCGGACTTCGCCGGCCCGCCAGCCGTCGGTGACGGTACGGGTGTCCGCGGCCACCGCCGTCGTGTAGGCGGCGATCTTGGTGGTGTGGAACGCGGGCTGGATCAACCGCCGCTGGAAGCGGTGCTCCTCGCCGCGGGAGACCGACAGGCTGTTACCGAGCAGCTGGCGCGCCTTGTCGAAGACGCCGCCCTTGTCGAAAACGCGCGGGTTGAGCAGGACGTGCCGGACCAGTTCGGGGTGGGCGGCGAGATAGGCGCGGGTGGGACCGAGCCGGACTTCGACCAGGTCGCCGTGCGCGGGAAGCGAGGCGAGGAACTCCAACGGGCGGCGCCACAGCGCGGGGACGTGTCCGAGCAGCGGCACGGCGCCGGGCGCGGCGCCGATCCGCCAGGTCCGTTCGACCGAGGGCGATCCGGGGGTGGGGGGCATCCCGGGTCCCCTACTGGATCCGTGAGTTGACGTCGTTGACCGCGGCCCGGTAGCGCCGGTCCCGGGTGGTCCAGACGAAGTTGCCCTGGACGAGGTCGAGCAGCACGTCCCGGGTGACCGGGTCGAACGCCTTTATGCACTCCATGTCCTCGGCCATGTCGTCGAGGCGGGCCTGGAAGAACGCCTGGAAGTCGGCCGCGTCGGACATGTCGCACAGGCGGAAGCAGTTGGTGATCTGACCGAGGGCCTGCTCGCGTTCGTAGGAGTAGAAGTCGTTGACTATCGCCAGGCCACGGGCCGTCATCCGGGCGGCCAGCCCCGTCTTGGAGTGCTCGGTCAGCTCGGGGTGGCGGTAGATCGGGTATGACATCCGCATCCAGAAGTCCACGCCGACGTCGGTGACGCGGAAGCGGAAGTACTGCTCGGGCGAGGTGCCGCAGAGCACCCTCTTGAGCTCCGAGTCACGGAACATGTGGTCGCTGGTGACGAAGGCGCGGGCTCCCTCGTAGGCGAACTCCGCGTCCTGCGGGGTGTAGTACCGCTCGCACACCGCGCGCAGCTGGGGCAGGAAGAGGTCGAAGTCGTGCAGGGCGGGATCCATGTCGTCCCACACGAAGGTCACGCAGTTGAGCACGCAGACGGCCTTGAACGCCTCCATGTCCTTGATGTGGCGGGCGCTCTGCGACCAGCGCACGACGTCCATGTAGGAGATCCAGCGCTTGTCCGAGACGCTCTTGCCGAGCGGGGCGACCGCGCGGTTGCAGGCGTCGATGACCTCGCGCAGCTCGACGTCCGTCATCGCCACCTTCTGGGCCTCGTACCCGACGTGCCGGTCGAAGAGGGCGGCGAACCGGTCGGTGCACTCCTGCCAGTGGCGGGTCGTACCCGCGGGAGTCGGCGCGGCCGGTGCGGTCAGATCCGCGGTCATGAGTTCCTCCTGGTGGCCATGGCGGAAAGGTTTTTGAGGGCGGTGACCGCGTCGGCTGTGAACGGGGCGGCGTCCAGCACGCCCAGCGCCCGCCGGTAACGGTTATCGATCATGCGTTCGACGGTGTCTCGGGCGCCGGTGGCCGCGAAGATCGCGCGGATCTCCTCGGCACCGGTCTCGCCCAGGCCGGGATCGCCGATCAGCGTGCGCAGCCGGGCGCGTTGTGCCGCGTCGCCGGCGCGCAGCGCCAGCGCCACCAGGGTGGTGTTCTTGCCGGCCCGCAGGTCGTCCAGGCGCGACTTGCCGGTGTCCCGGACCTCGCCGTACACGCCCAGCAGATCGTCGCGGAGCTGGAAGGCCTCCCCCAGGGGCAGCGCGAACGCCGTGCAGGCGGCCAGGGTCGAGGCGTCGGCGCCCGCGAGGGCGGCGCCGATGTGCAGTGGCCGTTCCACCGTGTACTTGGCGGTCTTGTAGCGGTTGACGGTCAGCGTGGCATCGACGTCGTCGGTGAGGTCGCCGGTCGCCCGCAGGTCCAGGTACTGGCCGAGCATGACCTCGGTGCGCATCTCGGTGAGGATCGGCAGCACCGCCGCCGACTGCGCGGGGGTGAGGCCGGCCGTGTGCAGCAGGTCGTCGGACCAGGCGAAGGCGAGGTCGCCCAGCAGCACCGCACCGCCGATTCCGAAACGCTCGGTGCGGTCGTCGCCGCGTTTTCCGGCGAGTATCCGGTGGATGGTCGGACGACCGCGCCGGGTGTCGCTGTCGTCCATGATGTCGTCATGGATCAGAGCGAACGCGTGGAACATCTCGAGTGACGCGGCCACACGTACCACGGTCGTCAAGTCATTTTCTCCGCCGGCCGCCTGCCAGCCGAGAGCGGTGAGAATCGGACGTATTCGCTTGCCACCCACCATGAATTCTTCAAGCAATTCCACAAGATGGGTCAACTGCCGTTGCTCTGAATTATTCCGGTGATCGTGCAGAAAATCGAAGAGGACGGTGTCCACGGCGGCCCTCGTGGCGACCGGGTCCAGGATGTCGGGAGATATGGTGTGGGTACTCATGTTTCTGCGCTACATCCCCACTCGTAGGGCCCGTCAATCGGTTCCGCGCACAGGACGGCGCACACCGGCATCCCCGCGTCGCGCCGAGAGCCGGGGAGGACTGCGGTGCGGGGAACGGCGTTCGGACAGCACGATGTCGGACGGGCCGGATGATGGGCGGACAAAGGTACGGTCGGCCGCCCGCCAGGAAGGGTCTCGGCCTGACGGGGTCCGCGGAGCGGCACCACGCCGCTCGCCGCGAGTCGTCAGGCGTCAGGCGTCAGGCGTCAGGCGTCAGGCGTCAGGCGTCAGGCGTCAGGCGTCAGGCGATCAGGTCCACGCGGAGTTCTCTGAGTCCGCGAATGTTGACCTTTGCGTGCCAGACCACGTCCTCGCCGGCCTGTCTGATGTCGCGGTGCCGGCGCAGCAGCTCGGTGAAGACCAGTCGGGCCTCGGCCTTCGCCAGGAGCGCGCCGATGCAGTAGTGCGGGCCGCCCCCGAAGGACAGCGGGCGGATGTCGGCACGCCGCAGGTCGAGGCGGTCGGGATCGGCGTAGCGCCGCGGGTCGCGGTTGGCGGCGCCGAGAAGGACCATCACCTTGGCGCCGGCCGGGATCGTGGTGCCCCCGACCTCGATGTCACCGGTGGTGATGCGGGCCACCAGCTGGACGGGGGCGTCGTACCGCAGCAGTTCGTCGACGGCGTTGTCGACGAGGCCGGGCTCCTCGCGCAGGGCGAGCAGCTGGTCGGGGTGGCGGAGCAGGGCGAGCATGCCGTTGCCGATGAGGTTGACGGTCGTCTCGTGACCGCCCATGAAAAACATCATGACGTTGGCGATGATCTCGTCGTCGGAGAGCTTTCCGCCGTCGAAGTCCGCCAGCAGCAGGCGGGAGATGATGTCGTCCTGCGGGTCCGAGCGCCGTCGCGCCAGATGCTCGGCGATGTACTCGCCGAACTCCTCCGCCGCGTCGTTCATGGCCCGGCGGGTGGTGTCGTCGATGGCGGGGTCGATGACGTGGCTCAGCGCGTCGGTCCACTTCCGGCACAGGTCACGATCCTCGACCGGCAGGCCGCCCAGGCCGCAGAAGACCGTCACGGGCACGAGGGCCGCGAGGGACCCGATGAGGTCGATGTCCCGGCCGTCGCCCATCTCGTCCATGATCCGGTGGACGATGCCGGTCATACGGGGAGCCGTCTCACGGATGGCCCGGGCGGTGAACACCGGGTTGGCCAGACCACGCAGCCGACGGTGCGCCTCCCCGTCCCGCATCAACATCCAGCTCCGGGTGGCCTGCACGATCGGGCTGCCCTGCCCGCCCCGGTGTGCGGCCCATTTCGGGTCTTGCGGGTATTCACTGGATAACTCGGGCTTTCGCAGGATTGCGGCGACCTCGTCATATCCGGAGACCACCCAGTGCCCGAACGGCGTCCGATGGACCGGTTCGGCGTCCCGGAGGCGTTTGTAGAGCGGATACGGGTCGGTGCGCAATCGCGGATCGCGCGCATTGAATAGAGGTTCGTTGCCGGGTGGTTCCATACCAGTCTCCCCCATGAAATCGGCAGGCAGGACCGCCGGCCCGCCGAAGCGGCCGAGATCCCGGTGGTCGAATACTAGGCACATGGGGGCTGGGGGTGACAAGGCCCGCCCTGCCTGGACACTGCCCTCGACTCCGTATTACGTTCGAGTCGTTGGCAGAGACACCGATCAGAGCAGCAGGGAGATGAGCGGTGCGGCGCACTGTTTTCCAGGACGAGCACGAAGCCTTCCGTACTCAGGTGCGCGAGTTAATCGAGGCGGAGGTCATACCCGTCTATTCGGAATGGGAAACCGCCGGCCGGGTGCCACGTGATTTCTATCGCAAGCTGGGCAAAATCGGCATTTTCGGGTTCGGTGTCCCGGAGGAGTTCGGCGGAACCGGTCCCAAGGGCTTCAAGTTCAACGCCGTCATCGCCGAGGAGTGCGCGAGGGCCGGCGTCACCTTCGGCGGAGCCAGCGCGCACCTGGCCCTCCCGGCCACCCTGGTGGACTACACCACCGACGAGCAGAAGCGGCGCTGGCTGCCGGGGTTCGTCACGGGCGAGCTGATGACGGCCATCGCGATCACGGAGCCGGAGGCCGGCTCCGACGTGGCCGGCATCCGGACGGTGGCCGAGCTGTCCGAGGATGGCACGCACTACGTACTCAACGGCAGCAAAGCCTATGTGTCCGGGGGCGCCCAGGCCGATCTGGTGCTCGTCGCCTGCCGCACCGCGGCCGCGGGGACGGACCGGCGCGGCGGCATGTCGCTGCTGGCCGTGGACACCCGAGCCCCGGGCCTGGTGGTCGACTCGGAGCCGGCCACCCTCGGCCTGCGCTCCTCCGACATCGTCGGGATGACTTTCACGGACGTGCGCGTCCCCATCGGCGACGTGGTGGGCGAGCCGGGCGACGCCTTCGTCTGTCTGGCCGACATCTTCCCGCAGGAGCGGCTGGGCATCGCCGTCGGCGCGTACGCCCACGCCGCCGCAGCGGTCCGGCTCGCCACCGCCTTCGTCCGCGAGCGCACCGCCTTCGGCAAGCCCCTCGCAGCCTTCCAGAACACCAAGTTCGTGCTCGCCGACTGCAAGGTCACGGTGAACGCGCTGCAGGCGGTCGTCGACCAGGCCCTGGAGGCGTTCGACGCCGGGGAACTGACCGCCGAGGAGGCGGCCGCGACCAAGCTGTACTGCACGGAGGCGGCGACCGGCGTGCTCGACAAGTGCCTGCAGCTGCACGGCGGTCTCGGCTTCACGATGGACCACCCGATCACCCGGCTGTACGCCGACAACAGAGCCAGCCGGATCTTCGGCGGCACCAGCGAGATCATGCGCACCATCGTCGCCAAGTCCATGGGGCTCTGACACCGCCCGTGGACAGCCGTCAGGGCCCGCTCGCGCTCCTGGTCCTCGAACTGGTCCTCCAGCTCCGAACGCCACAGCTCGCGCGTCGCCCAGGCCGTGCGGGCGCGCAGGTCGACGCCGTTAGCCGCCTGCGTGCTTCCCGGGCGCCCTTTACCGCGGGTACAGGCCCTCCACCTGGTCGGCGAAGTCACGCAGGATCGTCTCGCGGCGCAGCTTCATCGAGGGCGTGAGGTGACCGGCGTGCTCCGAGAAGTCGGTCGTCAGGATGGCGAAGCGGCGGATCGACTCGGGGCGGGAGACCAGCTTGTTGGCGTCGTCGACCGCGCGCTGGAGCACGGCGTTCAGATCCTCGTCGTCGACGAGCAGCTCCGCGGGGACCGGGTGCTTGCCGTGCATCTGACGCCAGTGGGTGAGTCCGTCGGAGTCGAGGGTGAGCAGGGCGGTGACGTAGGGGCGGCCGTCGCCGAGGACCATGGCCTGGGAGATCAGCGGGTGCGAGCGCAGCCAGTTCTCCAGGGGCGCGGGGGCGACGCTCTTGCCGCCGGCCGTGATGATCATCTCCTTCTTGCGGCCGGTGATCGTCAGATAGCCCTCGTCGTCCAGCTCGCCGAGGTCGCCGGTGGCCAGCCAGCCGTCGGGGGCCGCGGGGACGACCCCGCCGGCCGACGGGTCCCAGTAGCCGCGCAGGACGTGGTCACCGGCGACGAGGATCTCGCCGTCCGCCGCGATGCGGATCCTGGTGCCGGGCAGGGGCCAGCCCACCGTGCCCAGACGGGGTTTCATCGGCGGCGTCACCGTGGTCGCGGCCGTCGTCTCGGTGAGGCCGTAGCCCTCGTAGATCTCGATGCCCGCGCCGAGGTAGAACGAGGAGAGGCGGCGGCCCAGCGGGGAGCCGCCGCAGATGGCGTGGCGCACCCGACCGCCCATCGCACTGCGGATGCGGCGGTAGACGAGCGGGTCGTAGAGGGTGCGGGCCGCCCGCAGCGTGGCCGCCGGGCCGGACCCGGTCCCGGTCTTGTGCGCCTCGACCGCCTCGCCGTAGCGGCGGGCCACGCCGACCGCGCGGTCGAAGGACGCCACCCGGCCGCTCGCCTCCGCCTTGGCTCGCGCCGTGTTGAAGACCTTCTCCAGCATGTACGGAATGGCGAGCAGGCAGGTCGGTCTGAAGGCCGCCAGATCCGGCAGGAGGTCGTCGGACTTGATGCTCGGGGCGTGGCCGAGCCGGACGCGGGCCCGGATGCAGGCGATCGCGACCATCCGGCCGAAGACGTGGGACATGGGGAGGAAGAGCAGGACGGAGAGCTCGTCGTCCTTCGACTTGAAGACCGGGTAGAGGAGTTCGATCGCGTTGTCGACCTCGGCGAAGAAGTTGCCGTGGGTGAGCGCGCAGCCCTTGGGGCGGCCGGTGGTGCCGGAGGTGTAGACGAGGGTGGCGAGCGTGTCGGGGACCAGCATGCCCCGGCGGATCTCGACCTCGGCGTCCGGGACGCGCTCGCCCGCCTCGATCAGCCGGTCCACATGCCCCTTGTCCATGACCCACAGGTGGTGCAGGTCGGGCAGCCGGTCGAGTTCGGGGCCCAGGGCGGCCGCCTGGCCGGCCGTCTCGGTGACCAGCGCGACCGCGCCCGAGTCATGGAGGATCCAGCGGGTCTGGAAGGTCGAGGACGTCGGGTAGATGGGGACCGTGACCAGTCCGGCCGCCCAGGCCGCGAAGTCGAGCAGCGTCCACTCGTAGGTGGTGCGGGCCATGATGGCGAGCCGGTCGCCGGGGACCAACCCCTCCGCTATCAGCCCCTTGGCCACCGCGTGGACCTGGGCGGCGAAGCGTTCCGCCGTGACGTCCGTCCAGTCGCCGTCCGGCCCCTTGCGGCTGAGGACCACCGTGTCGGGGGCGGCGGCCGCGTTGTCGTAGGGCAGGTCGGCGAGCGAGCCGTAGGTCACCGGGCGGGCCAGGGCCGGGACGGACGCCTCCCGCACCGCGCCGTCCAGTCGGCGTGTCTCGGGTTCCACGAGGGCGGGGGGAGCGTCGTGGTCGGCGTAGGCCGAGCCGGCGGCTGAGGACGGGGTGGACACGGGCGGCTCCCTGGGCGTGCAGCGACGAAACTGCTTGCTGCATGACGTACGTGCTTGGCGCACCGACGCGTTCAACCGGGATGCCCGTTAAGACGAGGGTTACCGCCGGTTAGGTAGGGGATCGTACGGCTCCCAGGTGTGGGGCGTGTGCGTGTTCCGGGATGTTCCGGGGGCGGGGCTGTGCAACCTCGGGGGTTGTCCGAGGGACGCTCACGTTCGTTCCAGGATCGCGGTGACGCCCTGTCCGCCCGCCGCGCAGATGGAGATCAGCCCGCGCGCCGGGCCGCCCCGTTCGGCGAGGAGTTTGGCGAGCGTCGCCGTGATGCGGGCTCCGGTGGCCGCGAAGGGATGACCGGTGGCGAGGGAGGAGCCGGTCACGTTCAGCTTGTCCCGGTCGACCGGGGCCAGACCCTGCTTCTCCCAGGCCGCGAGGGTGGCCAGCACCTGGGAGGCGAACGCCTCGTGCACCTCGACCAGGTCGAAGTCCTCGATGCCCAGGCCGGCCCGCTCCAGCATGCGCGGGACCGCGTACGCGGGGGCCATCAGCAGGCCGTCCTCGCCCCCGGCCGCGTCGCCGCGCACGAAGTCCACGGCGGCCGTCTCGTAGGCGGTCAGGTACGCGAGCGGCTCCAGGCCGCGCGCTTCGGCCCAGTCCTCGGAGGCGAGCAGGACGACGGCCGAACCGTCCGTCAGCGGGGTGGAGTTGCCCGCCGTCATGGTCGGCTCGGGCCCGTCGGTCCCGAACACCGGCTTCAGGCGGGCCAGTTGCTCGACGGTGGAACCGGGGCGCAGGTTCTGGTCGCGGGCCAGGTCGCGGAACGGGACCACCAGGTCGCTGAAGAAGCCCCGCTCGTACGCGGCGGCGAGGCGCTGGTGGCTGGTAGCGGCCAGCTCGTCCTGGGCCTCGCGTCCGATGCCCCAGGCGCGGGCGGTGACCGCCGCGTGCTCGCCCATGGACAGACCGGTGCGCGGTTCGGCGTTGCGCGGGATCTCGGGAACCAGATGGGAGGGGCGGATCCGCGCGAGCGCCTTGAGGCGGTCTCCGGTCGACTTCGCTCGGCGGGCCTCCAGGAGGATGCGGCGCAGCCGGTCGTTGACGCCGAGGGGGGCGTCGCTCGCGGTGTCCGCGCCGCCCGCGATCGCGGACTCGGTCTGCCCGAGGGCGATCTTGTTGGCGGCGGCGATCACGGCCTGCAGGCCGGTGCCGCAGGCCTGCTGGACGTCGTAGGCGGGGGTGCGGGGGTCGAGCTTCGAGCCGAGGACGGTCTCGCGGGCCAGGTTGAAGTCCCGGCTGTGCTTGAGCACGGCCCCGGCGACGAACTCGCCCACGACGCCGGGCACGTCGAGCGCGTACCGGTTCACGAGCCCGTTCACGGCCGCCGTCAGCATGTCCTGGTTGGAGGCGGTGGCGTAGGGGCCGTCGGAGCGGGCGAAGGGGATGCGGGAGCCGCCGACGATCGCCACGCGACGGGCGCGCGGAGGCTCCAGGGGGCTCTTGCGGGCCCCTTTCAGATAGGTCACCTTCGACGGCTCCGAGGTACTCATCTCGACCTGCTCCTCACTCTTGACCTAGACTTACCCCCGGTAACCTTACTCCGGAGTAAGTAAATTATCCTGTGCGTCAAGCCCGTGGGAGACGAGACGAACATGGCCGACCGCTATCTGAGCTTCACCGCCACCGCCCCCGGCCGGTTCCTCACCCGGCGGCTCGGCCTTCCGCAACCGGCGGCGCTCAGGCGCTGGTCACCCGAACACCCTTGTCTCCCCGGCGACTTGCTTCACCTTACGGCCGGCGAGAGCGCGCTCGGCGACCTCGCGCCGGTCCTCGCCCGCACCGGGCTCCCCCTGGCCGACCCCGCCGCCGGCCCTGCCACGGGCCGTGCCGCGAGCCCCGGCAACGCCGCCGTCGCGGCCGTCGTCCTCGACGCCACCGGCGTCCACGACGTCGACACGCTCGCCGAGGTCCACGCGGCCCTGCACCCGGTCGTGCGGTCGGTCGCGGCGAGCGGACGGATCGTGGTGCTCGGCTCGCCCCTGGATTCGCCCCCGCACGCCGGGTCCGGCCATCACCGGGCGGCCGTGCAGCAGGCCCTGGAGGGGTTCGTGCGCTCCCTCGGCAAGGAGATCGGACGCGGCACGACCGTGAACCTGCTCAGGCTGACCGACGCGGCCGCCGCCGAGTCCACCCTGCGCTTCCTGCTGTCCCCCAAGTCCGCGTACGTCAGCGGTCAGGTGATCGCGGCGACGGCCGACGGTTCCGAGGCCCCCGCCGACCGGTCGCTCCCGCTGGCCGGCCGCACCGCGCTCGTCACCGGCGGCGCGCGCGGCATCGGCGAGGCGGTCGCCCGGACGCTGGCACGCGACGGGGCCCGCGTCGTCGTGCTGGACGTTCCGCAGGCCCAGGACGACGCCCGGCGGCTGGCCGGGCAACTGGACGGAACGGCGCTCGCCCTCGACATCACCGCCGCCGACGCGGGCGAGCGGATCGCCGCCGAACTCCCCGACGGGCTCGACGTGCTGGTCCACAACGCCGGGATCACCCGGGACAGACGGCTGGTCAACATGCCCGCCGAGCGCTGGAGTTCGGTGCTGGACGTCAACCTGGGGAGTGTGCTGCGCACGACGGACGCGCTGCTCGCCAAGGGGACCCTGCGCCGGGGCGGGCGCATCGTGGCGACGGCCTCCATCGCCGGCCTCGCCGGCAACGCCGGACAGACGAACTACGGCGCGAGCAAGGCGGGGATCGCCGGCCTGGTCCGCTCCCTCGCGCCGCGCGCGCTCGCCGAGCACGGGGTCACGGTCAACGCGGTGGCCCCCGGCTTCATCGAGACGAGGATGACGGCCGCGGTGCCGCTGTTCATCCGTGAGGCGGGCCGCCGGATGAACTCCCTCGCGCAGGGCGGACTGCCCGTCGACGTCGCCGAGACGACCGCGTGGCTCGCGCACCCCGCGTCCGGCGCGGTGAACGGGCAGGTCGTGCGGGTGTGCGGCCAGAGCCTGCTGGGGGCGTAATGACCGGCGACGTGATCACGCTGTCCGGCCCCCCGGCCCTCGGTCCGCGACTCGCCCTCGGTGCGCTGCGCTCCCCGTTCAAGCGGCCCCGGCCCGGCGCGGTGTTCTCCGGCGCCGGTGACCGTCTCGTCCTGCCCGGACTGCGCGTGGACCTGGCCCGGCTCGCCGCCTACGAGCGGGTCTGCGCCTTCCCGACCGGCGAGGACGCGCTGCCGCTCACCTATCCCCATGTCCTGGGCTTCCCGCTGGCCATGCGGATCATGAGCGGCCGGGACTTCCCGCTCCCGCTGCTCGGCCTCGTCCACACGTCGATCGAGATCACCCGCCGCGCGGCGCTCCCCGCCACCGGGGCCTACGACCTCACCGTGTACGTGGACCGGCTGGAGCCACACCGCAAGGGAACGGAGGCGGTCGTCGTGACGGATCTGCGGGCGACTCCGTCACATGGCACGAGTGAGGGGCCGGACACCGCGGACGAGCCCGTGTGGACCTCGACGAGCACCTACCTGGCCCGCCACCGCACCGGGACCGGGCCCACCGCGGACCGGCCCGCACCCCCGCCCACCCGGACCACACCGGCCACCGACCGGGCCGCGCCCGCGCCCGGACATCCGGCACCCACCACCGGACAGGCAGCCTCCGCCACAGGACAGGTCGCGCCGCCTCCCGGCCTTCCGACACCGGCCACGGACCGAGCTGCGTCCGCGCCCGTACGTCCGGCCCCCGTCACCGGACAGGCAGTCCCGGCCTCCGGGCGCGCCGAGCCCGGTCTGCTGCCCGTGCTCGACGAGTGGCGGCTCGCCGTCGACGTCGGGCGGCGCTACGGCGCGGCGTCGGGCGACCGCAACCCGATCCACCTGCACGCACTCACCGCCCGCCTCTTCGGCTTCCCCCGGGCGATCGCCCACGGCATGTGGACCGTGGCCCGCTGCCTGGCCGCCCACGGTGCGCCTCCGGCGGTGCGGGTCCGCGCGGAGTTCCGGGCCCCGGTACTGCTGCCGGGCACGGTCGCCTTCGCGGCGGACGGCAGCCGCTTCGAACTGCGCGGAACGGGAGAGGCGGGACGGGTCCATGTGAGCGGGCGAGTGGACCGCCTCGGCGACTCCGCCGAGGGGTCGCGCCCCGACTAGGACTCCCCCGCTCGGCCCCTCGCCGGAGTCCTGGGCGGTTCCTGGGTGGTTAATGGGCGGTCCCGGTCAGTCCCCCGGTGGGGTCCAGGGGCGGCCGTCCATCAGGTTTCCGAGGCCCGACCAGGCGAAGTTCATCAGGGTCGCGGCCGCCTGGCGGGAGGTGACGCCCGCGGTGGCGTTGGTCCAGGCCGCGAGGGATTCGGCGGCGCCCACCAGGGCCTCGGCCAGTCCGGCGACCTCGCGTTCGGGGAGGTCGGGATCGCGGTGGGCCTCCCGGGCCGCGACCACGATGAGCTGCGTGACGAACGCGACGATCTCCTCGCGCATCGCCGCGACCTCGGCGGCGAAGGGCTCGCCGTGGGTGCGGGCCTGGAGGTGGAGGACGGACCAGGCGTGCGGGTGCTGCGCGGTGTGCGCGAAGAACGCCCGCAGCCCTTCCCAGAGTTGGCGGTCGGCGGGC
Source organism: Streptomyces rishiriensis (assembly GCF_003112535.1). GTDB lineage: Bacteria > Actinomycetota > Actinomycetes > Streptomycetales > Streptomycetaceae > Streptomyces > Streptomyces rishiriensis. Next base: position 81,902 of record NZ_BEWA01000028.1, on the reverse strand, counting down.
AGATCGGTGCGGACGCCGGCCCGGACGGCCTCGACGAGCGCCTTGGCCTCACGCCGGATGCAGGCGGTGAAGAGGTCTTCCTTGGAGTTCAGGTAGAGGTACACCAACGGCTTGGACACGCCCGCGAGTTCGGCGATCTCGTCCATCGAAGCGGCCATGTACCCCCGGCGACCGAAGGTCTCCACGGCGGCGTCCAGCATCTGCTGCTCACGGACCGCGCGCGGCATCCGTTTGGTCTTCACGGCACCCATGCGCACAGCGTAGCCAGGGCTGGGCGCACCCGGTCCCGTGCGACGGGACGGGCCTGCCCCGGGAGGGTGCCGGGCAGGCCCCGTTACGAGGTCTGCGTCTGGCCCTGGGGGCGGGCGGACTCGTCGGCCGTGGCGTCTTCCTGGGACCGGTTGGCCTCCAGGTTCGCCTTCATGCGGTCGACCCGCTGCACGACGTGCACCGAGGCGCGGTCGCGTTCCTTGCGCAGCACCACGAAACTGATCGGGGCGGAGATCACCAGCGAGAGCAGCAGGACCCACATGATGTTGGAGTCGCCGAGGCCGCGCGGGACGACGCCCGAGTAGACGAGACCCCAGACGACCACGAAGCAGCCGGCGAAGACACCGAGGCGCATCAGTGTGTAGCGGAGCATGTCAATCCACTCTTCCGATTCCAAAAGGGGCCGTCATCCAGTGAAGCACGCCCGGCCGCCGATCCCGCAGCCGCCCCCGCGGCCGCCCCGCCGGCGTCAGCGCAGCGGAAGCAGCATGATGACGTCGTCGCGGTCGTCGCCCGGGGCGACCCGGATGGCGTCCGGGATCCGGCCGACCTCCTTGTAGCCGCAGGAGCCGTAGAAGTTCTCCAGGCCCAGTCCGCCGCGGCAGGAGAGGCGGATCGCCTCGATGCCGTCGAAGCCGCGGGCCGCGTCGGCGGCGGCCGCCAGCAGGTCGCGGCCGTATCCCCGGCCCTGGTGCCGGGGGTGCACCATCACCGTGTAGAGCCAGACCCAGTGCTTCTGCAGCCGGTGCGCGTTGAAGGAGAAGAACGCCGTCGCGGCCACCTCGCCGGCCGCGTCCCGCCCGACGAGCAGCCGGTGGCGGCCCTCTGCCATCGCCGCGAGGTGCCTGAGGAGCTCGGGCCGGACCGTCTCGCGGTCCACCGGGCCCACGAAGCCGACGGCTCCGCCCGCGTTGGAGACGTCCGTCCACAGGTCGAGGACGCCGTCGCGCAGGGCCGGGTCGACAGCGGGATCGAGAGTGAAGGTAATGGACACACCGGCATCGTAGCCCTTACGGCCTTACGAGACCCGCCGTCTTCACACCCGCATGGGCTGCGGCGACTCCCGGCGGGCCGGGTCCGGGCCGTCGTACTCGCGGATGATCTCGTAGCGCGTGTTGCGCTCCACCGGCCGGAACCCGGCGTCGCGGATCAGGTCCAGCAGGTCCTCGCGGGTGAGCTTGTTCGGCGTGCCGTAGTTGTCGGCGTCGTGCGTGATCTTGTACTCGACGACCGAGCCGTCCATGTCGTCCGCGCCGTGCTGGAGCGCCAGCTGCGCGGTCTGGACGCCGTGCATCACCCAGAACACCTTCACGTGCGGGACGTTGTCGAAGAGCAGTCGCGAGACGGCGAAGGTCTTGAGGGCCTCCGCGCCGGTCGCCATCTGGGTGCGCGCCTGGAGCCGGTTGCGGACCTTGCCGTCCTTCATGTCCACGAAGTCGTGCTGGTAGCGCAGCGGGATGAAGACCTGGAAGCCGTTCGTCTCGTCCTGCAACTCGCGCAGCCGCAGCACGTGGTCGACGCGGTGGCGGGGCTCCTCGATGTGGCCGTACAGCATGGTGGCCGGGGTCTTGAGCCCCTTCTCGTGCGCCAGGCGGTGGATCCGCGACCAGTCCTCCCAGTGGGTGCGGTGGTCCACGATGTGCTGGCGGACCTCCCAGTCGAAGATCTCCGCGCCGCCGCCGGTGAGCGACTCCAGGCCCGCGTCGATCAGCTCGTCCAGGATCTCCGACGCCGTGAGCCCGCTGATCGTCTCGAAGTGGTGGATCTCCGTCGCCGTGAACGCCTTGAGCGAGACGTTCGGCAGGGCCGCCTTCAGCTCGCGCAGCGAGCGCGGGTAGTAGCGCCACGGCAGATTGGGGTGCAGCCCGTTGACGATGTGCAGCTCGGTGAGGTTCTCGCCCTCCATCGCCTTGGCGAGCTTCACCGCCTCCTCGATGCGCATCGTGTACGCGTCCTTCTCGCCCGGCTTGCGCTGGAAGGAGCAGTACGCGCACGAAGCGGTGCACACGTTCGTCATGTTGAGGTGACGGTTGACGTTGAAGTGCACGACGTCGCCGTTCTTGCGCATGCGCACCTCGTGCGCCAGACCGCCCAGCCACGCCAGGTCGTCCGACTCGTACAGCGCGACGCCGTCCTCACGGGTCAGCCGCTCACCGGCCCTGACCTTCTCCTCCAGCTCGCGCTTGAGCCCGACGTCCATGCCCACACCTTTCACCGACGACCCACTGAACTACCGACCTACCGACGCATACCCGGAACGTGCCCGACGACCGCCGACGGCTTCCCGTCGGCCCGCCGCCGGCTTCCGTGCCGACCCGACCCACCGTACGTCCCCGCCGCTACACCTCTTCCGGCAGCTCCCCGACGCGGTTCTCCCACTTGGTGGAGAGCACGATGGTGGTACGGGTCCTGGAGACCCCCTTGGTCCCGCTGAGCCGACGGATGATCTTCTCCAGGCCGTCGACGTCCGTGGCCCGCACCTTGAGCATGAACGAGTCGTCGCCGGCGATGAACCAGCAGTCCTCGATCTCGCTCAGGTCCTTCAGCCGGGCCGCCACGTCCTCGTGGTCGGCGGCGTCGGAGAGGGAGATGCCGATGAGGGCGATGACGCCGAGGCCGAGCTGGGCGGCGTTCACCGTGGCGCGGTAGCCGGTGATGACGCCGGCCGCCTCCAGCCGGTTGATGCGGTCGGTGACGCTGGGTCCCGACAGACCGACGAGGCGTCCCAGCTCCGCGTAAGAGGCCCGGCCGTTCTCCCTGAGGGCCTGGATGAGCTGCCTGTCCACCGCGTCCATGCGATCGAAGCCTTCCGGTCAGAGTTCCTGAAGTGATGAGGTACTGCGACGTGGTCAGACGGCGATCAGGTCGCCCGGGTTCCGGACGCGCCGCCCAGCTCGCCGTCCCACCGGCGGTAGAGCCCGTGCGCGACCCCCGCCGCGTCGAGAACGCGCCCGGCGACGAAGTCGACCAGGTCCTGGATGTGGGTGGCTCCCGCGTAGAAGGCGGGGGAGGCGGGCACGACGCTCGCGCCGGCCTCGTCCAGCGCGACCAGATGACGCAGGGTCTGGCCGCTCAGCGGGGTCTCGCGGACGGTCACGACCAGCGGACGCCGTTCCTTGAGCGTGACGCTCGCGGCCCGCTGGAGCAGGTCCTTCGACAGCCCGAGGGCGACCCCGGCGACACAGGCGGTCGAGGCGGGCACGATCAGCATGCCCCGCACGGGATACGACCCCGAGGAGGGGCCGGCGGCGAGGTCCCCTGCGCCCCAATACCGCACCCGGTCGCCGCTGACGTCGACGTCGAACGCGCCCGGTTTCCCGTCGGCCCCGCGCCCCAGCCATTCCCGCAGGTCGTCCCGCCAGTGCGCGTCGCGGAAGGAGATGCCCGTCTCGTCGAGCAGCGTGAGCCGGGAGGCCCGGCTGACCACCAGGTCGACGCTCTCGCCCCCGGCGAGCAGCGCCCGCAGCACGGCGGCGGCATAGGGCGTACCGGACGCCCCGGACACCCCCACGATCCAAGGCACGCGCTGCGTTTCTCCTGCGTTCACACCTTGAGCGTACCGGTGAGCACGGGGGTCTTCAGGACCGGACTACACCGTGAGACCCCGCACCAGCAGGTCGACGAGCGCGCAGGCGAACAGGCTGATGCCGATGAACCCGTTCGTCGAGAAGAACGCCCTGTTCAGGCGGGACAGGTCGTGCGGGCGCACGATGGAGTGCTCGTACACGAACGCGCCCGCGACGATGAGCAGCCCCAGCCAGAAGAACGCGCCGGCGCCGGTGGCCAGCGCGTACCAGACGAGCAGCGCGGTCGTCACGGCGTGGCAGACGCGCGCGCCCCGGATGGCCGCCGGGATGCCGAAGCGGGCCGGGACGGACAGGACGCCGGTCTCGCGGTCGGTCTCGACGTCCTGGCAGGCGTAGATCAGGTCGAAGCCGCCGATCCAGATGCCCACCGCGAGTCCCAGGATCACCGCGTCCCAGGACCACTCGCCGGTGATCGCCAGCCAGCCGCCGATCGGGCCCATCGCCTGGGCCAGGCCCAGGATGGCCTGCGGGAAGTTCGTGAACCGCTTGCCGTAGGGGTAGACCACCATCGGGATCACCGCGACGGGGGCCAGGGCCAGGCAGAGCGGGTTGAGCAGCGCCGCCGAGCCGAGGAACACGGCGACGGCGATCAGCGCGCCGGTCCAGGCGTGCTTCACCGACATCGCGCCCGTCACCAGCTCGCGCTGCGCGGTGCGCGGGTTGCGGGCGTCGATCTCGCGGTCGATGATCCGGTTGACCGCCATGGCGAAAGTGCGCAGGCCCACCATGCAGACGGTGACCAGCAGCAGTCTGCCCCAGTGGACGTTCCCGTCCAGCTCGAACATCGCCGTGAGGGCGGCGATGTAGGCGAAGGGCAGCGCGAACACCGAGTGCTCGATCATCACCAGACGCAGGAAGGCCTTGGTGCGCCCCGGTTGCTGCGGGAGCGCTGCGGAAGCGGAGCTCACAGTCCGTACTCCTTCCAGCGGCGGTCGACCTTCGCCGCCGTCTCCGGGTCGGGCAGGACCATCTCCGGCCAGCCGCCGTCCCGCGTGTACCCCTCCTCGGGCCACTTCCGCGTCGCGTCGATGCCCGCCTTGCCGCCCCAGAACTGCTGGTAGGAGGCGTGGTCCAGGTGGTCGACGGGGCCTTCGACGATCGACAGGTCGCGGGCGTAGTCGGTGTTGCCGAGCGCCCGCCAGGCGACCTCGTGCAGGTCGTGGACGTCGCAGTCGGAGTCGACGACCACGATCAGCTTGGTCAGCGACATCATGTGCGCCCCCCAGACCGCGTGCATGACCTTCTGCGCGTGCTTGGGGTACTTCTTGTCGATCGAGACGATCGCACAGTTGTGGAAGCCGCCGGCCTCGGGCAGGTGGTAGTCCACGATGTCCGGGACGATGATCTTCAGCAGCGGCAGGAAGAACCGCTCCGTGGCCCGCCCCAGGGGTCCGTCCTCCGTCGGCGGGCGCCCGACCACGATCGACTGGAGCAGTGGCCGCTTCCGCATCGTCACGCAGTCGATCGTCAGGGCGGGGAAGGGCTCCTGCGGGGTGTAGAAGCCGGTGTGGTCGCCGAAGGGGCCCTCCGGGAGCATCTCGCCCGGCTCCAGCCAGCCCTCGATCACGACCTCCGCCTGCGCCGGCACCTGCAACGGCACCGTCTTGCAGTCGACCATCTCGATCCGCTTGCCGGCGAGGAACCCGGCGAACAGGTACTCGTCGATGTCGCCGGGCAGCGGGGCGGTGGAGGCGTAGGTGACGGCGGGCGGGCAGCCGAAGGCGATCGCCACGGGCAGTTTCTCGCCCTTGCGCGCGGCCACCTGGTAGTGGTTGCGGCTGTCCTTGTGGATCTGCCAGTGCATGCCGATCGTGCGCTTGTCGTGGCGCTGGAGGCGGTAGAGGCCGAGGTTGCGGATGCCGCTCTCGGGGTCCTTGGTGTGGGTGAGGCCCAGGTTGAAGAAGGAGCCGCCGTCCTGCGGCCAGGTGAAGAGGGCGGGCAGGGCGTCGAGGTCGACGTCGTCGCCGTGCAGGACGACCTCCTGGACGGGGGCGTCCTGGGCCTTCACCTTCTTCGGCGGGACGTGCGTCATCGCGCCGAGCTTGCCGAACGCCTCGCGCACGCCCACGAAGCCCTGCGGCAGCTCCGGCCGCAGCAGCCCGCCGATCTTGTCGCTGATCTCGGCGTACGACTTGAGCCCGAGGGCCTTCAGGAGCCGCCGGTCGGTGCCGAAGACGTTCATCGCGAGGGGCATGCTGGAGCCCTTCACGTTCTCGAAGAGCAGCGCGGGGCCCCCGGACTTCTGGACCCGGTCGACGATCTCCCCGACCTCCAGATACGGATCGACCTCGGCCTTGACGCGCTTGAGGTCGCCTTCGCGTTCCAGTGCCCTGAGCAGGGAACGAAGATCGTCGTAAGCCATGTGTCCCAGTATCGCCGAGGGCTCGCTCTCCCCCGACGCCCGCCCCTGTCTTTCTGCCGGGGGTCCGGGGGTCGTCCCCCGGAACGGCACAGCGGCCACCCGCTACCCTGACCCCGTCACCGGGGCCCGCCCCCGCCCCCTCGCCGCGTTCTGGGAGAACCCGCCGCCATGCTCAGGTATCTGCCGTTCCTGCTGGTCCTGGCGCTGTGGATCTACGCCTTCATCGACTGCCTGAACACTCCCGAGGAGGAGGTGCGCGGGCTTCCGAAGGTGGTCTGGGTCATCGTCATCCTGCTCTTCGGCGAGGTGCTCGTCGGCCCGGTCGCCTGGCTGGTGGCCGGCCGGGCCCGCCACGCGCTCGCGGGCGGCGGCACGGCGGCCGAGTCGCCCCGCGCCCGGCGCGCCGAGTGGGTGGCCCCGGACGACAACCCCGAGTTCCTGAAGTCCCTGGAGAACGAGACGGCCAGGAACGAGGAGAAGCTCCTCAAGGACTGGGAGGCCGACCTGCGCCGCCGCGAGGACGAGCTGAAGCGCCGCGAGGCCGGCGAGGACCCTACGGAAGGCTGACGGCGTCCACGAACGCGGCCCAGGCGCTCCGCGCGACCACGATCACCGGGCCGTCCGCCACCTTGCTGTCACGGACGGGGACGACGGAAACGAACCCGGGGGCGACTTCGATGCAGTTGCCGCCGTTCTCGCCGCTGTAGCTGCTCTTGATCCAGGTCGTCGCACTGAGCGTCCCGCCGCTCATGCCGACAGGCCCGCCACGAACGCGGCCCAGGCGCTCCGCGCGACGACGATCACTGGACCGTCGACCACCTTGCTGTCACGGACGGGGACGACGGCGGGGAAATCGGGGCTGACTTCGATGCAGTCGCCGCCGTTGGCGCCGCTGTAGCTGCTCTTGATCCAGGTGACCGCGCTCGGTTCGGACTGGCTCATGATGCTCGTACCCTTCCATCACGTCGCTGATCAGAGCGACGGATTCGGGGGCTGACAGTGCGTCGGCCCTGAGCACATCATAGGTATGGCTGTGAGCCAGGAAGGCCGCTGGATCGTCGCTGAAGTGACCTCGGTCCAGTGACTCGGAGTAGACCCACTCGTGTCCGTCGGGAAGCCTGATCAACGACAGCGAGGTGTCGGGCCGGTCGATCTCCGGGCGACTCAACGGGACCACCTGGATGCGGATGTTGGCGAGCGCTCCCACTCTCAGGAGATGCGCGCACTGTTCACGCATGACCTCACGCCCTCCCACGACGTGGCGCAGGCAGGTCTCGTCCAGCACCGCGAAGTAGTACGGTCCGCCCTCGGCGTAGAAGCGCTGCTGGCGGCTGAGCCTGGCCCGGACACGGTCCTCCACGTCGTCGCCTTGCGGAAGACGCCGTGCGAACAATGCCGCCGCGTAGTCAGGGGTTTGCAGCAGGCCCGGCATGACGTGCGTCTGATACGCCCGCAGGGAGACCGCCTCCGCGTCCATCCTTGCCCTGCGCTCGAACCAGTCCGGATGCTCCACCTGCGGATACCAGTCCACCCGCCCCCACAACCGCCCCAACGCCCCGCCCGTGCCCAGCACTTCGTCGCACTTCTTCGCGAACGGCTCCTGCGGGACCCGTGTCCCCGCCTCCACCCGCGCCACCAACGACCGATCGCACGGGATCGCCTTCGCCAGCGCGTCCTGCGTGAGCAGGGCCCCCTCCCGGAAGTGGCGCAGCAGCTCGCCGAACAGGGCGGCGTTGGTCGTCATGGTCGTCGTCCCCTCTGTGACAGGCGTCCACTGGCACGCGCCGGACATTGATACGCACCGTGCCCGGGCGCGACGCTCGACACACCCAGAGTCACGAAGTCGGTACGGAGAGGGCACGGACGGGCATGACCGAAAGCACCGAGAACCAGTTCGAAACGGGAACGGTCGTCTACGACCCCGCCTCGGACAACGTCGGCGAGTACCAGGGCACGGCGGGCCCGTACGCGCTGCTGCGGCCGCTCGGCGGGGGTCGGGAGTGGGAGGCCCGCCCGGAGTCGCTGCGTGCGGCCACCCCCGGCGAACGCCTCAGCGCGGCCGTCCGCGCCGCCAACTCCCGCTCGTTCCAGGGCGCGTCGGAGCCCCTCTCCCCCGCCCCCGTCCGGGACTGCGCGGCCTGCGCCGATCTGGCCGCCCTGCGCGACGACGCCCGCGCCCGGCACGACGGCAGCGCCGAGACCGACGCGGACGTCCTGCTGCGCCGCCACCAACGCCGTTACCACGCACCCCTGTTGGGGCTGCGCGAGTACGCGCTCGTGCCAGACGTCTCGGCCGGGGCCGAGTACGAGACGTCGTGCACCGAGTGCCGGGCCGGGTCCGGGGCACGGCAGCGCCCGGCCGAGGCGGAGGAGTGGCAGCAGGGGCACACCCGGGAGACCGGGCACGCACGCTACCGCCGTACCGTCGCCGACTACGCGGTGCTCAGCTCACGGTGATCGGGCCACCCGGCGGAGCCCGCGCGAAAACCCGTGGCGGACCACGGCGGCCGCTGCTACCTTTCCGGAGGCCGTGCGAGAGAACGAGGAGGTGGTACCCGTGAACACAGCAACGACATGGGTGCTCTCCTCCGGGGTCACGGTCGGGCGATAGGTCGTCCGGGAGCGCCGTTCCAGAGCCCTCCCGAAAGGCACGACCATGCAGTTCACGTCTGAACAGCGTCTCGACGACGGCGTCCTCGAACGCGATTTCACCCTCGGCGACATCCCCGGCATCCTCTGGACGCCCGCGCCCGCGCCCGCTTCCGCACCGGCATCCGCGTCCGCATCCGCGCCGGTGCCTCTGATCCTGCTCGGCCACCCCGGCGGGCTGGACAGGATGCGCCCCCGACTGGCGGCCCGGGCCCGGCACTCCGCGGCGGAGGGCTTCGCCTCGGCCACCGTCGAGCTCCCCGGCAGCGGTGACCGGCCCCGTTCCGCCGCCGCCGAACAGGCCCGCGCCGACCTGCACCGGGTGCTGAAGGCCGGCGAGTCGGTCTCCGACGACATCGTCGACCGGCTCGTCCTGCCGCTGGTCGACAAGGCGGTCCCGGAATGGCAGGCCGCCCTGGACGCCCTCCTGTCACTGCCCGGGATCGACGGCCCGGTCGGGTTCTCGGGAGGAGTGATCTCCATCGGCGTACGGCTGGCGGTCGTCGAGCCGCGCATCGCGGCCGCCGCTCTGTTCGCCGGGAGTTACGTGCCCCGGGCCATGTTCGAGGAGGCCGGGCGGGTCACCGTCCCGCTGCACGTCCTGTTGCAGTGGGACGACGAGGGCAACGACCGGCAGGCGGCCCTGGACCTGTTCGACGCCTTCGGCTCCAAGGAGAAGACGCTGAACGCCAACATGGGCGGCCACACCGGCGTACCGCAGTACGCGGGCGAGGCGGCGGCCCGGTTCTTCACCCGGCACCTGAAGTCCTGACGTGACACCGGACCGCCTGGCGGGCAGCAGACGCAGCCGCCAGGCGGGACCGGCAGGTCGCCGCACCGGAGACGCCGGGGCCGGGACGCCCCCTGGGCCCAGGGGGTCACCCCGCCGTCATGCCGCTGCCGTCCGTCATCCGCGCGAGCTCCGCGGCCGCGGCGACGGGGTGGCCGGCCTCCGCCAGTTCCTCCAGGCCCGCGGCCAGCGCTGCCAGCGGGCGGCACAGGTCGTCGTGGGCCGCTTCGCTCCCCCGTGAAAGGGCCAGATGCAGGGTGGTGATCCCGGTCTGCGCCCACCCCTCGCCGTGCTCCCGCAGCCAGATTCGCGGATCCCCGACGAGGTGCCGAAAGGCGGTGGAGTACAACAGGTGGCTCTCCAGCGCGAGCCGCCAGGCGACATCCGGGTCGCCCTCCGACTCCCGCAGATCGGCTGCCAGCCGGCCCAGACGTCGGGCATACGGAGGAGCCGCCTCCGGATACGGCAACCGGCCGGTCACCGAGGCGGACTCGCCGGAGGCGAGCGCACGGTGCAGGGCCTCGACGGGCTCGCCCAGGGCCGCCCCCGCCCGCAGCACCGCCTCGCCGAGCGTGACCGGCACGCCGTCGGCCAGGATGCGCTCCTCGGCCGGCACGGCGGCCGGATCGAGGGAGGCCGCCCGGGCGAGCAGCGGCTCCGCCTCGGCCGGGCGGCCCGCGGCGCGCAGGTGCACGCCGGTGCGGGCCAGCGCGCCCGCGAGGTCGCCCCAGCCCTGCTCGGCCATGCTCAGCTTGAAGCCGTCCACGGCCAGAGCGTGGTCCCAGCCGGCATGGGCGGCTTCGATCCGGGAGGCGACCTCCGCCGCCATGTCGACGGCGTACCCGGCGTGCGCGCCGGGGTCGGCGGCCACGGTGTCGAGAGCGTCCTGGTACCGGCTCAGGGCCTGTCCGGCGCAGTACAGGGCCTGGTCCGGATCACCGTGCTGCGCCTGAACGACCGCGACCAGGCTGAGCACCCGGGCGAAGTCCAGCGACAGGGGAGGCCCCGCCGTCTGCAACCCGGCTCCCGCGTACGCCTCCACGGCCCCGTCGGCGTCGGTGAGCGCGGAAGCCGCGTGCCCGGCGACGGAGTGGGCCACGGCCCGGCGGGCACGGACATCGCCGATCCTGGTCGCCAGGGCCGGCGGTGTGAGCCCGGATCGCTGGTAGCGGCTCTCGCTCTCGTCGAGCGACGACAGGGCCTCGTCGATCAGGTCCGCTCCGGTCTGCGAGGAGCCCAGGGAGTACAGCAGCGACGCGAGCTGTTCGTTGAGCTGCGGTTCGTCCTGGCGGGCGTCCAGCTCCGCGCGCAGGATCCCTGCCGCCCGGTCGTGCAGGTCCAGCGATCGCAGAACGAGGCGACGGCTCTCCGCGCCGTCGGCTCGCTGAGCCTGCGTGCGGGCCTCCACGCCTTCCCAGTAGAGCTCGCGCACCCGCGACTGCCAGCCGCCGTTCGACGAAGCCATCGAGTCCCCCCTTGCCGACTGCGAAGGCGGCCCACCCTAGTCGAACACCCGAGCCCCCGAGAGGGATTCTCCGGCCCACTCGCGGCCTCGGAGGAACCCGGCATTTCGCTGCGGCCGCGTGCCGCGTGCCGCGTGGGTGCGGGCGGGTCGGAAATCCGCGGAAACCGTGCGGCCCGGCGGGCTACCGTGAACGGACCGGTCCGCAGGGCCGACCTGGACACGGAGAGGCGGACACCCCTTGAGCTGGTCGATGTTCAGGTTCCGCGAGCACTGGGCGCACGCGCACGACGTCCAGCAGGAGACGTTCATGGCGTTGGCGGCGATGTACGTCGAGGCGAATCCCGCGTACCGCGCGGTGCCGTGGCTGCGCGAATGGCAGGCGTTCTGGCTGAGGTCGATCGGACGGCAGGCCAACGGCCTCTCGGACGTGTGCGCCGACGACTATCTGACCGACGACGGGCGGGTCGCGCAGTTCCGGGGGTTCCTGCGCGACTACCAGGCGTGGCTGGTCGCCTCGGAGGGGCCGTTGCACACGGCCGCAGGGCTGAGCGCCGACAAACTCCTCGATTTCGCCCAGACCGTCGACGCCGTGCTCGCCGGCGACGCCACGCACCCCGCGGTCCAGCTCGCTCAGCGGTGAGGAGCCTGCCCCCGCCGTCCGGGAGGGTCCGCGCCACAAGGTTCCGGGACGGCGGCGGGTCAGACGCCGATGTCCTCGTTCCACAGTGCGGGGTTCCGCTCGATGAACTCGCGCATCATCGCGGCGCACTCGGCGTCGTCCAGCAGCACGATCTCCACGCCGTGCTCGGCCAGCCAGTCGTGGCCGCCGTGGAAGGTGGCCGCCTCCCCGACGACCACCCGGGAGATGCCGAACTGACGCACCAGGCCGGAGCAGTACCAGCACGGGGAGAGCGTCGTGACCATCGTCGTGCCGCGGTACGAGCGCTGCCGGCCCGCCGCGCGGAACGCGGCCGTCTCCGCGTGCGTGGAGGGGTCGTCGTCCTGGACGCGCCGGTTGTGGCCGCGGCCCAGGAGCGTGCCGTCCGCGCCGTACAGGGCCGCGCCGATCGGGATGCCGCCCTCGGCGAGTCCGGCCCGCGCCTCGGCGACGGCGGTGGCCAGCCAGGTCCGTGCCGTCGCCTGATCCAGAAGGTCCATGACCTCATGCTGGTGCGACGGACGGCGCGGGGCAATGCGGACCACCCGATCGGGGCGCGCGCTCTCCTTGAGGCAGGCCCGAACCGCCCCGCCGCGGCGGCCACTTGGGCGGTCGGTAGCCTGGCCCGATCATCGTGGGCTCGTGGGAGGAACGTTCATGGTTGCTGCTCCGGTACTGGAGGAGCTGCGGGAGGTCTGCCAGCCGCAGGCCAAGCTGGCGAGCCGCAACGGCGAACACTGGGCGGGCCGGCTGTACATGCGCCGGATCTCCCTGCGGTTCACCCGCCAGTTGGTGCGCACCCGGGTCACCCCGGACCAGCTGACCTGGACGATGGTGGTGTGCGGGGTGCTGTCCGGGGCCGCGCTGCTGATCCCGGGCCTGGCCGGGGCCGTGCTGGCCGCCCTCCTCATGCAGCTCTTCCTGCTCTTCGACTGCGTGGACGGCGAGGTCGCCCGCTGGAAGGGCCAGAACAGCGCGTCCGGCATCTACGTCGACCGGCTCGGCGCGTATCTCGCCGACGCGGCGCTGATGACCGGCTTCGGCTTCCGCGCCGCCGAGTCCGGGCTCGGCGGCTGGGCGGGGTTCAACGGCTGGGTGTCCCTCGGGCTGGCGACCGCGCTGGGCGTCGTACTGCTGAAGGCGTCGACCGACCTGGTGGACGTGGCCCGGGCCCGGCGCGGCCTCGCCGTGGCCGACGACGAGGCCGCCGCGCCGCGCTCGCAGGGCGTCGCGTCGGTGCGCCGGCTCGCCGCCGCGTTCAAGATCCACCGGGTGACCAACGGCATCGAGGCGTCCCTGGTCCTCCTCGTCGTGGCGTTCGCCGACGCGGCCACCCACTCCGTGGACCCGACCCGCTGGGCGCTGGCCGCGATCGCGGTCATCACCTGGCTGATGGTCCCGGCCCACCTGCTGTCGATCCTGTCGTCGTCCCGGCTGCGCTGACGAAGTCCAGGTAGGCGTGCAGACGGCCCGCTCCCGCGAGCATCGCGCGGCTGCGGGCCGTCAGCGTCTCCGCGCGTGCCGCCAGCGAGGACCGCAGCTCCGCCTCGCTGCCGCCCTCGCGGCGCAACTCGGCGAGCACCGGCCGGATCTGGGCGAACAGATAGTGGCCGATGCTCACAGCGATGCCTGACGACGCCCCTGGCGAAGCCTGGACTCGCGTCCATCACCACCACCGGAGGCAGCCGACCACGGCACCGGAGGGCCGGGCGTCACTGTCCGAGGCGCTGGGTCTTCTTCGCTTCCGTTTTCGCCTGCAGGGCAAGGGCTTTCGGAGAATCGCCGTAGTACCACCACGTGTAGCACGTGATCCCGGTGAAGAGCGCGGTGAAGGCGAGAGCCCATGGGGCCATCCCGGCCGGCGAAGCGCCCTGGCTCATCCAGTACGCGCCGAGGGCGGTGAGCATCACGGCCCCTCTGGCCCCGGACGCCAAGGTGCGCTTCGAACGGTTCGACATGCCGCGCACTGTAGCAAGGAGCCCTCCTCTCCCCGCTGTTGATCCCCTTGCGACGCAGGACCCCGTTCCGACCCCCTCCTCGCCGACCGGTTCCTGCGGGGAACGCGACCCGACGCGCTCACGGCGAAGGCCGGTTCCCGGGGCCCGGTTTCGGGGGTCGGGGACCGGCCTTCGGTGGCGCGTGGTCTTGAGGGGTGTCCGGGTCAGACGCCCGCGTACGAGTGCTTGCCGGTGACGAAGATGTTGACGCCGTAGTAGTTGAACAGCCAGCAGCCGAAGGCGATCAGGGCCAGGTAGGCGGCCTTGCGGCCCTTCCAGCCGGCGGTGGCGCGGGCGTGCAGGTAGCAGGCGTAGGCGACCCAGGTGATGAACGACCAGGTCTCCTTGGGGTCCCAGCCCCAGTAGCGGCCCCAGGCGTCGCCCGCCCAGATCGCGCCCGCGATGATCGTGAACGTCCACAGGGGGAAGACGGCCGCGTTGACGCGGTAGGCGAACTTGTCGAGGGAGGCGGAGGCGGGCAGCCGGTCCAGGACCGAGTTGGCGAACCTGCCCGGCTTGCCGCCGGTCGCGAGCTTGTTCTCGTAGGCGTCCTTGAACAGGTACAGGATCGTGGCGACCGCGCCGACGTAGAACACCGCGCCGCAGAAGATCGCGGTGGAGACGTGGATGTACAGCCAGTACGAGTGCAGGGCGGGGACGAGCTGGTCGCTCGCCGTGTAAAGGACCGTCACCGCGAGGCCGAGGTCCAGCAGGACCGTGGTGATCAGGAACAGCCCGAGCCAGCGGACGTTCTTGCGCAGCGCCAGCAGCCCGAGGTACACGCCGACGGCCACCGTGGAGAAGGTGATGTTGAACTCGTACATGTTGCCCCACGGCGCACGCTGCACCGAGGCCGCGCGGGCGGCCACGCCGGCCAGCTCGACCAGGAACGCGAGCACCGTGAGCGAGATGGCGATCCGGCCGTACATGTCGCCCTGCTCGTCGCCGCCGTGCGCGCCCGGCCCGTCGGGCACGTCACGCGTCCCGGCGGTGGAGCGCACGACGACCTGCGGACGCTCCAGGACGGCCGTCCCGCCGTTCTGCTTGACGGTGACGGCCGGGCCCGCGCCCTTGCCGCCGGCTTTCGCCTCGGCGGTGAGCGCGGCAGCGGTGCGGCCGACCTTGCTGCGGCTGCCGAAGAGCCATTCGGCGATGTACGCGAAGAAGGCCAGGGTGTAGACGGCCATGGAGGAGTAGATCAGCGTGTTGCTGATGCTCGCGAGATGCTCGTTGGTGGCGGTGGCCAGCTCGGTTGCGGCGGCGAGAGTCATTTCTCAGCCCCTTCGGCAGGTACGGCTTGGGGGTCGGGGGAATCCGAGGGACCGGGGCCGGACGCCCCGGGGGCCTGGTCGTACAGGATCCCGGCGAGGTCGCCGAGTTCCTCGGGCACCTTGGCGGACTCGCTGCGTCCGAGACCGGCCATCTCGACGACGGTCACGCCGTCGGGGCCCTTCACCGCACGCACCCAGACCCGGCGGCGCTGGATGAACAGGGAGCCGGCCAGTCCGAAGATGGCGGTGAGGGCGCCGGTCAGCGCCCAGCCGCTCGCGGGCTGCTGGGTGACCTGGAAGTTCGCCCACTGCTTGGTGCCCTCGTAGGTGACCGTGCCGGCCCCGCCGGGCAGGGTCATGGTCTCGCCGGGCCTGAGGTTCTCCCTCAGCTGCGCGCCCTTGGCGTCCTTGAACCCCTTCAGATGGGTCTTGTCGAGCTGGTACACGCTCTGCGGGATGCCCGCGTCGACGCCGAGGTCGCCGTGGTACGGCGTCAGGTTGAGCACGGGGTTGCCGAGCGCCGGGAACGTCGAGGCCGTCTCCATGCCCTTGGTGTAGGTCGGCAGGAAGAACGCCGAGATGCCGAGCTGCTCCCTGACGCCCTTGGCGTCGCGGTAGCCGTCGGGGACCTTGACGACGCCGGTGGAGGTGACGTTGGAGTCGAGCGGCAGCAGCGGCACGGCGTCGCTGTAGACGACCTGGCCCCTGCCGTCGCGGACGGTGATCACGGGCGCGTAGCCGTGGGCGGTGAGGTAGACCTTCGAGTCGGCGATCTCCAGCGGGTGGTTGACCTTGACGACGGTCTTCTCGCCCTTGCCGTAGGCGCCCACGCTGTAGGTGAGGGCGGCCTGGTAGGTGCGCGGGGTGCCCGTGTTGGGGCCCGAGGTCTCGTACGTGCCGGTGAACTTGTCCAGGGTGAAGCTGAACGGGTTCAGGTCGTCGGTGCTGAAGAGGCTGCCGGACTTGAAGTCGTTGTACTGGGTGAGGGTGTTGGAGAACCCCTGGCCCTCGACGACCAGCTTGTTGCCCTCGGCCTTGAAGAGCTGGCCCCAGGCGAAGGCGACCAGCATCACGATCAGCGCGATGTGGAAGGCGAGGTTGCCGACCTCGCGGGCGTAGCCCTTCTCGGCGGCGACGGCGTCCCCGGCGATGTGGGCGCGGAACCGGCGCTTCTTCAGCAGGGCGAGCGCGGCCTCACGGACCTGCTCGGGCTCGGCCTCGGTGCGCCAGGTGGTGTAGGCGGGCAGCCGGGTCAGACGCCCCGGTGCGCGCGGCGGGCGGCCGCGCAGCTGGCCGACGAACTGCCAGGTGCGGGGCACGATGCAGCCGATGAGGGAGACGAACAGCAGGATGTAGACCGCGGAGAACCACACCGAGCTGTAGACGTGGAAGAGGCCGAGCTTGTCGTAGACGGGAGCGAGCGTCCCGTGGGCCTCGCGGAAGTCGGCGACCTTGGTCTCGTCGGTGCCGGACTGCGGGATGAGCGAGCCGGGGATCGCGCCGAGCGCCAGCAGCAGCAGGAGCAGCAGCGCGACCCGCATGGAGGTGAGCTGCCGCCAGAACCAGCGGGTCCAGCCGATCACGCCCAGGCCGGGGGTGTTGGCGAGGGTGTCGGTGGGGGCCGTCGACAGCTGGGATCCGGCAGCTCCGAGTTCCTGCTCGTCGGAGACGGCGGCCTCGGTCGGCACGCCGGGCGTGGTCTTGCTCATGGATCAGATCCCCACATCGAAACCGGCGGACCAGGACTGCACGTCCTGCACGAGACGATCCCACGCACCGGTGAGCAGCATGACACCGGTCAGGATCATCATGGTGCCGCCGATCCGCATCACCCAGACATAGTGCCGCTTGACCCAGCCGAAGGCGCCGAGCGCCTTGCGGAAGGCGACGGCGGCGAGCACGAACGGCACGCCGAGGCCGACGCAGTAGGCGACGGTCAGCAGGGCGCCGCGGCCGGCGCTGCCCTGCTGGGAGGAGAGGGCCAGCACGGAGGCGAGGGTGGGGCCGATGCACGGCACCCAGCCGATGCCGAACAGGGCGCCCAGCAGCGGGGCGCCGACGAGCCCGGTCACGGGCCGCTTGTGGATGCGGAACTCGCGCTGGGTCATCCAGGGCATCAGGCCCATGAAGAAGGCGCCCATGGCGATCATGAGGACGCCCAGCACCTTGGACAGAACGTCCTGGTTCGCCCGCAGGGTGTCGCCGAAGTAGCCGAACAGGGCCCCGCTGGAGACGAACACGGCGGTGAAGCCGAGGACGAAGAGCGAGGCGCCGGCGACCATCCGCCCGCGGCGGGCGTCGGCCAGATCGGTGCCGGCGACGCCGGTGACGTACGAGAGGTAGCCGGGGACGAGCGGCAGGACGCACGGCGAGAAGAAGGAGACGAGCCCGCCGAGCAGGGCGATGGGCAGCGCGACCAGCAACGCGCCGTTGAGCACGGTGTCGTTGTAGCCCGTGGCGGCGAGCGTGGTGAGAGCGCTCACGTCACTTCTCCGCGAGGACGGGAGCGATCATCTTGCGCAGCTTGTCCTCGGTGAGCGCGGCCAGCGAACGGGCGGCGATCTTGCCCTCGCGGTCTATGACCAGCGTGGACGGGATGGCCTGGAGGTTGAGGGTGCCCTTCTTGAACCGCAGCATCAGCTTGCCGGTCGGGTCGGACAGGCTGGGGTAGGTGACGCCCTGCTCCTTCTCGAAGACGAGGGCGTTCTTGTTGCTGGTGTCGAGGTTGATGCCGACGAACTGCACGCCCTTGCCCTTGAGGTCGGTGGAGACCTTCTCGAAGTTCGGCGCCTCGGCCCGGCACGGGGAACACCAGGATCCCCACACGTTGAGGACGACGACCTTGCCCTTGTAGCTCTTGATGTCGAGCTGCCCGCCGTCGATGGCCTTGCCGGACAGGTCGGGGGCCGCGTCCCGCTTGTCCCGCTCGACGGTGGAGACGCCGTCCTTGCCCATCACGAAGTTGGTGTCACCGCCGCCTCCGGAGACGCCTCCGGAGGTGCAGGCGGAGAGCAGCAGTGCGGCGACGGCCCCGCCGGCTGCCGTGGTCAGGGCGGCACGGCGCGGACGGACTCGGGCAGGCGAGCGCGGAAGGGCGCGGCTGGCGGCACTCATGTGAAAAGTTTCGCATGCCCGTTCTGGGGATCTTGCCCGCCCCCCTTGCGGGGGGAAAACCGCATTTCAGGCGGCGCTCGGGGAGGCGCTGGAGCCTGCGGTTCCGGTACCGGCGGTGGCGCCCGCGGTCGTCCCGGCGGTGCTGCCCGCGGCGGCGGAGCTTCCGGCGAGGAACGTCTTCCAGCCGCCGGCCGGCTGCTGACCGACCTGGAGGGTGCGCAGCTTGTCGAGGATCTCCGGCTTCTGGACGTCGATCCAGTCGACGAACTGCCGGAAGGAGACCAGCCGCACGTCCGCGCCCTTCTCCTTCTCGCGCGCGATGTGCTTGAAGGCCTCCTCGACGGCGTCCATGTAGATGCCGCCGTTCCACTGCTCGAAGTGGTTGCCTATGAAGAAGGGTGCGCGATTCGTCTCGTATGCCCGCTTGAATCCCTGTATGTACGCCTGGGAGGCCTGCTTCCGCCAGCCCGGGTAGTTGTGGGCGGGCGCCTTGGTCGAGTTGATCGACTGGTTGGCGAGGATGTTGTAGTCCATGGACAGCACCTGGAAGCTGTGGCCGGGGAACGGTATGGCCTGAAGGGGCAGGTCCCAGACGCCCTGCTTCTTGGTGGGCCAGACCTGGTTGCCGCCCGGCGAGGAGGCGTCGTAGCGCCAGCCGAGGGCGCGGGCGGTGGGCAGCAGGTTGTCCTGGCCGAGCAGACAGGGCGTACGGGCGCCCACGAGCTCCTTCTCGTAGTCGAAGGGCAGCGAGGGCAGGTCCGTCCAGCCGGTGTTGGTCCGCCACTCCTTCACGAACTTCTTCGCCTGGTCTATCTCGCTGCGCCACTGCGCGGGCGTCCATTTGCCGACCGAGCCGTGGCTCTCGCCGCAGAAGTGCCCGTTGAAGTGGGTGCCTATCTCGTGCCCTTCGAGCCAGGCCCGGCGGACGTTGGTGAGCGTCGCCTTCACGTGGTCGTCGGAGAGGTAGCCGATGTCGGAGGCGCCGCGCGGGTTGTTCGGGGGGTCGTACAGCCGCTTCTTCGACTCGGGCAGCAGGTACAGCCCGGAGAGGAAGAACGTCATGCTCGCGCCGTGTTCCTTGGCGAGGTCGAGGAAGCGCGGGAAGAGCCCGTTGCCGACCTCGCCCGCGCCGTCCCAGGAGAAGATCACGAACTGCGGGGGCTCCTGGCCGGCCTCCAGCGGCACGGGCTTGGCCGGCTGGTGGGGCTGCGTGCCGGTGAAGGAGGTCGAGCCGTCGCCGATGGGGCGTCCGGTCGACTTCGGCTTCGGGCTGCCGGAGGAGTTCTGCCCGGATTCGCCGGAACCGCCGTCGTGGGAGGGCTCGTCCGAACCCGTGAGGCTTCCGCAGCCCACGAGTCCGGCGGCGGCAGCACCGGCGCCGAGTCCGAGTGCTCCCCTTCGGGTGATGGCGCGCATGGCAACCCCGTTCGTCACGTTCTCTGGTGGGCAGTCACCCATTCAGAGGACATGACGAACGAGGCGGTTCCGCCGATACTTCCGGATTCCGTAACAGGCCGGTCGATTTCAGCCACCACTCGGTCATCCGGTTTCGGTCATGACTGGGTGACCGGAGCCTACGCCCCGACCTCCCCCACCGAACGCCCGCGCCCGGGCCCCTACGCCCCGAACGCCTTGCCGCCGCCCGGGACCTGACCCTTCACCGGCTTGGCGCCGGCGCGCAGGTGGGCGGGCACCAGGTCGATGGCGGGCTCGGTGTAGCCGACGGACACGATCCGGTCGCCCCGGTACGTGAAGGTCGTCAGCGAAGCGAGCGTGCACTGCCGCTTGCGCGGGTCGTGCCACAGCCGCCGCCGTTCGACGTAGGACCGGACGATCCAGATCGGCAGCTGGTGACTGACGAGCACCGCCTCGTGCCCGCGGGCCGCGTCCTTGGCCGCGTCCAGCGCACCCGTCATCCGCACGACCTGGTCGACGTACGGCTCGCCCCAGGACGGCCTGAACGGGTTGACGAGGTGCTTCCAGTTCTCGGGCCGGCGCAGCGCGCCGTCCCCCACGCCGAACGTCTTGCCCTGGAAGACGTTCTCCGCCTCGATGAGCCGGGCGTCCGTGCCCACATCGAGGCCGTGCGCCTTGGCGATCGGGGTGGCCGTCTCCTGCGCCCGCTCCAGCGGGGAGGCGACGACGTGCGTGACGTCGCGGGTGGCGAGGTGCTCGGCGACCCGGTCGGCCATCCGCCGGCCCAGATCGGAGAGGTGGTAGCCGTCGAGACGGCCGTAGAGGACCCCGTCGGGGTTGTGGACCTCGCCGTGCCGCATGAGGTGGACGACGGTGATGTCCTGGTCGGCGCCGTTGTTGTCGAAGGTGCTCATTCCGCGGTGGCCTCCGCAGCCGCTCGGGCCGCCGCCGGGAGGGCGTCGGCGATTCTCTGGACGGCCGCGTCGTCGTGGGCCGTGGACACGAACCAGGACTCGAAGGACGACGGCGGCAGATAGACGCCGTTCGCCAGCAGCGAGTGGAAGAAGGCGGTGAAGCGGAACGACTCCTGCGCCCTGGCGTCGTCGTAGTCCCGCACCGGCCGGTCCGTGAAGAAGACGGAGAACATGTTGGAGGCGCTCTGCAGCGTGTGCGCGACGCCCTCCTTGGCCAGCGCTTCGGAGACGAGCGCCTGGATCTGCCCGGACACGGCGTCGACCTGGACGTACGCGGCGTCGTCGAGGAGCCGGAGCTGGGCGAGCCCGGCGGCCGTGGCGACCGGGTTCCCGGAGAGCGTGCCGGCCTGGTAGACGGGCCCGGCGGGCGCGAGGTGCGCCATCACGTCGGCGCGCCCGCCGAACGCGGCGGCGGGGAAGCCGCCGCCCATGACCTTGCCGAAGGTCATGAGGTCGGGCCGCACCCCGTCGATCCCGAACCATCCCGCCCGGGAGGTCCGGAACCCGGTCATGACCTCGTCGGAGATGAACAGCGCGCCGTTGTTGGCGCAGGCGTCCTTGAGGCCCTGGTTGAACCCGGGCATGGGCGGCACGACGCCCATGTTCCCCGGCGAGGCCTCGGTGATCACGCAGGCGATCTCGCCCGGATGCCGGTGGAAGGCCTCCTGCACGGCCTCCAGGTCGTTGTACGGCAGCACGATGGTGTCGCCGGCCTGGGCGCCCGTGACGCCGGGCGTGTCGGGCAGCGCGAACGTGGCGACGCCGGACCCGGCGGCGGCGAGCAGCGAGTCGACGTGCCCGTGGTAGCAGCCGGCGAACTTGATCACCTTCGAGCGCCGGGTGAAGCCGCGGGCGAGCCGGATCGCGGACATGGTCGCCTCGGTGCCGCTGGACACCAGCCGCACCTGCTCCACGGGCTCCACCCGCGCCACGATCTCCTCGGCGAGCTCGACCTCGCCCTGGCCGGGCGTGCCGAAGGAGGTGCCGCGCGAGACGGCGTCCTGCACGGCCGCGATGACCTCGGGGTGGGAGTGCCCGAGGATCATGGGCCCCCAGGAGCAGACGAGGTCGACGTACTCCCGCCCGTCGGCGTCCGTCAGATACGGGCCGGCGCCGGACACCATGAACCGGGGCGTTCCGCCCACGGCGCGAAAGGCGCGCACCGGCGAGTTCACCCCGCCCGGCGTGACGACGGACGCACGGTCGAACAGCGCCTGCGAGACAGGCGCATCGTATGAATAGGGCAGTTCGCTCATGACCTGCGGCTTCTCCGACCTTTTCCGACTTGCTGGACTCCGGTTGCCAGTGACCTCCCAGGGTAGGCCAGCGCCCCCGGCGGCCCACGGGGGCCGTGCGGGGCGTACCGCGTCTACTGACCGGACGGCCAGTCCCTTCTTCCCGCCCGCCCCGCATCCGCTCCGCCGCCCACGCCGCCGACCGCTTCACCATCTGCGAAACTGAGTCGGAACGGGCCTGACAGACGTAGCTCTCACCGACCGTGTGTCGAGGGGCTGCGAAGATCCTGCGGACAGGTGTTTCACCGCACGTTTCGGCGGGCGGCCGTGGGGGAGGTCACTGACACGATGATCGGGTTGCGCGGCGGGGGCCACGCGTCCTAGAAAAGCAGTCGGGTGGAGATATGCATCGCGGTGGCGGACTGGGCGAGGGGACTGACGACCTGGGTCCTCGACGTGCCCGGCGGGGAAGGCACCGGCGCGACGCGGAGGAAGCCAACGAAGCACGTCAGACGCAGGCACAGGGTGTACCGAGTGAGCCCGAGCTGGTCGACCGGCGAGTCGAGCAGCGGGTCGACCGCCTCCGGGCGGGGAGCGGGAACGGTGGTCGGGTGGGGGTGACGTACAAGTACTTCGGCGCGCCCGACGGTGCCACGGCGGCCCGCGTCCCGATCTCGATGCGCCCCGAGGAACTCGGCGGCGACGAGCTCGGCATGAACGGCATGTTCACCAAGATCAAGCCGGAGACGATGGCCGCGATGGTGCTGACCGGCATCGAAGGCGTCCCCCTGCACAAGGTGCCCCCGCTGGAACTGGTCGTCCTCCACCCCGACTACGCCGTGGTGAAGCTCCCCATGACGGTCGTCGACCCGATCCGCGACATCGGCGAGGAAGCGGTCGGTGCGGCGGCGTTCATCTGGTCCACGGTGCCGGACCGGGGCGGCCCCCGGGACGCCTTCAACGTGTACCAACTCCTGCACGAATGGCAGGACTTCAGCCACCGTCTGCACGAGGCGGGGCATCAGCCGTACTGCCTCGTGTGGCCCTGAGGCACCCGTTCCGGCAGGTCCCGACACGCGTCCGTCGTGGGCGCCGCGTGTCAGTCCCCTTCGCGGGCTGCGGCTAAGGTGTTTCCGATGACCAGGCCCGAGCAGCATCTCTCGGCGCCGCCCGGGTGGCGGCGGCGGTGGGGGCTGCTCGTGTTCGCGGTGTTGGTCGGGTTGCTGGCCATGCACGCCCTGGCGCCCGGCGGGGCCGGTCATGAACACTCCGGCGGCCACGCCGTCGGTCGGCCCGGCGCGGCGCAGACCGCGGCCGTCACGGTCAGCGCGGTCGGTGAGATCGGCGCGGCCCGCGAGGTCAGTGCAGCCCGTGAGGTCGGTGCGGCCCGTGAGGTCAGTGCGCACGACGACTGTGCCGGGGGCGGCGGGGGCTGCGGCGGAGGGCATCTCCAGCACGCCGATCCGACCTGTGCGGCGGCCGCGGTGAGCGGGACTCCCGCGCTGCCCGCGCTCGTTCCCGACCCGGTGGCCGTCCCCGGGCCGGACGACTCGCTCTGCCCGTACGCGGCCGACGCGCCCGACGGCGCCCGCGCGCCGCCCTCGCTGGCGGAACTCCAGCTCCTGCGGATCTAGACACCGCACCGCACCACGTCACCGGTACGACGACGCGGTGCGCCTCGGCATGTCCAGATCCCTTTTCCACCAGCACCACAGGAGCTTCAGCATGCGCAACACCCGTTCCCTGACCCGCCGCACGGTCCTGGCGGCCGTCTCCGTCACCGCCGCGCTCACCCTCGCCGCCTGCGGGGCCGACGGCGGTGACACGTCCTCCTCGGCGGCCTCGTCGTCGGCCTCGTCGTCTCCGTCGTCGTCTCCGTCGTCGTCCGCCGGCGCCGTCGGTGCGCACAACGGCCAGGACGTGTCCTTCGCGCAGGGCATGATCCCCCACCACCGGCAGGCCCTGGAGATGGCGGAGCTCGCCGCCCGCCGGGCCTCCTCCGCTCAGGTCAAGGACCTCGCCTCGCGCATCGAGAAGGCCCAGGACCCGGAGATCAAGACCATGAGCGGCTGGCTGGCCACGTGGGGCGAGAAGGTCCCCGCGGCGTCCGACTCCATGGCCGGGGCGATGCCCGGCATGGACCACTCCGGCGGGAGCGCGATGCCCGGCATGATGGGCGCCTCCGACATGGACGAGCTGGCGAAGGCGTCGGGCAAGGACTTCGACGCCATGTTCCTGGCCATGATGGTCCGGCACCACCAGGGCGCCGTCGACATGGCCGCCGTCGAGAAGAGCAAGGGCGCGTACGGTCCGGCCAGGTCCATGGCCGACTCCGTCGTCACCGCGCAGACCGCCGAGATCGCGGAGATGAAGAAGCTGCTCGGCAAGAACTGACCCGCGCGGGCCGGGGAGGGAGCGGCGTGCGGCGTGGAGGTCCGCGCCGCTCCCTCCCCGGACGCGACCGGAGGGATAACCTCGTCCGGAAATGAGGGGATACGGGGGAATCGCCTGCCGAGTCGACGAGCCGAGGAGATTCCCATCGCCGGGACGAAGCCGGAGGCGACCACCGCGTCCGCCCCGAACCAGCCGCCGGAAGCCGACCTGCTGCGCACGATGCTGCGCCGGCCCGAATACCTCAAGGCGCTGGTCTTCTGCGGTCTGATCGGCGTTCCGGTGGCCCTGATCGCCTTCTGGTTCCTCGTGACGCTCGACCAGCTGGAGCGGCTGATCTGGACGGACTGGCCCAAGGACCTGGGCTGGACGCGGGCCCCGTGGTGGTGGGGGTTCCCGCTGCTGCTGGTGGCCGGCGCGGTCGTCGGGCTGGTGGTCTCCCGGCTTCCCGGGCGGGGCGGGCACATTCCCGCGGGCGGACTGCACGCGGGCGGCGCCAGCAAGGAGGCGCTGCCCGGCGTGCTCGTCGCCGCGCTCGTGGGCCTGCCGCTCGGCGCCGTGCTCGGTCCCGAGGCGCCGCTGATCGCCCTGGGCGGCGGACTGGCGCTGCTCTTCGCGAGTTTCGTGCGGGCCCCGCAGACGGAGACGAGCACCGCGCTGCTCGGGGCGGCCGGCGCCGCCGCGGCCGTCTCGGCGCTCTTCGGCAATCCGTTGGTGGGCGCGGTGCTGCTGATGGAGGTGGCCGGGGTCGGCGGTCCCCAGCTGTTCGCGGTGATGCTGCCGGTGCTGCTGGCCAGCGGGGTCGGCGACCTGGTCTTCACCGGGTTCGTCCGCTGGACGGGCCTGCGGACCGGGAGCCTGGACATCGGCCTGCCCAAGCCGCCGCCGCTGGACTGGGCGGACATCCTGTGGGTGCTGCTGATCGCGCCGGCCCTCGCCTTCCTGATCCACTGGATCTTCGTGGGCGGGAGGTTCACCGCCGGTCGGGTGACGTCCTGGACGGTGCGCAACACCACGCTGTGCGCACTCGGCGCGGCCGGCTGCATCGCCCTCTACGCCGTCTCCACCGGCCGCTCCCCCGCCGAGGCCGCGCTGTCCGGGGAGAGCGCCCTGGCCGATCTGGCGCAGAACGCGACCGCCTGGTCCGTGGGCGCGCTCGTGGCGGTGCTGGTGTTCAAGGGGCTCGCCTACTCGCTCTGCCTGGGCAGCCTGCGCGGCGGTCCCGTCTTTCCCGCGCTGTTCCTCGGCGGGGCGGCCGGCGCCCTGCTGGCGCCGCTGCCCGGTTTCGGCCTGGTGCCGGCGATGGCGGCCGGGATGGCGGCGTCCGTGACGGCGGCCCTGCGACTGCCCGTCAGCGGCGCGGTGCTGGTCGTCCTGCTGCTGGGCAACGTGGACACGGTGGCGCTCGTGGTGCTCGCGGCGGTGGTGTCCTTCGTCGTGACCCAGCTGCTGCCGCGGGGACCGGCCATCCCGGCGTTCAGCGGGCCGTCAGCCGGTCGAGCGCCTCGTCCAGGGTCGTCGTCGCCATGATGAGCGACAGATGGGTGAAGGCCTGCGGGAAGTTGCCCAGTTGCTCCCCGCTGGGGCCGATCTCCTCGGCGAACAGCTACACCTGGGTGCGCGTGCGGTAGTCCCAGTTGCGTTCGCCGCCCACCTGCTCGGGCAGCCCCATGGTCGCGGCGGCGACCGGGGCGCCGCTCGGGGCGTAGGTGAGCAGCTTGAGGGTGATGGCCGAGCGGTTCACCATGTCCGGCCAGCGGCCGCGGTAGCGGGACGTGCGCACCCAGCGCTGCCAGAAGTCGATGGCGTCCCACATCTGTTCGGTGACCGAGTCGGCGGTCGGCGGGGGCGGCGCCTCGCCGTCGCCGTCGCAGACCGTGAACACGGCGGCCGCCGACTGGCCGGCGTTCAAGGTGACCGTGCCCCGCGCGTCGCGCCCGTCCCGCTCCAGCGGGAAGGTGGCCTGCAGGTACGCGGTCGTGCCCGGCGCCCGGAAGACCGCGCTGCCCGCCGTCCCGCCGGCGCCGCCGGTTGCGCCGGTCCCGCCGTTTCCGCTGTTTCCGCCGTACATGTCGAGGGTGTGGTCGGTGCGGGCGTAGTCGAAGCGCGGACGGCACTCCAGGGCGAAGCGCACGGTGCCGCGCACGGTCCGCACGACCCGCACCACCGTATGCCGGTCGGACGGCGTCCGGGAGCGGATGACGGGCATGATGACCTCGCCGACCCCGTCCGGGGACAGGAAACGGGTCACCACCACGGCGCTGTCGGGGTAGCAGATCTGCCGGCGCGTCACCTCGGAGTGGAGGGGCGCGAACAGGAAGTGGCCGCCGCCGGCGTGGTCGAGCAGCGACGCGAAGACGCTGGGCGAGTCGAAGCGCGGGGCCGCGAACCAGTCGATCACCCCTTCGGACGTCACCAGGGCGGCGGTCTGGAGGTCTCCGATCAGCCCGTGCTCGGCGATGGGCGGATAGCGGTCCATCTCATCGTCTCCCTCGGGTCGCCCGACGTCCTCTCACGCCGACTGGGCCTGGACGCGTCCCGCCTTGACGGCGTCGAGGAGGGCCTGGTGGTCCTTCTCGTTCTGGTCGGCGTACAGCTCGGCGAAGGTCGCCAGGGCGCGGTCGAAGACGTCGCCGCCGCCGAGGTAGGCGGCGATCGCGATGCGGTCGCCGGAGCGGGCGTGGGCGCGGGCCAGGGTGGCGCCGCAGAGCCACGCGAAGATGGACATCCGTTTCGGCGACATGTTCTCGGTGACGGCGATGCCCTTCATGTCCCTGAGCTGGCGGACGTAGAAGTCGCGGCGCCGGCCGTCGATGCCGGTGGTGCGCTCCCAGCCGAGGAAGATGTCGCTGGTCGCCTGCATCAGCCGCTGGCCGGCGACGACCCGCTCGCCCTGGGTGCGGAACGCGCAGGCGCCCGCGTAGGGGGCCAGCACGGACTCGTCGGCCTCCTTCGCCTGGAGGAACAGCGGGTCCTCGTCGTCCTTGCCGAGCAGCAGCACGATCCAGCAGCGGGTGCCGACGCTGCCGACGCCGACGACCTTGCGGGCGATGTCGGCGACGCGGTAGGTCTCCAGCAGGAAGCGGCGGTCGGACTGGAGCGACTGGCTGTACCGCTCGACGAGGCGGCTGATCTCGGTCTCCAGCGCGCCGCTCTGGGCCTTCGGCAGCAGGCTTTCGAGGCGGACCAGGAGCGGCGGGTCGTCGGCGATCCGGCGCTGCCCGCCGACGACGTGGGTGAGCTTGTCGAAGACCTGGAGCGTGTCGTGCGCGCGGGCCTTCTCCCGGGTCGCCTCCCAGCGTTGGCGGGTGTCGGCGTCGAGGCCGGGGGCGAACGCCTTCTGCAGTTCGTCCGCCTCGAAGCGGGTGTACCAGACCTCGAGGTTGCCCATGCCGGCGAACTCCCGCATCCGCTCGCGGTACGACCCGACGCCGGTCCGCACCACGGAGGCCCGCTCCTTGGCGCTGAAACCGTTGGCGCGGCCCGCGATGACCAGGCTCGCCGCGAGCCGTTTGACGTCCCACTCCCACGGGCCGGGCAGGGTCTCGTCGAAGTCGTTGATGTCGAACATCAGCCGGCGTTCCGGGGAGGCGAGCAGCCGGAAGTTCAGCAGGTGCGCGTCGCCGCAGCACTGGACCCGGATGCCGGTGCGGGGCGTCTCGGCGAGGTCCGCGGCCATGATGGCGGCGGCTCCCCGGTAGAAGCGGAACGGCGACTCGCTCATCCGCCCGTAGCGGATCGGCACGAGTTCGGGGACGCGCTTCGCCGACTGCGCGTCGATGAGGTCCACCGGGTCGGTCCGCTTGGGCGGCGGCGAGAACTCGGCGTGCGCGGATCTCGGTACGGCGGACCGGGCGGCCTTGCCGCGCTCGGCGCGCTCCTTCGGGGTGCGGTGGCGCAGCTCGTGGCCGGTGGGCTGGTTCTCGCTCATGGCAGACGCTCCACGGTGTGGTCGCCGAGGCGCAGGGAGCGGTGGTCGCTGCGGACGCCGTACGGCGGCAGCCGGCGAGTCCACACGCAGCCGGCGGATTCACTCATGGCCGGCGAACTCGTGCGCGGCCGACAGGTTCACGCGTCCCGAGGCGGCCGAGGACGGGTCGACCGCTGTCCGTCCTCCAACGTATCGCCGGTGGCAGGGCCCGGCGACTCGGGTCCGCCCAGGCGCCGCGCCACCGCGGGTTCCCGGGCGAACACCGCGCCGGCGGTGATGCAGAGCGTGACGGCCACGCACAGCGCGATCAGCCACGACAGCAGCGTGAAGACCGCGCCCAGCGAGCCGTACCTCTCGAGGCTGTGGTTGAGCGCGCGTGGCACGTACAGGTGCGCGGCCGACGTCAGCATGGTCAGGGCGGCTCCCGTCAAGAGGCCGCCCGGCAGCAGCGGCCGCCACGGCACGCGGGCGGCCAGCAGCAGGTGCTGGGTCCACCACCACAGGAGGGTGTCGGCGACGAGCAGCAGCGGCACGCCCAGCCACGGGCCGAGTCCGAAGCCGTCCCGCAGGACGCCCTGCACCACGATCATGACCAGCCAGACGGGCAGCCACACGATCCAGCGCCAGGCGGCCGTCCGCGCGGCCGCCTTCGGCAGGCTCCAGGCGCGCTGGCACAGCCGTTGCGTGGCGCGGCTGCAGGCGGTGGCCGAGATCAGCACCATCAGCCCGCCGACGACGCCGGTGGTCTGGCGCAGATCGTTCGTGTCCCCCTGGAAGACCTGCTCCAGCTGGCTCTTGGAGCTTCCGGTCAGTCCGAAGGCGTTGCTCAGGGAGTCGGCGAGATGATCGCGCACGGCCTGCGGCGCCACGGCCGCCACCACGAACAGCAGCGGCACGGCGGTGAGGAACGTCTGCGCGGCCAGGCGGGTCGCCGAGTCCAGCACGTTGACCGAGATCAGATGGGTCACGAGATGCGTGATCACCGGAAACCGCCGCTCGGCCCGGGCCCGTACGCCGCGCGCCCCGGCCCCGACGGCCGCACCCCGCGCCCGCCACCGCTCGCGGCGCGACGGGGGCGCCGGGCGGTCCCGTCGGGGTCCTGCGCCGGGCTGCATGCTGCCAGCGTGCCCGGAGCGGGCCCTTCCGGCCCGTGGCGGGAGCCCGGCGGGGGCCGAACGGGTGAGGCCCGCCGGCGCGCGGAACGGTGCGGCACGCCGGGGCGCGGCGCCCGCCGTCCAGTCGCACCCGCACGCTGCGCGAAGTTGTGGGTCCCGAACCGGCCGGTGACGATGAGGAGATGAGCGTGGGCGGCCCCAGGGGCGGCGATGGTCCTTGACCTGGTGGTCATCGCCCTGGCGATCGCCGTCTTCCCGCTGTCGGTGACCGCGTTCGTCCTGATGCTGGCGGCCCGCCGGGGCCTGTGGAAGGGCCTGGCGTTCGTCCTCGCCTGGCTGGCCTGTTTCGTGGCCGTGCTCGCCGCGGTGCTGCTGACGACCGGCGGGAAGCCTCCGGCTCCCCGGTCCGCGCCCTCCACCGCCTCGACGGCCGTCAGGCTCGCCGTCGGCGTGGCGCTGGTCTGGTACGGGGTGCACCGTCATCACAGGGGTCCCCGGCCCGCGGCCGCGGGCGGGATGACGGCGCGGCTCGACCGGATCTCGCTGTGGGAGGCCGCGGCGCTGGGACCGCTCCTGCAGCCGTGGGGGCTCGTGGCCGCGGGCGCGGCCACCGTGGTGGACGCCGACCTGTCCCACGCGTCCTCGTTCGCGGTGCTGTTCGGCTACTGCCTGCTGGCCACGAGCAGCCTGCTGGCGATGGAGGTGTACGCGGCGTTCGCCCCGGACGCCTCCCGGGTCCGGCTGGGGAGGCTGCGGGTCCGGCTGCAGACGCACCAGGACCAGGCGCTCGTCGTTCTGCTGCTGGGCGTGGGGCTGTTCCTGGTGGGCCGCAGCATCCACCAGCTGACGTCCACCGGTTAGGGCCGTCCTGCGCGATCCGGGCTTCCTCGCCGGAGCCGCCGGGGTCCTCCGGGAGGGGCGGGGGCGGGGCGCTGCCGGTCATGTCTTCGAGGAGACGGCCGAGGGGGCGGACCGGCGACCCGGACGGTCCGGTCGGGTGAACGGGCACCGGGTGCGGCGGCCCCAGCCGGGTGATGCAATGGCAGTCAGGGGGCCGCCGCACCAGCATCAGAGGTGAAGCCGTGAGCGAGCAGAGCGACCTGACGCAGCAGACACCGCAGACCCCGCGGACCGAGCCGGACGAGCTGGGCGAGCCGATCGACGAGATGGGCCCCGTCGACTACGTGGTGGTGGAGTTTCCCGGCAACCGGATGACGGGCGAGGGCTTCCCGCTGCTGGTCGACCTGGTGGACCGCGGCATCATCCGGATCCTGGACCTGACGTTCGTCGGGAAGGACGCGAACGGCGCGGTGACCGCTCTGGAGATCGCCGACCTCACCGGCGACGGCCGGCTCGACCTCGCCGTCTTCGAGGGCGCGCAGTCCGGGCTGCTGGGCCAGGACGACCTGGAGGCGGCCGCCGCGGCCGTCGAACCGGGCAACTCGGCCGCGCTGCTGGTCTACGAGAACCGGTGGGCCGCGCCCTTCGCCGCCGCCCTGCGCCGCGGCGGGGCCCAGCTGGTCGCCTCCGGACGGCTGCCCGTCCAGGCGCTCCTCGCCGCGCTGGAGGCGACCGAGAACGCTTCCTGAACGGCGCGGCCGGGGGCCGCCGCGCCGTGGGCTCAGGCGCCGCCGCCGACGACGGAGTAGCTCAGCCACGGGGACTGGCCGGGCGTGAACGCGACGGACGCCTGGGTCCCGAGGTAGAAGCTCTCTCCGCCGGTCCGGCCGCTCTGGTCGTCACCGGCCTTCGTCAGCACGCAGTGCTCGTCGACGTAGAGCCGGATGTCGTCGACGGTGTAGTTGCGCACGCTGCGGGCGCCGCCCGGCAGCCGGTGGCATCCGTCGTCGTCCGGGCTCTGGATCTTCACGATCTGTCCGGCGGGGGTCGTGTACTGGATCGTGCCGAGGGCGGAACCATTGCTACAACCGGCGACGGCAAGCAGGAGAAGGGCGCCTCCTGCCCGTCGGCGGGCACGACTGCGACAGATCATGGCGACGGGTCCTCGTCTGTGTGGGAGGCCGGCGAGGAGCCGGGCCCTCTGCGCACCAGGCTGCCGGGCCCCGCGGCCGTCGGCATCCGGAGCGGGACCGGTCGACTGACCGCGGACGTCCTCGCGTGCACCGGAATTGAATTCCGTCGGCTCACGAATGCCGCCGGGACGGGTTCCGGCCGCACCCGAGGGGTGCGGCCGGGGCCGGACGGCGCGATGCCCGCAGGCATGAGGTCAGATGGCACGTTCCTTTCGCGGGCCGACGCACAGGGCCCAGATCACGAATCCGTCGATGACCATCAGCGTGATGGCCCAGAACGGATACCAGGGCAGCCACACGAAATTGGCGATCAGGTTCAGACCCGCCACGGTGATACCGACGACGCGGGCCCACATCGCTCCGGTGAACAGGGCCATACCCGCCAGCACCACCACGATGCCGAGGGAGAGGTGCAGCCAGCCCCAGCTGGTCAGGCTCCACTGGAAGGTGAAATTTCGGGTGGAGACGAATACGTCGTCCTTCGCGATGGCGGATATTCCCTCGAATATCGCCAGGACGCCGCCGAACATCATCATGATCGCGGCGAAAACCGTCCAGCCGGACACCTCGCCCATTCCCCGGGCGGTTGTCCGGTGCATTCCGGTGCTCTGTGTGGCCATTTTGCGGGCTCCTTCAACTGGGCCTCGACGCCGGGACGTCCGCCCGGTCGTGGACACAACTCCAGCGTGCCACCAGTCGGCGTAATCGGCAGATCGGGCGGGAATTCGCGGAACAGCGCGCACGGTGGTCCAATGGAATGACCTATGGACGAAAGGGGATGGGCCATGCCGGGTCTTCTTCGCGGAGTCGCCCGCACCGCGGTCGTCGCGGGCACGGCGACCGCCGTCTCCAACCGTGTGTCACGCCGTCAGCAGGGACGCTGGGCGGCGCAGGAGGGTTACCGGGAGCCCCCGCCGCAGCCCTACGAGCAGCAGCCGGCCGCAGCACCGCAGGCCGCGCCGCAGCAGACCGACGATTTCGACGACAGGATCGAGCAGCTCAAGCAGCTGGGCGAGCTGAGGAAGCAAGGAGTGCTCACCGAGGCCGAGTTCGCGGAGCAGAAGCGCCGGCTCCTGGGCTGAGCCGCGACCGGACGGCGAGGCCGGACAACTGCCGTGACCCGGCCCGCGGTTGGACGCCGATGAGGACATGCCAGGATGGTGATCCGACAGTCACCCCTCATCGGTTCATCCGGCGGCAGGACACGAAGTCCAGGGCGGAGCCAGGCAGCATGACCTCTCCTCGCGGCGGCGACGCCGACGGCGTCGCCGTCGGCACGTCATCGACGATCGACACGAGCAAGCCCCACCCCGCCCGGATGTACGACTACTTCCTCGGCGGCAAGGACCACTACGAGGTCGACCAGGAAGCCGCCGAGCGGTTCATCCAGGCGGCGCCGGAGGTCCGGCAGGCCGTGCGGGCGAACCGGCGGTTCATGCACCGTGCCGTGCGGCACGTCGTCGCCGAGGGCGGGGTCCGGCAGATCCTCGACATCGGCACGGGTCTGCCGACCGAGCCCAACGTGCACCAGATAGCGCGCGCCATCGCCCCCGACACCCGCGTGGCCTACGTCGACAACGACCCGATCGTCAGCACCCATTCGCGCAGCCTGCTGGACGACGACGAGCACACCTCCGTCGTCCTGGCCGACCTGCGCGACCCGCGGGCCGTCCTCGGCCACCCCGACGTGCGCAGGGTCATCGACTTCGACGAGCCGGTGGCGCTGCTGCTGGTGGCCGTCCTGCACTTCGTGACCGACGAGGAGGACCCGGACGGCGTCGTCGCCACCCTGCTCGAGGCGCTGCCCACCGGATCCCACCTCGTGCTCTCCCACGCGACGGTCGACATCCACGACGACGCCCGCGAGGACGCGGTGAACGTCTACCGGAACGCCACCGCCACCATGAACCCCCGCAGCCACGCCCGCGTGCTGAGCTTCTTCGGCGACCTCACCCTGACCGAGCCCGGCCTGGTCCTCGTCCCGGACTGGCGTCCCGACGAGCCGGAGCCGCACGACGCCCCGCCGATCGGCATCTACGGCGGCGTGGGCCGCAAGAACGGCTGATCCGGCCTACGGCGAGGCGCGGTCAGCGCAGGCGGGTCGTCTCCAGGGCCGTGGCGGCCAGGCGTTCCGCGGGGGCCGCGGTCTGTTCCGCCACCCGGCGGAAGGTGTCCTGGGCGGGGCGGGCCGGCCACTCCGGGGGGAGATGGCGGGCCGGGAGCCGCGGATCCGCGCGGATCGTCCAGAGCCATTCGCTCACCAGGCGCAGGCGGGTGCCGATCGGGTCGTCGCCCGGTCCCGCGTTCAGGCGGGCGGTCCAGCGCTTGTCGAAGGAGACGTAGCGGGCGGCGATGCTCTCCAGGTCCCAGGTCTCGCGGACCATCAGGCCGATGTCGACGGCCGGGTCGGCCGAGGCGTGGAAGATCTTGACGTGGCCGGTCAGCCCGAGCTCGGCGACCACGGCGGCGACGTCCACCCGGCCCGGCGCGATCCACAGCCCGCTGTACAGCGCGCCGAATCCGGACCAGGCGAGCCGTGAGCGCAGGTCGTGGCGCTCGCGCTGGCGGGACTCGGGGAGCGAGAAGCCGAGCAGCGTCCAGTCGCCGTCCCAGTCGTCGTTGACCGCGCCCTCGCGCCAGATGCGGGTGCGGCCGTCCTCCAGGACACGGGTGGCCTGCCCGGTCAGGCCGAAGTACATCCGGCGGCCCTCCCGTTGCCGGCGCAGCAGGCCCCGGCTGACCATGCGGGTCAGCGTGGACCGCACGGCCTGTTCGCCCACGCCCACCCGGCCGAGGACGTCGATGATGCTGCCCGAGTAGACGCACAGGTCGCCCTGTTCGAGGACGTGGTTGCCGAAGAAGGCGAGCATCAGCGACTGCGGGCGCAGCTGCGGGGCGCCGTCCGGGGCGTCCGGGGCGCCGTCGGGGATGTTGTCCGAGATGTCGTCGTCCTCCACGGGGGAAAGGGTACGACCGCCCGTCGGCGGTGCGGCGGGCGGTCGTGGCACGTCAGCGGCCGTCGGCGGCGGGGCGGGCGGGAGCGTGCGGGTGCGGGCGCGCCGCCGGCCGGTGGGGAGCACGGCCGGCGGCGCCGCCCCTCACGCGGAGACCTCCTGCGTGCGCGGGACGCCGGAGGCGTCGGAGGCGCCGCCGAGGGAGTCCCGGCTGGTCTCGCGCACGAACAAGACGGTGACCGCCGTGACGACGGCCCCGCCGCACAGCAGCAGCGACACGGGGGTGCTGTCGCCGCTGCCGGCCACCAGGCTGCCGGCGATCATCGGGGAGAACCCGGCGCCGATCAGGGTGGCGCCCTGGTAGCCGAGTGAGGCGCCGGTGTAGCGGACCTTGGTGCCGAACATCTCGGTGAGCAGGGCGCCCAGCGGCCCGTACATCGTGGACTGGGCGATGCCGTGCCCGAGGACGACGGCGAGGATCAGCAGCCCCGGCGACTTCGAGTCGACCAGCGCGAGCACGGGGAAGGCGAGCGCGGCCGACGCGATCGCCCCGGCGAGGACCACCGGACGGCGGCCGACCCGGTCCGAGAGCGCGGAGGCGCAGGGCAGTACCACCAGCGCGACGGAGGCGGACACCGTGAGCGCGGTGAGCACCTGCGGGCGGGCGTAGCCGATGCCGGTGGCGTACGCGATCAGGTAACTGGTCAGCAGCGACTGGGCGGTGAAGGCGCCGATGCCGACGCAGCAGGCCAGCAGGACGGGGCGGGGACGGCGCAGCACGTCGAGGATCGGCAGCCGCGATGCGCCGCCGCCCTTCTTGACCTCGGCGAACAGTGGACTCTCGACGACCTTGAGGCGGACGAAGAGTCCGACGCCGAGCAGCACCACGCTCAGCAGGAACGGCACCCGCCAGCCCCAGGCGGCGAACTCGTCCTCGGGGAGCGCGACGACGAGCGTGACGACGGCGGTGGAGAGCAGGGAGCCGAGCGGGGCTCCCATCTGCGTGAAGCTGGACCACAGTCCGCGCCGCCGCTCGCCCGCGTGCTCGACGACCATGAGCGTGGCGCCGCCCCACTCGCCGCCGATGGCGACGCCCTGGACGACGCGCAGGGCGATCAGCAGCACCGGCGCCCACACGCCGATCGTGTCGTAGGTGGGCAGCAGTCCGACGAGGAAGCTCGCGCCGCCCATCAGGCCCATGGTGAGCAGCAGCATCGACTTGCGGCCCAGCCGGTCGCCGAAGTGCCCGAAGAGGATGCCGCCGAGCGGGCGGGCGACATAGCCGGCGGCGAAGGTGCCGAACGCGGCGACTGTTCCGACGGCCGGGTCGGCGCCGGGGAAGAAGAGCTCGCCGAACACGAGGGCGGCGACGGTTCCGTAGACGAGGAAGTCGTAGAACTCCACGGCGGTGCCGAGCAGTCCGGAGGCGGCGACCACGCGCAGCTGCCGCTTCCGGTCGCTGGTCGTGGACGGTGGTGCGACGGGGGACGGGGACATCGCGGTCTCCCTTGACCGGGGGAATGACACCGCGAAGTTAGGCCCTCTTCTTACCGCCGTCAATAAAGTGCACAACATTGGCTCGCGGCCGGGCCGTACGGGCGGGGCTCAGAGCCAGGAGCCGTCGGGCCGCCCGTCGATCGTCTGCTCGGCCCAGATCGTCTTGCCCTTGGCGCCCGGACGGGTGCCCCAGCGCCGGCTCAGCTGGGCGACCAGGAGGAGGCCGCGGCCGCCCTCGTCGTAGGTGCGGGCCCGGCGCATGTGGGGGGCCGTGCCACCGCCGTCGGAGACCTCGCAGATGAGCGTCCGGTCGTGGATGAGCCGCAGCTGCACCGGCGGTTCGCCGTGCCGGATGGCGTTGGTGACCAGCTCGCTGACGATCAGCTCGGTGACGAACGCGGCGTCGGTCAGCCCCCAGGCCTCCAGCCGGTCGACCGCGCACTTGCGGGCCTCGGCGACCGCGGCGGGGTCCGACGCCACCTCCCAGGTGGCGAAGCGGGAGGCTTCCAGCGCCCGGGTGCGGGCGACCAGGAGCGCCACGTCGTCGGAGGGCAGCCGGGGCAGCAGGTCGGCGAGGATGGTGTCGCACACCGCGTCCAGCGAGGCGGCGGGC
Organism: Streptomyces rishiriensis; assembly: GCF_003112535.1. Lineage (GTDB taxonomy): Bacteria > Actinomycetota > Actinomycetes > Streptomycetales > Streptomycetaceae > Streptomyces > Streptomyces rishiriensis. Next base: position 45,580 of record NZ_BEWA01000028.1, on the reverse strand, counting down.
GCGGCCAGGGCCCGGCACAGCCGGGCGGCGCCGTCGTCGACGTCGCTGTCGCGGGAGCGGGAGTCGATCAGGCCGTCGGTGTAGAGGGCGAGCAGGCTGCCCTCGGGCAGGTCGATCTCCAGTGACTCGAAGGGCAGCCCGCCCAGGCCGAGCGGTGGCCCGGCCGGCAGCGCCAGCAGCTCGACCTCCCCGTCCGGAGTCACCACCGCCGGCAGCGGATGACCGGCCCTGGCCAGGGTGCAGCGCCGGGCGAGCGGGTCGTACACGGCGTACAGACAGGTCGCCCCGACGTCCCCCGCCGTCTCCTGGTCGCCCAGCGCGTCGGTCTCGGTGGCCAGCAGGCCCACGAGGTCGTCGAGGTGGGTCAGCAGTTCGTCGGGGGGCAGATCGATGTCGGCGAGGGTGCGTACGGCCGTGCGCAGCCGCCCCATGGACGCCGAGGCGTGGATGCCGTGCCCCACGACGTCGCCGACGACCAGCGCGACCCTCGCCCCGGACAGCGGGATGACGTCGAACCAGTCGCCGCCCACCCCGGCCCGCACGTCGGCCGGGAGATAGCGGGAGGCCACCTCCACCGCGGACTGGTCGGGCAGTCGCTGCGGCAGCAGGCTGCGCTGCAGGGCGACCGACGTCGCGCGTTCGCGGGTGTAGCGGCGGGCGTTGTCGATGCACACCGCCGCCCTGGCCGCCAGCTCCTCGGCGAGGACGAGGTCGTCCGCCTCGAAGGGGTCCGGGCGCCGGTGGCGCGCGAAGACGACGACGCCCAGCGTGGTCCCGCGCGCCGACAGGGGCACGGCCATCAGCGAGTGGAAGCCGTAGTCACGGATGCGGGCGATGCGCAGCGGATCCCCGGCGATCCACTCGGGCACCGTCTCCCGGTCGATCCGGCGTCGCACGGAACGCCCCGAGCGCAGGCTCTCCACCGGCGGGGAGCCCTCCGGGTACTCGTCCACGTCACCGAGGGCGAGGACCGCCTCGGGGGCGCCCGGCAGCACCGACTGGTGGGCGACGCGCCGCAGCAGCAGCGGGCCGCCGGTCACCGGCTCCTCCCGCCCCTGCTCGAACGAGGTCAGCAGGTCCACGCTGAGGAAGTCGGCGAGGCCCGGCACCGCCACGTCGGCCAGCTCCTGCGCCGTGCGCCTCACGTCGAGCGTGCTGCCGATCCGGGTGCTGGCCTCCGCGATCAGCTGCAGGCGCTCGCGGGCCCGGTGCTGCTCCGTCATGTCGTGCCCGGTGGCGGCCACGCCCAGCACCCGGCCGTCCGGGTCCCGCACCCGGTAGAGGTGGACCGACCAGGCGTGCTCACGGGACTCGCCGGGGGCGTGCGCGTGGTTCTCCACGTACTGCGGCTCACCGGTCTCCAGGGCCTGCCGCATCCGCCGCTCGACCTCCTGCGACAGCGGTGTGGGGAGCACGTCCGTCATCCGCAGCCCGCGCAGATCCTCCTCGCCCATGCCCAGCGCGGCCTGCGCGGCCCGGTTGGAGCGGCGGTAGCGCAGGTCGGTGTCGTACACGGAGGTCGCGCAGGACGGCGACTGCAGGAAGCCCCATCGCATGAGCGCGTCGTCCTCGGGCCGGGGCGGCCCGGCCGGGGCGGCGACCAGGAGCCAGCCGCGGACCCCGTCGTCCCCCGTCCGACGGTGCGCGAGGACCCTGACCTCCAGGCGGCGGCCGTCCCGGTGGCGCAGGGCGAGCGTGCCGTGCCACAGGGGAAGCCCGGCCGACGGCCGAAGGTCGGCCCCGCCGGGCTCCCCGGCGAGCAGCGTCGCCGCCGGCCGCCCGAGGATCTCCCGCGGGGCGTATCCGAGCAGCCGTGCGGCTCCGTCGTTCCAGCCGGTCACGGCGCCCTGTTCGTCGACGGTGACGCGCGCGGTGAGCGGCTCACCGACGACGTCCGATGCCTCACTCACATACTCATCTCGCTCTCCCGCACAAAGCACGCAATTCGTATTATTCCCCCCACCTCGCACCTCAAGCCCGCCACCCCCACCCGGTCGAAGGCGACAGCGAGGTGACCACGGGCCCGCCGCGGTGGGCGTCCGGCGCGTCAGGCGCGGTGACCGCGGGGGTGGTCGTCGTCGCGTGTGCGGTCCGGGAGGCCGCCGCCCGCGGTGAAGCCGATCACCGCGCCGCCGCCCGCGCGGCGGAAGGCGAACGGCGCTCCCCCGTGGGCCAGGGCCACCTCGCGGACGATCGACAGGCCGAGGCCGGAGCCCGGCAGGGAGCGCGCGTCCGGGGCCCGGTAGAAGCGGTCGAAGACGCGGGTCAGATCGGCCTCGGCGATGCCGGGTCCGCGGTCGCGGACCTCGACGCGGACGACGCCCGGCCGGGCGGGCCCGGTGACGGCGATCTCGACGGGCGCGCAGCCGTCACGGTCGAACTTGGTCGCGTTCTCCACCAGGTTGGACACGGCCCGCTGGAGCATGCCCTGCCGCCCGTGGACGGTGGTGTCGCCGCTCGCCCGGATCAGCACCTGCCGCCCGGTGCGGCGCCGGGCCAGGCCCGCGACCTCCTCCGCGAGGTCGGCGAGGTCCAGTCTGCGCGGCGGCTCGGCGTCGGACTGGCCGGCCGCGAGATCGACGAGCTCGTTGACCAGGTCGGTCAGCTCGCGGGCCTCCAGGGTGAGGTCCGCGACCAGTTCGTCACGGGTGTCCGGCGGCAGCTCGTCGATACGGCGCAGCAGGGAGATGTTCGTCCGCAACGACGTCAGCGGCGTGCGCAGCTCGTGCCCCGCGTCCTGGACGAGCCGCCGCTGGTCCTCCTCCGACTGCGCGAGCCGGCCCAGCATGCGGTCGAAGGCACGGCCGAGGCGGCCCACCTCGTCGTGTCCGGTGACCGGCACCTGCACCCCCAGGCGGCGGGTGCGGGCGACGTCCTCGGCGGCGGTGGTGAGGATGACCAGCCGGTGGGTGATGCGCCGCGCCAGCCACCAGCCGAACAGCCCGGCGGCCGTCACGACGGCGATCATCAGGATCAGGGTGCGCTGCTGGAGCGCCCGCAGCAGGTCCTCGGTGTCGCTGAACTCCTGCGCCACCTGCACCGCGCCCCGGCCGCCGCCCAGGGAGACGGTCGCGATGCGGTAGACGTCGCTGCCGACGTCCACGTCCTTGTGGACGGTCATACGCCCGGCCGTCGGGGCGGACGCGACCGTGCGGTCCGCGGCCACGACCGGCAGCCCGGGGCTGCCGCTGTCCACGACCGAGCCGTCCGCTCCGAGGACCTGCACGTCCGTGCGGGCCGGCCGCACGATGTCGTGGCCGGGCGCGGCCGAGGAGAAGTCCTCGGGCGCCATCCGGTGGTTGCGCACCTCGTCCCGCAGGTCCTGCACGACCTCGTCGAACACCGACTCCTGGTCCACCCGCACCAGCCGGGCGGCCGCCGAGTACGACAGGACGCCGACGAGGACGGTGACGGCGGCGGTCACGGCCGCGAAGGACACCGCGAACGTGGTGCGCAGGGACACCAGCTTCGGCCGCGGCCGGGACAGCAGCCGGCGCAGACGGCTCACGCCCGCGCCCCTCAGTCCTCCCGCAGCACGTAACCCACGCCGCGCACGGTGTGGATCAGCTGCGGGGCTCCCGGCTGGTCGAGCTTGCGGCGCAGATAACCGACGTAGACGGCGAGGTTCTTGGAACCGGGACCGAAGTCGTAGCCCCAGATGCGGTCGTAGATCGTGGAGTGGTCCAGCACGATCCCCGCGTTGCGCACCAGCAGTTCGAGCAGCTCGAACTCGGTCCGGGTCAGCTCCAGCTCCCGCGCGCCCCGCCACACCCGCCGCGCCTGCGGGTCCATCCGCAGTCCGGCCGCCTCCACATACCGCTCGGGCGACTGCCTCGGGGGCTCCGGCGGCGCGGGCGGCACAGGCGGCACGGGCGGCGCGGTCTCGGCGCCGGTGCGGCGCAGCAGCGCCCGCAGCCGGGCGAAGACCTCCTCGACGTCGAACGGCTTGACGACGTAGTCGTCGGCGCCCGCGTCCAGCCCCGCGATCCGGTCGGCGGTCTCCACCAGCGCGGTCAGCATCAGGATGGGCGTGCGGTCGCCCTCGGCGCGCAGCACCCGGCAGACCTGCAGGCCGTCGATCCCGGGCATCATCACGTCGAGGACGAGCACGTCCGGCGGGTTCCTGTGGGCCTGCGCCAGTGCCTCGACCCCGTCGGCGACCGCGGTGACCCGGTAGCCCTCCAGGGCCAGGGCCCGTTCCAGGGCATGGCGGATGGCGCGGTCGTCTTCGGCGAGCAGAACGGTGGGAGGCACCCGCCCAGTCTGCCCTGGTCCCTGCCGGCCGGGGCGGTGGGGACGGTCCTACGATCACCCTTCTTACTCGGCTCTCACCGATATGCCGGGCGGGTCGTGTGCACCCGCCCGGCGCCCGGGGGTCACCGTCCGGCCAGTGCCGCCAGCTGTTCGGCGAAGGGCACCACGGTGAACCCGGCCTGGTCGGCCTTGGCGGTCTCGTCGGCCTGGTCGGCCTTGGCGGTCTCGTCGGCCTTGGCGGTCCCGGCCGGTCCGGACGGCGACGCGGGCGCGGACAGGCCGGTCATCAGCGAGGCCAGCTCGCCCGCCGCCCGCTCGATCCGGCCGGGCAGCCCCTGCGCGCCCCAGTCCTCCGAGGCCGCGTAGACGGCGGTCGGGACGACCACGGCACGCAGATAGGAGAAGAGCGGCCGCAGGGCGTGCTCCAGCACGAGCGAGTGGCGTGCGCTGCCGCCGGTCGCGGCGATCAGCACCGGCTTGCCCGCCAGCGCCTCCTGGTCCAGGACGTCGAAGAACGACTTGAACAGACCGCTGTAGGAGGCGGAGAACACCGGCGTCACGACGATCAGCCCGTCCGCGTCCGTCACCGCCTCCAGTGCGGCGGCCAGCTTCCCCCCGGCGAAGCCGTTGGTGAAGTTGTGGGCGATCTCGACGGCGAGGTCGCGCAGTTCCACGACCTCGACGTCGACGGCCGTCTGCCGCTGCACCGCCTGGGCCAGCCGGTCGGCCAGCAGCCGGGTCGACGACGGGACGCTCAGCCCCGCCGAGACGACGACGAGCTTCATGCCACGACCTCCTTGGCTTCCTTCTGCGCGAGCAGCGACGGGTGGGTGGGCGCGTCCGGCACGTCGGCCGGCCGTCCGACGGCGAACTCCTTGCGCAGCACCGGCACGACCTCCTCGCCGAGCAGGTCGAGCTGCTCCAGCACGGTCTTCAGCGGCAGCCCCGCGTGGTCGAGGAGGAACAGCTGGCGCTGGTAGTCGCCCGCGTACTCGCGGAACTTCAGCGTCTTCTCGATGACCTGCCCGGGCGTGCCGACGGTCAGCGGGGTCTGGTCGGTGAAGTCCTCCAGGGAGGGTCCGTGCCCGTAGACCGGAGCGTTGTCGAAGTACGGCCGGAACTCACGGACGGCGTCCTGCGAGTTCTTCCGCATGAACACCTGTCCGCCGAGCCCCACGATGGCCTGCTCGGGGGTGCCGTGCCCGTAGTGCGCGTACCTGGCCCGGTACAGCTCGACCATCCGCTTGGTGTGGTCGGCGGGCCAGAAGATGTTGTTGTGGAAGAACCCGTCGCCGTAGTAGGCGGCCTGCTCGGCGATCTCGGGCGAGCGGATGGAGCCGTGCCAGACGAACGGCGGCACGTCGTCCAGCGGGCGGGGCGTGGAGGTGAAGCCCTGCAGGGCGGTGCGGAACTTCCCCTCCCAGTCGACGACGTCCTCGCGCCACAGCCTGCGCAGCAGGGCGTAGTTCTCGATGGCGAGGTTGATGCCCTCGCGGATGTCCTGCCCGAACCAGGGGTAGACCGGCCCGGTGTTGCCGCGCCCCATCATGAGGTCCACGCGTCCGTCGGCCAGGTGCTGGAGCATCGCGAAGTCCTCCGCGATCTTCACCGGGTCGTTGGTGGTGATGAGGGTGGTGGAGGTGGAGAGGATCAGCTTCTGCGTCTGCGCGGCGATGTAGCCGAGCATCGTCGTCGGGGACGAGGGCACGAACGGCGGGTTGTGGTGCTCGCCGGTCGCGAAGACGTCGAGGCCGACCTCCTCGGCCTTCAGCGCGATGGCGACCATGGCCTTGATCCGCTCGGCCTCGGTCGGCGTACGGCCCGTCGTCGGGTCCGGCGTGACATCGCCCACCGTGAAGATCCCGAACTGCATGGTCGCTCACCCTCCAAAGTTGTTGACCGTTAAACTACACGGCCTAACAGCGACGCCGCCACCCCTATTCCGCCCCGCGCGACCCCAGCCCCCGACCCCTGGTCCCGGTCCCTGTCCCTGTCCCGGTCCCGCGAACTCCTTCGTCCTGCGCCCGGACAGGGCGGCGACCTTCACGCCCTGCCACGCGACGAGCTGGACGGCATAACCGCCGACCGCCCCCGTGACGAGGTCCACGCGGCCCGCGAACGCTACGACCGGGACGACACCGAGGCCCGGAACGCCTCTTAGGAGGCGAGCGGCACGGCGTCCATGTACGCGTTGGACGGCTTGTCCACCTTCGTCACACCTCGCGCGTCCACCGCCACCTCCGCCGACGACGTCCCCAGCGCCCCGCCCGGATGCCAGGTCCCCTCGACGGTCACCCATGTGTCGGCCTTCGGCGCCGCCGGCCCGTACACCCGCACCTTCAGCGTGGTCGAGTCCGCCGCACAGCAGCTGATGACGATGCGGGTGAGATACCAGCCGTCCCCGTCGGCGGACGTCACGAACCCGGTCATCCGGACCGTGCGCCCCTTGATCGCCCGCGAACGGTCCTGCTGCACGCGCTGGGTGAACTCGGTGAGCGTGATCGGAAGCGGCGAGGTAGCCGGCAGCGGATCGAAGGCGTCCTCCTGCACCGCGACGACCTTGGCCGGCTCCCGGGACGCGGTGTACGAGCCGAGCGCGGGCGGGGCGTAGAACAGCAGGCTCAGCACCGGCAGGAACAGCAGCCAGGCGACCCGCGGCACCCGGGAGTGATCATGCCCGTGGCCGCCATCGCCATCGCCGACGCGCACGCCGTCGTCGCGGCCATCGCCATGGCCATGGCCATGGCCATCGCCTTCGTGCCGGCCGCCGTCGCCGTAGGCCTGCGCGTCGGCATGCGCGTCGGCATGCGCTTCGGCGCGGCCGTGATCGTCTGCACGATCGCGACCGTGACCGGGGCCGTGATCCTCATCGTGGCCGTGCGCGTCCCCGCCGCCGGGGCGACGGCCGGGCCAGGCCTCCGCCGCTCCCAGCCCGATCAGCAGCACCCCCGACGCGATCAGAAGCGGCCGCATCCCCGCCTTCACGAACCGCAGGTACTCGTCCGTGAAGAGCGAGGTGTGCAGCAACCCGAGACCCGCGAGCACCAACAGCCCCACCTGCGCGAACCGCTTCACAGCAGCACCCCTCCGATCACCGCGCTGCACACCACCGCGACCACCGCCGTGGCCGCCGAGAACCGCACCGCGAAGGCCCGCCCGAATGTCCCCGCCTGCAGGGCGATCAGCTTCAGGTCGACCATCGGGCCCACCACCATGAACGCGAGCCGCGCCACCGGCGAGAACCCGCTGAGCGACGCCGCCACGAAGGCGTCCGCCTCGCTGCACACCGCCAGCACGATCGCCAGCGCCGCCAGGAACAGCACCGACAGCCACGGCGAACCGGAGAACGTGTCCAGCACCGACCGCGGCACCGCCACGTTGAAGGTCGCCGCCGCCATCGCCCCCACCACCAGAAAGCCCCCGGCGTGCAGGAAGTCGTGCTGGAAACCGCGCCGGAACTCCGTCCAGCGGCTGTGCCCCGGCCGGTGCCCGGAGTGCCGCACCACCGGCCGCAACCACTCCTCCCGGCCCAGCCACAGCCACAGCCAGCCCATCGCCGCCGCCGTCACCAGCGAGGCCACGAGGCGGGCCAGCACCATCTCCGGGCTGCCGGGAAACGCCACCGCCGTCGCCGTCAGCACCACCGGGTTCACGGCGGGCGCGGAGAGCAGGAACGCGAACGCCGCGGCCGGGGTCACCCCCCGCCCGATCAGGCTGCTCGCCACCGGCACCGACGCGCACTCGCACCCCGGCAGCACCACCCCCGCCACCCCCGCCACCGGCACCGCCAGCGCCGCCCGCTTCGGCAGCAGCCGGCTGAAGACGCTCGCCGGCACGAACGCGTTGATCGCCCCCGACAGAGCCGTGCCCAGCAACAGGAACGGCAGCGCCTGCACGGTCACCGCCAGACACACCGTCCGCCACGCCTGCACCGCGGGCACCTCGAGCGTCCGCCCGACGAGCACCAGCACCGCGCCCGGCGCCACCGCCGCGCCCAGCAGCATCAGCGGCCAGTGCCGCGGCAGCCCGCGCCCCGCACCGGCGCCCCGCGCTCCGTCGGCCGCCACCGCGGACGGCCGTATCTCCGTCTCCTGCATCCGCCCCTAGACCCGGCCTTCCCGCAATCGCACGACCTGCTCCGCCCCGAACTCCACGGTCCGCCGCATGTGCCGGACGATCACGGCGAGTTCGGCGTCCGCGAGATCCTCGAAGAGCGGCATCCAGTCGCCGCCCAGCCGCTCCCACATCCGCTTGAACTCCGCGGCCCGCTCCGGCACCGTCGCCACCAGCACCCGCCGCCGGTCCGCGTCGTCGCGCTCCCGGACCACATAGCCCGCCTTCTCCAGCCGGTCCACCAGCCGGGTCGCCGACCCGGTGGTCAGCCCCGTCAGCTCGGCGACCCGGCCCGTCGTCACCGGCTCGCGCTCCAGCACCAGCAGGTTCAGACACTGCAGGTCCGTGGGATGCAGCCCGAGACGGTCGGCGAGCGCCTGGTTGAACAGGGCGTAGGCGGCCATGTACCGGCGGGAGACCACGGACAGCTCGTCCAGCAGCCGCGACCGCACGTTCCCGGACATCGCACCCCTTAGTCGGCGCCTCCGTCAGCGCCGTCCGCGCATCGTACGACGCACCGGACACACGAGGGTTCAGAAGGAGTAGGCGTCGCCGGTGTCCAGCACCTGCCGCCGGTCGTTGGACCGATCACGGTCACCCCACGAGGCCCCCCGTCAGGTGACAACCCCCGAGGACCCCGAGAACCCCGGGGACGCCACGATCCCCCCGGGCGCCGAGGACCCCGAGAACCCCGGCGCCCCCTGAGAACCCCGAGGACGGACCGTCCCCGTCCCCTGCGCCCGCCCACTGGACGAGACCACCGGCCGGCCCGTCGCCCCGCCCGCCTATCCTGGCGGCACCGACCCGCCCCGTCCGAGGAGCAGCTCATGGCCACCGCCGCACCGTCCGCCGCCTCCCGCATCGCCGTCGTCACCGGTGCGAGCAGCGGGATCGGCGCCGCCACCGCACGGCAACTCGCCGCGGCCGGCTACCGGGTCGTCCTCACGGCCCGCCGCAAGGACCGCATCGAGGCACTCGCCGAGGAGATCACGCGGGCGGGCGGCTCGGCGGCCGCCTACCAGCTGGACGTGACGGACCGTGCCGCGGTCGACGAGTTCGCGACGGCCTTCAAGACGATCGGCGTGCTGGTCAACAACGCGGGCGGCGCGCTCGGCGCCGACCCCGTCGCCACCGGCGACCCCGCCGACTGGCGCACCATGTACGAGACGAACGTCCTCGGCACCCTCAACGTCACCCAGGCCCTCCTGCCCAAGCTCGACGCGAGCGGCGACGGCACCGTGGTCGTCGTCTCCTCCACCGCCGGTCACGGCACGTACGAGGGCGGCGCGGGCTACGTCGCCGCCAAGCACGGCGCCCACGTCCTGGCCGAGACGCTCCGCCTGGAGATCGTCGGCCGCCCGGTCCGCGTCATCGAGATCGCCCCCGGCATGGTCAAGACCGACGAGTTCGCGCTCACCCGCTTCGGCGGCGACGAGGACCGCGCGGCCAAGGTCTACGAAGGCGTCGCCGAACCCCTCACGGCCTCCGACGTGGCCGAGACCATCGCCTGGGCCGTCACCCGCCCCAGCCATGTCAACGTCGACCTCCTCGTCCTGCGCCCCCGCGCCCAGGCGTCCAACACCAAGATCCACCGCGAAGGGTGAGGGACGACCGACCCGCCTACGGCCCCGTGCAGCCCGGGTCGTCGACGACGACGGCGTTCGCCGGGATGATCACGATCTCGGTGTCGCCGCCGTCGTCCCGCTCCGCGTGGACGTCCCGGGTCGTCGCATAGCCCCGCTTCCCGGGCCCGACGCACTTCGTGGCGAGGTTCCCGAACCCGTCCGGGAAGTTGTGGACCTCGGCGGGAGTGTCGTCCCCCGCCCTCCCCGCCACCGGGGCGTCGGCCTTCCCCCGCTCGTCGTAGTACTTCTGCGAACACCCGCCGAGCAGCACGGCGAGGGCGAGCGCGGCGCCGACGGCCGTCAGCCGCCGCACGACTTGTCCTCGACGATCTGCACGTTGGACGGACCCGTCGCATTGGTCGTCACATACGCCCGGAACCCGTGCCCGACGCACTTCGTGGCCAGGTTCCCGAACCCGTCGGGCATGTTGAACACCTCGGCGGGAGTGTCGTCCCCCGCCTTCCCCTGCACGGGAGCGTCCCCCTTGCCCCGCTCGTCGTTGTACTCGTCGGAACAGCCGGCCAGCGCGCCGACGGCCAGCAGCGTCAGCCCCGCGCCCCAGACGGCCATCCGTACTCTTCTCCGCCCACGATCCATCGCAGACCCCCGTGTCCGTGTCCCCGTGTATCCCTGTGTGTCCCTGTGTGTCCCTGCGCGTCCCCGCGCCCGGTCCTCGCATCGCCGTTCGAGCGCGCTCGACCGCTCAGCTGAAGACAGCGCGACGGCCCGCCCGGTTCCCGCTCCCGGCTCCCCTAAGGTCCTGCTCGTGGACAGACACATACCGTTCGAGACCCTGCACAACTTCCGCGACCTGGGCGGCTACCCGGCCGGAACCGGCCACCGGATCCGCCCGGGCCTCCTGTTCCGCGCGGACTCCCTCGGCAGACTGACACCGGGCACCCCCGACTGGGACCGCTTCCTCGCCCTGGGCATCGGCACGGTCGTGGACCTGCGCCACCCCTGGGAGGCCGAGTCCGCGGGCCGGATCCCGCAGCACGACTCCTTCGCCTACCACAACCTCAGCATCGAGCACCGTCCCTACGACCAAGCCGCCGCGACGCCGGACGTGGAGCCCGGCCCCTACCTCAGCGCCCGCTATCTGGAGGTGGCCGAGGACGGCACGAAGGAGATCGCCGCGGCGCTGCGCCTGGTGGCCGAGGCGCAAGGCGGCCTGGTGTTCCACTGCGCCTCCGGCAAGGACCGCACCGGTCAGCTCGCGGCCCTGATCCTCGCCCTCCTCGGCGTCCCGGACGAGACGATCATCGAGGACTTCACCCTGACCGAACTGGCGACCCGGGCCCTGCTGGAGGACTGGCGGGCCCGCCACGACGGCCGCTCCCCGGCCTGGCCGGCCTTCGGCCGCGCCCCCGAGGCGGCGATGCGCCTGTTCCTGCGGGCCCTGCGCGCCCGCCACGGCTCCGTCGAGGCGTATGTGACGCACGCCCTGGGCCTCGACGCGGAGAGCCTGACCGCCGCCCTGCGCGCCCGGCTCCTGGAACCCCTCCCCACCGCCTGGCCGGAGCCGGTCTACCGCAGAGCCACTCCCGAGGACGCCCCGCTCCTGGTCCGCCTGCGCGACACGGCGGCCCTGTGGCAGCTGGCCCGGGGCATCGAGCAGTGGCGGCCCGGCGAGAAGGACGAGGCCCACTTCCTCGACCGGATGCGCGAGGGTGAGGTCTGGCTGGCGCACACGGACACGGCGCCGGCCGGCGCCTTCGAACTCTGGTGGGACGACCCGGCGGCCTGGGGCCCCCGCCCGCCGGACGCCGGCTACATCCACCGCCTGATGACGACCCCGCACACCGCCCCGCCCGGAACGGGCCGCAGGATGCTGGCACAGGCCGAGTCCCGCATCGCCGCGACCGGCCGCCCCTACGCCCGCCTGGACTGCCTCTCCGCCAACCTCCGCCTGCGCGCCTACTACGAGTCGGCGGGCTACACGGTCGTCGGCGAACAACGAGCCAAACAGGGCGGCCCGGGCAGCCCCTACGCGGTGACCCTGCTGCAGAAACACCTCGGCTGAACGCCGGGCGGGCCCCCGGTCTCGGGGGCCCGCCCGTCAGGAACCTTTCCGTCAGGCCCGCCCTCAGCCCTTCACGCAGACGACCTGCTTCAGCTTCGCGACGACCTCCACCAGGTCCCGCTGCCGGTCGATGACCTGCTCGATCGGCTTGTACGCGCCCGGGATCTCGTCCACCACGCCGGAGTCCTTGCGGCACTCCACGCCCCGCGTCTGGTCCTCCAGGTCCTTCGTGGAGAAGCGACGCTTGGCGGCGCTGCGGCTCATGCGCCGACCCGCGCCGTGCGAGGCGGAGTTGAACGCCTTCTCGTTGCCGAGACCCTTCACGATGTACGAGCCCGTGCCCATCGAACCCGGGATGATGCCGTACTCGCCGGAGCCCGCGCGGATCGCGCCCTTGCGGGTCACGAGCAGGTCCATTCCCTCGTAGCGCTCCTCGGCGACGTAGTTGTGGTGCGCGCTGATCTCCTGCTCGAAGGACGGCTTCGCCTTCCTGAACTCCTTGCGGACCACGTCCTTCAGGAGCGCCATCATCAGGGTGCGGTTGTACTTGGCATACTCCTGCGCCCAGAACAGGTCGTTGCGGTAGGCCGCCATCTGCGGGGTGTCCGCGACGAAGACGGCGAGGTCGCGGTCGACCAGACCCTGGTTGTGCGGCAGCTTCTGCGCCACCCCGATGTGGAACTCCGCGAGTTCCTTGCCGATGTTGCGGGAACCGGAATGCAGCATCAACCAAACAGAACCGGTCGTATCCGTGCACACTTCGACGAAGTGGTTGCCGGATCCGAGCGTTCCCATTTGTTTGGCGGCGCGTTCTGCACGGAATTTGACCGCTTCGGCAACCCCGGCGAACCGCCCCCAGAAGTCGTCCCACCCCCCGGTGGCCAGCCCGTGGAAGCGGCCCGGTTCGACCGGGGCGTCGTGCATGCCCCGTCCCACCGGGATCGCCTGCTCGATCTTCGAGCGCAGCCGGGACAGGTCGCCGGGCAGGTCGTTCGCGGTCAGCGACGTCTTCACCGCCGACATCCCGCACCCGATGTCGACCCCCACCGCCGCGGGACACACCGCTCCCTGCATCGCGATGACCGAGCCGACCGTCGCGCCCTTGCCGTAGTGGACGTCCGGCATGACCGCCAGGCCCTTGATCCAGGGCAGCGTCGCGACGTTGCGCAGTTGCTGCAGCGCCCCCTCCTCGACCGACCCCGGGTCGGCCCACATGCGGATGGGTACCTTCGCGCCCGGCATCTCCACGTACGACATAACGCCCTCATTCCCCCGGAACCACTACAGAAGTATCAAGCCGCAAAACCGGTGCCAAGGTCGTCGAAAAGGGACGACGGACCGGCATCCACGGTGTCGCGTGCGATACACATTGTCTGCAGGGGCCGCCCCCGTCCGGCAAGCGAATAACCAGCGCGGACACCGGCCCGAAGATCCTGAAGTGACCGTCGAGAGGAGCCGACCGTGCAGCGGAAGGCGTACGTACCCGGCGCCGTGGCGCTCCTCGCCGCGCTGCTGGCCGGCTGCACCGGCGGTTCGGACGACGGCGGTTCGACGGACGACTCCAATCCGGGCCAGGCCGGCACCGCCTCCGCAGCCGCGCAGCCCGGCCGGTACACCACACTGCCGGAGGCGTGCGGCGTGGTGAGCCGGTCCACGCTCGACGCGCTCCTCCCCGGCGTCAAGCAGCTTCCCGACGAGACGCAGCGCGAGACGGCCTACGCGGGCGAGGCGACGCTGACGTACGACACGGACCGCAAGGTGGGCTGCCGTTGGAAGGTGGAGTCCGCGGACGCCACCGACCATCTCCTCGTGGACTTCGAGCGGGTCGTCTCCTACGACAACGCGGTGAGCGACGACAACCAGGCCGAGGCGCTGTTCGCCCGCAAGGTGACGGCGGCCGACCTGCCGGCGCCGGCCGCGTCGGCGACGGCCGGGTCCGCGACGGGTTCCGCCTCCCCGTCCACCAGCGCGAGTCCCCCGTCCTCGGCGCCTACCCCCCTCTCCGCCTCCGCCTCCGCCTCTTCCACCCCTTCGGCCCCGGCCTCGGCCTCTGGCTCGGCCTCGGCCTCGTCCACTGCGACGTCGGCCGACCTGCAACCCCGGCTGCTGGACGATCTGGGCGACGAGGCGTTCGTCGACGACGTGCTCGGCAGTTCCGGTTCGACGGCCAAGCAGCGGACGGTGACTGTGGCGTTCCGCACGTCCAACGTCATCGTGACCATCGAGTACGAGGAGCAGTCGGCGACCGTCGGCGTGACGCCGGACAGTGAGGAAATGCAGGACAAGGCCCGGAAACTGGCCGCGCAGCTGGTCGACTCCCTGTCCGCCTGAGGCCACTTCGGCCTCGTTCGCACCCGGTCCGCGAAGGCCTCGAACCGGAACCGCACAGCTTCTTCACCGCGTACCGTGGCCCCTCGGACCCGATCCGACCGCAGGAACCACGAGCGTCATGAGTGAAGGAACCATGCAGCGACGAGCCCAGCGAGACGGCCAGTTTGACCAGCGTGAGCAGCGTGACGAGCGAGCGAGGCGTGCCGGAGGTCTGAACCGCCTCCTCGCCGCGGCGGTTGCCGTCCCGGTGATGCTGATCGCCGCGGGCTGCTCGTCGGACTCCGGCTCGGACTCCGGCTCCGGCTCCGGTGACAAGGCGCAGGACACGGCCGCGACCGGCGGCACGGGCACGGACTCGGCGGCGAGCGCCGCGCCGTCCGTGCAGCCGGCGGCGTACAAGACGCTGCCGGAGGCCTGTGCGGTGGTGTCGAAGAAGACGCTGACCGAGCTGGTGCCGAAGGGGGCGGCCGCCGGCAAGGAGGGCACGTCCAGCGACACGGGCGCGCGGGCGAGCTGCTCGTGGTCGAGCCTGGCCAACAACGGCGTGAAGGGGTCGCAGTTCCGCTGGCTGAACGTGTCGTTGCTGCGCTTCGAGTCGGACGCGACCACGGGCGACGGCGCGTCGCAGGCGAGGACGTACTACGCGAAGCAGGTCAAGGACGCGCAGGCGGTGGCCGGCGCGAAGAACACGAAGGCGACGCCGGCCGCGGGGACGGGCGACGAGGCGACGCTGGTCCGGTACGACCTGAAGAAGGCCGAAGGCGCTTTCAAGCAGCAGACGGTCGTGGCGCGGGTGGAGAACGTCGTCGTCACGCTGGACTACAACGGCGCCGGTCTGGCGGGGGACAAGACGCCCGCCGCGGACGCTCTGACGACGGCTGCGGAGAAGGCGGCCAAGGAGGCGGTGGCCGCGGTGCGGTCGGCCAACGGTGCGGGCGGCGGCGGGAGTTCGGACTCGGGCACCGCCCCGGCCCCCTCGCAGTCGCCCTCGTCGTCGGCGAAGGCGAAGCCTTCCGCCTCGTCGTCGGCGGCCCCCTCGACGGCTCCGTCGGCGTCGGCGTCCAAGGCGGACGCGGCGGCTCCGAAGGCGTCCGCGTCCGCGAAGAGCTGACGGTCCGGCACAGCGTGCGCCGCACACATGTGCCACCCTGTTGCGCGCAAGAACACGCAAGGGGAGGGGAGTGCGGGTGGCCGCGCCAATACAGCTGACCCGGATGCACCGCGTTCTCATCGGCGTGGTCGTGACCGGCGCCGTGATCATCGCCGGCATCGGCTTCGCCGGTTCGTACGCCGCCGTCCGGGAACTGGCCATCGAGAAGGGCTTCGGCAACTTCTCCTATGTGTTCCCGATCGGCATCGACGCGGGCATCTGCGTCCTGCTGGCCCTGGATCTGCTGCTGACGTGGATCCGCATCCCCTTCCCGCTGCTGCGGCAGACGGCGTGGCTGCTGACGGCCGCGACGATCGCCTTCAACGGGGCGGCGGCCTGGCCGGATCCGCTGGGCACGGGCATGCACGCGGTGATCCCGATCCTGTTCGTGGTGGCCGTCGAGGCCGCCCGGCACGCGATCGGCCGGATCGCGGACATCACGGCGGACAAGCACATGGAGGGCGTGCGCATCACGCGCTGGCTGCTCTCGCCGTTGCCCACGTTCCTGCTCTGGCGCCGGATGAAGCTGTGGGAGCTGCGCTCGTACGATCAGGTGATCAAGCTGGAGCAGGAACGTCTCGTCTACCAGGCGAGGCTGCGTTCCCGCTTCGGCCGGGCGTGGCGTCGCAAGGCTCCGGTGGAGTCGCTGATGCCGCTGCGGCTGGCCCGTTACGGCGTCCCGCTGGCGGAGACGGCCCCGGCGGGTCTGTCGGCGGCGGGCATAGAACCCGCACTGCTGCCCCCCATGCCGCTGCAGGCGCAGGCGCAGGACCGGTCCCAGGGGGCGGCCCTCGCGCCTCCCCAGGAGCTGCAGGAGCTGGCGGCGGCTCCCGTGCAGCAACAGCTGCGGCAAGAGCCCCAGCAGCAGGCACAGCAGGCACAGCAGGGCCGGCAGGGGCAGGGCGTGGGGACGGCTCAGCAGGCGCAGGGTCAGCAGGTCCCGCAGGCCGTGCAGCCGCCCGTGCCCCCGGAGGACGACCAGAACCCCTGGTTCCAGTCGCCGCTCGAGGTGCAGTACCAGGGGGGTTACGACCCCACCTACGACCCCTCGGAGCAGTACGCCCAGTGGTACGAGGAGCAGCAGCGGGCCGAGCAGTACGCGGACCAGTACCAGGAGGAGCCGCCGGCGCAGGAGCCCTCGCCGGAGGAGACCGGTTCGTTCCCCATCCCGGTGGTGCCGGGCCGCAGCCGTGAGCTCGGCGAGGGCGGCGGCAGCCCGGAGCCGACCGAGGACGACTACTACCTGGTCTTCAAGAAGTCGATAGACGGCAGCTACCCCACGTCGGGCCAGCTCAGGAACGACGTGGAGGCGACGTACGGCGTGATGCTCCCGCAGCGCGAGGCCGACCGCATGGTCAACCGCTTCACCAACCGCCACACGGCGGAACTGCAGGACGACCACATCGCCTAGAGGCCTGACGGACGCGGTGTCCGGATCGGTGGTCGACGGGCACAGCGGATCTCTTGGACGGACCGGAACACGCGAAGGCGGAACCGGAGCGCGCCCGGGCGGAGCGGATCCCCGCCGAGGCGGGCCGGAACGCGTGAAGGGGCCCTCGTACCGACCAGCGGTACGAGGGCCCCTTCGCGTGCGTCCTGTCTACTCCCCGAGCAGGGCCCGCACCCGGTCCTGTCCCACCGCGAGCAGCAGCGTGGGCAGGCGCGGGCCGGTGTCGCGGCCGACGAGCAGGTGGTAGAGCAGCGCGAAGAAGGTCCGCTGGGCGGTCTTGATCTCCGGCGGCAGCTCCTTGGGCGTGGCGTCGGCGGCGAACCCCGCCTGCACCTTCGGAACGCCGTAGACCAGGTGCGTCAGCCCGTCCAGCGACCAGTGCTCGGCGAGCCCGTCGAGCAGCAGCCGCAGGGACTGCTGGGAGGCCTCGTCGAGGGACTTCAGCAGGTCGGTGTCCGGCTCCTCGCGCACGATGGTGCGCTGGTCGGCGGGGACGTGGTTGTTGATCCAGGCCTCGGCCTTGTCGTACCGGGGCCGGGCCTCGTCCAGTGCCGCGATCGGGTTCTCGGGGTCGAGCTCGCTGAGGATCCGCAGCGCCTGCTCGGCCTCCCCGGCGGTGATGTCGGCGACGGAGGCGAGGGTGCGGTACGGCAGCGGCCGCGGCGTGCGCGGCAGCTCACCGCCCGCGGTGCCCACCGCGCGGGAGTGCGCGGCGACGTCGGCCGGGAGCGCGGAGCCCTCGGCGACCTTGGCGTCCAGCTTGTCCCACTCGTCGTAGAGCCGCTGGATCTCCTGGTCGAAGGCGATCTTGAAGGACTGGTTGGGGCGGCGGCGGGCGTAGAGCCAGCGCAGGATCTGCGGCTCCATGATCTTCAGCGCGTCGCCGGGGGTGGGCACCCCGCCCTTGGACGAGGACATCTTCGCCATGCCGCTGATGCCGACGAAGGCGTACATCGGTCCGATGGGCTGCTTGCCGCCGAAGATGCCGACGATCTGTCCGCCGACCTGGAAGCTGGACCCGGGCGACGAGTGGTCGACGCCGGACGGCTCGAAGACGACGCCCTCGTACGCCCAGCGCATCGGCCAGTCGACCTTCCAGACCAGCTTGCCGCGGTTGAACTCGTTCAGCCGGACGGTCTCGGCGAAGCCGCAGGCGGTGCAGGTGTACGACAGCTCGGTGCTGTCGTCGACGTACGAGGTGACCGTGGTGAGGTCCTTCTCGCAGTTGCCGCAGTAGGGCTTGTACGGGAAGTAGCCGGCGGTGCCGGACGAGCCGTCGTCCTCGGCGGCCGCACCCGAGCCCTCGGCGGCCTCCAGCTCGGCCTCGTCGAGGGGCTTCTGCTGCTGCTTCGCCGGGGCCTTCTTGGTGCGGTACTGGTCGAGGATCGCGTCGATGTCGCCGCGGTGCCTGACGGCGTGCAGGATCTGCTCGCGGTAGACGCCGGTGGTGTACTGCGCGGTCTGGCTGATGCCGTCGAACTCCACGCCGAGCTCGGCCAGCGACTCGACCATCGCGGCCTTGAAGTGCTCGGCCCAGTTCGGGTGCGCCGAGCCGTGCGGGGCCGGGACGGACGTCAGCGGCTTGCCGATGTGCTCGGCCCAGGACTTGTCGACGCCGGCGATGCCCTGGGGGACCTTGCGGTAACGGTCGTAGTCGTCCCAGGAGATCAGGTGGCGGACCTGGCGGCCGCGGCGGCGGATCTCGTCGGCGACGAGGTGCGGGGTCATGACCTCGCGCAGGTTGCCGAGGTGGATGGGGCCGGACGGGGAGAGCCCGGACGCGACGACGACCGGTTTCCCGGGGGCCCGACGCTCCGACTCCTCGATGACCTCGTCCGCGAAACGGGAGACCCAGTCGGTGGTCTCGGTGCTCTGCCCCACGATCGGCACGTCCTCTTGTTCTGAAGGCTTCCGGGTTTGAAGTGCGCTCCATTGTCCCAGACGGCCCCGCGCCCGGGAAAACCGCTTTACCCCCCATGGGATACTGGCCGTGCCCAACCCACCCACGAGGAGAACGGCACCCACTCCTATGGCCTCGGTCACGTCCCTCAGTCACTCCGTCGAGCAGCACCTGTCGTCCGCCATCTCCGCCACCCTTCCGGAGGCCTCCGCGGACCCGCTGCTGCGACGAAGCGACCGGGCCGACTTCCAGGCCAACGGCATCCTCGCGCTGGCCAAGAAGGCGAAGGCGAACCCGCGGGAGCTGGCGACGCAGGTCGTGGCGAACGTGGTGGCCGGTGACGTGATCAAGGAGATCGAGGTCTCGGGCCCCGGCTTCCTGAACGTCACGATCACCGACCGGGCGATCACCGAGAACCTCGCGGCGCGGTACGCGGACACGGAGCGGCTGGGCGTGCCCCGGTCCCCGCAGCCGGGCACGACGGTCATCGACTACGCCCAGCCGAACGTGGCGAAGGAGATGCACGTCGGCCACCTGCGGTCGGCGGTCATCGGCGACGCGACGGTGCGGATGCTGGAGTTCACCGGCGAGAGCGTGGTCCGTCGCCACCACATCGGCGACTGGGGCACCCAGTTCGGCATGCTCATCCAGTATCTGGACGAGCACCCGCACGAGCTGGACCACAAGGACACCCAGGTCAGCGGCGAGGAGGCGATGTCCAACCTGGACCGCCTCTACAAGGCCGCGCGCAAGCTGTTCGACGCGGACGAGGAGTTCAAGACCCGGGCCCGTCGCCGGGTGGTCGACCTCCAGGCGGGCGACCCGCACACCCTGGCCATCTGGCAGAAGTTCGTCGACGAGTCGAAGATCTACTTCTTCTCCGTCTTCGAGAAGCTGGACATGGAGATCCGGGACGCGGACATCGTCGGCGAGTCGGCTTACAACGACATGCTGGCGGAGACCTGCCGGCTGCTGGAGGAGTCGGGCGTGGCCGTCCGCTCGGAGGGCGCGCTGTGCGTGTTCTTCGAGGACGTCAAGGGCCCGGACGGCAACCCGGTCCCGCTGATCGTGCAGAAGTCCGACGGCGGCTACGGCTACGCGGCGACGGACCTCTCGGCGATCCGCGACCGTGTCTTCGACATCAAGGCGAGCACGCTGCTCTACGTCGTCGACGCCCGGCAGTCGCTGCACTTCAAGATGGTCTTCGAGACGGCGCGGCGGGCCGGCTGGCTGAACGACCAGGTCAAGGCGCACCAGCTCGCCTTCGGCACGGTCCTCGGCAAGGACGGCAAGCCGTTCAAGACGCGTGAGGGCGAGACCGTCAAGCTGGTCGACCTCCTCGACGAGGCGGTGGACCGGGCGACGGCCGTGGTCCGGGACAAGGCCGAGAAGGTCGGCCTGTCCGAGCAGGAGATCGAGGAGAACGGCAGGTACGTGGGCATCGGCGCGGTGAAGTACGCCGACCTGTCGACGTCCGCGGTCCGCGACTACAAGTTCGACCTGGACCAGATGGTGTCGCTGAACGGCGACACCTCCGTGTACCTGCAGTACGCGTACGCGCGTGTCCAGTCGATCCTGCGCAAGGCCGGCGAGGCCCGTCCGGTCGCTCACCCGGAGTTGGAACTGGCCCCGGCGGAGCGGGCGTTGGGCCTGCACCTGGATCAGTTCGGCGAGACGGTGGCGGAGGCGGCCGCGGAGTACGCCCCGCACAAGCTGGCGGCCTACCTGTACCAGCTCGCCTCGCACCTGACGACGTTCTACGACCAGTGCCACGTGCTGTCGCCCGACAACGCGCCCGAGGTCGTGGAGAACCGGCTGCTCCTGGTCGATCTCACGGCCCGGACGCTGCGGCGGGGCATGGCGCTGCTGGGCATCAGGACGCCCGAGCGGCTCTGATCCGGGCGGCCACGAGACCACGCGCACCCGGGGCCCCGTCCTGCTCCTCCCGGAGCGGGACGGGGCCCCGGCCGTTCACGCGGACGCCGGACGCCGGACAGGACCGGGCCCCGCTGTCAGACCCTGCCTCTAGAGTCACCGGCATGGCGACACTTCCCAATCCGCTGCCCAAGCTGACGACCGATCCGAGCGGCCGCACCCTGGGGCTGCGGCTCCCGCCCGGGAGACTCATCGACACCACCGACGAGGGGCCGTGGCACGAGCCGTTGCTCTGGCATGCGGAGAAGGTGGCCTCGCCCGGCACGTGGCAGGCCATGGGGGCGCAAGCCGCCCGGGCGGGGCTGCTTCCGGTGCTCGTGGACATGGGCGGCGCCCAGGGCGGGCCCGCGGACTGGGAGTTGACGCCCGGCGAGACGTCGTACCCGGGGGATCACGACGCCGACGAGGTCCTGGCGGAGTACTGGGAGGACGGCGCGGAGGAGGAACTGGCCGAAGGGATCGAGCCGTTCGGCCCCGAATGGCCCGGCCTCGCGCCCGCCGCCTCCCCGACCGCGACTCCGGACGCCCGCGCGGGCCAGGTCGCGGACTCCCTGACGGACGGCTCCCGGGCGTGGTTGAAGGAGCCGCACCTCGCCCTGGTCCCGGCGCGCCGGTCCGCCGACATACCGGCGGCGATCGGCTGGACCGGACCGCTGAACTACGAGGACGACGTCGCCCGTCTCTGCACGGTGCTGCGCTCCTGGGAGGACCGCTTCGGGATACGCGTGGTGGCGCTCGGCTTCGACACCCTGGTCGTGTCGGTCGCGGCTCCGCCGGCCACTCCGGCCGAGGCCGAGTGGGTGGCGGCGGAGCACTTCGCGTTCTGCCCGGACACCGTCGCCCAGAACGGCCCGGACACCCTGCGCGCCTACGCCGAGGAGCTGGTCGACGAGCCGGTCTGGTCCTTCTGGTGGGACTGACCGCCGGCCCACCGGTTGCTACCTGAGGTCCCCGAGGCTCCGGCCCAGCCGGCGCAGCCCCTCCGCGATCTCCTGCGGCGTCTGCGTCACGAAGCACAGCCGCAGCGCCCGGCGGTCGGGCTCGCCGGCGTAGAAGGGCGCGCCGGGGACGTACGCCACGTCCTGGGCGACGACCTGCGGGAGCAGGGCCGTGGTGTCGTACCGCTCGGGGAGGCGGGCCCAGAGGAACATGCCGCCCTCGGGCCGGTTCCACACCGAGCCGTCCGGCAGCGCCTCGCCCAGCCCCGCCAGCATGGCGTCCCGTCGCTCCCGGTAGACGGCCGCCACCCGCGTGACGTGCGCGTCGAGGTCCTGGACGGCGAGGTAGCGGGCGGCGGCGAGCTGGTTGACGGTCGGCGTGTGCAGGTCGGCGGCCTGTTTGGCGATCGCGCAGGCCCGCCGCAGCGGGGCGGGAGCCCGCAGCCAGCCCAGCCGGATCCCGGGAGCCATGACCTTGGAGAAGGAGCCGAGCAGCACCGTGCGGTCGCCGGCGTCGGGGTGGGCGGCGATCCAGGGGACGCGCTCCCCCTCATAGCGGAGTTCGCCGTAGGGATCGTCCTCGACGATCCACAGCCCGTGCCGGGCGGCGACGCGGGCGACGGCGGCGCGGCGCTCGGCGGGGAGGGTACGGCCGGTGGGGTTCTGGAAGGTGGGGACGGTGTAGAGGAGCTTGGGCCGCTCACGGACCACCAGGTCCGCGAGTGCCTCGGGGTCCGGGCCGTCCGCGTCTCCGGGCACGGCGAGGACCCTCGCTCCCGCAAGGCCGAAGACCTGCAGGGCGGCCAGGTAGCAGGGCTCCTCGACGAGGACGGTGTCGCCGGGGTCGAGGAGAGCGGTCGCCAGCAGGGACAGCGCCTGCTGGGAACCCGTGGTGACGAGGAGGTCGTCGGCGTTGGTGGGCAGTCCGCGGGCCGTCGTCCGCGTGGCCAGCCGCTCCCGCAGCACCGGTGCGCCCTCGGTGGTGGAGTACTGCAGGGCGCGGGCCGGGGCCTCCTCCAGCACGTGCCGGAACGCGGCGGCGACGCCCTCGCGGTCGAACAGCTCCGGCGCGGGCAGCCCGCCCGCGAAGTTGATCACCCCGGGGCGGGCGGTGACGGCGAGGATGTCCCGCACGGGCGAGCCGCCGACCGACCGGGCGCGGGCGGCGAGCGGCGGGAGCGCGGATGCGGGCGCGCCTGCGGACGGGGAGGCGGCTGCGGGCGCGTCTGAGGGCGGGGAGGCGGGCGCGGGCGTGGGTGCGGATGCGGGCGTCATGACCGCACCCTAGAGACATGGATGGTGTGTACACCGGCCTTTTCGGCATGTGGACATCGCTCCGGCGGGCGGCTCCCCGACCGGGCGGCCGTCCCGTGCCGCGTCCCGAACAGCGTCCCACGAGGCCACTGTTTCCACAGGTCAGAGGCTATGGGACCGGCAGGTCGTCCCGGCTTTCCCGAGGACTGTGGAAGGAGGGCGGCTGCACGACACAGGCTTGCCCCATGTCCACGCGCCCCACTCCCGCCGCTCTCCTCGCTCTGCCCACCCGCCCCGTCCGCGGTGGTGTCCGCCGCGGTGTCCGGAGCAGGGCCCGTCTGCTCGCGGGCGCCGCGCTGACCCTCGTCGCGGTGCTCGCCCTCACCGCTTGCCACGACGGGCAGGGCCTGCGCGACGAGGGCCCGTCGAGGGCCGGCACCCTGACCGGCGCCGCCGCGAAGCCTGCGCACACGCACGCGTAGCCGGGGACCGCCGTCGCCGCCCGTGCGGAACAGTGCCGGCGTCGGCGTCGGCCCGCGCGCTACCGCAGCTTTTGGGCCGCCTCGGTGGCCCAGTAGGTGAGGATGCTCCGCGCCCCGGCCCGCTTGATGCCGGTCAGCGTCTCGAAGATCGCCCGGTCGCGGTCGACCCAGCCCTTCTCGGCGGCCGCCTCGACCATCGAGTACTCGCCGGAGATCTGGTACGCGACGACCGGCACGTCCACGGCGTCGGCGACCCGGGCGAGGATGTCGAGGTAGGGGCCGGCCGGCTTGACCATGACCATGTCCGCGCCCTCCTCCAGGTCGAGCGCGAGCTCGCGCATCGACTCTCGGAAGTTGGCCGGGTCCTGCTGGTAGGTCTTGCGGTCGCCCTTGAGCGAGGACCCGACGGCCTCGCGGAACGGCCCGTAGAACGCGGAGGAGTACTTGGCGGTGTAGGCGAGGATCGCCACGTCCTCGCGCCCGATCTGGTCGAGCGCGTCCCGGATGACCCCGATCTGCCCGTCCATCATCCCGCTGGGCCCCACCACATGGGCTCCGGCGTCGGCCTGCACCTGCGCCATCTCGGCGTACCGCTCCAGGGTGGCGTCGTTGTCGACGCGCCCTTGGTCGTCCAGCACGCCGCAGTGCCCGTGAGAGGCGGTCTCGTCCAGGCACAGGTCGGACATGACGAGGAGGTCGTCCCCGACCTCGGCGCGCACGTCGCGGATGGCGACCTGGAGGATGCCGTCCGGGTCGGTCCCCTGCGTCCCCAGCGCGTCCTTCTTGGACTCCTCGGGCACGCCGAACAGCATGATCCCGGAGATCCCGGCCTCGACGGCCTCCAGCGCGGCCTTCTTCAGACTGTCCCGCGTGTGCTGGACGACGCCCGGCATGGCCTGGATCGGCACCGGCTCGCTCACGTCCTCCCGCACGAACGCGGGGAGGATGAAGTCGGCCGGGTGCAGCCGGGTCTCCGCGACCATGCGCCGCATCACGGGGGTGGTGCGCAGCCGCCGAGGACGCGTACCGGGAAAGGATCCGTACTTCGACATGGCTCCTACGCTACGCCCGCCCCGGCAGCCCCTTTGCCGACGCCCCGTCGGCCCTCACCGGTCCTCTCCGCCCTGCACGAGACGCAGGTCGGCCTCCGGCGCGAACTCACCCACCTCGAAGGCCGCGTCACGCCAGTTGACGCACAGGTCCAGCAACCGGTCGGTGTCCTGGGACCAGGGCGGAGTCTGACAGGGCACGGCGGGGAACAGCACGGCCGCGGCGAGCCTGACCGCCATCAGCGCGGCACCGGCGTGGGGCTCCACGCCGACCTCCGCGCCCTCCTGCTTCAAGGTCTCGAGGTCGTCGGCCGCGTCGAGCAGGACTCTGTACACGCGCGCGTAGGCGGAGTGGCTCGTGTCCTCGGGCATGGGTTGTCTCCTCGGGGGGGGGGAGGGGAGTCGGGGACCGGTGGCTGCGATTGCGGCTGCGCGAAACTCAGACGGTGCGAACCGGCGACTTCAAAGACGCTGCCACTCTGCGCGCACGGCAGTCCCGACAGCACTTGACGGGCGCGGACTCCCGGAATACGCGCGTGCAGCCGCCTTCGCAGTCAGTCCATGGATCCGACCAGGGGTTCGGCGGGATCGACGCGGCGGCGGTTGGCGGGTCACCGGGAAGATCGGCGTACGGCGGAAGCGCCGACAGGGGCGGCGGGAGACCTTCCCGGAGCCGGTGGGCGAGGAATCCGGCGGGAGACTTCAAAAGGACGGGAACGTCGGCGGTCATGGCGTGGATCACGGCGGCCCGGGAGGCGCCGTTGTCGAACCAGCCGACGACGGCGGGCGTGAGGCTCTCCACGTCCTTCCGGGAGAGCGTGAAGCGGTCGTCGATGCGGCGCAGGCCCGCGAGCAGGGCGAAGGCCTTGTCGCGGTGCCCGCTCATGAGCGGTTCCCGCTCAGAGACGTCGGACGGCGGCGAAGGAGCCTCTTCGGCGACGGGGTCGCCTGCCGCCTCGACCCCTACGGCGTCCACGGTCGTGACCGGCACGGCAGGGGCCACGGACACGACCGGGGTGATGGACGCGACGGTTACGGCGGGAACGGCCGGCTCCTCCTGTACCTCGGCCGCCTCCGCCCGCCTCCGGGTGAGCGCCGGAGCGTTGTGGGCGTACGTCCGTGTGACGAAACGGCCCCCGTCCGTGCGTTCCCTCACCCGCTCCAGATAGCCGTGCGCCTCCAGCTCCCGCAGCCCGAAGGCGATACGGTCCCGCCCTTCCGGGAAGCGGTCGGCGAGGCTGCGGATGTCGACGGGAGCGCCCTGCGGCAGCGACAGGGTGTGGACGGCCAGTCCGATCGCGACCAGGGACAACGCCCGGTGCTGGGCGAGGTGGTTGCCGATGATCGTGTAATGGCTCGACTGGTACGCACGTACGTGGGTGACACCGGAGCGGGTGGCGTTCCGCCGAACGCCCGACGTCGGGCCCGGGGCAGCGATAGGCTTCGTGGCAGCCATGGGGAAGACTTGCTCTCTTCCTGGATGGTCAGGCCCTCGCACTGGGAATTGCAGTCCCGGCGGGGGCCGATTTATGTGTGGGGTCGTTCGTGCCGAGCGTGCACGGCGGGACGACCCCTACGCCAGCCACAGCGACCCGTTTCACCCACCCGAGTGACAAACACGGGGTTTGGTTTGGTTGGAAGGGTTTTTTCCCCGGTTTCTTGAGTCTTTTACGGCCAGCAGCACCGGCCTTCACCCCACCGGGTCCCGTGTTTCCGGGCTCCGGTGCGGAGTTCACCGGCATGGGTCGAAATCCAGTTCCGCCCACACGGTCTTGCACGGCACCGGCCCGCACCGCACACCCCACCGGTCGGCCAACTCCTCGACGAGCAGCAGACCGTAGCCGGACTCCGCGAGGACGTCGCCGCCCGCTCGGGCCGGGGCAGGCAGGTGATCCCCCCGGGTGTCCGCGACCTCGATGCGCAAGGTCCCGGCCCTGACGACGGAGAGCGTGAGGCGGAAGCTCCGGCCGGGGACACGGCCGTGCAGGACGGCATTCGCGGCGAGTTCGGCGACGACGATCCGGGCCGGATCCAACGGCGCTCCCCAGGAGCTGAGTTGCTCGGCCGCGAGGAGGCGGGCGAGACGGGCGCCGCGCCGGGTGGCGGAGAGCGGTACGGAGAACTGGTGGAGCGGTGCGCGCACGGTTTGCTGATTCACGTCACCCAGCGTGTCCATTCGTACGTAACCTGTGAAGAAAGGCGGCCCGTGCGGACGGCGTCTGTCCGTGTGGCGTCCGGTTCCGTCCGGGCCGTACGGGGTGACGGGACGCAGGCATCCGGGGTTGGACCGAAAAGGGCGCGGCGGGGAGGACGGCGGACGTGAACGAGTGGGACGCGGGACCAGAGGCCGACGAGGAAGCCGGGGCGGTCATGAGGACCGTCCAGCGCCAGCTGAAGCTGTGGCGGGAGTCGGCCGGCCTCACCCAGGCCGAGTTCGGCGCGGCCATCGGATACGGCGAGGAGCAGGTCTCGTCGGTGGAACGGGGACGGCGGATTCCCCGGCCCGAGTACCTGGACCGCGCGGACGAGGTCCTGTCGGCGGGCGGCAGGATCGCGGCGCTGAAGGAGGACCTCGCGGAGGTCCGGTACCCGAAGAAGGTACGGGACCTGAAGAGGCTGGAGGCGGAGGCGGTCGAGCTGTGCGCGTACAACAACTCGGTGATTCACGGGTTGTTGCAGACCGAGGAGTACATTCGAGCATCGGTCGCCACGCGCCGTCCTCCGTTCTCCGACGACGAGCTTGAGCAACACGTGGCGGCCCGTTTGGCCCGACAGGACATCGTCGGCGGGCAGGCACCACTGCGTGTCTTCAGCTTCGTGCAGTGCGAATCGACGCTGCGCCGTCCCATCGGCGGCAGAATGGTGATGCGCAGGCAGCTCGAACACCTGCTGAACGTGGGCCGGTTGAGCAACGTCGACCTGCAAGTGCTGCCGCTGGAACGCGAGGACAACGCCGGTTTGGCCGGGTCGTTCAGACTGCTCAGGTTGCGGGACGGAAGCACTGTGGGGCACAACGAGGTCCAGCTCATCAGCCGGGTGATCACCGACCCCAAGGAGGTTCAGATCCTGGATATTCGCTATGGGATCATCCGGGCACAGGCTCTCGCTCCTCGGGAGTCGCTGGCCTTCATCGAGACTGTGCTGGGAGAGACATGATCCGCAAGCCTGCAAGGGAAGACGGACCGGCTCTGGAGTGGATAAAGAGCAGCTACAGCACGCCTGACGGCCCCGACTGCGTGGAAGTGGCCGCGGCCCCCGCCCGCATCCTGGTCCGCGACTCCAAGGACCCCCAAGGCCCTCGGCTCACCCTGGCCCCCACCGCCTGGACGGCCTTCCTGCCGTACGCGTCCGACCACTGACGCCACCGCTGGCCGGGCTCCCGCTCGTCCGCCCCGGACGGAAGCACGGCCGGAGATCCAGGCGAGGCTCTCCGCCGGGGTGTCGTAGGGCACGGTGATCCCGTCCGCCAGTCGAAACTTCTGCTCCAGTCCCCGCCTTCGCTCAAGAAGAACGCCCCGCCGTCTCCCACGGAGACGACGGGGCGCGCAACGTGCCCCCGAGGCGAGCGCCCTCGGGACGGGCAGCGAGCGGCGACTACGTCGCGCGCCGCCGCCGGGCTCCCGGTCGCCGCTCGCTCGGCCGGGTCACCGGGTCTCCGGCCTCCTGCGCGGCCGCCCGGCGGCGCAGGCCGAAGTCGGCCAGGGCCTCGGCCAGCTTGAGCACGGACGGCTCGGGGGCCATGACGTCGACCCGCAGCCCGTGCTCCTCCGCCGTCTTGGCGGTCGCCGGGCCGATGCAGGCGATCACCGTGACGTTGTGCGGCTTGCCGGCGATGCCGACCAGGTTGCGCACCGTGGACGACGACGTGAAGAGCACGGCGTCGAAGCCACCGCCCTTGATCGCCTCCCGCGTCTCGGCCGGCGGCGGCGAGGCCCGCACCGTCCGGTAGGCGGTGACGTCGTCGACCTCCCAGCCCAGCTCGATGAGGCCGGCGACCAGGGTCTCGGTGGCGATGTCGGCGCGCGGCAGGAACACCCGGTCGATCGGGTCGAAGACCGGGTCGTAGGGCGGCCAGTCCTCCAGCAGCCCGGCGGCCGACTGCTCGCCGCTCGGCACGAGGTCGGGCTTCACGCCGAAGGCGACCAGCGCCTTCGCCGTCTGCTCGCCCACCGCCGCGACCTTGATGCCGGCGAAGGCACGCGCGTCGAGCCCGTACTCCTCGAACTTCTCCCGCACCGCCTTCACGGCGTTGACGGACGTGAAGGCGATCCACTCGTAGCGGCCCGTCACCAGGCCCTTGACCGCGCGCTCCATCTGCTGGGGCGTGCGCGGCGGCTCGACGGCGATCGTCGGCACCTCGTGCGGCACGGCCCCGTAGGACCGCAGCTGGTCGGAGAGCGACACCGCCTGCTCCTTCGTGCGCGGCACGAGCACCTTCCAGCCGAACAGCGGCTTGGACTCGAACCACGCCAGCTGGTCGCGCTGGGCGGGGGCGGAACGCTCGCCGACCACGACTATCACGGGCCGGCCGCCCTCGGGCGAGGGCAGCACCTTCGCCTGCTTCAGGGTCTGCGCGATCGTGCCGAGCGTCGCCGACCAGGTCCGCTGCCGGGTCGTCGTGCCGGCCACGGTGACCGTCATCGGGGTGTCGGGCTTGCGGCCCGCGGAGACCAGCTCTCCGGCGGCCGAGGCCACGGAGTCCAGGGTCGTCGACACCACGACCGTCCCGTCGGACGCGCCGACCTCGGTCCAGCAGCGGTCCGAGGCGGTGCGCGCGTCGACGAAGCGGACGTCGGCGCCCTGCGCGTCGCGCAGGGGCACACCGGCGTACGCGGGCACGCCGACGGCGGCCGCGACACCGGGCACGACCTCGAAGGGAACGCCGGCGGCGGCGCACGCGAGCATCTCCTCCGCCGCGTACGCGTCGAGTCCGGGGTCTCCGGACACCGCACGGACGACCCGCCTGCCGCCCCGCGCGGCCTCCATGACAAGATGTGCGGCATCGCGCACAGCGGGTGCCTCAGCGGTTGTTGACGTGCCGTCAACGACCGTGGGGAACGGCGTGCCCGTGCCCGGGAGAGGGTCCGACGAAGGACCCGCTTCCGCGTTCACGACGGCGACGCCTGGCCTGGCGTGCGTCCGTACGACGTCGAGCACCTCGTGCTCGGCGACGAGGACGTCCGCGTGCGCCAGCGCCTCCACGGCGCGCAGAGTCAGCAGTCCCGGATCCCCGGGTCCGGCACCCAGGAAGGTGACGTGCCCGTGTTCGAGGCCAGCGGCTGGAAGGGCGGTGGGGCTCACTGTGCTTGCTCCCCCATCAGACCGGCCGCGCCCTGGGCGAGCATCTCGGCGGCGAGTTCGCGACCGAGCGCCATTGCCCCGTCGTGCGTCTCGGGCACGGGACCGGTGGTGGACAGCTGCACCATGCGAGAGCCGTCGGTGGTCCCGACGACGCCCCGCAGGCGCATTTCGTTGACAATCTGCCCGTCGCCCCGGGCGCTTCCCCGCTCGAGCGGAGCCGAGAGCGGGGGAAGGTCGGCCAGCGCGCCCACAGGGGCGCTGCAGCCGGCCTCCAGGGCGGCGAGCAGGGACCGTTCGGCGGTCACGGCGACCCGGGTGAAGGGGTCGTCGAGCTCACCGAGGGCGGCGATCAGCGCTGCGTCGTGCGCGGCGCATTCGATCGCCAGTGCTCCCTGGCCGGGAGCGGGCAGAACCGTGTCTATCGACAGGAAGTCGGTGACCTCGTCGAGGCGGCCGATGCGGCTCAGGCCGGCCGCGGCCAGCACCACCGCGTCCAGCTCGCCGTCGTGCACGTACCGGATGCGGGTGTCGACGTTCCCGCGTATCGGCACGGCGTGTATGTCCAGCCCGTGGCTGCGCGCGTACGCGTTCAGCTGCGCCATGCGGCGCGGCGAGCCCGTGCCGATGCGCGCCCCGCGCGGCAGGTCGGCGAACTTCAGCGCGTCCCGGGCGACGATCACGTCCCGGGGGTCCTCGCGCACGGGTATCGCGGCCAGGACCAGGTCCTCGGGCTGCGTGGTGGGGAGGTCCTTCAGCGAGTGAACCGCGAAGTCGATCTCGCCCTGGGCCAGCGCGTCGCGCAGCGCGGTCACGAAGACGCCCGTGCCGCCGATCTGCGCGAGGTGCTCACGGGAGACGTCACCGTAGGTGGTGATCTCGACGAGCTCCACGGGCCGTCCGGTCACCTGGCTCACGGCGTCCGCCACCTGCCCGGACTGGGCCATGGCGAGCTTGCTCCGCCTGGTCCCCAGTCTCAGTGCCTTCGTACTCATGCCGCTCATGCCGGCCCTCGGTTCTCTGATGTCTTCTCGGTGCTGTCCTCGGCCCGGGACACGGCGGCCACCGTCTCCTGGTCGAGGTCGAACAGAGTCCGCAGCGCGTCCGCGTACCCGGCGCCGCCGGGTTCGGCGGCGAGCTGCTTGACCCGCACGGTCGGCGCGTGCAACAGCTTGTCGACGACGCGCTTCACGGTCTGCGTGATCTCGGCGCGGTGCTTGTCGTCCAGGCCGGGCAGCCGCCCGTCGAGCCGGGCGATCTCGCCGGCCACGACGTCGGCGGCCATGGCACGCAGCGCGACCACGGTCGGCGTGATGTGCGCGGCCCGCTGTGCCGCGCCGAAGGCCGCGACCTCGTCGGCGACGATCCGCCGCACCTGGTCGACGTCGGCGGCCATGGGCGCGTCGGCGGAGGCCTCGGAGAGCGACTCGATGTCGACCAGTCGTACTCCGGCCAGCCGGTGGGCGGCCGCGTCGACGTCCCGCGGCATCGCGAGGTCGAGCAGGAAGAGCACGGGCTGCGGCCGCACGAGCGGGGCGACCTGCTCGGGGACGCGCCGCTCGGGGATGCGTCCCACGGTCGCGGCGGTCGCGGCGAGCGCGACGATCAGCTCGGCGTCGGCCTCGGGGCCGCGCCGGCCGGCGAGCCGCCGGTCGACGGTGGCGTTGTCGACCCAGGCGGCGTGCTGCTCCAGCGTGGCCGCGTCCATCCCGGCGACGGCGGCCTCCCCGATCACGGAGAACCCCGTCTGCCGCACGCCGGACTGCTGCACGGCGGCCAGGTCGAGAGGACAGTTGTCGTCGCTGCCGAGGGAGGTGGGCGGCAGCGGCCGTACGTCCGTCGGCGCGTCCCCCTCGTCGAAGGCGGCGGGCGCGCCGGTGCGGCCCTCGACCGCCGAAGCGACCGACTCCGCGGTCAGGACCAGGCCCGTCGCCCCGGTACAGGAGACGGCCACGTCGGCACGTGTCAGCTCGGCCGGCACCGACTCCATCGGTACCGCGCGGGCCGACACGTGCCCACCGTCGGCCTCGGCCAGTATCTGGGCCAGCCGCTCGGCGCGGTCGAGGGTGCGGTTGGCGACGACGACCTCGGCGACCCCGGCGCGCGCCAGGGTCGCGGCGGCCAGTGAGGACATGGATCCCGCGCCGATCACCAGGGCGCGCTTGCCCCGTGCCCAGCCCCGCACGTCCTCGCCCGCGGCCAGCTGCTCCAGGCCGAAGGTGACCAGGGACTGCCCGGCGCGGTCGATGCCGGTCTCGGAGTGGGCGCGCTTGCCGACCCGCAGGGCCTGCTGGAACAGGTCGTTCAGCAGCCGTCCGGCGGTGTGCAGCTCCTGCGCCCGCGCCAGCGAGTCCTTGATCTGCCCGAGGATCTGGCCCTCGCCCACGACCATGGAGTCCAGCCCGCAGGCCACCGAGAAGAAGTGGTGGACGGCACGGTCCTCGTAGTGCACGTAGAGATAGGGAGTGAGCTCCTCCAGGCCGACCCCGCTGTGCTGGGCGAGCAGCGTGGACAGCTCGGCGACGCCCGCGTGGAACTTGTCCACGTCGGCGTACAGCTCGATCCGGTTGCAGGTGGCCAGGACGGCGGCCTCGGCGGCCGGTTCGGCGGCGACGGTGTCCTGGAGCAGCTTGGCCTGGGCGTCCGTGGACAGCGACGCCCGCTCCAGCACGCTCACGGGGGCGCTGCGGTGGCTCAGCCCGACGACGAGGAGACTCATGCCGGCATCACGGCGGGCACGTCCCCGTCGGGTCCCTGGTCGGTGGAGTCGCCACGGCCGGCGGGCGCGGCGAGGGCGGCCTCGTTCAGAGCGGCCTCCTCGCCTGCCTTGCGCTGCTCGTGGAAGGCGAGGATCTGCAGCTCGATGGAGAGGTCGACCTTGCGCACGTCGACACCGTCGGGCACGGACAGCACGGTCGGCGCGAAGTTCAGGATGGAGGTGACGCCGGCGGCCACGAGCCGGTCGCAGACCTGCTGGGCGACGGACGGCGGGGTGGTGATGACGCCGATGGAGACGCCGTTGTCGGAGATGATCTTCTCCAGGCCGTCGCTGTGCTGGACGGCGATCCCGGCGACCTGCTTGCCGGCCATGGCCGGGTCGGCGTCGATGAGCGCCGCGACCCGGAAGCCGCGCGAGGCGAAACCGCCGTAGTTGGCGAGCGCCGCGCCGAGGTTTCCGATGCCGACGATCACGACCGGCCAGTCCTGGGTGAGCCCCAGCTCACGGGAGATCTGGTAGACGAGGTACTCGACGTCGTAGCCGACGCCCCGCGTCCCGTAGGAACCGAGGTAGGAGAAGTCCTTGCGCAGCTTGGCGGAGTTGACTCCCGCCGCGGCCGCGAGCTCCTCGGAGGAGACCGTGGGCACCGAGCGCTCCGACAGTGCGGTCAGCGCGCGAAGGTACAGCGGAAGGCGGGCGACGGTGGCCTCGGGAATCCCTCGGCTACGGGTCGCCGGTCGGTGAGTTCGGCCAGTTGCCACGGTGCTCCTGCGGGTAGAGCGGGGCTGTGGGCGGTCGTACGTTCCCAGACCGCCCCGTCGACAGCAGGCTATGTCTTTGTGAACGCGTGCACAAAGATGGTGTCCGATTTGCCCGGCCAACGTGACCGGGGTCACGCGCGTCATTCCAGGGGGCAAAACCGCCACTCTCCTCGTGAATCCCGCCCCCGAGACCGAACCGCCATCGATCCTAAGCGACGTTCGGCGTGTCCTTGTACTGATCAGTCAGTTCATCGGCCGGTCAGCTCCCTGCGCAGCCGGTCCTCGTCCACCCGCCAGAAGGTGTGCTGCCTGCCGTCCACGAGGACGACGGGGATCTGCTCCCAGTACCGGTCGTACAGTTCCCGGTCGTCGGCGATGTCCTTCTGCTCCCAGGGCACGCCGAGTTCCCCGCAGACCTTGTCGACGACACGCTCCGCGTCGTCGCACAGATGGCAGCCGGACTTGCGGATCAGCGTGACCGACCGCCCGCCCGGGCCGGCCTTACGTCGAAAGAGGGGACTCATGCCGCCATTCTCGCCCTTCTTTCACGGCAGGGCCGCGGAGAGTTCACACCCTTCGAACCTCTCGGATCCGGAACCACCGCACAGAATGGCTATGCTCACGCCATGGCCGCTCTAGGATGGCTCACTCCCCGTAGGCGCTCCGCCACGGCGCGGAGCGTGTTGGCAGGCGAGGCCTCGGCGGAGGCAGCCCGCAAGTCCACCCAGGCCCTGGACTCCCAGGACGCCCTGGACGTCTCCCCCCGGGAACCGCAGTTCCCGGTGCACGGCGACGCGATGGCCGCCGCCTTCTTCGACCTCGACAACACCGTCATGCAGGGCGCGGCGCTCTTCCACTTCGGCCGCGGCCTCTACAAACGGAAGTTCTTCGAGACCCGCGACCTGGTCCGCTTCGCCTGGCAGCAGGCCTGGTTCCGGCTGGCCGGCGTCGAGGACCCCGAGCACATGCAGGAGGCCCGCGACTCGGCGCTGTCCATCGTGCAGGGCCACCGCGTCTCCGAGCTGATGTCGATCGGCGAGGAGATCTACGACGAGTACATGGCCGAGCGCATCTGGCCGGGCACCCGCGCCCTCGCCCAGGCGCACCTCGACGCCGGCCAGAAGGTGTGGCTGGTCACGGCCGCCCCGGTGGAGATCGCCCAGGTGATCGCCCGCCGCCTCGGCCTCACCGGCGCGCTGGGCACCGTCGCGGAGTCCGTCGACGGCGTCTACACCGGCAAGCTGGTCGGCGAGCCGCTGCACGGGCCCGCGAAGGCGGAGGCGGTGCGCGCGCTGGCGGCCGCGGAGAACCTGGACCTCTCGCGCTGCGCCGCCTACAGCGACTCCCACAACGACATCCCGATGCTGTCCCTGGTCGGCCACCCCTACGCCATCAACCCCGACGCCAAGCTGCGCAGGCACGCGCACACCCTCGACTGGCGGCTGCGCGACTACCGCACGGGCCGCAAGGCGGCGAAGGTCGGCATCCCGGCGGCGGCGGGCGTGGGAGCGGTCGCGGGCGGCACCGCGGCGGCCATCGCCCTGCACCGGCGACGGCGGTAGGGGCCGGCCCCACGCGGGCGCGAGAACCGACGGCGCGAAGGCCCGACGGCGCACTACGCGACGGCACGAAGGCCCGAAAGCACGAGGACAGCGAGGCGCGAAGGCGCGAAGGCGCGAGGACAGCGGCCGCGGCGGTACGACAATCGCCCGGCCGCTCCGTCATGCCGCCCGACGACACTCCACACCCACGAGGAAACCCGGCCAATCCAACGGTCGTACCCCCGTAACCCCACACGCAGTCCTGTTGTCCGCGGACAGCCACAACCCGCCCCGGACCGACCCGAAACTCGAACCCTTCCGATCATCAATCGGTCATCCTGCGTAACTTGATCGAGCGCCAATAGGCCACAGAAGCGACGTAATCGATGATTTGAGCAACTCGGTGTAGCAGGGCCTGTACGAAGCGTTATTCTCCTCAGACGCAATCCGGCACCCCTCCCGTCGCTACGACGGGTGAAAGGTTCCGCACTGCACGTGATGGAAGCTCTGCCTCTGGGAGTCCCGTGTACCCACACGTCGGGGTTGACACCTCGGGCCTGGCTACGCTGCGCGCAACGGTCGCTACGGTCCAGGACCTGTTGCGCGGCTTCGTCCCCACCGCGTACGCCGTCCCCGCCTTCGCCGCCGCCACTCCGGCGGGCCCGTGCTATGCACTGGCGGAAGGCAGCGCCGCGGTCGGCAGAAGAGGACGCGCGACCGGCGCGCCCACCGCCACCCGCCGACCGGCCGCCGACAGCGACAGCGCCCGGATGATGGATCTCGTCGAACGCGCACAGGCCGGCGAGGCCGACGCCTTCGGGCGGCTGTACGACCAGTACAGCGACACCGTGTACCGCTACATCTACTACCGGGTGGGCGGCAAGGCGACAGCCGAGGACCTCACCAGCGAGACGTTCCTGCGCGCCCTGCGCCGCATCGGGACGTTCACCTGGCAGGGCCGCGACTTCGGCGCCTGGCTCGTCACCATCGCCCGCAACCTCGTCGCCGACCACTTCAAGTCGAGCCGCTTCCGGCTGGAAGTGACCACCGGCGAGATGCTCGACGCCAACGAGGTCGAGCGCTCACCCGAGGACTCCGTCCTGGAGTCCCTCTCCAACGCCGCACTGCTGGACGCGGTGCGCCGACTCAACCCCCAGCAGCAGGAGTGCGTGACACTCCGGTTCCTGCAGGGCCTCTCCGTCGCCGAGACCGCTCGCGTGATGGGCAAGAACGAGGGCGCCATCAAGACGCTGCAGTACCGGGCCGTCCGCACCCTCGCCCGCCTCCTGCCGGAAGACGCCCGCTGACCCGACCCGTCGGCGGCCTACCGTCAGCCATCCCCAACTCACTTTCAGTGAAAGTCCGTTGACTTCCCGATCCCATCATCCGCCGTCCGTAACCCAAGTGCCGCGCCAGTCGTTGTGCGGGATACAGGCTCCCTGTGGTCACGTCCCGGCCGACCCCGATCACTCGATCGTGTGGAACCGGCCGAGGGCGTGCAACCCTCAGGACCCCCCGGGAGTCGACCGTCATGACGAGAGGAGGTGCCGCCTGTGATCGCGAACGTATCGGCACACCGGCGGGCGAACGCCTTCGCCCAGGCCCTGGAGGAGCATTCCGACCAGGACACGGCGGCCGAGCAGACCGAAGGATCACCGCCGACGCCGGCCGCTGCGGACCAGACCGAGCAGGGCCGCATTCTGGCCCTCGCCACGAGTCTCGCCGAGCTGCCCAAGCCGGAACTCGACCCCGAGGTCAAGGTCGTCCAGCGGGCCCAGTTGGTCGCCGCCATGGAGGCCATGCTGCAGGCGGGCACCGCGGGAGGCGAAGCGGCGGGACCCTCGGTGCCGGAGCCGCGCTCCCACCGGGCGAAGGGCACACACCGGGCCGGTCCCCTGGGCAAACTGCGACCGCGTTCCCGTCTGGCCAAGGGCCTCACCGCGGGCGGCCTCAGCGTCGGCGTCGCGGCCGGCGCCTTCGGCGGCGTCGCCGCGGCCAGCTCCGACGCCCTTCCCGGCGACGGGCTCTACGGACTGAAGCGCGGCATCGAGGACTTCAAACTCAACTACCTGGCCGACGGTGACGACGAACGCGGTCGCACCTACCTCGACCAGGCCTCCACCCGGCTCAGCGAAGCCCGCCGCCTCATGGAACGGGGCCGCAGCGGCGACCTCGACCACGAGTCCCTCGGCGAGATCCGCCGCGCCCTGAACGGCATGCAGCACGACGCGACGGAAGGCCACCGCCTCCTCCACGAGGCGTACCAACGCGATCCCCACTCCCTGGGCCCCATCCAGGCTCTCGACGCGTTCACCCGCTCGCACCGCGAGGCCTGGGGCGCCCTGCGCGACCGCCTGCCGGTCCAGCTCGGCGACGTCAGTCAGCAGGTCTCGTCGGTCTTCGAAGCCATAGACGAGGAGGTCGCGCCGCTGCAGTCCCTGCTGCCGCAGCCGCCCGCCCCGAGCGGCAGCGCCCGCCACGGCTCCGGCCCGGCGTCCACCGGCGCCTCGGAGACCGGCCGCTCGACCACCCCCGGCGCCGGCCCGGGCAAGGAGTCGTCCGCGGGCGGCGGCACCACGCCCGGCACCCCCGGCAAGTCCTCCTCCGGCGCCACCGGAGACGACGACGGCCTGCTCGGCGGCGACACCGGCGGCCTGCTCGACCCCCCGAAGGACAACGGCAGCACCGCCCCGACCAGCACTCCCAGCACCCGGCCGGACGTCACCCTCCCGCCCCTCCTGCCCGGCCTGCTCCCGGGCCTGGGCATCGACAGCGAGGACGCGGGCTAGCGAGCTCCACGGCGGTGGGGGCGTTCCTCTTCAGGAGGAACGCCCCCACCGCCGTGCGCCGGGACCACCCCGGAACCGGGGGAAAGCGCTCAGAAGAACACCGACCGCCGCTGCACGAGCAGTTTGTACAGCGTGTGCTGGATCTGTTCGCGGACCTGGTCCGTCAGGTTGAACATCAGCATCGGATCCTCGGCCGCCTCCGGGGGGAAGCCGTCCGTCGGGATCGGCTCGCCGAACTGGATCGTCCACTTGGTCGGGAGCGGGATCGCACCCAGCGGGCCCAGCCAGGGGAACGTCGGCGTCAGCGGGAAGTACGGGAAACCCAGCACCCGCGCCAGGGTCTTGGCGTTGCCGATCATCGGGTAGATCTCCTCCGCCCCGACGATCGAGCAGGGGATGATCGGAGCGCCCTGGCGCAGCGCGGTGGAGACGAAGCCGCCCCGGCCGAACCGCTGCAGCTTGTACCGCTCGCTGAACGGCTTCCCGATGCCCTTGAACCCCTCCGGCATCACCCCGACCAGCTCGCCCTGGCCCAGCAGCCGTTCGGCGTCCTCGGCACAGGCCAGGGTGTGACCGAGCTTGCGGGCCAGCTCGTTGACCACCGGCAGCACGAACACGAGGTCGGCCGCCAGCAGCCGCAGATGCCGGCCCGCCGGGTGGTGGTCGTGGACGGCGACCTGCATCATCAGCCCGTCCAACGGCAGCGTCCCGGAGTGGTTGGCGACGATCAGCGCACCGCCCTCGGCCGGGATGTTCTCGACGCCCTTCACCTCGACCCGGAAGTACTTCTCGTACACCGGCCGCAGCAGGGACATCAGGACCTGGTCGGTGAGCTCCTCGTCGTAGCCGAAGTCGTCGACCTCGTAGTCGCCGGTGAGGCGCCGGCGCAGGAAGGACAGGCCGCCCGCGATCCGCCGCTCCAGGCCACCGCCGCCCCCGTCCTGGCGCCCCTGTTCCTCACCCGTCACCACAGCATCATCCTGCCCCGCCGCCCTGGCGGGCAGGGGCTGGACCTCCCCGGCCTCGCCGATCTCCCGGACCGGCGCGGGCTCGCCGTTCTTGCGCCGGCTCGCCGCCCCCCGGCGCCGGGGCGGCCGCGTCACGGCGCTCCCCCGGGACCGGTCGTCGTCGAACGGAATGACCTTGGCGTCCGCCATCGTTGATGCGCTCCTCAGTTGGCGCTCGGCGTCGGGGGGTGGGCCGGGGCGTGGCCGCCGCCCGGCAGCGGCAGCGCGGCGATCCGGTCGACGGCCCCGGCGACGGCCTCGGGCGGCAACAGCCCGGGCCCGTGGCTGCGCGCGAAGTCCTCGAACGTCCCGGCCGTGGTGTAACGCGGCAGGAACCCCAGCGTCTCGCGCATCTGGACCGTCGACACGACCCGGCCATGGGTGAGCAGCCGGATCTGCTCGGGCGAGAAGTCCGTCATGCCCAGCGTACGCACCAGGGAGCCCGCCCAGGTGACGGCGGGCAGCAGCAGCGGCACGGTGGGCCGCCCGAGCCGCCGGGAGCACTGCGACAGCAACAGCACCCCGTCCCCGGCGATGTTGAAGGTGCCGCTGTTGAGCGTGCCCCGCTCCGGCTCGTGCGAGCCGATCCGCAGCACCTCGATGACGTCGTCCTCGTGCACGAACTGCAGCCGGGGGTCGTAACCGAACACGGTGGGCAGCACGGGCAGCGAGAAGTACGCGGCGAGCGGCGTCTCGGCGGTGGGCCCGAGGATGTTGGCGAACCGCAGCACGCACACGGCGACGTCGGGCCGCCGCCGGGCGAACCCGCGCACATAGCCCTCCACCTCGACGGCGTCCTTGGCGAAGCCCCCGCTGGGCAGCGACTTCGCGGACGTGGTCTCGGTGAACACGGCGGGATCACGCGGCGCGGACCCGTAGACGTTGGTGCTGGACTTGACGACCAGCCGCTTCACGCTCGGCGACTTCTGGCAGGCGCCGAGCAGCTGCATGGTGCCGATGACGTTGGTCTCCTTGACCGTGGTCCGGCTGCCGCCGCCCAACGCGGTGCCCGTCACGTCCAGATGGACGACCGTGTCGGCGCCGGTCTCGGCGAGCACCCGCGCGATGGTCGGCTGACGGATGTCGGCCTGGATGAAGTCGGCGCCGCCCAGATGGTGCTCGGGGGGTACCGCGTCCACGGCGACGACCCGGTCGACCTGTGGGTCACGCTGGATCCGTCGTACGAACCGGCCCCCGAGCTGACGGGCCACTCCGGTAACGAGCACGACCTTTCCCAAGATCAGCGCCTTCCTTCCGTCCTGGAACCGCCCTGGCTACCCTGCCGCGTTCCCCGTCTGCGGGCCAACTTAGCGGGTCGATATTGCGCTGTGGTGACCGGCCGATGCCCGAGGTGACGGGAACCTCCGGTCGTACGACCGGACCGGCCACGCTGCACGTCCAGGCATACGCACGGCGTTCAGCCGGGCGCACGCGGCCCGGACATACGTGTGGCCCCCCACCGATAACACGGTGGGGGGCCACACGACGCTTACGCGGCTCGCGTCGCGAAGAAGTAAGTACGTTCTACTTCTTGTTGCGACGCTGAACGCGCGTGCGCTTGAGCAGCTTGCGGTGCTTCTTCTTGGCCATCCGCTTGCGCCGCTTCTTGATAACAGAGCCCACGACTACCCTCGCTCACTTCTCATCACTCGGTGCTGGGCGCCATGGGCCCATACGACCTACGAGGGGCTAGCCTACCCGCCCGAGCGCTGAGGTCGTAATCGAGGGACCGGAGGGGCCCGGGACGGCCCTGCGGCCGGACCCCTCCGCCCTGCGGCCTGCCCTGCGGACAGGCCCGGCCGTCAGGCGGTTTCCACCCCCACATAGCTCTCGCGGAGGTACTCGTGAACCGCTTGCTCGGGGACGCGGAAGGACCGCCCCACCCGGATCGCGGGCAGATGACCGCTGTGCACCAGTCGGTACACGGTCATCTTCGACACTCGCATCACCGAGGCGACTTCCGCCACGGTAAGGAACTGAACCTCGTTCAGAGGCCTCTCGCCAGCTGCAGCCATGACACACCTGAACCTTCCGCACTCGACTCGACGGCCACCGGCTTCCCCTTCCGGTGACTCTTCGTCGCTGCGTGCTCACTCCCCAATGTAGGGGCGGGTGATGCGAGTGGGGAAGAGGTGCACCCATCAGCGGCCTACTCGGACAGACACGCTCGATTGAGTACGTAGCGGGTCAGCGGCCGGTAGTAAGCGGATCGCACGGCGTCATCAAGTGGAACGGCCACGGACACGGTCCCCTCGGCCTCCCCGACGAACGGCGCGGGGTCGTCGGTGTCCGCCAGCCCGATGGCTTCGAACCCCAGCTGACCTGCCCCGCAGACCCACCCGTGGTCCCCGATCACGAGCTCGGGGAGCCGTCCGCCGTCTTCCGCCGCCGCCGCGA
The DNA here is from genome assembly GCF_003112535.1 of Streptomyces rishiriensis. Lineage (GTDB taxonomy): Bacteria > Actinomycetota > Actinomycetes > Streptomycetales > Streptomycetaceae > Streptomyces > Streptomyces rishiriensis. The sequence goes on along the minus strand of NZ_BEWA01000028.1, from coordinate 4,564 downwards.
GCGCCACCCGAACCGGCAGCGGAGAATGGCTGTGCACACCGGTCGCACAACCGGCGCGTTCGACCCCGGCCTCCCGGACGACAGCGACGCCCCGTACGTACGCGAGACGGTGCGTGCGTAGGCCGAACCGGGTCGTTATGTCGACACAGTGACCCTGCGCCGGGGTGAGGACATCACATCCTGCCGTCGACAAAGCGTCCGCGAGAGCGGCGTAGAACCCCAGCAGCCGATGCGGATGCCCGGTGCCGAGAAGCACCCGGGCGCCACGCTGGGCGACCGCGGCGAGTCGATCCGCGAAAGCGTCCAGGGCGGCCAGCGTTCGTCCGGGATCGATCACATCATGCCCCGAGACGCACTCCGGATCGGCCGAAACCCCGCACCTGTCCGCCATCAACGCGATCAGATCCCGCTGCCCCCAACTCCGTTCCGGATCGAGCCCGAGCAGCGCCCGCGGGTCCCGGGCGGCGAAGAGCCGGTAGCTGCGCAGGCTCTCCTCCCGGGTGGTGGCCACCACCCCGGCCAGTCCCGCAGCGAGCAGATGCGCCCGAAGGGCCGCGGTACTCCACACGAAGCGATGCTGCCCGACGACGAGCGGTCCGGGGGCAGAAACCCGGCCGACACCGCACGGTTGGCGTAAGCAGTCCTACGCCAGCAGCCCCCGCAGGGGGAACACCGCCCGCCGGGTGGCCAGCACGGCCTGGTCCAGCCGGTCAGCCGGGTCGTACCCCGCCTCCCACTCCGCCCACCGCACGGGCCACCGCCCGTCGGTCATCCGCATCGGCCCCAACTGCCGCGTACGAGCGAAGACCTCCTGCCGCCATCCCTCCGGGATCACCGTCTCCGGCGCGACCGGCGTCCCCGCCGCCACCGCCACCAGATGCGCCCAGGACCGCGGCACCACCTCCACCACCGCGTAGCCGCCCCCGCCCAGCGCGACCCACTTCCCCCCCGCGTACCCGTGCGCCAGCTCGTGGCAGGCCACCTGCACGGCCCGCTGCGCGTCGAGGGAGACCGCGAGATGAGCCAGCGGATCCTCGAAGTGCGTGTCGGCCCCGTGCTGCGTCACCAGCACATCCGGACGGAAATCGGCGATCAGCTCCGGCACCACCGCGTGGAACGCCCGCAGCCACCCCGCGTCCCCGGTCCCCGCCGGCAGCGCCACGTTCACCGCCGAACCCCGCGCCGCGTCCCCACCGGTCTCCTCCGGCCAGCCCGTCTGCGGGAACAACGTCCGAGGATGCTCGTGCAGCGAGATCGTCAGCACCCGCGGATCGTCCCAGAACGCCGCCTGCACCCCGTCCCCGTGATGCACGTCCACGTCCACGTACGCGACCCGCTCGGCCCCCAGCTCCAGCAGCCGGGCGATCGCCAGCGACGCGTCGTTGTAGACGCAGAACCCCGAAGCGCCGCCCGGCATCGCGTGATGCAGCCCGCCCGAGAAGTTCACCGCGTGCAGCACGTCCCCGCGCCACACGGCCTCCGCGGCCCCGACGGACAGCCCGGCGATCAGAGCCGACACCTCGTGCATCCCCGCGAACGCCGGATCGTCCAGCGTCCCCAGCCCGTAGGCCTGGTCCGCCGCCCCGGGATCCGCCGACGCCGCCTTCACCGCGTCGACGTAGTCCTCCCGGTGCACGAGCCGCAACGTCGACTCCCCGGCGGGCTTCGCCGCGACGACGTCCAGCGCCCGGTCGAGTCCCAGGGCGCCCACGAGCCTCCTGGTCAGATCCAGCCTGACCGGATCCATCGGATGCTCGGGCCCGAAGTCATAGCCCGTTACTGCCTCGTCCCACATCAGCTGTGCGCGGCCGCTCATGCCCGACACCGTATCGGTCCGGTTGAGCGGCGAACGACCGGGCGTACACCAACGTCACCAGCACCAACACCATCGGCACCGCCATCGCGCCCCGGTAGCTCCACGCGTCCCCCAGCGCCCCCACCAACGGCGAACCGACCAGGAAGCCGACGTAGTTGAAGATGTTCAGCCGCGCGATCGCCGCATCCGAGGCCCCCGGGAACAACCGCCCCGCCGCCGCGAACGTCTGCGGCACCAGCACACACAGCCCCAGCCCCACGAACGTGAACCCCAGCATCCCCACCCACGCCCCGGGCGCACCCGCCACCACCGCGAACCCGCCGGCCGCCACCAGCGCCCCCACCCGCACCACGGCCGCCGCCCCGAACCGCCGCACCCCGAAGTCCCCGATGGCCCGCCCGAGCAGCGTGGTCACCATGTAGACGTTGTACGGGACGGTCGCCAGCTGCTCCGAACTCCCCAGCACGTCCTGCAGATACTTCGCGCTCCAGTTGGAGACCGTCGAGTCCCCGATGTACGCGAAGGACATCACCAGACACAGCGGCAGCAGCATCTTGAAGACGACACCCGAGCCGCCGCCCTCCGCCCTCCCGTCCTCGCCGGCCCCGTCCCCCGCACCGGAGTCCCCGTCACCGTCGACGTACCAACGGCTCCCCACCAGAGCGACCGGCAGCAACACCGCCACCACCGGCAGATACGACACCCACAGCGCGAGATGCCAGTGCGCCCCCGCCCACGCCAGCGAGGCCCCCACGATGCCGCCCAGGCTGTACACGGCATGGAAACTGAGCATGATGCTGCGCCCGTACGTCCGCTGCAGACTCACCCCGAGCATGTTCATCGAGGCGTCCAGCGCCCCCACGGCCAGCCCGAACACCGCCAGCGCGGCCCCCAGCTCCGCCATCCCGCGCCCCGCCCCGACCCCCACCAGGGCCAGCAGCACCACCGGCTGGGACCAGCGCAGCAGCAGACTCGGCGGTATCCGCTTCACCAGTTGCTCGGTCGTCACGCTCCCCACTCCGGCCAGCACCGGCACGGCCGCGAGGAAGGCGGGCAACAGCGCGTCCGAGACGCCGTACCGGTCCTGGATGGCCGGGATCCGGGTCACCAGCAGAGCGAACGCGGCCCCCTGCGCGAAGAAACTGAACGCCAAGGAGGCCCTACCGCGCCGCAGCACATCTGTCATGGCGGCGAGCGTAGGGCCCCGAGGTACTCGTGGGTAGATCCAGCCAAAGATGAGTTCTCCTCAGCTTTGCCGGCGTCACCGGGCGAGGGCGACCTCCAGCACCTCGGCCCCGGCCTCCACCGGCTCCCCGCCCCTCGCCTCCGCGGAGACGATCGCCTCCATCGGACCGGCGCCCAGCGCCCCGCCGACCACGACCGCCAGTCCCATCGCCACCACCATGACCACCGACCCCAGCCACACCATGGTGTCCACCGGCACCGTGTACGCGCCGACGATCCGCACCGCGCACTCGGCGAGCAGCACCGCACCCCACACCAGCGAGAAGGCCCGCTCGCGCCTGCGGAAGTCCGCCGACGCGGCCGCCGCACCGCTCTCCAGCCGCGCCCAGGCCGCCTCGCGGACCGCGTCGCTCTTCACCAGGAACGGCTTCAGTCCGGCCGTCATCATCGGCCGCCCCAGCACCACGGAGACCAGGATCCCGATCCCGACGGTGCTGCTGACGCCGCTGTCCTTGGCCAGCATCAACCGCGGGTCACCGGAGACGAAGCTCAGCACCAGACCCACGACGTTGACGACGAGGATGAGCCCGGCGAGACCGTTGACCGCCCGCTCCCTCAGCGCGCTCCACATCGTGCGCCCGGCCGGCACCACGCTGCTCCAGGCGAGAGCGGCGAACGTGCTCATCCCGAACGCGCCCTTGAACAGGTAGTACGACCCGAGCGGCACCGCCACGTCCACGATGAGCGGGGCGAAGGCGTTCAGCTTCTTGTGCTGGTTCGTCGTCATGCCCACAGCTTCGCCGCCGGGAGGGGTCCCCCGGTAGAAACGATCGTCCGGAGCTATGCATGACAGTTGTCAGTGCGCGGGGGTACCGCCCGTCAGACCAGCAGGTCAGCCAACTGACCCAGCTCCGAGAAGAGTTGGGTGGCCCCCGCGAGCCTCGCGGCAGGCGTCATCGCGGTGAACCCGTACACGTCCATCCCCGCCGCCACAGCCGCCTGCACGCCCAGCGGACTGTCCTCGACGACCACACAGCGCTCCGGCGACACCCCCATCCGCTCGGCCGCGTACAGGAACAGATCGGGGGCCGGCTTCCCCTTCCCCACGTCCTGCGAGCTGAAGACGCGGTCCTCCCCGAACCAGCGGTCCAGCCCGGTCTTGCGATGCCCCACCCGGATCCGCTCATGGCTCCCCGAGGAAGCGACGCAGTACGGCACTCCGTCCGCGGCCAGCTTCGCCAGGACGTCCACCGCCCCGGGAACGGGCTCCAGCTCCCGCTCGAAGGCCGCGAACACCCGCCGGTGGAACGTGTCGTCGAACTCCGCCGGCAGGCGCTGCCCCGTGCGCTCCTGGACCAGGTCGTGGATCCGGTGCATCGCGGAGCCCATGTACTCCCGGATCGAGTCCTCGTAGGACGTCGGATGCCCCAGCTCGGTGAGATAGGCGGCCAACAGCCTGTTGGAGATCGGCTCACTGTCCACGAGGACACCGTCGTTGTCGAAGATCACCAGGTCGTAGCGCATGCCTGAACCCTAAACGACCCCGGAACGGGGACCCCGAAA
>NZ_BEWA01000027.1 GCF_003112535.1 Streptomyces rishiriensis | reverse complement strand
TGCCGCATCAGGCAACGTTCGCCCTGTCGTGGTGTGTCGTCCAGTTGCTGCGCCGGGAAGCGCCAGACGGCCACAATGATCACGTGGCTGAACGCGTGCGAGTTCGGGAAATTGACGACGACGAGGGCAGGCGCCTGCTGCGGATCATCCGCAGAGGCACTGGCTCGGTGGTGACCTGGCGGCGGGCTCAGATGGTGCTGTTATCCGCGCAGGGCATGCCGGTTGCGAAGATCGCCGAGGTGACGTTCACCAGCGACGACCGGGTCCGCGACGTGCTCCACAACTTCAACGCGGACGGCTTCGACTCGCTTTACCCCAAGTACAAGGGCGGCCGGCCGAAGACCTTCACCCTCCCGGAACGCCGGGAGATCAAGAAGATCGCCAAGTCGAAGCCGGCCGAGCACGGCCTGCCGTTCTCGACCTGGAGTCTGGCCAAGCTGGCCGACTTCCTGGTCGCCGAGGGGGTGGTCGACGACATCAGCCACGAGGGCCTTCGCATCCTGCTCCGCGAGGAGGGCGTCTCGTTTCAACGCGTGAAGACCTGGAAGACCTCCCGCGACCCCGACTACGCGGCCAAGAAGGCCCGCGTCGAACACCTCTACGCGATCGCCGACGGTGAGGTCATACCCGAGGAAGGCGAGCCCGAAGTCATCTTCTGCATGGATGAGTTCGGGCCGCTCAACCTCCAGCCGCACCCCGGCCGGCAATGGGCCGAACGCGGCGGCAGACACAAGGACCCCGACCGCGATCCTCGGCCCCGCCGCCGGGCGACCTACACCCGCCCGCACGGCATCCGCCACCTGTTCGCCGCCTACGACCTGGCCAAGGACCAGCTTTACGGGCACATCAAGAAGACCAAGAACAGGTCGAAGTTCCTGGAGTTCTGCCGCTACCTGCGCTCGCTGCACCCGGCGAACGTGCGCATTGCGATCGTCTGCGACAACTACTCACCGCACCTGACGACGAAGCGGTGCCAGCGGGTCGGGACGTGGGCAGCGGCGAACAACGTGGAGATCGCCTACACCCCGACCAACAGCTCCTGGCTCAACCGGATCGAGGCTCAGTTCACCGCCCTGCGCTACTTCGCTCTCGACGGCACCGACCATGCCAACCACAAGGAGCAAGGGAGCATGATCCGCCGCTACATCATCTGGCGGAACAAGCACGCCGCCGACGAACGCCTCCGTGAGGTCGTGAACAGGGCGAACGTTGCCTGATGCGGCACTAGGTCGATCGTCGGATGAGCGTGCGGAACCTGACGAGTGTGGCGGCGCGGTGGAGGCCGACCGCCTTGCCGCTCCTCTTCGTGCAGCGCCGCAGCTTGCCGTAAGGGTTCATCCAGGAGGGACTGCGCTCGACCACCCAGCGTTTGCCTGCCGGGATCGGGGCGGGGACGCCCTTGCGGGCGATCTCCGCTGTGAGGCCCAACTTGCCAAGCAGGCACGGGATATGGCGCTGTCGTAGCCATGGTCCAGGTTCACTTGACGTCCTCGGGCAGTGCTCCGAGTTGCGTGCGCACGGTTTCCAGGGCCGGGAGCAGGGGCGACGCGTGAGTGCTGTAAGAGGGCGGTATGGGAATGTGTAGGTGTTTTGTCGTCACCTGAACGTGTGGCGGTACGGCATCCCGGCCGCTCGGTGGCCGAGAGCATGTTGGGGTGGTTCGCGTGCCCAGGAATTCCCGGATCTCCGCGCGGAGATCATCACGGATATCGGGGCCAAGGTCACCCCCGAGCAGGCCGGACTGCCGCTCTACGGCGGAGAGCGCCGACGGGTCACCGGGCTGCGCCGCGGGGAGGTCGCCCTGCTCGCGGGCATCTCCAGCGAGCACTACACCCGGCTCCTGCAACGTCTCTTCTAGTGACTTGCGAGCAGTCCGACGAGGGCGGAGGTGTGGTTCCACAGGTCTCTTGCCAGCTGCAGGTCGGTCGCCTGTCGGCCTTCTTTCCCGTTGGGCTTGATCTTGTCGAAATAGGTGCCGCTCGGTTCCGAGAGCGTGTCCAGGTCTGCGAGCCGGATCAGGGGCTTGGCACCTTCCTCGGGGACGACACCGTAGCGGCCCAGTGTCACGGCTTTGATGATGCGGAGCAGCCACCAGTCCGGGGCGAGGCCGGTCCGGACGAAGCCCGGGTGGACGGCGAAAGCCGGAACGGTCGACTTCCTCGCCAGTTCCTTCGCGAACAGTTGTTCATCAGCTTGGAGGTGCCGTACGCGCCCAGGCCCGAGTTCCACCGCTGGCGGGTGAAGTTGAGGTCGTCGAGGTGTACCCGCCCTTGGACGTTGGCGTTGCTGGAGGTGGATATGACCCGCCCTGGGCTTTCCGCCAACCGGGGAAGGAGGAGCCTGGTCAGCAGGAAAGGGGCGAGATAGTTGGCCTGGAGGGTGCGCTCGAAGCCGTCAGCGGTGAGCTCGGAGACCTTGTACATGCTGCCCGCGCTGTTGGCCAGCACGTCGATGCGGTGATACGCGGCGAGAAGCTTGTCAGCGAGACCGCGCACGTCGTCGAGTTTCTCGAAGTCGGACACGTAGCCGATGCCGCCGATCTGGTCTGCGACTGCCTTTGTGCGTTGCGGGTCACGGCCGGTGATGACGACCGTCGCTCCGTCCTTGGCCAGGTCGGTGGCAGCTGCTTTGCCGATGCCGCTGGAGCCGGCAGTGATGAAGACCCCGAGATTCAGACGTGCCCTTGCTCATGAGGGATTTCGTTTCAGATGCCATGGGCCGGCACGCGGTCTGTTGCGGGGGTGGTGCATGCAGCGCGGACAACGCCGCAGAGCGGGCTGGGACCGGCGGCGGAAGCGACGCCCATCCGGGCCGTTCACACCGCTGGGGGCGGTGCACCATCAACAAAACCGCCTGTCACGGGAGTGTGGGAGTCCCTGATGAGGGGGTCACTGACAGGGACCCCCTCATCAGCGGAAGCGCTCGTACAGTGAAACGCATGGCAGCTAGAAAAGATCCACAAAGCGGCAAACACGATATTCGTGATGATTTCCGTGCGGAGATCCGGGAATTCCTGGGCACGCGACGGGCCAGGGTCACCCCCGAACAGGCCGGACTGCCCCTCTACGGCGGAGAGCGCCGACGGGTCACCGGGCTGCGCCGGGAGGAGGTCGCCCTGCTCGCCGGGATTTCCAGCGAGTACTACACGCGGCTGGAGCGGGGCAACGCCACCGGCGTCTCCGAGAGCGTCATCGACGGCATCGCACAGGCACTTCAGCTCGACGAGGCGGAACGCATCCACCTGCTCGACCTCCTGCGCGGCGTCGGCACGACCCGCCCGCCACGCCGCCGCCCGGCCCAGCAGCGGGTTCGGCCTCCGGTGCAGCGCGTCCTCGACTCGATGAGCGGCACACCCGCGTTCGTCCTCAGCGGACGCGGGGACATCCTCGCTACCAACGACCTCGGGCGCGCCCTGTACTCCCCGGTCTACGCCGACCCGGCACGGCCGCCCAACAACTCCAGGTTCGTCTTCCTCGACACCCACGCGACCGAGTTCTTCCGCGACTGGGACCAGGTCGCAGGCGACTGTGTCGCCATGCTGCGCGCCGAGGCCGGACGCGACCTCTACGACCGGCGGCTGACGGACCTGATCGGCGAACTGTCCACCCGCAGCGAGGAATTCCGCCACCGCTGGGCCGCCCACAACGTCCGCATGCACGCCACCGGCGTGAAGCTCCTGCACCACCCGGTCGTCGGCGACCTCGACCTCCCGTTCGAGACCTTCCCGGTGGGCGGCGACTCCAGCCAGGTCCTCCTCACCTACACCGCCGAGCCCGCCTCCCGCTCCCAGGACGCCCTCAACCTGCTGGCCAGCTGGGCCGCCACCAACCACGACGTCGAGCGGTCCGCGCCGGCCAAAGACGCCGAGGCCGCCGACTCGTCCGAGACATCCGGCTGATCGACGTCCGACGAGCCGCGAGAGTCGCTCGCAGCCGTTTCCGGTTCCTGACAGCGGATGTTCAAGTTGTCCTGTGCCACGGTGAGCCAACTGCTCCCGACCGAGGTATCGGGTGATGTGTGTTGATCTGCGCATTGAGGTGGTGCCAATGACCGCGTTGATTCGTGACGAATGGGTGGACGTCATCGACAGCGCACTCGCGCGGCTGGTCGACGTCGCGGGCCTGGATGTCAGCGGGGTCTGCGGCGTCGCGCTCGGGCAGCGGCTGGGCATCAGCGAATGCACGCAACGCCGCCGACACGAGGCGAGGTGCACGTGATCGGAGTGCTGTCCGAGGCGGGGAACCTTCCCTTGGCCTTGACTTCCTTCGTGGGTCGGCGGCGCGAGGTCGCGGAGATTCGTCGAACACTGGGTAGCGCGAGGCTGCTGACGCTCACCGGAATGGGCGGGGTGGGCAAGACCCGGCTGGCGCTGGAGGTGGCCGCCAACTCCACCAGGGCCTTCGCGGACGGCGTGTGGGTGGTGGACCTGGCCCCCGTGCGGGATCCGTCAGCGGTGGCGATCAGGGCCGCGACCGCGCTGGGGGTGCCGGACCTGGGGGCCAGGCCGATCCTGGACCAGCTCGCGGCCCATCTGGCAGGGCGGCGGGCACTGATCGTGCTGGACAACTGCGAGCACCTGGTCAAGGCCTGCTCCGAGCTGGCCCAGACCCTCCTTTCGGCCGCTGGTGGCCTGCGCATTCTGGCAACCAGCCGCGAGACTCTGGGCATCACCGGCGAGCACGTTCTCACCGTCCAGCCCCTGTCACCGGACGAGGCACTCGAACTGCTGAGGGACCGGTCCAACGCCGTTGAGCCCCGGTTCCGGATCACCGACACGAACCGGGCCGCGGTCACCCGGCTCTGCGCCGGCCTGGAGGGGTTGCCGCTGGCGATCGAGCTGGCCGCGGCCCGGCTGCGCACTCTCACCGTGGAAGAGGCGGTAGTCCGCCTGGAGAACCGGTTCGCGCTGCTCAGCGGAGGCAGCCGCACTGCGCTGCCGCGGCAGCGCACGCTGCGCGCGCTGGTCGACTGGAGCTACGAACTGTGTTCTGCGCCAGAGCAGCGGCTGTGGAACCGGCTGTCGGTGTTCACCGGCGGATTCGCCCTGGATGCGGCCGAGAGCGTCTGTGCGGGCTCGGGCATCGCGCGGCACGAGGTGCTGGACCTCCTGGACCGGCTCGTCGCCCAGTCCGTGGTGCTGACCGGCGGAGGCGAGGACGAGCCGCGCTATCGGCTGCTGGAGACCATCCGCCAGTACGGCAGGCAGCAGCTCGCCCGGTCCGGTGAGGAGCACACTGTGCTGCGACGGCACCGTGACTTCTACCTGGCCCTGGCTGAGCGGACTGCCGGAGACTGGTGCGGCCCGGGCCAGGAGAAAGCGCTGGCCCGGCTGCGCGCCGAGCACGCCAATGTGCTGACGGCCCTGGACTGCGCAGGCGATCCGCAGGCCACCCTCGCGCTGGCGGCGGCACTGCGCTACCACTGGTGCGCCGGAGGATTCCTCGGCGAGGGGCGACGCAGACTGGACCGGGCGCTCGCCGCCGCGCCCGAACCCACCGTCGTTCGGGCCAGGGCGCTGTGGGTTGCCGCCTGGGTGGCGCAGTTGCAGGGCGACCTGGCGGCGTCCGGCCGGTGGCTGGAGGAGGCGGCACACCTGGGCGAGGAACTTGGCGACCCGGTGGTGTGCGCGTACGTCCAGAGCTTCCGCGGCACGCTTGCGCTGTTCCGGGGTCAGCTGACGCAGGCCGTGAGCCTGCTGGAGGGCGCGGTGGACGCCCACACGGCGCTGGGCGAGGGAGCGGGAGTGGTCTTCGCCCTGTTCGAGTTGTCGTTCGTCCTGGCTCATCTGGCAGACCCACGTGCGGCGGTGACCGGTCGGCGCGCCCTGGCCGCCGCCGAGGCGCACGATGACCGGTGGGGCCGCGCGCACGCGTTGAGCGCGCTGGGCCATGACGCCTATCTGCGCGGGGACCTGGAGGCGGCCGTGGCGATGACGCGCACCGCGCTGGAGATCGAGGAGGGCTTCACCGACTACGTCGGAGCCATGCTGATGCTGGAACACTTCGCCTGGATGACCGCCTCCCTCGGCGACGCTGCGCAGGCGGTGCGGGTGCTGGGGGCCGCGGATGCGCTGCGGCGGGACATCGGGATCACCCTGGCCGCGTTCCCGCAGGTGGCCCTGGGTCATGCACGGTTCGAGGAAGCGACCGTCGCGGTCTTGGGCCAGGCCGGATATCGCAGGGCGTTCGCGCAGGGCGGCGCTGTCGACGGTCCGGCCCGGGCCATCGCATTCGCACTTCGGGCTCCTGAACCGGTGGCCCCGGCCGTGGCCACGAACCCGTTGACCAGCCGGGAGCGAGAGGTGGCCGCACGGGTGGCCCAGGGCGCGACCAACCGGCAGATCGCCTCCGCGCTCGGACGCTCGCCGCGCACGGTCGAGGGCCATATCGAGAACATCCTGGCCAAGCTCGGCTTCGGATCCCGCACCCAGATCGCCACCTGGTGGGCGCAGAACCAGGTACCCACCCCGTAGGACCCCGTAGGACCCCGTAGAACTACCCATGGACCCGCGCCGACGCCGCCCCGATCCTTCTCGTATGACGCACACGTAGCGGACCAAGCCCGCTACCTAGGGCCCCGGCTTCTGCGCCCGGGCCCGCGTCTCAGTCCCGGCCCCAGGCCGTATACACCCGGCTGCAGCAACCGGAGCCACCGCAAAGATGCGCCCACGGCCCCGGAGCCCCGCACCCGGGCGCGGCCGGACCGGCCCGATCGCTCCCGGCGTTCCCGCGCGGCAGATGCCTGCGGCCGATCCGTCTTGACCCAAGGAGTGTGTCCGTGTCCGTACCCGTGCTCTCCCGCACCAGAAGACGCCTCTTGAAGCGCCCGCCCTGGCCGACGATCATTATCGCTGTGGCGGCCTTCGCCTTGGTCACCACCGTCCTGGGCTCAACCGCACCTACCCGCCAGGGCGCCCAGAGGGCTGCTCAGCCCTCTATCGCGTCCATCTGCCAGGGGACCGTCAACTCGCTGGAGGCCTCCTACCGCGAGCAGGCCCCGCCGACAGTGTCCGGACCGGTGGTCCACAGCGCCTCCTACAGGTTCACCCGCCAGCAGGTGACGGCCCTTGCCGCGAAGCGTCAGGATGCCATCGCCAGCTGCGAGGCCAAGGGCAAGGTCGCCCAGCAAGCAGGCTGGTCCTACCTGTCGGCCCGCATGGTCGAGGTAGCCGTCGACGCCAGCATCACTGTCATGGCCTCCACACTCATCTGCTCGTACACCGGTCCGGCCGGCTGCAAGTGGGGCGTCAAGATAGCCGCGTTCACCGGCGGGTTCTTCGGAGCCCTGGTCTTCCAGTACCTGACCGACGGAACCGTGGACTGGAAGAGCGTGGGCAGTGCCTTCTTCGACGCGACCATTTCGATGCTGACCTTCTCCGGCCTCGACAAACTCCAGGAGAGCTACGTCCGGGACGGTGTGAGGGCCACGTTCCAGAACGCCGGCACTGCCATCCAGGCGGTGCCGGCCCGGATCGGCGGTCTGGGATCCGGTTTCACCACGTACGTCGACAGCGCGGCACGGTGGATCTGGAACAACCTCTCCAGCATCGCGTTCGGCGGGGTGTCGCAGATCGGCTACACCGGCGGCGGGTCAGTCGTGCCGGCCATGGCCGTCATCCAGGGTGTGACCACCGCCTCCCCCGTGGAGTTCCGCGACCTCGGGAACTCCGGAGACAAGTCGGGCTCCTCTGTGACCTCCTACGACCTGCACTCCGGGACCCCCGGCGGCACCGAGTACGACACCTGGGACATCCACATGATCAACGGCATGGTCACCAACTCGGACGGAGCCATCGGCTACACGATCTCCCAGGGCAGCAACTGCCTGACCTCCACCAACAACAACGGCTCGAGCGTCTGGTTCGTCCCCTGCAACTCCGGGGACCAGAGCCAGTGGTGGTTCGCCGACGGCGATGAGCTGATGTCCTCCAACGGATTCTGCATCAACGAGGTGCCCAACACCGGACGCTGGCTGACCAACTGCTCCGGCCTGAACTACCTCGACAGCCCCTCCTACAAGGACGACCAGTTCCTGATGAGCCCCGAAAGCGGAAGCTACCTGCCCGACACCGTGGCCAACTTGACGGCCAACTGGAAGATCTACGCAGGCTGAGCCTTCCAGCGGACAGCACAGTGCCCCGGGCCGGTGGCGACGTCACCGGCCCGGGGCACTGCGCTGTGCCGGGCCGTGCGTCAGTACCCGAGGCGACATCGCTGTGGAGGTCGAACACGCCTGGGCTGCCACCGCAGGGCAGGAGACGAACCAGCGCCCCCAGCCACCGTCCCCAGCCCGCCAACCGGGCGCCAACGATAACAAGCGAGGGTGATCCGGCCGCCCCTTACTGCGGTCGCCATCGGACTAGGAGCACACAACGGCGGCGGAGCTGCGACGTGGAGCCCTACAGGGTGATGCTGCGCCTACGGGAGCTCAGTCACGCAGCAGCTCGTGCTGCCACTGGGTCTGGGGCTGGTTGTGCAGGTCGAGGTAGGCCTGTGCGAGGACTGCCGGATCGAAGCGCTCTTCGCCGCCACCGATCGCCCCGGCGATCGTGACGCTGGTGACGTGCACGCCTGTCCCGGCCAGCTTCTCGTGGAGTACTTGCGCGTATGTGCGGATCCCGGCCTTGCCGATGGACAGGGATGCGAATTCCGCGGACGGGGAATGGGCGAGGCCGCCGCCGGAGAACAGCAGGCTCCCGCGGCCGTCACGGAGCGCGGGGAGGACGGCGTCGGCCGCGACCCTCGCCCCCAGGACGTTGACGGCCAGAACGTCGGCCCAGTCCTTGTCGTCACCGCCGATGGGCGCGTCCTTGCGCACCACCGCGGCGTTGTACACGAGCACGTCGGGAGCGCCCAGCTCGGTGATCGCGGTGCGGAGCGTGGCGCGCAGGCCGTCGGGGTCCGTGACGTCCGCGGGGTAGCCGCGGACGTCCTGGGGTGCAGGGTAGGAGCAGAGGTGACGGCTTGGACCGCTCCGGCCTTGCACAAGGGCGTCAGTTGGCGACGGCCTCGGTGACGGTGATCTGTACGTGCTCGGGGTAGAAGGCGACGTGGCCCGCGATCGCCTTGACGGCCTCATGGGGCTCTTCGTAGAACCATACCGCGTCCGCGATCTCCTTCTCGGGGGTGATGAGGCTGTAGTACGACGCCTCCCCCTTGTACGGGCAGTACGTGTGGGAGTGCGTGCGCACCAGAAGCGTCTGGTCGACATCTGCCAACGGGATGTAGTGAACGGGCGGACGGCCCGCCTCGCTCAGCATGACGGCAGCGGTCGTTTCGGCGAGGACCTTGCCCCCGTTCTGAGTGACCACACGGATCAGACGAGGGTTCTCGCTGATCTCGATGGGGTGGTCCGGCCCGGGAATCCTTATCTCACGGGACATCAACTTGCTCCTTGACTGTGGGACCCAGACCGCGGTTCATGCCGCTCGCGGCAGGGGCTGAGACAGTGGCTGCAGACACACGGGTGGCGTCCGCAGTCGTGGCCTTGCTGGCCATGGCTCCAAGGCAACCAGCCTTGCCGACAGCGCGACAGGACCTGTTGAAGGGGGTACCGGCAAGTCCTCCCTAGCCGCATCACCTTTGCTTGGCGGCACGGACCATCGCCGCCGGATCCGGGAGATTCCTGGCCTCACACAGGGCGCGGATCAGCCCCCAGCCGGTCGGGTTGCCCGTGGCTTGACACAAGCGGCGGGGACCAGGGCTGCGCCGCGAGGAAGTCGCCGCCCTGGCCGGGCTCAGCGTCGACTGCTACATCCGCCTAGAACGCGGCACGCCAACGGTGATGACCGCTGTTCACCATGTGTCGCAGCACGATCTGATCGCCGCCGTCCGGTTCGTCGACCCAGGCCACATCGACACCGCTCAGGGCTGGGACGTCGTCGAAGATCCGGTGCATTGCGGTGGAACCGTCGAAGAGGGCCAGGATCTGGCTGTAACCGTCGGCGAGTTCGGACATGCTATGAGGCCTTCCGTCGGACCATCAGGGTTAACAAGCCCGTAATGCAGTCCTGCGGCCGATCGTGACCGCAAAGCCGTTACCGCGCTATCTCCAAGTGGAGACCTCCACCTGGAGCTATCAGGCCGCTGCCGGGACGCGCAGTATCTCGGCACCCGCCGGAGCAGGCGGGAAAGCGACGAAGAACACCGTCATCCGGGACCCCCACCGAGGCGAAGCGCGCTGCAGAGCGTCCCGCTCCCACATGTTGCGTCCTGAACATGCTGCGGGGCCGGACATGCCGTCCCGACGCCACCCGCCGGGTTGGTTCACGCCTGCACCGGGACGAGTAACTCCCCGCTTCGGCTCGCCCTTCCCAGTAAGCGCCGGCTGCATCAGGGATGCTCCCAACCACTGAGGTGTGATCAATGAGTACGGAACAATCTGCGAGAGGGCCGTCGAGTGCCCCACTGGATCGGCCGCGAGCGATGCGTCGGGTAGCCGCTCGCTCCTCGGCACCTCCATCGAGTTCTACGACTTCTTCATCTACGGAACAGCGGCCGCACTGGTCTTCGGGCCGCTGTTCTTCCCGGCGCTCGGCGGAGCCGCGGCGACCGTCGCCTCGTTCGCGACGTTCGGCGTGGCGTTCTTCTTCCGTCCCGTGGGTGCGGTCCTGTTCGGCCACTTCGGCGACCGCCTGGGGCGCAAGAAGACGCTGGTCTCCACCCTGCTGATCATGGGATCCTCCACGTTCGCGATCGGTCTGGTGCCGACCTCGGAAACGATCGGCGTCGCAGCCCCGATCGTGCTGGTGACCCTCCGCGCGTTGCAAGGACTCGCGGTCGGTGGCGAGTGGGCCGGTGCGGCGCTTCTCACCGCCGAGTACGCGCCGTCGGGCAAGCGGGGTCTGTACAGCATGTTCCCGCAGCTCGGCCCAGGCATAGCGCTGGCGATGTCCAGCACCACGTTCCTCATCACCGCATTGGCGATGAGCCCGGAGAGCTTCACGGCCTGGGGCTGGCGGATCCCGTTCCTGCTCAGCTTCGTGTTGGTCGCAGTCGGTCTGTACATCCGGCTGAAGATCGAGGAGACACCGGCCTTCAAACAGTCCACAGCCCGCCGCGAGCAGGTCAAGCTGCCCTTCGTGGAGGCGCTGCGTGACCAGTGGCGACAGGTGCTGCTGACCGGCGGCATGCTGACCATGACCTTCGGAGTCTTCTACACCAGCAGCGTGTACCTCACCAGCTACGCGGGCCAGGCGCCGGGCGTCGGCGTGCTGGGCCTGTCGCGCCCCACGGTCCTGGTCGGCGGCATCATCGCAGGGCTTGTCTTCTGCGTCGCCGTCATCACTTCGGCCCTGTACTCCGACCGGATCGGCAGGCGGCGGGTCCTGCTGGTCGGCACCGTCGCCTCGATGATCGTGGGGCCCTCGGCGTTCCTGATCATGCAGCCCGGAAGCATGCTGTCGTTCTTCGTCGGACTCAGCCTGCTGATGGTGGTGCTCGGCATCCCCTACGGCCCGGCCGCCGCCTATCTGCCGGAGCTCTTCCACACCCGGTACCGCTACACCGGTGCCGGCATGGGCTACAACCTCGGTGGCATCCTCGGCGGTGCGGTCCCGCTGATTGTGGCACCGCCTCTGGCGGCCGAATTCGGGGGTATCGGGGTCGGGTTCTACCTCACGGCACTCGGGCTGATCAGCACTCTGTGCGTGCTGGCGATGAAGGACACCAAGGACGTGGCCATCGACGGCGCCGCCGCGGTACCGGGAGCTGCCGCGGTCGCGACCTCCTGAGCTCGATGCAGGTGGGCCGTTCCAGCGGGACGGCCCATCAGTCACCAGACCCTGACGCCGCCCTCACCACCAGGTGATCACCAACCGAGCGACGTGACGGGTCGGCGTTCTGGTCGCAAGGGTTCGGTCCCCGCAACCGTCGCAGTCGGCGTACTCCGCCGAGACCCGCTTTCGTCCCCCGCCCTGGTTGCCCCGTGACGCAACGGCGTTGCGACAGTCCATGAACTCGGAGGAACCGATGGCTCACGCTGTAATCCGCCTTCCGGGGAAGCTCACTTTTCACGTCAGAGCCAGATGGGTCATCGTTTTCATGGTGGCGTTCTCGCTCGTCCTGGCTGGAGCCGCTCACTCCGCCCCATCAACGTCGCTCCGGGTCAGGGTGCTGTCGAATCGGGCGGATCTGGTTTCCGGCGGTGACGCCCTGGTCGAGGTGGTGCTTCCCTCCAAGGCAAAGCCTGCCAAAGTGCGTGTGGACGTCGACGGGCGGGATGTGACGCCTGCCTTCGCCGTCCGGCCCGACGGTCGCTTCCTCGGCCTGGTCACCGGCCTCAAGGTCGGCGAGAACCGGCTGACAGCCCGCGGACAGGCAGGTACGACCCGTCTCACCATCACCAACCATCCACTCGGCGGACCGGTGTTCGCCGGGCGCCAGGTGCAGCCATGGACTTGCGCCACCGAGGCGAACGGTCTCGGCAGGCCGGAGGACGCGACCTGCAACACCCCGAAGAAGTACCAGCTGTTCTACAAGTCGTCGGCGACCGGCCAGTTCCGCCCCTACGATCCGAGCAATCCGCCGCGGGACCTGGCCCGCACCACCACGGACCAGGGGCACAACGTCCCCTACATCGTGCGCAGGGAGCGGGGCACCATGGATCGCGGCATCTACGACATCGCGGTGCTCTACGAGCCGGGCAAGCCGTGGAAGCCGTGGGCGCCGCAGCCCGGCTTCGACGGCAAGGTGCTGGTGCCGTTCGGCGGGGACTGCACACCACGGCACACGCAGGGGGCGCCGGACAACTTCCTCAGCGGCGGCGTGTTGCAGGATCACGCCTTGTCGCGCGGTTTCGCGGTGTTCGTCTCGAACCTGAACACGCTTGGTCAGAACTGCAACGACGTGGTGTCGGCCGAAGCGCTCATGATGCTCAAGGAGCACTTCGTCGAGGCGTACGGTCCTATCCGCTACACCATCGGCCAGGGTTGCTCGGGCGGGGCGATGCAGCAGCACTGGATCGCCTCGAACTACCCGGGCCTGGTGGATGGCCTCCTGCCTTCCTGCAGCTTCCCGGACATCTGGGAGACCATGCAGGAAGCCGAGGACTGCCACCTGCTCGCCCGTCACTTCGACAACTCGCCATTGTGGGCGAAGACCGCTCAGCGTGTCGCTGTCGAGGGGTACGCCGCCGAGGCCCCGTGCCGCTCATGGGACAACCCGAAGGAGATCGCCAACTACGCCAAGATCTGGCTGGACCCGGACAACGGCGTGGCCTGCCTGGGCGGCCAGTTCGGCGGCCATACCCCCCCTGAGCCCAACCCGCCCTGGGTGTACGACGCGAAGACCAACCCCAAGGGGGTCCGCTGCACCCTGCAGGACTACATGGTCGCGGTCTTCGGCCGCCGACCGTCCGACGGGTTCGCCAACCGGCCGTACGACAACGTCGGCGTCCAGTACGGCCTGAAGGCTCTCGAATCCGGCGAGATCACCGCGGAGCAGTTCGTCGACGTCAACGAGAACATCGGTGGGCTGGACATCGACTGGAACTGGCAGCCCGAGCGCGGCAAAGCCGACTCGAAAGCGCTGGAGATCGCGTACCGCTCGGGACGGGTCACCTACCCGCGTCAGGCGGCGAAGGTGCCGATCATCGACCTGCGTGACTCCACGAACCTGGATATCCACACCGACTTCCACAGCTATGCGATGCGGAAGAGGCTGATCGCGGCCAACGCCAATGCCGGCAATCAGATCATCTGGACCAGTCCCGGACCCCTACTGGGCAACCCCGCCGTGAACGAGCAGGCGTTCCTGCTGATGGACAAGTGGCTGTCCGCCATCGAAGCGGACACGTCCACCGATCCGCTCGAGGCCAAGGTGGTGCGCAACAAGCCCGCCGCCGCGGTCGACGCGTGCTGGATCGCCGGAAAGAAGGTCACCGACATGTCGGTCTGCCGGGAGGAGTTCCCGTACTTCGGCGATCCGCGCATTGCCGCCGGAGGTCCACTGGCCGACAACATCCTCAAGTGCCGGGTCAAGCCCCTCGACCGTCGCGACTACACCGTCGACTTCACCCATGACCAATGGGACCGGCTGCGGAAAACCTTCCCCGAGGGGGTGTGCGACTACCGCGAGCCGGGTGTGGCCCAGCAGCCTTCGCTGCCGTGGCTGACATTCGCCGGCGGCCCCGGAGGACAGCCACTCGGGCCGCCGCCGCAGTCTGGCCCGGACTCCTGAATCGAGGCCCCACGCGCTCGATCGGCCTCCCCCTGCATCGGAATCCATGCTGGACAGAACGTGTTAACGGTGGTTAACGTGCGCATGGTCGTTGTCGCTGCCCCTTGAGTGCGTGGGCTGCCTGCCGCCGGGCCTCCGTGAAGGCCTCCGGAATGCCCAGGACCGTCGTCGCGACCCGTCAACGAACTGCAGCGCGGATGCCGATTCCCCGGCTCCACTGTCACGCGCACCGGGCCCACGTGGCCGCCGACCGCACGGAGGTGACAATCGTGTCCGACATAACAACTTCGATCCCGATCCGCACACCCCTGACCGTCGACCTGGCCGTCGATGCCGCCGGTGCGATTCCCCCCAGAGGTGGTTCGGTCCCCGGCTTCGATCACCAGAGCCGTTTTGGTGGCCTGAAAGGCGGTGCGTTGTACTTCCAGCGCTGCCGATGGTGCCGGACCCCGACCTTCCGACGGGTGTTCTGTCCTGCCTGCGCCTCGGACGACCTGGAGCTGGAGCGCAGTGACGGCACGGGCGTCGTCGGCCGTTCCCTCGTCGTGCGCCGGGACGATGTGCCGTACAACCTCTCCCTGGTCCTCATGGCCGAGGGATTCGTGCTGGAGGGCAGTGTTGTCGGGGTGGCGTGCGATGCCGTGCGGTCCGGCGCCTGGGTGCGCGTAGACCCGGACTCCGATTCCCATTCCTGGACTGTCACCTTCAGGCCTTACGGCGGCCCTGCCGCTCGTTGGTAGCCGGCGGCGAGAGGCGGCGCACGGCCGCCATGGATACCCCCTCCGATGTGGGAATGCCGCACCCCTGGACGAAGCCTGTTAACGAGCGCTAACCTCAAATCAGTGAGTTAACGTTAACTAACATCGATCACGCACAGTGCCCCTGGCTCGTCTGCCGAGCGGGCAGCGCAAGGAAGCAGTGATGACGACTTTGGCCACACAGCTCCAGCGGGGCCCGGCCCCCGCACCCTCCGCGACCGGGAAGCACTGGCCGACCGGCCTCAGACTCCCGACCGGCGCCGATCCACTGTCGGAGGACTACCGCCGAAACCGGGACACGCACGCCGCAGCGGTGCAGACGCTTCGCCGCCGGCTGGCCGAAGCCGCCGAGGGGGGCGGTGAGCGGGCCAGGGAGAAGCACGTCGCCCGCGGCAAGTTGCTGCCCCGCGACCGGGTGGAGACCCTGCTCGACCCCGGTTCACCGTTCCTGGAGCTGGCCCCGCTGGCGGCGTACGGGCTGTACGGCGGCGACGCACCGGCAGCCGGAGTGGTGGCAGGCATAGGCCGCGTCGCAGGCCGTGAGTGCGTCATCGTCGCCAACGACGCCACGGTCAAGGGCGGCACGTACTACCCGATGACCGTCAAGAAGCATCTGCGCGCGCAGCAGGTGGCGTTGGAGAACCGGCTCCCCTGCATCTACCTCGTGGACTCCGGGGGCGCGTATCTGCCGATGCAGGACGAGGTGTTCCCCGACCGTGAGCACTTCGGGCGGATCTTCTACAACCAGGCGCAGATGTCCGGGGCGGGCATCCCGCAGATATCCGCGGTACTGGGCTCCTGCACGGCCGGCGGGGCGTACGTCCCCGCGATGAGCGACGAGACCGTCATCGTGCGGAACCAGGGGACGATCTTCCTGGGCGGTCCGCCCCTGGTGAAGGCCGCCACCGGAGAGGTGGTCACGGCCGAGGAACTGGGCGGGGGAGAGGTCCATGCCCGCGTGTCCGGCGTCGTCGACCACCTCGCCGAGGACGACGCGCACGCTCTGCGTACGGTCCGGTCCATCGTCGCCACCTTCGGCCCGCGGGCCCCGAGGCCGTGGGATGTCGCACGGGTGGAGGAGCCGGCCGTGGACCCCGCCGGTCTCTACGGCGTCGTCCCGGCGGACAACCGGACCCCCTTCGACATTCGTGAGGTCATCGCCCGGCTCACCGACGGGTCGCGCTTCGCCGAGTTTAAGGCCGAGTACGGCCAGACACTGGTCACCGGCTTCGCCCGCATCCATGGGCATCCCGTGGGAATCGTGGCCAACAACGGCATCCTCTTCGCCGAATCAGCCCAGAAGGGCGCCCACTTCATCGAACTGTGCGACCAGCGCGGCATCCCCCTGATCTTCCTGCAGAACATCACCGGCTTCATGGTCGGCCGCGCCTACGAGAACGGCGGCATCGCCAAGCACGGCGCAAAGATGGTCACCGCGGTGGCCACCACTCGCGTACCGAAGCTGACGGTCGTCGTCGGCGGATCGCACGGCGCGGGCAACTACTCGATGTGCGGGCGGGCGTACTCACCCCGGTTCCTGTGGATGTGGCCGGGCGCCAAGATCTCCGTGATGGGCGGTGAGCAGGCTGCGACCGTGCTCGCGACCGTCAAGCGCGACCAGCTGGAGTCGCGCGGCGAGGAGTGGACCGCCGAAGCGGAAGAGGAGTTCAAGCAGCCGATCCGCGAGCAGTACGACGAACAGGGCAGCGCCTACTACTCCACCGCGCGGTTGTGGGACGACGGGGTCATCGACCCCCTCGACACCCGCACCGTGCTGGGGCTGGCTCTGACCGCCTGCGCCAACGCGCCGCTGGCCGAACCACAGTTCGGCGTCTTCCGCATGTGACTTCCTCCCTTCCCTCTCCCACTTCGAGGAGCTTCCAGGTGTTCGACACCGTCCTGATCGCCAACCGTGGCGAAATAGCGGTACGGGTCATCCGCACGCTGCACCGGCTCGGCATCCGCGCGGTCGCCGTCCACAGCGCCGCGGACGCCCACGCACGGCACGTACGCGAGGCCGACACGGCCGTCGCCCTGCGCCCCGGCGGGCCGGCCGACGGCTATCTCGACATCGAGCAGATCGTGGAGGCCGCCCTTCGCATGGGCGCCCAAGCGATCCACCCCGGCTACGGCTTCCTGTCCGAGAACCAGCACTTCGCCCAGGCCGTCACCGACGCCGGACTGGCCTTCGTCGGACCACCGGCGACCGCGATCCAGCTGATGGGCGACAAGATCCGTGCCAAGGACACCGTGCAGGCCAACGGCGTGCCGGTGGTGCCCGGCAGCAGCGGCAGCGGACTGACGAACGATCAGCTCGCCGAGGCGGCACGCACGGTCGGCCTGCCCGTACTGCTCAAGCCGTCGGCGGGCGGAGGCGGCAAGGGCATGCGCCTGGTCCGCGACCCGG
Organism: Streptomyces rishiriensis; assembly: GCF_003112535.1. GTDB lineage: Bacteria > Actinomycetota > Actinomycetes > Streptomycetales > Streptomycetaceae > Streptomyces > Streptomyces rishiriensis. The sequence continues at coordinate 74,807 of NZ_BEWA01000027.1, read as the reverse complement.
CCGTGCTCCACGAGGAGATCGCTGCCGCACGGCGGGAGGCGCTCGGTGCCTTCGGGGACGACACCCTCCTGGTCGAGCGCTGGATCGACCGTCCCCGCCACATCGAGATCCAGGTGCTGGCCGATACCCACGGGAACGTGGTGCACCTTGGCGAGCGCGAATGCAGCCTCCAGCGCCGTCACCAGAAGATCGTAGAGGAGGCCCCCTCGGTCCTGCTCGACGACGACACCCGGGCGGCGATGGGCGCGGCGGCGGTCGAGGCGGCCCGTTCCTGTGGGTATGTCGGCGCGGGCACGGTGGAGTTCATCGTTTCCGCCGATCGCCCGGACGAGTACTTCTTCATGGAGATGAACACCCGGCTCCAGGTCGAGCACCCGGTGACCGAGATGGTGACCGGTCTGGACCTGGTCGACTGGCAGATACGCATAGCCGCAGGCGAAGCCCTGACGTTCGGCCAGGACCAGGTCGGCTTCGACGGCCACGCCGTCGAGGTGCGCCTGTACGCCGAGGACCCCGCCAAGGGCTTCCTGCCCAGCGGCGGTCGGGTGCTGACCCTGCGCGAGGCGGCCGGCGAGGGCATACGCGTCGACTCCGGCCTGGTGGAAGGCTACGAGGTCGGCAGCACGTACGACCCCATGCTCGCCAAGGTGATCGCCCACGGTCCGGACCGGGAAACCGCGCTGCGCCGCCTGCGTGCCGCCCTCGACCGGACGCGTGTGCATGGCGTCACGATCAACACCGGGTTCCTGCGCAGGCTTCTCGAGGACAGCGACGTGATCGCCGGCCGTCTGGACACCGGGCTGGTCGAGGCCCGGCTGGCCTCCCTGGTCGATGCCCCGATGCCGGACGAGATCGCGCTGGCGGCGGCACTCGCCGTCGAGTCGGCACTGGAGCCCGCGCAGCGGGACGCGCACGCATGGGTCGACCCGTTCTCCGTGCCGTCGGGCTGGCGGATCGGCGGACCCGCCTGGACCACCCACCGCTTCCTCGACAGCGACAGCGAACCGATCGAGATACGCGTCCGCCGCACCCCCTTTGGCCCGGCCCCCTACGAGGTCTCGCGCGGCGGCGGGGAGGCCGAGCCGGCCGACCTGCGCACCGACCGAGCCGATGGTGTGCTGCTGACCTGGAACGGGACCGTTCAGCGACTGGACCACACGCTGGAGACCACCGCGAACGGCGAGGTGGTGCACTGGCTCTCCCGCGGGGCCGACACATGGCGGCTGCGCACCTTCGATCCGGCCGTCGCGGCCGGGACCGGGTCCGCGGCAGCCGCCGGCGGCGCCCTCACTGCACCCATGCCCGGCACCGTCACTCTGGTGAAGGCCGCCGTCGGAGACGTCGTGACAGCAGGGCAGACCATCCTCGTCGTCGAGGCGATGAAGATGGAGCACGCTCTGACCGCCCCCTTCGACGGAGTGGTGGCCGAACTGCGTGCGGCGCCCGGCGCCACCGTGGCGATGGACGAGACGCTCGCCGTCGTCGCGCCCGCATCCGACGCGGCCAGTAGCGAGGAAGCGGCCTGACTCCGCCCGTCACCTCATCCCCTCATCCATCCATCGGGCGGCCGGAACTCCAGCTGTTCGAACCCCGTACCGCTTCCGCTTCCGCATTCGCGTGAGATCGAGGACCGCATGTTGAACCACCGGCTCAGTGATGAGCATGAACAACTCCGCCGCACGGTCGCGGAGTTCGCCCGAGATGTGATCGCCCCGGTGATCGGCGACTACTACGAGCGGCACGAATTCCCGTACGACATCGTCCGGGAGATGGGGAAGCTGGGCCTGTTCGGGCTGCCCTTCCCCGAGGAGCAGGGAGGCATGGGTGGGGACTACCTCGCGCTCGGCCTGGTCCTGGAGGAACTGGCCCGGGTCGACTCCTCGGTGGCCATCACCCTCGAGGCCGGTGTCTCGCTCGGCGCCATGCCCATCCACCTCTTCGGCACCCAGGAACAGAAAGCCGAGTGGCTTCCCCGCCTCTGCTCGGGCGAGATCCTCGGGGCGTTCGGCCTCACCGAGCCGGACGGTGGCTCGGACGCCGGGGCCACCCGGACGACAGCCCGCCTGGACGAGGCCACGAACGAGTGGGTGATCAACGGCAGCAAGTGTTTCATCACCAACTCCGGTACGGACATCACCGGGTTGATCACCGTGACCGCGGTCACCGGCACCACGCCGGAGGGGCGCAAGGAGATCAGCGCGATCATCGTCCCCGCGGGCACCCCGGGCCTAGCCGTGGCCGCACCGTATTCCAAGGTGGGCTGGAACGCTTCGGACACCCGGGAGTTGGCCTTCACTGACGTCCGCGTGCCGGTGCGGAACCTGCTGGGCGAGCGGGGCCGCGGCTATGCCCAGTTCCTTAGGATCCTCGACGAGGGCCGCATCGCCATTGCCGCGCTTGCCACCGGCCTGGCCCAGGGCTGCGTCGACGAGTCGCTGAAGTACGCCCGCGAACGGAAGGCGTTCGGCCGCCCCATCGGAGCCAACCAGGCCATTCAGTTCAAGCTCGCCGACATGGAGATGCGCGCGCACACCGCCCGACTGGCATGGCGCCACGCCGCCTCGAAGCTGGTTGCCGGCGAGCGCTTCAAGAAGGACGCCGCGCTCGCCAAGCTCTACAGCTCCGAAATAGCCGTGGACAACGCCCGCGACGCGACCCAGATCCACGGCGGCTACGGCTTCATGAACGAGTACGCCGTCGCCCGCTTCTGGCGCGACGCCAAGATCCTCGAGATCGGTGAGGGCACGAGCGAGATCCAGCGCCTGCTCATCGCCCGCGAACTCGGCCTCGCCGACCTGAACGGAGCACGCTAATGGACAAGGTCGTCACCTCGGCCGCGGAAGCGGTGGCGGTCATACCGGACGGGGCCTCATTGGCCGTCGGAGGCTTCGGCCTCTGCGGGATCCCCTCCGTCCTGATCCAGGCGTTGCACGCGCAGGGCACCACCGATCTGCGCGTCGTGTCGAACAACTGCGGTGTCGACGGGTGGGGCCTCGGGATGCTGCTGGAAACCCGGCGCATCTCCCGTGTCACCGGGTCCTACGTCGGCGAGAACAAGGAGTTCGCCCGCCAGTACCTCTCCGGCGAGATCGAATTGGAACTGGTGCCCCAGGGCACCCTCGCCGAACGCCTGCGGGCCGGCGGCTGCGGCATACCGGCCTTCTTCACCCCCGCCGGAGTCGGCACCCAGATCGCCGAGGGTGGCCTCCCGTGGCGTTACGACGCACACGGCGGCGTGGCCGTCGCCTCGCCGAAGAAGGAGGTACGCCAGTACCGCGGGGCGGAGTACGTGCTGGAGGAGTCGATCACCACCGACTTCGCCCTGGTCCGCGCGGCCCGAGGGGACCGGCACGGCAACCTCGTCTTCGACAAGTCCGCCCGGAACTTCAACCCGCTCGCGGCGATGGCCGGACGGGTGACCATCGCGGAGGTCGAGGAACTGGTCGAGCCCGGTGAACTCGACCCGGACGCGATCCATCTGCCAGGAGTGTTCGTGCAGTCGGTGCTAGCCCTGAGCGCCGAGGAAGCCGCCGACAAACGCATCGAGAAGACGACCGTACGCCCGGCCCCGGAGGCCACCGAAGCCGTTCCCGGGCAGCGCGATACGACAGGAGGGCGGAACTGATGGCCTGGTCCAGGGACGAGATGGCCGCCCGGGCGGCACACGAGCTGACCGACGGGTCGTACGTGAACCTCGGCATCGGGCTGCCCACCCTGGTGCCCAACCACCTGCCACCCGGCGTGCACGTGGTGCTCCAGTCCGAGAACGGCATCCTGGGCGTCGGCCCGTACCCCACCGCCGACCAGGTCGATCCCGACCTGATCAACGCCGGCAAGGAGACCGTCGCCGTGCTGCCGGGCGCCTCCTTCTTCGACTCCTCCCTGTCCTTCGGGATGATCCGCGGCGGGCACATCGACGCGGCGATCCTCGGCGCCATGCAGGTCTCGGCCGTGGGCGACCTGGCGAACTGGACCATCCCCGGGAAGATGATCAAGGGGATGGGCGGGGCAATGGATCTCGTCCACGGCGCGCGGAAAGTGGTCGTGCTGATGGAGCACGTGGCCAAGGACGGCACACCGAAGATCGTCGAGGAGTGCACCCTGCCGCTGACCGGTAAACGGTGCGTCCAGCGGATCATCACCGACCTGGGCGTCATCGACATCACCGAGCACGGGCTGGTACTCACCGAGACCGCACCCGGGGTCACGGTGGCGGAGACCCGAAGCAGCACCGGCGCCGACCTGGCGGTGGCCGAGGCGCTCGACGCCGTGGGGGAGAGCGCCGCGTGACCTCGACGCCTGCCGGGCACAGGACGGCGGTGTCGATTCCGCTGGCGGGGCGGCACCGTTCGTGAGCGGCGCGGGCTGCTCCTTGGCACCCCGCGACCCGCGGGGTGCCAAAGGAACAGCGCATGGTGTCAGCGAGACAGCGCCCAGCGCGGCGGCCGGCGTTCACGGAAGGCGCGCATGCCTTCCGCGGCCTCCTCGGACGCGAAGAGGTCGGCGGAAAGCCTGACCATGGCATCACCCTGCTGCTTGAGCACATCACGCAGCCGCGTTGTGGTCAGCTTCTTGGACTCGACCAGACCCTGCCGGGAACACAGCTGCAGAGCGCTGACGATCTCCCGGACGCCGTTCTCCACACCCCCGGCGTCACGCGGAGCCTCGGTCAGTAGGCCCATGCGCACCGCCGTCGCGCCGTCGAACGTCTCACCCGTCAGGAAGTAACGTCCGGCTGCCCGTTCGTCGATGCGGGGCAGGACGGTGAGGGAGATGATGGCGGGCGCCAGACCGAGGCGGACCTCGGAGAAGGAGAAGGTCGTGTCGGCGGGCGCCACCGCCATGTCGGCGGCCGCGACGATGCCCAGCCCACCGGCCCGGGCATTGCCCTTCAGGTGCGCTATGACAGGGACCGGGGTCTCCACGATCCGCCGCAGCAACCCCAACAACGTCTCGGCGCCCTGCTGCATACCGCCCTGCGCGGCTTCCTTGAGGTCCGCGCCTGCACAGAACGTCGGCCCGGTGTGGGAGAGGACGATCGCGCGAACGGTTTCGTCGGCCGCGGCCTGGGCCAGGCCGTCGTGCACCTGTTCCACCAGGGCGGCGGACAGAGCGTTGCGATTGCCCGGCGAGTCGAGGGTGAGGGTGGCGATGCCGTCTTCGATGTGGACTCGCACCACGTCGTCGGTGTGCTCTGCCATTGCAGCTCCTTCATAACGGGAACGAGGCGCGCCGAACGGAACCGGTGACACCCGGCTGAGCCCGCAGTCCCTGGACGTCGCGGTTAACGCACATTAACCTATTGGAGTGAGTTAACGTTAACTAACTTGCGAGGTTCTCCCGCCGTCTGGCTACGGTGCACGCCGCCCACAGGGCCCAAGGGTTGGTGCCGAGGTGCTTGCGGCATATCGCAGCGGGAGCGCGCACATCCGTGACTGAGGAGACTGCGGCATGACGCCACCCATACAAACAAGCGGACGTGCCGAAGCCGCACACCTGCTGCCGAGCGTGACCCCGCATCCCGGGCTGCCCTCGTCCGTGCGCATCCATGAGGTAGGGCCCCGGGACGGCCTGCAGAACGAGTCCGCGATCGTGCCGGTGGAGGTCAAGGCCGAGTTCATCCGGCGCCTGGCCGCCGTCGGCCTGACAACGATCGAGGTGACGAGCTTCGTGCCGCCGGCATGGGTGCCGCAGCTCGCCGACGCGGCCGACCTCGTGGCCGCCCTGGCCGCCGAGCCCGCACTGCACCCGCTCGACCTGCCCGTGCTCGTCCCCAACGAGCGCGGGCTGGACCGGGCCCTTGGCCTCGGAGTCCGGTACGTGGCCGTCTTTGCCAGCGCGACCGAGTCGTTCGCCCGCCGCAACCTGAACCGGACGGTCGCCGAGTCGCTGGAGATGTTCGCTCCCGTGGTGCGGCGGGCCGCGGACCATGGCCTCCGTGTACGCGGCTACCTGTCCATGTGTTACGGCGATCCCTGGGAGGGGAGAGTGCCGGTCGGCCAGGTGGTCGAGGTGGCCTGTCGGCTGGCTGAACTGGGCTGCGACGAGCTGAGCTTGGGAGACACCATCGGTGTGGCCACCCCGGGCCAGGTACACGAGCTGATCGCCGCGCTCGCCACCGCGGGTGTCGGCCCGGACCGGCTGGCCGTGCATTTCCACGACACATACGGACAGGCGCTGTCCAACACCCTGGCCGCCCTCCAGGCCGGCATCACCGTGGTGGACGCCTCGGCAGGCGGGCTGGGCGGGTGCCCGTATGCGAAGAGTGCCACCGGTAACCTGGCCACAGAGGATCTGGTGTGGATGCTGAACGGCCTCGGCATCCACACCGGCGTCGACCTCGGGGCGCTCGTCGACACCAGTACCTGGATGGCCGCGCAGCTCGGTCGCCCCAGTGCCTCCCGTACGGTGCGGGCGCTGGCGGAGCAGCGGACGAGTCGCCATGGCCTCGATGTGCGCACGTAGTCAAGCGGCTGCTGTCTGTTCCAACGGCTACTGACCTTTTCGACGTGTTGTCGTCCGTCTACGTGGATGCGGTGCATGCCGGGACGTTTGGCCCGGACAAGGTCGTCGCGGTCGGTGAAGACCACGTTGGCCGTGATGGAGCGTCGAATCAGGGACCAGATGCCTTCGACCTGGTTGACGTCGGGTGTGTGCATGTTGGCATTCCGGTCGGCGTCGCGGACAGCGTTGGACACTGCGGCGATGCTGTGCGGCTGGCCGGCACCAGGTCCGGGCAGTCAGCCGGAGCGCTCCAGGTCCATAGTCGAAACGTTGTCGACCGTGACGGTGTGATGCTTCCCGTTGCAGGCCGAGACACGAACGCTCGGCGGCGCATCGGCGGTGGCCCGTCTCGGCGGCACACACGGCCGACCTCGACGCCGCCCCGCCTGGCGTGGGAGACCGCGCTCACGACCACGACAAGAACCGCCGTCTCGTCTCGGGCCCCAGCGTGAAGCCGGTGATCCGGTGGGACCTCCGCCGCTGCCAAGATGCGCGGCGTGGTCCTGAGGCGTGGGCGTCGGCGAAGGCCGGGTTGCCGACGGCATCGATGCCTTGGCCGTCGCCGATCGCAGCCGCGGAGGTCCGGGCTGCCATCGGCGACGCCCCGTCAGTGCTCCTGGGCCGCCGGTTCCAGAACGAGGACGGGGATCTCGCGGTCCGACTTCTCCTGGTACTCGGCGTACGGCGGGAATGCCTCGACAGCTCGGGCCCACCACACGGCCTTCTCGTCGCCGGTCACCTCGCGTGCCAGCATGTCCTGGCGCACCGGGCCGTCCTGGAGTTCAACCCGAGGGTCGGCCACGGCGTTGAGGTACCAGACCGGGTGCTTGGGGGCTCCTCCCGCGGAGGCGATGGCGGCGTAGGAGCCGTCGTGCTCCACCCGCATGACCGGGGACTTGCGGATCTTGCCGCTCTTGGCGCCCAGAGTCGTCAGGATGACAACGGGCAGGCCCTGCAGCGTCGTCCCTTCTGTACCGCCGGAGCTCTCGTACAGCTCCACCTGGTCACGTGCAAACTCCATCGCGCTCGGCTCGTACTCGCCTTTGAGTGGCATGTTCTTGTCTCCGTGCTGCCGTTGGTTGCGTCCGGTGGCGGTGTTCTGTCTCGGCCGGGGGTGTGGGTTGTGGTGGTCAGGCGTGGGTGTCGTCGTAGGCGAGGTTGTCGCCGAGTTCGCGGGAGGCGTTGGCCTGGGCGAGGAGTTCCTTCGCCTTGGCCTCGACGGCCTCGATGGCGTCCGCGCCGGCGACGAAGCGCTGCAGCGGCTTGTCCTGGTCGGTGATGGCCAGCAGCGCCTGGGCGAGCTTGGCGGGGTCGCCGGGCTGCTGGCCGTTGATGCTCTTCCAGGCGGTGATGGTGGCGGTGGTGCGTTCGGCGTAGTCGTCGATGGTCGGCTCGGGCCAGGTGGTGGAGGCGTCCACGAGGAGTTCGGTGCGGAAGAAGCCGGGTTCCACGACGGTGGTGTGGATGTTGTACGGCTCGACGTCGTAACGCAGGGACTCCATCCAGCCTTCTACGCCGAACTTGGATGCGGCGTAGGCGACGCAGAACTCCTGGCCGATGATGCCGGCGAGGGAGGAAAGGGTGATGACGTGGCCGGCGCGCTGCTTGCGCAAGACGGGCAGGACGGCGCGGGTGACGTTCATCGGGCCGAAGAGGTTGGTCTCGAACTGCTGGCGCATCTGCGCGGGCGGGATCTCCTCGAAGTAGCCGGCGAAGAAGTTCCCGGCGTTGTTGATCAGGACGTCGATGCGGCCGAAGCGGTCGACGGCTGCCTGCGCGGCGGCCTCGGCGTCCTCGATGCTGGTGACGTCCAGCTTGGTGACCAGCAGGTTGTCCTGCGGCCCGCCGAGGGTCTTCTCGACCTCTTCCGGGCGGCGTCCGGTGGCGACGACCTGGTGGCCTGCGGCCAGAGCCTCGCGGGCGATGTCCGTGCCCAGACCACGTCCGGCACCGGTGACGAAAATGACCTTGCTCATGAGGGGAATTCCTTTCAGGCGCTGTATCCGGCACTGGTGCGGTGACGAGACGCGTGGCGTTGCCAACGAGGCCAGGCGCATCGGCGGGGCCGACCAGCTGCGTAGCACGGGGCTGCCTATGCCCCGGCGGGTTTATCCCGGCCACTCCGTCGAGTTTCGCACCTCCACGTGCACCACCACAGAGAAGGATTCCTTACCCGGATGAAAGGTTCCAGGTATAAATCCCTACCCCCCACTGTCGGTCCATTAGGTGTCACACTGGTCGGTATGACTCGCAACGCGCATCTCAACGAGCTGGGCGAGTTCCTCAAGACCCGCCGGGCCGAACTGAGCCCCCGCGCAGTGGGCCTGCCCGAGACGGGCGGCATGAGGCGGGTCAAGGGACTGCGCCGTGAGGAAGTCGCTCAGCTCGCAGCCATCAGCACGGAGTACTACACCCGCCTTGAGCAGGGCCGCATCCAGGCATCGGGGCCGGTGCTGTCCGCTCTGTCGCAGGTATTCCGTCTGGACGACGACCAACGGGACTACCTCTTCGAACTCGCCGGGAAGGATCAGGGCCGACCTCGCCGCCGTGCCGTGCAGAAGGTTCAGCCGACGCTGCAGCGTCTGCTGGACAATTTGATCGACACGCCGGCTATCGTTTTGGGCCGCCGTACTGACATTCTCGCCTGGAATTCCCTGGCCGCCGCCCTGATGACCGATTACGCGAAAATCCCGGAGAAGAAAAGAAACCACACTCGGATTCTTTTCAACGACCCCGCGATGAGGACGCTGTACGCCCATTGGGAGGAGGTCGCCCGCACCACCGTCGCTCAGCTACGGATGCAGGCTGCCAAGTATCCCGACGACCCCCGGCTGGCCGCTCTCGTCGGAGAGCTGTCGGTGCAGGACCCGCACTTCCGCCGGTGGTGGGGCGACCACCACGTCGCCGCCCGCACCATGGGCACCAAGACCTTCCACCACCCTGTGGCAGGCGATCTGACCCTCGACTGGGACACCCTCACCGCCAGCATCGACGCCGAGCAGCAACTCGTCGTGCTGACCGCCGAACCCGGCACCCCTTCCCACGACGCACTGCGCATTCTCGCCTCCTGGGCCACGAACCACCAGCAGCCCGCACCCGACACGGCCACCTGACCGCATTGGTGCGCGTCGACCTGCGGCTGCTGACGAAATGCGGCGCGTTCGCCCCTCACCATCGGCGATCCACAACGACCTGGACCGCCCTGTGCCCTGTGCGAGGGCTTGCCGTGGCGCACCGTTGTGTCACTGACACGTCCGGGGGGCTCGTCCACGCCCGGCTGCCGGAGCGTGCGCAGTACCCCGTACCACCCAAGTCATTGCCGCCCCCCCGGGCCGACCAGTACATCCCCGTCGATGAGGAACCACCCGTGAGTGCCCTGTTCAACGCCCTGACCCTGCGGTCACTTGAGATCCCCAACCGCATCTGGACGTCCCCGATGTGCATGTACTCCGCGGCCTCGGGCGGGCCGGAGACCGGGGTGCCGACCGACTTCCACCTGACCCACCTGGCCAGCCGGGCCGCCGGCGGCGCCGGGCTGGTGATGGCTGAGGCCACCGGGATACGGCCCGACGGGCGCATCACGCCCTGGGACCTGGGGTTGTGGAACGACCGTCAACAGCGAGCGTTCTCCCGCATCACCGCAGCCATTCGCTCCCACGGTTCGGTCCCGGCCATCCAGCTCGGCCATGCAGGCCGCAAGGCATCTGTCGACAAGCCCTGGCTCACCGGCCTGTACATACCCGAGGAGGAGGGCGGCTGGCAGGCGGTCGCGCCCAGCCCGGAGCCGTTCGCCGGGCGGTCGGTGCCGCATGAGTTGACCGTGGCCGAGATCGAGCAACTGGTGCGCGACTTCGCCGATTCTGCGAGGCGTGCCCTGGCCGCGGGCTTCCAGGTGGTCGAGTTGCACGGCGCCCACGGCTTCCTGATCAATTCCTCTCTCTCCGGCCTCCAACCACCGCACCGACTCCTACGGCGGCAGCTTCGAGAACCGTCTGCGTTTTCCCCTCCAGGTGGTCGACGCCGTACGCGAGGTGTGGCCCGACGACCTGCCGGTCTTCTTCCGCACGTCGGCCACGGACTGGCTGAGCGAGAATCCGGAGGACGAGCGCGAGGGCTGGACCGGCGACGACACCGTCCGCCTCGCCAAGGAGCTCCTGGTCCATGGCGTCGACCTTCTTGACGTGTCCACCGGCGGCATGGTCCCCGACGCGACAATCCCCGTCGGGCGCGGCTATCAGGTGCCCTTCGCCGCCCGGGCCCGAACCGCGACCGGGATCCCCACCGGCGCCGTCGGCCTGATCCTGGAGCCCGCCCAGGCCGAGGACATCGTCGCCACCGGACAGGCCGACGCCGTCCTGCTCGGCCGCGAACTGCTGCGCAATCCCTACTGGCCCCAGCACGCCGCAATCGAACTCGGCGCCGAGCCCCGTTGGCCCGAGCAGTACGGCTACGCCGTCCGTCGGCGCAGCAGGCGTTGAGGGGGGAGGCCCCGCGCTGCGGACGCGTTCGAGGGCGACCCACCCTCGGATTCCTTCCGTAGCAGCTGTGCGAAAGGCATCGCGGGAGTGCTGCGGAGGCCAAGCGTCCGCCAAGACGCGCAGGCTGCGGGGCGGCGTGGGTGCCACTGCGCCGCGCGCCCACACCCATGCACGGTCTTCGCGGGGGACACCACCGCACCCAAGATCCATAAGGCGACACGAAGGAGAGAGCCCTATGAAGGGTTATGTCATCCAAGAGAAAGGCCGCGCCGACTGGCAGGAGGTCCCGGTCCCGGAGATCGGACCATATGACGCCCTGGTCCGCCCGACCGCGGTGGCGACCTGCACGACCGACGTGCACCTCATCGACTCGCTCTCGCTTCCGAACGCGCTGGGCAAGGTCATCGGCCACGAGGCCGTCGGCGTCGTCGAACACGTCGGCGACCAGGTCGCCGACTTCGCGCCCGGCGACCGCGTCGTCCTTCCCGCCGGGCTGGCCGACTGGCGGCACCCGCGGGCCCAGCGCGGAGAGGGCAAGTTCCATCAGAGCAAGAGCCCCTACTTCTCCGACGACCCGACCAACGGGGGGTGGTTCTCCGAACTGGTCAAGTGCTTCGACGCCGACTCCAACCTGGCGCACATTCCCGACACAGTCACCGATGTCCAGGCCGTGTCCGTCGACGACATGGCCGCCACCGGCTTCACCGGCGTCGAGCGGATGGAGATCCAGTTCGGTGAGGTCGTGGTCGTCCTGGGCGTCGGACCCGTAGGGCTGATGGGAGTCGCCGCGGCGGCGCTCCGAGGGGCGGGCCGCATCATCGCCGTCGGCTCACGCCCGAACACGATGACGCTCGCAGCGCAGTACGGGGCGACCGACCTCGTCGACTACAAGAAGGGTGACGTCTACGAGCAGATCATGACGCTGACCGGTGGCGCTCAGGTCGACAGCGTGCTGGTCGCCAGCGGCGGCAGTGCGAGTGACCAGATCGGCACGGCCATGAAACTCACGAAGTTCGGCGGTCACGTGTCGGTGGTCTCGGGCTTCTTCGACGACGAGACGGTGACCATCCCGATGAACGTCTGGAACTACGGTGTGATGGAGAAGTTCCTCACCGCAGCCCAGGCCAACCAGGGCCGGGACTACATGGAGCGTCTCCTGCTGCTGATCGCGAACGGCAAGCTCGACACCCAGCCCCTTGCGACCCACGTGCTGCACGGATGGGACAACGTCGGGACGAGCCTCGAGCTCATGCGGAGCCGCGACCAGACCGTCATCAAGCCGGTCGTCGTCGTTGACTGACAGTGGCTGTGCGGTGAATGTCGAAAGGGAAGGCGCTCGAGGCGGTCCAGTGCCATGACCGGAAGCTTGACGAGACCGTGGCCCGGACTCCGTCGAAGCCGACACGCCCGCCCGCCTGCTCAACCGCCTCGCCCGGACATGACGGTGCCCGGCACCGGGTGACGGCGAAAAGAACGCCCCCTTGGTCCAGTTGGCCGTTGCCGAGGTCATCGCTCCGCGGCGGAGCACCCACGCGGACGACGCCAAGTCCAGGCAGGCACCGCTGTTCACGTCCGGCGCGATTGCACCCCGGTGCAGGTCAGGCTGCGGCAGCTTCCTCCGGGCGAGCCCCACTGACCGAGTCGCCCGGCGCCTGGTCAGGTGCACTGCCCAGGCAGGTGGTCGTGCGCCTGTCCGGCATCGCTGAACAGGCCGCCATCCGCCGCGTCACCGCCGCCCACCCCGAATGCACAGCGCCAAGTTACCTCGTCAGCAAGGCCGTTTGTCGCCGGCGCGCAGCCGCGCGGTTCGTCCGGATCGACTACAACCACCTGCTCCAGTTCTTGCGCGGTGGCTACTGGTTGCGGGTGCGGGGGCCGTTGTACTGCTCGTCGGTGACTGGCTCGGCCCAGGTGGTCTCGGCGGTCCCGTCGTTCCTGCCTTCCCACAGGGCGATGTGCTCCATGAATCGGTCCGGGGCGGCGCCGTGCCAGTGTTCCTCGTCGGCCGGGCAGGTGACGGTGTCGCCCGGGTGGGCTTCCAGGATGGTGTCGTCCCGAGTGCCGATCAGCGCAATGCCCGAGGTGACGTGCAGGGTCTGGCCCAGGACGTGGGAGTGCCAGTTGGTGCGAGCGCCTGGGGAGAAGCGGACCAGGTTGGCGCGCATCCGGGACGGCTGCTGCCCGGCGACGATGACGTCCCACCACACGTCGCCGGTGAACCAGTCTGCCGGGGCCTTGCTGCTGGGCTGCTGCTTGATGAATTCCACGATGTCTCTCCGAACTCTCTTGGTGCGTCGGTTTGCTTACTGGGTGACGTAGCCGTCGACAGGAAGGGCGACGCCAATGACGAAGCCGGCTCCGGGCTCCACAGCCGCAGGACGGCCTGGGGATCTCCTCAGCCGCGGAGGTCCTGGATGCGGTTCATGAAGCCTCCCAACGAGAGCTATGCGGGATGCGCGCGTGCGTCAGTGCTGTGACGGTGCCGGTGCGGCGTCCTCTTGCGCGTGGGTGGAGCCCGGGTGCTGGGTCACGATCCTGGCTTGGCGGGGTGCGCCGCTGAGAGCCAGAGCGATGAACGGCAGCAGGGACAGGGCGGCGGAGACGGTACCGACCAGGGCCGGTCCGGTCAGGCCCAGCGAGGAGTCCATGGCCTGGCCGGCGATGGCCGACCCGACGGCGATGCCTGTGTTGTAGGCGGAGGTGGTCAGCGCCGACGTGAGTGTGGGAGCGTCGCCCGCGAACCGGACGGCGAGGGAAGTGATGACTGGGGGGACCGTGAAACCGGTCAGGGCCATAAGGAACACCAAGGCGATGGCAGCGACCGGGCTGTTCGAGAGTGGGATCAGCAGGAACAATGTCAGGGCGGTGGCCGCGGCGGCGGTAATGGTCGTGGCCGTAGGGCGGCGATCACCCATGCGTCCGCCGATGGCGGTGCCGCCCAGCGCGCCGGCACCGAAGCCGATCAGGACCAGCGGCACGGCCTCCTCCGCAATGCCCGCGCGGTCGGTCAGCAGCGGGGTGATGTAGGTGTAGGTCGCCAGGACACCACCCATGATCAGCACGGCTGCGGTGAGCGCCAGCCACAGCCGGACCTGTCGCAGAGCGCGGAGCTCGGCCCGCACCGATACCTCGGCGCGCTGCTCGGCGGTGGGGATGAAGCGGCCGACGAACGCGGCGGCCAGAGCCGAGAGGACGGCGAGGGCCCAGAAGGGGCCGCGCCAGCCGGTGAACTGACCGGCAAAGGAGCCGATCGGTACGCCGACGACGTTGGCAAGGGTCAGGCCGCCTATCATCACGCCGACAGCCCTGGTGGAGTTGCCGGGGCCCGCGGCAGCGGTGGCGATGACGAAACCGATCGCCCAGAACGCTCCGGTGGCCAGAGCGGTGACGATGCGGGCCATGAGGAGAATCGTGAAGGAGCCGCTCAGCGCGGCGACGACGTGCCCGAGGGCGAAGACGGCCAGAGCCAGGATCAGAGTCCGGCGCTGGGGCAGGCGCAGGGTCGCCAGGGCCATGGCCGGTCCGCCGACGATCATGCCGATCGCAAACGCGGTGATCAGCAGGCCGGCGTGAGAGACGCTGACGCCGAGGTCACCGGCCATCTCCGGCAGCAGGCCGGCAATGACGAACTCCGTGGTCCCCATAAGGAACGTACAAGCGGCGAGTACCCAGACGACGAAGGGCAGCTTGCCGGGGGCGGTCCCGGCTGCGGAAGGCATACGTGCGCCTCTCTCCTTGCAAGTGGTTGGTGGGTTGGGAAACCGGCTTTGACGGTGACGCGATCGGCCGTGGAGAGCAGGTGAACTCGATGCCGAGTGGTACGAGAAGGCGACCACATGGATGGTTCCGCGGCGTCGGGCATCGGAATGGGGGATCCCGCGCGCCCCCTGCGGGGTGGGGCCCGCAGGGGGCTTGCAGGGGTGGGCGCGGCGAAGCCTGTTGCCTTGTCGTCGTGGGCGTCGCCCTGCGTCCGGTTGCAGGGACGCAGTTCAGCGGGGGGAGATGCGGACTGTCGCCGACTTCGGTCCGGCACCCTGCATGATCGGCACAGCTGAGCTGCCCGGGTACTTCTCCTCGTAGGCCGCGTCGACAGCGGTGTCGACGTTGCTGTCGGCGGGTTCGAAGGTGACCTCGTAGAACTTACCGGCGACCCGTACGCGACCGGCCTGCTGGCTGATGGCCGCCTGATACCACTTCGATTGCTGTCCGTTGGCGGCACGCACGTACACGTCGCCGTCGACGACGAGTGCCCAGGTCTGGGTCGGGGTGCCATAGGTGGTGCCGTCTTCGCGGAACGGGGAAACGAAGAGATCCGCGTTCTCAGCGATCGAACGGAGCTCTGCCTGGCTCCAGGAGCTCATGATCGTTCTTCTCTCGGAGTTGTGGACGTGCGATGCCGACGGTCAGCGGTCGATGCTGGCCATGTTCACCTCGTCGTGGCGCTCGCCCGCGGCCGGTGTGAGGGTGTTCAGTCGGTCGAGCTGAGCGGCGCTGAGTTCGATGCCGTCGGCGGCGGTGTTCTCTTCGACACGTGCGACCCGGCGGGTTCCGGGGATGGGGGCGATGTCGTCGCCCCGGGTCAGCAGCCAGGCCAGCGCGGTCTGTGCCGGGGTGGCGCCGATCTCGGCGCCGATGGCCTGTACTTCGTCGACGATGCGCAGGTTGCGCTGGAAGTTCTCGCCGGTGAAGCGCGGGTTGGTCTTGCGCCAGTCGTCGTCGGCGAAGTCGTCGACGGTGCGGATCTGCCCGGTCAGCAGGCCGTGCCCGAGCGGCGAGTAGGGAACGAATCCGATACCGAGCTCGCGTAGCAGCGGGAGGATCTCGGCCTCGACGTCGCGGGTCCACAGGGAGTATTCGGTCTGCAGCGCGGACACCGGGTGGACGGCGTGGGCGCGGCGGATCGTGTCGGGGCCGGCTTCGGAGAGTCCGATGTGGCGGACCTTGCCTTCGGCGACCAGTTCGGCCAGCGCGCCGACGGTTTCCTCGATGGGGGTGTTGGGGTCGACGCGGTGCTGGTAGTAGAGGTCGATGTGGTCGGTGCCGAGCCGCAGGAGCGAGCCTTCGACGGCGGCCTTCACGTTGCCGGGGCTGCTGTCGATGATGCCGGGTCCGTCGCCGGCGTGGGAGACGAGACCGAACTTCGTCGCCACGACGACGTCGTCGCGCCGGCCCTTGATGGCCTTGCCGACGAGTTCCTCGCTGTGGAAGGGGCCGTAGATCTCGGCGGTGTCGATGTGGGTGACGCCGAGGTCCAGGGCCCGGTGGATGGTGCGGATCGACTCGGCGTCGTCGAGTCCCCCGCCGGTGGTGTAGACGCCGGCCATGGTCATGGCTCCCAGGCCGATGCGGGAGACATCGAGCCCACCCAGTGATACGTGCTTCATCAGGATCCCTTTCGTGGCGGCTGTCAGGCCTGGTCGGTGGGCATGATCCATAGTTCGGCGATCGAGGCGTGACGGGGGCGGGTCACGATGTAGGTGATGCCGTCGGCGATGTCAGCCGGGTCGAGTCGCTCGTGCTGCTCGTTGAACGGCTCGAGGATCTCCTTGTGCACGGTCTCGTTGTTGTGCGAACCGAGCTCCGTGTCGACTGCGCCCGGCTCGACGACACTCACCCGCACGTGCCGCTGGGTGACTTCCTGGCGCAGGGATTCGGTGAAGCCGTTCACACCGAACTTGGTGAGGTTGTAGACGCCGAAGCCCTTCGTGGCGACGCGGCCGGCGACGGAGCTGATGTTGACGATGTCGGCGACCTGGCGCGGACCGTCCTCAGCGGCCTTCAGCAGGTGCGGCAGGGCGGCGCGGGTGGTGTGGAGCAGGCCCTGGACATTGATGGCGATCATGCGCTCCCACTCCTCGGCGTCCGCGCCGACGACGGGGCCCAGCAGCATCAGCCCGGCGTTGTTGACCAGAGTGTCAAGCCGACCGAAGTGCTCGACAGCCTGCTCGACGGCGGCCTCGGCCTGTGTGCGGTCGGTGATGTCGACCTCCACCACGAGGGCGGTGCCGCCGGCCTTCTCGATCTTGGCGGCGAGGTCGTCCAGACGGTCCTTCCGGCGGGCCACGAGGGCCACAGAGGCACCGTTCTCGGCGAGTTGGAGGGCGGTGGCCTCGCCGATACCGCTGCTCGCGCCGGTGACGAGGGCGACGGTGCCGGTCAATTTCGCTGCCATGGGGTTTTGTCCATTCCTCTTGACGTACGGCGTAGGGGCAGACGGCGGGACGCCACATCAGCGGCTTCGGCCGCCGCGTTGCGTGGACCTCTGGGCGCGGCAGTCGAGGCGCGCCGAGGGGAAACCAGCGCCGGGTCGTCTCGTCCAGGTTTCCGACGTGTTTGCGTCGAGCGTGCTCATTCGTCGACCGTCTGCCCGATCTGTCGATGGCACGGTTACGACCGTGCCATCGATTCCCCGACGCGACCATGGGAGGAATCGTTCCGGGTATAAAACTCTGCCCCCCAACGAGTTGCTGGAGGAGGAACGCCTGGCCGTCGTGAGCGCGGCTGCGAATCTCGATTGAGCGGCTGTGATTTTCCGCACCTGCTGGCTGGTGCACAAACTGTAGTCGACTTCACATGAATCAGCATCGGCTCAGGGGGTAGGGGATAGATTTTCTGCCCGTACGCCCGCCGCCCTACTGCGGGAATGCGGAATGTGCGGATGTGAGAACGAGTGGCCATATGTGATTGGTCGTGTCGGGAATTTCGTCGCGGCCCGCATGAAGGTCACAGGGGAATGCGTAAGTTCACACCTCAGAAGAACGAAAGGGAATTCATGAAGAACGTTGTGCTGGGGTATCTGGAGGTCTCCCGTATTGGCCCTCAGCGCAGGTCTATGGGCCTGCCTCAATGAGGAGTTGGTCGGGCGGGCCCTCATGGACCGGCATGACCGGGCCGTGGTCGCGACGAAGTTCGGTTTCGTCGCGCACACGGGAGCGCGAGGGCGTGCCGCGACAGCAGCCTGGCGACCGCCCGGGCGGCGTTTGAGGGCTCCCTCCATCGGCGCGGCACCGGCCACGTCGATCTGCTTTACCGGCACCGGGTCGACCCGGAGGTGCCCTCCCCTCAGAAGTGGGCCACGGAACCGTTGGCGCCCTGGCCGAGCTGGTCAAAGGAGGTTCTCGGTTTATCGCTGTGAGAAAACTGGGCGCCGATTGTGGAGATGAAGTGGACGATCTGCTTCTTACCGGGAATGCATGTTCCGGGTACAGATCTCTACCCCCCAGCTGAGCTGTGCCGGAGCGGCTTCCGCAGTAGCGTGTCCAGTATGAGCAGGGACGCACACCTCAGTGAGCTGGGTGGATTCCTCAAGGCCCGGCGCGCCGAGCTGAGCCCGCGTGCCATGGGTCTGCCCGAGAGCGGGGCCATGCGGCGGGTCCCGGGCCTGCGCCGGGAGGAGGTGGCGCAGCTGGCTGCGATCAGTACGGTGTACTACACCCGCCTGGAGCAGGGGCGCATCGAAGCCTCGAGTCCGGTCCTGAGCGTCCTCGCACGGGTATTGCGTTTGGACGACGACCAGTGTGACTACATGTTCGAACTGGCAGGGAAGGAAAACGCGCGGCGGTCACATCGGCACCCGGCGCAGATGGTCCGGCCGCCGACGCGGCGGCTCCTCGACAATCTCGCCGACACCCCGGCTTTCGTCCTCGGCCGCTGCATGGACATCCTCGCCTGGAATCACCTTGCCGCCGCCTTGTTCGCGGATTTCTCTCAGATTCCGGAAGAGCAGAGAAATTCTGTGCGGCTAGTCTTCACTGATCCCGCAATGAGGGAATTGTATGTGGACTGGGAAACCGTAGCACGTACCGCCGTGGCATTCTTGAGGATGGAAGCAGCGGTTAACCCGGACGATCCCAGCATGACTGCACTCGTCGAGGAGCTGTCCGAAAAGGATCCTCAGTTCCGGGAGTGGTGGGCCGCCCACCACGTGGCCCACCACTCCATGGGGACGAAGTCGTTGCGCCATCCCGTCGTGGGCGACCTCACCCTCGACTGGCAGACTCTCGTCTGCCCCACCGATCCCGACCAGCATCTCGTCACCTGGACCGCGGAGCCCGGCAGTCCCTCCGAGGAGAGGCTGCGTTTCCTCGCCGGCTGGACTGCCGGCCGTCAGCCGAGGGCTGACGCCGCCGGCTGACCTCCTTCTGTGCGGTACGCATTTCCTGTGCCGTGCCGCGGGCAGGTCGCTCGTCATGCGGCTGTGCGTGTGGCCGATGAAAGAGCGTCAGGCACGGTCCGGTGAATAGGGCCGGTGCCGCGGGTCAGGGGCAGGCCGGTGCCGTGGTGGATGTGGGCGATGATCTCGGCTGTGATGGAGATGGCTGTTTCCTCGGGGGTGTGGGCACCGAGGTCAAGCCCGATCGGGGAGTGCAGGTGCGCGAGCCGGCCCTCGGATACGCCGGCTTCCCGCAGCGCCTTCAGGCGGTGATCGTGGGTGCGGCGGGAGCCCATGGCGCCGATGTAGCCGACGGGGAGGTCGAGGGCGAGACGGAGCAGGGGGATGTCGAACTTGGCGTCGTGGGTGAGCACGCAGACCGCGGTGCGGGAATCCACTTCCGTGCGCTCCAGGTAGCGGTGCGGCCAGTCGACGACGACCTCGTCGGCGTGCGGGAACCGGGCTGGGGTCGCGAAGACCGGACGGGCGTCGCAGACGGTGACGTGGTAGCCGAGGAAGCGTCCGACCTCGCTCAGCGCATCCGCGAAGTCGACGGCGCCGAAGATGAGCATGCGGGGGCGGGGCGCGTGCGTGTGGACGAGGACGGAAAGCTTCTCGGGGCAGGTGTCGGCTTCGCCGCCGACCTCGGTGCGGGCGGTTCGCCCCGCCCGCAACAGCGCGCGGGCCTGGGCCGCTACCGCGCGGTCTTCTCGGGCGCCGCCCAGGGTTCCCTCGTACGCGCTGCCGTCGCCGAGGAGGGAGAGGGTGCGGCCGAGGAGTCCTTCGGGGCCGTCGATGATCTGGGCGAGGGCGGTGGGCCGGCCTTGGGCGACGGCTTCGAGGGCTGTGGTGAGGTGGGGCTCGGTGACGGGGTCCACGAGCTGTACGAGGACGTCGATCTCGCCGCCGCAGGTCAGGCCGACGGCGAAGGCGTCGTCGTCGGAGTAGCCGAACCGGGCCCGGGCGGGGGTGCCACCGTCAGCCAGTACTTGTCTGCACAGTTCGTAGACGGCTCCTTCCACGCAGCCGCCGGAGATGCTGCCGACCGCCGTGCCGTCGGCGTTCACGGCGAGCGCGGTGCCGGGCGGCAGGGGTGCGCTGCCGGTGACCTGAATGACGGTGGCGAGGGCGAAGGGGCGGGCTTCGCGGCACCAGTCGTACAGCGTGTCCGCGATGTTCAGCATGGGCGGGTCTCCGGGTGGGACGACGTGGGACGTCGTTGAGGTGACGGCTTGGGAGGAGGAGGGCCGCCGCTGTGTCGTCCGGGGGAGGAGAGACACGGCGGCGGCCCTGTCGGTCCGGCGGCAGGGCATGGTCTGCCGCCGGACGGTCGGGCGGGCGCCGGGAGCTCGGACCGGGCGAGCACCCGGGTGGCTCAGAGCAGGGCTTCCACGGTGATGGGCAGTTCGCGGACGCGGCGGCCGGTGGCGTGGAAGACCGCGTTGGCGATGGCGGGTGCCACGCCGATGTGGACCACTTCCCCCAGGCCCTTGACGCCGATGGGGTCGGCTTTCCGGTCATCGCCACCGTCGAGGAAGATTGCCCGCAGGTCGGGGATGTCGGCGTTGACCGGGACCATGTAGTTGGCGAGGTCGGCGTTGACGATCCGGCCGTCGCGGTGGTCGGTGACCGTGTGCTCCAGCAGCGCCGCGCCGATGCCGCCGACCTGGCCGCCGAGGGCCTGGCTGTCGGCGAGCTTGGGGCTGATGATGCGGCCCGCGTCGTAGACGCCGAGCATCCGCCGCACCCTTACCAGCCCCAGGCGGGCGTCGACGGCGACTTCGGCGAACGTCACGCTGTAGCTGTACATGGAGAACCGGGTCTCGCCGGGGGTGTAGGACCCGAGGACTTCGAGGTGGGTGCGGTTGTTGCGGGTCAGTAGCTGCCCGTAGGTCTCGCCGCGTGCCGGGTTGTCCTTCACGTGCAGTCGTCCGCCGCGGACTACGACGTTGCCGGCGTCGGCGCCGTACAGCGGCGAGCGCTCGTCCTCGACGGCGAGCTTGATCGCCTGCTTCCGTACGGTGTCGCAGCCGTCCTGGACGGCGGATCCGACCATGGCCATGGTCATCGAGCCGCCGTGGGGCGGGGTCGGCGGCATGGTGGAGTCGCCGAGCCGGAAGGTCACATTTCGCATCGTCAGGCCGAGCGCGTCCGCGGCGACCTGGGCCTGGGAGGTGTAGGTACCCGGCCCCATGTCGCTGGTCGCGGCCTCGACCAGGGCGGTGCCGTCGGCATCCAGCCTGACCCGGGCCTGGGCCGGCATCCGCGGGACGTCCATGATGCCGATGGCCATGCCGGTGCCGATCAGCCAGTCGCCGTCGCGGGTGGAGCGTGGCTTGGGGTTGCGCCGGCTCCAGCCGAACTCGCGGGCACCGGTGGCGAGGCACTCGCGCAGCCGCCGGGTGGAGAACGGCAGCCCGTTGGACGGGTCCTCCTCCGGTTCGTTGCGCAGGCGCAACTCGATGGGGTCGATGCCCAGCTTGTGGGCGAGTTCGTCCATCGCCGACTCGACGGCGAAGGCGGCGGTGGCGAAGCCTGGACCGCGCATCCACACCGGGGTGTTCACGTCCAGCGGCACCGTCCGGTAGTCCTGGCGGACGTTGGGCGCGTTGTAGACCATCTGCCCGGCGTGCAGGACGCCCTCGGTGAAGTTCTCGTACGTCGAGGTTTCGGACTTCAGGTGTTGGACCATGGCGCTCACCCGTCCGCGCCGGTCGCTGCCCAGGCGCACCCGGTACTCGTACGCGGGCCGGTAACCCGTCCCGAAGTACATCTGCTTGCGGGACAGCACGAGCTTGACCGGGCGGCCGGTCTCACGGGCGGCGATCGCCGCGGTGGCGATGTGGGGCCAGGCACGAATGGCACTGCCGAACCCGCCGCCGACGAACGGCGCGATGATGCGCACCGAGTCGTTCGGGATGCCGAACTGGGCGGCGACGTCCTTCTGCGTACCGACGGGCCACTGGGTCTTGTCCCACAGGGTGAGTTTGTCGCCGTCCCAGCGGGCGATGGTGGCATGCGGCTCCATCGCGTTGTGATGGGCGCGGGGCTGCTGGTAGGTGACGTCCAGCCGGACGGCGGCGGATGCGAACGCCTTGTCCGCGTCGCCGCGCGCATAGTTCACGGGTTCGCCGGCCGGCGCGGAGGCCATGTCGGTCGACGACTTCGTGGCGTCATAGCGGACCTTCACCAGGCTCGCCGCGTGTTGCGCCGTCTCCAGGGTGGTGGCCACCACGACGGCGACCGGCTGACCGTGGAAGAGGACCTTGTCGTCCTGGAATATCCGCAGCTGTTTGTTGCCCGGCGGATCAATCGACTCCGGGTTGCCGCGGTAGACCAGCCTGGGCGCGTTGAGGTGACTGATGACCTTGATGACGCCGGGCTGGGCCAGGGCCGCGCGGGTGTCGATGCCGGTGATGCGTCCGCGACCTATGGTGCTGTCGACGATGACGGCGTGGACGACGCCTTCGATGTCGTGTTCGGCGGCGTACGTCGCCTTCCCTGTCACCTTCAGCCGGCCGTCCACCCGGGTCAGCGGCGCTCCGACGGCTGCCTGCGGCTGCGGGCTCACTTGGTACCTCCTACGATGCGCAGCTGGCGCTCGACGGTGCGTTTCAGGAGTTCGACCTTGAAGCGGTTGTGCTCCAGCGGCCGGGCCCCGTCCGCCGCATGCTTCGCTGCTTCAGCCCACAGCGCCTGCGAGGGCCGCTCGCCGATGAGGTGTTTCTCGACGGCGGGCAGCTTCCAGGGCACGGTGCCCACACCACCGGCGGCCACCTTCGCCTCGCGGATCACTCCGCCGCGCACGTGCAGCGCGACCGCCGCCGAGGTCAGGGCGAACTCGTACGACTGCCGGTCACGCACCTTCAGATAGCCGGACTTCAGCGGGCGCGGAAAGGCCGGGATCTCCACTGCGGTAATCAACTCACCCTTCTGCAGGGCCTGTTCACGCTCTGGAGTGCTGCCGGGCCGCAGCAGGAAGTCGGCGAAGGGGATGCTGCGCGCGCCGTCCGGCCCCACCACGTGCACGGTCGCTTGCAGCGCCGCGAACGCCACGGCGACATCGGACGGGTGGGTGGCCACGCAGGCGTCGGAGGTGCCGAGGATCGCGTGGGTGCGGTTGAAGCCGTCCCGTGCGGCGCAGCCCGAGCCGGGCTCGCGCTTGTTGCAGCCGGCGGTCACGTCACGGAAGTATGTACAGCGGGTGCGCTGCATGATGTTCCCGCCGATGGTGGCCATGTTCCGCAACTGCGCCGAGGCGCTCAGCTCCAGCGCCTCGGAGATGACCGGGTAGGTGGTGCGGACCTTGGCATGGGCTGCGGCCTCCGCCATCCGCACCAACGCGCCGATACGCAGGCCTCCGCGCTCGGTGACCGTGACCCCGCGCAGTGGCAGCGCGCTGATGTCGACCAGCGTCTCGGGACGTTCGACCGTCTCACGCATCAGATCGACCAGAGTGGTGCCCCCGGCGATGTAACGCCCGCCGCGATGACCGGCGTTGAGTGCTTCGGCCGTGTCGGAGACCTTGGTGAAGGTGAAGGGATACATGGGAGGCGGGTCTCATTTCCCGTGGGCGGTCTGCTCGACCGCGCGCACGATCTTCACGTAGCAGCCGCAGCGGCAGATGTTGCCGCTCATCCACTCCCGGATCTCGTCCGCCGATCCGGTGTGGCCCTCCTGGATGCAGCCGACGCCGGACATGATCTGACCAGGCGTGCAGTAGCCGCACTGGAAGGCGTCCTGCTCGATGAACGCCTGCTGCAGCGGGTGCAGTCCGTCGCCGTCGGCCAGGCCCTCGACGGTGGTGACCTCGGCGCCCTCCAAGCGCACCGCCAGCGTCAGGCAGGAGTTGACCCGTCGCCCGTCGACGAGGACCGTGCAGGCGCCGCAGGCACCGGCGTTGCAGCCCTTCTTCGAACCGGGCAGGTCCAGGTGTTCGCGCAGGAGGTCCAGCAGCGAGGTCCGGTTGTCGACCGTGAGGGCGTGGCGCTTCCCGTTGACCGTCAGCGAGACACGACTGCTCGGCGGCGCCTCGGCGGCTCCGGTCTCGGCGGCAAGGGCGGCCGGACCCGTCATCAGGCCGCCCGCCACCACGGCACCACCGACCGCGGTGGTCGTCGCGATGAACGTGCGCCGAGACGGCGCGGCGGAGTGCTCGGTGGGGGGAGGAACAGCTGACTCGGTGAGTTCAGTTGACATGCGTACGCTTTCCGATCGGCGGAATGTCGATGGCCTGGTTCGTCGGCGTGCCTGGAGGCGGAACCCGCGTCGTCGGCATCGCCGGTTTGCATCCGGCCGGATCGTCAGATGCGATGCAGGACGCGGTCCATGGCCTCGGGAAAAGCGCCCAGCTCACTGAGAGCGGGGCTGGTCATGACCGTCAGTTTGCCATCACTTGGCAGTCTCGTGGGGGGTAGAGTTCTCTGCCTGGATGACCGCCTACCAGGATGGAAAGCTTCACCTTCTGCGGAAGGCGTCCGCCGAACAGGCTGGTTTTTAGCTGACTTCTCCAGCGTCTGGTCATGTTCCGCGTGATGGTGTATTCACGCCAACTGTTTCGGTTCCGGTCGCGGGGTGATCTACGGTTCGGGTCCGGTTGGCTTGGTGGTGAAGAGCTTGGCCATGGACGCTTCCGAGAGGTAGCCGCGGTCGAAGACCTGGCCCCCGTCGGGGGAGTTCGGCCAACGCGGCGGCCAGCCGGCCCAGCCGGTCACAGTCGGACCGCGTTCCTGTCCCGCCGCTCGGCTGGAGCAAGCCCGTTTCGCTCGCGCAGACACGATCCTGGTGAGGAAGCCTTTCCTCCAGAACTTCCTGATGGAGCACGACCTTGAGCTGATTGTGTGGCACTGATACGAACGAATGCAGCTACGAGAGGTGACGGCCCATGGTCAGCAGTCGGAAGCGCACTTTGGCAGGTGGGACTGAGCACAGCGTGCAGAGGGCGCGGAAGTGTCAGTCGTCATCGATCTCTTCGGTGATCCAATCCTGGGGTACGAGAGCCTGGCCGTTGCTGCGCCGCCAACGTGCTTCGACCGAGCTGCGGAAGGGCTCGTCGTCCAGGTCCGCGTGCTCCATCACGATCACCTGGAAGTCGCCGTCAAGGGCGTCGACCGTGTTCTGGATGGTCCTGTAGAGGTTGAGCAAGGCGGTTCTGTCGGGTCCGGCCAAGGCGGTGCCGTCCGGGGCGTCTTCGGGGAAGTAAACCTGGGACGGCTGGTCGAGGATGAGGAAGCGGGGCACGGGATTGCGTTGTTCGGAGAACCACTCGTGCATGCTGAGGAGGGTGGCGACGTGGTAGCCGAGCCAGTTCTCGCCGCCGCCCATGTCGGCCAGGCGGACCGGTCCGCGGGTGGTGTCCGCGACGACGGTCAGCCCTCGCGGGTCAAGGCGGATGGGTGACTCCTTGTGTTCGAGATCCAGGGCGACGGCCTTGTCCTTGATCTTCGTGTTGATCCGGGAGACGAAGCTGTTGAGCCGGTCGTCTCGTGCTCCGGCTCCGATAGCCTCCTCAAATTCTGCGATCTTCGCTCTGATCTCTTCGCGCCGGTCCACGACTTGAGGGCCTTGGACGTGGCGTCCGGCCGTCTCCAGGAAAAGACTGATGCGGCCTTGGACAAGCACCGCTCGTCGCGCGGCGTCCGCCTGGCCTTGCGCAGCGCGCTGTCCGGCGGTCAGCGTATCGAGCTGCTCCTGATTGCGGCCCAGAGCACTGCGGATCTCCTGCAGCGTGCCTTCTTCCGCTGCGATGAGGGCGTTGATTTCGGGGGTGTCGCTGCCGATGACGGTCATGTCGGCGTCGAGGCGGCCGAGGTCGCGGTTGATGACCTCCGCGATCTGGCTCAACTGAGACTGGTGGCTGTCGCACACCGGGCAACGAGCCTCCCGGTCCGGGGCGTTGGCAGGTGTGAAGAGGTTGAGCGTGGCCAGGCGGGCATGCTGCTCTGCCGCTTGCTCGAGAAATTCACCATTCTCCCGAGCTGCTCGCTTCAGGTTGGCGATGCGGGCGCGAGCCCGTCCGTGCTGCTCACGCAGCTCTCGGCGCTGCTCAACGAGGGCGGCGACCGGATCCTCTCCGGCATCAGGCGTCTGCGTGGGGGCGGTCTCGGCGATGGCATCGCGCAGATGTTCCACCGCCCTCTCTGCCGTCATGTCCTCCCGAGGCAGCGGTTCCAGCAGACCTGCCTCGACGGCTTCGGTCACCAGGGCCAGTGCCTGCCCGGACGCCGGCGACAGGCTGCGGGCAGCAGCCACCGCTGCCTCCATCTGCGCGAGGTCCTGACGCAGAAGACGCAGCCGGTTTTCCAGCAGCGCCTGTTCGGGATCGACGGCACCGAGGAAGTAGGGGATCATCGCCCGGATCGTCGCCGGCAGGAACTCCTCGCCCTGCGAGTGGAACAGCAGGTCCGGATTGGCGACCTCGTTCTGCTTCTGCAGACAGAAGAAGAGCGCATGGCGCACCGACGGCGGGATCGGGGTAGCGCTGCGCACGGCCGGGATCCGCACCGTGCGGTCGATACCGGCGAACTCCGACAGGACATCCTTGGCGATGTCGAGCGGGGTGGAGAAGGTCAGCTCGGAGCGCTGCGGCGGCGGTGCGTCAAGGGCTTGGGAGACGACGCACATCGTGGTCGCGGTGGCAGCCTTGCCCGCTGGAGCCGGGCGTGCGACGAACAGCTGCTGTTGGTCCTTGACCAGGGTGACGGCGAAGACCTGGACGAAGTTGCGCAGGGCCGCGCCCTTGATGACGTAGTCCTTGCTGGCCAGGCAGTAGTCGACGATGTTGAGCAGGGCGCTCTTCCCGCGTCGCGAGTCGCCGGTGATGATGTTGAGCTTGCCGGTCTTGAAGGGGACGGTGCGGATGCGGCCGTCTTCGTTGTAGATCGAGATGGCGCTGATCTGGAACGTCACGGCCGGACTCCTAGCAGTGTCATGACGGTACTGAGGCTGCCCGTGCTGGGGAGCCAGCGCCCCAGCAGGAGGGCCGCTTTCTGGATGGCCTGGACTTCGTCCGTGGCGCCGTTGATCGTCTTCGTGAGCCGTCCCCGCGCCACGGTGAGCTGGCCCTCTTCATCGACGTGCAGGGCGTCACTCTGCAGGGCCAGGAGCAGGCCGGGGCGGACCACGGCGGCCAGGGCGGTGGCGTTCTGTGACATGGTCACTTTGACGCCCTTGTTCTCCTCCAGCCATCGGGTCAGCCCGCTGTTGAGGGTTTTCGGCAGCGTGCGACGCACGGCCGGCTGCAGGGCCATTACGGCGGACAGGACGGCAACCGCGATCGGGCATGGACGGCTGTACTGGACTTCGTGGCCCTGGACGGCGCGGCAGGTGACCAGTGCGGTGAACGCCGGGTTGTACAGGGCGCGTTCTTCCCGGCTGAATTGAGTGAGGGTGTTCACGCCTGCGTTGCTCCCGCCGGCTCCAGGACGGCCATGAGCCGCGTCATGAAATCGATGTGCCAGCCCACCTGTAGATCGTTGGCGAGGATGTGGAAGGAGCCCTTGGAGACGAACGGCTCGTCGCATCCGATGCGGATGCGTGGCCGTGCCTCGCGCGTGGCCCACCGGTAGATCTCCTTGGCGGCCGTCAGCTTCTCCGCTTCCGTTGCCGCGGCTCCCAGGTTGTCTTCCATCTCCGCGAAGAGGTCCTGCCATTCCTCGATGAGCCTGCGCTCGTACTTGCTGATCTCTCCGGGCAGCAGCAGATTGTCATCCGACCACCGGGAGCGTTGGGTGAAGGCGCGGATGTAGTCGCGCACCGCGATGCCGACCCTGGTCTTGCCGATGTCGATGAGATCCAGTTGGCGGACGAAGGTCATGTTCGCGTAGTCCGACGGATCGGGTTCGAGGACGGCGATGTCCTCGTCAATGGGCAGGTTCTCCGGGCGGAACTGATTGCGGAGATCGGTGAAGATCTGGTCGAACTCGTCGCCCGTGATCGCATCCATCTCGTCCGTGCGCAGCTGCCGGATCGTGCGCTGGTAGAACCAGCCCTCCAGACGCTGCAGGAATGGCTTGGCGTAGGCATGCCCCACAGCGGAGACCACGCGCTCCAACAACAGGTTCTCCACCTCGTCAACATCCGGAGCATTGCCGATGACCTGTATTCGGGCCAGCATGTCCCGCCGCTCGTCAGCTGAGAGCTTGTCGAAGGCCTCGTACGCCTTCTTGTTGTCCTTGCTGGTGGAAGCCTTCCGAGCCGCCTCCAGCGCCTTGAGTGCTCGGCTCTCGTCCCTGACACCGGAGGCGACAGGCTGCAGGAGATAGCCGGCGGAATCGGCCGTCAGGTCGGCGGTGGTCAGGAGGAAGAGGTCTGTCTCGTCCAGGTCCAGCTGCTTGTTGGTGATCCCGTGCGCCCAGATCCGCAGTGTCTTCCACAGGTCCGTGCTGTAATCCGACATGGTGACACCGGCGGCCCGGTGCTTGAGCTGGTACAGGACCCTGCCGCCTTCGACGACTTCCTCGACGTCGTCGCCGGCTTCGATGGCGATGCACCAGTCGAGCCCGCGGCCGTGCTGGTCGACGCAGGAATGAAGGGCTTTGCGGAGCTGGTATACGTAGCCAACCGCGGACGCCGATGCCTCGAACGGAGCGGTCGTGTCCGCCATCTCTTCTCCCAGGTCTCACCGGACTCATGCACGTGGCACTGATCCTTACACGGTGCACATATCGCCCGACACCCCTCTGACAAGCACCGGTGACCTGTTGCGCATCGCACCGTCGACGCGACGGATGTCACCAGAGGGTGAGTGGGAGCCCTGCTTCCTCAGCGGAGCTGATGCGCTTCTCGATCGCCTCGGGGGATTCACCGGATCGCGGCCGGCACGAATGACGTGTGCAACAGCGCGCGTACGGCGGCCGCCCCGCGCGTATCCGCGAGCGGACCGTGGGGATCGCCTCGTCGAAGCCTCCACTCGGCTCGGTTCTCGGCGCGTGGGGCCGAGCCTAAGGTGGGCGGGGTTGGCGCAGCCATGGAAGTCGCAGGTATGGCACGGGACGGGGTCTTTGGCGGATGATCAGCCGGATCGGGCTATCACCCCATAAGCGAGCTGGTAGGCAAAAAAGGTGCGCCGGAACGGTGCCGCGGCCAGACGGATTAGGCAGGCTCGCGGCGCGAAAGGATGCATGGCGTTGAGCTGACGGCCCCCAGCCACGGCCAGTACAGGGTCGGGGGCCGGATGTAGCGCTTGTCCTCAACCTCGCGAGGACGTCCCCGTCGTTCAACCAGGACAGCCGATGCTCGGCTGAAAGCCGGATCGGTGTCGGCTCTCCGAGGAGCGAGACTGCTCTGCGGCCCGAACGCGGCTGCGCGGTGACGCTGCCGGGGGGAAGGTCAGAGCGAGCTGAACGCAGTATGCCAGCGGCATGCGAGGGGCGGTTCCTGGTCTGGGTACGGCTCATGGATGGACGTTGCCCGAAGCGAACCAGTCGCGAGCTGTTGTTTCTGCCCCGTCCGGGAGGTCGTTAGTGAAGACCACGGCCAGGCCACGGCGGGCTCGCGAACAGCAGACGTAGAAGAGGTTGCGTGACCGTTGGGTACGGTCGGGTTTGTCGGTGCCGGCCAGCATCTTGCCGATGCTGTACATGGTCCAGGCGGAGTCGTCGATCACAACGACGACGTTCTCGAACTCATCTCCCTTGACGCCGTGTTGGGTGGAGAAGGGGGTGAGTTCGTCGATGAATTGGGTGACGCTGATGACTTCCCTGTAGGGGACGCCGCGGAGGCTGTTGGAGAAGTCTGCTTGCCGCTGCTGTCGCTCGTCGAGACCGGTGGCGGTTCTGCGGCGTTCGCGGTCTCTCACCTTTCCTGGCACGGTGAGCAGAGGACTGCCGGCCATAAGGTCCAGAACGTCGCCGACGGTCCCGGTCGTGCGCACCGCGTCGAGCTTGCGGATGGCTTCGCTGACGATCCGCTTGTCGGCGTGCTGGGTGATCCGTCTCTTTCCCTGGGCCAACAGGCTGGTCAGTTCCACGAAGTCCCTGGCGTGGTACGCCGTGGACAGTGCCTCGATCTGCGTCAGGTACTGGATGTAGGGCTCGTTGCGAGCCATGAGGTCGTCCGGGCCGTGACTGCCGAGCTGCCGGTACTGATCCAGCAGGTTGGCGTATTCCAGTGTGCCTGCGATGCCTCGGTGGGTGAGCAGGAGGTACTTGGAGTTCTCGGGTGACCAGCCCTTGCTCGCGAGGGTGGCTCTTGCGGCAGCCAACCGAGGTGGGCCGGGTGGCGCGTCGGTGTTGAGGAAGAGGTGCACTTCGCCCTCCTGCTGCTCGCCGCAGGCCTCCTGGCGGAGTTCGGGCCGCATCTTGTTGAGAACGTCGACTACGGGGCGCGAACACCGGTAGTTCTGGAGTTTGGTGATGGGCGTGAGCCTGTCATGGCGGACTGCGCCGACGCCGGATCGGTAGATCTTCTGCATCGAGTCGCCGAAGAGGCCGATCACGCAGGGCTCTTTGCCCGCTCCCGCCAAGTAATCCAGCAGAAGTTCGATTGTCTTGGGCGAGGTGTCCTGGTACTCGTCGACGAAGATGACGGGGTACTTGCTGGTGATGATGCGTATGAGCTTGGGGTGGGCGGCGACGAGCCGCAGGGACAGAGCGATGACATCGTCGTGGGAAATGCGGCCCTCGCTCAGTTTCCGCCCGCGGTCGGAGTACTCGATCACCGGGGGAGTGGTCACCTCATCGAGGTCTTCTGGATTGCGCAGGTCCTTGTTGTAGTCGAGGATCTGCTGCCAGAGCTCACGCGGGTAGTCCTGGACGACGCTCCAGAGGAACTCGTGGATGGTGCCGACAGTGACGAGTGGATCCGCCGAGATGCGTTCGAGAATCTTCTTCTTGGCGACGTTCGTGTACGTGATGCAGGCGATCCGCCGGCCCTTCGCTTCCAGCTCCGTGCGCCGGTTGCTGAGGAGGTGCTGAAGAGCGCGGACGAGGTCGGTCGTCTTGCCGGCGCCTGCCCCTGCTTCGACGAGAAAACTGCGCCGGGCGTCTAGTTCTTCGATCACGGCTTCGAGGGTGTTCAGGCGAGCCACTGAAGTCCTTCGGCGATGTAGCGGGGGACTGCCCAGTCCTCCAGGAGCATGACGTCGAAGGCGAAGTCGGTCTTGTGCTTGGAGAGCCGTTTGGCGATGGCGAACGCGGCGGCTTCGATGTCCTCAGCGGTGGGGTCGGCCCCGACTTCCGACACGAAGGCTCTCTTCAGCTCCAGATGTCTGAGGTCTTGGGCGAGGACGGCTGAGTTGGCGATGATGAAGGCGTCCTCGAAACTCCGCGCGCAGACGCCCGCCTCCTTCTCCGGGACCTGATAGGCCACGCGCACGTGGCCATGCTCCTTGTCAGCCGGAGCGGCGGCGAGGAGCTTCGTGATGCTGGATTGACCCGGGAGCCAGTTCTTGAGCGTGGAGTTCGAGGTGACCGCCAGATCGGTGCTCGGCGGGCACGCCTTCTGATCCTGGGGACTGACGGAGTCGATGTCGGTGATGACCAGGGTCTTCACGTTGAGGAACTCCAGCAGCGCCTGGAACCGGACCGCGTAGGCGTCACCGACCTCGATGACCGACACGTACTGGTGTAGGAGCCCATCGGCACACCGGCGGACCATCTCGGGCAGCAGCAGCCGCTCCGCGGTGCCTTCGATCAGGATTACCTTGTCGGCGAAGAACATGTCGCACCGGTGCAGGACCATGCACTGGCGCAGGAATCGCAGTGTCTCGTCGCCGTGCGGGGTTGCCTTGACTTTCGCCTGGAAGGTGGAGAGGTCCTTGACCTTGCCGTCGGGCTCGGAGCGATCGAAGTACCGCACCGTGTGGAATCCGCCGCTTGCGACGATGTGGGACGAGTGCGTGGTGATGACCACCTGCACCTTCCACGGCGCCTTGCGCTTGATGAAGTCCTGGATGTTCTTGATGAAGACCTCCTGCATCTGGGGATGCAAGTGGGCTTCCGGCTCCTCGATGAACAGCACTTGCAGCGCCGGCTTCGGAGCAGCACGTTCGTAAGCCTGGTGAAAGCTGATGACCTGCAGGATGGTGAAGATCAGCTTGCTGTAGCCGAGCCCGTTGTGGCCCTCGGGAAGGTGGAAGCCGTCATCTCCGGACGGGTACTGGAGCCGTGTACTGCCTCTGAGGATGCCCGACCCCTCCATGAGGGACACGATGCGGGGCTTTTCGACCGGCGTGATGGTTCCTACCCCGAAACTGCGCAGATCTTCGAAGACCGGGTCGAACAGCGATTCGTAGCTGGTGTCGAGTTCCAGCGATGCGGCCGTCAGGGCGTCCTCGATCTGCTCGATACTCTGGTGACGGCCCTCGGCTCCGCTCTTGACCTTGTAATAGGTCTCGAACGTCTTGGACAGCGTGCGGGCCTTGTCGCCAGGGGTGTCGTCGACCTTAGTCTGCGCGTAGACGAACTTGACGGAGACGATCGCCTGTGCGGCAGTGCGCGTGATCCCCTTCGTCACCTTCTCGTCGACCGGGCTTACCGCTCGATAAATGGGGGCGAAGTGCTCCGTGAAATTCTTGCGTAGCCACTTGATGGGGTCGAACTTCTGCCTCTGGCTCGCTGTCCAGAAGTCCTTGAGGAAGTCGTGCGGCCGTGCCGCCTCCAGGGCGGCTTCGATCTGGACCGTGAAGCAGGAGTCGTCGAGGTCCAGGATCACGTCCGTCAACGGGGCGAGGTCATCGTCCTCGTCATACTCGATCGTGAGTCCCAGCCGGATGGACGGCACGAGCTCGTATGCCTTGGCCAGCAGGCTCTCACGCGTCTCCTGATCGCCCTGCGCCGCGTGCCCGTTCGCCTCGCCGAAGATCTGAAGCGCCTGCTCGATGTCGGCGATGCGGCAGGTGGAGAAATCCTCCAGCATGAACTGAGTGTCGTCGTCGCCGAAGAACTTCTCGAAAAGGTTGACGAACGATGTCTTGCCGCTGTTGTTGCGTCCCACGATGAGCGTGGTCTTCTGATCAATCCGCACATCCGCCTTGTCCAGAGCGCGGAAATTGATCACCTTGGCATGGGTCAGCTGCATCGCACTCCCGACATCGGTCCCACCCCCGGCTCACGAAGCGGCACATGCCTTAGGCCACCGTGAGTCAATGCAGTATCTGGCACCGAAGGGACGGGGGCGGCTACTTGGCTCAAAGTGGTCAATGGTGCGTCAGATTGCGTCTGTTTCGGTCGGGTTCGGTCGATGTTCTGGGTGGGTCAACTGCTGCTTGGACCGCAGGCGCAGCCCTGTGCGACGCGTTGCCGTGGAGACCGGCCCCAGGTCACCCACAATCGACAGCAGCGAGGGAGACTTGCCCCACTCGCAAGCAGTAGCAGGTGGCCCGGTCGGAGCTGTGACGTGGCATGCGCAGGGTGTCCCGCCGGCTTTGTAATACAGGGCAGTGTGGACATTCCAGGCTCTGGTGGCCTCGTCCTGCAGAGGCCGGACGGCTTGCCCGCTGCTCCTGGCCGGGATCCCGGTCCACGTCTCCTTGCGCATCAGTTGCAGTGGCGCTGACAGCGTGAGCGCGGCTCCTTTGAGCAGATCATGAAAGTCCCCTCTGCCGTTGCGCTCAATTTGCTCTTCGTCGTGTTCGGCCGGGCTTTCCGATGACGGTGGGTGGTCTTCACGGTCGTTGAGTTCCTCGGGGCGGGCACAGATCACGACCCGGCAGCGCCCCGTCTCGGCCAGCGACCGGGCGGCGTCGGCGTAGATATTGACCGCCTCGGTTGTGGCGGAGGCGATGTCGGCGCGTGCCAGGCGGCGCAGTTGGTGTTCGGAGATCTCGCGGACGAGAGCGTCGTCGAAGACGAGTTCCCTGCTGAAGGGGGAGTCGGTATTGAAACCGGAGAAAGGGCTCGTCCTTGGTGACGCCGCACCACCGCTCAGGCTTCGGAGGCACGTCGAGGTAGACCGGGCTGCTGCGGGGATGCCGGTCCAAGAGGTCTGTGATGCCGGTGCGGTCCACGACGATGCAGGCGAAAGAGCGGCGGGAGAGCAGGACGCACAGGCGGCCGGTCTCCAGATGGAAGGCGGAGGCGGCCTGGCGGCCGGAGAGCGGGTGCCAGACGAGGGCGATGTCGAACTCACGGCCCTGGAGACGGTTGGCAGTGTCCACGGGGATATCCGTGAGGCGCCACTTCTCCGGCTGCGCGCGTACGCGTCCCCTTGGACTGTGCGGGCGGCGCCGATCACGATGCGGGACTCGGCGAGCGGCTTCCCCTTCACCAGCGCCCCTCACTCCAACAGCCGGGCCGCTGTCGCCG
This sequence comes from Streptomyces rishiriensis, assembly GCF_003112535.1. GTDB lineage: Bacteria > Actinomycetota > Actinomycetes > Streptomycetales > Streptomycetaceae > Streptomyces > Streptomyces rishiriensis. The sequence goes on along the minus strand of NZ_BEWA01000027.1, from coordinate 40,428 downwards.
CCGAAGATCTCTGGCCCCGCTATGGGCACAAACGCCTCATAACCTGTGCTGTACCAAAGTGCCAACTATTTCGCTGATTCTGCGACTCCGGCCACTGAAGCTACTTGGCATCAGTGCAGGTCGTGAACGTGACCTGGTGCCAACTAGCGAGCCCGGTCACACTTCTGTGTGCCCGTGGGCGTACACCATCGGCAGCGGCCGTTCTGGCGGGGATCTTGGAGATGCCGTTCGCGGACTCGAGGGCGGTGGATGACTGAGCCCTGCTGCCCTTTTGCCAGGTGACGTCCTCGAAGCGGGTGTGCGCATCGATCCGTTGGTGCAGGGGGCGGGCCGGCTCGCGATAGCGCGGCAACGTGGGCGGGCCCCGTCCCTGGTAGGGCGGCAGCTCCGGCTTGGCACCGGCCGGGCGGGCGATCTCCTTGGGCTCGACAGCGACGATGTAGGACCAGCCGCGTTCCTCCAGGACCAGGCGGAAGCAGACATGCGGCCGTATCCGCAGTCGGCCACAATCACCGGCACCGACGGAAGCCAACCCGCCAGCCTCTCCAGCAGCCCCAGGGTCAGGCGGGGCTTGGGCACATGCCCCACCTCATCGGGCACGCCCGCAGCCGTGCGACGACGGGTGTCGTGCGCCCGTTCCTCGGGTAGGAACAATTCCCATTCCAGTGGGCAGGAGGCGGTATCCGTGGCCGCATGCACACTGACGGCGACCTGGCAGGTGGCCCGCTTCCCCAGTGCCCCGCAGTACTGCCGGGCCACCCCCACCGACGCCTGCCCGCACTTGGGAAACGCGACGTCGTCGATGACCCACACCTCGGGCTTGACGACCTGGACCAGCCGCTCGGCGATCCGCCGCCGCACCGGCGTCCACTGCCACGGCGACTGGTTGACGAACTGCTGCAGGGCCTGCATGTTCCCGTCCGGCAGCCGCTGCGCCATCGGCTGGATCGACTTGCGCCGGCCGTCCAGCATCAGCCCCCGCAGATAGCAATCGCTCTACATCGCAGGCATCTTTCTTTGGTCCGCACGATGATCCAAACGAAAGTCCCTAGGTGCGACTGGGCCAGCCGGAAGGCGACGTGGGGAGTGTCTGCGATGACTGTGTAGGGCACTTCTTGCTCCGTGCCGCGTCCGCCGAGCACGCACCTGGTCACCGGGAATGCCTCGAAGCGCGGTGAACTCCAGCCTCTGGCGGGCCGCGGACCGGGTCCGCTCCGCTCGGGGCGTGCGTCGGCGCTACGGGGCGGTGGGACGCGGGGCGGGTGAGGGCGAAGAGGTAGCCGCGTTCGTCGTCGAGACGCAGGGCGTGGGGGACGGAGGGACGGCTTCGGAGAGGTGCGGGTGGCGGCCCTGCTCCAGGCGGGTGTAGCGGGTGGTGACACACGCCAGGGGCGCGACCTCCTCACGGCTTGGGCACCCGGCGCGCCCCGCGCCCGGTGGCAGTCCGGCGGTGTTCGGGGTGAGGAGGGGGCGACGGGAGCGGAGAAAGTCGCCGAGTTCGCCGTTGTACCCCATTCCTCAGGTATTGGAGGCGCGTGGGACTGTGTGCGGTGCGAGGATGACCCAGACGACGCTCAGGTGGCCGGTGCGGTAGAGGGCGGGGCCGTCGTCCCCCGGACCACGAGGTGTGGAGCGACCACCTGTTCCCCGGTACCGGTGTCGCGACCGTCCAGGCGTGCGATGGCCCGGTCCACGGCGAGGTGGGCGAGGCGGGGGATGTCCTGCCCGACGGTGGTGAGGTCGATATGGGCCAGGCGGGCCAGATGGCTGTCGTCGAAGCCGACGACGGAGATGGCGCCGGGGACGGGAATGCCGCTGCGGAGGAAGACATCGAGGACACCGGTCGCGCAGCGGTCGTTGAAGGCGAGGACCGCGGTGGGGCGCGGTTGGGAAGCGGCGAGAACCTGGGCGGCCTCGGCGCCCTCTGCCTCGGTGAGGCCCCCGGGCACGACGCGGATGTGCTCGGTGAGACCGTGGCGGCTCATGGCGGTGCGGTAGCCGCGTCGCCGGTCGGCTGCGCCGGGTGCCTTGCCGCCGTCGATGTGGGCGATGGCACGGTGGCCCAGCGCCACGAGGTGGTCGACTGCCTGGCGGGCGCCCTTGTCGTCGGCGGTCCGTACGACCTCCAGGCCGGGGACGGGTGGCCGCAGGTGGCGGGCCACAGAGACGACCGGCAATTGCCCGGCGAGCTCCGTCAGCCGTGAGGCGGGGGCCTGTGGGCCGAGCAGGATCAGCGCCTCGCAGCGGTCGTCGAGCAGGGTTTCGACGGCGCGCTGCTCACCCCGTTCGGCGGTCACGGCGCTCAGCGCGATCTGGTATCCGGCTGGTTCGGCGGTGGCGTAGATGCCCTCCACCAGGTCGGCGTGGAAGGGATGTTGGAGGCCGAACTGCACGCCGAGCAGGTGGGAGCGGTGGCTGCGCAGCAGTCTCGCCCGGGCGTCCGGGCGGTAGCCGATCTCCCGCGCGGCCTCCAGGACACGCTCGCGGGTGGCGGCGCTGGCCCCCTTCGCCCCGCGCATCACGATGGAGGCCAGCGCGGTGGACACGCCTGCCCGCGTCGCCAGGTCGGCGAGCGTCGGCCGCTTCCCGTCCGGGACCGCCGGGGTCGCAGGCATCCTGTCCTCTCCTGGTCGGTCTCGTCTGCTGGGGACCGATTGTAGAACGTTCCATGTGGGCGTTGCTTCAGGAGGGGGCTCGGCAACGGCACGGTGACGTGAGAGGTACGACCCTGGCGGCGGCCGCTCGGGCTGGAGAAGGCGCCGCCGAGTCGGCGTCGTGTGCTCGGTGCTACGGCCGCACTGTCACCGGGCTCTCCCTGACGTCACCCACGCTGACCGCACCGCCCGTGGCGATCGAACCGATCGAGGCGAGGGCGATGCCCAGCGCGGCCCGAGCGTCCTCGCCGGTCACCGACGGAGCACGCTTGTCCCGGACGCTGTCGGTGAACTCGGCCAGTTCGGCAACGTAGGCCGCGTGGAAGAGATCCTGGTCGTAGCTGACGCACTCGGCGGCAGCGCCGGCCACACCGTAGGACGTGAGGTGGCTGCTGCGCAGGTCACCCAGGGTGAGCATGCCGGTCGAGCCCTTGACCTCACCGCGGACGTCATAGCCGTACACCGCCTGGAAGTTGGCCTCCGCCGTGGCGATGGCGCCGTTGTCGAAGCGGATCGTCACCACGGCCGTGTCGAGCAGTCCGTGTTCCTTGAAGTCGGGCCGGACCAGGGCGTCGGCCATGGCGAAGACCTCGACGGGCTCTGAGCCGGGGTTGAGGTAGCGCAGGACGTCGAAGTCGTGGATGAGCGTCTCCAGGAAGATCGTCCATGGCGGGATGCGCGACGGGTCGTGCAGGTTGGGGTCCCGGGTGAGGGAACGCAGCAGCTGCGGGGTACCGATGTCACCGGCGGTGATCTTCTCGTGGGCGGCGCGGAAGCCGACGTCGAAGCGGCGGTTGAAGCCCACCTGGAGCACCACGCCCGCCTCATGTGCGGCGTTGATGGCGCGGTCGGCTTCGTCGAGGGTGACGGCCATCGGCTTCTCGCAGAAGACCGACTTGCCGGCGCGTGCTGCGGCCTCGATGAGTCCGGCGTGGGTACGGGCGGGCGTGACGATCACGACCGCCTCGATCTCGGGGTCGTCGAGCAGGTCACCGATCTCCGTGTACGTCTTGGGGCAGCCGAGACGATCGGCCAGAGCCTTCGCGGCCCCGGGTGCGGGATCGGCAATGGCGGCCAGCCGTACCCCGGGGAGGCGGCGGGCCAGGGTCTCGGCGTGGAAGGAGCCCATGCGTCCGGCGCCGATGAGGCCGACCGCGAGGGACTGGGGGGAGGTCATGGCACATACTCCGTGATCTACGTCGTGGCTTCGGTGGTGGCGGCTGCCGTGGTGCGCGGACGCGAGGGCGGGGCAGATGTCCCGCGGTCGCTCCTGTCAGACGGTGAAGGCGGCCCGGAAGCGTTCCAGAGCGGCCTCGCTGTCGCTGGATGCCCATGCCTCCATGGCGACGGTGCCGTCGTAGCCGATGTCTGCGAGGGCCCGGGCGACGGCCGGGTAGTTGATCTCTCCCGTGCCGGGTTCGCAGCGGCCCGGCACGTCCGCCACCTGGATCTCACCGATGAGTCCCGCGCCGTGGGCGCGGCGCACCAGCTCGATCAGATTTCCCTCGCCGATCTGGGCGTGGTACAGGTCCAGGTTCATGCGCAGACCGGGCCGGTTCACGGCGGCAACCAGCGCCAGGGTGTCGGCAGCCTTCGCGAAGGGCACCCCGGGGTGATCGACGGCGGTGTTGAGATTCTCCAGGGTGAAAATGACCCCGGCGTTCTCGCCGAGCTCGGCGATCCGGGTGAGTGTGCGGTGCGCGGCCATCCACATCGCGCCGGTGGGCTCCCCGGGTACCGGCACCACGGGCAGCCCCTGGCTGTCCAGACCGGTTCCGTGGAGGTTCAGGCGAGTGCAGCCCAGGTGCTCGGCCGCCTTGAGTGACTCCTCGGCCGTGCGCAGCAGTTCGGCGGCGCCGTCGTCCTCGGTGAGGCTGCCGCTCACGTACCCCGTCATCGAGACGATCTCGGCGGACGAGCGGGCGAGGGCATCGAGATCGTGGTTCGTCCAGTCCCAGATCTCGACCTGGAAACCGGCCTCGTGGATACGCCGTGCCCGCTCCTCGATCGGAAGGTCGCGGAAGACCATCTCCGCACAGACCGCCAGTGCGTACATCGTGGTTCTCCTCATCTCCGGACGACCGGAAACTAGAACGTTCTATATACTCTGACCAGTACGCCAGTCACCATGAGCCGCTGTCAAGTGTCCGGTGGCCATGAAGCCTGTAACGTTCTAGCAATCTCGCGCGGAAGCCGTCGGCACCGCGTAGAAGCCCGCCACGGCGCGTCAACTGCGCCGGGGGTCCCCATGGGCCGGCCACCGCGCGAGCCGGTGGCTTGGTTACTCGGGGGCTCTGCTCGGCTGCTCGTCGGCAGGGAGCGTCAGTCTCGGGCGTCGGGTGCCGGTCAGGCCGCAGCCGGCCAGGTGCTCGCGCGTGCTGACGGCGATGGGCAGCGGCACCTCGGGTGCGCAGGGGTAGAGGTCTTGTTCGACGATCACGAACAGCTCGGCGTCGAGGGTGGCGAGTGCGGTGACGATGTCGGCGGGGTTGGGCACGCCGGCGGGCGGGGAGACGCACACCCCGCGCTTGACGGCCTCGCCGAAGGAGAGGTTTTCGGCGGCGACCTGGGCCAGGACGGCGGGGTCCATCTGCTTGATGTGGACGTAGCCGACGCGTTCGCCGAAGCGGCGGATGAGGTCGAGGTTGTCGCCGCCGCCGTAGGCGACGTGGCCGGTGTCCAGGCAGAGGTTGGTGTAGCGGGGGTCGGACTCGTTCAGCAGCCGTTCGATCTCGGGCTGGGTCTGGATGTGGCTGTCGGCGTGCGGATGGATGACGAGGCGTACGTCGTACTCGTCGAGCAGCAGCTTGCCGAGCCGGTCGGCGGCCCTGCCGAAGCCCGCCCACTGTTCGGCGGTCAGCTCGGGCGACTCGGTGAACGCGCCCGTCTTCTCGTCCCGGAACATGGGCGGGATGAAGACGAGGTGGTGGGCGCCGGCGGCGGCGGTCAGGCCGGCGATCTGCCGGACGTGGGCGAGCATGTCGTCCCAGGCCTCGGGGCGGTGCAGCGCACCGAAGACGGTGCCGCCGGAGACCTGCAGGCCGCGGGCGTCGAGTTCGTCCTTGAGGCGCTGCGGGTCGGTGGGGAGGTAGCCGTAGGGGCCGAGCTCCAGCCACTCGTAGCCGGCCTGGGCGAGTTCGTCGAGGAAGCGGGTGTACGGCACCTGGTGCTCGTCCTCGGGGAACCAGACGCCCCACGAGTCGGGGGCCGAGCCCAGGCAGAGGTTGCCCGCAGTGGTGCGGAAGGGAGGTGGCGCCGTTGCCATGGTGTGTCCTTCGGAGAGCGGCACGGAAAACTCAGTTGGAGGTGGGGAAGGTGAAGCCCGCGCTGACCTGCTGCTTGGGCTGGGGCCAGCGAGTGGTGACGACCTTGGGGCGGGTGTAGAAGCGGATGCCTTCGGGGCCGTGGATGGGGGAGTCGCCGATGAGGGAGTCCTTCCAGCCGCCGAAGGAGTAGTAGGACATCGGGACGGGCACCGGTACGTTGATGCCGATCATGCCGACCTTGATGTGGCGCTGGAAGCGGCGGGCTGCTTCGCCGGAGGCGGTGAACAGGGCGGTGCCGTTGCCGTAGGGGTTGGCGTTGATGACGTCGATCGCCTCGTCCAGGGTCTCGACTCGGAGGATCGCCAGCACCGGGCCGAAGAGTTCCTCCTTGTACGCCGCCATCTCGGTGGTGACGTGGTCCAGGAGGGAGGGGCCGGTGAAGAAGCCCTCGGCGTAGGCGGGGTCGTCGAGCTTGAGACCGCGGCCGTCGACGACGACGGTGGCGCCCTGGGTGGCGGCGACGCCGACCGAGCTCTCGACGCGCTCCTGGGCGGCCTTGGTGACCAGCGGCCCCATCTCGGTGCCGGGCTGGTCACCGGGGCCGACCTTCACCTCGCGGGCCTTGCGCTCCAGCACCTGCACGAGTCCGTCGGCGGCGTCGCCGACGGCGACGGCGACGGAGACGGCCATGCAGCGCTCGCCGGCGGAGCCGTAGGCGCCGGCGGTGATGTGGTTGGCGGCGAATTCGAGGTCGGCGTCGGGCAGGACGACGGCGTGGTTCTTGGCGCCGCCGAGGGCCTGGACGCGCTTGCCGTGCGCGGTGGCCTGTTCGTGCACGTACTTGGCGATCGGCGTCGACCCGACGAAGGAGACGGCCTCGATGCCGGGGTGGGTGAGGATCGCGTCGACCGCGTCCTTGCCACCGTGCACCACGTTGAAGACACCGTCGGGCAGTGCGGCCTTCTTATACAGCTCGGCGACGAAGTTCGCGGCCGACGGGTCGCGCTCACTCGGCTTCAGGATGAAGGTGTTGCCGGTGGCGATGGCCATGGGGTGCATCCACAGCGGCACCATCGCGGGGAAGTTGAACGGGGTGATGCCGGCGACGACGCCGAGGGGCTGGCGGAAGTTGTGCACATCCACGCCACGCGAGACCTGGTCGGAGAAGGAGCCCTTGAGGATGTCGCCGAGGCCGCAGGCGAACTCGACGACCTCGCGGCCCCGGGTGATCTCGCCGCGGGCGTCGTCGACGGTCTTGCCGTGCTCGGCGGAGATGATCCTGCCCAGCTCCTCCTCGTGCTCGAGGAGCAGCTGGCGGAAGGCGAACATCACCTGCGTGCGCTGGGTGAGCGACGATTCCGACCAGGTCTCGAAGGCGGCAGAGGCAGCCTGGACGGCCGCGTCCACGTCGGCCGCGCCGCCGAGGACGACCTGGGCCTGCTCGGCGCCGGTGGCCGGATTGAAGACCGGCTGGGTGGCCGTGGCGGTGCCCTGGACGGGAGCGCCGTTGATCCAGTGCTGGATGGTGGTCACGGTGCGGGTTTCCTTTTCGGGGACGGGACTTACAGGTAGTGGCGCTGGTTCTGCTTCTGAGCGGCGTACGTCTCGTAAGCGGAGCGCGTGGTGTCGAGAGCGGAGGTCTGGCTGACGGGGACGTCCCACCAGCCGTGGCCAGGCGGGTTGGGGCCGTAGAGGTCGGTCTCGACGTGGACGACGGTCGTGCGGGTGGCGGCCTTGGCCTTCTCCATCGCCGCCCGGAACTCCTCCACCGACGTGGCGTGCAGGACGTCCGCGCCGAGGGAGGAGGCGTTGGCGGCGAGGTCGACCGGGAGGACGTCGCCATCCAGTAGGCCCGAATCACCGTCGCGGAAGCGGTACTTGGTGCCGAAGCGCTGGCTGCCGAGTGACTCGGACAGCGAACCGATCGACGCGAAGCCGTGGTTCTGGACAAGCACGATGATGACCTTCAGTCCCTCGGAGACCATGGTGACGATCTCCTGGGCCATCATCAGGTACGAGCCGTCGCCGACCAGCACGACGACCTCGCGGGTCGGGTCGGCCATCTTGGCACCGGCACCGGCGGCGACCTCATATCCCATGCAGGAATAGGCGTATTCGACGTGGTAAGCCTTCGGGTCTCTGGCGCGCCACAGCTGCTGCAGGTCGCCGGGCATGGAGCCGGCAGCGTTGATGACCACGTCACGGTCGCCGAGGACCTCGTTCAGGGCGCCGAGGATCTGCGTCTGGGCGGGCAGATCACTGGTGTTCCGCTCGGGAGCAAAGCACTCGTCCTCGATCTGCCGCGTCCGGGCGATCAGCCGGCGGATGTGACGGCGGTAGGTCTCCTCGACCTCCCAGCCGTCCAGCGCTCCGGAGAGGGCCTGGATGCCGAGCCGGGCGTCGGCGACCAACGGCTCCGCCGAGTGCTTGACGGCGTCCAGGCGGGCCACGTTGAGATTGACGAAGGTGACGTCCGGATTGCCGAAGCCGGTGTGGCTGGCGGTGGTGAAGTCCGAGTACCGCGTGCCGATACCCACGACGACGTCAGCCTCACGCGCCAGCTCGTTCGCCGCGTACGACCCCGTCGATCCGATGCCGCCGACCGCGTACGGGTGGTCCCAGGGGACGGCGCCCTTGCCGGCGTGGGTATCAGCGACCGGGATCCCGGTGGCTTCGGCAAACGCGCGCAGCACGGTCTCCGCACCGGAGTACACGGCACCGCCGCCCGCCACGATCAGCGGCTTGCGGGCATTGCGCAGCAGACGGGCGGCCCGCTCGACGGCGGCCGCCTCCGGCACCGGGCGGCCCACGTGCCACACCCGCCGCCGGAAGAACGACACCGGCCAGTCGTACGCCTCGGCCTGCACGTCCTGCGGCAACGCGAGGGTGACGGCACCTGTCTCGACCGGGTCGGTCAGCACCCGCATGGCCGCAAGGGCGGCCGGGATGAGCTGCTCGGGCCGCGAGATGCGGTCGAAGTACTTCGATACGGCGCGGAAGGCGTCGTTGACGGTGACGTCCCCGCCGCGGGTGTCCTCCAGTTGCTGCAGCACCGGGTCGGCGGCGCGGGTGGCGAACATGTCAGAGGGCAGCAGCAGGACCGGCAGCCGGTTCGTGGTGGCCAGCGCCGCGCCGGTGATCATGTTCGTCGAACCCGGCCCGGTGGAGGCGGTGCAGGCGAAGGTGGCCAGTCGGTCGCGCATCTTGGCGTAGGCCACCGAGGCGTGGACCATGCCCTGTTCGTTGCGGGCGAGGTAGTAGGGCAGGTCGGCCTCGCCGGTCGTGGCCGCCTGCAGCAGCGCCTGGCCGATGCCGGCCACGTTGCCGTGCCCGAAGATCCCCCACACCCCGGGGATGAGGCGCTGCTCCCGTCCGTCGCGCTCGCTGTACTGGTTCGCCAGGAAACGCACCAGGGCCTGAGCCGTGGTCAGTCTGATCGTGTTCATCAGTGGTTCTCCTCGGCCGCGAACGGCAGCCGGTCATCGATGTCCTGGGCGTCCCAGGTCGAACGCACGCAGCCTTGGGCGGGGTCGTCGCAGATCAGCCAGGCACGGTCTGGGCCGGGACCGGCCATGACGTTGAGGTAGTAGAGGTCGTAGCCGGGCGCGGCGACGGACGGACCGTGCCAGCCGTGCGGGATCAGCACCGCGTCCCCGGAACGCGCCTCGGCCAGCACGTCGATCGGCCGCTCGTTGGTCCCGTACACCCGCTGATAGCCGAAGCCGCTCTCGCCGCCGGAGACCTCGAAGTAATAGATCTCCTCCAGCTCCGACTGCTGGCTGGGCCGGGCCTGGTCGTGCTTGTGCGGCGGATACGACGACCAGTTGCCGCCGGGTGTGAGGACCTCGCAGACCAGCAGTTGCTCGGCCTCGAAGGTACCCGGCAGGCAGTAGTTGTTCACCTGCCTTGAGCAGGCCCCGGCACCGCGCAGGTTCCACGGGCACGTTCTCTTTGGACCCGTACCGGGCGGAGAGTGAGCTCCGCCCGGTACGGGCGCTGGGCAGTGCGAACCGGCCGCCGGCCGCACTGCTGATCAGAGCCTCCGACTCGCGGGGGAGGTAGGCGAAGTCGGTGACCGAGGCGAACACGCCTGTCCGACCGGTGAGTTCGAAGACGCTGCCGGCCGTGCTGACGGTGCAGGAGCCCGTCAGCGGCAGGACCAGGAACTCGGAGTCGCCGGTGGACACGGCGTGTGCCTCGCCAGGCCTGAGGGTCAGGATCCTCAGGCCGGAGTATCCCCAGCCCGCCGACTCCGGCGTGACCAGGAGGTCATAGGGGCCATCGGAAGAAGCCCCCGACGGCAGGTGGTACTTGCTCACAGCAGGCTCACCGCCTTGTCCACCGCACCGGCGACGTCACCGTTCGAGGGGTAGAGCAGAGACCGGCCCACGACGAGCCCCTGCGCGGTCGGCTGCTTGAGCGCCTTGCCCCATGAGGCGAAGGCCGCGTCCGCGTCCTTGACCTCGCCGCCCAGCAGCAGCGCCGGGAGGGTGGAAGAGGCCAGCACCCGTCCCATGTCCTCCACCACCGGAAGCTTGAGCCAGGTGTAGGCGGTACGCCGGCCGAGCCCCGAGGCGATGGTGACGGACTTGACGACGGCATCGGTGGACAGATCGTTGCGGATCTTCCCGTCCTGCCAGGCGGACAGGAACGGCTCGACCATCGCGATGAGCTGACGGTCATTGAGCTCGTCGATCGCTCGGGCGCTGTTCTCCAGGGCGGCCGGTGTGGCGGGGTCGCCCAGCGCGATGCGGGTGAGCATCTTGCCGCCGTCGAAGCCCATCGCGGCGATCGTGGCGGCGTCGTAGCCGGTGAACCGGTCATCGATCTCGAACACCGACCCGGCCAGGCCCGCCCGGTTCATGGAGCCGAAGACGCTCTTACCGTCCAGCACGCCGAGCAGCAGCAGGTCCTCGAGGATGTCCGCGGTTCCCAGGACACCGGTCACGCCGGGCCGTTCCAGCGCGATGCACAGGCGCTCCAGCAGTTCGAACCGGTCCGCCATCGCATTCGGGTCCCCGCCGACGCCGTTGGCGCCGCGGGCAGGGTGGTCGGCGGCGATGATCATCGCCTTGCCGTGCTCGCCGAGCAGGGAGGGAGCCTTCACCCGGCGCGCTGCGGCGGCCGCGACGGCGCCGGGGTCGCCCACCCGGGCGTTCACGATCCGGCTCACATTCTCGGACAGCACGTCGTCACACCTCTTGCTGGGAGTCGTTGGTGGATGTTCCGGCCGCCTCGCCGAGCTTGGCGTCGACCTCGGCCTCGGTCGGCATCGCGTCGGAGCAGGAAAGTCGGCTCGCGACAATGGCGCCGGCGGCGTTGGCGAAGATCACGGTGCGGCGGGTGTCCCAGCCCGACAGCAGGCCGTGGCACAGCGCGCCGCCGAAGGCGTCTCCGGCGCCGAGCCCGTTGACGACCTCCACCGGAACCGGCGGGATCTCGGCGGTAGCACCGTCCCGGTCTATGGCCAGGACCCCCTTGGGGCCCTGCTTGACTATGGCCAGCTCCACTCCGGCGGCCAGTAGCGCCTTCGCCGCCGCATACGGCTCACGCTCACCGGTGGCCACCTCGCACTCGTCAAGGTTGCCCACAGCAACCGTCGTGTGCCGCAGGGCCTGCGCGTAGAACCCGCGCGCCTGGTTCGGGTCGGCCTAGAACATCGGCCGCCAGTCCAGGTCGAAGACCGTCGTCCCCGCCTTGCCCCGGTGAGCGAGGGCGGCCAACGTGGCCGAGCGGCTCGGTTCCTCGCTGAGCCCGGTACCTGTCACCCAGAGGACCGCCGCGTCCCGTACTGCCCCCAGGTCCAGCTCACCAGCGGTGATGTCCAGGTCGGGGGCCTTCGGGAGCCGGTAGAAGTACAGCGGGAAGTCATCCGGTGGGAAGATCTCGCAGAAGGTCACCGGCGTCGGTGCGATGTCCGACGTACCGACGAACCGGCTGTCGACGCCGTAGCTCTCCAGTGCCTGTCGGACGAAGTCCCCGAACGGGTCCCTGCCCGTCTTTGTGATCACAGCCGAGGAGTGCCCGTACCGGGACGCGGCCACCGCCACATTGGTCGGGCTACCCCCGAGATACTTGCCGAACGAGGTGACCTCCGCCAGCCCCACGCCGGTCTGAAGTGGATAGACATCCACTCCCACGCGGCCAATGGTCAGCACTTCGAACGGCATGACACTGATTTCCCTTCGCTCCGGAGACTCCGGGGGTGGAGAGGTGGACTTGGCGTCTGAGCCGGTTGCGCCCGTCGGTGGCGGAGACGTGTGGGCCGGGCTGGCCGCCACGGTTGTCAGGAGGCGGCTTCCTTGGTGACTGCCACGGGTGCGGTGAGGTCGGCCTCTTCGGGGAGTTCCTCGACGTCGACGCCGCGGACCTGGGACAACTCGTGCTTGAGCGCGGCGAGTTCGGCGCCGCCCGCCATGTGGTTGGTCAGCTCCTCGAGCGTGATCTGGCTGCGCTCGGCGGAGAGTTCCATCGTGCCCAGGCGCAGCACGCTGAAGTGGTCGCCGACCATGTAGGCGTGGTGCGGGTTGTGGGTGATGAAGATGACCCCGAGTCCGCGGTCGCGGGCGGCGGCCACGTACTTGAGGACGACACCGGACTGCTTGACGCCCAGGGCGGCGGTGGGTTCGTCCAGGATCAGGACGCGGGCGCCGAAGTAGACGGCGCGGGCGATGGCCACGCACTGGCGCTGACCGCCGGAGAGGGTGCCGATGGGCTGTTCGAGGTCGTCCAGGACGATGCCCATCTCGCGCAGTTCGTGGTCGGCGGTCTTCTTCATCCTCTCGATGTCCAGGCGGCGCAACGGCCAGGGGCCCTTGGTCATCTCGGAGCCCAGGAAGAAGTTGCGCCACACCGGCATCAGCGGGACCACGGCGAGGTCCTGGTAGACGGTCGCGATGCCCTTGTCCAACGCCTCGCGCGGGGTGGAGAAGCGCACCGGTTCGCCGTCGACGAGGAACTCGCCCTCGGTGTGCTGGTGCAGTCCGGAGATGATCTTGATGAGAGTGGACTTGCCGGCGCCGTTGTCGCCGAGCACACAGGTCACCTGGCCGGGATGCACCGTCAGGCTCACCCCGTGCAGGGCACGTATGTTGCCGTACGCCTTGCCCGCGTTGCGCAGTTCGACGACCGGGGAGTCCTTCTCGGGGGCCCTGTCCGCGAGGACAGCGCCGTGGGTGCCGGTTTCGTTGGTTGTCATTCGGGTCACCTCCGGGTCGCTGTGCGCTGGACCCACAGATTGATCAGGACGGCGCCAAGGAGCATGACGCCGAGGAAGGCCTTGAACCAGTCGGGATTCCAGCCGGCGTAGACGATGCCCTGCTGCACCATGCCGAACATGAACGCGCCGAAGACCGGGCCGATCGCCGAGCCGGCGCCGCCGGTCAGCAGGCAGCCGCCGATCACCGCGCCGGAGATGTAGATCAGCTCGATGCCGACGCCCTCGCCGGACTGCACGGTGTTGAACGAGAACAGTTGGTGCATGCCGACGAACCAGGCGCCGACGCCGACCAGCATGAACAGCGAGATCTTCGTGAAGGCGACCGGAACGCCGACCGCGCGGGCCGACTCCCTGTTGCCGCCGACCGCGAAGATCCAGTTGCCGTACTTGGTGCGCAGCAGCACCCAGGTGGCGATCGCCGCGAACAACAGCCACCAGAAGACGGTGATCTTCACCTGGACGCCGCCGATGTCGAAGCTGGAGGCGAAGACCTTCTTGGCCTGGTCGAAGCCGTCCATGGTGCTGATGTCGTCGGTGGCGACGTTGCCGGTGACCAGCTTGGTCACCGCGAGGTTGACCCCTTGCAGGATCAGAAAGCTGCCCAGGGTGACCAGGAAGCTCGGCAGTCCGGTCTTGACGACCATCCAGCCGTTGAAGAAGCCGATCGCCAGCGACGCGATCAGGGCGGCGATGACGCCGACCCAGACGTTCATGCTCAGCTGGTAGGCGGTCATGCTCGCGGTCAGCGCCGAGGTGATCACCCCGACGCCGGCCGACAGGTCGAACTCGCCGCCGATCATCAGCAGTGCCACCGGGACGGTCACGATGCCCAGGGTGGAGGACTGGTAGAGGATGTTCGCCATCGAGCTGGCGTCGCGCACCGGCGGCGCCGCGATCAGGAAGAACACGTAGACGGCCACGGCACCGAGGAAGACGCCCACGTCGGGGCGGGCCAACAGCCTTACGATCATGGACCGTTCGGCGCTGCGCCCGTCGGTGTCCTTGAGGCCGGGGGCCGGCGGTGAGGTCACCGCCGGCTCGGCATGCTGGGTCATGCTCGTCACCGGGTTCCCTTTGCGGCGAAGGCGGCGACCTTGTCGACGTTGGACTTGTCGACGAAGGCAGGGCCGGTCAGCACGGGCTGTTCACCGCCGCCGCTGTAGTTGCCGTTGTTCTTGTAGAGCCACAGCGCGTCGACGGCCAGGTAGCCCTGGAGGTAGGGCTGTTGGTCGACGGCGAACTGGATGGAGTTCTCCTGGATGGCCTTGATGAGGTCCTTGTTGAGGTCGAAGGTGGCGACCTTCGCCTTGCTGCCGGCGTCCGAGACCGACTGCGTGGCGGTCAGCGCGATCGGCGCGGCAAGCGTGACCACCTCGTCGATGGACTTGTCTGCCGAGAGCTTGGCGGTGATCGTCGACTTCACCGACGGCATGTCGGTTCCGTTGACGTAGAGGACGTCGGTCTTGCCGGAGAAGGTCTTCTTCACGCCGTCGCAGCGCTGGGTCAGGGCGATGTTGCCCTGTTCCTGGACGACGCAGACGGCGTGCTTGGCGCCGATGTCATTGAGCTTCTTGCCGAACGCCTCGCCCGCCACGGTCTCGTCCTGGCCGAAGTACTCCAGGAGGCCCAGACTCTTCCACTGGCTCAGGCCGGCGTTGAGGCCGGTCACGGGTATGCCGGCCTGCTCCGCCTTGGCCAGGACGGACTTCATGGCGTCCGGCTTGGCCAGCGTGACGGCAATGCCGTCGACCTTCTGGTCGATCGCGTTCTGCACCAGGTTGGCCTGGTTGCCGGCGTTGGGGTCGGCGGAGTAGATGAGCTTGATGTTGTCCTTGGCCGCGGCGGCCTCGGCGCCCTTGCGGACGGTGTCCCAGAAGGTGTCGCCGGGGGCCTGGTGGGTGACCAGCGCGACGGTCATGCGGGGAGTGGTGGCCTTGCCCGCCGACGCGCCGTTCGCGGTCTCCTCGGACTTCTTGCCGCCTGAGCTGCTGGAGCAGCCGGTGGCGAGAAGAGCGCCGGTGAGAACGGTGGCGGCCAGTGCGGCGGCTCTGTGGTGTCTGTGCATGTCCCTTGCACCTCGCTGTGCTGATCAGGGTGGGAATGGGGTTCCGGCCTCGGGAGGGCCGCGCCCGGCCGAGTGACGCGGGCGAGCGGTTGATGAGAACGCCGTGTGCGGCGGAACGTGTCGTCTGCGGCAGCCATCGGGTGTGTGCGGCTCGGCAGCCTCTAGAACGTGCTACTAGTACGTTCTAGATGCCCGTACTATCGAATGCCCTGTCGGCGGTGTCAAGAGGTTTGTCAGGACGTATCGACAACATGGACTGCCTGGCCGCCGACGTGATCTCGAGGATGTCGGGCGTGCGCTCCTCTTCATGCCGCTCGATCCGGCGTCCGGAAAGGACCGCGCTGACGGACGAAGCGTCAGTGGTGAACCTGATCGGCCATCTCGTCGAGCGCCGGCTGAGGCTGTCCCCCACTCTGACCCGGGATGTCGTGGTCCAGCGGAGCTACGGGTGCCGATGCCCAACGGGGTCGACCTGTCGGCCGATCGCCCGGCACCGCGATGCCTCCGATGACAACGGTGTCGGCGTGTGACGGACCGTCGACGTCTGCCAGTCACCGACGAGTCGTTCCTTCGCATCCACGCTCGCCGGGCTCTGTCAGTGTCCAGTACAGATCTCCCGACGCCGGCTGCACGCTCCAGGAGCTGATGTGTCCTGCGGCCGTCAATTGGTCAAGTGCATCCGTGAAATCCGTTGCGGCCAGCCCGCACTCGCGTGCCAGCTGATCCACTTCAGCTGTTCCATGGGTGCTCTCGGGAGCGGTATGGGCCTTGATACACATGGCAATGAGCTGGGAAAACGGGGCGCAGTCCATGCGGATGCCGCAAGCGGCTCGCAGCGCCCAGTCTGCGGCAGCGAGCCGGTCGGGACGGGCCGGGCATTGGGCGAAGAGCCCGACGTCGAGGAGCTGGATGACTACAGCGCGTGCGCTGGAGCGCGACGTGGGCAGGGTTGCGCATAGCCATCGTGCCTGGTGGAGATCCCGCCAGGATCCGTGGCAGGTTCCAATCGAAGGCTGCGCAGTCCCCCGAGCGGCAAGCGGACTTGAGCCGAGTCGTTCATGCGTAAGGCGCATTGCAGGGCGATCAGTCGGGCGGCAGGTCGGGTCTCAGTCGGCAGCGCGGAGGCGAGGTAGTTGAGCATCTCCCGCACCCGGGTCTGCCTGTCCGGGCCTCTGGGGCTTCGGTGCTTTCGACGGATGTCCGCATGCGCCGGCGGCGCCGTCGCAGCGTTGATGAACGTGTCGGGAACGACGGCCGCTTGTGACGTGGCGGCGGCGCAGGCCGTGCACGCGTCCGCGAGGCGCCACAGCCGTCCGCCTCGCTCGCGTGCGAGCACGAGCCGGATGGGCCCACCACAGCCTCGATGGCGCGGGTGCCAGCTGCAGCCGCGCTCGTGGCACTGGCAGGTACGAAGGTGAGCAGGGAGGAGATCGCGGCGAGCGTGTCGTGCCAGGTGGGCCAGGAGCTCCGACCGAGCGGACGTGCCACTGAGCAGTCGGTCGCTGCGGGAGCACTGCTGGCATACGAGGATCGGTCCGCCGGGCTGCGGGCGCAGTTCCACGGTCCAGGCGCGCCGGACGCCGGGTCGCGTCGTGCAAAGCCTCATGGGGGGCGTGTTCCTCCCGTCATGTCTGCGCTGTACCCGCGGAGGGTGGGGTGGCCCGCACACGGTAGTGCAGACCTCTGCCCTTCACTTGATGGCGTCACCTGCAGAAATAGGGCAGAGGTCTGCACTGACAGGGCAGTGGTCTGCACCGTCGGATTGTCGGGTGACGATCCTCCCGCCCGACCCGGATTTCGAGGCGCTGCGTCTGGAGCTTGCGCGGCTGCGGGCGGCGCGCGGCTGGACCTATGACGAGCTCGCTGATCGAAGCGGCCTGGCCAGAAGGACCCTCATCGAGATCGAGCAGGGACGCACCATCGGCACTCTCAAGACCTGGCACGCCCTCGCCCATGCCTTGAGCACTCCGCTCGACGAGCTCTTCGGAGCCGTGTGTGAGGGGCACGAGCCCCCGGGGCCGACCGGCGCTGACCGTTGACTGGGAGGGCTCGCGCCAATCACCCGGACCGGCGAAGCGACACGAATCTCTGATCGACAACTCGAACGTGCGTTTCATGGAATGGGGCTGTTCGAGGGACCCTCCAGCCTCGGCGCTGTGGATGCGGCGTGTTGCCTGGCACCTTCGCACGCATGCGTTCTTCATCCACACCGCGGCACTGGGACGGCAGCCCCGCTGTCGCCTACCCCCGCCGCTCACTGCGTATCGAGCACGACAGCCCCAGTCGGCTCCTCCGCTGCGCTCAGCGTGATCGCTGCCGAGAGTGCGGCAACCCGGTCGAGTGGTACCACCGCAGCTTTGCGCGGCCCGTCCGCCTGCACCCCCGGGAAGTGCCCGCGGCCGAGGTGCCCACCGCCTACCGTTGGCACGTAAGCTCTGGTGTCGCCCATCCGGCTGGCGATGGCAGAGCCTGGTGCCGCCTGGCTCACGCCCCAGTCTGTCCCGCTCGCGACGCTGCGCCCGAAGCCTCCGCGCTGGACGGGCTGCGCCGGGATCTGGCCCTGCACACACGCCGCCTGATTGACACCGGCGTGTTCACTCCAATGCCCCCTTCGAGCCGGCCAATGGCTCAACCGGACGGCTGCCGACCCGCCAGACCCGTAGTGCAGTTCCTGTATGTCCGCTACCTCGCTGCGCAACCTGTGGACGAAATCCAGTGCGTGGCGCAGACGCGGCGTCGCGACCGCTGCTCGCAGAGGCTGCTCACTGCGGACGGCCCCGTGGGCGTCTGGAGGCTGGTACCCGCTACGGCCACACGGGGGCAACTGGCCTTGCCCTGTGAGCTCATGGCTGTATATGACCTCACCGCCCTGCCTTACGCCGAGCAGCTGCGCTGGCGCACGCAGCGCTGTTCCACCCACACCGCAACCCAGTCAGCAGCGGACCTCGCGCTGGCCGACTGGGAGCCCTTCGACCCCATGCTCCACCGCGCGCACATCCACAACCGCCTGCCGAACCACGTCCGTCGTCCGCGCCCGACGCACCACGAGTATGGAAGGGCTGGGTCGTGACCTCGCACGATGGCATTGAAATCCTGCTGACCAGGCCAGCCACCAATGGCGAGCTCCACCGAGCTCGTCGTACGGTGTCGCTCGCAGCGAACGCCGACCGCACCCGGTAGATGGCCGTTCAGCCGGCCAGGACGCCAGGCCGCGCGCTGCGGTCACTACGGCGACGGCTGCACCACCTTCTGCCCATCGATGCCCTGACCACCCCCTACCCCGACCAGCACGGGCAGGTCCTTCTTAATCTCGAGTTCAGCCGTACCGCGCGAGCGGCGATCCGCCAGGCCGCGACCGCCAGAGGACAGCGGCCCGGAGACTTCGTCGCCCGGAGCGTGACCGCAGCCCTCGATCGGAACGAGAGAGAACGCTCCCTGCAACTGACGGCGCAACTCGAAGGCCTGCTCGCCCTCCACTCCTCCGAGGACGTACTGGCTTGCACAGCCGACATCCTGCTCCGTCGTCGTGATCCGGCCGTATCTGACGCGTACGCCGCTGGCCGCGCTGGACGGAGCCAGTCTCACGCGCACCCGAACCCTTAGCCCTTCTCCTCCGTGGAGCCCTTGTTGCACACGCCCACAGACGAACAGGCTCATGCTGTCGAAGCATTCCGAGATGGCCATCACCTCGTGCTGCAGGCCGGCGCCGGCACAGGAAAGACCAGCACGCTGAGCCTGCTCGCCGCGAGTACCAAACGCCGAGGGCGCTACCTCGCCTTCAACAAAGACATCGCACACGACGCCTCCGCACGCTTCCCGCGATCCGTGATGTGCAAGACCGCCCACGCCACGGCCTACGCAGCCCTTGGCCACCGCTTCGCTCGCAGACTCAACAGCCCCCGCCAACCTGCGTGGAAGATCGGGCAGGCCCTCGGCATCACCTCTCCGGTCCGAATCGGAGATCACGAGATCAGCCACAGGACGTTGTCACACAGCGTCCTGCGCACGGTGACCCGCTTCTGCCACTCGGCTGATCGCACGCTGGCTTCTCACCACGTACCCGCGCTGCGCGGCCTGAGTGCGCCGGACGAACACGCCCGCCTCGCCGAGGTCGTGACGTCGTTCGCGGACAAGGCGTGGGGAGACCTGCAGAATCCCGAGCAGGGCGTGGTCCGTTTCGAGCATGACCACTACCTGAAGATGTGGGCTCTCACCGAACCAAAGATCGACGCCGACTTCCTCTTCCTCGACGAAGCACAGGACACCAACCCTGTCCTGGAACAGGTCTTCGCGGCTCAACGCGCCCGCACCCAGCTGGTCATGGTCGGCGACTCCGCGCAGGCGATCTACGGCTGGCGCGGAGCCCGGGACATCATGACAAGCTTCGACGCCACCAACCTCACCCTGACTCGATCCTTCCGCTTCGGCCCCCTCCTTGCCGAACAAGCCAACCGGTGGCTCGCGTTCACCGACGCGCCCATCCGACTGACAGGTACCGAGGCGGTCCCGACGAAGGTCGGTCTCGTCGCCTCTCCGGACGCGGTGCTGTGCCGCACCAACATCGGGGCCATGACCGAGGTCATGCGACTGCTGGCCGCCGGCCACCGCGTCGCGCTGACGCGGGGAGGGCATACGCTCGTCGCGCTGGCGCTGGCTGCACGGGACCTCAAAAACGGCCGTCGCACCGCCCACCCAGAACTCGTTCTCTTCGCCTCCTGGGGTGAGCTGCAGGAGTACGCGGATCACGATCCGGCCGGCCGTGATCTGCAGCCTTTCGTAGAACTTGTCGACCAGCACGGACCCGAGGCCATCATCACCGCGGTCCACGCACTGACCGACGAGGACAAGGCCGACGTCACGGTCTCCACGGCCCACAAGGCCAAAGGCCGGGAATGGCCCACGGTCAAGATCGCCGATGACTTCCCCCCGCCCCCGGACAGCGATCAACACGACGACCGTGGTCGCCCGATCTCGGAACCCGTGAGTGAAACGGACGCCCGCCTCGCCTACGTTGCCGTGACACGTGCCCGCAGTCGGCTCGATCTCGGTGGTCTTGCATGGATCGACCTCATTCCAGCCGCCTCGGACGGAGTGGTTCAGTGAGCGGAGGCGACCGGCGGGGCGGTAGCTTCGGCCGCGGGGAGTGCGGGGGTATCGAGTTTCCTGTGCGAGGGTCTCGGGGAGCACAGCGACGACGGCGATGCCGTTGGCGCTTCCCGTGAACATGCCTCGGCACGGACAACTCCTACCTGCTCCAGGCCCTCGGCAAGGCGTCGGGGCCCTCTCTGCGGCGTGGCCGTCGTAGACCCCGGACGTCGGGGGAGCTCGACCGGCTCGTGGAGACGGGTGCGTGCGGGATCCGCCTCAACCTGATCAGCGGCCCGGTGCCCCCGCTGGAAGATCGGCTCTGGCAGCGACTGGTGCACGAAATCGCCGCCCCTGGACTCCACTTGGAAGTCCAGGGACAGCAACGCCAGTGGGAGGAGCTGGAACCCTGGCTGCTCGGCTGGCCCGGCGTGGTGGTTGTCGATCATCGGGGGCTGCCGGCGGCCCTGTCTCTGCCCTACCCCGGATGCGCTGCGCTCTCCCGCCTGCTGGCCGGACAGTATGTGTGGGCGAAGGCGGCCGTGCCTTGTCGTGCAAATGGCCGTGCCTACAGCACCCCGACCTGGCTCACGGCGGAACTCAACCCCACCGAAGCCCTGCGGATACTGTGCGCCAACCCAGCGCGACTGTTTGCTTGGACGCCCTTTCGTCGCGCGGGCCGACCGATGACGTACAGGGCCGCACTCAGGCACGGCCGAGCAGGGGGGCCGCCTTCCACGGCCAGGGCCGGCGAACGGTGACGGCCGAGCTGACGTTTCCGAGGGCGTTGTGCGAGCGTGAAGGTGCGGGCAGCGCGGCTTGGCTCGGGCTCAGGATCCAAGGAACTCGAGTGCCCTTGCCACGAATTCATCGTGGTACTGGAAGATCCCCCCGTGTCCGGCATCCGGGTAGAGGGGCACGAGTTCACTCCTGGGCAGGCGGGCGGCCAGGTCGAGTGTGTTGTGGCTGGGCACCATGCGGTCGTTCTCGCCGTTTGCCACGAGCACCGGTTGACGAATCTCCGACAGGTCCGACGGTGCCTGGCGGCCCCATTGTCTGATGGCCTTCAGCTGGGCTCGGAACGCCGGCAATGAGATGTCCTTGTCGCGGTGGTGCGTGCGCTCCTTCAGCCGTTCCAGCAAGGCCCGTCCCGCCCGCCGACCGCCCTCGGTTTCGGTGAAGAAGAGGGAGAGCTTGGGATCCTGGCGGGTCAGGGCGCCCTTGAGCGTGGCCTGGAGGGTGAGCGCCGGGACCTTGTCGATGCCGGGGCCACCGGCGGGGCCTGTGCCCGCCAGGATGACCTTGCGGATGAGGTGAGGTTCTTGTTCCGCGATGACCTGTGCGATGAAGCCGCCCATCGACAGGCCGAGCAGATCGACCTGGTCGAACCCGAGGGCTCGGATGAACAGCACCGCGTCGCGGGCCATCGCCTCGATCGTGTCCGGCGTGGAGCCGCTCGATCCGCCCACCCCGCGGTTGTCGAAGGCGATGACCCGGCGTCGTGCGGCGAGTCCGTCGACGACGCGCGGGTCCCAGTTGTCCAGGACCCCGGCCAGGTGAATCAGGAGGATCAGCGGTACGCCGTCCTCAGGGCCGAGTTCCCGGTAGGCGAAGTCCTCGCCGCGGACGGACACGGAGCGGGTCGGCGCGTTCTGGTACGACGACGAGGGCGAGGAGGACGGTGAATTCCGCGGTGTGTTCATGTCCAGGTCCTTCTGTAGCGAGTTTCAAGGACGGAGTTCTCTTCGCCGGCGCCCGATGCACTGCACCGACACTGTCGACCAGGCCACACAGTGGTGGGTACCGACCCATGTCATCCGGCTCGTTCTGATCACCCCCGGCATCCGCCTCGCCGAGCGCTGAGGCGGCGCCAACCGAGGGACATTGGATTACACTCATAATACTGTGCATGAAGACGATGGATGGCAAGCGGGCCCCCGCAGTCGACCGCACTCCATGGTGCGCAAATGAACGCCCCCGAGTGAGGGGATACCGCTCCACCTGGCACGACACCTCGCCGCCGAACGGGCGGCCGTCGGAGCCTCGAATCCATTGAAGTACGATCGAAATGTAAAATGATAAGAGTGCCCGCCAAGAGCAAGCAGCCTCTCCGACGAGCAAAGGAGCGCGTGGTGCGCTACGGGAAAGAGCACAAGCAGGCGACCCGGCAGCGGATCATCGAGGCGGCCGGTCGCCGGTTCAAGCGGGACGGCATCGACGGCTCGGGCATCTCAACCCTCATGACGGACGCGGGGCTGACCAACGGCGCCTTCTACACCCATTTCACGTCGAAAGACGACCTCGTGGCCACCGCGGTCTCCGACCAATTGCAGGCGCAGAACGCGAGGATCGTCGCGCAGGCGGCACCCGGTCGCGCAGGACTTGAGCAGATCGTGCGCCGGTACCTGTCCGCCCAGCATCGCGACAGCTCCGACGACGGCTGCCCCTCCGCCGCCCTGCTCGACGAAATCCGGCGCTGCACAGACCCGACCAAGCAGGCTTACACCGACGGCGTACTGATGGTCATCGACGGCATCGCCGCCCGCCTGGCACCCGACGATCCCCTCTCGGTCCGCACCAAGGCGCTCGGCGCCTACGCCATGATGGCCGGGACGCTCCAGCTCTCCCGAGCCCTCACCGACCGGCAGCTTGCGGACGAACTGCTCGAACAGGGCATTCACAACGCCCTCGCCCTGCTGGGCGTGGAGCACGGGCATTCCAGCCCCGCGATGTGACACACCCGCACCCCTTGGATGGTTCCGACCCGGAACTCGGTCGACCTGGCGCGCGAGTGCCGAACGGCGAGTTGGTCCTCTACCCCGACGCCGGCCATGGCGGCATCTTCCAGTTCCACGGGCAGTTCGTGGAGACGGTTCTCGAGTTCCTCGAGCGGCAAAAGGCGTGCGGTGCGGTCGTAGTCTGGGCCGAGGGTGGTGCCTCAGGGGCGTGGCGCCCTTTGGGCGAGCGGCTCGAGGCGCCCGTTCACTGACGCGACCTCGCCTTCCGCCTCACCCCATGAACGCGAGAGCGTTCTCGATCCCCAGCTCAAGGACCTCATCGGCGCGCTTCTGGTCGGACAGGGCGCGGGACAGCTGCATCGTCCCCACCAGCATGGTGAACAGCCCGATGGCCTTGGCCTGAGCGGACCGCGGGTCCTCGGGTGTCAGGCGGGCGGAGATCTCCTCCAGGATGGCCCGCGCGCCGTCGCTGTAGGCCTGCCTGGTCCCGTCCTCGCAGCGGCCGATCTCGTCGAGAAGGGCGGCGGAGGGGCATCCGAGGCCGGGGTGGTCCCGGTGCTCGGGAGACAGGTACTCGCGGATGAGGTCCTCGAGTCCCGGGCGGCCGGGCCGCAGGGTGCTGTAACTCGCGACCTGCGTGTGCAGTTCTTCGGCCACCACATGGGCGACGAGGTCGTCCTTGGACGCGAAGTGGGCGTAGAAGGCTCCGTTGGTGAGCCCCGCGTCCGCCATCAGCGTGGAGATACCCGAGCCGTCGATGCCGTCCTGCTTGAACCGGTGGCCGGCCTTTTCGATGATGCGTCGCCGCGTCACCTGCTTGTGCTCCTTGGCGTAGCGCACCACGAGCTTTCTCCGTTCGCTCCGTAAGGCCATGCTTCGCACTCAAGGGTAATCCATGGCCTGACGCACGTAATATCATGACCGGCGACCCCATGACCGGCGTGCTCACGACCGGATGCGGGCACCGGGTCCGAGTCGGGCGGTGACTTCCGCGGGGCTGAGGGTGGAGTGCTCCGCGGAACACTCGACGACGACGCGGACCGGGGCGTCGCAGTCGGTGTGACGGATGTCCAGTACAGGCCCCTCGGGGCCGAGGGCGTACGCCTCGCCCCACTGGCTCAGCGCCATCAGGACAGGCCACAGATCCCAGCCCTTGCGGGTCAGGCGGTACTCGTTGCGGGAGCGGCTGCCCGGCTCCTGGTAGGGGACGGTCTTCAGGATGCCGGCCGCGATCAGCTTCCGGAGGCGGTCGCTGAGGACGGCTTCCGACAGGCCGATGTGGCGGTGGAAGTCGTCGAAGCGGCGGACTCCGTTGACGGCGTCACGCAAGATCAGCAACGTCCATTTCTCTCCGACCACGTCGAGCGTGCGCTGGACGGGGCAGTTCTCCGTGCTCGCCTCAAGCCACTCCATCCCGCCAGCGTAAGGGTCTGGCTTCGTCATTGACAGTCAGGCGAGCGGGAAACTAGCTTCGTTTTCAAAAGTCAGATGGAGGGTGCCCGGCCGTGGGACGAACGCGTACGTATCAATGGGAAGATCCCGCGATCCTGGCGGAAGCCGCCGGACGCATGGCCGGCATCGACTTCCTGCGTGAGTTGCAGGCGGGGCGACTGCCGGCGCCGCCCATCAATTACTCCATCGACTTCACTCTGAGCGAGGTGGAGCCCGGCAGGGCGGTCTTCTCCCTGACACCGGGTGAGGAGCACTACAACCCGATCGGCAGCGTGCACGGCGGCATCTTCGCCACCCTGCTCGACTCGGCGGCCGGCTGCGCGGTCCAGTCGACCCTTCCGCAGGGTGTTGCGTACACCTCGCTCGACCTCACGGTGAAGTTCCTGCGACGGATCACCGCGGACACGGGCACGGTACGCGCCATCGGCACGGTGGTCAGCAAGGGCCGTAAAACCGCCCTGGCCCAGGCGCAGTTGGTCGACGACACGGACCGTCTGCTCGCCCACGCCACCAGCAGCTGCATGCTCTTCCCGGTGTCACCCTCGCAGGTGTGAGCCTCGGCGGCGACCGGTATCGGTCCGGGCCGTGACGTCGCACTGCCTCGATCGCGGCGCAGAGCGCCGGGGTGTGAGGTGAAACCGCTGCGGCGCAGGTCGGTCGCGGCCCGTAACTCCTCGGGTCGCCGGCCTCCGTGCGCCGCAGCTGTGTCGAGGCGGCGAAGGTGGTGGTTCCCTCGGTCGCCGGGCTGCTCTTCGTCAGGCGGCGTGGGTGGGGTAGTCGGTGTAGCCGGCCGCGCCGCCGCCGTAGAAGGTGGCGGGGTCGGGGGTGTTCAGGGGGGCGCCGGCGCGTACGCGCTCGACGAGGTCGGGATTGGCGAGGGCCATGGTGCCGACGGTGACGACGTCGGCCAAACCCTCTTCGACGTCCTTGGCGCGGGCGGCGATGTCGGCACCGGCCCGGTTGAGGATCAGCGTGGTCGGCCACACCTTGCGGAGGGTGGAGAGGAGTTCCTCGTCGCCGCCGTGACCGATGTGCAGGTAGGCGAGGTTGAGGGGGGCGAGGGCGCGCAGGAGGTGCGGGTAGAGCTCGTGCGGGTCGCTCTCCGCGAGGTCGTTGAGCTTGAAGGGGTTGCCGGGAGAGATCCGGATGCCGGTGCGGCCGGCGCCGATCTCGTCGGCAACGGCCGTGGCGACCTCCACCGCGAAACGGATGCGGTTGTCGAGGGAGCCCCCGTACTGATCCGTGCGCTGGTTGGCGCTGGGGAAGAGGAACTGGTTGACCAGGTAGCCGTTGGCCCCGTGGATCTCGACGCCGTCGGCGCCGGCCGCGATGGCGGCCGCGGCGGCGCGCCGGAAGTCGTCGACCGTCGCGGCGACCTCCTCGGTGGACAGTTCGCGCGGCTCCGGCATCTCCTGGAGTCCGGACGGGGTGAACGTCTGGCCGGCCGGCTTGATCGCGGAGGGTGCCACCGGCTGCCGGTGGTGGGGGGTGTTGTCCGGGTGGGAGATGCGCCCGACGTGCATGAGCTGGATGACGATGCGTCCGCCGGCCTTGTGTACGGCGTCGGTGACCTTGCGCCAGCCGGCGATGTGATCCTCGGTGTAGATGCCCGGGGTCACCGGGTAGCCCTGGCCGTCGGCGGAGGGCTGGGTGCCCTCGGTGATGATGAGCGCGTGCGAGGCGCGCTGGGCGTAGTACTCGGCGTTCAGCTCGGTCGGCACGCCGTCCGGGGTGGCCCTGCTGCGGGTCAGGGGGGCCATGGCCAGCCGGTGCGGCAGGGCGATCTCTCCGACGACGGTCGGGTTCCACAGGGCGTTGAGCATGGGTGATTCCTCAGGTGGTGTGTGGTGGTGCCGAAAGGGGCGGGGGCGGACACCGCGTGGACGTGGACACCTGGCTCTTCTGCCTCCGGGTCCGAAGACGCACCCGCCCTGCGCCCGCCGGTCGAGTCGCAGCCGGCAGTGGCCTATCAAATTACGAACGTAATACTAAGCGGTTCGGGTGAGCTGCGGCAAGTGGGGCCCGGCAGGGGGTGCGAAGCCGTGCGGCGCAGCTCGCGCAAGGACCTCACGCCAGAGCGGTGGGAGTTCCGCAACGGCAGCTGGAACCGCCTGCTCCGCCTGGATGACCTTGTCCTTGCGGTTGTGCCGTGTGCTCCAGTATTCGGTGGGGTGAGCGACGAGGCAGGCCGCGGCCGCCGTCGTCGAGACCTGGGCGCGGCGCAGGTGCGGGGCGGTGCTGCTGGCGTCGGAGATTCGCTCGTCAGGGCGGACTGAAGGATCATCCGCAGTTTGACAGGGCTCTTGCCGTAGCGGATGGCGGTCGTCACCAGTTCGGTGACCACGAGTTCACTGACCGCGAGTTCGGGGGGTGAAGACCAGTTCCTCCAGCTCTCGGAGGGCGGTTCGTGAGGTGTTGTCTGTTTGCAGGTGAGGTTGGGGCAGGGCTGCTGGCCGCGGGGGCTTGGTCGGCTACGCCTTTCTGGTGAAGCTGCCGGCGTCGGCCTCGGTGAGGACGTCGAGCCTGGCGAGGCGTTTCAGCTCGGCGCGGGTGCCATCGATGTTCTTCGGCAGCGGTTCGTGGTCGAGGGCTTCGCATGCATCACGGGCCCGGAGGGGGCCGGTGACCTCGTTGAAGACGGGGATGCGGGGGTAGTTCGGGTGCTCGGGCAGGTCGGGCGCGGCGGTCTGGGCCGGGAGACGGTCAGCGAGAGCAGTGCTGGTCTTCCGGTTGATCGTCAAGTGTTCGTCATTACCGACGGGGCGCTTTCTGCCGCACACGCTGCGCCCCGTTCTCCGCCGTGACGTTCACGGCTGACGGCGTGCCCCCGTGCTCGACCGGTAGGCCGCCACACGATCCCACTCACCTCGGAGCTTGCTTGCGGCCTCTCGGTCGCTCCGATAGAATTACGATCGTAAGGTAATGAGTGGTCGTCCTCCCCGTGATGACGCTCGTGACCGGTGGGTCCCGGGCTCGGAAGGGGCGGTCGCACTCGCGCAAGTCGGAAACGTGCCAGACCCTGCTCGTCCAACCCGCCTGTTCGATCCGATTCCCCTGTCCGTCACCGGGGCGGAGCCGCTCCGTCCATCCACATTGGAGAAGCGCATGTCTTCCTCGAACGCCGAGCCCCGAACGTCCGCCGCCGACTTGCACCGGCTTGCCGATGAGTACGTCAGGCGCGTCAACCTGCGCGACCTCGACGCCCTGTTCGCCCTGTACGCGCCGGACTTCCGCAACCACGCCGCCGATGGCACCACCACCGGCCTCGAGGAGGCCCGCGCGGTGCTTGCGTCGTTCCTTGACGCGGTCCCCGACTTCGCCGCCACGCCGGTCCGTGTCGTCGCCGAGGACGATTGGTTCGCGATCAGCTTCATCCTCACCGGCACGAACACCGGGTCCTTCAACGGCACTCCCGCCACCGGCCGATCGATCAAGGTGCTGGAGGTCCGCATGTTCAAGGTGGCCGACGGGAAGCTCACCGACCACTGGGGCCTCATCGACCTGGCGACGCTCTTCGCCCAGTTGCAATCCTGAGAGGGTTACGTGAGTTGATGCCTGTTTCCCCCTTTGGGGAGGGGCAGGCGGGCCGGCCGCAGCCGCCGGGCGGCTACGGCTGCGGCTGGGTGAACGAACCCTGCCCGGTCTCGACCAGGATTCCGCGCTCGGTCAGCCGCTTGAGCTTCAGGCGGGTGTTGTTGAAGGTGTTGGCGATCTCCATGTCCATCGCCTCGCACACCTGCCGCGCCCGCAGCGGAGCGTCGGCCGCGGTGAATACTGCCAGGATCTGCCGGTAGGCCGGATGGTCGGGCAGCTTCGGCGCCGGCGGTGCGGGTGGCTGCGGATCGGGCAGCTCCAGCAGTGTCTTGCGGGTGATCCGGATCTCCTCAGCGGCCCTGCCGAGCTCGTCCAGCCGTGCGGTCAGCTGCTCGATCTGCTCTCCGGTCGTCTCGGCCAGCGCGGCGATCTCCCGTTCCCGCTCCTCCAGCCGGGCCGGCACCGCCCCGAGGGTCAGCTCCCCGCCGGTCATGTGCTGCGCCAGGCCGCGCTTGCGGACCGGTACTTTTTTGCCGCATCACACCCCGTCGACTCCGCGGGCACCCGGCCGCCGCATGCATGCTCTGGGTGTCGAGCACCACCAGGCTCGGGTCCGATTTCCGCCGCGCCATCTCCCGCACCTGCCAGCGCAGCAGGTCGTGGATGGTCTGGTCGGTGCCGTCGTCGCGCCACTTGGCGAAGTTGGTACATCACCGCGCCGCCCGGCGGCAGGTCGTGCGGAAGCAGGTCCCACTGGCAGCCGGTGCGGCCCTGGTAGAGGAGCGCGTTGGCGATCTCCCGCATCTCGTACCGTCCCTGGTGGCCGCTGACCGAACGGTGCGCGGCCTTCCACGCGACCGATCACGGGGTGTGACCGGCGCGGCGGAGAACAGGGCGCAGGGTCTCGATGACACCGGGGTCGTCCACGGTGGAGGGGATGGGTTCGTCGTGGCCGTCGGCGATGCCGCGCATCGTCTTGCGGAGGATCTTCCCCGAGCGAGTCTTGGGCAGGGCGGCCACGACCGTGACGTCCTTGAGGGAGGCGACGGCGCCGATGCGCTCGCGTACGAGCTGGACGAGTTCGGCCTCGACCTCGCCCGGTTCGCGGTCGCTGCCGGCTTTCAGGACGACGAAGCCGCGCGGGATCTGTCCCTTGAGTTCGTCGGCGACGCCGATGACGGCGCATTCGGCGACGTCGGGGTGGGCGGCCAGGGCCTCTTCCATGCTGCCGGTGGACAGCCGGTGTCCGGCGACATTGATGACATCGTCGGTGCGGCCCATGACGAAGACGTAGCCGTCGTCGTCGATGTGTCCGCTGTCGCCGGTGAGGTAGTACCCGTCGTAGGCGGAGAGGTAGGAGGCGACGTAGCGGTCGTCGTCCTGCCAGAGAGTGGGGAGCGCGCCGGGCGGCAGGGGAAGCCTCACGACGATCGCGCCGTCGACGCCCGCGGGCACCGGTTTGCCCGAAGCGTCGAGGACGCGGACGTCCCAGCCCGGCAGCGGGCGGGTCGGGGAGCCGGGCTTGAGGGGGGCGGCTTCGATGCCCACCGGGTTGGCGACGATGGGCCAGCCGGTCTCGGTCTGCCACCAGTGGTCGATCACCGGGACGCCCAGCAGGTCGCTCGCCCAGTGATAGGTCTCCGGGTCGAGGCGCTCACCGGCCAGGAAGAGATAGCGCAGGTGGGAGAGGTCGTAGCCGGCGGTGAGCGTCCCCTTCGGGTCCTCCTTCCTGATCGCTCGGAAGGCGGTGGGCGCCGTGAACATGGTCTTGACCCGGTACTCGGCGGCCACCCGCCAGAACTGGCCCGCGTCCGGGGTGCCGACCGGCTTGCCCTCGTACAGCACCGTGGTCGCGCCGACCAGCAAGGGCGCGTAGACGATGTACGAGTGGCCGACGACCCAGCCGACATCGGAGCCGGTGAACATGGTCTCGCCCGGGCCCACGTCGTACACGGCCCCCATCGACCAGTGGAGGGCGACCGCGTAGCCGCCGCAGTCACGCACGACTCCCTTGGGCTTTCCGGTGGTTCCGGAGGTGTAGAGGATGTAGAGGGGGTCGGTTGCGGGGACGGGAACACAGTCGGCCGGTGGCGCGGTAGCCACCAGGTCGGCCCAGTCGAGATCGTGAGGCCCCAACTCGGCCGTCTCCTGTGGGCGTTGCAGGATCACGCTCTTCTCCGGCTTGTGGCCCGCGAGCTCGATCGCCTGGTCGAGCAGGGGCTTGTACGCGATGACCCGCTTGCCCTCGATGCCGCAGGAGGCGGAGACGACCACCTTGGGGGCGGCGTCGTCGATGCGAAGCGCGAGTTCACGAGGGGCGAACCCGCCGAAGACGACCGAGTGGACCGCGCCGATGCGTGCGCAGGCCAGCATCGCGACAACGGCCTCGGGGACCATCGGCATGTAGACGACCACGCGGTCGCCGTGTCCCACGCCGAGCTGTGCGAGCGCTCCGGCGAAGGCCGCCACCTCGTCCCTCAGCTGTTCGTAGGTGTAGGTGCGCCGGGTGCCGGTCACAGGGGAGTCGTGGACGAGCGCGGGTTGCTCGCCCCGGCCGGCTTCGATGTGCCGGTCGAGCGCGTTGAAGCAGACGTTGAGCCGTCCGTCGGGAAACCAGCGGTAGAAGGGTGCGCCCGAGGATTCCAGAGCGCGTCGCGGAGTGACATCCCAGTCGATGCCCTCCGCCGCCTTCAGCCAGAAGCTCTCCGGGTCCTCGGTACTGGCGCGGAAGACATCTTCGTATGTTCCCATCGCGCACTCCTTTGTGGCATCAAGGGACGGTGATGTGGCTGGGTGGGGAACCGTGTCGGACACAGGCACCGCATGCCGGCCGACATGGTCTGGCAGGATGCCGGCGACCGGCGGGAACCGGTCACCGGCATCGCGGTGGTGCGGCGGTCCGGCCGAAGGGCCGCTCCGCCCAGTGTGCCTTCAGCTCACGCGCCGAGGTGCTTGCGCAGCCATTGGCCCATCTGCTGGATCGCCTGGTCCACCTCGGGTACGCGCCCGGCGCCCAGGATGAACGAGTGCTGCCCTTCGGGCATCGGGTGGACCTCTGAGGTGACCTTGAAGTCCGCGAGGCGCCGGCCGAGTTCGGCGCCGTCGTCGGCGAGGGTCTCGTACTCGCCGTAGTGGACGGTCGTGGGCGGCAGGCCGGTCAGATCGGCGTTCGCGATGCTGATCGCGGGGTCGGTGAAGTCCACGGCGGGATCCTGCAGCCAGGCTCCTCGGAAGAGTTCGAGGGTGCTCCTGCTGAGCATCTTGTCGTTGTCCTCGTTCTCGTCCACCGACGCGTTCTGGATGGTGAGGTCGGTCCACGGCGAGACGCTGACGATCGCGCCCGGCGTCGCCTCGCCCTTCGCGAGCAGGCGCAGCGGGAGCATCACCGCGAGGGTGCCGCCGATCGAGTGGCCCGTGCTGCCGATGTTCCGCGGCTCGTAGCCCTGCGAGAGCAGCCACCGGTACGCCGTCTCGGCGTCGTCGAGCTGCGCCGGGTAGGGGTGTTCGGGCGCCAGGCGGAAGTCCACGACGAGGGAGCGGGCTCCGGCTGCCTTCGCGATGTGGCCGGCGGCCTTGCGGTCCGAGTGCATGGAGGCGGTGACGGATCCGCCGAAGTGGAAGTGGAGCAGTGCCTTGTCGGGGTCGGCGCCCTCGGGGATGGCCCAGAGGGCGGGAACGCCGCCCGCGTCCACCTCGGCGTACGTGACGCCTTCCGGCTCGGTCGATGCCTTGTGGTTCGAGTCCACGATGTCGCGGATGACGGCCAGGTCGAGACCGGGTGTCGACGACTTCGCGCTCACGCTCGCGAGGAACTCCGCGAACTCGTGTGCCTCTCGGCTTACGCCCATGGTGGTGCTCCTTCGCAGGTTGCTGCCACGCCCACGTCCCGCGTGCAGCCAGGTTGATGTGCTGGTCGTGACGCTACTGGCTGAGTATAAAAAAGTAAACCTAGGAGGGTGGGGGTCGCCTCTGGCTGCGGGCGCGGCGGCGCAGTGCGGGCGACCGAGGGTGATCAACGCTCCAGAATCTCTGCCGTTGCGGATCAGTGGTCTGAGGTCCGACTGTCCAGGAGGGAGTAGTCCCCCCGTCGCCTGGGCCGGTGCGGCGGAACGCCTGATGGTGATGCGTGAGGACGCCGGAATGCGGCCGTGTCTGTCTGCCGGTACCGTCCCGGATCCGACGACCGATTCGCTTGGCGCCGGCCTGCCTGTGGGGCGTACAGGGCGGCCGGATGCGGGCCTACGAGGCTCCGCACGAACCTCAGCATCACGACAGCGATGCGGACGAGAAGACAACTCTGTTCGGGACCGGCGTTCCTGCCGGTCGCCGCCGTTGTCGACGCGCTCACTCATGCCGTCGAGGCGGTACGTGAGCCGCAAGGCCAATCCGTTCTCCGACGGCCTTGCGTTGAACGCTCTCGTCCGTGCCGGGGCAGATGGCGTGGGGCGAGTCGACCATGGCACGGCATGGGCCGCCCGATCGGCGTGCCCTTCCACGTCGCTCATGGTCTGTCGAACGCGATGCTCTTCCCCGCGGTGACGGCGTTCTCCGTACCGGACGCCGAGAGCCGGTACGCCGACTGCGCCCGCGCGTTCGGAGTTGCCGCCGACACCGACGGCGATGCCCTGGCGGCCGGGAGGTTCGTGGAGGCGCTCCGCGACCTGTGCGAGGATCTTGACCTTCAGCCGTAGATCTGCGGGTAGAGGTCCTGGATCTCGTCCACGGTGGGCACAACGGGGTTGTTGGCGGGGGATCCGGACACGAGCGCCTGCTCAGCCATGAGGGGCGACAGTCGGCGACGGAGGAACGGTGATGGCACAACAGCCAGGTCCGCGCGGAGTACGAGATGAGACGCATGACTGACATTGCTGAGGGCGAGGTTCTCACCGATGTGCACCGGGGCGTCGGCCGGATCCTTCTGAACCGACCCAAGGCGCTCAACGCCCTGACGACAGGCATGGTCGCGGCCATTGACGGTGCGCTCGCCGCATGGGAGCACACACCGCTGTCCGCTGTGGTGATCGCCAGCACCAGTGTGAAGGCCTTCTGCGCAGGCGGCGACATCCGCACGATCCGTGAGCACAGCCTCGCTGGGGATGCCGAGGCCAGTGAGCGGTTCTTCGCCTCCGAGTACCGGCTCAACGCCCGGATCGCTGAGTATCCCGTGCCGGTCGTGTCGCTCATCGACGGCATGTGCATGGGCGGTGGTCTCGGTCTGTCGGTCCACGGCACCTTCCGCGTCGTCACCGAGCGTGCGGTGCTTGCCATGCCCGAGACCGGGATCGGTTTCTTCCCCGACATCGGGGCCAGCTACTTTCTGCCGCGGCTGCCCGGCGCGATGGGCATGTACCTGGGACTGACCGGGCACCGTCTCGACGCTGCCGACGCCCTGTACACGGGGCTGGCCACGCACTTCGTCCCCACGGACAGGCTCGGTGCGGTCACAGACGCCCTGGCGGACAGCCCAGGCGCCCCGGTGGACGTCGTCCTGAACCGCCTTGCCGACCGTTCTCCGGTGGGGGAGAGCAGGCTGGCGGAGGTACGCGGGGAGATGGACTGGGCGTTCGGCGCGCCGACCCTAGGCGAGATCGAGAAACGCCTGCGTCACCTCGACACCGCCTGGGCGTCAGACGCGTTGATCGCCTTGGAGTCCGCCTCGCCGCAGAGCTTGGAGATCACTCACAACCTGCTGGCCCGGGGCAGACAGCAGACGTTGCGCGAGTGCCTTGACGCCGAACTCACTCTCACGCGCACGACCATCCGCACGCCGGACTTCCTGGAGGGCGTCCGAGCGGCCTTGGTCGACAAGGACCGCAGTCCCATCTGGGAACGTGAGGCGCAGGGCGGACAGACGCCGCCGGCCTGACCGGGAGTGCAGGGTGAGCGGCTGCCCGTTGTCCGCACTGCCGCACTGCCGGACAGGTTGTTCTTGCCGAGTTGCGCGGCGCGGATCGCGGTGACGTGCCCGCGGTTCCGCCGCCGACGGTGACCACGCCGTAGCGCGTGCTCACGAAGTGCCCCCGTTCCGGGGACATGGTCGGCTCGTGGAGCGAGCGGTCACGCGGCGCGGATGTGCTGCGCCAGGGTGGCGTGGATCTGGTCGCGGATGTCGGCGAGCACGGCCTCGTCGCTGCGGTGCGGGCACACGGTGGCGGTGGTGCTGATGTGGATGATCGCGGTGATCACCCGCGCCAGCGTTGCCGCGTCGGCGGCGCCGATGTCCTCGTTGCGCGTGAGCAGGCCGGTGATGCCGTCCTCGACGCGGCCGGCAAGGGTCAGACCCACTTGCCGGTATGGCTCGGCCGGGTCGCCGAAGACAAGTTCGCGCAGATAGGTGCGGCCGTTCTCGATGTGCTCCCGCACGCACTCCACCAGGGGGCGGATGAGAGCGATGACCCGCTCCAGCGCGCCCTGTCCGACGGCGGCGTTCGCGGCGGCGAGGCCGGAATCGACGGCGGCGGCGAACTTCTCGTTCTGCACCATGATCAGCAGCTCGGCCTTCGTGGACGCGTACAGGTACAGCGTCCCGATGGCGACATCGGCCCGGCGGGCGACCTGCTGCGTCGTGACCCTGTCGACGCCGTGTTCGGCGAACAGCTCGCGGGCGGCGGTCATGATGCGCTCGCGCTTGTCCTGTTTGGCCCTCTCGCGGCGCCCGATCGGCATGTGATCGCTTCCCATGGGGACCCCCCTTGACAATAATTATGAGTGGACTCATAGTTGAGTGTACTCGGATTGACCGGATGGGGCGAGGTTGTGAGGCCCCCGGATGTCGCGCCGGGTTTGCCGATCCAGTCTCAGACCTGGATAAATAGGACAAGTATTAGGAGTGGCGCCCCATGCGAGCGTTCGTCGTCACCAAGTACAAGGAGCCGCTGCAAGAGGCGGAGGTCCCCGAGCCCACCGTGGGGGAGCACGACGTGCTTGTTCGAGTGGAGGCCGCCGGGCTGAACCCGCTGGATGAGAAGATCCGCGCCGGTGAGTTCAAGCAGATCCTGCCCTACAAGCTGCCGCTGATCCTGGGCAACGACGTCGCGGGCACCGTCGTCCGCGTCGGGACGGCGGTTCGCGGCTTCCAGCCCGGAGACGAGGTCTACGGTCGGCCCGACCAGGACCGCATCGGCACGTTCGCCGAGCGCATCGCCGTAGCGGAGGGCGACCTGGCGCTCAAGCCCGCTTCGATCAGCATGGAAGAGGCCGGCTCGCTGCCGCTGGCGGCGCTCACGGCGTGGCAGGCGCTGGTGGAGCGCGGGAAGCTGCGGCCCGGGCAGAAGGTGCTCATCCACGCCGGCGCCGGCGGGGTCGGTTCGATCGCGATCCAGCTCGCCGCGCACCTCGGCGCGAGCGTCGCCACCACCGCCAGCGGTTCCAACGCGGACTATGTACGCGCGCTCGGCGCGGACACGGTGATCGACTACCGCACCCAGGACTTCGAGCAGCTCCTGACCGGCTACGACCTGGTGCTGGACAGCCTCGGTGGGGAGACCCTCGAGAAGTCCCTGCGGGTGCTCAAGCCCGGCGGCAAGGCCATCGGGATCGCCGGTCCCCCAGACCCCGCGTTCGCCCGCCAGGCCGGCCTGAATCCGCTGCTGCGCCTGGCGGTCACAGCCCTGAGCCGCAAGATCCGCAAGCAGGCCAAGAAACTCGGCGTGACGTACGAGTTCCTGTTCATGCACGCCAGCGGCGACCAGCTCCGCCGGATCACCACCCTCATCGACCAGGGCGCGGTGCGCCCGGTGGTGGGAAAGGTGTTCCCCTTCGACCAGACCCCGCACGCGCTGCAGTCCCTGTCCCAGGGCGGCATCCGCGGCAAGGCCGTCATCGGCAACAGCTGACCCGCCGCAACCGCGACGGGCGACACGAAACACACAGCGACACAGAACACGCAAGGAGAATCGGTCATGAGCAGCACAGACGCCCCGAACGAACCCGTCATCACCTCCTACGCGAAGGCCCCGGCCCGCACCGTCCGCGCAGGCGGCGTCACCTACGCCTACCGCGAGCTGGGACCGAAGGGCGGCATCCCCGTCGTCTTCTTCGTCCACCTCGCCGCGACGCTGGACAACTGGGACCCCCGCATCATCGACCCCATCGCGAAGGGACGTCACGTCATCGCCTTCGACAACCGCGGTGTCGGGGCGTCCACCGGCCAGGTGCCGGACAGTGTCGAGGCGATGGCCGACGACGCCTACACCTTCATCAGGGCCCTCGGGTACGACAAGATCGACGTCTTCTCGTTCTCCCTCGGTGGCATGGTCGCCCAGGCCCTGGTGGTGAAGCACCCCGAGCTCGTCCGCAAGCTGGTCCTCACCGGCACCGGGCCCAAGGGCGGCAAGGACATGGACAAGGTCGCCAGAGTCACCTACTGGGACATCCTGCGTGCCACGTTGACCCGTTCGGACCCCAAGGAGTTCCTGTTCTTCAACCGCAATGCCACCGGCAAGCCCGCCGCACGCGCGTTCGTCAACCGGCTCAAGGAGCGCACCGTCGACCGCGACGCGGACATCAAGACCAAGGCGTTCCAGACGCAGCTGAAGGCGATCAAGAAGTGGGGGCGCTCCGCCCCCGACGACCTGTCGTCGATCACGCAGCCCACCCTGATCGCCAACGGCGACAACGACCGCATGGTGCCGTCGGTCCTGTCGGAGGACCTGCACCGGCGCATCAAGGGCAGTGAGCTGATCATCTACCCCGACTCCGGGCACGGCGGCATCTTCCAGTATCACGACCGGTTCGCCCCCGTCGCGGTCGAGTTCCTGGCTCGATGACCACCACCTGACCAGGAAAAAGGGCAACATCATGAGCACGTCACCGGTCGCCGCGCCCCCGGAAGTGAAGAAGCCTCTCACCTCCTCGATCCTGCTGTGGGTGCGCACCGACCAGCCCCGCCAGACCGGCATGGACCACTGGAAGGGCCCGCACTCAGGGATCATCTCCGCCACCCCGGGGCTGGAGGAGTACCGGCAGATCCACCTCGCCGAGCACAACACGGGCCTGTGGCCGGCCATCGACGGGGTCCAGACCGCGATCCCAGCAGACCGGAAGATCGACGGCGTCGCGGAAGTCACCTTCCAATCGGTGCTCGCACCCCTGAAAGGGCGCGAGCAGACGAAGCTGGCCTACGCCGACGAGATCAACGTGTTCCGCCGCACCCTGCTCTACGCCGGCCCGCCGAACTCCTCCCGGTGGTACGACGTCGCGGGCCCCGGAGAGACGGTCGGTGCCCGCGCGCTGATCTACCTTCGCCGCAGGGACGGGGTCGGCGCCGGCGCCTTCCGGAAGTTCGTCAACGAGGAGCTCGCCCCCGCGCTCGCCGGCACCGGAGTGCTGAAGGAACTGCGCACGCAGACGTTCCTGCCCTGGACGAAAAAGCTCTGGGACACCCCGGACGTCGCCCACGACAACCCCCGCGACCAGCGCTTCCACGCCTCGGTCAGCCTCGGGTTCGCCGACACCGCGGCACGGGACGCCTTCTTCAGCGGCAACGCGATCGAGGACCTGTCCGACCGGCTGGCACCGCAGGTCTCCGCGATCCACGCCTACGACGTCGCCGCCGCCCTCACCTACGTCAAGAACGGCGAGATCCTCCCGCGCTACCAGGAGTGAGCAGCGCAGACGGGAAGCGGGACCGCCGGATCTGCTCGGCACATCCATCCGCCCCGGCTTCCTTGCCCTCCTCGCACCCCAATCGCCGTCTGATACCCCTCACGCATCCGGAGCCAGCCATGAGCGAGCAGCAGAGCACCCTCCACTACGAGCGCACCTCACCGCAGATCGCGAAGATCACCTTCGCCAACCCGCCCGTCAACCTCATCGTCGGCGAGACGGTCCTGCGCCTCATCGAGATCGTCACCGAACTGGCCACCGACCCGGACATCCAGGTCGTGCTGTTCGACAGCGCCACCCCCGACTTCTTCTACAACCACTTCGACCTGGCCGCCGCCGCCGACTTCCCCGCCCCCGAGGACCCGGACGCGGTGCCGGCCTGGACGAATCTGGTCCTGGAACTCTCCAAAGCGCCGTACATCACGATCGCGGTCATCCGTGGACGCACCCGCGGCGGCGGGAACGAGCTCGCCCTCGCCCTCGATCTGCGCTACGCCAGTCGTGAGAAGGCGATCTTCGGACAACCCGAGGTCGGCAGCGGACTGCTGCCCGGCGGTGGCGGCAGCGAACGCCTGCCCCGGGCCATCGGACGCGACCGCGCCCTGGAAGCCATCCTCACCAGCGACGACTACGACGCCGACACCGCCGAACGCTGGGGCTGGATCACCCGCGCCCTCCCCGACAGCGAACTCGACGACTTCGTCGGCACCGTCGCCGCCCGACTCGCCTCCTTCGACCGCACCTCACTCGCCTCGGCCAAGGCCCAGATCAACCGGGCAACCCTGCCCCCGGACGGGGACCTGGTCGCCGCGTACGGCGAGTTCAGCCACTCCCTCACCCTCCCCGGTTTCCTCACCCGGGCCGCAGGCACGCAGGCCGTCGTCGACCAGGCCGGCATCGACTTCGAGTACCGTCTCGGGCACTACATCGGCATCGCCAACCAGCAAAGCTGACACCCATCAGAAAATGAGCACGGACGCAGCCGATGCCGCGTCCGTGCTCATTTGCCGCGGGGCCCACCTGATTTGCGACGTCTTCGGCACGGTGGTCGGATCGGGCTGCTGCCGGATCGACCGCCGATGTCATCCACGGCTCGACGGCCGCGACGGTGCACCGCTTCTGGACACCCGTCGGCCAACCGTTCGCACGCCATGGATCGCTGGGTCCCGACGTGAAGAGATCACGTCGGGACCGAACAACAAGCTCAGGCCTTCGTGCTGTGCAGGTCCGGGTAAAGCGCCTCGACCGGGCCGCTCAGAGCCGCCTTGACCCCCTTGGTCAAGTCGTCGGCCAGGACCTCGTATTCTCCGGCCTCGAC
This sequence comes from Streptomyces rishiriensis, assembly GCF_003112535.1. Taxonomy (GTDB): domain Bacteria; phylum Actinomycetota; class Actinomycetes; order Streptomycetales; family Streptomycetaceae; genus Streptomyces; species Streptomyces rishiriensis. The sequence continues at coordinate 1,491 of NZ_BEWA01000027.1, read as the reverse complement.
GGCGTCGTAGACCGTCGTCACCAGCTGTGTCGGCAGCATCTTGGGTCCGTCGGCGTGCGCGGCCATATCGGTGTCGACGTAGCCCATGTGCACACCCGTCACGTGGACGCCCATGGGTGCGAACTCGATGCGCAGCGAGTTGGTGGCCGACCACAGTGCGGCCTTGGAGGCGCTGTAGGCGCCGCCGAAGGCATACCAGCTGGCAACGGAGTGCACGTCGATGAGGACTGACCCCTTGTTGGCGGCGAGGATCGGTGCGAAGGCGCGGGCGAGGAAGACCGGTCCGAAGAAGTTCGTCTCCATGTTCGCCCGGATGTCTGCCTCGGTGACGTCCAGCAGGCTCGCGCTCGGCGGGGTGGCGCCCGCGTTGTTGACGAGCACGGTGACGTCCGCCGCGGCGGCCACGGCTGCGTCGATCGACGTGCGGTCGGTCACGTCAAGGGTCAGGGGGACGATGCGTTCGTCGTCCCAGGCGCGGGGGGAGCGGGCGGTGGCGTAGACCTTGGCGGCGCCGCGCGCCAGGGCGTCGTGGACGAAGTGGGTGCCGATACCGCCATTGGCGCCGGTGACGAGGACGACTGCTCCATCGAGGGAGGGCATGGGTTCCTTCTTTCCGAGGGGGATGTGAAGTACGTGGCTGCGCACGGATGGGCAAGGACACATCCACAGCGATGGGAGAATGAGTGGAGCCACATTCGAGCCCACATGACATTGAGTACAATCATATCTGATTACAGTCAGAATCTATTCCTGGAGGACACCGCCATGCCTCTCGGACGGCGCGAGCGGAACAAGCAGGAAAAGCTCGACCGCATTGTCGCTGCCGCCAGTGATCTGTTCGCCGAGCACGGCGTCGATGAGGTCACGACCCAGCAGATCGCGGACAAGGCCGACATCGGCACCGGGACCCTGTTCCTCTATGCCAAGACCAAGGGCGAACTCCTCCTCCTTGTCCAGAACGCCAAGTACGTCGAAGCACTTGAGCAGGGCCGGGCGGACGCCGAAAGCGTCCCAGGCGTGCTGGACGCGGTGCTGGCGATCGTCCGGCCGATCGTGGAGTGCAACCGCATCCAGATCGACAACGGACGCACCTACCTGCGAGAGATGGTCTTCGGCGACCCCGAGGAGCCCCGGCACGGCGCGGCACTCGCCATCGTCGCGCAGACCGAGGAGGCCGTCGCCGCCGTGCTGCGCCGAGACGAGCGGGTCGCCGAGGGCGACGCCGCGACGCTGGCACACATCGTGTCCGCCGTGATGTTCCTCAGCATGGCGGTGAGCGTGAACATCGCCTTGAGCGTCGAGGAGATCATGCAGGACATCCGCAGGCAGGTCGAGGTCCTGCTGCCTCGCTGAAGCGCGGCCCGGACCCGGTCCAGGTGACCATCCGGGTAGTCCTTGGCTGTGGCATCGCCCGCATCCCCACATGGCAGGGTCATCCGGCCGTTGCCGCCCATACCGGCATGACTGGACGGCTAGGGCCAACGCCGTTCC
>NZ_BEWA01000026.1 GCF_003112535.1 Streptomyces rishiriensis | reverse complement strand
GAGATAGACAGCAGTGCTGGCCGACGACGCATGCCCCAGCAAGGTCTGTACGACATCGGGTGCCACACCACTGCGGATCCAGCGGGTTGCCGCTGTGTGCCGCATCATGTGCGGCCGGGCACGCAGGCCGCAACGGTCACCGATGCGCTCGATGACCTGTTTCGCGTTCGAGTACGACATCGGACGGCCCGCCCAGCCGCCGACGAGATTCACGAACACGTAGTCACAGCCTGCCGCCCCGGAAACGTCTTCCCGCTCGGCCAGATACTCGCGGTACCGGTGAACGGCGGTCTGAGCGAGGGGCACCGCACGGTGCCGGCCAGCCTTGGCGCGCGCCCCGTTCTCGTTGTTCTGGCGGGGGCGGACGTGCAGGTGGGCGCCACCGGTCCGGCAGCCGAGATGCGTGGAGTCCGGGAGTAGGTGCATGTCCTCACGCCGCAGCCCGAGGGCTTCGCCGATGCGGAGGCCCGCCTCCACCAGGACGGTCAGCAGCAGCCGGTCACGCGCGGTGCGAGCGGCATCGAGAATCTGATCCATTTGGGCACCGGTGAGAGTCTGTGGTGCCCGCTCGATCTCCGGCATTTTGAGGACACGGGCTTTGACCATCAAATGCTGGCCACCCTCGCCGGGGTCGAAGCCGGCCGGGGCATGGGTGAGGAAGCGCGGTTCGCTGAGGCGCGCTGCGACCTCGTGATCCACATGGCCTTGGACCGCGCAGAAGCGGAGGAACTCGCACACCGCAGTGAGTGTGGCGTTGACTGTCTTGCCGGACGGAGGCCGCCCATGGCGTGTCGGTGTCCGCTGAATGTGGAACTTGAACCGGCTCATGTCCCCGAGTCGGACGGTCTTCCAGTCGGTGCCTCGCTCCGCGCACCAGTTGAGGAAGCGACTGATTCTGGGGATGTACGCGCGCTGTGTCTGTGGCGATCGACCGGCTCCACGCAGATACAGGGAGAACTCGCGGGCCTCGGGATGAGGCGCGTACGTCTCCTCGTCGACCAAAAGCCAGGTGATCTCTCCGGTGATGGGCGATACGGCCTTCTCTGTGCGTAACGTCACGGAATCTTCTCCCTGTCCCCGATGTCACTCATGTGCCTCATGGCGTGACTGATAACGGCGAGGGACAGGAATGAGTTACGGCTGTGCCTCATGTGCATCACATGGACGAGGGAGATAGAGATAACCCGGGACGACATCCTCAAGCGCGACCTGGCCCGGGTGAGGTTCACCGGCGGCCACTGCAAGGTGTCCTACGGCGTGCTGGAGTCCGACCCGTACTCGGGCAAGGAGGTGACCTACCGGCGGGGCAGCAGCAAGGTCGACATCGACCACATGGTCGCGCTGTCCGACGCCTGGCAGAAGGGCGCCAAGTACTGGGACGCGGGCAAGCGGATAGCCCTCGCCAACGACCCGCTCAACCTGCTGGCGGTGGACGCGAGCACCAACCGCTCCAAGGGCGACGGCGACACGGCGACCTGGCTGCCGCCCGACAAGGGCTACCGGTGCACGTACGTCGCGGCGCAGGTCGCGGTGAAGAAGAAGTACGAACTGTGGGTCACCGAGGCCGAGAAGTCCGCCATGGAGAAGGTCCTGACGACCTGCCCCGGCCAGAGGCTCCCCGTCGGCGGCAACCCCACGAAGGCGCCGGGGCGCTTCCACGCGGGCTGAAGCCCCGGCTGCCGGCCGGGGTCTCCCCGCGCGTGGCGCCGCACTGCCCCGGCGTCGACGCCCCGGCGGCAGCGGCCGCCACGGCTACCGCCCGTAGGGGTAACCCTGCTGGTAGGGGTTGGCCTGCGCCGCCCCGTACGCCGGGGCCGGCTGCTGGGACTTCCGGTCGAAGACCGCGAACAGCAGCAGCACCGTCGCCGTCACCAGGGCCGTCAGGAACGTGACGCCGAAGTAGGCGTCCGCGTCGTCGGTGTCCGAGACCGCCGTCATGGTCACGATCACGCACTCGTACAGGGAGAACGCGCCGACGGCCGTCCAGTCGGAGGGCAGCCCGCGGCGGATCGCCACGTACAGGAAGGGCACCCACGCGAGGAAGCCCAGTGAACCCCACACCAGGGCCGTCCAGGCCAGCCGCTGGAACCAGCCGCCCTCCAGCCGTCTGTCCTCGCCCGTCGCCGTCGTCGGCATCGTCATGTCGCCCCCCAAGTCACCAGGGAGCCAGGGTAGGGCACGGGCCGACCGCGATGCGGACCGTGTCGGAGCATCGCTTCTTTGCCATCGGATGGCTGAATCTTGCCGCTCTGCGGGACCCCTGTTTTCCGATCATGGGGACGCCGCGGGGTACGGTGCGATCCGTTTGCGGTCCAGGACGTCGAGACGACGCCGTATCGTCGTGCCCCGAACGCAGAACCACAGGACTCCGGCGCCGCACAGCGCGCCACGGGAGGACCTGGCGAGACACAGCCGTACGCGCCGCCGGCGCCGTGCGCACACACGAACGATGGGGTGGGGGATGGCCGAGCACCGGCAGTCCAGGAAGCGCAGATACATCACGTGGGGCGTGGCCGGCGCGGCCGTCCTCGCGGGGGCGGGCATAGCGGCCCAGACCTCGATGGCGGCCACCGTCTGGCCCGCCCAGAAGACGTACACCGGCCGTGCCTTCGACGCCTGCACCGCGCCCTCGCTGGCCGCGATGAAGGCCTGGAAGACCAACGGCTACTACGGCGGCGCCGCGGTCTACGTGGGCGGCAAGAACCGCGGCTGCGCACAGCCCAACCTGACCGCCTCCTGGGTCAAGTCGGTCAACGCGCTCGGCTGGAACCTCATCCCGCTGTACGTCGGCGCCCAGCCGCCCTGCCAGACCGGCTCCAGCCCCGAGAAGATCACCGCCGCGACGGCCACCTCCCTGGGCGCGACCGACGCGGCGGACGCCGCCGCCAAGGCGTCCGCCCTCGGCATGAAGACGGGCAGCCCGATCTACCTCGACATGGAGGCGTACGACATCACGAACAAGTCGTGCAACGACTCCGTGCTGGCCTACGTCCGCTCCTTCACCAAGACGCTGCGCGCCAAGACCTACCGCTCGGGCTACTACGGCTTCACCAGCTCCAGCGCGAAGGCGATCGCCACCGCGACCGACAAGACGGATCTGCCGGGCAACCTGTGGTACGCGCTGTGGGACAAGCAGGACACCACGACCACGGACTGGCCCTGGGGGGCCACCCAGTTCACCGGTCACAGCCGCGGCCACCAGTACCAGGTCAACAGCAAGGAGACCCGCCGCGGTTACACGCTCACCGTGGACCTCGACTCGTGGGACGCACCGGTCGCGCTGGTCGGCTGAGCGCGGCCCCCACGCGCGGGGCTGAGCGCTCGCACCGACGAGCGGGCGGCGAGCGGGCGCGGCGGTGCCCGAAGTCCTGGTGAATCGTTGGTCGAATGGGTTGGCCCCGGGCCTGCCACTGCCTACCATCGATCACCGCAAGACTTTGTGCACCGTCGCACAATCTCCTCGGGAGGTTTCCTTGCACCGCCGTCGTCGCACCGCGCTCCTGCTGTCCGCTGTGATCGCGGCGGCCCCTCTTCTGGCCGCCTGCGGGAACGACGCGCATCCCGGCGCGGCGGCCGTCGTCGGCGGGCAGCGGATCACCGTCGCGCAACTGGAGAGCCGGGTGAAGGAGGTCCGCGCCGCCCAGCGCGCCGTCTTCACCGACGACACGCAGTACGCGCAGGCCCTCGCCCAGACCGGCACCCTCACCCGCGACACCCTGCACGGCATGGTCCTCGACCGTGTGCTGCAGCGGGCCGCCGAGGACGCGGGCGTCACCGTCACGCCCCGCGAGGTCCAGGAGATGCGGACCGGCCTGGAACAGCAGGCCGGCGGCGCGGAGGGGCTCCGGAAGGCGTGGCTCCAGCAGTACGGCATCCCGCCGCAGCGCCTCGAGGACAACCTCCGCCTTCAGCTGGAGGCCCAGAAACTCGCCACCCGGCTCGGCACGAACACCAGCCAGCCCGCGTTCTGGAACGCCCTGTCCAAGGCGTCCAAGAGCCTCGACGTCGACCTCAACCCGCGCTACGGCAGCTGGGACGCCCGCAAGGTCTCCCGCGTCGACGCGAAGACCCCCTGGGTACGCGAGACAGGGACGGCGGGAAGCAAGCAGACGACGTGACGGCGGCGCGGTCCCGTCGGCCCGGCCGGTATGACGAATGCGACGGGCCTGTGGACAACTCGTGGGGCCGTCGGCGGGTGTGGGTTACGTTCGAGGTGTGAACGCATCCAGCCCGTCCAGCGGCCGCCCGGCCGGCGGCCCCGCCGCGGTCTTCGAAGGGGCCCCGGCCCCCGGCCGCATCGTCCTGCTCACCACCAGCCACCGCGTGGCCCCCGGCCTGCTGTCCTGGCCCGCCTGGCAGGCCCTGCGCACGGCGGACCAGGTGCTGTGCGCGGACGGCGCGCATCCGCAACTGCCCTATCTGCGGGACGCCGGACTCACGGTCGAGGAGACGTCCCCGACCGCCGAGGGCCTCGTCGCCGCCTGCGCGGGCGGCCGCACGGCCGTGGTCGTGGCGACCGGCGAGGGCGAGCCGGCCCTCACGGACGGGCTGGCCCGGCTGGCGGGCTCCGGCCGCGTGACGATGCCCGAGCTGGAGCTGCTCCCCGCCTCCTACGACCTGCCCGGAGCCCGCCTGCTCGACCTCGTCCAGGTCATGGACCGCATACGGGCCGAGTGCCCCTGGTCCTCCCGGCAGACCCACCGGGGCCTGGCGAAGTACGCGGTCGAGGAGTCGTACGAACTGGTCGAGGCGATCGAGGTCGGCGACCGCGACGAGCTCCGCGAGGAACTGGGCGACGTCCTGCTCCAGGTCGTCTTCCACGCCCGCATCGCCGAGGAGGACGCGGAGTCCCCGTTCTCCGTGGACGACGTCGCGGGCACGATCGTCGCCAAGCTCATCCACCGCCACCCCCATGTCTTCGGCGACGCCACGGCCACGACCCCGGAGGAGGTCAAGGAGCACTGGCTGCGCACGAAGGCGGACGAGAAACGGCGCGCGTCCGTGACGGACGGCGTCCCCCTGCACCAGCCCGGACTGGCCCTCGCCGCCAAGCTGGTGGCACGGGCCCGCACGGCGGGCCTGGACGTGCCGCTCCCGACAGCCGACGGCACGGGATCCGGAAGCAGGGGAGCGGAGGGCACGGGATCCGGAAGCAGGGGAGCGGAGGGCACGGGATCCGGAAGCAGGGGAGCAGAGGGCACGGGATCCGGGGGGACGGGCGCCGACGGCATCGGCTACGAGCTGCTCGCCCTCGCCGCCCGCGCGGAGGCCGAGGGCGTGGACCCCGAGGCGGCGCTGCGGGCGGCGGCCAGGGCGTACCGGGACGCGATCCGGGCCGCCGAAGGGGTGGCGGGTTAGCCCGCTCCCGCTCCCGGCCGCCGTCGGTGTGCGAGGGCGGCGCCCGGCCCCGACGGCGGCCCCGCGCCGAAGGCGGCCGACCCGGTCGCGCTCGGGCCCGCCCGTGCGCCGCTGCCGATGCAGCCGCTGCCTGCGGCGAACCTGCCGTCGGCGAACCGGCTGCCGGTGCGCCTGCTGCGGGCGGGCACCGCAGCAGGCTGCAGTGGCGCGACCCCGCACTGGTCGACCACCCTGCCGCGGGCGAAGGAGTCCGCGGGCGAAGGAGTCCGCGGACGCGGCCCTGGGCGGCGCAGGGCCGCCGGGCCGGGGCGTCCGGGTGCGCGCGCAGTGCTCGCCCGGCACCCCGCTACCGTCGAGGCGTGACCAACCAGCCCCGCCCCCCGGCCGACGTCCCGCCCGCTCCCGAGCTGTTCACCTGGGAGTTCGCCACCGACCCCTACCCCGCCTACGCCTGGCTGCGCGAACACGCCCCCGTGCACCGCACCGAGCTGCCCAGCGGTGTCGAGGCGTGGCTGGTCACCCGGTACGCCGACGCGAAAGAGGCCCTCGCCGACCAGCGGCTGTCCAAGAACCCCGCGCACCACGACGAGCCGGCCCACGCCAGAGGGAAGACCGGCATCCCCGGTGAGCGCAAGGCCGAGCTGATGACGCATCTGCTGAACATCGACCCGCCCGACCACACCCGGCTGCGCCGGCTCGTCAGCAAGGCGTTCACGCCCCGCCGGGTCGCCGAGTTCGCGCCCCGGGTGCAGGAGCTGACCGATCACCTCCTCGACCGGTTCGCGGACCGGGGCGAGGCCGACCTGATCCACGACTTCGCCTTCCCCCTGCCCATCTACGCCATCTGCGACCTGCTGGGCGTCCCGCGCGAGGACCAGGACGACTTCCGGGACTGGGCGGGCATGATGATCCGGCACGGCGGAGGGCCGCGCGGCGGCGTCGCGCGGTCGGTGAAGAAGATGCGCGGCTATCTGCTGGAGCTCATCCACCGCAAACGCGCGGAGCTGCCCGCTCGGCCGGCCCCCGGCGAGGACCTCATCTCCGGCCTCATCCGCGCCTCCGACCACGGCGAGCACCTCACCGAGAACGAGGCCGCCGCCATGGCCTTCATCCTGCTGTTCGCGGGCTTCGAGACGACGGTCAACCTCATCGGCAACGGCGCCTACGCCCTCCTCACCCACCCCGAGCAGCGTGCCCGCCTCCAGCGGTCGCTCACCGAGGACGGCGGCGGCCCTTCCCTGCTGGAGACCGGGATCGAGGAACTCCTGCGCTACGACGGCCCCGTGGAACTGGCGACCTGGCGGTACGCGACCGAGCCGCTGCGCCTCGGGGATCAGGACATCGCGCCCGGCGACCCCGTCCTCGTCGTCCTCGCGGCAGCCGATCGGGACCCGGCGCGTTTCACGGACCCCGACGTGCTCGATCTCTCCCGCCGTGACAACCAGCACCTCGGCTACGGCCACGGCATCCACTACTGCCTGGGCGCCCCGCTGGCCCGGCTCGAGGGCCGGACCGCGCTGGCCGCCCTTCTCACCCGGCTGCCCGACCTCCGACTGGCGGCGGATCCGGCCGAGTTGAGGTGGCGGGGCGGGCTCATCATGCGTGGACTGCGGACGTTGCCGGTGCAGTTCACTCCGGAGCGTTCCGGTACATAACCCGCCCGGGTCTGATCACATGTCAGCCGGAGTGTGACCATTCGGCGTAGCAAAGGTGACCAGTCCTCAACTCTGTGATCTTCACGTGATCTGCGCGGCATGAACTTGTGACAAGTGATCGTCTGCCGATACGTTCACTCGTCAGCGCGACGGGCCGGTCTCGGACGCCGCGCCGGTACTGCTGTCCAGAGAAAGGCCCCTCGCATGCTCTCCGGGAACGGTCGACACCGTCGCCCCCGTCAGGCTCCGGCCCTCCTCGTCGCGGCCGGGGTGACCGGCTCCGCCATCGCCATCCCGCTGCTCGCCGCCTCCGGCGCGAGCGCTGCCGACGGCACGGTGTGGGACAAGGTGGCGCAGTGCGAGACCGGTGGCTCGTGGAGCGCCGACAAGGGTGACGGCGAGTTCGGCGGCCTGAGTCTCAGCCAGAAGGACTGGGAGACCTACGGCGGGCTCGACTACGCCACGCGTCCGGATCTGGCCAGCCGCAACCAGCAGATCGCGGTGGCGCAGAAGGTGCTCGCGGCTCAGGGCATCGGCGCGTGGGGGACCTGCGGGCTGACCTCCGGCCTCACCAAGGCGAACGGCGCGCTGGCCGTGGACACGGGTCTGGCGGACGACTCCTCCGGTTCGTCCTCCTCCGGATTGTCCGATCTGTCCAAGGGTCTGTCCGGTTCTTCGGGCTCCTCCGGTTCCTCGGGGTCCTCCGGTTCCTCGAGTTCCTCCGACGCGTCGGGCGACGGCTCGGCGAAGGGATCGTCCGACTCGTCCGTGGATGCCTCCAGTTCGCCCTCGGGGTCCCCTTCCTCCTCTTCGTCCCCTTCCTCCTCTTCCTCCGCCGCCGCGGGTGACTCCACCGCCTCCGCCGGGGGCAAGGGTTCGGCAGGCTCGGGTGGCGGGCGGACGTCAGGCGGCTCGCCCACGGTGAGCCCGGAAGTGGACGAGTCGGACAAGTCGGTCCAGGGTGTGGGCTCTTGGAGTCTCGTCGACACCGGCTCCCTCGGCTCCGGCCGGCACCGCGGGGCCACCGCCGACGAGGACGCGACCAAGAGCGCCAAGAGCGCCAAGAGCGCCGAGGACGTCGCGCCGAACGCCGCCGTCCCCGCCTCCGCCGGCCGGCATGCCGCGGCCACCTATGTCGTCCAGGAGGGGGACTCGCTCGTCTCCATCGCCGACTCCCTTGGCCTCGACGGCGGATGGCGTGCCCTGTATGCCGAGAACAGGGACCTCATCGGCGGCGACCCGAGCGACATCGCCCCCGGTCAGACCCTCGACACAGGGGTCCAATAGGGCGCAAAACCCGGTAAAAGTAGCGGGAGTTCACGTCATGCTTCGCTGCCAATTGTCCGGTTTGGTGAAAGTGTGGGATGAGTCTCAGAAGCCCTGATCGTCTTTGAAATTCGGCGGATCACGTGTCTACGGTCGAGGCCGCTCGGCAATCCGAGCCCCGGCCGTCGCAACGCCGAATCCTGCCAGCGGCAGTCCGGGAACAGTCGTCGCGTCAAGCGCCGTAGGCAGGAGCGGGGGACCCAAGGTAAGCGCCGGGACCGGCTGTTGAGGCTGGATCCGGCTTGGGGTGAAGTCACCCCTCCAGGGAGCAGTGCTTCCGCGGAGGAGTGACCGGGCAACTCACACGGCCCGAACCCGACAGCTCACCTCGCAGGCGTCGGTGAGGGGATCCACCATGCTGTTTTCCGCCAAGGGCAAGCACCGTCGTCCGTCCAAGGCCACCCGCGCCGCCGCTCTGGCCGGCGTCACCGGTGTCGCCATCGCCGCTCCGCTGATGGCGGCCGGCAACGCCTCCGCCGCCACCGCCTCCGAGTGGGACACGGTCGCCCAGTGCGAGTCCGGCGGCAACTGGTCCATCAACACCGGCAACGGCTACTACGGCGGCCTGCAGTTCTCCGCCTCCACCTGGGCCGCGTACGGCGGCACGCAGTACGCCGCGCAGGCCAACCAGGCCTCCAAGTCGCAGCAGATCTCCGTCGCCGAGAAGGTCCTCGCCTCCCAGGGCAAGGGCGCCTGGCCGGTCTGCGGCACGGGCCTGTCCGGCGCCTCCTACAACGGCGGCGGCTCCGGCTCCTCGAACTCCTCCGGCTCGTCCAGCTCCTCCGGCTCGTCGGACAGCGGCAGCAGCACCCGCTCGACCGAGAAGCAGAGCGCCTCCCGCTCCACCGACCGCCCGGCCGCCTCCAAGACGGTCACCACCCCGACCGGCGAGAAGGTCAAGAAGGGCGACGGCGAGTACAAGGTCGTCAAGGGCGACACCCTCAGCTCCATCGCCGCGAAGCACAAGGTCAAGGGCGGCTGGCACAAGCTGTTCGAGCTGAACAAGGACATCGTCGAGGACGCGAACCTCATCTTCCCGGGTCAGCAGCTGCACCTGAAGTGACACCCGGCTCCCCGAGAAGCCGCGGCGCCCCCACGATCGAGGTCGGCACACCGCGGACCTCGTGAGGGCCGCCCCCCGTCCCCACGGGCCCCCCGCTCCGGTGCGTGTTCCCCCGTACGCGCCGGAGCGGGGTTTCTCTTTGCCCGTTCGCCGTCTCCCGGCAACCTTTCTCGGCCACCCCCTTTGTTCCGGGCGTGAACAATAGGTACGGTCTGTCTGTCCACGGGACGGTCGGTCGGCTGCCGACGGCCCGGGGGCGGTTAGGCTCTAGTCGCAAGGCTCGCCGAGGCCGTCATGGCCCGCGGGCCCCGCACAACCAGCGTCACATCCCAAGAAGGAGATGCTCGTGCCGTCCATCGACGTCGTCGTAGCCCGGGAAATCCTGGACTCCCGAGGCAACCCCACGGTCGAGGTCGAGGTCGGCCTCGACGACGGCAGCACGGGTCGTGCCGCCGTTCCGTCCGGCGCTTCCACCGGCGCCTTCGAGGCCGTCGAGCTCCGCGACGGCGACCCCAACCGCTACCACGGCAAGGGTGTCGAGAAGGCCGTCCTCGCCGTCATCGAGCAGATCGGCCCGGAGCTCGTCGGCTACGACGCCACCGAGCAGCGCCTGATCGACCAGGCCATGTTCGACCTGGACGCCACCGACAACAAGGGCTCGCTCGGCGCCAACGCCATCCTCGGCGTCTCCCTGGCCGTCGCCCACGCCGCGTCCGAGGCCAGCGACCTGCCGCTGTTCCGCTACCTGGGCGGCCCGAACGCGCACCTGCTGCCCGTTCCGATGATGAACATCCTGAACGGCGGCTCGCACGCCGACTCCAACGTGGACATCCAGGAGTTCATGATCGCCCCGATCGGCGCGGAGTCCTTCTCCGAGGCGCTGCGCTGGGGCGCCGAGGTCTACCACACCCTCAAGAAGGTGCTGAAGACCAAGGGCCTGTCCACCGGCCTCGGCGACGAGGGCGGCTTCGCCCCGAACCTGGACTCCAACCGCGCCGCGCTCGACCTCATCATCGAGGCCATCCAGCAGGCCGGTTACATCCCCGGCGAGCAGATCGCGCTCGCGCTCGACGTCGCCGCGTCCGAGTTCTACAAGGACGGCAAGTACGAGTTCGAGGGCAAGTCCCGCTCGGCCGCCGAGATGACCGAGTACTACGAGGAGCTCGTCTCCGCGTACCCGCTGGTCTCCATCGAGGACCCGCTGTTCGAGGACGACTGGGCGGGCTGGAAGGTCATCACCGACAAGCTGGGCGACAAGGTCCAGATCGTCGGCGACGACCTCTTCGTCACCAACCCCGAGCGCCTCGCCCGCGGCATCGAGGAGGGTTCCGCGAACGCCCTGCTCGTCAAGGTGAACCAGATCGGCTCGCTGACCGAGACCCTGGACGCCGTCGAGATGGCCCAGCGCAACGGCTTCAAGTGCATGATGTCCCACCGCTCCGGCGAGACCGAGGACGTCACCATCGCCGACCTCGCCGTCGCGGTGAACTGCGGCCAGATCAAGACCGGCGCCCCGGCCCGCTCGGACCGCGTCGCCAAGTACAACCAGCTGCTGCGCATCGAGGAGATCCTCGACGACGCCGCGGTGTACGCCGGCCGCAGCGCCTTCCCGCGCTTCCGCTCCGCCAACTAGGCACGGCACGGGCGAGGCCCCGCCAGGGGCAAGGCCCAGCCAGTCGTACGTACGTCCCCGTACTCGGTCCCGTACCGTGTGCGGGGACGTACGCACGTGAAGGGGAGGCGGAGCACATGCCCGTGCTGTGCTGTCCCGGGGGGACGACCCCCGGACCTCCGGCCGACCAGCAGACGCCGGGAGTACTGATGCGAGGTGAGCTCTCATGACCGGCCGGGACCGGTTCTCCACCGCGACCAGGATCAAGCTGCTCGGCGAGCAGACCGCGGCCCGGGTCTACCGCTCCCAGACGAAGCGCCAGGCCCGCCGCTCCCGGCTCACCGGGCGGGCGGCCCTGCTGGCGCTCGTCCTGTGCACACTGATCGTCGCCCTTGCCTACCCCATGCGCCAGTACGTCTCCCAGCGCGCCGAGGTCGCCGATCTGGAGCGTGAGAAGCAGCAGGCCAGCGAGCGCGTGCAGCAGCTGCGCGACCTGAAGGCGCGCTGGCAGGACGACGCGTACGCAGAGCAGCAGATCCGACAGCGGCTGCACTACGTGCTGCCGGGGGAGACCGGCTACATCGTCGTCGACCCGGACGCGGCCCGGCAGTCCCGGGCCGGCCTCGGGGCGGCGGACCGCCCCTGGTACTCGAACGTCTGGGACGGGGTCGATTCGTCGGACGCCTCCGACCAGTGACCGACCGATAGAAAGACAGGCATGGAAACAGCCCCGCCGACCACTCCGCGCACCGAGCCCACCGACGCGGACGTCGAGGCCTTCAAGCAGCAGCTCGGACGCCCGCCGCGCGGCCTGCGCGCGATCGCGCACCGCTGCCCGTGCGGACAGCCGGACGTCGTCGAGACGGCCCCGCGGCTGCCGGACGGAACCCCCTTCCCGACGCTGTACTACCTGACGTGCCCGAAGGCCAACTCGGCGATCGGCACGCTGGAGGCGAACGGCGTGATGAAGGAGATGACGGAGCGGCTGCAGGCCGACCCGGAGCTCGCCGCCTCCTACCGCGCCGCGCACGAGGACTACGTCCGGCGCCGGGACGAGATCGAGGAGCTGAAGAACTTCCCCAGCGCGGGCGGCATGCCGGACCGGGTGAAGTGCCTGCACGTGCTGGTGGCGCACTCCCTGGCGGCAGGACCGGGCGTCAACCCGCTCGGCGACGAGGCGCTGGCCATGCTCCCGGAGTGGTGGCGCAAGGGCACGTGCGTGACCCTCGCGACGGACTCGGCGACGGACTCGGCGACGGAGGAGACGCGGTGACGCGGGTCGCCGCCGTCGACTGCGGCACGAACTCCATCCGGCTGCTCGTCGCCGACGCGGACCCGCGGACCGGCGAACTCGTCGACCTGGACCGCCGGATGACGATCGTCCGGCTCGGCCAGGGCGTCGACCGCACCGGCCGGCTCGCCCCCGAGGCGCTGGAGCGGACCTTCGCCGCCTGCCGGGAGTACGCGGCCGTCGTCAAGGAGCTCGGCGCGCAGCGGCTCCGCTTCGTCGCCACCTCCGCCTCCCGGGACGCGGAGAACCGGGACGAGTTCGTGCGCGGGGTGCTGGACATCCTGGGCGTCGAGCCCGAGGTCATCACCGGTGAGCAGGAGGCCGAGTTCTCCTTCACGGGGGCCACGCGGGAGCTCGGCGGCCGCGAGGACCTCACCAGGCCGTACCTGGTGGTCGACATCGGCGGCGGCTCGACCGAGTTCGTCGTCGGCGACGACCGGGTGCGCGCCGCCCGCTCCGTCGACGTGGGCTGCGTGCGGATGACCGAGCGGCACCTGGTCGTGGACGGGAAGGTCACCGACCCGCCGGCCGAGCGCCAGATCGCCGCCATGCGCGCCGACATCGAGGCCGCTCTCGACCTCGCCGAGCGGACGGTCCCGCTGCGTGAGGCGCACACCCTGGTCGGCCTGGCCGGCTCGGTCACCACGGTCTCGGCGATCGCCCAGGGGCTGCCGGAGTACGACTCCGCGGCCATCCACCACTCGCGCGTCCCGTACGACGAGGTCCGCGAGATCACCGAGCGGCTGCTGCGCTCCACGCACGCCGAGCGCGCGGCGATCGGCGCGATGCACCCGGGCCGGGTGGACGTGATCGCGGCGGGCGCGCTCGTGCTGCTGGCGATCATGGAGCGGACCGGTGCGCAGGAGGTCGTCGTGAGCGAGCACGACATCCTCGACGGCATCGCCTGGTCGGTTGCGTAACGGACGTCCGACCCGCTCCGTGCACTCTGCTGAGCAGGCAGGATGCCCGGATGAGCACAGCCGAGGGGCCCTTCGTGGCCCCTCGGACGCGTTCTCGCGGCACCCCGCCGGGAAAGTTCGTGAAGTTCTTCACAAGGAATTCGGCCCTGTCGGAGGACGAAGGCGTCCCGGTTGACCCTTCCGGGGGCCGAACTGCCGTGTGAACGTGTTCAAAACAGGCGGGCACGGACGTATCGCGGGCGGTTCGGCAGGAGGCGGCCCGGGGTCCTCGCGGCGTCCTCCGGGGCCCGGAGGAGCAGCTCACGCGCCATTGACAACGTCGCGCCCTATACGCTGGTTCCCTCTTCGCGCCATGATGTGGATCACGCGAGCGGCGGAGGATAGCACACACCCCCTCCAAGCTTGTGAAGGGGCGCACGAGCGACCCCCCACAAGCGGGTGGATACTCGATGGCATGAGCACCACGGAGCGTCCCAGGATCCTCGTAGTAGGCGGTGGGTACGTAGGCCTGTACGCAGCTCGGCGCATCCTCAAGAAGATGCGCTACGGCGAGGCGACCGTCACGGTCGTCGACCCCCGGTCGTACATGACCTACCAGCCCTTCCTCCCCGAAACCGCCGCCGGCAACATCTCCCCGCGCCATGTCGTCGTCCCGCTGCGACGCGTGCTGCCCAAGGCGGAGGTTCTCACCGGCCGGGTCACCACCATCGACCAGGACCGCAAGGTCGCCACGATCGCCCCGCTGGTGGGCGAGGCGTACGAGCTGCCTTTCGACTACCTGGTGATCGCGCTCGGCGCGGTCTCCCGCACCTTCCCGATCCCCGGCCTCGCCGAGCAGGGCATCGGCATGAAGGGCGTCGAGGAGGCCATCGGCCTGCGCAACCACGTCCTCGAGCAGCTGGACAAGGCCGACTCCACCACCGACGAGGAGATCCGCCGCAAGGCGCTCACCTTCGTCTTCATCGGCGGCGGCTTCGCCGGTGCGGAGACCATCGGTGAGGTCGAGGACCTGGCCCGCGACGCGGCCAAGTACTACAAGACGGTGTCCCGCGAGGACATGCGCTTCATCCTGGTCGACGCCGCGGACAAGATCCTGCCCGAGGTCGGCCCCAAGCTGGGCCAGTACGGCAAGCAGCACCTGGAGAGCCGGGGCGTGGAGATCTACCTCTCCACCTCCATGGACTCCTGCGTCGACGGCCACGTCGTGCTGAAGAACGGGCTGGAGGTCGACTCCAGCACGATCGTCTGGACCGCCGGCGTCAAGCCCAACCCGGTCCTCGCCCGTTACGGCCTCCCGCTCGGCCCCCGCGGTCACGTCGACACCGCCCCGACCCTCCAGGTCCAGGGCACCGACTACATCTGGGCCGCCGGCGACAACGCCCAGGTCCCCGACGTCGCCGCCCGCAAGGCCGGCGTCGAGAACGCCTGGTGCCCGCCGAACGCCCAGCACGCGCTGCGTCAGGCCAAGGTCCTCGGCGACAACGTCATCTCCGGCATGCGGGGCTTCCCGCAGAAGGAGTACGCGCACTCCAACAAGGGCGCGGTGGCGGGCCTCGGCCTCCACAAGGGCGTCGCGATGATCGTCATGGGCAAGATGAAGATCAAGCTCAAGGGCCGTCTCGCCTGGTACATGCACCGCGGCTACCACGGCATGGCGATGCCGACCTGGAACCGCAAGATCCGTGTCTTCGCCGACTGGACCCTCGGCATGTTCCTCAAGCGCGAGGTCGTGGCGCTGGGCGCGCTGGAGTCCCCGCGCGAGGAGTTCTACGAGGCCGCCAAGCCCGCCCCGGTCGCCGCGAAGCCGGTCGCCGAGAAGACCGAGAACGAGAAGGCCAAGGCCTCCTGACCTCCGGTCACCCGGCCCCGGGCCCCTGGGCCCGCGGTCACTGAGACACCCCCGAAGGGGCCGTCCGCCATCCGTGGTGCGGACGGCCCCTTCGGCGTCCCCGCCGGGACGCGGCACCGTTGTCACCCTTTGTGATGACGATCTCCGATTGCGCCGGTTACCGTGGTCGGGCAGGCCGAGAATCCCCTCCATGGGAGGAACCATGACCGCCGAGCCCCTCGCCGAGACCAGCTCCCGCTGGCCCGTGCCGCCCCGGGACGGATACAGCGTGGACGACCTGTTCACCCTGCCCGACCTCCCGCCGCACACCGAGCTGATCGACGGGAGCCTGGTGTTCGTGAGTCCGCGGCGCCGCTTTCACGCGAAGATGATCGAACTGCTGCTGCACGGCCTGCGCCGCACCTTGCCGAAGAGCATGAAGGTCGAGCGCGAGATGACCGTCGTCCTGGACCGCCGCAACGGCCCCGAGCCCGACATCTCCGTCGTGCGCGCGGATGCCGTCACCGGCCTGGACCAGACCCGCTTCCAGGCCGCCGACGTCCTGCTCGCCGTGGAGGTGGTCTCGCCCGACTCCGAGGCCCGCGACCGGGACACCAAGCCCCACAAGTACGCCGCCGCCGGCATCCCGCACTTCTGGCTGGTCGAGCTGTCCGACGAGAGCGAGCGCCCCCTGGTCCGCACCTACGAGCTCGACCCGGTGACCAAGAGCTACGCCTTCACCGGCAGCCACCGCGACCTGCTCAAGACCGACGTCCCGTACGACATCGACATCGACATCACGCCGGACGCCCTCGACGCGCTCTGACGTTCCCGCCGGCTCAAGGCCAGCGCTGTGTGCAGGTATTTTGCCCAGCCGTGACGGCGTCGCGGGACTGGACACCGAGCCCTCTCGTGTTTACGTGGTGACAGGACATCCGGGATCGCCGTCATGGAGGTGTGCATCATGGCCGACGCCGCGCCGCGGCTCCATGAGCTCGTCGAACAGATGCTGGGAGAGCCTTTCCCGGTGCGCCTCCGCGCGTGGGACGGTTCGCAGGCGGGCCCGCCCGGCGCGCCGGCCCTGGTCGTACGCAACCGCAGGGCCCTGCGCCGGCTGCTGTTCAAGCCCGGCGAACTGGGCCTGGCCCGCGCGTGGGTGGCCGGCGACCTGGACGTCGAGGGTGACCTGTACACCGCGCTCGACCTGGTCTCCGGGCTCCTGTGGGAGCGCGGCGAGGACGCCCGCACCCTCGCCCGGGCGCTGCGCGACCCCGAGTTCCGCACCGCGGCCCGCGGTCTGCTGAGGCTCGCCGGCCCCCCGCTGCCGCCCGCCCCGCCCCGCGAGGAGATCCGCCGGACCGGGCACCTGCACACCCGCCGCACCGACAGACGCGCCGTCAGCCACCACTACGACGTCGGCAACGACTTCTACGCACTCGTCCTCGGCCCGTCCATGGTGTACTCCTGCGCCTACTGGGAGTCCGCGGACGGCGCCCTGGAGGACGCCCAGCGCGACAAGCTCGAACTCGTCTGCCGGAAACTGGACCTGAGCCCGGGTCAGCGCCTGCTGGACGTCGGCTGCGGCTGGGGATCGATGGCGGTCCACGCGGCCCGTGAGCACGGCGTGCGCGTCGTCGGGATCACCCTCTCCCAGGAGCAGGCGGCCTACGCCCGCAAGCGCGTCGCCGAGGCCGGGCTCACCGACCGGGTCGAGATCCGCGTCCAGGACTACCGGGACGTCGCCGACGGCCCGTTCGACGCGATCTCCTCCATCGGCATGGCGGAACACGTCGGCTCCGACAGGTACCTGGAGTACGCGCGCGTCCTGTACGCGCTCCTGACGCCGGGCGGCCGGCTGCTCAACCACCAGATCGCCCGCCGCCCGCAGCGCGACGAGTCCGCCTACGGCGTGGACGCCTTCATCGACGCCTATGTCTTCCCCGACGGCGAACTCGCCCCCGTCGGCACCACGGTCGGCCACCTCGAACGCGCCGGCTTCGAGGTCCGCGACCTGGAGTCGATCCGTGAGCACTACGCCCTCACCCTGCGCCGCTGGGTGGGCCGCCTGGAGGAGGCCTGGGACCGGGCGGTCCGTCTGACCAGCCCCGGCCGCGCCCGGGTCTGGCGGCTCTACATGGCCGCCTCCGCCGTCGCCTTCGAACGCAACCGCATCGGCGTCAACCAGATCCTGGCCGTCCGGACCCCCGGCTCGGGCGACTCCGGGATGCCGTTGCGCGCCCGCACCTGGAACTGACCCGGCACGAGCGAGGGGTCCCGCGCCGACCTCCCGGCGCGGGACCCCTCGCTCATGCCGCTCGTCGCTACTCCGACTTGATCGCCGCCAGCATGTTCAGCCGGGAGGCGCGGCGGGCCGGCCACAGCGCCGCCAGGATGCCCACCCCGGCGGCCAGCGCCAGGAAGAGCGCCATCCGGCCCCAGGGCAGGACGAGTTCGTACGTGGGCATCTTCGTGCCGAGCAGCTCGCCGGCCGCCCAGCCGAAGAACACGCCCAGTCCGATGCCGAGCACCCCGCCGAAGAGCGAGATCACCAGGGACTCCAGCCGGACCATCCGCTTCACCGCACGCCGGTCCAGACCGATGGCGCGCAGCATGCCGATCTCCTGGGAGCGCTCGAACACGGACATCGCCAGGGTGTTGACGACGCCGAGGACGGCGACGATCACGGCCATCGCGAGCAGCCCGTAGAGCATGTTCAGCACGAGCGTGAACGTCTTCGCGATCTCGTGGGAGAGGTCCGCCCTGCTCTGGACCTTGATGGCCGGGTTGGAGCCGAGGGCCTTCTCCAGCCGGTCCGCCGTGCCCTCCGAGGCCCCGCCCGACGTCTTGACCATGACCTGCATGTCGGCCGGGTCTGCCACATGCGGGGTGAGGGCCGCGTTGTCGACGATGATGCCCTGGATCAGCTGGTTGCCCTGGTAGACCCCGGCGACCGTCAGCTGCTGCTTCCTGCCGTCCTCGTAGTGCACCGTGAAGACGGAACCCGCCTTCCAGCCATGGGACTTGGCGGTGTCCTCGTCGACGGCGACCCGTGCGCCGGCCACCGTGAAGGCGCCGTCGTCGACCTTGAGGTCGGTGAGCTCGCCGATGGCGGAGCCGGTGACGCCGGTGAGGTACTCGGTGGTGCCGTCGATGCGGGCGGGCGCGTTGCGCATCGGGCTGGTGGCGGTCACCCCGGCGACGGACCGGAGCTTGTCGTCGACGTCCGGGGAGAGCTCGTTGCCGTTGGCCATCGACACGACGTAGTCGGCCTTGATCGCGGAGGACGCCATCTTGTCGATGGACCTCTGCAGGCTGCCCGCCATCACGGTCATGCCGGTGATCAGGGTCAGCCCGATCATCAGCGCCGACGCGGTCGCGGCCGTGCGGCGCGGGTTGCGCACCGAGTTCTGGCGGGCCAGCTTGCCGGACACCCCGAAGACGCGCAGCACGGGCGCGGCGGCCGCGATCAGCGGGCGCGACAGCAGCGGGGTCAGGACGAACACGCCGAGGATCAGCAGGACCGCGCCCAGGCCCATGGGGGCCTGGCCGTCGGAGCCGTCCATCGTCGTCGCGGCCAGGACCACCGCGACGCCCGCCGCCGAGAGCAGCGCGCCCAGCGTGTTGCGCAGCACCAGCGACCTGGTCGACGCGGTCGCGTGCACGCTGCTCATCGCGGCGACCGGCGGGATCTTCGCGGCGCGGCGGCCGGGCAGCCAGGCCGCCAGCATGGTGATGACGACGCCGACGAGGAGGGCGGTGGCGACGGTGCCCGGGGAGACGACGAGCGGCCCGTCGGGCACGGTCGCCCCCAGCGTCCCCAGCAGGGAGCGCAGCCCGGCCCCGATGCCGACGCCGGCGACCAGGCCGGTCACGCCGGCGACCGCGCCGACCACCAGCGCCTCGATCAGCACCGAGCGCGTCACCTGCCGGCGCGAGGCTCCCACGGCCCGCAGCAGCGCGAGCTCCTTGGTGCGCTGGGCGACCAGCATGGTGAAGGTGTTGGCGATGATGAAGGTGCCCACGAACAGCGCGATGCCGGCGAACACCAGCAGCCCCGACTTCAGTCCGCTCATCGAGGAGGAGATCGCCTCCGCCTGGTCGTCGGCGAGCTGCTTGCCGGTGGTGGTCTCGACCTGGTCCTTCGGCAGGGCGGCGTCCAGGGCGGACTTCAGCGCGCTCTGCGAGGTCCCGGCGGCCGCCTTCACGTCGATCTCGTCGTAGACGCCGGGCTTGCCGAAGAGTTTCTGCGCGCTCGCCGTGTCGAACAGGGCGAGGCTGCCGCCGGCGGCGACGTTGCCGTCGTCGGTGGTGAAGACGCCGGTGATCCGCGGGGCGAGGACCGGACCGTCGACGGAGAGCCGCACGGTGTCGCCGACCCCGTACCCGGCGCGCTCGGCGGTCTTCGCGTCGATGAGGACCTCGTTCACGCCGCTCGGGGCGCGCCCGGAGACGAGCGGATAGCGGACGTCCTTCGTCCCCCAGTAGTTGCCGCCCTGCGACTGGAAGCCGCCGCCTATGAGCTTGCCGTCCTTGTCGGCCATGGCGGTGAAGCCGGTCACGACGCCGACGGCGGACGCCGCGCCCGGCGTCTTCGCGCTGCGCTCCAGCAGGGCCTGGGTCAGTTCGGGCGTCTTGACGATGCGGTCGCCGACGTCGGGCCGGGACTCGGCGGTGACGGCGACGTCGACCTGGTCGAAGCCTTTGGCGGAGCTCTTCTGCAGGGCGTCGGAGATGGTGTTGGTGAAGACCAGGGTCCCCGACACGAAGGCCACGCCGAGCATCACGGCGAGCACGGTCATCAGGAGCCGGGCCTTGTGCGCGAGGACGTTGCGCAAGGCGGTACGGAACATGGGTGTCGTCTTCTCAGTCCTGCTCGTCGGCGAGCGGTAGGTCCCGGTACGGGATCAGCTGGTGCGGCCCTTGGCGTCGAACCGCTTCATGCGGTCCAGCACCGACTCGGCCGTCGGCCCGTACACCTCGTCGACGATCCGCCCGTCCGCCAGGAAGATCACCCGGTCCGCGTAGGCCGCGGCCACCGGGTCGTGGGTCACCATCACCACCGTCTGCCCCAGTTCCCGCACGGAGTTGCGCAGGAAGCCCAGCACCTCGGCGCCGGAGCGCGAGTCGAGGTTTCCGGTCGGCTCGTCGCCGAAGACGATGTCCGGCCGCGAGGCCAGGGCGCGGGCGACGGCGACCCGCTGCTGCTGACCGCCGGAGAGCTGTGAGGGCCGGTGGCTCAGCCGGTCGGCGAGCCCCACCATCCCGATGACCTTGTCCAGCCACTCCTTGTCCGGCTTGCGGCCCGCGATGTCCATCGGGAGGGTGATGTTCTCGAGAGCGTTCAGCGTCGGCAGCAGGTTGAACGCCTGGAAGATGAACCCGATCTTGTCCCGGCGCAACCTGGTGAGCTGCTTGTCCTTCAGGGAGCCGAGTTCGGTGTCGCCGATGCGCACGGAGCCGGAGGAGAAGCTGTCCAGGCCGGCCACGCAGTGCATCAGCGTGGACTTGCCGGAGCCGGAGGGCCCCATGATCGCGGTGAACTCGGCCTGCCGGAAGTCGACCGAGACCCGGTCCAGGGCGACCACCTGGGTCTCGCCCTGTCCGTAGATCTTCGACAGGTCCGTGGCACGTGCGGCCGCTGTGGTGGTCCGGTCGGCGAGGGGGCTGGTGGTCACGGAGTGGTGCTCCTGTCGGGACGGCGATGGGTTCCTCGGGGTCGTGAACCATCGTCCCGGTCGCCTGCCGCCGTGTAGTCAGCCGCTGTTCCGGTTCTGAAGGCAGACTCCGGACGGACCGCGGGCTCTCGTGTCATACCTGGGGATGACGGCCGCCCCCTCCTTGCCCACGTGCCCGTCCGTCAGCTGGCCATCCGTCAAGAACCGGTGGAGCAACCTCGTTCGGACGGTGAAATTCCGTCATTCCGCATACACGAGCGGTGGCCGCGCGCGACGCTACTGGCAGGTGCGGACGGCCGCTTTCAGGTGCTGATGCACCCTCAGACGTCAATAAAATAAGACAACATCGGGTCCGATCGTCCGCTGATCGGAGGACGGATCCCGATAGGGTCGGTACCTCAAGCGGAGCCCTCGGCCTGCCCAGATGGTGGAATGCAGACACGGCGAGCTTAAACCTCGCTGCCCCTTCGCGGGCGTGCCGGTTCAAGTCCGGCTCTGGGCACTTCCGACGTCTCGGTGATCCCTCCACCGTCCCGACCGTTGACACCCGCTGGACACGGGCGCACACTCACGTCCCAGGTTAGTGAAGAAAACTTCACTGTGCGAACGTCCTCCGAAGGGAACGCCCGATGCGCACCACCGTCGGCATCGTCGGCGCCGGCCCGGCCGGCCTCCTCCTCGCCCGTCTGCTCCATGTCGCCGGCATCGACTCCGTCGTCCTGGAGAGCCGCGACCGGGCCTACGTGGAGCACCGCCAGCGCGCCGGGATCCTGGAGCAGGGCACGGTGGACGTCCTGCGCGCGGCCGGCGCGGGGGAGCGCATGGACCGGGTGGGCCTGCGCCACGACGGCATCGAGCTGCGGTTCGCCAGGCGGCGCCATCGCGTGGACTTCCCCGCCCTCACCGGTGGCCGGTCGGTGACGGTCTACGCCCAGACCGAGGTGTGCAAGGACCTCATCGCCCTCCAGCTCGCGCAGGGCGGCCCGCTGCTCTTCGAGGCGGAGGCGCTGGCCGTGGAGGACGCCGGGACAGACCGCCCGCGCGTGCGCTTCCGCCACCGGGGCGTCGAGGACGTCCTGGAGTGCGACTACGTCGTGGGCTGCGACGGCTTCTGGGGCGTCGCCCGCAAGGCGGTCCCGGCCGGGCTGACCCGCGTCTTCGAGCGGACGTACCCGTTCGGCTGGCTCGGGATCCTCGCCGACGTGCCGCCCTCGCACGACGAACTCGTCTATGCCCGCCACGAGCGCGGCTTCGCGCTGCTCTCCATGCGCTCGCCGTCCGTCTCCCGGCTCTACCTCCAGGTGCCCGAGGGCACGGACGCGCAGGCGTGGCGGGACGAGGAGATCTGGGACGAGCTGTCCCGCCGCTTCGAGACCGACGACGACTGGCGGCTGGAGCGCGGGCCGATCACCCAGAAGTCGGTCACCCCCATGCGCTCGTACGTGCACGAGCCCATGCGCCACGGCCGGCTCTTCCTCGCCGGGGACGCGGCCCACATCGTGCCGCCGACCGGGGCGAAGGGGCTGAACCTCGCCGTCGGGGACGTCGTTACCTTCGCGCGGGCCCTCGCGCACCGGCGGGAGACGGGATCGTCCGTCCTCCTGGACGCCTACTCCGAGACGTGCCTGCGGCGCGTGTGGCAGGCCGAGAGGTTCTCCTACGACATGACGACCCTGCTGCACCCGGCCCCCGACGCCACCCCCTTCGAGGAGCGGCTCCAACTCGCCCGGCTGGAGCGGATCGCCGCCTCGCGGGCGGCCGAGACCGATCTGGCCGAGGGCTACACCGGGTTCCCGTTCGATTGATCGAACAGCGGGGTTCGTCCGGTCTCCGTGGGATACCGGCCTTGTCCCGGCTTGGTCATGATCAGGGGCGGCCCGTGTGGGGAATCGCCACGCCGCGTAGCGTGTTGCGCGACAGGACGAGGGAAAGATCCTCCCCAAGCACTAGGGTCAATCCTTTGCCTACCTATTACCCTTGAGCCAAGGCCGCGCCACGTGGCCATGGAGGAGTGCAATGAGGAGCAGAAACCCGGTCTTCTCGCGACGGGGGTTCAGCCGCGACAACGGCTACGCGGGCTTCAACGCCGCGCCGCAGGCCGGGGGACCCGCAGTCGGCACGCAGCCGGGCAACCCGTACGCCCAGCAGGCCGGCAACCCGTACGCGCAGAACCCCTACGCCCAGCAGGACCTGCAGTACGGCGCCCCGCCGCAGGCCCCGGCCGCCACCGGCCGGATGACCATGGACGACGTCGTCGCGCGCACCGCGACCACGCTCGGCGCCGTTGTCGTCACGGCGATCCTGTCGTGGCTGCTGCTGCCGGTCGACGAGGCCAACCTCAACAAGTCGTACGGCATCGCCGTCGGCGCCGGTCTGGTCGCCATGGTGCTGGCGCTGATCCAGTCCTTCAAGCGACGCCCGGTTCCCGCGCTGATCCTGTCGTACGCCGCGCTCGAGGGCGTCTTCCTCGGCGTGGTGTCCAGCACGGTGTCCACGTACATCGCGAACGGCGTGGTCGCGCAGGCCGTGCTCGGCACCATGGCGGTCTTCGCCGGCGTGCTGGTGGCGTACAAGGCGGGCTGGATCCGCGTCAACCGCCGCTTCTACGGCTTCGTGATGGCCGCCGCGCTCGGCTTCGTGCTGCTGATGGCCGTGAACCTGCTGTTCACGGTCTTCGGCGGCGGTGACGGGCTCGGCTTCCGCAGCGGCCCGCTCGGCGTCGTCTTCGGCGTCATCGGCATCATCCTCGGCGCGTGCTTCCTCGCCCTCGACTTCAAGCAGGTCGAGGACGGCGTGGCCTACGGCGCCCCGCGCGAGGAGGCCTGGCTCGCCGCCTTCGGCCTCACGATGACGCTGGTGTGGATCTACATGGAGTTCCTGCGACTCCTGTCGATCCTGAACAGCGACTGACCCCGCGCGGCACGGCGAGCGACACCACGAAGGGCCCCGGGACACGCGTCCCGGGGCCCTTCGCCGTCAGCACGGGTGTGTCGCGAGCGCGCTAGAGCAGTTTGCGCGCGGCCCTCCTCAGGTCGTACTCGTGGATGATCGCCTTGGCGTGGCCGTACGCGAGGTCGTGCTCGGCGCGCAGCCAGCTGACCTTCTCCTCGAAGCGGAGAGCCGGGCCTTCGTCGACGGTGCGCAGCCAGTCGGAGACTTCACGACCGGTGCAATGGGGGATGCGGGCCAGTATGTTGCGGTGGGTCTCCTCGGAGAGGACATGGGACATCGGCGCCTCCGGTAGCAAAGGGGATGTAAGCCGGTCCTTCAGGTCACCGTGCCTGACTGTTCGCCCGTTGGCAACAGTCCCGGTGCGACGCGTAGTCTCGCGGCGTGGCTGATACGACGTCCCTGACCCGTGCGGTGGACCACTTCGCCGACCGTCTGCGTGCCGCCCCGCAGAGCCGTCTGCAGAGAGGCGCGGCCGCCGAGGCGCTCGCGCTGGCCCGGGAGTTGGCCCGGCGGGCCCAGCTCGTGGAGGAGCCCGGCACCCGGCCCCGGGAGATGCCCGACGCCGGGATGTTCGCCGCCGCCGACCAGATCACCGTCGCCGTACACGACTTGGCCCTCGTGCTCACGGACGAGGGCCAGATCGAGGAAGCGGTGGCACTGGTGGCGCAGGCGCAGAAGCGGGCCGGCGTGTGAGCCTCACAGGCTCGCTATGACCCGGTCCGCCAGGATGTAGACGTTGTCCGCGCCGCACTGGAACGTCAGCGTGTACGCGCCGGAGATGCCCGAACCGCCCAGCAGGAACGGGGTCTCGCCCGCGGTGAGGGCCGCGGCGAGGCGTTCCGCCGTCTCGCGGTGGCCCGGAGTCATGCACAGGGTGGTGCCGTCGGCGAAGACGTAGACGTCGAGGGTGCCCAGCGGGCCCGGGCGCACATCGGTCAGTTCGACCTGGGACGCCGCGAGTTCCTCCAGAGTGGCCACCGTGCGCTCGTGGTCGTTCACGACGGGTGACTGTACCGGTACGAAGTCGGGGTGCGAGGGGTGACGGCGGCGGGCCGCGGCCAGCTCCGCGGACTCACTGCTGAAGTCGTCGGCGTCCGCGGCCGGCTCGGCCACCGGCTCCAGCCCCACGAAATCCGCCTGCCGGGGCAGGAACAGCTCACTGTCCGGCAGCCCCAGCAGGGAGGGGGTGTCGGAGGCGTCACGGGCCTCCTGGGCGGCCCAGAAGGCGCGCGCCTCGGCGAGCTCCCGCTCCCGCTCCTCCGCGAGCGCCTCGGCGACCGCGGCGCGTATCTCGGCTGTGTCGGCGGTGGCGCGGGCCGCCGGAACGAAACCGCGCAGATGCGCGGCTGCGCTCTCGGCGCTCTCGGCGTTCCTGGCGAGCTCGGTGTGCAGGGCGGCGACCTGTCGGCGCAACTGCAAGAGGGTGCGCAGGACGGCGACGCTCACGGCGCCCGTGGCGGCCGTGGTGACCAGCAAGGCGATCGGCATGGCGCTCACTGACGTACTCCCGGTTCAAAGTCGACCCCCGACTTCCTACATCAGCTTGAAGGGTGGACTATCCAGCTGTCAGTGCGTAACGTCACGAAACGGACAGGACTTTGGGCCTGGGGTCGGCTGTCGAAAGGCGCTGAGCTGGGTAAATCCCTCCTGGGAGGGAGATAGGTCACATCCTGGGGGAGATTGGATCACAAAAAGGCCCGGAGCCCAGGTACTTTCCGGACTCCGGACCGATTCATGACGGGGGGTGACGAGGCGATTACGCAGAGGCCCCGTCGGATCCTCCGTCGGATCCTCGCGTCACCGGGTCAGCTCAGGCGCTCGATCACCATCGCCATGCCCTGGCCGCCGCCCACGCACATGGTCTCCAGACCGAACTGCTTGTCGTGGAACTGCAGGGAGTTGATGAGCGTGCCGGTGATCCGGGCGCCCGTCATGCCGAAGGGGTGGCCGACGGCGATGGCGCCGCCGTTGACGTTCAGCTTGTCGAGGTCGATGCCGAGGTCGCGGTAGGAGGGGATCACCTGGGCGGCGAACGCCTCGTTGATCTCGACCAGGTCGATGTCGCCGACGGTGAGGCCGGCCCGGCGCAGGGCCTGGTTGCTCGCCTCGACCGGACCGAGGCCCATGATCTCGGGGGACAGGCCCGAGACGCCGGTCGACACGATGCGGGCGAGCGGGGTGAGGCCGAGCTCGCGGGCCTTGGTGTCGCTCATGACGACCACCGCGGCCGCGCCGTCGTTCAGCGGGCAGCAGTTGGCGGCGGTGACCATGCCGTCGGGGCGGAAGACCGGCTTCAGGCCCTGCACGCCCTCCATCGTGACGCCGGCGCGCGGGCCGTCGTCCTTGCTGACGACCGTGCCGTCGGGAAGCGTCACCGGGGTGATCTCGCGCTCCCAGAAACCGTTCTTGAGGGCTTCCTCGGCGAGGTTCTGCGAGCGGACGCCGAACTCGTCCATGTCCTGCCGGGTCACGCCCTTGACGCGGGCGAGGTTCTCGGCGGTCTGGCCCATCGCGATGTAGGCGTCCGGGACGAGGCCGTCCTCGCGGGGGTCGTGCCAGGTGGTGCCCTCCTGCTCGGCGACGGCCGCGGTGCGGGCCTCCGCCTCGGCGAAGAACGGGTTGTGCGTGTCCGGCAGGCTGTCGGAGTTGCCCTTGGCGAACCGCGAGACCATCTCGACGCCCGCCGAGATGAAGACGTCGCCCTCGCCGGCCTTGATGGCGTGCAGGGCCATGCGGCTGGTCTGCAGGGACGAGGAACAGTAACGGGTGATCGTGCAGCCGGGGAGGTGGTCCATCCCCATCTGCACGGCCACGATGCGGCCCAGGTTGTTGCCCTGCTCGCCGCCGGGCAGGCCGCAGCCGAGCATCAGGTCGTCGATGTCCCGCGGGTCCAGCTCGGGGACCTTGGCGAGGGCGGCCTGGATGATCGTGGCGGTGAGGTCGTCCGGGCGCAGGTCCTTCAGGGAGCCCTTGAAGGCGCGGCCGATGGGCGAGCGGGCGGTCGAGACGATGACTGCTTCGGGCATCACGGCTCCAGGCGGGAAGGTGGCGCTCAGCGCCTCGTTACGGGCGGCGGTCGAGCCACGGGCAGGGGTTCGTACGGGCACGGCTGCTTGGGAAGTTACCCGTACGTATGGCCAGGGTCACGGGGATGGCGATGTGACCCTGGCCGCAATTTACTAAGCGCTTGCTTGGCCGCCTGTCGCTCAGGGGGAAGGAGCGGCGGGCGCCCGCTCCGGCTCCGCCACCCGCCGGCGCCGGCGCCGCTTCAGCAGGGCCCAGGGGCCGCGAGGGCCGGTCGGCATCGCCGCCGTCACCTCCGTGCCGGGCTCCGAGGCCGCTTCCGCCGCCGCCCGGGCCACCGGCAGGAAGCCCTCGCGGCGGGCGGCGTCCGGCCGCTCGTCCTCGGCCGGCCACAGGCCGAGAGCCGCGCAGACCGTGGGCAGGACCGCCATCGCCGCCGTCGCATAGCCCTCCGCCGACGGGTGGTAATGGTCGGGGCCGAACAGCTCGCGCGGGTTCGCCTCGAACTCGGGACCCAGCAGGTCGCCCAGGGACACCGTGCGGCCGCCCTGCTCGACGGCGCCGATCGTCTGGGCCGCCGCCAGCTGGCGCGAGGCCCGGCGGGCCAGCCAGCGCAGCGGCTGCTGGACCGGCTCGATCGTGCCCAGGTCCGGGCAGGTGCCGACGACGACCTCCGCCCCGGCCGTGCGCAGCCGCCGCACCGCCGCCGCCAGATGCCGCACCGAGCGGGTGGCCGGCATGCGGTGCGTCACGTCGTTCGCGCCGATCATGATCACGCAGACGTCCGGCACCCGGTCGCCGTCCTGCAGGACCAGCGCGACCTGCCGGTCGAGGTCGTCGGACTGGGCGCCGGGGTGCGCCACGTTGCGCAGCTCCACGGGCCGCTCCGCGACCGCCGCCAGCCCCGAGGCCAGCAGGGCGCCCGGGGTCTGCCCGGAGCGGTGGACGCCCTGGCCCGCCGCCGTGGAGTCGCCCAGCATCGTCAGCCGCAGGGGCTCCCTGCCCGGCCCGGGAACGTCGTACGCGGTGCCGTAGCGGCCGTCCGCGTGCGGGACGTGCGGGTGCGCCCCGTTGTTCACCTGGCGGCGGGCCAGATGCACCTCCGCCAGCACCAGCCCGGCCACCGCCGCCCCGGCCAGTCCGATGCCGCCGCCGCCGTAGGCCGCGCCGGCCGCGATACGCCGGGCCACTCTCGCCCTCGACATGCTCGTCATGCCTCGACGCCACCTCCTCGTGTCCGTACACCCACTCCTTGCCCCGTACGCACCGTCGTCCAATCTCGACGGGGAGTGAACCTGCCGACGGGGACGCCGCCCCGGCCCGCAGCCGGGCCCGTACCCTGGCGGGACCACTACGACCACAGTTTTTGCAAGCAACCGGAGACAACGGTGCAATTCCACGACTCGATGATCAGCCTCGTCGGCAACACCCCGCTGGTGAAGCTCAACAGCGTGACCAAGGGCATCCAGGCGACCGTCCTGGCCAAGGTGGAGTACTTCAACCCGGGCGGCTCCGTGAAGGACCGCATCGCCCTGCGCATGATCGAGGCCGCCGAGCAGAGCGGAGAGCTGAAGCCGGGGGGCACGATCGTCGAGCCGACCAGCGGCAACACGGGCGTCGGGCTGGCCATCGTGGCACAGCAGAAGGGGTACAAGTGCATCTTCGTGTGCCCCGACAAGGTGAGCACCGACAAGATCAACGTGCTGCGGGCGTACGGCGCCGAGGTCGTCGTCTGCCCGACCGCCGTGGACCCCGAGCACCCCGACTCCTACTACAACGTCTCCGACCGGCTGGTGCGCGAGACGCCGGGCGCGTGGAAGCCCGACCAGTACTCCAACGCGAACAACCCGCTCTCCCACTACCACTCCACCGGCCCCGAGCTGTGGGAGCAGACGGAGGGGCGGATCACCCACTTCGTCGCCGGCGTGGGCACCGGCGGCACCATCTCGGGGACCGGCCGGTATCTGAAGGACGCCAGCGAGGGCCGGGTGCAGGTCGTCGGCGCCGACCCCGAGGGGTCCGTGTACTCCGGCGGGTCCGGGCGGCCGTACCTGGTCGAGGGCGTCGGTGAGGACTTCTGGCCGACCGCCTACGACCGCACCGTCGCCGACGAGATCGTCGCGGTGTCCGACAAGGACTCCTTCCAGATGACCCGGCGGCTGGCCAAGGAGGAGGGCCTGCTGGTGGGCGGCTCCTGCGGCATGGCCGTCGTGGCGGCGCTGCGGGTCGCCGAGCGGCTCGGCCCGGACGACGTGGTCGTCGTCCTCCTGCCCGACAGCGGCCGCGGCTACCTCTCGAAGATCTTCAACGACGAGTGGATGGCCGACTACGGCTTCCTCGAGGACGAGGGGCCCAGCGCGCGCGTCGCCGACGTGCTCAACGACAAGGTGCACGGCGCCATCCCCTCCCTCGTCCACATGCACCCGGACGAGACCGTGGGCCAGGCCATCGAGGTGCTGCGCGAGTACGGCGTCTCGCAGATGCCGATCGTGAAGCCGGGCGCCGGGCACCCGGACGTCATGGCCGCCGAGGTCGTCGGGTCGGTCGTGGAGCGGGAGCTGCTGGACGCCCTGTTCACCCAGCGGGCCTCCCTCGGCGACCCGCTGGAGAAGCACATGTCCGCGCCGCTGCCGCAGGTCGGTTCCGGCGAGCCGGTCGGCGACCTGATGTCCGTGCTCGGCATGGCGGACGCGGCGATCGTCCTCGTCGAGGGCAAGCCCACCGGGGTCGTCAGCCGTCAGGATCTGCTGGCCTTCCTGGCCAAGGGCGGGAAGTAACTTCCGGGGCGTGGGGGCCGTAACTGCGGGGAAACCTGCGGTGAACGGCCCCCGCGGGCGTCGGACTTCCGTTTGCCCACCGGATCGGTGGACTTCGTGGAAGTGGTACGAGCACGTCACGTGCGCGCAGCACCCGGTTAACACGCGTCCGGCATATTTGTGGATGTCGAAGGGCGGTGGGGGTACCTCCCAGGCGTTGAGCGCTGGGGGAGGCTCCCCGCCCCTACGGCACCGAAACGGCGTCACGGACCTCCGGAGCGGCTCCCGGACCTCCACCGACGCCACGGACGCGCAAGCCCGGCCTGACCCGGCACGCGTCCCTCGCGGGGACCGCCGTCGTCCCGCCCCCCGGTGACGGGGGTGCGGCGGTCCCCGCGCAAGCTTCCCCGCGCGCGGCCCCCTTTTCGGCGGCTCGGCTCAGCGGGGCGACGTCTGCACCTGTGAGGCTCCCCAACTGCCCAGCAGCCGCAGCCGCTCCTCCGTCTCGGAGCCCGCTTCGGCGGTGTACACCAGCAGGGTCTGGTCCGGGTCCGCCGCCACCGCCAGCGTCTCGTAGGGCAAGGTCAGCAGACCCGCGACCGGGTGCTGGACCCGCTTCACCCCGTAGGCGCACTCCCGGACCGGATGATCGGCCCACAGCCTGCGGAAGTCCTCGCTCTTCAGCGAGAGTTCCCCGACGAGCGCGGTCAGCCGGCGGTCGTCCCGGTGGTGGCCCGCCAGGTTCCGCAGGTGCGCGACGCACTGCGCGGCCACCGCGGACCACTGCGGGTAGAAGTCGCGGGAGCCGGGGTCGAGGAAGACGTGCCGGGGGATGTTGCGGCCGTCCGGCCCGGCCCGGCCGTAGCCGAACACGGCGTCGGCCGCCGCGTTCCACGCCAGCACGTCCATCCGGACGTCCAGGACGAACGCCGGGGTGCGCTCCATGCTGTCGAGCAGGAGTTGCACGCCCGTGCGGACGCGGGGCGCGCTCCGGCGCCCGGCGGGCCTGTGCGGGCGGGCGACCGCGCGCAGGTAGGCGTGCTCCGTGTCGTCGAGGCGCAGGACGCGCGCCACGGCGTCCAGCACCGCGTCGCTGACGGCCGGGCCCCGGCCCTGCTCCAGGCGTATGTAGTAGTCGACGCTCACTCCGGCGAGCTGCGCCACCTCCTCGCGCCGCAGCCCGGGAACGCGCCGGCGCCCGTGCGAGGGCAGTCCGACCTCCTCCGGCCGGATGCGGGCGCGGCGCGAGCGCAGAAAGTCTCCGAGATCCCCGTCCATGCGCTCGATGGTAGGGGAGGGGCGGATCGCGAACCTGGTACTGGCAGACCCAGGAAGAGCGCAGCCCTGGGTAGCGCCGCGGGGGACGGTGAGAGTGGTGCGTGCCGCCGGGGAGACGCCCCGGCCCAGCGTCGCAGGAGCATCAGATGCCGTACGAGAACCCGTATGCGAGCCTTGCCGGCCGTACCGCCGTCGTCACCGGCGCCGCCAGCGGGATCGGGGAGGCGGTGGCCGTGCTGCTCGCCGCCTCGGGCGCCCGGGTCGCCCTGCTGGCCCGGCGCGCGGACCGGCTGGAGGCGGTCGCCGAGAAGATCCGCGCCGACGGCGGCGAGGCCCTCGCGGTCGTCGCCGACGTCACGGACGACGCGTCCGTGGCGGGGGCCGCCGACCGGGTCAGGGAGGCCTACGGGGCCGTCGACCTGGTCGTGAACAACGCGGGAGTCATGCTGCCGAACCCCGTGGA
Source organism: Streptomyces rishiriensis (assembly GCF_003112535.1). Taxonomy (GTDB): domain Bacteria; phylum Actinomycetota; class Actinomycetes; order Streptomycetales; family Streptomycetaceae; genus Streptomyces; species Streptomyces rishiriensis. The sequence continues at coordinate 77,322 of NZ_BEWA01000026.1, read as the reverse complement.
CGACGGTCGCGTCGACGAGTGGCGGCGGATGCTGGACACGAACGTCACCGGGGTGCTGCGGACGATCCGCGCCTTCACCGGGGACCTGGTGGGCGCCGCCGCCGAGGGGCGCGCCGCCGACCTGGTGAACGTCTCGTCGATCGGCGCGCACGTCACGTTCCCGAACTACGCGGTGTACGGGGCGACCAAGGCCGCCGTCACCTACCTGTCCCAGTCCCTGCGCACCGAGTTCGGGCCCCGGGACGTGCGGGTCACCAACGTCGAGCCGGGACTGACGCAGACCGAACTGGCGACGCACCTCGACAACGACGAGCTGGCCGGGCAGCTGGACGGCATGTTCGACGCCGTCGGCGCGCTGTCCTCGGCGGAGATCGCCGACGTCGTCGCCTACGCGACCAGCCGCCCGCGGCACGTCAACCTGCGGCAGATCATGGTCCTGCCGACCCGGCAGGCGTGAGGCCAGGAGCCAGAAGCCAGGAGCGGGCCGGCCAGGGGCGGGCCCCTCGGTCCGCGTCGCGTACGTCAGTCCGCGTCGCGCGCGGACCGTCGGCGCCGGCCCGGCAACAGCTCGGGGTTGCTGCGGGCGGCCTGCACGAAGTTCACGCCGACGACGCCGAGCCAGGTGGTGAGCACGCCGGAGAAGCCGGCGAAGGCGCCGCCGATCGCCGACAGCGGGACCGCCAGGATCAGCGAGACGACGCCGAAGCCGAAGCGCTCGCCCCAGGAGTCCGCCGCCCTGGGCGAGCGGGCCCCGCGGGCCGTGGCCATCTGCTGCTCCGCGAGTTGCCGGCGCACCCGGCGCTCCACCGCGCCGTCGATGCGCTGGTCGACCTTCTCCAGGAACGAGTCCACCAGCGCGGACTCGTACTCCTCGCCGAGTTCCCTGCGTGTCTGCAAGGTGGCGTCGAGTTCCTTCTTCAGGTCCGTGTCCCGCGCGTCCATGGCCGTCTCCCATCCCGTCATGGACACCAAGGCTAGGGAGCCGGGACGCCCGCCGCACTGGGGACAGCCCCCCTGTCCGGCGGGGGGCCCGCTAGCGGGCCAGCCCGTGCTGCCTGGCGTACGTGTTCGCCACGTCCTCGGGGTCCTTCTTGTCCTTGTCCACCTGGCGGTTGAGCTCGGTGAGCTGGGTGGTGGTGAGGACGTTGCCGAGCCTGGCGAGGGCCTTGCGGACGGTGGAGTCGGCCCGGCGGTCGGCGATGAGCGGGACGATGTGCTGGCCGGGGATGAGGTTCTTCGGGTCGCTGAGCACCACCCAGCCGTTGTCCAGGATGTCGGTGTCGGTGGTGAAGAGGTTCGCCACGTCGACGTCGCCCTTCTTCAGGGCGCCCTTGACCAGTGGGCCGGAGGAGTCCAGCGACTTGAACTCCTTGAACTCCACGCCGTACACCTCCTTGAGGCCGACCACGCCGACGCGGCGGGTCTTCACCTCGGGGGCGGCGCCGAGGACGAGCCTGCCGTTCAGTTTCGTCAGGTCGGCGAGGGAGGCCAGGCCGTACTTCCGGGCGGTCTCCCGGGTGACCGCGAAGGCGTCCGCGTCCTCGGCGAGGCCGTACGGCAGCACCTGGAGTCCGGCGGGCAGGGCGATGGTGAGGTCGTTCTGCATCTCGCCCTCCTCGGTCGCCGCGGCCTTCGGGGCGAGGTAGGTGAGGAGGGCGCCCTGGTACTCGGGCAGGAGGTCGATGTCGCCGCTTTTCAGGGCGGGGAAGACGATCTCGCGGGTGCCCAGGTTGGGGCGGACCTTCACCTTCACGCCGGCCGCCGCCAGGACGGCGGCGTAGAGGTAGCCCAGCACCTGGTTCTCGGTGAAGTTGGCGGTGCCGATGGTGACGCCGTCCTTGCTGGAGCCGCCGCCGGAGGCGGCGCCGCCCTCGTTGTCGAGGGAGGTGATGCCGCTCGCGCAGGCGGTCAGGGCGGGGACGGTCGCGGCCGCGAACAGGCCGCCGAGGATCGTGCGTCGGTTCATGTCGGGATTCCCTAGGCGTGCTGTGCGGGGCGGTGTCGGAAGAGGAGCCGCTGGACGCCGGAGAGCGCGAGGTCCAAGGCGATGGCGACGGCGGCGACCAGGACCGCGCCGCCGAGCACCTGGACGAGGTCGCGCTGGGCGAGGCCGTCGAAGACGTAGCGGCCGAGACCGCCGAAGGAGACGTACGCGGCGATCGTGGCCGTGGCGACGACCTGGATGAGCGCGAGGCGCAGGCCCGTCATGATCAGGGGGAGGGCGAGCGGCAGCTCGACCTGGAACAGCACCTGGTGGCCGCGCATGCCCTGCCCGCGTGCCACGTCCTTCACGTCCGGGTCGACGGCCGTCATGCCCGCGTAGGTGTTGGTGACGATCGAGGGGACCGCGAGGGCGACCAGCGCGACGTAGACGGGCCACATGGACAGGCCGCTGGCGAGGAAGACCAGGACGACCAGGCCGACGGTCGGCAGGGCGCGGCCGAAGGAGGCCAGGTTGATGGCGAGGAACGCGCCCCGGCCGGTGTGGCCGATCAGCAGGCCGACCGGGAGGCCGATCACGGCCGCGACGAGGGTGGCCAGCAGGGAGTACTGGAGGTGTTCGGCGAGGCGGTGGGCGATGCCGTCCGGGCCGGACCACTGGGCGCCGCTGGTCAGCCAGCCGCCGAGGTTCTTGAACAGTTCGTACATCAGGCTCGCCGCCTCTTCCACGGGGTGAGGAGGTACTGGACGCCCACCAGAGCCGCGTCGGCGACGACGGCGAGGAGGATCGTGAGGACGACTCCCGCGATGACCGGCGTCGGGAAGTCGCGCTGGAAGCCGTCGGTGAACAGCTGGCCGAGACCGCCGTCGCCGATGTAGGTGGCGACGGAGACCAGGGAGATCGACATGACCGTCGCGATCCGCACGCCCGCCATGATCACGGGGAGCGCGAGCGGGAACTCGACGGTGAGGAGCGTGCGCAGGGGGCGGGTGCCCATCGCCTTGGCCGCTTCCTTGGTCTTCGCGGGCACCGAGTCGAGGCCCTCGACCGTGTTCCGCAGCAGCACGACCAGGGTGTAGACGGTCAGGCCGATGACGGTGGTGGTGCGGGTGAGGCCGCTGATCGGCAGCAGCAGGACGAAGATCGCGATCGAGGGGATCGTGAACAGCACGTTCGAGAGGCCGAGCAGGAACCCGCGCAGGGGGCGGACCCGGTGGGCGACCACCGCGAGGGGGAGGCTGATCAGCAGGCCGAGGAGGACGGCGGTCAGCGCGGCCTGCAGGTGAGAGATCGCGAGGGTGGTCAGTTCGTCGGTGTGCCCGGATATCCAGGACCAGTCGATGGTCATGCGGCCACCCGTGCCTCGGTGTGGGCCCGGCCCGCGTGGGTGTGGACGTCGTCGCGCGAGGTCACGCCGGTGAGGACGCCGTCGGCGTCGACCCGCGCGACCAGGCCGGTGGGGGCGGCGACCGACTCGTTGAGCGCCGAGAGGAGGGAGTCGGCGTCCCTGAGGGGGCGCACGGGGACCTCGGCGCCGTCCGACGCGGACGCCCAGTGCAGGGGCCGGCGGGCCTCGTCGAGGACGAGGGTCCAGGCGCCGCCCTCGGGGGCGGGGCCCTGCGGGACGTCCGCGAGGGTCTTCAGCGAGAGCAGCTTCAGACCGCGCTCGGCGCCGAGGAAGTCGGCCACGAAGTCGTCGGCCGGGCGGGCGAGCAGCTCGGTGGGCGAGGCGCACTGGACCAGGTGGCCGCCGGTGCGGAACACGGCGATCTGGTCGCCGAGGCGGACGGCTTCGTCGATGTCGTGGGTGACGAAGACGATGGTCTTGCTCAACTCCTTCTGCAGCCTGAGCAGTTCGTCCTGGAGCTGGGTGCGGACCACGGGGTCGACGGCGCCGAAGGGCTCGTCCATGAGGAGCACGGGCGGGTCGGCGGCGAGCGCGCGGGCCACCCCGACGCGCTGCTGCTGGCCGCCGGAGAGCTGGTGCGGGTAGCGGCGGCCGGAGTCGGCGGACAGGCCGACGGTCTCCAGCAGTTCGGCGGCGCGGGCGCGGGCCCTGCGCCGGCCGTGGCCCAGCAGCAGCGGCACGGTGGCGATGTTGTCGAGCACCGTGCGGTGCGGGAAGAGGCCCGACTGCTGGATGACGTATCCGATGGAGCGGCGCAGTTCGGCCGCGTCCTGACGGGTGATGTCCTTGCCGCCGACCTCGATGGTCCCGGAGGTCGGGTCGACCATCCGGTTGATCATCCGCAGGGTGGTCGTCTTGCCGCAACCGGAGGAACCGACCAGCACGGTCACGCCGCCCTCCGGCATGTGGAGGGAGAGATCGTGGACTGCCGTCGTGCCGTTGGGGAAGCGCTTGTGGACCGCGTCGAACTGGATCATGAGTTGTCCCTTGCCCGGCTGTATAACGTCATGCAGAGTTCTCCGTAGATGAATAACTTGTCAACGGTCCGGTGTTAATCCGACGTAACGGATGACCGGAGGGCAAGATCGACTGTCCCGATTGAGGGGAGTTCGTAGCCTTATGTCGTCTCGAATCGTGGACGCATCTCCCGGAGTGGGCTCCGGTCTCGTCGTCCTCGACGGGATCGCCCTCGGCGTCGAGGACGTCGTACGCCTCGCCGACGGCGTCGCCCGGCCGGTCCCCGGCACCGACGCGACGAAGCGGATGACCGAGGCCTGGGACGCCGCCCGGCTGATCGCCGCCACCGGTCGCGTCTACGGCCGCTCCACCGGCGTCGGCGCCAACCGGAACGAGGACGTGCCCACCGAGGCGGCCGCCGAACACGGTCTGCGCCTGCTGCGCAGTCACGCCGGCGCCATCGGCGAGGAACTGCCCGCCCGGCAGGTCCGGGCGATGCTCGCCGTCCGCGCCAACCAGCTGCTCGCCGGGGGCGCCGGACTCAGGCCCAGCGTCGTCACCGCGCTGTGCGAGGCGCTGGAGAGCGGGGCGCATCCGGTCGTCAACGAGTTCGGCTCGGTGGGCACCGGGGATCTGGCCGCCCTCGCGCAGGTCGGCCTCGCACTGGTGGGAGAGCATCCGTGGCGCGGAGCAAAGGGCCCCGCACCGCAGCCGCTCGACAACAACGACGCCCTCGCGCTCATCAGCAGCAACGCCCTCACCCTCGGCCAGTCCGCCCTCGCCCTGCATGAACTGCGCGGACTTCTGCAGGCCACTCAGGTCGTCGCCGCCCTCTCGCTGCTCGCCGTGGACGGCTCGCACGAGGCCTACGCCGCCCCCGTGCACGCCGCCCGCCCGCACCGCGGCTCCGCCGAGGTCGCCCGCCGCATGCGCGAGCTGATCGGCGCCGAGGACCGGCCCACACCGCCCCTGGGCAGGATCCAGGACCCCTACGGCTTCCGCTGCCTCCCCCAGATCCACGGCCCCGCGCACGACGCCGCCGACGCCCTGGAGGAGGTGATCGCCGTCGAGATCAACGCGGCCGCCGAGAACCCCCTCATCTGCCCCGAGGACATGACCGCCTACCACCACGGCGGCTTCTACCAGGCTCAACTCGCCCTCGTCCTGGACCACTTCAGGCTGGCCCTGACCCAGGTGGCGCGGCTGTCCACCTCCCGGCTCTCCACGCTCAACGAGCCCGCCTACACCCGACTGCGGCCCTTCCTCGCCGACTCCGAGCCCGCCTCCTCCGGCGTGATGATCCTGGAGTACGCCGCCGGCGCCGCCCTGGGCGACCTGCGGGCCTTCTCCGCGCCCGCGTCGCTCGGTCACGCTGTACTCTCCCGGGGCGTCGAGGAGCAGGCCAGTTTCGCCTCGCTCGCCGCCCGGCAGACACTGCGCGTCTGCGCCGCGTACCGTCTCGTCGTCGGCTGCGAACTCGTCGCCGCCGTACGGGCGCTGCGCCAGCGCGAGCTGCGGCCCGAGCCGGGGCTGCCGGCCGGGCGGGCGCTGGAGCTGGCCGAGGCGCTGCTCGACGCCGACCAGGCCGACCGGCCGCTCACGGAGGACGTGCGCGCGGCGGCCGGACTGCTGGACCGGTTCACGGACATCTGGAGGGGGAGCGGGGCATGAGCGCGGAGACGGAGTTCGGTGAGGGCGGACCGGGACCGGGGGCGGCGGACAGTCCCGCCGCCCGGCTGCAGACGCTGTTCGAGGGGCACCGGCTGACGCCGACCCAGCGGCGCATCGCGCACAGCATGGTGCGGCGCGCCGCCGACGTGCCGTTTCTGTCCAGCGTCGAACTGGCCGAGCTCGCCGGGGTCAGCCAGCCGTCCGTGACCCGCTTCGCGGTCGCCCTCGGCTTCGACGGCTACCCCGCCCTGCGCAGGCATCTGCGCGAGGTCGCTCCCGCCGAACAGCCCGCCGACGCGGCCTCGTACAACGAGTACCAGCAGGCCGTCGAGGCCGAGATCGAGAACCTGCGGCACCTCGCCGAGGTGCTCGCCGACCCCCGTCCGGTGCGGCGGGCCGGCCGGCTGCTGGCGGCCTCCCGCCCGCTGCCCGTCCTCGGCCTGCGGGCCGCCGCCTCCCAGGCGTACGGGTTCGCGTACTTCGCCGCCAAGGTCCATCCGGACGTACGGCTGCTGCACGAGGGCGGCACGATGATCCACGACCGGATCGACGCCGCCGTCCGGGCCGGCGCCTCCGCTCTGCTCTGCTTCGCGCTGCCCCGGCACCCGCGCGAGGTCGTCGACACCCTCGGCTACGCCCGGGAGGCCGGGCTGAGCGTGGTGACGGTCGCCGACTCCGCGTTCGCGCCCGTCGCCAAGGTCTCCGACCTGCTGCTGCCCGCCGCCGTCGGCACCGGTCTCGCCTTCGACACGGCCTGTGCGCCGATGCTGCTCGGGCGGGTGCTGCTGGAGGCGATGTGCGACGACCTGCCCGACGCGCAGGCCCGGCTGGAGGAGTTCGACGCGCGGGCGGCGTCGCGCGGGCTGTTCGTGGAGTAGCCCCACCCGTGGGGACGCGCTCTTCGTGGGGGCGCGTTCTTCGTGGGGACGCGTGCTCTTCGTGGGGACGCGTGCTCTGTGTGGGGACGCGTGCTCTGTGTGGGGGCTCTCAGACTCGTCTCACGTTCGCTCACTAGTCTGCGCGGTCACGAGACTGTGCCTGAGTGACGAGGAGGCGGACGTGGCACGCGGAGGACACGGGTTGGCCCGGGTGGCGGTCGTCGTACGGGCCGGAGCCGCGCCGTTGTGGTGGTGCGGGGTGGTCGCGGCGGGGGTCGGCGCCCTGACGCCGGGCCTCACGGGACGGCGGATCGGGGTGACGGCCGGGGCGGCGCTGTTCCTCGTGGCCGCGGCGGTCACGGGGCTGCGCGGACGGCGCCGGTTCACCGGGCTCGGCGGCGGAGCCGCCCGGGCCGGCAAGCACGACGTGCTGCAGGACCGGGCGGTCACCGTCCGCACCTGGCGGCGCGGTCACCGCTGGTGGCTGCTGCTCGCCTTCCTGGCCGCGCTGGGCGGTTCCCTCGCGGCGCCCGCCGCCGGCGGGATGCTGCTCGCCGGCTGCGGGGCCGGGCTGCGCTGGAAGGCCGCCTGGCTCGGGCGGCGCGAGCGGGAGAACGACGCGCTGCTGTGGGTCCGTGTCGACTGGCTGGACCGGCGCGGCGGACGCCCGGCCGGCAAGGCCGTCAAGGCGTACCGCAGCACCGGCGTCGCGGCGGGCGACGCGGCCCCGGGCGGAGCCCGCCGCCGCACCGCTGCGCTGGTCTAGGGCCTGTCGGGCGCGGACCGGAGTCCGCGCCCCCGGCATGATCCGGGACGGGAGTCTCAGACCTCCAGGTCCTCCTCGATCTTCCTCAGCTGGTGGCGGGCCATCGCCAGGTTGGCCCGCTTGGCGTCCAGGACGAGGTACATGAAGAGTCCGTTGCCGCCGCGGCCGCTGATCAGCCGGATCAGGTGGTACTGGTCGTTCAGCGTGATCAGGATGTCCTCGATCTGTCCCTTGAGCCCGAGGTGTTCCATGGTGCGCATCTTGGCGCGCACCACGTCGGTGTTGCCCGCGGCGGCGACGTTCAGGTCGAACGTCTTGCTGCCGCCCATCGTGCCGAGCGCCATGCCGCTGGTGTAGTCGACGAGGGCGACTCCGGTCGCCCCCTCGATGGAGGCGAGGCACTCTTTCAGCGTGGTTTCGGTGTTGGCCATGACGTGTGCTCCTCGGTTCCTGTCAGCTTTCCGTGGTGGTGCGCGCGTTGGCGGTGGCCGGGCCGCGCGCCGTTCTGGTCCGTACGGTCGGGGGCTTGGCCGGTGTGCGCACCGGCGGCTTGGCGGGGGGCTGCGGCGGCGGCTCGGCGGGAGCGGCCCGCGTCTGCCGCGCCGCCGCCTCCCGGGCGTCCACGAGCTCCCCGAGGCGGGCCCCGGCACGGCGGCCCTCCAGGTGCAGCCGGCCGACGTTGACGCGGTCCTGCGCGAGCAGGGTCAGCACGGCGGACTCGCCGGCCGCGTACGTCGCGACGTAGCCGTACCGGCCGCGCACGAGCAGCTCGCGGAAGTCGCCCTGGCCGGTGGTGTCCGCCATCCGCACGGCGACGCCCAGGGCGGCGGCGGTCAGCGCGGCCACCACCTCCGGCTCCACGCCGGGCGTGTCGTGGGCGAGGACGAGGCCGTCCACGCCGGCCGCGAGCGCGCCGGTCAGCTGGGGCACCCGGGCCCGCAGCCGCCGCAGTTCGTCGAGTATCTCGGGCGCCGAGGCCATCAGCTCGCTCCTCTCGGCGCGCGGTCGCTGCCGTTCAAAGGGCCTCCAGCGCATCCCTGAGCCTCTTCAGCAGGGTGATGTCGGGGTCGTTGACGCGGGGCAGCGTGATGCCCGGCGAGGGTGGGGCCGCGGCCGTCCCGGTGCTCTCGGCGAGTGCGTGGCGGGGCGGGAGGCCGGGCACGGCCGCGGTCGCGGCGTGGTGGACGCGCGGCGGCGGGAAGAGGGCTGTCAGCAGCCCCGCCGCCGCCAGCCGCCGGACGTCCACCAGGGTGTGGAAGGCCTGCCGGCCCAGCTCGCGGGCGATGTCCGGCGCGGTGCGCACGCCGTCCGCCAGGGCCAGCACCGCGCTCTGCCGGGCGGTCGGCGTCGGCGCGGCGACGGCGTCGGACCGGCGCAGCGGCGCGCCGTCGGACAGCGGGTCCGGCCAGAGACGGTTCAGCAGCTCGCGCCGGCGCAGCGTCTCGCGCTCGACCGCGTCGACCGGGACCGGCCGCACGGCGCCCAGCCAGTGGCCGGCGCCGTAGCGGAAGTGTCCCGGGGTGCTGCTGGGGGCGAGCGCGAAGTAGGCCGCGTCGAACACCGCCTCCAGATGGCACAGCTCCAGCGCGCCGCGCGGGACACGGCCGGCGTCGAGCAGCAGACGGGCGGCGCCGTACTCCTCGTCGGCCCGGTCCACCGCGTCCTGCCAGACGGCCGGGGCGAGGGTGCCGTGGGCCAGGAGGAGCACGTCGAGGCCCGGGGCGAGCGGGCTCTCGGCGTGCACCACGCGGCCCTCGGCGAGATAGAGCGAGCCGCGCTCGCGCTCCAGGACGCCCGTCGCCCGCTCGGCCGCGAGCCGGGTCAGCATCGGCGACAGCGCGCCGCCGCGATCCCGGGCCCCGGACTTCTCCCGCACGGGCAGCCGGGGCGGTGGGGTCGTCCCCTGGGGGTGCGTTCTCACCGCGGTCACCCCAGCACCAGCCGTCCGGCCATCTCGCCCAGCCGGATCCGCGCCAGCGCCAGGTTGCCGTCCGGCCGGCCCAGCCACACGTGCAGGAAGACGCTGCTGTCGAAGGACGTCGGCACGAACCGCAGCACGTGGTAGCTGTCCCGGTTGCTGATGATCAGGTCCTCGACCGGGGGATCGACGCCCGCCCCCGGTCCGGCCGTTGCGTCCGCGTGCTCGTGACGGTCGTAGCCGTCGGGCGTGAACGCCCGCTGCTCGGCCGTGAGCCGGGCGACCTCGGCGGCCTCGGCCGCGGCCGCCTCGTGGTCGCCGCCGGGGAACTCCCCGACCGAGCCCAGGGCCAGCCCGCTCGTCCAGTCGACCAACGCGGCGCCCCGTGCGCCGGGCAGCCGCATGGCCTCCAGTAGACACTCGTCGATTCCGGGCACCGTTGGCTCCCCTCCCGCCTGCGGTTCGGCTGAGTGATGAAGAAGCTACGCAACGTAGGCGCGAGAGGGTGAGTCTTCTGGCATTTTCCAGCGGAACATGCGGCGGGGTGGCTAACGTGGGTCGACTGACCTCGTTCCGGGCCGGGCGTCGCCCCATGTGTCCCTTCAACACCCGCTCGCCGGCGCTCGTCAACGGCGTGCGCGCCTCAGCGGGGTGGTGAGCCGGGCGATGTGCGCCCCCTGTCCGCCTGTTCGCCTCCTCCCTCTTCCGCCTCCCCCCGGGCTTTTCCTGTCTCCCCGGGCCGTAGCTCGTCGCACCCGTGTATTGACTAGCTCTATTCAGCGCGTCAGGATGTGAATAAGAACAGCAAAATCCGCCGGGATCACCCATCCGCAAGGAGGCCGACCATGTCAGGACCCCGCCCCGTACGAGCGCCGCGCGGTACGGAACTGAGCGCCCTGGGATGGCAGCAGGAGGCCGCGCTGCGGATGCTGCAGAACAACCTCGACCCCGAGGTCGCCGAGCACCCCGACAAGCTCGTCGTCTACGGCGGCACCGGCAAGGCCGCCCGCGACTGGCGCTCCTTCGACGCGATGGTCCGCACCCTGAGGACCCTCAAGCAGGACGAGACCATGCTCGTCCAGTCCGGCCGCCCGGTCGGGGTCATGCAGACCCACGAGTGGGCCCCGCGCGTCCTCATCGCCAACTCCAACCTCGTCGGCGACTGGGCCAACTGGGAGGAGTTCCGCCGGCTGGAGCAGCTGGGCCTGACCATGTACGGCCAGATGACCGCCGGGTCCTGGATCTACATCGGCACCCAGGGCATCCTCCAGGGCACCTACGAGACCTTCGCCGCCGTCGCCGCGAAGAAGTTCGGCGGCACTCTGGCCGGGACCATCACCCTCACGGCCGGTCTCGGCGGCATGGGCGGCGCCCAGCCGCTCGCCGTGACGATGAACGACGGCGTCGCGATCTGCGTCGACTGCGACCCGCGCGCCATCGACCGCCGCATCGAGCACCGCTACCTGGACGTCAGGGCCGACGACCTGGACCACGCGCTCCGGCTCGCCGTCGAGGCCAGGGACCAGCGCAAACCCCTCTCCATCGGCGTCCTCGGCAACGCCGCCGAGGTCGTCCCGCAGCTGCTGGCGATGGGCGCGCCCGTCGACATCGTCACCGACCAGACCTCCGCCCACGACCCGCTGGCCTACCTGCCGACCGGCCTCGCCTTCGAGGACATGGCCGACGCCGCCGAGAAGGACCCGGCCGGCTTCACCACCCGGGCCCGCGAGTCGATGGCACGGCACGTCGAGGCCATGGTCGGCTTCATGGACGCCGGCGCCGAGGTCTTCGACTACGGCAACTCCATCCGCGGCGAGGCCCGACTCGCCGGGTACGACCGGGCGTTCGCCTTCCCCGGCTTCGTCCCCGCCTACATCCGCCCGCTGTTCTGCGAGGGCAAGGGCCCCTTCCGCTGGGCGGCCCTGTCCGGCGACCCGGCCGACATCGCCAAGACCGACAAGGCGATCCTCGACCTCTTCCCGGAGAACGAGTCCCTCGCCCGCTGGATCAAGCTGGCCGGTGAGCGCGTCCACTTCCAGGGCCTGCCCGCCCGTATCTGCTGGCTCGGCTACGGCGAGCGCGACAAGGCCGGCGAGCGCTTCAACGACATGGTGGCGTCGGGAGAGCTGGCGGCCCCCCTCGCCATCGGCCGCGACCACCTCGACTGCGGTTCCGTCGCCTCCCCGTACCGCGAGACCGAGGCCATGCTCGACGGTTCCGACGCGATCGCCGACTGGCCGCTGCTGAACGCCATGGTCAACGTGGCCTCGGGCGCCTCCTGGGTCTCCCTCCACCACGGCGGCGGCGTCGGCATGGGCCGCTCCATCCACGCCGGTCAGGTCTCGGTGGCGGACGGCACCAAGCTGGCCGGTGAGAAGATCCGCCGGGTGCTGACCAACGACCCCGGCATGGGCGTCATCCGGCACGTGGACGCGGGGTACGACATCGCGGAGTCCGTCGCCGACGAGCGGGGCGTGCGGGTGCCGATGCACGAGGGTGATGCGCAGTGACGGTTGACGGCGGCCGTCCGGCGGGGGCCGAGCCCCCGTCGCCCGCCCCCACCGGCCCGCGCCACGAGCACCCGCGGCCGCATGAGCCGCGGCCCGCGGTGGCCGGCGCCTCCTTCCAGGAGATGTGGCGTGAACTCGCACCCGTCGGGCGCCACCGCGACACCGGCGGCTACCGCCGCTACGCCTGGACCCCCGCCGACGCCGACTGCCGGGCCTGGTTCCGGCAGCAGGCCGAGGGACGGGGACTGACGTACGAGGTCGACCGCAACGGCAACCAGTGGGCCTGGCTCGGGGACCCGACCGCCGGGGACGCCGTCGTCACGGGATCGCATCTCGACTCCGTGCCCGACGGCGGCGCCTTCGACGGGCCCCTCGGGGTCGTGTCCTCGTTCGCCGCCCTGGACGAACTGCTCGCCCGGGGCGTGCAGTTCGCCAAGCCGCTCGCTCTCGTCAACTTCGGGGACGAGGAGGGCGCCCGGTTCGGGCTCGCCTGCGTCGGGTCGCGGCTCACCGCCGGGCAGCTCACCGTCGAGCAGGCGCACCGGCTCACCGACGGCGACGGGATCACCCTGCCGCAGGCCATGGAGGCCGCCGGGCACGACCCCGACGCTCTCGGCGCCGACCCGGAGCGGCTCGGCCGCATCGGCGCGTTCGTGGAGCTGCACGTCGAACAGGGCCGCGCCCTGGACCTCAGCGGCGACCGGGTCGGTCTCGCGAGCGCCATCTGGCCGCACGGGCGCTGGCGGTTCGACTTCCGCGGCGAGGCCAACCACGCCGGCACCACCCGTCTCGTGGACCGGCGCGACCCCATGCTGTCGTACGCCGAGACGGTCCTCGCCGCCCGCCGCGAGGCCGAACTCGCGGGCGCCGTCGCCACCTTCGGCAAGATCTCCGTCGAGCCGAACGGCGTCAACGCCATCCCCTCCCTGGTGCGCGGCTGGCTCGACTCCCGCGCCGCCGACCAAGGGACCCTGGACCAGGTGGTGGGCGGCGTCGAGAAGGCCGCCCGTGAGTACGCCGAGGCCCACGGCGTCGACCTGGACGTCGTCCGCGAGTCGTTCACGCCCGTCGTCGAGTTCGACCACGCCCTGCGCGACGAACTGGCCCGCATCCTGGGCGGCGGCTCCGGCCGGGATCGTGTCGTCGGCGGAAGTGGCGGAAGTGGCGGAAGTGGCGGAAGTGGCGGAAGTGGCGGGAGCCGGGGTGACACCGGCCTCAGGGTCCCCGTGCTCGGCACGGGCGCCGGACACGACGCCGGAATCCTCTCCGGGAGCATCCCGACCGCCATGCTGTTCGTGCGCAACCCCACGGGCGTCTCGCACTCGCCGGCCGAGTTCGCCGCCGAGGACGACTGCGTGGCCGGGGTGCTCGCGCTCGCCGACGCACTGGAAGGGCTGGCCTGCAAGTGACGCACCCCCACACGCGGACGTACTGGCTGGAGCACGCCTGGCTCGACACCCATGTCGAACCGGGAGTCGCCGTCGAGGTCGCGGACGGCCGGATCACGGCCGTCCGCACGGACGTGCCGACCCCGCCCCCCGGCGCCGAGATCCTGCGCGGCCTGACCCTGCCGGGGCTGGCGAACGCCCACTCGCACGCCTTCCACCGCGCCCTGCGCGGAACCGTCCAGGTCGGCTCCGGCACCTTCTGGACCTGGCGCGAGGTCATGTACTCGGTCGCCGACAGGCTGACCCCCGAGACGTACCACGCACTGGCCCGCGCCGTGTACGCCGAGATGGCGCTGGCGGGCGTCACCTCCGTCGGCGAGTTCCACTACGTGCACCACGCCCCCGGCGGCGCCCGCTACGCCGACCCCAACGCCATGGGCGAGGCCCTGATCGCGGCTGCCGCCGACGCCGGCATCCGCATCACCCTCCTCGACACCGCCTACCTGTCCTCCGGCTTCGGACAGCCGCCCACCGCCCACCAGCTCCGGTTCTCCGACGGGACCGCCGAAGCCTGGGCCGAACGCTGTTCAGTTCTCAAGGAACGGGATCACGCGCGGATCGGGGCGGCGATCCACTCCGTGCGGGCCGTGCCCGCCGACCAGTTGGAGACCGTCGCACGGTGGGCCGAGGAGCGGCGGGCCCCGCTCCATGTGCACCTGTCCGAGCAGACCGCCGAGAACGAGGCCTGCCGGGAAGCCCACGGGTGCACCCCGACGCAGCTGCTCGCCCTGCACGGGGTGCTCGGGCCGCGCACCACCGGCGTCCACAACACCCACCTCACCGCCGAGGACGTCTCCCTCATCGGCGGCAGCGGCACCGGCACCTGCATGTGCCCCACCACCGAACGCGACCTCGCCGACGGCATCGGACCCGCGGTCGCCCTGCAGAACGAAGGGTCCCCGCTCTGCCTCGGCTCCGACAGCCACGCCGTCATCGACCTGCTCGAAGAGGCCCGCGCGATGGAACTCGACGAGCGCCTGCGCACCCGCACCCGCGGTCACTGGACCGCGGCCGCGCTGCTGCGCGCCGCGTCCGCCGACGGCCACGCCGCCCTCGGCTGGCAGGAGGCCGGGGCGATCGAGGAGGGCGGCCTCGCCGACCTCACGACCGTCGCGCTCGACTCGGTCAGGACAGCGGGGCCACTGCCCCGGCTCGGCGCCGAGACGGCCGTATTCGCCGCGAGCGCGGCGGACGTCCGGCACACCGTCGTGGGCGGACGGCATGTCGTACGCGACGGGGCGCACACGCTCGTGCCCGACGTGCCGCAGGCCCTCGCCCAGGCCGTCGACGCCCTGCGCGGCTGACCGCCGTCCCCGCCGTCCCCCTCGCCCCCGTCGTCCCCCGCCCGGCCACCCATGAGGACGCCATGAGCAGCACCGTCATCACCAACATCGCCACGCTGGTCACCAACGATCCCTCCCTCGGACGGCGGTCCCCCCGGTCGAGCACATCCGAGAGCGGGGGAGATTCGCCTCTCGGCCTGATCCGAGACGCGGCGGTCGTCATCGACGGCGACCGCGTCGTGTGGACCGGTGAATCAAGCAAAGCACCCGCCACTGACAACCGGGTCGACGCCGGCGGCCGCTCGGTGCTCCCCGGCTTCGTCGACTCCCACTCCCACCTGGTGTTCGCCGGCGACCGCACCGAGGAGTTCAACGCCCGGATGTCGGGCCGCGGTTACACGGCGGGCGGCATCCGCACGACCGTGGCGGCCACCCGGGCCGCGAACGACGAGGAACTGGAGGCCAACCTCACCCGTTATCTGAGCGAGGCCCTCAGCCAGGGCACCACCACGATGGAGACCAAGTCCGGCTACGGCCTGACGGTCGCCGACGAGGCGCGCGCCCTGCGCCTCGCGGCACGCCACACCGACGAGGTCACCTACCTCGGCGCGCACATCGTCTCCCCGGACCACGCCGACGACCCGGCCGCCTACGTCGCCCTGGTCACCGGCGAGATGCTCGACGCCTGCGCCCCGCACGCCCGCTGGATCGACGTGTTCTGCGAGAAGGGCGCGTTCGACGGCGACCAGGCCCGCGCGATCCTCACCGCCGGCCGGGCGAAGGGACTGCACCCCCGCATCCACGCCAACCAGCTCTCCTACGGCCCCGGCGTGCAGCTGGCGGTCGAACTGGACGCGGCCAGCGCCGACCACTGCACCCACCTCACGGACGCGGACGTCGACGCCCTCGCGAGCGGCGACACGGTCGCCACGCTGCTGCCCGGCGCCGAGTTCTCCACCCGCGCCGAGTGGCCGGACGCCCGCCGCCTGCTGGACGCGGGCGTCACCGTCGCCCTCTCCACTGACTGCAACCCCGGCTCGTCCTTCACGTCGTCCGTGCCGTTCTGCGTCGCGCTCGCCGTGCGGGACATGGGGATGACCCCGGACGAGGCGGTGTGGTCGGCCACGGCGGGCGGCGCCGCGGCCCTGCGCCGGACGGACGTGGGCCGGGTGGCCCCCGGCGCGTACGCCGACCTGACCCTGCTGGACGCCCCGAGCCACGTCCACCTGGCCTACCGGCCGGGCGTCCCGCTGGTGTCCGGGGTCTGGCGCAGGGGCGTGCGCGTGGTCTGAGGGGGCGCGGGCCGAGCAGGCGCGGGCCGCGGGTCCCGGTCGGCTCAGAGCCCGGGGGAAGCGCCGTCGCAGGCCTCGGCCGCGGTGGCGGCCCCGGGTGCGGTCCGGGCGGCGGTCCCGGCACCGGCGGCCCCGGGTGCGGTCCGGGCGGCCGCCGTGTCGGAGGTCTCGGCGGCGGTGCGTCCCCGGTCCGCCGCCGACCTGCCCCAGCCGGTGCCGACGAGCACGAGCACCGCCCCCGCGAGACCGGGCAGGCCGGGCCGGTCCCCGGCGAGCGCGATGCCCACGGCCGCCGCCCACACCGGCTCGGTGCCCAGCAGCAGGCTGACCCGGGACGGCGACGTACGGCGGACCGCCCACATCTGCACGAAGAACGCGAACAACGTGCAGAACACGGAGAGATACAGCAGACGGGCCCAGTCTCCGGCGTCGAAGTCCGCCGCCGCGGCCCACGGCGAGGCCCCCGTCCCGGGCACGGCCGACACCAGCGCGAACACGACGACCGCAGCGC
Source organism: Streptomyces rishiriensis (assembly GCF_003112535.1). GTDB lineage: Bacteria > Actinomycetota > Actinomycetes > Streptomycetales > Streptomycetaceae > Streptomyces > Streptomyces rishiriensis. The sequence goes on along the minus strand of NZ_BEWA01000026.1, from coordinate 60,738 downwards.
CCAGCTGGACCGTCGTCAGCGACAGCGCGTCCGCCCCGCGCACCGACTCCATCCGCGCCATGGCGAGCACGTGCACGGTGCGGGCCACCGCCGCCCCCAGCATCAGCAGATCGCCCCCGGACGGAGCGGTGAACCCGGCGCCCTGCGTGAGCAGCGCCACGCCGAGCACCGACAGCCCCGCCGCCGCCACGAACGCCCCCGGCAGTCGCACGCCCCGCGCCCGGCTCTCCGCGAGCGGCGTGAACACCATGGTCAGGCTGATGATCAGCCCGGCGTTGGTCGCGGAGGTGTGGACGACGCCGTACGTCTCCAGGAGGAAGATCCCGGCGAGGACCAGGCCCAGCACTCCGGCGCCGCGCCACTGCGTGCCGCTCAGCGCCCGCAGCCGTCGCCACCCGACCGCCGCCAGCACCGGCAGCACCACGGCGAACCGCAGCACCAGCACGGCCGAGACGGTGTCCGCCGTGGTGACGCCCTTGGCGGCGAGGTAGCTGGACCCCCACACGACGGCGACCAGCAGGACGGGCACGTCGCCGAACCGGCTGAACCGGCTGAACCGACCGGCGGCGACGGGAACTGCGGGAGAGCGGGGCACGGGGCTCCTCATGAGCAGACGACGCGGGCCAGCGGCGCTGCTGGTTCGAGGGCCGGGCCAGCGTAGACGCCGGGCGGAGACCGGCCCGCGGATTTTCACGATGAGGACGGCGGCGGCCTCAGGCCGCCCCCGCCCGCCACACCTGGCGCGCGGCCTCGTCCAGCAGGTCGAACGACAGGGAGCCGGAGTCGTCCACCGTCAGGGCCGACGCGAAGGCGATCGCCGGCCGGATCCTGCCGTCCTCGTCCACGGTGAACATCAGGTTCCGGCCGTTGCGGCCCTCCACCGAGTCGCAGCTCCAGACGCCGACGCCGTCGTCGACCGCGCCACGGCTGTCCAGGCAGAAGTCGGGGTCGGCGTAGGACTGGAGCACCCCGCGCGCGGAGTCGACCCGCCAGCGCTGACCGGGGGAGGCCGAGCAGGGCACGGTGACGACGTCCGTGCCGTTGCGCAGGTCGCCGGCGACCTCCAGACAGCGGCCCGTGGCGGCGTTCACGACCTGGGCGAACGTGGCCCCGGGCGGGCGCGCGGGAGAGGCGGACGGGGTGGGCGCGGGCCGCGGCCCGGGCGGCGCGGAGGTGCGGGACGCGGACGGCGACAGGGAAGGTGACGGGCTGGGCGAGGCCGCGCTCGGCGCGGCGGACACCGACACCGTCGCCGTCACGGTCACCTGCGGCGCGGTCGACGGCCTGGCGCCCACCGCGCCCGCTGCCTCGCCGTCCGACGAGTCGCCCTGGGTGGCGAGCAGGATCAGCAGCGGGATCGCCGCGACCCCCAGCACCGCCGAGGCCAGCACGATCCGGCGGCGGGGTTTTCGGGCGGCCGTCCGCGCCGCGCGCACCGGCTCGCGCTCGTCCATCGCGTACGACGCCCCGCCCCACGGCAGCAGCCCCTCCGCGAGGGCGCCGCGGGGGGTGTCGCGCAGCGCGCACTGTTCCTCGTAGGCGGTCGCGCAGTGCGGGCACTGCGCCCGGTGGGCGTCGAGGTCGGGGCTGTGCCGTGGGCCGTCGGCGCGTACGGATTCCTCGATCAGCCGGCGGAAGTCCCCGCAGCGCGGGTCGTCCGAGGCGGCGAGCCGGTGCCGCAGACAGGCCTGGGCGAGGGACTGGAGGGCGGGTCCGGCGCCGTGGACCACGTCCTGGGGGGTCAGACCGAGCAGCGTGGCCGTGCGCTCGGCCGGCTCGCGCTCGACGACGTCGTACCAGATCAGGCCCTGCGTGCGGGAGGGCAGCGAACGGAACGCGACGAGCATCGGCGGTACCGGGCCGCCGGGGCCCGTCGTGTTGAGGACGAGGAGCAGTCCCGCGTCCAGCCCGCCGGCCCGGTCGTCGGCGGCCCAGCTCGCGGCCGCCTGCCCGGCCAGCAGCAGGAGCCGGTGCCGCCAGGGGCCGCCGGGGTCGGCGCCGCGCGCCGTCTCCCGGGCGGCGAGGGTGAAGGCCTCGGCCGCGAGTCGCCGGGCCGCCGGTTCGCCGGTCGTGCAGCGGCGGGCGTAGGCCAGCACGGCGGGCTGGTGGCGGGCGCGCAGGGCGCGCAGCGCCGGGTAGGCGGCGGCGGGTGCGGCGCGGAGCCGGTCGGTGAGGTGCGCGTCGGACGCGGTGTCGGCGTTCGGCGCGTGCGCCTCGTCGTCTCCGTCGGCACGGGCCATGAAGGGTCGCCTCCTCGCCGGACGCCCTCGCGCGTCCGGTTGCTGACGTACTGGTCAGTCCGGGGTGAGGGCGACCCTAGTGGCGCATGGGGCTCCGTGGGGAGGTTTCCGGGGGTAACAAGAGGGGCGGTGGGGGCGCGTGGGGAGAGGGGCGGGAGAGCGGCGGGAGGGAGGGGGCTGGAAGAGGGGCGGGAGAAGGGGCCTGGACGAGGGGCCTGGACGAGGGGCGGGAGAAGGCGGCGGGCAGACGCCGGCGCCCGGCCGATCGAGTTCAGGTCGAGCTCAGGTCGAGCTCAGGTCGATCGGCCGGGCGTCGGCGTCCAGCGAGGTCTCCCGGGTACTACTCCTCGACCGTCAGCGCCTTGCGCAGTCGCACCAGGGTGCGCGACAGCAGCCGCGACACGTGCATCTGCGAGATGCCGAGTTCCTCGCCGATCTCCGACTGGGTCAGGCCGGCGACGAAACGGAGGGAGAGGATCTGCCGGTCGCGGGGCGCGAGTCCGGCGATCAGGGGCTTCAGCGACTCGATGTACTCGATGCCCTCGATGCCGTTGTCCTCGTAGCCGATCCGATGGGCGAGGGCGCCTTCCGAGTCGTCGTCCTGCGGCTGCGCGTCCAGCGAGGACGCCGTGTAGGCGTTGGACGCGGCCATGCCTTCGACGACCTCGTCGTTGGAGAGGCCGAGACGCTCGGCGAGCTCCGCGACCGTGGGCGCGCGGTCCAGCTTCTGGGCCAGTTCGTCGCCCGCCCTGGCCAGGTCGAGCCGGAGCTCCTGGAGCCGGCGCGGGACGCGCACCGACCACGACGTGTCGCGGAAGAAGCGCTTGATCTCGCCGATGATGGTTGGCATCGCGAAGGTCGGGAACTCGACCCCCCGCGAGAGTTCGAAGCGGTCGATCGCCTTGATCAGGCCGATGGTGCCGACCTGGATGATGTCCTCCATGGGCTCGCTGCGGGAGCGGAACCGGGAGGCGGCGAACTTGACGAGCGCGAGGTTCAGTTCGACGAGGGTGTTGCGCACGTACGAGTAGTCGTAGGTGCCCTCTTCGAGGGATTCGAGCCGTGCGAACAGGGTCTTGGACAGGGCCCGCGCGTCGACGGATCCGACCTCGTCGAACGGGGGGATCTCCGGGAGTCCGGCGAGGGCGTCGGTGGGGTCGACGTCCGGCACCGCGTTCTGTGCGATGGGTTCCAGATGTTCTTGGTCCGGAGGGGGTGTCGACGTCGCTCCGCGGGTATGCGGTGCGTCGAGCCGGGGTGACATGATGTCCTCCATCGTTCTCGGCGTATGGCTGCCGAAGCCAGTGAGCGCACTACGGTGTGCGGCGCCTCCAAAGCCGGCCGTGTCGGTCTGCGTGTTCGTACTAGGCCTACCTGCTTTACTTGACCGATCGCAAGTGCACCTTGTCCCTTTATGTCTGTTTGTGTGCGATTGTTCGGGTGTTGAGGTGCGGGTCGAGGGCGTAGTGTTCGAGGGCGTCAGAAAGCAGTTCGCGACCCCAGGAGAAGAGACGGCATGGACCGCGGGACGGTCGGCAGCGCACAGTCGGGCCGGCTTCTGGTCGAGGTGCGGGAAGAGGGCCACAGTGCCGTCGTGACCCCGGCGGGTGAGTTGGATCACCACACCGCCGATTTGTTGCGTGAGCCACTCGAAGCCTGCCTCGCCAGAGGTCGCAGTCGCCTGGTGGTCGACTGCGCGCGCCTGGAGTTCTGTGACTCCACCGGGCTCAACGTGCTGCTCGGAGCCCGCCTGAAGGCGGAGGCGGCCGGCGGCGGAGTCCATCTGGCGGGAATGCTCCCCGTGGTGGCCCGGGTCTTCGAGATCACCGGAGCGGACGCCGTGTTCACCGTGCACGACACGGTCGAGGCGGCGCTGGCCGACGAGCGCGACGGACAGGACGAGGACGGCTGAGTTCGCGCCGTCCGCCCGGCGTCGACACGACACGGGCGAGAACGGGGGTGTCCCGCCCGTCACGCCGGGCAGGAGACATCCTGAACCCGCACATGTCGGCGGCGGCGCCGACGCGAAACGCCGTCCGGCTACGTACGACTCTGCAGAGATCCGACTCTTGAATGGTGAACCGGTCAATCGGGGAATCGGTGAGGTGAAGCGCTGATGAGCACCACCCGGCCTTACTCGCCGGGCGACCGCGGCCCGGAGCCCAGCCCGGAGCCCAGCGGCGCTTCCGGGGCGTCCCAGGGGGACGCGCGGGGGGCTGGGACGTCCGACGGGGGCACGGCTGCCGTGACGCCCGGGTCGCCGGGCAGCCGTCAGGTACGCCGGCTGAGCTTCGACGACGCCAGCGGCGTCGTTCCGCTCGCCCGCGACTTCGCCCGCCAGGCGCTGTACGCGTGGGGCTGGCTGCCGGCCGCCACCGCCGACCGGCGGGCCGCCGCCGAGGACGTGCTGCTCGTCGTCTCGGAGCTGGTCACCAACGCGTGCCTGCACGCCGAGGGGCCGGACGCGATGGTCCTGGGCTGCGACAACAAGGTGATCCGCGTCGAGGTCTCGGACCGCGGCACGGGCCAGCCGGCGCCCCGCACCCCGCACCGCGCGGGCCGCCCCGGCGGACACGGCATGTTCATCGTCCAGCGCCTCTGCCTGGACTGGGGCGTCATGCGGGCCCAGGGCGTCGCCGGCAAGACGGTCTGGGCGGAACTGGGCGCTCCGGCCTGACGGCCCCTGACCACGGCCCGCCCGCGGCGATTCCCGACCACGGCCCGCCCGCGGCGATTCGCCCAGCGGGCGGCGGCCGGAAGCGGGGGGTCCGCGCAGCCGGGCGGCCCGCCCTCGCCGTCCCGTCCCGCCGTCCCGTCCCGCCGCCCTCGCCGCGCCGCCCTCGGCGCACCGCCCTCGGGGGCCTCGCCCCCCGTAGGTCGCCGAGCGCCCGAGCGCCGAGCGTCGAGCGTCCGAGGCGACAGCCGGGCTCTTTACGGGCTTCGCCGGCCGGTTCGGCCCAGGCGCCCCGCGCCCTCGCGCTCTCGGCCGTGATCCCGGCTCCGGCCCGTCGGCTCCGGCCCGTCGCCGCCCGGCTGGCACCCCCGATCCGACGGCTTCGGCCCGCCGCCGCGGTCCCACCGCGCCCCCACCACGCCCCCACCACGGTCCCGCCGCAGTCCTGCCGCAGCCCCGCCGCCGTCTCGCCTCAGCAAGTCCGGTCAGGTTTCCGCGAAGCCTCGCCGTCCCGTCGTGCGCCGTCGGCGGGCAGTCGCGGCGGTCTTCGCGCCGCTCGCGCAGGTGTGTCGGATCGTCACAACTCCGGCCCGTGCCTTCTCTTCCCTCCTCATCGCCCCGGGCGTACCTTGACGGCTCAATCTGATGCCTCGTCAGTAAGGCGGGGCGGTGGGAGTGAGGGGACGGGACCGTGTCGAACCGGAAGCGAACCGCCGTGCTCGCGACTGCCGCGGCCCTGGCCGGCTCGGCGGTGCTGACGGCCGCCCCGGCGGCCATGGCCGAGGTCGTCAACGTCAACTACGGCTGCAAGACGCCCATCGGAGCCAAGAGCGCCGTCTCGCCGATCGACATCAAGGGCGTCAAGAGCGGCGACGGATACCGGATCACGATGTCCTGGCAGAAAGGCGTCTCCTCCAGCCCCGTCGAACTGGGCGCCGGCTCCATGAAGCCGAGCGCCACGATCAAGCTGGGCGGCGCCGACAGCGGCACCCTGAACGTCACGGGCCCGGCCAACCAGGCCGCGATCCCCGAGAACACCCCCATCAAGATCAATGACCTGAGCGGCACGTACACCCCGAAGAGGAGCGGCAAGGTCACCTTCACGGCCGGCGTGCTGACCATCAAGGCGCTCGGCACGACCACCACCTGCACACCGAGCAACACCCCCGGCCCCTCCCTCACCCTCGACGTGACCGTGTCGGGCGGCGGCACGAGCGGGGGCACGACGGGCGGCGGTACGACCGGGGGCTCGACCGGCGGCGCGGCGAGCGACGGCGGCTCCGGCGGGCAGCTCCCGCAGACCGGCCCCGAGGACTCCGCGATCGCCCTCGGCACCCTCGGCGGCACCGTGCTGCTCGCGGGCGCGGCGGGCGCCCTGTGGCTGACCAGGCGCAACCAGCCGGCCCGTGCCCGCCGCTGACCGCACCCGGAGGAGCGCTGGAGCCGCCGATGCCGTACGCCACCGCCCGCGTCCTGCTGCTGTCCCTGCCGCTGGTGTCCCTCGCGTCGCCGGCCGGCGCGCCCGGCGCCGGCCCGGCCGGCTGGTCGGCGTCGCCCTCCGGCGGAGGACGGCCGTCGTTCTACGCCGAGGGCACGCCCGGGACGGCGCTGCGGGACACGGTCGCCGTGACCAACCGGGGGACCCGGCCGCTCTCCGTGCGGCTCGGCGTCACCGGTCCCGGTCTGCGGGTCGCCTTCGCCGAACCCGCCCTCGACGTCCCCGCCCGCACCCGCGCCGAGGTGCCCTTCACGGTGGCGGTCCCGGCGGACGCCCGGCCCGGGGACCGCGCGGGACGGATCGTCGTACGGGACTCCGCCGGCCGGGAGAGCGACGTGCGGCTCCTGATCCGGGTCGGCGGTCCCCGGCTGGCCGCGCTGACCGTCGAGCATGTGGCCGTGCGCGGCGACCGCATCACCTACGAGCTGGTCAACCGCGGCACCACGGCGCTCGTCCCGCGGCTGGCGGTGCACGCGGACGGCGTCCTGGGCGTCGTCCTGGAGCGCGCCCCGCGCGTCCTGCCCGTGCGCCTGCCGCCGGGCCGCCGTCTCGCGCTGTACGAGCCCTGGCCCGACCGTCCGGCCCTGGACGCCGTCACCGTGCGGCTGACGGTCACCGCGCCCGGCGCGACCCGGGTCACCGGACGGGCGTCCGCGCGGTTCGTGTCCCGGGGCGCGGCGGCGGGCGCGGTGGCCGGCGCGCTGTCGGCCGCGGCGGCCGCCGTGTTCCTACGACGACGCCGGCACCGGCCGGCCGCCGCCGAAGCCGAGCCGAGGGGAGCGCTGACGTGAGAGGCGAGGTGCGGATCGCGGCGCCGGCGACAGCGTCGGCGCCGGTCCTGGTTTCCCTGTTGTTGCTGCTGCTGTCCCTGGTCCCGGCGGCCGCCCCGGCCGCGGCCGCCGACCGGCCGGCGGTGACGGTGTCCGCGGCGCAGGCGGGCACGGGCGGCTCGGTCACCGTGAGCGGCAGCGGCTGGCGGCCGCGCACGCTGCTGATGCTGCTGGTCTGCGGGCAGGCGACGCCGGCCCGGGGCGTGATCGGCGGCACCAACTCCTGTGCCAACGCCGACGGGCGCGCCGTCACCACCGACGCCGACGGCCGCTTCAGCCGGGCGCTGCCGGTGGCCGAGCCGCCGGCGCCCTGTCCCTGTGTGGTGCACGTGGCGACCGCCACCGGTGCGAAGGCGCAGGCCGACGCGGCGTTCCAGGTGGCCGGGCACCCGGTCCGACCGCTGCCCGCGCAGACCGGTGGCGGACGTCTGTCCGTGCTCACCGACACCCGGCTCGACGGCTCCTCGGGCCTGCTGACCTGGTTCGGGGCGCCGCCCGCGCGCACGCTGACGTTCACCGTGGGAAACGTCGGCACCGGGGCCGTCAAGGACCCCGTGTTCCAGGTCGGCGCCGCGCACGGGGTGTTCGCCCCGCAGTGGGACGAGCGGCAGTGGCGCGGCACGATCGGGCCCGGCGAGAAGGCCCGCGTCGAACTGCCCGTCGAACTGGCCGCGGGCGCCCATGGCGACTACACCGTCTCCCTGAAGTACGGCGGGAAGGTCCTCGCCGAGCAGCCGTGGGGCGTGGGCCGTCCGTGGGGCGTGACCCTGTTCTGGATCCTGCTCTGCCTGGTCGTCCCGGGGGCGGTGTTCCGCGTCGGGCTGGCGGTGGTGGACCGGGTGCGCCCGCGCCATCCGTCCCGGGGGCGCTCCCGGGCGCCCCGGCACGAGCGGAGCACGGACGTCCGGACCGCGCAGGCCGGGCCCCCCGCCCCGAACACGACTCTGCCGTGGTTCACCCCGGACACCGGCCCGGGCCCCGCGGCACGGCTCCCGGCACCGCGGGAGGACCGGCCGACGAGTCCCACGACCCCGCTCACTCCCCTTGACCCGCTCACTCCGCCTGACCCGTTCACCCCGCCTGAGCCGCTCACTCCGCCTGATCCGGCGACTCCGCCTTATCCGGTCACTCGACCCGATCCGGTCACTCGATCTGATGCGACCGCTCCCACGGGTCCGACGACCGCTCCCACGGGTCCGGCGACTCCCCTCAACCCCACGACGCCCCACGACTCCCCTCAACCCCACGACTCCGGCAGGAAGGGATCCACGTGAGTGAGAGAGCCATGCCACCCGAACGGGCCCCCGCGCGCAGGCGGACGGCGGCCGCGGGCGCCGCCGTCATGCTCACCGGGGCGGCCGTCCTGCTGGGCGTGACCGCCGGCCAGGCGCAGGCCGCGGAGGTGTCCTACGCCACCAAGTGCGTGCCGCCCTCGGGCATCGGCCTGCCCGACGTCAACGGCACGACGAAGGTCGAGATCACCGCGCCGGCCACCGCGAAGGTCGGCGACACCGTCGACGTCGTCTGGAAGTTCACGCAGGCCGCGTCGAAGAACCCCGACATCATCGATCTGCCGGCGAACTCCGTCCAGCCGTCCGGCACCCTCAAGGCGGCCGGCGCGCAGAGCGCCGACATCGCGATGCAGGGGCCGCGCGAGAACCCGGCGATCCCCAAGGGCGGCGCGATGACGCTGTCCGACATGAAGGGCTCGCTGAAGCTGACGGCGGCCGGGCAGGTGACGCTGACGCCGGACGCGTACGTCGTCAACGCGCTGTCGACGGACACCCGGTGCACGCCGACGCAGGCGGTGCAGCCCTCGGCGACCATCACGGTGGCGGCCGGCGGCGGGAGTTCGGGTTCGTCGAGCGGCAGCCCCTCGCAGAGCGCGTCGTCGACGCCCTCGGGTCCGCCGAGCGGGTCGGGGACGCCGTCCTCCTCGTCGTCGCCGACGGGCGGCTCCGGCCGGACGGACTTCACCGGCAAGGTCGTGGACATCCCCTACACCTGCCAGTCGCCCATCGGCGAGAAGAAGGCCACCTCGCCGGTGCAGATCAACGCCAGGAAGAACGGCGGGAGTTACGGCCTGACCGTGCGGTTCAAGAAGTCGGTCATGAACAGCCCGATCGACATCCCGGCGAACTCCGTGAAACCGTCGATGCAGGTCACCCTGGGCGGCTCGGACAAGGGCTCGGTGAAGGTGACGGGCCCGGCCAACCAGGCCCCCGTGAAGCAGGGCGCCCCGATCGAGATTCCCGACCTGACCGGCACGTACAAGCCCGGCGCGACCGGTGAGTCCACGCTCTCGCCGGGCGTCCTCGTCATCGAGGCCCTGGGCACGACCACCACGTGCACCCCGGACAGCACGGCGGTCTCGCTGACGCTGAACACCGAGGAGCAGGCCGGCGGCGCGTCGGGCGGCGGCGGTTCGTCGTCCTCGTCCTCCGGCGGCGCCGCAGCCACGGGAGGCGGCGGGCTCGCGGAGACGGGCTCCGGCGACCACGGCGCGCTGAAGGCCCTGGGCCTGGTGGCGGGCACGGCGGTGCTGCTGGGCGGAGCGGTGTTCACGTTCCTGCCGGGCAGAAGGACCCGCTGAGCCGTCGCACGGCGTCGGCGGGCGAGCCGGGGCCGGAACGGGCGAGGGCCGGCACACCCACCTGGTGTGCCGGCCCTCCCCCGTCGCGGGCGGACGTCAGTTGACGTCGCCCATCAGTTCCTTGACCTTCTTGCGGTACATCCACACCGCGAGGCCGGCGACGACGGCGAGCACGGCCTCCAGGGCCACGATCCCCGTCTTGTTGAGGTCGACGCCGGCGATGGAGAGCAGGCCGGTCGTGGCGTCACCGGCGGTGACGGCCAGGAACCAGACGCCCATCATCTGGGAGGCGTACTTCGCGGGAGCCATCTTCGTGGTGACCGACAGGCCGACCGGGGAGAGGGTCAGCTCGCCGACGGTCTGCACGAAGTAGATCGCCGCCAGCCACAGCGCGGCCGCCTTGTGACCGCCCTCGGCGATCGACAGCGGGGCCAGGAAGAGGAAGAACGACGCGCCGACCAGCACGAGGCCCGTCGCGAACTTCACCGCGGTGCTCGGCTCCTTGCCGCGCCGGGCCAGCGCCACCCAGGCCCAGGCGAAGAGCGGGGCCAGCGCCATGATCAGGACCGGGTTGACCGACTGGTACCAGGAGACCGGGAAGTCCCAGCCGAGGACGCTGTTCTTCGCCGAGGACTCGGCGAACAGGGACAGCGTCGAGCCGCCCTGGTCGTAGATCATCCAGAACACGGCCGCGGCGACGAAGAACCAGATGTACGCCGTCAGCTTGGACTGCTCGGCGCGGTCCAGCTCCCTGTCCCGCTTCATCCGGGCGATCACGAGGACCGGGATGATCAGGCCGGCGACGGTGATCGGGACCAGCAGCCAGTTCAGCGTGTAGACGCCGGAGACGCCCACGACGGCGTAGAACACGATCGCGACGGCCGCCCAGAACGCGGCCTTGCGCAGCGTGGCCGCCTTCTCCTGCGCCGACAGCGGCGTGGGGACCAGGTCCGAGCGCGAGCTCAGGTGACGGCTGCCCAGCAGGAACTGGGCCAGGCCCAGACCCATGCCGAGTGCGGCGAGGGCGAAGCCCAGGTGCCAGTTGACGTTCTCGCCGAGGGTGCCGATGACCAGCGGAGCGGCGAACGCGCCCAGGTTGATGCCGATGTAGAACAGCGTGAAGCCGCCGTCACGGCGCGGGTCGTCGGGACCGTCGTAGAGGTGGCCGACCATCGTGGAGATGTTGGCCTTCAGCAGACCGGAGCCGATGGCGACCAGGCCGAGACCCGCGAAGAAGGTGCCGGCGTTCGGCAGCGCGAGGGTCAGGTGGCCGAGCATGATGATCGCGCCGGCGACGGCGACGGTCTTGCGGGGGCCGAGCACGCGGTCCGCGAACCAGCCGCCGGGGAGGGCGAGCAGGTACACGAGCGACAGGTAGACCGAGTAGATCGCGGTCGCCGTCGCGGCGCTGAGGTGCAGGCCGCCGGGGGCGACCAGGTACAGCGGGAGCAGGGCCCTCATGCCGTAGTAGGAGAATCGCTCCCACATCTCGGTCATGAAGAGAGTGGCCAGTCCGCGGGGGTGGCCGAAGAAGGTCTTCCCGGAGCCGGGGGTGTCCGGGCGGACCGAGTCCTTCGTCAGGCTGGACGCCATGTCGTTCCTTGCTGGTCGGGACGCGCTGCACTTGCGGTGCGCGCCCGGTGGGGGGCGGCCGGCACCGGCGGACCGTCTCGTCCACCCCTACGCCGGGGGGAGTCCGCTCCGGGTCTCGAAGCGGTGGACGGCGGTCACCGGGATCCACGCCCCCTCGCGCGGGGGCCCGGCCACAGGTCATTCCTTTCGGGGCCGGCGGGAACCGGCCCGCACACAAAAGAGACCCTCGGCGTCAAGCGGACCGCCAAAGGTCCCTGTGTACTACAGGCGTTCTTTCACCATACGGCAGCACAACGCCGGATATGGAAGGACTTGAGACGCGGATCACAGGTGATCATGGAACTCTGGCGGCATTCCGAAGGCTCGTATCATCGTGCCATCCCCCGACCGCAGGTCCGTACCAAGATCGACGGCGGGCCGGCCCCCGCCCCGCGTCCCTGCTGTCCGGCATGTCCCTAGGTAAGAAACAGCGTCGTCGATCACACTTCGGCCCCTGCTCGCGCGGACTACCATCAGCTCATGACCCGTGTACTGCTCGCCGAGGACGACGCGTCCATCTCGGAGCCGCTGGCCCGCGCCCTGCGCCGGGAAGGCTACGAGGTCGAGGTGCGCGAGGACGGCCCCACCGCACTCGACGCCGGAATGCAGGGCGGCGTCGACCTGGTCGTCCTGGACCTCGGTCTGCCCGGCATGGACGGCCTGGAGGTGGCCCGTCGGCTGCGCTCCGAGGGCCACGCCATTCCGATCCTCATCCTGACCGCGCGCGCCGACGAGGTGGACACCGTCGTCGGCCTGGACGCGGGCGCCGACGACTACGTCACCAAGCCCTTCCGGCTGGCCGAACTGCTCGCCCGGGTCCGGGCCCTGCTCCGGCGCGGCGCGTCCGAGCCCCAGCAGCCGCCCGCCACGCACGGCGTGCGCATCGACGTCGAGTCGCACCGCGCCTGGATGGGCGACGAGGAACTCCAGCTCACCGCCAAGGAGTTCGACCTGCTGCGGGTCCTGGTGCGCGACGCGGGCCGGGTCGTCACCCGCGACCAGCTCATGCGCGAGGTCTGGGACACCACCTGGTGGTCGTCGACCAAGACCCTCGACATGCACATCTCCTGGCTGCGCAAGAAGCTCGGCGACGACGCGGCCAACCCCCGCTACATCGCCACGGTGCGCGGTGTGGGCTTCCGCTTCGAGAAGAGCTGACCTCTGCCCCTCCCGGGCTTCGGCCGGTCATGCGGGGCGCGTCGCCGGGTGCGGGCCGGCGGGGCTTCTCCCGCAGTTCCCCGCGCCCCGGGGTGGGCCGCCCGCACCCCGTCTCGTGAAGTCACCGTCCGGAGGGGCCCGTGCGTCGCCGTCTGATCCAGTCCACGCTCGCTGTCGTGCTCGTCGTCATCGCCGTGTTCGGGGTGTCCCTCGTCATCGTCGAGACCCGCACGATCAGCAACAGCGCCCAGGAACGCGTGGACTCCGAGGCGCTGCGGCTGGCCAGCATCGTGGACAGCCGGCTGGTCGGCGCGGAGGACGTCACCGCCGAGATACTGCGCGACCAGGTCACCCAGGACCGTTACGCCGAGATCCGCATCCCCGGCCGGCCGGTCATCCAGGTCGGCGTCCGGCCCGAGGGCGACGTCATCCGGTCCACGGCCAAGGGCGAGGAGGGCGAGGCCGTCGTGGTGCAGGAGCCGCGCTCCACGGTGACCCGGGAGGTCGGCCGCACCCTGCTGATCATCGCCCTGGTGGCGCTGCTCGCGGTGGTCGCGGCGGTGCTGCTGGCCATCCGCCAGGCGAACCGCCTCGCCTCGCCCCTCACCGACCTCGCGGAGACCGCCGAACGCCTGGGCTCGGGCGACCCGCGCCCCCGCCACAAGCGGTACGCCGTCCCCGAGCTGGACCGGGTGGCCGACGTCCTCGACTCCTCCGCGGAACGCATCGCGCGCATGCTCACCGCCGAACGCCGCCTGGCGGCGGACGCCTCCCACCAGCTGCGCACGCCCCTGACGGCGCTGTCCATGCGGCTGGAGGAGATCACCCTCACCGACGACCCGGACACCGTGAAGGAAGAGGCGACGATCGCGCTGACGCAGGTGGAGCGGCTGACGGACGTCGTGGAACGCCTGCTGACCAACGCCCGGGATCCGCGCACCGGCTCCGCGGTCACCTTCGACCTCGACGAGGTCATCCAGCAGCAGCTCGCCGAGTGGCGTCCCGCCTACCGGGGCGTGGGCCGGGCCATCGTCAGCTCCGGGAAACGCCATCTGCGCGCGGTGGGCACGCCCGGCGCGGTCGCCCAGGTGCTGGCCGCCCTGATCGAGAACTCGCTGATGCACGGCGGCGGCACCGTCGCGCTGCGCACCCGCGTCACCGGCAACCAGGCAGTGGTCGAGGTGACGGACGAGGGGCCCGGCGTCCCCGCCGACCTGGGGGCGCGCATCTTCGAGCGGACGATCAGCGGCCGCAACTCCACGGGCATCGGCCTGGCGGTGGCCCGCGACCTGGCCGAGGCGGACGGCGGCCGGCTGGAGATGCTCCAGGCCCAGCCCCCGGTCTTCGGCCTGTTCCTGTCCCGCACGGCGCCGCAGAAGCGCACCCCGCAGGACGAGGAGCCCACGGTCCGGTGACGCCGCCCGGAGCTCCGCTCGGCGGGGCTGAGGAAGGCCGGAGACGGCCGTCGGGCCCGGAGGGCCGGGGCCGGAGGGTCAGCTCACGCGCTGCGTGGGCTGGGGGTCCGGCCGCCGGCTCTGCTCCGCCGCCGTCAGAAAGGCCTCCGCGCCGGTCGCAGCCTCCTTCACGGGCAGCGTCCGGAACACCCACGTCCGGTACGACCAGAACCGGAAGAGGGTCGCGATGCCGATGCCGAGGAACTTGAACACGTTGCTCTGCAGGGGGCTGTCCCAGCCGAACCAGTAGGTCGCCGCGTACAGCAGCCCGTTCTCGATCACCAGGCCCACCACGCTGAACAGCAGGAACAGCGTCAGTTCCCTGGTGCGCCCGCTCTTCTCGCGGTCCCGGTAGGTGAAGTAGCGGAAGCCCACGTAGTTGAAGGCGATGGCCACCACCGTCGCGATGACGCTGGCCCGGACCACGGGCAGGTCGGTGAGATGCCGGACGGCGTTGAAGACGCCGAGGTTCACCAGCAGGCCCGCGCCGCCCACGGCTCCGAACCTGGCCAGCTCACGGATGAGCCTCTTCAGCCCCGAGGAACCATGCGCCATGGTCGTACAGGCCCCCGTCCGGGATAGTTGCGTCAACCCAGCCATGCTAACCACCACTCTTCCCGGTTTCCTGTGGTGCGGCTCACGGGTCGGCGGCCGACGGCCGAGATGCGGCGAAACAGCGGGTATGAGGCCGCAAAGCCGGCGGTGGGAGACGCGAGATTCGGCCGGGGTGGCGTGGCCGATACCCTGGGGGCGTGACGTTCCCGGTAGTCGGCATGGTCGGCGGGGGGCAGCTCGCTCGTATGACACACGAGGCGGGCATCCCGCTCGGCATCAGGTTCAAGCTCCTCAGTGACACCCCACAGGATTCCGCGGCGCAGGTCGTGAGCGATGTCGTCATCGGCGACTACCGCGACCTCGACACGCTGCGCGAGTTCGCGCGCGGGTGCGATGTGATCACCTTCGATCACGAACATGTGCCCACCGAGCACCTCCGGGCGCTGGAGGCGGACGGCATCCCCGTGCGCCCCGGCCCGGACGCGCTCGTGCACGCCCAGGACAAGGGCGTGATGCGCGCCCGGCTCGACGCGCTCGGCGTGCCGTGCCCCCGGCACCGGATCGTGAGCGATCCGGCGGACGTCGCCGCGTTCGCGGCCGAGGGGGAGGGCTTCCCGGTCGTCCTCAAGACGGTCCGCGGCGGCTACGACGGCAAGGGCGTCTGGGTCGTCGACTCCGCCGCCGAGGCCGAGGACCCCTTCCGCGCGGGCGTCCCCGTCCTCGCCGAGGAGAAGGTCGACTACGTCCGCGAACTCGCCGCCAACGTGGTGCGCTCCCCGCACGGCCAGGCGGTCGCCTACCCCGTCGTCGAGTCGCGGCAGGTCGGCGGCGTCTGCGACACGGTGATCGCGCCCGCCCCCGGCCTCGACGAGACGCTGGCGCTCAAGGCCGAACAGATGGCCCTGAACATCGCCAAGGAACTCGACGTCGTCGGCCACCTCGCGGTCGAGCTGTTCCAGACCCGCGACGGCCGCGTCCTCGTCAACGAGCTGGCGATGCGCCCGCACAACTCGGGCCACTGGTCGATGGACGGCGCGATCACCTCGCAGTTCGCCAACCACGTCCGCGCGGTCCTGGACCTCCCGCTCGGCGACCCGCGCCCGCGCGCCCCCTGGACGGTCATGGTCAACGTCCTCGGCGGCGACTACCCGGACATGTACGCGGCCTACCTGCACTGCATGGCCCGCGACCCCAAGCTGAAGATCCACATGTACGGCAAGGACGTGAAGCCCGGCCGCAAGGTCGGCCACGTCAACACCTACGGCGACGACCTGGACGACGTCCTCGAACGCGCACGTCACGCAGCCGGATACCTGAGAGGCACGATCACCGAATGAGCCCAGTCGTAGGCATCGTCATGGGGTCGGACTCCGACTGGCCCGTCATGGAAGCCGCCGCCCAGGCCCTCGACGAGTTCGAGATCCCGTACGAGGTCGACGTCGTCTCGGCGCACCGCATGCCGCGCGAGATGATCGCGTACGGCGAGCAGGCGGACGGGCGCGGGCTCAAGGTGATCATCGCCGGTGCGGGCGGCGCGGCCCACCTGCCCGGCATGCTCGCCTCCGTGACCCCGCTGCCGGTGATCGGCGTGCCCGTCCCGCTGAAGTACCTGGACGGCATGGACAGCCTGCTGTCCATCGTGCAGATGCCGGCCGGCGTCCCCGTCGCCACGGTCTCGGTAGGCGGCGCGCGCAACGCCGGCCTGCTGGCCGCCCGCATCCTCGCCGCCCACGACGAGGACCTCCTCGCCCGGATGCGCGATTTCCAGCAGGAGCTGAACGACCAGGCCACCGAGAAGGGCAAGCGCCTGCGCGCCAAGGTCGAGGGCTCGAACGGCTTCGGTTTCGGGAAGTGACGGCGACGTGACAGAGCCGGCCTCGCTGGACGCGGCCCGCGAACTCCTGCGCGAGTTCCCGGTCGTCGACGGCCACAACGACCTCCCCTGGGCGCTGCGCGAACAGGTCCGCTACGACCTCGACGCCCGGGACGTCGCCCAGGACCAGCACGCCCACCTGCACACCGACATCCCCAGGCTGCGCGCGGGCGGCGTCGGCGCCCAGTACTGGTCCGTGTACGTGCGCGCGGACCTGCCCGACGCGGTCCCCGCGACGCTGGAGCAGATCGACTGCGTGACGCGGCTCATCGCCCGCCACCCGCGCGACCTGCACCCGGCGCGGACGGCCGCGGACATGGAGGCGGCGCGTGCGCAGGGCCGTATCGCCTCGCTCATGGGCGCGGAGGGCGGCCACTCCATCGCCAACTCCCTCGGCGTGCTGCGCGGCCTGTACGGGCTCGGCGTGCGCTACATGACGCTCACCCACAACGACAACGTCGACTGGGCGGACTCCGCGACCGACGAGCCCAGGGCGGGCGGGCTCACCGCGTTCGGCCGCGCGGTCGTGCGGGAGATGAACCGCGAGGGCATGCTGGTCGACCTCTCGCACGTGGCGGCGACCACCATGCACGACGCGCTCGACGCCTCCGGCGCGCCGGTGATCTTCTCCCACTCCTCCGCACGCGCGGTGTGCGACCACCCCCGCAACATCCCCGACGACGTCCTGGAGCGCCTGCCCGCCAACGGTGGCATGGCGATGGTGACGTTCGTGCCGAAGTTCGTCCTCCAGGCGGCCGTCGACTGGACGGCCGCGGCCGACGACAACATGCGCGCCCACGGCTTCCACCACCTCGACACCACCCCCGAGGCCATGAAGGTCCACCGGGCCTTCGAGGAGACCCGCCCCCGGCCCCTCGCCACCGTCGCCACGGTCGCCGACCACCTCGACCACATGCGCGAGGTCGCCGGCGTCGACTGCCTCGGCATCGGCGGCGACTACGACGGCACGGCCTTCACCCCCGAAGGCCTCGACGACGTCTCCGGCTACCCCCGGCTGATCGCGGAGCTCCTGGACCGCGGCTGGTCGAAGGCCGACCTCGCCAAGCTGACCTGGCAGAACGCGGTGCGGGTGCTGGGCGCGGCCGAGGACGTGGCGCGCGACCTGCAGGCGACGCGCGCGGCGTCCCACGCCACGATCGAGTCGCTGGACGGCTGAACCGGGCCGTCGGGGCGTGCGGGCGGGCCGGTGCGACCGGCCCGCCCGCACGCGTACCCCCGAACGCCCCGTCCACCAGGAAGCGCGCCGCCCGCCGTGCGACGGTGACCGTACTGCTGACCGACGTACGGAGACCGTCATGGCCGACCTCCAGGACGAACTGCACGCCCTCCCCGAGGCCTGTGAGCTCCCCGACACGGCGCAGACGGCCCCCTTCGCCCCGCGGCCGACTCCCGGCGACCCGCTGGAACGCGCCCGGGCCCTCCTCGCCGCCCACCCGGTGATCGACGGCCACAGCGGCCTGCCCTGGGCGCTGCGCGACCTGCCGTGGTACGACCTGCAGCTCGGCGAGAGCGGCGTCGACACGGACGTGCTCCGGCTGCGCGAGGGGCAGGTGGGCGCCCTGCTGTGGTCGCTGCATCTGCCCGAGCGTCTCGCGGGCGAGCGGGCCGTCGGCGCGACCCTGGAGCAGCTGGACCTCGTCAGGTCGGTGATCGCCGCGCATCCCGAGGGCCTGCGACTGGCCCGCAGCGCCGGGCAGGTCATCGACGCCCGCAACTGCGGCCGGGTCGCCGTCGTCCTGGGCCCGGCCGGAGCCGCCGCGCTCGACGACTCCCTGGGCATCCTGCGCGTGCTGCACTCCCTCGGGCTGCGCGTTCTCACCCTGGCGGGGGCCTCGTGGGCGGGTGAGGCGGGGCTGACCCGGTTCGGCGAGGAGGTCGTGCGGGAGATGAACCGGCTCGGCGTGCTCGCCGACCTGTCCGGCGCCTCCGACGCCACGATCGGCCGTGCCCTCGCACTGTCCAGGACGCCGGTCCTGTGCACCCGCTCCGCCGCCCGCTCCCTGCGCGCCCACCCCGACAACCTGTCCGACGCGCTGCTCGCCGAGCTCGGCGCGGCCAAGGGGCTGTGCCTGGTGCCGTCGTCGCCCGAGCGGACCGGCCCGCGCGTGCAGGACGTCGCCGACCACGTCGACCACGTCCGCGCGATCGCCGGCCCCGAGTGCGTGGGCCTGTCCGGCGCCCACGACCGCGGCGCCGGACCCGACGCCGCCTCGGGTTACCCGCAGCTGATCGCCGAGCTCCTCGCCCGCGGCTGGCCGGAGACCGACGTCGCCTTGCTGACCTGGGGCAACATGCAGCGCGTCCTGCGCTCGGCGGACTTCGCGGCCCGCGCGGCACGAGAACGCCGCAAGCCGTCGACAGTGCGCATCACCGAACTGGACGCGCCGGACGACTGAACCGGCCCACCCCTCTGGGGCAGGCGCCCCGGTCGTGGGCCGGTCCCGCGGTCAGGCCAGGGACTGTTCGACGCGGCACAGGCAGAACGGGTGGCCCGCCGGGTCGGCGTACACCAGGAAGTCCTTCCGCTCGCGGTCCTCCAGGTCCAGCGGACGTGCGCCCAGCTTCAGCACCCGCTCGTGGGCCTCGTCCATCTCCTCCCAGGTGGCGCCGCCGTCCAGGTCGAGGTGGAACTGCTGCGGATTGCGGTCGGCGCGCGGCCACTCCGGCGGGGTGTAGCCCTCCACCTGCTGGAAGGCGATCCGTGGGCCGCCGGGCACATGCAGCACGTACCAGTCGTCCGCGCCGTCCTCGGCCTCGGGCGTGCCGCCCAGGACCGCCGCGTAGAACGCGGCGAGCGCGCGCGGATCGGGACAGTCCAGCACGACGGAGCGGAAGCGGGCGACGGGCGGCATGGAACCCTCCTGAGCAGGACGTGGAGCGGGCCTCGGGCCGCCGCCGTCGGTTCCGGCAGCGGCACAGGCAACGGGTGCCCAGCGGGATCGGCGTACACACGCCGGCCGCGGGAGCGGTCCCGCGCGTCCGGCGGCTTCGCGCCCAGGGCGAGCACGCCCCGCCCGGCGGCGTCCGGACCGGCGACGTTCAGGTCGAGGCGGAACTGCCGCGACCGCTCCGGCGCGGGCCACGCGGGCGGGACGAACCCGGGGGCGGCCTGGTCAGCCCAGGGGCAGGTGACGGCCTCGCCGGCCGGTTTCCACGCCGAGGTGCCGGGCGGCACCGTCGAGGGCGACGGGGACGGCGACGGCGAGGGCGACGGCGACGGGGACGGGGACGACGGGGACCGGGTGGACGTCAGGACTCCGGACGGCCGGTCCCTCGCCCCGACGCGCCGGTACCCGGGCGAAGCAGTCACCGGGCAGTTCACCGGACAGTTCACCGGCCGGGTCACAGCCCGGTGGTGCAGAATGCAGCAAGACGCCGGTTCGGCCGACTGAGCCTCGGCCGAACCGGCGTCGTCCGCGGCCGCTACGCGGTCGGGCGGCCCATGGCCCGGTAGGTCCACCCCGCCTTGCGCCACAGCTGCGGGTCCAGCGCGTTGCGTCCGTCCAGGATCAGCCGCGCCGTCGCGACCTCGCCGAGCGCCGCCGGGTCCAGGTCGCGGAACTCCCGCCACTCGGTGAGATGCAGCACCGCGTCGGCCCCCCGGACGGCGTCGAGCGCCGAACCGGCGTAGCCCAGGGTCGGGAAGAGCCGCCGCGCGTTCTCCATCCCCTTCGGGTCGTACACGGTGACCTGGCCGCCCTGCAGATGGATCTGCCCGGCGACGTTGAGGGCGGGCGAGTCACGGACGTCGTCCGAGTCCGGCTTGAAGGTGGCGCCCAGCACGGCGATCCGCTTGCCCAGGAAGGAACCGCCCCCCAGCTCCTGCCGCGCCAGCTCGACCATCCGCCCGCGCTGGCGCATGTTGATCGAGTCGATCTCGCGCAGGAAGGTCAGCGCCTGGTCGGCCCCCAGCTCGCCGGCCCGAGCCATGAACGCCCGGATGTCCTTGGGCAGACAGCCGCCGCCGAACCCGATCCCGGCCCGCAGGAACTTCTTGCCGATCCGGTCGTCGTAGCCGATGGCCTCGGCCAGCTTGGCGACGTCGCCGTCGGCGGCCTCGCACACCTCCGCCATGGCGTTGATGAAGGAGATCTTGGTGGCGAGGAAGGAGTTGGCGGACGTCTTCACCAGCTCGGCCGTGGGGAAGTCGGTCACGACGAACGGGGCGCCCTCGGCGACGGGCTTCTCGTACACCTGCCGCAGCAGCGCCTCGGCGCGCTCGCTGCGCACCCCGACGACGATCCGGTCCGGGTGCAGCGTGTCCTGCACCGCGAACCCCTCCCGCAGGAACTCCGGGTTCCACGCCAGCTCGGCGTCCTCGCCGGCCGGCGCGAGCGCCGCGATCGTGTGGGCCAGCCGGTCGGCGGAGCCCACCGGCACGGTCGACTTGCCGACGACCAGAGCGGGCCGCGCCAGATGCGGGGCGAGGGAGGCGACGGCGGACTCGACGTACGACATGTCGCAGGCGTACTCGCCGTGCTTCTGCGGCGTGTTGACGCAGACGAAGTGGACGTCGCCGAACGCCCCCACCTCGGCCCAGTCCTGGGTGAACCGCAGCCGCCCGCTCGACCCCTCGAACCCGGCCACGTGCCGGCGCAGCAGCTCCTCGAGACCCGGCTCGTACATGGGGGCCTCACCGCGTTCCAGCATCTCGATCTTCTCGCGCACGACGTCGAGCGCGAGCACCTCGAAGCCCAGCTCGGCCATGGCCGCGGCGTGTGTGGCGCCGAGATAGCCGGTGCCGATCACGGTGATCTTGAGGGCCATGGATGCTCCTGGTGGGGGTTGCCGTCGCTGCGCGCCCGAGCATAGTCGGGGCGTGTCGGCGCCCCTCACCGGGCAGATCACCGGAGAGAAACCGCTGTCGCCAAACTCACGTATCACCGGGATCGGCGGGACCACTAAAATTTGAGTTACTTAACGGTAATTAGCATCGGTAGACGCAGCGTCTTTGGAGTGTGAGGACACCTTGGCCGGATCGGCTGACTTCGACCTGTACCGCCCGTCCGAGGAGCACGACATGCTCCGAGACGCCATCCGCTCACTGTCCGAGGCGAAGATCGCGCCGTTCGCGGCGGTGGTGGACGAGGAGGCCCGCTTCCCCCAGGAGGCGCTGGACGCGCTGGTGGCGAGCGACCTGCACGCCGTGCACGTTCCCGAGGAGTACGGCGGCGCGGGGGCCGACGCCCTCGCGACGGTCATCGTGATCGAGGAGGTGGCCCGCGTCTGCGTGTCCTCCTCCCTGATCCCCGCGGTGAACAAGCTGGGCTCGCTCCCGGTGATCCTCTCCGGCTCCGAGGACCTGAAGAAGAAGTACCTGTCGCCGCTGGCCAAGGGCGACGCGATGTTCTCGTACGCCCTCTCCGAGCCGGACGCGGGCTCGGACGCGGCCGGCATGAAGACGAAGGCGGTCCGCGACGGCGACCACTGGATCCTCAACGGCGTGAAGCGCTGGATCACCAACGCCGGCGTGAGCGAGTACTACACGGTCATGGCCGTGACGGACCCGTCGAAGCGCAGCAAGGGCATCTCCGCGTTCGTCGTCGAGAAGTCCGACCCGGGCGTCTCCTTCGGCGCTCCGGAGAAGAAGCTCGGCATCAAGGGCTCCCCGACCCGCGAGGTCTACTTCGACAACGTCCGCATCCCGGCCGACCGCATGATCGGCGAGGAGGGCACGGGCTTCGCGACCGCCATGAAGACCCTGGACCACACCCGTATCACGATCGCCGCGCAGGCCCTCGGCGTCGCCCAGGGCGCCTTCGACTACGCCAAGGGCTACGTCCAGGAGCGCAAGCAGTTCGGCAAGCCGATCGCCGACTTCCAGGGCATCCAGTTCATGCTCGCCGACATGGCCATGAAGATCGAGGCGGCCCGCCAGCTCACGTACGCGGCGGCGGCCAAGTCCGAGCGCCTGGACTCCGACCTCACCTTCCAGGGCGCGGCCGCCAAGTGCTTCGCCTCGGACGTGGCGATGGAGGTCACCACGGACGCCGTCCAGCTCCTCGGCGGCTACGGCTACACCCGTGACTACCCGGTCGAGCGGATGATGCGCGACGCGAAGATCACCCAGATTTATGAGGGCACGAACCAAGTCCAGCGGATCGTGATGGCGAGGAACCTTCCCTAGCAGGGCCGCGGCCACCGGCCTGTACATGCGACGACAGCCCCCGGCACGACGCCGGGGGCTGTCGTCGTACCCGGTCCGGGCGCGAAGCGGGCGGCCTCTGCGGTCTCCGTGACCGCCTGCTACGGTGCGCCGATGTCAGCGATCAGGAAGTTCCAGGTCACCTTCGACTGCGCGGAACCCGAGCGTCTGGCCCGGTTCTGGTGCCAGGTGCTGGGGTACGTCGTGCCGCCGCCACCGGAGGGGTTCGCCGACTGGGACGACTTCAGGCGTGCGCAGCCGGCCGAGCAACGGGATGCGTGGTTCGCCTGCGTCGATCCCTCGGGCGTCGGCCCCCGTCTGTACTTCCAGCGCGTGCCCGAGGGGAAGGCCGCCAAGAACCGGGTGCACCTCGATGTGCGGGTCGGCACCGGACTCGTGGGCGAGGAGCGCCTCGCCGCGCTCGAGGCCGAGCGCGCGCGGCTGGAGCCTCTCGGCGCGGTGCACGTGCAGACGCTGTACGACGGCAACGACGCGTGCATCCCGATGCTGGACATCGAGGGCAACGAGTTCTGCATCGACTGAGCCGGGTGGCGCCGCCCGACCCCCTCGTCGTCCCCGTACCGCCCGGGCGGCCCCGACCGCCCGGCCTCTCCGGCCGCGGGGTCAGTCGTCGAAGCCCTCGGCCGCCCGGCGCTCGCGCAGTTCCATGATCGCTCGGCGGCGGGCCAGGCGGTGCGTGCGCCGGATCTGGGCCTCCTGGCAGCGGCGCTCGTCGCGTTCGGTCTCCGGGATGACCGGCGGGACCACGCGGGGCTTGCCGTCGGCGTCGACGGCGGCGAAGACCAGGTAGGCCGAGCCGACCTGGGTCGCCGGGGCGGACTCGTTCCACCGCTCGGCCAGCACCCGCACCCCGACCTCCATCGACGTCCGGCCCGTCCAGTTGACCTGCGCCTTGACGTGGACGAGGTCGCCGACGCGGACCGGCTCCAGGAACGCCATCTCGTCCATGGACGCGGTGACGGCGGGCCCGCCGGAGTGCCGGCCGGCCACCGCGCCCGCCGCGTCGTCGACGAGCTTCATGATCACCCCGCCGTGCACCGTCCCCAGCAGGTTGGTGTCGGCGTGGGTCATGATGTGGCTGAGGGTGGTGCGGGACGCGGACGTGGGCTTGCCCGGGATGTCCGGGGTGCTGCCCGAGTCCGCCGTGGTGACCTGGTCTGTCATGTCCTCCACCTTATGCCGAGGGGGACAACCCGGGACTTTGTGTCAGCTTGGCAACAGCGCGGCCCTGATTCTCCGACGACCCTTGTACGGCACACGGCCCTGCCCTGCACACTGGTCCGCATGAACGATTGGCCCGAGGGATGGTCCGACAGGGACCGCGGCAACCGGTACGGCGGCGGCAGCGCCAGCGCGCAGCCCGAGAGCGCCCGCGTCATGCGCCAGGTCCGCCGTGGCCAGACGGCCCCGCCGCAGGGAGCCGGCGTCCCGCAGCAGCCGTCGTACGTCAACGGCCAGGGACACGGCGACTACACCAACGCCCAGCAGAGCGGTTACGACAGCGGTTACAGCTCGGGCCAGGTCTACGGGGGCGGCGGCGACTCCGGCGGCCCCGGCGACTTCGACACGCGCCCCGCGCGCCCCGCGCCGAACTGGCGCCGCCGCATCAAGTGGACGGCGATCAGCCTCGTCACCGTGCTGGTCGTGACGAGCGTCGCCACGTACTTCTGGGCCGACGGCAAGCTCAAGCGCGAGGTCGACCTGTCGAAGGTCATCGACCGGCCCGCGGGCGGCGACGGCACGAACTACCTGATCGTCGGCTCCGACAGCCGTGACGGCATGTCCGCCGAGGAGAAGAAGAAGCTGCACACCGGCTCCGCCGAGGGCAAGCGCACCGACTCGATGATGATCCTGCACGTCGGGTCCAACGGCGACACGCTGGTCTCGCTGCCGCGTGACTCGGACGTCGAGCTCCCGACGTTCGTCGGCTCCGAGTCCGGCAAGACGTACAAGGGCGCCGGCCGGCACATCAAGCTGAACGCCGCGTACGCCACGGACGGCCCCGAGCTGCTGGTGCGCACGATCGAGTTCAACACCGGCCTGCGCATCGACCACTACGTGGAGATCGGCTTCGCCGGCTTCGCGAGCATCGTGGACGCGGTCGGCGGCGTCGAGATCACCATCGACAAGGCCTTCAAGGACAAGTACTCGGGCGCCGACTTCCAGGCGGGCAAGCAGAAGCTGAACGGCGAGGAGGCGCTGGCCTTCGTCCGCACCCGGCACGCGTTCGCCGCGTCCGACCTCCAGCGCACCAAGAACCAGCAGAAGTTCCTCGCGGCCCTCGCCCACGAGGTCGCGACCCCCGGCACGGTCCTGAACCCCTTCAAGCTCTACCCGACGATGAGCGCCGGCCTCGACTCGCTCATCGTCGACAAGGACATGGGGCTGTACGACCTGGGGTCCATGTTCTTCGCGATGAAGGGCGTCAACGGCGGTGACGGCACCTCGCTGAACATGCCGATCTCCGGCTCCACCGGCGGCAACCTCGTCTGGGACAAGGCGAAGGTGAAGCAGCTGGTGAGCGAGCTGAACAACGACGAGAAGGTCACGGTCTCCGGCGGCTGAGGCCGGCGCGGGTCGAGTTCGGGGGCGTCCCTCAGGGGCGCCCCCGAACGCGTCCCGGCGACGCGTCACATGGTGGCGCCCGCCATCGTCCGGCACATCTCGGCGCAGCGGCGACAGGACTCGGCGCAGCGCATCATCTGGGGATCGTCCGGCATGGCCGTACACGCCTCGGCGCACATGTCGCATGCCTTGGCGCACAGGGCGCACATCTCGGCCGACATGGGCGAGCGCCGCATCATCATGTCGGCGCACATGCGGGTCGTCTCGGAGCAGTCCATGAGCGCGCGCATGATCTGCATCTGGGCCTGGCCGCCCATCTGCAGGCAGGAGCTCATGGTCTCCTCGCACATGCTGTGGCAGGACATGCACGCCTCGACGCAGTCCTGCATCTGCCGGCTCATCGGGGTCATCGTTCCGGGCTGGGTCATGGCTCCTCCTGAGGTCACGGGGGGGCGAGGAGGCCGGGTGGCTCCCGGCGCCCGCCCCCTGTCTCCCGTCCTACGCCCCCCGGCCGTCCCGCGCCATCAGAGCGGTCTCCCGCACGCCGCGCCCCTCACGAGCGCCCCTCACGGGGTCTCCTGGGGACACCCCACCTCGTCGCCCCGGACGACCCCGAACTCGCCCTGGTCCGCATCCGCCGCCCGCACCCGGCGCACCTGCCGGAAGTCCGCGCCCGCGATCACCCTCAGGGTCGGCCCGAGCCCCCTGACGGCACGCAGCTCACTGCCCGGCAGGGCGGTCGCGAGGGACTTCGCGGAGCGGTCCCAGCGGGGGTCGTAGGCGACGACCGTGCGCCGCGCGACGGGGCCGCCCGCGGCGACCGGCTGCCGGGTGGTGCGGAAGCCCATCGCCGCCAGCGCCGCGTCCACCCGCCGGCCGAGTCCCGGCGTGCGGGTGCCGTTCTCGACCTGCACCCGGATCTGCTGCGGCGCCACCGGCACCAGCGCACCCCGGCGGCTGATCGCCCGGGCCGTCGCCGAGAGGGGCTCGTCGTCGCGCAGGGACGCGAACAGGCGCGCGGACTTCACCGGATCCCACTTCAGCGTCGAGCCGATCCCCTTCACCAGGTATCCCATCCGGCTGATGGGAACGGTGACGAACTCGGAGGAGGCGGGGGAGAAGGAGCGCATCGCCCGCCCGAGGTCGAGCAGCTCGTCGGCGCCGAAGTCCCGGTCCGCCCGCACCGAGCCGAGCACCGCCCGGGTCACATCCCGGAAGCGCAGCGGGTTCAGCAGGACCCCGGAGGAGGTCGCCCGCTCCACCAGGGCCGCCAGGAAGCGCTGTTGGCGCTTCATCCTGCCCAGGTCGGAGGAGACGTCCGCGTGCCGGGAGCGCACGTACTGCAGCGCCTCGCCGCCCTGGAGCGTGTGCCGGCCCGGTGCCAGGTCCAGGCCCGTGTACGCGTCCTTCAGGGGCACCGCGGTGCAGATCCGGACGCCGCCGAGGACGTCCACCGTCTTCATGAAGCTGGTGAAGTCGACCTCCAGGTAGTGGTCGATCTTCACGTGCGTCATGTTCTCGACCGTGCGGACGGTGAGCTGCGGACCGCCCTCGGCGTACGCCGCGTTGAGCCTGATCGGGTGACCGCGGTGCTCCCTGCCGGTCACCTGGTCGGTGTGCGGGGGCGTCAGCGCGTACGAGTCGCGCGGGAGACTGACCACGCTGGCCCGCTCCCGGTCCTCCGAGATGTGCACGATCATGATCGTGTCGGTGCAGTGGCAGGGAGCCCCGCCCAGACGGTAGCGACGGCGCTCCGCCGGTGTGATCCGGTCGCGGCCGTCGGTGCCGACCAGCAGGACGTTCATGCCGTGACCGGCCCGCGGACGGTTCTTCATGTCCTTGAAGGGGTCCACCCGGGCGATGCCCGCGTCGAGGCTGCTGATCACCGAGTGGCCGATGCCGGCGGCCGCGAGGAGCACCACCGACAGCGTGGTCGCCGCCCGCACGGCCCAGCGCGGGCGCCTGCGTCGGGCGGGGGGACGCGGCACACCGCGCCGCGGGCGGGGGCGGCGCGGGAACCGGGACGGCGTGATGGGCATACGGGGCACCTCCGGGCGGCGGCCGTAGGGCGGTGGTGGCCGTTGGAACATAGGCCCATACGATCTGCCGACCGGTGCAGCGCACCCGGCGGGGCGGGCCGTGTCCCCCGTTCGCGGTAACGTGAGCCCTCTATGAACGCCAAGCCCGACGTGCAGCTCCCCGCAGTGTCCGTCATCATGCCCGTCCTCGACGAGGAGCGGCATCTGCGCGGAGCCGTCCAAGCGATCCTCGCGCAGGAGTACGCCGGCGAGATGGAGGTCGTGATCGCCATCGGTCCGTCCAGGGACCGTACGGACGAGATCGCGGCCCAGCTCGTAGCCGAAGACCCCCGCGTGCACACGGTCCCCAATCCCACCGGGCGTACGCCCGCCGCGCTCAACGCCGCGATCAAGGCCTCGCGCCATCCGATCGTCGTCCGCGTCGACGGGCACGGCATGCTCTCGCCGAACTACATCGCCACCGCCGTGCGGCTCCTGGAGGAGACCGGCGCGCAGAACGTCGGCGGCATCATGCACGCCGAGGGCGAGAACGACTGGGAGCACGCGGTCGCCGCGGCCATGACCTCGAAGATCGGGGTCGGCAACGCCGCCTTCCACACGGGAGGTCAGGCCGGCCCGGCCGAGACCGTGTACCTCGGCGTCTTCCGACGGGCCGCTCTGGAGCAACAGGGCGGCTACAACGAGGAGTTCATCCGCGCCCAGGACTGGGAGCTGAACTTCCGGATCAGGGAGGCCGGCGGGCTGATCTGGTTCTCGCCCGAGCTGAAGGTGTCCTACCGGCCCCGCCCCAGCGTCAGGGCGCTCGCCAAGCAGTACAAGGACTACGGCCGTTGGCGGCACGTCGTCGCCCGCTACCACGAGGGCTCCATCAACCTGCGCTACCTCGCGCCGCCCACCGCGGTGTGCGCGATAGCCGCCGGCATCGTGGTGGGCGCCGTGCTCACCCCGCTGGGTTTCGTGATTCCCGCCGGCTACCTCGCGGCGATCGTCGCCGGCTCGCTGCCGGCCGGCAAGGGGCTGTCGCCGAAGGCACGGCTCCAGATCCCCGTGGCCCTCGCCACCATGCACATGTCGTGGGGGTTCGGCTTCCTGACCAGTCCCAGGGCACTGGCCAGGAAGGTCATCGCGTCACGGCGGCCCGCGGTCCTCAGCGACGCGCGCTGACCACCGCGGGACCCCGCAGGACCCGGACTACCAGACGTAGTTCGGGTCCACGTGCATGCACTGGCTGGTGTCGGAGGCGTTGATGGCGCCGGCCGTGTCGGGCGTCCTGTCGTTCTTCACCGGCGCCGTGTACGTCGTCCCCGACCGCCAGTCCGCTCCCACGACGACCGTGACGCCGGAGACCCCGGTGGACTTCTTCACCTGGCCCGCCGGGACGCCGAGGGCCTTGGCGACCGCCAGGGCGTCGCCCTGCAGGTCGTCGCTCGGGTAGCTGACCACCGTCTTCGCCACGGCCGTGGCGGCCGAGGTGTCCGCGACGGCCTCGGTGAAGCCCTTGGCGGCCAGCGCCTGCGTCACCGCCGTGGCCCGTCCGCGCACCGCGCCCTGCGCGCTCGTGGACGTGCCGTTGTGGACCTGCACCGCGATCCTGTCGCTCGCGGCCGCCGGGTCGGCGACCGCCGTCGGCGAGGGAGCGGCGGCGGCCTTGCGGGCGTCCTTGCCGTCCAGGGCGATGTCCTCGCGCACGAGACGGAACAGCTGCCCGGCGTCGTCCGTGGGCACCACTCGTTCGCCCTGGTACCGGTTGGGCATCGTCGTCATCGTGATGCGGTCGGTGGGCACCTTCTGCAGCTCGCCCGCCAGGTCGTACATCTTGCTGATGGTGTCCAGGCCGTCGTCGACGGTGATCGCCTTCGTGGCCGCCTCGGCGAGCTTGCGCAGCTTGTTGGGGTTGGTCAGCTTGGCGCTGGCGCGCAGCTCACGGACCATCGAGTTCATGTACATGTGCTGCGCCTTGGCGCGGGCGAGGTCGGTGTCGTCCTCGAAGCCGTAACGGGTGCGCAGCCACTGCAGGGCCTGCTCGCCCTTGACGGAGTGCGTGCCCTTCTCCAGTTTCAGGCCGGAGCCCTTGCCGGTGCTGGTGTGCGAGTAGACGTTGGCGTCCACACAGACCGGGACGCCGCCTATCGCGTCCGCCATGGAGACGACACCGGCGAAGTCGATCATCATGAAGTGGTCGATGTGGATGTCGGTGAGCTTCTCCCAGGTGGCCACCGTGCAGCCCGGGCCGCCGCGGCTGAGCGAGGCGTTCGTCATCCCGCCGTGCAGCGCCGGGTAGGTCGTGCCGTCGTCGGGGTCGGTGCACTTGGGAATGTCCAGCAGCGTGTCGCGCGGCATGCTCACCACCGACATGTTGCTGCGGTCCGCCGAGACGTGCAGCAGCATCTGGACGTCCGCGAGCGGAGGACCGCCGAAGTCGTACTTGGCGCCGCCCAGCTTCTGGTTGGCCGCGGTGTCGCGGGCGTCCGAGCCGATCAGCAGGATGTTCAGCGCCGTCTGGCCGTCCGAGTTGGCCTTGGTGCCGGCCGCCCGGTCCTTGGCGTCGCCGATGTTCAGGTCGTCGTGCCTGATGTTCGCGTTGAGGTGCTCGTAGTAGAGGTATCCGGCCCCCGCGCCCCCGAGTATCACCACCGCCAGCACGGTCGCCGACCAGCGCAACGCGCGTCGACCTCGGCGTCGGCGGTCGGTCTCCCGGCCTCCCGGGCCGTTCTTGCCGCCCTGGCCGTTCTGGCGTCCGCCGCCGCGTCTGCCGTCTCCGTCGGACGCGGTCTCGTCGCGCTGTTCCCGCTCGGCCGAAGACGTCGTGTCCCCGGCCGCGGAAACCTCCCCCCGCACCCCGCTGCTCCCCGCCATTCCCCTGCCCCTCCCCGCCGTGCGCCTGACACGGGCCCGCCCCGCGTCCAGTCAGACGCTCGACGGGCCCGAAGGGTTACCTACTTGGCGCACTTGACCTTGTCGGCCGTGGACTTCTGGACCGTGTCGGGCACCTTCGTCGCCGCCGTGAGCGAGACGCCCGCGCCCTTGAAGTCCTTGCCCAGCGTCAGCGTCATGGTCGGCAGACCCTGCGCGTTCTCGACACTCCTGCCCGGCTTCAGCGCGGTGCCGGGCAGTCCCATGACCGCGGCCAGCTTGCGCGCCTGGGCGGCCTGGTCGGGCGCGTACTCGAGGGTCGTCTTCGCCAGCGCCGCGGGCGCGTTGCCGGCGTTCTCGGACTTCGTCACGCCCTCGTCGTTCTGGAGCCAGTTGAGAGTCTCCTGTGCGCTGCCGGGAGCCGCCCCGCCGTTCATGACCTGCACCCGCACCTCGGAGGCGGCGGACTGCGGGCCCTTCAGCCGGGCCGCGGCCGCCTTGGCCGCCGCGTCCTTCGAGGCCGCGGCCTGCTGCTTCACCGCGGTGAAGGAGACGTCGTCCCTGATCATCTGGAAGACGGTGGGGGCCGAGGATTTGTCGAGGACGACTGTGGCCTTGACCTTCTCGGCCGGGTTGTCGACGACCGGCACGGTGGTGAAGGTCAGGTTCTTGATGTCGAGCTTGCCCAGCTCCAGGCCCAGGTCCTTCAGCTTGTTGATGCTGTCGAGCTGGGCGTCGACGGCCAGCGCCTTGGTGCCCGCCTCCGCCAGCTTGATCATCTTGGACGGGCTGGAGAGCGTGTCGTTCGACTTCAGCTTGCGCATCAGGGCGCTGAGGAACTGCTGCTGGATCTGGATCCGGCTCAGGTCGCCACCGAAGCCGACCGAGTGCCGGGTGCGCACGAAGGCGAGCGCCTGCTCGCCCTGGATGAGGTGGGTGCCCTTGGACAGCTTCAGATGGGAGTCGGCGTCGTCGATGTCCTTGGCCAGGCACACCTCCACCCCGCCCACCGCGCTGGTCAGCGTCTTCACCGCGTTGAAGTCGGCGACCATGAAGTTGTCCGCCTTGATCCCGGTCAGCGCGGTGACCGTGCGCACGGTGCAGGACGGCGTACGGCCGTCCTGGCCGAGGCTGGTGTTGAAGCGGACGCCGTCCGAGCCCTTGATGACCTTGGTGGTGCCGTCCTCCTGTTCGGTCTCACAGTTCGGGACGTTGACGATCAGGTCGCGCGGAATGCTGAGCGCGGTCGCGTTCGTGCGGTCCTTGGAGACGTGCAGCAGGATCGTGGTGTCCGCGTGGCCGACGCTGCCGGAGTCGCCGTAGCCCTCGTTGCCGGAGCCGGTGCGCTTGTCGGTGCCGATCACCAGCAGGTTGATGGCCCTGTCCTTGCTGAACCCGCCGGTGCTCGCGCCGTCGTCGGCGACGGACGTGATGTTGCCGTTGAGGTGCTCGATGTACAGGTAGGCGGCGCCGGCCGTGCCCACGATCACGAAGGCCATGATCCCGCCGGTCCACACCAGGATCTTCTTCGCCCGCGACTTCTTCTTCACCGGCCGCCGGCCGCGCCGGTTCGGCGGTTCCTCGGGCGGCGCGCCGCGGCGTCGCCGCGGACCGGGCACGTCGGCGCTCGGCACCGCCTTCCCGGGCGACGACGGCGGCGACTGCCGCTCCGGCTCGGTGGCGCGTGAGCGCGCCGGGCCCCCGCTCCCGCCGCCGGTCCTGCCGGAGGCGGATCCACGAGGTCCGGGCACCGGCGACTGCGGTGCGGAAGTACTCAGTCGCAGTTCGTATTCGCCGGTGTTCGGATTGAGCACCCACTGGTCTGCGGGGTCGATGTTCTCCGCCCGCCCACGGCCTTGCGCGTCCACGGTTGTCCGAATCCTCCGTCGGGGCCACGCGGCGCCTTTCCCCCTCAAAGGCGCTCGGGTCTCGGTCACTCGGTGCGCGACCCCAGGAAGGACCTCGCGGCCGGGTGCACCGGATCGCTCACACTATCCGCCTGATTCGGCGTCGAGCGACGGCCGTGACAAATTCCACGCCCCTACAACCGGGCAATTCGCCCTATTTCTTTGAACTCCTGTTCGGCGCAAGGGCTTGGCTTGGCAAGCGCTTTACCCGCACACGTCCTCGGCGGCCGTGTTTCCGCGGAACGTGGGTGCGGGCGGGCTGGGCGAAACCGCCCCGCGAGCCGCGCCGTTCGCCGTCGCGGGCGGGTACGGTCCGTGGCCGCCCGACTCCGAAGGGGCGGGTGTCGTGGGAAGTTCCCGGGAAACCACCACCGGCGTGTCCGTCCGCAGCCGCTCGAAGAGTTTCTCCGCCTCGGGCTCCACCAGTTGGTCGCGATTGGCGTTGTAGACGTACGACTCCCGCGGAACGGTCAGGAATTGCACATGTTCGGTGGGAATGTTCCGCAGGCCGCGCACGAGTTCATACAGACCGCGCAGGCTCGCGAGGTCGGGATCGGTGGTGAGGGAGGACGTTGCCGCGTCCAGCACCGGATACAGCTTCACCGGGTTCAGCAGGACGTCGTTGCTCTGCACCTTGTTGACGAGCGCCCCCAGGAATCGCTGCTGCCGGTCCATCCGGCCGGTGTCGCTGCCGTTGCCGAGGGACTTGCGGGCGCGTACGTACCCGAGCGCCTGCTCCCCGTCGAGCGTGACCCTCCCGGCCGGCAGCCGCAGCCGGGCGGCCTTGTCGCTGATCGGCTCCGACAGACAGACCTCGACCCCGTCCACCGCGTCGACCATGTCCTTGAACCCGCTGAAGTCGACGACGACGTGGTGGTCGATCCGCACCCCGGTGAGCTTCTCCACCGTGCGGATCGTGCAGGCCGAACCCCCGGCCTGGAAGGCGTAGTTGAACATCGTGAACATCGGCTCGGTGCGCGTCCCGTCCCGCCGGCGGCATCCCGGCACGTCCACCATCAGGTCCCGCGGCAGGGAGACGGCGGTGGCGCTGCGCCGCCCGGCCGCCAGATGCAGCAGGATCGTCGTGTCGGACCGCTCGGTCCCCAGGTCGCGCCCGTACTCCTCGTTGCCGTCCCCCGACCGCGAGTCCGACCCGATCAGCAGGACGTTCTGCGCGTCCTTCACCAAGGACGTCGGCCGGTCCTTCGCGTACCGCGCGAGCTCCGCCGCGGCCGCGTCGTCGGGCGTGATGTTCCCGTCGAGCTTCATGTAGAGGGCCCACCCGGCCACCCCGGCCCCCAGGACGATCACGGCCACGGCCCCCGCCCCGTACCGCGCCCACCGCAGCCGGCGCCGTCGCGCGAGCCCCCGCCCGTCGGCGGACGCCCCCGCCCCCGGCCCGAGAGGTCCGCCGCCGCGCCCCGTGGAGTGCGTCACGTCGATCCCCCTCCCGCTTCCGGTCCCGCCGCGGTCCCGCCTCGGCCGCACGAACGCGTGGAGCCGCTCCTACGACGATGGCGCGAACGGGGGCGAAGGGGTGCCCGGGGGTGGGCCGAACGGATGAGACGGCCTCGGCCTTCGCGGCCGTGTCCCGTCGGCGGGGGCCCTCGCCCGCCGACCCGTGGGGCGGTTGCCGGGCCGCGTCGGCGGGGATCCTCGCCCGCCGACGCATGGGGCCGTCACCGGGCCGTGGGGCGCCTACCGGGCCGTGGCCGTCACCCGCTCGCTCTCCACCCGCCGGGCCACGGTCTCCTCGTCGGCCGCCGCCAGGTTCCGGCACAGCACCACCGAGCCACCGCTCGCCAGCGGCGCGTACAGCCCGGCGCTCAGCCCCTCCCAGGTGTCGTACGGCAGCCCCGACAGCAGCCGCGACCCGGGCCCGGTCAGCCCAAGACCCGAAGCCTCGGCGCGCGCCCGCTCCACGATCTCGGCGCCGGTGTACTCGGCCCCGGCGACGATCAGCGCGGGCTCCTCGGGGTCCACCGGGGCGTACGGCGCGAACCGGTCCCCGAAGCCCGGGACGGCCACGGCGTAGTCGTCGTACCCCTCCGGAGGGCCGGGCACGAACCGCCGCCCGAGCGGGGCCAGCGACAGCGCGTACCGCTCGCCGCGGCACGCCAGCCCCGCCTCGAAGCCTCCGGGCCCGGCCACCACGAAGTCCGCCCGCGACGGATCCCCGGCCACGTCCGCGACGACCCCGGTCGACGCGCACGCCATCAGCCACACCGCCGTCTGCCAGTGCGCGGGCAGCAGCAGCGCGACCCGGTCGCCCGGCTCGGCGGACAGCCCGTCCTGGAGGAGGTTCGCGGTCTTGGCCACCCAGTTGGCGAAGGTGGCCACGGACAATTCGACCCGCTCGCCCGTGGTGTCGTCGTAGAAGGTCACCAGGGGGCGCGCGGGATCCGCGGCGAGTGCGGAACGCAGCAGGTCGGCAGGGGTGCGATCGGTGGCAGTCACCCGCAGAAGCGTACGCGCCGCCCACGGTGGCGCACCGGCCGCCGGGCCTTCGCGGAGCCACCGGTTCGGCGGAACGCACGTCGACGGCCCGTCAATTCCCCGATGGACAGATATGTATGACTATGTCCAGGATCGTTGGCATGCGTGGATTGCTTGCTTCCTCGATCGGCGTCACCTGCGCGGCGGCTCTCGCCCTCCCGCTGACGCCGCCCGCCGACGCGGCGACGGTGCGACCGGCACCGGCCGCGGAGGCGGCGTCCGCCGGGACCGTCAGGGCCACGAGCCCCGACACCCGGACCACTTCAACCCGCCCCGGGGTCGCCGGGGTTCCCGACCGTCCTGATCTTCCCGACCTCCCGGGCAGCACCCAGTCGCTGCCCCTCGCCCCCCTCACCGGCGACCGTGCCCTCGGCGGCGGCCCCGGCCAGGGACTGTCCCGCCGCGAGGTGCGCCACTTCTCCCTCCTCGGCGTGGTCTGGGACGACCCGTCCGCCGAGCTCCACGGCCGCGTCCAGGTCCGCACCCGGCCGGCCGGCGCCGACGCCTGGTCCGGCTGGCAGGACGTCGAGACCCACAACGCCGACCACGGCGCCGACCCCGGCACCCCCGAGAGCGCCTCGGGCCGGGTCCGCGGCGCCACGGCCCCGCTCTGGGTCGGCGACTCCGACGGCGTCGAGGTCCGCGTCCGTCCGCAGACCGAACGCCGCACCGAGGAGACGGGCCGTGGCGCCCGCACCCTCTCGACCGTCGTCCCGCTCCCCGCCGGTCTGCGCGTGGACCTCGTCGACCCGGGCGAGGCCGCCCCCGAACACGCCCCGGCGGGCCCCCCGCACGGCCGGACGCTGCCCCCCGAAGCCGACCCGCCGGGCGAGCCGGGCGCCGCGGACGGATCCGACGCCGAGGCGAGCGGGGGCAACGGCGGGGACGACGACGGGGAGACCAAGACGGCCGACATGCCGACCGACATGGTGGCCGACATGTCGGCCGAGGCCACCGAGGCATCCGCCGCCAACGAAGCCCTCGCCCCGCTCGGCGCCCTGGAGATCCCGGGCCTGGACCGCCCGGCCACCGAACGCGAACTCTTCGCCCTGCGCGGCGCCGAGCTGACGCAGGCCCAGCGGGCCACGCCGTACATCGGCCCGCGCCCGACCATCGTCACGCGCCGCGGCTGGGGCGCCGACGAGAACCTGCGCGAGAGCGGCTTCCGCTACACGACGACGGTCAAGGCCGCGTTCGTGCACCACACGGCGTCGGGCAACAGCTACACCTGCGCCCAGGCCCCGTCCGTCATCCGCGGCATCTACCGCTACCACGTCAAGAGCATGGGCTGGCGGGACATCGGCTACAACTTCCTCGTCGACAGGTGCGGGAAGATCTACGAGGGCCGCGCGGGGGGAGTGGCGAAGCCGGTTCTCGGCGCCCACACCCTCGGGTTCAACACCAACAGCATGGGCATCGCCGTCCTCGGCACCTTCGGCAGCGCCAAGCCCAACGCCGCCACGGTCGACGCCGTCGCCCGTCTGACGGCGTGGAAGCTCGGCCTCTTCGGGGCGAACCCGCAGGGCAAGACATACCTCACGTCCGCGGGTGGCAACCTCTACGCAAAGGGAAAGAGCGTACGACTGAACGTGATCTCGGGCCACCGGGACGGGTTCGCCACGGAGTGCCCCGGCAAACAGCTCTACGGCAAGCTCGGCTCGGCCCGCTCGACCGCGGCGCGCTACCAGGGGCGCTGAACCGGGCGGTCGCGTCCGGGAGCTCCGGGGCCGGGGGAGGCCCCGGGGGTCCCGTGCCCCCGAACGGCCGGAGCGCGCATCCGGATGGGGGCACATTCCGCAGCCGTCGGGGGGACACTCTGCCGGGACCGGGACGGAACGCCCACGGCCTGGAAGTCGCCACACAAGGGTCTGCATACACTGGCCGGCCGAATGACAGTTCGGCCGGTCCCGGCAGGAAGCAGAGACGAAAAGGTGACTGAAGCGATCCTCCTGGTCGGCGGCAAGGGCACCAGGCTGCGCCCCCTCACGGTGCACACGCCCAAACCCATGGTCAGGGCGGCGGGGGTGCCGTTCCTCACGCACCAGCTGGCGCGGGCGCGAGCGGCGGGCGTGGACCACATCGTCCTGGCGACGAGCTATCTGGCCGAGGTCTTCGAACCGTACTTCGGCGACGGCTCGGCCCTCGGCCTGCACATCGAGTACGTGACGGAGGACGAACCCCTCGGCACGGGCGGCGCGATCCGCAACGTGGCGTCCCGTCTCACCTCGGCCCCGGACGACCCGGTCCTGGTCTTCAACGGCGACATCCTCACCGGCCTGGACATCGGACGCCTGGTGGCCACCCACGAGACGACGGGAGCGGACGTCTCCCTGCACCTCACCCAGGTGACGGACCCACGGGCCTACGGCCTGGTCCCCACGGACGGGACGGGCAGGGTCCTGGCCTTCCTGGAGAAGCCCCAGACCCCCGAGGAGATCGTCACCGACCAGATCAACGCCGGCGCGTACGTCTTCCGCCGCTCGGTCATCGACACGATCCCGCAGGGCCGCCCGGTGTCGGTGGAGCGCGAGACGTTCCCCGGCCTGCTCTCGGCCGGAGCGCACCTCCAGGGCATGGTCGACTCGACGTACTGGCTGGACCTGGGCACCCCGGCGGCGTTCGTCCGCGGCTCGGCGGACCTGGTCCTCGGCCGGGCCCCCTCGCCCGCGGTCCCCGGCCGGTGCGGCGACCGGCTCATCCTGCCGACGGCGCGGGTCGCCCCCGACGCGAAGCTGACGGGCGGCACGGTGGTGGGCGAGGGCGCGTTCGTCGCGGAGGGCGCGCGGGTCTTCGGCTCGACGATCCTGCCCGGCGCGGTCATCGAACCCGGCGCCGTCATCACCGACTCGCTCATCGGCGCCCGGGCCCGCGTCGGCGAACGCTCCGTCCTCACCGGGACGGTCATCGGCGACGGCGCGGTCGTCGGCCCGGACAACGAACTCCGCGAGGGCGCGAGGGTGTGGTGCGACGCGAGGATCCCGGCCGGCGCGGTCCGCTTCTCGTCGGACCAGTAGGAGTCGTCAGTCAGGAGTCGTCAGTCAGGAGTCGTCAGCGCGTCCGGGGCCTCCGGGGAGTGCCTCCCCGGGGAGCCCCCCACCGCCTGCCTCACAGCTTCCCGATGTCCCACCGAGGCATCTTCGGAACCCGCCGGGACGGCACGTGTCCACTGAGCAGGATCAGCCGGGCCGCCCGGTGCCGCTGTCCCTCCTGCTCCGGCTCCCGCCCCGCGTAGGGCTCCAGCAGCTCCAGCATCAGGGCGTCGTCGGCGTCCCGGTTCCCGGCCAGCGCCCACCCCACGATCCCCGGCAGATGCAGATCCCCCACGGTCACCGCGTCCGCCGCGCCATGACTGCGCTGCACGGTCTCCGCGGACGTCCAGGGACCGATCCCCGGCAGGACCTCCAACCGCGCCTGCGCCGCGGCCGGAGCCATCCGTGTCGCCTCCTCCAGCCGCCCCGCCACCCGCACGGCCCGCAGGATCGTCGACGCCCGCTTGTCGTCGACCCCGGCCAGATGCCACTCCCACGACGGGATCAGCGCCCAGGTCCGCGGCGCCGGCATCACCCACAGCCGGCCGCCCGCCGCGGGCCCCGGCGCCGGCTCGCCGAACTTGCGCACCAGCAACCGCCAGGCCCGGTAGGCCTCGTCGGTGGTGACCTTCTGCTCCAGCACGGACGGGATCAACGACTCCAGCACCAGTCCGGTCCGCGTCAGTCTGAGCCCCGGCCGCCGGTGCCGGGCCATCGCCACCACCCGATGCCGAGGCTCGAACGCCTCCGGGGTGTCCGCGGCCCCGAGCATCTCGGGCAACTGCTCCAGCAGCCACTCGGCCCCGGGCCCCCACGCCTGGCCGCGCACCGCGCCGTCGCGGGCGGCGACGCGCAGCGTCCCCGGCCCCGCAGGGGTGCGACTGGCCCGCCACACGGACCCGTCCGGCATCGCCCGGAACGTCGGATCACCCGGCCCCCGACGCAGCGGCCCGAGCACCAGCCCGAGATCGAGCGGCCCCTCCGGCGTCCAGTCGCGCACCCGTCCGGGCGCCGACGCCTGCCGCGGCACCCCCGCGGGCACGCCGACATGCCCGCCGCGCACGGTGGTGCGCGTGGGCCGCGGAGAGAAGCGTCCTGCCACGATGGATGTCCCGGGTCATACGAAAACGGCTGCTACGAGAGTAGGCGCACCACCCACCCCTCACCCCACCGGCCACGAACATCCCACTCGGATCACCCGCACCCCCCCCACCTGTCGCACCCCCACACCGGTCGCACCACCCGAGCCGAACGATCCTGGCGCCCGGCTCGCCGCGGCTCAGCCCGGCCCACTACGGCTCAGCGCGTCGCCGCCCCGAACCCGCGTCGCCGCCCCGAACCGCCACGAACTCATCGCACCACGACGAAGTCGCCCACGTTCCGCTCCGGACGGTTCCGTGGCTCCTCCGCCGCGTGTCCGACCGCCACCGCTCCCATCGGGTCCCATCCCTCCGGCAGCGCGAGCACCTCCCGGACCACGTCCCGGCAGAACATCGTCGACGACACCCACGCGGAGCCCAGCCGCTCCCCGGCCAGCGCGACCAGGAAGTTCTGCACGCCGGCCCCGGTCGCGACCACGAACATCTCCCGCTCGGCCGCGTCCCGCCGCGCGTCGCCGTAGGTGTGCGACCCGTCCATCACCAGACACGGCACCACGAGATACGGCGCGTTGCGCAGCACGTCTCCCCGCCGCACCCGCTTGGCGATGGACTCCTCGGACTTCCCGTCCCGCCGCAGATCCGCGATCCACGCGTCCCGCATCGCGTCCAGCAGCCGCGACCGCGCCTCCTGGGACTCCAGCAGGACGAACCGCCACGGCGTCGTGTGATGCGGCGCCGGCGCGGTGACGGCCGCCGCCACCGCCCGCCGCACCGCTCCGGGGTCGACCGGCTCGTCGGTGAAGGACCGCACGGTCCGTCGCTGCGTGACCGCCAGCCGCACCGCCTCCGAGGTCCCGAGCCGGAACATGTCGTCCCGTGCCCCCCGCACGAGCGCCCGGGCGCCCTCCTCGGCGCCCTCGGACCCGACCACATGCCCCAGACCCCGCACCACGGCGACCGGAAGCCCCGCGGCCTTGCCCTTCACGAGGTCGCCGGCGGCGGCCAGCTCGTCCGCCGTGGCGACGACGGTCGCGCTCAGCGCGTTGCCGTGCGCGTCGGTGTCCCCGCGCAGATCGTCCAGCACCCGCACCCCGGCGGCGCCGATCGCCACGTCCGTGAGCCCCGCCCGCCAGGGCCGCCCGAAGGTGTCGGTGACGACGATCCCGACGTCGACGCCGAGCGCGTCCCGCAGCCCCTCGCGGAGCGCCCGCGCCGACGCGTCCGGGTCCTCGGGCAGCAACAGCACCGTGCCCGCCGGGGTGTTGGACGCGTCGACCCCGGCCGCTGCCATGATCAGCCCCTGCCGGTTCTCGACGATCCGCAGCGCCCCGCGCCGGGCCACCACCCGGACCGTCTCGGCGTCGATCGCGGCCTCCCGGTCGTCCGCCCGGACGATCCGCCCCTCCGCCTTGGACACGATCTTCGACGTGACCAGCAGCACGTCCCCGTCGGCGAGCCCCGGCTCGGCGGCGGCGATCAGCTTGGCCAGGTCGTCCCCGTCCCGCACCTCGGGCAGCCCGGTCACGGCCCAGACCCGGTAACCGCTCTCCAAGGACCCGCTCACGCGCCCCGCACCTCCTCCGCCAGCCGCAACGCCTCCCGGGCCATCTGCGTGGTCGCGTCGAGGTCGCTCATCATCAGCGGGACGGCGCGGCAGCGGATCCCGGCCGCCTCCACCCG
Organism: Streptomyces rishiriensis; assembly: GCF_003112535.1. GTDB lineage: Bacteria > Actinomycetota > Actinomycetes > Streptomycetales > Streptomycetaceae > Streptomyces > Streptomyces rishiriensis. The sequence continues at coordinate 20,375 of NZ_BEWA01000026.1, read as the reverse complement.
CTCCACCGCGTCCGCGTCCACGGTGTCGACGAGCCAGCCGTCGAGCAGTCCCGAGCCGTAGTGCTCAGCCACCGCCGCGGCCGTCGACTCCACGCCGACCGCCGCGAGCACCTTGTCGGCCATGCCGCGCACCGGCGCGTCCCCGACGATGGGGGACAGGCCCACCACCGGCACGCCTGCCTCGGCGATCGCCTCGCGGATGCCGGGCACCGCGAGGATCGTGCCGACGGAGACCACCGGATTCGACGGCGGGAAGAGCACGACGTCCGCCTCCGCGATCGCCTCCAGCACCCCCGGCGCCGGCTTCGCCTGCTCCGCGCCGACGGGCACGACCGCCTCCGCCGGCACCGAGGCCCGCAGCCGCACCCAGTACTCCTGGAAGTGCACGGCCTTGCGCTCACCGTCGACCTCGACTGCCACATGGGTCTCGACGCGGTCGTCCGTCATGGGGATCAACCGCACGCCCGGCTTCCACCGGTCGCACAGAGCCTCGGTCACCGCGCTCAGCGAATAGCCGGCGCCGATCATCTGCGTCCGCACGATGTGCGTGGCGAAGTCCCGGTCGCCCAGACCGAACCAGCCGGGCCCCGCGCCGTAGGCGGCGAGCTCCTCCTTCAGGTGGAAGGTCTCGTCGGCCCGCCCCCAGCCCTGTTCCTCGTTGATGCCGCCGCCGAGCGTGTACATCACCGTGTCGAGGTCCGGGCAGACCTTCAGTCCGAAGAGATGGATGTCGTCGCCGGTGTTGCCGATGACCGTGACGTCCGCGTCCGGCACGGCCTGCTTCAGACCGCGCAGGAACCGGGCACCGCCGATGCCGCCTGCCAGAACCACAATGCGCATGAGGGCAAGTCTCGCAGGCGGCGCCGACAGCGCGACGGGCGGTTGTGGACAACCGCCCGCCTGTGGACATCCCGCCCACCCGTACGAGCGGACGACGTCCGGCTGCACGCCGACGACGTCCGGCTGCACGCCGACGGCATCCGGCTGCACGCCGTCGGCATCCGGCTGCACGCCGACGGCGGCCGGCCACGCACCGACGGCGTCCGGCTATACGCCGACGGCGTCCGCGGGGCCGTACTCGACGGGGGCCGCGCACGCCATCGTGGCCGCGCCGGCCGTGCGCACGTGTGACCGCGGGTGCATCGGCATCTCCGTAAGTCCCGGGAAGTAGACGTGCAGGCTGACCGCCGGCTCCAGCGCGTCGTTGACGACCTCGTGCACGTATCCCGGCGCGAACACCCGCTGCGCCCCGGCTCCGAGCACCCGCTCGCCGCGTTCGGTGCGCTCGGTCAGCTCCCCGTCCAGCACGGTGAGCACGCCGGAGGACCGGCCGTGGTCGTGCGGTCCGCTGCCCTGACCGGGCACCCAGGACAGCAGCCACACCTCGTAGCCGGGGCCGGTGCGCAGCAGGTGGTACCAGCGGGACGTCGCGTCGTAGCGGACCAGGTGTTCCCACCGGGCGCGGTCGGCGGCGACGGAGCGGGCCAGCCCGGCGAACTCGGCCACGGTGGCCGGGTGCTCGCGCGGGGCCTGCAGGAGGTGGGGGACTTCGAGGATGTCGCCGGCGATCTGGAGGTCGCTGTCGCTGTTCATGGATGCGGTGGTTCCTCGGCGGAAGAGGCGGCAGGAGTGGGGGGCGTGCTGGGTGTCGCGGACCGTCCGCCCGGATCACGGGGGGAACAGGGGCGCCCTGGTGTGGGCCGGAGGGAGACAGCAGCCGAGTCGCGGTGGACTCAACGGGTGCAGCCGGAGCGCGTTGGGCTCAACAGCTGGAACGACGACAACAGCTACAGCGGACGAGGGCAGCACCGTGGGACCCGGCGGAGCCGGTCGAGGTGAATGCCAAGTTCGCGAGCATGCCCACAAGGACACCGGTTCACACCCGCACTGTCAACTCGACACCCGGTATGTGGGACACGGTTCACCTCATTCGGTTCATCTGTGAGGTGAAAGGTTTGTGCATGGGGTGACCGGGACACATGGCGCTCATGCCGGGCGCGAGCCTCGTGGCGATCCCGTGATCCGACGGTGATCCGGTTCGCTTCCGCGCGCGTGCCGCAACGGGATCGAACCTCCGGGCGTCTTTCCCCGTACAAGCGCTGTGCGGGGCGGTGTCCCTCCGGGGCTCCACCTGCGTGTCAAGGTTTATGGCGATTTGAACACTTACCGCATGGCCTTGGTTCCGCAGAGTGAATAAGGGGCCCAATAGCAGATCTCGGCTTGACTCGCCCGGAGCAGCACACTTGTAATTTCACTCGTGTCGTTCAGCCGGAATCGGTAACGGCCACGTCACGGGGACGCGAAAGACAGAGCGAGGGGCGCACATGACCGAGCTGGTGCAGCAACTGCTGGTCGACGTCGACGACGCGGACGAGGAACTCGGCTGGCAGGAGCGCGCACTGTGCGCCCAGACCGATCCCGAGTCCTTCTTCCCCGAGAAGGGCGGCTCCACCCGCGAGGCCAAGAAGGTCTGCCTCGCCTGCGAGGTCCGCTCCGAATGCCTGGAGTACGCCCTCTCCAACGACGAGAGATTCGGCATCTGGGGCGGCCTCTCCGAGCGGGAACGCCGCAGGCTGAAGAAGGCGGCGGTCTGAGAGCCGGCCATGCCGCACGGACGCCACGGCCGGCGTCGCGGCGGCATGACGTCCCGATACCGAGGCGCATCGAGGCGCCTTCGGGCACGAGGGTCAGAACGGCCCGTCGCATGTGGGTTGTCCACAGGCGGCGGGCCGTCGTCCTGCCCAGCCGATAGTGTGGGCGCTCGTCCGAGACGCTTCTGCGCCCCCAGGCGGCGCAGGCGTCCACCGCAGTCCAGCGAACCGGGGCCCGTACCTCGATGTCCGTGCACAGCCACACGGCAGCCCACCAAGACGGCGCTGCCACACCTGAGTTCCCGCGTCATGTCGTGACCGCGGTGATCGTCTCCCACGACGGTGCCCGCTGGCTGCCTGACGCGCTCGCCGGGCTGCTCGGCCAGGAGCGTCCCGTCCAGTCCGTCATGGCAGCCGACACCGGCAGCTCGGACGACTCCGCGCGGCTGGTCGCCGAGGCCCTCGGCGACGACCGCGTCCTGCACCTCGCCCGCCGCACCGGCTTCGGCCAGGCCGTCGAGGAGGCCAACCGCACGGCCCCCGTCCTCACCCCCGAGGAACTGCCGTACCTCAAGCGCCCCAGCGGCTGGGACCCCGTCACGCGCACCTGGCGCGACGACGCCTACGACCTGCCGGAACTCCCGCACGGAGAGCCCGTCCAGTGGCTGTGGCTGCTGCACGACGACAGCGCCCCCGAACCGGACGCGCTGGCCGAACTGCTGCGCGTGGTGGAGAACGAACTCGAACTGGGCCGTGACGACGTGGCCGTCGTCGGCCCCAAGCTCCGCGGCTGGTACGACCGCCGCCAGCTCCTCGAGGTCGGCGTCACCATCGCCCACTCCGGCCGCCGCTGGACCGGCCTGGACCGCCGCGAACAGGACCAGGGCCAGCACGACCACGTCCGGTCCGTGCTGTCCGTGTCCACCGCCGGCATGCTGATCCGCCGCGACGTCTTCGAGCAGCTCGGCGGGTTCGACCGCCGCCTGCCCCTCATGCGCGACGACGTCGACCTGTGCTGGCGCGCGCAGGCCGCCGGCCACCGCGTCCTCATCGCCCCCGAAGCCGTCGTACGGCACGCGGAAGCCGCCTCCCGCGAGCGCCGCGCCGTCGACTGCGCGGGCCGCACCACCGCCTCCCCGCACAAGGTCGACAAGGCCGGCGCCGTCTACACCCTCCTCGTCAACAGCCGCACGGCGCTGCTGCCCTGGATCCTGGTCCGCCTGGTCCTCGGCACCCTGCTGCGCACCCTCGCCAACCTCGTCGGCAAGGTCCCCGGACAGGCCCTCGACGAGATCCGCGGCCTGCTGAGCACCCTGCTGCGCCCCGAGCGGATCATCGCCGGGCGGCGCAGGCGCGGGAAGCCTACGGTCGACAAGGACGAACTGCGCGCCCTCTTCCCGCCGCCCGGCGCGACCGTGCGGGCCACCTTCGAACAGGCCGTCGGCGACTACTTCGGCTCCTCCGACCCCGAGGCCGTCTCCGGAGCGGGCCGGCACGGCGGGGCCGTCGAGTCCGGCCCCGGCGGCGACGACGCGGACTTCCTGGAGATCGAGCAGTTCGCGCGCCTCAAGCGCATCGCCCGCAAACCCGGCCCGGTGCTCTTCCTGGCCCTGCTGCTCGTCTCCCTCGTCGCCTGCCGCGGCCTGCTCGGCGGCGGCGCCCTCGCGGGCGGCGCCCTGCTGCCCGCCCCGGCCGACGCCTCCGAGCTGTGGTCGCGCTACGCGAACGCCTGGCACCCGGTCGGCGTGGGCGGCACCCCCGCCGCCCCGCCCTACCTCGCCATCATCGCGACCCTGGCCACCCTGCTGCTCGGCTCGACCGGCCTCGCCCTCACCCTGCTGCTCGTCTGCTCGGTGCCGCTGGCCGGCTTCACCGCCTACTTCGCCTCCCGGCCGCTCGTCGAGTCACGCCTCCTGCGCGCGTGGGCGGCCGTCGTCTACGCCTTCCTGCCCGCCGCGACCGGCGCCCTCGCCGGCGGCCGCGTCGGCACCGCCGTCCTGGCCGTGCTGCTGCCGCTCATCGCCCGCGCGGGCGCCGCCGCGAGCGGTCTGACGCAACGCTCCGGAGCCCGCGGCAGCTGGCGCGCCACCTGGGCCTACACCCTGCTGCTGACGATCACCACCGCGTTCACCCCGATCGTCTGGCCCATCGCGCTCGTCCTCGGCCTCGCGGTCCTGGCCGTGCGCCGCCGCGACCTCACCGCGTACGGCCCGCGCTTCCTGGCCCAGCTGGGCACCCCCCTGCTGATCCTCGCGCCCTGGTCGCTGTCCCTGCTGCCCTTCGGGTTCTTCACCCAGGCCGGCCTCGACTACGGCCCCTCGACGGCCACCGCGCTCGACCTGCTCGGCGCCAGCCCCGGCGGCCCCGGCACCGTCGACGGCCTGATGCTCATCGGCGTCGTCCTCGCCGCGCTGGCCGCCCTGCTGCGCTCCGAACGCCACTTCGGCGTCTGGGCGGCCTGGGCCGTCGCCCTGGTGGGCCTGGTCTTCGCGGTGCTGTCCAACAGCTCCACCTGGGCCGGCCCCGCCACCCTCGTCTACGGAATCGCCCTCCTCGCGGCCGCCGTCATCGGCGCCGACGGAGCACGCACGCGTGTCGCCGAGCAGAGCTTCGGCTGGCGCCAGCCGGTCGCCGCGCTCATCGCCTTCGCCTCCGCCGCGGGCCCGCTGCTCCTCGCCGCCGGCTGGATGATGGGCGGCGCCGACGGCCCGCTGGAGCGCCGCGACCCCGTCCAGGTGCCCGCGTTCGTCGCCGAAGAGGCGGGCGACCGCGACCAGGCCCGCACCCTCGTGCTCGACAGCGACGCCGCCCGCGTCGGCTACATGCTGGTCCGCGGCTCCGGCGCCCGGCTCGGCGACGCCGAACTCGCCGCCGCCGACGGCGAGAACAAGCAGCTCGACAAGGTCGTCGCCAATCTCGTCGCCGGCTCCGGCGCCGACCAGGCCGACCAGCTCGGCAAGTTCGCCGTGGGGTACGTCCTCGTCCACAAGGGCGCGCCCCGCGAGGCCACCCGCGTCCTGGACGCCACGCCCGGTCTGAAGCGGCTGAGCCAGCAGGACGGCAGCGCCCTGTGGCGGGTCGACCAGGAGGTCTCCCGCGCGGCCGTCGTCGCCGACTCCGGCAAGGGCGCGGCGACCCCGGTCGCCGCGGGCCCCGTGGACGTCCACACCACCGTCCCCGACGGCTCCGGCAGTCGTGTGCTGCGGCTGGCCGACGCCGCCGCCGAAGGCTGGACGGCCACCCTGGACGGCAAGGCCCTCACCCCGACGACCGTCGACGGGTGGGCCCAGGGCTTCGAACTCCCCGCCTCCGGCGGCAGGCTGGACGTCACCTACGACGACCCGTTCACCCACACCGCGTGGCTGTGGGCGCAGGGCCTGCTCGCCCTCGTCCTCGTCGTCCTGGCCCTCCCCGGCCGCCGCCGTGACGTCGACGACGACCTCCCCGAGGAGGAGCCGATCCCCGCCCAGGCCGTCGACGGCGAGGGCCGCCGCGCCCGCCGCCTGCGCGCCCAGGCCGAGGCGGAGGCGGAAGCCGAGACCGAGACCGAAGCCGATCCCCAGGAACCCGGCCGGCACGACGAGTTCGCCGTCCCCGCGCAGGGACAGCCTCCCGCCGCGGTCCCGCAGCAGCAGCCCTACGGCGACTGGGACCAGCCGACCTACGCCGGCGCCGAATACGGCGGCTACCCGGGCGGGCAGTACCAGGGCGAGCAGTACCAGGGCGGCCAGCAGTACCAGCAGGGCGGCTACGACCAGCAGGCCTACGATCCCTACCAGGCCGGCCAGTACGACCCGTACGCCTACGACGGCCAGGCGCAGCAGGCGTCGTACGACCAGAACTACCAGCAGCAGGGCTACGACCCGTCGGGCTACGGCCAAGGCGGGTACGACCCCGCCTACGACCCGGAGCGGCGCCCGCGCGGCGCCGACGACGAGCGTCCCGACGGGAGCCAGCAGTGAACCGCACCACCCTGTCCCTGATCGCCGGCACGGCCGCGCTGGCCGCCGTCACCGGGTTCGCCACGCTCAACCAGCCGGACGCCTCCGGAGCGGACTCCGGCCAGGCGGCCGCCGAACTGCCCGTGGAGCGCACGAGCCTGCTCTGCCCCTCGCCCAGCACCTCCGACCTCGCCGAGACGTCGTACACGTCCTTCACTCCCGTCACCAAGGGCACAGGCGCCGACGGAAAGGCCGAACTCACCCCCGCCGTCGAGGAGTCGGCGGACCCGGCGAGCGGCGCCGCGAGCGGGAAGACGAACGGCAAGGCGGACGGCAAGACGACAGGCAAGGCGACAGGCAAGACGGACGGCAAGGCGGACGGCAAGACGAGCGGGAAGACGGACGGCAAGAAGAAGGCGGCCGCGAAGCCCGCCCTCACCCCCAAGGCGCCCGGCGCACCGGCCGTCGGCGCCACCACGGGCGGTGCCGCGCCCGCGCTCCTGGGCACCGCCGAGGGCAGGTTCGCGCCCGGCTGGACCGTCCAGGAGACCACCGAGGTCCCCGCGGGCAGCGGCCGCGGCCTCCAGGGCCTCGCCTGCTCCGCGCCCGACACGGAGTTCTGGTTCCCGGGCGTCAGCACGGCCGCCGACCGCACCGACTACGTCCACCTCACCAACCCGGACGACTCGGCCGCCGTCGTCGACATCGCGCTCTACGGCAAGGACGGCGCCCTCGCGACCACGGTGGGGGAGGGCCTCACCGTTCCCGCGCACTCCAGCGAGCCGATCCTGCTGTCCACGCTCACCGGTGAGAAGCAGGAAGACCTCACCGTCCACGTCAACGTGCGCAGCGGCCGCCTCGGGGCCGCCGTACAGGCCCTGGACGAAAAGCTCGGCGGCGACTGGCTGGCCCCCGCCACCGACCCGGCCCCCATCCAGGTCGTCCCGGGCATCCCCAAGGACGCCACGGCCGTCCGCCTCGTCGCCTACGCCCCGGGTGACGCGGACGCGGACCTCAAAGTCCAACTCGCGTCCCCCTCAGGTCTGATCACCCCCGCCGGGCACGAGACGCTGCACGTCAAGGCGGGCAGGACGATCTCGGTCGACCTGGGCGACGTCACGCGCGGGGAGGCCGGATCCCTGATCCTGACCCCCACGGACCAGTCGGTCCCGGTCGTCGCCGCCGTACGGGTCCTGCGCGGCAAGGGCGCCGACCAGGAGTCCGCGTTCATCCCCGCCACCGCGCCGGTCGGCACGCGCGCGTCCGCCGCCGGCAACAGCGCCAAGGGCGCCACCCTCTCCCTGACCGCCCCCAAGGGCACCGCCCAGGTCAAGGTCACCGCTTCCGCGGGCAGCGGCGGCGGCACGGCCGTCTCCAAGACGTACACGGTCCGGGCCGGCACCACCCAGGACGTCGAACTCCCCGTCCCCACCGGCCTGAAGGGCAGCTACGCCCTGACCGTGGAAACCCTCACGGCCACCCCCGTCTACGCCTCCCGCACCCTGACGTCCACCCAGGAGGGCGTCCCGGGCTTCACCGTCCAGACCCTGCCGGACGACCGCGGGACCGTGTCCGTGCCGCAGGCCGACGAAGACGTCGCGGTGCTCCAGAAGTAACCCGGAAGAGTCGTCGAGGTCACCCGGACGGGGGGCGTGCGGGGGCTGTGATCAGTCCTCGCCGTAGCGCGGATCCACCGTCTCCGGAGTCAGCCCCAGCAACTCCGCGACCTGCTCCACGACCACCTCGTGCACCAGCGCGGCGCGCTCGTCGCGCCCCTTGGTGCGGATCTCCACCGGCCGCCGGTAGACGACGACCCGGGCCCGCCGGCCCTCGCGCGCGGCGATCGTCCCGCCCAGCGGGACCGCCTCGTCGTTCCAGGGCTCCGGGGCCGCGTCCAGCCGCGGCACCTCCAGCACCATGAAGTCGATGTCGGCGAGCTGCGGCCACCGCCGCTCCAGGCGCTCGACGGAGTCCTGCACGAGGTCCGCGAACACGTCGGCGCGGCTGGCCGCCAACGGCACCTGCGGCGGCGCGATCGGCCCCCGCATGCCCCGGCCGTGGCGATCACGACGACGGGGGCCTGGGCCTGCGGCGGGGGGCGGTACGGGGCTGTCCATCACTACTGAAGCGTAATCCCCGCCGCTCCCCGCCGCCGGGCCTCACACACCTTCCCGGCCTGCCCGGGCCGCTGATCATCCATGTCGCAGGACGACCGTTCCAGCCAAGGTTGGGCTCGATTCCGTATCTCTCCGAGACCGGCGAACTCATGGCAATTGATGTCGTTTGTGCCGAGTGATGACCGTGCTCCTAGGGCCACTTCCTCCCAAGGGCTGGTGTTCGCGCAGGTCAGCGGGGTATGACTGGTGTGGCCCGTGGGGCGTTTCACAACACGACACGGTGGAGTGACCTGGTGGAGAGTCGTCGCGGCCCGCTCAAGAGTGCGGTACCGTCCAACGTCGTGAGCCCTGTACGTCGCTGTTCGCGCACCGCCTGCGGCCGACCCGCCGTCGCGACGCTGACGTACGTCTACGCCGACTCGACCGCGGTCCTCGGCCCGCTCGCCACCTACGCCGAACCCCACTGCTACGACCTGTGCGCCGAGCACTCCGAACGCCTCACCGCCCCGCGCGGCTGGGAAGTCGTCCGGCTCCTCGACGGGTCGGCGCCCGCCCGCCCCAGCGGTGACGATCTGGAAGCGCTTGCCAACGCCGTCCGTGAGGCGGCCCGTCCGCAGGAACGCGCGGCCGGAGCCGGCGGCGCCGGACGCAGGGCGGACCCGATGGAGGTCGCCCGGCGCGGCCACCTGCGGGTACTGCGCTCACCGGACAACTGAGCCGGTTCCCGCCTCCCCGCCTCCACGGCTGACGCGCGCTCGTCGGCGCACCGCTCGTCGGGCCCCGACGCTGCGGCCTCGCCTCGGACCCGCCGCCCGCCCCGCGAACGGGAAATCGCTTTCTGCTCAATTCCTGGCGCAGACCGGCGAGTTCCGTTCCCGCCTCGCGAACCGGCCGCCGCCCACGCCCGGTTCGCCGCCCTCCCCGCCCGCCTCCCCGCCCTCACGGGCGCAACGCGACGCCCTCGGTGTCGCCTTGACGGGAGCTCGCGGCCCGGCTGCCCGCCCGCACGCGCGCGGGCACAACGGGCCCGTTCTGCGCCCCCGTGGTCGCCCGGCCCGCCCACGGGATCGCGTCCGCCCGGCTCCCCGGCGGCCCGACAGCGGACGGCGAACCGGTCCGGGTAGTTTGTGGTGACCTACAGGACTTCAGGAAGGTTGGCCGTGGCTGCTGATCTGTCACAGATCGTGAAGGCGTACGACGTGCGCGGAGTGGTCCCGGACCAGTGGGACGAGTCGCTCGCCGAACTCTTCGGCGCGGCCTTCGCCCAGGTGACCGGCGCCGAGGCGATCGTCGTGGGTCACGACATGCGCCCCTCCTCACCGGGCCTCAGCGGCGCCTTCGCACGCGGCGCGGCGGCACTCGGCGTGCACGTCACCCGGATCGGCCTGTGCTCCACGGACCAGCTGTACTACGCGTCGGGCGCGCTGAACCTGCCCGGAGCGATGTTCACCGCCTCGCACAACCCCGCCCGCTACAACGGCATCAAGCTGTGCCGGGCGGGCGCGGCCCCGGTCGGCCAGGACACCGGCCTGACCCAGATCCGTGAACTGGTCGAGAAGTGGACGCGGACGGGCGCACCCGAAGCCGCATCCGAGCCGGGAACGGTCTCCGACGCCGACACGTTGAAGGACTACGCGGCACACCTGCGCGCACTCGTCGACCTGACCTCCATCCGCCCCCTGAAGGTCGTCGTCGACGCGGGCAACGGCATGGGCGGCCACACCGTCCCCACGGTCCTCGAAGGCCTCCCCCTGTCCGTCGTCCCCCTGTACTTCGAACTGGACGGCACCTTCCCCAACCACGAGGCCAACCCGCTGGACCCGGCGAACCTCGTCGACCTCCAGAAGCGGGTCCGCGAAGAGGGCGCCGACCTGGGTCTCGCCTTCGACGGCGACGCCGACCGCTGCTTCGTCGTCGACGAGCGGGGCGAGCCGGTCTCCCCGTCCGCGATCACGGCCCTGGTGGCCGTCCGGGAACTCGCGCGCAACGGCGGCCGAGGCACGGTCATCCACAACCTGATCACCTCCCGGACCGTCCCCGAGGTCGTCGGCGAGCACGGCGGGACACCCGTCCGCACGCGCGTGGGCCACTCCTTCATCAAGGCCGAGATGGCCCGCTCCGGCGCGATCTTCGGCGGCGAGCACTCCGCGCACTACTACTTCAAGGACTTCTGGAACGCCGACACCGGCATGCTCGCCGCCCTCCACGTCCTGGCGGCCCTCGGCGGGCAGGACGGCCCCCTGTCCCGCCTCGTCGCCGAGTACGACCGCTACAGCGGCTCCGGCGAGATCAACTCCACCGTCGCCGACCAGGCCGACCGCATCGCCGCGATCAAGGCGGCGTACGGCGACCGCGACGACGTCACCCTGGACGAACTCGACGGCCTGACCGTCTCGTCCGCCGACTGGTGGTTCAACGTCCGCCCCTCCAACACCGAACCCCTCCTGCGCCTCAACGCGGAAGCCCGGGACGAACCGACGATGACCAGGATCCGGGACGAGGCCCTGGCGATCATCAGAGCCTGAGCGCCCCGAGCGGCCGCCTCCGAGCGCCCCGAGGCCTCAGCCCGACGGCCCCGTCCGTGCACCCCGCGAGCCACGCGAGCAGCACGGGAGACCGGCGCCGAGCCCGGACGAGCGGCGGGGACGACCCCCACGACGGTCACCCGGGCGCGGCGCCCGCCGACCGCCTTCCCGCCCGCTCTCACCGCATCCCGCCCAACCCCCACGCCCCACCCTCACCGGCGGTACCCTGACCAGGCACTACCGCACACCTCATCGCACCACCCCGCACCACACCCCGGACGCACACCGGCCCACTCCGAAGGGACACCCCATGCCGCTCGAAGCCGGCCTCCTGGAGATCCTCGCCTGCCCCGCCTGCCACGCCCCCCTCAAGGAGCAGGACTCGGAGCTGATCTGCACGGGCCAGGACTGCGGCCTGGCGTACCCCGTGCGCGACGGCATCCCCGTCCTCCTCGTCGACGAGGCCCGCCGCCCCGCGTAACTCCGCGCCGCGAGCTCCACCCGCGGCCGCCCGCCCACCCCCGGCACCGGGCCTGGCGCCCCGCCCCACCGGCGGGCCCCCGCCCGACGCCCAGCCCCACCCCACGCACCGACCCCACCCCGGGCGATCACGCACCGCGGGGAGCAGCGGGAACGGCCCCCACAGGCCACGCCGGACCCGCCTCCTCCCCGCGCGCACCCCACCCCCCCGGCCCCGCACACCGACGACGCCTCCGGGCGATCGGAGACTGCCGCCATGCTCGACGACTCGCTGCTCGACACGCCGGAGGCCCTCGCCGAGGCCGACCACCGAGCACTCCTGCGCGGCGCGGCCGAGGCCGGCGCCCGCGTCCGCACCGCCGCCCGGCACGCGACCGAGGCCGGCGTCCGCGACCTCGAACCGGACGGCCGCCCCCGCGCCATCCTCATCGCAGGCCCCGGCGCCGCCGCCGTCTGCGTCGCCGACCTCCTCGGCACCCTCGCCGGCGCCGCCTGCCCCGTCGTCCACCTGTCACCCACCGGCGTCGCCCCCGCCGCGGGCGCCCTGCGCTGGGAACTCCCGGGCTGGGCCGGGTCGGTCGACCTCCTCCTGATCGCCACCCCCGACGGCGGCGAACCCGGCCTCGCCCTCCTCACCGAGCAGGCCTACCGCCGCGGCTGCACCGTCGTCGCCGTCGCCCCCGCGAGCACCCCCGTCGCCGAAGCGGCCACCACGGGCCACAGCCTGTTCGTCCCCCTGGCGACCGCACCGTACGAGCGGGACGAACAGCCCCCCGTCGCCGCCTCCGCCCCCGGCGTCCTGTGGGCCCTCCTGACCCCCCTGCTCGCCCTCCTGGACCGCATCGCCCTGCTCTCCGCCCCGCCCGAGGCGCTCGAGGCGGTCGCCGACCGGCTCGACCAGGTCGCCGAACGCTGCGGCCCCGCCGTCGCGACCTACAGCAACCCGGCGAAGACCCTGGCCGGCGAACTCGCCGACGCCCTCCCCGTGATCTGGACCGAAGGCGTCTCCGCCGGGCCCGCCGGCCGCCGCTTCGCCGCCGCCCTCGCCGAACTCGCCGGCCGCCCCGCCCTCGTCGCCGAGCTCCCCGAGGCCCTCGCCGAACACAGCGCCCTCCTCGCCGGCCCCCTCGCCGCCAGCGCCGACCCGGACGACTTCTTCCGCGACCGCGTCGAGGAAGCCCCCGCCCTGCACGCGCGCGTGGTGCTGCTGCGCGACCGCCCCATCGGAGGCCTCACCGCCGCCCCCGCCGCCCGCGACCTGGCCCTCGGCCACGACACTCCGATCAGCGAACTCGAACCCGAGGAGGGCGACGCACTCGTCACCCTCGCCGAGCTGATCGCCACCACCGACTTCGCCGCCGTCTACCTGGCGCTCGCCTCAGGATCCTGATCCCCCTCGACCGTCCGCCGACCCCGGCCGGACGCCCGACGACCGACCCCCGGGACAGGCAGCGACACCCAGGGCAGGCAGAGAGAACCGCATGGACCGCCTCGACAACACCGTCCGCCCCTACGCCTGGGGATCCCCCACCGCGATCCCGCACCTGCTCGGCACCCGGCCGACCGGCGAACCGCAGGCAGAGATGTGGATGGGCGCCCACCCGGGCGCACCCTCACGCACCGGCCGGGGCACCCTCGCCGAGGTGATCGCCGCCGACCCGGCACGCGAACTCGGCGAACGCACCGTCGCCGCGTTCGGCCCCCGCCTGCCCTTCCTCCTCAAACTCCTCGCCGCCGGCGCCCCCCTCTCCCTCCAGGTCCACCCCGACCTCACACAGGCCGAGCAGGGCTTCGCGGACGAAGAGCGCCGCGGCATCCCCATCGACGCCCCGCACCGCAACTACAAGGACGCCAACCACAAGCCCGAACTCATCTGCGCCCTCACCGAGTTCGACGGCCTCTGCGGCTTCCGTCCCCCCGCACAGGCCGCGGACCTCCTCGACGCCCTCGGCGTCGACTCCCTCAAGCCCTACGTCGACCTCCTGCACGCCCACCCCGAGGACGCCGCCCTGCGCGAGGTCCTCACGGCGATCCTCACCGCCGACCCCGAGGAGACGGCCCGCACCGTCGCCGAAGCGGCCGCCGCCTGCGACCGCCTCGGCGGCGACCACGCCCCCTACGCCGGCATCGCCCACCACTACCCCGGCGACCCCGGCGTCATCGCCGCCATGCTGCTCAACCACGTCCGGCTCCAGCCCGGCGAAGCCCTGTTCCTCGGCGCCGGCATCCCGCACGCCTACCTCAGCGGCCTCGGCGTCGAGATCATGGCCAACTCCGACAACGTGCTGCGCTGCGGCCTCACCCCCAAACACGTCGACGTCCCCGAACTGCTGCGCATCGTCCGCTTCGAACCCGGCGACCCCGGCGTCCTGCGCCCCGAGGCCACCCCCGACGGCGAGGAGGTCTACGAGACCCCCATCGACGAGTTCCGCCTCTCGCGCCACGTCCTGGCGGAGGGCGGCGCCGCCCACGACCTCACCCGCGACACCCCGCAGATCCTGCTCTGCACAGCGGGCCTCGTGCGGGCGGGCGAACACGAACTCACCCCCGGTCAGTCCGTGTTCGTGCCCGCCGCGGACAAGGCCTCGGCGTCCGGCGCCGGCACCCTCTTCCGCGCCACGGTGATTGTCTGACCGGGCTTGTGGATACCTGAACAGCCGACGCCGGAACGGGCTGCAAGAATGACCCACCGGCAAAGGACGGGCAAAGGCCTGAACGGCTAACCGCATGGACGAAGGCGAAGGGACAACGCGAAAACATGAGCGCGTCAGGCGGCAGTAGGGCGATCGTGGCGGCACTCGGCGCCAACCTCGCGATCGCGGCATCGAAGTTCGTGGCGTTCGCCTTCAGCGGCTCGTCGTCCATGCTCGCCGAAGGCGTGCACTCCCTCGCCGACTCCGGAAACCAGGCCCTGCTCCTCATCGGCGGCAAGAAGGCCCAGCGCGAGGCGACCCCCCAACACCCCTTCGGCTACGGCCGCGAGCGCTACATCTACGCCTTCCTCGTCTCCATCGTCCTCTTCTCGGTCGGCGGCATGTTCGCCATCTACGAGGGCTACGAGAAGATCAAGCACCCGCACCAGATCGAGCACTGGTACTGGCCGGTCGGCGTGCTCGTCTTCGCGATCCTCGCCGAGGGCTTCTCCTTCCGCACGGCCATCAGGGAATCCAACGAACTGCGCGGCACGCTCTCCTGGTCGCAGTTCATCCGCCGCGCCAAGGCCCCCGAACTGCCCGTCGTCCTCCTGGAGGACTTCGGCGCGCTGATCGGCCTCGTCCTCGCCCTCGGCGGCGTCGGCCTGGCCCTCCTGACCGGCGACGGCGTCTGGGACGGCGTCGGCACCGTCTGCATCGGCGTCCTCCTCGTCCTGATCGCCCTCGTCCTCGCCGGCGAGACCAAGTCCCTCCTCCTCGGCGAGTCCGCCGGCCTGGAAGACGTCCAGAAGATCGAGGCCGCCGTGGTCGACGGACACACCGTCACCGGCATCATCCACATGCGCACCCTTCACCTCGGCCCCGAGGAACTCCTGGTCGCCGCCAAGATCGCCGTCCAGCACGACGACACCGCCGCCCAGGTCGCCACCGCCATCAACGCCGCCGAGGCCCGCATCCGCGCCGCCGTCCCCATCGCCCGCGTGATCTACCTGGAACCGGACATCTACAGCGAGGCCGAGGCCGCCAAGGGCCCCGACCGCGAGGCCACCCCGGGCGGCCCCGCCCAGCACCCCACCGAGCACTGAGCCCGGCCTTCGCACCATCCGTCAGGGCCCGCCGAACACCACCGGCGGGCCCTGACGCCGTTCCCCGCCGCCCGCGAACGGCTCGATCCGACCGGAAGCGGACTGGGGCGGCACGCCCCGGCGGTGTAGCTTGGAACGGAGCCAGACGTCGCTGCTGATGGCGGTCGGGCGGTCCGAGCGGACCGTCCGAGGGAGAGAGGGCCTCCGACGGACTGCGCTGCGCGTACGCGGGCATGCCTGTGTCCTCCTTGGGGCACCCCTGTGTCCGCCGACGCGCAGACCAGCCGAATTCCATCCTCTCGACCACCCGAGGAGCAGCACTCCATGACGACTGTCGACAGCCGACAGGACTTCAAGGTCGCCGATCTCTCCCTGGCCGCTTTCGGCCGCAAGGAGATCACTCTCGCCGAGCACGAGATGCCGGGCCTGATGGCGATCCGCAGGGAGTACGCCGAGGCGCAGCCCCTGGCCGGCGCCCGCGTCACCGGTTCCCTCCACATGACCGTGCAGACCGCTGTCCTCATCGAGACGCTGGTCGCGCTGGGCGCCCGCGTCCGCTGGGCGTCCTGCAACATCTTCTCCACCCAGGACCACGCGGCGGCCGCGATCGCCGTGGGCCCCGAGGGGACCGTGGACGACCCGCAGGGCGTGCCCGTGTTCGCCTGGAAGGGCGAGACGCTGGAGGAGTACTGGTGGTGCACGGAGCAGGCGCTGTCCTGGCCCGACAGCCCCACCGGCGGCCCGAACATGATCCTCGACGACGGCGGTGACGCCACCCTCCTCGTCCACAAGGGCGTCGAGTACGAGAAGGACGGCAAGGTCCCCTCGGTCGACACCGCGGAGAACGACGAGCACCGGGTCGTCCTCGAACTCCTGAACCGCACCATCTCCGAGGGTTCCCAGAAGTGGACCCAGCTCGCCTCGGAGATCCGTGGCGTGACGGAGGAGACCACGACGGGCGTGCACCGCCTGTACGAGATGCAGCGCGACGGCGTCCTCCTGTTCCCGGCGATCAACGTGAACGACGCGGTGACGAAGTCGAAGTTCGACAACAAGTACGGCTGCCGCCACTCGCTGATCGACGGCATCAACCGGGCCACGGACGTCCTCATCGGCGGCAAGACGGCCGTGGTCTGCGGTTACGGCGACGTCGGCAAGGGCTGTGCGGAGTCGCTGCGCGGCCAGGGCGCCCGGGTGATCGTCACGGAGATCGACCCGATCTGCGCGTTGCAGGCCGCGATGGACGGTTACCAGGTGACGACCCTGGACGAGGTCGTCGACAAGGGTGACATCTTCATCACCACGACCGGCAACAAGGACATCATCATGGCCTCGGACATGGCCAAGATGAAGCACCAGGCCATCGTCGGGAACATCGGCCACTTCGACAACGAGATCGACATGGCGGGTCTCGCGAACATCGCCGGCATCGTCAAGGACGAGGTCAAGCCGCAGGTCCACACGTGGACCTTCCCCGACGGCAAGGTGATCATCGTGCTGTCCGAGGGCCGTCTGCTGAACCTCGGCAACGCCACCGGTCACCCGTCGTTCGTGATGTCGAACTCCTTCGCGGACCAGACCCTGGCCCAGATCGAGCTCTTCACCAAGCCCGACGAGTACCCCACGGGCGTCTACACGCTGCCCAAGCACCTGGACGAGAAGGTCGCCCGCCTCCACCTCGACGCCCTCGGCGTCAAGCTGACCACCCTGCGCCCGGAGCAGGCGGCGTACATCGGAGTCGAGGTCGACGGCCCCTACAAGTCGGACCACTACCGCTACTGAGTCCGCAGCCCACCCGCTGAAGAACGCGTCCGTGCACTGACGCGTTCTTCAGCACCGGGCAGACCCTCACAGGTCCTCCGAGGCAGGCCCCCGCACCCCCGTGACGGGGGCCTGCCCCTTCGGCCCACGGCCAGAACCGGCCATCAGCCCGCCCGAGGCCGCCCGCCGAGACGACGGGACGAACCCGACCAGCCGGCCCGTCACACCCCAGGACCCCGATGCCCCGCGGCCGCTATGCGCTCCACGACCCGCACGATCACACCCCCCTCGCACACGAGCACTTCCACTGCGCCCCCGGCCCCTCCGGCTGGCGCTACGTCTCCCAGCTGACCACCCCCGCCGGCGATCACACCGGTTCCGTCGACCTGACCCTCGACGACCTCGGCCGCCCCCTGCGCCTCGAACTCCACGCGAGCAGCTGGCAGGTACGCGGCGCAGCCCTGGACGGCGTCACCTGGGTCCGCACCGACCCCACCGGCGTCGATGCCACGGAAGGCAACGTCCCCGCCCACGCCTTCACCGGCACATCCCCCGCATTCCTCGTCGCGACCACCCGGCTCCTGCGCCTCACCCCCTCCTCCTCGGCGACGCGCGTACGCCTCGTCGCCTTCACCGATCCGGTCCTCGCCCCGCGCACCGTGGACCAGTCCTGGGCCTTGCTGAGAAGCGAAGCACACGCCACTGACAACGGCCCCCTGACCGTGGACGAATACCAGGTCACAGCCCTGGACACCGGTGAACAGCACACCGTGCACATCGCCGGGGACGTCGTCCTCGCGGCCCCCGGCGTCGAGCTGGAAGACCTGGAGACACCCCCCTCCACGTTCGCCTGACACCGCCTCCGGACAGACAGGCCTCCGGACAGACGGGCCTACTGCAGGCAGGCCTACGCGGGCGGCACGAACCCGGTGCCGGCCCCCTCAGGCCGATCGCCGGCCTCCCGCACCGGCGCAGCCTCGTACGGCGCGGGCGACGCGGAGACCCCCGACGGTCCGTACGACGACATCGGGGAGCCAGTCGGGGAGGGCGCCGGTGACCCGTACGGCCTCGGCGGTTCATGGGCCGCCGACAGCCGGTACGGGTCCGGCGCACTGTAGGAGCCGCCCGCGAAAGCCCGCCTCGCCTCCCGGACCTGCCGCTCCTGCATTACCGCCGCCAGGAAAGCGGCCGGCGGCACCCCCTGCGGGACCGGAACCCCCGTACGCGCCGCGAGATCACCCGCCAACCGCTCCGCCATCGCCCCGCCGACCTGCGGATCCAGCTGATGCATCCGCCCCAGGTACTGGCGCACCGCCAGCCACAGCCCGTCCGGCACCGCGGACAGATCGAGCCCCTGGAAACGCCCCGCCAGCCAAGGCGGAGGCGGTGGCACGAAACCGGACCGCGCCGCCGGAATCCGCTCGCGCACCACCAACGTCCCGGCGAAGACATCGCCGAGCCGTCGCCCCCGCGCCGACACGAGCGAGGCGATACAGGCCACCACTCCGAACGTCAGCAGAATCTCCACCACACCGATCGCACCCCGCACCAGCGCGTGCCGGAACCGGATCGGCCCGCCGTCGTCCCGCACGACCCGCAGCCCGCACGCCATCTTCCCGAGCGAGCGACCGTGGCTGAGCGTCTCCACCGCGATCGGTCCACCCACCGGCACCAGGAGGAACGTGGCGATCGAGAGCGCGATCTGCGCCGCGTCGTCCAAGGAAGCCGTCGCAGCCAACAGCGCGACACTCACGACGAGGTAGGCCACGAAAGCCACGCCCAGGTCCAGCAAGATGGCCAACGCCCGGCTGGGCAGCCTGGCAGGCCGCAGCTCCAGCGCCACCGCCTCACCCGTCACCAGCTCACTCACACCCGTCGCCCCTTCCCTGGCCTGCCCCGTGAACGGCCAGTCTGCCAAGCTGAAGGCACATCGCGCCGCAGTAGGACAAGCTGACATCACCACCGGCCGCTGAAGAACAGCCGAGGAGCAGGCACACCGATGGACCTCGACGTCTTCGTCTCCGCCCACCGAGCGGAATGGGAACGCCTCGACGCTCTCCTGCGCCGCCAGCGCCGTCTCACCGGCGCAGAGACCGACGAACTCGTCACCCTCTATCAGCGCACCGCCACCCACCTCTCCCTCATCCAGTCCAGCGCCCCCGACCCCCAGCTCACCGGCCGGCTCACCCAGCTCGTGGCCCGCGCGCGCAGCGCGGTGACAGGCACCCGCCGCGCCTCCTGGCGTGACGTGACGCGCTTCCTGACGCAGAGCTTCCCGGCCGCCGTCTATCGCTCACGCCACTGGTGGGTACCGACCGCGCTGCTCTCCACCGCTGTCGCCGTCCTCCTCGGGTGGTGGATCGGAACGCACCCGGAGGTCCAGTCCTCCATAGCGGCCCCCGACGAGCTCCGTGGGCTCACCCGGCCCGGCGGTCTCTACGAGACGTACTACTCGAGCCACCAGGCAGCGGCCTTCGCCGCCCAGGTCTGGACGAACAACGCCCAAGCCGCCGCGATGTGTCTCGTCCTGGGCGTCTTCCTGGGCCTGCCGGTCCTCTGGATCCTCTTCCAGAACATGCTCAACCTCGGAGTCGGCGCCGGCCTCATGTCCTCCGCGGGACGACTCGACACCTTCCTCGGACTCGTCCTGCCGCACGGCCTGCTCGAGCTGACCGCGGTCTTCGTCGCGGCCGGCACCGGACTGCGCCTGGGCTGGACCGTGATCGACCCCGGCCCGCGTACCCGCCGCACCGCGCTGGCCGAAGAGGGCCGGGCCGCCGTCGGCATGGCGATCGGACTCGCCCTGGTCCTCTTCGTGTCCGGAGCCATCGAAGGTTTCGTCACCCCGTCCGGCCTGCCCACCTGGGCCCGGGTCACCATCGGCATCACCGCCGAACTGACCTTCCTGGCCTACGTCTACGTCCTCGGCGGCAGGGCCGCCCGCGCGGGCGACACAGGCGACGTCGACGAGGCGGAACGCAGCGCCACGGTGCCGACCGCCGCCTGATGTGCGACCGGCCCCGGTGAACTGCTAGTCTCCTCTTCGCCCCACAAAAGCCGTTGACACGGAGCGCGTGGGGAGGTAGATTCGAACAGTTGCCTGGAACTGGACAGTGTCCGGTCGGCAGCGGTTAGTATCTAGTCGGCCTCTCGAATCGCAGATTCCATCGAGGCCCTCCCGATAAGTCGGAAAACAACGGCCGGTCAAAACGGCCTGAGAC
>NZ_BEWA01000025.1 GCF_003112535.1 Streptomyces rishiriensis | reverse complement strand
TGCCGCATCAGGCAACGTTCGCCCTGTCGTGGTGTGTCGTCCAGTTGCTGCGCCGGGAAGCGCCAGACGGCCACAATGATCACGTGGCTGAACGCGTGCGAGTTCGGGAAATTGACGACGACGAGGGCAGGCGCCTGCTGCGGATCATCCGCAGAGGCACTGGCTCGGTGGTGACCTGGCGGCGGGCTCAGATGGTGCTGTTATCCGCGCAGGGCATGCCGGTTGCGAAGATCGCCGAGGTGACGTTCACCAGCGACGACCGGGTCCGCGACGTGCTCCACAACTTCAACGCGGACGGCTTCGACTCGCTTTACCCCAAGTACAAGGGCGGCCGGCCGAAGACCTTCACCCTCCCGGAACGCCGGGAGATCAAGAAGATCGCCAAGTCGAAGCCGGCCGAGCACGGCCTGCCGTTCTCGACCTGGAGTCTGGCCAAGCTGGCCGACTTCCTGGTCGCCGAGGGGGTGGTCGACGACATCAGCCACGAGGGCCTTCGCATCCTGCTCCGCGAGGAGGGCGTCTCGTTTCAACGCGTGAAGACCTGGAAGACCTCCCGCGACCCCGACTACGCGGCCAAGAAGGCCCGCGTCGAACACCTCTACGCGATCGCCGACGGTGAGGTCATACCCGAGGAAGGCGAGCCCGAAGTCATCTTCTGCATGGATGAGTTCGGGCCGCTCAACCTCCAGCCGCACCCCGGCCGGCAATGGGCCGAACGCGGCGGCAGACACAAGGACCCCGACCGCGATCCTCGGCCCCGCCGCCGGGCGACCTACACCCGCCCGCACGGCATCCGCCACCTGTTCGCCGCCTACGACCTGGCCAAGGACCAGCTTTACGGGCACATCAAGAAGACCAAGAACAGGTCGAAGTTCCTGGAGTTCTGCCGCTACCTGCGCTCGCTGCACCCGGCGAACGTGCGCATTGCGATCGTCTGCGACAACTACTCACCGCACCTGACGACGAAGCGGTGCCAGCGGGTCGGGACGTGGGCAGCGGCGAACAACGTGGAGATCGCCTACACCCCGACCAACAGCTCCTGGCTCAACCGGATCGAGGCTCAGTTCACCGCCCTGCGCTACTTCGCTCTCGACGGCACCGACCATGCCAACCACAAGGAGCAAGGGAGCATGATCCGCCGCTACATCATCTGGCGGAACAAGCACGCCGCCGACGAACGCCTCCGTGAGGTCGTGAACAGGGCGAACGTTGCCTGATGCGGCACTAGGAGACGCGCTCCGGCGCCCTCCGGCAGGCACGTCACGAAGGCCCGGGAGCGTCAAGCGACCGATGCCGATGTCCGGCCCCTGCTCCTCAGGTGCCCGACATCGGCATCGAGATGTAGGCCCCAGGTCGGCGGTCAACCTCCCGACGAACGTCTGCTCGGGTCAGGCGGCGCTCAGTAGGCACCGACATAGACGGGGGCCGACTCTCTGCTTTCGTCGTCGACGCTCACCACGTAGAAGAGTCCGCTGGCCTCCGGGATCCGCACCTCCCCGTTGCGGGGGTAAGAGGTGGCAAGGAGGGACCATGCGTACGGGTCGGGGTACTGGGCGTAGACACGGTAGCTCTGGCCCATGTCACCGGAGTGTCCGTCCCACGAGATGAGGACCCCGTTCCCGTCGTGCCGAGCCCTCAGCGCGCTGGGCTTCGGTGCGGTGCCCGGCGCGGGCCGCGTGGCGTTCACTGCTGCGGACACGCCGGAACGCTGCCCCGATGTGTCGACCGCCTCGACGGTGTAGGTGACGGCCACGTCCTGCGGGGCCCGCGGGTCGGTGTAGGCGGTGCCGCGCACTTCGTCCGGCCCGTCCAGGTCCTGCCCGCCTGCGGGTGCCGCCCACACCTCGTAGTGGTCCACGTGGTCCGACGAGGCAAGCCAGCGCACGGTGTTGCCTGCCGTTGTGCCTCGCGCGGTAAGGTCCGCCGGGACGCTGGGCGGCGACGTGTCCGGCGTCTCGATGTACCAGTCGTAGCTGCCCTCCGATTCGTTGCCCGCCTGGTCAACGGCGCGTACGGCGTAGGCGTAGACGTCGCCGGTGGGCGGGAGGGGATCGGTCGTGAAGGTCGCCGTCAGGGGTGTGGCGCCGCTGACGAGCGTCCATTCCTCGCTCTCGGCCAGACGCCGGTAGAGCCGGTACCCGGCGAGGTCCGGTTCGGTGTTCGGATCCCAGCTGACCGTTGTGCTCTGAGCGGCGGGGTCGTACGACGCCTGGAGGCCGGTCGGCGCGGCGGGCGCGGAATCGTCGGCTTGTGCTGCCCGCTGGCCATCATCGCTGTGAAGGTGTGGCATAGCGGACGCGGCGGTTGTGGCGGGGCCAAGGAGGAGGGCGATGCCGAGGGCGACCATGACGGTGGCGCGGACGGATCTTCGTAAGGTCATGCCGTATATGACAACTGGGAATCCGGCACGGTTGTACTGCCCGTCCGCCAGGCCAGCCAGGGCTGACACGGCCCTACCCGACCTCCTCGCCCACCACGGACACGGCATGCGTCGTCGGTACGGCCGAGGAGAACCGGACCCAGCCGCCATCGCGGGATGACACGTCCGGTCATGAAGCCCAGCAGGCCGAGGTGCGGGCGGTGTCTGCGGTTCCTGCGCAGGCACCTTCTGCGTCCACGCCCACCGACGCGATGGTCGAGTAGGCGGGTGCGGAGTGAGCACGGCGAACCGGACCGCCCAGGACCGCGCTGATTTCACGGCCTTCGTCAAGAGCGAGAAGGTCGAGGCGGACCTGGGCAAGACCTTGAAGAAGCGGGGCGTGAAGCCTCAGGACGTCGGGGACATCACCCAGTACGCCCTGATGAGGCTGTGGGAGCGGTGGGACACCACGCCGGAGAACGACCGGTTGCGTCTGGCACGCCATGCGGCGCGTCACCGGTGGATCGACATCCTGCGTTCCAAGTACCACCACAACCCGGTGGTCGATCTCATGGACACGTGGCTGACGGAGACCGTGGATCCGGCCTCCGATCCGGCCACCCTGGCCACGCAGAGGCAGCTTGTCAGGTCCTTGGCCAACTCCCTTCCAGCGACCCAACGGACCGTGTTCGTGTACACGATGGATGGGATGCCTCCCCGGGAGATCGCCAAGGAGCTGGAGCTGACGGAGGCCACCGTGCGATCCCACCTGCGTCACGGCCGGAGCCGGCTTCGGACGCTGCTCGTGGCTGACAACTCGGCCTGAAGCTGTCCACAGCAGCGACGGCTTGATGCCCGTGGCCCCCTCGGAGTCGTTCGAGGGGGCCACGGGCATCAGACGCTTCAGGACGCGAGCGCGCCAGGTCAGGAACGAAAGCGTGAGATCCATGTGCCGCCGGCCTTCTGCTCGGGCACGGCCTGGTCGTCCTCGTGGTGCCCGTGCTCGCTGTGCTGGGCTTGGCGTTCGGCGGTGATCGCTCGCTGCTTGCAGTCGTCGCACAGGTGCCGGTGGGTCTCCCGTGGGGCGTCCCACCCGGCGGGCTCGATGGCCTTCCACCGTGCGTCGGTGAACCGGGTGCCGCAGCCGGCGCATACGGGACGGCGGGCCTCCCGCTCGGCCCGCTTCTGTTCGGCCGCGCGGCGCAGCTGCTCCTTGTACTCCCGTTCGCGGGCTTCGTATTCGGCTTGCTGGCGGGCGTCGTGCGCTTCGCGGCGCGGGTTGCCGATCGCCTCGAGGAGGGTTTGGTTGTGCGGTCGGCCGAAGCGGCGGAAGATCGGCCCGGCCGGGCCGTGCTCTTGGAGCTGCTTCAGGCCGGTGACCACGATGGGGAGCTTGCCGTCGTACATGTGGAAGCCGCCGTCGTACGCGGTGCCCTTCCAGTGCCGCTCGGTCAGTTCGGCCAGCTGCGCGGTGACGGTGTTGGGGTTGCGCGGGCCGATCCGGTTGAAGACGAGCAGCAGTGGCGGGTGCGGCTGGTCGCCGTGGCGTCCGTCGGGCACCCACCATCGGGTGCGCCACATCGGCCGCTCATGGCCGTCGACGTCCTTCACCTTGCGCTGGCAGAACCGCATGTACTTGTCGATCTTCGCGGCGAGTACCTGTGCGGACTCGTAGCAGTTGTCGATCTCCACGAACAGCAGCGGCACCCCGTCCTCGGGCGCGGTGATGACGATGTCCGCCTGGGCGCCGCCCTTGCCGGGGTTGGACCAGGTGCCCGTCGCGGGCAGTGCCACCTCGGTCGCGTAGGAGGCGATGGTGCCCAACCCGTCCGGCGCGTCGACGGCGGCCTGCGCAGCGGCGCGGACGTCGGCCGGCTCACCAGCGAGCTGGGACAGGTCCGGCTTTGGGCGCAGCAGGGCGAGCACGGCGTCGTTGACCACCATGGGGTGGGAGGCGCCGGTGCGGCCCGCGCCCCGGGCCGGGTTGCCCATCTCCCCCACCGGCCGCCCCAGCTCGCGAGCCGCGGCCTTCAGGCCCATGGGCGTCAGGTTACGCAGTCTGTCCCCGCCCGGGAGCTGCCCACCGTTCTCCGCCAGGCCGTGCTTGCGCAGATCGGAGAGCGCCCCGAGGTGCGAGGCGGTACGGGCCTGCTTCCGCTTCGAGGGCGCCGGCTTGTCGGTGTGCCGGTAGCTCAGGTGCGGAGCTGAGATCTGCTGGATCTGTTCGACCGTCGCGACCTTCAGCACCCCGAGCACGCGCAGCACGTCGCCGCGCAGGTTGTTCGACGACCCCGCCGGGTTCTCCTCCCGCTTCCCCGCCATCAGCTCCGCTCCCTCCCCGTCGCCTGTCGCGCGCGGCCACCTGCCGAGCGCCGGCCGCGCCCGGCCGCAGAGGGCATCCGGCCCCCGGACCCGATGATCTCCTCCTCCACGGACATCACACAGAAGTTCAGGAGGAGAGAAGAGGGTCGTGACAACGCGGCGCGCGGCCGTATCTGCGCGGTGACCTGCGACTTTTCCGTCCTGCTCGGTAGCGGGCACCAAAGTGGGTTCCACAGTGGCGTCCCAAGTACGCACCACAGGAGGCCAGGGCGGCGTGCCCGGTGCCGGTCGGGCACGTGGTCGGGGCGGGCGCGCCGGGCGCCTGCCGGAGGTCGGTGCGTGGTCATCGGGGTGGCTCCTTCGCTTCAGGCCGCCCTGGTGAGCGGGGACTTGAGGGAGCAGCGTGCAGGGGACCCCCTTGTCCGCGGTCTGACCGTGGCTGGTAGCGGCCGTGGCCAAGGAGAAACGCGGTCGTGGTCGGGCGGTAGCAGAGGTGGACAAGGGGTGATGGTCGGGCTCGTGGTCGGGACCGACCACGCCGGACAAGGGGGCCCGGTTTGACCCTTGCGGCCCTGATTCGTCGGTTTCGGCTCGGGAGGGAGAGTTCTCTGGTCTCTGTCCACAGGCTGGCGGGCCGACCCTGCTGGGACGTCGCCGTGATCGGCACGGCGCCCGTACGTCAGGAGCTGCCAATGCCCCGATCGTTCCCTCGCTGCCCACGCACCTGGTCCAGCTGGGCTTCGACTACGTCCTGGCCGTGGAAACCTGCGAGGACGCCACAGCGGCGCGGCTCGCGCCCGAGGTGGAGCAGCTGCCGGGGCTCCTGCCGGCCATCGCGGAACTGGTCGCTTCCCCGTGACCGCACTGTCCGACGACACCGAGCCCTGCGCCGACTCCTTCGTCCTGGACGAGGTCGGCGTCCTCTACCTGATGGCGATCAGGGAGTGGGCCACACACGCCCCCGCGGCTGCCGCGCCGGGGATCGCCCGCACTATCGCGCACTTCGTCGGCCAGGTCCTCTCCGACGCCCCGGTGAGCGTCGTCCCGTCTCTGCGGGCGCTGCGCGACGAACAGGTGGAGCGGGCCCGCGCGGTGGTGGAGAACGTGGTGGCTCTGCACCGCTGACCGCACCACCGCACCGGGTGGGAGCGCACCGGTGCGGAGGAGCGCACCAACCCGGTGCGCACTGGTGCGGTGGTGCGCCCATCCAGTGCGCACCACCGTCCATCCGGTGCGCTCCACTCGGTGGGCGGTGCGCGCACCGGTGCGGCCGGCGCGCGGGAGTGGCGCGCACCGGGTGGACGCGGTGCGGTGGAGTGGGCCCGGGTGGAGGCTGTGCGTTTCTCCTTGACCTGAGCTGAGGTCAAGGAGAAACGCACCGGGTGAAGACACGGCCCCGACCCCGTCGATGTCGTCCACTCCACCCGGTGGGCTCCACTCGGTGGGCTCCACTCGGTGGAGTGGAGGCCGGGCCCGGTGGCGTCCACTCCCGGGCGGTGGACTCCACTCGGTGGAGTGGACGCGGGGCATCGTCGGTGCGCACCACCGCATCGAGCGCGCGCCATCGGGTCCACTCAGTGGCCGGCCTCCCGGCCTCGGTGCGGTCCGGGTTGCTGTGGGCGGTGCGCCTGCTGGTCGTCCTCGCGCACCGGGTGCGGCGTCCCGGCGTCGTCGCGGCGCGCGTAGCGGCCCATCGTCGTATGGGCCCGGTCGGCCGCTGCGGTGAACGCGTCCTGGAGGTGGCGCAGGCGTTCGGCGGTGACATCGAGGGCTTCCACGTCCGTGCGGGATTCCCGCAGGGCCCGCAGCGCCGTCAGGTCCAGCGCCTCGCGGCGGCCGGGCTTCTGCTCCTGATCGTCGTGTTCGGGGTCGGCCGGCTCGGGCGCGAGCAGCTGCTCAGGCATCGCCGCCTGCTGGTGGGCGACGACGTCGTACGCCCGGCCCCGCACAGCGGTCGCGGTGGTGGTGGTGCGCAGCTTCTCCCGCACCACCGCGCCGGCGAGGACAGCTCGCTCGTACTGCGGCGGGATGCGGGGGATCTCCCACTCCCCCGCGTCCTGGCCCGGGGGCCGGGGCGCAGCCGGCTCGCCTCATCATCGCCTCGATTCGACTCTGGCTGCGCCCATGATCTGGGACAGACCTGGCGTACTCGAGGCCGGCACCAGTACCGGAGCAGCCGCATCTCCCCTCAATGCTGCTCTGGACATGCTTGCTCAACCGGTATGGGTCACCACGGCATCGATGAGCTCGGGCCAGAGTTCACGCGGGCGATCGTGGCCCATGTCGGGGACCAGCAGGAGTTCGGCGCCGGGAACCAGCTCCGCGGTGCGTTTCCCGCCGCTGGGGTCGATCAGCGTGTCGTCCAGGCCGTGGATCACCAGCGTCGGCACCCGCAGCTCACGCAGTGCATCCGCACGTGAACCGCTGAGGATCATCGCGCCGAGCTGCCGCCCGATCCCCTCGGGGTAGTAGGCGCGGTCGTAGCTCGCGGCGGCCAACTCACGCAGCACCGAGGCGTCGCCGTATCGCTTGGAGGCCCACACCAGTTCCCGCTCCGCCGCCGCAACGTATCCCTCGCGGTCCGCGGGCTTGGGACTGAACAGCACCGCCTGGGCCTCCGGGCTGGACTGGCCGTATTCGCTCTCGCCGGTCGAGGACATCATCGATGTCAAGGTCAGCACCCGCTCCGGGCAGGAGAGGGCCATCACCTGGGCGATCATCCCTCCCATCGAGGCACCGACCACGTGGGCGCGTTCGATACCGAGCGCGGTGAGCAGGCCGAGGCCGTCACCCGCCATGTCGAGAAGCCGATAGGGAACCATGGCGAGGGCGGCGGGAATGTCTCCCGAGCTGACGGCGGCGATGAACATGCCCATGTCCACAGGATGATCGTCGAACTTGGCGGACAGCCCGCAGTCCCGGTTGTCGTAGCGGATCACGTAACGGCCGCGGTCTGCCAGTGCTCGGCAAAAGTCCTCGTGCCAGGCGAGCATCTGCGCGCCGAAACCCATCACCAGCAGGACTGGCGGGTCTCCAGGGTCGCCGAAACTCTCGTACGCGATAGACACCTCAGGGGACACGTCAACGATCGACATGCACGGAGACTGTCATAGTCATCCACGGAGCGCACCCAGAATATCGTCCGGTGACCTGCACATACTTTCCTGGCTTCTGCCCATGATCCGTCGGACAGGCCCTAGTCAACGAGACACCGGTTCCCTCGAACGAGCGAGCTCTCCGCGTGAGGTGGCCGCACCGTACATGCGCGGCCCACCTCAAAGTCATGCCGGGATCTTTCCTTCGAGGATCGCTGTGATGTCGTTGTGGAAGGTCTCCACCCATTCGCCGTGTCCGTCGCGCAGGGGGTGGCGAACTGTCGGAATGCCACGGCGGCACAGGTCTCGCAAATCGAGTGCAGCGACGTCGTCTCCGTACTGCAGCCAGTGGTCCACGACGGGCCATGTCTTGAGAACTGACTCTCCCAACTCGCTGTCCAGGCGGTCGTCACTGGGACTCAGCGTCCAAGCCAAGGGGCGGAAGTAGACCTCGGGACTGCTGCGTGATCGGGTGACAGCGGGGGTTTATGCAGCCAGAGCTGCGGGTGGGGTCATGATGGTCTCGTATTCGACGGGGGTCAATCGGCCCAGACGTCGTTGTCGCCGGCGCCGATGGTAGGTCCGTTCGATCCAGGTGACGATCGCGATCCGCAACTCCTGGCGGGTAGCCCAGACGCGGCGGTCGAGGACGTTCTTCTGCAGCAGTGCGAAGAAGCTCTCCATTGCGGCGTTGTCGCCGGCGGCCCCGACCCGGCCCATGGAGCCGACCAGGCCGTGCCGGGTGAGGACGGCGGCGACCTTGCGGGAGCGGAATTGGGCGAGTTCAATTGGTTGTTGCAACACCGGGCTGTTGCAGCGAGCGTAGCTGCTCTTCGAAGACCTCGGCCGGCGTCCGCCAACCGAGGCTCTTGCGGGGCCGGTTGTTGATCGCCATGGCGACGGCTTCGAGGTCTGCGGACGACCACCGGGAGAGATCGGTGTCCTTCGGGAAGTACTGACGCAGCAGCCCGTTCGTGTTCTCGTTCGTCGGTCGTTGCCAGGGCGAGTGGGGATCGGCGAAGAACACCTTCGTCCCGGTATCGAGGGCGAACTGGGCATGGCCGGAGAGTTCCTTCCCGCGGTCCCAGGTGAGGGTCTTGCGTAGCTGCTCGGGCAGCTGCGTCATCGAGGCGGTGAGCGCTGTGTTCATCGCGATCGCGCCATAGCCCCCGAGCGAAGGGCCGTCACGGGCGGAATCTCACCCCAGCCCTCGAGCCGAGGCAGGTGCACCAGGAGCGTGGAGCGGCTGCTGCGCTCGACGAGCGTGCCGATCGCGGAGCGGCCCGTCCCGATGATCAAATCGCCTTCCCAGTGTCCGGGGACCGCGCGGTCTGCGGCCTCGGCGGGGCGTTCGCTGAGGATGACGTCCGCGGTGACATGCCCCTGGGGTTTGTTCTGGGACCGTGCACGGGGAGTCCGCAGCGCCCGGCCGGTGCGCAGGCACGTGACCAGTTCCCGCTTGAGCGCGCCACGGCCCTCGATGAACAGCGCCTGGTAGATCGCTTCGTGGCTGATGCGCATCGACTCATCATCGGGAGAGTCGGCATGGAGACGGTGCGAGATCTGCTCCGGGCTCCATGCCGTCGCCCATCGTCTGTCCTGTCGGTGCGGCTTGTTCAGCCCCTTCCATGCGGGCGTCCTGGGTCCGGGGACGATCGTGTTGTCGGGGCGGCGGACGCTGCCGGCGAGCCGGTCCTGCACGTACTCACGCAACCTGTCGTTGCCTGTGAGCTTCGCGGTCTTCGGGCGCTTGGCGGCCTGCTGTGCTTTCCACTGGGCGACCGTCGCGCGGTACTCCTGCTTGCCGCTGCGCGTGGCGGCGTTGCGGCGCAGTTCGCGAGAGATCGTCCCGGGGTCACGCCCCAGGGCGCGGGCGATCTCGCGCACGCCCTTGTTCATCGCCCTGAGGATCGCGATCTCCTCGCGCTCCTCGAACGCGAGGTACCGGCCCGTGGGCTCGGTCAACGAGATCGGAGGCATGCCGCCAGCGTGACGAAACCACCTCGCACCCACCGGCCACGACACGCCGACCGCCAACGACGCCTCCACCGTCGTGACCCCTGTGGCGATCAGCCGCCAGAACTGGCGCTGCACGACTCGAGACGGATCAGGCCGCCCCGGCGAACGCATCGCCGGCCGCAACGCACGATCAGCACGCCACTGCCGACGCCGACCCTCCGGAACATCGCTGGTCTTCAAACTCCAGTCCGCCGTGGCCACGTCGCACACCTCCGAGATCAAAGTGTTGCGACGACCAGTTGAATTCACCTTGCGATCCGCGGTCGGAGTGCACGACGCATCCCGCAGCGGGGCCGCGGCGGGCGACGGCGGACTCCAGCGCTGCCACCGCGAGGCGGGACTTCATCCGGGCGTCGATGGAATAGCCCACGATGCGGCCGGAGTACACATCCTTGATCGCGCACAGATACAGCTTGCCCTCGCCGGTCGCGTGCTCGGTGATGTCCGTGAGCCACAACCGGTTCGGCCCGTCCGCGGTGAAGTGCCGCCGCACCAGGTCATCGTGGACCGGTGGCCCGGCTTTGGCATTCTTCCCGCGGCCCTTGCGTTTACCGAAGGCACTCCACCAGCCGTTGTCCCGGCAGATCCGCCAGGCAGTCCGCTCGGCCATCGCCTCACCGGCAGCGCGGGCCTCGTCGGCAAGGAAGCGGTGCCCGAACTCGGGATCGTCGCGGTGCGCGTCGAACAGGGCGTTGGCCCGGTATGCCTCGGCCGTCTCGGCATCGGTGACCGGCCTGGTCAGCCACCGGTAGTAGGGCTGGCGGGCCAGCCCGAGCACCCGGCACGTCACCGCCACCGGCACCCGGTAAGGGGCATCGGCGGCGGCCAGCTCACGGACGAGCGGGTACATCATTTTGCCGGCAGGTTCGCCTGCGACAGGAACGCCGCAGCCCTCCTGAGCACCTCGTTCTCCTGCTCCAGCAACCGGATCCGCTTGCGGGCCTCGCGCAGCTCGGCCGACTCACACGACGTCGTTGCGGGCCTGGCGCCCTCATCGGTCTCGGCGCGGCGCAGCCACTTCGACAACGTGATCGGGT
The DNA here is from genome assembly GCF_003112535.1 of Streptomyces rishiriensis. Taxonomy (GTDB): domain Bacteria; phylum Actinomycetota; class Actinomycetes; order Streptomycetales; family Streptomycetaceae; genus Streptomyces; species Streptomyces rishiriensis. Next base: position 100,934 of record NZ_BEWA01000025.1, on the reverse strand, counting down.
GGACCCCGAAGTCGGCGGCGATCTGTTCCAGCGTGACGCCGGGCTCGCGGTTGCGCGCGACCCGCACGACGTCCTCGCGGAACTCCTTCGGATACGGCTTGGGCACTGCAACATCCTTCCAGGCCGCTTCTCAGCAAGCCAGGTCAGGTGTCACCCAACCCTGCAGCAGTCCCCTCGACCCGGATCATCCGGTAGTCAGCAGAACATTGCTTCGCAGGACCCTCCCCAAGAACGTCACCCTCGTCGGCCTGCGGCAGGACCGCATGCTCAACGAGGCGTTTGGCACTGGTGATCCCCTCAAGCTGATGCGGCTTTTCGGGATCACCGCGCAGACTGCCATGCGCTATGTCAGCGCCGCCTGCCCGGAGCGCACCGCGAAACTGCCCAGGTAGTGGGCCTGCTCCGAGCCCGATGCCAGCTGAAAGCCCGTGGCGGTGTAGCAGTGGGTCCGGCATCATCCCCATGTGATTGGGATGCAACCCGTTCTGGAGATCTCCGCAGCCGACGACTTCGCGCTCTGGCCTGTTCGCGAGCACGAGTCATATGGCTACCTCGTGCTGAATGGGGAGCTCACTCCGGCGGAGGTCGGCACGGCGGCTATGCAGATCGCCGACTGCAACGACTTCGAGCCGGAGGAGGAGCACGGGCCGTGCCCGACCGACCCGCTCGGCGCCTTCCTGCACGGCTTGCTCACCATGCCTGACTTGTTCGCCGCCGACGGCTTCCGGGTGACCGACAACGCCACCGACATCGTCTTTTCGAGCCGGGCTGCTGCAACGGCTTGGAGACCTGGCGCGACTGGCTGGAGGTGCTCAACGGCACCGGCTGCGCCTACTTCGGCCACGATCCGTTCTCGACGGCTGAACGTCTTGGCGACATCGTCCGGCTGACGCTCGACGCCCACGAGACGGACAGCAGCCCGGTGATCGAGCTGTCGGTAGACCAGATAGGCACGCTCGTCACCGGCGCCCAGCAGGATTTGCAGGACTTCCTCAGCCTTGCCGAAACCTGGGCTGAACAAGACCTGCCGGCACACGCTGCCGCCGTCACTGCCGCCCTGGCACGGGCACTGGACCTGGTGCCTACATCATGACCAGCTTCGTGACCCACCGAGCTCGCGTGCACGACGCCCGGCTCCCTCTCCACCGGCGGCACAGCGCGTTGCGCACTTGCCTCACCGTTTTTGCTCCCTACGGCTTGCGGGCGACATACCACCACCTCACGCTCAGCGCGGCGATCCCCCGTCGGTTGGAGGCGGACCCGGACGCGCTGGCGCGGGCGGTGGAGGAACTGCACGAGGCGCGGGTGCTGTGGCTCGTGCGGGCAGACGAGTACGCAGCGCAGCGCCGGGCTGAGAAGCAGGCTGGGCGGCGGGCTGTACCGAACCCTTGGCCGTGGTGGCTGCAGAGTTGGTGGGAAAGCCCCGACCGGGCCTGGTTCGAAGACCCGTTTCGCCACCCGTCGCTGCGTCTGTCCGAGTACGTCCGGCGGCAGAACGCGATTTTGGACGGTGCTGATCCGCTCGGCTGCCCGGCTTGTGGGGATGAGGGACCACGAGTGCTGAGCTCGACCGGGCACGGTTGGGTCGAGCTGTGCCGTGGGTGCGCGCGGGCGCTGGCGCCATGTCCGTGCGGGCAGCGGCACCGGTTCGTGCCGGAGACCCCGTTCCACTGGAACGAAATCTGGCGACGGGCGCACATGAGCGATGACGGCACGCCGAACCCACATTGGCCTGCGGGCTAGCCGGTTGGATGCGGCACGGGGGGCTTGAGTGTGGCTGATCAGCTGGGTGGTGCGCTCTTCAGATCGTTGCCCGCCGCGCAGGTGATCGTTGCCCGGCGCTCCTCGTAGCGAAGAGATATCACGGACACTGCTGGGAGGTCGCCAGCTGGTCACCACACGTCGACGGACCAGACGTCGCCCCTCTGATGTCCGTCTGGATCTGGGTCGCCTGACCCGTACGGGTCAGGGTCAGCGACGACGTGGATGCGGGCGGCGGACGCGGATACGCGAAAGCAGTCCATGTCACTCGACGTGTTGTGCTTGTCGAGTTCGATCGTGTGGCCCAGGGCCAGGATGGCGGTCTGCAGTTCCTTGAAGGGGACTCTGGGTGCAAATTCCCCGTACGCCCGCGAGAGCGGGGACGGCACGGTGCTCGGGGACTGGTCGTACAGCAGTCGTTGGATCTTCACGCCGAAGCCGGAGCACGACATCTGCCCTTGCCGCCCTGGCTGGTCCGGCGAGAAGTTGATTTCCACGAGCCCGTAGTCCCGCCGCAGTAGGCCACCACCGGGAACATCGAGGCATGTCGCCCCCAGGGCGGCTTCCCAGGCTTCCGGGTCGGCACCGAGGCCAACTCCCAGGACCTCACCGCAAACGGCGAGGTGAGCGTAGAAGTCCAAAGCGGACACCCGCCAACTCCCTCAACTATCCGGACAGGGCACCCCTTGCTGATCTCCGCACAGGACAGGCGGACCAGCGCCCAGTATTCGGTGATCGTACAGAGCAGCCTGTCAGGGCAGTCCCCAGGTGAGTTCGTCGCCGTCGTCGAAGCCGAAGTCCCAGGCGGGATGCGTCTTTCAGATCAGCTGTGGTCTTCCCGATCCTCCTGGCAGAACCGGGCCTCGCTCACCATTTCCCGTCAGCTAGCCCGGAACCCGCGCGTGGGACCGCCGCAGCCATCAGCTGGCATGCAGGTTCCGGCTTACCAACGTTCAGGATTCCGGGAACCCGCGCGCTTCCGACCAGGACCACTTCAAGGACGTCAACGACACTCTGAGCCACGCGGCCGGGGACACGGTGCTGCGGGCGACTGCCGACCGGCTCACCGCCTGGGCGGGCCCGGGTGCGGCCGTCGGTCGGCTCGGTGGAGACGAGTTCGCCATCGTGCTGCGCTTGCCCCACGGCCGCCGCGAGGTCCGCCTCGCGCAACTGGTGCGGATGCTGCGCGTCCCGGTGCTCCTGGACGACGGCCAGGCCGTGGACGTCGCTGCCTCGGTCGGCGCTGCGGCCTTGGACGTGATCGGCACCCGTGACCTGTCCGTGGCGCAGCGCGCCGCGGACGCCGCTCTCTACGACGGCAAGCACTCCGGCCGCCCGGCCCTCGCCACCACGGAGCACGCCAAGGTGCCGTCCATTAACGGCCGGCGCGCGGGCCGCCCGGGCACCGCTGTGTGGGGCGAGCCGCATGAGCGTCGCCACCCTGCCCCAGGGCGACTGGATCCGCGGCATCACGATCCGCCAGCCCTTCGCGACCTGCATCCTCGCCGGAAAGAGTCCGGAGAACAGGCCCGTGCCCTGGATTATGGGCAGCTCAGCAGTGATTCGTGGGGTCTGATCTGCTCTTTTGTGTGGTGGACATGTCCGTGACGGATTCCGCCCCACGGAATCTGGCTCTGATGTTGCCGCCGCGCAGCCGGGCCCCAGACGAAGGCACGGCCTGCGAGGGATGACACCCCGCCCGACTTGGCCTCGGACGCGCTCGCCGCCGTGGTGGCTTTCTCGTCGTGCTCGCGCAGCATCCGCATGGCGGTGGCGGGCGAGGGGTGCTGGCCCTTCTTCGTGCCGGTGGTGAGGGCCATGGCCAGCATGTCCTCGTCGGTGACGCGCCAGCGCCGCTGATGGTCTTGCCGCGCTTGCGGGCGGACTCATGGTCTTCGAGGGTGCGGTCGCGGATGTACGCGCTCCATGCCGGACATGGCCGCCATGTGCGGTCACTGACCAGTCTTCACACTCGGGCGGTGAGTGAAGGCGCCTCGGTATGCGGCCGGGGTCATGCCGATCTGGCGGCTCAGGTGCTGGCGGAGCGACTCGCCAGAGCCAAGGCCGCTGCGACGGGCCACGTGGTCGACGGTGAGATCGGTGGTCTCCAGAAGTTCGCGGGCCCGGAGCAGTCGCTGCTGGAGCAGCCATTGGAAGGGGGTCACACCAGTCTCGGTTGTGAAGCGGCGGGTCAGGGTCCGCACACTGACCTTGGCCTGACCGGCCAGGTCGTTTAGGGAGATCGGCTGGTCCAAATGCTGCAGTGCCCAGATGCGGGCGGCGTCTAGTGAGGAGTCGGTCTTGGCCGGTAGTGGGGTCTGTACGAACTGCGCCTGCCCGCCGTGGCGCACCGGGGTGACGACGGCGGCGCGGGCCGCCGTGTTGGCCACGGCCGCGCCGTAGTCAGAGCTGATCAGGTGCAGGCACAGGTCGATCCCGGCGGCCGAGCCGGCACCGGTGACGATCGGTCCGTCCTCGGCGAACAGCCGGTCGGCGTCCACGCGCACCGAAGGGAAGGCGCGCTGCAGTTCTTCGGCCAGGGCCCAGTGGGTGGTGGCAGCGCGGCCGTCGAGGAGCCCGGCCTGTGCGAGGACGAAGGCGCCGCTGCAGATCGAGGCAACGCGCTTGCCCGCGGCGGCCGCCTCCCGCAGGGCGTCCAGTGCGGCTGGCTCGGCGTCGTGCCGGCTGGCGGTTGAGGGGACGATCACTGTGTCCGCCTCCGCGACCGCCTGAAGGCCGTGCCGGATCACCACCTCGATGCCACCGGAGGCGGCGACTGTACCGGGCATGGCGGTGCACACCGTCACCTCGTAGCCGGGGTGTCCCTTGAGTTCGGCGGCGCCGAGCAGCGTCGACGGCATGGACAGGTCGAAGGGCTTGACCGCGGGGACGGCCAGCACGGCGACACGATGCATGGCTAGATCCTTGGATCTCGTGGCTTTCAGGCCACTGACCCTACCCTGCGGCCGCACGGCACAGTTGGCCAAGCGGTCGGGGCCCCGCGAACCACGTTTCCCTCTTCAGGGAAGCGTTCCATTTTTGACGGATAACGGAGACAACGTCATGGCTGAATCAGTCGTCATCGGGGCAGGCGCGACAGGGGTCGCGACCGCCAGGCAACTGGCCGACAGCGGCAAGCGGGTCCGCCTCATTACCCGCAGCGGCAGCGGCCCTGACCACCCCGGCATCGAACGGATCGCCCTGGACGCGGGCCGGACTGACGAACTGGCCGAGGCACTGGCCGGAGCGACCACGGTCTTCAACGCCGCCATGACCGCCTACCAGACTTGGCCAGAGACCATGCCACCGTTGTTCGCTTCGATCCTCGCCGCGACCGAGCGGGCCGGGGCCGACTACGTGATGCTCGGTAACCACTACGGCTATCAGCAGACCACCGGGCCAGTCACCGAGCGCACCCCGATGGTCCCGAACACCCGAAAGGGCCGAGTGAGGGCCGAGCTGTGGCGGCAGGCCAAGGATGCCCACGACGAAGGGCGGCTGCGGGCCACCGAAGTGCGAGCTGGCCAGTACCTGGGCCCAGGCGCAGTCTCAGCGTTCACGCTGCTGGTCGCGCCTCGGGTCCGCGAAGGTGAACTGGCTCTCGTCCATGGCAACCCCGATACGGCGCATTCGTTTTCGTACACCGAGGACGTCGCAGCGGCACTGGTGGCGGTCAGCGGCGACGAGCGGACCTGGGGGCGGGCCTGGCACGCCCCGGTCATCACCACAACCCTGCGCCAGGCCGCGACCGGCCTCGCCGAACTCCACGGAACGCCCGAACCGCGGTTGGAGCCGCTCACCGAACGGGACCTGACACTGCTGGCTTTCACCGATCCACTGTGGCGGGAGTTCGCCGAGATGGGTTACATGTCCGAGCGTCCGTTCATCGTGGACGACAGCGATATCCGCGACACCTTCGGACTCAAGCCTTCGACCCTCAGCGAAGCGCTGAAGGCCTGACGCCGCGGTGGGCGGGCCGGGGCTTCCGGCCCGCCTCCACTTGGACGTGAGGTGCGCGACGTGCCCGACGATCGCCGCACGGTCCCGCGCTGCGCAGGAGCGTGTCAGACCGAGGTCCGCGACGCGCCCACGTTCATCCGAGGTCGGTGAGGTCCTGGAAGTTCTTCTCGCTTCTCCGTCCGCGAGCAATCGGTGGCATCCGCCGGGCTGCGGGGGCGGGATACGGCGGCGACCGGTCCCAGGTCGAGGCAGTGAAACCGCTCAGGAATTCGGCGTTCTTCAGCACGTCCAGGAGGTCAGGACGCCCTAGCGGCGTGCGACCTCCTCCTTACAGGTCATCTCATTTGGCGTGTTCGATAACCTGCCGGTGTGGGGATCGTCGAGCGGCTGGTGCCGGATGAGCTGTGGGAGTTGTTCCAGCGGGTGGTGCCGGAGGCGCCGACCCGTCCGCAAGGTGGAGGCCGACGTCGGCACGGTGACCGCGAAGTGCTGGCCGCGATCGTGTTCGTGGCGACGTCGGGCTGCACGTGGCAGCAGGTGCCGTCCGCATCGTTCGGACCGTCGGGAGCCACGGCTCACCGGCGATTCACGGAATGGTCGAAGGCCAGGGTGTGGGCGAAGCTGCACCGCCTGGTCCTCGACGAGCTCGGTTCCCGCGGTGAGTTGGACTGGACGCGGTGCGCGATCGACTCCGTGAACATACGGGCCTTGAAAAGGGGGAGCTGACAGGCCCGAATCCTGTAGACCGGGGCAAGTACGGCTCGAAGATCCATTTGGTCACTGAGCGGACCGGTCTGCCCATCTCCGTCGGCATCTCGGGTGCCAACGTCCATGACAGCCAGGCTCTGATCCCGCTGTTGCAGGGAATCCCGCCGATCCGCTCCCGCCGCGGCCGACGGCGACGCAGGCCCGAAAAGCTCCACGCAGACAAGGGCTACGACTACGGCCACCTGCGGCGATGGTTACGCGGCCGTGGCATCACGCCCCGCATCGCACGCAAGGGCACAGACTCCAGCCAGCGGCTGGGCCGACACCGCCGGACCATCGAACGCACCATGGCCTGGCTTGCCGGATGCCGACGCCTGCATCGCCGCTACAAACGCAAAGCCAGCCACTTTCTGGCCTTCACCAGCATCGCCTGCACCCTCATCTGCTACCGCAGACTCACCAATTGAGATGACCTGTAAAGCAGTACGCGGCGTCCGAAACATTGTCGAAGGCGGAGAGCGATGCGCAACGCGCTCACGCGCGGGGCCGGATCTATCTGGGGAAGGTCACCTTCTCGGATGCGGTGGTCACCAAGACCGAGTTGGACAGCCCGACGCCGAGGGTGACGCTGTCCAGTTGCTTAGACGTCTCCCAGTGGCAGCCTGTCATCGCCGACACTCGCAAGCCCGTGAAGCTGCCCACGAACCGGCTCACCAAGTACCAGGTGCTGACCACGCTGGAGAAGTGGCCGCAGGGCTGGCGGGTCGTCCGTGACGAGCCGCAGGGCAAGAAGTGCTGACCCGGACCAGGACGGCGGCCGCGGCCATCGTCGCCCTGGCGGCCGTGTTCGGTTCGGCGCCCACCGCCTTCGCCGACGGGCCAGGCGGCGGTGTGGTCTGTGGCGACTACATCTGCGAAGTGGAAGCCGACGCCCCTGGCCAGACGGGCAGCGGCACCGGCGGCAGTGCGGGAAACGCACCCCAGGGCGGTGGTGGGAGCAGCACGGACAGCAATCCGTGGACATGCACCTACGAACTGCTCTCACCCCAGCCCCCGGCAGCTTCCCTGGACTGGGAAGGGCACCCGCCCGGCGACGGCGCCGTCTACCAGCAGACCTGCCACTACCTCCACAGCCCCAACTCCATCGAGCGGAACCAGTGGCTCGCCGACCCGCCGCCTGCGGCCACCGCCGTAGACCCGGCCGTTCTGGCGCAGCGGGCCGTCGACACCATGAAGCTCGCCGGACCCGACATCGCCAGCCCGAGGGCCGCCGGGAAGTATCTGGTCGGGATGCCGATGTGGATGTGGGTCAACCAGAGCGCTACGACGTTCGGGCCCAATACCGCGAGCGCCTCGGCAGGCGGCGTGAGCGTCAGGGCGACCGCCAAGGTCTCGAAGATCGTGTGGCAGATGGGTGACGGTGGGGTCGTGGCCTGTGCCGGACCCGGCACGCCCTACACAGTGGCGGCAGGCAACACCAACTCTCCGACGTGCGGACACACCTACACGCATACCTCCGCCGGCCAGACCGGAGGCCGCTACCGGGTCACGGCGACATCCACGTGGACCATCGACTGGCGGATCACGGCCGGCGCCGCCGGGCAGGCCGGACAGCTCACCCAGACCCGCCGGTCCCAGGTCGCCATCCCTGTCGCAGAACTCCAAGTCCTCAACTGACACCGACAACTGCGGCGCTTGCGACACCACAGCTGGCCTGCCGGTCGCCGCGTCGATCGCATGAATCAGTCGTGGCCGATATCTATCGCCGTGGCTGGTATCTGATGCATGGTGTGCCCACAGGCACACCTCCGCTATTCCAGGCGGAGGACACCCTGGCCGGGCCCTGTCGTCCCGTGTACGACAGGGCCCGCCGCGCCTCCCGGCTCCCCACGGGAGGCCACGCGGCTGCCCGAGCGCTCCATCCGGCTCCTCCCCGGCACCACCCGCTCGGCCCGTACCGCCAGCCACACCCGATCACGCCTTCACCTGCGAATCACAGACACGGCAGCGCCCCCACGCCTACGAAACAGCGGCAGAACCCGCCCCACACACGCAGATCAGCGAGCGGGCCGAGATCGTGGAACGTCTCATCTGCCAGCCCGCCGACCCCAGCGAGCGAAACGGGACTCCCAGCACGCCTGCCTCTGGTCAGCTCAAGCGGCTCACCGCGATGCCGTCCAACTGATGCCCCTGCCCAACCAACGCCCGACCCCAAGGGGCTCAGCTCGAACATTCACCGCTTACACCCCCGACGGTACGGGCGTGGGCATAAGTTCAGCACGCGTCAGCTTTTCTGCTCGCCGAGGGTCTCGCGCAGCCAGTTCAGCGATGTGGTCTGCACTACAGCGTCGGCGCGTCTCTGACCCGACTCCGTCACGATCCGAGCCGCGGCTGTTGTCGATCCACCGCTGGGCGTGGGCGTAGCCCTGGTCGCGGTATTCGATGCCCTGGATCAGGCACTCCGGTTTGTCGGCGTCGCGTGCGCAGACGGTTTCCGGTGACTCTTTCGCTTCGTACTCGACCAGTTTCACGACGACGTGGGCCGCGCCTTCGGGCATGCCGGCGATCTGGTCTGTGGTGATGTCGCGTGGGTCGGGCTCAGGTGGAGCGTAGCGAAGCACCCCCGCGTCATCGAGGAGGACCACCTGGTGCCCGACGCTTGAACTGGTCTGTGCGATGCCCGGAGGCGAAGCACCCCCGCGTCGGCGGGGAGGACTCGGTCCGGGTGATGCCGCTGTTCTCCAACTCCGAAGCACCCCCGCGACGGCGGGGAGGACGGGTACACCGTGAAGCACAGGGATCTGTTCTTCGAAGCACCCCCGCGTCGGCGGGGAGGACTGGCCCGGTGTGTGCTCGCCGGCCCCGGCCTCCGAAGCACCCCCGCGACGGCGGGGAGGACGACGCGCCAGGTCCGGCCGATGGCCGACTCGTCTTCGGCCTCTACGACGGCCACGGTGTCCTCGCGCGAGGCGACCGGCGCCGACAGCGGAGTAAGCAGTCGGTAGCGGGACGGGGTGTCGTCCACGTACGCCTGTCCGGCGAGGTGCAGGACGACGGAAGGACCTCCGGTCGGGAAGATCGCCCCCGGGCCCTCATAGATGGTGCTTGGCGGGCCGGGCTCGTACTGTCCCGTGTCCGGATTGAAGACCGGCTCGCCAGGCCGATAGATGCGGACCTTGTTGGTGAGAATCTTCTTCTCGACGATCGCGCTGACGGCCCCCCAGAGTCAGCCCTTCCGTGGGTGTACTCATACCAACGACCCTACTGGGCACGGTCAGCGAATCTGTTCGTCAATCCGTGACTTGCTCGGCGGATGTGCTGGAGTCGTTAGGCCGGGGCAGCCGAGATTCGATTTCAGCCACAAGACGTGACGCGGGACAGCCGTATGCCAAACAAACCTTTACTAATACGGTCGTCGTCGGTTCGGTCACGGCTCGTTCGATCCGCGAAAGCGTCGACCGGCTGACTCCTGTTCGCCGTTCCAAGTCGTACACCGACCAACCACGTTGTTTCCGGAGAAGGACGAGAGAGCGCGCCAAGTCCGTCTTGAAGCCATTGACGTAGCTCTCGTTCGATCTTCCAGACGCCGCTGCCTCATGCTTCTTCGGCGTTTCGGAGCAGCCGTTACGAGTCGACGATGATGGGTTGTCGGCCTTCGAGTCGGCCAGACCAGTACTGCTCATTGCTGCCTCGTGCAGCTTGGACGGCGATGCCGAGCCGTTGGGCGATGTTGCTGCGGTCACGGAGGCTGAGGGCTCCCTGAATGGTTACGGTGCGTGTCGTTGCGTCCCAGTCGAAGACTGGGAGCGTAGGCACGCCGAGCCACACGAGCTGGTTCCGGATGGCGTCTACATTGACCGGGGGCGGGGAGGCGGTGGCGCAGCGTTCGCGCTGACTGACCGGGCAGTGGTTGGCCGTACAGCTGGGGGTGGCATGGACATTGTGGTTGTCCGGGCGCCGCAGAACGTGAGCGAGGGCGCAGGAGTTGGTCTGATATATAGGGTGGTCGGGATATAGGAGCGGCAGGGTGTCCAGCAGTTGCCAGGTCTCGCGTGGCCATACGGCGTCGGCCGACTCCAGGGGCAGGTTTTCGTCGCTCAGTGCGGGCCAGAGGTCTGCCATCTGCTTCCTGGAGCCTCGCTTGACTTTGAGGCCGACAGCTACGGAACAGGTGGAATAGCGAGCGGCCCAGTCCAGGACATAGGTGATCGTCTCGGGGGCGGCGTTAGCGTGGATGAGCGGACGCCAGTAGTGGATAACGGGAATCCCGTGTTCGCTCAGACGCGGGAAGTTGGCACGGAGTGCTTCGTGGTCGATGCCGCGTTCGATGTCAGGGCCGAGCCCGGAGTAGCTGAGGTACACGATCACGGGGATGCCGTCCGCCCGCGCCGCGAGGATGGCATCTATGACGTCTTGGGTGACGGCGCACTTGGTGATCAGGCACACCGGGTTGCGTACGCCCCTGGCGACCAGTTCGCCGAGGAGGCCGACAAGGTGGGCGCGGTTGCGTGGGGTGGCGAGGGCATCGGTGCAGGTGTAGAGGGCAAGGACGGCTTGCCGGTAGTAGTAGGGGCTCGACAGGAGCAAGTCGACGGTCCGCTGGGGGGTGGCCAGTTGAGCTGGCCTGACGCGCGTTTGACCGCGGTCGAGGAGGTAACAGTAGTCGCAGACCTTGGGGCAGCCCTGATCCGGATTGATCGCGAGCCAGGTGTCGTGCTGGTCGATGACCGGCTCCCACACCCGCTGTGGAGGTAGGAGAGGTAAGGCATTTCGCACGGACGGGTCCTCTTCGGCCGGGGTGCCGCCCGTCCGGCTGTGGGCGGGCGGCACGGACATGTCAGGCGGGTTGGGTGGTGATGTTGGCGCCGACTGCGGTGAGCTTGGCGACAGGTTCCTCGTAGCCGCGTTCGAGGTAGCGGGTGCCACTGATGGTGCTTGTGCCGTCCGCGACGAGGGCGGCGAGGACATAGCCGAAGCCAGCGCGCAGGTCGGGAATGACAAGGTCTGCGGCTTTGAGCGGGGTCGGGCCGGTGATCTTGGCGGTGTGCTGGAAGTCGCGGTTGTGCCATCGGCAGGCGGCAGCTCCCAAGCACCGGGTGGTCAGCTCGATGCCGGCGCCCATGGAATCGCTGAGCTGCTGGGCATAGCCGAACCGGTCCTCATAGATCGTCTCGTGGACGACGGAAGTGCCGGTCGCCTGGGTGAGCAGGACCGTCATCGGCTGCTGCCAGTCAGTCATGAAGCCGGGGTGGACGCCGGTCTCGACGTCGGTGGCGGTCAGCGGCCGGGCCCGGAAGAACTCCAAGCCGTGCTCCGTCTCGTTGAACTCGCCGCCGACGTGGCGCAGTACGTTGAGAAAGGTGATCAGGTGATCCTGGCGTGCGCCACGCACCTCGATGCGGCCATCGGTAGCGACTGCTGCCGCGGCGAAGGAGGCAATCTCGATGCGGTCGGCGACGGTGTGGTGCTCGGCACCGCGGAGTTCGTCAACGCCCGAGACGGTGAGCGTACGGTCGGTGTCGATGGTGATCAGAGCCCCCATCTTCTGGAGCATCAGCACCAAGTCGACGATCTCGGGCTCGACGGCCGCGTTCGAGATGACGGTTGTGCCCTTGGCGAGGACGGCCGCCAGAAGCAGGTTCTCGGTAGCGCCGACCGAGGGAAACGGCAAGTGGACGTGTGCACCCGTGAGCCGGTCGGCAGACACCTTGACAGAGCCGGGCCGGTCCACGATGTCAGCACCCATCTGGGCGAGACCTCGGAGATGGAAGTCGATGGGCCGCTTGCCGATGGTGCAGCCACCGGGAAGTGGGACGACGGTTTCGCCGCGCCGGTGGAGCAGGGGTCCCATCATGAGGATCGGGATCCGGTTGACGCCGGAGTACATAGAGGACAGCGAGGTGCTGGTCACCTCTGGGGTGTGAACGCGGACGGTGTGCTCGCCGAGCCAGGACACATGGGTGCCCAGCTCGGTGAGCATGCCGAGGACGAGGTCCACCTCGAGGATGCGGGGCACGCCATGGAGCACGCAGGGTTCGCCGGTCAGCAGAGTGGCAACGAGTTCCTTGGTCACGGCGTTCTTCGCGCCAGAGGCTTCGACCGTGCCATGAAGCGGTACTCCGCCGGTGATGCGGTAGGTGTGCCGGTCGGCGGCCATGGGCTGCTCCTGCGAGGTCAAGATATGCATGCGGCGACGTTCCCTGTCCCAGTTTGCGGATACTTTGGGGCCGAATATCACTATGCCTCTAGATCAAATCCCGCCCCATGAGATACGACGATACTGGTGTGGTCACGGTTGCACCGCCACGCCCCGCCATTCGGGTCGGAACACCCGGTTGGGGTAGACAGCTCCGCCAGTGAGCTGGGGCTGCAACAGCGCGGTCCGCGCGGTCTCCTCCAGGCGCAGCATCAGGTCGACGGTCTCCTCCAGCTGTCGGCCGACGGTGAACGCACCGTGCCGGTAGAGGGTGAAGGCCAGGCCGTGACGTTGCAGTTCGTCGGCGCGAGGCGCGATGACCTTCTCCAGCTGCGGCCTGTACTCCAGAAGGCTGACGGCGGCGACGTCGGGCCGGTTCACCATGCCCTCCGGCAAGTCCAGCGGACTGGGGTTGGCGATGAAGTCGGCCTTCACGGCGCTGTCGTCCGCGAGGAGACAGGGGATGTCACCAAAGGTGTCGGCTCGGTTGGTCACGCTCGGTACAGCCAGGCCCAGGGACGCGTCGGCCCAAGGCGCCGCGCATGGCCCAGCGGCTGATCGACGACGTCTTCGACGCGCTCGACGGAGGTAGAGCCTCTGCAGCTCACTCCCAAGAGCCAGTGGTATGTCCGGACGTGGGTCTCCCCGGCCGCCTCGGTGGAGAGCCAGGGTGCGCCCGCCAGACGCAGGCGGTCATCCTGACCGACTCCGAAGCCATGCCGTCCTGGGATGACGTCGACGCGGCCCGGAGGTGCTGTGCGCTTCAGGGCAGCGCCGACTACGTGGCGAGCTACTCGCGGGCGGAGGCGGTAGGCCGTCGCTGGAGAGCCGACCCTGGTAGAGGACGTGAACGCGGCCTGGCGTCATACAGGACTTCCTCTAGCGCGGCAATAGCCAGGGACTAGGGCGAAGGGGCGCGGAGCTGGGCGTCGAGGTGCGTTCAGAGTCTGCCATCCCGCTCGGGCAAGAGCTGGGCCGGTGATCACCGCTGCCGAGCGGTGGCCACCGGCCCCCTGCCTTCGGGCGCGCCATCGCGCCCTTCATTCCCCGGATTGTTGGAGTCAGCAGCAATACAGGGGCAGCTACGCGACAGTCGCGAGCCATGCCCCCACTATGAGCGCACTCCGCGCTCTTTTGGGGGCGTCAAGCTGGTCAGAGCGTGAGCCAATGCCTTAAGCGTCGAGCAAGCCTGCAGGTCAGTGCACCTGGCGGGCACCGGCCCAACTGTGGGCGCTATATGAGCCGACCGGGAGGCCTGCTGCCGCGAGAGCCCGGTTGCTGGAACCCTTGGATGCCGGGAGCCAGATCGCTGTCGGGCAGATGCCCCGCGACCTTGCACCCATGGGAACTGGATGGTCGGTTTTTCGAGACGGTCTGCCAAGCCGTCTTGCGATCTCCCTGGTTCACGGAGTCAGCAGCACGGCGGCGGCTGCCCGGGCCGCCGCCCCGATATCAAAGGGGCTATTTCCATGCGCCACACCCACGAGGCCTCTGCCTCGTCCTGCACGGGACTGCCTGGTGGCCTGCCTCATGCTCTGGTCATCCTGGGCTTCCTGGCCGCGGCCGTCGTCCTCGCCCTCGTCGCCCACAAGCCCATCCGCGACATCGTCATCCTGCTGTCCGCCGCCGGCGGAATCAGCGTCACCGTGCTGATGGCCATGAGCCTGGGCCACCGCGGCGGACGCTGGTTGCAGCGCCTGTTGAAGGCGGCCCTGACCTCCGGCTCGGACAGCTGAGGGCAGTGTCATGGGACGTCGCGAAGTGCCAATCGACCCCTCCACCACCTTGCCTGAGCTGCGAGCCCTCGCCGAACGGCTCAGGTCCTGGCGGCACGCGGCCAACCTGACCTACAGCCAGTTGGCCGAGCGCACCCCGTGCTCATCGGCGAACCTCAAGCGGGCCGCCAGCGGCAAACACCTGCCCAGCTACTCGGTCGCCTCCTCCTACACAGCGGCCTGCAGGGCACAATGCAGTGCCGAGGACCAGGCTGCTTCACAATCCGTCCTCGCCGAGCTCCACGCCGCGGCCAAGCGGGCCGTTGAGGAGCAGCAGCGGGCGGCCCGCCGTTCAACGGTCGTACCGAAACCGCAGCTTGTCCACGACCTGGCAGACCTCAGCAGAGCGCTGCGCGAACAGTGGGCCTATGCGGGACGGCCCTCGATCCGGCAGATGGCGGCGCAGTCTAGGCGGCAGCTGTCGCGCAGCACCGCCAACAGGATCGCCAACGGGCACACCGTTCCCCGGGACATGCGGCAGTTCGTCGCCTTTCTGCAAGCTTGCCATCTCAGCAGCAGCGCTTTAGCGCCCTGGTTCAAGGCGTGGGTGAAGGTGCACGGTGCGCCAACACCCGATGAGTACCGCCTGGTGTGGCAGTGGCTAGACGCGAACCTCAAACAGTTCTATTTGGACGGCCTACGCGAGACGGTGCAGGCCAAGCAGTGGCGGGCTCTTCGTATCGAGACCAGCACGGAGGAGATGATCACCGAGAATCAGATGCGTATCAAGAAGGCGCAGCAGGACTGTGAAGCGCTCCTGGCGTGGCTGAAAAGACTCTCCCGCACATGGGCCAGGCCGTTTGTTGTTGATCCATGCGCGGGGAGCTTCGCTGGTGAGCTGGTGCCGGTGTTCTACGGCAAGCACTGGGTGGGCACCCCGCCGTGGTCTCCCGTCGTGCCCGTGGCGTAGCCGCATCTGGGCATAGAGTCGGAAATGTGTTCGACGACCTGCCGCCGGATGACGATCGGCGTCGTCGAGAATCTGGACGTCGCGAAGGCCCTGCTGTCCATGACGACGGCGGACTTGGCGAGCACACCGCGGCATCCTGCGTTGGCGATCGCCGACAGCAGCGGCGGCGTGGTGGAGAGCACCACCGCGCACGGCGAGGCGACGATCATGAATGTCATGGCCCGCAACTGCGCCGAGACCGCGGGTGGCCGGCTCTATGAGCTGCACGCCGGCGACCTGCGGGACGATCTGAGTCGTGCGACGCCTTCGCCCGGCGATCGGATTTCCCGGCCGCTTCGGGCGGAACTGGGACGCTCTGGTCGACTGTCTTGATGATCTTCACGGCCATGCCGCTGGTGAGGCGGCGATCGCCGCGGTGGTACACGGCGCCGACGCTCTTCTGGTGATCGAGCACTTCATTTTTCTGCTGGACGAGGTGTCAGCCGAGGAGTTCGCGGCCGAGATCGGCGACTCGGACGTTGTTGTTTGCGTCGAGGGAGTTTTCCTCACAGTGGCCCTGGATCTCGCGGTCTGGCGCCCGTGACCACCTGGATCCTGAGTGACGAGCTCTGGCTTGACTCGTCAGGCCGGCCCAGCACTTACGAGTTGGTGCGTGATAGCGGGTGAGGTGTCGTGCCAGGTGGATGACATGATCCCGCTGTGGCGACCATGGTCAATCGGGCGGTGCTGGCGCATCGGCTGTTCACGGGGCTCTCCCGGCATCATCTTGCGTGCCTGGTCGAAGAGTTGGCTGAGCCGTGGCGGGCCGGGGCCGAGGGTCGTCGCCATGCTGCACGGGGCAGGGCCCGTAAGCGGGCCGAAGGTGCCGGCGCCCGCCATCAGCTGATGTTTGTCGACCGGCTGGTGGCCACACTGATCCATCTGCGGCACGACCTACCGCACTCGGTGCTGGGGCTGCTGTTCGGTGTCGACCGTTCCACCCTCACCCGGGCGGTCGGAGAGGTGCACACGTTCCTGGCGGAGCGCGGGTGCGCGGTTCCCGACCGTCCCGGCCTGCGGCTTCGGACGCTGACGGATGTTTTTGCCTACGCCCAGGCCGAAGGCGTCGAGTTGCGTTTGGACGCCGCCGAGATCCAGGTCCGCCGGCCACCGGCCGGCCGCGGCGGTCGGCGCGCGTTCGTCTCGGGCAAGAAGAAGCAGAACACCGTGAAGGCCACCGTGATCGCCGACTGGCGGGCCGCACGTTATGGGCCGATGCCCTGCGACCTGGGCGTATGCACGACGCCACTGCCGCCCGCAACGAAGGCCTCGCCGTCTGCTTCCGGCACTTCCCCGACGTCGGGGTCCTACCTGCTCGACGCCTGCCCGGCCGAGCCGAGGCGCCGCGAAGACGCGCCACTCGACAAGCGGATAACGCTCCCCCTGATGGACACAGCCCGGACCGTCGCCGGGTCAGTGCGAGCTGGCGGGGACGGGCGAGAGTCGGTAGCCGCCCTCATGGGAAACGACGCGGCCGGCGGTGGGCGGTGCGAAGTGGGTGCCCAGGACGAGGGTGTCCGTGTCGGCGAGTGAGGCGATCAGCTGTAGGCGCGAGGTCTCGGACTGCGCTGGGTCGATGTCGACGCAGGCGCCGATGGCCGGGTGGGCGAGCTGGACCGGGTGGTGGATGCAGTCGCCGGTGATCAGAGCCGTCCGGCCGTGGCTGGTCAGCTCGACGGCGACGTGGCCGGGGGTGTGGCCGGAGGTGGGGATCAGGCGCAGGCCCGGGGCGACGTCGACGCCCTCGGCGGGGACGTCGACGAGGTCAAGCAGTCCCGCCTCCTCCACGGGGATCACGGAGTCGCGGAACATCTGCTCGCGTGCCTCGTCCATGTCGTACCCGGCCCAGAACTCCCGCTCGGTGCGGGAGGTCAGGTAACGGGCATGGGGGAAGGTGGGCACCCAACCACCGTCCACCTCCCGTGTGTTCCAGCCGACGTGGTCGGCGTGCAGGTGGGTGAGGATCACCAGGTCGACCGAGTCCGGGGGGAATCCGGCGACGGCCAGGCGCTGCAGGTAGTCGGTATCCAGGCCATGCCAGGCGGGATTGGCCCGCTCCTTGCCGTTGCCGATGCCGGTGTCGACCAGGATGCGCAGGCCGCCGAGGGTGAACGCGAAGCTGTGGCTGTCGATGCGGAGGGTGCCCTCGTCGTCGGCGAAGTGGGGACGCAGCCAGTCCTGCGCGGCGACGAGGTCCGGGGTGGCGTCGGGCAGCAGCCACGGTCCGGTGGCGGGCGGCAGGAGGACCTCGTCGATGCGGTGGACGGTGACGTCGCCCACGGTCCAGGAGGGGGCGGCGGTCAGGTCGGTGGCCGGGTGGTTGTGGTGGGCAGTGCTCATGATCGTTCTGTCCTCTGGGTCTCGTTACGGAAGGTCGTTGTGCGCGTGGTGGACTGTCCTGCCCCTTGACACGGTGAGTGCGGCCAGGGCCGCGACGGCGAGCAGGGCGGCGGCGATGGCATAGGCATGGGCGGCGGTGCGCAGCCCGTAGTGCTGGGTGGCGGCGCCCGCGGCGATGGCGGGCAGGCTCATGGAGAGGTAGCTAAGGACGTAGTAGGCGGCCAGGGTCGAGGCACGGTCCTGCGCGTCAAGGGAGGCGAGTGTCATGCGCAGCGCCCCTTGGGAGACGGCACCGAAGGCGATCCCGGCCAGAGCCGCGCCGCCGTAGACGGCGGGCAGGCCGGCGCCGTGCAGACCGCTCAGCGTCAGAGCACCAGCGGGTACGACGGCCAGGCTCCCGCCGACAGCGACGGCGTACGGCGCCGTGCGCCGCAGAATCCACACGGTGAGCGTGGCCGCAGCGGTCAGCGTGAAGAAGACCATGCCGCCGGCCGCCTGCGGGGCACCGGGGGCCACCAGGCGCACGAGCGCCGGCCCGAGGGCGGAGTAGAAGCCGCCCAGGGCCCAGACAGCGACGACACCGGTACCGGCCGCCAGCAGAGCGCGACGCGCCGACAGGGGCACGGCGAGCTCAGGGCGCAGCGAACTCAGGGCGCCGGGGTGGGGGCGGGCCGTCTCCGTCGTGAACATGACCGCGACCGCCTGGGCGGCGAAGAGGACCGCGAGCACGACGTACACGGTGACCGTGGGGGCGGGCACGAAACGGATGAAAAGGGTGGAGGCCAGGGCGCCGGCGGCCATGCCCGCCACCGGGGCGATGCTGTTGGCCAGGGCGGACCGGCCCGGACGCCGGGGGTTTTCCAGGTCGAGGAGGGCCGCGCCCGCGGCGCTGGCGGCCGCGCCAGTGGCCGCCCCCTGCAGGACGCGGGCGGCGGTCAGTGCACCGGCGCCGTCCGCCGAGGCCAGCAGCGCCATGGAGGCGGTCTCCACCGCCAGGGCCCCCACCAGGACGGGGCGTCGTCCCAGGTGGTCGGAGAGTGCTCCGGTGGCGAGCAGGGCCAGCAGCAGGGCCAGAGCGTAGGCGCTGAACACCACGGTGATGGCGAGCGCGGACAGGTGCCAGGCGTCCTGGTAATGGGGGTAGAGCGGGGTGGGTGCACTGGATGCCGCGAGGAGTGCGGCCAGGACCGAGGCGTTCAGGACGAAGGGCGCCGCGCGGTTGGCCGTGCGGGGGCGGGCGGCTTGGTAGGGACGGCGTGGCGCGGGTGCTCGGGGAGTGACGGTGGGCATGGGACTCCTCATGCACTAAAAGCAATGGGTTTGCTTTAAGGAACCGTAGACCCTACAGTGGACTAACGCAAATGCTTAGCTTTTGTAGCCGAAGTGGGCGCTTCGCCGCTTCGGCCCGAGAAGAGAGAGATCCATGTCCGCCGTAGAGCTCACCCCGCCGGAAGCGGCCCGCTGGGCCGCCCGCGCCGGGCTCCCGCTGCCTGCCGACCGCCACGCCGCGGTCGCGGCCACCGCCCACCACATCCACTCCGTCGTCGCGGTCCTGCGGGAGCTGGACTTCGGGGACACCCCGCCCGCCCCCGCCTACCGCGCTGAACAGGAGAAGCCCTATGCAGCCGCATGAGCTGTCCCTGACCGCAGCCGCCGACGCGATCCGGGCACGGCAGCTGTCCCCCGTCGAGCTGGCGGACTCGGTCCTTGAGCGCATCGCACAGGCGGAGCCGCGCCTTCGGGCCTACGTCACCGTCACCGCCGAGCGCACCCGCACTGCCGCGCGTGCAGCCGAACACGACATCGCGGCCGGCCGCTACCTCGGTCCGCTGCACGGCATCCCCATGGGCGTCAAAGATCTGATCGACGTCGCGGGCACGGCGACAACGGCCAGCTCCCGGGTCCGCGGCGACCACAGTGCACAGACCGACAGCACGGTCGCCGCGCGCCTGGCGGAGGCCGGTGCGGTCCTGCTGGGCAAGACGCACACGCACGAGTTCGCCTATGGCCTGACAACCCCACAGACCCACAACGCCTGGGACACAGGCCGGGTTGCCGGCGGATCCAGCGGCGGGTCCGCCGTTGCCGTCGCCGCGGGCATGGCCACCTTCGCCCTGGGCACCGACACCGGCGGATCCATCAGGGTGCCCGCCGCGCTCAACGGGGTCGTCGGCCTCAAGCCGACCTACGGGCTCGTCCCCCGGCACGGTGTCACATCCCTGTCCTGGTCACTGGACCACGTCGGCCCGATCGCCCGCACGGTCGAGGACGCGGCCCTGGTCCTGGCCGCCCTGGCCGGGCACGACCCCCGCGACCCCGCCTCCCTGACCACACCCGCCACGGACTACCGGCCGGATGCGGGCACGGACCTGACGGGGCTGCGGGTCGGCGTGCCGCGCACCTACTACTTCGACCAGGTCGCCCCCGAGGTCGAAGCCGCCGTCCGGCGTGCCATCGACCAGCTTCAGGCGCTCGGCGCACGCCTCGTCGAGGTGGAGATCCCCATGACGCGCTACATCCAGGCCACGCAGTGGGGTCTGATGGTGCCCGAGGCCACCGCCTACCACGAGGCGACCCTGCGCGCGGTCCCCGAGCTCTACCAGGGCGACGTCCGCGTCCTCCTCGAGGCAGGCGAACTGATGCCCGCCGGAGACTACCTGCGCGCCCAGCGCTCCCGCACCCTCATGCGGCAGGAATGGGCCCGCATGCTCACGGAGGTCGACGTGATCGCCGCCCCCACCGTCCCGGCGACCGCCGTCACGGCCGGTCAGGAGACGATCACCTGGGCCGACGGCACCGTCGAGGGCGTCTCCGACGCCTACGTGCGCCTGTCGTCCCCCGCCAACATCACCGGAGTACCGTCCCTGTCCATGCCGGTCGGCCACGACACGGCGGGGCTGCCGATCGGCATGCAACTGCTCGGGCGACCGCTCCAAGAGAGCGTGCTCCTAAGGGTCGGCCACGCCTACGAGCAGACCCAGCCCGTTCACGACCTCGCACACGCGACGTGAACGAAGGACGGGACCCGGCAGCATCGCATGGGCAGGGTGAGTGCCCGACGGCCGTGCCGCAACCGTCGGGCACTCACCCGCTCTCGACGACACAGCCTGCGCGGGCGTTCCCCGAAAGTGCCCGAGCGGTGACGGCGCCGAGGGCGATGGAGCGGACAGACCGCACCGCGCATCTCGCAGCGCGGAAGACGACCAGCCCAGCGCCTGGACGACGTCTTTTGTGAGCACGAGGGGGCGGATCACGCCCGCGCCATGAAGGTCTCCTCCCTGCGGGCGTGCACCGAGGCGGCGCCGGCCACACGACTCGCAGCGAGAGAGGCTCGTCGAACGGTGGCCCAGCGGGTCACTAGACGCAATGATTTCGCTTTAAGGTGGGTTCCATGAGCAGGCAGATGGTACGCCCCGGTGGGCGGAGCGCCCGGGTCCAGGCATCGGTGCACGCCGCCGTGCGCGAACTCGCCTCGGAGGTGGGCCGCGACGCCCTGACGGTACCGATGATCGCCCAGCACGCGGGCGTGACACCGTCGACGATCTACCGCCGCTGGGGGGATCTGCAGGAGCTGTTGTCGGACGTGGCGGTCGAGCGTCTGAGGCCCGAGACCGCGCCCGGGGACCACGGTGCCCTGCCAGCCGACCTGACGGCCTGGGCCGAGCAGTTCCTCGACGAGATGTCCTCCCCCGCCGGCCGCGCCTACATCCGTGACGCCCTGCTCGGCGACCCGGACGGCAGCAACGCCGGCCAGTGCTCGGCCTACGCCGCCGAACAGATCGACGTCATCCTCACCCGTGCGACAGAACGCGGGGAGAAGACGCCGGACGTCGAGACGGTCATCGACGGCGTCGTCGCCCCGCTCATGTACCGCATCCTCTTCCGCCCGGACGGACTCGACGCCGCGTACGCGCGTCGGCTCGTGACAGCGGTCCTCGGCCCGACCGGCGCCATCTCCTCCAGGACCTGCCGATAGGTCTCCTCCGGCAGCCGGTCGGGGCAGCGCACATGCATCACCGTGCCCTGTCCCGCCGACAGCAGCTGTGCCGTCATGACGTCCACCTCCCACTCCTCACGTTATCGAACAGAAAATCGAACACGCGCCGTCAAGGCGTCGATCGTGGACAAAGAATCAAAAGTGCGTTCGATGACCTGCCGCCCGATCTGGAGCGCCTGCACACGCTGCGGGTGCGGCACGCGATGTGGCTTCCCGTATCGACGCGAAGATCGAAGCTGTGCGCCAGCGGCAGACCGAGATCGAGCGGGGCCGGGCGCGCCGGCCGCCGCTGCCGGAGTGGACGGTCGAGCTCGGCATCGGCGCCGGCCGACCGCCCGTGCAGGTCCACGCCGGGGACTGCTACACGGCGGGCAAGCGCCGCCGGCCCGTCGACCGTGACGAGGCCCGCCGCCTGCTGGCCGACGGCCTGCGCCTTTGTACGCACTGCCGGCCCGACACCCGCCTGAACGTCATCGACTTGTCCGACGGCCCCACCGCAGCCCCCAGGCCCACGCCGCCGGAAGGACACCGCCGATGCACCCCGCTCCCCCACCACCGCTCACCGAACCCGACCCGTCCGCCTCGTCTGCCTGGGCAGCCAGGCCGGACCCTGCGCCGCCTGCCAGCGAAAGACCCACAAGTACGGCCACGGCGGCATGCCGCTGTGCCATGGTGCGCCACGCCGGTCCTGAAGCAGTGGGGTCCGCACGTGCACCACCTCAGCACCCACCCCTGAGCTGCGGCCAGCCAGCGGGCGGGAAGAGTGGTCAGTGCGTCGAGGGGATGCGGGCGCCGATCTCTCGCACCAGGCGGTCCGCCTCCCCCGCGGCCGTCCCGCCTTCCTGCGCCATCGTGCGCAGCACTCGCAGCAGGTCATGTGCCTCGTCGAGGGTCAGCAGGCGCAGAGGTCTTCCTCCGCGACCCCGGCCGGCGTCCTCGTCGGCCGGGGCCACAGACATTTCCACCGTGACTTGCCGAGGCTGCCGACGTTGCCCAGCTCATGGACGACTACGACCACCTCGACCTCGACGAGATCGACTTCGCACCCGTGGAGCACGACACGAAGCGGCGTCCAGCAGGCGACGGCGGCCCTCGCTCAAATCGACGGATGGATCGCGGTGGAAGAGCGGCGCGAGGCAGAGCGGCGACGGGGTGAGGAGATGCGGCCGCCTCCTCCCGAATGGCTGATCCAGTACGGGCTCAACCGCACGAACGTCGACGCCGTGCGCACCGGCGAGACCGGTTACGTATGCGAGTGTCCTCACACGCTGACCTGCGTTGTACTGGCCGTGGTGACGACTCATCTGTGTGCGTGTGGTGATCCCTGTCCGTCGAGATCGTGGCGGTTGGCGTTGGTGATCTTGATTTCCATTCGCCCCACTCGTGGTGGCTTGCCGGCGCGGGCCGCCGCATGACCCATCGACACGATCCGGATCTGCCCTGGGAGACGTCACTGCGCCGGGACGATGCCCGCAGCGGGGATGCCGAGTGGTGGCGTGACGCAGTCTGCTACCAGGTGTACCTGCGTAGTTTCGCTGATGGAAACGGCGATGGTGTCGGAGACCTCGCCGGGCTGCGCCGACGCCTTCCCTATCTGTCCGAGCTGGGTGTGGACGCGGTGTGGGTCAATCCCTGGTACCCCTCTCCGATGGCCGACGGAGGTTACGACGTCACCGATTACCGGGCCATCGATCCCACGTTCGGGAGCCTGCCCGAGGCCCGCGCGCTGATTGAGGAGATCCACGCCGTGGGGCTGCGCATCCTGATCGACCTGGTGCCCAACCACGCCTCCTCGCAGCACCCCTGGTTCGAGGAGGCGCTGGCCGGCGGTCCCGGCTGCGCGGGACGGGACCGTTTCATCTTCAGGCCGGGCCTCGGGCCGGATGGTGACCTGCCTCCCAACAACTGGCGGAGTGTCTTCGGCGGCTCGGCCTGGACCCGGGTCGTCGAACCCGACGGCATGCCCGGAGAGTGGTACCTGCATCTGTTCGCGCCTGAGCAGCCCGACCTCAACTGGGACAATGCCGAGGTCCGCCGGGAATTCGAGTCGGTCCTCAGGTTCTGGTTCGATCACGGCGTCGACGGCATCCGCATCGACGTCGCGCACGCCATGATCAAGGCCCCAGGTCTGCCGGACCTGGGGCCGG
Source organism: Streptomyces rishiriensis (assembly GCF_003112535.1). GTDB lineage: Bacteria > Actinomycetota > Actinomycetes > Streptomycetales > Streptomycetaceae > Streptomyces > Streptomyces rishiriensis. The sequence continues at coordinate 77,101 of NZ_BEWA01000025.1, read as the reverse complement.
CAGACATCGAACTCATCGGATCGGCCGCCCATCCAGGCCATCCTCACTGGGACCGTGAGGGGGTCCACGAAGTCTTCCGTCACTGGCGCGCGGTGGCCGACTCCTATGCCGAGCCCCGCGTGTTCGTCGCCGAGGCGTGCGCGCGCAATCCAGAACGCCTCTCCCGCTACGCCCGGCCCGGAGAACTGCACACCGCCTTCAACTTCGACTACCTGACAACCCCGTGGCGCGCGGCGCACATGCGCACGGCGATCGACAGCTCGCTGACGACGATGGGCGCCGTCGGCGCGCCGGCGACCTGGGTGCTCTCCAATCATGACGTCGTGCGACACCTGACCCGCTACGGGCGGCCGCAGTCCGACGGGCCGGTGCATGATCTCGCCGATCATCTTCTCGCCGGTCCGTTCGACCTGGAGCTGGGCACGCGTCGGGCCCGTGCGGCCGTTCTGCTCACGCTGGCTCTTCCGGGTTGCGCCTACCTCTTCCAAGGCGAGGAACTTGGCCTGTGGGAGGTGGAGGACCTGCCTGACGAGGCGTTGCAGGACCCCATCTGGCGGCGCTCGGGGCATACCAACCGCGGTCGCGACGGCTGCCGTGTGCCGATGCCCTGGTCCGGCGACACCCCGCCCTTCGGCTTCAGCCCCGACCACGCCGGATCAGCCCCCTGGCTGCCCCAGCCGCAGGAGTGGAAGCGCCTCACCGTGCAAGTGCAGCAAGGTGATGAGCAGTCGATGCTGGAGCTGTACCGGCGGGCGCTGCACATCCGCAGGCTTCACCCGGCCCTGGGCAACGGGGCATTGGTCTGGGATCCCCTCGCCGGCCCCGGCGTGCTGTCCTTCACCCGTCTCCCCGGTTTCCAGTGCATCGTCAACTTCCGCCCCGACGCCCTTCGGCTTCCTGGCCACGATGGTGTGCTCCTGAGCAGCGTTCTCCTGGAGAACTGACGTCTGCCCGGCGATGCGGCCGTGTGGCTCACCCGATGACACCGACGTGCCCACCAATTGGACCTGGAGCCTCGGCGTGGAGCGCCCATGACACGAGTCTGATGCAGGCCGGTGCCACCCAGATCGGCCTGCGACGGTCCGGCGACCGGCTGACCGCCGGGCAGCGCCGAACGCGACACTACGTCGTCGGCCATCAGACCGACGGACGCACGTCCAGACACGTAAGCCCTTCACGGGTTGTCCGGGAGTCTTTAAGCTGGCATGGCGTAACCAGTCACATCCGTAGCGTAATCAGACAGCGAGTCGGCGATCGTGCCCCTTGCTCTCCCTGAGCAGCCGGTCACGGAGCCCGTTCCCAGACAACGAGCTGCTCCCCCTCCCGGGGCCGACCAACCTCCTTGAAACCTCGACTGCGATCGCTCTGATCGCCTCTCCTCAGGGCCGGCTACCGACTCCGGTGTTCTGCTGCTCCCTGATCAGCACCCCGCGACATGCAAGCGACGGAGACCATCATGGCCACCAGCTACTGGTTCAACGTCCTGGACTACGGTGCGACCGCCAACGGCGTCACCGATGACACCACCGCAATCCAATCCGCGATCAACGCGGTGCCCTCCTCCGGCGGAACCGTCGTTTTCCCGGCGGGCACCTACAAAATCTCCTCCGCCTTGGTGGCCCGCTCCAACCTGATCCTGCAAGGCGTCAGCGACGGCTCGTCGGTGATCGCGCAGAGCAGCACCACGGCCAACGGCCTCACCGGCTCGGACATCACGAGGCTCACCATCCAGGACCTCACCGTCCAGGGACCGGGCAGCGGCAGCGGTAAAGGAATCCTGCTGACGCGATCGGCGAACCCCGCGACCGTCTCGCTGACGTTCTCGCGCATGACGGTGAAGTTCTTCGGCAACACCGGCATCGAACTGTCCAACCCGATCGTGTCCACGTTCACCGCAGTGACATCGGCCAACAACGGCAATCACGGCTGGGACATCCACGGTGTCCCCGGCGGCGCGGCCGGGACGAGCTGCTCGTTCATCGCCTGCTACGCCGACATCGTCACCAACGCCGGCTTCCGTCTCGACACGATGGCCTACTGCTCCTTCGTCGGCTGCGCAGCGGACCACTGCGGCATCGGCTACGAGGTGACCGGCGTCGGAAGCCAGGGCATCAGCTTCACCGGATGCGGAGCCGAGTCCGCGGTCAACCGCGGCACCGGATACAACGGCTACAGCTGGAAGATCAACGCAGCCATCGGCGTGGGCCTGTACAACCCCTTCACCTACAACAGCCCCAACGTCAGCATCTGGGTCACCGGCGCCGCCCGAGCGGTCAGCATCCTCGGATTCGCCGAGAACACACCCACCGGCACGGCGGTCAACTCGATCAAAGTCGACTCCGGCTGCTCGGCCACCCTCGGCGACTGCAGCAACGTGGAACCCCTGTCGCTGGCGGGCAGCACCAACATCATCAACGACACCGCCGGCGGCACCGTCGCCGCCGGATTCGTCTACGGCGCGGACTCCGCCTACTACGAGGGCACCGTCTCCTCCGGCACCGCACCGACCGCGGCCGAGCACCTGACGCGCAAGGACTACGTCGACGCCAAGGTCAGCCCCGCCCCCGTCACCCTCACCGACGCCCCCACCATCGCCACCAACGCGGCACTCGGCACCCTCTTCCGCGTCACCCTGCAAGGCAACAGGACCCTGGGCACACCGACCAACCCCACCAACGGCCAACGCGTGACCTGGGAACTCATCCAGGACGCCACCGGAAACCGCACCCTCACCCTCAGTTCGGCCTTCGTCAAGGGCACCACCATCCCCACCGTCACCCTCACCACGACGGCCAACAAACGGGACTTCCTCACCGCGATCTACAACGCCACCACGAACAAGTGGTACGTACTCGAATTCGTCAAGGGATTCTGAGCTGCAGGGACCGGGGCGAGAGCGCGACCGCAGTGATCCACTTGCCGGGCCGCCCCGACCGGGGAGAATCGGCTGTAGGGCACCACCGTCATTTCCCGGCGAGCAGAGCCGGGCGGCGGGGCGGATCAGGCCCTGGAGCGGGCGGCTGCCGCGGTGCTCCGACGAGGACAGCCCTCTCATCGGCGCTGGGCGTTCTCCCGCCGCTGTCGCCATCGCTCAAGCAACCCGGCGCCCCACAGGAGCAGGAACCCGATCCTCCTGTCGCAGGCTGGCCACGGAACAAGTCCGCCCGGCTGATGGGCGCTACCGAAAGCCGAGGTGTCATTGGTGGGCCGGCCGACGCGGAGGGAGAGGCGCAAGGAGGCTTGGGGGCCTGCGTTCGTACGTCAGCGCAGAGATCTCACCGCCAAGGGCATGACCCTGCCCGGACACATACCCGACCTTCGCCGCGCCGGTCCTGGACGGATCGTCGTGCTGGTGCCCGCGCACGACGAAGAAGCGCTGATCGCCGAGACTCTTCAGTCGCTCGCGGCCCAGAGCCGCCCCGCGGACGAGGTCATCGTCGTCGCCGACCGGTGCACCGACCGCACCGCCCAGATCAGCACAGCCCACGGCGCGCGGGTCGTTGAATCGGTCGGGAACACGCAAGCCAAGGCCGGTGCGCTCAACCAGGTCCTGGACGAGTTACTGCCACGGCTGTCCGACGAGGACGCCGTCATGGTCATGGACTCCGACACCTCATTGTCCCCTGAGTTCATCGCCAGGGCAGCCCGCCGCCTGCACGAGCAGGAACCCGGCCTGCCGCCCATAGGGGGCGTGGGCGCAATCTTCTTCGGCTACCCCCTGCACGGTCTGGTCTGCCACCTCCAGGACAACGAGTACGTGCGCTACGCACGTGAACTCCACCGCCGCCGCGGCCGCGCCGACGTCCTGACCGGCACCGCCTCCCTCTACCCGGCCAAGGCACTGCGTCAGATCCAGCGAGCCCGCGCAGAGAGCACCCTGCCGAGGGGAGACGGCGTCTACGACGTGGAGTCGCTGACCGAGGACAACGAACTGACCCTCGCACTCAAACAGCTCGGATACCGCTGTGTGTCCCCGTGCGCCTGCATCGTGGGCACCGAGCTCATGCCCACCTGGTCGCGGCTCTACTACCAGCGCTTGCGGTGGCAGCGCGGCGCCCTGGACAACCTCAGAGCCTACGGCCTCACCCGCGTCACGCTGCCCTACGTGTGCCGGCAAGCGCTCACCTATCTGAGCGTGGCGTTCGTCCCCTTCTTCCTCACCGTCCTGGGCTACTACACCGTCACCAAGGGTTTCCCCGGAGTGCCGTGGTTCTGGGCCGCGGTCACCGGCATCGCGGCCTTCGAACGCGTCTGGGCATCCAAACGCGGCGGCTGGAAGGCCCTGCTGCTCGCCGTTGCAATTGTGCCGGAAGTGCTTTTCGACCAATTCCTCAACGTGGTCTACGCCAAAGCTCTCATCGATATCCTGGCCCGCTCCGACGCCACCTGGGAACAAGCACGCGGCCGTAAGAAACGCCTCCGGAGGCTGCTGGTCACGACCTGCGGTCTGGTCCTCCTGCTGACCGGCGTCGTGGGCCTGGCCTTCGCCTGCATCGCGCTCGGCATCGCCTGGCACCTGATCGCCGTCTTCGTGCTCTGTGGTGTCACCGCAGCAGTCATCCGCCTCAGTCGCCTGTATCCCCTCGGACTGCTGCTGTCCCTGCCCAACGGAGAACCGAAGCACGACGAGATGCCACCATGGCGCCAACCAGGGACATCAGGGCCGGCATCGACCGGCTCCGTACACCCACGATTAACGGACGTGCGCAGCCGGACGTGCAACAGTCATCACCGACCGCTCCACAGCGCATGCAACAAGGACGGCCTCGGGGGTGACGACGCCGGTGCCGTCGAGGAACACGACCAGGTCGTGGTCGCTGGAGGCGGTGCCGAGGATTTCGTCCCGGCCGCTGCTGTGCACGGTGCTCCGGTCGCCCGTACGGGAGGGCCGGTGCACGACGATCGGCGCGCTGGTCACGCCTCCCAGCGTGCCCCGGCCCGGTTCGGTGGGCGAGTCGGCCCAGGACATGAGGGAGCGTCGCCGGTCCGGTCGAAGCAGGTCGGGTCGCCGGGGCCCGGGTCATACACAGCCCGGCCGCCGGCACCGAATTGCCTCAGCTCGTTTGCCAACGCGACACCGGTGTCGACCTCGTCCTACGCCAAGCCGGTGATGTCGAGCAGCAGACCTTCCGGCGGCGGCCCGCCGACCAGTTCGGCGTGGCGCGCCGGTCCGGCCGCCGGCCCGGGCGGTCACGGTCGGCGCCTTAGACCCGGCGGCTCAGCAGCTGGTTCTCATCACGGTCCATGCCGGGTCCGGTCGTGTCACTGGCGGAAGCGTGAGATCCAGGTGCCGCCGGTCTTCTGCTCGGGCATGGGCTAGTCGTGCTCCTGGTGCGCGTGCTCGGTTTGCTGGGCTTGGCGTTCGGCGGTGAGTGGCGCGTTGCCTGCAGTCGTCACACAGGTGCGGGTGGGTCTCCCTCGGGGCATCCGACCCGGCGGGCTCGATGGCCCTCCACCGTGCGTCGGTGTACCGGGTCCCGCAGTTGGCGCACGCGGGGCGGCGAGGCTCCCGCTCGGCCTTCTGTTGCTCGGCGGCGCGGCGCAGCTGCTCCTTGTACTCGCGCTCGCGGGCTTCGTATTCGACCTGCTGGCGGGCGGGCGTCGTGGGCTTCGCGGCGCGGGTTGCCGATCGCCTCCAGGAGCGCCTGGTTGTGCGGGGGGGCCGAAGCGTCGGAAGATCACCCCGGCCGGGCCGTTCTCTTGGAGTTGTTTCATGCCGGTGACCACGATGGGGAGCTTGCCGTCGTACATGTGGAAGCCGTCGTGGGCGATGCCGCGCCAGTGCCGTCGGGTCAGGTCGGCCAGCTGCGCGCTGACGGTGCCCGGGTTGCGTGGGCCGACGCGGTTGAAGACGAGCAGCAGTGGCGGGTGCGGCTGGTCGCCGCGCCGTCCGTCTGGCGCCCACCAGCGGGTGCGCCACATCGGCCGCTCCTTGCCATCGACGTCCTTCACCTTCCGCTGGCAGAACCGCACGTACTGGTCGATCTTCGCAGCGAGGACCTGCGCGGACTCGTAGCAGTTGTCAATCTCCACGAACAGCAGCGACACCCTGTCCTCGGGCGCGGTGAGGACGATGTGCCAGCGACCATCACGACGTCGCCCTGGTCGACCACGAAGGCACTCTGTCAGCTCGGGCCCGGATCACCGACGACCTCGACGGCCTGCACCGACTCCTCGAGCTTTCTACCGCCCAAGGCGACACCGCGAACCCCCGATCCCTGTCGCGATCGAGACCTCCCGCGGCCTCCTCGTCGCCTGCCTCCGCGCCACCGGCCGGCCCGTCCACGCCATCAACCCGATGGCCGCCGCCCGCTACCGCGACCGCCACACGGTCACCCGCAGAAAGTCCGACCACCTCGACGCGATGGTGCTCGCGAACATCCTGCGCACGGACAAGACCGCCCGCCGAACCCTGCCCAACGACAGCGAACTCGTCCAGGCTATCGCCGTCCTGGCCCGCGCCCAACAGGACGTCGTCTGGGACCGCATCCAAGCAGGCAACAAACTCCGCTCCCACCTGCGCGAATACTTCCCCGGCCTCCTCGTCGCCTTCCAGCACACCCGCGAAGGGGTCAGCAGCAACGTCGCCCGCGCCGTGCTGGCCGCCGCCCTCACTCCCGAAACGGCGGCCGAACTCACCCGCGCCCAGCTGCGCTCGCTGCTGAAGAAGGCCGGCCTCCAGCGCGGCATCGAAGCGGAGTCAGAACGCCTCCGAGACGCCCTGCGAGTCCCACAGATGCGCCAGCTCCCACAGGTCGAACAAGCCATGGGACGCCAGACCGTCGCCCTGCCCAGACAGCTCGATGCCGTCTGCACCGGCGTCGCCGACCTCACCGAGGCAACGGCGCAGTCTTTTGACACGCACCCGGACGCCGAGATCATCACCAGCTTTCCAGGGCCCGGATCTCTCACCGGCGCCCGGGTGCTCGCCGAGATCGGCGACGACCGATCCCGCTTCACCGACGCGAAAGGACTCAAAGCCTTCGCCGGGGTGGACGCCATCGCCACCGACCTCGAAGCCTCACCCCGCATCGAGTACCAGCACAGTCGCCAATGCCTCGCGGGCTGGACACTGACGCCCGCGATCTGGAACCACATGGTCGCCCAACTGCAGGAATGGCCCGGAAACCAGGCCATCACCGACGATCGGAAACGACGCACCGTCCCTGCCCTACCTCTGGGCCCCGCGTCACCCAGGACGGGTACTTCTTCTACCCTGCCCTCCATACATCGGAATCGACCCAGAAGCCTGCCCCATCCGGAAGTACCACCGTAGATTCCCCTGCACCTGGCTCAGACAGACGCACGACCATCCCCGCTACCGCGAGCTGAAGGTGCTACTCGACGACCACGCCGAGCAACTCGCCACCGCAATCGACGCGATGCGACCACGACCGGTCGTCGCCAGCAGCCTGCCGGAGTAGCGGCAGCCCGCCGCCAAGACTGGCCCACGGACACCTGCGCTGCGTCCCCTGCGGGCGTGGTTCCCGTTCTACTCCGCAGGCTCGCGCCAGGCGGCGACGAGGTCGTGGAAGCGCGAGAATCGGGCGCCCGGAACAGTCTCGCCACTGACCCTCTCGCCATTGAGCCAGCAGATGTCGAAGATGTCGGTCTCGCACACTGGCGGACGCTGCCGACTGGTCTGGCGTGCGCCTGGCCTGATGCGGTCCTGCGCAGTGCGGGAACGCTTCGTCGTGCGCGCGGCTTGCTGAGGCGACGGATCGGTCGAGCTGTGCCGGAAGTGCGCGGTGGCCACCTGTGACCGGCTGCCGCCGCACATGTCCATGGTTGCCGGGGGCGGGGCGATGACGAGCAGGCTTCACCAACGCTGGGCGGTGTCCAGATGGTGGCGGACCGGTCGTCAGGCCGGGTTCGAGGTGCCGGTGACGACGTCCACCGCGTGGCGGCGGTGGGCGGCGAAGAGGGGGAGGGCGGTCTGGGGGTCGCGGGCGCGCAGGGCTGCGGCCAGTGCGTGGTGTTCCTGGGGGATGCAGCCGAGGTAGCCCTCGGTGCTGAGGCCGATGCGGGTCAGCAGGAACAGGTGGACCTGGCAGCGGATGGTCTCCCAGGCTGCGACCAGACGCTGGTGGCCGGTGGCGGCGAACACGGCATCATGGAAGGCGATGTCCAGGCGGACCATGGCGTGCGGGTCCGTCGTGCGGTCCATCACGCCGACCGCCTTCTCGATGACCGCGAGGCTCTCGTCCGAGGCGTGCGCGATGACCTGCTGGACGGCGAGATCCTCAAGCGCGCCGCGCAGGCTGTCGAGCTCGGCGACATCCTCTTCGGACAGCGTCGTGACCACGGTGCCGCGGTGCCAGGCGCAGTGCACGAGTCCCTCGCGCTCCAAAACGCGCAGAGCCTCACGCACCGGGCCCCTGCTGACCTGCAGCACGCCGGAGAGTTCCACCTCTCGCAGCGGTGCCCCGGGGGCGTATGCACCGCTGAAGATCGCCTCCCGGATCCGGTCGGCAACCTCGTCGGCCAGTCCGCGACGGCGGGCGGGGGCCACCACGCGATCTCCTGTGAGTTGCGTCTTCTCCATGTCGTGATGTTAACATTTCATCGTTGTCGCAATGTCAACATTGCGACAACTGGAGTCGCCGGTCGTTCGTCCAGCCAGGAGAGAGGCGTTTCCCATGAAGGTGTTCCAGATCGGTGCCGCCGGAGGTGTCGGCAGGAGGCTCGCCGGTCTGCTGTCCGGGCGCGGTGACGAGGTGACCGGCATGCACCGCAGCCCGGCCCAGGCCGACACGATCCGCGCGACCGGTGCGAGGCCGGTCACCGGCGACCTGATCGCCGACTCTGTCGACGAGCTCGCAGCCAGGCTCGCCGGGCACGACGCCGTGGTGTTCTCGGCCGGCGCCCACGGAACCGGCATGGACAAGACCACGCTCATCGACGGCAAAGGCCTGGAGAAGGCAGCCGCTGCGGCCGAGGCCGCCGGAGTCGCGCGCTTCGTCCTCGTCTCGGTGTTCCCCGACGCCCTGCGCGGCGAGGGAGCGTCCGAAGGCTTCGAGCACTACGTCAGGGTCAAGAAGAGTGCCGACGTCCATCTCACCCGCACCGGCCTCAACTGGTTGATCGTCCGCCCGGGCACACTGCTGGACGGACCGGGTACCGGACGGGTCGCCGCCGGGCCCGCCCTCGAGTACGGCGACGTGCACCGCGACGACGTCGCCGCGTTCATCGACGCCGCCCTGCACGCGCCCGCCCTCAGCCGCGTCATCGTTGAGCTGACCTCCGGCGACACCCCCGTCGCGGACGCGGTCGCCCGCCTCGCCGCCTGAGCCCGGCGCTCCTGCCCACCCCTGCATCCCCCACCAGAGAAGGAAAGCCACCTTGACTGCGATCGATTCCTACAGCCACGGCGTCTCGGGCGAGCGCGAGTTCGGCTTCGCCCAGGCCATCAAGGTCGAGCACACGATCTACGTCTCGGGCCAGCTCTCCCACAACGCAGAGGGCAACTTCCTCCACCCCGACGACTTCGACGCCCAGAGCGAGCAGATCTTCGCCAACTTCGAGAAGGTCCTCGCCCACTACGGCGCCACCCGCAACCAGGTCGTCTCCGAGACCCAGTACATCGTCGACCTGCCGAAGTACAACAACGCCATGGCGGCCGCCAACCTGGCCTACTTCGGTGACCACCGCCCCACCAGCAGCACCATCGGCGTCGCGTCGCTGTTCTTCCCCGGTCAGCTCATCGAGACCAGCTTCATCCTCGACACCCGTCTGCCCGCCTGATGGCCACGGCGTACTGGAGTTCGGTCTTCACCGGCTCCGCAGACGCGATATGGGCCGTCGTCCAGCGCTTCAACGGCCTGCCCGACTGGCACCCGGCCATCCGGGCGAGCGAGATCACCGGGGGCGGCGACGAGATCACCCCCGGCGCGGTCCGGGTCCTCACCGGGGCGGACCACAGCATCTACCGGGACCGGCTTGTGGACCTGGACGACGCCGACCGGACGCTGACCTACGAGATCGTCGAGGCGCCGCTGCCGGTCCGCGGCTATCGCTCGACGCTGCACGTCCAGCCCGTCGCCGACACCGGCGGCGCCTTCCTCAGCTGGCAGGCCACCTTAGTCCCGGCTGAGGGAACCACCGCCTCGCAAGCCACCGCAGTCCTCGAAGCGGCCTACGCCCCTGCCCTCGCAGGACTCCACACGGTCATCGCCTGACACCGGACGACAGCCGACCAGCAGATGCCATCAATCACCGACCACGAAAGAAGCACCACCCGCATGACTTCCCTTTTCACCCCCCTCACTCTGCGGTCCCTGGAGATACCCAACCGGGTGTGGATGTCCCCGATGTGCATGTACTCCGCCGCCCCCCAGGGCCCGGACACCGGTGCACCGACCGATTTCCACCTCACCCACCTGGCCTCCCGCGCCGTCGGCGGAGCCGGCCTGGTCATGGCCGAGGCCACCGGCGTCCGCCCGGACGGGCGCATCAGCCCCTGGGACCTGGGCCTGTGGAACGATCGCCAGCAGGAAGCGTTCACCCGCGTCACCGAGGCCATCAAGGCCCACGGCTCCGTTCCCGCCGTCCAGCTCGCGCACGCGGGCCGCAAGGCGTCCGTCGACAAGCCCTGGCTGTCCGACCGCTACGTTTCCGAGGACGAGAACGGCTGGCAGGCCGTCGCGCCCAGCCCCGTCGCCTACCAGGGCCTGCCCGTCCCCCACGAGCTCACCGTGGACGAGATCCAGCAGCTCGTCCACGACTTCGCCGACTCCGCCCGCCGCGCCCTGGCCGCCGGATTCCAGGTCGCCGAGGTGCACGGCGCCCACGGCTACCTGATCAACTCCTTCCTCTCCCCAGCGTCCAACCAGCGCACCGACGCCTACGGCGGCGGCTTCGCGAACCGCATCCGCTTCGCCCTGGAGGTCGTCGACGCCGTCCGCGCGGTGTGGCCCGAGAGTCTGCCGGTCTTCTTCCGCACCTCGGCCACCGACTGGCTGACCGAGGACGCGGAGGACGAGCGTGAGGGCTGGACCGGGGAGGACACCGTCCGCCTCGCCAAGGAGTTGCAGGCCCACGGCGTCGACCTGCTGGACGTGTCCACCGGCGGCATGGTCCGCGATGCGAAGATCGTCGCCGGACCGGACTACCAGGTGCCCTTCGCGGACCAGGCCCGCAACCAGGCCGGCATTCCCACCGCTGCCGTCGGCATCATCACCGAGCCGCAGCAGGCCGAGGACATCATCACGAACGGGCAGGCCGACGCGGTCCTCCTCGGCCGCGAACTCCTGCGCAACCCCTACTGGCCTCAGCATGCCGCTCTCGCGCTCGGCGCCGAGCCGACCTGGCCGGACCAGTATGCCTACGTCGTCAAGAGCCGCGAGCGCTGACACCCCCGCAGCCTCATCACTAACGGCCGTGCTGCCCCTACAAGGGCCTCAACGTGCCGGTCCATCTCATCGGGAGGCCCCATGAACCACCTTCAGGACAAGGTCGTCGTCGTCACCGGCGCCTCCTCAGGCATCGGCGCGGTCAGCGCCAAGGCCCTCGCCGCCCGCGACGCCAAGATCGTCGCCGCCGCCCGCGGCCAGGAAGCCCTCGCCCAGCTCGTCACCGACATCAACGAGGCCGGCGGCACCGCCATCGCCAGGCTCACCGACGTCGCCGACATCGCCGACGCCGCCGACATGCAGGCGCTCGCCGACTTCGCTGTCGAGCGGTTCGGCCGGATCGACGTCCTGGTCAACAATGCCGGTCTGATGCTGTTCTCCTTCTGGAAGGACGGCGCGATCGACGACTGGAACCGGATGATCGACGTGAACATCCGCGGCTACCTCAACGGCGTCCAGGCCGTCCTTCCGGCGGCATGCTGCGCCAGAAGTCCGGCCACATCCTGAACATGGACTCGGTGGCCGGCCACCAGGTCGGCGACGGCGCCGGTGTCTACAGCGCGACGAAGTTCTTCGTGCAGGCCATGACCGAGTCCATGCGCAGGGAACTCGGCGTCCACCAGGGCATCAAGGCGTCCACGATCAGCCCCGGCGTCATTGACACCGGCTGGGCCGACAAGGTCACCGACCCCGCCGGACGCAAGGCCGCCCAGGAGCTCAACGCCCTCGCGATCAGCCCCGAGGCCATCGCCGATGCCGTCGTCCACGCCCTCGACCAGCCCGCCGATGTCACCGTCAACGACCTGGTCATCTCCCCCACCCGTCAGAACTGGTAAGCGCCAGGCACTCCACACCGCACGGAAGGAACACCAGGCCCATGTCCGGTCTTGCCTCCCCCATCCCCCGCTTCCACCTCGCCGTCCCGGTCGACGACCTCGACGCCGCCCGCCGCTTCTACGGCGAGACGCTCGGCCTGGCACAGGGCCGCAGCGCCGACACCTGGGTGGACTGGAACCTGCACGGCCACCAGCTCGTCACCCACCTCGCCCCGACCCGCACCGAACAGATACACAACCCGGTCGACGGCCACGACGTCCCCGTACCGCACTTCGGGCTGATCCTGACCATCGACGCCTTCCACCGGCTCGCCGACCGGCTGAGCGCCGCGGACACCGACTTCGTCATCGAGCCCTACGTGCGCTTCGCAGGCGAAACCGGCGAGCAGTGGACGATGTTCCTGCTCGACCCGGCCGGCAACGCCCTGGAGTTCAAGGCGTTCGCCGACGACTTCCAAGTGTTCGCCACCCCATGACGCCGGGACCCTGCGGCGCGCCCCGGCCGTGAACTGGCAGGTACCCCAGCTGTCGATGGGCTGGTGGCTCAACGACCGGGACAGGCGTAGCACGGTCCTCGACCAAGAGGCCGCCGCTGCCACTGATCCACGTCTCAACCAACCCGGCGCAAGCGCGCCGCAACCTCAGACTGGAGACACAACATGTCGACACCGACCTATGTCGCTGACCACATCGCCATCACCGAAGTGCTGGAAAAGTACAACCAGGGCGTAGCCAAGGCCGACAGCTCGATCATGAAGCCCGCGTTCGCCGAAGAGGCGACGATTTTCGGCGTGGAGAACGGCAAACTCTCCGGCGGCGCGATCACGGCCCTCTACCAGGGGATCGACAGGGATTTCCACCCCTCGCCGGAAGGCCGCGCCGTGATCGCCTACATCAACGTGACCGGCACTGCCGCCAATGCGCGTGTTGATACCAACGATGTCTCCGGCCTGTGCTTCACCGACTACTTCAACCTGTTGAAAGTCGATGGCACGTGGACCATTGTCAGCAAGATCTACCACACCAACGACGCGCCGAAATCGTAGCTGCGCACACGGCCGGGCGGGCATGAGCTTCCCCTCCTCGCGGTGGACGCGTGGCGTGAGCTGACCTTGAGGTTGCCGGAAAGGAACCGTCCAGGCCAGCAGCACACCCGTCTCAGTTCCGTCAGAGCGTGAGCGAAATCCGGCGAGCAGCGGACGATGATGTTCCCGCTCGATCGGGCCGGCAACGCGCTGGAGTTCAAGGCGTTCGCCGTCGACTCCAAGTGTTCGCTGCCTGACACTGACATCTTCTGTGTCGATGGAGGGCTTTCGGAGGGGCTGCCCGCCTATCCCATTGGGCAGCCCCTGTTTCATAGGTGGCCGCTCATGAAACACCCACCCGCGTGACGCTCCCCCTGCGGTGATCATTTTTCATGAATTGTCACAGACGGTCAGACGCCTGAAACACCGAATGGTGACGACGATCAAATTTCGACAGGCGTCGAAGCTGCATGGCGACTGGCGGACCCGGCACCCCCGCGCGGCGCCGGGCGGCCGCCAGGAGGCGCCGATGGCGCGACGCATTCGCGCCCGACCAGCACACTTCCCTTTTTGCCTCTATGGGACTTTAAAGTGCATACTGTTGCATTCGGCGTACTTCTCCTACGGTCGGAAGCGACAAGAACCCCACTGAACGACAGGGATGATCTTTCGTGTCCGCACACCTTTTTGACCCGCTCACGATCCGCGACGTCACCTTCCGGAACCGGATCGCCATGTCCCCGATGTGCATGCACTCCGCGGACGCCCAGGGGCGCGCCACCGACTTCCACACGGTGCACTACGGCGCGCGTGCACTGGGCGGCGCCGGCCTGGTGATGCTGGAGACGGCGGCGGTACTGCCCAACGGGCTGATCGGGCCGGGCGACCTCGGCATCTGGAGCGACGACCACGTCGCAGGCCTGTCGCGCATCGTCGAGGTGATCCATCGTTTCGGCGCCAGGGCCGGCGCCCAGATCGGCCACGCGGGGCGGCAGCTCGGCGTGGAGTCCGAGACCGCGGTGGCCCCCTCCCCCATTCCCTTCAGTGACGGTTCACGCGTTCCCCAGGAGCTTGGCGTCGGGGACATCAAGGAGGTCGTCGAGGCGTTCCGGAATGCGACGGCACGGGCGAAGGCCGCCGGATTCGACGTGCTCGAGGTGCACACGGCGCACGGCTTCCTGCTCAACGAGTTCCTCTCACCCCTGGCCAACCACCGCACGGACGAGTACGGAGGCAGCCGGGAGAACCGCTACAGGATCGTGCGGGAGACCATCGACGCGGTGCGCGGCGAGTGGGACGGCCCGCTGTTCGTCCGCATCTCCTCGACCGACTATGCGGAGGGCGGGAACGTTCCGGAGGACTTCGTCACCTACGGCAGGTGGATGAAGGAGCAGGGCGTCGACCTGATCGACGCCTCATCCGGCGGCATCGCCCCGGTGAAGGTGCAGTCCTACCCGAACTACCAGGTGCCCGCCGCGGATCTGATTCGCAGGGAGGTGGGAATCCGGACCGGTGCTGTCGGCCTGATCGAGAGCGGCCGCCAGGCCGAGGAGATCCTGCGAAACGGCCGCGCCGACATCGTGCTGGTCGGCCGGGAGATGCTGAAGGACCCCTTCTGGGCCCGGACCGCCGCCGACGAGCTGCGCGCCGCCATCGAGGTCCCGTTGCAGTACACCCGCTACGGGTCGGCCTGGCAGCGCTCGCAGCCCCCGCTGCCCGCCGCGCCGATGAACGCCACGGTCTCCTGAGCGGTTCTGCCCTGATCCCGCAACCACCCCGGCGCAAGGGCACCGAACTCGTTGCGGCCGCCCGGGGCTGGGGCGGCTGAAGCGCTCCCGGCACCGGGCGGCGGACCGGCCCGTGCCCGGAGGGGATGCCCCTCCGGGCACGAGATACTCGACAAGGCAGCACGACTCGGAGGTGCCCCATGCCGCGTACGCGACCGTTTGACGACCTGCCAGGCTGCGCGATGGAAGCAACAGTCAAGATCATCGGCGGGAAGTGGAAAGGTGTGATCCTTTTCCATCTGCTCGAGGGGACCATGCGGTTCAACGAGCTGCATCGCCAGGTGCCCGGCATCGCTCCGCGCCTGCTGACCAAGCAACTGCGTGAGCTGGAGGAGGACGGTCTGGTGCAGCGCACTGTCTACCCGGTCGTCCCGCCCAAGGTGGAGTACGCCTTGACCGAGGAGGCACGCTCGATGGAGCCGCTGCTGATCGGCCTCAGCAACTGGGGTGAGCAGTGGTTGGCCCGCCGTGGCATCGTCCTGCCGGATCCCAAGGACGCGCAGGAGGAACCCTCCTCCGCCACGCCGCCGGCACTGTCCGAGGCTTAGCTCGACTCCGTCGGGAGCCTTGAGGTTTCCCGGTGCGGGTGCATGATCAGCAGGCAGGCTCACTGCCATGGTGTAGTTCGACCCAGCTGGTGAGGTGCACGTTGTCCGTCCGTCCCCGTCCCCGTCCCGGTGAGCAGATCCCTCCCGACCGTGCAGGTTGCTCGGGCGAGCAACCTGAAGGGCACGAGGCGATGCGGGCGAGAAACCGGCTCGACGGGCTGCGGCACGACGAGGACTTCGCCGACTGGTACCCGCGTGACGGCCGACCCGGTCTCTCGGGTGCGGCGAGTTGATGCGCGTGCCGGTCAGTGCGAGGGAGGTGATGCCGTCGAGCAGTCGGTCACAGCGAACCGCAGCGTCGCTCTTCGCGGTGACGGTCGGATGCCGAGGGTGGCGGCGATCACGGTGGCCTCCGATGCGTGGGGGTGCCGAGTGAACCGGTGCCCCTGGGGGCAGGAAGAATCAATTCACACGGACGGGCATGGGAACGCTCCCACGGAGCGTAGGAAGCACCGGGGCACCGTCAAGGATTCTGTCGAAACTTGGTGTGCGGCCAGACCGCCCGCTCTATAGGGAGGCCAGGCTCCGTAGGACCGCTGAGGAGACCGACGTGGGCAGGATGCTCAGGGTACGAACCAGCGCGGTTGTCGCCCGGGGGAAGTACGCCTGAGCCGGTTCCCGCTCCAGCGCGCATATGACGTGGCGTGCCGCGCGTTCCGTGCTGACCTGGAAGGGTTTGGGCAGGCTGTCGGCGTTGACCCGGTCGGTCGCCACGAAGCCGGGGTGGATGCTGGTGAACCGGATGCCCTTGGGGGCCAGTTCGACGCGCGCGGCGTCGATGAGTGTGCGGGCGGCCGCCTTCGCGGCGGAGTAGGGGCCTTGGCGTGGGACGCCCATGAGCCCTGCCAGCGAGTTGGTGTGGGCGATCAGGCCGCCGTGCGCCTGGTCTCTCATCTGTGCGATCAGCGGGATGAGGTAGTTGACGACGACGTCGTAGTTCAGCGCCATGATCCGTGACACGTCCGCCACGGTGACCTCGTCCATCGACATGTCCGGTCCCTGACCGGCGTTGAGCAGGGCCACGTCGATCGATCCGTACTCGGCGACGGCGGCTGTCACCACGCCGGCGGCCGCCTGCGGGTCCAGGGCGTCGGCGGCGATGTCCAGGCACGCGCTGCCGGCGGCTCGTACGTCCTTCGCGAGGGCTGCCAGCTCGGGGGCGCGTCGTGCCGTGACGACCAGGCGGTTGCCGCCGTGGCCGAGCCGGCGGGCGACCTCCGCGCCGATCCCTGACGAGGCGCCGACGATCAGGACCGTCCTGCCCGTGATGCTGGCCATGGTGTTCCTTCAGTTGCAGGCGTGGTGGATTCCCCACGGAGGAGGCGTCCACCTTCGCACGGAGAGCGCCGCCGGGCCGAGGTCGGCCGTCCCGGAAAATCACAGTTCGGGCCCTGCCGGGAAATACAGTCGGGGCGATACGTTCCCCTTTCTCCGCTTCGGACCGACCAGAGGAATCGACCATGGCACGCCCCTATGACGTCATCGTGATCGGTCTCGGCGGTATGGGCAGTGGCGCCGCCTGCCATCTCGCAAGGCGGGGCCGGAGGGTTCTCGGGCTGGAGCGCTTCCATCCCGTCCACGCTCTCGGCGCGAGCCACGGCGGCTCGCGCATCTACCGCCAGAGTTACGCCGAGGGCTCCAGCTACATACCGCTGCTCCTGCGCTCCCGCGAGTTGTGGGACGCACTGGCCGCGGACTGCGGGCAGGACGTGTTCACGACCACCGGAGGGCTGGTGCTCGGTGCGCATGACAGCACGATGGTCGTAGGAAGCGTGCACAGCGCCCGCGACTGGGGACTGGGGACTGGCCCACGAGATGCTCGACAGCGCCGAGATCCGTCGCCGGTTTCCCACCTTCACCCCCGCTGACGACGAGGTGGCCTTCTACGAGCATGAGGCCGGTGTGGCGCGGCCCGACCACAACCCGCACCACGCCTACATGGTCGGCGACCATTTCAGCGTGCTGCGCCTCGGCACGACGGAGCTCACCGCCTCCCGCGACCGCGTCGCCTCGAGGGACTCACCAACCACATGGCCGGCGGCGCCGAACTCGCCGCTCTGAAGCACGAGTTGTCCCAGGTCCGCGGGGTGGACGTGGATCTGCTGCCGGAGGAGAAGGACCTCACCGCCCCCGCCACGGCCACCGCAACAGAAGACGCGTGAGATTTGTGACGGCAGGCGATGCCGGTACCCCAGCGGGACAACTCTGACGACCAGCCACAAGGCGATCGAAACCGCCACCGCGCTCACCGGTCGCGAACGCGTCCTCGCCGTCGGCGAGTGGGGCACCGGACTTCGCCGGGACGGGGTGCCTGCCGCATGGTCCTGTGGCGCAGCAGCACCGACATCATCTTCTGGGCCCAACCCGCCGGCGACGACGACACCGCCGCAGGAACGTGATGCGCAACCGGCGAGGGCACCGACCTCGACCCACCCCCGCTCTCCCGTTGGAGCACGGCCTGGCCTGCCCGGACTCGAATTCACGATGTGCAGACATCAACCGTCAACTCGCTTTCACAGCGAGGAGTTCACGGTCTCCATACGGGTGCGTGGCACCGGCGCCGTTCCAGGCGCCGAGACCGGACAGCGGTACTTCACGGTCCACCCGGCCGGTCCGGGCGCTACCACCCTTCGCGAAGGTCACGCTGGAGCGGGAGGAGGAGGCGACCGTCCACTTCGACGTCCACACCGACCGTCTGACCTCACCGGCCCGGACAGCCGCGTGGTCGAGCCCGGTGAAATCTTGCCGCGCGCCGGGCCCTCCAGCGGGGTCACCCCGAACGAGGCGAGTGTTCATCTCGCCGGTGAGCAGCGCCGCGAGCGTCACATGGCAGCACGGCGTGCCGACGGTGGTCGAGCGGGGCTGAGCTGTCGGTGCGTCGTTTTCGAAGAAGTTTCGGATGCGTGCGCAGGGCATTGACGCGCAAGGGGTTCGATTCTACGTTCCGCCCGATGACGCGACCACCGTTCGACATCACGAACATGAGTCCTCTCTGAAGGAGCGTCCGCATGAGCCGCATCTCACGCACGCGCACCTCTCGCACGCCCCGCGCCTCCGGTACCTCTCGCGTGGCGCGCACCTCACGCATCTCCCGAAGGGCTGCGCTGCTCTGCGTCCCGGCCGCGATCCTGCTGGCCCTGACCCCCTCCGCGGCCTCCGCCTATCCCGACCCCGGCGCCGTCACCGGGGCCACGGTCGTGCACGACCCGACGATGATCCGGACCTCGGGCGGCCGCTACCTCCTCTACGCCACCGGTGGCGGCCTGGCCTACCGCACCTCCACCGACCGCGTCGCGTTCAGCGCGGGCGGCGACGCGTTCCCGGCCAGGCCGGGCTGGTGGTCGTCGTACGGCACGACCGAGGCCTGGGCGCCCGACATCTCGTACCAGGGCGGCAAGTACTTGCTGTACTACGCCGTCTCCACCTTCGGGTCCAACAAGTCGGCCATCGGCCTGGCCACTTCGCCTTCGGGCCTGCCCGGTTCCTGGACCGACCGCGGGACCGTCTACACCTCCACCGCCTCCAGCGACTACAACGCCATCGACCCGAACCTCTTCGTGGACGACGACGGCAAGTGGTGGCTGTCGTTCGGGAGCTGGTGGACGGGGATCAAGATGATCCGGATCGACCCCTCGACCGGCAAGCAGCTCTCCTCCGACACCGCCCGGCGTACGATCGCCGCCCGCCCCACCGGGACCAAGGCCGTCGAGGCGCCCTACGTCGTGAAGCGCAACGGCTACTACTACCTCTTCGCCTCGTACGACACCTGCTGCGCCGGCACCAGCTCCACCTACAAGGTGAAGGTCGGCCGCGCCACCGCCGTCACGGGACCGTACTCCGACAAGAACGGCGTCGCGATGACGAACAACGGCGGCACACCGGTCCTGGAGTCGCACGGGCGCTACATCGGACCGGGCGGCCAGTCCATAATGCACGACGCCGACGCCGACCTGATCGTCTACCACTACTACGACGGCAACGACAACGGCAGGCCCAAGCTGGGCCTCAACCTCTTGAACTGGAGCAGCGGATGGCCCGTCGTCCACTGACAGTGACGAAGTTCGTGGAGACGCCGTAAGTGGGTCTGACTCGCCCTCGACAAGCAGCTGCCCAGCAGCAAGCCCGCTGCGGGCCGTCTTCGACGAACAGGCCGCGAAGATCGGCACTGTGCTGTGCGTCGTGGACCGGTCCGCCTCCATCGAAGCCCTGCCTCCGAGTGGACCACCCGGCCCGTGGCCAGCCTGCTGGAACGCCACAAAACCCCATCCGTGTGGCGGAAAACCGGTCGTCACAGGCTCGTTGAAATGATCCGGCCCGAGCCCCGCGCATGGCCGCCCAGCGGCCTGATCGACGCGGTCTGCGACGCGCTCGACGAGCAGACCGTCGTCGTCCCGGGCACCGGCGCCCTCAACGTCGTGATCCCGTCCCTGTCCGATCGCTCTCCGCCGTCCACGAACAGCGACGAGCCCGGGAAGCGCAGATCAGACGACCCCGGAGGCTCGCAGCCGCACACCGGCGTGCGCCCACTTCCGTTCTGTGTGTTCACCCGGACGGTCGGCGTCCGCCTCCACTCCATCAGCAGGTGTGACCCCTCCTTGGCGCGCTCTCGTCATGGCCGCCGCTGTTGGCGAACAACTGGACGAGAAGGTCGGCCGCCGGGCGGTCCACGTCGCCGGTGTCGCACACCGCGCACAGCTCCAGGTTGATCGGCCGCCCGAGTTCGTCGTCCCGCGGTGCCACCCCGCTCATGATGAGGCTGCTCCGGCAACGTGCCTGTGGGGACAGGGAGAACACCGCGCGCCTGGAGGCGGCCCTGGAAGCGTTCGGGCAGGCCGTCCGCACGGCCACCGCCCCGCGCCTGTCCTGGTGGGCCCGGCGGCGCGCCGTCCAGGCGGGGTGACCGCTGCCCGTAGTGCGGGCCCGCAGCTGGCTGCGGGCCCGCCGGAGCGGCGATCACAATGGCCATACACCGTCAAGACGGGAGCACCGACTCCCTGGCGCTCGTAAGGAGTTCGTCGACCAGGCGCTCGCCGCGCGACCGGGCCCCGTGTCCGTGCAAGCGCAAGCGGCATGAGGCACACAGACGCGTGCATGAACATCCGACCCCCGCGAATACGCGAGTGAGGCCCCAACCCGGCGCAGCACCGCGGTGCAGGGCCTCACGGGTATCTGGCGGTCAGGACCGCAGTGCGGCCAGTGACGCGTCTCCCACCACAGGATCAGCAGTGTCACGGCGCCGCTGCCCAAGGTTCAGGCCATGCCATGGAGGAAATGGTGGTGGGCACTGTGTCCACGGCTCCACACTCGCCAAGATCATTCCATCGCGGCTGATCCCTCCAGCCCGTGAGGGCGGAGTCCGGACACGAAGGCATGGACGTCGCGGACCGCTTCGCGCAGGCTGCCGAAGTGGCGGTGCACGCCGTCCACCGCCGCAGGGGCGTTGACACCCCACACCGTCATCCCGGCACGCAGCCCCGACTCCACCCCGGAAGGCGCGTCCTCGATGACCAGACAGTCCTCCGGTTTGGCACCGAGCCGCGCGGCTGCCTGCAGATACGGCACAGGCGACGGCTTGCCTTCCAAGGGACTGGATCCGGCTCCGTACACCCTGCAGTCCGAATGGATCTTTAGAAGGGTGCTCGGAGACCGCCCGGAGCTGACGCCGGCCGCCGCACACGCGCATCTCCTCCAACGGCTCGCCCCCATAGCAGCCTTCGAGCACTTCACCGCGTATTTGGGTCACTGGATTCTCAGCAACGGGCACCTGGACCGGGCCGGCGCGGACCCCGCGATGCTCGATCTGTTCCGCTGGCACGGCGCGGAGGAGGTCGAACACCGTTCGGTCGCGTTCGACCTGCTGGTGCACCTCGATCCAAGCTACCGACGCCGAGTGATCGGCATGCTCGTCACCGCTCCGGTGCTGACCCGGCTGTGGATCCGCGGAGTCCGCTTCCTGATGAGCGCCGACCCCGAACTCGACGATCGGGTCAAGGTCCGCGTCCGCGAGTACCTGGCCGCGGCCCGCAAGGACCTGTTGCCCCGGCCGGCGCGTTCGCCCGCTCGGTGCTGCGCTACTTCCGCCCCGGCTACGACCCGACCCAGGAGG
The DNA here is from genome assembly GCF_003112535.1 of Streptomyces rishiriensis. Classification (GTDB taxonomy): domain Bacteria; phylum Actinomycetota; class Actinomycetes; order Streptomycetales; family Streptomycetaceae; genus Streptomyces; species Streptomyces rishiriensis. Next base: position 55,388 of record NZ_BEWA01000025.1, on the reverse strand, counting down.
GCTCGACTCAGCAGGCGGTCGCCTACCTGGCGGCCTCCCCCGCCGCCCGAGCGGCTGCCCGATGACCCGGCGACCAGTGAGGCAGTGAGGCATCCCATGGACATCAGCACACCCGTCACCCGGCTGCCGGACCTCTACGGCAGGCCGCGCGGCGACTCCTTCATGCAGAAGCTGGCGGCATTCAGCGACAACGCGGCCGCGCGCCTCGCACGGCGCAGCACTCCTCCCAGGCGCCCGCCGGCCACCCGGATGCCCGCGATCCGGGAACTGGTGGTCGCCACCAAGCACCAAGAGGCCCAGGACGTCGTCTCCCTGCGGCTGGCAGCACCCGACGGGGAAATTGCTCCCGCCCTGGCAGCCCGGCGCCCACATCGAACTGCACCTGCCCTCCGGCCGCAAGCGCCCGTACTCTCTTTGCGGCGACCCCGCCGACCGGTACCGGTACCGCATCGCGGTGCGCCGCATCGCGGGCGGCCAAGGCGGTTCGGCCGAGGTGCACGACGCCCTCGCAGACGGTATGCGCGTCGCCGTCGCCGGGCCCCGGAACGCCTTCCCCTTCGCCGCCGAAGCATCCGTCCTGTTCATCGCGGGCGGCATCGGCATCACCCCGATCCTGCCGATGGCTCGGGAGGCCGCCCGACGCGGGCTGGACTTCAGGCTCGTGCACACCGGCCGCAGCCGCGGCTCGATGCCCTTCGCGGCAGAGCTGGCCGAACTCGCAGCAGCAGCCCCTGGCCGGGTCTCCGTCCGCCCTGACGACGAGTCCCGCGCGCCCGAAGCAGCCGATCTGTTGAGCTCGTGCCCGGCGGCGGGTGCGGCGTACTGCTGCGGGCCGGCACCCATGATCGACGGCGTTCGGCGCGCGTTCGGCGGTAGCCGCGCGTCAGCCCTGCACTTCGAGCGTTTCGCCCCGGCCCCGATCACGGACGGCCGTCCCTTCGAACTCCAGCTGGGCGACACCGGACGGGTGCTGCCGGTGCCGTGCGACCGCTCCGCCCTGGATGTTCTCCACGAGGCCCTGCCGGACCTGCCGTTCTCCTGCCGCCAGGGGTTTTGCGGCACCTGCCGGGTACGGGTGGCCCACGGTCAGGTCGATCACCGTGACCGCCGGCTCACCGCCACCGAACGTGCGGCCGGCGCCATGCTGCCCTGCGTCTCGCGTGCACCGGAAGGAGAGCGGTTGGTGCTGGAGGTGTGAGCAGGCACTTACCTCGCGGTACCCCTCGTAGGGAGGGTCCGGACGGGGCTGCGCTGGGTGCTGTTGTCGGTGCAGGGGACCCCCTTGTCCGTAGCCCGACGGCCGCCGGTAGCGAGCCCCGTCAAGGAGGAACGCGGCGGTGGTCGGCAGCAGAACTTCCAACTCATCCGTACGGTGGCGACTCCCGGCGGCCACACTACGACCGTGTCCTACGTGGTGAGGCGGTCGTCGGTCTCGGTATGGGGCGGGGTACGTGGAGTTGGATTGCTCCTGACGGGCTGTGGGAGATCGCGAAGCCGCTGATCCCACCGTCGAAGGTACGGCCGCACGGTGGCGAAACGCAGGACACGCCTGATGAGGAAGCGGTGCTGCACCGGCTCGACGACGCCGGCCTCATCGACGTCACCCGCGTCGTCCTCGACACCGCCCATGTAAGGGCCAAAAAGGGGGCGACCATACAGGTCCAAGCCCCGTGGACGGCGGCAAGCCGGGTTCCAAGACGCACATCCTGCCGGACGCGAACGGAAGCCCCTCCTCGTCGGCGTCTCGGCCGGCAACACCCACGACGGCGAGGGGCTGAAGCCCATGATCGAGGGTCACCAAACGAGACACGATCCCCGCAGAGGCCGTCACTTCAAGTCCCAACGCCACGCCTGCACGCGGCCAAAGCCTATGACCGGGCTGATCTGCGCAGATGGCTCCGGTGGATGCGCATCGGAGTGCGGATCGCCCGCAAGGGCATCGAGTCCAGCGAACGATGAGGGCGCCGCCGGTGGGTCATCGAGCGAACCATGTCGTGGCTTTCCGGCTACCGCCGACTCAACCCCCGCCCCGCTATGAACGCAATCCCCGCAAATACCTCGCCTTTCTCGGCCTGGCCGCCGCCCTCTGCCGCTCCAAGCGGCTCGTCCGCCTCACCACGTAGGACACGGTCTTACGGGCTGACCCTCGATTGATCTTGGGGCGGGCTGGTCAGGTGGTTCAGCAAGCACAGGCCGGCCCGCTACTCGTACCGGTACTTCAGAGAGTCCGCCTCCGCCTGCTCGATGTCGGCGATCGTCAGCTCCGGCATCCGCAGCTGGGCCAGCGTCACCTCGGCCGAAGTTGGCTGGGCGTCCGACAGCAGCCACTGCTCCGGCTTCCAGGCTCCGCTGCGCAGAAGCGACTTGGGGCAGTGCGGGTAGACCTCCTCGATCCCCAGCACCAGCGCACTGGCTGGAGGCTTGCCCACTGCGGTCAGCTGCGACAGCAGCTCCGGGCGGGTGGAGACGCAGGCCCGGCCGTTCACCCTGAGCGTCGTGGTGCGCCCAGGAATGAGGAACAGCAGCCCGGCCCGTCCGGTGGCGATGACGTTCTGCAGGGTGTCCAGACGCTTGTTGCCGGTCGCGTCCGGTATCGCCACCGTCCGTGAGTCCAGGACGGCGACGAACCCGGCGGGGCCGCCGCGCGGGGAGACGTCGCAGTTGCCCTCGGCATCCGCGCTGGCGATCAGGACCAGTGATGAGCAGCCGATCAACCGCCGGGTCTGCTCCGTGAGTTCGGCCATCTGCTTGCGCAATGCCGCTTCCTTGGGGAGCTCGTAGACCCGGCGCAGCGTCTCCTGGTCGGGCACGGCGTCCAGGCGGAACGAGTCGAAGGCGGTGGCGGCAAGGGGTGTCGTCATGCCTCCAACCCTAATGGGCCGACCTGCGATTGATCTTGGGTCGGTGAGTGCGGGGACATAGCGACGGCCTCGCGAGTTATCTGGCGTGTGAAGATCAAACAGGTCCGCGGCGGCCATGTCTCAACCTGCCTTCTGCGGGCTGTCGCGCCGACATCTGGGCGAGTTGGTTGCGGAACTCGCCCCGCGCTGGGTGGCACGCTGTGAGTCCGGGCGCTGTGAGCGACGTGAGGGCGACCGTCGGCGGGGGCGGGGGCCGGGCCGAAGTACGAACTTGTCTTCACCGACCGGCTCCTGGCGACACTGGTCCATCTGCGGACTGGGCTCACTCGTGAGGCGTTGGGCGTGCTCTACGAGGTGGGGTCCTCCACGATCGGGCGGGCGATCCGGGAGGTCCGCCCGCTGCTGGCGGACCGTGGGTTCGCCGTCCCCGACCGGCCCGGCATCCGGCTGCGGACCCTGGAGGACGTGTTCGCCTACGCCGCGGCCGAGGGCGTCACCTTGCGGATCGACGGGATGGAGACCCAAGTGCGCCGTCCGCACGCAGGCCCCCGGCCGGCGGGCCTTCGTCTCCGACAAGCGCAGGCAGAACACCGTCGATCGCCATCGCCGCTTTGGTCTCCGACCGTGCCGCCAAGCGGCCCACCCGGCACAAACCCAGCACCGAGCTGGTACACGTCCGCACCACGGCCTGCTGAACCACCAGCCAGCCAAACCCGCAGGCGAACACGCCTCGAGATCAATCGCGGGTCAGCCCGTTAGTCCGTCCGCGCGGCGGCCGTTCCGCGCCCACGGCGTCGTCGGCGTCCTCGGTTGCGGCGTCGGGTCGTGCGCAGCCGTCCTGCACGCAGCCGGGCCACGGCCGCCGGGTCCTTCTCGGACAGTTCCACGAGAGCCGGATGCGGGGCGGGCGGTACGTAGGGTTCGGAGGCCGCGACGCGGTGGCCGTCCACGCCGGGCCTTTCGCCGTAGCGCCCCAGGAAGCCGAGCTGGGCCAGAGAGGCGAGGCCGGTGGCCGCGGTCGCGGCCCACTGCGCGGGCCCCTGGGGCAGGCGGTCGAACAGCGCCACGAGCACGAATGCGAGTTCCCCGGTAAGAAGCAGCACCCCGGTGGCCGACAGACAATCCCTGGCGGCGGCCGCCCGGCGGGCGCGGGACGCGCCAGGACGCCCGTGGAACTCGGCGTGGGCGGCGCGAAAGGCGGGGTCGTGGTAGGCGATGATGCCGAGCGTCGTGGCCGCGGTACGCCGGCGCAGCGCGGCGAGCAGGGCGTCCGGTAGGGGGTGCCCCGCGGTACGCGCCACGTCCGCGCCGGTCTCGGTCAGTGCCAGATTGCCGCGATGGTTGATGGTGACCAGGCCGTCCAGCAGGAGCCGGGCGGCGGCCGCCTGGACGTCGTCCTCGGTCAACCAGCGACCGGCGGCCGCGCGATAGGGGTCGACGGGTGCGGCAGGGAGCCACGCGCGCAGGCGGTCACGCACGACGGGCACGCCGTACAGCAGGATTGTGACGGAAACGACGGCACAGGCGAGCCTCACGGGATCCACGCGCCGAGCCTAGGCGTGTTCGCCCTGTCAGGGCAGCCGGTTTCCCGAGCGGGCAACGGTGACTGGGCTTACCCCGGTCCACGGGGCTCGGGCCTGGTGCCCTTGCGGGCGTTGGGGCTCAGGGCGGCGGGTCGCGCCGAGACGTCACGGATCGTGGCGCGAACCTTCCGTTGCTTGTCCGGTTCCATGCCGTATAGCCACCGCCGTGCCGCGTCGCGCTGACGTACGGCTCGGGCAGCAGGACCCCGAACGTTGTGCGCGCACGCGTCAGCCACGATGGAGGCACAGCAGCAACATCAAGAACCGCTTCGGGAATGCTCACGTCTCCGTGGGTGAATGTCATGTCCCAGCAGCCGATGGGGGCTCAGCGACCATGTGCGAAACGACGATGTGCTTTTCAGGAACTGGGTGAGGCGCCGGTGACGACAAGCGGTGGGCTTCGGCCGGGCCAGTCGATGATGTGGACGGTCAGTTCGTTCTTCCAACTGGACGGCGAACCCGTCGGAGCGTTCGCGTCGCAGGCCGGCCCTGGTTGTCAGCATGTGTTGGGCAGCACGGACAGAGTCGGCGACGACCCGCGTCTGCTCGTCGACTTCAATGAGGGGCAGCCCCTGCTGTCGGCACATGGACAGCCGGTGGGAGAGCGCCATGGGAACACCGTGCTGCTGTGGGAAGCGGAGTACCGCATCCGCCGTGCTCGATTCCGCAGGAAGCTGCACTTCTCCGTGACATCCGAAGAACGAACCGTCCTTGATGTCAGGGAGACGTCCCGACCCGACCGCACTGTCCACACATACGTCACCCGCAGCGATCCCGCGCTCGACCCGGTCGCCGTGCTCGGCCTCATCCTGCTGGAGGCACGGCCCGACAAGATGTCGGTCCTCAACGAGCTGCTCGAGAGGAGGCAGACGTAACGGCTTGTGCGGAGTATGTCCGAGTCAGGGGCTGGCTCGGACATGGAGGTGAGCCCAAGGGGCGTCCCGTAACCATCGGCGTCACCCCCTCGCCCCTCGCGTTGGGAGGTCGACGTTCAGCCTGGGAAGGCCGGGGCTAGATTCTTCGCATGCCTTCGCATGCCTTCGCATCTCAGCCATGGTGCTTCCGGAGCCCTCCGACGCTTCGCTGGATGGCTCGCCCGGGGGTCAGTAGGCCACCCGATGCTGGAAGGGATCGACTACTGGGAGGAGTTGCGCGAGTCGCCCTCTCAGATGGAGATCTGCGTCGCGATCTTCGCCAACGTCCTCGAACTGGATGAGCAGGGAGAACCGGTCAACGAGAAGCATGCGGAGCGCCGGGCTGCAGCCTGGCTCTACCGATACTGCACCGGGGAGCCGCCCCAGGGGGAGCCGGACATCGAGCCTTGGGAATGCCAACTTCATTGACCGTTGACGTGCGACGTCATTCGGTAGGCAGGCCCTACCCACTGTCCCGCCCTCGACCCCCTGCGCGGTGGGCTATCCGGTGAGAGGTCGTGCACGCGGGCGATGCCGGGGCCGGCGGCCTCGACCCGGCTCGTCTGCGCCCTCCCGGCGCTGCTGGGTCATCAACTTGCCGAAGGTACGCGGGCTCAGCCCGGTGAACAGGGCTGTCCAGGACGGCTCCGACGCCGTGATCACACCAACCACGACCAAGATCATGGCGCAGTCAGCCGCCAGCCGGTTTGGCGCCCTCATCCCGAGCGCCTTGACCCGAACACCGCTCCGATCGTCAGTCGTTGCCGTCACTCTTGCCGGTGCCGGTGCCGGTGCCGGTGCCGCCGCCGTCGGAGGGGGGACGGCGTTGCGGCCCCGGGCGGCGACGATCAGCCGACGGGAGCGGATCGGGCCGCCCGTCGGCGGCACGGCGGGCGGGGCATGGCGGGACTCTGCACGAGGACCCTCCTCCTGATCGGGCGGCCGGGCCCTGGACAGACGCGGCCGCGAACACCGCCCGTACAGCCCCGAACAACATAGCCCCGCCATGGGGCCCCACGGTGGGTATGGCCGTTGGGCTGACACGCTGTCATCCCTCAATGGCTCTGCGGGACTTGTGGACGACTCACGGCCGTCACCCGCCCAAGTAGCCGCATCGCCTGCTGACCGGACCGGCGTTCGTCCTGGCCCTGCGTAAGCGGGACTTCACCACGGCGTTCGCCATGGCCCACGACGTGAAGATCTCCTTCAACCGGATCGCCGATGCGCGCGCTCAAAGCCGAGACGCGGTGTACGACGCGGGCGTGGCGGACAGGGGCAGGCACCACCCGGCCGCGCGGCAGCCGAAGCACCCCCCGGCTCCCGAGTTCGGTCTCCGGTTCGATCGACACGCCCGCCCCACCCGGCGGCCGGAACAGTCCGCCGCAGGTCGCGGTGATCACCGTAGGGGGTCTGCCGCAGTAATCCGGCATTTACCGCGGCACACCTTGACGCCTCTTCAGGTGACGGGAAGTTCGATAAGTCGCCAACCGCTGTACCGACGGCCCGAGCACCGCCACCACAGCAGGCTGTTCAAGGGCCCGGGGTGTTTTCGGGGCCGCTGTTCGCATCAGGAGTCGCGTTGCGGCGGGCGCGCAATGCGCGGACCCTCCCCCGGCTCGCACATGCCGGGGAGGGGCACCAACGTCGACGCCCGGGCGGATCGATGAAGATGCCCCGGCAGTCCTGCTCCGGGCAGCTCTTGAGTGCCAGCCGGTCAGAGCTGCTGAGTTGGTCCACGGCCTGACGGGCGATGCGGGCCAGGGCGTTCATGGTCATCGTTGGTGGTTGGCGTCGCAGCCGGTCGGCTGCTGCCAGCCGGACCGGGTCGTCGTGTTCGGAGAGGAACCCAGCCAGGTCCGCCACGGCGTCAGCGGGCGGCGGCTGCTCGTCGACCGTTGCCAACGCCAGGGCGCGCAGGATCTCCCGCAGTTGCCGCGCCTTCTCCAGGTCGCCCCGGTCCGGTGGCTGAGCCGGGGACAGCTCGCAATGCTCCAGCCATGCGGCGAGCCGGGCCGGCGTGGCGAGCCGCTCCACCGGTTCCGTGCTGAACGAGCGGCCTCGGGTGGCAAGCAGGTTCAACCAGACGGCGCCGCAGTCGAAACGAAAGGCGAACTTGTCCTCCTTGACCATGACGGCAGTGTAACGCCTCATCCGTTACCCCTGCTATCGTCCATGTAACGCTTGAAGCGTTACGAAGCGATGGGGGTATGACTGTGACAACGAATCGCGCACTGCCAGAGCACCTGACACAGAGCCGCATGGATCGCGATGAGGGATACCGGATGCTCAACCTCCTCCAAGACGAGGCCACCCAGCAGGCGACCTTGCCGGGCCTGGAGCAGATCGCCCCCGGATACGCCGACTGGATCATCACCGCTCTGTTCGGCGGCACCTACCTGCGCGAGGGGCTGTCGTTGCGTGACCGGCAGCTGGTCAACCTGGCCGCCCTCACCGCACTCGGCGGGGTGGAGCCGCAGCTGAGCGGGCACGTCAGGACCGGGCTGCGGATCGGAATGACCCGGCAGCAGATCGTCGAGGTCTTCGTCCACCTGGCGCCCTACGTCGGCGTACCCAAGGCGCTGGCCGGACTACGTGTCGCTGCGGACACGCTCGCCACCGCCGAGCAGGAGAGCGCGTGATGAGCCCCGCGATCCGGACCGTACTCGGGGACATCCCGCCCGAGGAGTTGGGCACGTGCGACGCCCACGACCACCTGTTCATCGGCTCGCTCACGCTGCCGGGCCAGGAACTGGACGACGTCGAAGCCGCACTTGCCGAATTGAACGCCTTCGGCGCGCTCGGCGGCAGCGCGGTCGTGCAGTGGACACCCTGGGGAATGGGACCGCGAGCCGAAGAACTCCCGGGCCTGTCGCGGCGGTCCGGTGTCCACGTCATCTCCGCCACCGGATTGCACCAGGCAAGGCACTACGACCCCGACGATCTGGAAAGTGTTCGCGACGGGCTGGCCGAACTGTTCGTCCACGAGCTGACCAGCGCCCCCGTGAAGGCCGGACTGGTCAAGGTCGCCGGGTCCTATCACCGTCTGGACGACCACGCTCGGCACGTCATGACCGCCGCAGCCGAGGCGCACCACACCACGGACGCACCCATCGGCGTCCACCTGGAGGCTGGAACCGCCGCCATGGACGTGCTCGATTTCCTGTGCGGATCGCACGGGGTCGCACCGCGCCGTGTGATCCTCGGGCACCTGCATCGATTCCCCGATGCCCGAATCCACCGGCAAGCCGCCGAGGCCGGCGCCTTCCTGGCCTTCGATGGTCCATCCCGCGTGCACCATGGCACCGACTGGCGATTGCTGGACTCCCTCGCCGCCCTCGCCGACACCGGTCACATCAACCAGGTCCTGCTCGGAGGTGACACAGTCACGCCGACGGCCAGGTCCACTGCGGACGGCCCTGGCATGCCCTTCCTGCTGAGCGGCCTGCGTCCGCGGATCGAGAGCGAACTGGGACCCGACATCGCCTCTGCCATCTTCACCGAGAATCCGGCCCGCGCGTTCGCGGCGCGGTGGCGATAGCCATCATCGGCAAGCCGCCCGACGATCACACGCCGTCACCACACACCCCGCCTCAACCAGGACCTGGCGACAGCTGGACAGGCCCTGTCCTCGTACAGCTGCCGCCACCCGACGAGTAGCTCTGCGCGCCGCCCTGGGCACGGGTCTCCGGGGGGAGTGAACGTGACGAGGAACCGGGTGCGCCCTTCTGGGCCGGGGCGCGGTCCACCAGCGAAAGCCCGGCGCGTCGGCGACCGTCGTGCGCTCGCCCCTACGGCCGGGAGACCGACATCTCCCCGGACGCCGACCGCAGGACCGCGCTCCTTCAGCCCGGGACCAAGTGAAGGGCGTCCCCCCGAGCGCCGGGCATGGCGCGGCAGTTCGGCCGAGCCGGGCGAGTGACGCCCGTCGAAGCCCGCGATGGGGCGGCCTCCTGCGGTATGCGCCGCAGCCGCTCACAACGGTCGACGACGCCGCCATGGCGACGGTCATGGTTCCTCAGGGCAGACATCACGCGATCCCCAGGTACCCGCTGGTACCCGCCTGTCTGGTGCCGACGGGCCGCTCTTGCCGCTGAAACCTCAACCGGATAGCCCATCCGGTATGTGCTACGGTCCGGGTCTAAGCGGATGATCTATCCGGTTAACTGCCGGGATGGAGGAGCACATGAGGAAGACAGCTGTGGTCACGGCCGGAACGGGAGGCATCGGCTTGGAGACGGCGCTGGGCCTGGCCGACGCCGGGTTCGCGGTCACCGTGATCGGACGCGACGCCGAACGGGGAGCCAAGGCCATCGACAGATTGAATGCGGCGGGCCCGGTGCACCCGCCCCGCTTCCTGCCCGCGGACCTCGCCTCGCTCGAGCAGGTGCGTGTGCTCGCCCACAGGCTCGCTGTCGACCACGCCGCCTCCGGGGAACCTCTGACGGTGCTGGTCAACAACGTCGGGGCGATGTTCGCCGAGCGCCAGACCCGGGGCGGCGTCGAGGCGTCGTTCGTCGTCAACCACCTCTCTCCCTACCTGCTGACCGAACTGCTCCTGCCCACACTCACGGCCGGTGCGCCGAGCAGGATCGTGAACGTGACGTCGGGCGCGGTCGCCGTGGCCAAGCGAGCGTTCGACGCTGTCGAGCCGCCGGGCGGCTACTACGGCTTCCACTGGTACGGTCGCGCCAAGCTCGCCAACCTGGCCTACACATTGGACCTGTCAGCCCGGCTGGACGGCACCGGCGTCTCGGTCTTCGCCGCCGATCCCGGAGGGGCCGCGACCGACATGACCAACGGCACCATGGCCGATCCGAAGATCGTCTCCCCCGCCCTGCGGCTGTTGTGGCCTCTGGTGCGCCGCACATTCGAACGCTCGACCTCGGGTCCAGCCTCCGCGGCAGCCAGGCCCTCCCTCGTGGCCGCCACCGACGCCACTCTGACGGGCCGAACCGGCATCGTCATCGGCGCCCAGGCACACCCGGTGGCCCCGCACCGCGCGGCGGCCGACCCCCGCGTCGCCGAAGCCGTACGCCGCCTCAGCGAACGGCACGCGCCGCTCGCCCTCGCCTGAGCGTCGTGCGGACGGCGGCAGTGCGGGCACCTGTCGGGCGATGGAACCATGCGGATGGGCCATCCGTTTAGCATGACGTCATGACGACCCCTCTGCGCAAGGACGCGGCCCGCAACTGGAAGCGGATCGTCTCCGTCGCCCGCGACCTCATCGACGAGGGCACACCATTGCAGCTCAACGACGTCGCACGACGGACGGGACTCGGAGTCGGCACCGTCTACCGGCACTTCGCCACGCCCGAGGCGCTGCTGGAGACCGTCGCCGCCCCCTGCCTGGAGCGCCTGGCCGCCCACGGCCGGCAGGCGCTGACCGACACCGATCCCTGGCGCGGTCTGACGGGCTTCCTCTCCCACGTCGTCGAGGCACAGGTCACCGACGCCGCTCTGCCGCCGGTGGCCGCCGCGGCCACGGACGCCGTGCCGCGCACCACGGAACTCAAAAAGTCAATGGCTTCGGCCGGCGCCACACTCCTCGCCAGGGCCCGTGATGCCGGCGTGGTCCGCCCCGACCTCGCCGCCGCCGACCTCGTCCCCCTCATGTGCGGCATCGCCCATGCCGTAGGCCTGCGCGGCGGCAATCCCGCCGACAGGGTCGACCTCGCACACCGCTACCTCGCTGCCTTCCTTGAGGGCTTGCGCACGACACCACCGACTGCGTGAGCGACCAGCCCCCGGATGTACCGCGGCCTCCAGACATGCCCGCCCAGCGTCTCGAGACCGGCCACGATCGGAGGCGCTGCACGGAACCTGGGCGATGACGCCCAGCTGTCGTTCACCCACAACGGGAGCTGATGCAGCCTCAACGAGTGGCTGTGACCAGCCCTTTCACCACAGGCCCCAGGCGACGAGGCATGCGCGTTCGGGTCACTTGACGAGGAAGTCGGCCGCCTGTGTGTCGAGGGTGGTGGCGCCGTTCCGCGCGGTGGCGAGAACGGCGACGTGCCAGACGCCGCGCGGGGACGACCCGGCGTCGGAGGCGGTGGTCGCGATCCTGTAGGTGCAGGTCGCGGTGTGCTTCTTGAAGGGCACACAGACGGCCGGCTCCGCGGCGGCCATGTCCTTGGCGGTCAGCTTGTTCTTGGCGAAGGACGAGTTCTGCGGCCATGCCAGCACCTTCACGTTCTTCACGCCGGAGGACGCCGTGACGGAGGTGGCGAAGGTGAGCGAGCCGTCGCGGCCGCCCTCGGGGGCGGTGTAGCGGGCGGTGCTGTGCGTCAGCGCCGGAGGCTGCTCGCCGGCGTAGGCGAGGGCGTAAGCACCGGCACCCACCAGGACGACGGCGCCGGCGGCGACGGAAAGGGCCATACGTCGGGACATGAGATTCTCCGTACAGTCTCAACCGGATCGGGCCGGCGCTACTGGTCCGCGCCGCTGCACCGATACTCGCGTCGCGAAGGTCCGCCCGGCATGAGGAAACGTACTCAGCTCGGTATGAGTACGCCCGCCCGCTCACCCATCGACACCGTCACGGGCTGCATCTGCCAGAGCCACCGTCCCTGCCTTGCCTCCCGGCTTCGGAGCGGGCCGGCTTCCGGGATGCACCGTGCGCCGGGCAACTGCCGGCCCACCGCCGGGCGTTGCTGTCCGGTCGGTCACGCGCTGGGTGCGGCACCGAGGCGGACTTCATCAGCCACCTTGAAATAGGGGTGCGGTTTGCGCAGTGCAGAGCGGTGCGGTAACCCCAGGTTGCGGGCCTCCCACCATCGTATGTGTCACACCTCAGTGGCAGACTGCGGCACAACGAAGCTTCGGAAGGGCAGGGCGTTGCGGCAGGGGTCACCCGTCGAGCACCACTGCTCGGGGTGGCTGGTGCCACGGGGGGAGATGCGCGGCTGTGATCTTCGACAGGCTTGAGGTGTCGTACGGCGAGATGTGGGGTTCCTATCGGGGTATGACCCATCCGGACCCGATGTCGCGCGCGGTTGCGGCACGCAGACATGCTGCCGGGATGGATTACGCGGTACTGCTGTCCGCGCGGGAGCGACCGCTGGCACTGGTCGAATACTGGCCGCGTCGAATGTGGCGTGTGTATCTGTTCGACGACAGGTCCTGGTGCATGCAGATGATCGACCTCAAGCCGCACAGCAAGGGCATGTTGTTGGCTCATCGGAATACCCGATGGCAGTTTTCCGGCGAGCAGGAGCACTCGTCCTCGAAGTGGGATGTCGAGGAGACCACGACCGTCTCGGCCGACGGGCAGGTCGAGGTGAGGTCCGAGTTTGCCCAGCCGCGGGGAGCGTCGACAGAGCCACTGCACGCGCGGATGTCCGGCCCGTCGAGCGTCCCCGTGCGGCGGTTCCCGGCATCCGCCGAGGACTTCCTCTGCCCCGTACCGGAATTCGGCGACTGGCAGGTGTTCGCGCCGTTCCTCGCCCAGCAGGGCCACGAACCCGCCACGACCATAGTCCTGAGCGACGTGTCGGTGGACGAAGGATCGGGACCGCTGCGCGCCACTGGAATCGAGCAACTGTTCAGCCCGGGCGCGCGCGACACTCCGGACGGGTCGGCCGTCGTCGAGCCCGTTGACGCCGGCCTGCTGCGGATCACGTCAGGGCAACTGGCGGTTTTGGATCCCGGCTGGATCGGAGACCCGCGGACCGTGGCTGTGCCACCGGGCGAGTTCCCGGTCACGCTGTCACTTTTGCGCACGACAGGTGGGGTCCATGTCGCCGGGGCCAAGGTGACGTTCCTGGACGTCCCGCCCCGCGAGTGGGAAATGGTCCTCCGGCCGGACGAGGACCTGGGGCTGCTCGGCGACGGCAAGTTCTTCGGGGTCGGCGTGGATACCGGCACCGTTGCTTTCATGGATGCGACTCGGACGGTGATCGAAGACCAGCTGGACGAGGGCCTGTTCGTACCCCTCGCCAGCCATGTCAGCGTCGAAATGCCCGGCACGGCGCCCGAGCCGAATCTCATCGCCTTCCGTGCCGGCCAGGGCGACGGGGCCTACCCCGTCTGGATCGGCCGCACCGATGACGGACAGGTTGGCTGCGTGGTCGTCGACTTCCAGCTCCAATCCGCCGACGGGGGAGAGTAAGTCATCCCCTGCTGCAAACGTTGCCGGTGGTCAGCGTGCGGGCAGAGCGGTCCGCCGTCTCCCCCGCTGCCTGGCCGGCGCTGATTACTGGGGTTCGTGGGCCGTCAGGTCGATGAGGTGATGCTTGCCCTGCAGCAGGCAGGTGATCTCCCATCCCGTGCGCCTGCCGACGACCCCCTGGGCGGCCACGTACAGGCGCTCGGCCAGTTCGGCGACGTACACGGGGACCGACGCCTCGATGAGGGCCGCGTAGGCGTCCACACCACTGCGCATACGGAGCCGGCCAGTGACGTACGTGGCGACCGCCGGCGGCGGTGCGGGCCACCGCCAGACCGCGAGGACCGCTACAAGACCGCCCAGGCCACCAGGGTGGTAGCGCGGCCGAGGGCTTCGCGGCCCGCTTCGATCTGCTGACGCGGGGCGTCCGGGAGGAGCTGCCACAAGGCGGGCCACACCGTGGCCAGGTCAAGAATCTCTTGGGAGTGAGAAGGTGAAGGGCTTCCGCAGCTTCATCCTGCGCGGCAACGTGGTCGACCTGGCCGTCGGCATCGTCATCGGGGCAGCGTTCACCGCCGTGGTGAACGGCTTCGTCAGCGCCTTGCTGACACCACTCGTCGGGCTGGCCACCGGCGCCACGGGCGACATAGGCCGCAAGACCTTCACCGTAGGCGCCACGAAGTTCCCCTACGGCGCCTTCATCAACGCGGCGATCAGCTTCCTCCTCCTCGCCAGCGCTCTGTACTTCCTGGTCGTGCTCCCGATCAACAAGCTCCACGAACGCCTCGCCCCGCACCAAGACGTCCAGGCCCCCAAACGGGACTGCCCCGAATGCCTCAGCCCCGTCCCCGCACAGGCCCGACGCTGCGCCTCCTGCACCGTCCCCCTGCCCGCCGTACCCGCTCAGGCCGGGGAGACGACCCAGCGCGCCGGGTGACCCGACCTCCATGGCCCGGCCCGGGTTTCCGGGCCCACCGCGGGCACGTCCGTGGTGACCGTGATCACCGACGGCGTCCGATGCCGAAGCGGCTGCGTGGCTTCACAGCCGGCGCAACGGGCGGCCGCGCTCGCCGACGAGACCTGACTCCGTGACATTGAGCAGCAGGGCACCCTGCCCGGCCCCGGCGGCCAGGGCCCCGCGACGTCACTGAAGCGTCTGTTGCTGCGCGCGGCAGGGGACGCGGCAATGGACGACGGCTCGTCGGTCGCTGGCAGCCGCTGTCCCGGTTTCGGCGACCGGAGCAAGTACGTGTGGTGCGAGCTCGCCACGGCCTGACCTCAGCGAGAGCCGGCCGCGCAGACCTTCCGATACGGCACCTCCGGCACGTACGTCTGCCACTGCTCCCGCGTCAGACTCCCCCGTGCCCGCTCGCAGACCGCCGACGTCGCGCGCGTCGGGTCGATGGCGTAGCGCTGGAGGGGGACGTGGGCGCTGCTCGCGTACAGCGTGGCGCTGTCAGCGCTGAAGGACAGCGAGTCGATCCGCCCGCCCGGGGTGACGAGGCGGCCGCCCAAGGGCTGTTGAGTGGCGATGTCCCAGAGTTGGAGCGTGCCGGTGCCGCCGCCGACGGCCAGGGTTTTGCCGTCGGGGCTGACGTCGAGCGCGCTGACCGGTTCGGGCTCGTCGCCGAGCGGGACGGGGAAGACGTTGCGCAGCACGCCCATACGGTAAGTCAACTCCCCGTCCCGCAGGGCGACTCGGCCGGTCTGGTCGCCCGCCGCGAAGCGGGAGCCGTCGGCGGCGACGGCGAGCGCGCCGATCTGTTCGCCCTGGACGAGGCCCGCGCCGGTGACCTTCCCGCAGGGCAGGCGGGCGGTGCGGTTGTCGCCGACGAGGAGGCCGCCATCGGGGTGCACGGCCAGGTCGGAGCTGGTCAGGCCGGACAGGACCGACACCCGCCGGCCCCTCGCGGTGTACCACGCCTCGTCGCTCGGGTCGCCGAGCACCGGCAGCCGGGCCGCGTACAGGGTGCGGCCGCCGGGCCCGAGGGCGAGGGTGACCACAGGGGCGGCGGACTTCGGGGTGGCCAGGTCGGGTGCGGTGGTGCGGGCGCGGTCGTGGGCCGGGTCCCAGACCGTGAAGCGCAGCGGCGCCGCCTCTCTGCCGGGGGCGGAGACGCCGTAGGAGAGCGCCTTGCCGTCCGGGCTGAACGCGCAGGGCCACCGTGTCCTGGACGACCGGTTCGGCGGGGTCGCGCGACACCGGTGGGGGCGGGGCGGGGAGCGTGCGCAGGAGGCGGCCGTCGAAGGTGGCGCGCAGCTCGAAACGGTAGCGCGCGCCGCCGGTGCGTTCGGCTGTGGCGTACGCACGGCCGTCCGGCGCCAGCAGTACGGCCGCCTGTGGACGCTCGCGCCAGGCCGGCGTGAGCGCGGTGCCCAGGTTCAGGCAGTGGACGGTGGCCTTCGAGGTAGCGCAGAACCGAGTGGTGGGTGGGGTCCCAGGCGAGGCCGTACAGGTGTTGGCTGTTGAGGGAGTGGCGGAAGGCGGGGGTGGCGGGGTCGGAGAGCCGCCAGACCTTGAGCTCCGCGCTGTCGGCCGTGGCGAGGAAATGTCCGTCCGCGCTGAAGGAGGCCCACTGCGCGCCCGGGTCGGCGAAGCTCGCGAGCGCGCGGCCCTTGGCGGTGTCCCAGACGCGCACGCCGGACGTCGAGAGGGCGGCGAGGCGTGGGCATCCGAACACCAGGGAGGTCTCCTGGTCCTCCGCGCACAGATCCCGGGCCCGCTCCCACGGGCCGGGCAGGGTGCGGTGGCGGGCGGCGTCCCGGAGCTGCGGGGTCTTGCCCTCGGGACAGAGGGCGACCAGCCGGCCGTCCTTGCTCAGGGCCGGGGTCACCAGGCCGGCCGAACGGTTCTCGAACAGTACCCGGCCGTCCGTGACCGAGTGCAGCCGTACGTCGTCCCCCTCGCTCACCAGAAAGCCGCCGTTGGCCAGGTCGGCGAGGGTGAAGGGGAGCGGGCGCGGGTCGCCGGTCCAGCGGCCGGTGACCGTGTCCCACAGCCGCATGCCGTCGCCGGAGGTGAGGGCGAGGACGCGGGCGTCGGGGCCGGCCGCGAACACCTGGCCGGCCGGGAGCCGCCCGGAGCCGGTACGGCGGGCCCTGCGCACGTCCCAGGTCCGCCAGGTACGGCCCTCGACGCTGAGCAGCGTACGGCCGGAGTCGGCGAGGAACCGTCTCGGGCCGTCGCCCGCGGCCGGGTCGGTGAAGATCGCGTGCTCCGCCTGGGCGAGGGAGCCGAGCAGGGCCCGGCGGGCCTCGGGCAGCGGCGCCACCCGCCAGGCGGCGACGCCCAGCAGATCGCGGTGCGCGGGTCGGTGGTCCGCATCGCGTCGGCGACCTCGGCGACCCGCCGTGCGGCGGAGGGGGTGGGGGCGTCGTGGGGGTCGGGGTGTGCCGGTGCGACGCAGGGGTGCTTCTTTGCCGTGGCCGGGTTCGGCGAGTTCGGCGACCGGCGGCGACGCCCCCACCGTCGTCGCTCAGGCCATCGTCACGGCGGCCACCGCACGCAAGCCGCGGCTGCGCTCCACCGCCGGCCCGTTCGCCCGGCGCATCAGCCTGCTACGCCGCATCGCTCCCACCAGGGTCTTCGACCAGCAGATCCGCAAATTCAACAAGCTGGCCGCCTGACACCCCTCCGATCGGAGCGGGATCATGCTCTGGCCGCGATTCGCTCGCAGGCATGGCTCCCGCCATGACTTCCCAAAGGTTCGTTGAAGTCTGATCCGACAGTATTGTTAGGCAAGCCTTGCCTGCCTTATGTTCTGGGCGCTTCCCGTGCACGTCAGACCGGAGTTCCCATGTCCAGCGGCAACATCGCCCTGCTCGGAGCCATCGCAGGCTTCACCATCTACCTCGGCCTCCCCCTCGGCCGCCTCCGCTCCCCCACGCCCCGACTCAGGGCCGGCCTGAACGCCGTCGCCATCGGAATCCTGATCTTCCTCGTCTGGGACGTGCTGACCCACGCCTGGGAGCCCATCGACGAGGCATTGGGCCAACACACCTGGGGCACGGTGGCATCCGGCGGCTTCACCCTCGCCGCCGGCCTGACCGTCGGCCTGGCGGGGCTCGTCCACTACGACGGTTGGATCACCCGCCGCCGCGAGGCCGCCACCCGGCCCACGGGCCCAGGCGCCGCTACCTCCGCCGAACTGGCGCCCAAGACCCGCAGCCAGGCGGCCTCACTGGCCCTGATGATCGCCACCGGCATCGGCCTGCACAACTTCGCCGAGGGCCTCGCCATCGGCAGCTCCGCCGCCCAAGGCGAACTCTCCCTCGCCCTCCTGCTGATCCTCGGCTTCGGCCTGCACAACGCCACCGAAGGCTTCGGCATCGTCGCCCCGCTCGCCGCCGAGGGCGAACGTCCCTCCTGGCTCTCCCTGCTCTGGCTCGGCCTGATCGGCGGCGGCCCGACCTTCCTGGGCACCCTCGTGGGCCAGCACCTCGTCAGTGACACCCTGTCGATCGCCTTCCTCGGCCTCGCCGCCGGCTCGATCCTCTACGTCGTCATCGAACTACTGGCCGTGGCCCGCAAAACCGGCCTCAAGACGCTCACCACCTGGAGCATCCTCCTCGGCCTCCTGCTCGGCTTCGCCACCGACGCCGTTGTCACAGCCGCGGGCGCCTGACCACGGGCACGGGCACGGGCACGGGCTACCTTTCCCGGCGGCAGCCCTGAGAGCCCCGCACGCGCCGCCGGAAGGACACCAACCATGCACCTCGCTCCCCCACCGCCCGTCACAGCACCCGGCCCGTCCGCCCTCGTCCGACCCCCGCATCCGACCCGGACCGGCAACCCCGTCAGGTGCGGGTGCTGAGGTCGCGTACGTGTGGGCCCCACTGCTCCAGGAGAGGTGCCGCGCGCCCTGGCACAGCCGCATGCCGCCGTGCGCGTACTTGTGGGTCCGGTGGCAAGCCTGGGAAGCCAAGTCGGCCCCTGCACCGTCCCTGCCTGCAACCGTCAGGTCGCCGAGAAGACCTCACTTGCCCTCGCGTCAGGCGGCGCTGAACTCGTGGGCGGGACCGCCGCGCCACTCCACCCACTGCGGGTCGTCCAGGATGACCTCGGGGTCGGCGACGCCGGCACCCTCGAGGAACACGACCAGGTCGTGGTCGCTGTAGGCGGTGCCGAGGATCTCGTCCCGGCCGCTGCTGTGCACGGTGACTCTCCGGCCGCCCGAGAGGGTGGGCCGGTGCACGACGATCGGCGCGC
This sequence comes from Streptomyces rishiriensis, assembly GCF_003112535.1. Lineage (GTDB taxonomy): Bacteria > Actinomycetota > Actinomycetes > Streptomycetales > Streptomycetaceae > Streptomyces > Streptomyces rishiriensis. The sequence goes on along the minus strand of NZ_BEWA01000025.1, from coordinate 36,714 downwards.
TGGTCATGCCTTCCAGCGTGCCCCGGGCAGGTTCGGCGGGCGAGTCGGCCGGGGGCGTCATGCATCATCCGCGGAAAACGGGGGCGCCAGGTTCCGCTGGCTTCTGCTCGGGCACGGCCTCCTGGCCCTGTTCCTGATGCTGATGCGCGGCCGGCCGGGCTTGCTGTATGTCGGTGACGAACCGCCGGTCGCAGTCCCCGCACAGAGACGGGCGGGGCCCTTGAGGAACACCCCAGCCGACCCCCAGCCGACGCGCTCGAATTCCTTCCACCGTTCGTCGGTGACCTCGGCACCGCATTCGGTGCAGACAGGGCGGCGGGCCTCACGCTGGAAAGCGCGCTGCTCTGGCCCACGGCGCACCGGCTCCTGGTGGCCTTGCTCGCGAGCCACTTGACCTTCGGCGACCCCAACACCGCCTTCCTCGCCGCCGCCGCCCGCCTCGTCGTCGGCCTCAGCGCACCCGACCACTTCCACCGTCCGGTGTTCAACCCGAAGATCCCCGGCTCCTGGCTGGTCGACCTCTCCCACATCGATGCGGACCCACGCCTGCCCTCGCCCTTCACCCCCGACGGCACCCGGCCGACAGGACCCGCCTGGTGCCAGACCCACACCGTCGCCGTAGACGCCGGCTGCCACCACGCGCGGGATCACAATGGAGACCCGGGCCCGGCCCGGTTCGGTTACACCGCACCCATCGGCACCACCGGCGACGGACGCATCCGCCGCCTCACCGTCCACCTCCCCCGTCACCTGCGCACAAGGCCGCTTCAACGCCCGCGACTGCGGAGCCAGCGACCAGCAGATGCGCCAGATCATCGCCGAAGGCCTCAAAGACGTGTACTTCCAAGACGGCGGAAACCGGGCCACCGGACTCACCGACGTCAGCCTCGACGGCCCGACTACCTCGACCTCGACTACTGACCCCTGCTGGTGACAGGTAGCGCGCCGAACTCGTGCCGAGCAGTGTGCTTTGCGCGATCGCGACGGCAGGGCCGGTCGGTTGCTATGTCTGGTTCGCTGCCTGCTTGACGGTCCTGATCACTGGTGCCGTCTCGAGGTGTGTGATGGCGGGGAGCGCGGCGACCCGGGTGGTCAGATACCGGTACAGCTCCTGTTGGTTCGTGCACACCACGCTCGCGTACAGGTTGGTCGGGCCGGTCGTGGCGGCGGCGAACGCGATCTCCGGGTGTCCGGCCAGCGCCTGACCGGCCTCCTCCAGGTGTGCTGGGGCGACCGAGAGCCAGAGCAAGGTTCGGGCGCTCACGCCGAACATGCGCCAGTCGACGTCGATGTCGAGATAGAGCAGGCCATGTTCGCGCAGCTCCGTCATCCTGCGCCGGACCGTTGTCGGGGACCAGCCGGTCGCCGCGGCCAACTGCTCGAACCCGGTCCGGCCGTCGGTGGCGAGCAGGGCGAGGAGTTTGCGGTCACCGTCGTCGAGGCGCACCGGTCCCCGTCGATGCGGCATCGGAGGCGGGCGCAGTCGCTCGATCGCCTCCGTGTCCAGCGACCCGAGCTTTCCGACCAGGTTGTCCGGGCCGCCGTAGAAGGCGTGCAGCAAGGAGTGTGCGGTCACGCCCTCCACGCGCGGGGTACGGGGGAGTTTGGCCAGCAACAGTGCCTCGCTGTCCGCCTCGCTCTCGGTACGCACCACGCAGGTGATCTCGGTGCCGCCGGAGCTGAGGCTCACCCAGGACGTGTCGGGGCGTCTCGCCAGCGCCTCGGCGACCGGGAGCGACGCTGCGGGCGCACATCGCACCCGCAGAAACCACAGGACGGCGCCCAGCACGGTGGGGTCGACCCCGCCCAGCACCCGTATCGCCCCGGCCGACCGCAACCGGGCGTACCGGCGGGCGATGGTGCGATCCGACACGCCGAGAACCTCGGCGATGGTGCTGAACGGAGCACGGCCGTCGATCTGCAGGGCGTGCACGAGCCGACGATCCAGCTCGTCGTAGTCGGATTCCACCGAGCCAAGGCTAGACAGTGTCAGATACCAACGCAATGACGCCGGTTTCTGGCTCGGACGGCTCGGCCGACGGAGCGTTGCCTGTGTCCCGTTCGACACAGCCCACAGGAGACCCATGGACACCGATGTGCTCATCGTCGGCGCCGGCCCGACCGGAATGACGCTGGCCAACGAGCTGCTGATGGCGGAGGTGTCGACCGTGCTGGTCGACAAGCTGTCGCAGCGCAGCGACCTGTCCAAGGCGGGCGGCGTGCAGTCCCGCACACTGGAGGCGCTCGACCAACGAGGGCTGCTGGAGCCCTTGCTGGCCACCGGAGATCACCCCGTCACCACTGGCCACTTCGCCGGTATCCCGCTCCCGCCCCACTCCAACCGGCACAGTCTGCCTTGGCGGTCCGTGCCGCAGGTGGCGATCGAGGGATTCTTCGAGCAGCATCTCGCCGCGCAGGGCCTCCACGCCCGCAGGGACCATGAACTGGTCGGCCTCGCCCAGGACGACAAAGGGGTCACCGCGACGTTCGCCAACGGCGCCACCCTGCGCTCCCGTCACCTCGTCGCCGCCGACGGAGCCCACAGCACCGTACGGTCGCTCCTGCGGGCCGGGTTCCCCGGTCAGCCCGGCACGTTGACGATCACCGCCGCCGACGTGCGGCTGAGCGGCGTCAGTCCATCGACGTCGCACACCTGGAACGAGGACGGGCACTGGGCGGCACTGTTCCCGCTCGGCACCGATCCGCAGGGCAGGCAGCTGCTCCGGCTGGTCCTCGGCGGGCCGGGCCGGTCACTGCCGAGGGAGATCCCCGTCACCGAGGACGAAATCCGCCAGGGTCTGAGCACCGTGTTCGGAACGAAGGTGCATCTGCTCGAACTGCGCTACGCCCGCCGTATCACCAACGCGTCACGGCAGGTCGAGCAGTACCGGCACGGGAGGGTGTTCCTGGCGGGCGATGCCGCGCATGTCCACCTTCCGCTCGGCGCGCAGGGCATGAACACCGGGATGCAGGACGCGCTCAACCTCGGCTGGAAGCTCGGCGCCGCCGTGAACGGCTGGGCGCCAAAGAACCTGCTCGACACCTACCACGCGGAACGCCATCCGGCCGGGGCCGCCGTATTGCGCAACGTCCGGGCACAGAGCCTGCTGATGGACTGGACCGGCACCCGCGATCCGGACGTGCTGGCCGCCCGGGAGATCTTCACGGACATGGCCCAACTGCCGGACGTCCAGCACTACCTCGCCGACCTGATGTCCGGGATGGCCATCCGCTACCCGATGCCGGGCACCGAAACCCATCCGCTCGTAGGCCGGCCCGCACCGGACCTGGACCTCGGCCCGGCCCGGATGCACGAACTGCTGCGGTCCGGGCACGGCATCCTGCTGGACCCGGCCGACGCGTTCTCCAAGGTCGCCGGCCCCTGGTCGGACCGGGTGGACCGGGTGGGCGAGGGCGCCGACACCGAGCCGATGCTCATCCGGCCGGACGGCTACGTGTGCTGGGCAGGCGCGGATGAGCTGGAACCGGCGCTCCACCGCTGGTTCGGCGAACCCCGCTGAGCCGACGTTCGGGAAGCCGTCCGTCGTGGAGAGGCTGATGGCCGTCAGTGGGCAGCCTGTACCGGGCCTTCGAAAGCAAGGACGGTCTGTTCCGCGCCGCCCTGGACGCCTACAACGAGCAGGTGGTCCAGGGCCGGGTACGAGTCCATCTCCTGGAGTCGACAGACCCCGTGGCGGGCATCCGGTCGTTCTTCACCTCGGCGTTCCAGGCCGGCCCCGAGCCCGATCCGGGCTGTCTGCTCACCAACACCGCCGTGGAGTCCTTCACCGTTCCGCAGGCCGCCGCCGGAGTACGCCGAGGGCTGGAGACGATCGAGTCAGGCTTCACCGAAGCCCTGACGCGCGGCCGCGCCCTCGGCCTGCTCTCGGCGGATCTGAACGTCGAGGTGTCGGCAGCCCACCTGCTGGCGCTCTATCAAGGCCTGTTGGTACTGGTCAGGGCCGGCACACCCGTCACGAAACTGCACACGATCACCGGCGGCGCGATGGCGTCGATCGCCCCCGAGAAAGGGGGACAGCGATGAGTGACGCACAGCAGCTCTGGGAGAACCATGCCGCGTGCTGGTCGGCCGAGCCCGGCGAGCGGCTCGCCGCACTCGACGCGGTCGCGGTCAACGACGTCGCCTACCGGGACCCTGGCACGGAGGTCGGCGGACTGACCGAGCTGGCCGCCTACATGACCGGATTCGCCGGAGCCTTCCCCGGTCACCGGTTCCGCATCGACCAGGTATTCGACCACCACGACCGGTCGCTCGCACGGTGGACCCAGCTCGGCGAGCACGGCGAACCCGCCATGTCAGGCGTGAGCACCGCGCTGCACCGCGACGGCCGGCTCGCCGACATCACCGGGTTCTTCCTCCCCGCCTGAGCGGACCCCGCAGCCTCGCCGAGCACCTCGCAGATCAGCTGGCCCGCTCGGCGAGGTCACTGTCCACCGCTACTTCGACGGCTGGGCACTGCGCAGCCACGGGAGGCAGTTCGCGGCCCGGCGGACGGTGTTCCCGCTGCGGGGGCTGCCGGTGGGGCCGAGCCGGGGGTCGGCCCCGCCCGCAGCCGTTACCGTTGGTCAGGGGCAAAGGCCCCTGTCCGAGTTGTAGTAGATGTCGATCGAACCGCTCCAGGTCATGCACCGGCCGGGCTCGGGGAGGTCCTTGTACACCGGGCCGGCGAAGGTCGTGTAGGAGCCGGCATCCCTCGCCGGGTTGCTGCTGGTCGGCCAGGTGTCCAGCGTGACCTCCATGAACACGCGGGCGCCGGGCTTGTTGCGCACCGTGACCGCGCACCACTGCTTGTCCGCAGAGCTGTAGGCCACGTACGTGGTGGCGGCCACCGTGGTCTGCGACGACCTGATCGGAGTCGACGTGAAGACCTCGTACCCCTTGCCACACGCTCCGTTGTACGCGCGGGCAGTGGCAGCCGAAGCCGGTGCGGTCGCGGCGAGCGTGCCGCCCAGAGCCAGAACGGCAAGCGCGCCGGCGGTGGCTGCCTTACGGCGGATCGACTTCATGGTGTTCCCCCTGTTGGTGTCTCGGCGGGACGGCCGGTCGTCGCCGTCCACGCAATGCGAGACCGGGCAGGCCCGCTCACAGTTGTAGGTTTTCTGTCGCGGTCCCGTCACCGGTGTCACAAGGGCCGTTACGCCGACTGTGCGCTGTCCGCCCGTCCACCTGGCCGTCGCCGGGTCCGTCCGTCAATCCGTCACCACCACGTCCCGCCGGCCCGCGCGGTCATCTGCGCAGGCCGCAGCCTGAATGATCGATTGAGGGACATACGGCCTGTAGAGGGGCTGACGACTCTCGTGTTGTCAGCGGTTCAACGGGACATGTGTGCAAGGACTTGGCTGGCGCTGTCGGGTGCGAAGGCGCTGTCGATTCCCTCGGCGGCACCTTCGGCTGCTTCCGCTGATCGGGGCAGCATCAGGGCCTCGTAGGCGCGGACGGCCTCGTCGGTGGTGGTGTGGGTGATGAGGGCCCGGGCGAGGTCGGCGCCGTCGAGCATGGCGAGGTTGGCGCCCATGCCGGAGAAGGGGGACATCAGGTGCGCGGCGTCACCGAGGAGGGTGATGCCGGGCTTGTGCTGCCAGGTGTGGGGCACGGGCAGGGCGTACAGGGGCCGGTTGATGTACCCGCGGTCAGTGTCGGTGATGAAGCCGAGCAGGTCGAGGTTCCAGCCGGTGAACTCCTTGAGGAGTGCTTCGCGAACGGCGCGGTCATCGGACAGGTCGACGCCGGGCCTCTGGTACCAGTGCTCATCGGTGCGCATGCCGATGTAGACGCGTATGTGCTGGCGGCTGTTGCGCTGGGCAATGAAGCCGCGATTGTCGTCGAGGGCCATCATCGTGCCGTCGCCGGTGAGTTCGGCAAGTGTGCGGTGGCGGGTGTCCGCGTGGTCGAGGCCGGATTCGACGAAGGTGACACCGGTGTAGATGGGTATCGCGCCGGACAGCAGGCGACGGACCTTCGACCAGGCGCCGTCGGCTCCGACGACGAGATCGGCCTCGGTGCCGGCGCCGTCCGCGAAGTGCAGGCGGTGGACGCCGTCGGTGAGGGGTTCTGCGTGCGTGAGCTTATGGTTCCAGCGGACGGTACCGGGCGTCAGGGCGTTCAGCAGGAGGTCGCGCAACTGGCTCCGGTCGATTTCCGGGTTGCCGTCCGTGTCGGCCTCGGGTGGCACGGCGTCGACCAGGAGGCGTCCGTCGCGGCTGACCAGGCGCATCTGCTGACCTTCGGGGCGGGCCAGCGCCAGGAACTCGTCCAGCAGTCCGGCCTCGCGCAGGGCGTCCTGGCCGGAGTCGGGGTGCATGTCGAGGGTGCCGCCCTGGTTGCGGGCCGTCGCGGAGGCGTCCAGGTCGTAGACGGTGGCGATGATGCCGTGCCGCTGGAGGATGCGGGCGCAGATCAGGCCGCCGGGACCGGCGCCGATGATCGCGATGCGGGGTGCGGCGGGTGTGTGGATGGCGATGCTCCGCTCGTGGGTGTGCTCATGGGTGTGCTCAGTCGAAGGAGAGGCTCGGCTGACCGCGGTTGGGCCGCGGCCGGCGCTTTCAGAAGACCACCCTCGGCAAAAAAGTGCAACAACCCAACTTTTGGAGTTGTGTAACCAAGAGAGTAGGGTTGAAGCGTGAACGAGACGACTGCTGGGCGCGAACCGATGGGGCGCCGCGAGCGCAAGAAGGCCGCCACCCGGCAGGCCCTGGCCGAGGCCGCCCTGCGCCTCTTCCTCGAGCGCGGCTACGACCAGGTCGGCATCCGGGACATCGCCGATGCCGCGGACGTGTCCACCACCACGTTGTTCAAGCACTTCCCCGTGAAAGAGGCGCTCGTCTTCGACGAGGACGCGGAACAGGAAACCCTGCTGCTCACCGCCGTGCGCGAGCGGCGCCAAGGCCAGTCCGTCGTGGCCGCCCTGCGCGAGCACGCACTCCGATACCGGGTCGAGGCCCGGGGCGGAGACGCGGAGTTCGCCGACTTCGCCGAACTCGTGGAGGGCACCCCCGCCCTACGCGACTACGCCCAGAACATGTGGCTGCGCCACGAAAGCGCGCTCGCGCGTGCCATCGCCGAGGCGACCGGAGTTCCCGCTGACGATCCGGACTGCGCGGCGCTCGCCCACTTCGCCCTTGAAGCGCCCCGCGCCGCCCGAGGCCGTGCCGACCGCCACGAGAGGGTCAGCCGCGCCTTCGACCTCCTCGAACGCGGCTGGAACGGCATCCGTCCCGGCGTCTGAGCGTAAGAGCGTGGCCCGGCCCTGGGTCTGACGCTCCGTCCCAAGTCAGCACCTGGAGGGACGGGGAGATCAACTGAGCGTGTCTGTCCCGGCCCCACCGCAACTGCTGGGCGACGCTTACAGCCTCCCGGTGCGCTCGGACCGATGAGTTTCTCGGCGAACTCAGGTCATCACCAACACGGCGCGTAAGACCTGTCCGAGAGCATGACGGGTCGGCTGGATGGCGCTGGCTCACCGGTGCCCATGGCGGAACATGCATGATTGGGGACGCAAATGTTGAACAGCGAACCAGATGTCTTGCTGGGACCCTTCTCGTCCCCAAGCGCGCGAGCGACGCCGTGGGGGTCGGCCTTGGCGGTCCTGGCTGAGGCGGAGGTGTTCTGGCTTTCCACGGTGCGGCTTGACGGGCGACCGCACGTGACACCGCTGTTGGCTGCTTGGAGTCTGGGCGGAATGTGCTTCACCACAGGCGGCCAAGAGCGCAAGGCGCGAAATCTCGAGCGCAATCCCCGCTGTGTGCTGACGACCGGCACGAATGCTTTGACCGGTGTGGACGTCGTCATCGAGGGCGCCGCACACACAGTGGATGGGCGCTCCGAGCGTGAACAGGCTGCTGCGGACTTCGAGCGAAAGTACGGCACACATCTGACCAGCCCTGAGGGCACCTGGTACGGGTTGGGCGAGGCCGTCATCGTCGGTGACGTCAGGCTGTATCGAATCGATCCGACGGTGGGATTCGCTTTCGGCAAGCTACCGACGTTCAGCGAGACCCGCTACACATGGCCGAAGCGGTGACGATCACACCCTCACTAGGAGCGGTCGGATACGGCACACCAGTGGTCGACCTGTGGCCGGAGTTCGGTGCCCACGGGAAGGAGAGTGCGACTCTTCGAAACGTGCTGACACACTCGGTCGGAGCGTCGGCCATGCCGCGATGCATCGGCCTGCCGTTCTCACCGACTGGCCGCGGGTCTGCAGCGCGATCTCGCCGACGCCGAGCCGCAGGGGCGCTCCGGGACCAAGACCGGGTACCACCGTTCACCTTCGGCTTCCTGGTCGGCGAAGTCGCACGCCGAGCCACCGGCGAATCGACGCGGCAGCTTCTGCGCGAGTGGGTCACCCTGCCCCCGGGCATCGACGGCGATCTGCATTTCGGTGTGCCCAGCGCTGAGATGGTCCAGGATCCGGTCCGCGGCCGACTTCGAGATCCCGGACAACGGCGCCACCTGGCGCAACGTCAGGTTCGTGCGACAGTACGTGGCCATCGGCGATCGCCACGGCCGGCCCCGCTGGATATCACCGCCACGCGGCCGGTCAGTGCAGGATGCTGACGGCCCGGGCGATCACGAGGAGCGAGGTGCACAGAGCGGCGACGCTCTGGACGCTCATCAGGAGCTTCGCTCGGGTCGACAGCGGCATCGTGTCGGTCGGGCTGAACGCCGTGGAGTTCGTGACGGACACGTAGAGGTAGTCCACGAGGGTGGGGACCCAGTCCGACGTGCCGCTGGCGCCGTCGGCCACTTCCTGGACGGCGTCGTCATTCTCGTCCTGCGAGAAACGGAAATCCGCCAGGGGCAGCGCCGAGCGGGGCACCTGGGTGCGGCTGACCGGGCCGCCGCGGTCCAGCTCCCAGTAGGCCAGGCCGAAGACGATGATGTTGGTGAGCCACACCTGCAGGGCCGCCACCAGCAAGGACCGGCCGTCCTTCACCCCGGCGTACACCAGCTCGTGGATCAGGATGACCAGCGCCACCAGATTGCTGACGGCGATGACCGCCACGAGCGTGAGGGAAAGCACCCGGAACGCCTTCGTCTGCCGGGTCAGACGCTTCGGGTTGATCGCGATCAGCGGAACGAGCAGCAGGCACTCCAGGGCGGGCAGCACATAGCGCGGAGCGACCAGCAGCCGTTGCGGCAGGAACAGGTACAGGGCGATCGCGGCGAGCGTCGCGACGACCGCGGGCAGCCGCACTTCGCCCCTGCGTTCGTGCCGGGGATGCCTGGTACTCGCCTCCGCACGCGTACGTGCCATGCCGACTGGTCCTTCCGGTCGCCGCCGGTGACAGCGCCACGACGCCTGCGTCCTTCAGCGGTGCAGGCCATCGGGCACCTCCAGTATCTACCCCGAGTACGGCTCTCCCCCGCCTGTCTGGTCCGGCGCGCGGGGTCGGCGGGGCGCTGTGGGCGCGGGAGGCGTGGCACGCGTCAAGCACCTCGGCGAGCGTGCGGAATCGAAGGCCAGGAACGACAGTGCAGCATCGCTGGGCCAGCAGCGGCCGTCACTTCACCGATCGCACGCGTATCGGTGACCGGCCCCGACTGCTCGCCCGCGAGGACGCGAGGCAAGTGCAGCCTGGTGCCGCTCGTGCCACAACTGGCCGATCTCCGCTACAAGTTCGACGATCAGCTCCGAACTGAGGCCGGTGACCTGCTGACTGCCAAGGACCGCTGCGCCCGCCCGGTCCCCCACCACGCAGATCGTGATCGACGATCGAAGTCCCGCCGTGCCACCACCGAGCATGCACGAACTGGTGAGACGCCCCGCACGCTCGAAGCCGGATCAAGGGCTACAAGACGGAGCCAGAGGACGTGGCGGCGGAACGTGCCGGAGGCGCGTGAGGGTTTGGCCGTGGGGCCCAGGACCGCGTAGCCGACCTTGCGTCCCTCGCGGTGCGCAGCACAGGCCGAGCCGACCCCCTGCACCACTCCGGCACAAGGGTGGCAGAAGCCCGGCCTCGGCGCCGACCCCGACCATGCGGGCCCCGGAGTGATTACGCCGTAATCACCGCGCGGCTCACACCGTCTTGCCACGACGATTACGGTGCCTCTGGCAGCCTCCGAAACCGGAGCCCACGCGGTCGGCCGTCCGAGCGGCGGGCCGCGTGCGACCTCTTGAGTCAGACGGGCCCGTCACGGACGATGCCGAGCCGGGAGTGGTTCATCCGGCAGGATGCGGCATTCCTCACGAAGCAGGGCCGCACCATCTGATGCCGGAATCACTCAAAGCTCACGTAGCATCCAGGTCGACCTGAACAGCAACCGACGCAGTTGCCCGCTCAGTTGGAGACTCTCCACATCTTGACCATGGGCACCTGTGCAAGGGGGAAGGAACAAACCCAGATGACGTCATCCACTTTCCGACGACGCCTCGCCGGCACCGCGGCAACCGCTCTTCTGATCGGAGCCGGGGCCCTGGCGACCGCGCCTTCAGCAGCGGCCAAGGCGAACCTGCTGACCATCGACACGGTGTCGCAGCACACTCCAGGCCTGCAGGTGAAGGTCACCTACTCCTGTGACGTCGGCATGGACCACGAACTCGTGGCCAACGCGACGACGCTCAACCACAGCCCTCACGACCAGTCCATCGCTGCGGGCACCGTCAAGAAGGACAAGCTGGTGTGCGACTACAACGACCATGTCGCGCTGGTGACCCTGCGCCCGGCCGCTGGCTCGCACTTCGACAAGGGAGACAAAGTGAAGGTCTCCGTCTTCTACTTCGACAATGACGGGTTCAGGTACGGCGACGCGGACACGGTGGCCGTCCTCTAGGCCGGGTTCGGCCCGGCAGACGACATCCAGTCGAAGACCGGCATGTCGCTTGCCGGGCGGCACCGTCTGCGCCGGCAGCTGCCTTCCCGGATGTCGGGAGCTCAGCGGGCCGCTCCCCCGCCCGAGGGCCGGGAGCGTACGCCGCCGACGCGCACGGCCGATCCGCGGGCTCAGGCGAGGGCGGCGACGAGCAGGGTGAAGGCAGCGGTGAGCACGCAGCCGGAGTCCTTCGCCCCCTTCCCGGCCTCCTTCCCCACCATGAAGCGGCTCGGCCTGGACGACGACGCCTCGGCGCAGCTTTTGTCCGGTAACGCGACGTAGTGACCGCAGCATGTGGCGACCAACACCGGCGGCACCGATCAAAAGAGCGTCGCCGCCTGGCCGTCCCTGGACGCACCTCGCCCTCATCCTCGGGGCCGCCGTTACGGCGATCGGCGCGGCGGCCGTCAATGCCGCGCGCTGCTCCTCCCGCCCGGCGACATCTCGGGTTTCACGGAACTCGCGACAGAGCCCGTGTGCCGAGGCCACGGGCACATGGGCCTTCTCACAATCCGGGCCGAAACGGGTTCGTAGTGACGGGGGCCACTTCACCTGGCGCGCGTTGTCTCTACCTTTGCCATGCAGTTCCCCGTTGTCGACCCATGCCGAGGCCCGCCCGACCATGTCCTGCCCCCGTTCCGTGCCGCATTCGAAGTCCTCAGCCAGGCGCCGTGACAGCCGCGTCGGCGCCTGCGCCGGTGTGCTCCTGGCCTCGGTGACGACCCTCTTCTCCCTTGGCGCGCTGCACACGGCACCTGCGGTCGCCGCGCCCGCGCTGTCGGCGCAGACCCAGACCACAGCCGGCGTCCACGCCGCGATGCAGCCGCAGAGCAAGGCGCGCGTGACAGCGGCGGTGCTCAGCCTCGACGGCGGGAGCCGGAAGCCGTCGCTGTACGGTCAGGACGCCCTGTACGACACCGCTAGCATCATCAAGGTCGACATCCTCGCGGCACTGCTGCTGCAGGCTCAGGACGCGGGCCGGCACCTCACCACTCATGAACGCGCGCTGGCCGAACCGATGATCCGCAACAGCGACAACGCGGCGGCGAACGCCCTGTGGCGCGAGATCGGCCAGGCACCGGGCCTGGAGGCGGCCAACAAACGCCTGGGACTGACCTCGACCAAGGGTGGTCACGGCACGAAGTGGGGGCTGACGCGGACGACGGCGAGTGACCAGATCAGGCTCCTGCTCTCCGTGTTCGACGGCGCTGCGACGTCGAAGACCGGCTCCCCGCTGAACAAAGAGTCCCGGACCTACGTCCAAACCCTGATGAGCCGTATCGCGAGCGATCAGACGTGGGGTGTCTCGACGGCCTCCGACACCGAGTACGCATTGAAGAACGGCTGGCTGCAGCGCACCACCTCCGGGCTCTGGGACGTCAACAGCGTCGGCCGGATCACGGTGGACGGACACCGCTACCTCGTCACCGTGCTGTCGGACGGCAGCACGTCGATGAGCGACGGCGTCTCACTGGTGGAGCGGGCGGCCCGGCAGGCCGTGACCGCGACCGTCCGGACCTGACGGGGAGACCCGTCCTCGTCTGCCTCGGTCGCCGACTGGGCTCAACGCCCTCCTGTGCACACCTTCGGCACACGGACCGACAATCTTCTGCGAAACCCTACAAACCATGAGGTAATGCTCGAAGACCGGGCAATGGGTACTTCGGGTTTGTCTTACCCCAGTCCCCGGATGTCGCGTCCCTCGCCAGAGCCACGGTCGCTCTGCCAGGCGCACAGGGCTTTGGTTCTCGCACCGGGGCGGCCCGGCGCACCTTCCGGGAAAGGAGGGGGACTGATCGATGCGTGACTTCGGGCAGCCGGCGTCATCGGTTGGTCGTCGGACGGTACTGCTTGCGGTGGGTGGAATGGCATTCGGCGCCGCAGGCTGTTCCGGTGACCGCCTTCGTGTCACCGCAGCGGAAAGCCCCGGAAACCCGTCAGGACTCCCGCGCGCCACGCCGTGGCATCCCAGCCCTGACGATGTCGATCCGCAGGTCAAGCTGCGCGCCGTACAGCTCATCGTGGCTCTAGGAAGTTGGCGCACCGGGGAACAGGGCGCGGCTGCGGCCCGGCGCCGGGTATCCGCCCTCGGGCTGGATCCGGGCCTCGTGGGACAGGCGGGGCCGCTGCTGGCTTCGGCCGACGAGGCCGTGCTGCGGGTGGTGGACGCCCAGTACGGCGGCATCCTGGCGGACGCGGCCAGCGTGCTGGTGGTCTGCCGGCAGTGGACCCGCCGGGCAGGCGCGGTCACTGCGGGTGGGACCACCGTGGACGTACGGCTGAGCCGCGCGATTCCGCGGTGGGCGATCACCGCCCTGCATCCGGCCCGCCCGGGTCCGGCCGTCTCGTCCCTGCCCCCGGCCGCACGCAAGGTGCTGGACGACTCGCGTATCGGTCTGCCGCCGGCCGCACGTGCCGACGTGCGCAGCGGGCACATCCACACCAGTGTCCTGGAGGCGATGCTGCGGCTGGCGGACACGTACCGGATGAACCTGAGCGTGATCCGCTCGGGCCATCCGCTGGACGTCTTCGGCACGTCCCGCCCCAGCGACCACCCGCGCGGCCTGGCGTTCGACGTCTGGCAGATCAATGGCCGCTCCGTGGTCGACTCGGCCACCCCCCGCCGTCTGATCGAGTCGTTCATGCGGGATGCTGCGGCGGTCGGCTCCTACAACGTGGGCGGACCGGAACTGCCGAGCGGTGCCAGCGCAGGCCAGTTCTTCAGCGACCCGACTCATCACGATCATGTACACGTCGGATTCCGCTCCTGATCGACCGCCGGGCAACCGGATGCGTCGAGACTTGGCGGCCGAGATCGTGAGGTTCGCCGTGGTCGGCGGTCTCGGTGTGGTGGTGAACTTCGCGGTGTTCAACCTGTGCCGCTCGGTCACGAGATTGCCTGTGGTGCGGTGCAGCGTGATCGGCACCAGCGTGGCGGTTCTCGTCAACTACCTGGGCTTTCGTTACTACGCCTACCGCGACCGGGACAAGTGCCGGCCGGCCCGCGAGTTCACCCTGTTCGTCGTGTTCAGCGTCATCGGCCTGGCCATCGAGAACGGCGTGCTGTACGCGGCGACCTATTGGTTCGGTTGGGACACCGCTCTCCAGAGCAACCTGTTCAAGGCTGTCGGCCTGGCGGCCGCAACCGGCTTCCGCTTCTGGGTGTACCGCACCTGGGTGTTCAGGCGGCACGGCTCCAGCCACCCACCCGAGCACTCCCCGCCGCAGAGCGATTTCGAGAAGACCCGTCCGTGACGCGAGGGACCCCGGCCGCTTGGCGCATCACCGACGTGACGACCGCGGGAACAGGATGTCCGCTGCGGTAATGGTCATGAGCGTGCCCGTGATGATCAAACACGTACGTTCACGGTGTCCGGTGCGCACGGAGAGGGCGAGAACCCCGCGCAGGAGGTTCCGTGACTGGCGCCAACCACGCGACCGCCTTGTCTGCTTCGCATCCCTTGCGCGGCGACCAGGGGCGTTCGGCCACTCGGACCGATCTCGGGTGCATCGTGCGCCGTCTCGATCTGATCCGGTCAGGTCGGCCCGAGGGCGCCCAGGTCAACGACAACACACTGGATCATTGTCTGACCCGGCTGCGGCACAAGCTGCGCGAGGCGGCAGCGCGCTGACCATCGGCACGGCGCGCGGGATCGGACACCGCCTGTCAAGAAACGCGTCGTCCGCCGTCTCACCCCGCGCACCCTGCGGGCCGGCTCTCGCTCGTGGCGCTGACCACTGCTGCAGTGCTGATGACGGTCCTGACCGTGGCGTTCACCATGAGGATAGACCGTTGGCCCGCCCTCCCGTCCGAACCAGCCCTCGGCCAAGTGCCGCTCCAGCACGGCAAGCATATCGCCGGAGTGTCGTCGCACCGTTACCGGTTTGTGCGCGGCCAGGGCCGCTATCGCACAGAGCGCCGGCGCGTACCGTGCCGGCCCCGCCCCCATCGCCGGTCCACCGTGGCCGTCGATCAGCCTGGGGTGACCGTGGGGCGGTCGGAGCCATCAACGCCGGCTTCGACCGTCCCAACGGAGTGTGCGGATATGCCCGGGTCGCCTGCAGGCGACCCGGGCATATCCGTTGTCCACGGCTCGGGTGTGTGCCGAGGCGGCGTGTTCTCGGCGTAGTCCGGCACACTCAACCCGTCGGGCGGATGGCTCGGCCGGGCGTGGCCTGGCCTGTCAGCCCATGTCCGTCAGGAGGGCGTTCAGTTCCTTCTCCTGCTGCGCGGGCGGCATAGGCGGGTTCGAGTGATCGATGCCGAAGGTCCCCAGCACCTTGTCCATCTGGGCGTCGATGGAGGTCCACCCGGTCTGGTCCAGCGGCTGCAGCGAGGCCTGGTCGGCATCCCACAGGTCACGCAGCGACTGTGCGGCCGTGTGCGCACCCTTCGCGTTCCCGGAGCGGGCGTCCTTGAGCGCGGTGGAGGCGAGGGTCTTCAGGGCGGTGACCTTGGCGGGCGGGAATTTCTTCACCGCCTCGCCGGGGGCCATCTGCACGGCGGAGGTGTTGTCGGCCTCCGGCGCCGGGCCGACGTGCGGCTGGCTGTGGGCCCAGATCAGAAGGCCCGTGGTGGCGACGGCGAGCAGTCCGAAGCCGGCCAGACCGACGCGCTCCTTTCGCAGGTCGCCGGTGGTGTGGGTGGCGTGGGCGGCCTCGTAGGTCTCGGTCACGTCCGAGCGCGTCACCGTCAGGTAGACCACGGTCGCCAGGATCAGGCCGAGGAAGATCAGGCTGGTGGTGAAGGTGCCCAGCGCGAGGCCGGTCGGCTCGCCCGGCTGAGCGACCTTCGGGGAGGCGAGCCAGTCGCCGATGTTCGCGCCCAGCGGGCGGGTCAGGATGTAGGCGAGCCAGAAGGACAGCACCGGATTCGCGCCGAACTTCCACAGCAGCGTGATCGCGGCGATGAGGCCGAGCGGCAGCAGCACCGAGGCGCCCGGGCTCCAGCCGGTGAGCTCGAGGGTCCAGTCGCCGGTCGCGGTGCCGAGCGCGAAGGTGACGAGAACGGCGAGCCAGTAGAACGACTCACGCGGAAGCGTGGTGACGGAGTGGATCGACAGCGTGCGCTCGCGCAGCCACCACACGCCGAAGACCACCGCGAGCAGCACCGAGAAGACCGCGGAGCTGATCCACAGCGGCACGTTGAGCTGATCGGTGAGGATGTCGGTGTACAGGGTGCCCGTGACGCTGACAACGACCACGGTCAGCCAGTAGGGGAACGGAACGTACCGCTTCAGCCGCAACTGGACGGCCAGGACCACCACGAACACCCCGGTGAAGATCCAGGCCGTGTTCACCAGGCCGACGCCCAGCTTCATGTTGATCCAGTCGGCGAAGCTCTCACCCACAGTGGTGCACAGGATCTTGATCACCCAGAACCAGATGGTGACCTCAGGGACCTTGTTGAGCATGAGACGCCCGCTGCGCGTGCGCGCTTCCGTTGTCGTTGTCATGCGGCCAGGTTTACGCGGGGAACCTGCAAGCAACCTGACTACGTAATCGCACGCACGGCCGGGAGCGTCACCTCGACATGACCGCGGCCGTCCGCGATCGCACGGACCTCCACACCGGCCGAGGCGGCGATGCGCCGGGCCACAGGCAACCCCAGCCCATATCCATCGCCGCCGGTCACACCCGCTTCGAAGACCCGGTCGACCTCGTCGGGACCGAACCCCGGGCCGTCGTCCAGGACATCGACCACGATGACCTCGCCCTGGTGGCGCGCGGTGATCCACACCCGGGACTTCGCATGCCGCAGGCCGTTCTCCAGCAGGGGTGACAGCAGCGACACGGCGACGTCAGAAGCCACGGCCGCCTCGACCTTCGCCGGGAAGACGACCTCGACCGCGCGAGTGCCGATCGCCTGCCGCGCAGCGGAACGCAGATCGCATCGGGTCCCGTCGTCCGTCCGTGCGCGTGCGGCCCGGAGAATCGTCGTGATCGCCGCATCGAGGCGGTCGACCTCGCTCAGCACGACCTCCGGCACCACCGGCTCGCCGGACAGCTGCGCCAGCTGCGCCTCGCCCCGCAGGACCGTGAGCGGTGTCCGCAGTTCGTGGGCGATCTCGTCGGTGAGCCGGCGCTCGTCCGCCAACGCGTTGTCGACGCGCTCCAGAAGGCGATCCAGGGTCTGTCCCAGTTCCCCGAACTCGTCGCGGGGGACGCCGAGGTTGAAACGACGCCCGGGTTCGTGATGACCCCAGTCGTCGGCGAGGCGAGCCATTTCATGCACGACCCGCAGCGCGCGGCGCACCACGAGATGCGCGACACCGCCGGCGAGGAGGATCGTGAGGCCGCCCAGGATCAACGACAAGGTCAGGCTGCGCTGCTCGGACGTCTCATAGGGCGTGAGGTCCACCCGGACGATCACCATGACGTGGTGGCCGTCGACCGGGACCTGCCGCGCGTACAGGAGGGAGTCGTCCACGGTCGCGGTCTGCGAACGCGCCGAGCCCGCCAGCTCCTCGACACGCCCGACCACGCTCGCCGGCACATTCCCGTCGATCAGGCGGCCGTCGGCATACACCCAGGCGACCTCGTCCAACGCCTCACTGCCGTTCTCCGTGAGCACGACACGGCCGCCCTCGGAGGTGACGTTCGCCGCGACCGCCTCGGCGCGCGTCCGGGCCAGATCGTGCGCGTCCGCGTCCGTCACCCTGCTCAGCAGCACGTGCGAGACCACGACCAGGATGGCGACCACGGCGGTGGCGATCACGACGGTGAGCGCGACGACGCTTCTACGGAATCCCGTCACTGCCATCGGTAGCCCACGCCGCGGACCGTCGCCAGACGGCCGGCCACACCCAGCGGACCCAGCTTGGCCCGCAGCCGGCGCATATAGGAGTCGAGAGTGTTGTCGCTGACCTGTGCTCCGTGCGGCCAGCCGGCGGCGACGAGGGCGTGGCGACGTACCGCGTCGCCCTGCGAGGCGATCAGGCGGCCCAGTAGTCGGAACTCGGTCGGGGTCAGGCTCATGCTCGCCGCATCGTAGGACACCACGTGCTTCGCCGGATCGAGCACGACCTCGTGCGGTGCGGGCGCCACGGTGGCCCGGCGCAGCAGCGCCCGGACGCGGACCAGCAGTTCCGGGATGTCGAAGGGTTTGGTCATGTAGTCGTCGGCGCCGGCCTCGAAGCCGCCCACCTTGTGATGCAGGCCGTCCAAGGCGGTGAGCATCAACACCGGCACGTCGACGCCGCGAGCCCTCAGGGCCAGGCAGACATCGCGGCCGTCTGCGTCCGGCAGCCCGAGATCCAGGACGACCAGCTGGGGCGCCGGTGCGAGCTGCCGCAGCAGGCTGTCGGCCGTGGCGGCGACGGAAACGGTGTGGCCGTCATGCTCCAGGGCACGCCTGAGGATGTCGCGGACCGCCGCGTCGTCTTCGCACACCATGATGAAAGCCACGTGCCGACCCTAGTTACTCCCGTCCCAGTTCTCCATCTGCCGAGATCAGCCACCTGACGCCCGGGGACGACCGGCCGAGCCGCAGCGGGGGCTCACGGGAAGACCGCAATATGGCCTGGACCGTGTGCAGGAGTACATCGACGCCCATCCGCCAGGTCGCCGCCCGCTCCTCGACCGGGTGAGCGGGCTGATCCTCAAGGAATTCCCGCAGGCGAGCGTGGCACTGTCGTGCGGAATGCCCGTCTACCGGGTCGAACAGCGCAGGCTGTACATCGGCGTCCGGTCTTACGGCGTCTCGATCTACGGGTGGGCAACAGCTGTCTCAAGGCCGACCGACCTCTGCGGCGCGGCCGAGGAGAGCCTGTGCCGCCGAATACGTCGGAGCACCGAAGACCTCCTCGGTCCGCCCCGGCTCCACCACCCGTCCCGCATCCAGCACCGTCACCGTGTCCGTGCGGTCCGCGACCAGGCGAAGAGCGTGGCTCATGAGGACGAGCGTCGCGTCTCGCTGTTCCCTATAGGCCAGCGAGCAGATCCATGATCGCCGCGGCCGCCTCCTCGTCCAGTGCGGAGGTGACCTCGTCGCAGATCAGCACCCGCAGGTCGGCAGCGAGCGCCCTGGCCACCGCGACACGCTGGCGCCGGCCTCCTGACAGCTCGTGCGGGCAGCGGTCGGCGAACGCGGGCGACATGCCGACCAACCCGACGGCCGAGGCGACGAGGTGGCCGGCCGGGGCCTTGAGGCTCGCGGCCGACTCGCCGTGCCGCAGGCCGTACTCGAGGCGGTGGAACCCGGCGTTTCAAGGGCGAGCGGCGTGCGGGCACCGAGGGGGTTCACCTCGGAGGGAAGCCGGAGTCACCGGCGGGACGGGGGCGGAAGAGAGACCGAGTGGGCGCGTTCGGGTACGAGGATCTGATACATACCTGGGCCGTTCGTTCGGCGGGGCGCCGCACCCGAAACCGCCGTCACCGCATCGGACAGCCGTACCTCGGCGTGACCTCCGCCGCGGGCCCGAAGTACGAGGGTGGCCCTTGCCGACCACGGCTCCGACGAGGAACAGCCGCAGCACGATCCGTCCACCGGGTGGCCGGACCCCGTCGACCTCCGCCGGGGTCGCTGTTCATGGTGGCAATGTGCGAGGACGGATTTCCTGGTGCCGGTCTCGCTGGGTGCAAGGCAGGGGCCTTGGACCTGTCCGGCTGCTGGCTACGGTTCCAGGAATGCGAGCGCCCGCGGAACGAATCTGTCGTGGTGCTGGAAGATCCCGCCGTGTCCGGCGTCGGGGTAGAGGGGCTCGAGTTCACCCCGGGGCAGTCGGGCCGCCAGGTCGATCGTGTTGACGCTCGGGACCATCCGGTCGCTCTCGCCGTTGGCCACCAGGACCGGCTGCTGGATGCGCGACAGGTCCTGCGGTGCCGTGCGGCCCCAGCGTTTGATGGCCTTCAGCTGGGCGCGGAACGAGGGCACCGAGATCGCCTTGTCGCGGTCGTCCGTGCGCTCCTTCAGCCGCGCCAGGAATTCGCGCGCCGCCCGTTGTCCGCCCTCGGTCCGGGTGAAGAAGAGGTAGTGCTTCGGATCCTTGCGCCGCAGCGTCGCCTTCAGCATGTCCTGGACGGTGAGGGACGTGACCTTGTCGATGCCGGGTCCGCCGGCGGGGCCGGTGCCCGCGAGGATGAGTTTGCGTACGAGGTCGGGTTCCTCTGCCGCGATGACCTGGGCGATGAAGCCGCCCATCGACAGGCCGAGCAGGTCGACCCGGTCGAACCCGAGGGACCGGATGAACAGCACGGTGTCGCGGGCCATCGCCTCGATGGTGTCGGGCGTGGAGCCGCCGGACGCGCCGACGCCGCGGTTGTCGTAAGTGATCACGCGGCGTCGGGCGGCCAGTCCGTCGACGACCCGTGGATCCCAGTTGTCCAAGACCGCGGACAGGTGGTTGAGCAGGATCAGCGGTACGCCGTTGTCCGGGCCGAGCTGCCGGTAGGCGAAGTTGACGCCCTGCACGGACACGGAGCGGGTCGCCGCGTTCTTGTACGACGCCGGGGTGGGTGTGGAGGAGCTGGACGATGCGGTCATGGCCGGGTCCTGGTGCGCGGTAGGGGACGGGGGTGTGGGGGTTGGGCTTCTCGTTGTTCCGGGCTGCCTCGGCGTCCGGCTGGGCCGTGCTCGCGCTCCCGTCATGGAGTCGGGAGACGACGACTTTCCCCGGCCCTTCGCTCGGCCCGTCTCGACGTACTCCATGGCCTGGAGGGCTTCGTCGAACGGGAAAACGCGTCGGCGACGGGACGGCCCTCATCGTCGTCTCCGTTCCGTGTCCCGTCCGTTCGGACGAGGGTCTCCGTTCGGTCCGCGGTTCTCCCCGTACGAACTAGTTTGTGTCGTCTTTCCGGGTGTGGCGCGGGCGCACGGTGTCCCCGGCCCCGTCCGGCGATCAGGCCACCGGAACGACCGGGGCGGTGATCCGGTCGGCGGCGCCTCCCTGGAGGCGGTCCAGGGAGGCGGCGATCCCCTCGTGGGGCACGCCGAGCGGCACCGCGCTGACCTCGGTGAGGCGGGTGTACTGCGCGTCGGTCAGCTGGACGTTGAGGGCGCCGAGGTAGCTGTCGAGCTGAGAGAGGTTGCGCGGGCCGATGATCGGGACGAGCGTGGCCACGGAGCGGGCGGCGCGCTCGCGCACCCAGGCCACCGCCACCTGGGCGGGCGTCACGCCGGTCTCCTCGGCGATGGCCAGGACGGTGTCCACGACATCGGTCTTCTGGCCGGTGCTCTCGGTGTGGATGACCATGCCCAGGTCGCTCAGGCGCCCTTCGGCGGAGCTGCGGTACTTGCCGGTGAGCAGTCCGCCGCCGAGCGGGGACCACAGGGCGGCGCCGAGTCCGAGGCTCTCGGCCATGGGCAGGAGTTCGCGGTCTGCGGTGCGCTCGACGAGGCTGTACTCATGCTGGATGCCGATGATCGGGGCCTGGTTCCTCAGATCGGCGAGGGCCACCGCGCGGGAGACGCGCCAGGCGGGGAAGTTGGACAGCGCGGCATGGTGGATCTTGCCGGCGCTCACCAGGTCATCGAGTCCGCGCAGGAGCTCCTCCATCGGAGTGAGCTCGTCGGGGAAGTGCACCCACAGCAGGTCGATGTAGTCGGTGCCCAGGCGCTTCAGGCTGGCTTCCACCGAGGCGACCATGGTCTTGCGGCTGTTGCCGGTCCTGGAGATGTCCGGCTGCGGGGAGGCGCCGAGCGAGAACTTCGTGGCCAGGACAAAGTGCTCTCGGTCGGCGGAGATCAGCTTTCCGGTCAGTTCCTCCGACTCGCCGAACTGGTAGCCGTCCGCGCTGTCCAGGAAAGTGCCGCCCGCTTCGGCGAACCGGTCGAACATCCGGCGTGCCTCGTCCGGCTCGGCGCCCGCTCCCCAGCCGGTGCCGAAGTTCGCGGTGCCGAGCGCGTACTCGGAGACGCGCAGTCCGGTCCGGTGTCCGAAGGTCGTGTAACGCATGAGATGTCCTCGCATGAAGGGTGAGAAGGCGGTCGCGTCGGGGTGGAGGGGTGAGCGGTCAGCCAGCGGTCGGCTGAGGTGCCGCGGACAGGCTCTGCTTGACGTACCGGCTGGTCTCGTCGGCGAGGATCTCGGGCACGCCGGTCTCGATGCCGCGCAGGGCCTGGGCGGCGACGTCGGCGGCGGCGACCTTCTGGTCGGCGGGCACGCCGGCGGCCATGTCGGTGTCCATGTAACCGACGTGCAGCGCCGAGACGGTGATCCCGCGCGGTGCCAGCTCCTCACGGGTCGCGTCGCTCAGCGCCCAGGCGGCGGCCTTGGAGGCCGCGTAGGAGCCGAGGCCGGCCGGGTGGAACCAGGACAGGGCGGACAGGACGTTGAGTACGGCGCCGCCGCCGTTGCCCTCGATGACGGGGGCGAAGGCCCGTGTGGCGACGAGCGGGCCGAAGAAGTTGGTCTCCATCTCGCGACGTACCTCGTCCAGGTCGCCGCCGATCAGCGTCACGCCGGTGGAGATGCCCGCGTTGTTGATCAGCAGCGTCGAATCGGAGGCGATACGGACGGCCTCCCGTATCGACTCCTCGTCCATCACGTCGAGGCGCAGCGGGGTGACGCCCGGCAGGTCGACCGTCTCGGGGCGGCGGGCCGCCGCATAGACCTTCGCGCCCCGCTCGACCAGCTGGGCGGCCAGATGCCGTCCGAGGCCCCGGTTGGCCCCGGTGACGACCGCGACCGCGTTCTTGAGTTCCATGTCTGCTCCTGCTCCTGGCGGGTGGTGTCGTCCACCCGCAACAAATTAGATTACATGCACAATCTAAACATGGGCCTATGATAGATGCCAGTCGACATCCAAACGGGAGGTGGTCATGGGTCGCGTATCGCAGGCACAGGCGGTGGAAAATCGCAGGCGGGTGGTGGACACCGCATCCCGGCTGTTCCGGGAGCAGGGGACGCAGGTCAGCGTCGCCGACCTGATGAAGGCGGCCGGCCTTACCCACGGCGCCTTCTACAAGCAGTTCGCCTCCAAGGAGGCGCTCGTCGACGAGGCCACCGCCCACGCCTTCGCCGAGCTCACCCAGCGCTACAACGCCGGGCTCGAGCGGTACGACGGGCAGCGCGGAGCCGCCCAGCAGGCACTGATCGACACCTATCTCTCCGTCGAGCACCGCGACGGCCCGGGGGACGGCTGCCCGGTCGCAGCCCTCGCCACCGACATCGCGCGCGAGGGCGGGGGGCGCGAGGCCCGTCGCGTCTACGCCGAGGGGGTGGCCGACTTCGCCGCTTTCCTCGCCACAGACGACCAGGACGGCATCGTCCGCCTCTGCACCCTGTTCGGTGCGCTGATCCTGTCCCGGGCCACCAAGGACTCCCCGCTCTCCGGGGAGATCCTCGACGCCGCGCACGAGGCCTTGACGGACGGAAGCTGATCAAGGGCGCCGTCCGGGTGCACGTCGACCGTACGCGTGGGCGACGAGGCGTCCACGGCCAGGCAGGGGCGGTGGGAGAAGGCTGCTGTCGGCGCTCGGCGCGTCGGCTTCACCGGGCGCCGGTCAGTCCCGGGTCGCTGCTGGATGGCCTGGTCGGCCTCGGGCACGCGTCCGGCGCTGGAGGATGAAGGAGATGGGCCAGTGGCTGCACCAGCACCTCGGCGCCCGAACCCAGCAGCGGGGCAGGCTCGACAGAACGCCGTATCAAGCGAGGCACCGGGATGCCGGTGTCCCATGAACCGGTCACCGGCGTCGCGGTGCCTCGCTGTCTCAGAACGTCATACGGGCACCGGGAAGAGCAGGCAGCTACTGGTGGCGTGCGCGAGCAGGCGGTCCGCCGCGTCGACCAACTGGGCCTGGGCGAGCGCGGTTCGGCGACCACCGCTGATCACCGTGCCGACGGCGCGCACCCGGCCCGTGTCCACGGTGACCGGCCGCAGGAACTTCACCGTCAGATCGAGCGAGGTGTACGCCATCCCCTGCGGAAGCGTGGACTGGACAGCGCAGCCCGCCGCGGAGTCGAGCAGCGTGGCGAACACGCCGCCGTGCATGCTCCCGATGGGGTTGTAGTGCTCCTCGCCCGGCACCAGGGAGAAGACAGCCCTGCCGTGCTCCACCTCGTCCAGGGCGAAGTCGAGGGTCCGGCCGACGGGCGCCGCGGCAAGTCGCCCCGCCTGCACCTCGCGCAGAAAGTCGAGACCGGCCATGCCCGCTGCGGCCTGCGCCGGGATCGCCGGGTCGTCCCAGCTGTACGTACGTGTTCGCCCCACAGCCCAGCGCCTTCCTTCTGATCATCTGACTTTCCCGAGCGAAGCTAGCTGCGCATTCATCTGACTGTCAATGACGAAGCCAGGGGCTCTACGATGTCCAGATGGAGTGGATTGAGGTGAGCACGGAGAACTGCCCGGTCCAGCGCGCGCTGGATGTGGTCGGGAGAAATGGACGCTGCTGATCCTGCGCGACGCCGTCAACGGGGTGCGCCGCTTCGACAGCTTCCACCGTCATATCGGCCTCTCGGAGGCCGTTCTCAGTGACCGCCTGCGGAAGCTGACCGCAGCCGGCGTGCTGAAGGCTGTCGCCTACCGGAAACCAGGCCGCCGCACCCGTGACGAGTACCACCTGACTCGCAAAGGATGGGATCTGTGGCCCGTCCTGGTGGCGCTCAGGCAGTGGGGTGAGACCCACGCCGTCGGCCCCGAGAGCCCGGACCCCGTCCTGAAGGTGACCCACACTGACTGCGGCGCCCCGGTCCATGTCAACGTCCAGTGCTCCGCGGAGCACACCCCCCTGACCCCCGAAGGCGTCACCGTCCGGCTGGGGTCAGGTGCGCAGGGTCTCTCGTAGGCCGTCAGCCCCGGGCGGCCGGCCGGGCGCTGGCGGAATGCTCTGGCGCTGGAGACGCCGGCCGCTTTCAAGAGGGTGATCGCGACGGTGAGTTCGCCGGACTCCCCCAACTGCCGGGCGTCGGCACCGTGATAGCGCAGGGCGCTCTTCAGCTCCTTCAGGGCCGCGGCCGGCGGCGGCGCCTGACAGGGCATACGCCTCGTCCAAGGTCAACAGGCGCAGCCGCTCGGTGTCGTGATCCGTGGGGGCGAAGTCGAAGCGCGCGGATTCGCAGATTCATGGAGGGGAACGAGCCAGGACTCGCGCGTCGGTCTGCCGATCTGGAAGCCCTGACACGCAGGTTCTGCATGGTCGTGGTCGGTCAGCTCCGGCAGCCGCAGTCGTCGCCGTAGAACGTCACGTAATTCCCCACCAGCGGCGTCGACTTCCCCGCTCGAGCGCGGTAGCCGTCTCACCTTCGGCCGGCGACCGAGCCCGAGCTCCCTGAAGAGGTGAAGAATGCGGTTGTTCCACGGCTGGGCCATGCGATGTCGTCAACGGCGAGAAACGGCTCGCGGGCCACGGTCGCGGGGGTTGCCCCGGTGAACACCATGACGTCCCGATGCGGGTGGGACTGGTCGGCATAGCCGGTGTCGGCCGCGACTTCGGCCGCGCCGTCACCCGCGACCAGGCGGCGGGCGGCATGGTCGAAGCGGACCAGCTTCAGGGCGCAGTCGTAACCCGATCGCGTGGCTCCCGCGCCGGCCCGACGGTCGCCGCTCAGGACGTGCCGCGGCTGTGGTGCAGGGCCGTGGGCGCACCGGCGGACTGACTGCCCTCATCACCGAGGCTGATGGTGTCGGCAGCGGTCAGCTGGACCACGTACAGGTGACCGCTCTCGCACTGCAGCGAGGTGTCCGAGCGGTTGGTCGCGTGGCTGGTGGCCGCGACGAACGTGGCTGTCGTGCCGCGCACCGACCGTAGTTCCAGGGCTTCCGTACAGCCGACCTCGCGGCCGGTGCCGGCCTCCTTGATGTTGCTGACCTGTTTGCCGGCCAGTTCGCCCACCTCGGCGGTGTGCAGGGTGAGGGTCACGGTGAACGACTCGGTGCGCGGGTGCTGTTGGCCGTCCGCGTCAGGGTTGCCCGGTCCCGTGCCGGTCCAGACGCCCGCCCAGGCGGCGGAGAGGGCGGGCGCGGAGGACGACGGGGCCGGGGAGGCCGTGGAGCCTTCACCGGCCGCCTCCTTGTCGAACGGGTTCCACAGCAGGACGCCGGTCACCAGGGCGGCCACCGCGAGAACGGAACCGGCGACGGTCCAGCGGACGCGGCGGCGTGCGCGCCCCTCCCTGTGGAGGGCCCAGGCGCCGTGCGGCCCGGACCCGGCCGGCCCGGCGGCGCCGGGGGCGAAAGGGCCGTGGGGCTGGGCGGTGTCAGGGGTGAACACGCCGTACGGCGTGGGGGTGTCCGGGGCCGGCCGGCCGTACGGGGCCGGGATGTCGGGGGGCGGCGGGTATGGCAAGGCGGGGGTCGCGTGGTCGAGGGACGGGGTCAGGGACACCGCCCTGGCGGCCGCCGGCACGGGCGGCCTCCCGCCGGCGGATCTCACCGCGTCCGACGGCGCCTGCCCCTGGCCGTGCTGCGGTACCGCGCATCGGTGTGCGACCTCTTCCTCGCGAGCCGCGAGGTCGGCGCCGAGTCCGGGCGGCAGCGCGCCCTTCCACGCGTCAGCCGCCGAAGCGGGTGCGCCCTCGTGAGCGGCCGTCCGCGGGTCGTCCGCGGCCCGCGGACGGCGCAGCCGGGCCGCCAACTCGGCGCTGTCCGGCCGGTCCTCGGGCCGCTTCGCCAGGCAGTCGCGGATCAGCGGGGCCAGTTCGGCCGGTACGCCGTCCAGGCGGGGCGGCTCGTGGACGATGCGGTAGAGCAGGGAGGCGGCCGAGGGCTGCTCGCCGGGATACTCGAAGGGACCGGTGCCGGTCGCGGCGAACACCAGGACCGCGCCCAGGGAGAAGATGTCGCCCGCCTCGGTGACGGCTCCCCCGGCGGCCTGTTCGGGAGCGAGGTAGCCGGGCGAGCCGATGACACCGCCGGTGCTGGTGTGGCGGGAGTCATCGGCGGCCCGGGCGATGCCGAAGTCGATGAGCATGGGCCGGTCGCGGCCGAGCAGGACGTTGGACGGTTTGACGTCCCGGTGGGTGAGCCCGCAGGCGTGCACGGCGGCCAGCGCCGCGGCGAGTTCGGCGGCCAGGGTGCGCAGGGCGGCGGGCGGCAGCGGACCGTGCCCAACGACCCAGTCGGAGAGGGCGGGCGCGGGGACGTACTCGGTGGCGAGCCACAGCGGGCGGTGGCCGGGCGGGCTGAAGTCCACCACCGAAACGGTCCACGGGGAGCGGACGCGGTCGCTGGTGCGGATCTCCCGGGCGAAGCGCCGCTCGAAGTCCGGGGCGGCGGTGAGGTCGGGCCGGACCGTCTTCAGCGCCAGGGGGCGGCCGGTCGGCGTGCGCGACAGGTAGACCTGCCCCATACCGCCCGCGCCGAGCCGCGCCAGCAGCGGATAGCCGCCGATCGTGGCCGGATCCGTGCTCTCCAACGACTGCACGTACGCCTCCCCCTGGTCACCTCACCCCGTGACGAAGCAGGATAGTGGGCGGCCCCGGCCGGGGTACGTGCGCGGACTTCGGATCGCCAGCGTCAACGGCAACTCGACGGCCCCACCGTCGACGAACGCGACCAGCCAGCCCACGAGCGAGCCACCGCAGGCTGACGCGGCGAGCCCCTGCCCCGCCGCCACGACACCACGCTCGGCCTCCTTGAGTAGCTCCCGGCAACCTCCGCGGCGCAAGGTCGGCGGGACGGTGCGGCCTGTGGAGCCGTCCCGTCGATATGAGGGGCATCGTTGCACCCGCACCCCAGGCATGCTCGCGATCCCCGTCGGCCCGTCGCGCGATGAGCGGACTCTCCACGCGGATCGTGCCCGGCATGCATTCCGGCGGCCTGACCTGTCCCTCCATGGCTTCACGCGAGTGCTGAGTGTCCGGAAACCGATCACTCACATGAAGAGCTTGGTGCTATCGTCATTAGCACTATGCTCCTGAGACTGGATACCGCGAGCAGCTCCCCCCTGCACGAGCAGGTCGCCGGAGCGATCCGACGCGCCATCGCCGAAGGGGAGTGCGTGCCGGGCGACCGGCTCCCCCCGGCCCGGGACCTGTCCCGGGCGCTGGACGTGAACGTCAACACCGTCCTGCGCGGACTGCGGGCGCTGCGCGACGAAGGCGTGCTCGAGTTCCGGCGGGGGCGGGGCGTGACGGTGGCCGACGGGGCCGACCGGCGCTCCGCGCTGCTGGACCGCGTGCGCGATCTGGTGGCCGACGCGGCGCACCTGGGCTACAGCAAGAACGACGTCATCGAGATGATCAGGGAGATTCCGTGACCGACCGTGGACGCAGGAGCACGACTGCGTGGGGGACCGTCGGCTGGTGCGTGGGTGTGCTGGTGTTATTGGCGGCGTTGCCGCCCGCTGCGAGCAGCCGACTGCCGGAGCGGCTCGCGACGCACTGGAACGCCGGCTCCGGCAGGCCTGACGGCTCCATGCCACTGTGGGCCGCAGCACTCTTCCCCGCGCTCGTGTGGGCGGTGCTGACCGCCGTCGTCGCGCTGGCGCTGCGCCGGGCGGGTACCGGCAGCGGCGCGATACCGGGATGGGCCCTAGCGGGCCTCGGGTTCGGCGGCGTGATGCTGCTCGGCGGGCAGACGTCGATCGTGCGGGCCAACCTCGACCACGCGGACTGGCATGATGCCGGCCCGGTGACGAGCTGGGTCGTGGGCACGCTCGTCGTTGCGGCCACGGTCGGCGCGCTCGGCTTCCTGGCCGCGCAGCGGGCACTGGCGCAGACACCGGCGCAGGCTCCGCCGCAGGACGGTCCGGCACTGGATCTGCCCGCCGGACAGCGCGTCGTATGGCTCGCGCATACCTCGAATCCCTGGCTGCAGGCGATCTCCGCCGTGACCGGACTGCTCGCGATCGCGGTTGCGGTGGGGGCGCTGGCCGGTCTGACGGACTCTCCGGTCGCACTGGCCGCCACGCCGTTCGCGCTCGCCTGCGTGCTGGTCCTGGGCTGCTCCTCGGTTCAGGCGCGTGTGACGGAACGCGGCTTGGACGTGACCTTCGGCCCCCTGCGCTGGCCCGGCCGCCACTGGGCTCTCGAGGACATCGAGTCGGCCCGCACCGAGAACCTCACACCCGCTCAGGTCGGCGGCTGGGGATACCGGCTGAGCGGACTGGGGACCACGGTGATGTTGCGCGGCGGCGAATGCCTGGTCATTCGCACGGCCAGGGGCAAGGATTTCGGCGTGAGCGTGGACGACGCCGAACACGCGGCCGCTCTTCTGAACTCCTTGAGTGCACAGCACACAAGGTGAGGCAGGTCCCGGCCGGTGACACCCCCGCACCTCAACGCCCGGATGTGGGAGCCGTCGACCGCCGTCCGGGAGAAGTCCAGGGTGTTCGCGCTGCGGAGCTTGGCGAGGAGCATCTCGTGCAGCCGGGGCCACACACCGGCCTCGGTCCACTCGGCCGGGCGGCGCCGGCAGCTCATGCCCGAGCCGAAGCCGGGCAAGAGCTCGTCACACGAATACGATCCAGGCTTCCCGAGGCGTGGCCACGCACACGCGGGTCGTTGGCGGTGCGCGCCCCGAAGGCGCGATGCCCTTCGGGGCGTGCGGCAGGGGTTCGGGTTCAGGCGTTGTAGCCGCCGTGGGCGTCCAGCACCGCGCCCGTGACGTATGACGCGGCGGGGCTCGCCAGGAAGGCGATCGCCGCGGCGATTTCCTCGGGGCGCCCCATGCGTTGCAGCGACAGCGAGCTGACCAGGGCATTGAGGGTCTCTGAGTCCGGCGGTTGCATGCCGCCCTCCATCAGTCCGGCCTCCACGACGTTGGCCGTGATGTTCCGGGGCCCGAGGTCGCGTGCGACGCCCATCGTGTACCTCTCGATCCCGGACTTGGTCGCCGAGTAGTCGGCAAGGCCGGGGGCGCCGACCCGGGAGCCCAGTCCGGAGCTCACCGTGATGATGCGGCCGCCCGTGCTCAGCACTCGGGAGGCGGCCCGGATGACTGCGATCACGCCGAGGTAGTTGGTGGCGTGCATCCGGTCCAGTGCGGCGGTGTCGGCGTCCGGGTCGTCCACCGTGCCCGCCACGGAGATCGCCGCGTTGTTGACGAGGATGTCCAGGCCGCCGAAGTGCGCCACCACGTCATCAATCAGCGCCGGCGCCTGACTCATGTCCGCCTGGTCGGACTTGAAGGCGACGGCCTTCGCTCCCTTGCCGCACACCTCGTCGACCACAGCCTGCGCCTGCTTCTCGGAGCTGACATAGGTGAAGGCGACGTCGGCGCCCTGCTCGGCCAGCAGCCGTACGGTCGCGGCTCCCAGTCCGCGCGACCCCCCGGTGACCAGGGCGACCTTGCCCGTGAGTGACTTGCTCATTCTTCTCACCTCGTTGATTGACCCTTCCCGGCAGTCGCAACGTTAATTGTTACGACAGGCAGTTGCAACCTTCACTGTTACGACTGTGCCGTCGTAACATAAAGCGTTGCGGCCGAGAGGAGGAGTCCATGAGCGCCAACAGCAGGCTGACCATCGCCGCCCACGCGCTGGCCTGGATCGGCCTCTATCAGCGCCAGGGCCATGAGGTCGCCACCTCCGAGCAGATCGCGACCAGCGCGAACACCAACCCCGTGGTCATCAGACGGCTGCTCGGCGAGCTGCGCAGGGCCGGGCTCGTGGAGTCCCGGCGAGGCGTGGGCGCGGGCTGGTCGCTGGCACGCGAGTTGGAGTCGATGACCCTGCTCGACGTGTACGAGGCCGTGGAACCCGGTCCGCTGTTCGCCATGCACCGCACCACCCCGGACCAGGGATGTGTGGTGGGTCACGGCATCCAGCCGGCAATGCAGAACATTTACGAGGGCATCGAGGAGACCCTGAGACACGAGCTGGCCCGCGTCACGCTCGAGAACGTACTCCGGGACGTACTCGCGGCACCTCGCTAAAGGCTTGTCCCGTAACACCTGGCCTGGCCGCAGCCTGAGGCCTTTCGACATTGCCTGCCGTCAGCGCCGGCCCGCCAAGATCGTCGCTCGGCGGGCCGGCACATCTGTGCCATGCCTCCGGTTCAGATGGAGATCACGATCTTTCCGCGCGTGCGTCCGCGCTCGGCGTGTGCGTGGGCGTCGACGATCCGCTCCAGGGGGTAGGTCTGTTCGATACGGGGTGTGTAGCGGCCTTGCCGGCCCAGTTCCGCGGCCGCGGACAGGAGGGTGGAGTCGTTCTCCGCGTTGACCACATGTGTGCCCAGGCGCTGCCCGCCTGCGTGGTCGGCGACCGTCGCGACACGCTTCGGGTCGCCCGTGACAGTGACGAGGTCGCTCAGGGATCCGGAGGCCGCGGTGTCGAGCGCGATGTCGACGCCGTGCGGAGCGAGAGCGGAGAGGCGCTGCGCGAGGCCGGCGCCATAGGTGGTGGGAACGGCGCCGAGAGAGGTGAGGAACTCGTGGTTGCGTTCGCTGGCGGTCCCGATCACGGTGGCACCTTGTGCCACAGCGATCTCGACTGCCGCACTGCCCACGCCTCCGGCGGCGCCCTCGACGAGAAGGGTGCGCCCCGCGAGGGAGCCGAGCGCGTTCAGGCCACGCATCGCGGTCACGGACGCGAGTCCGGCACCCGCAGCCTGCTCATCGTTCCACGTGTCGGGGGCGTGGGCCCAGGCCGAGAGGATGACCAGCTCTGCGGTCGAGCCGGTGACACCGCCCAGCCCGAAGACGCGGTCGCCGACGCTCACCCCCTGCACCCCGTCACCGAGTTCGTCGACCACGCCGGCGGCGTCGCGCCCGGGAATGGCGGGCAGCTCCAGGGGAATCAGCTGGCGCAGGGCGCCGGCGCGCAGCTTCCAGTCGATGGGATTGACGCCGGCCGCCGCGACGCGGACACGGATCTCACCAGGTCCGGGGTGGGGGTCGGGGGCCTGCTCGATCACCAGGCTCTCCGCTCCGCCGTATGCATGGAAGCGGGCTGCACGCATAATGTCCTGCCTTACCTTTATGGGTCGAAATGATGGCGTTTATACGACACCCGTTACTCTGACGAGGTGCAAATCGGCACGCCGGCTGCCTTCCGGCCAGAGGAGGCCGGGTGCGGATCGGTGAGTCTGTCGAGCAGGCGGCCACCTGCCCCGAAACCCACGATCCGGCCCGTCGTCGGAATATCTCCCGTTGAGTCGATGCTCCAGAAGGTATCCAGAAGGTCGGTCACCATCTGGATACCAAGACCGGAGACGGAGACCCCCGATGACGCAACGGCCACCGCTGCCAGCCGACTTGTTCGACGAGCTGTGCCCGTCCTCGTTGCTGCCTTTCCGCTTCGGTGACAAATGGGCGTCCATGGTCCTCCGCTGCCTGGAGGACGGCCCGCGCAGGTACTCCGAACTCCGCGTACCGCTGGGCCGCGTCACCCCGAAGGCACTCACCCAGTCGCTCCGCAGCCTGGAGCGGAACGGGTTCGTGTCCCGCACGGTGCACGCCGACCCGAAACTGCGGGTGGAGTATGCGCTGACACCCCTGGGCCGCAGCACGCTGGAGCCGTTGGCCGCCGCGTGCCGATGGGCGACCGAGCACTGGGACGAGCTGCTCGACGCCCGCGAGGGCGGCATCTCCCCCTCCATCGGCTGACGCGAACCTGTGGTTGCGCGTGCCGCACCGGACCAGCCGCGCCTCTGTGTTGACTCGGGAAATCAGCGGTGGCAGGCCATGCTCGGCTCCCACCGGGCGGCGATCGGGGACAGCGGGGTCCTGCGTTGTCCGCGGTCCAGCCGTGGCCGCCGGTCGCCGGTGGTCTTCCCGGAGTACAAGGATTTGCCCCGGACGACGGATGCGGCGCTCACGCCTCCTGGCCGTCGTCGTCATCGTCATCGTCGAGGTCGACGGCGTCCGGGGCGCGCAAGGGCCGCAGCCCCTCAACCGGCTGGGAGGCCGTGAAGCTGTAGCGGCCCAGGCAGTTGAGGTTCTTGTGTTCGAGCGGGGAGAGCCGGGCGACATCCTCGTCACTGATCTCGTGGCCCTCGACGCGGAGCTGGGCGACTGAGGCGTCGATGTGGCGCGTCGTCCACAGGACCACGGCGTTCAACACGAGATCAGACGCTGAGCGTCCGGCTGACTGAATGTCGCGTGGCGGCTCAGGCCCGGGTGCGGCGAGCTCGGCGAGGCGCAGCTGCGTGAAGGCGCCGACCGCCTCGCCGGCGTCGAGGCGGTCGGCGTCGGACGCGGCGGGCGCGGCGTCGGGATGGGCGGTTGGGGGGAACAAGCGGCGGGCCGCGGCTGCGGCGAGGGCAGTGTCGAGGTCGCCGAGTTCGCAATGGATCCCGATCCGGTAGAGGGTGCACCGGGCGGCGATCGGTTCCCGCGGCGGCCGGCTTCACGCACGTCGGTGCCACCCAGGACGTGACGTGGGTCACGGGAACCGGCCTTCGTCGTACGGACAGGTAGAAGGGTGTGGATACGCATCTGAGCATCTTGAGGAAACGCATCCGCGCGGGGGACCACGACGCCTTCGGTGAGCTATTCGACGCCTACGCGCGCTCCGTCTACAACCACGCCTATCGGCTCACGGGAGAGTGGACGACCGCCGAGGAGATCGTCTCGCTGACCTTCCTGGACGCCTGGCGGCTGCGCGAGCGGCTGAACGAGGACGGCGGCTCGCCGCGTCCCTGGCTCCTCGGCATCGCCACCAACGTCACCCGCAACGTCCGCCGCGCGGCCCGAAGGCACGCCGCCGCGGTGGCGCGGCTGCCGCGCGAGGAGACGGTGCGGGACTTCGCCGACGAGGTGGCGGACCGGGTGGACGACGCCGTGCAACTGGCCGCCGTGCGGCCCGCGCTGGCGAGGCTGCGGCGCGCCGAGCACGAGGTGCTGGCGCTGGGCGTGTGGTCGGGCCTCGGGTACGAGGCGGCGGCCGAAGCACTGGGAGTGCCCGTGGGCACCGTGCGATCACGCCTCTCGCGGGCGCGGGCAAAGCTCGCCGACACGCTGTACCGGCCGCTCGGCATGGACTCCACCAGCTCTTCCTTCGCCGACTACGAGAAAGCGGACAACAAGGCCGCCCTTCATGCGAGAGGGCGAAATGTGAGCTGATATCCGTTCTGTCGTCGCCTGAACGTGTGGCCTTGCCGTCCATGGCAGGTCGTCGGGGCAGCACCGTGCTGAGGTGGCTGGGTGAGTGACCGCAAGTCCTACAAGAGCGACTTATCCGACGAGCGCTGGGCGCTGATCGAGCCCGTGATCAACGCCTGGAAGGCCCAGCATCCCTCCGTCAGCGGCCACGAGGGCCGCTACGAGATGCGGGAGATCGTCAACGCACTGCTTTACCAGTCCCGGACCGGCTGCCAGTGGGACTACCTACCGCACGACCTTCCGCCGGGCGGCGCGGTGAAGTACTACTTCTAGACGTGGCGCAACGACGGCACCGACCAGGTCATTCACGACCTGCTGCGCTGGCAGGTCCGCGAGAAGAGGGGCCGATTAGCCGACCCCAGACTGGTGGTGCTCGACACCCAGAGCCTGCACGCCGCGGCCGGAGTGCCGGCCGAGACGACGGGACGGGACGCGGCGAAGAAGGTGCCCGGCCGCAAGCGGGGACTTGCCGTGAACGTGCTGGGCCTGGTGATCGCCGTGGTCGTGCTGGCCGCCTCCGTCCACGACAACTCCTTCGGCACCGCCCTGCTCGACAAGGTCGCCGTCAGTGCTGCCGGCACCGTGACGAAGGTCCTTGTGGACCAGGGGTTCAAGAAGACCGTGGCGGACCACGGCGAGCGGCTGGGCATCGAGGTCGAAATTGTCGAGCGCAACCCGGCCGATGCCGGGTTCGTCCCGCAGCCGATCCGGTGGCGGGTGGAGCAGACGAACGGAATCTTGATGCTGCACCGGCGGCTGGTGTGCGACTACGAGCACCGCCCCGCGTCGGCCGAGTCCCGGGTGTACTGGGCGATAAGCGATGTGATGGCCCGTCGGCTGACGGGCGGCGCGACCCCAGCCTGGCGCGGCGCATGACCGGCGGGGAACTGACCTTGGGGGCGGTACTGGTACGGCTGGAGGAGCGCGAGCGGGAGATCGCCGCGCAGGCCGAGCAGACCCGCGAGCAGATTGCGCAGCTCACTGCGATGCTGGACGAGCTCGACAGAGCCGTCGAGGAGGTGCGGATCACGCGCAAGACGCTGCTGGAGCTACCTGAGTCAGGCCCGCCCACGCCGCCGGCCGGATCGGAGCTGCCGGACAAGGCGGCCTACCAGGAGATCCTGGCAGTGTTCGCCGAGGCCAGAGGTCCGCTACGCGCGCGGGGCGTATGCGAGGCGATGGACCTGGACCTGGCTCCGAACAACATCAACAACGTCCGAACAAGCTCAAGCGCCTGGCCAGGCGCGGCATTCTGACCGAGCCCGAGCCGGGTCTGTTCACCCTGCCACGACCATAACCGTCCGCCGTGGCGCCTGGGGCCACTCGCTACTTTCCACAGTTCAGAGCATGATCAGCGTTTGAGGCATGTTGCCGTGGCAGGCGCGGCCAGGGGGTGCGCGTAGCCACCTTCGGTCTCGGGCAGAACCGATCATTTGTCCGTTCTCCCGAGTGCCTGGGGCGAGGTGGTGAACCTCCGCCAGACCGGGGCATGATGGTCGACGCCGAGGAAGTTCTGGAAGTCCCAGTAGATGCCTCCTTCAAGGCGGCCGTACCCATCGCTCGGACGGACGGGGCTGTTGAGAGGGTCGTGCTCGTTCTCCCAGTCGATGTCCTCGTACCCGGGGTCGTCGATGCTGTAGTGGGTCAGATAGCCCCGGGCATGCTCGATGTTCAGGTTCAGAGCCGGGAACTGGGCCAGCAGGAGGTCGGGGCGCCCCTGGCACGGAAGATCGCCGAAGAACGAGCCATTGATGCCGGTCTCCTGCTGGAACTGGTCGATCGCTCTGCCGTGGTGGAACAGCTCGCAGCCCCAGAAGTCGTCGTCGTAGATGAAGACCAGCAGGCCCGGGCAGTCGTAGGCGCGTGAAACGTGAAGCTGGGCGCGTCGGCGCAGGACCCACTCCCAACCCCGGATCCATTTCAGCACGGTCCAGTCGCCGCGCCGCTCGTGCAGGGCGTAGGAATCGAGGTTGACGTCGTGGACGTCCTCCAGTTTGAGCGTGTGCTCCTCCTGGTGCCAGAATTCCTCCAACGCGGCGTACACCTGCTCGTGGTCGACGCCGTAGAACAGGTTGACGCGCTCGAATGTACCCATGTGTGCCCCCCCGAGGCATGTGGTCGGCGCCAGCGGCTGGCGCTCTCGCCCGGCAGTGTCGCAGCCGCCCGGCTGGAACGGGTGACCGGGCCGCCGGCGACGTCGGCCGATGCTGCGGATGCCGAGACCCGCTACACACCCATGAACTGCACAAACGCGCTGCGCAGAACGCCCAGACAACCAGCGCAGCTACTCCCTCCGGGGCAGCGAAACGGACATCACCTCACATCCCGCCCTCTGAGGACCGGGGGAACCTGGCGTGCCGAGCATGTGCACGACCCGGACGCCCAGAGCCCGGCGGGCGGGGTCAGCTCCACGGTCCGGGACATGTCGAAGTGGCTGCGCCTGCAACTGGGCAACGGCACATTCAAGGGGCGGCAAGTCGTCGACGCCGACGCACTGGAGGAGACCCATCTGCCGCACATGGTCTCCGAGCCGCCGCACTCGCCCGCGGGAAGGACCGGGTTCTACGGGCTCGGCTGGAATGTGAGCTACGACGACCAGGGCAGGCTGAAGCTCGGCCACTCCGGCGGGTTCGCGCTGGGGGCGGCCACCAACGTCGCGTTGCTGCCCTCGGAGAAGCTCGGCATCGTCGTCCTGACCAACGGCGAGCCCATCGGCGTGCCCGAGGCGATCTCCGCCACGTTCCTCGACTCGACACTGCGCAGACGGGCGGGCCGACCGTCGACTGGCTGAAGTTCCTCGGTCCGATCTTCCAGCAGACCCTGCAGGGGGAGCACTCGAAGGTCGACTACAGCAAGCCGCCGGCCTCACCCGCACCCGCACCCGCCAAGGCGAACAGCGCCTACACCGGGACGTACGCCAACAACTACTACGGCCCGATGACCGTCAGCGCCCA
>NZ_BEWA01000024.1 GCF_003112535.1 Streptomyces rishiriensis | reverse complement strand
CACGCTCAGGACGAGGACCTTCGATCGGCCGTCGACAGCCTCACCCTGGAGATCGCGCAATGACATCGAGCACTGCCCTCGCCACGGTTCCCTCGCACTCAACCGCGCTCCCCGACTGGTCCGCCTGGCTCGCAGAACGCCTCGCTTCCGGTTGGCGAACGACCGAATGGGATCCGACCAAGGCACTGTTCACAGCTGATCCAGACAACCCGACGACCCACGTGTTCACCTGCGTAGTCACGGCTTGCTCCACGCACGTCGGAAATAATGGAAGTCGCTGCGACGCCTGCCGCAAGGCCCGTCTACTCAGGGGAAAACCTGCGGACTTCGACATGACGTACGCCCCGGTGGTGGCTCGTCGACGGCCGAACGTCACAGACGGAGTGAAGCCAGGGGTCTCCCAGTTCTCTCTGGCACGGGTTTCCCCAGCCGTGCGACACGAGATTCTGTATGGGCTTCAGCAACGCGACGACGCTGGAATCAGTCTCGTCCCCCAGCGCATGCGCCGCATCGTGGCCAGCCTCCCGCAGGAGCTCGACTCCCTCCTGAGCCTTGACTCCGGCTTCTCCTCCGAACTCCCCGCTGCTGCCAGAGGCGTTCTCAACAGCGTCCTCCTTCACATCCGATGTGCCCGGGCGGAGTTCGAAGGCGCCGACCCCACCTCGGGCGACATCTGGGAATGCGCGCTGGTGGGCCTCACTGCAGGTCGGGGCAGAAAGTACAAAGCCGTTCAAGGCGTGATCGATTTCCGGCCCGTACGACAGACGTGGCTGCGGGAGCTCGTCAAGGAGTACGGGCGCACTACACGAACCGACGTTCTGGAGCTGAGGCAGACCGTGTACGCCGCGACGATCGCGTCGGCCGCGCTGTCTCACCGCCTCGAGGGGGACGCGCCTGAGCAGCTCTCGATGGCCGACATGAACGCCGTAGTGGACCACTTCCGCCTCAGCAAACGCCCCGAGGACGGGCATAACCACTCTACGAGCCACAGGCGAGCGCTGCTGCGGCGCTGGCGTGCGTTCCTGGAGTTCGTCCGGCAAGCCGGGATGATGGACCACATCCCCGGCGGGTTCGCCGTCAATCCCCGCTTTCACACCATCGCGGCGATCGAGGTGACCGAGGACGACATCGGCCGAGCGGTTCCCGAACATGTCATCGCCCAACTCGATACGCACATCGACCTGCTGGGCACTTCCACGGCCTACGAGAGCGGCGGTTGGACCACTGCTGACTTCGCCCGCATGTACCAGGTGGTCTACACAGTCCTGAGGGACACAGGCCGCCGACCGGGCGAGGTCACCAGCCTGCGACGAGACTGCCTGGAGTGGATCGACGGCAAACCGACTCTGATCTACGACAACCACAAACGGCGCCGACACGGCCGCCGCCTGCCGATCTCCGAGCGCACCGCCCGGGAGATCGAGGCCTGGCAGAAGGAGCTGGAGGCTCTCCCTCCGGTGCCGGCCTGCACCCAGTGGCTGTTCCCCTCCCCTGGTCAACGCAACCGCCCCCGCCGTCGCCACCTCACTGCGGCACAGTTCTGCAGCCGCATCTTCCGTATCTGGGTCGACGAGCTGATCCCCACCATCTGGGACGAGCGCCTGGACGACAACGGCGAACCAGTGGCATACGATCGCACCAAGATCGTTCCCTACGGCTTCCGCCACGCCTACGCCCAGCGTCACGCGGACGCCGGCACCCGGCCGGACGTCCTCCGGGAACTCATGGACCACCGGTCGCTGGACGTCACCATGGGGTACTACAAGGTCTCCCTGAGCCGGAAACAGGAAGCCGTGCGGACGGTCGCGGCGCTCGCCGTCGATCGGCACGGGGAATCCCGTGGGTTCAGCGACCCCCTTGCCTACGAAGTGGAGAGCGTCGGGGTTCCGTACGGCGGCTGCACCGAACCGAGCAACGTCAAGGCCGGAGGCGGACACTGCCGCATCCGCTTCCAGTGCGCCGGCTGCGACTTCTACCGGCCCGACCCCTCCTACCTACCGGCCCTGGAACAGCAGATCGCGGACCTGCGGGCCGACAAGGAGGCCGCTCTGGCAATGGAGGCCGCGGACTGGGTTGTTCGCAATCTCGACGACCAGATCCTCGCGTACTCGAAGTCGGCCGACGAGATGCGGAGGAAGCTCGACGCGCTGCCCGCAGAGGAGCGCGCGGTCGTCGAATCCGCCTCGCGCGAGCTGCGCAAGGCCCGCTCCGCAGCGGCCTTCGTCCCCTTGCAGGCACTGACGACACGGAGCCCCGAATGAAAAGTCTCGCCGCTTCCGGCAGCAATGACCGGAACACACGGGTCGAGCGCCTGCGCGCCAGTCGCGCCAAGGACAGCGAGGACAAGACCAAGCGCGCGCTCGATGCAGTGGACGGCCTTCTCCGCTCGGGACGGCGTATCACCGTAGCCCAGGTGGCGCGGGACGCGGCAGTGTCCACGTGGTTCATCTACAACCAGCCCCAAGTGCACCAGGCCG
Organism: Streptomyces rishiriensis; assembly: GCF_003112535.1. GTDB lineage: Bacteria > Actinomycetota > Actinomycetes > Streptomycetales > Streptomycetaceae > Streptomyces > Streptomyces rishiriensis. Next base: position 126,698 of record NZ_BEWA01000024.1, on the reverse strand, counting down.
TTCAGGACGGCACCGCCGCCCAGCGAGAGCGTGTGCGTGACAAGTTCCCCGTTCCGGAGACACGACAGGTCTCCTCTGCCGGGCTGCGGACGGATCTCGCCCTGGCACGCGAAGAGATCAAGGACCTCAAGAAGGAACGCGACCGCCTCCGGACCCGGGTCCGGCTGTCTCTCGGCGCCGAGCTGGACGAGGTGGACCGAAACGAGCTGATCAAGCGGGTGCAGCAGTTGGAGCAGCGGAACACCGCCCTGAGCCAGGAGCTCTCAGAGGCCAGGCTCCGGATCGCCTCCCTGGAAGGCCAGTTGAGTCAGACACAAGATGATCTCACCGCCGCGCGTGTCAGTCTCCGCCGTGCCATGCGGGCCGTTCCGTCTCCGTAGATCCATGCCGTGCCGCCGCCCCTCGCGGCTGTCCGGCTTTCGTGCCGTCTGCCGGACAGCCACGAGGAACACCGGCGCAAAATGGTCAGGACTCCGCCAATGCACAGTCCAGGTCATGCTCAATCGGTGTCCGTCGCGGCCAACATTGCCAGCCGTCGGCGTTCCGGAGAGACCGCGGCGAGGCCGATGTCCCAGGCCACACGCTCGAACCACTTGGTTTCGGCCCCGAAGCCATACCAGGCGCATTCCCGTGCACGTGCCTCGACCTCCTCCACAGGGTCGCCCTCTGCGATTCCGGAGAGGCTGGCCAGAGACTGCCACGCGGCCAGACGGCCGTAGGCCCCACGGGTACCAAAGTTGTAGGCACCTCCCGTGGACGCGGCAGCGAAGAGGACCCGCCACGCCTGGTCCGCCGGGCAGGCCGCGACCGAGAAGGCGGTCTTCTTCCCCGCACCCTTCAGGCACTCCAGCCCCAGTCCCAGCAGCATACTCAGTACCGACTCGGCCTCCAGAGGAGCTGCCAGATCGAAGACTCGTGCCTCGATCCGACCGTTCGACTCCTCGGCCCAGTTCGCCACAGCAGCGCCGATGCCCTTGGCAGCGGCTTCGGTCGTCGTCTCCTCGGCCGAAGGCACATGCGCCCCAGCATCGCCCCGCACCTTGCTGCCTGGCGACGGGCCGTACGGCATCGAATGACTGCCGCCGCGGGCGCCGTAGCTCGGCAGATCCGGCCGTCCTTCCACATCGGACAGCGCCAACGGCAGCCATCCCAGCGGATGGTGCCTCCAGTGCGGCGACATCGCCCACCCTGCGATCCCCGGGGTCTCCATAACGCCGGCACCCCTGAGCACCAGCTCATGGACCAGGCACGCACGCAGTTCCTCGGTGGCGTGTCCGGTGAACGCCACCGCCAGTTCCTTTGCCGGTTGGCTGGAGGCCAGCAGGGAGGCCGCATAACGGTCCAACTTCCCGTCAGCAGCCCCCGCAGATGAGACCAGCCGCAACGCCTGGGCGACGTTCCCGGGACCGGACGTGGTGGCCAGCAGCCGGAGCAGGTAGTCGAAGACGCTCCTGCACTGCCAGATCCGCCCGGCGTCGGAGCCGTAAGCACCTGCGAGCGCGATGCCGAGGTCCGCGAGGAACGCGGCATCCCCCCTCGCGAGACTGCGGTCAGCCACCTTCCACACGTCAGTGACACTCTTCAGGTCCGGCAGCTTCGTCACGATCTTCTGTATGCGGTCAGCCACGGTACGGAGCGTACGCGTCACACAGCCCGAAGCTCGATCGCATTTTCCCAGGTCACTGCAGCCCCATCAGTCCTCGCACTGCTTCAGCATCATCGTCTTGTCCGCCGTGGTAACCGGGAGGTCGTACTTCAACGACACCTGAGCAAAGCGCACCACGTAGGAGCAACGGATCTGCTTGTTCGGGGGCAGCCAGGTCGCGGGCCCCGAGTCGCTCTTCGCGCCATTGGTCGGTCCGTCCACCGGGATCAGGTTGAGCGGGTCATTGGCGATATCCTCACGCTTGCCCTTCGTCCAGCGCGAGGCACCCATCTGCCAGTCGTACGACAACGGCATGACGTGGTCTATCTGGACTGTCGTCGCGCGGGACTTGGCCCACTCGATCGTCTTCCCGGTGTACGGATCGTGCAGCGTCATGGTGGTGACGATGCAGTCAGAGCCAGCCCGGAAGCGGACACTCTCGCCATCGCGTTTCAAGAGATCGTTTCGCGAGTCACACCCGTTGCGGGCGAAGGGAATGCCGCCCGGAGCCGAATCCATCCAGGCGTAGCCGAACTTGTCCCGCTCGTACCCCGTCTTGGGGCCGCGCCCCTTCGTCGCCACCTTCTCGATCAACGACCGCGCCTTGGCTTTGTCCGCGGTGGAGGTGATCGCCGCCAGCCCTGGCTTCGTGCCGTCCGGATTGTCCAGCGGGTTCACAGCCCGACCGTTGCCGACGGCCGAAGCGGCAGGGCCGGAAGGTCCGCTGTCCGCAGGTGGAGCAATGTCCTTGCAGCCGGTGGCCACAAATCCGGCGGCCACCACTACGGCGGATGCCATGAGGACACGCCGTCCTCCATTGCTGTGCCTCATGTACCTCTCAGTAGGCATACCGCACCACCCCCTGGATGAGCTGCGAAAAGTCCGCGATGGCGCCGCGAAGCATAGAGATAACCCGGGTGTCGCAGGCGTTGGAGTCCGTGTCCGCCCAGGCGGCGCCGAACTTCTCCCGGTCGTAACCGGTCTTGGGCGCACGCCCCTTCACGGGCAGCGACCTCGCCGCCGCGAGCGCCGCTCCGCCGCCCGCCGTCGCCCCGGAACCGGTGCCGGGGCCGGCACCGGGGCGGGCCCCGGCTCCCGAGCCGGTGACCTGGTCGGTGCACCCGGACACCGTCATGGCACACATCAGCACGGCGGCAGCAGCCGCCCCGCCCCTCAGACGCCTCACGCGCCCCTCCCCTGTCCGGCTCGCCGCCACTTCGCACAGGGCGGATTCCCCTGCCGGGGACTCCCACACACCGTGGCGAGGGGCGCGCGGAGGCAGTGGGACGATCCGGACCACCGGGGGCTCAAGTGGGCATCCGCCGCATCCCGGGAATATCGTCGGTGGGGAGGCACCTTCTCGCAAAGGAGCTCCGGATGGGCATCTTCGACAGGTTCAAGAGCAACAAGGCGGCCCAGCACAAGGCCAGGGACATGTCCGACGCCGCCGAGCGGACGGTCAACGAGAAGACGGGCGACAAATACGAGTCCCAGGTCGACACCGGGCAGCAGAAGCTGCACGAGCGGCTCGGCATGGACGAGGACCGGCCCGAACAGCCGTAGCCCGCGCTCTCCGGCAGGACCGGGCCTCCCGCACCGACCCGGCCCGCGCCCGAAGCCGTCCCCGGGGAGCGAACTCCCCGGAGGCGGCTTCCGCTCGCGCCGCCTCCGCCGCGGTAGCCCTCGTAGCCCTCGTAGCCCCTCGTTCGTAGCCGTCGTAGCGCCCGTAGCCGTGCTACGAGCCCAGCACCGTCGCCAGGAACTCGCCGACCCAGCCCAGCAGTTCGCGTCCGACCAGCGGCTTGCCGCCGACCTTCGCGGTCTTCGGGCGGGGCACGAGGATCTGGTGCGCGGCCGGCTTGATGACGGACCCGGGGTACAGCCGCTGCAGGCGCAGCTCCTGCGACTCGCGCAACTCCACCGGCGCGAAACGGATGTTGACGCCCTGGAGCACGACCTCGCCGACGCCGCACGCACGGGCCAGCATCCGCAGCCCCGCCACCAGCAGCAGGTTCTCCACCGGCTCGGGCAACTTGCCGTAGCGGTCCACGAGTTCCTCGCGGACGGCCCTGACGTCGTCCTCCGAGTTGGCCGAGGCGATGGCCCGGTAGGCCTGCAGGCGCAGCCGCTCGCCGGGCGCGTAGTCGTGCGGGACGTGCGCGTCGACCGGCAGCTCGATCTTGACCTCGAGCGGCGGCTCCTCCTCGATCTCACCGGTCTCCAGCTGACGCCGGTAGTCCGCCACGGCCTCGCCGACCATCCGCACGTACAGGTCGAAGCCGACGCCCGCGATATGGCCGGACTGCTCGCCGCCGAGCAGGTTGCCCGCGCCGCGGATCTCCAGGTCCTTCATCGCCACGTACATGCCCGCGCCCATCTCGGTGTGCTGGGCGATCGTGGCGAGCCGCTCGTGGGCGGTCTCCGTGAGGGGCTTCTCCGGGGGGTAGAGGAAGTAGGCGTAGCCGCGCTCGCGGCCCCGGCCCACGCGGCCGCGCAGCTGGTGCAGCTGGGACAGGCCGAAGGTGTCGCCGCGCTCCACGATCAGCGTGTTGGCGTTGGAGATGTCGATGCCGGACTCCACGATCGTCGTCGAGACCAGCACGTCGAACTTCTTCTCCCAGAAGTCGACGACGACCTGCTCCAGCGCCGTCTCCGACATCTGGCCGTGGGCGGTCGCGATGCGCGCCTCGGGCACGATCTCGCGCAGTCGCGCGGCCGCCCGGTCGATCGACTCGACCCGGTTGTGGATGTAGAAGACCTGGCCCTCGCGCAGCAGTTCGCGGCGGACGGCGGCCCCGATCTGCTTCTGCTCGTACGGTCCGACGAAGGTGAGCACCGGGTGGCGCTCCTCCGGGGGCGTGGTGATCGTCGACATCTCGCGGATGCCGGTGACCGCCATCTCCAGGGTTCTGGGGATCGGGGTCGCCGACATCGTCAGGACGTCCACGTTGGCGCGGAGCTTCTTCAGCTGCTCCTTGTGCTCGACGCCGAAGCGCTGCTCCTCGTCGACGATGACCAGGCCGAGGTCCTTGAACTTGGTCTCGGAGGAGAACAGGCGGTGGGTGCCGATGACGATGTCCACCGAGCCCTCGCGCAGGCCCTCCAGGGTGGCCTTCGCCTCCGTGTCGGTCTGGAAGCGGGACAGCGCGCGCACCTTCACCGGGAACTGGGCGTACCGCTCGCTGAACGTGCCGAAGTGCTGCTGCACCAGCAGGGTCGTCGGCACGAGGACGGCGACCTGCTTGCCGTCCTGGACGGCCTTGAAGGCGGCGCGGACCGCGATCTCGGTCTTGCCGTAGCCGACGTCGCCGCAGATCAGGCGGTCCATCGGGACCGTCTTCTCCATGTCGTCCTTGACCTCGGCGATGGTGGTGAGCTGGTCGGGCGTCTCCGCGTAGGGGAAGGCGTCCTCCAGTTCGCGCTGCCAGGGGGTGTCGGCGCCGAAGGCGTGGCCGGGGGCCGCCATCCGCGCGCTGTACAGCTTGATCAGGTCGGCGGCGATCTCCTTGACGGCCTTCTTCGCGCGCGCCTTCGTCTTCGTCCAGTCGGCGCCGCCGAGCCGGTGCAGCGTGGGGGCCTCGCCGCCGACGTACTTGGTGATCTGCTCCAGCTGGTCGGTCGGGATGTAGAGGCGGTCGCCGGGCTGGCCGCGCTTGGCGGGCGCGTACTCGACGACCAGGTACTCGCGTGTGGCGCCCTGGACGGTGCGCTGCACCATCTCGATGTAGCGGCCCACGCCGTGCTGCTCGTGGACGATGTAGTCGCCCGCCTCCAGGGTGAGCGGGTCGATGGTCTTCCTGCGCCGCGCGGGCATGCGCGCGCCGTCCTTGCCGGCCGCCTTCTGGCCGGACAGGTCGGTCTCGGTGAGGACGGCGAGACGCAGCGCGTGGTCGACGAACCCGTAGTCGATCGAGCCGCAGGAGACGTGCACGAGCGAGGGGCTCAGCTCGGTCAGGTCGCTGTCCAGGCGGGCGGCGACGCCCTCGCCGCCGAGGACCTCGACCGTGCGGGCGGCCGGGCCGTGCGCCTCGGTGACGAAGGCGACCCGCCAGCCGTCGGCCAGCCAGCCCTTGGTGTCGGCGAGGGCCTTGGCGGTGTCGCCGCGGTAGGTCTCGGGGGCGCGCATGCCGAGCTGGAGGGTGTCCGCCTCCAGCTCCAGGTCGGCCGCGAACGGCGACACCGACCACCACATCATGTCCAGCTCGCGGGCGCGGTCGCGGACGTCCGCGATGGACCACAGGGAGGCCGCGCCGACGTCGATGGGCGCGTCCCCGCCGCCGGCCGTCGCCGCCCAGGACGCCTGCAGGAACTCCTGGGAGGTGGTCACGAGGTCGGCGGCGCGCGTGCGTACCCGCTCCGGGTCGCAGACGACGGCCATCGCGCCCTTGGGCAGGACGTCGATGAGCAGCTCCATGTCGTCGACGAGCACCGGGGCCAGCGACTCCATGCCCTCGACGGCGATGCCTTCGGCGATCCTGCCGAGCAGCTCGCCCAGCTCGGGGTGGAGTTCGGCGAGGTCACGCGCGCGTGTGCGGACGTCGTCGGTGAGGAGGAGTTCACGGCAGGGCGGGGCCCACAGGCCGTGCTCGGCGACTTCCAGGGAGCGCTGGTCGGCGACCTTGAAGTAGCGGATCTCCTCGACGTCGTCGCCCCAGAACTCGACGCGCAGGGGGTGTTCCTCGGTGGGCGGGAACACGTCCAGGATGCCGCCGCGCACGGCGAACTCGCCGCGCTTCTCGACGAGCTCCACGCGCGCGTAAGCGGCTGCGGCGAGGGCTTCGACGATCTCGTTCAGGTCGGCGGTCTGTCCGGAGCGCAAGGCCACCGGTTCCAGGTCGCCGAGGCCCTTGACCTGCGGCTGGAGCACCGAGCGGACGGGGGCGACGACGACGGAGACCGGGCCGGTCTCGGGGTCGTCGGGGCGCGGGTGGGCGAGGCGGCGCAGGACGGCCAGGCGGCGGCCCACGGTGTCGCTGCGGGGGCTGAGGCGCTCGTGCGGGAGCGTCTCCCAGGAGGGGTACTCCACGACGCCGTCGGCCGGGAGCAGCGAGCGCAGGGCGGCGGCCAGGTCCTCGGCCTCGCGGCCGGTGGCCGTGACGGCGAGGACCGTGCGGGTGGTCTCGCGGGCGAGGGCGGCGATCGCGAAGGGGCGGGCGGCCGGCGGGCCGACCAGGTCGACGTGCATGCGGTTGCCGTCGGCGGCCGCGGGGATGGCTTCCGCGAGGGCGGCGTCCTTGACGACGGCGTCGAGCAGACCGTGCAGGCTCATGGGGGGCTTTCCGTCCGAGGGGCCGGGCACGTCCCGTCCTGTTCGGGATACGGGCGCACCGGGTCCGGGGTGGGCAACGCGAAGGGCCCGACGCGTGTCACGGGCCGGGGGCGTCCAGCGTACGACGGGGCGCGGACGTTCGCCGGAGGCTGTGGACAGCTCCCGGGGCCGGGCGGGCCCCGCGCCTCCCCCCGGGGTCGCCCCGGACGGCCACCTCGCACGGGTTGAGACGCACCAGCCAGGCCGGACGCCCTGACGTCCGCACGACCCGGGACGCCCGGACGGCGAGGAGGCCCGAACGGACGGCGAGGGGGCACGCACGGCCCCGGACGCGCGGACGGCCCGGCGCCGGGAAGACTCCCGTCTTCCTCGGTGCCGGGCCGTGCGCCCTCGTGGGTTCCGCGGTGCTAGTCCGTCCCGATCGCGTTCAGGATGTTCATGCGGCCCGCGCGGAACGCCGGGATCAGTGCGGCGAACAGGCCCACGAACGCGGAGCCGATGAACACGCCGATGATCGTCGGCCACGGGATCTGGAGGACGTTCAGGCCCTGCAGGGCGAGCAGCCGCTGGGCGGTCGCGCCCCAGCCCATGCCCAGTCCGAGGCCGAGCAGCGCGCCGAAGAGGGCGATGACGACCGACTCCATGCGGATCATGCGGCGCAGCTGGCGGCGCGAGAGGCCGATCGCCCGCATCAGGCCGATCTCCCGGGTGCGCTCCACCACCGACAGGGCCAGGGTGTTCACCACGCCGAGGACCGCGACGATGATCGCGAGGGCGAGCAGACCGTAGATCAGGTTCAGCAGCTGCCCGATCTGGTCCTTGAGCTCCTGCTTGTAGTCGGTCTGGTCGCGCACGGTGTACTGCGGGTAGTCGTGCAGCGCCGTCTTCAGGGCGGTGTACGCGGTGTCCTGCTGCCCGTCCTTGGCGGTGGCGAAGACCAGCTGGTCCAGCGGCACCTTGCCGGCCGGGACGTACTTCTCGAGGGTGGCGATGGAGACGTACATCGCGCCCTGGTCGACCACGGAGTCACTGCTGGTGATGGCGCGCACCGTCAGCTGGGCGGTGTTCCCGTCCCGGAACGCCACGGAGATCCTGGAGCCGAGCTTGATCTTGTGAGCCTCGGCGAACTTCTCGTGGACGGACATGGAGTCGGGCCGGTAGGCGTCGGCGAGCTTGCCGGCGACGGTGTCGACGCGCAGGTCGGTCGCGTAGGTCGGGTCGGCCGCCGTGATCGACGTTCCGTCGAGGGTCTTGCCGTCGGGGGGGGTGAAGTCGGCCTGGGTCCCCTTGTACTCGGTGACCCGCTTCAGACCGGGGGCCGACTTGATCGCCTGCACCGCCTCCGCCGTCACGCGCTGGCCCTTGTCGTTCTGGATGATGAAGTCCGCGCCGACGCTCTTGTCGAGCCCCTCCGTGGCCGAGGCGACCATGGACGAGCCGACCACCGACAGACAGGCGACCAGCGCGAGGCCGATCATGAGGGCCGCGCCCGTGGCTCCCGTGCGGCGCGGGTTGCGCAGCGCGTTGCGCTCCGCCATCCGTCCGACCGGGCCGAAGGCCCTCAGCAGCACCGCGCCCAGCGCCCGCACCACGCCGCCGGCCAGCAGCGGGCCGATCACCACGAAGCCGATCAGGCTCAGCACCACGCCGACGCCCAGCCACATCGAGCCCGCGGTGGCCTTGTCGGCGACGGAGGCGAGGTAGAGGCCCGCACCGCCCGCGACGGTGAGCAGCAGGCCGATGACGGCCCGCACGACGCCCGCCTTGGCGTCGGCCGGGGCGCCCGCGTCGCGCAGCGCGGCCATCGGGGAGACCTTGCCGGCCCGGCGGGCCGGGAGGTAGGCCGCCAGCACCGTGACGACGATGCCGAGGACCATGCCGACCACCGGGGTCGTCCAGGCGACCGTGAGGTCGTCTGTGGAGAGGTTCATGCCGGTCATTTTCATGAGCTGCATCAGGCCGACGGCGATGCCGATGCCCGCGCCGACGCCGAGGGCGGAGCCGACGACGCCCAGGAACAGCGCCTCCGCGAGCACGGACCGGTTGACCTGCTTGCGGCTGGAGCCGATGGCCCGCATCAGACCGATCTCGCGGGTGCGCTGCGCGACCAGCATCGAGAAGGTGTTGATGATGAGGAAGATGCCCACGAGGAAGGCGACCCCGGCGAAGCCGAGCATCGCGTACTTCATCACGTCCAGCAGGCTGCCGACGCCCTTGCGGTTGGCGTCCGCGGCCTCTTGGGCGGTCTGCACCTTGTAGCCGGCGCCGATCTCGGCCGCGACGCTCTTCTTCAGCTGTGCGTCGTCGACCCCGGCCGCCGCCGTGACGTTGACGTTCGTGTAGACGTCCGGCTCACCGACCAGCGCCTTCTGGGCGGTCGCGGTGTCCAGGTAGAAGATCGAGGCCCCGGGGTTGGTGACCTGGAAGGCGGCGATGCCGGAGATCTTCGCGGTGTGCGTGCCGACCGCGGTGATCACGCCGACCTCGTCGCCGAGCTTGAGGTGGTGCTTGTCGGCGGTGTCCTCGTCGACCATGACCTGGTCGGAGCCCTTCGGCGCCGCACCTTCGGTGATCTTCATGGTGCGGGCTTCGTTGGCGGTCCAGCCGCCGACGATGGTGGGCGCGCCGCTGGACGGCGACAGGCTGTTCTTTTCGGCGTCGACGACGGTCACCGCGCTGGAGAAGACCGATCCCTGTGCCGACTTCACGCCCGGCACCTTGCGGATCTTGTCGAGCACGGAGGCCGGCATGACCGGCGGCTTGCCGTTGTCGGCGGTCGTCTCGCCGCTGTCCGTGGCGCCCTTCGCGCTCACCGTCACATCGGAGGAGGTGGCGGCGAAGAGCTTGTCGAACGTCGTGTTCATCGTGTCGGAGAACACGAGCGTCCCGCAGACGAACGCCACCGACAGCAGGACCGCCACGGCCGACAGCGCCATGCGTCCCTTGTGCGCGAAGAAGTTGCGCATCGAGGTCTTGAGCACGGTCATGACGTACGCCCTCGCGCGTCGAAGTCCTTCATGCGGTCGAGGACGGTCTCGGCGGTCGGCTTGAGCATCTCGTCGACGATCCGGCCGTCCGCGAGGTACAGCACCCGGTCCGCGTAGGAGGCGGCGACCGGGTCGTGCGTGACCATCACGATGGTCTGGCCCAGGTCGTCCACCGAGCGGCGCAGGAAGCCCAGGACCTCGGCGCCGGCGCGGGAGTCGAGGTTGCCGGTCGGCTCGTCCCCGAAGATGATCTCCGGGCGGGCGGCCAGGGCGCGGGCGACGGCGACGCGCTGCTGCTGACCGCCGGAGAGCTGGGTGGGACGGTGCTTGAGCCGGTCGGCGAGGCCGACGGTCTCCACGACCTGGTTCAGCCACTCCTGGTCGGGCTTGCGGCCGGCGATGTCCATCGGCAGCGTGATGTTCTCTATCGCGTTCAGCGTGGGCAGCAGGTTGAACGCCTGGAAGATGAACCCGATCCGGTCCCGGCGCAGCTGGGTGAGCTTCTTGTCCTTCAGCCCGGTGATCTCGGTCTCGTCCAGGTAGATCTCCCCGGACGAGACGGTGTCGAGCCCGGCGAGGCAGTGCATCAGCGTGGACTTGCCGGACCCCGAGGGGCCCATGATCGCGGTGAACTGACCGCGGGCGATGTCCACGTCGACGTGGTCCAGGGCGACGACCTGGGTCTCCCCGGACCCGTACGCCTTGACGACCTGCCGCGCCCGCGCGGCAACGGCCGTACGCCCTCCAGTGCCCCCGTGCCTGGGAATGGTCACAGCCGATGTCACGGTGAATCTCCTATGTCGGATACCAGAAGTAAGGGCGCGGCACGGCGGGCGGTGGTGCTGGGTGATGCGGTGCCCGGTGACGCCATGCCCGGTGTTGCTCGCCGGTCAAGCGCTACGTCGAAGAGCTACGTCGAAGAGTCTGTCCCGGGAGGCGATTCCGCGCGCTGGTGCGCGGACCCGTCTTCCCGGGGGGTTAACCCCACCCCCCGGCACGGGGGCTGGCCGCTCCCTGCCGGTCGCCGTCCACCCCCGTCGACGGCGTAAAGCCAGGTTAAGGAGCGTTGGGGCCCCTCTCCTCATCCGCCGGTACGAACCCTCCCCCAGCCGTAGTACGGAGGCACCCCTAGGGGGCGTCCACCGTGGGGTGGAGAAGCTCTCGGGGTCGTCTCCACCCCCCGGCCCGCCCAGCCTGCACCCTCCCGTCGCGTGAGCCTCAAGTGGTAGGCCGGGTTCCGCCAAACGGGTGCAAGGGCCACGGAGAATCGGCGACGAGGCCGCCAGGCCACGGGACACGCGCCGCGGGCCTCCCGGTCCGGACGGAAACCAGCGGCACGGCGTTCCGGGACTCGAGGTTAACGCCGGTAACACCCCAGGTCAGACGCGGTTCGGCACAGTAAGCGCATACCGACCGGCCAGTTCGGTGAAAAGTCTTCGCAGCGGGTGTACTCCCGAGTAGCGTGCGTCCCTCGCACCCCCCACCTCCCTGCGGTCCGCCGCCACGGACCCGAGCCATGCAAGGAGCGGGATGTCCCACCACCCGTCACGCCCCGACCCCACCCACCCCACCTACCCCTGGCAGCCGCCGCCCCCACCGCCCGAACCGCCACGACGACGCCCCGCGAACCATGCCCCCCTCGGACGCCACAGCGACCTGCGCGTCCTGCGCGGCGCGTACCGCCGCCAGCGCCGCGCGGCCACGCTCACCGCGCTCGGCTACTTCGTCGCCTTCCTCGTCCTGTCCGCGTTCGCGCCGTCCCTGATGACCGGCGAGGTCACCCCCGGGCTTCCCGCCGGACTGCTGCTCGCGCTGCTCCAACTCCCCGTCACCGGAGTGGCGATCGTCGTGTACGAGCGCACCGCCCGCCGCCGCGTCGACCCGCTCGCCGACCGCATCCGCGCCCTTTCCGAGATCGACGCCAGGCGGGACGCCCGCGGAACCCGCCCCAGGGAGGCCGGACGATGACCGAGTTCAGCGGCGACGCACAGACCATGTCCCTCGTGGCGTTCACCGCCGTCGCCACCATCACGCTGCTGCTGTGCGTGATGACCGGCCCCGACCGCGACGACCTCGACGAGTTCTACACCGGCTACCGCTCCCTCTCCCCGCTGCGCAACGGCCTGGCCATCGCGGGCGACTACATCTCCGCGGCCACCGTCCTGGGCACCGGCGGCGTGATCGCGCTGTGCGGCTACGACGGCGTCGTCCTCGCCCTGAGCACGGCGCTCTCCCTGATGCTGCTGATGTTCCTGCTGGCCGAACCCCTGCGCAACGCGGGCCGGTTCACCATGGGCGACGCGCTGGCCCGCCGGATGCCGGGACGCGCGGTGCGCATCACGGCCTGCGCGGTCACCCTCGCCGCGCTGCTGCCGATGATGCTCGTGCAGCTCGCGGGCACCGGCCAGCTCCTCGCCTTCATCCTGGGCTTCTCCGGCGACTCCGTGAAGACGGGCTGCATCGTCTGCATGGGCGTGCTGATGATCAGCTACGCGGCGATCGGCGGCATGAAGGGCACCGCCCTCATCCAGATGCTGAAGATCGTGACACTGCTCGGCTCCGGCGCCGCGATCGCTGTGATCGTCCTGTACCGCTTCGACTGGAACCCCGGCGCGCTCTTCGACGCGGCGGCCGAGGGAAGCGGAGTCGGCGACGCCTTCCTGCGCTCCGGCCTGGAGTTCGCCGGCAGTCCCTACCCCCGCCTCGACATGATCACCGCCCAGCTGTCCGTCGTCCTGGGCGGCGCCTGCCTGCCGCACATCACCATGCGCATGTACACCGCCTCCAGCGCCCGCCAGGTGCGCCGGTCCCTGTCCTGGGCGATCTCGGCCATCGCCCTGTTCGTGCTGGTCATCACGGTCATCGGCTTCGGCGCGACGGCGCTCGTCGGCCGCGCGGTGATCGCCGCGGCCGACCCGCGCGGCAACACCGCCTACCTGCTGGGCTCCCGCGGCGCGTTCGGCCCGGACGTCTCCACCGCCGAGACGCTCCTGTTCACGACGGTCACGACGGCGATCTTCCTCACCGTGCTCGCCTCCGTCGCCGGCATGATCCTGGCCTGCGCCAACTCCCTGGCCCACGACGTCTTCGCCGCCCGCAACCCGCGGATGTCACCGAGCCGCGAGATGCTCCTGGCCCGGCTCTCCGCGCTGGCCGTCGGCGCCCCGACGATCCTGCTGGCCACCCAGGTCCAGCACCGCAGCCTCCAGCCCCTGGTCACCCTCTCCTTCTGCCTCGGCGCCTCGGCGCTCGCCCCGGCGCTGGTCTACAGCCTCTTCTGGCGCCGCTACACCCGCACCGGCCTCCTGGCCACCCTCATCGGCGGCACCGTGTCCGTCCTGCTCCTCATGCCGGGCACCAACCTCGTCTCGGGCTCCCCCCTCGCCGCCTTCCCCGAGGCCGACTTCAACTGGTTCCCCTTCACCACCACCGGCATCGTCACCGTCCCCCTCGGCTTCGCCTTCGGCTGGCTGGGGACCGCGCTCTCGGGCCGCCACACGGCGGAGGAACAGCGCCGCCGGTACGAGGCGGTGGAAGGCTGGATCCTGGCAGGGGCCCTACGGAGAGAGGACTGACACGGTCAGTCGGCTGTGCGGCCGGTGAGGGCGGAGAGGCTGTTGCGGACGTGGTCCATGTGCGCCTGGACGTCCTCCCCGCGCGCGCCATGCTCCTGCAGCAGCCGTTCCGTCTCCCGCTCGGTGCGCTCCTCGCGGGCGCGCGCCTCGGCGAGGATCGCGGCGGCACGCACGTGTGCCTCCTCCTGACCGCGCCGGGCCGACTCCTCGGCCTCGGCGAACGTCTGCTCCGCCGCGGACAGCGCCGCCTCCGCGACGGCCACGGCCCGGGCGTACCGGGCGTCCAGGGCCGCGGCCCGCTCGGCCACCTCGCGCTCCGCGGCGGCCCACCGCTCGGCCTGCTCCCTCTCCTGCTCGGCGAGCATGCCGGCGGTGCGCTGACGCACCTCGCGCAGCGCGGCCAGCGCCTCCCCGCGGTACTCCTTCACCTCGCGCCGGGCGCCGATGCGGACCTCGTCGGCCTCGGCGCGCGCCGCGAGCAACCGCTGACGGGCGCGGTCCTCGGCGTCCGCGCGCAGCGCGTCCGCCTCCTCCTGGGCCGCCCGGCGCACATCGACGGCGCACGTCTCGGCATACGCGACGTCCTCCATCGCCACCCGCCGCGCGTTCTCGCGCACATCCGCCGCCTCTTCGACCGCGAGCTGCAGGATGCGCCGCGCGCGCTCCCCCAGCGAGTCGTACGTCTGCGGCGCGAGCCGCGTCACGACCGCACGCATCTGCTCGGCCTCCGCCTCCATGTCCTTGGCGAGGACGGTGAGACGCGCGGCCCGCTCCCACGCCGCGTCCCGGTCGGCGCAGAGCGCGGCGGTGTACGCCTCCACCTGTTCGGGCCGGTAGCCGCGGCCGCGGACGGTCACGAACCCGGGCGGTGACACCGATGCGCTGCTCATCCTTGAACCCCTCGCCACCAGACGGACACGACATGATGATTTCGCGCATATCTTGATGGATCGGACGGAAGTGTTCATAACGCGACACTCCGCGCACAGGTCACGGCCAACGCTGAAAGCGAGCCGAGCAGGTCCGAACCGCAGAAGGAGTTCGGCCGAACGCGCGGGAAGCTGGGCCCCACGCGGAGAGGGCCGGACCGAACGCGCAGGGGCCGGACCGACACCAGGGGGGCCGGACCGCATACCAAGGGGGCCGGGCCCGGTCCTCCGACCGGGCCCAACGCCAAGGGGGCCGGACCCGGTCCTCCGACCGGGGCCGACCCCCTGCGCGTCACCCGCGCGACCGCCCGCGGGTCAACGGCCGCCCGTCACAGCAGCCCGTCCCACATCTCCTCCAGCAGCACCGACCACCAGCTCTCCGGCGAACCCAGCGCCGCCGGATCGAGCGCGGCCAACTGCGCCTGGAAGTCCACGGTCCAGCGCCCCGCCTGCTCCTGGTTCAGACCGAACCGCAGCCGCCACATCCGCCCGAGCAGCGCCAGACAGCGCGCGAACTCCGGCAGTCCCGTGTTCACGAACTGCGGCGGCACCGATCCACCGCCCGGCCCGGCCTCCACCGGCACCGCCACGATGTTCGCCGTCCCGTACTGCACACAGATCGCCTTGCCGAAGTCACTGCCCATGACGAGGTACGAGCCCGCGTCCGGGGCCGGCTGGACGCCCCGCTCCGCCGCCAGCTCCGCCAGCGTCGGCACCGGCCGCCCCGGCTGGGCCTGCGCCCAGAAGAACGGCCCCATGTCCGCCGGCAGGCCCGCGACCACGAGCGTGTGCGCCACGACCGGCGGCACGCCCTGCCGCGACACCGCCGCCTGCTCGAACCGGAACACCGCCGGCCCGAACACCGCGGCCAGCTCCTGCCCGACCACCTCCGGCGGAACCGGCGGCACGGGCTGCACCGGCGGCAACGGCGCACGCACCGGCGCCGGACGCGCCGGACCGTCCGCCACCTGGTGCAACTCGCCCTGATGCGCCAGCAGTTGCTGCATGCCCTGCTGCCGGCTCGCGTGATCCGTGCCGTACGGCGCGATGCTCGTGATCCTCGCCTGCGGCCACTGCTCCCGGATCATCCGCGCACAGTACGCACCCGGCAGCTCGCACGACTCCAACTCCGTGTGCAGCTCCAGCACCTGGTCCGGGGGCACGTTCATCGCCCGCAGCTCATGGAAGATCTGCCACTCCGGGTGCGGCGTCCCCGGCGCCGAGCGCCGGATCAGCTGCTGCTCCGAACCGTCCTGCGCGCGATAGCGCAGCACCGCCTGGTAACCCGGGCCGACCGTCGGCAGCCCCGGCTGCTGCGGATACCCGTACGCCGGCGGCTGCCCCGGCGCCGGGCCGCCCGGCGGCGGCATCGCACCCGGCGGCATCGGCGGCCGGTGAGCACCCGGCGGCATACCGGGCGCGCCGGGAGCACCCGGGAAGCCGGGGACGCCCGGGACCGGCGGCGGCGGAGGCACACCGGGACCACTCTGCGCGGGCCCGGCCAGCATCGTCCGAGCATGGTGGACGGCGCCCGGCCCACCCGGGGCCTGCTGCGAGCCGGGGCCGCCGGGAGCACCGGGGGGCTGCTGCGCGCCTCCCGCGCCCGGGCCCATCCGACCGGGGTCGGCCAGCATCGTCGCGGCATGGTGAACGCCGCCGGGAGGCGTGCCCCCGGGCGGGTTCGGCCCACCGGGCGCGCCCGGTGCGCCAGGTGCACCTGGTGCGCCAGGCGGCTGCGGCGCACCGGGCCCGGCGGGCCCGTCGGGGCTCAGGGCAGACACCAGCTGCGTGGGCACGTAACCGCCCGCCGGAGCACCCGGAGCACCCGGAGCACCCGGTGCGCCCGGTGCGCCCGGCCCGGCGGACGGAGGCACGGGCGGCGGCGTGCCGCCCGGACGCACGCCGGGCGCGCCCGGCGCACCCGGCGGAGGCGGCGGCATCGCCCCCGCGCCACGGGCACGACGCGGCGGCGGCGCGGCCTTGCTGGTCGCGGCGTCGGCGATGTCACCGGCGTGCGGCGCGAGCGGCCGCGCGGGCGAACCCGGACCCGCGGCAGCGGAAGGCTGCGCGGCCCCCGCTCCGTGCGGATGACCGTAGGACGAGCCGTCGGACACGGGCGGGCCCTGCGGAGTCCCCGGCAGGGAACTCCCCGGCCCGCCCGGCCCACCGGACGCACCGGCACCCTGCGGATAGCCGTACGACGCGGCCGCCGGCCCCGACGGCACACCCGACCCACCGCCCGACCCGCCCGGCCCCGGAGCGCCGAGCGCGGGCGAGACCGCGGTGGGCGGGAGCTGGCTGCCGCCGGACATCAGCGCCGTCTTGGCGTCCGAGTCCGCCGACGGCGGCGCCGTCTCGTCGTCGGAGCCGCTCAGCGGCGGCGCGAACACCGTCGCGGGCAGCGGCACGGAACGGTCGTCACCCGCGTCGCCGTTGGTGTCCGTCCCGGCCCACGGCGTCGCCCCCGCCGGAGCCGGAGCAGAAGCCGGAGCCGGGGCAGCCGACGCCGCACCGACACCCGCGGGCACCCCGCCCTGGGTCTGCGGCAGCCCGCTCCCGGGCGCCCCGCCCTGCGTACGGGGAAGCGAAGGGTCACCGCCGGCCGGGACGCCCGCACCGGAACCCGGCCCGGCCCCCGCGGCCGCAGCCGGCTCCGCAGCGCCACCGCCACCACCGCCGCCACCGCCACCGCCGTCACCAGAACCAGCGTCCCGCCGGTCCGAGATGCCCAGCTTGTCCGCCGCCTCCTGCAACCACTCCGGCGGCGACAGCAGGAACGACGTCTGATTCAGGTCCACCCGCGCCGCAGGCGGCGGCACCGCGTCGACAGGACCGTCCGGACGGCCGTACTCCTCCTCGTACCGGCGGATCACCTCACCCACCGGCGCTGCGGGCCACAACGTGGCCTCCCCGCTGTCCCGGGCGATGACCAGCCGCTGCGCGCCCCCGTCCGAACGAGGACCCTCCGCCCGGTCCTCGGCCCACACCACGAACCCCAGCCCGAACTCCCGCACCCGCACCTCACGGTGCTGATACGCCGGCACATCCCCGTTGATCCACTCTTCGGCGCGCTCCTGCGCCTGCGCGAACGTCACCATCGTCAGCTCACTCCCCCGCACCCGCGGACGACACCGGAACCGCCCGCGCGAACCCGCCGTCCACCATCAGATTCGCCACCGTCTCCAGCTCCGGCGGATTACCGGCCAGCCGCGACAGGAACACGTCGAAGTCCTCACCGCAGGGCAGCAGCAGCCGCTCCATGCGCTCCGCCGGCGACCACCCCGGATCCACGTCCCGCACGTCGTCGTACGCGCAGAACCACACCGAACCGGCCCGCTCGCCCCGCACCTTCACGGCCAGCAGCCCGCCCTGCACGAAAGCGACGCCCAGATAGTCCTTCGTCAGATGATCACGCAGACACTTGTTCACATACACCAGGTCGTTGACCGCCGCCTCATCCCGCACCGTGAAGAACGGCTGGTCCACCAGCAGCCCCAGCTCCGCGTCCAACGCCGCGTCCACCGGCGCACAACCGCCCGCCGCCTTCAGGAACGACCGATACGCACCCGGCAACCGGTACCCCAGGTCCTCCTCGACCCCCTGCACCTGCTGCTCCGTCACCGCCACACCCGACTTCGGCAGCCCGAAATGCGCCGGACGCGTCTCCTGCAGAGGACGCGTCCCCCGCTTCGACTGATCCACCACCGCCGTCGACACCCCGCCGTGATGCCGCAGCAACGCCTTCACCTCGACCGGCACCAGCTCCAGCCGCCGCGAACCCACCACGTGATGCCACGTCCAGCCGTGCGGAGTCGCCACCGCGGACACCGTGTCCCACAGCTCATGCCCCGCAGCCGCCGACGCCGCGTTCGCCGACACGTAGTCCGTCAACCGCAACTCGTCCACGCCGAAACCCTCCGGCGGATCGGCGATCTCCGCGACCGCGCGCGCGTACGGCGAGAAATCCGGGTAACCCCGCTCGTCCACCCGCACACCCCTCGGGTGCCGTGCCGCCCGGACCGGATCCGGGAAATGCACGACCTGCCCGGCATAGGCCGCGTTCGGCGGCGCGGCCTGCTGCCCGAGCCGACCTGTAGTCATGGCGGTTGCCCCCTGCGGCACTCTGTACGGCCCGCAGCGACCCGTTCCGCCTGCGAACCGGCCACCACGCCCCGTATCGACTGTCTCCAACAATCGCCAACGCGCGTCAACCGCGCGCTCACGGTGGCGACAGCCTATGCGGTACGACGACAGCGGTCACCGGCCCTCCGCTTCCGTGACCTGCCGTCACCCCGCCGTGACAGCCAGCCCAAACCCGGGCGTGTCGCACCGCCCCAGCTTCCGCACCCGCCACGCCATTTGGCACTCTGTGACCTTCCGGGGGATGCACGGGAGGGGAAAACGATCATGAACGCGACGCAGACGGGGTCACACACCGGCAGGCCGGACGACCTGCACCACCACACCACGGGCGACCACCACACCGCCCCCACCGCCGAAAGCCACCCCGGCGCCGGCGACCCACGCATCGGCTGGTCCGCCACCGAAACCCCCCACACCCCCGCCCTGCGCCACCGCCGCGACGGCATACTGCCCACCGTCGCCGCCGCCCTCTCCGTCCGCGGCGCCACCCTCACCGGCACCGCCGCCCGCGGCGACCAGCCCCCACCCCTGCACCCCCTCGTCCAGGACTTCCTCGACACCCTCCCCAGCACCCAACGCGACCGCTTCACCGGCCGCTGCGCCGAAGCCCTCCTCATCTCCCGCCACATCGCCGCCGCCGACGCCGCCCGCAGCAGACGCGCAGCCCGCCGCCCCATGACCAACGGCGAAGCCCGCAAAACACTGAAACAAGCCAAACTCACCACCCGCCACATCCGCGAGGACGGCGACCCCCTCCACGGCAGCTTCGCCACCCCCTGCCGCGCCTGCACCGCCCTCAGCGCCCACCTCGGCGTCCGCATCGTCGACCCCGCCACCACCGACTGACCGCCCCACCCCAGGCCGGCGCCCCCCACACCCGGCCACGCACCACCAGCACGACGAACGAAGGGCAGATGCACCCCGACCGCACCTCCACCACGCGCTTCCCCGTACCCGTCGACGCCGCCCTGCGCGCCGCCGGCTGGCAACCCGGACGCTGGGACATCAAACAAGCCGAGATCTGGGCCGACACCCTCCGCGAACACACCTCACCCGCCGGCCACCGCCACGCCGTCTTCCCCGCCGCCGTCGAAGCCTGGGCCGAATTCGGCGGACTCACCGTCACCCCCACCGGCCCCGGCCGCCAGATCGCCCCCGCCACCCTCCACCTCGACCCCCTCCACGGCCTCCACCTCGCCCGCACCCTCGCCGACCTCGGCCGCGCCCTCGACACCGACGTCGCCCCCCTCGGCACCGAGACCGACACCCACTCCCTCCTCGCCATCGACGCCGAAGGCCGCGTCTACGCCCTCGACCACACCGGCGACTGGTACCTCGGCCCCGACATCGACCAAGCCCTCGGCACCCTCACCACCGGCATCGAACCCACCCGCCTCACCGCGCCCTGACCCCCGGCCGCACCGAGCGGCCCCCGGCCCACGAAGCCGACATCACCACGCCACCACAACGCCGCAACCACCACCCAGCGACCGCCACACCGCAATCACCGCTCAAAGATCACCGCTCAAAGATCACCGCTCAACGATCGCCACTCCGCGATCACCACCCAGCGATCACCACCCAGCGATCACGACGCCGGAA
This sequence comes from Streptomyces rishiriensis, assembly GCF_003112535.1. Lineage (GTDB taxonomy): Bacteria > Actinomycetota > Actinomycetes > Streptomycetales > Streptomycetaceae > Streptomyces > Streptomyces rishiriensis. The sequence goes on along the minus strand of NZ_BEWA01000024.1, from coordinate 106,548 downwards.
TCACCGCCGACACCCGAAAACCCCCCGACTCCGTCGGCCCCGACACGAACACCCCGCCCAACGCCACCACCCGCTCCCGCATCCCCACCAACCCGTTGCCCCCCGACGGCAACCCCGCCGACGACGCCGACCCCGCCTCGGGCGGCGCACCGTTCTCCACCTGCATCGCGATCTCCGCCACCCGATGCGCCAACCGCACCCGCGTCTTCGCCCCCGCCGCATGCTTGTGCACGTTCGTCAACGCCTCCTGCACCACCCGGTACGCCGTCTGCTCCACCTCCCGCGCATACGCCCGCACCTCACCCTCCACCGACAACTCCACCACCATCCCCGCAGCCGCCGACTGCCCCACCAACTCCTCCAGCTCCTCCAGACAAGGCCCCTCCCCCTCCTCCACCACCGCCACAGCCACCAACGGCACCGACGCGGCCCGCGCCCCCGACCCGCCACTGCGCAACACCCCGAGCATCTCCCGCAACTCGGTCAACGCCTGCCGCCCCATGTCCCCCACCAACACCGCGTTGCGCACGGCCTTCTCCGGATCCTTCCGCGCCACCGCCTGCAACGCCGCCGCATGCACCACCATCAGACTCACCCGATGAGCCACCACGTCGTGCATCTCCCGCGCGATCCGCGTCCGCTCCTCACCACGCGCCCACTCGGCCCGCTCCTCCGCACGCTCCGCGAGCAGCTGCAACTCCCGCTCAAGGCTGTCCGCCCGCTCGCGCAGACTCTCCATCAACCGCCGCCGCGCCCCCACGTACATCCCCAGCAACAACGGCGGCGCCGTCAACCCCAGCGACGTCGTGATCGCCGCGAACGGAACGAACCAGTCCCCCAGCGTCAACGAGCCCCGGTTCATGCTCTGCCGCACCTGCACGAACGTCACGATCAACGTCCCCACCAACTGCATCCCCGCCAGCGAACCGATGATCCGTCGAGGCAACTCCGACGCGGCGAGCGTGTACAACCCCACGATCCCCATCAGGAAACCCATCTGCGCCGGCGTGATCGCGATCGCCACGAGCACGACCGCGATCGGCCACTTCCGCCGCACCACCAGCACCGAACCGGCCAGCGCCCCGAACACCACCCCCACCGCCACCGGGATCCCGGCGTCCTGCGCGAACGGAACCCCCTCCACCGCACACTCCACGGCGGACACGAACCCCAGGGTCCAGTCGAACGCCGCGCTACGCCGTCTGCTCCACCACAACGGCCCTCCCCGGGCCGCCGTGTCCTCTTCCCCCGTCGTGGTCATGACTCCACCCTACGGGCGCGGCCCCCGCCTTTTCCGGCGACTTTCTCCGACCGCCCCACACCACACACCGTAACCGAACAACATCGAAACCCACCGGTATCCCTCGAACTGCTGAACCAGACCCGTTCGATCCCGGAACCCAGCATTCCGCCCAGACGGTATGCGCATGGCACATACCCATGGCAAGTACGCGGACTTCGAAGACCTCCGCGAACGGGCGCTCGCCCTGCGACGTGAGGGCCTCAGCCGACGCCAGATCCGCGACCGGCTCCACGTCCACAACAACGACATCCTCAACCGCCTCCTGGAGGGCGAGCCCCCGCCGGACTGGACGAAGCGCCCGAACGCCAAGGACGACCTCCGGGACAGGGCACGCGAGCTACGACTCCAGGGTTGGACGTACGACCGGATCCAGGTGGAGCTGGGTTGCTCGAAGAGCTCGATCTCCCTCTGGGTGCGGGACCTGCCCAAGCCGGAGCGGCGCACATCCGCGGAACAGGCTCGGCTGGCGAACCGGCTGAGGTGGGAGCACGAGCTGGCCGTGCGGGACGAGGCGCGACAGCGGACCAAGGCTGCGGCAGCGGAACAGATCGGCGAGATGTCCGCCCGCGATCTGTTCGTCGCGGGCGTCGCCCTCTACTGGGCCGAGGGCTCGAAGGACAAGCCCTACGCCCGCCGCGAGAGCGTTCTCTTCGTCAACAGTGATCCCGGAGTGATCCGGCTCTATCTCTCGTGGCTCAACCTCCTGGGCGTGGGGCCCGAACGCCTGACGTACCGGCTGATGATCCACATGACCGCGGACGTCAGGAGCGCCGAGCGGTACTGGGCAGAGCTCGTGGGCATTGACGCCTCCGCCCTCCAGAAGACGACGATCAAGAAGCACAACCCCAAGACCGTCCGCAAGAACGTCGGCGAGAACTACCGAGGCTGCCTGGTGATTCGAGTGCTACAAGGAGCCGACCTGTACCGCCGGATCGAAGGCTGGTGGTCCGGCATGGTGGACTCGGCCGGGCGGGATCATGCCCCTCCCTGCCTCCGGTAGTGTTTAGGGCAGCAATCCGCCGTGGGGTAGCGGCATCCCGCAGGCCTTTGGAGCCTTGAGACGCTGGTTCGAATCCAGCCGGCGGAGCTGCCGAGCCGGGCCCTGACATCACTGTCGGGGCCCGCTCTCATGTCCCCCCGGAAACGCCCCGGTATCCTTCGGATGTCCCCACCTCTCCACAGCCGAAGGGCAACTCCGTGAGCGCCATTCGCCCGGCAGCCGTCGTCGTACTCGCAGCGGGTGAGGGCACCCGTATGAAGTCGGCCATACCGAAGGTCCTGCACGAGATCAGCGGCCGCAGCCTCGTGGGCCATGTGCTGGCCGCCGCCCGCGAACTGGACCCGGAGAACCTGGTCGTCGTCGTCGGGCACGCCCGCGAGAAGGTCACCGCGCACCTCGCCGAGGTCGACGCCGCCGTGCGCACCGCCGTGCAGGAGGAGCAGAACGGCACCGGTCACGCCGTGCGGATGGGGCTGGAGCAGCTCGGCGGCGCTGTCGAGGGGACCGTGGTGGTCGTCTGCGGCGACACTCCGCTGCTCACCGGCGCGACCCTGGCGCAGCTCGCTGCGACGCATCAGGCGGACGGGAACGCGGTGACGGTGCTGACGGCCGAGGTGCCGGATGCGACGGGTTACGGGCGGATCGTGCGGGACGAGGCGTCGGGTGCGGTCACGGGGATCGTGGAGCACAAGGACGCGTCGGAGTCGGTGCGGGCGATCCGGGAGATCAATTCCGGGGTGTTCGCGTTCGACGGGCAGCTGTTGGCGGACGCGTTGAAGAAGGTGCGCACGGACAACAGTCAGGGCGAGGAGTACCTGACGGATGTGCTGGGGATCCTGCGTGAGGCCGGTCACCGGGTCGGTGCGTCGGTCGCCGCCGATCACCGTGAGATCGCGGGCATCAACAACCGGGTGCAGCTGAGCGAGGCGCGTCGGATTCTGAACGACCGGTTGCTGACGGCGGCGATGCTGTCCGGCGTGACGGTCGTGGACCCGGCGTCGACGTGGGTGGACGTGACGGTGACGTTCGAGCAGGACGCGGTCGTCCACCCGGGTACGCAGTTGCACGGTTCCACGCACCTGGGTGAGGGCGCGGAGGTGGGTCCGAACTGCCGGCTGACGGACACGGAGGTCGGTGCGGGGGCGCGGGTGGACAACACGGTGTCGTACAGCGCGCGGATCGGCGCGAACGCGTCGGTGGGGCCGTTCGCGTATCTGCGGCCGGGTACGCGTCTGGGTGCGAAGGGCAAGATCGGCACGTACGTGGAGACGAAGAACGCCTCCATCGGCGAGGGGACGAAGATCCCGCACCTGTCCTATGTCGGGGACGCGACGATCGGTGAGTACTCGAACATCGGCGCTGCGAGCGTGTTCGTGAACTACGACGGACAGGACAAGCATCACACCACCGTCGGGTCGCATTGCCGGACGGGTTCGGACAACATGTTTGTGGCGCCTGTCACGGTCGGGGACGGTGCTTACACCGCCGCCGGGTCCGTGATCACGAAGGATGTGCCGCCCGGTTCGTTGGCTGTGGCCCGTGGCCAGCAGCGGAATATCGAGGGTTGGGTGGCTCGTAAGCGTCCTGGCAGTGCGGCGGCGAAGGCGGCGGAGACGGCGTCCCGCGAGGCGGAGAGCGAAGGCTGACCGGAAACAGGCGCGTCGGACTCGGCGTACCGTGATAAGTGCACACCCGCACCCCACCAGCTGAGACGGCCTCGTCGCGCCCAGCGGCGTGGTTTCTCGACATCCAGCTGAGACACCTCTGAGGAGACAGTGCTGTGACCGGGATCAAGACGACCGGCGAGAAGAAGATGATGTTCTTCTCCGGCCGCGCCCACCCCGAGCTTGCCGAGGAGGTCGCCCACCAGCTGGGTGTCGGGGTCGTCCCGACGAAGGCCTTCGATTTCGCCAATGGTGAGATCTATGTGCGGTATCAGGAGTCGGCGCGCGGTGCGGACTGCTTCCTGATCCAGAGCCACACGGCTCCGATCAACAAGTGGATCATGGAGCAGTTGATCATGATCGACGCGTTGAAGCGTGCGTCGGCCCGTTCGATCACCGTGATCGTGCCGTTCTACGGTTACGCGCGGCAGGACAAGAAGCACCGTGGGCGGGAGCCGATCTCGGCCCGTCTGATCGCGGACATGATGAAGACGGCGGGTGCGAACCGGATCCTGACGGTGGATCTGCACACGGACCAGATCCAGGGTTTCTTCGACGGTCCGGTGGACCACCTCTTCGCCCTGCCGTTGCTCGCGGACTACGTGGGCAGCAAGGTGGACCGGGCGAAGCTGACCGTCGTGTCGCCGGACGCGGGCCGCGTGCGGGTGGCCGACCGTTGGTGCGACCGGCTGGGCGCGCCGCTGGCGATCGTGCACAAGCGGCGTGACAAGGACGTGGCGAACCAGGTGACGGTCCACGAGGTCGTGGGCGAGGTCAAGGGTCGCGTCTGCGTTCTCGTGGACGACATGATCGACACGGGCGGCACGATCTGTGCGGCGGCCGACGCGTTGTTCGCGCACGGCGCCGAGGACGTCATCGTGACGGCGACGCACGGTGTGCTGTCGGGTCCGGCGGCCGACCGTCTGAAGAACTCCAAGGTGAGCGAGTTCATCTTCACCAACACCCTGCCGACGCCGGGTGAGCTGGAGGTCGACAAGATCACGGTGCTGTCGATCGCGCCGACGATCGCCAACGCGGTGCGCGAGGTGTTCGAGGACGGTTCGGTGACGAGCCTGTTCGACGAGCAGTGACGGCCACGCTGACGGTCGCTGTGTGGGCCGCCGTGACGGTCCTCGTCTAGATCGATTTCTTGTACGGCCTTCCCGCCGCGTAGACTGTCCCAGTTGCTCGGCGAGGGAGGCCGTACGCGTGCGTTGCGCGTGTGTACGGCGGTCCGTTATCGACGCGCTCTTCGTAGCAGGCCGATGGTTTGGCCGGGTGACCACCTTTCCCCAGTTCTACGAGGAGTGAACATGGCCGAGGTCAAGCTCGCAGCCGAGACCCGCACCGAGTTCGGCAAGGGCGCCGCCCGCCGTATCCGTCGTGCCAGCAAGGTTCCCGCCGTCGTCTACGGTCACGGCGCCGAGCCGATGCACATCACGCTGCCGGGCCACGAGCTCCAGCTGGCGCTGCGCACCCCGAACGTCCTGCTGAGCCTGGAGCTCGAGGGCAAGACGCAGCTGGCCATCCCGAAGGCCGTGCAGCGTGACGCGATCAAGGGCTTCCTCGACCACGTCGACCTGCTGCTGGTCCGCAGCGGCGAGAAGGTCAACGTCGAGGTCTACGTGCACACCGAGGGCGACCTGGCGCCGGGCGCCTACCTGCTCGAGCACGTGCTGAGCACGCTGACCGTCGAGGCCGAGGCCACGCACATCCCCGAGTCGGTCACCGTCTCCATCGAGGGCCTGGAGGCCGGCGCCTCCATCCTCGCGAAGGACATCCCGCTGCCCAAGGGCACCACGCTGGTGATCGACGAAGACGCGGTCGTCCTCCAGGTGCTGGCCGCCCAGGCGGAGGAGGCCCCGGCCGAGACCGAGGCCGAGACCACCGAGGCCTGATCTTCCGGATCAACGTTCCGTCGGCCGCCGCTTCCCCCGGGGAGCGGCGGTCTGCGTATGGTCCCTGTGTGCGGTGCGGTTCCCGCTTCCGGCTCCTGCCTGGAGCCCGTGCCTGTAGCCCCTGTCAGCAGCCCCCGTAAGTCGAGTCGAGGAGACGTGGACGTGACGACCGATGCCAGTGCGCCCTGGCTGATCGTGGGCCTGGGCAATCCGGGTCCGGAGTACGCGATGAACCGGCACAACGTCGGTTTCATGGTGGCCGATCTGCTGGCCGGGCGGATGGGGGGCAGGTTCAAGCGTGCGGGCAAGGCGCAGGCGCAGGTGGTGGAGGGGCGGGTGGGTCCGCCGGGCGTGGGGAGCCGGCGGGTGGTGCTGGCGAAGCCGATGTCGTTCATGAATCTGTCGGGTGGTCCGGTGAACGCGTTGCGGGACTTCTACAAGGTGCCGTTGGGGAATGTGGTGGCGGTGCACGACGAGCTGGACGTCGACTACGGGGTGCTGCGGTTGAAGTTGGGCGGTGGGGACAACGGGCACAACGGTCTGAAGTCGATGACGAAGGCGATGGGCGCGGAGTACCACCGGGTGCGGTTCGGGATCGGGCGGCCGCCGGGCCGGATGCAGGTGGCGGATTTCGTGTTGAGGGATTTCGCGTCGGCGGAGCGCAAGGAGCTGGACTACTTCGTGGACCGGGCGGCGGACGCGGTGGAGGCGTTGGTGCTGGAGGGGTTGGAGCGGGCGCAGAGCACGTACAACTCCTGATCCGTCGTTCGGGAGGTTGACGTGTGGTTCGGGCATGGCCAATGATCCCGGCCATGTCTGCCGTTGCCGTCCGGTCCCATCGTCGTCGGAGTTCCTCGTGGAGGGGGCCGGCCGGGGGGTCGGCGGCGGCGTTGCGGTGGGGGCGGTTCGTGGCGATGGGCGCGGTCGCGGTGGTGATCCTGGTGGCGGGGGTGTGGGGTTCCTGGGGTGCGGCGCAGCACGTGATGCTGACGAAGGGGCGGGAGCGGGGCACGGTGGCGGTGGCGCGGTGTGACGGGGGGTGGTGTGCGGGGCGGTATGCGCCGGTGTCGGCGGGTTCGACGGCTCGTGCGCGGGTTGTGATCGAGGACTCGGTGGCGGTGCGGGTCGGGGGGAGGTACGCGGTGGTGCTCAAGCCGGGCTCGGACGAGGCGGTGCGGTCGGGGCCTGCGGGGGTGTTGTTGGCGTGGGTGCCGTTGGGTGGGGCGTTGCTGTTGGCGTCGGTGGTGGTGGCGGGCGGTCTGGGGCGGGTGCGGGCGGGGTGGGTGCTGGCGGGCTCGGGGGTGGCGTTGTTGACGGCGGCTTTCCTGACGATGTGAGCGTTGCGGGGGTGGTGAGCGTTACGGGGGTTGTTGCTGCGGGGGGGGGTTGCGGGTGGTGGCTGGTGTGGACGTGACGGCGCCCCCGGGTTCGGGTGAACCCGGGGGCGCCGTCGTTTCGTGGGTGTCGGGCGTGTGCGTGTGGGGCGTGGGTGTGCGTATGGGCGAGGGTGTGGGTCAGCCGGTGTTGCGCAGGCCGGCCGCGACGCCGTTGACGGTGAGCAGGAGGGCGCGGGCCAGGAGCGGGTCGGGTTCGGCGCCGGCGGCCGCGGCGTCGCGCTGGCGCTTGAGCAGGGTGACCTGGAGGTGGGAGATGGGGTCCAGGTAGGCGTCGCGGATGCTGAAGGTCTGCTTGAGGGCGGGGGTGGCGTCGAGCAGTTCGCGTTCGCCGGTGATCTTGAGGACTTCGGCGACGGTGAGGGCGTGTTCCGTCTTGATGGTGTCGAAGATGTGGCGGAGTTCGTCGGGGACGAGGGTGTCGACGTAGTGCTGTGCGATGCGCAGGTCGGTCTTGGCGAGGGTCATCTCGACGTTGGAGATGAAGTTGCGGAAGAAGTGCCACTGTTCGTGCATCTCGTCGAGCACGGTGTCCCCGTCTTGCCGCGGGCCTGCCTCGCGCAGTGCCTTGAGGCCGGAGCCCACGCCGAACCAGCCGGGGACGATCTGCCGCGACTGGGTCCAGCCGAACACCCACGGGATGGCGCGCAGGCCGTCGAGGGAGACGCCGGAGCCGGGGCGGCGGGAGGGCCGGGAGCCCAGGTGGAGGTCGGCGAGCTGGTCCACCGGAGTCGAGGCGAGGAAGTACGTCGGCAGGTCCGGGTCCTCGACGAGGGCGCGGTAGGCGGCGTGGGCGGCGTCGGAGACGACGTCCATGGCGGCGTCCCAGCGGGCGAGGGCTTCGTCGGACTGGCGGGGGGCGGTGTGCAGGGCGGAGGCCTGCAGGGTGGCGGCGACCGTCAGTTCCAGGTTCTCCCTGGCGAGGGAGGGGATGAGGTACTTGTCGGAGATGACCTCGCCCTGTTCGGTGACCTTGATCTCGCCTTCGAGGGTGCCCCAGGGCTGGGCGAGGATGGCGTCGTGGGAGGGGCCGCCGCCGCGGCCGACGGTGCCGCCGCGGCCGTGGAAGAGGCGCAGGCGGACGCCGTAGCGGTGGGCGACGTCGCGCAGTCGGCGCTGGGCGCGGTGGATCTCCCACTGGCTGGTGGTGATGCCGCCGAACTTGGAGGAGTCGGAGTAGCCGAGCATGACTTCCTGGACGTCTCCGCGCAGGGCGACCAGTCGGCGGTACGACGGGTCGGAGAGCATGTCCTCCAGGATGGTGTCGGCGGCCTTGAGCTCGTCGGTGGTCTCCAGGAGGGGCACGATGCCGATCTTGGCCCAGCCCGCGTGCAGGTCGACGAGTCCGGCCTCGCGGGCGAGGACGGCGGCGGCGAAGACGTCGTCGGCGCCCTGGCACATGGAGATGATGTAGGACTCGATGACCTCGGGTCCGAAGACCTCCAGGGCGCGCTTGACGGTGAGGAAGACGCCGAGGGTCTTCTCTCCGGCGGCGTCGACGGGGGCCGGGGTGGGCGCGAGGGGCCTGCGGGACCTGAGTTCCTTGGCGAGGAGCTTGGTGCGGTACTCGCGGGGCATGTCGGTGTAGCGCCAGGATTCCTCGCCGAGCCGGTCGAAGAGCTGGCCGAGGGCGTGGTGGTGGGCGTCGGCGTGTTCGCGGACGTCCATGGTGGCGAGCTGGAGGCCGAAGGCGGCGAGGGTGCGGATGGTGCGGTTCATGCGGCCGTCGGCGAAGAGGCCGCCGCGGTGTTCGCGCAGGGAGGTCTGGATGAGGGTGAGGTCCTGCAGGAGTTCGCTGGTGCCGAGGTAGTCGCGGCCGGGCTCGTGGGGGATGCCCTTGGCGAGGCGCTGCTTGGTGTTCTCGAGCTTCTGGCGGATGCAGGTGGCCTTGAGGCGGTAGGGCTCTTCGGCGTTGAGGCGCTTGTAGCGGGGGCTGATCTCGGGGAGTCGTTCGAGGTCGGTCTGGAGGGAGGCGAGGAGTTCGTCGGTGGCGCCGGTGTAGCGGATGGAGTTCGAGAGGAATCCGCGCAGTTCGTCGATGGTCTCCAGGGCGTCGTTGATGCCGTGTTCGTGCTGGAGGATCAGGACGTCCCAGGTGACCTGGGGGGTGACGTTGGGGTTGCCGTCGCGGTCGCCGCCGATCCAGGTGCCGAAGGTGAGGGGGCGGGTGTCGTCGGGGAGCTTGACGCCGACGCGTTCCAGTTCCGCCGTCAGGTCTTCGAGGACGTCTCCGACGGCGCCGGCGTGGAGTTCGTCGAGGTAGTAGATGGCGTTGCGGGCCTCGTCGGCGGGCTCGGGGCGGACGACGCGCAGTTCGTCGGTCTGCCACACGAGGTCGATGTTCTCGGCGAGGCGGGTGTCGTAGCGGCGGCGGTCGGCCTCGATGACGGGGGTCTCGAGGAGTGCGGCGATGCGCCGGAGCTTGTTGAGGACCGACCGGCGCGCGGCTTCGGTGGGGTGCGCCGTGAAGACGGGGCGGACGTTGAGGTGGCGGACCGTCTGGGCGATGTGTTCGGGGTCGGCGTCCTTGAGGCGGTCGGCGGTGCGGGCGAGGAGGCCGCCCTCGGCGGCGCGGCGCTCGCGCAGTTGGCGGCCGCGGTGCACCTGCTCGGTGACGTTGGCCAGGTGGAAGTAGGTCGAGAAGGCGCGGACCAGCTTGGCCGCGGTCTCGAGTTCGATGCCACGCAGGAGTTCGGCGGCGGCTTCGCCGTCTTCTCGGGTGAGGCGGCGGACCTTTTCGACCAGTTCGAGGAGTTCTGGGCCCTCCTGCCGGACGAGGGTCTCCCCGAGGAGGTCGCCCAGTCGGCGGATGTCGGCGCGCAGCTCGGTGCTGGTCGTCGTGGTGGCCTGGCCAAGGTCGTCGGCACTGCTCACAGGTGCGGCTCCTTGCAGTGTTGAAGCTCGTCCGGGAGGGAACTCGGGTGCCGGGCCTCGCGGCGGACGCCGCATACGGGTCCTGACATCCGGGAAGAAAACAGAGCGGACCGCGCTGTCCGACCGTTTCCAAGGATAGGTGTCCGCGGAGACGCGCAGGCTGGCGGGCTCTTGCCGCGGGGCGGTGCGCTGCCATACTTACGTTGCCGTAGGTTACGGAACCGTAGGAATGACGCGGGGTTCCGGCGTCACGGCATCCTCCCTCCTTCCAAGACCCCCCAGGGGACGCGCATGACCACAGGTTCCAACGTGATCGAAGACCCTTCGAAGACGCCGGACGACGCCACCACGCCCTCCGCCACCCTCGGTGGCGAGCAGAAGCGATCGATCGAGCAGATCATGCTGCTGCTCTTCATCGTCGTTCCGTTCCTCGCGGTGCTGGGGGCGGTGCCGCTGGCGTGGGGCTGGGGGGTGAGCTGGCTGGACATGGGGCTGATGGTCTTCATGTACTTCCTCGGCTGCCACGGGATCACGATCGGTTTCCACCGGTACTTCACGCACGGTTCGTTCAAGGCGAAGCGGCCGCTCCGGATCGCGTTGGCGGTCATGGGCTCCCTGGCGGTGGAGGGGCCGCTGGTGCGCTGGGTGGCCGATCACCGCAAGCATCACAAGTTCTCCGACGCGGACGGGGACCCGCATTCGCCGTGGCGGTTCGGGGAGACCGTGCCGGCGTTGATGAAGGGCCTGTGGTGGGCTCACATCGCATGGATGTTCGATGAGGAGCAGACGTCGCAGGAGAAGTACGCGCCGGATCTGATCAGGGACCCGGCGATCCGTGCGATCTCGCGCCAGTTCGTGCTGTTCACGGTGGTGTCGCTGGCGATCCCGCCGCTGGTGGGCGGTCTGGTGACGATGTCCTGGTGGGGCGCGTTCACGGCGTTCTTCTGGGGCTCCCTGGTGCGGGTGGCTCTGCTGCACCACGTGACGTGGTCGATCAACTCGATCTGCCACGCGGTGGGCAAGCGTCCGTTCAAGTCCCGGGACCGCTCCGGCAACGTGTGGTGGCTGGCGGTCCTGTCCTGCGGCGAGTCCTGGCACAACCTGCACCACGCCGACCCGACGTCCGCGCGGCACGGGGTGATGCGGGGCCAGGTGGACTCCTCGGCGCGCTTCATCCGGTGGTTCGAGATGCTCGGCTGGGCGTACGACGTGCGCTGGCCGTCACGCTCGCGTATCGATTCGCGCCGTAACACCGGTGAGGACGGCTCCCGGCAGGGGAGGGCGACCGTCGAGGCGGCATGATTGACGGCGTGGCGACCGATCCCAGCAACACCTCCAGTCCCAGCGGTGAAGTGAAGCCGCGGCGCGCGCGTCGCACCAGGATGACGGGGGCGGAGCGTCGGCAGCAGTTGCTGGAGATCGGCCGCACCCTGTTCGCGGCGAAGGGCTTCGAAGGCACGTCGGTGGAGGAGATCGCGGCGAAGGCCGGGGTGTCCAAGCCGGTGGTGTACGAGCACTTCGGCGGCAAGGAGGGGCTGTACGCGGTCGTGGTGGACCGGGAGATGCGCCGGCTGCTGGACATGGTCACGTCGTCGTTGACGGCGGGCCACCCTCGTGAGCTGCTCGAACAGGCGGCGTTCGCGCTCCTGGACTACATCGAGGAGTACACGGACGGCTTCCGCATCCTGGTCCGCGACTCCCCCATCCCGCAGTCGACGGGTTCCTTCGCCTCGCTGATCTCGGACATCGCCACCCAGGTGGAGGACATCCTGGGCCGCGAGTTCAAGAACCGCGGTTTCGACGCGAAGCTGGCCCCGCTCTACGCGCAGGCCCTGGTCGGCATGGTCGCCCTGACCGGGCAGTGGTGGCTGGACGTGCGCCGCCCGAAGAAGGCGGAGGTGGCGGCGCATCTGGTGAACCTGTGCTGGCACGGCCTGGAACGCCTGGAGGCCAAGCCGCATCTGATCGGGCGGCGCAAGAGCTGAGCCGGTCCGGCGCCGTCGGCATCGGGCGGTTCGACGCATGCGGCAGGCCCCCCGTCCGCTGGGACGGGGGGCCTGTCCGCGTGTGCGCGGCGTCCGCGCGCTCGCTCAGTGCTTGAAGACGTCCTTCGTCTTCTCCTTGGCCTGTCGCGCGTCGCCCTTGGCCTGGTCCACGCGGCCTTCGGCTTCGAGCCTCTCGTTGCCCACGGCTCGGCCGACCGTCTCCTTGGCCTTGCCCTTGGCCTGTTCCATCTTCGCCTTGGACTTCTGCTCGCCTGCCACTGTTCATCACTCCCAGTCAGGTTTGCGTGCGCTCTCTGTACAGCGGGTGACCCGCCTGGCGCGTCTCAAACCCGAACGCTTCGCGAACCCCGTCCCGCCCTCACGGCTCGTCGTCGGGTTCCAGGAACTCCAGTCGGTTGCCGACGGGGTCCTGGGCGTGGAAGCGGCGGTGTCCGGGCAGGGCGTCGTCCCAGGTGATCCGCGTGCCGTGCCGTGCCAGCCGGGCCGCGTAGGCCTCGATGCCGGTGACCCGCAGTCCGGGGTGGGCCTTGCGGGACGGCGTGAAACCGGGCTCCGTGCCCAGGTGGAGCTGGACGGCGCCGGCCTGGAACCAGCACCCCCCGTTCGCCGCGAGCGCCGGCGGCTTGGGGATCTCGGTCATGCCGAGGGCGTCCACGTAGAAGGAGCGCAGCAGGTCCTCGGAGCCGGGCGGAGCGGCGAGCTGGACGTGGTCGACGGCGGCCAGCATCTCAGCCCGCCTTCGTGGCGACGGCGAACAGGCGGCGGAACGGCAGGACGGTGCCGTACCCGGCGCTCGGGTAGGCCTCGCGGAGCAGCTCGCGGTATTCGGCGACGAAGGCGTCGCGGGCCTCGGGGTCGTCGGCGAGGGCGTCGAGGGCGGGGCGCAGTCCGGTGCCCTTGACCCAGTCCAGGACGGGGTCCTCGCCGGGCAGGACGTGCAGGTAGGTCGTGGTCCACACGTCGGTCGCGCAGCCGAGGCGGGCCAGCCGGTCGAGGTAGACGCCGGGTGCGTGGACGGAGTCCTCGTGGCGCAGGACGTGGCCGAGGCGGCTCTTCCAGCGCGCGCTGCCGCTGAGCTCGCGCATCAGGGCGTGCAGGGGCGCGTCCACGTTGTGCGGGACCTGGAAGGCGAGGGTTCCGCCCGGGGCGAGGCCGTCCAGCCAGCCGGCGAGGGCCTCGAGGTGGCCGGGGACCCACTGGAGGGCGGCGTTGGAGACGAGCAGGTCGTAGGTCTCGGCGGGCGTCCAGTCGGTGAGGTCGGCGTGGGCGAAGTCGAGGTGCGGGCGCGCGTGGGCGGCGGCGTCGGCGAGCATCTGCGGCGAGTTGTCGTAGCCGGTGATCCGGGCGGTGGGCCAGCGGTCGGCGAGGGCGACGGTGACGTTGCCGGGGCCGCAGCCGAGGTCGGCGATGCGGGGCGGTTCGCGGGGCAGGGCGGGGACGCGGGCGAGGAGGTCGGCGAAGGGGCGGGCGCGGTGGCCGGCGTGGCGCAGGTACTGGGCCGGGTCCCAGGAGGGGTTCGTCGTCATGCCCCGACTCTCTCCCCGATTTATCTCGACGTCAAGATGCTCGACATCAAGAGACTTCATGTCGACACAACCACTACACTGATCGTCATGGAGGACGAGGTCGATCGGCTGGTCGCAGCGTGGCGCCGGGAGCGCCCGGACCTCGACGTGGAGCCGCTGGAAGTACTGAGCAGGGTGAGCAGACTGGCCCGGCACCTGGACCGGGCCCGCCGGCTCGCGTTCTCCGAGCACCAGCTGGAGCCGTGGGAGTTCGACGTCCTGACGGCGCTGCGGCGCGCGGGAGTGCCGTATCAGCTCTCGCCCGGACAACTGCTGACGCAGACGCTGGTGACCTCGGGCACGATGACCAACCGCATCGACCGCCTCGCGAAGAAGGGCCTGGTGGAGCGGCTGCCGGATCCGAGCGACCGGCGGGGCGTGCTCGTCCGTCTCACGGACGACGGCAAGGACCGCGCCGACCAGGCGCTCGCCGGTCTGCTCGACCAGGAGCGGGCGATCCTGGCCGAGCTCTCCCAGGCGCAGCGCGGCGAACTGGCAGGCCTGCTACGCCAGTTGACCGCCCCGTTCGACAACATCCCCGGTTAGGTCGACCGGCCCGACCCCCGCCCGCCTGGCGAGGGCGACCGCGGCGAGGGTGGAGTGCACGCCCAGTTTGCCGAGGACGTTCTGCATATGGGTGCGGACGGTGTGCGGGGACAGGAACAGGCGCTCGGCGACGGCCTTGCGCCCCAGTCCCGCCACCATGCACCGCAGCACCTCGCGTTCCCTCGGCGTGAGGGACTCCACCAGGCGTTCGCTCTCGGTGCGGTGCTTGCGCGCGGCGGTCAGCTCCCGCAGGACGCCGGTGAGCAGGGCGGGAGGCAGATGCGTCTCCTCGCGCAGCACCCCCCGGATGACGGTCAGCAGGCGGGAGAGCGAGCAGTCCTTCGCCACCCAGCCGGACGCTCCCGCCTGCAACGCGAGTGCCGCGCGGCGCGGGTCGTCCTTCTCGGCGAGCACGACGATCCGGACGTGGGGCTGTGCGCTGCGCACGCCCGTGACCAGCGATATCCCGTCGACGAGCCCGTCCTCGCCCACCTCCTGCACGGGCACGGCGGCCCGTATGCCGGGCAGCGTGCCGCCCAGGTCGGCGTCGACGAGCAGCACGTCGTACCGGCGCCCTTCGGCGGCCGCGCGCTCCAGGCTGCGCAGTGCCGCCGGGCCGCTGCCGGCCGCGGACACGTCGACGTCCGGCTCGGCGGCCAGCGCCGCGGCGAGCGACTCGGCGAAGATGCGGTGGTCGTCGACGACCAGTACACGGATGCGAACCACGAAACCCCCTTCCCCAAGCTCCTTGACGGAGCAGGGGATACCCCAAAGGTCCGGAGACGGAGAACAGCAAGAAAGAGGAAGCACACACAGAACACGGCGAACACGGAGAACACGAAGACCACGGAGAACGTCGACCAGCGCGGACACGGCGCCCACAGGGAGCGCCCTGGCCGCACGGCCGCCGCCGTGCAGACACTGCTACCCCCACCGCGGGCGTCGTACCCGGCTGTCTCGCCCCCCTGATCAGCACCGGCCCCCACCGGTGTTGTTCACAGCGTAGAGCTGTGGGCCGACAGCGGAAGGCAATGTGCAGAACTAATTCGCGGACGCGTTTATGGTGTGCCGCATGTTCCGTCTTGAGACAGAAGTCGACAGGACTCGGCGCGATCTTCTCCGTTCCCGGCTGCTGGCCGCCAACACGGAGGCCTCACCGGTTCTGCGCGCCCTGCGCGGCACCCCGGCGGAACGCGAGTCGCCCCTGCACGTGTGGGCCTGCGGTCCCGGGGGTGAGCTGGCCGGCGGTCTGGTGGGCCACACCTGGACGGCCTGGCTGCACGTCGCCCACCTGTGGGTGGACGCCCGTCACCGCGGGGCGGGCCTGGGCTCCCGGCTCCTGGCCGAGGCGGAGCGCGCCGCCCGCGACGAACGGGGCTGCACGCGGGTCCGCCTGGAGACCTGGGACTTCCAGGCCCCGGAGTTCTACCGGCGGCACGGCTACCAGGTGGTGTGCGTGATCGAGGACTACCCGCCGGGCATCACGGAGTACACGCTGACCAAGCGCCTCACGCACGAACCGGGGTGAGGCGCTCTTCGCCTCACCCCGGTGGGTGACGTCCGCGTCCGGGTCAGATCAGGCGGCGCGCTCCCGCCGAGGGCACTGCCTCGAAGACCCGCGGGGCCTTGAGGCCCGCAGCCGTGAACGCCTCGCCGACGGCCTTGGTGAGCGCCTCGACGTCGGTGGCCTCGGCCAGGACGATCGCCGAGCCGCCGAACCCGCCGCCGGTCATCCGCGCCCCCAGCGCACCGTGCGCGAGCGCGGTGTCGACGACGAGGTCCAGCTCGGGGCACGAGACCCGGAAGTCGTCCCGGAGCGAGGCGTGACCCGCCGTCAGGACAGGTCCGACGGCACGGGTGTCGCCGCCCGACTCCAGGAGGGCCACGACCTGCTCGACGCGCCGGTCCTCGGTCACTACGTGGCGGACCAGCCGGCGGACCTCGTCCTCGTCGCCGAGGCGGGCGAGGGCCGCGTCCAGGTCGGCGTACGCGATGTCGCGCAGCGCGTCGACGCCGAGGAGAGCGGCGCCCTTCTCACAGCCCGCCCGGCGCTTGCCGTACTCGCCGCCGCTGTGGGCGTGCGTGACCTGGGTGTCGACGACCAGCAGACGCAGTCCCTCGGCGGCCAGGTCGAGGGGGATCTGCTTCTGGGAGAGGTCGCGGGTGTCGAGGAACAGCGCGTGGCCGGCCTCGCAGCACGCGGACGCCGTCTGGTCCATGATGCCGGTGGGGGCGCCGACGTAGACGTTCTCGGCGCGCTGGCACAGCCGGGCGAGCTGCCAGCCCTGGAGCCCGAGCTCGAACAGGTCGTTCAGCGCCAGCGCCACGACGACCTCGAGGGCCGCCGAGGACGACAGGCCCGCGCCCGACGGGACGGTCGACGCCAGGTGGACGTCGGCGCCGGTCACCGGGTGGCCGGCCTCGCGCAGGGCCCACACGACACCGGCCGGGTACGCCGTCCAGGCCTTGTCGGACTCGGGCGTCAGCTCGTCCAGGCGCAGTTCGGCGACGCCCGCGTCGAGGTCGGCCGAGTGCAGCCGCAGCACGCCGTCCGTGCGCCGGGAGACCGCGGCGACGGCGGTGTGCGGCAGCGCGAACGGCATCACGAAGCCGTCGTTGTAGTCGGTGTGCTCACCGATGAGGTTGACGCGGCCGGGCGCCGCCCACACCCCGTCGGGTCGCGTGCCGTACAGCTCGACGAAGCCGTCCCGGACCTGCTCTGCCCCCATTACCGCTCCCCTGCGCCGTGTGCGTTGTGCTGTGCGAACTCCCACGCGTCCGCGACGATACCCGCGAGGTCCGCGCGGGACGGGTTCCAGCCCAGCCGTTCGCGGGCGGTGTCCGCCGAGGCGACCAGGACGGCCGGGTCCCCGGCGCGGCGCGCAGCCGCGACCTCGGGGATCGGGTGCCCGGTGACCTTGCGGACGGTCTCGACGACCTCGCGGACGGAGAAGCCGTTGCCGTTGCCGAGGTTGCAGATGAGGTGCTCGCCGGGCTTCGCGGCCGCGACGGCGAGCAGGTGCGCCTCGGCGAGGTCGGCGACGTGGATGTAGTCGCGCACGCAGGTGCCGTCGGGGGTCGGGTAGTCGTCGCCGTAGACCGAGATGGCCTCGCGGCGGCCCTGGGCGACCTGGAGGACGAGCGGGATGAGGTGCGACTCGGGCTCGTGGCGCTCGCCCTGCGCGCCGTACGCGCCGGCCACGTTGAAGTAGCGCAGGGAGACGGCGCCGAGCCCGTGGGCCGCGGCCTCGCCGCTGATCATGTGGTCGACCGCGAGCTTGGAGGCGCCGTAGGGGTTGGTCGGCCGGGTGGGCGCGGTCTCGACGATCGGGACCTGCTCCGGCTCGCCGTAGGTGGCCGCGGTGGACGAGAAGACCAGCTTGCGCACGCCCGCCTCGCGCATCGCGCCGAGCAGCGCCATGGTGCCGCCGACGTTGTTCTCCCAGTACTTCTCCGGCTTGACGACGGACTCGCCGACCTGCGAGAACGCGGCGAAGTGGAGCACCGCGTCGAAGGAGTCGTCGAGGTGCTCGCCCGCGTCGCGGATGTCGCCCTCGATGAACGCGGCGCCCGCGGGGACGCCCTCGCGGAAGCCGGTGGAGAGGTTGTCGAGGACGACGACCTCGTGGCCGGCCTCCAGCAGGTGCTGGGCGACGACGCCGCCGACGTAGCCCGCGCCGCCCGTGACCAGATACTTGCCGCGCGTGCCGGTGGTGCCGCTGCCGGTGGTGCCGCTCATGAACTCGCTACCTCTCGCAGTCGCTGGGCCGCGAACTCCGGCGGCACGTCGTTGATGAAGACGTTCATGCCCGACTCGGAGCCCGCGAGGAACTTCAGCTTGCCGGACGTGCGACGGATGGTGAAAAGCTCCAGGTGCAGCCCGAAGTCGTCGCGGTTGACGCCCTCGAACTCCTCCAGCGCGCCGAACGGCGCCTGGTGCCAGGCGGAGATGTACGGCGTGGGCGGTTCACCTTCGCCGAAGATCCGGTCGAAGCGCCTCAAGAGTTCCAGGTACACCTGGGGGAACTCTGTGCGCGCGTCCTCGTCGAGGGCCAGCAGGTCCGGCACCCGGCGCTTGGGGTAGAGGTGCACCTCGTACGGCCAGTGGGCGGCGTACGGCACGAACGCGACCCAGTGTTCACCCTCCAGGACGACTCGCTCGCCCGCGAGTTCACGCTGCAGGACGGCGTCGAAGAGGTTCTCCCCGCCCGTGGCCTCCTTGTGCGCGGCCACCGAACGCAGCATCAGGGCGGTGCGGGGGGTGGTGAAGGGGTAGGCGTAGATCTGCCCGTGCGGGTGACCCAGTGTCACGCCGATCTCGGCGCCGCGGTTCTCGAAGCAGAACACCTGTTCCACGGAGGGCAGATGCGACAGCTCGGACGTCCGGTCCGTCCACGCGTCGAGGACCAGTCGCGCCTGCTCCTCGGTGAGGTCGGCGAAGGCCGCGTTGTGGTCGGAGGTGAAGCAGACCACCTCACAGCGTCCGGAGTCGCCGGCCAGGGAGGGGAAACGGTTCTCGAAGACGACGACGTCGTACGAGGAGTCCGGGATCTCGCTGAGCCGGTCGCCCTGCGAGGGGCAGAGCGGGCACTCGTCGGCGGGCGGGTGGTAGGTGCGGCCCTGCCGGTGCGAGGCGACGGCGATGGAGTCGCCGAGCAGCGGGTCGCGCCGTACCTCCGAAGTGGTGACCGTGGGGTCCAGCGGACGCTTGTCCACCGCGTCGCGCACCGCGTCGTCGCGCTGGTCGTAGTAGATCAGCTCACGACCGTCGGCCAAGCGGGTCGAGGTCTTCTTCACCGCGACTCTCCTCCGTACCTCTGGACCCGCGGACCCAGATTCGTACACCTAGCGAAGCTTCCAACAGAACCAAACACATAAAACCACAAAGTCCCAGGCTAGTCATCACCACAACCAAACAAAGAACACCAAAAGAAGTGAGCAGGGAATGCGAACCCCCACACACTCGGCGCCGCAGCTGGCCGCGGCGCTGCGCCTCCCGACGAACTGGCTCGACTACACGATCCTCGGCATCTACTTCGTCGTGGTCTTGGGCATCGGCTTCGCCGCCCGCCGGTCGGTGAAGACCAGCCTCGACTTCTTCCTCTCCGGCCGCTCCCTGCCCGCCTGGATCACCGGCCTGGCCTTCATCTCGGCCAACCTGGCCGCCACCGAGATCCTGGGCATGGCCGCGAACAGCGCACAGTACGGCGCGTACACCGTCCACTGGTACTGGATCGGCGCCATCCCGGCGATGGTCTTCCTCGGCCTGGTGATGATGCCGTTCTACTACGGCAGCAAGGTCCGCTCGGTCCCGGAGTTTCTGCTGCTGCGCTTCGACAAGGCCGCCCACCTGCTCAGCTCGGCCCTGTTCGCGTTCGCCGCGATCCTGATCGCCGGGGTGAACCTCTACGCGCTGGCGATCGTCGTCGAGGCCCTGCTGGGCTGGCCGCAGTGGGTGGCGATCGTCGTCGCGGGCTTCTTCGTGCTGGCGTACATCACGCTCGGCGGCCTGTCCTCGGCGATCTACAACGAGGTCCTGCAGTTCTTCGTGATCCTGGCGGCCCTGATCCCGCTGTCGGTGCTGGGCCTGAAGAAGGTGGGCGGCTGGGGCGGCCTGACCGACAAGCTGACCGCGAGCCACGGCGACCACTTCGTCACCGCGTGGGGCGGCACCGGCATCGGCAGCGCCAACCCGCTGGGCGCGAACTGGCTGACCATCGTGCTGGGCCTCGGCTTCGTCCTGTCGTTCGGCTACTGGACGACGAACTTCGCGGAGGTGCAGCGCGCCCTGTCGGCCAAGAACCTGTCCGCGGCCCAGCGCACCCCGCTCATCGCGGCCTACCCGAAGATCTTCATGGTGTTCCTGGTGATGATCCCGGGCCTGGTGGCGGCGGTCCTGGTCCCGAAGATCGGCACGAGCGGCTCGGACCTGCAGTACAACGACGCGATCCCCTACCTCATGCAGGAACTGCTGCCGAACGGCGTGCTGGGCATCGCGGTGACGGGTCTGCTGGCGGCGTTCATGGCCGGCATGGCGGCGAACATCTCGTCGTTCAACACGGTGTTCACGACGGACATCTGGGCCAAGTACGTGGTACTGGGCCGGGAGGACGCCTACTACGTCCGGTTCGGCCGTCTGATCACGGCGGTCGGCGTGGCCGCGTCGGTGGGCACGGCGTTCCTGGCGTCGTCCTTCTCCAACATCATGAGCTACCTCCAGACCCTGTTCTCCTTCTTCAACGTGCCGATGTTCGTCGTCTTCATCGTCGGCATGTTCTGGAAGCGGGCGTCGAAGAAGTCGGGCTTCTGGGGTCTGCTCGCGGGCACCACGGCCGCGATGGTGAACTACTTCGTCCTCTACAAGCGGGACGTCATCGGCATCCCCACCGACCAGGGCGCCAACTTCGTCTCCGCCATCGCGGGCTTCGTGGCGGGCGCGGTCGTGATGGTGATCGTGTCACTGTTCACGGCCCCCAAGCCGGACGAGGAGCTCCAGGGCCTGGTCTACGGCACCGTCTCCCCCGGCATGGCCGAGCCGCCGGCCGCGGGCGACGACGCGTGGTACCGCCGTCCGGCCCTGCTGGGCTGGGGCGCGGTGATCCTGGCCGCCCTCTGCTACATCCCGTTCTCGTTCTGAGCCCTCGCGACACCTGCGGGAGGATGGAAACGCCATGTCCGAGCAATTCGAACCGTCCGAGAGCGCCGAGGCCGCCGCGGAGCGGCTGCGGCGAGCGGGGTACTCCGAGGCCGACGTCCAGCGCGAGGTCACCGAACTGGAGCACAAGTCCGCGACCGCGGCCCGCATCTTCGACCTGCGCCGCATCATCGGCGGTCTGTTCGTCGTCTACGGCGTGATCGTCACGATCGCCGGCATCACGGACAGCGACGCGGAGATCGACAAGGCCCAGGGGATCAACATCAACCTGTGGACCGGCCTGGGCATGCTGGCCCTGGGCGTCTTCTTCCTGGTCTGGCTGAAGCTGCGCCCGGTGGCCCCGGTGACGCCCACGCTGCCGCCGGAGGCCCTGAAGGAGGACCTCCCGCGCGGCGAGTAGCAGCGCTGGAGCGAGGCGGCTCCGGAGCCGGGGCCTGCGCCCTTCGGCTCCGGAGCCGCCCCGTCACCTCTAGTCCTCGTGGCTCGCGACGTTCGCGTTGACGGCGTCGTCACCGTTGTTGCAGATCTGCTGGGTCGCCGTCTGGTTCGACGAGGACCCGAGCAGCGGGAGGTTCAGGTTCGGGATGTTGATCAGACCGAACGAGATGTTCTCCACGTGATTGGCGCACTGCCTGGAGTCGCCGTCCGAGCCCGAGCCGTGGGCGGAGGCGGTTCCGGCCCCGGCGAGACCGAGGCTCCCGATCATGGCAGCCACGAGTACGGTCTTGTGAAGCTTGCGCATTACATTCCCTTTTCCGGCTGAGTGACAGGCTTCGTCACTGAATGGAGCGGTACGATCACTGACCGTATGGCGTGATGATCGGATCCGCACCTCCACAACACCCGTGTCCGCACCTACGCCACCGCCAGCTCGCACCACACGAGCTTGCCCCGGCGCCCCATGCGGGACAGCGGCTGCCAGTGCCAGACGTCCGCGCAGGCCCGGACGAGACCCATCCCCCGCCCGCTCTCCGCGCCGGTCACCTCCTCCAGCCGGCACGGCGGCTCGGGCGGCTCGGGGTCCGCGTCCCACGCCCCGATCTGGAGCACGCCGTCCCGGAACCGCAGCCGCAGACAGGCCGGGCCCTTCGTGTGCAGGACGGCGTTGGACATCAGCTCCGAGGCGAGCAGTTCCGCGGTGTCGACGAGGCCGACCAGGCCGTGGAGGGTGAGGACCAGACGCAGGGTGCGGCGGCAGACGGTGACGGCGCGGGGGTCGCTCGGAATGTAGAGCGAGTACTCCCAGGAGTCGGCTTCAGCGGGCATGGGTCAGCTCCAGGCGGGGGGTGGGGAGTCGGAGTCACGGGCGGTGGCCTGCCGCAGCCGCCATGGCAGGACGGAGCGGTGCGCTTCCGCGGTGTGCGCGGTGCGTCACTGACGGTAGGGTAGAAATTCATACCCTCGCAACCGGCTCCCGTAATCTGTCCCCCGAACGAGGAGTCCCGGAGAGGCAGTTACGCGGATGACCATGCGGAACCAACCCACGGCACGGCAGATGCGCCTGGGCTCCGAGCTGCGCAAACTGCGGGAGGCGGCAGGCCTGCCGGCCAAGGAGGTGGCGGGACTCCTCGGGTCGAGCTCGGCTCACATGAGTCAGATCGAGGCCGGGACATCGGCAATCAGCGAGGAGCGGCTGCGCAGACTGGCAGCGCACTGCGCCTGCGCGGACGAGGCGTTGATCGAAGCGCTCGTGACGATGGCGACGGAGCGCTCACGCGGTTGGTGGGACGACTATCGCGGGGTTCTGCCCCAGGTGCACATGGACGTGGCGGAGGCCGAGCACCATGCGACCTCTGTTCGCGAAGTCGTCATCCCCTATGTTCCCGGACTGCTGCAGACCCCGGACTACGCCCGAGCGGTGTTCAGTTACATGCGTCCCGAGCTCCCCGAGAGCGAACTCGCACCGCGAGTGGAACACCGCATGAGGCGGCGCTCCATCATCGAGGGCGAGGCCCCCACCCCTTACGAGACGATCGTTCACGAATTCGCACTGCGCGTCCGCGTGGCCGATCGGAGAACGTCACTCGCTCAACTGCGTTGGATCCTGGACCAGATCGAACGCGGTCACACCACAGTGCGGGTCATTCCGACGGACCAGGACGGCTTTGCAGGTGCCGGAATCTCGATGATGTACCTGGGCGGACCGGTTCCCGAACTGGACACCGGGCTTCGTGATGGACCCACCGGGGTCACTTTCATCGGCGCGGACGCCCAACTGAAGCAACTCCGAATGCTCCTGAACCGGGTGCAAGAAGCGACGCTGGACCCCACCGCGTCACGGGACTTCATCCACCGCTTGTCGAAGGAGCTGTGAGACACCACATGGACCGGACTATCATGAACTGGCAGAAATCCACCTTCTCCGGTGGCGGCGAAGGGGACACCTGCGTGGAACTCGCCGCCTCCCCCGCCCCCTCGGCCCTGCACCTGCGGGAGAGCGAGGAGCCGGGGACCGCTCTCACGACCACCCCCGCCGCCCTCGCCCACCTCCTGGCGGGGATACGCGCCGGTCTCGGCCGCTGATCAGCCCTCGGCGTCGCAGCCCGCGATCTCGCCGCTGCGGGCCGCCGCCACCAGGGCGATCGTCAAGATCACCGCCCCGTCGACGAAGTGCGACGACGGCGGGTAGCTCGCCAGGGTGTAACCGTCTCCGGTGAGGAGGGCGACGGAGAGCGCGGCGAGCGGCAGGCCCGCGGTGAGGGCGGCCAGCAGGCCTCTCAGCACGGGGCGGGCGAGGAGCCGCCGTGGGGCGAGCGCCAGGGCGACGCCGGTGGCCGTGCCCACGGCGAGGCCGGCCGCCAGGCTGCCGAGCACGGCGAGTCCGGCGGCAGCCGTCAGCGCCCGCGCGGTCCCGTACAGGCCGCCGGTCAGGAAGACGAACGCCGCCACCAGGCACAGGACTCCGCCGATGCCGGCCGGCCAGGCCCCGATCAGCGCGCCGAGGCGGGCGCCGCGCCGGACGATCGCGCGGGCTCTCATACGGGCTGCTCCGGTTCCGTCGCCGTGGCCCGGGTCGTGTGCGGCAGCGGGCCCGCACGGTCCAGGAGGCCTGTCCGGGCGGCCAGGGCCGCCGCCTCCAGCCGGGAGCCCACGCCGAGTTTCATCAGGACCCGCTGGACGTGCGTGCGGGCCGTCGACGGGGCGATGTTCATGCCGGCGGCGATCAGCCGGGTGTCCTCGCCCTCCGCGACCCGGACCAGGACCTCGACCTCGCGCGGCGTGAGCATCTGCAGCAGCCGCTGGCCCTCGTCGTCCGGCTGGGCCGCCGGGTTGAGCAACTCGCTGAACGCGCCCTGGAGCAGCTGCGGAGCCACCGCCGCCTCGCCCGCCCTCGCCTTCATGATGGCCCGCTCGACACCCTCTATGCGCTCGTCGTGGCGTACGTAGCCGGAGGCGCCGGCCGCGAAGGCCGCCGCGATGCCGCGCGGGCTCGGCACCGGTCCGAGGACCAGCACGGCCACCTGCGGACGCTCCCGCTTGATGCGCACCACCGGGTCGAAGATGCCCGGCTCGGCCGGGACCGCCGTGCCCATCAGACACACCTCCGGAGCGCGGGTGATCACCAGCTCCGCCGCGCCCGCGGCCGGGGCCGCCGCGGCGAGCACCCGGTGCCCTCGCAGTTTGAGAGCCGAGGCCAGCGCCTCGGCGAGCAGTCGGTGGTCGTCGACCACCATCAGCCGCACTCCCACCAGCAACCCCCCAGTCCCCCATGGATGCCCACACGGATCCACACGCACCAACGGGGGGCGCCCCCCGGCACCCCCTCTTCATGCCCGAGGAAGCTACACGCTTGTTCGACGTTGCGCTCCCCCTACCGGCGAGAAGTGCCCCGGATCGCCGAAAATCCTCGCATTCGAGGGTCATGCGCGATAAGTGCGCGGCCCCGCCCCTGAACAGGGACGGGGCCGTGACGACAATTAAGATGATCAGCTGCCCGCGGTGCCGAACCCGACGGCCAGGTACTGCGGGTCGCCGTTCGACAGCGCCCCGTCGTCGGCGTACACCTCCGACATGTACAGGCGTCCCTTGGCGAAGAGGACCTCGGAGTACTCCGGGGACATGGCGATCTCCACGTCGTGCACCTCGTCCGTGGCCGGGTTCTCCAGCAGCTTGGTCTCCTTGAAGGAGCTGCCGTCGATGCTGACGACCTGTCCGCCCTTGTCGTACGGCGGCCGCTTGTAGGCGATCAGGTTCGCGCCGTCCATGCGCAGCGGGTAGATCGTGTAGCCGTCGCCGGCGTCCGCGCGTTGGCCGGTGGGCTTGCCGGTGGCCAGGTCGAAGGCGACGATCTCGTTCGTCCGGCTGTGGTCGCCGCCGCTGTCGTGCTCCTCGGTCGGGACGTAGATGCGGTCGTTGCCGACGGCCAGGCCCATGCAGGCCTCGACCCGGGTGATGCCCTCGCAGTCGGCCGCGTACTCCTTGCCCGGCACCGAGATGCGGGTGCGCAGCTTGCCGGTCTTGTTGTCGATGGAGAAGAAGTCCGAGATGCCGCTGCCGTCGCCGGCGCTGTCGCCGACGTCGGCGGCCACGACCAGCGGGTCGGTGGACACGATGGACGCGTACTCGATGCCCGCGGCGAGCTTGTACTCGGAGATCACCTTGCCGGAGACCGGGTCGATGGTCTGGATGTGCAGCTCGGGGTTGTCGTAGGGGCCGCACTTGCGCACGGCCACCAGCTTGGGACCGCCGCCGTAGCCGTCGTCGTAGCAGGTGTCGGCCGGCTTCGGCGCCCACAGCGGCTTGCCGGTGTCGATGTCGAAGGCCGCGCCGCCCTCGGTGCTGCCCAGGGCGACCGTCTTCCCGCTGACCGTCACGTTGTCGAAGGTGACGGTGTTGTCCCCGGAGGCGACGGTCTTCCGCCACAGCTGCTTGCCCGCGACGAGGTCGATCGCCGCGACCTGGTCGCAGCCGGCCGTCTTGGCGGTGCTCGCCTGGAAGGTGACGGCCGTGCGGTGGTCGGCGGTGGCGAACCTGCTGGCCTCGCAGACCGGGCCGGGCAGCGGCACCGTCCAGAGCTTGGTGCCCTTGACCAGGTCGTACCCGGAGACCTCGTTGACGCTCGTCTTCACGTACGCCTTGTCGGTCAGCCAGGAGCCCTTGATGCCGACGCTGGCGTCCTTCTTGACCACGGGCATCGGAACCTTGAACAGGACGCTGGCCGCCGGGTCGGCCGGCGCCTTCTCGGTGCCGCCGGGCGTCGTGCCGCCGCCTCCGGCGCCGCCCGTGCCCTTGTCCCCTCCGCCGCCGTTCGCGCCGCCGGAGCTCGCCTCGTCCTTCTTGCCGCCGTGACCGGAGTTCGCGTACCAGACGCCGCCGCCCACGATGAGCGCGATCGCGGCGACGGCGGAGACGATGATCGCCACCTGCGCGTTGATCTTCCGGCCGGATCCCGTGGACCCCGCGCCGACCTGCGGCTGCATGGGCACGGTCGGCTGCCCCGGATACCCGTAACCGGGCTGGGCCGGATAGCCCGGCTGGGCCGGGTAGCCGTAGCCCGGCTGCTGGCCGTAAGCCGTGGCGGGCTGACCGTAGGGGCCCGGCTGGGGCTGGCCGTACGCGGAGGGCCCCGGGGCGGGGGCGCCCGGCTGGGCCGGGTAGCCGTAGCCGGGGGCGGCCGCGGGCGGCGCCTGCGGGTAGCCGTAGCCCGGCTGGGGCTGCGGCGGCTGCGGGGGCCCGGACGGCGCCGCGGGCGCGGGCGTCTGCGGCGGCTGGGACGGGTGGGGCGCCTGCGGAGGCTGCGGCGGCTGTCCCTGGGGCTGGGCCGACGCCGGAGGCTGGGCCTGGGCCTGGGCCTGGGGCTGTGCCTGGGGGTAGCCGTAGCCCGGCTGCGGGGCCTTGGTCAGGTCGGGCGCGGCAGGCTGCGGCGGGGCGTCCTGGGGCTTCGCGTCCTGCGGGACGGCGTCCTTGGGCGTGACGTCCTTGGGCGTGACGTCCTTGGGCGTGACGTCCTTGGGCGTGACGTCCTTGGGCGTGGCGGCCTTGGGCGTGGCGGCCTGCGGGGGCGGGCCGAACCCGCCCTGCGGCGGCTGCGAAGGCTGCTGCGGGGGCTCGTTCGGCGGCGGGGGCGGCGGCTGGGTCATGGTGTGGGTACCTCGGTACAACGCTCGGGAAGCTGCTGGAAGCTGCGGAAGCTCGGGAAGCTGCGGAAGCTCGACATGCTCGGGAGGACGGGCCTGGTCGACGGTGGCGGGCCGGGAGGCGGCAGGTCGCCCTACTTGCCGTAGGCGAGCATCAGCTTCTCCTTCGTGTCGTCGTTGCCCGTCAGCCTGGTGGTGGAGATGTAGAACCGTCCGCCGACCCAGTCGACGTCCCGCGAGAAGAAGCTGTCCTCGATGCCGGCCGTGCTCTTGGGCAGCTGCATCAGCGTCTTCGGCGTGTGCGCGGAGCCGGCCGTCGGGATGCCCACCACGCGGCCCGGCCCCTCGAACGACGGCTCCACGTAGGCCACGAGCTCGCCGCTCTCGGTCTTCACCGGCAGCATCGCCTCGTCCGTGGGCGACTTGACGCGCCACTTCTCCTTGCCGGTGGACAGGTCGATCGCCACGATCTCGTTGGGACCGGTCTTCGTCTCGGTGGGCAGGTACAGCGTGCCCGCGTCGGAGGCCACGCCCGCGCAGCCCGTGAGGTTGCGCTGCAGGAAGCCGCCTTCGCACTTGGGGGCGAAGTTCTCGTCGACGTGGACCTGCGAACGGAGCGAGCCGTTCGGCGTGAACGTCGTGATGTTCCAGTTCTTCTTGTCCTCGTTGGTGCTGTAGACGACCAACGGGTCGACGGAGAACGTCTTGCCGACCGTCCAGCCCTTGTCGAACTTCTGCGTCCATCTGACCTTGCCGGTCGCCGGATCCAGTTCCTGGATCTCGTCGTGCTCGGTCGGGTCGCTCGCGTCGCAGGAGGCCACCGCGATCAGCCGGGCCCCGCCGGCGAACGCGCTCGGGAAGCACGCGTTGCCGTACTTCTGCTTGTCGTACAGCTTCTTGCCGGTGCGGACGTCGTACGCCGTCCCGGACTGCGAACGGCCCACCATCAGGGTGTTGCCGGCCAGCGACAGCTCCACGCTGATCGCGCTGTCGAACAGCGCGCCGTCCGCGACGACGGCCGTCCAGCCCTTGGCGCCGGTGTTCAGGTCGACCTGCTGGAGCTGGTTGCACTTGGCGCGGTCGCTGGTGCCGCTCATGTACGCGACGACGACCTTGTCGTCCGCCGTCTTCTGCGGGGTGACCGCGCAGATCTTCTGCGGCAGCGTGAGGGCGGCCCAGGTCGGCCTGCCGTCGCCGACGTCGTACGCGACGAGTTCCTTGTAGGCCGCCTTCACGGCCGACTTGGCGGTGATCCACATGCCGGGGGCGTCGGCGCCGGAGGCAGGGGCGTCGGGCGCCTCCTTGTACCAGAGCACCTTCGCCTCGCCGGCCTTGCGGCCGGCGTTGAAGTCCTGGTCGTCCGCGCCGCCGTCTCCGCTGCCGTCGCCGGGGTTGACCGGGACGTCGCTCGCCGTGGCCTTGCCGTCGTCGCTCGGTCCGGCGACCGGCTTCCTGCCGCCCTTGTCGTCGCCCTTGGTGACCGCGAACACCGTCCCGCCGACGACCAGGAGCGCCGCCACCGCGGCCCCGACCACCAGCGCGGGCCGGCCCCTGAAGGGGTTGCGGCCGCCGCCCGGCGGGGTGCCCGGGCCGCCGGGTGCGCCGGGGAACTGGGGCTGCTGCTGCGGGTAGCCGTAGCCGGGCTGCGGGCCGTAGGGGCCGCTCGGCTGACCGTACGGGCCGGGCTGCCCGCCGTAGGGACCGGGCTGACCGTAGGGGCCCGGCTGCTGGGGCGGCCCGTACGGTCCCGGCTGCTGGGGGTAGCCGTAGCCGGGCTGCGGCGAGGGCGGAGCGGGCGGGCCCTGGGGCGGCTGCGGCGGCAGCTGCGGTGCGCCGAAGCCGCCCTGCGGCGGTGCCTGTCCGGCCGGCGGCTGCGGGCGGTCCTGCGGTGCTCCGAAACCACCCTGCTGCGGCGGCTGATCGGGCGGCTGAGCCATCGGCGTGTTCCCCCTAGTCACTGTTTTCTAGCCACGCCCCCAGGTCAGTGACCACCTGGAGCCGTCTTGAGAAGTACGCAGACGGCTCTTTCTATCACCCGGCGCTGACAGGCCAACGGGCCGGATCCGCCCCTGTTTCCAAGGGAGGACCGGCCCGTGATGCCGTCGTTATGCGCCTTCACGCACCCTTCACGCGTCCTCGGCGAGTTCCAGCCACCGCATCTCCAGTTCCTCGCGCTCGGAGGCCAACTCCCGCAGCTGGGCGTCCAGTCCGGCGACCTTCCCGAAGTCGGTGGCGTGGTCGGCGATCTGGGCGTGCAGCTTGGCCTCCTTGTCGGAGACCTTGTCCAACTGCCGCTCGATCTTCTGCAGTTCCTTCTTGGCGGCGCGCTGGTCGGCCGCGCTCTTCTCCGGCGCGGCCTTCTGCGCGGCCGCCGGGGCGGAGGCGGCGGCGGCCTCCTCCATGCGCTGCCGGCGCTCGATGTACTCGTCGATGCCGCGCGGGAGCATCCGCAGGGCGGCGTCGCCGAGCAGCGCGAAGACCCGGTCGGTGGTGCGCTCCACGAAGAAGCGGTCGTGGGAGATGACGATCATCGAGCCGGGCCAGCCGTCGAGGAGGTCCTCCAGCTGGGTGAGGGTCTCGATGTCGAGGTCGTTGGTGGGCTCGTCGAGGAAGAGGACGTTGGGCTCGTCCATGAGCAGGCGCAGGATCTGCAGGCGCCGGCGCTCACCGCCGGACAGGTCCCCGACCGGCGTCCACTGCTTGTCCTTGTTGAAGCCGAACGTCTCGCACAGCTGCCCGGCCGTCATCTCGCGCCCCTTGCCGAGGTCGACGCGCTCGCGCACCTGCTGCACGGCCTCCAGAACCCGCAGGTTCGGGTCGAGCTCGCCGACCTCCTGGGAGAGGTAGGCCAGCTTGACCGTCTTGCCGACGGCGATCCGGCCGGCCACGGGCTGCGTCTCGCCCTCGCTGCGGGCGGCGTCGGCCAGGGCCCGCAGCAGGGAGGTCTTGCCGGCGCCGTTGACGCCCACCAGGCCGATGCGGTCGCCCGGGCCGAGGTGCCAGGTGATGTGCTGGAGCAGCACCTTCTGTCCGGCCTGGACGGTGACGTCCTCCAGGTCGAACACCGTCCTGCCGAGCCGCGAGGAGGCGAACTTCATCAGCTCGCTGCTGTCCCGGGGCGGCGGCACGTCCGCGATGAGCTCGTTGGCGGCCTCCACGCGGAAGCGCGGCTTGGAGGTGCGGGCGGGGGCGCCGCGCCGCAGCCAGGCCAGCTCCTTGCGGACCAGGTTCTGCCGCTTGGTCTCCTCGGTCGCGGCGATGCGCTCGCGCTCGGCGCGCGCGAAGACGTAGTCGGAGTAGCCGCCCTCGTACTCGTGGACGTCGCCGCGCTGGACGTCCCACATGCGGGTGCAGACCTGGTCCAGGAACCAGCGGTCGTGGGTGACGCAGACGAGCGCGGAGCGGCGCTCGCGCAGGTGCCGGGCGAGCCAGGAGATGCCCTCGACGTCGAGGTGGTTGGTCGGCTCGTCGAGGACGATCAGGTCCTGCTCGTCGATCAGCAGCTTGGCCAGCGCGATCCGGCGGCGCTCACCGCCGGAGAGGGGGCCGATGACGGTGTCCAGGCCCTGTGGGAAGCCGGGCAGGTCGAGGCCGCCGAACAGTCCGGTCAGCACGTCCCGGATCTTGGCGTTGCCGGCCCACTCGTGGTCGGCCAGGTCGCGGATGACCTCGTGCCGGACGGTCGCGGCCGGGTCGAGGGAGTCGTGCTGGGTGAGCACGCCCATGCGCAGTCCGCCGGAGTGCGTGACCCGGCCGGTGTCGGCGTCCTCCAGCTTGGCCAGCATGCGGATCAGCGTGGTCTTCCCGTCGCCGTTGCGGCCGACGACGCCGATCCGGTCCCCTTCGGACACGCCGAGCGAGATGCCGTCGAGGAGTGCACGGGTGCCGTACACCTTGCTGACGTTCTCGACATTGACCAGATTGACGGCCATTTCTCTCCTGCCCGGGGGGATCGATCGACCCTCCAGGGTAGTCCGGCGGCCCGCACCGCCCGCCCACCCGTCCGGCCGGGGGGCCGGGGACCCACGGCAGCGGAGCTGGGCGGGCAGGGGGAGACGGCTCTGCGGGGCGCGCGATGTCCGACGTCGGCGCGTGAAAGGCGTGTGCGCTGCTCAGCGGCGGCGCGCACCGGCCGGCTCGCGCCCCTGGGCGTCGGGGCGTACGGGCGGTGGCGGACCGTGGACGACGGCTGGTTGCGCGCCCCCGGCGGACGCTGCCTCCCGCAAGCCCCGGCGGACGGCCCCCCACCCGAGTCCGCGCCCACAGGCCGGTCGTCAGTCGGACTCGCCCACAGGCCGGTCGTCAGTCGGACTCGCCCACCGGCCGGTCGTCAGTGGGACTCGGCGGCGGTCCCCGCCGTGGCCTCCTCGTATCTCCACATCGCCCGCACGAGGTCCCCGTCGGGCCAGCCGTCCGGGTCGAGGGGACGCAGTCGACGGGCGGCCTCCACACAGCGCGGGTCGCCGCGCAGCGCGAGGCCGAGGGCCGCGTGCACCCGGGTCTCCCGCAGTTCGTCGTCGAGGAGTCCGGCCAGCACGTCCCCGATGCCGGGCGCCTCCCCGCGGGCGTGCGTCAGCTGGTAGGCCGTCCGCTCGCGCACCGCGCGGTGCGGATCGCGCGCCAGCGCGTAGAGGGCGTCGAGCGGCGCGGAACGCGCCTGCACGCCCCCTCCTGCCCGTCCTCCCCCGTCCCACCCGGACAGCATGGACGGCACCACACAGCGCACCCGGGGATCGGGATGGGTCGCGTACCGCAGCCCGAGCGCCCCGATCTCCTCGGCGTGCTCCTCGCCCTCGTCGGCCACCGCGTCCAGCACGAGCGCCAGCACCTCGGGGTCCTCCTCCGTCGAGGCCCACGGGAAGAACAGCGCGAAGTCCTGCCCCGCGGACGCCCGGGACCCGTCGAGCGGGTCACTGGCGGCCATGAGCCTCAGCAGGTCCGCGGCGAAGAGGCGGTGCAGCCGGTCCGGGTGGTCGCGCAGGCCGGCCGCGGCCGCCCAGGTCGGTTCGTGCCGCCGCCAGGACAGCCGGACCACCGCCTCCGTCCACACCGCGTGGTCCCGGTCCGGCCGCACGAGCGCCCGCGCGAGCACCTCGTCGAACGGCGCGCCCGTCCCGAAGCACTCCTCCAGCAGGATGAGCACCCCGCCATGACCGTCGCGCACGGTCAGCCCGCCCAGGGTGATCTGCTCGTAGTGGCAGAAGCCGCCCGGGTCCTCGACCCGCTCGCGCCCCGCCGGCCCCGAAGCGCCCGTCCTGCGGCGCAGCTCGGCCTCCAGGTCGGCACCGGTCCAGAGCCGGGCCCGGTCCAGCAGCTCCGCGCGCTGTTCGGGCGTCAGCCGCACGGTCTCCGGCAGCAGCGCGGAGGTCATGGTCGTCGAGCCGCCGTCCACCGCCCGCAGCAGCGGGGTCCCGCCGTCGGGCAGCGGGCGCAGCGGGTCGGCGCCGGCCTCGACCAGCGCCTCGGCGACCTTCTCGTCGTACGCCGCGACGGCCGCGCAGAGCAGGGGAAGACCGTCGGTCGGGTCGCGGGTCTCCGGGTCCGCCCCGCCGTCCAGCAGCTCCCGGACCGCTTCGGCGTCGCCCCGCCGGACGGCCGCGACCAGTTCCGTCGACCTCACGTGCGTCCTCCCCCGGCCGGTCCCACGGTGTGACCGGCCGACGGAGCTTAGAGGGCGGGGACCGCTCACGGCAGCCCGATTACCGGCAGCCGGACCGCCGGACGCCGTACTGCCGGACCGCCCGAACGCCGTACCGCCGGACCGCCCGAACGCCGTACCGCCGGACCGCCCGAACGCCGTACCGCCGTAGCGCTACGCCGCGCCCTCGACGACCGTAGCCCCCGGCGCCGGGCCCGAGGCCACACGCACGCTCCTGCACGTGCCCGACGCGCGCAGCGTCCGCGCGATGTGCTCGGCGGCCTCGGGGTCGCGGGCGAGGAACGCGGTGGTCGGGCCGGAGCCCGAGACGAGGCACGCGAGCGCCCCGGCCGCCCGCCCCGCGGCGAGCGTGTCCGCCAGCTCGGGGAAGAGCGAAAGGGCGGCGGGCTGGAGGTCGTTGGAGACGGTGGCCGCCAGCGCGTCGGGGTCGCCCTTGGCGAGGGCGTCGAGGAGTGCGCGCGAGGCGACCGGCTCGGGGACGTCCAGCCCCGCCGTGAGCCGGTCGAACTCGCGGAACACGGCCGGCGTCGACAGCCCCCGCCCGGCCATCGCGAACACCCAGTGGAACGCGCCGCGGGTCTCCAGGGCCGTCAGCTTCTCGCCGCGCCCGGTGCCCAGGGCCGCGCCGCCGACCAGGCTGAACGGCACGTCGCTGCCCAGCTCGGCGCAGATGTCGAGGAGTTCCTCGCGGGACGCGCCGACGCCCCACAGCGCGTCGCAGGCCAGCAGGGCGCCCGCGCCGTCCGCGCTGCCGCCCGCCATGCCGCCGGCGACGGGGATGTCCTTGGCGATGTGCAGATGCACGTCGGGGGTGCGGCCGTACCGTCCGGCCAGCGCGATCGCGGCCCGCGCGGCCAGGTTCGTGCGGTCCAGGGGGACCTGCGCGGCGTCCGGGCCCTCGCAGGTGACACGGAGGCCGGCGGCCGGGGTCACCGTCACCTCGTCGTACAGACCGACCGCCAGGAAGACGTTGGCCAGGTCGTGGAAGCCGTCCGCGCGGGCGGCGCCCACCGCCAGCTGCACATTGACCTTGGCGGGCACCCGCACCGTGACGCTCACTCGGACGACTCCTCTGACGGCCCGTCGGACGGCCCGTCGGACGGCTCCTCGGGCAGCTTGTGCTCGGCGATCCTGGCGAACTCCTCGACCGTGAGGGCCTCGCCGCGGGCCTGCGGGGAGACTCCGGCCGCCACGAGGGCGGCCTCGGCCCGCGCCGCGGAGCCCGCCCAGCCGGCCAGCGCCGCCCGCAGGGTCTTGCGGCGCTGCGCGAACGCCGCGTCGACGACGGCGAACACCTCGCGCCGCGACGCCGTGGTCGCGATCGGCTCGGTCCGCCGCACCAGCGACACCAGCCCGCTGTCCACGTTCGGCGCGGGCCAGAAGACGTTGCGCCCGATCGCTCCGGCCCGCTTGACGCGGGCGTACCAGTTGGCCTTGACGGACGGCACGCCGTACACCTTCGAGCCGGGCCCGGCCGCGAGCCGGTCGGCGACCTCCGACTGGACCATGACGAGGGTGCGCTCGATGCTCGGGAAGGTCTCCAGCATGTGCAGCAGCACGGGCACGGCCACGTTGTACGGCAGGTTCGCGACCAGCGCGGTCGGGGCCGGACCCGGCAGCCCGGTCACGTGCATGGCGTCGGAGTGCACCAGCGCGAAGCGCTCCGCGCGCTGCGGCATGCGCGCCGCGATCGTCGCGGGCAGCGCGCCGGCCAGGACGTCGTCGATCTCGACGGCCGTGACCCGGTCGGCGGCCTCCAGCAGCCCCAGGGTGAGCGAGCCGAGCCCCGGGCCGACCTCGACGACGACGTCGTCGGGCCGGACCTCCGCGGTGCGGACGATGCGGCGGACCGTGTTCGCGTCGATCACGAAGTTCTGGCCGCGCTGCTTGGTGGGCCGCACGCCGAGGACCGCCGCGAGCTCGCGGACGTCGGCGGGGCCCAGGAGGGCGTCGGGGGTGGGGCTGCTGGTCACGGGACAAGGGTACGGGGGTGAGCCGGCCCTCCCGCCCGCCACCGGGCCTCACCCGTGCAGCCGCGTCCCGCAGTGCGGCCAGGGGCTGCCCCCACGGCGCACGTACAGCTTCTTCGCGCGGAACGTCTGCTCCGCGGCCGGCGCGTCCTGGGGCCGTCCGCTGCCGCCGAGGCTCTGCCAGGTGCGGGTGTCGAACTGGTAGAGCCCGCCGTAGGTGCCCGAGGGGTCGACGGCGTTCGGCCGGCCGCCCGACTCGCAGGCGGCGAGGGACTGCCAGTTCAGGCCGTCGGCCCCCTGCACGGACGTCGGCCGCGGCTTCGTGCCGACCTTGACCACCTGGGTGCGCGGCGCCCGAACGACCTCGTCGCGGATCCGCCGCGGCCGCTGCCGCACGCCGTTGACGGTGCGCAGGGCGTACGTGATGCGGCGCAGTCCGGGCTGTCCGGACCGCTCCACCACCTCCGTGCCCTTGAACAGCGAGGGGTCCTCGACACGGCGCACCGCGAAGGGGATCTGCTCCTCGCGCACCTCCTGGGATCCGGTGATCCGCAGCACGGTGACCGTCTGCCCGTCGCGCGGGAAGCTGCCGGGGTCGACGGAGGTGGTGTCCTGCCCGCGCAGGACGATCCCGGCCGCCTGCACCGCCTCGCGTACGGTGGCCGCGTTGGTGCGGACGGTGCGGGCGCGGCCGTCGGCCATGACGGTGACCGAGCGCTCGGTGCGCACGTCCAGCGCCAGCCCGGCGCGCCCGATGGGCTGCGAGCGCGACACGGACATGTACGCGCCCTCCGCTCGCACCCCCAGCTGCCGCAGCGCCTCCTCCACGGTGTGCGCGGTCGTCCACATCTCCTGGCGGTGGCCGTCCAGGGTGAGCCGGACGGGACGTCCGTAGCGGACGGCGATCTCGTCGCCGCTGGTGAGGGCCGTGCCCGGGGCGGGCGCCACCACGTCGTGGGCCCCCACCTTCACGCCCTCCTCGGCCAGGAGTTCGCTCACGTCGTCGGCGAAGGTGTGCAGGGTGCGCGGCTTGCCGTCGACGGTCAGCTCGACCGCCTTGTCCTCGGCGACGAAGGCGGTGGTGCCGCCGGCCAGGAACGCGACGACGAGCGCCTGCGGGAGCAGCCGGCGCATCGTGGACTCCGGGCGCTCGGCGGAGCGGGATCTGCGGCGGCGCTCGGCCCGTCCGCCCAGGTCGTCCGGTCCGGACGGCGGCACGGGCCGGCGCTCGGTCAAGGACGGGGGCGGGAACGGGTGCGAGGGCGAGGGCACGGCCAGGAGCCCGGACACGGGCAGGGACATGGGCAGGGGCGCGGGCAGGGACATGGGCAGGGGCGCCGGGAGCTGGAGGGTCTCGGGCGGCCGGGGGCGTGCCCCGTAGGGGTCGTGCGATCCGTAGGACCCGTACGCCGCGCGGGGCCCGTACGCCGCGTCCGCCGGGTAGGCCCCGTGCGCTCCCTGAGCCCCGTAGGGGTCCTGCGCCCCGGGCGCCGGGCAGGGCTCGCGGAACGGGGGCGGCGGAGGCGGCTGCGGGGGCTCGTAGGCCTCGTACGCGGGCCGGTAGGTGTCGTCGTAGGCCTCGTACGCGGGCCGGTAGGTGTCGTCGTAGGTCCCGGGGGCCGCGTACACGCCGTACGCGACCGTCTCTGCGTTGTGCAGGTCGACGTACGGCCCGCCACCGCCGTACGGCTCGTACTCGAGGTGCTGCGAGTTGCTCACGCCGACACGCTCCAGGGGGTGGGCTCCGGATCGGGCCCCCAGAACCTAGCGGAGCGACGGTCACTCTCCAAAGTGGCGCGGCTACCTAGAGTTGTTCGACTCCGTCCACTCGCCGTCAGTAGCCGAACGCGCGTGCCGTGTTGGCGGCGAGTGCGGTGGCCAGAGCGTCCTCGTCGACGCCGCGCACGGCGGCCAGGGCGCGCACCGTGACCGGGACGAGATACGGGGCGTTGGGCCGTCCGCGGTAGGGCGCGGGGGTCAGGAACGGGGCGTCGGTCTCCACCAGGAGCAGTTCCGGCGGGGCCACGGCGGCGGCGTCCCGCAGGTTCTGCGCGTTCTTGAAGGTGACGTTGCCGGCGAAGGACATGAAGTATCCGGCGCGGGCGCAGATCTCCGCCATCTCGGCGTCGCCGGAGTAGCAGTGGAAGACGGTGCGCTCGGGAGCGCCCTCCTCCTTCAGCACGCGCAGGACGTCGGCGTGCGCGTCACGGTCGTGGATGACCAGGGCCTTTCCGTGCCGCTTGGCCATCTCGACGTGCGCGCGGAAGGAGTACTCCTGGGCTTCCTTGCCCTCGGGGCCGGTGCGGAAGTAGTCCAGCCCCGTCTCGCCGACGCCCTTGACGTGCGGGAGCGCGGCCAGGCGGTCGATCTCGGCGAGCGCCTCGTCGAGCGCCGCCGCGCCGCCCGCCCTGCGGGCGCCCTGCCGGGACCAGTTGTCGGGATCGCCGTGCACGATGCGCGGCGCCTCGTTGGGGTGCAGGGCGACGGCCGCGTGGACGCTGTCGTGCGCCGCCGCCGTCTCGGCCGCCCACCGGGAGCCCCGTACGTCGCAGCCGACCTGGACGACCGTCGTCACGCCGACCGACGCCGCCTTCGCGAGGGCCTCCTCGACCGTGCCCGACTGCATGTCGAGGTGGGTGTGGGAGTCGGCGACCGGCACCCCGAGGGGGGCCGGAAGCGGCGGCGCGGCGCTGATGTCGGCGTTCCTGCCGGCGTTCGAAGACATGCCCCGATCCTACGGAAAGGGCGCGCCCCCCCGGCCCCCCTGGCGGCTCGGCCCGCCTAGCCCGCCTTGCGGTGGAAGGGGTGCAGCAGATCGGAGAGGTGCCAGTGGTGGCCGGTGTGATCGGTGCGCTCACCGGTCCCGCCGGTCTCGTCGGAGGGCTGCTCGGCCGCGGGCGCCGGGGCCTCCACGGGTCCGGCCGGGGGCACGGCCTTGCGCGGGCGGGCGGCGTCGAGCACCGACGAGACCTGTCCGGCCCGCATGATCCGCACGACGTGACCGTCGCAGTTCAGGCAGGCGGGGCGGCTCAGCGGCGACGGCACGACCCGGCCCTCGGCGACGTAGAGAACGAACTGGTGCCCGTCGCCGTCGGTGTGGTGCTCGATCTCGTACGACTGCTCCCAGCCGTGCCCGCAGCGCATGCAGGCGAAGGAGTACGACTCGTTGACGACGGCGCTCGCACCGTCGCGGAGGCCGGTCTGCCCTGTGATCTCACTCATGCCAGCTCCTGCTGTCCGCTGGACTAGCGCTCCCGGCGCGCGAGTTCCCCCCGGAACGCCCTTGGGAGCGAGGGACGGGTGCGTCCCTGTCACCAGTGGACTCCTCGGCGGCCTCGAAGGCATCAGGTCTGCGCACTGTTGGAGCCGATTTGGACTTTCCTTGCCGTAGCGGCCCCGGCGAGGGGGCTGGGCTTTGCTTTCGGCCACCGCCCTTTGCTCCCGCATGGGGCGCACGCTCAGACGACATGCGCCCTGCTCAGAGGGGGTGTGAGCGGCTTCACAGCACCTCGGCAACAGCCGTCACAGACCCCTGGCGCCGCCGTCACCCGAACGCGCGGGAACCCTCACAGTTCCCCCGCGTTCTTCGCCGCGACCACCGCGTCGAACACCTCGCGCTTGGGCAGTCCGGTCTCCGCCGCCACCGCCGCGATGGCCTCCTTGCGCCGTTCGCCCGCCTCCTCGCGCACCCGCACCCGGCGCACCAGCTCCGCCGCGTCGAGCTCCTCGGGACCGCGCTCGGGCGCGCCGGTGACGACGACGGTGATCTCACCGCGCACCCCCTGCGCGGCCCACTCCGCGAGCTCGCCGAGGGGCCCGCGCCGCACCTCCTCGTACGTCTTGGTCAGCTCACGGCAGACGGCGGCCCGCCGGTCCGCGCCGAACACCTCGGCCATCGCGGCGAGGGTGTCGTCGAGCCGGTGGGGGGCCTCGAAGTAGACGAGGGTGCGCCGCTCCTGCGCCACCTCCCGCAGCCGCGACAGCCGCTCCCCCGCCTTCCTGGGCAGGAACCCCTCGAAGCAGAACCGGTCGACGGGCAGCCCGGACAGCGCCAGCGCGGTGAGCACGGCGGACGGGCCGGGGACGGCGGTGACGCGGACGTCCCGCTCCACGGCCGCGGCGACCAGCCGGTAGCCCGGGTCGGACACGGAGGGCATCCCGGCGTCGGTGACCAGCAGCACCCGTGCGCCGTTCACGAGCTCCTCGACCAGCTCGGGCGTGCGGGCGGACTCGTTGCCCTCGAAGTAGGACACCACCCGCCCCTTGGTCGTCACGCCGAGCGCCTGGGTCAGCCGGCGCAGCCGGCGGGTGTCCTCGGCGGCGATGACGTCGGCGCCCGTCAGCTCGGCGGCGAGGCGGGGCGGGGCGTCCGCGACGTCGCCGATGGGGGTGCCGGCGAGCACGAGGAGTCCGGAGGCGGTTCGGGGGGTGGCTGTCACGTTTCCATCCTCGCAGGGGAGAGACACGGGACTCACACAGACCTGTTCCCTACGATGGCGCGGTGACCAGTACCGCGTCCTCCATGGACTCAACGGACTACCGGCCGGGCCGGACGCCGCACGACCGGCGGCCGTCGTGGCAGCAGCGGCTGCGCCGCTTCGGATACACGGCGGAGCCGTCCGCCGACGTCCGCGAGCGGCTGTCGCCGCCGTACGCGCAGCCCAGCCCGCGGTTGTGGCAGGCGCTCGGCGTCCCGCAAGCGTGGGCGGACCGGATCGCGCGCTGGTCGCCGTGGGGGGGACCGCTGCTGGTCACGCTGATGGCGGGGGTGCTGCGGTTCTGGAACCTGGGCAGCCCCAAGGCGGTGATATTCGACGAGACGTACTACGCCAAGGACGCGTGGGCGCTCGTCCACCGCGGGTTCGAGGTCAACTGGGACAAGAACGCCAACAATCTGATCCTGTCCTCGGGCGGTCACGTCAGCGTTCCGGCGGACGCGGCGTACGTGGTGCATCCGCCGGTCGGCAAGTACGTGATCGGACTGGGCGAGCTGCTGTTCGGGTTCGATCCGTTCGGCTGGCGGTTCATGACCGCCCTGCTGGGGACCCTCTCGGTCCTCCTGCTGTGCCGGATCGGCCGCCGCCTCTTCCGCTCCACGTTCCTGGGCTGCCTCGCGGGCGCCCTGATGGCCGTGGACGGGCTGCACTTCGTGATGAGCCGCACCGCGCTGCTCGACGGGGTGCTGATGTTCTTCGTCCTGGCCGCGTTCGGCTGTCTGGTCGCCGACCGCGACCGGGCCCGTGCGCGGCTCGCCGCCGCGCTGCCGCCGGACGCAGACGGCAGGTACCGCCCGAACGCGGCGGTCGCGGAGGGCGCCCGTCTGGGCCTGCGTCCCTGGCGCTGGGGTGCGGGCCTGTTCCTGGGGCTGGCCATCGGCACCAAGTGGAACGGCCTCTACATCATGGTCGCGTTCTGCCTGATGTCCGTTCTGTGGGACGTCGGTTCGCGCCGGGTGGCCGGCGCCCGTCACCCGTACCGGACGGTGCTCAGGCGCGACACGGGTCTCGCCTTCCTGGCCACGGTCCCGGTCGCGCTGGTCACCTACCTGGTGTCCTGGACGGGCTGGATCCGCTCGGCCGCCGACGGCAAGGGCGGCTACTACCGCAACTGGGCGGCCACCGACGGCAAGGGCGGCCACTGGACGTGGCTGCCGGACTGGCTGCGCAGCCTGTGGCACTACGAGCACGAGGTGTACGAGTTCCACACGCACCTCACCTCGCCGCACCGGTACCAGTCGAACCCGTGGAGCTGGCTCGTCCTGGGCCGTCCCGTGTCCTACTTCTACGAGTCGCCCGCGCCCGGCAAGGACGGCTGCCCGGCCGACGCGACCGAGAAGTGCGCCCGCGAGGTCCTCGCGATCGGCACGCCGCTGCTGTGGTGGGCGGCCTGCTTCGCCGTCCTCTTCGTGCTGTGGCGCTGGCTGTTCCGCCGGGACTGGAGGGCGGGCGCGATCGCCTGCGGCATCGCGGCCGGCTATCTGCCCTGGTTCCTGTACCAGGAACGCACGATCTTCCTCTTCTACGCGGTCGTCTTCCTGCCCTTCCTCTGTCTGGCGGTGGCGATGATGATCGGCGCGCTCGTCGGCCCACCGGGCGCGAACGACACCCGCCGGGTGGCGGGAGCAACGGGCGCAGGCGTCCTCGTCCTGCTCATCGCCTGGAACTTCATCTACTTCTGGCCGCTGTACACGGGCCAGGCGATCCCCATCGACAGTTGGCGCTCCCGGATGTGGCTGGACACCTGGGTCTAGCCGGGCGACCGGGCGGCGACGGCCACGAGTCCCCACGGCGGCCACGAGTCCCCACGAGGGTCATGACGGCCAGACGGCCACGGCGGCCACGACGAGCAGTCGGGCGGGCGTCGTGGCCGTCGTCGTTCCCGGGTACGGCGCCGACGTGCGCAGTCGCATCGGCGGCCGGAGTTCATGTACGTGGCCGGATACATGGGGCTAACGATTGCGGAAACTGATGCCCCGTCCGCCGCCGTTACCGCTTACTGTGAGCCGGAGAAGAGCTTTCTGAACGCGTTCAGAAAACGCGGGCCGGGGAAGCCGCAACGGGGAGGGGTTCACAGATGCACAAGGGGGCCAAGGCAGCCGTGATCGGCTCGGTCTTCGCCGTGATGGTGGGCGGGGCCGGGTACGGGGCCTTCAACATCGTGAACGCGCTGGACGGGGGCGGGGGCGCCGGGTCGGGGGGCGCCGAACCGGCGGCCGTGAAGAGCGGGCCGCCGAGCGGGTCCGAGGTGAAGGACACCAGCGCCGCCTTCTTCGCCGCCTGGACGAAGGGGCAGGCCGCCGCGGCCGCCGATCTCACCAACAACGCGGCCAGGGCCGAGCCGCTGCTCGCCTCCTACGGCGCCGCGCACATCACCGGCCTGAAGATCACGCCGGGCACGGCATCGGGCGCCGTCGTGCCCTACAAGGTCGAGGCGACGGTGTCGTACGAGGGGAAGTCCAAGCCGCTCTCCTACGCGAGCCGCCTCAGGGTCGTGCGGGGCGTCACCACCGGCAAGGCGTTAGTGGACTGGCAGCCGTCGGTCGTCCACCCGCAGCTGAAGAACATGGACGACACGCTGGTCACGGGCGCGTCGTCGACGCCGTCGATCGAGGCCGTCGACCGTGACGGCAAGGTGCTGAACAAGGAAAAGTACCCCTCCCTGGGGCCGATCCTGGACCAGCTGCGCACCAAGTACGGCGACAAGGCGGGCGGCACGCCCGGCGTCGAGCTGATGATCCGACATGCCGCCGAGGGCTCCGCCGACACCTCGCTGCTGACCCTCGCCGAGGGCAGGCCCGGCAGGCTCCGCACCACACTCAGCGCGGCGGTGCAGGCGGCCGCCGAGAAGGCGGTGCAGAAGTACCCCCAGTCGTCGACGGTGGCGGTCAAGCCCAGCACCGGCGAGGTGCTGGCGGTCGCCAACAACCGCACCGACGGCTGGAACGCCGCCTTCCTGGGCGAGGTCGCGCCCGGCTCCACCATGAAGATCGTCAGCGCGGCCACCCTCATCGACAAGGGGCTCACCAGCGCGAACCGGCCCGCGCCCTGTCCGGACTCGGCCGTCTCGGACAGCCAGACCTTCCACAACCTCACAGGGATGAAGCCGAACGAGAACGCCACGCTCTCCGAGAGCTTCGCCCGTTCCTGCAACACGGCGTTCGTGAAGTTCGCGGACGACGTCGAGGACGGCTGGCTGAACGCCGAGGCCCGGGACCGGTTCGGGATCGGCCTCGACTGGAAGACCGGCATCCCCTCCTTCGACGGCTCCGTCCCGGTCTCCGCGGGCCCGGACACCGCGGCCGGCCTCATCGGCCAGGGCCAGGTGCAGATGAACCCGCTGAACATGGCGTCGGTGACGGCGACCGCGATGACGGGCACGTTCCGCCAGCCGGTGATCGTCCCGCTCAGCCTCGACGGCCGCGAACCGGCGCGGGCGCGTGGGCTGTCGCCGAGCACCGTGCAGCAGTTGCGTTCAATGATGAACCGCACCGCGA
The DNA here is from genome assembly GCF_003112535.1 of Streptomyces rishiriensis. Lineage (GTDB taxonomy): Bacteria > Actinomycetota > Actinomycetes > Streptomycetales > Streptomycetaceae > Streptomyces > Streptomyces rishiriensis. The sequence goes on along the minus strand of NZ_BEWA01000024.1, from coordinate 63,944 downwards.
CCAGCGGCACCGCGGCCGACGTGATGGCCGGGCTCAGCGGCCGGATCGGCGCGAAGACCGGCTCCGCCGAGGTGGACGGGCGGACCAGGTCCGACAGCTGGTTCACCGGCTACCGCGACGACGTCGCCGCGGCCGCGATGACCCAGGACGGCGGTCACGGCGTCGACGCGTCCGGTCCGCTCGTGGCGGAGGTGCTGCGGGCGGGCTGAGCGCCCCCGCGCGGGGGTGCGCGAGGGGCGGCGAGCGGGGTTCGCGGGGTGGCTGACGTCACACGTGACGTCGCCGTCGGCAAGGGGACTCTAGGGTGGTAGCCGTCGTTGGGGTCAGTGAGGGCAACGAGGGCAGCGGGGCTGGGGGGAGAGCCCCTGGGGATCCGGAGGATCTGGCAGTGGGCAAGAGAAGGCGCGTCGAAGAACGAAGCAGCAAGCGGCGTCCCGCCGTGGTCGGCGGCATGATCGCCGTCGTGGTCGGCGGAGCCGGGCTCGGCGTCTACGCGCTGTACGGCGGAGCGGCGGCCGACGACGGTTCGGCCGCGTCCGCCAATGGCAGGCAGGTGCCCAGGGTCCGGGCCGACGCTCCGTCGGCGACCGAGGCGAAGGCCCTGGCCACCCGGTTCCTGACGGCCTGGCAGAAGGGCGAGGCGGCCCGGGCGGCCGCCGTCACGGACGACTCCGCGGCCGCCACCGCCCTCCTCACCGCCTACACCAAGGACGCCCACATCACGGACGTCACCGTCACCCCGGGCACGGCCGCCGGCGTGAAGATCCCGTTCTCCGTCAAGGCCACGGTGAAGTACAAGAACGTCGGCAAGCCGCTGGCGTACGACAGCGCGCTCACCGTGGTGCGCAACCCGAAGAACGGCAAGGCGCAGGTCGACTGGCACGCGTCCGTCGTCCACCCCGACCTGCAGGACGGCGACACGCTCGTCACCGGCGAGGCCGGCACCCCGCCGGTCAAGGCGGTCGACCGCGACGGCGGCGAGCTGACGGCCGCGAAGTACCCCTCGCTGGGCACGGTGCTGGACGGGCTGCGGGAGAAGTACGGCAAGAAGGCGGGCGGCAAGGCGGGCGTGGAGCTCCAGGTGGTCCGCGGAAAGGCGTCGAGGGCGAAGAAGGCCTCCGACAAGACGCTGCTGGAGCTCAGCAAGGGCACCCCGGGCACCGTGAAGACGACCCTCAGCCCGGCCCTGCAGGCCGCCGCCGAACGGCAGGTGGCGAAGACGGCACGCTCGTCGGTGGTGGTGATGCGGCCCTCCACGGGCGAGATCCTCGCGGTGGCCAACGCGAGCCCCGGCTTCAACACCGCGTTCAACGGCTCGCTCGCGCCCGGCTCCACGATGAAGGTCATCACGTCCTCGCTGCTCCTCGACAAAGGGCTGGCGTCGGCGGACAAGACCCACCCCTGCCCGAAGACGTTCACCTACGGCGGCTGGAAGTTCCACAACGACGACGACTTCGAGATCAAGGGCGGCTCGTTCAAGGCGAGCTTCGCGCGCTCCTGCAACACCGCCTTCATCAGCCAGGCGCCCGAGTTGGGCGACGACAGCCTGACCAGGCAGGCCCAGCAGGTGTTCGGTCTGTCGATGAACAACTGGGCCATCGGCGTCCCGTCCTTCGACGGGTCGGTGCCGGTGCAGTCGAAGGCGCAGATGGCGGCCTCGCTCATCGGGCAGGGCGGGGTGCGGATGAACCCGCTGAACATGGCGTCGGTCGCCGCCACCGTGAAGGCGGGCTCCTTCCACCAGCCGTACCTGGTCGCCCCGTCGGTGGACGGCCGCAAGCTGGCGTCGGCCTCGCGCACGATGTCGTCGTCGACGCTGTCGCAGCTGCGCGAGCTGATGAACTACACGGCCGCGGCCGGCACCGCCGCCGAGGCGATGTCCGGTCTGGGTCCCGACTACGGCGCCAAGACGGGCTCGGCCGAGGTCGACAACCAGGACAAGCCCAACGGCTGGTTCACCGCCTACCGCGGCGATCTGGCAGCCGCGGGCGTGGTCCAAGCGGGCGGCCACGGCGGCGACACGGCAGGCCCGATCGTGGCGTCCTTGCTGCGGATGGGCGGCTGAGAGCCGGCTAGCCAGGTGTACTGACCCGCAGGGTTGTTCACACGACAGACCCTAGTGCGGCACGGGCTGCTGGGCGGTCGCCATGTAGGTGCGGCGCAGGAAGCGCAGCAGCGTCTTCGACTCGAACTGGACGACCGAGACGCCGTGCGCGGAGTGGAACTCGACCACGGCCTGGACGCGCCCGCACGGCCAGACCCGCACCTCGCCGGTGCCGGACGGGGCGCGCAGGCCCTGTTCGAGGAGGGTGCGGGAGAACGTCCACTCCCGGCGGTCGGGCAGCCCGACGCGCACGGAACGGGGTTCGTCGGGGTCGTAGCGCAGGACGACCGGGACGGCCGTGTCCTCCTCGACCCGGTCGGCGTCGGTGACGATATGGGCTCGCGCGTACTGTTCGACTACAGACATCGGCCGACCCTCTCACGCAGCGTGACCTGTGCGGAAGCTGTGCATCCGCTTCCCCTCCAATGTCGCATATTTTGCGGATTGCGCTCTCCTGCGCCGACATATCTCACCTGTGCGATACACGGACCCGGGCCGGTTCCCGCGCGAAACGAATTCCTCGCTCTTGCGAACCGTTCGCATTAAGCCACTATCATCGTCGGGTGCACGTACCCGACGGATTCATCAACGCCCCGACCTCCGCCGTGACCGGAGTCGTCGCCGCCGGCGCCATCGCCGTGAGCCTGCGCGGCGCGCGCCGCGAGCTCGACGACCGGACCGCGCCGCTGGCCGGCCTCGTCGCGGCGTTCATCTTCGCCGTGCAGATGCTGAACTTCCCCGTCGCGGCGGGGACCAGCGGCCATCTGCTGGGCGGCGCGCTCGCCGCGATCCTCGTGGGTCCCTTCACCGGGATCCTGTGCGTCTCCGTGGTCCTGCTCATGCAGGGCATCCTCTTCGCCGACGGCGGACTCACCGCCCTCGGCGTGAACATCACCGACATGGCGATCGTGACGACGGTCGTGTCGTACGCCGTCTTCCGCGGCCTGGTGAAGGTGCTGCCCCGCGGCCGCCGGTCCCTCACGGCCGCCTCCTTCGTCGCCGCCCTGCTGTCCGTGCCCGCCGCCGCCGTGGCCTTCACGCTCATCTACTGGATCGGCGGCACCACCGACGTGGCGATCGGCAAGGTGGCCGGCGCGATGATCGGCGTGCACGTCCTGATCGGCGTCGGCGAGGCCACGATCACCGCGCTCACGGTGGGCGCCGTCGTCGCCGTCCGGCCGGATCTGGTGCACGGTGCGCGCGACCTGCGACAGCGGCTCCAGCTGCGGGTGAACGGCGAACTCGTCGAGGCCCCGGCGCCGGACGGGGCGCGCACGGCGCCCGCGGCGGCCCGCGCCTCGCGGCGCACGCTGTGGGTGACCGGTCTGGTCACCTCCCTCGTCCTGGCCGGCTTCGTCAGCTTCTACGCCTCCGCGAACCCCGACGGCCTGGAGAAGGTCGCCACCGACCACGGCATCGACAGGAGGACCCAGAAGCACCCCTCCTCCGACTCCCCGCTCGCCGGCTACGGCGTCAAGGACGTCGCCGACGCCCGTCTCTCCGGCGGCCTGGCGGGCGTCATCGGCGTCGGCACCACCGTCGTCGCGGGCAGCGCGGTGTTCTGGACGGTGCGCCGGCGCCGCACGCGCGACGTGTCCCCGGCCTCGACGAGCGGGGTCTGACGCCATGGGAGCAGGACACGCGCACCGGCTCTACCGCCACGGGCACTCGCCCGTGCACGGCCTGCCGCCGCACACCAAGCTCGCCGCCGCGTTCGGGTTCGTGGTCGTCGTCGTGTCGACGCCGCGGGAGGCGCTGTGGGCGTTCGGCCTGTACGCCGTCCTGCTCGCCGCCGTCGCGCACCGGGCGCGCGTGCCGGCCGGCTTTCTGCTGAAACGGCTGCTGATCGAGGTGCCGTTCGTCGCGTTCGCCGTGCTCATGCCCTTCGTGGCCGAGGGCGAGCGGGTGGACGTCCTCGGACTCTCCCTCAGCGTCAACGGACTGTGGGGCGCCTGGAACGTCCTCGCGAAGGGCACCCTGGGCGTCGCCGCCTCCGTCCTGCTGGCGTCCACCACGGAGCTGCGCGAGCTGCTCCTCGGCCTGCAACGGCTGCGCCTGCCCCCGCTGCTGGTGCAGATCGCCTCCTTCATGATCCGCTACGGCGACGTCATCACGGACGAGATGCGGCGCATGCGGGTCGCCCGGGAGTCGCGCGGCTTCGAGGCGCGGGGCGTGCGGCACTGGGGGGTGCTCGCGAAGTCGGCGGGCGCGCTGTTCATCCGCTCCTACGAACGCGGGGAGCGCGTGCACCTGGCCATGGTCAGCCGGGGGTACGCCGGTTCGATGCCGGTGATCGACGAGGCGACCGCGACCCGGGCGCAGTGGTCGTACGCCCTGACCCTCCCGTTCGCCGCCCTCGTCGTCTGCGTGTTGGGATGGGCCCTGTGACTGACGTTTCCCTGGAGGTCTCCGGCCTCGCCTTCGCCTATCCCGACGGCCACCAGGCCCTGTTCGGCGTGGACTTCACCGTCGCGCGCGGCGAACGGGTCGCGCTGCTCGGGCCGAACGGCGCCGGCAAGACGACCCTGGTGCTGCACCTCAACGGCATCCTCAGCGGCGGCGCCGGCACGGTGACGGTGGCCGGGCTGCCGGTCGGCCGGCAGCACATGGCCGAGATCCGGCGCAGGGTCGGCATCGTCTTCCAGGACCCGGACGACCAGCTGTTCATGCCGACCGTGCGCGAGGACGTGGCGTTCGGACCGGCGGCGGCCGGGCTGAAGGGGGCCGCCCTGGAAGCGCGCGTCGACCACGCCCTCGAACAGGTGGGAATGGCCGGGTTCAAGCACCGTCCGCCGCACCACCTCTCCTTCGGCCAGCGGCGGCGCGTGGCGGTCGCGACGGTGCTCGCGATGGAGCCGGAGATCCTCGTCCTGGACGAGCCGTCCTCCAACCTCGACCCCGCCTCGCGCCGCGAACTGGCGGACATCCTGCGGTCGTTGGACGTCACGGTGCTCATGGTCACGCACGACCTGCCGTACGCCCTGGAGCTGTGCCCGCGCGCCCTGATCCTCAGCGAGGGCGTGATCGCGGCGGACGGCGGGACCGGCGATCTGCTCGCCGACGACGCCCTCATGCGCGCCCACCGTCTGGAGCTGCCCTTCGGGTTCGACCCGCGCTCCGCGACAATGGGCGCGTGACGAACGACGGACCCACCGCCGACGGCTCGCTGCTCCTCGACGAGCAGTTGTGCTTCGCCCTGTACGCCGCCCAGCGCGCGGTGACGGCCGCATACCGTCCGCTCCTGGACGAACTGGGCCTCACCTACCCCCAGTACCTGGTGCTGCTGGTGCTGTGGGAGCGCGGCGAGACGACCGTCAAGGAGCTGGCCGCGGCCCTGCGGCTGGACTACGGCACGGTGTCGCCGCTGCTGAAGCGGCTGGAGGCGGCGGGCCTGGTGCGCCGGGAGCGCTCGGCGCGGGACGAGCGCACGGTGCTGGTGGCGTGCACCGGGCGCGGCGAGGAACTGAAGGAGCGCGCGCGGCGCGTGCCCGGCGCCCTGCTCGCGTCCACCGGCCTGGAGGCGACGGAGGTCGCCCGGCTGCGCGAGGAGCTGTGGGGCCTCGCGCAGCGGGCGCAGACGGGGGCCGACCGCACCCGCTAGACCCGCGAGCCGTTTCGCCTCCCCCACCGGCGAGTTACCGGTGTTACCAGCGGTTACCACCCCCTGCCGGGAAGCCGCCCGCCTACCGGCCGGTACCTTGTGCACGATGTAATTGGGGAAGACGCTGGGGAGGGTCCGCCGTGACAGAAGGCGCCGCAGTCGGCACCACCGGGAGCGCCGACGCAGCCGGCACTGCCGACACCCGTCCGACGAAGATCATGTACGTCGCCGAGGCGACCGCGCACGGGGGCCGCGACGGGTACGTGACCAGTCAGGACGGCCAGATCGAGCTGAAGGTGGCGATGCCGCCGCAGCTCGGCGGCGACGGCAACGGCACCAACCCGGAGCAGCTCTTCGCGGCCGGATACAGCTCCTGTTTCCACAACGCGCTGATCCTCGTCGGCAACCGGGCGGGCTACGACCTCACCGGGTCGACGGTGGCGGCGAAGGTCGGGATCGGCCCGAACAGAAGCAAGGGCTACGGTCTCGCGGTCGCGCTCAGCGTCTCGCTGCCCGTCCTCGACCCGGGTCTCGCGGAGAAGCTGGTGGACGCGGCGCACCAGGTGTGCCCGTACTCGAACGCCACGCGCGGCAACATCGACGTAACGATCATTCTCGGCTAGCGGGACGAAGGAATCGCAGGCTCTCCCGCGGCGTTCCCCGAGGAGTCGAAGGCGATCTCCGAAAGGACGTGCGGGCGTGGACGTGAACGGTGCGGTGGCCGAGGGCTTCGAGCCGGTCCGGGAGGCGTTCGCCCGCAACTTCGACACGCTCGGCGAGCGGGGCGCGGCGGTCGCCGTCTACCGGGACGGGCGCAAGGTCGTCGACCTGTGGGGCGGCACGAAGGACGTCGATGGCACGGACCCCTGGGAGGGCGGCACCGCCCAGATCGTGCGGTCGGCGACCAAGGGCGTGGTCGCCGCCGGCCTCCTGCTGCTGCACCAGCGCGGCGAACTGGATCTGGACGCGCCGGTCGGGGCGTACTGGCCGGAGTACAAGGCGGCCGGCAAGGAGCGCACCCTCGTACGGCATCTGCTCGCGCACCGTGCGGGCGTGCCGGTGCTGGACCGGCCGCTGACCCCCGCCGAGGCCGCCGACCCCGATCTGGGCGCGGCGGCGGTCGCGGCGCAGACGCCCGTCTGGGAGCCGGGCACGGACCACGGCTATCACGCGCAGACGTACAGCTGGCTGACCGGCGAGCTGGTGCGCCGGATCACCGGGCGGCCCGTCGGGGAGTGGATCGCCGACGAGATCGCCGGGCCGGCCGGGGCCGACCTGTGGCTCGGACTTCCGGCGGCGCAGCGCGCGCGGGTGGGGCGGGTGGGGCAGGTGGAAGCGCCGGCGCGGGCAGGCGCGCTGAAGACCCGGCCCAAGCCCGCCGTCGCCGCCGCCTACGCCGACCCGCACTCCCTCACCCGCCGCGCCTTCGCCGCCATCACCCCGCTGCCCGACGAGAACGACCCCGCCTACCGGGCCGCGGCCCTGCCCGCCTCCAACGGCATCGCCACCGCCGACGGCCTGGCCCGCTTCTACGCCTCGCTGATCGGCGAGGTCGAGGGCGGGACACGGCTGCTGCGGCCGGAGACGGTGGCGCTCGCGCGCGGCGAGCAGTCGTCCGGCCCGGACCGGGTGCTCGTGGTGAACACCCGCTTCGGCCTCGGCCCCATGCTGCACGGCACGGCGTCCCCCCTGCTGTCCCCCGCCTCCTTCGGCCACCCGGGCCGCGGCGGCGCCCTCGGCCTGGCCGACCCCGAGTCGGGGATCGCCTTCGGCTACGTCACCAACGGCTTCCGGACGAGCGTGACGGCGGACCCGCGCGCCCAGGCCCTGCTCCGGGCCCTGCGGACGGCAACGACAACGACAACGGCGACGGCAACGGCAACGGCGACGGCAACGGCAACGGCAACGCACTGACGCACAGCCCCCGCCCCGACCGGCCGAAGCCCCCGCGCCCGCGCCCGCGCGCCCCCACACCCGCACGTCGACTACACGTTGATCGAGTGGGACGTCCGCCCCGAGGCGTCGTCGATCTCCAGATGCGCCTTGGTCAGCAGCTGCATGGCGATCTCGTTGAGCGCGCGGGCGCCCGCGATCTCCTCCCCGACCCGGGGCTGATTGGCGTCCACGTTGTGCCGGGAGGCATGCCCGTGCGCCCTGACCTCGGTCCCGTCCGGCAGACGCACCATCGCGACCGCCCGCGTATGCCGGTCGTCCTCCTCGAACTCCAGCTCGATATGCCAGCCGACCGTGGTGTGCATGACGGTCATGACGATCACCTCCGAAGCTCCTGCTTCCAGGGTGCTCCTCAGGACCGACCCCCGCACCCACGCGCCCTCCCCCACCCGACAGCCACGGCGCGGAGGGCTTCGGTGAACCGAGGGTGCGGGACGGGCGGGGCCATGCGGGCACGCTGGCGGTCGGCGCAGGGGCAGGCGAGCGGATCGGGGCGGGCTGCCGCCCGTGGTGGACGCGAGGGGACGGCGAAGCGCCCGGCCCCTGGGAAGGGGCCGGGCGCTTCGCCGTCAGGCCGGGAAGGCCGGGGTGCGGACGTCAGGCACGACGGTTGCCGTCACGGCCGTGGCCGTCGTGGCCGCGGTCGTCCCGCCCGTGGTCGTCACGGCCGCGGTCGTCCCGCCCGTGGTCGTCACGGCCGCGGTCGTCGCGCCCGTGGCCGTCGCGCCCGTGGCCGTCGTGGTCGCGGTCGCCACGCCAGTGGTCGTCCCGCCCGCGGCCGTCGTGGTCGCGGTCGCCACGCCAGTGGTCGTCACGGCCGTGGCCGTGGCGGTCGTGGCCCCAGGACTCGTCGTCCACGAAACGACCGTGGTCGTTGCGCAGGGTGGCGGTGTCGGAGTAGTTGTCCCACACCTCGCGGTGGCGGTCCTGGAACAGGTCGGTGCGGGTGTCACGGCCCTCACCGGTGTGGATGCGGACGGTGGTGCGGGGGGCCAGCCGGTAGTGGCGGAAGGTGTAGGTCTCGCCGCGCTCGTCCGAGAGGGTCCACCCGTCCAGGTTGACCTCGTGGCGGGTGGTGTTGGTCAGCTCGACCCACTCCCTGTTCAGCGAGCGGGCGGAGCGGTCGTTTCGGCCCGGTGCGTCGTACTGCACGGCGCTGATCTCCACCTTCGCCCGGTCCTGGTGCGGGTGGTCGGCGGCGGAGGCCGGCAGCGCCACCGTCCCGACGACGGCCGCGGCGATCGCGGCGGCGGCGAGACAGCGGGCGGAAACAGAGTTAACGGACACAAGGTCTCCTTGCGTGGTGCGAGTCACGGCCGGATCGGCCGCATGGCCAACACTCGACCACCGGACCCGGCCCCCGCGCCTGATTGGCACCTCACGTTACGAACCGTCCATATTCCGGTGACAGTAGGCTTCCATGTCCATATATGTACTGAAGGCTCCGAACCACTGGCGTTACTGCCCTGCGGGCCTCTTCCGCCGCTGAGCGTCACCCGAAAGTGAGTCACGAACGAGGTGCGGAAAAAAGAAGCCGGTGAGGGCGCCCCGTCCCCACGGAGCCCTCACCGGCGGTCTTTCTCAGGTTGCCTCGCGCGTCAGGCGTCCCTCGCGCATCAGGCGCCCTCGCGCATCAGACGCGCACGAGCTCCCGGTCGTCGTCCGGGTCGGCGTCCTTGGCGCTGACGGCGTCGTCCCGCGTCCTCAGGCCCTCGCCCTCGACGTCCACGTTGGGCAGCGCGCGATCCAGCCACTTCGGCAGCCACCAGGCCTTCTTGCCCAGCAGGGCCAGAACGGCCGGCACGATGGCCATGCGCACGATGAACGCGTCGAAGAAGACGGCGCTCGCGAGGCCGAAGCCGATCGTCTTGATGATCGCCTCACCGGCGGTGATGAAGCCGCCGAAGACGGCCATCATGATGATCGCGGCGGCGGCCACCACCTTGGCGCTGTAGCGGAAACCGGTCACCACGGCCTGGCTCGGGCTCTCGCCGTGGACGTACGCCTCGCGCATCCGGGTCACGAGGAAGACCTCGTAGTCCATCGCGAGGCCGAAGACCACGCCCACCATGAAGATCGGCGTCATCGACATGATCGGCCCGGTCTCCTCGACGCCGATCAGGCCGCCGAGCCAGCCCCACTGGAACACCGCGACGACGGCGCCGAGCGCGGCGAGCACGCTGAGCAGGAAGCCGAGGGCCGCCTTCAGCGGGACCAGGATCGAGCGGAAGACCACGATCAGCAGCAGGAAGGCCAGGCCGACGACCAGCCCCAGGTACGGGATGAGCGCGTCGTTGAGCTTCTGCGAGAAGTCGATGTTCATCGCGGTGGTGCCCGTGACGAGCACCTGCGCGCCCGTGTCGGACCGGACCTCGGCGCCCTGGTCGCGAAGGGCGTGGACCAGGTCCTCGGTCTGTGTCGAGGAGGGCTTGGAGTCCGGGATCACGGTGATCGTCGCGGTGTCGCCGGCCTTGTTGAAGGCGGCCGGGGTCACCGTGACGACGTCCTTGAGGTGCTTGATGCCGTCGGTCACCGAGGCGGCCGCCGCCTGCGGGTCGTCACTGTCGCGCGCGTCGACCACGATCAGCAGAGGCCCGTTGAAGCCGGGGCCGAAGCCCTCCGACAGCAGGTCGTAGGCCCGGCGCTGGGTGGTGGACGTCGGCTGCGAGCCGTCGTCGGGCAGGCCCAGCTCCAGCTGGGTGGCGGGGACGGCGATCGCGCCCAGCCCGAGCACGCCGAGCAGCAGCACGGCGGCCGGCCGGCGTATGACGAAGCTCGCCCAGCGCACGCCCGGACCGGGCTTGGCCTGCCCGGACGCCGCGGACACCGCGGACGCCCCGGCCTCGGACCCGCGCGGCCTGCGCTTCTCGCCCGTGGCCCGGACCTTCCGGCCGGCGAAGCCGAGCAGCGCGGGGACCATGGTCAGCGCGATGAGGACGGCGACCACGACCGTGCCGGCCGCAGCGAGGCCCATCTTGGTCAGCATCGGCACGTTGACGACCGCGAGGCCCGCCAGGGCGATCACGACCGTGAGGCCCGCGAAGACCACCGCCGAGCCGGCGGTGCCGGTGGCGCGTCCGACCGCCTCCTCGCGGTCGCGGCCCTCGGCCAGTTCGCTGCGGTAGCGGGAGACGATGAACAGGGCGTAGTCGATGCCGACCGCGAGCCCGATCATCAGGGCGAGGGTGGAGGTGGTGTCGCCCAGGTCGAGCGCCTTGGCGACGGTGGTGATGGTGGAGACGCCGATGCCGACGCCGATGATCGCCGTCAGCAGCGGCAGTCCGGCCGCGACGAGCGAGCCCAGGGTGACGACGAGGACGACCGCGGCGAGGGCGAGACCGACGACCTCGCCGGCCGCGCCCGGCTCGGCCCCGGCCTGCAGCGCGTCACCGCCGACGTCGACGGTGAGCCCGGCGGCCCGTGCGTCGTCCGCGGCCTTCTTCAGGGTGTCCCTGGTCGCGTCCTTCAGCTCCATGCCGCGCGCGTCGTAGCGGACCGAGGCGTAGGCGACCGTCCCGTCCTTGCTCACTGCGTGCGTCGTGAACGGGTCGGCGACGGAGACGACCTCGGAGCCGCCGCTCAGGGACTTGACGGCCCTGTCGACGATCGCCCGGTTGGCGGCGTCGGTCATCTTCTGGCCCTCGGGGGCCTTGAAGACCATGCGCCCGGTCGCGCCGTCGGCGCTGGCTCCCGGGAAACGCTGTTCCAGCAGGTCGAAGGCCTTCTGGGCCTCGACGCCGGGAATGGAGAAGGAGGTCGCGCCCGGTGCGGGCGCGGTCGCGGCGCCGACTCCGGCGAGGGTCAGCAGCGCGACCCACATCAGGGCGACGAAGGCGCGTCGCCTGAAGGCGAACCGGCCGAGTTTGTAGAGGAACGTGGCCACGGAGGCGTACTCCCGGTCAGGTCGTGTGTGTGCAGGGCAGGGTTGACCACCCCGGCGGGAGGGCAGGGGTGATCGGCCCGACGACGTGAGCGGTGACGTCAGGGTGGGCGGACCGCGGGGACGGTCAGGTGGTGGGCGCGCCGAGGGCGGGGAGGACCACGGCGTCGATGTACGACAGGAGGAACGCCTGTGTCGGCGGCTGCTCGTCGAGCATGGTGCGGGCGGCGAACGCGCCGATCATCATGTGCGGCACGAAGTGCATCGCCGGGTTGTCCGCGCGGACCTCGCCCCGGTCGACCGCGCGTTGCAGCACGCGGCGGAACTCCGCCATCTCCGGCTCGACGAGATGTTCCTTGAAGGCCTTCAGCAGGTCCGGGTTGCCGTGGACCGCCATGGCCAGCCCTCGCATCAGCGCGGAGTTCTGCTCCATTTCGCAGTCGTCCGAACGCAGGGTGAGGGCGTGCAGGTCGCTCCGGAGGGACCCGGTGTCGACGTCGTCGGCGGAGCCGCCCGGCTTGCCGTGGCGGACCGCCTTGGCGACCAGTTCGGCCTTGCCGCCCCACTGGCGGTAGAGCGTGGCCTTGCTGGACCGGGTGCGAGCGGCGACGGCGTCCATGGTGAGGGCGTCGTAGCCGACTTCGCGGAGCAGTTCGAGCACGGCTTCGTACAACTCCGCCTCGCGTTCGGGGGTGATGCGGCTGCGACGCGCCGTTGCGATCTCAGTCATCCCGCTCCCCTTCCCACTCCGAACAGACTCCGAACAACCGAACAGTCGCGGTTCCGTCTGCGTACACCCCGAATGTAGCGCACTTCACTGCGAAACGAAACCGTTTCGTACGTGTCCTGTCTCACGCGCGTCCGGTTCCGCACACATGTCACAAGTTGCTCGGGTCCATCCCCCGGAAAAGCATGGGGAGGTGAGCTATCTGCGCCTGCCCCATCTCCATGGTGACCTGTTGTGCTTCGTGGCCGAGGACGACCTCTGGCTGGCCCCGCTGGCCGGCCCGGGCCGCGCCTGGCGACTCACCGTCGACCGCACGAAAGCAGGACACCCCCGCTTCTCCCCCGACGGCCGCCTGATCGCGTACACGAGCTGGCGCAGCGTCGTCCCGGAGATCCATCTCGCACCGGTGGAGGGCGGACCGGGACGGCGGCTGACCTACTGGGGCAGCTCCGACACCCGGGTCTGCGGCTGGACGCCCCCGGACGCCGACGGCCACGCCGACCTCCTCGCCGTGGCCTCCCACGGCGAACCCTTCTCCTACTTCACCTGGGCCTACAAGGTCTCCCCCGACGGCTCACCCGGCCGCAAACTCCCCTGGGGCCCGGTCTCCGACCTCCAGGTCGCCGACCTCGACGGCGAACGCCGGACCCTCCTGCTCACCGGCACCCCACCGCACGAGCCGGCCGCCTGGAAGCGCTACCGCGGCGGCGCCACCGGCCGGCTGTGGCTGCACGGGCGACGGCTCCTGGAAGGCATCGAGGGCCATCTCGCCAGCCCGCTCTTCGTCGGCGGCCGGATCGCGTTCCTCTCCGACCACGAGGGCGTCGGCAACCTCTACTCCTGCGCCCACGACGGCTCCGACCTGCGCCGGCACACCGACCACGACGCCTTCTACGCCCGGCACGCCTCCAGCGACGGCACCCGGGTGGTGTACCAGTGCGGCGGGGACCTGTGGATCGTCGACGATCTCGCCGCCGGCTCCGAACCGCGCCGGATCGACGTGCGCATCGGCGGGCCCCGCACGGGACGCCGGCCCTACCAGATCCCGGCCGCCCAGCACGTGGACGGCATCTCCGTCGACGAGACCGGCCGGGCCAGCGCCGTCGTCGTGCGCGGCAGCCTGTACTGGCTGACCCACCGCGACGGACCCGCCCGGACGATCACCGACACCCCCGGGGTACGGGTGCGGCTGCCGGAGATGCTCGGCCAGGGCGGGCAGGTCGCCTATGTGACGGACGCGGACGGCGAGGACGCCGTCGAGGTCGCCCACCTGCCCCGCGCCACGGGCCGGCGCGAGCCCAGGCGGCTGGCCTCCGGCCGCCTCGGCCGGGTGCTGGAGACGGCGGCCGACCCGCAGGGCGAACGGCTCGCCGTCGCCTCGCACGACGGCCGGCTGCTGCTCGTCGACCTCACCGAGGACGCGGGGGGCACAGAGGACGCGGGGGACGCGGGGGGCGCGGGCGGCGCGGGCGGCGACGAGGTCACCGAGCTGATCGCGTCGGCCAACGGGCCCGTCCGCGACCTGGCCTTCTCCCCGGACGGCGGCTGGCTGACCTGGTCGCACCCCGGGATCGGACGCTCCCTGCGTCAGATCAAGATGGCCCGGATGAAGGACCGGTCGGTCATCGACGTGACCGACGGCCGCTTCGAGGACGAGAACCCGGTGTTCACCCGCGACGGCCGCTACCTCGCCTTCCTCTCCTGGCGCGGCTTCGACCCGGTCTACGACGTGCACACCGGCGATCTGTCCTTCCCGCTGGGCTGCCGCCCCTATCTCGTGCCCCTGTCCTCCGCGACGCCCTCGCCCTTCGCGCTGACCCCGGAGGGCCGGCCGGCCGCCGGCGGCCTGGACCCCGTGGAGGACGACGGCAACGGCGCCGACGGGACCGTCACCGTGGAGACCGAGGGGCTGGCCAGCCGGGTCACGCCGTTCCCCGTCACCGCCTCCAAGTACTCGGCCCTGTGCCCGGTGGCGGGCGGCGGACTGGTGTGGCTGCGCTGGCCGATCTCGGGCGCCCTCGGCGAGACGTTCGCCAACCCGGACGACACCAGCGGACGGCCGACGCTGGAGCACTTCAACATCAGCAAGGCGAAGAAGTCCGAACTCGTCGGCGACCTCGACTGGTTCGCGCTGAGCGGGGACGGCACCCGGCTGGTCGTGGTCGACGAGGGCGACCTGCGGGCGGTGCCGTCCACCGAATCCGGCGACCCGGACTCCACGGTCTGGATCGACCTGCGGCGCATCCTGCACGAGGTGGACCCGGGCGCCGAGTGGCGGCAGTCGTACGACGAGGCGGGCCGGCTGATCCGCGCCTACTTCTGGGACCCCGGCATGTGCGGGATCGACTGGGACGCGATCCTCGACCAGTACCGGCCGCTCGTCGAACGGGTCGCCTCACCGGACGAGTTCGCCGACCTGCTGCGCGAGGTGCTCGGCGAGCTGGGCACCTCCCACGCGTACGTCACCGCCGCCCGCCGCAACGAGGGACCGCCCCACTACCAGCGCCTGCAGGGCCTCCTCGGCGCCAACCTCGTCCGCAGAGAAGGCGGCTGGACGATCCGGCGGATCCTGCCCGGCGACTCCTCCGACTCCAAGGCGCGTTCCCCGCTCGCCGGCACCGGGATCCGGGAGGGCGCGGTCCTCACCCACGTGGACGGCCGGGAGGTCGACGCGCTGACCGGCCCCTACCCCTTGCTGGCCGGCGCGGGCGGCACCACGGTGGAGCTCACCGTCGCCCCCGCGGAGGGCGAGACCGGCCGGCCGCGCCGGGTGGCCGTCGTCCCGCTCGTCGACGAACGCCCCCTGCGCTACCAGGACTGGGTGGCCAAACGGCGTGCGGTGGTACGGGAGTTGAGCGACGGCCGGTGCGGCTACCTGCACATCCCGGACATGGGCGGCTCCGGTTGGGCCCAGTTCAACCGCGACCTGCGCGGCGAGGTGGCCCGGCCCGCGCTGATCGTGGACGTGCGCGGCAACGCCGGCGGCCACATCAGCGAACTGGTGGTGGAGAAGCTGACCCGGAAGATCCTCGGCTGGGACCTCACCCGCAACGCCCAGCCGGTGTCGTACGCCTCGAACGCCCCGCGCGGACCGGTGGTGGCGCTGGCGGACGAGGCGACCTCCTCGGACGGCGACATGATCACGGCCGCCTTCAAACTGCTCGGGCTGGGCCCGGTGGTCGGCCAGCGCACCTGGGGCGGCGTCGTCGGCATGACCGGCCGGCACCAGCTCGGCGACGGCACCGTCATCACCGTCCCGATGAACGCGGCCTGGTTCGACGCGTACGGCTGGTCGGTGGAGAACAAGGGCGTCACCCCCGACCTGGAGATCCTGCGCACCCCCCTCGACTGGGCCGAGGGCCGCCACGCCCAACTCGACGACGCCGTACGACTGGCCCTCGACCTGCTCGCCACGAACCCCCCGGCGACCCCGCCCGACTACGCCGACGTCCCCGACCGGTCCCGCCCGAAACTGCCCCCGCGCACGACCTGAGACGCACGACCAGGGACGCACGGCCCGAGACGCGCGCGACCTGAGTCACCGGACGCGACGAAGGGCGCCCCGGGCCCGGGGCGCCCCCTGCTCATCGTTCACCGACCGCCGAAGCGGGGTGTCAGAAGCTCTCTTCGTCGAAGCCGACGCGCTCGCGCTCGCGGTCCCGCTCCTGCGGGTTGCGGCGCTCCGACGCCTCGTGCTCGGGACGCATGCGCTCCGACGTCCCGTGCTCGGGGCGCATGCGCTCCGACGTCTCACGCTCCGGGCGCATGCGCTCAGCGTCCTCGCCCGGACGCTGCTTGCCGCGCTGCTGGACCTGCTCCTTGGCCTGCTGGGCCTTCTGCTTGCCCTGCTGCTGCCACTTCTCGGACTGGTCCTGGAACTTGTCCTTCATACCCATGTGGGTTCACTCCTGTGGGAGATGAGGGGGTTGGAGCCCCGTGGTGGGGCCTCGACCAGATTCACACGGGCGGTCACGGCACGCATGTCGATCAACTACGCTGCGTAGCCCTGGCCTGTTCGTCGGCAGTGCCGCCCGCTCCCACCAGCCCCGTCCGCATCCCCTGCAACCGGGGCGCGAACCGCTTCATCTCGCGCCGGCCGACCGTCCCGATGATCCCGGGCAGATACCCGCGCACCGCCTGCATCCCCCGCAGCCACCCCTGCCCGTACACGTGCG
This sequence comes from Streptomyces rishiriensis, assembly GCF_003112535.1. Lineage (GTDB taxonomy): Bacteria > Actinomycetota > Actinomycetes > Streptomycetales > Streptomycetaceae > Streptomyces > Streptomyces rishiriensis. The sequence goes on along the minus strand of NZ_BEWA01000024.1, from coordinate 47,504 downwards.
GGGAACGCCGCTCGATGCCGGCCACGATCCGGTCGACCGCCGGTCCCAGCGGATACGTCTTGTTCGACGGCCACGGCAGCCGCTGCCTCAACTCCCGCATCACCTCGTCCTGATCGGCCCCGCGCACCATGTCGGTGTCCGTCCACGACAGATACCCGACGCCCACCCGGACGCCCTGATGGCCGACCTCCGCGCGCAGACTGTGCGCGAACGCCTCCACGCCCGACTTGGACGCGCAGTACGCGGTCATCATCGGCGCCGGGGTGACAGCGGCGAGCGAGGCGATCTGCAGCAGATAGCCTCGGCTCTCCCGCAGCAGCGGCAGGAACGCGCGGGCCGTGACGGCCGATCCGATCAGGTTGACCTCGATGACCCGGCGCCAGGAGTCCGGGTCGGAGTCGGCGAACGGACCGCCGTTGGCCACACCGGCGTTGGCCACCACGACGTCCACCTTGCCGAAGCGCTCCTTCACCTCCGCCGCGACCCGGCTCATCGCCTCGTGGTCGGTGACGTCGGCGTACCAGTGGCCGCTGTCGCCGTGCAGCCGCTCGGACACCTGCTTCAGCGCGTCCGGCTCCAGGCCGACCAGCGCGACCTTCGCTCCGCGCGCGGAGAGCTTGCGGGCGAGCAGCTCCCCGACGCCCCGCGCCGCCCCGGTGACCACGACGACCTGTCCCTCGAGCTCGACCCTGCTCATGCGCCCTCCTTCAACTGCGTGTACGTGGTGACGAGTTCCCGGATCCGTCCGGTGACCAGGTCGGGCGCCTCGACCGGCGTCATATGGCCGACGCCGGGCAGTTCGGTGACGCCCAGGGAGTGCGGCAGCGCCGCCGCGATCCGGTGCGCGTGCACCGGCGGCGTCATCCGGTCGGCGGCGCCCACCAGCACCGCCGTCGGCACGCTCAACCGCCCCACGCCCTGGTCGAGATCGAGCAGGTGCAGCACGTCGGACCAGGCGTGCCGCACCCGGCGCGGGCAGGCGTGCACGATCCGGGCGCACGCCTCCACCATGTGCGGGGCCGCGCCGGCGCCCATCGTGGCGTACTTCAGGATCCGCATCGCGACCGGCGTGACCGGCCCGAGAGGCGCCCTGGACCCGAGGACGTGCCGGGTCAGCCAGGTCCGCAGCCGTCCCGGCCGCAGCGGGACGACGGTGGACTCGGCGACCAGCCGTGAGGCGCCGGTGCTGCACAGCAGGACGGCGGCCGCGTGCTCCCTGAAGGCGGCCCGGCCGGCCGCCGCCAGCACCGTCATCCCGCCCATGGAGTGACCGGCGATCACCGCCTGCTCCCCGGGTGCGAGCGTCGCCCGCAGGACGGCTTCCAGATCGTCGGCGAGCGCGTCCGTGCTGCACGCCGGGCTCGCCGGGGTGCGACCGTGCCCGCGCTGGTCGTACGCGATCACCCGGTGGTCGACGGCGAGCTCGCGGATCTGGGCGGCCCAGAACGCCGTCGAGCAGGTCCAGCCGTGGGCGAGGACGACGGCGGGCGCGGCCTCGGCCCCCGAGGCCGGACCGTGGATCTCCACGTGCAGACGCGCGCCGTCGGCGGAGACGGCGGTCAGCTCACGCACGGAGGCGACGCCACCGAAGGAGGTCACGCCGTCACCTCCTTCTCCTCGCCGGCCTGCGACCCGGCGGCCTGCTCCTCGGCTACCTGCTCCTCGGCGGCGTCGCGACGGGCGGGCGCGCGCACCACCTCGTACTCCGCGAGGTCCACCCGGCGCGTCGCCCGCCGGAACTCGGCGGTGGTCCCCGGCCAGACGGTGGTGTTGCGGCCGCTCGCGTCCAGGTACCAGCTCGTACAGCCGCCGGTGCTCCACACCGTGCGCCGCATCCGGTCCTGCACCCGGCGGTTCCAGGCGTGCACGGCGCTCGGACGGGCGTCCAGGGCCGCTCGGCCTCCGAGGACGCCGAGCTGGCGCAGATAGTCGGCCATGTAGTTCAGTTGCGACTCGATCATCAGGATCATGGAGGAGTTCCCGAGACCGGTGTTCGGGCCGATGATCGTCATCCAGTTGGGGAACCCGGCCGCGGACGCGCCCCGCAGGGCCTCCATGCCGCCCTTCCAGCTCTCCGCGAGCGTCCGCCCGTCCGCGCCCACCACCCGGTCGGCGATCGGCATGTCGGTGACATGGAACCCGGTGCCGAACACGATCACGTCGGCCTCCGCCTCGCTGCCGTCGGCGGCGACCAGCGTGGACCCGCGCACCTCGCTCAGGCCGCTCGCGACGACGTCCACGTTGGGTCGCGTGAGGGCCGGATAGTAGGTGCTGGACAGCAGGATCCGCTTGCAGCCGATGCGGTAGTCGGGGGTGAGCTTGGCGCGCAGGGCCGGGTCCTTGACGGCGCGGGCCATGTTGCGCCTGGCGAGCTGCTCGACGAAGCCGAGTTCGTTCGGGTGCTTGGTGAACGCCTGCACCTGAAGCTCGCGGATCCCCCACAGCAGGCCGCGCCGCAGCCGGGCGGTGACGGGCAGGGCCCGGTGCAGGGCGCGCTCCGCGCCGCTGACGGCCCGGTCGACGCGGGGCATCACCCACGGCGGGGTGCGCTGGAAGAGGGTCAGCCGGGAGACCTCCGGCTGGATGGCCGGCACGATCTGGACGGCCGAGGCGCCGGTGCCGACCACGGCGACCCGCCGGCCGGCGAGGTCGTGACCGTGGTCCCAGCGGGCCGAGTGGAAGACCTTGCCGGGGAAGGAGTCCAGGCCGGGGATCGCCGGGATCTTCGGGTCGGACAGCGGCCCGGTGGCCGACACGACGACGTCCGCGACGTAGCGTCCGGCGCTGGTCTCGACGTCCCAGCGCAGCTCCTGCGCGTCCCAGGTCATCCGCAGCACCTCGGAGTCGAGCCGCAGGTGCGGCCGCAGCCCGAACACGTCCGTGACGTGCTCCAGGTAGGCGCGGATGTGCTCCTGGCCGGAGAAGGTGCGCGGCCAGTCCGGGTTGGGCGCGAAGGAGAAGGAGTAGAGATGGGACGGCACGTCACAGGCGCACCCCGGGTAGCTGTTGTCCCGCCAGGCCCCGCCCACGCTGCTCGCGCGTTCCAGGATCACGAAGTCCGTGATCCCCTCCCGGCGCAGCCGCACGGCGGCCCCCAGTCCGCCGAAGCCGGACCCGATCACCGCCACCCGTACGTGTTCGGTCATCCCGACACCTCCCAGCCGTGCGACTTTCGCGACCCTCGCGACTCTGCCAGTGAACACTGGCGCAATCGGAGGGTAGAGCAGGTCCGTACCGATGGGTAGGGGCCGGGAGAAGGAAAGTTACCGGCGGTACAACATAAGCTTCGCCCGTGACGGAGAAGCGCGAGTACCGGACGGAGGAGCTGGCGGCCGAGGCCGGGATCACCGTGCGCACCCTGCGCTTCTACCGCGAGCGCAAACTGCTCGCGCCGCCCCGGCGCGAGGGCCGCATCGCCTGGTACGACGACCACCACCTGGCCCGGCTGCGGACGATCTCCGCCCTCCTCGAACGCGGCCACACCCTCACCGGCATCGCCGAACTGGCCGACGCGCTGGACCAGGGCAGCGACGTGGCCGCGCTGATCGGCGTCGGCGGCCCCACCGAGGAGGAGCCCGTCCGCCTCACCCCCGAGGAACTCGCCGCCCGCTTCGAGGGCCAGGTCACCCCCGAGAACCTCGCCGCCGCCCTCGACCTCGGCTACCTGGGCACCGACGGCGACGAGATCGTCCACATCAGCCGACGCCTCCTGGACGTGTCCTCCGCCCTCGTCGCCGAGGGGATCCCGCTCGCCGAGGTCCTGGCGGCGGGCGTACGCGTCCGCGAACACGCCGACGCCCTCGCCGAACTCTTCACCGACCTGATCCTGCGCCACACCACCGAGAAGGACCTGCCCCGCCTGCGCCCCCTCGCCCGAAGCGTGGTGGAGGCAGAACTCTCCCTGGCACTGGACCGACGGCTGCGCGAAGAGCCCTGACCCAGGGCCGGAGGCCGTGAAGGCCCCGAAGTCCCCAGGAGTCCCCACGGCCTGGAGGCCTGGATCCCTGGAGGCCTGGAGGCCTACTGGAGGTCGTAGACGACGGTCACCGGGGCGTGGTCGGACCAGCGCTCGGCGTGCGTGGCCGCCCGCTCCACGAGCCCCTTCACGGCCCTGCCCGCGAGACCGGGCGTCGAGACGTGATAGTCGATCCTCCAACCGGAGTCGTTGTCGAAGGCCCGCCCCCGGTACGACCACCACGTGTAAGGGCCCTCCAGGTCCGGGTGCAGCTCCCGTACGACGTCCACGTAGCCGCCGTCCGCCGGGGCGAGGACCCTGCTCAGCCACTCCCGCTCCTCGGGCAGGAAGCCCGAGCTCTTCTGGTTGGCGCGCCAGTTCTTCAGGTCGGCCTGCCGGTGGGCGATGTTCCAGTCGCCGCAGACCAGGACCTCGCGGCCGTCGGCGGCGGCGCGTTCGCGCAGCTCCTTGAGGTGGGCGAGGAACTGGTCCATGAAGCGGACCTTCTCGTCCTGCCGTTCGGTGCCGACCTCGCCGGAGGGCAGGTAGAGGGAGGCGACCGTCACACCGGGCAGGTCGGCCTCGACGTAGCGGCCGCTGCCGTCGAACTCGGCGGAGCCGAAGCCGGTCCGGACGGCGTCCGGCTCACGGCGGGTGTAGAGGGAGACGCCGGCGCGGCCCTTGGCGGCGGCCGGGGCGTGGGTGACGTGCCAGCCCTCGGGGGCCCGGACCGTCTCCGGCAGCTGCTCCGGCTCGGCCCGCACCTCCTGCAGGCACAGCACATCGGCGGAGGTGTCCGCGAGCCACTCCACGAAGCCCTTCTTCGCGGCGGCACGCAGTCCATTGACGTTCACGGAGGTCACGGTCAGCACCCCGGCACGATACCGGCCCGAGCGCGCCGGCCCGGACGCCGGTCGCGGGGATGCCCTAAGGGGACTCCGGTCGGGGACGCCGGTCGCTGCCGTCAAGGAGTCGAGCTGTGGATGCCCGTACTGTGTGGGGCGTGAAAATACGTTCAGTCCCCTTCGACCATCCCGACGCGGTGAAGCTCAACGACGAGGTCCAGGCCGAGTACCACGAGCGCTACGGCGACGGCGGCGACGCCACCGTCCTCGCGCCCTGCGACTTCCAGCCGCCCCGTGGCGTCTATCTCATCGCCTACGACGAGACCGATCGCCCGGTGGCCACCGGTGGCTGGCGCAGCCAGGACGAGAACGGCGAGGGCAACCAGGACGGCGACGCCGAGCTGAAGCGGATGTTCGTGGTCCGGGACATGCGCGGACGGGGCCTGGCGCGGCGGATGCTCACCGCGCTGGAGGACGACGCGCGCGACGCCGGCCGCATCCGGATGGTCCTGGAGACCGGCACCGAGCAGCCGGAGGCCATCGCCCTGTACACCTCCAGCGGCTACGAACCGTGCACGAAGTTCGGCTATTACCGTGAGTACGAGTCGAGCCGCTGCTTCGCCAAGCCCCTCGGCTCCTGAGATCCCCCAGGGGGCGGCAGGTCCGGTCTCATGAGGATGCCGCCCAGGTGCCGGCCGCGTCGCCGGAAGCGCGCGTGAGCGCGCCGGAGCGGTGCGCGGCGGCGCCGGTGATCGTCAGGGGCAGGACGTACGGTCGGCCCGACCGGCCCCGCCCGTAGCCCGGTTGGGCGTGGAGGCGGACCCGGCGGCGGTGCGCGCGGCGGTCGCGCGGGACGTACGTCGTCCGCCCGCTGCCGCCGATCACGGCGGTCGCACTGCTCTCGGCGCCGCCGGCACGGCGGCCGGCGCCCCGACTGCCGGATGTGGTGGGCCTGTTGGCGCGGGCGCACGCGGGCGCGAGGATCCGCCGCAGCGCCGCCGTGGCTGGCCACAACCGAGGCACGGCGGCAGAGCGCCGCCGAGTCCGTGGCGACGCCGCGGGACGGGACGACGCTGCTCGGCCGACGCCCGCAGCGCGGCGGGGAAAACCCGGTGGCGGCCCGGACCGTCACGGACGAGTATGCGACGCATGGATGACCGTCCCGCGCGATGGAGCACCGCAACCGCCTTCCCCGACATGTGGGTCGACCCGGACGACGACCCCCGCGACACGCAAGGGCCGGGCCCGGAGGGCGAGTCGGCGACGCTGCGGCACTTCCTGGCGAGTTACCGCCTGACGCTGCGGATGAAGTGCGAGGGCCTGGACGCGGAGCAGTTGGCCCGCCGGTCGGTGCCGCCGTCGACGATGTCGCTGCTCGGCCTGGTCCGGCACCTCGCCGAGGTGGAACGGGACTGGCGCAACTGGATCACCGACGGCGCCCCGCTGCCGAGGCTGTACGGCCCGAAGGACGCGGACTTCCACGGGGCGGTCGCGGAGCAGGCCGTGGTGGACGCCGCGTTCTCGGATCTGGAACGGGAGCAGTCCGCGACCGACGCCGCGCTGGCGGAGCACCCCGACCCCGGCGAGCGGGTGGGCAGGGACGGGATCGCGGTCCGGGAGCTGATGGTGCACCGGATCGAGGAGTACGCCCGCCACTGCGGCCACGCCGACCTGCTGCGCGAGCGGGTCGACGGGCGGGTCGGCCAGTGAGCAAGACCCGGCGCGGGCGCGGTACTTCACTGCTGCAGGGCATGGCAAAGCCCCGGTCGGGAATCCCGACCGGGGCTTTGAGCTGCGGTGGACCTGTGGGGATTTGAACCCCAGACCCCCTCGATGCGAACGAGGTGCGCTACCAGACTGCGCCACAGGCCCTTGCAACGAGTGAAACTCTAGCACCCCCATCGGCCTGCTTGGAAATCCGTTCCCCGAGGCCGGGCGGGGGGTGCCGGGATCCCTATTCGTTGGCGGCGCGGGGCCGCTCGCCGTCCTCGTACTGGTCGAACAGCGGGGTGCGGCCGCGCTCGCGCGAACGCCGGGCCGAGGCCGCGCGCCGGGCGTCGCTGCGCTCGCCGCCCTCCTCGGGCCGGTCCTCGGCGAGGTCCGCCGCTTCCGGCTCCCCGGCCGGGGCGTCCCCGGCGTCGACCGTCTCCTGGTCCGGCGCGACGGAGCTCGACCGGGCCGAACTCCAGGCGTCGGGCGCCGTGAGATCCACGTCGGACGTGGCACGCGGGGCGACCGGTGCGGTCACGTACGTGGGCAGCGGGACCGGGACCGGGTCCCAGCTCTCGCCGTGCCCGGGACGGCGCTGCCGCTCACGCTGCTGGTCGACCCACTCGGCGTGGTCGGTCTGCTCGACGAGCGCCCGGCGGTCCGCGGCCAGGGCCAGCAGGCCCGGGTCGGTCTCCGGCTCGGCTCCCTCGTGCGGCTCCTCTGCGCCGGCGTCGGAGCCGGTGTCGGGGGACGAGGCGCTCGCCGGAGCCGGGGCCCGCCGGCGCGGCTGGCGCTCGCGCAGGCGCTGCGCGGCGACCTCGGCACGCCTGCGGTCCATCTGGTAGGCGAAGCGGCGGTGCTCCTGGGCGCGCAGATAGGCGATGTACCCGCTGAGCAGGACGGCGGGCACGGCGGGCGCCCAGAGGAATGCGAGGCCGCCGACGGCCGCGACGATCGCGCCGAGAGTGAAGGCCAGGAAGAGCATCACCGTGGTGCGCCGACGGCGTGCGAGCGCCTTCGAGCGCTGGGCGCGCGCGGCGGCCGCCTGGGCGGCGGACGCCTGCGCGGCGGACGTGTACCGCCCCGACGGCCGTGCCGAGGACGTGTGCCGCGCGACCGGCACGCGCCGACCCGCCCCGCGCGCGGACGCGGAGGCCGCGGAACTCGCGTGAGCGTGCGACGCCGGAGAGGCGTAAGAGGCAGAAGAGGCCGGGAGCTCCTGGGACGTCTGAGAGGCCTGAGACGCCTGGGCCGCCGACGGAGCCGGAGGGGCTCCGGAGGCCGCGGAATGCGCAGACGGCGCGGACTGCGCGGAGGCGTGGTCGCGGGTCGGCCTGACGCCCAGTTCACGGGGTTCCCGCCCCGAGTCGGCCGCCGCCTCGCGCGCCCCCTCCGGACGTCCCGTCCCGCGTTCCTGGCCGCGCTCGTTCCCGCGCTCGTTCCCGTGCTCGTTCCCGTACTCGTGCACCGGCGCCTTCACCTGCGGGCGGGTCGGAGGCATGGCGAAGGCCCGGACGTCGACCGTGTCGGTGACGGCGTCCGGAGCGTCGGCGCCGGGCTCCTCCTCGGTGGAGCGCGCCCGCAGGTCCTTGGCGTACCGGCGCTCCATCCCCGCGCGTCCGGACAGCAGCCGGATCGCGGTGCTGAAGCGTTCGGTCGGACGAGCCTCGTTCAGCTCGTCCTGCCTACGGAGCCACATGGGCACCAAGTAGGCGGCCCAGGCCCCGACGATGACTGCGTAGATGAGGCCGCTGCTGCTCACGTCTCACACCGTAGAGGGGTTTACGTGAGGCCATCCGCCAATTGAGCCGGTGTGTCGCACGATCCGGCTGATATTTCGAACTTTTTTTGTGATCGATGTGATCAGCAGGCCGCCAGGGAGGCGAATTCCCCCGCCCACGACAGTCACCGCTCGATCACTGTCGCGCTCTGTCGAACGTTTATTCCATCGAACACTTATTCAATTTCCGGGATCCCGGTGATTCCCCGCCGCATTCCCCCGCGTGCTCTGGGGCGTGCTCTCGGACGTGTTCCGGTGCCCGCGGGGCGCGGTCCGGGAGCGTGAGCGCCGCCAGCGGCTCAGCAGGCCCTCCGGGACCTCCTCCGCCGTGAGGGCGAACACCAGATGGTCGCGCCAGGCGCCGTCGATGTGGAGATAACGCGGACGCAGTCCTTCCTCGCGGAATCCGAGTTTCTCCACGACCCGGCGGCTGGGGCCGTTCTCGGGCCGAATGCAGACCTCGATGCGGTGGAGTCCGACGGTGCGGAAACAGTGGTCCACGACCATGGCCACGGCCGTCGGCATGACCCCGCGGCCCGCGACCGACTCGTCCACCCAGTAGCCGACGTGCCCCGAGCACATGGAGCCCCAGGTGATCCCGGCGACCGTCAACTGCCCGACGAGCTGCCCCTGGTACTCGATGACGAACGGCAGCATCCGCCCCGCGTTCGCCTCGGTCCGCAGGTGCCGGACCATCTGGCGGTACGTCGGCCGGTGCGCGATCGGCCCGCTGGGCGCGGGCGGCGGGATGGTCGCCTCCCAGGGGCGCAGCCAGTCCCGGTTGCGCCGGTTGACCTCGCGCCAGGCCCGCTGGTCGCGGAGCTTTATCGGCCGCAGGACGACGTCGCCGTCCCGCAGCTCGACGGGCCAGGATGGGCTGTTCAGCTCGCACCCCCGTGGCTGGGTCCCGGGTGGTCGCCGCCGCGGATCTGGTCGACGGCGTGGATCAGCAGCGGTTCCAGGACGGCCAGACCGTCCTTCACACCGCCGGTGGAGCCGGGCAGATTGACGATCAGGGTGCCGCCCGCCACTCCGGCCAGCCCGCGCGAGAGGGCCGAGGTGGGCACCTTGTCCCGGCCGTAGGCCCGGATGGCCTCGGCGATGCCCGGCGTCTCGCGGTCGAGCACGGCGCGGGTCGCCTCGGGCGTGCGGTCGGTGGGCGAGATCCCGGTGCCGCCGGTGGTGACGACGACGTCGTACCCGGCCTCGACGGCGGCCCGCAGCGCGGCCTCCACCGGGTCCCCGTCGGGGACGACCCGCGGGCCGTCGACGGCGAAGCCGAAGCCGCGCAGGCCGTCGGCGATCAGGGGGCCTCCCCGGTCCTCGTAGACCCCGGCGGCGGCGCGGTTGGAGGCGGTCACCACGAGGGCCCGGTACGGCGCCGCGCTCATGCCCGGCTCCAGTCGCCCGACTTGCCGCCCGTCTTCTCCTCCACGCGCACGTCCGTGATCACCGCTTTCTTGTCGACGGCCTTGACCATGTCGACCACGGTGAGCGCGGCGACGGAGACCGCGGTGAGGGCCTCCATCTCGACGCCCGTGCGGTCCGTCGTCTTCACCGTGGCGGTGATCTCCACGGCGTCGTCCGCGACCGACAGTTCCAGTTTCACACCGGAGACGGCCAGGGGGTGGCACAGCGGGATGAGGTCCGGGGTGCGCTTGGCCCCCATGATGCCCGCGATCCGCGCGGTGGCCAGCGCGTCGCCCTTGGGCACCCCCTCGCCGCGCAGCAGCTCGATCACGCGGGGCGAGACGAGGACCCGTCCGCTGGCCCGCGCGGTGCGGGCGGTGACGTCCTTGCCGGACACGTCGACCATGCGCGCCGCGCCCGCGTCGTCGATGTGCGTCAGTCGGTCCTGATGAGGGGGTCCGGGGGTCTCCCCCCGGGAAGGCACAGTCATGCTGGTGGCGCTCCCGGTCCGGGCTCGGCGCGGTGCGGCGCACGGGCCTGTTGTGCGCGACACGGTACCCCCAACCCGGGGCGCTCAGCCGAGCAGGACGACCTCGACCTCGGCGCCGGGCTCGACGGACTCCACGTCCTCGGGGACGACGATGAGCGCGTCGGCGTGCGCGAGGGCCGCGACCAGGTGGGAGCCGGAGCCGCCGACCGGGCGGACGGCGCCCTCGGTGTGCACGGCGCGCAGGAACTGTCTGCGCCCCTTCGGCGAGGTCAGCGCCTTGTCGGCGGTCAGCTTCGCGCGCGTGACGGGCCGGTGGACGTCCGCGAGGCCCATGAGGGTGCGGATGGCGGGGCGGACGAACAGCTCGAAGGACACGTACGACGACACGGGGTTGCCGGGCAGGGCGAGCAGGGGGGTGTGGTCGGGACCGACGGAGCCGAAGCCCTGGGGCTTGCCGGGCTGCATGGCGAGCTTGCGGAACTCGACGCCGCCACCCTCCTCGTCCTCGTCGCCGACGTGCTCCAGCGCCTCCTTGACGACGTCGTACGCCCCGACGCTCACCCCGCCGGTGGTGACGACGAGGTCGGCGCGCACGAGCTGGTCCTCGATGGTGGAGCGCAGGGTCTCGGCGTCGTCGGCGACCGCGCCGACCCGGTAGGCGATGGCGCCTGCGTCCCTTGCGGCGGCGGTGAGGGCGAAGCTGTTGGAGTCGTAGATCTGGCCGCTGCCCAGCTCCTCGCCGGGCTGGACGAGCTCGCTGCCGGTGGACATCACGACCACGCGCGGGCGCGGGCGCACCCGCACGGAGGCCCGGCCGATCGCGGCCAGCAGGGCGATCTGGGGCGGCCCGAGGACGGTGCCGGCGTCGAGGGCGCGGTCCCCCGCCTTCACGTCGCTGCCCTTGGCGCGCACGTGCGCGCGGGCCTCGGCGGGCCGGTACACGCGCACGTGCCCCGAGGCCTGCTCGGGGGCGAGGCTGCGGGCGCGCATCCCGCTGACCGGGCCCTCGCCGAGCCCTCCGTCGGTCCACTCCACGGGGACGACGGCCTCCGCGCCGGCCGGCAGCGGGGCGCCGGTCATGATGCGGGCGGCCTGGCCCGGCCCGACGTGGAGCCGGTAGTCCGCCTGTCCCGCGGCGACGTCGCCGACGACGTCCAGAGCGGCCGGGAACTCCTCGCTCGCGCCCGCGACGTCCGCGACCCGTACCGCGTAGCCGTCCATGGAGCTGTTGTCGAAGGGCGGCAGCGAGACCGGCACCGTGACGTCCTCGACGAGGACGCAGCCCTGGGCGTCGGGCAGTTGCAGCTCGATGGGCTCCAGCGGGCGGACGGTGGCGAGGATGTCCTCCAGGTGCTCGTCCACCGACCAGAGGCGGTCCTCGGCGGCGGGACGGGGCGCGGCGGTGCTCAAAGTGGCTACATCTCCTCGGTGACGTAACTGCGAAGCCAGGACCGGAAGTCCGGACCCAGATCTTCACGTTCGCACGCGAGTCTGACAATGGCACGCAGATAGTCGCCCCGGTCGCCGGTGTCATAGCGGCGGCCCTTGAAGACGACGCCGTGGACGGGACCGCCGAGCTTCTCGTCCTGCGCGAGCTGCTGGAGGGCGTCGGTGAGCTGGATCTCGCCGCCGCGGCCGGGCTCGGTCTCGCGCAGGACGCCGAACACGCTGGGGTCGAGCACGTAGCGGCCGATGATCGCGTAGTTCGACGGGGCGTCCGCCGGGTCCGGCTTCTCCACGAGGCCGGTCACCTTGACGACGTCGCTGTCCACGGTGCTGTCCACGGCCGCGCAGCCGTAGAGGTGGATCTGCTCGGGGGCGACCTCCATGAGCGCGACGACGCTGCCGCCGTGCTGCTCCTGGACCTCGATCATGCGCTGGAGCAGCGGGTCGCGGGGGTCGATCAGGTCGTCGCCGAGGAGGACGGCGAAGGGCTCCTGCCCGACGTGCGGGGCGGCGCACAGGACGGCGTGGCCGAGGCCCCTGGGGTCGCCCTGGCGCACGTAGTGCATGGTGGCGAGGTCGCTGGACTGCTGGACCTTGGCGAGGCGGGCGGCGTCGCCCTTCTTCTGCAGTGCCGACTCGAGTTCGTAGTTGCGGTCGAAGTGGTCCTCCAGGGGCCGCTTGTTGCGGCCGGTGACCATGAGGACGTCGTCGAGGCCGGCGGAGACGGCCTCCTCGACCACGTACTGGATAGCGGGCTTGTCCACGACCGGCAGCATCTCCTTGGGAGTGGCCTTGGTCGCCGGCAGGAACCGGGTGCCGAGGCCGGCCGCGGGAATGACAGCCTTGCTGATCCTGGGGTGCGACTGAGTCATGCCGCTCACCTTATCCGCTGGCTTTGAGCCGAATCTGTGGATCTGGCCAATTCATGATCATATGAACTTACTAAAGCTGTGTGAGAGCAATGTACGACCGGTGCGGGAGCGACATATGAGTCACCTCGAAGGCGGCCCTGAGCCTGACAAACGGATGTTGCGGCGAGGGTTCCTCGGCGCGAGAAACAGGTTGACGACGGATGACCTGCGCTCGGCCGCCGCCGCACTGGCCGAGCGAGCCCTGGAGCTGCCCGAGCTGGCCCGGGCGCGCACGGTGGCGGCGTACGTCTCCGTGGGCGCCGAGCCCGGCACCCCGGTGCTGCTGGACGCCCTGCGCGCGCGGGGCGTGCGCGTGCTGCTCCCCGCCCTGCTGCCCGACAACGACCTGGACTGGGGCGCGTACGCCGGAGAGGGCTCTCTCGCGCGGGTCCAACACGGCGGGAAGACGGCCCTCTTGGAACCGGCCGGCGAACGCCTCGGCCCCGACGCCGTGGCCGACGCCGACGTGGTGCTGCTGCCCGGCCTCGCGGTCGACGAGCGCGGTGTGCGGCTCGGCCGCGGCGGCGGATCGTACGACCGTGTGCTGGCCCGGCTGGCGGCGCACGGGGCCCGCCCCTTCCTGGTGGTGCTCCTGTACGACGCCGAGGTCGTCGAGCACGTGCCGGACGAGGCGCACGACCGGCCCGTGCAGGCCGTGGTGACGCCGTCGGCGGTGCGCCGCTTCGCCGGAACCCGCCCCTGACGTGAAGGGGCCCTCCACGCGCGTGGAGGGCCCCTTCACCGGTCGCCCGCTCAGGGCTTGAGGACCAGGGTGTCGCTGGTGCTGCCGTCGACCGCCTTCTTCGAGAAGGACCAGTCCAGCAGCTCACCGTCGGCCCACTTGCCCGTCTGGTCGGTGTAGTGGGCGCTGAACGCGTGCCCCGAGGCGCCGCTGAGGTTGATCCACTTCGACTTGTCCAGGTCGTCGAGGTTGACCACCATCCGCATCGACGGCACCCACACCACCCCGTAGCCGCCGGCCGCGTTCCAGCCGCTCGCGTTGACCGACGCCTCGCCGCCGCTGAGCTTCCACGGGCCGCGGTTGAGGATGTACTGCAGGAAGCCGGGGCCACTGGTGCCCAGGGTCTGGTTCTTCAGGAACAGACGGTGCAGCCGTCCCCAGCTCCAGGTGTCGATGTCCTTGCCGAGCTTGGCGGTCAGCTCCCAGCGGGCGTCGATCATGGCCCGCTCGAACAGCTTGTCCCGGTCGTGGACGGCGCCGGGGCGGGTGCCCGACTCGGGCGTCGTCCACCACTCGCTGTTCTTCTTGTCGAGGAGGCTGCGCACGACCTCGAACCAGCGGTCGCCGCCGTCCGGCTGCGCCTGGTCGGCATCGCGCTGGCCGCACTCGCGGACCTTGCGGGTGTCGTCGACCGGGCCGGTGGTGTTGACCGGGTCGACCCACAGGCACTGCCCCTCGACGCGCAGCTCCTTGGGCAGCTTGTTGCCGAAGGCCAGCTTGAGGATGTTGCGCCAGACCGCGTTGAAGTAGGCGGCCGCGGCCGAGTCGGCGTCCTGGGTGAAGTCCCAGTTCTCCAGCAGCTTCTGCGCGTCGCGGACGTCCTGGTCCTTGAGGTTGATCTTCTTCAGCAGCGGCACGAGCTGCGTCGCGATCTCGCTGGTGTCGTCCAGCTGCATCTGGCGCATGTCGTCGGTGGAGATCTTGCCGCCGCCCTTGATCTTGCTCTTGATCAGGTCGGTGATCCGCTGGCTGCGCGCGCCGTAGCCCCAGTCCGTGGTCAGGGTGTACGGGTACGCCTTCTCGTCGATCACGGCCTGGTTGGCGGTGACGATGTACCCGCGCGGGGGGTCGAACTCGTGGGGCAGTTCCTTGAAGTCGATGTAGCCGGTCCACCGGTACTTGGACTTCCAGCCGGGCGTCGGGACCGAGCCGTCCAGGCCCTTCGCGCGCGTGGGGATCTTGCCGGGCAGCTGGTAGCCGATGTGATCGGCGTCGGCGTAGACCAGGTTCTGCGAGGGCACGTCGAACTTCGCGGCCGCCTTGCGGAAGCCGTCCCAGTCCTTCGCCTTGTCCATGAGGAAGACGGCGTCCATGGAGGTGCCGGGCTGCAGCGCGGTCCACTTCAGGGCGACGCCGTATCCGTCGCCCCGGTCGGGCGCCCCGGTGTCGACGGTGGCCTTCTTGCCGACCTTGACGAGTTCGTCGTCGCGGTCGGACAGCAGCGGCATCCCGTCCTCGGTCTGCCGGACGACGATCTTCTTGGCGGCGCCGCCGGCGACCTTGATGGTCTCCTCTCTCGTGGTGAACGGCACGACCTTGCCGTCGTACTGGTAGCCGTCGTCGCCGGAGAGCTTCTCCAGGTAGAGGTCGGTGACGTCGACGCCGGAGTTCGTCATGCCCCAGGCGATGTCCGCGTTGTGGCCGATGACCACGCCGGGCATGCCCGCGAAGGTGTAGCCGGAGACGTCGTACCCGCACTTGCTGGAGACGCTGCGGCAGTGCAGGCCCATCTGGTACCAGACGGACGGCAGCGAGGCCGACAGGTGCGGGTCGTTGGCCAGCAGCGGCTTGTCGGTGATCGTGTGCTTGCCGGCGACGACCCAGGAGTTGGAGCCGATGCCGTTGCCGTTCACTCCGACGGCCGTGGGCAGGTCGTCCAGGACGTCGTAGAGGCCCGCGAGCTGGCTCTGCACGGCCGAGCCGGAGCCTCCCGAGGCGCCGCCGCTCCCGCCCGTGCCGCTACCACTGCCGCTGCCAATGCCACTGCCGGACGAGTCGCCGGAGCCGCCGCTCTCCTCGAACGTCTTGGTCGCCTCGTCGTACCGCCCGTCCTGGACGATCGGCTGGTTGCGGCCGTACGGGTACTCCGGGTACAGGTCGGCGATCTGCTGCGGGCCCAGCCTGCTGGTCATCAGGGCGCGGTCGATCTCGTCCTGCATGTTGCCGCGCAGGTCCCAGGCCATCGCCTTCAGCCACGACACCGAGTCGACCGGGGTCCACTCGGTGGGCTTGTAGTCGTTGGTGAAGCCCAGGGCCGCGTACTCCAGGGAGATGTCCGCGCCGTCCTTGCCCTTGAGGTAGGCGTTGACACCCTTGGCGTAGGCCTGGAGGTACTTCTTGGTGTCGGCGGACAGCTTGTCGTCGTACTCCTTCTTGGCGACGCGGTCCCAGCCCAGGGTGCGCAGGAACTCGTCGTTGTCGACCTGGCCCTTGCCGAACATCTCCGACAGCCGTCCGGACGTCATGTGCCGGCGCACGTCCATCTCGTAGAACCGGTCCTGCGCCTGGACGAAGCCCTGCGCCATGAAGAGGTCCTCGTCGGAGTCCGCGTAGATCTGCGGGATGCCGTAGCCGTCCCGTTTCACGTCGACGGGCCCGGTCAGGCCCTCCAGGGTGATCGAACCCTTGGTCTGCGGGAAGGACGCGCGCACGGTGCTGACGGACCAGTAGGCCCCGTAGGCGATGCCACCGATGATGGCCAGCACCAGCACAAGCACGATCAAACGGGCTTTGCGCCCCTTCTTCCTGCCGGACTTGACGGGCTTGTCACCCGATGTGGCGGTGGTGTTGGGGGGCATCGCTGTCCTTGCTGTCCTAACGCGAGCGGCAGGGCGGGCTGTCCTTTTGAATGAGCGCTGGAGCAACCATAGGCGCAGGGCTTCGCGCCACTTGACGCGGAGTCGGGTACACGCGCGGAAGGGTGTTCGATCTCGCGGCCGCCGAGTGTCAAGAAATCGTCAAGAGTTAGGTAAGGTAACGAAGTAGTCGGGTGCGGGGCGCACGCCGCTCGTGTCCGATGTATCCGATGCACATGTGCGCCCGCGCGCAAGGCGCGCGCGCCGGTGAAGGGAACCGCCGCTGACTGTCCAGCACCTCAACCAGCTCCTGCTCGTCTGCTCGCTCGTCCTGCTCGTCGCCGTCGCAGCGGTCCGGATCTCCTCGCGCAGCGGGCTCCCCAGCCTGCTCGTCTACCTGGGCATCGGCATCGCCATGGGCCAGGACGGCATCGGCGACATCCACTTCGACAACGCCGAACTGACGCAGGTCATCGGCTACGCCGCCCTGGTCGTGATCCTCGCCGAGGGCGGCCTCGGCACGAAGTGGAAGGAGATCGAACCGGCCCTGCCGTCCGCCACGGCGCTGGCACTGGCCGGAGTCGCGGTCAGCGTCGGCGTCACCGCCACGGCCGCGCACTTCGTGACGGGGCTGGAGTGGCGCCAGGCGCTGATCATCGGGGCGGTGGTGTCCTCGACGGACGCGGCGGCGGTGTTCTCCGTCCTGCGCAAGATCCCCCTGCCCTCCCGCGTGACGGGCACGCTGGAGGCCGAGTCCGGCTTCAACGACGCCCCGGTGGTCATCCTGGTCGTCGCCTTCTCCACGGCCGGCCCCGTGGAGCACTGGTACGTGCTGCTGGGCGAGATAGCGCTGGAGCTGGCCATCGGCGCGGCCATCGGCCTGGCGGTCGGCTGGCTGGGTTCCTGGGGCCTCAGGCACGTCGCCCTGCCCGCCTCCGGCCTCTACCCGATCGCCGTCATGGCGATCGCCGTCACCGCCTACGCGGCGGGCTCCCTGGCGCACGGCAGCGGCTTCCTCGGCGTCTACCTCGCCTCCATGGTCATGGGCAACGCCAAGCTGCCGCACTGGCCCGCCACGCGCGGGTTCGCCGACGGCCTCGGCTGGATCGCCCAGATCGGCATGTTCGTCCTGCTCGGCCTGCTGGTCAGTCCGCACGAGCTGGGCGACGACGTGCTGCCCGCGCTCGTCATCGGCCTGGTGCTCACCATGGTGGCCCGCCCGGTCAGCGTCTTCCTGTGCCTGACGCCCTTCCGGGTGCCCTGGCAGGAGCAGACCCTGATGTCCTGGGCCGGTCTGCGCGGCGCGGTGCCCATCATCCTGGCGACGATCCCCATGGTGAACGGCGTCGACGGCAGCCGCCGGATCTTCAACATCGTCTTCGTCCTGGTCGTCGTCTACACCCTGGTCCAGGGGCCGACGCTGCCCTGGCTGGCGCGCACGCTGCACCTCGGCGGGGACCCCGAGGCCGCCGACCTCGGCGTCGAGTCCGCGCCCCTGGAGCGACTGCGCGGGCACCTGCTGTCCGTCGCGATCCCGCAGGAGTCGAAGATGCACGGCGTCGAGGTCAACGAGCTGCGGCTGCCGGCCGGAGCCGCCGTCACCCTCGTCGTGCGGGACGGGACCTCGTTCGTCCCCATGCCCTCGACCGTCCTGCGGCGCGGCGACGAACTCCTCGTCGTGGCCACCGACCCGGTCCGCGACGCCGCGGAGAAGCGCCTGCGGGCCGTCGGGCACGGCGGCAAGCTCGCCGGGTGGCTGGGCACAGGCGGCGGGGCGCGTTGAGTGCGTGTTTCGCACCGTTCACACCCCCTTCATTCACAGGCGGCCACGACCCTGGTGCTCCTTTTCACAGGCCTCGTCTGCCTTGATCCCTGTAGGATGAAGGCGCACTTTGATCGAACCAACTCTGCCTGACGCAGAGCTGGCGCGACCGTATGGCGGCCGGGACACCTCCAGCAGCGAACTCCGGCATCTACCGCAGCACGCGCAAGAGGACAGCTCTCGGCGCCCCCCGCACGGGCGCGCTACCAGGCGGCAGAAAGGCACGGGCCGTGGCATCCACGGTCACCACCGAGCCGTCGAAGGACTCGTCGGCCTCCTCCCGCCCGGGATACGGGCACCTGCTGCGCACCCGCGGCGCCTGGACGTTCCTGCTGCCCGGCTTCGCCGCCCGCCAGCCGTTCGCGATGCTCACCATCTCCATCGTGCTGCTCGTGCAGCACACCACCGGCTCGTACGGGGCCGCAGGCGCCGCCGCGGCCGTCACCGGCGTCTCCATGGCGGTGTGCGCGCCCTACAGCGGGCGGCTCGCCGACCGCTACGGGCAGCGCGCGGTGCTGATCCCCGGCGTGCTCGTGCACACCCTGTCGGGGATCACCCTCACGGCCCTCGCCCTCGCGCACGCGCCCCTGTGGGCGCTGTTCGCGGCCGCCGTGCCCACGGGCGCCTCGGTGCCGCAGGTCGGCCCCATGGTGCGGGCTCGGTGGGGCGTGACGCTGAAGGGCTCGCCCCTGATGACCACCGCGGCGGCCTTCGAGTCCGTCACGGACGAGCTCACCTTCGTCCTCGGCCCGCTGCTCGCGACCGCCCTGTGCACCGCCGTCAACCCGGCCGCCGGTCTGATCACCGAGGCCTCGCTGACCCTGCTCGGCGGTCTGCTGTTCGCCGCGCAGAAGAGCACCCAGCCCCAGGTCGCCGCCGCCGGGCACACGCGCGTGGAGCACGCCTCGGCTCTGCGCGTCCCCGGCGTGCGCGTGCTGATCGCGGTGTTCCTCGGCATCGGCTCCGTCTTCGGCGGCATGCAGGTCTCCCTGGCCGCGTTCTCCGAGTCGATCGGCGAGCCCGGCCTGAACGGCGTCCTGTACGGCACCTTCGCCGCGGGCAACATGCTCTCCGGTCTGGTCTGCGGCGCGATCGCCTGGAAGGCCGCCCCGCAGCGGCGGCTGGTCGTCGCCTACGCGGCCCTCGCGCTCGTCGCCTCCGGCCTGTGGGCCGCGCACTCGGTGCTCGTCCTGGCGGGCCTGGGCCTGCTGGTCGGCATGTGCATCGCGCCCGCGCTGATCACCGGCTACACACTGGTCGAGGGTCTGGTCCCGGCCGGGGCCCGTACCGAGGCGTTCACCTGGCTGACGGGCGCGGTGGCGCTCGGCCAGGCGGCCGCCGTGACCGTCGCCGGCCAGCTGGAGGACAACGTCCGGGACGGCGCCGGTTTCCTGGTGCCGATGGGCGGCACCGTGCTGGCCCTCGCGGTCCTGCTGGCACTGCGTTCCCGGCTGGCGACGCGCCCCCGCGCGCGTACCGTCGCGCGTGGCGTCGGTCACCGCGAGCCGGTGACAGTGGACTGAACCCCGGGAATGCGTCAAGATAGACCGTCGTTAGCACTCACTGAGTGAGAGTGCCAGGAGGAAGACAGTGCCGACCTACCAGTACCAGTGCACCGAGTGCGGCGAGGGCCTCGAGGCGGTGCAGAAGTTCACCGACGACGCTCTGACCGAGTGCCCGAACTGCGGTGGCCGCCTCAAGAAGGTGTTCTCCGCGGTCGGCATCGTCTTCAAGGGCTCCGGCTTCTACCGCAACGACAGCCGCGGCTCCTCGTCGAGCACCTCGCCGGCGTCGTCGAAGCCGTCGACCACCGACGCGAAGCCGAGCTCGACCGCGTCGTCGTCTTCTTCGTCGGACTCCTCGTCGGCCTCGAAGTCGTCGAGCAGCGGCACCTCGGCCGGCAGCAGCTCCGCCGCGTAAGGACGCCTGCTCACAGGACCCTGTCGTCGTCCGACGGCGGGGTCTTCGGCGTTCCCGGCGGCGCCGGGTCCCGGCATCCCCGGCATCAAGGCGCTCGGCGTTCCCCGGCGGCCGGACGCGGCGTTCCTCGACGCGCGGGGCTGGCCTAGGGTGCCGGACATGGCGAACAAGGCAGCGAACGCAGAGATCGGCGTGATCGGCGGCTCCGGTCTCTACTCGTTCCTCGACGACGTGACCGAGATCCAGGTCGACACCCCCTACGGACCGCCCAGCGACTCCCTCTTCATCGGCGAGACCGCCGGCCGGCGGGTCGCCTTCCTTCCCCGGCACGGACGCGGACACCATCTGCCGCCCCACCGGATCAACTACCGCGCCAACCTGTGGGCGTTGCGCTCCGTCGGCGTGCGTCAGGTCCTCGGCCCGTGCGCGGTGGGCGGTCTGCGCCCCGAGTACGGGCCCGGCACGCTGCTCGTGCCCGACCAGCTGGTCGACCGCACGAAGGCGCGGACCGGAACGTACTTCGACGGCCTGCCCCTCCCCGACGGCACGGTGCCCCACGTGGTGCACGTGTCGCTGGCCGACCCCTACTGCCCCGCCGGACGCGCGGTGGCGCTGAAGGCGGCACGCGGCCGGCAGTGGGAGCCGGTGGACGGCGGGACGCTCGTCGTGGTCGAGGGACCGAGGTTCTCGACCCGCGCCGAGTCGCTGTGGCACCAGGCGCAGGGCTGGTCCACGGTGGGCATGACGGGCCATCCGGAGGCCGCGCTCGCCCGGGAACTTCAGCTCTGCTACACGTCGTTGAACCTGGTCACCGATCTGGACGCGGGCGCCGAGAGCGGTGAGGGCGTGTCGCACGAGGAGGTGATGCAGGTGTTCGCGGCCAACGTGGACCGGCTCCGCGATGTGCTGTTCGACACACTCGCCGCACTCCCTGCGACTTCCGAGCGGGACTGCCTGTGCACGACGGCGCTCGGCGGACTGAACCCCGGCTTCGAGCTGCCGTAGAAGTCCGGGGCGGCGGCGGGGCGAAAGGGACCGCGGAACTCGTCGCCGCTCGTCGCCCCTCATCGCCACTCATCGTCGCGATCCGTGGAACTCCTCGTTCGGGTGGCGGAGTTATCCACAATCGGTGGATGGTCCACCGGCTCCGGCGGACGGCGTCGCGAGGGCTCATCGTGGCTGTGCAAGCCCGTCCGAGCCCGTCCGTCCTCGCAGGTGGTGGTCCCGTGTCCGCTCTTCCTCCCTCCCCTCCGCTCGCCTTCCCGTCCGCGCCGTGCCCGCCCGGTCCGGACACGCCCGCGACGTGCGAGGTGCCTGCGTTTGAACCGGTACGCGTGGGCCACGGCCGGTATCGGCTCAGCCGCCTGGTCCGGAGCCGAAGGCGCGCCCTCGCGATCGGACTCGCCGTCACCGCCGCCGCGCTCGTGGCCGCCGGCCACCGGGACGGCGGTCCGGCGCGCGGACACCCGGACGGCGACGCGCACGGGAGCTCACCCTCCCGCGCACGATCATCCGCGCACGCCCCCGCGCCCGCCCTCCGTACCGCCGAGAAGGTGACGGCTCCGGTGCGCATCGCCGACGCGGCCACCGTCCGGCTGCTGCGCCCCGGTGACCGCGTCGACGTCATCGCGGTCGGGCAGGCGGCGGGCGGGATGGGCGGCGGCACGGGCGGTGAGGCTCGCGTCGTCGCGCGCGGGGCGCTCGTCACGAAGGTGCCCGAGCCCCTGGACGTCTCGGCCTCCGCCCCGGCCCCGGCCTCCGGCGCCGACGGCGAGAGCGGCGCCCTGGTCGTCCTGTCGGTGCCCCGGTCGACCGCGGCACGGCTTGCGGGCGCGAGCGCGACGGCCCGGCTGGCGGTGACCTTGTGGTGAGGTCGAGTCGCTCGTTCGTGCGACCGCGTTGGACACGCCCACCCAGCCTTGCCGTAGGTTGCGGAGCTGTTTGTTCCACAACCTGTACATGCGAGGAGTGTCCCCGAGGTGAGCGAAAAGAAGGCAAGCGTCCTGCAGGGCTTCAAGGCCTTCCTGATGCGTGGGAACGTCGTCGATCTGGCGGTCGCGGTGGTGATCGGCGCGGCCTTCACGAACATCGTCAACTCGGTGGTGAAGGGGATCATCAACCCGGTCATCGGCACGATCGGCACTCAGAACCTGGACAGCTACAGCTCCTGCATCAAGGGCTGCCACGGTACGGGCGCCAACGCGAAGGGCGTGCAGATCCTGTGGGGCTCCGTCCTCGGTGCGACCCTCACCTTCGTGATCACGGCGGCCGTCGTGTACTTCCTGATGGTGCTGCCGATGTCGAAGTACCTGGCTGTGGTGGAGGCGCGCAGGAAGGCGAAGGAGGGCACGCAGGAGGTCATGGACGTGACCGAGCTGGAGGTGCTCAAGGAGATCCGCGACGAACTGGTCGCCCAGCGGGGCTCGGGCGACTACCGGCGGTAGAGCCGCGGTTCCGTCGGGCCCGCCGGAGTCGGATCCGAGTCCGCACCCGGGTTCAGATGTGGTGGGGCGGCTTCTCGTCGAGGAAGCGCTTCAGGTCGGCGGCGCTGTCGCCGCCGGCCGCCGGCCGCTCGCCCCAACCGCGGTCGGTGTCGTCCGACGACTGGCGGTCCAGCGGGTCGTCGAAGATCAGCGCGGCCTTCGGGTCACGGGGCTCGGGGGCGGCTGGGGTGCTCATGCGTCCAGGGTACGGCCCGGGCCGCCCGCCTGGCCGGGGCCGGCCTCCGGGTCCGCGCCCGTGGGAGGACCGCGCCGCCCGGCGTAGGCGCCGCGTCCGGCTCCACGAGCCGACCCGGAGTCCTCACCGGTGCCCTCACGAACCCGGCGAACCGGGGCGCGAACTCCGCCGGCCGCCGCGCGGGCCTGCGGATTCCGCACAGGATTTTGCGGCGGATATCTGCTGTGCTGGGACCCATGACGTCCAGTACGCCCCCGCCGGCTCCTCCCTCCGGCGATCCCTCCCCGCCGCCCGTCCCCGCTCGCAGACACCCGCTGCGCAAGCTGACCGCCCGCGGGCGGGGCGAGGCTCACCGGGTCGCCTCGCCGCTCGAGCTCTTCTTCGATCTGTGCTTCGTCGTGGCCATCGCCCAGGCGGGCGTCCAACTGGTGCACGCGGTGGCGGAGTCCCACGCGGGCGAGGGAATCCTGAACTACGCGATGGTCTTCTTCGCCATCTGGTGGGCCTGGATGAACTTCACCTGGTTCGCCTCGGCGTACGACAACGACGACGCCCTCTACCGGGTCGTCACGCTGGTCCAGATCGCGGGAGTCCTGGTGCTCGCCGCCGGGGTGTCCCGGGCCTTCGAGGAGCACGAGTTCCTGGCCCTCTGGCTGGGCTACGTCATCATGCGGGTGGCCATGTCCTCGCAGTGGCTGCGCGTGGCCTTCTCGACCGAGGGCCGGGAGCGCAGGACGGCGCTGCGCTACGCAGGCGGCATGCTGCTCTGCCAGGTGGGCTGGCTGGGGCTGGTGATCCTGCCCGAGGGCGGCCGGGCCTGGCTGTTCCTCGTGATGGCGCCGCTGGAGATGTGCGTGCCGCTGTACGCCGAGCGGGACCACCCGACCTCCTGGCACCCGCACCACATCGCGGAGCGCTACGGGCTGTTCACGATCATCGTGCTCGGCGAGACGATCGCGGCGGCCACGGTCGCGGTGAAGACCGGCATCGACGAGAACGACGCGCTGGGCGAGCTGCTGCCGATCGCGGTCGGCGGCCTGTTGATCGTCTTCGCCGCCTGGTGGATCTACTTCGTGGTCCCCATCCACGGTCACCTGCGCTCCAGCAGGCAGGCCTTCCTGTGGGGCTACGGGCACTACGCCGTCTTCGCCTCGGCCGCGGCGATCGGAGCGGGCCTGGAGGTGGCGGTCGAGCAGGCCGTCGGGGAGGCCCACCTCTCGACGCTCGCCGCGTCGGCCGCCGTCACCCTGCCGACGGCGCTGTATCTGCTGACCGTCTGGGTGCTGCACTCACGCCACTTCAAGGTGGGCCTGGCGCAGCAGTCGGTGCTGCCCGTCACCGCGCTGCTGGTGATCTGCTGCACCTTCCTGGGCGACCGGGCGGTCCTCGCGGCCGGTCTGGTGTCGGCGCTGGCGGTGGCCACCGGTTCGACCCTGACGGCCCGCATGCTCGCGCGGGACTCACAGCACGATTCACGGGACGACTCACGGGACGACTCACGGGACGACTCACGTGCCGATTCGCGGGGCTCACGGGACTCGGGAAACCACGCGGACCCGGGAAACCGCTCGGGCTCACGGAAGCCGCCGAATCCGCCGAATCCGCCGAATCCGATGAATCCGCAGAAATCGACGGACTCCGGAGAAGGCTCGGCGCAGGGTTCGCCTTCCGCCGTGTGACGCGACCGGACTCCGCCCACGTTTGCGGTGCGAGCCGGGTGAGACTGGCTGCCATGACAGTTGACGCTCTGACGGACGTAGCCGGAGTGCGGGTGGGCCACGCGACGCGGACCGGCGACGGGTGGCTCACCGGCGCCACGGTCGT
Source organism: Streptomyces rishiriensis (assembly GCF_003112535.1). Classification (GTDB taxonomy): domain Bacteria; phylum Actinomycetota; class Actinomycetes; order Streptomycetales; family Streptomycetaceae; genus Streptomyces; species Streptomyces rishiriensis. The sequence goes on along the minus strand of NZ_BEWA01000024.1, from coordinate 23,175 downwards.
CCTCGCGCCCGAGGGGGGCGCCGTGGCCGCGGTGGACGTGCGCGGCGGCGGTCCCGGCACCAAGGAGACCGACGCCCTCGATCCGCGCAACCTGGTGCAGAAGGTCGAGGCGATCGTGCTGACGGGCGGCAGCGCGTACGGACTCGACGCCGCGTCCGGGGTGATGGCCTGGCTGGAGGAACGAGGACGCGGGGTCCGCGTCGGCCCGGCCCCGGCGCACGTCGTGCCGGTGGTGCCGGCCGCCTGCGTCTTCGATCTGGGCCGCGGCGGCGACTTCCGGGCCCGTCCGGACGCGGCCACCGGTCTGGCGGCCGTTGCGGCGGCCGCGGCGAGCGAGCCCGGGGCGCGGGTGCCGCAGGGGTGCGTCGGTGCCGGGACGGGCGCGGTGGTCGGGCCGCTGAAGGGCGGTGTGGGCACCGCGTCCGTCGTCCTCGGCTCGGGGATCACCGTGGCCGCGCTGGTGGTGGCGAACGCCGTGGGATCGGTGCTGGACCCGGAGACGGGGGCATTGTACGGGGAGTTGTTCCAGGGGCGCGTGACGTATCCGGATCCCCAGGTGCACGAGTCCGCGCGTCGGCGGCTCGCCGAGAGCGCGGCGAGGAACGCGCCCCCGCCGCTGAACACCACTCTCGCGGTGGTCGCCACCGACGCGGGCCTGTCCAAGGCCCAGGCGCAGAAGCTGGCGGGCACGGCGCATGACGGGATCGCACGCGCCGTGCGTCCGGTGCACATGCTGAACGACGGAGACACCGTCTTCTCGCTGGCGACGGGCGCGCGGGAACTCGCCCACGGCAACCCGCTCGCCCTGAACGACGTCCTGGCGGCGGGCGCGGACATGGTGACCCGCGCGATCGTCCGAGCCGTGCGCGCCGCCGACCCCGTGAACGGCGCGGGCGGCGCCTGGCCGTCGTACGAGGAGCTGTACGGCACCGGCTGACTATGGGGACGGACGTCAGCGGGAAACGGGCCTGACGGAGGCCGACGTCCGCGGGGAAGGGGCCCGTCCGAGACGGACGTCGGCGGGGAGCGGATCCCCGGCACGGACGGCGTCGGCGGGGAGGGCGTCGGGTGCGTCGCCGATCCGGCGGTAGGCGCAGGTGGGCGGGTGATCGGGTGGCTCGGGGCCGGGCCGGGCGGGTCATTGTCCCGGTTCTGTCACGTGGTCGTGCCAACGGCGCCCGCGGGGGAACCCCGGCGGTCGCCGTGGCCCTCCTCCTCCACGTACTGGAGCGGATCACTCACCTCACACGAAACCGGAGCAGCCCGTGACGACGGCGGACAAGACAGTGCGGCGCGCGGTAGGAGCATGTGCCGTCCTGGTGGTCGGCGCCCTGACCCTGACCGCCTGCGGGGGCAGTGCCAACGCCGAGGGCGGCGACGCCAAGGGCGGCAAGAGCGACGGGAGCGGCGTGAAGACGTCCACCGCCAAGATCGTCATCTCGGCGAAGGACGGCTCGACGGGCGCGTCGATCAACCAGACCGGTGTGAAGGTGAGCGACGGCAGGCTCGCCGAGGTGAAGATGACGGTGTCCGGGTCGGGGCAGGCCGTCGAGGGCGCCCTGTCGGCCGACGGCAGCAGCTGGAAGCCGAAGGAGCAGCTGGAGCGCGGCACCAAGTACCAGATATCGGCGACCGCGAAGGACGCGGACGGCAAGACCGCGGCCGCCAACGCGATCTTCACGACGGTCTCCTCGTCGAACAGCTTCATCGGCACGTACACGCCGGACAACGGCACGACGGTCGGCGTCGGCATGCCGGTGTCGTTCACCTTCGACAAGACCATCGCCGACAAGAAGGCCGTGCAGTCGCACATCACCGTCACCTCCAGCAGCGGCCAGCAGGTGGTCGGCCACTGGTTCGGCGCGCAGCGGCTCGACTTCCGGCCCCAGGAGTACTGGAAGGCCGGCTCCAAGGTCACGATGAAGATCGACCTGGACGGGGTCGAGGGCGCGAACGGCGTCTACGGGGTGCAGAGGAAGACGGTCGACTTCACCATCGGGCGCTCGCAGGTCTCCACGGTCGACGCGAACACGCAGACCATGACGGTGGTGCGGGACGGGCAGACCCTGAAGACCACCCCGATCTCCACGGGCGACCCCGAGCACACCACCTACAACGGCCAGATGGTGATCTCCGAGAAGTTCACACAGACGCGCATGAACAGCCGGACGGTCAACCTGGGCGCCGAGTACGACATCCCGGACGTGCCGCACGCGATGCGCCTGACCACGTCCGGCACCTTCCTCCACGGCAACTACTGGTACAACAAGGGCAACCCGCCCTTCGGCCGCACCGGCACCAGCCACGGCTGCGTGGGACTCGCCGACGTCCAGGGCGCGCAGGGCGACACGCCTGCCAAGTGGTTCTACGACAACTCGCTGATCGGCGACGTGGTGATCGTCAAGAACTCCCCCGACAAGACGGTGGCCCCGGACAACGGACTCAACGGCTGGAACATGTCGTGGGCGGAGTGGACCGCCGGAGGCGGCGCGTGACCGCCGCCGCGAGCACCCCGTTCACCACGGGCAACGGGAGCCGCGCACGCAACGGGAGCGCCCCGCGCATCGGGCGCACCAGGAGCGCCGTGAGCGCGGGAAGTGCCGTCTGACCGGCGGTTTCTGAGCGCATGTCGGGCCGTGCGGGAACCATCCGCGCGGCCCCGGCGTTTTCTCCGACGTACGTTTTCTCGGTTCGTGGACACGATGTCCGACCGAGGGGCTACGGTATGCACCCACAAGGTGACATGCAGCAACGCCGGGAGAAACCTTGAGCGTTCCGTACGAGACGACAGCGTACGAACCAGCCGAGTCGCCCGAGTCTCCGGAGGAGCACCTCGCGCGACTGCTCGGTCGCGCCCTGAACTCGTTCGAGCTGCCCGACGAGGCCCTGCGGCGGCTCGACTGCGCGCTGGCCCACGACAGCTCCCTGCACTCCGCGCACCACAGCGCGGGCCTGCACCGGGAGACCTACCGACACACCTGGCTGCTGGCCGACGGCTGCGCGCTCACGCTGTGGGAGCTGGTGCACAACACCGCGCCGGGCAGCGAGCCCCAGCACGAGGTGTACGTGGACGAGGAGGAGCTGCGCGCCGCTACGGCCCGGCTGCCGCTGCCGTCCGAGGCGCCGGACTTCGAACTGCCCGTGCTGGTGCAGCTCTCGCCGGTCCCGGCGCCCCGCCATGTGTACGTGCCGGACGACTCGGCGGACCACGCGCGCCGGCTGCTGCGCCGCGCGGAGAACCCCGACCGGCCGGACGCGGACACGACGGCGCTGCTGAGGTCCGCGTTCGCGCACCAGATCACGCAGGCCTTCGGACGTCCCTGCCGTGCGGGCCGGATCGGCCTGGGCTACTCGCTCTACGAGCACGCGTTCCTGCTGCGCGACGGCCGGGAGGTGTCCCTGTGGGAGGTCGAGCACACGGCGACGCCCGACGGGCGGCACATGTGCGAGGTGTACGCGTCCGAGGCCGCGGCCCGGGACGCGATGGAGCGCCGGGCGGCACAGGTCTCCTGAGCCGCGTGCGCCGCCCGATCGGCGGCCGGGGTCGGCGGCCTGGACCGGCACCGGGGTAGGCGGCCTGGACCGGCACCGGGTGGGCGGCCTCGGCGCCGGGGTCAGCCGCCGGGATCAGCGGCCGTCGCCGAGTCGGCGCACCAGGCCCGCGAAAGCGTCCTCCTCCGCCGTGGTCAGCTCGACGGTCTCCCGGCGGGGACCGGCCGCCTGCTGCTGGCGCGGGAGCGCGGGAAGCGCGGGGAGCGTCGGCATCGCGGGGCGGACGGGAAACGCGTGGAGCGCCGCGTGAGCCTCGGCGCGGGCGCGCATACGGCGCAGGACCCGGGTCAGGACGAGCAGCCAGGCGACGGACGCCACGGCGAGAACGGTCAGAGCCGTCAGCTGGGCGGGCGTGAGATGCACGGGCATACCGCCCAGTACACACCACAGTCCGGGACTTTGACCCCGGACCGTGATGTATCTCGCAGGCCACGCAGATCGGCCGATATGCCCAACGAGCCGCGCTGCACAGCCGACCCGGCCGGCCCCGGCGGCACAGCCGGGCAGCCGGCTCAGGCGGGTGGGGGGGGGCCGGAGGCCGGTACAGGCGGGCAAGCGGCATCGGCGGGCGGGCAGTCGGCACGGCCAGGAAGACGGCACTGACGGGCAAGCAGACGGGCAGGCAGGCGAGCACGCGGGCAAGCCGCCCGGCCGCTCAGCCGCCCAGGCGCGAGGCGACCGGGCGGCCAGGCGACCGGGCGGCGAGGTGGGTGGGCGGCGAGGCGACCGGGCGGCGAGGCGACCGGGCGGCGAGGCGACCGGGCGGCGAGGTGGGTGGTGGACGAGCGGGTGGTGGACGAGGGGGGTGGTGGCGAGGCGAACGGTCGGCGGGGTGGCTAGGCGGCGACCGGCTGCTTCGTCTCCTGCGCGCTCGTGGTCCCGGTCGCGCCTTCCGCCGACCCGGGCCGCACGGTGCCGGGGGCGGGCTTGCGCATGCCCTTGAGGACGACGACCAGGGCCGTCGTCACGCACACGCCCGCCGCGACGGCGACCAGGTACAGGAACGGGTTTCCGATCAGCGGGACCACGAAGATGCCGCCGTGCGGGGCGCGCAGCGTGGCGCCGAAGGTCATCGACAGCGCGCCGGTGACCGCGCCGCCCGCCATCGAGGCGGGGATCACGCGCAGCGGGTCGGCCGCGGCGAACGGGATCGCACCCTCGGAGATGAAGGACGCGCCCAGCACCCAGGCGGCCTTGCCGTTCTCACGCTCGGTCGGCGTGAAGAGCTTGCCGCGGACCGTGGTGGCCAGCGCCATCGCGAGCGGCGGGACCATGCCGGCCGCCATGACCGCGGCCATGATCTTCATGGCGGAGTCGCCCGGGTTGGAGACCGCGATGCCGGCCGTGGCGAAGGTGTACGCGACCTTGTTGACGGGGCCGCCGAGGTCGAAGCACATCATCAGGCCGAGCAGGGCGCCGAGCAGGACGGCGTTGGACCCGGAGAGGCCGTTCAGCCAGTCGGTCATGCCCTTCTGGGCGGAGGCGATGGGCTTGCCGACCACCACGAACATCAGGAAGCCGACGATCGCCGAGGAGATCAGCGGGATCACCACCACCGGCATGATGCCGCGCACCGGCGCAGGGATCCGCACCTTCTGGATGGCCATCACCACGCCACCGGCGAGCAGACCGGCGACCAGACCGCCGAGGAAGCCCGCGTTGATGGTGGACGCGATCATGCCGCCCACGAAGCCGGGGACCAGGCCCGGCCGGTCCGCCATGCCGTAGGCGATGTACCCCGCGAGGACCGGGACGAGGAAGCCGAACGCCACGGCGCCGATCTGGAACAGCAGGGCGGCCCAGCTGTCCGTCTGGGTCCACACGAAGTGGTCCATGACCGAGGGCGCGGACTTGATCTCGTATCCGCCGATCGCGAAGCCGAGGGCGATCAGCAGACCGCCCGCCGCGACGAACGGGACCATGTAACTCACGCCGGACATCAGCCACTTGCGCAGCTTGGTGCCGTAGCCCTCGCCGGACTCGCCGGCGCGCTCGACCGGCGTGCCCGCGCCCGAGGGGGAGCCCGAGGTCACCTCGCCGCGCTCCGCCTTCCCGCGCACCTCGCCGATCAGCTCGGCGGGCCGGTTGATGCCCGCCTTCACGCCGACGTCCACGGTGGGCTTGCCGGCGAAGCGGTCCTTGTCGCGGACGGGGACGTCGTGGGCGAAGATCACGCCGTCCGCGGCGGCGACGACGGCCGGGTCGAGCCGGGTGAAGCCGGCCGACCCCTGCGTCTCGACGACCAGTTCGACGCCCGCCTCGCGGCCCGCCTTCTCCAGGGACTCGGCCGCCATGTAGGTGTGCGCGATGCCGGTCGGACAGGAGGTGACGGCCACGATCCGGAAGGGGCGCGCGGTCTCGGGAGCGGAGGCGGGGGCCGTGTCGGCGTCGGCGGAGGCCGCCGCCGACGCCGACACGGAGTCTTCGGAGTCTGAGCCCGCGGAACCGGAGCCTGCGGAACCGGCTCCGGCAGGACCGGGGCTTGCGGAATCGCCCTCGGCCCCGGTGGACGGGGTCTCGGAAGCGGGGCTCTCGGGGGCGGGGCTCTCCGGGGCGGGGGGCTCGTCGCCGCGGATCAGTGCGGCCGCCGTGGCCGGGTCGCCGGCCGACCGGAGCGCGTCGGTGAAGTCGGCGTTCATCAACTGACGGGCCAGCGACGACAGGATCGTCAGATGGGCGTCGTCCGCTCCGGCGGGGGCGGCGATGAGGAAGACCAGGTCGGCCGGGCCGTCCGCCGCGCCGAAGTCGATGCCGGCGGCGCTGCGCCCGAAGGCGAGCGTCGGCTCGGTGACATGGGCGCTCCGGCAGTGCGGGATGCCGATGCCGCCGTCGAGTCCGGTGGGCATCTGCGCCTCGCGGGCGGCCACGTCGGCGAGGAAGCCCTCCAGGTCGGTCACCCGGCCCAGGGCCGCCATGCGCTCGGCGAGGGATCGCGCCGCCGCTTCCTTCGTTGAGGCGGACAGGTCGAGATCGACCAGGTCCGCGGTGATCATGTCGCTCATCGCGGGCTCCTTCGCACGCGTATCGCCCGGGGTGTGGGGTGGTGGGCGGGGGTGGGGGTGGGGACGGGGGGTCGGGTGGGGACGGGGAGTCGGAGGGAGGCAGGAGGCCCGGTGGGTGGGGAGGGTGGGGAGGGTGGGGCGGAGGCGGGGCCGGGGAAGCCCCGCCTCCCTGGGGTCACAGGCGGGTTCGGGTCCCGTTTCCCCTGGTCGGCAGGGCGGCTCAGGGTGCCCTGCTGCCCGTAGGGGGCGACGGTCGCCGAAGCGCCTCGCCGCTGTCGGGCCGCCGGTCCGCCGAGCGGCGCGGGCCGTGCGGAGGTCGCCCTCATGACACCGGCTCCTGGAGTGCGCGGTCCACCGGCACGTCGGCCGTCACCGTCACCGCCGCCGGGTCCAGGTCGTCCGGGGTGGGCATCACGCTGCCGGGCAGCTGGACGGCGGCCGCGCCGTGCGCCACGGCCGAGGCGAGCGCCGCCGGGCCGCTGCCGCCGGCGATGAGGAACCCGGCGAGGGAGGAGTCGCCCGCGCCCACGTTGCTGCGCACGGCGTCGACCCGCGCGCTCCCGAACCAGGTGCCCGTGTCCTCGACCAGCAGCTGACCGTCGGCGCCCAGACTCGCGAGCACCGCGCGGGCGCCCATTCCCCGCAGTTCCTCGGCCGCCTTCACCGCGTCGCCCACGGTGGCGAGGGGGCGTCCGACGGCCTCCGCGAGCTCTTCGGCGTTCGGCTTCACCACGTCGGGCCGCTCGCGCAGGGCTTCGAGGAGCGCCCGCCCGGACGTGTCCAGGGCGATCCGCGCGCCCCCCGCGTGCGCCCGGGCGACCACCTCGGCGTACCAGGACGGCGCGAGCCCGCGGGGCAGGCTGCCGCAGCAGGCGATCCAGTCGGCGCCGCGCGACTGCTCGCGCACCGTCTCCAGCAGGAGTTCCTGCTCCTCGGCGGACAGCTCGGGACCAGGCGCGTTGATCTTCGTCAGGACACCGTCGGACTCCGCGAGCGCGATGTTCGAGCGGGTGGCTCCGGCGACCGGGACCGGCGCTACCTCGATGCCCTGCGCGGCCAGCAGATCGGCGACGAGTGCGCCCGGCGCACCGCCCAGGGGCAGGACGGCGACCGTGCGCCGCCCGGCGGCGGCCGCGGCGCGCGAGACGTTCACGCCCTTGCCTCCCGGGTCCATCCGTTCGCCGGTGGCGCGGATGACCTCGCCGCGGTCCAGGGAGGGGACCTCGTAGGTGCGGTCCAGGGAGGGGTTGGGGGTGACGGTGAGGATCACGCCCCCGGTGCTCGGGCCGGTGCCGCTCATGCTCGTACCACTTCCGTGCCGCCGCGCTCGATCGCGGCCGCGTCGTCGGGGCTCAATGCGCTGTCGGTGATCAGCAGATCCACGTCGCTCAGGTCGGCGAAACGGGCGAAGTGCTCCTGGCCGTACTTGGCGGAGTCGGCGAGCAGGACGACCCGGCGGGCCGCGGCGACGGCCGCCCGCTTGACCGCTGCCTCGGCGAGGTCGGGAGTGGTCAGCCCGTGCTCGGCGGAGAAGCCGTTGGCGGCGAGGAACAGGACGTCGGCCCGGATCTCGCCGTACGCGCGCAGCGCCCAGGCGTCCACGGCGGCGCGCGTACGGTGACGCACGCGCCCTCCAATGAGATGGAGCTGCATGCCCGGGTGATCCGCGAGGCGGGCCGCGATGGGCAGGCTGTGGGTGACGACGGTGAGCTCGGCCTCCAGCGGGAGGGCGGCGGCCAGTCGCGCGACCGTCGTGCCGGCGTCCAGGATCATCGTGCCCTCGGAGGGCAGTTCCGTCAGGGCCGCCTTGGCGATGCGGTCCTTCTCGTCGGCCGAGGTGCCCTCGCGTTCGGCGAGGTCCGGTTCGAAGTCGAGGCGACCGGCCGGAATGGCCCCGCCATGCACGCGGCGCACCAGGCCGGCCCGGTCGAGGGCCTTCAGATCGCGGCGGATCGTCTCCGCCGTGACCTGGAACTCCTCGGCCAGCGACAGGACGTCCACCCGTCCGCCGTCACGGGCGAGCCGCAGGATCTCCTGCTGCCGCTCCGGTGCGTACATGTCCGTTCCCTTCCGGCCGATGTCAGGTTTATGCCCGAACTTGTGGTTTCGCCACGGAGGCTACGCCCGGATTTCCGGAAAGTAAACAGGTTCGGGCTCGATTCGGGCATGAACGGACTTCGGTGCGGGTCCGCGCGCCGGTGGAAGACATGCACCGCGGAGAAGCGCAAAGGGCCCGCCACCGTTGCGGTGACGGACCCTCGACGGGACTCGGAGCTCCGGGACTCCCGCCCGCAAGCTCCGGACCTCAAGAGGCCAAGAGGCCAAGAGGTCAGTAGGTCAGGAGGTCAGTAGGTCAGTAGGTCAGGAGGTCAGGAGGTCAGGACCTGAGGAGCTCAGGAGCTCAGACGGCGAACTCGCGTTCGCGTTCCTCGGCGGGGGCGTCCTCCGGGGCCTCCGCGCCACCCTCCACGTGCTGCGCGGACCGCTTCGGCAGGGCGAACATCACCAGGAAGATCGCGAACATCACCAGGGCCACCCAGCCCAGGGCGTACTGGAAGGCGTTCACGAAGGCCGGGCCCACCTCGGACGCGGTCAGCCGGTCGCCGATCCGACCGAAGAAGACGACCGCGACGAGTCCCAGACCGAGCGCGTTGCCCATCTGCTGAACGGTGTTGATGAGCCCGGACGCCGACCCGGCGTGCTCGCGCGGCACCTCCGACAGCACCGCGTCGGTCAGCGGGGCGAAGATCAGCCCCATGCCGGCGCCCATGACGACCAGCGGCAGCGCCATCTGCCAGGGAGCGATGCCCAGCCCGTAGCGCTCGGACTCCCAGATGTAGAGGAGCACGCCGACGGCCATGGTCAGGGCGCCCGCCTGAAGCACCTTGCGCCCGAAGCGCGGGACCAGCTTCTGCACGGACATCCCCGCGGCCGTCGAGACGGCGACCGAGAAGGGCACACCGGTCAGACCTGCCTTCATCGGGCTCCAGCCCAGGCCCGTCTGCATGTACAGCGTCCAGACCAGGAAGAACACGCCGAGAGCGATCCCGAAGACGGTCTGCACGGCGACCCCCGCCGCGAAGCTGCGCACCCGGAAGAGGGAGAGCTCGACCAGCGGCGAGCCGTCCCGCGCGCCCTTGCGCCGCTCGTACGCGACCAGCGCTCCGAAGACGCCGAGCGCGCCGACCATCGACGCATACCCCCACACCGGCCAGCCCAGCTCGCGACCGCGGGTGAGCGGGTAGAGCAGCATGAGCAGACCGAGGGTGACCAGGACGACGCCGACGACGTCCAGCTTCAGTGCCTTCGGCGCCTTCGACTCGGTGATGAAACGGCTGCCGAGGATCAGTCCCGCGATACCGACGGGCAGGTTGATCAGGAAGATCGGCCGCCACTCCAGCCCGAACAGGTTCCACTCCGTCAGCAGCGCGCCGAGCAGCGGGCCCGAGACGGCGCCCAGCCCCACGATCGCGCCGAACAGCCCGAACACCTTGCCCCGTTCGTGCGCCGGGAAGGTGGCGTGCACGATCGACAGCACCTGCGGGACCATCATCGCCGCCATGCCGCCCTGCAGAATCCGCGAGGCGACCAGCATCTCGGGGTTGGCGGCGAAGCCGCACAGCGCGGAGGCGAGGGTGAAGCCGCCGATCCCGAGCAGGAACAGCCGCTTGCGCCCGTGGATGTCGCCGAGCCGGCCGCCGGTGATGAGTCCGGCGGCGAAGGCGAGCGCGTAACCAGCGGTGATCCACTGGATCTGACTCCAGGAGGCGCCCGCGTCCTGCCGTATGGAGGGGATCGCGATGTTGACGATCGTGACGTCGACGAGGTCCATGAAGGCCGCGGTCATCACGATGGCGAGCGCGAACCAGCGACGCCGGTCGCCCGGGGGCGGCTCAGGGGACGTCTCGAAGGCGGGCGGTGTCTCGGTTGAGGTCTCCGTGGAGGTCATGGTGTGACAGTAGGACCGCAGTAGGTCAGATCGTGTCCTACTCGTACGGCATCCTCGGATGCATGACGACGGACACTCCGGCTCGGCTGCTGCAGCTCCTCTCCCTCCTCCAGACGCCCCGCGAATGGCCCGGCGGCGAGCTCGCCGACCGCCTCGGGGTGTCCCGCCGCACGGTCCGGCGCGACATCGACCGACTGCGTGAACTGGGATATCCCGTACAGGCGACCATGGGCTCGGACGGCGGGTACCGGCTGGTCGCGGGCAAGGCGATGCCGCCCCTCGTGCTCGACGACGAGGAAGCCGTCGCCATCGCCGTCGGACTGCGGGCCGGGGCCGGACACGCGCTGGAGGGCGTCGACGAGGCGTCGGTGCGGGCGCTGGCCAAGCTGGAGCAGGTACTGCCGGCCAGGCTGCGCCACCGCGTCTCCACCCTCCAGGCTGCCACCAGCCCGCTGACCAGCGGGGACGGCGCGAGCATCGCACCCGAGACGCTGACCGTCATGGCGTCCACGGTGGCCGGCCAGGAGCGGCTTCGGTTCGCCTACCGCGCCAAGGACGGCACGGAGTCGCGCCGTCTGACCGAGCCCTACCGGCTCGTGTCGACGGGCCGGCGGTGGTACCTCGTCGCGTACGACCTCGACCGCCAGGACTGGCGGACGTTCCGGGTCGACCGGGTCCGGGACCCGTTCGCGACCGGCGCGCGCTTCGCTCCGCGCGAGCTGCCGACGGGGAGCGCGGCGGAGTACCTCCGGCGGTCCATCCACGGTCGCGCGGACGCCCGCACCTACGAGTACGACGTCACGTTCGAGGCGCCGGCCGAACTCGTCGCGGCCCGCCTGCCGTCCTGGCTGGGAACACCGACCCCGGACCATGCGCACGACGGCGACCAGAACGGAAGCGGCACCGGCAACAGCAACAGCAACAGCAACAGCGAGACGCGCGAGAGGGGTTGCCGACTGCGTGGGTCGACCAGCGATCCGGTGGAGTGGGTGGCGGTCCGACTCGCGATGCTCGGCTACGAGTTCTCGGTCCGGGAGCCCCGCGAACTGATCGACTGCGCCAGGGAGTTGGGCGGCCGGCTGGAACGGGCGGCGGCCACGAAGGGTGGAAGCGGAGGAGAGGGCGACCGATCGAGGGGGTGAGGCCGAGGAAGGCCCGCACGGCCTGCGGACCCGCCCGAGCCGAAGGGCCGATCAGGCCGAAGGGCCGATCAGGCCGAAGGGCCGATCAGGCCGTGCAACGGCCTGCCCCGCTCGGCGGATCTCACCTGCCTGGCTGACCTGCCTGCCTGGCCAGTCCTGTGTGCCCCGCCTACTCCGTCTGTCCCGCCTGCCCCGACGTCCAGGAAAAGTCCCGCAGGGCTCGCAGGTTGCCCAGGGCCGACTCGGCCGGGCCCTGCGGACCGGTGGGCGAGGTGTCCGTCACCGCCCAGCTCTCGACGGCGACCCGGACGGCGGCACCCGCCACCGCCGCTGCGAAGCGCTCGTACGGCGAGGTGGCGACAGCTGGGTCTGGCGAGGCGGCGGCAGCCGGATCCACGGTGGTCGAGCCAGGGGTGACCAGGTCAGCGGTGGCCGAGCCGAGAGCGGCCGGGTCCTGGGCGTCCGGCCGATGCGTGGGGCTGCTCGTCGCCGTGGTTGCGGCCCGCGCCCGTTCCGCCAGCACCTCCGTGAGGGTGGCCTCCGAGGTGTGACACACCTCGGCCCAGACCTTCCCCAGGGCCGGACTCGCCATGGCCAGCCGGATCAGGGTGCGCACCCACTCCCAGGACGCCGCCGACACCCCCTGGCCGGGCACGAGCGTGTGACGCACCGCGTGTTCGAGGGCCTCCGGCACGGTCAGCCCGGCCGGGGCATCGCGCACCGCCTCCGCCCAGCGCTGGGCGCCCGCCGCATAGAGAGGGGCGACGGCTTATTCCTTGGTGGCGAAGTACCGGTAGAAGGTGCGCGGGGCGATTCCCGCCGCCTGTGCGATGTCCTCGGCCCGGGTGGCCTTCAGGCCCCTGCTGACGAAAAGGCCGGCCGCCGCCCGGGCGATCTCCATCCGGGTCGCCGCTTTGCGCCGCTCGGTCAGCGAAGTCGCGGCGGAGCGAGAGGTCGAGCTGATCACTCCGGCAGGCTATGCCCATGTGGCACAATCTGCCATTCGGGCGGGCCACCCCGTGGTTCAGGTACGGGGTGCCCCGCCTTCTCGACGTGCCCGCGCACCCGCCGTCACGCCCGACGGCCGTGTGCGCCCGCAATTGCCACCGAATCCGCACCATTGTCCACTCTGGACGCGGCCACCTCCCCCACGCCGTCCCCCACGCCGTCGTCCTCTGCCCCACGCCCTCGCCCGGTGTATCGGGGACGAAAAGGAACCGGGCTCCGGCGCCTGGGGGGAGAGGCGCCGAAGCCCGGCTCTCGGAGAGTCCCGGCGCCGGGGGGATGTGCGGCGGGACTTGGCTCATGGGACTTCGCTCATGGGCTCGGCTCGTGAGGCCCGGCTCATGCAGGGTGGAGATCTCGGGTTGGGCTGCAGGGTCCGGCCGATCCGAACTCCCGTGCCCAAAAGTCTTTTTCCCGCGCTTCACCGATTGAAGCGGCGTTCCCACGCCATGTTTGCGCGCTTTCTCAAACCGGCGCACGCGGGCGGAAAGCCAGCACCACGCAACGCCCCAGGCCCACCAGCGCCACGGGAGGCCGCACAGGACGGGGCTGCGGAAGGCCCCCGCAGGGCGCCCTCTCCCCCGGCCGAGCAGCACCTCCCCAGCCGCCTGGCCGGGGTCTCGCCCTACACGCACGGCCGGGGTCTTGCACCGCACGCCCGGCCGCGGCGCAGCCGGCCTCGCACCACGCTTCCGCACGGCGTCGCACCGCGCGTCCGCTCCGCCGGGCGTCACCCGCCCGGCTCGCGGAGCGCCATCGGTTACGCCGCCGCCTCGAAGCCCGTGTCGCGGGCCAGCTTCTTCAGTTCCAGCAGGGCGTGCTTCTCGATCTGACGGATGCGTTCCCTCGTCAGGCCGTGCTCCTTGCCGACCTCGGTCAGGGTGCGCTCGCGACCGTCGTCGATGCCGTACCGCATCTTGATGATGGAGGCCGTGCGCGGGTCCAGACGCTCGATCAGGCCGTCCAGCTCCTCGCTGCGCAGCAGCGTCATGACCGACTGCTCCGGCGAGACCGCGGAGGTGTCCTCCAGCAGGTCGCCGAACTGCGTCTCGCCCTCGTCGTCGACCGCCATGTTGAGCGAGACCGGGTCACGGGCCCAGTCCAGGACGTCCGTGACGCGCTCCGGTGTCGAGCCCAGCTCGGCGGCGATCTCGGCGGGCTCCGGGTCGCGGCCGTTCTCCCGGTTGAACTCGCGCTGCACGCGCCGGATCCGGCCGAGTTCCTCCACCAGGTGGACGGGCAGGCGGATCGTGCGCGACTGGTCCGCTATGGAGCGGGTGATGGCCTGGCGGATCCACCAGGTCGCGTACGTGGAGAACTTGAAGCCCTTGCGGTAGTCGAACTTCTCGACCGCGCGCACCAGGCCGGCGTTGCCCTCCTGGATCAGGTCGAGCAGGGGCAGACCGCTGCGGGGGTAGCGCCGGGCCACCGCGACGACCAGGCGCAGGTTGGAACGGATGAAGACGTCCTTGGCCCGCTCGCTCTCGGCGACCAGGGCCTCGAGCTCCTCGCGGGAGGCGTCCGCCTTGGACTCCTCATCACCGTCGAGGACCTGTTGCGCGAAGACACCCGCCTCGATGATCTGGGACAACTCGACCTCCTTGGCGGCGTCGAGCAGCGGTGTACGCGCGATCTCGTCGAGATACATGCCGACCAGGTCGCGGTCGGCGATCTCGCCGCCATGGGCGCGAACACTGCGGGCCGCGCTGCTCGTCTCGCCAGTGGCGGACTTGCGGCGGGCGACGGCACGGGTTGCCATGCGTGCTCCCTTGCGATGGTGGTTCAGCGGGTGGCCCTTCAGACGCCCGGCACTGACGGAACTCTGGACTCTTCTCGGGTGCCCTGCATCCGATGGAAACAACGACTGGAATCAGGACAGAATTCCCAACCCGCGCCCCGAATTTTCTGATCATGCAGTACCCTGTCCGACCACCTGGGGAGGCGTGATGCCGTCGGAACGTACAGAGGTGCAGGTCAGGCTGGGAGTCGAGGCCGATCTCGACGCGCTCACGAGCCTCTACAACCACTACGTACGTGAGACGGCCATCACATTTGACACGGTGGCCTTCACGGCGGAAGAGCGACGTCCTTGGCTGCTCTCCCACCCTGAAGACGGGCCCTACCGCCTGATGGTTGCCACGGAATCGGACTCACAGGACATCCCGGGGACCTCACAGGAAATCCTGGGTTACGCCACATCCAGCCCCTACCGGCCGAAGGCGGCCTACTCCACCTCGGTGGAGGTGACGGTCTACGTCGCCCCACACGCGGGCGGGCGCGGCATCGGCACGCTGCTCTACGAGGCGCTCTTCGCGGCACTGGCCGGCGAGGACCTGCACCGCGCCTACGCGGGCATCGCGCAGCCGAACGAAGCGTCCGCGCGACTGCACGAACGCTTCGGTTCCGGCCCGTGGGCACGTACCGCGAGGTGGGCCGCAAGTTCGGCCGCTACTGGGACGTGGCCTGGTACGAGAAGGAGCTGTAGCTCCCGTCGGGGGCTGTGGCTCCCGGCGCCGGGACGGTCAGCAGCTCCCGTCGGCCGGACCGTCAGCCGAACTGCACCGACCGCTTGGCCATCCCCAGCCAGAAGCCGTCGATGACGGACCTCTGGGCGTCCAGTTCGCCGGACACCTCCGCCGCTCCCATGGTCACGAAGAGCGGGGCGAAGTGCTCGGTACGCGGGTGGGCGTACCGCCCGGCCGGCGCCTTGCGGAGGAAGTCCAGCAGGCCGTCCCAGTCACGGGCCTCCAGGGCGCGCCGTCCCCAGTCGTCGAACTCGGACGACCAGGTGGGCACTCCCCCGCCCGTGTGCCGCAGGGCGGCCAGGTTGTGGGTGAAGAACCCTGAGCCGACGATGAGGACGCCCTCGTCGCGGAGCGGCGCGAGCTTGCGGCCGATCTCCATCAGCTTCACGGGGTCGAGGGTCGGCATGGAGACCTGCAGGACCGGGATGTCGGCGGCCGGGAACATCTCGACGAGCGGGACGTAGGCGCCGTGATCGAGGCCGCGGTCGGGGATGTCCTGTACGGGAGTGCCCGGGGCGCGCAGCAGCTTGCGCACGCTCGCGGCGAGCTCGGGTGCGCCGGGGGCGTCGTACTTCACCGTGTAGTAGTGCTCGGGGAAGCCCCAGAAGTCGTAGACCAGGGGGACCGGGTCGACGGCGCCGAGGGCGAGCGGGGCCTCCTCCCAGTGGGCGGAGACCATGAGGATCGCCTTGGGCCGGGGCAGCTCGGCCGACCAGGCCGCGAGTTCGCCGGGCCAGATCGGGTCGTCGGCGAGCGGCGGGGCGCCATGGCTGAGGTAGAGCGCGGGCATGCGCTCCTGGGTTGCGGCGGACATGACGGCTGCTCCTTCCGGGACCTCGGCCCCTGACTACGGGAACTGCGATCCACTCCTGGCGTTCCGGTTCCCTGCGCTCCGGGCCCGGCGTTGCGGGTTCCCGGCGCTCCGGGCGTTCCCGGCACACCCACACAGTTGATTGAAATCTAAAACGTCAACGTCAAGGAGCATATTCCCAGTTGGTTTAAATTTCAAGGAGCAGACGTCTACAGTGGAGGGATGAAGACGGCATCCGCATCCGCTGAAGAGCCCCGCTGGCTCAGCGCCGAGGAGCAGCTCATCTGGCGCTCCTACGTCCACGCCACCACCCTGCTGGAGGACCACATGGACCGCCAGCTCCAGCGGGACGCGGGCATGCCGCACGTCTACTACGGCCTCCTGGTCAAGCTCGCCGAGTGCCCCCAGCGGCGGCTGCGGATGACCGAGCTGGCCATGCACGCGAAGATCACCCGCTCCCGCCTCTCGCACGCCGTCGCCCGGCTGGAGAAGAACGGCTGGGTGCGCCGGGAGGACTGCCCCTCCGACAAGCGCGGCCAGTTCGCCGTGCTGACCGACCAGGGCCTGGAGATGCTCCAGCGCGCCGCGCCGGGCCACGTGGCCGTCGTCCGCAAGGCCGTGTTCGACCGCCTCAGCCCGGAACAGCTGAAGTCCCTCGGCGAGATCATGCAGATCGTCGCCGAGGGACTTCAGCCCGACGAAGCGGGTGCGGACCTGCCCTGGCTGCGCTGAGCGTGCCGCCGCCCGTGCCGTCAGTACGGTTCCGGGTTCTCCGAAAGGCCCTGCCGGGGGAGGCCACGCGGGTTGTGGGACCTCCCCCGGCGGGCCGGGGTCGTACGGGTCAGTGCACCATCACCGGGACCGCGTCCTCGGCGTTCTCCGCCCCCGAGCCCGCGACCGCGCCCATGTCCGGCTTGCCGGCGTTGACGAAGGTCAGGGCGATCGTGGCGGCCGCGACCAGGATGCCGACGGCGAACCAGATGGCGCTCGTGTAGCCGTGCACCATGCCCTCCAGCTGCACCAGCTGCTGCTGCGGCTTGGAAGCGGCGCCCGTCATGTGGTCCTTGATGTACGACGTCGTCGCGGACGCGGCGATCGTGTTCAGCAGAGCGGTGCCGATCGCGCCGCCCACCTGCTGCGAGGTGTTGACCATCGCGGAGGCGACACCGGCGTCCCGAGGCTCGACGCCCTGAGTGGCCAGCGACATCGCCGGCATGAACGCCGTGCCCATGCCCAGGCCGAGCAGCAGCATCGCCGGCAGCAGCACGGCCGCGTACGAGGAGCCGATCTCCAGGCGGGTCAGGATCAGCATGCCGAGCGCGGCGACCAGGAAGCCCGGGCCCATCAGCAGCCGGGGCGCCACCCGGGTCATCAGACGGGTGCCGATCTGGGTGGAGCCGGTGATCATGCCCGCGATCATCGGGAGGAAGGCGAAGCCGGTCTTGACCGGGGAGTAGCCCTTCACGATCTGCAGGTAGTACGTGAGGAACAGGAACAGGCCGAACATCGAGATGATCGCGAGGCCGAGGGAGAGGTAGATGCCGCCGCGGTTGCGCTCGGTGATCACGCGCAGGGGCAGCAGCGGGGCCTTGACCTTGGACTCGACGAGGACGAAGGCGGCCAGCAGGACGGCCGACGCGACGAACATGCCGACGGTCACGGAGTCGCTCCAGCCCTCGGACTCGGCGCGGGTGAAGCCGTAGACCAGGGAGACCAGGCCCAGGGTCGACAGGATGACGCCCGGGATGTCGAGAGCGGAACGGTTGCGGCCGCCCTCGGGCTCACGGATGACGAAGTAGGCGCCGGCCGCGGCGATGATCGCGAACGGGATGTTCACGAAGAACGTCCAGCGCCAGTCCAGGTACTCGGTGAGGAAGCCGCCGAGGATCAGGCCTACGGCGCCGCCGCCGCCGGCGATCGCGCCGTAGATGCCGAAGGCCTTGGCGCGCTCCTTGGCGTCCGTGAACATCACGGCGAGCAGGGAGAGGGCGGCGGGCGCGAGCAGTGCGCCGAACGCGCCCTGGAGCGCGCGGGCGCCGAACATCATCGCCTCGTTGGCGGCCGCGCCGCCGAGCGCGGAGGCCGCGGCGAAGCCGCCGAGGCCGACGACGAAGGCGCGCTTGCGTCCCCACAGGTCGGCTATCCGGCCGCCGAAGAGCAGCAGACCGCCGAAGGCGAGGGCGTAGGCGGTGACGATCCACTGCCGGTTGCCGTCGGAGATGCCCAGGTCCACCTGGGCGGAGGGCATCGCGATGTTCACGATGGTGGCGTCGAGGACGACCATCAGCTGGGCGAGGGCGATGAAGGCCAGCGCCTTCCAGCGGTTGGCGTCCGGGACGCCTGCCCTGCCGGGGGCCGCGGCCTTCTGGACTGTTTCAGACATGGAGATACCCGCTTCGGTACTTCGTGACGGAAAAACGGAGAAACTACAGAGAGCTACAGAGAGCTCTGGAGAACTACGGAAAGCTACAGAGAACTGCGAAAGACGACGGAAGGCGGCAGAAGGAGGCAGAAGGCGGCGAAAGGCTGCCCGAGGCGATGGAATCCGTGACGCGGAGGCATGACGGACGACGACAGGACGGCGGCGGGGCGGCGGCTCGTCGTCGCTGACGGCCGATGCACGCGACGTGTGTCTTGACTGCTGCGGTACTGCGAACTAATCGCTCAAGGACCAGCCGCTCAGGACTGGCGCAGGTCCTCCATGGTCACGGCGGCTCCCGGGAGCACGGAGGGGGCCGGGGCCCGAAGTCCGTCCAGGAACAGCTGCAGGTGGCGGTGGACGAAACGGTCGACGCTCAGGCAGGCGGTGCCGGCCGGGGGCCGGCTGAGCTGGGCCACCACGATCATCAGGTCCCCCACGCCGACGTCGGGCCTGAGCTGCCCGGACGCCTTCGCACGGTCCATGATCTCCTCGATGATCCGCTCGACGCGTTCGCGGGCGGCCTCGAGGTCGGGGTGGTGCTCGTCGAACGTGCTGGAGACCATCGGGCACAGCGCGCTGATCCGCTCGTCGGCGGTCGCGTGCACGAATCGCTCCAGCGCCCCGAACGCGTCGCCGGTCTCGGCGAGGGCGGCCTGTCCGGCATGGACCGTGCGGTCCAGCACCGAGCAGACGACCTCGCGGACCAGCGCGTCCCGGTCGGGGAAGTTGCGGTACACCGTGGCGTTGCCGACGCCGGCCCGGCGGGCGATCTCGTCGAGCGGCACCTCGGGGCCGAACTCGGTGAACATCTCGCGGGCGGCGGTGACGATCCGCTCCCGGTTGCGCAGGGCGTCGGCGCGGGGCCGGGTCGCCTTGCGCTCTGCGGGAATCGCGGTCGCGGTCTGCACGGCGTACTCCTGACTGAGGCTCTGAGCCCGACTCGCCGGGCATCCGACCAAGACTGATCCGGCCGACGACGAGTCCGACTCGGGACTGAGATGCGATCCGGGGAGCGAGTCCCCGTTTCACTCGGACACATGGCTAAACGGGGAAGGCGTCCCCGGTTATTTCCCGGATCCAGAACTTTCTTGCTGTGACCTGGGTCACATCAGTTCGGGCGGACGGTACACCGCCGAAACGGGGCGCACACCCAGCGGATCCGCAGCGCCTTCGCGGTGGATCCGCAGCGCCTTCGCGGCGGATCCCCAGCGCCTTCGCGGTGGATCCGCAGCGCCTTCGCGGCGGCCGCCTTCGCCCCGGCCGCCCGCTGCGACCTGCGAACCCGCCCACTCCGACCTGCGAAACCGCCCGTTGCGACCCGGGAGACCGGCCGCCCTCCCGCTCGCCGCTCACACGCCCGCCGAGGCCTGGCGACGCATCCCGGCACCCCGTACCGGCCGGTAATCCACGATCGGTCTCCTCCAGCGCGCGTCCCCGGGCCGTCCGGCAGAGGGTGATCGAAAGGGTGCAGCCGGTGACCGGTGGCTGCCTGGAGCGAAAGGCCCCTGCATGCAGCCGCAGCACGTGCGCGCCGCCCGGGACACCCTGAGCCGCCGGATACGCCCGCGTCGCGTCGCCGCCTTCGCCTCGGTCACCGTCCTCACTCTGGCGGTCAGCACCTCGGCGGGCACCGGCCATCGTCCGCCGGTCCCCGGGTCGGCGACGGCCGGTGCGGGACCCGTGGCACTGGCCCGCTCCTCCGCCCTCGCCCCCTGCATGATCAACCCCGGCCCGGCCGTCCAGATGTCCGAAGGCCTGCCCACGCCGGGCGGCTACTCCCGCTCCACCGGCACCGTCCGTGCCCTCACCCTGATGATCGACTTCTCGGACGCGCCCGGCCGGGGCAGCGCGCTCAGCCGCTACCACGAGTTCTTCCCGCAGACCGAGGAATGGTTCCGCACGGCCTCCTACGGCCGCCTCGACTACCGCGCCGAGACCCCGATCCGGCACTGGCTGCGCATGCCCAAGCCGTTTCACGCGTACGGCATAGAACGCGGCGCGCCCTTCGATCCCGGCTACCGCGAGCTCGTCCAGGACATGGTGACCGCCGCCGACCCGACGGTCGACTTCCGCGCGTACGACCTCCTGAACGTGCTGGTCACCCCCAACGCCGGCCCCTCCGCGCTGGACACGGTCCTGTCGGTGACGTTCGCCGGCAACGTGGAGGCGCCGGTCGCCGACGGGGTCCCGGTGGCGAACGCGTCCTTCGTCTACTCACGCCAGGACGACGGCTCGGGCTCCTATGACCACACCGGCTACCGGGTCCTCCCGCACGAGAACGGCCACGTCTTCGGCCTGCCCGACCTCTACACCCAGGAGGGCGGGGGCGCCGTCGGCCACTGGGACATCATGAGCGAGGACTGGGGGGCCAACAACGACCTGCTCGGCTGGCACAAGTGGAAACTGGGCTGGCTGGACGCCACCCAGATCTCCTGCGCGGCGACGCCGGGCACCAGGGAGTACACCCTGACCCCCCTCGCGCGCGCGGGCGGCCCGAAACTGGTCTTCGTCCCCGTCGGCGACCGCACCGGCTACGCCGTCGAACTGCGCACCCGCGGCGGCAACGACGAGAACGTCTGCCGGCCCGGCGTCCTCATCTACAAGGTCGACGGCGGCGTCGACACCGGCATGGGACCGGTGACCGTCTACGACTCCCGTACGGACAGCGGCGGTTGCACCCGCAGCCCCAACGTCCACGCGGAACTCTCCGACGCCCCCTTCACCCCGGGCGAGACGTTCAAGGACCCCAAGCGCGGCATCCGCATCACGGTCGACGCGGCGGACCCGCAGGGGAACTACCGGGTACGGGTGACGCGCAAGTAACGCAGACGGCACCCCCTCGGCCTCCCGCTCTCCCCTATCCCGCTCTCCCGTCCGCCGGGCCGCCCGGCCGCTGGGCCGCCGCCCGTGGACCCCGGCTGCCGACCGCCGCCCGGCCCACCCCGGCGGCGCCCCGTTACGGTGTCCACGAGATCCATGCGGTCACGAGGTCCACGAGGTCACGAGGTCCATGCGGTCACGAGGTCCACGAGGTCACGAGGTCCACGAGGTCACGACGGGGAGCACAAGCCGCCCATGCCACTGCCCGACTCCACCCCGACGCCCCCTGCCGAGGCCGTAGCCCCGTTGATGCGCGGCGTCGCCGTACTGCACCGCCTCACCGAGGCGAACGGCGTGCTGAGTCTGAGCGCACTCGAACGGGCCACCGGCCTGGCGCGCTCCACCGTGGACCGGATCGTCGCCACCCTCGCCCGCATGGGATACGTCCGCCTGGACGGCCGGAACGCCACGCTGACGCCCCGCGTGATGGAGCTGGGCAACGCCTACCTGGCCGCCCTGCGTCTGCCCGCCCTGCTGTCCGGCCGGGCGGACGCGCTGGCCGACGAACTCGACGAGTCCGTGTCCCTGGCGGTCGCCGACGGCGACGGCATCCGCTTCGTCCACCAGGCGACCCGGCGCCGCGCGATGTCCCTGAGCTTCCGCATCGGCGACCTGCTCCCGGCCGAACGCACCGCGCCCGGCCCGCTGTTCGCGACGGAGTGGACGCCCGAGGAGTGGGCGGCCTGGCGCACCCGCCGTCAACAGGACCCGCACAACCGGGACTTCCCCGCGGTCCCGCCCGTCGTCCGGCAACCGCCGGCCGGCACAGCGGCCTCCGACGACTTCGAGCGGAGGACGACGGGCGCCGCCTCCCCGGACTACGCCCTGGACGACCAGCTGATCGAACCGGGCCTGGTGGCCGTCTCCGTCCCCGTACGGGATCCCCGCACCGGCCGGATCGCGTGCGTGGCGAGCGTCGTCAGCCACACCAGCCGCCACACGGCGGCCGACCTGCGCGACACACTGCTGCCCAGGCTGCGGACGGCCGTCGCGACGATGGAGGAGGACCTGCGCCAGGCGCCGCCCCCCGAATCCGGCCCGTCACGCACCGGTCTGGCGGTCTGGACGGGAGCGTCGAAGCAGGAGCTGGGCCGCGAGTTCGTCGAGTCCCTGGCCCGCGGCCTGACCGTCCTGACGGCGTTCGGCGAGGGCAGAGCGGAACTGACCCTGACGGAGGTCGCGAAGGCGACCGGTCTGGCGCGGGCGACGGCCCGCCGCGCACTGATCACCTACGAGCACCTGGGCCTGGTGACTGCGGCCGGCGGCGCAGGCGAGGGACCCGCCCACCGCGCCTTCGCCCTCACCCCCCGCGTCCTCTCCCTCGGCTTCCCGCCCCTCTCCCGCACCTCCCTCCCCTGGATCGCGGTTCCGCACCTGCGGACGCTGACGGACGCCGTCCAGGAGACGACGGCACTGGCCGTCCTGACCGAGTCGGGCGACGAGATCCAGTACACGGCCCGGGTGCCCGCGAGCCACGTCATGAGCGTGGACGTACGACCAGGCACGCGGCTCCCGGCCGACAGAACAGCGGCAGGCCGCCTACTGCTGGAGGGAACCCCGGCCACCTACACCTTGACGGACGAGGAACTGGAGCAGGGCGTGCGGGCGATCGCGGTCCCGATCCGCGACCGGACGGGCCGGGTGATCGCCGCCCTGAACGCGGCCACCCATGTCGCCCGCCGCACGACCGAGGAGTGCGTCCGCGACATACTCCCCGCCCTGAGATCAACCGCCTCCCACATCGAGGCAGACCTCCACACAGCATCCCGCTTCACCCGCGTCCCCCTGACCTGACCCCACACCCCCACACCCCGGATCCGGTACGCTGACGCCAGTGACCCACGGGGCCACCACCCCGCCTTCGTAGCTCAGGGGATAGAGCACCGC
>NZ_BEWA01000023.1 GCF_003112535.1 Streptomyces rishiriensis | reverse complement strand
ATGATCTTGATGGCGACCGGCGCCGCGTAGACGACGGCGGCGACGATCGCGGTGAAACGCGTCGCGCCGAACAGCGCGAGGAACGGCACCAGATAGACGAACGGCGGCATGACCTGCGCCGCGTCCAGGCTCGGCCGCAGCATCCGGTCCGCCAGCGGGCTGCGCCCCATCCACACCCCGAAGACGATCCCGAGCAGCATCACGAGAAGGGTGGCGACCACGGTCGAGGCCAGCGTCGTCATGGCGTCCGACCACATCCCCGTGCCGACCAGCAGCCCCACGCACACCGCCGTCGTGATCCCGGCCCGCAGGCCGCCGAGCACGACGCCGAGCCCGACCAGCACCACGCCGACGAGCCACCACGGGGAGTCGGTGAGCAGTGACTGGAACGGGTTGAGCAGGCCGTTGGTGACGAGGTCGCGGACGGTGTTGGTGACGCCCGACAGGTTGTCCTGGGCCCAGGTCGTCACGTCGTCCGCCGCGCTCGCGATGCTGCTGCCCGCGTCGCCTTCGCCGGGGAACTCGGCCGCCCACAGGTAGGTGTGGGAGAGGTAGACCAGGACGGCCGTGACGGCCGCGCCCGCGCCGAGCAGCGGCCTGCGCCAGGCGAGGAAGCGGTTCTTCGAGCGCCGGGCCTCCTGCGCGCGGGTGCTGGCCGCGGTCGTGACCCGGTCCAGGACGATCGCCATCACGACGATGGCCAGGCCCGCGTTGAAGGCCGTGCCCACGTCGAGCGACTGCAGCGCCTGGACGACGGTCTTGCCCAGGCCCGGCGCGTCGATCAGAGCGGCGATGGTCACCATGGCCAGGGCCGCCATGATGGTCTGGTTGACGCCCATCACCACGGTCCGCTTCGACATCGGCAGCAGCACCTTCGCCAGGGCCTGCCGGCGCGTCGCGCCCAGCGAGTCGGCCGCCTCCACCGTCGTCTCGGGCACGGTCCGGATGGCGTGCGCGGTGATCCGGATCGCCGGCGGCGCCGCGTAGATCACCGTGGCGATGGTGGCGGAGGCCCCGCCGATGAGGAAGAACAGGGTGAGCGGGGCCAGGTAGACGAAGGTCGGCATCGTCTGCATGAAGTCCAGCAACGGTGTCACGATCCGGTTGAACCGGTCGGACAGCCCCGCCCACACCCCCAGCGGGATCGCGAACAGCAGCGCCACGAACACCGCGGAGAGCGTCAGGGCCAGGGTGTCCATGCTCTCCTGCCACAACCCCTGCAGCCCGAAGAAGACGAACCCGGCCACCGCCAGCAGCGCCACCCGCCAGTTACCGAAAGCCCACGAGACATAACCGGCGATGCCGACGACGCCGAGCCAGCCGATCTGCGGCAGGGGGCGGCCGGCGGACGGCTGGGAGATCAGGTCCTGCACGAAGGTGACCAGGTGGTCGATGACCAGCCGGATCTCGTTGAAGAAATAGAGGAACAGGGGGTTGGAGTTGCGGTCCGCGCCGATCGAGTCGTTGACGTCGTTGAACCAGCGGTGCAGACCGGTCAGATCCGCCGCCGCGAGCGCGAGGGTCTGCTTGCCGCGCAGCACGGCGAAAAGCACCAGCCAGACGACCAGGATCGCGGCCACGGCGGCCCACCGGCCGACCCTGCGCCGGCCCGCAGCGGGGGCGGGCCGCGGTGCGGCGACGGCGGGGTCCGTCTTCTCGCTCTCCTCCACGGCGACGCTCATCAGGCGCCGCCTTCCCGTCCGGCGACCACCGCGAGGATCTCCTCGTCGCCGACGATGCCGAGCAGTTTGCCGTTGTCGACGACCTTGACCGGCCTGTCGGCCGCGAGCACCGCCCGGGTGGCCTCCTTGACCACGACGTCCGGACCCAGCTCGGGACCGTCCAGAGCATCGCCCTCCACGGGCGGCCGCATGATCCACCGCAGAGTGAGCACATCACCGCGCGGCACGTCCTTGACGAACTCACGCACATAGTCGTCGGCCGGCGCCCCCACCAGTTCGTCGCCGGTACCGCACTGCACCGTCCTGCCGTCACGCATGATCAGGATCCGGTCACCCAGCTTCAGAGCCTCGGACAGATCATGGGTGATGAACACCATCGTCTTGCCCACCTCGTGATGCAGCCGGACGACCTCGCTCTGCATGTCACGCCTGATCAGCGGATCCAGCGCCGAGAACGGCTCGTCGAACAGGAGCACATCCGGATCGCCCGCCAACGCCCGGGCCAGCCCGACACGCTGCTGCATACCCCCGGAAAGCTGATCGGGATAGGAATGCTCATAACCGGCGAGCCCCACCAGCTCCACGACCTCCATCGCGCGCCGGGTGCGCTCGGCCCGGCCCATGCCGCGGATCTCCAGCCCGAAAGCCACGTTGTCCACCACCCGGCGGTGCGGCAGCAGCCCGAAATGCTGGAACACCATGGAGAACTTGCGCCGGCGCAGCTCACGCAGCCGCCCGTGATCGGCCTGGCGGATGTCCTCGCCCTCGAAGACGATCTCACCCGCGGTCGGCTCGATCAGCCGGGTCAGACAGCGCACGAGAGTGGACTTGCCGGAGCCGGACAGCCCCATCACGACGAACACCTCGCCCGGCGCGACATCGAAGTGCACATCACGCACGGCGGCGGTGCAGCCGGTGCGGTCCATCAGCTCACGCCGGGTGAGACCGCACAACTCCTGCGAGCCGGGAACCCGCTCGGCCTTCGGCCCGAACACCTTCCACAGCCCGCGCACGGAGATGACCGCCGTGCCGTCCGCATCCTGGGGCGTGCCGCGCCGCTGTGGCGCCTCGGTCTGGGTGGGGGTCATGATCGACCTCATTTCGGCGTTCAGCCGCGGAACCAGCGCTGCGGCCGGGGTTGGATGTTCTGCCAGATGTGCTTGGGCTCCCGGTACTCCTCCAGGCCGGTCCGTCCCAACTCCCGACCCACCCCCGAGAGCCCGAAACCACCCCATTCCGCCTGCGGCACATAAGGGTGGTAGTCATTGATCCACACCGTGCCGTGCCGCAACCGCCGGGCCACCCGCTGCGCCCTGCCCGCGTCCTGCGTCCACACCGCCCCCGCCAAGCCGTACTCGGTGTCGTTGGCGATGCGCACGGCGTCGTCCTCACCGGAGAAGCGCTCCACGGTGAGCACCGGCCCGAAGGACTCCTCATGCACCACCCGCATGTCCTGCCGGCACTCGTCCAGCACGGTCGGCGGGTAGAAGTGACCGCCCGCCAGAGCGGGATCGGCGGGGCGTTCACCGCCGCAGCGCAGCACCGCGCCCTCGGCCAGCCCGGCCGCGACATACGCCTCGACCTTCTCCCGGTGCCGCGCCGAGATCAACGCCCCCGTCTCGGCCCGAGGGTCGAAGGGGCCGCCCAGGCGAATGAGCCGGGCACGGCGGACGACCTCGTCCACGAGCCGGTCGTGCAGCCCATCCTCGACGATCAGACGGGCGCCGGCCGAGCACACCTGCCCGGAATGCAGGAAGACGGCCGTGAGAGCGAAGTCCACGGCCGTCTCGAAGTCGGCGTCGGCGAAGACCACGTTGGGGTTCTTCCCCCCGAGCTCCAGAGCCACCTTCTTCACCGTCGCCGCGGCGGCGGCCATGATCCCTCTGCCGGTCTCCAGACCGCCGGTGAAGGACACCATGTCGACACCCGGATCCTCGGCGAGAGGCCCACCCGCCTCCGGCCCCGCGCCCAGCACCAGATTGGCGGCGCCCGCCGGCAGCCCGGCCTCCTCCAACGCCCTCATCAACAGCACGGACGTGGAAGGAGTCAGCTCACTGGGCTTGAGGACGATCGTGTTACCGGCCAGCAACGCCGGCGCGACCTTCCAACTCGCCTGCAGCAAAGGATAGTTCCACGGAGTGATCAGTCCGCACACCCCGACCGGCTCGTAGACGACGCGGCTCACCGCGTCGTCACGCCCGGTGTCCACGACCCGCCCCGCATCGGTGCCCGCGATCCCGCCGTAGTAGCGGAAGCAGGAGACGACGTCGGCGATGTCGTACTCGCTCTCCACCACCCGCTTGCCGGTGTCCAGCGACTCCGCCCGGGCGAAGGTCTTCGCGTCGCGCTCGATGATGTCGGCGGCACGCAGCAGCAGCGCCCCGCGCTCCCGCTCGGGAGTCCGCGGCCAGGGGCCTTCGTCGAACGCCCGGCGGGCCGCGGCGATCGCCAGCTCGGTGTCGGCGCGCGTCGCCTCCGACACGGTCGCCACATGAGCGCCGTCGGCGGGACACCGGATCTCCCGGAGACCACCGGCCACCGGGTCCCGCCACTCACCATCCACATACAGGTCTGCCACGCGCCGAGCCCTTCGAACGAAATGCGTTGCGCATCGTGCATCCAATTGCTTGTGGTGGAACACCCTGGCGAATGTCCGGACACACGTCAAGAGGTTCGCTGATGACGATTTGCTACGACCGCGGGGTGAAGCTCGTCGGGGCGCCCACGCGGTGAAGTGGCACAGCGGGAGCCGGGTCGTGGTGGACGGCAACCGCACGGTGGTCTTCCGCTGAGCTGCCGTATACGACTGGGGACGACTGGGGGGCAGACCGGAGATCCGGTCTGCCCCCCAGTCGTATACGGCGCGCACACAGCGCACGCCTCGGCCGCTTCTCAGCCGCCGAGGCGCTCCAGCAGCGCCCGTCGCCACCGCTCCGTCTCGGCTATCTGGTTGAAGGTGAACAGGTGCAGTCCGGCCACTCCGGCCGAGGGTGCGGTCAGCGCGCGCTCGGCACGGGTGAGCAGCGGCTCGGGCGAGTACCCGCCGGGCGCGGCGAAGCGCAGGAACCACGACGGATGCCTGGTCAGGAAACGCGTCGACTCCCCCACGCCGATCTTCGTCGCCATCGACAGCAGCTTGGCCCGCTGTACGGGCCCGGCCACGCCGAGATGGACGGGCAGGATCACGTTCCGGCGTCTGATCCGGGCGATCCACTCCCCCAGCACCCGGGGGTCGAAGCAGAGGTTGCTCACGATGTACGTGGCGTGTTCGCGCTTGTCCCACATCGCCTGGACGGTGAGGTCGTCGTGGATGAGGGGATGGCTCTCCGGGTAACCCGTGATGCCCACGCGGGCGAAGGGGCTGCCCAGCTCGCTCAGCCGGCGCAGGACCGGCAGGGCGCCGTCGTAGGGCCCGGCGGGCGGGTCGGCGTCGCCCGCGGGGACGAACACGTCGTCCACGCCGGCTTCGCGCAGCCGGTCGACGACGTCCTTGAGGTGGACGTCGTCGCGCAGGAGCCGCGCGGGCACGTGCGGGACGACGCGGTAGCCGTGCGCCGTGAGCCGGGCGGTGAGGTCGAGGGTGGGCTCCAGACCCTTGACCGGCGACGCCGTCACGGTGACGACGACGTCGCGCGGGACATGGGCGAGGACCTTGTCCTCGGTGGCCTTCGCGGGCAGCACCTCGTAGCGGACGCGGTCGAGCAGCGTGCGCAGTCCTGGGGCGGCCAACGTCTACCCGGCCTGTTCGCGGGCGTCGTGGTGGCGGTAGTAGGCGGCCGTGGAGGCGGGCAGCGGCTCCTTGCCGAGGATCAGGTCGGCGGCCTTCTCCGCGATCATCATCACCGGTGCGTAGATGTTGCCGTTGGTGACATAGGGCATGACGGAGGCGTCCACCACCCGCAGGCCCTCCACCCCGTGCACCCGCATGCTCTGCGGGTCGACGACGGACATGTCGTCGGTGCCCATCTTGCAGGTGCAGGACGGGTGCAGGGCGGTCTCGCCGTCCTTGGCGACCCAGTCGAGGATCTCCTCGTCCGTCTCGACGGACGGCCCCGGCGAGATCTCGCCGCCGTTGTAGGGGGCGAGCGCGGGCTGGTTGAGGAGCCTGCGCGCCACCCTGATCGCCTCGACCCATTCACGGCGGTCCTGCTCGGTGGAGAGGTAGTTGAAGCGCAGCGCCGGGTGCTCGCGCGGGTCCCTGCTCCTGATCTTCACCGAGCCGACGGCGTCGGAGTACATGGGACCGACGTGCACCTGGTAGCCGTGGCCGCCGGCGGGCACGGAGCCGTCGTAGCGGACCGCGATGGGCAGGAAGTGGAACATCAGGTTGGGGTAGGCGACGTCCTCGTTGCTGCGGGCGAAGCCGCCGGCCTCGAAGTGGTTGGTGGCGGCCGGGCCCTTGCGGAACAGCCACTGCAGCCCGATGAACGGGGCGCGCCACTTCGCCAGGTACGGCTGCATGGAGACGGGCTGCTTGCAGGCGTACTGGATGTACACCTCCAGGTGGTCCTGCATGTTCTCGCCGACGCCCGGGAGGTCGTGGACGACGTCGATGCCGAGGGCGCTCAGCTCCGCCGCGTTGCCGACGCCGGAGAGCTGCAGCAGCTGCGGTGAGTTGATCGCGCCGCCGCACAGGACGACCTCCCCGGCGCGCACCTGCTTCAGCGGACCCTTGCCGCGCCGGTACTCGACACCGACGGCCTTCTTGCCCTCGAACAGGACGCGGGTGACGAGGGCGCGGGTGCGGACGGTGAGGTTGGGGCGCTTCATGGCGGGCTTGAGGTAGGCCTTCGAGGCCGACAGCCGGCGTCCGCGGTGCACGTTGCGGTCGAACCTGGCGAACCCTTCCTGCCGGTACCCGTTGACGTCGTCCGTGGGGGCGTAGCCCGCTTCCTCGGTGGCCTGGAGGAACGCGCCGAAGAGCGGGTTCGTCGCCGGGCCGCGTTCCAGGACGAGGGGGCCGTCATGGCCGCGGAACTCGTCGTCCGGATCGGCCGCGAGACAGTTCTCCATCCGCCGGAAGTACGGCAGACAGTGCGCGTAGTCCCAGTTCCGCATGCCGGGGCCGGCCGCCCAGCGCTCGTAGTCCATGGGATTGCCGCGCTGGAAGATCATGCCGTTGATGCTGCTGGAGCCGCCCAGCACCTTGCCGCGCGCGTGGTAGACGCGCCGGCCGCCCATGTGGGGCTCGGGCTCGGATTCGTACTTCCAGTCGTAGAACCGGCTGCCGATCGGATAGGTCAACGCCGCGGGCATATGGATGAAGACGTCCCACGGGTAGTCCGACCGGCCCGCTTCCAGCACCAGCACCCGGTTCGCCGGGTCCGCGGAGAGCCTGTTCGCCAGTGCACTGCCCGCGGAACCACCACCGACGATGACGAAGTCGTACTGCACAGGAGCCATGGTGCCTCGTCTCGCTCGCGCCGTAGATACGCGAGGCATGCTAATACCAGTAGCGCTATACGCACTAGGTTGCGCGGCTCGCAACTTGCGATAGGTACGGTTACGCTCGCATTGCTTGCAACAGCGTTGTTTACTACGCGTATAGTTTCGTTGTGAGCAACCACAGCACAGACACCGAGACAACCAATTCGCAGGCCGGCGGAGTGCAGTCGGTAGACCGTGCCATCAGCGTCCTGGAGATCCTGGCCCAGCGGGGCGAGGCGGGCGTCAGCGAGGTGGCCGCGGAGATCGACGTTCACAAGTCCACCGCGTTCCGGCTGCTCGGCGCCCTGGAGGCGCGCGGCCTCGTCGAACAGGCCGGCGAGCGCGGCAAGTACCGGCTCGGGTTCGGCATCGTACGCCTGGCCGGCGCGGTCACCGGGCGCATCGACATCACCCAGCAGGGCCGTCCCGTGTGCGAACGGCTCGCCGAGGAGATCGGCGAGACGGTCAACATCGCCGTCATGCAGGAGCACTACGCGATCAACCTCTACGAGGTCCGCGGCCCGGGAGCCGTCACCGCGCACAACTGGGTGGGCGAGCTGACCCCGCTGCACGCCACGTCGAGCGGCAAGATCCTGCTGGCGCATCTGCCCGCCCGGGAACGCGCCGCGCTGCTGTCGGAGGCCGGCCTGAAGAAGGTCACCCAGCGCACCATCACCTCGAAGGCGAAGCTGGAGAAGAACCTCGCCGACGCCCGCGAGCGCGGTTACGCCTGGACCCTGGAGGAGCTGGAGATCGGCCTGCACGCCATGGCCGCGCCGGTCCGCGACCGCGACGGCCGGGTCATCGCCGCGCTGAGCGCCTCCGGCCCCTCCTACCGGCTCACCGAGGAGCGGCTGCACGAGCTCTCGCCGATCCTGCTGAAGGGCGCCGAGGAGATCAGCCACCGGATGGGCTACCTGGGCTGAGCGCCCCGGCCGCCACCCCTTCCGCCGCGGTGCGCCCAGGCGCGGCCACAAGGTTGACGCAACACAGCGCCGTGGATGCGCCGAGCCGGGGTCAGGGATCGCGCGCACCCTCACGGGGGGGGGCCGGGAGCCGGGCGGCGAACCGCCGCGCGCGCCACCCCGAACGCAACGAGAGCGGCGGCTTGGCTACGCTTGGCAACGGATACTCATTTCGTGATGGACCTGGACAATTCCTAAGGAATCGAAGATGGGTCTCGGTGTCGGCCTTCCAGCCGTGAAAGGCAGGTCACGCGGCCGTGCGTCCACGGCCGTCGCGATCGCCGCCGTCCTGACCCTGGCCGGGGCCTGCACCGCGGGCGGGGGCGGGGGCGACGGGGGCGGGGGCGGGGGCCACAGCCCCACCGTCGGCCTGCTGCTCCCCGGCGGCGGCGCCTCCCGCTTCGGCCAGTTCGACAAGCCCCTCATCGAGAAGAAGCTCGGGGAACTGTGCCCGAGCTGTCCGACGGCTGTCGCCGCCACCCCCGACCCGGCGATGCAGCGCCAGCAGCTCGAATCCATGATCACCAGAGGGGTGGACGTCCTGATCATCGCCGCTGTCGACCCCCAGCTGCTCCGCCCCTCGGTGGAGGACGCCCACCGGGCCGGCATCCCGGTCGTGGCCTACGACCGGCTCGCACAGGGCCCGATCTCCGGGTACGTCACCTTCGACGGCGCGAAGGTAGGCAAGCTGCAGGGAACGGCGCTGCTCAAGGCCATGGGCGCGAAGGCCCACGGCGGCCAGATCGTCATGATGAACGGCGCCACGACCGACCCCAACGCCGGCTGGTTCAAGCGGGGAGCGCTCTCCGTCCTCGCCGGCAAGGTGAGGATCGGCAAGTCCTACGACACCGTCGGCTGGCGGCCGGAGAACGCCTTCGTCGACATGCGGGCCGCCATCGCCGCCCTGGGCGCGGGCCGCATCGACGGGGTCCTGGCCGCCAACGACAGTCTCGCCGGCGCCGTGATCTCCGCCCTCAACGCCACCAAGGTCAGACCGCTGCCCCCGGTCACCGGACAGGACGCCGACCTCGCCGCCGTGCGGCGCAT
The DNA here is from genome assembly GCF_003112535.1 of Streptomyces rishiriensis. Lineage (GTDB taxonomy): Bacteria > Actinomycetota > Actinomycetes > Streptomycetales > Streptomycetaceae > Streptomyces > Streptomyces rishiriensis. Next base: position 121,524 of record NZ_BEWA01000023.1, on the reverse strand, counting down.
CGTCGGGGGCGACCAGTACATGACCGTCTACAAGCCCTACAAGTCGGCGGCCGACGCCGCCGTGGAGATGGCCGTCGCCCTCGGCCGCGGCAAGTCGGTGGCGTCCATCGCCACCGGGACCGTCGCCAACTCCACCGTCAAGGACATCCCCGCCGTCCTGCTCCCGTCGGTCCCGGTGACGACCGGTGACATCAAGGACACTCTGGTGAAGGACGGTATGTACACCATCGCCCAGATCTGCCCCCCGAACCTACGGTCCGCCTGCGCCAAGGCCGGACTCACTCCGTGAGCGGGACGCCCGGACACAGGAAGGAGGTGGCCCCGTGCCGGTGCAGCCCCTGCTGACGCTGCGTGGCGTGTCCAAGCGGTTCGCGGCCGTCCAGGCGCTGATGGACGTCGAACTGGAGATCAGCGGCGGCGAGGTGGTCGCTCTGATGGGCGACAACGCCGCGGGCAAGTCCACCCTGGTCAAGGTGATCTCGGGGGTCGGACCCGCCGACCGGGGCGTCATCGAATGGCAGGGCAGCGCCATCCAGATCAGACGCCCCCAGGACGCCCACGTGCTGGGCATCGCGACCGTCTACCAGGACCTCGCGATGTGCGACAACCTCGACGTCGTCGGCAACCTCTTCCTCGGCCGGGAGATCCACCGGCTCGGCGTGCTGGACGAGGTGGAGATGGAGCGCCGCACCCGCGAGCTGCTGCACACCCTGTCCATCCGGATCCCCGACGTGCGGGTGCCGGTCGCCTCCCTGTCCGGCGGCCAGCGCCAGGTCGTCGCGATCACCCGCTCGCTGCTCGGCGAGCCCAGGCTGCTGCTGCTCGACGAGCCCACCGCGTCCCTGGGCGTCGAGCAGACCGGCCAGCTCCTCGACCTCATCGAGGAGCTGCGCGACCGGGGCCTCGGCGTCCTCCTCATCAGCCACAACATGGGCGACATCAAGGCCGTCGCCGACCGGGTCGCCGTGCTGCGCCTGGGACGCAACAACGGCCTCTTCGACGTGAACACGACCTCCCAGGAACAGATCATCTCCTCCATCACCGGCGCGGCGGACAACTCCGTCGCCCAGCGCACCACCCACCCGGAAGAGACCTGGCCGTGAGGGGCGGAGGGTGGCGGCGGCGGCCCCGGACGCGCGCCGCCGACACGCCGTCCACCGACTCCCGGAAGTCCGACCCCGCACGGTCCGACCCCGCACGGTCCGGCGCCCCACCGTCCCCCTCCCCCGGGTCCGACGGCCGCCGGCGACACGCCGAGCGGCTCGGGGAACACGCCCGAGCGGTGCGCCGCAGGCTGCGCGAGGGCGATCTCGGGCCGGTCCCCGTCCTCCTCGCCCTCGCGGTGACATGGGCGGTCTTCCAGGGCCTCAACCACAACTTCCTCTCGCCGCGCAACCTCTCGGTCCTCAGTGTGGACATCGTCGGCACCGGCATCATCGCCGTCGGCATCGTCTTCGTGCTGCTGATCGGCGAGATCGACCTGTCGGTGGGCTCGCTCGCCGGTCTGGCGGGCGCGGTGTTCGCGTCGCTGAACGTGGACCTGGGGATGCCGGAGTGGCTCGCCGTGCTCGTCGCGGTGGCCTGCGGCGCCGCCGCCGGGGCCCTCCACGGGTTCTCGTTCGCCAGGATCGGGGTGCCGGCCTTCGTCGTCACCCTCGCGGGCCTGCTGGCCTGGAACGGCGTGATGCTCTACCTGCTGGGGACGGAGACCTCCATCAACTTCAGCGAGACCGGGTTGGTCGCCACGCTGACCAGCCGCTATTTCGACGCCGCCGTCGCCACCTACGGTCTCGCCGCCCTCGCCACGCTCGCCTACCTCCTCGTTTCCAGCCGCGACCGCAGACGGCGCGCGGCGGCCGGGATGCCGTACGGGCCGGTGAACCGGATCTGGGTGCGCACCGCACTCCTGGCGGTGACCTCGTTCACCGCCGTCCACGTCCTCAAACGGTTCGAAGGCGTGCCGCTGGCGCTTCTGATCTTCCTCGCGGTCATCGTCGCCTCGGATCTCTTCCTGCGCCGCACGCCCTACGGCCGACGGGTCCTCGCGCTGGGCGGCGGCGCGGAGGCGGCCCGGCGGGCGGGCGTCGACGTGTCACGGGTGCGGATCGCGGTGTTCACGGCCTCGGGAACCCTGGCGGCCGTCGGCGGCCTGTTCGTGGCCTCACGGCTCACCTCGGCGAGCCAGGCCCCGGGCTCCGGGATGCTGCTGATCAACGCCATCGCCGCCGCCGTCATCGGCGGCACCAGCCTGTTCGGCGGACGCGGCTCGCCCTGGTCCGCGCTGCTGGGGGTCCTCATCATCCAGTCGATCGCCTCGGGCATGGCGCTGCTGGGCGTCGAGCCGCCGATCCAGTTCATCGTCACCGGCGGGGTGCTGTACGTCGCGGTCGTCCTCGACTCGTTGGCACGGCGGGCCGCGGTCGCGCGCGGGCGCCCCTGACCCGTACACCTGGAGCGGGCTGTCGACGCCCGCCCGGCACACTTTCCTCCATCCCGAACTACCCTGTGCGGCAGGGCAGTTGCCGGCCTTCCGGAGGCGGCCGACCGCAGGGCGCAGCGGCCTTCGTGCGCCCGCAGCCGGTCGGCTCACCCGTACGGGTATCCTCTCGACTGTTGTCATTCGACAATAACGTTGGGGAATGCGGCGCGTATGGGTGGGAAGGTCGGGACCATGATGTCGTCGCACGCCGGGGAAGCGGAGCTGCCGTCGGGTGCGCAGTGGAACGGCGTCGCCGAGTGGGAGTGGTGGGAGCCGTCGGTTCTGCTGATCGAGGACGACCCGGCCGACGCCCTGCTGGTGGAGGAACTGGTCGCCGACAGCGCGCTGAAGATGCGTCTGCGGTGGGTGCGCTCGATGGCGGAGGCCGCCGAGGTGTTCGCGACCGAGATACCCGACTGCGTGCTGCTCGACCTGCACCTGCCGGACGCCCAGGGCCTGGAGGCGGTGTCCCGCGTCAAGGCGCACGCCGACCAGGTGGCCATCGTGGTGCTCACGGGACTGGCCGAGGAGCTGACCGGGCTCGCGGCGGTCGCCGGCGGCGCGCAGGACTACCTGGTCAAGGGGCGGGTCGAGCCCGAGCTGTTCGGGCGGGCGGTGCGCTATGCGATACAGCGCAAGCAGGGCGAGCAGGCCGCCGTGGCACTGCAGGCCAGTCAGATGCAGGCACAGGAGAACGCCCGCCTGGAGCGCGGGCTGCTGCCACGGCCCTTACTGCGCGGCGACGACGTCGACGTCGTGGCCCGATATCTTCCCGGGCGGGCGCAGGCGCTGCTCGGCGGCGACTTCTACGACATCGTGCAGAGTCCGGACGGCACGATGCACGCACTGGTCGGGGACGTCTCCGGGCACGGTCCGGACGAGGCGGCCCTGGGCGTCGCCCTGCGGATCGCCTGGCGCACCCTGGTGTTCTGCGGCGTCACCGGCGCCGAGCAGGTGGAGCGGTTGGAGGAGATCCTGCTGGCGGAGCGCGCCCGCGGCGACGTCTTCGCGACGCTCGTCAGTCTCACCGCCGTGCCGGGAGAGGAACGCGCCCGGCTGGTGCGGGCCGGCCACCACGGCCTGCTGCTGCGCACCGGCCGCGGGATCGAGTGGGCGGAACCGCCCGGCGGTCCCGCGCTGGGCGTCGTACCCGGCGGGGCGCACTGGCCGGTGTCGGAGCTGGAGGTGCCCGCGGGTGCGGGCGTGGTGCTCTTCACCGACGGCCTGTTCGAGGGGCACGTCGGCCGCGGCGCCGAGCGACTCGGTGAGGCCGGGCTGCTGGCCCTGGCCCGGGAGGGGGCCGGTCTGGCGCCCGAGCCGTTCGTGGACCGGCTGATCGAGCGGGTCGGGGCCCTGGCCGAGTCGCAGGGCGGCCTGGCCGACGACGTGGCTCTGGTCCACCTGAGCTGGAACTGAACGAGTGGGGCGAGCGGTGTCGCAACGAAGGACGACGGACGTGACGGCCAGGACCTGGACGGGGCGCCGGCTCACGGTGCAGAGCTGGTTCTACCTGGTCCTGGCGCTGATGATGCTGGTGGTGGTGGTCGGCACCGTGGTGGGCGCGAACATGCTGGGCCGCACGGCCCAGGTGAGCGACCAGCTCCTCCAGCGGATCCAGCCGGCGCAGACCGAGGCGTACCGGCTGCAGGCGGCCCTGGTGAACCAGGAGACCGGGGTCCGGGGGTACGCGGGCGCCGCCGACCGGCAGTTCCTGGAGCCCTACACCCGAGGCAAGCGCGAGGAGACGGAGGCGGCGGCCCGACTGCGCGCCCTGGTCGTCGACCGCCCCGCGCTCCTCGCCGACCTGGAGGCGGTCGAGCAGAGCGCCGCGGACTGGCGGAGCGACTACGCCGAACCGCTCGTCGCCTCGGTCGTCCCGGGCCGGCCCCGACCGGTCGACCAGCGCACCGCCGACCGCGGCAAGGAGTCCTTCGACCACCTCCGCGCCCTATGGACGAACCAGAACGCGGACCTGGCCCGAGCCGTCCGCGAAGGCCGGGCCAAACTGTCGCACGAGCGCGAGGTGCGCAACCTCGTCCTGAGCGGCATGGTGGCCGTCTTCCTGCTGACGGGGCTCGCCCTCGCGGTCCTCGTCCGCATGCTCGTGACCCGCCCGCTGGAAGCGCTGCGCAGGGCGTCCCGGCTGGTGGCCGACGGCGACTTCGGCCATGTCATCAGCGCCGACGGGCCGACGGACCTGGCCGCGGTGGCAGCGGACGTCGAGGGCATGCGCCAGAGAATCGTCGCTGAACTGGAAGCCTCCCGCCGCCAGCGGGACGCGCTGACCCAGCAGGCCGCCGACCTGGACGCCCAGGCCGTCGAACTGCGGCGCTCTAACGCGGAGTTGGAGCAGTTCGCCTATGTCGCCTCGCACGATCTGCAGGAGCCGCTGCGCAAGGTCGCCTCCTTCTGCCAGCTCCTGGAGAAGCGGTACGGCGACAAGCTCGACGACCGGGGCCTGCAGTACATCGACTTCGCCGTCGACGGCGCCAAGCGCATGCAGATCCTCATCAACGACCTGCTCACCTTCTCCCGGGTCGGGCGCGTCAACGACGCCCAGCTGCCCGTCGCCCTCGACCAGACGCTCGACAAGGCGCTGACCAACCTCGCGGCCGCCGTCGAGGAGTCCGGCGCCCGTGTCGACCGGCCGGAACACCTGCCCGAGGTCGTCGGCGACCCGACGCTGCTCGCCATGCTGTGGCAGAACCTGGCCGGCAACGCGCTCAAGTTCCGTCACCCGGACCGCGCCCCGCACGTGGTCATCACCTGTGAGCCCGATCCCGAGACCCCGGACGACTGGCGGCTGTCCGTCGGCGACAACGGCATCGGCATCCCGGCACAGTTCGCGGAGAAGGTCTTCGTCATCTTCCAGCGGCTGCACGGCCGGGACGCCTACGGAGGCACCGGCATCGGCCTCGCCCTGTGCAAGAAGATCGTCGAGTACCACGGCGGCAGGATCTGGCTCGACACCGACCACACCGAGGGCACCCGCTTCTGCTTCACCCTCCCCTCCGCCACCGCCACGGCCTCCCCCACCGACGCCCCCAGGACCGCCCCGACAACGGCCGCCGCCGACGCGCACACCGACAAGAAGGCCTGACATGCCCCTCCCCTCCGCCACCCCCATCGACGTCCTCCTCGTCGAGGACGACCCCGGCGACGAGCTCATGACGCGCGAGGCGTTCGAGCACAACAAGATCGGCAACACCCTGCACGTGGTGCGCGACGGCGAAGAGGCGCTCGACTTCCTCTACCGGCGCGCCGGGCACCCGGACGCGCCTCGGCCCGACCTCATCCTCCTGGACCTCAACCTGCCCAAGTACGACGGCCGCCAGGTGCTGGAGACGATCAAGTCGGACCCGGACCTCTCGCACATCCCCGTGGTCGTCCTCACCACCTCGGCGGCCGAGGAGGACATTCTGCGCAGCTACCGGCTGCACGCCAACGCCTATGTCACCAAGCCCGTCGACCTCGACCAGTTCATCGCCGCGGTCCGCCAGATCGACGACTTCTTCGTGCAGGTCGTACGCCTGCCCCGCAGCGGCGCCTGAACCCGCGTTCCCGGGGCGAACACCCGCTCCCCCGAGTTCCCGAGGTTCCCCGAGTTCCCGGAGTTCCCGGGATTCGAGGAACGCGGCGTCTCGGACAGGAGCCCGGCCGGGGACTTCGGGGTGGCGGGGACCCGATCACCAGGTACGGAGGCGTCGTCCCTTCTATGGTGGAAACGCACAGTGTCGCTCGGTACCCAGGCAGGCGGGCAGGACATGGCGGAACCGCGGATCGACTATGCGGCGGTCTTCCGGGCCCTGCCCGGCATGGTGGCTCTGCTCACCCCGGACCTGGTGTACGCCGACGCCAACGACGACTTCCTCCGGCTGGCCGGGCGCACCCGTGAACAGCTGCTGGGCCGGTACATCTTCGACGTCTTCCCCGAGAACCCGAACGACCCGGCGGCGGCCGGCATGCGCGAGACCCGGGAGTCGATGCTGCGGGTGGTCGACACCGGCGAGCGCGACACGATGGCGCTCCTGCGCTACGACATCGAGGACGCCCAGCGGCCCGGCGTGTGGCAGGAGCACTACTGGAGTCCGGTGAACGCGCCCGTCCACGGCGCGGACGGGCGGGTGGCGCTGGTGGTGCACCGGGTGGAGGAGGTCACCGAGCTCATTCACGCCCGCGGGGGCGGCGGCGCCCGGGGCCGAGTGCTGGAGGCCGAGCTGTACACCCGGGCCCGCGAACTGCAGGAGGTCAACGAACGCCTCCGCCGGGCGCACGCCCGCGAGCGCGAGGTCGCCCTGGCCCTGCAGGCGGCGATGCTGCCCGCGCCCGGTCCGACCGGGCCGCACGAGGCAGCCGTGCGCTACCGGCCCGCCGTCGGCGCGCTCAATGTGTGCGGCGACTGGTACGACCTGGTCGACCTGCCCGACGACAACCTCGCGGTCGCCGTCGGCGACGTCGTGGGCCACGGTCTGGCGGCCGCCTGCACCATGGGCCAGCTGCGCAGTGCCCTGAGCGCCGCCTGCCGCGTCGCCGACGGCCCGGCCGAGGCGCTGGAGGCCCTCGGCCTGTACGCGCGCTTCGTCGAGGGCGCCGAGGCGACGACGGTCGTGACGACGTTCATCGCCCGCCAAAGCCGCACCATCACCTACAGCTGCGCCGGTCATCCGCCGCCCGCCCTGGTGCACCCCGACGGCGCCGTCACCTTCCTGGACCAGGCGACCGACCCCCCGCTCGCCGCCCGCCCCGAACACCTCCCCCGCCCGCAGGCCCACCTCACCTTCACCGAGGGCAGCACGCTCGTCCTGTACACCGACGGTCTCATCGAGCGCCGTGGCGAGGACATCGACACGGGCCTGGCCCGCCTCTCCGACTCCCTCACCCACCACCGGCACCGCCCTCCCGAGGCCCTGGCGGACGCGCTCCTGAGCGACCTGCTGCCCTCCACCGGCACCACGGACGACACCGCCCTGATCGTCCTGCGGCTGTGACCGGCCACCGAATCCGCGGAGCGGACTCCGGCTCCGGCAACATGCCCGCCAACAGTGCGGGAAGGAGACGTTCGTCCCGCCCCCGACGTCATAAGGACAGCTGGTCATGACCACTGAACACGATCCCCTTCACCAGCCGGCCGCTCCGGTCGTGACCGAGCCGACGCCGGACGTCCAACTCCAGATGCTGGTACGGCTGATCGGGCAGGACCCGGACGCCGCCCTGCCGATCACGCTCACCGTAGGAGGGGGTCACCTCTCCGGAGACCTCATCTCGCACGAGGCATGGACGGCGGAGTGGGCGCGCAGCCTGCGCAGTTTCGACGGGCCCGGCGCACAACTCCTGAAGCACTTCCCCGAAGAGGTGGACCAGGCCGTCGCCGACAGGCAGGGGCGCCCCGGCCCGCAACGGCTTCCCCAGTGGATCCATCTGCGTGACGCCACCGTCGCCGCCGGCACGGGCAGGCCCGTCGTCATGCCCCTGTGGCGCGGGCGGCTGGCCGACGTGGCGGGCTGGTCGCTGGGCAAGCCGGCCTGAGGGTGCGGCAGCCTTCGAACGGAGCACTCCTGCGGCACACTCGAGGAACCATTTACTCCAGTTGTCCGTACTATCTCTCCAGCAGTGCCGTACTCGGGGAACTGTCGCCGCATACCGGTGGGCATCGGTCCGCCGGGGCGACATCCCGCCGGGGCGGCAACTGGGGCAGGCCCGTTCGTCTGCTGCCTCCCGTCGAGGAAAGGTCGTGTGCTTCATGTCCGAGAACGCTTCCACCAACGAACTCACCTCTCAGTACACCGCTCAGGTGACCGCCGACCTCGAACGCAACACCAAGGAACAGGAACGACTCAGCGCGGAAATCACCGCCCTCCAGGAGCAGTTGGCCGCACTGGAACGGGACCACGGTGTGCTGGTCAGCATCCAGCAGGCCATCGACTCGGCGCCGGCGCCGCTCAGGACGGCCGAGCCCGTCGGCGCGGTCGAGCCCGCCGGGAGCGTCACGGTGCCCGCCCCCCGCAAGAAGTCAGCCGTCGCGTCGGGCGCCCGTAAGCGGGTCCAGCCGAAGAAGGCCGCCGCGCAGCCCAGCCGTTCGGCGGAGAAGCCCGGCGCCCGCAAGCGCGCCGCCGCGAAGAAGGGCACCGCGAAGAACGACGGCACGAAGAAGGACACGGCACAGAAGGAGACCGCGCAGAAGGAAGCGCCGAAGACGGCGCAGCCGACCCTGGTCGAACTGGTCCGCGGTCATCTCGCCCAGCAGAGCGAGCCCCGTTCGGCAGCCGAGATCGCGACCTCCCTCGGCGAGACGCACCCGGAGCGCAGCGTCAAGATCACCGTGATCCGCACCACCCTGGAAGGTCTCGTCGCCAAAGCCCAGGCGCAGCGCACCAAGCAGGGGTCATCCGTGTTCTACACGGCAGCCGACGCATCGGAGGCGAAGGCGCCCGCGCAGGCCGAGAAGGAGCCCGCCACCGCCGACGCATGACACCTGCCCGGTGACGTCACCTCACGAAGCGGTACTTCGGCTGGGACGAGGGGCATTCGACATGCCCCCGCCCGCGCCGCCCGGCGTCGATGTCAGTGGTGCGCCCTACGATCCGGGCATGCGAGCTTCAGGAACGTTCACAGTCGCCGACTTCACACCGGCTCAGGTGCCGAGCCCCCCGATCGAGACCGGGACGCCGGTCGGGGTGGCCACCATGACCAAGTCGTACGAGGGCGAGGTCGCCGGCCGTTCGGCCACGTTGTTCACCGCCGCCTACGATCAGGCCACCGCCACGGGAACCTATGTCGCCATGGAGTCCTTCGAAGGGACCCTGCGGGGGCGGGCGGGCTCCTTCAACTTCGCGCACGCCGCGTCGACCGTGGGCGACAGCCGGGAGGGCGAGTACTTCGTCGTCGTCCCGGGCAGCGGAACGGGCGAACTGGCCGGGATCACGGGCACCGGAGGCATCACGGTCGACTCGGACGGCACGCACCGGATCTGGTTCGACTACCGGCTCGCTCACTGACCCGGCGCGTCGGCCGGGCGGCCTCCGGCAAACCTGACCGGCCGCGGGCTCATGCCTGTGGCAGCGGTACCAGATCGCGCCGGTACCAGGTGCCCTGCTGACCGCCCACGTCGGCCGGATCGGCCGGCCCGGCCGGGACGAACCCGGCCTTCACCAGCACCTTCCGGGACGCCGCGTTCTCGTCCGCCGCGGCCGCCCGCAGCGTGCGCAGTCCGTGGCGCGCCGGCGCCAGCCGGCACAGCTCCTCCACGGCCGCCGTCGCCACGCCCCGGCCGGTGACATGCTGCGCGACCCGGTAGCCGAGTACGGCCACGCCGTCCTCGACGTCGTACAGGTTGAAGCGGCCCAGAACCGTGCCGTCCTCGGCCACCAGCACGTAGAAGGCGCAGACTGCGGCCGCCTGCTCGGCCAGCAGGGCGCGGTGGCGGTCGGCATAGCGGTCGAAGAACTCGTCGCCCCGGTCGCTGACCGAGGCGGCGAAGTAGGCGCGGTTGGCCAGCTCGAAGGCCAGGACCGCGGGGGCGTGGTCGGCATGCAGCAGCGTCAGCACGGGCACCGCCCCACGGTACCCGGCTGCCGCGCGCAGGCCGTCCGGTTATGTGCCGGGGCCTGCGCCCCGGGCGCGACGGTGTCAACGGTGGCTGAGCACATTGACGACCCGGCCGCCGGGGTCGCGGACGAAGAACCGCCGTACGCCCCACTCCTCGTCCTGCAGGGGATGCACGATCTCCGCGCCGCTGTCCCGCACGAGCGCATAGGCCGCGTCCACGTCGTCCACCTCCACGCTCAGGTCCGGTGTGAGCGGCGCGGTCCGGTCGGCCGTCATGAAACTGATCTGGGCCGCGGGCGCGGAGGGCGGGGCGAGGGTCATGATCCAGCCATGGTTCATGACCTCCTCGAAGCCCAGCAGGCCGTAGAACTCACGGCTCTCCCGCACGGTGTCCGAGCGGAGGACGGGCACGACACGGCGAACGGTCATCGAGGACTCCAGGTGGCGGCGGATCCATGGGACCCTCCATGAGTACTACAGGTCCCGCGCCGGGGGCCGTCTCCGGTCGCGGACGGCACGGCGAGGGCCAGGTCACAATGCCCGGGAGGGAAAGGTCACAGCCATGCCCTCTCCTGTTCCTCTCCGTATCTGGCCTAGCATCCGAGCATGACGGTCCTGCCTGACGACGGGCTTGAGCTGGCCGGCGAGTTCCCTGACGCCACCCACGAGCAGTGGCAGCGCCTCATCGCGGGCGTGCTGCGCAAGTCGGGCAAGGACGTCGAGGACGCTCAAGCCGAGGAAGCCCTGTCCACCGCGCTGGAGGACGGGCTGCGCACCCGTCCCCTCTACACCGCGCACGATCGCGCGCCCGAGCCGGGCTACCCCGGGTTCGCTCCGTATGTGCGGGGCGGCAGGCCGGAGGGGAACACCGCCGGGGGGTGGGACGTACGGCAGCGGCACGCGGCCGCCGACGGCGGCGCCGTGCTCGCGGACCTGGAGAACGGCGTCACCTCCCTCTGGCTGGTCGTCGGCGAGGGAGGCATCCCCGCGGCCTCGCTCGAACGGGTCCTCGACGGCGTCCTTCTCGACCTGGCGCCCGTCGTCCTCGACCCGGGTGCCGAAGTGGAGCCCGCCGCACGGGAGTTGCTGCGGCTGTACAGGGAGCGGGGCGTCGCCGCGGAGGCGGCGCGCGGCAACCTGGGCGCGGATCCGCTCGGCCATGAGGCCCGCACGGGCCGGGCGGTCGAGTTCGCCCAGTCGGCCGGTCTCGCCCGGCTGTGCGCCGAGGAGTATCCGGGGCTGCGGGCGCTGACGGTGGACGCGCTGCCCTACCACGAGGCGGGCGGCTCGGCGGCGCAGGAGCTGGGCGCCTCGCTGGCGACCGGTGTGGCGTATCTGCGGGAGCTGACGGCGGCCGGGCTGAGCGTCGAACAGGCCTGTCGGCAGCTGGAGTTCCGGTATGCGGCGACCGCGGACCAGTTCCTGACGATCGCCAAGCTGCGGGCCGCGCGCCGGCTGTGGGCCAGGGTCGCCGAGGCGTGCGGGGCTCCGGGCGCCGGCGCACAGCTCCAGCACGCCGTGACCTCTTCGGTGATGATGTCGCGGCGCGACCCCTGGGTGAACATGCTGCGCACCACCATCGCCACGCTGGCGGCGGGGGCGGGCGGCGCGGACGCCGTCACCGTGCTGCCCTTCGACGACGCGCTCGGGCTGCCGGACGCGTTCGCGCGGCGCATCGCCCGCAACACCTCCACGATCCTCATCGAGGAGTCCCACCTGGCCCGGGTGATCGACCCGGCCGGGGGCTCCTGGTACGTGGAACGGCTGACGGACGAACTGGCCCACGCGGGCTGGGAGTTCTTCCAGGGGATCGAGCGCGACGGCGGCCAGGCGGCCGTCCTGCGCTCGGGCCGTCTGCGGCAGTCCCTGGCCGACACCTGGCAGGCCCGGAGCGGCAAGCTCGCCAAGCGGCGTGAACCCATCACCGGCGTCAGCGAGTTCCCGTTCCTCGCCGAGAAGCCGGTCGTGCGCGAGAGCAAGCCCGAGCCGCGCTCCGGCGGGCTGCCGAGGGTGCGTCGCGACGAGGCCTACGAGGCGCTGCGGGCGCGCTCCGACGCCCATCTCGCGGCGACCGGCGCCCGGCCGCGGATCTACCTGGCGGCGATCGGCCCGGCCGCCGCGCACACCGCGCGGCTGACGTTCGCCGCCAACCTGTTCCAGGCGGGCGGCGTCGAGCCGGTCACCGAGGGCGTCTTCGAGGACAGCGGCGCCACCGAGGTGTGCCTGTGCTCCAGCGACGCGCTGTACGAGGAGCAGGCCGAGGCGGAGGCCGCGCGGCTGCGGGCCGCGGGCGCCGCGCACGTGTTCCTCGCCGGGCGTCCGGCGTCGTACTCCGGCGTCGACGCGTATGTGTTCGCGGGCTGTGACGCCGTCGCCGTGCTGTCCGCCACCCTCGACCGCATGGGAGTTGTGTCCTGATGGGTATCCCCGACTTCTCCGGGATCGAGCTGGGGACCCCGGCCGCCGAGGGCGGCGCCGACGAATGGCGCACGGCCGTGAAGAAGGCGGCGGGCGGGGACGACCTGCTCTGGGAGACCCCGGAGGGCATCCGGGTCAAGCCGCTGTACACGGAGCAGGATCTGGAGGGCCTGGACTTCCTGGGCACCTATCCGGGCGTCGCGCCGTATCTGCGCGGTCCGTACCCCACGATGTACGTCAACCAGCCGTGGACCATCCGCCAGTACGCCGGCTTCTCCACCGCCGAGGAGTCCAACGCCTTCTACCGCCGCAACCTCGCGGCCGGTCAGAAGGGCCTGTCGGTCGCCTTCGACCTGCCCACGCACCGCGGCTACGACAGCGACCACCCGCGGGTGACCGGCGACGTCGGCATGGCGGGCGTGGCGATCGACTCGATCTACGACATGCGGCAGCTGTTCGACGGCATTCCGCTGGACAAGATGACCGTGTCGATGACGATGAACGGCGCCGTGCTGCCGGTGCTGGCGCTGTACATCGTCGCCGCGGAGGAACAGGGCGTGCCGCCCGAGAAGCTGGCCGGGACCATCCAGAACGACATCCTCAAGGAGTTCATGGTCCGCAACACCTACATCTATCCGCCGAAGCCGTCGATGCGGATCATCTCCGACATCTTCGCCTACACCTCGCAGCGGATGCCGCGCTACAACTCCATCTCCATCTCCGGCTACCACATCCAGGAGGCGGGCGCGACGGCCGACCTGGAGCTGGCGTACACCCTCGCCGACGGCGTGGAGTACATCCGCGCCGGCCGTGAAGCGGGCCTCGACGTCGACGCGTTCGCGCCGCGGCTGTCCTTCTTCTGGGCGATCGGCATGAACTTCTTCATGGAGGTCGCCAAGCTGCGGGCGGCGCGGCTGCTGTGGGCGAAGCTGGTGAGGCAGTTCGATCCGCAGAACAGCAAGTCGCTGTCGCTGCGCACCCATTCGCAGACCTCGGGCTGGTCGCTGACCGCGCAGGACGTCTTCAACAATGTCACGCGCACCTGCGTCGAGGCGATGGCGGCGACGCAGGGCCACACCCAGTCGCTGCACACCAACGCCCTCGACGAGGCGCTGGCGCTGCCGACCGACTTCTCGGCGCGCATCGCCCGCAACACCCAGCTGCTGATCCAGCAGGAGTCCGGCACCACCCGGACCATCGACCCCTGGGGCGGCAGCGCGTACGTGGAGAAGCTGACGTACGACCTGGCCCGCCGGGCCTGGCAGCACATCCAGGAGGTCGAGCAGGCGGGCGGCATGGCCAAGGCCATCGACGCGGGCATTCCGAAGCTGCGCATCGAGGAGGCCGCCGCGCGGACGCAGGCCCGCATCGACTCCGGCCGTCAGCCGGTGATCGGCGTCAACAAGTACCGGGTGGACACCGACGAGCAGATCGACGTCCTCAAGGTCGACAACTCCTCCGTGCGCACCCAGCAGATCGAGAAGCTGCGGCGGCTGCGCGAGGAGCGCGACGACGTCGCGTGCCGGGACGCGCTCGACGCGCTGACCCGGGCCGCCGGGGGCGAGGGCAACCTGCTGGAGCTGGCCGTGAACGCGGCCCGCGCGAAGGCCACCGTCGGCGAGATCTCGGACGCCCTGGAGAAGGTGTACGGGCGCCACGCGAGCCAGATCCGTACCATCTCCGGCGTGTACCGCAACGAAGCAGGGGAGTCCCCGTCCGTGGACCGCACCCGCGAGCTGGTGTCCGCGTTCGAGGAGGCCGAGGGCCGCCGCCCGCGCATCCTGGTCGCCAAGATGGGCCAGGACGGGCACGACCGCGGCCAGAAGGTGATCGCGACCGCCTTCGCCGACCTCGGCTTCGACGTGGACGTCGGCCCGCTGTTCCAGACCCCGGGCGAGGTGGCCCGTCAGGCCGTCGAGGCCGACGTGCACATCGTCGGGGTGTCCTCGCTGGCCGCCGGACACCTCACCCTCGTGCCGGCACTGCGCGAGCAGCTGGCCGAGGAGGGACGCGAGGACATCATGATCGTCGTCGGCGGCGTCATCCCGCCGCAGGACGTGCCCACGCTCCTGGAAATGGGCGCGGCGGCCGTCTTCCCGCCGGGCACGGTCATCCCGGACGCCGCGCACGACCTCGTCGAGCGGCTGTCCGACAACCTCGGGCACGACCTCTGAAGCCCATGGCGATCGACCTCGACACCTATGTGAAGGGCGTCCTCGACGGCAAGCGGGCGACGGTCGCCCGTGCGATCACCCTCGTGGAGTCCACCCGTCCCCAGCACCGGTCGCTGGCGCAGGAGTTGCTGACCGCGCTGCTGCCGCACAGCGGCCGGGCCCGGCGGATCGGCGTCAGCGGGGTGCCGGGCGTGGGCAAGTCGACGTTCATCGACGCGTTCGGCACGATGCTGACCTCGCTCGGGCATCGGGTGGCGGTGCTGGCGGTGGACCCGTCGTCGAGCCGCACGGGCGGTTCGATCCTCGGCGACAAGACCCGGATGGAGCGCCTGGCCGTCGATCCGGCGGCCTTCGTACGGCCCTCCCCCACCGCCGGCACCCTCGGCGGGGTCGCCAAGGCGACACGGGAGTCCATCGTGGTGATGGAGGCGGCCGGCTACGACGTCGTCCTCGTCGAGACGGTCGGCGTCGGCCAGTCCGAGACGGCGGTGGCCGACATGGTCGACTCCTTTCTGCTGCTCACCCTCGCCCGCACCGGCGACCAGCTGCAGGGCATCAAGAAGGGCGTCCTGGAACTGGCCGACGTGATCGCCGTCAACAAGGCGGACGGCCCGCACGAGCGGGACGCGCGCGCCGCCGCACGCGAACTGGCGGGCGCGCTGCGCCTGATGCACGGCAGGGACGCGGCATGGTCACCGCCCGTACTGAGCTGCAGCGCCCGGGAGTCCGCGGGCCTGGACACCGTGTGGGAGCGCCTGGAGCAGCATCGCATGCTGCTGGACTCCACCGGCCGCCTCGCCGCCAAGCGGCGTGAGCAGCAGGTCGACTGGACCTGGACCATGGTCCGCGACGAACTCCTCGGCCGTCTGCACGCCGACCCGTCGGTGCGGGCCCTCGCACCGGTCCTCGAACAGCGAGTCCGGGACGGGGAGCTCACCGCGACGCTGGCCGCCGAGCGCATCCTGGAGGCCTTCGGCACGCCCGGCGACCGGCACGGAGTCGAGGATCCACGGTGAAGGCGGCGACGCCGTAGGGGTGCTCGACGAGCTGGTGCCGCACCTGGTGCCGGTGGCGCCCGGCGCGGGAGAGCGCCTCTTGGACGACCTCGCCGGGCGCCACCGGACAGCGCGGCAGTAGCCGGCACGCTATGACGCCCCCGTACCGAGGAGAGGACCGACGACGCCATGGAATACCCCGACCTGACCGCGCTCCCCGCCGACGCGCGGAAGATCGCCGAGGAGCGGTCCGCCCTCAACGTCTACCGCATGGTGTTCCACTCGCCTGCCCTGGCTCCCGCCCTGGTGCGGTTGGGCGACGCGATCTCCCGGGGCACCCTCCCGCATCCGTTGCGCGAGCTGGCCGTTCTCCGCGTCGGACATGTCTACGGGGCGCCCTACGAGATCCACCACCACGAGAGGATCGGCCGGAGCCTCGGGCTCGACGAGGCCGGTGTCGCCGCCGCGAGGACCGGTTCGACGCAGGGGCTGTCGGCGGAGCAGGCGGCGGTCCTCTCGTCGACCGACCGGCTGCTGGAGCGGCACGGCCTCACCGAGGCCGACCGGGCGCGGGCACTGTCGTTCCTCACCGTCGAGCAGCTCTCCGATCTGGTGCTCACGGTCGGCTTCTATCAGATGGTCTGCACCTTCCTCAACGCCTTCGAGGTGACCACCGAGGGCGAGGACGCCCCCGGCTGAACCCCGCACCCGCCGCTCGCAGGCCCTGCTCGTGTCAGGAGGCGGGCCGGGCGGGGTGCTCCGGGCGCTCCCGGCCGACCGTCAGCGGCGCGGGGCGGTAGGCGACGTAGGCGGCCCCGTCCAGGCCGAGCGCCGTGGCGGACCGCTGGAGCGCGGCGGGGGTCGCGACGGCGTCCCAGCGGCCCGTGCTGACGCGGTGTTCGAGCGCGTGCAGGGCGGCCACGGTCTCGGCGGTGGTGAACGCGCAGTGGCCCTGGCGCTCGACGTACGCCTGTCGCAGGAGCGCTCCGTCGCCGGAGGCGCGCACGCGGGCGGCGAAGCGGTGCTCCTGTTCCACCGGGACCAGGTTGTCGGCGGTGGTGTGGATGTCGAGCAGCGGCACGTCGAGCCCCTGGCCCGCGGAGGAGGTCCGCGCCGCGGTGCGCACGGCGGCGGGGTCGGCGGTGACGGCGGCGCCCTCGGTCAGGGTGCGCAGATCCGCGCGCAGGTCCAGGCCGGCGGCCCGGTAGAGGGCACGGACCTGGGGCGCGTGTGCCGAGCCGGCGAGCAGGCGGGCGTAGTCCACGCCGCGGTTCCAGGAGTTGTTGCCGCCGACGGACTGCTCCACGGCGTACCGGCCGCCCTCGACGAACGCCAGGATGCCCTGCGCGAACCACGCGTACTGCTGCTCCTGCTGTCCCGCCCAGTCGTCCGGCGCGGGCCGGTCCGCTCCGGGCGCCCAGGCGGGCAGGTTGAGGAAGGCCGCCGCCAACGCGATCCGGGCGCGCCCCTGCGGGGTGCTCTGGGCGTCGGTGACCGCCTTGGTGAGCCGGTCGGCGGTGGCGGAGGCCTCGGCGGCGGCGCGGAACCGCACGAGCGGCACCTCCTGCCCGGGCAGGAGCAGTCGGGCGATCGTGTACTCGGCGTCCAGCTGGTAGTCGTCCAGGTCGGTGGCGCCCGCCACCAGACCGCACTGGCCGAGGGCGCCGTCGATGCGGCCGCCGCCGTCCCGGGCCAGCTGCGCGTTGACGAGCCCGCCCATGGACTGGCCGACGGCCAGCGTGCGCCGGGGGGCGCCGATCTTCGCGGTGACGGCGTCGAGGGCGGCGAACTGGTCCCGTTCGGCGCTGTCCAGCGCCCACATGGAGCCATGGGGGTCGTACGACGAGCCGGCCATCGCATACCCCTGGGCGAGCAACTCGGTGCGTACGGCCTCGGTGGGGGCGTTCCTGGCGACGGTGGGCCCGAAGCCGTGACTGAACAGCAGCAGGGTGCCGTTCCAGTGGTCGGGGACGTCGGCGATCCAGGTGGCGCCGTCCGGGAGCGTGCCGGTCAGGCGCCCGGTGTCCGTCGCGTCCGCCTGAGCGGCGGGCAGGGGGAGGGTGACGAGGGCCGCGGAGGCGAGCGCGGCCAGCGCGATGCGCAGACGGGTGCGGGAGGCGCGGGGACGGCGGGTGGCTGCGGGCATGGTGGCGGCTCCTGGTGGGGGGGGTGGGGCGGGGGCCGGGCAAATGCTCAGTGCACTGAAGGAAGCTGCCGAGGAATGTAGGGCACTTTTCTGGCGACCGTCAACGCACTGCACAACATTGGACCAGCGGGCGGCGGGTCTGCGGGCAGCGGGCCAGCAGGCGGCGGGTCTACGGGTCTGCGGGTCGACGTCCGTTGAGGCACATTGCGGCCTGTTGAGGCGCATTGCAGCCCTTGAAGCACACTGCGGCCCGTTGAAGCACATTGGCCGTTGAAGTCGTCAATGTCCGATGCGGTCCGATGGGTCCGACGAGGTCCGCAACAGTGCGCCTGCGGGTGACGTCCGCGGCCGCCGCGATCGTCTCCCTCCGCACCACGGCCCCGTATCATCAATGCCACTCTCGGCATGCGGACTCGCGAACAGGTCGGGCGGAACGTGGAACGCGACGGACGGCCCGTGCCCGACGGCCTCCGGGCGAACGGTCGGGGAGGAATGCGCGGTGTCTCTGACGGACAAGGCCATCGAGCGGATCCGTGAGCTGATCCGCACCGGCGCCCTGCCGCCGGGATCGAAGCTGCCACCGGAACCGGATCTGGCCGCCCAGTTGGGCCTGTCCCGCAATCTCGCCCGCGAGGCGGTCAAGGCGCTGGCCGTGGCGCGGATCCTGGAGGTCCGCCGGGGCGACGGCACCTATGTCACCAGTCTGCAGCCGAGTCTGCTGCTGGCGGGACTGGGCGGGGCGGTCGAGCTGCTGCAGGGCGACTCCGCGGCCCTCCAGGACCTCATGGAGGTGCGCCGGCTTCTCGAACCGGCCGCCACCGCACTGGCCGCCACCCGCATCTCCGACGACCAACTGGCCGAGGTCAAAAGCCACTTGGACGCCATGCGCGAGGCCCGCGACGACGTCGAACTGCTCAACGTGCACGACGCGGCCTTCCACCGCGCGGTCGTCGCCGCGACCGGCAACGAAAGCCTGCTGACCCTGCTGGAGGGCGTCTCGGGCCGCACGCTGCGGGCGCGCATATGGCGCGGTCTGGTCGACGACCAGGCGGCTGGCCGGACCCTCGCCGAGCACGAGGCGATCTACGCGGCGCTCACCACCCGCGACAGCGCCCTCAGCCAGGCCGCCGCGCTGATGCACGTCAGCAACACCGCGCAGGCCTTGAAGGAACATCTGCGTTCACTGCGGCCCCTCCCGCCGGAGACGACCGACCGGAGGTGACCGACCGTAGGTGACCGACCGGAGGTGACGAGGCGGCCGCGGCCGTCGGCCGTCCGGGGCTCCCGTCGGCCCACGACCTGGCCTCGCGTGTGGCCTCGGGTCGCCGGGCACCCGAGGCGCGGGACACCGGCCGGGACCGGTCCGGGCCAGGACGCCCGGCCGCCCGCCCGGCGGTGTCAGCGCTTGCCGATGAGGTCCGCCGGGAACGCGCCAGCGGCCCCGGCGACTCGCGCGAACGTCGACGCGAGGGCTGTCAGGCGTGCCACGCCCTCCGCGCCGAGGTGCTCGTACGGAGCCAGGTCGAGGCGGTCGGTCTCCTGCTCGATGTCCTCGCGGAGCGCGACGCCTCGCTCGGTGAGTTCCCCGTCGCCGTCCAGCAGTCCGCGCTCCCGCAGGCGATCGGCCGCCGCGTTCCAGTCGTCCTCGGTCCAGCCGCGCGTGACCAGCACCCACTTCGGCGCCATGCCCCGGCCGGTGGAGGTGTGGGTCACCGTCGCCTCCAGGCCGTCGAGGCCCGCGGACGTGAGCACGGCCAGGTGCCCGTCGCCCCTGTGCTCGCGCAGCAGGGTCGCGGCATGCCAGTACGCGAGGTGCGGCTCGTCGGGGACGGGCAGGTCGGCGTGCGCCGAGTAGAGCGGCCGGGCGCCGCGTCCGCAGGCCTCGGCCGCGCGCGACGCCAGCCGTGCCGCCTCCGCCATCTCCGCGGACGCCACGGCCTCCTCCCCCAGCAGCCGTCGCAGCGTGGCGTCGACGGCGCGTAGGCGGGCGGCGAGCACGTCGGCGGGGTCGGCGATCGACCACACCGCGGGTACGTGCCGGGCCACGAGTTCGTGGTGGTAGTTGAAGAAGGTCGCCGTCACCGCGCCGGCCCCGACCGGCCCCAGCGCGGCCGCCCGCGCGGCGAAGTTGACGGCCCGTGGATGGGTGATCCCCAGCGCGCCCAGTTCGCGCCCGAGGTCGGGCGAGAAGTAGTGCGTCGCGTGCAGGGAATTCAGCGGGCTGTGACAGCGTCGACCGGCGCGCGGTTCGAGGGCGGAAGTAGTCATGCCCCGCAGATTACCGACCGGTCGTTATGCCGTCGTCCCGGGGCTCACCGCGGACTCCTGACGAGAACCGCCGAGCCCGCGGCTTCGCGCCCGCCCACGAGACGCCGTCGAGCGCCCCCGCAGGCGGGTGGGCTGGGGGCCTCAGGCCTCGGCCTCGGCCGCGGCCGTCGAGGCGGGTCCGGTGCTGGCGCGCAGGGAGATGGGCGGTGCGAGGAGGTGGTGCCGGGGCGGGGCGTCGGGGTGGTCGAGGCGCTCGACGAGGAGGTCGACGGCCAGTCGGCCCATCTCCTCGGCGGGCACGTCGGCGGCGGTGAGCTGCGGGGTCACCGTCTCCGCCCACCGGCCGGCCACGACTCCGGTGACGGAGAAGTCGCGCGGCACATGGCGGCCCGCGTGTGCGAGGCCCCGGTACAGGCCGCCCAGCGCCGCCTCGTTCAGGGTGACCAGGGCCGTGGTGGCCGGGTCGTCGTGCAGGATCCGCTCCATGCACGCCTGGCCCGAGGGAGCGTCGTCTCCGCAGCTGTACGTCCGCACCGTGAGCCCGCGCTCGGCGGCGGCCTTGGTGAAGCCGTCCAGACCGCGGTGCGCCGACTCGTACCCGGCCCGCAGCAGGCGTTCGGGCCGGTTGACGAAGGCGATCCTGCGGTGCCCCATGTCGGCGAGGTGGTGGACGCAGGCAGCCGCCAGCGCGGTGTGGTCCAGGCCGACCCACCAGTCACGGTCCGGGGCGGCGGTGCGGCCGATGCAGACGGCGGGGAAGTTCTCCTCGCCCAGGTGGTCGACGCGGTCGTCCTGGAGCCTGATCTCCATCAGGATCGCGCCGTCGACCCGCCGCTCGGCCAGCAGCCGCTGGAACGAACGGTCGCTGTCCACGCCGCTCGGGGAGAGCAGCACGTCGTAGTCGTAGGCCGCCGCGGCCTCCACCACGCTGCCGATGAAGTCGAGCTGCATGCCGGTGTAGTGGTTCCCGGCCGGCGGGAAGACCAGCCCGATGGTGCTGGTCCGCCCGTTGGCCAGAGCCCGCGCGCTGGCGTTGGGACGGTAGCCCAGCTCGTCGATCACCTGCTGGATCCTCCGGCGGGTGTCGTCCGAGACGGGCCGCTTGCCGCTCAGGGCGTACGACACGGTGCTCCGCGAGACACCGGCCCGCTTGGCGATCTCACCGATGTTCACGGGACTCCTTCGTCGGACCGGTTCGGACGCGGACCGGGCGTCGAACCGGTTCGCGACAGGGCAAGGTAGAAGCGACGCGAGCTGCTGTCAATCCCTTCCGCCGGGATGCGGATGCCTGGGACCGCATCCCTGACGAGGGTATTGCTGAGGGCTTCTCGAGCTGAGGGCTCCTCGACTCCACCCTCGCCACCGGTCGTCCGCAGCACCTCGGCCGCACCCCGCGCCGGGCTTGCAGCCCGCCCTCACTCGGCGCCGCCGACGACCTCGTCCGCCAGGAGCAGGGCGAGCAGTCCGGGGAAGCGCGCCTCGAACTCCTCGCGGCGCAGCCGGTTGACCCGCTTCGGGCCCTCGTCACGCTGTTCCACCAGGCCGGCGCCGCGCAGGACCGAGAAGTGGTGGCTGAGCGCCGCCTTGCCGACGGGCACGTCGAAACTGCCGCAACTGCGCGTCCAGTCGGCGGAGTTCGCCAGCTCGCGGATCAGGGTGATGCGCACGGGGTCGGCGACCGCGGACAGCGCCGTGAGCAAGGACACCTCCTCGGGATCCGTGTGCACCGGGGGCGCGCGGTGAGAACCGCCCGCTGCCTCCTTCGGCATGACCCTCCCGTCGTCACCTGTCCGCGGTGTATCCGACCGTGCGACTCGCGGAACGAGCCTGCCGGTTGTCGAGTGTTCGATGAATACCATACAGTCCTGGTGTTCGCTCTCCATCGAACACTCAGCGAAGGGTGTGGTGATCCCGTCATGCGCGCAGTCGAGTTCCAGGAGTACGGCGGCCCCGAGGTGCTGCGGCTCGTCCGGGCCGGGACGCCCGAGCCCGGGCCCGGCCAGGTCAGCGTCGACGCCGTCTACGTGGGCGTGAACTTCGCCGACCTCAAGGCACGCGCCGAGGGCTACCGGGTGCCGTCGCTGCCGTTCCGGCCCGGCCTGGAGGTCTCCGGCCGGGTCCGGGCCGTCGGCGAGGGCGTCCAGGGGCTGCGGCCGGGCCAGGAGGTCGCCGCGCTGGTCGGCGGCGGAGCCTACGCGGAGGTGGTGGTCGCCGACGCCGCCACCGTCTTCCCGCTTCCCGCGAACCTGGACCTGCGCACCGCGGCCACGCTTCCCACGGTGGTGCCGACCGCGCATGCCCTGCTGCACGAGGTCGGGCGGCTGCGGGCGGGAGAGACCGTGCTGGTGCAGGGCGCGGCGGGCGGCATCGGCACCGTGGCCGGGCAGTTGGCCAGGGCGGCGGGCGCCGGAGCGGTGTACGGGGTGGTGTCCTCGGCGGCCAAGGCCCGGCACGCGCTCAAGCACGGCTACGACGAGGTGTTCACCGGCGACGGCTTCGTCGATGACGTCCGCCACGCCACCGACGGCAGGGGGGTGGACCTGGTCCTCGATCCGGTGGGCGGCGACACCCTGCGTCGCGGCCTCGACGCGCTGGCCGACTTCGGACGCCTGGTGTCCTTCGGCAACGCGAGCGGGGCCGAGCCGTGGCAGGTCGGACAGCCCGAGCTGTACGCACGGGGCCTTTCCGTCAGCGGCTTCTCGATCCTGACGCTCGCGCAGTCCGCGCCCGACGCGCTGCGCGCCCTCGCCGAGCGCTCCTTCCGCACCGTCTCCGACGGCGCCGTGAGCCTGCCGGTCACCGCGGAGTTCGCGCTCGCGGACGCGGCCGAGGCGCACCGGCTCATGGGCGGGCGCACCTCGACGGGGAAGCTGCTGCTGCGCGTCGCCGACTGAGGGCGGCCGGACACGCGTCGGCGCGGCGTGCCCGCCTGCGCCCCGGCGCGGCCGCGTCGCGGCCCGCACTCAGAGCGTGCGCTGCATGCAGACCAGTCGCTCGCGTTCGTCCCACGACTCGGTGACGGCGAAGCCCAAGCGTTCGTACAGCGAGATGGCTCCGGTGCGCCATGCCCACACCGAGAGCCGCACCGCGTCCGCTCCGCCGTCCGCGGCGGACGCGAGCGCGACCCGGAGCAGCTCGGAGGCGATGCCGCGGCCCCGGTAGGCCGGGTCCGTCCAGAGCCTCTTGATCTCCGGCAGGCCGTCGGCGGGTGCGGTCAGCACGAGACAGCCCACCGCGGCGTCCCCGTCGAGGGCCGTGAGCACGACGTCTTCGGCGAACGCGGTCCGCGGGTCCGAGATCTCCGCCCGGTAGCGGTCCGGCAGCGCGTCCACACCGGTGACGGCCTCGCCCTTCTCGGTCTCGGTCCGCAGATGGTAGGCGGTGAGCAGCGCGGCGAGCCCGTCCTCGGAGGAAAGGTCCTGGCCCGGCCGGCGCACGACGGCGATCTCGCCTCGATCAGTCATGGCGTCAGCATCACACGTTCCGGCCCGGACCCGTCGACGGGAGTGCGGCTCACCCCGGTCCCGCGGCGTCGCCGCGTCACCCGTGCCGGTGATCGGCCGCGAGGTCGCCCCGGCGGCCGCCGGTCGGCCGTCACCCTGGGAGCATGCGCCGTCCTCTCGCCTTCGCCGCCGTCCTGGCGACCGTCCTCCTCGCCGGAGGCTGTGTGTCCCTCCCCGCCGGCGCTCCGCCGCCGCGCCTGGCTCCGGCCGCCGCCCGCACGCCCTCGCTCGTGCCGGATCCGGGCCAGGCTCCCGCCGTGACCGCGCTCGTCAGCACGGCCCCGAGCCGAACACCGCAGCCGCCCGCCCGTCACCTGCGCGCCACGGCACGGCAGTCGACCGGCCGCGGCGACGCCGGGAAGCGGCCTCCGCGCGCCCAGTCGCCGGTCCGGCCGCGCACCGGCTCGGCGGCGGCCCGTCCGGCACGGCCCCGGTTCGTCGCCCCGGCCGGGCCACGCCGCCACGCCGGGCGTCCGCAACGCCCCGCCCGCCCGCGCCAGGTCAGGCCGCGGCAGGCGCAGCCGTACGCCACGTACGACCTGCGCACCGTGTGCGGCTGGTCCCACGGATCGCCCGTGCCGCCCTCCGTCCGGGACCTCTGTGACGCCTACGTCGGCTGAGCCGCGGCGCAAAGGCCGACGCCGTGGTCGCGCGGTGCGTCAGGTCGCCTTCCTCGCGACGAACCGGACGGGGATCCCGGCGTAGGTGTTGAGGATCGTGTTCTCCGCGATCACCGGATCGCCGGTGAGCTCGACCCGTTCGACGGAGTCGAGCAGCGCGTGGATGACGGCGTGCAGCTCCAGACGGGCGACGCCCTGGCCGACGCAGTTGTGCGCGCCGTATCCGAATCCGAGGTGATCGAGCGGATTGCGGCGGAAGTCGAACTCGTCCGCACGCTCCCACTTGCGTTCGTCGCGGTTCGCGGAGGCGAAGAGCGCCCAGATGCGCGCGCCCTGCGGGACGGTCACCCCGCCGAGCTCCGTGTCGCGCGCCGCGACACGGGTGAGTCCGCGCACGGGGGTCTCGAACCTGAGCAGTTCGTTGATCGTCGAGGCGACCAGACCGGGTTCCGCGCGCAACGCGTCCCACTGGTCGGGGCGTTCGGCGAAGAGGACGAGCAGATGGCCGATCGCCGCGGCCGTGGTCTCCAGTGACGGGCCGATGAAGTCGACGAGGAGGAGCGGGCACTTCTCCGCGGCGATGACACCCCGGTCGGCCGCTTCGAGCATGGCGGCCCCGGGACTTCCGGCCGCGAGTTCCCGGTTCGCCGCGAGCTCGTGGGCGAACGTGAACAGGCGCCGGGTCATCTCCATGTTGTGCGCGGTGCGTTCCGAGGCCGGACCCAGCAGGTCGTTGCCCACCTGCCCCCACGCGTAGAGGTGCTCACGATTGCGTTCGGGAAGCCCGAGGTAGTCGGGTATGACGAGCATGGGCAGCGCCTGGGCGAGCTCGGTGACGCCGTCGATCTCGCCCTTGGCGACGACTTGGGCGACGAGATCGCCCGCCTTCTGGACGATGTCCTCCCCGCGGGCCCGCAGGGGGCCGGGGCGCAGTCCCGCCCCGACGACGGAGCGCAGCGCGTCGTGCTCCGGCGGATCGCTGACGAGCGTGACGCCCCGCATGAGCTCGTTGACCCCGGGATCGAATCCCACGCCCTCGCCGGAGACGAAGGCGTCGTGGTCGGCCAACGCGGCCTTCACCTCGTCGTGGCGCGTCACCGCGTACACGTCCGGATCGCGCAGTCGGACGACGCCTCCCAGCTCTCGGAGGTGCCGGTACTGCTCGTAGCGCGTGCGCCGGTCCGAGGTCGCGAACATGTCGGTCTCCGTGAGGGGAGCGACGGCCACGGGTTCCTCCTAGAGCCACTGTCGGCGACGGCCGGCCTCGACGTGGATGCGGTGCACGCCTTCGCGTTCTCGTTCGAGCCGGACGCCTCCTCCTGATCTTGCTCGGCACGGGTGGCCGCAAAACCGGTGGCAGCGACCGACGACGCGCCGCGCGGACGGGCCGGAACCGGGGTCGGGCCGGAGCCGGAGGGGTGCGTCCGGCGCTCACGTCCGGGGAATCAGCTCCTCGATCACGGCGAGGGGCAGTGAGGGGTTGGCGGCCGCCGCTTCCACCACGCGCGGGTCGGGGTCGTCGAGCAGGTCCACGACGACCGGCGGCGGAAGTGCCGGACGGCCGGCGGCGACGGGTCTCGCCCGGGCGTCCGCCAGACAGGCGAGCAGGGCGCGCGGCGACGCGTGCGGATGCCGGGCGATCTCGCGGAGCGCTTTCGGCACGGGTGGTTCGTGCCGGATCAGATGCTCCAGCAGCGCCGGACTCGCGTCCGGGTTGGCCGCCACTCCGGCGAGGACCCGGATTCCGTGCCGGTCGACCATGGCGCGCAAGCGGGCTTCCGTGAGGCCCGGGTGCGACGCGACGGACTTGACCACCTTCGCGTCGGGGTCGTCGGCCAGCCGGTCGCGGATCTCCGGCCGCAGATCCCGTCGTCGGGCCGCCAGCATGCGGGCGGCCGGGATCGGTGACCGGACGAGCCGCCGGACCTCGGAGGGAGTCGCGGCGGCGATCCGCGGCAGCAGGGTCGCTCCGATCCTGACGGAGCCGGCCAGCCGCGTCAGCACGTCCAGCGGCACTCGCGGGTTGTGCGCGAGCCCGCGACGCACGTCCGGGTCCCGGTCGCCGGCCAGGGTGCGCATCAGCGCGTCGTCGATCGCGGGATTCCCGGCGACGTCGGCCCGGACGCCGGGAACGGGGTCCGCCGCCAGTTTCCGGTAGACCGCCGCAGGCAGGTCGGGGCGGTCGGCGAGCGCCCAGCGCAGCAGCATCGATGGATGGTCCGCGAAGGCGACGACGTCCCCGGCGGGCGTCGCCGGATTGTGCAGGGCCGCTTGGCGTATGTCGTGCACGGCGGACTCGTGGGACCCGTCGCAGGAGGCGCCCGGCGGCAACGTGCAGTCGGGGCGCGGACACTGCCGCTCGTGCACGAACGGCGTCGCCTCCCGGTCGCAGACCTCGCAGCGGCGCGCCGGCGGCAGCCCGTGCCCGGTGAGGAGCGCCGCGAGCGCGTCCGGGGGCGTCGCCTCGTTGGCGGCGGCCGAGCGGCGCACCTGGGCGTGCGGGTGTCTCGCGAGGCTCCCTGCGACCGCGTCGGACGTGGTCCACAGTGCGAGTTCCGCGACGACGCCCACGTCCGGGTCCGCGGCCAGCGTCCTCACCACGTCGGCCGGGAGGCCGGAGCAGGCGGCCAGCTTCTCCCGGTGCGCGGGGATCGGGTCGCCCGCGAGGAGCCGTGCCCACTGCGGGCTGCCGGCGCCCTTGTCGAGCAGGGCGAGCGCGACGTCCGGCCGCGCGACGGGATCGACGTCGGCGGCGGTCAGCCGGCCCTCGTACGCGAGGTGCACCCCGCACTCCTGGACGCGCGAGAACAGGGCGACCGCCTGTGCGTGCCCGAGATCCGCCCGGTCGGCGAGGCATCCGGCGACGTCGGCGTCCGCGACCGCGATCAGCCGGTCGACCAGCTCGTACGGCAACGTGGTGTTGGCGGCGAGACCGCACAGGACGTGATCCACACAGGGCATCATGCCCGAACCGGTGTCGGGCGGGTGCGGGGCGACTCGAGGCTCGCTCCGGCCTTGTCCCACGCGTCCGCCTCGGCGCCGAACTTCAGGTTGTCCTGGGTCATCCGCGGGCTGTGCCACAGCGCTTCGACGTTCTCGGGGGCGGTGAGTCGAGTTGACGATGCGTCGGCGGGGTACGGAAGTCGCCGCAGGTGACGACGCCTGCCACGCGGCCTCGTCCCGTCGGCTGAGCCGGTGGCGCGTTCGCCGACACGTCGACGCACCGACGACGACCGATGAGTTTGTGATGGATCGGCGGTCGGAGAACATGGCCGGGGCGCCGTGGCCGCATCCTGCGGGCGAGGGCGCACCGACCCGTTCAGCGAAGACCGGACACGAGAACCCGAGGAACCCACGATGCGCACCCTGATCAGCACCGCTTTCATCTCGCTCGACGGCGTCGTGGAGGCCCCGGGCGGCGAGCCCGGCTACCGCAACGCCGGCTGGACCTTCAAGGACGTCGAGTTCCTCCCCGAGGCGTTCGACATCAAGGGCCGGGAGCAGCAGGAGGCCACCGCGATGCTGCTGGGCCGGACGAGCTATGAGGCGTTCAGTCCGGTGTGGCCCGACATGCCGGAGTTCGCCGACTACAAGGTCATGCCGAAGTACGTGGTCTCCACCACCCTGCGTCAGAACGACCTGGTGTCCAACTGGGGGGACACGACGATCCTGCGCTCGCTCGACGACGTCGCCGCCCTGAAGGAGAGCGAAGGCGGCCCGATCATCGTCCACGGCAGCGCCTCCCTGAATCAGGCGCTGTCGGACGCCGGCCTGATCGACCGCTACCACCTGCTCGTCTTCCCCCTTCTGCTCGGGGCGGGCAAGCGGCTCTTCAGCTCCACGGACAAGGACACCCAGAAGCTGAGGCTCGTCGAGCACCAGGCGTACGCCAACGGGCTCCAGAAGAACGTCTTCGACGTCGTGCGCTGAGCGCCGCGTCGACCTCGCCTGTCGCCGACTCCGCGCCCCCGTGAGAGTGCGTGGGAAGCTGGGCAGGAGGCGTCTCTCAGGGAGGTCGGACGGTGGAGGACGGTGGGGACTGGGGTCGGTTCGCCCAGCAGATGGCATCGATGGCGAGGGATCTCCTGGCACAGGAATCGGTCGGCGCCACGCTGGAGCGGATCACCGCGTCGGCCACGGAACTGGTCGACGGGTGTGACGCGGCCGGCATTCTCGTGCTGCACGCCCCCAAGGTGGAGACGCTCGCCCCCACCGACCAGCTGGTCGTCGACAGCGACCAGCTGCAGGAGCAGCTGGGGGAAGGACCGTGTTTCGACGTCGCCCAGCGCGCCGAGGGCGAGCGGGTCTTCCGCATCGCGGACCTCACCGGCGAGCAGCGGCGCTGGCCCGCCTACGCCCCGAGGGCCCAGGCTCTCGGGGTGGGCAGCATGATGGGCTTTCTGCTGTTCACCGACGACGAGGACCTCGGCGCGCTCAACCTCTACTCGCGCAAGGCCGGCGCGTTCACCGAGACCAGCGAGCTGGCCGGCTGGCTGCTCGCCTCCCACGCCGCGGTCGCCTTCTCCAGCGCCCGCACCCACGCCCAGATGGAGCAGGCCGTGGCCACCCGGCACGTCATCGGCGAGGCCATGGGCATCCTCATGGGCAGCCATCACCTCGCCGAGGACCAGGCCTTCGACGTGCTGCGGCGCTATTCACAGGAGAACA
The DNA here is from genome assembly GCF_003112535.1 of Streptomyces rishiriensis. Taxonomy (GTDB): domain Bacteria; phylum Actinomycetota; class Actinomycetes; order Streptomycetales; family Streptomycetaceae; genus Streptomyces; species Streptomyces rishiriensis. Next base: position 92,708 of record NZ_BEWA01000023.1, on the reverse strand, counting down.
ACGTCAAGCTCCGCGAGGTCGCGCGGCGGATCTGCGAGCAGGGCGGCCTGTCGTGACCCGTTCGTCGGCGGGGCGGCTCCCCCGGCACGCTGTCTGAACCAGAGAAGCCTGGGCCGGGACAGCCCCATGGGTACGCCGCTTGACCCGGCATGCTCACCAAGTCCCCTGTCCGGGCCGGCTCACACCCGCGGCGTCGGGGCGGAGCGGGCGTCGACGGCGGACTGCGCGTCGGGGTGGAGGGCGAAGACCTGGTCGAGTCCGACGATGCGCAGGATGCGCAGCGTGTTGTCGGGGACGCCGGCCAGGGCGACCTCGGCCCGGGCGGCCGCCGCGTGGTTGCGGGCCGCGATCAGGGCGGTGATGCCGCTGGAGTCGCAGAACTCCAGCCGTGACAGGTCCAGGACCAGGCACTGCCCCGGACGCAGGGCTGTCCTGCCGACGTGTTCGCGCAGCTCGTGCGCCGTGCCGTAGTCGAGATCACCGACGATCTCGAGCACGGGGCCGGTGGCCGCGTCGCGGGCGGCGATCTTCACTGTTTCATCTCCGGTGATCCGTTGCCGGGCGGGAGGACGCGAGGGTGCGAGGGACCCCGACGGCGAGCAGCGCGGTGTCGTCGTCGACTCCGTCGCCGAGGCTCTCCAGCAGGCCCGTCAGCGCTTCGACCATCCCCTGGGGTGAGGCGCCCGCGTGACCGGCGACGAAGTCGAGCAGGGCTCGGTCGCCGTACAGCTCCGCGCGGTCGGGTCCGGTGCGCGCCTCGGTCAGCCCGTCGGTGTACAGCAGCAGCGTGTCACCGGGGCCGAGTGTGGTGGTGGCGGATGTGAAGGAGGCCTCGGGCAGCGCGCCGACGAGGAGCCCGCCGGGAGTGGGCAGGAAGTCCGTCCCGCCGTCGGCGCGGATGACCAGGGCGGGCGGATGGCCGCCGGAGGCCACTTCGACGGCGGCGCGCCCGGTCTCCGGGTCGGGGGTGAGGATCCCGAAGATCGCGGTGCAGTAGCGCGGGTCCCCGCCGGTGCAGCGCTCGTGCAGCACCGTGTTCAAGGTGGTCAGCGCGGTGACCGGGTCGGGGTCGTGCAGCGCCGCGGCCCGGAGCGTGTACCGGGTCAGGGAGGTGACCGCCGCGGCTTCGGGCCCTTTGCCGCACACGTCGCCGAGGAAGAACGCCCAGCGTTCGCCGTCGAGGGCGAAGAGGTCGTAGAAGTCGCCGCCGAGCCGGTCAGGGGCGGCGGTGTGGTAGTACGTGGCCGTCTCCACGCCCGGCACCGCCGGCAGGCTCGCGGGCAGCAGCGACTGCTGCAGCGCGGCGAGGGCCTCCTGCAGCCGGGCCCGGTCGGCTTCGGCCTGCCGGTGCGCGCGCTCGGCTTCCTGCTTGCGGCGCTGCAGTTCCTCTTCGTAGGCGCGGCGGTCACAGGCGTCGAAGACGGTCGTGCGGATCAGCAGCGGCTCGCCCTCGCCGCCGTGCTTGACGACGGAGGAGACCAGGACGGGTATCCGGCCCCCGTCGGCCTTCTTCATCTCCAGGGCGATGCCGCTGATCGCGCCCTTCATCTGCAGCAGCGGCGCGAAGTGGGTCTCGTGGTACAGCTTGCCGCCCACGGTGAGCAGGTCGGCGAACCGCTGGTGGCCCACCACGTCCCTGCGCTCCAGGCCCAGCCGGCCCAGCAGCGTGGCGTTGATCTTGGCGATGGTGCCGTCCATCAGCGTCGACAGGTACCCGCACGGCGCCGACTCGTACAGGTCGTCGACGCTGTCCTCCAGCAGGGCGGTGAACGCCGCGTCGGTCGACGCGGCGTCCTGCGCCTCGGAGGGCTCTGGAGCGTCTCCGAGGGGGAACGTCACCGCAGGCTGCGCAGGAAGTCGAGGATGGCCGTGTTGGTCGCCTCGGGCGCCGACAGCTGCGGGCAGTGCCCGGTGGCCGGCAGCGTCACCAGGGTGGAGCCCGGGATCGCGGCGTGCACATAGGCGCCGACCTCGCGCGGGGCGATGACGTCCTGGGCGCATTCCAGCACCAGGGTCGGCGCCGTGACGGTCTTGAGGTCGTCCCGGGAATCGGTGAGGAACGTGGTCCGGGCGAAGACGCGGGCGATGTCGGGGTCGGTGGCGCAGAAGCTGTTCGTCAGCTCCTCGCCGAGCTCCGGCCGCTCGGGATTGCCCATGATCACCGGGGCCATGGTGGCCGACCAGCCCAGGTAGTTCGACTCCAGGGACGCCAGCAGCTCGTCGATGTCCTCGGCGCTGAAGCCGCCGCGGTAGCCGTCGGAGTCGATGTAGCAGGGGGACGGGGCCACCATCACCAGCGCTCCGATCCGCTCCGGCGCCGCGTGCGCGGCCAGCACTCCCGCCATGGCGCTCACCGAGTGCCCGACGAAGACCGCATGACGCAGGTCCAGCTCCTCGCAGACGTCCACGACGTCCTGTGCGTAGCCCGAGAGAACCGAGTACCGCGTCTCCTCCCACGCGCTCAGATCCGATCCGCCCGAGCCGACGTAGTCGAACAGCACGACCCGGTAGTGCTCCGCCAGCGCGGGAACCGTCAGCCTCCACATGTTCTGGTCGCAGCCGAAGCCGTGTGCCAGCACCACCGTCGGGCCGTCCGGGCGGCCGGTGATCTGGATGTTGTTCCTGCGGCGGATGTCCATGGCGGCCATCCTGCCATCGCCGCCGAAGGCCTCCACACCGCGTCCTGAGGCCGGGGCAGGAAGCGGAAGCAGGAGGCAGGAAGCGGCGCTCGACCTCCCCAGGCATCGCGCCGCCTCCTGCCGACCGGCTCCGGCTACCCCGCCGCACGCGCTCTACTCCTGCTTGTTTCGGTGTCCCCGTTCGTTGTCACGTGTTCGTTGTCACGTGTTCGTTGTCACGTGTTCGCTGGGGCGGGCCTTGTGCGCGGGTGACGGGCCTTGTGCGGGCGAGGCGTGGGCGGCGGGCCGTCCGCGTCGCCCCGCCGTCCGCTCCCTGTCCCGCCGTCCGCCCCCTGTCTGCGCGGTGCGGTTCATCGGCGCAGATGACGTTCCAGCCAGTCCGCGGCGCTGCGCCGGAACAGTCGCCGGTTGTCCGCCCGCAGGAAGTCGTGGCCCTCGTCGCGCAGGGTGAGCAGTTCGGCGGCGACGCCCCGTTCGCGGGCCGCCCGTACGAACTGCCCGGACTCCTGCACGGGCACGTTGGTGTCGTGCTCGCCGTGCACGGCGAGCACCGGGACCCGCAGTGCGTCGATGCGGCTCATCGGCGACAGGGCGCGCAGCAGTTCGCGGTCGCGCTCGGGGTGGCCGTACTTGTGCGCCGCCGACTCCGCGAGCCAGGGCTCGGTGCCCGCGAAGAAGGTCAGCAGGTCCGACATGCCGCAGACGGCGACGCCGGTGCGGAACAGCTCGGGATGCCACACGAGTGAGGCGAACGTCAGATAGCCGCCGTAGGAGCGCCCCATGACGGCCAGCCGCGTCGGGTCGGCGGGACCCGCCGTCACCGCGTGGGCCGCGCAGTCGGCCACGTCCTCCAGCGCGGCGAAGCGGCCGGCCCCCAGGTCGGCGTCGACGAACGACCGGCCGTGGCCGGAGGAGCCGCGCACGTCGGGGGCGAAGACGTCCATGCCGCGCCCGGTGAGCTCGTGGTAGAGCGGATGGAAGACGGGGCGTTCCTGTTCCTCGGGGCCGCCGTGCAGGTGGATCACGCAGGGCGCCGGCTCGCCCGCCGGACGTCCGGGCGCGCGGTAGTACCAGCCGCTCAGCGGCAGACCGTCGCGCGCCGTGAGCCGCAGGGGGACGGGCCGGACCGGCGGGCGGCCCGGCGGGACGGCGTCCTCGTCCTTCGACGACCAGGGGGTGCGCAGCAGGGACACGCCCTCGTGGGCCCACCAGACGCCCGGCCGGCGTTGCGACCCGGACAGCGCCAGCAGCAGGCGCCCGGCGCCGGCGCCCGTGACACGGGTGACGACCTCGTGGGGCAGGGGGACGGGTCGTGCCGGGCCGGTCGCGTTGGGGGCGGGGCGCCGGGCGGGGTCACCTGCCGGGGAGGTCTCGACGAGTTCGAGCTCGCTCGCGCCCCGGGCGTTCCAGGCGAGGGCGGCGGTGCGGCCGTCGTGGGCCAGGGCCAGGAGTTCGAGGTCGCTGTCCGGTCGTTCCGCGACGACGGACGTCCCGCACGGCGCGCCGTCGTCGTCGAGAGCCACCGCGAGGAGGGCCGCGTACTCCCGGGCGACGTTGCTGCGCAGCCACAGGGTCCGGCCGTCGGGTGAGAACCTGCCGATCCACGGGTCTCCGTCGGCGACCGGCAGGGCGAAGGTCGTGGCCGGGTCGTCCGTGCGCCGCACGACCGCCTCGCGTCGTCCGCGCGGCCCTCGGCGCAGCAGCACGAACCGTCCGTCACGGCTGAGGTCGCAGGCCCGCAGCGTGGCCGCGTGCGTCTCGGTGGTGAGGAGCACGGGCGAGGCGTGGCCGCCGGGATCGATCAGATACACCGAGAGCCCGCCGTCGGAACGTACGGCCGCCCCTGTGGCCGTGGCGCCGGACCGCGCCCCGCCGGACTCCTCTCCCCCGCCCCTCCCGGCCTCCGTCCCCGTTCCTGTGGCGGCGTCGTACACGGCGTGCCCGAGGAGCGTCGCGTGACCTCCCCGGTCCGTCCAGCCGACGGACGGGAGCGCTGCCTCGGGGCGGCCGTCGCCCGGGGCGGCTTCCGGGGGCGGGCGCCCCGGGCCGTCGTCGAAGGGGCGCACGGCGGGCGCGGCCACCGTGACGGCGAGCGACGAGCCGTCGTGCGCCCAGCAGCCCAGGTAGGCGGTGCTGTCCGGGTCCGCGCCGGCCACGATGCGCCGGCCGGTGCCGTCGGGACGCACGCACAGCACCCGGGAGTGCTCACCGCCGCCCGGTGCGGTGGTGTACGCGATCCAGCGGCCGTCCGGCGACCAGGACACCTCGGTGACCGGGTCCGGCGAGGAGTCGAGCAGCCGCACCTCGCCGCCGTCGACCGGGCCGGCCCACAGCTGGGGCACACCGCCCCGGTCGCAGATGAATGCGGTCTCGGCGCCGTCGGCGTCGGCGGAGGGGTACCAGCAGCCGTGCGACCGCAGCCGGTTCACGGCGTCCCGGGGGCCGGCCGCGTCGGGCAGCGGCACCAAGGCGGGCGCGGCGGCGTACACGGCGCTGTGCGCGTCGGCGTCGCGGGACGGCGCTTCCCCGGGCCGTGTGAAGCCCGCCCCGAACGTCACCGCGCGGACGTCGCCGGGCGGCGCACCGAACGCCGTGCGGCCGTCTCGATCGTCGGTCACCTGATTCCGTGCGTCTGCAGCCATATCTCCAGCAAAGCTATCTGCCACAGGGCGTTCGCTCCGCGCTTGGTCCGGTGCTCGTCGGGCGCGGCGAGCAGTTCGGCGACGTACGACTCCTGGAACAGGCCGCGTTCCCTCGCCTCGGGCGCCTGCAGCGCCTCACGCACCCGCTGCAGGACGGGACCGGCCATATGGCGGATCGCCGGGACGGGGAAGTAGCCCTTGGGGCGGTCGACGACCTCGCGCGGCAGGAGCTTGCGGCCTGCCTCCTTGAGGACGCCCTTGCCGCCGTCGGCGAGTTTGAGCTCGGGCGGGCAGGCCGCGGCCAGTTCCACGAGCTCGTGGTCGAGGAACGGCACCCGGGCCTCCAGGCCCCAGGCCATGGTCATGTTGTCGACCCGTTTGACGGGGTCGTCGACGAGCATGACGTGCGTGTCCAGGCGCAGCGCCGCGTCCAGCGCGGTCTCGGCCCCCGGCGTCGCCATGTGCTCGCGGACGAAGCGGCCCGAGACGTCCTCGCGGGGCAGCATGTGCGGCTGGAGGACGCGGGCGAGGTCGGCGTGCGGCCGGTCGAAGTAGGTCTCGGCGTACTGCTCGGGTTCGTCCTCCCGGGCGGCCCCGGCCAGCTCCGGGTACCAGTGGTAGCCGGCGAACACCTCGTCGGCGCCCTGCCCGCTCTGCACGACCTTGACGTCCTTCGACACCTGCTCGGACAGCAGATAGAAGGCGACGACGTCGTGGCTGGTCATCGGCTCGCTCATGGCGGCGATCGCGCCGTCCAGGGCCGTGGACACCCGGTCGGAGGGCACCATCAGGCGGCGGTGGTCGGTGGCGAACTCCCGGGCCACGAGATCCGAGTACCGGAACTCGTCGCCCTCCTCGCCGCCCTCCGACTCGAAGCCCACGCTGAAGGTCATCAGGTCCCGCTGCCCCTCGTCGGCGAGCAGCGCGACGATGAGGCTGGAGTCGAGGCCGCCGGAGAGCAGGACGCCGACCTGGACGTCGGAGACCATCCGGCGCCGTACGGCGGTGCGCAGCCCTTCCAGCACCGCGTCACGCCACTCGTTGGCGCCCATGTCGGCGTGCTCGGGGCGACGCGTGTAGGCGGGCTGCCAGTAGCGGTGGTCGCGATGGGCGCCGTCCGGCTCGACGACGCGGACGGTGGCCGGGGGCAGCTTGCGGACGCCGTTGAGGACGGTGCGCGGGGGCGCGACCGTGGCGTGCCAGCTGAGGTACTGGTGGACGGCCGTCGGGTCGAGGGAGGTGTCCACGTCCCCGGCGGCGAGGAGGGCGGGCAGCGACGAGGCGAACCGGAGCCGGTCCGGTGTCCCGGACAGGTAGAGGGGCTTGATGCCGAGCCGGTCGCGGGCCAGCACCACGCGGCCGCTCCGGTGCTCGACGAGGGCGAAGGCGAACATGCCGTGGAAGTGCTCGACGCAGGCGGTCCCCCACTGCAGGTAGGCCTTGAGCACCACTTCGGTGTCGGACGTCGACGCGAACCGGTGACCGAGCCCGCGGAGTTCGTCGCGCAGCTCCCGGTAGTTGTACACGCAGCCGTTGAAGACGCCGGTGATCTCGTTGCGGGCGTCCGTCATCGGCTGGGCGCCGAGGTCCGACAGGTCGATGATCTTCAGCCGTCGGTGCCCGAGCGCCACCGCGCCCCGCGTCCAGACCCCGCGGCCGTCGGGTCCGCGGGCGGCGAGGCGTTCGCTCATGCGCTCGACGGCCGCCAGATCAGGGCGTCGGCCGTCGAAGCGGATCTCTCCGCTCAGACCGCACATGGCGTACCGCCTCCTTTCCGCACACCGGCACAGGCCTGGATCGTGCTGCTGGACATGAAGGAGACCTTTCTGAGCGGTTCGGCGAGAGATTCGGTGGGACGCTCCGGTGGAAGCGGAGTCGGTTCGCCCGGTGGTGCGGGGCCGTCAGCGGCCGATGACCTGGGGCAGCGCCCCCCGGCCGGCGGCGGGGCGTGCGCCGCCCGTGGCCAGGGACCGCTGTGCCCTGCGCTGTCCGCGCTCGCCGCGGGTCTCGGCGACGAGCATGTCGACGCAGGCCAGGAGGTCCTCGTGCTGCGCCGCGCGACGGATGCGGCGGGCGGCGCTGCCGTCGGCGAGAGCCTGGTGCGTCAGCGTCCGCACGGTCTCCCAGTCCCCGTGGACCTCCAGAGCGGGCCGCAGCCGGACGAGCAGCTTGCGCAGCACCTGCTCCGCGGGCGCCTCCCGGTGGGTCTCGGGGTCCACGAGCGTTCCTTCGAGGCCGGACCGGGCGGCTCGCCAGGCGGCGCCGCGCAGCCACTCGTGCCGGCCGGCGCAGTGCGGCTCGCGGTGGGTGCGCAGCCGTTCGCGGGCCTCGGTGACCAGGGCGCGGAAGAGGCCGGCGACGAGCACGACGGTCTCCGCGCGCGGGCAGGCGTCGCAGATGCGCAGTTCGAGTGTGCGCAGGTGGGCGGAGGGGCGGACGTCGTAGTAGATCATCCCGGGGTCGCTGATCACTCCGGCCTGGACGAAGTCCTGCACGGCGGCGTCGTACTCGGCGGCGTTCGCGTAGCACCCGGCCGGTCCCGCGGTCGGCCAGCGCTGCCAGAGCAGGGTGCGCCAGCTCGCGTATCCCGTGTCGGCGCCCTGCCAGAACGGTGAGCTGGCGGAGAGCGCGAGGAGCACGGGCAGCCAGGGCGCCACGGAGCACATCGCGCGGACGGCCGTGTCGCGGTCGGGGACGTCCACATGGACCTGTGCGCCGCAGATGAGCTGTTCGTCGGCGACCTTGCGGTACTCCTCGCTCATGTGGAGGTAGCGCGCGTCGTCGGTGGGGCGGGCCGAGGCGGCCGCGGCCAGCGGGGCGGTGCCCGCGGCCATCACGGCCAGGCCGGACGAGGCGGCCGCCCGGTCGAGTCGCCGTCTCGTCTCGGTGAGGTCGGCGTGGAGGTCGTCCAGGGTCGTGTGCACGTCGCTGTTGGACTCGACCGTCGACCGGTGCAGCTCGGTGGTGAAGGTCCCTTCGGGGAGCCGCCGCAGTACGGCGTCGGCGCGCGGCACCAGTAGCCCGCTCTCCACTTCCAGGACGTGGAACTCTTCTTCCACTCCGATACGCATACTCACGTTCGCTCCTCGGCGTATGCCCGGACGTCCGCTCAGTGGTCGGACCCGTGTGCTGGGCGGATTCGGCGGCTGATTGCCCGGACCGAGTTCCCCACATACCGTCACATAATCTACGCACCGTGCACGTCTGGCGCGAATGCTTCTCAGACGAGCGAGAGGGAACTGCGCGGAGGGCGCGCCGACTCCCCCGTCCCGTCGCAGGCGCCGCCCTGCCCCGGGTGGGACCCGGTCGGGGCGGCCGTCCGCGCAGCCCGACGAGTCCCCGCCTCCCGGCAGTCGAATCGGCCTCCCGGCGGTCGAATCGTGCGCCTGCCCACCGTTCACGTCCGTGGCGCCCACGCCACAGGTCGCCCGTCGACGCACGGACCACGGTCGCCGTCCCCTCCCCTCCGATCACCGGCCGTCCCCTCACCCTTCTCACCAGGGGTACGCCTGACCGCCCGTGCCGTGCTCAGCCGTCCTCGTGGTGCAGCAGGAGGAGCGCGATGTCGTCGGTGCGCTGCCCGATCGCCTTGCCCTTTCTCAGCAGCTCGTCGATCAGCAGCTCCAGATCGCGGTCGTCCGCCGCGGCGAAATGCCCCGCGAGGTCGGCGATGGAGTCGTCGAGATCGACGCCCGGAGTCTCGACCAGGCCGTCGGTGTAGAAGGCGAGCATCATGCCCGGCGTGATCGGGAACTCGGTGACGGGGAAGACGGCGTCGGGATCGATGCCGAGGAGCGGGCCGGGCATCAGCTCGACCGGCGCGGTGGTTCCGTCGGGGAGGCGCAGGAGGGGCGGCGGGTGACCGGCGCCGGCGAGGGTCACGCGTCGGCGGCCGAGGTCCAGGTGGGCGTAGAGGCAGCTGGTGAACAGGTCGGGCTCGAGGTCGGTGAGCAGCCGGTTGGTCCTGGCGAGCACCTGGTCGGGCGACGCGCCCAGCGTGGCGTGGGCGTAGACGCCGGTGCGGACCTGGCCCATCAGAGCGGCGGCGGCCACGTTGTGGCCCTGGACGTCGCCGATGACCGCGGCGGCCGCCGTGTCGCCCAGCCGGATCAGGTCGTAGAAGTCTCCCCCGATGTCCATGCCCCGGGTGGCGGGCACATAGCGGGCGGCGACCCGCAGACCGGCGATGCGGGGAAGGGTGCGCGGGAGCAGCGCCTGCTGCAGGCCGTGGGCGAGCTCCAGTTTGGTGTCGTACAGGCTGGCCCGGTCCAGGGCCTGGGCGACGAGCCCGGCCAGGGAGGTCAGAACGGCGCGTTCCTCGGCCGGGAACAGGTGGGGCTCCTCGTAGGACAGGACGCAGCATCCGACGGGCCGGCCGGAGATGATCAGCGGCAGGAACGCCCAGGCCTGCTTGCCGCTGACCTGCGGCGCGTCGGGATAGATGCGCCGCATCTCCTCGGGGTCGGCGAAGAACGCGGGGATGCCGCTGCCGAGGGCGCGTCCGGCCGGCGTGAAGTCGGTGTCGAGCGGCAGCCCGTCGAGACGCTCGATGGTCTCCCGGGTGTAGCCGCGATGGCCGGTGATCCGCAGCCGGCCGGCGTCGGCTCTGGACAGCACCAGGCCCTGGGCGCCGAAGGCCGGCATGATCTGGTCGGCGACCAGGTCGATGACGTCCTGGACGCCGACGACCTCGGTCAGGGCGGCCGCCAGGTGGGTGAGCTGGTAGAGCCGTCCGGCGCGGGCCGGTGCGACCGCGCGCGGGGAACGCACCGTCTCCCCGGCGGCCGGGGGCTGCTCACCGCTGGGGAGGATGCGGGCGCTGATGCCGCTGGCGTCGGGGTAGAGGTGGAAGTCGAGCCAGTGGCCCGGCGGGCGGCACGCGGTGAACGACACGGGCTCACGGCTGATCACCGCGGCCCGGTAGCGGTCCTCGTAGGTCGGGTCGTCGAGCCAGCGCAGGGACTGCCACGGCAGCGTTCCCAGCAGCAGTCCGGCGTCGCCGCCCAGCAGTTCGCAGGCGCCGGAGCTGAGGTAGGTGAAGCGTCCTTCCAGGTCCAGGGCGCAGCTGCCGCCGGGCAGCCGCTCGGCGAAGTCGGCGGCGGCCATCGCCGGACCCCGCGACCGGCCGGTCCCGGCGGCGACGACACGGGGACCGTCACGGACGTCCGGTCCCCGGCCGCGCGCGTCGGCGTCGTCCAGCAGCCGGGCGAGCCGACGGCAGCTGGACGCGATATTGCCCCTCTCCCGCGCGGTCATGTACGGCGGACGGGTGGCCGGCCAGATCAGCAGCAGCGAACCCCGGCGCCGGGCCCCGGAGACCGGCGCCGCGACCAACGCCAGCGGAAAGGGGAGCACCATCGCGGTGCGCGGGTAGGAGCGGGCCATCTGCTCCTGGCTGCCCACCCACACCATCCGGTCCTCGCGGACCGCCACGGCCACCGGCGCCGGAGCGGCCATCGGGACGCGGTTCCAGGGCGCGGCGAACTCGGCCGGCGCCCCGCACAGCAGGTCCAGGTACAGCAGCTGCTCGTCGGGCCCGAGGAGGAAGAGCGCGCCGACGGACGCGCCCGTGCGGCGCACCGTCTCCGCGAACTCGGCGTCCAGCTCGCCGTCGCCGACGGCCGGATCGCCCGCGCTGGTCACGAGGCACCTCCAGCATCGGGAGGGAGTGGTCTCCGGACGGCGGGAGCCGGCCGTGCGCTCCTCTCGGGGTCCGGCGCGGGCCCTCCGCTCCCCTCGGGGTGCGGCGCAGGCCCGCCGGACGCGACCGGCCTCGCCCCTACCAGGACGCTACGCCCGCGGCAGGAGGTCGGCACGCCGTCCGGCACGGACGCTTTCGGCGTGGCACGGCAAGGGAGTGCCGCCGGTGGCGTCGAGGGTCTCCGCCGTGCGGGGCCGCGCGGGCGCGCAATCCTGCGGCGGCGCCCATGGTCAGGCGCGTTCGGCGCGGACGACGACCAGCTCCTCGCGTTCCTCGGCGCCGTCCAGCAGACCCTGCTGGACGAGCCACCGCCTGCGTGAGCGCAGCACCGGACCGTGGGGCACGGCGGCCCGGTCGGCGACCGTGGCGCTCAGGCCGGCGTCCGCCAGCCGCTCCAGGGTGGCCCGGGTGCCGCACAGGCTGGAATGGACGAGCAGCAGCACCCCTCCGGGGTTCAGGACCGAGGGCGCCTCCGCGCAGATCCGGTCGATGAAGGCGCGGCCGTCCCGGCCCGCGTCCCAGGCGCGGGCGATACCGCGCCGCGGCAGCGTCACGTCGGGCGACGGCACATAGGGCGGATTGCTCACGACCAGGTCGTACGAGCGTCCCGGCACGGCGGCGGTGAGGTCGCCGCGCCGAAAACGGACCCGCTGGCCGGCCAGCAGGGCGTTGATCCGTGCGGTCAGCACGGCGAGCCGCGAGATGTCGACCGCCGTCACCCGGGCGCCCAGTCGCGCGGCCTGCACGGCGAGGGCCCCCGAGCCGGTGCCCAGGTCCAGGACCTCGGTGGTCGCGCCGATGTCCTCGCGGGACAGGGCGCGTGTCAGCAGCCTGGTGTCCCACTGCGGGGCGTACACGCCCGGCGGGGTGAAAGCCGGAACCCCGGGCTGGGGCGCCCATGCGTCCGCCGTCATCGCGTTCTCCGTTCGGCAGGGCGCCCCCACCTGGCGGGGCGCAGCTTTCCGCCACACTGGGTGCCCCGTCACGGGCGCTCCACACCCGCCTCTCGTGTCCCACCGGGAGGCGGGGCGGTGCGTTCGCATGCCGCCCCGGCACACTCGACGGCCCGTGCACGAAGTCGGGCTCACCCGCAGGTCGAGGGACGGTCGAGGGCCCTCTCCCCGGACGGTTGAGGGTCTTCTCCCCCTCTCCCGGTCCTCTCAAAGGCTCGTCAGGATCTGCGGGGCGAGATTCCTGATCATGGTGTTGGTCCAGCGCATCTGCCGCAGGGTCTGCGGATGGCACCGCGCGACCAGGGCCAGCAGACGTTCGTCCCGGCCTGCCTGTCCGGCCTGCGCGAGCATCTCCCAGTGCAGGGAGTTCTCCACGGCGCTCAGGTGCAGCTCCCGCAGGTCCCGCAGAAGCAGCAGGCCGGGCTCGGGCCGGTGGGCCATCGCCTCGGCGGTCTTCTCGCGCAGCGCGGACAGGACGCCGGCCGTGTGCGCTCCGGAGGAGCCGCCGAGGTGGACGCCCCGGGCGTCGGCGGTCTCGGCCAGGCGGAGGACATGACCGCGCGACCATGCGGCGAGGTCGATGGCCACGTGGCAGATCTCGTGCTCGGTGCGGTGCCGTTCGGCGACCGCGGTCAGCTGGCCGGCGAGATGCTTCTCGCCGTGGTGCAGGGTGCGCAGGATGAGGTTGACGCCGTTCACCGAATGTTTCTCCCGCCGGTGTCGTGGGACGCGTCGGTCGTCTCCGCGACGAGCGCGGCGGCCCCGCCGACGGTCGGCGGCGCCGCGTCGGTGCGGGAGGGCGCCGACGCCGTGGTCGTCGGTGCGGGCGCGTGGCGTCCGCGCGCGCGTTCGACCAGGCGCAGCGAGGCCGCGGCGGTCTTGAACAGCGGCTGCTTGGACGCCGGGTCCCAGTCGGTGACGGTCGTCTCGTTCGCCGCGCGTCCGGGTGTGCCGCCGCTCGGGCCGTAGCCGGCCGCGGTGTCCCAGTATCCGTAGTGGAAGGGCACGAACAGCAGGCCCGGCCGGATGTCGGTCACGCGCAGCCGGCCGCGCAGCGCGCCGCGGGGGGTGCCGACCTCGACCAGGTCGCCCTCTCCGAGTCCGAGCGCGGCCGCGTCGGAGACGGACGCCTCCACCCACACGTCCGGGGCGGCCGCGTTCAGCTGGGGCGCTCGCGCGGTCTTCGTCCGCGTGTGGAAGTGGTAGACGGTCCGGCCGGTGGTCAGCTGGAAGGGGTGGTCCACGTCGGGCGTCTCGTGCGGGGGCAGATAGGCGGCGGCTCTGATCACGGCCCTGCCGTCCGGGTTGAGGGAGCGGTACTCGACGGGCTCGTCCGGGGCGCCGGTCTCCAGATCCTTGCCGTAGCTCTCGCAGACGTCGGGATGCGCCCAGCCGACGCCGTCGGTGTAGAGGCGTGCCGTGCCGTCCGGGGCCTGCTCGTGGCAGGGCCACTGCACGCCGCTCGCGTCGCGGAGCCGGTCGTAGGTGATGCCGGTGTAGTCGCACGGCCGGCCGGCGCTGCAGCGTTTCCACGCCTCGAAGGCCGACTCCGGGTCGTGCCAGGTGATCAGCGGGCCGCCGTCCTTGTCCCGGAAGTCCATGCGGGCGGCGTAGTCCAGGAAGACGTCGAGGTCGGGCCGGGCCTCGCCGGGCGGTTCGACCGCCTTGACGGACAGGTGAACGGTGCGGTCGGCGTTGGTCGAGGCGCCGGTCTTCTCGCCCCAGGTCGCGGCGGGCAGCACCACGTCGGCCAGACGGGCGGTCTCGGTGCGGAACAGGTCCTGCACGACGACGAACAGACGCTCCTGCCGCAGGATCGAGCGCACGCGCGACAGCTCGGGCAGCGACACGGCCGGATTGGTGCCGCTGATCCAGAGCATGCGGATCGAGCCCTGCTCGGCGTAGCGGAAGATCTGCATCGCGTGGGTGGGCGGGGCGTGGTGCGGGATGCTCCCGGGCTCGACGTTCCACACCTTCGCCAGGTCGGCGACGTGAGCGTCGTTCCGCCAGTTGCGGAACCCGGGCAGGTCGCCGTCCGCGCCGCACTCGCGGGTGTTCTGGGCGGTGGGCTGCCCGTTCATCTGCAGCACGCCGGCGCCGGGCCGCCCGAGCATGCCGCGGATCAGATGCAGGTTGTTGATCTGGACGGCGGCAGCGGTGGCCTGGTGGGACTGGTAGACGCCCTGCAGGACCGTGGACAGCAGCCGGTCGGCGTCGCCGAGGACGTCGGCCGCCTCGCCGATCGACGCGGCGGGCACGTCGCAGATGCCCGCCGCCCACTGCGGGGTGCACTCCCGCACCCCGGACGCCAGCTCCTCGAAGCCGACGGTGTGCGCGGCGATGTACTCGTGGTCGACCCGGTCGGTGCGGATGATCTCGTGCAGGAGCGCGTTCAGCAGAGCCACGTTGGTGCCGGCTCGCGGGGCGAGGTGAACCGCCGCCCGTCGGGCCACCCGGGTGGGGCGCGGGTCGACGCACACCAGACGGGGCGGGTCGCCGCCCGCCAGGCGGTCGAGCAGCCGCATCCACTGCACGGGCTGCGTCTCGGCGATGTTGTGCCCGAACAGGGCGATCACGTCCGCGTGGTCGAAGTCGTCGTAGCAGCCCGGCTGGCCGTCGCAGCCGAAGGACTGCTTCAGCGCCTCGGCGGCGGTGGCGGTGCACAGGCGGGTGTTGCCGTCCAGGTGGTTGGTCCCGATGCCCGCCCGGGCCAGAACCGCGAGGGTGTAGTACTCCTCCAGATACAGCTGCCCGGAGGTGTAGAACCCGATCGACCCGGGTCCGCGTTCCTCCAGCAGCTCCCGTGAGCGGGCCACGATCCGGTCCATCGCGGTGTCCCAGTCGCACTCCACCAGACGCCCGCCCTCGCGGATCAGCGGCCTGGTCAGCCGGTCCTTCGACGCGTTCGCCTGCCAGCCGAAGAGGTCCTTGGGGCCCAGCCGGCCGCGGTTGACGCGGTCGTCCGCGCGGCCGCGCACACCGACCATGCGGCCGTCCACGACGGCGACGTCCATGGCGTCGCCGTCGGAGTGCAGGATCGAGGCGGTCTGCACCCACCGCTGCACCTGGTCCGGTGCGACGCCGGCTTCGAGATGGGAGTCCACGCGCGTGGGCCAGGGCCGGTGCCGGTCGTAGGGGGTACGTCCGCCCCACGGGTTCGCGATCCGGTCGACGGAAGCGTGAATGCCGGCCTCGTCCATACCGGCCTCGTCCGTGCCAGTCTCGTCCATGCCGGCCTCCTGGTGCCGCCGACGACGCCTGCGCGGCGACTGTCACCCGGTACCCATGGGAGCGATCACGTAACGGCGCCGTCGGCGGTGCGGGAGGAAGCCCGCCCGCGCACGACCTCACGCGTCTCCCCCGGATCCGCCATCGGAACCAATAGTTCCGGATATGGTGTTTTCGTGTGCAATCCTGCCCGCCCTCTGGGGAGGTCAAGCGATGGGCGCTCCTCACCGGGCGGACCGGGCCGTCGAACAGCCCTCGGGCGCCGTCGGGTACGCCGGTGTGCTGCGCGAGCTGCTGCCGATCGCGCTGTGGCGGGAGGACGCGCACGGACGCGTCGTGGAGTGGTCGCTGGCCGCCCAGGATCTGCTGGGGTTCCGGCCGCAGGACGTGCTCGACCGGTCGGCGTCCGCCCTGTTGGTCCCCGAGGGCAACCATGAGCTGGCCGACCAGCTCACCCATCGCGTCCAGGGCGGGGAAACGGTCGTCGGCACCCTGTCGGTGCGCCATCGCGACGGCCATCCGGTCACCATGGAGACCTGGATCGTGCCGGCCGCCGACTCCCAGGGCCGCCCCGGCGCCCTGCTGATCGCGGTGGAGACCTCCCAGGTCCTGCGCATGCGCGACTCCCTGGCGGCCCTGGAGAGCCTCTTCAGCCAGTCCCCCATCGGCCTGGCCACCCTCGGCCCCGATCTGCGCTTCCTGCGGGTCAACGACGCGCTCGCCCGGATGAACGGGGTCTCCGCCGCCGAGCATCTCGGCAGACGGCTGACGGAGGTCGTGCCCGGCGTCAACGCCCGGGCGCTGGAGAAGACGATGCAGGAGGTGCTGGACCGGGGCACGGCCGTCGTCGACGTCCGCCGCACCGGCCGGACCCCGGCGGACCCCGACCGGGAACGGACCTGGTCGTGCTCCTACGCCCCGCTGGTCGACGGCAGCGGCCGGACCCTGGGCCTGATCGCCTCCCTCATCGACATCACCGAGAGCCAGCAGGCCGAACACGACGCCGAGCGCGCCCGGCTCCGCTTCGCGCTCCTGGCGGAGGCCGGCACCCGTGTGGGCACCACCCTGGACCTGCGGCAGACCTCCGAGGAGATCGTGCGGATGCTGGTGCCCCAGCTCGCCGACTCCGCCGACGTGCAGCTCCTCGAGGACGCCAGGAGCCCCGACGAGTCCTCGGCCGCCACGCGCGGGGTGATCCGCCGGATGGCCGCCCTCTTCCCCGACCCGGCCGCCCCGACGGCGAGACTGCTCCCGGGCATGACCTCCCGGCTCGAGCGCGGCTCGCTCTACGAACGGGTCATCGCCGACGGCCGCCCCACCAACCTGTACCGGTCCGACGTCCCGGCGCTGATCCCCGACGCCCGCGCCGACGAGCTGCGCGCCTATCTCATGAGCCTCGGCTCCGCGCGGCTGGTCCCGCTGGTCGCCCGGGGCAAGGCGCTCGGCGCGGTCGTGGTGACCCGGCTCCGCAGCCGTGAGCCCTTCGACGAGCAGGACTGCGTGCTGATCGACGAGCTGGCGGCACGCGCCGCCCTCAACATCGACAACGCGCTGATGTACACCCGGCAGCGCGCGGCGGCCCTCACCCTGCAGCGCAGTCTGACCAACAGCGCGCTGCCCGCCGTCCCCGGCCTGGAACTGACGGGACGCTACCTGCCGGCCAGTGAACACGACGTCGGCGGCGACTGGTTCGACGTCATCGCGCTGCCCGAGGAGCGCACCGGACTCGTCATCGGCGACGTCATGGGGCACGGCATCCACGCCGCGGCGATCATGGGCCAGCTGCGTGCCGCCGTGCGCACTCTCGCCCGGCTCGGCATCGACCCCGCCGACATGCTCCGGTCACTCGACGCCCTCGTGGCCGACATGGGCGAGGACCAGCTGGCGACCTGCGTCTACGCCGTCCACGATCCCGCCACCGGCGGGTGCCTCGTCGCCCGGGCCGGCCATCCCCCGCCGGCCGTGATGCCCCCCGGCGGGGCGATCACCTTCCTCGACGGCTCGCCGGGGACTCCGCTGGGAACCGGGGGAGGGCAGTTCGCGGCCGAGGAGGTCCCGCTGCCGCCGGGCGGCCTGCTCGTCCTGTACACCGACGGGCTGATCGAGACCCGGGGCAGGGACCTCGATCAGGGGCTCGACCGGCTCGCACGGGCGCTGCGCCGCCCCGGCCGGTCGCTGACGGCGCTCTGCGACGCCGTCCTGGCGCAGATGCTGCCGCATCCGGCCCAGGACGACGTCGCCGTGCTGATGGCCCGGCCGCAGTGACCCCACGGCAACGTCCGCAGGGGCCTTCGCATCGACCTTCGCAAGAGCCTTCGTAACGACCTTGGGAATGGCCTCCGCGACGACGGCTGCGGCCGCACGAGAGCCACGCACCGGCATCGGAGCCGTGAACACGGGTACCCGAACGCCCGGGAGGTTCTCATGTTCGAAGCCGGTGACATCCGTGAATGGCGCGGTCATGACGTGGTCGATCCGCAGGGGCACAGGATCGGCGTCCTGGAGTCGGTCTACGTGGACACCGGGACGGACCGCCCTTCCTTCGCCACCGTGACCGTCGGCCTGCCCACCCGTCGCCGCCTGGTGTTCGTGCCGCTCACGGGAGCGACGGTGGGTCCGGGCTATCTGCGGGTCGTCCACGACAAGAACGCCGTGAAGAAGGCCCCGGCGATCGACGTCGACGGCGAACTGCCCGCCGAGGACGAGCCGAAGGTGTTCGCCCACTACGAACTGGACTACATGCCGGGCGTCGGCGGCGAACGACGCCTCGCCCGCCGCTGAGACGACGAGACCGCCGGGAGAGCCGATGAGCCTGTTCCTGTTCCTGATCCTCGCCGCCCTCGTCCTGGGCATCATCGGATTCGCGGCCCACGGGCTGTTCTACCTGCTGATCATCGGCGCGCTCGTGCTGCTGGCCGATCTGGTCTACGCCGCGGTCCGTTTCCGCCGCGGCGGGCGCAGGCACCGGCTGACCCGCTGACCCACCGACCCACTGACTGACGCACTGATTGGCTGACGATCCGGGTGCGGTGATCCGGAGCCCCTTCCCCCGCGCCCCCTGCATCCCTCGCACCCCTGCGTCGCTCGCACCCCTACGTCGCTCTTCCGCTCCCGCGTGCCTTGCATTGACGAAACGGAACGGCGTTCCGTAGATTAAACGGAGCGACGTTCCGCTTCGGGTTGTCCCGGGCCGGGCGCTCGCTTCTGCCCGCCACCCCGCCGTCGGCCTCCGCGTCCGGCGGCCGGGGAGGCCATCGAAGGGAACCCAGCACCATGAGTGAACCGGCCTTCTCAGCCGACGTCTTCAGCCCGCGCACCGCAGTCCTCTCGGTCAGCCCGGTCACGCTGCCGATTCCCGGCCGGCCCGTGGACCTGCAGCTCCGGATCACCGCGCCCGTCACCGGCGACGACCTGCCGGTCGTCCTCCTCTCGCACGGCCAGGGGTACTCCCACCACCTCTCCTCGCTCGACGGGTACGCCCCGCTCGCCCACTTCTGGGCGGCCCACGGCTTCGCCGTCATCCAGCCCACGCACCTGAGCTCCAGCACACTGACCCTGGCCCCCGACACCCCCGGAGCCCCCCTCTACTGGCGTTCACGGGCCGAGGACATGCGGCACGTCCTGGACCGGCTCGACGCGATCGAGGCCGCCGTCCCGCAACTGCCCGGACGCCTGGACCGCGACCGGGTGGCGGTCGCCGGGCACTCGATGGGCGGACACACCGCGAGCCTCCTGCTCGGCGCCCGCCTCACCGACCCCGACGACGGGACGGAGGTGAACCTGGCCGACCCCAGGATCAAGGCAGGCATCCTGCTCGCCGCGCCCGGCCGGGGCGGCGACGCCCTCACCGAGGCCGTGGCGCAGAACCTCGGCTTCCTGCGGACCACGGACTTCTCCACCATGACGACGCCGGCGCTGGTCGTCGCGGGCGACAAGGACGACTCCGCCCACCTGACCGTCAACGGGCCTGACTGGCACGCCGACCCCTACCTGCTGGCCCCCGGCCCCAAGACCCTGCTGACGCTCTTCGACGCGGAGCACGGCCTCGGCGGCGTCTCCGGGTACGACGTCGCCGAGACGACCGACGACAATCCCGCGCGGGTCAGCGCCGTCCAGCACCTGACGCTCGCCTATCTGCGCACCTCGCTCCATCCGGGCGACACCGCCTGGCAGACGGCACGCGACGCGCTCACCACCGGCCCGCACGCCGTCGGCCGCGTCGAGGCCAAGCAGAGGTAAGCCGAGCGGACCGAAGCCGAGCAGCCGATGCCGAGCAACCGAGCCGGACGGGCGGGCGCGTCATGCACCGTTCAGCGATGCCGCGGAACGAGCAGTACCGGCAGCGCGCGGTGACTGTTCATCAAGAAGCTCGGCATCGGCAGGAGCTCGTCCGGCCGGCAGGCGAGTTCCATGCGGGGGAAGCGGGCGAAGAGCGCGGCGAAGGCGCTCTCCGCCTCCACCGCGGCGAGCGGAGCGCCCATGCAGCGGTGCGGTCCGTGACCGAAGCCGAGGCTGTCGCGGTCCTTGCGCAGCAGGTCGAAGCGGTCGGCGTCCGGCCCGTGGCGCTCGGGGTCCCGGCCGCCGGCCGCGAAGGAGACGAGGACGGCCTCGCCCTTGCGGATCAGCACGCCGTCCAGGTCGATGTCCTCGACGGCGAACCGCATCGGCGAGTACGCCCCGGGGGTGTGCACGCGCATCGTCTCGGCGACCACGTCCTCCCAGGTCGCGCGGCCCTCCCGGACGTGTGCCAGCTGCTCGGGCGCGAGCAGCAGCGCCCCGATCGCGTTGGTGATCAGGGCGGCGGTGGTGTCCTGACCGCCGGCGATCATGAGGAAGAGGGTGCCCAGCAGTTCCTCCTCACTGAGCCGGTCGTCCTGGTCACGTGCCTGGATCAGCAGGGAGGTGAGGTCGTCGCCGGGCTCGGCCCGCTTGGCCTTCACCAGCTCCGACAGCCTGACGAAGGCCTCCAGCCGGGCCGCCTCGACCTCCTGACCGCTGATCGTCGTGCCGAACACCGTGTGCAGCGCCGTGCACAGGGCGTCGGTGTCCTCACCCTGCTCCACCCCGAACAGTTCGCAGATCACCCGCATCGGCAGCAGCTCCGCGAACCCGGTCCGCAGGTCCACCGGCTGCCCCTGCCCGCCCGACTCCGCGAGCGAGTCGACGAGTTCGGCCGCGATCTGCACGACCCGCGGCCGCATCGCCTCCGAGCGGCGCGCGGTGAACGCCCCGGCCACCAACCGGCGCAGCCGGGTGTGCGAGGCGCCGTACGCGAACAGCATGTTCTCGTTCGCCACCCACGGATACAGCGGCCAGTCCTCGGTGATCCGCCCCTCGATGAAGTCGGGCCAGTGCTGACGCGCGTCCTTCGACACCCTGGAGTCGGTGAGCAGCCGTTCCACGTACTGCTGCCGCACCACCGCCCAGGCCACCACTCCCCCGGGCAGCTCCACGCGGACGGCCGGTCCCTGGGAGCGCAGCATCGCTGCCTCGCCGGCGAGGTCACGCCCCGTCACGTCGAGGGCGTAAGGGCACGCAGTCGTATCCATGGTCGTACTCCCCGGTTTCGTCTTGCACAGGTCGGCCGGCCGCTTGCCGGGAGCCAGGGGCTCCCCCCGTCCCTCACGGGAACACACGACGGCGTCCCGGACAACCGTTCACCTCCCACCCCTCCCCGCACCGCGCCCCGCCCAACCCCCTCGCCCCACACGCCTCTCGCGCCCCAGCGCCGCCGCGCCTGATCCGCATCCCCCGAGCGTCGCCTCAGCCGCTCCGCGGCGGCCGGGCCACCGTCCCGCCCACGGCCCTCACCCCGTCGCCGCGGCCCTCACCCCACCGCCCGCGGCCTTCATCCCGCCGCCTGGGGCTGCGCCGTCCCCCAACCGGCCTGCACGGCCTCCTCGTAGACCCGGGCGCCCCGGTCCGGCGCGGTGTCCAGTTGCAGCAGCACCGCTGGCACAGCGACCCCCGCCATCAGGTGCCGCTGAAGGTCCGTCACCCGCTCCGGCAGATCCGCATGCCCCGTCATGATCTTGGAGAGCACCTGCACCCCGGTGAACGCGCCCACGAACATCCGCGCGGCCGCGTCGACGTCGACATGCGGCAGCAGCTCGCCCCGGTCCTTCGCCCGCCCCAGCAGTTCGGCGTTGCGCGCGATCCATCCGCGCATCGGCGCCTGCCGGTCCAGTCCGTCGCTGCGCGCGCCCTGGTCCACCGTGAGGCGGATGCTGCCCTGGACCAGCGGATCGCCCACCGACAGCAGATGAGCCAGGACGAACGCCTCGTCCAGCCCCTGCTGCAGCATCAACTCCCGCGTCGGCACAGCCGGGATCGCGCCCAGCTGGCTGGCCAGCACGGCCTGGGCGAGCTCCTCCTTCGAGGAGAAGTGAAAGTACAGCGCTCCCTTGGTCACGCCGGCCCGGGCGAGGATCTCCGAGATCGTCGCCGCTTCGTACCCGACCTCCGCGAACACCGCCGCGGCCGCGACGAGGACGGCCCGTCTCGTCCGCACGGCCCGTTCCTGCAGCGCCACGCCTTACCTCCGAGGTAGCTCCCGCGTTTCAGGCTCCGGAAAATATACTGACAGGTTTGTCCTGTGCCACCTTGCCGGGATCCGGACCGCGATCTCGCGTGGTCGCCGCCCGCATCCCACGTCACCGGCGCTGCGCGCCCTCACCGGGCGGAACGAGACACCTCCGCTCCCCGACTCCCACCGGGAACGGGGCCCCGGTTCTTCGCCCCTCCCCTGCTCATCAGGGAGAACTGCGGCACGGCGAAAGGACTTCCGGCACGGCCACCCCTCGAATCGCGCCATTCTCAGTAATGGTGTTTGCCGATTTCCGACTTGATAAGAAAACCGGGAGGTCCGTATCTTCTGGCTCACTGCGCATCCAGACGTCCAGCTTCCGGATCTGCGACCAACGGGGAGAGGGTCATGACCCTTCTGGCATTCCACAACACAGAGCGCCCCACCGGGCCGCACCGAGCCGACCCCGCCCCGGAACAGGCCGGCCGGACCTCGCCGCCGGACCCGCCCTCGGACCCGGCGGCGACACCGACAGCGGAAGCGGCAGCGGCACCGGCGGCGCAGGACCAGCACGCCGAGGACGCGGCGGGCCCCGAGGAGGCGCTCGCCCGTGAGCTGACCCGGCTGCTCTTCGACCAGGACGGCGACCGGGAACGGGTCCACGCACCCTGGCGGCGTCTCATAGCCCGGGACGCCTTCCGCCACCGGCCCGGTCTGACGCCCGGGCAACGGGCCGAGCAGTCCTACACCTGGCTGCGTCTGGTCAACGACACGCTCGACGACCCCGTGTCCCTCGCCACCGACCCGGCCCTGCTCACCGCCCTGCACGAATGGGCCGCCATCGTCGACGGGGGCGGTGGCCTCACCACCGTCGCGAGCATCCACTACAACCTCTTCCTCGGCAGCATCCTCGACCACGCAGACCACGCGTCGAGGGACCTCGGCGAGTACACCTCCCTCCGCCGTATCGGCACGTTCCTGTGCACCGAGCTCGACCACGGCAACGATGCCACCGCGCTGGAGACGATCGCCCGTCACGACCCCGCGACCGGCGGCTTCGTCCTGCACACCCCGCATCCGGGCGCCGCGAAGTTCATGCCCAACACCAGCGCCCTGGGCGGTCCGAAGGCGGCCGTCGTCGCCGCCCGCCTCCTCGTCGACGACCGTGACCACGGCATCTTCCTCTTCCTGGCGCCGCTCACCGACCGCGACGGCCCCCTCCCCCATGTCACGGTCGAGCCCCTCCCGCTCCGTCCGAACGCCCCCGTCGACCACTGCCTCACCTCCTTCGACCACCTCCCCCTGCCCGGCCGGGCCCTGCTCCAGGGCGAGCACGGCAGCCTCGGGGCCGACGGCGTCTTCGCCAGCAGCCTCGGCAACCGCCGCAAGCGGTTCCTGACGTCCATCGCGCGCGTCACCGCCGGGAAGCTCTGCATGAGCGCGGCGGCCGTCGGCGCCTCCCGCGCGGCGCTGGCCATCGCCGTGCGGTACGGCGACCAGCGCCAGGTCAGCGGGCCGCGGCCCGGCCAGCGCATCCCGGTGAACGCCCACCGCACCCACCACGGCAGGCTTCTGCAGGCCGTGGCCACCACCTATGCCATGACCCTGCTCCACCGGTCCCTGACCGCCGCGTGGGCCCGGCACACCCCCGACGACCGCGACCGCCTGGAGCGCCTCATCGCCCTGGCCAAGGCCTGGACCACCTGGCAGGCGCGCACCATCGCGCTCGAAGCGCGCGAACGCTGCGGCGCCCAGGGGCTGCTGCCCGCCAACCACCTCGCCGGGTTCCCCGAATACATCGAGGGGACCATCACGGCGGAGGGCGACAACCTGCTCATCTCCACCAAGGCGGCCGCCGAACTGCTGCACCAGCCGCCGGCCCCACCGGTCGCCGACCAGGGCCCTGCCCACCTCACGCAACCCCGCTTCCTGCGCAACCTGCTCGCCCACACCGAGCACGCCTTCCACGCCCAGGCCCGGCGCGCGCTGCGCAGCGGCCCCGCCCACGACCCCCAGGGCCGCTGGAACACCGCCTCGGGCCCCGCGCTCCAGCGGGCCCAGGTCCACACCGCCCTCCAGGCGGCCGACGCCCTGCTCACCGCTCTCGCCCGCACCGCCGACGAGCCCGTCCACGGCGTCCTCAGCGAGGTCACGGCCCTCTTCCTGCTCGGCCAACTCGCCCCGCACACCGGCCTCCTGCTGGCAGACGGCCACATCGCCGCGCATCACGTCCACGAGTTCCCCACCGCGGTCGACGACCTCACCCACCGTCTCCAGCCTCGTCTCGCCACCCTCACCCGCGCCTTCGACCATCCCTGCGAGTACCTCGACGCGCTGCCGCTGCTGCAGGGCGACGCCGGACCGCGCGGCGGCAGTTGAGAGCGCTCGCTGTCGTCCGTCATCGCTCTCGGCCGGTCCGCAGTCCCGTCGCCCTGCGCGCAGGAGAGAGCGCGACGCCCAGGGGGCTCGGGTGGCTCAGGTGGCGGTGTAGCCCAGTTGACGCCTCATGTAGGGGGTCATGAGGGTCTTGGCCTTGGCCAGCACGGAGGTCCGGCCGCCGAGCACGGCGCTCTCGCCGCCCGGCACGGGCAGCAGGGTCATGCCGTCGGCCGGGCCGAACGGCACGATGATCGGGGTGCGCCGCTGGGGCCGGTAGAGGCGGGCCTCCCTGCGGTGTCTGCCGGAACTGTGCAGATACGCACGGATGTTGTGGGCGGCGAGGTCGGCCTGGGCGAGCGCGGCGGGCGTGATCTTCAGTTCGGTGGCGTCGTTGACGTCGCCGACCGCGAAGACGTCGGGCCACCCCTGGACCCTGAGCCTGCGGTCGACCTTGACATGGCCGCTCGCGCTGAGCCAGTCGCCGTGTCCGGCCAGGCGCAGCCAGAGCGTGTTCGGGGTGGTGCCCGTGGCCCAGAAGGAGACATCGGCTTCGATGACTTCGCCGCGCGCGTCGCGGTAGGTGCCGAAGTCGTTGCCCGGGGAGATGAACGAGTCGAGGCGGACCTCCACGTCGTGCGACTCGAGCCAGTCGAGCGCCTTGCGGCCGGCCCGTTCGCTGCCGGTGGCGTGCAGCAGGGTCGGTCCGGCGTGGGCGAGGGTGACCCGCGCCTGCGGCCGGGCCAGCCGG
The DNA here is from genome assembly GCF_003112535.1 of Streptomyces rishiriensis. Taxonomy (GTDB): domain Bacteria; phylum Actinomycetota; class Actinomycetes; order Streptomycetales; family Streptomycetaceae; genus Streptomyces; species Streptomyces rishiriensis. The sequence goes on along the minus strand of NZ_BEWA01000023.1, from coordinate 67,892 downwards.
ATCTCCGCGCTGAGTTCGACGCCCGAGGGGCCGCCGCCGACCACCAGGACGTGCTGGGCGGCGGCGACCTTGCGCTGGTGGGCGGCGAACGACTCGATCGTCTCCTCGGCGGTGACGCCGGTGAAGCGCGCCGGTTCGGGGTAGTCGGCGCCCGACGCGATGACGACCACGTCGTAGGGGAGCCGCTCGCCCGTCGCCAGGACGACCTGCCGTGCGGCGGTGTCGATGGTCACGGCCTTGCCGACCACCATCCGGCCGTCGCGCAGCAGTCGGTCGTAGGGGATGAAGGGGGTGACCGACCACTCGGGGCGCACACCGGCCCGGAGGGAGGCGATGCGGTGGAAGAAGACCTCCTTGCGGTCCACCAGCGTGACCCGCGCCGTCGGGTCGAGCCGTTTGGCCAGGCGGACGCCCGCATAGCCGCCGCCGATCACCACTACGTCGCCGTCGCGCACGCGCGTCTCCTGTGCAGGGGGTGCATGGGGGGAGAGCGAGCGGCGCGGCGGGGGGTATCCTCGACCGCTCGAACTGGCGACGAGCGTATCGCTTGAAGTCTCAAGTTCACCCGGCGAGGTGTGCACATTCGGTGAAGCTGGACCCGTGGGTCGCGCTTCAGCCGAACTGGCCCGGCTGGTAGTCGCCCGCGGGCTGACGGGCGATGACGTTCAGTCGGTTGAAGGCGTTGATGACGGCGATGGTCGCCACCAGGGCGGTGAGCTGGTCCTCGTCGTAGTGCTCGGCGGCGTTCGCCCACACCTCGTCGGGGACGCCTCCGGCCGCGTCCGCGATACGGGTGCCCTCTTCCGTCAGCTCCAGGGCGGCCCGCTCGGCGTCGGTGAACACCGTGGCCTCGCGCCAGGCCGCGACCAGGTGGAGACGCACCGAGCTCTCCCCCGCGTGTGCGGCGTCCTTGGCGTGCATGTCGGTGCAGAAGCCGCAGCCGTTGATCTGGCTCGCGCGCAGCAGCACGAGATCCCGGGTCGTGGCCGGCAACGTCGAGCCCGAGACGGCCTTGCCCGCCGCGGTGAAGTGCTTCAGGAGGGTGGACCCGAGCGGATTGCCGAAGAGGTTGAGACGCGCTTCCATGATGATCTCCTAGCCGTGTCGACGCTTGCACAGCACTGACGGAACGTCCCGGCGGAATGTGACGTACGCCAGAGCCCGAGGAACCAGACCCGGGCGGCCCGTGCGGGAGCTTCCCGTCCTGACGCCGACGGCCCGTCGGGCGCGGCTCGGCGCGCCTCGCCCGACGGGCCCCGCGTCATGACCCGCACCCGCCCACGCGCCGGGTGCTCAGCGCCACGTCGTCCATGCGGAGGTCGTACGAGGAGGGTGTGGGGTCGGCCTGGTACAGCTGCCAGCCGAGCTTGAGCGTGTCGAAGCGCGGGAAGACGAAGTCGTCCGCCGTGCCGCCGTGCTCCTTCGTGGAGACCGTCAGGTCGGACTGCTCGACGCCGTCCTGATACACGGTGACGCGGTTGTCCGCTGCGTCGAGGTGGAACTCGACGCAGCTCCAGACGGCGGCCGTGGCGGGGGCGGAGGTCTTCCAGGCGGTCCAGTCGCCGGTGGGGCCCAGATCGGAGCCGACCCCCCGGAAGTTCGCCCGCGAGGTGGGCACGTACTGGCCGCCCAACGGGCGTACCAGCGTGGGGGCGTCGGAGCCGGACGCCTCGGCGATGGTCCAGTGCGCCCAGTCGGGGGCCGTGGGGAGCCGGTCCACCCGCAGTCGCAGACGGGCCCAGAAACTGTTCGCGGCGGGTGCGAGGCCGGAGAGCACGAGGAAGGCGTGCCCGTTGCCCTCGGTGCGGAGCCGCAGTTCGCGGCCGTGGCCGGTGGAGCTCGGTTCGACGGTCAGCGAACCGTCCCGGACGTCGGTGGTCCAGCCGCGTCCCGCGGTGACCGGGCCGAGCGGGAGACGGTCGAAGCCCTCCCGGACGAAGGGGGCGTGCGGGGCGGGGAACGCCGAGGCGGTGGGGGTGTGCGCGCCGGCGGGACCGGCCGAGGCGGTGGGGGATGTCGCGAGCAGCGCGGCCGTCGCGGCGGACAGCGCGGCGGCGAACTTCCTCATGCGTGTCATGAGCACAGTCTGCCGCACACGCCACCGCGGTCAGCCGACCCGGTCCCCCAACGTCGCTTCAGGAGCGGCCAGTTGGGACGCCGAGGTTGCGGCGGGGACCGGTTTGCGGATCAGCAGCAGCGCAGCGTCGTCGTGCAGGCGACCCCCGACGTGCGCCAGCAGTTCGTCGTGGATCGCGCCGAGCGTGCGCGACGGCTCGTCGGACAGATGGCGCGCGAGGCCTTCGCCGAGCGGGTAGAAGGCGCGGTCGCGGTCCCGCGCCTCGATGACGCCGTCGGTGTAGAGGAGCAGCTGGTCGCCGTCCGCGAAGGTCAGCTCCTGCAGGCCGGGAGTCTGGTCGGTCAGCGCGCGCAGTCCGAGGGGCGGGGCCGGCGGGACGGGCTCCACCGCCTCGATCTCCTTCGACGCGCGCACCAGCAGAGGCGGCGCGTGTCCGCAGTTCACCACTTCCAGCAGTCCGGGCCGGGGGCACCCGGCGATCACGGCGGTGACGAAGTCGTCGGCCCCGAGGTTGCGCGCGAGACTCCGCTCGATCCGGTCGACGACGGCGAGCAGATCGGGTTCGTCATAGGCGGCCTCACGGAAGACGCCGAGGACGAGCGCCGCGGTGCCCACCGCAGGCAGCCCCTTGCCGCGCACGTCCCCCACGATCAGCCGTACGCCGTACGGAGTGGGCACCAGCGCGTAGAGGTCCCCGCCGATCCTGGCCTCCGCGGCCGCCGCGCTGTAGCGGACGGCCGCCTCGAAGGGGCCGACCGTCGCCGGCACCGGCTTGAGCAGCGCGTGCTGCGCGGCCTCGGCGACCGACCGGACGTCCGCGAGGACCCGCTCCCGACGCGAGCGCAGGGCGCCGGCCAGGGCGCTCGCCGAGGTGACGGCGAGCAGGGCGGCCGGCACGGCCGCCAGCTCGGCCCCGGAGGCGCCGTCGCGGGCGCCGAGCGCCACGCCGAGGCCCGCGGCGAGCAGGCCCACACCGAGGACGCCGCGCGGGCCGTCCGTGCTGGCGGCCAGCGCGGGCCCCGCCGCCAGCAGCGGCAGCCAGGTCGCCCCGGCTCCGCCGAGGAGGATGACGAGCCCGATGACAAGAGTGATCAGTAGGGGCAGGAGCGGGCCTGCCGCCGCCGCCCGGAGTCCGAACAGCCGCGTCGGGCGGTGGTCGCCGTCATGGTTGCGGGCCTGGCTCATGCTGGTCCGTCATCCTCACCTGTGCGCCGGGAACTACCGAAATGTCCGCTTCCCTTAGGAAACGGGGTCGGCGCGGCAGCTCACAAGGATCAGGTTTTCAGATAGTGAACGATCAGCCGGTGAGCGAAAGGCTCCTGGTCACGCGGCCGGCGGTCGGGAGGAGCCGGGCGCGTACCTGCTCGAGCCGGGGCAGTCGGTCCGCCGGCAGGGAGACGCCGAGCGAGCCGAGGATGTCGCCGCTGTAGACGGGCACGGCCACGCAGACCGTGCCGAGGGCGTACTCCTCCAGGTCCGTGACCGCGGGGGCCACGGGGGAGGCGTCCAGCTGCCGCAGGAGCTCGGGGGCGCTGGTGATGGTTCTCGGCGTGAGGTCGGCGAGGCGGTGCCGGGAGAGGTAATCCCTGCGGGCGTCGTCGTCCAGCTCACGCAGAACGGACTTGCCGAGCGCGGTGGCGTGCCCGGCGTCCTCGAATCCGACCCACAGGTCGACGCGGGGCGTGCGGGGGCCGTCGACGATCTCCGCGACCCTGATCTCGCCCTCCTCGTAGAAGGTGAGGTAGGCGGCGGTCGCGAGCTCGTCGCGCAGCGCGGCGAGCGTGGGGCGGACCCGGCTGAGCAGCGCCTGTGCGCGACCCGCGGTGTGCAGGGTCTGCACCCTGTCCCCCAGGATGAACCCGCCGTCCTGGAGTTTGCGCAGGTAGCCGTCGTGGACCAGGGTGCGCAGCAGATGGTAGGCGGTGGCGAGGGGCAGATCCGCCTCACGTGCCAGCTGTTTCGCCGGCGCGCCGTTGTCGTGCGCGCTCACCGCCTCCAGCAGGCGGAAGGCTCGCTGTACGGAGGCGATCAGCGTGGGGCCGTCCCGCGCGTTCATACGAACAGCGTGCGCCGACCGCCCGGCGCAGGCAACACCCGAGCGACGGACACGCCGCGACGCACACTGCGGCGACGCGAGCGCGGGGCTCCGCGCTCGAGGGGCCGGGACGCCGGTGGCCGGGTCGGCGCGGCGCTTCCGGGCGGCCTCGCCGGGGCGGTCCGTGGTCCGCACGCCGGGCGAGGGAGGATGGGGCCATGAGCGTAGTGAAGATCAACGTACTGACCGTCCCTGCGGAGCAGCGGGAGACCCTCGAGAAGCGGTTCGCCGCACGGGCCGACGCCGTCGGGGACTCCGACGGTTTCGAGTGGTTCGAGCTGCTCCGCCCGGTCGAGGGCACCGACACCTACCTCGTCTACACGCGCTGGCGGGACGAGGAGTCGTTCCAGGCGTGGCTCGGAGGCTCGATGAAGGCGGCGCACGGGGGCGGCGCGGAGGGGGAACGCCCCAAGCCGGCGGCATCGGCTTCCACCCTGTGGTCCTTCGAGGTGGCACAGCAGGCGGCGCCCAAGGGCGCGTAGCGCGCGACCTGGGGCCTGCGGCCGGGCCCGCACGGACCGCTGCCGGTCGATGCCCGTCGTTGCCCGTCGATGTGTCCGTCGTTGCCGTGTGCCGGAGGGGCGGGCCGGCACACGGGGGCGCCGGCCGTCCTCCGCGTCCGGCGGCCGCCTCCGTACGGTGCCGTGCCGCCGTTCCGGGCGGCCTCGGCAGCGTCGGCGCCGCGCCCGTCGGGAAGGTCTCCGGGCACAGGCACCCAGGCCCGGCAGGCCCGGCACCCGGCGGTCGCCGGTGCGGGGCCGTCCTCACCGGACCTCCGCCCTCAGTTCGTCAGAGTCTCCAGGTTCGCCCACACCGCGTTGCCGCCGGTCAGTCTCGAACGGTCGACGCCCCAGGTCCGGGCGAGCTGCTCCACGAGGAGAAGCCCGCGTCCGCCCTCGTCGTCCGGGCCGGGCTCGCAGCGGGGCAGGACGCGGCCCGAACGGTCCTGGTCGTGCACCTCCAGGCGCAGACATCCCACGCCGAGCAGCCCGACCCCGCACAGGAACCGGGTGCCGAGCGCGTGCCGTACGGCGTTGGTGGCCAGCTCGGACACGAGCAGGACGGCGTCCGCGCACAGCTCGCCGGGCAGCCGCCACGCCGTCAGCCGCGCGTCCATCGAGCGGCGGGCCACCGAGACGCTGGAACGGTGGGCGGGGAGTTCGAGCCAGTGCGTGCGATCCGGACTCCAGGTGTCCAACGGCTGGGGAGAAGTCGTGTGGGGGGACACGGTGGACGCCTTCCGTGGGGGGCGGGAGCAGCAGCCAAAGGCGGGGGAAGGTGAGCAAGGGGCCGAGGAGGACGGGGTGTTCCGTTCGAACCCCTGCGCCGCGAACGCCTCGTCAGCCCAACTCCTTTGTGGATGGAGGAGCTTGACGGGGGAACGCTGAAGATCGACGGCGCGGTTCACGTGAGTAACTATGCTCGCACCTGAGTTCAAGCTGCAACCGACTGCCTGATAATTTCAGCAAGCCGGTATCCGTCCGGTCGCGCCATCAGGGCGCCATCGGACTCATCAGGGTGACAGCCCTTCAGGAGGCACGGCGTGAGCGAAGGCCGTTCGGGCACGGGCAGCAGCAGTGCGCCCACCGTGTTGCGCATGATCCTCGGCCGGCGGCTGCAGGAACGGCGCCAGAACGCGGGCGCGTCGCTGGAGGACGCGGCCAGGGCGCTGCGCGTCAAGCCGCTGACCATCCGCCGTCTGGAGAAGGCGGAGGTCGGCCTCAAGCCGCTGTACGTGGAGATCCTGCTCGACACCTACGGGGCCGGCCGGCAGGAGATCGAGGAGTTCGTCGCCCTCGCCGAGCGGGCCAACGAGCCCGGCTGGTGGCACCCGTACCGTGATGTGCTGCCGAGCTGGTTCAGCGGTTACGTCAGTCTGGAGACCGGGGCCAGGACCCTGCGCACCTATGAGCCGCACTACGTCACGGGGCTGCTGCAGACTCCCCGGTACGCGCGCGCAGTCCTCGGCGGCGGTTTCCCGAGCGACCGGGACGAGGACCTGCAGCGGCGCGTGGATCTGCGGCTGCGCCGCCAGAGCCTGCTGGACAGAGCCGACGCCCCCACGCTGTGGACGGTGCTGGAGGAGACGGTGCTGCACCGGATGGTGGGCGGCCCGGAGGTGATGCGGGAGCAGATCGACCGGCTGCTGGAGGTGTCGGAGCTGGAGCATGTCAGCGTCGACATCGTGCCGTTCACGGCCGGGGCACATGTCGGCGCCTGCGCACCGTTCACCTACTTCCGGTTCGCGGAGCCGGAACTGCCCGACATCGTCTACACCGAGATCCTCTCCGGCGCCGTGTACCTGGACCAGCGCTCCGACGTCGCGGCGCATCTGGAGGCCCACAACCGCATGTCCCTGCTGACCTCGGACACGGACAGCAGGGCGCTCCTGAACCGTATGCGCAAGGAGTACTCATGACCGGCTTCGGCGGCGGCGACGGCCGCGCCCACGACGTCTACAACGGGATGCCCGCCTCCGACCTGGGCGATCACGGCTGGGAGTCCCCGTGGAGCGGGCCGAACGGGGGCCAGTGCGTGCAGACCAAGCAGCTCGCCGACGGCCGCGTGGCCCTGCGGCAGTCGACCGACCCGGCCGGGCCCGCGCTGATCTACACCCCCGAGGAGATCGCCGCGTTCGTCGCGGGCGTCAAACGGGGTCTCGCCGACCATCTGGCGGCCGGCTGAACCCGAGCAGGACGGACAGGACGGCCCGTCCCCGGATCCGGCCTGCCCGGCACCCCCCATGCACCTCACCGAAAGGCACAGGATGACCACCTCGAACGCCCCACGGGACATCGACACCAGCAGGCCGCACTCCGCCCGGATGTACGACTACTACCTCGGTGGCAAGGACCACTTCGAGGTCGACGAGCAGGCGGCGGAGTCCGTCGCGGGCGTCTACCCGGGCATCTTCGTGTGCGCCCGCGAGAACCGCGCGTTCATGCACCGGGCCACCCGGGTCCTGGCCCGCGAGCACGGCATCCGCCAGTGGCTGGACATCGGCACCGGCATCCCGACCGAGCCGAACCTGCACCAGGTCGCCCAGTCCGTGGTCCCCGAGGCGCGGGTGGTGTACGCCGACAACGACCCGCTGGTCCTGAAGTACGCCGAGCGCCTGATGCGCAGCACGCCCCAGGGGCGCACGGCCTACGTCCACGGGGACGTCAACGACCCCGGCGCGCTGCTCGACGCGCCCGCGCTGGCCGAGGTGCTGGACCTGACCCGGCCCGTGGCCCTGTCCCTCAACGCCCTGATGCACTTCGTCACCGACGCGCAGGACCCGTACGGCATCGTGGCCCGTCTGCTGGACGTGGTCCCCTCGGGCAGCGCGCTCGCCCTGAGCCACTGCACGCCCGACTTCGATGCGTCGACCTGGCAGAAGGTCACCGACATCTACACCGGCGCCGGCACTCCGGTGCAGTTCCGCTCGCGGGACGACGTCGCCCGCTTCTTCGACGGACTTGAGCTGCTCGACCCCGGCGTGACGGTCGGCCACCGCTGGCGTCCGGACGGCCCCGTCGAGGCCACGGACGCCGAGGTCAGCCTCTGGACCGGGGTGGGGATCAAGCCGTAACCGGTTCCCCGACACCTCCCCACCGCACCCTGGAAGGCGCACGCATGGAGACCATGGCCGCTCGCATCGCGGACCTGTACGACCTCGGCGAGGGGCCGTGGACGGTACGGCCGGTCGCCAGGGGCGCGCTGGGGCAGATCTGGAAACTGTCCGGGAGGGGATGCTCCTGGGCGGTCAAGGAGATGCTCTTCGGGTGCGACGAAGGGCAGGTGCTCGTGGAGTCCGGGCTGCGGACCGCCGCGGAGAGGCGGGGGGTCGCCTCGCCGCGGCTGTTGTCCAACCGTCACGGCGCCTTCGTCTCACAACCCGCCCCCGGGCCCGAGGGGTCCTGGGTGAAGGTCTACGAGTGGATCGACGGCGCTCGGCCGGACACGTCCGATCCGGAGATCCTGAGCTGGTGCGGCCGCACGCTGGCCGTCCTGCACACAGCCGGGACGGGCACGGGCGGGGCGGGCACGGGCGGGGCACCCGATCCCTGGTACGAGGAGTGCCCCGGTGAGGCCGACTGGGCGCGGCTGCTCGCGGAGGTCCGGCGACGCGGAATGCCGTGGTCGGACGCGCTCGGCCGGTTCGTCGAGACGTCGGCGAAAGAGCTCGCGCGGCATGTCACCCCGTCCGGCGCGGGTGACGTCGTCACGTCGCACCTCGACCTGCAGCCGCAGAACGTCCTGGTCGGCGCGACCGGCCCGGTGCTCCTGGACTGGGACAACGCCGGGCCGGTCTCGGCGGGACGGGAACTGGCCCAGGCCGTCTACGTGTGGTCCGGCGGCAACGACTTCGACGCCGAACGGGCCCGGCGGGTGGTGCGGTCGTATCGGGACGCCGGCGGCGGTCCGGTCGTCCGGGGGCTGGAGTCGTTCTCGACGCTGTTCGCGACGGCCCTGAACTATGTCCGGGTCCAGGCCGAGTGCGCGATCGATCCGACGGCGACGCGGGAACAGCGCGAGTTCGCGAGCGGCCAGGTCGTCGCCTGTCTGGGCCGTCTGCCGGAGCTGAGCGCCGTCTCACGCCTGGCGCGGGCCCTGGAGACCGTGCGGTGACGGCCGCTTCGGCCTCGCCCCTCGCCGCCTCGTCCGAGTACGAGAACCTCTGAGTACGAGAACTCATGACGCGGCGCGCACTTACCGGCGAGTATCGGGGCATGACGAAGATTGGACGCCCCGAAATCCTGCGCGCGGCACCGCTGTTGGCCGCGCTGGCCCTGTTGGCGGCGGGGTGCGGAACCCAGCGGGCAGGACAGGACGCCGGGGACGGGAGCCCGTCGCGGCCAGCGGTGGCGACGCCGAGCAAGCCGGTGGACTTCCCATGCCCCGGCGAGAGCGCCGCGCCGACGCCCACCCCGAGTGCGACCTCCTCGGCTCCCGCCACACCGCCCACCGACCACTACGCCGAGAACCACGGCTTCAGGGTTCCCCTCCAGCTGCACGGCCGGAGCCGCTGCGACGGGCTGGCGGCCGCCCGACGGATCGAGCGGGCGCTCGAACCGCTGCGCGAGCGCGGCGACTTCAGCCCGCAGAGCACGCGCGCCGCACTCACCCGTCTGGGATACGCCGACGGGGACGTGCAGTCGTCCCAGAACGGCCCGACCGGGGTGAGCTTCCTCGTGGTCGCCCACCCTCTGTGCCTGGAGGGCGGCATCGACCGCGAGAAGACCCGGGCGGACGCCTTCGGCGGCTACCCCGACGGCACCGACTGCGAGCCGCCCTCCGGCGGCCACTGATCGCGTTCGTTCACGCGCGGAGACCGTCCGAGGCGACCGGATAGGTGAACTGATGTACGGAACCGGGCCGTTGGGACGTAAGTTGTGGCCAGAACTGCTCACGCCTCGGTGAAAGACGGACGACGACCATGACCGACCCTGAGACCACGTCAGCGGCGCATCAGCCCATCGACACCTCGGTGCCGCACTCGGCCCGCATCTGGAACTACTGGCTGGGGGGCAAGGACAACTACCCCGTCGACGAGGAGGCCGGCGACGCGTACACGGCCGTCTTCCCCGGCATCGTCACCATCGCCCGCAGCAGTCGTGCCTTCCTGCGCCGGAACATCACGTATCTGGTGTCGGAGGCGGGCGTACGCCAGTTCCTCGACGTCGGCACCGGCCTGCCGACCGCCGAGAACACCCACGAGGTCGCCCAGCGGCTCGCTCCCGAGTCGCGGATCGTCTACGTCGACAACGACCCCCTGGTTCTGGCCCACGCCCGCGCCCTGCTCACCTCGACGCCCGAGGGCGCGACCGCCTACGTCGACGCCGACGTCCTGGACCCGAAGCGCATCCTGGCGGCCGCCGCCGAGACGCTGGACTTCAGCCGCCCCACCGCGCTCATCCTCAGCAACATCCTCGGCCATGTCGCCGATCACGCGCAGGCCCGCGCCATCGTCACCGACCTGATGGCCGCGCTGCCGTCCGGCAGCTACCTGTCCGTCAACGACGGTTCGCGGGGGATCGACCCGGTCTTCGAGCAGGCCCAGGACGCCTACAACGAAAGCGGCGCCGTCCCGTACAACCTGCGCTCCGTAGAAGAGATCACGGCGTACTTCGACGGCCTGGAACTGCTGGAGCCGGGGGTCGTCTCGGTGCCCCTGTGGCGTCCCGAGGCCGGCTCCCCGGCCCCGGACCTCGTCGGCGAACACGGCGGCCTCGGCCGCAAGCCGTGACGGCACGCCGTCCGGTAGGCCCCTGACCGGCCCGCCGCCGTGCCGTCCCGCCAGGGCCGGCACGGCGGCGGGCGGCGGGCACGGCCCCGGAGCGACCGGGCCTGCCGTCACAGCAGTCGCCGGATGTCGCCGCGGACCCGGTAGAAGCCACCGGCCGCCGGATGCAGCGCGTCGACGACGTAGCGCGCCCCCGGCTGCCGTATCTCACGCGGGAACTGGACGTTCCAGGACGCGTCGTAGCCGTCGGAGACCACGTGCACCCGCACGCGTCCGGCCCGCTGGACGCACTCGACGACGATCGCGCCGGCGGGGGCCTGCGCCACGGTGGCCACCGCGCTCACCGCCGTGGCGGGCGCGTAGGTCGGCAGGGCGGCGGCGAGCTTGACGTCCCGCGCCACCGGAACCGTGCCCTGCTGAGCGGCCTCGACGGCGGACTCGCTCGCGTCCACGCACACCAGCGAGCCGTCCGTGGTCACCAGGTACAGCCGTTCGTCGCGGTACTGCATCGACAGGGCGGATCCGCCGCCGGTGCCGAGCTTCCACAGACGCGTGCCGTCCCGGTCGAAGCAGTAGACGGACGACGAGGCGTCGCCCGCGAACACGAACCGCCCGTTCGGCGAGGTGGCGCACGAGTACACCGCGCTGTCGCAGCGGTACGTGGCCTCGACCTCCCCGGTGGCCTTCGACAGCCGCTGGACCACGCGGTGCGCGGTCCCCGCGTACACGGCGTCCTCCTCCTGCCAGCCGAACAGGACGCCGCCCCGGGTGGGCGTGTGCCAGAGCTCGCCGCCGCCGTCGGGCGCGTAGGCGGTGACGCCCCGGTGGTGGCCGTGGTAGACGGCCCGGTCGTCGGCGCGCACCATCCACGCGTGCTCGCCCTGACTGCGCCGGGCCCACTGATGCTCGTCCTCGTGGTCGATGACGGTGAGCCGGCCGCCCCGGTCCGAGACGTTGAGGATCCCCTCGTGGATGTCCAGCCAGAAGATGTCCACGTCGGCCGTGATGTCGTACGCGGCGAAGGGCAGCTTCGAGGACAGGTCGTAGACCTTGCCGTCGTCACAGCCGGCGTAGATCCAGAAGTCGTCGGCGACCAGGCACTTCACGCCGTCCGGCAGCGTGAAGCGGGCCAGGACGCCGCCGTCGTGGTCCAGCGTGTAGACGTCGCCGGCCTGGTTGCCGACCCAGCAGCGGTCGTCGTCGACGTGGATGCCGAACGCCGAGGAGCCAGTGCGGAACCGCCACAGCACCGGAGCGACCGCGCGTGCGGTGGACGGGGCCGAGGCCACCTGACGGCGGCTCACCGGGCGCGCGGCGCGCTGTCCCGCGACGGCAGGGGCGTATCCCTTGCGTACCTTCTCCCCGACCTTCTTCGCGGCGGCGGCCCGCGCCTTGTCGGCGGTGGGGAACGTCGTCGTCTGCACCTGGCCGGAGGCGCCGATCCGCCCGTAGCGGACCGTCACCACCGTGCCGTCGACGGCCACTTCGTAGAACTTGTGCGCACCGCCGTCGTCCTGCGACAGCTCCAGATACGTCGTCGACACGCTGCTGGACCCCGTAGACATGACACACCCCTCCCCAGGGCGGACCCGCGGCCGTTCCGGCGGATCCCACTGCCGAAACCGTAGGCGCAGGCACTGACAATCGCCTCGGGCGAAGCAGCCCCGGCACGATGGTCGGGCGGGGTCCGGCGAACCGGCCGTGGCGCCGGCCGCGCAGCGCGGATGGAAGGGTTCGAGGCCGGCGTGGAGGAAGTCGTCCGCGATGCCGCGGCCGGCGCCGTCCGTGGTGCCGGAGTCCTCGCGGGGGCCGTCCCTGAGTCCCGCGTCGCGGTCGCCCAGGTGAACGCGCGTCTCGTACAGGCCGTCCCCGCTGTACACGTGCGCCAGCCGGTCCGGGTAGCGGTCGTGGTCGATGTCGATGACGGCGATGTCCTTCGCCGCCCCCAGGTCGAGCGGCATCGTCCGCTGCCCGCGGCCCGTGTCGGAGAAGGGTCCCGTTCTCAGCTCGGAGACCTCGGGGCGGACGGGGTCGTCCCCGCGCTGCCGTGCGCCGGCGACGACGAGGAGGTCGCTCCAGCCGTCGCCGTCGAAGTCCGCGACGGCGGCGCGCACGAACGACTGGTGCTCCCCCGCCCGGTCGGCGAGCGCGCGCGCCCCGGCGGTCGTCTCACAGGCCGAGCCGACACCGAAGACAATGGTCAGCCGGGCGCCGACGCGGGACGGGTCGGACACGCGGTCCGGGGAGCCGTCGGCGTTCAGGTCGGCCGTCAGCTCCCCTGCCGGAGTGAGACACGCGGTGACGGCGGACGGCCCGCCCGGCCGCGGGGGCGGCGCTCCCCGTGACTCGGCGGATCCGGCGAGGAGCAGCAGTGCGAGCACGACGAGCCCGCCGCGCTTCAGCCGCCTCTTGTGCGTGCCGGCCAAAGGGACCATGGCGTCCGACTCTCGCACACGCGGGTGACGCCGGTCGGTCCGGCCGACGGAACGGCTCCTCAGGAATCCTCGTCCTTCGTCGGCCTCCCGGGTGGGATGTCGCCGGCCGTGAGGTGTTCCAGAACCTCGACCAGTTCCTGGCAGGCCCGTTCCACGGAGCGTCTGGTGCTGCGCTGCTCCGCGATCACCGCGGAGAGCAGCAGCGCCGTGAGGGCCATCGTCCCGTTGAAGGCCTGGAGCTTGAGCATCACCTCGATGCGGGTCAGGCCCACGAAGGGCCCCGCCCCGTCGGTGGCGGCGACCGTGGCGAGGACGGAGGTGAACAGGGCGCACAGCATGCTCCCGCCGAGCTGGAACCGCAGCGCCGCCCAGATCAGCAGCGGGTAGACGAGGAAGAGCAGGCTGACATGGCTGCGGGTGGCCAGCGGAACGACGGCGCAGGCGATGAGCGCCAGGCCCGCGCCCTCCTTCCAGCGGGACAGGTGCAGGGGCCGTCGGAGCGTGTACAGCACCAGCAGGACCGGCGTGACGATCAGGACGCCCATCGCGTCACCGACCCACCAGGCCAGCCAGACGGCCCAGAAGCTGTGCGCGGCGATCTTGTCGGTGAGGAGCAGCAGGCCCACGCCTACGGTCGAGCTGATCAGCATGGCGGTGAGGGCCCCCAGGAACACCAGCGCGAGACCGTCGCGCAACCGGGCCAGGTCGGTGCGGAAGCCCACCTTGCGGAGCATGAGGTACGCGCAGACGGGGGCCGCGGTGTTGCCTGCCAGATTGCCGATCACCGCGGGCCGCAGCGACGTCAGGGACAGGATGACGAGAAGGGCCCCGAGCGCGATGCCCGCCCAGGAGCGGATCCCGAGGATCAGCAGACTGGCCACCGCCACGCCCGTGGGCGGCCAGATGGGGGTGAAGACCGCGCCCTCGACGACGAGCTCGCGCACGAGGCCGAGCCGCCCGGCCGCGTAGTAGCAGAGGGCGACCGCCAGCGTCTGGATGACGAAGACGGCCGTCCGGCGCAGATCGGGGGTGCCCACCACAGCAGCCATCAGACACCGGCGGAACGCTGTCGGCGAGGCGAGGGACGCGGCGACCGGCCCTATGGCTGAATCCGGGGACGTCGCGGTCCCGTCAGTCCGTCGTGGCCGACGACGAGGACGGCCGCGTCGTCCTCGTGGCCGACGCGCTCGGCGCGCTTGATGACCGCGGCGGCGAGCGAGTCCGCCTCCATGCCCGCGACGGCGGCGATCCCCGCGAGCCGCACCACCTGGTCGAGGCCCTCCTCGACGCTGAGCGTCGGCCCCTCCACGACCCCGTCGGTGAGCAGCACGAAGACTCCGCCCTTGGTGAGCCGGTAGCGGGTCACGGGATAGTCCATGCCGTCCTGGACGCCGAGCGGCGGTCCGCCCTCGTCCTCGGCGACGCCGGACTTGCCGTCGGCGGTGGCCCACACACACGGGATGTGCCCGGCGCGCGCGCTCTCCAGGACGCCGGTGGCCGGGTCGAGGCGCATGAAGATGCAGGTGGCGAAGAGGTCGCTGCCGAGCGAGAGGAGCAGCTCGTTGGTCCGGGCGAGGAGCTCGCCGGGCTCTCCGGTGACGGAGGCCAGAGCGCGCAGTCCGACGCGGACCTGTCCCATGAACGCGGTCGCCTCTATGTTGTGCCCCTGCACGTCGCCGATCGACAGGCCGATGCGCCCGTCCGGCATGGCGAAGGCGTCGTACCAGTCGCCGCCCACGTTGAGGCCGTGGCAGGCGGGGGCGTACTTCACGGCGAGCCGGAATCCGGGGGCCGCCGGCAGGTCTCTGGGCAGCATGCCGCGCTGCAGTGCCAGGGCCAGCTCGACGCGTGAGCGCTGGAGCTCCGCGCGCTCGCGTGCCTGGGCGGTCAGCGAACCGAGCCTGGTCAGCAGCTCGTCGCCGTCGTCCGTGCGGCGCTTGCGGGACATCGATCACTCCGGCGGAACGGCAGCTCATCGGAAGCAACGAAGGCGAGAACGCCCTGTCGCTCTTTTCGGGCAAAACTCACATTTTACCTTCATAGGATGATAGCGGCCCGAGCCGTGCCGACCCGACCTCGCTCCCGTGCCACCGTGACGCGCGACGCGGTGCGCCCGCCGCCCGGAGCGGGAGGGGACACACCGCCGCCAGGAGCGGGAGCGTGGCGCACCGCCCCCACGTCGGCCGGCACGCCTTCCTCCGCCGCCCGGCGGAGGACGCCCGCCCCGGTGGGGTTCAGCCGGCCAGTGCCGCGTCCACGACCTGCTTGGCCTCCTCCTGCACCCGGCGCAGGTGGTCCGGGCCGAGGAAGGACTCGCCGTAGATCTTGTAGACGTCCTCGGTGCCCGACGGCCGGGCGGCGAACCACGCGTGGGCGGTGGTCACCTTGATGCCGCCGATGGCCGCGCCGTTGCCCGGCGCCTCGGTGAGGACGCCGGTGACGGCCTCGCCGGCCAGGGTGTCGGCGGTGACCTGCGCGGGCGAGAGCTTGGCGAGCAGCGCCTTCTCCTCACGGGTGGCCGGCGCGTCGATACGGGCGTAGGCGGGCGCGCCGAAGCGTTCCGTCAGGGCGGTGTAGTGCTCGGACGGGGTCTTCCCGGTGACCGCCGTGATCTCGGAGGCCAGCAGCGCCAGGATGATGCCGTCCTTGTCCGTGGTCCATACGGACCCGTCGCGACGCAGGAAGGACGCCCCGGCCGACTCCTCCCCGCCGAAGCCCAGCGAACCGTCGACCAGGCCGTCCACGAACCACTTGAAGCCGACGGGCACCTCGACCAGCCGGCGCCCGAGATCTGCGGCGACCCGGTCGATCATCGAGGACGACACCAGCGTCTTGCCGATGCCCGCGTCGGCGGGCCACTGCTCGCGGTGCGCGTAGAGGTAGCCGATGGCGGCCGCCAGGTAGTGGTTGGGGTTCATCAGGCCCGCGTCCGGCGTGACGATGCCGTGCCGGTCGGCGTCGGCGTCGTTGCCCGTCGCGATCCGGAAGCGGTCGCGCTGGTCGATGAGCGAAGCCATCGCGTACGGCGACGAGCAGTCCATGCGGATCTTGCCGTCCCAGTCGAGCGTCATGAAACGCCAGGTCGGGTCGGTGAGCGGGTTGACGACGGTCAGGTCGATCCGGTGCTGCTCGGCGATCCGGCCCCAGTAGGCGACCGACGCCCCGCCCAGCGGGTCCGCGCCGATACGGACGCCTGCGGCGCGGATGGCGTCCAGGTCGACGACGTTCGGCAGGTCCGCGACGTAGGCGCCGAGGAAGTCGTGGCGAGCGGTGGTGGAGGCGGTGAGGGCCCGCGTGTACGGCACGCGCCGTACGTCCTTGAGGCCGGCCGCGATGACGTCGTTGGCGCGGTCCTGGATCCAGGAGGTGGCGTCCGAGCCGGCCGGGCCGCCGCTCGGCGGGTTGTACTTGAAGCCGCCGTCGGCGGGCGGGTTGTGCGAGGGGGTGACCACCACGCCGTCGGCGAGGCCGGTCGTGCGGCCCCGGTTGTGGGTGAGGATGGCGTGGGAGACGGCGGGCGTGGGGGTGTAGCCGTCGGCGTCGTCGATGAGCACGCTCACGCCGTTGGCCGCGAACACCTCCAGCGCCGTGACCCGCGCGGGCTCGGACAGGGCGTGGCTGTCGGCGCCGAGGAAAAGCGGGCCGTCGGTGCCCTGTGCCGCGCGGTACTCGCAGATCGCCTGGCTGGTCGCGGCGATGTGATCCTCGTTGAACGCCGTGTTCAGCGACGATCCGCGGTGCCCCGAGGTGCCGAACGCCACGCGCTGGGCCGGGTCGGCGGGGTCCGGGTGCAGCGCGTAGTACGCGGTGACCAGCCGGGCGACGTCGACGAGATCTTCGGGGCCGGCCGTCCGGCCCGCTCGCTCGTGCTGCATGTGCCCGCTCCTCCACATCGGTTGACCATTGGCTTGCGGTCCCATCTTTCCTTGTGGGAGCGCCCGCCCGCGACTACGGGCCGGCCGGCCGTCTCCGGAGTTCGTCCGGTCCGGTCCGTCCGGCCCGTGCCGCGGTCCGCTGCGGTGCGACGGGTACGGGGTGCGACAGGTGCCACAGGAGCGGTCGGGGCGGGGTCAGCGCCGACGGCCGCGGGCCGCCCAGCCGCTGCCGATGCCCGCGACGTGGAGGGCGAGCAGGGTCAGACCGATCAGCATGAAGTTGGTCGAGGTGAAGGTGTCGTTGGTGGAGATGTCCGCCGCGTTGATCAGGAAGGCGATGAAAAACAGCACTGCCGAGATGATGCCGAGCACGGGGTCCGTCCTTTCGGGGTGATTGCCTCGCTGGGCGCCTTGCACCGGCGAGTCGGTCTTCCGGTTGGGTCGTTGTTCCGGCGAGTCGGTCTTCTGCCGAGTCGCCTCGCCGAGTCGCTCCTTCGACTCGCTCCTTCGACTCGCTCCGTCGAATTGCTCCGTCGAATTGCTCCGTCGAGTGTTTCCTTCGACATGTAGCGCTTCGGTGTGCGTTGTTCGGGTCCGGTGTCGCTTCGGTGTCGTCGTCCCTTCGATGTGACTGTTCTCCGCATGCCCCCGACGGCGCCGCGAACACCGGGCCGTTTCACCGGTGTTCGCCGCGGGGTGCGTATCTGAGTAGCCGTACTCAGGCGTGGTCGTCTCGCCGCCGGGAGACTGGGGCTCCGATCGCGCAGCCCGGAGGCCCCTCGTGTTCAGCCGTGCCGTCTACGCCCTGACGCCGCTCTTCGGGCGGCTCACCGTCACCAGCGAGATCAAGCTGCGGCTGCCCGCGGGGACCATATTCGTGGCCAACCACGACTCGATGGCCGACCCCGCCGTCGTCATGACCGCCCTGCGACGGTTCGAGCTGGAGCCGGTGGTCATGGCGACGGCCGGGCTGTGGCGCATTCCGCTGCTCGGCAGGGCGCTGACGCGCGAGGGACACATCCCGGTCCACCGTCGCTCGGCGCGCGCGGCGCTGGCTCTCGACGCCGCCGCCGAGGCGCTGGCCGGGGGCCGGCACGTGCTGCTCTACGGCGAGGGAGGACTTCCGCGCCGCAAGGACGCGGGGGCCTCGGCACCCGAGCCCTTCCGCACGGGACTCGCCCGACTGGCGCAGGCGACCGGCTCGCTGGTCGTGCCGGTGGGGCACGCGGGCGCCCGGCGGATCGCGTCGGGGTCGGCGGCCAAGCAACTGGCGGGCACGCTCACCGCGCCCGTGCGCCGTCCGCACTGCCACGTCCACCTGGGCGCACCGCTGCGCCTGCCCACGGAGACGGAGCGCGGCACGACGGCGGCCCGGCTCGCCGTCACCACGGCCTGGCGGACCGCGGCCCGCGCCGTGGGCGAACACCCCAGGTGACGGCCCCCGCCTCGCCACGCACACCCCGGCCACGGCGCACCCCGGCCGCCACCGGCGCCGCACCGTTGACGTTGCACCGATGAGTTCCCGGAGATTGTGCGGTCTATCCGTCGACGAAAGGAGCGCACCATGCGCAAGATCATCGTTTGCACGTTCCTGACCCTGGACGGCGTCATGCAGGCGCCGGGCGGACCTGACGAGGACGCCGAGAGCGGTTTCGAGCACGGCGGCTGGCAGAAGCCGGTGAGCGACGACGAGGTCGGCGCGGCGATCTCCGGTTGGTACGAGCCCTCCGACGCGATGCTGCTCGGCCGCAAGACGTACGAGATCTTCGCGTCCTACTGGCCGACCGCCGATCCCGCCAACCCGTTCACCGAGCGGATGAACAGCATGGACAAGTACGTGGCGTCCCGGACCCTGACGTCCCTCGAGTGGCAGAACTCCACCCTGCTGGAGGGCGACGTCGTCGACGCCGTCCACAGGCTGAAGGCGTCCGAAGGCGGCGACATCAACGTCGTCGGCAGTGGCGACCTCGCCCAGACCCTCATGCGGCACGGACTCGTCGACGAGTTCCGGCTGACCATCCACCCGGTGATCATCGGCAGCGGCAAGCGGCTGTTCGCCGACGGAGCGATCCCGACCGCGCTGGAGCCGGTCAGCGTCTCGACGACGAAGAGCGGCACCGTCGTCGGCGTCTACCGGCCGGCCGGCGAGCCCGGCTACGACAGCTACTAGTAGTGCAGGTCGCGCGGCGACTCGGTCGGGTTTCGCGGTCGGGATCTCTGTCCTCGCCGCTGCGTTCCGTCCCCTGCCGAGGGCCGCACGGCGGCCAGGACAGGACACCAGCGGCGCGTCACATCGCCTGGACCTGCCACCACCGATCCGCCAGCGCTCGGGTCACTTCGCCCTCGTACTCATCGGCGTCGAAGTGGAACGTCGGCGGTCGCACCCGGCCGGCGGGCGCCTGCCAGTCGGACCACTCGACAACGCCGCCGTGCCGCTGCACCAACACCGAAAGGCAGCCGCAGCATCCGCCCGTGCACTCAGGCTCCCCCAGCACCACCCGTCGCCCCTCGTCGCGCGCCGAGAGGGGGCTGTGACCGTCGGCAGGAAGGGCCTCCTCCGCAAGCGGGCCGCGGCCTTCCGCACCGACCGCCCCCGCCACCACGTCCTCGCCGTCGACCCAGAGCCGCAACCGGGCACCCCACCGGGGCCCCGGCGGCAGCACGCCGACCTCAAGCCGATTGAACACCCGAACACCCTACGTGGGTGGAACCATGTAGGGTGCCCGCCCGCCGGGCTGCGGGCGGCGCAGGATCAACAGCGGCAGGCCCTAACCCCCGGCCGGCGGGGGTGCCGTGCTGTCGCGCAGGACCAGGCGCGTGGGCACGAGTGTCGTGCCGTGCTCGGAACCGTCGGGGCGCATCTTGCGCAGCACGGCCTGGACGCACAGGCGGCCGACCTCGGCGAAGTCCTGGTGCAGGGTCGTGAGCGGCGGCAGGAAGGAGCTCGCCTCGGGGATGTCGTCGAAGCCGATGACGCTGACGTCCTCGGGCACCCTGCGGCCGCGTTCGTGCAGGGCGCGCAGCAGGCCGAGCGCCATCTGGTCGTTGGCCGCGAAGACGGCGGTGCACTCCTCGCGGGCCGCGAGTTCCAGGCCGGCCCGGTAGCCGGACTCCGCCGACCAGTCGCCGCGGACGAGGGGCGGGGGCGTGCGGCCCGCCTCGGCGAGGGCGGCGCGCCAGGCGTCCGCGCGGCGCTGAGCGGCGAACGAGCCCTCGGGCCCGCCCAGATGCCATACCGTCCGGTGTCCCAGGTCGAGGAGATGCTGGACGGCGGTGCGGGTGCCGCCCGCCTGGTCGGTGTCGACGACGGTGTAGTGGTCGCCGGCGTCGGAGTCGACCACCACCACCTGGACGTGCGGCGGCAGTTTGACGGTCGCCGCGTCCAGCAGATGCACTTCCATGATCACGATGACCGCGTCGACGGCCAGTTCCTCCAGCCGCGAGAACGCGCCGCGCACCTCGTCGGTGGTGGGCACGGCGACCGGGAGCAGGGTCACCGCGTAGCCTTCCTCGGCCGCCGAGGTCGCGATCGCCTCCAGGGTGCGCACGTTGCCGGTGGTGGACAGCGTGAACGTGATGACGCCGATCGTGCGGAACTCGCCGCGCTTGAGGGCGCGGGCGGCGCTGTTGGGCCGGTAGCCGAGTTCGGACATGGCGGCGAGGACCTGCTGCCGGGTCTCCTCGTTCACGCCCGCGTAACCGTTGGAGACCCGCGAGACGGTCTGCGACGACACTCCGGCGAGCCGGGCGACGTCGGCCATGGAGGCGGTGGCCCGGGTGCGTCTCGGCACGTCAGCCGGTGTTCTTCGAGCCATGTCCACTCGGTGTCCCCACCTCTCTGTCGGCGCAGGTGCCACGGTCTCCCCAGACGACCCTTGACCATCGTTATCGGGGCAGTGTAGACATGCCGCCATCAGATGTTTACGTAAACATAACAGCTTGCCCAGCCTCTTGCGTGGCCGATGTTTGCGTAAACATCATGGTGGCGGTGGGGCGTCCGGAAATCTCCGCGCAACACCGCCTGCTCCAGTTCTGGACGAGCGAGGAACGACATGACGACGCTGCAACCGCCGGTGGCCGCCGAGCCGCGGCCGGCACCTCCTCCGGCGAAACGGGACCGCCGCTCCTGGACGGGGTGGGGTTTCATCGGTCCCTTCGTGGTGGTGTTCGCGCTGGTCTTCCTGGCGCCGATCGCGTACTCGATCTACCTGAGCCTCTTCCGCGACCAGCTCATCGGCGGAAACCAGTTCGTCGGCCTGGACAACTACACGCGGGCCCTGCAGGACGACGCGTTCTGGTCGGCCGTCGGACGGGTGGCGCTCTTCCTGGCGGTCCAGGTGCCGATCATGCTGGGCATCGCCCTGCTGGTGGCACTGGCCCTGGACAGCGGCCGGCTCTACGGCAAGGGCTTCTTCAGGATCACGATCTTCCTGCCGTACGCCGTGCCCGCCGTGGTCGCCACCCTCATGTGGGGCTTCATGTACGGCACCAAGTACGGCCTGGTGGGCGACATCAACTCCGCGTTCGGTGTCACCCTGCCCGACCTGCTCTCCCCCGACTGGGTGCTCGCCTCCATCGGCAACATCGTGACCTGGGAGTTCGTCGGGTACAACATGCTGATCTTCTACTCGGCGCTGCGCGTCGTGCCGACCTCGCTGTACGAGGCGGCGGAGATCGACGGCGCCGGTCAGTGGCGGATCATCAGCTCGATCAAGCTGCCCGCGATCCGGGGCGCGCTCGTCATCGCGACGATCTTCTCGATCATCGGCAGCTTCCAGCTCTTCAACGAGCCGAGCATCCTGCGTCCGCTGGCGCTGAACTCGATCACCACGGACTTCACGCCGAACTTCTACACGTACTCGCTGTCCTTCAACGGCCAGCAGCACAACTACTCGGCGACGGTGGCCATCATCATGGGCGTCATCACGATGATCGTCGCCTACGCCGTCCAGCTGCGCGGCATGCGCAAGGGAGCGTGACCCGATGAGCACCTCTGTCACCGCCTCCCCCGCGAAGAGCGGCGCCCCCAGACTGCGGACCCCTCGCAAGAAGCACACCCCGGGCAAGCCGAAGCGCAACGTGCTGCTGACGGCGCTGATGGCCCTGATGGTCCTCTACACCGTGGTGCCGCTGATCTGGCTGGTCATCAACGCCACGAAGACCCAGTCCGGGCTCGCCGACTCCAACGGCCTGTGGTTCGCCCACGACTTCGCCCTGTGGGACAACATCCGGGACACCTTCACCTACCACGACGGCATCTTCGGCCGCTGGCTGCTGAACACCCTGCTGTACGTGGTGCTCGGCGCGGGCGGCGCGACCCTGCTGGCCGTGCTCGGCGGATACGCGCTGGCGAAGTTCCAGTTCCCCGGCAAGCGGGCGATCTTCGCCGTCGTGATCGGCGCGGTCGCCGTGCCGGCCACGGCGCTGGCCGTGCCGACCTTCCTGATGTTCAGCAAGATGGGGCTGACCGACACCCCCTGGGCGGTCATCATCCCTTCGCTGGTGTCGCCGTTCGGCCTCTATCTGATGTGGGTGTTCGCCGCCGAGGCGATCCCGACCGAGCTGCTGGAGGCGGCCCGGATGGACGGCGCGAGCGAGGTGCGGACCTTCTTCCAGGTCGCACTGCCGCTGCTGGCCCCCGGGATCGTGACCGTGCTGCTGTTCACCACGGTCGCCACCTGGAACAACTACTTCCTTCCGCTGATCATGCTGAAGGACCCGGACTGGTACCCGCTGACGCTGGGTCTGAGCGCCTGGAGCTCCCAGGCGCAGACCATCGGCGGTGACGTGATCTTCAACCTGGTGATCACGGGATCCCTGCTCACGATCCTCCCCCTCATCGCCGCCTTCCTGTTCCTCCAGAAGTACTGGCAGTCCGGCCTCTCCGCCGGAAGCGTCAAGGAGTGACCCGGGCAGCGCCCCCAAGCCCCACATGTGAGCAACACCGGCACCACCCCCACCCTCACCTGTCCCACCCACGTAGAAGTGGAAGCACCATGCGCAGAACAACGAGCCGCATCCTGCGCGGCATCGCCCTCGTCTCCACCCTGGCCCTGGGCGTGACCGCCTGCGGCGGCTCGGACGACAGCTCCGACACCAAGGCCGTCTCCGCCGGCGACATCCAGGCCGCCCTGGCCAAGGGAGGCGACATCACGGTCTGGGCGTGGGAGCCCACTTTGAAGACGGTGGCCGCCGACTTCCAGAAGAAGTACCCGAAGGTCAAGGTCAACCTGGTCAGCGAGCGCTCCGGCGACAAGCACTACACCGCGCTGTCGAACGCGATCTCGGCCGGCAAGGGCGTCCCGGACGTCGCCCAGGTCGAGTACTTCGCGCTCGGCCAGTACTCCCTGACCAAGGGCCTGTCCGACCTGGCCCCGTACGGCGCCTCCAAGCTCGCCTCCAAGTACACGCCGGGCCCGTGGAACGCGGTCAGCGACGGCGACAAGGTCTACGGCCTGCCGATGGACTCGGGTCCGATGGCGCTGTTCTACAACAAGACGGTCTTCGACAAGTACAAGATCGCCGTCCCCACCACCTGGGACGAGTACCTCGACGCCGCCCGCAAGCTCCACAAGGCCGACCCGAAGGCCTACATCACCAGCGACCTCGGCGACGCGGGCCTCACCACCTCCCTGCTGTGGCAGGCCGGTTCGCGCCCCTACAAGGTCGACGGCACGAAGCTCGGCATCAACTTCGACGACGCCGGCGCCAAGAAGTACGAGGCGGTCTGGCAGCAGCTGATCAGCGAGAAGCTGGTCGCCCCGGTCAACGGCTGGACCGACGACTGGTACAAGGGCCTGGGCGACGGCACCATCGCCACCCTGCCCACCGGCGCCTGGATGCCCGCCAACTTCGTCACCGGCGTCCCCAACGCCAAGGGCCAGTGGCGCGCGGCGCCGCTGCCGGCCTGGACCAAGGGCGACAAGGCGAGCGCGGAGAACGGCGGCAGCTCGCTGGCCGTCCCGGCGCTGGCCAAGAACAAGGAACTCGCCTACGCCTTCACCGAGTACGCCAACTCCGGCGCCGGTGTCGCGACCCGCGTCAGCGAGGGCGCCTTCCCCGCCACCAAGGCGGAGCTCGAGTCCCCCGCGTTCCAGAGCAAGAAGTTCGACTACTTCGACGGCCAGGAGGCGAACAAGATCTTCGCCGACTCCGCCGCCAACGTGGCGAGCGACTGGTCGTACCTCCCGTTCCAGCCGTACGCCAACTCGATCTTCAACGACACGGTCGGCAAGGCCTACGTCTCCGGCACCAAGCTGGCGGACGGCCTGAAGGCCTGGCAGGACGCCTCGGTCAAGTACGGCCAGGAGCAGGGCTTCACCATCCAGAAGTAACCCAGAGGCAGTCGCCCGCGAAGCGGCCGGCACAGCACCAGCACAGCAGTAAGCGCCGGGCGGCGCGGCACACGGGCCGCGCCGCCCCCGTGCACCACCTTCGGAAGGACCGCCATGATCTCCACCCTCCAGTCCCGCATGCTGCGCGGGGCGGACGGTGACGCCGCCCCGCGTCTGGCCTACGGCGCCGACTACAACCCCGAGCAGTGGCCCCGGGACGTGTGGGAGGAGGACGTCCGCCTGATGCAGGAGGCCGGCGTCACCGTCGTCTCCGTGGGGATCTTCTCCTGGGCCCGTATCCAGCCGGGCCCGGACACCTGGGACTTCGGCTGGCTCGACGAGGTCATGGACCTGCTGCACGCGGGCGGGATAGGCGTCGACCTGGCCACCGCCACCGCCTCCCCGCCGCCGTGGCTCACCACCGCCCACCCGGAGATCCTGCCGGTCACGGCGAACGGCGAGACACTCTGGCCGGGCGCGCGGCAGCACTGGCGGCCCACGTCGCCCGTCTTCCGCGAGCACGCCCTGCGCCTGGTCCGCGAGATCGCCGGCCGCTACAAGGACCACCCGGCGCTGGTCGCCTGGCACGTCTCCAACGAGCTCGGCTGCCACAACGTCTACGACTACTCCGACGACGCGGCCCGCGCCTTCCGCCTCTGGCTGCGCGCTCGCTACGGCACGCTCGACGCCCTCAACCACGCCTGGGGCACGGCCTTCTGGTCGCAGCGCTACAGCGACTGGGAGCAGATCCTGCCGCCGCGGCTGGCCGCCTCCCACCCCAACCCCACCCAGCAGCTGGACTTCAAGCGGTTCTCCTCGGACGCGCTGAAGGACCACCTCGTCGCCGAGCGCGAGATCCTGCGGGAGATCACACCCGGCGTCCCGGTCACCACCAACTTCATGGTGATGGGCGGCACGAAGGGCATGAACTACCCGGACTGGGCTGGCGAGATCGACTTCGTCTCCAACGACCACTACGTGCATCCCGGCCCGCAGGACCGCGACGAGCTGTCCTTCTCCGCCAACCTGGTCAGCGGCATCGCGAGCGGCCGGCCCTGGTTCCTGATGGAGCACTCCACCAGCGCGGTCAACTGGCAGTCCGTCAACGTGGCCAAGCGACCGGGCGACCTGGCCCGCGACTCGCTGCTGCACGTGGCGCACGGCGCGGACGCCGTCTGCTTCTTCCAGTGGCGGCAGTCCGCGGCCGGCGCCGAGAAGTACCACTCGGCGATGGTCCCGCACGCCGGCGCGGACAGCGACCTGTTCCGCGCGGTCGCCGACCTCGGCGCGAAGCTCAAGGCCCTCGCCCCGGTGGCGGGTTCGGAGCGCGAGGCGGCGGCCGTCGGCATCCTCTACGACTGGGAGTCGTGGTGGGCCAGCGAGCAGGACTCCCACCCCACCTCCCTGCTGGACTACCGTCAGGAGGCGCTCGACTGGTACTCGGCGCTCCTCGCCCTCGGCGTCCGCGCCGACCTCGTCACCACCGGCGCCGACCTCTCCCGCCACCAGGTCCTCGTCGCGCCCGTGCTGCACATGGTGCCGGCCGGGCTCGCCAAGGACCTCACGCGCTATGCCGAGCAGGGCGGCCACCTCGTCATCACGTACTTCTCCGGGGTCGTCGACGAGAACGACCATGTGTGGCTCGGCGGTTACCCCGGGGCGCTGCGCGACCTGCTGGGCATCCGCATCGAGGAGTTCGGCCCGCTGCTCGCCGGCGAGAGCGTGGAGCTGGACGACTCCACCCGCGGCACTCTGTGGACCGACCGGATCACCGTCGCGGACGGCGCCACGGATGTCCTGGCGCACTACCGCAGCGGGGTGCACGCCGGCCGTCCCGCGGTCACCCGCCGGTCCACGGGCGACGGCTCGGCCTCGTACGTGTCGACCCGGCTCGGCGTCGACGGGCTGCGCTCGCTGCTCCCGCGCCTGCTGGAACCGGCCGGCGTGAGCAGCGAACTTCCCTCGCAGGCGCGCGGATCGGTTGAGCTGACCGTACGGCGCGGCCCCGAGGGACGGTTCCTGTTCCTGGTCAACCGGACCGACGAGACGGTGCGGGTCCCCGGCTTCGACGGCGAGGTGCTGCTCGGCGCCCGCGACGCGGAGGGCTCCCTCGTCCTCGGTCCCCGGGAGGTCGTCGTACTGCGCCGACCCGCCGTCTGACGTCCCCGCCCGCACCCCACGACTCCCCGGGCACGGCCTGACCCGTGCCCGGGGGCCATCCCCTCCCGTCCGCGCGGCAGGAGGGGGCCCACCACAGCGACCGCACCGCAGTTGGGAGCACCCATGGCACGCCGTACCCGCACCAGACGGACCCTCGGGGCCGCCGCACTCACCGCACTGGCCACCGGGGCCGCGCTCTTGAGCGTCCCCGTGCAGGCGCACGCCGAGGCCGCCGTCACGGTGACGCCGGACCCCTCGTACCAGCAGGAGAAGTTCGAGGGCTGGGGCACCAGCCTGGTCTGGTTCGCCAACGCCACCGGCGACTACCCCCCGGCGGTCCGTGAGAAGCTCGCCAAGCTGCTCTTCGGTGACGACGGCCTGGCGCTGAACATCGCCCGCTACAACATCGGCGGCGGCAACGCTCCGGACGTCAAGGACTATCTGCGGGCCGGCGGCGCCGTGCAGGGCTGGTGGAAGGCGCCCGCGGGCACCACCCGCGCGGACACCGACTGGTGGAGCGCGGACGACCCGGCCGACTGGAACCCCGAGGCCGACGCCACCCAGCGGTGGTGGGTGAACCGCATCAAGAAGGACATCACCCACTGGGAGGCGTTCAGCAACTCCCCGCCGTGGTTCATGACGGAGAGCGGGTACGTGTCCGGCGGCTTCAACGCCAACACCGACCAGCTGAAGGCCGACTCCGTGGACGACTTCGCCGCCTATCTGGCGGGTGCGACGAAGCGGCTGGAGAAGGGCGAGGGCATCAAGGTCGACACGATCGACCCCTTCAACGAGCCCAACACCGGCTACTGGGGCACCCGGCTCGACGCGAACGGCCTGCCCGTCGGCGGCCGCCAGGAGGGCGCCCACATCGGCCCCGAGCTCCAGCAGAAGGTGCTCGCCGCGCTGGCGCCCGCGCTGAAGAAGGCCAAGGTCAGGGCCGGCATATCGGCGATGGACGAGACCAACCCGTCCATCTTCGCCACCAACTGGAACTCCTACTCGCAGGCCGCCAAGGACCTCGTGGACCAAATGAACGTCCACACCTACGGCACCGGGCAGCGCACCACCGTGCGCGACCTCGCCAAGGCCGCCGACAAGCCGCTGTGGATGAGCGAGGTCGAGGGCGACTGGGGCGACGGGCAGAGCTTCACCGACATGCGTCCCGGTCTCGGGCTGGCCCAGCAGATGGTGAACGACCTGCGGGAACTGGAGCCCAGCGCCTGGGTGTTCTGGCAGCCGGTCGAGGACTACGACAACATGAAGCCGGGCGGCGAGTCCGCCAAGGGCGGCAACTGGGGCGAGATCCAGCTGCCGTTCAGCTGCACCAAGACGGACACCCTGCAGTCGTGCCCGATCTTCACGAACACCAAGTTCGACACCGCCCGCAACTTCACGCACTTCATCAAGCCCGGCGACAGGCTGATCAAGGTGGACGACACCTCCAGCGCCGCGGCCGTGACCGAGGACGGCAAGGGCGTCTCGCTCGTCCACGTCAACTCCACCACCGCGGCCCGCACGGTGACCCTCGACCTGTCCAAGTTCCGCAGCATCAAGGGCAACGCGACCGTCACGCCGACCGTGACCAGCGCCGACGGCAAGCTCAAGCAGCAGGCCCCGGTCAAGGTCGTGGACGGCAGGGCCACGTACACGGTCCCCGCCCAGTCCGTGACCTCCTTCGCCGTCAGGGGCGTCTCGGGAGTCGCGAAGAACGCCGGCCTGTTCAGCAAGGGCCACTCCTACACGCTGACCGGCGTGCAGAGCGGCAAGGCGGTCACCGTCGCCGCCAACGGCACGAGCCTGGTGATCGGGTCGGCCAACGGCAGCACGGCGCAGCAGTGGCAGCTGGACGCCCGGCACGGCGACAAGGGCGCGCGCCAGCGTTACGTCTTCGCCAACCCGGCCGAGGGCAAGCGCCTCGCCGTCCGCGACGACGTGCCGGTGGTCGAGCCCGACACCGGCAAGCGTGACCCCGCCACCGAGTGGATCATGTCGACCACCGGCGACGGCACGTGGACCCTGGTGAACGCGGCCACCGGACGGCTCCTCGAAGTCGGCGGCCAGGCGACGAACGAGGGCGCCGCCGTGACGACCTGGCAGGCCAACTCCGGCTCCAACCAGCGCTGGAGGGTCACGGACGTGACCCCGTAGCGTCCTGCCGGTTCGCTGTCTCCGCCCGTGTCGCGATCGTCGCGACACGGGCGGAGTGCTGTGCGGAAGCGGTGGCGGAGCGCTCCGCGGCGCCGACGGGCGGCGTCGCGGCCGGGACGCGTTCCAGGACGCCGCCCGCGAAGACGTCGTACAGCGGGAGCGTCTCCAGGTGCACGTAGCCGATGTGGCAGTCGCAGACGGCGAGCGGGCAGGCCCGGGGGCGCAGGGCTGCGCGGTACGAGCCGTCGTAGAGGTTGCCGAGTTCGGCGCGGACGAAGTGGCAGCGGCGGACCGTGCCGTCCCCGTCGACCGAGATCACCGATTCGCCGGTGCGGCAGGGCAGGCCGGCGCTGGCGTGCGGGTGGCGGCTGTACGGGAAGAGCGGGTCGAGGGCGGTCCACCGGTCGGCGTCGGCGTCGTCGTAGACGTGCCCCTCGGCGGCGTTGATCCACAGGTAGACGTGTGCGGGCAGGTCGGCGCGCAGGCGGCGGGCCGCTTCGAGATGGCCGGGGAGGCCGACGACGCCGACGCTGAAGCGGATGCCCCGGTCCGTCAGGTCCCGGCATTTGGCGAGGAACCGCTCGTACGGTGTCTGGCCCGGGTGGTAGGTGCACCACAGCGCCAGCGTGTCGGGGTCGGCCTCGGCGAGCCAGTCGGTGCGGCAGCTGAGGTTGGTCTGGATCGCGACGCGGCGGATGTGCGGGAGGCGGGAGAGGTCGGCCAGGGTGCGCCGGTACCAGGAGCGGACCAGGCCCTCGCCCCAGGGAGTGAAGAGGAGGGAGAGCCGGTCCTCGGTCCGGGCCGCGGCCCAGACGGCGAACCGTTCGAGCGCGGCCCGGTCGGCGCGCAGCTGCGCGGTCGAGTCGCGTCGCTTGGCGAACGGGCAGTAGGGGCAGTCGTAGTCGCAGGAGGCGAGCGGACCGCGGTAGAGGAGGGTCAGGTCCACGGCGTCCGCCTCACTTGCGTTCGTAGGCGGCCATGGCGGTCCGCACGGCCGGCGAGAAGAGGGCGGGGCCGACGGCGTCGGAGTGGGCGAGCCCTTCGGGGGTGAGCCGCAGGGTCGTCGGGCCGGCGTCGGTGAGCCAGCCGCGGTCGGCGAGTCGCCCGAGTTCGGGGCCGAAGTCGTCGGCGGGCGCGCCCCCGAAGCGGGCCCGGTAGTCGTCGAGGCGCAGCCCCTCGGCCTGGAGCAGGGACTGCAGGAGGTGGCGGCGGCGCGCCTCGCGCGGATCCATGCGGAAGCCGACCTGGGCGCGGGCGAAGTCGGCCGGGCCGCTGGAGACGTAGTCGTCGATGATGCCGCGGATCTCGTGCATGCCGACGGCGTAGTCGAAGGAGTAGTGCAGTGCGGCCGTGTAGGAGCGGGCGCCGCAGCCGAGGCCGATCATGCCGTCGGTCTGGCAGGCGTGGTCGTCGGGGCCCTGGGGCGGCGCGTCGGCGCGACGGAACATCCGCATGGACTGCTGGCGGTAGCCGTGCGCGAGGAGGTGGTCGCGACCGGTCCGGTACAGGGTCAGGCGCTGTTCGTCCCAAGCCGGGTCGTGGCCCGCCGGGGCCCGGCGGTCGAGGCCGGTGAGGGGGCGGACGTAGAGCGGGTAGAGGTAGAGCTCCTCGGGTCGCCAGGCCAGGGCCGCGTCCAGGGAGCGCAGCCAGCTCTGCTCACTCTGCCCGTCGATGCCGTAGATGAGGTCGATGTTGAGGACCGGGACGCGCGCGTCGCGGATGCGGGCGAGGGCGGTCTCGACGTCGGCGCGGCGCTGGGGCCGTACGGCGGCCCTGGCCTCGGTCTCGACGAAGCTCTGGACGCCCAGGCTGATCCGGGTGGCGCCGCGCTCGGCCAGGACGGCCAGGCGGTCGGCGGTGGCCGTGGCGGGCGAGGCCTCGACGGAGAGCGGGACCGCGCGCAGGTCGGCCCCCATGCGGTGCTCGGCGATGTCGCAGAGGCGCTCCAGCTCACCGGCGGTGAGGAAGGTGGGCGTGCCGCCGCCGAAGGCCGCGGTGGCGAACCGGGTCCGGTCCGTCTCCCCCAGCGCCTCGCGCACGGCTGTCGCCTGTCGCTCCAGGGCGTCCAGGTAGGCGCCGGTCAGGCCGTCGGGCGCGCCGATGCGGGTGAAGAGGTTGCAGAAGCCGCAGCGGACCTCGCAGAACGGTATGTGCAGGTAGAGGGAGAGCGCGTCCTTCGGCTCGGCCGCCCAGAGTTCGCGCAGGGGCGGGCGTTCGGGGAGGGGGCGGTAGGCGGTCTTGTGCGGGTAGGCGTAGACGTAGTGCTGGTACGGGCTGACGGCGGTGGTCGGCTCGGCGGTGGTCATCGGGCGGCCTCCGTCGGGCGCGGGGCGGGGTCACGGGGTGCGGGGTCGAGGAAGAAGTGGGCGTACGGGACGGTCCACACGGACTCGTGGCCGAGCCGGTGCCCGGTGTAGCCGTCGTCGCCGTAGGCGGTGCCGTGATCGGAGCAGACGATCGCGAAACAGCGGCGCCTGCTGCTCGCGGCGGCGAAGAGCCGCCCGATGTGCCGGTCCACGTACTCCAGCGCGGCGGCGTGCGTCGCGCGGCTGTCGCCCGCCTCGCGGGTGGCGCCCGGCAGATGGAACCAGTTCGGCTGGTGCAGCGCGGAGACGTTCACGAAGAGGAACAGCCGCCGCTCGTCCGGGAGTCGCCGTACGACCTCCTCGACGCGGTCGATCTGGTTCTCGAAGGAGTGGGGCGAGGTGACGCCGAACTCCGGTTCCCAGTGGGCCTCCTGGAACAGGCCGGGCAGGACC
The DNA here is from genome assembly GCF_003112535.1 of Streptomyces rishiriensis. Classification (GTDB taxonomy): domain Bacteria; phylum Actinomycetota; class Actinomycetes; order Streptomycetales; family Streptomycetaceae; genus Streptomyces; species Streptomyces rishiriensis. The sequence continues at coordinate 36,777 of NZ_BEWA01000023.1, read as the reverse complement.
GAGCCCAGCGGGCCCTGCCGGTTGAAGAAGCCCACTCCCCCGACGCACACCGTGTGATAGCCGTGCCGGGCCAGGCCGGAGACGACATCGGGGGTGTCGTAGACATAGGTGCCGCGCGCCGTGGTCTCGCTGCCCGCGAAGCTCGCCGCGAACAACCGCGGGTGCGGTCCGGGGGCCGCCGGAGTCGGCAGGAAACCGGCGAAGATCGCCTGGTGGGAGGCGTAGGTGAAGCTGCCCGGAGCGTGCCGCTTCTCCCAGCGGCCGCCGGGGAGGTGACGGGCCAGGTGAGGTATGCGGCCCGCCTCCGCGAGCTCCACGGCCACGTCGTACCGCAGGGTGTCGAGGGTGACCAGGAGGATGTCGTGACGGCCCACGACGTCGTTCATGTCGGGCTCAGGCATGGGGTGTTCCTCTGTCGTTCCGGTCGTGCAGCACGGCGGCCACCTGGGCGCCGTAGGTGTCGAGGCCCTCGGCTCCGCTGCCGGGCAGACCCGTGAGCCCGGGCAGCAGGTCGCCGAAGGCGTTGGCCTCGCCGACCGCGGCGCTGCGCCAGCCGACCGCCGGCAGCAGGTCGACGCCGACGCACAGGGTGCGCGGGAAGCAGGCCGCGGCCCGCTCGCACACTCCCAGCACATGGGCCCAGTCCGCGCCCGCCGCCTCCACCGCCTGGCGCGCGGCCCGCAAGTCCCCCCGCCGGCCGCCCAGATGGAGGTTGGTGAGCGGCGAGCGGCTGGTGCGGACCACCGCATGGGTGGCACGGCCCGCCACCACCACGACCCTGAGGTCGGCGGCCCGGCCGTCCTGGGACGCCTTCGGCAGCCAGCGTTCGAGGTGCAGTCCGTCCGGGGCGAGTGCGTCGACGACGGCCGCGATGTCCTGTTCGCGTTCGTAACGGCGCACCCTGAGGGAGTTGTACAGGCGGCCGTCCGCGGCGCGTTCCACGGAGGTCGTGGCCCTGATGCGGCCCGCGCCGCCCGATTCGACGGCCAGGACGCCCGACGCGGAGGACCCGTGCGCGGGCTTCACGAACAGCCGGGGCATGCGGTGCTCGCGCATCGCCGCACGCACGTCGTCCCAGCCGCGCACCGCGATCCCCCGCGGGCCGGAGGTGGGCGAGGCGGGGACGGGGACGCCCGCGGCCTCGAGGACGCCGTGACAGAGCCGCTTGTCGAACAGCACGGCCAGGTCGTCGGGGTCGTCGAGGCGGACGCCGCCGCGCAGACCGCGCACCGCCGCCGTGAAGCGGGCGTACCAGCGAGCCGAGCCCTCGACCCTGGTGGGGTCCTGGGCGCCGCGCAGTATCCGGTCGACCTCGGGGTTCTCGCCCGGTGAGTCGATCCGGACGATCTCGTCGCCGTCGAAGTCGGCTCCCCGGGCGCGGAGCACGTCGGTCCACGGCACTACGCGGGGAGCGGGCAGGCCGGCCGCGCGCACCGCGTCCGCGAAGAGCGCCGCCCGGCGGTTCTCGGGGTTGCCGACCACCGCGAAACGCGCCCCCGCGTCACTCGCCGACGGCGACATACCGCCACACGGTGCCGTCGTCCTCGGCGTCCTCCTCGGCGTCGCCGCGGTCGAGGGCGACCTCGACTCCGGCCGGCTCCAGGGTCTGCCGGACGCGCTCCAGCAGGGGCTCACTCAGGTAGTGGTGGTGCAGGTCGAGCTTCTTGAGATGGGTGAGCGGCTGCCCGCCGAGCAGCGCGGCCGCGCCCTCGTCGGTCAGGACGCCCATGGAGAGGTCGAGCACCTCCAGCCGCGCCACCACCGGCGCGGACGCCACGGCCGCGGCCACGGCGTCCTGCATCTCGCTGTTGCGCACGGCCAGATGGCGCAGGTTCGGCAGCCGGGCGCCGGACAGGATCGGCGCCAGGTCCGCGGCCTCGCTGTCGCCGCCGTATTCGGGCGTGCCGAGCCACAGGTCGAGGTGCTCCAGCGCGGGCAGGTCGCTGCCGCCGACCCCGCGCACGACCTCCGCGGGCAGCCCGCCGGTCTCGATCACGAGCCGGCGCAGCGCGCCGTGGCTCAGGGCGGGGAACCGCAGCCCGGACCCGCCGCGCACGCCCAGCTCCTCCAGCCGGGGGAAGGCGGCCAGGAGGGGGGTGACGTCGCTCTGGTTGATCCAGGAGATCTCGCACTCCTCCCCCACCATGTCGCCGAGGAACAGCGCCCGCAGCGCGGGGAGGCGGTCCCGGGCGGCCGTGAGGGCCTCGATGACGGAGGTCGGGGCCGTGTCGTAGGCCTCCTCCCAGGCGCCGACTGTCAGTGCCCGCACACGGGTGGTGTCGACGGTGGCGCAGAAGCGGGCGAACGCGTCCGTCCAGTTCTCGTTCGCGTCGTAGACGTCGGCGCTGACGCGCCAGGCCACCGCGTCCGGTTCGACCGGCCGGGGCCGGTGCTCGGGGCCGGGGAACGTGTAGGCGGGCAGCCCGTGCAGCGCGTCGAGGTGGTGGCCGATGGTCATACGGCTGCTCCCAGGAGGAAAAGTGTGCGGTCCGTGATGTGTCCGCAGTTCTACCAACAGGCACTGACACCGCCCGTCGGCGGGGGCTCGGTTCGAGGGCGTTGTCAGTGCCGGGCCGTACGGTCGTGGTCATGGGGCCGGTGCGCGGTGCACCCGGCGGGAGGGGAGAGCCATGTACCGGCAGGGAGACGTGCTGATCGTGCCCGTCGCCGAGGAGGCGGTGCCGTCGCACGTCGCCGCGGCGCCGAGGGAGCGCCGGGACGCGCGGGGCCGGCTGGTGCTGGCCCTGGGCGAGGTCACCGGGCATGCGCACGCGGTCGTCGGACCGGGTGATCTGGTGCGGGAGCCGGGCCCGTTCGGTCCGCTGCTGCTGCATCTGCCCCGGGGCGGCCGGGTCGTCCACGAGGAGCACGCGGCGATCGCGCTGCCCGAGGGGTGGTACCGGGTGATCCGGCAGCGGGAGTACGTGCCGGGGGCGGTGCGGATCGTGGCGGACTGACCCGATGGCGGGCCAGGGGACGGACAGCGAGGGACGGATGACGATGGACATGGGGAAGACCGCCGTCTTCGACGAGGAGAGCGTCCAGGCGTGGCGCGCGTCGGCGGCGGCCGTCGGCGCGGCCGATCGCGCCGCCGCCGAGGCGGGCGTCCGCCGGGCCTACCGGCAGGCGGGGCTCGACGAGCCGGAGGAGGTAGTGTGGGCCGGTTCGCCACGCGAGGCGGTCACGCTGATCCGGGCGTCGCAGGACCTGGGCGCCAGCGTGCGCGACACGGTCCGGAGCCTGCCGTGGGCGCGTGAGCGGGCGCGGCTGCACGCGGAGTTGGGCGCGGCGGGCTGGGCGGCGCACTGGGCGGCGACCGGCGGCCGGCTGTGGGACTCGACGCAGGCGCTCGTCGACCGGATCAGGGCCGGGCTGCTGGAGGAGCCGGCCGGCGGGGACACGGGGAGCGCGGCCGCACAGGTCCGGCTGCTGCTGCTCGACGCCGTGCTCGGGCAGCACGACGCGCCGTGGCTCGCCGCCTTCCCGGCCGACGGGAGCCCGCTCGAAGGGCTGGCCGCGGTGGCCCGCAGCGCCGGCTGGTGGTGGCCGTTCACGCGCGTGGCCGTGGTGTGCGAACGGCCCGTCGCCCTGCACCGCGACGAGGCGGGCCGGCTCGACCACGGGGACGGGCCGGCCCTGGCCTATCCCGACGGGTTCGCCCTGTACGCCTGGCGCGGGATGCCGGTGCCGGCCGGGTTCCTCGCCGAACTGCCCCGGCTCACCCCGGAACGGATCCGGGGCGAGGAGAACGCGGAGCTGCGCCGGGTCATGCTCGAGTACTACGGCTACGACCGCTACCTGGCGGACTCCGACGCCCGTCCCGTCCACCGGGACGCGACGGGCACGCTGTGGCGCGTCGATCTGGCCGACGACGAGGCCGTCGTCATGGTGGAGGTCCTCAACTCGACGCCGGAGCCGGACGGGACGCGGCGCACCTACTGGCTGCGGGTGCCGCCGTCGACCCGTACGGCGCGGGCGGGGGTCGCCTGGACGTTCGGGCTGTCGGCGGAGGCGTACGCACCCGTGGTGCAGACATGACGCCTCGGGGCGTGCGGGACCGGCTCAGACGGCTGCGCGGGCCAGCACGTCGGTGACTTCGCGGCGGAGGGCGTCCTGTGCCGGGGCGGGCAGGGCGGCCGACCCCGCTGCCGCCAGGCTCCGCAGGACCTGCTCGGCGCCGGCCCCGTACGGCGTGCTCTCGCTGAACACCTCGTAGCCGTCGCGCACCGCCACGCGCACCGTGGCGGGGGCGTCGCCGTCCGCGTGCACCGCCACGGCGACCACGAGCGGCGGGGGCCCGCCCGCCTCGCTGTCCAGCTTGCGGTAGCCGCTGGCCAGGGGCGTGCGCCAGCGCAGGGCGAGCAGCACATGACGTTTCGCCAGCAGCTCGGCCAGGTCGCTCTCGTACACCCCGTCGGCCGTCAGGACGGTGGCGCGGGCGTCGAGCACGAGGGCTGCCGGGAGCAGACAGCGCAGGGTGCTGCCGACGATGTTGCCGCCGACCGTGGCCGCCCGGCGCACCGCGCCCGTGCCCACGCCGGAGGCCGCCCGGTGCAGCACCTCGGGCACGGTCGCGTCGACGCGATGCAGCGGCACGGCCCCGCCCAGTTCCTCGGGGCCGACCGTGTTGGCCTCGGGCAGGTTCCGCAGCGACACGGCCTGCTCGGGGAAGCCGTCCCGCTGCCAGCCGGCCCACACCAGCGTGGCGCCGCCTACCGGCACCGCTCCGTCGGCCAGACATCGCTGCGCTTCGGATACCGAGGAGGGAAGACGCAACTGCACGACAACCGACCTGCCTTCCCTGGGAGTTCGGGGAGGACGGCGTCCGTGTCCGTCCCGCGTGATCAATGGCAGAACGGATTCTGCCCAGCCGCGCGGGGGCGCATGCAGGGCTCATGGCCGCACCGGGCGCCACGGGGTGCGGCGCCCCTCTCCCGACCCCGGCTGTCACCTCACCGCAACCGGCTCCCGCTCCTCCCGGTCGTCCGGCCCGGTCGCATCGCGCGGTCGTCAGCCGTTCGGCGCCAGCCAGGGCAGCGGATCGGTGTAGTAGCCGTCGTAGATCACCTCGAAGTGCAGATGCGGGCCGGTGGACAGGCCGGTGGAGCCGACCCGCCCGATCGCAGCGCCGGTCCGCACCTCCTGTCCGGCCGTGACCTGCAGCAGGGAGAGGTGGCTGTAGGTCGTCTCCAGGCGTTTGCCGTCGATGAGGCCGTGGTCGACGACGACGCGGTTGCCGTACGCCTTGGTCATGGCCGCGAACACCACCCGGCCGTCGCGGGCGGCGGAAACCTGGGCGCCCTGGGGCGCGCCGAAGTCCGTTCCGGTGTGGAGTTTGGTGACGCCGGTGAGCGGGTGCTTGCGGGAGCCGTAGGGCGAGGTGACGGTGAGGGTGGTGGTGGGCGCCGCGAGGATCGCGTTCGCCGGGGCGGCGCCGCCGCCCGGGTCCTCCCGGTCGAAGTCCGCGTAGGTCGCGAACCGCGACTTCACCTCGCCGAGGTACGTCCCGGCCGCGGCCGGGACCTTGCCCGCGTCCGCGACGGCGTCCGTGCCGACCGCGTAGGCGGCGAGGGTGAGGTCCACGAGGTCGCCGTTGACGGCGCCGTCGGTCCTGAGCTCGGTGATCTTCCGGGCGAGGGAGCAGTCCTGGCGGCCGAGGGCCATGATCGCGTCGGCGGGATCGTGCGGCGAGGAGTGTCCGTTGCCGTCGTCGTCCTTGCCCCAGGTGCGCCAGCCGGCGGCGGTGAAGGCGGCGATGCCCTGTTCGCCGGAGGCGGTGGTCTCGTCGGCGAAGCCGGTGAGCTGGTCGATCTGGGCGGCGAGAAGGGAGGGGGTGACGACCGAGCATGCCTCGGCGGACCTGCGCAGCCAGGGGCCGTAGGTCGCGTTGACGCCGCCCGCTGCGTCGCCCTGGGGGTCTGCCCCTGCGTCCTCGTCGCCGGGCAGTCCCCCGGTCAGCGCGAGGAAGCCGGCCACGGCGGAGAGGGCGAGCAGCGCGGGCAGGACCACGACGGTGAAGAGGCCCGGACCGCGTCGGCGGGGTTGCGGCGCGACCGGTCGCGGAGAGCTCACGGCCTGCTGGGGCGGCGCCTCGACGGCTTGGTCGTCGCTCATGCGGTGTGGTCCTGCCGACCGGTCACCGGCCGCTGCGGGAGAGTGCGGTTGTTCACGAGCGGACGGTAGCCGCAGGCCCGCCGTACGTCACCGGACGGAAGGGCAGACCTGCTGCCCCTGCGGGCAACAGCCGTTGCGGGGCAGCAGGTTCGGGGGGCGGAGACATGCGCGCGCCTCGCCGCCGGCGAGTGATCGCCGGCGGCGCTCGGCTCAGTCCACGACGACGAGCAGGTCGCCGCCCTCCACCTGCTGGATGCGGTTGATGGCGAGCCTGCCGACCCGGCCGGCCTTCGGTGCGGTGATCGTGGCCTCCATCTTCATCGCCTCGATGGTGGCGATCGTCGCGCCGGCCTCCACCTCGTCGCCCTCGGCGACCGCCAGCGTGACCACGCCGGCGAACGGCGCGGCGACATGCCCGGCGTCGCCCCGGTCGGCCTTCTCCGTGACCGGCAGGTCGGAGGCCGCCGCCTTGTCCCGCACCTGGATGGGCCGCAGCTGGCCGTTGAGGGACGACATCACGGTGCGCATACCCCGTTCGTCCGCCTCGCCGATGGCCTGCAGCTCGATCAGGAGCCGCACGCCCGGCTCCAGGTCGACGGCGTACTCCGTGCCCGGGCGCAGACCGTAGAAGAAGTCCTTGCTGTCGAGCACGCTGGTGTCGCCGTAGGCCTGGCGGTGGTCCTCGAAGTCACGCGTCGGGCCGGGGAAGAGCAGCCGGTTCAGGGTGGTGCGGCGGGTCTTCTCCAGGCCCTCGCGGTCCTCGGTGCTCAGCTCCTGGACGGGCTTGGCGTCCGCGCGGCCCCGCAGCGCCTTGCTGCGGAACGGCTCGGGCCAGCCGCCGGGCGGGGTGCCGAGCTCGCCGCGCAGGAAGCCGATGACGGAGTCGGGGATGTCGAAGCGGTCCGGCTCCGCCTCGAAGTCCTCGGGTGACACGCCCGCGCCGACCAGGTGCAGAGCGAGGTCGCCGACCACCTTGGAGGACGGGGTGACCTTGACCAGATGGCCGAGGATGCGGTCGGCGGCCGCGTACATCGCCTCGATGTCCTCGAAGCGGTCGCCGAGGCCGAGCGCGACGGCCTGGGTGCGCAGGTTGGAGAGCTGCCCACCGGGGATCTCGTGGTGGTAGACGCGCCCGGTCGGCGAGGCCAGGCCCGCCTCGAAGGGGGCGTAGATCCGGCGGACGCCCTCCCAGTACGGTTCCAGGTCGCCGACGGCCTGGAGGTCGAGGCCGGTGGGCCGTTCGGAGTGGTCGGTCGCGGCGACGATCGCCGACAGCGAGGGCTGCGAGGTCGTGCCCGCCATGGAGGCCACGGCGCCGTCGACGGCGTCCGCGCCCGCCTGGATCGCGGCGAGGTAGGTGGCGAGCTGGCCGCCCGCGGTGTCGTGGGTGTGCAGGTGCACCGGCAGGTCGAACTCACGGCGCAGCGCGGAGACGAGCTTCGCGGCGGCCGGGGCGCGCAGCAGGCCCGCCATGTCCTTGACGGCCAGGACGTGTGCGCCGGCCTCGACGATCTGCTCGGCGAGCCGCAGGTAGTAGTCGAGGGTGTAGAGGCGCTCGTTCGGGTCGGACAGGTCGGAGGTGTAGCACAGGGCGACCTCGGCGACCGCCGTGCCCGTCTCCCGTACGGCGTCGATGGCGGGCCGCATCTGACCGACGTCGTTGAGCGCGTCGAAGATGCGGAAGACGTCGATGCCGGTGGCCGCGGCCTCCTGCACGAACGCGTCGGTCACCTCGGTCGGGTACGGGGTGTAGCCGACGGTGTTGCGGCCGCGCAGCAGCATCTGCAGGCAGATGTTGGGGACGGCCTCGCGCAGGGCGGCCAGCCGCTCCCACGGGTCCTCGGCGAGGAAGCGCAGGGCGACGTCGTAGGTGGCGCCGCCCCAGCACTCCAGGGACAGCAGCTGGGGCAGGGTGCGGGCGACCAGCGGGGCCGAGGCGAGCAGGTCCTTGGTGCGCACGCGGGTGGCGAGCAGGGACTGGTGGGCGTCGCGGAAGGTGGTGTCGGTGACGCCGATGGTGGGCGACTCGCGCAGCCAGCGGGCGAAGCCCTCGGGGCCGAGGTGGACCAGGCGCTGGCGGGAGCCCGCGGGCGGCTCGCCCGCGGGCGTCGCGGGCAGCTTGGACGTCGGGTCGATCAGCTGGGGACGCTCGCCGTGCGGCTTGTTCACCGTGACGTCGGCGAGGTAGGTGAGCAGCTTGGTGCCGCGGTCGGCCGACGAGCGTGCGGTCAGCAGATGGGGCCGCTGCTCGATGAACGACGTGGTGACGCGTCCGGCCTGGAAGTCGGCGTCGTCGAGGACGGCCTGCAGGAACGGGATGTTGGTGGCCACGCCGCGGATGCGGAACTCGGCGACGGCGCGCCGGGCCCGTCCGATCGCGGTCGGGAAGTCGCGGCCCCGGCAGGTGAGTTTGACCAGCATCGAGTCGAAGTGGGCGCTGATCTCCGTGCCCGCGTGGGTGGTGCCGCCGTCGAGGCGGATGCCGGAGCCGCCCGGGGAACGGTAGGCGCTGATACGGCCGGTGTCGGGGCGGAACCCGTTGGCGGGGTCCTCCGTGGTGATACGGCACTGCAGCGCCGCGCCGTGCAGGGTGACCGTCTCCTGCGACAGGCCGAGGTCGGCGAGCGTCTCGCCGGCGGCGATGCGCAGCTGGGCCTGGACCAGGTCGACGTCGGTGACCTCCTCGGTCACCGTGTGCTCGACCTGGATGCGGGGGTTCATCTCGATGAAGACGTGGTTGCCGGCGGGGTCGAGGAGGAACTCGACGGTGCCGGCGTTGCGGTAGCCGATCTGACGGGCGAAGCGCACCGCGTCGGCGCAGATCCGCTCGCGCAGCTGCGGGTCGAGGTCGGGCGCGGGGGCCATCTCGATGACCTTCTGGTGGCGGCGCTGCAGCGAGCAGTCCCGCTCGAAGAGGTGGATGACGTCGCCCTCGCCGTCGGCGAGGATCTGCACCTCGATGTGACGGGGGTCGACGACGGCCTTCTCCAGGAAGACGGTGGGGTCGCCGAACGCGGACGCGGCCTCACGGGAGGCCGCCTCGATGGACTCGCGCAGCACGGCCGGGTCCTCGACCCGGCGCATGCCGCGTCCGCCGCCGCCCGCGACCGCCTTGACGAACACGGGGAAGCCGATCTCCTCGGCGGCCCGCACCAGTTCGTCGACGTCGTTGGAGGGCGCGGACGAGCCGAGGACGGGCACGCCGGCCTCGCGGGCCGCGGCCACGGCCCTGGCCTTGTTGCCCGTCAGTTCGAGGGTGCGGGCGTCGGGGCCGACGAAGGTGATGCCCGCCTCCTCGCAGGCGCGGGCGAGTTCGGGGTTCTCGGAGAGGAACCCGTAGCCGGGGTAGACGGCGTCCGCGCCGGCCCGTCGGGCGGCGCCGACGATCTCCTCGACGGAGAGATAGGCGCGGACGGGGTGCCCCTGCTCTCCGATCTCGTACGCCTCGTCGGCTTTGAGCCGGTGCAGCGAATTGCGGTCCTCGTGCGGGAAGACGGCGACCGTGCGCGCGCCCAGCTCGTAGCCGGCGCGAAACGCACGGATCGCGATCTCACCACGGTTGGCGACCAGCACCTTGCGGAACATCGTGGACCCCTTCAGCCTGCCGGTGACGGGACCCATCGTGGCGGTGGGTGACCGTGTTGGCCATGTGAGTCGGGCCACTCACCGCATGTCTCGCTCGATCGGACCGCCTCCGGTCGCGGCCGACGACCGCTCAGGTCGCTTTGATCCTCGGTCCGTCTGCCCGCCGGCGCTTGACGGTGACCGGGTCGGGCATCCCGCGCACGCCGTCGGACAGCTTCGCGGCGGGCGTCCGCCCGGCCGGACGGCGGCCGTGCCGTTCCCCCCTCCCGAGGCCGTCCGCCGCCCGTCCGTCGCCCCTTATTCGTTCGACCTGCCGGACATCGTTCGAGAACTCTTGACGCGGCCATGCACACCGTTTGACACTCCTGCAACATCACGTCACACGCTTGAAACGGCGGTCCCCCATGGCGCACAGACATCGACTCCGCGGCCGCACGCGACAGGGGGCCGGCCGACTGGCCGCACTGACCGCCATGTCCCTGCTCGTGGGCCTGGCCGGGACGGCGATTCCCGCGCGGGCCACGGAGGCCGCCGACGTCACCGACGGCCTGGCCCTCTGGTACAAGCTCGACGGCGCCTCCGGCACGACGGTCCCCGACGCGTCCGGCCACGGCCTGGACGGCACGGTCAACGGCGCCGCCGACTGGTCCTCGTCCGGCCAGGGTCTCTCCTTCAACGGCTCGGACACCTACGTCAAGGTGCCGAACGACGTGATGAAGGGCATGACGTCGATCAGCGTCGCGATGGACGTGAAGATGGACGCCGCCCAGGCAACCCCGTACTTCCTCTACGGCTTCGGCAACACCAGCGCGGGCAACGGCAACGGATACCTGTTCACCACGGGCAACTCCCTGCGCACCTCCATCGCGACCGGCAACTGGTCGACCGAGCAGAACACCAAGCCCGCCGACTCCCACAACCTGACCCGCGCCGTGTGGAAGCACCTCGCGTACACCCAGTCCGGCACCACGGGCGTGCTGTACGAGGACGGCGTGGAGGTGGCCCGCAACACGTCGGTGACCATCACCCCCGGCGCGATCGGCTCGGGCACGACCACGGCCAACGCCATCGGCAAGTCCGTCTACTCGGGCGACCGGCTCTTCAAGGGAAGCATGCGCGACTTCCGCGTGTACGACCGCGCACTGGACGCCGGCGAGGTCGAGCAGCTCTCCCTGCCCGTGGCCACGCAGGGCGTCGCCGACGACAAGGCCGCCCTGGACCTCGGCGACACGAGCGCCGTCACCGCCGACCTGACCCTGCCGGCGACCGGTCCGGCCGGCGGCTCCCTCATCACCTGGTCCAGCGACGACACCGACGTGGTGTCCGACGCGGGCAAGGTGACCCGGCCCGCCGCGGGCGAACCCGAGGGCCACGCCACGCTCACCGCGACCCTCAGGAAGGGCTCCGTCTCCGCCACCCGGTCCTTCGACGTCACGGTCCTGCCGGCCCTCGACGACAAGGCCGCCACCGCCCAGGCCGCCGAGGCCCTCACCGTCCACAACCTGGACGACGCCCGCGGCAACCTCACCCTTCCCGCGACGGGTGCGTACGGCACCACCGTGACCTGGTCCTCCGCGAAGGAGGACGTCGTCTCCTCCGACGGCGTGGTCCACCGTCCCGCGCACGGCGCCGGCGCCACCACGGCCGACCTGACCGCGACCGTGGCCAAGGGCGACGCGACGACGACCCGCACGTTCACCGCGAAGGTCCCCGAACTCCCCGTGAAGGAAGCCCTCAAGGGCTACATGTTCAGCTACTTCACCGGCGAGGGCACCGCGGACGGCGAGCAGCTCTACGCGGCCCTCAGCAAGGGCGACGACCCCCTGAAGTGGCGGGAGCTCAACGACGGCAAGCCCGTCCTGACCTCCACGCTCGGCGAGAAGGGCCTGCGCGACCCGTTCATCATCCGCTCCCCCGAGGGCGACAAGTTCTACCAGATCGCCACCGACCTCAGGATCTACGGCAACGGCGACTGGGACCGCTCGCAGCGCAGCGGCAGCAAGTCCATCATGGTGTGGGAGTCCACCGACCTCGTCCACTGGACGGACCAGCGTCTGGTGAAGGTCTCCCCGGACAGCGCCGGCAACACCTGGGCCCCGGAGGCGTACTACGACTCCCGGCTCGGTCAGTACGTGGTGTTCTGGGCGTCGAAGCTGTACGACAACCCCGCGCACTCGGGTGACACCTACAACCGGATGATGTACGCCACCACCCGCGACTTCTACACCTTCAGCGAGCCCAAGGTCTGGATCGACCGCGGCTACTCGGTCATCGACTCCACGGTGATCCAGCACGACGGCACGTACTTCCGCCTGTCGAAGGACGAGCGCAACAACACCTCCTCCACCCCCAACAGCAAGTTCATCTTCGAGGAGAAGAGCGACTCGCTGCTGAACCGCTCCTGGGACCCGGTCGCCGAGGGCATCGGCAAGGGCGCGATGAACGCGGCCGAGGGGCCGCTCGTCTTCAAGTCCAACACCGAGGAGAAGTGGTACGCCTTCCTCGACGAGTTCGGCGGCCGGGGCTACATCCCGTTCGAGACGAAGGACCTCGCCTCCGGCGTCTGGACCCCGTCCACCGGCTACGACCTGCCGTCGAAGCCGCGCCACGGAACCGTCCTGCCGGTGACGCAGGCCGAGTACGACCGGCTGCTGCGCGCCTACCAGCCGGACCAGATCGTCACCGGCGTCGAGGACGTGCCGGTGAAGACACGGATCGGCGAGGCGCCGGTGCTGCCGGCCACCGTGATCGCCGAGTACGCCGACGGCGCCAAGCGGCCCGTCACCGTCACCTGGGAGAACGTGGCGGCGTCGCAGTACGCGCAGGCCGGCTCCTTCACGGTGAAGGGCGATCTGCCGGGCGACGCGGCGATCGAGGTCCACGCCACGGTCACGGTCTCCGCCGAGGGCCCGGACGTCCCCGCCGACCTGCTCCTGCACTACGGCTTCGACGAGAGCGGCGGCAACATCGTCCGTGACTCCAGCGGCCACGGCTACCACGGTACCTACGTCCGTACGCCCGCCTTCGGGACCGGCGTCCACGGCGGTTCGTTCAAGATGTCCGGCGGCTCCAGCACCTCCGACTCGCCGTACGTGAAGATCCCCAACGGGGTGCTCAAGGACGTGGACAGCGTCACCGTCTCCACCTACGTCAAGTGGAAGGGAGGCGACAACTTCCAGTGGCTGTTCGGGCTGGGCCCCGACAGCGACAGGTACCTGTTCGCCACTCCCTCCAACGGCGGCGGCAAGCTGTTCTCCGCGATCACGAAGGCCACCTGGTCCGGCGAGAAGCAGATGATCGGCGGCTCGCAGCTCACCCCGGGCGAGTGGAAGCACCTCACCGTCACCCTGGACGGGGCGACCCAGACGGCGGTCCTCTACCTGGACGGCGCCGAAGTCGCCCGCGTGAACGGCGTCACCGTCAAGCCGTCCGAACTGTACGACTCGGCCAAGGACGCCTCGGGCTACATCGGCAAGTCGCTGTACTCCCCGGACCCGTACTTCGCCGGCGAGGTCGACGACTTCCGGATCTACAACCGGGCCCTGACGCCCGCCGAGGTCCTGGAGCTCGCCGGCAACACCACCGGCATCGCCGCGGCGACCCACCCGGCGCTGAAGGTGGACGCGCTGATCGACGACAAGAACAGCACGGTCGTCCTGCCGCTGACCGAGGGCAGCGACGTCACCGCCCTGGCGCCGCAGTTCACCCTGGCCCACGGCGCCGGCATCAGCCCGGCCTCGGGCACCCTGCGCGACTTCAGCAAGCCGGTGACGTACGAGGTGACCGGCTCCGACGGCAAGAAGCGCACCTGGACCGTGTCGGCGCTGATCATGAAGAGCCCGGTCCTGCCGGGGCTCAACGCCGACCCGAACATCGTCCGCTTCGGCGACACCTTCTACATCTACCCGACCACCGACGGCTTCGACGGCTGGAGCGGCACGCAGTTCAAGGCGTACTCCTCGACCGACCTGGTGCACTGGACCGACCACGGCGTCATCCTCGACCTGGGGCCGGACGTGAGCTGGGCGGACAGCAGGGCCTGGGCGCCGACGATCGCCGAGAAGAACGGCAAGTACTACTTCTACTTCTGCGCCGACGCCAACATCGGCGTCGCCGTCTCCGACTCCCCCACCGGCCCGTTCAAGGACGCCCTCGGCAAGCCCCTGCTGAAGGCGGGCCAGTTCCCCGGCCAGATGATCGACCCGGCGGCCTTCACCGACGACGACGGCCAGTCCTACCTGTACTTCGGCAACGGCCACGGGTACGTCGTCCCGCTGAACGCCGACATGACCTCGGTCGACACCGCGAAGGTCAAGGACATCACCCCGAGCGGCTTCAACGAGGGCGCGTTCGTCGTCAAGCGCAAGGGCGTCTACTACTTCATGTGGTCGGAGAACGACACCCGCGACGAGAACTACCGCGTCGCCTACGCCACCGGCCCCTCCCCCACCGGTCCGTGGACCAAGCGGGGCGTGATCCTGGAGAAGGACCTCTCCCTCGGCATCAAGGGCACCGGCCACCACTCGGTGGTCCAGGTGCCGGGCACGGACGACTGGTACATCGCCTACCACCGCTTCGCGATCCCCGGCGGTGACGGCACCCACCGTGAGACCGCCGTCGACAGGCTGGAGTTCGACGCCGACGGTCTGATCAAGAAGGTCGTGCCCACCCTCACCGGCGTCGACCCGGTCACCATCGTGCACGCCGGGCCGGACGCCCGGGGCGTGGAGGGCTCCGCGATCGCTCTGGACGGCACGCTCTCGGGGGCGGGCAGCGCGAAGTGGACCGTGCAGAAGGACGCGCCCTGCACGGTCGCGGCCCCGACCGCCGCCCGCACGTCGGTCACCTGCACCGACAACGGCACGTTCACCCTCACCCTGACCGGGGGCCGCAGCACCGACACGGCCGTCGTCACGGTGGCCAACGCGGCGCCCTCGATCACCTCCGCCGCCGGTCCGTCCTCGCCGGTGCCGGCAGGCCGGCGGGCGGTCGTCACCGCCCGGATCGCCGACCCGGGCGCCGGTGACACCCACACCTGCACCGTCGACTGGAAGGACGGCGGCAGGCCGGTCGCCGGCACGGTCACCGCGACCGGCTGCCGCGCCGAGCACGTCTACGCCGCGGCGGGCGTCTTCCATCCGGTGATCACCGTCAAGGACGACGACGGCGGCACGGGCACCACGACGCTGCCCGAGGTGATCGTGTACGACCGGGCGGCCGGGCCGGTGGTGGGCGCGGGCCTCTCCGCGTCCCGGGGCAAGCCGTTCTTCTCCGTCTCGGCCGGGTATCTGCCGGGGGCGACCGCCCCGGCCGGCGCGGTCGCCTTCACCCTGAAGCCGGCGGCCCTGAAGTTCCGGTCCGGACACCTCGACTGGCTCGTGGTGTCCGGCAACCGGGCCGTCCTCCAGGGCTCCGGCACCGTCAACGGCAAGAGCGGCTACAGCTTCCGCGTCACCGCCACGGACGGCCCGGACACCTTCCACATCAAGATCTGGAAGACGTCCGACGGGAAGGTCGTCCACGACACCGGCGTCATCACCAGGATCACCGGCGTGATCACGATCGGGCTGCGCCACCGCTAGCGGACCAGCCCGGCGCCTGACCGTGCCGGGCGGTCGGCATCATGGGCCCCCTGCCACCGCAGGGGGCCCATCCCTTTGCACGGGGGACCCGGCGGCGTTCGGGACGCTGCCCGCGGGAACGGCTCCTCACGGTCGGCGCGGGGGACGGCTTCGGCCGGACGTCCATGTGTACAGCAGGACCGCACCGGCGACCGTGGCCGCCGCGCCGGCCGCACGGACGCCGCCGCGGGAGCGCCAGGACAGCACGGAGCCGGCCGAGCGGGCGGACAACACCGAGCCGGCGCTGAGCCATGAGCCCACCGAGGCGACGGACATGGCGGAACCGACCGAGCCCACCGACAGGAAGCCGCCGACCGAGGCGACCGAGAGGCAGCTGCCCACGGAGCCGACGGAGAGGAACGAGCCGACCGAGCCGACCGACAGCACCGAGCCGCTCGACCACAGGGAACGCGGAGAACCCCCGGCGCCCTCGCACTTCGTGACAGGTCTCCTCATGCTCCGAGCATAGGGCCGGACCGCTCAGGCCGGCGGCCAGTCGCGGTAGGCGATGCGTGCGAGGTCGCGGACCTCGCCGACGGCGCCCCATTCGTCGCGGCCCAGCCGGGACAGCGGCCGCAGCCGCCGGATGTCGGGATGGCCGTCGACGATCACGTCCTCCCGTACGGCCGCGTGCACGACCTCGCCCAGGACCAGCGTGGAGCCGCCGATGCGCAAGGTCGAGTGCAGCCTGCACTCCAGGGCCACGGGCGAGGCGGCCACCCGCGGCGGTGCCACCCGCAGCGAGGGCTCCCGCTCGATGCCGACCGCGTCGAACTCGCCCTCGTGTGCGGGGAAGTCGACTCCGGTGGCGTTGATCTGCTCGAAGAGCTCCTCGGGCGCGAGGTTGACCACGAACTCGCCGGTGGCCTCGACGTTGCGCAGCGTGTCCTTGCGCCCGACGGAGGTGAACTGGACGATCGGCGGGTCGGTGCAGGCGACGGTGAAGAACGAGTGCGGGGCGAGGTTGGCGGTGAGACCGTCCGCCGTCAGGGTCGACACCCAGGCGATCGGCCGGGGTACGACGACCGCCGTGAGCAGGCGGTAGAAGGCGCTCGCGCCGAGGGCCCCGGGATCGTGGTCGATGCGCATGTCAGCCAGTTCTACCGGACGCGGGGCGCTGCGCCGGAGTCGGCCCCGGTGGGAACGGGCGCGTCCGCGGTGCCGACGGGGGCGTCGAACAGCGGGCCGGTGCCGGTCAGGTCCAGCAGGCGCGCCACCGCCGGGCTCACCGTGTGCACCGCGACCGTCTTGCCCTCTTCCAGGCCGCGCTCGCGTGCACCGAGCAGCACGTTCAGGGCGGAGCAGTCGCAGAAGGCGACGTCGTCGAGTTCGAGGTCGATCCCGCCGACCGCGGCCCCGAGAGCTCCGCGCAGAGCCCGCTCCAGCTGTCCGGCCACGTCCAGGTCGAGTTCGCCCCGGACCGCGACGACGGCGCGGTCCCCCTCGGGACGTACGCGGATCACGAGACCGGCGGCCGGCCGACGAGGGCGGGCGCCGCCGTTCGTCTCCGCTCCCGATCGGGCATCCACGCCTCCGGCGTTCACGTCATGGGCAGGTTCCGGCATGACCGCCTCCCCGGTCACTCCACTTGTCACCACCAGGGTCACCCTGCACTGGTCACACGTCAACCAATACACGAAATGAAGTTCCGGTTTTTGTATACGTGAACCCTCGGACATAGGATTGCCTCATGGAAGGGGTGCCCGAGTCACACAACGGATGGACGTTTCTCACCAATCACGCGCGCGTCCTCGCCGCCATCGCGGACGACAACAGCGCCCGCATCCGGGACATCGCCGCACACTGCCGGCTCACCGAGCGGGCCGTGCAGAAGATCATCGCGGACCTGGAGCAGGACGGCTATCTGTCCCACATCCGGGAAGGGCGCGGCAACACCTACCGGATCGAGCCCGACCGGGTGCTGCGCCACCCCGCCGAGGCGGGACTGAGCGTGGCGGCGCTGCTCTCCCTGCTGGCCCAGGACGAGGTGGCCCGCAGCCGCGGCCCCGCGACCGAGACGGGTCGCCGAAGACCGTGACCGGGCGCGCCGTTCACCCCCGGACCAGCGGCGCGACGGCGGCGAGAGACGAAGGTCACGACTACGTATCGGACATTTAAGACCTCAATCTTCACACCAGACACACAAGTTGGCTAAGTTGACGCCAGGCCGTTCGACTGCCCTTCAGGGCAGGGGGCTTGAGGCGCCCGCAACAGGGGTCGCCCGGATTCCGCCGCCCAGCGCGGCGGAGCACGGAAGGAGTACGTCTTCCATGGCGACGGATCGCAGCCCGCGCTCCCCAGGCAGCAGCGACGAGCCGAGTCGGGCGGAGATCCAGCAGCGGGTCAACTCGCTCTACGACCGGGCCGAGAGCGACACCGGCAACTACAACGCGACCCGCGCGATGTCGGGCCGCTCGCGCAGGACGGTCGGATCCGTCGCCGACAGCGGACGCCGCTCGTCCGACGCCTCGCTCGACGCGGTGGCCAGGCAGTGGTTCGACAGGGCTCGCGATCGCGTCGGGCCCACCGTCCCCGCCGTGCTGCCGGCCGACCGGCTGCCGACCCCGGCGCCCCGGTCCGCCGGCGCGCCCGAGCGCACCGGCGACAGCTCCACGGTGCGCGAGCTGGAGGCCGCCGTCCGACGGGTGCCCGAGCTCACCGGACGCGCCGTGGCCGCGCTGCCCGCGGTGCCCGAGCCCCGTCAGGGCGAGCCCAAGGCGCTGGCGCCGGCCCCTGCCGCCCTCCCCGCCCTTCCGGCCGGACCCGCCGCCTCCGCCCCGGCCGCCGCCGCGCCCGCGGACCGGCAGGCCTCGCTCAAGAACACCAAGGAGCGCAACGGGCGCAAGCTCATGACGGCCCGGGACATCCTGGCCCGCGCCGTCGCCCGCCCCACACCGGCCCTGCCCGCTCCCGCTCCCGCCCCGGCCCCGGCCCCGGTAACAGCAGCCGCCCCCACGGCCGTCCTGCCGGTGGTCGACGCACAGCCGGTCCAGGCGCAGCCGGTCCAGGCGCAGCCGGTCCAGCAGCCCTGGGACACCGCGGAACAGCAGGCGTTCCGGGCGGAGATCACGGCCGCCTGGGCGGGGCGGCCGACCGCCGCCGGCGCGTCCGCACCCGCCGGCGCGGACGCGCTCCTCACCGCCACGGGCCAACTCGGCATCGTCACACCGGCGTCGGGCTTCGCCGCTCCAGCGGCCGACTTCGGCGCACCGGCGCCGGGCTTCGCCACGCCGGCGCCGGGCTTCGCGACGCCCGAGGCCGCTCTCGTCGTGCCCGCCCCCGCCGCGGCCCCCGATCAGCTCGTGTCGGATCCGGGCGCCATCCCGCCTCCGTCCGGCTATCCCGTGCCGGAACTCGGCCTGCGGGCACGGGAGTCCGGCATCCTCACGCCCGACGCCGGGACCGGCGGCCTCACCGTCTCCACCGGCTACCCGGTTCCCGAACCGGCTCCCGGCGCGGCCCCGTCCGGCTACCCGATGCCCGAATTCGGCCTCCCCGCAGCGGACTCGGGCATCCAGTCGCCCGGCGCCGACGCGTTCACCGCCGCTCCGGGACACCCGCTCTCCGGCCCCGGCCTCGCCGTACCGCCGCTCGGCTACCCGGCGCCCGAACTCCCTCTCACGGCAGCGGAGTCCGGCTTCTCCGTGCCCGCCGGGGCTTCCGCCCCGGGTCACCCCGGCGCCGAACTCGGCGTCACGGTCCCCGCGTGGGACGTGGTGACGGTCGGCTCCGGGTACCCGGCCACCGCCGGTCTCACGGCCCCCGCCGCCCCGCTTGCGGCCGCCGTCCCGCCGGTCGCGGCCCCGGCCGGCATGACGTCGCGCACCACCGGCACGGCGTACCTGCGGAAGGCGGACAAGGCGCTCGCCTTCGCCCGCGCCCAGGTGGGCAGGCCGTGCGTGTGGGGAGCGACGGGGCCCGAGTCCTACGACTGCTCCAGCCTCACCCAGGCCGCCTGGCGGGCCGCCGGGGTGACCCTGCCGCGGACCGCCATCGACCAGGCGAAGGCCTTCACCCGGATCAGCCTGGCCGACCTGCGCCCGGGCGACCTCGTCTTCTTCTTCGACGACCTCAGCCACACGGGACTGTGCACCGGTGACGGCATGATGATCCACGCGCCGGGTCCGGGGGCGTCCATCCGCGAGGAGGCGATCCTCCCGTTCGGGGAGGGCGCGCTGCGCGGCGCCGTCCGGCCCGCCTGAGGGGGCGGCCTCCTCAGCGCATCGCGGAGTCGGCCCGCGCCTGAGCCCTTCTGGCGTTGTTGTACGCGCGCAGGAGGAGTTTGGAGACGGCGCAGGGCGACCCGTCGACGTGACACTGACGGCAGGTGCGCGCATGCTCCTCGTAGGCGGCGCGGGACTCCTGCAGGGCGTCCTCGGGAGTGGGCATGGGGGTCCTCCGAACGGAACGACGGTTGCCGGGGCGTGGCTACTCACCGGTAGGTTCCACGTCGAGAGGATTGGATCATGTTACTTACGGTAGTGAAAAACGCATGAGCGGAACCGCACGTCACGACAGGGGGACCGACTTGACGGACGACGACGGACGGCGCGCGGCGCGGGTGTTCGACGCGCTGGGGCCCGCGTACGAGACGGCCTTCGCCCACTCGGAGGCGCACCGCAGGTCCCTGGAGTGGCTGCTCGGGCGGCTCACGCCCGGCAGCCGCGTACTGGACGTCGGAAGCGGGACCGGGCGGCCGACCGCCGAGACCCTCGCCCGGGCCGGCCACGAGGTGCTGGGCGTCGACGTCTCCCCCGTCATGGTGGAGCTGGCCGCCCGGCAGGTGCCCGAGGCGGAGTTCCGCTGCGTGGACGCACGCGAACTCCCCCTGGTGGAGGGCTCGTTCGACGCCATCTGCGTCTACTTCTCGCTGCTGCAGCTGGACCGCGCCCAGCAGAGCGACCTGGTCGGCCGGCTGGCGCGGGGGCTGCGGCCCGGCGGAAGCCTGGTGCTGGCGACCGTGCCGCTCGACGTCGAGGGGGTCGACGCCGTCTTCATGGGGCAGCCCGTGCGGGTGACCAGTTTCGCCGGCGAGGCGCTCGCCGACCTGGTCGCCCGGGCGGGCCTGACCGTGCTGGCCGAGGAGAACGTGCTGTTCACCCCCGACCATCCCGAGGCCGTGCCCGAGCCGCACCTCTTCCTCCACTGCGGCAGGCAGTAGGCGGCAGGCGGCAGGCCGGTAGCGGTGGACGACAGGCCGGTGGGCCGGTAGCCGTTCGGCGGCGGGCCCCGAGTGCGGGGCTCTCAGCTTTTCGTGGCGCGGGCGGCGAGCGCCACGACCAGCGCCGCCGAGCCCGTGCCCAGCAGGGCGCCGGCCACCACGTCACCCGGATAGTGCACGCCGGTGTGGACCCGTGAATAGCCCACCGCGCAGGCCAGCAGACCCAGCGGGACGGCGGTGACCGGCAGGGTCGGGCCCACGGCGGCCGCGAACGCCACGGCCGAGGCGGTGTGCCCGGACGGGAACGACGCCGAGTGCGGCATCGGCACATGCCGCCCCGGGAACGGCGAGTCCTCGGCGCGGTGCGGACGCGGGCGGCGCACCAGCTTCTTGCCGAGCAGGTTGGCGGACGCCGAGGCCACGCCGATGGCGGCGACGCCGAGCACGGCGGCCCTGCGCGGGCGGCCCCGGCGCAGGGACAGCGCGGCGGCGACGGCGAAGGACAGCTTGGAGTGGTCGGCGGCGGCCGACAGCCGGCGCAGCGCGGTGTCCAGGGTCGGCGTCCTGGTCACGGTGACCGCCGCGTACAGGGCCTGGTCCAGGGTGACGAGGTCACTGACCAGACTCCGGGCGGAAAGCTTGGGGCGGCGGTCAGACATCGTAGGCCTCCTTGACGGTACGGGGGTCGGGACGGCCGAGTGCGAGGCGGAAGACCCGCCGCCAGTCGACCGTGGGGGGAGCGTAGGCGGCGCCGGGACGGTGCCGGGGCACCCTGACCCGCAGCGCGGCGGGCCGTACCGTGCAGACGACGGGGGCGGCCAGTTCGAGAGCCTCGCCGTCGACGGCCACCGCGATGCGCTCCCGGTCGGCCTCGACGACGACGCGCCGGGACGTCACCGAGGTGATGCTGCCGGCGCGCTCGCCGAACAGCGCGATTTCGGCGGCCTGCGCGGCTCCCTCGACGCGGACGCCGATCACTCCGAGCAGGCCGGCGTCCAGCCGGGGGCGGCGGCCGCCGCCCAGCGGATCGGCGCGGGCATAGGCGTTGTTGCTGACCAGCAGGGCCTGCGGAGCGTGTATCTCGGAGTCGTCCGTGCGGACGTGCAGGACCGGGGCGGCGTCGCCCTGGAGCAGGTCGGGCAGATGGTCGAGGGCGGTCGCGGCCTTGGCCTCGCGATAGTCGGGGCTCTGGACTATCTCCGCGTACGCCCCGAAGGAGACGGTGTTGACGAAGGCGCGTCCGCTGACGTCGCCCAGGTCCACGCGCAGCTCGACGCCGTTGGTGAGGGCGTCCAGGCTGCGCACCGGATCGGTCCGGTCGAGGCCGAGGTCCATCGCGAAGTGGTTGCGGGTTCCGGCGGCGACGACCAGGAAGGGCACGTCGTGCTCGGCGGCCACGGCCGCGACCAGGGCCTGGGTGCCGTCACCGCCCGCCACGCCGAGCAGGTCCGCGCCCGCGGCGACGGCCCGGCGGGCCTCCTCCGCCGGGTCGGTGTAGGTGTCGTCGGCCCCGAGCACGACCACCCGGGCGCCGAGCGCCTCGGCGCGTTCGACGAGTTGGTGCTTGACCACCTTGCCGCCGCCCGAGCGCACGTTCATGATCAGCACCGGCCGGCGCGGCGGCGGGGTCCGGCGGCCGTGCGTGCCCTTGGGACGGCGCACGCTTCGTAGCGAGGCGCGGGCCGCGGCCAGGGCGCCCGCCCACAGCGCGAGCGCGCCCACCGCCACCGGCCACAGACCGGACAGCGCGTACATCACCATGACGCCCACGGGCGCGGTCACGGCCAGCAGACCGCCGAGCAGCCGGGCTCCGCCCCGGTGCGCCAGCATCCACCACACGCCGGCCCCGGCCACGGCGAGCAGCGCGAACCCGGCGAGCAGGATCAGCCAGCCGCCTGCTCCCGCGCCCGCCAGCACCACCGCCGCGCAGCCGGCGACCAGCACCAGCGCGAGCCGGGCCCAGCCGCGCGCGCGGGCGACGGCGCCGAGCTGCGCCGGGCCGACGTGCGGCAGCGCCCATTTCGTCCTACGTGTCTCGTTCACCGTGCGCCCGCCATGCTCCGTGGCTCCCTGTTGTGCGTCGACAGCGCCAACGATCTCGATCAATTGTCCATGGCACGGCGTCCTGCTGTGACCGCGCTGCCGCCGTCGAGGGCGCCGCTGCGGGTCGGGTTCCCCGGAAGGGACACACGCAAGGGCCCGTCGGCAGTCCGACGGGCCCCGTGGTCGTGCGGGTGGAGGTCAGGCGCGCCGGGTGCTGCGGCGCAGGACGACGAAGCCGCCGATCACCAGCAGGGCTCCGAGTGCCCCGGGCCACAGGTTGGCGCCGGTCTCGGCGAGGCCGCCCTGCACCGCCTGGGGCTCGGTCCCGCCGACGGCCGCGCCGGAGCCGGTGTCGGCCGGAGGCTCCGACCGACCGGAGGAGGGAGTGGGCGCGGCGGCGGACTCCGGAGCGGTCGCGGGGGCGCCGATCTCGCCGCCCGAGGCGGCGGCGGGGGCTGACGCGGCGGCGGGGGCCGACGCGGGCGCCGGGACGGCCGCCTTGGGCGAGGGCTTCGAGTAGACGCGCGGCTCGGTGGTCGCGCTCGCGGGCGCACGGGGGGACTCGGGAGCCTGGGACTGCTGCGCGCCTCCTTGAGAACCGTTGTCCCCGCTGCCGTTACCGTTACCGCTGCCGGAATCGTTGGTGCCGCCGCTGCCGGAGCCGTTGCCTGCGGAACCGGCGGTGCCGGCACTGCCGTTGTCGCCGGTGTTTCCGGAACCGTTTCCGGCGCCGTTGCCGTTGCCGGTGTTTCCGGAACCGTTTCCGGCGCCGTTGCCGTTGCCGGTGTTTCCGGAACCGTTTCCGGCGCCGTTGCCGTTGCCGGTGTTTCCGGAACCGTTTGCGTCACCGTTTCCGGCGCCGGTGTTGCCGGTGTTTCCGGAACTGTTGTCACCGCCGTTGCCGGCTCCGTCGCCCGGCTTCGTGCCCGCGCCACAGGTACGGCCCTGGTTGATGCAGTCGACCATCTCCCGCATCAGGTTGTCGTCGAAGACGTTGATGAAGTCGCCGTGGTCCGTCACCGGCTTGTGCAACTGCTCGGGGAAGGAGTCCACCGCGAACAGCGGAGTCGTCCTGCCGCCGTCCTGGAGGCTCGGCGCGTCGACGTCGTACACGATCCGCTGGACCAGCTGCGGCACGGCCTTGAAGCCGTTCGGGCAGGAGCCGTCGGCGCCCGCGAAGGCCACGTGGGTGCGGTGGTTGGCGCTGTCGATGTTGGCGCCGTCCCAGCAGCTCTGGAAGCGGAAGGTGCGCACCACGTCGCTCCCGGCCGGGCAGAGCGGGTACTTGTCCTTGAGCTGGCGGTCCTCGAACCCGGTGCAGCTCCACGAGGCGTTGGCGTTGGCCGTGCCGTTGACGAAGGCCTTGGCGTCGCCGGTGATGATGCGCAGCAGCCGGGGCATGGCGGTGACCTGGGAGCGCGGGTTGCCGACGAAGGTCAGCGTGACGTCCTTGGCGGTGACGATCTTGCCCGCGTTGCCCTCGACGCCGCCGCCGGGGCTGCCCGCGTCCCGTTCCTGATCGCCGTTCTGCAGGCGCAGGACGGGCCAGTAGTAGGTGGACTTGTCGCCCTGGTCCACACAGCTCGTCTCGGCCTTCGCCAGATCGCCGTCGGAGGCGAAGGCGTTGTTGGACTGGTTGCCGATGTAGTCGTGGAAGTGGTGGGCCCCGTTGGAGACGCCCGGCGCGACGATCACGTTGTCCGAGTTGAACAGCCCGTTGGCGTTGACGCCGCAACTGCTGGTGAAGGTGCCGCGGGAGGGGCCGGACGCGGGGTCCGGGCTCTGCTGCGAGGGCTGGACCGACTTGATGTCCGCGTAGTCCGCGGCCACCGGCCCGTTCCCGGCCTGCCCGCCGTTGCCCTGCTGACCGTCGTTGCCCTGCTGCCCGCCGCCCTGCTGACCCTCGCCGTTCTGACCGTCGGCGCCGTTCTGGTTCTCGTCGCCGTTGCCGTCGGCGCCTCCGTCGGCCTGGTCGTCGGAGGCGCGCAGGGTGCAGGCGGCGAGGGACTCGAGGCCCTCCGGACGGTCGCCGACCCGGTCGATGGCCACCGCGATGCGCTCGATGGTCGCGCCGCGCTTCTCCTTCAGCGGGTTCATGACCGCGTTGTCCGCGAAACTTGCGTCCTGGCGCACGGCCTGGGCCGAGTCCTGCAGTTGGCGGTAGGCCGCGGCGATCTGCTCGTCGAGCCGGGCCAGTTCGCGGTCGACCTCGGCGGAGGCTCCGTCCGGCACGCTGGTCAGCTTGCTGCCGACGTCCGGACAGTCGACGGTGACGGCGCTGTTGCCGGCCCGCCGGGTCGAGTTGCCGTCGGAGCCGTCCTCGGTGGCCGAGGCGTACACGTTCGCCGCCATCAGGCCGCCGCCGCCGAGC
This sequence comes from Streptomyces rishiriensis, assembly GCF_003112535.1. Classification (GTDB taxonomy): domain Bacteria; phylum Actinomycetota; class Actinomycetes; order Streptomycetales; family Streptomycetaceae; genus Streptomyces; species Streptomyces rishiriensis. The sequence goes on along the minus strand of NZ_BEWA01000023.1, from coordinate 11,882 downwards.
ATCAGCGCCGCCGCCAGGAAGGTCGCGCGTCGTCCGCCCGTGGGGCGTCTGCGCCTGTTCTGTACCAAGGAGTGCTCCTACGCGTCGTGGGCGGCCATGGACAGGAAATCCCCTGCCCCCATACGCGGCGGGACACGGAAGTGTTCAACCGCACCACGAATTCATAGCAACCTCTCAGGCAAGCCCGGTGGCCCGCCCCTTCGTAGCTGACCCAGGGTCATCCCGTCGGCGGGTGGAAGGAGAGCGACAGCACCCGCCTCCTTCGACCGGCGCACTCGTGCAGCAGGCCCATGACGAGCGCCGCGGCCACCGCGATCAGATGCTCACGGCCGGCGAGGTTCGGCGCGGCGATCGACTCGAGCACCATCGAGCCGCCGGTGAGCGTGAACACGATGGGCGCGCGGCGCACGACCGAGAGATAGGTGAACAGTCCGACGACGGCCGCGGACGGACCGGTGTCCAGCACCTGGCCGGCCTCGGGCGGCAGGCCGAGACCCCACCAGCCGGGCCCCATCGCCAGCATCACGCGAACCGAGAGGGTGCCCGCCAGGGTGGACGCGTAGGCGACGAGCAGGGTCCGGCGGCGGCCGAGGGCGAGCTCGGCGAGGGCGAAGGCGAGGAAGAGCTGGGTGATGCCGGCCCACACCGGCAGATCGAGCGCGGGGACGTAGAGGGAGACCGGGGTGCGCAGCAGCGTCAGCCAGAGGGGCAGGTCGCCCTGGACTCCGCCGACGGCGCGCACGGCCGTCGCGCCCGCGGGGTGCTGGGCCAGGGCGTGGAAGAAGATCACGCCGAGACATGCCACGACGGCCAGCAGCAGCGCGCCCGGGCCGCGCCGGCGCAGCTGCCGCAGCGGGTCGACCACGATGCCGTACCACTCGCCTCGCAGGGTCCGGCCGACGAACCGGACGGCTCGGGAGAGCGCACCGCCGAGCGGCGCGCCCCGGCCGCCGCCGCGGGACTGCTCCACGGCGCGCTCGACTCCGGCGCGGTCCTCGCGGACCCGGCCGTCGCGGACCCGGCCGTCGCGGGCACGGTCTTCGCGGACACGGTCTTCGCGGACACGGCTTTCTCCGGCGCGGTCGCGAGGCCGTTCCACTTCGGGACGCAGGATGCTCAAGGTCTCCCCCACACACTCGTCGCGCGATGTTTCGTGCGAGTCACGCTCTGGAGGACGCAAAGACGCCCCGGGAGGCTTACTGCCCCGCTGGCCGTCTCCCTCACATTCCGCAACGGAGCGGCCCGGGCACGACCGGTGAGCTGCTGACTCCCGGTCACGCCGACGTAACGCAAGTGGGCTACTGTCACGTCCGTGGAACGCACTGACCAGCGGAACATGACCCCTGCCAGGTTACGTCGCCAGGTGGGCCCGACCGGCCCGGGCGCCCTCGCCTCCCTCCTCCCGTGCGACCACCGCGTGACCCGCCGGTCGCCCGCGGACGCCAGGACCGCCGCCGAACCCGGTTACCGCCCGGGCGCCGGTCCCCACGCCGAGGCGGGGCCGGTGCTGCTCGCCGACGGCCTTCTCACCGAGCGACTCTCGCTCGCCGTGCCGCAGGACACCAGGGTCGTCGTGGCGGACTACGAGATTCCGCCGGGCGGCTCGCTGCCCTGGCACTACCACGAGGGACGGGTCGTGGCCGTGGTGACGGCCGGCGTGCTGACAAGGACCCTGTCGGACGGCTCCGAGTGCGTGACGCCCGCCGGCGGGTGCATCGTCGAGCCGGTCGGGCCCCGCGGCGTCCACATGGCGGAGAACCGGGAGCCGGATCCGCTGCGCATCTGCGCCCTCTTCTTCCTTCCGCGGGACGCCGCGCTGTCTACGCGCGCAGAACCTCCGGACGCCGTCGCCCACGGCTGAGCTGTACGGTCGCCGTCGCGGCCGGAGCGGACGGGTCGTCGCCTGACGGGACGTCGCCGGACCGGTCGTCGGCGGACCGGTCGGCGCCGGACCGGTCGGCGGCGGACCGGTCGGCGGCGGGTCGCGGTGAGAGCCGGACGGCGTCGCCCGGTCAGGTCTGCGGGCGTCGGCCCGGCTCCTGGGAGGGGAACGTCTGCTCGGCGCCCGGCAGCGCCGGCCTGGGCAGGGTCGCGACCTCCTCCTGCGCCTCGAGCAGCTGCTGGGCCGTGTCGTCGGGCAGCGCCGGCGCGAGCGGCTGGGCCGAATCGAAGCGGAAGGCCGAGGTGAGGTCGCCGAAGGCGCCGCGGCGCCAGGCGCTGATGTTGGGCTCCTCGACCCCGGTGAGCCGTTCGAGGAACCGCAGGGCTGAAGTGTGGTCGAAGGCCTCGGTGGCGACCCAGCCGCCCACGGTCCACGGCGAGACGATGATCGCCGGCACCCGGAAGCCTCCCCCGATCGGCAGCCCCCCGACGAACTCGCCGGGGGCACCGGCCGGCGGGGTCGGCGGCGGCACGTGGTCGAACAGCCCGTCGTTCTCGTCGTAGTTCAGGATGAACGCGGTCTTGGCCCAGACGGCCGGGTCGGCCGCGACGGCCTCGATCTTGGAGGCGACGAAGGCCGCGCCGGCCGCCGGCAGGAAGTCGGGGTGCTCCGACTGGTGCCCGGGCGGGATGATCCAGGACACCGTGGGCAGCCGGTCGTTGCGGGCGTCGTCCTCGAAGGCGCCCTCGGGCTGCGGCCGTACGCCCCGCTCGTACAGGTCGGAGCCCGGCAGCGCCTCCTGGAACGCGGCGAACTGCTCCAGCAGGTTGCAGCCGTAGTCGTCCTCCTGCTGGTACACCTTCCAGCTCACCCCGGCCGCCTGGAGCCGTTCCGCGTACGTCGTCCAACTGAACGGCGTCGGAGCGGAGTTGCGGATGACGGGACCGCCCTCCTGTCCGTCCGGGTCGATGCTGCCGGTCATCCACATCAGGCGGTTGGGCCAGGTCGGGCCGAGGACCGAGCAGAAGTAGTGGTCGCAGACGGTGAAGGTCTCGGCGAGGGCGAACTGGAACGGGATGTCCTCGCGCGTGTAGTACCCCATGACGTACGGGCCGTCGGCGCCGTCGGACGCGCGGTGGGCCGGCAGCCAGCGGTCCATCCGGCCGCCGTTCCATGCCTCGTGCTGCACCGACCAGGCGTGGCTGGTGGACGGGATGGCCTGGGCGCTGGAGGTGCGGGTGTCCAGGTGGAAGGGGAGGAGGTAGCCCCTGGGATTCTCGGGGTCGGGCTGGTGGAAGACGGAACGCCCGGTGTCGAGGGTGAGCGCTTCGGGGTCGGCGAAGCCGCGCACTCCGGACAGGGTGCCGAAGTAGTGGTCGAACGAGCGGTTCTCCTGCATCAGCAGGACGACGTGTTCGACGTCGGCGAGCGACCCGCGGCTGGGCCGTCCGGCCGCGACGGCCTTCTGGACGCTCGGCGGGAGGAGGGAGACGGCCGCGGCGCCCAGCGCGGCCGCGGTCGAGCCCAGGAGTCTTCGGCGGGTCAGTTCGGCCATGCGTCGTACCTCTTGCTGCGCGGAGGAATCGATGGGAGGGCCGGCCCGTTCCCGCACGGGGCGGTCACCGCTCGCTCTCCGCCCGGGCCGGGGACGCGGAGAGCGCGCGACCGGCGCCGCACGGGCCTGCGGGGGCGGCGACCGGCCGTGGGAGCGGGTTCGGCGCGGGTCCGTCAGAGCCGGTGCGGCGCGCGGGCGTTCACGTCCACAGCTCCGCGCTGTCGCACACCCGGGCGCCCATGTTGCGTTCCATCATCTCCAGCGCGGCGTCCGCGAGATCGGCGTGGATGTGGGCGACGGCGTCGCGGGGGACGGTCACCTCGAAGTGCCGGATGTGGGCGTCGAGGGCCGAGTACAGGACGCACTGCTCGGTGACCTGCCCGCACAGGACGAGGTGGTGGACGCCCTCCTGGTCGAGCAGGTAGGACAGCGGCGTCTCGAAGAAGACCGAATGGCGTGCCTTGACGACGAACAGCGACGCCTCGTCGGGGCGCAGCGGCTCGACGAGGTCGGCGTGCGGGCCTGCCAGGGCCGTGTCGAGGAGTTCGCCGTGGTGGGAGCGCCACTGGCCGAAGTTGTCGTTGACGTAGACGACGGGGACGCCGACGCGGCGGGCCCGGTCGAGGAGACCGGCGGCCACCGGGACCACCCTGCGGGCCGACGGCAGGAGCTGGTCGGCGTCGGGATGGTCGTAGGTGTTGATCATGTCGATGACGATCAGCGCGGTCTTGCTCATGCCGCTATGGGTTCCCGGTCGGACGCGAATATGACAGCACGTCACTCGTCCGCGCCAGCGAGCGGCCGGGGTCTCGTCCCGGAACCCCGGCCGCCGTGCCCGGTGGGGCCGTCAGGGCCTCACCTCTCCTCGCGGAAGGAGACGTGCCGGCCGGCGACGGGGTCGTACTTGCGCAGGACCAGTCGGTCGGCGTCGTTGCGGCGGTTCTTCCGCGTCACATAGGCGACGCCGGTTCCGGCGGTCGACCTGAGGGTGACGACGGGGCGGGCTGTGCTGCGGGCCATGGGGGCCTCCTTTCACCGGCTCGCACCCTTGAGCGGTGCATGCCAGTCACGCGGTTCAACACAGGAGGCGTCCGGCGCATTCCCTGGTTTCCGGGCCCGCAGGACGGCCGGGCGGGGGATCTGGGTGGCGCCGGCCATGACCCCCTCGGTTACAGTGCTCCGCCGGTATCGCGCCGGCGCCGAGAGGAGACTCAGCGGTGCGCCGTGAGGTGGGGAACGTGGGGAATGCGCGGAACGTGCGGAACGTGGGGAAAGGGCTGGCGCTGGCAGCCGTGTTGACGGAGCTTCTGACGGGATGTGCGGCCCCGCAGGGCGACGCGGACACGGCGGCGCGCACGGCAGGGGCGTCGGCCGGTGCATCTGCGGGGGCGACGGCGAAGGCGGCCGCGCGCGGAGGGTCCGTGGGGGCCTCCGGGTCCGCCTGTGAGCTGCCGGTCACCTTCGACGTCGCGGAGTTCTGGAAGGCGAAGGCGGTCGACGCCGAGGAGGCGTCCACGGCGACCGGCGACCTGGCCGGTCTCGCCGACGCGCTGCTGCGCCAAGGACCCGTCACCATGGCCTGCGAGATCGACGCCAAGCCCGCGGGGAAGATCGGGTTCCTGCGCGTGTGGACCGGTGAGCCGGGCGACGCCGACGCGCGCACCGTGCTCAAGGGCTTCGTCACCGCCGAGAAGGGGGCGAGCAAGGCCGTGTACCGCACGTTCAGCTCGGGCGACGTCACGGGCGCCGAAGTCGAGTACGTCACCACGAGCGAGCTCCTGGAGGAGACCAAGACGGAGCACGCGCTGGCCGTCACCACGCCCAGGGGTCCCGTGGTGCTGCACCTCGGCGGGATGGACACCCAGGAGCACGAGGCCATGCTCCCGGCGTACGAGCTCGCCAAGAGCACCCTGCACGTCAACGCCGCCTGACGGGTGCGGACGCCGGGCGGCTCCCTGCGGGCCGCCCGGCCCGCGCCGGACCCCGGTCAGCCGTCGAGCAGCGCGCGCATCCTGGCGGCGGCGCGTACGGCGGCGTCCCCGCAGCAGTTGTTGAACAGCACATGCACCTGCTCGGTCCGCCGGGCGAGCTCGCGCACCCTCGGTGTCCACTCCGCGAGTTCGGCGTCGGTGTACTCGTGCCGGAAGCGGTCCTCCTTGCTGCCGGTGCCCCAGGCCAGGCTGCGTCCGTGCAGCCGGACGACGGACAGCCGCCCGCAGGTGACGGGTGTGACGGGCGGTATCGCCGACGCCAGGGACTGCTCCATGTCGACGGCGACGGCGGCGAACCCGCAGGACCGCAGCAGGCCGGCGGTGATCTGCCGCTGCTCGGCGTCCCGCCACCACTGCGGGTGCCGGAACTCCACGCAGACCGGCCAGCCCGCGGTGCGCTCGGCGCACTGCGCGAGGAACTCGCGGGCGCGCACGCCGGGGCGAAACCACGGCGGGAACTGGAAGAGGACGGCGCCCAGGCGGCCCGTCTCCCGCAACGGCTCGATGCCCTCGGCGAACCTGCGCCACACCTCGTCCAGCGCCTTCGGGCCGCGCACGTCGTCGGGCAGCCCGGGCGGCAGCACGGCGGACCGGGTGGGGTGGCCGGTCAGCAGGGAGAAGGCCTTCACGTCGAACACGAAGTCCTGAGGGGTCCGCTGTGTCCACAGCTCGCTCGTGCGCTCCGCGGGCAGCGCGTAATAGGTCGCGTCGACCTCCACGACCGGGAAGCGTGCGGCGTAGTGGCGCAACCTGCCCTCCGCGTCGCGCCGGCCGGTGGGATACCAGCCGCTGGAGACCAGCGCCCGGTCCGTCCACGAGCATGCGCCCACCAGAATGTCACCCATGGCGGGGCGGATACCCCGCCCGGAGCGGTTCTCCCGGCCGTCCCGGGGATGCACATCCGGCCGGGTGTGGCGCATTCTTGCTGTGTGGCCCGCGCGCGGCACGGACGAGGTAGGGCCGATGACTGGGAGCGCCGGGGACGAGCGGAAGCCGTCCGGACCGCCTCCCGCGCTGCTGACCGGGGCCGTGGCGGAGGCGCTGCGGGCGGCGGACGGCAGCGCCGGGGGCGTGTACCTGTGCTCCGGCACGCCCGGTCTGCTGCGGCTGGCCGTCCTGACGGGGCTGCCGGGGCCCCTGTTCCGCCCCTGGTGGCGGGTGAACGTCGACAGGCCCTTCCCCGTGGCGGAGGTGCACCGGACGGGCGTCCCGGTGGTGCTGGCGAACGCCACGGAGGTGATGCGCCGCTATCCGCAGTTCGCCGCGGGCCTGCCCTTCCAGTTCGGCTCCGTGTACGTGCCCGTCACGGCGGGCGGCCGCTCCTTCGGGGTGCTGACCGTCCTCGGCAGGGCCGTCGCCGACGCGACGGAGGCGCTGGCCGACCGGGAGCGGCTGACGGCCGTGGCCGACGGCCTGGGAGCGGCCCTGCTGCGGCTGGGAGCGGAGGGCCGGGAGGTCACCTGGGACGACGAACCGCTGTGCGTGCGCCCGCCGGCCGCGGGGCCCGCCCCCGGGCGCGTCGGACGGTTCTGCTGGGACCCGGCGACCGGCGTCGTCACCGTGGACGAGCACGCGCGCTCCCTGCTCGGTCTGCCCGGGGGCGAGTTCGCGGGCACGCTGGACGCACTGGTCGGGGCCGTCGACGCGACGGACGCCCTGCGGCTGCCCGGCCTGTTCCACCGGACGGCCCGGGGACGTCCGCCGCCGCTGCCGGTCCGGCTGCGCACCGCCGAGGGCGGTCTGCGGCTGCTGGAGCTCTGGCAGGCGACGGACGCGGAGCGCCCGGCCGTCGCCCCCGGCGCCTCCCCCGCCGCGCCGCGTCCCGTCGCCGGCGTCCTCCTCGACCCCGGCCCGGGGGCCCTCGCGGACGGCGCCGCCGACCTGCTTCCGGAGGGGGTGTTCTGCCTGGACCGGATGGGGTTCGTCGTCTACGCCAATCCCCGGGCCGGGCAGCTGCTGGGCGTGCCGTCCGACCTGATGGTGGGCCGGTCGCTGTGGGATTCGGTGCCGTGGCTGAACCAGCCCACCTGCGAGGAGCATCTGCGGGGCGTCCTGCTGGCGCCGGAGCCGGCGCACTTCCATGTGCGCCGCCCCGCCGCCTCCGACCGGCCCTCGGACGGGCGTCCCTATGAGGGGGACTGGCTGCGCGTCTCGCTGTACCCCGGCGCCGACCTCGTCACCTGTACCGCGGTGCCGGCGAACCGGGTGCCGGAGGACGCGGCTCCCGAACCCGCGGACACCGACGCCCCCGCGCCCGACGTCGCCGCGTCGACCGCCCCCTTCTACCGGCCCATCGTGCTGGCCATCGCGCTGACGGAGGCGGTCACCGCCCGGCAGGTGTCGGCGGTGGTGATGCAGGAGCTGCTGCCCGCGTTCGGGGGCCGCATGCTGGCCATCTACCTGCTCCAGGAGCGGCATCTGTACCTGGCGTGGGAGTCCGGCTTCCCCCGGGGCTTCCTCGCGCCCTTCGAGGGGGTGGGCCTGGAGGCCAGGCTGCCGGGGGTGGAGACGCTCACCACGGGCCGGCCGCTCTTCTTCGACTCGATGCAGCAGCTGGCGGCCGCCTATCCCGGCATCGACCTCGACGCGGAGGAGGGCGCCCGGGCCTTCCTCCCGCTGATCGCCTCCGGCCGGCCGGTCGGCTCGTGCATTCTCGGCTTCGACCGCTCGCGCAGCTTCGGCTCGGAGGAGCGCACGGTGCTCACCGCGCTCGCCGGACTGATCGCCCACGCGATGGAGAAGGCCCAGCGCTACGACACCGAGGCCGCCCTCGCCCGGGGGCTCCAGCAGGCGCTGCTCCCCCGGCGGCTGTCGCAGCACCCGCGCGTGGAGACCGCGGGCCGCTACCTGCCGGGCACCGAGGGCATGGACGTGGGCGGCGACTGGTACGACGTCGTCGAGGCCGGGGACGGCCTCGCCCTGGTCATCGGCGACGTGCAGGGACACGGAGTGCAGGCGGCGGCCACCATGGGCCAGCTGCGCAGCGCGGTGCGGGCGTTCGCGCTGTCCGACCGGCCCCCGCAGGAGGTCATGGGCGGCACGAACCGTCTGCTCATCGACCTCGACCCGGGCCAGTTCGCCAGCTGCTGCTACGTCCGGCTGGACCCGGCCACGGGCCTGGCCCGGGCCGCCCGCGCCGGGCACCTGCCGCCGCTGCTGCGCCACCCCGACGGCCGAACGGACGTCGTGGAGCTGCCCGGCGGAGTGGTCCTCGGCGTGGACCCACGAGCCCATTACCCGGTCACGGAGCTGCGGTTGGAGCCGGGCGCGATCCTCGCCCTGTACACGGACGGGCTGGTCGAGCGGCCCGGTCACGACATCGACGAGGGCATCACGGCGCTGCGCAGGGCCCTGGCCGAGGCCGGCGGGCCGGCGAAGGATTCCCCGGTCCGGGACGACGGCCCCGCACAGGCTTCGGCGGCCGGAGCCGACGCGGCCGCCGCCGGGACCGACGGCGCGCCCGGCCGGTCCCTCGGGGCCGTCGCCGACGGGCTCACCGCGCTGGCCCGGCAGAGCGCCGACCGGCCCGACGACATCGCCCTGCTCCTGGCCACCCGGCGCGACGGCTCAAAAGATCACCCGGGGCGAGGGTGAGGGGCCGGTCCTGTGACCCTGTGTGACGCCTCTCGCCTCATCCGTCCGGGCAGTGTAGACATGGCACATGGTCCGACTCCTGGGGCGCTCGGATGCCCGGCCGGCCCGTCGTCCCCGGGACCCGGGGGCCCGGCGTACGCCCGAGTCCACGCTCGGCGGGCGAAGTCTCGCCGCGCAGGTGTTCGTCCTGCAGGTGGTCATCGTGCTGCTGCTGGTGGTGGCCGCCGTGGTGGCGCTGCTGCTCCAGGTGCGGCACGACACCACCCAGGAGGCCCGCAACCGGTCCGTCGCCGTCGCCCAGACGTTCGCCAACTCACCGGGCATGGTCGCGGCACTGCACAGCCCGGATCCGACGGCGATCCTCCAGCCCCGCGCCGAAGCGGCCCGCAAGGCCTCGGACATGGACTTCATCGTCGTCATGAACACCGACGGCATCCGCTACACGCATCCCAAACCGGACCGGATCGGGAAGAAGTTCGTCGGGACCATCCAGCCGGCGCTGGACGGCGGAATCGTGGTCGAGGAGGTCAACGGGACGATCGGCCGGCTGGTCCAGGCCGTGGTGCCGGTGCGGGGGGCCGACGGGAAGGTCGTCGGACTGGTGTCGTCCGGCATCACCACGGCCCACGTGGGCGGCACGGCCGACCGCCAGCTGCCGCTGCTGCTGGTCAGCGCCGCCGTCGCGCTGGCCCTGGCCCTGGCGAGCACGGCCCTGGTCAGCCGGCGGCTGCTGCGCCAGACCCACGGCCTCGGGCCACGCGAGATGACCCGCATGTACGAGCATCACGACGCGGTGCTGCACGCCGTGCGCGAAGGCGTGATCATCGTCGGCGGTGAAGGCGATCTGCTGCTCGCCAACGACGAGGCGCAGCGCCTGCTCGACCTGCCCCCGGACGCCGAACGCCGGCAGGTCCTGGACCTGGGACTGGACCGGGACACCGCCGAACTGCTGGCTTCCGGGCGGATGGTCACCGACGAGGTGCACCTGGTCGGGGACCGGCTGCTGGCGATCAACCAGCGGCCCACCGATCTGGCGGGCGGGCCGGCGGGCAGCGTCGCCACCCTGCGCGACTCCACGGAACTGCGCGCCCTGTCGGGCCGGGCGGAGGCGACGCGCGAGCGCCTGGACATGCTGTACGCGGCCGGGGTGGCCATCGGCACGAGCCTGGACGTGACCCGTACCGCCGAGGAGCTGACGGAGCTGGCCGTGCCGAGGTTCGCGGACTTCGCGACCGTCGACCTCTTCGACGCGGTGCTGGAGGGCGAGGAGCCGGAGGCGCGGGGCGCGCTGCGGCGCACGGCGATGAGCGCGATCCGCAAGGGTGCGCCACTGTACGCGGTGGGCGAGCGGATCCGGTTCGTGGACAGCTCGCCCCAGGGCCGCAGTCTGCGCGAGGCCCGCGCCGTCCTGGAGGCCCGCCTCACCCACGCTCCGGGCTGGCGCGCCCAGGACCTGGAACGCACCGAGCAGGTCGTGGAGTTCGGCATCCACTCGCTGATCACCGTGCCCGTGCGGACCGGGGGCCTGACGCTGGGCGTGGTCAGTTTCTGGCGCTCGGAGCGGCCCGACCCGTTCGACCCGGACGAGGTGGTGCTCGCGGAGGAGCTGGTGGCGCGGGCCGCGATCTCCATCGACAACGCGCGCCGCTTCACCCGTGAGCACGGCATGGCCGTCACGTTGCAGCGCAGTCTGCTGCCGCGCACCCTGCCGGAGCAGAACGCCCTGGACATCGCCTACCGGTACCTGCCGGCGCAGGCGGGCGTGGGGGGCGACTGGTTCGACGTGCTGCCCCTGTCGGGGGCCCGGGTCGCGCTGGTGGTGGGCGACGTGGTGGGCCACGGGCTGCACGCGGCGGCGACCATGGGCCGGCTGCGGACCGCGGTCCACAACTTCTCCGCCCTGGACCTGGCCCCGGAGGAACTCCTCGGGCTGCTGGACGAGTTGGTGGCGCGCATCGACCAGGACGAGGCGGACGACAGCGCCGGCGCGCCGGTGACCGGGGCGACCTGTCTGTACGCCATCTACGACCCGGTCTCCCGGCGCTGCACGATCGCCCGGGCCGGCCATCCGCCGCCGGCGCTGGTCCATCCCGACGGGCGGGTGGAGTACGTCGAGGTGCCGGCCGGGCTCCCGCTCGGGCTGGGCGGGCTGCCGTTCGAGACGGTGGAGCTGGAACTGGCCGAGGGCAGCCGGCTGGTGCTGTACACCGACGGGCTGGTCGAGGACCGGGAACGGGACATCGACACGGGTCTGGAGCTGTTGCGCAGCGCCCTGGAGCGGTGCGCCGGGGGGTCGCCGGAGCAGGTCGTCCAGGGCGCTCTGGACGACCTGCTGCCGGCCCGCCCGAACGACGACATCGCGCTGATCGTCGCGCACACCCGGGCGCTGGGCGCCGACCGGGTCGCCGAGTGGGACGTGCCGGTGGACCCGGCGGCGGTGGGCGAGGTGCGGGCGGCGGTGGTCCGGCAGCTGGCGCACTGGGACCTGGAGGAACTGTCCTTCACGACGGAGCTGATCCTGAGCGAGCTGGTGACCAACGCGATCCGGTACGGCAGCGCGCCCGTGGGCGTGCGGCTGCTGCGCGACCGCACCCTGATCTGCGAGGTCTCCGACAGCAGCAGCACCTCGCCGCATCTGCGGTACGCGGCCATGACCGACGAGGGCGGCCGCGGACTGTTCCTCGTGGCGCAGCTCACCGATCGCTGGGGCACCCGTTACACGCCCAAGGGCAAGGTCATCTGGGCGGAACAGCCCCTGCCGTGAGGGCGGCCGGGCGTCGTGCCGGTCGGCCGCACCACTCATAAATGAAGGTTATGAGTCCATAGACCGGACCCGCGTACCGGGTTAGGCATGCCTCAG
>NZ_BEWA01000022.1 GCF_003112535.1 Streptomyces rishiriensis | reverse complement strand
TTCTGTCGGTGGTGTTCGGCGGCATGGTGGGTGTGTGGACGCACATGAAGTGAACCGTGCTCGGGCGAAGTTGGCGTTGTTCGTGGCTGATGTGTTCGCCTCGGTGCCGCGCAAGGACCAGCGGGCCAAGGGCAACTGCTATCTGCGGGGACTGATGACGGACGGTCGCCGCAAGTCCATCCAGGCCATGGCTGCGCGGCTGCCGGACGGCAACGAGCAGAACCTGCAGCAGTTCGTGAACCAGTCCACCTGGGATCCGGTGCCGGTGCGGCGGCGGATCGCGGAACGGATGGTGCCGCTGATCGGCCCGGATGCCTGGGCCATCGACGACGTATCGTTCCCCAAGGACGGGAAGATGTCGGTCGCCGTCGCTCACCAGTACTGCGGTGCACTGGGCAAACAGGCCAACTGCCAGGTGGCGGTGAGCGTGCACGCGGTCACCGACGCCGCGTCCGTCCCGCTGCAGTGGCGGCTGTTCGTGCCCCAGGAGTGGGCGGACGATCCCGTACGCCGGCGCAAGACGGGGATCCCCGAAGAGACCGGGCATCGCGAGAAGTGGCGCCTGGCCCTGGACACCCTCGACGAACTGGCCGGGTGGGGTCTGGTGCCGCCGGTGGTGGTGGCCGACGCCGGCTACGGGCAGAACGCCGACTTCCGCGACGGCCTGACCGGCCGAGGCATCGGCTACGTCGTGGCAGTGCGTTCGGATGTCACCGTCCACTGCTGCGACGCCGAGCCGGTCACGCCGCCGTGGTCGGGCAACGGCCGCAAGCCACAGCCCCGCTACCGGGACAAGCCGTGCTCGGTGGCCGAACTGGCCGCTGGCCAAGGGCGGCCGGCCTTCACCGAGGTGACCTGGCGGGAAGGCTCCCGCGGGCCGATGCACTCACGCTTTCTGGCACTGCGGGTGCGGCCGGCCGGGGTCCGGGCCCGCCGTCTGGCCCAGGCCGCCGCCACCGCGCAGGACGGCTTGTGGAACGGTGTCCTGCCCGAGGTCACGCTGTTGGTCGAATGGCCCGAAGGCGCCGAAACACCCACCGACTACTGGCTGTCGAACCTGCCCGCCGGCACCCCGGTGGCCGAACTGGTCCGCCTGGCGAAGATCCGCTGGCGCATCGAGCACGACTACCGGGAACTCAAACACGGCCTCGGCCTGGACCACTTCGAAGGGCGTTCCTGGGCGGGGTGGCACCACCACGTCACCCTGGTCACCGCCGCCCACGCATTTCTCACCGAACAGCGTCTGGCCCCAAAAGCCGATACAGCCAACTCACCCTCTACCAGATCCTCGACACCATCCAGGACCTGCTGAACTGCTGGACCGGCACCTGCACCACCTGCCACCGCCCCCTGCCAAGAACATCCCCCACCGACCCAAACCCAAGAGCCAGAGCAACCTAACGGAGTCCTACTAGGCAGTGTCCTGGCGATCACGAGCGGAGCCAGATGACGAGCGCGGCTGCGGTAACGGTTCCGAGGTAGACGTAGCCGCGCTTGTCGAACCTGGTTGCAACCGCGCGGAAGGTCTTCAGTGTGTTGATCGCCCGTTCGACGGTGTTGCGCTTCTTGTAGCGGTCCTTGTCGCAACCGGGCGGTCGGCCCCCGGAGCTGCCGCGTCGGACCCGGTTGGCTGCCTGGTCGGCCTTCTCCGGGATGACGTGCCGGATGCCGCGTCCGCGTAGGTAGCGGCGAGTTCGGCGGTTGCTGTAGCCCTTGTCGGCACTGACGCTGTCCGGCTTCGTACGTGGCGTGCCGCAGGCCAGCCGCGGCACGCAGATCCGGTCCATGACCGCCTCGAACTGGGTGCAGTCCGCGCACTGCCCGGGCGTGATGACCAGCGAGAGCACCCGGCAGCTGCCGTCCGCGCTCAGGTGGATCTTGGTGGTGAACCCGCCGCGCGACCGGCCGAGCGCCTCACCTCCCTCACCACCTCCGCCAGCCGGTCGATCAGTTCCGCCCAAACCCGAGCGGCTCTGACCGCCTGGGCAGAGCCCCCTTTGATGGCGGGCGGCGGAGCGTGCCGGGCGCCGGCGGCGTGGTGGTGTGCGCGCACGGACGTCGAGTCGACCGAGACGTCCCAGTCGATCTCGCCGGCCGCGTCCGCCTCGGCCTGGATCCGCCGCAGGAGAATCTCCCACGTTCCGTCCGCCGACCAGCGGCGATGCCGCTCATGCACCGTCTTCCATGGTCCGTATCGCTCCGGCAGATCGCGCCAGTGCACGCCCGTGCGGATCCGGTACAGCACCCCGTTCACGACCTGGCGGTGGTCCCGCCACCTGCCACAACGCCCATTGCTGACCGGTAGGAGCGGCTCCAGCCGCTCCCACTGGGCATCCGTCAAGTCACCTCTGTCTCCCACAGTCCTATCAACGACTGGACTGATCGTCGAAACGTCTTCCAACCCCCGGCGATGCTCGGTACTGACGGCTGAATACGGTGGCCGGGCCCGGTTGAATGAGAGGACGCGAAGACGTGGATGTGTATGAGGCCGTGGAAAGTCGCCGGGCCGTGCGGGCGTTCAGCGATGAGCCCGTGCCCAAGGAGGTACTCGAACGAGTGCTGACCGCAGCGACGCGGGCTCCGTCCAGCGGGAACCTCCAGCCGTGGCATCTGTACGTCGTGACCGGTGAACCCTTGGCGGAACTCAAGCGGACCGCGACAGCCAGGGCACGGGCGGGGGACCCCGGCGACGAACGTGAGTACCCGATGTACCCGGACGGGCTGGCGTCGCCGTATCTGGATCGCTTTGCTGCTGCCGCCGCCCAGCGGTACGAATCGCTGGGGATCGAGCGCGACGACCCAGACCGGCCCAGGAAGATCGCCACCTTGAACTCGGAGGCGTTCGGGGCGCCGGCCGTCCTGTTCTGCTACCTCGACCGGACGATGGGGCCCGGACAGTGGGCTGACGCGGGGATGTACCTGCAGACGGTCATGCTGTTGTTGAGGGCCGAGGGGCTGCACAGCTGCCCCCAGGTGATGTGGACCGTGTACCGGGAGACTGTCAGCCGGGCAGTCGGAGCCAATGACGGACTCGTGCTGTTCTGCGGCGTCTCAGTGGGGTTCGAGAAGGAGGGCGTGCCGCAACTGCGCACCGGGCGGGCGGACATGACGGAAACGGTGAGCTTCATTGGAGTGTGACCGTTGGACGGCCGAGATCGACAGCACAGGCTCTAGACCAGGGCGACGTCGTTCAGGTGATGTGTTCGGGTTGATCACGCGATGGCGAGGGTGATCAGCGGGCGGTTTGTGTCACGAGCGTGGTGGCGGAGCCAGCGGCGATGTTTGTGTGGTCGGTGAGCCGGAGAGCGCCGATGGCCAGGTTGCGCAGGGATGCCATGGCGCGTGGTGCGGTGCCGGTGCGCACACCAACTTCGTGAGAGCATCTCGCAGTTCGCGTTGGTTCCTACACTGGCCTCATGGTGGCTGCATGGGTGTGGGTACCCGTCTCGTTGATCCTCTTCGGAGTCTGCATCATTTGCTGGCTATCAGCCTGGGACGTCTACCGGCTGCGACGTCATGGGACGCGCACGACTGCTCATGTGTCGGGTTTCCGTCACACGAAAGACGCCGACTCCGACCCACGTCACCACGTCCTGGTGATCTTCTGCCTGCCCGATGGCACGGGAGTCGAAGCTGAGTCCACGTCGTCCAATCCGGACGGATCGAACACCTTGGTCCGGGGCGACGCGGTGGACATCGTCTACGACCCCGCGAAACCGACCCGCATCTGCGTCACCCACTTTGAGGAACACCGCATGCGGGCCTCAGATGGACTGGCCTATGCCATCAGCGCCGTGGCGGCAGCCCTCTTCGCCACTCTGGCCCTGGCCCAGGTGTTCACCGCCTGACCGCCGCCTTCCGCCCCGGGCCGTGGTCGTGGTTGCCGCCTTCACGACCCAGGGCGATGTCGTTCAGATGTGTTCGGGTTGATCACGCGATGCCGAGGGTGATCAGCGGGCGGTTTGTGTCACGAGCGTGGTGGCGGAGCCCAGCGGCGATGTTCGTGTGGTCGGTGAGCCGGAGAGCGCCGATGGCCAGGTTGCGCAGGGATGCCATGGCGCGTGGTGCGGTGCCGGTGCGCACGTGGGATGCGTCCTCGGCGTACGTGGTGTCCCTGACGTGGTGGATCTTATTCTCGATACCCCAGTGGTCGCGGACGTGGCGGGCGATCTCGGCTGCGTCGGCCTGCTCCGGCGTCAGGTCGGTGACACCGTAGACGCGTTCCAGTGTGACCTTGCCGGTGTTGACGATTCGCCGGCGGCGCACAATCTGGACGGCTTGCACCGCGTAGGGGAAGGCGATGTTGGTGACAGTGGCGGCCTTGATGCGGCGGATCTCGTCGCGGCCGTGCGCGGTGGCCCGGGTCTTGCCCAGGAGTGGTACCTCCCGCCACGGCAGGCCCTTCACCCACTGGTGCAGGGTGGGCTGGTTGCCCTTGATCAGTGCGATGTAGTGGGCGTGTTTGTCCTCGACGAGGAAGCGTGCGTGACCCATTTGCGAGTGGAGGGCGTCGAAGGTGACCACCACACCCTCAAGGTCGAGCGGGGCGAGCAGGGGCTGGAAGACGGTGATCTCGTTGGTCCTGCCGTCCACCTCGCGCTGGGCTGTGACCAGGCCGGTTTGGGTCATCGCGGCGAGCAGGTGGACTTGGGTGCCATCGGCGCGGCGGGCACCACGCACCGTCTTGCCGTCCACTGCAAGGGCGAGCAGGGGCCGGCCCTGCCCGTGCGCCTCGTTAACAGCAGTGCGCTCGCGCTCGGCGAGCCAGCTGCCGACCGCCCTATCCAGCGCATCGCCGTCGATGCACTGCAGCACGCGGCGCACGGTGGCCTCGGCCGGAGCGATGGGGCCACGGTCCGGTTCCCGGCACGGGCCACCGAGGCGGGCCAGGACGTGGGGCGGGGCATCGGCGGCCCACTCCGCGATCGCGGCCAGAGATTTCGCTCCGGCCAGGACCGCGCGCGCGGCCAGGGACAGGACGAAGGCGAGCGGGTGGCGTCGGCCCTGGTGTCGGCGAGGGTCGGGCACCTGAGCCAGGCAGGTCAGCAGGCTGGGGAGATCATCGGGTGCGGTCGATGCGGCATCGGTGAGTTGGGCCAGGAACCTGGGGATGAGCGAGGATGAGCAGGCAGGCACGGTCTTCCGCCGTCGTGATCAGGGACTCGACACCTCATGATCACCGGGAGCCGCGCCTGCCTCCGTCCCAGCCCCGGGCGGCCACCTCGCAGCTCACCCCCTACTTCTGAAACACCATCAACCCACACACACCGACTGAACGACGCCACCCTGGGCCCTAGACCCAATACCGGTGACTTTGGGGCTTCGGGGTCGCTGGGTGTGGTGTGCCAAGGCCCGGACAGGTGAAGTCGTCGTCGGATGACCGGTTGTCGGATCGGATCGCGATTGGGGTGCTGACCCGCGCGTTTTCGCCGGAGTTGGTGGATGAGGTGGTTGCGGGATGTGGCCGGGTCGAGCAGCGCCAGCGGCTGCTGCCCGCCCGGGTGGTGGTCTATTTCGTGCTGGCGATGTGCCTGTTCTCCGGGCAGGGCTATGAGGAGGTCGCCCGGCTCCTGACGCACGGACTGGAGCGGATGGGCCGGTGGAAGGGGACCTGGCAGGTGCCGACCACCGCGGCGATCGGCCGGGCCCGTCTGCGGCTGGGCCCGGAGCCGCTGAGGGCACTGTTTGCCCGGGTGTGCCGGCCGGTGGCGACCGAGGACACGAGCGGGGCCTGGTACCGGGGGTGGCGGCTGGTCGCGGTGGACGGAACCACCTTCGACGTGCCGGACACCGAGGCCAATGCCGCCTTCTTCGGCCGACCGGGAGTCAGCCGCGGACAGGAGAAGAGCGCCTATCCGCAGGTGCGGCTCGCAGCGCTGGCCGAGTGCGGCACACACGCAGTCTTCGCAGCCGAGGCCGGACCGCTGGCCGTCCATGAAACCGAGCTGGCCCAGCGCCTGTTCGGCTCACTGACGCCAGGGATGCTACTGCTGGCCGACCGGGGCTTTCGCGGCTTCGACCTGTGGCGGGCAGCCGCCGCAACCGGCGCCGACCTTTTGTGGCGGGTCAAGAACGACGCCGTACTCCCCGTCCGGACCCTGCTGGAGGACGGCTCCTACCTCTCGGAGATCGTCGCGGCCCGGGACAAGAACCGTCGCGCGGACCCGGCCCGGGTCCGCGTGATCGAGTACACCCTCGGCCGCGACGGCAGCGACACCGTGTACCGGCTGATCACCACCATCCTGGACCCGAAGGCCGCCCCGGCCGCGTCGCTGGCCGCGCTGTACGCCCAGCGATGGGAGATCGAGAGCACGCTGGATGAGATCAAGACCCATCTCGGAGGTCCCCGCCTCGTCCTACGCTCTCAGCACCCCCGCGGCGCCGAGCAGGAGATCTTCGCCTTCCTGCTGGTGCACCACGCCCTGCGTGACCTGATGCACCAGGCCGCACATCAATCCGAGCAGGACCCGGACCGGATCTCCTTCACCCGCACCCTGCGCGTCGTCCGCCGCCACGTCACCGACCAGGCGGCATTTCCCCCCTCCCGGCTGGCCCGGGCACTGGTCACGGCCCTGCATGAGATCCGCGAACGGCTCTTGTCACCCCGGCGGTTGCGCTCCAGCCCGCGCGTCATCAAACGCAAGATGTCCAACTGGAAACTCAAACGCGCCGAGCACCACAATCCGCCCCGGCCGGACACTCCCTACGTGACCCTGGTCGGGGCGACCAAGGCCAGGCCGACCCACCGGAAAACAACCTAAATCACCGGTATTGCGTCTAGGGTTCCGCCCGCCCTGGGATGACTCCGTGCCCCCGCTGGGCGTTGCTCCACCCGGTTGCGCTGGAATACGCGTCCAGCAGGTCCACCACGAAGACCAGGGTCGAGCTCGGCGGGATCAACGGCGAAGGCGACTGATTGCCGTATCCAAGACGCGGAGGAACGATGATCTCGCGCCGACCGCCGACGTTCATCCCTCTCACCCCTCGGTCCCAGCCCTTGATGACCTTGCCACTGCCCACGGCGAACTTGAACGGCTGGCCCCGATCCCAGGAGGCATCGAACTCCTTCCCGGACTCGAAAGTCACCCCGACATAGTGGACCCTGACCACCATGCCCGGCTTGACCTCGACCCCGTCACCGACGATCAGGTCCCGGATGGTCAGCTCGGTAGGCGCGTCGCCCTCTGGAACGTCGACCTCGGGCTTTGTCGGTTCACTCATCACAGCCTCATCACTTCCGTCGGAAGCCGTCGGACCAGCCGGACACATGGACACTCCGTGCAGCAGATGGTCAGGCTATCGAGAGCGCCCGTCCGCGCTCTCACGCAGACCTACGCGGAGAAAAGGAAGACGGTGCCATCCGTTGCCGAGGCCCGCCGCGAGTTCGGCCCACAGACGGTTCGCGCTGCCCGGTCTGCTCCGCACGGTCCACGACCCGGCCTGCGGAACGGGCGGACTGCTCGATGAGGTGGCCGAGCGCATCGAGTCCGTCGACGCCCAGGCGGGGTGAGAGCGACGCCGGGTGGGTGGATTTCTCCCAGGGCTTGCGCTGGTCGGTGGCGAGCGGGGCGGCGAGGCGGAGCTGGGTGTGCGCGATGATCACCAGCCAGGTCCAGCGGTCCGCCGCCTCTGGTTCACGCATGCTCCCGTGCTCGTTCGGGTCAGGCCCAGGCCCAGGCGCGGGGCGCACGATGCTTTCCACGTCTTGATCGATGAGGCATGGCGGGGCAGGCGCTGAGGGGTGGACACGGATATCGCCGACTGTTATGAGGAGATTCCGCATGAGGAGTTGATGCAAGCGGTCGAGGAACGCGTCTGCGACCGGCCGGCATTCAAACCTCTGCGCGCAATGCTGTGGGCAGGGGTGACGGAGGACGGGCTGGTCCGGCGATGGCTGAACTCGGCCCGTCAGCAGGCCGACGGCTCCTCATGAAGGATCGAAGTCAGTAATCTGACGATCGGTCGGTCGAAGCAGCATGTCTGAGACGGGCCGAGGCTCCGCCGACATGCTTGTCCTGACGACGGAAACGGGAGGCATCGTGGTTGCGTCTGGTCAGACAGCTTCGAAGGCTGGGGGGTCCGGCGCCACTCCGGTGAGACCGACTGCAGGGGACGCGACCCCCGTTGACAGCAGGAAATCAAGCCACGCCTCTTGTCTTGGTGTGGAGGTTTCGGCCGAGAGGACCAGGCTTCAGATCCCGCAAGATCTCTCCCTGGAGGCATGGTGCCGCCTCGGCGGAAGGATCCTCACGGTGTGCGATTCGTCGGCCTGGTGGATCGGTGATTGGTTGGTGTTCGGGCAGAACCAGTATGGTGACCGATACCGCCGGGCGATGGAGAAGACCAAGCTCGACTACCAGACGCTGCGAAATTACGCCTGGGTGGCGAGAAAATTCGAGCCGTCCCGCCGGCGAGACAGACTCACGTTCCAACATCACATGGAAGTGGCATCTCTCTCGCAAGCCGAACAGGATCACTGGCTCGACTTCGCGGTTCGACTGAACTGGTCCAGGAACCAGCTGCGCAAACAGATCCGGGCCAGCATATCGGGCGAAGAAGATGATCTGCGGCGCCATGTTCAGCTCAGCCTTCAATTAGACGAGTTACGTCTCGAACGGTGGAGGGAGGCGGCGCGGGGGAGCAATCTGACTCTGACGGACTGGATCTTATTCGTCGTCGACGAGGCCATTTGACCGGATGCGCCCATGCGATGTCGGTGCCCGACGACACTGCTGCGTGGCGGCCCCGAAGGGATTGCGGGAGATCAATGCGCACGGCCGAGGGACCGTCGGGAGCGGTGGACCTGGCGGTGGTCGCCGTGCCACCGGGCCAGGTGACACCGGTGGTCGCGTCTCACCGGTCAAGGGGAGCCGCTCGCTCCTCCGTCGACGTGGCGGGAGTGAAGGTCTCGCGCTGGCGTGAACGGGAAGTACTGGGTTGTGACCTTGCCCCTGTGGTGGGTGGTCATCCACGGGTGGGACGGCCGGGAGCCGGTTCCCTCACGGCGCAGGATGACCTGCGGAAAGCGACCTGACGGGCCTGTTGGAGACACTCGGAGCTGTCGCGGGCGGCGGCGGCTCGCCCGCGGAGTCCGACGGTCATCTGCTGAAGTTCGTCCAGCGTCGCATCGATGGCTGCAACCGCGTTCCCGGCAGGTACGGGATTGCCACGGAGACCGCACTCGCGGGCATCGATGTTTCCGTCGGCGACCGGCCGACGGAGCCGGCCCGCCCCGTCAGCGACGTGGCCGGCGCCGGGGTGGGGATGCACGGCAGCAACATCTCGCAGCGGCTGCACAGCCTCGACCTCACGGTCACCATTTCCGTCACTCCGTGCAACGCCGAGGACCTCTTGCACGAACTACGTCGTAGGAAGTGGCCGGCGGACGCCTGACATCGGGGAGGGCGGTCAACTCGACCGAACTCCTCGAATCCGGCCTTCCGTTCACCATGCGGCACGCCCTTCTCGGTGAGCACTCGCGCAACACCGGCGTCGCCGGGCCGCACCGGCGCGCGAAGAACTCGACATGCACGGCGCCGATGACCTCCAGGGCGCCGATGTCGGTGGCTTAGAATCGAAGGGGGGCAGTCGGGGATGGGCTCACCGTCAACCACTCACAGGCCGCGCCGGGTAGAGCCGACGATTCCGCACACCGTGCGAATGTTCATACGTCAGGCGTGGCCGTGATCGATCTGGACGCGGACCGAATTGAGCTATTCGGGCAATCGTTGTAACGAGCGATGAACGTGATTTGATGCTGCTGAGCCTGGCCAAGACCTGCGTCTGGTCACCCATGTCCTACACGCGCTGATCCAAGCCAGATCATTATGTCCTAGGGGGGGTCATATGAGTAACAGCGGTGATGAGGAGATGACGTCGATTCTACCTAAAGCAATCGGAAAAGGGGAACGGGTTCCGATCGGTTCGTTGTTTCCGTCGCAACAACTACTGCGGTCCGGTGAAAGTACGGAACACATTCGTGCACTGGTCGAAACGGAAGAGGTCCTGCCGCCGATTGTCGTGCACCGTGAGACACGGCGGGTCATCGACGGAATGCACAGACTGCGGGCAGCTCGTTTTCGTGGCGACGAATGGATCGAGGTCGTTTTCATCGATGACGCCTCAGCCGATGTGTTTGTCCTCGCGGTTGAGTTGAATCGTGCGCACGGCCTGCCGTTGACGATGGCTGAGCGCAAATCTGCCGCCGCGCGGATCATGGATTCGCACCCGCACTGGTCCGACCGCAAGATCGCACGTACCACTGGACTGGCGGCCAGCACTGTCGCGTCTCTGAGATCGCACTCCATCGCTGGCACGCTCGAGCGTAGAACCGGGCAGGATGGCCGGACTCGGCCCAAGGACGGCACGGAAGGACGCCGGCGTGCGAGCGAGCTGCTGGCCCAGAACCCGAACGCGTCGGTTCGCGAAGTAGCCAAAGCGGCGCGGATCTCGGTGGGCACCGCCAGCAATGTGCGCGCGAGACTGCGGCGAGGCGAGCCGGCCATAACCGCCCTGCAGCAGGCAGCCCTGACACCACGCCCGGCCTCGGCGACGCAGCGAACCGGTCCGGACTACAGCCGCGTGCTGCAGAGCCTGCGCAACAACCCATCGCTGCGGTTCAACGACGTCGGCCGACACTTGCTCCGCTTGCTTGGCGGCGCCGCCCCGGGCAGCGTCGAGCAGATTGCCCAGATCGCGGACAGTGTGCCGGAACACTGTCGGGTCATGGTGATCGACATGGCCCGCGAGTGCGCCGCCGCATGGCAACATCTGGCCGACCGGCTCGCGGGCCGAGACACCGCCTGACGGAGACGTACCGTCCGATCCGGCCGCTGCGGGACGTTCAACTGCTCGAACCATACGGTTGAACGCCACCACACAGTCGAACGTCGACGGTCGGCATCCTGGTGACCAGGCCGGGCCTGGAATGTTGAACCGCCCCGGTGCGATGAAGACGATGGAGAGATGGCTCGGTCTCCGAGGCACTCTCGTGAGGTACGTGAACGTGCCGTGGCGGTGGTGTTCGAGAAGGCAGATGAGTATTCTCCGCAACACGTTTTCGAGGTCGCGGCAGTCCGGTACACCTGCCTGCAGGACCGACAGGTCGGTTCTCCAGCGATGAGATCTACGGAGGCGCATGTAATGGCGACGAACCCGTTCGATGACGAGAACGGCGTCTATCTGCTCCTGGTCAATGACGAGGGGCAGCATTCTCTGTGGCCTTCGTTCGCTGCTCTTCCCAAGGGGTGGACCGTCATTCTCGATGAGGCGTCGCGGCAAGAGTGCCTCGATTACGTCAACGAGCATTGGACGGACATGCGACCGTTGAGCCTGCAGCCGGCGATGGGTGACGAGTAGAAACCGCTCGTTTCAGCGATCAACAACATCAAGCCCACCGACAGCACCCATTCAACCTCTGTGGCTGTCCAAGATGTTCAAGGAGTCAGGCGCTTCACGGCAGACCCAGGGCGTGATTCCATCACGCGAGGCGTTCGATGCATGACTTCCCAGCGCTTGGAGTGTCGTCGAGATTGATATCGAGCAAGCTGTCTCGGAAGTCACCTGTTCGTGCAGCATTTCTTTTCGGCTATCTGGGGAGTATGTTCCGATGGCATGGAGACTTAACGGCGGTACAACGATGCTGATATTCAACAGGGGGCGGTTTGTTCTCCAAGGGTCTGAACAAGGCTTCTGATCGGTCGGCGACAACGAGGACGGCATCGGCCACGCTGGCCGAACTGTGGGAGCGGACGGTACGCAGTCGGCCAAGCAGTCCGGCGATTGTCTCGAACAGCGAGACCCTGTCCTACGACGAGGTGAACGCCAGGGCGAACCAGCTGGCCCGACTGCTGCTCAGCGAGGGGGCGGGCCCGGGCCGGGTGGTGGCACTGGCGCTGCCCCGATCCAGTCGAATGGTGATCAGCGTGCTTGCCGTGGCCAAGGCCGGGGCGGCGTTCCTGCCGGTGGACGTCAACTACCCGGAGCAGCGGATCGCCTACATGCTCGCTGACGCCGAGCCCGCATTGCTGTGCACCATCCGGACCGCAGTCCCTAAGCTGCCTGCTGACATCGGGGTGCCGCAGCTGGTGCTGGACTCGGCCGAGCAGACTGCCACGCTCGACGCACTGCCCGACACCGACGTGACTGAGGACGAACGGGGTGGTTCACTCGCCGCGACCAACCTGGCTTACGTGATTTACACCTCGGGCTCGACAGGTCGGCCGAAAGGTGTCGCTCTGACCGGTGCCGGGTTGCCCGCCTTGGCCGCGGCCAAGGTCGCCACGATGCAGGTCACTGAGGACAGTCGGGTGCTCCAGTTCGCCTCGCCGAGCTTCGACGCCTATGTGACCGAGCTGCTGGCCACTTTTACCTCCGGTGCCACTTTGGTGGTGCCAGGGTCGGACACACTGGTCGGCGACCCGCTGGCAAAGGTCCTACGGGAGGGCCAGGTCAGCCACGCGGTGCTGCCGCCTGCCGCAGTCGCGACCATGTCCCCGGACGCGGCGCCGGACCTGCGCGTGCTGGTGGTGGCCGGCGAGGAGTGCCCGGCCGGCCTGGTGGAACAGTGGTCACCAGGACGCCTTTTGGTCAACGCCTACGGTCCGACCGAGTGCACCGTGTGCGCGACCATGACCGGCCCGCTGACCCCGACGGACGAGGTCACTATTGGCCGGCCGATTCCTGGCGTGTCTGTGCACATCCTCGACGACGAACTACTACCGGTCGCGGCCGGAGAAATCGGCGAGTTGTACCTCAGCGGTGCCGGGCTTGCGCGCGGCTACCTCAACCGCCCTGATGTGACCGCGCATGTGTTCGTGGCCAATCCCTTCGCCGCCGACGGCGAACGGATGTACCGCACCGGTGATCTGGCCTCCATGCGGGCCGACGGCGACATCCTGTTCCACGGCCGGATCGACGACCAGGTCGAACTGCGCGGATTCCGAATCGAGCTCGGAGAGGTGGAGTCCGTGCTCAGCCAACATCCGGACGTGGCGCAGGCGGTGGCCGTGCTGCGGGCCGGCGAAGACGACGGGCCGCAGCTGCTGGCCTACGTGGTGCCGACGCACGGCACCACGCCCGCGGCAGGCGAACTGCGTGAGCACGCCGGCCGCTACCTGCCCGACTACATGGTGCCGTCGGTCTATGCGACCATCGACGCCATTCCTGTGACTCCCAGCGGAAAGACGGACCGAGCCGCGCTGCCGCCGATCAAGACCACCAGGCCCGCCGGTCAGAAACCGCGCACTTCCGCCGAGAAGATCCTTTTCGATATCTTCCGGGACCTGTTCGGCCTTGGTGAGATCGACGTGCGCAGTAACTTTTTCGAAATGGGCGGGAACAGCATCCTGGCTGTCGACCTCATTCAGCGAGCGCAGGAAGCCGGCTTGGTGCTCTTGCCGAGGACCGTGATCGACCACCCGACCATCGAGCAGCTGGCCGCGATAGCGAACCTCGGGGAGTGAGAGATGAGCACCCGTCCCATGGTGTCCGCCGACGAACTCGAGGACATCGACCTGGCGTCGCCCATTCTGCACGCCGAGTACGAGCTCGATGCGGTCTTCCGTCATCTGCGGGCCAATCGGCCGATGTACTGGCAGCAGCCACGGGGTGAGCAGCCCGGCTTCTGGGTGATCAGCCGGTATGCCGACGTGAACGAGGTGTACAAGGACAAGGCGCACTTCACCACGGAGAACGGTAACGCGCTGGCCACCTTGCTCACCGGCGGTGACTCGGCCTCGGGTGCCATGCTCGCGGTCACCGACGGTGTGCGCCACCACCAGGTGCGCAACCTGTTGTCCAAGGGCTTTTCGCCGCAGATGCTCGAACTGATCGCCAACTCGCTGCGGGAAACCGTTGACGGGCTGCTGCTGGCCGCGCTGGATCGAGGCGAATGCGATGCCGCACGGGACATTTCGGCGAAAGTGCCGCTGGGCGCCATCTGTGACCTGTTGGAAATTCCCCAGACCGACCGGGAATACTTGCTCGGCTTGACCGCGCACGCGTGGAGCACGGACTACGCGGACGAACCTCCTGAGGAGAGCTGGGTCGCCAAGAACGAGATCCTCCTGTATTTCAGTAAACTGCTCAAGGAGCGTCGTGGTGGTGACCGGGACGACATGGTCAGCCTGTTGGCGAATTGCCGGATCGACGGCCATCCGCTCAATGCGGCCGAGCAGATAGCCAACTGCTACGGGCTGATGATCGGCGGCGACGAGACCGGCAGACACGCCATCACCGGCACGGTCCTCGCGTTGATCGAGAATCCCGACCAATGGCGAGCCCTGAAGAATGGCGATGTCGATCTGAAGACGGCGACCGAGGAGGCACTGCGGTGGACCGTGCCCTCGCTGCACGGTGGCCGGAAGGCAACCGGAGACGTTGTGATCAACGGCCAGCAGATCAAGGCCGGCGAGGTGGTCAGCGTGTGGATCTCCTCAGCCAACCGGGATGAGACCGTCTTCGACGCGGCGGACGAGTTCAAGCTCGCCCGCACCCCGAACAAGCACTTCACCTTCGCCTACGGCTCGCACTACTGCCTCGGCCACTACCTCGGCCGGATGGAGGTCTACGCCGTGCTCGACGGATTACGCCGGCTGGTGGGCGACCTGGAGCAGATCGGCGAAGAGCGGTGGATCTACTCCAGCATCCTGCACGGCATGAGCTCACTGCCCATCAAGATCACGGCCTGAAGCCCCCCGGGGGACGTGCACATGATGAGCACCGTCAACGCGGCCAACGCATTCGAGGACGGGCCAGGCGCCGAGTTCTCCTCGGATCGCCCGACAGCCCGCCCTTGCGTACATCGAGCGGAATGGGGCGGCGCGCCGACCGCGGAGCGCGACCCGGTGATGACTGGGCCCGCCGCATCAGCGGTGGCTTGCGAGCCGGTCGCGATGGTCACCGGAGCCGGCCGGGGCATCGGCGCTGCCACGGCCGAGCGCCTTGCCGCGGAGGGCATGGCGGTGATCGTCGTGGACCGCGTGGAACAGGACACCACAGCCACCGTCTCGGCCATCCGTGCGGCCGGCGGACGGGCCAGCGGGCTCGGCTGTGACGTCTCCGTAGCTCAGGCGGTGACGGCCACCGTCGCCTCGGCCGTCGAGGAGTTCGGTCACCTCGACGTGCTGGTGAACTGCGCCGGGATCACCCAGGATCGGCTGCTGCTCACCATGAGCGACCAGGAGTGGGACAGGGTCCTGGACGTCAACCTCGGCGGCAGCATGCGATGTTCGTTCGCGGTCGGGAGGCACATGCGCCGGCAGGGGCACGGCCGGATCATCAACTTCAGTTCTGTTGCCGCGCGCGGCAATGCCGGTCAGACCAACTATGCGACCGCGAAGGGCGCGATTGCCGGGTTCACCCGCACGCTCGCGGCCGAATTCGGTCCGCACGGCGTGACGGTCAACTCGATCGCACCGGGCTTCGTGGCCACGCCGATGGTGGCAGAGCTGACCGAACGGCTCGGCGTGGATCGGGACACCGTCCTGCTGGAGGCGGCGATGTCCTCGGCCGTGGGCCGGATCGGGACGCCCGAGGAAATCGCCGCGGTGGTGGCATTCGTCACCCGGCCGGAATCGGGCTACCTCACCGGGGAGACCATCCACGTCGAAGGTGGTCGGCGATGACGGGAGTCGCGGTCGTGGCCGGCGGCGGCGAGCACACGGGGCCCGCGGTCGCGGTCAGGTTGGCGGGGCGGGGCTTCGATGTCGCCCTGCTGGACACCGAGTTCACGGCGGCCGACAAAACTGTCAGGCAGATCGAGGAGTCCGGCAGGCGGTGCGTCACGGTGGAGGCCGAGTTGACCGACACCAGGTCGGTCGGTGCCGCTTTCGGCCAGGTGCGTAGCGCGCTGAGCAGCCCCGTCGTGCTGGTCACCTGCGTCGGACCGGGGCCGGTGCCGGACGGGTCACCCGAGGACGAACTCGCGGACGAACAGCGCTATGGCGTGGTCCGACGGGCGCTGCGCTCGGCGTTCGTATGTTGCCAGGCCGGGGCCGGCCACCTACTGCATCACCGGTGGGGACGGATCATCATCGTCACCGAGCCGGTCGACGCGGGCGGAAACGCCTGGCGCACCTCCCAGCCCGTGCTGGCCGGGTTGATCGGTTTCACCCGGTCCGCGGCGCTGGAGCTGGCGAGGTCCGGTATCACCGTGAACCTCATCGCGCCGGC
Source organism: Streptomyces rishiriensis (assembly GCF_003112535.1). Taxonomy (GTDB): domain Bacteria; phylum Actinomycetota; class Actinomycetes; order Streptomycetales; family Streptomycetaceae; genus Streptomyces; species Streptomyces rishiriensis. The sequence goes on along the minus strand of NZ_BEWA01000022.1, from coordinate 164,083 downwards.
CGAGAGCGCGGTCGACAGCCGGGCCCCGGCGCACCAACCGGCGGTCAACGTCGGCGCGGGCTCCTACGCGGAGGGGGTCGCGCACGTGACGGCGTTTCTGATCGACGATCAGGCCGTCGGAATCACCGGGCAGGAGATATACCTCGCCGCTGCCCAAGCGGGAGTGCCTCTACTTCGCGAAAGGTAGTCACTGGTGGCGAACAGGGACCACGGGCCGGAGCACTACGTCACCCGCATCCTCGATGAGGCGGCCCGGGACGGCGCGCGACCGGTTGTCCGGTGGCGGGACACGGTAATCACCGGCACAGAGCTCCACCGGTCGGTACGGCGGGTCGCGACGGCACTGCGCGAGGCAGGTGTGGCACGCGACCACGCGGTGGCCATCCTGACCCAGGTGAACAGCCCATGGATGCTGGTCGTCCGCTATGCCGCACACCTGCTGGGCGCATCGGTCGTGTACATAACCGGCGCCAACCACGGCACCGTGACCCACGACCTGCCGGTCACCACCCGGGTCCGGATGATGCGTGAAGCAGGCGCATCTGTACTGGTGTTCGATGAGCGCAACGCTCAGCTCGCCGAGACCATCCGCGAGACGGTTCCGGACAAACTCGTGCTGTGCGGCCTCGGCCATCCGGCGTCCGGCACGGTGACCGCCGACGGCCGGCCGGTCGAGGACGTGGCGGTGGAATTCCCGGCCGAGACACCTGAGCTGGCAATGGTGCTCTATACCAGCGGTACCACCGGTCAACCCAAGGGGGTGTGCAAACCGTTCGGGGCGTGGAACGCGACCGTGGTCGGCCTGGCCGGGCAACCCCGGCCGCGGCAGACCTATCTGGCGATGACCGCCGTGAGCCACACAGTGGGAATGGTCGTCGACATAGCGCTGGCCGCCGGCGGCAGCGTGCTGCTGCGTGAGAAGTTCGATCCCACCGACTTCCTGCGAGATGTCGTGACGCACAGGGTCACCGACACGTTCATGGGTGTGCCGCAGCTCTACGCGATCCTCAATCATCCCGATGTTCGCACCACGGACCTGTCCTCGCTGCAACACCTGGTGTACGTCGGCTGTCCCGCATCGCCGGAACGCCTGCGGGAGGCGGTCACTGTGTTTCCCGGTGTGCTGTGGCAGTCCTACGGTTCCACCGAGACCGGCCGGATCGCGATGCTCCGTGAGGACGACCACGACCATCCTGAACTGCTGGCCACCGTGGGCCGGCCGATGCCGGGGGTCACCATCGCGATCCGCGACCCGCAAACAGGACGAGACCTGCCGGTCAACGAGATCGGCGAGGTGGTGGTGCACAGCCCGAACAACATGGCCGGCTACATCGGCGATCCCGAGGGCACCACGCGGGTGGTCCGAGACGGCTGGGTGCATACCGGCGACATGGGCTCCGTCGACGAACGCGGGTACGTGCGGCTGTTCGGCCGGATGCACGAGATGGTCAAAGTGCAGGACACGCGAGTCAGTCCGACCGAGGTGGAGAAGGTGCTCGTCGGCTGTCCCGGCGTGGTGGATGCGTGCGTGTACGGCCACCGCAGGCCGGACCTGATCGAGGAACTGCACGCCGCCGTCGTGCTCAGTACCGAGGACGCCCCGAGTTTCGCCGCTCTGCGCGACCACGTCGCGCAGACCATGACCCCGACGCACGCTCCGGTCCGGTTCGTGCGCTGGCGGCAGTTCCCGATCAACAACACCGGGAAGACGGATCGGCTGCGGATCCGCGAGGTCAGCGCCGAGGCTCGCGGTGAGGGCCCGGACGTGCTGGTGGACAGGTGAGGTGAGTCATTCGATGAGAGTGCTGTTCACGAGCCTGCCCGGTATCGGCCACCTGTTTCCCATGGTGCCGCTCGCCTGGGCGCTGCAGGCAGCAGGGCACACCGTGCTGGTCGCCACCGACCGTGAGTTCCTCCCGGTGGTGACCGGAGCCGGACTGCCTGCCGCGGCCGTGCGGGACCCTGTTGACCCGGTCGAGCTGTTCAAACCGGTCAGCCTGTCCGGCCTGTCCGGCCTGCTCGGCTTGTCCGGCGGTCCGGTGAGCCCGGCTGAGAGGACCGGCCACCGGTGTGCCGAGATCGGTGTCCGAGCGCTGGCCGCCGTCCGTGCACTCGTCGACGCATGGCGCCCGGACCTGGTGATTGCCGAACCCATGGAGCTGGCCGGGCCTGCCGCGGCGACGATCGCGGGCGTGCCCTGGGTGCGGCACTCCTACGGCCTGATCCCACCGGAGCGACTGCTGAGCGCCGCGGCCGCGGCCCTGGACTCAGAACTGGCGGTACGCGGGCTGTCCCCGTGGGCAGAGCCGGCCGGCACGATCGACGTGTGCCCCGACAGCCTCCAGCCTTCGGATGCGGTGGCGACCATGCCCATGCCCATGCGGTATGTGCCCTACAACGGCCCGGCCGTCGTGCCCGACTGGCTACTGGCCGGGCCGTCGCCACGGCCCCGGGTATGCCTGACCTTGGGCACGTCCCTGCCTCGGCGCAATCCGCGGGTCGCACCGCTGTGGCGGCTGCTGCTGGACGAACTGGTGGCGCTGGGCCAAGAGGTGGTCATCGCCATCGACGAGAGCCACCGGTCGCTGCTGGGTCACTTGCCTGGCGGCGTGCGTGCGGCGAGGATCCCGCTGTGTGACCTGCTGCCGACCTGCACCGCGATCGTGCATCACGGTGGCTCCGGGAGCACCATGGCGGCGGCGGCGTTCGGCGTGCCGCAACTGGTCGTCCCGCACTTCGCCGACCACTTCGCCAATGCGGAGCGGATCATCGCGGTCGGCGCGGGCACGAGCCTGCCGCACGACACCGATGACCTGGCGCGGATCACAGCAGCCTGCGCGCTGATCGTCGATGACGGCCCGCACCGGGCGATCTCAGCACGACTCGCCGAAGAGAACGCGAGCCGACCGAAACCGACCGAGGTGGCCCAGGACCTGGTGGCCCTGGTCCTCGAGCACAGCCAGGATGTCCTGCGACCGCAGCACGCGTCGCAGGGTCGACAGTAGGCAGGACTGCTGCGGATGTCGTGCTGGCACTGTCTTGCGACTCTTCTCCGCGGCAACACAATCGACGGGAACTACGCGACATGGTCACTGGACGCACCGAGCTCGAGCACGTCCTTACTCGCCTGGAAATGCTGCTGAACGACGTCTGGGACCAGCGGCCGGCGGGGGTGGCGATGTCTGCCACCGCACCGCTGGTGAGCCTCGGGGTGGACTCGCTCACGCTCGCGCTGCTCCTCGACAACGTGGGCAGGGAATTCCACATCGACTGGACGGCCGATACCCGTCTGGGCGGAGCGATCTCGCTACGTTCCCTCGCGGATCTCGTCCTGCGACGGGACGGCGGCCCCGCCGCCGCTGCCGAGGCATAGGGCCCGGCCCATGCGGACATCGGGTACGTACCTGGCCGGGATCGGAGTCTTCCGGCCCAAGACGAAAAGCGTCGATGCCGCGGTGCGGCAGGGGCTCGTCTCGAAGGAATCTGCTGACGCCTCCGGAATCACCGGCGTGTCCGTCGCCGGTGACGTCTCTCCTGCCGAGATCGCGTTGATCGCCGCACGCCAAGCCCTCCACAGCAGTGGACTGAGCGCCGATGACATCGGACTGCTGCTCCACACCGGGGTTTGGCACCAGGGACCCGACGGATGGGGGCCGCAGTACTATCTCCAGCGGCACCTGCTCGGTGACGATCTGCTCGCCGTGGAACTCAGGCATGGCTGCAACGGGACTTTCAGCGCACTGGAGTTGGCCGTCCCCTACGTGAAATGCGCACCTCATGCCGGCGGGGTGCTGATCACCGCCAGTGACAACTTTGGCACCCCGCTGATCGACAGATGGAACCCCGGCGAAGGGATGGCCTACCTGGGTGACGGCGCGGGCGCGGTGGTGCTGGGCTCTTCCCCGGGGTTCGCGGAGCTGTTGTCCATATGCACCACCACGTTCTCCGGGATGGAGGAGGTCCACCGGGCCGGTGAGCCGCTCTTTCCGCCCGGCGCCACCACCGGTACTTTTCTGGACTACGGTGCCAGAGCCGCGCGATTCCAGCAGAGGGCGACCGATGACGGCACGTGGGTGCAGCTCCTCCTGGGCCACCAGAAGCACAACGTGGAGTGCGTGGGCCAGGCGCTCCACGAGGCCGGTGTCGACGCCCGCGACATCAAGACCGTCCTGATCCACAGCATGCCGCGTCAGGCGGCCGCCTCCTACCTGAAGATCCTCGGTTTCTCGCTGGACCGCTCGACCTGGGAGTTCAGCCGGACAACCGGCCACCTCGGGGCCGGCGACCATCTCGCCGCTCTCTACCACCTGTTGTCGACGGGCGAGGTCGGCCCCGGCGACAACCTGCTGCTGTGCGGTTCCTCGCCTGGCGTCACGTACAAGGCGGCCGTGATCCGAATCCTCGATACCGCCGCCCTTCGGAACCAGGAGGCTCGGCCCGATGGACTTTGACCTCAGCCCACAGCAGCAACAGCGCGTCGACCACATGCGCGCAGGCGCCGGCAAGCTTCCGGCCACGGAACCCGACGGAATCGCTGGAAAGGACAGTTGGCTGGCCGCGGCCGAACTCGGCATGACCGGCCTGTGCCTGCCCACGGAACATGGCGGCGGCGGGCTCGGTGCTCTGGACACGGCGCTGTGCCTCGAGGCGTTCTGCGCCGGTGGCGCGGACACCGGCCTCGCCTTCGGCATCGCGGCACATCTGCTTGCCTGCGGGACCGTTCTGGCCGATCACGCGGGCGAACCGGTGCGGGCCGAGCTGCTCCAGGGACTGGCCTCGGGAACTGTTGTCGCGGCGAACGCGATGACGGAGGACGATGCGGGATCCGACCTGAGCAGACTCACCACGACAGCCGTGGCCGACGGTGACAGCTACGTCCTGAACGGAAGGAAATCCTTCGTCAGCAACGCCCCGCTGGCCGACGTCTTCATCACCTACGCGGCCACCGCACCGAGCGCCGGTTACCTGGGGATGTCGGCGTTCGCGGTCCCGCGAACTTTGCCCGGCCTGCAGGTCGGTTCCCTGCTGGCCAAGATGGGGTTGAACGGCTGCGCCGCCGCGCAGGTCGAGTTCACTGACTGCAAGGTCCCTGGCCGCTACCTGCTGGGCCCGGAGAACCAGGGGAACAGCGTCTTCCAGCGCTCCATGACCTGGGAACGCGCCTGTCTGCCCGCGATCTACCTGGGTGCGATGGAGGGTCAACTGGCCCAGTGCGTGGACCATGCCAGGAGCCGCAAGCAGTTCGGCCGCAGCATCGGGAACTTCCAGGCGATCTCCCACCGGCTCGCCACCATGAAACTGAGGCTGGAAACCAGCCGCCTGCTTCTGTACCGCGCGTGCTGGTACCTCGACCAAGGCCGGCCGGCCGTGGAGGCGGCCGCATTGGCCAAGACGGCAGTCGCCGAGGCCGCCGTAGCCAACGCGCTGGACGCGGTGCAGGTGTTCGGCGCGCGGGGGTGTCTGGCAGCAGACGGAATCGGCCAGCAGCTGCAGAACGCCATACCGCTGAACATCTTCTCAGGGACGACGGAGATGCAACGGGAGGTCGTCGCGAAGAGCATGGGGTTATGAGCGGCCGGTCGAGAACCGGTTCAGCAGATGATCTCTGACGCCCGGACCAAAGCCTTTCGTGCCGTCAGGCGTTCCACATGACCAACCCACCTTTTCTACTGCACCCAGGAGCCGAAGCATGAGTGAAAGGCGCGGCCTCCACGACCTGCTGTCCGCCTCCGCAGCTCGCACGCCGGACGCTCCTGCCGTCGTCGGACCCGCCGGTTCGATGAGTTACGGGGAACTCGACGAACGAGCCGACGCCCTGGCCGGCAGGCTGTCCGGCCAAGGAATCAGCAAGGGGGACCGAGTGCTGATCTGGTCCCCGAAGTCCGCCAACGCGATCGCCGCCATGCAGGCGGTCTTGCGGCTCGGTGCGATCTACATCCCGGTCGATCCCCTCACTCCCCCCGAGCGGTTCCTGGTGATCGCGCGCGAGTCCGGGGCGCTCGCCCTGTGCGCTCCGGAGGACCTGTCCGCGCGGGTGCCAAGCCCGCTTCGCGACTGCCTCGCGTGTGTCGACCTCGACGCCGCGCCGGTGCCCGACGCTCTCCCGCGTACACCGGTGAGCACGTGCGTCGAACCAGACGATCTCGCCTACATCCTCTACACCTCGGGCTCGACCGGGACGCCGAAGGGCGTCTGCATCAGCCACCGCAGCGCCCTGGCCTTCATCGATTGGGCCGTTGCAGAACTCGCCCCCGGCCCGCAGGACCGCTTTGCCAACCATTCGGGGCTCTCGTTCGACCTGTCCGTCCTCGACCTCTATGCCGCCTTCACCGTGGGGGCGGCGGTGTGTCTGATACAGCCCGAATTCGCCTACGTCCCGGAAGGGCTGGTCGAGTTCCTGCACCGCGAGCGCATCAGTGTGTGGTACTCCGTGCCTTCCGCGCTGATCCTCATGCTGCGTGACGGCGGTCTGCTCGACCGGCCCGCGCCCGGGACGCTCCGCGCGCTGCTGTTCGCCGGCGAGCCGTTTCCGATCGGCCCTCTTCGAGCCCTCGCCGCCTGGTCCGACGCCCGGCTGCTCAATCTGTACGGACCTACCGAGACCAACGTGTGCACCTATCACGAAGTCCGCCCCGCGGACCTTGCCCGCGACCTGCCGGTCCCGATCGGGAAGCCGTGCAGCGGCGACCGGGTCTGGGCTATCCGCGCCGACGGTTCGGAAGCCGAACCCGGTGAGGAGGGCGAACTGGTCGTCAGCGGGCCGACGGTCTTCGCTGGTTACTGGGGCCGGCAGCCGCAGGAGGGCCCGTACGCGACCGGCGACCGAGTCAAGGTTCGGCCAGATGGTTCGTTCGATTACCTCGGGCGCCGCGACGGCATGGTGAAAATCCGCGGACACCGGATCGAACTCGGAGACGTCGTCGCGGCGCTGTACTCCCATCAGGGGGTCGCCGAGGCCGCTGTCATCGCGGTGGGCGACGGGTTGGACCGGGTCCTGGCCGCGTTCGTGGTCCGAAGCCGGGGAAGCGCCTTCGGGAACGTCGCGTTGCGCCGACACCTGGCCGGCAGACTCGCACCCCACATGATCCCCGGTGACATCCGCTTCGTCGACCGGCTGCCTCACAACGATCGCGGGAAGCTCGACCTCGCGGCTCTGCAGAGACCACTCCACGGCCCACAGAAAGTTCAAGGGTGAGAAATGGCAACCCAGACCCGAGAAGACATTTCGTCCCAGCTGCTCACCTTCATCCGTGAGAGCTTCCTGGCCGGGGATCCTGAGGGTGAGCTCGACGCGGATACCCCGTTGCTCGAGCTCGGGATACTCAACTCCCTGAACACTGCCATTCTGGTTGCGCATCTCGGGGAGGATTACGGCGTCCACGTGCCATTGATCGACGTCACCGCCACTACCTTCAAGTCCGTGCGCACCCTGAGTGAGCTTGTGCATGAGAGCCTGTCGCGGAAGTAAATACTGTCGTCCCAGCCAACTAATAGTCTGGATGTCCAATTGAAATTGAACGCGGACATGTTCCTGCTGCATGCGCCCAGCGTGTACGACTTCCGGGACCGTGACGACATCCTGTTCGCCTACCTGAGTGACAGCGACAGCGTCAACGTCACCTCCGTATACGAGATGTACCCCATCGGCTGGTTCTCGATCAAGCAACAGCTGGCCGACCACGACTTCGACTGTCAGATCGTCAACATCGCCTCCCTGATGTTGACGCACCCGAATCTCGATGTGGAGCGACTGATCGGGCGGTTGGAAGCGCCGGTCTTCGGTTTCGACCTGCACTGGATGACCCAGTGCAACGGTGCGATCGAGCTGGCCAAGGCGGTGAAGCGGATTCATCCCGAGTCGCTGATCGTCTTCGGTGGCATCTCGGCCACGTACTTCGCCCGGGAACTCATCCGGTACCCGCAAGTGGACGTCGTTGTTCAGGGATACGACACGCTCGCCCCCATCACCCAGCTGGTGGAGGCTGTGGTGCGGGGCGGCCGAGACTTCAGCTCGATACCCAACCTCCTCTACAAGGGCAATGACCGGGTGGAGACCACAGGATTCAGCCACAAACCCACCTCGGACTACAACAACGTCAGGAATGACTGGTCCTACTACCAGAACACGCCTGTGACGCCGCTTTCCAGCAAGCTCATCATGACGCTGCCGAACACCGGGTGCGCCCACGACTGCGGCTGGTGCGGCGGCTCCCGCTTCGCCTATCGCAACATCATGGAGGTGGACAGAACCCTCGTACAAAAGGACCACGACCTGATCGTCGAGGAGCTCAAGACGATGGGGGAGGCGGCCAGACACACCTCCATCTACGCCCTCCAGTGCTACTCGGAAGGCAAGACGAGGATGCACGCATACCTCGACGCAGTGCGCGACCTCGGGTACCGGAGTGTCTTCTTCGAGCAGTTCAACCTGACGCCCGACGACACGCTGAAGAAAATGGGCACTTCCACGGACTCGTACATCATGCTTTCCCCCGAGTCGCACGACCCGAAGATCAGCAAGGCTGCCGGCCGCGGCACTTACACGATGGCCGAGATGGAGGAATGGATTCCACGCGCGTTGGACGCCGGGGTCAAGGGCGTCATGATTTGGTTTTTCATCGGCATGCCGTATCAGGACAAGCAGTCCGTGCGCGACACGGTTGCCTACTCGGAGCGCCTGATCAGCAAATTCGCGGGATCTTCGGTCCTTCCGCTCATCTGTCCCATGGTGCCCTTCCTGGACCCTGGCTGCCGATTCTTCGAGGAGCCCGAAAAGCACGGCTACCGAATCCATCACCGTACGCTGGAGCAACACCGGCAGGCCATGGTCGAACCGCTCTGGTACCGTCGGCTGAACTACGAGACCGAGTGGCTGAGCCGACGCGAAATTCAGGATGTCTCCTACGAGGCGATCGAGCGGCTGGTGAGCATCAAGGGCGAGCACGGTGTTTTGTCCAGCGTGTTCTGCGATGCGGTGCTGAAGACGATTGACCAGACCAAACGGCTCCTCGCGGAGATGGATCACGCTCTCTCCCTGGACGGCCGGCTTCCCGCAACCCTGCGGGACGAAATGCGCGCTTACAACCGCAAGATCCTCGCTTATTCCAGCGACCAGATCCTGCCGATACCCCGCCCCTTCGGCGGACGCTGGTTCGATGACGTCACGGTGCCGGAGGAGATGATCCGCGAGCTCTCCATGACCCCGTGACCCCGCCGAGACAGCACACTTCTCAACAGCAGGAAGGACCGACTGAGCATGGCGAACCACGGACCGGTGGTCTATGGCCTGGAAGTGCCTGGCGCGCGCCTGCACTACGAGATCCAAGGAGCAGGTCCCCTGCTCGTCGTGGTCGGTTTACCCATGGGCTGTAAAGGGTTCGCGCCGATCTCGCGGCCGCTGGCCGAGCACTTCACGGTCGTGACCTTCGACCCCCGTGGGGTCCACAGCAGCCCTGCGGACGACCCGAACCAGGACGCACTCCCCGAGGTGATGGCCGACGACGTGCACCGGCTCATTTCGGCGCTCGACGCCGGGCCGGCGTACTTGTTCGCCAGCAGCGGAGGCGGTGTGACCGCGCTCGCGCTGGCTGCCCAGCACCCTGACCAGGTCAGGACGCTGGTCGCCCACGAGCCCCCGTTGCTCGAGCTGTTGACCGACCGCGTGGAACTGCGCGCCGCCATCGATGAGATCTGCGACATGTACCGTGAGAACCGCCCCGCGGCGTTGCAGAAGTACCTCGCCCTTGCCGACATCCGCCTGCACCGGCCGACCCCGGACCCGCCCGGACCGAATGCGTTCACCGCCCCGTGGGACGTGTGGACCATCCTCGACCGGCTCTTCCGTTTCACCCTTCGCCCGACTACCCGCTACCGGCCTGACATCGACGCGCTGCGACCCATGGCCGACCGAATCGTCATCGCCGGCGGATCCAAGGCCCAGGGCTCGCTCTTCCACCGCACCGCGGTCGCACTCGCCGATCAACTCGGCACCGAACTCGTCGACTTTCCCGGCGACCACACCGGCTTCCTGACCGATTCGGAGCCCTTCGCCCGGTTGCTGTTCGAGGTGTTCACGAAAGCGCGCTCGCACAACGGTCCCTAAGATCCGGAACCGACCGGCATCACGCCCACGGAATCCGCGCCATCGACGCCATTCTGTGTGTATTTCCGTTGCACGGAGGATCGCAAGTGGTCGCAGATCGCCGAAGTGGCATGTAGGCTCATTTGAAGATTTTGCTCGCCGACGAGGGCAAGAAGTTCCCGTCCTCGAAGCTGCGAACCTTCCACACCATCGCATCGGCGAGGCCTCGGCGGGCGGCCCTTGTGGAAGAGAACTCCCTACCGCGAACCCCGCGACGCAGCCTGCATTCGCACGTCATCGGCGCATCGGGGCCGCTCACCCCGCCCATCGTTGAGATCAGTTCACTGACGCAGCACCAGGGGGGATCGAGATGAAGATTGAACCGATTACGGGATCAGAGGCCGAAGCCTTTCACCGGATGGGCTCCCGGGCGTTCGAAAGGTACAACGAGTTCGTGGACCTGCTGGTCGGCGCCGGCATCGCCGATGGCCAGACCGTGGTCGACCTGTGTTGTGGTTCGGGGGAGCTGGAGATCATCCTCACCTCCCGGTTCCCATCGCTGAACCTGGTCGGCGTCGACCTCTCGGAGGACATGGTCCGAATTGCCCGGGACTATGCCGCCGAGCAGGGCAAGGAGCTGGAGTTCCGTCACGGGGACGCGCAGTCCCCGGCCGGCATGGAGGATCTGCTCGGAAAAGCGGATCTGGTGGTCTCGCGGCACGCGTTCCACCGGCTCACCCGGCTCCCGGCGGGGTTCGACACCATGTTGCGCCTGGTCAAGCCAGGGGGAGCCATCCTCAACGTCTCCTTCCTGCATCTCAGCGACTTCGACGAGCCCGGGTTCCGGACGTGGGTTCGGTTTCTGAAGGAGCGGCCTTGGGACGCGGAGATGCAGGTCGCCTGGGCGCTGGCTCACTACTACGCGCCCCGGCTCCAGGACTACCGCGATGCCCTGGCCCAGGCGGCCGATGAGACGCCGGTGTCCGAGCAGAGAATCTGGGTTGATGACCAGGGCTACGGCGTTGCCACGGTCAAGTGTTTTGCCCGTCGGGCCGCTGCCTGACCGGCCGTTCGGTCCCGCTGCTCAGGATCTGGCGGACGTTTTGCCCGTGACTCGGGCGAGTTGACGCCCGCCACCCAGATCGCCGCGGTGCTGCCCTACGACCCGCACACAGCACGGCCGTGGATCGCCCGCCATGACGTCGAAGGAGTCATCGGGCTGCCGAGCCGGCCTCGCAGCGGCCGGCCCCGGCTGGGCAGTCCAGCCGGGCCGACGGATCCGTGCCCTGCTCGCCTCGCTGAAGGCGTGGAGCGCCCGCTCGAGAAGATGGGCGTCCGGGAAGAACTCGAAGACGGCGGCTACACAGAGAATTATGGCATCGAGTCGTCAGCTACGGATTCATCGGACTCACGGCGTAAGTGCAGTAGGCGGAAACTTCTGAGCCTCGATACCTGGACCCGAATGGAGGTGGCACCTATCGTAAGCAGGGTGGCACACAAACTCCGATCTCAGCCCGAAGAAACCACCCAAGGAACAGGCAGCGACTCATCGCTGTATCTGGACCTCATGATCAAGGTGTTAGCCGGGACGGTGTATGAGGATCCTGCGCACCGGGAAAACTTCTCCCATCGCGATTCGACGTACCGGGAAGAGGTCCGCAGCGAGGGACGCGACTGGCCGGCGAACGCGCACACGATGATCGGAATCAAACGCCTCGAAAACATTCGGCAATGTGTCGAGGACGTTATTGGCAACAATGTCCCCGGTGACCTCGTGGAAACTGGGGTGTGGCGTGGGGGAGCGTGCATCTTCATGCGCGGAATTCTGCGCGCTCACGACGTGCGCGACCGGACGGTGTGGGTCGCTGACTCCTTCCAGGGCATTCCTGACGTCGGTGAGGACGGCCATGCCGGCGACCGGAAGATGGCGCTGCATCGGCGTAATGCGGTGCTCGCGGTGTCCGAGGACGAGGTCCGGCGCAACTTCCGCAACTACGATCTGCTCGACGAGCAGGTCCGGTTCCTCCCCGGCTGGTTCAAGGACACGCTGCCCACCGCGCCGATCGACGCGCTCGCCGTACTGCGGATGGACGGGGACCTGTATGAATCCACCTGGGATACCCTGACCAACCTCTACCCGAAGGTGTCCGTCGGTGGCTACGTCATCGTGGACGACTACCTGATGTGCCCGCCGTGCAAAGACGCGGTGGACGAATACCGTGCGCGGTTCGGCATCGCCGACGAGCTGATCAGGATCGACCGCGACGGTGTCTACTGGCAGCGCACCGAGTAGGTTCACGACGACTCGACGCCTCGGGTATGTGGACCACCCGGGCGGAAGGCACAAGAACACTAATCGCGGACCCGGATCAGAATGCGGTGACCCGTAATGTGTACTCACTCAGAACATCGGTCCGTGCAGGGCTCTGCAGCCACGGGGGTATTGCACCGAGTCCCCAACTCTCTCAGCTTCTATTATCAGCATCTGCTCGTGGCCAGTGAGCGGATCGATACCACCTGGGCCAGTACCGATTCCTGGTTCGAACCGAGCTGGCAACTTCCCAAACTCGGCCCGGAGCTGGACGAGTTCTTTTCGGTCAGCGGGATTTCCGCCGGCGAACTTGGCGAATACCGAGGACGTCGGCTTCACTTCCTCGACCTGACCGAGAACCCGGGCACACATACCACGAAGACGTTCGGCTCCTCAGTGATCGTGGCCCGCGCGGTACGGCATACCGAACTGACCGGCGAGCCGGTGCTGCTGGTGACCCCGTCGGCGGCCAACAAGGCGGTGGCGCTGCGCAACGCGGTGCTACGCGCCTACCAGGTCGGCCTGTCGGACCCGAGCAAGCTGCGCGTGGTCACCGTGGTGCCGTCCAGTTCACTGCCCAAACTGTGGGCCTCCGACATCGATGCCGATCCGGCGCTGCGCGCGGCCAACCCGATGGGCGTCTACTCCGGACCCGAGCGTGAACACGTCAAGGAGATCACGACGGCCGCCGTCGGCGATCTGGCCGCCGACGATCCCGTCCTGCGTGGATTTCGAGTCTGGTACACGCTGAACCCGAAGAACTACATGGTGGCCGACTTCATTCGGACACTGTTCGAGTATGAGTACTTCCCGCCTGTCGGTGAGCGGTGGCACACCCACGCCGTCTCCAGCGCCTACGGTTTTCTCGGACACGACCTGGGCCGGCAGATGGCGGCCGAGGACGGTGTCCGGTTCGACGTGCCGCAGCGCTACTTGCTGGTGCAGCATTTGGAGACGCCGGATCTCGTCAGCGCCGTTACCGGAATTGACGTCGAGACCGTGGTCCGGGATCTCTACCGGGCCACCGGTGACGGCTTGCTGACCAGGCCAGCGGACGCCGATCCCCGGCTGCCCGAGTACTGCTATTCAACCGGCGAGCGCCTGGAACGGACCTTCTACACGCGCAATCCGCCGACGACGAAAGCGGTCCGGCAACTGGTGGCCGACCATGGTGGCAACGGGATCGTGGTTTCCCTGCCGGAGTGCGTCAACCGATATGCCTTCGTCCGGGATCTGTTGCGCGGCGCCGACTTCCACCGGCTGCCGGAGGACCCCCGCCGGCTGCGCGAGTGGGCCATGGTGATGTCCGCCGTCGGCTGCCTCAACGCGATCGACCGTGACTTGATCCCCGCCGGCGCCGACGTGGTCATCCATGGCTCGGGCGCGTATTCCGAAGGTGAGTTCCACCAGATCGACCGGAGTCGGCTGATCGAGGTGAACACCCCGGACGAGGTACGCGCGCTCATCAGCGGTGCGATCCAGGCGGACGGCGAGCGTGGTTGATGAGTACAGCGGTGGTCAAGCCTGCTGAGGACGTGGCCGGTCGGCTCGCTCGGATCCTGACGACCGGTCGGTCCGGTCCATTCCTGGGCACCCCGTGCGGCGTGCTCGCCCAGCTGTACCGCGAGATCGACGCCGCGTGCGGGATGCGGACCATCGCGCGGGAGGACTCCGCGGTCGGGGTCGCGGCCGGCGCGGCACTGGCCGGCCGGCAGCCGGTGGTCTTGATGCAGAACTCCGGGTTCGGCCAGTCGGTCAACGCCTTCGCGTCATTGATCATGCCCTGCCGGCTCGACGTGGTCACGGTCATCAGCGTCCGGGGCATGGCCCCGGACAACACTGAGGAGAACAGCGCCATGGGCACGCTCACTCCGACGATCCTGGCCGGTCTGAACGCGGACGTCCGCTGGCTCGCCGACGGCGCCGACCTGACCGAGGCCACTGCCAACTGGCTCGCCACCGAGGTGGACGAACCACGGTTCCTGCTCATCGCCCCTGGACTTTTCGGCTGGCGCCCGTGACGATCCGCACGATGACGCACTCGCCGCAGAACAAGGCGGCAGCCATCGCCGAGATCATCGGCGCGTCGGGGGACACGCCGATCGTGTTCACCACCGGCTATGCCTGCCGTATCGCCAACGACATCCAGGACAAGCCCGGGCACTTCTACATGCTCGGCTCCATGGGGCTGGCCGGCTGTGTCGCCGTGGGCGTCGCGGCCGGGCTGTCCCGACCGGTGATCGTCGTCGACGGGGACGGCTCGTTGGCGATGAATCCCGGCGTGCTGTTGCTGGCCGCCGAGTTCACCGGGTTGCCGCTGATCCACGTCGTGTTGGATGACCGCGCGTACAGTTCCACAGGCGCCCAGCCCACCCCGCCGGTCGGGAACATCGAGTCCTGGGCGGCCTCGCTCGGCTATCTGGTGTTGTCCCCACCACTGGCCGGCGGCGTCGGCTCCGTGGTGGCCGGCCTCCTCGCCGGCGAGCTCACCCGACCGCATCTGTTGCGCCTCCCGGTCGCGCCGGACGGGCGCAACGTCCCCGGCCGGATCGAGGGCCGCCTGTCCGGATACGCGGCCCGGTTCCGCACGCACTGCCGAGGCTTGCGGGCCGGCTCCGAACTGCCCGTCGTGTGAACGGTCGGCGGCCGTCGAGAAGTGGAAGGTCGATGCAACCTGTTGAGAGCGGACGCGGACGAGCAGTCGGTACCTGCGGCGAGCTCGTTCAAGGCACGGTTGACGGCCGCGAGCTGATGGTGACCTTTCCTGTCGACTGGTACAGCGACGTGGTCGTGCGTGGCTCCTACTTGCCCGGCGTCCGGGTGTGGCCACGGTCGAAGGTCAAGGTCCGCCGGATGTGCGATGTGTTGCTCGACCGGCTGGTCGGAGCCAGTTCCGCCGATGTCGGGCTGGACGTGCTGGTCAGCTCGATGATCCCGGAGGGCCGCGGACACGCGAGCAGCTCCGCGGACCTGACGGCGCTGTGCCGGGCGATGGCGCAGTGGCTCGGCGTGCCGCTCGCCGACGACGACATCATGCGGCTGTGCTGCGAGCTGGAGCCGTCCGATGCGGTGTGCCGTCCGGTCCCCACGCTGTTCGACTTCATCCGCGGCGAGGTGCTGTTGTGCTACGACGACCCGCCGCCGATGGCTGCGCTGGTGCTGGACGAGGGTGGGGCGGTGGACACCGTGACCATGCGGCGGCTGCCCTGTACCGAGGCCGAGAGCGAGCGGTTGGCCTTGGCGTTCGACTTGGTGGACCGGGGATTCCGGCTGGGTGATCTCGCGTTGATCGGCCGGGCCGCGATGATCAGCGCCGAGGTCAACCAGCGGCGGGTGTACAAGCGGAACTTCGAGGTTGCCAGGGACGTGGCGGATGCCTGTGGCAGTTACGGAGTGTCGGTCGCACACAGCGGGACCACGCTGGCACTGCTGTTCGATCAGCACGAGGTGGAGGGCATCCGCGCGGCCCACGCGGCGCTGAGAACAGTCGCCGCCGACTGCGAACTGTTTCTGCTCAACGCGGTGGTCCCGACGCGGCGGGCGGCACCCGATCTGACCGAACTGCCCACCCGCTGACGGCGAACGAGTGGGGTGATTCCCTTTTGGCCGGTTGATTCCTCGGGGGTGTCAGTGGGTGCCATCAGATTCGCTCTGCCGAAGCAGGGCCGGCCGATCAGCATCGCCGGGTACCGAACGGCCGCCCGCCGGGTCCTGCCCGACCTGGTGTGGGCGTACGTGGAGAACGGCGCGGACGATTCCGTCACGTTGGCGGCCAACCGGTCTGCGTTCGCCCGCTGGTCCCTGCGTCAACGAGTGCTGCGCAGTTCCGCCGGGCGGAAAACGGCTGCCCGGTTCGGAGACACCGAGCTGGCGATTCCGGTGATGATTGCGCCGACCGGGATCAACGGACTGGTGCACTGGCGCGGCGAGTTGGCAACCGCATGCGGTGCGGCCGCAGCCGGTAGCAGGATCGTGTTGAGCACGGCAGCGTCTTATTCTGTCGAAGAGGTCGCCGCGGCGAGCCCGGTCGGACACTGGCTCCAGGTCTATCCGTGGCGCGATCGAGAACTCATGGACTGGCTGCTCGAGCGCGGCCGACGATCGGATTGCCCCACGCTGGTGGTCACGGTTGACACACCGGTGTTCGGAAACCGCGAACCGGAACGGCTGCAGGGCATGAGCATCCCGCCCGTGCTCACCCCCAGGCACGTGTTGGACGCCGCGCTGCACCCCCGATGGGCGTACAAAGTCCTGCGCCACCAGCGGGTGTTCACGGGCAACCTGGTCGGGATGAGCGGAGTGAGGGCCGGCGCGCTCGCAGCGAAAGTGCGCCGGGAACGGATGATGGCCGGCGAACTCGACTGGGACGACTTCGCCAGGGTCCGCGCGCAGTGGCAGGGACTCTGTTACGTCAAGGGAATCCTGGACGCAGACGACGCAGAACGCGCTGTCTCGCTCGGTGCGGACGGGATCATCGTGTCCAATCACGGCGGCCGACAGCTGGACGGCGCCCCGGCCACACTGGACGCGCTGCCGGGGATCGCCGACCGGCTGGCCCACCGGGCCACGGTGCTCATCGACGGCGGGATCCGCAGAGGCACCGACGTGGTGAAGGCTCTGTGCCTCGGTGCGGACGGCTGCCTGATCGGTCGGCCGGCGCTCTACGGACTCGCCGTGGGCGGCGAGTCCGGGGTCGAACACGTGCTCAGCATCCTGCGCGAGGAAATCGACCGCACCCTGGCGCTCATGGGCTGCTCGGACATCGCCGATCTCGGCCGGGACTGGCTCATCCCCGGGTAGCACCGCCGGCGCCACCGGGGACGGGGTTCCGCCGAACGGGTGCCGTGCATGGGTCAGTCGGGCTCGTCGCCGTCGGTGGCCGGGGTGCCGTGCTGCGTGGACGGTCGCCGATCTCTCGTGGCCAACAGGGCGATGACGGTGATCAGCAGTGTGATCGTGATCGCCACGGTGGAGCCGAGGAGCCCGTCGGTGGCGGCGCGGAGGTGGTCGCCGGGGTGGGCGGTCAGGGAGCCGAAGTACAGCGCTCCGATGACGGCTATCCCGATCGTCGATCCGATGCGCTGCCCTGTTTGCAGGACGGCGCCGGCGGCACTTCCCTCGGTCAGGGGCACCGTTTGCAGAGCCAGCGTCAGGTTCGGTCCGATCACCAGCCCGCTGCCCGCGCCGGCGAGCAGCAGCGGCCCGGCCACGAGCAGCCACACAAGGCCGCCCGCGCGGTGGCCGATCAGGGCGATCAGCCCGGCGGATCCCAGCGCGACGGCGGCCAGTCCGATGACGACCAACCGGCGTCCGACCCGGTGGACCGCGCGGCCGGCCAGGGGGGCGCTGATCGCCGCGCCGAGCGCAGTGGGGGTCCCTACGGCGCCTGCGGCCAGTGCCGAGTAACCCAGCCCCAGTTGGAAGTACAGCGATACCATGAACGGGATGCCGACAAAGCCGACGAAGTAGCCCATGCCGACGAACGCGCTGATCGCGTAGTCGCGCTGGCGCAGCATCGCGAGGTTGACCAGCCGTGGTCGGCCGGAGCGCGTGCAGTGCTGCTGCCAGGCGATGAAACACGCCAGCAGCAGGGCCGACAGCCCGAGCAGGTGCCAGGGCACCGACGGCTGTCGCTGCTCGGCCGCGATCAGCGGCAGGATCAATGTGGCGACACCGGATCCGAGCAGTGCTATCCCGAGCAGGTCGAGTCGCACTCCTCGTATCTGCTGCCGATCGCGGGGGAGCCACCGCAGGCCCAACGGGAGTGACAGCGCCGCGATGGGCACGTTCACCAAGAACACCCATCGCCATCCGTCGGCAGGGCCGCCGGCCTGGATCAGCAGACCGCCGACCAGCGGGCCGATGGCCGTAGTCGCGGCGATCATCCCGCTGTACGCCCCGCCTGCCTTGCCCAGTTCCGGGCCCCGTGCGAACAGCTGCCGCATCAGCCCGACCACCTGCGGCGTCACCACCCCTGCGGCAAGGCCCTGCACCAGCCTGGCGGCCACGAGCCACCACCCGGAGGCCGCCAGCCCACAGGCCAGGCTGCCGAACGCGAAGAAGGCCAGCCCCACCAGCAGCGTGCGCCGTCTGCCGAGCTGATCGCCCAGGGCCCCGGCGGGCACCAGCACCACCCCGAAGGTCAGTGTGTAGCCGAACGCCGCCCACAACACCTGCCCGGCCGACAAGTGCAGCCCGGCCTGCATGGAGGGGACCGCGACGTTGATGACGCTCACGTCCAGCAGCGTCACGAATCCCGCCAGCAGGCACACCGAATACGCTGCCCAGCGCCCTGCCTGCACTGGTTCGGCCACGTCGGTCTCTGTCATACCGGCCCTTCCGCCTTGGCTGATCACGTCTACTCGCTGACTTCACTTCAGCCGGTCTCACCGGAGCCGATCAATGACCAACATGGTCATGGAACAATCACCGGAAGGAATCGATCGAGGCGCGGAGGGCGGTAGTGGTGGAGGTTCGGCAGTTGCGCTACTTCGTCGCCGTCGCCGAGTGTGAACACTTCGGCCGGGCGGCCGAGACCCTGCACATCGTTCAAGCCGCGGTGAGCAAGCAGGTCGCGCGGCTGGAACGCGAACTCGGACTCACGTTGTTCGACCGGTCCCACCGCCGGGTCCGGCTCACCCCGGACGGCCAGGCCTTCCTGGCCCACGCACGCCGCGCGCTACGCGGCCTCGACCGCGCCGCCGCCGCGGCGGCCGACCTGGCCGCCGGTAACACAGGCTTGCTGCGCATCGGTAGCAGCATTGGACTCGGCCCCCGCGTCGACGCCGCACTCGCGGCCGTCCGCAGCGCGTACCCCGGCATCACGCTCCAGGTGACGACCTCTGCCTCGACAACCGGTCATCTCGCCGCCGTCGCCGACTACGATCTCGACGCCGCCTTCGTGGCCGCACCACAGGCCACCCCGGGCGTGCAGGTTCACCACCTCTGGGACGAACCGTTGCTCCTGGCCGTCCCCGCTGCACGCGCCGGCTCCGCAGGAGACCTCGCCACCCTCGCTGAACTCCCTCTGGCCCGATACGCTCGCGCGGACAGCCCCGGTACCGACGACCTGATCACCGCCGCCTGCCGGGCGGCCGGGTTCACCCCCCGGAAGGGCCCCACTCTCACCCGAGCCCAAGACCTCCTCACCGGACCCGTTTCCGCCGGAGACTGCTGGGCCGTACTCGCCGCAGACCTCCTCCACCACGTCCCCGCCGCTGTCGCCCTCGTCCCGCCCGTTCCACCGGTCCTCGTGCCCACCGCACTCGCGCTACCCGATCCCGTACGCCGTGCGGTCGTGCTCAACCTGCTCACCGTCGCACAGGCCGGGACCGTCTGACGACCGGTGTTCCCGGCCCGACACGCCGGGTCCATCCCGTGAACGGTGTTTTCGGTGTTGGCCGCAGGCACCACGAATGAACGCCATATCTGATCTTACCCATGTGATCTTGGCGCAGAAAATCGCACGTCGGCCTGGAGTGCCGAAGCTTTCCGGGGCGGGGCAACCGGTCCCTGTTCGGCCCACGACCACTCAATAACCGTCCACCGACTCATTCGCCTTGACAAATATGGCGGCCGGGCTGGAAGCTCACATGATGAATCGGTGGTTGGTTACTGGTGCGGGAGGAATGCTCGGGAGGGATTTGGTGCGGGTTTTGGAGGCGCTGAACGAACCAGTGCTGGCTGCCACTCGGCAGGATCTCGACATCACCGACCGATTCTCGGTCCGAGCCGTTGTCTCCAGGTATCGACCGACGGCGATCGTCAATTGCGCAGCATGGACGAGATTTCATGAAGCGGAGACCAGTGAAGCGGAGGCCCATCTTATCAATGGAAGAGGGGCAAGAGAGCTGGCTACGATATGCGGCGATCGATCGATTCGGTTGGTCCATCTCTCCACCGATTACGTTTTCGACGGCGCGAGCCGCCGGCCCTATGCCGAAAGCGCGGCCACCGGTCCGATCAACGCCTACGGCCGGACAAAGCTGGCCGGCGAGCAAGCTGTGCTCGAGTTGCTGCCGGACGACGGGACGATCGTGAGAACCGCTTGGCTGTACGGTCGACACGGCACGAACTTCCTTCGCAAGATGGTCCGGTTGGAGCAGACGCACAAGACGGTGGACGTGGTAGACGATCAGTGGGGCCAGCCGACGTGGAGCGTGGATTTGGCACAACAGATCGTGGCACTCGTTCGGCACGGTGCGTCCGGCGTGTTCCACGGGACAAGCTCAGGCGAGACCACGTGGTACGACTTCGCCCGGATGATCTTCCGGTTGCTCGGTGCGGATCCCGGACGAATCCGCCCGGTGCGCAGCGACCAGATCGCCGGCGGCGAACTGCGTCCCCGGTACACGGTGTTGGGGCATGCCGCCTGGCGCGAGGTCGGGCTGACGCCGATTCGGCACTGGTCCGCCGCTCTGGAGCGGTCGTTTCCCCTTCTGGCTGACGAGGAATGGTAATCCTCCTCGAGTAAAAGAAAGGAGGTTCCGCGGATGCGACTTCTGGTGACGGGCGGTGCCGGCTTCATTGGCTCGGAGTTCGTCCGGGCTACCTTACGTGGCGTTCTGCCGGGCTCATCAGGAACCCAAATCACCGTTCTCGACAAATTGACATATTCCGGCAACGAGCTCAACCTGGCACCGATCGCGGACCTGGAGACTTACCGGTTCGTGCAAGGCGACATCTGTGATCGGGGTCTGGTGGACGACGTGGTCGCCGGACACGACGCGATCGTGCACTTCGCTGCCGAGACGCATGTGGATCGCTCGATCGAAGGTGCCGCCTCGTTTGTCCGTACGAACGCACTGGGTACGCAGGTGTTGCTGGAAGCGGCCTCCCGTCACCGACTGGGGCGGTTCGTTCACATCTCGACCGACGAGGTGTACGGATCGATTTCCGAGGGCGCCTGGACCGAGGCGTCCCCGGTGGCCCCGAACGCACCGTACGCGGCAGCCAAGGCGGCGGGAGACCTGCTGGCGCTGGCCTGGCACCGGACCCGGAAGCTCGACGTCGTGGTCACCAGATGCACCAACAACTATGGGCCGTACCAGTATCCGGAAAAGCTGATCCCGCTGTTCACGACCAATCTCCTGGACGGGCAGCAGGTTCCGGTGTACGGGGACGGCCACAACCGCCGACAGTGGCTGCACGTGTCGGACCACTGTCGCGCCATCCAGTGCGTGCTCCTCGGTGGTCGGCCCGGGGAGGTTTACCACATTGGCGGTGGCACCGAGTTGACCAACCTCGAACTGACCGAACACATCCTCGAGGCCTGTGGTGCCGGTTGGGACCGGGTGCGGCATGTTCCGGACAGGTTGGGACATGATCTCCGCTATTCGCTGGACACCACCAAAATTCGTACGGAACTCGGTTATTCGCCTCGTGTGGCGTTCGCGGACGGGCTGGCGGAGACAGTGGAGTGGTACCGCACTCACCGTGGTTGGTGGGAACCGCTTAAAAATCCTGACAAAGCGACGGGTTCACCGACCGACGCCGGCAGATGACGGCGCAACCAGGCGGAGGGACGCCTCGTGGACGTCGTCACTGATCTCTCAGCGGTTCCGCCCTCGACCAGTTGGACGCCACGGCACCGGTGAGCTCGGCGAGCAGTTGCCGTGCAGGCGTTGCCGGACACCGGTGTCGCTCCAGGCCCGCGGCCGCCGCCGGCGGAACAGTGGTTCGATCCGCATCCAGAACTCGTCGGACATTCCCGTGAGGGGGAGGAAGAGATGCAGGACATCGTGCGTCCCATCAACGAGTGCCGGGTGTGCGGGCACAACGATTGGCTTGATGTGGTCTCGTTCGGATCGACACCATTGGCCGGAAACCTGCTCGGCACGGAAGATGACCCGAGGGACGAGACTCTGTTCCCGCTGGATGTCGGCGTGTGCCGGAAATGCTGGCTGATGACACTGCGCCATGTCATCGAACCGAACGCCCTTTTCGGGCACTACCGTTACGTCGCCTCGGACGCAGGATCGATCATCCAGCACATGCGGCAGCTCGTCGAACTGTGTATCCGGTGGGTCGGCCTGACCGACAGAGATCTCGTCGTGGAGTTCGGCAGTAACACAGGTGCTCACCTGGAGCTGTTCCAGCAGGCCGGCATGCGGGTGGTCGGCGTTGATCCCGCGCGCAATCTCGCCGACATCGCCAATGACCGTGGCGTCACAACGATCCCTGCCGGCTTCACCACCGAAGTCGGCCAGGAGATCACGACTGGACATGGTCCGGCGCGACTGGTGTTCGGTCGCCAATGTTTCGCCCACATCCACGACGTCCACGAAGTCCTTGACGGAGTCTCCGCCCTGCTGGCGCCTGATGGCCTGTTCTTCGTGGAAGTTCCCTATCTGGTGGAACTGCTCGCAAACAATCAGTTCGACACCATCTTTCACGAACATCTTTCCTACTTTTCGCTCGGCGCGCTGTGCAGGCTGTTCGAGGCGCACGGGCTTCGCGTCGTGGACGTACATACAGTCGACGTGCACGGCGGCTCGATCGTGGTCTTCGCCGCCCCGGCCACCGCCGGCTATGAGGTGCGGCCCGCTGTTGCCGAGATGCTCGCGGAAGAACGCAGCCAGGGCATCGCAGAGGAGAGTACATACCAGAAATTCGCCGAGCGTACGGAACGGGTGCGCGCACAGATCCGGGAACTGGTGCGCAGCTTGGTGGCAGACGGCAAGACAGTGGCTGGATACGGCGCACCGACCAAAGGCAGCGCACTGCTGACCGCATGCGGGCTGGGACATCAGGAGATCCGGTTCTGCAGCGACACAACAGCCCTGAAGCAGGGAAAACTCCTACCGGGCTCCAGAGTTCCGATCTGGTCGCCGGAACAAGCAAGCGACCACGTACCGGACTACTACCTGCTGTTGGCCTGGAACTACGCGTCGGAGATCATCACCAAGGAGAAGTCGTTCCTGGAAGGGGGCGGCCGTTTCATTGTTCCCATACCCGAACCGCGCGTGATATCGGCGGAGTCGGCGTGGTGACGTCGAAGGCTGCACCAACGATGATCAGGCGTTGTCAGGTTGCTGATGGGGTGGCTGGTTGAGGGGAATCCTTCTTGCGGGCGGTACCGGCTCCAGGCTGTGGCCGGTCACCCGGGCTGTTTCCAAGCAGTTGATACCGGTCTTCGACAAGCCGATGATCTACTACCCGCTGACCACGCTGATGATGGCCGGCATACGGGAGATACTGGTGATCACGCGCCCCGAGGACCAGCGCCAGTTCCGTCACCTTCTCGGCGACGGCTCGCAACTGGGCCTGTGTCTTGAGTACGCCGTCCAAGAGAAGCCCGAGGGTATCGCGCAGGCGTTTGTCCTGGGTGCCGACTTCATCGGCGACCAGTCGGTGGCCTTGGTCCTCGGGGACAACATCTTCCATGGCGCGGGCCTGGGAACCAGGCTGCGTCAGTACAGCGATCCCGCCGGGGGACGGATCTTCGCCTACGTCGTAGCCGACCCCAGGGCCTACGCGGTAGTGGAGTTCGACGAGGCCGGTACGGCAGTCTCCATAGAGGAGAAGCCGGCCAGTCCCAAGTCGCGCTACGCCGTGCCGGGGTTGTACTTCTACGACAACCGGGTGCTGGAGGTCGCCCGCGACCTGATGCCGAGTCAGCGTGGCGAACTGGAGATCACCGCCGTCAACGAAACCTATCTGAAATGGGGCCAGTTGCGGGTTACCACGCTCGACCGGGGCGCCGCCTGGCTGGACACGGGAACGTTCACCTCCTTGGTCCAGGCGTCGGAGTACGTGCGTGTGGTGGAAGAACGGCAGGGCCTCAAGATCGGCTGCGTGGAAGAGGTCGCCTGGCGCTGCGGCCTCATCGGGAACGACCAGTTGCGGGAACTCAGCCGCCCACTGCTCAAGAGCGGCTATGGCCGGTATCTCCTCGACCTGCTCGCCGATCAGGAGTTGAAGGAGTTGAAGTCGTCGTGAAACTTCGCCCGCTCGGCATCGAGGGCGCCTGGGAGATCACCCCCAAGCAGCACGCCGATCCGCGCGGGGTCTTCCTGGACTGGTACCGCGTCGACCAGTTCGCCGCAGAGGTCGGCCGCCCACTGCGGCTGGCCCAGGCCAACCTGTCGGTATCCGTTCGCGGCGTGGTGCGCGGCGTCCACTTCGCCGATGTGCCGCCCGGGCAGGCCAAGTACGTGACGTGTGTGCGCGGCGCGCTGTTCGATGTGGTGGTGGACCTGCGGGTCGGCTCGCCGACTTACGGGCGCTGGGAAGGCACCCGACTCGACGATGTCAGCCGTCGTGCCGTCTACCTCTCGGAAGGCATCGGGCACGGCTTCTGCGCGATCTCGGACGAGGCCACGCTGTGCTATCTGTCTTCGCAGACCTACAACCCGGCGTCCGAGCACGGTGTGCACCCGCTCGATCCGGAACTGGCCATCAATTGGCCCGTCGAGACTCCGCTGCTCTCCGCGCGTGACCAGGACGCGCTCCTGCTCGCCGAAGCCCGGGACTGGGGCCTGCTGCCCAGCTATGCGGCCTGTCAGGCGCTCACGGCGTTGACCAGTCAATGACGGTCTTGGCGTGCCGACCGAAGGGCCGGCACGCCACGGCGGCGGGTGACGGGGACGACGGCGTCCGACACGGGCGTCCAGAAGGCGGCACGCGTCCTCGGCCTCCCTGACGCACGGCCCGAGCGCCGAGCCGGCGATCCGGGTGCCATCCCGCCCCTCGACAACCGGAGTTCGGTGCGAGGCCGGGACCGGCGGCCTGACACAGCGCGACTGGCGACCGCGGAGGGTTACGCCGGAAATAGTGCCCCGGGCGCTACGTGACAAGGCATCAAGAAACCCCCTGAGTGCCCCTCTGTCGCATTTTCAGTGGGTCAAGGCAGAGGGGATCGGCCTAGGTGGCGCGGGAGTCGCACGGTGGCGTACAGGGGTGCTCTCGTCCCGTCGGCCAGGGATGGCTCCGGTACGCTCGGCAGCGTCTCGGTCGGCGACATCCAGTGGTTCGTGTGCCTTGGGGTCCTGTCCGGGCTGTCGTGCCGTGTCTCCCCAGCTGTCCGGCCGCTCCTGCATCGTGGTGCGGGAGCCGGGTCCGCTATGCCCGAAAGAGAGCGTCTGTGACTACTTACGACACTCGCACCGCCACCGACACCCGCGGATCCGAGCAGCCCGGCCACGTGGGGACGGCGTCGTATGACGCCAACGCGATCACCGTTCTGGACGGCCTGGACGCCGTACGCAAACGGCCCGGGATGTACATCGGCTCTACCGGGGAGCGGGGGCTCCATCACCTGGTGCAGGAGCTCGTGGACAACTCCGTGGACGAGGCACTCGCGGGGGTGGCCGACCGGATCGACGTGACGGTCCTGGCCGACGGCGGGGTGCGGGTGGTCGACAACGGCCGCGGCATCCCGGTGGGGATGCACCCGGTGGAGAAGCGGCCGGCCGTCGAGGTGGTGCTGACCGTGCTGCACGCGGGCGGGAAGTTCGGGGGCGGCGGGTACGCGGTCTCCGGCGGTCTGCACGGTGTGGGTCTGTCGGTGGTCAACGCCCTGTCGACCCGGCTGTCGGCGGAGATCTGGACCGACGGCCACCGGTGGACGCAGGACTACAGGGACGGCGCTCCCACCGCCCCACTGGCCCGCCACGAGGCCACCTCCCGGACGGGCACCTCGCTGACGTTCTGGGCGGACGGCGACATCTTCGAGACCACCGAATACTCCTTCGAGACGCTGGCCAGGCGTCATCAGGAAATGGCCTTCCTCAATGGTGGGCTCACCCTGACCCTCACCGACGAACGGTCCTCCGCGCGCGCGACGGCCGCGGTCGACGAAGCCGACTCGGACCCGACGGCGAAGACGGTCTCCTACCGCTACGACGGCGGCATCACCGACTTCGTCGTCCACCTCAATGCCCGCAAGGGCGAGCCGGCCCATCCCTCGGTCATCACCATCGCCGCCGAGGACACGGAACGGCTGTTGTCGGCCGAGATCGCCCTGCAGTGGAACGGCCAGTACACCGACAGCGTGTACTCCTACGCCAACGCGATCCACACCCATGAGGGCGGCACCCACGAGGAGGGCTTCCGCACGGCACTGACCACCGTGGTCAACCGCTACGCGCGGGAGAAGAGGCTGCTGCGGGACAAGGACGCGAACCTCTCCGGCGAGGACATCCGCGAGGGTTTGACCGCGATCATCTCGGTCAAGCTCGGCGAACCGCAGTTCGAGGGCCAGACCAAGACCAAACTCGGCAACACCGAGGTGCGCACCTTCGTTCAGAAGATCGTCCACGAGCACCTGGCCGACTGGTTCGACCGCAACCCGAACGAGGCCGTGGACATCGTGCGCAAGGCCGTCCAGGCCGCCACGGCCCGGGTCGCGGCCCGCAAGGCGCGCGACCTGACCCGCCGCAAGGGCCTGCTGGAAACGGCGGCGCTGCCGGGCAAGCTGTCCGACTGCCAGTCGAACGACCCGGCGACGTCAGAGATCTTCATCGTCGAAGGAGACTCCGCCGGCGGCTCTGCCAAAGCCGGCCGCAATCCGCAGTACCAGGCGATCCTCCCGATCCGCGGCAAAATCCTGAACGTCGAGAAGGCGCGGATCGACAAAGTACTGCAGAACCAGGAGATCCAGGCGCTCATCTCCGCGTTCGGCACGGGTGTGCACGAGGACTTCGACATCGCCAAGCTCCGTTACCACAAAATCATTCTGATGGCGGACGCGGACGTCGACGGCCAGCACATCAGCACCCTGCTGCTGACCTTCCTCTTCCGCTTCATGCGGCCACTGGTCGAGGAGGGGCACGTCCACCTCTCCCGACCGCCGCTGTACAAGATCAAGTGGAGTCGGGAACACGTCGAATACGCCTACTCCGACCGCGAACGCAACACACTCCTGGAACGGGGCCGCCGGGACGGCCGCCGGATCAGGGACGACTCCATCCAGCGCTTCAAGGGTCTGGGCGAGATGAACGCCGAGGAACTGCGCGTCACCACCATGGACCCCGACCACCGGGTCCTGGGACAGGTCACCCTCGACGACGCGGCTTTCGCCGACGACCTCTTCTCCGTCCTGATGGGCGAGGACGTGGAAGCCCGCCGCCACTTCATCCAGCGCAACGCCCAGGACGTCCGCTTCCTCGACATCTGACCCCGGACACCGCTCCCGCCCCTCTCGACGCGTGACCCAAAGCCCCACCGCTACCTCTGTTACTCAGGAGAGCACTGCGTGAGTACATTCCCCGCCCCGGCCGCCGGCAGCCGCCCCCAGGACGGCTCCGACTACACCGCACGGCACCTGATGGTGCTCGACGGGCTCGAAGCCGTGCGCAAGCGCCCGGGCATGTACATCGGATCCAGCGACAGCCGCGGTCTGATGCACTGCCTGTGGGAGATCATCGACAACTCCGTGGACGAGGCCCTGGCCGGTGCCTGCGACCACATCGAGGTCATCCTCCACGACGACGGTTCCGTGGAAGTCACCGACAACGGCCGCGGCATCCCCGTGGACACGGAACCCCGCACCGGCCTGTCCGGAGTCGAGCTCGCCTACACCAAACTCCACGCCGGCGGCAAGTTCGGCGGCGGCTCGTACGCCGCCTCCGGCGGCCTGCACGGCGTCGGCGCCTCCGTGGTCAACGCGCTGTCCGCCCGGCTGGACATCGAGGTCGACCGCCACGGCCGCACACACGCCATCAGCTTCCGCCGCGGCGCACCCGGCACCTACTCCGCCCCTGGACCCGACGCCCCCTTCACCCGCGCCCAGGGACTGCACCGGACCGCCAGAATCCCCAAGTCACGGACCGGCACGCGCGTGCGGTACTGGGCCGACCGTCAGATCTTCCTCAAGGACGCCAAGCTCTCCCTGGAGAACCTCCATCAGCGCGCCCGCCAGACGGCGTTCCTGGTGCCGGGCCTGACCATCGTCGTGCGCGATGAGTACGGGCTCGGTGAGGGCGGCAGCAAGGGCGAGGAGTCCTTCCGTTTCGACGGCGGCATCAGCGAGTTCTGCGAGTACCTGGCCGCCGACAAGCCGGTCTGCGACGTCCTGCGCCTCACCGGCCAGGGCACGTTCAAGGAGACGGTCCCGGTCCTGGACGAGCACGGGCAGATGACCCCGACCGAGGTCACCCGCGAGCTCGGCGTGGATGTGGCGCTGCGCTGGGGGACCGGTTACGACACGACGCTGCGGTCGTTCGTCAACATCATCGCCACGCCCAAGGGCGGCACCCATGTCGCCGGGTTCGAGCAGGCCGTGGCCAAGACGATGAACGAGGTGCTGCGGGCCAAGAAGCTGCTGCGCGTCGCGGAGGACGACATCGTCAAGGACGACGCGCTGGAGGGTCTGACGGCCGTCGTCACCGTGCGCCTGGCCGAACCCCAGTTCGAGGGTCAGACCAAGGAGGTCCTGGGCACCTCGGCGGCCCGGCGCATCGTGAACACCGTGATCTCCAGGGAGCTGAAGGCGTTCCTGACCTCCACCAAGCGTGACGCGGCCGCTCAGGCGCGGGTCGTGATGGAGAAGGCGGTCGCCGCCGCGCGCACGCGTATCGCGGCGCGGCAGCACAAGGACGCACAGCGTCGCAAGACGGCGCTGGAGTCCTCGTCCCTGCCCGCCAAGCTGGCCGACTGCCGCAGCGACGACGTCGAGCGCAGCGAACTGTTCATCGTCGAGGGCGACTCGGCGCTCGGTACGGCGAAGCTGGCCCGCAACTCCGAGTTCCAGGCGCTGCTGCCGATCCGGGGCAAGATCCTCAACGTCCAGAAGTCGTCCGTGACCGACATGCTGAAGAACGCCGAGTGCGGGGCGATCATCCAGGTCATAGGGGCGGGCTCCGGGCGGACCTTCGACATCGACGCGGCCCGTTACGGCAAGATCATCATGATGACCGACGCCGATGTGGACGGTTCCCACATCCGGACGCTGTTGCTGACGCTGTTCCATCGCTACATGCGGCCCATGGTCGAGTCGGGCCGGGTGTTCGCCGCGGTGCCGCCGCTGCACCGCATCGAGCTGGTCCAGCCCAAGAAGGGCCAGGACAGGTACGTGTACACGTACTCGGACCGGGAGCTGCGCGACAGGCTCATGGAGTTCCAGAGCAAGGGCGTGAGGTACAAGGACTCCATCCAGCGCTACAAGGGTCTGGGCGAGATGGACGCCGATCAGCTGGCCGAGACGACGATGGACCCGCGTCATCGCACCCTGCGACGCATCAACCTCTCCGACCTGGAGGCCGCCGAGCAGGTCTTCGACCTGCTCATGGGCAACGATGTGGCGCCGCGCAAGGAGTTCATCTCCAGCTCCGCGGCCACGCTGGACCGGTCCAGGATCGATATCTGAGCTCGACTCTGTCGCGGATCTCGAGAAGCTCGGGGTTCATCCGCCGGTGAACGGCCAAGACCGCGGCCGCCGGCTCACCGAGGCTCCCTGGGACCCCGAGCTGACCCGTGCCATGGCCGCACACGGCACCGCCGTAGTCGAGGAACCGGTGGCTGACATCCCGTCGGCAGACCTGGTCGAAGCGATTGCGTGAGGAATCGTTAGTAGTTGCGTGACTTCTGCTGCTGGTGCGCCAGTTCCTCGTCGGGGCCCGAAGCTGGAGCCGTTGCTGCTGTCTGATGACCAGCGGGCGGTGTTGGAGTCTACGCCGCTGCGGAGGGCCCGGGACGTGTGCGTGAGCAGGCATTTCACCGATCGGCAACGAGGCCCGGAACCGTCGGCGCAGATGCTGCGGCGGGGCACGGCTTACGGTGAGAGGACGAGGTCCCGCGTTCGGCGGCGGCACCGTTTCCCGCAGACAGGCGGACAAGCCATGACCGAATCCGACATCCCTCGCGCTCCCCGTCTTCTGCCGGACGCGATCCATGGGGCCCCGAAACCCGGGACGGTCCTTCTGCGGCTGGAGACGACACGATCCCGGGAAGGCGACCTCGACGGTGCGTCGGTGTGTGGTGGCCGCGTTCCCGCGACATCGGTGCTGAGCTGCCCGACCTCGTCCACGCGCTGACCGTCCACCTCGGCTCCGTCACGCGCGTCGGTCTGGACGTCACCGCTTGGGATGAACTTCCCCCGCGCCTGGTGATCGACGACCAGGTCGTCCGTATCGACTCCTCTCCGGTGGGTGACGACACCATCCTGATCACTCGCGGCGACCAGGACCACTTCTCCCTTCTCGTGGTTCCGCCGCACGCGACAGCCGCGGCCGCCCGTGCCGCGATGGCCAGGGCTGTCCGGGCCGGCAACGTCACCGATGCCGCACAGATCCTCATCGACACCGGCACACGCCAGGCATACACGGTCCCCGTGGAGGACCCTCGGAGCGGCGAGGAACGCCACGAGCCCGAGGAATGACGTCCCTCAGGGCGGTCGAGGCGGTGCCCCCGTCGGAGTGGATGCCCGGTCGTGGTGTCCGCCGAAGCTCCGCCGGTGCCGTTAGGGTGCGCGACGTGGCCCGTACCCGGCTGTACCGCGACGGATCCCTGGCAGAGGAGGACTTCCCGGTCCGGGACATCTCCCGGCATCTGGAGGACCCGTCCACCACCGTGTGGTTGGACCTGTACCGCCCGGACCGCGCCGAGTTCACGGCGGTCGGCGAGGAACTCGGTCTGCACGAACTGGCTCTCGAGGACGCGCTGCACGAGGGACAGCGGGCGAAACTCGACAACTACCGCACCCATCACTTCCTCAGTGTCTACGCGGTCGCCGTCGACCCGGACGGCGCGGGACTGACGATGAGCGAGCTCGCGGTCATCCTCACGCCGCAGGCGCTGATCACGGTCCGCAAGGACGCCGAGTTCGCCCTCGACGAGCTGGTCGCCCGCTGGGACCGCACCCCGGCTCTGGCAGCGCACGGGGTCGCCTTTCTCCTCCACGGTCTGCTCGACCTTGTCGTCGACGGGCACTTCGCCGCGGTACGGCAGCTCGACGAACGTATCGAGGAACTGGACGCTCTGCTCTTCGCCGAAGGCGGCCGGCAGATCCAGACCGTACAGCGCCAGTCCTACGCCCTGCGGAAATCACTGGTCCGGCTCCGCCGTGTGGTCCTGCCCATGCGGGAGGTCGTCAACGCCCTCATGCGCCCCGACCTCGACGTCGTCGACAGCCCCTTGCTGCCGTACTACCGAGACGTGTACGACCATGTGCTGCGTGCCGGCGAGTGGACGGAGTCGCTGCGCGACCTGGTGGCCTCGGTGATGGAGACCAACCTGTCGGTGCAGGCGAACCGGATGAACCTGATCATGAAGAAGGTGACGAGCTGGGCTGCGATCATCGCCGTGCCCACGGCGATCACCGGCTTCTACGGACAGAACCTTCCCTACCCCGGCTTCGCACACCAGTCGGGGTTCATCGTTTCCAGCGCCGTCATCGTCGTTGCCTCTCTGACGCTGTACTTCGCTTTCAAACACGGGGACTGGCTCTGATCGTGTCGACGAGCAAGGCGCCACCATCTCGGCCCAGCTCCTCGGAGCGTCATCGGTAGCGGCTACGGCCCCGTCGCTCTCCTCGTCGTTCACGCGCAGCGGCCGACCGTCGTGAGGAGCGTTCATGACGGCTGTCTCACCTGCCGATGATCAGGCGGCTGACGTCACCGGCCTTTGCCGATATTGCTGGGGGCGTCACGCGGGTACCGCCCTCGTACTCCCAGGTCTCGTCCGGATCGAGTGGCCGGTCGGCCCTGGAGGCTGCGCGTCCGGCCCGGCCCGCGGCGACGAGCGCGCTTGCGCGTCGGTCAGTGCGGGTAGTACGCGTAGCACGCGCGAGCGCGGCCACCGGGCGCCGTCGAGTAGTCCACGGGAGGGGCCGTCAGACTTCAGTACGAGGCGGGCGGGAAGGGCTGCGACGGGTGCGAGCTGCCGGCAGGTCGCGGTCATCATGCGGACCCGTCTCCGGGCCGCCCCTGGAGTGACGGCCCGCGCCGATCGAGGGCATGTCGTACGCCGGTGTCCGGACCGGTCTCGTCCTCGTCGCAAGACAGACGTGGGCCGCTCAGGTCCGGGCCAGGTTCCGCCCTATGACATCCGAAGCCCCGCATCGCCCACCGCGTCCCGAGGCCGAGCACGAGCCGAGCGGACAGGGCCGGGTGGAGGTCCGCCTGGCCTCCGCGGACCCCGAAGCGGCCCGACGCGTCGCGGACGCGCTCCGTATGCTGTTCGCCGGCGATGAACAGCGCAGCTATCCCGGCGCCTCGGGAACGGGGACGCGGCTGCACCTCACGCTGGACGCCTCGCGTGCCGCCGATCCGCTCGCCTCCTGGCTCGACTCGAGCAGATCGGCCGCCGATCGCACCCACCAGGGCGAGACCGCCTGACGGGGCCGCCGCCCACCGCCACGTCCCCACCACCCCAACTGGCTCCCGTAGCCACCGTCCGTGCGACTCGCATTCGCTCTCGGCGATGCCGTTGCACACCCATGTCGAAGAGGCGCAGCCCAAGACCCCGGCCGCACTGTCGTCACCGAGGTCGAGGACCGCGCATGTCTCTCCACATCCCTCGCTCCCCGCCAGCCGTCCCGCACTCTCCCTATCGCTACGGCACGTCTGTGTGCGGCCGGTTGCGGGGACTGGTGGATGCTCACGTCGGCTGGTCGTTCCGCAACGGCCCCAGGTCGGCGGCCCTCCCCACGCTCGGCTTCGCTCGCGTGCGGGGACTCCCATCGCTCCCGACCTGCTGGCCGACCGTGGCATTCGGGCCTGGCCGACCGTGGCATCCGGGCCGTTGCCGGGGCTTCCCGACCCTGTGTGCTCGCCCTCGCCCTGTCCTTCGCCGCTGGGCGCCTGATCGGCGGCAGCTGGGTGTCCGCCCCGACCGTCCTGCTGTGGGCGGGACTTGTCCGCATCGCCTTGCTCCATCACGTCACGTGGAGCGTGAACTCCCTCTGCCATGTGGTCGGTGATCGGTCAGCGCCCGTTCCACACCTGTCGCCACCACCGCGCCACCGACCTGTGGCCCCTGGCCCCGCTCTCGTCCGGCGAGAGCGGGCCCAACCTCTACCGCGCCGATCCCACCTGCGCCCGGCACGGCGTCGACCGTGGCCGGCTCGACCCGTCCGCCGCCGTGATCCGCCCATCCGAACGCCTCGGCCGGGTCAGGGACGTGCGCCGGCCCACCCCGGACCACATCGCTCGTTGCCCGCCGCGTGTGAACCCGAGCGACCGCATCCCCTTCAGGAGTTCCCATGACACTCGCCCCACCGCCCCCGCTCTCCTCGATGTCCACTCTCCGCCTGCGCCTGGTGTCCCAACCGGCAACGGGCCACATGGCCCGGCCTGTCGACGGCGCCTGGTGGCCCCACTCGCCCGATCTGGCGTCCGAACTGCCCAGACTGCTGGGCGGACTGCCACCCGCCTGGGGACAGGTCACGAGCGTCCCCGTGGATGAGGCAGTGTGGTCCCCGTTCCCGGGCCGGCTGCTCGTCGCCAACCAGGTCGTACGCCTGCGCCGGACGACCACCCAGCGCTCCCCGACCACCGTGTGCCTGCTGGCGCCCGGCAGCGGCCGGTGGGACCTGCTGGTGGTGCCGCCCGCCGCAACGGACGCGGAGGCCGGACGGCTCATCCGGAGTACGGCCACCGTTGTGAAGGACAGCGTGGGGGGAGTCGCAGTCCGTTGACGGTGGACGTCGGATCAGAACCCCAGGGGCCGCACGCCTGGTGCGGGCCCGGGGGTGTCGTCACCGGACCGGCTGGGGCGGCTCCACGTTGCCCGGTCCTGGACCGGCCGCGCCACCCGACGGGGAGTCCGCTCGGGTCGTCAACGGAGTACTCTGGTGTTACCGAGGGTACTTCGTGCATCGGCTTCCCTGTCGTTGTCACTTTCGGCGATTTGAGCACGCCGGGCCGGTTCCGGTCGGCCCGGAGCAGGGTTCGCGTCATGACTGCGACCGTTCACCCCACGCCGACCCCCGGACGTACTTCCTCCTCCACGTCACTCCGGATCCCTTCCGCTCCGCTCGGTTTTTCGGCGGCGGACGTGCCCGATCCGCTGGCGGGACTGATCACCCGGGGCCTGCTGAACCGCGCGTACTGGCCGGCCGCACCGAGTGCTGGGCCCTTCCGCTCCGCCGACGGCGGGGTGAGGATCGTGCGCACTCCAGCGGCCGCCGGAGCCACAGTCGGCGGTGCGCGGACCGGTGTACCGCAGAGTTCTCCTGGCTGAGCCGGACCGCCCCACCAGAGCCTCATCAGCAGCCCGAGACCCCGGCCGCACCTCAGACGACAGGCCGGGGCCCTCCCTGTGCCATGTGCTTCCCGGACCGCTCGGGCCCGGGACCGTCATCGACGTAAGGAAAGTGAGAACCATGGGTGTTCTGATCACCGTGCTGGCGGTGTGCGCCGGGGCCGGGCTGGTCCTGCTCGCCCTGAGTGTGCGCAACGTCCAGCAGTACGAGAAGGGCGTGGTGTTCCGCTTCGGACGGCTGCTGCCGGACATACGCGGGCCTGGCCTGCGCGTCATCCGGCCGATCGGGGACCGGATGCGGAAGGTGTCCGTCCAGACCGAGGTCCTCGGCATCCCGCCACAGGGGTCCATCACCGCCGACAACGTGACGCTCACCGTCGACGCGGTCGTCTACTTCAAGGTCATCGACCCCGTCAAGGCCCTGGTGAACGTGCGCAACTATCCTGCAGCCGTCTCCCAGATCGCGCAGACGTCGCTCCGCTCGGTCATCGGAAGGGCCGACCTGGACACGCTGCTCTCCGACCGTGACCACATCAACGCGGAACTCAAGAAGGTGATGGACGCCCCGACCGAGGAGCCATGGGGGCTACGCATCGAACGCGTCGAGATCAAGGACATCGCCCTTCCGGAGTCCATGATGCGCTCCATGTCCAAGCAGGCCGAAGCCGAGCGGGAACGCCGCGCGCGGGTCATCGCGGCCGACGGTGAATTCCAGGCGTCCCAGCGGCTGACCGACGCCGCCGCGACGATGGCTGACACCCCAGGAGCACTTCAACTGCGGCTGCTGCAGACCGTGGTGGACGTCTCCGCCGAGAAGAACAGCACTCTCGTGATGCCGTTCCCCGTGGAGATGCTCCGCTTCTTCGAGCACCAGAGCAGGGAGACCGGCGACGAGTCCGCCGGACGGCGCGTGCACCGGACCGCCAGGCGCCCCGCGCTGTCCACCAGCGTCGTGATCCCCGAGCCCGCCGCCCCTTCTCCGGCCCTCGCACCGTCGGTCTCCCCGCCCGGGGAGCGGGCCGGCAGCCGTGCTGAGGTGGCCCGGGAGCGGCGGGACAACTGGCCGACGCGGCGGGACGCCGAGGAAGCCCTGAGCGGTTGACCGTTCCACGCCGTTCGAGGCGACGCGATCGTCTCGGCGCGGCGTGGTGCCGCTGACGGTCCCGGTGACAGCGTGTCACCGGGGCCGCAGCGGTCCGGGGTGGCTGAAGCGGCCGGCCCGCCGTTGGATGCGGTGCCGGCGGGTGCGGTGGCGTACCGGCGGATGTGCGGCTCGCGCGTCGGCGCGGGCGTAGAAGACGTGTTTCGCGCCCTCGATCAGCACCAGGTAGAGCACGACCATCACGGCCAGAGTGAGGAGGAGTCCGAGCGGCAGGGACTGGAAACCGAGCGGCTCCGCGAGCGGGGACATCGGCAGCGCGACGGCGACGGTGACGACACCGATGGCGCTGAACAGCAGGGGGCGGCTGGGCCGGCTGCGGTAGAACGGCACCCGGCGGGTGCGGATGGCGAAGACGACCAGCGCCTGCGTGGCGAGGGACTCCACGAACCAGCCGGAACGGAACAGTTCGGCGCTGGTGTGGAAGATCTGGGTCATGATCGCGAAGGTGAGGAAGTCGAAGAGGGAGCTGACGGGCCCGAAGAAGAGCATGAAGCGACGGATGAAGGCGATGTCCCAGTGCGAGGGGGCGCGCAGTTGCTCCGGGTCGACGTGGTCGGTGGGGATGGTCAACTGCCCGGCGTCGTAAAGGAGGTTGTTGAGCAGGATCTGCGAGGGCAGCATGGGCAGGAACGGCAGCACCAGGGAGGCTCCGGCCGCGCTGAACATGTTGCCGAAGTTGCTGGAGGTGCCCATCAGGACGTACTTGATGGTGTTGGCGAAGATCCGGCGGCCCTCGGCGACCCCGTCGGCGAGTACGCCGAGGTCCTTCTCCAGGAGAAGGACGTCGGCCGCGTCCTTGGCCACGTCGGTCGCGGTGTCCACGGACAGCCCCACGTCGGCGGCGTGCAGGGCCAGCGCGTCGTTCACGCCGTCGCCCAGGAACCCGATGTCACGGCCCCGGCGCCGCAGCACCCGTACGACCCGTGCCTTGTCCTGGGGCGAGACGCGGGCGAAGACGGTGGTGGTGTCGGCCGCCCTGGTCAGCTGGTCGTCGTCCAGCTCCCCGATGTCCTGGCCGGTCAGGGCCCTGCCGGGCGGCAGACCGAGGTCGGCGCAGACCTTCTGGGCGACGAGCGCGTTGTCGCCCGTACAGATCTTGACGGTGATGCCGAGTCCGGCGAGGCGGCGCAGCGAGGCGGCGGCACCGGCCTTGGGCGGGTCGAGGAAGACGAGGAAGCCGGCCAGACGCAGCCGGTGCTCGTCGGCAGCAGTGAGGGACGCCTGCCCGTCCGCGTCCCGGGTGGCCACGGCGACCACCCGGCTGCCCGCCGCGAAGTGCTCCTGGAGCACCGCTGCCGCCTTGTCCGGTACGTCACCACAGCGGGCCAGGACCGCCTCGGGCGCGCCCTTGGCGATGAGTAGACGGCCGCCGTCCGGACGCTCGACGAGCGCGGAGCCCAGCTGCCGGTCGTGGTCGAAGGGCAGCAGCGCGAGCCGGCGGTGTCCGGCCGGGGGCGTGCCCGTGGCCTGCCACAGCGCGACGTCCAGCGCGTTCCCGCCCACCTGGTCGAGGTCGCCCTCGGTGGCCAGCAGACCCAGCTTCAGCACCGTGTCGGAGAGTGCGCCGGCCGGGTCGAGGGCCGCCTCGAAACGGATGCGGCCCTCGGTGAGCGTGCCGGTCTTGTCGGTGACCAGGACGTCCATGTCGCCCAGGTCCTCGATGCATACAAGCCGCTTGACGAGGACCTTGCGCCGCGCCAGCTGCCGTGAGCCGGTGGCCAGGCTCGTGCTCACCACGGCGGGCAGCAGCTGCGGGGTGATGCCCACCGCGATGGCCAGCGAGAAGAGCAGAGCGTCGAGCAGCGGCCGGTGGAGCAGGACGTTGATGACGAAGATGCCGGTGGTGAGGGCGGCGGCGACCTTGAGGAGCAGCATGGAGAAGCGGCGCAGCCCCGCCTGGAAGTCGGTCTCCGGCTGCCGTTCGCCCAGCCCCAGCGCGATCCGCCCGAACTCGGCACGGCCTCCGGTGGCGACCACCACTCCGGTCGCGCTGCCCCCGTGCACCACCGTCCCCATCAGCGCGCAGGAGGTCAGCTCGGCCAGGGCCGCCCCCGCGGCGACCGGCGCCGGGCTCTTCTCGGCGGGGGCGGACTCCCCGGTGAGGACGCTCTCGTCGCAGGCGAACGCCGTGCACTCCAGCAGGCGCAGGTCCGCGGGCACCAGTTGCCCCAGCGTCAGACGTACGACATCGCCCGGCACCAGCTCGGTCACATCGACCTCGGCAGCCGCGCCGTCCCGGACCACGACGGCCGTGTGCCGCACCCGCGAGTGCAGGGCCTGAGCCGCCTTCTCCGCCCGGTACTCGTTGACGAATCCCAGAGCCACGCTCAGGACCAGGATCCCCGCGATGATGACCGCGCCGGTCCGCTCGCCGAAGAAGTACGAGACCCCGGCCGTCACCGCCAGCAGGATCAGCAGGGCGCTGCGCAACTGCCGCCCGAGGACCGCCAGGAGGCGGACGTGGTGCGTGCGTACGGCGTTCGGCCCGACGGCCGCGAGCCGCTCGGCCGCCTCACCTGTCGCACCCCCCGACAGGCCGTCGAGGCTGCTCGCGAGCGAGTCCACCACGGCCTGCGCGTCTTCCGCGGCGGCCTCCCCCACCCGCAGCTCCTCCCCCCGGGTGGTCACTGACTCCAGGTCCATTCGGTCACCTCGGGCAGGTCCGCGCCGTGGACGCGGATCCAGTCGTGATGGCGGTAACGGACATCGACCATCCGCTGCCGCAGCGCCGCCGCGCGGACGGCGAGACCGGGCACCCTGTCGATGACGTCCATGACCAGCCGGTAGCGGTCGAGGTCGTTGCGGACGACCATGTCGAACGGTGTCGTGGTGGTGCCCTCCTCCTTGTAGCCGCGCACGTGCAGGTGCGGGTGGTTGTCGCGGCGGTAGGCGAGCCGGTGGATCAGCCACGGATAGCCGTGGTAGGCGAAGACGACGGGCTTGTCAGGGGTGAACAGCGCGTCGTACTCGCTGTCGGGCATGCCGTGCGGGTGTTCCTCCGCGGGCAACAGCCGCGCGATGTCGACGACGTTGACCACCCGTACCGCGAGTTCGGGCAGGTGGCGGCGGAGCAGCGAGGCCGCCGCCAGCACTTCGAGCGTGGGTACGTCGCCCGCGCAGGCCAGCACCACGTCGGGCTCGCCGGGCTCGGACTCGGTGCCGGCCCAGTCCCAGATCCCGGCGCCGCGGGCGCAGTGCGCGCGGGCGGCGCCGAGGTCGAGCCAGTCGAAGCAGGGCTGCTTGCCCGCGACGACGACGTTGACGTAGTCGCGGCTGCGCAGCACGTGATCCGCCACGCACAGCAGGGTGTTGGCGTCCGGCGGATAGTAGACCCGCACGACTTCCGGCGACTTGTTGAGCACGTGGTCGACGAAACCGGGATCCTGGTGGGAGAAGCCGTTGTTGTCCTGGCGCCACACGTGTGAGGTGAGCAGGTAGTCGAGGGAGGCGATCGGGCGGCGCCAGGGGAGCCGGCGGGCGACGCGCAGCCACTTGATGTGCTGGTTCGCCATGGAGTCGACGATGTGGACGAAGGCTTCGTAGCAGGAGAACAGGCCGTGCCGGCCGGTGAGGAGATACCCCTCCAGCCAGCCCTGGCAGGTGTGTTCGGAGAGGATCTCCATCACCCGGCCGCCGCGCTCCAGGTGCTCGTCCGTGGGCAGTACCTGGGCCTCCCACGCCTTCCCGCTCGCCTCGTAGACGGCCTGGAGGCGGTTGGACGCCGTCTCGTCGGGGCCGACCAGCCGGAAGTCGCGCCGCTCGCCCGTGTCGGCCATCACCCGCGCCAGCAGGTCGCCGAGGACACGGGTCGGCTCGTGCGATGTCGCGCCGGGCTTGTCGACCGGGACGGCGAACCGTTCCAGGGGCGGCAGGGGCAGGTCGCGCAGCAGCAGGCCGCCGTTGGCGTGCGGGTTGGCGCCCAGGCGGTGCGCGCCGTCGGGGACGCAGGCCAGGACCTGTTCCCGGGGGCGTCCGCGCTCGTCGAAGAGCTCCTCGGGCCGGTAGGAGCGCAGCCATCGCTCCAACTGCCGCAGATGTTCCGGGTTTTCGCGTACGGCCGGGAGCGGCACCTGGTGCGCTCGCCAGGTGCCCTCCACCGGGACGCCGTCGACCTCGGCGGGGCCGGTCCAGCCCTTGGGCGTGCGCAGCACGATCACCGGCCAGCGCGGACGCTCGGCGGTGCCCTCCGTGCGGGCGGCGTGCTGGAAGGCGGCGATACGGTTCAGGGCCTCGTCCATGGCGCAAGCCATCGCCTGGTGGACGGCGCGGGGGTCGTCCTCCGTGACATGGAGGGGCTCGTGGCCGTATCCCCTGAGCAGGGCGTCGAGTTCGGGCTCCGGTACCCGGGCCAGAATCGTCGGGTTGGCGATCTTGTAGCCGTTGAGGTGCAGGATCGGCAGAACGGCACCGTCTCGTACCGGGTCGAGGAACTTGTTCGAGTGCCAGGAGGCGGCCAGCGGACCCGTCTCGGCCTCACCGTCCCCGATCACGCAGGCCACCAGGAGCCCCGGATTGTCGAACGCGGCCCCGTAGGCGTGCGCGAGCGAGTAGCCCAGCTCGCCGCCCTCGTGGATCGATCCGGGGGTCTCGGGTGCGACATGACTGGGGATGCCGCCCGGGAAGGAGAACTGCCGGAAGAGGCGGGCCATCCCGGCCGCGTCCCGCGTGATGTCCGGGTACGTCTCGGTGTAGCTGCCTTCCAGCCAGGAGTTCGCCACCACGGCCGGCCCGCCGTGACCGGGCCCCCAGACGCAGATCGCGTCCAGGTTCCTTGCCTTGACGACCCTGTTGAGGTGGGTGTGGACCAGGTTCAGGCCCGGTGAGGTGCCCCAGTGGCCCAGCAGTCGCGGCTTGACGTGCTCAGGCGCCAACGGCTCGGTCAGCAGAGGGTTGGCCATGAGGTAGATCTGCCCGACGGCCAGGTAGTTCGCCGCTCGCCAATGGGCGTCCAGGGCGCTCAGCTCCTCCTCGTCGATGTCGGCGGTACCGGCCGGGGTGCCGAGGGAGGTCTCGGTGGTGGGACCGAGTGGCATGACGAACCTTTCTCGAGGCGCTGGATCAGGAATTTCCGGGACTGAGACTGAGACTGAGACCGGGGAGGTGTTCGGTCTCGTCGATGAAGGCGCGCGCGACGTCCGCCAGGCGGCGGTTGTGGGCGCGGGCGTATGCACGCAGCGTCGTGAAGGCCCGCTCCATGTCCGTGTTGCGGCGTTCGGCGAGCTTTCCCTTGGCCTGTTCGATCAGGACGCGGCTGTTGAGGGCGGTCTGCAGCTGTTCGTTGAGGAGGGTGCTGCGCTCGGTGGTGCGTTGTTGCAGCAGGCTGATGGTGGCGACGTCGGCGAGGGCCTGCGCGAAGGGGGTGGCGGCTGGGCTGATGGGCGCCGGGGTGGTGTGGAAGAGGTTGAGGGCGCCGACGACCTCGTCGCGCAGGCGCATGGGCAGCGCCTGGACGGAGGTGAAGCCGATGCGCTGAGCCTGGGCGGTGAACAGGGGCCAACGCGCGGCTTCGTCGCGCAGGTCGGGAACGGAGACGGTGATCCCGGTGTGGAAGCAGTCCAGGCAGGGGCCTTCGTGGTTCTGGAGCTGGAAGAGTTCGAGGAGACGCACCCGTTCGTCGGAGGCGGCCATGACACGCAGCACGCCGTCGCGGTCGGCGAGCAGGACGCCCGCCGCACTCGCGTCGAGCAGGTCGACGCAGCGGTCGGTGAGCAGGCGCAGGAAGTCCATGAGGTCGAAGTCGGCGACGAGACTGTCCGCCAGCTCGACGAACGTCCGGGCCATCAGCTGTTCCTTCATCGTGCACACCTCTGTGTGTGGGGCGTGAGCATCAGGTCTCCTCGTCGGGCGGTCGCGCGTCCGACGGTTGTGTGTCGGAGGGACGCGCGCCCGGCGGCCTCAGGTCGGACGGTGTCGCCTCCTGGGGGAGGCGGAGCCGGTGGGCGACCACGTCGGCGGCGACCGTCGAGATCCGTGTCCCGCGGGCGTACGCGTGGGCGCGCAGCCGGATGAATGCCTCCTCGACGCCGATGCCGAGCTGGACCGTGAGGATGCCGGTGGCCTGGTCGATCTCGGCCCGGTAACCGCCCAGGTCATCGAAGGATGCGGCGTCCGGCCGGTCCGTGTCGGCCCCGTCGGTACCGGATGCCGCGGTGTCGGGCGGGACACCCGTCTCGCTGATGCCGGCGTCGAGCAGAAGCAACGTGGCAATGTCGGCGAAGGCCATCGCGTCGGCCACCTCGTCCGCGTCCAGCTCGACCGAGTTGCTGGAATACAGGTCGAGTACGCCGGGGCTGATGGCCCCGATCTGCAGGGGGAAGGCGAAGACCGCCCTGGCTCCGGCTTCCAGGGCCGCGTCGGCGAACACTGTCCAATGCCGCTGGAGTTCACCGGCCAACAAGTCGGTGCAGAGGACCGAGGAGCCGAAGACAAAGGCATCCACGCACGGCCCCTCGCCCAGTGTGAGCTGGAGTTCTTCCAGCTGCTGACTGACGGAGTCGGTGCTGCACAGAGGGTGACTCGCCCGGTCGCGGGACATCGCGGAGATCCCGGCCCCGCCGACCGGCAGCGCCGTCACCGCCGCCGTACACACGTCCAGAGGGCCGACCCGGGCATCGCGAAGTGCCGCCTGCTCGGCCACGAGAGCCTGGATCCGCGCCGCCCGGCTGCCGGGGATCACGGTGACCACCGGATCAAGGGGGGAGCCGGCACCGGGAACACGGCACCGCCAACCGGCCTGCTGATGTTTCCGACGCCTTTCCTGCGCCAGGAGTGGAGAGAGGCCACGATCGGCTCGTCGCCCCGGTCCGCCAAGGCGACACCGACTGACGCCTGACGCCCGGAGGGGAGCGGTTCCTGCGACCGTCGGCCCACCTCCCGGTGCCGCTCGTGCGGGTGAACCAGGAGCCCGGAGAAGACGAAGCCGACGCAGGTGATCCGGCCGACGGCGGGCGGGAGCGCTCCGTCGAATCCCGGCCACCCGAAGTCGTCATCGCCTACGACACGGGGCGCTGGGGCCGCGTAGGGGAGCCACCCGTGCCGCCACCCCGGGGAAGATCCGAACCCGCAGCCCTTCAGGGCCGCAGTCGCCCCGATCACCATGGCGAATCCGGGCTGCCGTACGGCGACCGCGAGACGTCCTGGCGGACTTCCGGGC
Organism: Streptomyces rishiriensis; assembly: GCF_003112535.1. GTDB lineage: Bacteria > Actinomycetota > Actinomycetes > Streptomycetales > Streptomycetaceae > Streptomyces > Streptomyces rishiriensis. The sequence goes on along the minus strand of NZ_BEWA01000022.1, from coordinate 121,233 downwards.
TCGGCTCGCGCGCCTCTTCGCCGGACGCCGCTGCGCGGGACTCCGCGACGGACCCGTGAGATCCCTGCGAGAACAGACGGCCTGCCGGCGGGCCGGGCCGGCCCGGGCGCATCGCTTCAAGGGCGGGCTGCTCGCAACGGCCTCCGCTCCACGGCTGACCGCGGGCCGGAGGGGTGATCACAGCGCGCCCGCCCGCTGGAGGGGAGGGGTGCGGCGCGAGCGGGCACGAGCCCTCCGGCGGACGGACAGCCGCAGAGTAAGGCATGACACCTCGGTTCCAGCCGTTCAGGTGTTCTCGGGACCGCCACCGGGCGCCGGACGCGAGGCGCCGGGCTTCATGCCCGGCGGGGTGCGACCGAGGTCGGGGCGTGCGAGGACGTGAGTGGGTCACCGGGTCGGGATTCCGCGCTCAGAGGCTCGGCGCCCGACAGGGATCTCCTCGAAGATGCGACGGGTCCGGACGAGATCCGCTCCCGTGGCATCGTGGTCAGCAGGCCGTGCGTCCACCGGGGTCCTGGGCGTCCGCTCACCAGCATAGTCCCCAGCCCTCCGCGGCGGTGGGTCCGAACGGGCCGGAATCCGCCACCGGGCGGCTGCGGAAAAGGTGTGGGAGAAATCCGGGGCGAGCCGAAAGTGGGTGAGCGGGTGGACCAGCAGCGGGAAGTCGACGAGCGGGGCGATGGCCGGACCGGCGAACAACAGAAGTGTCGGGCAGACGCAGGAGCTGGGCAACGTCGTTGCGGTTTCCGCCGGTCAGCGACACCGCGAGCGGGACGCCCTGGCCGTCGGTGAGGACGTGGTGCGTGTTGCCCGGACGTGCGCGGTCGACCGGGCTGGGACCGCTTCGGCCGTGCCGAGCCGCCCGCACGCGTGAGGAGTCGATCACCGCCCGCGACCAGTCGAGCTTCTTCGCGGCCCGCCGATTCTTCAGCAGCACCAGGTGCAGGTCGTCCCCCGCCCCCGCCTCGTTCCACGCGGCCGGTCGCCGCCAGCAGGTCATCTTCGACCCGAGGCCCAACTCCTGCGGCGGTACTCCCACTCGATGCCGATGTGCGGAACGGACAGGATTCCGCACAACGCCTGCCGGTCCGGAATCCGTGGCCGGCCCTCCACCAGCTTCGGGCCCGGTTCCGGCAGCAACGGCTCGATGAGCGACCACAGTTCGTCCGAGACGGACCACGGACGCGACTCCCTCTTTCCCGCGACCAGGCCACGGACGAAATGCCCGTTGCGGAGGCACACTTGTGGTCGTCGCGGGGCGTGGCCCGAGGCGTCCCGGGAGACGGTGACCTCTCTGCCGGAAGACCTGCCGTCACTGAGCAGCGAGGAGGACCGCGACGCGGCCGTGCAGCGCCTGCAGGAGACGTACGCCGAAGGGCACATTTCGCACGAGGAGCTGGACGGACGTCTCCACCAGGTGCTCACCGCCAGGACGCACAGTGAGCTCGTGCCGGCTCGCTCTGGCCTCGCTTCCGCAGGAGGATGCGGGCACCGCGTCCACGATTGCCGCCGCCGGCGGACGGATCAAGCGGCGCGGCCCATGGCAGGTACCTCGGACCCTCAAGGTCGAGTCCGCGTACGGGAGGGTGCACCTGGGCCTGTCCCGGGCGGTCATCGAGCATCTGGTGGTCGACGTCGAGCTGCAGTTCGGCACCGGCAGGGCGAAGATCACGGTGCCTCGCGACGCGATGGCCGAGTACGAGGATCTGCACACCGGGTGGAAGGACACGCGGTACAAGACCCGGCTGAGCTGTCGCCCCGGCGGGCCGAGGATCCGGATCTCCGGGACCATGGGGTTCGGACGGTTGAGGATCCGCCACGCGCGGCGTCGAAGCCCCATCCGGCACCAGGACCACCCGCCCGGCACGTCTTCGTCCCCGCTCGACTGCCGTGCGGCTCGGCCACCCGCGTCGCCAGCGGTCGCGGCACCGGCGAGACGGTCGTCGAACTCTCCGGTGACATCGACGTCCACAAGGTCACGCACGAACGCGCCGGCCTCGGCACTCTGCTGCCCTCACGCAGGCGCACCCTGGCGACCGCACGCCGCACCGCGGGCCCGGTGACCGGCCTGCTGCTGCCGATCGCGCTCACCTTCCTGCTGGACCTGGACCTGGACGTGGACCTGGACCTGGACCTGGACGTGGACCTGAACGTGGCCCGCGGCAGACTCGACCTCACCAGCGAGGCACGGCCGTTCCTGTTCGCCGTGGTGGGGGTCGCCCGCAGTTCACGCTGGACGTCCTGATCGCCCTGGCCGTCTTCGTCGCGGTGGCCGTTGTCGTCGATCGTCCCTGCGCCTTTCCCGGCGCTCGGCCCGCGCACCGCCAAGGCCAAGACGATGTCCTCGCCGGCAGGCACCATCGTGCGGGGCGGCGCGACGATCCCGGTGCCGGTGGAACTCACCCGCGAGACTTTCGGCATGGACTCGGTGGAGCTGGTGGACCAGCTGCCCGACGACCGGGCCACGGTGGAGCCCGCGGCCAGGCTCAACCGCCTGGTGGAGCTGGAGCGCCTGATCGCCAACCTCGTCGGCGACGCGGCCCGACACAGCCCGGTCGGGCGCAAGGTGCTGTCGACGGCCGGCGCCCACGCGGGCCGCGTCGAGGTACGGGTCGTCGACTCGTCGACCGCGGCCCCGGGGCGCCCCCGGGCGGCCGCGACCGTGTCGTCGAGCCCTTCCAGCGGCTCGGCGACACCGACGACACCACCGGACTCGGCGTCGGGCCGGCCCCCGCCCGGGGCCTGACCGAGGCGACGGAGGGCGCCCTCGCCCCGGAGGACACTCCCGGCGGGGGTCTGACCATGGTGGTGTCCCTGCCCTTCGCCGAGCGGGTCGGGCACCCCAGTGGTACGCAGAGCGTGGGAGGGGGTGTGTGAGCCCCGAACGGCGCCCGAGGGCACGTCCGTCCTCGGGCGCCTCGATGGATGCAGGGTCGGTGAATTCAGGACCGGTGACACAGGAGGTGAAGGCGTGATGACCGGCTATCCGCTCAGGGACGGACTCGCCCTGATGGCGGGCCTCGTGGGACCGTTCCTGGTGGCGCTCGTGCTCGTGCCGTTCCGTACGGACCTGTCGCACACGAACGCCGCGCTGATCCTCGTCGTGGCCGTCGTCGCGATCGCCGCGCTGGGCAGCCGCGCCGCGGGCGCCCTCGGGGCGCTGTCGGCGGCGGCCTGGTTCGATTTCTTCCTCACCCGCCCGTACCAGACCTTCGGCATCAACGCGTCCGAGGACATCGAGACGGCAGTGCTGTTGCTGGCAGTCGGCCTGATCGTGTCCCAGCTCGCGGCCCGCGCACGTCGGCTGGAGGTGATCACGGTGACGGAGGCCGCGTATCTGACCCGTGTCCACGACACGGCCGAACTCGCCCGGTCCGCCAGGTCCGGCGACACGGTGGTCGACCACGTCCGGCACGAGCTCACCGAACTGCTTGGGCTGCGCGCCTGCCGTTTCGAGTACGGCACCCTGATGGGGCGGCCGCCCCGGCTGGAGCAGGACGGGAGTGTGGCGCTGGGCCGCCGACGCCGGGACGTCGACATCGACGGCTGGCCCGAGGGCGAGATCGAACTGCGTACATACGGCAACGGCCACTACCTCGGCCGCTTCATGCTCACGCCCGGACCGGGTCCCGTGCCCCCGCTGCAGGCGCGCCTGGTCGCGGTGACCCTCGCCGACCAGACGGGAGCGGCTATGGACACCGCGGGGCCGATGCGGGACCGCTGACACCTGAGCCGCAGGCCCCCGGAAACCCGGGGCTGTCGCCGGGAACATCCACGGCACCGGCGACGGTGAGGCCCTGACTCGACCGGTCGAAGCGATGCTCGCCGAGGCATGCCGGCCGCCGCCTCCGGAGGCGTGCTGCCTGGTGCAGGAGCGCAGCTGGAAGCCTACGACGGGTGCCCCGCCTTGCGTGAGCCAGATTCCGGCAGTCGCAGTCTGACCCCGCCTTGGCCTCGGTGACGGCCAGGGCGGGGTTGACGGGACGTCTCGGACGGAGCACAGCAGGTGTTGGTTCCGCAGCACAGCTCGGGTCCGCCGAATGCGTCACCTTCGAAGAGGCATCGCCGTCCCCGGCTCGGTGACGCGGACGATCGCGGAGCGCATGCCGGCGGCGGCTATGCGAGCCGGGTGTTCCTGACGACGGTGAACCCGTTCCTGGGGCAGGGCCCGGCGCCCCTGGGCGGCTGGCTACGCGCTGTTCGCGGCGAGGGGCCAGATCATCGTTCCGCAGCGTTCGATCCAGCGGCACTACCGGCGGGACCGCTCTGATCACAGCGGATCGCCAACGGGTACGACTTCAGAGCGAGCCGTCGCGATCGCCAGCAGTTCCGTGGCGGTGCGGCTGCCGTCGACCGGAACCGGCGTGTTCATCAGCCAGGCGGCAGAGTCGGCCAGCATCGCAGGCGGAATGACAAGCAAGCTTCTGAACCCCTTGAGATAGGAGCAGAGGACGATCACGTTCTGCTCCTGACCGGAGGCCAACCACCCTGCGGTGACGGAGTGCCCGCTGACGGCGACCTGGTGCGGGATGTCCGGCCACGGCTCGATCCCCAGAATGACCCTGGTGATGACGCCCACCCCGTCCATCGCTTCCACCAGAACGGGCAGTTCGTCGAGGAGATTGTATGAGTACGGCCACCACGCGCCGTCGCATCCGCCCAGGACGGCTTCGTACGGCGCCAGCGAAAGCCGGACCGGCAGCGAGGGGGAGAGACGCTCCGTGTTCGTCGCGGATTGATCAGCAGTCGGTTCCATGACGTGAACCTGCCTCCAGGCGCGGTCTGACCGACCCGGCATTGCTGTTCGCCGAAAACGGCGTCGGCATGGGACCGGCGCACGTAATGCCCTCGGTGATTGCAGCCTACTGCCCACGAACTCCGTCTCCGGCGGGTGCGCACGACACAACAGGAACGCCCAACCCCGCACCGGGCGGAAACCGGCGGATGTTGGAATGTCCCTGGTCAGGGGGCTGCGAGCGCCAGACCAGGGACACGCAGACGCCTGCCTCCCCCAAGAAGGCTCCGCCGCCCTGGGCCGTGTCCAGGGCGTCCAACAGGTCGGGTGCCGCGCTCTCACCGTGAGGGCCGGCAGGGCACGTCCTGGTCCTGACCGGCCTGTTGCACGGCCCATTCCTCGGCTTCGTCACTCTGCAGGAGGCCAGCCGCGAAGACCGGCGCGTTCTTCGGAGACCGGCCCTTGAGGCCGACAGGGGGCCCGGATCAGCTCCGCCAAATACATGGCGTCTTGAGCTGCCGTGACCGCTCACCGATTGACGCTCCCCGTGGAGGTTCCCATGCTGTAGGAGGGGAGTGGAAGGGGCCACGGCCGTGAGTAGTGGACAGAGTGCACTTCCCCGGTTGCTGACGGCCGCGGAGACGGCGGCGCCGGTGGCTGCCGTCGATGTGGTCGCCGAGCACCTACGGCGGCGTTTCGAGGCCACGAAGGTCTCTTTTCTCATCGTCGACCTGACGGGAAAGACGGTAGTGCGGCTGTCGACCGCTGGGGCGGGCGAGGGCGGGCGGGAAGCGGAGCGGATTCCCATGTTCGGCAGCGCCTACGAGCAGGTGGTCTGCACCCAGCGGCTGTACCAGGAGGCGAGCAGCCAGGGGCAGCGGGTGATCGTGCCGGTCACCAACCGGGGGGACGCGATCGGGCTGCTGGAAGTGCTTCTGCCGGCCGCCGCCGGTGAGGACGTCCTCGACGGGGTCAAGGAAGCAGCCCACGCCCTGGCATACATAGTGATCGCCAACGGACGTTTCACCGACCTGTACACCTGGGGCAAACGCTCCCGTCCCCCCACTCTGGCAGCGGAAATCCAGTACCAGCTGCTGCCGCCGTCGCTGTCGTGCGAGGCTGCGCAGTTCACCCTGTGCGGGAGCATGGAGCCCTCCGAAGACCTCAGCGGCGACACCTTCGACTACACCCTGGACCGCGACACCCTGCACGTGTCGGTGACCGACCCCATGGGCCACGACATCGACGCGGCGTTGGCTGCCACGGTCCTGGTGGCCGCCCTGCGCGGCGCCCGTCGCACGGGAGCCGGTCTGGCCGAACAGGCCCACCGGGCTGACCAGGCGCTGGCCGACCACGGCCAGGGGCATGCCACCGGGCAGCTGCTGCGCGTCACCCTCAGCACCGGGCGGGCCCAGTTGGTCAACGCCGGGCATCCCTGGCCACTGCGCGTGCGGGAGGGGACCGCGGAGGAGCTGGCCTGCTTGGTGGACCGACCCTTCGGGCTGTCGGTGTCCGCGCGTCACCCCTACCGCGTTCAGGACGTCGATCTGCGCCCCGGTGACCGTCTGCTCATGCTCACCGACGGCATGCTCGAACGTCATGGGGGGACGGTCGACCTGCCTGCCCTGCTGGAGCACACCCGGGACCTGCACCCGCGGGAGACGGCGCTGATGCTGACGTCCGCCGTCCGTGAGGCTGCCGGCGGCCGGCTCGAAGACGATGCCACCGTGATGTGCCTGGACTGGCACGGCCCTCAGGAGACCGAGCGGCACGTGAACTCCGGCGCGGACACCCGGCAGGCTTCGGCCGGCCGTACGAAGCCGTGGCCATGAGCCGTCAGTCAGGTGGCTGCATGGCGCGCAGGAGGTAATTTAGGGTGGCATCGAAGCGGATGCTCCCGGATTCGAGGGTATCCATCGATTGCGCGCACTCGCTGGCGCGGCTGGTGTTTCGGTGCCTGTCAACGCCTGTCAACGCCTGTCAACGCCTGTCAACGCCGGTCACAAGCGGACGAGGCGACAGGCCATCTTCTCGTGCTGCTCCTCGCCAACGTACTCGTGGTCCTGCGCCCCGGATTGCGCTGCAGGCCCGCCGACGCTGAGCGCGGGTACCCGCGCGCCTCTCGGAACCTGATGGCTCGTCAGGTAAGTCGGCATGCAATCAGCATGGGACCGGGCGGTCTTTCGTACGTGGTCCTGGTCGACGGCTTCGCGGCAGCTTGGTCTGCGCAGTTTGCGCAGTTGAGGAACCTGCTCACCGCGGCGCTCGCTGTTGTGGCAAGTCTTCGATTCGAAGGCAGTCCAATGTACAGTGAATGACGCCCCTGACCTGCAGAGAGCTGGCGGGGAGCCGTCTTCCAGGAGTCCAAAGTGCTGCGTACCATGTTCAAGTCCAAGATCTAGCGTTTGGGTGTTTCCGCAGGTCAGAGCCCTGATTGCCGCCTCTAGGTCAGCAAACGGTCAGCATCAGGCCGGACGGTGTCCGGCTTGCTGACCTGCACCGCGGCAGGGGGCCTGCTGCCCCGCCCTGCGACTATTCCCGGCGCGGGGACGGATCCGGCGGGAAGGCCAGGCCGGTGACGGTGCTGGCCTGGACGATCGGGCCGTGCTGGGTGCCGCCGGAGACGGTGTTGTGCACCGTTGCTGGGCGGCCCGCTGCGGCGGCCGCCAGTCGGCGCAGCGACGCCCCGAGAGCACTCAGTTCCTCGCCGGTGAGCGCCCCGGCTTCCACCAGCCCGCAGAGACGAGTCTGCCACTCGGCCGCGATGCCGGACGCGGCGCGCTCGTCCGCCGCGGTGCCCGTGAGGAGCAGCCGCGCACGCGCGTCGTCCAGGCCGGTGATCGCGACGGTGTCCGCGCCGGCACGTGCCAGGAACCGGCCCATCAGTGCGCGGGCGTGAGTCCAAGAATCGGTGACCATGAGGGAGACCAGGGTGGTGGCCCCCGATGCCGCCATCGCGGCCAGTTCTGCGTCCATTGCGTCCTCCTGGATGCGCAGGGATGAAATGTCCCGGTCGACGGTCAGACCGTGTCGGCCGGCGGCCCGGAGTCGGGCGCCAGTTCCGCTCCGGTCTCGGGAGCGGGAGGTCTCGGGGGATCGAATCGGCGTAGGAGGTCCTCCGCTGTCTCGTGGCGGTTGTGCTGCTCGACGAGCTGCGAGAACTGTCGGGCCAGCATCGCCCGCCGGTCGTCGTCCTCCGTGAAGCCCATAGCTTCGAAGAACCCCGACAGGTGGTCTGCAGCCGAGGGCTCACGGGCCGGGAGATCGACAGACTCCGTGCCGATGTCCGGCGTCCAGGGTCCTTCTGGCCGGTTCGGCAGCATCTCGAGCAGGCGCTCGGGGATGTCGGTGTCGTTGGCAGCGGAGGTCAGCTGCGCCAGCAAGGGGAGGTCGGCCACGGTCTTCGCCACGTGCTCGTCGTTCCTGGTGAGCCACCACACGACGGCGCTGCCGGTGTCCTTGAGGGCGTCCTCGCCCAGATACCGGCGCTTGCTCTGCTCGTACTTGCGCTGGTGCTCCCAGACCGCCTCGTCCTTGCGTACGCCGGCGAGCCGATCCAGACGCTCCTGATCCTCGTCGGGCAACGTGAGGTTGATGTCCTCCGCCATCGCCCGGAGGTGGCCCGTGGAATCCGGGCACATGCGGCTGAGGGCGCCACCGAGTTCGTGCTGAAGGAGCGAGGCGTGGCCGGGTTCCCGCTTCTCGGCAATCGCGCGGGCCCGGCTGAGGACCGCGTCGACGGCGAGGCCGGCCGGGTTGACGACCGTGCCGCGCCCCGGGCCGTCGGCGAAGCACCACCGTACGGTCGCTGAGAAGACGAAGTGGTAGTCGTCCCAGAGGCTCGGGAGCGCGACTCGGTTGACGCGGTACTCGGTTCGCTCCACCGGGGCAGCCGTGAGCTGCTCCTCGAAGCTGACCGGCACCGGGCCGCGGCGCTGCGAGGCCACCCGGAAGGTCACCGCGGGCAGCATGAGAAGAAGCGCGGCCAGCGCCGGCCAGGTCCAGCCGGGCCATCGCTGCACCAGGCCGACGATGGTCAGCAGCAGGCCGCACATAACAGTGAGGAACACGGTCGTCGTCTTGCGTGCGGTCGTCATGATCGCCCCCTTCTGGCCGATGCCGACGGGGCGGCAGGACCGAGGTTCTGTGCCACGCCGATCTTGTGGAGCAACAGGTCGGTCGTCTCGGTGGAGTGGGCGCCTGCGCCCGGAGAAGCGAACTCCGCCTGGCGCGCGGACGCGTACAACGCGGCGAACGCCGCGCCCCGGTCCTCACCGCATCGGTCGGCGGCAGCGACCAGCAGGTCGAGGAGGACCTCCCCCCGGTCACCAGCGCCCTCGGCCGCCCAGTGCAACCAGCTCTGTATCTCTGCCCGTGGTGCCACGCGTCGGCCTTCCGGCCGCGACACCGCGTGGGTCAGCACGGCACGCCAGCACGTGATCAGCGAGCGTCGTACCCCGTCCTCGTCGACCAGGGCGCGAGTGGTGACGGAGCGGTCCGTGAGCGGCTCCGGATCGCTGACGCGCAGAAAGATGGCCAGGTCGGTCGGTGCGAGGTCGCCGCGTGTCAGCCGGTCGAGCAGCCTTCGGCGTAGCCGTCGGCTGCCGGCCACCAGGTCGCACAGGGCCTGCAGCGCATGGGCCGTGCCGCGCTCACGCCGGGCGAGATGGTGCAGCCGGATCAGGGCGTGGTCCGGATGGTCCAGCGCGAGGACGTCGGCGCAGACCTGGACCAGCACCTGGGCGAACTCACCGGTCAGCCGGCGGTACGCGCACCACTGGTAGATCCGCTCGCGGAAGTCCCTGCCATGGGCGGGGTCCGCGAGACCGCAGGTGAGCGCCTGAACCGCGGCCTCCGACCGGGCTCTGCCCGCTCCTTGTGCGCTCCATCGTTCGGCGAGCGCGGCGAGCGCGTCGGGCCGCCCGGTTCGCAGATACTCACCCGCCAGCCGGGCCACCAGTCCGTCGCGGACGTCCGGCACGAGATGCGGGTCGCTCGACTCGACGACCCGCGCGGCCCACGCGCCGAGGTGCGGCCGCAGGTCGGGCATGTGGTCCCAGAAGTGGGCGCGGACGGCGGAGTCGTAGTCCAGCTCGGTGAACCGCACGCGACCGTCCGGCCCGGAGCGGGCCGAGATCTCCGAAAGCCGCTGGGCGAGGTCCTTGCGCTGGAGGAGCGGAGTCTCCTCCTCGGGGGCCCCGACCGTGCTCAGCAGAAGTGCGGCCGCCCGGTGGACGACGTCGGCGTGCGCGCCGTGGAGCATGGACACGGCGACCATCAGGGCGCGTTGAGAGGCGTCGGGCACACCGGCGACGCGGTCGGCGACTTCGGCGCGGCGCCCGGCGCGCGCACGTTTCGCGGCCGCGCACCACTCGGGGAATCCCTCGCCGGGCCCGGCCGTTTCGCGGGCACGGCGTATGCGGTCGGCGAAGTCGGCGATCTCCCGCATGGGTTTGCGTTCGCTCAGGAACTCGTCGACAGTGACGTCGTTCCGGAGAAACTGCTCGCACGGCACGCCGTGGGCGCGCAGGTGTCGTCTGAGAACCTCCATGGGGAAAGCCGGCGGTCCGATCTCGACACGGAAGTGCTGCAGGTCGGGATCGAGGGCCCCTTCGTGCGGCATGACGACGACGAGATGGGCCCGCCGCTCGCGCACCGTCTGGCGCAGGGCGGGAAGGCCGCCCCGGGCCGCATGCCACAGACCGGCCTCCGCGGTGGACAGGTCGAGCAGCAGCCGGTCGTCCGGGTCGACGAAAGCCGGGTCGTACAGCGGCAGTTCGTCCCGCTCGGCGGGCAGGAGTTCGCGGAAGGCCCCGCCGGGACGGTGGTGTTCGCGCAACAGTACGCGAGCCGTGGCCGAGCGGCCGCTGCCGGGAGCACCGTCGAGGATGACGCTGCCCGTCTCTTCGAGCGTGGTGCGGGCCCTTCCCATGTTGACTGGAGCGACCAACACCCTTCGGACCCATCGCAGTTGGTCATCGGGAAGCTGCCGGAAGATTGGCTTTCGGGGTTCGTGGGCAGCGGCGCCGAGGTTGACGTAAATGTGGCCGTCGCCCGTGTGCGTGACGCCCCGCGTGCTCTCGACCCGGGTGGTGTGTTCTGTGCTCACCGTCGGTCGTCCTGGGGCCGCTCCGGCTCCCCGAACCGCTGGTGGACGTCCCCGTGATGGTCGCCCTCGGTGTACGTCGTTCCGGTGCCCGAGATGTAGCGGTCGCCCGACACATGGCGTGAGTTGTTGTAGATGCTGCCGCTGCCCGTGTGGACCGTGCCGTGGGAGTTCTTCACGATCGTGCCGCCGACGTCACCGCTGAAGTCGCCCGCTTGGACGGACGTTCCACTCACGTCCCCGATCGAGTTGCGCACGCTGGTCGACGTCGGCGACGGCTCGCCGGGCTCGATCAGGTCCCGCAGCTCGGGCACCAGCTCGGCGACCAGATCGCCGATACGCCGGACGCCGGCCTCGGTGTCGTGGGTGCTGTCGAACGGTACGGACTGCAGATCGGCGAGCCGCGCCAGCTCGGGGGGCATGGCCGCTTTGTTCAGCCGGTCGGTCTTGCGGCCGTCCAGCACGGGAACGACGATGAGCCCGCACTAGAACGCGGCCTCGATCTCCTTGCGCACCCAGTCGTCGGGATCTTGCAACCGACTGCGGAAGTTCGTCCAGTCCGGTCCTACGACGGCCAGCAGCACGCAGCTGCGGCGTAACGCGGTCAGGAGAACCTCGGGGTAGGCCTCCCCTGGGGTGATGGACCTGGACGCGCGGAAGACGCGGTCCTGGCCGAAGCGACGTGACAGCTCCTGGTCGAGGAGGGCCGCGGTCTGCTCGCCGTCGCCGGTGCGGTAGTTGATGAACACGTGGGGCATGCCAGTGACTCCTTCAGATGGTGGAGGGGCGCGACAACGTGCCGAGTCGCGGTCCCAGCCGTCGTACGGAGGAATGGTTCGCGTGGCGCGCCAGGGCGCGGGCGAGCCGTCTCAGGTCGGTCGTGACCGTGGCGGAACCCACGGCCTCCACTCCGTCGAGCAGGGGCGCCGCCAGGTCGCAGGCGTGGTCGATCTCGCCGGCCGACGCGTAGGCGAGTGCGCGGCGGACGCCGTACCTGACCTGGGTGCGAACCGCGTCCTCGCCGACCAGGGCGAGTTGTCGGTCCAGTTCCTCGCTCGCCTCCCGCGGCTGCCCGAGATCGACCAGACACCAGCCGGTGACCATGCCGACCGGATCGGGAAGGTGCATGGTGCCGATCACCGGCTCGTCGGTCCCTTCGTCCTGGAGAGAAAGAAGCGCACGCGCGCGGTCCAGCGCGTCCAGACAGGCCCGGCGGTCACCCGCCAGGGCGTGGCCCTGGGCTTCGCGCTGTGCAGCGAGCCCTCGTATCCGCGGGGGCAGGGCCTTGCTCTGCGCGCGACGGGCCAGAGCGACTGTCTGCTCGGCGTCGTCCCGGTACAGCGTGATCAGGGCCCGGCGGACCAGCGCGTAACCCGCCAGTGCCCGGTCGCCGCCGGCGGCCGCCAGATCGACCGCGCGCTGCGTCCACCACAGAGCCGCCCGCTCGTCCCCGGTCTCCTGCACCAGCCAGCCGACGTATTCGGCGTACCGGGAGCCAAGGGCCAGCAGGTGGCGACGGGTGCCGCCGTCACAGTGGGCGGACAGTTCCCGCAGGGTGTGGGTCTGTGCGATCAGAACGGGCAGGAGTAGACCGGGCGCCACCGTCTGGCCGAGTCTGCGGTAGTGGGTGAACAGCGAGCGGGAGGCTTCCACCATTTCCGCGCCCGCGGCCGGCGAGGCCGGGCCCGCGCTGTCGGACCGCCACGCCATCAGCGAAGCGGCACCGGCGCCTATGGCATCCCGCCGACTCAAGGGATGGAAGGTGTTCGGGCCGTCCGGCGACAACTGCATGATCCAGTCCTCCTCGTGGACAAAGCCCGGCGCCGGATCGACGGGCGGGTCGGTGGTCTCTGGTGCGAGCAGGGACAGCAGGGCTCCGTCGGCCCCGAGGGCGGCGTCACACAGGCGGGCGAGGTCACGGCTGGGGGCCTTCAGGCCCCGCTCCACCTTGCTCAACTGCGCCTTGCTGTAGTGCACAGAGCCGGACAGGGCGGTGAGGCTGAGCCCTGCCTCCAGACGCCGCTTCCTCAACTCCTCGCCGAACCCGGTGGACGGCTGTGGCACGGAAACCTCCAACCCCTCCCGCCATCGGCCGAGTCGGCGCTGCACGTAGAGTGCGGCAGTCTGGCCGGGGCGGACAAGACGATCGATGCTGTTTCCCGTTTCCTTCTCCGACATGGGAACGCGACATGCGCGGCAGGGAGGACCGGAGAAACGGACTATCTGGAAGCCGTGCCGAAAAGGGAGGAGATCGTGCGCTCGACCACTCACCGGATGACGTCCAGGCCACTGCCGTGGTCCTCGCCCCGCTCGGCGATCACCGGTGTGATGCCGAGAGCCCGCACAAGACGGTGGTACTTGTCATGGTCATAGCCGCGGTCCGCGAGCAGGGCTTCAGACCGTCGGCGCGGGCGGCCGACCGGTCCCGCTAGCCGCGGGATCTTGTCGAGCAGAGGCGGCAATTGGGTGACGTCGCCCACGGTTGCCGCCGGTCAGCGACACCGCGAGCGGAATGCCCTGACCGTCGCCCGCCGGGTGCCCTCTCGTCCACTGCGCCGGCGCCATGGGCCTCCTCGGGACCGTCGTCATTCCCGACGCCGAGACGGAAGCCGCAGCCGACTCCATCGCGGCGGTCCTCCGCGTGACCTGCTGTGCCACGATCACCCGCGCCCGCGAGCGGGGCTGGTCCTAGGTCGGCAGGGCAGCCGGTTGCTAGGCCACCTGGGGCTGTACAGGTAGGCCATGATGAGCGTCCGAGGGAGGGCGGGCGGCGCCCGACCCGTGCGTACGACAGAAGGGCCCGTATCCGCCATGCCGCCGCCTCCCAGCAGCGATACTGGATGCATGGACCCGACGATCACCGCTCCCCGCGCCGAGGTGCTGCGGGACCGCTACCGCAGCCGACTGCCCGAGCGTTTGCAGGAGCTGGTCGGCCCCGTCGAGGGCAACGTGGACCTGCCGCTCCACATCGTCTGGTCCGGGCGGACGAGCTACAGCCTGGACCGTCCGAAGTCCCGCATGACGCTCTACCGGACCGTCCTCGCCGAAGGACTGAGTGAGGACCTGGTGGCCCTCCTGCACCACCGGCTGCTCACCGAGCAGTGGTCCGTCCTGCGGCGCTTGATCAGCCCCTACATCCGCGAGGTCTGGGAGGACGCCTTCCCTGAGCTGCTCCGCACCGCTCCGGCCGACACGACCGCCGCGTGAAGCTCACTCCGCTCCACGAGCGTCTCCTCGCCGACATCCTCGACCTCGGCTCCCCCTACCCTCTGGTCCTCACCGGCGGATACGCCGTGCAGGCCCACGGCCTGGTCGAACGCTTCAGCCGCGACCTCGACGTCGCCACCGAGAACCCCGCTCCGATGCAGGAGATCGTCGCCTCACTCACAGCAGGTCTCAGCGCGCGCGGATGGCGGACCACGCACGTCCAGACCGATCCGCTCAGCGGCCGTTTCCTCGTCACCGATCCGGACACCGGCGAGGAGTGCGAGGTCGACGTCCTCAAGGAGGCGTTCTGGGCCCCTCCCGCTCAGACTCCCTACGGCCCTGTTCTTTCCCTCGATGACGTGATCGGCACCAAGGTCCGTGCCCTCGCCGACCGAGGCACCGTCCGTGACCTCATCGACGTCCAAGCTGCCTCCCGCCACCGCTCCACCGCCGACCTCGAATCCCTGGGCCGCCGTCGTGCACACGACGAGTTCAGCCTTGAAGACCTCCGGGACAGGCTCATTGGCGCGGACTGGTACGAGGATGAGGACTACACCGCGTATGGGCTCACCTCTCGCCAGATCGACGAACTCAAGGCGTGGGCACTGGAGTGGGCGGAGGATCTGGGTGCGCGGATCCATGACGAGAATGCCTGAGAGGCGGACATCGTGCCCATCCCACATCGTGCCCATCCCGCCTCTACCGCCGTTGCAACGAGAGGATGCGGAGTAGCCAGTAGTCGCAACCCGGAGCCGTCCACGATGGGTGGCCACCCGGCACGGCGGATGTGCAGGGCAGTCGAGCGATACCCCGCAAATGGAGCGTGGCCTTCTGCGCTCCTTCACGATGCGCTACAGAGCCGGGCTGCGCTTCGGATGCTTCCACTGTCTTCCCCCTCTTCGTTGCCCTCCGGCTTGGAAGTAGCAGCCTGGGCAGACGGCCGGAACTCAGCTGCCCACCAAGTGGTAGCGACCGTGATCGATCGATCACAGTCGTGAGCCCGGCCTGGTTGAACCACAAGGCTGCAGACCGTGTGCTCCCTGTTGAGGTGGCGGGCCATGGGTCGATAACGGTCAGGTTGATCACGGCTTCGGATCGGGCCGGGAGCGCCTCGTATCGAACGATTTCCAGGTCGATGCCGAAGGCGGCTCCGTGCTTGACCTGACGTATAGCCAGGTAAGTCAGCATCCGGTCAGCATCAGTCCTCGCACATCCGGGGATGGGTGTTCGAGCAGGTGCTTGGTTGGCGATGGAGAAACAGCCTGGTTCGCACGGAAGTGCAGGTGAGGAGCCTTCTTGCCCGAGTGAAGTCGATGTTCTTCGGCATCTTCGACTCCGACGCGTGCCCGTGTAGAGTGACGACCGCCCTTGACCTGCACAAAGCAGGCAGGGAGCCGTCTTCCAGGAGTCCAACATGCTGCGCACCATGTTCAAGTCCAAGATCCACCGTGCCACCGTCACCCAGGCCGACCTGCACTATGTGGGATCGGTGACCATCGATGCCGACCTGCTGGACGCCGCCGACCTGTTGCCGGGCGAGCTCGTGCACATCGTCGACATCACCAACGGGGCCCGTCTGGAGACGTACGTCATCGAGGGCGAGCGCGGTTCGGGCGTCGTCGGCATCAACGGAGCCGCCGCCCATCTCGTGCACCCCGGCGATCTGGTGATCATCATCAGTTACGCTCAGGTGACCGACGCCGAGGCGCGGGCGCTGGAGCCGCGGGTCGTGCACGTGGACCGCGACAACCGCATCGTGGCCCTGGCGGCCGACCCCTCGGCGCCGGTGCCGGGCTCCGACCAGGAGCGCAGTCCGCACGCGGTGTCGGTCTGACCGACGCGGCCCGCGTACCCTCCGCCCCCATCGCACCGGGAGTGCCCATGAGTGACATCGAGATCCGCGACGACCGGGCGGCCGGCCGCCTCGAAGCGCTCGGTGACGGCGGTGAAGTCGTGGGCCGTATCGAGTACTTCGTCCTCGAGTCGCCCGCGCCCGCGCTGGTCCCGGTGCACACGATCGTCGAGCCCGCTCACGAGGGCAAGGGCATCGCGGGGTCGCTGGCGCGCGAGCTGTACGCCCTGTCCGCGCGCGAGGGCGTGCCGGTGGCGCCGCTGTGTCCCTACGTCGTGAAGTGGGCCGAGCGCCACCCCGAGGAGGCCCCGGCCGCCGACCCCACGCTGCTCAGCGCCGCCAAGGACTGGCTGCGGGCGCACCCGGGCCGGTTCTGACAGACGTCTCACAGCTCACAGCTCACCGCTCATGGCTCACAGCTCACAGCTCACCGTTCATGGCTCACAGCTCACCGCTCACAGCTCACCGCTCATGGCTCACCGCTCATGGCTCACAGCTGAGGGCTGTCGGCTGAGGGCTGTCGGCGGGACTTCTGACGGGTCACGGGGTCGGGGTGGGTAACGGGGCTGGGCGGGCCGTCCGGGTGAGTGCGTGGGGCGGTCCCGGGTACGCGGGGGAGTAGTTCAGAGTCAAGCCCCGCCAGCGGCCGGAGGACACGATGACCGACCCGTACCCCGCCCCCGTCCCGCCCGGACCGACGCCCGGCCCGGACCCGGTCCCACCGGACCCGTTCCCGCGTCCGCCCACGCCCGAGCCGCAACCGCCCGGCCCCCAGCCGCCCGGTCCGGGACCGACGCCCCCGCAGCCCGTACCGGCCCCGGACCCGTCGCCGTCCCCGATCCCGCCGGGGCCGGAGCCGGTTCCCAGCCCGGAACCCGGCCCGCCCCTCACCTGACCCGCTCGGCCCGACGCGGCAGCGGCGGGCGGCTCCGCGCCGCCCGCCGCTGCCGCACCCGTATCGGACGCGCCCCGCGTGGACTACGCGTCCACCTCCGAGCGGTCTCCGCCCCACAGCGTGTGGAACGCGCCCTCGCGGTCGACCCGCCGGTACGTGTGCGCGCCGAAGAAGTCCCGCTGGCCCTGGGTGAGCGCAGCCGGCAGGCGCTCCGCGCGCAGGGCGTCGTAGTACGCGAGCGCGGCGGCGAAGCCCGGCGTGGGCACCCCCTGGAGCGTCGCGGACACCAGCACCTCGCGCCAGGCGTCCTGGGCGGCCGCGATCTCCGAGGCGAACGTCGCGTCGGAGAGCAGGCTCGGCAGGTCCGCGCGGGCGTCGTACGCGGCGCGGATCCGGTCGAGGAAGGCCGCGCGGATGATGCAGCCGCCGCGCCAGATCGAGGAGACGGCCCCGAGGTCGATGTCCCAGCCGTACTCCTCGCTGCCCGCGGCGATCTCGTGGAAGCCCTGCGTGTACGAGACGATCTTCGAGGCGTACAGGGCCTGCTCCACCCGGTCGGCGAAGGCCTGCGCCTCCGCCTCGCCCAGCGGGGACGCCTTCGGGCCCGCCAGGTCGCGGGAGGCCTCGCGCAGCGCCGCGTGACCCGACAGCGAGCGGGCGAAGACGGCCTCCGCGATGCCCGACACCGGAACCCCGAGGTCCAGCGCGATCTGGACGGTCCAGCGGCCGGTGCCCTTCTGCTCCGCCTGGTCCACCACGACGTCCACGAAGGGCCTGCCCGTCGCCGCGTCCACGTGGGAGAGCACCTCGGCCGTGATCTCGATCAGGTAGGAGTCGAGGCGGCCGGTGTTCCAGGTGCGGAAGATGTCCGCGATCTGCGCGGGCTCGTATCCGGCGACGTCACGCAGCAACTGGTACGCCTCGCCGATGAGTTGCATGTCGGCGTACTCGATGCCGTTGTGCACCATCTTCACGAAGTGACCGGCGCCGTCCGGGCCGACGTGGGTGACGCAGGGCGAACCGTCCGCCGCCTTCGCGGAGATCTTCTCCAGCATCGGGCCCAGTGACTCGTACGACTCCGGCGAGCCGCCCGGCATGATGCTGGGTCCGTGCAGCGCGCCCTCCTCGCCGCCGGAGATGCCCGCGCCGACGAAGTGCAGACCCTGCTCGCGCAGCTCGCGCTCACGGCGCCGGGTGTCGGCGAAGTGCGCGTTGCCGCCGTCGATGATCATGTCGCCGGGTTCGAGCAGCGGGGCGAACTCGCGGATCACCGCGTCGGTCGGCTCACCGGCCTTCACCATGACGACCAGCCGGCGGGGCCGCTCCAGCGCCGCGACGAACTCCTTGGCGGTCTCGGCCGCGATGAAGTCGCCCTCGCCGCCGAACTCCTCGACCAGGGCGCGGGTACGGGCCGCCGTCCGGTTGTGCAGCGCGACCGTGTAGCCGTTGCGCGCGAAGTTGCGGGCGAGATTGCGCCCCATCACCGCGAGACCTGTGACGCCGATCTGGGCTGAAGTGCTCATACGGTTGGCTCCTTGGAGAGGTGTGCCCGTCAGTATCGTCCTCGGACCATCCTGACGGATCTTGGCCCCGGTTTCCCGGCGGGTCCCCCTCGCGCCCCGAGCGATTCGGGGCGGCCGGTTGTCGCCTTGTCATGGCCTGTTCGGGGCCCGTACTTTTGCCGCTCCTGACGCATGTCGAGGGGGATCTCCATGGCCGTACGCGGCCGGCACCGCCGGTATCAGCCGAACAGGATCAACCGAGCCTCGCTCACCGTCACGGCGGGCGGCGCCGGCATGGCGATACCGCTCATCGGCGCGGGAGCCGCCCAGGCGGCCGACGTGGACACCTGGAACAAGGTCGCCGCCTGCGAGTCGAGCGGCGACTGGAACATCAACAGCGGCAACGGCTACTACGGCGGACTGCAGTTCACCCGGTCCACCTGGGAGGCGTACGGCGGCACCCGGTACGCGCACCGCGCGGATCTGGCCACCCGGGACCAGCAGATCGCCGTCGCCGAGAAGGTGCTGGACGGGCAGGGTCCGGGCGCGTGGCCGGTGTGCTCGGGGCGGGCCGGCCTGAGCCGGGCCGGCGACACCCCAGACGTCCACCCGCACGCCACGCCGGCGAAGTCGGCGGAGTCGTCCTCCAGGGCGTCCGGCGGGTCGACCGCGAAGGCGCCGAAGGCGTCGAGGACGTCCCTCGACGCCGTGCGGGCGCACAGCACTCCGCAGTCCCGGGCGGGCACCGCGCAGATGTACACGGTCGTCCGCGGCGACACGCTCTCCGGCATCGCGGACGCCGAGGAGGTCAGGGGCGGCTGGCGCGGGCTCTACGCCGCCAACCGGACGACCGTCGGCGACGACCCGGACCTCATCCTGCCGGGGCAGCGGCTCAGCCTGAACGGCCGGGCGGGCGCCGCGCGGACCCCGGGCGGCGCCAGGCACCACACGGAGAAGCCGAAGACCTCCGCGGACGCCGGGCAGGGCAAACCGGCCAAGAGCACCAAGCACAAGGGCGCGCACAAGGCGAATACGGGCCACTCCTTCGTCGCGCCCGTCGGCGCGGCCACCGGAACGCCGTACCACGCGACCGGGTCCTCCTGGTCGAAGGGCTACCACACGGGCGTCGACTTCCCCGTGCCCACCGGAACGTCCGTCAAGGCGGTCACGGCGGGCGAGGTGGTGAGCGCGGGCTGGGGCGGCTCGTTCGGCTACCAGGTGGTCATCCGGCACGCGGACGGCCGCTACACGCAGTACGCCCACCTGTCCGCGATCTCCGTCCGGGACGGGCAGTCGGTGAGCTGCGGCCAGCGCATCGGGCGGTCCGGTTCCACGGGCAACAGCACGGGCCCGCATCTGCACTTCGAGGTGCGAACGGGGCCCGGCTTCGGAACGGACATCGACCCGCTGTCCTATCTGCGGGCCGGCGGCGTCAGGATTTGACCCGCTCCCGGTGCCGGTCCACGACCGGCACCGGGACGAACAGACCTCCGTGCAGCGGGGTGTAGAACGACGGAGACGCGTCCGGGGCGGACGGCTCCTCCTCGTAGGGGTCGTCCCCGGCGCCGGCCGGGGTCGACGCCGGCACGGGCGCCGACCGTTCGTCGCCGCCCTCCGCCGGCAGGTCTCCGAGTCGCACGCTCTCCAGCCGGATGTCGTCCAGCCGAACTTCGTCCAGCCGAACTTCGTCCAGTCGCATGCCGCCCAGCAGCGCGCGGTCCAGCAGTACGTCCTCGTGCCGTGCGTCCTCGTGCCGTGCGTCCTCGTGTCGTGCGTCTTCCTGTCGTGCGTCTTCCTGTCGTGCGTCGTGCGCGACGTGGGGCAGGTCGCGCAGACCGTTCAGGAGCGCGCCTTCCAGCGCCGAGGCCGCCGACTGCTCCGGGAGCCGGAGCACGAACGCGTCGCTCACGCTCGCGCTTCCGCGCTCGGCCGCCGTCGCGACACGGTCAGCGCCAAGAGTTCCGGCGGCCGGGTCCGCGGGGGCGGCCGCCTCGTTCCGCGCCGTCCGCGGGTGGCTCGACTGCAGACGCTCCGTCGTGAGCAGGATCAGGCCGCCCGCCGCCACCGCACCGCAGCCCAGGGCGAGCGCGGTGCCCGTGCTGCCGTAGCGGAAGGTCTCGCCGAACATCGTGATGCCGACGGCGGCCGCCACGACCGGGTTGACCACGGTCAGCGTGGCCAGCGGAGCCGCGAGCCCCGCGCCCCGGTAGGACGCCTGCGACAGCAGCATGCCGGCCGTGGCCAGCACGCCGATCACGGCCAGCGAGGGTATGTCGGCGGCCGAGACGCCGTCGGTCCAGTCGACGGCCACGGTCTTGGTGAACACCGACGACATGCCGAACGCTATGCCGGACGCGGTCGCCAGGAGCATGCTGCGGACCGCGGGGTGCCGGTGCGCGGCCCGGCCGGCGATCATCAGGGTCACGACCGCGCCCGCGGTGAACACGGCCACGGCCACGCGCTGCGCGGTGCTCAGCGACTGCGCGTCCGAGGCCCCGACCAGGGAGAGCAGACCCGCGAGACCGACCGTCGCCATGATCGCGCCCCGCCAGGCCGTCGCCCCGGCCCTGCGGCCGACGAACAGCGCCGCCATGGGCAGGGCGAACACGATGGTCAGCGCACCCAGCGGCTGGACCAGGCTGAGCGGACCGTAGGCCAGCGCCACCACGTGCAGGAGTCCGCCGAGACCGTTCAGCGCCACCGCGGCCCACCAGCCCGGCCGGCGCAGCGGGGCGTACTCCTCGTCGGGCGAGGACACCGCGACCTGCTCCTGCACGATCGCCCCGCCCGCGTACGCGACAGCGGAGACGAGCGACAGGACCACGGAGAACGCGAGGGCGCTCATGAGCTGCTCCTCTGCGTGAGGCGGGGGCACCGGGCCCGGCGCGGCGAACGGTCGTCATCCATGGCCAACACGATGCCCTGTCGATCTGTTCCCGTCGTCGTCCCTGAGCACCCAATGGGTCCTACTACCGATGGAGTACGACGGGCCCGCCGTCCTCCCCCAGGCGGGTGACGGCCCAGGGATCCCCCTGACCACCGACCCCGACCCCCCTTGGTACTACTGGACTTCGTGACTCTCGACCCCGGTCTCGCCGCACTCCGTCCGCTCGGCGGCTTCTTCGCCCTCCACACCCCCGCGGACGCCTCGCCGGGCCCGGTCCGCGAGCTGCCGACCCTCGCGCGGGTCTACGGGGACCCCTCCGCCCACGGGGACCCCTCCGCCCACGGGGACCCGTCCGTCTTCGGGGACCCCTCCGTCTTCGGGGGCGCCTCCGACAGCGGGCCGTCGCAGGTCGGCGGGGACGCACTGTCGTTCCGTGTGCGCAAAGTGGTCCGGGCGCTGCGCGCCCCGGAGGACCGGATCGGCGCCTCCGTCGCCCAGCAGGGGCTCGCGGCCCGCCTGTGGTCCGTCACGCTGGGCTGCGCGGTGCTGTACGGGTCCATCCCCGACCTCGCCCCGGAGCTGCTGCGCTGGGACCCGGACGGGGCCGCCCCGGACGACCTGTGGCTGACGCGGGTGCGGCCCCGGCCGGGGGACGCGGCGACCGTGGCCCGGGTGGTCGTCGACGGCCATCTGGAACCGCTCGGCGCGGCTCTGCGGGCCCGTCACCCGGTCGCGGCGGGCCTGCTGCGGGGCAACGCCGGATCGGCCCTCGCCGCGACCGCCCGGCTGCTGGAGCAGTGGGCCCGTGCGCACGGCAGGCCCGACGTCGCCGCACGCGGGCGTGGCCTCACCGCCGAGCTCTTCGCCCATCCCTACCTCGCGGACACCGGCGTCCTCGCCGACGGCGCCTTCCGCCGCCGCAGCTGCTGCCTGTACTACCGGGCGCCCGGTGGGGGCCTGTGCGGCGACTGTTGCTTCACACGACCCCCGCGCTCTTCCCCACGCGCCCCGTCTGAGTGACCATGAAAGGGAACCGGTCGCTGAGATAGGGGTTACGGGTGCGAGTGGGACTGCTGACCCGGGAGTTTCCCCCGGACGTGTACGGCGGCGCCGGCGTCCACGTCGAGTTCCTGGCCCGCGAGCTGCGGCGACTGGTCGACGTCGACGTGCACTGCTGGGGCGAGGGCCACGCGGACGGCGTCCGGCGCCACCGTCCGTGGTCCGCGCTCGACGGGGCCAACGACGCGCTGCGCACGTTCTCCGTGGACCTCGCCATGGCGGCCGCCCTCGAAGGCTGCGAGCTGGTCCACTCGCACACCTGGTACGCCAATCTCGCCGGACGTCTCGCCCAGCAGCTGTACGGCGTCCCGCACGTGGTGACCGCGCACTCGCTGGAGCCGCTGCGGCCGTGGAAGGCCGAGCAGCTCGGCGGCGGCTACGCCCTGTCGAGCTGGGCCGAGCGGAGCGCGCTGGAGGCCGCCGACGCGGTGATCGCCGTTTCCGGCGCCATGCGCGACGACATCCTCGCCTGCTATCCCTCGCTCGCCGCGGACCGGGTGCACGTCGTGCACAACGGCATCGACACCGCGCTCTACCGCCCCGACCACGGCACCGACGCCCTCGCCCGGATCGGTCTCGACCCGGACCGCCCGTTCGTGCTGTTCGTCGGCCGGATCACCCGTCAGAAGGGCGTGCCGCATCTGCTGCGCGCCGTACAGGGCATCGACCCGGCGGCGCAGGTCGTGCTGTGCGCCGGCGCCCCCGACACTCCCGAGATCGACCAGGAGTTCCGGGACCTCTTCGGCCGGCTGAGCAGCACGCGGGACGGCGTTCACTGGATCCCGAAGATGCTGCCGCGCCCCGAGGTGATCCAGCTCCTCACGCACGCGGCCGTGTTCGTGTGCCCGTCGGTGTACGAACCCCTCGGCATCGTCAACCTGGAGGCGATGGCGTGCGGCACGCCCGTCGTGGCCTCCCGGGTCGGCGGTATCCCGGAGGTCGTCGAGGACGGCGTGACCGGCACGCTCGTCGCCCTGGACGACGAGGGCGACGCCTTCGAGGCGGGCCTCGGCCGCGCGCTCGACGAGATCCTGGGCGATCCGGCGACGGCGCGTCGTATGGGCGAGGCGGGCCGGGCCCGCGCGGTCGGCGAGTTCGGCTGGGACGCGGTGGCCCGGCGTACGGTCGGACTGTACGAGGAGATCCTCAAACAGGCGTAGAGAGCCCCGCGCCGGGGCAGCCATGGGTATCAAACCAGGGTGAGGGGAGCGGCCATGCGTCGTGGTGGGCCTTCGGTGCTCGGGATCGTGCTGGCGGGCGGTGAGGGCAAGCGGCTGATGCCGTTGACCGCGGACCGCGCCAAACCGGCGGTCACCTTCGGCGGCACGTACCGCCTAGTGGACTTCGTGCTGTCCAACCTCGTCAACGCGGACATCCTGCGCATCTGCGTGCTGACGCAGTACAAGTCGCACTCGCTGGACCGGCACATCACCACCACCTGGCGGATGTCGAGCCTGCTCGGCAACTACGTCACCCCGGTCCCGGCGCAGCAGCGGCTCGGTCCGCGCTGGTACCTCGGCAGCGCCGACGCCATCCTGCAGTCGCTGAACCTCATCTACGACGAACGGCCCGAGTACGTGGCGGTCTTCGGCGCGGACCACGTCTACCGCATGGATCCGCGTCAGATGCTGGAGCAGCACATCGACAGCGGCGCGGGGGTGACCGTCGCCGGCATCCGGGTGCCGCGCGGCGAGTCCTCCGCCTTCGGGGTGATCACTCCCGGCTCGGACGGCCAGACGGTCGAGCGGTTCCTGGAGAAGCCCGCCGACCCGCCGGGGCTGGTGGACGACCCGGAGTCCGTGTTCGCGTCGATGGGCAACTACATCTTCACGACGAAGGCGCTCATCGAGGCCCTCCAGCGCGACTCCGAGGACGAACGGTCCGTGCACGACATGGGCGGCTCGATCCTGCCCCAGCTCACCGAGCGCGGCGAGGCCCACCTGTACGACTTCCACGACAACCACGTGCCGGGGGAGACCACCCGCGACCAGGGTTACTGGCGCGACGTCGGCACGCTCGACGCCTACTACGACGCCCATATGGACCTGATCGCCGAGCGGCCGGCCTTCAACCTCTACAACCGCACCTGGCCGATCTACACCCACTCGGGCCAGCTGTCCCCGGCGCGTTTCAACGCGGGCGGCATCGCGGGCGAGTCGATCATCAGCTCGGGATGCCTGATCCGCGGACAGGTCACCCGGTCGGTGCTGTCCCCGGGCGTCGTGGTCGACCCCGGCGCGGTGGTGCAGGGCTCGATCCTGCACGACAACGTGCACATCGGGCGGGGTGCGGTGGTCCGCGGGGCGGTCCTCGACAAGAACGTCGAGGTGCCTCCGGGGGCGACCATCGGGGTGAACCCGGAGCGCGACGCGGAGCTGTACACCGTCTCGCAGGGCGGCGTGATCGCCCTGGGGAAGGGACAGCGGGTCACGTAGGCGAGCAGGCGGTCGCCGGAGGGACGAGGGTGGTGCATTTGCGCGCGACGCCGCGAGACGCGGACTTAATCCGATGTTAACTGTGCGTGGCACGGTCGTACTTGACCGTAATCAGTGGTGAGAGGTTGACTGCCTACTCACCCCATCGTGACGCGAGGCGAGCCCTTGACTGCTGATGATCTGCTGGCACCGCTGGACCTGGCGTTCTGGAACATCGAGTCCGCCGATCACCCCATGCACCTCGGTGCGCTCGGGGTCTTCTCGGCCGGTTCGCCCGCCGCGCCCGCCCATGCGGCCGATCTGCTCGCCGCCCGGGCGGCCGCGGTCCCCGGACTGCGCATGCGGATCCGGGACGTGTGGCAGCCCTTCGCCTTCGGCGGCGCGGTGCGCGAGCCCGACCCCGACTTCGACCCCCTGCACCACGTCCGCCTGCACGAGCGCGCCGCCGACTTCCAGGCCGAGGCCGGCCGGCTCATGGAACGGCCGCTGGAGCGCGGCCGCCCGCCGTGGGAGGCGCACGTGGTGCCCGACGAGGACGGCGTCTCCTTCGCCGTTCTCTTCAAGTTCCACCACGCCCTCGCCGACGGGCTGCGCGCGCTGACCCTGGCCGCGGCCGTCCTGGACCCCATGGACATGCCCGCGCCACGGCCCCGGCCCGCCGCGCCCGCCGCGCCCCGGATCCCGGACGTGCGCAGGCTCCCGGGTCTGCTGCGCGGAGCGGTCTCCGAGGTGGGCCGCGCCCTCGACATCGGCGCGTCGGTCGCGGTGTCGGGCCTGGGCGTGCGCTCCAGCGCCGCGCTCACCGCCGAGTCCACCGGCACCCGCCGCACCGCCGGCGTCGTCATCGATCTCGACGACGTGCACCGGATCCGCAAGGTCGCCGGCGGCACCGTCAACGACGTGCTGATCGCGGTCGTGGCGGGGGCCCTGCGCCGCTGGCTCGACGAGCGCGGCGACGGCAGCGCGGGCGTGCGGCCCCGTGCGCTGATCCCCGTCTCCCAGCGCCGCCCCCGCACCGCGCACCCCCAGGGCAACCGGCTCTCCGGATACGTGCTGCGGCTGCCGGTCGACGACCCGGACCCGCTCGGCCGGCTCGCGCACTGCCGCACCGCCATGGACCGCAACAAGGACGCGGGACCCGGCCGCGGCGCCGGCGCCGTCGCCCTGCTCGCCGACCACGTCCCGGCACTGGGCCACCGTCTGGGCGGGCCCGTGGTCGCTCAGGCCGCCCGGCTCTGGTTCGACATCCTCGTCACCAGCGTCCCGCTGCCCGGCTTCGGTCTCAAGCTCGGCGGTAACCCGGTCAACGAGGTCTTCCCGTACGCACCGCTGGCCCGCGGCCAGGCCCTGGCGGTCGCCGTCTCGACGTATCGCGGCCAGGTCCACTACGGGCTCGTCGCCGACGCCGAGGCCGTCCCCGACCTCGACCGGTTCGCCTGCGCGCTGACCGCCGAGGTGGAGACGCTCATCACGGCCTGCGGCTCTTGACGGGAACGGGTTTGGAGGAGCGGCCCGGCGCTCCGTAAAATTCCCCCTTCGTAGGGCGGGCGCGGTCGGAGCGCCGCACACGTGAGCAGGGAAGCGGCAGCGCGATGACGGTGACAGAGGACGGCTCGGCGGCGATCGCGGACGACGTCATGGACGAGGTCGTGTACGGGCCCGGCATCGACCCGGAGCGGCTCGCGGTGTGTCTGGCCGTGCTGGACGAGCTCGAGCAGCTGGACGTCGACCACCCCGACGCGATCGCCGTGCGCCGGGCCACCGCCGGCGTCTACCGCACGGTGAAGCAGCGCCGCAGGCAGGAACGACGCGCCGCCAAGACCGCCCACGACAAGGCGGTCACCGAGGCCACCGCCACCGGCTCCGCCCAGCGCATCGACGACGAGACCGAGGGCATCCTCCCGTCCTCCGTCACGGAGGAGGGCAGGATCGCGGGGATACTCCAGCGGCCGCGCTCCTGCTACACCTGCAAGACCAGGTACGTCGAGGTCGACTACTTCTACCACCAGCTCTGTCCGGCCTGCGCCGAGCTGAACCGCTCCCGCCGTGACGCCCGCGCCGACCTCACCGGCAAGCGCGCGCTGCTCACCGGCGGCCGCGCCAAGATCGGCATGTACATCGCGCTGCGGCTGCTGCGCGACGGCGCGCACACGACGATCACCACGCGCTTCCCCAAGGACGCCATCCGCCGCTTCAAGGCCATGGACGACTCCGCCGACTGGATCCACCGCCTGGAGGTCGTCGGTATCGACCTGCGCGACCCGGCGCAGGCCGTGGCCCTCGCCGACCGGGTCGCCGAGGCGGGCCCGCTGGACGTCCTCGTCAACAACGCGACGCAGACCGTGCGCCGTCTGCCCTCCGCCTACGCCGCCCTGGTCGACGGCGAGAGCGCCCCGCTGCCCGCAGGCGAGCTGCCTCCCCACCACGTCATCGGCGCCTTCGGCTCCGGCGCGGTGGACGGCCTGGCCGCGCTGCCCGTCGGCATCAGCGGCATGGACGCCCAGCAGGTCGCCGACCTCGCGCTGGTCGCGGGCAACGCCAGCGTGGCCCGGCACCTCGACGGCACCGCGATCGACGCGGGCGGCCTGGTCCCCGACGTCGTCGACACCAACACCTGGGTGCAGACCATCGAGCAGATCTCCCCGGTGGAGCTGCTGGAGACCCAGCTGTGCAACTACACGGCGCCGTTCATCCTGATCAGCAAGCTCCGCCCGGCCATGGCCGACGCCGCGAGGAAGGCGACGAGCGGGCGCGCCTACGTCGTCAACGTCTCGGCGATGGAGGGCGTCTTCGGCCGCGGCTACAAGGGCGCGGGCCACCCGAACACGAACGCCGCCAAGGCCGCGATGAACATGGTGACGCGGACCAGCGCCCAGGAGATGTTCCAGGCCGACGGCATCCTGATGACCTCGGTCGACACCGGCTGGATCACCGACGAGCGCCCGCACTTCGACAAGCTGCGCCTCGCGGAGGAGGGGTTCCACGCGCCGCTCGACCTCGTCGACGGTGCGGCCCGGGTCTACGACCCGGTCGTGCGGGGCGAGGCGGGCGAGGACGTGTACGGGGTCTTCCTCAAGGACTACGCGCCGGGCAAGTGGTAGCGAGGCCGGGCGCCTAGGAAGCCGCGGCCGGCCAGGTGCGGCCGGCGCGGCGCACGGGCCCAGGTCCCGGCCCCGGCCCCGCGCCCGTCAGGTCGCGATGCGGGCTCTTCGCACCCGCGTACCGCCGTCCACCAGCAGATCCGCGCCCGTGATCCACTCGGCCGCGTCCGACGCCAGCCACAGCACCGCCCTCGCCACGTCCTCCGGCTCCCCGATGCGGGCCAGCGGCAGTCCCGCCGCCGTCTCCTGCTCGCCCGGCTCCCACACGAACCGCGCCATCTCGGTGCGGACGAGACCGGGGGAGACCGAGTTGACCCGGACGCCCGGGCCCAGCTCTCCGGCGAGCTGCTGGGTGAGGTGGAGCAGCGCCGCCTTGCTGGTGCCGTACGCGCCCACGCCGGGGCCGGTGTGCGCGGCGCCCTCGGTGCAGATGTTGACCACCGTCCCGCCGTGCTCGCGCATCCAGCCGCGCCACGCGCACTGCACCAGCCGCAGCGGCGCCTCGACGTTGACGGCGAACGCCTCCCGCCAGAGCGCCGGGTCGGCGTCCATGAGGGGACCGTACGGCTGGTTCGTCGCGGCGTTGTTGACCAGGACGTCCAGTCGGCCGAACTCGCGCAGGCACAGGCCGGTGAGCTCCTCGGGATGACCGGGATCCGTGACGCTTCCGGCCAGGCCCACCCCGTTGAGCTCCGCGGCGGCCCGCCGCACGTCCTCCGGGTAGCGTGCGCTCACGCACACCCGCGCCCCGGCGTCGGCGAGCGCCCGTGCCACGGCCCGGCCGATGCCCCGGGTGGCCCCGGTGACGACCGCGGCCCTCCCGCGCAGACCGTACCGCCCGTGCGACGACGTCATCGGCGTACCGTCTCACGACGGACCGTCAATCGACAGCCCCGAGGCGGGAGTTGCGTGCCGCGACCAGTTCCAGCACGGTGCGCCAGTCCTCCAGGACGCCCGCGTCGAAGACGGTCGTCAGACCGTCCTCGTCGGCCTGGCGCAGGCTGAGCAGGTCGTCGTCGTCACCGAGGGCGACGCCCCGCCAGGGATGCAGCCGTACGAGACGGGCGACCCGTGGCCCGAGCAGCGGGCCCACCGCGTCGGCGGCGAGCGCCGCCCGGCCGGCCGGGTCGGCCGGGCGCAGCAGCTGTCCCACGGGATGGACCAGCCCGGTGAGCTGGAGCTCCTTGTCCGCGGGCCGGCTGCGGCGCAGCAGTGCGGCCGTCCGCAGTGAGTGGTCGTGGAGGTCGACTCCTGCACCCGGGCCGTGCCCGGTGC
This sequence comes from Streptomyces rishiriensis, assembly GCF_003112535.1. Lineage (GTDB taxonomy): Bacteria > Actinomycetota > Actinomycetes > Streptomycetales > Streptomycetaceae > Streptomyces > Streptomyces rishiriensis. The sequence continues at coordinate 92,179 of NZ_BEWA01000022.1, read as the reverse complement.
GCCGGACGCCCCGGCACGCGTACAGCAGGTCCATCAGCTCCTCGACGCTGCGCAGCTCCATGCGTCAGTCCTCCCGGGAGTCAGCCGTTCTGCACATCAGCAGATCATGGCCTGCTTGCGATCCGGCGAACGCGGCCTGAACGGCGCGCCCGGATCGGCAGGGGTGTTCACCGCTGTACGCCGGTCGAGTGAACCCAATCCGTGCATCAGGCGGCAAAGGGGTTCAATTCACCTGCGGAGACATACGGGTGACTCGCCACGGTTACCCCAAATTTTCGGGCGCTATCGAGCGGCGCCCCGCTCATCTGGTTAGGCTGTAGCCGACGGGCAGCAGGACGGAGTGCCACCCACACCCATCGTCCGTCTGGGACACGCCGGTTCACCACGGCCAGCTCTCCTGGGAGTCACCGGCGCAACCGTGTCGCCACCGACTCCAGCCAGACCCGAGGGAGCGTCCAGAGCCGGACCGCAGAATGGCCGGCACGCCCCGAGGGTGATCCGACACATAAGGAGTGCGCGGTGACACCGGAGAAGACGAATCGCGAACAGCGCCCCAAGGAACGCACGGAGCGCGCCGGCCGCCGACCCGGCGAGCTCGGCAGCCTCGACGTGTGGGCGCGCTCCGCCCCGATCCGCCTGGCGGGCTACGAGGACGACCTCGCCGAGCCCCACATCCTGCCCAGCGTGGACTGAACCCGCCCGCGGGATCCCTCGCGATCGCCGACCGCATGGGCGTGCGCCCACGCAGCCCACGCCCATGCGAACCTCCGGCCGCCCCGAACCCCACCGCCTCCCCGGCTCGCCCCCGTCCCGGCTCGCCCCCGTCCCGGCTCGCCCCCGTCCCGGCTCGCCCCCGTCCCGGTCCGATTCGCCTCTCGGCGCTTGCGGGCTCCCCGGCGCCCCCTCGCGCTTGCGCTCAGTCCAGCGGCGCCGTCCGTCGCCACGGCCGGAGAGTCTCCATCTGCTCGGCCAGGCGCAGCAGTTCGCCCTCGGTTCCCGGCCGGCCCACCAGTTGCACCGCGGTGGGAGCGCCGGACGGCAGCGTCCCGAAGGGGACGGTCATCGCCGGCCAGCCGGTCAGGTTCCACGGCGGCGTCAGCGGCGAGTAGTTGGTGTTCACCGCGATGTTGCGCAGCCAGCCCCGCTCGTGCCACGGCGCCGCCTTGGGCGACCGTCGCGCCAGTGCCGGAGTGAGCAGCACGTCGTACCGCGCGAAGAAGGGCTCCAGGCGCCGGCGCAGCTCCTCCCGCGCCGAGCCCCCGCGCACCCCGTTCAGGAAGCGCCGGCCGACGGCCGCGTGCACCCGGGTGCGCCGGGTCAGCAGCCGGGCGTCCAGACTCTGGGCGTCCACCGCGGTGCCCGCCGTCCAGTGCGCGAGCGACGTGACGCCCAGCGACAGCGGATACGGCGGCTCCGCCCGCTCCACGTGATGTCCCGCCCGGACGAGCACCCCGGCCGCCTCCCGGGCCGCATCCGTGTACGGCCGGGTCACGACGACCCCGGCCAGCGGACTGCGCACGGAGACGGCGACCCTGAGCGCACCGGGTTCCGCGGGCCCCGCGACCTCGGCGCCCGCCAGGACCGACAGCATCAGCCGCGCGTCCTCGACGGTCGTCGCCAGCGGGCCGTTCTCCGACATCCCGAACCAGTCGCCCTCCCCGATCCCGGCCGGCACCACCCCGTGGCCCGGCTTGATCGTCACCAGTCCGCAGTTGGCGGCCGGGATGCGCAGGGAGCCCATGCCGTCGTTGCCGAGGGCGATCGGCGTCATCCCGGCGGCGACCGCGGCCGCGCTGCCCCCGGAGGAGCCGCCCGCCGTGCGGGACGTGTCCCACGGGTTGCGGGCCGTGCCGTGGACGCCCTCCGTGGTGCCGAAGACGCACAGTTCGGGCACGTTGGTCAGGCCCACGACCACCGCGCCGGCCGCCCGCAGCCGGGCCACGGTGACATGGTCGGCGCCGGCCGGCACGTCCGGTGTCGCGGCCGAACCGACACGGGTCGACTCGCCCCGCACCCCGAGGTTGTCCTTGACCGCCAACGGCACCCCGGCCAGCGGCAGTTCGGCCAGATCGGCGCGGGCCGCCAGCTCGTCCGCCTCGGCGAGCGCGGCCGCGGCGCGGACCACGCGGAACGCCCCGATCCGCCCGTCCAGCCGCTCGATCCGCGCCAGGTGCTCGGCCACCGCCTCACGGGGCGTGACCTCCTTCGCGCGTACGGCGGCTGCGATCTCGACGGCGGTCCGGCCGACCCAGTTGGTCACGGCTGCTCCTCGGGGGGTCCACTACTACTCGCGAGTACGTGGGAGAACTCTGCCTCGCCGGGCCCCTCGCGTCGACCTCGCGCGGCTCCGCGGAGCGCGGCCGGACCGGCCGGGCCCGCCACCACGGAACCGGCACGCTGCGGCGGTCCGGGCTCCGCGGCGGTCCGGGCTCTGGGGCGGTCCGGGCTCTGCGGCGGTCCGGGCTCTGGGGCGGTCCGGGCTCTGCGGCTCAGGTGTTCACCTGGGCCCTGAGCCATTGCTCCACCTCGCCCACGTGGGCCGCCGCCGCCGCGCGGGCGGCCTCGGGGTCGCGGGCGAGCAGGGCGCGGTGGATCGCGGCATGCTCGCGGCGCGTGCGGGCGAAGGCGCCCTCCTCCTGGTAGCCACGCCACACGCGGGCGCGGAAGGTGCGCGAGGAGACGCCCTCCAGGATCGCCGCCATCGTCTCGTTGCCGGCGGCCGAGGCGATCGCGCGGTGGAAGGCGAGGTCGTGCGCGAGGATCTCCTCCGGGTCGTCCGTGGCGTTCATCGCCGCCAGATGCCCTTCGACGAGGGCCAGCTGCTCCGGGGTGATACGGGCCGCGGCCAGTGCGGCGGCCGTCGACTCCAGGATCCGCCGGACCTCCAGCAGCTCCACCAGTCGCGTCCCGCGCGACAGGTCCGCGACCACGCCGAAGGTCTCCAGGAGGTCCCCGGCGCTGAGCTGGGTGACGTAGATGCCGGAGCCGTGCCGGGCCTCCAGCACGCCCAGCACCGTGAGCGCCCGGATCGCCTCGCGCATCGAACTGCGGGAGATGCCCAGCTGGGCCGCGAGATCGCGCTCGGTCGGCAGCCGCTGGCCCGGCTCCAGCAGCCCGTCGCCGATCATCGCCTTGATCCGCTCGATGGCGCGCTGCGTCACAGTGCCCTTCGGGGCGGCGGTCTCGCTGGGCGGGGTGTCTTCCACGTGGCCTCTCCTGTCGCCGGTGCACCGTGACCCGGTCATCGCAGTGGTCGGACCACTTGAGCCGTGAACCTGGCGAAAACGCTATCGGGGGGTGTTGCCGCAGGGAAGTGGTCTGATAAATATGCGGGGCAATCGTATCGCCCCGCCCGATGAGGAGCCGGCCGATGGCGCCCGCGCCCACTGCCCGCGTCACCGCGGTCGACCTCCACGACATCCGCGTCGGCGTCCGGCGCGACGCGATCGCGCGGCGCCCCCACCCCGGCGGCGGCTTCCGGGCCGCCGACCGCGACAGCCGGAAGGAGAACACGGCGTGAGCGACTTCGAAGGGCTGACGGCCCTGGTGACGGGGGGTGCCTCCGGGATCGGCCGGGTGACAGCACAGCTCCTGGCCGAACGCGGCGCGCGGGTCGCCGTGCTCGACCTCGACCCGTCGGGCGTCGAGAAGCCGCTGCTCGGCTACCGGGCCGACGTCGGCGACGACGCCTGTGTGCGTGAGGCGGTCGAGGCCGCCGTCGCCGAACTCGGTGGGCTCGACGTGCTGGTCAACAACGCGGGCATCGGCGCCCTCGGCACCGTCGAGGACAACGACGACGCCGAATGGCACCGCGTCCTCGACGTCAACGTCGTCGGCATGGTCCGCACCTCCCGCGCCGCCCTGCCGCACCTCAGGCGCTCCTCGCACGCGGCCGTCGTCAACACCTGCTCCATCGCGGCCACCGCGGGTCTTCCGCAACGCGCCCTCTACAGCGCGACCAAGGGCGCGGTGTACTCGCTGACCCTCGCCATGGCCGCCGACCACGTCCGTGAGGGCATCCGCGTCAACTGCGTCAACCCGGGCACCGCCGACACTCCCTGGGTCGGCCGGCTGCTCGGCGCGGCCGACGACCCGGCCGCCGAACGCGCCGCCCTGGAGGCCCGCCAGCCCACCGGCCGCCTGGTCAGCGCGGCCGAAGTCGCGGGAGCCATCGCCTACTTGGCGAGCCCCCTGTCCGGCGCCACCACCGGTACCTCGCTCGCCGTCGACGGCGGCATGCAGGGCCTGCGGTTGCGCCCGGCGGGCCCTCGATGACCGGCCTCGGCCGCAGCGGCGTCGAGGTCAGCGCCCTGGGCCTCGGCGCCGCTCCCCTCGCCAACCTCTACTCCGAGGTCACCGACGAGCAGGCCCACGACACCGTGACCGCCGCCTGGCGGCGGGGCGTGCGCTACTTCGACACCGCGCCGCACTACGGGCTCGGCCTGTCCGAACGGCGTCTGGGCGCCGCCCTGCGGGAATTCCCGCGAGCGCGGTACACGGTCTCCACGAAGGTGGGCCGCCGCCTGGAGCCCGTGGACCCGCCGGACGGCGACGACCTGGCCCACGGCTTCGCGGTGCCCGCCACCCACCGCCGGGTGTGGGACTTCAGCGCCGACGGGGTGCGCCGCTCCCTGGAGTCCTCGCTGGAACGGCTCGGCCTCGACCGCGTCGACGTCGTGTACCTCCACGACCCCGACGACCACGGCGAACAGGCCTTCCGCGAGGGCTATCCGGCCCTGGAGAGACTGCGTGCGGAAGGGATGGTGGGCGCGATCGGCGCCGGCATGAACCAGACGGAGATGCTCACCCGCTTCATCAGTGACACCGACGTCGACGTGGTGCTGTGCGCCGGCCGCTACACGCTGCTCGACCAGCGCGCCCGCGCCGGCCTGCTGCCCGCGGCCCTCGAACGAGGCGTGTCGGTGGTGGTCGGCGGCGCGTTCAACTCGGGTCTGCTGGCGGACCCGAGGCCGGGGGCGACGTACGACTACGCCCGGGCGCCGGCGGAGCTGCTGGAGCGGGCCCTGCGCATGAAGGCGGTCGCCGGCCGGCACGGCGTCACCCTGCGTGCCGCCGCGCTGGCCTTCTGCGCCGGCCATCCGGCGGTCGCGAGCGTCCTGGTCGGCGCCCGCTCGGCCACCGAGGCCGAGGACTGCGCCGAACAGTTCGCCGTGCCCGTCCCCGCCGCGCTCTGGGAGGAGCTGCGGGAGACCGGCCTGCTGCCCGCGCAGGACCCGTCGGAGCAGCCTCGGGAACAGTCTTCGGAGCAGTCTTCGGAGCAGTCTTCGGGGAAGCCGTCGGAGGAGTCCTCGGAGGGGTCCTCGGTGGGGCCGTCGGGAGGGTCGCCCGGCACCGGGACGGAGCCGCGGTGACCGTCGACGCCCACCACCACGTGTGGGACCTGTCCGTACGCGACCAGGACTGGATCGACCAGGACAGTCCGCTGCGGCGGGACTTCGCCGTCGAGGAGCTGGCGAGCGAGGCCCGTGCGGTCGGAGTCGAGCGCACGGTCCTCGTCCAGACGGTCACCGTGGCCGAGGAGACCCCCGAGTTCCTCGCCCTCGCGGAGGCGCACGACCTGATCGCGGGGGTCGTCGGCTGGACCGACCTCACCCGCCCCGACGTCGCCGACGAACTGGCCCGGCTGCGGGAGCTCCCCGGCGGTCGTTTCCTCAAGGGGATCCGGCACCAGGTCCAGGGCGAGCCGGACCCGCGGTGGCTGCTGCGGGCGGACGTGCTGCGGGGTCTCGCCGCCGTCGCCGACGCGGGACTGGTCTACGACCTGGTGGTACTGCCCCACCAGCTCCCGGCCTGCGCCGCCGCGGCCGCCTCGCTGCCCGGACTCACCTTCGTCCTGGACCACTTGGGCAAGCCGCCCGTCGCGTCCGGTGTGCTGCGCCCCTGGGCCTCGGACGTCAGGGCCCTCGCCGCGCTGCCCAACACGGTCTGCAAGCTCTCCGGCATGGTCACCGAGGCCGGCCCGGGACCCTGGAGCGCCGACGGCCTGCGCCCGTACGCCGACGTCGTGCTGCAGGCGTTCGGTCCGGACCGGCTGATGTTCGGCTCGGACTGGCCGGTGTGCACGCCCGCCGCCTCGTACGCGCAGGTCCTCGACGTCGCGCGGCGGCTGACCGGTCCGCGCGGGCACGAGCAGATCTTCGAGACGACCGCCGTGCGCGTCTACGGCCTCTGATCCGCGCCCGCCAGCCGGGTCGGCGGCAGGTACTCGCGCACATACGTCCGCTGCCACCATGCGCCCGTCTCCCGCCGCTCCCGCCGGGTCGTGTACCGGTAGCGGAAGAGGCGGGCGCGGATGTGCCGCGGGGGGCGGCCGGGCGGGAACGGGGAGCGGCGCAGCAGCCTCAGCGTGTCGCGGTCGTTCTCCAGCAGCCGTTCCACCAGGGCGGCGAACCACGCCCCGGCGTACGCGGGGGAGAGGGCCGCGAACCACATCATCCAGTCCAGGCGCAGATGGTAGGGGGCGAACTGGCCCGGCCGGCGGCGGGGGTCGCCGGGCTTGCCCCGGAACTCGTACGCGCGCCAGTCGGAGTCCTCGCGCGGCACGTCGTCGAGCGTGCCCTCGACCACCACCTCGTAGCGGATCCGGCTGACGCTGCCGAACGCGCCGTAGGTGTTGACCAGGTGCAGCGGATCGAAGGAGCGGTTCATCACCTGGCGGCGGGAGAGCATGTTGACCACCGGGCGGTAGCTGAGGAACAGCAGCAGCGCGGCCGTGGCGAGGACCACGACCTCGAACCACAGGGGTGCGGCGGGGGCCGTCCGGCGGCCGCCGGGCAGCGCCAGCGCGGGCACGGCCAGCACGACGGTGATCCAGTTGAGCCAGGCGAAGTTGCCCGACAGCACCAGCCACAGCTGGGTGGCGATCATCGCGGCCGCGGCCGCCGTCGCGACCGGCTGGGGAGCGAACAGCAGGAACGGCACGACGAGTTGGGTGACATGGTTGGCGGCCGCCTCGACGCGGTGCAACGGCTTCGGCAGACGATGGAAGTACCAGCTCAGCGGGCCGGGCATGGGCTGGGTCTCGTGGTGGTGGTAGAGGCACGTCAGCTTGCGCCAGCAGGCGTCGCCGCGCATCTTGATCAGGCCCGCGCCGAACTCGACCCGGAACAGGATCCAGCGCAGCAGGAAGACCACGAGGACCGGCGGGGCGACCTCGTCGTTGCCGAGGAACACGGCGAGGAAGCCGGTCTCCAGCAGCAGGGACTCCCAGCCGAACCCGTACCAGGTCTGGCCCACGTTCACGATCGACAGGTAGAGAGCCCACGGCAGCAGCCACAGCGCCATCGCCGCCCACAGCGGCGCCAAGCTGTCCGCACCCGCCAGCAGGGCCGCCGACACCGCGCAGCCCGTCCATGCGCAGGCAGCGAACAGCCGGTCGGAGTAGCGCAGTTGGAACAGGCTCGGCGCCTGCCGGAAGGACGCCCGCCGCACGAACCGGGGGATCGGCAGCATCCCGCGCTCGCCGAGCAGCGGGCGGAACTGCAGGGCCGCCGTCAGGAACGCGACCAGGTACACGCCGGCCAGGCCGCGCTGGAAGACCAGCCGGCTCAGCCAGTACTCGGGTGCGGTGAACCAGTCCACGGCCGTGCGCTCCTCCTCTCCGTCGCCCGTCACGATGCGTGATCGGGTGCTCCGCTTGCGTGACCGGGGCGGGTGAAGCAGACAATAGTGGTCGAATCCCCTCAAGGGGGCGGACCGGATCGATTGCGGGAGAACGTGGTGCGACTACCCACTGCCACCGTCCTCACCGCCTGCGCGCTCTCGGCGGCGCTCGTCGTCGCCGGCCGCGGCGGTGAGGGAGCGAAGTACACGATGCCGGGCCCGAAGGCCGTCCTCCCGGCGGCGCAGGGCCGCGTCCTGTTCGCCGACCCCCTCACCGACCTCTCGGACCCCGGCTCCGACCCGGACTCCGGCTCCGGCCTCGACCGCGGCGTCGACCCCGACGCCGTCGGCCCGGAGACCGTCCCGGAGGTCCCCGACCTGCCCGACGGCGGCGGAATGGTCCCCGACGGACCGGACGAGTCCGACGCGCTCGACCCGTCCGACCCCGTCTTCGGCAGCCCTGTCGACACCGTCCTCGGCTGACCGCGGCCGCGGGCCCGCGCCCCCCGGTCGAAGAATCCGGCAAACCCTGGCAAGGTGGCCCCATGGCTGATCGGGGAGCGAGTGCCCTGTCACTCCCGGACGACTGGCCCGCCCACCCGGATCCCATCCTGGCGCTCAACCGCATGGGCAGTTTCGACTGGGACCTGGACTCGGGGCTGTTCCACATGGACGCCCGAGCCCACGAGATCTTCGACATGCGTCCCGACGAATACGACGGCGATCCGGCGTCGCTCAGTGTGCGGGTCCCGCCGAACGAGGCCATCCGCCTGGACGCCCTGGTCGCCCAGGCGATCAAGGACGGCAGCGAGAACTACGGCGCCTACTTCCGTCTGCGGCTGCGCGGCGGTGCCCTGCGCTGGACCCACACCCAGGGCTACATCCGGCGCGACCGCACCGGCCGGCCGCGCCGCATCGTCGGCATCGTGCGGGACGCGACCGACGAACTCGGCGACCTCGCCGCGCGCCGCGACGGGGACACCCTGGACGACGCGCGCCGCGAGCAGACCAACGTCGTCCAGCTCACCACGGCGGCCCTGGCGCACGCCCGCACCGTGCAGGACGTCATCGACGTCCTCAAGGACACCCAGGGCCTCACCCACCTCGGCGCCACCAGCCTGGTCATGGGACTGGTCGAGGCCGGCCGCATCCGGCTCATCGCCGAGGGGCCCGAGGGCAGCTTCGTCCCCGGCACCCTCGTCACCCGGATCGACGAGCCGTATCCGATGAGCGAGGTCGTGCGCACGCTCACTCCCCGCTTCATCGAGTCGGCGGACGAGTTCGCCCGCGGCTACCCCGTGCTGTGGCCGCACCTGACCGACCTGAGGATCACCTCGGCGGCCTATCTGCCGCTCATCGTGCAGGCCCGCCCGATCGGCGCCATGGGCCTGCTCTACAGCGACCGGCGCGGCTTCACGCCCGAGGAACGCAACATCCTCGTCGCGTTGGGCAGCAGCATCGCGCAGAGCCTGCAACGGGCCATGTTCTACGAGCAGGAGAAGGACATCGCCCAGGGCCTCCAGCAGGCCATGCTGCCGCGCACCATCCCCAGCGTGCCCGGCGCCGACGTCGCCGTCCGCTACCGGGCCGCCACCATCGGCGGCTCACACGGCCGCGACATCGGCGGCGACTGGTACGACCTGATCCCACTGCCCGGCGGCACCCCCTCGGGGGGCGGCCGCGTCGGCGCCGTCATCGGCGACGTCCAGGGTCATGACACACACGCGGCCGCCGTCATGGGCCAGCTGCGCATCGTGCTGAGGGCCTACGCGGCCGAGGGCCACACCCCGGCCACCGTGATGGCCCGCGCATCGGTCTTCCTGCACGAACTCGACACCGACCGCTTCGCCACCTGCCTGTACGCGGAGGTCGACCTGGCCACCGGGGTCGTCCAGGTGGTGCGCGCCGGGCACATCGACCCCCTGCTGCGCGACCCCGACGGCGCCTGCCGCCGCGTCGCGGTGCCCGGCGGGCTGCCGCTCGGGCTGTCCGCCGAGTTCGGCAGCCTGGACTACCCGGTCGGCACCATCGAACTCGACCCCGGCCACACGCTCCTGCTGTGCACCGACGGGCTCGTCGAGCAGCCCGGCGCCGACCTCGACGACGGCATGCTCGCCCTCGCCGCGTTCATCTCCGCCGGCCCCGGCGACGTGCGCAAGCTCGCCGACCAGCTCATCGACGTCGCCGAGGAGCGGGGCGGGGACGACGACGTGGCCCTGCTCCTGCTGCGCCGGCGCGGCCCGGACGGCCCCCAGAGCGGCAACCGGCTCCAGCAGCATGTGGCGCCCGGCGATCCGGAGGCCCTCGCCGAGGCCCGGCACATGATCCGCGCCGCCGTGCGCGCCTGGGGCGCCCGGGACCGCTCCGACGAGATCGAGCTGGTCGCGGACGAGCTGATCACCAACGCGCTCATGCACACCGAGGGCGCGGCGATCGTCACGCTGCGGGCGCTCACCGGCGACGAACGCCGGCTGCGCGTCGAGGTGGAGGACTCCTCCAGCGCCCTGCCGCGCCGCCGCGAGGCGGGCGAGTCGGGCGTCTCCGGGCGGGGCCTGATGCTGGTGGACCTGCTCGCCGACGGCTGGGGAGTGGAGGCGCGCGGCGGCGGAAAGTGCGTGTGGTGCGAGTTCGCGGTGCCGCCGCCGGGGCGGCCCTGACCGGCGCCACGCGCGCACGCGTCGCGAGGCGATGTCCCTCCCGGGTGGCACTCTGGACGTATGCCGGAACTTCCCGAGGTCGAAGCGCTCAAGGACTTCCTGGCCGAACACGCCGTCGGCCACGAGATCGTGCGGGTGCTGCCCGTCGCGATCAGTGTGCTGAAGACGTACGACCCGCCCGTCACCGCCCTGGAGGGCCGGCCGGTCACCGCCGTGCGCCGGCACGGCAAGTTCCTCGACCTGGCGACCGGCGACGGCCCGCACCTGGTCGCCCACCTGGCCCGCGCCGGCTGGCTGCACTGGAGGGACCGCCTGCCCGACGGCCCGCCCCGCCCCGGCAAGGGCCCCCTGGCCCTGCGGGTCGCGCTGGAGACGGGGGAGGGCTTCGACCTGACCGAGGCGGGCACCCAGAAGCGGCTCGCGGTGTACGTGGTGCGCGAGCCCCGGGAGGTCCCGGGCGTCGCCCGTCTCGGCCCCGATCCGCTCGCCGACGACTTCGACGAGGCCCGCTTCGCCGCGCTGCTCGCGGGCGAGCGGCGCCGGCTCAAGGGGGCCCTGCGCGATCAGAGCCTGATCGCGGGCGTCGGAAACGCCTACAGCGACGAGATCCTGCACGCGGCGAGGATGTCCCCGTTCAAACTGGCCTCGTCCCTGACCCCGGAGGAGACCCACACCCTCTACGCGGCCCTGCGCACCACGCTCACCGAGGCGGTCGAACGCTCGCGCGGGCTGGCGGCGGGCCGGCTGAAGGCCGAGAAGAAGAGCGGTCTGCGCGTCCACGGCCGCACCGGCGAACCCTGCCCGGTCTGCGGCGACACCGTCAGGGAGGTCTCGTTCAGCGATTCCTCGCTGCAGTACTGCCCCACCTGCCAGACGAGTGGCAGGCCGCTGGCGGACCGGAGGATGTCGCGGCTGCTGAAGTAGTCACCAGTGGGGTGCGGCGATCATGTAGCCCACGAGTATGAGCACGGCCACGATCAGGGCCGGGACCGCAAGGCCCTTGGCGACGGACGCCATGCTCCGCGTGCCGTGCACCGCCGGTTCCGCGTCGCGTCTGCCCAGGGTCTCCAGGTCGTGTCGGGCGAACGCGCCGACGACGAGGGCCAGTACGGCGGTGATCATGGTCACGGTCAGCAGCGGCAGCACACCCTGCTGGTGGACGTTGTGATCGAGGTCGCCCGTCTGCCCTTCCTGGCCCCGGTCCAGGGCGGCCACCACGACCGCCCGGATGCCGAGGATCACGGTGACGGCCGCGGTGGCGGCGAGGGCGAGGGCCGCGCCGGCGAGGGCGGAGGCGCGGTGCGAGGGGAGCCCGGCACGGCCGGCGGCCTGCTCCGGGCCTGCCTGCCCGGTGCCTGCCCGCTCCGGGGCTGCCTGCCCCGTGCCCTCCTGCCCCTGGCTCCCCTGCTGCGGGCTCTTCCCGTGCGGGTCCGCGTGCTGCCCGCCCTTCCCGTGCGGGCCTGCGTGGCTCGGGCCCGTCCCGGCGTGGGGCATGCCGTCCCCACCCGTCGACGCAGACGTGCCGTCCGCTCCCGTCCGGGGGTCCGAGGGGGCGACGACCACGGTGTCCGGGTCGTGCACCGACCCGTTCGCGGGTTCAGCGGTGGCCTCCGGCGGCCGGGTGTCGCGCGAGGGGCCCACCACCGCCTCGACGTGGACCACCGCCTCGTCGGCCACGCCCTTCAGGGCGATGTCGCCGGACAGAGGCCCCTCGGTGGTCGCGTCGACGCGGACCGTGAAGCCGTTCGCGGTCGGCTCGACCCGCAGCCACGACTGCGCGGGCTGGGCCACGCAGTGGCGGGCCAGCGGCGGGCCGTTCATGGTCACGGACTTCTCCTGAAGGGGTGAGCCCTTGGGCACCAGGCCGAAGTCCAGACGGTCGGGGGAGGGCGCCAGCTTGATGTCGCGCAGGGCGCGGGACGCCTCGTCGGCTATCTGCCGGATGTCGTTGCGCGCGACGTCCTCCAGAGCCTGGCGTGCCCCTTCCGCCAGAGGCAGGGACTCGTTCTGCAGACGGGAGCGCAATTCCAGCACCGCGCCCTGACGGGTGAAGGCGTTGTCGCTGTTGACGGCGGCGAGCAGGGACGGCGGCGAGGGAATGGCGGCGATCTTGATGCGGCCGCGCCGGCTGTGCGCCAGCTGCAGCTCTCCCTGCATCTCCACCGTCTTGCTCGGCGTCTGGTTGGGGTTCTGCTCCTGCACGTGCTCGTAGACGTAGTCGTAGAGGTCGTCCAGGGACACCTCGCCGTCCGCGTCGAGGTCGGCCTCGCCGGTCGCCAGGCCCTCGACCACCGCGTGGGTGAACACCGAAGGCCGCGGGGCGGAGTTCTCCGCGAGTTCGTCGCCCTCGAAGGCGAACTCCATGGAGTTCGACGCCGTGATGACCGCCCACCCCCGTCCGCCGGGCCGCTCCCTCGTGAAGGACTCCAGGACGTTGACCTCTCCGGTGGCGCGCACGGACGGCGATCCCCGGGAGAAGGCGCCGCCGTAGCAGCAGTCGAGGAACAGGACGGTCCGGCCGGCCCGGGTACGGGACATGCACCCGCGGACGAACTGGGCCGGGATCGCCGTGGCGTCCAGCAGCCGGGGCTCGGTGTCGCTGGCGGCGAAGTACAGTTCGCCGGACTCGCTCTTGAGGCCGTGGCAGGAGAAGTGCAGCACCAGGGTGTCGTCACGGCGGCGGTCGCTGAAGAAGCCCTGGATGCGCCTGCGCATGGCGTCGGCCGGCGCGTTGCGCACGACGTCCACGTCGAAGTCGCCGATCTGCGGGTCGTGCAGCACCCCGGCGAGGGCGGTGGCGTCCTGGGCGGGCGCCTTGAGCTGCTTGAGCCCCTGGTCGGTGTAGCGGTCGTTGGCGATGATCAGCGCGTGTCTGGCGTCCGTCATGGCTGGGCTCCGGCCGTGGAGTGACGCTGGAGGAACATGTCGAACGCCCTGGCCACCTGCTCGTCGGTCGCCTCGGAGATCTCCAGTACGTCGTCGTCCAGGGAAAGGTGCAGTGAGGGCCGGGATTCCCGGCAGCGGCCGCGCCACTCGCGGATCGCGTCCAGGACCTGCCTCAGACCCGTGACCGTGCTGCCCAGGGTGACCAGCAGCGCGCCGATGGCGGCCACCTCCACGACCCGGGCGCCGGGCGGGGGCTCCTCGCCGGGCACGGACGTCACGTCGTCCACGTCGAGCCGCAGCAGTTCCTCGCGCAGATAGCCGGTCAGTTCCGCGATGTCCTCGACGTCCGCGCCGTCCTCGGCCACGAGGATCTGCAGGGTCTTCTCCACCGGGCGGCCCCTTTCGGTCGTACCGCAGGGGCGGCGCGGAGTCGGACGGTCGGTGGCTCCGCGTCCGCGTCTACGACAATTTTCCGCCGTCCGCCGCACGGCCGCAACTCACGTGCACCGCCCGGGAGGTGGGTCGGCGCAGGTCCAGAGCCGTCCGCGGCCTCGGACCGGACCGCGTGGAGGGTGCGGGTTCCCGCGGCGGTGCGACGTCAGTGGGCTTCCAGCGTCACCAGGTGCTCGCCGGTCGCCGTGCGCAGCTCGTAGGCGACGATCTCGTCGGGGTGCCAGGCGGCCGCGCCCTGCACGGTGTTGGGGCGGGCGTCGTGCCGGGGCACGGTCCAGCTGGTGACGGTCTGCTCGGAGCCGTCCGCGCCGATGGCGATCAGGCGGCAGGAGCGGGGGCCGGCCCCGTCCTTGACCTGCAGCTCCACATGGCTGCCCCACGTCTCGTCCTCGGTGGTGACCTGGGCCCACACGCCGGACTTCTCGTCCGTGGCGGTGACCCGCACGGCGTCCTCGCCGCCACCGCTGCCGCCGCCCGCCGTCATGGCGAGCACGGGAGCGGCCAGGGCGACGACCACCGAGGCGGCGATCGCGTACAGCACGCGCCGGCGGACGGCCCGGTGCCGGACCGCCACCTCGGCGAGCAGCCGGTCCAGCAGCTGCGGGCCCGGGCCGGCGAAGGGGTGCACGGTGCGCGGGGTGGCGCGCCGGTAGAGCATCATCTGACGTGCGGTGGGGCCGAACTCGGTGACCTGCGCCGCACACTGAGGACACTCCATGAGGTGGTCCTCGAAGCGGAAGGCTTCCGCTTCGTCCAGCACGCCGAGCGCGTACGCGCCGACGTCGCGATGCCTTTCCAGGGACCTCATGCCGAAACCTCGTGCCGTTGAGTGCCAGTGGGGTTACTCCTTGCTCCCACCGGTACGCACCCGGCCGCCGAATCACTCAAGCCGCGTACCGAATCGTGACCCACATATTCGGAGCGGTCGGCCTCGCGGATTGGTGCGAATCTAAAAAAGATGAATCGCCAGATGCCCGAGGGGCAGTCCGAGCTGCCAGGCGGGCGTCCAGACCTTCGGTCCCTCGTCCTCGCCGGCCGGGGAACCGCCCGGCACCGCGTTGAGATCGGGGGCGAGCAGCTCGGTCTCCCCCAGCCAGCGCCAGGCCGCGGCCGCCAGTTCGAGATCGGGTGCAGGGCCATCCAACTGGGCGGCCTCGGCTCTCAGTTGAGACATACGTTCGTCGACCCAGTCCTGCCACGGCTGGTCGTACGCCGTGAGCGAAAGCCAGGTCTCCAGCTGAGTGACGACCCGGATCCCCGGCAGCTCCCCGTCGGTGTCGGACAGGAAGATCGTCAGCGCCAGGGTGTCGCGCCCGGCGCGGAACTCGAAGGACGTCGGCGGCATCAGATCGCCGGTCCGCAGCAGTTCGTCGGCGATGTACTCGGCGTACAACCAGGCCATGGGGACGGTGAGTTCACCGCCGCCGGTGCCGTCCGTGCTCTGGTGTCCTCGGTGCAGCATCCCTTCCTGCCTTCCTCCGGTGCTTGCGCGTCGCCCGTTGCCGGGACCCCAGTCCGCAACACGGATAAGGACACCCGATTACCCGGAGGGGGTCCACGGCAAGGCGCTTTACGGAGGCTTGACCGGATCGTCGGTTTCAGTGCAGGTCGGCCGCGTATCCCGGAAGCACCCGGCGCAGGGCGCGCAGCGCGTAGTAAGCGCGCGACTTCACGGTACCGGGCGGAATTCCGAGGGCCTCGGCGGCCTCCGCCACACTGGCCCCTCGGAAATACACCAGCACCAGGACTTCACGGTGTTCCGGAGTGAGTGTCTTCACAGCCTCGCGGACGTCGAGGGCGGCGGCCGCCCGCTCGGCGTGGTCGGCGCAGACGGGCGCGTTCTCCAGGACGGCGTCCCCGACCTCCGGCGGCCGCGCCTGCCGGGCCCGCCGCGCGTCGATCGCCAGCCGGCGGCCCACGGTGAGCAGCCAGGGCCGTACGGAGTCGAAGGCGTCGGCGCGCAGCGCCTCGGGGTGCTGCCAGGCGCGCACCAGGGTCTCCTGGACCAGGTCCTCGGCGCGCTGGCGGTCGCCGTCGCACAGGCGCAGCAGCAGGGCGAACAGCGGTCGGCCGTGTTCGCGCTGCAGTGCGGCGAGTTCGTGTTCGGCGGTCGTCGTCCGGGCGTTGAGGGCGGTTCCGGCGGTCATGGGCGTATGGCACCGCAAGGGGCCGGATCCGGACAGGGTGCGCACAAGGGTCTGCGGCGGACGGTCGATCGCGTCGGCGAACGGTTCGACGAACGGTCCGGGCTACGCCGATCGCGGGCATCGGCCCTGGACGAAGGGAGCGCCGGAGCGGTCGTCCGCCGTCGATGGATTAGTAGTGATACGTGCGTAAATATGACAACCCATGTGAATCGGGGTGATCCGGTGCCCGCCCGCAGACACCAGCTCACGCGCAGACGCCAGCTCACGCGCAGACGCCAGCTCATCCTCCGACCTCGACCGGCCCGCAGACACCAGGTGGCCCTGGCGCTGACGGCCCTGCTCGCCTCGGCCGCCGCCTGCCAGGCCCACGACCACAGCTCGGCCGACCGGCCCGGCCGCCCCGCGCCGCCCGTCGCCCGCGGCTTCACCCTCGTGACCTCCGGCGACATCCTCCCGCACGCCACGGTCGTCGACCGCGCCCGCTTCGACGCCGGCGGCACGGGCTACGACTTCCGCCCCGTGTTCGAGGGCGCCAAGCCCGTCGTCTCGGCCGCTGACCTGGCCCTGTGCCACGTGGACACGGTCTTCGGCGCGGCCGGCGACCACACCGGCTCACCCGCCGGCACATCCCCGCCCGAGATCGCCGCGGCGCTCGCCGCCACCGGCTACGACGGCTGCTCCACCGCCTCCGGCCACAGCCTGGACGACGGCGCCGCCGGCGTCCAGCGCACCCTCGACGCGCTGGACGCCGCCGGCGTGCGTCACGCGGGCACCGCGCGCACCGAGGCCGAGGGCAACTCGATCACCCTCCTGCGCGCGGGCCCGGCGCACGTCGCCCACCTCGCCTACACCGGTGACACCGGCGGCCACCCGCTTCCGCAGGGGCGGCCCTGGACCGTCGGCCTCGCCGACCGGAACCGGATCCTCGCCGACGCCAAGGCCGCCCGGAAGGCGGGCGCCGACGTGGTCGTGGTCTCCCTGCACTGGGGAACCGCATGGCAGGAGGCCCCGGACGACCGCCAGCTCGCCCTCGCCCGCGCCCTCACCGCCTCCCGCACCGGCGGCCGCCCCGACGTCGACCTGATCATCGGCACCGGCGCCCACGTCCCCCAGGCCTACGAGAAGGTCAACGGGACCTGGGTGGTCTACGGCCTCGGCGACCAGATCGCGGGCGAGATGTTCAACAGCCAGGGCCTGCAGGACGCCCGCGGGACCCAGTCCACGATCGCCCGCTTCACCTTCGCCCGGCCGGCCGGGCCCGGGGGCCGCTGGGAGGTGCGCAGGGCCGAGTTCCTGCCCCAGATGTTCGACATCGACGCGGGCCGGGTCGTCGACCTCGACCGGGCCCTCGCCCGGGGCGCCGAAGTGGCGGGCGTACGCGACCGGATCAGGACCGTCACCCTCGGCCGGGGCGCGGCCGCGGCCGGGCTGGTGACGGGGGAGCGGTGACCCCCGCCGCGCCCGCCGGCGCGAGGTCCCGCGGCGGGCACTACGGAACCACGGTCACCGGCCAGCGCCCCGCTTTCACCAGCCGCACCGCGACCGAGCCCACGAACCGGTGCCCGGCCTGTTCGGAGGCGCCCACCACCACCGCGTCCGCCTTGAGCCGGTCCGCCGCCTTCACCAGACCGCTGTAGGGGTCGCCGCGGAAGGTGTGGAACTCCCAGCGCACGTCGAATATCCCCCGGGTCCGCTCGGTGGCCTCCCGGATCTGCGCGACCAGATCCTCGGCGATCGCGTCGGTCGTCTCGGCGACCGGAGCCCCCAGCGCCGCGCCCGCCGTCAGCACCGGCTGCACGTACACCACCGCGAGCAGGGCGTGCTGGCGGCGGGCCAGACCGCCGGCGTAGGCCGCGGCCCGCAGCGAGGATTCGGAGCCGTCCACGCCGACGAGGACGACCTTGGGACCGTCCGTGCCCCGCTCGAACTGGTGGGCCGGCTGCTGCGAGTGCTGTTCCGTCACGGCCAGAGGCTATCGGAGGCCCCAGGTCCGGCCCGTGCGCGGGCCGCTCGACGGGCGGCCGGCCCCAGGTGTTCCTACAGTCGAGGCATGAGTGCCCCCGTGGAGAGCGCCACGGCCAAGGGCGCCGCGGGGCCGCCACGGCGGTCCGCGAACCGCTTCCTCAGCCGGGTGCCCGAAGCCTTCGCGACGTTCTTCGCAGCCCTCGCCCTGCTCTGCGTCCTGCTGGCCCTGGTCCCGCCGCTGCGCCGCCTGCTGCGTCCGGTCGTCCGCTTCCTCGACCTGCTCATCGTCCCGGTCAGCGCCAACCTCGCCTACGCCGTCTTCCTGCTGCTGCTGGCCGCGGCCACCGCCGCCCGCAAGAAGGTCGCCTGGTGGCTGGTGGTCGTCTACCTCGGGCTGCTCGTCCTCACCGACGTCCTCGGCGTCGTCCTCGGCCTGTACGCGCAGTCCGTCCCGTCCCTGGTGGTCTGCGGGCTCGCGCTGGGCCTCCTGGTCGTCGCCCGGGGCGAGTTCTACGCCGCCTCGCGCCGCGCGGCCCTGCGCCGGGCGCTCGCCGTCCTGCTCGTCGGGCTCGTCCTCGCGATGCTCGCCGGCTGGGGACTGGTCGCACTGTTCCCGGGCACGCTCCCGGCCGGCCAGCATCTCGCCTGGGCCGCCAACCGGGTCCTGGGCGGCCTGGTCTCCGCGGGCTCCTTCGACGGCCGTCCGCCGCACGCCCTGTACCTCCTGCTCGGCCTCTTCGGCGCCCTCGCCCTCCTCAACGCCGCCGCCGTGCTCTTCCGCTCCCAGCGCATGGAGGCGGCCCTGCACGGCGACGAGGAGCCCCGCATCCGCGCCCTGCTGCGGGCCCACGGCGGCCAGGACTCCCTGGGCTACTTCGCCACCCGGCGCGACAAGGCCGTCGTCTTCTCGCCCAGCGGCAAGGCAGCCGTCACCTACCGCGTCGAGGCCGGCGTCTGCCTGGCCAGCGGCGACCCCGTCGGCGACCGCGAGGCCTGGCCGCACGCCATCGCCGCCTGGCTGGACGTGGCCCGCCGCTACGCCTGGGCGCCCGCGGTCATGGGAGCCTCCGAGGACGGCGCGAAGGCCTTCGCCCGGGCCGGCCTCGGAGCCCTGCAACTCGGCGACGAGGCCATCGTGCACATCGCCTCCTTCGACCTCGGCGGCCGCGAGATGCGGGTCACCCGGCAGGCCGTGAACCGGGTGCGCCGCACCGGCGCCACCTGCCGGGTCCGCCGCCACCGCGACCTCACCGAACAGGAGATGGAGGAGATCGTCGACCGCGCCGACGCCTGGCGCGACACCGAGACCGAACGCGGCTTCTCCATGGCCCTGGACCGCCTCGGCGACCCCGCCGACGGCGACTGCCTCCTCGTGGAGGCCCTCGACGAGGACGGCCGGCTGCTCGCCCTGCTCTCGTTCGTCCCGTGGGGCGCCGACGGCATCTCCCTGGACCTGATGCGCCGGGACCGCTCCGCCCCCAACGGCGTCATGGAGTTCATGGTCGCCGACCTGTGCGCCGCCGCCCCCAAGCTCGGCGTGCGCCGGATCTCGCTGAACTTCGCCGCCTTCCGCTCGGCCTTCGAGGAGGGCGCCCGCATCGGCGCCGGGCCGGTCCTGCGCCTGTGGCGGCGCCTGCTGCTGTTCTTCTCCCGATGGTGGCAACTGGAAGCCCTCTACCGGTCCAACGCCAAGTACCGGCCCCGGTGGTACCCCCGCTTCCTCTGCTACGCCGACGCGGGCTCCCTGGCCCGGGTGGGCCTGGCCTCCGGCATCGCCGAGGGCTTCGTCCCGGTGCCCTCCCTGCGCAAGCTCTGGGGCAGACGGCGCACCACGGGCGGGCCGCGTCCCGCCACCACCGAGGGCCTGCCGCCGGCCGCGGCGCTCGGCCTCGAGGGAGGGGACGGGGCCGGACCCGCCCTGCCGGACGCGGGCCTGCCCGAGCAGGTCCGCGTCCGGCACCGCACCCTCGACCGGCTGCGCGCCGCCGGCGCCGACCCCTATCCGGTCGGCGTCCCGCCCCGCACCCACGCCCTCGTCGACGTGCGCGCGGGCGAGACGGTCACCGTCGCGGGCCGCGTCCTGCGCGTCCGCGACTTCGGCGGCATCGTCTTCGTGACGCTGCGCGACTGGTCCGGCGACCACCAGCTCGCCCTCACCCGAGACGCCCTCGGCCGTGACGCCCTCGACTCCTTCCGGGCCGACACCGACCTCGGCGACCACGTCTGCGCCACTGGAACGGCGGGCGCCAGCGACAAGGGGGAGCCCACCGTCTTCGTCGCCTCCTGGCAGCTCACCTCCAAATGCCTGCGCCCCCTGCCGGACAAGCGCCGAGGCCTCACCGACCCCGAGGCCAAGGTCCGCATGCGCTACCTCGACCTGGTCTCCAGCCCCGCCGCCCGCGACGTGGTCCGGGCCCGCTCCGGCGCCGTGCAGGCGCTGCGCCGGGGACTGCTGGAGCGCGGCTACCTGGAGGTCGAGACGCCGATGCTCCAGCAGATCCACGGCGGCGCCAACGCCCGCCCCTTCACCACCCACATCAACGCCTACGACCTCGACCTCTACCTGCGCATCGCGCCCGAGCTCTATCTCAAGCGGCTGTGCGTCGGCGGCCTGGAGAAGGTCTTCGAGATGGGCCGCACCTTCCGCAACGAAGGCGTCTCCTACAAGCACAACCCCGAGTTCACGATGCTGGAGGCGTACCAGGCCTACGCCGACTACGACGACATGCTCCACCTGGCCCGCGAGCTGATCCAGGGCGCGGCCACGGCGGCCTTCGGCTCACCGGTCGCCCGCAAGGACGGCCGGGAGTACGACATCTCGGGCCGGTGGCCGGTCAAGACCGTGTACGGCGCGATCTCCGAGGCGCTCGGCGAGGAGGTCGACGCCGACTCCCACCTGACGGTCCTGCACCGGCACTGCGACCGCGCCGGCGTCCCCTACACCTCCGACGACGGCCGCGGCGACGTCGTCCTGGAGATGTACGAACGGCTCGTCGAGGAGAAGACCCGGCTCCCCACCTTCTACAAGGACTTCCCGACGGACGTCTCCCCGCTCACCCGGCAGCACCGTGTCGACCCGCGCCTCGCGGAACGCTGGGACCTCGTCGCCTTCGGCACCGAACTCGGCACCGCCTACTCCGAGCTGACCGACCCGGTCGAGCAGCGCCGCAGGCTGACCGAGCAGTCCCTGCTGGCCGCGGGCGGCGACCCCGAGGCGATGGAGCTCGACGAGGACTTCCTCGACGCCCTCGAGTACGCGATGCCCCCGACCGGCGGCCTCGGCATCGGCGTCGACCGCCTGGTCATGTTCCTCACCGGCCTCACGATCCGCGAGACCCTGCCGTTCCCGCTGGTGCGACGCCGCTGAGGCCCTCGGCGGCGTGACGGCGACTGCGCCGGGCGGGTGGAATCGTGCCGCCGGTGCGGTGTCGAGGGGATGGGGCGAAGGCCCGCCGGGCGACTGATGACTGCATGAAGAAGGAGCAGTTGTTCACGCGCCGCCGGGCGTTGCTCGCCGGCGCCGCCGCCGTCGCAGCGGCCGGCACGGCCGGAGTGCTCGTGCGGGGAGAGGACGGCGAGCCGGTCAGGGCCGCCGCCCCCGCCGCGGGCGCTCCGGCGCGCAGCCTCCCGCTGAAACCCTCCGCCTACCGCCTCCAGCCCCTCGCCGGCTACGGCCCCCCGCCCACCGCCCCCGGCCGCACCCCGGTGCGCCACGAGCCGATGATGAGCATGACCGGCCGAGGCCGCGCCATGGTGCTCACCTTCGACGACGGCCCCGACCCCCGCTACACCCCCCGCATCCTCGACACCCTGGCCGAGTACGACGTGCGCGCCATGTTCTTCGTGTGCGGGGAGATGGCCGTCGACAACCGGGAACTGCTGGCGCGGATGGCCGACGAGGGCCACATCGTCGGCAACCACACCTGGTCGCACCCCTTGCTGACCCGTCTCACCCGCCGTCAGATCCACTCGGAGATGTCCCGCACCAGCGACGTCATCGAGGAGGGCTACGGGGAGCGGCCCCGCTGGTTCCGGGCCCCCTACGGCGCCTGGAACCGCGCCGCCTTCCAGCTCGGCTCGGAGATGGGCATGGAGCCGGTCGCCTGGACGGTCGACACCCTCGACTGGACCATGCCGGGCGCCGGCGTCATCGTCGACCGGGTGGAGAAAGGGGCCGCCCCCGGCGTCGTGGTGCTCTCGCACGACGCCGGGGGCGACCGCTCGCAGAGTGTGCGGGCGCTGCGCAGCTATCTGCCGCACCTCCTGGACTCCGGCTACCACATCACCGTGCCCCGGCGGCAGTACACCTGACCCGGCCCGCCCGCCCGGTCCCGGCGCCGCTCAGCGGACCTCGACCAGGCGGGCGAAGGCGACGACGTTCCCGTCGTATCCGTTCGCCTTGGAGAAACCGCCGCCGCAGGTGATGACCCGCAGTTCGGGAGAGCCCTTGGAGGCGTAGACGCGGTCGCCGGGGAAATCGCTCTTCTCGAAGACCTCGATACCGTAGATCTCGAAGACCGCGGTCTTCCCGTCCTTCCGGGACACCTCGACGCGGTTCCCCTTCTTCAGCGCCCCGAGCCCGTAGAACACGGCCGGCCCGAGTTTGTTGTCGACATGGCCGACGACGACCGCCGTGCCCTTCTCGCCCGGCGAGACGCCGCCGGTGAACCAGCCGGCCAGGTTCGGGTCCTCCGGCGGCGGCGCGCCGACCCAGCCGTCCGCGTCCAGACCGACCGCCATGACCGGCGCGTCCACCCGGATGGCCGGGATCCGCACCCGGTCCGGCTCGGCGTAGGGCAGCGGGGTCGGGGCCCGGCCGAGGACGCCCGCCGCGGTGCGGCCGTCCGCCGCCGCCGCGGCGGCCGGCTGCGGCGGGCCGACGTCGAACTCACCGGACCCGTTGCGGATCAGCGCGAGACCCGTCAGCAGAACAAGCGCTATCACGCCCCAAGGGGCGCGCTTCTTCTGCCGCTCCTCTTCTTCCGCCGCCTCGGACAGCTCGTACGCAGACATTCGCCATCCCCTTTCGACGCGGCCGTCGCCACGTCCTTTCGCGCATACGAGAACGCTAAGTCCCAGGGCGCGAACCGGCGACGGGGCGGCGGCGAACGGGTGGCCCGGGTCCCGTGCGGTGCGCCATCCGAGTTGACGACGAAAGGAATTTTCTGACGGTCCGTGACCTGCGGCGATATCCGATTGCGCGCATTCCGCCCGGCGTGTCCTCTCACCAGGACGGACCATTGCCGAAATGCGGGCGCGCGCACGGCATCTGAGGGTCTTTTCGGGAGGCGCTTTCTCGCCGACATGCCGGGGACGGGCCCCGGGGCGCCTTCCGCGGAGGATCACATGCCCACCACTCGCGTCCTGGCCGCCTCGGCGGTCTCCGCCGCCGCGGTCGCCGCCCTCGGACTCGCCGCCCCCGTCGCCGTCGCACGCGACGGCATGGGCGCCCGCCCGAGCAACATCGTCGTGCTGCCCAGCGTCATCGCGCGCGGCGGCCAGATCACCGTCACCGTCGACGGCTGCCCCGGCGGCGGGTTCATGACCTCGCCGGCGTTCGGGCAGGCCAACCTGACGCCGATCAACGGCGCCAACCAGACCGCGAAGGGCAGGGCGACCATCAACGACAACGCCCGGCCCGGCACCTACGACATCACCGTCAACTGCTCCGGCAGGACCCTGACCCGTCCGGCCGCCTTCACCGTCATCGGCGGCGTCCGCGGCGGCCTCGGCGGCAGCGTCGGCACCGGCGCGACCCCGACCGACATGGCCATCGGCGGCGGGCTCGTCGCCGCGGCCGTGGTGGGCGGCGGCCTGTTCTGGATGCGCCGCCGCGCCGAGCGCCGCATCTGACGTCTCTGACGCCTCTGACGTCCGCCCTCTTCGAAGAGCCCGCACGCGAACAGGTCTTCGCCCCGGTCCCCGCGAGGATCGGGGCGAAGACCTGGGCACGGCGCGTGCGGAGGCCGTCAGCCGCCGTCCTCCGCGCTGCGACGCCGCGCGAAGCGGTACGCGGCGGCCATGGAACCCGCGATGAGCGCGGCGCCCAGCCCGATCTCCTGGAGGTCGAACCCCGCGACGCTGCCGCCCTCGCCGGCGTGCACGCCCCGCGGGACGGGATAGGGCGCCGGGGTGACGTCGGCCGGGCGACGGTCGGCGATCGTCAGCTCCTTGATCGCGCTGACGCCGCCGCAGGTGAACGTCACCCGGTACGACGCGCCGGGCCTGGCGTCCCAGTCGACCGTGGTCACCGCCGACGTCGACCCCCGCGGGACGACGACCGTGTCGAACACTCCTGAGGACACCGTCACGGAGTTCCTGCAGCCGCTGACGTGGCGGTCCACCTGGACGGCGACCTGACCGCCCGCGGCGACGGTCGAGGGCAGCAGGCTGTAGCCGTTGGACATGACGTAGTGGCCGTCGTCGTCGCTCGCGACGGCGGCCGATGCGGAGAAGGCCAGGGCGGTGGCGCCCAGGAGTGCGGCCGAAGCGACGCGTATCGCGCGCATGGTGGATCCTCCGGTCCCCGAGGAGCAATTGCGGACCTTTTCCGCTTACGTCATCGATGCACCTCGATGTCCGAAACGCTAGGAACATGTGTGCGCGTCCGCGATTCCTGTAGCGCGAATGGGGCACGGGCGTAAGCCGCTCAGGGGAAACCGTTGCTGCGCACGGGGGACGGCGGCGGCGTGGCGGCCGCCGTCCCCCGGCGCGGGAAACGGGAGTGAGCGGACGTCAGCCCGGGAGGCTCAGCCCCTGATGCCGGGGAACAGGTTGAGGAAGGGTTGCGCCGACGCGGTGACACCCCGGCTGTAGGGGGCGTCGAAGTCCCAGATCAGGAAGAGCAGAAACGCGATCAGAGCGGAGAACAGCCCCGCCAGGACCAGTTCGCGGGTCGTGCGCCGGATCTGCAGCGCGAAGACCATGCCGATGGTGATGACGGCCCCCGCCAGCAGTCCGAACCACACGACCCCCGGCATGGTGGCCCCGGTCGAGTCGGCGCGGGCGTGACGCGCCTGGTCGGCCGCGGCCATCTGGTCGAGCAGCGGCTGGTAGGCCTGCGCCTGGAAGTCGGACGCCGGCTGGTAGTCGGTGACGTCCACCCGGACCTTCTGGAGCAGCGCGTCGCCGCGCGGGGTCACCTCGCCGTCGTCGGCCATCTTCTTCCACTCGACGTCGACGACGTGTCCGACATAGGCGTTGACATCGGCCCGAATGCGGTCCCGGACGTCGGGCGGATAGACCCGCACCCGCTCGGAGATCTCGTGCAGCGCCTGGGCCTCCGTCTGGACGTGGTCCTGGGCGACGCTGCGCGCCTCCCAGACGCCGGCGATGGCCAGACCCAGGACGATGGCGTAGACCACGCCGATCCACATCGTCATGTACTCGATGACGTCAGGGGTTTCGGAGGGGTCCTCGTCCTCGGGCGCCCTGCGGTGCCGTACGAGGGTCACGACGACCACCACCGCGCAGGCGGCGAGCATCGCGAGGGTGAGAACAAGCCATTCCGGCAAGAGATGCCTCCTGGATCGGCGTTAGCGCGGCCGCAGCGCGGCGACGGCGATCACCGCGGGCACGGTGATGAGCAGGACGTAGGTGACCGGCGACTGACCGCCGCCGACCGACCGCTGATGCGGCGAGGCGTGGTAGGCCGGATAGCTCACCGGGCGCACGGAGGGGCGCGGGGCGGGCCGGGGCTTCGGCGGGGGAGGCGGTGGCGGTGTCGGGACGGGGACGACGACGGCTCGGGCGGGAGGAGGCGCGGGCCGGGGCGGTGCGGGCGCCGGGCGCGGCGCGGGGCGCGGTTTCGGCGCCGGCGGCCTCGGCCTCGGGGGCGGCTTCGGGGCGGGACTGGGGGAGGGCGTCGGCTTCGGGGGCGGCGACGGCGTGGGAGTGGGAGGGGGCGTCGGCCTGGGCGGTGGCTTCGGCGGCTCGGGCGGCGGCGGGGTGGGCGTCGGCTTCGGGCACACCGGGGGCGTCGGCCACCCGTGGCCGCCGGCGACCGCCACCGCCTCGGTGCCGTCCGGGCCCGTCGACGCGTACGCGCACGCGTCGGCCGTGGCCACCCCGGCCGGCGCGGCCGCGAGGATCCAGGCCACGGTCACCAGGGCCAACGTCCTGGTGAGAAGAGCGGATCGGATCGGTTCGGGTCCATGCACGACGGAGATCATGCGGCTTCGCACGCTGCCGTGAGTCCATGCCCGGCAGTGATTGCCCCGAACGGGGGAAGTTCCGGTTCGCGGGTTTGCCGGTCGGTGCGTTCGCGCATCCGGCCGGCCGTGCGCGTGTGCGACCGGGCCGGCCCTTCGCGCCAGGCCGCGGCGGCCCTCGCGGGCGCCTTCGGGACGGCCCGTCCCGCCCCGCGAGACAGGTCGCCGAAAAGAATTTCGCGCCGTGTTTGAACACAACCACCGCCCCGGTGCGTACTCAGGTCCGTGCGGCGGCGCAGCAGGGCGCTGCAACACCCTTGTGACGATCGGGGAGTTGTTGACGATGAAGACCACCTGGCGGAGCGCCTCACTCGCGGCGGGTACGGTGGCCGTGCTGGCGCTGACGGCGGCGTGCGGATCGGAAAGCGGCACGTCGGCGTCCAGCCAGAACGTGGGAGCCACGGCTCCGGCGGGTGGCATCGCGGGCGTCGGCAGCGGATACGGCGCCGCGGGCGCCGCGGCGAGCGCCAGCGCCCCCGGCGGGGTCGGCGCGGGGACCGGAACCGGAGCGCAGCCGGCGGGCGCCGGCGAGCTCGCCGTCTCCGCGAACGGCGAACTCGGCAAGATCCTCACCGACGGCGCCGGAAAGACCCTCTACCGCTTCGACGCGGACACCGCCGAACCGCCGAAGTCGAACTGCGACGGCGACTGCGCGACCGCGTGGCCGCCGGTGTCCGCGGACGACGTCAGCGCCGGTGACGGCATCGACAAGTCGCTGCTCGGCGAGATCACCCGTTCCGACGGCACCAAGCAGCTCACCGTGGCCGGCTGGCCCGCCTACTACTACGCCAAGGACGCCAACGCGGGCGACACCAGCGGCCAGGGCGTGGGCAACAAGTGGTTCGCGCTCACCCCCGAGGGCAAGAAGGCCAAGTCCAGCGGCGGATCCGATGTAGCCCTGGCGGGCCTGTCGGTGCGCAAGGACCCCAACCTCGGCGAGATCGTCGTCGACAAGAACGGCATGACGGTCTACCGCTTCCTCAAGGACAAGGCGTGGCCCAAGCCGGTGTCGAACTGCAACGGCGCCTGCCTGCAGAAGTGGCCGGTCGTCGCGCCGGTCGAGGCCAACGACACCAAGGGCGTGCAGAAGAAGGGCCTGATGAGCTTCACCCGCGGTGACGGCGTCAGGCAGCAGACCGTCAACTGCTCGCCGATCTACACCTTCGCCGGCGACAAGGCCCCCGGTGACATCAACGGCCAGGGCGTGGGCGGCACGTGGTACGCCGTGGCGCCCGACGGCAAGCTGGTCGGAGCGCCGGCGCAGTAGAGACCGCCTCCCCAGGGCCGTCCCGCGACTGCCCTTCGCGCCCGACCGCTGGTCCGCCCCCTCCGCGCCGCACGGAGGGGGCGGACCGCTGTGTTTGTCCCGGCGCCGTGTCGTGTGCGTAGACTTTCGCCGCCCTCAGGGCCGCTGCGGAGACTCTCCGGAGCGCCTCGGGCACTTTTCGTGGCCTCACGGGGGGCGTCGATTCGGCACGTGCCGCAGGCAGTGACCGGGAACGGACGGTCAATTTCCGTTTCCACTCGCCCGTTTGGCGGGCGATCAGTAGCCTCAGCTCGAACACCGGATCGCCTACGCCTTGGAGAGATAGATGGAGCGTCCCGCCTGGGCACCTCGGAGCATCGACATCTCGGTGCCGAGCGTCTCGCGGATCTACGACTACTACCTGGGCGGCTCGCACAACTTCGAGGTGGACCGGGAAGCGGCCCGCAGGGCCATGGAGTTCCTGCCGGGACTCCCGAAGATCAGCCAGGCGAACCGGGCGTTCATGCGCCGTGCCGTGCGCTACGCGGTGGCCGAGGGCGTCACCCAGTTCCTCGACATCGGCTCCGGCATCCCCACCTTCGGCAGCGCGCACGAGGTGGCCCGGGCGGCGAGCCCCGCAGCGCGCGTGGTCTACGTCGACCACGACCCGGTGGCCGTGGCGCACAGCGAGGCGGTGCTGGCGGACAACGACGACGCCGACGTCGTGGCCGCCGACCTGTGCAAGCCGCAGGAGATCCTGCACAGCCTCCAGGTCACGCGTCTCATCGACCTGGACCGGCCGGTGGCGCTGCTGCTGGTCGCCGTCCTGCACTTCGTGGAGGACGCGGACGATCCGTACGCGGCGGTGGCCGAGCTCGGTGCGGCGCTCGCGCCGGGCAGTCTCCTCGTGCTCACGCATGCCTCGTACGAGGGAATCCCGATGCCGACGGAGCGGGCCGAAGGCGCGGTCGACGTGTACAAGGACATCCGCAATCCGCTGATCATGCGCTCTCGGGACGAGATCGGGCGGTTCTTCGAGGGGTACGACATGGTGGAACCGGGACTGGTGCCGATGCCGCGCTGGCGGCCGGACACGGCGCCGGAGGACGAGGACCCCTGGGCCCTCTCGGGATTCGCCGGAGTGGGGCGTAGGCCGTGACCGCGGAGCCGGACGGCCCGGAGGGCAGACTGAGGCGGTTCGCGACGATCTGGAGCCGGGCCGTGTACCCGGTGACCTCGACGTCGTTGACCCGGCCCGAACTGGAGGAACGGCTGCTGCCGCTGGCGCGGCGGCTGCGCGGGGCGCTGCTGGAGCGGGGCTTCGACGCCGAGGCCGGCAAGGACGTCGGGGCCGACCTGGTCGACGCGCACTGCACGGACCCCGACGCGCTCAGCCACTCCCTGGACTGCGTCGACGCCTACCTGGTGCTGTACTGCGGCGAGGACGGTCCCCAGGAGGACCTGCGCATCCGCGCCTCACGGCTCCAGCACGCCATGGCGGCGGGGTTCGCGCGGGCCCTGCGCGAGCGCACGCTCGCCGAACAGGAGGCCATCTCCCAGGCCGCGTTGCGCGCCCAGGGCGTCGTCGCGCAGGCGCTGCACGCGAGCGAGGCGCGCTTCCGGGCGGTCTTCGAGGGCGCCGCGATAGGGATCGGCATCGCCGACCTCGACGGCAACGTCCTGCAGATCAACGGGGCGTTGCTGCGCATGTTCGGCGGCTCGGAGCAGACGCTGCGGGGCCGTAGGGTCCAGGACCTCACCCACCCCGAGGACGCGCCACAGACCTGGAAGCTCTACGACGAACTCGTGCGCGGCGAACGCGAGCACTACCACACGGAGAAGGCGTTCAGCCGGCCCGACGGAACGGTTCTGTGGACCAACCTGACGGTCTCCCTGCTGCGGGACGCCGACGGCGAACCGCAGTACACGCTGGCCCTGATGGAGGACACCACCGAGCGCCGGCTGCTCAACCTCCGGCTGCGCTACGAGGCCACCCACGACGCCCTCACCGGCCTGCCCAACCGCACGCTGTTCTTCGAACGCCTGGAGAAGGTGCTCGGCGCCGGCGAGGGCAAGCGCTTCGGGCTGTGCTACCTCGACCTGGACGGCTTCAAGACCATCAACGACAGCCTCGGCCACGCGGCCGGCGACCGGCTGCTCGTCGAGGTCGCCGACCGGCTGCAGTCCTGCGCGACCGCACCCGGCGAGATGGTCGCCCGCCTCGGCGGCGACG
Source organism: Streptomyces rishiriensis (assembly GCF_003112535.1). Taxonomy (GTDB): domain Bacteria; phylum Actinomycetota; class Actinomycetes; order Streptomycetales; family Streptomycetaceae; genus Streptomyces; species Streptomyces rishiriensis. Next base: position 62,759 of record NZ_BEWA01000022.1, on the reverse strand, counting down.
AGTTCGTCGCGCTGACCACCGGCCCCGACACCCGCCACGAGGTCGACGAACTCGCCGCGCGCATCATGAACGCCCTGGTCGCGCCGGTGAGCATCGACGGCCGGGAGCTGACCGTGCGCGGCAGCATCGGCATCGTCGAGGGCCCGGCGGGGGAGCGTAGCGCGGCCGAGGTGCTGCGCAGCGCCGACATCACCATGTACCGGGCCAAGTCGGCGGGCGGCAACCGCTTCGAGCTCGCCGACCCGGAGGCGGACGCCCGGGCGATCACGCGGCACGGCCTGACCACGGCGCTTCCGGCGGCCCTCGAACGCGGTGAGTTCTTCATCGAGTACCAGCCGCTGGTGCACCTCGGCGACGGCAGCGTGCGCGGCGCCGAGGCGCTGGTGCGCTGGCTGCACCCCCAGCACGGGGTGCTCGGCCCCGACCGGTTCATCCCGCTCGCCGAGCGCACGGGGCTGATCGTGCCGCTGGGCCGCTGGGTCCTGGAGGAGTCCGTCCGGCAGGCCGGCGAGTGGCGTGAGCGCACCGGCGACACCGACCCCCTGCGCATCAACGTCAACCTCTCCCCGTGTCAGCTCACCCATCCCGGCCTGGTACAGGACACCGTCGACATCCTCGAACGGGCGGGCGTGCGGCCGGAGGCCCTGTGCCTGGAGGTGACGGAGTCGGCGTTGATCGGCGCCGACGACGACCTGCTCAAGCCGCTGCGCCGGCTCGCCGAGATGGGCGTCGACATCGCCCTGGACGACTTCGGGACCGGCTACTCCAACCTGGCCAACCTGCGCAGGCTCCCGGTGAGCGTCCTCAAGCTGGACCGCTCCTTCACCCAGGGCATGCAGCAGTTCCCGGCGGACCCGGTCGACCTCAAGATCGTGGAGGGGATCGTCTCGCTCGCCCACAGTCTGGACCTCGCGGTCACGGTGGAGGGCGTGGAGACCGGCGCGCAGGCGGAGCAGCTGCGGATACTGGGCTGCGACACCGCCCAGGGCTGGTACTACGCCCGCCCGGGCCCGCCGGACCGGCTCCACGAACTGGCCCTGGTGGACGCGACGGGCTGAGCGCACACCTCGGTCGCGGGGGTGCACGGGCCGGGCGCGAAGATGGGCGGATGACTCACGCACACGACGACGTGAACGAGGCGATCGCCGGCGAACTGGCCCTGCTGGACCCGGCCGTGCGCGCCTCCCGCGCCCGCTTCGAGCGACTGCTCGACCCCGAGTTCGTGGAGGTGGGCTCCTCGGGCCGCCGCTATGCGTACGAGGACATGCTGGCCTGGCTGCCCGATCATCCGGGCGGCTCGCCGGACGGCCCCCGCTACGAGCCGTCGTCCATCGAGGGGGTCGTCCTGGCCCCCGGCCTGGTCCACCTCACCTACGAGACGGACTTCGACGGCCTGCGCGCCCGCCGCAGCTCGCTCTGGCGAAAGCGGAGCGAGGACACGGGCTGGCGGATGTACTACCACCAGGGGACCCCCGTGCCGCCCGGGGCGGAGTAGGTCAGCCCGCCTCCCGCGCGCGGACGTCGTCGGCCACCGACACGGCGGCCCGCACGAGCGCGGCCGTGGCCGTCGAACGCGACTGCTGGGGCCACGCGACGGCCATGACGGCGGCGGGTGCGTCCAGGACGGGCCGGTAGACGACCCCGGGCCGGGGGTAGCGGTCGGCGACGGAGGCGGGCAGCAGCGCGACCAGCTCGCCCAGGCCGACGAGCGTGAGGAGCTGGGCGAGGTCCTGGCCCCGGCCTCGGACCTCCTCGATGAACCGGAGCATCTCGTCCTCGCGCAGCCCCAGGTCGGCGAGGCGCAGCCCGGTCCGGGCGGCGAGGGGATGGCTCACGGCGAGGGCGGCGACCCGCGGCTCGGAGACGAGGTCCTCCGTGTCAAGGCCCGTGCGCTCGTACGGCTCGTACATCAGGGCGGCGTCGGCCTCGCCCTGCCGCAGCATCCGGGACTGCTCCTGCCACGCGGCCAGCCGCACGGTGACCGGCAGTGCCGCGGGGTCGGCCGCGTAGCGCGCGAGGATCGTCTCCAGCAGCCCCGCGTCCCCGTCCGCCTTCACGGCCAGCACCAGCTTCGGCTCGGCGGCGGCCGTGCGGCGGGCCCGCCGGCCCGCGGCGTCCAGCGCGTCCAGGGCGAACCTCGCCTCGGCGAGCAGGACCGCGCCGGCGGGCGTCAGGGCCACGCTGTGGGTCGTCCGCTCGAAGAGGACGGCCCCCAGCTCGCTCTCCAGCGCGCGGATCGACCGGGACAGCGGCGGCGGGGAGATGCCGAGCCGTTGCGCGGCGCGGGCGAAGTTGAGCTCCTCGGCGACGGCGACGAAGTAGCGCAGCGGACGGGACTCCATGGGCGGCCCTCCGTTCGGTATTGCCCTGAGGGTAACAAGCGCGAGCGGACCGGTCCTTCCGTCGGGACGGCCGGGGCAGCAGGCTCGTGGCCGTACCGATCGCCACCGAACACTGGAGCCGTTCATGATCGTCGTCACCACCCCGACCGGCCAGATCGGCCGCGAGGTCCTGTCCCGGCTGCTGGACGCCGACCACGGCGGGACCCCGGTCCGGGTGATCGTCCGCGACCCCGCCCGGCTCTCCCCGCGCGACCGGGAACGCGTCGAGGCCGTCGCGGGTTCGCACGCCGACCCGGCCGTGCTGAAGGAGGCGTGCGAGGGCGCCGACCGGATCTTCTGGCTGGTGCCCCCGACGCCCGGAACCGGGGACGTCGAAGGCCATTTCCGGGCTTTCACGGAGCCGCTCTGCGACGTGATCGGCGCCCGGGGAGTCGAACGCGTCGTGGCCGTGTCGACCCTGGGCCGGGGCGTCGCCCGCAACGCCGGGCCGATCTCCGCCTCGCTCGCCATGGACGAGGCCATCGCCGCGACGGGCGCGCACTACCGGGCCCTGTGTCCGCCGGCGCTGATGGAGAACCTGCTCCGCCAGACGGCCGAGATCCGCGACGAGGGCGTCTGGACCGTGGCACTCGCGCGGGATCGCGTGCTGCGCACCTGCGCTGTCCGCGACATCGCCGCGGAGGCGGCCCGGCTGCTCCTCGACCCCTCCTGGACCGGGTACCGCGATGTCGCGCTGGCGGGTCCCGACGACCTGACCCCCGAGGGCATGGCCCGCGTCCTCACGGAGGTGCTGGAGCGCCCCGTGCGCGTACGGCAGATCACCTCGGCCGAACAGAAGGCGATGATGACCGGCCAGGGCGCGAGCGAGGCCTGGGCCCGGTCGGTGGCCGACATGACGGATGCCCAGAACACCCAGGGTTTCTACGGCGCGGCCCAGCCCAGCACCCCCGACACCACGCCCACGGGCTTTCGCCAGTGGTGCGAGGAGGTGCTGGCGCCGGCCCTGCGGGGCTGACGCGGTCCGGGCGGCCGCCCTCACCGCTCCAGCAGCATCCGCTGCAGTTCCCGGGCCGCACGGGGCGGCGCCACGTCGCTGCGGTGGGCCAGGGCGATCGTGCGGTGCAGGCCGGGCCGGGCGAGGGGCGTGACGCGCAGTCCCCGGCCCGAGCGGGCGGCCACCATGCGGGGGACGACGGCCACCCCGAGGCCGGCCCGCACGAACCCGAGCACCGCGTCCATCTCCCCGCCCTCGACCGCGAAGTCGGGCTCGAAGCCCTCGCCCCGGCAGGCGGCCACGGTGAGCTCCCGCAGGTCGTAGCCGTGCCGGAACATCACCAGACGCTCGCGCTCCAGGTCGGCGATGCGGACGGTCCGCCGCCCGTCCCCCGGCTTGGAGGCCTCCGGCGAGGACACCACGACCAGGTCCTCGCGCAGCAGCTCCACCGTCGTCAGCGCCGGGGACGGCGTCGGCAGGGGCAGCACGACCAGGGCGAGATCGAGGGCGCCGCGGGCCAGCTCACGGACGAGGTCGTGCGAGCCGCCCTCCTCGATCAGCAGCCGGATGCCCGGGTAGCGGTCGTGGAAGGCGCGCAGCACGTCCGGCAGCAGACCCGTGCACAGGCTCGGCGTGGCCCCCAGCCGCACCCGGCCGCTGCGCAGCTGCACCAGCTCCTGCACCTCGTAGCGCGCGGTCTCGGTGTCGGCCAGGATCCGCCGCGCCAGCGGCAGCAGTGCCTCGCCCGCGTCGGTGAGCGTGATGTTGCCCCGCGCGCGCTGGAACAGATCCGCGCCCAGCTCCCGCTCCAGCGCCTTGATCTGCTGCGACAGCGACGGCTGCGCCACGTGCACGAGCTCGGCGGCCCGGGTGAAGTGCCGGGCCTCGGCCACCGCCACGAAGTACTGGAGCTGCTGGAACTGCATCCGGCCATGATAGGCGCACGCTATGGAAACGAGGCGGACCATGTCTTGGACCGATGAGGGTTCCCGGCCCTAGCGTCTTGGAACATGGCTCTGGCAACGCGGACGGACCGACGGTCGTCCATGGCGCGCACCGTGTGGGACTCCACGGTCGGCAAGAAGACGGTGATGGCCGTCAGCGGCCTCGTCATGCTGCTGTACCTGGTCGTCCACATGATCGGCAACCTGAAGATCTTCTTCGGGCCGGGCGAGTTCAACCACTACGCGCACTGGCTGCGCACCGTCGGCGAGCCGTTCATGCACGACGAGTGGACGCTGTGGCTGATCCGGGCGGTGCTGGTCGTGGCGGTCGTCGCGCACGCCGTCTCCGCCTACCAGCTCAGCCGCCGCGACATCAGGGCGCGTCCCGCCAAGTACGTCCACCGCAAGCCCCGCGCGAGCTACGCCACGCGCACCATGCGCTGGGGCGGGATCATCCTCGCCCTGTTCATCGTCTGGCACCTCCTCGACCTGACGACCGGCACCGTGCACAGCGGCGGCTTCCAGGAGGGCCACCCCTACCAGAACGTCGTGGACACCTTCTCCACCTGGTACGGCGACGTCGTGTACATCGTGGCGATGCTCGCGCTCGGCCTGCACGTGCGGCACGGCTTCTGGAGCGCCGCCCAGACCCTCGGCGCCGGCAGCCGCACCCGCGACCGCGCCCTCAAGGCCGCCGCCGACGTCCTCGCCCTACTGCTCACGGCCGGTTTCATCGCCGTCCCCGTGGGCGTCATGACCGGAGTGGTGAGCTGACATGACCGACTTCACCGAGTACGCGACCGGCGAGCCCCTCGCCGACGCGAAGGCGCCCGCAGGACCGATCGCCGAACGCTGGGACAGGCGCCGCTTCGAGGCGGGACTCGTCAACCCGGCCAACCGGCGCAAGCACACCGTGATCGTCGTCGGCACCGGCCTGGCCGGCGGCTCCGCGGGCGCCACCCTCGCCGAACAGGGATACCGCGTCGTCCAGTTCTGCTATCAGGACTCCCCGCGCCGCGCCCACTCCATCGCCGCGCAGGGCGGCGTCAACGCGGCGAAGAACTACCGCAACGACGGCGACTCGATCCACCGCCTCTTCTACGACACCGTCAAGGGCGGCGACTTCCGGGCGCGCGAGTCCAACGTCCACCGGCTCGCGCAGATCTCGGTCGAGATCATCGACCAGTGCGTGGCGCAGGGCGTGCCCTTCGCCCGCGAGTACGGCGGTCTGCTCGACACCCGCTCCTTCGGCGGCGTGCAGGTCTCGCGGACCTTCTACGCCCGCGGCCAGACGGGCCAGCAACTGCTGCTCGGCGCCTACCAGGCCCTCAGCCGGCAGATCGCCGCGGGGAACGTCGAGATGCACCCGCGCACCGAGATGCTCGACCTGATCGTCGTCGACGGGCGGGCGCGCGGCATCGTGGCCCGGGACCTGATCACGGGGAAGACCGACGCCTACTTCGCGGACGCCGTCGTCCTGGCCACCGGTGGTTACGGAAACGTCTTCTACCTGTCGACCAACGCGATGAACTCCAACGCCACCGCGATCTGGCGGGCGCACCGGCGCGGCGCCTACTTCGCCAACCCCTGTTTCACCCAGATCCACCCCACCTGCATCCCCCGCACCGGCGACCACCAGTCGAAGCTGACGCTGATGAGCGAGTCCCTGCGCAACGACGGCCGGATCTGGGTGCCGAAGGCCAAGGGCGACGACCGCCCGCCGAACAGGATCCCCGAGGACGAGCGCGACTACTACCTGGAGCGCATCTACCCCTCCTTCGGCAACCTGGTCCCCCGGGACATCGCCTCCCGCGCCGCGAAGAACGTCTGCGACGAGGGCAGGGGCGTCGGACCCGGCGGACAGGGCGTCTACCTGGACTTCGCCGAAGCGATCCGGCGCCTGGGCCGCGAGGCCGTCGAGGCGAAGTACGGCAACCTCTTCGACATGTACCAGCGGATCACCGACGAGGATCCCTACGAGGTCCCGATGCGGATCTACCCGGCCGTGCACTACACGATGGGCGGGCTGTGGGTCGACTACGACCTCCAGACCACCGTGCCGGGCCTGTTCGCGATCGGCGAGGCCAACTTCTCCGACCACGGCGCCAACCGGCTCGGCGCCTCCGCACTGATGCAGGGCCTGGCCGACGGTTACTTCGTCCTCCCGGCGACCGTCAACGACTACCTGGCCCGCAACCCGCGCCAGAGCGCGGTGGACGACGCGCACCCCGCCGTCCAGGAGGTGCTGGCCGAGACGCAGGACCGGCTCAACCTGCTCCTGTCCGTCGACGGCGACCGCACCCCCGACTCCTTCCACCGCGAACTGGGCGAGCTGATGTGGGAGTTCTGCGGAATGGCCCGCACGGACTCCGGTCTGCGCAAGGCCCTGGAGCGCATCCCGCAGATCCGCGAGGAGTTCTGGCGGCGCATCAAGGTGCCGGGCGTCGGCGAGGAGTTCAACCAGTCCCTGGAGAAGGCCAACCGGATCGTGGACTACCTGGAGCTCGCCGAGCTGATGTGCCTCGACGCGCTGCACCGCGCCGAGTCCTGCGGCGGCCACTTCCGCGAGGAGTCCCAGACCCCGGACGGCGAGGCGGCCCGCCGGGACGACGTGTTCGCCTACGCGGCCGCCTGGGAGTTCACCGGCGCCGGCACGGCCCCCACCCTGCACCGGGAAGACCTGGTCTTCGAGTACGTCCATCCCACCCAGCGGAGCTACGCATGAAGCTCACCCTGCGCGTGTGGCGGCAGCGCGCCGCCGACGCCGACGGCGCCATGTCCACCTACGAGGTGGACGGCATCTCGCCCGACATGTCCTTTCTGGAGATGCTCGACACCCTCAACGAGGACCTCATCCTGCGCGGTGAGGACCCGGTCGCCTTCGACCACGACTGCCGCGAGGGCATCTGCGGCGCGTGCTCGCTCGTCGTCAACGGCGAGGCGCACGGCCCCGAACGCACCACCACCTGCCAACTGCACATGCGGTCCTTCCGGGACGGCGACACCATCGACGTCGAGCCGTGGCGGGCCGCCGCCTTCCCGGTGATCAAGGACCTGGTGGTCGACCGGTCGGCGTTCGACCGCATCATCCAGGCAGGCGGCTACATCACCGCCCCCACCGGCGCCGCCCCCGAGGCGCACGCCACCCCCGTGCCCAAGCCCGACGCCGACTTCGCGTTCGAGCACGCCGAGTGCATCGGCTGCGGGGCCTGCGTGGCCGCCTGCCCCAACGGCGCGGCGATGCTCTTCACCTCCGCCAAGATCAATCACCTCAACGTGCTGCCGCAGGGCGCGCCCGAGCGGGAGACCCGGGTGCTGGACATGGTCGCGCAGATGGACGAGGAGGGGTTCGGCGGCTGCACGCTCGCCGGGGAGTGCGCGACGGCCTGCCCGAAGGGCATCCCGCTGGTGTCCATCACCGGCATGAACCGGGAGTGGCTGCGCGCCACGCGCAAGGCGGCCAGGCGGTAGCGCCCACGCACAAGGCGGCCAGGCGGCAGGACCGCCGGGGCAGCCGAGAAGAACGTTCGCCGAACAGCGCGGACGGGCGGGACCGGGAGTGGTGCTCATCCCCGGTCCCGTCTGGCGTTCGGCGCCGGGCGGAGCGCCTGTCATTCAGCAGCCGCACATCCACGGGCCCCGCGGCGGTCACGCCCACGCCAGCCGGCCGCGGAAGAAAGCAGGTGCAGTCCCCCGTGCACCGTCCCCATGCTTCTTCCGCCCGGCGCAGGAGACCTCCATGACCGCCATGCCCCTCTCGCCCCCCGCCCTCGCCGCCCCGCCCGCCGGCTCCGGCTACCTCGTCTCGCTCGCCCGCGACAGGGACGACGTCCGGGCCGCGCAGCGGCTGCGCCACCAGGTGTTCGCCGGGGAGCTGGGCGCCCGCCTCGACGGCCCGGAACCTGGCCTGGACGCGGACGCCTTCGACGACCACTGCGACCACCTGCTCATCCGGGACGCCGCCACGGGCGAAGTGGTCGGCACCTACCGTCTGCTGCCGCCCGAGCGGGCCGCGATCGCCGGACGGCTCTACTCCGAGGGCGAGTTCGACCTGAGCCCGCTCGACGCGATCCGGCCCGGCCTCGTCGAGGTCGGCCGCTCCTGCGTGCACCCCGCCCACCGCGACGGCGCCGTCATAGGCCTCATCTGGGCCGGGATCGCCCGCTACATGGTGGACCGCGGCCACGAGTGGCTGGCCGGCTGCTGCTCGGTCCCGCTCGCCGACGGCGGCGCCCTCGCGACGGCGACCTGGGACCGGGTGCGCGAGAAGCACCTCGCGCCGCCGGAGTACCGGGTACGGCCGCTGCGGCCCTGGACCCCGCAGGAGGCGGGCCCCCTCGCCCGCACCGAGCTGCCCGCCCTCCTGCGCGGCTACCTCCGTCTCGGCGCCTGGGTGTGCGGGGAGCCCGCCCACGACCCCGACTTCGGCGTCGCCGACCTGTACGTGCTGCTGCCGATGCGGCGGGTGAACGCGCGCTACCTGAAGCACTTCCTCTCCCTCGTCCCGGCCTGATGAGCGTCTGGCTGCCCAGCGCGCCCTGCACCCCGCGGGCGTGCGTGCGGGCGACGACGTCCCTCGCGGGCCTGCCGCGGGCCGTGCTCCGGCTCACGACGGTGGCCGTGCTGGTCCTCGCCGGCGTCGTGCTGTCTCCGCTGGGGCGGTGGGTTCCCGCCCGCGCGGTGCGGTGGTGGAGCCGGGCCGTCGTACGGGGGGCCGGGGTCCGGATCCGGGTGACCGGCGCCACCGCGCCCACGGCCACCGGACTGCTCCTGGTCGCGAACCACGTCTCCTGGCTGGACATCCCGCTGCTGGCGGGCGTGCGGCCGGCCCGGATGCTCGCCAAGGCCGAGATCCGGAGCTGGCCGGTGGCGGGCTCGCTGGCCGCGCGCGGCGGCGTCATGTTCATCGACCGCGACCGGCTGCGCGCCCTGCCCGCCACGGTCGCCCGGATCGCCGACGTGCTGCGCGCCGGCCGGGCGGTCGCGGTGTTCCCCGAGGGCAGCACCTGGTGCGGCCGCGCCCAGGGGCGTTTCCGGCGGGCGGTGTTCCAGGCCGCGCTGGACGCCGGGGCCCCGGTCCAGCCCGTGCGCATCGTCTACCGGGACCGCGGGGGAGCGGCGAGCACCGCGCCCGCGTTCGTCGGCGACGATCCGCTGCTCGCCTCGGTGTGGCGGGTGGTGTGCGCCCGGGGCCTGGTGGCCGAGGTCGAGGTGCTGCCCGTCCTCGCGCCCGGCGATCACCCCGACCGCAGGGCGCTGGCCGCCGCGGCCGGGGCCGGGGTGCTGGGCGGCCCGTACGAGCAGCGGGTCCTCGCCCCGGCCGGCGGACACGACGCCGTGTCCGGCCCTGCGGGCCACCTCCTCGACCCGGGCGGACAGCGCCCGCCGCGCCGCCGGTTCGGCGCCGGACGCGATGTGCTCCAGGCAGCCGAGGAGCGATCCGGCGTCCCCGTCGCCGTCCCCGTCCCCGTACCCGCCCCCGGACGGGAACGGGAACTCCGGCAGGCAGCCGAGACGGTCGGCCAGGTCCGGGCGGGAGGCCGGTGACCCGCCGTCCCGGGCGTTCCTGACCCACCGGTGGACACGGTCGGCGTGCGCGGGTCCAGTGCGCGGCGCGGTCCGCCGCCCCGAACGCCACGGCAGCGGCGACGCGGGCCGCGCGGCGGGCCGTCGGCCGCCCGCGGCGACCTCCGGAGGAGGTCCTGCCGATGTGCCGTCGAGGCCGACGCGGGCGAGCGCGTGCCGTTCGGCGCCCGGCACGACGGCCGCCCGTGATCCGGCGAGCGGGAGGGGCGCGACGTCGGTCCGCGGGGCGCACCCGTCGCCCGCGACCCGGCGAGGCCGGCGGATGCGGCCGCGCCCTCGGCGAGGACGGTGTGCCCGCCGTGGGCGCAGCGCCCGGCCGCCGTGCCCCGTGGGCCTGCGGGTCCTCGGCGCGGGGCCGAAGACGGCCGGGCCGGCGGACGCGGTGCGACGAATTCCCCTCAGGCGAGGGGGCGTCGGGCCTCCACGGTGGGATCATGACGCATCCCGACCTCCGAGGGGAGCGCGCGTGAACGCAAGCCCGGCCGGCCGAACGGTCCTCGTGACGGGGGGCAGCGGCTTCGTGGCCGCCCACCTCGTGCGGCAGCTCCTGGAACGCGGCTACCGCGTGCACACCACCGTGCGCTCCCTGGCGAACACGGTGAAACTCCGGCCGCTGCGCGACCTCCAGGACGCCCATCCCGGCCGCCTCCACCTGTTCGAGGCGGACCTGCTGGCCGAGGGCTCCTTCGACGAGGCGATGAAGGGCTGCGCGGTGGTCTTCCACGTGGCGTCGCCGTTCCTGATGCCGGAGAAGATCAAGGACGGCCGACGCGACGTCGTGGAACCCGCCCTGCGGGGGACGCACCACGTGGCGGCGGCCGTGAACCGCACCGCGACGGTCGAGCGTCTCGTCTTCACGTCCACGGTCGGGGCGATCTTCGGCGACTACGCCGACGTGCGCGAGATGGACGGACAGACCCTCTCGGAGAAGTACGTCAACACCACCAGCACGGCGGAGAACAACCCGTACCACTACGCCAAGACGGTCGCCGAGCAGGCCGCCTGGGAGGCCGAGGCCGCCCAGGACCGCTGGCGCATGGTCTCCGTCAACCCCGGCCTCGTCCTCGGCCCCTCCCTCACCCCCGCCTCGGACTCGGGCAGTCTCTTCCTGCTGGACGAGCTGTTCAAGGGCTACTTCTTCTACGGCGCCCCGGACTTCAGCTTCACCACGGCCGACGTGCGGGACGTGGCGGCGGCCCACATCGCGGCGGCGGAACGCCCCGAAGCACACGGCCGCTACATCGTCGCCGCACCGGAGATGACCTCCTTCCACCAGATGTCGGCGATCCTGCGCAGGCACCACCCGCGCAACCCGCGCCTTCCGCGCACCGAACTCCCGCACTGGCCGGTGCGCGTCCTCGGCCCCGCCTTCGGCCTCTCCCAGAGCTACATCCGCAACCATCTGGGCATCCGTTTCCCGGTCGACAACCGCAGGAGCGTCGAGGAACTGGGCCTCGTCTACCGTCCGATCGAGGAGACCCTTGCAGACCACTACCGGGCCTGGCGGGAGCAGCGCCGTCACTCGCGCCCGGGGGCCAGCGCCCGGGCCAGATAGGGCGCCGTCGCGCTGCCCCGCGCCCCGGCCACCTCGGCCGGCGTTCCCGTCGTCACGACGCGGCCGCCCGCGTCGCCCCCGCCGGGCCCGAGGTCGATCACCCAGTCCGCGCCCGCCACGACCACCATGTCGTGCTCCACGGCGACGACGGTGTTCCCGGCGTCGACCAGGGCGTGCAGCTCGCGCATCAGGACCTCGACGTCGGCCGGATGCAGCCCGGTCGTCGGTTCGTCGAGGAGGTAGAGGGTGCGGCCGCGTCGGCCCCGCTGCAACTCGGTCGCCAGCTTGATGCGCTGCGCCTCGCCGCCGGAGAGCTCCGTCGCCGGCTGACCGAGGCGCAGATACCCCAGGCCGACGTCGAGGAGGGCGGACAGGCTGCGGGAGACGGCCGGGGTGTCGGCGAAGAAGCGGGCCGCCGCCTCCACGGTCAGATCCAGCACCTGCGCGATGTTCCGGTCCCGGTACGCCACTTCGAGGGTCGCCGGGTTGTAGCGGGCCCCGCCGCAGTCCGGGCACGGCGCGTACGTGCTCGGCAGGAAGAGCAGTTCGACGCTCACGAAGCCCTCGCCCTGACAGGTCTCGCAGCGTCCTTGCGCCACGTTGAAGGAGAAGCGGCCCGCGCCGTAGCCCCTGGACCGCGCCGCGTCCGTCGCCGCGAACACCTTGCGGACGACGTCGAACAGGCCGGTGTACGTGGCCAGGTTGGAGCGCGGGGTGCGCCCGATCGGCTTCTGGTCGACCGAGACCAGCCGGTCCACGCCGGGCAGCTCGTCGGTGATCTCCCCGACGAGCGTCGACTTGCCCGAGCCCGAGACGCCCGTCACCGCGGTGAACACGCCCAGCGGGAAGCGGGCCGTCACCCCGCGCAGGTTGTGCCGGGTGACCGGACCGACCTCCAGCCACCCTCGTGCGGCGCGGACTTCACGCACGGGAGCCGGGGAGCGGGCGAAGAGGTGACGTGCCGTCGCCGACTCCTCGACCGACTCCAGTGCCGCCACCGGACCGCTGTGCAGCACCTGCCCGCCGTGCTCGCCCGCCCGGGGGCCCACGTCCACCAGCCAGTCGGCGGCGCGTATCACGTCCAGCTGGTGCTCCACCACGAACACCGAGTTGCCCGCGGCCTTCAGCCGCCGCAACACCGTGAGCAGCGCCCGGGTGTCCGCCGGGTGCAGACCGGCCGACGGCTCGTCGAGGACGTACACCACCCCGAACAGCCCGGAGCGCAGCTGGGTGGCGAGCCGCAGCCGCTGCAGCTCGCCCGCGGAGAGCGTGGGGGCGGCGCGGTCCAGTGAGAGGTAGCCCAGGCCGAGTTCGACGACCGGTGCGATACGGGACCTGAGGTCCTCGGTGAGGACGCGTGCCGCCTCCGATCTTCCGTCGAGGAGCCCGGCGAGGTCCGCCAGCGGCAGCGCGGCCATGTCCGCGATCGTCCGGCCCGCGAAGGTCACGGCCAGGGCCTCCGGCCGGAGTCTGCCCCCCGCGCAGGCGGGACAGGGCGCGGACGTCAGGAACCGCTCCGCCCTGGCCCGCAGGGCCGTGCTCCGGGAGTCCGCGAAGGTCTTCATCACATAGCGGTGAGCGCTCATGTACGTGCCCTGGTAGGGGCGTTGGATGCGGTCGGCGTCCCGCACCGGGTGGACCGTCACCACGGGCTGCTCGTCCGTGAACAGGATCCACTCGCGCTGCCCGGCCGGGAGCTCGCGCCACGGGACGTCGACGTCGTGGCCGAGCGCGTCGAGGATGTCCCGCAGGTTCTTGCCCTGCCAGGCGCCGGGCCAGGCGGCGATCGCGCCCTCGCGGATCGACAACGACGGGTCCGGGACCAGCGACTCCTCCGTGGCGCGGTGGACCTCGCCGAGTCCGTGGCACTCGGGGCACGCCCCGGCCGCCGTGTTGGGCGAGAAGGAGTCGGAGTCGAGGCGCTCCGCGCCCGGCGGGTAGTCGCCGGCCCGGGAGAAGAGCATCCGCAGCGAGTTCGACAGATTCGTGACCGTGCCCACCGACGAACGCGAGGTGGGCGCCGACCGGCGCTGCTGGAGGGAGACCGCCGGGGGCAGCCCGGTCACCTCGTCGACGTCGGGCGCGCCGACCTGGTGGATCAGCCGTCGGGCGTACGGCGCGACCGACTCGAAGTACCGGCGCTGGGCCTCCGCGTAGATCGTCCCGAACGCGAGCGAGGACTTCCCCGAGCCGGACACCCCGGTGAAGACGGCCACCACGTCGCGTGGGACGTCGACGTCGACGCCCCGGAGATTGTGCTCACGCGCGCCCCGGACGCGGACGTGCCCCGCCCGCACGGACGGGGCGGAGCCGGGCGGCTCGGAGGGGCTCGGCATGGAGAACTCCGTACGGGTCGGGACGCGGGACAAACCCCGCAATCCTACGTTCGCCGGTGGTGCGACGCTCGGTGGCCGGCGGAGCCGCCCGGGCGGGCGGTCAGGCGTGTGCGTCGGCGTGTGCGTCGCCCCGTGCCGCCTGCACGATCACGGCCAGCCGGCGGTAGGAGTCCAGCAGTGCCCCACGGTCGTAGGTGCTGGTCGTCACCAGGACCTCCTGCGCCCCCGTCTCGTTCAGCACCGCCTCCAGTTCGTGGGCCACCTGCTCCTCGGAGCCCGCGATCTGCCCGGCGAGGCCCCCCTCGTAGAAGCCGCGTTCCTTCGCGGTCATGGTCCGGGTCTCGGCCTGCTCGGCCGGCGGCAGCGGGGGAAAGACGCCGTGGGTGCGCGAGTACGCCATCGACCAGGCCTCCGGGACCAGAAGCCGACGCGCCGCTTCGGGCGTCGGCGCGACGGCGATCGTCCCGGAGACCACCACGTACGGCTCCGCCGCCCAGACGGAGGGCCGGAAGCGGGCACGGTAGCGGTCGACGCCGCGCCGCATCCGCTCGCGGTCGCGGAGGTCGCCGACGACCATCGGCAGGCCCGCGCGCGCGGCGATCTCCGCCCCCTCGCCCATGGCCAGCACGAACGGCGGCACGCTGAGCCCCCGCGCCGGGTACGCGTGAACCCCGGCGGGGGAGGGGCCCCGGAACCAGCCGAGGAGTTCCTCCAGCTGGGCGGCGAAGTCGTCGGCGTCGCCCTTGTCGTGGCCGAGCGCCCGGCGCACCCCGTCGGTGAAGCCCACGGAGCGACCGAGACCCATGTCGATCCGGCCGGGGAACAGCGACTCCAGCACGCCGAACTGCTCGGCCACCACCAGCGGCCGGTGGTTGGGCAGCATCACCCCGCCGGTCCCCACCCGGATCGTGCGCGTCGCCCCGGCCACGGCGGCGGCCAGCACGGTGGGCGCCGAACCCGCGACCCCCGGCACACCGTGGTGCTCGGAGACCCAGAACCGGTGGTAGCCGAGGCGCTCGGCCTCCGCCGCCAGCGCCACGGTGTCCCGCAGCGCCTCGGCGCCGGTGTGCCCCTCGCGGATGCGCGAGCGGTCGAGGACGGAGAAACGGGCGGAGGCGATCGCGGAGCTCATACCGGGTTCAACGCCTGCCGGCCGTGAGGATTCCTGGACGCGGCGGGACGCACGCGTCGACCCCGCCCGACCGACCTGACCGAGGGGACGGCGGGGAGACGGCCGTCTGCTTAGGGTGGTGCCGTGACCGACAGCAGCGGACGGCCTCTCGCCGTGTTCGATCTGGACAACACCCTGGCCGACACGGCCCACCGGCAGCGGTTCCTGGAGCGCACACCGCGCGACTGGGACGGGTTCTTCGCGGCCGCGCCGCAGGACCCGCCGATCCCGCAGGGCGTCGCGCTGGCGGTGGCGAGCGCCGAGGAGTGCGAGGTCGTCTACCTCACCGGGCGGCCCGAGCGCTGCCGGCGGGACACCCTGGACTGGCTCGCCGCGCAGGGACTGCCCGAGGGGCGCCTGCACATGCGGCGCAACGACGACCGCAGGCCCGCGCGCCGCACCAAGCTGGAGACCCTGCGCGGGCTCGCCCGCCATCGGGACGTGCGCATGCTGGTGGACGACGACGAGCTGGTGTGCGACGACGCCGAACGCGCCGGCTTCACCGTCGTCAGGGCCCGCTGGACCGCCCCTTCGGGCACGCTGCGGCAGGCTCAGGAGGGCGAGGGCCGCACCTGAGGCGGGCCGGGCGCGAGGGTGCCCGCGCCCGGGGGAGCCCGCCGTCCGCGCGAGAGGCCGGCCGTCAGTCCGACTCGTCGAGGCGGAAGCCGACCTTCAGGCCCACCTGCCAGTGCGCGATGTCGCCGTCCTCGATCTGCCCGCGCACCTGGGTGACTTCGAACCAGTCCAGGTTGCGCAAGGTCCGCGAGGCGCGGGCCAGGCCGTTGCGGACGGCCGCGTCGACGCCGTCCGGCGACGTGCCGACGATCTCCGTGACCCGGTAGGTGTGGTTCGACATCAGGGTGCTCCTCTCGACCGTGACGGCGTCACGTCGGCGTCGTCACGTGTGTCACGCGTCACTCCACCGTGCCCCAAGCTGCGGCGGAGCGCGAGACGTCGGGCCCGTGGCCCCGAGACCGCGACCCCCTCTTGACCCCTCGCATTGGTCCATACCAAAATCCTGGACACCCGCACGAGCACCGTGCTCGTCCCCCACGCCGGGCCCCTCGCCCTGTCCGTCAGACAGAACAGGACCCCCGTGAGACGTCGCCTCCTCGCCCTCGTGTGCGTGTCCGCCTTCCTTCTGACCGCCTGTGGGGCGCTGCCCTGGACCGGCGGCCCCGCGCGCAGCACGGTCACGGTGTGGCTGATGAAGGACAGCGCCTCACCGGAGTTCCTGGACCGGTTCACCGAGGGCTTCGAACACGACCACCCCGACCTCGACCTCGACGTCCGCATCCAGGAGTGGACCGGCGTCGGCGTCAAGGTGCAGGCCGCGCTGAAGGCGCACGACGGGCGGGGGCCGGACGTCATCGAGGTCGGCAACACCCAGGTCCCGCAGTACGTCGAGGGACGCGGGCTGCTCGACCTGACGCTGGAGTCCGCGACGAGGTGGGGGCGCGACGACTGGCTGCCCGGCCTCGCCGAACCCGGCCGTCAGCGCTTCCATCAGTACGGCATCCCCTGGTACGCGGCCAACCGGGTGGTGATCTACCGCAAGGACCTCTTCGAGCGGGCCGGCGTCGCCGCTCCGCCCCGCACCCGCGCCGAGTGGCTCGCCGCCACCGAGAAGCTGAACGCGGACGGCGACCAGGGCATCTACCTGGCCGGGCAGGACTGGTACACCCTCGCCGGGTTCGTCTGGGACGAGGGCGGCGACCTCGCCACCGAGGACGGCGGCCGCTGGCAGGGCGCCCTCGACACGCCGGCCGCCCTGCGGGGGATGGACTTCTACCGGCGGCTCCAGGCGCTCGGCCACGGCCCCGTGCGGGCCGACGAGGAACACCCGCCCCAGGCCCAGGTGTTCGCCGGGGGCAAGGTGGCGCAGATCGTGGCCGTGCCCGGACTCGCCCGCGCCGTGCTGGAACAGAACCCCGCCCTGCGGGACAGGTTGGGCTTCTTCCCCGTGCCCGGCAAGAGCGCGGGACGGCCCGGCGCCGTCTTCACGGGAGGCTCCGACCTCGTCGTCCCGCGCAACACCGACGTGCGCGAGGGCGCCGTCGCGGTGGTCTCCGCGCTGACCGGCGCGCGGTGGGACACCGAGCTGGCCCGCACCATGAACTACGTGCCGAACAAGGCGAAGCTGGCGAAGGCCGTCACCGGCGAGGACGGGGTCGCGGCCATGGCGGCGGGGGCCGCGCAGGGTCGCGCGACCCCCAGCACGCCCGAGTGGGCCGCCGTCGAGGCGGACAACCCGATCAAGGGCTACATGACGAAGGCCCTCACCGGCTCCGACCCGGCGACCGAGGCCCGCCGCGCCTCGCGCCGGATCACCGAGGCGCTGACGGTCGCCTACTGACGGCCGCCCGGCGCCTGCCGGACGGCCGTCTGACGATCGCCTGCGGGAAGCCGGGCGGGTGCGGCTACCGCACGGTGGACGACGACAGCGCGAAACGCGCCGCGCGGTCGGTCCACCAGTGCGTCAGCTCCAGCCCGGCGGCCGCCAGTTCCGCACGCACCCCCTCCTCCCGGAACTTCGCCGACACCTCGGTGCGCAGCTCCTCGCCGGCCGCGAAGTCGACGGCCAGGTCGAGCGCGGGCACCTTCACCGTCTGCGCCGTGCGGGAGCGCAGCCGCATCTCGATCCATTCGTCGTGCGCGTTCCAGAGCGCCACGTGGTCGAAGGAGCCGGCGTCGAAGTCCGCGCCCAGCTCCCGGTTGACCACGGCCAGGACGTTCTTGTTGAACGCGGCGGTCACCCCGGCCGCGTCGTCGTACGCGGGCACCAGCACCCGCTCGTCCTTGACGAGGTCGGTGCCGAGCAGCAGCGTGTCGCCCGGCGCGAGCATCGCCCGCACCGAGGCCAGGAACACCGCGCGCTCGGCCGGCAGCAGGTTGCCGATCGTGCCCCCGAGGAAGGCGAGCAGACGGGGGCCCGGGGTGTCGGGCAGCGTCAGGCCCGCCGTGAAGTCGGCGATCAGCGCGTGCACGTTCAGGCCGGGCCGTTCGGCGACCAGCGCCTGTCCGGCCTGGCTGAGCGCGCTCTCGCTGACGTCGACGGGCACATAGGTGTCCAGGCCGGTCAGCGCGTCGATGAGGTGGCGGGTCTTCTCCGAGGAACCCGAGCCGAGTTCGACGAGCGCGCGGGCGTGGGCCGCCGCGGCGATCTCGCCGGAGCGGTCCACGAGGATCTCGAGTTCGGCGCGCGTCGGGTAGTACTCGGGCAGCTCGGTGATCCGCTCGAACAGCTCGCTGCCGTGCGCGTCGTAGAACCACTTCGGCGGCAGCGTCTTGGGGGTGGCGGTGAGGCCGCGCAGGACGTCGTCGCGCAGGGCGGCGTCCGTGGCGTCCTCGGGGAGGGTGCGGGTGATCTGGAACGGGCTCACGTGCCGGTCTCCTCGAGTGGTGCGGATGCCGCGTCCGGGCTCTGGTCCTTGAGCGGGGTGAGCAGGACGTCGGCGCGGCTCGCCACGAGCAGGGTGCGGTCCGGGACCTCCTGCCAGCGCGGATCGTCGTCGTACGGTTCCGAGGCCACGACCGTGCTCAGGCCGGGCTCCGCCAGGTACCACAGCGTGTCGCCCCAGGCGGTCGCGGCGATGGTGGCGCCGTCGGTGAGAAGCAGGTTCAGGCGGGATCCGGGGGCCGCTTCGGCGACATCCAGGACCGTGTCCGCCAGCGCCTGGCCCTCGGTGTCCCCGCCGCGCAGCCGGGCCAGCACCAGCGCCCACACGAACGCGGAGTCGTTGCGCGCCTCCATCGACAGCAGTGCGGAGGCGGGCAGCGTCCCGGCGAGCGGCTCCAGCGAGCCCGGCCAGCCGGTCACCGCCCCGTTGTGGCTGAACAGCCGGCCCTCCGCCGCGTACGGCGCCGCGGCGGCCTCGGCGTCGGCGCCGGCGAGCGTGGCGTCGCGGACGGCGGCCAGCAGCGCCCGGCTGCGCACCACCCGCGCCAGGTCGGCGAAGGACAGGTCCGCCCAGATCGGTCCGGCCCTGCGGTAGCGCGCCGGGGCCGGATCGCCGTCGGCGTACCAGCCGATCCCGAAGCCGTCGGCGTTGACCGTCCCGTACCGCTGCCGCCGGGGCGCCCAGGACTGGCGGTACAGGGCGTGCGGCGGCTCCACGAGGAGCCGGCCCAGTGGCTCCTCGGGCCCCAGGTAGGCCAGGTGGCGGCACATCAGACGGTCTCCGAGCGGGCCGTGCGGAACCCGGAGAAGATCTGCCGCCGGATCGGGTAGTCCCAGTTGCGGAAGGTGCCCCGGCAGGCCACCGGGTCGACCGCGAACGAACCGCCGCGCAGCACCTTGTACTCGGGGCCGAAGAACACCTCCGAGTACTCCTTGTACGGGAACGCCCGGAATCCGGGGTACGGAAGGAAGTCGCTGGAGGTCCACTCCCAGACGTCCCCGATCAACTGGCGTACGCCGAGCGGGGACTCACCGGCCGGGTAGCTGCCGGCGGGGGCCGGCCGCAGGTGGCGCTGGCCGAGGTTGGCGTGCTCGGGCCCGGGATCGGCGTCGCCCCACGGATAGCGCGTCGAGCCGCCGGTGGCGGGGTCGAAGCGGGCCGCCTTCTCCCACTCCGCCTCGGTGGGCAGCCGGCGTCCGGCCCAGCGGGCGTAGGCGTCGGCCTCGTACCAGCACACGTGCAGCACCGGCTCCTCGGGCGGCACGACCTCGGTCGTCCCGAAGCGGCGGCGCAGCCACTGTCCGCCGTCGCGCCGCCAGAACAGCGGGGCGTGGATGCCGTGCGCGCGGATGTGCGCCCAGCCCTCCTTCGTCCACCAGCGTTCCTGGTCGTACCCGCCGTCCTCGATGAACGCCCGGTAGGCGCCGTTGGTCACCGGGGTGGTGTCGATGCGGAACGGCGCGACCTCGCGCCGGTGCGCGGGCCGTTCGTTGTCCAGCGCCCAGGGCTCGCCGGAGGCGCCCATCGTGAACGGGCCGCCGGGCACGAGGACTTCGGCCGGGCCGGTGGCCAGCGGCGCCGGGTCCGGGTCGGGCGCGGTCAGCGCGGGCGGGCCGGTGCGGAGCTGATGGGTGATCAGCATGGTCTCGTCGTGCTGCTGTTCGTGCTGGGCGATCATCCCGAAGGCGAAGCCGGCCTCCGTCAGCCGGGTGCCGTGGAAGTCGGCCGACTCCAGCATGTCCAGCACCCGGCCGCGTACCTCGGCCGCGTACCGGCGGGCCTCGTCGGGCGGCAGCAGCGGCAGCGTGGGCCGTTCGGCGCGGGAGTGCTCGAAGGCGTCGTAGAGGCCGTCGATCTCGGGGCGCATCGCCTCCCGGCCGGCCACGCCGCGCAGCAGCCACAGTTCTTCCTGGTTGCCGATGTGCGCGAGGTCCCACACCAGCGGCGACATCAGCGGGGAGTGCTGGGCGGTGAGGTCGGGCTCCTCGACGCAGCTCGTCAGCAGTGTGGTGCGTTCGCGGGCCGTGGTGAGCGAGGTGAGCACCCGGGTGCGGAGGGTGTCCGCGTCCGGAGCGGGCTCGGCGTCCTGCGCGGGCTCGGTGTCCAGGGCGGGCTCGGTCATGAGCGGAGGTCCTTCCCGTTCGCGCGGGTGTCGACGCCGCGCAGGCGGTCGAGCTGGTCGTCGGCCGGGGTGCGACCCCGGCGGACGTAGCGGTCGAGGTAGTCCGCGACGGCCGCCACGACGTCGTCGTCGGCGCCGATGCGCGGCAGCGCCCGCAGGGCGATGGCGAAACAGGCGACGGCGGTCTCGTGCAGCTCGGGGTCGGCCAGCCCGTGGCGGGCGGCGTCGGTCCACAGCGGATTGTGCGGGGCGGGCAGCGGCCGGGCCCGCTCGGCGAGTGGCTTCACCGCGCGGTAGGCGCTCTCGGCGGCCTCCGGGTCCTCGAACAGCGCCGTCGTCACCGCGAGCGGGACGATCCAGCCGTCGTCGCCGGGCTGGGCGTCGATCATGCGCAGCTCCAGGTGGCCGCGCGGCCTGACCGGCGGGAACAGGGTGCTGATGTGGTAGTCGAGGTCCTCCCGGGTCGGGGCTCCGGTCCGGGTCCACTCCCGGAAGGTGAGCCGCTCCGGCACGTCCCACGGACCGTCGTCGCGCCGTACGCACATCACCGGCGAGTCCAGTACGTGCCGGGCCCAGGCGGCGCGGGGATCGCCGTCCAGGACGGGCCCGCCCGCGCGGCCGGCGCCGATCTCCGTCCACAGCAGCTGCCGGGTGGAGCGCCAGCCGGTGGGGACGCCGCCGAGCAGCGGGGAGTTGGCGAAGGACGCCACCAGCACCGCGCCCAGCGTGTGCGACAGCCACCAGCGCCGCCCGAGTCCCAGCGGGCCGGGCTCCTCGTGGCCGGCGTCGACGCAGACCTGCACGGACGCCGAGGCGCACATCATGGCGCGGCCGGCCGGCCCCGTGCGGTCGAGGCAGGCCTCCATGGCGTCGTAGCGGGGTTCGTGCAGAAAGCGGCGCGGTGTGCGCCAGGGATCCGTGCCGCTGCCGACGAGAGCGAGGCCGTGCTCGTCCAGGACCGCGCGGACGGCGGCGAGGTCGGCGGAGACGATGCGCACGCACTCCGTCAAGGAGGCGGCCGGCGGCGAGCTCAGCTCCAGCTGGCCGCCGGGTTCGACGGTGAGCGGAGAACTCAGCGGCACGGTGCGCAGTGCGGCGTAGGCGGTCTTGAGTCGTTCGGGTGGTACGGGGAGCCGCGGCGAGCGCAGCTCGTGGACGAGCCATTCCAGTTCCACCCCGACGGCGCGTGGCGGGCCGGTCTTGAAACAGATGCCCCTGACCAGCGCCTCCACCTCGGCTTCGGTGAGGGCGGTGCGGGGCTCCGTTGCGTCGGTACAGTCGCTGACCGAGTCGGACATGTCGGGATCCTCCTGAGATTCCACCATGCCACCGGTCCGATCCCGGTGCGGACCGGACCGGCATAGCTCGTTCCACCCAAGACCCTCGATCCGATCCGCACAAGGGTGCATAACAGGACTTTCGGGACCGTCGATCTCGGATTCCGTGTCGTTTCCTTGTCGATTCCCTGCCGGTTCACTGTCGGTTTCCCGACCGCTCGCAGCCGGTTCCGACCTGATTCCCGGCTCTTCCCGGCTCATGCCCGACGCGCTCCGGACACCGGGAAACTGTGTTGCACGCGATGTCCAGGATCGCTCACGATGCGTGTATGAGCACGACGGGGGAGGCGGGCGGGGCACGAGCCGCCGCGCACCGCACGGTCATGGCGTCCACGGGGGTGGCGCCATGAGCGCACGGCTGCGCGGTATCGCACGGGAGACGGAGGAGATCGTCGCGGCGGGCCGCTACCGCGCGTCCGACGGGCGCGAGGTGGCCCTCGCCGCGGCGATCCGGGCGGCCCGGGCGGGCACCCGGATGCTGGGACCGGGAGCCGTCGGCGTGCCCGCGGCCGCACCCGCCGACACCCGCGTCGAGGTCACCGGGGAGAGCAGCCTGGAGGCCGCCCGGCGTCTCGCCGACGCGCCCGTCGCCGTCCTCGACTTCGCCTCCGCCCGCAATCCCGGAGGCGGATACCTCAACGGGGCCCAGGCGCAGGAGGAGGCTTTGTGCCGGGCCTCCGCGCTCCACACCTGCCTCATCACGGCCAGGGGGTTCTACGACCACCACCGAGCCCACCGCGACCCGTTCTACACGGACCGGGTGATCCACTCACCCGCCGTGCCCGTCTTCCGGGACGACCGCGGGCGTCTGCTGGACGACCCGTTCCGCGTCGGCTTCCTGGCGGCGGCCGCGCCGAACGCGGGCGTGGTGCTGCGCACGACGCCGGAGCGCGCGCCGGAACTGCCGCGCGCGCTGGCCGTCCGGGCCGAACGGGTCCTGGAGACGGCCGCCGCGCACGGCTACCGGCGTCTGGTGCTGGGCGCCTGGGGCTGCGGGGTGTTCCGCAACGATCCCGCGCAGGTGGCGGAAGCCTTCCGCGCCCTGCTCGACCGGGGCGGTCGCTTCGCCGGGACCTTCGAGCACGTGGTCTTCGGCGTGCTGGACCGCACGCCGGGACGTACGGTCCTGGGAGCCTTCGAGACGGCTTTCGCGAAGTCCTCCGGTGTCCCGCAGCCCTCCCGTTTCCCGCCGCGGCCTTCCGGTGTCCCGGAGCCTTCCGGTTTCCCGCCGCAGCCTTCCGGTTTCCCGCAGGCTTCCGGGCCGCGCGGCCCGGAGGGGGCTCAGGTCCAGCCGTAGCGCTCGTGCAGCCGCTGGCGCACCAGGTTGAACCGCATCCGGTCCAGCGCGCACGCCTCCCGGCGCATGCCGTCCTCGTGCAGTCGCAGGACGCGGTCGACGTCCACCCAGGAGTCCCGCCCGGTCCGGTCCCACGGCCCGCTGCCGATCGGCACCCACTCGCGGTCGCCGTCATGCCGCTTGCTGGAGAGCTGAACGGCGAGGAAGGTGCCGCCGGCCTCCCGGGCGACGACGAGCACCGGACGGTCCTTGCCCCGGCCGTCGTTCTCCTCGAAGGGCACCCAGGTCCAGACGATCTCGCCGGGATCAGGGTCGCCGTCGTGCGCGGGGGAGTACTCGGTGCGCACCCGGCCGACCTCGCGGGGGTCGGCCTCGACGGTGGCGGTGGGGCCGGAACGGCCCGGAACGTCTGCATCGGTAAACGCGGTCACGGGGGCACCCTAAGGGCTGCCCCCGTGACCCGTTTCACCGGCGTGCTCTCACGCCCGTCTCACCCGTGGTGCGGCCGGCGTGTCACCCCTCCTCGACCGGCACCTTCTGCGACGGCGGGATCGCCGTCCCGTTGAGGGGCGAAGTCCCGCTCGGGGCCTGCCCGTTCTGGTTCATCGAGGCGAGCAGCTGACGGGCCAGACCGAGCCCCGTCCCGCCCATGGTGAGCGCCTTGGCGAACACGTCCGCCATGCCGTCCGCGCCGTTGAGCAGCACCATGTTGTCGACGTTGCCGAAGGCGGACGCGCCCGCCTTCACGATCTCCGGCCAGTTCTCCGCGAGTTGCTGTGCGACGACCGCCTCCTGGTTCTCGGCGAGGGCGGCGGCACGGGCCTTGATGGCCTCCGCCTCCGCGAGACCCTGTGCCTTCGCCGCCTCGGCCGCCGCCAGACCCCTGGCCTGCGCGGACGCCGCCTCGGCCTCACCGGTGGCCCGGGTGGCGGCCGCGGAGGCCTCACCCCGGGCCCTGGTCGCCTCGGCCTCGGCGCCTGCGGCGGCCTTGACCCGGGTCGCCTCGGCGGCGGCCGCGAGCTCCGTCTCCTTCGCCTTGGCCTGCGCCGCCGAGATCCGGGCGTCGCGCTCCGCCTCGGCCAGCGTGCGCTTCTCGTACGCCTTGGCGTCCGCGGGCTTGCGCACGTCCGCCTGGAGCTGCTGTTCGCGCCGCTGCGCCTCGAGTTCGGCGACCCGGGTCTCCTGGACGACGACCTCCTGCCGGGAGGCGGCGTCGGCGAGGGGTCCCGCCTGACGGGCCCGGGCCCCCGCCTTGTCCCGCTCGGCCTGGTAGCCGGCCTGGAGGATCTCGCTGTCCCGGGTGGCCTCCGCCATCCGGGCGAACGAGGCCTGCTCCGCCTCCGTGGCGAGACGATTCGCCTCCGCCTGCGCGATCCGCGCGTCCCGCTGCACGGCCGCCGCGTGCGGCATCGCCATGTTCTTGATGTAGCCGGTCGGGTCCTCGATCTCGTGGATCTGGAGCGAGTCCACGATCAGACCCAGCTTCTCCATCTCCGTACCGCAGGCGGCACGGGTCTGCCCGGTGAGCTTCTCCCGGTCGCGGATCATGTCCTCGACCGTCAACCCGCCCACGATGGACCGCAGATGACCGGCGAAGACGTTGTGCACCCGCTCCGACATCAGCTTCTGCTGGTCGAGGAACCGGCGGGCGGCGTTGGCGATCGACACGAAGTCGTCGCCCACCTTGAAGATGACCACGCCCCGCACCTTGAGCGGAATGCCCTGGTGGGTCACGCAGTCCACATGCAGTTCGGTCTCGTTCAGGTCGAGCGACAGCTTGCGCACCACCTGCACACCGGGCATCACCATCGTCCCGCGGCCGGTGACGATGCGGAAACCCATGCCCGCCTCGAGGCCCTCGGTACGGTGGTTGGAACCCGAGATGACGAGTGCCTCGTTGGGCTCCGCGACGCGCCACATCATCTTGAACAGACCGATCAGAGCGAGGACGGCGACAACCGCCACCCCCGCAACGACGCCGACGATCATCGGCATACGCCCCCTTTTGATGGTGCCCTTTCGGCACCGAACGAAGGGAGTGTGCGCCTGTGCGGCCTCACGGTGAAGGCACCGGCGCATCCTTGTTGCAATCTTGACGCTTACGTTTCGGAAGACGCACGGAGCGGCTCTCACCTGGGCCGCAGCGGGCTCAACTGTCGTACGCGCGCGTGACGTAGACCGTTCTGGGCGGCAGGTGCTCCACCACCATCACCACCGTGCCGCACTCGATGCGGCCGGCGCCGTCCGCGGCATGCGCGAGGAAGTGCTCGGCGCCGCCGCGCACCCGCACGATCACCTCGCCGACGAGCCCCGGCCCGATCGTCCCGGTGACCCGCCCCATGAGCCCGACCATCGACGCATCGTCCATGGTCACAGGGTACGGGCGGAAGCCGCTCATCCGGCCGGGGAGTTCGCGACCGCTTCCTGCGCCCGCCCGTCGGCCCCGGCCGCGGAGCGCCCGGGGCCGCCACAGGCGTCCCACAGGCATCCTCCGTTCCTGCGCAAAGGATTGACGGGCCCCGGCCGCACCCCTACTTTCTGATCGACTTTCCGAACTGCGTTCGGGATTTCGGACCTTGAGCCGTAGGAGAGCCGCACCATGACGACACGCCCCCGCACCCCGTCCCGTCGTTCCCTGCTGCGCGCGATGGCCGCCCTGCCCGTCGCCGCACTCGCGCTCGGCGAGGCGCCCGGCCTGCTCGGCACGGCCCTCGCGGCCGCACCGGCCGCCGGATCGGCCACCCGGTACACCATCGTCCCGTTCCTCGACAGCAACGACGGAACGGTGAACGTCTACCAGTCCGACGACGCGACGGACTTCCGGCTGGTGCAGTCCTCCGCCTACACCCCGCCCGGCAACCGGATCCGGGACGCGAGCGTCTTCAAGCACACCAACGGCTACTACTACCTCACCTACACCACCCACACCTGGCAGGACGCCAGCACCACCATCGGCTTCGCCCGCAGCTCCGACCGGGTCAACTGGACGTTCCTGTACGACTACACGGTCCCGATCGCCAACCTGTCCCGCGCCTGGGCCCCGGAGTGGTTCGTCGACAGCGACGGCAGCGTCAACGTCATCGTGTCCTGCTCGGTGACCAGCGACGAGTGGATCTTCACCCCCTATCTGCTGAAGGCCGCCAACTCCGCGCTCACCGCCTGGACTTCGCCGGTCGCGCTGTCCGGCATCGGACCGAACCACATCGACACCTACATCGTGAAGACCGGCTCGACCTACCACGCGTTCACGAAGAACGAGACGGCCAAGTACATCGAGTACGGCACGGCGTCGAACCTCGCCGGCCCCTACACGATCACCCGCACCGGGGACTGGGCGGGCTGGGGCAGCTACCGCGAGGGCCCCTCCGTCATCCAGCTCGACAACGGCGGCTGGCGGATCTTCTTCGACGGCTACGGCGACGGCAACTACTACTACAGCGACAGCTACGACGCCTTCGCCACCTGGAGCGCACCCAAGGCGCTGCCCGGCATCTCCGGCACGGCGCGCCACTTCACCGTCATCAAGGAGACCGTCACCGGCGGCCCGGCCCTGACGAAGAACGCCACGCGCTCGCTGCGCTCCGCCAACTACACCACCCGCTACTGGCAGGAGCAGTCCGCCCTGCTCAACCTGCCCGTGGTGACGAGCTCCAGCACCACCGCCGAGAAGCAGGCGTCCGCCTTCACCGTCGTGGCCGGCCTCGCCGACGCGAACGCCTGCTCCTTCCGCGACGCGGCCGGCAACTACCTGCGCCACTACTCCTTCCGCGGCCGTTTCGACGTCAATGACGGCACCTCCACGTTCGCGAGGGACGCCACCTTCATCGCCCGGACGGGACCGGCGAGCGGTTCTGTCCGCTTCGAGTCGTACAACTACCCCGGCTACTACCTGCGCCACTACAACTACCAGCTGAGCGTCGCACAGTCCGACGGCACCGACCTGTTCCGCCAGGACAGCGCGTTCGTGCCGGTCACCGCCTGGGCCTGACCGGCCGCACGCCGACCCGGGGCGTGGCAGCGCTCCCGCGCAGGGCGAGAGCGCGCCGCGTCAGCGGGCCGGGGACCGGCGCACGGTCAGGACGGCGACGTCGTCGTGGCGGCGGCCGTCGCCGGCGAACGCCCGGGAGTCCTCGTGCAGCGCCTGCGGCAGCTCGGTGGGCGAGAGGTCCAGGTACTTCGCCAGGCGCTCGTCGACCGGATAGAACGTGCCGTCGCCGGCGCGGGTCTCGGTGAGCCCGTCGGTGGTCAGCACCAGGGTCGAGCCGGCCGGGAACGCGAACCAGTCCACGGTCGTCGGCTCGACGGCCAGTTCGGCGAGCCCGAGCGGGACGCCCGTCTCCAGCGCCGGCGTGGTGACGACGCCTTCGTGCACCAACCGGGGCGGCACATGCCCGCAGTTGACGACCTGCGCCTCCGTCCCCGCGTCGACGCCGATGACGAGGGCCGTGACGAACCGCTCGTCGTCGCCGGTCTGCTCGGCGTAGGAGTTGTGCCGCACGACCGCCGCGTCCAGGGCGTCGACGAGCGCGGTCAGCGTGGGTTCGCGGTGCGCCGCCTCCCGGAAGGCGCCGATGACGGCGAACGCCGCGCCCACGGCGGCCAGTCCCTTGCCCTGCACGTCGCCGATCAGCACCCGCGTGCCCCAGGGCGACGCGACGACGTCGTAGATGTCGCCGCCGACCAGCCGGTCCTCCTGTACCGGTTCGTAGACGCCGTTGACCAGCACGTCGTCGGTGAGCAGGGGCAGCGGGTGCAGGATGTGCCGCTGCATGGCGGCGGCGGTGGAGCGCAGCCGCAGCATCTCGTGCTCGCGTCCGATGCGCCGGTGGCAGGCGTAGACGGAGGCGGCCCCCAGAGCCAGGGTGAGCAGCACCAGCAGCGCACGGTCGAGCCAGCGGCCCCCGTCGGCGGCCCGCACCACCACGGTGAAGGTGACGAACAGGGTGGTCCAGGCGGCGACGAACCTCGTCTGCTGGACGGTGCACAGCGCCGACGCCGTTCCGGGCAGGAAGACCAGAAGCCCGAGGAGCCACACCTCGGAGCCCGACAGCACGCCGAGGACCTCCACCAGGACGGTCACCGACAGCACGCCGACGACCGTCTCGACGTTGCCCGGGGGCTCGATGGCGTCCAGCGTGTCGAGGGCGTCGGCAGGTCTCTTCCGACGGATACCGGTCATGGGGACTCCCAGGCAGGCGGCGTCTCTCTGTACCTTAGGCAGGCCGACTGCCCGGCGGCCCGCCGCGGCGGCACAGGCGGTGAACGGCCGCCGCAGCGCGGCTGTACCTCCTGCCGCGTCCCGGCGATGAGATCATCGCCTTCATGGACGCGGGGGAGCAGGGCCTGACGATGATCGCCGTGCCGCCGGGCACGGTCACCCTCTCGGACCGGCGGACGCGACGCAGCTGGGCGGTCGACGTGGCGGGCCACCGGCTGGCGGCGCATCCGGTGACGCGAGAGCAGTACGCACGCGTCACCGGCCGACCCCTGCCCGGCGCCGGGACGGGCCGGCTGCCCGTCGAGAGCGTGTCCTGGTGGGACGCGGTCCACTTCTGCAACACCCTGTCCGAGCGGGAGGGCCGCACGCCCGCCTACCGGGTGGGGGCGGACGGCGAGTCCGTCGACCGGGACGTGTCCGCCGACGGGTACCGGCTGCCCACCGAGGCGGAGTGGGAGCACGCCTGCCGCGCCGGCACCCGCGGACCGCGCTACGGACCGCTCGACGACATCGCCTGGCACCGGGGGAACTCCGGGGAGCGCGTCCACGAGGTGGGCGGCAGACTTCCCAACCCGTGGGGCCTGCACGACATGCTCGGCAACGTGTGGGAATGGTGCTGGGACGTCTACGACGCGGAGGTCTACGGCCCCTACCGGGTCCTGCGCGGCGGTGGCTGGTTCGACGAGCACTGGAGCTGCCGGGCGTCGGTGCGCCGCCGCAGCCATCCCACGTTCCGGGTCGACGACGTGGGGTTCCGTGTCGCACGCACGGCACGCTGACGGCCGGGCGCGAGCCCCCGTCAGGGGCGTGGCCAGGGGCGCCCGCCGAGGGCCTCGATGCCGTTGTTGAAGCGCCGCAGGTAGGCCGCGAACGCGGCGACGTCCTCGTCCGGCCAGTCGGCCATCACCTGGCTCAGGGCGTCGACGATCCCCTCGCGCTCCTCGTCCAGCAGGCGCACGCCCTCGTCGGTGAGCCGGAACTTGCGCGCCATGCCGCCCTCGGGATCGGGGATCCGCTCGATGAGCCCGGCCCGCATCGCCGCCGCCGTCTGCCGGTTCAGCGTGGAGGCGTCCAGGCCGAAGGCATCGCTGAGTTCCCCGATCGACATGGGTCCCTGGACCCGGATCCGGCTCAGCATGATGTACGCGCTGCGCTCCATGAGGCTGTTCTGGCGGCGGCCGCCGCGCTGGTTCAGGAACGAGTGGCGGCTGAGCAGCATCTGCTCGTACTCGACCTCGTGCGTCGGCGACTCCATGGGCCCGGCCTCCGGTTTCCGTGCGGCCCGACCATCCTGGCACATCGTGTGCATCCGCCATGCCATGTGGTTGATACACAAGGCATGTACGATGCACATCCTTCGCTACGCCGTCCCGTTCGCGCGGCCCACCCGCGCACCCCTCACCCGAACTTTCCAGTCGAGGAGTCCCATGGGCGCCCCCGCTCCCCACCTCACGGCCCGCCCGGGCGCCGTGATCGCCACACTGGCCTTCGCCGGCACCACGGCGGCGATCATGCAGACCCTGGTCACGCCGCTGATAGCCGAACTGCCCCAGATCCTGGACACCTCGTCCTCCGACGCGGCCTGGGTGATCACGGTCACCCTGCTGGTCGCCGCCGTGTGCGTGCCCGTCGTCGGCCGCCTCGGCGACCTGGTGGGCAAGCGCCGCATGCTGCTCGCCTGCTCGGTGCCGCTGATCGTCGGCTCGGTGGTGTGCGCGTTCGCCTCCGACGTCGTCACGATGATCGTGGGACGCGGACTGCAGGGCATGGGCATGGGCATGGTGCCGCTCGGCATCGCCCTCCTCCGGGACGTCGTACCGGCGGAGAAGCTGAGCGGCTCCATCGCCCTGGTCAGCGCCTCCATGGGCATCGGCGGCGCCATCGGGCTCCCGCTGGCCGCCGCGGTCGCCCAGTACGCGAACTGGCGGGCGCTGTTCTGGGGCTCCGCCGCGCTGGCGGCCGTCGTCGCCGTCCTGATCTTCCTGCTCGTCCCGGACGTCCCCGCCGGCGCCAAGGGGCAGCGCTTCGACCTGCCCGGCGCGGTCGGCCTCGGCGTCGGCCTGGTCTCCCTGCTGCTCGCCGTCTCCAAGGGCGCCGACTGGGGCTGGGCCTCGGGCACCACCCTCGGCCTGTTCGCCCTCGCCGTCGTGGCGCTGCTCGCCTGGGGCAGGTGGGAGGTGCGCACCACCGACCCCCTGGTCGACCTGCGCACCACGGCCCGCCCCCGGGTGCTGCTGACCAACGTCGCCTCGGTCTTCGTCGGCTTCGGCATGTACGCGAGCATGCTGGTGATGCCGCAGCTGCTGCAGTTCCCCGAGGCCACCGGCTACGGCCTCGGACAGTCGATGCTCGCGGCCGGCCTGTGGATCGCGCCGGGCGGCCTGATGATGATGCTGGTCTCCCCGCTCGGCGGAAAGCTCACCAACGCCCGCGGTCCCAAGTTCACCCTGGTCTGCGGCGCTCTGGTGCTGGCCGCCGGCTACTTCGCCGCCATGGCGCTGATCGGCTCCGCCTGGGGCGTCATGCTGGTCACGATCATCACCAGCAGCGGGGTGGGCCTCGCCTACGGCGCGATGCCCGCGCTGATCATGAGCTCGGTGCCGATCACGGAGACCGCCGCCGCCAACGGCTTCAACACCCTCATGCGTTCGCTGGGCACCTCGATCGGCTCCGCCGTCATCGGCGTGATCCTCTCCCAGATGACCACCACCCTGGGCGGCCACACCCTCGCCTCGGAGGCGGGCTTCCGCACGGCGCTCCTCGTCGGCGGAGGGCTCGCCCTGGTCTCCGCGGCCATCGCCGCCGTCATCCCCGGCGCGGGCGCCGCGACGGCCGACGAGGACGGCGCCGACCTGGCCGGCGCACCCGAGCAGGCCAAGGTCTGACACAGCACCGGGGGGCGGCCAGGTGAACGGGTCGCCCTCCCGGCCCTACGCCAGGTCCAGCAGCCCCCTGCGCACGGCCTCCGACACCGCCGCCGCCCGGTTGTCCGCGCCCAGCTTCCGGTAGACCCGCACCAGATGCGTCTTGACGGTGGCCTCGCTCAGGAACAACGCCTCGGCGATGGACCGGTTGCTCAGCCCCTCGGCCAGCAGCCGCACCACCTCGACCTCCCGCCCGCTCAACTCCCGCCCGCTCAACTCCCGCCCGCCGGGCGGCCCCTGCGACACCAGCTCGCCCACGACCTCCGGCGCGAGCCCGAGCGCACCGGCGGCGGCGCCCCGTACCGCCCGGAACAGCTCCTCCGGCGGCCCCGCCTTCAGCACATACCCCCGGGCCCCCGCCTCCAGCGCGCGCACCACATCGGCCCGGCCGGAGTAACTCGTCAGCATCACCACCGCGGTCGCCGGCGTCCCGGCCGCCAGTCTGCGCACCGCCTCGACCCCGTCGATCCCGGACCGGCCCCCGCCGCCGAACCGCAGGTCCATCAGGACCACGTCCGGCGCGAGCCGCTCCGCCAGCCGGACGGCCTCCTCCCCGGACGCCGCCTCCGCCGCCACCCGCAGATCCGGCTCGCCCTCCAACAGCGCGCGCAACCCGGCCCGTACGACGGCGTGGTCGTCCGCGACCAGCAGCCGCAACGGAGCGCCGCTCACCGGACGGCCGCCGCACCCGGTGTCCCGGCCGGCCGGAGCACCGACGCCGCGGGCACCGTCGCCCGTACGGACGTGCCCCGCCCGGGTGCGCTGCCCACCTCGAGGTCGCCGCCGCACTCGCGCAGCCGCGCCCGGGCCGCGGGCAGCCCGAGACCCCGGGCGGCCTGGGGCGGGACACCGGGGAGGCCGGTCACGAAACCGGCGCCGTCGTCGCGCACTTCGAGTTCCACGCGGTCTCCCCGGGTCTCCAGGGTGACCTGCACGTTCACCGCGTGGGCGTGCTCGCGCACATTGGCCAGCGTGCTCTGCGCGACCCGGAACAGGGTCGCCGCCGTCTGCCCGTCGAGGGCCGGCCGGCGGGCGCCGACGGCGCGGAACCGCACACGGGCCGCGGCGCCCTCCGCCTCGGCGCGGGCGCACAGCAGCCGCAGTGCCTCCTCCAGACCGGCCTCGTCGACGGCCGACGGCGTCAGGTCGCGGATGATCCTGCGGGTCTCGGCGAGATTGGCGTGCAGCCCGTCGGCGACCGCGCGCACCCGGGTGCGCGCCACATCCGGACGCGCGTCCCAGTCGCGCTGCGCGGCCTGCAGCAGCATGACGCCGCCGGAGAGCTCCTGGGCCAGCGTGTCGTGCAGGTCCCGGGCGATCCGGGCCCGCTCGGCCAGCATCCCGGCCTGTCGCTGCTGCCGGGCCAGGACGTCGCGGGCGCCGCGCAACTCCTCGACCAGACGCAGCCGTTCGGCGGCGGAGCGCTGCTGGGAGCGGTAGAGGGCGAGCGTGCCACACACGGCGGCCACCGGGATCAGGACGATCTCCGGATCGAATCCACCCGCGCTGCGGGCGAGTTGACCGGCGAGGACGACCGTGAGGGCGGCCACCGCCACCACGGCCGCCCGCCGCCCGAGCACCCGCAGCGCTGCACACGCCAGCGGCAGGGCGCCCCACACGTAGGCCCCCGTGAGAGAGAAGGGGGCCAGAAGGACCAGCCCGGTCCACAGCCCCCACAACGCCGCGACCCACAGTCGCCCGCCGACCCGCCCCAGCCGCTCCCCGGCGGCGAGCCCGCCCGCGTACACCAGCGCCAGCATCCCGCTGACGCCGACGATCTCCCAGCACGGCCCGATCCCCAGCCGTAGCAGCCGCACCAGTCCGGCGCCGACCACGACGAAGAAGGTCACGTGGGCGAGGAGTGCGGGCGTCGGCCGGCTTCCGCGAACGGCCCTCGCAAGGGTGCGGACGGGAGCACGATCGGTCACGGCATACCCCTTGGACGATGATCCGTTCGAACAGGGGGCCCGAGTCTATCCGTCGGCTGCCGGGACGATGTGAACGGCGTCGGCCGTCGGACCGGTCGGCGCACGCCGGTGGTCAAGGGGGCCGGGGGCCGTGGTCGCGGCCGGGTCCGTGGACTTCGGCCGACGCCCGGCGGAGTCGCTACGAGCGCGTCAACCGCCGCATGGTCAGCGCGAGATGCAGCCGCAGCCGGCCCTGCGGGGTGCGCATCGGCCACCCGAGCAGATGCTCGGCGTGGGCCAGCCGGTCCTGGAGCGTGGAGTGGTGGACGTTCGCCTCGGCCGCCGCCGCCCGCAGACTCGCCGTCGCGGTGACGGCGTGCAGGGTGGCGAGCAGCCAGGGGGCGTCCGCGGCGGCGGACTCGACCGCCCGGACGTCCGGCGGGGGTTCGGCCCCCGGTACGACGAGGTCGGCCAGCAGGGCGAGCCCGCCGAGCTCGTCGGCGTGCACCACCCGTGGGCCGGGGTCCTGCGCGGTGCCCTCCGCGGTGAACCTGAGCGCGGTGCGGGCGGCTGCCCAGGAGCGGGGCAGGCCCGTCACGGGGGCCGCGGGCCCGACGCCTGCCCGGCCGGCGGGGACGGCGTGCCGGACGTCGGCGGGCAGCACCCGGGGCGGGCCGCCGGGCACGGCCACGGCACGGAAGGAGGCGGCGGTGTCGAGGCCGAGGCGGCGGGCCGCGTGCAGCCGGGCCGGTTCGGCCGCCGTGGCGTCGAGCAGGGTCTCGACCAGCGCGGGATCGTCCAGCGTCGCGCGTCCACGGGTGCGGTCGAGGACGAGGCGTGCCGCTCCGGCCGCCCGTTCGAGGATCACGGCGTCCACGACGCTCGGCCGCGCGTCGGCGCGTTCCAGCCACAGGGCGGGCGCGCCGTCCGGCGTCAGGGCCGCGGAGGGCCAGGCCGGGTCCGGCGGAAGTTCGGTGTCCCGGCGCGTGCCGTCCGCCTCCACCCGGACGCGCACCAGCCGGTCGGGGTCGACGAGCCGCGCGGGCACCCCGGACAGCACCGCGGCGCCGCGCACCAGCGCCTCCACCCCGGCCCGCGACTCGGCCAGCCGGTCGAAGTAGGCGATGACCCGCACGGCCGCCCCGGCGTCGGGATCCAGGGCGGTCAGCCGTCCGGCCAGCTCTTTCATACGGCCATGATGCGCCAGGCCAACCGTCACGCGGAGACCCGCGACCCCGCCGCCATCCGGAGAACCCGTGGGTGACGGGCTACTCGGCGAGCAGCCGCCGCAGCCAGTCCAGGTGGGCCGCCCGCGCCGCCTTGGACAGCGCGGCCTGCGGTGCGAAGCCGTCGAAGCCGTGGAAGCCGCCCGGCCAGACGTGCAGTTCGGCGACCCCGCCGGCCTGCCAGATCCGGGAGGCGTACGCGACGACCTCGTCGCGGAAGGTCTCCGCCGAGCCCACGTCGAGGAAGGCCGGGGGCAGCCCGGACAGGTCCTCGGCACGGGCGGGCGCCG
This sequence comes from Streptomyces rishiriensis, assembly GCF_003112535.1. Taxonomy (GTDB): domain Bacteria; phylum Actinomycetota; class Actinomycetes; order Streptomycetales; family Streptomycetaceae; genus Streptomyces; species Streptomyces rishiriensis. The sequence continues at coordinate 28,109 of NZ_BEWA01000022.1, read as the reverse complement.
CGTACGGGGAGACGTCCGGGCCGCCGCGCCGCTCGCCGAGCAGGGCCGTCCAGCCGGTCTCGTTGGCCGTGCGGTCCCACACGCCGACTCCTGCCATCTGGTGGCTGGACGGGGTGTCGTTGCGGTCGTCCAGCATCGGGCACATCAGCAGCTGGCCGATCGGCCGCGGTCCCCGGCGGTCGCGCAGCAGCAGGGCGAGGGCGGCGGTGAGGCCGCCGCCCGCGCTGGCCCCGGCGATGACGATCCGTTCCGGGTCCGCACCCAGTTCCCCGGCGTGCTCCGCCGTCCACAGCAGACCGGCGTACACGTCCTCGACCGGCGCGGGATGCGGGTGCTCGGGCGCCAGCCGGTACTCCACGGACACCACGGCCATGTCGAGTTCGCGGGCCCAGTCGAGGATCACGTCCACGCCGACGCGCTTGTCGCCGAGGACCATCCCGCCGCCGTGCACGTGGTAGACGACCGGGCGCGGCCGGTCCGGGGCCGGCGAGGTCGGACGGCAGATCAGCAGGGAGATCTCGGGGGAGCCCTCGGGCCCCGGGACCGTGCGGTCCTCGACCTCGAAGGCCCCGCCGACGGTCAGGTCGAGCTGGGAGAGCAGTTCGATGCCCGGTCCCTTGCGGGCCGCTTCGACGTCCTCCATGGACAGCCCCGGCTGGATCATGTCCTTGATGAGCTCCAGGGCGGCGGCGAGTTCGGGGTCGAAGGGCGGTGGCTGGGACGTCATGGGCTGCTCCTCACACGGAACGCGGATGCGCGGCGGCTCGTGCCGCTCATCGTCGGTCTGCCGGCCGCCTTCCCGAGCACCGCCGTACGGCGGAACCTGCCCGCCATTCGGCGGGTGACACGGCCGCGGGCCGCTCGGCCCGCTCGTCCGCGGTCACGACCCTCTCCGGCCGCGGGCCGCCGGGCGACCGGAGGACGTGGCGTCGCGCGACGGCTCTACGCCGTGGGCGCCGCGTCCGCGCGCATCAGCACGCAGTCGAACTCGATCACCCGTCCCGTGGTCGCCTCGCGCGTCACCGGGTACATCCCGGTGATGCCGAAGCCCGCCGCCTCGTAGGTCGCGACGGCCTCGCCCATGCCGGGGCTGTCCTCGTACAGCTTGAGCACCGCGACCTCGGACTGCAGCCCCACGAACTCCGCGATCCGCTCCCCGCCGCCGGCGAACACCTCCAGGTCGTAGCCCTGGGTGTCCATCTTGAGGAAGGGGCGCGGTTCGGCGAGGCCCTCCAGCGCCTCGTCCATGACGTCCGCCAGCCGGCGGACGCGGATCTCCTCGGTGTCGGCCTGGGCGAAGCGGCTGTAGCGGTCCTTGCCGTAGTCGCTCGCCGACAGCAGGGAGTTCATCGTCTTCCAGCCGGTGTGGATCTTTGCCGTCGTCTCCTCGCGGCCCAGTCCGCACTGGTACACCTGCCAGGCGGGGTCGTCCGCGGCGGCTTTCTCCAGCCGGGCGAACGTCTCCGAGGTGGGCTCGAAGGACACGATCCGGCCGGTGTAGCCGAGCCGGCGCAGCCGCTTGGCGTACTGGCCGGTGTTGGCTCCGACGTCGAAGACGCAGTTCACCCCGTACAGCTCCAGCATCGCGGTGACGTGCTGGGCGCACAGGTACTCGGCGGCCGCCAGCTGCAGCTTGCGCTCGTCGCGCCGGTGCGGGGCGTCCATGAGCAGGACGGAGTCGGTGTCGCCGAGCCGCACGGCCTCGCCGTCGTCCACCCCGGGACGTTCGCCGTCCCGGGTCCGCCGCACCACCCAGGTGTCCCGGCCCGCTCCGGTGGCCCGGTACGGACGGCCGCGCCGGGCGACCACCGCCGTCCCCGGCCCGAGGTCCGTCACCTGGACGCCGATGCGGGGCATCAGAGCCAGCAGTCGTCGATAAAGGGTCTGCATCCTCCCAGCCCTATCAGACGGGGCGGCGGGCGGTCTGCGGCTTCGGCCACTTTTGTGCGTCCCTCCGTCCGAGGCTCGGGTCCGGGCGTCCGCCGGTGCGGCCCGCGCCCTCCGGCGCGAGGCGCTTGGCCTGGCTCCGCGCGCGGGGGAGCCGGCCGCCCGGATCGAGCGTTCCGGAACGGCCGAACGGGGCCCGGAGAATTCTCCGGACCCCGTTCGGCGTCAGTCACCTGCGGTGCGGTGCGGTGGCCTGGCTCAGGCGGCCGTGGCCTCGCCCGCGTGGCTGTGCAGACGGGCGACGACCTCGGTCAGCTGCGCGGCGACCTCGGCGTCGTCCACCGGGTGGGTCTCGGCGAAACGGGTCAGGGAGCCCGGGATGGAGAGCTTGAGGTCCTCGATCACCTTGCCGCCGGCGATGCCCACGGCCTTGCGGGCCTCGTCCTGCGCCCACACGCCGCCGAACTGGCCGAACGCGGTGCCGACCACGGCGGCGGGCTTGCCGCCGAAGGCGCCGGCGCCGTACGGGCGGGACAGCCAGTCGATGGCGTTCTTCAGCACGGCCGGGATGGTGCCGTTGTACTCGGGGGAGAAGAGCAGGAAGGCGTCGGCCTCCTGGGCGGCGGCACGCAGCTTGGCGGCGGCGGCCGGGACGTTGCCCTCGACGTCGAGGTCCTCGTTGTAGAAGGGGATCTCGGCCAGGCCTTCGAAGAGGTCGACCTCGGCGCCCTCGGGAGCGACCTTGACGGCCGCCTCGGCGAGCTGGCGGTTGGTCGAACCGGCGCGGAGGCTGCCGACGAGCGCAAGGATGCGGACAGACATGGGTACTCCCGGAGACTGAAACATGGTCGTCATGAATACGGACCGAAGTCCGCTTATTGTTCTAGCACCCCAAACGGACCGCGGTCCAGTTTCATTCCCCGTGCTTTACGCTGAGTTCATGTCCGCCGTTCTGCCCCCGTGTCCGGAGCCCGAGGAGACCGTCGCCGAGTCCGAGCTGCTGCACCTCGGGCCCTTCGACGACGAGCCGTGTCTGCGTGCCGACGCGGCCCGCAACCGGGCCCGGCTCCTGGACGCCGCCGCCCGGCTGATCGCCGAGCACGGCGCGGCCGGGGTCACGATGGACGCGGTCGCGAGCGCGGCGAACGTCGGCAAGGGCACCGTGTTCCGCCGCTTCGGCGACCGCACCGGGCTGCTCAACGCGCTCCTGGACCACTCCGAGCGCAACTTCCAGGCCGCCTTCCTGAGCGGCCCCCCGCCGCTGGGGCCGGGCGCGCCGCCCGTGGACAGACTGCGGGCCTTCGGCATCGCCATGCTCCGCCGCTCCGTCGACGAGCTCGACCTGCAGCTGGCGGCCGAGCCCGGAGCCGAGCGCCGTTACTCCGTGCCGCCGCGCCGCGTCCACGTCGCCCACCTGACGATGCTGCTGCGCCAGGCCGTGCCCGGCGCGGACGCCGAGCTGCTGGCCCACGCGCTGATGGGGTTCCTCAGCCCCGTCCTCGTCCACCACCTCACCCGGCAGTCCGCGATGCCGCCGGCCCGGCTGGAGGCAGGCTGGAACGAGCTGGTCGACCGCGTGACGGGCGGAGCCGCCGGGCCGCGAACGACGTCGACGGATCACGGGTGAGCCGTGAACAGGTCGACCACGGCCTGCGGCGCGTCCTCGGCGAACAGGGCCGTGCCGTTGGCGGCGGACGCGGCCGCGGCCGCGGCGCTGCGCGGGAACAGCCGCTCCTCGTAGGCGGCCAGCGCGCTCTCGCGCCCGTCCGGATGCGCCACGAGGGCCTGGCCCAGTTCGGCGCCGTCCAGCATCGCGAGGTTGGCGCCCTCGCCCGCGAACGGTGACATCAGGTGGGCGGCGTCGCCGAGCAGGGTGACCCCGGGCACGCGTTCCCAGCGGTGGCCGACCGGCAGGGCGTGGATCAGACGCGGCGTCAGCGGTCCGGGAGCGTCGGCGACCAGCGCCCGCAGGCTCTTGTCCCAGTCCGCGAAGTGCTCCAGCACGTACGCCTTCGCCGCCTCGACGTCGGTGAAGTCCACGCCGTCGACCCAGTCCTCGGCGACCCGCAGCGCGGCGTAGACGTGCAGGCTGCCGTCGGTCTCCCGGTGGGCGAGGAAGCCCTTGCCGTGGCCGAGCGCGAAGAGGAGCCCGCCGCCGACGACCTCGGCGCTCACCGGGTGTCGCGCGTCCGCGTCCGGCAGATCCGCCTCGACGAACGACACGCCCGTGTACACGGGCCGGGCGGCGGACAGCAGCGGCCGGACGCGCGACCAGGCGCCGTCGGCCCCGACCAGCAGGTCGGTGGTGAAGGCGGTGCCGTCGGCGAGGGCGACCTCGTGGCGTCCGCCGCCCAGGGCGCGTGCGCCGGTGACCTTGGCTCCCCAGCGGACCGTTCCCCCGGGCAGCGAGCCCAGCAGCAGGTCGCGAAGGGCGCCCCGGTCGACCTCGGGCCGCCCGCCGGTTCCGTCGTCGGCCTCGGCGTGACGGACCACGGCGTCCCTGTCGAGGACCCGCACGGCCTCGCCGCCGGGCAGGATCAGCGCCCGGAACTCCTCGTCCAGTCCGGCGGCCCGCAGGGCCTGTTGGCCGGTCTCCTCGTGGATGTCAAGCATTCCGCCCTGGACGCGGGCGGCGGGGGAGGCGTCGAGGTCGAACACGGCCGCCTCGACGCCGTGCGCGTCCAGCACCCGGGCGAGGGTGAGGCCGCCGAGTCCGGCGCCGATGATCGCTATGGGGTGGTGCCTCATGGTCCTCGTGGTCCTCATGGCGAGGTCTCCTCCGTCGTTCGGTCGGGTACGGCGGTGTGCTCGATGCCGCTGATCAGGGTCCTGATCCCCCAGGACAGGCGGGCCTCGGGCGGCCCCGACAGCAGGGGCTCGGCGAGGGCGGCGATGCGCGGGTGGGTCCGCTCCGACGCCTCGTGCACCGCGTGCCGCAGCGCGTCCCAGTCCTCCTCGGAGGCCTCGTCGGCGTGCTCGGCGGCCGTCGCGGTGGCGTGCTGGAGCAGCAGGTCCACGCCCCACGCGGCCTGCGCGGCGGGCGTCCCGCCCTCGTGCAGCAGCCCCAGCAGGGTCTCGATCAGGTTCAGGTAGTGCGGGCCGCTGGGCCGGGCGGTGAGCGCCGAGCGGGCGAGGTCCGGGTACTCCAGGAGCATCGCGGTGTACCCGGTGAGCACCCGCTCCAGGCGCTCGCGCCAGGGGCCCTCGTCGGGGGCCGGGCCGACCGTGCCCAGAAGTTCGTCGAGCACGGCCGCGTGCAGCTCCGCGGTGTTGCGGACGTACACGTAGAGGGAGGCCGGGCCGGTGTCCAGCTCCTCGGCCAGGCGTCGCATGGTGACCTTGCGCAGGCCTTCGGCGCGCAGCACCGCGACGGCGGCGGCCACGATGCCCTCCCTGGTCAGGGCGGGCTTGGCCGGGCGCTCGCGGCGGCTGCGCGGGGTGTCGGGACGTGCTGTCATGCCGTCAAGGTAGCGAACATGTTCGTCACGTACAAGTACGTCACGAACATGTTCGTTGACGGTTCATCGGATTTTGACCTCCCCCGCCCCGAACCCCGGGAGCCGCTTCTGCCAAGATGCCGTACGTCATGGTGCAGATACCGAACACGCCCGCGCCGACGAAGCCGCCGGCCCCGCGCCCCGTGCCCACGAGCGCCGACGTGGCCCGCCTGGCCGGCGTCTCGCGCGCGACCGTCTCCTATGTCCTGAACAACGCCGACGCCGTGCGCATCAGCGAGCCCACCCGCCGCCGGGTCCGTCAAGCCGCCGAGGAGATCGGGTACGTGCCCCACGCGGCCGCCCGCACCCTGCGCGCCGGACACAGCCGCGTGGTCCTGATGCCCACGCTGCCCATCCCGGCCGGCCCGCTCTACAGCCGGTTCGTGCACGACTTCCAGGGGGCGCTCACCCGCCTCGACTACACCGTCGTCCAGTACGGCGCCACCGGGCTGCGCGGCGACGACGCCGCCCGGGCGTGGGCCGAACTGCGACCCGTCGCCGTGCTGGTGCCCACTCCCGGCATCGGGCCGGAGGGGGTCGCCGTCCTCAAGCGCTCCGGCGCGCGCGCCGTGGTGACCCTCAGCCCCACGCCCGTCGAGGGCGCTCACGCGCTGCGCCTGGACCACGCCGACGTCGGCCGCGCCGCCGCCGCCCACCTCTACGCGCGCGGCCGCCGTCGGATCGGTGTGGTCGTCCCCGAGGAGGGCGGCATGGAGGTGTTCTCCGCGCCCCGCCTCCACGGCGCCCGCGAGGCGTTGTCCGGCACGCGGGCCACGGTGACCGAACTGTCCCTCGCCTACGGAGAGGAGTCCGCGGCCGCCCTCGCCGCCCGCTGGACCGGCCTCGGCCTCGACGCCGTCTTCGCCTACAACGACGAGTACGCCATGCTGCTGATGCGCGCCCTGCAGGAAGCGGGCGTGCGCGTTCCCGAGGACGTCGCCGTCATCGGCGCCGACGACCTCGTGCTGGGACGGCTGCTGCGGCCCCGGCTCAGCACCGTGCGGATCACGCTGCCCTCGGGGCGTTACCTCGCCTCGCTGGTGGACCGGGCGGTCCGCAACCCCGCGGCCGCCCCCGAGTCGCACGAGCCGTTCGGGGCCACGGTCGTCCCGCGCGATTCCAGCTGACCCCGGGCCCCGGCCGCCCGACTGCCGAGTCCCGCCCGACTGCTCCGGCCCGCCCGACTGCCCCGGTGGGTCGGACTCGCCAAGTTCCGGCCGGTCCATGCGAGTTGGCCGGGGCGCGGTGGGCCGGGCCTTGCCCGCGGGGAGAGCGCCGGTCGGCGCCGCCGCGTACCGTGGGAAGTCAGGAGGCGCGCGTCAGGGGACCCGATATTCCGCTGACATGACTAGGATGTTGCGTGCTCAACCAGATGGGGATGCGTTCGTTCACCGGATGCAGCTCGCCCGGCCGCGCCGGATCACCGCATCCCGCCATGCCGCCGCCGAACTGGCGGCCACCTGCACGGGACTTCCCCTCCTCCCCGTGAGGCGGCACGTCCCGCGGGTCACCGATCGGAGAGCCCCCATGCCGTTGCTCGACCCCCAGAACTGGCAGCCCCGCGCCCTGTCGGGCCCCCGGTACACCGTCACCGAGCCCGCCACCGGCGACCCGCTGGGCACGGTCGTCCTGGCGGGCGGCGCGGACGTCGGTCCGGCCGCCGAGGCCGCCCTCGCCGCCCAGTCCGAGTGGGCCCGCCTCCCGCACTTCGTGCGCGCCGGCGTGCTGCGCAAGGCCGGCGACCTGTTCGCCGCGCACGCCGAGGAACTGCGCGAGTGGATCGTCCGCGAGTCCGGCTCCATCCCCGGCAAGGCCGACTTCGAGCTGCACGTCGCCGCTCAGGAGTGCTATGAGGCCGCCGCCCTCGCCTCCCGCCCGGCCGGCCAGGTCCTGCCCAGCGAGGCGCCCCGGCTGTCCTACACCCGGCGCGTGCCCGTCGGCGTGGTGGGCGTGATCTCCCCGTTCAACGCCCCGCTGATCCTGTCGATCCGCTCCGTCGCGCCCGCCCTCGCGCTCGGCAACGCGGTCGTCCTCAAGCCGGACCCGCGCACGGCGGTGTGCGGCGGACTGTCCCTGGCCGCGATCTTCGCCGAGGCGGGACTGCCCGACGGGCTCCTGCACATCCTGCCGGGCGGCGCCGAGACCGGCGCGGCCCTGGTCGCCGACCCCCGCGTGCCGGTGATCTCCTTCACCGGCTCCACCGCGGCCGGCCGCGCGGTCGGCGAGGCCGCCGGACGCCACCTCAAGCGCGCCCACCTGGAACTCGGCGGCAACTCCGCCCTGATCGTCCTGGAGGACGCCGACCTCGACGCCGTGATCTCCACGGCCGCCTGGGGCTCCTTCTTCCACCAGGGCCAGATCTGCATGACCACCGGCCGCCACCTGGTGCACGCCTCGCTCTACGAGGAGTACGTCGAGCGGCTCGCCGCCAAGGCCGACGCCCTCGCCGTCGGCGACCCGCACCGCGCCCAGGTGCACCTCGGACCGCTCATCGACGACGGACAACTCGCCAAGGTGCACGCTCTGGTGGAGGCCAGCACCGGCGCGGGCGCGAAGCTCGCCGCAGGCGGCACGCACGACAGCCTCTTCTACCGTCCGACGGTCCTCGCCGGCGTCGACGACGCCACCCCCGCCTACGCGGAGGAGGTCTTCGGCCCGGTGGCTCCGGTACGCCCCTTCACCACCGTGGACGAGGCGGCGGCGCTGGCCGCGCGCAGCACCTACGGCCTCTCGCTCGGCATCGTCACCCGCGACGCGGCCCGCGGCCTCGACCTGGCCGAGCGCGTACCGGTCGGCATCGTCCACATCAACGACCAGACCGTCAACGACGAGGCCGTCGCGCCCTTCGGCGGGGTGGCCGCCTCCGGCACCGGCGCCCGCTTCGGCGGCGAGGCCAACCTCGAGGCCTTCACCGACGTGCGCTGGACGACGGTGCGCAGCGACGTCGCGCCGTACCCCTTCTAGCGACCGCCCCCGGGCTCACTCGCCCGGGGCGGCGGGCGAGCCGTCGGCCTCGCTCTTGGCCTGCTGCTCCTCGATCGACCGGCGGACCTCGTCCATGTCGAGCTCGCGCGCCTGCCCGATGACGTCCGTGAGGGCGGCCTCGGGCAGCGCGCCCGGCTGGGCGAAGACGGCGACCCGGTCCCGCACGATCATCAGCGTCGGGATCGACTGGATGCCGAAGGCGGCGGCCAGCTCCGGCTGCGCCTCGGTGTCCACCTTGCCGAACACCAGGTCCGGGTTCTCCTCGGCGGCCTTGTCGTAGACCGGGGCGAACTGACGGCACGGCCCGCACCAGGACGCCCAGAAGTCGATCAGGACGAACTCGTTGTCGGTGACCGTCTGGTCGAAGTTCTCCTTGGTGAGCTCCACGGTGCTGCTCATGACCTGAATCCTTCTTCCCGGTGCTTCCTGCCAGGCGCTCCCTGACATGGGGTGAAGCCGTCCGCCCCAACGCGGCCGGCCGCTCGTGTATTCCGCGCCCCTACCCGTGTGGCCACCCCGCACACCACCCACCAGACTGACCCCATGACGGAAACGGAATCCAACCTGTACGACGTGGTTGTGCTCGGGGCCGGACCCGTGGGGGAGAACGTCGCCGACCGCACCCGCGCGGCCGGCCTCACCACCGCGGTCGTGGAGAGCGAACTGGTCGGCGGCGAGTGCTCGTACTGGGCCTGCATGCCCAGCAAGGCCCTGCTGCGCCCGGTCATCGCCCGCGCCGACGCCCGCCGCCTGCCCGGCCTGCGCCAGGCCGTGCAAGGCCCCCTGGACACCGAGGCGGTCCTCGCCCGCCGCGACTGGTACACCGGCGACTGGACCGACGACGGCCAGGTCGACTGGCTCAAGAGCATCGGCGCCGACCTCTACCGCGGCCAGGGCAGACTGACCGGACCGCGCACGGTGAGCGTGGGCGACCAGGTGCTCACCGCCCGGCACGCCGTCGTCGTCGCCACCGGCACCCGCGCCGCCCTGCCCGCCCTGCCCGGCCTCGCCGAGGTCCGGCCCTGGACGAGCCGCGAGGCCACCAGCGCCCGGTCCGCGCCCGGCCGGCTCGTCGTGGTGGGCGGGGGAGTCGTCGCCACCGAGATGGCCACGGCCTGGCAGGCCCTCGGTTCGCAGGTCACCCTCCTCGTGCGCGGCAAGGGCCTGCTCGACCGGATGGAGCCGTTCGCGGGCGAACTGGTCGCCGAGGCGCTCGCCGAGGCCGGCGCGGACGTGCGCACGGGCACCTCGGTGGCGTCCGTGACGCGCACGGACGGCGTCGTCCAGGTCGTCACCGACACCGGCGAGCGCATCGAGGCCGACGAGATCCTCTTCGCCGTCGGCCGCGCACCGCGCACCGACGACATCGGCCTGGAGACGGTCGGCCTGGAGCCCGGCTCCTGGCTCGCCGTCGACGACAGCCTGCGCGTCGACGGCACCGACTGGCTCTACGCGGTCGGCGACGTCAACCACCGCGCCCTCCTCACCCACCAGGGCAAGTACCAGGCGCGGATCGCCGGCGCCGCCATCGCCGCCCGCGCCGCCGGAACGCCCCTGGCCCAGGCGGACCCGTGGAGCGCCCACTCCGCCACGGCCGACCACGAGTCCGTCCCGCAGGTCGTCTTCACCGACCCGGAGGCGGCCTCCGTCGGCCTCTCGCTGGCCGAGGCGGAAGCGGCCGGACACCGGGTGCGGGCCGTCGACGTGGACATGTCGTCGGTGGCCGGTGCGGGCCTGTACGCGGAGGGCTACAAGGGACGCGCCCGGATGGTCGTCGACCTGGAGCGGGAGATCCTGCGCGGCGTGACCTTCGTGGGCCCGGGCGTCGGCGAGCTCGTCCACTCCGCGACCGTCGCCGTCGTCGGCCAGGTCCCGATCGCCCGCCTCTGGCACGCGGTCCCGTCCTACCCGACGATCAGCGAGGTGTGGCTCCGCCTGCTGGAGGCGTTCCGGGACAACTGACGCACGGCGGGCAGGCCTTCCGCGGCAACCGGGCCGCCGTGGGCCGGCCCGCGTGGGCCCCGGCGGAACCGCCTACGGCAGGGGGAAGCCGAGGGCGCTCGCCGCCTCGGCCGGGGTCGGTTGCGCCCAGCGTTCCAGCACCGCCCGGTTGGACGACAGCGAGCGCAGTTCGGCCCGGTCGAGGTAGAGCAGGCCGTCGAGGTGGTCCGTCTCGTGCTGCACGATGCGGGCCGGCCAGCCCGTGAACACCTCGTCCAGCACGCGCCCCCGCTCGTCCTCGCCGGTCAGCCGGACCTCCGCGTGCCGGGCCACCACCGCCTGGTAGCCCGGCACGCTCAGGCAGCCCTCGAAGAAGGCCGCCCGGCCCGAACCGGCCTGTTCGTACGACGGGTTGACCAGAACCCGGAACGGCTGGGGCACCCGGCCGCGGGCCAGCCGCACCTCGTCCGGCACCGGCGCGGGGTCCTCGATCACCGCGATCCGCAGCTCCACCCCGACCTGCGGTGCGGCCAGGCCGACGCCGGGCGCCGCGAGCATGGTGACGCGCAGGGCCTCGACGAACCGGGCCAGAAGGGCCGGTTCGAGCTCGCCGTCGTAGCGTGCGACGCCGGACCGCAGAACCGGGTCGCCGGCCGCGACGATGGGCAAGGGGCCGCCGGGGGCGAGGAGTTCCTCGATCCGTTCGGCGAGCGGAGCGCGGGGACGGGGAGTTGCCATTCCGTCAGCATCCCATGACCGACGGCATGTGATGCGGGTCACTGCGAACGGCGGGAACTCGGGTCGGTCCCGCCCCGACTACTGGAGCGTCACGGCCGAAGAACGCCCTCGGGAGACCTCGCCCGAGGGCTTCCCGCACTCCGCTCCCCACGCTCCCTTCGACCCCGGAGAAGCCCGCCGATGTCCACCCCTTCCCCGACCTCCCCCGCTCTCGGCTCCCCCGGAGCCCAGGGACCCGCATCGGACGAGGACGAGGCCCCGCAGCCGACGGCTCCCGCGCCCGAGTCCCGCGGCCCGTGGGCCCCGTTGCGCCCGCTGGTGCTGCGCCTGCACTTCTACGCCGGCGTGTTCGTCGCGCCCTTCCTGCTGGTCGCCGCAGTCACCGGGTTCCTCTACGCCGGGGCGTTCCAGGCCGAGAAGCTCGTGTACGCCCACGAGATGACCGTGCCGGTCGGCGACACCAGGCTGCCGGTCTCCGCGCAGGTGGACGCGGCCCGCAAGGCCCACCCCGAGGGCACGGTCTCGGCCGTCCGCCCCTCGCCCGAGGACGACGCCACGACCCGGGTGATGCTCTCGGGCGTCAAGGGAGTCGACGCGACCCACACCCTGGCCGTCTTCGTCGACCCGTACACGGGCCAGGTGCGCGGCGCCCTGGAGCAGTACGGCTCGACCGGGGCACTGCCCCTGCGCACCTGGATCGACGAGTTCCACCGGGATCTGCACCTCGGCGAGAACGGACGTCTGTACAGCGAGTTCGCCGCCAGCTGGCTGTGGGTGATCGCGGGCGGGGGCCTCGTGCTGTGGTTCTCCCGCCGTCGCGCCCTGCGCAGGGTGCGCGGCACGAGCGGACGGCGCCGCACGCTCGGCCTGCACGGCACGATCGGCGCGTGGGCCGCCGTCGGCTTCCTCTTCCTGTCCGCGACCGGACTGACCTGGTCGACCTACGCGGGCGCGAACATCGACGAACTGCGCACCTCCCTGGGCCAGTCCACCCCGTCGGTCTCGGCGGCCGCGAGCGGCGGCGACCACGCCGGCCATGCCAGCGCCTCCGGCAGCGGCGGCGACGCCGAGCACGGCGTCGGCCTCGACAAGATCCTCGCCGCCGCGCGAGCCGAGGGGCTGGGCGACCCGGTGGAGATCGTCCCGCCCGCGGAGGCGTCCTCCGCGTACGTGGTCAAGCAGGTGCAGCGCAGCTGGCCCGAGAAGCAGGACGCCGTCGCGGTCGACCCGGCCACCGGCGAGGTCACCGACGTCCTCCGCTTCGCCGACCACCCGCTCCTCGCCAAGCTGACCCGTTGGGGCATCGACCTGCACACCGGCGTCCTGTTCGGGCTGGTCAACCAGATCGCGCTGATGCTCCTCGCGCTCGGTCTGATCCTGCTGATCGTGCTGGGCTACCTGATGTGGTGGCGGCGCGGCCGCGGCTCCTCCTTCGGCCGGCCCGTCCCGCGCGGCGCCTGGGCCAAGGTTCCCCCGTACGTCCTCGTCCCGCTGATGGCGGCGGTCGCCGTGGTCGGCTACTTCGTCCCGCTGCTGGGCATCCCGCTCGCGGGTTTCATCGTCGTGGACGTCGTCCTCGGAGAGATCGCACACCGCCGCCGGGCGGCCTGAGCGCGTGCGGTCCAGGGAGCCCGCCTCACGGGCTGCCCCTGGACCGCCACCGCTCATATCGCCGGCATCGTCCGCGCCGCCCGCACCTCGGTACCGGTTGCGCCGCACGTGCCGTCCGCGCCCGCAGGGGGTCAGTCCTGCGGGAACTCCCCGGACAGGGCGGCGGCCAGCCGCAGTTGCGGTCCCGCCTCCTCGTGCCGCCCCTGCCGCTCAAGGGTGCGCCCCAGCATCAGCCGCGCGTATTGCTCCACCGGTTCACGCTCGACGATCACTCGCAACTCGGCCTCGGCGCGGCGCAGTTGGGCGGAGTGGTAGTAGGCGCGGGCCAGCAGCAGCCGCGGTCCGGTCTGCTCCGGCTCCTCCTCGACCAGCCCCACGAGCACCCGCGCGGCGGCGGTGTACTCCTTCGCGCCGAAGAACAGCTGCGCCCGCTCCCACCGCTCGGCCGGGGTTCCGTGGGCGTAGTACACGGTGGCGTCGGTCGTCGTCGTCTCGTAGGTCGTGTCCACTGGTGACCTCCTTCGACGCCGACAACCGGACCGATTGGTTGAATATTCCAGCACCTGGCGAAGGGTGGCACGGGGGGACCGGCGGAGCGGCGCGGAGGGCCGCCGGGTCAGACGGTCTTCTCCGTCGCCCCGGCCGAAAGGTCGTCCGGGAGGTCGTGAGAGGGGGCGTGCGAGAGGTCGAGCGGTACGTCGAGCAGGGCCGTGAGCTCGCCGGTGAGCGTCCGGGCGCGCGCGCCGTCCAGCCCGCCCAGCGGTTCCAGCAACTGCTCGAGCAGCCCGTGGACGACCTGCACGGCCCGTCGGGTGACGTCCTCCCCCCGCTCGGTGAGGGCGAGTTGGACCGCCCGGGGGTCGCGTGGATCCCGGGTGCGCTCGATCAGTTCCGCGGACTCCAGGGCGCGCGCGAGCTTGGAGACGTAGAGCGGCTCCAGTCCGGTGTGGTCGGCGAGGCGGCGCTGGCTGGGGCGTTCGCCGTCGCGCTGCATGCCGTACAGCGAAGCGACCAGCGAGTACTGCGCGTGGGTGAGCCCCAGGGGCGCGACCGCCCGGTCGACCGCCACACGCCACTTCGTGGACAGACGCCACACCAGAAACCCGGGAGTGGCCCGTTCGGAATCCCTGCTCTCGCTCATACGGAATACGTTACATGGCTACTATGTCGGGGCGGTCCCGGGGCAGGGGTGCCGGTCAGCCCCGGTGGACGATGCTCACCTTCACGTTCAGCATGCCCCTGTTGTCGTCGGAGCATGAACCGGCGGTGTCGTTCATGCCCAGTTGCAGGGTGCCGTCCCCGGTGGCCTTGAACGTGAGCTCCCTGCCCACGGCGTGCACGGGGAAGTCCTTGTCGCCGGCGAGGACGGCGAGCAGAGCGCCGAACGGCGCCGCGGGCTTGACCTTGCAGTCCTTCGCGCCGTCCAGCAGCCTGTCGGTGTCCGCGTCGTAGCCGGCCGGCCCGGTCATGGGCATGTTCCGGTGGTCGGCCGTCCACTGTCCCGAGACGAACCGGACGGTGACCTGGTCTCCCCGCCGGACGACCGCTCCGGCCACCGGCTGCCAGCCGGTCGCCGACTGGACGACCTGGCTGACGGTCGTCGTCCGCGGCCCCTTCTTGAGCGGCAGCACCCCGGTGACGACCAGGCCTCCTCCGGCGCCGGCCGCCAGCACCGCCGTACCGGCGAGCGCCCACCACAGCCGCTTGCGCCCCGCCGAGCCGGACGGCCGGGTGGGCGAGGGCCGCGGCGGCGCGGTCTGCTGCGCCGTCGGCACGGCCTCCCCGGCGGGGACGAGTCGCCCGTGACCGCCGGTCACGGTGTCCGAGTCGGCCGACGCCGACGAAGGCCGCGCCACGCGCGCGGTCGCCGACGGCAACGGCCCGGCGTCGGCCTCTCCGGCCGCGACGCGCCGCAGCGCGGCACGCGCGCCGGCCGCCGAGGGGCGCTCGTGCGGGGACTTGCGCAGCAACGCCTCGACGACCGGCAGCAGCGGGCCGAGCCGTTCCGACAGAACGGGTTCGTCGTAGGCCACCGCGTGCAGCGTCGCGGGACCTCCCGGTCTGTGGAAGGGGGACTTGCCGCCGCACACGGTGGCGAGCGTCGCGCCGAGGGACCACAGGTCGGACGCCGGGCCGGTCTGCGATCCCGTCACCCGCTCGGGCGCCATGAACTCCAGGGAGCCCACCAGTTGGCCGGTGCTGGTCAGGAACTCGCCGTCGTCCAGGGCCGCGATGCCGAAGTCGGTGAGGACGGCGTTGCCGTCGCGGCGCAGCAGGACGTTGGCGGGTTTGACGTCACGGTGCAGGGTGCCGGCCGCGTGCACGGCCTCCAGCGCGTCGAGCACCTGCAGACCGAGGACGGCCGCGTGCTGCGGGGTGAGCGGCCCGGAACGGGCCACATGGTGGGCCAGCGAGGGCCCGTCGACGAGTTCCATGACGATCCACAGCCGGTCCTCGGACTCGACGAGGTCATGGACGCCGACCACGTGCGGGTGCGGCACCCGGGCCACCGCGCGGGCCTCCCGCACGGCGCGTCGCATCCGTATGCGGTGCTCCTCGTCGCCATGGGTGAGGATGTGCAGTTCCTTGGCGGCGACCGGGCGATCCAGCAACCGGTCGTGGGCGCGCCACACGGTGCCCATCCCGCCCCGGCCGAGAACGTCCTGGAGGAGATACCGGCCGGCGATCAGTCGCTCCGGGCCGCTCCCCGCACGTGTCGCCGACGGATCGTCGCCATGTCCCGGTATCACGTGCTCTCTCACGGTTCCCTTTCGGAGGGCTGGGCGCTGCCCACCGGCGTCGCTCGCTCGCTGTGTGTTCGACGGCTCGTCCTACGTTCGAACGGGCCCGAGCATAGCCGAGCCGCTCGGACTCACCGGCCGTCAACTGCTGTGCCGCGCAGGGGCCTTGGCGGCCGGGGAGAGGGGCTGCGCGCGGGCTGCTACTGGCGCCGGCGCAACCCACCGGAGGTGCCCGGGGGAGTGGCGGGCGGTCTCGGCCTGCCGGATCACCACGACGGTGGGAAGGTCGACCACATGACAGCGATCCGGCAGATCTTGTTCATTCAGGGCGGCGGCGAGGGCGCGCACGACGCATGGGACGACAAGCTGGTCGACAGCCTGAGGCGAGAGCTCGGGGACGGGTACGAGGTCCGCTACCCGCGCATGCCCGACGAGGGCGACCCGAGTCCCGCGCGGTGGGCCCCGGCCGTCCACCGCGAGCTGGCGGAGCTGGGGGACGGCGCGATCGTGGTCGGCCATTCGGTGGGCGGGACGATCCTCGTCCACGCGCTGGCGGAGCGGCCGCCCAGGTCCGGGCCGGCCGTGATCGTGCTGATCGCCGCCCCGTTCGTCGGCCGAGGCGGCTGGCCCGGCGACGAGTTCGAGCTCCCCGGCGACCTCGGCGCACGACTGCCCCCCGGCGCGCGGGTGCACGTGTTCCACGGACTGGCGGACGAGACCGTCCCACCGTCGCACGCCGACCTCTACGCCCGCGTCATTCCGCAGGCGCAGGTGCACCGGCTGCCCGGACGCGGCCACCAGCTGGACGACGATCTGGGCGAGGTGGCCGAGGCGATCAGCCCCGGCGGCCTCCCTGCCCCCGGAGGGGCCCGCACAGCCACCTGACGCAGCGCCACCGGACAGCGGCCCGTGGGTCCCGCGGCGTACGGCTTCGCTGCCGCCGTTCGCTTCGCTCTTCCGCCGAGATTTTGCCCACAGGCGCCGAAGGCCGCGGCATCAGGGGGTAACCGGTTTCCGGAGGCAGAAGAACTCACCAGGACAGTTGCCGTTTGACAACTATAGCCGTGAGGCAAGAAAGTGGAGGCCGGACGTGCAGGGGGAAGGATGTGGATGTTCCAGTGGGCGGAGTCCGCTCCGTTCGCTGAACACCGGCGTCGAACGGCGGGCGGCAGGTGAGAAGTCGGCTGCTGGCCGCTCAGGCTGTGCGCGTTCCGGAACCCTGGGCGTCGTCGTGTATCTGCGCTGCCGCCGCGTCGCAGAACGCTTCGAGTCCCTGCAGGAGCGCGGTCCGCTGGATGGCGGGCATCTGGTCCAGCACCGCCTGCAGCGCGCTCTCGCGGCGCGTGCGCAGATCGGCGAGGAACGCATGGCCCTGGCCGCTGAGGTGCAGGCGCACCTCGCGCCGGTCTGCCGGGCTCACCACGCGCTCGACGAAGCCGGCCGCCTGCAGACGGTCGCACAGCCGGCTGGTCGACGGCGGCGTGGAGGCGAGCGCCTCGGTGAGGGTGCGCAGGCTGACGCCTTCGCGATGTTCGAGGACGAGCAGCACGCGCAACTGCGACGCAGACACGGGCGCCGTCGTGGCCCGGCCCCACAACACCTCCAGCAGCTCCGCGGCCGTGGAGGCCACGCGGGCGACCTCGTCCGGCTCAGGGCGGGGGCGGAAGGAATTCACAGTCTCATTCTCGCAGGCGCCGGGATGACCGCCGCGTACCGGGCGGCCGGTGACCGGCCGTAGCCGGACCGGATCCGGGTGCGGCCGTACGGAACGGCTTCGCCCCGTGCACAGGGGACCTGCGAACGTCCGACGAAAGATGGGTGTATTGACAACCGTGAACAGATTCGTGACCGCCGAGCGCGCTCTGCGTACGGCGGCGCCCCACGAGTTGCTCGACGCGGTCCGCCGCGTGCTCTGCGAGGAGTACGCGGCGGCTTCGGTCGAGCTCTTCTTGGCCGACTACGGTCTGACCGTGTTGCAGCCGGTGTCCGTGCTGCCGGACACCCTCGAGCCGGTTCCGGTGCACAACAGCCCGGCCGGCCGCGCCTTCGGCGCTCAGGAGCCGCATCTCGAAGGCCTTCCGCAGGGCCGGGTGCGTGTGCACCTGCCCGTGACGGTGCGGGGGGACCGGCTGGGCGTCCTGTCGGTGACCGTTGTGGGCGAGGAGCACGCCCGGGACTGCCTCACCGAGCTGACGGAGATCGCCGATGTGCTCGCACACGAGGTGGTCGTGGCCGAACGGGACACGGACCTCTACCTGCAGGCCCGGCGCAAGGACCGGCTGACCCTGGCCGCCGAGATGCAGTGGCAGCTGCTTCCCGGCCGTTCCTGCGTTCGGCCGGAGTACGAGCTGGGGGCCCAACTGGAGCCCGCCTACGCGATCTTCGGCGACAACTTCGACTGGTCGGCGACCGCCGACCGGCTGACGCTGTACGTGTCCAACGGCATGGGCGAGGGGATCGAGGCCTCCCTGCTGACGAACCTGGCGGTCAACGCCCTGCGCAATGCCCGGCGGGCCGGCATCTCCCTCCCCGACCAGGCGGCCCTCGCCGATCAGGCGATCTACGCCCACTACCGGGGCCGCTGCTACCTGTCGGTCCTCATGTTCGACTTCGACCTCGCCAGCGGACGCGCCCGGGTGGTGGACGCAGGCTCGCCGCAGCTCATGCGCCTGCGCAACGGCACGGTGGAGCGCGTCGCCTTCGAGGCGCAGCTGCCGCTGGGCATGTTCGAGGAGACCGACTACCTGGCGCAGGACTTCCAGGTAGAGCCGGGCGACCGCCTCATCTTCGTCAGCGACGGGGTCTACCAGGCCGCTTCCCCCGGAGGGGAGACGTACGGGGACGACGCCCTCGCCCGCGCGATCCTGTCGACCCGGCTGCTGTCGGCCGCCGAGGTCCCCCGGGCCGTCCTGCGGGAGCTGACGGGCCACCGAGGCCGGACCGCGCCGAACGACGACGCTCTGGTGGTCTGCCTGGACTGGCGCGGGCGGCAGTGACGGCTCGCAGGCGAGCCCCCGCCCGGACGCCGGTGATCACCCGTTCCCACGGCGTGGCGGGGCGGCCGGTGCGAGCCGGCGGGAACAGCCGTCCGACGAGCCCGCCCGTCGTGGATTCCCCGCAGCCGGGGAGGGGTGGGCATGGCGATAGTGTGGAGGCAGTAGGGGGAGAGAGTGGATGCCGTGAACATGTCTGAACCGGTTCCGTCCGCGGAAAGCCGACTTCGCGCCGCTGCGCCCCATGAACTGGTCGCCACCGCCCGCCGCCTCCTGACCGACCGCGTCGGCGCCGAGGAGGTGACCCTGCTGGTGGCCGACTACGGGCTGAGCGTCCTGCAAGCGGTCACCCACCTGCCGCACACCGAGGAGCCGGTCGCCGCTCACGACGGGCCGGTCGGGCGCGCCTTCATCAGCCAGGCGCCGGTCGTCGAGGTCCCCGACGGCTCGACGCCGACACACGTCGTCCATCTGCCCCTCACCGTCCGCGGCGACCGGCTGGGCGTCCTGTCCGTCCGCCTGCCCAGCAGCGCCACCGACCCGGCCACCGTGCTCCGGCTCACCGACTTCGCCACCGCCCTCGCCCACGAGGTCGCCACCGCCGGCCGCGACACCGACCTCTACCTGCAGGCCCGCCGCACGCGACGCCTGACCCTGGCCGCCGAGATGCAGTGGCAGCTGCTGCCCGGCCGCGGCTGCGCCCGCCAGGAGTACGTGATCGGCGCCCACCTGGAGCCCGCCTACACCATCGGCGGCGACAACTTCGACTGGTCGACCGGCGCCGACCACCTCATCCTCACCGTCACCGACGGCATGGGCCAGGGCATCCACGCCTCCCTGCTCACCAGCCTCGCCGTCGGCGCCCTGCGCAACGCACGCCGCGCCGGCATCGGGCTCGCGGACCAGGCCTGCCTCGCGGACCAGGCCCTCTTCGCCCAGTACGGCGGCAAGTCGTACGCCTCGACCCTGCTGTTGCGGTTCGACCTGGACACCGGCGTCGTCCGCGCCGTCGACGCCGGCTCGCCCCAGCTCTACCGCCTGCGCGACGACACCGTCGAGCAGATCGAGCTCGAGGCGCAGCTCCCGCTGGGCATGTTCGAGGAGACCCTCTACGAAGAGCAGACCTTCCACGTGGAACCGGGCGACCGGCTGATCGTGGTCAGCAGTGGCGTGCACGGCGCACGCGCCGCCGACGGCGGATCCTTCGGGGAACGAGCCCTGCGGCAGACGCTGAGCGCCACCCGCCGGGAGTCCCCGCACGAAGCCGCGCGCGCCGTCGTCTCCGGTCTGATCGAACACTTCGGCAGCAAGGAACTCGCCGCCGACGCCGCGGTCGTCTGCCTCGACTGGAACGGCCGGAGCGGGCGGAGCGGCGGAGCGTAACGGGCCTACAGGCGTGCCGGCGGCCGCCGTCACCGACCGTCCGGATCCGCAGGGCGCGACCGGCCGGCATCGCGCGCGGTGTGCAGGGCCTGCAACCCCCGCCGCAGCGCGATCGTGTCGGCCGGTTCCATCAGCCCCAGCACGGCGGCCAGAGCCTGCGCGCGACGTCCGGCCACGTCGTTCAGCACCTGCCGGCCGGGCAGGGTCAGGCGCAGTTGCACCTCGCGGCGGCTGAACGGATGGGTCCCGCGTTCCAGCAGGCCGGCCGCTTCGAGGCGGTCGCAGAGCCGGCTGGCCGTCGGCATCCCGATGTCCAGCCGCTCCGCCAACGCCGTGAGATTCAGCCCCGGCGCCTCCGCGACGGCCCGCAACGCCTTGAGCTGGTGCAGGGACAACCGCGGTGTCGACTCCTGGGCGGCCACCGTCCACAGATCCGTCAGGCTCTCCACGGCGTCGGCGATCTCCCGGGCGGCGGCCCGAGGGCCATGGCCCGGCCCCTTCGCCTGATCGTTGTCGGCGCCGTCGAGGTGCGTCACGAACGAGTCTCTTTCAGTAAGCCCGAGGCAATTCACATGCAATGCTCATTCAAACGCACTACCCGAAGAGCGAACGAGCAAGCAGCCGATACTGCATCCGGTACTGCATCCGGTACCGCATCCGGCCCAGAACCCGTCCGCCGGAGCCGGTCCGGACGAGTTCGGCGACGAGCCGCCCGACGCCCGTGCGCCTGCCCGGCAGGCACGGGGCCTCGTACGCGGGGAGCCGGGCCGGTCCGAGAACGGCCGGGATGGGCAGGCGGAGGATGCTCGACCGGCGGATCCGCAAGATCGACCGACGGACCGACTGACCCACTGGCCGACTGCCTGAGTGAGCCGGTCCGTGAGCGGGCGGTCGGCCGTCAGGCGGGGTCCGGGAGGGGGCGGCGGGCGACCTCGTGGGCGTCGTCCGGCGGAACGCCCAGCATGCGCAGGACCATCTCGGCCAGGTTCACGGCGGACTCGTCGCCGTCCAGATCGGGGCGGGCGAATCTCAGCTCGACCAGGGACAGCAGGGTCCCGCCGAGTGCGGACAGGGCGACGTCCGGGTCGACGGTGGTGAAGCGGCCGGAGGCCATGCCGGCCTCGAAGTCGCGCACGGCCCGCCGGGTCAGACCGTTGTCCGTGTGGATGTGGCCGAGGCCGCGCCGGCGCAGGACCTGCATCAGTTCCGGGTGGGAGTCGGCCATGCGGGCGCTGAGCCGGAAGCCCGCCGCGACGAGTTCCGCCGGGTCGTCGATCCCTGTCAGTCGTTCGTCGAAGTTCTGGCCGAACTCCTCCAGCGCGTCCACGACGGCCGTGTCGAACAGCTCGGTCTTCGACTGGAAGTGGTTGTAGAAGGAGCCGAAGCCGACGTCGGCGCGCTCGGCGATCACCTGGATGCTGGCGCTGCCGTCCCCGGTCTCGGCGAGAATCTGCCGGGCCGCGCGAATGAGCGCACGGCGGGTTTCGGCACGGCGTCGCTCGAACCGGTTGCCGGGCGGGGCTGACGTAGGCATGCGCCGAGTCTAACCGGGGGGACCATGACGTAGCAGCTCTGATGAATTCATCACCGCCTGCGTCGAAAGGGTCTTCAGGGCGAGGGAACGGTGATCACTGCTCGTCATCCCGAGGGGTCATGCGGACACCGGGGGCGCCGACAGATCCCGTCAATCCGCCTCGAATGATTCGTATACGACATCGAAATGTTTCGGGAGCTCGTGCTGTCGTGGATGGCCCGCGGGGGATGGATGGGGCGGTTGGCTCGACGATCGTGTTGACACGCTCGGCAGGCTCTCTAACATCCGTGAGGTCAGCATTCCGAAATCCAATCGAAATTTCGAACGACCTACGCGATGTCATATGCATGACATCTGAGCCTCCGCCGTACCAGTCATCCACTGTCTCTCCGTGACTCTCACCGTCTCTCAGTGTTTCTCAGTGTTTCTCCCGGCGCCGCCGGTGACCACCCCTCGGCGCCCTCACCCCCGGAAGGGAAGCCGAGTGCCCAGATCAGGCAGACGACTGCTCGACCTCCTGGCGGCCGCCGCGCTGACGCTCACCGCGTCGTTCACGGTCGTCGCCCACTCCACGGCCCCGGCCACGGCCGCGCCCGGCAGCCCGGCGCTCACCCCGCCGCTCGGCTGGAACAGCTGGAACAGCTTCGGGTGCGGGGTCACCGAGGCGCAGGTCCGCCAGGCCGCCGACGCGATGGCGTCCTCGGGCATGCGGGACTCCGGCTACCGGTACGTCGTGGTCGACGACTGCTGGTTCGACCCGCAGCGGGACGCGGCGGGCAACCTGCGGGCGAATTCGGCCAAGTTCCCTAGCGGGATGAAGGCGCTCGGGGACTACATCCACGGCAAGGGCCTGAAGTTCGGCATCTACCAGGTGCCGAGCGAACGCACCTGCGCGCAGACCAGCGGCGCCTACCCCGGATCGACGGGCAGCAGGGGCCACGAGGCCCAGGACGCCGCCACGTTCGCCTCCTGGGGCGTGGACTACCTCAAGTACGACTGGTGCTCGTCGAGCGGCACGCGTGACGAGCAGGTCGCGCGGTTCACGCTCATGCGCGACGCCCTGCGCGCCACCGGGCGGCCGATCGTCTACAGCATCAACCCCAACAGCTTCCACGCCATCACCGGCGCCACGTACAACTGGGGCGAGGTCGCCGACCTGTGGCGGACGACGGAGGATCTGCTCGACATCTGGCAGAACGGCAACACCAACAGCTATCCGATGGGCGTCGGCAACGTCCTCGACGTCACCGCTCCGCTGGCGGCGCAGGCGGGTCCCGGTCACTGGAACGACCCCGACATGCTGGTCGTCGGGCGCCCCGGCCTGTCACTGACCGAGTCCCGCTCCCACTTCGCCCTCTGGGCCCTGATGGGCTCCCCGCTCATGGCCGGCAACGACATCCGCACCATGTCCGCCGACGTGAGCGCGATCCTGCGCAACCCGCGGCTGCTGGCGGTGGACCAGGATCCGCTGGGCGCGGGCGGGCGCAGAGTGCGCGACGACGGCAACACCGAGGTGTTCGCCAAGCCCCTGTCCGACGGATCGGTCGCGGTGGGTCTGTTCAACCGCGGGGCAGGCGCCGCGACGGTCGCCACCACTGCGGCGCAAGTCGGCCTGTCCGGAGGGCAGTTCACCCTCACGGACCTGTGGACCGGCGGCACGTCGAGCACGTCCGGGCAGATCTCGGCGAGTGTTCCCGCGCACGGCGTGGCCGTGTTCAGGGTGAGCGGGGGCAGCCCGCTGGCCGCCACCACCGCGCGGATGCGCGGCAACGGCTCCGGCCGCTGCGTGGACGTGGACAACGCCTCCACCGCAGCCGGAGCCACGGTGCTGCTCTGGGACTGCCACACGGCGGCCAACCAGCTGTGGACCACCTGGGCGGGCGGCGAGATCCGCGTCTTCGGTGACAAGTGCCTCGACGCCTACGACGGGGGAACCGTCAACGGCACCCGGGTCATCACGTGGCCCTGCAACGGCCAGGACAACCAGAAGTGGACCGTCGGCTCCGACGGATCGATCCGCAACGTCCACGCGGGCCTGTGCCTCGACGTCGACCGGGCCGGCACCGCCAACGGCACCCCGCTGGTCCTGTGGAGCTGCGACGGCCGGGCCGGCCAGAAGTGGAGCCGCACATGAGCGCCGTCGCACAGACCGTCAGCCCGCCCGCCGCCCACCGTCCCCCGGAGGTCAGGATGACGCCCACCAGGCCGTCGCCCACCGCCGGCACGAGGCTCACCCGGGCGGTCGCCTGGGTGGTGGGCCTCCTGCTGGCGTTCGCCGTGGTCCCCGCCGCGCTGCAGCCCACCGCGGCCAGGGCCGACAACCCGATCGTGCAGCACGTCTACACCGCCGACCCGGCTCCGCTGGTCTACAACGGCCGGGTCTACCTCTACACCGGACACGACGAGGACGGCTCCACCTACTTCACCATGAAGGACTGGCGGGTGTGGTCCTCGGCCGACATGGTCAACTGGACCGACCACGGCTCACCGCTCAGCTTGACCACGTTCAGCTGGGCGTCCTCGGACGCCTGGGCGGGACAGGCCGTGCAGCGCAACGGCCGCTTCTACTGGTACGTGCCGGTCACGAACAGGGCGACCGGCCGCATGGCCATCGGCGTCGCGGTGGGGGACAGCCCGACCGGACCGTTCCGGGACGCCCTCGGCCACCCGCTGGTGGAGAACGGCGAGTTCGACCCGACGGTCTACGTCGACGACGACGGCCAGGCCTACCTGTACTGGGGCAACCCGAACCTCTGGTACGTCCGGCTGAACGCCGACATGACGTCCTACTCGGGCAGCCCCACCAAGATCCCGCTCACCACCGCCGGGTTCGGCGCTCGCACCGGCGACTCCAACCGCCCCACGCTGTTCGAGGAAGGCCCCTGGTTCTACAAGCGCAACGGCCTCTACTACATGGTGTTCGCGGCCAAGTGCTGCTCGGAGTTCATCGCCTACTCCACGGCGCCCGGCCCCACCGGACCCTGGACCTACCGGGGGACGATCATGCCCACCCAGGGCGGCAGCTTCACCAACCACCCGGGGATCGTGGACTTCAAGGGGAACTCGTACTTCTTCTACCACAACGGCGCGTTGCCGGGCGGCGGCGGCTTCACCCGCTCGGTCGCGGTGGAGAAGTTCTCCTACAACGCCGACGGCACGATCCCGACGATCAACATGACGACCACGGGCGCGCCCCAGGCCGGCCCCCTCGACCCGTACGTACGCCAGGAGGCCGAGACGGTCGCCTGGGAGTCCGGGATCGAGACCGAACCGTCGGGCGAAGGCGGCATGGACGTCGGCTGGATCGACAACGGTGACTACGTCAAGGTCAAGGGCGTCGCCTTCGGGTCGGGCGCGTCCTCCTTCGCCGCGCGCGTGTCCTCGGCCAACAGCGGTGGCACCGTCGAACTGCGCCTGGGCTCGGCGAGCGGGACGGTCGTGGGCCGGTGCGTCGTGCCGAACACGGGCGGCTGGCAGACCTGGACGACGGTGACCTGCCCGGTCAGCGGCGCGACGGGAACCCAGGATCTCTATCTGCGGTTCACCGGCGGCAGCGGCTACCTGTTCAACGTCAACTGGTGGCAGTTCACGCGCGGCGCCGCTGTGACCGCCCCGCGGTAGCCCGGCGGGAGACGCCTCCGAGCCGGCCGACGCTCCAGGAGAGAGGAAGCCGCCCGGGGGCGACGACGGGATCCGCTCGCCGGGCCCCGAGGACGAGCGAACCTGCCCGGGCCGCGGGGCACCGGCCGGGGCGGGAAGGCGGCTGACGGTCGCCGCCGAACCCGGCGACCGGGCGGAGACCCGCGCGCGGACGGCGGTCGGGAGACGCACCCTGCGTCGCCCGACCGCCGTCCGCTGCCGATGACGAGGACTGTGCGATCCGGTGATCCGGACGCGGACGCGGACACCGGACCGGACCGGCGGATGCGGTCGTCACCGGCGATTGGGAGCGCTCCCGGCATGCTCCCGCCCCGCTCCCGTTCGTTCCGCGTCAGGCTGATTCACGGACCGCCAGTTCCGTCCGGAGGATGACGTGGCGGTAGGCCACCGACGGCTCCTCCATGTCCTCCAGCAGGAGTCGGATCATGGCCCGGCCCATCTCCTCCAGCGGCTGACGCACGGTGGTCAGGCGTGGCTCGGTGCGCTGAGCCAGCGGAAAGTCGTCGAAACCGATCACCGCGACGTCCTCCGGCACCCGCCGGCCCGCGGCGCGCAGTGCCTGCAGCGCCCCGGCCGCCGTGGTGTCCGACGCGGCGAGGACGCCGTCGATCTCCGGGTGCCGTTCGAGCAGTCGGGCCATGGCGCTACGCCCGCCGTCCTCCGTGAAGTCGCTTTCGGCGATCAGGGACGGCTCGCTGTCCAGGCCCGCAAGCGCCAGTGCGTCCTGGTAGCCGCGCAGTCGGCATCGGGCGGCGTACATGTCCAGCGGCCCGGTGACGGTGGCGATCACGGAGCGACCCCGCGAGAGCAGGTGGGAGACGGCGCTGCGCGCGCCGCCCACGTTGTCCGCGTCCACGTAACTGACGTACTCGTCGCCCGAGCGGCGTCCCAGCATCACGGTCGGCAGCCGCGCCTCGGCGAGCATGTCCGGCAGCCGGTCCCCGGCGTGCACGGACATCAGCAGGACTCCGTCGACCCGGCCGCCGCGCGCGTACTCCAGGAAGCGCTGGCGTTCGTCGTCGGACCGGACCAGGGTCAGCATCAGCTGCATCCCGGTATCCGCCAGCGCGTCGCCCAGCGAACCGACGATCTCCGAGAAGAACGGCTCCGCGAAGAGTCTCCAGTCGGGCTCCGTCAGCACGAGAGCGACGGCATCGGTTCGCCGCCCGGCCAGGGAGCGGGCCGCGAGATTGGGCACGTACCCCAGTTCCTCGATGGCGCGCTGCACGGATCGGCGCGTCGAGTCCTTCACGCCGGCCGCGTTGTTGATGACGCGGGAGACCGTGCCCCGCCCCACCCCGGCGTGAGCGGCCACCTCTTCCAGCGTCGGAGTGCCGGGGCGTCGCCTGCCCATGACCACCTCCCCCAAGAGATCACCGATCTTACGGGCCGACGGAACGGGGCACAGGGCTTCCGCATGTGCCCCGTGCATCGCCGGCCGAGAGGGCGTCTGGTTCGCGTGGTTCATGAGTGATTGGGCTGCACGCTCATTGCCTGGTTCGGGCCTTGCCGCAGCCCCACGTCCACCGCCGTCGTCCACCGGCCCGTGCGCCGCCGGGGTTCACCGCCACCTTCCAACGGTCGACGTCCGGCGTCCAGGGGGAAGAGAACGGGACCCGCCCTGTCGGCGCGGAGGCCGTCGGGGCGGGTCCCGGGTGGGCGGACACGACGCGAGTCGGGTCCGGTGCGTGCTCGGCTGTTCGCCGGCCGGTCTGTGGCCGGTCTGCGGCCTACGGCCGGCCTGAGTCCGGACGCGGACAGGCCGTTGCCGGTCCGTCAGGCCGTGCTGCAGGGAGTGCCGTTCAGGCTGAAGGCGGCGGGCTTCGCGAAACCGCCGTCGTAGGAAGCCTGGAATCCGAAGGACGCCTGGCCGCCCGGCGCGATGTACGCGTTGTGCGCCGCGTTGGCGGCCGTCACCGCGCCCGACGACGGCGAGATGCCCGCGTTCCACGCGTTGGTGATCCGTTGCCCGCCGGGCAGTGTGAAAGCGAGATTCCAGCCGTTGACCGGCGAGGAACCCGTATTGGCCACGGTGACGTCGGCGGTGAAGCCGCCCTGCCACACACTCGTGCCATAGGTCACCTTGCAGGCCGCGGGACCGCTGGGACCGCCCGGGCCGCCGGGGGTGCTGCCGCCGAGGTTCACGGTCGAGGAGAACGAGGTCACCGCCAGGCCCGCGCCGTTCTGCCATGGCTCGAAGCCCGCCTGAATGCTCGTCAGATACCAGTCGTTCTGGGCGAGTCCGCGGGAGACGGCGTTCCGGGCGAAGTCCATCACGTCGAAGTTCCAGCTGTCGATCGCCGACGGGGCCACGAAGGACAGGACGTCGTTGGTGCCGTTGTTGCCGGACCACACCTGCCACTGGCGTCCGGCGACGGTGGCGGAACCGACCGGCGAGCCCACCGGCTGCACCGCCCCCACGCGGTTGAACCAGATCATGATCTCGGTGCGGTTCACGCCGTCGGTGCGGGGCGTCGGGTCCAGCCAGATGTCGTAGGCGGCGTCATAGGCCGCACCGCCCACGTAGCTGTAGGAGATGCCCGTGGGGGCGTCGGAGATGGTGTTGAGCCGGGCCGGGAGGTTGGTGCCGGGCGAACAGTTGGTGTAGTGGCAGCCGTTGTACACGGACGGGTAGGACTTCGGGGCGCCGTTCGTCGGGACGGATCCGTCGGCCTGGGCGATCCTGAAGCCCGAGTCCGTGACGGTGATGCACTGGGCGGCACTCGTGCCCCAGCGGTTGTTCTGCACGACGTAGCGGCCCTTGATCGTGGTGGAGCCGAACGCCTCGCAGATCGTCGTGTCGGCGTGGGACGCCGAAGCGCCGGTGAGAAGCGCTGCCAGCGCGACGAGTGAGGTGAGCAGCGCACCGATCAGGGCGCGCGCCCTGCGGGCTTGGAGAGATGACGGTTGCATGCGGGTCCTCCGCGATGGGTGGGGGGCAGGGCGCGCCGATGGCTTTTGGGAGCGCTCCCATTCCGTTCTCCGCTGGGACTGTAGGAGAAGATCATGCCCCTGACAAGATGATGGACGCCGGTGTCCGGGACGGTGGCGAAAAGGGTGTTCACCGGGCGGCTCCCGCGGGGGAGCCGCCCGGTGGGGTGACCCCGTCTCCCTGCGACGGGGTCGCGCACACGGAACC
>NZ_BEWA01000021.1 GCF_003112535.1 Streptomyces rishiriensis | reverse complement strand
GCACTCCGCGGTGCGGGCGGTGTTCGTCCGAGGGCCGGACGTGGCCGGCCCGCGGCGCCCCGCGCCCCTGACAGTCCCTTCGGGACCCGGGCGCGCGGGGTGACGCCACCCCTCGGCGGAGTCGCTCGAAGGTTCCGCGTACGTGGCCCCGTCACCTGACGACGGGGCCCAGGCCGGGCGGCCCCCACCCGCACAGGGGGCCGCCCGGCAGTCGCACGTCCCGCACCGGACCCTGCGCACCGCCCCTGCGTCCGGCACCCGCACGACCCGCACCTCCCCCCGCACCGATCCCTCCCCTCCCCATGGCGTTTCGCGAGGAAGGACCCCACCGTGCGAAGAACCCGCATCCTCACGGCCGTACTGGCGCTCGCCGCCGGTCTGATCGCGGGCAGCCCGCCCGCGCTCGCGTCGGGCAGCCCCCGGACGGCGCTCGCCGCCGAGTCGTACACCTGGAAGAACGCCCGGATCGACGGCGGCGGCTTTGTGCCGGGCATCGTCTTCAACCGCAAGGAGAAGAACCTCGCCTACGCCCGCACCGACATCGGCGGCGCGTACCGCTGGCAGGAGTCGAGCAAGAGCTGGACTCCGCTGCTGGACTCGGTCGGCTGGACGGACTGGGGGCACACCGGCGTGGTGAGCCTGGCCTCCGACTCCGTCGACCCGAACAAGGTGTACGCGGCGGTCGGCACGTACACCAACAGCTGGGACCCGGGGAACGGCGCCGTGCTGCGCTCCGCCGACCGGGGTGCGAGCTGGCGCAAGACGGATCTGCCCTTCAAGCTGGGCGGCAACATGCCCGGCCGGGGCATGGGCGAGCGGCTCGCGGTCGACCCGAACAAGAACAGCGTGCTGTACCTGGGCGCCCCGAGCGGCAAGGGCCTGTGGCGGTCGGCCGACTCGGGCGTCACCTGGTCGCAGGTGACCGGGTTCCCCAACGTCGGCAACTACCAGCAGGATCCGGCCGACGCGAGCGGGTACGCCTCCGACAACCAGGGCATCGTCTGGGTCACCTTCGACGAGTCCACGGGAACGTCCGGCACCGCGACGAAGACGGTCTACGTCGGCGTGGCGGACAAGGAGAACGCCGTGTACCGCTCGACGGACGCGGGCGCGACCTGGACCCGGCTGGCCGGACAGCCCACGGGGTACCTGGCGCACAAGGGCGTGCTGGACGCCGTCAACGGCTATCTGTACATCGCCTACAGCGACAAGGGCGGCCCCTACGACGGCGGCAAGGGCCGGCTGTGGCGGTACGCGACGGCCACCGGGACGTGGACGGACATCAGTCCGGTGGCGGAGGCCGACGCGTACTACGGCTTCAGCGGTCTGACGATCGACCGCCAGAAGCCCGGCACCGTCATGGCGACCGCCTACAGTTCCTGGTGGCCGGACACGCAGATCTTCCGCTCGACGGACAGCGGCGGCACCTGGACGAAGGCGTGGGACTACACCTCGTATCCCACCCGTGCGAACCGGTACACGATGGACGTCTCGTCCTCGCCGTGGCTGACCTGGGGAGCGAACCCGTCGCCGCCGGAGCAGGCGCCCAAACTCGGCTGGATGACCGAGGCGTTGGAGATCGACCCGTTCAACTCCAGCCGCATGATGTACGGCACGGGCGCGACGATCTACGGCACGGAGAACCTCGCCCAGTGGGACAGCGGCGGCCGGTTCACCCTCAAGCCGATGGTGCAGGGGCTGGAGGAGACGGCCGTCAACGACCTGGCCTCTCCCCCGGCCGGCGCCCCGCTGCTCAGCGCCCTCGGCGACGTCGGCGGCTTCCGCCACACCGACCTGACGAAGACGCCGCCGATGATGTTCACCTCCCCGAACTTCACGACGACGACGAGCCTGGACTTCGCCGAGAAGAACCCGGGCACGGTGGTGCGGGTCGGCAACCTCGACTCGGGTCCGCATGTGGCGTTCTCCACGGACAACGGCGCCAACTGGTTCGCGGGCACGGACCCCTCGGGCGTCAGCGGCGGCGGGACGGTGGCAGCGGCGGCGGACGGCAGCCGGTTCGTGTGGAGCCCGGCGGGCGCGGCGGTGCAGTACACCACCGGTTTCGGCACCTCGTGGCAGGCCGCGAGCGGGATCCCCGCCGACGCGATCGTCGAGTCGGACCGGGTCGACCCCAAGGTCTTCTACGGCTTCAAGTCGGGCAGGTTCTACGTCAGTTCGGACGGCGGCGCCACCTTCACCGCGTCCGCGGCGACCGGGCTGCCGAGCGGGGACAGCGTGCGCTTCAAGGCGCTGCCCGGCGTCCGGGGCGACGTCTGGCTGGCAGGCGGGGCGAGCGACGGCGCGTACGGGCTGTGGCACTCGACCGACGCCGGCGCGACCTTCGCCAAGCTGTCCAACGTCGAGCAGGCGGACACGATCGGCTTCGGCAAGGCGGCGACAGGGGCGTCGTACCAGACCCTGTTCACCAGCGCGAAGATCGCCGGCGTCCGTGGCATCTTCCGCTCGACGGACAAGGGAGCGACCTGGACCCGCATCAACGACGACGCCCATCAGTGGGGTTGGACGGGCGGGGCCATCACCGGCGACCCCCGGGTCTACGGACGGGTGTACGTGTCGACGAACGGCCGGGGCGTCGTCTACGGGGACGCCTCCGACACCGGCGGCGGGGACGGTGGAGGCGGCGGGGGCACGGACCCCACGCCGCCCACCCCGACGGGGGCCTGCGCGGTGACGTACACGATCACCAATCAGTGGTCGGGCGGCTTCCAGGCGGACGTCAAGCTGGCCAACACCGGCACGACCGCGTGGTCCGGCTGGAGCCTCAGCTGGACGTTCGCCGACGGGCAGACGGTCTCCCAGCTCTGGAACGCGGACCACACCCAGTCGGGCCCGACGGTGACGGCGAAGAACATCGGCTGGAACGGCAACGTGGCAGCCGGTTCGTCGGTCGCCTTCGGCTTCACCGGGAACTGGTCGGGATCGAACACGAAACCGAGCGTGTTCAAGCTCGGTGAGCAGAGCTGCACGGTGAACTGAACCCGGCCCGGGGCGGCCCGGACGATCGCGTCCGGCATCACGGCCCGCGCTCACGGGCACGCCCCGGGCCGCCCCGGGCCCTGAAACCGATCCACCACACCCAGCGCGCCCACCGCGCCTCCCACCGCACCCACCGTTGGACTGCGGGAACGACTGAGGGGACGACTGAGGGGACGGACGTCCGCCGCCCCCTCAGTCGTCCCCGGCCGCGGGCGAGCCGCCGTATCTCGCGGCCAGCTCGGTCACCGTCCTCGCGATCCGCGCACGCAGCTCGGCCGGCCGGAGCACCTCGACGTCCGAGCCGAGGCGCAGGAACTCGGCGTGAGCGTGCTCGACGGACTCGATCGCCACCGTGACCGTCGTCCAGCCGTCCGGCGCCGGCGACCCGTCGTGCCTCGTCGCCCGGGCGAGCGTCACGCCCGGTGCGAGCCGCACCACCGCCTCCGCCTTGTCCCGGTACAGCCGCTCGTGGAATCCGCGTTGGTACTCCGCCCAGTGGGCGGGCAGATCGAAGCCGGCCGGCCGGGTGAACTCCTCTTCCAGCGAGGTGAGTTCCAGGATCTGGTCGACGCGGAAGGTGCGCGGTCCCGGGCCGGCCACGACGTACCAGCGGCCCGCCTTGAGAACCAGTCCGTAGGGTTCGAGCCGGCGTTCGACGTCGGTGGGCTCCTGCCACCGTCGGTAGACGACGTTCAGGACCCTGTTGTTCCACACCGCGTCGGCGACCGCCGTCAGATACGGCGCCCGGTGCGCGTCCGCCTCCGTGTACCAGCCGGGCGCGTCCAGGTGGAAGCGGCCGCTGATCCGGTCGGCGTGCGCCCGCAGCTCGGGCGGGAGCGCGGCACGGACCTTGAGCTGTGCGGCGGCCAGGACCGATCCGAGGCCGAGCTGGGCGGCGGCGCCGGGAGCACCGGCCAGGAAGAGGGCCTCGGCCTCGTCAGCGTTCAGTCCCGTCAGACGGGTCCGGTATCCGGCGAGGAGGCGGTAGCCGCCCGCGTGGCCCGCGTCGCCGTACAGCGGGACGCCCGCCGCGCCCAGCGCCTCGACGTCCCGGTACACCGTGCGCACCGACACCTCCAGCTCCTCCGCGAGCTGCGCGGCGGTCATCCGCCCCCGGGTCTGGAGCAGCAACAGGATCGAGACGAGACGGCTGGACTTCACTGACACATGGTGTCAGTGAAGCGGTCCTAGCGTCCTGCCCATGACCTTCTCCACCCCTTCAGGCCCGCTCTTCGCCTCCTCGGCGCGCTCGGCCTCCGCAGCTCCCTCTGCGCCCTCTGCGCCCTCTGCGCCCCCGGACCCTGCCGCGCCCGTCGCGCCCTTCGCCGAGAAACAGCTGACCGTGCTGCCCCCGATGGAGGCAGCGGGGCGGTGGATCAAGCGGTACCACGTCACGGCCGACCCGGCGGGCATCGCGCCCGAGGTCGAGAGGGCGGCCTACGCGATCCTCCCCGAACTGCTGCCCGAGCCGGACGGGACGCCGCCTGCCACGTTCGTCGTCCTGCACCGGGGCGGCGACGACGGCGCCTACCTCAACGCGTACAGCTGGGTGTGGGACAACGTCCTGCACTTCGGGGGCGCCGCAGCGGGCCAGCCGGTGCTGGGCTGCCCGGACCGCGACCCCACCCACTTCGTGACGGCCGACCGGCCCTGGATCGGCTGTGTCTGGGAACTGCCGCCGATCCTGCACGAACGGGACGCGTGGGTACGGCACATGCTCGACCGCCACGCGTCCGAAGGCCCGGACCTCGACGCCTACCTGGCCGACTCACTGACCGACCGGACGACGGGGGGCCGTTCATGAGCGGCCCGCACGACTTCGACTTCCTCCACGGCGAGTGGGACGTCCGCCACCGTCGGCGCACCGACTTCCTCGACCCCGGCAGCGCGTGGGAGGAGTTCGGGTCCACGGCCGGCTGCCGGCCGCTGTTCGACGGGGCCGCGAACATCGACGAGATCGACATGCCGCACCTCGGGGCGAAGGGACTGACCCTGCGGCTCTTCGACCCGGAGACCCGCCAGTGGTCGCTGAACTGGTCGTCCAGCCGCAGCGGCCGCCTCTTCCCCCCGGTGATCGGCGGCTTCGCGGGATGCGAGGGAGTCGAGGAGCCCGGTCGCCGCGACGGCTCGGGGGAGGCTCGTCGCGCCCGTGGAGAGTTCTACGGCGACGACGTCCACGACGGCGTCGCCGTGCGGGCCCGCTTCATCTGGTCGGTCGCCCCGGACGGTTCCGCCCGCTGGGAGCAGGCCTTCTCCTCGGACGGCGGCCGGACCTGGCTGACCAACTGGGTCATGGACTTCGCCCGCCCCGGCGTCACCCGTCCCGTTGCGTATCCGCTTGCACAGGGGGTTGCTCCTCCCCGGAGCGCATGTCCGGAAACACCCCAGGAAGCGGTTTCCGAAACGCCCTGAGAGTGAACACCGGGTCCGGGCGGGGCCGGTCCTGGTCGGGCAGGGCCGCGAGGCGGGCGGCGAAGCCGTCGGCGAGCGGGTGCCCGGGCGGCAGGGTGACGAACCAGCCGCGTCGCAGGTCGGCGATGGCCCGGCGCGGGCTGCGGCCCTGGCCCCGGCCGGGGAAGCGGGCCTCCCCGGCCGGGACCAGACCGCATCCGAGGGCGTACGACTCCACGACCTCGGCGGTGTCGGAGGCCGGCCGCGGCGGACGTGCGGCCAGAACGACATCGATGTCGCTGCCCACGTTGTGCGAGGCGCCCTTGTCGACCGTGGTGACATAGACGCCGCCGGGCCGCAGCACCCGCGCGCACTCGGCGACGATCCGCCGCGCGTCCGCACGATCCTCGACGAGATGGAGCAGCCACACGCTGCTCACGGCGTCGAAGGTCCCCTCCCGGAAGGGGAGCCTGCGACCGTCGGCGAGAACGACGGCGCCGGGCATCCGGGCGGCCGCGTGCCCGGCCATGGCAGGGGCCCGGTCCACGCCCGTCACGCGGAGCCCCGCCCGGCCGGACGCGAGCCGCCGGGTCACGATGCCCGTGCCGCAGGCGACGTCCAGCAGACGGCGCGCCCGCTCCGGCACAAGGCTCAGGACGCCCTCCGCGGCAGCGGCCGCCCGGGGTTCCCCGCCGCGCGAGACGTCGTACCGTTCGGCTTCCTTGTCGTAGTCCAGCACGCGCGTTCCCCGTCCCGTCGCCGCCGCCCGCCCCTGCTCCCCGCCCGCCCTGCCCCGCGCTTCGTGCCTCTTGCTGCCTGTTTCTTGACCTGTGCTGTTTCTTGCTGTTTCTTGCCGCTTCTCTCCTGTGCGCGCCGGATGGGTCAGCGGGCCCCGTGTGCGGGGGCCGCTTCCTCCACCCGGCGGGCCAGTTCGACGTCGAGGCGGGTGACGGCGCCTCCCGCGCTGTGGGTGTGCACGGCGAGGGTCACCGTGTGGTATCCGAGGGTGAGCTCGGAGTGGTGATCGAGCTCCTGCTGGATCTGTGCCACATGGACGACCAGGGCCGTCGCGGCGAAGTGGGAGTCCAGCCGGTACGAGCGGGTGAGACGGCCGCCGTCCAGGGTCCAGCCGGGCAGCTCGGACAGGCGTTCCTCGATCTCCTTGCGCGACAGCGGTTCGACGGGCATGCCCCGGCTCCCTTCCTGGGTGTCGCGTACCTGTCCAGCGTGCCACAGGAACGCCGCCCCGGCCCTGGTCAGAGGTACGTCGGTGGGCGGCAGGCGACGTGCCCGGCAGGAGAGCGGCTTCAGCCGCGTACATCCGTGTGCTCCTCAACTACGGTCTTGAGCATGACCACTGCCGCGACCGGTACGAACGCCGTCCCCGCCGTTCCCGTCCTCCCCGCCGACCGTGGTGTCGGCCCGCTGCTGCGGGCCTGGCGGGAGCGTCGGCGGATGAGTCAGCTGGAGCTGGCGCTGAGCGCCGACTCCTCTGCCCGGCACATCAGTTTCGTGGAGACGGGCCGCTCCCGGCCCAGCGAGGAGATGGTGCTGCGGCTCGCCGAGCGCCTGGACGTGCCCGTGCGGGAGCGCAACGCGCTGCTCCTGGCCGCCGGTTACGCCCCGCGCTATCCGCAGACCCCGCTGGACGCCCCCGCGCTGGACACGCTGCGCACCGGCCTGGAGCGGCTGATCCGGGGCTACGAGCCGTATCCGGCGCTGGTCATGGACGCGCGGTACGACGTGGTCGCGGCCAACCGGGGCATCACGATGCTGCTGGACGGCGTGCCGGAGTCCCTGCTCGCGCCGCCGCTCAACGCGATGCGCCTCACCCTGCACCCTCAGGGCCTCGCGCCGCGCATCCGCAACCTGCCCGAGTGGCGCGGCCACCTGCTCGCGCAGATGGAGCGCCAGATCGCGCTGTACCGCTCGGCGCCGCTGCGGGAGCTGTACGACGAGGTCGCCGCCTACCCCGTTCCCGACAGCCCCTGCCCGCCTTCGGCCGAGCCGGCCGAGGACGTTCCGTACTTCGCGCTGCCGATGCGGATCGAGCACGAGGGGCGGGTCCTCTCCTTCATCTCGTCCGTGTCCACCTTCAACACCCCCATGGACGTGACGGTCGCCGAGCTCGCCATCGAGACGTTCCTCCCGGCCGATCCGGCCACGGTGAAGTACCTCCATATGACGACCAGTTGATGCATAGTCATGCGATGGACGCGAGGAATGTTCGACTCCGTTCCCGTGAGCTCGAGGCCCGGAACGTGACACACTGGCCGGTGTGCCCGAACGCGTAGGGGAGACGTGGCGTGAGTGAACGGCGGCCCGCGCCCACGGTGGGCCAGGTGGTGCTCGGCAGACGACTGCAGGAGCTGCGCGAGGCGGCCGGCCTCAGCCGCGAGGAGGCGGCCCGGGCCCTGCGGGTGGCCCCGGCGACGGTACGCCGCATGGAGACGGCCGACGTCTCGCTGAAGGTCCCCTACGTGCAGGTGCTGCTGGAGACGTACGGCGTCCCCGAGGCCGAGGCCGAGACGTTCGTCGCGCTCACCGAGGACGCGAACCGGCCCGGCTGGTGGCAGCGCTATCACGACGTGCTGCCCGAGTGGTTCAGCCTCTATGTCAGCCTGGAGGGCGCGGCCCGGCTGATCCGCTCGTACGAACCGCACTTCGTGCCGGGGCTGCTGCAGACGGAGGACTACGCGCGGGCCGTCCTGGAGGCGGGCACCGTCGGGCGGACCACCCCGCAGGCGCTCGAGCGGCACGTGTCGCTGCGCATGGCGCGCCAGCGACTGCTGGAGAGCGAGGACCCGCCCCACCTGTGGGTGGTGATGGACGAGACGGTGCTGCGCCGCCCGGTGACCGCGGACGCCGCCGTGATGTCCGAACAGCTCGACAAAATGCTGGAGTTCGCCGAGCGCGACCGGATCACCCTGCAGATCTCCGAGTTCGCGGCCGGTCCGCATCCGGGGACGTCCGCGCCGTTCTCGCTGTTCCGTTTCGCCGAGCCCGAGCTGCCCGACATGGTCGTCACCGAGTATCTGACCGGCGCCCTGTATCTCGACGACCGCAAGGAGGTCTCCGCACATCTGGAGGTCCTCGACCACATGACGACGCACGCCGCGTCGGCGCCGCACACCAAGCAGATCCTGCGCGACGCCCGCGCCGGCCTGTGACCGCGGCCCGCGGCCCGAGCCGCTCCCCCTTAGGCCCTTCCCAGGAGCAGACCAGGATGACCGGAACCGAGCCGGACCGCTTTACCGCCCGCGTCGACACCACCAGGCCGCATCCGGCGCGCGTCTACGACTGGTGGCTGGGCGGCAAGGACAACTACCCCGTGGACGAGGAGCTGGCCCGGCGGATCCTCGCCGTGGACGACACGGTGCTGCGCGGGGCACGGGCCAACAGGCGGTTCATGCAGCGGGCCGTGCGGGCGGCCGCCGAGGCCGGCATACGCCAGTTCCTGGACGTCGGCACCGGCATCCCCACCGAGCCCAACGTGCACCAGGTGGCGCAGGGCGTGGCCCCCGAGGCGAGGGTCGTCTACGCGGACAACGACCCGATCGTGCTGCGGCACGCGGAGGCGCTGCTGCACGGTTCGGCCGAGGGCTCCACCCACTACGTGCACGCCGACGTGCGCGACCGCGCCGCGCTGCTGGACCGGGCCGCCGACTCCCTGGACTTCGGGCAGCCGGTCGCGCTGTCGCTGGTGGCGCTGACGCACTATCTGGGCACGGACCCGGAGGGCGACGACGTGTACGGCCTGCTGAAGGACTGCACGGCCGCGCTCGCCCCGGGCAGTTGGCTGATCCTCTCCCAGGTGACCGCCGATCTGAACCCGGAGGCCGTCGGCAAGGCGGCCGAGAACTTCCGGCGCAGCGGCACCCCCTTCCACCCCCGGACCCTCTCCGAGTTCGCCCGCTTCTTCGACGGCCTGGAACTGCTCGGCCCGGGCGTGATCCCGGTCTCCGGCTGGCGGCCGGACCCCGAGGACGTGGCGGCCCAGGCCGAGGGGATCGTGCCGGTGTACGCCGGGGTCGCCCGCAAACCCTGACCGGGGCCGGGGAGAACCGGCGGGGTGGGTGAAGGCCTCACGCGGCCCGGCCGTCGCCCGGCCCGCTCCGGTACCATCGGCGACCGCGAGTCAACGAGTCTTCACGGTCGGTGCTGCGGGGGAAGCGAGCATGGTCAAGAAGTACGTCGTGTCGCCGCACGGGGGTCGCGGCGCCCATCCCGACATCGGGTCCGCGCTGCGCGCCGCCGCCGCGCGGGGCCGGGCAGCGCGCGTGGAGATCTCCCCCGGCCACTACGAGGAGCGGCTCGCCGTCCGCGGCGAGGTCGAGCTCGTCGCGCTCGGCGAGCCGGACTCCGTGGTGGTGAGCCGGCCCCGGGGCACCGTGCTCGACACCCTCGGGGCGGTCGTGGTCCGCGGGCTCGTGCTGGTCGGACGGGACGCCGACGCCGGCGTCGTCGACTGCCAGGCGGGCGCCCTCGTGCTGGACCGGGTGGAGGTACGGGCGCACGACGGGGTGTGCGTGCATGTGCGACCGCACGCGGCGGCCACGTTGACGGACAGTCGGTTCCGGTTCGGCCGGGTCGTGTTCGCCGGTTCCGCCGGGCATGTCGAACGGTGCCGGTTCGCCGACTCCGCCGACAACGCGCTCGCGGTGATCGAGAACGCCCGGGTCACGGTGCGGGCCAGTCGCGTCGACGGCGCCCGCATCCACGGCGTGCGGGTCAGCGACGCGTGGGCGCATCTCGCCGGGTGCGAGGTCACCGGGACGGAGAAGGCGGCCGTCATGGCGGACACCCGGGCCGAGCTGATCGTGGAGGACTGCCGGGTCGACGCCGTGCACATGGCGGCGTTCGCGTTCGTCGAGCAGTCCCGCGGCTCGGTCCGCGGCGCCCGCGTCACCGACGCCGAGAACGGGATCCTGGTGGCGAGCGGCGCCGACCCCTCGGTGCACGGCTGTGTGTTCGCCGACTGCCGGGACACCGGTGTCCACGTCCAGGACGCGGGCCGGGGCACGTTCGAGGACTGCGAGATCCTCGGCGCGGGGAACATCGGGGTGCTGTCCACCCGCGACGGCGCTCCCCGGGTGGCCGACTGCCGCGTCACGGGCGGCAACGTCGGCATCGCGGTCACCGACAAGGCCCGGGGCCGCTTCACCCGCACCGTCGTCCGGGACCTGACCGGCGTCGCACTGCGGGTCTGGGACGAGAGCAAGGCCGTCTTCGAGCAGATCCGCGTCGAGCGCTGTCCGTTCGGCCTGGAGACCCGCGGCAACGGCGGCACCACGGCCGAGCTCACCGACACCACGATCCACGACTTCGACATGGCGGCCGTGGCCGCCGTCGGCCAGTCCCGGGCCACGCTGAAGGGGGTCTGCGCGGAGCGGGGGCTGCTGGGCTTCAGCGCCGGCGAGGAGGCGCAGCTGCATGTGCACGACTGCGACGTCTCGGCGGTGACCACCGGCGGGGTGCTCGCGCACGGCACGGCACGGCTCGTCGTCGCGAACCTCCGTGTCACCGACGCCCAGTCGTTCGGCGTGTGCGTGACGGGCTCGGCGTATCTGGACGTCGCGCACAGCCGCTTCGCCGACTGCGCGGCCACCGGCATGCGCTTCGACGGCTCGGGCGGCGGCCGGCTGGTGGAGTGCGCGGTGACCGGCACGGGGGTCACGGCCGTCCAGCACAACGGCCGCGTCGACCTGAGCACGCTGCGCACGACCCTGCCGGTCGTGCGGATCGCCGAACCCGCCGCCGCACCGGCGTCCGTCGTCAACAACTACTACGGGCCCGTCTTCCACCACGCGGTCCACCACGCGCAACTGGCCTGGAACAACAGCACCGTCGTCCAGCAGCAGCCCCACCACAGCGATGAGGACGGAGTGGGCCCATGAGCGACCCGCAGCACGTGAACAACTATGACGGGCCGGTGTTCAACGACGCCGTGTCGAGCTCCCAGTTCGCCTGGAACAACGAGACGGTCACCCAGAACCAGCAGCTCAACGGCCCTGTCGCGCCGGGGTACGAGGCGCTCGCGACGCTGGTGGGCGAGCTGCTGCGGCAGCTTCCCGCAGCCGGCCTCGCCGACCGGGAACGTGAGGACGCCGTGGTCGCCGCCCAGGACGTGCTGACGGAGATCACCGGACCGCGGGATCCCGAGCCGGGCCGGCTGCGCCGCGCCCTCAACGGACTCAGGGGCGCCCTGGCCCCGGTGGCGACCGGGATCGCGGCGGGAACGGCGGTGGGGGCGCAGGAATGGGCCCAGGAGGCGATCAGGAGCCTCAGCGGCCTGGTACGACCCCTGCTCCCCTGATCCCCCTGACCTTCTGCTCCCCTGACCTTCTGCTCCCCTGACCTTCTGCTCCCCTGGCCTTCTGCTCCCCTGATCCGGCCGCGGGCCGTCTCCGCTCGGCTTCGGCGGATGCGGCCCGGGGCCGGGGACTCAGGGGCGGGCGGCGGGTCCGCTCAGGCGAGCTTGGCCGAGAGGGTGATCGGGACGGCCTTGAGGGCCTGGCTGACCGGGCAGTTGACCTTGGCCTGCTCGGCGGCGGCGAGGAACGCCTCCTCGTCGAGGCCGGGGACCGTGCCCTCGACGGTCAGGTGGATGCCCGTGATGCCCTCGCCCGGCTGGAAGGTGACGTCGGCCGAGGTGGTCAGCTTGGCCGGCGGCGTGCCCGCGCCGGCGAGGGCGTGCGAGAAGGCCATGGAGAAGCAGCTGGAGTGGGCGGCCGCGATCAGCTCCTCGGGGCTGGTCTTGCCGTTCGCCTCCTGCGTGCGGGCGGCCCACGTCACGGGCTGCTGGTCGATGGCGCCCGAGGAGTCGAAGGTCACGACCCCGTTGCCCTCGATCAGGTTGCCTTCCCAGACGGTGTGTGCGGAGCGCGTGGTGGCCACGGTTCTTCCTTTCGCGTGGGTTTCCCGTCGGGGGACGGGTTTTCCGTCCCCCCATCCGATCACACTCTCGCTCACTGCACCCGGAACACCGGACCCCGAGCCGTGAACGGCAGCCGTCGGCCCTGCGGGACAAGGTAGGCGTGCTCACGCCGGATCCGCAGGACGTCGCACCAGCCGTCGGTGATGACCAGGAGCGGCGCGCCGGGCGGGAAGTCGTCGGCGCGGTGCAGCAGGTCGATCCCGGGCTGCAGGACCGTGCCGCCGCGCCCGTGCACGCGGACCCTGCCGGCGATGTCGGCGACCGGCAGATAGCCCGCGTCGTGCGGGGCCGCGTCGCAGAACACGACCCGGGCCGCCGGCACGTCGCGGGCCTGCGCGTAGGAGGCGATGGCGCCGAGCGCCTTGCCCAGGAGGGTGCGGTCCATGGAGCCGGAGGTGTCCAGGACGACGCCGAAGGTGCAGCGGGCGATCTCCTCGGGCGGGAACCAGCGGCCGGCGCGCGGGATGCCGGGGGTGGACGCCTGGCGGCGCGCGGGACGGGCGTACGTGCGCAGCGGCTCGGGGCGGGGCACGAACTCGTCGAACCAGCGGGCCAGTTGTGCGTCCCAGGGCAGCGGAGGGTGGCTGAGCGCGCGGATCTCCTCCACCAATCCCCCGGGCAGGAAGCCGCGTTCCTGCCGCTGGTGCAGGTCGAGCCCCTGGGCGAGGCCCCGGCGGTAGAAGCCGTCGAGGTCGACGTGGTCGCAGGGCGGGCCGAGCGGCGCGCCGAGGACGTCGCCGAGGCCCTTGCCGCGCAGGGTGGCCAGGCGTCGCATCCGGCGCAGGTCCACGGCGATGCGGTCGTAGACCTCCTCGGCGGACAGACCGGCCAGCTGGGCGTCGTACAGCAGCCCTTCGGGCATGACGCCGACCTGCATCTCGCGCAGCCAGCCGTTGATGACGTCTCGCAGGCGACGTTGAAGAGGTAGGGGTCGCGGGCGCCGCAGCGGTCGCCGTGGCGCAGGGCGGCGTGCAGCATCTCGTGGGCCAGGACGAACCGCCACTCCTCGTCGTCGAAGGTGCGCAGCGGATTGACGTAGATCTCGCCCGCCTCCGCGTTCACGGCGGCGATCTGGATGCCGTGCGCGCGGGCGAGTTCGGCGTCGGCGACGAGCGTGACGCCGGCCGCGAGGGCGCCGAGCAGCGGGTAGGAGGAGACGAACCAGCTCAGGGCCCGCTCCCAGGGACGCCGGGCGGGCGCCGCGCCGTCCAGGGAGTCGCGCCGGCCGCCCGCCATGTCCATCGCGGCGGACACGGTGCGGGTCAGGGCGGCGGCGAACGCCGGCTGCCAGTCGGGCGTCCGCCCGGCGTACCGGCCCCACGGAACGAACACCTGGTCGGCTTCCCTGCCTGCGGTGCCGCAGTGCTCGTAGGCGGGCGGGAGTCCGGTGCGCCGCCAGCGGGCGGCGAGCTGCTCCTCGTCGCCGCCGGGGTACGTCGGCGGAAGGTCGTCGGGGGCGGCGCCGACGCGGAAGGTCAGCAGAAACCGGTTGACGACCGTGCAGCGCGCGGCGCGTTCGTACCGGTCCGGCTGGTCGCGCCGGTCCGTGGAGGCGGGGAGGTGTCCGAAGCCGAGGTGGAGGGCGGCGTGCGCGAGCGACCAGGCCCAGCGGGCGGGTTCGACGACGCGGGTGGGGTGCGCGTGCAGGGTGGATCAGGTCCTCGGGCGCGAGCTGCGTGCCGAGCAGGCTCACGCTCCCCCACTGCCCTCAAAGGCGTGGGGGGACCCCCACCAGACCCAGGGACTGTGCGAACTCCCGTACCAGGGAGGACTTTCCGATGCCGGGGGCGCCCCAGAGGAACACCGGTCGCACGGTGGCGAGCCCGAGCAGGAGTTCGGGGACACGGGAGGGCGTGACGGCGACGGCAGCCTGCAAAGCAGGACTCCTCGGGGAGAAGGCGAAGGGTGCGCGAGTGCGCGGGACGGGCGGAGGGATCCGCACCGACAGTGTGGTCCCGTGGTGCTCCCGGCGCAGCCGAATTTCAGGCGACGTGCTCCTCCGGAGCC
Source organism: Streptomyces rishiriensis (assembly GCF_003112535.1). Lineage (GTDB taxonomy): Bacteria > Actinomycetota > Actinomycetes > Streptomycetales > Streptomycetaceae > Streptomyces > Streptomyces rishiriensis. Next base: position 139,800 of record NZ_BEWA01000021.1, on the reverse strand, counting down.
GTCTCCGGCACCGGCCCGGGACCCGTCGCCAGCGGCACCTCGGGGCCATCGGACTCGCGCAGCCAGCGCCGCAGGACCCGGTGGACGTGCTCCGCTCCGACCGGCTCCGCGTCGTCCTCGCCGGGCGCGGACAGGGCGAGCGGGGACAGCAGGAACGGCCGGGCCTGGGCGCCGCCGAGGCCGCCGTGGGAGCCGATCTGCTCCTCGAAGGCGAGGACCTCGCCGTCGTCCGGGTCGTGGAAGGAGTTGACCATGATGTCGGCGGTGTGCGGGAAGGAGTGGGTGCGGCGCACGGCGTCGGCCGCGCCCGGCCCGAACACGGCCAGCGGGCCCCGGTCGTCGTCGAGCCGGTCCAGGGGGATCTCCGCGCCGTACGCACCGAGGACGACCCCGCCGTGCTGCTCGCTGCGCACGAGGAGGAATCCGACGCCGGGGTGGTTGGCGAGCGTGGACAGCAACGCGGGATGACGGGCGTCGATCTCCTCCTTGCTCATCCGGTGCGGCACGTCCGGGAACGAGACGAGGCCGAGGTTGCCCGAGGCGAGCACGACCGGCTCCGAGCCGCGGCCGGCCGGGCGGTGGTGTGCGCCGCCCTCCTCGACGGGCCGGCGCAGCGCCGCGCGGACGGCCGCCCGGGCCTCCGCGCCGCTGTGGGTGCGCTCGGCCCTGCGCGGCACGGGCAGCCCGCAGCCGGCCCGGACCAGGTCGCCGAGGCTGAGGCCGTAGCGGGCGCGGAACGTTTCGCCCGGGCTCTGGCCGTGGTCGGACAGCACGACGATCCGGTAGGGGCGGGGGGCGTGTTCGGCGACGCTCTCGATCAGCGCGAGCGCCCGGTCGAGCCGCCCCAGCACCTGCTCGGTGTCCGGGCCGAGCGGCCCGGAGTGGTGCGCGACCTCGTCGTAGGCGACCAGGTCGGCGTAGACGGCGGTGCGGCCGGCGAGCAGGTCGCCCGTGACGGCCGCCACCACCACGTCCCGTTCGACGACGGTCGCGAACGCGCGGACGAGGGGGTAGAGGCCGCCGCGTCCCACGCGCGGGCGCTCCTTGCGCAGGCGGGCCCGGGTGGACTGGGCGATCTCGCGGACCACCTCGGCGACGAACGAGAGCGCGGTGCGCACCGCGTTGGCCGGGTCGGAGAAGTACGCGAAGTAGCCGGCCCGCGACCGGGTCTCCCGGCTGCGCCGGCGTGCGGCGATGGACAGCACGAGCGCCTGCTCGTCGGCGCCCCCGCCGAAGAGGTTGCCGCGGCTCGCGCCGTCGGCGGACAGCAGCCCGCCGTCACCGGTGCGTTCGACCGCCCGGCGCTGGAGTTCGGCGGCGCTGGTGGGGCGGTTGCAGACCATCACCTCCCCGCTGTCCTTCTCGTACCAGCGGAAGGCGGGCACATCGTGGTTGCTGCCGTGCAGGATGCCCAGCTGGCTCGCGCCGGTCTGGCTGGACCAGTCGGTGCGCCAGCGGGTGAGGCGGTGCGTGGCGCCGCCGTCCGCGGCCGGGGCGCCCTGTCCGGGCCCGCGGCCCAGCCACCTGGCGACGGTCGGCATCAGCCCCTTGCGCACGGCCGCCTCCAGCACGTCGTGGCCGACGCCGTCGAGCTGGAGGAAGACGGTGCCGGGCGTGACGGGACAGGCGGGGCCGCCTCTTCGGCGGCGGTCGGCCAGCCGGTACAGACGGCGGCGGTAGGCGTCGTCGTCGCGGACGGCCAGGGCGCCGCCGGTCGCGGAGGCCACGGCGGACATCACGGCGGCGACGATGACGGCGGTCTCGGGCGCCGCCTCGCTCTGCCCCGAGGGATTCAGTCGCAAGGCGAGCAGCAGCAGCGAGCCGTTGAGGAAGAACACCAGCATGCCGAGGACCAGCGCCGGCACCAGCAGCAGCAGGCGCACGAGCAGCGGCCAGACCAGGGCCGACAGCACGCCGAACACCCCGGCGCCGACGGCCGCGGTCACGGCGATGGTGGTGGAGCTGTCGCCGTCGGCGGACTGCAGCCGGAAGTCCGGCAGTATCCCGGCCAGCACCAGCATCGTCAGCGTGGACACACCCCACACCGCGATACTGCGCCCGGCCTGGCTGAAGGCCCGCCGCCACCGCACCCCACGCACGCCCCGTACACCTCACGTTCCGGCCCCGACACCCGTGGGGCCGCCTTCCACCTTGTCATACCGCCGTCCCGGGCCCCCGGGCCCCAGGTCCCCGGGACCTCCGTCTAGCGTCCGTCGTAGCCGGCCGTCGGCATCGACAGCCTGCGGTGCACCCGGGCCTTCATCTGCGCGTCGTAGGCGGGCTCGGCGCTGCCGACGGTCTCCACCCGCACCCCGCGCCGCGCGCACTCCGCGGAGAACTCCTCGACGGACGACAGCGCGCTCTCCAGCACCCGGCGGCTCGGCGCGACGAACAGGTCGACCCCGGGCCGGACGCCGTCCCACAGCACACAGTGGTCGGCACGCACCGCGCGCACCACCAGTTCCCGGCCGACGACGTATCCGCGCTCCGCCGCCCACCGCGCGCACATCGCGTGCTGACTGCGGGAGTCCACCAGGAAGGGATCGGCGTCCAGTTCCTCGAGCGGCGTCAGACTCGCGATCGCCGTGACCCGCATGACCCGCGACGGTCCCATGGCGTCCCCCTCACCTCCGGGTTTCGCCGCCGACCCTACTCCTGCCCGTAGGCTTCGTGGGAGTCGCGCGAAGGAGGCAAAGAGGTGCCGGTGGAGATCACGTGGTGGGGTCACGCCACCTGCACGGTCGAGGATTCGGACGTACGTGTGCTCACCGACCCTCTGTTCGCCCGGCGACTCGCGCATCTGCGCCGCCGCCGGGGCGCGCTGCCCCCGCCCCGGGCCTGGCAGGCGGACGTGGCGCTCGTCTCCCACCTGCACGCCGACCATCTGCATCTGCCGTCGCTGGCGCGCCTTGCGCCGGGCACGCGCCTGCTGGTGCCTCAGGGCGCTCCGCGCGCCGTGCCGGGCCTGCGCCGGCTGCGTCACCTGCGGCTGAGCGAGGTGGCGCCGGGTGACGAGACGACCGTCGGCGACCTGCTGGTCCGAGCCGTGTCCGCGCGGCACGACGGGCGGCGGCTGCCGGTCGGCCGGCACCGCTCCCCCGCGCTCGGGTACGTGATCGAGGGCCGGGCCCGGACGTACTTCGCCGGGGACACCGGCCTGTTCGAGGAGATGGCCGAGGAAGTCGGTCCGGTCGACGCGGCGTTGCTGCCGGTGGGCGGCTGGGGGCCCTATCTCGGCGAGGGGCATCTGGACGCGGGGCGCGCGGCCGAGGCCGTGCGCCTGCTGGCCCCGGGCGTCGCCGTCCCGGTGCACTACGGGACGTACTGGCCGATCGGCATGGACGCCGTGCGCCCCCATGAATTCCATGCTCCCGGCGAGGAGTTCGCGCGCCTTGCGGCAAAGCGGGCGCCGGGCGTCGCGGTGCACCGGCTCGGGCACGGGGAGAGCGTGCGTCTGAAGGCCGACCGGTGAGAGCGCTGGCCGCCGCGGCCACCACGGTCATACCGACGCAGGCCACGCAGCAGGCGCTCGGCTACCCGTCCCTGTTCCTGCTGGTGCTGATCGGGGCGCTGGTGCCGGTGGTGCCGACGGGGGCCCTGGTGAGCACGGCGGCCGTGGTCGCGTTCCACGAGAAGGCGCCGTTCTCCCTGGCCCTGGTGTTCGTGACGGCGTCGCTGGCGGCATTCTGCGGCGACGCGGCGCTGTACTGGCTGGGGCGGCGCGGGATGCGGTCGAAGAACGGCTCGCGCTGGCTGGAGGCGATCCGCTCGCGTGCGCCCGAGGAGCGGCTGGCGCAGGCCCAGGAGAAGCTCGCCGACCACAACGTGGCCGTCCTGGTGCTGTCCCGGCTGGTGCCGGCGGGCCGGATACCGGTGATGCTGGCCTGTCTGATGGCGAAGTGGCCGCTGCGCCGCTTCGTGCGGGGCAATCTGCCCGCGTGTCTGGCGTGGGCGGTGACCTACCAGCTGATCGGGATCCTGGGCGGCTCGCTGTTCCCCGAGCCCTGGGAGGGCGTGGTCGCCGCGGTCGCGCTGACCGTGGCGGTCAGCACGGCGCCGAGCCTGTGGCGCCGGCTCAGACGCACCCGGACCGCCTGAGGCCGCGTCGAGCGCCATGACACCGCGTCGGGTGCGGGGCGTCGTGCCGGGTGTGTCGCATCGTGCCGGGTGTACGACGTCGTGCCGGACACGTGCAGTCGCGTCGGACGCATGCAGTCGCGTCGGACGCATGCAGTCGCGTCGGACGCATGCGGTCGTGCCGGGTCAGGGATCGGGGCGGGCCGCCGGGTCGCCACGGGTCACGGGGGTCGGGGGCGGTTTCACGGAATCGTGGCGGGTCACGGAATCGCGGCGGGTCACTGGATCGCGGCGGGCGGCACGGAAGTCGCCTCGGGCACGGCCGCGACCGGCCGCGCGCGGGTCACTCCAGGACGCGTGAACCGCCGACGGGCAGGTCCCACAGGTCGTCCCGCTCCAGGCCCGCCTTCTCCCAGGCCGCACGCACGCGCGTGAGGGGTTCGAGGACCGGCTCCGCGGAGAGGACGAACGTGCCCCAGTGCATCGGGGCCATACGCCGGGCGCCGAGATCGAGGGCCGCGCGGACCGCCTCCTCCGGGTCGCAGTGGACGTCGCTGAGCCACCAGCGCGGGTCGTAGGCGCCGATGGGCAGCAGTGCCAGGTCGATGCCCGGGTAGCGCTGTCCGATGCGCGAGAACCAGTGACCGTAGCCGGTGTCCCCGGCGAAGTAGACGCGCTGTCCGTCGGGGGCGGTGAGCATCCAGCCGCCCCACAGGGTCCGGCAGGTGTCGACGAGGGTGCGCTTGGACCAGTGGTGCGCGGGCACGAAGTCGAAGCGCACGCCGGACAGTTCGGCCGCCTCCCACCAGTCCAGCTCGGTGACGCGGGTGAAGCGGCGGCGCAGGAACCAGCGGCCGAGCCCGGCGGGCACGAACACCGGTGTGTCGCGCGGGAGTCGGCGCAGCGTGGGGGCGTCCAGGTGGTCGTAGTGGTTGTGGCTGATGACGACGGCGTCGACCCGCGGCAGCTCCTCCCAGGGGACGCCGACCGGGGTGATGCGGGCCGGGGTGCCGAGGATGCGACGGGACCAGACCGGGTCGGTCAGGACGGTGAGGCCGCCGATGCTCACCACCCAGCTGGCGTGTCCCGCCCAGGTGACGGCTACCGTGCGGGCGTCCACGCGGGGCGCCGGGGCGGGTGCGACGGGCAGCCGGGGGATGTCGGCGAGCCCTTCCTTGCCGGGCCGCACCGAGCCCTCGCGGGCGAACCGGGCGAGGGCCTTCAGGCCGGGCAGCGGTGACGTCAGCCGGTCGTGGAAGCTGCGGGGCCACTTCCGCCGCTCACCCGGCGGACGGGGCTCGGCGAGCGGCGCGAGCGGGGACGGAGAGGACACCGGGGACGGGGAGGACAGCGGTGGCAGGGGGGCCGGGGCGTCGTCGTCCCGGGCGGCGACCGGGCCGGCGGTGGCGGCGGCCTCGCGGGCGGCGACCGGGCCGGCGGTGGTCTCGGACTGCTGCGTCATCGAGGCGGCTCCCATCGCTGAGCGTCGTCACGGAGATCGTCGAAGACGGACCTCAAGAGCATCAACGCGCGTTGCACGTGTGGCAGTTCCAACGGCGTGGGGGAAGCGAGGCATTCCGCGCGCTGGGCGTCCGTCCCCTCCAGGAGCATGCCGGTGGACAGCCGGACCCGCAGCGCTCCCAGGTCGTCCCCGAAGCGGTGACCGCCCGGCGTGGGCATGGCGAGCCGGGCGGAGAGGAAGTCCTCCAGTTCCTGGGCGTCGCCGACCCCGTGTGCGGACAGCGCCTCGCGCAGCGGGCTCAGGTCGGCGTACAGGTGACGGCCGGCCGCGGGCGGCCGGGCCAGGCCGCCCGCGGCGACCACGGCGCCGTGCAGCGCGTCCGCCACACGCGCGTGCAGGCGTACGGCGGCGGCCACGCGCGCGGTGACGGGCTCCGGCTCGGCCAGGGCGTAGGCGGCAGCGGCCGCCACCGGGGCGGCCACGCGTCCGTCGAGGGCGGTGAGCACGTCGAGCACGCGCGCGTGCAGGCCGTCGCCGGCCGACGTCGCGGGGAACCGGGCGATCGCCGCCGGCCAGCCCGCGGGCAGCAGCGCGCCGGCGAGGTCGCTCACGACGGTGACCTGCTCGGGCAGCATCTCCGCCGGACTGACCAGCACGGTCTCGTGCGGGGCGTGCAGCGTGTCGCGCCAGGTCTCGTCGCTGACCAGGTGCAGGCCCTCGCCCGCGGCGGCCTCCACTGCCTCGTGCAGCGCCTCGGGGGGCGCGACGGTCGCGGTGGGGTCGTCGGCCACGGACAGCACCAGCAGCCGCGGGTCGCCGCCCTCGGCGCGCACCCGGCGCACGGTCTCCAGCAGGGCGAAGGGGTCAGGGACTCCGCCGCACTCGGCGGGGGTGGCCACATGGAAGACGGGCCGTCCCAGCAGACGTGCGTACGGCGCCCACCAGGCCGCACAGGGCCGGGGCACCAGGACGTCGCCGCCGAGGGCGGCCGTCAGCGCGAGCAGCAGGGCGGGAGCGCCCGGGCCGGCCACGACCCGGCCCGGCTCGGCGGGGGCGCCGCGCCGCGACCAGTAGCCGCGGGCGGCGTCGAGGAGTTCGGGGCCGCCGCCGACCGGTTCGCCCTCGGCGCGGCCGGCTGCCCGGGCCAGCACCGAGGCCAGTTCGGGCAGCACCGGCAGTGCGTCCGTGGGAGGCGGCGGGCCGTAGCGGACGGGTCCGTGGCCCTGCGCGCGGTCCTGGTCCGGGACGGGGGCGTCGTCCTGCACGCGACCGTGGTCCCGGACGGGTCCGTGGTCCCCCGGTTCCGTCGGTCGCATCGCGTCCTCCGCGCAGTCCGTCCCTGGTGCCGTGCTCGGTGCCCTGTGCCGTCCCGGCCGCAAGACGGCACGCGGGGCGCGTGGTGCGTGACGTCCCGTACGGGACTCGGCGCTCGCAGGGGGCCGGACCCTCGTACGAGGCGGATCGTGCCCCTGGGGGGTGAGTACCCGGTGGGGACGCACCCCATGACCGCCCGCTCGCGTTGCGCCGGTCACACCGCGGGCCGGGGCCGCCCGTCCGCCGCGGTCAGGCGTCACCCGCGGGGGCCCGGCGGCGCAGTCGGTGCACGGCGGCGCCGAACGCGCCGGCGATCAGCACTCCGCCGGCGACCAGCGCGGGCACGGAGTCGGTGAAGGCGCCGCCCTCGCCGGCCTGTACGCCGTGGTCGACGGTCGCCGGGGCGCAGGAGGCCTCCTCGGAGGCGGCGCCGTGCTGCAACGGCTCGGGCCGGGCACACGGCCGGGCGGTGGAGCAGGCGTCGGAGTGCGGCTGGGAGGCGCCGGGGGCCTGCGGGCACGGCCGGCCGGTGGCACAGGACGCCCCGGCGGTCGTCGCCGCGCACGGCTGCGTCGTGCCGTGTCCGACCTCCAGGGTGGCGCTCCAGCGCTTGCCCTGGGCGCCGGCCGCGGCCGGGCAGGTGCCGTCGACGGTCCAGGCGGCGTCCGGCCCGGCCGTGTCCGGGCCGGCCTCCAGATCGGCGGCGGCGGCGATCTGAGCGGTGCCCCGGTAGGCGGTCTCCGCCTGCGCGTCGTCGCCGGGGACCTTGCTCAGTTTGACGGTGCCCTCGGCGAACGCCTGCGACGTGGCGTCGAGGCTCTCGGGCGCGGGGGCGGTGAGAGGACCGCAGGCGACGGACACGCTGACGCTGCCGCCGGGGGCGACGCTGCCCGGGCTGACCTCCGCCGCCGGGTCCGCGGAGGCGGCCGGACCGACGGCGACCAGGACGGCGCCGGCCACGGCCAGAGCGGAGAGGAAGTGGGCGGTGCGACCCATGGGACGGCTCCTTCGGCCGGTGGCTGCGGGGCGGGGCGTCACCGCCCCACAGCCATCACAGCCCGAGGGGGCCCGGGCCGCGCGCGGCCGGACGCCATTGGCGGGACGGGCACCCCCATGCGGGTGACGGCGACCGGGTCACCGCACGTGCCTCCGGTCCGAAGCACTGGGGCTGCGCCCGTCCCCGGCTCACTCCTCCAAACACCCCCCAGGTTTTCGGACGGCCTGCGCGGTCACCCGTGCCCGTGCACGGCCGACCCCCGCATTTCCGCTTCTTCCCCTGTCAGGGAGGTCCCGTTCATGACCGCCACGGTCTCCGAACACCTGCTGAGACGACTGCACGCCTGGGGCGTGGGCCACGTCTTCGGCTCCCCCGGCGACGGCATCGACGCGCTGCTCGCCGCCTTCGGCCGCACCGAGGACGCGCCGCGTCTGGTGCGGTCGCCGCACGCCCGGACGTCCGCGTTCCAGGCGGTGGGCCACGCCAGGTTCGGCGGGATCCCAGGGGTCTGCGCGGCGGCGTCGGGGCCCGACGCGATCCATCTCCTCGGCGGCCTGTACGACGCGAAGCTGGACCGTGTCCCCGTCCTGGCGATCGTCGGGCGTCGACGCACGGGGAGGGACGACCCGCACCGGCCGGAGACGGACCCGTACGCGCTGTTCGGGGACGTCGCCTCGGAGTTCCTGGAGACGGTGACGGCTCCTCAGGATTTGGCGGACGTCCTGGACCGGGCCCTTCGCACGGCTCACGCCCGCCGCTGCCCGGTCGTGGTCGTGGTCCCCGAGGACGTCCTGGAGCTCGGCTGCCCGGAGCCCGCGGAACCGCCGGCGCCCCCGGCCGGCTTCGGGGCGGCTCCGGCGGGGGCCGGCCCCGGCGAGGGGACGGCGGCGCCGTCCACCCAGTCGTTGGAGAGGGCCGCGGAGATCCTCAACTCCGGTGACAAGGTGGCGATCCTGGTCGGCCGGGGCGCCGCCGGCGCGGCCGCCGAGGTACAGCGGATCGCCGAGCTCCTCGGCGCGGGTGTGGCCAAGGAACTGCTCGGCAAGGACGTCCTCAGCGACGAACTCCCCTACGTCACCGGCACGGCCGGCCCGCTGGGCACCCGTCCGTCCTACGAGCTGATGCGCGACTGCGACACCCTGTTGACGATCGGCTCGTCGTTCGCGCATCCGCGGTTCCTGCCGGAACCGGGCCGTGCGCGCAGCGTCCGGATCGACGTCGAACCGGACCCGACCGGGGCGGGCCGTCCGCCGCACCGCCCTGCGTCGGATCATGCGTCGGGCCGTCCGTCGGACGATCTCCTGGGCCGCCCGTCGGACGATCACCCCGGCGATCCGTCGGACGACCCCTCGGGCGATCCCTGGGGCGATCCGTACGAGGTGGAGCTCGTCGCGGACGTGCGGGAGACGCTGCGTCGGTTGATCCCGAGGATCCGCGCGGAGGAACGGGGCCGCGAGTGGTTCCAGACCGTGTGCGACAACGTACGGCGCTGGGACGAGGTGCTGGAGCGCAGGTCGCGGCTGTCGGCCGACCCGGTCAACCCCGAGCAGGTGGCCCGCGTCCTGGACGCGTTGCTGCCGCCCGACGCGATCGTCGCCTGCGACTCGGGCTCCGTGACGGCCTGGTACGCCCGCCATCTGACGATGCGGCCCGGCATGCGTGGCGCCCTCTCCGGCGCCCTGGCGGCGACGGGCTGCGCGGTGCCGTACGCGATCGGCGCGAAGTTCGCCCACCCGGACCGGCCGGTGATCGCGCTGGTGGGCGACGGGGCGATGCAGCCGGACGGGCTCGCGGAGCTGATCACCGCGGCGAGGTACCGGGACCTCTGGCAGGACCCGCGGCTGGTCGTCGCGGTGTGGAACGACCGCGGCCTCGGCCAGGGCGCCCGTCACCCGCACGACGCGGAGGACGACCCGGCGGTCCCCTCCGTCCCGGCGCAGCGCTCGCTCGACGTGCCGTACGCGGCGTTCGCCCGCTCCCTGGGACTCACCGGGGTGCGGGTGGAGACGCCCGGGGAAGTGGAGTCCGGGTGGCGCGCCGCCCTGGGGGCGGACGGCCCCGCGGTCGTGGAGTTCCTCACCGACCCGACGGTGCCGCCGGTTCCGGCGCACGCCACCTGGGAGCAGCTGGGGGCCGCGGCCGCCGCGGTCCTGAAGGGCGGGCCCGACGCGGGCTCCCTGGTCCGGCACGCCTTCATGGCGAAGATGCAGGAGTTCCTGCCGGGCTCGCGGACCGAGTAGGCCCGCAGGCTCGCCGTACCTCCCCGCCCGGCCATCACCCCAGGTCAGTGGCTTTTTCGAAGAGCCCGGCGGTGATTTTGTGTCGGCCTGTCCTCCTCGGGTACGCGGTGGCCACCCGAAGATCTGTGGAGGGCGAGACATGCAGCGAGGCAGTGACCGGCTGAGCGTGCACCGGGACGACGAGATGAAGCACGAACTGCAGGGCCTGCTGAGGTCCGGACACCCCACTCGCACGGAGGAGTGGCACGACCCGGAGCCGTCCGCCGAGGACGATCCCGAGGTCTGGGGCGGCCCGGTGGTGCCGGGAAACCCCCGGGCGTCGCTGGAGACGGTCCGGCTGGAGCTCGCCCGGATCCTGGGACGGAGCTCGTTCCCCGCCGGACCGGGCGCGCTGGCGGTGGGCCTGCGCCGCGAGAACGCGCCGGACGCGCTCGTGGAGGCGGTGCAGGAGCTGCCGCACAAGGACCGCTACACCAATGTGCAGCAACTGGCCGAGGCGCTGGTCGGCGCCGGCGGCTGACCCGGCCCGGCGCAGCAGGCCGTCCCTGACGGCACGAAGACGACACGGAAAGGACGTTGAACCCTCATGCGCATCGCGTTTCTGACGGCACCAGAGGGCGTCGAGCAGGTCGAGCTCACCGAGCCCTGGCAGGCGGCGGTGGACGCGGGCCACGAACCCGTTCTGGTGTCGACCGACTCGGGCAAGGTGCAGGCCTTCAACCATCTCGACAAGGCCGACACGTTCATGGTGGACGAGGTGGTCGGCGAGGTCTCCGCCGAGTCCTTCGGCGGACTGGTTCTGCCGGGCGGCGTCGCCAACCCCGACTTCCTGCGCACCGACGACAAGGCGGTCGCGTTCGTCAAGGCGTTCTTCGAGCAGGGCCGCCCGGTCGCCGCGATCTGCCACGCCCCGTGGACCCTGATCGAGGCCGACGTCGTCCGGGGCCGTGTGCTGACCTCGTGGCCGAGCCTGCGCACGGACATCCGCAACGCGGGCGGCGACTGGGTCGACGAGCAGGTGCATATCTGCGGCCGCGGTCCCGGCAAGCTCGTCACCAGCCGCAAGCCGGACGATCTGGCGGCGTTCTGCGAGGCGTACCTGCGGGTGTTCGCCGCGCACGGCGACTGACGGACGACCGGGACGCCGGCGAGGGGCCGGTGAGAGACGCGGAAAGCGTTTCTCACCGGCCCCTCGCCTCTCGCACGACTCACTCGCCCGGGCACGACTCACGTCGGCACGGCTCACGCGGGCACGGCTCACGCGGGCACGGCCCACGCGGGCACGGCTCACGTCCGCAGGCACGGCTCACGTCGGCACGGCTCCGGTGGGTTCCGCCGGAGCGGGACGTCGTTCAGGCTCCGCCGGGGCCCGTCGTCGCTCCCGGCCCCCACTTGCCGACCGGGGCTCCCTCCGGGCCGCGCCCGTCCGCCCCGCCGGTCCGCTCCCGGGCCCCTTCGCGGGTGCGGCCCGGAGAGACGAAGCGGCTCGGGTTGCGGCGCAGATACTCGCCCTCCAGCCGGGCCATGCGGTCGTTGTGGGCGCGCAACGCGTCGTTCGAGCCGTACAGCAGCGTGTCGTGGCGCGTGCGGTGGATCGTCTCCAGCTCTCTCATCAGCTGCTGGTCGTCCAGCCGGTCCGGGTCGACTCCGGTCATCGTGGTGCCCCGCTCGTCGTGGTCGTCCATACGGTCCGGGTACCCGCCGCCGGAGTCACTACCGGCACTGCCCCCGAGCAGCATCCGGGGTGGGAGTCATAGATCTCGCTTTTCTGCATCCACTGTACGAACATTCGGGCCCCCGAGCCTCGCTGAAGAGGCCCGGCGGACCGAACTCGTGGAGGAGGAGCCATGGGCCGTCGGGCTGCCCGGCCCCGCTGCCCGGCCCTACCTGGCTCGCTCCACACGCCGCTCGTCCCACACCGGCTCCGAGGTCTCCCGGACCCGGCCGTCGCTGCCGAAGACCAGGTAGCGGTCGAACGAGCGGGCGAACCAGCGGTCGTGGGTGACGGCCAGCACCGTCCCGTCGAAGGCCTCCAGGCCCTCCTGCAGCGCTTCGGCCGACTCCAGGTCGAGGTTGTCGGTGGGCTCGTCGAGGAGCAGCGCCGTGACGCCCTGCAGTTCGAGCAGCAGGATCTGGAAACGGGCCTGCTGACCGCCGGACAGCCGGTCGAATGTCTGTTCCGCCTGCTGGGTCAGCTCGTAGCGGCGCAGCCGGGACATGGCCGCGCCCCGGTCCTGGGAGTGCTCGCTCCACAGGATGTCCAGCAGGGTGCGGCCCATCAGCTCGGGGTGGGCGTGGGTCTGGGCGAAGTGCCCGGGCACCACGCGCGCGCCGAGCTTCCAGTCCCCCGTGTGCGCCACGTCGTCACCCGCCAGCAGCCGCAGGAAGTGCGACTTGCCGGAACCGTTGGAGCCCAGGACGGCGACCCGCTCGCCGTAGAAGACCTCCAGGTCGAACGGCTTCATCAGGCCGGTGAGCTCGAGTCCCTTGCAGGTGACGGCGCGCACGCCGGTGCGGCCGCCCTTGAGGCGCATCGTGATGTCCTGCTCGCGGGGCGGCTCCGGCGGCGGGCCGGCCTCCTCGAACTTGCGCAGCCTGGTCTGGGCGGCCTGGTAGCGCGAGGCCAACTCATGGCTGATGGAAGCCGCCTGACGCAGACTCAGCACGAGTTTCTTCAGCTGGGCGTGCTTCTCGTCCCAGCGGCGGCGCAACTCCTCGAAGCGGGCGAAGCGTTCGCGCCGGGCCTCGTGGTAGGTGGCGAAGCCGCCGCCGTGCACCCAGGCGTCGGCGCCGGCCGGGCCGGGTTCGACGGACACGATCTTCTCGGCGGCGCGGGAGAGGAGTTCGCGGTCGTGGGAGACGAACAGGACGGTCTTGCGGGTCTCCTTCAGCCGCTCCTCCAGCCACCGCTTGCCGGGCACGTCCAGGTAGTTGTCGGGCTCGTCGAGGAGCAGCACCTCGTCGTTGCCGCGCAGCAGCGCCTCCAGCACGAGCCGCTTCTGCTCGCCGCCGGACAGGGTGCGCACGAGGCGGAACTGGGCCTTGTCGTAGGGGACGCCCAGGGCGGCCGTGGTGCACATGTCCCACAGCGTCTCGGCCTCGTAGCCGCGCACCTCGGCCCAGTCGGAGAGGGCCTGCGCGTACTGCAGCTGGGCGGCCTCGTCGTCGACGGTCATGATCGCGTGCTCGGCCTCGTCCACGGCCTGCGCGACCTCGCGGATGCGGGGCGATGCGACGGACACCAGCAGATCGCGGACGGTCGTCTCGTCCCGTACCGAGCCCACGAACTGGCGCATCACGCCCAGGCCGCCGCTCACCGTGACGGTCCCGCCGTGGGGTTTCAGCTCGGCGGAGATCAGTCGCAGCAGGGTGGTCTTGCCGGCGCCGTTGGGGCCGACCAGGGCCACGACGGCCCCTTCGCCCACCCGGAAGGAGACGTCGCCGAGCAGCGCCCTCCCGTCGGGGAGGTAGTACTCGAGGTGCGCGGCTTCCAGATGTCCCATGAGGACGCATTGTGCGGGCCGTCCGCCGCCCGCGGCAAACCGATATCGGCGCAGGCCGGAAAGGGGGGCGGGCCCGCCGGTCAGCCGCCGGCGCCCTCGACGGGCTGCCCGGCCGGTCCGTCGTCCCCGGCGGGCGCGACGGTGGCGCCGGCCCAGGACAGGGCCTTCCAGCCGTCCGCGGGCGAGCCCTCCAGGACGACCGTGCCGGTGTTGGCGAGGCGGTGCGCCGCGGCGAAGGGGACGTCGACGTTGTGCGCTCGGGCCGCCGCCCAGGTGCGGATGGCCGCGCCGTGCCCGACCAGGACGACGGTCCCCGCACCGCTCGCCGAGGCCTCGGCGACCACGGCGTCGTAGCGCGCGAGGAACTCGGCTCCGTTCTCCCCGCCCGGCATGCGCAGGTCCGTCTCGCCCGCCGCCCAGGCGAACGCGGTGCGCATGTAGAGCGCGCCGTGCTCCGTGTCGCCGGGCAGCCCCTCCAGGTCGCCCGCGGAGATCTCCCGGAGCCCGTCGCGGACGAGGACGTCGAGGCCGCGGGCGGCGGCCAGCGGGGCGGCCGTGAGCTGGGTGCGCACCAGGGTGGAGACGTAGAGGGCTTCGACGTCCTCGTCGGCCAGGGCCTCGGGCAGGGCGGCGGCCTGTCGTGCGCCGAGTTCGGTGAGTCCGGGGCCGGGGACGGCGGTGTCGAGGAGGTAGTCCACGTTCGCGGGGGTCTGGCCGTGGCGGACGAGCAGCAGTCGCATGCGGGGACCCTCCGGTATCGAGGCCGTCTCCGCGCCGGAGACGGCCGCTTCAGGGTACTCGCGGCGCCCGGACCCGGACGCGGGCCCCCGCGTCGCGCAGCCGGGCCGCACGGACTGCGCGGGCGCCCGTGTCTGACGTGACGTCAGTCCATATTCCAGAACGATCTGTCTCACCATGCGGCCGTCGGCGTAGCGTGGTGTCACCGGGGGCCGGGCCGGACCCGGTCCGTCGAGAAGGGGAGCAGCCATGCCGAAAGCCCAGGAGACCGCCGTCTACACGCACGGACACCACGAGTCAGTGCTGCGTTCGCACACCTGGCGGACCGCCGCCAACTCCGCGGCCTATCTGCTCGGCTCGCTCAAGCCCCACATGAAGATCCTGGACATCGGCTGCGGCCCGGGCACCATCACCGCCGACCTGGCCGCCCTGGTGCCCGACGGGCACGTCACCGGCGTCGACCACGCCCCCGGGATCCTGGAGCAGGCCCGCGCCACGGCCGACGAACGGGGACTGACCAACGTCGACTTCGCGGTCGCCGACGTGCACGCTCTGGACCACCCAGACGACACGTTCTGCGTCGTCCACGCCCATCAGGTGCTCCAGCACGTCGGCGATCCCGTGCAGGCGCTGCGGGAGATGCTGCGGGTCACCAGGCCCGGCGGGTACGTGGCGGTCCGCGACTCGGACTACGCGGCGATGACCTGGCACCCCGCCGCCGCCGGCATGGACGACTGGCTGGACCTGTACCGGCGGGTGGCCCGTGCCAACGGCGGTGAGCCGGACGCCGGGCGGCGGCTGAAGTCCTGGGCGCTGGCCGCCGGGCTCACCGACGTCACGGCCTCGTCCTCCACCTGGACCTTCAGCACTCCCGAGGAACGCGACTGGTGGAGCGGCCTGTGGGCCGACCGCACCCTGGCCTCGGCATACGCGGAGCTCGCCACCCGCGGCGGACACGCCACGACGGAGCAGCTGCGCGCCGTGTCGGCGGCCTGGCGGGAGTGGGGGCGGCGGGAGGACGGCTGGTTCGCCGTCCTGCACGGAGAGATCCTGTGCCGAAAAGCCGCCTGATCCGCACATTCCGTGGGATTGCGGGGCGAATGATTCACCGAATCCGGGAAACTCGCACTGCAGGAGGTAAAGACTATGGTTCCCATCCTGCTGGTGCTGCTGCTGGTACTGATCTTTTTCGGTGCCGGATTCGCATTGCATTTGCTCTGGTGGATCGCTCTCGCGGTCCTGGTCCTGTGGCTCCTGGGATTCCTGGTCCGCGGAAACACTGCCTCGGGAGGCAGGGGGCGATGGTACAGGTGGTGACCGAAGCACTGAGGTGAAACCGGCTTCCGCCGGGAGCGCCGCCGGCTCTCGCCGGACGGGCTCACTCCCGGGGAAGCAGCGGTCCGAGCGGCCCGAGGTCCAGATTGAGGTCCTCGGGCCGCAGTCCGTACCGCTCGCGCAGCTCGGTCATGCGGTCGTCCAGGAGCATCAGGGTGAGCCCGATGCGCTCCTCCTGCTCCTCGTTCAGATCGCCCTGGTCGAAGCGGCGCAGCGCCTGCCGTTCCATCAGCTGGCGCAGCAACTCCACGACGGTCAGGACGAGTTTGACCAGGTCGCGCTCGACGGTGTCGGGCTCCAGGTCGATGTGGTTGCGTCGGTCCGTCACGGTGACTCCCCCCAGGGCGACGGCACCTGCTCGTTCACCGAGCTGATCAGGGCGTTCAGGTCGATGCGGACGAGGTCGACGTCCGCGATGCGCAGGGTGATGTCGCCCGTGATGACCACTCCCCCGGCGAGCAGCCGGTCGAGCAGGTCCACGAGGGCGACCTCGCGGCGCTCCACGACGGTCATGAGCCCCCCTCGCCGGCGTCGGCGCCGGCCGGCGCCGACGAGGACTCCCGGGTCTCTTCCGCCGACGCCGCCGACGCCGCCGACGAGGATTCCGCGGGGTCGTCCACGAAGGAATAGGCAGCCCAGGGACCGGTGAGTTCGACGCGCATTCCGGGCTCCTCGCCCTTGGTGCGGTCCACGAGTTCCACGAATTCCTCGGATTCCGCGCGCGGCACGAGATAGGCGGCGTTCAGCACATTCTGTCCGGGCGCCTTGGAAAGGGCGGAATTCTGCGGAGCGTGCAGCCGGGCGCCGTCGGCGTGCGCGGACAGGGAGGCGTGCAGACGGCCGGCGAACCGCTCCGCCCGCTGCCAGCTGTCCTCGTGCGCCCTGCTCTGCAGGCGCCGCTGGCGCAGGTAGTCCCGGCCCGAGGCGGGCTTCGCCGTTTCTGCGGGTGCGTCGGGCTCGCGCTCGACATAGACCTTCACACCCCATTCGACCCGGCCCTCCAGCCGGTCCAGGGTGCGCAGGAAGTCCGCCTCGCGCTCCTCCATCATCACCCGGACGCCGCTGTCGTCACGGAACACCGTGGCGAGCCGGAGCGGCAGCGGCGTGGTGACGGCCGTCAGCGCGTCGATCACCTGCTGGTGGGCCCGGGCGGTCTCGGTCAGCCAGTCGAGATCCTCCAGATGCCGGTGCAGGGGCGCCTCGGCGAAGTCCCCCTCCGGGACATGGCTGACGACCGCGATCAGACCGTGATGGCTGAGCAGCCGGGGCGGATCGCCCGCCACGCCCTTCAGGGCCGTCTGCAGAGGCGCGCCGAAGGGCCGGCAGACGGCGTAGACGTACCGCAGTCCTGTCACGGCGACTCCTTCCTGACGTCACGGGACTTCGACTCCCGGACGTCCTCCGGGGCGCGGCCCAGTTCCAGTTCCTCCAGCCGTGCCAGCCGTTCGCGCAACTCGGCGTTCTCACGCGCGAGTTCGTCGCGGCGGGCACCGGAGGACAACGCCGGGTCGGTCTCCCACCAGTCGATGCCCATCTCCTTCGCCTTGTCGACGGAGGCGACGATGAGGCGGAGTTTGATGGTGAGCAGTTCGATGTCGAGCAGGTTGATCCGGATGTCGCCCGCGATCACGATGCCCTTGTCGAGAACGCGTTCCAGGATGTCGGCGAGGTTGGCGCCGCCGCCCTGGCCGTACGGCTCCGGCATCCTGCTCGACATGCTCATCGGCGACTCCTGCCCTTCGCGGGCTCGGGCTCGGGCTCGGGCTCGGGCTCCTCCTCGTACTCGTCTTCGGTCTCCTCGTACTCGCCCTCGGCGTCCTCGGGCTCACCCTCCTCCTCTTCCTCGTACTCTCCCTCGGGCTCCTCTTCCTCGTACTCTCCCTCGGGCTCCTCTTCCTCCCTGTCCTCGGCGTCCGGGCCCTCGTCCTCGTACTCCTCATCGTCCTCCCGGCCGGCGTCCCCGGCATCCCGCGCCTCGGCGTCCTCCTCGGGCCCGCCGTTCCCCTCGGGCTCCTGGTTCTCCTCTTCCTCCTCGGCGACCGCGTCCTCGTGGGACCGGACGACCTCGCCGTCGCGGATCTCACCGCGCCAGCTGTCCTGCGCCTCACCCTTGATGGTGATGAAGCGGGCGAAGTGCTTCAGGTCGAGGCGGACGCGGCGGCCCTGGGCGCGCCAGATGTTGCCGGTCTTCTCGAACAGGCCCGAGGGGTAGTACTCGATGACCAGCACGACACGGGTGAGGTTCTCGGCCAGCTCGTGGAAGGAGACGACGCCCTTCGTGGTGCCCTTGGCGCCCTCCGACGACCAGGCGATCCGGTCGTCCGGCACCTGTTCGGTGGTCTTGCCCTTCCAGCTGCGGCTGGACCAGAAGATTTTCGCCTGCCAGTCGCTGGTGGTGTCGTCGGCGCGGTTCGCGCTCTTGACGCCCTTGGCGAAGGTGCTGAAGTCCTTGTACTGCGTCCACTGGTCGTAGGCGGTGCGCAGCGGCACACCGACGTCGATCGTCTCTATGATCACCGTCGGCTTGTTGCCCGCGCTCTTCTTGCCCTTGCCGCCCTTGCCGCCGCCGAGGTTCTTCAGGGCGCCGGTCACCTTGTCCTTGGCGCGCGAGGCCCCGAGCTCCAGCGCGGAGCGGAGCGGTCCCTTGCCCTCGGCGATCTTCTTGCCGCCGTCCAGGGCGAGTTTGGCGAACCCCGGGCTGTTGCCCTCGGCGATGTCGTTGAGTTTGTTCGTGGTCTCGCCGAGCTTGTGGCCCACGCCGCTGAGCAGCCGCGTGGCCTGGGCGGCGAGGTACTCCTGCACTTCGCCCTTGAGCCGGTCGGCGGCCTCGCTCTGGGCCAGGCCGGAGAGGGGGTTGCCCCCGTCCGCCTTTCCTGCGGCGGACTTCGCGGATCCGAGGGTGTCGGTCATCGGTCACCGCCTCCCTTCGAGCGCCGGGCGCCGGAGCCGCCACCGGAGGCGGGCCTGGACGCCGTCTTCGCGGCCGTCTTCCCGGCCGACGCGGTCTTCTTCGCGGCCGTCCGGCGGGCCGGAGCCTTCTTGGCGGGCGCCTTCTTCGCGGGGGCCTTCTTCGCGGGCGCCTTCTTGGCCGTCTTCTTCGCCGCCGGCTTCCTCGGCGGCTCCTCGTCCTCCTCCTCGTCCTGCTCGCCCTCGTCCTCCTCGAGGGTGTCCTCCTCGTCCTCGTCGGAGGCGTCCTGAGGCTCCTCGTCCTCGTCGGCCTCGGCGTCCTGAGGCTCCTCGTACTCCTCGTCGGCCTCCTGATCCTCGTCCTGCTCGTCGTCCTGCTCGCGCCCGCCGCCCTTGCCGGGCGCGACGCCCGCGAGCTGGTCGCGCACCGCGGCGGTGCGGCCGTGCAGCCGGTCCGCGAGCGCGTCGATCTGCCGCTCCACCATGGCGCCCGAGGCGGCCTTGCCGACTCCGCGCAGGTCCTGGCGCAGCTGGTCTCCGATCTCCTTGAACTGCGGATTGTCCCGCAGCTGCTGGGAGACCAGATCGGCGATGCCCTTCGGCGTCAGGTTGAGCCGCTTGCCGGCCACCAGCGATCCGACGGCCACCGCCATCTTCAGTTTCCTGGTACGGCCGAGGAGATATCCGGCCCCGACCGCCAGGCCCAGTCCCATTCGGTTCATCTTGCCGTCCCGTCGTCCGATTGCGTGGTGCCGCGTGCGCTGTTCTCCAGCCGGTCCAGGAGTTCGTCCTCCTGTCGGTCGAACTCCTCCTCCGTGATCTCTCCCGCCTCCAACTGCTGTTCGAGGCGGGAGAGTTCGGCCCGGATCGTGGAGGGGTCGTAATAGATCCGCTCGGCCTCACTGAGCACCTGCCGGATCACCCATCCACTGCCTCGGACCGGAGCCAGAGGCAGCAGGAACACCTCTCCGAGCAGTCCCACGACACACCTACTCCCCGGTGATCGTCTCCGCGGGCTCGGACGGTCCGGGCTCGACGAAGCTGTAGGGCGGAAGCGGCCCGTTGAGGCGCACGTCGAGGTGCGGATGGGCCTGCCGCAGCTCATCCACCGCCTCCGCGAAGCGGGCGGCCGAATCCCGGTCGACCAGGAACGACACGTTGGCCAGCCAGCCCGTGGACTCCGGGCCCTGGCCGACGGCCGCCGCGAGCGGCTCGAGCGCCTGCTGCACGACGCCCGCGTCCTCGGCCTCCTGGGCCTTGACGGCGGCGGCGACCATCTCGCCGAGCTGCAGCTTCTGCTCGTAACTGCCGCCGCCCGCCTTCCGGTTGGCCTCGGCGAGGGCACGCAGCTCGGGGCTGCCGGCCATGACGTGGTGCAGCACGGCCTCTTCGATGTGCGTCGCCTTGACGTTGTACTCGACCTTGCCGTCGAGAGCCCTCAGCCGCTCCTGGTAGTGCTCGGCGCGCTCGGCGAGCACACCGGTCACGGCGCTGTCCTCGGGGGCGACGCTGCCGAACCGCATCGGCAGCACGCAGCCGCCGGCGCCGGCCTCGGCGAGCACGTTCTGGTGCGCGAGAAGCTCCCGGCGCTTGGGGCGCAGCCCCTCCGGTGCGTCGCTCACGACGGCCGCCAGGTCGCCCTCCTTCAGCACCCGCACGGGCATGGGAGGGTCTCCGACCCCGCCGAGTCCCTCGGGAAGGGCAGGGTGCGCGGCCGCGGTGATGCCGTACACGTAAGTGCTCACTCCTGCTCCTCCTTACGGCGCGAAGCCGCGGTCTTGCGGGCGCGCGGCCTGGACTCGCGCTCAGCGGAACCGTCGTCACGCGACTGCTTGAACGCGTCGGATATGGTCTCGGCGGCCCCGGAGAGGGCGCCCTTGGACTTGCCGCGCGCACCCGACTCGGTGACCTCGCCGACGATCTCGGGCAGGCCCGGGCTCTTGTTGGGGCCGGACTCCAGGTCCAGTCGGTTGCACGCCTCGGCGAAGCGCAGATAGGTGTCGACGCTGGCCACGACGACACGCACGTCGATCTTGAGGATCTCGATACCGACCAGGGAGACCCGCACGAACGCGTCGATCACCAGCCCCCTGTCGAGGACGAGCTCCAGAACGTCGTAAAGACCGCTCGAGCCGCCTCCGCCACCGGACTGCTGTGCCGGGACTACGGTCATGCCGACCGCACCTCCTTGCTTCGTGATTGATGATCGGAAATGGTCTTCGGCGGCGGCCTAACGGCCGCCCGCCCGGTGGGCATCGGCCCGCCCGCGCTCATAACGGCGAACGCGCCGGTAGCCGGTGAGCTGCCCCTCCGGGTCGAGTTCGACCTGGTAGGTCGCCATGAGGCTCATCGTGTCGGGGACCCGTTCCAGTTCGAGCACCTCGACCTCCAGGGACCAGCCGTCCTCCGTCTGCGCGAAGGAGGACACGCTCTCGGCGGTCATGCCGGTGAGCTCCGCCAGCTGGGCACGCGCCTCGCGCAGTACCTCCATGGGGCGCGGCCGGTCGTCCGTCACGCTGTGGTCCCCACCCTTCGTGTCGTCGTACTCGTAGTCGTCCTCGTCACCCTCGGACTCCTCGTCCTCGGACTCTTCACCCTCGGACTCTTCGTCCTCGGGCTCCTCGTCCTCCGGCGCTTCGTCCTCGGGCGCTTCGTCCTCCGGCGCTTCGTCCTCGGGCTCCTCGCCGTCGAGCTCCTCGGCGTCCGGCTCGTCACTGTCCGGCTCCTCGCCGACCGCCTCTTCGCCGTCGGGCTCGTCGCTCTCCGCCGCTTCGGCGTCCTGCTCTTCGGCGTCCTGCTCTTCGGCGTCCTGCTCGTCCCTGCGGTGCGTGGGCCGGTGGCGCCGGGGCTCCTCGCTCCCGGGCCCTGTCTTCCGGGTGTTTCGTGAAGTCCGCGCACCCGATGTGTTCTCTGTGGAATGCGATGTGTTTTTTGTGTTCGCCATGGCCACCTCTCCTTCCGTGTGGCCGGAAGCCTCATGGCCAAACCTTCACGAGCCGTTCAGTGCGTCGAGCCGCCGTCGGGCCGGGTCCAGGGAGCGCCCGCGGCCGCTCAGCGCGGACCAGGGACGGGAGCGGGCCTGCTCGACGGCGTCGGCGACCGTCCACCGGCGCGGGCCGAGCCCGGGATCGTCGAGCTGTTCCCAGGTGATCGGGACGGCGACGGGGGCGCCGGGGAGCGCACGCACCGCGTAGGGGGCGACGGCGGTCTGCGCGTAGGCGTTGCGCTGCACGTCCAGGTAGAGCTGGTCGCCGCGGTCCTTCTTGCGGGCGGCCGTGGTGAGCCGGTCCGGGTGCTCGGCGGCGAGCAGCTCGGCGACGTCCCGGGCGAAGGCGCGCACCTCGTCGAAGCCGTGGCCGCCGTCGAGGGGCACGACGACGTGCAGCCCGCGCGAGCCGGTCGTCATCAGCCCCGAGGGCAGCCGCAGCTCGTGGAGCAGCTCGCCCAGCCACCGGGCGGCTTCCCGGACGGCGGCGAAACGCGTGTCGTCGGCCGGGTCGAGATCGAAGACCAGCAGGTCCGGACGGTCGACCCGGTCGGCCCGCGACAGCCAGCGGTGCAGGGTGAGACAGGCCTGGTCGGCGAGGTGGACGAGGGTGGCGGTGTCGTCGCACACGGTGTGGCGGACCGTGCCGTCCTCCTTGGCCACCTCGGCCCGCCTGATCCACGGCGGATAGTGCTCGGGGGTGTTCTTCTGCATGAACCGGGGGCCGTCGATCCCGTCGGGATGCCGTTCCAGCATCAGCGGACGGCCCCGCAGGTGCGGCAGCATGAACGCGGCGACGGACCGGTAGTAGGCGACGACGTCGGCCTTCGTGTACTCCTTCGCCGCCTCCGCGGCCGGGAAGAGCACCTTGTCCGGACGGTGGACCTCGACGGTACGGCGGCCCGCACGCACGGTGCGTACGCCGCCGCCGCCCGCCTGCGCGCTCACGGCGCGATCGCCTGCTCCACCAGCAGCCGGGCGGACGCGGCGATCGACTCGGCGTCGATGCCGGCGGCGTGCAGCTGCTCGTCGGGGGCGGCCGACCCGGGCATCGTACGGACGGCGAGCCGGACCAGGCGGGGCACCGGCCGTCCGTCGAGGAAGGCGTCGAGCACCGCGTCGCCGAGACCGCCCTGCTCGTGGTGGTCCTCCACGCTCAGCAGACAGCCGGTCTCCTCGGCGGCCCGCCGCAGCGTGTCCCGGTCGACCGGCTTGACCGAGTACAGGTCGATCACCCGCACCGCGACGCCCTCGCCGTCGAGCGCCTCGGCGGCCTTCAGCGCCTCGTGCACGGTGACGCCGGCCGCGACGATCGTCATCCGGTCCCGGTCGGAGGAGCGCAGCACCTTGCTGCCGCCGACCGGGAACTCCTCGTCCGGGCCGTACAGGGCCGGGGCCTTGCCGCGCGAGGTGCGCAGATAGCGGACGCCGTCCAGACCCGCCATCGTGGCGACGAGCCGGGCGGTCTGGTTGGGGTCGCACGGATACAGCACGGTGGAGCCGTACACGGCCCGGAACATGGCCAGGTCCTCCAGGCCCATCTGCGAGGGTCCGTCCTGGCCGATGGCCGCCCCGGCGTGGGAGCCGACCAGGTTGATCCCGGCGCCGCTGACCGCGGCCATGCGGACGAAGTCGTGGGCCCGGGTCAGGAAGGCCGCGAACGTGGAGGCGTAGGGCACCCAGCCGCGCGCCGCGAGGCCCACCGCGGCGGCGACGAGCTGCTGCTCGGCGATGTAGCACTCGAAGAACCGGTCGGGATGCGCCTTGGCGAAGACCTCGGCCCGCGTGGAGTCGCTCACCTCGCCGTCCAGGGCGACGACGTCCTCCCGGGCGCCGCCGAGCGCGGCCAGCGCCTGGCCGTAGGCGTCCCGGGTGGCCGCCTCATCGCCCCTGTCCCAGCGGGGCAGGTCCAGGCGCCCGGTCGGCACGGAGTGCAGCATGCGGGCGTCGGCGGGTTCGTGCACCCGGACCCGCAGGTTCCGCACGCCGCCCAGTTCCTCGATCGCCTCGTCGGCGTCCGGGAGCGGCTTGCCGTGCAACCCCTCGCGGTCCTGGACGGACTCCACGCCCCGGCCCTTGAGGGTGCGGGCGAGGATGACGGTGGGCTGGCCCTTGGTGGAGATCGCCTCGCCGTACGCGCGGTCCACGGCGTCCACGTCGTGCCCGTCGATCTCGACCGTGTGCCAGCCGAACGCCTGGAAGCGGCGGGCGTAGGCGTCGAGGTCGTGTCCGTGCCGGGTCGGGCCGCGCTGGCCGAGGCGGTTGACGTCGACGATCGCCGTCAGGTTGTCGAGGTGCTCGTGGCCCGCGTGCTCGGCGGCCTCCCACACCGAGCCCTCGGCGAGCTCGCTGTCCCCGCACAGCACCCACACCCGGTAGGCGGTGCGCTCCAGCCGCTTGCCCGAGAGCGCGATGCCGACGCCCACCGGCAGCCCCTGGCCGAGCGAGCCGGTGGCCGTCTCGACCCAGGGCAGCCGCCGGGGGGTGGGGTGCCCTTCGAGCCGGCTGCCGAGCTTGCGGAAGGTGAGCAGTTCCTCGTCGTCGACGGCCCCGGCGGCCTTGTAGGCGGAGTAGAGCAGCGGGGAGGCGTGGCCCTTGGACAGGACGAAGCGGTCGTTGCCGGGGTGGGCGGGGCGGTCGAAGTCGTAGCGGAGGTGGTTCGCGAGCAGCACGGCCATCAGGTCGGCGGCCGACATGGACGACGTCGGGTGGCCGGATCCCGCGGCGGCGGAGGCGCGCACGCTGTCCACCCTCAACTGCTGTCCGAGTTCGATGAGTTCGGCGGTGTCCATCGGGCTACCGGTTTCCTTCCGCATGCGCGTGCGCGCCGTCGGCGGGTCCGCCGGCCGGCTGGTTCTTCGCGGGCTCGCCACCGGGCTGGTTCTTCGCGGGCTCGCCGCCCGGCTGGTTCTTGGCGGGCTCGGCGGCCTCGTCGTCGCCCGCGGTCGCCGGTCCGGAGCTGTGCTGTCCGACCTCGGGCGTGGGCGAGGTGATGGACTGGGAGCCGTCCTCGGGGGACGACCGACCCGTACGGGTGTCGTCCTCGCCGCCTCCGTGCCGTCCCACCTCGGGGGTCGGTGCGGTGATCGACTGGGAGCCGTCCTCCGGGGACGGGTGCCGCTCGCCGGACCCGCCGGTCGTCTGGTTCTCGTCGTTCACGTCGTTCACGTCGTTCACCTGATTCCTGTCGTGAGGGGTGTTCTTGCCGTTCACGTCGTTCGCGGTGGCCCTGTCGGTCGCGTCCGCCGGGGCGGACGCGACGGCGTGTACGTCCGCCTCGGTGGCCGCGCCGGGCCCGAAGGCCGTGGGTGCGCGCCTGCGGGCGTGCGGGATCCGGGGCGGCCCGGGCGGCGTCGAGTCCAGCGGCGCCGATCCCGACCGCAGGAGGCCCGACCGGACGGGCCGGTGCGGCAGGACGGCGTCCAGCAGCCGGCCGGCGGCCATGCGGACGCGGTTGCCGGGCATCGCGGAGAGATGGCGAGCGCGGGCGGCCGCGCCGGCCACGGGACCACCGAGGCGCCCGCCCGGCTCGCCGGCGAGTCCGGGATCCCTGTGCCGGTACGGCCGCAGACCGGCCGCGCCGCCGAGGGAGGCGGCGACGTTGCGTCCGGCCAGCTTCCCCTGCCGCCGCGCGTGCCGCGCGGTCAGCGGCGTGTACTCCCCGGGACGGTCCAGATCCGGCACGGCGGCCGCGTCCCCGCAGGCGAACACCTCGGGCCGGCCCGGCGCCTGGAGCGTCGGCTCCACGAGCAGCCGGCCCCGCTCCAGGGGCAGTCCCAGCGACTTCACGAGCGGGCCCGGCCGTACGCCCACGCACCACACCAGCGTGCGGCTGTCGACGAACTCGCCGTCGGTCAGCAGCACGCCCTCGCGCGTGGACTCCTTCACGGAGGTCCCCAGGCGCACGTCGACGCCGCGTTCGGCGAGCGCCCGTTCTGCGGTGCGGGAGAGGCGTTCGTCCAGGTCGGGAAGGACGCGCTCGGCGGCGTCGAGCAGCAGCCAGCGCGGCCGCATGCCCCTGCGGGCGGGACGGCCGCGCACCAGCGCGTCGGTGAAGGCCTGTCCCTGCGCGGCGACTTCGGCGCCGGCGTAGCCCGCGCCGGCCACGACGAAGGTACAACGCGCCGCACGTTCGGCCGCGCTGTCGCCGGCCGCGGCCGCTTCCACCTGACGGATGAGGTGATCGCGCAGAACGAGCGCTTCGGGCAGACCGCGGAGCCCGTACGCGTGCTCGGCGATCCCGGGGACGGGCAGCAGCTCGTCGGCGCCGCCCGCGGCCAGCACGAGCCGGTCGTAGGCGAGGACGCCCGCGTCGCCCTCGGGGCCGGTGTAGCCAACGGTGCGCGCGTCGAGGTCCACGCGGCCGGCCTCGCCGAGCACCAGCCGCACGCCGCGCAGGGTGCGCGAGAGCGACCCGGCGATCCGGCGCGGGTCCAGGTCGCCGGCCGCCACCCGGGGCAGCAGGGGCAGGTACAGGAAGTGGTCGGCGGGGTTGAGCAGGGTGATGTCGGCCCGGCCGCGGGCCGTGCGCGCGAGGGTGCGAGCCGCCCGGAGTCCGGCGAAGCCCGCTCCGACGATCACGATGCGGGGTCGACTCAAGGCTGGCCTCCGGCGGGGTTCGGACCGTTGTCGTACGAGGGTTTCCGCGTCCCCCTGGCAGGGGCGGCCAAACGTGCGCCGGTTGCCCGCCCGGGCGTCGGGTACCCGGTGCGGGACCAGAGTCACCCAGTCGGAGGTACCCCCCATGCCCGAGTACGGCTACTTCCTGTCCTGCGAGGAGTTCGGCCCCGCGGACCTGATCGAACAGGCGCGCATGGCCGAGCAGGCGGGCTTCCAGGCGCTGTGGATCTCCGACCACTACCACCCCTGGAACGACGCGCAGGGCCAGAGCCCGTTCGTCTGGTCGGTGATCGGCGCGCTGTCGGAGGCGGTGTCGCTGCCCATCGAGACGGCCGTGACATGCCCGACCGTACGGATGCACCCCGCCGTGGTGGCCCAGGCCGCCGCCACGGCCGCCGTGATGACGAACGGCCGCTTCCGGCTCGGCGTCGGCTCGGGCGAGGCGCTGAACGAGCACATCCTCGGCGATGTGTGGCCGCCCGCGGACGTCCGGCTGGAGATGCTGGAGGAGGCCGTCCAGGTCATGCGCCGGCTGTTCACCGGCGAGGAGGTGAGCCACTACGGCACGCACTACAAGGTGGAGAACGCCCGTCTGTACACCGTGCCCGAGGAGCCGGTCCCGATCGACGTCTCCGGGTTCGGGCCCAAGGCGACGGCGCTGGCGTCGCGGGTGGGCGACGGCTACATCACGATGATGCCGGACGAACCGATGGTGGAGCAGTTCCGCAAGGGCGGCGGCGGCGCGAAGCCGGTCAGCGGCGGCACCAAGGTCTGTTACGGCGCCGACCGCGCCGAGGCCGTCCGTACGGTCCACCGGCTGTGGTCGAACCAGCTGCTGCCCGGCGAGATGGGCCAGATCCTGCCCACGCCGAGCCACTTCGAGCAGCTGGAGCCGTTGATCACCGAGGAGATGGTCGGTGAGAACACGGTCTGCGGCGACGACGTGGACGAGCACGTCGCCGCTCTCACCGCCTTCGCCGACGCGGGCTTCGACCGGGTCTACGTGAACCAGATCGGCCCGGACCAGCGCGGCTTCTTCGACTTCTACCGGACCAAGGTGCTGCCCCGCCTGCCGTGAGACCGGTCCTCCGCAGCGGGACCGGTCTTCCAGGGCAGTGAGACCGGTCTTCCCGGGCGCGGGCCCCACACGGGCGGGCCGGCCCCGCCGCATGCCGGGGCCCCGCGGCGATGTGCCGCGGGGCCCCGGTCGCTCGGACGCCGATGGCCTCGCCGGGCCCGGTTCGCTTCCCTCCGGGACCGGCGCCGTCGGAGGTCAGCCCCGCGGATGCGGGTCCCCGGGGTCGACGCCCCGCGCGCGAGGCGCCCCGCCCTGCTCCGGGAGACGGACGTCCGGCGCGACCGGCGGCATCGGCGGGTACTGCGGTCCGGGGGACCCGGCCGGCGCGGACGACGGCGCGCTCCCGGCGAGCCGCCCGTGCACCTCGCCCCGCGGGGCGGTGCGGGGCTTCGCCGCGTTGCGCGTCAGATACGCGGCCACGCCGAGGACCGCGGCGGTGATCAGCGCGGCGGCCCAGTGCGGAAGCCCGAGGCCGAGGGCCAGGCAGAGCGCGACCGCGACGGCGGCGCCGGCGTAGAGGGCGAGCGCGCCGGAGGCGGCGTACAGCATCGCCGTGCGACGCTGCTTGCGGGTCTGCTCGCGCAGTTCCTCCCGGATCGTCTCGCGCGCCACCTGCGCCAGTTCGTCGACGAGATGCCTGTCCAGATGCTCCATGCGGTCGATGCGCTCCATGGCCGTCGGGTACCCGCGGTCAGGAGGCCTCACGCCCGGCGCGGGGCGGGCCGGGTTCGCCGGCAGGTGGACGAAGGGAGGGATCGGGTGAAGGACCGTCCGGTCGCCGCCGCCCCAACTAGGCTCGTGCGCATGGACATTCTGGGAGCCACACTGCGTGTCTGCGTCGACGATCTGGATGCCTCGGTCGCCTTCTACGAGCGGCTGGCCGGCGTCTCCGCGCTGCGCTTCGAGCGGGGCGGGGTGCGGGTGGCCGCGGTCGGCTGCTTCCTTCTGATGAGCGGGCCGCCGGCCGAGCTGGAGGTGCTGCGCAAGGTGGCCGCGACGATCGCCGTCCGGGACGTCGACGAGGCCCTCAAGACGCTCACCGAACTGGGCGCGGACGTCATCGCGGGCCCGGTGCCGACGCCGGTCGGCCGCAATCTCATCGTCCGTCACCCGGACGGAGCGGTGTACGAGTACGCGGACCGCGGCGGGCGGTGAGCCGTCCGGCGCACGGCGAAAATCCCGGGCGCGCGCCGGCCGTCCGCACGTACAGTCGCTCCTTCGACGGCCGACGCGAAGGAGCGACAGTGAGTGAGCAGCACACCTACCGGGTGATCGTCCGCGGCACGTGGGACGGTCTCACCGAGGAGGCCCGTGCCCGGCTGCTCGCCGAGGCCGCCGAGCACGGCCTGACGAGCATGCGGTTCACCGAGGAGGGCACGCTGTCGTACCAGCCGTCGCCGCTGAAGCACTTCTCGATGCGCTTCGTGGTGGTCTCGGACGCGGCCGACGGCGAGGAGATGGCGGGCGCGCTCGCCGAGGAACGCGCCGAGACGACGCTGCGCGCGCTGGACTACGGCTTCACCGGGCTGAAGTCGACGGTCACGGACCTCGACACCATGAAGGTCAACCGGAAGCCCGCATCTCGGCGGTGATCGCCCAGCGCTCGTGGTCCCGCCACTCCCCGTCGATGTGGATCATCTTCGGGGAGAAACCCTCGCGCCGGAAGCCGCAGGCGCGGGCCAGGGCGATCGAGGCGGTGTTGCCGGGCTGTGCGTTGATCTCCAGCCGGTGCAGCCGCAGCGGCCCGAAGGCGTGGCCCACCGCCAGTCCGAGGGCCTCGCGCATCAGCCCGCGTCCGGCCGCGTGCGCGAAGACGCCGTAGCCGAGCGCACCGGACTGGAACGCGCCCTGGACGATGTTGTTGATGTTGACGAACCCGGCGAGCGCCCCGTCCTCCCGGGTGCACACGAGGAAGCCGACCTTCGACGGGTCCTCGATGAGACGGCTCGCGTAGGCCGTGTACGCGTCGGCGGAGGCCGGCGGGTACAGCCACGGACGGTGGAGGTCCTTGCTCTCGCGGACCCGGGCGGTGAACTCGGGCCCGTCCGCGTAGGTGAAGTGGCGCAGCCCGACGCGGGGCCCCTCGGCCAGGTAAGCAGATCCGGTGTGCGGCATCCGGACAGCGTACGACGAGGCTATCTCCGCCGGGTCCTGGTGTAGGCGAAGTACGCCCCGCACAGCGCGCCGATCAGGCCCGTGGCCAGCAGGGCCGTCCACAGGGGCATCGTCACCACGGGGACCAGCAGCCGGATCTTCGTGGCGCGGGTGTTGCCGAAGACGAAGACCAGGGCGAGGGCGGCCAGCACCAGGACGGCGATCCGGCCGGGCGTCGCCGCCGCGCCCAGGCCGCCGCTCTTCCCGCCGCTCTCGGCTGTCTTCGAAGTTTTGGGGCTCTTCGGGGTCCTGGGGGTCATACGACCAGCGTGGGCCGGGCGCCTCGCACCCGCTCGGTGGGACTGCCCTGCGGGTGACGCGGCCGCGAGGTCAGCGCAGCGCCGGGGCGTCGAGGGTGAGCGTGCCCTCGTCTGCGTCGAGTACCGCGCCCACGCCGAAGGGCACGGTCAGCGCCCCCTCGCAGTGGCCGAAGCCGAGCTCCTCGACCACGGGGACGCCGAGGCCGCCGAGCCGGTCGGCCAGGACCGGACGCAGTTCCTCGTAGGGGCCGCACCGATGCCAGGAGCCGAGCGCCACGCCCGCGACGCCGTCCAGCCAGCCGGTGCGCAGGAGCTGGGTCAGGGCCCGGTCGACGCTGTACGGCGGCTCGCCCACGTCCTCGAGGAGCAGCAGGCCGCCACGGGCGCCGGCCCGGGAGTGCGGGGTGCCGTAGCCGGTGGCGAGCAGCGTCAGACAGCCGCCCAGGGTGACGCCCCTCGCCCGTCCCGGCGCCAGGGGGACGCCGCCGGAGCGGAGCGTGCGGACGGTCTCGGGGGCGAACAGAGTGGCGCGGAGGTGTTCCTGTGCGCGGGCGTTCTTGACGAAGTCGATGCCCGCGGCCACCGGTCCGTAGAGCGTGGCCAGGCCCAGCCGCACGGCGAACGCCTCGTGCAGGGCGGTGCTGTCGCTGAACCCGATGAAGACCTTCGGCCCGGCCGCCCGCATGGCGTCCCAGTCGAGCAGGTCGACGAGGCGCTGGGCGCCGTAGCCGCCGCGTGCGCACAGCACGACGTCGACGGTCGGGTCGCACCAGGCGCTCTGCAGATCGGCCGCCCGGTCGGCGTCGGCGCCCGCGAGGTGGGGCAGGCTGCGGTGGCGGTCCAGCACATGGGGGGCGACGACCGGGTCGAGGTCCCAGCCGCGCAGCAGGTCGAGACCGGCCTGCAGCCGCTCCTCCACCACCGGTCCGCTGGGCGCGACGACCGCGACCCGGGCGCCGGGGGCCGGCCGCACCGGCCGTACGAGTTCCTTCACCGCACAAGCTCCAGGCTCGCCTCACCGGGCGGATTCAGCCCGAAGACCTGAGCGTACAGCGACAGCTAGGCCTCCAGGGCCCGGACCGTCGTCGAGGCCCGCCGGAAGCCGTGCCCCTCCCCCTCGAACGCGAGATACGCGTGCGGAACCGGCCGCCCGGCGAGCCGGGTCAGCCGGTCGAGGAACCGTTCGCACTGGCCGGGCGGGCAGATCACGTCGTCCAGGCCCTGAAGAAGCAGGAACGGCACGGTGATCCGCTCGGCGTGCTCGACGGGCGAGCGCTCCGCGTACCGGGCGGGCACCTCGGCGAGGGGTCCGACGAGACTGTCCGGGTAGCGCGACTCGAAGTCGTGGGTCTCCCCCGTCGCCCAGCCCGCCAGATCCAGCACGGGGTAGCGGATCGTGCCGCAGGCGTAGACGTCGGCGCCGGTCAGCGAGACGGCGGCGGTCCAGCCGCCCGCGCTGCCGCCGCGGATCGCCAGCCGCTCGCGGTCGGCGGCGCCCTCGTCGGCGAGGGCCAGGGCGACGGCCGCGCAGTCCTCGACGTCGACGACGCCCCACTGCTCGCGCAGCCGCTCCCGGTACTGCCTGCCGTAGCCGGTCGACCCGCCGTAGTCCACCTCGGCCACCCCGATGCCCCGCGAGGTGAAGTAGGCGATCTCCAGGTCCAGGACCAGCGGGGCGCGGTCGGTGGGGCCGCCGTGCGCCCACACGACGTAGGGCGGCAGCTCGTGGCCGGGGGCGACGACGGCGGGGTGGTGGGGCGGGTAGACGTGGGCGTGGACGTCGCGGCCGTCGGGCCCGGTGAAGGTGCGGATCCGGGGCTCGGGATAGTAGGCCGGGTCCACCGCGTCGTCGTGCGCGGCGCCGATGACCCGGGCCCGGCCGGTGCGGGCGTCCAGCTCCACCACCTCGTAGGCGCTGCGCGGGCTGGCCGCGACCGCGACGACGGCATCGCCGCGCGCCGCCAGGGTGGGCGCGAACTCGGTCCAGGGTCCGGCCGCGTCGACGAGTTCGCCGGTCTGCGGATCGAGGATGCCGAGCGCGGTGGCGCCCCGGCCGTGGACGACGGCGACCAGCCCGTTCTCCAGCGGGGCGAACCAGCGCCGGCCGAGCGTCCACAGGGCTCCGCCGAACTCCTCCGCGCGCGGGCACAGCGGGGTGTGGTCGCGGTACAGGTTCCACCAGCCGCTGCGGTCGCTCGTGTAGAGCAGGCCCTCGCCCGCCGCCCCGCCCGCCGGCCACCCCTCGCCGCCCGCCGGCCGGGTCCAGTCGACCTGTGCGATCGACTCCCCCGGCCCGCCGGCCACGACGCGTGCGTCGCCGAGGCGGCCGTCGGCGGTGACGTCGGCGACGACGACGTCCGTGCCCTCCCAGGGCATCAGCGGATGGTCCCAGGCCAGCCAGGCCGCCCGCCGGCCGTCAGGCGAGAGGCGGGCGCCGGTGACGAAACGGCGGCTGTCGTCGGTGAGTTCGCGTACCGCGGTGCGGTCGTGGGCGGCCGAGCCGTCCAGCGGCACGGCGGCCAGGACACGGCGCAGGTCGGTGGGTCCGTCGCCGGTGAACTCCTCCAGCACGCACCAGACTTCGCCCCGGCCGAGGAGCAACTGCGGCTCGGCCCAGCGCAGTCCGCCGCCCACCGGGGAGAGGGGGGTGAGCGGGCGCGGATCGCCGCCGCGGTCCGGCTCGTAGGCGTACAGCCGCTGGTCGGCGAAGTGCGCGAACACCACGAGGAGTCCGTCTGCCGCGTCCCCGCCGGCCCAGGGGTGGCCGCCGTACTCGACGACGCGGCTGCGGACGTTCCAGGGAGCGGGCAGGACCGACTCCTGCGTGCCGTCCGCGCGCCGCCGCACCAGGGTGCGACGCCCGTTCTCGGCGGGCCGGGGCGCGGTCCACCACACCTCGTCGCCGACGAAGCCGACGTGGTCGGGGCGCCCGTCGTGGGCGGCGGCCAGGGACGCCTCGATCGGCGACGGCCAGGAGCCGTAGGGCAGGACCCGCACGTCGTCCCCCGTCCGCCTAGGCCGTCCGCAGGAACCGGTCGAGGACGCGGACGCCGAAGTGCAGCGCCTCGACCGGGACCCGTTCGTCCACGCCGTGGAAGAGCGCCTGGTAGTCGAGGCCCTCGGGGAGCTTCAGCGGCGCGAAGCCGTAGCCGGTGATTCCGAGCCGCGAGAACTGCTTGGCGTCCGTGCCGCCCGACATGCAGTACGGCACCACATGCCCCTCGGGCGCGAACTCCTCGACGGCGGCGCGCATCCGGGCGTACAGCGGCGCGTCCACCGGTGCCTGGAGGGCGACTTCGCGGTGGTGGAACTCCCAGTCGACGTCGGGGCCGGTGAGTTCGTCGAGGGTGGCGCAGAACTCGTCCTCGGCGCCCACGAGATACCGGCCGTCCACGAAGGCGGCTGCCTCTCCCGGGATCACGTTGACCTTGTAACCGGCGTCCAGCATGGTCGGGTTGGCACTGTTGCGCACGGTCGCCTCGACCAGGGCTGCGGCCGGGCCCAGCTTGCCCAGCAGGGCGTCCACGTCGTCGAGGTCGGCGTCGACGCCGTACAGCGCGGCCAGTTCGGTGAGCGCGGCGGCGACGGTCGGCGTGAGCCGGGGCGGCCAGACGTGCTCGCCGATGCGGGCGACGGCCGCGGCCAGCCGCGTCACCGCGTTCTCGCGGTTGACCTTGGAGCCGTGCCCGGCGCGCCCTCGCGCGGTGAGCTTCAGCCAGCCGGTGCCGCGCTCGCCCGCCGCGATGGGGTAGATCTCGCGTCCGGCGCCGTCGTGGAAGGAGAACCCGCCCGATTCGCCGACGGCCTCGGTGCAGCCGTCGAACAGGTGCGGGTGACGGTCGGCGAGGAAGCCGGAACCGTCCTCGGCGCTGGCCTCCTCGTCGGCGGTGAAGGCGATGACGAGATCGCGCCGGGGCCGCACGCCCTCCCGGGCCCAGGCCCGCAGCACGGCCAGGATCATCGCGTCCATGTTCTTCATGTCGACCGCGCCGCGCCCCCACACGACCCCGTCGCGCACCTCCCCGGAGAAGGGGTGCACGCTCCAGTCGGCGGCCTCGGCGGGGACGACGTCCAGATGGCCGTGGAGCAGCAGCGCGTCTGCGGACGGGTCGGCGCCCTCGACGCGGGCGACGACGTTGGTGCGCCCCGGGGTGCGCTCCAGCAGGGTGGGCTCGATGCCCGCCTCGGCCAGCAGCGCCGCGGCGTACTCGGCGGCGGGCCGCTCACGGCAGTCCCCGCCGCCCCGGTTGGTGGTGTCGATGCGGATGAGGTCCGAGGTGAACCGGACGACCTCGTCCCGCGCCTGCGCGTCAGCCATGCCGCTCCTGCTCGTCTTCCCGCCGTCTTCCTGCTGCGCTCGCCGTTCCCGGCCGCTCAGCCATACTGCTCCTCGATCGCGGCCGAGGCGATCGTGGTGACCGCCTTGAACGTGCGGATCGCCTCGTACATGGTCGCGCCGGTGTACGCGGCCTTGCGTTCGCCGATGCGGGCGACGCCGGGCACCACGGTGGCCGCTGCCGCGAGGTGCTCGGCGTCGAACTCCACGGCCACGGTGAACGGCCCTGCCGAGACCGGTTCCTGACGGATCGCCAGCCCCGTCGCCGCCTTCGCCGCGGCCCGGATGTCGGCGGCGGTGCGGGCCGGTGTGCGGCACACGGCGGCGTAGCGCGAGACATGGTCCTTCACGGCGACCTTCAGCGCCTCGGGCGCGTAGCCGAGCGCGTCCTCGCAGGCGACGTCGTCGCCGGTGACCAGGACGACCGGCACGCCGTACTCGGCCACGAGATGGGCGTTGAGCAGCCCCTCGCTGGCGCGCACGTCGTTCAGCCAGACGCCGGTGATCGAGTTGGCGAGGTAGGTGTGGGCGAGCACGCCCTCGGCTCCGGCGCCCGCGTGGTAGCCGACGAACGCGATGCCGTCGACGTCGCCGTGCTGGACGCCCTCGACCATGGAGAGGGCCTTGTGCCGGCCGGTGAGCATCTCGACCCGTTCGTCGAGCTGTTCGAGGAGCAGGTTGCGCATGGTCCAGTGGGCCTCGTTGACCAGGACCTCGTCCGCCCCGCCGTCGAAGAAACCCACCGCGGCGGCGTTCACGTCCGAGGTGAACATCGACCGGCAGCGCTCCCACTGCGGGGTCCCGGGCAGCACGTCGGCGGGCCAGGTGACACCGGTGGCGCCCTCCATGTCGGCGCTGATGAGGATCTTCACGTCCGCCCCCTGCCGTCTCCGGGCCGCCGCCGGAGCGCCCGCTCCGGGTGGCCCGAGCCTAGCGGGCCGCCCCGCACGGGAAGACGTTGGCGCGGCCGACCGGGAGCGTGCTGTGATCTTCGCGCGCACCTCGGCACAGCGGCGACGCGGACGGGGACCCGGCTCGCTCGGCGAGGCGGAGGATGACGCCGTGCGGGAGACCTGGCTCCGGGCGGCGCGCGCGGACGTCGCGGCAGGGGACGACATCAGCGGCCGGCTGACCGCATCAGGGGCACGAACAGCCGGGCCGGCAGACGGGCCGGGCCGGCGGCGCGGAAGTGCGACAGGCGCCGCCGGCACGGTTTTCGCGTGAGGGCCGGTCACACCTCCCGGGCGGTCACGAACCATGTCGACGGCAGCTCGATCCGGGTGCCGTCCGGCGCCGACTCGGTCGTGACGAGGGGCAGGTCGCCGGACGCCAGGACCGTGAGCCCGGCGGTCCGCAGATAGCCGGGCACCGCGTCGTCGGCGACCTCGCCGGGGGCGATGCCGTGCCGGAAGATCGGCGCCAGCTTCGGCGGCGGACCGGCCGGGCTCTGTGCCAGAGCGCCGAGGACAGGCCGGGCGGCCTCCGACAGTTCCACGAGGAAGGCCCGGCCGCGCCGGCCCACCAGCGCGGCGATCCCGTCCATGAGCGGCTGCCGGTCGGCGGGCTCGCACTGGTGCAGGACGCCCCGCATGTAGACGTTGGCGTCCCCCACCTCGGCGTGCAGGGCCTCGGCCTCGCCCTTCGCCGCCGCGTCCAGCAGCCGGTAGGCGGCTCCGGGGGCGGGATCGGCGCGGCGGGCGTGGTCGAGGGCCGCGGCGGACAGGTCGGCGCCGACCACCTGTGCGAAGCGTTCCGCGAAGTACCGGGTCTGCGTGCCGTTCCCGCAGCCGAGGTCCACCAACGGCAGTTCGGCGTCGGTCAGATGGGGCTCGAAGAGGGCGAGGTGCAGGGCGGCCGTCACCTTCGGGTCCGCGTCCCAGAACACCCCGCCGGGCTCCTGGGGGGCCTCCCGCCAGAAGCCCTCCCACGCCGCCCGGTACCGACTCGCCACGCTCATGCCCAACTCCCCAGGACGCAAGGCCGATCCGCCGTAAGCGACGGGCGAGTACGGTCTACCGCTCCCCGGCCGTCGCGACAAGCGCGGGGCGCGTTCCTTCACGCGGCGTCCGGGATCCGCACGCGGGCGCACACCGGCCGGGCGGCCCGGCCACCGCGTTCAGCGGCGCGGCAGCGTCAGCTCGAACCACACCGACTTGCCCTCCGCCGTGCGGCTGGCACCCCACTCCCGGGCCAGCGCGCTCACCACGCGCAGCCCCCGCCCGGCCTCGTCGCCGGGTCCGGCGCTCAGCAGGTTCGGCAGTTCGTGATCGTCGTCCTCGACCTCGCACAGCAGGGTGTCGCCGCGGACGAGACGCAGCCCCACGGAGCGCCGGCGGGAGTGCCGTACGGCGTTGGTGACCAGCTCGCTCACCATGAGCTCGGCGGGCTCGGCGAGCGAGCCCAGCCCCCAGCCGTGGAGCTGCTCGCGGACCACGGCGCGGGCCCGGGCGACCTCGGCCGGGTCGAGGGCGAGGCGCCACTCGGCGACGTCGCCGGGTTCGATGCCGGCGAGCCTGGCCATGAGCAGGGCGACGTCGTCCTTGCGGTCGGCGTGGCCGGCCCGGGAGAAGGTCGCGGCGAGGGCGCGGACGATGGTGTCGCAGGCGTCGTCCATGGAGGCGGCCGGATGGGCCGCGGACTCGCACAGGGCCGCCAGGCCCACGCCGATGTCCTCGCCGCGCATCTCCACCAGCCCGTCGGTGCACATCACCAGCCGGTCCCCCGGTTCCACGCGGACGCGGACCGCCTCGAAGGGCACCCCGCCCACGCCGATGGGCGCGCCGGTGGGCAGGTCGAGCAGCTCGCTGCGGCCGTCGGCGGCGCGCACCAGCACCGGGGGGATGTGGCCCGCGTTGGCGAGCTGCAGCTCGCCCGCGATCGGGTCGTAGACGGCGTACAGACAGGTCGCGAGATAGGTGTCGCCCAGCCGTTGCGCCAGATCGTCGAGGTTGCGCAGGAGTTGGGCGGGCGGCAGATCGAGGGCGGCCATCGTCTGCACGGCCGTGCGCAACTGGCCCATCATGGCGGCGGAGTGGAGACCGTGTCCCATGACGTCGCCGACGACGAGCGCGGTGCGCGCGCCGGGCAGCTTCACCGAGTCGAACCAGTCCCCGCCG
Source organism: Streptomyces rishiriensis (assembly GCF_003112535.1). Lineage (GTDB taxonomy): Bacteria > Actinomycetota > Actinomycetes > Streptomycetales > Streptomycetaceae > Streptomyces > Streptomyces rishiriensis. The sequence goes on along the minus strand of NZ_BEWA01000021.1, from coordinate 102,677 downwards.
ACCCGCCCGAGCAGCGTGCCCGGCAGATAGCGGGTGGCGAGGTCGCAGGCCGCCATGCGCGGCGGGATGTGCGGCAGCATGCTGTCCTGGAGGGTCTCCGCGACGCTCTCCTGGTGGGTGTACATGCGCGCGTTGTCGAGCACCAGGCCCGCGCGGGCGGCGAGTTCCGCGCCCGTGACCCGGTCCATGTCGTTGAAGAGGGAACGCTCGGGGTGGCGCAGCAGGATCATGAAGCCGAGGACGACGTCACGGGCCTTGAGCGGGACGACGAGCATGGAGCGGCCGGTGATCAGGGGCCGGATGTCCCGCTTCTCGAACTGCGAGGCGATGGCGTGGCCCATCTGCTCGCTGATCCGCGGCACCAGGACGGGCTCGCCGGTGGTCATGCACTGGAAGAACGGGGTGTGCGCGGGAAACGGCATGGCCTCGCCCACGGGCACGACGTCGTCCCAGCGGCCGGGCTCGTCGGTGTGCTCCAGGGCCACGCGGTGCCACAGGGTGGTGGTGTCCGGCACGCCGTCCGGGAACCCCTCGCCGGCGACGACCTGTTCCCGCAGATACGTGCCGGCGACGTCGGTGAAGCGCGGGACCACGGCCCGGCTGACCTCGACGATGGTGCGGGACAGGTCGAGGGAGGTACCGATCCTCCCGCTGACCTCGTTGAGGAACTCCAGCCGCTCGCGGACGGCGACGTACTCGAGGTCCTCGCCCTCGTCGGCCGGATCCTGCGCTACGGGCAGCCCTTCGGCGGCGGCGCGGGCGGCGCGCTCCCGGCGCGCCCGGCGTTCGACCCGCCGGGCAACGCCCCAGTCGGGGGTCACGGGCACCCGGTCGTTCTGGCTGAACTCCATGACGGGGTAGCCGAGTTCGAGGACCTGCGCGACGATGCGGGCGCTTTCGCCGACGCTCATGCTGGGCAGGATCTCGGGCAGCCGGCGGGCGAGCTCCTCGGCGCCGGGGAAGTCCGTGTGCAGGGCGAAGCCGGGGGCGATGCGTTCGACGGCCGACGGGGTCGCCGGTTCCTCCGGACGCAGGGCCGTCGCGTCGGCGGCCAGCACCAGCAGCCGTTCCGTCCCCGGTCCGACCAGCGGGTAGGCCCACCACAGCACGTCGACGCGCTCATGGCCGCCGTCCGGCGCGGGCACCGTCAGCCGGGCCCGTCCGGCGGCCGGGTACCCGAGCCCGCGGTCGAGGGAGGAGTCCAGGCCGGGGCCGAGGCCGTCGTAGGCGGCGTACTCGCCGTAGGCGTCTGCGGCGAAGTCGTCGTCGGGGTCGGGGAGCGCGCCGGAGACGGGGAGGAGGTCGATGGCCGGCTGCCCGATCGCCTCGTCCTTGGCGACGCCGAAGAGCCGGCGTGCGCCGGCGCTCCAGTGGGAGACGAGGCCCTCGCGGTCCACCACGACCACGGCCAGGGGGACGCGCCCGGCGTCGGCGGGCTCCTCGCCCTCAGGACGCGGCGACCCCCGTTCCGCCTCGCTCGTCGCCTCGGTCGTCGTCTCCCTCGCGGTTCCGCGGCGGGGAGGTGCGTCCCTCTCGGTGCCACGGTCCATGGTGCAGGCCCTCTCTCCCCAGAGCTGTGCAAGATCTGTCCCGCAGTGCCCACCGTACGGCGCACGCCGGTCGGTGCGGGCCGCAATCCTGGAATTGGTTTCACGTCGGTGCGCCGGGGTACGCCGTACGTTTGGGCTGTGCCCGCGCGGGGTCAGTCCTCGTGGCCGAGCTGCAGGTCGTGTTCCGTTCGCCCGCCTCCGGTCACCCGCAGGACGGAGGCGGCCGGCGGGTAGCCGGCGGCGATGACGGTGTACTCGCCGCACGACAGATCGATCGCCTGCACCCCGGTCAGCAGTCCGCCCGCGCCGACGCCCTGGACGGCGCGGAAGGCGATCAGCTGGTCCATGGTGCGGGCGCGCCCGGCGAGCGCGGAGACGACGATCGCGAACTGGAAGACGCCCTTGCGGCCGAGGAGGTTGCCGGGTTTGCCGTACACCGGGAGGGTGACGGTGGCGGTGAGCAGGCAGGCGGTGATCGCCCAGGACATCCGGTCCGGGCCGTGCAGTTCGCCGACGATCCTCGGCAGGGCGGTGGCGACGATCATCTGCTCCAGCGCCGCGAGGAGCAGCGCGAGCATGAGGGCGAAGAACACCAGCCGCACGCGGCGCCGGGCCGGTCCCGCCGCGTCGGCGGGCGACGGCGGCGGGGCCTTCGCGGGAGTCGCCGTGACCGGCTCGTCCTGCACCAGAGTGGTTGCGCCCATCAGCCGTTCCCCTCGTCGCACCCGCCACACAGTTGTCGCGTAAAGCGACAACTGTGAGCAAGTACGACGAGTTACGGGGCCGTCCCGATCACAAGGGAGAACCACTCGATCCGGTGACGGCGATCAACGCACCCGGGAACGCAGGGGCGTTGGCCTACTTCTCGACCTCGGCGGCGAGGTTGGCGAGGACGCCGTCGTAGATCCGGCCGAGGCCCTTGGGGGCGAAGGTCTTCTCGAAGAAGCCGCCGATGCCGCCGGCGCCGTTCCACGTGGTGGTGACGACGACGCGGGACCTGCCCTCGCCGGCCGGGGTGACGCGCCAGACGGTGACCATCGAGGAGTTGCGGTCCTTCTCCACGAGCTCGCCGTCGGTCGGTTCGGCGACCTCCAGGAGACAGTCGCGGACGCGCTTGCTGGTGGCCTGGAGCTTCCAGTGGACGAGGGTGCCCTCGCCGTCGCCGCCCTCGCGCACCTCGTACTCGCTGAAGTGCTCGGTCAGCAGATTCCCGCGCGTGCCGCTGTAGTCGGCGATCGTGTCGAACACCTTTTCCGGGTCCGCCGCGACGACCCGCTCGGTGGTGGCCTCGACCTGCGCCATGGGGTTCCTCCAGGTCCGTGTTGCTCAGGGTTGCTCAGGGGTGCCTCAGGTTCGGGGCAAGCCAACCACCCCGGTCCACGGCCGCCCAAATCGGGGTCGCCGAAGCGATCGTCCGCCGATCGGAAACCGGTCCCGAAAGAGTCCTCGCACGATCATGGGAACAGATGTTCTATTGTGTGGGCAGTGCTACCGAGGAGACGTCATGCGCTGGGAGAACCTCACCGTGGAGACCCGCCACGACCGGCCGGCGGACGCCGCGCTGTTCGGGGCGGCCGCGGTCACGACCAGGACGTTCGACACGCCCGAGTTCGCCGGCATCACCTTCCACGAGATCCGCGCCCGCTCGATCCTCAACCGGGTGCCGGGCGCCTCCCGGATGCCGTTCGAGTGGACGGTGAACCCCTACCGCGGCTGCACGCACGCGTGCGTCTACTGTTTCGCCCGCCGCACGCACAGCTATCTCGACCTCGACACCGGGATCGGCTTCGACACCCAGATCGTCGTCAAGGTGAACGCGCCGGAGCTGCTGCGCCGCCAGCTCGCCTCGCCCCGCTGGCAGGGCGAGCACGTCGCGATGGGCACCAACGTCGACTGCTACCAGCGCGCCGAGGGCCGCTACCGGCTGATGCCGGGCATCCTGTCCGCCCTGCGCGACCGGGCGAACCCCTTCTCCATCCTGACCAAGGGCACTCTGATCCTGCGCGACCTCGACCTGCTGCGGCAGTCCGCCGAGGTGACCGACGTCGGGGTCTCGGTCTCCGTGGGCTTCACCGACACCGAGCTGTGGCGCACCGTCGAGCCGGGCACCCCGGCCCCGCAGCGCCGCCTGGACGTGGTGCGGACCCTCACCGACCACGGCATCGGCTGCGGGGTGCTGATGGCGCCGGTGATCCCGTTCCTGGGCGACGATCCGGCTCAACTGCGCGCCACCGTCCGGGCGGTCGCGGCCGCCGGGGCCACCTCCGTCACCCCGCTCGCACTGCATCTGCGCCCCGGCGCCCGCGAGTGGTTCATGGCCTGGCTCGGGCAGCACCACCCCCACCTGGTGCGCCGCTACGAACGGCTCTACGCGGACGGCGCCTACGCCCCGAAGTGGTACCAGCGCCGGATCACCCGTCAGGTGCACGAACTCGCCGAGGAGTACGGCATCGGCCCCACGCGCGCGGGAACGCCCCGCCGGATCCGGCCGCCCGCCGCGGCCGAGGAGCCCGCCGCGGCCGGACCCACCCAGCTCACGCTGCTCTGAGCGCGTTAGAGCGCATCCGACTACACGAACGGGTCAATAAGCCTCAGAACAGGTATTTTCTGACGATCTTTCCGGGACGATCGGCAAGGGCCGTGACCTGCGCGGTCCGCCGTCGCCGGCCCCTTTCGTCCCGGGAGCAGTCCATGAACAAACGCGCAGCCGTGCTGTGCGCCGCCGCCGCAGTCGTGGCCGGGACGGTCACGGCCGTGCCCGCCGGCGCGAGCCCGTCGCACCCCGCGGCCCCCGCCTCCGCGGCGAAGCTCGCCTGGAAGAGCTGCGGCGTCGCCGACCGGCCGACGCTGCAGTGCGCGTCGCTGAAGGTGCCGCTCGACCACGCCCGGCCGGGCGGGAAGCAGATCACGCTGGCGCTGTCACGCGTCCAGCACACCGCGAAGACGTACCAGGGCCCCCTGCTGGTCAACCCCGGCGGGCCCGGCGGCCAGGGGCTGAGCCTCGCCGGGTTCGTCGCCTCGGCGCTGCCCAAGGCCGTCTCGGCGCAGTACGACGTGATCGGCTTCGACCCGCGGGGGGTGGGCAGGAGCACCCCCGCCCTGGACTGCAGGCCCGGCCACTTCGCCCCCGTCCGCCCCGACTCCGTGCCCCTCACCGAGGCGATCGAGCGGGCCGGCCTCGAACGCGCCCGGTCCTTCGCCGAGGCCTGCGGCAAGAAGTACGCCGACGTCCTGCCGTACATCGACACGGTCGACGCCGTACGGGACATGGACGCGATCCGCGCCGCGGTCGGCGCCGAGCGGCTGAACTACTTCGGCTACTCGTACGGCACCTACCTCGGCGCGGTGTACGCCAAGCTCTACCCGCAGCGGGTGCGGCGCCTGGTCCTGGACTCGATCGTCGACCCGACCGGCGTCTGGTACGAGGACAACCTCACCCAGGACCTCGCCTTCAACGACCGTCACCGCGCCCTGATGGCCTGGATCGCCCGGCACGACAAGACCTACAGGCTGGGCGCCGACCCGGAGCAGGTCGAGACGGAGTGGTACGCGATGCGGGCGGCCCTGGCGAAGAAGCCGGCCGGCGGCAAGGTGGGCGCCTCCGAACTGGAGGACACCTTCATGCCGGGCGGTTACTACAACGGTTACTGGCCCCACCTCGCCGAGGCGTTCGCGGCCTACGTGAACGCCTCGGACGTCGGCCCGCTGGTCGAGGCGTACGAGAACTTCGCCGCGGTCGACGCGGCGGGGGACAACGGCTACAGCGTCTACACCTCGGTGCAGTGCCGGGACTCCTCCTGGCCCCGCGACTGGGACCAGTGGCGCGCGGACAACTGGTCGGTGTACGCCAAGGCGCCCTTCATGACCTGGAACAACGCCTGGTACAACGCGCCGTGCGCCTTCTGGCCGACCCGGTCCCTGGCTCCACTGAACCTCGTCAACGGCGACCTGCCGCCGGTCCTGCTGTTCCAGGCGACGAACGACGCGGCCACCCCGTTCGAGGGCGGCGCGACGGTCCACGCCCTGCTGCGCGGCTCCAGCCTGGTGGTCGAGGAGGGCGGCCAGAACCACGGCATCACGCTGAGCGGGAACGCCTGCCTGGACAAGCACCTGGCGGCGTACCTGGCCGACGGCGTCGTGCCGCGCGGGAGCGGCGAGGCCGACGCGGTGTGCCCGGCGCAGCCCGACCCCGAGCCGCCGGCGTCGAAGGTCGCGCAGCCCTCGGCCCACGGCTCGACGCTGCACGGGCTGCTGGGCTTCCGCGGCTGAGCGGCGCGGCCGCCGTGCCGGGGGCGCGGAGGCCGCCGGGCACGTCGTCGGAGAGGCGGTCCACCATGGACGCATGAGCGAACCAGGACGACCGCCCCCGACGGCGTCGCCCCCGCGACCCAGTACGCGCATGTGGTGACGGCCACGGGCCGATTCGTGGCCGTGGCCGGCCAGTTGGCGATGGACGAGCACGGCGCGGTGGTCGGCGAGGGGGACCCGCGGGCGCAGGCCCGGCAGGTCTTCGAGAATCTGCGGCGCTGTCTGGCCGCCGTGGGCGCCACCTTCGACGACGTCGTCAAACTCACCTACTTCGTCACGGACATGGCCCATATGCCTGCCATCCGCGAGGCCCGGGCCGCGCACATGGCCGACGACCGCCTCCCCGCCGCCTCGGCGGTGCAGGTCGCGGCGCTGGTCCGCCCGGAGTTACTGATGGAGATCGAGGCGTTCGCGGTGGTGGGCGGGTGACTCGGCGGCGGCCCCGCCGGTACGGGAGATGGTGCTCGCGGACGTCGAGCGCGTCTCGGAGATCCGCGTGCGCGGCCGGCAGTGGGCCTATCGCGGGCTGATGCCGCAGGCGTACCCGGACGCGCTGAGCGTCGCCGAGGACGCCGAGCGCCGCAGGGCCGGTTTCGGGCAGGGCGGGCCCGGCGTGGTGAACCTGGTCGCGGAGCGGGCCGGGACGGTGGTGGGCCGGCCCGCCCACGGCCCTGACCGGGACGGCGAAGTCCCCACTGGCGAGGCCGAGTTGTGCGCGCTCTATGTGTCCGTCGAGCACATCGGCACCGGCCTCGGACGCGCGCTCCTGGAGGAGGCGGCACGGCGGGCCGAGGCCCTGGGGCACCCCGGCATGCGGCTCTGGGTGCTCAGGGACAACGCCCCGGCCCGCCGCTTCTACGCCCGTGCCGGGTTCCACGCGGACGGCGCCGAGGAGCCCTTCGAGGCGGCGGGAGTCGCCGTGCCCGAGGTGCGCCGTCGGGGACGCCTGCCCCTGACAGGCTCCTTCCGCGCGGCTCCTTGAGGGTGCGTCACCGCTGCCGGGGGATCCGCGCGAGGGCGTGCACGGCAGCCTGTGCGAGCACCGGGTGGGCCATGGCGTCGTTCAGCACCGGCCGGGCCCGGCCGTCGCCCAGCGCGCCCAGCCCCTCGACGCAGGCGAGGGCCACCCGCCGGTAGGGGTCGTGCGGCCGCAGCCGCCGCTGCAGCGTCGTGATCAGCGCGGGCACCGACTCGGGCGCGCGCAGTTCCACCAGCAGCCGGACGGGATGCAGGGCGTAGGCGACGCGCAGTTCGTTGGTGGCCAGGGCGGCCGCGGCGCGGGCGGTGCGGGGGTCGCCGAGGCGGGCGAGCGCGTGGGCGGCGGAGGCGCAGCGCGGGGGGTCCCGGTGGTTGAGCAGCAGGACGAGCGTCTCGAAGGCCCGTCGGTCGCCTGCGAGTCCGAGCCGGAACGCGGCCAGTTCCCTGGCCCACAGGGGCTGCCCCGGCTCGGTGAGCACGTCCGCCAGTTCGTCGGGGTCCGCGGCGCCCGCCAGCCGCTCGTACGCGGGCGTCGCGCCGGACTCGCGCCGTAAGCGCTCCGTGAGGGATCGCAACTCTTCGTCCATGTGCCGAGCCTAGGACAGGCTCCGGGGCCGTACGGCGCGCAGCGGCGCACGGGGGCACAACCGGGCGCATGACCCGTGCCTCGGTCGATGCCGGGAAGACCGCGCAAACGCACGCTTCGTCCCGCTCGGGACCGCTTGCGACCGGGCCGGGCCCACCGCGCCTCCGGCCGGTGACGTGCGGCGATGACGGGCGTCCGGGACGGCGGAGCCGGGCCCGGAGGGCACCTTCGATCAGCGGCGGTCAGGTTCGGCCGACCGGAGATCAAGTTTGTTCGCTATAGCGAATCCAACGGGCGGAAAGGGGTGGCTACGAGCATCAGTACTATCCCCGTTCAACAGTGCGGCGGGAACGTTGCTACTGATAAGTAACGCGTCGTCAGGTGGTGTCCGGGGCGCCCAGGAAAGGGTCCTGGGACACCCCCCTGATGATGTGACCCATCGATGCGAGCCGATGAGCTCCTGCACCGAGGCGCCGGCGGCGCCATCGTTTTGTCCGAAGGGCCCTGAACAAAATGAGTCCTACTTTGACACTCGACCCGTCCCACCACACGGAACTGATACGCAGCCTGTTCCACAAGGTGCAGTTCGACACGTTCGAGGCCTACGACGACCCTCGCTGCAACGTCACGGCCCTCACGCAGGAGGCGTTCGCCAGGACGCTGCCCCTGCTGCCCGCCGGGACCGGCGTGCAGGAGGCGTACGAGCGGCTGATGGACGTGAGCATGCAGCTCGCGGCCGACGACCTGAGGGTGCGTCAGAACTGCTGCGGCCCGTGCGAGATCCACCTCGTCCCGCTGGTCTCGCTCTACGGCTTCCGGTTCGGCGAGGTGGACGACGGGTTCCAGCCGTGGCTGGCCGCGGTCGACGCCCTCCCGCAGCCGGACCGGGCGGTCTACCGGCTCATCGCCTTCCACGGGTGGACCAACGCCAGGACCGCCGAGGTGCTGGGCCGCTCCCAGGGCTGGAGCAGCAAGGTCATGAGCCGGGCCAGGGCCCGTCTGACATCCGCCGGCGTCTGTGTGGAGGAGCTCCAGAGGGGCTTCTTCGACGTGGAGATCCACAGAAGGAAGGAGAAGCCATGACCCATCCGACGGCGTACCGCCGCAAGGCGCGTCTGATCGACCATGCCGCTCCGCCCACTCCCCAGGAGTGGCTGGAGCACGATGCCCGGTACCTGGAGGACATCACGGCCGAGATCGGCCGCAGGGCAGCCGGAGGCGATCCCGCCGCCGCTCCCTGGGCGTCGCCGCTCTACTTCGACGCGACCGCGCGCGCGCAGTCCGTCACGGGACGCGCCCTGCTCGCCCTGCGGCACCTGTCGGACGAGTCGATCGCCCGCCTGGTCCTGCTCGGCCGGGTGCTCCACGGGGAGCGCACCCGGCCCGCGGCCGCCCCGGCGGCGGACCGGCGGCCGGAGAGCGACAGAAGCGGCCAGGAGGGGCGCGTCCGACGCAAGGAGGGCGGCGTCGGCACGCCCGCCCGCGGCGGCCGGCCCATCGTCGCGCAGCTGGACGGCGCGGAGGCGCTGGCCGGCTGACGTGCTGAACAGCCGCCGCTCCCCCGGCTCCGGCCCGGGGTGCGGCGGCACCCGGCGCGCCGCCCCCCCACGCGCGCGCCCGCGGCCCGCGCTCCGGCGCACCCCCCGCTCGGCGAACCCCCCACCGCATCACCCCGCCCCCGCCCGAGAACGGACACAGCACGACGATGGCGACTCACGGCACCCCCGCGGAGAAGAACACCGCGCACGAGACACCCGACGGCCGGACGGAACGCCGTCGGCTCCTCGCCCTGCGGACGGTCATCCACGTCCTCGTCGCCTGCTGCCTCGCCGCGGTCGGCGTGGCCGTCTGGCAACTGCCCGCCCGTCCCGTCCTCGCGGGCGTGTACGTCGGGATGGCCTCGGTGTGCGTGGCGGGGCTCGGCGTCTGCGTGACGCTGTATCTGCACCTGCGCCCGCGCCGCGACGGCGCCCAGGGCGGCAACCGGGGCGGGGCCGCCCCGGCGCCCGACGCGTGGCCCGACGCGTGACCCGTGTGCGTGAACCGGTGCGGAACACGTCACAGAAACGGGGGCTGGCGCGCTCGTTACCCACCGGTTAAGCTCATACGAGCGAGTCACCCACTCGCAGCACCTCCTCGTGGCGGCCTGGTGACGCAGTCGCCGCGAGATGTCGGTTCGGTACCACGTGTACCGCTGTACGACCCGGCCACGGGACAGGGCCGGTCGGATCCGCCGTTCGTCTCCGGGCGTGTGCACGCCCACGGCGACGGCACCGGGCGTGTGCGCTCGCAGCCCGGCAACACCCGCACCCCTTTCCGTGCACCCGGTGCGCCCGGGCCTCGCAGAGGCCTCTCCGGCGCACCCGGGCGCGTTCCCAGTCGTCACCTCATTCCTGGAGTCCCGCGATGGCCGCTCCCCTGTCCGACACCCCTCTGTCCCCGCTCCGGACGATCGCCGTCATCGGCCTCGGCACCATGGGCACCGGCATCGCCGAGGTCCTCGCCAAGGCCGGCCGCACGGTGATCGGCGTCGACGTCAGCGAGGCCCAGGCCGCGCGGTCCCTCGCCGCGCTGGAGGCCTCCACCGCCCGCGCCGTGCAGCGCGGCCGGCTCACCGAGCAGGAGCGCACGGCCGTCCTGGCCCGCGTCCGCGTCTCCACCGACCTGGGCACGGCCGCCGACGCCGACCTGGTCATCGAGGTGGCCCCCGAGTCGTACGAGATCAAGCAGCAGATCTTCCGTGAGCTGGACTCGGTCGTGCGGCCCGAGACGATCCTGGCCACCGGCACCAACGCGCTCTCCGTCACCCGCCTCGCCGCCGAATCGGCCCGCCCGGAGCGGGTGTTGGGGCTGCACTTCTTCAACCCGGCGCCGGCCATGAAGCTGGTCGAGGTGGTCTCCTCGGTGCTGACCGCGCCCGCCGCCGTCGCCGCCGTCACCGAGCTGGCCCTCGACCTCGGCAAGGAGCCCGTCGCGGTGGGCGACCGGCCCGGCTTCGTCGCGGACGGCCTGCTGTTCGGCTATCTCAACCAGGCGGCCGCGATGTACGAGGCCCGCTATGCCTCCCGCGAGGACATCGACGCCGCGATGCGGCTGGGCTGCGGGCTGCCGATGGGCCCGCTCGCGCTGCTGGACCTGATCGGCGTGGACACCGCCCGCACGGTCCTGGAGGCCATGTACGCCGAGTCCCGCGACCGGCTGCACGCACCCGCCCCCATCCTCAAGCAGCTCAGCGAGGCCGGTCTGACGGGCCGTAAGTCGGGCCGCGGCTTCTACACCTACGACGCCCCCGGCAGCGCGACGGTCGTCCCGGACGCGCTGACGCCCCGGTCCGGCGGAGCCGGGACCGCGGGCCGCCCGGTCGCCTCGGTCGGGGTCGCGGGCTCGGGCACCATGGCCTCCGGCATCGCCGAGGTCTTCGCCAAGGCCGGCTACGACGTCGTCCTCGCCGCCCGCAGCGAGGAGAAGGCGCAGACCGCCAAGGCCCGGATCGGCACGTCGCTCGCCCGCTCGGTCGACAAGGGCAGGCTGACCGCGGAGGCCGCCGCCCAGATCCTGGACCGGATCACCCCGGCCGGCTCCTACGACGCGTTCGCCGACGTCGACCTCGCCCTGGAGGCGGTCGCCGAGGACCTGGAGGTCAAGCAGCAGCTGTTCGCCGCCCTGGACAAGGTCTGCAAGCCCGGCGCGGTCCTCGCCACGACGACCTCCTCGCTGCCGGTCGTCGCCTGCGCCCGCGCCACCTCGCGCCCGCAGGACGTGATCGGGATGCACTTCTTCAACCCCGCTCCGGCGATGAAGCTGGTCGAGGTGGTCCGCACGGTGCTGACGGCCGACGACGTCCACGCCACGGTCCGCGAGGTGTGCGCCCGGATCAAGAAGCACGCCGTCGACTGCGGGGACCGCGCCGGCTTCATCGTGAACGCGCTGCTCTTCCCGTACCTCAACAACGCGATCAAGATGGTGCAGGAGCACTACGCGACCCTCGACGACATCGACGCGGCGATGAAGCTGGGCGGCGGCTACCCGATGGGCCCCTTCGAGCTGCTGGACGTCGTCGGGCTCGACGTCTCGCTCGCCATCGAGAAGGTCCTGCACCGCGAGTTCCGCGACCCGGGACTGGCTCCGGCCCCGCTCCTGGAGCACCTGGTGGCCGCGGGCTGCCTCGGCCGCAAGACCGGCCGCGGCTTCCGCGAATATGCCCGCCGCTGACGGGCCCGGCGACCGGCGCCCGGCGCGCGGGGACTGGGGCGGGCTGCTCGGGCCCGCCGGCGGGCCCCCGCGCGCCGGGGGCCGGGCAGGACCCGGACCTGCGCACCGAGCTGCGCACATGCAGTACGTTCAGGTCATGTCCCAGCCCGCCAGGTCCTCACGCACACCCGTCACGTCCGACGCGCCCGAGAGCGCCGCGGGCAGCCGCGCGGCCGCCCAACGGCTCAAGATGCGCCGAGAACTGGCGGCCGCGGCCATGGAGCTGTTCTCGACCAAGGGATACGAGGCGACCACGGTCGACGAGATCGCGGCCGCGGCCGGGGTCGCCCGCCGCACCTTCTTCCGGCACTTCCGCTCCAAGGAAGAGGCGATCTTCCCCGACCACGACGACACCCTGATCCGGGCGGAGGCCGTCCTGAACGCGGCCCCCGCGCACGAGCATCCGCTCGACACGGTGTGCCGTGGCATCAAAGAGGTCATGAAGATGTACGCGGCCCGGCCGGAGATCTCGGTCGCCCGCTACAAGCTGACGCGCGAGGTGCCCACGCTGCGCGAGGCGGAGATCGCGTCGGTGGCCCGCTACGAGCGCCTCTTCACCCGCTACCTGCTCGGCCACTTCGACGAGCACGCGCACGACGACGACGCCAACGACGATCCGCTGCTGGCCGAGGTCGCCGCGTCCGCCGTGGTCACCGCCCACAACCACGTGCTGCGGCGCTGGCTCAGGGCGGGCGGGCAGGGTGACGTCGAGGCCCAGCTCGACCACGCCTTCGCGATCGTCCGCCGCACCTTCGGCACCGGCATCGGGGCCGGGCGCAGCGGCGCGGGCGCCTCGCGGCCGGCCCCGGCGGCGGTCTCCGCGCAGGGCGAGGTGCTGGTGACGGTCGCCCGGACCGACGCCTCGCTGGACGAGGTCATGCGCACCATCGAGCAGGCGCTCAAGGAGCGCTGAGACCCTCGGGTCCCGATCGGGTCCGCCTCCCGCTGTGATGACGGCCACCCCACGGGGTGGCCGTTTTGGCGTGTCGGAGCACCTTTTGGCGCAGATTTCAGAGGGCGTTCGATCGATCATCGCTCATGTGTTACGTAAAGATTTCATCTGAGTGGAAGTTCTGGCACTCAGTGCCTTGCGGGGTGACACGCGGTGTCATACGTTGAAGGTGTCCGGGCGGCCGGCGTGCAGCGACCACACGTACGCCGGCTGTCCCCGCAACCTCATGGATTGCGCGCCCGGACGCCTGCGTCACAGGCAACCTCCCGCGCCACAAAGCGCTGCCGAACAGCACACCGCCGAACCGACGGCACCTTCCACCACACCCTCAGCAGCACCGTCGTAACCCTCAGCGCCCCTCCCTCAGGGCGTTCACCGCCGGAGGCAACACCGTGACCATGCAGAAGATCCTGGACGCGATCCAGTCGCCGGAGTCCACCCCGGCCGACTTCGCCGCTCTGCCGCTCCCCGAGTCCTATCGTGCGATCACCGTGCACAAGGACGAGACGGAGATGTTCGCGGGCCTGGAGACCCGGGACAAGGACCCGCGCAAGTCGATCCACCTGGACGAGGTGGCCCTGCCCGAGCTCGGGCCGGGCGAGGCCCTGGTGGCCGTCATGGCCTCCTCGGTCAACTACAACTCCGTGTGGACCTCCATCTTCGAGCCGGTGTCGACGTTCTCCTTCCTGGAGCGCTACGGCAGGCTCAGCGAGCTCACCAAGCGGCACGACCTGCCGTACCACATCATCGGCTCCGACCTCGCGGGCGTGGTCCTGCGCACCGGTCCGGGCGTCAACGCCTGGCACCCCGGCGACGAGGTCGTCGCGCACTGTCTCTCCGTCGAGCTGGAGTCCTCGGACGGCCACAACGACACGATGCTCGACCCCGAGCAGCGCATCTGGGGCTTCGAGACCAACTTCGGCGGGCTCGCGGAGATCGCGCTGGTCAAGTCCAACCAGCTGATGCCCAAGCCGGACCACCTGAGCTGGGAGGAGGCGGCGGCCCCGGGCCTGGTCAACTCCACCGCCTACCGGCAGCTGGTCTCCCGCAACGGCGCCGGCATGAAGCAGGGCGACAACGTCCTGATCTGGGGCGCGAGCGGCGGCCTCGGCAGCTACGCCACGCAGTTCGCGCTGGCCGGCGGCGCCAACCCGATCTGCGTCGTCTCCTCGCCGCAGAAGGCGGACATCTGCCGGGCCATGGGCGCCGAGGCGATCATCGACCGCACCGCCGAGGACTACCGGTTCTGGAAGGACGAGCATCACCAGGACCCCAAGGAGTGGAAGCGCTTCGGCAAGCGCATCCGCGAGCTCACCGGCGGCGAGGACGTCGACATCGTCTTCGAGCACCCCGGCCGTGAGACCTTCGGTGCGTCCGTCTACGTCACGCGCAAGGGCGGCACCATCGTCACCTGCGCCTCGACCTCGGGCTACAACCACGAGTACGACAACCGCTACCTGTGGATGTCCCTGAAGCGGATCATCGGCTCGCACTTCGCCAACTACCGTGAGGCCTGGGAGGCCAACCGGCTGGTCGCGAAGGGCAAGATCCACCCGACGCTGTCGAAGGTCTACTCCCTGGAGGAGACCGGCCAGGCCGCCTACGACGTGCACCGCAACCTCCATCAGGGCAAGGTCGGCGTCCTCGCGCTGGCCCCCCAGGAGGGCCTGGGCGTGCGCGACGAGGACAAGCGCGCCCAGCACATCGACGCCATCAACCGCTTCCGCAACATCTGAGACACCCGAGGTCATAGATGACTGAGCGTCAGTTCGCCGAAGGAAAGCGGGAGAAGGACCGGCCGTGGCTCATGCGCACGTACGCCGGCCACTCCACGGCCGAGGCGTCCAACGAGCTGTACCGGCGCAACCTCACCAAGGGCCAGACGGGTCTGTCGGTCGCGTTCGACCTGCCCACCCAGACCGGCTACGACTCCGACCACGTCCTCGCCCGCGGCGAGGTCGGCCGGGTCGGCGTCCCGGTGGCCCATCTCGGCGACATGCGCAGGCTGTTCCAGGACATCCCCCTGGAGCAGATGAACACCTCGATGACGATCAACGCCACCGCCATGTGGCTGCTGGCGCTCTACCAGGTCGTCGCCGAGGAGCAGGGTGCGGACGTCACCCTGCTCCAGGGCACGACCCAGAACGACATCGTCAAGGAGTACCTGTCCCGGGGGACGCACGTCTTCCCCCCGGGGCCGAGCCTGCGTCTCACGACGGACATGATCGCCTACACGGTGTCCCACATGCCGAAGTGGAACCCGATCAACATCTGCAGCTACCACCTGCAGGAGGCCGGGGCCACGCCGGTGCAGGAGATCGCGTACGCGATGTCCACGGCGATCGCCGTGCTCGACGCCGTCCGTGACTCCGGCCAGGTGCCGGCCGACAAGTTCGGCGACGTCGTCGCCCGCATCTCCTTCTTCGTGAACGCGGGCGTGCGCTTCGTCGAGGAGATGTGCAAGATGCGCGCCTTCGGCCGCATCTGGGACCAGATCACCCGCGAGCGCTACGGCATCGAGAACCCCAAGCAGCGCCGCTTCCGCTACGGCGTCCAGGTCAACTCGCTGGGGCTCACCGAGGCGCAGCCGGAGAACAACGTCCAGCGGATCGTGCTGGAGATGCTCGCGGTGACGCTGTCGAAGGACGCCCGCGCGCGTGCCGTGCAGCTGCCGGCCTGGAACGAGGCGCTCGGACTGCCCCGGCCCTGGGACCAGCAGTGGTCGCTGCGCATCCAGCAGGTCCTCGCCCACGAGAGCGACCTGCTGGAGTACGAGGACATCTTCGAGGGCTCGCACGTCGTCGAGGCCAAGGTCGCCGAGCTGGTCGGGGCGTCCCTCGCGGAGATCGGGCGGATCCAGGAGATGGGCGGCGCGATGGCCGCCGTCGAGTCCGGCTATCTCAAGTCGCAGCTCGTCTCCTCGCACGCCGAGCGCAGGGCCCGGATCGAGTCCGGGCAGGAGAAGATCATCGGCGTCAACATCTTCGAGACGACCGAGCCCAACCCGCTGACCGCCGATCTCGACACCGCGATCCAGACGGTCGACCCGGCGGTCGAGGCCCGCGTCGTCGCCTCCCTGCAGCACTGGCGCGACACGCGGTACCAGCCGCCCTTCAACCACCCGCGCCCGTGCAAGGCGCTGGAGAAGCTGAAGGAAGCCGCGAAGGGCACCGCCAACCTCATGGAGGCGACCCTGGAGTGCGCCCGCGCCGGGGTCACGACCGGCGAGTGGGCCGGGGCGCTGCGCGAGGTGTTCGGCGAGTTCCGCGCACCGACGGGCGTGTCGTCGGCGCCGGTGGCGGTCCCGGCGGAGGAGGGCTCGGCCATGGCCGACGTCCGCCGCAGGGTCGACCTGACCGCGAAGGACATGGGCGTGGGCAAGCTGCGCTTCCTGGTCGGCAAGCCGGGCCTGGACGGGCACTCCAACGGCGCAGAGCAGATAGCCGTGCGCGCGCGTGACGCCGGGTTCGAGGTGGTCTACCAGGGCATCCGGCTGACGCCCGAGCAGATCGTGGACGCCGCGCTGGAGGAGGACGTCCACGCGGTGGGCCTGTCCATCCTCTCCGGCTCGCACGCCCAACTGGTGCCGGACGTCCTCGAACGGCTCCGTGTGGCCGGTGCCACAGACATCCCGGTGATCGCCGGTGGCATCATCCCGAATGGAGACGCCGAGCAGCTCAGGGCTGCGGGCGTGGCCGCGGTCTTCACCCCGAAGGACTTCGACATCACCGGAATCATCGGCCGCATCGTCGACGAGATCCGCAAAGCGAACAAGCTCGACCCCCTGGAGGTCCCCGCATGACTGTCAACCGTCTTCGTCCGCGGCGCTCCTGTCTCGCGGTCCCGGGCAGCAATCCCCGCTTCCTGGAGAAGGCGCAGGGTCTGCCGGCGGACCAGGTCTTCCTGGACCTCGAGGACGCGTGCGCGCCGCTGGCCAAGCCCGAGGCACGCCACACCATCGTCAAGTTCCTCAACGAGGGCGACTGGACGGGCAAGACGAGGGTCGTGCGCGTCAACGACTGGACGACCGAGTGGACGTACCGCGACGTCGTGACGGTGGTCGAGGGCGCCGGCCCCAACCTCGACTGCATCATGCTGCCGAAGGTGCAGAACGCCCAGCAGATCGTCGCCCTGGACCTGCTGCTGACGCAGATCGAGAAGACCATGGGCTTCGAGGTCGGCAAGATCGGCATCGAGGCGCAGATCGAGAACGCGCAGGGCCTGAACAACGTCAACGAGATCGCGCAGGCCTCGCCGCGCATCGAGACGATCATCTTCGGACCGGCCGACTTCATGGCGTCGATCAACATGAAGTCGCTGGTCGTGGGCGAGCAGCCGCCCGGCTACCCGGCGGACGCCTACCACTACATCCTGATGAAGATCCTGATGGCCGCCCGCGCCAACGACCTCCAGGCGATCGACGGCCCCTACCTGCAGATCCGCAACGTCGACGGCTATCGCGAGGTCGCCGGACGCGCCGCCGCCCTCGGCTTCGACGGCAAGTGGGTGCTGCACCCGGGCCAGGTCGAGGCGTCCAACGAGATCTTCTCGCCGTCGCAGGAGGACTACGACCACGCCGAGCTCATCCTGGACGCGTACGACTACTACACGTCCGAGGCGGGCGGCAAGAAGGGCTCGGCGATGCTCGGCGACGAGATGATCGACGAGGCCAGCCGCAAGATGGCGCTGGTCATCTCCGGCAAGGGACGGGCGGCCGGCATGCGGCGCACGTCGAAGTTCGAGACCCCCGACAACTAAGGAGCGCTGAGCGCGATGCAGTTCGGACGCACCTACGAGGAGTTCGAGGTCGGGGCGACGTACAAGCACTGGCCGGGCAAGACGGTCACCGAGTACGACGACCACCTGTTCTGTCTCCTCACCATGAACCACCACCCCCTCCACATGGACGCGAACTATGCGGAGCGGACGACCGACTTCGGCAAGAACGTCGTCGTGGGCAACTACGTCTACTCGCTCCTGCTCGGCATGTCCGTGCCGGACGTCTCCGGCAAGGCGATCGCCAACCTGGAGATCGAGTCGCTCAAGCACGTCGCGCCCACCTTCCACGGGGACACGATCTACGGGCAGACGACCGTGCTCGACAAGTGGCCCTCGAAGTCGAAGAACGACCGCGGGATCGTCTACGTCGAGACCAAGGGCTACAAGCAGGACGGCACGCTGGTGTGCGTGTTCCGCCGCAAGGTGATGGTGCCGACCGAGACGTACATCAAGGAGCGCGGCGGCGAGCAGCCCGGCCGCCCGGAACTTCAGGAAGGCTGACCGATGGCCCGCCTCGCCCAGACCGCCGGTCTGACCGACGTCCAGCAGGAGATCCTCTCCACCGTCCGCGACTTCGTGGACAAGGAGATCATCCCGGTCGCGACCGAGCTGGAGCACCGCGACGAGTACCCCCAGCAGATCGTCGACGGCCTGAAGGAGTTGGGCCTGTTCGGTCTGATGATCCCCGAGGAGTACGGCGGCCTGGGCGAGTCGCTCCTCACCTACGCCCTGTGCGTGGAGGAGATCGCCCGCGGCTGGATGTCCGTCTCGGGCATCATCAACACCCACTTCATCGTGGCGTACATGCTCAAGCAGCACGGCACGCAGGAGCAGAAGGACCACTATCTGCCGAGGATGGCGGCCGGCGACGTCCGCGGCGCGTTCTCCATGTCGGAGCCGGCCCTCGGCTCGGACGTGTCCGCGATCACGTCGAAGGCGGTGAAGGACGGCGACGAGTACGTCCTCAACGGCCAGAAGATGTGGCTGACGAACGGCGGGACCTCGTCCCTGGTGGCCGTTCTGGTGCGAAGTGACGAAGGACACCCCGAGGGGACGGCCCCCCACAAGTCGATGACGACCTTCCTGATCGAGAAGGAGCCCGGCTTCGGAGAGGTCCGCCCCGGCCTGACCATCCCGGGCAAGATCGACAAGATGGGCTACAAGGGCGTCGACACCACCGAGCTGATCATGGACGGCCTGCGCCTTTCCGCCGATCGGGTGCTCGGCGGGGTCACCGGCCGAGGTTTTTACCAAATGATGGACGGCGTCGAGGTTGGGCGCGTGAACGTCGCGGCGCGTGGCTGCGGCGTCGCTCAGCGTGCCTTCGAGCTCGGCGTGCGCTACGCCCAGCAGCGCCACACGTTCGGCAAGCCGATCTCCCAGCACCAGGCGATTCAGTTCAAGCTGGCCGAGATGGCTACCAAGGTCGAGGCCGCCCATGCCATGATGGTGAACGCCGCACGCAAAAAGGACTCGGGAGAACGAAACGACCTTGAGGCAGGGATGGCGAAGTACCTCGCCTCCGAGTACTGCAAGGAGGTCGTGGAGGACTCCTTCCGGATCCACGGCGGGTACGGCTTCTCCAAGGAGTACGAGATCGAGCGCCTCTACCGTGAGGCCCCGATGTTGCTGATCGGTGAAGGCACCGCCGAAATCCAGAAAATGATCATCGGGCGCAGATTGCTCGAGGAGTACCGGTTCCAGGGCTGATTGTCCGAGTTGGGGGTGTTTTCTTCGAGAAGAAGATCACACCCTGTCAACTTCCCCCAGCCGTCGACTCCGCTTCCTGGCTTACCCAGTTGTGGCCACGAACCGCTACGATCGCGGAAAGCCGCCGTCCCCCCGTCGAAGCGCGGCATCATCCGCTACGAAGGTCATCCATGCCCCACAGCCAAACCTCTGCACACCGCGACAGCCTGGTAGGCGCACGCCTCGCGCGCGGAGCATCGCCGTGGCTCCTGCCGACCGTCGCCACCGCGGCCGTCAGCCTGCTGCGCGCCCGCCGCTCGGGCGCCGCCAAGGCCGTCGCCGTGCCCGCCACCGCTCTCGCGGCGGGCATGCTGTGGTTCTTCCGCGACCCCGAGCGCGAGATCGCCCCGGGCCGGGTCATCTCCCCCGCCGACGGTGTGGTGCAGAGCATCATGCCGTGGAAGGACGGACGCACCCGGGTCGCGATCTTCATGAGCCCGCTGAACGTCCACGTCAACCGCGCGCCGCTGGCCGGCACCGTGACGTCGGTCGAGCACATCCCCGGCGGATTCGTGCCGGCGTTCAACAAGGAGAGCGAGAACAACGAGCGCGTCGTCTGGCACTTCGACACCGAACTCGGTGACATCGAGATGATCCAGATCGCCGGAGCCGTCGCGCGCCGCATCGTCCCCTACGTCCCCGAGGGCACGAAGGTCGAGCAGGGCGAGCGGATCGGCCTGATCCGTTTCGGCTCGCGCGTCGACGTCTACCTGCCCGAGGGCGTGGAGGTCGCGGTCGAGGTGGGGCAGAAGACCGTGGCAGGGGTGACTCGCATTGACCGTGATTGACCCGGAGACCCAGGCGGGCTGGGTGCCCGAGGCGGACGACGTGGACGACGAGGAGGAGATGCCCCTCTCTCTGCGGCTGTCGATAGCGGACACCCTCACCCTCGGCAACGCCACGTGCGGCTTCATGGCGGTGTACTTCACCACCACGGGGATCCTGATCCCGCACCTCACCGGCAGCCAGGAGTCCGGCATGGCCCGGCACAGCGCCGCCACCGCCGTCATCCTGATGCTCTGCGCGGCCGTCTTCGACCTCTTCGACGGCCTGGTCGCGCGCAAGCTCCGCTCCTCGCCGATGGGCGCCGAGCTGGACAACCTGTCGGACCTGATCAGCTTCGGCCTGGCCCCGGCGTACTTCGTCCTGGTCTACGGCATGGTCGCCGACGACGCGCACCAGCGGGTCGCGGCGGTCGGCGCGATCGTGGTGCTGCTCGCGGTGGTCCTGAGGCTCGCGAGATTCTCGTGCGTGACCGTCAAGGACGGCACCTTCCAGGGCATGCCGTCTCCGTTCGGCGCGCTCACGGTCGTCTCGATCGTGCTTCTGGAGCTGCCCTTCGCGGCGACGCTGATGGCCATCCTGGGCACCGCCTGGCTGATGGTGAGCCGGGTCGAGTACCCCAAGCCGCGGGGCCGCCTCGCCGGCGCGATGCTCGCCTGGATCGTCCTGTCGATGGGCCTCCTGGCGGCCTGGGCGTTCGACGCCCCGAGCGGGCAGCTGCTGCTGCAGACGGGCTGCGCGCTGCAGCTGGTCATGGGCGCGGTCATCCCGCTGTTCGCCACGGCCCGCCGGGTGAACAACTTCCGCGACAACCGGCGCGAGGCCCGTGCGGCGCAGCTGCCCTGATCCTCGTCCCAGCGTGAAACGGGTGTGGCCCGGGCCTTCACAGGCTCGGGCCACACCCGTTTGACGGGTCAACTACCTCTCCCCCACACCCATTTGCAGGGCACGACAAAGAAGAGGACCGTGGAACCAGGGGGATTCACAGGGATTCACTGGGATATGTCCCCCAGAGGTATGTCCCGTGTGATGGATCTCCGTCCCGCGCGATGGATCGGAGGACGGCCATGCCTGCACACACCCCCACGGACCACTTCGTCCCGCACGTCTCGACGATCCCGGCGAACGCGGGCCAGAGCGTGAAGCTGTTCGTCCGGGAATACGACGGCACCAAGCCGGGCCACACCGCCCAGCCCGTCCTGATGCTCCACGGCAGAAGCGTGCCGGCGACCGCCGGGTTCGACCTCGTGCTCCCCCCGGGGTCCGGCGGCGCGCCGACCCGGTACAGCTGGGCGCAGGACCTGGCCGCCGACGGCTACGACGTGTTCCTCATGGACCTGCAGGGCAGCGGACGCTCACCCCGCCCCCAGATGGACAACCCGTGCAACGCCAACCCCGCCCAGCAGCAGGACGTCCTGGTGCCCAACCCCCTGGCCGCGCCCTGCGCCCCCGCCTACCCCCACCAACTGGGCAACTCCGAGAGCGAGTGGGCGGAGCTGAAGACCGTCGTCGAGTTCATCCGGGCACTGCCCGGCAAAGACCATCCGATCGACTTCGTCGGCTGGTCCGCGGGCGCGTTCGTCATGGGCCCCTACACGCTCCAGCACCCCGGTGACGTCAAGAGCCTGCTCCTGCTCGCGCCGATCTTCCCGCCGCAGGGCCGCTGGTCCACGCACCCCGCAGACCCCTTCGGGCGCCCGCCGGATGCGACGACCCTGCCCCTGTCCCTGCCGGCCTTCACGTTCGGCTACCCGATGAACGTCGGCAGCAAGACCGGCTTCAAGAGCGGCTGGGACAAGGAGCAGATCGGCCCGACGCAGCGCGAACCCGACGTCGCGGACAAGGTGTGGGCCGCCTTCATGGAGAACGATCCCGTCGGCAGCCAGTGGGGTCCCGAACTGTCGCCGGGCGTGTTCGAGGGCGTCCTGCGGTACCGGAACTCCTACTGGTGGGGGTGGAACGAGCAGACCGTCCCGCACAAGGACCCCACAGGCGCCTTCGTCCTCGGCGACCGGGTGCCCGTGCTCATCCTCTACGGCGAGCAGGACACGCAGGCCAACACCTCGGCGGCCCTCCCCCCGGTCCTGCACTTCTCCGTCCCGGACCTCTACCGGGCCGTCCCCGGACCGGACAAGCTGATGTTCAAGCTGGCCGTCGCGGGGCATTCCGTGGTCTGGGAACGCAACGCCAAGGTCGTGCAGCGCTTCGCCCGGCAGTGGCTGGACAAGGGCAAGGTCGAGGGCCTCACCGGCGGCAGCTACTACCGGGACGAGTACGGCGAGCTGTTCCCCGTCGTCTAGCGGGCGCCGCCCTCAGGTGAGGAAGTCCCGCCCGATCCGCTCGGCGACCCGTTCCAGGAGGGGCCCCGCGTCCGCGACGCACGTGGCGATGTCCGGCTCGACGTCGGTCAGCGGGTACGCCCGCCGGATGCCGGCCCGCCCCAGCGCCTCGGGCGGGAGCCTCAGCCGCCCGCACACCGCGACGACGTCCTTGCCGGCCGCGCGGGCGGCCGCGGCGACGCCCGCGGGGGCCTTGCCGTGCAGGGTCTGCTCGTCGAGCGAGCCCTCCCCCGTGATCACCAGCTCGGCCGGTTCCAGCGCCGCCGCGAAGCCCAGCACGTCGAGCATGACCTCGATGCCGGCGCGGAAGCGCGCGCCGACCAGCAGCGCCCCGTAGCCGATGCCGCCCGCCGCCCCCGCGCCGGGCGCCGCGGCGTGCGCGGCCGCCCTGGGCCCCACCTCGGTCTCCAGGACCTTCGCGTAGTGGGCGAGCGCCGCGTCCAGCGTCTCGACGTCGTCCGGCGAGGCGCCCTTCTGCGGTCCGTAGACCGCCGGCGCGCCCTTCGGACCGGTCAGCGGGTTGTCGACGTCGCTCGCCAGGACCAGTTCCACGGCCGACAAGCGGGGGTCCAGCTCCGAGAGGTCCGCCCGCGCCAGACGAGCGAGGCCGCCGCCGCCCGGCGCCACCGGCTCGCCGTCCGCGTCGAGGAACCGCGCGCCGAGGGCGGTCAGCATGCCCACGCCGCCGTCGGTGGTCGCGCTGCCGCCGACGCCGAACACGATCGTGCGCACGCCCTCGTCCAGCGCGGCGCGCAGCAGTTCTCCCGAGCCGTACGTCGACGCCGTGAGCGGGGCGAGAACGCCGGCGGGGAGCCGTTGCAGCCCGCTCGCCTCGGCCATCTCCACGACCGCCGTGTCGCCGCGCACCGCGAACGCCGCCGCGACCTCCTGGCCGAGGGGCCCGGCGACGCGAACCTCCCGCCGCTCGAAGCCGGCCGCGACCGCCGCGGCCACGGTGCCGTCGCCGCCGTCGGCCACCGGCAGAGCCGTCACCTCGACGTCCGGCACGGCCCGGCGCAGCCCCGCCGTCACCCGCTCGGCGACCTCCACGGCCGTCAGCGAGCCCTTGAACTTGTCCGCGGCCACGAGCACCCGTCGGGTGCCCTGCGCTGCAGCGTCCGCCACCTTGCCATCCCCTTGCTCTCCGGGCCCCGAGCATGTCAGGGCCAGTCGCGCCGCTGCGACCTTAACCTCAGGACGCCCCCGCCGTCATGCGGCGCCCGCACCGCGGACCGGGTGCGGGCCGGGTGCGGACCGGGTGCGGGCCGAGGGAAGCCGGGCGTGACCCGCCGGAATCGGGTAGACCGGAGGAATGACTGCTGTGGGCGACGGACCGGAGCTCGCCGACCGCGTCCTCGGCGGCTGGCTGGGCCGGATCGCGGGCAACATGCTCGGCAAACCGGTCGAGCGGGGCGACGTGTGGACGCGCGAACGCATCGACCGCTACCTGCGGCGGGCCGACGCCCTGCCGCTCACCGACTACCTCCCCGAGCCGGCCGACGACGAGGACGCCCGGCTGCTGCGCCCGGAGTGGCGCAGATGTGTGCGCGGCCGCGTCCACGGCAGCTGCCGCGACGACGACGTGGACTACGCGATCCTCGGACTCGACCTGCTGGAGACGCACGGCTTCGGCTTCAGCACCGAGCAGGTCGGCGACCTGTGGCTGCTGCGGCTGCCCTATCTGCAGACGTTCACCGCGGAGCGGGCCGCCTACCGCAACCTCACCGCCGGTCTGAAGCCGCCGCTGACGGCGACGTACGACAACCCGTACCAGGAGTGGATCGGCGCCTTGATCCGCGCCGACGTGCACGGCTGGACCTGCCCGGGCCTGCCCCGCCGCGCCGCCTCCCTGGCCCGCCGGGACGCGGTGCTCTCGCACACCGGCAACGGCGTGTACGGCGCGATGTTCGCGGCGGCGCTGATCTCCGCGGCGTTCACCGCGCCGACCCTGCGCCACGCGCTGGACGAGGCGCTCGCCGTCGTCCCCGCCGGCAGCCGCCTGGCCCGTACCGTGCGCCGGGTCATCTCCCTCCACGCCACCCGCATGAGCTGGGAGGACACCCTCGCGACGATGACGCAGGAGACGGCCGGCCCGGGCTGGATCCACACCGTCCCGAACGTCGCCGTCCTCACCGCGGGGCTGCTGTACGGCGACGGCGACTTCACCCGGACGATCGCCCTCACCGTGCGCGGCGGTCTGGACACCGACTCCAACGGGGCGACGGCCGGTTCGGTGGCCGGCGTCCTCACCGGGGCTGCGGCGATCCCGCCTCAGTGGACGGAGCCGCTCCAGGACACCGTGCGCAGCGCGGTGTTCGGCTTCGACGGCGCCCGCATCAGCGATCTGGCGCGGCGGACCGTGCGGCTGGCCGGGGCGCACGGCCTTCGCGGGGAGGACGGCCCGGACGCGGGACCGGCCGGCGCACCGCCGTCTACCCTTCCCGGATGAGCACTTCCAGCAGCGACTTCGCCGCCTACGTCGCCTCCCTGCCCCGTGTCCTGGCCGGAGCGGCCGCGATCTTCCGTGACGCCGAAGGACGGGTCCTGCTCGTCGAGCCCAACTACCGGGCGGGCTGGGCCCTACCGGGCGGCACGATCGAGTCCGACGACGGCGAGAGCCCGCGCCGGGGAGCACGGCGCGAGACGCTGGAGGAGATCGGGCTGGACCGCGAGCTCGGACGGCTGCTCGCCGTGGACTGGGTGCTCGGTCCGGACCGTCCGCCGCTGGTGGCGTACGTGTACGACGGCGGCGTCCTGGACGAGGACGACCTCGGGGCGATCCGGCTGCAGGAGGCGGAACTGCTGTCCTGGCGGCTCGTTCCGCGCGAGGAGCTCACCGACTACCTGCTGGGCTCACTGGGCCGCCGGGTGCTGGCCGCGCTGGACGCCCTGGCCGACGGCTCCACCACCGCCGAGCTGGAGAACGGCCGCCCGGCGAGCTGAACGCCCGGCGCCCGGACGCGGGACGGACCGGGGGGCCGGAGGGGGCCGGGGGGCCGGGGGCGGAGCCCCGATATCCGCTCGCTCCCGGCAGGCGGGCGTCCTACCCTCGGCCCATGAACAGGCCCCTCGTCGCCCTCCTCAGCGGAGCCGGGATCTCCACCGACTCCGGCATCCCCGACTACCGCGGCCCCGACGGGTTGTGGCGGCGCGACCCCGAGGCCGAGAAGCTCGTCACGTACGCGTCCTACATGGGCGATCCCGAGATCCGCCGGCGGTCCTGGCAGATGCGCCGCCGTGTCGGGGCCCTGGCGGCCGAGCCCAACGCGGCGCACCGGGCGGTCGTCGAGCTGGAGCGCTCCGGGACGCCGGTGCGGGTGATCACGCAGAACGTGGACGGGCTGCACCAGCTGGCCGGGATGCCGGCCCGCAAGGTGTTCGAACTCCACGGAACGGCACGGGAGTTCGTGTGCACCCGATGCCCGGCGCGAGGACCGATGCAGGACGCCCTGGCCCGGCTCGACGCCGGCGAGGACGACCCGCCGTGCCTCGAGTGCGGCGCGATCCTGAAACCGGCGACCGTGATGTTCGGCGAGCACCTCGACCCGGTGGTGCTGGGCCGGGCCGCCGCCGTCGCCAAGGCGTGCCAGATCTTCCTCGCCGTCGGCAGCAGCCTGCAGGTGCATCCCGCCGCCGGGCTGGTCGGTGTCGCCGCCGACCACGGGGCCCGGCTGATCGTCGTCAACGCCGAGCCGACCCCGTACGACGGGATCGCCGACGAGGTCGTCCGGGAGCCGATCGGGACCTCGCTGCCCGGGCTGCTGCGCGGGCTCGCCGCTTCCGGCACGGTCTGAGGACCCGAGCGCCTGCGCCCGCCCAGAGGGCCTAGAACAGCGTCCCGCCGGGTGCGGCGCCCCTCTCGAAGTCCAGCAGGCGCTGCTTGCGGTCCAGGCCGCCGCCGTAGCCGGTGAGGCCGCCGCCCGCGCCGATCACGCGGTGGCAGGGCACGATGATGCCGATGGGGTTCCTGCCGTTGGCCAGGCCCACCGCGCGGGAGGCGGCGGGGCTGCCGAGGGCCTCGGCGAGTTCGCCGTAGCTCCGGGTCTCGCCGTAGGGGATCCGCCGCAGCCGGTCCCAGACGCCACGCTGGAACGGGGTTCCGTGCAGGCGTAGTTCGAGGGTGAACTCCTTGGACTCGCCGGCGAAGTAGGCGGTCAGCTGCTCCTCGGCCTCGTCGAAGAGGCTGTCGTCGCGCAGGCCGAAGTCCTCCTCGGGCGGGCGGTGGCGCTGTCCGGTCATGTAGAGGCCGCACAGGACGCCGTCGTCCGCGACGAGCGTGAGGTCGCCGTAGGGGCTGTCGATGACGGTGTGCTGTTTCACGGAACGTCCTTAGACGGGGAGGAAGTTGACGGGGTGGCTGTCGGTCGCCCACAGGTACTGGACGGCGTACGCCCGCCAGGGCCGCCAGGCGGCCGCGCGGGCGGTGAGCGCCGCGGGGGTGGAGGGCAGCCCCAGCTCCTGCGCGGCGCGCCGGATTCCGAGGTCGGTGGGAAGGAACGCGTCGGGGTCGCCGAGGGCGCGCATCGCGATGACGTCGACCGTCCAGGGCCCGAAGCCGGGCAGCGCGAGGAGCTGTTCGCGCGCCTGCGACCAGTCGCTCTCCACTCCGAGCTGCAGCGTGCCGCCGGCCAGTCGGCCGACCAGGTCGACGAAGGTGGCGCGCCGGGTGCGGGGCATCGCCAGGGAGGCGGGGTCGACGGCGGCGAGCGCTTGCGGGGTGGGGAAGAGATGAGTGAGGCCGCCTTCGGGATCGTCGACCGGATCGCCGTGGGCGGTGACCAGTCGGGCCGCGTGGGTACGGGCCGCGGCGGTGGAGACCTGCTGGCCCAGCACGGCGCGCACCGCGAACTCGGCCTCGTCGACCGTGCGCGGCACCCGGCGGCCGGGAGCCTTGTCCA
Source organism: Streptomyces rishiriensis (assembly GCF_003112535.1). Lineage (GTDB taxonomy): Bacteria > Actinomycetota > Actinomycetes > Streptomycetales > Streptomycetaceae > Streptomyces > Streptomyces rishiriensis. The sequence goes on along the minus strand of NZ_BEWA01000021.1, from coordinate 75,504 downwards.
CCAGGGGGGCGAGCAGCGGGTCCGTGCGCAGCCGGTCGTCGACGGCGACCGGATCGGCGTCGAGGTCGAGCATGCGCCGGCAGCGGCTGATGGCCACGGTGAGGTCGCGCAGGTCGCTGAGGGTGAGGCGGCAGCCGATGTGGTCGGGGTTCGGGGTGAGCGCCACGACGCCGTGCCCGTACGGCAGCCGGAGCGTGCGCCGGAACGCGCCGTCCCGCCACTCCTCCACTCCCGGGACGCCGGTGGCGGCCAGGTGCCCGAACAGGTTGTCGGGGTTGAGGGGGGCGCGGAACGGGAGGCGCAGGGCGAGCGTGCCCGGGGCGGGCGCGGGGAGCGCGGGTGTCCGGTGCGGGACACGGGCGCGCAGGGCGCTCGGGGACAGCGCGAAGACCTCGAGGACGGTGTCGTTGAAGGTGCGCACGGAGGAGAAGCCGGCCGCGAACGCGACGTCCGCCATGGGCAGTTCGGTCGTCTCGACGAGGAGCCGGGCGGTCCGGGCGCGCTGGGCGCGGGCCAGCGCCAGGGGCCCGGCGCCGACTTCGGCGAGGAGCTGGCGTTCCACCTGGCGGCTGCTGTAGCCGAGGCGGGCGGCGAGGCCGGGCACGCCGTCGCGGTCGACGACGCCGTCGGCGATCAGCCGCATGGCGCGGGCGACCAGGTCGGCGCGCTGGTTCCACTCCGGTGAGCCGGGGCTGGCGTCGGGCCGGCAGCGCTTGCACGCGCGAAAGCCGGCCTGCTGGCAGGCGGCGGCGCTCGGCTGGAAGACCATGTTCTCCGGCTTGGGCGGCACGGCCGGGCAGCTGGGACGGCAGTAGATGCCGGTGGTCAGCACCGCCGTGAAGAACCAGCCGTCGAAGCGCGCGTCCCTGGACTGCACGGCGCGCACACAACGCTCTCGATCGGTGTACATCCCGTTCCGCATGCGTCCAGCATCGCCCCGTGGCCGCACCTCCGCTGGCGAGAATCCGACATCGACCTCGCATGGCCTGCAGAAGAGGGACGCGCAGTACGGGATGCCGGGGAAGGCCCTGACGCCGTCGGGCGATCCCGGGCCGCGGAGCGGAGCCGTCGTCGTGCGCGACTCCGCCTGCTCCGCCGCCCGTTCGCCCATGCGGCGCGAGCCTGCCGCACCCGGCGGCCCGCCCGTCCGGCGGCGGTGCGGGCGCCTGCGGCCGGCGCCTCAGGCCGCCCTCTCCGGCCACGCCACCAGGGACCGGATCACGAACACGTCGACCGCCATGACGGTGACCGACCAGAGCGGTGCGTACGGCAGGAACAGGAACTGGGCGACGAGGCTCAGGGCCGCGAGAAGGACGCCCGCGCGGCGGGCCCGGGCCACGCCCTTGAGCAGAGCCGCGCCGGTGGCGGCCGCGAGGACGCCGGCGACGAGGTGGATCCAGCCCCAGCCGGTCAGGCTGAGGCCGTAGACATAGGAGCCGACGCGCGCGTACACGTCGTCGCCGGCGACGGCCGCGATGCCCTGCAGCACGGCGAGAGCGCCGCCGCACAGCATCAGGACACCGGCGAAGACCACGCCGTCGAAGGCCACGCCGTCGCCGGGCCGGCCGCCGGGCGCAGGGGACCGCCGCGGCCCGCCGCGCGGGACGGACCAGGCGGTGCCGATCTCGCCGTGCGGGCCGCCCGCCGGGTCGCCGTTCGAGGAGGTCGGGCTCATCCGGCGCGCTCCCTCCTGTGCGGTCGGTCCTGTGCGGTCGGTCCGGTCGAGGTCAGCACATCCCGGACTCGCGGCGACGGCGAGGCGGCGGGCCCGTCCGGGTGAGCGGGCCCCGCCGGGGTGAGCGGCCCCGCCGGGCGCGGCGGCGCGGGAGCGGGCTACATGTTGATCATGTGGCCGGCCAGGCCGTGCACGGCCTCCTTGACGGCCTCGCCCAGGGTGGGGTGCGCATGCACGTTGCGGGCCACCTCGTGGACGGTGAGGTCCCACTGCTGGGCCAGGGTCAGCTCGGGCAGGAGCTCGGTGACGTCGGGGCCGATGAGGTGGCCGCCGAGGAGCTCGCCGTACCGGGCGTCGCTGATCAGCTTGACGAAGCCGGTGGCGTCGCCGAGGCCGTGCGCCTTGCCGTTCGCGGTGAACGGGAACTTGGCGACCTTGACGTCATGGCCGAGCTCGCGGGCCTGGGCCTCGGTGTAGCCGAAGCTGGCGATCTGGGGCTGGCAGTAGGTGGCACGCGGGATCATGACGTAGTCGAGCTCCATGGTCTCCGCGTCCGCGAGGGTCTCCGCGGCGATCACGCCCATGGCCTCGGCGGTGTGCGCGAGCATGAGCTTGGCGGTGACGTCGCCGATGGCGTAGATGTGCGGCACGGAGGTGCGGCAGCGCCCGTCGACGTCGATCGCGCCGCGCTCGGTGACCTTCACGCCGGTGTTCTCCAGCCCGTAACCGGTCACGTTCGGGGCGAAGCCGATCGCCTGCAGGACCTTGTCGGCCTCCAGGACCTGCTGGGCGCCGTCCTTGCCGGTGACGGTGACGCGCACCTGCGGACCGGACTCGTCGATGGACTCGACGCGGGTGGAGGTGAGCACGTCGATGCCCAGTTTCCGGTACTGCTTGGCGAGTTCGGCGGAGATCTCGGCGTCCTCCAGGGGCGCGACCCGGTCCAGGAACTCGACGATCGTGACCTTCACGCCGTAGTTGTGCAGGACGTAGGCGAACTCGATGCCGATGGCGCCGGCGCCCGCGATGACGATCGACCGCGGGAGGTCGTCGGAGAGGATCTGCTCCTCGTACGTCACCACGCGGTCGCTGCGCCGGGTGCCGGGGAGCAGCTTCGGGGTGGCTCCGGTGGCGATGACGCAATGGTCGAAGCCGATGGTGCGGGTCTCCCCGCCGGGGCCGGTCACCCGCAGGGTGCGGTCGTCGACGAACGCGCCGCGGCCGTCGAATTCGGTGATCTTGTTCTTCTTCATCAGGTAGTGGACGCCCTTGACCCGGCCGTCGGCGACCTTGCGGCTGCGGCTGTAGGCATCGCCGTAGTCGAAGGTGACCTGTCCTTCCGCCCTGATGCCGAAGGTCTTCGCCTCGCGGGTGAAGATATGGGCGAGTTCGGCGTTGCGCAGCAGTGCCTTCGTGGGGATGCAGCCCACGTTGAGGCAGACGCCGCCCCAGTACTTCTCCTCGACGACGGCGACGCGCTTGCCCAGCTGGGCGGCGCGGACCGCGGCGACATAACCGCCGGGTCCCGCGCCGAGCACCACGACGTCGAAGCGTTCGTCCTGCTCGGGCATGGAGTTTTCCTTTTCCGTGGAGACCTGGTGTACATGCCGACCCTACGAGATCCCGGCGCGGTCCGAGGACGGGGACGGCGCCGGGCGACGGGGGGCAGGGGGGAGGCAGGGCGGGGCGGGCACGGGCGGCGCTCGCCGGCGCCGACCGTGCCCCGATTCCCTGCTGAACGCGATTGCTACGACGTTGCCGTGGGCCGCCGGGAGTCCTTCGTCGCCTCGGCGAGGTCGGTCAACGGCCGCAGCCGGTACGTGTACGCGTAGTCGCGGTCCGCGAACAGCTTGTACTCGTCGTGAGTGTGCGCACCCCAGCTGTTGTCGCCGCCCACGCCCATCTGGCGGTGGTTCAGGCGCAGTACGACCTCCTGGCGCGGGGTGAGCTGGTAGTCGTGGCGGGCCCCGACCGACAGGTCCTCGGGGGTGAAGTGCGAGGCGTTGACCTCCAGGAGCGGCTCGCCGCTGACGAGCAGGCCGACGCCGTCGCCGTCGGTCAGCGCGGCCCAGCGGACGTCGGTCTTGTTGCCGCTCTCCTGCGGACGCAGATAGGAGGTCCGCTGTCCGGTGACGGTGCCGGAGTAGAGGCCCACGTCGGTTGCGTCGTTGCGGTCCCAGTGGTTCTCCTCGGGACCGCGCCCGTAGTAGTGCAGCTGCTCCAGGCGGGAGGGCAGGAACAGCAGCGTGCCCACCTCCGGGATGTAGGGGAGGTTCGGGGCGCCCGGGTGCAGCGTGTTGTCGACCTTGATCTCACCGTTGCCGAAGACGGTGTAGGTGGTGGTGTACGACGACGGCGTCGTCGTGGGCAGGGTGCCGGCCACCTTGATCTCGACGGCCCGGTCGCGCAGCGCCCGCACGCTCACGTCGGTCACCTGGCGGTGCGCGCCGGCGTCGCGCCAGGTCTGGTTGCGGGTGTGCTGGCCGTTGCCCCGGTCGTTGTCGGTGGGGGCGCGCCAGAAGTTCGGCGCGGGCCCGGAGGTCAGGAGGCGGACGCCGCCGGCCCGGTACGACGTGATGACGCCGGTCCGCTTGTCGACGGTGACCGAGAAGTCCCTGCCTGTGACGGTGACCGACGTCTCGCCGTCCCGGTGCCCGAGGGCCGGGACGGCGCCCAGAGGCACGGGGACGACGGCGGGAGCGCCGGCGTCGACGGCGAGCTGCTCCCGGGCCACCTCGTGTCCGGCCCTCGCCCACTTCGTGCTCTCCCGGGTGGTGAACGACAGCTGCAGGAAGTACTCCGCGCCCGGCGCGGGGTCGCGCGGCAGCCGGAACGGCACGGTGACGTCCTTGCTCGACAGCGGCGCGACGTCCAGCTGCGCGCGGCTCAGCCGTCCGCGCTGCACCGCCCTGCCGTCGGCGACGAGCTCCCACCGTCCGTCGAAGTCGCGGACGTTGGTGAAGAGGTACTCGTTGGTGAGAGTGACGGCCGCGCCGGGGGCGAGCGCGCGGCCCGCGGCGGGCGCGGCGCCGATCGCCTGGTAGACGCGCTTCACCTCGGCGGACTTGCCGGTCAGCCCGCGGTCGGCGGTGACGATGCCGTTGCCGCAGAAGGGCCCGTCGTTGGGGTTGTCGCCCCAGTCGCCGCCGTAGGCGTGGAACGTCCGCTCGCGGGGCCGCTTCTCGGTGAAGGCGACGGTGGCCGCGTCGAACCAGAACCGCACGCCGTCGTCGCCGGGAGCGCGGCCGGCGTCGGCCAGTTCGGCGGCGCTCAGCGCCCGGGCGTACACGCGCGCCCGCCGGACGGAGCCGCTGAACTCGCGGGTCGGGTTGTCGACGTCGGTGGCCAGCGACAGGGGCGCGGTGTTCACGGCGGGGCGCACCGTGGTGGTCCGGGTGGCCCGGACCGCGCCGTCGACGTGGAGGGTCAGGGTGCCCGCCGTCGCGTCGAAGACGCCCGCCACATGGTGTTCCGCGCCGGTCCAGCCGTCGGGCAGGGCCCAGCCGGCGGTGACCCACTGGCCGCTGCCGTAGATGAAGAACTCCAGCGTCCGGTCGCTCTGCTTGAGGGCGTACTGGGTGTCGCCCTTGGCGAGGATGGGCTGGTGGTAACCGGTTACGCCCGGGGTGACCCAGGCCTCCAGGGTCAGCGAGCCGGTGAGGTCGAGGCGCGCGTCCCGGGCGAAGACCGTGCCGCCCCGGACGCCCTTGTCACGGGTGAAGACGCCGCTGGGCGCGACGATCTCACCGCGCAGCGCGGCCGGTCCGGCCTCGGTGAACAGCTTGCGGGTCGGAGTGGGCCAGGCGAGGGCCTGGTCGACGAAGTCCCAGATCCAGCCGCCCTGGAGCACGTCGTAGCGGCGCACCAGATCCCAGTACTTCTTGAAGTTCCCGCTGGAGTTCCCCATGGCGTGGGAGTACTCGATCATGACGTACGGCCGGGTGTCGCTCGTGTCCTTGGCCCGTGCCTCGACGCGGGCGGGGCTGTCGTACATCTCGGAGCGGATGTCGCTGATCCCCGGGCGGTCGTCGCCCTCGTACTGGATGACACGCGTGGTGTCGTAGGAGCGGATCCAGTCGTGCATGGCGGTGAAGGTGCTGCCGCCGCCGGCCTCGTTGCCGAGGGACCAGATGACGACCGACGCGTGGTTCTTGTCGCGGTGGACCATGCTCTGGGCGCGCGCCACGCACGCGCTCGTCCACTCGGCGTGGTCGCCGGGGTACTCGCCCCGGATGCCGTGGGTCTCCAGGTTGGTCTCGTCCACGAGGTACAGGCCGTACTCGTCGGCGAGTTCGAGCCAGTGGGGGTTGTTGGGGTAGTGCGAGGTGCGGACGGTGTTGATGTTCAGCCGCTTGATGACGCCGATGTCCTCGACCAGGTCCGCCCGGGTGAGGGCCGAGCCGTGCTCGGGATGCATCTCGTGGCGGTTGGTCCCCCGCAGCGACACCGGCTTGCCGTTGATGCGCATCAGGCCGTCCCTGAGCGCGAACTCGCGCAGGCCGACCCGGTGGGAAAGGGTTTCGATCACTTTGCCGGCCTGGTCCCGCAGGCGCAGGACGGCGGTGTAGAGCTCGGGGTGTTCGGCCGACCACAGGCGCGGCGCGGGCACGGCCCTGGCGGCCCGGACGGTCGTCTCCTCGCCCGCGCCGAGTGCGACGGCCTGCTGCAGCGGCCGGGACCAGACCGGGTGCCCGCGGTCGTCGTAGAGCTGCGTCTCGACGGAGTACCGGCCCGCCCCCTGCCCTCCGTAGTCCCGCACGCTCGCCGTGACCGCAAGGTCGGCGGCCCGGTAGTCCTGGCTGAGCGGGGTCTCCAGCCGGAAGTCGCGCAGGTGCACGGCCGGCGTGGAGTACAGGTAGACCGAGCGGAAGATGCCGCTCAGCCGGATCATGTCCTGGTCCTCCAGCCAGTCGCCGTCGGAGTAGCGGTAGACCTCCACGGCGACCTGGTTGACGCCCGGCTTGAGGTGTTCGGTGATGTCGTACTCGGCGGGATCGTAGGAATCCTCGTGGTAACCGACCAGCTCGCCGTTGATCCACACGTAATGGGCCGATTTGACCCCTTCGAAGTGAAGGAACGTCCGGCGTCCCGTCCAACCGCGTGGAACGGTGAAGGTGCGGCGGTACTGGCCCACGGGGTTGTAGCGGGTGGGTGCGGCCGGTGGCTGCGCCTCCTCGCCGAGGCCGTTGGGGCCCCACCACGGGTAGGTGATGTTGACGTAGACCGGGCGGTCGTAACCGTGCAGCTGCCAGGCGGAGGGGACGGGGATGGTGCCCCAACCGCTGTCGTCGAGGTCGGTGCGGTGGAAGTCGACGTCGCGGTCACCGGGGCGCTCGGCGTGGGCGAACCTCCAGGGCCCGTCCAGGCTCAGCCGGTACGGGGAGCGGGTGCGGTCGGCGGCCAGGGCCTGGTCGAGGTCCGCGTACGGCATGAGGGTGGTGTGCGGGGCCTCGGCGCCGAGGCGGAACACGTCGACCCGGCCGTTCCACTCGGGGGCGGCGTCGGCCGCGACGGCGCGGTGGGCGGCGGAGGGCGCGGACAAGGCGAGCGCGCCGAGAACGGCGGCCGATCCTTCGAGCAGACGGCGGCGGCTGACCGCCGGCCGTGGGGTGCGGTGCGGCTCCGCCCACCGGGGGCGGTCCGGTCGGTCCATGGACGACTCGTGCGGGTGGGTCATGACCACGACCTTCCTCAAGGCGAACCGTGCGGCTCTGCACGGACGGAGGGTGCGTCAGATCTTGTCCACTCCTGTTGGATAAACGAACATAGACGCGCCGCGATGGCCGAATATCAACTCTCTTCGGCGTAACGCCACTTGGTGCACTCGGTCGCCCCGGTTCCTTTTTGGTGACTCCCGTCAATACACGTCACGCACGTACCGCTTGTCGGAGGCGAGTTGCTTCACATAGGCCGCCGCCTCCGCCTCGCCCAGGCCGCCGTGGACGACCGCGACGTCCCGCAGGGCCCGGTCCACGTCCTTCGCCATGCGGGAGGCGTCGCCGCAGACGTAGAAGTGGGCCCCGTCCTGGAGCCACGACCACAGATGGGAGCCGTGCTCGCGGATCCGGTCCTGGACATAGACCTTGGCCCGCTGATCGCGGGAGAAAGCGGTGTCGAGACGGGCGAGGGCGCCGTCGGCGAGCAGGGCGGTCAGCTCCTCCTCGTAGTAGAAGTCCGTCGCCCGGCGCTGCTCGCCGAAGAACAGCCAGTTGGGCCCCCGGTGCCCGCGGGCCCGGCGTTCCTCGAGGAATCCGACGAAGGGTGCGACGCCGGTGCCCGGCCCGACCATCACCATCGGGGTCGCCGGATCGGCGGGCGGCCGGAAGTGCGCGGAGCGCTGCACATGGACGGGGATCTCGGCGCCGGGCCCGGCGTCGGCGAGGAAGGGCGAGCAGACGCCCTGCCGGGACCGGCCGGCCAGGTTCTCGTACCGCACGACGGAGACGGTGAGCGAGACGAGACGGGGGTCGGTGAGCGGACTGGACGATATGGAGTACAGCCGCGGCTGCAGCCGCCCGAGCTGCTCGGCCCAGTCCTGGGCGTCGGCGCGGACGCCGAACTCGGCCGCCACGTCGACGGCTTGACGGCCCCACGACCACTTCGCCAGCTCGTCCTTGTTGTCGGGGCGCAGCAGCTTGCGCAGTTCGCGCGGGTCGCGGGTGCGGTCGGCGGTGAAGCGGAGCAGGGCGGGGGTGATCCGCGTGATGTCGAGATGGCGCAGCAGCGCCTCGCCGAGCGGCGCCTCGCCGACGCCGTCGAGCCGCACGCGGGTGTGGGCGTCCAGCCCGGTGACGGCCAGCCACTCCGCCACCAGGTCGGGCGAGTTGAGGGGTCGCACGCCGAGCGCGTCTCCGGCCTCGTAGACGAGCGGGGTCTCGCTGTCGCGGGTGTCGAAGGTGAAGCGCCGGACCTCCTTGCCGGAGCCCGGACGGCTCAGCAGGCGATTGCCGGTGAGCCGGGCGGTGACGGGCACGGGGCGCCTGGAGCGGGGCGGGACGGCGACGGGCGGGGCTGCGAGGGGCGTGTTGTTGGACGGTGACGTGTTGGGGGGTGACGTGATGGTGGATGCCGGGGTCGCGGTAACAGCGTGGGGAACCGCTTTCGCAACGGAGTCCGACTGCGCGGCGGAGGGCTCGACGGAGACGTCGGGCCGCGGCTCCGTGGCCTCCTTCAGGGCGGTGAGCACCTGGTCCAGCCAGGCTTCCGCCTCCGCCTCGTAGTCCGGCTCGCAGTCGGTGCGCGGGGCCAGCCGGAGCGCGCCGAGTTCGTCCATACGGCGGTCCAGCCGCCGGCCGTGCCCGCAGAAGTCGTCGTACGAGGAGTCCCCGAAGGCGAGGACGGCGTAGCGGCGGCCTTCCAGCCGGCCGGTGCCCAGCGCGGCGAGGCCGTCCCAGAAGCCGGCGCCGTTGTCGGGTGCGTCGCCGTCGCCGAAGGTGCTGGTGATCAGCAGCAGATCGGCGTCGGAGGGCAGGGCTGCGGGATCCGCCTCGTCCATGGCGACCAGGGAGGCCGCGTGTCCGCCCTCGGTGATCCGTGCGGCGGTGGCGGCGGCGAAGTCCTCCGCGGTGCCGGTCTGCGAGGCCCACAGAATCACGACCTGCCGCGCCGGCGCGGACGACGGGGCCGCGCCGGCGCGGGAGTACATGCCGGCCAACGTGCCGTTGACCCACGCGGCGTGTTCGGGGCTGAACGGCGCGTCCGGCGGCAGGACCGGGACCCCCGGCGCGCCGGCCGGGACGCCCGCGAGGAAGCCCACCAGGTAACGCCGTTCCAGCTCGGTCAGGACGGGCGGCGGGGCGGGTTCCAGACCGAAGACGGCGGCCGCCGAGGGCTGGACCGCCGTGGGAACGAGCGCCCCGCCGGCGAGCCGGTCCGGGAGCCCGCCGGGAACGGCATCCGTGACTGCGGCAGAGCCGAGAGCCGTGGCGGCCGTGGCAGGGGCCGGAACCGTGGCCGGGGCGCGGGTCGGTGCGCCGACGGGGGCGGCCGGCGTCGTGGCGACCGGCGCCTCGGCCGACGGAAACTGCACGGAAACCGGTGTCGACACCTTCGTCAGGGACACCGCGCACACCTTGAGTTCGGGCTGGAAGGACAGCGGGTCGACGGCGTCGCTGGTGACCGCGTTCACGCTGAGGTACTCGCCGAACAGGTCGTTCCAGTGGAACGGGGCGAAGCAGGACCCGGGCAGCACGCGGTCGGTGACGACGGCGGGCAGCACGGCCCGCCCGCGCCGCGAGGCGACCTCGACGGAGTCGCCGTCGGCGAGGCCGAGGGCGGCCGCGTCCTCGGGGTGCACCTCGACGAACGGGCCGGGATCGAGCTTGTTCAGCTTGGCCACCCGGGCGGTCTTGGTCAGGGTGTGCCACTGGTGCTGCAGACGGCCGGTGTTCAGGACGAACGGGTAGTCGTCGTCGGGCATCTCGGCCGGCGGGACGTGCGGACGCGGGTGGAACACGGCCCGGCCCGAGGGCGTGGGGAAGGTGAGCGAGCCGTCGGCGTTCACGTACCGGATCGGGTTGCGGTCGGGGCCGTCGGCGGTGGCGGCCGGCCACTGCACGGGGGCGGCGCGCAGCCGGTCGTACGTGACTCCGCGCAGGTCGTAACCGGTTCCCGGGTTGTGGGCCTGCTTGATCTCCTCGAAGATCTGCTCGGCGTTGTCGTAGGAGAAGCCGCTTTCGTAACCCATGGCGCAGGCGACGGCCGCGATGAGCCGCCAGTCCGCCATGGCCTCTCCCGGCGCGTCGGCGGCGGGCCGGGCGAGGGTGAGGTTGCGCTCGCTGTTGACGAGGACGCCCTCGGTCTCGGTCCACAGGGCGCCGGGCAGGACGACGTCGGCGTAGGCGTTGGTCTCGGTGTCGGCGAAGACGTCCTGCGTGACGACGAACTCGGCGGCTTCCAGCCCCTCGATGACCGTCCTGCGGTTGGCGACGGACGCGACCGGGTTGGTGCAGATGATCCAGCAGGCCTTGATGTCCTTGTCGGCCAGCTTGCGGAACATCTCGACGGTGCCCTTGCCGACGCCGTCCGCCCTGATCGTGCCCGGCTCGATCCCCCACAGGCGCTCGATGAAGGCACGGTCGGCGTCCACGAGGACGGAGCGCTGGCCGGGCAGCCCCGGACCCATGTAACCCATTTCCCGGCCGCCCATGGCGTTGGGCTGACCGGTGAGGGAGAAGGGCCCGCTGCCCGGGCGGCAGATCGCGCCCGTGGCGAGGTGGAGGTTGACGAGCGCGTTGGTGTTCCAGGTGCCGTGCGTGGACTGGTTGAGGCCCATGGTCCAGCAGCTGGTCCACTCCCCCGCCTCGCCGATCAGCCGGGCGGCCTCGCGCAGATCGGCCTCCGGGATGCCGGTGAGCTCCGCGACGACGGCGGGCGGGTAGTCCGCGAGGAACTCCGGCATCGCCTCCCAGCCCTCGGTGTGCGCGGCGACGAAGTCGGGGTCGGTGTGGCCGTTCTCGTGCAGCAGGTGCAGCAGGCCGTTGAGCAGCGCGAGGTCGGCGCCCGGCCTGACCTGCAGGAAGAGGTCGGCCTTGGCGGCGGTGGCGGTGCGGCGGGGGTCGACGACGATCAGTTTCGCACCCGCTTTCACCCGGTCCATCATCCGCAGGAAGAGGACGGGGTGGCAGTCGGCCATGTTGGAACCGATGACGAGGAAGACGTCCGCCCGGTCGAGGTCCTCGTAGGAGCCGGGCGGGCCGTCGGCGCCGAGAGACAGCTTGTAACCGGTTCCCGCGCTTGCCATGCACAGCCGGGAGTTCGACTCGATCTGGTTGGTGCGCAGGTAACCCTTTGCGAGCTTGTTCGCCAGGTACTGCGCTTCCAGGCTCATCTGGCCGGAGACGTAGAGGGCGACCGCGTCGGGGCCGTGCTCGTCGACGATCTTCCGCAGCCGTCGCGCCGTCTCGGCGACGGCCGTCTCCACGGGGGCGGGCTCCGCCTCCTCGCCACGGTCCGGGCGGACCAGGGCGGTGCTCAGGCGGCCGGGTGCGGCGAGCATGTCCGCGGTGGTCGCGCCCTTGGTGCACAGCCGGCCGAAGTTGGCCGGATGCCGCTTGTCGCCGGACGCCTTCAGCACCGTACGACGGCCGTCGGGCCCGAAGCCGATGTCGAGGACCATGCCGCAGCCGACACCGCAGTACGAGCAGACCGTGCGCACCTTCGTCTCGGTCGCGCAGTCGGTCCGCAGGTCCGGCGCGGCCACAGGCGCCCCTTTCTGTCTGATCTCTGTCTGATTTCTGTCTGCCGATCAGCCTGACGACAGCCTCTGCAAGCCTCTGCGACCGTACGAACCGTGCATTACACAGGTGTCTCCCGGACCGGCGGCCGGGGGTTAAGCCCGGCGCACAGCGAGCGGCGACCGGATGTGAGCGCCGGGGCAGCCCCTCAGGGTAGGCGGAGGCGGACGGGGACGAAGGAGTGCGGGAAGACCCTTTGCCGAGAGCGGATGGCATGATCGCGTCAAATCTGTCACGCTTCCGGCAGCCGTCGCGCGCACCGCCCTCCGGCACACCCACACCGTGAGGGACAGCAACCGAGCAGGCCGGAAACCCGGCCGCCGCAAAGGAGCCATGTGTGAGACCCACGCCCCGCAAGGCCCTCGCCGCGAGCGCACTCACCCTCGCCGCGCTGGCCGCCGTCTCGCTCCCCGCCACGCCCGTGGCAGCCGCACCGGCCGCCGCTCCGGCTGCCCCTCCGTCCGGGAAGGTCGCGTCCGCGTCATCCGTCACGCCCCCGGACGCCGGCCCGGCGGCGGCCGCCGCCTGCACGCCCGCCCAGGTCGTCGTCAACGGCGGCTTCGAGAGCGGCGCCTCGCCCTGGACGCAGTCCTCGACCAGCGTGATCACCAGCCGCACCGGCCAGACCGCTCACGGCGGCGCCGCCTTCGCCTGGCTGGACGGCGTCGGCAGCACCCACACCGACTCGCTCTCCCAGAGCGTCACGATCCCGTCCGGATGCGCGGCCGCCACTCTCACCTTCTGGCTGCACGTCGACACCGCCGAGACGACCTCGTCCACCGCGTACGACAAGCTGACCGCCAAGATCGGCACGACGACGCTGGCCACGTACTCGAACCTCGACAAGAACGCCGGCTACGTGCGCAAGTCGTTCGACGTGTCGGCCTTCGCGGGACAGACCGTCAGCCTCGCCTTCACCGGCACCGAGGACTCCAGCCTCCAGTCGAGCTTCGTCCTCGACGACATCGCGCTCGACACCTCCGGCGACACCGTGCCGCCGGCCGACTCCACCCGCACCCCGGCCGCCCCGTCGTACACCGTCAACCTGACCGGCAACACCGCCGGCACGGTCTGGACCGGCCACGAGAGCGCGACCTTCACCAACGCCTCCTCCACCCCGCTCAGCGAGGTGTACCTGCGGCTGTGGGACAACTACCACGGCACCTGCTCCGCGATGCCGATCACGGTCGGCAACGTCACCGGCGGCACCGCCGGCGCCCTCTCGGTCGCCTGCACGGCACTGCAGATCACCCTCGCCGCGCCCCTCGCCCAGGGGCAGAGCGCCACGATCGGCTTCGACCTCGGCATCACCGTGCCCAGCGGCGCCGACCGGTTCGGCCATGACGGGGCGTTCGCCTTCATCGGCAACGCGCTGCCCGTGCTGGCGGTCAAGGACGGGGCGGGCTGGCACCTGGACCCGTACACGAACAACGGCGAGTCCTTCTACTCGCTGGCCGCCGACTTCAAGGTCGTCCTCGACCACCCGACGAGCCTGCTGGTACCGGCCACCGGGACCTCGGTCGACGCCGCCGGCTCCAGCGGACGCACCGTCACCACGGCGACCGCCTCCAAGGTGCGTGACTTCGCCTGGGCGGCGGGCCCGTTCAGCAAGATCTCGGGGACCTCGGCCGCCGGGACGGCGGTCAACGTCTACTCCGTCTCCGGCATCAGCTCGGCCGACGCCCAGTCGATGCTCACCACCGCCAGGACCGCCGTGGACGCCCACGCGGCCCGCTTCGGCGCGTATCCGTACGGTGAGCTGGACGCGGTCATCGACAACAACTACTGGTTCGGCGGGATGGAGTACCCCGGCTTCGTCCTCGACCTGGTCAGCACCACGGCACTGACCCACGAGATCGGTCACCAGTGGTGGTACGGCATCGTCGGCGACGACGAGTACAACAGCCCCTGGCTGGACGAGGCTTTCACGGACTACTCCACCGACCTGGCGCAGGGCAAGACGGGCAGCGGTTGCTGGAGCAGCGTCTCGTGGGCCTCGTCGGCGGAGAAGATCACCGACTCGATGGCCTACTGGGACGCCCACTCCTCCCGGTACTCGACCGTGGTCTACGGGTACGGGAAGTGCGCCCTGCACGATCTGCGGCGGCTCATCGGCGACGCGGCGATGGCCAAGCTGCTGAAGGACTACGCCACTTCGCACTGGTACGGCGTCTCGACCACGGCCGAGTTCAAGGCCGCCGCCCAGGCCGCCACGACCACGGATCTGACGTCGTTCTGGACCACCCACCGCATCGACGGGTGATCCCGGACCGTCAGCCGACCTGCCGGGCGAACGCCTCGTAGGCCCGCTCGTCGAAGAGGACGAACCTGATCTCCTCGACGTCGGTCTGCGCGGCCCGGACCGTCTCCACGGCGATCCGGGCCGCGTCGTCCATCGGCCAGCCGTAGACGCCCGCCGAGACCGCCGGGAAGGCGACCGTACGGGCGCCGTTCTCGTCCGCCACCCGCAGCGACTCCCGGTAGCACGAGGCCAGCAGCTCCGAGCGGTCCTCGGCGGCGCTGTACACGGGGCCCACGGTGTGGATCACCCAGCGCGCGTCCAGCTCGCCCGCGGTCGTGGCGACCGCCCGGCCGGTGGCGAGCCCCTTGCCGTAGGAGGAGGCGCGCAGACGGCGACAGTCGGCGAGGATCTCCGGGCCGCCCCGGCGGTGGATCGCCCCGTCGACGCCACCACCGCCGAGCAGCGAGGAGTTGGCCGCGTTGACGATGGCGTCCACGCTCTGGCGGGTGATGTCGCCCTGGACGAGGGTGATCGTGGTCATGACCGTGTGTATACCAGCGGGAACCGCCGTCCGTTCACCGCTGCTGCCGCAGCCTGCGCCAGACGGCCTTCGCCGCGTTGTGGCCCGACATGCCGTGCACGCCCGGCCCGGGCGGAGTGGCCGAGGAGCAGATGAAGACGGCCGGGTGCGGGGTGGCGTACGGGTACGCGGTCAGCTTGGGGCGCAGCACGGCCTGGAGGCCGGAGACCGCCCCGGAGGCGATGTCACCGCCGACGTAGTTGGCGTTGCGGGCGAAGAGCTCGGCCGGGCCGGCCGTCGCCCGGGCGAGGACGCGGTCGCGGAACCCCGGGGCGAAGCGCTCCAGTTGGCGTTCCATGACGTCGGTGAGGTCGCCGGTCCAGCCGTTGGGCACATGCCCGTACGCCCAGAAGACGTGCTTGCCTGCCGGGGCGCGGGTGGGGTCGACCACGCTGGGCTGCACCGTGATCATGAAGGGCCGGTCGGGGGCCCGGCCCTCGCGCGAGGCGGCCCGCAGGGCGGCGCCGATCTCCGCGCTGTCCGCGCCGATCTGCACGGTGCCGGCGACCCGGGCCTCCTTCGCCGTCCACGGGACCGGCCCGTCGAGCGCATAGTCGATCTTGAAGACGCCGGGCCCGTACCTGTATCCCTCGTAGTGGTTGCCGAAGCCGGCGATGCGGGCGAGGGCGGTGGGCGAGGTGTCGAAGACGTAGGCGCGGGCCGGCGGCAGGTCGTCCAGGCGCTTGACCTCGTAGTCGGTGTGGATGCTGCCGCCGAGTTCCTCGAGGTAGGCGGCGAGCGCGTCCGAGAGGGCCTGGGATCCGCCGCGGGCCACCGGCCAGCCGCGGGCGTGCGCGGCGAGGGCGAAGACGAGGCCTACCGCGCCGGTGGCGAGGCCGGTCAACGGGGCCATGACATGGGCGACGAGCCCGGCGAAGAGGGTCTTGGCGGGCTCGTCGCGAAAGCGCCGGACGAGCCAGCTGGACGGAGGCAGGCCGACCAGGCCGAAGCGGGCCAGGGTGACCGGGTCGCGCGGGAGCGCGGTCAGCGGCAGCGACATGAAGTCGCGGGCCAGGGTGTCCCACTTGGTCAGGAAGGGTTCGACCAGGCGGCGGTACGCGCCCGCGTCACGTGGGCCGAAGGAGGCGGCCGTCTCGGCGACCGACCGGGACAGCACCGCGGCGCTTCCGTCGAGGAAGGGATGCGCCATGGGGAGCTCGGCGTGCAGCCACTCCAGGCCGTGGCGTTCCAGGGGCATGGCGCGGAAGGCGGGCGAGTTGACGCCCAGGGGGTGGGCGGCGGCGCACGGATCGTGCAGGAAGCCGGGCAGGGTGAGCTCCTCGGTGCGGGCTCCTCCGCCCACGGTGCCCCGCGCTTCGAACAGCGCCACGGAGAAGCCCCGCCTGGCCAGCTCCACCGCTGCGGTCAGCCCGTTGGGCCCCGCTCCCACCACGACCGCATCGAGCATCGACGGCACTTCGACCCCTTCGTCACCCGGTGGCCCCGTGGACCGGTGGCCCCCGCGGTCAGGATATGCCGGAGGTACGACGACACCTGCGGCGCGGGGGGACGAACCGGCCGGGGCGCCGAACGGCCACAGCGCGTCGGCGCGGGTGTCGCCCGCCTTCCGGGAGCGCCCGCCCGGGAAGCGCCCGGCCCGCGAGCGTCCCGCTCAGAGCGGGTCGCGCACGCAGCCGGTGGTCGCGCGCGGCCGGTGAGGCCGCTCAGGAGGCCTCTCGGAGGGACTCGGCGCCCGAGAGCAGTCCCGTGACGCGTCGGGCCGTCGCCGCGTCCCGGGCCGCCGTGAACGGCAGGGAGTTGCCGCCGGTGATGCGGAACGGCTCGCCGGTGAGGGTGAGATGGGCGCCGCCCGCCTCCTCGACCAGCAGCAGTCCGGCCGCGTGGTCCCAGGCCGCCTCCCAGGAGAACGCCGTGGCGTCCACCTCGCCCCTGGCGACGGCGAGGTACTCCAGCCCGGCCGACCCGCAGGGGCGCGGGGCGACGCCGTCCGTCCACAGCGGCAGCAGGGCGCGCTTCTGCTCGTCGGTCGTGTACAAGGGGTGCGAGGTGGCCACCGTCAGGGCGCGGCCGGGTGCGGGCGGACCGGCGACCAGCCGCTCGCCGTCCAGGAAGGCGCCGCCGCCGCGTACTGCCGTGGCCAGCTGGTCGCGGGCCGGGGCGTAGGTCCAGGAGGCGAGCAGGACGCCGTGCCGGACGAGCGCGACCAGGGTGCAGAAGCCGTCGTCGCCGTGCACGAACTGACGCGTTCCGTCGACGGGGTCGACGATCCACACCGGCGTGTCGCCCTGTATCGCCTCGTACGTGGCCGGGTCGGCGTGCACGGCTTCCTCGCCGACGACGACCGAGCCGGGCAGGAGGGCGCCCAGGGTGCGGGTGAGGAACAGCTCGGCGTTGCGGTCGGCGTCCGTCACCAGGTCGTGCGGGCCGGCCTTCTGGTCGATCTCGTGCGCCGCGAGCTGACGGAAGCGGGGCATGATCTCGGCCGCGGCGGCCTTGCGGACCGCCTCCTCCACGTCGGCCGAGTGGCGGGCGAGAAACTCGTCGATGGTTTCCGTGTCTTCGATCATGCCTCCATGAGAGCACGCCCCACTGACAATCCCCGCCCGTCCGGTGCATCCCGGGTGGAATCGGGATGAAGAACAGGGGCGCGGCCGGCCCGCGCGCGGGTCAGCGGCCGACCGCGTATCCCTGCATCCCGCGCGGGTTGGCGGCCGCCGACAGGATGCCGGTCGCCGGGTCGCGGGCGACCGCGCACAGCCGGCCCTCGGACCAGGGGTGGCCGACGGTGACGTCATGGCCGCGCCGGCGCAGCTCCTCCACCACCTCCGCCGGCATGCGGGATTCCACCGTGACGCTGCCCGGCCGCATCCCGCGCGGGTGGAAGGAGCCGGGGAAGCCGTCGTTGTGCCAGTTCGGGGCGTCGATCGCGCCCTGGAGGTCGAGGCCGCCGCGGACCCGCGCGCGCAGCGTGACGGCGAGCAGGAAGTGCAGCTGCCACTGGTCCTGCTGGTCGCCGCCGGGGGTGCCGAAGGCGAGCACCGGCACTCCGTCGCGCAGGGCGATCGAGGGGGTGAGGGTGGTGCGCGGGCGGCGGCCGGGGGTCAGCGAGTTCGGCAGCCCCTCCTCCAGCCAGGTCATCTGCAGCCGGGTGCCGAGCGGGAAGCCCAGTTCGGGCACGACCGGGTTGGACTGCAGCCAGCCGCCGCTGGGCGTGGCGGCGACCATGTTGCCCCAGCGGTCGACGACGTCCAGGTGGCAGGTGTCCCCTCGGGTGTCTCCCCACCCGGTGACCTGCGGCTCGCCCGGCACGGGGGACGCCCGGACCTGGGCGACCGTCGGCTCGCCGACGCCCATGGGGCTGAAGCCGGGGTCGTCGGCGGCCACCACGCCCGCGTGCCCGCTCAGTCGCGGGGTGCGCCCGCCGGGGCTGCCGGGCCGCAGTTCGTACGACGCCTTGTCGCCGATCAGCCGCCGTCGCCGCGCGTTGTACCCGGCGTCGAGCAGCTCGGCCAGCGGGACGTCGGCCGCGTCGCCGTACCAGGCCTCGCGGTCGGCCATGGCGAGCTTGCAGCCCTCGATCAGCAGATGGACGTAGTCGGCGGAGCCCTGGGCGGGCAACTCGGGCGGGAGCAGGGCGAGTTGCTGGAGGAGGGCCGGCCCCTGGCTCCAGGGTCCTGCTTTGCAGACGGTCCAGCCGTTCCAGTCGAAGGCCGCCGGCGTCTCGTACGTCGCGGACCAGGCGGCGAGGTCGGCGGCCGTGAGGGCGCCGGTGTGGCGCGCGCCGCTGGTGTCCAGGGTGGGCCGGGCGGACTGCCGGACGAGCGCCTCGGCGACGAATCCGGTCCGCCACACCTCCCGGGCGGCGTCGATCCGCGCCTCCCGGCCGCCCGCCCCGGCGGTCTCGGCGAGCAGCCGCTTCCAGGTGGCGGCGAGGACGGGGTTGCGCAGCAGCTCTCCGGGCCGCGGCGGCCTCCCGTCCGGCAGGTACACCTCCGCCGACGAGGTCCACTCGGTCTCGAAGAGCTCCCGTACGGCTTCGACGGTCGCGCAGACGTTGTCCACGGGTGCGTGTCCGTGCTCGGCGTAGCCGATGGCGTACTTCAGGACGTCGTCGAGGGACTTGGTGCCGTGGTCGCGCAGCAGGAGCATCCAGGCGTCGAACGCGCCGGGCACCGCGGCGGCGAGCGGTCCCGTCCCGGGCACGAGGTCGAGGCCCAGTCCGCGGTAGTGCGCGACCGTCGCGCCCGCCGGCGCCACGCCCTGCCCGCACAGCACCCGCACCTCGCCGCCGGCCGGGGCGATGAGGACGGGCGCCTCACCGGCGGGCCCGTTGAGGTGCGGTTCGACGACGTGCAGGACGAAGGCTCCGGCGACGGCCGCGTCGAAGGCGTTGCCGTCGTCCTCCAGGACGGCCATCGCCGACTGGGAGGCCAGCCAGTGGGTGGCGGACA
The DNA here is from genome assembly GCF_003112535.1 of Streptomyces rishiriensis. Taxonomy (GTDB): domain Bacteria; phylum Actinomycetota; class Actinomycetes; order Streptomycetales; family Streptomycetaceae; genus Streptomyces; species Streptomyces rishiriensis. The sequence goes on along the minus strand of NZ_BEWA01000021.1, from coordinate 56,360 downwards.
CCATGCCGAAGGTTCCCTGAAGCGTGGGGCGGGTGGTGAACTGCATCCCTCGCGGCCTCCCCGTGATGCGTCGTCGGAGAACGCGTCACAGTATGCATGAGGCCGGAAAACACCGGGCCGAGCAGCGAGGGGCGGCCTCCGGCGGGCCGCGCGGGGGGCTACAGGGCGATGACCGAGCACCGCTGCCGTCCGCGCGCCGGGTGACCCGTCACCGGCCCGCGTGAGCGGCCGAGAGGCGCGCGATGTGCACTTACGGGCAAGGAAAGGGATGATTTAGACAGCTCGGTGATGCGCAACCGCTCCCGCCCCTCCCCCGCTCCCCACGGACCATGAACAGGCAGGTCGGACCATGTCGAAGAATCCACGTTCGTCCGAGCCACCGCACGGCAAGGGCCCGAGCCGTCACGAGGGCGCCGGACAGCACGGCTGGTCACCCGATGTGGACGAGACCCGTCAGCAGGACAACCCGAGCGCCCGGCGCTCCTTCCATGCGGCGGAGCACGCCGACGACAGAGGCCCGGGCCGGACCAGGTCCGCCGAGGAGACGAAGTCCGTTCCGGGCGACACGGTCAAGAGTCACGGCGCACGCGGCGAGGAGTACGGCGACGCGGACGAGAAGGGCCGCCGCGACACCGGACGCAAGGGCCGCGCCCAGCGCCCCAGCGGCGCCAGGGACGCCTCCGCCACGACCGGCGTGGACCCGCAGGATCCGCCGGCCGGGCGCCGCCGGGGCTGACGGCCGGTATCAGCAGATCCGGGGCAGCTGCTCGCCGATCGGCAGATCGACGACCCGTGTCCCGCCCAGTCCGGTGGCGGCCACGACCATGCCGGGATGCGCCTCGACGGCCTCGCCGATGATCGCGGACTCCGCGCCCAGCGGATGCGCCCGCATCGCTTCGAGGACGGCGTCGGCGTGCTCGCGCGGGACGAAGGCCACCAGCTTGCCCTCGTTGGCGATGTACATGGGGTCCAGGCCGAGGATGGCGCACGCGTTGGCCACGTCCGGCGGCACCGGGACGTCACGCTCCCGGACGACCACCCCCGCACCGGAGGCCTCCGCGATCTCGTTGAGCGCGGCGGCGAGGCCGCCCCGGGTGGGATCGCGCAGCACGTGCAGATCCCGGGTGACGCCGAGCATGGCCTCGACCAGGCCGCCGAGCGCCGCGCAGTCGCTCTGGACCTCCACCCCGAATTCCAGGCCCTCGCGCACGCTCATGACCGCCACCCCGTGCGCGCCGACGGCGCCGCTGACGATCACGACGTCGCCCGGGACGACCCGCTGCGGCCGCAGGTCGACGCCCGCGGGGACGAGCCCGATGCCGGCGGTGTTGATGTAGATCCCGTCGCCGTGTCCGGCCTCGACCACCTTGGTGTCGCCGGTGGCCACCTCCACACCGGCGGTGCGCGCGGCCGCGCCCAGCGCCTCGGACACCCGCCTGACCACGTCCAGCTCGACGCCCTCCTCCAGGATGAATCCGCAGGAGAGGTAGGCGGCGCGGGCGCCGCTCATGGCGAGGTCGTTGACGGTGCCGTTGACCGCCAGGTCGCCGATGCTGCCGCCGGGGAAGAACAGCGGCCGCACCACATAGGAGTCGGTGGAGAAAGCGAGCCTGGCGCCGCCCAGGGAGAGGACGGCGGCGTCGCCCAGCTGGGCCAGGACCTCGCCCCCGAAGGCGGGGGCGAAGATCTGCCGGACCAGTTCGGCGGAGAGGACTCCGCCGCCGCCGTGGCCCATGACGACGCGGGGCCGGTCGCGTACCGGCGCCGGGCACGTCCACGCCTCCAGGTCCAGCACGGGGACGGGGTGATCGGTGGTGTCAGACAACGGGGCTCGCCTCCCGGGCCGCGGTGGTGGGCACGTCCAGACGGCGGTAGAGGTAGTAGGCGGCGCAGGCGCCCTCGCTGGAGACCATGGTGGCTCCCAGGGGGTTGCGGGGGGTGCACAGGGTGCCGAAGGCCTCGCACTCGTGCGGCTTGAGCAGCCCCTGCAGTACCTCTCCGCTGCGGCACTCGGCGGGCTCCTCCGTGCGGATCCCGCCGACCGAGAAGCGGTGCTCGGCATCGTGGTCGCGGTACTTCGGCGCCAGCCGCCAGCCGCTGTCGGGGATCACCCCGATGCCGCGCCAGGCCCGGTCGGTGACCTCGAAGACGTCCTCCAGCATGGCCCGGGCGGCCGGGTTGCCCTCCGGGCGGACGGCACGGGCGTAGGCGTTGTCGACGCTGTGATCGCCGCGTTCCAGCTGGCGCACGGCCCGGCGCACGCCCTCAAGGATGTCCAGCGGTTCGAACCCCGTGACGACGATCGGGACGCGGAAGCGTTCCGCGAGTTCCGGGTACTCCTGCACGCCCATCACGCTGCACACGTGCCCGGCCGCGAGGAAGCCCTGCACCCGGCAGCTCGGCGACGACATGATCGCCTCGATGGCCGGCGGCACCCGGACGTGGGACACCAGCATGCTGAAGTTGCGGATGCCCAGCTTGCGGGCCTGGTGGACCGTCATGGCGTTGGGGGGCGCCGTCGTCTCGAAGCCGATGCCGAAGAACACCACCTCGCGGTCGGGGTTCTGGCGCGCGATCCGCAGCGCGTCGAGCGGCGAGTAGACGACGCGCACGTCGCCGCCCTCCCCGCGGACCTGGAACAGGTCCCGCCCGGTGCCCGGCACGCGCAGCATGTCGCCGAAGGAGCAGAAGATCACCCCCGGCCTGGAGGCGATCTCCAGCGCCTTGTCGATGACCTCCAGCGGGGTCACGCACACCGGGCAGCCGGGCCCGTGGATCAGTTCGACCTCGTCCGGCAGGAGCTGGTCGATGCCGTGGCGGATGATGCTGTGCGTCTGGCCTCCGCACACCTCCATCAGCGCCCACGGCCTGGTCACCGTGGCGTGGATGTCGTCGAGGAGCCGGCGTGCCAGCTCCGGGTCCTGGAACTCGTCGATGTACTTCACTTCCGTACCTCCCGCACCGCGTCCTCGCCCGCTTCCACGGCCGCCGCCTCTTCCCAGGGATCGCCGAACTCCTCCTGGAGCATGCCGAGTTCGGCGAAGAGTTCGAGCGTCTGCCGCGCCGACTCCTCGTCCAGGCGCTGGAGGGCGAAGCCGACGTGGACGATCGCGTACTCGCCGACCTGGAGGTCGGGCAGGTACTCCAGGCACACCTCCTTGACCACGCCGCCGAAGTCGACGGTGGCCATCCGGGTACCGTCCCGGTCCTCGATGTCCAGCACTCTGCCGGGTACCGCCAGGCACATGGGCCTCTCCTCGCTGTCGGTCGCGCGTTGTTCAGTCGGTTGCTCGGTCGGCGGGCGCGGCCCGGGCGGCCACCATCAGCTGGCCCAGCGCCAGGCCGCCGTCGTTCGGCGGCACCAGGCGGTGCCGCAGGACCGTGAAGCCGTCCTCGCGCAGGGCGGCGGCACAGGCCGAGGAGAGCAGCGTGTTGGCGAACACGCCGCCCGTCAGGGCGACCGTGTCCAGCCCGTGCCGCTCCCGGGCCAGCGCGCAGATCCGGTGCACCAGATCGGTCACGCCGCGGTGGAAGCGCGCCGCCACCAGGGCCGGTCCGGCGCCGGCGCGCAGGTCGTCGACGATCGCCGCGAGCACGGGCGCCGGGTCGGCCCGCAGGGCGCCGCCGGTGTTCTCCTGCGCCGCGTGCAGGGCGAAGGCGTACGCGGCGGTGTCCGCGGCGGGTGCGCGCAGGGCGGCGCCCTCCAGCTCGACGGCGGCCTGCGCTTCGTATCCGGCGTGGTGGCACACCCCGGCGAGGGAGGACACGGCGTCGAAGAGGCGGCCCATGCTGGAGGTGGGCACGCAGTGCAGGCCGCGCTCCAACTGCTGTTCCAGCAGCCTCAGTTCGTCGGGCGGACAGGCGCTCGTGCAGGCGAGGTCCGCGGACCGGGCGATCCCGGCCGCCCTCAGGTGGGCCAGCGCCATGCGGTACGGACGGCGCACCGCGGCGTCGCCACCGGGCAGCGGGACGTACGCGAGGCGCCCGAACCGGGTGAAGCCGTCGTAGTCCGCGAGCAGGAACTCCCCGCCCCACACGGCTCCGTCGTCGCCGTGGCCGGTGCCGTCGAAGGCGACGCCGATCACCGGCCGGGCGCCGTCCAGCCCGTGCTCGGCCATCGCGGAGGCGATGTGCGCGTGATGGTGCTGGACGCGCACGACGGGACGGCTCGCCGCGTTGCGGTCGGCCCACCGGGCGGAGCGGTAGCCCGGATGCCGGTCGGACGCCACGGTCCGCGGCTGCACCCCCGTGATGAACTCCAGCTGCTTTACAGCCCGTTCGAAGGCGCGCTGCGTGCCGACGTCGTCCATGTCGCCGATGTGCGCCGACAGCCAGGCCCGGCGGCCCTCCCCCAGGCAGAAGGCGTTCTTCAGGTCTCCCCCGACGGCGAGGGCCGGCTGCACGGGCAGCGGCAGCGTGAGCGGCAGCGGGGCGTAGCCACGGGAACGGCGGATCACCAGCGGCTGTCCGTCGCAGACGCGGACCACGGAGTCGTCGCACGGGACATGGATCGGGCGGTCGTGCGCGAGCCAGGCGTCGGCCAGGTGCGCGAGCCGCTCCAGGGCCTCGGCGTCGTCGGTGACGATCGGTTCGCCGGACACGTTGCCGCTGGTCATGACGAGCAGCCGCGGCCCGTCCGGGTCGCCCGGCAGGCCGAGCAGCAGATGGTGCAGGGGTGTGTAGGGCAGCAGTACGCCGAGGTCGGGACTGCGGGGTGCGACGGCTTTGGCGGGCTGCGGGGCCCCGGCCGTGCACGACGCGTCCGGACGCCGCCTCATGAGGACGACCGGCCTGGCCCGGCCTTCGAGCAGGCTCCGCTCCTCGGGGCCCAGCCGGACGAGGTGGCGGACGTCGTCCGCGGTCCTGGCCATCACGGCGAACGGCTTGTCCCCGCGCGCCTTGCGGCGTCGCAGCAGAGCGACCGCCGCCGGGTCCGTGGCATCGCAGGCCAGGTGGTAGCCGCCCAGGCCCTTCACGGCGAGGATCGCGCCCCGGGCCAGCAGTGCGCGCGCCCCGGCGACCGGGTCCCCCTCGACGGCGCTCGGGGGCCCCGGCCGCCGGGCGGCGAGCAGCCGCAGCCGCGGCCCGCAGGCCGGGCAGGCGACCGGCTGCGCGTGGAAGCGGCGGTCGGCCGGATCGGCGTACTCGCGGGCGCAGTCGGGGCACATCGCGAAGCCGGCCATGGTGGTGTGGGCCCGGTCGTACGGGACACCGGTGACGATGGTGAAGCGCGGGCCGCAGTGGGTGCAGTTGACGAACGGGTGACGGTGGCGCCGGTCCGCGGGGTCGGCCAGCTCGGCGAGGCAGTCCGCGCAGGTGGCGGAGTCCGGGGAGACCAGGGTGCGGGCCGGTCCGTCGGTGCGGGAGGTGAGGATGGCGAACCCGGCGCCGCCGACGGGAGGCAGCTCCCGGTGGTGGACGGAGTCGACGCGGGCCAGCGGGGGCGCCTGGGCGGCGATCGCGTCGCAGAACCGGGCCACCGCCGAGGCGGCGCCCTCGACCTCCGCGACGACGCCCTCCGGGGTGTTGGTCACGTGCCCGGCCAGGGCGAGTTCGGTGGCGAGGCCGTACAGGTAGGGCCGGAAGCCCACGCCCTGCACCACTCCCCGGACGGTGACCAGGCGGCGTAGCGGGGTGTCCTCGGTGACGGCGTCCCGGGCCTGCGGAGCGCTCACGGGTGGGTGTGGGCCATGGTGCCGGCGGCCTCCGGATGCGCGTGGGCGTGACCGTGACCGTGACCGTGGTGGGGCTGCGACCGGGCCATGACGGGCGCATGGACGGGTGCGCCGTCCGCGGCCGCCAGCGCCCGGTCCAGCAGCGCGCCGACTCCCTGTCCCCGGCGCGCCGAGGTCAGGATCACCTCGACCCCCGGGTTGACCTGCTCCACGTTCGCGCGGAACGCGTCCTCGTCGAACTCGACGGCCTGCGCGATGTCGGTCTTGGTGACCACGACGAGATGGGCGAGACCGAAGGCGGTGGGGTACTTGAGCGGTTTGTCCTCGCCCTCCGTCACCGAGGCGAGGGCGACCCGCAGCGTCTCGCCCAGGTCGTAGGAGGCCGGGCAGACCAGATTGCCGACGTTCTCCACGAACAGCAGCCGGGTGCCGTCGGGCAGCCACCCCTCCAGATGCCCGGCGAGCATCCCCGCCTCCAGATGGCACAGTCCGTCGGTGAGCACCTGCTTGACCGGGACGCCCGAACGCGCCAGGCGCGCCGCGTCGTTCTCGGTGGCGAGGTCGGCGCTCAGCGCCGCGACGGGAACGGACCGCTCCCGCGCCCGCAGCAGCTCGCGTTCCAGCAGCGCGGTCTTGCCGCTGCCCGGACTGGACAGCAGGTTGACGACGGCGGTGCCCCGGCCGGCGAGGTGAGCGCGCAGTTCGTGGGCGCTCGCGTCGTTCTTCGCGAGTACGGCCCGGCGCAGGTCGACGACTCGGCACATGGTTCAGCGCTCCTCGGAGATGGGTTCGCGGGTGGGCGCGTCCGCGGGGCCGCCGTCCGCCCAGTGCACGTCGGCGATCTGCAGTTCCCGGCCCGCGAGCAGCTCGGTGTCCGTCCCGTCGCAGACGGGACAGGTCAGCCGGGGTGGCATGCCGACGGCCCATTCGTGTGCGCAGGGCGCGCAGCGGGCCCGTCCCGGCACCGCCTCGGTGACCAGTTCGGCGCCTTCCAGCAGGGTTCCGGCGCAGACCAGTTCGAAGCAGAAGGCGAGCGCGTCGGGGACGACGCCGGCCAGTTCGCCGACCCGGAGCCGCACCGACCGCACCGCCGTGACGTCCCCGGCCCGCTCGGCGGCTTCTGCCACCTGGTCGACGACGGCCAGCGCGACGGACATCTCGTGCATGGTTCTCCGTCCCTGTGCGGCCTGCGTCCGGTCGGCCTTCATTACAGGCGTGCGCCGCCGGGTCGCACGGCCCGGCGCGCCGTCACCGGCCGGCGGGTACGCCGTTCGACGCAACCGCACGGCACACCGACGGCGCCCGCGGTTCACATCCGGCGGATCCGCAGATAGCGCCGCACGTCGGGAAGCACCTCGACGCCGAGGGCCACCAGGGCCGCCAGGGCCGCTCCGCCGATGACGAACTTCTTCATCCCGTCTCTCCTCATGTCGAGATCCCACCGGCCGTGGCCCGCGGCGCGGACTCTCCCGGCTCTCCGCCGCACAGCAGCTCTTCGATCAGCCGGACGGCCTCCGCCACGGCGGCGGACACCGGCGCGCTGAGGCCGATGCCCTCGTCCACCGAGGCCGGTTCGCAGCCGACGACCAGGACGCGGCGGGGCGGCTCGCCGCCGGTCCCGGCGCACAGGGCGCCCAGCAGGGCGAGGACGGTGTCCGGGGTCATCCGGTGGCCGTCCAGCGCGGGCGCGCAGGGCGGCGGGCTCCCGCCGCCCACGTCGTGTTCGATCACGTACAGCGTGCCTGGGGCTTCGCCGCGCGCCGTGGCGTCCGCCAGGACGAGGGTGTCGTAGCCGTCCAGGAGCTGGTACGCGAGATGCACTCCGCGCACGCCGATGTCCACGACCTCGACGTGCCCGGGCAGGTCGCGCTCGGCGAGCCGGCGGGCCGTCTCCACGCCGAAGCCGTCGTCCGAGAGGAAGATGTTGCCGATGCCCGCCACGAGCGCCCTGGGGCCGGCCGGTGGGGAGGAGTTCATGCGTCGTCCTCCAGCGGGGTGACCTCGTCGGGCTGGAAGTACAGGAACCGTCCCTGCTCGCGGCGGATGTCGGCGCCCGGGTCGCCCTCGACGGTGACCGCCAGGTGCACCGCGCCGTCGACGTCGTGCAGCACCGCCTCGACCGTCGCGGTGCGGCCGTGCAGGAAGATGTCCTGCGCGTCGGTGCGGCGCCGGCCCGGGCGCAGCTCGACGCGGCTGCCCTTGCCCACCCGCCGGCCGTCCACGACCACGTGGTCGCGCGCCGGGTCGAAGCCCGCCTCGCTCGCGGGGTCCCACCAGGGTGTGTCCGGGCGCCGCACCCCGTGCTCGTCGGGGAAGCCCTCGTCCGGGGCCGCGGGGCGGGGGCCGGTCGCCTCGCGCAGACCGCGCACCGCCCCGTGCAGGCGCTCCAGGACCTCGGCCGGCATCGAGTCCGCCAGCTCGATCACGGCGGCCGCCCGCTCGTCGGTGCCCCGGGCCTCGCGCTTCTCCTCGTCGGTGAGGGCCGCCGTGCGCAGCGCGAGGATCTCGTCGATCTCGGTGGCGTCGTAGAGCGCGCCGGGACTCTCCGGCGCGATGGCCGGATGGTCCTCCAGGATGATCGGCGAGGACAGCACGAGGTCGGCGCTGCCCCTCTCGCCGGCGAGCACGGGCCAGGTGTGCAGGTTGCGGCAGGCGGCGACCGCGCCCTTCGCCCACTCCGGGGGGTCGGTCATCGACAGGAACGAGCCGGCGCTGAGGGCCATGAGGGTGTGGGTGGCCACCAGGGAGTGCGGCAGGGCCGCGTCCCGGCCGGCGTCACGGCCGTCGGAGGGCGTCCAGTCGCTGGTGTTCTCGACGACGGCGGTCAGCCGCACGGCCCGGTAGGGGCCGTCGAGTTCGCGGGCGGACAGCCGGATCGTCCCGCTGATCTCCTCGCGCCGCCGCAGCAGCCGGCCCACGGTGCGGCCGGCCGCGTCCAGGACCGGTTCGGCGTCCTCCCCGGCGGGGCGGCGGAAGGGATGCGTGACGCCGTCGCCGAGGAGGTCGTCCACCGAGGCGACCACCTCGACGCGTTCCTCGGTCCCCTCGTCCCAGGGCATCAGGACCCGGTCGTCGAGGCGGAGTTCGGCGACCGTGTCGAAGCCGCCGTCCGGGCGGGCCCGCTGCACCGTGCGCCGCCGGGCGTGCAGGAAGCGCACCTCGACGGAGAGGGTCGCGCCCGCCCTCGGTTCCATCAGGCATTCGGTGTGCTGGAAGTCGTGCTCCTCGCACTCGGCGCCCCAGCCGGGCGGCACCAGCACCCCGAACTGCCAGCGCAGCCGGTTCTTGGCCGCCGAGGCGCGGTACGGGTAGAGCACATAGCCCTCGAAGAGGACGGCGTCGGCCACCTGCCGGGCGAGGGCGAACCGCGCCTCCGTCTCGGAGGCGAACGCGGTGACGGTCACGGGTCCGTCCTTCCGGTGGCGCCGGTGAGCGCGCGCAGCGGGTCGCCGCGGGGCGGGTCGGCCGGGCCGCCGTCGTCGTCGAGGAGGGCCTTGAGGGTCGCCTCCCAGGAGGGCAGCGCGTGCCGGGAGCGGTAGGCGAGGAGGGCGTCCATGGTGTCGCGGGGCAGCCGGATCCAGCCGCATCCGGGGAAGTGCTGCTCGACCATCTCCCGCCAGGTCGCGACCGGCATCCGGAAGACCGCCTCCCGGTCCCACGGGACCGGCTCGACCCGGAAACCGCCGGCTCCGGTGAACGCCGTGCCGGAGAACAGCATCAGCAGCGGGACCTCGCCGCCGGTGAGCGCGGTGAGGTAGCGGGTGGCGGCGATGTCCATGTCGTAGGTGCAGGGCACCACGAGGTCGGCTTCGGTCTCGCCGGTGAAGCCGGGGATCATGAGGGAGATCTGGGCGAACTGCACGGGCTGGAGCGTGCTGCCCCAGCGGGAGCGCTCGCCGAAGAGGTCCGCGAGGCCGTCGGCCTCGGCGGCCCCGTAGCCGCGGCGGGCGGGTTCGACGCGGATCTGGCAGCGCAGCGCGAGGGCGTGCACGGGGGTGTCGCCGGACGCGGTGACGCGCAGCCGGAAGACCAGGGTCGGTCCGGCCGCGTACCGGTCGGCGCGCACGCCGGTGCAGGCGAAGGAGAACTCCGTCACGGGCGCACCGCCTCGTCCACGGGCCGGGCGCGCCGCGAGACGTCCGCGAAGAAGGCCTCCAGCGCGGCGCGGGCCTCGGCCCCGCCGTCGAAGCCCTGCCACAACAGGCGCATCCGGCCGACGAGTTCGTAGCAGACGTCGATCGGTACGAGGTGGCACTCGAAGCGTCCTTCGGTGCGGCGCAGCAGCAGCGCCTCCACGTCCGGTTCGAGGAGTCCGGCGAGGGGGCTGCGGCCGAGGGCGGCCGTCCAGGTGGCCGGTTCGAGTTCGCTCTCGGTGGCTCCGGCCGGGCTCGGGTAGAGGGCGACCAGCCGGTCGAGCGCCGCGTTGCGGAACAGGAAGGCGACGCCGACCGGGATCTGCAACGCGTCCCACGCGCTCTCGTCGATGCGGTGGGCGGGGTCGGTGAGGTAGCGGGAGGGGACCGTGCGGAAGCGTCCCGCGGCGGCGCCCGGCTGTTCCATCAGCAGCGCACAGGCGGCGCAGGCGCAGACCAGGGCGCGTTTCTCGGTGTCGACCAGGTGGCGGTGGTCCGCCTGGGGCACGGTCGCCGCGCACAGTTCGCATCGCTCGGGCCGGGGCGTGCGCTCGGTGCGGAACCGGCGCAGGCCCACGGGGTGCGCGCGCCGGACGGACGCCGGGGATGCGCTCATCGGGTCCCCGTGGACGCCGGACCGGTACCGATCTGCAGGAGCGCGGGCCCGGCGGGCGCGGTCCGCACCTCGACGGCGGTGACCTCCGGGGCGAAGCAGGCGAGGGCTGCCCGCGCGGCTTCCCCGGCGCCCGCGCCGGAGCCGCAACCGCAGCCGCCGGCCTCCCGGGCCCGCAGGGTCAGGACGCCGCTTCTTTCGTCGAAGTCGACGATGTCCAGGGCGTGTTCGCGGACGCTGTCCAGAGCCCGGGCGATGCGGGTGTCGCGGTCCTCGGGGTGCAGGTCGTGCAGGACGAGGAGGCTCGCGACGAGTTCGTCGCCGAGCAGGGCGGCGAGGGCGTCGCCCTGCTCGGCGGACACCAGGTGCAGGACGCGGGCCAGGCCGGAGCCGTAGAAGTCCATGAGGGAGCGGACCAGTTCCTCGGCCGCCGTCGCGGCGGCCGGGTCGCTCCCGGCCAGCCGGTCCAGGACCTCCTCGACACGGCGCCCGGTCTGTTCCGCGTCGACGGGTCGCGCCGCCGTCGGCGCGCTCATCCGCCCAGTCCGCTCAGGCCGGTGGGCACGTGCATCGACTTCACCGTCTTGCCGCCGCCGACGTACATGTGGACGCCGCAGGGCAGACAGGGGTCGAAGCTGCGGACGGCGCGCATGATGTCGATGCCCTTGAAGTTCTCCGGGGTGTTCTCCTCGAAGATCGGGGTGTTCTGCACGGCGTCCTCGTAGGGGCCCGGGGTGCCGTAGGAGTCGCGGACGCTGGCGTTCCAGGGGGTGGGCGGGTACGGGTGGTAGTTGGCGATCTTGCCGTCCCGGATCACCATGTGGTGGGAGAGGACCCCGCGGACCGCCTCGGTGAAGCCGACGCCGATCCCCTCCTGCGGCACCTCGAACTTCTCCCAGGTCTGGGTGCGTCCGGCGCGGACCTCCGCCAGGCCCTTCTCGGCGCAGTGCAGCGCGACGGCGGCGGCGTACGCCTGGAAGTAGGTGCGCGCGCGGTTGCGCTCCAGCGCGTTGGACCACTTCGGGATCTTCCACTCGAAGGTGGTCTCCGGCTTGGTCATGGTGCGCGGGAGGTTGATCACCACGCTGTGCCCGGTGGCCTTGACGTACCCGATGTCGACGAGCCCGGACAGGGCGGTGGACCACAGGCGGGCGATGGGGCCGCCGCCGGTGTCCAGGGCGAGGTGGTCCTTGCCGTCGAACCAGCGCGGGGACATGACCCAGCTGTACTTGTCGTCGAAGTCCCGCTTCTGCGGGGCGGGGATGGTGTGCTGGTTCCACGGGTGGCGCGGGTCCACCGGGTTGCCGAGCGGGTCGTGGGTGACGAACTGCTGCTGGCCCTGCCAGTCCTCGTAGTAGGAGCTGCCCAGCAGGATGCGGATGCCGAGGTTGATCTCGGTGAGGTCGTTGGTGACGAGCTTGCCGTCGACGATGATGCCGGGCGTGACGAACATCCGCCGGCCCCAGTCCGTCATGTTGGCGTAGGTGAAGTCGCAGTACTCCGGGTCGTTCAGCGCGCCCCAGCAGCCGAGCAGGACCCGGCGGCGGCCCACCTCCTCGTAGCCGGGCAGCGCCTCGTAGAAGAAGTCGAACAGGTCGTCGTGGAGCGGGACGACGCGCTTCATGAACTCGACGTAGCGCATCAGCCGGCTGAGGTAGTCCGTGAAGAGCTGCACGGAGGCGATGGTGCCGACGCCGCCCGGGTAGAGCGTGGAGGGGTGCACATGGCGGCCCTCCATCAGACAGAACATCTCCCGGGTGTAACGGCTCACCTGGAGGGCCTCGCGGTAGAACTCGCCTTCGAGGGGGTTCAGCGAGCGCATGATGTCGGCGATGGTGCGGTAGCCGTGCTCGGCCGCGTGCGGGGCCTCGGTGCGCTCGGCGAGTTCGAGGACGCCGGGGTTGGTCTCCCTGACCATCTTCTCGCAGTAGTCGACCCCTACCAGGTTCTCCTGGAAGATGTTGTGGTCGAACATGTACTCCGCGGACTCGCCGAGGTTGATGATCCATTCGGCGAGGTGCGGCGGCTTCACGCCGTAGGCCATGTTCTGCGCGTACACCGAGCAGGTGGCGTGGTTGTCGCCGCAGATCCCGCAGATGCGGCTGGTGATGAAGTGGGCGTCGCGCGGGTCCTTGCCGCGCATGAAGACGCTGTAGCCGCGGAAGACCGACGAGGTGCTGTAGCACTCGGCGACCCGCTTCTGCTTGAAGTCGATCTTCGTGTGGATGCCCAGGCTGCCCACGATCCGGGTGATCGGGTCCCAGGCCATCTCCACCAGGCCACTGCCGTCGCCGGCCGCCTTCGTCGTTGCCATCGTCTTTGCCGTGCCCTTCGTTGCGCGGGGGGTTCGGGTGTGGGGTGCGCGAAGCAGAAGCGGGTCAGTCGTGGATCGGTCGCGGGTCACGCGCGGGTCGGTCGTGGCGGGGCGTCACCAGGGCGGCCGGTAACCGGTGGTGATCTTCTCTCCGGTACGGCGCCACCTGGGCTCCTTGTCCACCGTCTTCGCCGTGATCGAGCGCAGCTTGCGGACCACGGCTCCGTAGGCGCCGCTGGCGGTGCTGGAGACCTTGGCGCCGGGGGGCTCGTCCATGAACGGCATGAACTTGTCGGGGAATCCGGGCATGGTGCAGGCGATGCAGATGCCGCCGACGTTCGGACAGCCGCCGATCCCGTTCATCCAGCCGCGCTTGGGCACGTTGCACTTGACGACGGGACCCCAGCAGCCCAGCTTCACCAGGCACTTCGGGGAGTCGTACGACAGGGCGAACTCGCCCTGCTCGTAGTAGCCCGCACGGTCGCAGCCCTCGTGGACGGTCGCCCCGAACAGCCAGGTGGGCCGCAGCTTGTCGTCGAGCGGGATCATCGGCGCGGCGCCGGTCGCCTGGTAGAGCAGATACGTGAGCGTCTCGGAGAAGTTGTCGGGCTGGATCGGACAGCCGGGCACGCACACGATGGGGATGCCGGCGTGGGACTTCCAGTCCCAGCCGAGGTAGTCGGGCACGCCCATCGCGCCGGTCGGGTTGCCCGCCATGGCGTGGATGCCGCCGTAGGTGGCGCAGGTGCCGATCGCGACGACCGCCAGGGCCTTCGGGGCCAGCCGGTCGATCCACTCGCTGGTGGTGATGGGCTGGCCGGTCTCCGGGTTGTCGCCGAACCCGCACCAGTAGCCCTCGGGCTTGATCGCCTCGTTGGGGATGGAGCCCTCGACGACCAGGACGAACGGATCGATCTCGCCCCGCTCCCCCTTGAAGAACCACTCGATGAAGGTGTCCGAGCCGCCGACCGGGCCGCACTCGAAGTCGATGAGCGGCCAGTGCACGGCGATCTTCGGAAGTCCCGGCAGCACGCCGAGCACGATCTCCTCGATGCTCGGCTGCATGGCCGCCGTGAGCGCGACCGAGTCGCCGTCGCAGCTCAGGCCCGCGTTGATCCAGAGAATGTGGATCGTGGGTGTCTCGTCGGCGGGCGCAGCGCCGTCCGTCTTCGCCGTCGCCTCAGTCATGGGACCGCCTCCTGGGGAGGTAAGGGATGAAAGCCTGCATTTCGGGCCGTCGACTTCTTCGTAGCAGCTGTCGGGCCGTGATGGGACGGCAGCGAGGGCCGTTCAGGTGACGTCCGCGGCAGTGGGGTCCGGGCCGGTTTCCGCAACCGCGGCCGGGCCGAGGTGCGGCGGGGTGCACGAGGGCCGCTCCTTGTGGACGAAGGCCCGGCGCAGAGCGTGGTACGGGGCGTCGGGATCGTCGAAGGTCCGCCGCATCCGGGCGAGCTCGCGCTCCCGGAAGGCGGCCAGCGGCGTCGCGCTCTGCAGCCGGTCCAGCTCCGTCTTCTTGGCGGCGATGCGTGACGCGGTCGCCGGCAGCGCCGCCAGCCGCACCGCCAGGCCCCCGACCTCCCGCGCGAACTCACCGGGACCGCTGTCGACCACGCGGTCGACGAGCCCGAGGCGCAGTGCGCCCGCCGAGCTCACCGGCAGGGCGTCGCGCATGAGCCGCTCGGCCGTCTCGCGGCCCACCCTGCGCGGCAGCGTGTGGGTCCAGTACTCCGAGCCGTACAGGCCCATCAGGCGGTAGTGCGGGTTCAGCACGGCGCCCGAGCGGCACCACACCTCGTCGGCCGCCAGGGCGAGCGTGACCCCGCCCGCGGCGGCGTTGCCCGCGACCGCCGAGACCACCAGCCGGTCCGTCGTCGTCAGGACCGCCTCGACCAGGTCGTCGACGGCGTTGATGTTCGCCCAGGACTCGGCGGCGGGGTCGTCGGCCGCCTCGATGACGTTGAGGTGGATCCCGTTGGAGAAGAAGTCCCGCTCGCCGCCCAGCACCAGCACCGACGTGGGCCGCGCGCACGCTTCCCGGTAGGCGTCCAGCAGCCGTCGGCACTGCTCGGCGCTCATGGCGCCGCCGGGGAAGGAGAACGACAGGAAGCCCGCGTCGCCGTCCTCCCGGTAGCGGATGTCCGCCCAGGTGCGGTGCCGGTCGCCGGGCGAGAGGGGCGCCGGCTTCTCGGGCAGCGGCGGCAGCCGGTCCCCCAGGGCCCGCACGGCGGGCAGTCTGAACGTGGGCGGCTGCCCGGGCCGGCGCCGGGGCCGCAGTTCGGGGATCCACACGGCGCCGTCCCGGGTGGCCCGGCAGACCGCCCCGGCCCTGGTCGCCAGCAGCTCGCCGGGCCGGCCGCGCAGCACGCCCTCGGGGTGACCGCCGTGCAGGTACCACTCAGCCCCGAGCAGCGTGTCCAGCACTCCGGGCTGCGAGTCCGCCGCCCTCAGCTTGCGCAGCACGGTGCGCGTGGAGTCCTCGGCCCAGTCGATCCGCCGGACGCTCTGGTCGAGGTACGGACGCGGGCGCAGGCGAGCGTCGGCCGCACATGCCGTGTCCTGCTTGCGCGGCACGTACGCGCCCCCGGCGAAGCGCTCCACCGCGAGCAGAACGGCCTCCAGCGCGGCGTCGGCGATCTCGCCCCGGTACAGCTCGCTCTTGGACGCCTCGGGAAGCATGCAGGGCGCCTCGGCCCACACGTCGCCGGCGTCCATCTCCGCGTCGGCCTGCAGGACGGTGACGCCCCAGCGGTCGACGCCCTCGTGGATCGCCCAGTCCAGGGAGGACGGTCCACGGTCGCCCACGGGCCCCGGATGCACGATGAAGCAGGGGTGCGCCGCCCAGACCTCCTCGGGGATCGCCGACTTGAGCATCGGCGCCACGATGAGCTGCGGCGCGTGCCGCCGCACGGCGTCCGGCAGCGAGACGCCCGGCAGGGCGAGTTCCACCGCCACCCGGTGGCCGCGGTCGCGCAGTTCGGCGTGGACGCGCTGGGTCAGGCTGTTGAACGCACTGGCCACGATCAGGATGTGCACGGCTGCCTCCGGGCGGACGAACGGCAGGCAGCGGTGGCCGCCGGAGCGATCCTCGGCCACGGCGGACCGCCGTCCCCGGCGGCAGGCGGCACGGTCATCCGAAAGCGGGCCCCGATCCGCCGTCCGGCCTCACCGGCCACCGCCCGCAGTGGCACGGCCGCCCGGCGGTACCGGCGTCCTGGCGCTACCGGCGCCCTGGCGCTACCGACGCCCTGGCGCTACCGGCGCCCTGGCCCTACGGGCGTCCGGGCAGCGGGGTCAGCGGTTCTCGGCGGTCACCGTCGGCGCAGACCGCTGGTGACGCGCTCCCACGGGGAGCGGGTGGCGCCGAAATGGGTCTCGTGCGCCCAGATGTGGGTGCACGAGCGGCACTGGAGGTGGAGCAGGCTGCCCACGTGGGAGAGCAGGTAGCGCCAGTGCTCGGAGCAGGTGCGCCCCTGCTCGCACGTCGCGCACCCGCGACGGTCGTCGCAGTTCGGGCAGGGCACCCAGGCGCGGCGCCCCATGTCGGCCTGCGGGTCAAGCGGCAGCATGGCCGTCTCCTCGCCGCGGAAGCACGCCGGCCGAGACCAGCTCGTCGTACACGCGCTGCTGGTCCGCGCTGAGGCCGGAGTACAGCAGCGCGTGCGCCGCCTCCTCGCCGCGCAGCGCGGCCACGGGGTCCCAGTCGGAGCCGAGGGCGTCCAGGACGTGGGCGCGCCGGAGCATCTCGTGCGCGCTCAGGTCGACGACCAGGTCGACCGTGGGCGGGGCGTCGGGCCGGTCCGCCGCGGGCCCGCTCGCGGCGGGCTCGTCCGGGTCGCCGGGAAGGGCGCGGTCATGGGTGGACATGCGACCGAACGTAGGGAAGCGATCCTCGCCCCGGCAAGAGCGGGTGGGAGACGTCACAGCGGACCCGCCCGCGGGCGGGCCGGGCGGCCGGGCGGTTTCCCCAGGTCCGATTCCTCCGGATGCACACCAATTGGAGGGCTATGACGGTCACTTGACGCGGCCCTTCGTCACCGCCCGTGCACGCAGCGAGATTTCGCTTCCGCCCCACAGGGAGTCGTGTGACACTGACGTCCACTGTCCGCACTGCGGACTCGTCCGCACCGTCCCCCACGAAAGTGCGCCGTGCGCTCTCTCCCACTGCCGCTCGCCCTCACCGCACGCCTGTCCCCGGTGGCCGTGCTCGCCTGCGCGGGCTGGGCGCTGACGTCCGGGCCGCTCACCGCGACACAGGACACCGCGGCCAAGGACACGCAGAACACCCGGTCCGAGAAGCCTTCGGGGCCTTCCACGACGGCCGTGTCCAAGACGTACGGCGCCGCGCCGGCCCCCTGCACGAGTGTGGCCGCGAAGACGATCACCGTGCTGGTGCCGGGCGTCAAGCCCGCCGGCAAGGAGATCCCGTCCACGGACGCCGGTCTGCGCCGCACCTGCTCCTGGAACGCGCTCAAGGGCTACGACTACCGCTGGCTGGACATCTCCTTCGAGATCATGGACTCCGACGACGCGGCGCAGAGCTCGTACACGGAGCGCATCAAGGAGAAGAGCGGCGGCGGGGCGGTGCCGGGGCTCGGGAACGCGGCCTATTCCGTGGTCAACCTGACGACGCAGGACAAGCAGCAGACCCGAGAGGGCGTCGTCGTCGCCCAGGTGTCCAACGCGCTGGTCGTCGTCAACTACAACGGCAGCGACTTCGAGTCCAAGAAGGCGCCTTCCACCGACGAGATCAACAAGGGTGCGATCAGGGCGGCCAAGGAAGCGGTGGCCGCCCTGCAGAACGGGCCCAAGAGCTGAGCCGACCGTCGTGCGAGGGCGCGACCGGCACACGACGGCCGCAGGAGCGTGAGCGCTCCTGCGGCCGTTCTCCGTGGCGCGTGCACCGTCACGCGCGCGGGGCGGCGGCTTCCTCCTGGCGTCCGCGCAGCAGCATCAGGGCCAGGTACACGACGCTCGAGGCGCCGAGGCCGACCGCCCAGCCGTAGTCGGCGAGGGGTTCCAGGGCCGGGATCGGCCGGCCGTCGATCAGCGGCTTGAAGCTGGCGCCGCCGACGGCGAGGACGCCGCCGGTCACGAAGGCCGCCACGGCCCGCCAGTTCCAGCCCGCGTCGTACCAGTAGCGGCCGCCCGCGCGGTACAGGTCGGTCAGGTCGAGCTTTCCGCGGCGCAGGATCCAGTAGTCGGCGATGAGGATGCCGGCGACCGTGCCCAGCAGACCGCCGACCAGGCCGAGCCAGGTGAAGATGTAGCCCTGCGGGTCGGAGTACAGCTTCCACGGGAAGATCAGCACGCCGAGGACGCAGGTGACCAGGGCGCCGGAGCGGAAGCTGATCTTCCGCGGCGCGATGTTGGAGAAGTCGAAGGCCGGCGAGACCAGGTTGGCGGCGATGTTCACCGACAGGGTCGCCACCAGCACGGTCACCAGCGCGAACAGCAGCCCGAAGACGTTGTCCGTCTTCGCGGCGAGCTGTACCGGGTCCCAGATCGTCTCGCCGTACACGGCCTGGGAACCGGAGGTGACCAGCACCGACAGCAGCGCGAAGAGCGTCATGGTGGTGGGAAGGCCGAGGGCCTGGCCCCGGGTCTGCGCTTTCTGCGACTTTCCGTACCGGGTGAAGTCCGGGATGTTCAGCGACAGCGTCGACCAGAAACCGATCATGCCCATCAGGGACGGCCAGAACAGCTTCCAGAAATCGCCGCCCCAGCCCAGCTTGGAGGGCTGGTCCAGCAACGGGCCGAACCCGCCTGCCTTGTCGCTCATCCAGATCAGCATCACCAGCGCGCCGACGAGCACGAAGGGCGCCGCCCAGTTCTCGAAACGGCGGATCGTCTCCATGCCCCGGTAGATGATCGCGACCTGGAGCGCCCAGAAGAGCGCGAACGACAGCCACATGGTCCAGGCGTACCCGCCGATCTTCCCGGCGTCGGACCAGCCGTTGCCGATCAGCTTCCCGGCGAGGAAGTAGATCGCCTCGCCGCCGATCCAGGTCTGGATGCCGAACCAGCCGCACGCCACCAACGCCCGCACGACGGCGGGCAGGTTGGCCCCGCGGACGCCGAAGGAGGCACGCGCGAAGACCGGGAAGGGGATGCCGTACTTCGGTCCCGCGTGTCCGGTGAGCAGCATCGGGACCAGCACGATGAGGTTGGCCAGGCCGATGGTGAACACCGCCTGTTTCCAGTCCATGCCGACGGCGATCAGACCGGAGGCCAACGTCCACGACGCCGTGTTGTGGGCCATGCCGACCCACAGCGCGGAGAAGTTGTACGTGGTCCAGGTGCGCTTCTCCACGGGGACCGGCAGCAGGTCCTCGTTGGCGTAGGGGCCGCTGGGCTGCGGCGAACCAGGGGCGATCTCCACCCGGCCGTCGGCCAGGGTGACTTGAGAGGTCGGCGGTATGGCCGTGGGAGCGGTGTCGGTCATGGGCAGGCCAATCAAACGAGGGGCGGATCCGGAAAGGCCGTGCGGGTCTCCGGTCCCCTCCTCCGGGGAGGTGGAGGAGGGGAGAACTGGAGTGGGGGGATGGGGAGTTGCTCCTGAGGACGAGCGCGCGGGGCCCCTGGGGACGGGCGGGGTCGGGCGGTGACGGCGGGGTCAGGCGTTGACGGCCGGGATCACCGTCGTGCCGTACGCGTCGATGGTGGCCTCCTGCGCGTCGTGCATGTCGTAGACGGCGAACTGGTCGACGCCCAGCTCGCGCAGCGCGGCCAGCTTCTCGATGTGCTTGTCGACCGGTCCGATGACGCAGAACCGGTCGACGATCTCGTCGGGCACGAACGCGGTGTCGGGGTTGTCGGCCCGGCCGTGGTGGGAGTAGTCGTACCCCTCGCGGGACTTGATGTAGTCGGTGAGCTCGTCGGGGACGGCGGCGGAGTGCGCGCCGTACTTGGACACGAGGTCGGCGACGTGGTTGCCGACCATGCCCCCGAACCAGCGGCACTGCTCGCGCGCGTGGGCGAGCGCCTCCGGCGAGTCGTCCTCGGTGACGTACGCCGGGGCGGCGACACAGATCTTCACCTCGTCGGGGTCGCGCCCCGCGGCGACGGCGGCGTCCTTGACGGTCTTCACCATGTACTCGGTGAGATAGAGGTCGGCGAGCTGGAGGATGAAGCCGTCGGCCTCCTCGCCGGTCATCTTCAGTGCCTTGGGGCCGTAGGCGGCCATCCAGACGGGGAGGTGCGCGCCCTCCTTGATCCAGGGGAACCGGACGACCGTGCCGCCGAGGTCGGCCTCCTGGCCCGAGCCGAGCGCCCGGATGACCTTCATGGCCTGGCTGATCCGGGCGAGGGTGTTCGGGGGGCGGCCCGCCACGCGCATCGCGGAGTCGCCGCGGCCGATGCCGCACACGGTGCGGTTGCCGAACATGTCGTTGAGGGTGGCGAAGGTGGAGGCGGTGACCTCCCAGGTGCGGGTGCCGGGGTTGGTCACCATCGGGCCGACCGTCAACTCGCTGGTGTTCGCCAGGATCTGACTGTAGATCACGAACGGCTCCTGCCAGAGCACGGCGGAGTCGAAGGTCCAGCCGTGGGTGAAGCCGTTGCGCTCGGCGCGCTGCATCAGGCTGACGACCTTCGAGGCCGGCGGGTCGGTCTGCAGGACGAGTCCGAAGTCCATGTGCGCTGCTCCTAGTCGAGGTACTGGCAGGTGGAGCGCGGGGTGTAGACGCCGTGACCGGCGTGTCCGGTGTACTCCCGCTCGGTGATGACGAGTTCGCCGCGTGACAGGACGGTCTGGACGCGGCCGGTGAGCCGTTTGCCCTCGTACGCCGAGTAGTCGACGTTCATGTGGTGGGTCTCGGCGGAGACGATCTGCTCGGCGTGCGGGTCGTAGACGACGATGTCGGCGTCGGCCCCGGGGGCGATGGTGCCCTTCTTCGGGTACATCCCGAACATGCGGGCCGGGGTGGCGCAGGCGATCTCGATCCAGCGGCGGCGGCTGATGTGCCCGTCGACGACGGCCTGATGGAGCAGGTCCATGCGGTTCTCGACGCCCGGCAGACCGTTGGGGATCTTCGAGAAGTCGCCCCGGCCGAGCTCCTTCTGGCCCACGAAGCAGAAGGGGCAGTGGTCGGTGGAGACGACCTGGAGGTCGTTGGTGCGCAGCCCCTGCCACAGCTTGGCCTGGTGTTCCCTGGGCCGCAGCGGGGTGGAGCACACGTACTTGGAGCCCTCGAAGCCGGGCTCGGCGAGGTTGTCCGTGGACAGGAACAGATACTGCGGACACGTCTCGCCGAAGACGGGCAGCCCCTCGTCGCGCGCCCGGGCCAGTTCCGCGACCGCCTCCATCGCCGACACGTGCACCACGTACAGCGGGGCCCCGGCGACCTGCGCGAGCTTGATGGCGCGGTGGGTGGCCTCGGCCTCCAGGAGGGCCTTGCGTACCTCGCCGTGGTACCTCGGGTCGGTCTCGCCGCGCGAGAGCGCCTGCTCGACGAGGACGTCGATGGCGATGCCGTTCTCCGCGTGCATCATGATCAGTCCGCCGTTCTCGGCGGAGCGCTGCATGGCGCGCAGGATCTGACCGTCGTCGCTGTAGAAGACGCCGGGATAGGCCATGAACTGCTTGAAGGAGGTGACGCCCTCCTCAACCAGCAGGTCCATCTCCTTGAGCGTGTCCTGGTTCACGTCGGAGACGATCATGTGGAAGCCGTAGTCGATCGCGCAGTTGCCCTCCGCCTTGGCGTGCCAGGCGTCGAGGCCCTCGCGCAGGGTGCGCCCGACGCTCTGCACGGCGAAGTCGACGATCGTCGTCGTGCCGCCCCAGGCGGCCGCCCGGGTGCCGGTCTCGAAGGTGTCGGAGGCGGAGGTGCCGCCGAACGGCAGCTCCATGTGGGTGTGGACGTCGACCCCGCCCGGGATGACGTACTTCCCGGTGGCGTCGATGACCTTCTCGGCGGTCCAGGCCCCGGCGGCCGGGGTGCCGGAGGCGGCGAGGGCGGCGACACGGCCGTCCTCGATCAGGACGTCGGCGTGGATCTCGTCGGACGCGGTGATGACGAGGCCACCCCGGATGACGGTACGGCTGCTCATACTCCCTCTCCTGCCGTGTTCAACACTGGTGTCGTGCCTGGAGGGCGCCGCCGGCCCGGCCCCCGTGCGCCGGACCGGCGGCGGCTGCGGCCGGTTACGGTGCGGTCAGCGGGGGGTAGGCGTCGGGTCGGCGGTCCCGGTAGAACTGCCAGCGGTCGCGCACCTCGCGCAGCTTGGCCATGTCGAGGTCGCGGACGACGAGTTCGCTCTCCTTGTCGCTCGCCACCTCCCCGACGAACTGGGCCTCCGGGTCCACGAAGTACGAGGTCCCGTAGAAGTCGTTGTCGCCGAGCTCCTCGACGCCGACCCGGTTGATCGCGCCGACGAAGTACTCGTTGGCGACCGCGGCCGCCGGCTGCTCCAGCTGCCACAGGTACGCGGACAGCCCACGCGAGGTCGCCGACGGGTTGAAGACGATCTCCGCGCCCTCCAGTCCCAGCGCGCGCCAGCCCTCCGGGAAGTGCCGGTCGTAGCAGATGTAGACGCCGACCTTGCCGACGGCGGTGTCGAAGACCGGCCAGCCCGCGTTCCCGGGCCGGAAGTAGAACTTCTCCCAGAAGCCCTTCACCTGCGGGATGTGGTGCTTGCGGTACTTGCCGAGGTAGGAGCCGTCCGCGTCGATCACGGCGGCCGTGTTGTAGAGGACGCCCGGCTGCTCCTCCTCGTACATCGGCAGCACCAGGACGATGCCGTGCTCCTCGGCGAGCGCCTGGAACCGCCTGACGATCGGCCCGTCCGGGATCCGCTCGGCGTACTCGTAGAACTGCGGGTCCTGGACCTGGCAGAAGTACGGCCCGTAGAACAGCTCCTGGAAGCACAGGACCTGAGCACCCTGCGCGGCCGCGTCGCGGACCGCCTGCTCGTGGACCTGGATCATCGATTCCTTGTCGCCGGTCCAGGCCGTCTGGAAGACGGCGGCACGGATCACTTGGCTCATCGGGACCTCCGGTCGCTCGGTGTACGAGGAGCCTAGGAAGCCGGCCGTCCTGCTCTGAGTGGCACGCTGTCACGCCTGAGGGCGTCCGGCGTGCCACCGTGTCACGTCTTCGTCGCCCCATGTTTCACCACCGTTTTCCCAGGTCGTTCCATGTTTCCGGGCGGTTGCCCCGCGCCCGCGGTCAGCTCTGCTGCGCGTCGTGCGCGAGGAGCGCGATATGCACCGAGGCGGCCTGTTCGAAGTCGTCGAGGTCCACGCCGAGCCTGCCCTCTATGGCCTCCAGCCGGCGGTACAGCGCGGGCCGGGAGACATGGTGGAGCTGCGCGGTGCGGGACTTGTTGCGGCCGGTGGCCAGATAGGTCCGCAGGACGGCGAGCAGGTCGTCGCCGGCCGCGCACAGCAGCCCGTCCAGCTCGCGCTCGGCGAAGGACTGCACATGCGGGTCGTCCCGCAGCAGCCGCACCAGGCCCCGCAGATGGACGTCCTTGAGCCGGACGACGGCCGGGAGGTCGAGCGCGGCCGTGGAGTCCGCCACGGCGTCCGCGACGTGCTGGGCCTCGCGCAGCCCCGCCGGCACCTCGTCCCACTCGGTGCGCGGGGCGGCCGCCGCGACGACGGTGCGGGGCTGTCCCGACTCGGTGCGCAGCCGGGCGGCGAAGTGGACGGCGAGCGCCTCGGCGTCCTGGTCGCGGGCGAGGCTGAGCAGCACGGCGGTGGCCCCGTCGGCGAGCTCGGCGACCAGCCCCGGCAGGCCCAGCAGCCGCAGCAGCCGTTCGAGGCGGGCCAGGTCGCCGTCGCGTACGACGAGCGGGACGAAGGTGCGCCGGTTGACGGGCAGGCCGGCCGCCCGGGCCCGGGGCAGCAGGTGCCGCGCCGGGACGACGCCGGAGACCAGGTCGGTGAGCAGGCTCTGCGCGGACTGCTCCTCCCAGGTATGGGCGGAGGCCCCGCCGAGCATGCGGTGCAGGACGAGGGCCTCGGCGGCCCGGTCGGCGAGCAGCCGTCCGCCCGCGGTGTCCCCGCGGTGGCCGCAGAGCATGATCTGCCCCCACCGCTCGCCGCGTCCGCCCAGTTCGGCGCGGATCCAGCCGTCGCCCTCGCTGCCGCCGGCCTGGCGCGCGATGCGCTCCCAGTCCCGCAGCACGTCGTCGACCGCCGAGCGCTCCCCCGCCGTCGCCAGCACCCGGTGGGCGAGATTGGTGACGACGACGGGACAGGCGGCGTGCTGGGCGATCTCGTCGAGCAGCAGTTGCAGCGGAGCGCCCGCGGTGATCAGTGCCGTCAGCGCGGTCCGCACGGCCTCCGACAGGCTGACGGCGGCGAACTTGCGGCGGACCAGACGGGACTGGACCTCCTCGGTCAGCTCGGCGAAGGGGAAGGGACGGTGCAGGACCACCATCGGCAGTCCGCACCGCTCGGCGGCGCGCCGCATCACGTCCGGCGGGGTGGGGAAGGCCCGGCCGAGGCCCAGCACCACGGCCGCGGCCTCCGCGCGGTGCAGGGAGCGGATGTACTCGGTCTGCGCGTTGTCGTCGCCGGCGAGCAGCACTCCGGTCGTGAGGACCATCTCGCCGCCGCTGAGCATCACGCCGACGTCGGCGGCCTCGGCGACGTGCACCCAGCGCACCGGCCGGTCGAGCTGGGACGCGCCGGCCACCACCTCGGGCTCACCGGCCAGCACCCTTTCCAGGGCCAGGACCTGACGGACCGACAGTGCGGGTTCCAGCGGCTCCACGGGGCCCCAGGGCTCCAAGGCGATGGTCATGACGATGTGTTCCCTTGGCTCAGGCCGGCGCTACTGCGTGCTCCTCAGCGCGCTTTCGAGGATCGCGGCGCCCTCCTCGGCCTCCGCCACGGTCAGGGACAGCGGCGGGGCGATGCGCAGCGCGCTGGTGTCGTGACCGCCGCCCTTGCCGATCAGCAGCCCCCCGGCACGGGCGGCCTCCAGCACGGCGGCCGCGCGGCCGGGGTCGGCCAGGCCGGTGCCGGGCCGGGTCAGCTCGACGCCGATCATCAGCCCGCGCCCGCGCACCTCCCGTACGCCCGGATCCTGGGCGGCGACGGCCCGCAGCCGCTCGATGAGCAGTCCGCCGACCCGTCGGGCGTTGCCCTGGAGGTCGTGTTCCAGCAGGTAGGAGAGGTTGGCGAGACCGGCGGCCATGGTGACCTGGGTGCCGCCGAAGGTGGAGATGCTGTTGGCGTCCAGGCAGTTCATGATCTCGGAGCGGGCGACGACCCCGCCGACGGACATGCCGTTGCCGATGCCCTTGGCGAAGGTGACGATGTCCGGCGGACCGTTCTGCGCGTGCGCCTGCCAGCCCCAGAAGTGCTCGCCGGTGCGCCCCCAGCCCGTCTGCACCTCGTCGGCGATCCACAGGATCCCGTGGGCGTCCAGCACCTCGCGGAAGGCCGCGTACAGTCCGTCCGGCGGCGAGGTGAAGCCGCCGACGCCCTGGATGGGCTCCGCGATCAGGGCCGCGGGCGCGCGGGTGTGCCCGAGCAGGTCCTTCAGGTCCGCGACGCACGCCTCGATGAAGGCGTCGTCGTCGAGGGCGGCGAACGGGCCGCGACTGCGCACCCCGCCGTGCACGTACAGCGTCTGCAGCGGGGACAGCGAGGTCGGCGACCAGCCGCGGTTGCCGGTGATGCCGACGGCGCTGAAGGAACGCCCGTGGTAACTGTTGCGCATGGCCAGGACGGTGTTGCTGCGCCGGTGGGTGGTGGCGAGCAGCAGCGCCGTGTCGTTGGCCTCGGTGCCGGAGGTGGTGAAGAAGACGCGGGCGTCGGGAATGCCGCTGACGTGCGCGATCCGCTCGGCCAGCTCGACCATGGGCCGGTTGAGGTAGAGCGTGGAGGAGTGGATGATCCGCCCGGCCTGCTCGCTCACCGCCTTGGTGACCTCGGGCAGCGCGTGCGCGGTCATCGTGGTGAGGATGCCGCCGAAGAAGTCGAGGTACTTGTTCCCCTCCGCGTCCCAGACGTGCCGGCCCTCCCCGTGGGTGATCTCCAGCGGGTCCTCGTAGTAGAGGGCCAGCCAGTCGGGCAGGACGACGCGATGGCGGTCGTGGAGTTCGCTCACGGCTGCACCAGCCCGTCGTAGGCGTCGGGCCGGCGGTCGCGGTAGAAGGCCCACTGCTGCCGGACCTCCTCGACGAGGTCGAAGTCGAGGTCGCGGACGACGAGTTCCTCGTCCTTGTCGCTCGCGATGTCGCCGACGAACTTGCCGCGCGGGTCGACGAAGTAGGAGGTGCCGTAGAAGTCGTTGTCCCCGTACTCCTCGACGCCGACCCGGTTGATCGCGGCGACGAAGTACTCGTTGGCGACCGCGGCCGCCGGCTGCTCCAGCTGCCACAGGTGGGCGGAGAGGCCTCGGTGGGTGGCGGACGGGTTGTAGACCAACTGCGCGCCCTGGAGGCCGAGTTGACGCCACCCCTCGGGGAAGTGACGGTCGTAGCAGATGTACACGCCGACCCGGCCGACGGCCGTGTCGAAGACGGGCCAGCCGGCGTTGCCCGGCCGGAAGTAGTACTTCTCCCAGAAACCCTTCACCTGCGGGATGTGGTGCTTGCGGTACTTGCCCAGATAAGAGCCGTCGGCGTCGATCACGGCGGCCGTGTTGTAGTAGAAACCGGACTGCTCGACCTCGAAGAGCGGCACGACGATCACCATGCCCGTCTCGCGCGCGAGCTCCTGCATACGACGCACGGTCGGCCCGTCGGGGACCGGCTCGGCCCAGCGGTAGTGCTCCGGCTCCTGGACCTGGCAGAAGTAGGGAGCGTTGAAGACCTCCTGGAACCCGATGATCTTCGCGCCCCTGCGGGCCGCCTCGCGGGCGTGCTCCTCGTGTTTCGCCACCATGGACTCGGTGTCGCCGGTCCAGGTGGCCTGGACCAGTGCGGCACGTACGACGTTGGCCATGAGCTGCTCCTTCGACAGGACGTCAGAGCCTCTACGCCCGTAGACGAAGGTCGTAGAGGGACGAACGTAAGCCTCCTGGACGGGCTTGCCAAGACCATCGTCGTTAACCCGCGGAGTCGATCGCGTTTCACACTCGCGTGGGTGAGTCGCGCAGCGTCCGGCCCAGCGCCGGGCCCGCCGACGGGTCCCGCGAGCGCGGCGGCCCGCTCAGGCGGTGAACCCGGCGACCCTGAGGGCGTGCACCAGATCCCAGCGGCACTCCTCGGAGACGGCGCGGGCGGCCTGCAGCAGCAGCGGGACGAGGGCCCGCGGGTCCGGGGCGGCGCTGCGGGCGGCCTCCTCCGGGGTGCGCACCCGGACGTAGGCGTCGAGCAGCGCGCGGGCCTCGCGGTGCCGGCCGTCCCCGACCAGGGTGAGGACGGCCTGCCCGATCTCGGCGGCCGGGCGGGCGACGCCCTGCCGCAGGATCTGCGCGCCGTCCCCCGTGCGTCCGACCGCGACCAGCGCGTCGGCCGCGGCGACGAGCCGCTCGGCCGGCAGGGAGGCCGCCTCCCAGAGCAGAGTGGTCCAGTCGGCGGCGAGCCCGTTGCGCTGCAGCTCGGCCGCGAGCAGCGGGATGCGGGCGGCCTGCCAGCAGGCGAGCTCCGCCAGGAGGGCGTGCGCCTCGCCGCTGCGGCCCTCGGCGCGCAGCCGCACCAGCCGCTGCACCGCTTCGACGGTCTCCCGCCGGGCGGCCGCGTCCAGCGGCTCGCGCTGCGGCTCTGCGTCGGGCACCACGCTTTCGGCGGCGGCTCCGGCGAAGCGGGCGCCGCGCAGGGTGCGGCGCGCGGGCGCGGCGGGCGCCGGCTGCGCCGGTGCGGCGGCGTCGGGCGGCACGACGGCGGGGGCCGCGTCCTCCTCGGTGAGGCCTGCGAACCGGGCGCTGCCGCGCCGGCGCTTGCGCTGCTTGGGCACGGGGGCGGAGGCGGGGCCTGCGACGACGTCACCGGCTGCCGGACGCGCCGCGGTTTCACCGGCTCCCGGACGCGCCGCGGCCTCACCGGACCCGGGGCGCTCCGTGGCTGAGCCGCCAGGGGCGGGACCGTCGACGAAGACACCGCGCACCGCCCCCACCGCGGCCTCCTGACCGGTCCGGCGCACGCCGCCGGAACCGGGCCCGGGCTCGTCGCCGGGGCCGAATCGGGCGTCGTGGCCGGTCGGCCGGCGGGGGTGCGGCGGAGGCGTCGGGATGCGGTCCAGGTCCGTCATGCGCCGGCGGAGCTCGGCGCACCGGGCGGTGGCGCGTTCGTGGTCGTCGCGGGCCCAGGCGAGGTCGAGGCGGATGGCCTCGGCCTGCTCGTGGGTGGCCGCGGAGGCGAGCAGGCGGCCGAGGTCGGCGAGACGGTCGGCCGCGTAGCGCTGTTCGCGGAGCATCACGTCGAGCCGGTCCCCGAGCGCGTCGCGCCCGCCGGGGCGGGCGTCGTGGGCGGCGAGCGCGCCTTCGTGCAGGGGCCGGAGCCGCTGCGCCTCCTGTGCGCAGGCCTCGGGGCCGTGAGCGGCGGCGAGGTCCTGGAGGAGCGCCTCCACCACGTCCCAGGGCAGCACCTCACGTCCGTCGAGGCATGCCTGCATACCGTCGGGATCGCGCTGCCAGAACACCGCGCACCAGCCGGCGCCCTGGTCCAGGCGCGCCAGCAGTCCGTTCAGGTGGTTCACGAACTCCCGCACCCGGCCCGGGAGTTGATGCACAGTCATCACTGGACTCCCGCCCCCGACCGGAACACTCCGGTTCGTAGAAAACACCAGTCGTGTTACAGGGCGGCTACGGGGAGTTTTCGAAGCGGACGCGACCGCGTCACCGTGCGGCCCCGAGCGGCGCGCGACGGCGGCGGGAACCGGGCCTCAGGCGGGGGCGAGCGCGCACAGCCCCGCCAGCTCGTCCATGGACAGACCCAGCACGCGGGCCAGGGCGGCGACCGTGAAGAACGCCGGTGTCGGCGCCCGTCCGGTCTCGATCTTACGGAGGGTCTCGGCGGAGACGCCCGCGCTCGCCGCGATGTCGGCCATGCTCCGGCCGCCGCGCGCTTCGCGCAGCAGTCGTCCGAGCCGCTCGCCGCGCTCGCGCTCTTCGGGGGTCAAGGGGGTGCGCACCATGGCACCATTCTAATACCGGTATAGTAATTGGCATGGTAGAGCTGAAGACGGACACATCGATCGACGCCATGTACGAGGCGGGCCAGGTGGTCGCACAAGCCCTGACGGCCGTGCACAGGGCCGCCGACGTGGGCGTCTCCCTGCTGGAGCTGGACGAGGTGGCGCACGACGTGCTGCGGGAGGCGGGGGCGTCGTCGCCCTTCCTCGGTTACCGGCCGTCCTTCGCGCCCACGCCCTTCCCCGCGGTGATCTGCGCGTCCGTGAACGACGCGATCGTGCACGGCGTCCCCACCGGCCACCGGCTGCGCGACGGCGACCTGGTCTCGATCGACTGCGGCGCCGAACTGAACGGCTGGGTGGGCGACTCCGCGATCAGCTTCACCGTGGGCCGGGCGCGCCCGGAGGACGTCCGGCTCGTCGAGACCGCCGAGCGCGCACTGGCGGCCGGCATCGAGGCGGCGGTCGTCGGCAACCGGGTCGGCGACATCGCGCACGCCATCGGCACGGTCTGCCGGGGAGCCGGCTACGGGATCATGGACGACTTCGGGGGCCACGGCGTGGGCCGCCACATGCACGAGGACCCGGCGATCCCGAACGAGGGCCGCCCCGGCCGGGGCCTGGCGTTGCGCCACGGCATGGTGATCGCGATCGAGCCGATGCTGATCGCGGGCGGCGGGGACGACTACCACGTCGCTCCCGACGGCTGGACCCTGCGCACGAACGACGGTTCGAGGGCAGCCCACACGGAACACACGGTGGCGATCACGGAGAACGGCCCGAGGGTGCTGACGCACCGGGGCTGAGAAGAAGGGAACAGGCGGGGCAGACGGAGACGGCCGGAGCCCGCCGGGGGCCCGCCGGAACCCGCCGGGGAGGCCTGCGACGCCCCGCCGGGGCGGGGCGTCACGGGCAGGCCGGCCGGGGCGGGCCTTGCGGCAGCGGGGTCAGGGCGGGCCCGCCGCGGCACACCGACCGAGGCGAGGCCCGCCAGGTCCGGCCCGCCAGGTCCGGCCTGCCGGCGCAGGCCTGCCCCGGCAGGCCTGGCCGCCGGGGCGGCGCGGGATCGCACTGCGGTCGCTGTCGCTGCGGGGGCCTGGGACGCCTCGGACGGGCCGGGGCGGCCCACCGTGTGCGGCCCCCCGCTCCACGGACGTTCCTGCGCATGCCCATGGTGGGCGACCGTGCGAAGGTGGGTGGGTGTGACCGCCCCAGCCGAGGGCGCCGGCACCGCATCGCACGTCCATGGAACGGAACGCCATGACCAACGGCTTCACCGGCCCGGAGGGCTACGGCGACTACGGAGACCCCTACGGCGAGTTCCTGGCCCGCTTCTTCGGCGGGCCCCGCCCCGGCCCCCGTCAGATCAACATCGGCCGGCTCCTCAGCCAGCCCGCGAGAGACCTCGTCAGCGGCGCGGCCCGGTACGCCGCCGAGCACGGCAGCAGGGACCTCGACACCGAACACCTGCTGCGCGCGGCCCTGACGGCGGAGCCGACCCGCAGCCTGCTCAGCCGGGCCGGCGCCGACCCCGACTCGCTGGCGACGGAGATCGACGAGCGGTCGGGCCCGGCCCAGCACCCGCCGGGCGAGGCGCCGCCGCCCACCTCGCTGTCGCTGACCCCGGCCGCCAAACGCGCCCTGCTGGACGCGCACGACCTGGCCCGCTCCAGGGGCTCGGGGCACATCGGCCCGGAGCACGTGCTCAGCGCCCTGGCCTCGAACCCGGACTCCGCGGCCGGGCACATCCTCAACGCGGCCCGCTTCGCCTCCACGGGTATGCCGCCCGAGCCCCCGGACACCGCGGCCGCGGCCCGTGCCGCGGACCGTCAGCAGGCGACCGGCACGCCCACCCTGGACAGATACGGGCGCGATCTCACCGAACTGGCCGGTCAGGGCCGGATCGACCCGGTGATCGGCCGCGACGACGAGATCGAACAGACCATCGAGGTCCTCTCGCGGCGCGGCAAGAACAACCCGGTGCTCATCGGCGACGCGGGCGTCGGCAAGACCGCCGTCGTGGAGGGGCTGGCCCAGCGGATCACGGAAGGGGACGTGCCCGACGTCCTCCTCGACAGGCGGGTGGTCGCCCTGGACCTGACCGGCGTGGTCGCGGGCACCCGCTTCCGCGGCGACTTCGAGGAGCGGCTGAACACCATCGTCGACGAGATCCGCGCCCACTCCGACCGGCTGATCGTCTTCATCGACGAGCTGCACACGGTCGTCGGCGCGGGCGGAGGCGGCGAGGGCGGCTCGATGGACGCCGGCAACATCCTCAAGCCGGCGCTGGCCCGCGGCGAACTGCACATCGTGGGCGCGACGACGCTGGAGGAGTACCGGCGGATCGAGAAGGACGCGGCGCTCGCCCGCCGCTTCCAGCCGATCCTCGTGCCGGAGCCGTCCGTCGCGGACGCGCTGGAGATCCTGCGCGGGCTGCGCGACCGTTACGAGGCCCACCACCAGGTCCGCTACACCGACGGCGCGCTCGACGCGGCGGTGCAGCTGTCCGACCGCTATCTCACCGACCGCCGCCTGCCCGACAAGGCCATCGACCTGATCGACCAGGCGGGCGCCCGGGTGCGGCTCGGCGCGCGCACGAAGGACACCGACGTGCGGGCCATGGAGCGCGAGGTGGAGCAGCTCGCCCGTGACAAGGACCAGGCGGCCGCGGACGAACAGTACGAGGAGGCCACCCGGCTGCGCGACCGCATCGTGGAGCTGAAGGAGCGCATCGCGCAGGCGAGCGGCGAGGTCACGGTCGACGAGGGCCGGGATCTGGAGGTCACCGCGGAGGCGATCGCCGAAGTCGTGTCCCGGCAGACCGGCATCCCCGTCGCGAGCCTGACGCAGGAGGAGAAGGACCGGCTGCTCGGTCTGGAGGAGCACCTGCACGAGCGGGTCGTCGGCCAGGAGGAGGCCGTGCGGGTCGTCGCGGACGCGGTGCTGCGCTCGCGCGCCGGGCTCGCCAGCCCGGACCGGCCGATCGGCAGCTTCCTGTTCCTCGGCCCGACCGGCGTCGGCAAGACCGAACTGGCCCGTGCGCTCGCCGAGTCCCTCTTCGGCAGCGAGGAGCGCATGGTCCGCCTCGACATGAGCGAGTACCAGGAACGGCACACCGTCAGCCGCCTGGTGGGCGCCCCGCCCGGCTACGTCGGTCACGAGGAGGCCGGACAGCTGACCGAGGTCGTCCGCCGCCACCCGTACGCGCTGCTCCTGCTGGACGAGGTCGAGAAGGCCCACCCCGACGTCTTCAACATCCTGCTGCAGGTCCTCGACGACGGCCGGCTCACCGACTCGCAGGGCCGCACCGTGGACTTCACCAACACCGTCATCGTCATGACCAGCAACCTGGGCTCGGAGGCGATCACCCGGCGCGGCGCGGGAATCGGCTTCGGGCCGGGCGGCGCGGACGCCGACGAGGAGGCGCGCCGCGAGCAGATCCTGCGGCCGCTGCGCGAGCACTTCCGACCGGAGTTCCTCAACCGGATCGACGAGATCGTCGTGTTCCGGCAGCTCACGAGCGAGCAACTGCGCCGGATCACCGACCTGTTGCTGGACAGGACGCGCCGGCTGGTGCAGGCGCGGGGCATCACGGCCGAGTTCACCGACACGGCCGTCGACTGGCTCGCCGGGCGCGGCTACCAACCCGAGTACGGGGCCCGGCCGTTGCGCCGCACGATCCAGCGCGAGGTCGACAACCGGCTCTCGCGGCTGCTGCTCGACGGGCGGGTCGCGGAGGGCGACCGGGTCACGGTGGACGTCGAGGACGGGCAGCTCGCGTTCCGCACGCAACCGCCCGTCCCCGCCGCCGAACTCTGAGCGCTACGGCGCCGGACGGACCACCTGGGCCGAACCGCCGCCGCGTCGTACGGTCTCGGCGGCGGCCAGCCACTTGCCGTCGGGCAGCCGCTGCACGCCGGTGGCCGCGCCGATCTCCGGGTTCAGCTTGAAGGAGTGCCCGATGGCCTCCAACCGCGCCCGCAGTCCCTGCGGGCTGGTGTCGTCGTAGAGCGCGGGCTCCAGTTCCGTCTGGGCGGCGTTGCGCTGGCTGGCGCGCGGCGCGGCGATCGCGTCGACGAGCGGCAGCCCGCGGTCGAGGAACTCGGTCAGGGTCTGCAGCACGGTGGTGATGATGGTCGCGCCGCCGGGCGAGCCGAGCGCCACCACCGGCTTGCCGTGCCGGTCCAGCACGATGGTCGGCGAGATCGACGAGCGCGGCCGCTTGCCCGGGCCGGGCAGGTTCGGGTCGTGGACGGCCGGGTTGGCCGGGGCGAAGGAGAAGTCCGTCAGCTCGTTGTTGAGCAGGAAGCCGCGGCCGGGCACGGTGATGCCGCTGCCGCCGGTCTGCTCGATGGTGAGGGTGTAGGAGACGACGTCGCCCCACTTGTCGGCGACGGTGAGGTGGGTGGTGTTCTCGCCCTCGTAGGTCGTGGGCGCCGCCGTGCCGCCGGCGCCGCAGGGCGCCGGGTGGCGCGGGTCGCCGGGCGCGAGCGGGCTGGTGAGCACCGCGTCGTCCTTGATGAGGCAGGCGCGCGAGTCGGCGTACTTCTGCGACAGCAACTGCCGGGTGGGGACGTCCTCGAAGGCGGGGTCGCCGACCCAGCGGCCGCGGTCGGCGAACGCGATGCGGCTGGCCTCGATGTAGCGGTGCAGGTACTGCGTCTCGCTCGCCTTCGCCAGGTTCGTGCGCTCCAGGATGTTGAGGGCCTCGCCGACCGTGGTGCCGCCCGAGGACGAGGGGGCGATGGAGTAGACGCCGAGGCCGCGGTACGAGGTCTTCGTGGGCGCCTGGAGCTTGGCGCGGTAGGCGGCGAGGTCCTTCGCGGACAGCGCGCCGGGCCGCGCGTTCCAGCCCGAGGCCGGGTCCACGGGCGGGTGGTTCACCGTGGAGACGATGTCCTCGCCGAGGTCGCCGCGGTAGATCGCGTCGACGCCGCGGTCGCCCAGCTCCTTGTAGGTGCGGGCCAGATCGGGGTTCTTGAACGTCGAGCCGACGACCGGCAGTTGGCCGCCGGGCAGGAACAGCTTCGCCGTGTCCGGGAAGGCGCGGAAGCGGGTCTCGTTGGCGGCGGTCTGGGAGCGGAAGGTGGCGTCGACGGTGAAGCCGTCGCGAGCGATGCGCTCGGCGGGCCGCAGGACCGTGCCGAGCCGTTCGCTGCCCCACCGGCTCAGCGCCGTCGCCCAGGTGGCGGGCGTTCCCGGGGTGCCGACGCCGAGGCCGCTGGTGACGGCGTCCGCGAAGGCGAGCGGTTTGCCGTTCTCCAGGAAGAGATTGGAGTCCGCGGTCAGCGGGGCGGTCTCGCGGCCGTCGATGGTGTGCACCGTACGGGACTTGGCGTCGTAGTAGACGAAGTAGCCGCCTCCGCCGACGCCGGAGGAGTAGGGCTCGGTGACGCCGAGGGCCGCGGCGGTGGCGACGGCCGCGTCGACGGCGTTGCCGCCCTTCCTCAGCACCTCGATGCCGGCGGCCGTGGCGTCCGCGTCGACGCTGGCCACCGCGCCGCCGTAGCCGACGGCGACGGGCGTCTTCCCGACTGCCGTCCGGTGTGCGGCGGGTGGCGCGGCCGGGGGCGGCGCCGCGGCCCCCAACGTGACCACGGCGGCCGAGACCGCCAGGACCGACAGCTTCCGCGCGACAGGGCGACGCATCCGTACCTCCAGTGCGGGACCGTCCGCGCAGCGTAACCACATTCGACGGGTCCCGACAGACTCCTTCGGGGCACTGTCATACGACTGCCACACCTCGAACACGGGTACGTCTCGGGCGGGCTCGCCCGCTAGCATGCGCGCCCATGAACGACGACGTGCGCAACATCGTCCTGGGCGTGATAGCCGCGGGTGTCAGTGCCGCGCTCGGCTGGCTGGCCCGGACCTATCTCTGGAGGCGGAAACTGCGGCGCAAGCAGGCGTTCTTCGGGCTGCCGGACAACTCCGAATCACTGCTCGTGGTGAACCGGGAGGCGGGCGGCGCCGAGCTGTCAGTGATGCGCAACGACGTGTTCGCCCTGCTGGAGCTCTCCGCACTTATCAAGGACTGCAACGCCCACGCCCAGGTCGTCGGTCATGACACGGCCCGTCAGGGCTTCGGGGACCGCACGGAGTTCTGCGTCGGAGGACCGTCTTCGAACCGCCGAATGGCAGCGCATCTCTCCTCCCTGCTGCCGGGCGTGCGGGTGAACGCCGACGCCGAGCCCGGGCCGGACCGCGGGGCCTTCCAGATCGGCGGCGAGCACTACCGGGTCGAGGCGGGCATCACCGAGTACGTGCTGCTGGCCCGGCTGACCATGGGCCGGCGCCGCGGGGAGCGGCCGGTGTTCCTCTTCTGCGGGCAGCGCGCGATCACCAACCAGGCGGCTACCCGCTACCTCGCCCGCCACCACGAGCGGCTGGCGCGCAAACACGGCGACAACTCCTTCGTCCTGCTGCTGAAGGTCGTCAACTCCCAGGCTTACGGCCCTGACGTCGTCGAACTCGTCGCCGACGTGACAGGACAGGCCCAGGCGCCCCTGCCGGACCCACCAATTGTTACCGCCACGTAACTTACTGGCGGGTTACCTCCGGTACGAGATGCGGTTACCGTCGGGTCACTTTGCAACGCGGGAAGTTGAGGAGTGAATCGTGGGACAGCACCGCAGGGCTCTGCGCACGACCGCCGCGGGCGCCGTCTCGGCCTCCCTGATCGCCGGCGGGATCCTGGGCCTGGCGCCCGCGGCCCACGCCGCCGCGAACGACGTGCGCTACGTCGACATCGCCGGGGACGGCGGCACCGTCCTCAAGGCGAACGTCGTCACCCCGACCGGGGCCGACGGCGCCCGCCGCTACCCGCTCGTCGTACTGCCGACGAGCTGGGGCTTCCCCCAGGTCGAGTACCTCGCCCAGGCGCAGCGGCTCGCCGACTCGGGCTATGTGGTGCTCAGTTACAACGTGCGGGGCTTCTGGCAGTCCGGCGGGGAGATCGACGTGGCGGGCCCGCGCGATGTGGCCGACGCCTCCAAGGTCGTCGACTGGGCCCTCGCCCACACCCCCGCCGACGTCCGGCACATCGGCATGGCGGGCGTCTCCTACGGCGCCGGGATCAGCCTGCTGGCGGCCGCCCACGACCCGCGCGTGCGGGCCGTCGCCTCGCTCAGCGGCTGGGGCGACCTCATCGACTCGATCTACTCGGGCCGCACCCAGCACCTCCAGGCCGCCGCCGTGCTCGACACCGTGGGCACGGTCGCCGGGCGGCAGAGCGCCGAGTCCCGGGAGGTCTTCTCGGCCTTCTACTCCGGCGACCTGACGAAGGAGAAGGACCTCGTCGCCTGGGGGAAGAAACGTTCCCCCGCGACCTATGCGGACCAGCTCAACCGCAACGGCGCGGCGGTGCTGATGGCCGGCTCCTGGGGCGACACCATCTTCCCGCCCCGCCAGTCCGCCGCCTTCTACGAGCAGCTGACCGGCCCGAAACGGCTGGAGTTCCGCCCCGGCGACCATGCGACCGCCGAGATCACCGGCCTGTTCGGGCTGCCCAACGACGTGTGGACGGACACCGAGCGCTGGTTCGACCACTACCTCAAGGGCGAGGACAACGGCGTCGACCGCGAGGCGCCCGTGCGGCTCAAGTCCCGTACGGGTGGCGGATACGAGGGGTACCCGGACTGGAAGTCGGTGGGCGCGACGCGCAGCAGGATCGCCCTTGGCGGCGACACCACCCTCCACACGAACGTGGACTCCGGCGCGGACGGCGGGATCGTCTTCCTGTCCAGCATCCTCGACCAGGTCGCCCAACTGCCTCCGGTCGCCTCGATCCCCCTGCTCCCCCGCCGCTGGGCCGCGGTGTGGCAGTCGCAGAAGTACGCCACGGCCCAACGGGTGCGGGGGGCCGCGACGTTGCACACCACCGTCACCCCGACCGAGGAGAGCGGCACCCTCGTCGCCTACCTGTACGACGTGGGGCCGCTCGGCCTCGGCAAGCTGGTCGACAACGCGCCGTACACCTTCCACGGGCGCACGCCCGGCCGGCCGTTCGGTCTCGACCTGGAGATGTTCTCCACGGCCTACGACGTCCCGGCAGGGCACCGGCTCGCCCTGGTCGTCGACACGGTCGACCCGCTGTACATGGAGCACAACCCGTCCGGCGCACGGCTGACCTTCTCCTCGCCGGCGAACGACCCGTCGTACGTGTCGGTCCCGCTGCGCGAGCAGTGATCTCCGGCCGCTGCCGGGGCGGGCGCGCCCCGTGGCTGCCGCCGTCCGGGTTCAGTGCTTGAGGATCTTGGAGAGGAAGTCCTTGGCGCGGTCGCTGCGCGGGGCGGTGAAGAACTCCTCCGGGGTGCGGTCCTCGACGATGCGACCGTCGGCCATGAAGAGCACCCGGTTGGCGGCGGAGCGCGCGAAGCCCATCTCATGGGTGACGACGACCATCGTCATGCCGTCGTGGGCCAGTTGCCGCATCACCTCCAGCACCTCGTTGATCATCTCGGGGTCGAGGGCGGAGGTGGGCTCGTCGAAGAGGAGCGCCTTGGGGTCCATGGCGAGGGCGCGGGCGATGGCCACGCGCTGCTGCTGGCCTCCGGAGAGCTGGGCCGGGTACTTGTCCGCCTGGTCCGCCAGGCCCACGCGGTCGAGCAGTTCGCGGGAGCGCCGGTCCGCCTCGTCCTTCTTGCGCCGGCGGACCTTCACCTGCCCGAGCGAGATGTTCTGCAGGACCGTCTTGTGCGCGAAGAGGTTGAACGACTGGAAGACCATGCCGACCTCGGAACGCAGCCTCGCCAGGCTCTTGCCCTCTTCGGGCAGCGGTTCCCCGTCGAGGGTGATCGTGCCGGACGCGATGGGCTCCAGCCGGTTGATCGCCCGGCACAGCGTCGACTTGCCCGACCCCGAAGGGCCGATCACCACGACCACCTCCCCCCTGCCGACGGTGAGAGAGACGTCCTGCAGGACATGCAGCTCCCCGAAGTACTTGTTGACGTCACGCAGCTCGATCAGCGGATCGACGGCCATGCGCAGCCCTACTCACTCTCAGCTGTGTCGTGGTCGCCGCAAACTATCCACATAAGGACCAGGTGAAGAAGCGACACGCATTTTTCGGCTATTAGCCGTATTTACCGCAGTCATGGAAGTCATTCCGCGTGCGGCTCAGCGCTCGGCCACCTCGGCGTACAGCCGGGACAGTTCGGGGGTTCCCGTCGAGGCCCACTCGAACCCCGCCGCGACCACGTCGATCTCCCGCCCGGACGTCAGCCGTACGACCGCCTCCCCGCCGGCCTTGAGCACCCACGCGGCGCCGGGCACCGTGCGCACGACGACCGTCCCCAGATAGAGCCCCGCGTCATGGCCGAACGAGGGCAGATTCTCCTCGTCGTCGCGCCAGCGCGGCGGGAGCTGGTCCAGCGCCTCCAACGACTCGGCGCTGTCGTCGAGCCCGATCCCCTCCCGGGCCGCGTGCGAGCGCAACACCTCGCATTCGGAGAGGAGTTCGGCGATCCCCTCGGGGTCCTCGGCCAGCACCGCCGCCCGGTGCTTCTTGCTCTTGTTGCCCAGGAAAGGGATGTTCATGAACCCAGCGTGACACCGGCCCGGTCATGCGCACCACAGGCGCGCTGCACGAGCTCGGGCCCGGGCTCGCGACCCGGAGGCCGCGCGGCGCCGGGACGCCGGGCCGACGCGGTCGCCCAGCGTCTGTCGTCCGGGTCAGGTCGCAGGGCATCGGCGGGGCCTGTCGAGCCCTGTGGGGTGATCCGGACGACGCCCTAGACGTCCAGGTCGACGACGACCGGCGCGTGGTCCGAGGCGCCCTTGCCCTTGCGCTCCTCACGGTCCACATAGGCGTCCTCGACCGCCTTGGCGAACGGCTCGTTGCCGTACACCAGGTCGATGCGCATGCCGCGGTTCTTGGGGAAGCAGAGCTGGCGGTAGTCCCAGTAGGTGAACGGGTGCTCGTACTTCAGGGGGCGCGGGACGACGTCCGACAGGCCGGCCTCCCGCAGGGACGCCAGCGCGGCCCGCTCGGCCGGCGTGACATGGGTGGAGCCCTCGAAGGCCGCCACGTCGTAGACGTCGTCGTCGGTCGGGGCCACGTTGTAGTCGCCCAGCACCGCGAACGGGCGGCTGCCCGCCGCGTCCCCGGCGACGGCCGCCTTCAGCGCCTCGAACCACTGCAGCTTGTAGGCGTAGTGCGGGTGGTCGACCTCACGGCCGTTGGGCACGTACACCGACCAGACGCGGACCGGACCGCAGGTCGCCGAGATCGCCCGGGGCTCCGGCGCGCCGTCGAAGCCGGGGTCGCCGGGCAGCCCCTTCACGACGTCCTCGACGCCCACCCGGGAGATCACCGCCACGCCGTTCCACCGGCCGGTGGCGTGCACCGCGGCCTCGTAGCCCAGCTCGCGCAGCTGGTCGAGCGGGAACTGCTCCTCGGCGACCTTGGCCTCCTGCAGGCACAGCACATCGGTGCCGCTGCTCTCCAGCCAGGCCAGGAGCCTCGGCAGGCGGGCGGTGATCGAGTTCACGTTCCAGGTCGCGATGCGCATGCCTCACAACCTACCGGGCCCCACTGACACTCACAGGGCCGTGCTCTCCCCCGGCGCCAGCCGCAGGTGCTCCGCGCCGCCGAGGGCGCCGATCTGCCGGTCGTAGATCGGCCGGGCGAGGTCGGTGAGCAGGGCGTCGTGGATGTCGTACGCGCGCTGCGGCTTCACCTCGCGCACGTAGTCGATGACCTCGGAGATCTTGCTCCAGGGGGCCATCACCGGCAGCATCAGCGTCTCGACGGGCCGGCCGGGGACGGTCAGCGCGTCACCGGGGTGGAAGACGCGGCCGCCGTCGACGAGGTAGCCGACGTTGGTGATGCGCGGGATGTCCGGGTGGATGACCGCGTGCAGCTCGCCGTGGACCTGCACGTCGAACCCCGCGGCGGTGAACGAGTCGCCGTGGCCGACGGTGTGCACGCGGCCCGGGAAGGCGGCGGAGATCTTCTCCGCGACGGACCTCAGAGTCCAGACCTCGACGGCCGGGTCGGCCTCCAGCGCCGTCCGCAGGCGCTGCTCGTCGAAGTGGTCGGGGTGCTCGTGGGTGACCAGGATCGCCTCGGCGCCGAGGGCCGCGTCGTGCTCGCTGAACCCTCCCGGATCGAGAACGAGGGTGCGCCCGTCCTTCTCGAGACGGACGCAGGCGTGCGACATCTTGGTGAGCTTCATGGGTCCATCCTGCCCCCCGCGCGGGAACGGCTGCTCACTCGGTGGGCGTCGTCTCGTCCCGGATGACCTGCTGCGCCACCCGGAACGCGCTGTTGGCCGCCGGCACACCGCAGTACACGGCCGCCTGGAGCAGGACCTCCTTGATCTCCTCCGGGGTGAGGCCGTTGCGCAGCGCGGCCCGCGTGTGGAAGGCGAGCTCCTCCAGGTGGCCGCCCGCGACCAGCGCGGTGAGCGTGACGCAGGAGCGGGAGCGCCGGTCGAGGCCGGGACGGCCCCAGATCTCGCCCCAGGCATAGCGGGTGACGAACTCCTGGAAGTCGCCCGAGAAGTCGTCGGCCTGTGCCAGCGCCCGGTCGACATGGGCGTCGCCGAGAACCTCGCGGCGCACCTTCAGACCCGCGTCGTAGGGGTCGGGGCGGCCCATGGCCTGCGGCGGTTGCGCAATCGGGGCCGGCGCGATCTCCGCGATGGCCAGCGGCTGCGGAGGCTGCTGCACCTGCTGGGACTGCTGGGGCGTGTTCGGCAGCGCTCTGACGGGGATGCCCGGGACCGCCGTCTGGCCGGTGGCGGAGTCGTAGGCGGGCTGCCAGGCGGTGGAGAAGTGCCGGACCAGCAGGTCGGTGACGGCCGTCGGCTGCTCCACCGGGACCAGGTGCGAGGCGCCCGGCACGACGGCGAGGCGGGCGTCCGGGATGCCGGCCACCAGGGTGCGCGCCTCGGCGGGGCCGGTGACCTGGTCGTCGGAGCCGACGAGGACCAGGGTCGGCGCGCCGACGAGGCCGATCTCCGCCCGCACGTCGAACGCCGCCAGGGCCTCGCAGGCCGCGATGTAGCAGCCGGGGTCGGTGGTGCGCACCATCTGCACGGCCCACTCGGTGATCGCCGGCTGCGCGGCGGCGAAGCCGCCGGTGAACCAGCGGTCGGGCGAGGTGCGGGCGATGGGGTCGAGGCCGTTGGTGCGCACGATCACGCCGCGCTGACGGAACTCGTCGGCCGTGCCGAACCGCGGCGAGGCCGCGATCAGCGCGAGGGAGGCGACGCGTTCGGGGTGCCGCAGGGCCAGCTCCACGCCCACCGCGCCGCCGAGCGCACAGCCCGCGTAGCCGAAGCGCTGCACTCCGAGCCCGTCGAGGGTGGCGAGCAGCCGGGCGGCCAGATCGGCGACCGAACCCGCCGGGTAGGCCGGGGCGCCGCCGTGGCCCGGCAGGTCGAACCGGAACACCCGCCACTGCTGGGCCAGTTCGGGAACCTGGCGGTCCCACATGTGCCATGTGGTACCCAGTGAGGGACCGAGGATCAGGACGGGAGCCTCTTCTGGCCCGTCAAAGCGGTATTGCAGGGTGTTCGACGGTGTCTCACTCACGCCCCAGACCCTCTCACGTCTCACAGACGCCCCTATAACGCGGGGGTACGGGAAACCGGTCTGACCAGGTTGAAGACCTCGCGGGCTGCATATCGCTTGAGGCATCGGATGATCTCACGTCGGGTCTTGCCCTCCTGGGTGCGGCGTTCGTGGTACGCCTGGGTGCGGGAGTCGAAGCGCAGCCGGGTGAACACGATGCGGTGCAGGGCGGCGTTGGCCTGCCGGTCGCCGCTGTAGTTGAGCCGGCGCGTGCTCCGACGGCCGGAGGAGTACTCGATGGGGCTGACTCCGCAAAGGGCAGCAAAGGACGCCTCGGTGTTCAGCCGCTCGGGATTGTCTCCCATGGTGATCAGGAGAGTGACGGCGCTGTCCGGGCCGATGCCCACCGGTACGAGCAGCTGCGGGGCGTGGCGTTCGACGAGCAGGGTCAGGCGCCGGTACAGCTCATCGATCTGCCCGGTGAGCTGCTCGATGCGCTCGGCGAGTATGCGTAACGTCATGTGGGTGGCCTGGGCCACCGCGTCCTCGTCTCCCCCACCATCGGGCGGGCTGAGGGTCGCGCAGGTGCGGAACAGCTCGGCGTTGCCCAGGCTCGACAACCGTTCCCGCAGGGCGGGGTCGGCGATGACCAGGACGGCTTTGAGTTGGTTGATCGCCTGGGTTGAGGTTCCCCCGAGATGCGGAGTGTGTTGACAGAGGGTCAGATGGTTCTCATGAGAGGAACATCGACCATGGCTGCCCCCAGGAAGTACTCGCTGGAGTTGCGTGAGCGTGCGGTGCGGATGTACCGGGCCTCCGAGCCGAAGCCGCAGATCAAGAAGCTGGCCGTCGATCTCGGTGTGCACCCGGAGGCCCTGCGGGGCTGGATCCGGCAGGCCGAGGCCGATGCCGGCGAGCGCGACGACCGGCTCACCACTGACGAGCGGGCCGAGCTCGTGGCGCTGCGCAAGGAGAACGCCCAGCTCAAGCGGGCCAACGACGTGCTGCGGACGGCCTCGGCTTTTTTCGCGGCGCAGCTCGACCCGACCCGGCCCAGGTGACGGGGCTCCTCGACGAGCATCCCCGCCTGGGGGTCGAGCGCGTACTGCGGGAACTGCACATCGCCTCCTCCACCTACTACCGCTGGCGCCGCGCGGAGAAGGAGCCGTGCGAACGGCGTCGCCGCGACGTCGAGCTGACCGAGCGGATCAAGGAGATCCACGCGGAGTCCGGCGGCAACTACGGCTCGCCGCGCGTGCACGCTGTGCTGAAACGCGAGGGCGTCCATGTCGGCCGCAAACGGGCCGAACGCCTGATGCGCGAGGCCGACATCGCGGACGTCAGCCCGCGGCGCAAGGGCTTCACGCGCCGGGATCCGAAGGCCACGCCCGCCCCGGACCTGGTCGAGCGGGACTTCACCGCACCGGCGCCGAACCGGCTGTGGGTCACCGACCTGACAATGATCCCGACCGGCGAGGGACCGTTGTGGCTCTCGGCGATCCGGGACGCGTTCTCCCGCCGGGTGGTGGCCTGGGAGACCTCTGCCCGCGCGGACGCCGACCTGGTCCTGACCACGCTGGAGTACGCCCTCGCGTCCCGCGAGGCCGAGCCCGGCAAGCTCGTCCATCACGCCGACCACGGCTGTCAGTACACGTCCATCAAGCTCACAACTCGTCTGGTGCGAGCGGGAGTTCAGGCGTCCATGGGGTCGGTCGGGGACTCGTTCGACAACGCGCTCGCGGAGAACCTGTGGATGCTGATCAAGACGGAGTGCGTGCGCGGCCGGGTCTTCGCCACACGTGCCGAGGCGAACCTCGCGCTCTTCGAGTACATCGACGGTTTCTACAACTCCCGCCGCATCCAGGAACGGCTCGGCTTCCTCAGCCCGATCGAGTTCGAGGAGAAGCACTACGCCGAGCAGACGACGGCCGATCCAACGAATCTGAACACCCGTCAACCCTCTCTGACCAGCTGATCAGCACCTCCCGCGTGACGGGGGAACCTCAGTCCGGGCCGAGTGCGGCCGGATGCCGGCTGAGCTTTGACATAAAAGCGGCAAATGCATCTTGCGTGATGAATGTGCGCGCGTTCAGAACGGCTTGTTACGTGTCAAACAGCGCCATTAAAGGGCCGCGGTGTCCCTTCAATGGAGATTCGGGGATCCTTGATTACGACAGAGACAGAACTGCGCCGACGGGATGTCTCACGACGTCGGCCGCTTTTGCTGGCGGTGGCGATGCTGGCGATAGCCGGGACCATTGCCGTTCCTGCGGCAGCACAGGCGACGATGGGGAAGATCCCCGGC
Organism: Streptomyces rishiriensis; assembly: GCF_003112535.1. Classification (GTDB taxonomy): domain Bacteria; phylum Actinomycetota; class Actinomycetes; order Streptomycetales; family Streptomycetaceae; genus Streptomyces; species Streptomyces rishiriensis. Next base: position 12,768 of record NZ_BEWA01000021.1, on the reverse strand, counting down.
GGGGTGGTACGACAAAAGGATTTCGCGGCTGCGGCGGCGGAATTCGATGTGCCGGAGCGGGTTTTGCTGGCGGTGGCCTATCAGGAGTCGGCATGGGACGCGCATGCCGGCGGGCACAGCGCTGGTGGCGGGTACGGTCCGATGCATCTGACGGACGTGACGGCATCCATGCTGGCCGCCGGGGACGCCGGTGCGGCGGGCCGGGCGGATCTGGCGAGGACCGCCACGGATCCGGCGTTGCACACGTTGCAGGCGGCGGCACGGCTGACCGGGCTTTCGGAACAGCGGCTGCGCACCGACGCGGCAGCGAACATCCGCGGTGGGGCGGCGCTTCTGGCCTCGTACCAGAAGACGGTCGGCGACCGGTCCTCAGCCGATCCGGGGCAGTGGTACGCAGCCGTGGCGCGCTACAGCCAGCCGACCGGGCGGCAAGGCGCGCGGGCCTTCGCCGACCGCGTCTTCGCCACCCTGAAGAAGGGCGCCGGGCGCACCACGGCGGACGGGCAGCGCGTGACGCTGACGGCCGACCCCCAGGTCAGCCCGGACACCGGCCAGTTGTCCCGGCTGCCCTTGACCTCGGCGACGGTGACCAGCACCGAGTGCCCCCCGACGGTGGACTGCACGTTCGTGCCGACGGCGGCCTCCAACGGCCAGGTGTCCAACCGGCCGGCCAACGGCATCAGGATCGACTCGATCGTCATCCACGACACCGAGTCCTCGTACGCCTCGACCATCACCACCTTCCAGACCCCCGGCGGCGGAGCCGCGCACTACGTGATGCGGTCCGCGGACGGCGCGGTGACGCAGATGGTGCCCCTGAAGGACCTCGCCTTCCACGCGGGCAACTACTCGACGAACATGCACTCCGTCGGCATCGAGCACGAGGGATACGCCGCGCACGGCGCGACCTGGTACACCGAGGCGCAGTACGAGGCGACCGCGGACCTGGTGAAGTATCTGGCGGGGCGGTTCGGTATCCCGCTGGACCGGCAGCACATCGTCGGCCACGACAACGTTGTTGGCCCGACCTCGGGGACCGTGTCCGGTATGCACTGGGACCCGGGCCCGTCCTGGGACTGGGAGCACTTCATGGCCCTGGTCGGCGCCCCGATCACCGGTGAGCACGGAGTCGGCGATGTCGGGTCGGTGGTGACCCTCGCCCCCGGCTTCGCCGGCAACCAGCAGACCGTCCAGATCTGCCCCGCCGACGATCCGACCGGAGCCATCACCACGTGCACACGCGGGGAGCAGCCGTCCAACTTCGTCTACCTGCGCACCGCCCCCAGCGAGGCGGCACCGCTGTTCGGCGACCAGGCAGTCCACCCCGGCGCCGTCGGTACCGACCGCATCAACGGCTGGGGAAGCACCGTCCAGGCCGGCCAGCAGTTCGTCGTCGCTGACAAGAGCGGCGACTGGACCGCGATCTGGTACAGCGGCACCAAGGTCTGGTTCCACAACCCAGGCGGCTCCAACACCATCCCCGCCAACGGCGTGACCATCGTCAAGGGCGGCCAGACCTCCGTCGGCCCGCCCGTCAAGGTCTACGGCTCCAGCTACCCCGACGCCGCCGAGTACCCCGCGGGTCTGTCACCGTCCACCCAGGCTGCGTTGAGCATGTACACCATCCCGTCTGGTCAGGCTTACGTCTCCACGGCGCCTGCCGCTCCCACCGACGACTACTTCAAGTCCAGCGGCACCGTCGTCATCGGCGGCAAGTCCATGTACACCATCGAGTACAACCACCGCACCGCCCTGGTCTACGAAGGCGACGTCACCGCCACCACCGTCGCTCCGACACCGACCGCATAGCCCGCGCCTGATCCCAGACCACCCGCAGTGGTGTCCTCGGGAAAACGGCGTACCGCTCGTGCGCTGACCAGCGGGAGAACCCCACGAAACGAAAGGGCTCGTGCCCGACCTTGGTCGGGCACGAGCCCTTTCGGTTTTGCCGAGGGTGCGGTTGCGTTCTTCAGGCTCCTACCGCAGGTAGGCGATGCCGTCGGTGGTGACGGCAGGACGCCCGCTCGTCGCGGAGACAACGATCTTTACGGTGTGCTTGCCGGCGGAGGACCAGCTCTTGGTCCAGAGGGCGTTGCGGTAGGCCGTGGCGCTCGACTTCAGGTCGACGGTCGCGGTCTTGGTTCCGTCGACGTAGATGACGGCTTGTCCCGAGGTGGCGGCGCGCGAGACGATCCAGGCCACCGAGCGGCCGGTGAACGTCCAGCTCAGTGAGGCGTTCTTCGCGGAACTGCTGAGCGAGGCGCCGCCGAGGTAGCTGCTGGACGCCTTGTTGGTCCAGGTGCCGGTCTTCGTGGCGGCCGTCTCCTGGACGATCACCGGAGTGCCCGACGTCGCAGCGGCGGCGGTGTTGCCCGCCAGGTCCTGGGCGGTGAGGCTGAAGGAGGTGGCCGCGCCGGACTTGGCAGTGAGCGGGGCGCTCGCCGTTGTGGGACCGTATGTCTTCGCTGCGGGGGCGGTCAGGCGGACCTCCTTCAGGCCCGCGGCGTCGGTGGCCTTCCAGGCGAGGGTGACCGGGACGGCGGTGGTGTCGACGGTTCCCGTACGAAGGGACAGCGTCGGCTTGGTGCTGAACACCGGCGGGGCGGTCTCCGCCGTCACCGCAATGCTGGATGTGGTGGTGGTCTTGCCGGACTGGTGGGTCGCGCGGACCTGCACGGTGTGGCCGCCGGCCGCGAGGGTGACGGCTGCGGAGGTTGCGGTCCCGGTCTTGGCGGCGACACTCTTGCCGTCGACGAGGACCTCGTACTTCGTTATGAGGGAGGTCGGCGTGGTGGCAGTCCAGTTGACGGTGATGGATCCCTTGGTCAGGTAGGTGCTCCCCGACAGGCTCGCGCCGGTGACCGTCTTGATGGCGAGTCCGGCGACGGGGCCGGCGGCCCAGGCGCGCAGGGTCGGCAACTGGTTGTACAGGGTCGTGCCCGGGCATTCTGTTGCGTAGGCGTCGCGGTGGCCGGAGACCCGGTTGAAGACTGCGGACTGCCCGAGTGCGAACTTGCCGTTGGCCTTGCCGGCCGTCAGCGTCACCTTCCCCAGGGGATCCACCTTGTACTGGCCGAGCTTCCAAGCCGCCAGGCGGGCCAAAGAGGCTTTTGCCGCGTTGGGGGCATCATCGGTCGTGTAGGTGCCGATGACGGCAATGCCCGTGGTGTTGGTGTTGAATCCCTCGGCCTGCGCACCGATCACCGGCCGGTCGACGCCGCCTTTACGGCCCTCGAAGATCGTGCCGCACTTGTCGACGACGAAGTTGTAGCCGATGTCCTTCCAGCCCTGGTTCAGATGCAGGGCGCGTAGGCCCCGCACGATGGCCGGGGAGTCGGCGCAGGAATACGTGTTGGTCTGGGCAGTGTGGTGGATGAACACGGCGTTGATGGTCGTGCCGTACTCGGGGGCATCGTTGTTGAGGGACTCGTCCGCTCCCCAGTCCGCCCGGCTCACGATGGAGGGCCGCGGCACGGTCGACGTAGGTCCGGCCGTCGTGCTCGGCGACGCCGTGGGCGTCTGCGACGTCGAGGGCACTGCCGACGTCGGAAGAGACGGACTGACCTGCGGAGAAGCCTCCGAGGCAGTAGGTGCGGGGGTGGCCGACGTTTCGTCCTCCGGCGTGGACGGTGTCGCTGAGGGCTCGAGCGTCTCCACCGGGGAGGTTGAGGACGCGACAGGGTCGGCGGGCGTGTCATCGGGCTCAGGGCTCTCCCCCGCCATCACGTAGGCCGCTGCCTCCATCCCCGCGTGAGGGGAGGCACCGGGATCGACCACGTCCAACCGCAGCCCATCCGGCAACGTGCCGTCGGCGGCGATCTTTATCTCCACTCCGTCCGACGGGCCGAACCAAGCCGGGTCCGTGGCCCCTCGCATCCCTTTGCGCGGAGTGTCCTCCCCGCCTCCACCGTCCGAGTCCAGCGTCACCCAGGAAGACCACTTCTGAGTCTCCACCGTATGGACCCGGGTCTCGACCTGACTTTGAAGACGCGCCCGAGGGTCGTCCCACGACAGCCGCAGCATGCTGAACGGTTCGACATCACGCTGGCTCAGCGAGACCCGGCCGGCGTCATCGGCACCCAGAGCGGTCGAACGTACATGTGTCACTACCGGCTCCCCTAGCCCCTTCGCCTCCGAATTCGAGCCAGGAACGTCCCCCATCTTGACGACGACTACTCCTGCTGACACCGCGGTAGCCACAGCCACCGCACCCCACACCACACGCCGCTTCACGCAGCCCACCCCATGCACAGTCGGATCTACAGATGACGGACCCACAGAAGGCAGCGCGTATCTCGGTCGCCTGGGTCCGAGAAGGGAATCTACATTGCCAACTAGCCCTGATGAGGGCGGGGTTGCTGTCGACTACGGTCCCCGATGCATGCTGGTCTCGACCTGTCCAGGACGGGCCCTCAGCACCTTGTCCGCGTGCAGGGTCTCCGGAAGCCAGGTAAGTAACGTCCCGCCGACCGGTAGGGCGGCCGTCGTCCGGCCGCGAGCAGCCCGACGGCCGGGACCTCCCAGCGCCAGGGTCGCAGTCCCGTGTGGCCGGCGAGTCTGGGGTGGCCGCTTGCCCTTGCCGAGATAGGGCCCGTCAGCTTGACGGGCCCTATGGGGAAACCTGGCCGTTGGTCACCCATCAGGTTTCGGGTTGTGGAGCAGGGCTTCGGCGTAGTCGCCGGGCATCCGGTTCCTGACGGTCCGCCAGGTTGTTCGGTCAGGGAGAGCGGAACAGGCACGGCTTCCAAGATCACGGAGTTCTCGACGCCCCGTGACCTGCCTGGAAGACCGCGCCTACCGAAGCATCATCGCTGATCCCGCCTGCCCTTGACCAACTCCGCGAGCATCCAGAGGTCGCGCAGGAAGAACTGCCCGGACTGCTGAGCCGCCTCGCCCGAGTGCCCGATCCGCGTGATCCCCGTGGAGTGCGCCACGCACTGGTCGGCGTCCTTGCCCTGGTCGCCTGCGCGGTGCTGGCGGGGTCGACGTCGCTGCTGGCGGTCGGCGAATGGATCACCGACGCTACGCCCCACATACTCGAACACGTCGCGTGCGACCCAAACGGTTTCTACCTGCGGAAACGACGGTCCGGCGGCTGCTGTCCCGAATCGGCGACGACGCTTTGGACCTGGCCCGCACCGCCGCCCGTCTGCCGCTGACCGCCGAGGCGGACGCATCGAAGTTCACCCAGGCCACCTTCTCCTGGCGCCGTGGCGAGGCCGACACCTGGACCGTCATCCCGGCCGGTGACGTGACCCTCGCAGGCCAGCCGCTGTCCGCCTGGCCGGTGGCTCTGACCAGCGGCAAGAGCCCGAAGCTGACGTGGAACGCCACCTCCACCGTCAACCCGGACGGGGCCGTGCAGATCCGGGCCGACTTCACGGGTCCCTCGAGTGCGTCCGCCTCGTCCGACCCCGTCAACGCCACCATCGACCGTGGCGCCGACGGCGCAGCGAGCGAGGAGGTGGGGCCGGGCTCGGTGAACCTGCTGACCGGTGACTACACGCTCTCCGACAACGATGCGTCCTACTTCGGCCTGTCGGTTGACCGCACCGCCTCCTCACGTTCCCCGCAAGCGGGCATCGGCGCTGGTCAGCAGGCGCCGATCTTCGGCAAGGAATGGCTCTACGGCGCCCAGACGTCCATCCCGTGGACGGGGCTGGCCAAAACCGCCGCGACTTCGGTGAGTGTCGGGGCAGCGGGCGATGACACCCGCCTGAACTTCACCCAGAACGCGGCGAAGACCGGCTGGATCCCCGAAGTTGGCGCCGAAGACTACGAGCTCACCGGCAGCTTCAGCAGCAGCTTCACCCTGAAGAGCTCCGACGGCGAGGTCACCACCTTCACAGCGGTGAGCGGCAGCACCACCTTGTGGAACGCCTCCACCTCCTACCTGACGGGCCTGGCCAACACCACGACCACCACCGTCAGCGAGCCGGTCACAGTTGGCGAGACCAAGACCTCCCGCCCCAAGCTCCTCATCGCCCCGACGTCTGCTGTCGCTGCCTCGGCATGCGCGACCGACCCGTCGACCAAGGGCTGCCGGGTGCTGGAGTTCGTCTACGCCACCGCCACCACGGCATCCGGTTCCGCGCTGGGAGACGTCAAGGACCAGGTCTCGGCGATCAAGCTGTGGTCGACCGCGCCCGGGGCCTCTTTGTCCACGGTGCAGACCATTGCGTCCTACGCCTACGACGCCAGCGGCCGGCTGCGTGAGCAGTGGGACCCCCGTGTGAGCCCCCCGCTGAAGACCGCCTACACCTACGACGACGCCGGTCGCGTCACCACCTTGACCCCGGCCGGACAGCTGCCGTGGACGTTCACCTACGGACAGGCAGGATCCAACCCGGCGGCCGGCACCGGCATGCTGCTGAAGGCCTCCCGCCCGACGCTCACACCGGGCAGCGCCGGCCAGACCAACGGCACGGCCGCCACCAGCATCGTCTACGGCCTGCCGCTGACCGGCTCCACCGCGCCGGAGGACCTCGGGACTTCGGCCCTTGCCTCATGGGGACAGACCGACCTCCCCAGCGACGCCACCGCAGTCTTCCCCGCCGACCAGGTGCCCGCCGGCAACGACGGCAGCGCCCTGAGCGCCGGCTCCTACACCCGGGCCGGTATCCACTACCTGGACGACTCCGGCCGTGAGGTCAACGAAGCAACCCCCGGCCACCACGTCACGGTCACCGAGTACGACCAGTTCGGCAACACGATCCGGTCGCTGACCGCGGGCAACCGCGAACTGGCCCTGGGGACGACCGCGGCCCAGAAGACGGAACTGACCGGGCTGGGCATCAGCAACCTCGCCTCGGCCGAGCGGGCCCAGCTGCTGTCGACCACCAGCGTCTACAACGACACCGGCACCCGCGAGGTGGAAGAGGACGGCCCGATCCACCAGGTCGTGCTCGCCGCCAAGCTGCTCAGCGGCACCACGACCGTCGCACAGGCCGGCAGCAAGGTCATCGCCCGCACCCAGACCCTCAAGGAATACGACAGCGGCCGCCCCACCGACGGCACCGCCGCGGTCAAGGACCAGGTCACCAAGGAGACCACCGCTGCCCAGCTGCGGGCCTGGCCGACCCTGGCCGCCGACCCGCGCGTGGTCGCGACCGGTTTCGACTGGGCCAAGGGCGTGGCCACCACCAGCACCCAGGACCCGGGCGGGCTGGCGCTGACGACGACCACCACTTACGACGACCAGGGACGGGTCATCAAGACCGCCCTGCCCGCCTCCACCGGCTCCGACGCGGGCGCGACGCAGACCACCTACTACTCCGCCACCGGCACGGGCACCTGCAACGGCCGCCCGGAATGGGCGGACATGGTCTGCCAGACCGGACCGGTCGCAGCGATCACCGGGGGCGGCTCCAACCCGACCCAGCTGCCGACCAAGACCACCGAGTACGCGGTCGAGGGACAGATAGCCAAGGTCACCGAGACCGCCAACAGCACCACCCGCACTACTGCCAACGGCTACGACGGCGCAGGCCGTCCGACCACCGTCACCGTCACCGGCGGTCTCGGCACGGCCGTCCCGGCCACCACCACCGGCTATGACCCGGCGACCGGTCTGGCGAACAAGCAGACCTCCACCGCCGGCGGCACCATCAGCAAGACCTTTGACCAGCTCGGCCGTCAGCTCACCTATACCGACGCCGACGCGGCCACCACCACCACCGAGTACGACGCCCTGAACCGCCCCTCGAAGGTCACCGACACGGTGCCCTCGACGACCACCTACACCTACGACACCGCCATCGACCCGCGCGGTCTGACCACCTCGGTCACCGACTCGGTCGCCGGCACCTTCACCGCCCGCTACGACGCCGACGGTGACCTGGCCACTCAGACCCTGCCCGGCGGCTACACCCAGAGCGACGAGCAGGACACCACCGGCTCAGCAACCGCCCGCACCTACACCCGCACCAGCGACGGCACCGTCCTGGCAGCCGACACGGTCAGCGAGAACACCCACAGCCAGATCGTCACCCACGGAGGCACCCCCGGCGTCACCGCCTCCCAGGGCTACACCTACGACAACACCGGACGCCTGACCCAGGTCCAGGACACCGGTGCCGATGCGGTGTGCACCACCCGCACCTACACCTTCGACAAGAACAGCAACCGCAAGTCCCTGGCCACCGCCGCTGCCGGCGTCGGCCTCGACTGCACCACCACGGGCGCCACCACTACCGGCTACGCCTACGACAGCGCCGACCGGCTCGTCGACACCGGCTACGTCTACGACAACCTCGGCCGCACGGCCACCCTTCCCGGCGCCACCCTCGCCTACTACAACAACGACCTCGCGCAGCAGCAGACTGCCGGTACCCAGCGCCAGACCTGGACCCTCGACTCCAACCTGCGCTTCCGCAGCTGGACCACTGAGACCAACACCTCCGGCACCTGGACCCAGACAGCCGCGAAGACCAACCACTACGACTCCGACAGCGACAGCCCTCGCTGGATCAGCGAAGACACCAGCGGCAACCTCACCCGCAACATCGACGGCCCCGCAGGCGACCTCGCCGCCACCAGCACCAAAACCGGCGGCACCGTCCTGCAACTCGCCAACCTTCACGGTGACATCACCCTCCAGCTCCCCCTGGACACCGCTGTTGCCCCGACCGTTCTGGACGCCGACGAATACGGCAACCCCCGACCCGGCCAACAGCCCACCCGTTACGGCTGGCTCGGTGGCAAAACCCGCTCCAGCGAAACCCCCACCGGACTCACCCTGATGGGCGTCCGCCTCTACAACACCACCACCGGTCGCTTCCTCTCCACCGACCCCGTCCCCGGCGGCAGCGCCAACGCCTACGTCTACCCCAGCGACCCCGTCAACCAATTCGACCTTGACGGCAAGCGATGGAGCTGGAAGTTCTGGCGCTACAAGAAGGTGAGACGCGCCGGAGCCCGAGCACTGGGATACGGGCTAGCAGGCGCCGGCCGCCTCATGGGCTACAAGTGCAGCTACCGCTACGGCATGAGAACGTGCGTCGGCGGATGGGGTCTGCATGCGCGCGGTGGCACAACACTCGGAACCACCTATTTCACGTCGAATAATTCCGACTTCCTCTCAAGGGCCCGGATTGCTCACGAAAAGAGGCACAGGTCCCAATGGCTGCGCTATGGTCTTGGTTTCGGCATCCGCTACTTGCGAGCAGGCAGTAATCCCTGCCGCAACCGGTGGGAGCGGTTGGCCGACTGGGGACAGGGAGGATACACACAGTGCTACCGGTGATTCGTTCCACGCGGCAGCAGGGCATCTTGTCAGGTCTCCTGACCGTGATCGCACTGTTGGGAGCATCCGGCTGCGGCATGTTTCCATCGGATCCAGCCGACCCGCCGGAGTTCGGGGCACGGGTCGAGGGCGACGCGATCTTCGTCAAGATACCCATGTGCCCCGCGGATGAAATCAGGCGCGTTGAGGTCTACGACTTCGACGATGTCAAGCACGAGAATCCGCGCGTCGTGTGGTCCGCCTCAGGACCGAACTCGACATCCACCCGGAAGGGTCTCATCACGCTTTGGTCCGGAGAGGGCTTCGCGAAGCACTCAGAAAAACCCAGCAAGTCCTCCATTCCGCCCAACATCGGAGTGAGCTACACGGATCCGACGGGCGATGGTCGCGACGACGTCTTCGCCCTGCGTACGATCGAGAGCGCGAAAGTGGAACCGGGCAAGTATTGGACCCGCGACGGTCCCATGACCGCCAAACAAATCGACGCGCAACTCCACTGCAGTGAGTAGCCGTAGCTCAACCGATCTCGAAATCCGCGAGTGAACGGAATTCCTGGTCGGGTAATCCGTCAGCCCTAAGGGCTGTCCCGTAAAGATCTTGAAGTCGCCTCGGGCCGCGGGCCGCCGGGCGGCCCGCTTGCCTATCCGGCGAGAGCGAGGTTGTGCATCCGGGCGATGCCGAGCATGGCGTGGTGGACGCCGTCGCCTTTGAGGCGGCAGTCGCGGAGGACCTTCCAGGTCTTCATGCGGGCGAAGACGTGCTCGATACGGGCCCGGACCTGCTTGTGGGTCTTGTTGTGCTGCTCTTTCCAGTCCGGGAGGTCACTCTGGCCGCGCTGTCGGCGGTGTGGGATGACGAGTCCGGTTCCCGGGTATCCGCCGTCGGCGATGGTCGGGGTGTTGCCGACGGCGGCCTTGGCGCCGGACTCCTCCCATGCCTTGCAGTCGTTGCGGTTCCCGGCGAGTGGCCGGCCGACCACGACGACCAGGCGGGTGTCGGCGTCAATGACGACCTGATGGTTGGTGGAGTACCGGTAGTTCTTCGACCGCTCGCAATCGTGTGGTCGCGGGTGGGCGCCAGGGTGCCGTCCACGATGAGCACGGTGCCCTTGGCAAACCGCTTACGGGGCTGGAGTGCGAGCAGGGGTCCGAGGTGGTTGATGACTCGGCTGGCCGTCGACTTCGAGACGCCGAACAACGGAGCAAGCTGCCGCAACGTCAGATTGGTGCGCCAGTAGGCCGTGACCAGCAACACCCGGTCCTCCAGCGGCAGACTCCACGGCCGGCCTCGGTGGACCACATCTGCTCCATCGCGCCGCAGCGTGGTCAGCAGTTTGCCGAAGCAGCGCGGGCTCAGCCCCGCGAACGGGGCTATCCAGGACGGCTCCGATGCCGTGATCACACTCGCCACACCATGATCATCACTCAGGCCGACCCAATGTCGAGACAATCCCACAGTTACGCTGATCGGGGCAGTCCACAGTGCGCAAGACGGGGGGAAACCGTGAACCGACCACTGCTGTTCCTCGACGTGGACGGGCCGCTCAACCCTTACGCGGCCAAGCCGGAGAGGCGTCCCGACGGCTACACCACACTCAGAGTCCCTCGGAACGACGCCCACGAGGACGACAGGGGCCTCTCGTCCCGACGACGCCCCCTACGTGTCTGGCTCAACCCGGAGCACGGACGAACCCTGCTCCGGCTCGGCTTCGAGCTGTGCTGGGCCACCACATGGATGGACGACGCCAACCGGTGGATCGCACCGGTCCTCGGCCTTCCGGAACTCCCCTTTGTGGACTTTGGCGACGTCCTACTCCGGGAACGCCCTGATGGGGTCCACTGGAAGACCGGGCCGCTGGTGGACTACGCAGGCGGCCGTCCTTTCGCCTGGGTGGACGACGAGCAGAGCGAGCTGGATCAGACGTACGTGACCGCTCACCATGAAGGTCCCGGGCTCCTCCACCACGTCAACCCGCGGATCGGCCTACGGGAGAACGACTTTCGCGCACTCGCCGACTTCGCCCGGTCCCTGAACACCTCACGAACCACCGGCTGAGCACCTCGCCGACTCTTCAGGCTGCTCCGTACTCGGAGCCAAGATCTTTTGCGGGACAGCGTAGGACTCCGTTAGGTCTGTCTCGGTCTTGGTGTCGTGTGGCCCCTGCTGGGCAGGGGCTGGTGGCAGGTGGTGCAGATGCCGGTCCAGCACCTCAGGACGTCTTGGAGGGCGTCGAGGGTCTGGTAGAGAGTGAGCCCGGTGTGGGTGCTTTTGGGGCCAGTCGCTGTTCGGTGAGGAAGGCGTGGGCGGCGGTCACGAGGGTGACGTGGTGGTGCCAGCCGGGCCAGGAGCGGCCTTCGAAGTGGTCCAGGCCCAGGCCGTGTTTGAGTTCGCGGTAGTCGTGCTCGATGCGCCAGCGGACTTTGGCCAGGCGGACCAGGTCGGCGATCGGGGTGTCGGCCGGCAGGTTGGAGAGCCAGTAGTCGGTGGGCGCCTCGGCGTCCTCGGGCCACTCGATCAGCAGCCAGCAGTCGGGCAGGATGCCGTCCCACCAGCCCTGTTCGGCCGATGCGGTAGCCCGGATCGGACGCTCGACGGCCTTGCCGGCCGGGCGGACACGCACGGCGGCGAAGCGGGACCGTAATTCTCCTCGCGAGCCCTGCCGCCAGGTGAGGGAGGTGAACGCCTCCTGCCCGAGCCCGGCCGCCAGGGCCGCAACCGAGGGTGCCCGGTGGCGGTAGCGGGGCTGGGGCCAGCAGCCGACCGGGCCCTTGCGCTCCGGGGTCACCGGCTTCACGTCGAACGGATGGGCGCTCACGTCCGCGCGGATGGCCAGCACATAGTCGATCCCCCGCTCTGCGAGGCCGGCCCGCAGGTGGGCATTGGCGCCGTAGGCGGCATCGGCCACCACGACCGGCGGGCTCATGCCCCAGCCCGCCAGGGTGTCGAGCATGTCCAGCGCCAGCCGCCACTTCTCGCGGTGCCCGACCTCGGGCGGGACACGGGTGGCGGTGCGGCGTTCGGTGTCCGCGGCCCACTCCCTGGGCAGGAACAGCCGCCACTGCAGCGGGCAGGACGCGGTGTCCGTCGCGGCGTGGACGCTGACGGCGACCTGGCAGTTGGCGCGTTTGCCCAGGGCTCCGCAGTACTGCGGAGCCACCCCGGCCGACATCCGGCCGTCCTTGGGCATCGACACGTCGTCGATCACCCAGGCCGTCGGGTTGATCAGCGGCAGCATGCGCTCTGCTATCCGCCGCTGCACGGGCACCGGGTCCCAGGTGGACTGGTTCACGAACTGCTGCAGGTTCTGTTCGTTGCCGTCCGGCAGCCGCGAGGCCATCGCCTGGATCGACTTGCGGCGGCCGTCCAGCATCAGTCCCCGCAGATAGCAGTCGCCCTTGGCCCGCTGGTCCTTGCGCGGCACCGAGGCGAACACATCAGCCACGTACAACGCCAACTTCGCCCGGACACGGTTCACTTCATGTGCGTCCATCCATCCAACATGCCCGAGAACAGGCCGAACACGA
>NZ_BEWA01000020.1 GCF_003112535.1 Streptomyces rishiriensis | reverse complement strand
GCGTTGGACCGGCGGGCAGGACCAATGAGAAGGCTCTTCAGTGGTCCAATCACAAACGCACAAACGCACAAACGCGGAAACTCCCGGACACCGGACACCGGACACCCGGCCCCTGGCTCCGGTGCTCCGGCTCAGTTCCCTTCGAGCACCTTCGCGAGCACTTCCAGCGCCTCGGGGTACGCCCGCTCCCTGGGCGTGCCGTAGCCGACGACCAGCCCCTGCGGCCGTCCTCCCGCACCGTCCCGGCCGCAGTCGTGCCAGTGCTCGCCGAGGCCGCCGACCGCGAGCCCCTCCGCGGCCGCCCGCGCCAGCACCTCCTCCTCGTCGCCCACGTCCACCAGCGCGTGCAGCCCGGCTGCGATCCCGCGCACACCACGGCGCGCGCCCAGACGGTCGAGCAACAGGTCACGGCGGCGCCGGTAGCGCAGACGGCACGCGCGCACATGACGGTCGTAGGCGTGACCGACGATCAGCTCGGTGAGCGCCAACTGCCCGATGGACTCGGTGTGGTGGTCGCTGTGCAGCTTGGCGTCGGCCACGGCGTCGACCAGCTGCGGCGGCAGCACCATCCAGGCGAGCCGCAGCGCCGGACCGAGCGTCTTGGAGGCGGTCCCCAGATAGACGACCTGCCCCGGCGCCATGCCCTGCAGCGCGCCGACCGGCTGCCGGTCGTAGCGGAACTCCCCGTCGTAGTCGTCCTCGATGATGATCCCGTCACGCGCGCGTGCCCACTCCGTCAGTGCCCGCCGCCGGCCCGGGTGCAACGTCACGCCCGTCGGGTACTGGTGGGCCGGCGTGACGACGACCGCCCCCGCGTCGCCCAGTTCCCCGACGCGCACGCCGCGCTCGTCGACCGGCGCGGCCGTCACGGTTCCGCCGTTGTGCCGCACGACCTCGCGGTGGAAGGGCAGACCGGGGTCCTCCATGGCGATCGGGGCGTCGCGCAGCACGCGCGTGAGAAGAGCGAGACCCTGCACGTACCCGGAGGTGACGACGATCCGCTCCGGCGGCGCGACGACGCCCCGCGCCCGGCCCAGATAGCCCGACAACGCGGTGCGCAGCTCGATGCGGCCGCGCGGGTCGCCGTAGTCGTACGCCGGTGAGGGCGCCGTCGCGACAACGCGGCGCAGCGCCCGCAGCCAGGCCGCGGCCGGGAACGTCCCGACGTCGGGGCTGCCGGGCCGCAGGTCGTGGCGCGGCGCACGCGCGCGTGCGGCGGCCTCCGGCGGATCGGCGGCGACGGGGGGCAGCGGCGCGACCTGTGTGCCGGATCCCTGCCGCGCGGTGAGGTAGCCCTCGGCGACGAGCTGGTCGTAGGCCGCCTTGACCGTGTTGCGCGACATCCCGAGCTCGGCCGCGAGCCGTCGCGTGGCGGGCAGCAGCGTCGCGGGCGGGAGCCGCCCGTCCCGCACGGCGTCCCGCAGGGCGCGTTCGAGCCCGGCACGCCGCCCTTCGGCGGAGTCCGCTTCCACATGCAGGTCCACAACCACCCCCCGGGCGAGTGACCGCGGGGGCAGTCCCCAAGGCGTGCAGCTCCCACGGCCCGTAGCGCCCGTGACCCGCGGTCCCCCCGACCCGCAGCCCGCACGACGGCCGGCCGCCCCCTGCGGCGCCCGGCCGTCGGCTTCGACTTCGCCGCCAGTCCGCCAGTCCGCCAGTCCGCCAGTCCATCGGTCCGTCGGTCAGCCCGTGAGCGAAGCCATCCAGCTCTCGACCTCGTCCGACTGCCGGGGCAGCGCGGCGCTGAGGTTCCGGTTGCCGTCCGCGGTGACGAGGATGTCGTCCTCGATCCGGACGCCGATGCCCCGGTACTCCTCGGGCACGGTGAGGTCGTCGGCCTGGAAGTACAGCCCGGGCTCGACGGTCAGCACCATGCCCGGCTCCAGCGTGCCGTCGACGTACGACTCCACGCGCGCGGCGGCGCAGTCGTGGACGTCCATGCCGAGCATGTGCCCGGTGCCGTGCAGCGTCCAGCGGCGCTGGAGCCCGAGCTCCAGGACCCGCTCGACCGGACCCTCCACCAGGCCCCACTCGACGAGCCGCTCGGCCAGCACGCGCTGTGCCGCGTCGTGGAAGTCGCGGTACTTGGCGCCCGGCTGCACGGCGGCGATACCGGCCTCCTGGGCCTCGTACACGGCGTCGTAGATCTTCTTCTGGATCTCGGTGAAGCGGCCGTCGATCGGCAGCGTGCGCGTGACGTCTGCCGTGTAGTACGTGTGGGTCTCGACGCCCGCGTCCAGCAGGAGCAGATCGCCCGGGCGCACCGGCCCGTCGTTGCGCACCCAGTGCAGCGTGCAGGCGTGCGGGCCGGCGGCGGCGATGGTGCCGTAGCCGACGTCGTTGCCCTCCACACGCGCGCGGAGGAAGAACGTGCCCTCGATGTAGCGCTCGCTCGTCGCCTCGGCCCGGTCGAGGACCTTCACGACGTCCTCGAAGCCGCGGACGGTCGAGTCCACGGCCTTCTGCAGCTCACCGATCTCGAACTCGTCCTTGATCAGACGGGCCTCGGAGAGGAAGACGCGCAGCTCCGCGTCGCGCTCGGCGGTGACCTTGTCGGTCAGGGCCGCCTCGATGCCCGCGTCGTGGCCGCGCACGACGCGCACGGGCCCGGTGGCCTCGCGCAGCCGGTCGGCCAGCTCGCGCACGTCGGAGGCCGGGATGCCGTACAGCTGCTCCGCCTCGTCGAGCGAGTGCCGGCGGCCCACCCACAGCTCGCCCTGGCCGGACAGCCAGAACTCGCCGTTCTCGCGGTCGGAGCGGGGCAGGAGGTAGATCGTGGCCTGGTGGCCGTCGGCGACGGGCTCCAGCACGAGCACGCCGTCCTCCGTCTGGTTGCCGGTCAGGTACGCGTACTCGACGGAGGCGCGGAAGGCGTACTCCGTGTCGTTGGAGCGCGTCTTCAGGTTCCCCGCGGGGATCACCAGACGCTCGCCCGGGAAGCGCGCGGAGAGCGCGGCGCGGCGGGCGGCGGTCTCCGCGGCCTGGGCGATCGGCTCCAGGTCGCGCAGCTCCGTGTCGGCCCAACCCGACTTCATGCTCTCGGCCAGCTCGTCGGACACGCCCGGGTACAGGCCGTTCTTCCGCTGCTTGATGGGCTCTTCCGACTCTTCCGGGGTCTCCGGGGTGAGCTCGTCGGCCACGGTCATCCTCCTAGATACGGCACTGGACCCCCTCCATCGTACGGTCGTACGTAAGGGGGCCCAGGGACGACGGACCTGTTTCCCGGCCGGTCACCCGCAGTCGTCGCCGTCCTACTCGAAGCGCGCCGCCAGCAGCACCACGTCCTCGTCGCTGTCCTGTTCGGCGAGCCCGTCCGGCAGGACCGTGCGCAGCACGTGGTCGGCGATCGCGCCCGGGTCCTGACGCAGCTGCCTCGGCACCCCGGCCGCGGCCGCGTGCAGCCGGGCGAAGGCGCGGTCCACGGGTTCGCCGGTGCGGTGCAGCAGACCGTCGGTGTAGAGCAGGACCGTCTCGCCGGGCTCCGCCTCCAGCTCCACGCTGGGCGCCTCCCAGCAGGCCAGCATGCCCAGCGGCGCGGAGACGGAGGTCTCCATGAACTCCGTGCGCCGCTCGCCGACCAGCAGCGGCGGGCAGTGCCCCGCGCCGGCCAGAGTGATCTTGCGCAGGGCGGGCTCGCAGTAGGCGAACAGGGCGGTGGCGGACCGCGCGGGTTCGGTCAGCCGCAGCAGCAGCTCCAGGTCGGACAGGACGGCGACGGGGTCCTCGCCCTCCATCACGGCGTACGCCCGCAGAGAGGCGCGCAGCCGGCCCATCGCGGCGACGGCGCTCGGGCCGGACCCGGTGACGGAGCCGACGGCGAGACCCAGCGCGGCGTCCGGCAGCGGCAGCGCGTCGTACCAGTCGCCGCCCGCGCGCGGGCCGGTGCGGTGCCGGGCGGCGAGCTGGACGCCGGGCACCCGCGGCAGCCGGGACGGCAGCAGTTCCTCGGCCATCGTCCTCATGCACACGCGTGTGCGTTCGAGCTCGACCAGCCGGGCCAGGTGCTCGGCCGCGTACCGGACGTACAGGCCGGCCAGGTGGCGCTGGCGTTCGCCCGGTTCGGCGGGCTCGTCGTAGAGCCACACGGCCGCGCCGAGCCGGCCCGGCGCGCCGTCCGCGTGCAGCGGCAGCGCGTAGCTGGCGGCGTAGCCGAGGCGGGCGGCCACCTCCCGGTGGCGGGGGTCCAGGCCGTCCCCGGCGAGCAGGTCGGGCTCGGCGATCTCCCCCTCGCCGCCGGGCAGTCCGTCGAGGATCCGGCCGTAGGACAGGGCGCTGCGCGGCACCGTCTCGATGTGGCCGAGGTCGGCGCGGCCGAGGCCCAGGCCGACCGTGGTGTCGGGGCCGAGCCGGTCGGCGGGCTCGAGGACCACGAGACCGCGGCGGGCGCCCACGAGGGCGGCTCCGGCCTGCAGCAACTCCGTCAGGGCGTCCGCCAGCACGTCGGTGCGGGCCAGGCGTTCGGTGAGTTCGTGGAGAGTGGTGAGGTCCGAGACCCACCCGGCGAGCCGGTCCGTCAGGACGGCTCCGGGGCCGGTGGGGAGCGGGGGGCCCGAGGGGGGCGCGGGGACCGTCGCGGGGACCGGGGCGGCGGGCGCGGGCGGGACAGTGTGTGCGGGTGAGGGAACCGTTGAATCGATTCCAGCCACTTTCGGAGGGTGAGGGGCGTTCATGGCGTCCGGCTCTCGGACCGGAGCGTATTGCTCAGAGGCATCGCAAACCCCCATGTCATTCTGCGCCGCTAGCGGTGCCTCCACATGTACACGCACTCGTGAGGGGATGTCCAGCATTGTCCTGCTGGGATTACTGGTGTCCGCGGGGTCTTTGGGAGAATCACGCACGGTTCTTCCGGCTCCCTTGCGAAAATGCAAAATTGGCTTAAAACTGCCTCGGGTAACGGGTGATTGCGGTCGACTGGGTTTGCTCGACGGAGCGTCACAGCGGTCGCGATGGGTACGTACTCGGTAAGGGCCGGGGTCGTCGGGAGCTCGTAGGAGCCTTCCGGAACCTGGTGACCGGACCGGGCGTCATAGTCATCGACGACCGTGCCCCATCCTCCCGTGGCGGAGGCGGAGAGAAATACGCGCGACGCTAAACGCCAGACTTCGCCACCCCACGCCACGCCCAGGCACTAGATGGACGCAAGTCGGACGGAGTGGCCGCGGAGGCGGCCGCCACCTCGACCCTGAGGGGTCCCCCTTGTCCAGGACAGGGGTGTGATGCGCCACAAGGTACGCACAGTGAAGTGATCGACACATGGTGTGATGAGACCCACGGTGTTGCCAGCGGTGCAACGGAAAGGAACGAGCGCTCATGCGCGAGATCCTCGGAAAGCGACGCAGGCTGCTGTCCCGGCGCAACGACGGAGGCCCCGAGTTGCTCGAGGCGGCCCTGACGTTCGCGACGCAGTGGCAGTGGCCAGTCCTCCCGGGGGCGACGGCGGACCAGCGGAGCACGTCCCGCTGCACCTGCCCCGACCCGGAGTGCACGGTCCCCGGCGCCCATCCCTTCGACCCCGGCCTCCTCGCGGCCACCACCGACGCCCGCATGGTGCGCTGGTGGTGGGGCAACCGGCCGGCGTCGCCCATCATCCTGGCCACCGGGGGCACGGCTCCCTGCGCGGTCAGTCTCCCGGCCCTCGCCGCCTCGCGCGCGCTCGTGGCGCTCGACCTGCAGGGCATGCGCCTCGGCCCGGTGGTGGCCTCTCCCACGCGCTGGTTCTTCCTGGTGCGGCCGTACTCGATGGAGCAGCTCGGCGAGCTGCTCTACGCCAAGGACTTCGTCCCCGGCTCACTGCGCTTCCACGGTGAAGGCGGCTACATCGCCCTGCCGCCGTCGGAGACCGGCCGCGGCGACATCCGGTGGGAGCGCGCACCGCTCCCCGGCTCGGCCTCACCCTGGGTGCCCGACGTCGAGGCCGTGGTGGACGCCGTCGTCGACGCCCTCACTCGTACGGGTGTGAGCGCCCCCGAGTTGTAGGGGTGTCGGGCGTGCACCGGACCGGACGCCGGGGTTCGCCCTCTATCTTCCGCTACATGAACCTTCGTCTCCTCGCCCTCGGGGGCGCCGTGGCAGGCGCGATCGCACTGCCTCTGGCCATGGCGTCCGCGGGGCCGGTCGGCGACGAGGATCGCGCGGCCGACGCGACCGTCATCCGCGCGCTCGACATGAGCGACCCGCGCGCCGCCGAGGCGACCGGCCCGCGCGCCGCGGAACGTCATGGTCCGCGCGCCGCGGAACGCCACGATCCGCGCGCCGGAGAGCGTGCCGACCCCAAGGCGCCCTCCGTCGCGCCTTCCCGGTCGCCGCTGCTGCTCGGTCTGGGTCTGGCCACCGCCGCCCGGTGCGGCCCCGAGCTCACCTCCCCCGACGGCGTGGAGGCGCAGACCTGCGTGCTGTCGCAGGGTGAGGACACCTGGGCGCGCACCTACTACCGCAACGCCACCGGCCGCGCCCTGGACGCCTTCGTGAGCCTCATGGGACCCGCGGGCCGCACGGTGCAGACGAACTGCGCGGTGAGTGCCGAGGACGAGCCGCAGTCCTGCGAGACGCTCCATGAGCGGAGCCGGGGAAACCTGCCGGACTACACGGCGGTCGCGGAATTCGCCCGAGCATCCGACGACGGGCCGCTGCTGTTGCGCTCCGGCAGCAACTTCCGCTCGGACACGGGCAGTTGAAGAACGCTGGCTCCGAGTGAACGGATTCGCGTACGGAAAAACCCGGTTGCTGGCGACGGGGGATGCACCAGCAACCGGGCTACTCGAACGGTAACAAGAGATCGGCCCTAAGCAAATTCGATCTCCTGTTTTCATCGGCTTTCCGGACACCGGCGAGTCGTCGCTTCTGGCGTCGACTCGCCTTGTGCGGAAGGCAGTTGTCAGCGGACTCACCCCGGACGGCCGCGCCGACACACCGAACGGCCGTTCAGCGCAGCCCTGTTGTGGCCCTGGGCGTCAGCTGAGCGTCACCTGTCGGTTGGTGAGGCCGCCGCGCGCGCGACGCTCGTCCGCCGTGAGCGGTGCGTCCGAGGCCAGGGCGGCGGCGAGCCGCTCGGCGAACTCGGCGGCCGGCTTCTCCACGTCGTCCGCGGTGACCGCGCTCGGCAGGTCCCACACCGGCACCGTCAGGCCGTGCGCCCGGAAGGAGCCCACCAGGCGCGTGCCCTCCCCGAGACCGGCGCGCCCCGCGGCATGCAGCCGCGCGAGAGCGTCCAGAAGCTGCTCCTCCGGGTACGGCATGACCCAGCGCAGGTGGTTCTTCTCCGGCGTCTCGCACCAGTACGCGCAGTCCACACCGGCCAGCTTGACGGTCGGGATGGCCGCGGCGTTGGCCCGCTCCAGGGAGGCGGCCACCTCCGGCGCCGCGTTCTCCGGGTCCGGCACCCAGAACTCGAAGCCGCTGTGCACAACTGGCGCGAACGTGCCTTCGGGGTCGAGCAGGTCCTGCATCCGCGGACCGTCGGCCGGGGCGCGGCGCGCCTGGACCGGAGTTCCCGGATCCGCTTCCAGCGCGCGCTGCAGGGTGTCGGCCAGGTCGCGGCTGATGTCGCCGGACGGCGTGTCGTTCTGCAGGCCGAGCAGCACCGAGCCGTCGTCGCGGCGCAGCGCAGGCCAGGCCATCGGCAGCACCGTGGCGAGCGTGACCGACGGCACGCCCTCGGGCAGGCCGTCCCTGAGCGTCAGCTCCACCGTGGCGGCCGGCACCAGCTCGCGCAGCGCCACCCAGTCGCCCTCGCCCGGCAGCCCCTCGAAGGGGCGCTGCACCAGCTCGGTCGCGGCGTGCGCGGCGGCCCGGCCGTGGCAGGCCTTGTAGCGGCGGCCACTGCCGCAGGGGCAGGGCTCCCGCGCGCCGACGACCGGGATGTCCGCGTCGGTGAGCTGCGGCCGCTTGGCCTTCGTCTGGGGTCGCTTCTTGGCCACTGGGTGTCTCCCGGGTACGGCTCGTCTGGTACGGCGGGAGCCTAGCCGTTCGCACGCTCCGTCACGGGAACCTGTGGACAACGCACGGCTCGCGGACGGCGGACGACCCACCCCATGAGGCGACAGACGACCCACCCCAGGAGGCGGCGGACGGCGCACCGCAGCACCGTATGAGGCGCAACGGTGCACCACATGAGGCGACGGACGGCGTACCGCATGGCGCGGCAGGCGGCCCCACCGCATGAGACGACGGATCGTCCGCCGCATGAGGCAGCAGACGATCCACCGCATGAGACGACGCACCGCCCCGTGGGGAGGCACGGCGTCCGCCCCCCCGACCGACGCCCGGCGGGCGGCGGGCCCCGCGTGGTCCACGGGTCTAGTCCATGTCGTCGAACACGTCCGCGAAGTCCAGGCCGGGCATCGACGCGACCGTGGGCGCCCCGACCCGGGAGGCGAAGTCGTCGCGCCGGCAGCCCGCGTCGGGGTCGTACACGTCCGCGTGCACGACGACCCACACCGTGACCTCGCCGAGGGCGTCGTCGCGGACGCCCCAGTCGTCGGCCAGCGCCGAGATGATGTTGAGCCCACGGCCGCCGTGCGCGGTGACGGACGGGGTCGCCGGCGCCGGGCGGGTCGGACCGCCGCCGTCGGTCACCTCGACCACCAGCCGGCCGCCCGGATCGACGCGCCAGGCGGCCCGGACGTCGCCGTCCCCGGCCAGGGCGTCGCCCAGTGGTCTGCCGTGCTTGCAGGCGTTGCTCAAAAGTTCGGAAAGGATCAGTACGGCGTCGTCGATGACCGATTCCGACACCCCGCCCCTGCGCAATTGATCGCGCATGCGGTGTCTCGCGTTCCCCACGCCCGCAGGGCCATGGGGTACGGCCATGCTCGACGACGCGGGCACCTCCTGTGCCACCACCAACGCCACCCCCGAGACCTCCTTCGCCCCACGCCACGGTGTGGATGCCCCATTGGCCTGTACCGGAAACCGGCCAATGCAGGTCCGGGGACGCATTCGGAACGACCGAACACGGATCGAACGCGCCGGAGCACTCCCTGTGAGGGGCTCGTCAGTGAGTGGCTGAATCTGGACGGTATGGCTGAGAACGGAGAATGCTGTAGGTCGCGCTGTGGGTCAAGAGGTGTGGATGGGGCTTCTGGGACTTGTGTGACTTCCGGGGGCCAACGAGGGCTCCGCGCGGCTGCCCCCGGGGCCGGGTGAAGCCCGGACGGAGCCCGGGCGGGAGCCCGTCCGGAGCCTTGCCGGGCCCCTCCGGAGCCTGCCCGGGCCCCTCCGGATCTCCGGAGCCCGGCTCAGCGGCCCAGACGTCGTAGCGTCGCGCGCGGACGGTTGGTGATGATGGCGTCGACCCCCAGCCCGACGCACAGATCGACGTCCTGCGGTTCGTTCACGGTCCACACGTGCACCTGGTGGCCGGCCCGCTTCAGGCGCTCGATGTACGCCGGGTGATTGCGCACGATCCGGATCGAGGGCCCGGCGATCCCGACTCCCGCCGGCAGCCGTCCGTCGCGCAGCCGGGGCGAGACGAACTGCATCAGGTAGACCGCCGGGATCGTGGGCGCGGCGGCGTGCACGCGATGCAGCGAGCGCGCCGAGAAGCTCATGATCCGCACCGGGCACTCGGCCGCCGAGGCCGGCGCGTCCAGGCCGAACCGCTTGAGCAGCGTCAGCAGCCGCTCCTCCACCTGTCCGGCCCAGCGGGTCGGGTGCTTGGTCTCGATGGCCAGCTCGACCCGCCGTCCCGCGTCGGAGACGAGCTCCAGCAGCCGCTCCAGGGTCAGCACCGAGGTCTCCTCGCGGTCCTCGGGCCGGACCTCCCAGTCGGGGTCCTCCTCGCGCGCGTGCCAGGCCTCGTGCGCCTCCTTCGTCTTCCAGGAGCCGAAGTCCAGTGCCGCGAGGTCGGCGAGCTCCAGGGCGGAGACCGCGCCCCGTCCGTTGGACGTACGGTTGACGCGGCGGTCGTGCACGCAGACGAGATGACCGTCGGCGGTCAGCCGCACATCGCATTCGAGGGCGTCCGCACCGTCCTCGATCGCCTTCTTGTACGCGGTCAGGGTGTGCTCGGGGGCCTCTTCGGAGGCGCCCCGGTGGGCGACGACTTGAATGTGGTGCTGCCGTGCGTGAGTCACCGCGTCATCGTGCCACCGACGGCCCGTCGTCTGAGAACCCTCTGAGATGTTTCGAAGATGCGCGCTTATTGTGCGTATTGACCCTTATAAAGAAAGACCGTGGACCCACAGGCACCGCTTATGGTGCTCTGACGGCCCGTGGGAAAAGCTGAGACGTACAAAAGGACATGCGACAGCTTCAGCGCGCCGGGTAGTGGACGAAGCGTGCGACGAAGCGCGTCGATCGATGACGAGCGATGACGAGCGATGCCGAGCATGACCCAGTGCCACCCAGTGCGACCGCCGAAAACAGCCGTGGATCGAGGAGAAGAGCTGTGAGCACCGAGAACGAGGGCAAGAGCGAGGGCACTCAGGTACCCCCGGCCCCGTCCGCACCCCCCGTGCCGGTGGAGTCTCCCTCGGCCGCCTCGCAGGCGCCCGCACCGGACGCGGGCGCGCCCACCACCCCGCTCCCGGCGGCGCCCCACCAGGCGCCGGACGCCGTCCCGGCGGGAGGGGCCGGTGCGACCGGCGCACCCGAGGACGGCTGGCCTCCGCCCGGCACGCCCCGGACGGCGCCCGCCCCGTACGCTCCGGTCGACGGCGACTGGCCGCCGCCGACCGTGCCCCATGCCTCCGCGGCGCACGGGTCCGCAGCCCCTCAGGGATCCCCGGTGGCCCCTGGGAACGACTGGCAGAACCCGCCTCCCCCGGCGACCCCCCTGTACGCCGACGCCGGTGCGGGCACGCACGCGTACGGCGCCGACGGGGCCGGCGCCGGTGCCGGCGGGGGCAGCGGGACCGTGTGGGGAGCCTCCTACCAGCAGCCCGCGCCCAAGTCGGGCCGTGGCCGCGGCGGGCTCGTCGCCGCGGTCCTGGTCGCCGCGCTGGTCGCCGGCGGCCTGGGCGGCGGCCTCGGCTACACCCTGGCCAGGAACGACGACAACAGCGGCTCCACCACCGTCTCCGCCTCCACCGACGGCGGCGCCGTCAAGCGCGATCCCGGCACGGTCGCCGGCGTGGCCGCCAGGGCCCTGCCCAGCACGGTCACCATCGAGGCCCAGTCCAGCAGCGGTGAGGGCGGCACCGGCACCGGTTTCGTCTTCGACACCCAGGGTCACATCGTCACCAACAACCACGTGGTGGCGGAGGCGGTCGACGGCGGCAAGCTGACGGCGACCTTCCCGGACGGCAAGAAGTACAACGCCGAGGTCGTCGGACACGCGAAGGGCTACGACGTCGCCGTCATCAAGCTGAAGAACGCCCCCTCGGACCTGAAGCCGCTCGCCCTCGGCAACTCCGACAAGGTGGCGGTCGGCGACTCGACGATCGCGATCGGCGCCCCCTTCGGCCTGTCGAACACCGTCACCACGGGCATCATCAGCGCGAAGAACCGGCCGGTGGCCTCCAGCGACGGCTCCGGCAGCTCCTCCTCGTACATGAGCGCCCTGCAGACCGACGCCTCGATCAACCCGGGCAACTCCGGCGGTCCGCTGCTGGACGCCTCGGGCAACGTCATCGGCATCAACTCCGCGATCCAGTCCACCGGCGGCGGCGGGCTGGGCGGCACCACCCAGTCCGGCTCGATCGGCCTCGGCTTCGCCATCCCGATCAACCAGGCCAAGTACGTCGCCCAGCAGCTGATCAAGACCGGCGAGCCCGTCTACGCCAAGATCGGCGCGTCGGTCTCGCTGCAGGAGGGCTCGGGCGGCGCGAAGATCACCGACACGGCGGAGGGCGGCTCCTCGGCGGTCGAGTCCGGCGGCCCGGCGGACCAGGCGGGCCTCAAGCCCGGCGACGTCATCACCAAGCTCGACGACATGGTGATCGACAGCGGCCCGACCCTCATCGGCGAGATCTGGACCCACCAGCCCGGCGACAAGGTCACGATCACCTACGAGCGCAGCGGCAAGACCCACACGGTGGACCTCACCCTCGGCTCCCGCAAGGGCGACAACTGAACCCACGCGCGCGTACCGGCACGGGGTGGGCTGCCCGAGCGGCCTAAGGGAACGGTCCTGAAAAACGCGAGAGCGTGACCCCGTTTTCGTGGGCCCGGAGCCAGGTGGCACCGCAGGTCATAGACGTACTGGTCAGAAGGGGTGCCCCTCACTGAGGGGCACCCCTTCCGCGTGCGAGCTGTCTCACCTTGATCAGGCTCTGTCACGGTGTGACTCAGTGCGTGTGGACCAGACGTGGACCGGAGTCCGGCACAAGCGAACCACGAACCCGCTGGTCAGCACCCCTTGCGGGTCTGGAGCACGGACCGTTGCCCAGGACCGCGCGAAGGGGAGTTGGCGGCCTCTACGTCTGAACCTGACGCCGGAAGCGCCGAGACGCGGCAATGAGTGAGGCGGTCTGCCGGAAGTGTGGCTTCCGGCAGACCGCCTCTGCTCGTTGCGAGCTATCGGATCAGAGGAGCGCACCGTCGGTGATCTGAGTGGCTGTGCCGTTCTTGACCACGACCTCGGCCTCCACGCCCTTCTTTGCGGCCTTCTCCAGGTCGGCCTCCTCGCAGGGGGCGTCCACCTTCGAGCCGGCGGTGCCGCAGATCTGGCCCCCGCCCAGGATCACGGTGTCCTCGGCGAGGAAGAACGCCTGCTGCTCACCGCCGGAGCCCTTGGCCGCAGGACCATCGACCAGGTACTTGCCGGGCGCCACGTACCGCACGATGCCGTACCAGGTGCCGCTGACGCCCTTGCCCTTGTTGAGGCCCTCCACGACGGTCTCGCCGGAGTCGGATGCGTTCCCGGAACCGGACGTGTTGCCACCGCCGGACGTTTTCCCGGAACCGGAGGTGCTGCCGCCGGACGCCTTCCCGGAACCGGACGTGTTCCCGGAACCGGACGTGCTGCCGGACGCTTTCCCGGAATCGGAGGGGGACGCGGAGGCACCGCTGACGCCTGTGGCACCGGACTTGCTCGCCGCCGCAGACGCGTCGGCCTTGCCGGAGGAGCTGTCGGCGTCGTCGCTCTGGTTGCACGCCGTCATCAGCAGGGTGCCGCCCAGGAGCGCGGCGGAGACAAGGAAGGCCTTGCGGCGGTTGCGGATCATGTGTCAGTTCCCCTGCGTGATCTACTGGTTGGGGCTGAGGTGTGGGCGTCCCTCGGCACGTGCTTGATCATTATGAGGGGCCCAGGATCCGAGCCGTTGCCTCGGTCCTTGATCCAAGACGACTCCGTAACGGTCCCGTGACATGGCCAACTCAACTTCGCTGAACGGGCTTGATGCTCCCCGCCGAACGCCGGGGGCATCGAGGGTTACCGATCACCCGTTCGGGGTGCCGGTGGTCGAGCGCTGTTGGTTGCGGTGAATTGCCTTGGCGTAGAAACGGAACAGGACTGCGATGCTGTGGCCTGCCCGGCGTGCAACTTCAGCCGGGGAGACGCCGGACTCAGAAGGCACTGCTCTGACCGAGGGGCCGTTGACCCCGACCACTGACCATGAGCCGGTAGGAAGGCGGAGCCCCCGCCCAACGGTCCCCCATCCTAGAGATCAGGCGCCTATGTTCGAGAGGGACGAGCTTGGTTTCACCGGCAGCAGCTGGCTGCTTGCTGGCGCGGTACCAGATTGAGGTGCTGCTCATGGGGAGGGCCGGTACCCCAGTCGAGAGCCTGTGGACCCCGTGTGGACCGTGCTCCCCGCTTCGGGCCCGCGCCCGGTAGTCTGTATCCGCTCCGCCCCAGGTGGGCCGGGGCGCGGGTGGGTTGCCCGAGCGGCCTAAGGGAACGGTCTTGAAAACCGTCGTGGCGCGAGTCACCGTGGGTTCAAATCCCACACCCACCGCAGGTTGAAGGCCCTTGACCAGCACCAATGGTCGAGGGCCTTCGTCATGCACGTTGCCTGGTCACGACCGCGGTTCCCCCTGGGCACCCGGTCCATCGGGTACGGATGGGGGACGACGCCCAGTGGCCCTGGAACGGACGATCCGGTGTGGGGCGCCTTCACCGTCGAGGCCGACGGAACCTGCTGGCCACGAGCCTTGCTCGTTCTGACGAACCTCGAAGTCGACCGCTGACAGACGATCTACTCCACAGGCTCCCGCCCACTACCGGCGTGAGCATCCTGAGCACCGGTCACACCAGCCGTTTGACCTGCGACTTAAAGTTAGCGGAGAACCATCGAGGGGCTCCCAGGGCTCGTTCGGTCGTGTCGTCGGCCGGCGTTCCCGGGAGCCGCACCGTCGCATCCTGATCGAACTCAAGGACAAGTGTGTCTCGTTCATACCGCGCCGCCTCGGCGGCCCGCGTCATAGGCACGTTCGCCGCTTCGGCCGTGCTCGCCGTCGGCGCCGCCCACACGGCGCTCGCGTGCAGCATCGGCGACTTCTCGGCAGCCGCCGTCTGCGACGCGCACGGCAAGGGCGTCATCCGCGTCACCGACAAGGACGCCTCCGGCACGCCGGCCACCGTCTCCCTGTTCCTCCAGCTGAACCAGCCGATCAACAACCTGCGCCTCATCGAGACCAAGAAGATCGAGCACCCGACCGCGCGGGGCGTCACCGTCGATCTCACTCCCCTGGAGTGGTACGCCGGCGAAACGTTCCAGGTTCACATCAAGGCAGGCGACCAGGTCGACGACGACGTCGAGCCCCTGGTCGTCATCCAGGACGAGACCTGTGCGACCGGCGGCCCGTCGGCCTCGGCCTCGTCCTCGGCGTCCGCCGCGCCCTCCGGCCGGCCGTCGCCGTCGTCCTCCCCCTCGTCGACGCCTTCGGCCTCCGTGCCGTCGTCCTCGACGTCGTCCGGCGCGTCGGCGACTCCGGTGCAGGGCGGCAGCGCTCCGTCGCCCGCGGGCGGAGGCACCGCCCTTGCCGAGACCGGGGCGAACAGCAGTACGCCGCTGGTCGCGGGCGTCGCCGCCGCGCTCGTTCTCGCCGGCGGCGGCACCGTGCTCGCGCTGCGCCGCCGAAGGACGCCGCACTCCCACTGACACCGGACCCGCGCCTGGATCCCCACCGCTCCCGGAACCGGAACCGCACCCGCGCCAGCACCCTGGCCGACCCGGGCCGCGAAACCCCGGGCTCGCGCTGCGTCAGCTCGGCGGGCCCGGGGTGTCGCGGGTCAGGCGGTGCGTGGTCATGCGTGCCGCCGAGGCGATCGTGCCCCGAGCCTCCCTCGGCGTCAGTCCCGTTCGTACGGCGGCGGCGACCAGGTCCGCGGTCAGCTCCGGGCCGATGCCGTCCTCGTGCGCCCGGCAGGCCGCCCAGAACAGCCGGGTGTTGCGCTGCCCTTCGTGAGCGGCCAGGACGAACTGGACCAGGCCGCGGCCGTGCGCGCCGCCCGCCGTCGGGCCGCCGCCGGAGCGGGGCGGGCGCGGCGGCGGCAGCAGCAGGCGCAGCAGGGAGCGCGGGCAGGGCGCGGGAGCGAGGTGGGCGGTGCCGGGGGCGGTGGCGTAGGCGCCGTGGGCGGTGCGGGAGCCGGGGCCGACCAGGTATCCGCCGGCGCCCCGGATGTCGATGCCGGGGGCGAGGCGGCCGGCCGAGTTGGGCACGACGACCTCCGGCGGTCCGGTGAGCCAGAGGTGCCGCCCGCCGGACGGGGTGAGGACGATGATCGTCGGCGGGATGGTGAACCTGTGGCGCAGGGCGAGGGCGCGCAGCGCGGCCGCGGAGTCCGTGTCCGACTTGATGTCCAGGTCGACGCCGATGAGGTGGTGCGGGGGCAGGCCGCAGGCGATGCCGTAACCGGTGGCCCAGGGCGCGGCGGCGAACAGCTCGCGGATGCGTGCCGGGTCGGTCGAGGCGTCGTAGACGCCGTGGCCGAAGCGGCCGCACTCGCCGTGGCACGGCGGCCCGGCCGGTCCGGATGCGTCGCGGTGGGGGGAGCGCAGGGCCGGGAGTTTCGCCCGGGACAGGGGGATGACGGCCAGGCCGCGTTCGGCGGCCGACAGGGCGTGGGCGAGGGCCAGGGTGGCGGCCTGCCGGGGGTACCGGTCGGTGGTGGCCATGGAATCAGTGTCGTACGTGTGTTCGATAAAGGGAAGAGGGTCGGCGGCGACGCGCCGGAGGCGGGTGACCGTCGCCGGGAAAATGCCGTAACGCTTCGCCTCTTGCCGGGCGCGGGAAGCAGGGGGTCGATCTGCCATCGTTTGCGGCATCGAGGACGGCAAAAGTCGCGATGGTGGTTTATCGACTCACCCTCACGCTTGAGGGCGAATCAGGGCTTAAAGGATGGTTCGCCCGGTATTCGGTGGGCAACTCTGGTCTGGCGACGTCGTCACAGTGCCGGGACGGTCGGCCAACTGTCCTGGTGGAAGCCGTACTTCAGCAGGGTCAGCTACTACAGCTACTTCAGCTACTACAGCTGCGTCACCTGCGCCATCTGCATCATCTGCGTCGAGTGCGTCCGTATTCCGGGTGCTCACGCAGTCCGGGTACGTCCGTACTTCCGTTCTGGAGGAACACCATGGCAGGCATCCGTACCGCTCGCGTCATCGCCGCCGTCTCCGCCCTTCCGCTGGCCGCCGCGCTCTTCACCGGCGTCGCGACGGCGGACAGCGGTGGCTTCGCGGACGACGGATCGAACGCGGGTGCGGCGAGCGTCGTCGGCAGCGGGGTCGGCCACGACAACCGCGGCAACTCGTCCACCACACAGCAGAACGCCGTCGGCTCCGGGGCCTCGACCCAGAGCAATACCGCGCAGGTCAACGGGTCCGCGTTCACCGCGCTCAACCAGGGGAACAGCAACGTGGCGGTCGGCTTCACCCCGCTGTGGTGGTGACCCTGGGGGTGACCGACTGACCTGGGGGCGTGGGGGTGGGGGGCGTGGGGGTGGGGGTGTCCGGGGCCGAGGGCTTGGGGGTCTGAGGGCTTGGGGACTTGGGGACTTGGGGGCTCGGAGGGGCGGCGGCCTGAGTGGCCTGTGCGCGGGGGCGGGGGCGGGGGCGGCTGGGGAGGTTAGGGGGCTGGGGGGGGTGGGGGGAGTGCGTCTGTGCGGCGGTGCTTCGGCGTCGCCGCGCAGGCGTTTTCCGTGCGACGACGACCTTGACAGGCGGCGCAATCTGACGGACAGTCAGAAACCGTCTGGAAGGAGTGCGGCCGTGGACGACGACGACCATCTCCACCTGCGGCTCAAGGCCTACGAGGGTCGCCCCGCCGCGGTCTCGGGCGCGGGCCGCGACCCCGTCAACGCGCCCATGATCCGGCACTGGTGCGAGGCGATGGGCGACGCCAACCCGGCGTACACCGGCCCCGGAGCGATCGCCCCTCCCACCATGCTCCAGGCGTGGATCATGGGCGGTCTGAGCGGCCACGCCGCACGTGCGCAGGCTTACGACGAACTGCTGGCCCTCCTCGACGAGGCGGGCTGCACCGCGGTCGTCGCCACCGACTGCGAGCAGGAGTACGCGCGTCCGCTGCGCCCCGGGGACGAGGTCGCCTTCGACACGGTCATCGAGTCGGTCTCACGGCGCAAGACGACCAAGCTGGGCGTCGGATACTTCGTGACGACACGGACCGAGATCCGCGCGGGCGGGACGCTCGTCGGCACCCATCGCTTCCGCATCCTCAAGTACGCGCCCGCCGCACGGGAGCCGCACCCCGAGGCGGCGGAGGCGGCGACGACGGCCACAGCGGCAACGGGGAACACGCCGGCGAACGGGACGGCGACGCGGAACGGGACGGCGACGGCAGTGACGGAGGCGAGGCAGCCGGAACTTCGGCCGCGGCCCGTCGTCAACCGCGACAACGCCGGTTTCTGGGCGGGAGTCCGCGACCACCGCTTCCTCATCCAGCGCTGCGCCGTCTGCGACACCCTGCGCTTCCCGTGGCTGCCCGGCTGCAACGCCTGCGGTTCGGCGGAGTGGGACACCGTCGACGCGGGCGGCGAGGGCACGGTCTTCTCGTACGTCGTCATGCATCATCCGCCCTTCCCGGCGTTCTCCCCGCCCTACGCGGTGGGGCTGATCGAACTCGCCGAGGGCGTCCGGGTGATCAGCGACGTCGTCGACGTGCCCTACGACAAGGTGCGCATCGGGATGCCGGTGGCGCTGGAGTTCCGGGTCTACGACGACGAGCTGACCCTGCCCGTGTTCCGCGCGCGGGAGGGAGCCGCGTGAAGGCCGGCGACGAGCTGCCGCCGCTGGAGATCGCGGTCACCCGGACCCTGATCGTCGCCGGCGCCCTCGCCTCGCGCGACTACCAGGACGTCCATCACGACCCCGAGCTGGCCCGGCGCAAGGGATCCCCCGACATCTTCATGAACATCCTCACCACCAACGGCCTGGTCGGCCGCTACCTCACCGACTGTTTCGGCCCCGCGGCGGTGCTCCGCAAGGTCGCCATCCGCCTGGGCGCACCCAACTACCCGGGGGACGTCATGGTGTTGAGGGGCCGGGTCGAGGAGGTCGACGGCGACACGGCCGTGGTGCGGGTCACCGGGGACAACGGCGTGGGCCGGCATGTCACGGGGACGGTCACGCTCACCCTCCCGACGGGGATCGGCGAGTGAGCGGGCACGTGCGGGACTCCCTGGGCGGCCGGGCCGCGATCGTCGGCATCGGGGCCACGGAGTTCTCCAAGGACTCGGGGCGCAGCGAGCTGCGGCTGGCGGCGGAGGCGGTGCGAACCGCCCTGGCCGACGCGGGCCTCACGCCCGCCGACGTGGACGGCCTGGTGACCTTCACGATGGACACCAGCCCGGAGATCACCGTGGCCCAGGCCTGCGGCATGGGCGAGCTGTCCTTCTTCTCCCGGGTCCACTACGGCGGCGGCGCGGCCTGCGCGACGGTGCAGCAGGCGGCGCTCGCCGTGGCGACGGGCGTGGCCGAGGTCGTCGTCTGCTATCGCGCCTTCAACGAGCGCTCCGGGCGCCGTTTCGGGTCGGGTGTGCGGCACCGGGAGCCGTCGGCGGAGGGCGCGGCGCTCGGCTGGTCGCTGCCGTTCGGTCTGCTCACGCCGGCCTCCTGGGTGGCGATGGCGGCGCAGCGGTACCTGTACGCCCACGGGCTCGGCGCGGAGGAGGCCTTCGGGCCCGTCGCCGTCACCGCCCGTCGGCACGCGGCGACGAACCCGGCGGCGTACTTCCACGGCCGCCCGATCACCCTCGCCGACCACGCGGCATCGCGCTGGATCGCGGAACCGCTCAGGCTGCTGGACTGCTGTCAGGAGACGGACGGCGGTCAGGCGCTGGTCGTCACCTCGCTGGAGCGGGCCCGCGACCTGCCGCGGCCGCCCGCCGTGGTCGCGGCGGCGGCGCAGGGCGCGGGCCGGGCCCAGGAGCAGATGACCAGCTACTACCGGGACGACCTGACGGGACTGCCGGAGACGTCCGTGGTCGCCCGCCGGCTGTGGCGCAGCTCCGGGCTGGCGCCGGCCGACATCGACGTGGGCATCCTGTACGACCACTTCACACCGTTCGTGCTGATGCAGCTGGAGGAGTTCGGCTTCTGCGCCCCCGGCGAGGCGGCGGCCTTCGTGGCTGAGGACCGGCTGCCGCTCAACACCCACGGCGGTCAGCTCGGGGAGGCGTACCTCCACGGGATGAACGGCATCGCGGAGGCCGTACGACAGCTGCGCGGCACCTCGGTGAACCAGCGGCCGGGAGCCTCTCGGGTCCTGGTGACGGCGGGGACCGGAGTGCCGACGTCGGGCCTCGTCCTCGCCTCGGACGGATGAGGGTCGCCCGTCGGCATCCGGGGTCGTCCCGCAATACCAGGCGGCATCTCGCAATACCAGGCGGCATCCCGCGGTTCAGGGGTCATCCCGTAGTACCAGGGGTCATCCCGCAGTAGTCGGAGACTTCTCGTCCACCTTCAGGAGGTGGGGCTCGCACCACCCCTACAACCTGAGACGGACTCGGCTTCGGGACCTGCGGGCGATCCGCGCGGCCGGGGGGCGAACCTAGCGTGGAGCCATGACCACACCCGTGTGCACCAGCGCTTCGAACGGCATGACGCGGCCTTCACCGTACCCGTCCTTCGCGTCGTACGTCAGGGCCCGGCAGCCGGTGCTGCTGCGCACCGCCAGGTCGCTGACCGCGAACCCGTGCGACGCGGAGGACCTGCTGCAGTCCGCGCTCACGAAGACGTACGTCGCGTGGGAGCGGATCGAGGACCACCGGGCGCTGGACGGCTACGTCCGCCGGGCGCTGCTGAACACGCGCACGTCGCAGTGGCGCAAGCGCAAGGTCGACGAGTTCATGTGCGAGGAGCTGCCGGAGCCGGATCCGGTCGGCGGCGGGGACGACCCGGCCGAGCGCCAGGCGCTGCACGACGCCATGTGGCGGGCGATCATGAAGCTGCCCGCGCGGCAGCGGGCGATGGTCGTCCTCAGGTACTACGAGGATCTCAGCGAGGTCCAGACGGCCGAAGTGCTCGACGTCTCCGTGGGCACGGTGAAGTCGGCGGTGTCGCGGGCCCTGGGCAAGCTCCGTGAGGACCCTGAACTGGTACTTGTTCGGTAGTGCGCCGACCTGGTGTGCTGACCTGGGCTTTGTCGTGACGTGCCGTGACGTGATCGATCATCGCCGGCTAGTGACATACCGAGTGGTATGTGCGCAGAATCAGCGCAACAGTTACCACCGCGTAGGCGATGTCGCCGCCCTGGGAGGACGCCGTGCTGAGCACCATGCAGGACGTACCGCTGCTCATCTCTAGGATCCTGACCCACGGGGCGAAGATCCACGGGACGTCGCAGGTGAGCACCTGGACGGGCGAGGGCGAGCCGCACCGCCGCTCCTTCGCCGAGGTCGGCGACCGCGCGGCCCAGCTGGCGCACGCCCTGCACGACGACCTCGGAGTGACCGGCGACGACCGCGTGGCCACGCTCATGTGGAACAACGCCGAGCATGTCGAGGCCTACTTCGCGATCCCCTCCATGGGCGCGGTGCTGCACACCCTCAACCTGCGCCTGCCCGCGGAGCAGCTCGCCTGGATCGTCAACCATGCCGCCGACAAGGTCGTCCTGGTCAACGGATCCCTGCTTCCCCTGCTCGCGCCGCTGCTCCCGCAGCTGCGGACGGTCGAGCACGTCGTGGTGTCCGGCCCCGGCGACCGCTCCCTCCTCGACGGCGCCCACGCGCGTGTGCACGAATACGAGGAGCTCCTCGCGGGGAGGCCCGCGACGTACGACTGGCCCGAGCTCGACGAACGTTCGGCGGCCGCCATGTGCTACACCTCGGGCACCACGGGCGACCCCAAGGGCGTGGTCTACAGCCACCGGTCGATCTACCTGCACTCGATGCAGGTGAACATGACCCAGTCCATGGGCCTCACCGACCAGGACACCTCCCTCGTCGTCGTCCCGCAGTTCCACGTCAACGCCTGGGGCCTGCCGCACGCCACCTTCATGACCGGCGTCAACATGCTGATGCCGGACCGGTTCCTGCAGCCCGCGCCGCTCGCCGAGATGATCGAGAGCGAACGGCCGACCCACGCGGCGGCCGTCCCCACCATCTGGCAGGGCCTGCTCACGGAGCTCACCGCCAAGCCGCGGGACGTCTCCACCCTCACCCAGGTCACCATCGGCGGCGCGGCCTGTCCGCCCTCCCTGATGGCCGCCTTCGACGCGCTCGGCATGCACGTCTGCCACGCCTGGGGCATGACGGAGACCTCCCCGCTCGGCACCGTCGCCCGCCCGCCGGCCCACGCGGTCGGCACCGACGAGGAGTTCGCCTACCGCATCACCCAGGGCCGCTTCCCGGCCGCCGTCGAGGCCCGGCTCACCGGCCGCGGCGGCGAACGCCTGCCCTGGGACGGGGAGTCCGCCGGCGAGCTGGAGGTGCGCGGCATGTGGATCGCGGGCGCCTACTACAACGGCCCCGACGCCGAACCCCTGCGCCCCGCCGACAAGTTCAGCGAGGACGGCTGGCTGAAGACCGGCGACGTCGGAACGATCTCCCCCGACGGGTTCCTCACGCTCACCGACCGCGCCAAGGACGTCATCAAGTCCGGCGGCGAGTGGATCTCGTCGGTCGAGCTGGAGAACGCGCTGATGGCCCACCCCGACGTCATGGAGGCCGCGGTCGTCGCCGTCCCGGACGACAAGTGGGGCGAGCGCCCGCTGGCCACGGTCGTCCTCAAGGAGGGTTCCACGGCCGACTTCGCGTCGCTGCGCGCCTTCCTCGCCGCCGAGGGCGGGATCGCCAGGTGGCAGCTTCCCGAGCGATGGACGATCGTCGAGGCCGTCCCGAAGACGAGCGTGGGCAAGTTCGACAAGAAGGTGCTGCGCAGGCGGTACGCCGACGGCGACCTGGACGTCACCCGCCTCTGAGCACCGCGACCGGTGCGCGGGACACATCGGTGGTGGTTCCCGGCCGGGGGCCTGTCGGACCGGCGGGGGGCCGGCGGACGGTGAGTCACGCCTGCCCCTGCCGGGCGGGTCGCCGGCGTCCGGCCGTCGTGCTCCAGCCCAGCACCAGCCACGCGGCCGCCACCGCGACGACCCCGCCCCAGCCGAAGCGGGCGAAGGCCAGGCCGGCCAGGGCCGAGGCGGTGGCGCCGCCCGCGAAGCCCGCGACCACATAGGCGCTGTTGGCGGTCGCCGGCGCGGAGGTGGTCGTCAGGGCGAGGGTCTGGTTGGCGACGTGGGACGCGACGAGCGCCGCGTGGATCACGATCGCGGCCACGAAGAGCGCCGCCATGACCTGCCCGCCCAGCCAGAACAGCGGGACCGAGACGGCCGCGAGCAGGTACGCGCCACCGACCGTCTTCGCCGCGCCGAAGCGGTCGACCAGCCCGCCGGCCAGGGGCGCGACGATGCTGGCGGACAGCCCGAAGAGGCCGAAGAGACCGGCGGTCGCGGTCGACAGGCCGTACGAACCGCCCGTCAGCAGCAGCGCGAGCGAGGTCCACAGGGCGCTCCAGGCTCCGTACATGCCGGCCTGCCGCAAGCAGGCCCGCCACAGGTCGGGCGAGCGCCGCACCAGGCCCGGCATCGCGGTCAGACCGGCGAAGAGGTGACCCTCACGGCTGCGCCGCTCCTCGGCGGGGAGCGCGGCCGCGGTCAGCAGCCCCAGCACCGTGGTGAGGACGGCCGCGCCGACGAACACCGTCCGCCAGCCGAAGGCCTGCCCGGCGAGGCCGCCGAGGACGCGGGCCGCGACGATGCCGGTGAACAGTCCGGCGATGACGGCGGCCACGTGCCGGGCGCGCCGGTCGGCCGGGGCCCGCGCGGCGACCAGCGGGACGAGGAGCTGCGGGACGACCGTGGCGGCGGAGGCGACGAGCACGGCCGCGGCGAGGGTCGCGGCTCCGGTGGCCGCCGCGCCGGCGATCAGCGCCACGGCCGTGACCAGGGAGAGGACGGCGACCAGCCGGCGTCGGTTCACGCGGTCGCCGAGCGGGGCGAAGAACAGCAGACCGGCCGCGTAGCCGAACTGGGCGACCGAGGCGATCCAGGCCACCGCCGAGGACGTCGAACCGAAGTCGTGGGCGATGAGCGGAAGCAGCGGGGCCGCGACGTAGATGTTGGCGGCCGTGACGGCGGTGCACAGGGCGATGAGGACCAGGAGGAGGTTCCGGCTCCGGCCGGTGGCCGGGTCGGGGGTCGGCCGGTGCGTGGCGGCGGCGGCCGGGGTGCGGGTCACTGCGGACGACATGGGGGAGGCGCTCCTTCGAGGCGACTCAGGTAACCAACCAGTTGGTTGGAACGGTGGGTGCAACAGTCTGGGACGGGCGTCGATTCCCTGTCAACCAACTAGTTGGTTATGTACGTCGCTACGATGTCCCCATGGCAACCACCAGGGATCCCGAGGCCACCCGAGCCCGGATCTTCGACGCCGCCGTCGCGGAGTTCGCCCGCCATGGCATCGCGGGCGCGCGCATCGACCGCATCGCCGCCGAGGCCAAGGCGAACAAGCAGCTGATCTACGCCTACTTCGGCAACAAGGCCCAGCTGTTCTCCCTGGTCCTCGGCCACAGCATGGTCCACCTGGCGGCGGCCGTCCCCGTCGACCCGGACGACATCGAGGGCTGGCTCGACCGGCTGATGGACTACCACGCCGCCCACCCCGAGCTGCTGCGTCTCCTCTACTGGGAGGGCATCGAGTACGGCACCGCCGAGCTGCCCGACGAGGCGGAACGCCGGCAGCACTACGCGCTCAAGGTCGCCGCGATGCAGGACGGCCAGGACCGGGGCGTGATCACCGACGCGATCCCGGCCCGCGACCTGCTCTTCCTGCTGATCGCGATCGCCAACTGGACCACCGTCGTCCCCCAGATGAGCCGCATCCTGGCCGGCGGCGAGGACACCGACCGCGACCGGCTGCGCAGCTCCATCAAGGAGGCGGCCCGCAGGATCATCGCGAACTGAGGGACCGGACGGCTAGTTGGTGCCGATCCGGGCCAGCAGGTCCACGATCCTGCCCTGCACCTCGGGACTCGTCGAGCGCTCGGCGAGGAAGAGGACGGTCTCCCCCGACGCGAGCCGCGGCAGGTCCGCCTGGCCCACGGCTGCCGTGTAGACGACCAGCGGGGTGCGGTTGAGCTGACCGTTCGCCCGCAGCCAGTCCAGGATCCCGGACTGCCGCCGATGCACCTGCATCAGGTCCATCACCACCAGGTTCGGCCGCAGCTGCCCGGCGAGGGTGACGGCGTCCGCGTCGCTGGCCGCCCGGGCCACCTGCATCCCGCGCCGCTCCAGCGTCGAGGTCAGCGCGAGGGCGATCTCGGCGTGCTCCTCGATGAGCAGCACCCGTGGCGGATGCTGCTCGCTGTCACGCGGCGCGAGCGCCTTCAGCAGGACGGCGGGGTCGGCGCCGTAGGCCGCCTCGCGCGTCGCCTGCCCGAGCCCCGCCGTGACCAGCACCGGGACCTCGGCGGCGACGGCGGCCGTACGCAGCGACTGCAGCGCGGTGCGGGTGATCGGCCCGGTGAGCGGGTCCACGAACAGCGCCGCCGGGAACGCGGCGATCTGCGCGTCGACCTCCTCGCGCGAGTGCACGATCACCGGACGGTAGCCGCGGTCGCTGAGCGCCTGCTGGGTGTGGACGTCCGGCGCGGGCCACACCAGCAGCCGGCGCGGGTTGTCCAGAGGCTCCGGCGGGAGCTCGTCGTCCAGCGGCTGCGGCCGCGGCGGATCCGCCACCTCGACGGCCCCACCGGGACCGTCCAGCGGCTCGGGCCCCTCGGCGGCGTTCTCGTCCGGTGCTCCTATGGCGTACGACCGTCCGGCGCCCTCGGTGCCCGAACCGCCGGGCGCGAGCCGCGCCTGCCCCGCGAGCGAGGGGTGCGCCTGCGGCGCCGGGACGGGGGCCGGCCCGGCCGCCGCGGCGGTCTGCTGGGCCGTCGGGATCTGTGGGATCGGCGGTACCACGGGAGGCTGCCCGGCCTGGGGCGGCAGGGGCTGCTCGGCCGACGGGTGCGGCCGGGCCGCCTGCTCCGGGCGGGTCGCCGGATCGGGCGGCGTCCCCAGCTTGCGACGCCGCCCGGAACCGCCGGGGGAGTGCGGAGCGGGGGTGGCCGAAGCCGACGGGGACGGCGCCTGGAGCACCTGCTGCGCTTGGTGAGCCTGCTGCATCTGCTGCATCTGCTGCACCTGCGCGGCCTGCCGGGTGAACGGCACGCCCTGGCCCAGGGTCCGCACGCTGATCGCACGCCCCTGAGTGGAGTTGGGGTCCATGACCGGCGCGGCGGCGGCCGCGGCCTCGGCGGGCAACGGCTGCGCGGCGCGCGGCTGTCCGACGGCGACTTCGGGCGGAAGCGGGGTGCCGCCACCCGGGGTCGGCGTGAGCGGGGCGGCCGGCGCGGCCTGTGCGGGGGCCGCGGTGCCGTTCGGCGACACAGGGGCGCTGGGGACGGCCCCCGGCGCGGCTTCGGCCGGGAGCGGCTGCCCCTGCCCGGGCGTCTGCGGTGCGACCGCGCCCACGGGTGCGCCGGGAACGGCTTGAGCGGCGGCGGGCTGCCCGGGCAACGGCTGCCCCGGGACCGCCGCGGGGACCGGGACCGCCGCGGGGACCGGGACGGGCTGGGCGCCGGCGACGGGCTGCCCGGCCTGCGCCTGCGTCTGCGGCGGTGCCTGCGGCTGGACCTGTGCCGGGACGGCGGCCTGGGCCACCATGGGGCCGGCGAGTCCGGCCTGCCCGGCCTGCCCGGCTGCGCCGACGCCTTCGGCGGGCGGCTGGGCTACGGCGCGACGGCGTCGGCCGGTGGGCGCGCTCGTGGGGTGCGGCTGGGGCGGAGTGTGGTCCTCGGACTGGTCGTGCGCGACGGCGTCATGCCGACCGTGGTCCGCCGCGGCGTCGCCAGCGGCGCCCGGGCCCGGTGCCTGACCGGGCACTTGACCCGGGGCCTGGGCCGGGGCTTGGACCGGCGCCTGCGCCTGTGCGGGAATCGGAGCCTGCACGGGAAGGGGGACGGCGACGGGAACAGGGCCGGGACCGGGGGGCTGCGCCGGAAGCGGAGCCTGGGCCTGAACCCGAGATTGGGCCTGAACCGGAGCCTGGGCCTGAAGCGGATCCTGCGCCTGGGGTTGGGCCTGCACTTGGGACTGCGCCGGAACATGAACGGCTCCGGACCCGGAGGGTCCGCCTGCCGCGGGGACCGCGCCGGCTCCCGGCGCGGGAAGGGGACCCGCGCCGCCGGGCGGCACCGGTCCCCCGGCCCGGGCCCGGTCCGCCGCGCTGGTGCCGCCGGGGCCGTCCGGCGTCCGGTCCGCCGCCGCGGGCGGCAGGGCGAACACCGCGCGGGGCCCCGCCTCCTGGGCGGCGGCACGCTCGTTCGCGGCGGCCAGCGCACGCCGACGACGCCCCGTGGGCTGCCCGTTCTCCGCCTCCGCCTCTGCTTCCGCCTCCGAGCCCGAGGCCATGCCCATGCCCGAGGCCGTGGTCGACGTGCCCCGTGGTTCCACCGGTGCGCTCGCGAGCGCGGGTAGGGCGGGCGGCAGGGCGTTCTGTGGCTGCTGCGGCTGCGGCTGCGGCTGCTGCTCGTCCGGCGCGTGCCGGGCCCGTCGTCCGCCCGGAGCCGGGACGCCCTGGGGCGGGACGGTGCCGCCGAGTCCCGTGCCCGAGGCGGCGGTTCCCGCAGCGTGCTCCGCCGCGGTGACGACGGCCCCCTCGCTCACACCGCCCTCGGCCCCCGCGTCCCCGACGACGGCGACCTCGGCCGACCGCCCGCGCCGCCGCCCGGTGCCGCCGGAACCCTCGGCGCCGTCCGCGCCCTCGGCCTCGCCCACCGCGGGCGGAAGCTCGCCCGGGATCTCCTGAGCGGCCGGGCCGCGCCTGCGCCGGCGTCCGGTCGGAGCCGACGCCTCCGCGTCCGCGCCGCCGTCCGCGCCGGGGAGCGGAGCCTCACCCTCCAGGAACGCGTCCACCGAGGAGCGCCGGGCCCGCCGGCGTCCACCGACGCCCTGCTCACCCGGGGTGTCCTCGCCCGCGTCCGCGCCCGCGCCGGGACCGGCCGCGAGGGCGGGCAGCGCCATGGCCGCCGGAGCCGCGACGGCGCCGGCCCCGCCGCCCAGCGGCACCTCCAGCACATAGGCGCTGCCGCTCATGCCCGGCACCTCGTGCGTCTGCAGCACCCCGCCGTGCGCCCGGACGATGCCCCGCACGATCGGCTCGTGCACGGGGTCGCCGCCCGCGTACGGCCCGCGCACCTCGATGCGCACGACCTCGCCGCGCTGAGCGGCCGCCACCACGACGGTGTTGTCCATGTAACCGCCCGCGGAGACGGGCGCGTTGCCGGTCGCGTCCACGCCCGCCACGTCGGCCACGAGGTGGGCGAGCGCGGTCGCGAGGAGCCGCGCGTCGACCTCGGCTTCGATGGGCGGCGCGTGCACGGCGAACTGGACCCGTCCGGGCCCGATGAGGTCCACCGCTCCGTCGACGCCGGCCGCGACGACGGCGTCCAGCATCACCTTCGTCCGGACGACGACCTCCGCGCCCGTGTCCAGCCGCTGGTAGCCGAGGACGTTGTCGATGAGCGTGGTGATCCGCGAGTAGCCGGCCGACAGGTGATGCAGCACCTGGTTGGCCTCGGGCCACAGCTGACCGGCGTCGTCGGCGGCGAGCGCGGCGAGCTCGCGGCGCAGTTCGTCCAGGGGGCCGCGCAGGGAGCCGCCGAGCAGGGTGAGCAGCTGCTCGTGCCGGCCGGCGAGCGCCTCGTACCGGTCCTTCTCCCGTTCGCCCAGCGCGGCGTAGCGCTCCTCGCCCGCCGCGAGCTCCTCCTCGTGCCGCTCGCGCAGCTCCTCCAGCTCGGTGACGTGCTGCTGGCGCAGCGCGGTGAGGTCGGAGGCGTGTTCCTCGGAGAGCTTCTCCAGCTCCGCAGCGTGCCGCTTCTCGACGGAGTCCTTCTCCTCGGCGAGGGCGTCGAAGGGCCGTCGGTCGGTGAAGGTCATGACGGCGCCGACGAGCTGATCGCCGTCGCGCACGGGCGCGGTCGTCAGGTCGACCGCGACCCTGTCCCCGCTCTTGGACCACAGCACCTGGCCGCGCACCCGGTGCTTGCGCCCGGAGCGCAGCGTGTCGGCGAGCGGCGACTCGTCGTACGCGAAGGGCGAGCCGTCGGCGCGCGAGTGCAGCACGAGGTCGTGCAGCTCCTTGCCGCCGAGATCGCTGGCCCGGTACCCCAGAATCTGGGCGGCGGCCGGGTTGACGAGCACGATCCGCCCGTCGGTGTCGGTGCCGACGACGCCCTCGGACGCGGCCCGCAGGATCATCTCGGTCTGCCGCTGTGAACGCGCCAGCTCGGCTTCGGTGTCGACGGTGCCGGAGAGATCGCGCACGACGAGCATCAGCAGCTCGTCGGAGGCGGACGTGTAGCCGTAGCCGTCGTACGCCTGCTGGCCGTTCTCGAGGTTGGCGCTGGTGACCTCGACCGGGAACTCGGTGCCGTCGGTCCGGCGGGCGACCATCCGGGTCGGCTTGGTCTGGCCGCGCGGGTCCATGTGGTCGGGCCGCCGCATGGAGCCCGGGATCAGCTTGGAGTCGAACTGCGGGAGCAGATCGAGCAGCCCCCGCCCCACCAGGGCCGTGCCCGGCGTCTCGAAGGCCTCGAGCGCGATCGTGTTCGCGTTGACGACGGTCCCGTTGGCGTTGACCAGCAACAACGCGTCGGGAAGCGCGTCGAGTATGGCTGCGAGGCGAGCAGCGCCTCGGGATGGCCTGCTGCTCACGAGTCGCTTCCTCCCTGTTACCGCACTTTGCCGACCGCTCGGGCCATCTTGCCAACCGGTCCGCAGCGTGTCACGCGAGGGAGTCTAAGGGCTGGGGTCCCTTCGGCGACGCCGGATGAGAGGGAGCTCGCACGACGAAGCACCACAGAACGTATGTCCGTGCCCGTCCCCACCGGCCCTGTCGCCCTCCGGCCTGCCGCGAAGCCCGCTCGACGCGTGATCCGAACGGTCCGCGACTTCGCGGGACCTTCGCCCGACCTTTACGGAACCGGTGCCTCCGCCCCACCCTTCCGCTCCACCCGACGGACCCCGATCCCCAGGGATCAGTGATCGCGTTTCCGGGACCGGGGGTCCGGGACCGGGGGTCCGGCGGCGCGGAGGCCCGGACCGGGGGTCAGCGGCCCACCGGGCGCAGATCGGGCAGCAGCGGCACGAGCCGGTCCCACCGCTCGATCTCACAACCGTTGCTGCGGTCGTACGCGGCGTCGACCGGACGCCCGGCCCAGCGTCCGGTGACATGCGCGGTGGCCGGCCCGCCGTACCGCATCGTGCAGACTCCGCCCTCGGGCACGGGCGCGAAGACGTCCCGCCCCCACCGGGTGTCCCGGTCCACGGCGTCGCACGCGCCCGCCGGGTCCGGATGACTGCCGCCGGCCGGGTGGCAGTACACCTCGAAGGTCCCGTCCACCCCCGCACCGGCGTGCCGGACGGTGACGGCGAGATGGTCGCCGGAGACCTGGTCCTCCTCCCGGACGGGCGGAGGCGCGAGGGGGACGGAGCCGCCGACGAGCGGCGTGACGGCGGTGAGCGCGTCGACCGTCCCGGCGTACGCGGCGCCGGGGCCCGCGCCGGGGCCCGCGCCCGAGGCGGCGATCACGACGGCGCAGGCGGCGGAGGCGGTGACGGCGAACCGTCGGAGCGGGGTGACCTGGGACATGACCGTACTAACGGCGCACCGCCGAGGACGTTGCGCCCGGACAACGCCTTTGCCCTGCGACCGGGGTGCCTAGTACCGTGGATGCCGATTGGTGACACGACGCTCGACTGTGTCATCATCTGCACGCACCACTCGCACACACGCGAGCGGTTGTGCTGGAGGCGTCGCCTAGTCCGGTCTATGGCGCCGCACTGCTAATGCGGTTTGGGACTTCAATCCCATCGAGGGTTCAAATCCCTCCGCCTCCGCGCGAACGACGAAGCCCCGGTCTCACCCGACCGGGGCTTCGTCGTTCCCTCACCCGGCCCTGCCCTTGCCCCGACCCACCCTGACCCGACCGAGCCTCCGAAGCCCCTTCGGAGGGGTTTTCGCAGGTCACAAGGGGTATGGCGAACGGATTTCACATGACGGCGGCAGTCATGTAATGTTCTTCCTGTCGCCGCGAGCGGGCCGGAAGGGCCGGAAGCGAAGACAGAAAAACCGAATAACAAGCACTCGTAGCTTAACGGATAGAGCATCTGACTACGGATCAGAAGGTTGCAGGTTCGAATCCTGCCGAGTGCACACAGGTCAAAGGCCCCGCCGGTTCATCCGGCGGGGCCTTTGACGTCAGCGGGTGACGGCAACGGCTACATCGGCAACTCGGGCGACGTCATGAAGGCGTTCGCTTACAAGATCTCGTCCCGGTGTCATGGTGATCGTGTTGTGCCCGGGAGTCTTCATGATCGTGCGAGCTTGCTGCGGCGTCCGACGGGAGCATGGGAACGCCCGGCCGCAGCAGCGGTCGATTCGGTGATTTGGCGGATCGTCGTTTCCCCGCCGTCCGGGACATGGCAACGGCGTCAGAGCAGTCCCAGGTCGCCGAGTTCCTTGTGCAGGTCTGCGCGTGGGGTGTCGGCGGGGGTGGGGGGCGTGGCGCCGCGGGGGCGGCGGTCGCGGAAGAGCCATGCGCCGAGCAGGCCGCCGGCCAGGCCTCCGAGGTGTCCGAGCCAGCTCACTCCCGGGGTTCCGGGCACGGCCACCGTGAGCAGATAGGCGAAGGAGGCGGCCATGACGACGCCGATCAGCGTGTCGATCAGGTGTCGGTCGAAGAGCCCGCGCACCACGACATAGCCGAAGTACCCGAAGACCAGACCGCTCGCGCCGACCGTGTCCACGCCGCCCCGTTCGAAGAACCAGACCGTGACACCGCTGGAGACGGCGACGAGCAGGGTCAGCCCCAGGAAGCGGGTCACGCCCCGGTAGGCGGCGAGGAAGCCGAAGACGAACAGCGGTCCGGAGTTGCTTTCGATGTGCGCCCAGTTCCAGTGGAGGAAGGGCGCGGTGAGCACGTGCGGCAGGGCGCCGGCACCGCCGGGGACCACTCCGAACTTGCTGGAGAAGGCGTAGCCGTCGGCGTAGTTGGCGGGTGAGCAGTCGGCGAAGAGGCTGGCGAGGCGGGCGTAGTGCGGCTGGCTGGGCCTACC
The DNA here is from genome assembly GCF_003112535.1 of Streptomyces rishiriensis. Taxonomy (GTDB): domain Bacteria; phylum Actinomycetota; class Actinomycetes; order Streptomycetales; family Streptomycetaceae; genus Streptomyces; species Streptomyces rishiriensis. The sequence goes on along the minus strand of NZ_BEWA01000020.1, from coordinate 110,001 downwards.
GTTGCTGTTGATGGCACAGGTGTGGAAGTGCTCGGGGCTGCGGTGGTCGGCGCAGGGCCCCGTGCTGACGTGGGACGGGGGGCGTCGTAGCCTGCTGTCCTGGGGGAAGCGGGTCTCCTTCGAGGTGGCGGCGGGGGGTGTGCGGCAGTGCGTCGGGGCCCGGGGACATCCGTGTCCCCTGCGGGCGGGGGTCTCCGGGAGGAGCACGGGGGCCCGGTGCGAGGAGTGCGCGCGGTTGGACCGGGCGCACTCCGTGGCGGCGGACGGGATCGCCGACGATCCGCGGCCTTACCACGTGTACCTCGCGTGGTTCGGTCCCGGCCTGGTCAAGGTCGGGATCACGGCGGTCGAACGCGGCCCGGCGCGGCTGCTGGAGCAGGGCGCCGTCTGCTTCACATGGCTCGGCGCCGGTCCCCTGATGGCCGCCCGGCGCACCGAGGAACTCCTGCGGGCCGCGCTGCGGGTGCCGGACCGGATCCCGTACGCGGAGAAGCGGGCGGTGCGCGCCGTGTTGCCGGAAACGGAGGAGGAACGGGCGGCCGAGATCAGGGAGGTGTACGGGAAGGCCGTCCGACTGGGCGGTTGGCCGGAGTCGTTGACGCCCGAGCCCTTCCGGCCGGTCGACCACGTGCGGGCGTTCGGGCTGGCGGGCGCGCCCGCAGCCCTCGGGGAGGTGCGCGAACTCGTGGCCGGGGGGTCGCTGAGCGGGGAGCTGGTGGCGGCCGCCGGGCCCGATCTGCATCTCGCCGCACCGGGTGGGGTGGTCGTCCTCGACACGCGGCTGATGCGGGGGTGGGAGCTGGTCCCGGCGGCGAGCGGCGAAGTCGCCTTTCCCGTCCGGCACTTCGAGCTGCCGGCGGACCACCGTCAGGAGGGGCTGTTCTGACCCCGGCTCGCGTCGGGCGGGTGCATGAGCGCGTCGGCCGGGTGCAGGTGCGCGATGGCCGGCTCGTGACGGCCGGCTCGCGATGGCCGGCTCGCGGCGGCCGGGCCCCTCGGTAGCAGCGGCCTGATCCTGTCGATCTCGGTCGGACCCCCTGCGATAGCGGCCTGATCCCGTGGATCCCGGGCGGCTCCCGGCGATTCCGGCCGGGGCCGGCCGGGGCCGGTCGGGTCTCGGGAGGGCGTCGCCCAGGTGGGGCACAGGAAGGATCCCGCGGGGGCGGTCTCCGGGGGCCTCGGGGAGGGCGGTCCCCGGGGGGTGCGGAAGGTGTCGTTCGCGGGCATTCCGGCTCGTGCGGCCGGGGCGCGGCAAGGGGTTCCCAGGTGTTCCCTGAGAGGCGCCTGTGCGTTTCTCAGGGAAATCACAGATGAGTGAAAGAGTGCTCTCAGGGGGCCCCGACAGGGTGTTCATCATGACCACGACCTCGCCCCAGGGGCGCACCGAACTGCTGAGGCCGGACGGGAGCCCCGTCCGAGTGCTTGTGGTGGACGACGAGATGTCGATCACCGAACTGCTCTCCATGGCCCTGCGCTACGAGGGCTGGCAGATCCGCAGCGCCGGGGACGGCACGGGCGCCCTCCAGACGGCCCGTGAGTTCCGGCCCGACGCGGTCGTCCTCGACATGATGCTGCCGGACATGGACGGGCTGACCGTCCTGGGGCGGCTGAGGCGTGAGCTGCCGGACGTTCCGGTGCTGTTCCTGACGGCCAAGGACGCGGTCGAGGACCGCATCGCCGGTCTCACCGCGGGCGGCGACGACTACGTCACCAAGCCGTTCAGCCTGGAGGAGGTCGTGGCCCGGCTGCGTGGGCTCATCCGCCGCTCCGGCGCCGCCGACCGGCGCTCCGAATCCGTGCTCGTCGTGGGGGACCTCACCCTCGACGAGGACAGTCACGAGGTGTCGCGGGCCGGCGACAACATCCATCTGACGGCGACCGAGTTCGAGCTGCTGCGCTTCCTGATGCGCAACCCGCGGCGCGTGCTCTCCAAGGCGCAGATCCTGGACCGCGTGTGGTCGTACGACTTCGGCGGCCAGGCCAACGTCGTCGAGCTGTACATCTCCTACCTGCGGCGCAAGATAGACGCCGGCCGTGAGCCGATGATCCACACGCGCCGCGGAGCCGGCTACCTGATCAAGCCCGCCGTGTCATGAGCGGACGCCGACGACCGCGTCCGCAGAAGCGACGAGCGGGTAAGCCGCGCACCCTTCGGACGCGGCTCGTCGTCGTGTCCGTGACGCTGATCGCGGTGGTCTGCGCGTTGATCGGCACCGTGACCACCCTCGTACTGCGCGATCATCTCTACGGGCAGTTGGACGACAGCCTGAAGGAAGCCGCGATGCGCGTCTCCGGCGGGCCGGTCGGCAGACCCGGCGGCAAGAACGGCAGCGGTGGCGGCAGCGGTCTGCCGCAGCAGCGGGTGGCCGACATCGGCAAGTTCGTCAGCCAGGGTCTTGGGCCGCACGAGGCCCTCGCGGCCACGGTGGTCAACGGCTCGATCACCAGCGGCAAGGTCAGCCACAAGCGGACCGACGACAACGACATCCCGCAGATGAACGCCGAGGACCTCACCGAGGCCCAGATGAAGAAGCTCGGCTCGGTCGCGCAGGACGGCAAGCGGCACACCGTCGAGATCTCCGGCCTCGGCACGTACCGCGTTCAGTACATCCGCGGCAACAACGGCGACTTCTACGTGGGCATCCCGACGTCCGACGTCGACGGCACCATCAGCACCCTGATCCTCGTCGAGATCAGCCTCACCTTCGCCGGGCTCGTCGCCGCCACCCTTGCGGGCACCGTGATGGTCGGCGTCGCCACCCGCCCCCTGCGCAAGGTTGCCGCCACCGCCACCCGCGTCTCCGAACTCCCCCTGCACACCGGCGAGGTCAACCTCAGTGAGCGGGTGCCGGAGGCGGAGACCGATCCGCACACCGAGGTCGGGCAGGTCGGCGCGGCGCTGAACCGGATGCTGAACCACGTCCACGGCGCGCTGCACGCCCGCCAGGAGAGCGAGATGCGCGTCCGGCAGTTCGTCGCGGACGCCAGTCACGAGCTGCGCACGCCCCTCGCCTCCATCCGCGGGTACGCCGAGCTGACCCGGCGCGGACGCGAGGAGGTCGGACCCGACACCAAGCACGCGCTCGGCCGTATCGAGTCCGAGGCCGGCCGGATGACCTTCCTCGTCGAGGACCTGCTGCTGCTGGCCCGGCTCGACGCGGGCCGCCCGTTGCAGTTCGAGCAGACCGACCTCGTCCCGCTGGTCATCGACACCGTCAGCGACGCCCGCGCCGCCGGACGCGAACACGTCTGGCGTCTCGAACTGCCCGACGAGCCCGCCCTGGTGTCGGCCGACTCGGCGCGACTGCAACAGGTGCTCGTCAATCTGCTGGCCAACGCCCGGACGCACACCCCGCCCGGCACCACGGTCACCGCACGCGTGCAGCGCCGCGGACCGTGGCTGTGCGTGGACGTCCAGGACAACGGGCAGGGCATCCCGGCGGACCTCCTCCCGCACGTCTTCGAACGGTTCGCGCGCGGCGACTCCTCGCGCTCCCGCGCCTCCGGCTCGACCGGCCTGGGCCTCGCCATCGTCCAGGCCGTGGCGACCGCGCACGGCGGTGCGGTGACCGTCGACAGCGTGCCCGGACGCACCGTGTTCACCGTGCACCTGCCCGCGCTCGGCCCTGCCCTGCCCCAGCCCGCCCCCGAAACGAACTGGCAACTCGACTCACAGGTCGAGCACAGTGCCACCACATGGGTGCGACAGGGCGCCTGACGAGAGTCGACGACATGCGAACCGACTCTTCTCCCGGCACCCTGCCGGCGCGGGAGCACCTCCCGGCCGCCGCAGCCGGTACGCCTGTCCTGGACGTAGTGATCCCCGTCTTCAACGAGGAGAAGGACCTCCAGCCCTGTGTCCAGAGACTGCACGACCATCTGACGCGCACGTTCCCGTACTCCTTCCGCATCACGATCGCGGACAACGCGTCGACCGACACGACGCCCTCGGTGGCGCGGCGGCTGGAGGCGCGGATCCCGGAGGTGCGGAACGTCCGGCTGGAGCAGAAGGGCCGCGGCCGTGCGCTGCGGACCGTCTGGTCGGCCTCGGACGCCCCGATCCTCGCGTACATGGACGTGGACCTGTCCACCGACCTCAACGCGCTGCTGCCGCTGGTCGCGCCGTTGATCTCCGGTCACTCCGACCTGGCGATCGGCTCCCGCCTGGCCCGTGACTCCCGTGTGGTGCGCGGCCCCAAGCGGGAGTTCATCAGCCGCGCCTACAACCTGATCCTGCGCGGGTCGCTGCAGGCCCGCTTCTCGGACGCGCAGTGCGGGTTCAAGGCGATCCGGCGTGACGTCGCCCGGCTTCTGCTCCCCCTGGTGGAAGACACCGGCTGGTTCTTCGACACTGAGATGCTGGTGCTCGCCGAACGCGCCGGTCTCCGTATCCACGAGGTGCCGGTCGACTGGGTCGACGACCCGGACTCCACGGTGCACATCGTGAGGACGGCGACCGACGACCTGAAAGGGGTGTGGCGCGTGGGCAAGGCCCTGGCCACCGGTTCGCTGTCCCTCGACCGGCTCCGCCGCCCGTTCGGCGACGACCCGCGCGACCGCGACATCCAGGACGTTCCCCAGGGGCTGGCCCGTCAGCTGGTCGGGTTCTGCGTCGTCGGCGGTCTGTCCACCCTCTTCTACCTCCTGCTCTACAGCGGTTTCCGCCAGTTCAGCGGCTCCCAGGTCGCCAACGCGCTCGCCCTGCTGGTCTCCGCGGTCGCCAACACCGCCGCCAACCGGCGTCTGACCTTCGGGGTGCGGGGCCGCGGCGGAGCCGTCAAGCACCAGGCGCAGGGTCTGGTCGTCTTCGGCATCGGCCTCGCGCTGACCAGCGGCTCGCTCGCCGCGCTGAACGCGGCGACCTCCGAGCCCGCGCACTCCACCGAGCTGGCGGTGCTCGTCGCCGCCAACCTCGCCGCCACGGTGCTGCGCTTCCTGCTCTTCCGGGTGTGGGTCTTCTCCGACCGACGCGACGGTGAGGACCCGGCGACGACGACCGCAGCCCCCGCCTCCGCCACGGCCCCCGCCTCCGCCGCGGCCCCCGCCTCCGCCACGGCCCCCGCCTCCGCCGCGGCCCCCGCCTCCGCCACGGCCCCCGCCCTGCCCCTCTCCTCCGCCGCCCCCGGCTCCGCCGCCTCCCCCACGGGTCCGTCGTCCCCGGCGCACCCGGCCGCGGGTCCGTCCGCGACGATGCGTCCGACGACCGCGTCGGCGCAGGCCGGCGGCCCCTTCGTGCCGCTGTCGCTGCCGCAGCGCCCGGTCGCCCACCCGCACGGCGCCGCGGAGACCGCGCACCGCCTCCGCGCGGGCGAAGCCGACGGCACCCTGAGCGACGCCACCCGGAGCGACGCCACCATGCGACTGCAGCCGGTGCGCCCCCATGACACCGAACCGGGGGACGCCCGATGACCACCCATCTCGACCAGCCGACGGCCTGGGGCCCGCCCTCCACCGCGGCTCCGCAGGAACCGCCCGTCCCGGCCCCCGGCGCGGGCGAGCCCGAGCAGCCCCTGTCGCGCAGACTCTGGCGCGGCCGGCCCGAGGACCCCCGCTGGGCCCGCCCGGCCTTCCTCGGCCTGCTGGCGGCCACGCTCCTCCTCTACCTCTACGACCTGAGCGCCTCCGGATACGCGAACTCCTTCTACTCCGCGGCCGTCCAGGCCGGAAGCCAGTCCTGGAAGGCCTTCTTCTTCGGCTCGCTGGACGCCGGCAACGCCATCACCGTCGACAAGCCTCCGGCCGCGCTGTGGCCGATGGCGCTGTCGGTGAGGATCTTCGGCCTGAGCTCGTGGGCGATCCTCGCGCCCGAGGTGCTGATGGGCGTCGGCACGGTAGCCGTCGTGTACGCCTCCGTGCGCCGCCGGTTCAGCCCCGCGGCCGGTCTGATCGCGGGGGCCGTGCTCGCGCTGACCCCCGTCGCCGCGCTGATGTTCCGGTTCAACAACCCGGACGCGATGCTGGCTCTGCTGATGGCCGTGGCCTGCTACTTCACGGCCCGCGCGGTGGAGGACGGCCGGACGAAGTGGCTGGTGTGGGCCGGGGTCGCGATCGGCTTCGCGTTCCTCGCCAAGACGCTGCAGGCGTTCTTGATCCTGCCGCCGCTCGCGCTGGTCCACGCGGTCTGCGCGCCGGTGCCGGTGCGGAAGCGGTTCGGCCAGCTGGCCGTCGCCACGGGCGCGCTGATCGTGTCCGGCGGCTGGTGGGTCGCGATCGTCGAGCTGTGGCCCGCGTCCTCCCGCCCGTACATCGGCGGCTCGCAGAACAACTCCTTCCTGGAGCTGACCTTCGGCTACAACGGTCTCGGCCGCCTCAACGGCGAGGAGACCGGCAGCGTCGGCGGCGGTGGCGGCGGCAACACCGGCCAGTGGGGCGAGACCGGCTGGGACCGGATGTTCAACTCCGAGATCGGCGGCCAGATCTCCTGGCTGCTGCCGGCGGCGCTGATCCTGCTGGCCGGCGGCCTGGTGGCGACCCTCCCCCACGCTCGGCTTCGCTCGAGCGGGGGGACCCCCATGCTGAGGCGGACGTCGGCGACACGGGGCCTGTTCCTGGTCTGGGGCGGCTCGCTGCTGATCACCGTGATCGTCTTCAGCTACATGGCGGGCATCTTCCACCAGTACTACACGGTGGCGCTCGCTCCCTACATTGCCGCCGTGATCGGCATGGGCGCCGGGATCCTGTGGGAGAAGCGGGCCGAGATCTGGGCCTCGATCACCCTGGCGGCCTCGGTCGTGGCGGCCGCGGGCTGGAGCTACGTCCTGCTCGACCGCACCCCCGACTACCTGCCCTGGCTGAAGTGGCTGGTTCTGGTCGGAGGTCTGGCCGCCGCGCTCGGTGTGACCTTCGCGGGCCGCGTCGACCGCCGGCTCGCCCTGGCTGCGGCCTCCGTGGGCCTGGTGGCCGCGCTGGCCGGTCCGACGGCGTACACCGTCAGCACGCTGCAGCAGGGCCACACCGGATCCATCGTGACGGCCGGTCCGGCCGGGGCGAGCATGATGGGCGGCGGCCCGCGAGGCGGCGGTGGCCGAGGCGGCTTCGGCGGCGGCCCCGGCGGCCAGAACCAGCAGAGCCGAGGCCAGGGCCAGGGCGGCGGCACGGGTGGGTTCCCCGGTGGAGCCATGCCGGGCCAGGGCCAGAACCAGGGCCAGGGCCAGAACCAGGGCCAGCGGAACGGCATGCCGGGCGGCGGGACCGGCGACGGCGGCGGCATGGGCGGCGGTGGCGGTGTCGGCGGTCTGCTGAACGGCGCCTCGGTCACCGACCAGGCCAAGAAGCTGCTGGAGGCCGACTCCGGGAAGTACACCTGGGCGGCGGCCGCGATCGGCGCTCAGAACGCCGCGAGCTACCAACTCGCCACGGGTGACGCCGTGATGGCGATCGGCGGCTTCAACGGAACCGATCCGTCACCGACGTTGGCGCAGTTCGAGCAGTACGTGGCCGACGGCAGGATCCACTACTTCGTCAGCAGTGGCTCGGGCGGCGGCACGGCCGGCAGCAGCACCGGTACGTCCTCGCAGATCACGTCCTGGGTCGAGGCCAACTTCAAGAAGGTGACGGCCGGTTCGGCCACCTTCTACGACCTGACGCAGAAGACGGCCAGCTGACCGTTCCCGGGGCGGGCTGAGGCAAGGGCGGTGGCGAATGCCACCGCCCTTCTTCGCATCCGAGGGCGCGGACCGCCGAGGAAACGTGTTGTACAGCGTATGGGAGTCATTCTACGGTGTACGACATGGCAAAGACCCCGCCCTCGTCCCCGCCTCCGCCCTCGTCCCCACCCCCCTCCCCGTCTCCGCCGCTGCCTCCCTCCCTGTCTCCCTCTCCGCAGGGTCACCCGCGACGCTGGCTGATCCTCGGCGTCATCTGCCTCGCACAGCTCACCGTGGTGCTCGACAACACCGTCCTGAACGTCGCGATCCCCTCGCTCACCCGCGAACTGGGAGCGGCCACCTCGGACATCCAGTGGATGATCAACGCGTACTCGCTGGTGCAGGCCGGTCTGCTGCTCACCGCGGGCAGCGCCGCGGACCGGTACGGCCGCAAGAAGATGCTGGCGGCGGGCCTGGCGCTGTTCGGCGCCGGTTCCCTGGTGGCCGGTCTCGCCGACTCCACCGCCCAGTTGATCGCGGCGCGGGCGGGGATGGGCGTCGGCGGCGCGCTGCTGTTCACGACCACGCTCGCCGTGGTGATGCAGATCTTCACGTCCGAGCAGCAGCCGAAGGCGATCGGCGTCTGGGCCGCGGTGAACTCGCTGGGCTTCGCGACCGGTCCGCTCATCGGCGGCTTCATGCTGGACCACTTCCGGTGGGGGGCGATCTTCCTGATCAACCTGCCGGTGGCGGCGCTGGGCCTGGTCGCGGTCGTCTCCATGGTCCCCGAGTCGAAGAACCCGCAGGGTGAACGGCCCGACCTGCTCGGCGCGTTCCTCTCCACGGTCGGCATGTCCTCGCTGGTCTTCGCGATCATCTCCGGTCCGTCGCACGGCTGGACGTCGTCCGGGGTACTGGTGAGCGCGGCGGTGGCGGCCGTCGCCCTCGCCGCGTTCGCCTACTGGGAGAGCCGGATCCCGTACCCCATGCTCGACCTGGCCTTCTTCCGCAACCGGCGGTTCACGGGCGCGGTGGCCGGCGCGGTGCTGGTCACCTTCGGGATGGCCGGGGCGCTGTTCCTGCTCACCCAGCAGCTGCAGTTCGTCCTCGGATACGGCCCCCTGGAGGCGGGCCTGCGGACCGCGCCGCTGGCGCTGACCGTCGTGGCCCTCAACTTCACCGGCATGTCGGCCAAGGTGATGACCAGGCTGGGCGGGCCGTTGTCGGTGCTGGTGGGGATGGTGTCGGTGGCGGCGGGGCTGGCGTCCATCGCCGTGGCCGCCGACGGATACGCCGGGACGGCGGCGGGGCTGGTGCTCATCGGTGCGGGAACGGCGGTCGCCGGCCCGGCGATGGCTCACGCGATCATGAGCTCGATACCGCCGGCGAAGGCGGGCGTCGGGGCCGGTCTCAACGGCACGGTGGCGGAGTTCGGCAACGGGCTGGGCGTCGCCGTCCTCGGGGCGGTGCTGACCGCGCGGTTCGCGGCGGAGTCGCTGCCGACGGCGCTGGCCGGCGCCGCGTCGGCGCGGGAGAGGTCACGCATCCTCGACTCCTTCTGCTCCGGCCTGGCGACCAGTCAGCTGCTCGGAGCGTCGGCGGTCCTGCTGGGCGGGGTGGTGGCCGCGGGTCTGCTGCGCAGGGCGGAGCGGGCCGAGGGGGCGGAGCAGGCGGAGCGCGAGGAGCGCAGGAGGCACAAGGAGCACAAGGAGCACAAGGAGCGCACGGAGCGCACGGAGCGCGGAGGACGCGAGGAGCACGAGGAAGGCCAGGAAGGCGAGGGGAAGCCGCCGGTTCCGGCTGCGTGAACGCGGGGGCGGACACGCGTCCCCGTCCGGCCGCGCGCCCGGGGCCGGCAGCGGCCGCCGGTCTCGTCGTCGCCTCCGCTTAGCATCTTCACCAGTGACCGGAAGTCCAGGAAGGTGCCCAGCCATGGCCGAGACCGCCAAGGATGCCGCGCGGCACAGTGTGTGGCTGGAGGGCAGGGCGCGTCGGCGGGGGCGGGGCGGGGGGCAGCCCTCCGGGCTCGACCGGGACCGGATCACCGAGGTCACCGTGCGGCTGCTGGACGCCGAGGGGCTGGCCAAGTTCTCCATGCGGCGACTGGCGGCCGAGCTGAACGTGACGGCCATGTCCGTGTACTGGTACGTCGACACCAAGGACGACCTTCTCGAACTCGCCCTGGACACGGCCTTCGGCGAACTGGAGGACCTGCCCGACCCGAACGACGAGGACGCCGACTGGCGCGAGCAGATCCGCGCGCTGGCCACCGCCTACCGCGGACTGCTGGTCCGGCACCCCTGGCTGTCTCCGCTCGCCGGCCGCTACCTCAACATCGGCCCGAACTCCCTGCGCTTCGCCCGCACGGTCCAGCAGGTCGTGCTGCGCACGGGCCTGCCCGCGTACGGCGTCACCGGCGCGATCTCGGCCGTCTTCCAGTTCGTGTACGGCTACGGGACGATCGAGGGCCACTTCTTCGCGCGGGTCGCCGACACCGGCCTGACCCCGGACGAGTACTTCCGCGACGCCATGACCGCCACGGCGGAGGCCCCGGACACCGCGGACGTCGTCGAGCAGTCCCGGAACCTCATGGCGGCCCGCGGCGGCGACACGGTCGCGGAGATGATGAACCGCGACTTCACCTTCGCCCTGGACCTGCTGGTGGCGGGCATCGAGGCGATGGTGCGACGCGGCTGAGCCGGGGCCGCCGACCGGCTCCCGGCCCCTGCCGGGCGTCCCGCCGTCAGTCCTGCTGGGCGAGCCGGGCCGGGAAGCCGCCGGTGGCCACCGGGCCCCAGCGCTGCGGCGTGATCCGGATGATCGACTTGCCCTGCTTCAGCATGGCCTGCCGGTACTCGTCCCAGTCGGGGTGTTCGCCGGCGATGTTGCGGTAGTACTCCACCAGCGGTTCGACGGCCTCCGGCGTGTCGATGACCTCGGCGGTGCCGTCGATCTGGACCCAGGGGCCGTTCCAGTCGTCGCTGAGCACGAGGACGCCGACCCGGTCGTCGCGCTTGGCGTTGCGCGTCTTGGCCCGCTCGGGATAGGTGGAGACGACGATCCGCCCCGAGTCGTCGACCCCGCAGGTCAGCGGCGAGGCTTGGGAGCTGCCGTCGGTGCGCCGGGTCAGCAGGATCGCGCGGTGACGGGGGCGGACGAAGTCCAGCAACTCGTCCAGGGAGACCTTGGTGTTCGTCGCGATGTTCGGTGCCATGGGGCCAGCCTAGGCGGCGGACCACCGGATCCGGCTGACCCTGCTGGACCTACGACCGCGCCGCCGCCCCGCCCGGGACGTAGGGCCTCGGACCCGCCCCGCCCGGGACCCGTAGGGCCTCGGACCCGCCCCGCCCGGGACCCGTAGGGCTTCGGATCCGCCCCGCCCGGGACCCGTAGGGCTTCGGATCCGCCCCGCCCGGGACCCGTAGGGCTTCGGACCCGCCCCGCCCGGGACCCGTAGGGCTTCGGATCCGCCCCGCCCGGGACCCGTAGGGCCTGGGACCTGTCCCCCGTCCTGGACCCGTCCTACACCCCCGGCAGGGTGTCGCCCTGCACCGCCTGGACGTCCAGTTCCACCTTCAGGGTCGTGCCGATGGCCGCGATGCCCGCCTGGACGACCTGGTTGTAGTTCATGGCGAAGTCTTCGCGCCGCAGCTCGGTCGTGGCCCGGAACGCCGCCCGGGTGCCGCCCCACGGGTCCGCGCCGGTGCCCAGGTAGGCCAGCTCCAGGTTCACCGGGCGGGCGACGCCGTGCAGGGAGAGGTCGCCGTGGACGGTCCAGCGGTCGGGGCCGGATGGGGTCAGGCCCGTCGAACGGTAGGTGATCTCCGGGTACGTCTCGACGTCGAGGAAGTCCGCCGAGCGCAGGTGGGTGTCGCGCATGGCGTTGCCCGTGTCGATGGAGGCCGCCCGGATCACCGCCTCCACGCGGGAGTGGGCGACGTCCTCGGGGGCGACCTCGATCGCGGCCGTGAAGTCGGTGAACCGGCCGCGGACGCTGGATATGCCCAGGTGCTGGGCGACCGCGCCGACGGTCGAGTGCGCGGGGTCCACGGTCCAGGGGCCGGGTGGGGGCAGTTCCGTGCCGCCCTGCCGGGCCAGGGTCACGGTCCCGACCTCGGCGCGTCCGCTCGCCGTCACGATCGCGCTGGACGCGGCGGGCGCGTACCCGACGGCCGTGACGATCACCGTGTAGGCGCCCGGGGCGAGTTCGGTCGCGTCGCGTACGGCGCCCTCCCCGTCGGCCCCGGCGCGCAGCACCTGGCCGCCCTTCATGTCGGTCACCGTGACGACCGCGTGCGACACGGCCCACCCGTCCCGCGTGCGGATCTTCGCGGTCAGTCCCATCTCACGTACTCCTCATGCTGCGAACTGGAACCGGCCCGGTGCGGGGGGTCGCCCCGCACCGGGCCGGAGCCGATATCTGTCCGGACTACTCGCCGGGGTGGGCGAGTTCGATGTCGTGGCCGTCGACGCCGGCGCCCGACACGGTCAGCGCGGTGGCCACCGGCGGGTAGCCGGTCGCGATGACGGTGTAGTCGCCGCCGTCGAGGTCGGCGAAGGCGTACGCCCCGTCCGCGCCGGTGGTGGCGGTGCCGACCACGTTGCCCGCCGCGTCCACGAGCGTCACCCGCGCGTCGGCCAGCGGACCGTGCGGCGCCCGGACGACGCCCTGCAGCTGGGCTCCCGCGTCGAGGACGACCTCCGCGCGGGTCACGCCCGTCGCGCCGATCTCGACGGGCAGGGCGCGCGGCCGGAACCCGGCGGCGTTGACCGCGACGGTCACGGTGCCCGGGACCAGCTCCGCGAAGGAGAACTCGCCCTGCTCACCGGTGGCCGCGGTGGCCAGCAGATCGCCGCGCACATCGGTGACGATCACCATCGCGTCCTTGACGGCCTCGCCCGACTCGGCGGCGCGGACGACGCCGCTGAGCCCGCTGGTCCCGCTGAGCAGGATGTCGTACGCGACCGGCTCGCCGTTCACCACGATCGTGGACGCCTGCGGCTGGAAGCCGTCGGCAGAGGCGATCAGCACGTACGAACCCGTGCCCGGCGCGTCCAGAGCGTAGGAGCCGTCGCCCTGCGCGACCGAGCGGCCGAGCTGCCGTCCGGCGAGCGAGATGAGCGTGACGGCGGCCTGCGGGACGGGCGCGCTCTCCGCGCCGCGCACGAAGCCGTGCACGGGGACGCCGCCCGAGGGCGTGTGGGGTGCTTCGACGGTGGCGACGGCGGAGAGCCGCTGGGTGCCGTCGCCCTCCGCGCCGGCCTCGGCGCCCGGTCCGGCGACGGCCCAGCTGGGGACCTTCTCACCGGCGGAGGCCGTGTCGGCGGCGGAAGCAGCCGCGGTGGCCGGGATCCCGGCCGTGACCGCGGTGGCGTCCGCAGGGGAGCCCGTGGCCGGGGCCGTGGCCGGGGCCGTGGCGGTGTCCGGAGTGGCGTCCGCGTCCGTGTCGGCGGCCTGCGCCAGCGCGCCCTTGGTCCGCAGCGGGACCTCCTTGATGAACAGGGTGATGAGGAAGGCCAGCAGGGCGAGGCCGCCCGCGATCAGGAAGACGTCCGCGATGCCGTGGCCGTACGCGCTCTCCATGACCGTGCGCAGCGGCGCGGGCAGCTTGTCCATGTCCGGGATCTCGCTCGACGAGCTCGAACCGGCGGCGAGGGAGGCGTACTTCGGGCCGAGGCCGGCGATGCCGTCCTGGGCGTAGTCGGTGATGCGGTGGGCCATGACGGCGCCCAGCGCGGAGACGCCGACCGCACCGCCGAGGGAGCGGAAGAACGTGACCGTGGAGCTGGCCGAGCCGAGGTCGGAGGGGGCCACCTGGTTCTGCGTGGAGAGCACCAGGTTCTGCATCATCATGCCGATGCCGAGACCCAGCAGGGCCATGAAGACGGCCATCTTCCAGTAGTCCGTGTCGTACCGGATGGTGCCCAGCAGGCCGAGACCGGCCGTCACCAGGACGCCACCGCTGACCAGCCAGATCTTCCACTTGCCGGTCCGGGTGATGAACTGGCCGGAGACCGTGGAGGAGATGAACAGACCGCCGATCATCGGGATCGTCATGACACCCGACATCGTCGGCGACTTGTCCCGGGCGAGCTGGAAGAACTGGCTGAAGAACACGGTGCCGGTGAACATCGCGACGCCCACGAAGAGCGAGGCCAGCGACGACAGCGTGATGGTGCGGTTGCGGAACAGCCGCAGCGGGATGATCGGTTCGGCGGCCTTCGACTCGACGAGCACGAAGATCAGGCCGAGCACGATCGAGCCGCCGACCATCGCGGCCGTCTGCCAGGACATCCAGTCGTACTTGTCACCGGCGAAGGTGACCCAGACGAGCAGCAGCGAGACCGCCGCGGAGATGAAGAACGCGCCGCTCCAGTCGACCTTGACGTCCCGCTTCACGACGGGCAGGTGCAGGGTCTTCTGCAGCACGATGAGCGCGATGACGGCGAAGGGCACGCCGACGTAGAAGCACCAGCGCCAGCCCAGCCAGCTCGTGTCCGTGATGACGCCGCCGAGCAGCGGGCCGCCGACGGTGGCGACGGCGAAGGTCGCGCCGAGGTAGCCGGAGTAACGCCCGCGCTCGCGCGGGGAGATCATCGCGGCCATCACGATCTGCGCGAGGGCGGACAGACCGCCGACGCCGACGCCCTGGACGACGCGGCACGCGATCAGCATGCCGGCGTTCTGGGAGAGTCCGGCCGCGGCCGAACCCAGCACGTAGATGACGAGCGCTATCTGGACGAGCGCCTTCTTGCTGTACAGGTCCGAGAGCTTGCCCCACAGGGGCGTGGCCGCCGTCATGGACAGCAGCGCCGCGGTGACGACCCAGGTGTAGGCGGACTGGCCGCCGCCGAGGTCGCCGATGATCTCCGGGAGGGCGTTCGAGACGATCGTGGAGGACAGGATCGCGACGAACATGCCGAGCAGCAGCCCGGAAAGGGCTTCCATGATCTGCCGGTGGGTCATCGGAGCGTCACCGGCGGAGCCGTGGGACCCTCCGCCGTGCTTCGCGTGAGCCCGCACACCGGCTGGTGTGGTCGTTGCCATGGGCTTCCTTCTCTTACGTTGCTTGTGCGGGTGTACGGGTGGTCTGTGTCCGTTCGCCTGCCGGAACGGCGGGAATGGCCGGAACGGCGGGATCGGCAGGTGCGGGGGGCCGGGGCGCGGGAGGAGGCGGCGGCCGGTGCGCGACCGTGCGGCAGTCGCCGAAGCTGGCGCGCAGCCGGGTCAGCAGTCCGATGAGCTGGCCGACCTCGGCGTCCGTCCAGTCGTCCAGCCGTTCGGCCAGGAGGCCGGCGCTGCGGCGGGACAGCTCGACGAGCATCGCGTGACCCTCGGGGGTGAGGCGCAGGATGCGTGAGCGCTTGTCCGCCGGGTCTGGGGAGCGTTCGATCCAGCCCCGCTCGGTGAGGTGCGCGGCATGGCGGCTGGTCACGGACATGTCGACGGCGAGCAACTCGGAGAGGTTGCTCATGCGCATGTCGCCGTGGCTGCCCAGCAGGGCCAGCGCGGCGGCCGACCCGGCGGAGCAGTCCTGCGGCAGGATCCGCCCGAGGTCCCGCTTCACGGCCCCGACGGCACTGAGCTGACGCGCCAGCTCCTCGTACTGCGCCTGCCCTGCCATCACACCTCCCGGTATCGTTGCTTAGGGCAACCATAGGGGCGGTTGGTTGCTGCAGGCAAATAAAGCCGGGGTGCGGTGCCGCAAAAAGTTGGCAAAGGCACGTATTGCTACGGTAAATATGCAGGTGAAAAGCCTGCTCGGCGATGCGGGCAGCCGCCCGGCCGGGACGCCCTCCTGCCGGACTCCGGGAACTCCATGACGACCCCCGCTTGGGCTCGCCCACCCGTTTTCGCTAGTGTCTCGGCCCATGGCTAACACGCAGGGCCCCCAGGGCAACCACGACCCCGCCGGCAGCACCCAGATGTTCCGCGCGTTCGTCGACGAGGGCGCCCCTCGGGCCGCCCAGCCGGCCCCCGCGCCGGCCGGCTCCCGCATCGGCCTGATCGTCGGCATCGTCGCCGCCGTCGTGATCGTCGCGGCAGTCGCCTGGCTCGCGCTGAAGTAACTCCCTTACGCGGCAACGCGGGTGGGCGCGGGCGACCGGGCGGGCGCCGGACGCGCCGATCGACACGGGACACCGTCCCGACGACGTCGACGCGCCCACGCCCGCGCCTTCCGCACGCCCGCGTGTTCGTCCGGGAGTTCCGCACGCCCGCGTGTTCGTCCGGGAGTTCCGCACGCCCGCGTGTTCGTCCGCGAGTTCCCCTCGCCCGTGCTTTCTCCCCGTGCCCGTGCCTTCCGCTGCCTTCCGCGTGCCTGTGCCGACGGCTTCCCCGTGCACGCACTCGTCGTCCTCTCGGCGCCTCGGCGAGGGCGCCCCGGCCTCGCGGGCCGCTGCCTCACGGGCCGCCGCTGCCCGACTGCCTCACAGGTCCCCGCCCCACCGGCCTCCGCCCCACCGGCCTCCGCCCCACCGGCCTCCGCCTCGCCGGCTGCGTCTCACCGACTGTGTCCCGCCGGCCCCAGCCTCACCGGTCTTTGCCTCACTCACTCCCACCGCACCGACACGTCGCGCGTCTCGATGTGCATCCCCAGCGGTACGCGCCATGCGTCGACGCACACCGTCCAGGTCCGCTCCTTGCGCGTCCCCGCGGCGATCGGGACGGGAAGCGGGGCCGTCGACTCGCGGGTGGCCCAGTCCGTGCCGAGCGCGTCCACGACGTGGGAGCCGAAGGTGATCGTCCCCGAACCGACCGCGGTGCCGCCGGAGTTGACGAAGGTCAGGGTCACGTCCTCGCACCACCGCTGATCCGTCTTCGCGCGGAAGGGCTCGCTCACGGCGAGGGAGGCCGGTCCGGCGGACGCACCGCCCGGCGGACCCGAGGACGTCGACGAAGGCGCCGATGGTGATGGCGACGGCGATGGCGGTGGTGATGGCGGTGCGGGGGAGGCCTGGGGCGTGCGACCGACGGGGCCGCCCTCGACGGGTGCGCCCCGCGCCGGAGCCTGTCGGCTGCCGGAAGCGGGCGCGGGGCCGGGCGTCCTGTCGCGCGGCTCGGTGACGGCCGTCGCCCCCGTCCCGCTCGTCGCCGGCCCGCCCGGACCGGGTTCGCCGCCGGGGGAGTCGCTCGGCCCGTCCAGCGGAACGAGACGCACCCCGCCCGTGGGGCCCGCCGAGCCGTCCGCGCCCGACGCCGCCGGGCCTCCGGCCGCGCCGATGGCGACGTAGTCCCCGCCGTGCCCGCCGCCTCCGCAGCCGACGGCCAGTCCCGCCGCTCCCACGACGACGGCGGCAGCCGCCGACGCGCCCCATACGGCGCCCCGCCGGCCACGTGCCCGTGTCGGACTTCGCATCACCGCAGTGTGCCTGACGCGCCGTCAGGACAGAAGCCTCCGGCCGGAGGTGGCTTACAACCGCACCAGGACCGACGGACGGCCGCAGCGAGCGCGACGCATGCGACCGACCGGACCGGCCCTGACGCAGGCGGCCGACTCGACGCATGCGACCTGCTCGCGCGCGTGTGACGAGCGCGGGGCGGGACGCGCTCCCGAGGGGAGAGGCCCACCCCACGCCGGACGACCGGTCGCGAGCCGCTGCTCTCCTAGTCGGAGATCAGGCCCTCGCGCAGCTGGGCGAGGGTGCGGGTGAGAAGGCGTGAGACGTGCATCTGGGAGATGCCGACCTCCTCGCCGATCTGCGACTGGGTCATGTTGGCGAAGAAGCGCAGCATGATGATGCGGCGCTCACGGGGCGGAAGCTTGGCCAGGAGGGGCTTGAGGGACTCCCGGTACTCCACGCCCTCCAGGGCCGTGTCCTCGTAACCGAGGCGGTCCGCCAGGGAGCCTTCGCCGCCGTCGTCCTCGGGGGCCGGAGAGTCCAGCGAGGAGGCCGTGTAGGCGTTGCCGACCGCGAGGCCGTCGACGACGTCCTCCTCGGACACGCCCAGCACCGCGGCGAGTTCGGCGACCGTCGGCGAGCGGTCCAGCTTCTGGGAGAGCTCGTCGCTGGCCTTGGTGAGGGCCAGGCGCAGCTCCTGCAGCCGGCGCGGGACGCGCACCGACCAGGACGTGTCGCGGAAGAAGCGCTTGATCTCGCCCACGACCGTCGGCATCGCGAACGTCGGGAACTCCACGCCGCGTTCGCAGTCGAAGCGGTCGATCGCCTTGATCAGGCCGATGGTGCCGACCTGGACGATGTCCTCCATCGGCTCGTTGCGCGAGCGGAAGCGGGCCGCCGCGTAGCGCACGAGGGGGAGGTTGAGCTCGATCAGCGTGTCCCGGACGTAGACGCGCTCGGGGCTGTCCTCGGCGAGCGTGGCCAGTCGCAGGAACAGGGAGCGGGACAAGGTGCGGGTGTCGATGGCCCCCGTGGCCGTGAGAGCCGGGGCCTCGGGGGCCTCGGCGGTGACGTCGTCGAGCACGTCGGGCTCGACCGGCGCGACAGGCGCGACGGGCGTGGACTCGCTCGGCGTGAGCGTGAGCGTGAGCACCTTCGAGCTGCCCTGTTCTGCGGACATGCCACCCCCTTTGGGTCGCGGGACGGTCGCGGCGCAACGCCCCCGCTTGAGGAACGTCAGCCTTCACCTGAATACCGGAGCCGAAGCCCCGGCAAACGCTCTTCCGGCAGAATGTCACATGTCGGCAACGCGCTGTAGTGACATGTCGACATGTGAGTGACGAATCAGCCCTGGAAACAGGGGGTCTGACGGCTTTTCAGCGCGAATCCGCCGGGAACGGCTCCGGTGGGTGATTCGCTCTCAGCGGTGACGACTCGGTCGTGCTTGCGATCCCTTATCGAGTGACGTGTCCCCGGCCCGTTTTCCGTCAGGCCTCGATGCGGTTCGCCGAGCGGAGCCGCTGGAAGGAGCGCGCGAGCAGCCGGGACACATGCATCTGGGAGACGCCGAGTTCGGCGCTGATCTGGGACTGCGTGAGGTTGCTGTAGTAGCGCAGGAGGAGGATGCGCTGTTCCCGCTCCGGGAGTTGGACGAGGAGGTGGCGGACGAGGTCGCGGTGCTCCACGCCGTCCAGCGCCGGGTCCTCGTAGCCGAGGCGGTCCAGCAGTCCGGGCAGGCCGTCGCCCTCCTGGGCCGCTTCCAGCGAGGTCGCGTGGTACGAGCGGCCCGCCTCGATGCAGGAGAGCACCTCGTCCTCGGCGATGCGCAGCCGTTCGGCGATCTCGGCCGTCGTCGGGGTGCGGCCGAAGGCGGTGGTGAGGTCCTCGGTGGCGCTGTTGACCTGCACCCACAACTCGTGGAGCCGACGGGGCACGTGGACCGTGCGGACGTTGTCGCGGAAGTACCGCTTGATCTCGCCGATGACCGTGGGCATGGCGAACGTGGGGAACTGCACGCCCCGGTCCGGGTCGAAGCGGTCGATGGCGTTGATCAGACCGATGGTGCCGACCTGGACGACGTCCTCCATCGGCTCGTTGCGGGAGCGGAAGCGGCCGGCCGCGTAGCGCACGAGGGGGAGGTTGGCCTCGATGAGGGCCCCGCGCACCCGGTTGTGCTCCGGCGTGCCCGGCTGGAGCTCCTTGAGCTCGGCGAAGAGCACCTGGGTCAGCGCCCGGGTGTCCGCCCCACGCCGCCGTTCCGGGGTCGGCTCCGCTTCCGTGGCGGCTTCCGGCACGGTTTCCAGGGCGGGGGCCGGCGCGGGTGCCGGGGGTGCCTCTTCCTGAGGCGGCGCAGTACTGGCCGACACGGTCAACGCCACCTCTTCGTCAGGTCAACATCGGTCAACTCATCCGTCAAAAGCGGTCATAGCATCACAAGACATGTGCACTGTGTGCAAGCACCCCATAACGCCGTGTTGAAGGATAAGTTGGGATCTTCTCGTCTCTTCGGACGTGCGAAAGCCCTCCGCCGTCAGGGCGGAGGGCTCCGTGCTGCCGAAGGGGCGTGCCGAGCGGGACGGCTCAGAACTCGTAGTCCGCGACCACCCAGGTGGCGAACTCACGCCACAGGGCGACGCCCGACTGGTGGTCGGGGTGCTCGATGTAGCGCTTCAGGGCGTCCGCGTCCTCGACGGCCGAGTTGATCGCGAAGTCGTAGGCGATGGGGCGGTCGCTGACGTTCCAGCCCAGCTCCCAGAAGCGCAGTTCCTCGATCTTCCCGCCCAGCGCCCGGAAGGCCGCCTCGCCCTGTACGACCCGGGGGTCGTCGCGCTCGACGCCCTCGTCGAGCTTGAAGAGGACCAGGTGGCGGATCATGGGCACTCCCTGTGCGTGCGACGGCCTCGGCTACTTGGCCCCGTCGGCGAGCCAGGTGAAGAAGTCGCCGATGGCCTTGGCGGCGTCCGATATGCCCTGGAAGCCTATCTGGACGTAGTCCGCCGCCTTCGCCGGGTCCGTGATGATCACGTACAGCACGAAGACCACGAGCATGTAGACGGCGATCTTCTTGGCGTTCACCGCCACCTGGCCTCCCCTGTAATGCCCGCTCGGGCCCTTGTTGACGGCGGCGAGTGTATCCGTAAGTGCGATTTACACACCGCTTTTTGAACGCCACGGCGCGTTCGTGAACGGTTCGCGCGGGGCGGGGCGTAAGGCGACGGGATCACGGCCGGGGGAAGCCTGCCGGCCGGGGCGGAGTACGACGAAGGGCCCGGTCCACTGGACCGGGCCCTTCGTCTACAGCGGTAGCGGAGGGATTTGAACCCTCGGTGACTTGCGCCACACTCGCTTTCGAGGCGAGCTCCTTCGGCCGCTCGGACACGCTACCGAGGGAGACCTTACAGCAAGGTGAGCCCCGGTTTGAAATCGGTATCGGGCGGCCGTCTCAGCGCTCCCGGAAGAACTCCGTGAGCAGTTCGGAGCACTCCTCGGCGAGGACGCCCTGGACGACCTCGGGGCGGTGGTTGAGCCGGCGGTCGCGGACGACGTCCCACAGGGAGCCGACCGCGCCCGCCTTGTCGTCGCGCGCGCCGTAGACGACCCGGTCCACCCGGGACTGGGTGATCGCGCCCGCGCACATCGTGCACGGTTCGAGGGTCACGACGAGGGTGCAGCCGGACAGCCGCCACTCCCCGATCGCCTCGGCCGCCCGCCTGACGGCGAGCACCTCGGCGTGCGCCGTCGGATCGCCGCCGGCCTCGCGTTCGTTGTGGCCGGTCGCGAGGACCGTCGTGCCGTCCGCGGCCAGCACGACGGCGCCGACCGGGACGTCTCCGCCCCGGGCGGCCAGCCGGGCCTGGTCCAGGGCGAGCCGCATCGCGGCCCGCCAGCGGTCGCGTACGGGGTCCGACGGCGTCTGCGGCGCCGTCAGCGGACGGTCTCCAGGACCTCCGAGGCGCCCAGGGCCTCGGCGATCTCGTTGACGGCGTCCTCGGACAGCGACCTCAGTTGCTTCTCGCCGACGCCGAGGTCGTCGAGGATGCCGGGGTCGCCGACCGGGCCGTGCGGCACGGACTCGGCGGAGCCGCCGCCCACGACGACCTGGACGTCCTCGTCGTCGTCCTGGTCGTCGTCGGTCTCACCGTCCTCGGTGCCGTCGAGGTCGAGGACGTCCAGGTCGTCCGCGTCGCCCGGGTCCCGGCCGAGCAGCTCGTCGGTGAGCAGGATCTCGCCGTACGAGCTGCGGGCGGCCGCAGCGGCGTCGGACACGTAGATGCGAGGGTCCTCCTCGCCGTCGATGCGGACGACCCCGAACCAGGAGCCCTCCTGCTCGATCAGCACGAGCACCGTGTCCTCGTCGGGAGAGGCCTCCCTGGCCAGGTCGGCCAGATCCGACAGGGTTTCCACATCGTCGAGCTCTGTGTCGCTCGCTTCCCACCCGTCTTCGGTGCGCGCGAGCAGTGCGGCGAAGTACACCGTGACTCTCCCACTGGTCATAGGCGTGCCGGTTGGGGGTCCCCCCGGCGGAGGTTGCGGGCGGAGAAAGAGCTCAGGCTCCGAGCCCCACCCACTCGGAATCGTGGCAGAAACAAGGCGTTCAGGGGACGTCTTCGGCTCCCTGTGTCCGGTGGTTTTGATCCCACGTCCGCAGCGACGTCCGTGAGGGGTCACCAGCGCACCGGTTGCGGCCACGAGCGGATCGTACGCGGCTTTGCCGTGCGCTCACGCACGCCCACCCCCGTACGGCACCCGTGACGGTGGCGATCTTCCCCGTATGCCCCAAGTCGCATACGGCCACGGCGATCACGGGACTACCAGCGGAACGTGCGCATGCGCATCGCGTGGCGCAGCCGGGCGGTCTTGGCGCGGCGTGGCTGGACGCGGTCGCGCAGTTCGCGGGCTTCGGTCAGCTCGCGCAGGAACCGGGCGCGCCGTCGGCGGCGCTCGGCGTCGCTCTCGGCGCGGGCGGCCGCGTCCGGCGACTCGTCGTCGGGCAGGTCGGGCAGGTCAGGCATCAGCACACCACCCCGGGTACCCCGGTCCGTCTCCATACCTGTCCCTCACTTTCCCTCCGACGAGCGGTTTGATGCCGACGAACGGCCCAAGCCGAGGGGAGAGGTTCACTGTGTGTGGGAACGCCGGGCGGGTTCGGCACGGTTACTGTTGTGGACATGCGTCTTCACGTCGTCGACCACCCTCTGGTCGCCCACAAGCTCACCACGCTGCGCGACCGGCGCACGGACTCCGCGACCTTCCGCCGGCTGGCCGACGAGCTGGTCACCCTGCTCGCCTACGAGGCCACGCGTGACGTGCGCACCGAACAGGTCGACATCACGACGCCGGTCGCCTCGACCACCGGCGTCAAGCTCTCCTACCCGCGGCCGCTGGTCGTGCCGATCCTGCGCGCGGGCCTCGGCATGCTGGACGGCATGGTCCGGCTGCTGCCGACCGCCGAGGTGGGCTTCCTCGGCATGATCCGCAACGAGGAGACCCTGGAGGCGTCCACCTACGCCACGCGCATGCCGGAGGACCTCTCCGGGCGCCAGGTCTACGTCCTGGACCCGATGCTGGCCACCGGCGGCACGCTGGTCGCCGCGATCCGCGAGCTGATCCGGCGCGGCGCCGACGACGTGACGGCCGTCGTGCTGCTCGCCGCCCCGGAGGGCGTCGCGATCATGGAGCGCGAGCTCGCCGGCTCGCCGGTCACCGTCGTCACCGCGGCCGTCGACGACCACCTCAACGAGCTCGGCTACATCGTCCCGGGTCTGGGCGACGCCGGCGACCGCCTGTACGGAGCGGCCGAGTAGGTCGTTCCCCCGGCCGTTCCCCGGGTCGCCCTGGCCCGTTCCCCTGGTCGCCCGGCCATTCCCCTGGTCGCCCTGCGGGGGCCCTCGGCGGGCACCGGGGCGGGCGCGCTGGGGCGGGCCCGTTCGCGGCTTCTCGGCGGGGCTTCAGCAGCCCTTCTTCGTGGTCGCCGCCGGGTGCGGCGCGGTCAGGGCCGTCAACGCCTTGGCGGCGTCCGCCTGGCCGGTCAGCGCCTTGAAGCCGTTGCCGATGATCAGGTCGACGGCCGTGCCCGCGCGGGCCGCGTCGGTGCGGCGCTCGGCGGCGGTCAGCTGGGTGGCGAGGACCGGCAGCGAGGTGTTGAGCGAGGACGCGGGGCCGAGCAGCAGCCCGGCGCCGGTGACCTTCTTGTCGTACTGCTTGGGGGCGTTGCCCACCTCGCCGATCCGGAAGCCGCGCTTCTTCAGCTCGTCGGCGGTGGTCTTGGCCAGACCGCTGCGGGTCGTGGCGTTGAAGACGTTCACCGTGATCTGCGCGGGCCTGGGCACCGCGCCCGCGGCGGACGCGGACAGGGAGACGGCGGCGGACGCGGAAGGGCCGGCTCCGGCCTTGGTCCTGTTCGGCCCGGTCGTGTCCCGGGAACAGGAGGCGCCGGCGGCCGTGGCCGCCCCTCCGCCGCCCGTGAAGACGTCGATGAGCTGCAGGGTGCCCCAGCCGGCCACGCCGAGCACGGCGCCGCAGCCGACGACCACGACGGCCAGCCTGCCGCGTCGCCGGTGGGGGCGCATGCGGGGGTACTTGTCCCCCGTGATCCGGTACTTACCGCCCATGCCCGGGGGAGTCAGCATGCTCATGGGCGCAGCGTAGTGCGCCCGGGCGGCCGTGACTAATAAACGATCATCCGACACCGGCTGCGGGCAGGGGAAAGAACCCGAAAGGGTCAATCAGGAGTCGCTGCGGGACACGCGGCGGGCTGTCGGAGACACCGTGCGGCGGGCCCCGGAGGGCTCGCGCACCGCCGGACTCCCCGGTCCGGTCCGGCGCGGCCGGGTCAGTCCAGCTCCAGCACGCGCGCGTGCAGCACCTGGCGCTGCTGGAGCGCCGCCCGCACCGCGCGGTGCAGCCCGTCCTCCAGGTACAGGTCGCCCTGCCACTTCACGACGTGCGCGAACAGGTCGCCGTAGAAGGTGGAGTCCTCCGCGAGCAGGGTTTCCAGGTCGAGCTGCTGCTTGGTGGTCACCAGCTGATCGAGGCGGACCGGGCGCGGCGCGACGTCCGCCCACTGCCGGGTGCTTTCCCGGCCGTGGTCGGGGTACGGCCGGCCGTTTCCGATGCGCTTGAAGATCACACGGAAAGCCTACCGGTCCAGACGTTCCGGGCGCAGCCATGGAGACGGAGTGCGACGCTGGAAAAGACGTGATGAACAGGGGTAAAACGGAATGAGGGCTTGACGATGAGTGAGTCGACGAGCGCCGCTGACATCGCCGCCGGGTACGCCTTCACCGGCCCCGCCCTCGACCTGGGCGCCGTGCTGTGGGACGGCGCGTGCCTGCCCGACGCGCCGGTGCGCCTCCCTCTCGCGGTGCTGAACAGGCACGGGCTCGTCGCGGGCGCCACGGGGACCGGCAAGACCAAGACGCTCCAGCTGATGGCCGAGCAGCTCTCGGCGCAGGGCGTGCCGGTCTTCCTCTCCGACGTCAAGGGCGACCTGTCCGGGATCTCGGCCCCGGGGACGGGGAACGACAGGGTGCGGGACCGGGCCGCGGAAGTCGGCCAGAAATGGACGGCGACCGGCTTCCCCGCCGAGTTCTTCGCCCTCGGCGGCCTCGGCCACGGCGTCCCGTTGCGCGCCACGGTCACGAGCTTCGGACCCCTCCTCCTGTCCAAGGTGCTCGGGCTCAACCGGACACAGGAGCAGTCCCTCGGCCTGGTCTTCCACTACGCGGACCAGAAGGGCCTGGAGCTGCTCGACCTCAAGGACCTGAGGTCGGTCGTCGCCTTCCTCACCTCCGACGACGGCAAGGCGGAGCTGAGGAGTCTCGGCGGCCTGTCGAGCGCCACCGCAGGGGTGATCCTGCGCTCCCTCACCGCCTTCGAGGCGCAGGGCATGGCGAGCTTCTTCGGCGAGCCGGAGTTCGACACGGCCGAGTTCCTGCGCACGGCCCCCGACGGCCGCGGCATCGTGTCGGTCCTGGAGCTGCCCGCCGTCCAGGACAAGCCGCAGCTCTTCTCGACCTTCCTGATGTGGCTGCTGGCGGACCTGTTCCACGACCTTCCGGAAGTCGGCGACGCCGACCGGCCGAAGCTCGTCTTCTTCTTCGACGAGGCCCACCTGCTGTTCGAGGACGCCTCGAAGGCGTTCCTCGACTCCCTCACGCAGACGGTCCGGCTCATCCGCTCGAAGGGGATCGGCGTGTTCTTCGTCACACAGACCCCGAAGGACGTGCCCGGCGAGGTCCTCGGCCAGCTCGGCAACCGCGTGCAGCACGCCCTGCGGGCCTTCACCCCGGACGACCAGAAGGCGCTTCGGGCCACGGTGAGGACGTTCCCCGACTCGGCCTACGACCTGGAGGAGCTGCTCACCGGTCTCGGCACCGGCGAGGCCGTCGTCACCGTCCTCGACGAGCGGGGTGCGCCGACCCCGGTCGCCGCCACCCGGCTGCGCGCCCCCGAGTCCCTGATGGGCCCGGTGGACGGACCAGGTCTGGACCGGGCTGTGCGGGCGTCCCCGCTGCGCGAACGGTATGCACAGGCTGTGGACAGAGAGTCGGCGTTCGAGAAGCTCGCGGCCCTGGCCGGGACGGGGGCCGCACGGCCGACGCCCGGGGCGGATGCCGAGCGGGCCGGACGGGAGGGGGCGAAGGCGGCGAAAGGGTCCAAGGGATCGACGGGGGTGGCGAGCCCGACGAGCCCGAAGGGACCCAAGGGGCCCAAGGGGCCCAAGGGATCGAAGGGGCCGGAGGAGGAACGTTCCGTCGTGGAGCAGGTGGTGGGGAGCGGGATGTTCAAGTCGCTGGCCCGTTCCGTCGGCACGCAGATCGGCCGTGAGATCACCCGCTCACTCTTCGGGACGGCCCGGCGGAGGCGGTAGCCACGCGGACCCCGGGGACCGTGAGTCCGGCCCATCCGCGCCCGCGTCTGCTCCCGCGCCCGTCTGCTCCCGCGCCCCCGCCCGGGGCGTTCGCCGGTGCTTCAGTTCTTCGCGGTCGTGGTGGTCGTCGGGGCCTTGGTGGCTTTCGCGGCCTTCGCCGCCGCCTTCATCTCCTGTTTGTGGGCTCGTACCTTCGTCAGCGACTCCGGGCCGGTGATGTCGGCGACGGAGCGGAAGGACTTCGGTTCGCCGTAGGCGCCGGCCGCCTCGCGCCAGCCCGTGGGGCGCACGCCGAGCTGCTTGCCCAGCAGCGCGAGGAAGATCTGCGCCTTCTGCTTGCCGAAGCCGGGCAGCCGCTCGAGGCGTCCGAGGAGTTCCCCGCCGTCGGCGACGTCCTTCCAGACGGCCCCGGCGTCGCCGTCGTAGTGCTCGACGAGGTACGCGCACAGCTGCTGGACGCGCTTGGCCATGGAGCCGGGGTAGCGGTGCACGGCCGGTTTCTCGGAGAGCAGGGCGGCGAAGGAGTCCGGGTCCCGGGCGGCGATGTCGTGGGCGTCCAGGTCGTCGGCGCCGAGCCGGTCGGCGATCGTGCGGGGCCCCTTGAACGCCCACTCCATCGGGACCTGCTGGTCCAGCAGCATCCCGACCAGCGCGGCGAGCGGAGAGCGGCCGAGGAGCTCGTCGGCCTCGGCGTCCTGGGAGAGGTGAAGGGTGACGTCCATGCGTCGATGATCCCGCCTGCGACCTCAGCTCGCGCGCCAGTACCCCAGCGCGTGCAGCCGCTCCCTGGGCACGCCGAGCTCCTTGCGCACGTACGCCGAGAGCGTCCGGGTGGTGCCGGTGTCGCAGGCGATCCAGACGTACGGGTCGGGGGTGGCGCGCAGCAGGCCGGGCAGTTCCGCCTTCACCCGCTCGACGAGGTGGGCGCCGGAGTCCCGGCGCGGCACGTGCCGTATCTCGTGGCGCGTGGGGTCCGTCAGGAAGGGCAGGCCGTCCGCGTCGTCGGCGCCGCCCTCGAACCAGACGGTCGCCGGGGCGGAGCCCAGCGCGCTCTCGCCGTCGCCGAGCAGGGAGTTGACGGCGGGCAGCGAGGCCGGATCGCCGATCACGAGGACGTGGGAGGGGGCCGGGGACGGCGGTGCGAAGCCGGTGCCCTGGACGGTCGCGTCGATGGTGTCGCCGGGCTTCGCCGCCCGCGCCCAGTCGCTGGCGGCCCCGTCGTGCAGGGCGAACTCCAGACCGAAGACCCCGGCCGCAGGGTCGGGGTCGACCAGGGTGTAGGCCCGCTGGTGCGGCCGGCCCGCGTTGTCGAACCAGAGCCGCACCCACATCGTGGGATGGACGCCGGTGGCGGCGAGCAGCCCGCCGTCGGAGAGGCGCAGCCGGCGGTAGCGGTCGGTGACGTCCTGCGTGTCCGTGACGGTGAGGGTGAAGTCCTTCGCCCGCATCATGCGGAGGACCGCGCCCTCCCAGCCCCGCCCCTGCGCCATGACCTGTCCACCCCTCGCGTACGATTCCGGCACGACTAGTTAGGGAAGCCTAACCTAAAGCGCAAAGGGGCCGCAGGGTGACCACCGAGATCTACCGCGACGCCTGGGGCGTCCCGCATCTGCGCGCCCGCAGCGCCCTCGAACTCGCCCGTCTCCAGGGGCTGGTCACGGCCCGCGACCGCGCCTGGCAACTGGAGGTCGAACGGCACCGCGCGCGCGGCGCCTCGGCCGCCTTCCTCGGCCCCGACGCCCTCCCCTGGGACGTGTTCGCCCGCCGCGCCCGCCTCGACGACACGGCGAGCCGCTGCTTCGCCGCACTGGAGAGACAGGACCCGGAGACGGCGGACTGGGTCCGGGCGTACGTCGACGGCGTCAACGAGGGGCTGGCCGCCGCCGACGCCCCCGAGTTCACCTCGGTCGGCCTCGCTCCGGGCCGCTGGGAGCCCTGGACCCCGCTCGCCGTCTGGCTGGCCACGCACATCCTGTTCGCCGGGTTCCCGGCCAAGCTGTGGCGCGAGGAGGCCGCCCGCCACCTCGGCCCCGAGGCGGTCGGCCTGTTCGCCGCCGACGGACCCGGCTCCTCCGGCAGCAACGGCTGGCTGGTCGGCGGGGACCGCACGGTCACCGGCCGGGCGGTCATCGCCGGCGACCCGCACCGCTTCGTCGAGGACCCCGGCGTCTACCAGCAGATCCGCCTGGCCTGCGACGAGTTCGACGTCGTCGGCCTCGCCGTCCCCGGCGTCCCCGGCATCGCGCACTTCGGCCACACCGGCACGGTCGCCTGGGCCATCACCAACGCCATGGCCGACTACCAGGACCTCTACCGCGAACGGCTGCGCCGCACCGGCGCCGGCGTCGAGGCGCTCGGCCCCGACGGCCTCTGGCGGCGGGTCGCCCGCCATACCGAGACGGTGCGCGTCGCGGGCGGCGAGAGCGTCGAGGTGGAGGTGCTGGAGACCGATCGGGGGCCGGTGATCGCGGGCGGCCCGGAGGGCCTCGACGACGGCGCTCCGCTCGCCCTCACCCTGCGCTACCCGCCCCGCGTCACCGTCGACCTGGGCTTCCAGGCGCTGCTGCCCCTGCTCAGGGCCCGCCGGGTCGACGACGTGGACCGCGCCTTCGACCTGTGGGCCGAGCCGGTCAACGTCGTCCAGGCCGCCGACGCCGAGGGGGGCGTCCTGCACCGCGTCGCGGGCCGGGTGCCGTTGCGCGCCCGGGCCAACGGCACGCGGCTCGTCCCCGCCTGGGAGCCCGGTCACGAATGGACCGGCTGGCACGAGACGCCCCGTGCGGGACTGACCGACGGCGTCGCCGTGATGGCCAACCAGCGAGGCCCGGCAGCGGAGTTGGGCGTCGAGTTCGCCGCGCCGCACCGCGCCGACCGTATCCGCGCCCTGCTCGCGCAGCGCCGGCGCTGGTCCGCGTCCGACATGCCGGCGCTCCACACGGACACGTATCTCGCCTCCGCCGCGCCCTTGTTGGACCGTCTGCCGGCCCTCGAGGGACTGACCGGGCCGGCCGCCGCACTGCGCGAACGCCTGCTGCGCTGGGATCGCCGCATGGACGCCGGCAGCGGGGACGCGGCCCGCTTCGCGGCCTTGCGCAGCGCCCTCGTCCGCCGCCTGGCCGCCCACCCCGCCTTCGCGCCCCTGGCCGTCCCGCCCGCCTACCCGGAGGTCTTCCTCCCCTGGCTGGCCCTGCTCCCGCGCGTCGGCTTCGCCCTCGAACACCTCCTGCGGGCAAAGGAGTTGTACGGGATCGACCGGCAGCGGCTGCTGCGCGAGGCCGTGGAGGAGGTCGCCGAGGCGTTCGCCGGACAGCCGGCCGCCCGCTGGGGCGACACCCACCGCCTCGCCCCCTGGCGGGCCCTGCCCGACCCGTCGGACGAGGCCCCGGCCCTCGATGGCGACCACGACTGCGTGCTGTGCACCTCGGCCGTGCCCGGCTGGACCGACCTCGCCGCGCGGGGTCCCGCAGCCCGCTACGTCTGGGACCTGGCCCGCCGCGAGGACAGCCTGTGGGTCGTCCCGTTCGGCGCGTCCGGCCTCCCCGGCCACCCCCACCACCACGACCAGCTGCCCCTGTGGCTCAAGGGCGAGCTGGCCCCGGTCGTCACCGACTGGGCACGGCTGAAGAAGGAGAGCGACCATGGCTGACCGCCGCGCGCCCGCATACGTCCACGTGGAGACCGTCGAGGGGTTGGGCGCCGTCGGCCTGCGTCCCCTCGCCCCCGAGGACGACGCGACGACCGTCCACGCGTGGGTGAGCGAGGAGCGGGCCGCGTTCTGGGGCATGAACGGCCTGACGCGCGACCGGATCGCCGAGATCTACGCCCACCTGGCGACCCTGGACACCCATCACGCCCTCCTGGCCGAGCTGGACGGCGTCCCGGTCGCGCTGCTGCAGACCTACGAGCCCGCCGCGGACCGGGTCGGGGAGGTCTACGCGGTGGAGTCCGGCGACATCGGCGTCCACGTGCTCATCGCGCCGGCCGACGAGCGGGGCCCCCGGTCCGGCTGGTCGGCGGCGCTGATGGGCGTGTTCGCCTCGTACGTCCTGCTCGGCCTGGACCGGCGGCGCGTCGTGGTGGACCCCGACGTGCGCAACACCAGGGCGGTCGACCGCTTCCTTCGGCAGGGCTTCGAGGCGGGCCCCGTCGTCACGCTCCCGGAGGTCGACCTTCCCGACGTGTACCTGCCGGAGAAGAAGGCCCAACTCGCCTTCCTGCGCCGGGAGACCGCGTTCCCCGGGTGACGGCCCCGGCGAGGCCCGGGAACGGGGGCGTCCGGCGCCGGCCCGGGCGCACGCGTCGACCGGGCCGGCACGGTGAACCGGATGCCCAGTGCATGCGTACGTATCTGCGAGCACGCGAGTCTCGGATCACGAGTTCCGAGCAGGTCGAGCAAGGCGGAGCGGTGACGTGAGCGAAGGCCACGAGGACGGACGACGACAGGGCGGCGGACCCCACGGCGTCGATCGCCGGAACGACGATCGCCGGAGCGACGATCGCCGGAGCGGCGGTCGCCGGAGCGGCGGTCGCCGGAGCGGCGGTCGCCGGAGCGGCGGTCGCCGGAGCGGCGGTCGCCGGAGCGGCGGTCGCCGACGGCGGCTCCGAGGGCTGGTGCTGCTGGGCTCCGTGCTGACGCTGCTCCTCCTCGGCGGCGGACCGGCCTCCGCGCACGCGGCCCTGCGCGGCGCCGACCCCGTCGACGGAAGCGTCGTCAAGACGGCCCCCCGCTCCATCACGCTCGCCTTCACCGAGTCCGTGGGCCTCCTCGACGACTCCTTCCGCGTCTTCGACCCCGACAACCAACGGCTGCGCATCGGCAAGCCCGAGCACGCGGACGGGCGCGCCGACACCGCGCGGGTGACGCTGCCCGGCGGCCTCGGCACCGGTACGTTCACGGTGGCCTGGCGGGTCGTGTCGGCGGACAGTCACCCGATCGCCGGCGCCCTCACCTTCTCCGTCGGCAAGCCCTCCGCCGTCCCGCCCGCCCTGCCCAGCACCTCCGTCGAGGACCCGGCCACCAGCGGCCTGTTCACCATCGGCCGCTACGTCGCGTACCTCGCCGCGGCCCTCCTCATCGGCACGGCCGCCTTCGTCGCCGTGTGCGGCCCGCCGGACGTCCGGCCGCTGCGCAGGCTCCTGCTGGCCGGCTGGTGGGCGCTCGTCGGATCGACGGTGTTCCTGCTCCTGCTGCGCGCCCCCTACGAGACCGGCGCCGGCCCGGCCGAGGCCCTGGACCCCTCGGGTCTCGCCCGCACCCTGGGCACCCGCCCCGGCCTGGCCCTGGTCACGCGCCTCGCCCTGCTGGCGGCCGTCGCGGTCCTGCTGAGGTGGCAGCGAGGGCCCGTGCGGGAACGCAAGGGCGAGCGGCCGTCGCGTCCGGCGCTGCTGGCCGGCGCCGCGCTGGCGGTCGGCCTCGCCCTGACCTGGGCGTCCGCCGAGCACGCCTCGGCCGGCATCCAGGTCCCGGCGGCGATGGCGTCCTCGGTACTGCACCTGCTCGCGATGGCCGCCTGGCTGGGCGGCCTCGCGGCCCTGCTCACCCTGCTCCACCGCGCGTCCGTCCCCTCGCGCGTGGTCAACCGCTTCTCCCGGCTGGCGGCCCTGTCGGTGACGGTCCTGGTGGTGACGGGCGTCTACCAGTCCTGGCGCGGCCTCGGCTCGGTGTCCGCCCTGACGGACACCACGTACGGGCGGGTCCTGCTGGCCAAACTCGCCACGGTGGCGCTGCTGCTGCTCGCGGGAGCATGGTCGCGCCGGACGGTGCACGGGGCCGCCCGGACGATCACCATGCCCACGGCGACGACCGCCGCCACGCCCGAGGCGACGACCGCGAACACGACCACGACCACGACCACTAACGCGAACGCGACCACGAACGCGAACGCGAACGCGAACGCGACGGTCGGGGCGGCTGTGGCGTCCGTGGCGGTGAGGAAGGAAGTCCGGGTTCCGGAGCCGGTGGGCGGCCCGTCCGACCGGCCGTCGGACGACGACTCAGCGTCGTCCGGGATCGCGCAGGCCGAGGACACCCGCCCCGAGCAGCCCGCCGACCCCGGGAACGAGCCCGCGGACCGGCGGAGATCCTCCGCCGAGGGGCCTCACCACGACCACCGGCCGCTCGCCCCGGCCGGCGAGGACCGGCGCCGGTCGTTGCGCCGCTCCGTGCTGGCCGAGGTCGCCGTCTCGGTCGTCGTCCTGGTCCTGACGACCGTGCTGACCGGCACCCTCCCGGGCCGGGCGGCGACCGAGGCGGCGGCGGCCGAGCAGTCGGCCGGGCTGCCCGTGGCCTCCGTGACCGACGTGCCCTTCTCCCTGGACTCCCCGCAGACCGGCGACTTCCGCGGCAAGGTGCAGGTCACCCTCGACCCGGGCCGGGTCGGCGGCAACCAGCTCCAGGCCGTGGTCTACGGCCCCGACGGCGGCTTCGTCAGCATCCCTGAACTGCGCATCTCCTTCAGCCTTCCCGCGCGGGACGTCGGCCCCCTCGACTCCGGGATCACCGACCGGGGCGGCTACTGGGGCGCCGACGCCGTGAACCTGCCCATGCCGGGCGAGTGGGAGATGAAGGTGACGATCCGGGTGTCGGACATCGACCAGGTCAGCGTGTCGGAGCCGGTCCGGATCGAACGCTGAGCCGACCACCCGGGCGGGGACGGGCGGGGCCGGGCGGGGACGGGTGGTGGCTCAGCGGGCCGCCTCGGGCGTCGCGTGCCGGGCCGCCAGGGCGCGCTCCGCCTCCTCCAGCCGGCGCGAGCAGCGGGCGTCCGGGTCGTAGGCGACGGCCGTGCTCACACACGTGCAGAACACCCGGGCGTCGCGGGTGACGCGGCTGGTGACGCGGAAGGACGAGCGGCGCAGGTCGCCGATCGTCGTGGTGATGGTGACGGGCTCCGGCTGCAGCGTCAGAGGCTCCGAGTAGTCGAGCTCGTGGCGTGCGTAGACGAACCGGGGGCGGATCTCCTGGCCGGGCAGCCCGGGGCGCAGATAGAACATGTCGATGTGGGCGTCCTGGATCATCTCCAGCAGCCGGACGTTGTTCACGTGGTTCATCGAGTCCAGGTCGCTCATGCGGACCTGGCGCAGATACAGGTGCGGCCGGCACTCCGGCACGGTGCTCGTGCGGCGGATGTCGGCCGCCAGGGCGTGGGTCACGACGTCACTCCTAGAAAAGGGCTGCGGGCCTACAGGGCCCGCTCGATCAGGTCCGCGGCGGCGCCCGCCCCTCCCGCCGCCGCGATCTCCCGGCGCATGTCCGCCACGGCGGCGCGGATGTCCCGGTCGGAGGAGACCCGCAGGACGGCCTCGCGCAGCGCCTCCGGAGTGACGGTCTCGCGCGGCAGGTGGACGCCGAGCCGCAGGCGCTCGATCTGCGCGGCGTTGACCCGCTGCTCGGCCATCTGCGGCACCGCGACCAGCGGAACGCCGTAGTGCAGCGCCTCCATCGTGCCGCCCATCCCGGCATGGGTGACGAAGGCGTTCGCCTGCGCGAGCACGGCCAGTTGGGGCACGTGCGGATGCACCTCGACGCTGTCGGGAAGCGGCCCCAGCTCGTCCGGCGGGACGGCGCGGCCGACGGACATCACCACATGCCAGGGCAGCTCGGCGAAGGCCTCGACGCAGGACCGGTAGAACCGGGGCCGCCGGTTGAACTGCGAGCCCAGCGACACCAGCAGCACCGGCCGGTCCTGCCGTGGGGGCTGCCAGGAGCCCTGGTAGGAGCGGTCCCCGAGCGCCGGTCCGACATAGGCGACGCGCCGCGCCATGACCGTGCCGGGCCTGCGCTGGAAGGCGCGCGGGAAGAACGCGACGGCGTGCTCCGGCTGCACGAGATCCTGGATCCGCGCGCTGTCCACCCCGTGTTCCGCGAAGGCGGCCACGAGTTCCGCGAAGCCGGGCACCTGGGGGAGGCCCGGCACGCCGAAGAACTCGGGGACGATGCCGTCGTAGGCGAGGTGGGTGGGCGAGGCCACCACCGTGGGGATCTGCCAGCGCGCGCCCAGCAGCAGACCCGCCAGCCCGTAGACGTCGCACAGCGCCAGATCGGGCCGGTCCCTGTCGTACGCCCTGGCCAGGGCGGGCAGACCGGCCAGCGCCAGCCGGACGACCCGGGCGAACCCCTCGCCCATCTCCTCCGGCGCCTCCGAACCGTCCCCCGTGTCCGGGTAGAACACGGGCTCGGCGCCGGCCGCCTTCACCTGGTGCACGAAGTCCTCGGTGACGGCGTAGGTGACCCGGTGCCCCCGTCGTACGAGCTCCTCGACGACCCCCAGCGTCGGATTCACGTGTCCGTGCATCGGGACGTTGAACACGGCGATGTGCGCGGGATTCGCACGGGTACCAGGCACGACACGTAACTCCTGTCCGGCGCGGAGCCGGTGCGGGGACCAAAAAGGGTGACGGCGCGTCCCAACGCGGACGCGGAGTCCCGATTAAAGGCGCTCGGACACCGCTCCCGACCGCAAACCTGCTGCAGTGTCACCCCATCAGGGAGCCCGCGGGCCCGCGCGTTGACACCCGCGCGAGGCGCGACACGTGACCGCCGGTCGCATCGGCCGTTGGGGGTACAGGACGTCGTCCGCCAGCGGCCGGTCCACGACAGGACCGGTCCTCGACAGGGACGGCCCATGACAGGAGCAGTCTCATGCCCGGATCGCATCTGCCCTTGCTGGAAGAGGGGATGGCCCGCTGGCCGTTCGGCCCGCCCAACGCCGGGATCGCGCTGGACTTCACGGGCGCGCCGCCCGCGCCGGACGAGCTGCGGGCGTTGGTGGAGGAGCGGTGGAAGGCGCTGCCGCGGCTCACCCGGACCCTGGTCGCCCCGGGCGCCCGGCCGGGTCTGGCCTGGTGGACC
Source organism: Streptomyces rishiriensis (assembly GCF_003112535.1). Taxonomy (GTDB): domain Bacteria; phylum Actinomycetota; class Actinomycetes; order Streptomycetales; family Streptomycetaceae; genus Streptomyces; species Streptomyces rishiriensis. Next base: position 75,350 of record NZ_BEWA01000020.1, on the reverse strand, counting down.
GGCCGGCACCGCTGGGCCCGCGCGGACGGCCACGAGCTGGGACGACAGGTCGACTGCGTGGACGGCACCCTCCGGGACGCGGTGGGGCGGTGGTTCCACACCCCCTTCCCCGCCGACCGCCCGCCGTGGGGCCTGCACCTCCTGCGGGGCTCGACGCAGGGCGAGTTCTCCCTGCTGTTCCGGATGCACCACAGCCTGCTCGACGGGCGCTCCCTGACGACCCTGCTGCGCTCCCTCTTCGACGACGGCCGGCCCCTGGACGGCGCCGCCTCCCTTGCGGTGCCCGGCCCCCGGCGGCGGACGGCGCGCCCCGCCCCGGCGGCGGGCGGGCCGCCCGGTCTGCTGACCGCGGGGCGCGCCGTGCCCCTGCCGCACCAGGGCCCGCGGGAGCCCGCCTACGCGCTCGTCGGGCTGCGCGCCGACGTCCTGCGGGCGGCGCGGGAAGCCGCCCCGGGCCGTAGGGCGACCACCAACGAGGTGTTCCTGGCGACGGTGTCGGGAGTCCTGCGGTCCCGGCTCCCCGACGGCGGCTCCGGCGCCGGTCCGGACGCCGGTCCCGGCATCGGTCCGGGCACCGGTCCGGGCGTTGCCCCGCGTCCGGTCTGGCTTTCGGTCCCCGTCGACGAACGCCCGGACGACTGCGGGGAGTTCCTCGGCAACGCGTTCGCCAACGTGCGGGTCCCCGCACCGGTGACGCTGGCCGACCCCGCGGCCCGGCTGACCGCCTGCACCGGCCTGCTGACGACCGTCACCCGGGCCCGGAGCACCTCGGAGAGACTCGTCGAGGGCACGCTCGCGGCGCTTCCCGGGGCGACCATGGCGCTGGCCGGCGGCACGATCTTCGCGCCCGCCTACGCCCCGGCCGCCTGCTCCTACGTCCACCTGCGCGAACAGGGCCAGACCCTGGCCGGACGACCGCTGCGCAGCCTGAACATCGTCCCGATGGTGCCCCCGGCCGGCACGGTCACCTTCGCCCTGGGCGGCTGCGCCCAGGGGCACACCCTGAGCGTCGCCACCAACTCGGGAAGCCGGGACGCGACCCTCCTGGCAGAGGCCTTCCTGACCGAGCTCGCCGCACTGGCCGAGCGAGGCCGGGAGCAGACGGCGGACGACGCCGGACGGGGGTGAACGCCGTCAGGCTCGACGGGCGCGAGATGCGAGGCGGTCGGCGAACGCGACGACGAGGCCGCGCAGTTCGTCGGGGCGCTCGACGACGAACGGCCGGTCGAGCGAGGCGAGGAGGGGCGGCAGCCAGTCGAGCCGTTCCGCCCGCAGCCCGACGCGCAGCCAACGCTCGGCCGCCGGACCGCTCGCCGGACCGCTCGCCGGACCTGTCTCCGGACCTGTCTCCGGATCGGCGTCCGGATCGGCGTCCGCCGGGGGCTCCGCCTCTTCCAGGGTCGCCACGGTGGCAGGGAGGCGGGCGCGGATCTGATCGACCGTCGCGTGGATGCGCAAGGTCACCTCGTGGCGGTACTCGGCTGCGGCGAACCCGGACACCACGCGCTGCGCCGGATCGACTCCGGCGGGCGCCTCGAACGAACCGGATAGGGTCCGCGCGGTCGCGATGCGATCGAGCCGGAAGGTCCGGTCCTCGCCGGCCTCGGGGTCCGTGCCCGTGACGTACCACCGGCCCGCATGGGCGACGATCCCATAGGCGTGCAGCCGGCGTTCGCTGCGGCGGCCGTCACGGTCGGTGTATCTGATCGAGAGCGGACGCCGATGGCGGACCGCGTCGGCGACGGTGAGCAGGACCTCGGCGTCCGGGCCGGTGAACTCCCCGGGCGCGGCCGTGAAGGCGAGAGACTCCAGGACGGTGTCGAGCCTGCGGGCCAGGCGGTGGGGCAGCACCCTGCGGATCTTGGCCGCCGCCGTCTCGCCCGCCGTGTCCGCCGTCGTCATGAGCCCCGACCGGCGGCCGGCGAGCAGGCCGAGCAGCACGGCGAGCGCCTCGTCGTCGCTGAACATGAGCGGCGGCAGACGGTACCCGGAGGCGAGCCGGTACCCGCCGTAGCGGCCCCGCACGGACTCCACCGGCACGTCGAGGTCGATCAGCTGGTCCACGTACCGGCGCACGGTCCGCCCGTCCACGCCGAGCCGGGCGGCGAGCTCGGCCATCGTCCGGACGCCGCCCGACTGCAGCAGCTCCAGGAGAGTCAGTACGCGTCCGGTGGGTCGAGACATGTTTCGGAGCCTAACGCGGATAGTGGACCGATTCTGACCACTATCCGTCCTAGTCTGCGGCGTACAGCGACTCCACCGACCTGGGAGAACACCATGGACTTCGTCTCGATCCGCATCGTCACCAGCGACGTCGCACGCCTGGTCGCGTTCTACGAGAAGGCCGCGGGGGTGCCGGCGACCTGGGCCACCGAGGACTTCGCCGAACTCACCACCCCGAACGCCACCCTGGCGATCGCCGGCGCCCGCACCATCGCGCTGTCCGCTCCGGGGTCCGCCCGCCCGGCGGACAACCACAGCGTGATCATCGAGTTCCTCGTCGACGACGTGGACCGCGTGCACGCGGACCTCTCCGTCTTCGTCGCCGACTTCGTCAACGAGCCCACCACGATGCCGTGGGGCAACCGGTCGCTCCTCTTCCGCGACCCCGACGGCAACCTCGTCAACTTCTTCACCCCGGTGACCCCGGCCGCCATCGAGAAGTTCGCCCGCTGAATCCGCACGGGACAGAGCGACCGCCACCGAGTGCGCGCGTACGACGAAGGGCCCCACCGCGAACGGTGGGGCCCTTCGACATCGTGCCCGGTGAGGCACTGGCGGAGGATACGAGATTCGAACTCGTGAGGGTGTGAACCCAACACGCTTTCCAAGCGTGCGCCCTAGGCCTCTAGGCGAATCCTCCGCGGCAAACAATACAAGACGTTGAGGAGTGCTCGCGAACTCGTTCCCCCCGCTCAGATCCTGTAGCCTGTGCGGAGCCCCTCACGCGGCGCTATCTGACTGAACTCCCCCAGGGCCGGAAGGCAGCAAGGGTAGGTCGGCTCTGGCGGGTGCGTGGGGGGCGCTTTGCGTTCACGGGGACCGGGCGGCGGTCGGGCGGGGGCCGGCGGGAACCGGGCGTGGGTCCGATGTCAGCGGTCGCCTATAACCTCGTATGCGTGTCGTCTCTCGCGCTGTACCGCCGCTATCGCCCGGAGTCGTTCGCCGAGGTCATCGGGCAGGAGCATGTCACCGACCCGCTGCAGCAGGCGCTACGGAACAACCGGGTCAATCACGCGTACCTGTTCAGCGGGCCGCGTGGATGCGGGAAGACCACCAGCGCGCGGATCCTGGCCCGGTGCCTGAACTGCGAGCAGGGGCCCACGCCGACGCCGTGCGGAGAGTGCGAGTCGTGCAAGGACCTGGCCAGGAACGGCCCGGGCTCCATCGACGTCATCGAGATCGACGCCGCTTCCCACGGTGGTGTGGACGACGCCCGTGACCTGCGGGAAAAGGCGTTCTTCGGCCCTGCCCGCAGCCGCTACAAGATCTACATCATCGACGAGGCCCACATGGTCACGTCGGCCGGTTTCAACGCGCTGCTCAAGGTCGTCGAGGAGCCCCCGGAGCATCTGAAGTTCATCTTCGCCACCACCGAGCCCGAGAAGGTCATCGGGACCATCCGGTCGCGGACGCACCACTACCCGTTCCGGCTCGTGCCGCCGGGAACGCTGCGGGAGTACCTGGGCGAGGTGTGCCGGCAGGAGGGCATCCCCGTCGACGAGGCGGTGCTGCCGCTGGTCGTGCGCTCCGGCGCGGGATCCGTGCGTGACTCCATGTCCGTCATGGACCAGCTGCTCGCCGGTGCGACCGACGCGGGTGTGACATACGCCATGGCGACCTCCCTCCTCGGTTACACGGAGAGCTCGCTGCTGGACTCCGTCGTCGAGGCCTTCGCCACGGGGGACGGGGCCGCCGCCTTCGAGGTCGTCGACCGGATCATCGAGGGGGGCAACGACCCCCGGCGGTTCGTCGCCGATCTGCTGGAGCGGCTGCGGGACCTCGTCATCCTCGCCGCCGTCCCCGACGCGGCGGACAAGGGGCTGATCGACGCCCCGGCCGACGTCATCGAGCGCATGCAGGCCCAGGCCGGCGTCTTCGGCGCCGCCGAGCTGAGCCGGGCCGCCGACCTGGTCAACGAGGGCCTCACCGAGATGCGCGGCGCCACCTCGCCCCGCCTCCAGCTGGAACTGATCTGCGCGCGCGTGATGCTGCCCGCCGCCTATGGGGACGAGCGGTCCGTCATGGCCCGCCTCGACCGCATCGAGCGCGGCGTGAACTTCTCACCGGGCGGCGCCGCGTCCGGGCAGGGCCCCGTGCAGGGGGCGCCCGCCATGCCGGCGATGGGGTACGTGCCCGGGCCGCAGGCGCACGGCGGCGGCGCCATGGCCGACGACGCGTCGATCCCGCCGGGCGGCGGGGCCGCCGCGGCCCGCGCGGCGGTGCGGGGCCAGGGACCGGGCCAGGCCGCGGCGCCCTCCCCGGCCGTGACGTCCGCGCCGCCCACCGCGCCCGACCACCCCCCGGCCGCTCCCCCCGCGGCCCCTCCGACGCAACCGCCCACACCCACGCCCACGCCCACACCGGTTCCCGCTCCCGCGCCCGCCGCCGCCCAGGCGGTCCCGCCGGCGGACGAGCCTCCCGCCCAGCCCGCTCCGGGCGCCTGGCCCACCGCCACGGCGGTCGGCAGCGGGCGGCGACCGGGCGGCTGGCCCACGGCCGCACCCGCGGGCGGCGGCGCACGGCCCCCGGCGAGCCCGGCCCCCGCCCCCCAGGCGGGTCCCGCGGCCTCGGCTCCGGCAGCCGCCCCCGCGCCGGCGTCGGCGGCCGCGCCCGCCGGGTACGCGCCCCCCTCCGGCGGTCCCGACCCCCGCATGCTCTGGCCCAACATCCTCGAAGCCGTCAAGAACCGGCGCCGCTTCACCTGGATCCTGCTCAGCCAGAACGCCCATGTCGCCGGCTTCGACGGCACGACCCTCCAGATCGGCTTCGTCAACGCCGGAGCCCGTGACAACTTCACGAGCAGCGGCAGCGAGGACGTGCTGCGGCAGGCGCTGGCCGAGCAGTTCAACGTCCAGTGGAAGATCGACGCGGTCGTCGACCCGTCCGGCGGTTCGGGCCCCTCGCCGTCCGGCGGCTTCAGCGGCGGCGGTGGCGGCGGCTTCGGCGCGGGCGCTCCCGGCGGCTACGGGACACCCGGCGGGTCCGGTGGATCCGGCGGCCCCGGCAACGCGGGCGGTTACGGCAGTCAGGGCGGCTCCGCGGGCTCCGGCGGTTCCGTCGGCTACGGGGGGCACGGCGACGGCGGGACGGCGAACCCGTCGGCCTCCTCCTCTTCCCCGGCCTCGGCCGCCGGGCCGGGGGGCGGCGGCCCGGCCCAGCACAGACCCTCCTCGGCGGCGACGCAGTTCTCCGCGCCCGCCGGTTCCGCGCCGGGCCCGTCCCGTCCCCCCGCCCCGGAGCCGGTGGCCCCCGAGGACGACACCCCCGAGGACGACGATCCCGACCTCAACGAGTCCGCCCTCTCCGGCTACGAGCTGATCGTGCGTGAGCTGGGAGCGACCGTGGTGGAGGAGTTCACCAACGAGTAGCGGTCCGGTCGGTCCGGTCGGTCCGGTCGGTTTGGCGGAAGGCCCGGCGGCCGTCGGTGGAACGCCGCGCTCGGAGCGACGCCGCGCTCGGAGCGACGCCGCGCTCGGAAACGGCGTCGCGCTTGGAGGAACGCACAGGGCCCCCGGCCCTGGTCCCTCGGCGGCCCGCACAAAGCGCGCCGCCCGCGCCGGTTAGGCTGACCCCCGTGAACGTCCTCGTCATCGGCAGCGGCGCCCGCGAACACGCCCTGTGCCGCTCACTGTCCCTCGACCCCGCCGTCACCGCGCTGCACTGCGCGCCCGGCAACGCCGGCATCGCCGAGGTCGCCGAGCTGCACCAGGTCGACGCCCTGGACGGCGCGGCCGTCCGCGCGCTGGCCGTCGAACTCGGCGCCGAACTGGTCGTCGTAGGCCCGGAGGCGCCGCTGGTCGCCGGTGTCGCCGACGCCGTGCGCGAGGCGGGCATCCCGGTGTTCGGCCCCTCGAAGGAGGCCGCGCAGCTGGAGGGCTCCAAGGCGTTCGCCAAGGATGTGATGGCGGCGGCCGGTGTGCCGACCGCCCGCTCCTATGTCTGCACCACCGCCGAAGAGGTCGCCGAGGCCCTGGACGCCTTCGGCACGCCGTACGTCGTCAAGGACGACGGTCTGGCCGCCGGCAAGGGCGTCGTCGTCACCGACGACCCGCAGGCCGCCGCCGCGCACGCCGCCGCCTGCGACCGGGTCGTCATCGAGGAGTTCCTCGACGGCCCGGAGGTCTCCCTCTTCGCGATCACCGACGGCGTGAGCGTCGTCCCGCTGCAGCCCGCCCAGGACTTCAAGCGCGCGCTCGACGGCGACGAGGGCCCCAACACCGGCGGCATGGGCGCGTACTCGCCGCTGCCGTGGGCCGACCCGAAGCTGGTCGAGGAGGTCATGGAGACCGTTCTCCAGCCGACCGTCGACGAGATGCGCCGCCGCGGCACCCCGTTCTCCGGGCTGCTGTACGCGGGCCTCGCGATCACCGGCCGCGGTGTCCGCGTCATCGAGTTCAACGCCCGCTTCGGCGACCCCGAGACGCAGGTCGTGCTGGCCCGGCTGAAGACCCCGCTGGCGGGCGTCCTCGCGGCGGCCGCGACCGGTGAGCTCGCCGCCCTGCCGCCCCTGCGCTGGAGCGAGGACGCCGCCGTCACGGTCGTCATCGCCTCGCACAACTACCCCGGCGACCCGCGCACCGGCGACCCGATCACCGGGCTCGCCGAGGTGGCCGCCGAGGACGCCCCGCACGCGTACGTGCTGCACGCCGGCACGAAGCGGGACGGCGACGCGGTCGTCAGCGCCGGCGGCCGTGTCCTGTCCGTCACCGCGACCGGCGCCGACCTCACCGAGGCCCGCGACCGCGCGTACCGGGCGGTCGCGCGCGTCGGCCTCGACGGCTCCCAGCACCGTACGGACATCGCCGCGAAGGCGGCGGCCGACGCGTAACGCGGCTCCCGCCACAGGCCCGGTACCGGACCTCCGGCCGGCGTTCCACCAGGTGTTTCTCAGGCCCCGGGTCACCAGGGCCCTCCGCACGGAGGGTCCAGGGAACCCGGGGCCTGATCGTTGCCCAGCGTCATACACCTTTCCCCAAAGCAATTCCATCGAGTGACGCTCCAGCATCCGGCTGACGGGGGCCGGACCGCCAACTAGGGTGCGGCGCAAGCCTCCCGGCCCTCGTTCCGGCACTTGGCCCACCGGCATTGCGATGTCAGTGGTCGGTGCCACAGTGGGGGAGTGAGCACTGCGAAGACAGCCGGGGGCCACAGGACTGCAGGGAGGGGGTGACGTCCGGTCGTGACCGGTATGGGTGTGGAGGTGGGCGCGCAGGCAGCCCGTGCCCGGGCACTGGCCGTGCTGCGCATCCGCAGCCGGGCGCTGGCCGTCGCGCTGCTGCCCGCGGCAGCCGCCGTGATCCTGGGCGCGGGCGGTGCCACCGGGCACCTCGTGGGCCCGGGCTGGGACAGCGCACGCGCGGTCGTGGGCGCCGTCGCCGCCGTCGTGCTGCTCGCCGCCGCGGTGATCGGGCTGGTCGTCGCCCGGGCCCGGCCCGCCGTCAGCCCCACGGTGGCCGTCGCCGAGGGAGCGGCCCCCGATCTGTACCGGCTGGTCCGCGACCTGGCCGACCGCCTCGACGTTCCCGCGCCCTCGGCGATAGCCCTCACCCCGGACTGCGACAGCTGGCTGGAGGACCGCACCCATGCGGCCCACGGCCCGCCGCCGCCCCGCGACGGCGACGAGATAGCCGGTCCGGGCGGCGCCCACGGACCGCTCCACCGGCGTACGGCGGCCGCGCCCGTCCTCGTCATCGGCTCCCCGTTCCTGTGGTGGATGCGCGTCGGCGAGCTCCGCGCCGTCCTCGCACCGGTCGTGGCCGGCACGGGCCCCTCGGCGCACCCCGACATAGCCGCCGCCCGGCGCTTCGTGCGCGGGCTGGACGCGGCCGTGGCCGTCTGCGCCCACCAGGGCAGCCGGCGGCCCGTCCTGCGGCCCGCGTGTTCGGGCATCGGCTGGGTCGCGCGCCTGATGCTGCGCGGCTGTCAGCTGCACGTCGGCGAGATGGAACGCGGGGTGGCCGCCGCGGCCGCCGAGCGCGCACAGGCTGTGGACTACGGGCTGCGCATCGTCGCCCAGGAACAGGTGGGCCTGGCGTACGCGGGCTGGGACCGGCTGCTCACCCGCGTGGCGCTGCCGGCCTGGCGCATGGGCCGCTGGCCCTCCCGGCTGGACGCGGGAGTCGTCGCGGCGCTCACCGAGCTGTCCCGGCGCGACCGGCTGGCGGAGGGTTTCGCCTCCCGCCTCGGCGAACGCCCCGCCTGCGACCTGCTCGAAGAGCCCGGCACCGTCGACGAGGCCGCCTCGCTGCTCGCCGCCCGACTCTTCCACGGCGGCCCCGCGGAGCCCGGCCCGGACTGGTCCCCGGTGGCCTGGGACGACTACCCGGACGAGGTCGTCGACCGCAAGTGGCGCACCGACGCGGCCCGCCTCCACCGCGTCCTGGACGCCCTCGGCGTCCGCCGCGCCCCCGACCCCGCGACCGTCCGCCACCCCGGCGGCCCCACCCTGGCCAGGGTCCTGGACCACCTCACGGACGGCCTCCCCCCGGCCCCTGGAGCGACGTACGGCACGTCGGACCCGGGCCACCGGCCGGCGGAACAGCCTCCGACGAGCACGGGCCCCTTGGCGGGCACGGGTCCCTCGGCGGGCACGGGCCCCTCGGCGGGCACGCGCCCCTTGACGGGTACGGCCCCGGCGGCGGACAAGGCCCCCAGCCCGAACCCGAATCCGGGCTCCTCGCCCTCCTCCGGCTCCGCGCCCTCTTCCGCCGCCCCGGGGGAGCCCCTCATCCCTCCTGAGGCCGGCCCCGGCCCCGCCCCCGCGGCGGCGTCCACCGATCACCGGGAGACCGCCCCCGACCTCGCGCGCCTGGTCTCCGCCTTCGGCCCCGACAGCGACGGGAACGACGACCCCCCGCCCGCCAACCCCCGCAGCGCCGCGCTGGCCGCCCGGCTCGGCGCCGAGGTCGGCCGGGAGGAGGCGGCGGTCGTGCCCGCGGCCGGCGCCGGGCCGCTCGCCGCCGGTCAGGGGCCCGACTCGGCCCTCTGGGACGACACCGCGTTCCCGCTGTTCCCCCTCCAGCCCCCGCGCACCGACCGGGAGCTCCTCGCCGACCACGTCACGGCGATGGTCTGCTGTGCCGCGATGGACACCGTCGGCGCGACGCCGGGCCTCGACTGGCTCGACGGGCCGACCCTCCTGGTCGACGGCGAGCGGGTGCCCGACCTGACCCCCCGGGTCCTCAGCCTCGTGGAGGACGGCGACGCGGCCCCTCTGCGCACCTGGCTCGTGGAGCTCGGCATACGACCGGAGAAGCCGGTGCGGCTGGGCTGACCACGCCCGGCCGCACCGCCGCCCCGGCCGCACCGCCCCGCTGTCGCAGCCCGCAGCCTTCCACCCCACCACCCGCAGCCTCCCGGAGCTCGAAGCCCGAGGCCCGAAGCCCGAGGCCCGAGGCCCGAAGCCCGAGGCCCGAAGCCCACGGCCCACGGATTACGACCCAGGGCCCCCTGCCCAGTGCACCGCAGGCGTCCGTCCAGCCCCGTCTCGTCCCGCCCCGCGTCCGCCGCCGGGGCTATCGGAGGAGCGAATTCCACTTTCGGCCAATTCGCAACGAATAGTGACTGCCTGCGCGCGTTATGTGATGTGCTGGGATCGATAGAGCCCATGGCAAGGGCTTGCGACATAGGACAGGCCGCACAAGACCGAACACACACGGCGGTCACGTCCGTACGAGCCATCACGGGGGCACGAGGGAGGGGAGCACCATGGGACCCGGACCAGGACCGGAGCACATCCGCCGATGGGAGTCGGGAGCACTGGCCCACGCCGTGACCGACCCCTTCGGCCAGGGCCCGGTGCCCTGGCTGCGCGGCAGCGAGACGTACTTCGACGACACCGGCCAGGTGGTCCCCTGGTACGTGGACCCGGCGGTGCCCGTCGCGGCGCAGGGCGCTCCCCGCATCCCCGGCCCCCGCCCCGCTCCGAGGGCCGGCGGCCCCCGTTCCGCCGACGACGTGGGCCGTCAGATCAAGGGGTTCGTCTCGACGGGCGCGGTCGCTCCCGGGGGCGCCGTCGACTTCCACGTCACCGTCGACCCACCCCAGGAATTCAGCGTCGACGTCTACCGCATCGGCCACTACGACGGCGACGGCGCGGCCAAGATCACCACCAGCCCGCGCCTGTCCGGCATCGTCCAGCCGCCGCCCCTGACCGCCGACCGCACGGTCTCCTGCCACCACTGGTGGCTCTCCTGGCGTCTGCAGGTCCCGTCGTACTGGAACGTGGGCGCGTACGTCGCCGTCCTCACCACCGTCGACGGCTACCGCTCCCACGTGCCCTTCACGGTCCGCGACCAGCACCCCGCCGACCTGCTCCTGCTGCTGCCCGACATCACCTGGCAGGCCTACAACCTCTACCCCGAGGACGGCCGCACCGGCGCCAGCCTCTACCACGCCTGGGACGAGAAGGGCCGTCTCCTCGGCGAGGCCGACGCGGCGACCACGGTCTCCTTCGACCGGCCGTACGCGGGCGCGGGCCTACCCCTGCACGTCGGCCACGCCTACGACTTCATCCGCTGGGCCGAGCGCTACGGCTACGACCTCGCCTACGCCGACGCCCGAGATCTGCACGCCGGTCACATCGACCCCGGCCGCTACCGGGGCCTGGTCTTCCCCGGCCACGACGAGTACTGGTCCACGAACATGCGCAGGACCGTGGAACTCGCCCGCGACAGCGGCACCTCGCTCGTGTTCCTGTCCGCCAACTCCGTCTACTGGCAGGTGGAGTTGGGGCCGTCGCCGTCCGGCGTCCCCAGCCGGCTGCTCACCTGCCGCAAGCGCAGGGGCCCCGGCAGGCCCGTGCTGTGGCGGGAGATCGACCGCGCCGAGCAGCAGCTGCTGGGCATCCAGTACGCGGGCCGGGTGCCCGAGCCGAACCCGTTGATCGTCCGCAACGCCGACCACTGGCTGTGGGAGGCGACCGGCACGGGCGAGGGCGAGCGCATCGAGGGTCTGGTCGCGGGCGAGGCCGACCGCTATTTCCCGCGCACCCCGCTTCCGCGGCACGAGGACCGCATCCTCCTCGCCCACTCGCCGTACCGCGACGGCGAGGGTGTCCTGCGCCACCAGGAGACCTCCCTCTACCGCGCCCCCTCGGGCGCCCTGGTGTTCGCCTCCGGCACCTTCGCCTGGTCGCCGGCCCTGGACCGCCCCGGCCATGTGGACCCCCGGGTCCAGCGCGCCACGGCCAACCTCCTGGACCGCATCTGCAAGCGCGACTGACCCTCTCCGGTCTCGCGTCTCGCGCAACCCCCGCCTGCCCCCGCCCCGCCCCCGTCTACCTCCCGTCCGTCCCCTCGGACCCCGCGCAGCCCCCGTCCCGCCCGCCGTTCCGGGCGGTCCCGCCACCCGGCGTCCCAGATCAATCCTGAACTAAGGGACAATCGATCCTCCAGGTCAGAACCACGGGGAGGAACCGTGTCCGGATTCGTAGAAAAGCCCGAGCCGCTTCAGGTGCCGGGCCTGGTGCATCTGCACACCGGCAAGGTGCGCGAGCTGTACCAGAACGAGGCGGGCGACCTCGTGATGGTCGCCAGCGACCGCACGTCCGCCTACGACTGGGTGCTGCCGACCGAGATCCCCGACAAGGGCCGCATCCTCACCCAGCTCTCCCTGTGGTGGTTCGACCGGCTCGCCGACCTGGTCCCGAACCACGTCCTGAGCACGGAGCCGCCCGCCGGCGCCCCCGCCGACTGGGCCGGACGCACCCTGATCTGCAAGTCGCTGCGGATGATCCCGGTCGAGTGCGTGGCCCGCGGCTACCTCACCGGCTCGGGCCTCGTCGAGTACCGGGAGTCCCGCACGGTCTGCGGCCTCGCCCTCCCCGAGGGCCTGGTCGACGGCAGCGAGCTCCCGGCGCCGATCTTCACCCCGGCCACCAAGGCCGCCGTCGGCGAGCACGACGAGAACGTCTCCTACGAGGAGGTGGCCCGCCAGGTCGGCGCCGACACCGCGGCCCAGCTCCGTCAGGCCACCCTCGCCGTCTACGGCCGGGCCCGCGACATCGCCCGCGACCGGGGCGTCATCCTCGCCGACACCAAGTTCGAGTTCGGCTTCGAGGGCGAGACCCTGGTCATCGCCGACGAGGTCCTCACCCCGGACTCGTCCCGTTTCTGGCCGGCCGACCAGTGGCAGCCGGGCCGCGCCCAGCCCTCGTACGACAAGCAGTTCGTGCGCGACTGGCTGACCTCGGCCGAGTCGGGCTGGGACCGCCACAGCGAGCAGGCCCCGCCGCCGCTGCCCCAGCACATCGTGGACGCGACCCGCGCGAAGTACGTCGAGGCGTACGAGCGTCTGACGGGCACCGCCTGGGTGTGAGCGGACCATGCGAAAGGCCCCGGTCGATGACCGGGGCCTTTTCGATGGAGCGGACGACGAGGCTCGAACTCGCGACCTCAACCTTGGCAAGGTTGCGCTCTACCAACTGAGCTACGTCCGCACTGCGCCGTGGTGAACGTGCCGTGGCGCGACGCCAACTATACCCAACCCCGCTCCCGCGCGATCCGCACCGCCGTGTGCCGGTTCTCCGCCCCGAGCTTGGAGACGGCCGACGACAGATAGTTCCGCACGGTCCCCTGCGACAGCGCGGCCCGCTCGGCGATCTCTGCTACGGGCGCTCCGTCGGCGGCGAGTTCGAGCACCTCCGCCTCGCGCGAGGTCAGCGGCGAGTCGCCGGCGGCGATCGCGTCGGCCGCCAACTCCGGGTCCACGTAACGGTTCCCGGCGTGCACCGTGCGGATGATCTCGGCGAGCCGCTGGGCGCTGACCGTCTTCGGGACGAACCCGCGCACACCGGCCGCAAGCGCCCGTTTGAGATGTCCCGGCCGGCCGTGGCTGGTGACGATCAACGCCCGGCAGCCGGGCAGTTCGGCCCGCAGGGATGTGGCGACCTTCACACCGTCGGCGCCCGGCATCTGCAGGTCGAGGACGGCCACGTCGGGCTCGTGGGCCCGCGCCATCGCCAGCGCCTCCGGCCCGGTGGCCGCCTCGGCGACGATCACCAGGTCGTCCTCCAGGGACAGCAGCGCGGCCAGGGCGCCCCGGATGAGGTGCTCGTCGTCGGCGAGCAGCACTCGCACCGTCATGAAGTGACCTCTCTCACAGCCGTCTTCTCGCTCAGCGGCACCTCGGCGACCAAGCGGAACGTTCCGGTTCCGACGGGCCCGGCCTCCAGTGTCCCGTCGACCCCCCGCAGCCGCTCCCGCAGCCCGGCGAGCCCCGACCCGCCGCCCGCGTCGGCGTGCCCCGACCCGCCGCCCGCGTCGGCGAGCGCCGACCCACCGCCCGCGTCGGCGTGCCCCGATCCGCCGCCCGCGTTGGCGAGTCCCGTCCCGCCGTCCGCGTCGGTGTGCCCCGCCCCGTCGTTCTCCACGGTCAGCACCACGCCTCCCGCCGTCCTTCGCAACGTCACCGAGCATCGGCCCGCGTCTCCGTGCCGCAGCACGTTGGTGGTGGCCTCGCGCACCACCCAGCCGAGCGCGGACTGCACCGCGGCGGGCAGCCCGCCGGGCTCCCCGCTCACCTCGCAGGCGATGCCGGCTGCCGTCAACACGCCCTGCGCACCCGCGAGTTCGACGCCCAGGTCGGCCTCCCGGTAGCCGCGTACGACGTCGCGCACCTCGCGCTGCGACTCCCGCGCTATGCGCTGCACCTCGATCATCTGCTCCACGGCGTCCGGCCGCCCGCGCCGGGCCAGCTGCACGGCCAGCTCGCTCTTCAGGGCGATCACCGCCAGGTTCCGGCCCATCACGTCGTGCAGATCCCGCCCGAACCGCAGCCGCTCCTCGGCGACGGCGAGCCGGGCCCGGGTGTCACGGGCCTCGTCCAGCCGGAAGACGGCGTCGAGCAGCCAGGCCGAGAAGACCGAGGTGAAGGCGAGGACTCCGCCGCCGAGGAACACCGCTGCCATCGCCGCCAGGACGGCAGCGCCGGACAGTCCGAGCGGGAGCGCCACGACCCCCGCGCCCAAGGCGAAGGCGGCGACGACCGCGAGCACCCGCCGCCGTCGGCGCACGCCGAGCGCGGTGAAGCCGGCCCCGAAGGCCAGGACGGCGCCGAGGACGGCGCTCGCGGCGGCGTCGACGCTCTCGTGGTCCGGGCCGTGCTCCGCGACGCCGACCGCGGCGAAGGCGACCGTCGCGGTGACGGCGGCGAAGGTCCACAGCAGCCGGACGGGCCGGGGGCGGCTCCCGCGCGTCCAGTCCAGCGCCCGTGACGCCGTCACCGCGCCGAGCGTGCAGTGCGCGAGCGTCAGCGCCGGCAGCCACAGGCCCAGCCCGGCCGGGAGCCCCCCGACGGAGGGCAGTCCGACCGCCATGAACTCCGCCGCGGCGAAGAAGTGGAACGACCACCGTGTGTACGTCTCGACCTTCGCGGGCGTGCTCTTGCGCCGCCACCATCCCCACGGCCTGCGCATCCGCGCGCCCCCCGTCTCCCCGTGTCCGTGCTCCCGGCGCCGCCGGTGCTCCCCGTGTCCGTGCTCCCGGCGCTGCGTGCCCCTCAGCGCCGGGGTTCCCACCGGAACCACCGCCGTACAGCAAACACCGCCAACGCGGTCCAGGCCAGCGCGGTTCCCACGGCGCCCAGGGCGTCGTGCGCCGACAGGGCGCCGGTCCAGCCGCCGCGTACCAGGGCGATCACCGGGGACAGCGGCAGCAAGGCGCAGGCCGAGGCGAGCCCGTGGGGCATCAGCTCCAGGGGGACGGCCATCCCGGAGCAGGCCATCGACACGAGCACCATCGGCGCCGTGGTGACCTGTGCGCTCTCCACGGTCCGGGTCGCCGCGGCCGTGACCCCCGCGAGCGCCGCGCACATCACCAGGCCGAACAGCAGGCCCAGAACGGCGAGAAGAGGCGCCTTGGGGGCCGGCACGTCCAGCAGGACGGTGGAGCCGGCCACCAGCACCGCCGACTGCACCAGCCCCGTCGCGAGGACCGGCAGCGCCGACCCGCCGAGGATCTCGACGTCCCGCAGCTCGCCGGTGCGCAGCCGCTTCAGCACCAACTCCTCGCGCCGGGCGGTGTAGATGACCGTCAGCGCCGAGTACACCCCGAACAGCAGGGAGAAGCCGATCCCGGCGGGCAGCAGCACCAGGCCGGCGGTCAGCCCGGCGTCCTGGACGTGCATGCCGCCGATGGCCGGGGCGAGGCTGACCGGCAGCGCCAGTGGCATGAGCACGGCCGTGAGGAGTGTGCTCCTGCTGCGGCCGAGCAGCGTCAGTTCGGCCCGCGCGAGGGCGGCCATCCGGCGCGCGGGAGTCGTGACCGCTCCTCGCGCCGCACGGCCGCCCGTGTCCCGCACCGTCACCCCGCTCATGCCGCGGCCTCCTCTGCCTCGCCGGCATCCCCGATCTCGCCGTTCTCGCCGTTCTCGCCGATCTCGCCGATCTCACGGTTCTCGCCGATCCCGCCGGCCGCGGTGTCGCCGGACGCCTCCCGGGCGATCCCCAGGAACGCCTCCTCCAGCGAGGCCGACCGCACGTCGAGCCGGCGCAGCTCGAGCCCGGTCCGCTGCGCCCACACCAGAAGTCCGGTCGCGGCCCGCTGCAGCTGCCGGGTGCGCAGCCGGATGACGCGCCCGTCGAGCTCGTGTCCGCACACGCCCAGCTCGTCCAGCGGCGGCAGATCGCCCGGGAGGTACCCCTCGGGCAGTTCGAAGGCGATCCGGGAGGGCTGGGCGGCGGTCACCTCGGCGGGCGTCCCGGCGGCGGCGATGCGGCCCTTGTGCAGGATGGCCAGCCGGTCGGCGAGGTTCTCGGCCTCCTCCAGGTAGTGGGTGGTCAACAGCACCGTGGTGCCCGCGTCACGCAGGGCGCGCACCAGTTCCCAGGTGTCCCGCCGGCCCTCGGCGTCCAGACCGGTGGACGGCTCGTCCAGGAACAGCACCTCGGGTTCGCCGAGCACCGCGAGCGCCAGGTCCAGGCGCCGCCGCTCACCCCCGGACAGCTGCTTGACCCGCACGTCGGCCCGCGCGGTGAGCCCGGCCAGCGCCAGCGCCCGCCCCACCGGACCGGCGCCGCTCACGCATCCGGCCCACATCCGCGCCGTCTCGGCGACGGTCAGCTCGGAGGGGAAGCCGCCCTCCTGGAGCATCACGCCGGTGCGCGGCCGTACGGCGGCCCGCTCGGTGTACGGGTCGTGGCCGAGCACCGAGATCCGTCCGCCGTCGGGCCGTGCGAGCCCTTCCAGCAGCTCGACCGTCGACGTCTTGCCGGCGCCGTTGGTGCCGAGCAGGGCGAAGATCTCGCCGCGGCCGACGTGGAAGGAGATTCCGCGGACCGCTTCGAACCCGCCCCCGTACACACGCCGGAGGCCGGTGACCTCGATCACGTGTTCATTCGTGTTCATGCCTCCAGGCTCCCGGCGGGCGGCGGCCGGCAGCAGTGCGAGGTGTCATCACTCCGTATGACATATGTCAGACGACGCCGTCGGCGCCCGTGCGCTCAGGTCGCCCTGAAGGGCTCAAGGCACCCGACGGGCTCAAGCGCACGACGGACGCAAGCACACGAGGGGCTCAGGGCACACGAGGGGCTCAGGGCACACGAGGGGCTCAGGGGGCACGAAGGGCTCAGGAGGCACGGCGCGTTCAAGGCACACGAAAAGACCCCGGTCCAGTGGACCGGGGTCTGATTCCCGAGCGGACGACGAGGCTCGAACTCGCGACCTCAACCTTGGCAAGGTTGCGCTCTACCAACTGAGCTACGTCCGCATTGCCTCCGACCGGCTCTCACCGATCGGCGCGAGCACCAGCCTACCTGATCCAGAAGACTGGTCAGACCGGCGGTGCAGAGCGGGTGACAGGAATTGCACACTGCGCCTTCCCCCTGGAAGGGGGATGTTCTACTACTGAACTACACCCGCATGTACTCCGTGAGCTGGGCTTTTCGGCCTCGCCCCTCGGCGTGCTCCAGACTCTAGCCGACCGGGAGGGGTGCAGCGCAAGTCGGGTCGTCCGAGGGGCGGGTGACCGGCCGTCGGCCCGGGCCCGCGGGGAGGGCGCGAGGAGCGCCGTTCACCGGGTGCCGCTCAGCGTGCCTCGCTCACTGGGCGTCGGTGAACGCCTCGTAGACCTTCTTGGGGATACGGCCGCGGGCCGGCACCTCCATCTTGTTGGCCTGGGCCCAGGCCCGGACGGCCGCGGGGTCGGGGGCGACCTCCGTCTGCTTGTAGGCCTTGCCCGACTTCGACCGCTTGCGGCCGGCCTCGACGTAGGGCGCGAGCGCCTTACGCAGTTTCTCGGCATTGCCTTCATTCAGGTCGATCTCGTACGACTTGCCGTCGAGCCCGAAGGCGATCGTTTCCGCCGCTTCCGAGCCGTCGATGTCGTCAAAGAGAGTGACCACGACCTTCTGCGCCACGAATATCGGTCCCTTCGTCCGGCGCCACAAACGGTTCAGTCGTGGCGTCGCGCCGAGTCTCGGCTATTTCTAATTCATTTGTACAGTGCGCGGCAATGCATTGTGAAGCCCGACTAAATCTGTCCGCGTGTCCGCGCGCAATAGGTATCCGAGGATGGTCGGGGATCTTTCCCGTAACTTTTCGTGAACATCCCCCGCCGATGCGGGATCGTGATGGCCGTCACGTAGCTTCCTCCAACTCTACTCGCGTAGAAATTTTGTGCGGGTAGTCTGAAGCCACCTGTTGGAGACACCTGCAGGAACCAGCTCAGCACCACACCACCGGGAGTGCCAGTGGCGCGCGTCGTAGTCGACGTCATGCTCAAGCCGGAGATCCTCGACCCCCAGGGCCAGGCGGTGCAGCGCGCACTGCCGCGGCTCGGTTTCGAAGGCATCTCCGACGTACGTCAGGGAAAGCGATTCGAACTGGAAGTTGACGGCCCCGTCGACGAGGCCGCCCTCGCCCGCATCCACGATCTTGCGGAATCCTTCCTCGCCAACACCGTGATCGAGGACTTCACCGTCAAGGTCGAGTCGGAAGAAGCCGTCGCGGGGGCCGCGAAGTGACCGCTCGTATTGGCGTCGTCACTTTCCCGGGCAGCCTCGATGACCGGGACACCCAGCGCGCGATCCGCCTCGCGGGGGCCGAACCCGTCGCTCTCTGGCACAAGGACAAGCACCTCCACCAGGTCGACGCCGTGGTGTTGTGCGGTGGTTTCTCCTACGGCGACTATCTGCGCGCCGGAGCGATCGCGCGCTTCTCGCCGGTGATGGAGCCCCTGATCGAGCAGGCGAAGGCCGGTCTCCCGGTCCTCGGCATCTGCAACGGCTTCCAGATCCTCACCGAGGCCCACCTCCTCCCGGGCGCGATGCTCGGCAACGACCACCTCCACTTCATCTGCCGCGACCAGAAGCTGCGGGTGGAGAACGCGGACACCGCCTGGACGACCGACTACTCGGCCGGCCAGGAGATCCACATCCCGCTGAAGAACATGGACGGCCGGTACGTCGCCGACGAGCGCACGCTCGACGAGCTGGAGGCGGAGGGCCGGGTCGCCTTCCGCTACGTGGACGTCAACCCCAACGGCAGCCTCCGCGACATCGCCGGCATCACCAACGCGGCCGGCAACGTCGTGGGTCTCATGCCGCACCCGGAGCACGCCGTCGAGCCGCTCATCGGCTCCGGCCGCACCGACGGTCTCCCGTTCTTCACCTCGATCCTCAAGAAGCTGGTCAACGCATGAGCCGGACGCCTCTGGACACGGTCGAGCACGCGGCCGAGACCCCCGACGTCGAGCTGCCCTGGGCCGAACTCGGCCTGAAGAAGGACGAGTACGAGCGGGTCGTGGAGATCCTCGGCCGCCGCCCGACCGGCGCCGAGCTCGCCATGTACTCCGTCATGTGGTCCGAGCACTGCTCGTACAAGTCCTCCAAGGTGCACCTGCGCCAGTTCGGCGAGAAGGCCCCCCAGTCCGACGCGCTGCTCGTCGGCATCGGCGAGAACGCCGGCGTCGTCGACGTCGGCCAGGGCTACGCGGTCACCTTCAAGGTCGAGTCGCACAACCACCCGTCCTACGTCGAGCCGTACCAGGGCGCGGCCACCGGCGTCGGCGGCATCGTGCGCGACATCATCGCGATGGGCGCCCGCCCGGTCGCGGTCGTGGACCCCCTGCGCTTCGGCGCGGCGGACCACCCCGACACCAAGCGCGTCCTGCCCGGCGTCGTCGCCGGCATCGGCGGCTACGGCAACTGCCTGGGCCTGCCGAACATCGGCGGCGAGGTCGTCTTCGACGCCTGCTACCAGGGCAACCCGCTGGTCAACGCCGGTGCCATCGGTGTGATGCGGCACGAGGACATCCACCTCGCGAAGGCGTCCGGCGCGGGCAACAAGGTCATCCTCTACGGGGCCCGGACCGGTGGCGACGGCATCGGCGGCGCGTCGATCCTGGCCTCCGAGACCTTCGACGACGCCAAGCCCTCCAAGCGTCCCGCCGTGCAGGTCGGCGACCCCTTCCAGGAGAAGCTCCTCATCGAGTGCACCCTGGAGGCCTTCAAGGAGAAGCTGGTCGTCGGCATCCAGGACCTCGGCGCGGCCGGTCTGTCCTGTGCCACCTCCGAGCTGGCCTCCAACGGCTCCGGCGGCATGCGCGTGACGCTGGACGACGTGCCGCTGCGCGACTCCACGCTCTCGCCCGAGGAAATCCTCATGAGCGAGTCGCAGGAACGCATGTGCGCGGTCGTCGAGCCGGGCAAGGTCGACCGGTTCCTGGAGATCTGCGACAAGTGGGATGTCATCGCCACCGTCATCGGCGAGGTGACCGACGGCGACCGGCTGGAGATCTTCTGGCACGGCGGCAAGATCGTGGACGTCGACCCGCGCACGGTCGCCCACGACGGCCCGGTCTACGAGCGCCCCTACGCGCGCCCGGACTGGCAGGACGCCCTCCAGGCGGACGACGCGAACAAGCTGCCCCGGCCGCAGTCGGGCCAGGAGCTCAAGGACCAGGTCCTGCGGCTGGTGTCGTCCCCGAACCAGGCCTCCAAGAAGTGGATCACGTCCCAGTACGACCACTTCGTGCAGGGCAACACGGTGCTGGCCCAGCCCGAGGACTCCGGGATGATCCGCATCGACGAGGAGACCGGCCTCGGCGTCGCCATCGCGACCGACGGCAACGGCCGCTACGCCAAGCTCGACCCGTACGCGGGCGCGCAGCTGGCCCTGTCCGAGGCGTACCGCAACGTGGCCACGACCGGCGCCAAGCCGCTCGCCGTCTCGGACTGCCTGAACTTCGGCTCGCCCGAGGACCCGGCGGTGATGTGGCAGTTCGCGGAGGCCATCCGCGGCCTCGCCGACGCCTGCCAGCAGCTGGGCACCCCGGTGACCGGCGGCAACGTCTCGCTCTACAACCAGACCGGCGAGGCGGCCATCCACCCGACCCCGGTGGTCGCGGTGCTGGGCGTCATCGACGACGTGGCCCGGCGCACGCCCGTCGCCTTCCAGGAGGAGGGCCAGCTGATCTACCTCCTCGGCGACACCCGTGAGGAGTTCGGCGGCTCGGCCTGGTCCCAGGTCGTCCACGACCACCTCGGTGGCCTGCCCCCGAAGGTCGACCTGGAGCGGGAGCGGCTGCTCGCCGAGATCCTGATCTCCGCCTCCCGCGACGGCATGATCGACTCGGCGCACGACCTGTCCGACGGCGGTCTGATCCAGGCGGTCGTCGAGTCGGCGCTGCTCGGCGGCAAGGGCGCGCGGCTGATCGTGCCCGACGGCCTCGACGCCTTCACCCTCCTCTTCTCCGAGTCGGCAGGCCGTGCGGTCGTCGCGGTGCCGCGCTCCGAGGAGCTCCGTTTCAACGACATGTGCGGGGCGCGCGGTCTGCCCGTCACCCGCATCGGCGTCGTCGACGGTGACACGGTCGAGCTGCAGGGCGAGTTCGAGCTGTCCCTGGAGGAGCTGCGCAGGGCCCACGAGGACACCATCCCGGCGCTGCTCGCGTAAGCGCCTGGACGCCTGCATCCGCGGTGGCGAAGGGCCCGCCCGTTCCCACGGGCGGGCCCTTCGCCGTGGCCGCCCCCTTGCGAGCCGGTCCGCACTGCGAGCGTCGGAGGCGGCATGCCGGGAGGGCGGAACGCCGGAGGACCGGGAGGGTGGGGAGGGCCGGAGGGCCTGGAGGCGGGGCGCGCCGGAGGGCCTGGAGCGCGGGACGCCGGGAGACCGGAGGACGGGAGCACCGGGGAGGACCGCAAGGACCGGGAGGGTGGGAGCGTACGGGAGCGGGTGGGCTTCGGGGACGGCGGTCACACCGCCACCGGTTCCCGTGCCGGCTCGGGCGCGCCCGTGGACGGACGCGACGTGGGCAGCAGGACCGCCAGCAGCACGCACACCGCCATCAGGCCGGCCCCGCACAGGAACACGGTGTCCATGGCGGAGACGTACGACTCCAGTGCCGCCGTCCGTGCCGCGCCCGGCAGGGAGGCGAGCGGGCCGGGGCCGTCGTAGAGCCTGGTGATGAGGGTGCCGAAGAGAGCCGCGCCCAGGGCTGTTCCCAGGGTCTGGAAGAAGCGGACGCCCGTGGTGGCCACGCCGAGCTGATGGCGTGGGGCGGCGTCCTGCACCAGTTGGATGAGCTGGCCGAGGAGGAGGCCGAAGCCTGTGCCGATGAGCAGCAGGTAGCCGCGGAGCAGCCACAGCGAGGTGCCCGAGCCGAGGGTGGCCAGGAGCAGGAAGGCGACCGCGGCGACGGCCGAGCCCGCTATGGCGAAGGTCCGTTCGGCCCAGCCGCGCGCGGCGAGCTTGGCGGAGACGATGCCCACGACCGTCATGCCCGCCGCCATGGGCAGCAGGTACAGGCCCGCGGAGGAGCTCGCGATCCCGCGGGCCACCTGCAGATAGACCATCACGTAGTACATCGAGCCGACCATGGCCGCGCCCATCAGACCCTGTATCGCGAAGCCCCAGCGCAGTTCGGGGACGCGGAACAGGGACAGCGGGAGGATCGGCTCGGCGGCCGTGGCCTGCCGCCGCAGGAACAGGCTGAGGGTGGCTGCCGAGGCGAGCGCGAGTGTGGCGATCTGCGGTGAGGTCCACGCGTACTGCTTGCCGCCCCACTCGGTGACCAGCAGGAGAGCGGTGGAGAAGGCGGCGGCCAGGCCCGCGCCGAGGAAGTCGATGCGGTGGCGTCGGCCGTGCCGGGGGAGCTTCAGGACGAGTGCGCCCACGACCAGCACGGCGGCCCCGAGCGGCAGGTTGATGTAGAAGATCCAGCGCCAGCTCGCGTGGTCGGCGAGCAGACCGCCGATCCACGGACCCACCGCCATGCCGCCGCCGGCCACGACCCCGCCCACGCCCGTGCCCTTGGCGTCCTTCTCGCCGACCCCTCTGAGCTGGGCAATCACGACCATCGTGACGCTCATCAGGCCGCCGGCACCGATCCCCTGCACGGCTCGGGCGGCGATCAGCTGGCCGATCGACTGGGCCGCCCCGCACAGCGCCGAGCCGACGAGGAAGGAGCCCACGGCCGCCAGGAACACCCTCTTGGCGCCGAGGACGTCGCACAGCTTGCCGTACAGCGGGAGCACGGCGGCCGACGCCAGTGAGAAGGCGCTGACCAGCCAGGGGATGCGGTCCATGCCGTGCGCGGGATCGAGGTCGCGCACGATCGGGACGGTGGCCGCGGACACGATCTGCATGTCGAGCACGGCCAGCACGATCGTGACGAGGCAGACGAGGAAGCCGATCTTGCGTTGGGTGTCGGTCATGGCACCACCATGCCCGGCATTCATGGACTGGGTCAATCTTTTATCCGGTATTATTTTTCATCCTGGATCAAGAATGGGCTTGGTACAGTGGGGGCATGGCTGCCGAGGCGACGATGGGGCTGCGCGAGCGCAAGAAGCTGCAGACCGCGATGCGGATCTACCGGACCGCGGTGGAGCTGTTCCTGGAGCGGAGCTTCGACGACGTCTCCGTCCAGGAGATCGCGGACGCCGCCGAGGTCTCCAAGATGACGGTGTTCAACTACTTCGGCACCAAGGAGGACCTGGTCTTCCGGCCCATGGAGGAACACTTCTCCGACGCGGCCCGTGCGGTGCGGGAGCGGCGGCGGGGCGAGTCCGCCGCGGAAGCCGTCCGACGGCAGTTCCTGGAGATGGTGGAAGGGCGCGACCCTGCGATCGGCCTGCACGGCGAGCCCCTCGCCCGTGAGATCCGCGCGGTCATCCTGGCGACACCGGTGCTGCGGGAGCGCGCCTACGTCCTGTCCGAGAAGGGCGCCCGCGAGCTGGCCGGCCTGCTGGCCGAGGAGACGGGCGACGAGACCCTCGCCGTGATCGCCGCCGCCACGCTCACCGCCGCCCGCAACGCCCTGGTCGAGGAGCACCACCGCCGCATCGCGGCCGGCGAGAGCGTGGACGACGTCGCCGCCGACGCCGCCGAACGGGCCCGCAAGGCCTTCGCCCTGGTGGAGGCAGGCCTGGGCGACTACGCCCGCAGAACCTGACCGCGCCCCCGCCGTCTAGGCTCACCGCCATGCCTCCGGCCAAGAAGCGCACCCGCGCCTACGACCCCGTCAAGATCCGCGCCGCCGTCCTCGCGCAGTTCGGGAACGTACGGCGGGCCGTGGGCACGCTCACCCCCGGGCAACTCGCCCTGCCCACGCGGCTGGCGGGCTGGACCGTGCGGGATCTGGCCGCGCACATGACGGCGGCGGTGGAGAGCGTGAGCCGCAACCTCGACCGGGACGAACCCCCGAAGGCGGACCTCGCCCTCCTGGACTGGCCGTTCGCCACCGGGGCGCGGGCCGCCGACATCTCCGACGGCGCCCTGGCCCTGGCCGCGGCCCACCCCGACCTGGACGCCCTCTCCGCCCGTACCGAGGAGCGCCTGGCCGCCGCCCTCGCCGGAGCCTCCGGCGACCGGATCCTCGCCACCCGCACCGGCGCCATGACCCTCGCCGACCACCTGGTCACCCGGACCGTCGAACTCGTCGTCCACACCGACGACCTCAACGACGCCGTCGCCGGCCTGGACGTCCCCTACGACCGGCAGGCCCTCGCCGCCGCCACCCGGCTGCTGGCCGACGCCCTCGCCGTCAGGGCCCCCGGCGGCGCGACCGAGGTGCGGATCCCGCCGTTCGCCGTCGTCCAGTGCGTCCAGGGCCCCCGGCACACCCGGGGCACCCCGCCCAACGTCGTCGAGACCGATCCGCTGACCTGGATCCGGCTGGCCACCGGCCGCGTGACCTGGCGGGAAGCCGTCGAGGCGGCGAAGGTCGGCGCGAGCGGAGAGCGGGCGGACCTCGCCGCCCTCCTGCCGCTCATGTCCTGATCGTCGTCGAGGGCGACAGCGTCCCGTGCGGCGACGCCAGAGCGGCCAGACGGCCTGCTCGGGCCGGTCCATGGCGTTCGAGCGCACACGGGCCGCCGCCCTCGCCGACGGCGCTCCGACCACCGAGGTCAAGGGCGGCACGCTGACCCTCGGCACGGCCGACGGCGACCAGGTCCGGTCGACCAGGAAGTGAGACCGGCCCCGCCGCCGGGCCGTTCGGTGTGCGACACCTCACTCGCACCCACGCGACGCCTGCCCGTGAGACGGCGGCGGCGGCGCGCACGGGCCGTCGGGGGATCACTGGAATCCCGGTCTGACCTGCGTAAATGAGGTGATCATGATGGTGGCCGCCGACAGGTGATCCAGTTACCCGCGGGTATCCCCAATTCGGACCAGTGGTCGACCTCGCCTACACTCGGAGGCGTGCCACGTGGTGACGGTCGACTCAGTCATGATCTGCTCCCCGGCGAGAAAGGCCCCCAGGACGCTTGCGGCGTCTTCGGTGTCTGGGCTCCCGGTGAAGAGGTCGCCAAGCTCACTTACTTCGGGCTCTACGCCCTCCAGCATCGAGGCCAGGAATCCGCGGGGATCGCCGTCAGCAACGGCTCCCAGATCCTCGTCTTCAAGGACATGGGCCTCGTGTCCCAGGTCTTCGACGAGACCTCGCTCGGTTCGCTCCAGGGTCATATCGCGGTCGGACACGCCCGCTACTCGACCACCGGCGCCTCCGTGTGGGAGAACGCGCAGCCGACGTTCCGCGCCACTGCGCACGGTTCGATCGCGCTCGGCCACAACGGCAACCTGGTCAACACGGCCCAGCTCGCCGAGATGGTCGCCGACCTGCCCAAGCAGGAGGGCCGCTCCCCGCGCGTCGCGGCGACCAACGACACCGACCTGCTCACCGCGCTGCTCGCGGCCCAGGTCGACGAGGACGGCAAGCCGCTGACCATCGAGGAGGCCGCCCACCAGATCCTCCCGCAGGTCAAGGGCGCCTTCTCGCTGGTCTTCATGGACGAGCACACCCTGTACGCCGGCCGCGACCCGCAGGGCATCCGCCCGCTGGTCCTCGGCCGCCTGGAGCGCGGCTGGGTCGTCGCCTCCGAGTCCGCCGCCCTGGACATCTGCGGCGCCGCCTACGTCCGTGAGATCGAGCCCGGCGAGTTCATCGCCATCGACGAGAACGGACTGCGGACCTCCCGGTTCGCGGAAGCGAAGCCCAAGGGCTGTGTCTTCGAGTACGTGTACCTGGCCCGCCCTGACACCGACATCGCCGGGCGGAACGTGTACCTGTCCCGCGTGGAGATGGGCCGCAAACTCGCCGAGGAAGCGCCGGTCGAGGCCGACCTGGTGATAGCGACCCCGGAGTCCGGCACCCCGGCCGCCATCGGCTACGCGGAGGCCTCGGGCATCCCCTTCGGCGCGGGCCTGGTGAAGAACGCCTACGTCGGCCGGACCTTCATCCAGCCCTCGCAGACCATCCGCCAGCTGGGCATCCGCCTGAAGCTGAACCCGCTGAAGGAAGTCATCAAGGGCAAGCGCCTGGTCGTCGTCGACGACTCGATCGTGCGCGGCAACACCCAGCGCGCCCTGGTCCGCATGCTCCGCGAGGCGGGCGCGGCCGAGGTCCACATCCGGATCTCCTCGCCGCCCGTGAAGTGGCCCTGCTTCTTCGGCATCGACTTCGCCACGCGCGCGGAGCTCATCGCCAACGGCATGACCATCGACGAGATCGGCACCTCCCTGGGCGCCGACTCCCTCGCCTACATCTCCATCGACGGCATGATCGGGGCGACCACCATCGCCAAGCCGAACCTCTGCCGCGCCTGCTTCGACGGCGAGTACCCGATGGAGCTCCCCGACCCCGAGCTGCTCGGCAAGCAGCTCCTGGAGACGGAACTGGCCGCCGGGCCCGCCGCCACGGCCGCCGCCGACGCGATCCGTCGCCCGTAGAGGGCCCGCCACACCTGCCGTACGACACGAAGGTTCTCACTAGCCATGTCTGAGACAACTGGTGCCAGCTACGCAGCCGCGGGCGTCGACATCGAAGCGGGCGACCGCGCCGTCGAGCTGATGAAGGAGTGGGTGAAGAAGACGCAGCGCCCCGAGGTCCTCGGCGGCCTCGGCGGCTTCGCCGGTCTCTTCGACGCCTCCGCCCTCAAGCGTTACGAGCGCCCGCTCCTCGCCTCCGCCACGGACGGCGTGGGCACGAAGGTCGACATCGCGCGCCGGCTCGGCGTGTACGACACGATCGGCCACGACCTGGTCGCCATGGTCATGGACGACATCGTGGTGTGCGGCGCCGAACCGCTGTTCATGACCGACTACATCTGCGTCGGCAAGGTCCACCCCGAGCGGGTCGCCGCCATCGTCAAGGGCATCGCCGAAGGCTGTGTGCTGGCCGGCTGCGCCCTGATCGGCGGCGAGACGGCCGAACACCCGGGGCTGCTGGGCGAGGACGACTTCGACGTCGCCGGCGCCGGCACGGGCGTCGTGGAGGCCGACCGGCTGCTCGGCCCGGACCGCATCCGCACGGGTGACGCGGTGATCGCCATGGCGGCCTCCGGACTTCACTCGAACGGATACTCGCTGGTCCGGCACGTCCTGCTGAACCAGGCCGGTCTCTCCCTGGACGCGCGCGTCGACGACCTCGGCCGCACGCTGGGCGAGGAGCTCCTGGAGCCCACCAAGATCTACTCGCTGGACTGTCTGGCGCTCACCCGCACGGCTGACGTCCACGCCTTCTCGCACATCACCGGCGGCGGCCTCGCGGCCAACCTGGCCCGCGTGATCCCGGACGGGCTGCACGCGCGCGTGGAGCGTTCCACCTGGACCCCGGGGCCGATCTTCGACCTGGTCGGCAGGACCGGATCCGTCGAGCGCCTGGAACTGGAGAAGACGCTCAACATGGGCGTGGGCATGATGGCGATCGTGCCCGCCGAGTCGACGGACGTCGCCCTGACCACCCTCGCCGACCGAGGCGTCGAAGCCTGGGTCGCCGGCGAGATCACCGACCGCGGCGAGCACGCCACAGGAGCCGAACTGGTCGGCGACTACGCGAGCTGACCGTACCGGGCGGACCGGTCCGGCGAGCCGCCGGGCCGGCCGGACCGAGCAGGCAGCACAAGACCCGGTCGGTGACCGAAGTCACCGACCGGGTGAGTGCTCAGTACAAGGTCAAGCGCCGCGACGGTGTTGCGAGGAGTCCTCGCCGTCATCCTCGTCATCGTCCCCGTACAACTCGGCGTACCGAGCGTACGGGTCGTCGTCTTGCTCATCGTCATCATCCTCGAACGGTTGCCCGTTCGGCGGAATGTTCGATGGCGATGCGCCCAGCTCTTCGGCCAGGCGTGAGAGATCAGTCCCGCCGCTGTTGTACTTCAGCTGGCGGGCGACCTTCGCTTGCTTGGCCTTGGCCCGGCCGCGCCCCATGGCTCGACCCCCTCAACGACGGGGCTCGACGGCCCCAGGTTGACACGCGTTCATGATCCAGGACGGCCTCTCCGTGGAGAGCCCGTCGTAGGGCTCCCACGGTACCTGAGCCCACGCCCGTACGGTACGTCGCCCGTACCACGCGCGTGTGCGCAGCCCCTTGAGAACGCCCCGTCCTCGCTGGTCAGTGGCGATTTTAACCACTTATCGACGGGCGACCCGCCCGGAGGAGTGAGAGTTCTCTCCAACTTTCCACCGGCCGGTACCGCCGAAACCCGGGGACGGGGCGTCACACAGTCCCGTCCGGACGTCAGCTGGCGCGCGTCCGGGCCGCCTCGTGCATACGCTGCTCGGCGATCCGGTCGGCCGCCGCGGCCGGCGGAATCCCGTCCGTCTTCGCACGTGCGAAGATCGCGAGCGTTGTGTCGAAGATCTTCGCGGCCTTCGCCCTGCACCGCTCGAAGTCGAAGCCGTGCAGTTCGTCGGCCACCTGGATGACTCCGCCGGCGTTCACCACGTAGTCCGGTGCGTAGAGGATGCCGCGGTCGGCGAGGTCCTTCTCCACGCCCGGGTGGGCGAGCTGGTTGTTGGCCGCACCGCAGACGATCTTCGCGGTCAGCACCGGCACGGAGTCGTCGTCCAGCGCCCCGCCGAGCGCGCAGGGGGCGTAGACGTCGAGCCCGTCGAGCTCGATCAGCCGCTGGGTGTCGGCGACGACGTCCACCGAGGGGTGCTTGTCGGCGATCCGCCGCACGGCCTCCTGGCGGACGTCCGTGATCACGACCCGGGCGCCTTCCGCCAGCAGGTGCTCCACCAGGTGGTGGCCGACCTTGCCCACACCCGCGACGCCGACCGTGCGGTCGCGCAGCGACGGGTCGCCCCACAGGTGCTGCGCGGAGGCCCGCATGCCCTGGTAGACGCCGAACGCGGTCAGCACGGAGGAGTCGCCCGCACCGCCGTTCTCCGGCGAGCGCCCGGTCGTCCAGCGGCATGCGCGCGCCACGACGTCCATGTCGGCCACATAGGTGCCGACGTCGCACGCGGTCACGTAGCGCCCGCCCAGCGAGGCCACGAAGCGGCCGTACGCGAGCAGCAGCTCCTCGGTCTTGATCACATCGGGATCGCCGATGATCACGGCCTTGCCGCCGCCGTGGTCCAGACCGGCCATGGCGTTCTTGTACGACATCCCGCGCGCGAGGTTCAGCGCGTCGGCGACGGCCTCCGCCTCGGTCGCGTACGGGTAGAAGCGGGTACCGCCGAGGGCGGGGCCCAGCGCGGTGGAGTGCAGGGCGATGACGGCCTTGAGGCCGGTCGCGCGGTCCTGGCAGAGCACGACTTGCTCATGGCCGCCCTGATCCGAGTGGAACAGGGTGTGCAGAACATCAGCAGGTGCGCCGGATACGTCGGTCACGGTGGTGACTCCAGGGTAACTAGCGGCGGTCGGGGCGCAGGCGCCGTAGGGGTGGCGGAGCCTGTGGGACGAGCGTAGAGCCTGCACGCCCCGCTGATCCCGCAGTGTCGGGGATCACCCCCTCCTGGAGTAGCGCCGTGGGACGATCGCAGGGTTTCCCGGTCGGCCGAAGGGGGAGGGAGCAGGCGTGCCCAAGGTGTCCTCGGTGATCGTTCCCTACGCGGTCTATCTGCGCGTGTACGAGCCGCTGGCCGCCTTCCCGGAGCCCGAGCGCTCCCACTGGGCGCGCTACGCCCGCCGCCCCGAGCTGCCCTCCTACCAGGAGGAGCTGCGCCGCTCGCTGGCCGACCTGCTGCCCACCCCGCCGATCGCGGTGCCCGTGCAGGAGAGCGGCGACGCGTTCGTGACCGAGGTGGACGGCGTGCTCTGCGTGTGCCCCTGGCGCACCCGGCTGCGCGGCTGGCTCGCCCTGGCCGAGTTGGAAGAGGAGCTGCCCGGGCCGGTCCTGGACGCCGCGCTCCCCGAGGTCGTACGGCTGCAGGCGGCCAAGGACCACGAGCGGTGGCTGGAGCGCAACCCGGACGCCCGCCCGTGGATCCGCACCGCGGTCTGGCAGGTTCCGCTCAACTGGTTCGTGCTGGTCTCCGACGACGAGCGGGAGTACCAGAAGGAGACGGCGGAGGTGGCCCCCGTGCTGCGCTACCGCACGCCGATGGTGCAGGCGCGCCGCCGGGTGGCCCGGTCGCTGCGCACGCTGAAGGACGCCGTCGAGGAGGGACCGCTCATCGACGGGCTGGTGGACGTCGGCCGCTGGCTGGAGGAGTTCCACCCGCGTTCGCTGGTGGAACTGGACTACGGCGGCCTGGTGCATGTGCTGCCGGCCGGTGATCTGGAGGACGACCACTCGGCGAAGGACGTGGCCGACAGCGTGGAGGCGCTGCGGGTGGGCGACGGCGAGGCGGCGGGCGAGGCGTACGGGCGGCTCGTGGAACGGTGGCGTTCGGTCCGGGACCGGCGCTCGGCGAACTGAGGCGCACGCTTCGCGGTGGTGTGCCGACCCTCGTGGTGACGGCCGAGGCGGTGAGCTGACGATGTGACAGATGCGACAGCGCATTCCGAAGTGACGTGCGTCACGGCCGGGAGGCGCTCGAACAGCGTACGGTCAGCGGCACTTCACGGAACTCACGGGACGTAGGTCCCGATCCGGGCTTATGTCCCAAGGGTGACGGACCGCACGTACGCGGCCCTTGCGCCGCTTGCCCCTCCTCGTGCCAAAATAGGACAAGGAGTCCGGGGAGGGCTCCGTCCGCCTACTTATGCTCCATGGTGGGGGGAATCTCGGCATTGCACTGCTTTGGGGGTTCTGGTGACTCCTGAGCGCCCCTGTGACTGATCGTCACAGGGGCGTGACTGTCCGCTATGGCATGGTCCATCGGCTTCCGTCGCCGATGAACACCTGGGGGGCAATTCCATCGGTTTGGCCGACGCGGCTGGACGGATGGTGTAGTTGTAGTGCCGAGGACAAGCCGTTCGTCCTATAACCGACTCGACTCGCGTCCGCCATTTCGGGCAACGCGGGTCAAGGTGCAGAATTTAGAGGAAAGAACCGAGAAGGTTCGGTTCTCCCGAGGAGGCCGCTCATGACCGCTCGCACCCCTGATGCTGAGCCGCTGCTGACCCCGGCTGAGGTTGCCACGATGTTCCGCGTCGACCCTAAGACGGTCACGCGGTGGGCGAAGGCCGGCAAGCTCACGTCGATCCGCACGCTCGGCGGACACCGCCGTTATCGCGAGGCTGAGGTCCGCGCACTGCTCGCGGGCATCCCGCAGCAGCGCAGCGAGGCCTGAACAAGTGAATAACCGGGCAACACGTCAGGTCCCCCCATCTGTGCGGACGCCCGAAACCTAGCTCCAAGCGACGTGGGTCCTGCCCCAACAGGCCCCTCGCCCCCTGGGAACGTCGTCGATCGCGCTGGACTCCGCCGGGTCCAGCGCGATCTTTTTTGTGCGCTTGAGGGCGTCTCGTGAGCGGTATCAGGTGGCTCTGTGAGCGCCCTTGTCGGAGTCTGGGGAGGGTCTGGGAGGGTTCTGGGAGGCATCCTCCGCAGTGGTGCAATTGCACATATAAAATTGACTAGTTGTAGGAGCGGGGTAAGAACCTGCTTTTTCAAAACTCATGCAGTGACACCCGTCACATGACAGAGGCCTTGTTGCCGTCGGTTCGGGTGGACTAGTGGAAGCTTCCGTTCCCCTCCGCTCGCTCCCGCTTCCGGCGCCCCGCGCGGCCAGGGGCGTCACCGGCGTCGCCACCGCCGCGAGCGGTCCGGCGGCGGCGGTCGGGCCGCGTCCGCCAGGCCGCCTCCGTCAGGCCGCTTCTGTCAGGCCGCTTCTGTCAGGCCGCTTCTGTCAGGCCGCTTCTGTCAGGCCGTCAGGCCGCCGGCACGGCTCTCGCCCTCCGTGGCCCCCACGGCCTCGCCAGGGGCCTGGACGCCCCGTGTGCCGCCGTCCATCGCCAGCCGCTGCAAGCGGTGGCAGATCGGGCAGTGGCGGGTCAGGTGCCGATAGGACGACGCGGCCGACAGATGCGCGCGGAGCAGGGCCCGCGTCTCGTGCCTGACCGATGCCGTCATGCCCCACCTCCACCGGGGCGCCGCGCGCAACGGGCCCTGGGTTCTGGGGTACCGGCCCGAGGGGGCGCCGTCAAGAGCGCCGCAGGAAAGCCGCGCGGAACGCCGCGGGGACGCCGAGGAGGCGTCGCGGGCGCGCTGAGGGGCTCGGATCCGATGACCAGGGCCCTTCGGGCATGCATCCCCGGCACGCAGAAGGCCCGCGTCCCTTGCGGGATGCGGGCCTTCCTTCTTCACTGCGGTCCTGACGGGATTTGAACCCGCGGCCTCCACCTTGACAGGGTGGCGAGCACTCCAAACTGCTCCACAGGACCAGGTTTTCGCGGCACTTGATGTTGCGTTGTGCTGCGAGAAGGACTGTACAGGAGGGTGAGCCCGCTGGTCGAACTCACCCTGTGTACATCCTCCGTCACGGAGCGGCGGCGTCGATCGCCTTCACGATCCGCTTGTCGGAGACCGGGTACGCCGTGCCCAGCGCGTGGGCGAAATAGCTGACCCGGAGCTCCTCGATCATCCAGCGGATGTCCAGGACCTGCTGGGGCACCGGCCGGCCCTGGGGCAGTTGCTCCAGCAGCCACGCGTACTCGTCCTGCATCTCGTGGACCTTCTCCATGCGGCTGGTGTCGCGCTGCACACCGGTCGGCATCTGCTGCAGGCGCCGGTCCACGGCCACCAGATAGCGCATCAGGTCGGGCAGCCGGCGCAGTCCCGCCCAGGTCACGAAGCCGGGCTTCACGAGGGCGTCCAGCTGCCCCCGCACGTCCGCCAGGTTCGCCAGCAGCACCGGGCTGCGCACGCCCTTCAGACGGCGCTCGCAGGCCTGCCAGGCGGCCAGCACCTGCTGCACCTGAGCGACCGTCCGCACCGTCGTGTCGACGATCTCCGCCCGCACCTTCTCGTAGAGCTTGCGGTACGACTCCTCGTCCCACGCCGGGCCGCCGAAGTCGGCGATCAGCCGGTCCGCCGCCGCCATCGCGCAGTCGTCGAACAACGCCTGGATCGAACCGTGCGGATTGGCGGACAGCGCGAGCTTCTGGGCGTTCGTCAGCTTCTCGGATGCGAACTTCGCCGGATTGACCGGGATGGTGCGCACGATCAGCCGGCGGGTGCCCTTCCACATCGCCTCCGCCTGCTCCGCCTCCGTGTCGAAGAGGCGCACCGAGACCGTGTCGCCGTCGTCGACCAGCGCCGGGTAGGCCTTCACCGGCTGTCCCGCCCGGCGGGTCTCGAAGACGCGGGTGAGCGTGCCGATCGTCCAGTCCGTCAGGCCCGAACGCTCCAGGGACTCGCCGCCCTGCCGTTCGGCGGTGGCCGCGGCCGCCTGGGAGATGGCCTGCCTCGCCTTCGGTCTCAGCCGGAGCTTCAGAGCCTCCAGGTCCTTGTCCTCGGCCAGCTTGCGACGCCGCTCGTCGACGATCCGGAAGGTGATCTTCAGATGGTCGGGGAGCCGCGACCAGTCGAAGTCGTCCGCCTCGAAGGGAACGCCCACCATCCGCTTCAGCTCACGGGCCATGGCCGTGGTGAGCGGCTCCGCCAGGGGCGCCGCCCGGTCCAGGAAACGCTTGGCGAAGTTCGGGGCCGGCACGTAGTTGCGGCGGATCGGCTTCGGCAGGGAACGGATCAGCTCCGTGACGACCTCCTCCCGAAGCCCCGGGATCTGCCAGTCGAAGCCCTCGTCCGTGACCTGGTTGAGCACCTGGAGGGGGATGTGGACGGTCACGCCGTCCGCGTCCGCGCCCGGCTCGAACTGGTACGTCACGCGGAACTTCAGCGGGCCCTGCTGCCAGGAGTCCGGATAGTCGGCCTTGGTGACCGCCTCCGCCGACTCCCGGATGAGCATCTCGCGCTCGAAGTCGAGGAAGTCGGGCTGCTCGTGGCGCTTGTGCTTCCACCAGGAGTCGAAGTGCGCGCCCGACACCACGTGGTCGGGCACCCGCTGGTCGTAGAAGTCGAACAGCGTCTCGTCGTCGACCACGATGTCCCGGCGCCGGGCGCGGTGCTCCAGCTCCTCGACCTCGCTGAGCAGCCGGCGGTTGTCGGAGAAGAACTTGTGGTGCGTGCGCCAGTCGCCCTCGACCAGGGCGTTGCGGATGAACAGGTCCCGGCAGGTCTCCGGGTCGATCCGCCCGTAGTTGACCTTCCGCTGGGCGACGATCGGCACGCCGTACAGCGTCACCTTCTCGTCCGCCATCACGGCCGCCTGGTCCTTCTCCCAGCGCGGCTCGCTGTACGTCCGCTTCAGCAGGTGCCCGGCGAGCGGCTCGACCCACTCCGGCTCGATCCTGGCGTTGACGCGGGCCCACAGCCGGCTCGTCTCCACCAGCTCGGCGGACATCACGAACCGCGGCTGCTTCTTGAACAGCGACGAGCCCGGGAAGATCGCGAACTTGGCGCTGCGCGCGCCCAGGTACTCGTTCTTGCTGCCGTCCTTCACGTCCTTCATGCCGACGTGGGAGAGGAGCCCGGCCAGGAGGGAGACATGGACGCTCTGCTCGGGCGCGTCCTCCTCGTTCAGATGGATGCCCATCTGCTTGGCGACCGTGCGCAGCTGCGTGTAGATGTCCTGCCACTCCCGGATACGCAGGAAGTTCAGGTACTCCTGCTTGCACATCCGCCGGAAGGAGGAGGAGCCGCGCTCCTTCTGCTGCTCGCGGACGTACCGCCACAGGTTGAGATAGGCGAGGAAGTCGCTGGTCTCGTCCTTGAAGCGGGCGTGCTGCTGGTCGGCCTGCGTCTGCTTGTCTGCCGGGCGCTCACGCGGGTCCTGGATGGACAGCGCGGCGGCTATGACCATGACCTCGCGGACGCAGCCGTTCTTGTCGGCCTCCAGGACCATGCGGGCCAGGCGGGGGTCGACGGGCAGCTGGGCCAGCTTGCGGCCGGTCTCGGTGAGCCGCTTGCGCGGGTCCTTCTCGCCGGGGTCCAGCGCGTTCAGCTCCTGCAGCAGCTGGACGCCGTCGCGGATGTTGCGGTGGTCCGGCGGGTCGATGAACGGGAACTTCTCGATGTCGCCGAGGCCGGCCGCGGTCATCTGGAGGATGACGCTCGCCAGGTTGGTGCGCAGGATCTCCGCGTCCGTGAACTCCGGGCGGGCCAGGAAGTCGTCCTCGTCGTACAGCCGGATGCAGATGCCGTCGCTGGTACGGCCGCAGCGGCCCTTGCGCTGGTTGGCGCTGGCCTGCGAGATCGGCTCGATGGGCAGTCGCTGGACCTTGGTGCGGTGGCTGTAGCGGCTGATCCGGGCGAAGCCGGGGTCGATGACGTACTTGATGCCGGGGACGGTCAGGGACGTCTCGGCGACGTTCGTCGCCAGAACGATCCTGCGGCCCGTGTGCTGCTGGAAGACGCGGTGCTGTTCGGCGTGCGAGAGCCGGGCGTAGAGGGGCAGTACCTCCGTGAACCTGAACTTCCTCTTCTCCAGCGCGTCGGCCGTGTCGCGGATCTCGCGCTCGCCGGAGAGGAAGACGAGGATGTCGCCCTTCCCCTCGGCCTGGAGCTCCTCGACGGCGTCGCAGATGGCGGTGATCTGGTCGCGGTCGGCGTCCTCGGAGTCCTCTTCGAGGAGCGGCCGGTACCGGACCTCCACCGGGTACGTCCGCCCGCTGACCTCCACGATCGGCGCGTCGCCGAAGTGCCGGGAGAAGCGCTCCGGGTCGATGGTCGCGGAGGTGATGACGACCTTGAGGTCCGGGCGGCGCGGGAGCAGCTGGGCGAGGTAGCCCAGCAGGAAGTCGATGTTGAGGGACCGCTCGTGGGCCTCGTCGAT
This sequence comes from Streptomyces rishiriensis, assembly GCF_003112535.1. Classification (GTDB taxonomy): domain Bacteria; phylum Actinomycetota; class Actinomycetes; order Streptomycetales; family Streptomycetaceae; genus Streptomyces; species Streptomyces rishiriensis. The sequence goes on along the minus strand of NZ_BEWA01000020.1, from coordinate 39,675 downwards.
GATGATCGTGTCGTAGGCGCGCAGCTCGCGGTCGGTCTGGATCTCCGCGAGGAGGATGCCGTCGGTCATCAGCTTCACGAAGGTGGCGTCCGGGTTCACCTGGTCGGTGAAGCGCACCTTCCAGCCGACGGCCTCGCCCAGCGGCGACCGCAGCTCCTCCGCCACGCGCTCGGCGACGGTGCGGGCGGCGATACGGCGGGGCTGGGTGTGGCCGATCATGCCCCGGACGCCGCGCCCCAGCTCCATACAGATCTTGGGGATCTGGGTGGTCTTGCCGGAACCGGTCTCACCGGCCACGATGACGACCTGGTGATCGCGGATGGCGGCCGCGATCTCGTCCTTCTTCTGGCTGACCGGCAGCTGCTCGGGATACGAGACGGCGGGCACACGGCCGCGCCGGACGGCCATCCGTTCCTCGGCCTTGGCGACCTCCGCCTCGATCTCGGCGAGGACGGCGTCGCGGGCCTCCGGCTTGCGGATCTTGCGCGCGCCTTCGAGCCGGCGCCCGAGCCGGTGCGCGTCGCGCAGGGACAGCTCGGCCAGGCGGGGGGCGAGGGCGCCGAGGGCGGGGGCGGGGTGCGTAGACATACGGAACCAGGATCGCACCTCGGCGAAATACGTGGCGAACCCTTTTGCGCCGGGGCGGAGAGCGCCGGGCACACGACGTCGGGCATACGACTCCGGGCATACGACTCCGGGCATGCAACTGCGGGCATGCAACTCCGGACATACAACAAGGCCCCGATCCGAGGATCGGGGCCTTTGTTGTGGCTGGGGCCGGGGTCGAACCGGCGACCTACCGCTTTTCAGGCGGTCGCTCGTACCAACTGAGCTACCCAGCCGAGGAGTCCTCGAGGAACTCCAGCGGTCCTGACGGGATTTGAACCCGCGGCCTCCACCTTGACAGGGTGGCGAGCACTCCAAACTGCTCCACAGGACCAAGCTGTGTGTACGACAGTGTCGCACACGGTGTTGCGTGCCCCCAACGGGATTCGAACCCGTGCTACCGCCTTGAAAGGGCGGCGTCCTAGGCCGCTAGACGATGAGGGCTATCGGCCCGCCTGGGCGCTTCGCAGCGCGTCGGGGACGTCATGAGCATATGGGATGGCGGGGGGTATCGCCAAAACGGTTTACGGGGCCCTCCTGGAGCCGGTCCCCGAGGGGCCGACGGACGGACTCGCGGACGGCCCGGCGGGCGCACCCGTGGGGGATCCGGTGGGGGATCCTGCGGTCGGGCTGCCCGTCGGGTCGGGGGAGGGGCTCGGCGACGGGGCGGCTCCCGGCTGGTTCTCCTTGGGGAGGTGGCGGCTGACCTCGGCCGTGGTCAGCCCCAGCCCGCCGAGCTTGATCTCGTCCCAGGCCTGCAGCCGGCGGGTGTCGCGGTCGAGGTAGAGGATCGACGCCTCGATGGGGTCGGGGTACTTGCCCTCGACGGCGCGCAGGCCGCTGCCGCCCGTGGAGCCCTCGATCCGCAGCCGGGTGCCCTGCTTCATGACCTCCATCCCCTCGTGGTGGAGATGACCGGCCAGGACGAGAGGCACCTCGCCGTCCGTGCCGCGGGCGGCGGAGGGTTCGTGGGCGATGGCCACGTCGACAGGGGCGCCCTGGGCCTTCTGCCCGCGCAGGGCCTCCGCCAGACGGGCGCCGGCCGCCTCCTCGCTCTGCTCCGCGCCCGGCACGCCGGAGCGGTCGGGGGTGAACTGGGGGTCGCCGATGCCGGCGAAGCGCACCCCGGCGACGGTGACCGCGCGCCCGTCGTCGAGGACGTGCACGTTCTTCATGCCCTCCAGATAGCGCTGGGTGACGCGGGAGTCGTGGTTGCCCCTGACCCACACGTACGGCGCGCCCAGGGTGGCGATGGGGTCCAGGAAGCCGTTCTCGGCGGCCGTGCCGTGGTCCATGGTGTCGCCGGAGTCCACGATCACGTCGACCTTGTACTGCCCCACCAGCGAGGCGATGATCTTCCAGCTCGCGGGGTTGAGATGGATGTCGGACACGTGCAGGACGCGGACGGTCGTCGGGTCCGGCTGGTAGGCGGGGAGCGTGGAGGTGACGTCGTAGAGCTTGGTCACGTTGGTGACCAGGCGGGCGAGTTCCTGCTGGTAGACGTCGAACTCGGTGACGATGCTGCGGGCGTTGCCGACGAGCGAGGGCGCCGAGGACAGCAGGCCCGAGAACCGGGGCTCCAGCACCGAGTTGGGGTTCCAGGTGGCGAACGCGCTCGCGCCCGAGGCGGCCAGCAGGGCGAGGGCCAGCCCGCCGGCGGCGAGGGCCCGGCGCGGACGGCGGTAGACGGCGAGCCCGAGGGCGGTGGCCCCGGTGACGACGGCGACGCAGGAGCGCAGCGCGAGGTCGAGGGTGCCGTGCTCGACGTCGCGGGCGACCTCGTCCTGGAGGCCGGAGAGGCGTTCGGGGTGGTCCACGAGGGCCTGGGAGCGGACGGGGTCGAGCTGGTCGACGTTCACGTCCAGGCGGACCGGCGCGGTGTGGCTGTCCAGGGTGAGCGCGCCGAGCGGAGAGACGTTGATCTTCGTGCCGCCGGTGACGGACGGCCGCAGGGTCATCGTCGTGTCCATGGGGCCGACGGGGACGCGGACGTCGCCGACGACGAGCAGGCCGAGCCAGGCCCCGAGGAGGACGACGGCGGTCAGGCCGAGGGCGCGGATCCAGGGGTTGGGGCGGGCGTCGAGTTCGGGGACGTGACGGGTGCGCTCTCTGCGCGGGGCGGGCTTGCGGCGGGCGGGCTTGAGGCGGTTCAGGGCTGCGGCGGGGACACGGGCGCGGGCCATTGGTGCCCTATGCCCCGGTCCCGGCGCTGGTATGCGGACCGTTCACGCCCTCCGCCCGGCGGCTTCTTGCCGGACAATGGGGCCTGTGCTGGAGATGACGCGCGAGGAGTTCGAAGAACTGGTGGCCGAGGCGCTGGACCGGATTCCGCCGGAGTTGACGCGGCTGATGGACAACGTCGCGGTGTTCGTCGAGGACGAGCCCCCGGCGGACGATCCCGAGCTGCTCGGGCTGTACGAGGGGACTCCGCTGACCGACCGCGGGGAGTGGTACGCCGGGGTGCTGCCCGACCGGATCACGATCTACCGGGGGCCGACGCTGCGGATGTGCGCCTCGCGCGAGGAGGTCGTCGCGGAGACCGAGGTCACGGTGGTGCACGAGATCGCCCACCACTTCGGCATCGACGACGCGCGGCTGCACGCCCTCGGCTACGGCTGAGCCGTCCGGCGGAGGGGGCGCGTGAGCCGCGCGTGTCCTCTTGCGGGCGGCGGGAGTTGGACACGTCGACTCTTGCGTCTGCTCCGGAGGTGGCCCCGTGCGCCCCTTGTACGTACCTGTTCGTCTGGTCGCGACGGTCATGGCCGTCGCCGCGGCCTCCGGTTGTATGAGCGTCGGGGACGAGGACGGTGGCCGGGCCCGGCCCTCGCACTCGGCCGGGCAACGGGCCGGTGAGGCGCCGGAGGGGGGCTCGGCGGGCGCCGGCGGGGGCTTCGGGATGGGCCCGGCGGGCGGGGACGGCAGGCACGGGCGCGGAAAGGGCTCCGGGGGCGGGGCGAGCGCCTCGGCGGCCGCCTCCGCGTCGCCGTCGGCGGGCGGGAGCGCGCCGGCCCCGAAGGGCCCGGTGAAGCCGGGCAGGACCGACGGGCCGGGGGCGCCGGCGCCGACCGGGGCGCAGCCCACGGCGCCCACGCGTTCGCCGGACCCCGAGCCGCCCGCGCCGTCGCCGGACCCGCCGTCGCCCTCGGCGGAGCCGACCGTCGCCGAGCCGTCGGCGTCGGCACACGACGACGGCGGCGGGACGGTGCCGCAGCTGGCGGAACGGGAGCCGGCGCCGGAGGCGGGGTGGCCGGCCGGGTGACGGCGCCCCGGGGGCCGGGGCGGCCGGTGAGCCTGCCGCGCCCAGGCTGCTGAGCTGCGACGATGAGCTCGGTTTGCCTTCCCCGGACAGGGTGCGTATGGTAGTAGATCGTTTGATCCCATTTGCCCGGCGCCACCGCAGAGCGCGCCGTGTGGCGCGTACTCTCCCTTGCCGTGGCTGACCGCATAGAGGCGGTCGTAATGCAATGCGAACACGGAGTTGACGGGCGCGTGCCGAGGAGACTCCGGAAGGTTTCGCATTCGCATGTCCATTTCCAGTACTGATCACTCCGTCGTGTCCGAGAACAACGACGAGCCGATCACCCTCGAGGCGATCGAGGGCACCGAGACCGCTGAGACCGCTGAGGCCGCAGAGGTCGTCGAGGTCGTCGAGGTCGCCGACGAGACCCCCGAACTCACCTTCGCCGACCTCGGGCTGCCCGAGGGCGTCGTGCGCAAGCTCGCGCAGAACGGCGTGACCAGCCCCTTCCCGATCCAGGCCGCGACCATCCCGGACGCGCTGGCCGGCAAGGACATCCTCGGCCGTGGCCGCACCGGCTCCGGCAAGACCCTCTCCTTCGGTCTGCCCACCCTGGCCACGCTGGCCGGCGGCCACACCGAGAAGCGCAAGCCGCGCGCCGTCATCCTCACGCCGACGCGTGAGCTGGCGATGCAGGTCGCGGACGCGCTCCAGCCCTACGGCGACGTCCTCGGCCTGAAGATGAAGGTCGTCTGCGGCGGTACGTCGATGAGCAACCAGATCTACGCCCTGGAGCGCGGCGTCGACGTCCTCGTCGCCACCCCGGGCCGGCTGCGCGACATCATCAACCGCGGCGCCTGCTCCCTCGAGAACGTGCGGATCGCCGTCCTCGACGAGGCCGACCAGATGTCGGACCTGGGCTTCCTGCCCGAGGTCACCGAGCTGTTCGACCAGATTCCGGCCGGCGGCCAGCGGATGCTGTTCTCCGCCACGATGGAGAACGAGATCTCCACGCTGGTCAAGCGCTACCTGACCAACCCGGTCACGCACGAGGTCGACAGCGCCCAGGGCAACGTCACGACCATGTCGCACCACATCCTGATCGTGAAGCCCAAGGACAAGGCGCCGGTCACCGCCGCGATCGCCTCCCGCAAGGGCCGCACCATCATCTTCGTCCGCACCCAGCTCGGCGCCGACCGTATCGCCGAGCAGCTGCGCGACTCCGGCGTGAAGGCGGACGCGCTGCACGGCGGCATGACCCAGGGCGCGCGCACCCGCACGCTGGCCGACTTCAAGGACGGTTACGTCAACGCGCTCGTCGCGACCGACGTCGCCGCCCGCGGCATCCACGTGGACGGCATCGACCTGGTCCTGAACGTGGACCCGGCCGGCGACCACAAGGACTACCTGCACCGCGCGGGCCGCACGGCGCGTGCCGGCCGCACCGGCACGGTCGTCTCCCTGTCGCTTCCGCACCAGCGTCGTCAGATCTTCCGTCTGATGGAGGACGCGGGCGTCGACGCCGGACGGCACATCATCCAGGGCGGCGACGCCTTCGACCCCGAGGTCGCCGAGATCACCGGCGCCCGGTCGATGACGGAGGTCCAGGCCGAGTCCGCGGGCAACGCGGCCCAGCAGGCCGAGCGTGAGGTGTCCGAGCTCACCAAGGAGCTGGAGCGCGCGCAGCGCCGGGCGACCGAGCTGCGCGAGGAGGCCGACCGTCTGGTGGCCCGCGTGGCGCGTGAGCGCGGCGAGGACCCGGAGGCGGCTGTCGCCGCGGCCGTCGAGGCGGTCGTGGAGCAGGACGCCGTCGTGGAGGCGCCGGTTCAGGCCGCCGTGGTCGCCGAGCAGCCCGCCGAGCGTCCCGCGTACGAGCAGCCGCGTCAGCGCCGGGACGAGCGGGGCAACTACGAGCGCCGTGACGACCGTCGCGACGACCGTGGCGGCCGTTCGTTCGAGCGTCGTGACGACAACCGCGGTGACCGTGGCGGCTTCAACCGCGACGACCGCGGTGGCTTCAACCGTGACCGCCGTGACGGCGACCGCGGCGGGTTCCGCCGTGACGACCGTCGTGACGACCGTGGCGGCCGTTCGTTCGAGCGTCGTGACGACCGTCCGTCGGGCGGCTTCAACCGCGACCGCCGTGACGACCGCGGTGGCGCCGGCCGTGACGACCGTGGCGGCCGCTCCTTCGAGCGTCGTGACGAGCGTCCCTCCGGCGGCTTCCGCCGCGACGACCGCCGTGACGGTGACCGTGGTGGTTTCCGTCGTGACGACCGTCCGTCGGGCGGCTTCAACCGTGACCGTCGTGACGAGCGCCCCTCCGGCGGCTTCCGCCGCGACGACCGCCCCTCGGGCGGGTTCAACCGCGACGAGCGCCCCTCCGGTGGCGGCTTCCGCCGCGACGACCGTCCGTCGGGCGGCTTCAACCGCGACCGTCGCGACGAGCGTCCGTCCACCCACCGGGGCAGCGACCGTCCGTTCAACCGTGACCGTCGCGACGACCGCCCGGGCTTCCGTTCCGGCGGCCACGAGCGCCCGTACGGCCGCCGTGACGACCACCGCGGCACCGGCTCCGGCACGACCGGCCGCCGCGACGACAAGCCGCGCTGGAAGCGCAACGGCTGACGCACCCGCTGACGCCGGCTCACCTGAGTGAACGCCGTGGCCCCCACCGACCGACCGGTGGGGGCCACGGCGTTTTCGCGCGTCCGATGGCCGGAAACCCCTTTCTCCGGCATCGCCGGATGACTGTACGATCAGCCGACTTGTGAGACGGATGCGAAGGCCGGGGGGCCGGGGACCGTGGACGCCGAAGAACGTCCGGTCCCACCCGTCTCCGTTCCCGGGGAGGGACCCTCTTGCCTCGTCATGGCTTCGCCCGTCTGCGTCTCGTGGCCGCCTCCGCCGTCCTGGCGGCAGGACTGACCCCGCTGCTCCCGTCGACGGCGGTGGCGGACACACCGCAGGAGACGGTGGTGCCGGCGACGTTGCGCTCCACCAACGTCACGGCCACCCTCTACGGCGGCCCGTCGTACGCCGGACGCGACGGGGCCGGCGCGCAGGGCGTGTTCCACTCCCTCGAGGGCTCCGGGCTGGTCTGGACGCGCTACGCGGACGGCACGTCCGTCAAGGTGGTTCTCCCCGCGGGGCTGACGGGTTGGTCCACGACGGGCGGCGACGTCCTCGCCTACCGCTTCGCCGATGGCCGGGTCGACCTGTGGAGCCCGGCCGACGACGTCACGCGGACGATCCGAACGCCTGAGGGGATGACGCTGCTCACCGTCTACGCCGACCTGGCCGTCGCCTACCGTGCGGTGCGGGACGAGAACGGCACGACGGTCGGGCGCGAGATGCACCTGCTGTCGCCGCAGCCAGACGGCAGTACGCGGGACGTGCCGGTGACCGGCCTGCCCGAGGGGTACGTGCTCGGACAGCCCGCAGGCGGGGACGCGGACGGGCTGCTCTTCGGCGCCGGGACGACGGGCGGGTCGTATCTGTCGGTCATGGTCGACCGGCGAACGGGTGAGGTCCTGAGCTCGACTCCGCCGCGCGCCAAGCCCTATGCGAACGCCCGGGTCACCGCCGCTCACGTGGTCCTCTTCGACATCGGCGACCCGGTCGTCCAGGTCTTCGCACGCCACGACCTGTCCGCGGCCCCCGCCGAGGTCACCCTCGCCGACGGCTCCCTCGCCCCCGCGACGGACCTCACCGTGGTCGGCGACTGGCTGGTGACGCGGCCGCCCGGCGCCGAGATGGTCGCTCAGCCCATCGCGGGCGGTCCCAGGAAGACGCTGCTGTCCGCGTCGCACCTGCATGTCGTCGCCGGGGCCGACGGCAGTGCCCTGGCCATCGGGCGCACCGCCGCGGCCCAGGACGACTGGGGCATCCAGCGCGTCCTCCCGGGCCCGGACGGCAGCCCGGTCGTGACCCAGGTCAAGGCGCTGCCCAAGCCGCTGAACCGGATTCAGGGGCTGTCGCTGAACCAGGGACGGCTCGTCGTGGCCCAGGACGAGTACGGCACCATGCGGACCACGCTCCTGCGGACGGTCGCCGCGACCGGCACGCCCACGTTCGGCGATTCTTCCCGCTTCCTCGACACGCGGAACAGCATCGATAACTGCCCGGACGACGACGCCGGGTGCGGTGCGATCCACGGCATGGGGGACGGTGAGATCGCCTGGCTGAACCGCAACGCGGAGGCGGGCTACGACCGGTTGAGGGTCGCCGCGCAGGGTTCGGCCGTCTCCGCCGCCTTCAAGGTGCCCGAGGGCGGCCGGATCGCCGACGTCTCGAGCCGCTATCTGCTCTACACCACACCCGACGGGCAGTACGTCCACCGGTTCCGCGACGCGTCGGCCCCGGTGCTGACCCGGGGCCCCGGCGTGTCGGCCCTCGACGGCGACACCCTGTGGAGCGTCACACCGACCGCCGGCGCCGTGGTCCCCTACAACCTGACGACGCAGAAGAGCGGGACGGCGGTCACCACGGACGCCGGTTGCACCCCCACCGAGCTGCAGGTGCTGGGCCGCTGGCTCTACTGGGCGTGCGACGGCCGGGCCGGTGTCTACGACCGCACGGCCGGCAGGTCCGTGCCCGTGCCGGCGGACGAGGCCGAGCTCGGCGACGGTTATGTCGTCACCCACGACAAGCGGGCCGGAAAGCTGGTCCTCACCACGGTCGCGAACGGCACGCCCGCCGGCCGTGTCGTCGGTGACCTTCCGGACACCGGGACCTCACAGAGGGGCGTGCGCTGGACGGTCGACGACTCCGGCCCCGACTTCGCCTACGTCGACGACGAGCAGCGGGTGCACCTCGTGCCGTCCGGTGTGCCGCAGCAGGCACTGCGCCTGCTGGACCCGGTGGAGGTCGCGAGCCAGGTGGTGGGCGGTCAGGAGAACTCCCTCGCCCAGGTGCTGCTGTCCAAGCCGGCCGGGAGCTGGCTGCTGACCGTACGCGACGCGACCGGCAAGGTCGTGGACACCCGGCAGGGGGGTCCCGCGCGCGGCCGACTCCACGTCAACTGGACGGGCGTCTCCGCCGGGCGGGGGCTGCTGCCCAACGGCCGATACAGCTGGACGCTCTCGGTCGCCCCCGCGGACGGCGTGGGCGCGCCCCTGGGGGTCGCGGGCTCGACGCAGCTCCTGCACGGCAGCCCCGCGCGCCACGACTTCGTGGGCCGCCCGACCGGCTGGGTGGACCCGGACGGCATCGGCGACCTGCTCACCCTCCACCCCCTCGGCCGGCTGACGTTCCATCACGGCACGGGCACGGGCGCGTTCTCCTCGGAGACCACCGGCACCGGCTGGCCGACGAGCGTCACTCCGGTGCCGTTCGGCGACCTCAGCGGCGACGGCTGCAACGACGTCGTCGTGCGGCTGAGCAGCGGGGCCCTGCGCCTGTACAAGCCGGCCTGCGGTGCGGCGCCGGAGGCGACGACGCCGTACACCACGCTCGGCGCCGGCGGCTGGAAGCCGTTCGACGTGCTCGCCTCTCCCGGCGACGTGAGCGGCGACGGCCGCCCCGACCTGCTCGCGCGCAACGCCACGACCGGCGCGGTGTACCTCTACGCGGGAACCGCGGCGGGGCGGCTCGCGAGTCCCGTGAAGCTGTACGCGAACTGGAAGGCGTACAAGAAGGTGGTCGCGGCCGGTGACCTGAACGGGGACGGCGTCGGCGACCTGTTGACCCAGGACAGGGCGAACAACCTGTACCGGTTCTACGGGACCGGCAGGGGGACTTTCGGGTCGGCGGTGAAGGTGTTCGCCGGCTGGGGCTCCACGTACGACACGCTCGTCGGCGTCGGCGACATCACCGGGGACGGGAAGGCGGACCTGGTCGCGCGGGACACGGCCGGCGGGCTGTACCGGATTCCCGGCGACGGCAGGGGTTCCTTCACCGCCCGGGTGAAGATCGGCACCGGCTGGCAGCGCTACAAGGGCATTTTCTAGCCAAGTTGTGACGTGTGTCACGCCCTCGGCTGGGGAATTGCTGGGGGCATGACAGATGACGGCACAGTGGGCGCAGGCTCTCCCGGGAACCTCTCGGACGAAGAGCGGCTGGCCCAGCTCGGCTACACCCAGGTTCTCGCCCGCCGCATGTCGGCGTTCTCCAACTACGCGGTCTCCTTCACGATCATCTCGGTCCTGTCGGGCTGCCTGACGCTGTACCTGTTCGGGATGAACACCGGCGGCCCGGCGGTGATCACCTGGGGCTGGGTCGCCGTCGGTCTGATGACGCTCTTCGTGGGCCTGGCCATGGCCGAGATCTGTTCGGCGTACCCGACCTCGGCCGGCCTGTACTTCTGGGCCCACCGCCTCGCACCCCCGCGTTCGGCCGCGGCCTGGGCCTGGTTCACGGGCTGGTTCAACGTGCTGGGCCAGGTCGCGGTGACCGCCGGAATCGACTTCGGGGCCGCGTCCTTCCTCGGCGCGTACCTGAACCTGCAGTTCGACTTCGAGGTGACGCCGGGCCGCACGGTCCTGCTCTTCGCGGGCATCCTGGTGCTGCACGGCCTGCTGAACACCTTCGGGGTGCGGATCGTCGCGCTCCTCAACAGCGTGAGCGTGTGGTGGCACGTGCTGGGCGTGGGCGTCATCGTGGGGGCGCTGGCCTTCGTCCCCGACACGCACCAGTCGACGTCCTTCGTGTTCGGCGAGTTCGTCAACAACACGGGCTGGGGCAGCGGGTTCTACGTCGTCCTGCTCGGCCTGCTGATGGCCCAGTACACCTTCACCGGCTACGACGCCTCCGCCCACATGACCGAGGAGACGCACGACGCGTCCACCGCCGGCCCGAAGGGCATCGTGCGGTCCATCTGGACCTCGTGGATCGCCGGCTTCGTCCTGCTGCTCGGCTTCACGTACGCCATCCAGTCCTACGACGCCGCGCTCGGCTCCCCGACCGGCGCGCCGCCCGCACAGATCCTGCTCGACGCCCTCGGCGCGACCGCCGGCAAGCTGCTGCTGCTCGTGGTGATCGGCGCCCAGCTGTTCTGCGGCATGGCGTCGGTCACCGCCAACAGCCGCATGATCTACGCGTTCTCCAGGGACGGCGCGCTGCCCTTCTCCCACGTCTGGCACACGGTCAGCCCCCGCACCCGCACGCCCGTCGCGGCGGTCTGGCTGGCGGCCGGCGGCGCGCTGCTGCTGGGGCTGCCGTACCTGATCAACGTGACCGCGTACGCGGCCGTCACCTCCATCGCCGTCATCGGCCTGTACATCGCCTACGTCATCCCGACGCTGCTGCGCCTGCGCAAGGGCGAGGCGTTCGAGCGGGGGCCCTGGCACCTGGGCCGCTGGTCCCGGGCGATCGGTGTGGTGTCGGTGGCGTGGGTGGCCGTCATCACCGTCCTGTTCATGCTGCCGCAGGTCTCGCCGGTCACGTGGGAAACCTTCAACTACGCCCCGGTCGCCGTCCTCGTCGTCCTGGGCTTCGCGGGCGTGTGGTGGCAGGCGTCGGCCCGGGACTGGTTCCTCAACCCCGAGCACGAGAAGACCCTCGCCCGAGAGGCGACACGGGCCGCCGCGCCCGCGAAACTGCCCGATCTGTGACCGATCCCGGCCACTTCCCGTCCTTCGACGCGGCCGTGTCCCCGATACCCGATCGGAGACACGGCCGCGTCCGGCTATGCTCGGGGAGGCAACATCACGCACCACCGCCTGGGCCCTTAGCTCAATTGGCAGAGCAGTGGACTTTTAATCCATTGGTTGTGGGTTCGAGTCCCACAGGGCCTACCGGTGCGGGGAGGGAACACCCCTTCCGCCCTGCAGCGCCCGACCCGGCTTCGACCGGGCCGGGCGCTGCGGCGTTGGCACCCTGTGTGCGCGACAGACTCGGCGGCCGGTGCGAAGAGGCTTCTACGATCTCAATTCATGACGACTCCCGACTGCTTCACCTGCAGCAAGGAAGAAGAGTTCGACGACCTTCCACCACGCGAGTGCGTCGTACACGACCGGTATTGGCGGGTGGCCCACGCCTTCAACGCGGCGGTCCCCGGGTGGCTGGTGCTGCTGCCTCGGCGCCACGTTGCCGCAGTCCACGACCTCACCGACGCTGAGGCGTCCGCCCTGGGGACGTGGCAGGTCAGGCTCTCCCGGGCGCTCCGCAGCCTGACGGGTTGCGCCAAGACCTACGTCGTCCAGTTCGCCGAAGCCCAAGGCTTCGCCCACGTGCACTTCCACATCGTTCCGCGCATGGCGGATCTGCCGCCGGAACATCGTGGGCCGGGCGTCTTCGAGTTGCTTCGGCGGCCCGAGTCGGAGTGGGTGACGGCCGACCAGGCAGACCGGACGGCGCGCCTTCTCCGAGCCCAACTCCGGTGAAGGTCAACGGTATGCGCTGAGGCGAACCCGGCCACCGTTTCCTTTCGTCAGGCGTCCGGTTGGTCCTCTTCGCGGAGTCCCGGGGCATGCGCCCGCCAGTACCGGACGCCGAAGGCATCAGCCCACGCCGATCCCGGTCAGGTCGGCCAGTGGCAGGGTGTGCTGGGTCTGCAGGACCTTCGCGCGCAGATAGAGGACGTTGTGCGGGGTGGTGAACACGCCGGTGGGGACGCGGTCGTGGACGTCGATGCCGAGCCCGCGCAGCTGGTCGGCCTTGTCGGGGTTGTTGGACAGCAGGTCCAGGCTCGTGATGCCCAGGGCGCGCAGCATCTGGGCGGCGGCCGTGTAGTCCCGGTCGTCCTCGGGCAGGCCGAGGGCGGCGTTCGCCGCGTAGGTGTCCAGGCCCTGGTCCTGGAGGGCGTACGCGTCGAGCTTGTTGTAGAGGCCGATGCCGCGGCCCTCCTGGCGGAGGTAGAGCAGTACCCCGCCCGTCACGGCTATGCGTTCGACCGCCTCGCGCAGCTGCGGCCCGCAGTCGCAGCGGGCGGAGCCGAAGACGTCGCCGGTGAGGCACTCGGAGTGCAGCCGCACCAGCGGGGTGGCGCCGGGCGCGGGCTCGCCGAGGACGACGGCGACGTGCTCCTGGCCGTCGGTGAGGCCGTGGAAGGTGACCAGTTCGGCGTCCACCGAGTAGCCGTCGGGGAAGCGCAGCGGAACCCGGACGCGGGCGCGCTGGGTGGCGGCGGGGGTGTCGGGCATGCGGGGCTCCCGGGTCCGGAGGGCGGTGACAGGGCGGTGCGGGCCGACCGATGCTTCAGATTTGAAGCAAGTCCGGCGAAACGAGACCCTACCCCATGCTTTAAATTTGAAGCAACTGGATTGTGGCGCGGCTCACGCCGTCTCGGAGGCCCCCTAGGCCCCGGAGGCCCCGGAGGTCCCGGTGGTCCCGGTGGTCTCGGGGGCCCCGGAGGTCCCCGAGGTCCCGGAACAGGGTGACGAGCGCCGCCGCCAGGGGAGCTCCTCGGGGCCGGCCTCACCGTCGCCGTCGCCCTGGAAGCCCTGGACGACCTGCGTGAAGATCTGTTCCAGCTGCCCCACCTGCTCCGGGGTGAGCCGGTCGAACAGGCCGGCCCGTACCGTCTCGACATGACCGGGCGCGATGTTCTCCAGGATCGCGTGACCCTCGTCCGTCAGAACCGCGACGGTCCCGCGCTTGTCCCACCGGCACTCCTCGCGCCGCACCAGGCCGTCCTTCTCCAGCCGGGCCACCGCGTAGGTCAGCCGGCTGCGAGTGATCTTCAGCTGCTCGGCGAGGTCGGTCATCCGCAGCCGCCGCTCCGGGGTCTCGGAGAGGTTGGCGAGGATGGAGTAGTACAGGTGGGGCATGCCGGCCTCCTGCTGGAGCTGCCGGTCGATCGCGTCCTCCAGCAGGAGGTAGCCGGCAACGTAGGCGCGCCAGGCGCGCTGCTCCTCGGGGGTGAGCCAGCGGGTCGTCATGCACCCAGTGTAGGTTTGTTTCAAACTTGAACCAAGATCGCCGTCGGACCGAGCCCGGGGAGCATGCCGATGCCGTACCCGTACGTCCTGCTGTCCGCCGCCGTCTCCCTCGACGGTTTTCTGGACGACACCACCCCCGAGCGCCTGCTGCTCTCCAGCCCCGCCGACTTCGACCGCGTCGACGAGGTGCGGGCCTCCGTGGACGCCATCCTCATCGGCGCCGGCACGATCCGCGCGGACAACCCGCGGCTCCTCGTGAACTCCCCGGAGCGCCGCGCCGCCCGCGTCGCCGCCGGGCTGCCCCCGTACCCCCTCAAGGTCACCGTCAGCGGCTCCGGCGAACTGGACGCCCGGGCGAACTTCTGGCACACGGGCGGCGCGAAGGCCCTGTACACGACGGACAAGGGCGCCGAACGGGCCCGCGCGCTCGGCATCGCCGCGGACGTCGTCCCGCTCGGCCCCGAACTCGGCTGGCGCCGCCTCCTGGAACACCTCCACGACGAGCTCGGCGTGCGACGCCTCATGGTCGAGGGCGGCGGAACCGTCCACACCCAGCTGCTCCAGCAGGGCCTCGCCGACGAACTCCAGCTCGTCCTCGCCCCGCTCTTCGTGGGCGACCCCGACGCGCCCCGCCTCTTCGGGCCCGGCGGGTACCAGGGCGGACGCCTGCGCCTGATGGAGACACGGCGCATCGAGGACGTCGTCCTGCACCGCTATCAGCCCACCGCCCCCGGCGCCGGACCGCTGACCGTCGCGGCCGACCGGCACTGGCTGGCCCTCGCCTGCGAGCTCGCCGAACGCTGCCCGCCCTCGGCGACCGCGTTCAGCGTCGGCGCGGTGATCGTGGCCGCCGACGGAACGGAGCTGGCGCGCGGTCACTCCCGTGAGGCCGGCGATCAGGTCGTGCACGCCGAGGAGGCGGCCCTCGCCAAGCTCGACCCCGCCGACCCCCGACTGCGCACGGCCACCGTCTACAGCAGCCTCGAACCCTGCGCCCGCCGCTCCTCCCGCCCCGCTCCCTGCGCCCGGCTCATCCTCGACGCGGGCGTGCGCCGGGTGGTCACGGCCTGGCGCGAGCCGGACACCTTCGTGACGGAGGCGGACGGCACCGGTCTGCTGACGGCGGCGGGCGTCGACGTCCTCGTCCTGGCGGAGTACGAGGAGCGGGCTAAGGCCCCCAACCGGCACCTGACGTGAGGCTGCGGAGGACCGTGGTCATTCACGCCCCGGAAGTAGCGTAGACTGGAGTCACAACGACGCGGGGTGGAGCAGCTCGGTAGCTCGCTGGGCTCATAACCCAGAGGTCGCAGGTTCAAATCCTGTCCCCGCTACTGAAGGCCGAGGGCCGGAATCCGAAAGGGTTCCGGCCCTCGGTGTTTTCCCCCCGAGCCTCCGAGGTCTCCCCCGAGGCTTCGCCGGAGACGGACTCTCACGTTCTGTGACCGCACGACCGCCCTGCGCAGAGCAACTGAGCCGTCGTCAGAACCCCTGTGGCTGCCGGGGTGTGCGTGGCCGAGGTCAACTCGCCCGTTTTCGACCGCTGGTGGCCTGAAAGTCCAGGTCGGAAATGTTATTGATCAAGCAGAACAGCTTGGAAACCTACCCCTGGGTCTATTAACGTTCGATAACGCAGCGCGGCCGTCCCAGCCGGCAACAGAGCCGGCTCCGTGCGCACGCGCCGAATCCCGCAAGGGAACCGGGGAACCACCACCTTGGGGTGAATCACGCGGAAGCCGCCGTGAACTCGTAGAGTCCACGGCCGGTATACGCGCGTAGGAGACCTTCCCGCTCCGAACCCGTCAGCTAACCCGGTAGGCGACGGAAGGAAAGGAGTGCGCCCGCGTGGCGTCCAACCCGCCTGCCCCCGAGGCCCCGTACGCGCCGACCCAGCGGTCCACCGAGATCTTCGGCTACGGCGACTACCGCACCGACGAGGGCCCCTGGGAGGAATGGAACCCCACCGCGGAGTCCGTCCGCCCGGTCCGGGGCAAGCACCGGGTCGCCAAGCAGCGCGGCGGCGGGTTCGCCCGCAGCTCCACCGTCCTCGGCGTCGGCGTCATAGCCGCAGTCAGCGCGGGCGGGATGGCCAGCGCCAACACCGGCAAGGCCCCGGTCTCCATCTCGATCCCCGACCTGCCGAACGTGGGCTCGCTCATCTCCGACGACGCCCCCGCCCCGGAGGCCGCGTCCGCCCTGGCCGACTTCGGGTCCGAGGCGGCCGTCGACACCGACGACAGCGCCGCCGACGCGGGCGAGGCCCTGCGCAGCCGGATCATGGCGCAGGTCGAGTCGCAGCAGACCCAGTACCAGGTCAAGGCCGCGGCCGCCGCGAAGAAGGCCGAGGCCGACGCCGTCGCCAAGGCCGAGAAGGAAGCGCAGGCCAAGGCCGCCGCCGCCAAGAAGAAGGCCGCCGACGAAGCCGCCGCGAAGGCCGAGGCCGCGCGCCTGGCCGAACTGGCCAAGCAGTTCACGCTGCCGACCTCCTCGTACACCATCACCTCGACCTTCGGTCAGGCCGGCTCGCTCTGGTCCTCCGGCTACCACACCGGTCTCGACTTCGCAGCGCCCACCGGCACTCTCATCAAGGCCGTCCACAGCGGCACCGTCACCGAGGCGGGCTGGGCCGGTTCCTACGGCTACCGCACCATCCTCACGCTGGACGACGGCACCGAGCTGTGGTTCTGCCACCAGTCGTCGATCAACGTCAGCGTCGGCCAGAAGGTCGCCACCGGCGAGGTGATCGGCCGCGTGGGCGCGACCGGGAACGTGACCGGCGCGCACCTCCACCTGGAGGTGCACCCGGACGGCAACCCCACCGGCATCGACCCGGCGGCCTGGCTGCGCAGCAAGGGCCTCAACCCCTGAGACGCCCGGGGACGTCCCGGAGAACGCCCCCTCGGGGACGTCCCGGAACACGTCCTCGGGAAGACCCCGACGGGCGGGGTGCACCACGCCCCGTTCACACGTTCTTCGCGGGCCGCGTGGAATGGGCGTGCCACCCGTGACCGTTGAGTTGAACCATGACTGTTCTTCGCGCACTCGGCTCCTCCGGCCTCGAGGTCTTCCCCCTCGCCCTCGGCGGCAACGTCTTCGGCTGGACCGCGGACGAGGCGGCCTCCTTCGCCGTGCTCGACGCCTACGCGGCCGCGGGCGGCAACTTCGTCGACACCGCCGACTCCTATTCGGCCTGGGCCGACGGCAACTCGGGCGGTGAGTCCGAGACCGTCCTCGGCAGGTGGCTGAAGGCCCGCGGCAACCGCGACGACGTCGTGATCGCCACCAAGGTGAGCCAGCACCCCGAGTTCCCGGGCCTGTCCGCCGACAACATCAAGGCCGCCGCGGACGCCTCGCTCCGCCGCCTGGACACCGACCGCATCGACCTCTACTACACGCACTTCGACAAGACCGAGGTGCCTGTCGAGGAGATCGTCGGCGCGCTCGACGAGCTGGTGAGGGCGGGCAAGGTGCGGCACATCGCCGCCTCCAACATCTCTCCCGAACGCCTCCAGGAGTCCCTGGAGTTCTCCGACCGCGAGGGCCTGGCCAGGTACGTCGCCCTCCAGCCGCACTACAACCTGGTCTCGCGCGACACCTACGAGGGCGGCCTGCAGGACGTCGCCGCCCGCTTCGGTCTCGCCGCCGTCCCGTACTTCTCGCTGGCCTCCGGCTTCCTCACCGGCAAGTACCGGCCCGGTACGACGGTGGAGAGCGCCCGTTCCGCCGGCGCGGCCAAGCACCTCGACACGGAGCGCGGCCGCCGGGTCCTCACCGCCCTGGACGAGATCGCTCGGGCCCACGACACGCAGGTCGCCACGGTCGCCCTGGCCTGGCTCGCCGCGCAGCCGACGGTGGCCGCACCGATCGCCTCCGCCCGGACGCCGGAGCAGCTGCCCGCGCTGCTGGCCCTGGCGGACCTGGAACTGACGAGCACCGAGATCGCCGCCCTGACCCGGGCTTCGGCCTGACCCGAGGGGTCACCCGGCCGGGAAGGCAGCCGTTGGCGGGACGGCAGCCGTTGGCGGGACGCGGTGGCTGCCGGGACGGCGGTGGCTGCCGGTGTCCGTCGGCCGGCCCTGCGGCCCAGCGGTACGGGTAGGGCCTGCGGCCCAGCGGTACGGGTAGGGCCTGCGGTCTAGCGGTACGGGTAGGGGGAGGGGCGCGGGTCCGCCGGGTGTCCGGGGCCGCCCTGACCCGTGGGGTGCCCGGGGGCCGGTCCGGCCGGGCCGCCGTACGCGGGGCCCGGCGGATACCCGTAGCCGTACCCCGGGCCGGGGGCCTGACCGTACGGCTGGAGCGGTCCGTGACCCGGACCGTACCCGTACGCCCCGTGCACCGGCCAGGGAGGCGGAACCACCCGGACCGGAGGCGCCGTCATCCGGGCCGCGTGGTCCAGCGCGGGCCGGGCGACGTCCTTGCGGCGCCACAGCTCGTTCAGCAGTTCCCGCTCCCGTACGACGAAGTCCGCGTTCGCGCGTCCTCGTCGGCCCCGGTGCCGAAGGAACGCGAGGGACGTCGCGTACGCCTCGTACCGGGCCACCTCCCGCGCCGCCGCCTTGCCCAGGTGGCGGCCGGCGTGGTTCCTGGCCAGCCGTCGGGCCCGCATCGAGGCGAGGGCGAACGGCTCGGCCGGGGTGAGCCAGCCGGCGGCCGCGTAGGCGGGCAGCTCCTCGCGGACGGTGCGCAGCTCCCGCTGCCGGGTCCACACCACCAGCCAGGTCAGCAGCCCGAGCGCGGGCAGCATGAACGCCGCGTACACCGCGAAGAAGCCGAACTCGCCGAACGTCGACGAGCCGTTCCACAGGGCGTGCATGCCCATGGCGAGAAGCAGGCCGCCCAGCGGAAGCAGCACGCGTCGCAGGTGCTGACGGTCCCCGGAGAGCGCGGCGACGCCGAAGCCGATGCCGGTCAGCACGGTGAACAGGGGGTGCGCGAACGGCGACATGATGACGCGCACGAAGAAGGTCGCGGCGGTGACCGAGGCGATGCCGGTGTCGCCCGTGAGCTGGTCGGTGCCGAAGGCGGTGCCGAGGTAGAGGATGTTCTCGGTGAACGCGAAGCCGGTGGCGGTGATCCCGGCTATGACGACGCCGTCGACGATGCCGGTGAAGTCCCGCCTGCGGAAGAGGAACACGAGCAGGACGGCCGCGGCCTTGGCGGACTCCTCGACGATCGGCGCTATGACGGTCGCCCCCAGGGTGTCCGCGCTGGACGGGTCGGCCGTGGCGGTGGCTATCCAGCGGGTCGCGAAGCTGTTGGCGACGATGGCTATCAGCGCCGCCGCGCACGCGCCCCAGGCGAAGGCGAACACCAGGTTGCGCCAGGGCCCCGGCTCGACCCGGTCGAGCCACCGGAAGGCGGCGACGAGCAGCGGCACGGGCAGCACCGCGAGACCCAGCCCGACCAGGAAACCCTCGGTCCCGGTCTGTTCGCGCACCAGCGCGAGGATGACCAGCCCGGACAGGGTGAGCAGGGTGATCAGCGCCCCGTACCGCACCCATCTGCGCTGCCACCAGTGCGCGTGCCTGAGCACACCGTCCTCGGGCGCCCCGCCGGGCGGATGCGGCGGGTAGGGCGGAAACGGAAAACTGATGGCCACGGCATCGACCCTAACGAGGGAGGGGACTGTGGTGCGGAGGGCGGTCGGTCGGTGATCCTTTGACCGGTCAGCGATCCCCGGGCCGGACGCGATGCTGTACGCGACGGAAGAGCAGATCGTTCACCACGTGGCCCTTGTCCAGACCCTGCCCCTCGAAACGGGTCAGCGGGCGGAACTCGGGCCGGGGCGCGAACCCGCCGTCGGTCCGGGTGTTCTCGAACTCGGGGTGCCCGGTGAGCACCTCCAGCATCTGTTCCGCGTACGGCTCCCAGTCCGTGGCGCAGTGCACGATCGCGCCGGGCTTCAGCCGCGTCGCGGCCAGGTCGAGGAACTCCGGCTGGATGAGACGCCGCTTGTGGTGGCGCTTCTTGGGCCAGGGGTCGGGGAAGTAGACCCGCAGCCCGTCGAGCGAGTCCGCGGGCAGCATCTCGCGCAGCAGGATGATCGCGTCGCCGTTGGCGACCCGGACGTTGGTGAGCCCGTGGTGCTCCGCGAGGTTGAGCAGATTGCCCTGGCCTGGCGTGTGCACGTCGACTGCGAGGATGTCGGTCCCCGGGTCGGCGGCCGCCATCTGCGCGGTGGCCTCGCCCATGCCGAAGCCGATCTCCAGCACGACCGGGCGCTCGCCGCCGAACAGCCCGGCGAGGTCGACGGGGTGACCGTCGATGTCCAGCCCCCACTTGGCCCACAGCCGCTGCAGCGCGTCCGCCTGCCCGGCCGTCACCCGGCTGCGACGGGGCTGGAAGCTCCGGATACGCCGCTCGAAGTGCGAACCGGCGGGATCGGCCTTCGGCCCGTCGGGGAAGCGGGGCTCCCCCTTGGCACGGGTGCGCCGGACGGACTCACCCGGGTGGTGGTGCTCGCCGCCGGGGGAGGGCTGGGGGGCTGCGGGGGTGTTCACGGAATCAGACACAGTGAGGACGATTTTACGGGGGCCCGGCAGGTGGGTACGGCGCGGAGCCGGGCGTGCGGAGCCGGGCGCGCGCCCGGCGACGCCGTGGCTCACGCGCTCGTCAGCGCGTCCAGCGCTCTGCGGGCCACCTCACGGCCGATCGGCAGCGAGGCCGTCGCCGCCGGAGAGGGGGCGTTCAGCACGTGGACGGCCCGCGGGCCCTCCCGGATGAGGAAGTCGTCCACCAGGCCGCCGTCCCGCAGTACCGCCTGCGCCCGCACCCCGGCCGCCGTGCGCACCAGGTCCCCCTCCTCGACCGCCGGCAGCAGCCGGCGCACCGCGTCGACGAACGCCGCCTTCGACACCGACCGCCGCAGCTCGCCCAGCCCGTACCGCCAGTGCCGTCGCCCCATCCGCCACACTCCGGGCCACGCCGCCGTCGCCAGGGCCTCCCCGGGCCGTACGACGCCCCACCCGTAGCCCTCGCGGGCCAGCGCCGGCACGGCGTTGGGTCCGACGTGCACGCCGCCGTCGATGCCTCTGGTCAGGTGCACCCCGAGGAACGGGAACGCGGGATCGGGCACCGGGTACACCAGTCCGCGCACCAGGTCGGGCCGGGCCAGCTCGTAGTACTCGCCCCGGAACGGCACGATCCGCACCTCCGGCTCGTCCCCCGTCAGCCGGGCGATCTCGTCGCAGTACAGCCCGGCGCAGTTCACCAGCACCCGGCCCCGTACGACGTCCCCGCGCGAGGTGAGCACGGCGACCCCGCGCTCGGGGCGCCGGTCGATGCGCACGACCTGCGCGCCGTAGCGGATCTCCGCCCCCGAAGCCGCCCCCAGCTGCTGTGCGACGGCCGAGTAGTCGCAGATCCCGGTGGTGCCCACATGGAGGGCGGCGAGCCCCCGCACCTCGGGCTCGTACTCCGTGATCTGGGCGGCGCCCAGTTCCCGCACCGGGATCCCGTTCTCCCGGCCGCGCTGCGCCAGCGCGTGCAGCCGGGGCAGCTCGGCCCGGTCCGTGGCGACGATCAGCTTGCCGGTCACGGCGTGCGGGATGCCGTACTCCGCGCAGAACTTCGTCATCTCGACGGCGCCCCGCACCGCGTACCGCGCCTTGAGCGAGCCCGGCCGGTAGTAGATCCCGCTGTGGATGACGCCGCTGTTGCGCCCCGTCTGGTGCCGGGCCGCTCCCGGCTCCTTCTCCAGCACCGTCACCCGCGTGCCGGGCGCCGCCCGCGTGATCGCGTACGCCGTGGACAGCCCGACGATGCCCCCGCCGACCACGAGCACGTCACAGTCGTGAGCGATCTTCGACACGTGCACACCACCTCCCGGCATCGATAGTGCACTGCGCCACTGACAACGCCTTCAAACCCGGGGCGGGGCCCCTCATGGTTCAGGGGCGCGGGTCCTTCCCTCGTCTTCCCGCGCCCACCTGCGCACGGCTCACTTTCACGCCGGCGTCATGAGCAGCGGCCGGGCCCGCTCCCGCAGCTCCACCACGCGCGGCTCGTCGCCGTAGGGCTCCAGCCGGTGCAGCAGATCCTTGACGTACTCCGTGGTCCGCGCGGACGAGATGCGCCCGGCCACCTCCACCGCCCGCACCCCCTGCTCGCAGGCCGCGTCGAGGTTGCCCGACTCCAGCTCGGCGACCGCCGAGACCACGAGCCGTAGCCCGTGCGACCGCACGAACTCCTCCGTCGGCTGGGACAGCGCCTGCTCGGTGAACCGCCGCACCTGGCGCGGCGCCTTCAGGTCGCGGTAGCACTCGGCGGCGTCGGCGGCGAAGCGGTCGTAGGAGTAGAAGCCGAGCCAGGACGGGTCGTGGTCGCCCTCGCGGGACCGCTCCAGCCAGCCCTCGGCGGCCTTCAGCGCCGCGCCGGCCGCGTGCGCGTCCCCGGCGCGTGCGTGGGCGCGTGCCTCGACGAGCCGGAAGAAGCTCATGGTGCGCGCGGTCGCCAGCCCTCTGTTGCGCTCCAGCGCGGCCTGCGCGAGGTCGACGCCTTCGTCGCCGAAGCCGCGGTAGGTGGCCTGCAGCGACATGGAGGCCAGCACATAGCCCCCGAGGGGTACGTCGGCCGCCGCGCGGGCCAGCCGCAGCGCCTGGATGTAGTACCGCTGGGCGGCCTCCTGCTGGCCGGTGTCGAAGGCCATCCAGCCCGCCAGCCGGGTCAGCTCGGCGCTCGCGCCGAACAGCGCGCGTCCCACTTCGTCGGAGTACGAGCCGAGCAGCAGCGGGGCCGCCTCCACCCGCAGACATTCGGGGACCATGGACGAACGCCAGTCGCCGCCTCCGTACTTGGAGTCCCAGCGCCTGGCGTCCTCGGCGGCCTCCCGCAGCTTCTGCACGTCGCTGTGGCCGACTTTGAGCGGTGCGCCGGACTCCTCCACGAGGTGGACCTCCCGCGCCACCGAACTGTCGGCCGGGGTTATCAGCCACCTGGAGGCGGGCGTGGCGTACGCGCTTACTGCGAACGATCCGGCCAGTGACTGCCAGATGCCTCCGGAGCCGGCCCGGCGGCCCGCGAGATCGAGGCGGTAGAGGTCCGTGGCGGAGCGCACGGCCTGGCCGACGTCCCTGGGGAAGGCGAGGCCCACTTCGGGCGCGGGATCCGCGTCCGCCAGGCCGATCTCGTGGAGCGGCACCGGACGGCCGAGCTTCTGACCGATGGCGGCAGCGATGAGGTGGGGCGCGGCGCCCTGCGGCACCATGCCCTTCGACACCCAGCGCGCCACGGAGGTCTTGTCGTAGCGAAGAGTCAACCCGCGTTGAGCGCCGAGGTCGTTGACGCGTCGTGCGAGTCCTGCGTTGCTGATTCCCGCGAGGGCGAGAACGGCGCCGAGTTTTTCGTTCGGCCCGCGTTGCTCCCTGGACATTGCGCCACCCCTCGACACAGACGGCTGCCGCGCTGGCATAACCATGCGGCATTCGTAAACCCAGCGTAGTTCGCCGCATCCCAAGCGTTAAGGGGCATTCTTCCGGTTGGCGGGATTGTGGTCCGTACGAAAATGCGGACGCAGGTACGGACGGTCGCGGTGTGCTCCCGCCCGTGTGGCCGTGCGCCCGGCCGTGCGCTCTTCTCCGGCCATCGGCGGAACGGTTCCATGGGCCGTGCGTGGGTCGGCCCGCTGTACTGGATCCAGTGGGCTGGGGGACACCGCCGCCTTCATCCCCGCGGGTGGCGGAGCGGTCCGGGGGGCGGACTCCGCCTCCCGGACCGGCGCGGGCCTTCGAGGCACGCGCGTGTGTACGGAGCGTGTGCGAAGCCTGCTCGACGCGCTCCCAACGCCGGACGTACGCCCGGGATTTGGCCGAAAAGCGACCCTGTGTTCCGTGGGCGACAACGCCTCTCACCACGGAAATCGAGGGCGCGCAGGGCGTCTTGGGGGAGCGTACCGGGGGCGCATTCAGGTCGTGGACACCGGGGTGCGCGCGGTCGCACGGGTCGGCGCCGCCGCGATGGCGCGAGCGCGCTCCCAGGATCACAAGCGGTGCCGCCTCCCTCTGTGGTGCGCTCTTCGTGGCAGCATGGTGAACCGTTCGTACGGTGCACTCGGTTGTCCACAGCCTGTGGAGGCGTCGATGCGGTGGTTGGTGGGGTGGAGCAGCACCGCCGCGGGCGCGCTCGGCGGGCCCGTCGGCCACGACGGCCGCCAGGGCGACGGCGCGTCCTACGGGGGCCAAGTCGGCTACGAGGGCGAGACCTTGCAGCCCGTCGGCTCCCACCTTCTGTGGGGAGACCCCGATCCGCTGTGGGCGGTCGGCGACTGGCGCCCCGACGAGGTGCGCGTGGTGAAGGCCGACGCGCAGACCCGGATCGCCGTCCTCGGCACCTGCGGCGCGACCGACGAACAGCTGCGCGTCGGGCTGTTCGCCGCGCGCGGAGGCGCACTTCGGCACCTCACGGCCTGGGCGGGCAGTTACACGGCGATCGTCCAGGTCGGCCGGCGCATCACCGTCTGCGGCGATCTCGCGGGCGCACGCCCGGTGTTCCACACCCCCTGGGCGGGCGGCACGGCCTACGCCACGGCCGCGCTGCCGCTCGCCGACCTCATCGAGGCCAACCTCGACTTCGGCCACCTCGCGGCCCTGCTCGCCGCCCCCGACGTGCCGGCGGCCCTGCACGACTCCACCCCGTACGACGGCGTGCGTCGCGTTCCGCCCGGGCACGCGCTGATCCTGCGCGCCGGGGCGCGCGAGATCGCCGGGTACGAGCCGGTCGCCTCCCTCGCCGTGGCCGCGCCCCCGGCCGACCCCGACAGCGCCGTCGACGCCGTACGCGACGCGCTCGTCGAGGCGGTGCGCGCGCGGCTGTCCGCACCCCGGCACGTCCCCGACATCGACCCCGGCCCCGTCCCCGGCATGGGACCCGCCGAGCGGCGCGCCGCGCGCGGGATGCCCGTTCCGGGCATCGGCGCGGACCTCTCCGGCGGCCCGGCCTCCGGCACGCTGGCCCTCCTCGCGGCCGGCCTGCCCGGCAGACCGGGCACACTGCTCGGCCACGGCACGGGCGCGGGGGAGCGGCTGCTGGCCGTCACCTTCAACGACCTGGCCGTGGGCGGGCGCGAGGCCGAACTGGAACGGGCCGGCGCCCTCGCGGCCAACCCGCGGCTGCACCACGTCGTCGTGACCGGCGGCGAGGAAGCCCTGCCGTACGCCGACCTGGACGGCCCGCTCACCGACGAACCCGGCCAGAGCCTGGTCACGGCCGCCCGCCACCGCGCCCGCCTCGCCTCGGGCAGCGCCGACCACTTCACGGGCTACGGCGCCCGCCAGGTCCTGGACGCCCACCCGGCCCGCCTGGCGGACCTGTTGATGGACCGCAAGCGCCGCCACCTCGTGCGCCCGGTCGCCGCGCTCACCAAGGCGGACGGCTCCGTGCTCGTCCCCGCGCGCGTGTACGGTGCGGCCCGACGGCTCGCCCGGACGCCGTACCGCACCGGCCTGGAGGGACTCGCCGACCGGCTGCTGCACCGCAGTTTCAGCTTCGACGACCCCGCCGGCGCGGTCGGCGCCTCCCTGGCCGCGCTCTCCTGGGGCGGCGTCGGCCCGGCCGCACGCTGGCTGACCGGGGAGGCGCTGGCTGAAGTATCGGTTCGCCTGCAGGGCGCGGCGCACCGCACCGGCGTGGGCCCCGGCCAGCGTCCCGGCGACTACCGCGCGCGGTCGGCCCTCACCCGGCACGCCATGGACCTGCGCGTCCTGGAACAGGCCGCCGAGATCCGCTCGCAGCGCCTGCACGCCCCGTTCCTCGACAACCAGGTCGTACGGGCCTGCCGCGCGCTCCCCGAGACGCTGCGCGTGCAACCCGGGGCGCGCGCCGCGATCCTGCGCACCGTGCTCAAGGGCGCCGGCGTCACGGAGCTCCCGCACGGCTGGGGCGCCCCCACACAGGCCTCCGCCACCGCGGCGGCCCGGGCCGGTCTGCGCATGGCCATGGACCCCCTTCTCACCCTCTTCGAAGCCCCGCTCCTGGCGGAGGCCGGCCTGGTCGAGGCCAGAGTGGTCCGCAAGGCCCTGCGGGCCGCCGCGGCGGGCGAACCCCTCCCCCTGGACGGACTCGCCGACCTGATCTCCCTGGAACTCTGGCTCCGGCGCCTCCTGTCCCGCAGGGGCACCTGCTGGACCGGCACCCCGGCCCGCGCCCGCGCGGTACCGGCAGGCATCGCCCCCCAACGCCGGGCGGTCTCGTCCGGGGGGTGACGGCCTGGCGGCGGCGGTGGAGAAGGTGGCGGTGGCGGTGGCGACGATGACGGGCCGTCCTGCCCGGGGAGGGCGAGTGTCCGGCCCTGGCGGGGCCGCGGTTCTCACGCTCTCGGCAGCTCACCGCTGGGGGCGGTCGGCCGGGAGTCGGTCCCTGCCCCGCCCGTCGTTCCCGGACGCCGACGCGGTGAGGACGGGCGCGACGGCGGTCCGCGCGGCCGAGGCCGCCGACGCGTCGCCCGAATTTCCGTGCCCCGTGGCCCGCCGCCGGGCGACAATGAGCCGGTGCGGTACAGAATCCTGGGCGTCACCCAGACAGAGGACGACCAGGGCAGCGCCGTATCCCTCCCCGGCGCCCGCCTGCGGACCCTGCTCACGGCCCTGGCCCTGCGCCCGGGACGCGTCACCGCTCCGGAGACCCTCATCGACGAGGTCTGGGCCGACGACCCGCCCCAGGACGCCCTCGCCGCCCTCCAGGCCCTGGTCGGCCGACTGCGCCGCGCCGTCGGCAAGGACGTCGTCGTCTCCGCGCCGGGCGGGTACCGGCTCGCCGCGACCGAGGACGACGTCGACCTGTTCGTCTTCGAACGGCTGATACGCCGGGGCGTCGAGGCGTTGCGGCGCGGCGACGCCCCCACCGCGGGGCGCACCTTGGACGACGCCCTCGGCCTGTGGCGCGGGCCCGCCCTCGCCGACCTGCCCGACCGCACCGCGGCCGTCCGCGCCGAGGCACTGCGCCTGGAGGCCGTCCGGGCCCGTGCCGAGGCCGACCTGCTCCTCGGGCGGGCCCGCGAAGCCGTCCCGCGCCTGACGGAACTGACCGCCGCGCACCCGTACGACGAGACGCTGCACGTCCTCCTCATCCGCGCCCTGCGCGACACCGGCCGCGCCGCCGACGCCCTGGCCGTGTACGAGTCCGCCCGTCGCACCCTCGCCGACGGTCTCGGCGCCGACCCCGGGCCGCAGCTGCGAGCCCTGCACGCCGAGCTCCTGACCCGCCCGGAACCGACCCGCCCGGAACTGATGGGCCCGAAGTCGATGGCCCCGGAGTCGACGAGCCCGACGCCGACCCGCCCTGAAGAGGCCCCCTCCCGACCCGACCGCCCGGAGACGACCCGCCCGAACGCATCTCTCTCGCCGCCCCGGAACCCCGAACGCACCGGCAACATCCGTCCGCGTCTTAACTCCTTCGTGGGCCGGGAACCCGAACTCGACTCCATCCGTTCCGAATTGCACAGGGCCCGACTGGTCACGCTCACCGGACCGGGAGGCTCTGGGAAGACCCGTCTGTCCGAGGAGGCCGCCGCCGGGCTTCCGCAGGCGTGGCTGGTCGAGCTGGCGCAGCTCGAACGGCCGGAGGCGGTGCCGGACGCGGTGGTCAGTGCCCTCGGTCTGCGCGAGACCGTGCTGCTGACCACCGAGATGTCGACCCCGCAGGACGACCCCGTCGCCCTGCTCGTCGAGCACTGCGCACCGCGCAGCCAGCTCCTGATCCTTGACAACTGCGAACATGTCATCGGCGCGGCCGCCGCCCTCGCCGAGACCCTCCTCACCCACTGCCCCGGGCTCACGATCCTCGCCACCAGCCGTGAACCCCTGGGCGTCCCCGGCGAGTCGGTCCGTCCGGTCGAGCCCCTCCTCCCCGACCAGGCGCACCGTCTCTTCACCGAGCGCGCGGCCGCCGTCCGCCCCGACGCGGCCGCCGTGCTGCGGGACGAGGAGGCGGTCGCGGAGATCTGCCGCCGGCTGGACGGGCTGCCGCTGGCCATCGAGCTGGCCGCCGCCCGGCTCCGGCTGCTCACCCCGCGCCAGATCGCCGACCGCCTCGACGACCGCTTCCGCCTCCTCACCTCCGGCAGCCGCACGGTCCTGCCCCGTCAGCAGACCCTGCGAGCCGTGGTCGACTGGTCGTGGGATCTGCTCGACGAGCCGGAACGCATGCTGCTGCGCGAGCTGTCCGTGTTCGCGGGCGGCTGGGACCTGGAGGCCGCCGAGGCCGTGTGCACCGGCCCGGTCGCCGACGGCGTGGGAGCGCTCGTCGACAAGTCCCTGATCGTGGCGGCCCCGAGTGAGGGGTCCGGCAGCGCCGGCATGCGCTATCGCATGCTGGAGACGATCCACGAGTACGCCGTCGAACGCGCCGCCGAGCTCCCGCAGTGCCGTGCGACGGCCGAGCGGCGACACCGCGCGTGGGTGCGCGCGCTCGTCGAGCGGGCCGACCCGCTGCTGCGCTCCGCCGAGCAGCTCCCCTGGATCTCCCGTCTGGAGACCGAGCTGGACAACATCCGCGTGGGCCTCCACCGCGCGCTCACGGCGGCCGACGAGGAGGAGGCGGCCGCCGTCTGTCTCGGCGCGGGCTGGTTCTGGTGGCTGCGCAACCACCGTCGTGAGGGTGCCGAGTGGACCGACCGAGCCCTGCGCCTGGGTGCGGTCCTGGACGCCCTGAGTCTCTCCGGGGAGGAGAGCGTCCCCGCCGATCTCGCCGCCCGCATGGCCGTCACCGACCCCGTGGACGCCTTCCTCGACGCGGCCGCCGAGGACGACGGACACACCGGGCGCTCCCAGCGGATGGACCTGCGGATGCAGCACATGTTCCTGCTGTCCGAGTCCGAGACCGAGCCGGCGGACCGGACGGCGAACGTGCGCCGCCGGGAGTACCTCGCCCGGCTGCGGGCCGTGTACGAGCCCGGCGGTCCGCGGGCGGCCCGCATGCCCGGTCTCATCTGGCCGCTGACGGCGTTTCCCGCGCGCGACACGGTGGACGTCCGCAGGATGCTGGACGGGGCCGTCGCCAACTGCCGCGAGCACGGCGGCGACTGGGAGCTGGGCTGCACCCTGATGTTCCGCATGCACATGGTCGTCGACTCGCCCGGCGGGCTGCACGGCCTGGACGACGACCTGGAGGAGCTGCGGGTGCTCAGCCGGCGCGTGGGCGACCGCTGGATGCGGGCCCAGGTGTGCGGGGTGGCGGGCGAGGCGGATCTGGCGCGCGGCCGCTTCGCGGACGCGGAGCGGGAGTACCGCGAGGCGCTGCGGCTCGCCTACGAGGTCGGGGCGTACGCCGAATCGCCGTTCCTCGTCGTGCGGCTCGCGGAGATCGCCTACCGGTCGGGCGACCTCGAAGGGGCCACGGCCGCGCTGGACGAGGCGAACGACGCCGCCGACCGGTACGGCGTGGCGGACGTGCGCGCGTTCGCCCTGCTGCTGCGCGGCCACATCGCCCTGGACCGGGGCGAGCTCGCCCGTGCGCGGGTGCTGTGCGACGAGACCCGGGTGGCGATCGGGCTGGGCACCCCGCCACCGCAGGTAGCGGCGTTGGTGGGAGTCCTGGACGCCACCCTCACGGCTGCCGAGTCCCGGCCCGAGCGCGGTCTGTCGATGCTCGCCGACACGCTGAGACAGGCGGTGGCTCACCAGTGCGCCGAGGCGGTCACCTCGCCGATCGTCGACGGCGCGGCGCTCCTCCTCGCCGAGATCGGGGACTTCACACGCACGGCACGCCTCCTCGCCGCAGCCGACGGGCTGCGCGGCCCGTACCCGCGGCCCGCTCAGCAGCGCGCCTGCGCCGAGCGGGCCGAGGCCGCCGCCCGCGAGTCCCTGGGCGCGCAGCGCTACGCGGCCGAGCGCACCCGGGTCTCGCACCCGACGGTGACGGACGCTCTGCGCGAGCTCACGGAGGCGGTGCGCGTCCACCCGGCCCCGCCCGGCCCCCGGGCGGCTACGAGCAGGTGAACCCGGACTCCGCCCAGTCGGCGAGCGTCACCGGGCCGAACGGGCCGTGCGGTTCGACCACCAGTCGCACCCGGGCCGGCCCTGCGAGGTTCACATGGACGGGCACGGCCGGGTCGCCGCCCGCGA
This sequence comes from Streptomyces rishiriensis, assembly GCF_003112535.1. GTDB lineage: Bacteria > Actinomycetota > Actinomycetes > Streptomycetales > Streptomycetaceae > Streptomyces > Streptomyces rishiriensis. The sequence continues at coordinate 9,958 of NZ_BEWA01000020.1, read as the reverse complement.
CCACCCCGGACGACCAGAGCCGGTTCCCGTCGGCGTAGACGGCGAAGGAGACCTTGCCGAGCTTCATCGTCAGGTCGTCCACGCCGAAGAGCGCGTCGTAGGACGTGCACCGCCGGTTGAGGTCGACGGTGACGGAGGAGCCGCCGCGCACGGTCACCCCGCCTTCGTAGCGCCGGTCCGCGATGGACAGCGCGGACCGCTGCCACACCCAGCTGCTGTCGCGGAGCAGGATCTCGGGCCCGCTTGCGTCGCCGGTGACGTCGAAGGCCAGCTCGTTCAGCCGGTAGACGGTCGGCGCGGGCGGAGGAGTGGGCGCGGGCCGCGGAGTGGGCGCGGGCGTCGGGACGGGCGCCGGCGCAGGCGCCGCCGTCGGCGGGGGGACGGGGGCCGGGGTGGGCGTCGGGGACGGCACGGACGAGGGGGTCGCCCGGGGAGCCGCCGTCGGCGTCGTCGGCGCCGCCACGGGGACGATCACCGCGGGCCGGGGCTCGGGTTCCCCGGCGCGTGCGGACGGGGGCGTGGGCGTGGGCGTCGGCTCCTCGGGCCGCGCGACCGGAGCGGGCGCGGAGGCCGGGGGTCTCGCCTCGGGCGGCCCGGCGGGGTGGCCGTGGCCGACGAGCGCGAGGGCGACCGCGGCCGCCGCCACCGCGACCACCCCGGCCGCGATGCCGGCCTTCACGGGCGCTCCCAGTCCCTCCGCGGCCGCCGCACCGCTCCCGGCGCCGCCCCCGCCAGAGGAACCGCTCGCCGCGACGGCCGCGCCCGCGACGCCCGCCGCCCCCGCTCCCGTGCCGCCGGCGACGAGCGCGAGCGCCTTGGCGTACCCGGCGGCGCCGAACCAGCCGATGACCGCGACCGGTACGACGGCGGGAATGCTGCCGGCCACCTCCTCGATCTGCAGGGCGGCCAGCCGGCACTTGGCGCACTCCTCCAGGTGCTTGCGCAGCCCTCGTTCGGCACGGGTGCGCAGGCGGCGGCGGGCGTAGGTGCCGAGCTGGTCGGCGTAGTGGGCGCACTCCTCGTCGCTGGTGAGGGTGGCGCTGACGTGCGCCTGGAGGTAGGCCTGCTTGAGACCCTCGCGGGCCCGGCTGGCCAGTACGCGCGTGCCGTTGGCGTCGAGGCCGAAGAGCATGGCGACCTCGCTCGGCGACTCGTCCTCGACCTCGGTGTGCCACAGGACCGCCTGCCAGCGCTCGGGCAGCGAGAGGAAGGCCTGCATGGCCATCGACTGCTCGGCCTCGTGCATCGCGCGTACGTCGGCGCCCAGCTCCAGCCCCGCTCCGAAGGATCCGAAGGAGCCGGCGGACGCGGTGTCGTCGGCGACGTCCGAGGAGCGGGCGGACTGCGCGGCGAACACCGCGAAGTCGTCGACGAGCTGTTCCCGCTTCGCCGACCGGGTCCAGTCCGCGGCCACGCGCCGCACGCAGGTGAGGAGATAGGCGCGGACGGCGTACTCGGGCCCTGAGCCGCCGCGCACCGCCTGCAGCATGCGGGCGAAGACCTCGGCGGTGAGATCGTCGGCCGTGTGCGCGTCCCGGCAGCAGGTGCGGGCGTAGCGGCGTACGGCGTCGGCGTGGCGCCGGTACAGCTCCTCGTACGCCGTGTCGTCGCCCGAGCGCATCCGGCCGATCAGATCGGTGTCGGCGGCCGGCAGGGCGCGGGGCGGCGGCAGGATGCCGTCGGCACGTCCTTCGCGCTGCGCCGGAACCGTCTCCGACGGCTCGTCCGGCGCAGGGGCGACCGGTTCGCGGGCCGGACCGCGTGCGCGGCCGCCCTGGCTCGGCACCTGCTCGTCCCGACCGTCAACGCTCATCGCGGAAAGCCCCCGCCCCGACCCGCGGTCCCGACCACCGGGTCAGAGTGCCATATCGGCTTGTGGTCAGAACCCCGTGCGGCGGGCCGCCCACCCGTCCGTGGGGACCTGCCGCAATCCAGTACTACCTTTCCACCGACAGGGCGAGGTACAACTCCCGCCCTGTCGGCGTGCGTTGAGGTCCCCGGCCGTGCGGTGCCCGGTATGCCCGAGCGGCGGAGAGGGGGCGGGGGCCGCGTGGCCCCCGCCCCCTCCTCACCCTTACGAGACCCACCCCCAGAAGGTCCGCCCTTGCAGGACGCCTCCCGAGGGACCCGCTCCGGCGAACCGGACCGGACCGGACCGGACCGGGTCAGGACGACCGCGAGCGCAGGCCCTCCAGCAGGATGTCCAGCAGTCGCGCCGAGGCCGCCGCCTGCTGGGCCGGGTCGGGCAGCGACGGCGCCGCCGTCGCGATGACCAGCAGCACGTCCGACACCGACACGTCGGCGCGCAGCTCGCCCGCCTCCCGCGCCCGCTCCACGAGCCGGCCCACGACGTCGAGCAACGCCGCGGCGCCCGTGTCGTCGACCGCGGCCGTGGAGCCGCCTTCGGGGACGAGCCGCAGTTCGCCGCCGCCCGGCTGGGTCCGCTGCTGCGGCACCCGCGCCGCGTCGGCAGGCGTCGCCTCGGCGTCGTCCTCCGCGACCCCGACGCGCAGCACCTGCGGCGGCAGCAGCCGCCCGGCTCCGGACGCCACGGACGTGCGCAGGAAGCGCGACAGCGCCGACCACGGCTCGTCCTCCTGGCCCAGCGCGGCCCGCGCCTGGTCGGTCAGCCGGGAAGTCTCCTCCTCGGCTATCCGACGCACCAGGACGTCCTTGCTCGGGAAACGCCGGTACACGGTGCCGACGCCGACCCGCGCGCGCCGCGCCACATCCTCCATCGGCGCGCCGTAGCCCAGCTCGCCGAAGACCTCGCGCGCCGCTCGCAGTACGTGTTCCAGATTGCGCTGTGCGTCCACGCGCAGCGGTGCCGTCCGCGCGCTGTCTCCTCGTCCGCCGCCCACCGCGGCGCCGATCGCGCCACTTGGTGCGAGAGCCGACGCCGTCGACCAATGCGAGTTCTGAATGGTCATGATTGATCCCCCGGTAATGACGTCTCCCCCCGGAGACGCTCCCCGCAATCGAAAGCCGGGGTGTGCAGCACAGGGGACGGTCTCCGTGGACCCGCCCGTCGCAGACCCGCGGAGCGCTTCCCCCTGACACCCCGTCGACACACGAACATAGTTGAGTGGGAGTCAATTCAGAAGGGGCAGGTTCCGCACGGAGCGCCCCCCGATCGGAGTACGGGTCGTATACGTCCCGATTGCGCCCCTTCCCGCACCCCGGCGCACGCCCTCTGACCTGCACATCTGCTGCTCACTCCGGTGTTTCGGCCAACCCCGGGCCCACGCGACTCGCGGTCACACAAATTGTCGGGGCTGTGGACAAACTCCGATGTCCGGTGCGTCATGGGATGGTGAAGGAACGTGCGCGCATTCTCGTTGTCGGCGGCGGCTACGTCGGGATGTACACGGCCCTGCGGCTCCAGCGGAAGCTCAAACAGGAACTCGGCCGGGGCGAGGCCGAGATCACGGTCGTCACACCTGACCCGTACATGACCTATCAGCCCTTCCTTCCCGAGGCGGCCGCGGGCTCCATCTCCCCCCGGCACGTCGTCGTGCCCCTGCGCCGCGTCCTGCCCCACTGCCGGGTCCTGGTCGGCGAGGTCACCGCCGTCGACCACGCCAAACGCACCGCCACCCTCACCACCCTCGCCACGGAGGAAGAGGGCACCGGCCCCCGGCAGCTGACGTACGACGAACTCGTCCTCGCGCCCGGCTCGATCTCCCGCACGCTGCCCATCCCCGGCCTCGCCGACTTCGCCATCGGCTTCAAGACCGTCGAGGAGGCCATCGGGCTGCGCAACCACGTCATCGAGCAGATGGACATCGCCTCCTCCACCCGCGACCCCGCCATCCGCGACGCCGCCCTCACCTTCGTCTTCGTCGGCGGCGGCTACGCGGGCGTGGAGGCGCTCGGCGAGCTGGAGGACATGGCCCGCTACACCACCCGCTACTACCACAACATCCAGCCCGACGACCTGAAATGGATCCTCGTCGAGGCTTCCGACCGGATCCTGCCCGAGGTCGGCGCCGACCTGGGCCGCTACACCGTCAGCGAGCTGCGCCGCCGCAACATCGACGTACGCCTGAACACCCGCCTGGAGTCCTGCGCCGACCGTGTCGCCGTCCTCAGCGACGGCGCCCGCTTCCCGACCCGCACGGTCGTGTGGACCGCCGGCGTCAAGCCCCACCCGCTCCTCGCCGCCACCGACCTGCCGCTCACCGAACGAGGCCGGCTGAAATGCACCCCTGAGCTGACCCTCGACGGCGCCACGCACGCGTGGGCGGCCGGAGACGCCGCGGCCGTCCCCGACGTCACGGCCGACGTCCCCGGCAGCCAGACCGCCCCCAACGCCCAGCACGCCGTCCGCCAGGCCAAGGTGCTCGCCGACAACGTCGCCCGCTCCCTGCGCGGCGAACCCCTGCAGACGTACTCCCACAGATACGTCGGCTCGGTCGCCTCACTCGGCCTGCACAAGGGCGTCGCCCACGTCTACGGGCGCAAGCTCAAGGGCTATCCCGCCTGGTTCATGCACCGCGCGTACCACCTCAGCCGCGTGCCCACCTTCAACCGCAAGGCGCGGGTGCTCGCCGAATGGACCCTCTCCGGACTCTTCAAACGGGAGATCGTCTCCCTGGGGTCACTCGAACATCCCCGCGCGGAGTTCGAACTCGCTGCCGGTGGAAAGCCTTCTGACGAGCCTTCCGGCGACCCGAAGGGGTCGTCCTGACCCGATCCAGGAACTCCGCCGACCACCCCCACGTCTGACGAATGTCGGCCCGGACGGCGGCCGCACTGCCAGACTGCCCCCTGCTCATCGCCCTTCCCGAGCCCCTTTCGAGCCCCCCTTCCGAGCCGGGGCGGACCATCACCCGCCCCCGCCAGACCCACGAGCTGTTCCCACGTGCCCCACACCCCGGGTGCTGTAACAATGTGCGGCCACCGCCGCACGGCCCCCGGAGCCCAGGCCGGGCCCGGAGCCGGCCGACGACGACTACGCGAGGCAAGGATTCGTGAACTTCACGCGCTGGAGCGCCCGGCTCCCCGGAACGCAGCGCCGCGCCGCCGCGCGAGCCGAGCACCCGGTCACCACCACGGACCGACGGAGCGAGGGCTCCGTGCCAGCGGCCCGCGCCGAACAACACACCGACGGGCCGCCCCCGGTGCCCGCCGTCGACGAACTCCCGGTCCGTGAGGTCCTCGACCGCGTCCCGGCCCTCGTCGCGCTCGTCCATGGCCCGGACCACCGCCTCGCCTACGTCAACGACGCCTACAAGGCCGCCTTCGGCGCCCGCTCCTGCGGCGAACCCGCCGCCGACGCACTCCCCGAACTGCGCGACCTCGGCCTGCTGCCCCTCCTCGACCAGGCCCTGCGCAGCGGCAAGCCCCGCACCCTGAAGTCCCGCAAGGCCCCTGACGGCCGCCACTACACGTTCACCTGCACCCCGGCCGCCGAGGACAACGGCAAGGGCGCCGTCCTGGTCTTCGCCACCGACGTCACCGACCACGCAGAGGCCGCCGAACGCCTCAGAACCAGCGAACGACGCCAGCGCGAGACCGCCGTCACCCTCCAGCGCTCGCTGCTGCCCCAGGAGCTCGAAGAGCCCGACGACCTGCGCATCGCCGCCACCTACCAGCCCGGCGGCACCGAGGCCGCGGTCGGCGGCGACTGGTACGACGTCATCACGCTGGGCGGCGGCCGTACCGCCCTCGTCATCGGCGACGTCATGGGCCGGGGCGTCCGCGCGGCCGCCGTCATGGGCCAGCTCCGCACGGCCGTCAGGGCGTACGCCCGCCTCGACCTGCCCCCGCACGAGGTCCTCCAGCTCCTCGACGGCCTCGCCACGGAGATCGACGCCAACCAGATCGCCACCTGCGTGTACGCCATCCACGACCCCAACGAGGGCAGCCTGGTGTACGCCTCGGCGGGCCATCTGCCCATCCTCGTCCGCGACGACAACGGCACCGTCCTGCGCGCCGACGAGCCCACCGGCCCTCCGCTCGGCACCGGCGGCTGGATGCACGCCTCCGGCTCGATCCCCCTCGGCCCCGGCTCGACGGCCGTCCTCTACACCGACGGCCTCGTGGAGCGCCGCAACGAGGACCTCGACGAAGGCATCGCCGCCCTGGAGCGCGCCCTGGCCGGTGCCACCGGCAGCCCCCAGGTCGTCTGCGACCGACTGGTCCGCTCGGCCGGCGTCACCGCCGACCACGACGACGACGTCGCCGTCCTCGTCCTGCAGCACCCGGCCCGCACCGGCCCCGACGGCGAGCTGTTCCGCAACGCGGCCCTGGAGCTCCTCGGCGGGGTGGAAGCCGCACCCCGCGCGCGTGCCTTCGCCTCCGGCGTCCTGACCAGCTGGCGCTTCCCGGCCGACCTGCACGACCTCGGCGTCCTCGCCGCCAGCGAACTCGTCGCCAACTCGCTCCAGCACGGCATCCCGCCCATGCGGCTGCGGCTGCGCCGCACCGACCGCCGCCTGATCATCGAGGTCACCGACGGCGACGACCACCTCCCGCGCCGCCGCCGAGCGGAACCGGGCGACGAGTCCGGCCGGGGCATCGCCATCGTCGCCACCATCGCCTCGAACTGGGGCAGCAGACGCACCCCGGGCGGTGGAAAGGCCGTGTGGTGCGAGTTCGTCCTGCCGAAACCGTCCGACTGAGAGCAGGCCGGGGAAAGGCCCGAACACGGCCCGAACGCCCGTTCCCCCGCGCGCGGCATCTAGGCGAACACGTCCCCCGGTGCTAGTAGCTCCCCATGGCAGACGCAACGGGCTTTGACCTCAAGGGAAGCGCTCCCGAGCGCTACGAACACTACGTCGCGCCCCTCATGGCGCCCTTCGTCACCGCACTCGTGGACGCCGTGGACCTCTACCCCGGCGCCACCGTCCTCGACCTCGCCTGCGGCACGGGCTTCGCGGCACGTGCCGCCGCCGCACAGACCGGCCCCGCCGGCCGGGTCGCCGGCACGGACCTCAACGAGGGCATGCTCAAGATCGCCGTGGCATGCCACCCACGCCTCTACCCGGACATCGAGTTCACCCCCGCCCCCGCCGACGACCTCCCCTACCCCGACGCCGCCTTCGACGCCGTCCTCTGCCAGCAGGGCGTCCAGTTCTTCCCCGACCTCGACGCGGCCCTGGCGGAGACGGCCCGTGTCACCCGCCCCGGCGGCCGCTTCGCCGCCACGGTCTGGGCCCGCCTGGACGACTCCCCGTACTTCCTGGCCCAGCTCCGCGCCCTCGAACAGTTCGACGGCCCGGACGCGGCGGCCACCTTCCGGGCCGCCTTCGACGCCGCGGACCGCCTCACCGCCGCCCTCGACCGCGCCGGCTTCCACTCCACGACCCGCCGCGACCTCACATTCGCCGTCGACCTCCCCCCTCTGGAGGACTACGTCGCCGGCCACCTCTCCGCGATCCCCTGGGGCCGGTCGCTCATCGACTCCGGAGGCGACGAGGCCCTCACCCGCGCCGCCGAGACGATCCGCGCCCACCTGCCCGCAGCGACGACGACGTTCCCGTTCACGGCGACCCTGGTGACCGCGACCCGCTGACCGCGCCGCCCCGCGTCAAGAGGCGAAGCCGGACAAGAGGCGAAGTCGGACAAGAGGCGAAGTCGGACAACAGACGAAGACAGAAAGGCGGCCGTCGTCCCGAAGAACGACGGCCGCCTCTCCACAGGGAGCCCGGCGCACGGCCGGGCAGGCTCAGGCCTCCGCCCCCACGGGCTCCACAGCGGCCCCACCACGGGCCACGACCCGGTTGCGCACCAGCCACGGCTGATCCTGGACGGCGGTCAGCCGCCGCCCCAGTCGCAGCGCCAGGTAGGTGATCCCGAGCGAGAACAGCAGGAACGTGACGATGTACGGGGCGGGCAGGGAGGCCCCCATCGGCCCGCCCACCGCCGGCCCGACCGCCAGCGCCAGCTGCTTCACCAGGGCGAACGCCGAGTTGTACTGGCCCGCCAGCCCGGCCGGCGCGAGATCCGCCACCAGCGGCGCGACCGTCGGCGACAGCATCGCCTCACCCAGCCCGAACAGCGCGTACGTCGACACGAACGCCGCCGTCGCCATCGCCTGGCTGCCATGTCCGAGCCCGGCGTACCCGGCCACGACCCAGGCCACCGCCCAGATCAGCCCGACAGCCGCGATCACCCGAGACCGCTTCTGCCGCTCGACGAACTTCAGCACGGCGAACTGCGCGACCACGATCATCGCCGTGTTGGCGGCGAGCGCGGTTCCGAGGGCGGACGTCGAGATCCCGGCGGCCTCGACGCCGTACGCGCTCAGCCCGGACTCGAACTGCCCGTAACAGGCGAAGAACAGCACGAAGCCGAGCACGCACAGCTGCACCATGGCCCGGTTCCCGAGCATCTGCTTCCAGCCGCCCCGCGCGGACTGCGGGACGTCCCCCACACGCGGGGCGTGCGGCAGTCGCACCGTCGACATCACCACGGCCAGCAGCAGGAACATCGCCGCCTCGATGGCGAACAGCAGCGTGAAGGAGGACACGCGCGTGGTGTCGACGAGGTGCCCGCCGATCAGCCCGCCGACGCCGAGCCCCAGGTTCTGCAGAAAGAACTGGGTCGCGAACGCCCGCGAACGGGTCTCCGAGGTCGAGCTGTCCACGATCATCGTCGCCAGCGCCGGCTGCATCACGGCCTGACCGGCCCCGAGCGCAGCCGCGGCGGTCAGGACGGCGGTGGCGTTGCCGGCGAGCCCCAGACCCAGTGAGCCGACGGCGGCGGTGACCAGGGCGGTGAGCAGGACCGGCAGGGGACCGCGCCGCACGATCGCCCGGCCGGCGAACGGAAGCACGATCAACGCGGCCACGGCGAACACGGCGAGGACGAGCCCCGCCGTCATGGCCCCCAGCCCCCGCACCTGCGCCACATAGACGTACAGATAGGGGACGGTGAAGCCCAGCCCGAACGCGCTGAGCGCGTTGCCCACGTGGATCCGGCGCATCGCTGCGCCCATCGCCCTGGTCACGTTCACCTCTCTCAGACAGTGCCGACGCGCCTTCGGGGCGACGACACCTTGGGAAGCTTCCACTGCCTCAGTACTTAGCACCGAAGACTTCAAAGCTAAAGTTCGAGATTGAACAGTACACCTCGAAGTACTTCAATGCGAATGGGGCCCGTGCGATACTTCGTCCATGGGCGACACCCCCGGCACGATCGGCACCGGCCTCGGCGGCGAGCCGACACTGGAAGAGCAGATCGCCGCCTACCAGCGCGAGTTCCAGGACCTCGACCCCCAGGTCGAGAAGATCGTCTCGGCGCTCTCCCGCCTCAACCGCCGTATGAACGTCGCGTACGGCCGCCAGACCGCCGACCTCGGCATCAGCAACGCCGAGTGGGAGGTCCTCAAGGCCCTCGTGCTCTCCGGCGCCCCCTATCGCCTCGGCCCCAGCGACCTGGCCAAGCGTCTCGGTCTGACGCCGGCCGCCATGACCCACCGGATCGACCGCATGGTCGCCGAGGGACTGGTGACCCGTGAGCGGGACGAGTCCAACCGGGTCCGCGTGATCGTGGAGCTCACGCCCGAAGGGCGCGAGAAGTGGCTGCAGGCGATGCGCATGGCGACGGTCTTCGAGGGGGACCTCCTGCAGGACCTCACCGCCGACGAGCGCACCAGCCTCGGCGAGGTCCTGACCAGGCTCCTGCGCAGGGTGGAGCACGCCCAGCCGGACGCCGGCGGCAGGCTCAGCGACCTCGACTGATCCACGGGTCCGACCCGCAGGAAAAGATCTTGACAGGGGGTGCTTGACACCGCCATGCAGGATCAGTAAAGTTCTTCGGGTTGCCACGGAGCCGTAACGGTTCTTCGGTAGCACCTCCGCCGCAGCAGCGGCACAACAAACCACAGCACGATCTCCCGACGGGGTTGAATTTCGGCATGCCCGAATTCAATTCGAATAGGGGCCGGCAGCCCGATTAGGAACTGCCCACCGGATCCGCTAAGGTTTGAGACGTCGGAACGGCCCAACGG
>NZ_BEWA01000019.1 GCF_003112535.1 Streptomyces rishiriensis | reverse complement strand
GATGATGGCGGGCAGGCCCGCCACGTTGTAGCTGAGCACGTTGAAGCTGCCCGAGCCCGCGGCCGCGGCCGCTGCGACCGACGTGCTCGTGGTGGTCGCCGAGCTCGTGGCGGTTGCCGTGGTCGTGGCGGTTTCCGCGCTCGTCGTGGTCGCTGCGGCCGCTGCGGGGGGCGCGGCGGCGGCGAGGCCGCCGAGGGTGGCGGCCGCCGCCAGGCAGGCGAGGTGTCTGCGCATGCGGGAGTGTCTCCTGGGGGAGTGAAAGCGGTTGCTAGGGAAGCGAATCCGAAGTTACCGCCGGTCACTCCACTTGTCGTGCCCCCGGCAAAACTTTCCGCGCGCTCTTGTCCGGCCCGTGGGGGCGGCGTCGGCGCTCGTTTCCGCGCCGTTCGCCCTGGGCGCCCGCGAGGCGGGGACGGGAGGCGGCTCACGCGAGTGCCGGGTCGCCGGGCCGGGCTGCGGGCGCGTCGCCGGGCTACGGGGCAGCGGGGCCGGATCCGGCGGCGGGAGGGGTCCCGCTCACCCGGTCCGAGACCGGCCAGACGTAGGGCAGATCGTCCGGCACGTCGGGGAAGAGCGGCGCGTAGACGACCGGGTCCTTGCGCACCAGCGCCGACCGGTGGCTGCGGTGAAAGGCGTCGTCGCCGAGCCACGGAGGAAGGTCCCCGGCCGCCGCCAGCCGGGCCTGGTCGCGCACCGGCGCACTCAAGGCCGCACTCGAGGTCACGGTCGAGGTCGCGGTCGCGGTCGGCGCGAGGGGCTGGGCGGCCCTGAAGTCCGCGACGAGCGTGGCCGCACAGGTGTCCTGGTGACCCAGGTCGCACCACGCCCGGCAGATCTCCAGCCCGTACCTCACCAGGGCCTCCTCGTACCCCGTCCACATGCGCACGGCCGGATGCCTGCGCCATCCGTAGCCGGGCCGGACGAGGCCGCGAAGGACCTGCAGCGCCTCGACCCGCTGCTTGCCGAGCCGGCGCCGGTCCAGAACGAGCGCCGAGGCCCTGAAGTCGGGACAGGGCAGGAAGGTCTGCATGCCGCCGCCCCTTTCAGAGCCCCCGGCGTTCTCGTCCGGACCTCGTGGCGCCCTCGCCTCAGCAGGCGTCCTGGCAGGTCAGAGGGTCGAGCCGGGGTCCCCGGGGCGGATGCGTCCGCGCCAGGCGCCGGTCTCGCCGCCGCGGCCCTCGACGTAGTCCTTGAAGCGGTGCAGGTCTCCCTTGACCCGGCGGTCGATCATGCCGAGCATGTCCGCGCCCTTCTCGGCCATGCCGGAGGGCTCGACGTCCATCACGAGCTCCACGCGGGTGTGGGTGTCGTCCAGTCGCTCGAACCTGACCGATCCCCGCTGCCGGGTCTCGCCGCCGACGACCCGCCAGGTGATGCGGTCGTCCGGCAGCTGGTCGACGATCTCGGTGTCGAACTCGCGCCGCACTCCACCGATCTTGGTGATCCAGTGGTTGTGCCGCTCGTCGAGCTGTCGCACCTCCTCGACGCCCTCCATGAAGTTCGGGAACTCCTCGAACTGGGTCCACTGGTTGTAGGCCGTGTGGACGGGCACCTCGACCTCCACCGCATCCTTCACCGTGCTCATGAGCTCCTCCTGGTCTCTTGCCGCGCGCTTGCCGCGCTCGCTGTGTTCGCTGTGTTCGCCGCTCTTACGGCCGTTGCGCACGTCGCCGGGTACCCGCCCGGCCCGGCATGAAGACCCGAGCGGACGAACGGCCTCCGGTCACCGCCCCGGCCTGCGGCTCGACTCGACTCGATTCGACGGAAGAAAAGTCCTATATGTCGAGAATCTGCGTATGAGTGAGACTGGGTCGGATACCCGAACGGAATGACACGGACACTGAAGCGGCGCGGGTGGCACGGGCGCCACGAGGAGCGCGACGCCGCCGCGCGCGAGGACGAGACGATGCGGGCCCCGGCCTCCGCCGAGCCGGAGAACGAGGTCCGGGACGACGACGCGGACAGGGACGGACCGGACACGGTCTCCGCCGGGCCGGACGAGCGGGTCGAGCGGCGGGCTCCGGACAGCCCGACCGACCTGCCCCGACGCTCATGGAAGGCAGTGCTGAAGGGCACCCTGAAGGAGTTCAAGAGAGACGAGCTGAGCGACCGGGCAGCGGCCCTCACCTACTACTCGATCCTGGCGCTGTTCCCCGCGCTGCTGGCCCTGGTGTCGCTGCTGGGCATCGTCGGCCGGTCGGCCACGCAGACGGTCCTGGACAACATCCAGAAGCTGGCCCCGGGCCCGGCCCAGGACGTCCTGCGCAACGCGGTGCAGCAGATGCAGGGCAAGGGCGGGATCGGCTCGGTCATGGCGGTCGTCGGCCTGGTGCTCGCGGTGTGGTCGGCGTCCGGTTATGTCGCCGCGTTCATCCGCAGCGCCAACGCGGTCTACGACGTCCCCGAGGGCCGTCCGGTGTGGAAGGTGCTGCCGGTGCGGGTCGGCGTGACCGTGGCCCTGATGGTGATGGCCGTGATCAGCGCGCTGATCGTCGTGTTCACCGGCGGCCTGGCCCGGCAGGCGGGCACGGCGCTGGGCGTCGGCGACGCGGGGCTGACGGCCTGGTCGATCGCCAAGTGGCCGGTGCTGGTGGTGCTGGTCACCGTCATGATCGCGCTGCTGTACTGGGCGACCCCGAACGCGAGGGTCCGCGGCTTCCGGTGGATCACGCCGGGCAGCTTCCTCGCCCTGCTGATCTGGATGATCGCCTCCGCCGGGTTCGCGCTGTACGTGGCGAACTTCGGGTCGTACAACAAGACGTACGGGACCCTGGCCGGCGTGATCGTCTTTCTGGTGTGGCTGTGGATCACGAATCTGGCGATCCTGCTGGGCCTGGAGTTCGACGCGGAGATGGTGCGCCAGCGCGCCGTCGCCGGCGGCCACCCGGCCGACGAAGAGCCCTACGTCCAGCCGCGCGACACCCGCAAGTGGGACGAGGAGGACCGCCGCCGCCTGGGGTCCTGAGCCGGGGCGGGGCCCGGTCAGGCCGGCGGACGCGCGGTGACACCTTTCGGTGACGGTGGTCCGATGAGCGGTAGAGCCGGGCTCCCGGGGGTACTGAGGTGTCCGACCGGTATGGACGCCGAACCGGCGGCCCGTGCGCCCGAGGAAGGGATCCTGTGAGCGCTCACCCCCCTCTCGCCCTCGCGGCGGCGACCGTCGTCGCCTGCGTGCTGCTGCTGCGCTGGGGAGCGACCCCTCGCCCCCGGCAGGTCCGGCACGTCCGGCGCCTCGGCGGTCCGGCTTCCGCCCGGTCCGGGGCGGCGCCCGCCGCGTCCGAGTCCGCCCCCACCGGACCCGCACCCGCACCCGCGTCCACCTCCGGCTCCGTATCGGCATCCGGACGGGAGCCCGTCGTGGGCCGTGGGGCGCTGCGCGACGCCGAACGGCATCTCAGCGTTCACTGGGAGCGGCTTCGGCCCCTCTACCCGCACGTCTGCGACACCGCCGCCCCGCGACACCACGACCGCCGGCCGACGCCCCCTCGGCTCTAGAGGTAGTCCTCCAGGCGGGCGACCGTGTAGCCCTGCTCCTGGATGTGGCGCAGCAGGTTGGCCGTCATCTCCGTCATCGTGGCGCCCTTGAGCTCGGACGGTCCGCGGAAGTGGGCCAGGACGATGTCGCCCGGGTGGAGCTTCTTGTCGCCGCGCTGGTACTGCATGTTCTTGATCTGCATGGACTCGCGCCACAGGACGATGCTCTCGAGGCCGCAGGACGCGGCGGCCGCCCGGGTGTCCTCGTTGTAGTTGCCGTAGGGCGGACGGAACAGCCGGGGCGTGGTGCCGTAGTGCTCCTTGAGCTTCTGCTGCTGGCCGCAGATCTCCCGCTTCTGGGCGGCCGCGCTCAGGGTGCGCATGTTCGGATGCGTCAGCGTGTGGTTCTGCACGGCGGCGCCGAGTCCCTGGAGCGGCTTGAAGTAGCCGTAGTCGGCGCTGACGGCGGCGTCCGTCAGGAACATCGTGAAGGGGATCTTCAGCTCGCGCATCATCGTCACGAACTTCGGGTCCTTCTCGGCGCCGTCGTCGAACGTGAGGAAGACGATCTTCTGCGTGGTGGGTATCTCGCTGATCACCGGCACCCCGCCGTCGGCGGCCTTGCGCCGCGCGGGCTTGGTCGCGGGAGGGGCGGGCGGTGCGGCCAGCGGCTCGAGGCCCCATTTGCGGTATGCCGCCCGGACGGCTCCCCGTGCCGCCGCACCCGCCTCGCCCCGCGCGCGGGCGGGCGACGGGGAGCGGTCCGGGGCGGCGGAGCCGGAACCGGAGGCCGAGGAGGAGGCGGGCGTGCAGCCCGTGGCCAGTCCCGCCGCGAGAAGGAGACAGGCCGCCGCCGCCGTCTTGATCCGCCTGTCCACGTGTGCCACCCCGAGTCGTCCGTACGCCAGCCTGTTCGACTTGCTTGACGCCGAACTGATGTCCGAGGTTCCACCCTCTGGCCTGCGGGTCCGCATGCGGGGGCCGCCTCCGACGGGTGGTGTGTCCTTCGTCTCGGTGCCGGACGCCGCACGGCTCGCCGGCGTCCTGGCCGCGGTCGGCGACATGGGCCCGGACGGGGCATCAGGGCTGGTCACAGCTCCGCAACGGGAGCGGCCGCCGGCGACACCGCATCCGCGGCGGCGGAATATCTGCGGTCGCGACAGGAGAAATAGTCTTCGCGCGCGACGCTTATTCCCCGGGCCGGAACTGAGTCGGAATTATTTTCCGCACGAGCAGAATGACGCCGTGCTAGTGTCGAGCTCAGTTGCAGTTGTGGTTGCCTTGAGGTTTTCCGACGGGTTGATCATCACGGCGACCGGAGTACGCACAGGGCGAACTCCGAGCACCGTCCCGAAGGAGATAGTTATGGCAACCGGCACCGTGAAGTGGTTCAACGCGGAAAAGGGCTTCGGCTTCATCGAGCAGGACGGCGGCGGCGCCGACGTCTTCGCCCACTACTCGAACATCGCCGCGCAGGGCTTCCGTGAGCTCCAGGAAGGCCAGAAGGTGTCGTTCGACATCGCGCAGGGCCAGAAGGGCCCGACGGCCGAGAACATCGTCCCCGCCTGATACAGGCACTGACGCGTAGTTCTTGCAGCTGGGGCCCGCACCTTGGGGTGCGGGCCCCGGCTCGCTGCTTTTCCCGGGTGATTTCCCCCCCGTTCGCCGGTACTCCGGCGCCCGATTTCTCGGCTCGTTCCCGCGATTTTCTGCGCTGTTCATCTCGCTGCGGAATTCCTTGGCACGCGCCCGTATCAAGGAAGGTTTCTTCATGAACCGTGCGCAGAACACTCGCACTTATGACCGTTTCGGGAGCTCGAACGGCAGCCGTTTCGGCGGCTCCCGCCGCTCCTCCGGCCCCAGCCGCCGGCCGTCCGCGCCGCAGGGCGAATTCGCCCTGCCGAAGACGGTCACCCCGTCGCTGCCCGCCGTCGAGTCGTTCGCCGAGCTCGCGCTGCCGGCCCCGCTGCTGGCCGCGCTCGGTCAGCAGGGCGTGACCGTGCCGTTCCCGATCCAGGCGGCGACCCTGCCGAACTCGCTGGCCGGCCGTGACGTGCTCGGCCGCGGCCGCACCGGCTCGGGCAAGACCCTCGCCTTCGGCCTCGCGGCACTGGCCCGCACCGAGGGCCGGCGCGCCGAGCCCCGGCGGCCGCTCGCGCTCGTCCTCGTGCCCACCCGCGAGCTCGCCCAGCAGGTCACCGACGCGCTGACGCCCTACGCCCGCTCCGTGCGCCTGCGGCTGGCCACCGTGGTCGGCGGGATGCCGATCGGCCGGCAGGCCAGCGCGCTGCGCAACGGCTCCGAGATCGTCGTCGCGACGCCGGGGCGGCTCAAGGACCTCATCGACCGCGGCGACTGCCTGCTGGACGACGTCGCCGTCACCGTCCTGGACGAGGCCGACCAGATGGCCGACATGGGCTTCATGCCCCAGGTCACCGCGCTCCTCGACCAGGTGCGCCCCGAGGGGCAGCGGATGCTGTTCTCCGCCACCCTGGACCGCAACGTCGACCTGCTGGTGCGCCGCTACCTCAGCGACCCGGTGGTGCACTCCGTCGACCCCTCGGCGGGCGCGGTCACCACGATGGAGCACCACGTGCTCCATGTGCACGACGCGGACAAGCACCGCACCACCACCGAGATCGCGGCGCGCGACGGCCGGGTGATCATGTTCCTGGACACCAAGCACGCGGTGGACCGGCTGACCACGCACCTGCTCAACAACGGCGTGCGCGCGGCGGCCCTGCACGGCGGCAAGTCCCAGCCGCAGCGCACCCGCACCCTCGCCCAGTTCAAGACCGGGCACGTCACCGTGCTGGTGGCGACCAACGTCGCCGCGCGCGGCATCCACGTCGACAACCTCGACCTGGTGGTCAACGTGGATCCGCCCAGCGACCACAAGGACTACCTGCACCGCGGCGGACGCACCGCCCGCGCCGGCGAGTCCGGCAGCGTCGTCACCCTGGTGACCCCCGCCCAGCGGCGCGGCATGACCCGGCTGATGGCCACGGCCGGCATCTCCCCCCAGGTCACCCCGGTGCGTTCGGGCGAGGCCGAGCTGAACCGCATCACCGGCGCCCAGACGCCGTCCGGCGTCCCGGTCGTCATCACCGCGCCGCCGGCCGCGAAGCGCCCCCGGCGCTCCGGGTCCTCTTCGTCGGCCTCCTCGGGCTCGTCGTCGTCCCAGGGCTACCGGGGCCGGCGCGGCACGGGCCGGCCCGACCGGGAGTCGGCGCAGTCCGGTGGCCGACGGCGTCCCGTCGCCGGCTCGGCGGCCTGAGACCTCGTCGCCTCGTCACCCCGTCCCCACCGCCGCGTACGACGCGGCGGTGGGGACGTCCGGTATATCCACTTCGTCAGGAGGCATCTTTGACGCCGGTTCGCACGCGACAGCACCGGGCGGATTCCGCTCTCACGGCCAGGGTCCACGGCGGGGAGCCGTCCGGGCCCCGGGTCCTCGACGACATGACCGTCGAGGTGGCCCTCTCCCTGATGGCCGGCGCGGGAGTCGAGTACCTCGTCCTGTGCGACGGGGACGACCAGTGCACGGGCGCGGTCAGCCGTGCCCGGCTCACCGTCTTCCGGGACACCCCCGCGTACACGGACCGGGTCCGGCTGCGTGACGTCCCCGGGTCCCAGCCCGCCTGACGCATGATGCGCCGCCGTCGCCCCTGAAGCCGCCGGGCGAGACCGCCGAACGGCGGACTGCGCACAGCGGACGGCGGACGGCGGACGGCGGACGGCGGACGGCGGACGGCGGACGGCGGACGGCGGACGGCGGACGGCGGACGGCGGTGAAACAGCCGAATCCGCCGGCGCGCCTCCGGACAGGTCCTAGCGTGGGGTCATGACAGCGAGTTGCCAGGCCTGCGGGGGCCCGATCGAGAGCGCCGGCGGCCCCGGGCGGGTCGCCTCGTACTGTTCGCAGGCGTGCCGTCAGCGCGCCTACCGGGAGCGCAGGCGGCCGGACGGGACGCCCGTCAAGGAGCTGGTCTCCGACATCGGGAACCGGCTCGGGCGGCTGCGGCTGCAACCGGGGCTCGCCTTCCACGCCGACGTCGAGGCCCTGTCGACCCGGTTCGCGCAGCTGCGCCGCCTCGCCCGCGAGGCGCGGCAGGGACGCGAGGAACGCGAGGCATGGCAGGCGGATGCGGGTGCGGGTGCGGATGCGGGTGACGCTCTCCCGGTAGGTGAGGCGCTCGCGGAACGTCATCCGGAAAACGTCACACCGGACGCCGTGACGAATTCTCTCGTGCCGCCTCCCGGTTCCCGTGAAACGCCGTCCGGTGAGGACGCCTTCACAGCCCTCGTGGAGGGGCGCCGACGCGAGCTGCGGGTGCACTGCTACCGGCTGCTCGGGTCCTACGACGAGGCCGAGGACCTCACGCAGGAGACGTTCCTGCGGGCCTGGCGGGCGCGGGACACCCTGGACGACGTGGCCAACGTCCGGGCCTGGCTCTACCGGATCGCCACCCATGTCTGCCTCGACTTCCTGCGCAGGCACAACCGCCGGCCGGCGCCCTACGAACCCGTGCCGGGCCTGGACTCCGGAGACGGGCCCCCGCCCCCGCGGCTGCCCTGGCTGCAGCCGTTCCCGGACGACCAGCTGCCCGAGACGCCCGCGCCGCAGCGCCGCCCCGACGAGGAGGCCGTGGCCGGCGAGACCCTCGAACTGGTCTTCCTGACCGCCGTCCAGCTGCTTCCGCCGCGCCAGCGTGCGGCGGTGATCCTGCGCGACGTCGCGGGCTGGTCGGCCCAGGAGACCGCGGACCTGCTGGGTTCCACCCTGGCCTCGGCGAACAGCGCGGTGCAGCGCGGCCGTTCGGCGCTGCGGGGGGCGCTGCCGGGGCGGCGCGAGGACTGGTCGGCCGCGGCGACGCCCAGCGCGGAGGACCTGAAGCTGGTCCAGCGGTACGTGGACGCCGTCGCCCGGGCCGACTTCGACGCCATGGTCGACCTCGTCCGGGAGGACGCGGTCCTGACCATGCCCCCGAACCCGTTCTGGTTCACCTCGCGTGACGCGCTGTTCGCGTTCGTGCGGCCCCACATCGACCCCGCGTCGCCGATGTTCTTCGGACACTGGCGGCTCATGCCCGTCCGGGCCAACGGCCAGCCGGCGGTGGCCGGTTACCTGCGGCGGCCCGGGACCAGCGTCTTCCGCGCCCAGCTCATCGACGTTCTGCGGACGCGGGAGGGCCGGATCGCCGAGATCACCACCTTTGAACCGCATCTGTTCCCCGCGTTCGGGCTGCCGATGACGCTCTGAGGCCCCGGCCGGGCGATGAGTTCTCCCGGCGGTCGCGTCTTACGGGGCGAAGGGCGCACCCGGCGCCCCGGTCCGAGGAGCGGATGAGGCATGGCGAAGAGCCTGGAGAACAAGGTCGCGGTCGTCTACGGCGGAGCGGGATCGCTCGGCGCGGGAGTGGCGAAGGCGTACGTGGAGGCCGGGGCGCGGGTGTTCCTCGTCGGCCGTACGGAGGAGACGCTGCGCAAGGCCGCCGCCGGGACCGGCGCGGAGTACGACGTGCTGGACGCACGGGACGAGCGGGCCGTCGAGGCCCACGCGACGTC
The DNA here is from genome assembly GCF_003112535.1 of Streptomyces rishiriensis. GTDB lineage: Bacteria > Actinomycetota > Actinomycetes > Streptomycetales > Streptomycetaceae > Streptomyces > Streptomyces rishiriensis. Next base: position 258,537 of record NZ_BEWA01000019.1, on the reverse strand, counting down.
CGTCGTCGAACGGACCGGCCGGATCGACGTCTCCTTCAACCTCGTGCCGCGCGGCGATCTGCAGGGCGTGCCGCTGACCGAGATGTCGGTCGAGGACTACACCCGGCCGGTCGTGCAGGGCATCGCATGCCAGTTCGTCACCGCCCGGGCCGCCGCCCGCCGGATGACCGCGCAGGGGTCGGGCGTGATCCTCTCCCTGAACAGCGGGTCGGCCAACGGCACCCCGATGCTGGGCGGAACCGGTGCGGCCGACGGCGCGCTGGACGCGCTGATCCGCCAGTTCGCCCAGGAGGTCGGACCCGCCGGGGTCCGCGTCTGCGGGATCTGGACCGCCGGCGTCGTCGACACGCTCACCCCCGAGAAGCTGACCGCCGCGGGCGCGCCGGCCCAGGACGAGGCCGCCGTGCAGGGCATCCGAGCCCACCTGGACGGTATGCGGATGACGAAGCGCTCGCCGCGGATCGCGGACATCGCCGCGCTGGCGACGTTCCTCGCCTCCGACGCCGGCGTCGCCGTCACGGGCACCTGGGTCAACGCCACCGCCGGAATGTTCCCGAGCTGACCGGCACGCGGGGGCGCCCGTCCCGGGCCTCACGCGTGTTCGGCGGTGGTCTTCAGGTCGCGGAGCCAGGCTTCGAGGCCCGCGGCGAGGGCCGCCGTCGCCGTGGGGACGTCGGCCTCGACCTGCGCGCCGGTCCACGTCTCCTCGGTGTGGACGCGTACACCGCCGTCGACCTCGGTGAACGTCCACAGGTGGACGCCCTCGTCGATGCGCAGGCCCTCGCCGACCGCGGGCCCGCTCCACAGGACGCAGCCGCCGCGCTGGAGTTGCCGGACGGTGGAGGTGATCTCCAGCGTGGTGGCCGCAGTGGTGGGGGTGGCGGGCGCCGGGGTGGTCCAGCGGAACCGGGAGCCCTTGCGGAGGGGGCCCGCGTCGAGGCGTTCGGCGCCGGTGACCGGCGGCTGCCAGACCGGCCAGCGCTCGACGTCGGTCTGCAGTGTCCAGATCCTCGCGAGCGAGGCGTGGATCACGACGTCGGACCCGTACCGGATACGGGCAGCGGGATCCACTCCGTGCCCACGGCACGCGCTGCCGCCTCGACCGGCGGGAGCCTGAGCGGGAGCGGGAGCGGAGGCGGGCGCGGGGGCAGCCTGAGCCGGAGGGACGGCGGCCATGAGGACACCGGCGGCGGCCAGCGCGCTCACCAGCGCGGCCTTGCGTCCGGTGCGCCTGAAGCGCGTGGTGCGCGTGGTGCCCGCAGTGCGGGTGGTGCGCTCGGTGCCGGTGGTGCGTTCGGTGCCGGTGGTGCGCTCGGTGCTGGACATGGTGGTCCCTCTTCTCGTCGTCGTGAGGGGCGCCGGGGGTGGACGGCCCGGTCGCCGGGGGAGGCCGGAGTGCTCGCTCAGGCGCTGACCTGGCCCGCTCGCTGACGCGGGCGGCCGGGTGCGCGGGTGGAGGCGGGGCTACGGGTTGAGGAGGACCTTGCCCGCGACCGTGCCGGACTCGGCCAGGCGCAGGGCCTCGGCGACGTCGGCGAGCGGGTAGCGGGCCGCGATCCTCGGGGTGACGTCGCCCCGCTCCAGGGCCGCGAAGAGCTCGGCGAGGTCCGCGCGCAGCCGGGACCGGAAACGGTTCTTCGACAGGGCACGGCCCGCCCAGACGTTGAAGAAGCAGGCACGGCGGCGGTTGGGCAGCGCGTTCCACAGCCACAGCCGGGCGACCAGCTTGAGCACGGGCAACTGCTGGGAGCCCTCGTCGTCCCGTGTGGAGGCGGTGCCGTACGAGACGAGCGTGCCGCCGGGTGCGAGCAGCTTCCAGGAGTCGACGATGCCCCGGCCGCCGACGTGGTCGAACACGGCGTCCACGCCTCCCGGGGCGAGTGCGCGGACGCGCGCGGCGACGTCCCCGGTGCGGTAGTCGACGGGGGTGACGCCCTGTTCCCGCAGGGCGTCGTGGTGGCGGGCCGACGCCGTGCCGATCACCCGCGCGCCGGCCGCCCGGGCGAGCTGGACGAGGATCGACCCGACGCCGCCGTTGGCGCCGTGCACCAGGATGGTCTGCCCCGCGCGGACCCGCGCCCTGCGGTGCAGCATCTGCCAGGCGGTGATGCCGTTGACCACCAGCGTCTCCGCCTCGGCCGGGTCGATCCCGTCGGGCACCGGCACGGCGTCGGCCGCGTCGACGAGCACATGGCTGGCCCAGGCGCCGACCTTGACCAGGGCCGCCACCCTGGCGCCGGCCAGGTCGGCGGCGACGCCCTCGCCCGTCGCCTGCACCGTGCCGACCAGGTCGTAGCCGGGCACGAAGGGGAACGGCGGCTGGTCGTAGTACCGGCCGCGCCGCATCTGCTGCTCGGCGAAGGAGACCCCGGTCGCCTCCATCCGGACCAGGACCTGGCCGGGGCCCGGGGCGGGGACCGCTCCGCGCCGGATCCGCAGCCCCTCGGGCTCGACCTTGCCCGGCAGGACGATCTCGACGAGTTCTCCGGCGGTGTTCATGACGGCCTCCAGCGGTCCGTGACCACAGCATGTTAGCTGTGCTTGCGTTCGTTAGAAGTTGTAACGCAATGCCGGAGTCACTGTCAATAACCTTAGTGATAGCCTCTAACTAACCTTGGAGTGAAAGGCGGCGGCAGACCATGGCGGAGACGGGCGCGACCACCCCGCGCGAGCGCTACCGCGCCCAGGTGCGCGCGGAGGTCAAGCAGCGGGCATGGGAGCAGATCGCCACGGCGGGCGCGTCCGCGCTCTCCCTCAACGCGATCGCCAAGCAGATGGGGCTGAGCGGGCCCGCGCTGTACCGGTACTTCGCGGGACGGGACGAGCTGATCACCGAGCTGATCAGGGACGCGTACCGCAGCCTCGCCGACGCCTTCCGCGCGAGCGCGGCCACGGGGACCGGACTCGCCGGACTGGCGCACACGCTGCGCGCGTGGGCCCTGGACGACCCCCAGCGGTACTTCCTCGTCTACGGCACCCCGGTCCCGGGCTATCACGCGCCCGACGACGTCACCGCGCTCGCGGCGGAGATCATGACGAGCCTGCTCGACGTGCTCGCCGATGCGCCGTACGCCGACCCGGCCGACGACCCGTCCGACCCGTCCGACCGCCCGTCCGACGGCCCGTCGGCCCCGTTCGCCGCACGGCTCGAAGGCCTGGGCCGGGAGTGGGCGGACGGCCACCCCGCCCCGGCCGCCGCCCTGCGCCGGGCCCTGGCCTTCTGGACCCGGCTGCACGGCGTCCTGTCGCTGGAACTCGCGGGCCACTTCACCGGCATGGGCTTCGATCCGGCCCACCTCTTCGCGGCGGAACTCACCACCCTGACCGGCCGGGAGGACGACGGCCGGTCAGGCTGACCGGGGCGCCCCGACACCCGGCGGAGCGGCTGCGCACGGCCGGACCGACGGAACGGCCCGGAACGCGGACGGGGCGGCGCACGCCGACTCGGTGTCGGGGTACGCCGCCCTCGGGCGGAGCCATAGCGGGCCCTGCGGGCCCTGCGGTCACTTCGGGCCCTGCGGTCACTTCGGGTCGCGGGCCCCTGCGGTCACTTCGGGTCGCGGCTGAACTGCGCCGTGGACCAGAGGTAGCCGAGCACGGTCAGGCCGACGCACCAGGCGACCGCGAGCCACCCGTTGTGACCGATCCCGGTGCCGAGCAGCAGCCCGCGCAGGGTCTCGATGGCGGGTGTGAAGGGCTGGTACTCGGCGATCGGCCGGAACCAGCCCGGCATCGAGTCGGCCGGGATGAAGGCGCTGGAGATCAGCGGCAGGAGGATCAGCGGCTGGGCGCTGTTGGCGGCCGCCTCGGCGTTCGGGCTGGCCAGGCCCATGCCGACCGCGATCCAGGTGAGCGCCAGGGCGAACATCGTGAGCAGCCCGAACGCGGCCAGCCACTCCAGGGCCGTGGCGTCGGTGGAGCGGAACCCGATGGCCACCGCGACGGCGCCGACCAGCGCCACGCTGGCCACGCACTGCAGCACGCTGCCGACGACGTGCCCGACGAGCACCGACCCGCGGTGGATCGCCATCGTGCGGAAGCGGGCGATGACGCCCTCGTTCATGTCGGTGGCGACGGACACCGCGGTCCCGATCACGGTGCCGCCGACGGTCATCATCAGGATGCCCGGGACGATGTAGGCGATGTAGTCGGAGCGGTCGGCGCCGCCGATGCCCGCGCTCATCACGCCGCCGAAGATGTAGACGAAGAGCAGCAGCAGCATGACCGGGGTGAGCAGCAGGTTCAGGGTGAGGGACGGGTAGCGCCGCGCGTGCAGCAGGTTGCGGCGCAGCATCGTCCGGGAGTCGCGTACGGCGAGGGAGAGCCGGGACGGGCGGGCGGGGGCCAGGGGGGCGCTCATCGGACGGACTCCTTGGACTGGCGGGGAAGGCCGGCGCTGCCGGTCAGGGCGAAGAACACGTCGTCGAGGTCGGGGGTGTGCACGGTCAGTTCGTCGGCCTCGATGCCGGCCAGGTCCAGCCGGTCGAGGACGGAGCGCAGCTCGCGCTGGCTGCCGTCGCTGGGGATCTGCAGCGCCAGCGCCTCGTCGTCCGTGGTGACCTCGCCCAGGGCGGAGACGGCCCTCCGGTACGCGGCCGGGTCGGAGAAGCGGAGCCGCACGTGCCCGCCGGGGATCAGCCGCTTGAGCTCCTCGGCGGTGCCCTCGGCGACGATCCTGCCGCCGTCCAGGACGGCGATGCGGTCGGCGAGCTGGTCGGCCTCCTCCAGGTACTGGGTGGTGAGGAAGACGGTCACGCCGCCCGTGACGAGCTCGCGGATGATCTGCCACATGGTGTGACGGGAGCGCGGGTCCAGGCCGGTGGTGGGCTCGTCGAGGAAGATGACGCGCGGGCCGCCGACCAGGGTCATGGCGATGTCGAGGCGGCGCTTCATGCCGCCGGAGTAGGTGGAGGCGGGTTTCTTCGCGGCCTCCACCAGGTCGAAGCGCTCCAGCAGCCCGGCGGCGACCCGCCGCCCCTCGCTCCTGGACAGGTGGTGCAGGTCCGCCATGAGGAGCATGTTCTCCTCTCCGGTGATCAGCCCGTCGACGGCGGAGAACTGTCCGGTGACGCCGATCGCGGCGCGGACCGCCTGCGGATCGGCTGCGAGGTCGTGACCGCCGACGCGGATCTCGCCGGAGGCGGGGTCGGGGGAGACGAGCGTGGAGAGGATCTTGACGGCGGTGGTCTTGCCGGCCCCGTTCGGGCCCAGCAGGGCGAAGATCGTCCCTTCGGGCACGGCCAGGTCGACGCCGTCGAGCACGGCCTTGTCACCGTAGGACTTGCGCAGCCCGTTCGCCGCGATGGCCAGGTCGGTCATGAGGGTTCTCCTTCAGGAACTGCGGGGTCGAGGCTGCGGATCAGGGACTGGAGGGCGGGGAAGGGGGACCAGGGACTGGGGGGAGGGACTGGGGGGAGGGACTGAGGGGACGGAGGGACTGGGCAGTGGCTCAGAGGCTGCGGGCGGTGATGTCGCCGTAGGCGGTGGTCGCGTGGATGGTCAGGGCGGCGGCGCCGTCGGCGTTCCGCAGCGCGTTGTGGACGCGGCCGAAGCCGGTGCCTGCGTCCAGCGAGGCGGAGACCCCGCGGGCGGCGCCGACCGAGATCCCGCCGGCCTCGGTGCGCAGCGTGACCGTGCCCCGCACGGCCTCGGCGACGCTGATGTCGCCCTTCTGGGTGCTGATCTCGGCGGGGCCGCCGAGCCGGCCGACCGTGACGTCGCCCGCCATGAGGACGAGGCGGGCGCTCGCGGTCTCGTCGAGCTTGACCGAGCCCTGCGCGCCCTCGAAGGCGACGTCGCCGAGCCGTCCGACGCCCCGGAACTCTCCGCTCGCCGTCTTCGCCTCGACGTGGGAGCCGGCGGGCAGCTGCACGGTCACCTCGACGGCCCCGGAGCTCCCGAGGATCCGGCTCTTCGCCGGAGCGGCCTCGATGCGCAGGACGCCGTCGGCGTAGTCCACCTCGATCCGCTCCGCCGCCTTCACGTCGCTGCCGTTCGAGGCGTTCGCGGGCAGGACCTCGACCGCGGTGTCCGCCCGGTCGGCGGCGATGAACCGGATGCGTCCCGCGGGGACGTCGAGGACGGCGGACACGGGGGCGGGGGTGGCGAACTTCTGCATCGTTCTCTCCTTTGACCACTGACTGTTTCCGACAGAGGAAAAGCTACGTTGCGTTCACGAATCACTCAATACCTTTGTTGCGCTGGAAACTCATAAGCGCAGCTCAACTAGCCTAAATCGTTGCAACGGGCTTAAATTTAACGCAACGAAGCACTTGCGGTCGTTGCAATGGAGTGGAAGCGAACGCTATGCTGGCGGCACCACGGAGCGGGAACGGCAGCACACGAAGGAGACCCCGATGCCGGGAGGCAGGCTCACCCAGCAGGAACGCCAGCAGATCGCGCTGGGACTGGCCGACGGCCTCGCCTACGCGGAGATCGCGCGGCGTCTCGACCGGCCGACCTCGACGGTCACGCGCGAGGTGATGCGCAACGGCGGCCCCACCTCCTACCGCGCCGACCTGGCCCACCGCGCGACCGAACACCGCACCCACCGCCGCCGGCCGGCCGCGCCCCGGGGGGCGGAGGCGCCCCCGCAGGTCCACGGGCGCGACCCCGAGGCCATGCGCGAGTACGAGGAGCTGTTCACCACCGTCCTCATAGGGTCCGGCACGCCCGCGATGATGGCCCGGGTGCTGGCCTGTCTCACCCTCACCGACTCGGGCAGCCTCACCGCGGCCGAACTCGTCCAGCGCCTCCAGGTCAGCCCGGCGTCCATCTCCAAGGCGATCGCGTTCCTGGAGGGCCAGGGCCTGGTGCGCCGGGAACGCGACGAACGCCGTCGTGAGCGCTATGTCGTCGACGACGACATCTGGTACCAGTCGATGATGGCCACCGCCGAGGCCCTCCTCCAGATCGTCGTGATCGCCCGGCAGGGCGTCGGCGTCCTCGGCCCGGGCACTCCGGCCGCCACCCGCCTGGAGAACATCGCCCGCTTCCTCGACTTCATCCGCGAGAGCACCACCCGCGCCGCGGAGCAGGCCCGCGAGGTCCTCTCCACGTCGTCCGGAGCCACACCGCCCGGATCCGCGTCGGCCGAAGCCACACCGTCCGGATCCGCGTCGGCCGACACGCCCTCCGTCTGACCACGGGGGCGGGAGGGCCCGCGCCCCGGGCCTTCCGCCCCTCATGCCGAAGGCCCGGGTCGCGGGACCCGGGCCTTCGCGGTCGTCAGGCCGTCCGTGGACTCCGCGGCCGGCCGGCCGCATCGCCCACAGCGTCGCCCGCCAGCCTCACAGCGTCACCTGCCTGCCTCCCAGGGTCACCACGAGACGGCCGTCCGAGGCGAAGGACCAGCCCAGGGCGCCCGCGTAGGAGGCGCACCGGGAGCCGTTCGCACCGGTCCAGAACTGGTTGGTGCTGTCGGCGTCGCCGACGGTCTTGTCGTTCGAGCCGCTCACGCCGAACCGGCACGAGGTGTTGCCGCGGAACACCGAGGTCCCCGCGTCCCACGAGTAGTTGCGCTGGGCGTTGTCGACGCTGAGGTTGTTCGACACGGCCATGGAGCCGGGGTTGCTGTTGTAGGTGAACCCGTGATGGCCGTTGTGGAAGGCGATGCTGCGCCGGACGACGTGGTTCACCGCGATGTCGTCGCCGCCGAGCTTGAAGCCGTTGCGGTCGCCGTTGGAGTTCACGGTGCCGTCGGAGAGGGTGCCGTTGTCGTAGGAGAGGGAGTCCTCGATGGTCACCGGTCCGATCGGGCCGGTGTCCGTCTTGGTGTAGAGGTCCCAGCCGTCGTCGATGTTGTTGTGCGAGACGGAGTAGCGGAAGACGTTGCCGGCGCCGGTGGTGAGCTTCGCGGCGAAACCGTCGGCGTCCTCGCCGTCGGAGTCGGCGTTGTCGTGCGACTCGGCGCTCAGGACCAGGTTGTCGGACGGCCACTGGCTGCTCGGCGTGGTGGAGGCGATCCGGCCGAGCTGGAGCCCCGTGTCGCGGTTGTACGCCGTCACCGTGCGCTCGATGACGTTGTGGCTGCCGCCCACGTAGATCCCGTTGTCACCGGCGTGCTGCACGGCGATGCCGTACACGTGCCAGTACGAGCCGAAGAGCTGCAGCCCCCGGTTCGACGCGCTCTCGCTCTGCGCCGAGAAGTCGAGGACCGGCTTCTCGCCCGGGTAGGCGGACAGGGTGGTGCGGGCGGCGGCCGTGCCGTTGCTGGTCTGCGGGACGGTCACCGTGGAGGCGTAGGAGTACGTGCCGCCGCGCAGGTAGATCGTCCCGCCCGCGGACACGCGGCTGATCGCCGAGGTCAGGGTGGTGGGAGCGGACTGGGTGCCGGCCGCGCCGTCGACGCCGGCGGGCGAGACGTAGATCGCGCCGCCGGCGGGCGGGGCGGTGCCGCCGTCGGTCGTCACCGCGTCGACGTAGTCGACGTTGGGCAGCCCGGCGGAGGTGGTCGGGGCGAGCCTGATCGTGTTGGCGCCGGCGTTCAGGGTGACCGTGAGGGTCTTGGTGACCCAGGTCGACCAGGCGCCGGTGGCCTCGAAGGACGGGGTCTGGACGACGGCGCCGTTGACGACGAGCGAGGCCGGGCGGGCGGCCGCGGTCCCGTTGGCGAAGCGGACGCTCAGGGTGGCCGTGCCGGCCGTGGCCGCGTCCACCGTGAACTGGGCGTAGCCGCCGGTCGAGTTGGCGCCGTTGCAGAATCCGCTGCCGGAGTAGCCGGTCCAGTCGGAGTCGATGGTTCCGGTGCAGACCGCCGGGGAGGCCTCCGCCTCGTAGCGGGCGGTGGCGGCCTGTGCCGTGGGGCCGGACAGCGCGACGAGCGCGCCGGACACCAGACTGACGCACGCCATGACGGATCTCAGCTGCATGTTCATCTCCAGGAACGGGGCGAGTGCGGGTCGGCCGAACTGGAAAGCGCTTTCTCCCGGAAGTTAGAGGCCTGGTATGGACGCGTCAAGAGTCGGGTACTTGATTTCTGTTCACATGGGTGGACAGAGGGAGGGAAGCCCCCAGAGCCCTCAAGGGATCCGTGCAGGAGCCTCACACAGACTGCACACAGTCTGGCGAATGACTCGTTAGCGTGACGGCCGTTCGATCCCACGTGCGAACGTGACCAGGTCGCGGCCCCCCACGGGGGTGTCGGCACGTCAACTCAGGAAGACCGCAATGGACTACTGCTCCTCGTGTCGTCGGCACCTCAACGGCGCCCTGGTGTGTCCCGGGTGCGGGGCCTACGCCCCGGACATCGCCCCGGTCACGGCCCACGACCGCGTCGTCCCGGCCGCCCGGGTCGCGCAGCCGGCGTACACGACCACGTACACGGACCCCACACCGTGGACGGAGCCCTCACGCGGTCCGGCGCCCGTCGCATCGCACGCGACGCCTCCCCGCATCTCGTCCCCCCGCATCTCGTCCCCCTACACGTCGTCCCTCTACGCGTCGCCGGACCCGTCGTCGGACCCCTCGCCCTCCCCTTCGTCCGCCCCGTCGTCCGTCGCGTCCTCCGGGCCGGAGAGCGCCCCCTCCGTGGAGCCGGCGCCGGCCGCGCCGCGCGGGCGCGCCGCACGGCGGCGGCAGCTGGCCCGCTGGAAGAAGCACCAGCGCCGGGCCGTCGTCGCGACGGCCGTGGCCCTCGTCGGCGGCGGGCTGACCGTCGCCGCGCTGGACCGCCAGGGCGGCGACCGGACGCAGGCGGCCGCCGCGCCCGAGCTCCCCACCTCGTCGGGCGGGGAGGAACCCGCCTCCGACCACACCCGTCCCACGGTGACCCGGTCCGCCCACCGGCCCGCCCCCTCCACCGTCGCGTCGCAGTCGCCGGCGACCGAGCTCGGGGGCGAGCGGTACACGCCGTCGGACTCCCGTCCGGACACCGCGGCCTCCGGGTCCCGGACCCGCACGCGGGAACAGTCCGCCTCGGGGCAGGGCGCGGGCTCCTCGTCCTACGGCGCCGCGGTCACCTCTCCCGGAGGCTCGGCCGGGCAGCGGTCCTCCACGTCGTCGGGGTCGTCGGGGACCTCCGGGTCGTCCGGGTCTTCCGCGAACGGCGGCACGGGCGCGTCGAGTGCGAACTCGGCGTCGCACTCGTCGTCGGACTCGGCCTCCCAGTCGACCACCGGCTCCGGCTCGAACTCCGACTCCGGCTCGAACGGCTCGGGCACGTCGTCGTCCGCGACGAACCCCGCGCCGGCGGCGACCTCCCCGTCCGAGGTCTGCCTGCTGGGCCTGCTCTGCCTGAGCTGAACCGGCCGTCGCCGAGCCCGCCCGTCCCGCCTCCGCGGGCTCGGCCATGTCCGTGGACCCCGCCGGAACTTATCCGGTCGGCCGGTAGTTTCTACGTTGCTGTAGATGTTGCCGCACCTGTGGTGCAGATACCGAACCGAACCGACCGTCTGGAGTTCTCATGGCCCTGTGGGACCGCTTCAAGGAGTCCGCGTCGACGATGCAGACCCAGCTCGTGGCGAAGAAGAACGACCTCAAGAGCGGCGCCTTCCGCGACGCGAGCATGGCGATGTGCGCCCTCGTCGCGGCGGCGGACGGCACCGTCGACCCCGCCGAGCGGCGCCGGGTGGCCCAGCTGATCGCCACCAACGAGGTGCTGCAGAACTTCGACGCCACGGACCTTCAGCGGCGCTTCGACGACAACCTGAACAAGCTGATCGCCGACTTCGACTTCGGCAAGGTGAGCGTGCTGCAGGAGATCGCCAAGGCGAAGAAGAAGCCGGCCGAGGCCCGCGCCGTCATCCAGATCGGCATCGTGATCGGCGGCGCCGACGGCGACTTCGACAAGACCGAGCAGGCAGTGGTGCGCGAGGCGTGCTTCACCCTCGACCTGCCGCCGCACGAGTTCGACCTCTGATCTTCCGTTCTTCCGTTCTCCCGTGCGGGAGGGCTCACGCGCTCTCCCGCACCGGTCAACCGGCCTCCGTCAGGCCCGTCGCACGATCGTGCCCGTCCCAGCGGACCTCCAGGACGCGGACGACGGCCTCGCGGTCGAGCGGCCCGAAGACGTGCGGGAACAGGGTGTCCTCCGGCACGCCGGGCGGCGGCGCGGGGGCGGCCGCCTCCCACTCGCACCGCGCGGTGAGCCGAGCCTCGTCCAGGACGAGCGCCAGCAGCGGCCGGGGGGCGGTGCGGTAGAACGCGGCGGCGATCGTGAGGGTGGTCGCCTCGTCGGGCGAGCAGTGCACGAACCCGTCCCGCGCGAGGGAAACCGGCGCATAGGGCCGGTCGGGGTCGGCGCTCCACTCGTCGAGCGGTACGACGTGATAGATCATGTTCCGGTCCTCCCGTGGACGGCCGGAGGCAACGGTCGGGTCGCGATGTGGTCCTCGACACACACCCCGCTTCCCGAGCTGTGCTACCGTGATAAAAGTGGCAGTTTCGGTTACCAGAGGCTTTTGAGTGCTCTTCGACCATACGTCGACGGGCACTCTTTTTGTTTTTGGGGCTTTTCCTGATCCTGCGACGCCGGGTCCGCAAGGTGCGGGCTCCGGGCATTGCCCCAAAGGAGATACAGCATGGCATCTGGCACCGTGAAGTGGTTCAACTCGGAAAAGGGCTTCGGCTTCATCGAGCAGGAGGGTGGCGGCCCGGACGTTTTCGCCCACTACTCGAACATCGCCACGTCCGGCTTCCGTGAGCTTCAGGAAGGCCAGAAGGTTACCTTCGACGTGACGCAGGGCCAGAAGGGCCCGCAGGCGGAGAACATCCTCCCCGCCTGAACCGTCTGACGTCTGTTTCAAGCGGACGACACGGCCGGGGCCCGCACTCTCGAGTGCGGGCCCCGGCTCATGGTGTCGCCCTTTCGAGGAAGGTCACGGATGAACCGCAACAGCTCCGCCCGCTCCCGTACGGACCGGCGCCAGGGCGCCCCGTCCCGTTCGGCCAAGGCCGGGCGGAACGGACGCGGGAGCAGTCCCGCCGCGTCCGGTGGCGAGTTCGCCGTGCCCGTCACCCTCACTCCCGGGCTGCCGGCCGTCGAGTCGTTCAGCGAACTCGACATGCCCGAGCAGCTCCTGACCGCCCTCGGCGCCGAGGGCGTGACCACGCCGTTCCCCATCCAGGCCGCCACGCTGCCGAACTCGCTGGCCGGCCGGGACGTTCTGGGCCGCGGCCGGACGGGCTCCGGCAAGACCCTCGCCTTCGGGCTGGCCCTGCTGGCCCGCACCGCCGGGCAGCGGGCCGAGCCCCGTCAGCCGCTGGCCCTCGTGCTCGTCCCCACCCGTGAGCTGGCCCAGCAGGTCACCGACGCCCTCACCCCCTACGCCCGCTCGCTGCGGCTGCGGATCGCCACGGTGGTCGGCGGTCTGTCGATCGGCCGGCAGGCGAGCGCCCTGCGCGGCGGCGCCGAGGTCGTCGTGGCCACGCCCGGTCGGCTCAAGGACCTCATCGACCGGGACGACTGCCGGCTCGACCGGGTCGAGGTCACCGTCCTGGACGAGGCCGACCAGATGGCCGACATGGGCTTCATGCCGCAGGTGACGCAGCTGCTCGACCAGGTGCGTCCCGGCGGTCAGCGGATGCTGTTCTCGGCGACCCTGGACCGCAACGTCGACCGGCTGGTGCGCAACTACCTGACCGACCCCGTCGTCCACTCGGTCGACCCGTCGGCGGGCGCCGTCACCACGATGGAGCACCACGTGCTGCACGTGGAGGACGAGGACAAGCACGCCACGACGACGGAGATCGCCGCCCGCGACGGGCGCGTGATCATGTTCCTGGACACCAAGCACGCGGCGGACCGGCTGGCCAAGAAGCTGCTGGCGGTCGGGGTGCGCGCGGCCTCCCTGCACGGCGGCAAGTCGCAGTCCCAGCGCAACCGCACCCTGGCCCAGTTCAAGGACGGTCACGTCAGCGTGCTGGTGGCGACCAACGTCGCCGCCCGCGGCATCCACGTCGACAACCTCGACCTCGTCGTCAACGTCGACCCGCCCGGCGACCACAAGGACTATCTGCACCGCGGCGGCCGTACGGCCCGCGCGGGCGAGTCCGGCACCGTCGTCACGCTGGTGCTGCCGCATCAGCGCCGGGAGATGACGCGGCTGATGGCCGACGCCGGCATCACCCCACAGACCACCCGGGTCCGCTCGGGCGGCGTCGAGCTGAGCCGCATCACCGGCGCGCAGGCGCCCTCGGGCGTCCCCGTCGTCCTCGCCCCGCCGGTCGTCGCCGAGAGCCGTCCCGCGCGCAGCGGCGCGGCGCGCAAGGGCTCCGGATCGGGCCGTGACGGCGGCGCACGGGGCAATGGCGGCACCGCCGGCGGCGGCGAGCACAACGGCTCCGCTGCCCGTCCGCGGCGCGGCCGCCCCGCTCAGGGCCGTCGGCGCTCGGCCACGGGCGGCAACGGCACGGGCGGCCGCTGAGGCGGTACGCCCGCGCCCGGGCTCGGCGGCCGGCCTGTCACAGCGCATCCGCCGCCCGAACCACCCCACTTCGCGCGGGAGTTGCCCCCGGTCCGGGTCAGCTGGCCGGGAGACGCGCCCGGCCTCCCACGTGTGGCGGCCCGGCGCCCGGCGTCGGCCGCGGGACGCGGCTCACTGCTCCAGCGCCCCTCGCAGTTCCCCCCTGCGGCGGATCCCCAGCTTCTTGTAGGTGCTCGTCAGGTGGGTCTCCACCGTGCGGCGGGCCAGGTGCAGCAGCTGCGCTATCTCCGTGTTCGTACGGCCCTCCGCCGCGAGTTCGGCGATCCGGCGCTCGCTGGCGGTGAGAGCCGCCGAGCCGGTGTGCGCCGTGGTCGTGCGGCGGGCGCCCGCGGAGCGCAGGGCGTGCTCGGCGTGGGTCAGCAGACGGACGTTGCCCAGCCGTTCGGCGCGTTCGGCGCCCTCGCGCAGGTGCTCGCGGCCTCTGACGCGGTCACCGGCGTCGGTCAGCTGGCGGCCGTGCGCGAGCAGCGAGGCCACCAGCTCCGCCTCGGCCGGGGAGCCGCGCAACACGGCCACCGCCTCCGCGCCCAGCTCCAGGCCCCGACGACCGCGGGTCGCCCGGCCCAGGATGCGCAACGCCCGTCCCAGGGGGCGCGGGGTGCCCCACGCGCGGGCCAGCCGCAGTTCCTCCTCGGCCAGGGTGAGCGCCTCCTGGGCGTTGCCCAGCGCCAGCCTGCACTCCGCTGCGGCTGTCCGCCACGGTGTGACGACGGGGCTGAGGACGGCGCGCGCGGACTGGCGCCGGCCGCACTCCAGGAAGTCGTGGAGGGCGCCGGGGACGTCCCCCTCGGTGAACCGCAGCACGCCCCGCGCGTACAGGAAACGATTCAGCTCCCAGGAGTCGGGTGCGTCCCGGAGGTCGAAGGCGTCCGCCAGCCGGCGGGCCTCCTGGGTCCGGCCCGTCTCCACCAGAGCCAGCAGGGTGTGCGCATCGGCGTTGACCGGGCCGCCTCCCGCGCGCCGGGTGGGGCGGCTCGCGAGCAGGACGTCGTACGCGCCGCGCGCCGCCGCCGTGTCCCATCTGGTGTCCAGCAGGGCCTGGGCCATCGGGTGCAGCAGGGAGGGGTGCTGTCCGGCCAGACCGCGTTCCACCAGCCGGTCCGCCTCGTCGAGCTCGTCGGCCCACTGGGCCACCGCCGCGGCCGTGCCCAGCAGGAACGGCTCGGCGAGGGGGTCGGCGGGCTCGGTCAGCAGCGAGCGCAGGCGTCGCATCGCCTCCCGGGCCGTGATCTCCCCGGCCGAAGCCGCGTACCGCACGAGCAGGGCCCGGCCGGAGGCGCCGACCAGCTCCGGGGAGCGCTCCGCGGTCTCGGTCACCCAGCGGTAGGCCTCGGCGCGGACCGTCTGGTCCTGGTCGGACAGGAGCGCGGACGCCGTCTGCAGCGTGTGGGCCAGGTCGGCGTGGCCGTCCGCCAGCCGCGACTCGAGCCGGCGCAGCGCCGCCACCGCCGAGCGGACCTCACCGCGGCCGGCGAGCGCGGTGCCCAGGGCGATCGCCGTGCGGACCTGGTCGCGCGGGGCGGCGGGCAGGTCCAGCGCCTCGGACAGCCGGGGGATGCCGCCCGGGGCGTCGGCGCTCGCGTACTCCAGCGAGCCGAGCTCCGTGAGCAGGCGCTGGCGCAGGTCGTCGGGCAGCGGCTCCTGCAGGGCTCGGCGCAGATAGCGGACGGCGTCGTCGGGGCGTGCCTCACGGGCGGCGACGGCCACGGCGTCGCGCAGCACGCGCAGCGCCCAGGGCAGGCCGGTCGGCGCGCTGCCCAGCAACTGCCGTGCCACCGCGTCGATGTGGTCGCCGCGGCGCAGCATCGCCTGGGCGGCCGCCCGGTGCACCTCCTGACGGCGGGCGGTGGACCAGCCGCCGAGCACGGCGTCCCGCAGCAGGGGATGCGCGTACCGGGGGCGGCCGGACGGGTCGGGGCGCAGCACTCCGAGCCGCGTCATCGCGGTGAACCAGCCGGTGACGCGGGCGGGGTCCGCGCCGCAGGCGTCGGCGACGAGGGCCGCGAGGGCGTTCCCGGGGTCCGCCGGGAACGCGCCCCCGCCGCCCTCCGCGTGCTCGACGCGCTGTGCGCCGTGGTGTCGGGCGCGGTGTCGGGCGCGGTGCCCGGCGGGTCCGGCGTGGACGCCGTACTCGCCGGGCACGCCGTACTCGCCGGGCACGCCGTACTCGCCGGGGACGCCTGGGACGCCGTACTCGCCGGGCACGCCGGGCACGCCTGGCACGCCGGGCACGCCTGGGACGCCGTACCCGCCTGGGACGCCGTACCCGCCTGGGACGCCGTACCCGCCGTATTCGCCGTATTCGCCGGGCACGCCGGGCACGCCGGGCACGCCGTATTCGCCGGGCACTCCGTACTCGCCGTACTCGCCATGCGCGCCGTACTCGCCATGCGCGGCGTACGCGCTGTACGCGCTGTACGCGGCGTACGCGCCGTGCGCGGCGCGCGCGGCGGTCGCCGCGCGTGCCTGACGGGCCGCGCGGGCCGCCGGCCCGTCGGCCCCCTCCGCTCCTTCCGCTCCTTCCGCTCCTTCCGCTCCTTCCGCCCGTGACGGCGGTTCCAGCGCCGCGAGTGTCCGCGCCACCTCCGCCGTCGCCGGTCCCGCGCTGTCCAGCCACCAGGAGACGGCCGCCGGATAGGACCCCGGGTACAGCGCGGCGCACGTCGTCGGGACGGCCGTCGGCGGCGGGGCGCCGTCGAGGTCGTCGAGGAGGGCGTGCAGGAGCAGCGGGATGCCCGCCCCGGCCCGCACACAGTCCGCCGTCCACCGGTCCGAGGCGGTCGGGAAGGCCTCCCGGACCAGACCGGCCGAGGCCTCGTCGGTGAGCGGGGCCAGGGCGTGGGTGCGCACCAGGGACGGCGAGAGGGCATGGGCGAGCCCGGCGGGGCGCGGCGCGATGTCGTACTGACTGCGCTCGGTGGCCACCAGCAGTACCGGTAATCGGTCGATGCGGCGGGCCGCCTCCACGAACCAGCGGCGCGAGGCCTCGTCGGCGAGGTGGACGTCGTCCACGGCCATCATGAGCGGCGCCCGGTCGGCGTACGAGCGCAGCAGGCGCCACAGCCGCGCCGCGCTCCCCCGGTCCTCGCCGCCGGGTGCGACGTCCGCGAACTCCGGCACCGGGCCCAGGAGATGCAGGACCGAGGAGAACGGCACCGCGGTGTCCTCGGGGGAGCAGCGGGTGCGCAGGACGCGCAGGCCGACCCGGCTCGCGTGCGCGGCGGCGGCCTCCAGCGCGGCGGAGCGGCCGGTGCCGGTGGCCCCGCGCAGCAGGACGAGCCGGCCGGCGCCGGCACGGGCCCGTTCGACCTCCGCGGCGAGCAGCGCGTGGACGTCGTGGCGTTCCCGCGACGGTCCGGTCATGCCTGCCTCCTGCGGTCGGATACGTCGGACATGTACGGGTAGCGGACGTGCGGTTCGGCCCGGGTCGCCCGGGTCGTTGTGGCGAGGCTCACGAACTCCCGCCACACACCCGATCTCACGCCGCTGACCTGCGACGACACCGAAAAGTCGTGGTCCTCGGGGGCTTGCTCTCGTGGTCGGCCTCGTGGTGCTCCACGATTGCGCTCGCCACGGGCGGCACAGAAGTCTGGACCATACCCACCCGCCACCGGTCCCCGCCGGACCGCGGGTCCGTGAACCTGGGGGAATTGCTTGCTCAGCTCACCTCGCACACCAGAGACCGGCGTCCGGCGGCGGATTCCCGTGGCCGTCCAGGCGTCCGACCCGATCTCCCGCGAGGGCGCCGTCAGCCAGTTGCGCGGACGGCCGGAGGTCGAGATCCGCGAGGACCTCTCGTCCGCGCCCGGCACGGTGGCGCTGCTCGTCGAGGACACCCTGGACGAGGCGGCGCTGGCCAGGCTGCGGCGCATCGTGCGCAGCGAGAGCGCCCGCGCGGTGCTCGTCGTGGGCACGATCCGCGAGACCGAACTGCTGGACGTCATCGAGTGCGGCGTCGGGGCCATCGTCTGGCGCCGGGAGGCCACCGCGCACCGGCTGGTGCAGGCGGTGGTGGCCGCGCAGCGCGGTGACGGCGACCTGCCGGCCGACCTGCTCGGCCGGCTGATCAGCCAAGTGGGCACGCTGCACCGCGGTGCGGCGGGCCGGCCCGGCGCCCCCTCCCTGGGGCTGGCGCCCCGGGAGGTGGACGTCCTGCGGCTGGTCGCCGAGGGCCTGGACACCGGAGAGATCGCCAGCAAGCTGTCCTACTCCGAACGAACCGTCAAGAACGTCATGCACGGACTCACGACGCGGTTGCATCTGCGCAACCGGGCGCACGCTGTGGCATATGCCCTCAGGGAAGGCTACATCTGACCGAACGGGCAATCGAAGGCGGACACGCGGGCAGCCGCCCTGCCCGGCCGCCGACCCCGGCGCGCCTCTCGGAACCCGGGCCGCCCGGGGCACGATCGGTGAGCGGCGGGCGCGGCAGGGCACACGGGCAACGCAGTTGGACAAGCAAGGCAGTTGAGGAGCGCGACGGTGATCCACGAGGTGGACGAGGTCCTCAAAGGCCTGCTGGAGGGCGGCGCGCTGGCGGGCTCGGGCATCGACGTGTCGTTCGAGGCCCCGACCCGCGACTGGGCCGCCCGGCGCAACGCCCCGGTCATCAACACCTACTTGTACGACATCCGTGAGGACGTCTCCCGCCGGCAGCGCGGCCAGATGGCGGTGCGCGACGAGCGGGACATCGTCGTCAAGCGCCGTCAACCGCCGCGCTGGTTCCGGCTGTCGTACCTGGTGACCGCCTGGACGCGGACGCCTCAGGATGAACACCGTCTGCTGTCCGCGGTGTTGGCGACGCTGCTGCCGCGCGAGCTGATCACCGCCGACGAACTCCCGGGCTCCCTGGGCGCGCTGGGCCTGGCGATGCCGGTGACGGTGGCCGGCATCCAGACCGAGTCCCGGTCCCTCGCCGAGATCTGGTCCGCCCTGGGCGGCGAACTCAAGCCGTCCCTGGACCTGGTGGTCACCGCGCCGTTCCCGGCCTACCCGGAGTACGACGCGGGGCCGCCGGTCACCGAGGGCGCCGCCGTCCGCGTGCGCGGCATCGACGGCGACCCCCCGGAGTCCGGCGAACGCGCCCACCGCCCCCACCAGGTGGCCGCCGCCCGCGCCGCCCGCGAGGCCGCGTCCCGCCGCCCGGACCAGCGGTGAGCGGGGCGTACACGGAGCAGGACGACGTCGACGCCCGGCCCGCCGCGGACCACCCATCTGTCCCGTCGCCGCCCGTCCCGTCGCCGTCCGTCCCGTCGCCGGTCGGCTTCGCCGCGCGCGAGGGCGCCGTCGCGCCGGCGGGGACCGCCGCGCTGCTCGCCCGGCTCGCCGCGCTGCGGGACGGGGTCGCCGCCCTGGTCGACCGCCGCGCCGCCGCCGATCCCAGCGCCGACGACCCGCTGCGCGGCCTGTACCTCTCCGAGGAGGCCGTACGCCACTACCTCGCGGGCGGGACAGCCGCCCCCACCGCCGGCCTCGCCCCGGCCGGCCACGACGCCCCCACCGGCCATGAGGCCCCCACCGGTCACGACGCCCTGACCGGCCTCGCCGTCCGGCTCCGCCTCACCGACCTGGACGCCGCGATCCTCCTCGTGGCGCTGGCGCCCGACCTCGACCGGTCCTTCGAACCGCTCTACGGCTACCTCAACGACGACGTGAGCAGACGGCGCGCCACCGTCGGACTCGCCCTCGACCTGTGCGGAGCGCCCGCCCACCTGGCCCCGGCCCGAGCCCGGTTCCACGCCTCGTCGCCCCTGCGCGCCTACGGGCTGCTGGACGTCGAGGAGCTCGAACGGCCCTTCCTGTCCCGCTCGTTGCGGGTGCCCGACCGGCTGCTCGCCCACCTGCTGGGCGACGACACCCCGGACGCCGCTCTGCACGGCCGGCTGCACCCGCTGCCCGCGCCGCTGCCCGACGACGAGGACCTCGCCGACCGGCTGGCGCACCGGCTGCGCACGGGCCGGCCGCTCACCGCCTACCTGCGCGAACACCGCGAGGGCGACGGCCTCGCCGCGATCGCCTCGGCCCTGCGGACGGCAGGCGTCGACGCCCTGCGCTTCGACGGCTCCGAGGACCGCGTCCCCGAGCTGCTGCGCGAGGCGCGTCTCGGCGGCCGGGCGGTCGTCCTGTCCGGCCTGCCGGAACGGCCGGGGCCGCTGTTCGGCGCGCTGGCGGACGCATCCGACGTCACCGTCCTGCTCACCGATCCGCGCCCCTACGACCCGCACTGGGCCGCCCGCGACCCGCTCGTGCTGGAGGCGCCCCGCCGCCGGGCGGGCGGGACGGCGGCCTGGGCCGCGGCGCTCGACGCGGCGGGCGCACCCGTGGCGCCCGGCTTCGACCTCGCCGCCACCGTCGCCCCCTACCGCCTGGGCGGCGAGCGGATCGCGCGGGCCTCGAACGCCGCCGCCGCGCTGGCCGCGTTCGAGGGCGGCGAGCTCACCGCCGAGCATGTGCGGCTGGCCGCCCGGCAGCAGTCGGCGTCCGGGCTGGAACAGCACGCGCGCCGGATCCGGCCCGACGTCGGCTGGGAGGATCTCGTCCTGCCCGAGCGGCCGCTGACCCAGCTGCACGAACTGGCCCTGCGCGCCCGCCACCGCGACCGCGTCCTCGGCGACTGGCGGCTCAGCGCGGGAGGCGGCCGCGGCCGGGGCGTGCTCGGCCTGTTCGCGGGCGAGTCCGGCACCGGCAAGACGCTGTCCGCCGAGGTGGTCGCCGCCGAACTCGGGCTCGACCTGTACGTCGTCCAGCTGTCCTCGGTCGTCGACAAGTACGTCGGCGAGACGGAGAAGAACCTGGAACGCATCTTCACCGAGGCCGACCGCACCGACGCCGTGCTGCTCTTCGACGAGGCCGACGCCGTCTTCGGCAAGCGCTCGGAGGTCAAGGACGCGCACGACAAGTACGCCAACATGGAGAGCGCCTACCTGCTGCAGCGGCTGGAGTCCTTCGACGGCATCGCGCTGCTCACCACCAACCTGCGCGCCAACATCGACGAGGCGTTCACCCGTCGCCTCGACCTCGTGGTCGACTTCCCGTTCCCCGACGCCGGCCAGCGGCTCGCGCTGTGGCGGCACGGGCTGGCCCATGTGCCGTGCGCGGCGGGCGTCGACCCCGCGCCGCTGGCCAGGGACTTCGAGCTGGCAGGCGGCTCGATCCGCAGCGCGGTCGTCACCGCCGCCTATCTGGCCGCCGGACGCGACGAGCCGGTCGGGGACGGCGATCTGCTGGAGGGGGCCCGCCGCGAGTACCGCAAGGCGGGCCGCCTGGTGCCGGGCGAGGCCAACTGGTAGTCCCCGTACGGCGTGCGGGCGGTCCCCGCACGGGGACCGCGTGCCGTGGCTACTGCGCGCGCCACTTCTGGTTGGGCGTGCCCGAGCAGGTCCACAGCTGGAGCTTCGTGCCGTTGCCGGTGCCGTCGTCCTTGGCGTCGATGCACTTGTTCGCCTGCGGGTTCACCAGGTCGCCGTACTGGCTCAGCACCCACTGCTGGGCGGGGTTGCCGGAGCAGTTGGCCACCTGGATGACCGCGCCGTCGTCCTTCGAACCCCAGGCGACGTCCATGCACAGGCCGAGCGCGCGCACGGTGCCGTCGCTTCGGAAGACCCACTTCTGGTTCGCCGACCCGGCGCAGTCCCACAGCTGGAGCGGGGTGCCGTCCTTGCCCTTGCCGTTCTGCGCGTCGGTGATGTCGACGCACCGGTCGGAGGCCTTGCCGATGATGACGGCGCCGGGCACCGGGGCCGCGGGCTCGGGGGCGCTCGAACCGCCGGAGCCTCCTCCGCCGCCGCTCGTGCCGCCGCCACCGCCCGACGTCGACGAGCCGCCGGAGGAGGCCGCGCCGCCGTCGCCCTGCTGGGCCGGCGCGGACGGCGCCTGCGGCTCGGGCAGCGGCTCGGCGGAGGCGTCCGTCCTCGGCGCGGCCGGCGCCGACACCGCCGGGCCGGGCAGCGCGGTGCTGCCGGCCTCCACCAGCTTCTCCCTGGCCCCGCTGCTCACCTGCGGCTTGTACGTCAGCCAGATCATCACGAACGCGATCGCCAGGGCCACGGTGAGGCTGAGCGCCGTCGCCAGCCAGCGCGGCAGGAACCCGCGCTGCACGAACGTGCCGTCCACCGCCAGCGGCACCGCGCCCGAGCGCTGCACGTTCAGCGTGTACGGCCGCTGCTCCTTCGACCCGAACCAGATGATCTGACGCGGCCGCAGCGTCGTGTCGACGAACACCGCCCGCCCCGGCTCGATCTGCACACTGCCCGGCCGGAACTCGTACCCCAGGTGGTCGCCCATGTCGCCGCCCGCGACGGACGCCGTCACCCGGGTGTTGCCGAGGTTGTCGACGGCGAGCCGCGGCCGGCCCCGGAACCGCCCCTTCACCGTCGGCGGCACCAGCTCGGCCCGCACCTCCGTGAACGGCGTGACCGTCAGGTTCCCCTCCGGCACCGTCACCGCGTCCGGATGCTCCGTCGGCGTGATCCGCACCGCGTAGGGGTGGGGACCGGCCGTCGCGTCCGGCGTACGCGGCGGCGCGAACGTCAGCTCCACCGTCCCCGTCGTCCCCGGATACAACCGCAGCGTCTGCGGCTCCACCGTCACCCAGGGGGCCACGTTCCCCACCGGTTCACAGCGGTACTCGTCGACCACGTCGCCGGTGTTGCGCACACGCAGCCGCACGGTCGTGGAGCCGCCGGGATCCACGGTCGCCGCGGCCGGTTCCAGAGAAGTCCACAGAGTCACCCGCCGACGCTACGACGCCGGACGGGGTCCGGTCAGCAGGCCATCGGGCACGACCGCTGCCCGAAAGGGACGGCCGGCCGTGCCCTCGCACCCCGCGGCCCGGCTCAGACCGTGAAGCGGACGGCCTCCAGCTGGAGCCGGTCCTGCATCGGGCTGCCGCCGTAGATCCAGTCGCCCGGCTTCGTGCAGCCGTTCCCCAGCCAGCCCCGGTCCTTGATGTGCGGGTTCTGGCAGACGGAGCCCTCCATCGTCTTGATGGTGAACCCCTCCATCACGGCGACCGCGGGCTTGCTGGAGCCCATGTACATGTCGACGCCGTCGGACGCCTTCGACCACTTGTCCCCGGTCAGCCAGCCCCCGTCCACATGAGCCGCGTTGCCCGTGACGCCGCCGGTGCGCGCCGTGGCGATGTTGAGGGCCTTGATGCCCAGGGCCTTGCCGGTCGTCCCGGCGATCGCGCCGTCGCAGACCGGGTCCTGCCAGCCCTTGTCCTCCACGTAGGCGCGGTAGCAGATGTGCCGCCCGTCGCTGCGCGCCGCCAGCTTGTTCACGGCGACGGCCGCGGTCTCCTGCTTGGGCTTCGCGGGCGGCTTCGACTCGCCCCCGCCGCCTCCGCCCCCGCCCCCGCCGCCGTCGGCCGCCGCGCTGCTCACCGGGGCCTCGGGCGCCGCGGCGGCCGCCGGGGTGGGCACCAGGGGCGGGGCGCTGGGCGTGGCCGAGGGGCTGGGCGCCAGGGTGTTGACGGCCGCCTGCGCGACCTTCTCCGACGCCAGGCTGCGCACCTGCGGCTTGTAGGCCAGCCAGATCATCACGAACGCGATCGCCAGGGCCACGGTGAGGCTGAGCGCCGTCGCCAGCCAGCGCGGCAGGAACCCGCGCTGCACGAACGTGCCGTCCACCGCCAGCGGGACCGCGCCCGAGCGCTGCACGTTCAGCGTGTAGGGCTGCTCCTCCTTCGACCCGAACCAGATGATCCTGCGGGGGCGCAGCGTCGTGTCGACGAACACCGCCCGCCCCGGCTCGATCTGCACACTGCCCGGCTTCAGGTCGTACGAGAGCCGGTCCCCGGTGTCGCTGCCGCTCAGCGAGGCGGTGACGCGGGTGTTGCCGAGGTTGTCGACGGCGAGCCGTGGCCGGCCCCGGAACCGCCCCTTCACCGTCGGCGGCACCAGCTCGGCCCGCACCTCCGTGAACGGCGTGACCGTCAGGTTCCCCTCCGGCACCGTCACCGCGTCCGGATGCTCCGTCGGCGTGATCCGCACCGCGTACGGGTGGGGACCGGCCGTCGCGTCCGGCGTACGCGGCGGCGCGAACGTCAGCTCCACCGTCCCCGTCGTCCCCGGATACAACCGCAGCGTCTGCGGCTCCACCGTCACCCAGGGGGCCACGTTCCCCACCGGTTCACAGCGGTACTCGTCGACCACGTCGCCGGTGTTGCGCACACGCAGCCGCACGGTCGCCCTGCTGCCGGGGTCGACGGTGACGGAAGAGGGTTCCAGGGAAGTCCACAGGCTCACGCGCCGACGCTACGGGGAGGCCGGGTGCGCCGTCAGAGGCAGGAGGGCAGGCCGCCTGCCCGCCGGGCCCCGGCCGGCTGCCCGGGAGTCCCCCGAGCTCCCGAGGCTCCCGCCCCGCCCGGGCCCGCCCCGGTTCCGCATCGGCCGGGACGGGGCGGGGCCGGTCGGGGCGCTGCGGTCGCGGCAGCCGGCGCGGCCGTGCCGTCGGGCGGGTCCGGCCGGCACCGGCCTGCCCGCGGGGGCAGGAGAAGTGCCCCGGGGTGTGCACCGAGGGCCGTTTCGCGCCACGCGCTTCGCGCGTGACGGTGAAAGACGTCCTGACGCGTACCCCGAGGAGAGCACAGCATGCCGTCCTACCTGTCGCCCGGCGTATACGTCGAGGAGGTGGCCAGCGGCTCCCGCCCGATCGAAGGGGTGGGCACCTCGGTGGCGGCCTTCGTCGGGCTCGCCCCGACCGGCCCGCTCAACGAGCCGACCCTGGTGACCAACTGGACCCAGTACGTGGCGGCTTTCGGTGACTTCACCGACGGCTACTTCCTGGCGCACTCCGTCTACGGGTTCTTCAACAACGGCGGCTCGGCGGCCTATGTCGTCCGCGTGGGCGGTTCCCCGGCGGGCGCCGCCGGCGACGCCAAGTCCCCCGCCGCGCTGGCCGGTTCGGGCTCCGCGCCCGCCGCGCTCCCGGCCGGCGAGCCGAAGCAGCTCGGCACCTTCACGGTGACGGCCCTGGCGCCGGGCGAGAACGGCGGCCCGCTGACCGTCGAGGTCGCCGACGCCGAGGGCGAGGGACCCGCCGAGCGCTTCAAGCTGATCGTCAAGGACGGCGACAGGCCCGTCGAGACCTTCGACGTGAGTGCCAAGAAGGGCAACCGCTCCTACGTCGTCACGCAGGTCAAGGAGCGCTCCAAGCTGATCACCGTGGCCGAGGCCGCGCCCGCCGCGCAGCTCGTCCGGCCGGAGAACCAGACGGTCGCCCTGCCGGCCGCGCCCTCCGCCGCCCCCGCAGTGCCGACGGAGGAGAGCGCCCCGGTCGGTCCCGCGCAGTACCTGGGCGACAGCTCCGACCGCACCGGCTTCGGCGGCCTGGAGGCCGTCGACGAGGTGTCCATGGTCGCGGTCCCCGACCTCATGGCCGCCTACCAGCGCGGCGCGATCGACCTGGAGTCCGTCAAGGCCGTCCAGCTCGGCCTGATCGCGCACTGCGAGCTGATGGGCGACCGCGTCGCGATCATCGACCCGCCGCCCGGCCTCAACGCGCGTCAGATCCGCGTCTGGCGGCAGGAGACGGCCGGCTACGACTCCAAGTACGCGGCGCTGTACTACCCGTGGATCAAGTCCTTCGACCCGTCCGCGGGCCAGGCCCGGCTGATCCCGCCGAGCGGCCACGTGGCCGGCGTGTGGGCCCGCAACGACTCCGAGCGCGGCGTCCACAAGGCCCCGGCCAACGAGGTCGTGCGCGGCGCGGTGGACCTGGAGATCCAGATCACCCGCGGCGAGCAGGACCTGCTCAACCCGATCGGCGTCAACTGCATCCGCGCGTTCCCCGGCCGCGGCATCCGCATCTGGGGCGCCCGCACCCTCTCCTCGGACCCGGCCTGGCGCTACCTCAACGTCCGCCGGTACTTCAACTACCTGGAGGAGTCGATCCTGATCGGCACCCAGTGGGTGGTGTTCGAGCCGAACGACCACGCCCTGTGGGCCCGGATCCGGCGCAACGTCTCGGCGTTCCTGGTGAACGAGTGGCGCGCGGGCGCGCTGTTCGGCGCCCGCCCGGAGGAGGCGTTCTACGTCAAGTGCGACGAGGAGTCCAACCCGCCGGAGTCGGTCGACCTCGGCCGGGTGGTCTGCGAGATCGGCATCGCGCCCGTCAAGCCCGCCGAGTTCGTGATCTTCCGCCTGGCCCAGTTCCAGAGCGGCAGCGGGGAGCTGGAGGAGTAGCGGCGCGGGCCACCGCCCCCTCCGCTTCCGGACCCGTACCGCCCCGCAGTCAACTCCCGTAGAAGGAAAGCAAGATGAGTCTCCAGCCGGGTGACGCCCTCACTTCGCACAATTTCGGCCTGCAGATCGACGGCGTGATGGTCGAGTACCTCGCCGAGGTCAGCGGCCTCAGCATCGAGCAGGACGTCATCGAGTACCAGCAGGTCTCCGCACAGGGCAAGCCGGTCACCAAGAAGCTGCCGGGCGTGAAGAAGGCCGGCACCTGCACGGTCGTGCGCGGCATGACCCAGTCCGCGGCGTTCAACCAGTGGATCACCGAGTCGATCAACGGCGTCATGGGCACCGCCCGCAAGAACGCCACGATCATGGTCATGGACTACATGAACAACCCGGTCAAGCGGTACAACATGCGCAACGCCTGGTGCAGCAAGATCGACACCAGCACGGTCAAGGCGGGCGAGGCCTCCGCACTGACCGAGACCGTGACGATCACGTTCGAAGAACTGGTCATCGAGTAATGCGGCGTACGGCTGTCCGGGCGGCGGCGGGCGGGGAGCCGCAGGAGGCGCTCCCGGCCACGGCCGTGCCCGAGTCCGCACCGGCCGCGGCTCCCGCGGCCGCGGCCCCCGCACCGGCGGCGTACCGGCTGCAGACGGAGTTCCCCTTCGAACTGCCGCGCGGCTACGTCGACGAGGCGGGAACGGTCCACCGCGACGGCGTGATGCGGCTGGCGACGGCGCGGGACGAACTGGTCCCGCTGCGCGACATCCGCGTCCAGGAGAACCCGGCGTACCTGTCGGTGGTCCTGCTCGGCCGGGTCATCACCCGCCTCGGCACGCTGCCGCTCGTCCACGACGGGATCGTGGAGAACATGTTCGCCTCCGACCTGGCGTTCCTTCAGGACTTCTACCGCCAGGTCAACGCCGAGGGGCACACCCGCGCCTCGGTGCGCTGCCCCCACTGCTCGGAGCCCTTCGAGGTGGAACTCGGCGGGAGCCGCCTGGGGGAATCGTGACGTACGCGACCGACCGGCTGCACGAGGAGATCGCGTACGTCGCCTACCACTTCCACTGGAGCCAGGACGACATCCTCGACCTGGAACACCACGACCGGCGCCGTTACGCCGACCAGATCGCGTCCCTGGTGACCCGGGGCGGGGCGGAGGGCTGAGGCATGGGGTTCCTGGAACGACTGCGCGGTGGACGCGGGGAGCGCGGTGGACGCGGGGAGCCCGCCGGGAGCGGAAACGCGGGCGGCGCGGACCACGGCGGCGACACGGGAGCGCCGACGTCGACCGACGCCCCCAGCTCCGGTCCCGGTTCTGATTCCGGCGCTGGTGCCGATTCCGGTTCCGGTTCCGCTTCTGGTTCCGGTTCGGTGGGAGGCGGCGGTGCGGGGGCGCGTGTCGTCCCGGCCGCCTGGCCCTCGCTTCCGCCCATCCAGCGGACGGCGGCCGCAGCCCCGTCGGGCGTCGCCGACCCCGGGTTCGGCGGCCGGCTGGCCACCTGGCAGAACCCCTCCTTCATGGGCGTCCGCTCCCACGCGGTGCTGGACGCGGGCCCCGGCGGTCTGATGAGCAGCCTGCGGGCGGCTCCCGCACCCGCGGAAGCGGAACCCCGACGGGCGGCGGCCGTGCCGCCCCGGGCGACACCGCTGCAACGCGCACTCCCGTCGCCGCTGACCCCGACGACGGCACCGACGCCGACGCCCGTGCCTTTGCCGGTGTCGGCGCCGGCGCCGGCACCGGCTTCACCCTCGCCTTCGCCCTCGCCCTCGGGACTGCTGCCGGCTGCCGGTCCGAATCCGGCTCCGGCCCGGCCCGGCCCGACCGGTGCGCCGGGTCCGTCCCCGTCGAGCCGGTCCGCACGCCCGTCCGTAGCGACGGCTCCGGTTCCCGCGCACGTCCCGGTGGTCCCCGCCCGCCCGGCGCAGGCCTCCCGTCCCGCTTCCGTCGCCCCGGCGCGGGGCATCCGCGTGTCCCCGACCGCCCCGCCCCCGGCGAGGGGTCCGGCCCCTTTGACGAGGTCGACGTCCGCGCCGGTCCAGCGGCGGACGCTGCCCGCCCGGCCCTCCTCCGCCGCGCCGTCCCCCGTGGCGGGCCCGGCACCGGCCCCGGGACGGGACACGGGCGCCGACGGCGGAGGCTCGAGGACCGCCAAGGAACCGGCTCCGGGCCCGCGAGCGGACACCCCTGCGGGCGCCACAGAGGGCTCCACGGGGGCGCCGACGACGGTCGGCTCCCCGACGACGGCCGTCCAGCGGGCGGCGACGTCCACGCCGGCGTCCGCGCCCACACCCCTGCCCTCGCCCGCACCGCTGCCTTCGCCCGCACCCCTGCCCTCGCCCGCACCCTCGCGTGAGGGCGTCGACCTCACCGTCCCGGTCTCCCGTACGGCAGGCGGTTCCCCGACCGCCCCGCGCCCGGTCGCACTCCAGCGGGCGACGGCGGACCGGCGTGAGGCGGCCGCCCCCGTCAGCACCGGCGCGGGGGACAAGCCCACGGTCGCGCCCACATCCGCGCCCACGCCCTCGCCCACGGGCCGACCGGTCGTCGCGCAACGGGCAGCCGACGACCGGCCCGCAGCCGCACCGACGACGGCACCGGCCCCGTCACGAGCCCCGTCACCGGCCCCGTCAGCGGCAGCGCCCGGCAGCGCCCGTGCCGCTGAAAGGCCTGCGTCCGCCGAAAGGCCCGCGTCGGCCCGCCCGCCGCTGGAGATCCAGCGAGCGGTGAGCCGTCGTGAAGCCGCCGCGCCCCACAACTCCCCTGCGGGACATGGGCCTACGCCCTCTCGCCCCGACCGACACGAAGCGACGGCGTCCGGCCGTAGCCCTGCGGGAGAGGGCCCCGCGTCCGCGCCGACGCCGGTGGCCCTCCAGCGAGCGGTGACGCGGCACGCGACGGCGGAGGCACCCGGCGTGGGCCCCGCTCCGTCGGCGGTGAGCAGTGCCGCGCCCGCCACGGGAAGCGGTTCCGCTCGTCCCTCCCTTCCGGTTCCGACGGCCTCGGACGCCCCACGAGCAACGGCAGTGCCTTCTGCGGCTTCCGGCGGTCCGGGCGCGGCGACGGTTCCGTCCGTCGGCGCTCACGACGTACAGCGTGCGGTCGCGGGACGGGCGGTCTCGTCGCCTCCGAGCGGCGCTCCCGCGTCCCCCCGACCGCGTGACGCGCGCGAGAGTTCGGGAGCGGCGACGGGCCCCGGCCCGTCGCCCGCCCACGCCCACACCCCCTCGCCGTCCTCCGCTCCCCGTCCGGCCACGCACACGCCCACTGCCTCCGCCTCCGCCTCACACTCGGGCGGCAGCGGGCCCGTGGCGCCCCTCGGCGTACAGCGCGCGGCGACGTCGTCCGGTGCGGTCCCCGGGTCGTCGTCGGGCGGTCCCGCCGGACCCGTGCCCCCGGCGGCCGGCAACCCGGCTCCGGCGCCCGCCGGTTCGGCCCTCCCGCCCTCCTCCGCACGCCCCGCCGCCGGCCCACCGCAGCCCTCCGTCGGTTCCGCCCCCACGCCCGCAGCAGCAGCCGTAGCCCCCGCGCCGAGCGTTCAGCGGGCCCCGGCGCCGGGCGCGGCCGGCGCCGCCCCGCCCCGGCGCCGGGTGGGCCTCGGCGCGCCGACGAACGCCCCTGTGCCCCTCCGCCCGACGACGCCCGCCGCCACGAATCCCGCGCCCGCCGCGCTCCCGGTCGCCGGGGCCTCCGCCGCCCCCGCCGCTCCCGCCTCCGCCCCCCGTGCGGGGACGGAGGCCATCCAGCGCTCGTCCACCCCTCTCGGCGCCCCCGTGCAGCGCAGTGCCCCGCGGACGCCCGCCGCGCAGCCCGCCGCGCCCCTGCCGGCCGCGCCCCTGCCGGCCGCCGCTCCCGTGCCGCCCCGCCCTCTCCTGGGCGCGCCGCTTTCCTCCCGCCCCGCCGACGCCCGGCCGCTCGAAACCCCGGCCGGCCCCGCACCCATGCCTCCCCTGCCTTCCGTGCCCCCCGTGCCCCCCGTGCCTCCCGTGCCTCCGGTGTCTCCGGTGTCTCCCGTGGTGCAGCGCGCCACCGCGACGCCCCACGTTCCACAGCCCCCACGGGTCGCGACGCCGTTCCCCGCCGCCCCGGCCCCCCACCACGCTGCTCGCACCAGTGCCCCGAGCATCCCGCGGCCGCACCCCGGCCGACCGCCCTCGGTCGCCGCCTCGCCCCTCACCGCCGATCCCCTCACCGCCGATCCCCTCCCCCTCGCGGTGCGCCCCACGCCGACGGCCGTCCGACCGTCGGCCTCCGCGTCCGCGCCCCCCGTGCAGCGCCGCACGGTCCCTGCCGTGCCGCCGGGCCCCGTCCCGCTGCGCCGCACCGCGCCCGGCGGCCCCTCGGGCCACCCCGTCGCCCGCCCGTATCCCACGCCCACGCCCGTCCCGGCGCCCTCTGCCGCGTTGCCCGCACCCGCGCCCACGGCCCCGGTCGCCCCCGGGCCCTTCGCCGTGCAGCGCCTCGCGTCCCCCGCGTCGGCGGCCCCTCCGGCTCCCGCACCGCTCCCGCCGACGCCGATCCCGACGCCCCCGCCCCTCCCCGCGCCCCTTGCCCTGCCCTTCCCCGCGCCCATGCCCGCGCCGCCGCCCGTCCCGGCGTCCGCCCCCGCCCCCGTCGTCCAGCGCGCCGTCACACCGCCCTCGCGCCTGCCCGTGCCGCCGCGTCCGTCGCCCGGCGTGACCAAGCGCGCCTCGGCGTCCGCGAGGCTGCCGCGGCCGGATGCCGCGCCGCCCTCCGGGACGGAGCGGACGGAGCCGGGGCCCTCGGGTCAGGCGCGGGCGGAAGCGCAGCCGGGGTTCGATCCGCGGGCCCTCACCGACTTCCAGCTGGACGAGCTGACGCACCGCCTGACCGGCCGCATCACCCGTCTGCTGCGCACCGAACTGCGGCTCGACCGCGAACGGATCGGCAGGCTCCGCGACCCCCGCCACTGATCCCGACGCCCAGCGCGCCACCGACCCGCGCCACCGCCCACGACGCCCGTCCGACACCCCCAGCCCCAACCCCCCCACCCCCGCCCCGACGCCGCTTCTCCCGGAAAGGCCAGGCCCCGATGCCCTCCGATCTCGACCCGGGCTCCACCGTCTTCTTCACCCTGACCATCGACGGCGAGAGCCTCGGCTTCTTCAACGGGTGCGAGGGGCTCTCGTCCCAGGTGGAGATCGAGCACCGTCAGGAGGGCGGCAACAACGGGTTCGTCTGGCAGCTGCCCTCGCGGGTGACGTTCTCCACGATCCGGCTGACCCGCCCCCTCACCCCGGACACCACCAAGGTCGCCAAGTGGATCTCCTCGGTCACCACCGGGGTGACCCGCCCGACCGCCCAGATCGCGGCGCTGCGCGCGGACGGTTCGGAGGTCGCCCGGTGGGGCCTGATCGACGTGCTGCCGGTCAGCTGGCAGGGGCCGTCGCTGAACCCGGACAGCCCGGGCGTGGCCACGGAGGTCCTGGAGATCACCCACCACGGCTTCACCGACTAGCAGAACACCCAAGAGGACGAGGACGTCATGGCCAAGGGAAGCAAAGGCGGCGCCGGCAAGAGCCTGGTCCGTGCCACCCTCGCGATCCACGAACCGCCGGTCGGCACCAGCACCACCCCCGGCGGACTGATCAAGTCCTTCGGGTTCGACTTCAACCCGTCGCAACTGCAGCTGGGCCGCCGCGCCCAGTGGAAGGTCACCCCGACCGCGGCGGTCCGCGACGGCTCCGTGCCCGAGTTCATGGGGCCCGAGCCGCGCGAGATGACCGTCGAGATCTTCCTCGACACCTCCGACCAGCCCGGCAGCAACACCGTGCTGAAGAAGGTGGAGTCGCTGCTGGAATGCTGCGAGGTCACGGCCAAGAGCATCGCCGCCAAGCAGCCCTCCCCGCCGTGGGTGGTGTTCCAGTGGGGCTCGTTCTCCACGGCCCGCTTCACCGCCTACGTCAGCAGCATCGACGTCACGTACTCGCTGTTCGGCACGACCGGCGTCCCGATCCGCGCGACCTGCCAGGTGCGCCTGCACGAGATCCCCAGCAAGACGAAGGGCCAGAACCCGACCTCGGGCGCGCTCACCGCGCAGCGTGTGCACCGGGTCGTCGCCGGCGACTCGCTGCAGTCCCTGGCCTGGCGCGAGTACGGCGACGCCTCCGCGTGGCGGTCCATCGCGGAGGCCAACGGCATCGACGACCCGTCCCGGCTGCCGACCGGCGTCGAGCTCGTGCTGCCCGCGGCCGAGGAGGTGCGCCACTAGTGGTCCAGTCCGCGTTCTCCAGCGTCATCCAGGTGACCCTCGGCGGCAGCCCCCTGCCGGTCGACATCGCGCCGCTCCTCGTCGACGGCTGGGTCGACCAGGGCCTCGGCGTGCCGGCGGCGTTCCGGCTGACCTTCCGCGACCCGGGCCGGCAGGTCCTGGGCAAGCTGAAGGCCAAGTTCGGCACACCCGTCGTCCTGACGCCGATCGCCGACGGCAAGGGCGCCTCGGACCCGCTGCTCACCGGCGAGGTCTGCGGCCTGGAGGCCGACTACGACGGCACCGGCACCTTCACCGTCATCCGCGGCTACGACTTCGGGCACCGGCTGATGCGCCAGCGCCGGGTGGCCGCCTACCGCAACCAGAGCGCCTCGGACATCGCCCGGAAGCTGGCCTCCCAGGACGGCGTCCCGGTGGGGAGGATCCAGTCCACCAAGACGGTCTACGAGTTCATCAGCCAGGCCAACGTCACCGACTGGGACTTCCTCGCCCGGCTGGCCGACGAGAACGAGATGGTCATGTCGGTGGACGCCAGGGGCAAGTTCCAGTTCGTCAGGCCCGATCCGGCGTCCGGCGCGCCGCCGACCTCCACCCCGGGTGACAAGAGCCCCTTCGTCCTGGAGGCCGGCACCGACATCCTGCGGCTGCGGGCCGCCGTCACCGCCGCCGAGCAGGTCGGGACCGTCGAGGCGCGCGGCTGGGACGTGACGACGAAGAAGAAGCTCACCGCCACCGCGCCCGCGAAGACCAACCCGGGCATCAGCATCGGCACCACGCCCGGCGAGGCCGCCGCGAAGTTCAGGCCGGCCAAGCTGGTCGACGCGCAGACGCCCTACGACCGGCAGTCGGAGGTGAAGTTCGCCGCCGACGCCCTCGCCGACGACGTCACCGGCTCCTTCGCCGAGCTGGAGGTCGTCGCGCGCGGCACCCCGAAGCTGCGGCCCGGCCTGCCCGTCACCCTCGCCGACGTCGGCGACCCGTTCGAGGGCAAGTACACCGCGACCTCGGTCCGGCACGTCTTCGGCGACGGCAAGCACTACGAGGCCTGGGTCACCGTCAGCGGACGGCAGTGGCGGTCCCTGTACGGGCTCTCCTCCGGCGGCGGGAACGCGCAGAACGGCCTGAACCTGCCCGGCACCGCCAACGCCCTGGTCACCGACGTGGGGGACCCGCTCCGGCAGGGGCGCGTCAAGCTCCAGTTCCCGTGGCTCGACGACGCCTACGTCAGCGACTGGACGCGCGTGGTGCAGTGGGGCGGCCAGCGCGGCGGCTCGATCTTCCCGCTCG
The DNA here is from genome assembly GCF_003112535.1 of Streptomyces rishiriensis. Taxonomy (GTDB): domain Bacteria; phylum Actinomycetota; class Actinomycetes; order Streptomycetales; family Streptomycetaceae; genus Streptomyces; species Streptomyces rishiriensis. The sequence goes on along the minus strand of NZ_BEWA01000019.1, from coordinate 225,405 downwards.
ACGTCGGCGACGAGGTGCTGGTCGCCTTCGACCGGGGCGCGCTGGACCACCCCTACGTCATCGGCGGCCTCTACAACGGCAGGGACAAGCCCACCCCGGTCAAGGACGTCCCGCTGCACGACGGGGCCCGCCAGCGGGCCTCCCGGCACACCCTGTCCGACCGGGACGGCAACCGGCTGGACCTGCTCAGCCAGCGGACCGGCGGCAAGCAGGGCGTGCGGCTGACCAGCGGTGACGACAAGCTCGTCGTCAACCTGGACCGGGCGCAGACCGAGATCACCGTGGACAGCAAGGGCACGGTCACCATCAGGGGCAGCCGCTCGGTGTCCATCGAGGCGGGCACCGACCTCACGCTCAGCGCGGGCCGCAAGCTCACCCTCAAGAGCGGCGGGCTGCTCGACATCCGCGGCACCGGCATGGTCAACGTCAAGTCGCTGACCAGCGTGGTCTCCGTGGACGCGATGGGCGCGCTCAGTCTGAAGGCGGGCGGCGCCGCGACCGTCAGCGCGGGCGGCACCATCCAGGTCAACGCGACCGCCAACGTGGGCATCCGCGCCGCCACGCTCCTGTTGCAGGGCGTCGTCATGGTCAACAGCAAGCCGTATCCGCTGCCGTGACGGCGGCCGACCGGTACCGGAGAAGGAGAAGGCAGGTGGCCCTCTGATGGCCGAACAGTTCGTCGGGTCCGGCTGGGCGTTCCCCCTGCGCATCGGGCCCACCGGGGGCATCGCCCTGGTCAGCGGGGAGCGCGAGATCGAGGAGGCGATCCGGCTGATCCTCGCCACCGCGCCGGGCGAGCGCCCCATGCGCCCGGAGTACGGCTGCGCCATCCACGACCTGGTCTTCGCCCCGGTCAACGAGGCGACGGCCGGACGCATCCAGCACGAGGTGTACACCAGCCTGGACCGCTGGGAGCCGCGCATCGAGGTCAACGACGTCGAGGTCACCGCCGGCGCCGAACAGGGCGTGCTGTTCATCGACGTCCGCTACTCCATCCGCGGCACCAACAACCCGCGCAGTCTCGTCTTCCCGTTCTACGTCATTCCGTCCCACGACGAGCCGGGCCTTCCCGGCTCCTCCGGTACGGCTTCCGAAAGCGACCGCTGATGGCCCTGCCCTCACCCAACCTGGACGACCGCCGCTTCCAGCAGTTCGTCGACGACGCCAAGCGCTACATCCAGCAGCGCGCGCCGGAGTGGACCGACCACAACGTCTCCGACCCGGGCGTGACGCTCGTCGAGACGGTCGCCCACATGGCCGACCAGATCGTCTACCGCCTCAACCGCGTCCCCGAGAAGAACCACCTCGCCTTCCTCGACCTGGTCGGCATCCGGCTCTTCCCGCCGTCGGCCGCCCGCACTGAGGTGACGTTCTGGCTGTCGGCGCCCCAGGAGGAGCCGGTGCTCCTCCCGGTGGGCACGGAGGTCGCGACGGTCCGCACGGAGAGCGAGGAGGCGGTCGTCTTCGCCACGGAACGCGAACTCGTCGTCGTGCCGTGTCAGTTGAGCCGCCTCGTCGTGCAGCACCAGGGCGAGCCGGTCAGCGACCGGACCGCCGACCTCGCCGAGGGCAAGGACCTGCTGTGCTTCGCCGAGGCGCCGCGCCCCGGCGACTGCATGCTGTTCGGGCTGAGCGCGGCCGTCCCGCACTGCGCGGTGGTCCTGGAACTGGACAGCCGCGTCGACGGCGTCGGCGTCGACCCCCGCCAGCCCCCGCTGCTCTGGGAGGCCTGGACCGAGGACGGCTGGCAGGAGTGCGAGGTGGACCGCGACGGCACCGGCGGCCTCAACCGCCCCGGCGAGGTCGTCCTGCACGTCCCCGGTGGCCATGTGCTGTCCCGCTCGGGCGGCCAGGAGGCCGGCTGGCTGCGCTGCCGTGTCACCGAGCCCCTCGCCGGCCAGCCCTTCTACACGACCTCCCCGACGGTGCGTTCCGCCGAGGTCTTCACGGTCGGCGGCACCGCCCCGGCCGTGCACGCCGAGACCGTCCACGACGAGGCCCTCGGCGAGTCCACCGGGCTGCCCGGCCAGCGCCTCGCCCTGGTCCACGCCCCCGTGGTCGGCGACGACCCGCCCCTGCTGCTGCAGACCGCCGAGCACGAGGGCTGGACGGACTGGCAGGTCGTCCCGCACTTCGCCGCCTCCGGCCCCGACGACCGCCACATCACCCTCGACGCGGCCACCGGCGAGATCGCCTTCGGCCCGTCCGTGCGCGAACCCGACGGCCGCCTGCGCCAGTACGGCGCGGTCGCCCCCAAGGGCTCGGTCATCCGGGCCCGCCGCTACCGCACCGGCGGCGGCCGGGCCGGCAACGTGGCCCGGGGCGCGGTCCAGGTGCTGCGCACGTCCGTCCCGTACGTGTCGGAGGTCGTCAACCGCGAGGCCGCGCGCGGCGGGGTCGACGGCGAGACGGTGGAGGAGGCGAAACTCCGCGCGCCGATCACCCTGCGCGCCCAGGAGCGGGCGGTGACCCTGCGCGACTACGAGGAGCTGGCGCGCCGCGCCGCCCCCGAGACCGCCCGCATCACCTGTCTGGAGGGCGAGCCCGACGAGCACGGCTCGTACGCGGTGCGGGTCCTGGTCGTCCCACAGGCGGTCCCGGACCCCGGCGGCCGGCTGCGCTTCGAGCAACTGGTCCCCGGCGACTCCCTGTTGGACCGCATCACCCGCCACCTCGACGAACGCCGCCTGATCGGCACGCGGCTGGCGGTCGGGCCACCCTTCTACCAGGGCGTCACGGTGGTGGCGACGGTGCACGCCTTCCGGGGCGTCGACACCGACCGCGTCCGCCGGCAGGCCCATGACGCGCTCTACCGCCACCTCGATCCGCTGACCGGCGGAGCGGACGGCAAGGGCTGGCCGTTCGGCCGCCCGGTGCAGTCCGGCGAGGTCTTCGCGGTGCTGCAGCGCGTCCCGGGCGTGGAACTGGTGGACCAGGTCACCCTGCACGCCGCGGACCCCCTGACGGGCAAGCGCGGCGAGGCGACCGACCGCATCGACCTGGCCGCCCCGGCGCTCGTCTTCTCCTACGACCACCGCGTCCGCGTGATCGGGGACGGCGCGTGAGGGGCTCGGTCGACGGACTGCGCTCCTCCACCCCGATCGGCGCGATGCTGCCGGCCGTCTTCGCGGACGACGATCTCGCGCAGCGCTTCGTCGAGGGCCTGGACGAGGTCATGGCCCCCATCCTCAACGCGCTGGACTGTCTCCCCGCCTACTTCGACCCGGCCCTCGCCCCGATCGACTTCACCCGCTGGCTGACCGGCTGGGTCGGCGCGGAGACCGACGGCACGGAGCCGGAGGCCAGGCTGCGGGCCGCGGTCGCGGCGGCGGCGTACCTGCACCGGGTGCGCGGCACGCGCCTCGGCCTGTCGGAGGCCGTCCGCCTGGCGTTCGGCGTGGCGCCGGAGATCGAGGAGAGCGGCGGGTCCGACTGGAGCGCCCGCCCGCTCGGCCCGTTCCCCGGCGAACGGCGGCCCCACCTGCACGTCACGCTCCGTCTGCCCGACCCCGGCCCGGCGGACGAGCACCGTCTGGACGCCCTGGTGGCCGCCGCCCGCCCCGCCCACATGCCGTACTCGGTCAAGGTGACCGCAGCCGAAAGGACCCCGGAGAGATGACCACCCAGAACTGCGCGGAGTGCGGAACGCGGGCCGAGCCCGGCCAGTCGTTCTGCGACGCGTGCGGGGCCGTGCTCGGCTGGACCGAACGGACCCCGGCCCACGCCGGCGCCGGAACCGGCGCGGGGAGCGGCACGGCCCCGGGCGCGGGAGCCGCCGCGAGCACGACGCCCGGCGCCGACCCGGGCACGGCGGCCGGCCCGGCCGGCGGCGCCGGGCGCCGGTCCGGGGAAGCCGCGCACGACCCGTCCCGGGCCACGACGGACGTCCGCGAGAGCCCCGACGGCGGGCAGCAGCCCGACGACCGCCGCACCGGCGACGCCCGCCACGCCACCGACGCTGCCGACGCCACCCATGCTGCCGACGCCTCCGACGCCTCCGACGCCTCCGCCAACGAGGACACCGCGGAGAACCCTCTCCCGCCCGTCCCGCCGGAGGACGCGGCGACGGCCGCGGCGGACGGCGCCCCGGCTCCCGGCCCGGGCCCCGCTGCCACGCCCTCCGCCTCCCCCGCCCCGTCGGCCGTATCCGCCCCCGCGCCCGACGCGACCGCGCCCACCGCGCCCGTCCCGGCGGCGACGCCCACCGGCCCCGCGCAGCCCGATCCCACACCCGCGCCCCCGCCCGCCCTGGGCGACACGATGGCCGCGCGGGCGCGCTCCCTGCTCGTCCCCGTCGCGGACGCGGAACCGCGCCCCGCCGCGCCTCCGTCCGTCGCCCCGGTCCTGCCGGGCCGGCCCGTCGCGGACCGGCCGCAGGTCCGCGCCCCCGGTCCGGTCCAGGGCGAGCAGCACGGCGTCGCCTGCCCGTGGTGCGCCACCCCCAACAACCCCGACCGGCACTTCTGCGTGCGCTGCGCGATGCCGATGACCCTGGAGGACCGCTCCTCCGTCCGCCTCCCCTGGTGGCGCCGCCTGTTCAACCGCAACGGCGAGACCCCCTGGGCCGGCGACCGCCCGCGTCTGCGCCGTACGTTCGACCGCATCGTGACCTGGGTGCTGGCGGCCGTCGTCCTCACCCTGCTGATCGTCGCCGGGGTGAACACGCCCGCCGCGGTCCAGGCCACCCGCGACCACTTCTCCCAGCGCGCCCCGGTGCCTCCGGACTCGGTCGCGGCGTCGCGGTCCTACCCCGGGCACAAGCCGGAGCTGGCCTTCGACAAGATCAACAACACCTGGTGGGGTCCGGGCGTCTCGCAGTCGGGCGAGGGCGAGTGGATCGAGGCGCGTTTCGACGAGCCCACCCGCCTGCTGGACGTGATCATCACCTCGGGCACCTCGACCCGTCCCGACCAGCTCAGCGAATCGGCGCTCCCGCACCGCCTCAAGGCGACGATCACCCTGAAGGACGGCACGACGACGACCCGCGAACTCACCCTCGACCAGAGCGCGGGCGGCCAGCGGCGCGCCTTCCGCGTCGGCGAGGTGACGAAGGTCCGCTTCACGATCGAGTCCTCGTACTCGGTGTCCGGGAGCAAGCAGGTGTCCATAGCCGAGATCGAGTTCTTCGGACGCTCCAGCGCGGGCTCGTCCTGACGCGTGGACGGCGGGAGAGGGCGCACCCTCTCCCGCCGTCCAGAGCCCTGTCCCCGTCCCTGTCCGCTCTCCCGTCCGCTCCGGTGGGCGGACACGACGAAAGAGTCCCACCCCGCGTACGGGATGGGACTCTCTCTTCACTGGAGCGCCGGGCAGGCCTTGCACCTGCATCTCCCCGCAGGAAGCGGGGCGTCTTTCCTTGGACCACCAACGCAGAGGTCGTTCACCGTTTTTCGTTCCGGTGACCGGCTCAAGATCAAGCTTACCCCATCTTCAGGGTCTTGTTGACCGGCAACGACCGTTCGGCGATCAGGCGACGTCCTCGACCTTCAACTCCGGTCCGACGACCAGGGTGACCGCCCCCGCGGCGGCCGAGCTGTCCGTCGTGGCCCGTATGCCGGGCAGCCGGGAGGCGAGAACGGCGGCCTGGCTCTCGAGGCCCGCGGGACAGGTCACCGTCGTCCTGGCGGCCGTGCCGCCGGGCGCGTTGCCGGTGCCGACGACGGTGTAGCCGGCACTCTTCAGCTTCTCGGCGACGGCCGCGGCGCGTCCGGAGACGCCGGTGCCGTTGAGGACGCGGATCTTCACGGACGAGGCGTACACCACGTTCTTCTTCGACGCCTCCAGCTGCGCCTTGGTGATCTCCTTGTCCTTGGCCAGGGCGGTGAACAGGTCGGCGGCCTGCGGGTACTGCCAGACGACGTTGGCCTTGTCGGTGGGCTGGTCGGCCACCCGCCCGTAGTTCGGGACGGTGAGGAAGCCGAGGCGGTCGCTCGGTATCCCCTTGAGTTCGTCGGCGAGCCCGTACAGCGGCTGGAGTCCCGCCATGTCGGGGTCGGCCGTCAGGGAGTTGGTGATCGACTTCAGGAACGCGTACATCGCGTCCGGACTGCCGAGCTTGGACTTGGCCTTCTTGGCCAGGGCGTCCATGAACTCCTGCTGGCGGCCGATGCGGCCGAGGTCGGAGCCGTCGCCCACGCTGTAGCGGGTGCGGACGTATCCGAGCGCCTTCTCCCCCTTGACGGTCTGACAGCCCGCCTCCAGGTCCAGGTGGGCCTTCTTGTCGTGGATGGCCTCCTTCGGGCAGACCTCTATGCCCTCCAGCGCGTCGACCATGCCCTTGAACCCGGAGAAGTCGACCGTGATGAAGTGGTCGATGCGCAGACCGGTGTTGGACTCGAGGGTCTTGATGGTGCAGGCGGCGGCCTCGGCGACCTTGCCGTTGCTGCCGCCGATCGCGAACGCCTCGTTGATCTTGAAGTGGTGCGGCGAGGACGAACTGCCGTCGCCCTTCTCGCAGCCGGGTATCTCCACCCAGGAGTCCCGCGGGAACGACACCACCGAGGCCCACTTACGGTCGGCCGGTATGTGCAGCACCATCAGCGTGTCCGACTGCATGGTGGTCAGGTCCTTGCCGTACTTGGCGTTCGCGCCCGCGCGGGTGTCGGAACCGACGATCATGATGTTCTTCGAGCCGGGACTGAGGTTCACCGGCCGGTCGGCGCCCAGCTTGTCGTCCACATCGGCGGACTTGATGTTGTTGTTGAGGTCGTAGTAGATCCACGCGCCCGCCCCGCCGGCCCCGACCAGGACGAGGCACGTCACGCCCGCGCCCCACGCGACGATCCTTCCGCGCCGGGTGAGCCGCGCCCCGCCGGGCCCGGAGCCGCCCGCCCTGCCGCCGCTTCCCCGCCCGCCGGCAGCCTCCGCCGGAGTATGCCCACGCCTTCTCGATCCGCCCACCGGCGCTCGCCCCCTCCGCTTCGGCCGTTTCACCCCGTACACCGTGCTCGGGTCGGCGGCGTCCGTTGTCGCCGAACGTCGGAACCCTACAGTCGCAGGGAAATACGTCCGAGAAGCACTGGCGACTCACAAGACCCCTCAGGACCGGGGATCGGTTGCCCCGCGCCCGGCGATGTGACCGACGTCCTGTCACATCGCCGGGCCGGGACCGCAAGAACCGGCGGGTCGGGTCGGTTACGGCGCGTCGACCAGGTCGACCGGCGGGACCTTCACCGTACGGGCGCCCTGGGTGCCGCCCAGGACGACCTTGCGCAGCGAGACGTTGTTCTTGGTGTCGCTCTCCTGCAGGCGGTTCGCCGGGTTGGCGATGACCTGGATGTAGTAGGTGCCGTTGGGAAGGCCGGTGATGTCGAAGGACTGCCCGGGACGGTACTGGGTGTACGTGTCACCGGAGCCGACGTCGAGGACCTCACGGACGGAGATGGAGTTCTGCTCGCCGCAGGCGGTCGACAGATCGGTGTTGTTGGGGTGCCAGTTGGCGTTCTTCACCGTCTGGTCGATCGCGTCCGTGTTGGCGAGGCAGAACGCCTCCTTGCCGCTCTTGACGATCTCGTGCTGGTCGGCGGCGAGCAGCCGGTAGCTGGCGAAGTCCGTGAAGTGCCAGTGCTCGTGGCCGATGCGCGGGTCCCACTCCATGGTGCCGGCGGGCGCGTAGCCGACCTGCTTGCCCTTGGCGTCGTAGAAGTACTGGTAGGAGTCCATCCGTTCGGCGCCGGGCTTGCGGAAGCCGTCCACGACGAGGGGGGCCGGGCCGGCGTTCCAGACGTTGGCGCTGAAGGCGAGGTAGTCCTTGCCGGGCGCGTCGCCGTCCTCGCCGTCGGTGACGGCGATGTCCCAGGCCGGCAGCGAACGCAGGTCGGGCTTGGGCACGCCGGCGGGAGCGCCCGCCCGTCCGGTGGGACGTCCGGCGGCGGCCTTCAGCGCCGACGCGATCCGGGAGCCGTCGGTGCGACCGGCGCCGTCGCCCGGGTGGGCGAGCCCCCGGGCCTCCAGGGCGTGGGCGAGCGCGGAGGGGGTGGGGGCGTCGGCGCCACGGGGGCCGTAGTGATGACCGCCGGCCATGCCCGGCATGCCCTCCATGCCCTCCATGCCGGCCATGTCGTGCCCGCCGCCGTGGGCGTCGTGGCCGCCGGACGGCGTCGAGGAGCGCAGGCCGACGCCGCCGCCCTCGCCGCCGCCGCTGCTCTCCTGTCGCACCGTCACCTTGATGGTCGGCTGGTCGTTCGGGATGCCGAAGAGGTCCCGGTACTTCTTGGCGACCGACACCTTGGCCGTGTACTCGCCCGGGGCGAGGTCCACCGGGTTGTCGTAGTCGACGGTGCTGGAGTTGGACGCCCAGCCCTTCTCGACGCCCCAGACGGAGCCGAGCGTGAACGGGTTGGTGGAGCAGCTCTCCGGATAGTGCGAGGTGGCCGGGGCGTCCGGACGCAGCCGCCCGGAGGCGTTGTTGGGACAGAAGGTGCCCTGCGTCTTGCGCACCTCCGCCCCGGCCGCGTTCTTGATGGACACCTCCAGGAAGCCGGGCAGCCCGCTGAAGTCCTTGACGGTGCCCGCGGGCAGCGTCGTCGTCGTCGTCTTCGTCCCGTTGCGCAGGATCTGCTGGGCGACGACGGGGTCCTTGTACGACTTACGGGTCACCTTGAGCTCCAGCGGAGCGTTGTCGACGGTGACGTACGTGCCGAGGTCGAGGTAGACCCCGGAGCTGCCCTCGTACCGGTCGAGGATCACGGACTTCGACGCGGCGATCAGTTTGAGCTGCGGCTTGCCCGGCGTGCTCGCGGTCGCCGCGTCGGCGCCGGGAGCGGCCCCGGCGACGGCGACGACGGTGAGCGCGGCCCCCGCGGCGAACGCCGCACGCTGAAGGCCCTTGCGATGGTGCTGTCTGGTCATCGGTTCCTCGTCTGCGAGTGCCATGGTCGGTGGCATCGGACTGGACAGCCCACACCCCGGCCGCCCTGCAGGCGCACCCCCACGCGCCGAGCCGGACCTGTGAGCACCCTGTGAGAGGCCCAAAAGGCCTGCCGGGGTTGCCTGTTGACCGAGAAAGAAGCGGACCCGCGCCGCCGGGGCCGCGTGGACCGGACGTGATCGCCGCCGTCCCCGGGCGAGGGCCGCGGTCCTCCCGCCGAACCCGTGCCGACGCCCGTACCCGGTCCGGGTGGTTCGGCGGCGGTTTCGGGGCGGGGGAGGAGGCGGCGGCCTCATCATGAGCCGGTGTTCCGCTTCCCTCGCGCCCAACGGGCCCCGCTGACCGCGCTGTTCGCCGCTCTCGCCGCTCTCGCGCTGCTCGCCGGGCCCGCCTGCGTCCCGCTCGGGCAGGGCGCCGGAGCGCCGCCGGGAGCGTTCGGGGCGTACGTCGGGTACGACGACGCCGGCGTGCGGCGGATCGCCGGGCTCGACGCATGGCTGGGACCGGCCACACCCCGGGTGGGGCACGCCTATCTGCCGGGTGACCGGTGGAGCAACATCGAGGGGGCGCCCGGCTATCTGGAGCACTGGGCGCGGTGGCGGCGGGAGCGCGCCGACCGGATGTTCGTCCTGAACGTGCCGATGCTGGAGCGGACCGAGGAGCACGTGCCGGACGCCGTCGTGCGCGAGGAGCTGCGCAGGGGGGCGCGCGGCGACTACGACGGGCACTTCCGGGCGCTGGCCCGCCGGCTCGTCGGGCTCGGGGTGCCGGACGCCGTGCTGGTGGTGGGGTGGGAGATGAACGGGGTCACCTACACCCATCGCTGCGGGCCGGACCCGCGGGCCTGGAAGCGGTACTGGGTCCGGATCGTCGACGCCATGCGCTCCGTGGCCGGCCCGGAGGCGTTCCGGTTCGAGTTCACTCCCAGCCGCGGGCGGGACGCCGTCCCGTGGACCGCCTGCTATCCCGGCGACCGGTACGTCGACGTCGTCGGGATGGACGCCTACGACCAGCCGCACGGCATGTCCTTCGAGGAGCAGGTCGCCGAGCCGTACGGGCTCGCCGCACACGTGCGGTTCGCGCGGGCCCACGGCAAGCCGGCGTCCTACCCGGAGTGGGGGCTGTACCGCAACGGCGACGACCCGGACTACGTGCGCGGGATGCTGGACTGGTTCGCCGAGCACCGGCCGCTGTACCAGACCATCAGCGACTACTGCCCGCACGGCGTGTGGCGCTGTGCCGGCAATCCGCGGTCCTCGGCCGTCTACCGGGCCCTGATCGCTGGTCCGTCCGGCTGAACCCGCCCGGCCGTGCGGCAGGGCGCGCGAGCCGCACACCCCACCGGTCCGATGATCGCACGATGGGACGAGAACACCATGCGCGTCATCCGCGGACGCGGGCGCGCCTTCGCGCAGCGGCCGGGTCCGCCCTGCTCGCCCTCCTGCTGCTCGCCCTCGCCACCGTGCCCGCGGGCGCCGAAGGACGGGAGCGCGCCGGGAGCGACGGGTTCCGCAAGGACGCCGCCCGCGCCGTCCGCGCGCACGAGCAGGCCCGCGAGCGGGTCGACCGGCTCCGGGAGGCCGACGCCCTCCCCGCGCGGATCGAGGACGCCGAACGCCGCCGGGAGGCGCTGCGCTCCGAGCTGTGGGACCGGTTGCGGGCCGGGGCGAAGGAGACCGCCGACCCGGTCGCCGTCGATCCGTCCGGACGGCAGGGCCACTGCCCGTTCGGGGACCGCAGCCGCCCGCCCGAGCTGCGCGCCCGCCCCTGGACGGCCCCGGCCCGCCGCTACTGGCTGTCCGCCGGGTTCGCCGCCAAGGGCTCCCGCTGGGCCCACCGGCACACCGGCCAGGACTTCGCCGTGGACTCCGGCACCCCGGTGTACGCCGTCGGCTCCGGCGTCGTCCGGATCACGACCTGCGGCGACGGCTTCGGCAACCAGGTCCTGGTCCGGCACGGCGACGGCTACTTCACCCAGTACGCCCATCTGTCCCGCATCGACGTCCGCAGGGGGCAGCGAGTGACCACCGGTCAGCGCATCGGCCTCTCGGGAGCGACCGGCAACGTCACCGGCCCCCATCTGCACTTCGAGGTGCGGATCACCCCCTACGCCGGTTCCGCGGTACCGCCCCTGCCCTGGCTGCGCCGCAAGGAGGTACAGGTGTCCGGCACACCGGGGACGTCCTGACCGTGGATCCCGTGGGAACCGTGCGGCATCGCTAGCCCTGCCGTGGTGACGCGGGGGGCTCGTAGGTGGCCAGGGCCCAGATCACGAAGACGTCGAGGGCGATCTGGACGACCGCCCAGAACGGCGCGTACGGCAGGAACAGGAACTGCAGCACCAGGCTCAGGGAGGCGAGTGCGATGCCGCTGACCCGAGCCCAGGCGGCGCCCGTGAGCAGGCCCCAGCCGGTCGCCGCGGCCACGACGCCCACGGCCAGCAGGAGCCAGCCCCAGCCGGTGAGGTTCATCTCGTACACGTAGCTGCCGATCCGCGCGTACACGTCGTCGCGGGCGATCGCCGCGATGCCCTCGAAGGCGGCGAGGACACCGCTCACGAACATGAGCACGCCCGCGAAGACGACCCCGCTGGCGGCCACCGCCCCGCCTCCCGGCCCGCCCGGGGGCCGGTCGGGCGGCGTGCCGGTGCCCTGGTGCGAGGGGTCCCAGACCGGGGACCCGTGCGACGGCTGTCCGTGCGGCTGGTCGCTCATGGCGTACCCCGTCCTCGTCGTCCCTGTCGTCCCTGTCGTCCCTGTCGTTCCTCGGTCGTCCTTGCTCGACCATCCGCCGGGCCGGGGGCCGCCACCACGGGGGTGTGCCGTTCGGGTGAGCCGGCATGCGGGCGCGGCGGTCCCGTCCTTCACTGGAGACCGGGTCCGTCCCCGGATCCGGTCAGCGAACTGGAGGAGAGATGGCAGCTCACCGCACCCGTCGGCAGAAGGGCGTGCTGGTGACGGCGGCCTGCGCGGCGGCGCTCCTCGGGACCGCCGGGCTCACCGGCTGCTCCGGCGACAACACCCCCTCGTCGGTGACCAGCAAGGCCGCGTCCGCCGCGCAGTCGGTCGGCGCGCAGGCCACCGCGGCCGCGTCCTCGCTCGCCTCGCTCGCCTCGCAGGCGTCGGAGGCGTACGCGTCGGCGACGGCGGAGGTGAACCGCCGGTTCGACGAGATCAAGGGCGGGGTCGACGCCAAGGACGACGTGAAGCTCGGCGCGCCCGGCACCGACGGCGACCGCAGCACGGTCGAGGTCACGGCCGCCAACAGCGCCGGTTCCACGAAGTCGTTCGCCGTCCAGGTCGACTTCGAGGACTCCGGCGGCAACCGGCTCGACACGGTCCTCGTGACCGTCTCCGACGTCCCGGCGGGCAAGACCGGCAAGGCCACCGCCCGAAGCAACCGCAAGCTGTCCGGCGAGGTGAGGACGCAGGCGGTCCGTGCGGTGCGCTACTGACCGGGACCGCCCCGGGACCGAAGCGGACGGGACCGTACGACCGGGTCAGGCCATCCAGAAGAAGACGGCCGTCATCCGCTTCTCCTCCAGCGTCGTGCCGCAGTAACCGGTGGCGCTGTGCACGAGGTTGGCGTGGTAGAGGAGCAGCCGGTTCGCCTTGTGCGGCACCCGCACGTCCTCCTCGAAGGCGTCCGGCGCGACGAACCGGGTGCCGAGGGCGTCGACGAGGTTGTTGTGCGGCGCCTGGACGACGTTGCCGCCGAGCCGGCCGCCGGGCAGGGACTGCCGGTAGAAACTGGTCCCGCAGTCCTTGGGGACCGCCGGGTTGAGATACAGCACGGCCGCGTACCGGCACAGCGCCCGCGAGTCGGAGTGCGGCCGCGGAGTGCTCTCCCCCTCGCCCACGACCTGCACACAGTTGTGGTTGAGGGTGCCGCCGCCGGGAGCCTGCTGCACCCACAGCCTGCTCGCCCCCGTCGCCTTCCTCACCAGCCCTTCCACGCGCCCGAGTTCGGCGGGCTCCAGCCCGGGCATGGTGCGCAGTCCGGGCCAGCTCTCCGAGGTGTACGGGTAACCCTTGACCCAGTCGTCCTTGGCGAGACACCGTTCCCGGATCGCCGTGACGTCCGCCTCGGGGAAGACGTCGTCGAGGACCCAGTAGTCACGACCCTTGGTGGGCTTGCGGTAGGGCAGGACCGGGAGCGTGGCGGCAGCCCTCGCGGGCTGGTGGGGCCGCTGTGGCATGGACATGCAGCGAAACTAGGCCAAGGGCCCGCCACGACTCGCCCTCCCGTTCGTCCGCACTCCTTCGCGAAGTGGTCAACATTTCGTCGAGCCGGTCAACGGTTCACCAACCGAGGAGGCGGCGGCGTCATCCGTTCGGACCGGCGAAGAGGTCCTCGGCGGTGGTGGCGTGGACGGCGCGCTGCGACCAGGTGGTGAGCTGCTCGAGGTCGGAGCACGACACGACCCGCTCACGCACGGCGTCCGGCACGGAGATGCCACGCCATTCCAGGATGCGAAGCGTCATATCGGCCCGGTCCGCTGCTGCCGACGTCGTTCCTGGACCTGTCCGAACTGGATCACCACGCCCGATTCCGAGACCAGGTGGCCGTCCTGTACGTGCCGGGCCTGCTCCAGACGGAGGACTACGCACGCGCCGTCTTCTCGTCCCGGCTGCCCGAACTGACGCCGAATGAGCTTGAGTTGCGCGTCCGCCACCGGTTGGCGAGACAGGAAATCACCATCCCGTACAAGGTGGTCGTCCACGAGTCGGCGCTGCGCATCAGGGTCAGTGACCGCTCGGCCTCGCGGGCTCAGCTCTCGCGACTCGTCGAGGCTTCCGAGGCGGACCACATCACCCTGCGCGTCATTCCGTTCGACCTCGACGGCTTCCCCCGGGCCGGTAGTTCCATGACGTACGTCGGCGGCGCCGTCCCCAAACTGGACACAGTGGTCCGCGACGCACCCCACGGCACGCTCTTCATCGACGCGGAGTCCCAACTCGGAGCGTTCCGGGCACTCTTCCGTAATGTGGAGGCGGCGTCACTCGAACCCGACCGGTCGCGTGACCTCATCCGCAGGCTCGCCAAGGAACTGTGAGGCGCACCATGACCCCCGACAACTGGCAGAAGTCCTCGTTCTCCGGCGGCGGCGACGGCAACGACTGCGTCGAGCTCGGCTCCACCCCCGCGGCGCTCCATCTGCGCGAATCGGACTCCCCCGCCGCCGCCCTCGCGGCCGGCCCCACCGCCGTGACGCATTTCCTTCACGCCATACGCACAAGAACTCCCGGAATTGTGGCGTCCATCACAGCAGGTGCGGACCGGGACTGCTGAAGTGACCGGATGATCGGTCTCGTCCTCCGCGTCCTCCCGTTCTGGGTGCGCGAACCCCTGCTCGTCGTCGTCGGCGTCCCCTTCAGCGGCCTCCTCTTCTACGCGGGCATCCGTGATCACGAGTGGATCGGGGTGGCCCTGGGCGCAGCCGTCGCCGTGTTCACCGCGATCCGCGTGCACACGATCAACCGTGCCCTCAAGGCCCGCCGCCTGTCGAAGGCCGTCGAGGAGATGACGCGGACCGCGGGCGTGAAGCGCATCGAGGGCATCTAGGGCATCTAGGGCATCCGGAACTCGGCCGTGACCTCGTCGCCCAGCGACACCCGCCCTGCCCGCCGCACCTCGAAGTAGGCGCCGAAGGCGAGGCCGCCGCCGTCCGCCCGGCGGTAGTCCGCGAGGGTGCGCAGGGGTTCCGGGCCGGAGCGCAGGCCGGTGCGCTGGTCGACCATCGTGACGGCGCAGCGGATCGTGGCCTCGGTGAAGGACAGTTCCGCGCCGCCGACGACGAGACGGGCGGCCCGGTCCTCGGTGTGCGGGGCGTCCCACCCGTCCACCACGAGGTTGGGGCGGAAGCGGTTCATCGGCACGGGCGCGGCTCCGCGTGCGGCGATCCGCCGGTTCAGGTCGTCCAGGCCGGCCCGTGAGACGACGTGCAGGCGGCCGCCGTTGCCCGCCGGGCAGCGGACCAGGGTGCTCGGGACGCCCAGGACGTCGCTGATCCAGGCGTGCACGTCCGCGCTGTCCGCCGGCACCGGGTCACGGCCCGGGGCCCGCAAGGTCAGGTCGTCCCCGGTCAGTTCAGGTGCGATCAGCGCCAGCGCGGGATCGCCGCCCTGCCAGCGCGGGTCGCCCTTCTCGTCGGCGATCGCGTACGCGCGGTCGTACGGCAGCCCCGCGCGGGTCAGCGTCGCCTCGGACAGCTCCGCCCCCGCGCAGCCCTTCACCGGGTAGTACGTGATCCCGCTCAGTCTCGCGACCGTCACCGCGGCCCCCTCGTCTCCGTCGACTCCCCCGTCGGCCCGCCGGCTCTCCTGGCCGGCGGCGCTCCGACCCTCCCTCAATTTTTCACGGATACCGGTGAGTCGGATCCGGCTCGCGCCCGTACTCCTGTGTGTCCGCCCCCACCGGGCACGGCACATCGACATATCGGCGGAATCCCCGACCGGGCAGGAGGCACGGTGCCACTTTCGCGAAACATGATGGGAACCCTGTTCGTGGGCGGGGCGCTGACCCTGACGCTCAGCGCGCTCGCCTACCCATCGATGCTCGGACTTGACACCGTGTCGACCTCGACGGACCGGGTGATCGCCAATACCCAGTGGGGCCCGCTGACCGAGGGCGACCGGGACTTCGTGGTGAAGGTGCGGGCCGCCGGACTGTGGGAGTACCCGCTGGGGCAGATCGGGCTCCAGAAGGGGACGAGCCCCGCTGTGCGCACCGCCAGCAACCACCTGATCGACGGTCACGGAGCGCTGGACACCAGCTGCCGCAAGATCGCGCCGATGCTGAACATCACGCTGCCGAACGTGGCCAGCCCCCAGCAGGAGGGCTTCGTCACCCAGCTGAAGGCGGAGAGCGGCAAGCAGTTCGACACCGACTTCGCCAACATCCTGCGCATGACGCACGGCTCGATCTTCAACACGATCGCCAAGATCCGGTCCACGACCAAGAACACGCTGGTCCGTGCGCTCGCCGACCAGGCCAACAACACCGTTCTGGACCACATCACGGTGATGGAGAAGACCGGTCTGGTCGACTTCGACACCACGCTGTTCAACCAGACCACGCCGCCGAAGCTGCCCAAGTCGGACCTGACGCCGCCGGTCCCGCCCGCCGGCCAGCCCATGATCATCCTCACCCCGCCGCCGACCGCCACCTCCACCCCCCTCGACCTCAGCGCGGTCGTGGGCGGCAACGGCGCCCAGTAGCGGCGGCGGGACAGGGCCGGGAGCTACGCCAGCCAGACCGTCGTGTCCGGGGGCAGCAGACCGTCGTCGCCGAGGGGGACGCTGCTCAGCAGCACCTCGCCCGGCGGCGACGGCACGCACGCGTCGGACAGGTTGGTCACGCACCGCCAGCCGTCGTGGCGGGCGAAGGACAGCACGCCCGGCGAGGACTCGCGCGCCCAGACGAGCTCCTCGCCCTGCAGCAGTTTGCGCCGCAGGCGCAGGGCCGTGCGGTAGAGCTCCAGGGTGGAGCCCGCCACGCCGTCCTGCGCCGCCACGGCGTACCGCGCGAAGCCGGGCGGCTGCGGCAGCCACGCGCCGGCCGCGCCGAAGCCGTACGACGGGCCCGTCGCCGTCCACGGCAGCGGCACCCGGCAGCCGTCGCGGCCCTTGCGGACGCGGCCGGTCTGCTCCCACACCGGGTCCTGGAGCACCTCCACGGGCAGATCGGCCACCTCCGGCAGGCCCAGCTCCTCGCCCTGGTAGAGGTACGACGATCCAGGCAGCGCCAGCATGAGCAGCGTCGCCGCGCGGGCCCGGCGCAGACCGGCCTGCTCGTCGACGCGCGGGGCGCGGCCGCCCGACAGAAGCCAGGCGTCGAGGTCCGCGCCCGGCGGGAGCATGAGGCGCGAGGTGTGCCGCACGACGTCGTGGTTGGACAGGACCCAGGTGGCCGAGGCGCCGACGGCCCGGGCGCCGGCCAGCGAGTCCGTGATGACCGCGCGGATCTCCTCCGCGTCCCAGCCGGCTTGCAGGTACTCGAAGTTGAAGGCCTGGTCGAGTTCGTCCGAGCGGGCGTACAGGGCCCGGCGCGCACCCGGCACCCAGGCCTCGGCGACGGCCGTGCGGGGCGGGGAGTAGGAGTCGAACAGGCGGCGCCAGTCGCGGTAGATCTCGTGGACCTCGTCGCGGTCGTAGAAGGGATGGGCGCCCGGGGGCAGCCGGTGGAGGGCCTCCTCGCCGAACAGTTCCGGCGCGCCCAGGTCGCGCAGGGGCTCGGCGAGGTCCTTGGCGAGGGCGTGGGCCACATCGACCCGGAAGCCGTCGACGCCCCGGTCGGACCAGAAGCGCAAGGTGGTGCGGAAGTCCTCGCGGACCTCCGCGTGATCCCAGTTCAGGTCCGGCTGCTCGCGGGCGAAGAGGTGGAGGTACCACTGTCCGTCGGGGACGCGCTGCCAGGCGCTGCCGCCGAAGACGGACTGCCAGTCGGTGGGCGGGAGCGCGCCGGCCGGACCGCGTCCCTCGCGGAAGACATAGCGCTCCCGGGCCGGGGACCCGGGCCCGGCGGACAGCGCTTCCTGGAACCAGACGTGCTGGTGCGAGGTGTGGTTGGGGACCACGTCGACGATCACCTTCAGGCCGAGGCGGTGGGCCTCGGCGACCATCGCGTCGAAGTCGGCCAGGTCGCCCAGCCGGGGATCCACGTCCCGGTGGTCGGCGACGTCGTAACCGCCGTCGGCGAGCTCGGAGGGATAGAAGGGGGAGAGCCAGAGGGCGTCCACGCCGAGGGCGGCCAGATGGGGCAGCCGGTCGGCGACGCCGCGCAGGTCGCCGAGCCCGTCGCCGTCGGCGTCGGCGAAGCTGCGCGGATACACCTGGTAGACGACGGCCTGGCGCCACCAGTCGGAGCGGTGGGAGGAGGAGTCGGTCACGGAGGGGATTCTGTCCAGGTTGCCGGGAAAGGGAACGTCCGACCGTTCGGAGCCGATCGTTCCGCTCGTGCCGAAGGTGTGACGGAAACTTGAACTCCCTTGGGTTTGGCGCAGGTTGACATGGGTCTGCCCTCCACACGACGATGGCCTCACACTGTGACGCCCGGGACATCAAGGGCCCGGTGCCTCTCCTGAGACTTCGGCTGATCCGACCCATCGGCCTCACCCCTGGCACTCGCCAAGAATGGGATGCGCATGTCCATAGCGAGACGAGTCACCGTACGCCGACTGCTGGGGACGGGCGCCGCCTCGCTCACCCTCTGCGCCGCCTCCGCAGCCGCCGCCTCGGGCGCCTTCGCCGGCACCGGGACGCCCGGCGGCGACGGCTGGCAGTCCGGCGGCCAGTACCAGCCGGGCACCGGCGCGGGCACCGAGACGGGGACCGACCGCTGCGAGTTCTCGCTCGACGGCACGCACTTCGAGGCCTCGGTCCGCGTCGACGACCAGAATCTGCGCCCCACCGGGGACGGCAAGGTCCACATCAAGGTCCGCGCCGCCGGCGACGCCTCGACGTGCACCGCGTCCCTCGCCTCCTACCTCGCCCACGGGTCCAGCTTCCGCACCTCCGGCGAGCAGGTCTTCGTCGACTTCGACAGCGTGACGGTCAAGGCCGGGCAGAGCGACGCCCTCGACATCGCGGTGCCCGACGCGGGCTGCTTCGCGCAGGTCGACCTCTACCGGGGCGCGGTCAAGTTCGACGGCAGGCACGACGCGAAGGACGGCTTCGTCCACGGCGACCTGCCCAAGGGGCCGGACCGTCCGGTCATCAAGGACAAGCTGATCGCGGCCTGGAACGGCGGCACGAAGGACTGCACCGTCACCGAGCAGCCGCCCGCCACCCCGCCGGCGCCGTCGGGCAGCGCCTCCGGCACCCCCTCGGGCACGCCGTCGACCCCGGCGAGCACGCCGTCCACCCCGTCGGACAGCGACAGCGCCACACCGTCGCCGTCCGCCTCCGACAGCGGCTCCCCGACCCCGGCCCCGTCGTCCTCCGAGTCGACCGTCGCCCCCGCCCCCACCCCCGACGGGGGCGGCGGCGACCTCGCGGAGACGGGCGCCAGCAGCAAGACGCCCCTGATCGCGGGCGGCGCAGCGGCACTGCTCGCGGGCGGCGCGGCGATCGTCGTCGCCACCCGACGCCGCAAGGGCACGCGCGCCTGACGTCGGCGACATCACCGGCGCCGGTGCCGGCGCGGTGATGTCGCCGGTGGTGGGGGGCGGGCGTCAGCCGCCCTCCACCGTCGTCAGCCACAGCTTCACGTAGCGTTCCACGTCCACGTCCAACGCCACGTCCACCAGGGCCTGTTCGCGCGCACCCTCGTGGATCTCGGACTCGCCCGGACGCGGGCGGCGGTCGACGACCGTCTGACCGCGGGCCGGACCGGGGGCGAGACTGACCTCGACCGGCAGGAGCTCGGTGGTCAGGCCCGCCGGGTCGGCCACCGCGCAGACCGCTCCCGCGTCGCCGAGACCGCCGGTCGGGGTGGGGTCGCCCGAGGTCGCCGGATCGCGGTGGGCGAGCAGTTCGCCGGCCAGCCGCAGCCGCGGCTCCGGACTCGCCCGCAGCCGCGCCACGTCCGCCGCCGGGACCAGCACCCGCGTGAACACGTCCAGCCCGTACATCGTGATCGGCACGCCCGCGGTGAGCAGGACCGCCGCCGCCTCCGGGTCGTGCCACACGTTGAACTCCGCGACCGGCGTGGCGTTCCCGGTCGTCACCGCGCCCCCCATGAACACGATCCGCTCGATGTTGCCGGTCACCTCCGGGTGGGTGCGCAGCAGCAGGGCGATGTTCGTCAGCGGGGCGGTGGGGATCAGCGTGACCGGGCGCGGGGAGGCGAGGATCTCGCGCCGCAGCAGGGCCACCGCGTCCACGTCGACCGGACGGCGGGCCGGAGCCGGCAGGCCCAGGTCGCCCATGCCGTCGGCGCCGTGCACATGCCGCGCCACCCGCAGCGGCTCGATCAGCGGACGTTCGGCGCCGCGCGCCACCGGGACGTCCCCGGCGCCCGCCTGCTCCAGGACGGTCAGCGTGTTGCGGACCACCCCGTCCACGTCCGTGTTGCCCGCCACGCACGTCACCGCCCGCACGTCCAGGCCTGGGTGGCGCACGGCGAACAGCAGGGCCAGGGCGTCGTCGACGCCCGTGTCGCAGTCGATGATCACGGGAATGGGCTGCTCGGTCACCTGAGGACTCCTTCCGCACCACGGTCGTACCCGACCCTATGCGGCAGCGCCTTCGTCCCACAGCCGCGCGCCGCCGCCCGCTCCCCGATCCGGCGCACCAGCTCCCCGACCGGCAGCCCGCCCGTTTTCCCGCGCCGCCCACCCGCCCGCACCGACGCCGGTAACCCGTACGGACCGTCCGCGCTGGTCGGCGGGCGGCGCCGATGGTGCCGTGGGAGGACGCAGCCCGCGCGCACTCCTGGAGGCACCCCCGATGACCCGTCGCACCCTCCTGGCCTCCGCCGCCGCCGTCCTCGCGCTCACCGCCGTCACCGGGTGCGCCACCCTCGGCCTGGAGCACCCGCCGACGGCCGCTCCGGCCCTGCCGACGGTCGAGCGGACCTCGGCCCGGCCGAGCGCGCCGGCGGCCTCCTCCGGCCTCACCGACGCGCAGGCGCAGGCCGCCCTCATCACCGAGACCGACCTGGGCCCGCCCTGGACCCGGACCCAGGGCGCGGCCACCTGGCGGGACGGGATGCTCAAGGCGACCACGTCGACCGCCGAGTGCCAGAAGCTCCTCGACGACCTCTACGCCGACGAGCCGCTCGGCGGCCCCGCCCGCACGGTCACCGCCCTGGACGACCCGGACACCGGCGCGCAGCTCCGCTACCAGCTCACCGGCCACCGACCGGCGGACGTCGACCGCAGGCTGGCCTGGCTGAAGACGATGCCCCAGAAGTGCTCCCGGTTCGCGGCCAAGGCGACCGGTGACACGGTGCTCGACGTGCGGGTCTCGGAGCTGCCCCTGCCGGAGGTGGGCGACGTCCGCCAGGGTCTGCGCGTGACGGCGACGGTCTGGGCGACCACCGGCGGCGGCCCGACCGTCCTCACCCTGGACGTGGCCGCCGTGCGCGCCGGCGAGGACGCGTTCGCCCTCGTCGACGGCGGCCTCGGCGACGCCCCGAACGAGGCGACGCAGGCGGCGGTCCAACTCGGCGTGCGCCGACTGGCGGACGTCAGGAAACAGCCCAAGGTCCAGGTCTGAGGGCCCAGGCCTTCACGCGTTCACGCGTTCACGCGTTCACAAAGGAGGGGGCTCGTCGAAACGGTCGAAGCGGGTGTGGAGGGTGATCACCTCGTGGGCCAGTTCGAGGACCGGGCGGCCCTGGGCGAAGGCGTGGCCGCGCAGCAGTGCGAGCGCCTCGTCCGCCGGAACGCCGAACTGCACCATGGCCATGCCGACCGCCTGGTAGACCTCGCCGTGGTCGGCGGCCAGCGGGCTGAGCCACCGGCCCGGGTCGTCGCGCTCGTCCCGCGGCAGCGACACCAGCGCCGACGTCACCGCGTCGGCGACCGTCCGCGCCGTGCGCAGCCCGTCGGCGGTCAGTTCGCCGGGGACGTCCCGGTAGAGGTCGAGCGTGCCCACGCACACCGCACGGTCGCCCAGCGGCAGCGCGTACACCGACCGCACCCCGGCGGCCGCCGCCTGCAGGGCGAAGACCGGCCAGCGGCACGCGTCCCGGCGGGAGGACAGATCCCGGGCGCAGACCGGCGAACCGGTCAGGGCGGCCTCCAGACCCGGTCCGTCCCCCAGGGTGACCTCCAGCTCCATGACGTCGGCGGCCCGCTGCCCGCTCGCCCCCAGCGGCACGGACATCCCCTCGCCGCACAGGGCCACGCCCGCGTCGTCCACCGGCAGCAGCTTCACCGCCGCGTCGCACAGCCGCTGCGGCACCTCCCGCGGCCCGGCGCCGCGCGTCTCCCGGCCGATGACCTCGGCGACCCGGCTCCGTTCCTGGCCGCCCATGGCCCTCACCTCCGTGACGGGGCACGTCCACCTCCGACGAGCTGCCGGGTACCCCGCCCCCGGCGCGGGAACCGGCAGCCCGAAAACCGACGGCCCGGAAACCGGCAGCCCGGAAACCGACGGCCCGAAAACCGGCAGCCCGAAAGCCGACGGCCCGGGAGGAGAACGGCGGGCGTGGAGAGGAGCGGGGCGGCGAGGTCTACAGCGGGGGCTGGGCCGGGGCCGGACCCAGGGTCGTCGACCCCGGCGCCGTACGGTGCCCGAGGCCCGTGCGGTACGCGTCCAGCGCCGCCTCGACCCGCCCCGTACGCCGCAGCAGGTCGCCCAGCATCCGGCACAGATCGGCGAGGTCGCCCGCCGCCCCCGCCCGCTCCAGCAGACTGAGCGCCCGCACGTAGTGCTCCTCGGCCGCCTCCGTGTCCCGCGCGTCCTCGGCGATGATGCCGAGCAGCCGGTGGGCGCCGGCCGAGTGCACGGCCCCCCGCTCGGAGGACAGGTCCCCGAGCACCCCGTGCAGCAGCGCGGCCGCCTCCTGCGACCTGCCCCTGCGGTGCAGCACGTCCGCCAGCTCGACGGTGACCTGACTGCTGTAGAGGGCGGCGCGCTGCGCGGAGTGCATGGCCTGCGCCTGCCTCAACTCCTGCTCCGCGCGTTCCAGTTCGCCGTTCTGGGCATAGACGTAGCCGCGCATCCAGTGGCAGTTGGCGAGCTCGGTGCGCAACTGGAGCTGGCGGTAGAGCTCGGCGGCCTTGGCCAGCGAGGCGTCGGCTTCCGCGAGGCGGCCCTCGGCGAGGAGGGTCCGGGCGACGGACCGGTGCATCCGCGCCACGAGGGCCGGGTCGCCGACCCGGGGCGCGAGGGCGAGGGCGAACTCGGCCGCCTGGGCGGCACGGGCCGCGGCCCCCATGTCCATGTACGGACCGATGACGGAGGCGTACAGGAGCAGCAGCGCGTCGGGGTCGTGCAGCCCGCCCCGGTTGAGCTCGTCGAGCGTGGACTCCAGCAGGTAGACGGCGTAGCGGAGTTCGCCCGCGAGGTAGTGGGCGACGGCCCGGCCGCGCAGGGCGGGGACGCGGGCCGGCAGCGGGGCGTCGGCGAGCCGCCGCTCGGCCCGCTCGAAGCAGCGCCGGGCCGTGTCCAGGTCTCCGGCGTCGATGCCGCACTCCCCGAGGCCGAGCAGCGCGGTGGCCTCCTCCGCGGCCAGCCCGTGCTCCTCGGCCTCCGCGAGGAGCGCGGTGTACTGCCGGGTCGCCTCCTCGGCCTCCCCGGTGGCCAGCGCCCGCTGGGCCTCGGTGAGGCGCAGCCGCAGGTCGGTGACGAGCCGGGCGGGCCGGCCGGTGGCCAGTTCCTCGAAGTCGACGCCGAGCCGCCCCGCGATGTGCCTGAGGGCCTCGTCGGAGGGCCGCACGCGGCCGGCCTCCAGCGTGGAGACATAGGCGGGGGTGTAGGTCGGCTCGGCCAACTGCCGCTGGGTGAGCCCTCGTTCGACGCGCATGCGCTGCACCCGACGCCCGACGACCTCTGGTTCGTCCCGCTCTGCCACGCCGGCCCCCCCAACTCGCCCTGTGCCTCTTGCCGTCGGACTGGCCCAGCCCCTAGGTTAAACAGTGAGTTAAGCACGCTTAACAGCTGGCTGACGTGAGTATCGCAGTCGCCGACGTTGCGAGGTAGCCGTGTCCGGACGCATCTCCGCACGCCCTTCCACGCGCTGTGTCAGGGCCGTCGCCGCGGCCGTGCTGACCGTGACGGCGCTGGTCACCGCGGCCAACGCGGGCCCGGCCACGGCCTCCGGCAGCGCTCCGTCCGCCCCCGTCATCCGGCACGACACTGCGGAACGCCACTGACGTCACCGACGCCGCCGAGGCCGGCGACTCCGCAGGCGCCGCACCGGGACAGCCGGCCCGCGCCGCCCGGTCACCCCTGGGTCTGCAACTGCCGCAGCTGTTCCTGGACGTGGTCCAGCGCGCCCTCGTGGCGGCCGGGCACCCGGCCGCGCAACCGGGCGAGCGCCGACCCCAGCTCACGGGCGCGGGCCGCGCTGCCGATCCGCCCCCACTGGTGGTGCGCCCGGTCCACGGCCGCCTCCACGGCAGGCGCGTCCGCCGGCTGACCGGCGTCCAGCCGTGCGGCGGCGACCGCCATCCAGATACGGCAGCTGCCCGCGGCGTCCCCCGCGAACATCGCCAGGTCCGCCCGCACCTCGGCCCAGTGCAACGCCTCCTCGGAGCCGGCTCCGTGCGCCACGACGGCAGCCTGCTCCCACCGCGCGGCGAGCGCGTCGGCGTCCGCGTGCCGGCCCGACCGGACAGCGGCGGAGATGTCGGCGTGCGGATCGCCGGGGTGGGCCGGGGCGGGCAACGGCTGCTCGGGGAAGGGCCGGACGGGGTCGGCAGGCGTCGGCGTCACGTGTTCGGCGGGGGCGTGGGGGACGCGGCCGGCGGGCGCGTGGGAGACGAGGTCGGCGGGGGCGTGGCGGAGGTCGGCGGGGGCGTGCAGGACGAGGTCTCCCGTCTCGCCGTCGCCGGCGATCCGGGCCGTCGCCATCTGGTGCAGCTGCTCGAGCGCCGGCCGCCCACCGCTGCGCAGTATCGTCGCCATCGCCTTCATGTACGAGGGTGCGGCGACCGCCCGCCGCCCGCGTCCGGCCGGCGGCGCGACCCTCCCGTACACGGTCACCGCGGGTCCGCAGTCCAGGACGTTGCCCCGCAGCCACTCCCATGTCTCGGCGTCGGCGTGCAGGTCCAGCAGGACCGTCGTCGCCCCGGCCGGCCGCAGCCGCAGCTCCTCCCGGAACCAGTGCCAGGGGAACGCCGTGTAGCGCACGGTGGACGGCGTCGTGCGCGCCAGCGCGAGATGCGGCAGCCGCTGACGACGGTCGAGCTGGAGCTGGCCGGCGACGTACACGGTCAGCGGGCCGGGCGCGGCCGCGGCGGCCCGCAACCGGGTCAGCACCGCCTGCGGCTCGAGCGGATCGGCGAGCTCGACGACGTTCGCGGTGTCGGCGCCGGCCAGCACGGCGGGCGGCACGGCCGCCAGCACGGGGAGCACGGAGGCCGCGTCGACCAGACACCCCTTGCCCATGGGCGAGGCCGCGAGCAGCAGCACCGTTCCCGGCATGATCCCCTCCCGCATGGCCCCTCCCTCTGTCGATCACGTACGTCAGCACCGTAACCGCTGCTGCTGCGAAGGGGGGCCTTCAGGACCGCAAACGTCCCCCTACGGGGCCTTCGTCGCCGCCCGCGGCGCGGCGCACGGCGAACACGGTCGTGTCGTCGGCGAGGCGGCCCCCGCAGTGCCGCAGCGTGCCGTCCCGTACGAAGCCCACCAGGCGGCCGGGCTCGGCCGTGCGCGGATCGCGGGCGACCGCCGCCGCGACCTCCTCGGTGAGCGGATAGAACTCCCCGGCGCCGTCCCGGGCCTCGGTCACCCCGTCGGTGACCAGCAGCAGCGTCTCACCGGCGGCGACCGGCACCCGCAGCACCGGCGGCGGCCCGTCCTGCCCGGCCAGCTCGCCGAGCCCCAGCGGGAGCCCGCCGCCGTGCGGCAGCGTCCGCACGCCCCGCTCGCCGCCGACCGCGAGCGGCGGCTCGTGCCCGAACCCGATCAGCTCGACCGTGCCCGGCCCGGCGTCCCCGGCCGCGGCCGGGGGGAAACCGATCAGCACGGCGGTGGCGAACCGGTCGCCGTCCGCCCGGCCGAGGGCCACGGTGTGCGCACGATGCCGCCGCATCCGCGTCTCCAGACGGGCGGCCACGGTCACCAGGTCCCTCTCGTGGTAGGCGGCCTCGCGGAACGTGCCCAGCAGCGCGGCCGCGGCCTCCACCGCGCCCAGCCCCTTGCCCTGCACGTCGCCGAGGAGGACGCGCGTGCCGTGCGGGCCGGGCTGGATGTCGTAGAAGTCGCCGCCCATGCGGGCGTCGGCGTCGGCGGCGAGGTAGACGGCCGCGTGGTCGAGGCCGCCCCAGCGCGGCGGCAGCGGACGCAGGACCGTACGGCGCGTGGTCTCGGCGATGCGCATGATGTGCAGCATCCGCCGCTCCCCGCGCACCCGGACCGACGCGGCCAGCACGGACAGGACGCCGCCGACGAGGACGAGGACGAAGTCCGCCGGGCCCTCCCGGTACTCCGAGGGCCAGGCGGCGTCGCTGAGGACGTAGGTGACCAGGGCGAGCACCGCGAACAGCGCCGTCGTCCACACCCCGCACAGCGCGGCGGCGATCGCGGAGACGAACACGCACCACGAGACGATGCGGAACTCGCCGGTGGTGTTGAAGTCGGCGTAGGAGATGGCCGCGAGCACGCCGAGCGGCACCAGCCAGGTGACGCTGCGGCCCCGGATCCGCAGCAGTTGGTGGCGCTGCAGGACGTCCCTGGGCCCGCTCCGCGGACGGCGGTCGAGCAGGCCGTGACCGCGGGACTCCATGAGGTCAGCGAAACACGGGCGGGCGGCCTCCGCATCCGGGCGTCCGCATCCGGGAATTCGCGTCATCCGACTTGCCACGGCAGCGGCCGGGGTGTGACCTGGAAGCCGGGGGCGAGGAGAGAGAGGAGCGCTCTCATGGCTCATGCGGCACCGGCGTCGGGACTGCGGACCGCTTCCGCGCGATCCCGGACGCCCGACCTGTTCAGCGAACGGACCCACCGGATCGCGAGCTGGGCCACGGCCTCGGCCCTGGGGCTCGTCTACGGCTACTGGGTGGCGGCCAACAACCGTTCCGGCGGGCCCATCACGGGCTGGAACATCCTGCTCGGCTTCGTGAGCGCGCTCGTGTTCGCCGCGCTGTGGACCGGCGTCCACGCGCTCGCCCCCCATATGCGGCGCGAGCTGCACGCCCTGCTGTGGGCGGTGTTCGCCGGCTGCGCGATGGGCTTCCTCTACGGCCAGACCGACGCGAGCATCCTGCGCTCCACGGGGATGGGGCTGGTCGTGGGGGCGGCCACCTTCGTCGTCCTGTTCTTCCGCTACTACACGCACGAGGACGCGGCGGGACACCGCATCCGCTGACTCCGGCGGTTCCGCCGCACGGACCCCGGCGGTTCGCGCCGGGGCCCGTGCGTTCCCTCATCCCTCCACTCACCGGCCGACCGAGGACGATCAACTCCCGGCCGCCCGACGAGGTACCTGACGTCCCGCCGCGCGCAGGAACGGCCTCCTGAATTCCCCCCCGGAACCCGGGCTTCCCCCCAAACCAGGAAACACCCGTTCGGGTGAACCCTCCACCGGAAGGGCGAGTCCTGTAGGCCGGGCGCCACCCGTACGGCCGTCACGGGCTCGCGCTCCGCGCCCCGGACCCGTTGCCTGGAGAGGTGTCCCCCAGCCTGCGGACCGCCCTCTCGGCCGTCCTCGTCGCCCTGTCCTGCCTGCTCGTGCCGTTCGGCGCGCTCGCGGCCTGGGCGGCGTACGGCCTCACCGACACGCGCGGCTACGTCGCCGCGATGGCGCCGCTCGCCTCGGACCCCGCCGTGCGGGACGCCGTCGCCGACACGGTGGGCGACGGGGTGGCGCGCGAGGCCGGGATGAACCCCGTGTTCCTGCGGGACGCGGTCCGCTCGTTCACCGCGACCCGCGCCTACCGCACCGCCTGGGACGCCGGCAACACGGCCGCGCACACCGCGGTGATGAAGGCGCTCCGCGACGACCGCGCCGACCGCGCCGACGGCGACGACAGCCCGGTCACCGTGGACCTGGCGACCGTGACCGCCCCCCTCAAGCGTCAACTGACGGCCGATCACGTGCCGTTCGCCGAGCGGCTGCCCGTCGAGCACACCCGGGTGGCGCTGCTCCCGTCCGACGACCTGGCCGCACTCCGGAAGGGTTACCGCGTGCTCGACGTCGCAGGTTTCTGGCTGCCCCTGGCCGCCGTCGCGTTCGGGGTCGCCGGCATCGCCGTCGCCGCGTGCCGTCGGCGGGCGATCACCGCGACCGCCCTCGGCACCGCCCTGGGCGGCGCGTTCCTGGGACTCGCCGTCGCCGTCGGCCGCCGGCTGACCCTCGCCGACCTGCCCGACGAGGCCCGCCGCCCCGCCGCGGGCGCGGTCTACGACGCGCTCACCGCCACCCTGCGCACGGCGTCCTGGCTGCTGCTGGCGCTCGGGCTGACGGTGGCGGCGGCGACCTGGCTCACCCAGCCCGGCTCCCCCGTGGTCCGCCGGCTGCGAGGCCGGCGGGCGTCCACGGCCCCCACGCCCCCGGAGCCCACACGGATCCGCGCCTGACCACCTGACCACCTGACGGCCTCATCGCCTGACGGCCTGGCCACCTGGCCACCTGGCCACCTGGCCACCCGACCGCCTGGCGGCCCGACGCCCCGACCGCCTGTCCCCGTCAGCGGAGCGGCGCTCATAATGAGCGCATGCCCCGCGCGTTCCCCATCGGCCTCACCCCTCCGGACTGGCTGGTGCGGAACCTCCGGTCCCAGCGGTCCCCCGTCAGCCGGCCCGCCGTCGCCCGCGCCGCTCTCGCCATGGCGCTGCCGCTGGCGATCGGCCTGGCGTCCGGACACACCGCCTACGGTGCGATCGCCTCCATGGGCGCGCTGTCCGGCGTCATCGGCGACACCGCCGACGCCTACCGCATGCGGATCCTCAACATCGCGATCCCCCAGCTGTTCGGGGCGGTGGGCGTCACCCTCGGATCCGCCGTGTACGGGCACGGATGGCTCGCGGTGGCCGCCGTCACCGGCGTCGCGCTGCTCTCCGGGATGATCTCGACGATCGGGGCCGTGGCGTCCGTGTCGGGACTGCTGCTCCTGCTCAACTCCGTGGTGGGGGCCGGTCTCGCCCTGCCCGGCCCCTGGTGGCTGGCCCCGCTCCTCATGACCGGCGGCGGACTGCTCGTGCTGCTGCTGGCCCTGCTGGCCTGGCCGTTGCGCTCCGGGGTGCCGGAACGCACGGCGGTCGCCGCCGCCTATCGCACGGTCGCCGACCTGCTCGCCGCCTGCGGCAGCCAGGTCCCCGGCGCGTACGAGGACGCCCGGCACACCGTCACCCAGTCGCTCAACCAGTCCTACGACCTCGTCCTCGCCCGCCGCACCGGACACCACGGCCGCAGCTCCGAACTCACCCGTCTGGTGGCCGTGTTGAACGCCATCACCCCGGTGGTGGAGGCGGCCCCCGCAGCTCATCTGAACGGCCGGCCGCTCCCGGCGGAGGTCCCCGAGGCCGTCCTCCACCTCGCGCGGGCGGTGGAGACCGGCTTCACCGGGCCGGTAGGGCTCCGGCTGCCCGGCCCCGGCACGGAGACCGCGCGCGCCGTCGACCACGCCCTGCGGCACGCCGCCGAGGTGGTCGCCGCCCCCGACCTCGACCCCCGAGGACTCGACGACCGGCTCGGCCGTCCGGCCGGCCTGCGGGTCCGCGCCGCCCGCGCCGCCCGCGAGGTCGCCCTCTCCGCCGCGTCCTGGCGCTACGGTCTGCGGCTGGCCCTGTGCATCGGCCTCGCCCAGGTGCTGGTCTCCATCGTCCCGGTGCCGCGCTCCTACTGGGTGGCCCTCACCATCACCTTCGTCATGAAGCCCGACTTCGGCTCGGTGTTCTCCCGGGCGCTGCTGCGGGCGCTGGGGACGGTGGCCGGCCTCGTGGTCGCGGCGGCGGTGCTGTCCCAGGTCCCGCGGGGGTGGTGGGACGTGGCGGCGATGCTGCTGCTCGCCCCGCTGATCCCGGCCCTGACCCCGCGCGGATACGGCTACCAGACGGCGGCGATCACCCCGGTGATCCTGCTGCTGTCGGACATCCTGAACCACCAGGGCACGGCCCTCCTGCTGCCCCGCCTGGTGGACTCCCTGATCGGCTGCGGCATCGCGCTCGTCGCCGGGTACCTGCTGTGGCCGGAGAGCTGGCACACCCGGGTCGGCGACCGGCTGGCCGACGCCGTCGCCGACACCGCCCGCTACGTCGACTCCGCCTTCGGCCCCGACGTCCACCCCGCCGAACGCGCCCGGATGCGCCGCCGTCTCTACCGCGACCTGTCCGTCGTCCGCACGGAGTTCCAGCGCGCCCTGACCGAGCCCCCGCCCACCGGACGCCGGGCCGCCGCCTGGTGGCCGATGGTCGTCGCGGTGGAACGGGTGGTCGACGCGACGACGGCGGCCCGGGTCCGGGTGAGACACGGAGCCGGACCGCCGTCGGCGGCGGAGGTCGGACAGGTCACCCTGCAACTGCGCGAACTGGCCGACGGCCTGCGCGACACGGACGTGCTGTACCCGGTCCGCACCTACCTGACCGGCCCGCCCGACAGCGTCCTGGAACCCCTCCGCCAGGAGGTGGCGGCGGCCAGGGTGATCACCTCACCGCACCCCGCCGGCAGGTCCTAGACGCCGATGTCCTGCCCGTCCTTGCGCCACACGGCCACCACGGCCGGGCGGACGATCTTCCCGGGCCCGTCCGGCCAGGTGCTCGCCGGCTTGTCCACCGTCGCGCCGTCGACCTCGCCCGGGTGCTGCACCGCGACCAGCACCCGCCGGTCCTGGACGAGCGGACCGCAGGTCTCCGCGCCCGTCGGCACCGTGAGGAACTGCTTCAGCTCACCGCGCCGCGAGCCACGCGTGGCGACGCCGAACAGGCCGTCGTGCGAGCCGAGCTGGTTGCCGTCGGTGGAGATCCACAGGTTGCCGTGCGGGTCGAAGGCCACGTTGTCCGGGCAGGAGATCGGGCTGACGTCGTCCTTCGGGAAGCCCGCGAAGTAGGTCGCCGGGTCGTCGGGGTCGCCCGCGACGAGGAACAGCGACCAGGCGAACGAGGTGCTCTCGGGACGGTTGCTGCGCTCGGTCAGCTCCAGGATGTGCCCGTGCTTGTTGGCGTTGCGCGGGTTGGCCTCGTCCGCCTTGGCGTTCGCGCCGACACCGCGGTGGGAGTTGTTGGTGAGGGCGACGTACACCTTGCCGGTGACGGGCGAGGGCTGGATGTCCTCGGGCCGGTCCATCTTCGTCGCGCCGACCTTGTCACCGGCGAGCCGCGTGAAGACGAAGACCTCCTCGGCGCTCATCCCCTCGACGTGCGAGACGGCCCCCTCGGCGGTGGCGGTGGCGATCGGGATCCACACCCCGCTCCCGTCGAACTCGCCGTCGGCCGGCAGTTTGCCGGTCCCGTCCACCTCGATCGCGGGGGAGTCGCCGGTGAGACGGGCGACGTACAGCGTGCCTTCGTCGAGCAGCGACAGGTTGTGCTCGCGCACGGCCCGGCCCGACCCCTTCCGCATGCGCTTGCTTCCGACGAACTTGTAGAAGTAGTCGAAGCGCTCGTCGTCACCGGAGTAGACGACCGGCCGCCCGTCCTCGGTCAGCCGCACGGTCGCGGCCTCGTGCTTGAACCGGCCGAGGGCGGTGTGCTTGCGGGGCGTGGAGGCCGGGTCGTACGGGTCGAGCTCGACGACGTAGCCGAACCGGTGCACCTCGTTGGGCTCCTGGGCCACGTCGAAGCGCTTGTCGAACCGCTCCCACTTGCGCTCGGTGGCCCCGGTCCCGATCCCGTACCGCTTGTCCGTGGCCCGGCCGCCGTTGGCGAAGTACTGGTTGAAGTTCTCCTCGCCGTGCAGCGTGGTGCCCCACGGGGTGGTCCCGCCGGAGCAGTTGTTGAGTGTGCCGAGGACCTTGCGGCCGGTCGGGTCGGCGGACGTCTTGAGCAGGTCGGACCCGGCGGCGGGACCGGTGAGCCGGAACTCGGTGGTGGCGGTGACCCGCCGGTTGAGGTGGTGCCGGGGCACGGCGGTGAGCTTGCCGGTCCGCCGGTCCTCCTCCACGACGACGACGCCCAGCCCGTGCGCCGCCCAGGCCACCTCGACCTGCCGCCGGGTGGGGCTCGCCGGGTCGTACCCGCGGAACATGAGCACTTCGTCGGTGTACTCGTGGTTGGCGACCAGCAGTTGGCGGTCGCACTCGCCGGGGAGGGGCAGCAGCGCCAGGAAGTCGTTGTTGTAGCCGAACTGACCGGCCTGGGCGGCGGCGGTCTGGTTCTCCGGGTCGAAGGCCGGAGCACCGCGCAGGATGGGCTCGCCCCAGCGGATGACGACGTTCTGCCCGTACCCGTCCGGCACGGTGACGGCGTCGGCGGTGTTCGGGGCGACGGAGCTGTAGCGCAGCCCGCGAGCGGCCTTGCCGCCCGGCTTCCCGGCCGGCCGGCCTGCCGCCTCGGCGGGCGCGGCGGCGGCGGGCTGCGCACCGGCGAGGCCGGCGGTCCCGGCGGCGGCCGCGACGGTGACGACGGCGGCGGCGCGCACCACCGCCCGCCGGCCGATCGCCCCCGCGATGACGTCGCCGACGTAGGCGTTGTCACTGGTGTTGGGCACCTCGTGGAAGCAGGCGTCACCACACCGGAAACGGCAGGTCATGGCGGAGCGGCCGCCGGGATGGGACTGGGACGGCGTTCCGATCAACGGCAGAAGCTTGCGCACCTTTAATCTCCCCTTGCATTCCCTTGGCGTGAACGTGACCCTAGGGTCGCGTAAGTGCGCAGGAGCTGCGGCAGCGTGAACGGAGAGTGAATCCCCGGCAGCCACAGGGCCGTCGGGGAGGCGCGGAGGGGGCGTCGAGGCGGTATTGACACACCCCGGTTCCGCACACTCACCCCTGCCCAAGATCGCCACACGGGGCCGCTAACCTTACGTGTCCGTCCTGGCCAGGGATTGACGGGCATCAACTCATGCGAAGGGTTGCGCAAATGGGCATTCTCACTCTCCTGCGGAATGCGTTCGGCAGGTCCCGCAAGGGGCGTACCGCCGAGGCAGAGGGTGCGGAACAGGTTCCTTCGCAGGAACGAACCTCCGCCGAGGGGCGGGAACAGGAGCAGCCGGTTCCGGCCGCCCCCACACCCCCGACGACCGAGCCGACGCCGGACCCGACGGTCGCCAAGGTCCCGGAACCCCGCCCGGCAACCCAGGACGAACACGACCTCGTAGCAGCGGCCTTCGACCACGTATCGGTCCCGAAGCCCACCAGGTCGACGGAATCCACCACCCCGACCTCGACGAGCCCCGCAGCGGACACGCGTCCAAGCCCCACCGCGAACGCGGCCGAGGCCGAGACGGAGACCGCCGCGAGCGCCGAGGCCGAGACCAAGGCCGCCACGGACGCCGGGGACGCGGCCGAGACCAAGGCCGACGCCGACGCCGAGACGGAGACCGGGGCGGACGCCGAGGCAGAGACTAAGGCCGACGCCGACGCCGACGCCGAGACGGAGACCGGGGCGGACGCCGAGGCTGTAGCCGAGGTCGACGCCGAGGCCGAGGCAGAGACCAAGGTCGACGCCGACGCCGAGACGAAGACCGACACGGACGCCAAGGCTGAGACCCCGGCCGACGCCGA
Organism: Streptomyces rishiriensis; assembly: GCF_003112535.1. Classification (GTDB taxonomy): domain Bacteria; phylum Actinomycetota; class Actinomycetes; order Streptomycetales; family Streptomycetaceae; genus Streptomyces; species Streptomyces rishiriensis. Next base: position 192,319 of record NZ_BEWA01000019.1, on the reverse strand, counting down.
CGTCGTCGCCGAGGCGCAGACGGACACCGGCACCAAGGCCGAGAGCGCGGCGGACACCGAGGCCGTAGCCGAGGTCGGCGCCGAGACCAAGGTCGACGCCGAGGCCGAGGCCGAGGCCGAGACCAAGGTCGACGCCGACGCCGAGGCCGAGGCCGAGACCAAGGTCGACGCCGACGCCGAGACGAAGACCGACGCGGACGCGGACGCCGAGGCCGAGAGCGCGGCCGACGCCGACGCCGAGGCACCGGTGGACACCTCGGCCGCAGCAGAGGCTGCGGAAGCAGAGGAAGTCGGCGTCGAAGCCGAGGCCGAGGCGGCGGCGGAAACGCCGGTCGCCGAGGACAAGGACAAGGACAAGGCGAGCGCCTCCGTCGAGCCCGAGCCGGTCGCGGCCCCGGGTGAGACGGACCCGCAGGCCGAGGCCGGGACGACGGCCGAGGAACCCACCCCGGAAGCAGCGCCGGAGCCGACCGCCGAGGCGGAGACACCGGCCTCCGAGCCGGAGCCGGAGCCGGAGCCTGAGCCCGAACCGGCACCGGAGCCGGCGATCGCTGCGGAGCAGCCTGAGTCCGCTCCGGAGGCGGAGGCCGAGGCAGAAGCCCCCGCTGAGCCCGAGCCCCAGCCCGAGGCCGCGCCCGCGCCCGCGCCCGCGGTGGACGCTGGGGAGTCCCGGGACGACGCGGCGAAGTCCGCGGCCGCGGACGAGAGCGGCACCGACGGTGCGCGTGGGGACGACGGCTCCGCCGAGGGCGAAGCCGAGGCGCAGGGCCCCGCCCGGCTGCCGGCCGAGGCACTCGCCGGTCTCGCCACCGCCTACCAGGCAGCCGCCACCGCCCTCGGGAACAGCGGCCTCACCGGGGCCCGTGCCGACGTCTACCTCGTGCTGGACCGCTCCGCGAGCATGCGCCCGTACTACAAGGACGGCTCCGCCCAGGCCCTCGCCGAGCAGACCCTCGCCCTGGCGGCCCACCTCGACCCCGAGGCCAAGGTCCACGTGGTCTTCTTCTCCACGGAGCTCGACGGCACCGGCGAGCTGACCCTCACCGACCACGAGAACAAGATCGACGAGCTGCACGCCGGCCTCGGCCGCATGGGCCGTACCAGCTACCACGCCGCCGTCGAGGCCGTCGTCGGGCATCACGAGAAGAAGGCAGCCGCCGGCGTCCCCGCCCTGGTGGTGTTCCAGACGGACGGCGCGCCGGACGCGAAGACCCCGGCCACCCAGGCCCTCACCGACGCGGCGGAGAACCACCCCGGCGTCTTCTTCTCCTTCGTCGCCTTCGGCGAGCACGACAACAAGGCCTTCGACTACCTCCGCAAGCTCAAGACCCCCAACACGTCCTTCTTCCACGCGGGCCCCGCCCCGCGCGAGCTCACGGACGCCGAGCTCTACGAGGGCGTCCTGGCCGTCTGGCGGCCGTAACCGCCGCCGACGCCTCGCGACACCCCCGGGCCGCCCGCCTCCCACCCCGTAAAACGGGAGGCGGGCGGCCCACCCTTGTCGGCTACGATTTCAATTTCAAGGCTCATAAAACGACCGCCGCACGACCGACCTGGGAGCAGCCTCCGATGGCTCGACACCTCATCACCAGCGCCCTTCCGTACATCAACGGAATCAAGCACCTGGGCAACATGGTGGGGTCCATGCTCCCGGCGGACGTGTACTCCCGCTACCTCCGCCAGCGCGGCCACGAGGTGCTCTACATCTGCGCGACGGACGAGCACGGCACCCCCGCCGAGCTGGCCGCGAAGGAGCAGGGCGTCCCGGTCGCCGAGTTCTGCGCGCAGGCGCACGACGCGCAGAAGGCCGTCTACGACGGTTTCGCGCTGGCCTTCGACTACTTCGGCCGGAGCTCCTCCCCGCAGAACGTCGAGATCACCCAGCACTTCGCCCGTCGGCTGAACGAGAACGGCTTCATCGAGGAGCGGGCGATCCGCCAGGTGTACAGCCCGGCAGACGGCCGCTTCCTGCCGGACCGCTATGTCGAGGGCACCTGCCCCCACTGCGGCTACGACAAGGCTCGCGGCGACCAGTGCGAGAACTGCACCCGCGTCCTGGACCCGACGGACCTGATCAACCCGCGCTCGGCGATCTCGGGCTCCACGGACCTGGAGGTCCGCGAGACCAAGCACCTCTTCCTGCTGCAGTCGAAGCTGCAGCACGAGGTCGAGGAGTGGGTCTCCCGCCACGAGGCCGACTGGCCCCAGCTGGCCTCCTCCATCGCCCGCAAGTGGCTCACCGAGGGACTGCACGACCGCGCCATCACCCGCGACCTGGACTGGGGCGTCCCGGTCCCGGCCGACACCTGGCCGGAGCTGGCCGCCGAGGGCAAGGTCTTCTACGTCTGGTTCGACGCTCCGATCGAGTACATCGGCGCGACGAAGGAGTGGTCGGACCTCGACCCGGAGAACCGCGACTGGAAGTCGTGGTGGTACGAGGCCGACACGGGCGAGAACCCCGTCCGGTACACCGAGTTCATGGCGAAGGACAACGTCCCGTTCCACACGGTGATGTTCCCCGCCACCGAGCTCGGCGTGCGCGAACCGTGGAAGAAGGTCGACTACGTCAAGGCCTTCAACTGGCTGACGTACTACGGCGGCAAGTTCTCCACCTCGCAGAAGCGCGGCGTCTTCACCGACCAGGCGCTGGCCGTCCTCCCGGCCGACTACTGGCGCTACTTCCTCATCGCCAACGCCCCCGAGTCGGACGACTCCTCCTTCACCTGGGAGCACTTCACCGCCACGGTGAACAAGGACCTCGCCGACACCCTGGGCAACTTCGTCAACCGCGTCCTGTCCTTCTCCAAGAAGCGCTTCGGCGAGGAGGTCCCGGCGGGCAGCGCGCCCGGCGAGGCGGAGGAGAAGCTGGGCGAGCAGATCGCGGGACTGCTCGCGGAGTACGAGTCGCAGATGGAGGCCCTGCAGTTCCGTAAGGCGGCCTCCGCCCTGCGCGCCCTGTGGTCCGCGGGCAACTCCTACCTGGAGGAGAAGGCCCCCTGGCTGGAGATCAAGACCGACAAGGACGGCGCGGCCCTCACCCTGCGCACGGCGATGAACCTGATCCACCTCTACGCGGTGGTCTCCGAGCCCTTCATCCCGGCGACGGCGAAGGTCATGCGTGAGGCGTTCTCCCTCGCCGACGACACGGCGACCTGGGTCACGGCCGACGAGGCCCGCGTCCTCGCCTCCGTCCCGGCCGGCACGCCCTTCACCGTCCCGCCGGTCCTGTTCGCCAAGCTCACGGACGAGGACCTGGAGGCGTACAAGGAGCGCTTCGGCGGCACCGACGCCTGACGCTCCGGGCTGACGCTCCGGGCTGCTCCGGGCTGCTCCGGGCTGACGCTCCGGCCGGAAGAGGGACGTGCCGCGTCCCTCTTCCGCCGTCCGGAGGAGAAGCCGAAAAGGAGAAGCTGTGGCGGAAGGAGAAGATGTAGAGGAAAAGGCGGAGGGGTTCCCCCTGCTTCGGCATGTTCTCGCCAAGCCGTATGGTTTCCGCCATGGCAGTCCCCGAGGTCATTCCGATCGCCTATGAACCGAGGCACCGCACCGAGTCCATCGGTCGGTACGCGGACGGGCAGTTCCTCGCGTCGGTCACGTACGCCTTCCCCGAGGGCTTCCGTCTCGACGACGGCTGGGAAGAGCACAAACGCCTCTACACCGTGCTGCACACCTTCGACGCGGACGGCGCCTACCGCGACTCGGACATCTGGTGCGCCGGCACCTGGGCCGAGCAGCAGCGCGACCCGCACGGCGACGACTCGGTCCTCACCCGCGCCCGCGTCCGCCTCGCCACCCTCCTGCGCAGCCTGCCCCGCCGCTCCTACACGGACATCGCCGTCCGCCCCTTCCGGATCACCTACGAGAACGTCCTGTTCGGACTGGTGATCCGCGAGGACAAGGACGAGGACGGCGAACCCGACACCTGGGCGGAGCTCTACCCGGACCGCCTCGCCTTCGCCGAGCCGTGGGACGGCACGTACGACACCTGAGGCTCCGGGGGTTGCTCGCCCACCGGAGCCTGTGGGGCCGCGCGGCGCGCTACTTCAGGACGCCCGCGCCCGTCGTCGTCGCCAGCGTCGTCGGCAGGTCCTTCGCCGAGGTCTCCAGCCCGGCCGTCAGGGTCGGCGTCCAGTTGACGGTCGTCTTCAGCTTCTTCGACGAAGCCGCGTTGTAGGCGGCGACCACGTCGGTCACCGTGCCGTTGACGAGGTTGCCGGAGCCCTTGACCGAGCCGGTGCCGTCGCCGCTGAGCAGCTTGGCGACCTTGCCGCCGGCCGGGACCTTCCAGTAGTTGTCCTCCGCGACGACCTGGGCCTTGGCGCGGGAGTTGATGCTGTACTGCGTCGCGTAGCCGTCGAGGGTCGTGACGTCGTAGTAGTTGTCGTAGATGTGCACCTGGCCGACGCGGGTCAGCGGGGCGCGCTGGACGATGCCCTTCCACACGTTGTGGTGGAGGGAGACGCGCAGCTTGCCGGCGGGCTCGCTGTCGCTGCTGCCGATCAGCATCGTCTTGTCGTGGTCGGTGAACCGGTTGCGCGAGACGGTCACCAGGTCCGAGCTCTTGGTGATGTCGAGGGCGCCGTCGTGGATCTGGTACTCGCGGCCGTAGTACCGGGGGTTGGCCGAGTCGAGGTGGGGCGCGTCGGTGAACGTGTTGTGGTCGGCCCACACGTGGGTCGCGCCGCGCAGGGTGACGGAGTCGTAGGCGGAGTTCCAGTTGCCGTCGTCGCCGTCGGTCGGGTCCCACTGCGGGAAGCAGTCCTCGGTGGCGGCGAAGCTCAGGTTGCGGACGATGACGTTGTCCACGTTCTGGATCTGCAGCATGCCGCCGGTTATCCCGGCGGCCGTGCCGGGGACGCCGACGAGGCTCGTGTTGGCCGGGACCTTGAAGACGATGTTCTTCGCCTGCCTGGTCTGGGCGGCGGCGCGGGCCTTCTCCTGGGCGCCGGAGGGCAGCTTCGACCGGCCGTGGACGGCGGGGTCGTACTCCTTGAGGTACGACGACAGCGCGTAGCCGGTGCCCGCCGCGTAGTCCGCGCAGCTCAGCTTCTTGCCCGCGTCGTTCGTGTTGGCGTCGATCGTGCCCTTGACCTTGATGATCCGGGGCGCGGTGTCGGTGACCGACCCGAGGGCCTTCACCAGTTCGGCGCGCGTGGAGACGGTGAACGTGTGCGCGGCGTCGGCCTTGGCGCCACCGGTCGTGCCCGTGCCGGAGGAGGCCCAGCCGTCCTTCGCGGCGAGCGTCTGGTGGTACAGGTCGACGGTCCCGGCGTTCGCGTTCATCACGACGACGCCGGCGCCGACGCCGGCGGCCACGGCGGCGGCCGTGACCACGAGGACGCGGCGCGAGCGGAGGGACCGGCGGTGGGAGGGAGCTGCCACGGGGGATCCTTACGGGAGGAGCGTGCTTACGACCTGTCAGTGGTCGCCGCCGTGTGAAGAGTTGCCGGGTGACAGGAATTTTTTTTCTCCGGCCCCGTCCGCCGCCCCGGCCGCGCCGCGTGTGCCGGCCCCGCGTACCGGCCGGAACTGCTACGACTACTCGGTGGACCTTCTTCGACCCCACCTCCGCCTCCTCGCCGAGATCTTCGGCATGCCCGCCCCCGCGGCCTCCTGGGTGCTGGCCGGCGGCTACGCGCTGCAGGCGCACGGGCTGCTGCGCCGTCCCCACGACAACGTGGACCTGGCGACCCAGAGCGCGGAGCCGATGCTCCTGCTGGCGGAGACGCTGGCCTCAGCGCTGACCTTGCTGGGCCGCCACGAGGCGACGCTCCAGGATCTGGACCCGCTGTCCGCGCACCTGTCCGTGCGGGACCGCGAGACCGGCGTCGCCCTGCGCCTGGCGCTGCACAAGGAGACCTTCTGGAGCCCGCCCGTCCCGACCCCCTGCGGCCCGGCCCTCTCGCCCCAGGACGCCGTGGGCACGAAGATCCGGGCGCTGTACGACCGCGGACTGGCGGTCGACCTGATCGACGCGCGGGCGGCGAACGCCCTCTTCACCTACCCCGGCCTGGAGGAGGCGGGCCGCCGGCACGCCCGCGACGACTTCGACCTGCCCGCCCTGCAGGCGCGGCTGGAGGGCACTGACCACTACCCGGACTCGGCGTTCACGCAGTACGGCCTCGCCGAGCCCGACATCGCCGCCCTGCGGGCGTGGGCCCAGTCGTGGTCGACGGACATCGCGGAGCGGCTGCTGGAGGAAGGGGCGTCACCGGACGGATGAGCGGGCCGCGGCGTCCTCGCCCGGTCCAGGGCCGTGCGCGCCGCACTCAGATGATCCAGCCCCTCCTTGGCCAGCCGGGTCGCCTCCTGGTACTCCGCCGCCGTACGCGCCGCGGCCAGCCGGGCCCGGGCCGCACGATGGCACTGCGCCGCGTTCGTCAGGGACCGGCCCGCCGCCTCGTCCGCGCCCGCCCACGCCCGTGCGTCCGGTGGGACCAGGCCACCGGTCAGCCGTACCAGCCAGTGGTTGGCCTCCGCCTCCGCGTCCAGACCGGACGGAGTCCGCTCGCGCCGGGGGCGGCGCCGCGCCACCGCCGCTGCCGCCGCGCCGGCGATCAGCAGCACCGCAAGAGTGATCATCAGTCCCGTGGACCCCATCGCCGGCTTCCTCCCTGGCCCCGCCGGCCCTTGTCGGCCGTCGTCCGCCCCGCTCCTCCATGAGACGGCAGACCGCTGTGGGCGTACCCCGGGATTCCTGTGGGGGCGCGGTGAGGTCGCCCCGGGACCCGGCCGCCGCCGGCCGAGGTGGACGGCGGCGGCCGGGGCCGGGGCCTGCTCGGTCAGCCCGCCGCGGCCGACGGCGAAGGCGAGGCCGAGGGCGAGGGCGACGCGGACGCCGACGCGGACGCCGACGCCGAGGCGCTGGGCTGCGGCGGACGGCCCTGGCCGTCCTCCGTGGCCTCCGGGTCGACCCCGACCGTGAGCGTCGCGTGGACGCCCCTGTCGATGTGGCGGCGGTCGTAGCGCAGGCGCAGCAGACCGCCCTGGGCGCCGCTCTGGTCGTAGATCGTGTCCTCGGCGAGGGTCGTGCGCTCGGCGGTGTTGCTCGCGTACGGCTCCACCGCAGCGGAGGCCAGGACGGACTCCTCGTCGAAGAAGAACTGACCGGTGTGGCAGGTGTGGCCGCCCTCGTATCCGGCGTCGGTCCACTCGCCGTCCACATGGACCTTGACGTGGATGTGGACGCACCGGCCCCGGTACCAGCCGGGGAACACCGTCCGGAAGGCGACCTGGCCGTGCCGGTCCGTCCGCCAGGTGCCACGCAGGTAGCGGGTGTCGTCGGTGGGCTCCTGGTGGCCGCCGCCCGGAGGCGCGCCGGTGGGGGCCCCGGTCGGGGGCTCACCCGTCGGGGGTTCGCCGGTGGGCGCGGGACCGCCTCCGCCGCCGCCCCCGCTGCCCTGCTTCTCGTAGCCGGAGTAGACGCCCGTCGCGTCGCAGTGCCAGATGTCGACGGCCGCGTTCCTGACCGGCCTGCAGGTGTCGGAGTCGATCACGTTCAGGGCGAGGAGGAGCGGGATGCCCTCCCGGTCCTCGGTGATGTCCCGGCGGAGCTTGTCCGCGTCGATGTAGTAGGGGCCCTCGACGGTCTCCGAGGTGAGGCGGTAGCAGACCTCCGCGCCGGCGGCGGTCGCGCCGGTGCGGTCGGCGGCGCCCGCCGCGTAGGCGGTGCCGCCCAGTCCGGCCGCCGCGATGCCGCCCGCGCCGACGGCCACGACCTTGCGGCGCGTCCATTCCTGTTCGCTGTGGGGTTTCTGAGTTTCCGTCACAAGGCGGGGACGCTAGGGACCGGACCTGTCAGGAGCATGGGCGGAAGCTGTCAGTTGCCGGGGAGAACGAAAGTGGCCCGGAACCGACGTCGGTTCCGGGCCACCAGGAGCTTGTGTTCCGCGTTTCCGCGCCCCGCCGGGTGCTCGCCCCCGCCGCGGGCCGCTCGCCCCGCTACTTGGGCTGCGGCTTGCGCACCGAGAGGTGCAGTTCCCTGAGCCGGGCCTCCTCCAGCTCCGTCGGCGCGCCCATCATCAGGTCCTGGGCGTTGCCGTTGAGCGGGAAGGCGATGGTCTCGCGGATGTTCGGCTCGTCGGCCAGCAGCATGACGATGCGGTCGACGCCGGGCGCGATGCCGCCGTGCGGCGGGGCGCCGAAGCGGAACGCGCGCAGCATGCCGGCGAACTTCTCCTCGACGGTCTCGTGGTCGTAACCGGCGATCTCGAACGCCTTGAGCATGATCTCGGGCTCGTGGTTACGGATCGCGCCGGACGAGAGCTCGACGCCGTTGCAGACGATGTCGTACTGCCAGCCGAGGATGTCCAGCGGGTCCTGGGTCTCCAGGGCCTCCAGGCCGCCCTGCGGCATCGAGAACGGGTTGTGCGAGAAGTCGATCTTGCCGGTCTCCTCGTCCTTCTCGTACATCGGGAAGTCGACGATCCAGCAGAACCGGAAGACGCCCTCCTCGAAGTGCCCGGCGCGCTTGGCGGCCTCGACCCGCACCGCGCCCATGATCTTCGAGACCTCGTCGAACTCGCCCGCGCCGAAGAACACCGCGTGACCGGCGGCCAGGGAGAGGCGCTTGGTCAGCTCGGCGACGTTCGCCTCGGTCAGGAACTTCGCGATCGGGCCGGTCAGCGAGCCGTCCTCGGCCACGCGGACCCAGGCCAGGCCCTTCGCACCCTGCGAGACGGCGAAGTCGCCGAGCTGGTCGAAGAACTTCCGGGGCTGAGCGGAGACGTCCGGCACCGGCAGCGCACGCACGTGCTTGCCCGCGAACGCCTTGAACTCCGACCCCTCGAAGACGTCGGTGATGTCGACGAGCTCCAGCTTGGCCCGCAGGTCCGGCTTGTCGGAGCCGTACTTCAGCATCGACTCGCGGAACGGGATCCGCGGGAAGGGGGAGGTGACGTGGCGGCCGCCGCCGAACTCCTCGAACAGCTCGGTCATGAGCTTCTCGATCGGCTGGAAGACGTCCTCCTGCTCGACGAAGCTCATCTCGACGTCGAGCTGGTAGAACTCGCCCGGCGAACGGTCCGCGCGGGCGTCCTCGTCACGGAAGCAGGGGGCGATCTGGAAGTAGCGGTCGAAGCCCGAGATCATCAGCAGCTGCTTGAACTGCTGCGGGGCCTGCGGCAGCGCGTAGAACCTGCCCGCGTGCAGCCGGGACGGGACGACGAAGTCGCGGGCGCCCTCGGGAGAGGTCGCCGACAGGATCGGCGTCGCCATCTCGTTGAAGCCCAGCGCCGTCATCTTGTGCCGGATGGCCGAGATGACCGCCGTGCGCAGCATGATGTTGCGGTGCATGCGCTCACGGCGCAGGTCCAGGAAGCGGTACTCCAGCCGCCGCTCCTCGTTGACCCCGTCCTCGGCGTTGATCGTGAAGGGCAGCGGGGCGGCCGCGCCCAGCAGCTCGACCTCTCCGACCTCGACCTCGACCTCACCGGTCGGCAGCTCGGCGTTGACGTTCTCCGCACCGCGCGAGACGACCTTGCCGTCGACGCGGACCGTCGACTCCTTGGTCAGCTTGTCGAGGGCCTCGTACGCGGGCGTGCCCGGACGGGCGACGAGCTGCGTGATGCCGTAGTGGTCGCGCAGATCGATGAAGAGGATGCCGCCCAGGTCGCGCCGATTGTGCAGCCAGCCGCTCAGCCGGACGTCGCTCCCGACGTCAGAGGCGCGGAGCTCGCCGCAGGTGTGGGACCTGTACCGATGCATCGTCGTTCATCCAGTCTTCGCGGATCGGGGTCTGGGTTTCATGGTGTTTCACGTGAAACACCCCCAGCGTACCGGGCACGTGGTGATCGGCTCCCACCCTTACCGGGTGGCAGCGGCGCCGGTGAGCAGTGGCACTCTTCGTTCTCCTCTTCTTAAAGTGGGGCAATGCGTACTGGCGAGCCGCTGCCCGCCGTGGGGGAGGTCCTTGTCTCCCTCGCGACCGGCGTGTGGCACTGGGACACCGCCACCGGGCTGGTCACGGTCGATGCCGAGGCAGCCCGGCTGCTCGGGCTGCCCGCCGAGGAGGCGGTCCTCACGGAGGCCCAGACCCGGGCCCGTCTGCACCCCGTCGACTGGAACGAGATCACCGGCGTGGTGCAGCTCGCCGTCGCCGAGGGCACCCTCGCCGAGGTGCGGATCCGGATCATGGACGACCGGGGCCGGGTCGTGCGGGTCGTCCGCAGTCGCTCGAAGCCGTCCTTCGACCCGGTGAAGAAGGCCTACGAGCTGATCGGCACCCTCCAGGAGGTCACCGAGCCGACTCCGGGCACCGCCGCCGGACGGACCGCCGTCACCGGCGACTGGCGGCGCTCGCGCGAGGCGTTCCTGCTGGACGCGGGCCGGGCGCTGGCCGAGGCACGCTCCACGGAGGAGGTGCTGCGGGTCGCGGCGGCCCTGTCGATGCCGGGCTTCTCACCGGACGGGCTGGCCGTCTTCGGCGTCACGGGCGACCGGCTGACGATCATCGGCCACCACGGACAGCAGCCCGGCGACGAGGTTCCCTTCACTCAGATGTCCCTCCAGACGGACTATCCGGCCGCCGAGGTCGTGCGCACCGGGCGGGCCGTCTATCTGTCCTCACCCGAGCGGTACAAGGAGCGCTACCCCCTCACCTGGCCGATGGCCGCGCACTTCGGCCGGCACTCGTGGGCGTTCCTGCCGCTGACGGTGGCCGGCCGCACCATGGGCGCGTGGATGGCCGCCTTCGCGTACCCGGTGGCGTTCACCCCCGACGAGCGGTCCGTGCTGACGACCGTGGCGCGCATGCTCGCCCAGGCCCTCACCCGCGCCGGGGCGGCGGAGACCCAGCGCGAGCTGACCGACGGCCTGCAACGCTCCATGCTGCCCAGCCTGGGTCCGGAGATACCGGGCCTGACGCTCGCCGCCCGCTACATACCGACCGGCGGCGGCCTCCAGGTCGGAGGCGACTGGTACGACATGATCCCGCTGCCCGCGGGCGCCTCCCGGACCAGGCGCGGAGGAGGCCGGTTCGCCCTGGTCATCGGGGACGTCCAGGGTCACGATGTGCGCGCGGCGGGCCTCATGGGCCAACTGCGCATCGCGCTGCGGGCGTACGCCGCCGAGGGGCACCGCCCCGACGCCGTCCTCTCGCGCGCCTCCGGCTTCCTGCACGGTCTCGCCGACGCGGACGGCGGCGCCGACCTGCGGTTCGCCACCTGTCTCTACGTCGAGGTCGACCCGGCGACCGGCGTCCTGGAGGCCGCCCGGGCCGGCCATCTGGACCCCGCGATCCGGATGGCCGACGGCACGGTGCTGGTCAGGGCGACCGCCGGCGGCCTGCCCCTGGGCATCGACCCGGACGCCGACTACCCCACCACCCGCCTCGTCCTGGAGCCCGGCGAAACGTTGATGCTGTGCACCGACGGCCTCCTGGAAACCGGGGGCCACGACCTCGACACCGGCTGGCAGCGCGTCCGCAAGACCCTGGAGGCGCACGAGGGCGACCTGGAGGAACTGGCCGACGCCCTGGTCCAGGCGGTGCACGGCCCCTCCTCACACCACACCACGGGCCCCCTCGCGGACCGTCGCGAGGACGACATCGCCCTCCTGCTCCTGTGCCGGCAGGGCGAGGGCGGCTGCGGTCCGGAGGCCGTCCCCCTTCCGGCGCGACGGCTCGTGCGCCGTTCGATGCTGACGGTCGCGCAGGCCGAGCCGGAGCGGATCGCCGTCGCCCGGCAGCAGGTGCGCGAGCTGCTGCACGACTGGACCTGCGCGGACCAGGTCGACTCCGCGGTTCTCCTCGTCTCCGAGACCCTCACGAACGTCCTCGTCCACACCGACGCCGACGCGCTGCTCGTCGCCGAGGTCACCGGTGCGCCCGGCGAACGCCGGCTGCGCATCGAGGTCACCGACACCAGCGACGACCTGCCGCACAAACGCCGCCCCGGCGAACTGGCCTCCTCGGGCCGCGGCCTGGTCCTCATCGAACTCCTCGCGCACACCTGGGGGGTGTCGCCCCGGGGCGAGGGCAAGAGCATCTGGTTCGAGCTCTACGAGCCCCAAGAGCCGCGCAAAACCGAAGAATCGATGCCTCACCATCCCCTATAAGGATGAACCTCCGTAAGAGGCACACCCGCCGGTCGGGCATATGCCTAGCGTCCGAGGCGGAGGTGATGCTCGATGTACGAGCAGAACAACACACCGCCGTCTCGAACGGCGGCACGGCAGGACGCGATCGACATCAGTGACTTCGTGTACGCGGCGACGGGCGCGCGCGTACGGAGGCTGACCATGCCGGACGGCACGCACTGGTTCCCGGCGGTCGACGTGTGCAAGAACCTGGGCTACGCACACGTCGGTTCCACTCTGCGCAACATTGCCGACGCGGCCAACTTCGACAGCGTCGAGAGTGTGCTCCAGAAGCACACTCTCGGCATTCCCGCAGGTCGAGAGTGGCGACGAGACATGAACGTCGTCAACCTCCAGGGCTTGATCCTCATGGTCAACGCCTGCACCAAGCCGGAGGCGCAACCCTTCAAGCGCTGGGTCTCACAGGTCATCGCAACCATCCAGCAGGAGGGCTCCTACTCCCTGGAACCGGCGCCCGTGCAGCCCGCCCCCGCCGGCGGCACCGCGTACGTCATGCCGAAGCAGGTCGTCGACGCCATCGTCCGGCTCGAAGAGCGAGGCACGCGCACGAACGACGTACTCGGCCAGATCCTCGACACCCAGCGGATCATGGCGGACCTGTTGCGGGACATCTCCGAGTCCCTGAGGGCCCCCGCCGTAGACGCGTCGAAGCCGACGCCCCGTGAGCTCCTCGCCACCTGGAAGACGAGGAACCTCGTCGTCACGGAGGACGTGCACGCGGTCGCCGCCCTGCTCGCCCCGGCGTTGACGCGCGGCGAGGCCCGCTACCGCGTGGAGGAGATCGCCACCCGCACGGGACTCCCGCACGAACGCGTCCACGACTGTCTGCGCATGCTGCTCAAGCGGGGCTGTGTGCGTCAGACGGGATGCGCCCCCGACGGAACGCCCGTCTACGTGCTGCCGTGACACGGCACGCAGACGCATGACAGGGCCCGAAGTCGCAAACCTAAGTTGCGGCTTCGGGCCCTGTCGCAAGGTACCGGAACTCAGGCGGTCTGCGGGCCGCCCTCGGTCATTCCGTGGACCGCGGGGATCGTGCCCAGGCGCCCCTTCTGGAAGTCGTCGAAGGCCTGCTGGAGCTCGTCGCGGGTGTTCATGACGAACGGGCCGTAGTGGGCCATCGGCTCGCGGATCGGCTGCCCGCCGAGGAGGACGACCTCCAGGTCGGGCGTGTGGGAGTCCTGCTTCTCGTCCGCGCGGACGGTCAGCGAGGAACCCGCGCCGAAGACCGCCGTCTGGCCCAGGTGGATCGGGCGGCGCTCGGCGCCGACCGCACCGCGGCCCGCCAGGACGTAGGCGAGCCCGTTGAAGTCCTCGCGCCACGGAAGAGTGAGCTCCGCGCCCGGCGCGAGGGTCGCGTGGACCATGGTGATGGGGGTGTGGGTGATTCCCGGCCCCGCGTGGCCGTCCAGCTCGCCCGCGATGACGCGCAGCAGCGCGCCGCCGTCGGGGGTGGTCAGGAGCTGTACGTGTCCGCCGCGGATGTCCTGGTAGCGGGGGGCCATCATCTTGTCCTTGGCCGGGAGGTTCACCCACAGCTGGAGGCCGTGGAAGAGACCGCCGGACATGACCAGGGACTCCGGCGGCGCCTCGATGTGGAGCAGGCCCGAGCCGGCCGTCATCCACTGGGTGTCGCCGTTGGTGATGGTGCCGCCGCCGCCCTGGCTGTCCTGGTGGTCGAAGATCCCGTCGATGATGTAGGTGACGGTCTCGAAGCCGCGGTGCGGGTGCCAGGGCGTGCCCTTCGGCTCGCCCGGCGCGTAGTCCACCTCGCCCATCTGGTCCATCATGATGAACGGGTCGAGGTGTCGGTAGTTGATCCCGGCGAACGCACGGCGCACCGGGAAGCCCTCACCCTCGAAACCGCTCGGCGCGGTCGTGACGGTGAGCACGGGACGTGCGACCGCGTCGGCCGCTGCCGCGACGCGCGGCAGGGTCAGCGGGTTCTCGACGGTCACTGCGGGCATGTCCGTACCTCCTTGGGCGACGTACGTCCGAGTTTAGTTGAGCGTTGAACTTTCTGCCACCCATAACAGCGAAAGCCCGGAGGGCATTCCCTCCGGGCGCTCCCGCCGACGGGGCGGGACAGGACACGGAAAACGCTCAGCCGTACATCCTGCGCATCGCGAACTCGACCATCTGCTCGACGGCCTTCGCGTCGAAGACCATCCGGTGCTCGCCCTCCATGTCGAGGACGAAGCCGTAGCCGGTGGGCAGCAGGTCGATCACCTCCGCCCCGGTGATCACGAAGTACTTGGACTCCTTGCCCGCGTACCGGCGCAGTTCCTTGAGGCTGGTGAACATCGGGATCACCGGCTGCTGGGTGTTGTGCAGCGCGAGGAAACCGGGGTTGTCGCCGCGCGGGCAGTAGACCTTGGAGGTCGCGAAGACCTGCTGGAAGTCCTCGGCGGCCAGCTGGCCGGTGGTGAAGGCCCGCACCGCGTCCGCGAGGGACGGCGGGGAGGGCTCCGGATAGAGCGGCGGCTGCTGGCCGTAACCGCCGTGGCCGCCGGGCATCTGCTGCTGCGGCGGGGCGTACTGCTGCTGTGCGGCCCCGTCCATGGGCTGGCCGTATCCGTACATGGGCGCAAGCGTACCGAGACGGACCGGCCGGCGAGCGGCAGGGGAAACATCCCGCCGCCGTCGTGAGACCGCCCGGCCGTGGCCGCCGTCCCGTCTCCCGTCGACTAGACCCTTCTCACACTTGACCGAGTAGGGGTTGCGGCTTATTACCGACGGGTAGCATCATCGTAGCTACTTGTTGGTACGTGAACTAGCGCGAGGATCCAGTGCCTCGCCGATCTCTCTAGGGAGCCGGGAGCCGTCACCATGGGGCACTACAAGTCGAATCTCCGCGACATCGAGTTCAACCTCTTCGAAGTACTCGGGCGCGACAAGCTGTACGGCTCCGGCCCGTTCGAGGAGATGGACACCGAGACCGCGAAAAGCATCCTGGAGGAGCTGACCCGCCTCTCGGAGAACGAGCTGGCGGAGTCCTTCGTGGACGCCGACCGCAACCCGCCGGTCTTCGACCCGCAGACCAACACCGCTCCGGTGCCCGCGTCGTTCAAGAAGAGCTACCAGGCCTTCATGGACTCCGAGTACTGGCGCCTCGGCCTGCCCGAGGAGATCGGCGGCACCACCGCCCCGCCGTCGCTGATCTGGGGCTTCGCGGAGCTGATCCTCGGCGCGAACCCGGCCGTGTGGATGTACTCCTCCGGCCCGGCCTTCGCCGGCATCCTCTTCGACGAGGGCAACGACGTCCAGAAGAAGATCGCGCAGATCGCCGTCGAGAAGCAGTGGGGCTCGACCATGGTCCTCACCGAGCCGGACGCCGGCTCGGACGTGGGCGCCGGCCGCACCAAGGCGGTCCAGCAGGAGGACGGCTCCTGGCACATCGAGGGCGTGAAGCGCTTCATCACGTCCGGCGAGCACGACATGTCGGAGAACATCCTCCACTACGTGCTGGCCCGTCCCGAGGGCGCCGGTCCCGGCACCAAGGGCCTGTCCCTCTTCATGGTCCCGAAGACGCTCTTCGACTTCGAGACCGGCGAACTGGGCGAGCGCAACGGCGTCTACGCCACGAACGTCGAGCACAAGATGGGCCTGAAGGCCTCCAACACCTGCGAGATGACGTTCGGCGACCGGCACCCGGCCAAGGGCTGGCTGATCGGCGACAAGCACGACGGCATCCGCCAGATGTTCCGCATCATCGAGTTCGCCCGCATGATGGTCGGCACGAAGGCGATCTCCACGCTCTCCACCGGTTACCTCAACGCGCTGGAGTACGCCAAGGAGCGCGTCCAGGGTCCCGACCTGGCGAACTTCATGGACAAGGCCGCGCCCAAGGTCACCATCACCCACCACCCCGACGTGCGCCGCTCGCTGATCACGCAGAAGGCGTACGCGGAGGGCATGCGCGCGCTCGTCCTCTACACGGCCTCGATCCAGGACGCGATCGCCGTGAAGGAGGCGAACGGCGAGGACGCGAAGACGGAGCACGCGCTCAACGACCTGCTCCTGCCGATCGTCAAGGGCTACGGCTCCGAGAAGGGCTACGAGCAGCTCGCCCAGTCGCTGCAGACGTTCGGCGGCTCCGGCTTCCTGCAGGAGTACCCGATCGAGCAGTACATCCGCGACGCCAAGATCGACACCCTCTACGAGGGCACCACCGCGATCCAGGGCCAGGACTTCTTCTTCCGGAAGATCGTCCGGAACCAGGGCGCGGCGCTGAACTCCCTCGCCGAGGACATCAAGAAGTTCCTGGCGCTCGGCACCGGCGGCGAGGACCTGGCGGGCGCCCGCGAGCACCTCGCCAAGGCGGCCGTCGAGCTGGAGGCCATCGTCGGCCTCATGCTGACCGACCTCGCCGCCACCGAGCAGGACGTCAAGAACATCTACAAGGTGGGCCTCAACACCACGCGCCTGCTGCTCGCCTCGGGTGACGTGATCGTCGGCTACCTGCTCCTCAAGGGCGCGGCGATCGCCGCCGAGAAGCTGGAGACGGCCTCCGCGAAGGACCGGGCGTTCTACACCGGCAAGATCGCGGCGGCGAAGTTCTTCGCGGCCAACGTCCTGCCCGGCGTGACCCTGGCCCGCAAGGTCGCCGAGGGCGTCGAGCTCGACCTGATGGAGCTGGACGAGGCCGCTTTCTAGGACTCACCCGGACTCAACCGGACTCACCCGGACTCAACCGGACAACGTCGGGGCGCTCTTCGGAGCGCCCCGGCCGAGCGCTCCAGCTCAGCACTCCACACTGTCCTCACGAGGGCCCGCTCCCATCGCCGGGAGCGGGCTTTCGTACGTCGTTAAGGTGAACCCCATGAGCGAACCCTCCCGCTTCGACCGCGGCCACACCGACGACCTCATGACGTTCCTGACGGCGAGCCCGTCGCCGTACCACGCCGTGGCGACGGCGGCCGAGCGGCTGGAGAAGGCCGGTTTCCGGCAGGTCTCGGAGACGGACGCCTGGGACGGGACGAGCGGCGGCAAGTACGTGCTGCGCGGGGGCGCGATCGTGGCCTGGTACGTGCCCGAGGGCGCCACGCCGCACACGCCGTTCCGGATCGTCGGCGCGCACACCGACTCCCCGAACCTGCGCGTCAAACCGCAGCCCGACACCGGCGCGCACGGCTGGCGCCAGGTGGCCGTGGAGATCTACGGCGGCCCGCTGCTCAACTCCTGGCTCGACCGCGACCTGGGCCTCGCGGGACGGCTGACCCTGCGCGACGGCACGACGCGCCTGGTGGACGTCGGCCGTCCCCTGCTGCGCGTCCCCCAACTCGCCATCCACCTGGACCGGTCGGTCAACGCCGACGGCCTCAAGCTCGACAAGCAGCGCCACCTCCAGCCTGTCTGGGGTCTGGGCGGCGACCTGCGCGACGGCGACCTCATCGCGTTCCTGGAGCAGGAGGCCGGCCTGGCCGCGGGCCAGGTCACCGGCTGGGACCTGATGGTGCACTCCGTGGAGCCGCCCGCCTACCTGGGCCGCGACGAGGAGCTGGTGGCCGGCCCGCGCATGGACAACCTGCTGTCCGTGCACGCCGGGACGGCGGCGCTGGCCGCTGTGGCCGCCGGGGGCGGCGAGGGGCTCCCGTGCATCCCGGTGCTGGCCGCCTTCGACCACGAGGAGAACGGCTCGCAGAGCGACACCGGCGCCGACGGCCCGCTCCTCGGCAGCGTGCTGGAACGTTCGGTCTTCGCGCGCGGCGGATCGTACGAGGACCGGGCGAGAGCCTTCGCGGCCACCGTCTGTCTGTCCTCCGACACCGGGCACGCCGTCCACCCCAACTACGCGGAACGGCACGACCCGACGCACCACCCGCGGGTCAACGGCGGGCCGATCCTCAAGGTCAACGTCAACAACCGCTACGCGACGGACGGCACGGGCCGCGCGCTCTTCGCCGCCGCCTGCGACAAGGCCGGCGTCCCCTTCCAGACCTTCGTCTCCAACAACTCCATGCCGTGCGGCACGACCATCGGGCCGATCACCGCCGCCCGGCACGGCATCCGCACGGTCGACATCGGCGTGGCCATCCTGTCGATGCACAGCGCGCGGGAGCTGTGCGGCGACGCCGACCCGTACCTGCTGGCCAACGCCCTGACGGCGTTCCTGCAGGGGTAGCCGGGCGCCCGCCGGGCCGCGTCCGGGGCACCCGCCGGGCCGCGTCCGGGGCGGGCCCAAGGGTCGTCCCCCGCATGGGAGTTCCCCACGGGGGTACCCGGATGTCGGAGCCGGACCGGCCGGTGATCCTGACAGGGAGGCGACATCATGGGCCTCGGCGGGTGCATCATCCTCATCGCCGTGGGAGCCATCCTCACGTTTGCGACCGACTGGCACATGCAGGGGGTCAACCTCGACCTGGTCGGCGTCATCCTGATGATCGTCGGCCTGATCGGTGTGACGACCTTCAGCAGCATCGCCCGGCGCCGCCGGGTCATGGTGCCGCCCGCCTCGACCACGGTGGTCGAGACGGAACGACGTCACCACGACGGATACAGCGACGGCTACGGCGCCTGACGAACCGGCAGAAGGGACGTTCTGAGCATGTCGTCCCCCGGCATGCGCGGTGCCTTTGTGGGAATATCGTAAAGACACGGGACCCTTGAGGCCCGGCGGGAAGACCTGCCGGGCCCGTACCGCTGCGCCGACTCCCTCCCTCCCTCCCTCCCTCTCCCTGTGCACAGCCGGCGGCAGTCGGGTCAACCGTGTCGGGAAATCGCCCCACCGCCGGGAGACGTCCGCCGGTCCGGGGAAGCAGTACCCGTATGAGATTCCTCGTGCGCGACCGGCTCCTCGGGTTCGGTGACGACTACTGGATCGAGGACGACCGAGGCAACAAGGTCTACCTCGTCGACGGCAAGGCGATGCGGCTGCGGGACACCTTCGAGCTGAAGGACACCCGCGGGCGCGTCCTGATCGACATCCACCAGAAGATGTTCGCCCTGCGCGACACCATGGTGATCGAACGGGACGGCGAGCCGCTGGCCACGATCCGCCGCAAGCGGCTGTCCCTGCTGCGCAACCACTACCGGGTGGCCCTGGCGGACGGCCGCACCGAACTCGACGTCAGCGGCAAGATCCTCGACCGGGAGTTCGCGATCGAGTACGACGGCGAACTCCTGGCCGTGGTCTCCCGGCGGTGGCTGCACGTGCGGGAGACCTACGGCGTGGACGTCGTGCGCGAGGACGCCGACATCGCGCTGCTGATCGCCGTGGCGGTGTGCGTGATCCACCTCGCCGACAAGGAGCGGGCCGACAAGGCCGGGGGCGACGACTGAGCGGTCACCGGCGCGGGGGCCGCAGTCCGAGCACCCGGTCCTTGAGGGCCGGGAACTGCTCGCGGGTCTCGGCCGCCTTCGCCGGGTCGAATTCGACGGTGAGGATCTCCTCGCCGGATCCCGCCTCCGCGAGGACCTCGCCCCACGGATCGACCACGATCGAGTGACCCGCCTGCAGAACTCCGGCGTGCGTTCCGGCCGTTCCGCACGCGAGCACGAACGCCTGGTTCTCGACCGCCCGCGCCTGGGCGAGCAGCGTCCAGTGCGCCCGGCGGCGCTCCGGCCAGCCCGCGGAGACGACGAGGGTCTCGGCGCCGGCGTCGACGAGACCGCGGAACAGCTCCGGGAAACGGAGGTCGTAGCAGGTGGCGACGCCGACGGTCGTCCCGGGCAGACGGACCGTCACCAGATCCTCGCCCGCGGCCATCAGCACGGCCTCGCCCTTGTCGAAGCCGAAGCGGTGGATCTTGCGGTAGGAGGCGGCCAGCTCGCCGGCGGGGGAGAAGACGAGAGACGTGTTGTAGAGGGCGCTCTCGCCCCCTACGACAGCGCCGCCGGACGGAGCCCGCTCCGGGATCGAGCCCGCGTGCAGCCACACACCCGCGTCGCTCGCGGCCTTCGCCATCGCCTCGGCCGTCGGCCCGTCCAGCGACTCGGCCTGGCTGCCGAACTCCTCGTAGGCGAACGCTCCCGTCGTCCACAGCTCCGGCAGCACCACGAGGTCGGCGACGCCGGCCTGCTCCCGGACCAGCTCCGCGACCCTCGACCGCCGCGATTCGACCGATTCGTCCTCATCTACGGCGATCTGGATCAGAGAGGCGCGCACACTACCACCGTCCTGGTATTCGAGTAGTCCACAGGGCCTACGATCGTCACACGAAAGCACTGCCGGGGTGCCTCACAGCAGCGTAACTTGGGGGTCCCCCCGATTCGAGCGCAGCCGAGAACGGGGGGAGTCTCGAGACGCCGCCGACAGCGCCCGCGCCCGCTGGCAACGCCGCCACAGCCCACCCGAGTACCGATCGCCGAGGGGTCCCGTTTCCGTGAGTCTGCATCCCACCCTCCAGCCCTACGCCGACGCCTGGACCCACTCCATCGAAGCGATATCCGAGCTGGTGGAACCGCTGGTGGAGGCGGACTGGAACCGCCGGACGCCCTGCCCGGGCTGGTCGGTGCGCGACATCGTGTCGCACGTCATCGGACTGGACTGCGAGATGTACGGCGACCCGCGTCCCATCCACACCCTCCCCCGCGACCTCTTCCACGTCACCAACGACCTGCAGCGCTACATGGAGATGCAGGTCGACGTCCGCCGCCACCACACGGCCCCCGAGATGACGTCCGAGCTGGAGTACACGGTCATCCGCCGCAACCGGCAGCTGCGCAACGAGTCGCGCCAGCCCACGGCCATGGTGCGCGGGCCGCTCGGCACCGAGCTCACGCTCGAGGAGTCCATGCGGCTGCACGCGTTCAACGTGTGGGTGCACGAGCAGGATCTGCGCGCCGCCCTCGGCCGCCCCGGCAACCTCGACTCCCCCGGCGCGCACATCACCCGGGACGCGCTGCTCGCCGAGCTCCCGGCGGTCGTCGCCGAGAAGGCCGACGCGCCGCGCAGTTCCGCGGTCGTCTTCGACGTGCACGGCCCGATCGAGTTCCTGCGCACCATCCGCGTCGACATCCAGGGCCGCGGGACCCTGGAGACGGCCCCCGCGCTCGGGCCCGCCGCCGCGTTCACCCTCGACTGGGAGACGTACGTCCGCCTGGCCTGCGGCCGGGTGACGGCGGAGGCGGTGGCCGACCGGGTCAAGGCGGAGGGCGAGCCGGAGCTCACGGCGGCCATCCTGCGGAACTTCGCGGTGACCAGGTAGCCGGCGGCGGGCGGGGCCCGGCGCGGCAGCTTACGGGACGGGCCCGTCGTGACGATCACGACGGGCCCGTTCCGCGTGCTCAGAGAGCGACCGGGGGTCAGCCCAGCCTGGCGAAGCCGTAGTTCAGCAGCTTCGTCGCGTCGGCGGCGCGCACCGTCACGCTGGTGGAGGCCAGCACCGTGCCCACGACGGTCTTGCCGTTGCGGGTGGCGGCGAAGACGAGGCAGTACTTCGCCTCCGGGCCGGAGCCCGTCTTCACGCCGATGGTGCCGCTGTAGCTGCTCAGCAGCGTGTTGGTGTTGACCCACGCGCCCATGGTGCGGGTCGAGCCGGTCTTGGTGATGGTCTTGGCGGTGTACGACTTGGTCTTGACGACCGCACGGAAGTTCGCGTTCTTCAGCGAGTTGCTGGCGAGCTTCGTGAGGTCCTTGGCGGTGGAGTAGTTGGCCCCGCTGCCGATGCCGTCGAACGAGTCGAAGTGCGTGTTCGTCATGCCGAGCGTCTTCGCCTTGCTGTTCATCTTGGCGATGAAGCTCTTCACGCGCGCGGCCCGCGTGGTGCCCGTGCCGTACGTGTCGGCCAGGGCGTACGCGGCGTCACAGCCGGACGGCAGCATCAGCCCGTAGAGCAGCTGACGGACCGTGACCTTGTCGCCGACGATCAGCCGCGCGGACGACGCGGTGTTCGCGACGATGTAGTCGCTGTACGCCTTCTGGATGGTGACCTTGGTGTCCAGGTTCAGGTTCGTCTGCGACAGGACGACGTTCGCCGTCATGATCTTGGTGGTGGAGCCGGTGGACATCTTGGTGTCCATGCCCTTGTTGTAAAGCGCCGCACCGTTCGCGTTGTTCATCACGAAGCCGGTCTTGGCGGCGATCGTGGGCGTCGCGACAGCCTGCGCGGGTGCCGCGGTGAGGGCCCCGGTCGCGAGCACTGCGCCGGCGGTGACGGCAACGGCGGTGGCCCTGCGGACTCGGATGCCCTTGATGGCGGTTATCAACTGAAATACCCCGATTACGTCGAATGCCCCTGCGGTACGGCCAAGTTCAAAGGGGGGGAAAGAGGTGGGCCGCACATGTGTGACACGTAAGTAGCACACAAAGTTGTGCGTCTGCCGGACAGAATTTCCGATTACTTGATCCACCCCTTACCGGGACCCCACCCGCCGACCCCCGCCGGAGGCCCGCGGAGCGCGTCGGACGCCCGTCCGACGGGTCCGCATCCTGGACCGGGCCCCCCATGCGTACGTGTTGTATCTATCCTGTGGGCATGCAGTCCTCCGCTCCGCCCGCCCCTGTCCCCACCCCCGTCCCCGTCAAGCAGCCGCCCGCCGCCGATCGCGTGTACGCCCACGTCAAGCAAGGTGTTCTGGACCGCCGTTACGAGGGCGGCGCCCTTCTCACCGAGGGAGAGCTCGCCGAGGCCGTGGGGGTCTCCCGCACACCGGTGCGCGAGGCGCTGCTGCGGCTGGAGGCGGAAGGGCTGATCAGGCTCTACCCGAAGAAGGGCGCGCTGGTCCTGCCGGTCTCCGCGCAGGAGATCGCCGACGTGGTGGAGACCCGCCTGCTGGTCGAGGAGCACGCGGCGCGCAAGGCCGTGCCCGCGCCGGCCGCGCTCCTCACCCGCCTGGAGGAACTGCTCGCCCAGCAGCGGGAGCAGGCCGCCGCGGGCGACCTGGCCGCTGCCGCCGTGACGGACCGCTGCTTCCACGCCGAGATCGTCCGCAGCGGCGGCAACGAGATCCTGTCCCGGCTCTACGACCAACTCCGCGACCGGCAGCTGCGGATGGGCGTCGCCGTCCTGCACTCGCATCCCGACCGGATCGCCAAGACCCTCACCGAGCACGCGGAGATCCTTCAGGCGCTGCGCTCCGGCGACGCCGAGCGGGCCGTCGAGCTCGTGCACCGGCACATCGGCTGGTTCTCCCACCTCGCCCGCGGGGAGGTCCGGTGAGCACCGTGGCGCGCGGCGTGAACTCCACCCTTCCGGGTGACCCTCCCGGCGGACGGCGCGCGATGGCCGTCTGGGGGATCGGCGTCTCGGTCTACTTCGTCGCGGTCATCTTCCGCACCTCGCTGGGGGTGGCCGGCCTCGACGCCGCCGAGCGCTTCCGGGTGAACGCCTCGGCTCTGTCGACGTTCTCGATCCTGCAGCTGCTCGTCTACGCCGGCATGCAGATACCGGTGGGCCTGCTGGTCGACCGGCTGGGCACGAAGAAGGTGCTGGCCATCGGCGTCGTGCTGTTCACGGCCGGTCAGCTCGGCTTCGCCTTCTCCCCGTCCTACGGCACCGCCCTCGCCTCGCGCGCCCTGCTGGGCTGCGGGGACGCGATGACGTTCATCAGCGTGCTGCGGCTGGGGACCCGGTGGTTCCCGGCGCGGCGCGGGCCGATGATCGCCCAGCTCGCCGGCCTGGTGGGGATGGCGGGCAACCTCGTCTCCACCCTCGTCCTGGCGCGCCTGCTGCACGGCGTCGGCTGGACGGCGGCCTTCGCCGGGAGCGCGCTGGCGGGTGTGGTGGTGCTGGTCCTGCTGCTCCTCTTCCTGAAGGACCACCCCGAAGGCCATGAGCCGGAGCCGTTCCCGCACCGCGGCGCGGCCTACGTCCGCCGGCAGATCGCCGCGTCCTGGCGTGAGCCGGGCACCCGGCTGGGCCTGTGGGTGCACTTCACCACCCAGTTCCCCGCGATGGTGTTCCTGCTTCTGTGGGGGCTTCCGTTCCTGGTCGAGGCAGAGGGTCTGACCCGGGCGACGGCCGGTGAACTCCTCACGCTGGTGGTTCTGTGCAACATGGTCGTGGGTCTGGTCTACGGCCAGATCGTCGCCCGTCACCATGAGGCGCGGCTGCCACTGGCCCTGGGCACGGTGGGCGCGACGGCCCTGATGTGGGCGGCGACGCTGGCCTACCCCGGCGACCGCGCGCCGATGTGGCTGCTCGTGGTGCTCTGCGCGGTCCTGGGGGCGTGCGGCCCCGCCAGCATGCTCGGTTTTGACTTCGCCCGGCCGGCGAACCCGCCCGAGCGCCAGGGGACGGCTTCCGGCATCACGAACATGGGCGGTTTCGTGGCGTCCATGACGACGCTGTTCATGATCGGCGTGCTGCTGGACGCGACCGGCGACGACTACACGATCGCCTTCTCCTGCGTCTTCGTCCTGCAGGCCCTCGGGGTCAGCCAGATCCTGCGCCTGCGCAGCCGGGCGGCCCGGCGGGAGCGCGAGCGGCTGGTGGCCAGCAGGGTGGAGACGGTGCACGTGCCGGCCTGAGGCCGGCTGCTCCTCCCCGCGCGGCTCGGCGAGGGGGCGCCGCGACCCGTGTGACCGGGGCGCGGCTCCCTCCGCCGGGCCGTGCCGCTCAGCCCCAGGTGATCAGCTTCTTCGGCTGCTCCAGGATCGCCGCCACGTCGGCCAGCACCTTGGAGCCCAGTTCCCCGTCCACGAGGCGGTGGTCGAAGCTCAGCGCCAGGGTGGTGACCTGACGGGGCTTGACCTTGCCCTTGTGGACCCACGGCTGGAGCCTGATCGCGCCGATGGCGAGGATCGCGGACTCTCCGGGGTTGAGGATCGGGGTGCCGGTGTCGACGCCGAAGACGCCGACGTTGGTGATGGTCACCGTGCCGCCCTGCATGGCGGCGGGGGACGTCTTGCCCTCCCTCGCCGTGGACACCAGGTCGCCGAGGGACTGCGCCAGCTGCGGCAGCGTCTGGGCGTGGGCGTCCTTGATGTTGGGGACCAGCAGCCCTCTGGGGGTGGCCGCCGCGATGCCCAGGTTGACGTAGTGCTTGACCACGATCTCCTGTGCCGCCTCGTCCCAGGACGCGTTGATCTCCGGGTGACGCTTGACGGCGACCAGCAGGGCCTTGGCGATGACGAGGAGCGGGTTGACCCTGAGCCCCTGCATGTCCTTGTCCCGCTTGAGCTCCTCGACGAGCTTCAGCGTGCGGGTCATGTCGATCGTCACGAACTCCGTGACGTGCGGCGCGGTGAACGCCGAGCCGACCATCGCCGCCGCCGTCGCCTTGCGCACGCCCTTGACCGGGACGCGGGTCTCCCGGGCCGTGTCGTACGACGCCACGGGCGCGGCCGCGGGGGCCGGGACCGGGGTCGCCGGGGCGGCCGCGGGGGCCGCGGCCGGGGTCACCGGCTCGACGGCCGGTGCGGTCACGGCGGCCGGGTTCGCCGCCGCGTGGACGTCCTCGCGGGTGATGATGCCGTCCGGGCCGGAGGGGACCACGGTGGCGAGGTCGACGCCGAGGTCCTTGGCCAGCTTGCGGACCGGTGGCTTGGCCAGCGGGCGCTCCCTGGCGGCGGTCGCGCCGCCGTGGCCGTTCAGCTCGGCCTGAAGGGTGTCCGGGACCTGCGGGACGGTGATCTCCGGCCCCTTGCGCGGCCGACGCTTGGTGGAGGACACGGCCACGCCGTAGCCGACGAGCACCGGCTGCCGGCCCGATCCCACCGGCTTCGCCGCCGCGGGTGTCGCGGGCGTCACCGTCTCGGGCTTCGGCGCGGGTTCCACCGCGGCGGCCGGCGGCTGCGCGGGGGCCTGCGCCGGTACCTCGGCGACCGGGCCGGCGGCCGCGCCGCCCGACACGTCCACCGCGATGATCGACATGCCCACGTCGACCGTGGTGCCCTCGGGGAAGTGCAGCGAGCGCACGACGCCGTCATAGGGGATGGGCAGTTCCACGGCGGCCTTGGCGGTCTCGACCTCGCAGACCACCTGGCCGTCCGTGACCGTGTCGCCCGGCTGGACGTACCACTTGAGGATCTCGGCCTCGGTGAGCCCCTCGCCCACGTCGGGCATCTTGAACTCGCGTACGGACGCTTCCGTCATCGTCGTCACGACCCTCTCCTCAGTACGCCAGGGCACGGTCGACGGCGTCGAGCACCCGGTCCAGGCCCGGCAGGTACTCCTCCTCCAGGCGCGCCGGCGGATACGGGGCGTGATAGCCGCCGACCCGCAGAACCGGCGCCTCCAGGTGGTAGAAGCAGCGCTCGGTGATCCGGGCGGCGATCTCCGCGCCCGACCCGAAGAACACCGGCGCCTCGTGGACGACGACCAGGCGGCGGGTCTTCTCCACCGACGTCTGGATCGAGTCGAAGTCCAGCGGGGACACCGAGCGCAGGTCCAGGACCTCCAGGTTCTTGCCCTCCTCGGCGGCCGCGGCGGCGACCTCCTGGCAGAGCTTCACCATCGGGCCGTAGGCGACGAGGGTCAGGTCCGTGCCCTCGCGGACGACCTGGGCCTTGTGCAGCGGGCCGGGGATGGCCTCCGTGTTGACCTCGGCCCGGTCCCAGTAGCGCCGCTTCGGCTCGAAGAAGATCACCGGGTCGTCGCTCTGGATGGCCTGCTGCATCATCCAGTACGCGTCGGACGCGTTGGACGGAGAGACGATCTTCAGGCCCGACACGTGCGCGAAGAGCGCTTCCGGCGACTCCGAGTGGTGCTCGACCGCCCCGATGCCGCCGCCGTAGGGGATGCGCACGACGACGGGCAGCTTGACCTTGCCGAGCGACCGCGCGTGCATCTTGGCGAGCTGGGTGACGATCTGGTCGTAGGCCGGGAAGACGAAGCCGTCGAACTGGATCTCCACCACCGGGCGGTAGCCGCGCAGGGCCAGGCCGATCGCGGTGCCCACGATGCCCGACTCGGCGAGCGGGGTGTCGATGACGCGGCTCTCGCCGAAGTCCTTCTGCAGGCCGTCGGTGACCCGGAAGACGCCGCCGAGCTTGCCGACGTCCTCACCCATGATCAGGACCTTGGGGTCCGCCTCCAGGGCGCGGCGCAGCGACTCGTTGATCGCCTTGGCCAGGGCCAGGTTCTTGGTGGTCGCGGTGTCCGCCATCTCAGTTGCCCCCCGTGCCCGCGGCGAAGCCGCTCTCGGATTCCGTCGCGAACGACGCCTGGTACGCGGCGAACTGCGCCCGCTCCTCGTCGACCAGCGCGTGTCCGTCCGCGTACACGTTCTCGAAGATCGCGAAGTGGTCCGGGTCCGGCATGGCGCGGACCGCTTCGCGCACTCGTCTGCCCAACGCCTCGCTCTCCGCTTCGAGTTCCGCGAAGAATCCCTCGTCCGTGTGGTTTGAGGCCTCCAGGTGGCGGCGCAGGCGCAGGATCGGGTCCTTCGCCTCCCAGGCCTCGCGCTCCTCGTCGGCCCGGTACTTCGTCGGGTCGTCGGAGGTGGTGTGGGCGCCCATGCGGTACGTGTACGCCTCGACGAGGGTGGGGCCCTCACCGTTGCGGGCTCGCTCCAGGGCCCACCGGGTGACCGCGAGGCAGGCCAGCACGTCGTTGCCGTCAACCCGGACGCCCGGGAAGCCGTAGCCCTGGGCGCGCTGGTAGAGCGGGACGCGGGTCTGCTTCTCGGTGGGCTCGGAGATCGCCCACTGGTTGTTCTGGCAGAAGAACACGACCGGCGCGTTGTAGACCGCGGAGAAGGTGAAGGACTCCGCCACGTCGCCCTGGCTGGAGGCGCCGTCGCCGAAGTAGGCGATGACCGCGCTGTCCGCGCCGTCCTTGGCGACGCCCATCGCGTACCCGGTCGCGTGCAGCGTCTGGGAGCCGATGACGATGGTGTACAGGTGGAAGTTGTTGCTGTTGGGGTCCCAGCCGCCGTTGTTCACGCCGCGGAACATGCCGAGCAGGTTCGTCGGGTCGACCCCGCGGCACCAGGCGACGCCGTGCTCGCGGTAGGTCGGGAAGACGTAGTCGTCCTCGCGGGTGGCCCGGCCGGAGCCGATCTGGGCGGCCTCCTGACCGAGCAGCGAGGCCCACAGGCCCAGTTCGCCCTGGCGCTGCAGGGCGGTCGCCTCGGCGTCGAAGCGGCGGGTGAGCACCATGTCGCGGTAGAGGCCGCGGAGGTCTTCAGGGGTGACACCGGAGACGTACTTGGCGTACTCGGCGTTCTTGGCGTTCTTCACCCGCTTGCCCTCAGGCGTCAGCAGCTGCACGAGCTCGGGCTCGGCGCTCTTCCTGGCGGTGGTGCGGGTGCGCTCGGTGCCGCTGGCGCCGGCCTTGCTTCCGGCGCTGCGTCGCGGCTTGTGCGCGGCAGTGCTCTCCACGGTCACGTGTGCTCCTCCGTCGGTCCGGCCCCCGGGGTCGCCGGGTGGCTGGGGTCCCCCCGGCTCTCCAAGAGCCTGGGGGAGCGGCTCACCTGTTTCCGACACCCGTGCACGGGGTGGGTGTCACTCGGCCGGAACAGGCGTGACAGGTGCCCCGGCGAGCGCCCTGCGGTCGACACGTTACCCAGTGCTTCACATTTCTGTGAAACCCCACCTGACCTGCATTTTTGCTTGGATTTCCAAGTAAATCGGCAAAGTCGGGAAGGAGCCTGGTCACAGCCTTGCAGGAGGCCGGAGCAACGGCACGTTATCCCGGCCACCCGCGCCACGGGAAGAGCCCTCGGGGAGCTACCTGCGGCCGTTCGGGCGGTCGGGACGGCGGTCGGCGGGCCCGTGCGCACACGGGACGCCCTGCCCGGCGGACCCCTCGCCGGCGCCCTCACGGCACGCTTCCGCATGACCCGACGCGACCGCCTGTGACACGTGTTGCCACTTGGTGACCATGTGTGACAACGCCCAGCTCACGGGCCGGAAAGGTGGCCTAGCATCGGGCGCGTGCCGCGCTCCTGTGTACCCCCCTCAATGCCCCACGCGCCCCCTCTGGGCGCTCTGCTCCACCGGTACTCCGCCGGCTCCGCGCTCACCTGCGAGCCCGTCGAGGAAGGGCTTCTCAACCGCGGATACCGGCTGCGCACCACCCGCGGCCGCTACTTCCTCAAGCACCACTTCGACCCGGACACCGCCGACCCCGCGTCGATCGCCCGCCAGCACCGTGCCACCGAGCGCCTGGCCGATCTGGGCGTCCCGGTCGCTCCCCCGCTGCCCGGCCGCGACGGCCGTACGGTCGCCGTCGTCGGCGGCCACGCCTACGCCCTGCACCCGTGGATCGAGGGCCGTCACCGCCACGGCTCCCAGCTCACCCCCGGCCAGTGCGGCCGCCTCGGAGCGCTGCTCGGAGTGGTGCACGCCAGCCTGGAGCACGTGATGCGAACGCCCGCCGGGCAGCCGCCGCCGGGGCGTGGAGAGCGGGTGCCTCCGGCGCGCGAACCGGAGCGCACCACCCCGACCGGGCGCGACGCGCGCGCCGAACGCGCCCCCCACCCGCAGCACACGCCTCCGTCCGAGGCCATCTGCCCTGCGGCCGGTCCCGTCCCGCCCGCCGCTCCATCGGTCCATGCCACCCGTGCCACCCCTGCCGGCCCCGCCGACCCGCCCGCCCGGGCCGAGCCGGCGCCCCCGGGCGGGCCCGCCGCCCCCTTCGAGTCCGCTGCCCCCTTCGCGCCCACCGCCCCCGGCCGGTCCGACGCCCCCGCCCCGAGCTCCGACCCGGCGGACACCTTCGTCCTCATCGACGACCTCCTCGGGCGCGTGCGGCGACACCGCCCCGCCGACTCCTTCGACGAACTCGCCCGCCACCGCCTCCTGGAGCGGCGCGGGCTCCTGGAACGGCACGCCGACCGGCGTCCCCCGCACGGCGGACCGGTCGGCTGGGTGCACGGGGACTTCCACCCCTTCAACCTGCTCTACCGCGGGGACGCGCCCGCCGCCATCGTCGACTGGGACCGGCTCGGAGTGCAGCCCCGCGCGGAGGAGGCCGTCCGCGCGGCCGCGATCTTCTTCGTCCGGCCCGACGGCACGCTCGACCTGCCGAAGACACGGCAGTACGCACGCGCGTACCGGCGGGCGGCGGGAGCCTCGCCCCGCGAACTCGCGGCAGCCGTGCACCGCGTGTGGTGGGAACGGCTCAACGACTTCTGGATGCTGCGCTGGCACTACGAGCGCGGCGACACCCGCGCGGACTCCCAGTTCCCGGCGTCCTCGGCGCTCGCGGTGTGGTGGACGCGGGAGTACGACGCCGTCTGCGGGGCTTTCACGGACTGACCCGCCGGGGGCCCTGCGGGCCGCCCGGTTCCCCCGGAACGCGCACGCGCGCGTGGAGCCCGGTCAGGGCCCACGCGCGCGTGGAGGAGGAAAACAGCCGCGCCGAGCGGTGCCCGGCCGACCGGGTCACCTGCCGACCGGGTCACCCGCCGCCGAGGCCTCCGCCCAGGGTGGTGTTGCCCGGGTCGGTCCCGCCCGTCTCGCTGCCCGTGGCCGGGGCGCTCGGCTCCGTCTCCGTGTCGGTGGGCTTGTCCGAGGGCTTGCCACCCGTCTCCACGTCCGTCGGCTCGCCGGTGGCGGACTCGGACGGCGAGGAGGACGGCGAATACGACGGCGAGTACGACGGCGAGTAGTTGTGGTTGGTGTTCGAACCGGTGTTGTCGTCCGAGGAGTCGCCGCTGGACGTGTCGCTCTCCTTGTCGCTGGGCTTCTCGCTCGGGGCGGTGTCCGACACGGACGGCGAGGCGGAGGGCGACGGAGAGGTCCCGCCGCCGCCGGTTCCGGCGTTCTTGGTGTTCAGGGCGAGCGCGACGCCCGCGGCGATGGCGATCACCGCGAAGACGGCGAGGATCCACAGCTTGCCGCGGCCGCTGCCCCGGTTGCCGTGTCCCTCGAAACCACCGTCGTCACCGCCGCCGTACCCGGTGGGCAGGATCGGCTGCGGGATCTGCGAGGTGCTGGGGCCGCCGGCGCCCTGCGGCAGCACGGCGGTGCCCGCGAAGCCGGCGGCGGCCGCGCCGCGGCCGTCCTGCGCGCTCACCGGGCCGGTGTTCCAGGTGCCGGTGTGGCCGCCCTGGTCGTACAGCATCTGCAGCCCGTACTGGACCAGGCCGCGCATCTCCTCGGCCGTCTGGAAACGGTCGTCGGGGTCCTTGGCGAGGGAGCGCATGACCAGGCCGTCCAGCTCCGGCGGGCACTCCCCGCCCGAGGTCTGCGACGGCGGCACCGGGATGTCCTGCACATGCTGATAGACCACCGACAGCGGTGTCTCGCCGGTGAAGGGGGGCCGCAGCGCCAGGAGCTCGTACAGCAGACAGCCGGTGGCGTACAGGTCGGAGCGGTGGTCGACGGCCTTGCCGAGCGCCTGCTCCGGCGAGAGGTACTGCGGGGTGCCCATGACCATGCCGGTCTGCGTCATCGTCGTGGACGCGCCGTGCAGGGCGCGCGCGATGCCGAAGTCCATCACCTTGACGGCGCCGTTGTGCGTGATGATCACGTTCGCCGGCTTGATGTCGCGGTGCACGATGCCGTGCTGGTGCGAGTACGCGAGCGCCTCCAGCACACCGGAGGTGATGATCAGGGCCTGCTCGGGGCCCGGCGCCTCGGCGTTGAGGAGCAGGTCGCGGATCGTGCGCCCCTCGACGATCTCCATCACGATGTACGGCACGCTCTGGCCGCCCACGAAGTCCTCGCCGGAGTCGTACACGGCGACGATCGCATGGTGGTTGAGGCCGGCCACCGACTGGGCCTCGCGCGTGAAGCGGGCCTTGGACACGGGGTCCTCGGCGAGGTCGGCGCGCAGCAGCTTGACCGCCACGGTGCGGCCGAGACGTACGTCCTCGGCCGCGAACACCTCGGCCATGCCGCCTCGGCCGAGCCGGCGGGTCAGCCGGTATCGGCCGTCTCCGACCAGCCCTCCGTTGCCCCAGTTCTCCGGCGCATCTGACATACCGCCGCCAGTCGCCTCGGGGTCGGACGGGCCCTGAGCGCGCTGCTGTGCCATCAGTCCTCGCCGTCGTTTCTGCCCGCGGTGCGCGCGGTGTTGTCACGGTCTCCGTCGGCCACGCTACAGCCTCCACGCAAGCCGCCGGTCCGGGACGATCCCCGGAACGATCCCCGGGGCGGACCCCCGGCGCCGGTCCGGGACGGACCGGCCATCAAACCCGTACTCCGTGCAGCCGTGCAAATTCCGTGTACCGGCCGAGCGGCACCTGTAACGCTTCCGCGACGCTTCTTTCTCGTAGGGTCACGGAACGGGCACCGAGCTTGACGTGTCGGTGCCCTGCGGCAGACTTGGCCGGGAATAGCACTTTCGATCAACGACAGTCAACGGCGCCAGAAGGCCAACGGGGGACGCAGAAGATGAGCCAGGACGGCGCGCAGGGCCGGTACGCGGGGCGGGCGCTCGCCGCCGGCCGCTATCAGCTGCGCGACTTGCTCGGCGAGGGCGGCATGGCCTCGGTCCACCTCGCCTACGACGCCGTGCTCGACCGTCAGGTCGCGGTGAAGACCCTGCACACCGAACTGGGCCGTGAACAGGCCTTCCGCGAGCGCTTCCGGCGCGAGGCGCAGGCCGTGGCCAAGCTCACGCACACCAACATCGTCTCCGTCTTCGACACGGGCGAGGACGACGTGGACGGGCTCACCACCCCCTACATCGTCATGGAGTACATCGAGGGCCGCCCGCTCGGCTCGGTGCTCGACGAGGACGTGCACCGGCAGGGCGCGATGCCTGCCGACAAGGCGTTGAAGATCACCGCTGACGTGCTGGCGGCGCTGGAGATCAGCCACGAGATGGGGCTGGTCCACCGCGACATCAAGCCCGGCAACGTGATGATGACCAAGCGCGGCGTGGTCAAGGTGATGGACTTCGGCATCGCGCGGGCCATGCAGTCCGGCGTCACCTCCATGACGCAGACGGGCATGGTCGTCGGAACCCCCCAGTACCTCTCGCCCGAACAGGCCCTGGGGCGCGGGGTGGACGCCCGGTCCGACCTGTACTCGGTCGGCATCATGCTGTTCCAACTGGTCACCGGGCGGCTGCCGTTCGAGGCCGATTCACCGCTTGCGATCGCGTACGCGCACGTGCAGGAGGAGCCGGTGACTCCCTCCTCGATCAACCGGGCGCTGCCGCCGGCCGTCGACGCGCTCGTCGCCCGCGCGCTGAAGAAGAACCCGAACGAGCGTTTTCCGACCGCCGTCGCCATGCGCGACGAGTGCCTGCGCGTCGCCGCGTCCTTCCAGCCGGCCCCGCCCAGCATCGTCCCGGGCGCGCAGACGTCCAGCGGCGCGGGCGTCGGCTCGGCGGTGTTCCCGCCGGTCGGCCAGAGCACCCCGCCGCAGGGAAGCGTGCAGACGCCGTACCAGCCCGGGCCGAACCCGTACGGCACTCCGACGCCCGCCGCGTCCTACGGCTATCCCCAGCAGGGCGGCTATCAGACGCCCGCTCCGGCATACAACCAGCAGGCGCAGCACACCCCGCACGCGTACAACCTCAGCCCGCAGCCGTCGACCGCGGTGCCCTCGGGCGGCCGCAGGAACAGCAGGCCGGTCCTCATCGGCTCGGCCGTCGTCGCCGTGGTCGCGGTCGGCGGTCTGATCGCCAGCCTCACCGTGGGCGGCGGCTCCCACGACGACTCCAAGGGCGGCGGCGGGACCGCGAGTTCCTCGCCGGCGGCGACGAAGGCGGCGAACTACCGCGCGCCGGACACCTCCAAGACGATCGACGCGACGGAGTGCTCCGAGCCGCAGGAGTCGTACAACGACCCCGCCAAGATCCGGGTGCCGAACTTCAAATTCAAGTACATCGGCTCGGTCAAGGCGTGCTTCCAGGCCGCCGGCTGGCAGTACAAGATCACCAAGGTCGACGAGAACACGTACGGCGACGGGGCGGTCATGGACCAGTTCCCCTCCGCCGACACGGACGTCGACCCCAAGAACATGCCCGAGATCGAGCTCAAGGTCTCCACCGGCAATCCGGCGTGACGGCCCGCCGGCGCGTGCGACGCCGTCCGGCCTGGTCCGACGTCATGTGAAAGGGCCCGGCGTCCGACGCCGGGCCCTTGACGTGTACTGCAGGACTACAGGTACGGGCCGCTGGGACTACAGGTACGGGCCGCCCGAGCGGCCGCCCGCGGCGCGCGGATCGTCCATGCCCTCGTGGCTCGCGCCGGGCGGCAGGGCTCGGCGCATCTGCTCCAACTGGGCCCTCGCGGCCATCTGCTGAGCGAAGAGCGTGGTCTGGATGCCGTGGAAGAGGCCCTCCAGCCAGCCGACCAACTGGGCCTGCGCGATGCGCAGTTCCGCGTCGCTCGGCGTCGACTCCTCGTTGAACGGCAGGGAGAGCCGCTCCAGTTCCTCGACCAGCTCCGGGGCCAGTCCGTCCTCCAGCTCCTTCACCGAGCTCGAGTGGATCTCCTTCAGCCGGACCCGGCTCGCCTCGTCCAGGGGAGCCGCACGCACCTCCTCCAGCAGCTGCTTGATCATGCTTCCGATCCGCATGACCTTCGCCGGCTGCTCGACCTGCTCCGTGACCGGAATCTCACGGGAGTCCTCGTCGGCGTCGATGCCGCCGAGCGCCATGCCGTCCTGGCCTACGACCAGGATCTTCTGGGCGTTCTCCGGCGACCTTTCGTTCCTCGGCATCTCCATGCCGTCATTCTCTCGCACGCTCCCACCTCATCACCGCGGTGCCCCCCGTGACAGGTGATCCACCGTTTCCGTTCGGCGCAGTCCGGAATGCGGGGGAAATTCGCCGATGTAACGCTTGGTGAGTGTTTTGTCGGCGACCGGTCATCGGGAGGGGGTCACGGACGTGACTCCAGTGCAGTGGGCATGGTGCGGCGCGCGGGTGGCCATGACGGCCCTGGCGGGAGCCCTCGTGCTGTCGTACGGGGGCGCCACGTCGTACGCGGCCGGATCGGCGCCCGGAAGCGTCCCGGCGTACGCCGACGCGCCCGCGCCGGCCACGCCCTCCCCCTCCCCGCGCGAACCCGACCGGGCCGGCAGCCGGGCGGGCGAGGGACGCGCGCGGCCTGGGCGGGAGGACGAGGGTGAGGACGCCACGACGCAGGACCCGGGCGGCGGGGACGCCTCCGGTGACGACCCCGACACCGGGGACGGCGAGGCGGAGACCGGCGACGGCGACCACTCCGACGACAGCGCGTCCCAGCCTCCCGAGGCGTCCGTTCCCGTGACCTCGGCGGAGCCCCAGGACTCCGTGCGGCAGGCTGGCACGCAGGGGGAGCGGGCCGACGGCCCCGTCCTGCAGATCCTGCCGCTCGGCAGCGGGCTCGTCCTCATCGGCCTCGGAATCGCCCTCGCGATCGCCGCCCTGCGCCTGCGCCGCAGCTGACACCGCACCGAGCCGGACGGCACCGCTCGTGATCAATACACTTAGGGCGCGACCAGCAACACCTTGCCGACGTGGCCGCTCTCCTCGACGACCCGGTGGGCGGCGGCCGCGTCGCTCATCGGGATTTCGCGGTCGACGACGGGGCGTACCCGGCCGGCGGCGACCAGCGGCCAGACGTGCTCGCGCACGGCCGCCACGATCGCGGCCTTCTCCTCCAGGGGACGGGCCCGCAGCGAGGTCGCGCTGATGGCGGCACGCTTGCCGAGGAGCGCGCCGATGTTCAGCTCGGCCGTGGCTCCGCCCTGCATGCCGATGATCGCGAGACGGCCGTTGACGGCGAGGGCCTGGACGTTGCGGTCCAGGTACTTCGCGCCCATGTTGTCGAGGATGACGTCGGCGCCGGCGCCGGCGGTGGCCTGCTTCACCTCGGCGACGAAGTCCTGCTCGCGGTAGTTGATCAGGATGTCGGCGCCCAGCTCGGCGCACCGGTCCAGCTTCTCCTTGGTGCCCGCGGTGACGGCGACCCGCGCGCCGACCGCCTTGGCCAGCTGGATCGCCATGGTGCCGATGCCGCTGGAACCGCCGTGCACGAGCAGCGTCTCGCCGGGACGGAGATGGGCGATCATGAAGACGTTCGACCAGACGGTGCTGGTCACCTCGGGGAGCGCAGCGGACTGCCGGAGGTCGACGCCTTCGGGCACCGCGAGCAGCTGGCCGGCCGGCACGGCGACCTTCTCGGCGTAGCCGCCGCCCGAGAGCAGCGCGCACACCTCTTCGCCGACGGTCCAACCGGAGACGCCGGGGCCGATCGCGGCGATCCGCCCGGAGCACTCCAGGCCGGGGTAGCGGGAAGCGCCGGGCGGCGGGTCGTAGAAGCCCTGCCGCTGCAGGATGTCGGCGCGGTTGACGGCGCCGGCCACCACCTCGACCAGGACCTCGCCCTCGCCGGGGACGGGATCGGGAACCTCGTCCCACACCAGCGCCTCGGGACCACCAGGTTCGGGAATCGTGATCGCATACATGAGGACGACGCTACTCCTCGCCCCCGGCCGAAGGACCGCGGCGTAACGACGGGCGGTCGCCGCAGAGTTCAGGCCGGCGGCAGCGGCGGCAGCGGTGGTACCCCGGGCATCCCCGGACCGCCGAGGTTGGTGTGCGCCCTGTCCGGCCCGACCCGCACGATCGACACCAGCCGGTCCGTGGGCTGCAGCACCCCGATCGCCGGGTCGTCGTAGTCCAGGACGCGATGCCCGCGCACGACGCTGACCACCAGGTCGGCCGTCTCGCGCGGACCGCGGCCCGCCTCGGCCTTGGTGACCGGCCGTTCGACCAGGTCGAGCCCGTCGCCCTGCTGGATCAGGTCCTCCATGACCCGGCCCGCCGCCGGGCTGAGCACGGACAGACCCAGCAACCGCCCGGCCGCCCCGGCGCTGGTGATGACCTCGTCGGCTCCCGACTGCTTGAGCAGCGGCGCGTTCTCCTCCTCGCGGACCGCCGCCACGATCTTCGCCCCCGGGTTGAGCTGGCGGGCGGTGAGCGCGACCAGGACGGCCGTGTCGTCGCGCTGGGTCGCGATCACGATCCGCCCCGCCCGCTGCACCTCGGCCCGCCGCAGCACATCGCTGCGCGTCGCGTCACCGACCACGCCCTCGTAGCCGTCGGCCCGCGCCGCGTCGACCGCCTTGGCGCTCGGGTCGATCACCACGACCTGCTCCTTGCGCAGACCCGCCGCACAGGCCGTCCGGATCGCGGACCGGCCCTTCGTGCCGAAGCCGACGACGACAGTGTGGTCGCGCAAGAGGACCTCCGGGGATCATGGGCATCTGGGGGGGCCGAGGACATGTGTTGATCCATGGCGGGCGCGAACCCGCCGGGAACCATGGTGCCCACCGATCCGATCACCGTCAGCAGGGGGCACACGATGAAGGACCACGAACGACAGCCCGGCCCGACCAGGCTCTCACTGTTCAGGTCCCTCTGGTACCGCTCGCGCACCGAAGCCCGCGACGACGCCGAGGCGGGGCGCTCCATCACGATGCCCGTGCGCGTCGGCGTGCCCCCGCTCCAGCAGGTGCTGCGGCGACTCGCCCTGGGGCTCCTGGTACTGGCCGTCACCACCCTGATCGTCTACGCCGACCATGACGGCTACAACGACAACTCGGACGGCTCCGTCGGCCTGCTGGACGCGGCCTACTACGCGACCGTCACCCTTTCCACCACCGGCTACGGCGACATCACCCCGGTCAGCGACACGGCCCGGCTCGTCAACATCCTGGTCATCACACCGCTGCGCGTGCTGTTTCTGATCATCCTGGTCGGCACCACCCTGGAGGTGCTCACCGAGCGCACCCGCCAGCAGGTCCGCGTCCACCGCTGGCGCGCCCGCACCAGCGGCCACGTCGTGGTCGTCGGGTACGGCACCAAGGGCCGCCACGCGGTGGAGACCCTCGTCGGGCAGGGCGTCCCCAAGGACCACATCGTCGTGGTGGACGCCCAGCGCAAGGCTGCGCTCGTCGCCGGGGACGACGGACTGGTGTCGGTCACCGGGGACGCCACGCGTTCGGAGACGCTCGTCAAAGCCGAGGTGCACAACGCGTCCCGGGTGATCGTCTCGCCGCAACGGGACGAGACGGCCGCACTGGTCACCCTCACGGCCCGTCAGCTGAACCGGCGCGCCACGATCGTGGTCGCCGCCCGCGAGGACGAGAACGTGCCGCTGCTCAAGCAGAGCGGCGCGGACACCGTGATCACCAGCTCCAGCTCCGCCGGACGCCTGCTCGGTGTGTCGATGATCAGCCCGACGGTCGCCAGGACACTGGAGAGCCTGATGACCATCGGCAGCGGCCTGGACCTCGTCGAGCGCCCGATCACCAAGGCGGAAGCGGGCAAGGAGCCCCGCGCCTGCACGGATCTCGTCGTGGCCGTCGTCCGCGGCAAGGAGTTGCTCGACTACACCGACCCCAGGCTCGCCCGTCTGGAGCAGGGGGACCGGGTGATCACGGTCACCCGAGCCGTTCCGGCTCCCGAGCGGACATGACGGTGTTTCACGTGAAACGAGGGCGGGGTTTCACGTGAAACGACAGCGCGTGTTTCACGTGAAACATGCGCCGATCCCGGCGGTCGCCCACGGCAGATCCAGCAACTGCGCCTCCTGACCCGCCCGCGCCCCGCCCGGCGGTACGACGGCGAGGGCGTCGGCCGCCGCGATGCCGCGCAGCATGGCCGGACCGTTGTAGTGCAGCGGCACGGCGTGGTCGCCCCGCAGGACCACGGGGATGAGCCGGGTGTCGTGCGGGTGCCCGTGCACCGCCTCCCGCAAGGGCAGCGTGTACGACTCGGGAGCCCCGCGGGCAGCGAGGGTGCGCAGCAGCGGCTCGGCGAGCGTGAGCAGGCCGGAGACGGCCGCGAGCGGGTTTCCGGGCAGACCGACGAGGTGCTGGCCTTCCTTGACGCGCGCCAGCAGCATGGGGTGCCCGGGACGCACCGTGACTCCGTCGACGAGGAGCTCGGCGTCGAGCCGGCGCAGCGTGGGGTGCACATGGTCGTGAGGCCCCGAGGCCGTGCCCCCGGTGGTGACGATCAGATCAGCCCCGGACGAGGTGATGGCCCTGTGCAGGACCTTCGCGTCGTCACGGAGCCTGCGTACGGCGATGACCTCGGCGCCCAGAGCCCGCAGCCACGGCGGCAGCATGGGACCGAGCGCGTCCCGGATGAGGCCGTCGTGCGGGCGGCCCTCGGTGAGCAGTTCGTCGCCGAGCACCAGGACCTCGACCCGGGGCCGGGGCACGGCGGTCACCGTGTCGTACCCGGCGGCGGCGGCGAGACCGAGGACGGCCGGCGTCACCACCGCTCCGGCGAGCAGCAGCTGATCACCGGAGCGGCACTCCTGGCCGCGTGGGCGGATGTCCTGACCGTGCTGCATCTCGCGGGTCGGATGCAGCCGGCCGCTGTCGTCGGTGCGGCCGTGCTCGCTGCGCAGCACCGCGGTGGTGTCCGGGGGGATCCGGGCCCCGGTGGCGATCCGGACGGCCTCGCCGTCGGCGAGGGGAGCGGGCGCGGAACTCCCGGCGAGCACGCCCTCCTCCCGTACGAGCCAGGGCCCGGGACCCGCGACCGCCCATCCGTCCATCGCCGACGTGTCGAACGAGGGCAGGTCGGTGAGCGCGGTCAGCGGGGCGGCCAGAACCAGACCGAGGGCGTCGCCGAGGCCGACGGAGACGGGGGCGGGACGGGGGCCCGACCGGGCGGCGCGGGCGGCGATCGTCCGGGCCTCCGGCCAGGCGGTGGCGCGGTGGCGATGTTCCGCGGCGGTCCGGTGCCCCGCGTCCGCGCCCCCGGCGGACGGCGGGACGCCGGGCTCGCGCTGGGCCGGGCGGGGGCCGCCGGTCGGGCGGGTGGAACCGTTGCCGTCCTTCACGAGGGCGAGCGCCTCCTCGACGTCGAGGTCCTCGGCGTCGAGGCCCTGCCGGGCGCCGTGCGGGGTCATCCGGCGTCCGGTCCCGGACCGCCGGTCTCGGCGGTCTTGTCCTGCCCGGCCGCCCGCTCGGCTCCCTGCCCGGCCTCCTGCCCGGCCTCCTGGGCCCAGCGCACCGCCAGCTCGGCGGCCTTGCGGGCGGCCTCGGCGACGGCCTCGGGGCCGCCCGCGCCCTGCGCGGCCGCGTAGCCGACCAGGAAGGTGGTCAGGGGGGCCGCCGGCCGCGCCACACCGTGGGCGGCGTCCCGGGCGAGGTCGAGGAGGACGCCGGTGTCGACGTCGAGGTCGACGCCCAGTTCGGCCTTGACTGCGGAAATCCATTCATCCAACACGTGGTCATGCTCCCTGATACGTGCCCTGGCAGTGGCGATGTCGTCCCAGGTGTCGCAGTCGAAGGACCCGACCGGGTCGGGGACGCGGGCGAGGTCGAGTCCGGCGGTCAGCCGGCGCAGGGGCAGCCCGGCGAGGCCGCCGTGGGCGGCGGCGAGCACCGCCAGTTCACGGCGCAGCGCCGCCGAGCGGTACGCGGCGACGAGCGGCTGGTCGCGGCCGTCCGCGTCGGTGAGCAGCACGCCCTCGGCGCCGCCGGAGCGCAGGGCGGTCAGCAGCCGCCGCACGGTGTCCGGGGCGAGGAAGGGCAGATCGGCGGAGAGGACGAGGACATCGTCCGCCGTGACACGGCGCAGCCCGGCGTCGAGCGCGGCGACGGGCCCCGCGCCGGGCGGGTCCTCGCGGGCCCAGCACACGGGCCGGACGGTGGGGCGGGGGTCCGCGACGACGACGGTGGCACGGGCGTCGGCGCAGGCGCCCAGCACCCGGTCGAGCAGCGCGCGCCCGCCCACCGGCACGCCGGGTTTGTCGGCCCCGCCGAGCCGACGGGCGCCGCCGCCGGCGAGCACGACGGCGTCGTGGGCGGCGGGCTCGTTCGAGGTCACCCCCCGAGTATGCGGGCCGGTCCCGGGGTTTCGGGCCCCCGGGACCCCGGCGGGCGCGGGAAGCGCGGCGACGCGCCCACGGTCACAAGGTGCGCAACAGCACCGCCGGCTGCTCCACGCAGTCCGCGACATGACGCAGGAAGCCGCCCGCCGTGCCGCCGTCGCACACCCGGTGGTCGAAGGTGAGCGAGAGCTGGACGACCTGGCGCACCGCGAGCTCGCCCTCGTGCACCCACGGTCGGGGGACGATGCGGCCGACGCCGAGCATGGCCGCCTCGGGGTGGTTGATGATCGGCGTGGAGCCGTCGACGCCGAACACGCCGTAGTTGTTCAGCGTGAAGGTGCCGCCGGTCAGCTCCGCGGGGGTGAGGCGCCCTTGGCGGCCGGCCTCGGTGAGCCGGGCGAACTCCGCGGTGAGCCCCTCGACGTCCCGCGCCTGCGCGTCACGGACCACGGGCACGACCAGGCCCCGTTCGGTCTGTGCGGCGAAGCCGAGATGGACCTGGTCGAACTGGACGACCTCACGGGCGGCCTGGTCGACGGTGGAGTTGAGTTCCGGGAAGCGGGTCAGCGCCGCGGTGCAGATACGGGCGAGCAACGCGAGGAGGGAGATCTTCGGCCCGCCGGCCGCGTTCATCGCGGTCCGCGCCCGCATCAGTTCGGTCGCGTCGGCGTCCACCCAGCAGGTCGCGTCCGGGATCTCGCGCCGGCTGCGGGAGAGCTTGTCGGCGACGGCGCCCCGGACGCCCTTGAGCGGGACGCGGCGGCCACCGGCGAGGGCGGAGGGTGCGGATGGCTGCTGGGCCGTCTGTGCCGCCTCTTCTCGCGGCACGGCCACCCGCAGCGCGTTCTCCACGTCCGCCCGCAGGATCAGCCCCTCGGGCCCGGAGCCCGTGAGCTCCCGCAGATCCAGCCCGTTCTCCCGGGCGAGCCTGCGCACCAGGGGGGAGATCACCGGAACGGGCCCGCCGGGCCCCTCCGCCGGGGCCGCCGAGGAGGCCGGGGCGACCGGGGTCACGGCGGCCACGGGGGCCACCGGCACCATCGGGGCCGTGCCGCCGACCGCGACGGTGACGGCGGGTTCCGGCCGCGTGGAGCGGACCCGGCGCCTGCGCGCGGGCGCCTCCGAAGTGCCGTACCCGACGAGCACGTTGCCCGAGCCCCCGGCCCCGGCCTCGGCGTCGGAGGCCGGCGCGCCGACCGCGACCGTGATCAGCGGGGCGCCGACGGGCAGTTCCGTGCCCTCCTCGCCGAAACGGGCCGTCACCACGCCGCCGTACGGGCAGGGCACCTCGACCATCGCCTTGGCCGTCTCCACCTCGACGACCGGCTGGTCGACGGCCACGACGTCGCCGACCTGGACCAGCCAGCGGACGATCTCCGCCTCGGTGAGCCCCTCACCGAGGTCGGGGAGCTTGAACTCCAGTACCTGTGCCATCAGTTCCCGGCCTCCCACTGCAGCCGCGCCACGGCGTCGAGGATGCGGTCGACGCCGGGCAGGTGGTGGCGCTCCAGCATCGGCGGCGGATACGGCAGGTCGAACCCGGCCACGCGCAGCACCGGCGCCTCCAGGTGGTGGAAGCAGCGCTCGGTGACACGGGCCGCGATCTCCCCGCCCGGGCCGCCATAGGAGCCCGACTCGTGGACGACGACCGCGCGGCCGGTACGGCGTACCGACGCGGCGACCGTCTCGTCGTCGAAGGGCACCAGCGAGCGCAGGTCGACGACCTCGAGGTCCCAGCCCTCGGCGCGCGCCGCCTCGGCGGCTTCGAGGCAGACCGGAACCGACGGCCCGTACGTGATCAGTGTGGCGCTGCGGCCCGGACGCCGCACCACCGCACGTCCGATCGGCTCGACGTCCGTCGGCTCCTCCGGGTTCCAGGCGTCCTTGGACCAGTACAGGCGCTTGGGTTCGAGGAAGACGACCGGGTCGTCGGAGGCGATGGAGGCGCGCAGCAGGCCATAGGCGTCGGCGACCGTGGCGGGCGTGACGACGTGCAGGCCCGGGGTCGCCATGTAGTAGGCCTCGGAGGAGTCGCTGTGGTGCTCGACGCCTCCGATGCCGCCGCCGTAGGGCACGCGGACGGTGATCGGCAGGGGCATCCGGCCACGCGTGCGGTTGCGCATCCGGGCGACATGGCTGATGAGCTGCTCGAACGCCGGGTAGGCGAACGCGTCGAACTGCATCTCCACGACCGGCCGCAGGCCGTACATGGCCATGCCGACGGCGGTGCCGAGGATGCCGGCCTCGGCGAGCGGTGTGTCCGTGCAGCGGTCCTCGCCGAACTCCTTCACCAGCCCGTCGGTGACCCGGAAGACACCGCCGAGAGCGCCCACGTCCTCGCCCAGGACGTGCACGGCGGGGTCGGCGGCCATGGCGTCGCGCAGCCCGCGCGTGAGGGCCTGCGCCATGGTGGCGGGCTTGAGGGCGACGGTCGTCATCAGTGCGCGCCTTCCTGCTCGGCCTCGAGCTCGGCCCGCAGCAGCGCCTGCTGCTCGCGCAGCTGCGGAGTGGGCTCGGCGTAGACGTGGGAGAACAGGTCCATCGGGTCGAGGACCGGGTCCTGGTTCATCCGGGCACGCAGGTCCGCGGCCATCGCCTCGGCCGCGTCCCGCGCGGACCGCCGGGCGTCCTCGTCGAGCAGCCCGCGCGCGGTCAGCTCGCGCTCCAGCAGCTGGATCGGGTCGTGCTCACGCCAGGTCTGCACCTCTGCGTCGCCGCGGTAGCGGGTGGCGTCGTCGGCGTTGGTGTGGGCGTCGATGCGGTAGGTGACCGCCTCCACGAGGGTCGGACCGCCGCCCTCCCGCGCCCGGCGCACGGCGTCGGCCAGCACCTCGTGCACGGCGGCCGCGTCGTTGCCGTCCACCAGGCGACCCGGCATGCCGTATCCGACGGCCTTGTGGGCCAGCGAGGGCGCGGCGGTCTGCTTGGCGAGGGGGACGGAGATCGCGAAGCCGTTGTTCTGTACGAGGAAGACGACCGGCGCCTGCCAGACGGCGGCGAAGTTCAGCGCCTCGTGGAAGTCGCCCTCGCTGGTGCCGCCGTCACCGACCATGGCGAGCGCGACCACGTCGTCGCCCCTGAGGCGGGCGGCGTGCGCGAGGCCCACGGCATGCGGAAGCTGGGTGGCGAGCGGGGTGCACAGGGGAGCCACCCGGTGCTCGTAGGGGTCGTAGCCGGTGTGCCAGTCGCCGCGCAGCAGAGTGAGGGCCTCGACCGGGTCCACACCGCGTGCGACGACGGCGAGGGTGTCGCGGTAGCTGGGGAACAGCCAGTCGCGCTCCTCCAGGACGAGCGCGGCGGCGACCTCGCAGGCCTCCTGGCCGGTGCTGGAGGGGTAGACGGCGAGTCTGCCCTGTTTGGTGAGTGCGGTGGCCTGGACGTTGTAGCGGCGGCCGCGCACCAGCTGGGCGTACAGCCGGCGCATCAGCTCCGGGTCGGCCTGTGCGGCCGCGTCGGTGCCGAGGACGCGGTACGGCACCGCGTCGGGCAGCAGCGGCGCGGGGTCGGTACGGGGCTGCCAGGCCGGCGGCGGAGTCGGCCGGTACGTGCCCCGCTGCTCCATGACCGTCATGACGGCACCTCCTCGGGGATGCGGCTACGGGAGGCGTGTCGGGTGTGACCCGCCTCACCTACCGATTGTTCGGTCGTCGGCACATTTTGGCTACAGGCCCCCTCAGGCTGTGGACAAACGGTTCTCCACAACCTGAGATGGACGCAGTACGTCCATGCTGGGAAGGCGGGGGGACATGGCACCTGAACAAATGGCCGAAGGGCCGGAGAACGGTGCCGCGCTTCCGCCGAGCAGCCCCGCGCAGAGCGGGCCCCCGCCGTCGGCCGGCCCTACGCCGTCCGGAGGACCTCCGCCGTCGAGCGGTCCCGCGCCGTCGACGGCTCTCCCGCCGTCGGCAGGCGCCGCGCTGCCGCCGGCGCGACCGCTCGACGCGATCGACCAGGACATCCTGCAGATGCTCCAGGCGGACGGCCGCGCCTCGATACGGTCGGTCGCCGAGCGGGTCCACGTCTCGCGGGCCAACGCCTACGCGCGGATCAACCGGCTCATCGACGACGGGGTCATCCGCGGCTTCGGCGCCCGCGTGAACCACGAGCGCGCCGGACAGGGCACGAGCGCCTACATCACCCTGAAGATCGTGCAGAACTCCTGGCGGACG
Source organism: Streptomyces rishiriensis (assembly GCF_003112535.1). Lineage (GTDB taxonomy): Bacteria > Actinomycetota > Actinomycetes > Streptomycetales > Streptomycetaceae > Streptomyces > Streptomyces rishiriensis. The sequence continues at coordinate 147,479 of NZ_BEWA01000019.1, read as the reverse complement.
GTGCGCGAGCAGCTCAGACAGCTGCCCGGCGCCTCCCACATCGCCCTCGTCGGGGGCGACTTCGACGTCCTGCTGCTGGTGCACACGCCCGACAACAGGGCACTGCGCGAGGTGGTGCTGACCCGGCTCCAGGCGATCCCCGAGGTGCTCAGCACCCGCACGCTGCTGGTGTTCGAGGAGGAGGACCTGGAGCCACAGGGCTGAGCGGCGGACCGAGCCTGAGAGCGCCGGTCCGGCCTGGTCAACAGGGCCGGCCGGGTGAACAGGGCCGGCCGGGTGGACGGGTCAGGCCGGGGTGTCCGGCCCGGCCGGGGCCGTCCGCAGGCCCTCGAAGACCAGCCGCACCACCGCGTCGGCCACCTCGCTCTCGACCATCCCCCGGCCGCCGGGCCGGTACCACTCGACGATCGAGTTGATCATGCCGAAGACCAGGCGGGTGGCGAGCCGCACCTCCATGTCGCCGCGGACGTCCCCGTCGGCGGCGGCCGCCCGCAGCAGGTCGGCGACGCGGTGGTCGAAGTCCCGGCGCCGTTCCAGTGCCCACCGCTCGGTGTCGGTGTTGCCGCGTACGCGCAGCAGCAGCGTCACGTAGGGCAGTTCGCCGATCAGCACCTCGACCATGCGCCGCACGACGTACTCCAGGCGGTGCGAGGCGTGCCCCACACGCGCGTGCTCCTCGCCGAGGATCCCGAAGAGGCCGTCCAGGGCGCGGCTGACGGCCCGCCGCAGCAGTTCCTCCTTGCCGGCGACATGGTGGTAGATCGACGACTTGGAGATGCCGGCCGCCCTGGAGAGGTGCTCCATGGAGGTGCCGTCGTAGCCACGCTCGTTGAAGACCTGGACGGCTACGGAGAGCAGGGTCTCCGGGGTGTAGGTGTCGCGCTTGGCGGTGGTCACGAGGCGCCCTCCCGCTTCTCGGTGGCGTAGGAGTGCCGGTACAGCGCGAGGGACGGCGCGTAGCGGCCGCCGGGGTCGCGGTCGTGCAGGTCGTCGAGGAGGGAGTAGGCCCACATGCGGCCCAGCCTGCGGCTCCACTCGAAGGGGCCGAGGGGGTAGTTCACGCCCAGGCGCATCGCGGTGTCGACGTCCTCCTCGGTGGCGACGCCCTTGGCCACGGCGTCGTGCGCGAGGTCGACGATGCGGGCGACCGTGCGGGCGACGATCATGCCGGGGACGTCGCCGATGACGCTGACGTTCTTGCCGAGCGCCTGGAAGAGGCCGATCGCCTCGGACATGGTCTGCGGGGCGGTGTCCTGCGAGGCGGACAGGGCGATGCGGGTGGCCTTGCGGTAGTCCAGGGCGAGGTCGAAGTAGACGACGTCCCGGAACTCCACGGAGGTCTGGCCGTCGGCGAGGGCCAGCTGGCCACCGCTGGGCAGCACCAGGCGGGTGCCGTGGTCCTCTTCCTCCTCGCGGACCTGGATGCCCGCCTCCCGGATCAGCGCGAGCAGCTCCGAGGCGGGGCCCAGGTCGCCCTCGGCGACGACGTAGGCGGGCGGCTGGGCCTTCTCCGCGGTGTGCGGCTCGGCGGGCTCGGCCCCCTCCCGGTAGTCGTACCAGCCCTGGCCGGTCTTACGGCCGAGCCGGCCCGACTCGACGAGGCGGCGCTGGGCGAGCGAGGGCGTGAAGCGCGCGTCCTGGAAGAAGGACTGCCACACGCAGTGCGTCACCGACTCGTTGACGTCCTGCCCGATCAGGTCGGTCAGCTCGAAGGCGCCCATCCGGAAGCCGCCCGACTCGCGCAGGACGGCGTCGATGGTGGCGGGGTCGGCGCCCTGTGCCTCGTAGACGGCGAACGCCTCGGCGTAGAAGGGCCGGGCGATGCGGTTCACGATGAAGCCGGGGGTGTCGGCGCAGGCGACCGGCGTCTTGCCCCAGGCGCGGGCGGTCTCGTACGCGCGCGTGGCCGAGGTGACGTCGGTGGCGTACCCCGAGACCACCTCGACCAGCGGCAGCAGCGGTGCCGGGTTGAAGAAATGCAGGCCCACGAATCGGCCGGGGTTGCGCAGGGCGCCGCCGACGGCGGTCACCGACAGGGACGAGGTGTTGGTGGCGAGCAGGCAGTCCTCGCCGACCACGTCCTCCAGCTGCCGGAACAGTTCCTGCTTGACGTCCAGGCGTTCGACGACGGCCTCGACGACCAACGAGCAGTCGGCGAGGTCGGCGAGGTCCTGGGCGGCGTGCAGACGGGCGCATGCCTCGTCGCGGTCACCGGCCGCGAGGCGGTCCTTCTCGACGAGCCGGTCGAGGCGGGCGCCGATCGCGGCGGCCGCTTCACGGGCGCGGCCCGGGACGGCGTCGTACAGCCGCACGCGGTGGCCGGCGACCAGCGCGACCTGGGCGATGCCCTGGCCCATGGTGCCGGCGCCGACGACGGCCACGGGGCTGCTGAGGTCGAGTGCTGTCATGTGCGCGATCCTCCCGCACGGGGATTTCCACAGATGCGGCAGGCCCCCTTGTCCCGACCGATCGTTCGGTTACTCTAGCGGTGACTGGCTGTTCCCGCCCAGGTTTCCGCCAGGCCACGAGCTCGACGGAGAGTTCTCAAGACGAGGAGTTGGTCCCGCATGGCCGCCGCCGAACTGACCGCGCACGCTCTGATCGCTCAGCACCGGCCCACCCTCGACCAGGCCCTGGAAGCGATCCGCACCCGCGCGTACTGGTCCCCGCACCCGGAACACCCCAAGGCCTACGGGGAGAACGGCAGCCTGGACGCGGCGGCCGGCAAGGCCGCCTTCGACGCCGTCCTGAACACCCGCCTCGACCTCGGCCAGCCCGGCACCGACGACTGGGTGGGCGGCGAGGTGTCGCCGTACGGCGCCGCGCTGGGCGTGACGTACCCGCACGCGGACGTGGACGAACTGCTGCCCGCCATGACGGCCGGACAGCGCGCCTGGCGGGACGCGGGCGCGGAGGTCCGCGCGGTGGTCTGTCTGGAGATCCTCAAGCGGATCAGCGACCGGACGCACGAGTTCGCCCACGCGGTCATGCACACCTCCGGCCAGGCCTTCATGATGGCGTTCCAGGCCGGCGGCCCGCACGCGCAGGACCGCGGTCTGGAAGCGGTGGCCTACGCGTACGCGGAGCAGGTCCGCACCCCCGGCACGGCGGAGTGGAGCAAGCCCCAGGGCAAGCGCGACCCGCTCACGCTGACCAAGAGCTTCACACCGGTCCCGCGCGGCATTGCCCTGCTCATCGGCTGCAACACCTTCCCCACCTGGAACGGCTACCCCGGCCTGTTCGCCTCCCTGGCCACCGGCAACGCGGTCCTGGTCAAGCCCCACCCGCGCGCGGTGCTCCCGCTCGCGCTCACGGTTAGCGTCGCCCGGGAGGTGCTCGCCGCCGCCGGCTTCGACCCGAACCTGGTGGCGCTCGCCGCCGAACGTCCCGGCGAGGGCATCGCCAAGACCCTGGCCACCCGGCCCGAGATCAGGATCGTCGACTACACCGGCTCCACCGCCTTCGGCGACTGGCTGGAGGCCAACGCCCGCCAGGCGCAGGTCTACACCGAGAAGGCCGGCGTCAACACGGTGATCGTGCACTCCACCGCCGACTACAAGGGCATGCTCGCCAACCTGGCGTTCTCGCTGTCCCTGTACAGCGGCCAGATGTGCACCACCCCCCAGAACCTGCTGATCCCCCGCGCGGGCATCCTCACCGACGAGGGCCCGAAGAGCTTCGACGAGGTCGTCGCCGACCTCGCCCGCTCGGTCGACGGCCTCCTCGGCGACGACGCCCGCGCCAACGCCCTCCTCGGCGCGATCGTCAACCCGGACGTCAAGGCCCGCCTGGAGGCGGCGGCGGGCCTCGGCGAAGTCGCCCTCGCCTCCCGCGAGGTGAGCAACCCCGACTTCCCGGACGCGGTCGTGCGCACCCCGGTGATCGTCAAGCTGGACGGGGCAAAGCCGGACGACGAGGCCGCCTACATGAGCGAGTGCTTCGGCCCGGTCTCCTTCGCCGTCGCGGTCGACTCGGCGGCCGACGCGATCGCCCTGCTGCGGCGCACGGTGCGCGAGAAGGGCGCGATGACGGTCGGCGCGTACACCACGGACGGCGAGGTGGAGGAGGCGATCCAGGAGGTCTGCCTGGAAGAGGCGGCCCAGCTGTCCCTGAACCTCACCGGAGGGGTCTACGTCAACCAGACGGCCGCGTTCTCCGACTTCCACGGATCGGGCGGCAACCCGGCGGCCAACGCGGCCCTCACCGACGGCGCGTTCGTCGCCAGCCGGTTCCGGGTGGTGGAGGTCCGCAGGGACGCCTGAGGTCCGGGAGGTCCGTGGGACGCCTGAGGGTCGCAGGACATCCGTCCTGCGGCCCTGGGCGGGCCAAGGGGCCTAAGGGACGGGAGGCGCGCCGGGCGGCGCGCCTCCGTAGGCGCTCCAGTGGTACAGCGTCATGGCCACGCTGGTCGCGAGGTTGTAGCTGGAGACCTGGGGGCGCATCGGCAGGGCCAGGAGATGGTCGGCCCGCGCGCGCAGTTCGGCGGAGAGCCCGCTGCGCTCCGAGCCGAACGCGAGGAGGGCGTCGTCGGGGAGCTCGACGCCCCGGATGTCGTCGCCCTCCGGGTCGAGGGCGAACAGCGGGCCGTCGGGCAGCTCGTCGACGGCCATCCGCTCCACGGCGGTCGCGAAGTGCAGCCCCGCCCCGCCGCGCAGCACGGTCGGATGCCAGGGGTCGAGCGTGCCGGTGGTGATCACCGCGGTCGCCCCGAACCCGGCGGCCAGCCGGATCACCGCTCCCGCGTTGCCCAGGTTGCGGGGGTGGTCGAGGACCACGACGGGAGCGGTCCGGGGCGAGCGTCCCAGCTGCTCCAGGTTGGCCGCACGGGTGGGCCGCACGGCCAGGGCGGCGACCGCGGTGGGATGCGGGCGCGGCACCAGGGAGGCGTACGTCGCCTCCGCGACCTCCGTCAGCAGCCCGTCCAGCGTCCCGCGCACGTCGGGGGCGAGTTCCTCGGCGAGGGCGAGAGCCGCGCGCCGGTCGACGGCGACCGCCACCGGGATCTCGGCCCCGAACCGCACGGCGTGCTTGAGGGCGTGAAAGCCGTCGAGCAGCACGGCGTCGTCGGCGAGCCTGTGCCACCGGCCGAGCGGATCGCGGCCGGCGCTCAGGGGGTCGGTCATGCCGTGAACCCTACGCGCGCGGGCGCGGCGCCTTCCTCGTCCGTGGGCTCCGGCGCGGCTCTGCCGCCGCCGTCACGGTCGCCGCCGCCGTCGCCGTCGCCGTCGGAGAACAGCCGCCCACGCGCGCGTGCCGCCCAGCCGCCGAGCCGGTGCAGGAACGGGGTGGGCAGGAAGACGGCGTCGGTCGCGATCATCGCCAGCGAGAAGAACGGCAGCCCCAGCACGACGGCGATCACCGAGTGCTCGAGCATCATCACCGCCAGCAGGACGTTCTTCAGCCGCCGGTTGGAGAGGGTGAACGGGAAGGCCACCTGCACGATGACGGTCCCGTAAGTCACGATCATGACCATCGTGCCGCTGGCGGACAGCAGGTCGGCGAGCATCGGCCAGGGTGAGAAGTAGTCCAGGTGGAGCGGGTAGTACACGGCGGTGCCGTCCTGCCAGCGCGAGCCCTGGATCTTGTACCAGCCGGCCGTCGCGTAGATCAGACAGGCCTCGACCATGATCACGACCAGGGCGCCGTTGTGCAGGACGTTGCCGATCACGTCGAGCAGGATCCGCGGCTCCGCCGACTTCCTCAGCCGCCCGACGGCCCACCACAACCCCTGCGCGCACCACGCCGCCCACAGGAGCGCGGGAATGAACCACTCGCTGTGGAAACGGTCCGCCACGGTCACCGTGATCAGTGCGCACCCGGTCACGGCCCACAGCACGGGGCCGACCCGGTCCGTGACCCGCTCTCCCCGCGCGCGTGCCTCCTGCTCGCGCCGGACCCGTCGCGCGTCCAGCGACCACACCCGGCCGCAGCGCATGAAGACCAGGTAGATCGACATCAGGTGCAGCACGTTGTCGCCGCCGTCGCCGACGAAGACGCTCCGGTTCTGCAGCGAGAGCACGCCGACCATGAACAGCACCGACATCGTGCGGGTGCGCCAGCCCAGCAGCAGCAGCGCGCTGGAGAGCAGCGCGAGCGCGTACACGAGCTCGAACCAGCCCCGCCCGTCGGACCACATCAAGGCGGTGAACGCCCCGTTGGAGTCGATCAGCTGCCGGGCCAGCTCCCAGTTCCAGGGGCCGTCGGGACCGTAGAGCTCCTCACGGTGGGGGATCTCGCGCAACAGGAACAGCAGCCAGGTCACGCTGAAGCCGATACGGACCACCGCGCTCTGGTACGGCCCGAAGGCCGACTCCGTGACACGGGCGATGCCGGCGGACACCGACAAGGAGAACCGGTTCACCTCGTGCCTCCCTCAGTCGCGCCGTCCGGCACCGACCACCAGGACAGTTCGCGGTACACCGGGCTCGTCGACACCTTCTCGGTGCTCCACTTCGGCGGGGTCACATTGGTGGTCCGGGAGCGGACCTGGACCCGCTCCACGACACCGCCGTCGGCCGTCAGGCCGCCGCGCTCCAGCCGCAGCACCACGATGCGGCGCAGATACGTCTCGGCGAGCGCGCCCCGGACGCCGGCCGAGCGGTTGTCGTTGTCGTGCGTCGCGGTGAAGAAGTCCCAGGCGCGGCGCAGCTCGTTCTGCTGGGTGTGGCTCGGCACCAGGTTGCCGTCTATGGCCCGGCCGTCCTGCGCGGACAGGTCGTACCAGTTGGTGGTCCGCGATCCGCCGTCCGCGGTGCGCACCTGGGCGCGGACCTGGACGGAGATGTTCTGCTGCAGCGGGTTCGGCGCGAACAGCTTCCAGTTCTGCTCGAACTCCGGGTAGATCCACTCGTCGATCGCCTTGCCGTGCGCCTTGGTGACGGTGTTCGACGGTGCGACGTGCAGGAACACCATCCCGACGTGCAGACAGACGGCGACCGCCACCACGGCGAGCGCCAGCGCGGCGCAGACCTGATAGCGCGGGGACAACGCCGCCACACCGGTACGAGGCCCGGTGGCGCTGCCCCCGGGGTCGCCGGCCTCAGAGGCGACGGCCTCCCGCTCACCGGCCTCAGGGTTGCCCGCCTCAGGAGCGACAGCCTCCCGCTCACCGGCCTCAGGGTTGCCCGCCTCAGGAGCGACAGCCTCCCGCTCACCGGCCTCAGGGTTGCCCGCCTCGGGGGCGTCGGCCTCGCGGGCGTCGGCCTGGGCCTCGCCGAGCTCGGCGCACGGTCCGGCATCAGGGCTCGGGAGTTCGGATCGCGGGCCGGGCAGGGCGCCGCCGGGAAGTGCGTCTTCGGCGCGCGGCGCCCGCGCCTCCCCCGGTCCGCTGCGCCCCTGTGGAGCGCCGGAGCCTCCGTCGTACGCGTCCATTCCGCCCCGTTCCCCGATCCCGGTCGTCCTCGCGCTGCGTCGCGCAATCGCGAACGGTACTCAGCATCACCCGTTCGGCGCAGCCCTCCCCCCGGCGGCGCCGGGAACGGGCCGGGGGCGAAGCGGTCGTCCACAGGGACACCCGCAGGTTATCCACAGCGGTTGACACCATACGACGGCCGTCCCACCATGGAATCGCACGGACCGAACGATCGGTCGGGAGAAGGCTCGGGCAGAGCCGAGGCCACGGCGTCCAGCCGAGGCCCTAGGTCAAGGGGGACCGCATGGCGACAGCAGCCGCGCACCAGACGGCCCGCACACACGGGAACGCCGGCCAGGAGGGCGGCATCGCCGACGAGACGTACCAGCGCGTCTTCGACGCCACGGTGGCCGCCGACGAACGCATCGAGCCACGCGACTGGATGCCCGACGCCTACCGCGCGACGCTGGTGCGCCAGATCGCCCAGCACGCCCACTCCGAGATCATCGGCATGCAGCCGGAGGCCAACTGGATCACCCGCGCGCCCTCCCTGCGCCGCAAGGCCATCCTCATGGCGAAGGTCCAGGACGAGGCGGGCCACGGGCTCTACCTGTACAGCGCGGCCGAAACCCTCGGCGCCAGTCGCGAGGACCTGCTCGACAAGCTCCACACCGGCCGCCAGAAGTACTCGTCGATCTTCAACTACCCGACCCTGACCTGGGCGGACGTCGGCGCGATCGGCTGGCTGGTGGACGGCGCCGCGATCACCAACCAGGTCCCCCTGTGCCGCTGCTCCTACGGCCCGTACGCGCGCGCCATGGTCCGCGTCTGCAAGGAGGAGTCGTTCCACCAGCGCCAGGGCTACGAACTCCTGCTGGCCCTCAGCCGCGGCACCCCGGAGCAGCACGCGATGGCCCAGGACGCGGTGGACCGCTGGTGGTGGCCGTCACTCATGATGTTCGGCCCGCCCGACGACGAGTCCGCGCACTCCGCGCAGTCGATGGCCTGGAAGATCAAGCGCCACTCGAACGACGAACTGCGCCGGCGCTTCGTCGACATCTGCGTCCCGCAGGCGGAGTCCCTCGGCCTGACGCTCCCCGACCCGGACCTCAAGTGGAACGAGGAGCGCGGCCACTACGACTTCGGCCCGATCGACTGGACCGAGTTCAAGGAAGTCCTCAAGGGCAACGGGCCGTGCAACGAGCAACGCATCACGCAGCGCAAACGCGCACACGACGAGGGCGCGTGGGTACGCGAGGCAGCCGCGGCCTACGCGGCCAAGCACAGCCCCAGGACGGAAGTGGAGCAGGCATGACCGACACCGACTGGCCCCTGTGGGAGGTGTTCGTGCGCTCCCGGCGCGGCCTCTCCCACACCCACGCCGGCAGCCTGCACGCGCCGGACGCCGAGTTCGCCCTGCGCAACGCCCGCGACCTGTACACCCGCCGCGGCGAAGGCGTCTCCATCTGGGTCGTGCCGTCCTCGGCGATCACGGCCTCCTCGCCGGACGAGAAGGACCCGTTCTTCGAGCCGGCCGCCGACAAGCCCTACCGCCACCCGACGTTCTACGAGATCCCGGAGGGGGTGAAGCACCTGTGACGCGCCAGGCACCCGCGCCCACGGCGGCGCACACGACCACCGCCGCGCTCGCCCTGGGCGACGACGCCCTGGTGCTCTCCCACCGTCTGGGGGAGTGGATGGGCCACGCGCCCGTGCTGGAGGAGGAGGTCGCGCTCGCCAACATCGCGCTCGACCTGCTCGGCCAGGCCCGGATCCTGCTGTCGATGGCCGGCGACGAGGACGACCTGGCCTACCTGCGGGAGGAACGGGCCTTCCGCAACGTGCAGTTGGTCGAACAGCCCAACGGCGACTTCGCCCACACCATCGCCCGCCAGCTGTACTTCTCCACGTACCAGCACCTGCTGTACGACCGGCTGGCGGCCGGGCGGAGCCCGTTCGCGGGGCTCGCCGCCAAGGCCGTCAAGGAGGTCGCCTACCACCGCGACCACGCCGAGCAGTGGGCGCTGCGGCTCGGCGACGGCACCGACGTCGCCCATGAGCGCATGCGGCGCGCCTGCACGGCCCTGTGGCGGTTCACCGGCGAGATGTTCCGTCCCCTGGACGGTCTCGACCTCGACCCGGCAGGCCTGGAACCGGACTGGCTGGAGTCGGTGGGCGGCATCCTGGGGCGGGCCGGTCTGGCGCTGCCCGAGGGGCCGCGCACCGGAGCGTGGACGGCCGGCGCGGGCCGCGAGGGTCTGCACACCGAGTCGTTCGGCCGGATGCTCGCCGAGATGCAGCATCTGCACCGCAGCCACCCGGGGGCGACATGGTGACGCCCACCGCGCTGGAGGCGGAGCTGTTCGAGGTCGCCGGCGCGGTGCCCGACCCCGAACTGCCCGTGCTCACCCTCCAGGAACTCGGCGTGCTGCGCGCGGTGCGCCTGGGTCACGCGGACGCCGTCGAGGTGGAGCTGACCCCCACCTACACCGGCTGCCCGGCGATCGAGGCGATGTCCCTGGACATCGAGCGGGCGCTGCACGCGCACGGGGTGCGTGAGGTGACGGTGCGCACCGTGCTCACGCCCGCCTGGTCGACCGACGACATCTCGGCCGAAGGGCGCCGCAAGCTGCGGGAGTTCGGCATAGCGCCGCCGCGCGCCGTGCGCGGCCCGGGACCGGTGCCGCTGGAACTGGGACCGACCCGATCCGGCCGGACCACCGGTCGCACCCCGGTCGCGGCGGCCGCGGGCCACGCGGTCCCGGCCGGGTCCGCGGCCGCGGTCGTGGAGCCGACACAAGCGTCGGCGCAAACGCCGGCAGAGGCCCCGGTCGCGGCGGCGGACCCGATCCGCTGCCCGCTCTGCGGCTCCGCGGAGACCGAGCTGCTGAGCCGCTTCTCCTCCACCGCCTGCAAGGCGTTGCGGCGCTGCCTGGCCTGCCGCGAACCCTTCGACCACTTCAAGGAGTTGTGATGGCGCGCTTCCACCCGCTCCGCGTGGCCGCGGTGGACCGCCTCACGGACGACTCCGTCGCCCTGACCCTCACGGTCCCCGAAAAGCTGCGCGAGGAGTTCCGGCACGCTCCGGGACAGCACCTCACCCTGCGCCGCTCGGCCGGGAGAACCGACGCAGCCCTCGGCGCCGAGAGGACCGACGGGGCCCACGGCACCGACGGAGCTGACGGGGCCGACGCGGCTGACGGGTTCGAGGTCCGGCGGACGTACTCGATCTGCTCGCCCGCGCCCGACCCCGGCGGCCCGGGGCCCCGCACCCTGCGCGTGGGCGTGCGGCTGGTCGAGGGGGGATCCTTCTCGACGTACGCGATGAAGGAGATCGGCGTCGGCGACGAGCTCGACGTGATGACTCCGGCGGGCCGCTTCACCCTGGACCCCGCGCCCGGCCTCTACGCGGGGATCGTCGGCGGCAGCGGCATCACTCCGGTGCTGTCGATCGTCGCCACGCTGCTGGCCCGTGAGCCCTCCGCCCGCTTCTGTCTTCTGCGCAGCGACCGGACGGCCGCCTCGACGATGTTCCTGGAGGAGCTCGCCGACCTGAAGGACCGCTTCCCCGAGCGTCTCCAGCTGGTCACCGTCCTCTCCCGCGAGGAGCAGCAGGCAGGTCTGCCCTCCGGGCGGCTGGACCGGGAGCGGCTGACCCGGCTGCTGCCCTCGCTGCTGCCGGTGCGGCAGGTGGCCGGGTGGTTCCTGTGCGGGCCGTTCGGGCTCGTACAGGGCGCTGAGCAGGCGCTGCGCGAGACAGGGGTGCCGCGGTCCCGGATCCACGAGGAGGTCTTCCACGTGGACGCCGCACTGCCGCCGGCGCAGTCGGCGGCACCCGCCCACAGCACCGTGACCGCCCGGCTCGACGGCCGGGGCGGCAGCTGGCCCGTGCGGGACGGGGAGTCGGTCCTGGAGACGGTGCTGCGCAACCGTCCCGACGCGCCCTACGCCTGCAAGGGCGGGGTGTGCGGGACCTGCCGGGCCTTCCTGGTCTCCGGCGAGGTGCGCATGGACCGCAACTTCGCCCTGGAGCCGGAGGAGACGGACGCGGGATACGTACTGGCCTGCCAGTCGCACCCGGTGACGGAGGCGGTGGAGGTGGACTTCGACCGCTGAGCTACCCGCCCGTTCCCTTCTTCTAGAACCTGTTCTATCTTGACGACCCGTCAGATCAGCTGACCCGTCGGGAGGACAGGCCGTGGACTTCACCTTCACCGAGGAGCAGCAGGCCGCGGCCGAGGCGGCGCGGGGAGTGTTCGCCGGGGTCGCCCCCGACGGCGTGCCGAGCCCCGCGCTCACCAGGGGCGCCGTGGCCGACTCCTTCGACCGCGCGCTGTGGGACCGGCTGGCGGCGGCCGACCTGCTGAGTCTGCTGCTGGACGAGGAGTCCGGCGGCTCCGGCCTGGACGCGGTCGCGCTCTGCCTGGTGCTGCGCGAGTCGGCGAAGGTGCTGGCACGGGTGCCGCTGCTGGAGCACAGCGCCGCCCTGGCCGCCGTACAGGCCTACGGCGGGCCGGAGCCGAGGTCGGCTCTGCTCGCCCGGGCGGGGCGGGGCGAAGTCGTCCTGACGGTCGCCGCCAACGGCCGCACCGGCCACGACCCGGCCGAACTCGCCGTCACCGCCCGGCTGGAGAACGCCGACGACGCGGACGCAGGCACAGACTCCACGTCGGACACCGGCACGGGCGGTGGCACCTGGGTGCTGGAAGGTGTGCAGACGGCCGTGCCGTGGGCGTACGACGCCGACTTCATCCTCGTTCCGGCGCGCACCGGGGACGACCGCAGCGTCCTCGCCCTCGTCCCGCGCGAGCACCGGGGAGTCGTACTCGCCGAGCAGATATCCACCACCGGCGAACGGCTCGGCGAACTGCGCCTGGAATCGGCGCGGATCCCCGCTCGGGACGTCATCACCGCCGACGGCGCATGGGAGCGTCTCCGCTCCCTGCTCGCCACGGGGACGTGCGCCCTGGCCCTCGGACTGGGCGAGCGCGTACTGCGGATGACCGGCGACTACACGAGCAAGCGCGAGCAGTTCGGTCACCCCATCGCCAGCTTCCAGGCCGTCGCCGTGCAGACCGCCGACCGCTACATCGACCTGCGCGCGATGGAGGTCACCCTGTGGCAGGCCGCGTGGCGGATCGCCTCAGGAGCGCCGGGCGCGCTGCCGGCGTCCGGGGACGTCGCCGTGGCCAAGATCTGGGCCTCGGACGGCGTCCGGCGGATCGTGCAGACCGCGCAGCATCTGCACGGAGGCTTCGGAGCCGACGTCGACTACCCCCTGCACCGGTACCACGCCTGGGCCAAGCATCTGGAACTGTCGCTGGGCCCGGCCGCGGCGCACGAGGAGGCGCTGGGCGACCTGCTCGCCGCCCATCCCCTCGGCTGACCGGGAGCTGCGGCCGATCCCGCACCCAGGACGCGAGCGACGCGTCCGGACTCCACCGGCCGACGGAACCACCCCGAAGGAACGCCCGCCCCACGCGACAGCCCGGCAGGGCCACCCCACAGGGCCGCCCAGGGCCGCCCCACCAGGCGTGGGACAGGACGAGGGACGGCACCGTGGGACTCGGCGGTCCTAGAGGACGAAGCCCGGCTCGCCCGCGTCCGTGACGACCGGGCGGCCCGTGACGGCCCAGGTCTGCATGCCGCCGTCGACATTGACGGCGTCGATGCCCTGCTGCGCGAGGTACATGGTGACCTGGGCCGAACGACCGCCGGAGCGGCAGATCACATGGATCCGACCGTCCTGCGGAGCCGCCTCGGTCAGCTCTCCGTAGCGGGCGACGAACTCGCTGAGGGGAATGTGCAGCGCCCCCTCGGCGTGCCCCGCCTGCCACTCATCGTCCTCGCGGACGTCCAGCAGGAAGTCGTCGTCCTTGAGGTCCCCGACCTCGACCGTGGGCACACCAGCTCCGAAACTCATGGACCCGACGCTACCCGACGGACGCCACGGAACGACGGCGTCAGCCCACCAGTTCGGCCAGCTCCGCCTCGCGGGCGGAGACGTCGGCGAGAAGCTTGTCGGCGATCTCGTCCAGGAGACGATCGGGGTCGTCCGGGGCCATCCGGAGCATCGAGCCGATCGCGCTGTCCTCCAGCTCGCGCGCGACCAGCGTGAGCATCTCCTTGCGCTGGGCGAGCCACTCCAGCCGCGCGTAGAGCTCCTCGCTGGGGCTCGGGGTGCGCTCGGCGGGAGCCGGGCCGGCCGCCCACTCCTCGGCCAGCTCGCGCAGCAGGACCGCGTCGCCCCGCGCGTAGGCCGCGTTGACGCGGGTGATGAACTCCTCGCGCCGGGCCCGCTCGTCGTCCTCCTGGGCCAGGTCGGGGTGCGCCTTGCGGGCCAGCTCGCGGTAGAGCTTGCGGGCCTCCTCGCTGGGCCGCACCCGCTCGGGGGGCCGCACCGACTGGTCCGTGAGCATCGCCGCGGCCTCCGGGAACAGCCCTTCGCCGTCCATCCAGCCGTGGAACAGCTCCTCGACCCCGGGCATCGGCAGCACCCGGGCCCGCGCCTCGGCGGCCCTGCGCTGATCCTCGGGGTCACCGGTGCGGGCTGCCCTGGCCTCGGCGATCTGCGCTTCGAGCTCGTCGAGCCGGGCGTACATGGGACCGAGTTTCTGGTGGTGGAGCCGCGAGAAGTTCTCGACCTCGACGCGGAAGGTCTCCACCGCGATCTCGAACTCGATCAACGCCTGCTCGGCGGCCCGCACGGCCTGCTCCAGCCGCGCCTCGGGCCGGGGCTGCTCAGCTTCGGGGGTCGTCACCCGACCAGCCTAGGGCCTCTCCGGCCGATCATGGCCGAACAGACCCTCGGCCGACGCCACGGCGAGCACGCCACGGACACCACGGACCCCATAGACCCCGCGGACCCCGCGGACGCAGTGCGCCTGCACACCCCGCCGCGCACCGCCATGAGCCCGGCGCGGCGCTAGACCCCCGTCTCGGCCGCGATCCTTCCCGCCCGTACCGCCGCGACCAAGTCCGTGTGATCGGCCTCGGTGCGGTCGGCGTAGGCCACGGCGAACGTCGCGATCGCCTCGTCGAGTTCCTCGTTCTTGCCGCAGTAGCCGGCGATCAGCCGGGGGTCGGCGCTGTGGGAGTGCGCGCGGGCCAGCAGAGCGCCGGTCATCCGGCCGTAGTCGTCGACCTGGTCGGCGGCGAGGGCTGCCGGATCGACGCTGCCCTTGCGGTTGCGGAACTGCCGTACCTGGAAGGGGCGTCCGTCGACCGTCGTCCAGCCGAGCAGGATGTCGCTGACGACCTGCATGCGCTTCTGGCCGAGCACCACCCGCCGGCCCTCGTGGTCCACCTGCGGCGCGTCGAAACCGGCGGTCACCAGGTGCGGGACCAGCGCCGACGCACGGGCCTCCTTCACCTGCAGGATCAGCGGCTCGCCGCGGTGGTCCAGCAGCAGGACCACATACGACCTCGTCCCCACGCTGCCCGTGCCGACGATGCGGAAGGCGACGTCGTGCACCGCGTGACGGGACAGCAGCGGGTGACGGTCCTCGGACAGAGTGGTCAGATAGTGCTCCAGGGACGCGGCCACCGCATGGGCCTCCGCGTCCGGGACCCGGCGCAGCACCGGCGCCGCGTCGACGAAGCGGCGACCGCCGTCCTGCGTCGCCTGGGTCGACTTGGCCGCGAACCGCCCGCTGGTGTTGGCCCGCGCCTTCTCCGAGACCCGCTCCAGCGTGCCCAGCAGGTCGTGGGCGTCGGCGTGGGAGACCAGTTCCTCGTCGGCGATGGCGTTCCAGGCGTCCAGCACCGGCAGCTTGGCCAGCAGCCGCATGGTGCGCCGGTAGGAGCCGGCCGCGCCGTGCGCCGCCCGGCGGCAGGTGTCCTCGTCCGCGCCGGCCTCCCGGCCCGCGAGCACCAGAGAGGCGGCGAGGCGCTTGAGGTCCCACTCCCAGGGGCCTTCGACCGTCTCGTCGAAGTCGTTGAGGTCGATGACCAGACCGCCCCGGGCGTCGCCGTACAGACCGAAGTTGGCGGCGTGGGCGTCCCCGCAGATCTGGGCGCGCACCCCGGTCATGGGGGTGCGGGCCAGGTCGTAGGCCATGAGCCCCGCCGAGCCGCGCAGGAAGGCGAACGGCGTCGCCGCCATCCGGCCGACCCTTATCGGCGTGAGCTCCGGGATCCGGCCCAGGCCGGACTCCTCGACCGCCGCCACCGCGTCCGGCCTGGAGGCGTCCAGGACGAGTTCCGCGTGCGCCGACCGCGGCACCCTGCGGCGCAACTGCCGACCCTCTTCCTTGGGCGTCAAGGGGGCCCCGTCCGATCCCGCCTCGCCCGGACGCCCGGCGGGCCACTCGGCGAACCCTCGCACCCGGGGGAGCCTGCGCGCCTCGCCCGTTCCCGCCCCTGCACCCTCGGCCTCGGTCGCCATGACCGCCTCCCCCGCACACGTACGCCCGCCGTCGACCCGACGAGCCGAACATCAACTCGTGCAGACCGTACAGCCGCGGGCGGGAACCCGTCAGGCCCTGGAGGGCTCGGTCCCCTCCGGCCGTCGCGAGGGATGTTTCACGTGAAACGCCCCACCCCTCCACCGGCCACACCCCTGAGACGTTCCTCACACACGGTGAGCAATCATGACCTGCTCGGACCCACTGCACCGGCCCGCGCCAGACCCCCGCTCCGGGACATGCGAAAGCCCCGTAGGTCGATGACCTACGGGGCTTTCGGCTGGTGCGCGAGGGGGGAGTTGAACCCCCACGCCCTTGCGGGCACTGGAACCTGAATCCAGCGCGTCTGCCTATTCCGCCACCCGCGCATTGGGTGTGTCCTCGGGCTTGTGGGCTTTTCGGCCTGCCGCCTTCCGACATGCAGAACATTAGCACGCGGTCCAGGGTGCGTTCACATCCCTTTCTGGCGGGCAGGGACCAGGTGGGGACCCGTGGGCTGCCGCGTACGTCTCGGCGGTGACTGGTTCACGTATCAACCTCGTACCTATGGCGGCCGTCTCCCCAGGAGCCGGACGAGGAGCACAGCCAGGTGCGGGACACTGGTCCACGGCCGCCTCTACGATCCTGGGCAGAAGCGAGTACGAGAAGCAGGTGAGCGACAGGTCGTCGACACCCGTCGACGGGGCCGACAGGGGGAACCAGCCGATTCACCGGCGCGTGGATACGATCAGTGAGCAGTACCAGGTAAGCAGCACGGTTCGGGACGGCAGCCACTACGGAGGAGGTGCCCCATGGGAGTCCTGAAGAAATTCGAGCAGCGTCTCGAGGGTCTGGTCAACGGCACCTTCGCCAAGGTCTTCAAGTCCGAGGTCCAGCCCGTGGAGATCGCCGGCGCGCTCCAGCGCGAGTGCGACAACAACGCCACCATCTGGAACCGCGATCGCACGGTCGTCCCCAACGACTTCATCGTGGAGCTGAGCACGCCCGACTACGAGCGGCTCAGCCCCTACTCCGGCCAGCTCGGCGACGAGCTCGCCGGCATGGTGCGCGACTACGCCAAGCAGCAGCGCTACACCTTCATGGGACCGATCAAGGTCCACCTGGAGAAGGCCGACGACCTCGACACCGGGCTCTACCGGGTGCGCAGCCGTACGCTCGCCTCCTCCAGCAGCCAGGCGGACGACGCGCCCGCCGCCGGCCGGCCCCGCCCCGGCGGACCGGGCGGCGCCGCCTACCCCGGCGCCGGCGGAGCAGCCGCTCCGCCCATGCCGTCCGCCCCGCCGCCCGGCGCCCCCGGCGCCCGTCCCGGCAGCTACGGCTACCCGCCCGCCGCAGGCGCCCAGCGCCCCGGCGCATCGGGCGCAGGACCGGCCGGGGCACCGCAGCCCGGTTCCCGCACCCGCCACTGGATCGAGATCAACGGCACCCGCCACCAGATCTCCCGCGCCACGCTCGTGCTGGGCCGCAGCACCGAGGCCGACGTGCGGATCGACGACCCCGGCGTCTCGCGCCGGCACTGCGAGATCCGGACCGGTTCGCCCTCGACGATCCAGGATCTCGGCTCCACCAACGGCATCGTGGTGGACGGGCAGCACACCACCCGCGCTACGCTCCGCGACGGCTCGCGGATCGTCGTGGGCAGCACCACCATCATTTACCGGCAAGCCGAAGGGTGAAGCGGGGGCAATGTCAGAGCTGACCCTCACGGTCATGCGGCTGGGTTTCCTGGCCGTACTGTGGCTGTTCGTGATCGTGGCCGTGCAGGTCATCCGCAGCGACCTCTTCGGTACGCGTGTCACCCAGCGCGGTTCGCGCCGGGAGGCGGGACGGGCGCAGCAACAGGCCCAGCGCCAGCAGGCGCCCCCGCAGCAGCGCCAGCAGCCGGCCGCCGCCGGCCGCACGCGCCGCAACGCACCGACGAAGCTGGTCGTGTCCGAAGGCACCCTCACCGGCACGACCGTCGCGCTCCAGGGCCAGACCATCACGCTGGGCCGGGCGCACGACAGCACCATCGTGCTGGACGACGACTACGCCTCCAGCCGCCATGCCAGGATCTACCCGGACCGCGACGGCCAGTGGATCGTCGAGGACCTGGGCTCCACCAACGGCACGTATCTCGACCGATCGCGACTGACGACTCCCACACCGATCCCGCTGGGTGCGCCGATCCGTATCGGCAAGACCGTCATCGAGCTTCGGAAGTAGTGCTACATCATGAGTGAGCGCGAGCGGAGCGAGCACGCGGCGGCGGCCGGCACCCAGGGCCCCGGTGTGCTCCCGACCGGAGGGTGGGCAGTGTGGCTCGACACGACCGGCTGTACCCGGGGCCGACGGGCGAGGTGCGCATGAGTCTGTCACTGCGCTTCGCCGCCGGATCGCACAAGGGCATGATCCGGGAGGGCAACGAGGACTCCGGTTACGCCGGTCCGCGCCTGCTCGCCATCGCCGACGGCATGGGCGGCGCCGCCGCCGGCGAGGTCGCCTCCTCCGAGGCCATCTCCACGATCGTCGCCCTCGACGACGACGTCCCCGGCTCCGACGTCCTCACCTCGCTCGGCACCGCCGTCCAGCGCGCCAACGACCAGCTGCGCGCCCTGGTCGAGGAGGACCCCCAGCTCGAAGGCATGGGGACCACCCTGACCGCCCTGCTGTGGACGGGCCAGCGCCTCGGCCTCGTACACGTCGGCGACTCGCGCGCCTACCTGCTGCGCGACGGCGTCCTCACCCAGATCACCCAGGACCACACCTGGGTGCAGCGCCTCGTCGACGAGGGCCGCATCACCGAGGAAGAAGCCACCACCCACCCCCAACGGTCCCTGCTGATGCGGGCGTTGGGCAGTGGCGAGCACGTCGAACCGGACCTTTCGATCCGCGAGGTCCGGGCCGGCGACCGCTACCTGATCTGCTCCGACGGCCTGTCCGGCGTCGTCTCCCACCAGACGCTCGAGGACACCCTCGCCAGCTACCAGGGCCCCCAGGAGACCGTGCAGGAGCTGATCCAGCTCGCCCTGCGCGGCGGCGGCCCCGACAACATCACCGTGATCGTCGCCGACGTCCTCGACCTGGACACCGGTGACACGCTCGCCGGGCAGCTGTCCGACACCCCGGTCGTGGTCGGCGCCGTCGCCGAGAACCAGCTCCAGCAGCACGACAACAACATCATGCAGACCCCGGCCGGCCGCGCCTCGGGCCTCGGCCGCCGGCAGCACGGACACGGCGGAGGCGGCGAGTTCGGCCCGCCCGGCTCCGGCGGGGACATCACCGGCTTCATCCCCACCGACGGCTTCGGCGACTACACCGACGACGACTTCGTCAAGCCGCGCAAGGGCCGCAGGTGGCTCAAGAGATCCTTCTACGGCGTCCTCACGCTCGCGGTCATCGCCGGCGGACTGTACGGCGGCTACCGCTGGACCCAGACGCAGTACTACGTCGGCACCAAGGGCGAGCACGTCGCCCTGTACCGGGGCATCAGCCAGGACCTCGCGTGGGTGTCGTTGTCGAAGGTCGAGAAGGACCACCCCGAGATCGAACTCAAGTACCTCCCGGAGTACCAGCGCAAGCTGGTGGAGGCCACGATCGCCGAAGGCGACCTGCCCAACGCCCGGAAGAAGATCGACGAGCTGGCCGTCCAGGCCTCCGCCTGCAAGAAGCAGGCCGGTACCGCCGCCGCGGGCGCCACCGGCTCCAAGACCGGTCCCACACCCGGTTCCACCACCGGTTCCAAGACCGGCTCGAAGACCGGTGAGGGCCAGACGGGCGCCACCACGGGAACCACCCCCGTCTCCCTCACGTCCAAGGCATCGCCGAGCCCCTCGGCAACCGCGTCCCCGACCGCACCCGCGACCCCCACTCCCACCCCCCGCCCGAGCCTGTCGGAGGAGGAGCAGAAGGTCGTCTCGCGGTGCGGTGAGCAGTAGGCAAGCCGTGAGAGGCCCCGTCACACGATGAGCAGTACAACCAACTCGCCGACGCACCACACGTCCACGATCGGCTCGATCGGCACCCCGAGCCGGCGCAACACCGAGCTCGCACTGCTGGTGTTCGCCGTCGTGATCCCGGTCTTCGCCTACGCCAACGTGGGCCTGGCCATCAACGAGCAGGTGCCCTCCGGCCTCCTGAGCTACGGGCTCGGCCTCGGACTGCTGGCCGGCGTGGCCCACCTCGCCGTCCGCAAGTTCGCGCCCTACGCGGACCCCCTGCTGCTGCCGGTGGCCACCCTCCTCAACGGCCTCGGACTGGTCGCCATCTGGCGCCTCGACCAGTCCAAGCTGCTGAAGCAGATCCACCAGGCCGGCACCGCCGCGCCGCGCCAGCTGCTGTACACAGCCCTGGGCATCGCCCTGTTCGTCGTGGTGCTGATCTTCCTCAAGGACCACCGCGTCCTGCAGCGCTACACCTACATCTCCATGGTCGGCGCGGTCCTTCTGCTGCTGCTCCCGCTCGTGCCGGGCCTCGGCCAAAACATCTACGGCGCGAAGATCTGGATCTCGGTCGCCGGTTTCTCCATCCAGCCCGGAGAATTCGCCAAGATCGTGCTGGCGATCTTCTTCGCCGGCTACCTCATGGTGAAACGCGACGCGCTCGCCCTCGCCAGCCGCCGCGTCCTCGGCCTGTACCTGCCGCGCGGCCGCGACCTCGGCCCGATCATCGTGGTCTGGCTCATCTCGATCCTGATCCTGGTCTTCGAGACGGACCTCGGCACCTCGCTGCTGTTCTTCGGAATGTTCGTCATCATGCTGTACGTCGCCACCGAGCGGACCAGCTGGATCGTCTTCGGCCTGCTGATGTCCGCGGCCGGCGCGGTCGGCGTGGCCAGCTTCGAGAGCCATGTCCAGCAGCGCGTGCAGGCGTGGCTCGACCCGATGCGCGAGTACAAGCTCAGCCAGTCCGGCGCCCCTGGCATCCACTCCGAGCAGGCCATGCAGGCGCTGTGGGCGTTCGGCTCCGGCGGCACGCTCGGCACCGGCTGGGGCCAGGGCCACTCCGAGCTGATCCGGTTCGCCGCCAACTCCGACTTCATCCTCGCCACCTTCGGCGAGGAGCTCGGCCTCGCCGGCATCATGGCGCTCCTGCTGCTCTACGGCCTGATCGCCGAGCGCGGCGTGCGCACCGCCCTCGCCGCCCGCGACCCCTTCGGCAAACTCCTCGCGATCGGCCTCTCCGGCGCCTTCGCCCTGCAGGTCTTCGTCGTCGCCGGCGGTGTGATGGGCCTCATCCCGCTGACCGGCATGACGATGCCCTTCCTCGCCTACGGCGGTTCCTCCGTCATCGCCAACTGGGCCCTGATCGGCATCCTCATCAGAATCAGCGACACCGCGCGCCGCCCGGCGCCCGCGCCCGCCTCCAACCCCGACGCCGAGATGACCCAGGTGGTCCGCCCGTCATGAACAAGCCCCTGCGCCGGATCGCGATCTTCTGCGGCCTCCTGGTCCTGACCCTCCTGCTGCGCGACAACTACCTGCAGTACGTCAAGGCCGACAGCCTCGCCAGCGACACCAAGAACCGCCGCGTCAACATCACGCGCTACTCCACCCCGCGCGGCAACATCATCGTCGACGGCAAGGCCATCACGGGCTCGGTCGAGACCAGCGGCGACTACAAGTACAAGCGCACCTGGTCCAACGGCGCCATGTGGGCGCCGGTCACCGGCTACTCCTCGCAGGCCTTCGGCGCCAACCAGCTGGAGCGGCTCGAGGACGGCATCCTCAGCGGCAACGACGACCGGCTCTTCTTCCGCAACACCCTTGACATGATCACGGGCAAGGAGAAGGAGGGCGGCAGCGTCATCACCACCCTGAACGCCGCCGCCCAGAAGGCCGCCTACGAGGGACTCGGCGACAAGAAGGGCGCGGTCGCCGCGATCGAGCCGTCCACCGGCAAGATCCTGGCACTGGTCTCCACCCCGTCCTACGACCCCACCAAGTTCGCCGGATCCTCCGACGCGGACGCCCAGGCCTGGAGCAAGGTCCAGAAGAAGAACGACCCCGACGACCCGATGCTCAACCGCGCGCTGCGCGAGACCTACCCGCCGGGCTCCACGTTCAAGGTCGTCACCGCCGCCGCCGCCCTGGAGAACGGCGTGGTCTCCGGCGTCGACCAGAAGACCGCCACCCCGGACCCCTTCCCGCTCCCGCAGTCCTCCAGCAAGCTCACCAACGAGCACGGCGCCTGCGAGAACGCCACCCTGCGCTACGCGCTCATGGTGTCGTGCAACACCGTCTTCGCGAAGATGGCCGACAACGTCGGCAACGAGAAGATGATCGACCAGGCGGAGAAGTTCGGCTTCAACGAGGCCGAACTGGACACCCCGGTGCGAGCCGCCGAGTCCATCTTCCCCAAGGACAACCGGCCGCAGAACTCGCTGGACGGCATCGGCCAGGGCTCCAACCGCGCCACCCCGCTCCAGATGGCCATGGTGGCCTCCGCGGTCGCCAACGACGGCAAGCTGATGAAGCCGTACATGGTCGACCAGCTCAAGGCCCCGAACCTGGACACCCTGGAGACCACCGAGCCGCAGCAGCTGTCCCAGGCGGTCTCCGCCAAGACCGCGCAGGCCCTCCGGGAAATGATGGAGACGGTCGTCAACGACCCGCAGGGCACCGGCGGCAAGGCCAAGATCGACGGCGTCAAGGTCGGCGGCAAGACCGGCACCGCCCAGCACGGCCTCAACAACAGCGAGAAGCCGTACGCCTGGTTCATCTCGTACGCCAAGCTGTCCGACGGCAGCGCGCCCGTCGCGGTCGCCGTCGTCGTCGAGGACGGCGCGGCCGACCGTGGCGACATCACCGGCGGCGGTCTCGCCGGTCCGATCGCGAGGAACGTGATGAAGGCAGTCATCGACAGCAAGAAGTGACCCCCATCACGTCGCCTACACATCGGTGCACGTTGCGATACCGGTCCTGTATCGGGTGACGGGCTTGGCCAGGTCACACAGCGCCGTCCGGGTACGGTAAGCCCGGACGGCAGCCTCCGACCGCACACGTGTGCCGGTCGGGACCGACGGAGAGGGCTGGTAGGTAGCTATGGAAGAGCCGCGTCGCCTCGGCGGCCGGTACGAGCTGGGCCACGTGCTCGGTCGTGGTGGCATGGCGGAGGTCTACTTCGCGCATGACACCCGCCTCGGCCGCACCGTGGCGGTGAAGACGCTGCGCGCGGACCTCGCGCGCGACCCTTCCTTCCAGGCCCGGTTCCGCCGGGAGGCCCAGTCTGCCGCCTCGCTCAACCACCCCGCGATCGTCGCGGTCTACGACACGGGCGAGGACTACATCGACGGGGTCTCGATCCCGTACATCGTCATGGAGTACGTCGACGGCTCCACACTCCGCGAGCTGCTCCACTCCGGCCGCAAGCTGCTGCCGGAGCGGACGCTGGAGATGACCATCGGCATCCTCCAGGCCCTGGAGTACTCGCACAGAGCCGGCATCGTCCACCGCGACATCAAGCCCGCGAACGTCATGCTGACGCGCAACGGCCAGGTCAAGGTCATGGACTTCGGCATCGCCCGCGCCATGGGCGACTCCGGCATGACGATGACGCAGACCTCCGCGGTCATCGGCACCGCCCAATACCTCTCACCCGAGCAGGCCAAGGGCGAACAGGTCGACGCACGCTCCGACCTGTACTCGACCGGCTGCCTCCTCTACGAGCTGCTCACGGTCCGGCCGCCCTTCGTCGGCGACTCCCCGGTCGCCGTGGCCTACCAGCACGTGCGCGAGGAACCGCAGCCGCCGAGCGTCTTCGACCCCGAGATCACCCCCGAGATGGACGCCATCGTCCTCAAGGCACTGGTCAAGGACCCGAACTACCGCTACCAGTCCGCCGACGAGATGCGCCTGGACATCGAGGCCTGCCTCGACGGCCAGCCGGTCGCGGCGACGGCGGCGATGGGCTCGGTCGGCTACGGCGGCTACGGCGACGACCAGGCGACCACCGCCATGCGCGCGGACGCCGGCGCCACGTCGATGCTGCCGCCCATGAACCCGGACGACGGCAGCTACGGCTACGACGACCGCCCCGACCGGCGCCGCCAGAAGAAGTCCAACACCTCGACGATCCTGCTGGTCCTCGCCGCGGTCCTGGTCCTCGTCGGCGCGGTCCTGATCGGCAAGTGGGTGTTCAGCGGCGACGGCGCCGCCGCCAAGCCCTTCCCGGCCCCGAACTTCGTGAACAAGACACAGGTCGAGGCCGTTTCGATGGCCAAGAACGCCGAGCTGAAGCCGGTGTTCACCCAGAAGCCCTGTGACAACACCGCCAAGGGCAACATCTGCTCGCAGGACCCGGTGGCCGGCAAGGACGTCAACAAGGGCGACACCGTCAACCTCGTCGTGTCGACGGGGGCGCCGAAGGTGGTCGTGCCGAGCGTCCTCGGCAAGAGCCTGGACGAGGCGAAGACGCTCCTGGAAGGCGACAAGTACCAGCTCCAGGTCGAGACGAAGGAGGAGGTGTCGTCCGAACAGGAAGGCACCGTCCTGAAGCAGAACCCGAAGCTCGGCGACGAGGTGGAGAAGGGCACCACCATCACCCTCACCGTCGCCAAGGCCGAGCAGAAGGCGACCGTCCCCGACGTCTCGAACAAGAGCTGTGACGACGCCAAGGCCCAGATGGAGCAGAACGACCTCAAGGGCAACTGCGTCGAGGTCGACACCCAGGACCAGAACCAGGTCGGCAAGGTCGTCCAGACCGTCCCCTCCATCGGCTCCCAGGCCGTCAAGGGCTCCACGGTCCAGATCCAGATCGGCAAGAGCACCCAGCCCCAGCAGGTGCAGGTCCCGGGCAACCTCCAGGGCATGTCCGTGAAGGACGCCAAGAAGGCCCTGCAGGACGCCGGCCTGAACGTCGGCAACATCGCCGGCTCCCAGGACGACGACGCCCAGGTCATCAGCTCGGACCCGGCCCCCGGCAGCACGGTCAACAGGGGACAGACGGTCAACCTGATCGCCATCAAGAACGGCGGCAACGGCGGCAACAACGGCGGCGGCGGCTTCTTCGGCGGAGGCGGCGGCTGACCGCCCTGCGGTGACGAAGGTCGCGGGCCCTGCCGGAAGCATCCGGCAGGGCCCGCTTCCTTATCCACCCCTACACCCACAAAAAGATCGTTTCTTCATATCTGACGACTCGATACCCCGTTGGGGTGGGGTGTCGTTTCACCGCCCTGCCCTGGACGCCCGGCGCGACCACCGACACGCGACCACCGACAGAGGGGCAGACATGATCAACGAATCGGCGCTGCTGTAATCCAGGAGCCTGCGCGACGGCGTGCTCGAACGCACCGACGTCCTCGACAGGGTGAAGGCCCTGTCGCTGCTCCCGGACGGCATGCACGTGACCACGGCGATGGTGGCGGCGTACTTCGGCGTCACCGCCGAGGCCGTCCGCCAGCTCAGCACGCCACCACGGAGAGCTCTCCGGCAACGGAATGCTCACCCTCCAGGGCCCTGACCTCGCGGAATTCAAGCGTGACGTCCTCTCACGCTATCCGGGAGGGTATCCACAGCCCCGGTCCAGCCTCACCCTCTACTCCCGCCGCGCGGTCCTCGACGTCGCGATGCTCCTCCGCGACAGCGAAGTCGCCCGTCAGGTGCGCACGTACCTTCTCGACATGGAGTACCGGGCGCGGACGCAGCCCGTGCACGACCCCCTCCCGGCCCCCCTCTCCCTGGACGACCGCATCGACCAGCGCATCAACCACGTCCTCGGCAGGACCGTCGCTTCACCCGCGATGCCCTCAACATCGCCGCCGAGACCGGCATCACCGCCGTCCACCGCGGACTGCTGGAGCAGTGGAGCGCCGGGGCGGCCCTGCCGGTCCTCGAGTGACCACCACGCCCAGCAGAAGGCCCGAAGCCGCAGAGCGAACCCGCGGCTTCGGGCCTTCGTCATCCCAGGCGACAGGCGCCCCTGCGAAAGGGGCCCGTCACGGTCAGCCCAGCTCCTTCGGCGGAGTGCGGTCCGCGTCGACCTTCTCCACCCGGACCAGCTCGCCCCACACCACGTACCGGTAGCGGCTCGTGAACACCGGCGTGCAGGTCGTCAGCGTGATGTAGTGGCCGGCCTTCTTCTTGCCGGACTCCTTCGGCACCCGGCCGAGGACCTCGACGTCGTACTTCGACGTCTCGGGCAGGATCGCGTACACCTTGTAGACGTACCAGTCGTCCTTCGTCTCGAAGACGATCGGGTCGCCCTTCTCCAGCTTGTCGATGTTGTGGAACTTCGCGCCGTGGCCGTCGCGGTGCGCGGCCAGCGCGAAGTTGCCCTCCTTGCCCGTCGTCGGCAGCACGGCCTTGACGGGATCGGTGTAGTAGCCGGCGACGCCCTCGTTGAGGATCTTCGACGAGGTGCCCTCCTCGACCAGCACCTCGCCGTTCTTCATCGCCGGCACGTGCAGGAAGCCGATGCCCTCCTTGGTGTCCAGCGCGCCGGGGCCGCCGGGGCCGCTGCCCTGCCGGGCCCAGTCGTCGCGCACCTTGTCACCCTGCTGATGCGCATGCCGGTCGGCGACGACGTTCGTCCACCACAGGGAGTACACGACGAACAGGCCCAGCACCAGGCCGGCCGTGATGAGGAGTTCACCGAAGACGCTGACCGCGAAGGCGATCCGGCCACCCCCTCGGCGCCGCGGCCCGGGCGGGGGCGCGTCCACGCGCGCGTGCTCTTCGTGATCGGTGTCGCCGGTGGTCGCTGCCACGTTCAATCTGCCCCTACTCGACTGCATGCCTACCCGAGGCATGCCACCCGGTCCGCGCGCCTACTCGACGAGCGCGTCCGGCTTGCCCTTGCTGCGCGGCCGTTCCTCGACCATCTTGCCCCAGACGATCAGGCGGTACTTGCTGGTGAACTCCGGGGTGCAGGTGGTGAGCGTGATGTACCGGCCCGGACCGGTGAACCCCGAGCCCGGCGGTACCGGATCGAGCACGCTGGTGTTGCTCGGCGCGGTCACCGGCAGCGAGGACGCCATCTTGTAGACGAAGTACTCGTCCTGGGTCTCGACGACGATGTCGTCGCCCGCCTGCAGCCGGTTGATGTAACGGAACGGCTCGCCGTGCGTGTTGCGATGACCCGCGAGCCCGAAGTTGCCGGTCTTCGCCTCGGGCATCGCCGTCGTCAGCGGGCCCTCGCCGTAATGCCCCACCATCCCCTTGTCGAGCACCTTCTTGTTGCTCACGCCCTCGGCGATCGGCACCACCACGTCCAGCTTGGGAATGTGCAGGATGGCGAAGCCCTGCCCCGGCGAGAACACCCCCGGCGCGCCCTTGCCGCTGGCCCAGTCGTCCTGGAGGCTGCTGGCCTCCCTGTCCGCCTGCGCGTGGGCCCGCACGTTCGTCCACCACAGCTGGTAGGTGACGAACAGCAGCATCAGCACACCCGTGGTGATGAACACCTCGCCGACCGCACGGCTGGCGACGACCGCCGCGCTCGGCTTGCGGGCCTTCTGCCGGCGCCGGGCCTCCACGCGGGACAGCGGCCGCTCGTCCTGGGACGGCACGTCGGGCCCGTCGTACGCCTCGGCGACCTCGCCCTGCCCGCCAGGCCCGCTCTGCCCGCCATGACGCCCATGACGGCCCTTGGCGGCCTTTCTGCGGGCCGCACGTCCGCCCGCCGGGGTTCCAGGGGCCACAGAGGCCACCGGGGCGCCAGAGGCGGATATGGGGCCACTGCCGAACGCCGACGCCGGCGGTATCCGCAGCGCCACCGTCTCGTCGTCCGCCGGCGGCCGGTACGGCTCCCCCGCGTAGGGGTCGGCTCCCGGACCGAAGCCCGGACCGGGCCCGGGCCCGACTCCGCCCGCGGCTCGGGCGCCGGCTCCCGCGTAGTGGTCACCGCCGAAGGACTCGTACGGCGCGGCACCGTACGAGTCCTCACGCTCGGGCCGCAGCGCGGTCACGCCGTGGCCCTGCCCACCACCGGGGCGAGCCCCGCCGACCTCGCCACCGCGCCCTGGTCGCCGCACTCCGCCAGCCAGTTGGCCAGCATCCGGTGCCCGTGCTCGGTCAGCACCGACTCCGGGTGGAACTGGACGCCCTCGACGGGCAGTTCACGGTGACGCAGGCCCATGATGATCCCGTCGTGCGTACGGGCGGTCACCTCGAGCTCGGCCGGCACCGTCCGCGGCTCGGCGGCCAGCGAGTGGTAGCGGGTCGCGGTGAACGGGCTGGGCAGACCGGCGAAGACACCCTTGCCCTCGTGCTCCACCGGCGAGGTCTTGCCGTGCAGCAGCTCCGGCGCCCGGTCCACGACTCCGCCGTACGCCACCTGCATCGACTGCATGCCCAGGCAGACGCCGAACACGGGCACCCCGGTGGCCGCACAGTGACGGACCATCTCGACGCAGACGCCGGCCTCCTCGGGCGTGCCCGGGCCGGGCGAGAGCAGAACACCGTCGAACCCGTCCTGGGCGTGGGAGGTGGAGACCTCGTCGTTGCGCAGGACCTCGCACTCGGCGCCCAGCTGGTACAGGTACTGGACCAGATTGAAGACGAAGCTGTCGTAGTTGTCGACGACGAGAATGCGCGCGCTCACTGGTTGTCCACCGTCACATCGTTGAAGGGAAGCAGCGGTTCGGCCCACGGGAAGACGTACTGGAAGAGCGTGTACACCACGGCCACGACCAGCATGATCGAGATCAGCGCCTTCACCCACGCGTTTCCCGGCAGATGCCGCCAGATCCAGCCGTACATGCCGTCCCTTCCGTCGCACCACGGCACCTGACTCACGCCGTACGCCACCAGACTAACGGCGCAGAGCCCTCGGTTCGCCTGCCTCCACAGGCTGTGTGGAGTCCAGATGCGCCCAGACGATCAGCCGGTGACTGTGCCCCCATTCCGGATCGCACGTGGTCAGCGTCAGGTACCGGCCCGGACGCGTATACCCCGACTTACGTGGCACAGGGTCGATCACCTCGACGTCCGAGGGCACGGTTTTGTAAGGGCCTTCGTCGATCCGATACGTGAACCACGTGGTCCCGTCCGTCAGCACCACCGCGTCACCCCGCCTGAGCTCGGGGAAGTCCTTGAAAGGATCGCCATAGGTCCGCCGGTGGCCCGCGACGGAGAAGTTACCCGTCTGCCCGAGCCGGGCGGTCCCCTTGTAGTGCCCCAGCCCCTTCTCCAGGGTGCCGGTCGCCGTGTCCTCCAGCACCGGCTTGTTCCACGTGAAACCAAGACGCGGGATGTACATCACCGCGAAGGGCCTGCCGTCGCGGTACGGCGTCGCAGCAGCCGCCGCCCCGGCGCCGGCGCTCGTGCTCGGGGCGGCTCGCGGAGTCTGCCGGGCCCACTGGTCGTGCAGGGCGGCGATCTGGTCGTCCATGGCCCGGTCGGCCCGCACGCCGGTCCAGAACAGCACGTAGACGACGAACAGGACGATGACGGCCCCGACGGTGATGCACAGCTCGCTGAACGTCCTGACGATCACCCGCACCGACACAGGCGCCCCCCGGCGGCCGCCGCTCGACTACTCCACAGGCTTGGCGTAGTGCAGATCCACTGTGCCCGAGTAGCCCGGCAGAGTCACCGTCCCGTCCTCGGTGACTTTCCAGCCGAGGCCGTACACGTTCACGTAGACCATGTAGTTCTGGATCGACGGGGCGTCCGCGAGCGCCTGCTGCAGCTTCTGCGGATCGCCGACCGCCTGGATCTTGTACGGCGGCGAGTAGACGCGCCCCTGCAGAATCAGGGTGTTGCCGACGCAGCGCACCGCGCTGGTGGAGATCAGCCGCTGGTCCATGACCTTGATGCCCTGGGCGCCGCCCAGCCACAGCGCGTTCACCACGGCCTGCAGATCCTGCTGGTGGATGACCAGGTAGTCGGGCTGCGGCTCCGGATAGCCGGGCAGCTTGGCCGTGGCGTTCGGTGGGGCGTCGTTGAGCGTGACGGTGATCGCCTTGCCCTTGACCTTCTGGGTGCCCGCGCTCTTCTCCAGGCCGGCGAGCTTGTCGTCCTGGGCCTTCGTGCTGCCGTCGTCGGCTTCGGCGAGCGTCTCCACGTCGTCGCGCAGGGCGCCGTTCGTCGCGTCCAGCTCACCGTTCTTCTGGCTGCGGTCCTGGATGAGGTCGGACAGTTTCAGCAGGGAGGCGTCCGTGCGGATGTTGGTGCCCTTGGCGGTGGTGAAGCTGGTGAAGAACAGCAGTCCGGCGAGGGCGAAGACGCCCATGGTGAGCAGGCGCACGGGCCGGAAACCACCCCGGCGGCCGGCCGAGGGGGCGGGGGAGGGAACGGGAGCGGTAACGGGAGCGGGATCCGGGGTGGAACCCGTTGATCCCGTCCGGGGGGAGTCGGCAGAATTGCTCAACGTACCCTTATCTCCTTCAGCGCCGTAGAAGCACTACGCTAACGGACGCCCGGGGGAGCCCCTCAGTCCCCTAGTACGCAGCCCCCGAGCCCGACCCAGCATCTGCGCGGCCACGCAGCGCATCGACAGGAGAGACCCTCGTGCCGAAGTCACGTATCCGCAAGAAGGCCGACTACACGCCGCCGCCGGCGAAGCAGGCGACCGCGATCAAGCTGAACAGCCGCGCCTGGGTCGCGCCCGTGATGCTGGCCATGTTCCTCATCGGACTGGCCTGGATCGTGGTCTTCTACGTCACCGACGGCTCGCTGCCCATCGACCAGCTGGACAACTGGAACATCGTCGTGGGCTTCGGGTTCATCGCCGCCGGCTTCGGCGTCTCCACCCAGTGGAAGTAGTGCGACCAGCTCTGCCCAGGGCTATCCACTGAGTTATCCACAGAGGTTTTCCACATGGGGAAAAGAAAGACGATCTGTGGATAACCCATCGGAGGTTGACGCCGGTGTGACGGAAGTACCGGCCGCCACCCTCACTCGAATGGCTGTTCGCCCCCTGCTTGACCTGCACGAACACGGGTCCATGCCAGGGGGCACAGTTGTTCCCGCACGTTGTGCACAAGATTCGGAACAGACTGTGGACAACGAAGCGCTCAGGTGAGCTGAGCAGTCCTCAGGAGCGTCACGACGAGGACGACCGCCAGCATCAGCGCACACGCCCCGTACTGGATCAGGGCACGGCGCTCGCGCGGGGCGTAGACCATGGCGGCGCCGACGACCAGACCGGCGACCAGGCCGCCGATGTGCGCCTGCCAGGCGATTCCGGACCAGCCGAACGTGATGACCAGGTTGATCACCAGCAGCGCGATGACCGGCCGCATGTCGAGGCGCTGCCGGCGCACGAGCACGACGAGCGCCCCGAACAGGCCGAAGATGGCGCCGGAGGCGCCGAGCGAGGCCTCGTTGGGCGCGGCGATCAGATACGTCAGCGCGCCGCCGGCCAGGCCGGACACGAGGTACACAGCGAGGTAGCGGGCCCGGCCGAGGGCCCGTTCGAGCGGACCGCCGATCCACCACAGGCTGAGCATGTTGGACAGGATGTGGATATAGCTCAGGTGCAGGAACATCGAGGTCAGCAGCCGGTACCACTGCCCCTCGGCGACGCCCTGCAACGCGCCGTAGCCGAGGGCCGGCATGATCGCGCGGCCGATCAGCTCGAAGCGCTCGGTGAAGCTCTCGCCGACGGCCTGCTGGACCAGGAACAGCGCGAGGTTGAGACCGACGAGGATCTTGGTGACCAGATGGGGATCGGCGGCGATGGCGCCCCCCGCGACGGTGCGGGGCTGTGCGGCGTCGGGCGCGTGGCCCGTGCCGGAGCCCTCGCGGACGCAGTTCGGGCACTGGAAGCCTACGGAGGCGCTGACCATGCACTCGGGACAGATCGGGCGCTCGCAGCGGGTGCAGCGGACGCCGGTCTCCCGGTCGGGGTGCCGGTAGCAGACGGGCAGGCCGTTGTGGGCGTCGTCCTGCCGGCTGCCAGGCGCCTGGTCCATGGGGCTCCCCCAAATGAGTCGTGCGAGGCGGCGTGGTCGGAAAGGAACCGCCCTGCCCATCCTTACGGATGAACAGGGCGCATGGTTCCCCGGGGGCCGGGCGGGCACGTCCCGCCCAGGATCCCGCCCAGGACGGCGCTCGGCCCTGGGCCCGGCTCAGACCTGGCGGGTCTCGACGACGACCGACTCGATGACGACGTCCTTCAGGGGGCGGTCGGTGCGCGGGTTGGTCTGGGTGGCGGCGATCGTGTCCACGACCTTCTGGCTCGCCGCGTCGGTGACCTCGCCGAAGATGGTGTGCTTGCGGGTCAGCCAGGCCGTGGGCGAGACGGTGATGAAGAACTGCGAGCCGTTGGTGGCCGGGCCGGCGTTGGCCATGGCCAGCAGGTAGGGCCGGTCGAAGCGCAGGTCCGGGTGGAACTCGTCCTCGAACTGGTAGCCGGGACCGCCGGTGCCGTTGCCGAGCGGGTCACCGCCCTGGATCATGAATCCGCTGATCACCCGGTGGAAGACCGTGCCGTCGTACAGCTTGTCCGTGGACTTCGCACCCGTCTCGGGGTTGACCCATGCCCGCTCGCCGGTGGCGAGTTCGACGAAGTTCTTGACCGTCTTCGGGGTGTGGTCCGGGAAGAGCCGGATCTCGATGTCGCCGTGGTTGGTCTTCAGGGTGGCGTACAGCTGCTCGGCCACGATCTGCCTTCCGTTGTTCCTGTGACGCCCCGATCCTCGCACGGCGCGGGGCGGGCGAGGCCGGACGACTCGTTCCGGGACGGGAACCGACGGATCGGGTACGGAATTGCGTCCGAGTCGCCCAGGACGGGAGCGGTCGGGGCCGATCCGTGGCATCGTCGGCTTTGTCGTTCTGTCGGCTCTCTGCTGCCATTGCCCGCATCCGAACCGAATACATCCGCCGTATCCCGTTATCTGCCCATGATCCGCCCGGGATCGGCACCCGGATGCGTGTCCACACATGCCGAGAAGGCCCTCGGCAGGCATGATCCGTAAAAGGGTGGAAAGTCGAAATACCGTACGCCACCGAGGAGGAGGAACACGTGACCCGCATCGACAGCGTGCGCGCCGCGACCGGCTCGGCGAAGGACAGCGTGCTGCACGCCGCGGAAGTGGTGGCGCCTTACGCCGACACGGCCAAGGAGCGGGCCGCGCTTTACGCGCATGAGGCCCGCGTACGGCTCGCGCCCAAGGTGTCGCAGGCCGCCGAACAGGCCCGCGTGCAGTATGACGCCCACGTCGCCCCGCGCCTGGAGCAAGCGAAGACGCATGTCCCGCCGAAGGTCGACCTGGCCGCACAGGAAGCGGCCGCCCGTACCCGCCTGGCCGCACGGCAGGCGGCCGACTACTCCCGACCGCGGATCGAGCAGGCGGTCGCCGCGGCCGGACCCGTGAAGGAAGAGGCCGCCGCTCGTGGCGTCGCCGCGCTGGCCGCTCTGCGCGGTCAGGTGACGCCCAAGGAGATCGAGAAGCTGGTGCGCAAGCACCGGCGTCGCGCCAAGGCGGGCAAGCTCGCCAAGGTCCTCGCCGTGATCGGTGTGGTCGGCGGCGGCGCCTTCGCGGCCTGGAAGTGGTGGGACAAGCAGGCGAACCCGGACTGGCTCGTCGAGCCGCCCGCGGCCACGGAGGTTCCCGCCTCGGGCGGTCTGACCGCCGTGGACGGCAGCGAGGACCCCTCCGCCCTGGACCCCGAGGTGCAGGCCAAGCAGGCCGAGGAGGAGGCCGCGCATCGCGACGACCGCCCCTGAGCGGCCGCCGCCGGGCACGACCGCGGCGCGGACGGCGCAGCGGCTCCCGCACACCGCCCCTGTCACGCCGAAGACCCCTCCCATCTGCGTCTACGCAGGTAGGAGGGGTCTTCTTCGTGTGGAGCCTAGGGGAGTCGAACCCCTGACATCTGCCATGCAAAGACAGCGCTCTACCAACTGAGCTAAGGCCCCTCGACAGACGTCCGTCCGGTGCAGAGTTCGTACCGGCGGGCGCCGCAGACAAGAGTACCGGGTCACCCGGGGTATCTCGCAAAAAGAAGGGGGGTCCCCGCGGATGACCACTCTCCGTAAGATGCAGAAACGCGGTTCGCTACAGCGAACCGCGTTTCTGGGGAAGCGATGGGGAGACGCAATGGACGCCGCACAGCAGGAAGCGACCGCGAGAGCGCGGGAACTGCAGCGGAACTGGTACGGGGAGCCGCTGGGGGCGCTCTTCCGTAAGCTCATCGACGATCTTGGTCTCAACCAGGCTCGTCTCGCGGGGGTGCTGGGACTTTCGGCGCCGATGCTGTCGCAGCTGATGAGCGGTCAGCGGGCGAAGATCGGAAACCCGGCGGTGGTGCAGCGGGTGCAGCTGCTGCAGGAGTTGGCGGCGCAGGTCGCGGACGGCAGCGTCAGCGCCGCCGAGGCGACCGAGCGCATGGACGAGATCAAGCGCTCCCAGGGGGGTTCGGTGCTCAGCAACACCACACACACGACGAACAGTTCGGGGGCGCCCACAGTCAAGCGGGTGGTCCGCGAGATCCAGTCCCTGCTGCGCTCTGTGGCCGCCGCGGGCGACATCATCGAGGCCGCGGACACCCTCGCCCCGAGCCACCCGGAACTGGCAGAGTTCCTCCGGGTGTACGGCGCGGGCCGGACCTCCGACGCGGTCGCGCACTACCAGTCCCACCAGAACTGATCCCTCGGCCCGGTCGCCGAAGGGGGTTCGGCAGCCGGGTGGTCGGCGAGCGGTCGGGGGACTGCGGTCGAAGGACGGTACGACGTGGCACGGCGGCGCGCACGGGGGGTCGTGCAGCTCGCCACGGGGGGTCGTATCGCTCCGCACGGGGGAAGTGGCAGAAGAGGAGCCCCTCGTAAGGGACCGGGGGCCAACGTGACCGGGGGAGACGCGGGACCAGAGAGAAACGGGATCAGAGGGACCAGCGGGATCAGAGGGACCAGCGGGATCAGAGGGACCAGCGGGATCAGAGGGACCAGCGGGATCAGGGGGACCGAGGGGGAGGAGCGACGCACTGCCATGGGTGAGGTCTTCGCCGCACGGTACGAACTGGCCGACCCGATCGGCCGGGGAGGGGTGGGCGCGGTCTGGCGCGCCTGGGACCACCGCCGGCGCCGCTACGTGGCCGCCAAGGTGCTTCAGCAGAGCGACGCGCACGCGCTGCTGCGCTTCGTGCGCGAGCAGGCGCTGCGGATCGACCATCCCCATGTGCTCGCTCCCGCCAGCTGGGCCGCCGACGACGACAAGGTCCTGTTCACGATGGACCTGGTCGCGGGGGGCTCGCTGGTCCACCTCGTGAACGACTACGGGCCGCTGCCGCCGGTGTTCGTGTGCACCCTGCTCGATCAGTTGCTGGCCGGGCTGACGGCGGTCCACGCGGAAGGCGTCGTGCACCGTGACATCAAACCGGCCAACATCCTGCTGGAGGCCACCGGTACGGGCCGGCCGCGGCTGCGGCTCTCCGACTTCGGCATCGCGATGCGGTTGGGCGAGCCCCGCCTGACGGACACCAATCTCGTGGTGGGGACGCCCGGTTACCTCGCGCCGGAGCAGATGCTGGGCGCCGATCCGGACTTCCCCGCCGACCTGTTCGCCGTCGGCCTGGTGGCGCTGTATCTGCTGGAGGGCGCCAAGCCCGACGCCAAGGCGCTCGTGCAGTACTTCGCGGAACACGGGACGCCGAGCGCTCCCAAGACCGTTCCGGAGCCGCTCTGGCAGGTCGTGGCCACGCTGCTGCAACCGGACCCGCAGGCACGTTTCCGCTCGGCCACGGGGGCGCGCAAGGCGCTCGCCGCCGCCGTCGAGCTGCTGCCCGAGCCGGGCCCGGACGACGAGATGATCGAGATCTTCGACCAACTGGGGCCTCTCCCGCCGGGGTTCGGTCCGGAAGGCCCCTCGGCCTCCTCGCGGGACGCCGCCTCCCCGCCCACTCGACCCGGTGCAGCTGTCGGCGCCGCTCCTGGCACGGCCCGTCCGGACGCCGGATCTCTGCCCTCGCGGTCGGAAACGATCGCCCCCGGGTCAGCCCCTGCGGGCAGCGGATCCCTTCCCTCCGGTACTGCGTGGCCCGGTGCCGGCGCTCCGTCCGGCACCGGTGCCGGCACCGGGTTCGGTGCCGGGTTCGGTGCCAGGGCCGGGGCCGCTCCCATGAACGGGAGCGGTGGTGTCGACAGCACGGGTTCCGGTTCGGCGTGGCCCGGCACCGATTCCGTGCCGATCGACCCACGGCGGGCGGGGCATCCCTCCATGTCGGACACCGGAAGCTTCCATCTGCCGCCACCGCAGCCGACGGGGACCTCCTCCCCCACGCCGACGCCCTCGCACCCGCCCACACACACGCCCCCGCCCACGCCGATGCTGTCCCCCGCGCCCCGTCCGCCCGCGTACGCGCCGCCGTCCGCGCCCCTGCCGGCCCCGCCGCACCACGCCCCTCCCGGCTCCCCCGCCCCCTCCTACGCGCCGGAGCCGACGTTCGCACCGCCCTCCCGCGGCGGCCACCACCCGGATTCCTCCACCGCCTCGTACACCGCGCAGGACCCGGGAAACCTCCAGCCCTACCAGCCTTCCCAGGTACCTCAAGAAGCCCCGCAAGCCCCGCAGGTCTCCCAGGTCTCGCAGCACGGACGTCGACGAGGACACCGGGCCGTGCGCCGTGGGCGTCCCGGCCCGCCCGCGAAGGTCGCGGTGCCGATGCTGCTCCTCGCGCTGGCCTGCTACGCCGTGGGGTTCTGGGCGTTGGCGCGCATCTGAGCCGCGGCCCTGCGCCGAGCGGTCAGCGTCCAGGCTCCGAGCACCGCCAGCAGCACGCTTCCGGCGCCGAGGCCGCCCACGGCGACCGCCTTCATCGCGGGGTCGCCGTCCGACGCTCCACCGCCTCCGGCGGCGTCACCGCTCGTCAGTCCCGGCCCGGCCGAGAGCTCGGGATCGCGCGGGCCGACGTCGAAGAACCCGCGTGGCGCCGATCGTCCCGCGTAGTCCGGGGCGGCCTGTGTGCTCCCGTCGACCCGAACGCGCAGGGTCAGCCCGTAGGGGCCCGCTCCGAAGCGTTCGCCGACCTGTGCGGCGAGGTGCACCACGAGGTAGTAGGAGCCGGCGAACCGCAGGGCCTTCGTCGTGCTCGCGGAGGCGTACCGGTTGACGTACCTGACCGGCGGTACGGGCGTCAGCGCCGCCGACTTCTGACGGCCGCCGTAACCGACGCTCGCGTCCTTGACCTCGGCTCGCACCGGGTTGTAGAGCGTCATGTCCAGGGCGTCGACCACGTACCCGGAGTCCTTGTCCGCGCTGCCCAGGCCGACGGAGGCGGACACCTGACGACCCCAGTCGAGGGGGACCTTGTAGAAGAGGGTCTGCCCGGGGGCGATCTCGTCGCGCCAGACACCCTGTTCGACGGCCGTCGCCTTGGCGAAGCCGGCCCCGCCCCGGACGGCCGCCGGTGCGCCGGTGGGCGGTGTGGGGGTGGCGGAGTCCCACTCCTCGGGCACTCTCGTGGCCACCGCCCGCTTGAGCGCCGGCTCGGAGACGGGCGCGATCTCCAGCTCCCACGGCTCCTCACCGACACCGGTACCGGCACCAGTACCAGTTCCGGCACCGGTTCCGGCGCTCGTTCCGGCTTCGGTTCCGGCGCTCGTTCCGGCTTCGGTTCCGGCGCTCGTTCCGGCTCTGGTTCTGGTGCGTTCGACGATGACGTAGTACGTCCCGGCCCCCTGGCACGTCCCTCTGCCCGGGAGTAGCTCGCGGGCTCCCCACGCCGTGATCGGCTGCGGGCTCTTGGACGCCCCGATGATCGCCGTGTCGCGGGAGCAGGGGGTGCTGTCGGCGTCCTGCACGGAAACGGTGATCCCGTCGCCGACGGCGAGCTTCGATCCCGCGCGTGGGATGGCCGTCACGGCGACGTAGACGTTCGAGACGTCGTCGAGTTCGAGCCGGAAGTAGGCCCTCGCGACCTCTCCCCCCGTCTTTCCCTCTTGCCCTTGCCCTTGCCCTTGTCCTTGTCCTTGTTGCTGCCCCTGGCTCCCGTCCGGGGCCTGGCCCTCGCTTCCGGTCGGGGAGGGGAGGGAGAGGGAGCTCCGGTAGGTGGCGCCGGGCGTCAGCGCTGCGGCCCGGGTGGTGCCCGTGGCCGGCTGGACGGTGCGGACGTCGTCGGAGAAGGCGTAGGACGTGACGTCCGGCGCTGCCACGGCGTCCGGTCCGGGCAGCGTCGCCGACGACGCGCAGAGCGCCGCGCCCACGGCCGTGATCCGTACGACGGCGCGCCACCCGCCGACGCCACGCCCGCCACGCCGCCCCGCACGCCGGCCCATCGACCCCGCCCCCTCGCCTTCGACCGAACGTGGGCCATCCTGCCCCGCCCGCGCCCGCGGCACCCGTGCATTGCGTACGGCCGTCCGAAAAGCCCGCGTTAACTCGGCTCGGGCGCTCGCGCAACACAGAACACAAAACCCCGACCGCTACGGCGGCCGGGGTCTGCTCAGTCTTCGGTATCGATACTCACGAACCCGTAGGCACGGAGTCAGTCGCCTCCGTCCACAGATCCTGCTCGGCGCGATCCGCCTGGATCTGGCGGTACACGAGGAGCCCGCCGATAGCGGCCAGTGCGACCAGGAGAAGCTTCTTCACCGCGCGACCTCGTCTTTCCTTGACGTTGGGGACCTCTGGCGCCCGACTATACACACCGACCGATACCGATCGGTGACCTGCGTCCCGCCCCCAACTCCCGCCTTCGGCAGCGCAGTAGGGGCGGACGGCGCCGCTCCGATCGGAGGGTGATCACACCTCCACAGAGGGTGATTTTCGCCCGACACCGCCATGAAAGTTACTTCTCCTCCCGTTTTCCACGCCTTTGCGGCCATACGGGTGGTGTTCATCGGAACAACGCCACGCCACGAGCGTCGGTCCACCACTTCGCGGCGTCCATACACATCATGAGGAAAGTACGCAAATCGCCCAACCCGAAAGTGAGGGGCCATGACCGAGAACCGGGTCATGAAGCTGTGGACCGCCATCGTCACCGCCGTTCTGGCGCTGTGCACGGCGCTCGGACTGATCACGACGACCGCCGCCTCGGCGACGGCGCAGACCGAGCCGGCGCGCACCGAACCGGCGCACACCGGTGAGAGCGCGACCACCGCGCACACGCCGGACTGGCCGACGGCCTCGTCGCCCTGGCTCTGGTCCCAGGCCCGCTCCCTTCCGCCCACGATGAAGCAGCGCATCCGGGCCGAGGCCCACGGGAAGTCCCCCAGCTGCCGCCACCGCGGCCTCCCCGACACGGACCAGGCCGCGCAGAGCGCGTCCTCCTGTGAGCCGGCCGAACTCGCCGAGCCGGCCGTCCCCCTCCAGCGCTGAGCCCCCTGCGCCTTCCCGACCCCGACGTAGACGTAACGGCGAACTTGCGTACAGCCCGCATGGACAGGCCCGGCAGCTCCCCCCAGGAGCCCCCGGGCCTTCGCCACGTCCCCCCACGCTGCCCACTCACACAAAACCCCCCGGACCGATGATGGTCCAGGGGTCTTCTCGCATGTGGGGCTACACGCCGGCCGCTGAAGCACGCCGGAACCCGACCGTGTTCGCGGCCGTTGGTGTCAGCCGCTGGTGTCAGCCGCTGGTGTACAGACATGGCTGACAAAAGACCCCCGGTCCACTGGACCGGGGGTCTTCTCGCATGTGGGGCTAACAGGATTTGAACCTGTGGCCTCATCCTTATCAGGGATGCGCTCTAACCAACTGAGCTATAGCCCCGCCGCGCTCTGCGGTGTGTGTCCCGCGCGCTGACTCCTGAAGATTAGCGCACGACCTGGGCAGTCCCAAAATCGATAGTCGCGGGGCTCTCGGCGGGGGTGCGCAGCCGTTGGGACGCTCAGGTCACTCGTCCTCGGCCAGCGTCAACTCGACGCCTCCGACGAAGCCCGCGGAGAGGTTGTAGATGAACGCGCCGAGGGTCGCCAGGGCCGTCGCGAGGACGACGTCGATGACCGCGATGATCGCCGTGAACATCAGGACGTGGGGGAGCGACAGGAACGACTGGAGGTCGAAGCCGTTCGACTCGTTGGAGCCGGTCGCCTCCGAGATCGTGCCGCCGACCGTCGAGAAGACGCCCATCGCGTCCATGACCATCCACAGCACGGCGGCCGCGACGATCGTGCAGATGCCCAGGGCGATGGAGAGCAGGAAGCTGACCTTCATCACCGACCACGGGTCGGCCTTGGCCACGCGCAGCCGCGCCTTGCGGACGCGGGGCGCGGTGCGGGCGCCGGTCCGGGGCCTGCGTACCGCGCCGGCCGTGGCCGGGGCCGCCTGCGGCGGGTAGGCCTGCGGCGGGTGGTAGGGCCCGGTGGGCTGCTGCGGCTGCCGCTCACCGGGGAGCGGCGACGCCTCGGGCTGCTTGGCCTGTGAGCCTCGGGTGTCCGTCACGGTTCCCCCCTGGGATCCCTTCGAGCCTTGTGTGTCGGTCGAGGGCGAGGGGGAGGAGGGCGAGCCGGCCACGGGCGCCTTGATGGCCTTCAGCTGGGTCGTGTGGGTGTCCGCCGCACGACCCTCGGCGCCCCCCGTGCCCCGCGCGTCGGTCGTACGCGCGTCCCCCTCGGGCGAGGCGGAGCCACGGCCGCCGCCGCTCTTGTCCGTACCGGCAGACGTACCGGCGCCCGTGGCTCCGCTCACGATGACTCACTCCTCGTGCTACTCGGGCGAGGGCGCCTCACCCTCGTCCGTGCCGGCGGTCGTGGCTCCGTCGGCGGTCTCGTCGACGGCGATGTCGCCGTCGACCTCCTCCGCCTCGCGCCCCGCCTCGGCGTTACGTGCGATACCGACGACGGCATCGCGCTTGCCCAGGTTGATCAGTTGGACGCCCATGGTGTCACGGCCCGTCTCCCTGATCTCGTTGACTCGCGTACGAATCACACCGCCGCCCAGCGTGATGGCGAGGATCTCGTCGGTCTCCTCGACCACCAGCGCGCCGACGAGAGAACCACGGTCCTCGACGATCTTGGCGGCCTTGATGCCGAGGCCGCCGCGACCCTGGACGCGGTACTCGTCGACGGCGGTGCGCTTCGCGTACCCGCCGTCTGTGGCAGTGAACACGAACGTACCGGGTCGAACAACATTCATCGAGAGCAGCTGGTCTCCCTCGCGGAAGCTCATGCCCTTGACGCCCGAGGTCGCGCGGCCCATGGGCCGCAGGCTTTCGTCCGTGGCCGTGAACCTGATCGACTGTGCCTTCTTGCTGATCAGAAGCAGATCGTCGTCGGCCGACACGAGTTCGGCTCCGATCAGTTCGTCGTCGGAACCGTCCTCCGTCTCACGGAGGTTGATCGCGATGACGCCACCGGAACGCGGCGAATCGTAATCCTTCAGAGGCGTCTTCTTGACCAGTCCGCCCTTGGTGGCCAGGACCAGGTACGGCGCCACCTCGTAGGTGCGGATCGCCAGGATCTCGGCGATCGCCTCGTCCGGCTGGAAGGCCAGCAGGTTCGCGACGTGCTGGCCGCGCGCGTCCCGCCCGGCGTCGGGCAGCTCGTACGCCTTGGCCCGGTAGACGCGTCCCTTGTTGGTGAAGAAGAGCAGCCAGTGGTGCGTGGTGGAGACGAAGAAGTGGTCGACGATGTCGTCTTCCTTCAGCTTCGCGCCGCGCACGCCCTTGCCGCCGCGCTTCTGGGCGCGGTAGTCGTCCGTCTTCGTGCGCTTGACGTAGCCCCCGCGCGTGACGGTGACGACGATGTCCTCCTCGGCGATGAGGTCCTCGATGGACATGTCACCGTCGTAGGGCACCAGCATCGTCTTGCGGTCGTCGCCGTACTTCTCGACGATCGCGGCCAGTTCCTCGCTCACGATGCCGCGCTGGCGCACCGGGGACGCGAGGATCGCGTTGTACTCGGTGATCTTCGCCTGGAGCTCGTCGTGCTCCTGGATGATCTTCTGGCGCTCCAGGGCGGCCAGTCGGCGCAGCTGCATCTCGAGGATGGCGTTGGCCTGGATCTCGTCGATCTCCAGGAGCTGCATCAGGCCCGTGCGCGCGATGTCGACGGTGTCGCTGCGCCGGATCAGCGCGATGACCTCGTCGATGGCGTCCAGGGCCTTCAGCAGGCCGCGCAGGATGTGCGCCCGCTCCTCGGCCTTGCGCAGCCGGAAGCGCGTACGGCGGACGATGACCTCGATCTGGTGCGTCACCCAGTGGCGGATGAACGCGTCGAGGGACAGGGTGCGCGGAACGCCGTCGACGAGCGCCAGCATGTTGGCGCCGAAGTTCGTCTGCAGGTCCGTGTGCTTGTACAGGTTGTTCAGGACGACCTTGGCGACCGCGTCCCTCTTGAGGACGATGACCAGACGCTGGCCCGTGCGCGAGGAGGTCTCGTCGCGGACGTCCGCGATGCCGCCGACCTTGCCATCCTTCACCAGGTCGGCGATCTTCTGGGCGAGGTTGTCCGGGTTGACCTGGTAGGGCAGCTCGGTGACCACCAGGCACTGGCGGTTCTGGATCTCCTCGACCGCGACGACGGCCCGCATGGTGATCGAGCCGCGGCCCGTGCGGTACGCCTCCTCGATGCCCTTGCGGCCCACGACGAGCGCGCCGGTCGGGAAGTCGGGGCCCTTGATGCGCTCCATCAGCGCGTCCAGGAGCTCCTCGTGGGAGGCCTCCGGGTTCTCCAGGTACCACTGGGCGCCGGACGCGACCTCGCGCAGGTTGTGCGAGGGGATGTTGGTCGCCATGCCGACCGCGATGCCGGCCGAGCCGTTGATCAGCAGGTTCGGGAAACGGGCCGGCAGGACGGTCGGCTCCTTGGAGCGGCCGTCGTAGTTGTCCGTGAAGTCGACGGTCTCCTCGTCGATGTCGCGAACCATCTCCATCGACAGCGGCGCCATCTTGCACTCGGTGTACCGCATGGCCGCCGCCGGGTCGTTGCCCGGCGAGCCGAAGTTGCCGTTGGAGTCCACCAGCGGCATGCGCATCGACCACGGCTGGGCGAGCCGCACCAGAGCGTCGTAGATCGAACTGTCGCCGTGCGGGTGGTAGTTGCCCATGACGTCGCCGACGACGCGGGCGCACTTGTAGAAGCCGCGCTCGGGCCGGTAGCCGCCGTCGTACATCGCGTACAGCACCCGGCGGTGGACGGGCTTGAGGCCGTCGCGGACGTCCGGCAGCGCGCGGGAGACGATGACGGACATCGCGTAGTCGAGGTACGAGCGCTGCATCTCCGTCTCGAGCCCGACGGGCTCGATGCGCATGGCGATGTCGCCGCCCTCTTCAGGGGTGACGGGAGTGTTCTCGTCGGTCATTGCTGGTGAGGATCCTTCCTGGTGCGGTCAGCTGAGACCGACTCAGATGTCGAGGAAGCGGACGTCCTTGGCGTTGCGCTGGATGAAGGCGCGGCGCGCCTCGACGTCCTCGCCCATGAGGACGGAGAACAGGTCGTCGGCCTGGGCGGCGTCGTCCAGGGTGACCTGGCCGAGGACGCGGTGCTCCTGGTCCATCGTGGTGATGCGCAGCTCCTCGGCGTTCATCTCGCCGAGGCCCTTGAAGCGCTGGATCGAGTCCTCGCGCACCCGCTTGCCGCGCTGGCGGCCCATCTCGATCAGCGCGTCGCGCTCGCGGTCGGAGTAGGCGTACTCGATGTCGTCCCGGCCCCACTTGATCTTG
The DNA here is from genome assembly GCF_003112535.1 of Streptomyces rishiriensis. Classification (GTDB taxonomy): domain Bacteria; phylum Actinomycetota; class Actinomycetes; order Streptomycetales; family Streptomycetaceae; genus Streptomyces; species Streptomyces rishiriensis. The sequence continues at coordinate 104,259 of NZ_BEWA01000019.1, read as the reverse complement.
TAGAGCGGCGGACGGGAGAGGTACACGTGTCCGGCCTCGACCAGCGGCCGCATGAAGCGGAAGAGGAAGGTCAGCAGCAGGGTGCTGATGTGCTGGCCGTCGACGTCGGCATCCGCCATCAGGATGATCTTGTGATAGCGCAGCTTCTCGATGTCGAAGTCCTCGTGCACGCCCGTGCCGAAGGCGGAGATCAGCGCCTGGATCTCCTGGTTCTGCAGGATCTTGTCGATCCGCGCCTTCTCGACGTTGAGGATCTTGCCCCGGATCGGGAGGATCGCCTGGTACTGCGGGTTGCGGCCGGACTTGGCCGAGCCGCCGGCGGAGTCGCCCTCGACGATGAAGATCTCGCACTTGGTGGGGTCGTTCGACTGGCAGTCGGAGAGCTTGCCCGGCAGCGACGCCGACTCCAGCAGCCCCTTGCGGCGCGTCAGGTCGCGGGCCTTGCGGGCCGCCACGCGCGCGGTGGCCGCCTGGATGCCCTTGCGGACGATGTCCGCGGCCTCGACCGGGTTGCGGTCCAGCCAGTCGTTGAGGTGCTCGTAGACGGCCTTCTGGACGAAGGTCTTGGCCTCCGTGTTGCCCAGCTTGGTCTTGGTCTGGCCCTCGAACTGCGGCTCGCTCAGCTTGACCGAGATGATCGCCGTCAGACCCTCGCGGATGTCGTCGCCCGTGAGGTTGTCGTCCTTCTCGCGCAGCAGCTTCTTGTCGCGCGCGTACTTGTTGACCAGGTTGGTCAGCGCCGCGCGGAAGCCCTCCTCGTGCGTGCCGCCCTCATGCGTGTGGATGATGTTGGCGAAGGAGTACACGCCCTCGCTGTAACCGCTGTTCCACTGCATGGCGACCTCGAGGGACAGGCTCTTGTCCTTGTCCTCCGCCTCCAGGTCGATGACCGTCGGGTGCACCGCTTCGCCCTTGCGGGAGTTGAGGTACTTCACGAAGTCGACGATGCCGCCCTCGTAGTGGTACGTGACGGTCTTGACCTCGTCCTTCTCGTCCGCACCCGCCTCGTCCGCCCCGGCGGTGGCCTTCGCCGACTCGCGCTCGTCGGTGAGCCTGATCGTCAGGCCCTTGTTGAGGAACGCCATCTCCTGGAAGCGCCGCGACAGCGTCTCGAAGGAGTACTCGGTCGTCTCGAAGATGTCGGCGTCGGCCCAGAAGGTGACCGACGTGCCGGTGTCCTCGATGGCCTCGTGCTTGGCCAGCGGCGCCGTGGGGACGCCCATCTTGTAGTCCTGCGTCCAGCGGTGGCCTTCGGTCCTGACCTCGACGGCGACCTTGCTCGACAGCGCGTTGACGACGGAGACGCCGACGCCGTGCAGACCGCCGGAGACGGCGTAGCCGCCGCCGCCGAACTTGCCGCCCGCGTGCAGCACGGTCAGCACGACCTCGAGGGCCGGCTTGCCCTCGGAGGCGACGATGCCCACCGGGATGCCGCGGCCGTTGTCGGTGACCCGTACTCCGCCGTCGGCCAGGATCGTCACGTCGATGGTGTCCGCGTGCCCGGCCAGCGCCTCGTCGACCGAGTTGTCGACGACCTCGTACACGAGGTGGTGCAGACCGCGCTCACCGGTCGAACCGATGTACATACCGGGTCGCTTGCGGACGGCGTCCAGGCCCTCGAGGACGGTAATGGCGCTGGCGTCGTACGAGGCGGTGACCTCGTGGCCCGACGAGGCAGGTGCCTCGCTCTTCGCGCCGGCGTCGGTGGACGGGATGTTCTCGTTGGGGTTGCCGGAATCGGCCACGAAGCGCCCTTTCTGGCACAGCACCAGCCAGGCTCGTCGGCGGGTTGCCGGAGCGGCTGCGGCATGTTGCGTTGGTAAGCCTTGATCAGCGTTGCTCAGCTTTTCCCGGGCGGTCCCCACGTTCGGGGCGGGATTGGCTCCAGTCTACCGGTAGCACTGACACTGATGGGGGTTTGCCGGTACCTGAGTCCGCATGTGCCGCCCTCAACCGGTCTCTTCCGGGTCCCGATATGTGGAAGGGGGCTCCAAGAGGCTCACGGAGGCACTCAGCGCTTCCAGGTGTCAACCCTTGGCTACTTGGGAGTCAGGTCCCGATTCGCACTCGCACGCGGGCGCGCGAAAAGAAGGCCGGGCCGTCCCGACGGGACGGCCCGGCCGCGCGAGGACGTGATGCACGTCACCCGTAGGTATCGCCGGGACCGGTGCTTCCAGGGGCCCTCAGGGGGCCGTAGCGACGCTGGGGACCACTGGGGCCGAGGACCTTGATCACCCGGACCGTCCCATGGCCCAGGTCCTCGTTGAGCCGCGCCACGAGCGTCGGGGCGAGCAGCCGCAGGTTCGTCGCCCACGCCGTGGAGTCGCAGCGCACGATCAGCGCCCGCTCCTCCTCGTCGTACCTCTCCGGCACGCAGTGATTGGCCACGTCCTCGCCGACGATCTGCGGCCACCGGCCCATCACACCGCCGACCGCGGCCGGCGCCTCCCAGCCCCGCTCGGTGAGCAGCCGGTTGATCGCGGCGCCCAGCGCCAGGGGGTCGCGGCCGTCCGCGCCCGCGCCGGAGCGCAGGCCGCCCCCGCGCCGGGCCTGCTTCTTCTGCTGCGCCGCGTCCCCACGCGCGCGTGCCTGCTCCCGCGCCGCCCTGAGCGCCACGCGCGCGAGATCGACGCCGGACGGCTCCGGCACCCGCTTCTCAGCGGGTTCGTCGCCGCTCATACGCGTTCCACCGCCCCCTCGGACACGGCGTACCGCACGCCCGCGAGCACGCCCGGCACGTCGTCCTCGACCGCTGCCGTCACCAGTACCTGCTCGCCGGGCGCCACCAGCTCCGCCAGCCGCTCGCGCCGGCGGGCGTCCAGCTCGGCGAAGACGTCGTCCAGGACGAGGACCGGCTCGTTGCCCTCCGCCCGCAGCAGGTCGTAGGAGGCCAGCCGCAGCGCCAGCGCGTACGACCAGGACTCCCCGTGCGAGGCGTACCCCTTGGCGGGCAGCTGACCCAGCTTGAGCGTCAGATCGTCCCGATGCGGCCCCACCAGGGTCACGCCCCGCTCGATCTCCTGCTTGCGCGCCTCCGCGAGCGCCGCCGTCAGCTGCCCGTAGAGGTCCTCACGCGTGTGGGCCTCGCCCGGCGCGGACGGCTTGTACTCCAGGGCCACGGGACCGCCTCCGGGCGCGAGCTGCTCGTACGCCTTGTCGGCGAGCGGCTGGATCGCGGCCACCAGGTCGAGCCGCTGGGCGAGCAACTCCGCTCCCACGCGCGCGAGATGCTGGTCCCACACGTCCAGCGTGGACAGATCCATGGAACGGCCGCCGTGCCGCCGGGCCAGCGCCGCCGACTTGAGCAGCGTGTTGCGCTGCTTGAGCACCCGTTCGTAGTCCGAGCGCACCCCCGCCATCCGCGGGGAGCGCGCGGTGATCAGCTCGTCGAGGAACCGGCGCCGCTCACCCGGATCTCCCTTGACCAGCGCGAGGTCCTCGGGCGCGAACAGCACCGTCCGCACGATGCCCAGCACGTCACGCGGTTTGACCTGCGAAGACCGGTTGATACGAGCCCGGTTGGCGCGGCCCGGGTTCAGCTCCAGCTCGATCAGCTGCTGCCGCTCGCCCTGTCGGACCTGCGCCCGCACGATCGCGCGGTCGGCGCCCAGCCGTACCAGGGGCGCGTCCGAGGCGACCCGGTGGCTGCCGAGGGTGGCGAGATAGCCCACGGCCTCGACGAGGTTGGTCTTGCCCTGCCCGTTGGGGCCCACGAATGCGGTGACGCCCGGGTCGAGCGGGACTTCGACCCGGGCGTACGAGCGGAAGTCGGCCAGCGACAGATGCGTGACGTGCATGGTCGTTCGCCGACCTCCCCCAGGGGTTGTGGATCGCGGGGGCGACCCTGTGGATTACTTCTTCTCGACCGCGTGGCCGCCGAACTGGTTGCGCAGCGCCGCGATCATCTTCATCTGCGGCGAGTCGTCCTGGCGGGAGGCGAACCGCGCGAACAGCGAGGCCGTGATCGCGGGCAGCGGCACGGCGTTGTCGATGGCGGCCTCGACCGTCCACCGGCCCTCGCCGGAGTCCTGGGCGAAGCCGCGCAGCCTGTCCAGGTGCTCGTCCTCGTCGAGTGCGTTGACGGCCAGGTCCAGCAGCCAGGAACGGATGACCGTGCCCTCCTGCCAGGAGCGGAAGACCTCGCGCACGTCCGTGACCGAGTCGACCTTCTCCAGCAGCTCCCAGCCCTCGGCGTAGGCCTGCATCATGGCGTACTCGATGCCGTTGTGGACCATCTTGGCGAAGTGACCGGCGCCGACCCTGCCGGCGTGGACAGCGCCGAAGTCGCCCTCGGGCTTGAGCGCGTCGAAGACCGGCTGCACCTTGGCGACGTTCTCGGCGTCGCCGCCGTACATCAACGCGTAGCCGTTCTCCAGGCCCCAGACGCCGCCGGAGACACCGCAGTCGACGAAGCCGATGCCCTTGGCGGCCAGCTCCTCGGCGTGCTTCTCGTCGTCCGTCCAGCGGGAGTTGCCGCCGTCGACGACGACGTCGCCCGGCTCCAGCAGGTCGGCGAGCGCGTCGACGGTCGACTGGGTGGCGGCGCCGGCCGGGACCATCACCCAGACCACGCGCGGGCCCTTGAGCTTGCCCACCAGATCTTCGAGGCTGTGGACGTCGGCGAGGTCCGGGTTGCGGTCGTATCCGACGACGGTGTGGCCGGCGCGGCGGATCCGCTCGCGCATGTTGCCGCCCATCTTGCCGAGGCCGACGAGACCGAGCTCCATCAGTTGTTCCTTAGGTCGCTGTGTGGCGTGTGGGGCACCTCGTGCCCACGTCCGAGCCTAGACCCGGACCGTCACGCACACCTGTGGGCATACGCGCTCAGACGTACTGCCCACCCCGCCGCTCACCTGCGGCTTCGTCCACAGACCGGGGACCGTTCGGCCACAGCCTGTGGACGACCTCCGACGCCGGGGTACCACGCCGGCGCCGGGGCCGGGTCAGCCGCTGAGCCGCACCGGCATGATCAGGTACTTGTAGGCGTCGTCCGCCTCCGCGTCCAGAGCCGGCTTGCCGCTGAGCAGCGCGGGCTTGGTGGACGTCGTGAAGGACAGCTGGGCGACCGGGGAGTCGATGGCGCTCAGGCCGTCCAGCAGGAAGGTCGGGTTGAAGGCGATCGAGATGTCGTCGCCCTCCAGCTGCGCGTCGACCCTCTCCACAGCCTGTGCGTCGTCACTGGAGCCGGCCTCCAGGATGAGCACCCCCTGCTCGAAGCTGAGCCGCACCGGGGTGTTGCGCTCGGCGACCAGGGCCACGCGCTTGACGGCCTCCACGAAGGGGGCGGTCTCGATCACGGCGACGGAGTTGAACTCGGTCGGGAACAGCGTGCGGTACTTCGGGAGGTCGCCCTCCAGGAGACGGGTCGTCGTACGCCGGCCCGCGCCTTCGAAGCCGATCAGGCCCTCGCCCGAGCCGCCGCCGGAGAGCGCCAGGGTGACGCTGTCGCCGCTCGTGAGCGCCTTGGCGGTGTCCAGGAGCGTCTTGGCGGGCACCAGGGCTACCGCGGAGGCCTCCGGGTTCTCCGGCTTCCACAGGAACTCGCGGACCGCGAAGCGGTAGCGGTCGGTGGAGGCCAGCGTGACGGTGTCGCCCTCGATCTCGATGCGCACACCGGTGAGCACGGGCAGCGTGTCGTCACGGCCGGCGGCGATGGCCACCTGGGCGGCAGCGGAGGCGAAGACGTCCCCGGGGACCGTGCCCGTCGCGTTCGGCATCTGCGGCAGTGAGGGGTACTCCTCCACGGGCAGGGTGTGGAGGGTGAAGCGCGAGGAGCCGCAGACCACCGTGGCCCGTACACCGTCTGTGGAGATCTCCACCGGGCGGTTGGGCAGGGCGCGGCAGATGTCCGCGAGCAGGCGGCCCGAGACGAGGACGGTGCCCTCCTCCTCGACCTCGGTCTCCACGGAGACGCGCGCGGAGACCTCGTAGTCGAAGCTCGACAGGCTCAGCTGGCCGTCCTCGGCCTTCAGCAGCAGGCCGGCGAGGACAGGCGCCGGCGGACGGGCCGGGAGGCTGCGCGCCGCCCAGGCCACGGCCTCCGCGAGTACGTCGCGTTCCACCCGGATCTTCACTCTTGCCGCCTCCTGCTGTTGCCGGCGCTTCTCGCCCTGCCTGGCCTTCGTCGTCTGTCTCGGTGTGGTCGGCCCCGGTGAGGGGAAGGACCATCGGGGACCAGTCTGACGCACCGCACTGACAGTCGGTGCCCCTCGAGGTCAAGTCGTGACGAGGGGCAGCCGGACGCCGAACAGCGAGTTGTGCACAGGACCCACTTCGAAACGGATTCCTCGCTCTCTCTAGTTGTCAGTAGTAGTAGGGCCTGTGGATACCGTGGATAACCCCGTTTTCCCAGCTCAGAGGCGATATTTTATCCACCGACCCTGTGGGCGGAGCCGGTGGAAAACCGGGCCCTTCTGTGGAGAACGGAAAGTTCTGCACACTCCGTGCACAGGCAGGGGCGACTTGTCCCCAGCGTCGTCCCCAGGTTTCGTCGTCTTTCCCACAGGCCACCTCGGCAACTTCGTGTGACGCCTTTCACTCGACGCGGTGAGGAGGCGCGTCACGTTGCCGAACAGTGGACAGACATGTGGAGAAGCCCGGGATCGCTGGGGACAACGGGCTCCAGCCTGTGGGTTGCCGGTGGACAACTCCGTGCACAGCCTGTGGATCATTTCTTCGTCCACAGGCTGTGGAAAACCTTTGTCCACCAATCCACAGCCTGTTGACCTGGTGAGATCGTCCCGCACCGCGGATGCCTGTGGACACAGTCTGGACAACTTCGCAGTCCCCAGGGTGTGGACGGGAAAAAGTCACCGAATCTGTGGAGGGCGGCCGTAACCCGGGCCGTTAATCGAACACCGGGTGATCGGCGAGCGACCCCTGTACGACCGCCGCGCGGCCTGCATCCGGCCTGCATCCGGCCTGCATCGGGCCCGGACGGGCCTCGAGGAACCCTCGCGACGGGCCCCGCCAGCCCTCACGACGGCCTCCGTCGGCCACCGCCGGGCTCCCGCCGGCCCCTCGCGGCGTCCCGTGGGCCATGCCGCGAGGAGGGCCGTGATGGGGGCCGGGGTGGGGGCCGTAACGGCGGCCGGGCATCGGTGTCGCGGAAGCGGTGGTCACGGAAACGGCGGAGGGCGTCCCCGGAACCCCTCCGGGGACGCCCTCCGCCGACGTCGGGACGTGCTGCGGCGCGGTCTGACGGCGCGGTTCGACGTCGCGGTTCGACGTCGCGGTCTGCGGCGCGCCGTCAGCCGTTCTTGATGCGGTTGGTCAGCTCGGTCACCTGGTTGTAGATGGAGCGTCGCTCGGCCATCAGATTGCGGATCTTGCGGTCCGCGTGCATGACCGTCGTGTGGTCACGGCCGCCGAACAGCGCGCCGATCTTCGGCAGCGACAGGTCCGTCAGCTCCCGGCACAGGTACATGGCGATCTGCCGGGCCGTGACGAGCTGGCGGCCTCGCGAACTGCCGCACAGGTCCTCGATGGTGAGGCCGAAGTAGTCGGCGGTCGCGCTCATGATGGCCGTCGAGGTGATCTCCGGCGTGGAGTCGTCGCCGCCGGGGATCAGGTCCTTCAGGACGATCTCCGTCAGGCCCAGGTCCACGGGCTGCCGGTTGAGCGACGCGAACGCCGTCACCCGGATCAGGGCGCCCTCGAGCTCCCGGATGTTGCGCGAGATCCGCGAGGCGATGAACTCCAGCACCTCCGGCGGGGCGTTGAGCTGCTCCTGCACCGCCTTCTTGCGCAGGATCGCGATACGCGTCTCCAGCTCCGGCGGCTGGACGTCGGTGATCAGGCCCCACTCGAAACGGTTCCGCAACCGGTCCTCGAGTGTGACCAGCTGCTTCGGCGGCCGGTCGCTGGAGAGCACGATCTGCTTGTTGGCGTTGTGGAGGGTGTTGAACGTGTGGAAGAACTCCTCCTGCGTCGACTCCTTGTCCGCGAGGAACTGGATGTCGTCGACGAGCAGGATGTCCATCTCGCGGTAGCGCTTGCGGAAGCTGTCGCCCTTGCCGTCGCGGATGGAGTTGATGAACTCGTTGGTGAACTCCTCCGAGCTCACGTAGCGCACCCGCGTGCCCGGGTAGAGGCTTCGCGCGTAGTGCCCGATGGCGTGCAGCAGGTGCGTCTTGCCGAGGCCCGACTCCCCGTAGATGAACAGGGGGTTGTAGGCCTTCGCGGGCGCTTCGGCGACGGCCACGGCGGCCGCGTGCGCGAACCGGTTGGAGGCGCCGATGACGAACGTGTCGAACAGGTACTTCGGGTTCAGGCGCGCGGTCGGCTCACCCGGGCCGGGCGTCGGCGAGGACTGGGCGGCCGACGGTCCGGGCGCGCCCATCCCGGACTGGCCCGGACCGCCGCGGTGCGGATGACCGGGCCCGGACGACGCGTCGGACCGCTCGCGGCGGCCGTTGTCGCGCTGGTCGTAGTCGGAGCGGGGCTTGTCGTAGTCCGGGCGCTTCTGCTCGTACGGCGACGGGTCGTAGGGCGGCCGGTCCGTCGACTGCGGGCGGTAGTCCTGCGACGGCGAGGCGTACGGGTCCTGGGCGGCGGGACCGCCGTAGGAGTCCTGTGAGGACGGCGACGCGTAGGGGTCGCGCTCCGGGAAGCCGAGCCGCTGCTGCTGCCAGCTGTACTCGTCCTGCTGGGGGCGCGGCCAGGCGCCGGGCTCGGGGCGCTGGTACTCCGAGGGGTAGGCGGGGCGGGCGGTGGGCAGCTGGTCCGCGCGGGAGCCGGGGAGCTGGTCGCCCGGCGTCGGGGGCAGCTGGTCGGCGCGGTGCCGGCCGTAGCCCTCGTACTGGTTTTCGTACGGGGCGTCGTACCGGCCGTCCTGCCCCTCGTAGGGGCCCGCGGGGAGCTCGGCCTCCTCGTAGCGCGGCTGCTGGCGGCCGGGGTTCGGCATCGACGTGGGGGCCGGGGGCGAGGGCTCGCCCGCGGAGTCGTCGACGGTGATCGCGATGCGGATCGGACGACCGCACTCGCGGCTCAGCGTCTCGCTGACGACCGGCGCGAGGCGCCCTTCGAGGACGTTCTTCGCGAATTCGTTGGGGACGGCGAGCAGGGCGGTGTCCGCCACCAGCGCGAGCGGCTGGCAGCGCCGGATCCAGTGCTCGTCCTTCACCTCGACGCCCTGGCCACGGCCCTCACCGAGGAGCTGTTCCAGTACTCGTGGCCACACTGCGGCAAGATCGGCAGGCACGTCAGCCACAGGGCACGCTCTCTCGTGGGTCCCACGTTCGTGTGGTGGTGGGACGGTCGGGATTCATATCGGGCGGGGGCAGGGACAAAGGAACGAATCGGAGTTCAGCCACGGTAGTCAGGGCGGCGGGTACGGTTCAAGTTGTTGTCCCCAGCCTGTGGACAGTGTCTCCCCGTGACCGCCGGTTTGACCGGATGGCGCAGCCGCGCGTACCGTAACCAGGTCGAGTTGTCGATGGCTGCTGCCGCCTGCCTCCGATGGGCACAGATCGCGTCAGGTGATCGGGAAGCGGTGCACTCGGGCGTTGACCGCGAGCTACCTCGTGGGCGCACGGTGACAGCCAGGACGGCACCCCGCCACCACCGATTGATTTCTGGAGCCCCCGAGTGAGCAAGCGCACCTTCCAGCCGAACAACCGTCGTCGCGCCAAGACCCACGGCTTCCGCCTGCGGATGCGTACCCGCGCCGGCCGCGCGATTCTCGCGAACCGCCGCAGCAAGGGTCGCGCCAACCTGTCCGCCTGAGCCTGATCAGGTCATGACGTCGTGCTGCCTACCGAGCATCGGCTGAGGCGGCGCGAGGACTTCGCGACCGCGGTACGACGGGGCCGTCGGGCCGGACGCCCGACTCTCGTCGTCCACCTTCGAAGCGGTGCCACGGACCCGCACGCGCCTGGGGAGAGCGCTCCCCCGACGCGTGCGGGTTTCGTCGTCAGCAAGGCTGTGGGCGGCGCGGTCGTGCGCAACAAGGTGAAGCGCAGACTGCGTCATCTGATGCGCGATCGAGTCACCCTGTTCCCCCCCGGTAGCCTGGTAGTCGTACGGGCGCTGCCCGGGGCGGGCGACGCCGACCACGCACAGCTGGCCCAAGACCTGGACGCCGCCCTTCAACGGCTACTGGGAGGGGGCGCGCGATGAAGTACCCGCTGCTGGCTCTCATCAAGCTCTATCAGTGGACGATCAGTCCGCTGCTCGGGCCGGTGTGCAAGTACTACCCGTCGTGCTCCCATTACGGCTTCACGGCCATCGACCGGCACGGCGCGGTCAAGGGAACGGCACTCACCGCCTGGCGCATCCTGCGGTGCAATCCGTGGTCGCTGGGGGGCGTGGACCACGTCCCGCCGCGCAAGCGCCCGCGGTGGCACGAAATGCTGCGTGACGCCTGGCGTGCACGCAAGGGCGGGACCTCCGCCGCCGAAACGGCCACCGACGAGGACCTCTCTTCGAGCCCGGCCGCAGAGACACCGTCCCATGCCCAAGGAGCATGATTAGTGGACACGATTGCCAGCCTCTTCAGCTTCATCACGACACCTGTCTCCTGGGTCATCGTCCAGTTCCACAAGGTGTACGGGTCGATCTTCGGCCCCGACACCGGGTGGGCCTGGGGCCTGTCGATCGTGTCCCTGGTGATCCTGATCCGTATCTGCCTGATCCCGCTCTTCGTGAAGCAGATCAAGTCGACCCGGGCCATGCAGACGCTGCAGCCCGAGATGAAGAAGATCCAGGAGCGCTACAAGAACGACAAACAGCGTCAGTCCGAAGAGATGATGAAGCTGTACAAGGAGACGGGTACCAACCCGCTCTCCTCGTGCCTTCCCATCCTGGCGCAGTCCCCGTTCTTCTTCGCCCTGTATCACGTGCTCAACGGCATCGCGACGGGCGACAAGATCGGCGTCATCAACGAGCAGCTGCTGGAGAGCGCGCGCAAGGCGCACATCTTCGGCGCTCCGCTGGCGGCGAAGTTCACCGACGGCTCGGCGAAGGTGGAGGCGCTCGGCGCCTCGCTGACGGACGTCCGCGTGGTCACCGCCATCATGATCGTCATGATGTCGGCCTCGCAGTTCTTCACGCAGCGCCAGCTGATGACGAAGAACGTCGACACGTCCGTCAAGACGCCGTTCATGCAGCAGCAGAAGATGCTGATGTACGTCTTCCCGGTCATGTTCGCGGTCTTCGGCATCAACTTCCCGGTGGGTGTCCTCGTCTACTGGCTGACCACCAACGTGTGGACCATGGGCCAGCAGATGTACGTGATCCGCAACAACCCGACGCCGGGTTCCAAGGCTCAGGCCGCCTACCTGGAGCGTCTGCACAAGCACGTCACGCACCACGGCGGGACGCGTCGGCGCAGCGAGAAGGCCATCGTCAAGGCCATCGTGGCCAAGGGCCGTGACCGCAACGAGGCCGAGCGCAAGTTCATCAACGCGCTGACGAAGGCCGGCTTCGTGGCCCAGGCCGACGGCGTCGTGGCCAAGGGCGAGGCCCAGGCCGTCGCCCAGGCCGAGGACGGCACGCCGACGAGCGCGGCCGCCGCGAAGCGCCAGCAGCCCAAGCGACAGTCGAAGTCCCAGCGCCAGTCGGCGACGCCGAAGGCGGCCGGCGAGACCACCTCGCTGATCAAGTCCGAGGAGCCCGAGGACGACAAGCCCTCCGGAGTCGGCGACACCCCCAGGACCCAGTCTGCCGCCAAGCCCGGTTCCGCGGGCCGCAGCAAGGCCCAGTCCGGGCAGCGCAAGGGCGGCCCGCAGCGCCCCAAGTCCCCGTCCAAGAAGTAGCCGTCCAAGAAGTAGAAGGAGCCCATCCCGTGACGGAAGGCACCACCTCCGCCGCCGCCGAGGGTGCAGACACCCTGACCCGCCTCGAGCAGGAGGGCGAGATCGCGGCGGACTACCTCGAGGGTCTGCTGGACATCGCCGACCTCGACGGCGACATCGACATGGACGTCGAGGCCGACCGCGCCGCTGTGTCGATCATCAGCGACGCGGGTACCCGTGACCTGCAGAAGCTGGTTGGCCGGGACGGTGAGGTGCTGGAGGCGTTGCAGGAGCTCACGCGCCTCGCCGTGCACCGGGAGACCGGCGACCGCAGCCGGCTGATGCTGGACATCGCGGGCTACCGCGCCGGCAAGCGCTCCGAGCTCTCCGAGCTGGGTGCGAAGGCCGCGGCGGACGCGAAGAACAGCGGGGAGCCGGTGCGGCTGAAGCCGATGACGCCCTTCGAGCGCAAGGTCGTCCACGACGCGGTCAAGGCGGCCGGCCTGCGCAGCGAGTCCGAGGGCGAGGAGCCGCAGCGCTTCGTCGTCGTGCTGCCCAACTGATTCGTCGGACACGCGTCCCCGGCCCCGTCTGTTGCGCAGACGGGGCCGGTCTTTGTCAGCCTGGTAGTTCTGGTGGTCGGCGCTCAAAGCGGCGCTGATGCGGTACGGAAGGACGGTCCCCGTGACGGAGGCAGCGGAGCTCCCCCCCGCGCCCGAAGTGGCACGCGAGGTGTTCGGCGATCGCTACGGCGATGCGGTCCGCTACGCCGAGCTTTTGGCCGAGGCAGGCGTGCAGCGTGGTCTCATCGGCCCGCGCGAGGTGCCCCGCCTGTGGGAGAGGCACATCCTGAACTGCGCGGTGCTCTCCGAGGTCGTGCCCGAGGGTGTGACCGTCTGCGACGTCGGCTCGGGCGCCGGTCTGCCCGGCATCCCCCTGGCGCTCGTGCGGGAGGACCTCAAGATCACCCTGCTGGAGCCGTTGCTGCGACGCACCAACTTCCTCACCGAGGTCGTCGAGCTCCTCGGCCTGGACCATGTGACCGTCGCGCGGGGTCGCGCGGAAGAGGTCATGGGCACGATTCCACCGGTCCACGTGGTGACCGCCCGTGCCGTGGCGCCCCTGGACCGCCTGGCGACGTGGGGCATCCCGCTGCTGCGGCCCTACGGCGAGATGCTCGCCCTCAAGGGCGACACCGCCGAGGAGGAGCTGAAGAGCGCCGCCTCGGCACTGAGTAAGCTCGGCGCGGTGAGCACCTCGATCCTCCACGTCGGGGAGGGCGTCGTCGATCCCCTCTCCCGGGTGGTGCGCGTAGAGGTCGGGGAGAGCCCCGGCGGTGTGCGCTTCGCAGCCAAGCGCGCCAAGGCGGCGCGGACCGGGCGGACCCGGCGACGCCGCTGATCCGGGCGGGTGTCCGGCCCGGCGACGCGCCGTGAGCTGGGCGCCCGGCCGCTGCGCTGCGGCCGGTCGGCTCCCGGACGGATCGGCGTGGGGTACAGCCCCGCCCGCGGGGCCTGTGGCAGCGCCGACGGTGTCACAGAGGACGGGCGGTCGGGCATATCCCGTCCAAGAAGCCAAACGTACGCATACCGGGGTGTCGCGCAGACGGTGACCTGGCCGCCGTGCATCGTGTTTCACGTGAAACGTCGCTCCCTGCTCCACGGCATCATCAGCCGCGGCCGCGCCGCTGCCGAACCGCGCGACCGCAAGCCTCTCGGTTCACTCGATGAGGGACGGGAGTTGTCCACAGAGGTGGATTTCTCCACAGAACGACAGGCCTCACTGGTTCACCACCCCGAAGACATGGGAGGCTCTGTTCATTGCGAGCCTGAAGTCGAGGAGAGTGAATCCTTGCGGTCCGACGCCAACATCGCGGGACCGATGACCGATCCGGTCCCCGGTCCCCGTACCGAGTCGTCTTTTGGGGAGGATGTTTCACGTGAAACACCGCCCCCGATGGACGACACTCCGATCGGTCGTGCTGCCCAACTCGCGGTGGAGGCTCTCGGCCGCGCCGGCGAGGGCCTGCCACGGCCCGAGCGCACCCGTGTGATCGTGGTCGCCAACCAGAAGGGCGGGGTAGGCAAGACGACGACGACGGTCAACCTCGCCGCGTCCCTGGCCCTGCACGGCGGCCGTGTCCTGGTGGTCGACCTCGATCCTCAGGGCAACGCGTCCACCGCCCTGGGGATCGACCACCACGCCGAGGTGCCATCCATCTACGACGTGTTGGTCGACAGCCGCCCTCTGGCCGAAGTCGTCCAGCCCGTGCCCGATGTGGAAGGTCTCTTCTGCGCTCCCGCCACCATCGATCTCGCAGGTGCGGAGATCGAGCTGGTGTCCCTGGTGGCACGAGAGAGCCGCTTGCAGAGAGCGATCCAGGCGTACGAACAGCCGCTGGACTACATCCTCATCGACTGCCCGCCGTCGCTCGGCCTGCTGACGGTCAACGCTCTGGTGGCCGGCGCCGAGGTCCTCATCCCGATCCAGTGCGAGTACTACGCGCTGGAAGGGCTGGGGCAGTTGCTGCGCAACGTCGACCTGGTGCGGGGGCACCTCAACCCCGACCTGCATGTGTCGACCATCCTGCTCACGATGTACGACGGCCGGACGCGGCTCGCGTCGCAGGTCGCGGAGGAGGTGCGCACCCACTTCGGCGAAGAGGTGCTGCGGACGAGCATTCCCCGCTCGGTCCGTATCTCCGAGGCGCCGAGCTATGGGCAGACGGTGCTGACCTACGATCCGGGATCGAGCGGTGCCCTCTCCTACCTTGAGGCTGCACGAGAACTCGCGCTGAAGGGTGTCGGCGTCAGCTATGACGCGACGCACGCCCATATCGGCGCCCAGAACAACCCGAACATGGTGGAGGGGATCCAGTGAGTGAGCGACGGAGGGGGTTGGGCCGAGGCCTGGGGGCGCTGATCCCTGCTGCCCCGACGGAGAAGACGCCGGCTCAGGCCGCGGTGGGAGGCGGGGGCTCCACGTCACCCGCCGCCGTCCCGGTCCTGACGGCGGAGAGAGGGGTGGCTGCGGCGAAGGTCGCCACGCTGTCGCCTGTTTCACGTGAAACAGAGGAACTGCCGACGAGCGACCTCCTGGAGATGCCGGCACCGCCCATCGGCGCCCACTTCGCGGAGATCCCCCTCGACCAGATCACGCCGAACCCGCGCCAGCCGCGTGAGGTCTTCGACGACGACGCCCTGCACGAGCTGATCACCTCCATCAAGGAGGTCGGTCTTCTGCAGCCGGTCGTGGTGCGCCAGGTCGACACCGCACGCTACGAGCTCATCATGGGTGAGCGGCGATGGCGCGCCTGTCGCAAGGCCGGGCTGGAGGCGATCCCGGCGATCGTGCGAGCCACGGACGACGAGAAGCTCCTCCTGGACGCGCTCCTGGAGAACCTTCACCGGGCCCAGCTCAATCCGCTGGAAGAGGCAGCCGCCTATGACCAGCTGCTGAAGGACTTCAACTGCACGCACGACCAGCTGGCGGACCGCATCGGTCGATCCCGTCCGCAGGTCTCCAACACGCTGCGTCTGCTGAAGCTCTCGCCGGCGGTCCAGCGCCGGGTCGCTGCCGGTGTGCTCTCTGCCGGCCATGCACGGGCGCTGCTCTCGGTCGACGACTCGGAGGAGCAGGATCGCCTGGCCCACCGCATCGTGGCCGAGGGACTCTCGGTGCGGGCCGTCGAGGAGATCGTGACCCTCATGGGATCGCGTCCGCAGGCGGCTCAGCGGGCCAAGGGGCCGCGTGCGGGCGGCCGCGTCTCCCCGGCGTTGACCGACCTCGCCACGCGGCTTTCAGACCGTTTCGAAACGCGGGTGAAGGTCGACCTCGGGCAGAAGAAGGGCAAGATCACCGTCGAGTTCG
Source organism: Streptomyces rishiriensis (assembly GCF_003112535.1). Lineage (GTDB taxonomy): Bacteria > Actinomycetota > Actinomycetes > Streptomycetales > Streptomycetaceae > Streptomyces > Streptomyces rishiriensis. Next base: position 88,654 of record NZ_BEWA01000019.1, on the reverse strand, counting down.
CCTCGATGGAGGACCTTGAGCGCATCCTCGGCACCCTTGCTCCCGGCGAGGGCCCTGTCCTCCCGAAGGGGCTGGCGGACGGCGACACCGAGGAAGAGGAAGGCTGAGCCCAAGGCTCGGCAGCGACCATGTCGTCCGTGAGCCGTGCAGAGCGGGTCGTTGTCCGGTGGGTACCGGACACGGCTCGCTCTTTGCTTGCAGGCGCTGTCGAGGGAATCGCATCGTGGATACCATGCGATAAGGCTTGACGCATCCACCGGACAGTACCTCGGAGCGGGAGGCGGGGGTCATGCGAACGATGAGCCGGACCGGACTGGTGAGCGCCGGACTGGGACTGGGCGCGGTCGGCGGGTTCGTCGGCAGTCTGCTCAGGGAACGGAGCGCTCTGACGGCAGCTCGCGGTGCAGCGGGCGAAGGAAGTGAGGAACAGCCTTCATGGGGCGTCGGCTCGTACCGCTCACGCTGGACAACCTTCAGGACCTTCCCCAGCGCTGTCGCTCGTGCGTCTTCTGGGAGCTGGACCCCGTCAGCGGCGAAGCCGCGCTGAAGGCGGGGACGACCGCTCTGGAGAAGGAGGCATGGATCTCCGCCGTCCTGCTGGACTGGGGGTCGTGCGGCCGTGTCGTCTATGTGGACGACGTGCCCGTGGGCCATGTGCTGTACGCGCCTCCCGCCTACGTTCCGCGCTCGACGGCGTTCCCCACCAGCCCGGTGTCGCCGGACGCCGTGCAGCTCATGACAGCGTTCATCATGCCGGGCTACCAGGGGCAGGGGCTGGGTCGTGTGATGGTGCAGACGGTCGCCAAGGATCTGCTGAGGCGGGGCTTCAAAGCCATCGAGGCGTTCGGCGACACTCGCTGGAAGGAATCGGCCTGTCTGCTTCCGGCTGATCACCTGCTAGCGGTGGGCTTCAAGACGGTCCGTCCTCACCCCGCCCACCCTCGGCTGAGACTGGAGCTGAGGAGCACACTCTCGTGGAAGGAAGACGTGGAGATGGCGCTCGACCGGTTGCTGGGAGCAGTGCAGAAGGAGCCGGTGTTGCGTCCGCTCTAGGAGACCCCGACACAGCGAAGGGCCGGTCCGTGGGGACCGGCCCTTCGCGTTTCACGTGAAACATCGACCGTCGGCGCGACGGCTCGGTGGGTCACTCGGAGATGAAGGTCTCCAGGTCGCGAACGAGCGCGGCCTTCGGCTTGGCACCGACGATGGTCTTGGCGACCTCGCCGCCCTGGTACACGTTCAGGGTCGGGATGGACATGACGCCGTACTTGGCGGCCGTGTTCGGGTTTTCGTCGATGTTGAGCTTGACGATCTCGATCTTCTCGCCGTGCTCGGCGGCGATGGCCTCAAGGGAGGGCGCGATCTGACGGCACGGGCCGCACCACTCGGCCCAGAAGTCCACCAGGACGGGCTTGTCGCTCTTGAGGACGACCTCTTCGAAGTCGGCGTCGGTCACATTCTTCAGGGTGCCGGCCACAGGGGGCTCCTTCATTCTTGTGCGTGGGGCGGGAGGGGATCAGACGGAGGTCTTCTCGGGCTCGGCCTGCTCCTCGTCCGCGAGGGCGGCGAGGTAGCGCTCGGCGTCGAGAGCGGAGGAGCAGCCGGTGCCGGCCGCGGTGATCGCCTGGCGGTACGTGTGGTCCACGACATCGCCGGCGGCGAAGACGCCGGTCACGTTCGTCCGGGTGGAGGGCGCGGCGACCTTCAGGTAGCCCTCCTCGTCGAGGTCGAGCTGACCCTTGAAGAGCTCGGTGCGCGGGTCGTGGCCGATCGCGATGAACAGGCCGGTCACCGGCAGGTCCGAGAGCTCACCGGTCTTGAGGTTGCGCAGCTTCAGCCCGGCCAGCTTCGGGTCGCCCTGGATCTCGGCGACCTCGCTGTCCCAGATGAACTTGATCTTCGGGTCGGCGAAGGCGCGCTCCTGCATCGCCTTGGAGGCGCGCAGGGTGTCCCGGCGGTGGACGATCGTCACGGACTTGGCGAACCGGGAGAGGAAGGTGGCCTCCTCCATCGCGGTGTCGCCGCCGCCGATGACGGCGATGTCCTGGTCCTTGAAGAAGAAGCCGTCACACGTGGCACACCAGGAGACACCGCGGCCGGAGAGGGCGTCCTCGTTCGGCAGGCCGAGCTTGCGGTGCTGCGAGCCGGTGGTGACGATGACGGCCTTGGCGCGGTGGATCGTGCCGGCGGTGTCCGTGACGGTCTTGATCTCACCCGTGAGGTCGACGGAGACGACGTCGTCGGGGATCAGCTCGGCGCCGAAGCGTTCGGCCTGGGCGCGCATGTTGTCCATGAGCTCGGGGCCCATGATGCCGTCCTGGAAGCCCGGGAAGTTCTCCACCTCGGTGGTGTTCATCAGTGCGCCGCCCGCGGTGACGGCGCCTTCGAACACCAGCGGCTTCAGCGAGGCGCGCGCGGTGTAGAGGGCCGCGGTGTAGCCGGCGGGCCCGGAGCCGATGATGATCACGTTACGGACGTCGCTCACGGCTTGTTTCCTCGTCTCTGGACAGCGTCGGTCGACCGGGGGAGCCTCTCTGGACTCTCACCCCACCCAACGGATCCTAAGGGGCGTACATTCCCGCTGTGTCCGGGCACACGAAGGGAGGACGCCGTGCGGGATGCCGAGGGGGGTACCGCGCGGGAACGGGTTGAAGCGTCGGTTCGTCAGCGGCGGACGTAAGAGGTCGTCAGCAGCACCCTGGCCGGGCCCGATGACGGATGATCCACACAGGCCGTGTCCATGATGTAGGCGTCGACCCGCGTGCTGTCCGTGGTGTCGGGCAGGACGACGAGGACGGCGTCCGTCCCCTTGTATGTGCCCACCTCGGTGGCGAGGGCTCCTTCGTCGCGTCCGATGCCCTTCTGCACACAGGGGGGAACGCTGGGCTGCCGCAGGATTTTCGGCGTCTGGCTCTCGGGCTCGCCCTGGATGCCCATGCTGGCCGGGGAGTGGGAACCGCCGGCCTTGGCCAGGAGATCGGTGACCTGAGTCTCCAGCTTGCTCGCGGAGAAGGTGTCGGGCGCCGCGGACTGATGGGTCGCGCTGCCCGGGTTCCCGTCGCCTGTGAGGGACGACACCAGGACGGAGCCGAGCCCCAGCGCCGCGGCCGTGAAGACCGCGCCGAGGACGGCGACCTTGCGGCGGTTGCCCCGCCTGCGGTTCAGTCGGTCCTTGCGGCCCGGGCCGGTGGTGGTGGCGCGGGGATGCCCCGAGGGGCGGTCCACCGTCGCCGCTGTTTCACGTGAAACAGGAAACGCCTCGGCGTCAGCGGTCGCGTCGGTGTCAGCGGTGACGGCGGCAGCCGTCTCGTGAGCAGGCTCGCGATCCGGTGCCGTGGCGTTCAGCAGAGCCTCGGCCGCCAGCGCGGCGTCGATGCGATGGGCCACGTCGTCCGGCATGCGCGGCGGCCCGGGAAGGTCGCCCAGCAGGCCGCGGATCTCCTCCAGCGAGGCGTGGACGTCGGCGCAGAGCTCGCAGGCGTCCAGATGGCGACGTACGTCGGCGCTTCGAGCGGGAGTGAGCAGGCCCTCGGTGAGGTCGGAGATCTCCGTGACGTCCGGGTGCCCGGTCGTGTCCGTCGTCGATGTCACGCTCGCCCACCTCCGCCCTTCACAGCAGCTGAATCGCCTGTCCCGGCGTTGCCCGGCCCCTCGTCGCGAAGGTCCGCTGCCGGTGGGACGGATGTCCCCTGCGCCCGGTTCCGTCCTGGGCTGCTTTCTCTCCTGGCGCCGGATCCTTCGGGGCGCAGGTGGGTGAGCAAGGGCAGGAGTCTGGCTCTGCCCCGGGCACAGCGGCTCTTCACCGTCCCGGTCGGCACGTCGAGCACGCGGGCGGCCTCGGCGACCGGGTAGCCCTGCATGTCCACGAGGACGAGGGCGGCCCTTTGGTCGGGCGGGAGCGTGCCGAGCGCTTCGACGAGCTGGCGGTGCACGTCGTTGCGTTCCGCCGGCGCGGAGGCCGACTCATGGGGGTCGAGCAGTTGCTCCAGGCGCTCGGTGTCGTCGACCGGCGAGGTCTTGCGGGAGGCGGCTTTGCGCGCACGGTCCAGACAGGCGTTCACGGTGATGCGGTGCAGCCAGGTCGTGACGGCGGACTGGCCGCGGAAGGTGTGGGCGGCCCGGTAGGCGGACACCAGGGCGTCCTGGACGGCGTCAGCGGCTTCCTCGCGGTCTCCCAGCGTGCGCAGGGCCACCGCCCACAGTCGGTCGCGGTGACGCCGCACGAGCTCACCGAAGGCGTCGGGGTCGCCCTCGACGTGACGGCTGAGGAGGTCCTGGTCGCTCACTCCGTCGTATCCGGAGCCTTCCGCCATCGGACCCCCTCCCCCTTCGGTGAGACGTCAACCCGTGAACCTCACGTCGGTGATGCCCTGCTTGTGGCCGGCGTCGCTGTACTGGTCGCCGGCAGCGTACGGCAGGGCCGTGAGCCACACGAGCACGTACCGTGTCTTGATCGGCTTGGACGCCTTCACGGTAGCGGTGGTTCCGGTCGTGGTGAGGGTGCCGATCTTCTTCATCGACTTCAGGGCGCTCGGCGACGGATTCAGGGAGTCCGCGGCGTAGAGGTTCACGGTCGTGTGATCGCCCTCGTAGTAGAGCCCTATGGTCGCCTTCGAGATCTCCTGCGCCGAACCGAGGTCGTAGACGATGCCCACGCCCGGCTTGTAGGGCGCGAGGCTCGGGCCGTCGATGAAGCTCGACGTCCGCCAGTAGGTCGAGCTGTCGTGGTCGTAGGTCTCACCCACGTCGCCGGGGTGCTGGGCGTCGCCGCTCACCACGTACTCCGCCGCGTCCTGGATCTTCAGTGGCTTGACCGGCTTGGGGACGGCGTTGTTCTTGTCGCCCTCGTCCGTCGTCTGCGTCCGGTTCGTGTCGTCGGAGTTGCTCTGGTCCATCAGGGCGTCCGCGAGCTGCCAGCTGCCCAGGCCGAGGGCGGCGATGAGGAGGGCGGAGACCGCCCACTTCAGCGCCTTTCCGGTACGGCTCTGCAGCGGGGGTGGCGGGGCCGTGACCTGCTGGGTGACACCGGGATGCGGTGCCGGCCGGCCGTAGGTGCCCTGCTGGTACGTCGTGCGCTGGTACTCCGGCGGTGCGGTGAACGCGGGCTCCGGCGGCCGGATGCGCGGCATCTCACCGATCGCCTTCACCAGCTCTTCCGGCGTGGTGCAGGCGGCCTCGTGCCGGGAGGCGGTCGCACCGTCGTTGACCAGCGCGCGCATGGACAGCTCCGACAGGCCCCGGTGGACGCCGGCGCGCACCTGGTCGGGGGCGATCAGCCCGATGTCCTTCGGCAGCCCGGACAGGCCGTAGGCGTCGTTCTCGTACGGCCAGCGCTGGGTGAGCGCCGCGTACAGCAGTGCGCCGATGGCCTCGGTGTCGGTGCGCTGAGGGGCATCGGTGGCGATGCCGCGCAGGGCGGCGTTCACGGCGAGGCCGCGGATGCGCCACTGTCCTGAGGAGGTGCGCAGCACGGCGTTGGGGTTGAGCCGCAGATGCGCCAGGCCCTCCCGGTGGGCCGCGGCCATCGCGGAGGCGATCTGACTGGCCATCTGGTAGGCGTCGTGCGGCTCCAGCGGGCCGGCCGCGAGCAACGCGGTCAGCTCGGTGGCGTCGGGCAGCCACTCGTGGACGACGTAGACGAGGTCGTTCTCCTCGACGGCGTCCAGTACCTGGACGAAACGGGGATCGCCGAGCAGCGCCGAGGAGCGCGCCGCGGCCAGCACCGAACGGGCCCGGGCGTGGTCCGCGGGCAGGACATGGACGCCCACGGCACGACGGAGTTTCTCGTCGACGGCACGCCAACTGCTGAAACCGTCCAGACGGGTGACGCACTCTTCGAGACGGTAGCGTCTGGCGAGCTTGTGGCCGCTGTGCAGTTCCGGCGGTGAGGCCTTCCCGGGACGCTCCGCCCCGCCACTCCCCTGTGCCTCGTCGCTGTCCGTGTCCTGCTCCCGGTTCTTGACCACCCCGTCGGCCGTGGACTGGTCCGCTTGTGCGGTCAGCGGTTCATCACCGCTGTTGTCTGCCACGTCGACGGCAGCTGTGCTCCGTTCTGCCACCGTCGTTCCTGCCTCCCCATTCAGTGCGCGCCGTTCGACCTCGTGCGCGCCGTCCGACGCCGAACCCAATTGTGCCCACAGTCCGCCGCTATGCACGACACACGGCGGCGAACGATGGTTGTGCGACTGCCCCTCGTTCACCTTCGTTCAACAGGCGGCGCTCCTTTCCCCGGACCTGATCCGTCCGGCGGTCTCTAGCGCCCCAGGCGGCCGCGGACCATGCCGACCAGCGAGTTGAGCTCCTCGATGCGCATTCTGCGGGCGGCGACGAAGAAGACGCCGAGCAGCAGCGCCCCGCCGGCCAGCAGCGCGGCGAAGGATCCGAGAACGCCCTGGCCCAGGCTGTGGCCGATGCCGTAGCAGGCAGCGCCGCTGATCAGCGCGGCGGGCACGGAGGCGATGCACAGACGGGCGTACGTCCGCAGGACGTGGGAGCCGTCGAGGTCGCCGTCGAGCCGCTTGCGCAGCCGGTTCCAGGCGACGCCGACGCCGATCGCGTACGCCAGACCGTAGGAGGCCGCCATGCCGACCACGGCCCAGCGGGCGGGCAGGACGAAGTAGCAGACCGCCGAGGCGCTCGCGTTGACCGCGGCCACGATGACGGTGTTGTAGAAGGGGGTGCGGGTGTCTTCGTAGGCGTAGAAGGCGCGCAGGACGACGTACTGCACGGAGTAGGGGATCAGGCCGAGACCGAAGGCCATCAGCATGAAGCCCATGTTCGTGGCTTCACTGGTGCCCGAGGAACCGAAGATCAGCGTGCACATCGGGATGCCGAGGGCGAGGAAGCCGAAGGCGATCGGAACGATCGCCACGGCCGTGGTGCGCAGGCCCTGCGAGATGTCGTCGCGGACCGCGCCGCCGTCGCCTTCGGCGGCCGAGCGCGAGATGCGGGGCAGCAGGGCGGCCATCAGGGAGACGGTGATGATGGCCTGCGGCAGACCCCAGATCAGCTGGGCGTTGGCGTAGGCGGCGAAGCCCGTGCCGTCGACCGGCGAGTCCTTGCCGGCCGACGTGGACAGCTGGGTCACGACGAGTGCGCCGGCCTGGTTGGCCAGGACGAAGAGGACGGTCCACTTGGCGAGCGTCGCCGCCTTGCCGAGGCCGTGGCCCCTCCAGTCGAAGCGCAGCCGGAGCCGGAACCCGGTCTCACGCAGGTACGGGATCATTGCGAGGGCCTGCACGACCAGACCGAGCAGGACCCCGATGCCGAGGAGGCGCTCGCCCTGGGGCGGGATGGTCGTGACCTTCATTCCGGAGTCGGCGGCGGTGCCGTAGACCCAGATGAACATGCCCAGCGTCACGATGATGACGATGTTGTTGAGGACGGGCGTCCACATCATCGCGCCGAACTTCCCGCGTGCGTTGAGGATCTGACCCATCACCACGTGGACGCCCATGAAGAAGATCGAGGGCAGGAAGTAGCGGACGAAGGTGATGCCGACCTGGTTGGCCGCGGGGTCGCTGGCGACCGAGTCGGACAGCAGGCGGATCAGGACGGGGGCCGCGGCGATCGCGGCGACCGTGAGCAGGCCGAGCGCCACCATGACCAGGGTGAGCAGCCGGTTGGCGTAGGCCTCGCCGCCGTCCTCGTCCTCCTTCATGGCGCGCACGAGCTGCGGTACGAAGACGGAGTTGAGTCCGCCGCCGACGGTCAGGATGTAGATCATCGTCGGCAGCTGGTAGGCGACCTGGAACGTGTCGCCGAGCAGCCCGACGCCCAGCGCGGAGACGATCAGCGCGGAGCGGACGAAGCCGGTGAGGCGGGAGACCATCGTGCCCGCGGCCATGACGGCGCTGGACTTCAGCAGTCCGGACGCGCGACCGCCCTTCTTGGGGGCGGGGGGCGCGGCGGCCGGGGCCGGCGCCGTGTCGGGCGTCGCGGTGAGGTTCATGGTCTGGTCGACCGCGGGCGTGGCGGCCGCCGGGGCCTGGTACTGCTGCGATGCTCCCTGGACGCCCGGCGGCTGGGCGGGACCCGGCACGGCCGGGGGTTCCGCCGACGGACGGGCGTCGCTCTGCTGCTGGTAGCCGGCCTGCTGCTGGTAACCGCTCTGCTGCTGGTCCCGGAAGAGATGGGCGAAGGCGTCCGGCTGGTGCTGCTGCTCGCCGGAGTGCGTGACCAGGTCGTCCACGCCCACGAACTGGGTGGTGCGGGGGTCGTCGCCGTACGGGAGGTACTGCGTGGGGCCCTCCGGCTCGGGGGCGGGGGTCTGGGCCCACACGTGGGGGTCGGGGGCGTACGGGGACTGCGGGGGCTGGCCGTAGAGGGGCTGCGGCGGCTCAAAGGCGCCCGGGGGCGGCGGAGGGTGCGCCGCGCGGTCGTAGAGCGCCTCGGCGACGGGGTCCTGCGCGGTGAGGTCCTGGGACCGGTAGGGGTCTTGGTCGTAGGCGTCCTGGAGGTACATGTCCGCGGGGTGCTGCGGCGGCACCTGGCCCTGCTCGGGCGGCGGGCCCTCGGGGTGCCCCGAGCCGCCCGCGGCCCGGCCGCGGTCACCGTCGTACGGCGCGTTCATGGCTTACCCCACCTCATCGTCCCGGGCCCACCGGCCACGACATCCTCAACGGTCCACTCTCTCACCCGTGCCGGACGGGTCTGCGCTTTCCGCTTCGGTGTCCGGGCTCTCGTCACTCGGCTGCTCCGGGTCGTCTGCCCCGGCTGATGCGCCGGACTCTTCACTGTGACGGTCCTGGGGCCCCGCAGGTTTCTGCGGGTCGCCCGCGGGCCCGTCGCCCTCGTCGGGGCCGTCCTCGTCGGCTTCCTCGGCTTCGCGGGCGGCCGCCCGCTTGCGCTGGGTGTACATGCGGAAGCCGGCCAGCACCAGGAGCAGGACGCCGCCGCCGATGACCAGCATCACCGTGGCCGTGATCTCGGTGACCTTCACGTCGAAGGTCACCGGCGCCCCGTACTCCTGGCCGTCCTCGGTGTACAGCTGGGCGATCACCGTCGTCTGGCCGTTGACCTTGGCAGATGTGCTGAACTTCACCGTCGTCGTATGGCCGCCGGAGACCGTGATCGGCTGCTCCGCGTAGGGCTCGCCGGAGATCTCCAGACGCGTCTGGTTGGTGGAGGTGAGCCGCAGGACCAGGTGGCCGACTCCCTGCACCAGGTTGTTCTGCACGGTCACCGGGATCGTGGCGCTGCGTCCGGAGAGCTTGGTCTCCGACTTGTCGATCAGCTTGACCTGCCCGGTCAGCGTGTCGAGGTACGTCCGCACGCTCTGGCGGAACGCGCTCGCCGCGCCGCTGCGCCCTCGCCAGGACGTGGACATCTCACGGTTTGTGGCCCGCCCGAAGGGGGTCACCACCCTCGCCTCGTTGGCGAGGATCACCTTGAAGTTGTCGAGCTTGTCCTGGGTGTCCGCGATCTCCTCGAAGGCGGACCGGGGCAGCTCCCGTTTGCGCAGTGAGGCCGGATACGAGGACCTGGACGGCACCTTCGTGCTGGCGGCCGGGTCCGGCTTGGCCTTCGCGGCCGCCGCGAGCTGCTGGGGCTGCGACCAGGTGCCGCCCTGGAGCTGTGTGACGGCCTCCGCGAGCGCCCGTGCCTGGCTGGCGGTCGGCATGCGCTGGGGGGCGACGACGATGCTGCGCTGCTTGTCCGTCTGCAGATTCAGCTCCAGGCTCTGCGCGAGGAACTCCTGCACGGCGAGCGTGGACGCGGAGGCCCTCGTGAGATCGCCCTCGAACATCCTGGACAGCCGCGAGTCCGCGACCACCGCCGTGGTGCCACCGCCGATGGGACGGGCCGCGGAGGGGGTGTAGGAGAGGTCGCCGGTCTCGGCGAGGCTGTCGCTGCGCGCGATGACCTTGTCGGCGCCGGCGGAGGTGGCGACCTTGACGATCGACGGGTCCACGGCGCCCTCCACCGGCCAGGCGAAGTCGGTGCTCGGGGTCACGTGGAGCACCGTCTCCACCGTGGTGGCGGCGACGTCGGTGGCCTCCTTGAGCTGGCTGAGGGAGCCGGCGACACCGGTGCCGTTGTGCGCGAGCGAGGCCAGGTCGGGGTCGGCGAAGGGCAGTGCGACGACCTCCTTGCCCGTGACCGCGTCCTGCAGCTCGTCGAGCCACCGCTTGGCGGCCGCCTGCTGAGTGCCGGCCGTCGTGGTGTCGTCGTCGCCCCGGATGCGGTAGCTGCCGGTCATGGCGTCGACGGACGCCAGCAGGTCCGGGTCGATCACCCAGGTGACGTCGAGCGCCTTGCCCAGGGTCAGCATCTGGTCCAGGCGGCCGCCGGGGGCGATCTCCTTGGCCAGGTCCTCGTTGAGGAACACCGGCGTCTGCTGTGCGTTCGAGCGCGTCTCCGCCGTCATGTGGACGGTGGACATCAGCGGCCACAGCACGGTCGTCGGCGTCCGGGTGTCCGCCTCGTCGCCCTGCCACGGGAGGAAGGTCCGCTGCACGCCCAGGACCTGGTCCCACTGCTGCGCGGACGTCCGGCCGGACAGGGAGACTCCGAGCGGGTAGACGCCGTCCTTGCCGAGGTCGAGCTTGTCGACCGGGACGGAGATGCTGAAGTGCTGGGCCACGCCGGGCGTGAGCCGGGCGAACTTGGCGGCGTACTTGCCGTCGACGGGGACGCCGTCGTCGGCGAGAGCGTCCGCCCGCTTGGCGGCCCTGTCGATCGCCGAGCGGGTGGCGAGCGCGTCACCGACCCGCAGGTCCACGTGGGCGGCCGTGACCGCCTGCTTGCCGTTGTTGGTGACTGTGCCCGAGACGGTCAGGGTGTCCCCGTCGGAGGGGGCGCTGGGGCTGAGCGAGTCGACGGCGACGGCCACCGTGCCCCCGTCGGAGCCCTCCTTGACACCGGCCGGGGCTGCGGCCTGCGCGGTGGCGGCGGGCAGCTGGAGAAGACCGGCCAGCAGGGGCGCCCCGGCGAGCAGTGCGCCGGTGCGCCGCAGCCACCGGCGGGCAGGTGAGGGAGTCATCCCTGGGAAGTCTGCCGCCTCGGCCACGCGTTCGCCCGTCCCTCGTCGTCGTCAGTGGTCGTCGGAATGTGCGTCCACGCATCGTAACGATGCGCGCTGAGGGGAAGTGCCGCGGACTGCTCCACAAGATCGTGGAAGACGGTCGGCTCGTCCGCTATGTGCGTGTATAAGGAGAAGCGGCGGTAAGGAGGGCAAGGACCCGTCTTGCCTGCCTATCGACTGACCTGTCCGATCGTCGCTAAACCGGGCGGCCTCGGCTCGCGCGGCCACGTACCCTCTTCTGTTGTGCCGAACGCCAACGAAGACAATCTCAGTGTCCTGAGCCAGGTGCAGCACCGCGCGGTGAGTGAACTGCTGCGGGTCGCCCCTGTCGCCGACGACCTCGCACGCCGCTTCCAGGAGGCCGGGTTCTCCCTCGCCCTGGTCGGCGGCTCGGTCCGGGACGCGCTGCTCGGTCGGCTCGGCAATGACCTGGACTTCACGACGGACGCCCGGCCCGAGGACGTCCTGAAGATCGTCAGGCCGTGGGCGGACTCCGTGTGGGAGGTAGGGATCGCCTTCGGCACCGTCGGCGTCCAGAAGGACGCCCGCGTCGGAGACGTCGACCGATGCTTCCAGATCGAGGTCACCACCTATCGCTCGGAGGCCTACGACCGCACCTCGCGCAAGCCCGAGGTGTCGTACGGCGACTCCATCGAGCAGGATCTCGTGCGGCGGGACTTCACGGTGAACGCCATGGCCGTGGCGCTTCCGGAGAAGGTGTTCATCGACCCGCACGGCGGCCTCGACGACCTCGCGGCACGGGTGCTGCGCACCCCGGGCACCCCGGAGGAGTCCTTCTCGGACGACCCGCTGCGCATGATGCGTGCCGCCCGCTTCGCGGCCCAGCTCGACTTCGAGGTCGCCCCCGACGTCGTCACGGCCATGCGGGAGATGTCCGACCGCATCGACATCGTCTCGGCCGAGCGGGTGCGGGACGAGCTGAACAAGCTGATCCTCTCCACGCACCCGCGCAAGGGACTCTCCCTGCTGGTCGACACCGGCATCGCCGAGCGGGTGCTGCCCGAGCTGCCCGCGCTGCGGCTGGAGAGTGACGAGCACCACCGGCACAAGGACGTCTACGAGCACACGCTGATCGTTCTCGAGCAGGCCGTCGCGCTGGAGGAGGACGGGCCCGACCTCGTTCTGCGGCTCGCCGCACTGCTGCACGACATCGGCAAGCCGCGCACCCGTCGCTTCGAGAAGGACGGCCGCGTCTCCTTCCACCACCACGAGGTGGTGGGCGCGAAGATGACGAAGAAGCGGATGACGGCTCTGAAGTACTCCAACGAGCTGGTGAAGGACGTCTCCCGTCTGGTCGAACTCCACCTGCGCTTCCACGGGTACGGCATGGGCGAGTGGACGGACTCCGCGGTGCGTCGCTATGTACGAGACGCGGGGCCGCTGCTCGAACGGCTCCACAAGCTGACGCGTTCGGACTGCACGACACGGAACAAGCGCAAGGCGGCCGCACTCTCCCGGGCCTACGACGGGCTGGAGGAGCGCATCTCCCAGCTGAAGGAGCGGGAGGAGCTGGACGCGATCCGTCCTGACCTGGACGGCAACCAGATCATGGAGATCCTGGGCGTCGGCCCCGGTCCCGCCATCGGCAAAGCGTACAAGCACCTGCTGGAACTGCGGCTGGAGAACGGACCGATGGAGTACGACGCCGCGGTGTCGGCCCTCAAGGAGTGGTGGGCCGAGCAGGACTGACGCGCGAAACGGGGTCATGTTTCACGTGAAACACGACCCTGACGATGCGCAGGACGGACAGGCGAAGGGGCGGTGTTTCACGTGAAACACCGCCCCTGTCCGCAACAGGCTTACTTCTTGTAGTCCTTCAGGCAGAGCAGGAAGTTACTGCCGTCACCGCTCTCGGTGTACGAGTACTGGAAGTCCTTGGCCTCTGCTTCGCACTTGCTGTCGGCCGTGAGCTGCGTGTAGGTGCCCTTGACCTTCGCCAGCACGATGAACTGCGCCTGCGAGGAGTCGCACTTGACGACCTCGAGGTCGGGGTTGTTGTCGTCGCTGTTGCCGCGGTGCATGCAGTCGCCGACGGCCGCCGTCTTGGCGTCGTCCTGGCTGGATATGTACGCGCCGATGGCCACGCCGGCGACGGCGAGCACGATGACGATGTTCTTGATCAGCTTGAAGCTGACCTTGCGGCGGGGCTGCTCCGGCGGGACCGCGCCGTACGGGGCGGTGGGGTAGCCGGGCTGGCCGGGCTGCTGGGGGTAGCCGCCCTGCGGCGGGTACGGAGCCTGCCCCTCGGGCTGGCCGTAGGGCTGCTGGCCCGGCTGCGCGAACGGGTTCTGGCCGTGGGGCGGCGGAGTCGACACTTGGGGGTCCCCCTAGAAAACTTGGACGTGGCGCGAAATCACTCGCGAGGTAAGACGCACGTAAGTTACCGGGCCCCACTGACAACCTTGTAGCCGAGGAGACGTCTGTGTCATTGATGTGACACTCACCGGCGCGTAAAGCGGGCCATAGTGCCAGCAACTGCCCCGTAGATAACGGCGACTGTTACCACCAGTGCCGCTGAGCGACCGTCAGAGGGAAGCATCAGGGCGGCGACGGCCGCGGCGCCGACGAAGGCGACGTTGAACAGGACGTCGTAGAGCGAGAAGATCCGGCCGCGGAAGCCGTCCTCCACGCAGGACTGGATGACGGTGTCGGTGGAGATCTTCGCGCCCTGGGTGACCAGCCCCAGCACGAACGCGGCGACGAACGTGGTGACCTGGGTGAACGGAAGCATCAGGGCGAGCTCCAGAACCGCGGCTACCGCGGCGCAGACGGCGATCCAGCGGAGCGGGCCGAGCCGGCCCGCCGCCCAGGGGGTCACCACCGCCGCGACGAAGAAGCCGGCGCCGGAGACGCCCACCGCCAGTCCCAGGAGGGCGAGTCCGTCGTCCGGCTCGGACGCCCAGGCGTACCGGCACAGCATCAACACCATGACGGTCAGGGCGCCGTAGCAGAACCGCATCAGTGAGATCGAGCCGAGCGCCCAGGCGGCCTTTCTGCGCCGGGGCTCGGCGAGGTGGCGTACACCGGCCGAAAGGCCGTGGGCGGTGCCCCTGAGCGCGGCTGCCAGCCGGGGCCGTCCAAGACCGTCGTCGGGGCCGAGCAGATCCACGGCCATCGACAGGGACACCAGGGCGGCGCACAGATACAGCCCGCACGCCAGCAGCACCACGGCCGCGTCGGTGTCCGCGACCACCAGCCGGACGACGAAGGCGAGACCGCCGCCCGCGACCGCGGCCAGCGTCCCGGCCGTCGGGGAAAGGGAGTTGGCCATCACCAGCCGCTCGCCGTCGACCACACGGGGAAGGGCTGCCGACAGCCCGGCGAGGACGAAACGGTTGACCGCGGTGACACAGAGCGCCGAGGCGTAGAAGAGCTGGTCGGGGACCTGGCTGATGGTCAGGACGGCCGTCACCGAAGCCAGCAGGGCCCGCAGCAGATTGCCGTACAGGAGCACCTGACGACGGCGCCAGCGGTCCAGAAGGACGCCCGCGAAGGGCCCGACCAACGAGTAGGGCAGCAGCAGGACCGCCATGGCCGAGGCGATCGCGGCGGCCGAGGTCTGCTTCTCCGGCGAGAACACGACATAGGTGGCGAGCGCGACCTGGTAGACGCCGTCCGCGCACTGGGAGAGCAGCCGCACGGCGAGCAGGCGCCGGAAATTCCTCAAGCGCAGCAGAACGCGCAGATCACGGGCGGCCATGGGCACAGCCTCACATACGGGGAAGGTCCCCGGGTCAGTGGACCCGGGGACCCTTCTCAGCCCTGGCAGGAGCGAATTTTCCGTACGGGGTCGGGTTAGCGCTCGACCTCGCCGCGGATGAACTTCTCGACGTTGTCGTACGCCTCGTCGTCGAAGTACTGCACCGGCGGGGACTTCATGAAGTAGCTCGACGCCGACAGGATGGGGCCGCCGATGCCGCGGTCCTTGGCGATCTTCGCGGCGCGCAGGGCGTCGATGATGACACCCGCGGAGTTCGGGGAGTCCCAGACCTCGAGCTTGTACTCCAGGTTCAGCGGGACGTCACCGAAGGCGCGGCCCTCGAGGCGGACGTACGCCCACTTGCGGTCGTCCAGCCACGCCACGTAGTCCGAGGGGCCGATGTGGACGTTCTTCTCGCCCAGGTCACGGTCGGGGATCTGCGAGGTGACGGCCTGCGTCTTCGAGATCTTCTTGGACTCGAGGCGGTCGCGCTCCAGCATGTTCTTGAAGTCCATGTTGCCGCCGACGTTGAGCTGCATGGTGCGCTCGAGACGGACACCGCGGTCCTCGAACAGCTTCGCCATCACGCGGTGCGTGATGGTGGCGCCGACCTGGGACTTGATGTCGTCGCCGATGATCGGGACGCCCGCCTCGGTGAACTTGTCCGCCCACTCCTTGGTGCCGGCGATGAAGACCGGGAGGGCGTTGACGAAGGCGACCTTGGCGTCGATGGCGGCCTGGGCGTAGAACTTCGCCGCGTTCTCGGAGCCGACGGGCAGATAGCAGACGAGAACGTCGACCTGCTTGTCCTTCAGGATCTGGACCACGTCGACCGGCGTCTCCGCGGACTCCTCGATGGTCTCGCGGTAGTACTTGCCGAGACCGTCGAGGGTGTGTCCGCGCTGGACCGTGACGCCCTTGTTGGGGACGTCGCAGATCTTGATGGTGTTGTTCTCGCTGGCACCGATGGCGTCCGAGAGGTCGAGGCCGACCTTCTTCGCGTCGACGTCGAAGGCGGCGACGAACTCGACGTCACCGACGTGGTAGTCCCCGAACTGCACGTGCATCAGGCCCGGGACCTTGGTCGCCGGGTCGGCGTCCTTGTAGTACTCGACGCCCTGCACCAGCGACGCCGCGCAGTTGCCCACGCCGACGATGGCTACGCGAACCGAACCCATTCCGGTTGCTCCCTGTGTGTACGAGTGAGGCCCTGAATGGGCGCTCACGTGGCGGTTTCGTCGGGCGAATCCGTCCCGGAGGTGTCCCCGGGGCGGGGCAGGCCGCCCGTCGATCCAGATGTGGTGTGCTGCTGAGCGGACCCCCCGGACGGTGAACCCTTGAGGTCTCGTCCGGCCCGCTCGCTCTCGATGAGCTCGTTCAGCCAGCGCACTTCGCGCTCCACGGACTCCATTCCGTGGCGCTGGAGCTCAAGCGTGTAGTCGTCGAGGCGCTCCCGGGTGCGCGCCAGGGAGGCGCCCATCTTCTCCAGACGCTCCTCCAGCCGGCTGCGACGGCCCTCCAGGACGCGCATGCGGACATCGCGCGACGTCTGGCCGAAGAAGGCGAAACGAGCGGCGAAGGTCTCGTCCTCGTACGCGTCGGGGCCCGTCTGGGACAGGAGCTCCTCGAAATGCTCCTTCCCCTCCGCCGTCAACCGATAGACGATCTTGGCGCGTCGCCCCGCGAGAGGAGCTGCGAGGGCGTCCTCAGGGGTGCTCCCCGGCTCTTCGATCAACCAGCCGTTGGCGACCAGCGTCTTGAGGCAGGGATAGAGCGTGCCGTAGCTGAACGCACGGAACACACCCAACGACGTATTGAGTCGTTTGCGCAGCTCATAGCCGTGCATGGGGGACTCGCGCAGCAGGCCGAGGACGGCGAACTCAAGGATCCCGGAACGCCGGCTCATGGTCGCCTCCTCTCGGCTTATGCCGCGCTGATGTATCGACTCGATACATCTAGACGATAGAACGGCCTTCCGGTTGCGACAAGAGGAGGGATGGTGAACGGGATCACATCACTGATTCGTTGCAGGCGACTTGCCTGATTTGGGGTGAACTTCGGGGCTAGGTGGGTTTTGGCGGTGCGTAGTCTGTGCGCCATGCACACCACCGGGACCCATGAGACGCCGGGGGGCGTCGAGGTCCTCGGTGCAGTACGGGTGAATGCGCAAGCGACCGCATCCGTACTTCGGGGGGACAGGAAACCAGCCGCCTTTTCCAGGCGCGCACGGATGCGCCTGCCCGAGGAGTAATCGTTCGATGAGCGAGCACCGTCGCAAACCGCCGCAGCCGCAGGGAGGCGGACGTGCCGCGGCCCGACGCGGCCAGTCCGGTGCGTCCTCCGGCCGCCGCGCGGCACCGCGAGGCGCCACCGGATCTCCTGCCGACTACGGGTTGGGCCATGGGTCCGGAAGCGAGGAGCAGCCGACCGGCAGCCGCGCCGACGCCCGGCGCACGTCCCAGAGAAACCCGGGCGGCGGTCGGCGGAGAGCAGCCGACCCCGCGGCGGGTCGCCGCGGCGGTCAGACCGGGCCCGGACAGGGCAGAGGGCGCTCGGCGCCCGACCGGAAGCGTCTGATCGACTACCCGCGCGCCGACAAGTACGGCTGGCAGCGCTGGATGCCCTCGTGGAAGCTCGTCGCGGGCCTGTTCGTCGGCTTCATCGGCAGCCTGGTGGCCGTGGCGGGCATCGGGTACGCCATGGTGGGCATCCCGGACGTCGCCAAGACGGCCACGGCACAGAACAACGTCTACTACTGGAAGGACGGCAGCCAGATGGTTGCCACCGGTGGTGAGACGAACCGGCAGAACGTCGACCTCTCGCAGATCCCGGAGGAGATGCGCTGGGCGGTGATCTCGCAGGAGAACAAGACCTTCTACGACGACAGCGGCATCGACCCCAAGGGCATCGCCCGCGCCGTGTTCAACATGGCCCGGGGCGGACAGACGCAGGGCGGATCCACGATCACCCAGCAGTACGTCAAGAACGCCATGCTGAACGACCAGTCGCAGACGATCTCCCGGAAGTTCAAGGAGATCTTCGTGTCCATCAAGGTGGGCGCGGAGGTCGACAAGGACCAGATCATGGCCGGCTACCTGAACTCCGCGTACTACGGGCGCAACGCCTACGGGATCCAGGCCGCTGCGCGCGCCTACTTCAACAAGGACGCGATCAAGCTCGACCCGGGTGAGTGCGCGTTCCTCGCCGCGATGCTGAAGGGCGCCACCTACTACGACCCGGCCGGCGCGACGTCCGTCGACTCGGTCGGCGCCACGCCCGCGGCCAACAGCAGGAGGGCCCTGCGACAGATGCAGGACACCCTCGACAAGATGGTCGAGTACGGCCATCTGGACGCCTCGGTGCGGGCGAAGTACACCACGCTCCCCAAGTGGCAGAACCCCCGGTCGAACACCGATCTGAAGGGTCAGATCGGTTACCTCGTCGACCTCGCCAACGGTTACCTGGTGACCCACAGCAAGGAGACCGGGGTCACCCCGGACCTGCTGCAGCAGGGCGGCTTCTCGATCTACACGACCTTCGACAAGAACAAGGTCAACGAGCTGCAGGCGTCGGTCAAGAAGGTCCAGGACGCCAACATCAAGCCGGAGCAGCGGCCGGACACGGACACGCACGTCCAGTTCGGCGGCGCGTCCGTGGAGCCGGACACCGGCGCCATCCGGGCCATCTACGGTGGTGAGGACGCCACCAAGCACTTCACCGACAACGCGGACCAGACCGGCGCCCAGGTCGGTTCGACCTTCAAGCCGTTCGTGCTGGCGGCCGCGATGACCTGGGGCGTGCGCGACCCGGACCTGGGCTCCTCGCAGGCGCAGGACGAGCGCACCATCGTCTCGCCCAAGAGTCTGTTCAGCGGACAGAACAAGCTCAAGATCAGGAACTACGACCACTCGATCTGGAAGAACGAGAAGGGCGAGGAGTGGCTCCAGACCAATGACGGCAACGTCTCCGTGGGCGACGCGCCCGACTTCAAGATCGACCTGCGTGAGGCGATGCGGGAGTCCGTGAACTCCGCCTTCGTGCAGCTCGGCATGGACGTGGGCCTGGACAAGGTCAAGGACTCCGCCGTCAGCGCGGGCCTGAAGGAGTCCAGCCTGACCAACAGCGGCTTCCCGTCGTTCTCGATCGGCATCTCCGACCCGAGCGCGATCCGGATGGCCGGCGCGTACGCCACCTTCGCCGCCAGCGGCAAGCAGCGCGACCCGTACTCCGTGGAGAAGGTCACGAGCGAGAAGGGCCAGATCTTCACGCACGAGGCGCAGACGAAGCAGGCGTTCACGGCCAAGGTCGCTGACAACGTGACGGACGTCCTGAAGACCGTGGTCGACAAGGGCACCGGCACGAACGCCCAGCTGCCGGGCCGTGAGGTGGCGGGCAAGACCGGTACCACCGACGGCAACAAGTCGGCCTGGTTCGTGGGCTACACCCCGCAGCTGTCGACCGCGGTCACCATGTTCCGGTACGACGACGACGAGTCGAAGAAGGACCGAACGTTCCTGAAGATGTTCGGAACCGGTGGCCAGAAGAAGATCCACGGCGCATCGTTCCCGGCGCAGATCTGGCACGACTACATGCTCGAGGCGCTGAAGGGCACACCGTCGAAGGACTTCCCGGAGCCGCAGCCCATCGGTGAGGTCATCAACGCGGAACCGTCCCCGACCCCGACTCCTTCGGCCACCGAGAGCGCGGAGGAGGAGACGTCGCCGTCCCCGACGCCGAGCAAGACGGCGGTCGAGCCGTCGCCGTCGGCGACGGAGACCTGCAACAAGTTCTTCGGTTGCGCGAACGACGGCGGGACGAGCAACGGCAACGGCAACGGCAACGGCAACGGAAACGGCGGCACGGGTGAGACCAGCCCGTCGCCGACCACCTCCGAGACGCCCGGCGACAACAGAGGGAACACCGGCGGTGGCTTCTTCGGAGGCCCGGCCGGGTGACCGTGCTATCGCCCGGCTTGCGTGTTTCACGTGAAACATGCGGATGTTTCACGTGAAACGAGGGCCGCTCCACCGGACCAGGTGGGGCGGTCCTCGGCGTTTTCCTAGCTCTGTACGGCAGGATGGCGCACATGCCCAGTGCAGAATCCTCGCCGGCGCGCGTGCATGAGCCGGATCCGGTAAGGCCGACCAGCGACGACCCGGTGGCCGCGGCCGGCAGTGAGCTGATCGGCGGCCCTCTCGGCCGACGGGCCCTGCTGGGGACGTCCTGGTGGACTCCCGTGCGGATCGTCGCGCTCGTGGCGATCGGGATGTTCGCCCTCGGACTGATCCAGAAGGCGCCCTGCTACAACGGGGGCTGGTTCTTCGGAGCCACCACCCAGTACACGCACGCCTGCTATTCGGACATCCCGCACCTCTATCAGGGGCGTGGTTTCGCCGACGGGCTCGTGCCGTACTTCGACAAGCTCCCCGGCGACATGGACTACCTGGAGTACCCGGTGCTCACCGGCGTGTTCATGGAGGTGGCCAACTGGCTGACGCCGGGCGGGGGCAGCATCCAGGACCAGGAGCAGTGGTACTGGATCGTCAACGCCGGGATGCTGATGGCGTGCGCGGCCGTCATCGCCGTCTGCGTGACCCGGACACACGCCCGGCGTCCCTGGGACGGTCTCCTGGTCGCCCTGGCGCCCGCCTTCGCGTTGACCGCGACGATCAACTGGGACCTCCTGGCGGTCGCCCTGACGGCCGCGGCGATGCTCATGTGGTCCCGGGGCCGGTCCCTGGCTTTCGGGGTCCTGCTGGGGCTTGCGACGGCCGCCAAGCTCTATCCCGTCTTCCTCCTCGGCCCCCTGTTCGTGCTGTGCTGGCGCGCGGGCAAGTGGCGGGACTTCGGCAAGGCTCTGGGCGGTGCGGCCGTCTCCTGGCTCGTGGTGAACCTGCCCGTCATGCTCTTCGCCTTCGAGGGCTGGTCGAAGTTCTACCGTTTCAGCCAGGAGCGGGGCGTCGACTTCGGCTCCTTCTGGCTGATCCTGGCCCAGAACTCCCGCGACCCGCTCACCACCGACAGTGTGAACACCCTCGCCACGCTCCTCGTCGCGCTGTGCGCGGTGGGCATCGCGGCACTGACGCTGACCGCCCCCCGCCGTCCCCGCTTCGCCCAGCTGGCCTTCCTGATCGTGGCGGCCTTCATCCTCACCAACAAGGTCTACTCGCCGCAGTACGTCTTGTGGCTGGTGCCGCTGGCGGTGCTCGCCCGGCCGAAGTGGCGTGACTTCCTGATCTGGCAGGCGTGCGAGGTCGCCTACTTCCTCGGCATCTGGATGTACCTCGCGTACACGATGAGCGGCGAGGCCCACATGGGACTGCCGACCGACGGTTACCACTGGGCCATCGGTGTGCATCTGGCGGGGACGCTCTACCTGTGCGGTGTGGTCGTCCGCGACATCCTCATGCCGGAACGGGACGTCGTGCGACGGGCCGGCGAGGACGACCCCTCGGGCGGTGTGCTGGACGGGGCGGAGGACGTCTTCGTCCTCGGCAGCGCGGCGCATCCGCCGCGGCACGCCTCCCACTTCGACGGGCCGCAGGTGGAGTGGGGCAAGCAGGAGGTCGTCGACAGTTCGCCGTGAGCGAACGGCAAGCCGTCCGGCACCAGCCCGGCACCGGACACGGAAGAGGCCGTACGCGGAACCCGCGTACGGCCTCTCACTGTCTCCTGGGCGCGCCAGGCTGTCCTGGGGACGCTCAGCGATCCACGATCCGGTCGAACTGCGTGGTGGTGTGCCGCAGATGGGCCACCAGCTCGTCGCCGACGTGCGGCTCCGGCGCGTCCGAGGGCACGAACAGGATGGAGACCTGCATGTGCGGCGGCTCGGCGAACCAGCGCTGCTTTCCGCCCCACACGAACGGCGACAGGTTCCGGTTCACGGTGGCGAGGCCGGCCCTGGCGACGCCCTTGGCGCGCGGCATGACGCCGTGCAGGGCCTTGGGGGCCTCCAGGCCCACCCCGTGCGACGTACCGCCCGCCACGACCACCAGGAAGCCGTCCGAGGCCGCCTTCTGCTGCCGGTAACCGAACCGATCGCCCTTGGCGACCTTGGTGACGTCCAGGACCGCGCCGCGGTACTCGGTGGCATCGTGGTCCCCCAGCCACAGCCGCGTGCCGATGCGCGCACGGAAGCGGGTCTGCGGGAACTGCTGCTGCAGCCGGGCGAGTTCGTCGGCCTTGAGGTGACTGACGAACATCGTGTGCAGCGGCAGCCGGGCCGCGCGCAGCCGGTCCATCCAGCCGATGACCTCCTCGACGGCGTCGGAGCCGTCGGTGCGGTCCAGCGGCAGATGGATGGCGAAGCCCTCCAGCCGCACGTTCTCGATGGCGGAGTGCAGCTGCGGCAGGTCCTGCTCGCTGATGCCGTGCCGCTTCATGGACGACATCACCTCGATGACCACCCGCGCGCCCACGAGGCCGTACACGCCGTCCACCGACGACACCGAGCGCACGACCCGGTCGGGCAGCGGCACGGGCTCCTCGCCCCGCCGGTAGGGCGTCAGCACCAGCAGGTCGCCCCCGAAGAAGTCCTTGATGCGCGCGGCCTCGTACGTCGTGCCGACGGCGAGGACGTCCGAGCCCAGCCGGGTGGCCTCCTCCGCCAGCCGGTCGTGCCCGAAGCCGTAGCCGTTGCCCTTGCAGACCGGTACGAGTCCCGGGAACTGCTCCTGCACGTGCTTGTGATGCGCCCGCCAGCGCGCGGTGTCGACGTAGAGCGTGAGCGCCATGGCCGGACCCGGGACCTTTCTCGTGGCTGCCGTGTGGGGAGGTGCGTCAGAGGTATGGAATCACTGAACGTGACGTCAGCGGCGCGACATGTAGATGTCGAGCGCCTTGTGGAGCAGCTTGTTCAGCGGGAAGTCCCACTCGCCGAGGTACTCCGCGGCCTGACCGCCCGTGCCGACCTTGAACTGGATCAGGCCGAAGAGGTGGTCGGTCTCGTCCAGCGAGTCGGAGATGCCGCGCAGGTCGTAGACGGTGGCGCCCAGCGCGTAGGCGTCACGCAGCATGCGCCACTGCATCGCGTTCGAGGGACGGAACTCGCGGCCGATGTTGTCGGAGGCCCCGTAGGAGTACCAGACGTGGCCGCCGACGATCAGCATCGTGGCCGCCGACAGGTTCACGCCGTTGTGGCGGGCGAAGTACAGCCGCATCCGGTTGGGGTCCTCGGTATTGAGGGCCGTCCACATCCGCTGGAAGTAGGACAGGGGTCGCGGCCGGAAGTGGTCGCGGACCGCCGTGATCTCGTACAGCCGCTGCCATTCCTCCAGGTCGTGGTAGCCGCCTTGGACGACCTCGACGCCGGCCTTCTCGGCCTTCTTGATGTTGCGTCGCCACAGCTGGTTGAAGTTCTTGTGGACCTCTTCGAGGGAGCGGTTCGCCAGCGGCACCTGGTAGACGTAGCGCGGCTGGACGTCCCCGAAGCCTGCGCCGCCGTCCTCACCCTGCTGCCAGCCCATGCGGCGCAGCTTGTCGGCCACCTCGAAGGCGCGCGGTTCGATGAAGTCGGCCTCGATGTCGCGCAGTCGCTTCACGTCCGGGTTCTGGATGCCCGCCTTGATCGAGATGGCCTCCCAACGGCGGATGATCACCGGCGGACCCATCTTCACCGAGAAGGCGCCCTGCTGCTTGAGGTGCGCCAGCATCGGTTCCAGCCACTCGGTCAGGTTCGGCGCGTACCAGTTGATGACCGGGCCCTCGGGCAGATAGGCCAGGTAGCGCTTGATCTTGGGCAGTTGGCGGTAGAGGACCAGACCCGCGCCGACCAGTTCACCGGTTCGTTCGTCGAACCAGCCGAGGTTCTCCGAACGCCACTCGGCCTTGACGTCGGCCCAGGCCGGAACCTGCATGTGGCTCGCCGACGGCAGGCTCTGGATGTATGCCAGATGCTGCTCTCGGCTGATCGTCCTCAGGGTCAGGCTCATTCGGGGCGCTCCTCGGGCTGGGGTGTCCCCATGGGTAGGGGCTCCGGCTCTCGCGCCGAAGCCTACTGCTCCGTGCGAGCGGCCTGACTGGGCGTACGCCACCCGCGCCCCGGCCCGCGTGCCGCCGGGGCGTTCCGTGTGGGTTCGTAGGTGTCCTGTGTGTCCTACGTATCCTTCGGTGAGGACGGTGGTCCCGGTGCCGGGGCCGGCACCGGTGGGGTCACCAGACTCCGCCGAAGAGACCGCCGTGCGCCATGCCGATGAAGAAACCGACGCCCGCTGCACCGAGACCGAGGATCAGGCCGAAGCGCTCACGCGTGGTCTCGGAGACCCACTGTCCGTAGGCGCCGGTCAGGATTGCCACCAGACCGGTCCAGGAGCTGAGCAGGTGGAGGCTGTGGAAGAACGACGTGATGAAGGCCGTCAGCCCCAGCACCAGCGTCACCGCCAGCAGAGTGTCCTGGAGGGGATGGGGTTTGCCGTCGGTGGCGAAGAGAGAACCGGCGGTGTTCGGTCGCAATGCCTGTGCCATGGGGCACCTCCTGCGGAAGGCGGCGCATCGTAGCGCCATACACACCCGACGTGTACAGACTGAGGGGCAACCACGCCGGATTTCAACCGGAAGCGTGTGTGCAGGTAGTCTGTACCCTCTGCACCGGTGTCTGCCCAGCCAGAGCCAGGGGTCAACCCAGCTCAGACCGGGGAACTCGCTCGTCGACCCCCGATTGTCAGTGGCGGCCGATACCGTTGCGTACGCATCACAACCCTCCTGCCACGGATCGACCGTGGCCGCTGAGTCCAAAGGAGGTGGGTTCCACATGCGTCACTACGAAGTGATGGTCATCCTCGACCCCGATCTCGAGGAGCGCGCTGTCTCCCCGCTGATCGAGAACTTCCTCTCCGTCGTCCGTGAGGGCAACGGAAAGGTGGAGAAGGTCGACACCTGGGGCCGTCGTCGTCTCTCGTACGAGATCAAGAAGAAGCCCGAGGGCATCTACTCGGTCATCGACCTGCAGGCCGAGCCTGCGGTCGTCAAGGAGCTCGACCGCCAGATGAACCTGAACGAGTCGGTCCTCCGGACCAAGGTCCTCCGTCCCGAGACCCACTGAGCTCACGAGCTCAGCCGATCTCGGGATTCTGAGTAGCAGCACTAGCAGCCAGCAGCAAACCCGCCGAGAGGTTCCCCCATGGCAGGCGAGACCGTCATCACGGTCGTCGGCAATCTTGTCGACGACCCCGAGCTGCGCTTCACCCCCTCCGGTGCGGCGGTCGCGAAGTTCCGTGTCGCGTCCACTCCCCGCACCTTCGACCGTCAGACGAACGAGTGGAAGGACGGCGAGAGCCTGTTCCTGACCTGCTCGGTCTGGCGTCAGGCGGCGGAGAACGTCGCGGAGTCGCTTCAGCGAGGCATGCGCGTCATCGTGCAGGGCCGGTTGAAGCAGCGGTCCTACGAGGACCGTGAGGGTGTCAAGCGCACGGTCTACGAGCTGGATGTCGAGGAAGTCGGCGCCAGCCTTCGCAGCGCCACGGCCAAGGTCACCAAGGCCTCCGGCCGCGGTGGTCAGGGCGGCCAGGGTGGTTACGGCGGCGGTGGCGGCGGCCAGGCCGGCGGCGGCTGGGGTGGAAACTCCGGCGGCGGTCAGCAGGGCGGCGGCGCTCCCGCCGACGACCCGTGGGCGACCAGCGCTCCCGCCGGTGGAAACCAGGGCGGCAGCGGTGGCGGCGGCTGGGGTGGAAACTCCGGCGGCGGCACTGGCAGCGGTGGCGGCTACTCGGACGAACCCCCCTTCTAGACCCACGGGCCCGGTCTTCCGGGCCTGTTCGGGTCGAAGGCGGATCGTATCCCAACTTCTTGATCACACAGGAGAAACACCATGGCGAAGCCGCCTGTGCGCAAGCCTAAGAAGAAGGTCTGCGCATTCTGCAAGGACAAGGTCACGTACGTGGACTACAAGGACACGAACATGCTGCGGAAGTTCATTTCCGACCGCGGCAAGATCCGTGCCCGCCGCGTGACCGGCAACTGCACGCAGCACCAGCGTGACGTCGCCACGGCCGTCAAGAACAGCCGTGAGATGGCGCTGCTGCCCTACACCGCCCAGGCGCGATAAGGGAAGGGTGACCGACAAATGAAGATCATCCTCACCCACGAGGTCTCTGGCCTCGGTGCCGCAGGCGACGTCGTCGACGTCAAGGACGGCTACGCTCGCAACTACCTGATCCCGCGGAACTTCGCGATCCGTTGGACCAAGGGTGGCGAGAAGGACGTCGAGCAGATCCGTCGCGCTCGCAAGATCCACGAGATCCAGACCATCGAGCAGGCCAACGCTGTGAAGGCCCAGCTCGAGGGCGTCAAGGTCCGTCTGGCCGTTCGCTCCGGCGACGCCGGTCGTCTCTTCGGTTCTGTCACCCCGGCCGACGTCGCTTCGGCGATCAAGGCTTCCGGTGGCCCCGAGGTCGACAAGCGCCGCATCGAGCTCGGTTCGCCGATCAAGACCCTGGGCGCCCACGAGACGTCCGTGCGTCTGCACCCCGAGGTTGCCGCCAAGGTCAGCATCGAGGTTGTCGCGGCCTGATCGCTGCGTCCGGCTCGTAGAGCCGGGAAGGGGTCGCACCCACTGGGTGCGGCCCCTTCCGCTTGCCCTGTTTCACGTGAAACACCAGACCTGAGGCGGGTGTCCGTTTCACGTGGAACGGTCAGCGGGTCGCGCCGGTGACGAGCCACCGGCCGGAACGGGCACGCAGCCCGAGCGTCAGCATCCGCACGACCATCATCAGTGTCATCGCCCCCCACAGAGCGGTGAGGCCGCCGCCGAGGACCGGTACCAGCAGGGCCGCCGGAGCGAAGACGGCCAGGGTGAGCACCATCGCCCAGGCCAGATAAGGCCCGTCTCCCGCTCCCATCAGGACACCGTCCAGCACGAAGACGACGCCGCACACGGGCTGGGAGAGCGCCACCACGAGAAGAGCCGGCAGCGCGGCGTCCTTCACCGCCGGATCGCTGGTGAACAACGGCAGGAACAGCGGCCGGGCGAGCACCACCAGCAAGCCGAGGAGAATCCCCACGGCGATCCCCCACTCGACCATGCGGCGGCAGACGGCCCGGGCGCCTTGGGCGTCGTCCGCCCCGAGATAGCGCCCGATGATGGCCTGTCCGGCGATGGCGATGGCGTCCAGAGCGAATGCGAGCAGGCTCCACAGGCCCAGAGCGATCTGGTGCGCCGCGATGTCGTCGTCCCCGAGGCGGGCCGCCACAGCGGTGGCTATCAGCAGGATCGCTCGCAGAGACAGCGTACGGACCAGCAGGGGTGCACCGGCCTGGGCGGAGGCCTTGATGCCCGCCGCATCGGGTCGCAGGGACGCGCCGTGACGGCGGGCTCCTCGTACCACCACCAGGAGGTAGACCACGGCCATGCCCCACTGGGCGATGACGGTGCCCCATGCGGAGCCGGCGATGCCCAGGCCGGCGCCGTAGACGAGGCCGACGTTCAGGCCCGCGTTGGCGACGAAGCCCGCGACGGCGACGTAGAGCGGTGTTCTCGTGTCCTGGAGGCCGCGCAGGACGCCGGTCGCGGCCAGCACCACGAGCATGGCGGGGATGCCGAGTGCCGAGATACGCAGATAGGTGGTCGCGAAGGGAGCGGCCGTGTCCGAGGCTCCGAAGAGTTCCACGAGGGCCGGGGCGGCGGGCAGGACGGCTGCGATCACGGCGGCGCCGAGCAGCAGCGCCAGCCAGATGCCGTCCATGCCCTGCCGGATGGCCGCCGGAAGGTCGCCGGCGCCCACGCGGCGTGCGACTGCGGCGGTGGTGGCGTAGGCGAGGAAGACGAAGACGCTGACGGCTGTCGTGAGGAGAGCGGAGGCGACGCCGAGTCCGGCCAGTTGGGCGGTGCCCAGGTGCCCCACGATCGCGCTGTCGGCCATGACGAACAATGGCTCGGCGACGAGTGCGCCGAAGGCCGGGACGGCCAGTGCGACGATCTCTCGATCGTGCTGTCGCCGGGCGGCCCTGGGGGGCGCGGGAGCCTGTGTCATGAGCACCAATCTAATCGTCCACAGGTAAGAGATGCAATGGCTCGGTGACCCTTACTGATCTGTGTGCGGCGCACGCGCTCGGGCTTCGTTCGAAGAGATCTTGGCCCAATGGGGCAACTTTTTCTTCTGCACAGCCGGTGGATGAGGAAGGTGCAGGTCAGAGGCTGTCGAAAAGAAAAGTAGAGGGCTTGTTCACAGCACTGTCCACCGGGTCGTGCACAGGTTTTGCAGGGTTGTCCACAGCATCGGGGCCGTCGTCCACATGGCCTGTGGATAACCAGATTGGCTGACGGTGCCCGCGGGCCTACCGTGGTCCGGCGCCCGCTCCGTCCGCCGGCCGAAGAAACCCGCACAAAAACGGCGCGCCACAAACGGAGTTGGGCATCTCAATTGTCAGTGCCGTGCCGTAGAACAGAGGCACGGCGAGGTCCGCTCGGCGGACGGGAGGAGGTGGCTCGGTGAGCATTTCCGAGCCCTTGGACGATCCCTGGGCCGACAGCGGCCCCAGTGATCGTCTCCCCGCTTCCCGCCGACGCGGCGACGGCGGTCGCGGCCGGGACGACCAGCATGATCGCGGGCGCGACACCGGAGAGTGGGAGGGCGGGGGAACCGCCTTCGAGCGGGTGCCGCCGCAGGACCTCGACGCCGAACAGTCCGTCCTCGGCGGCATGCTCCTGTCCAAGGACGCCATCGCCGACGTGGTCGAGGTACTCAAGGGCCACGACTTCTACAAGCCCGCGCACGAGACGATCTACCAGGCGATCCTCGACGTCTATGCCAAGGGCGAACCGGCCGACCCGATCACGATCGCCGCCGAACTCACCAAACGCGGCGAGATCAACAAGGTCGGCGGCGCGGCCTATCTGCACACCCTCGTCCAGACGGTGCCGACCGCCGCCAACGCCGAGTACTACGCGGAGATCGTCCACGAGCGGGCGGTCCTGCGCCGTCTGGTGGAGGCAGGCACCCGCATCACGCAGATGGGATACGCGGCCGACGACGACGTCGACGAGATCGTCAACCGAGCCCAGGCGGAGATCTACGCGGTCACCGAGCAGCGCACCAGCGAGGACTACCTCCCGCTCGGCGACATCATGGAGGGCGCCCTCGACGAGATCGAGGCGATCGGCTCGCGCAGCGGCGAGATGACGGGTGTGCCCACCGGTTTCACCGACCTTGACTCGCTCACCAACGGGCTGCACCCGGGCCAGATGATCGTCATCGCGGCCCGCCCCGCCATGGGCAAGTCCACTCTGGCGCTGGACTTCGCGCGTGCGGCGTCGATCAAGCACAACCTGCCGAGCGTCATCTTCTCCCTGGAAATGGGCCGCAACGAGATCGCGATGCGTCTGCTGTCCGCCGAGGCCCGGGTCGCCCTGCACCACATGCGGTCCGGCACGATGACGGACGAGGACTGGACCCGGCTGGCCCGCCGGATGCCCGAGGTGTCCTCCGCACCGCTCTACATCGACGACTCCCCGAACCTGTCGATGATGGAGATCCGCGCGAAGTGCCGCCGACTGAAGCAGCGCAACGACATCAAGCTCGTGATCATCGACTATCTCCAGCTGATGCAGGCCGGCGGCTCCAAGCGCTCGGAGAGCCGTCAGCAGGAGGTCTCGGACATGTCCCGTAACCTCAAGCTGCTGGCCAAGGAGCTGGAGGTGCCCGTGATCGCGCTCTCGCAGCTCAACCGTGGTCCCGAGCAGCGCACCGACAAGAAGCCGATGGTGTCCGACCTGCGTGAGTCCGGCTCGATCGAGCAGGACGCCGACATGGTCATCCTGCTGCACCGCGAGGACGCCTACGAGAAGGAGTCCCCGCGCGCGGGCGAGGCGGACATCATCGTGGGCAAGCACCGTAACGGCCCCACGGCCACGATCACCGTCGCCTTCCAGGGCCACTACTCGCGCTTCGTGGACATGGCGCAGACCTGATCTCCCGCGGTACGGACTCAGATTTCGTGGCCGGATCTCACGAGCGATGGCCAAGCGATGGCATATCCGACACGGATCTGAGACTGGCGGGTCAAGCCGCCCCGCGCCTCGTCTCGTACCTGGTCAGGACCACGCCGCCGGGAAACGTCCGCGTCTCCACCAGGTTCAGGTTCACCCAGTTGTCCAACGCGGTGAAGAACGGCGTGCCGCCGCCCACCAGGACCGGATGGGCGGCGATCACGTACTCGTCGATCAGCCCGGCGCGCATGGCCGCCCCGGCGAGCGTTGCGCCGCCGATGTCCATGGGGCCGCCGTCCTCGGCCTTGAGCCGGGTGATCTCGGCGATCGCGTCGCCGGTGACCAGGCGGGTGTTCCAGTCGCCCTTGTCGATCGTCGAGGAGAACACCACCTTCGGCGTGTCCCGCCAGTTCCGCGCGAACTCGATCTCCGCCGGGGTGGCGTCGGGCTGCTGGTCGCCGGTCGGCCAGTAGGAGCTCATCGTCTCCCACAGCTTGCGCCCGTACAGCGACAGGCCGCTCGCCTGCTCGTGGTCGAGCCACCACTGGAACAGCTCTTCGCTCGGCGGTCCGCTCCAGCCGATGTCGTCGCCGGCCGCGGCGATGTAGCCGTCCAAGGTCAGGTTCATGCCGTAGATCAGTTTCCGCATGGCCCAGCCTTCCGTCCGTGGGTGTCCGGCGTATGGACCGGCGCGGCGCGGGAAACTCATCGGTGCGCGATCTGGGCTCGCCGGTACTCCTCGTGCTCGGGGCTCAGCGTGGTGCACTCGGCCGACACGGGCAAGCCGATGCACGCGCTGCCCGGACTGCAGGATTTCCCGGTTCTACCCGGTTGGCCTCAGCCAGGTTGGAAGAAGGCGAGCATTTTCTGGGCGGCGTCCGGCGACGTCAGCAATTCCTGGACGTTCGCGGACATCCGGGCGGCGGCACTGGTGCGCTCGAACATCTCGCGCTCGTACTCTCTGACGGCGGCGGGAAAGTCGTGCGGGTGCGCGGCCAGTGCGAGACCGAGCAGGGCGCCGTCCAGCAGCGCCATGTTGGCGCCCTCTCCCACTGGCGGCATCAGGTGCGCGGCATCGCCGAGCAGCGTGACGCCCGGCGTCGACGGCCAGGTCAGGCCGACCGGGAGAGTGGTGATCGAGCGCGGCACGACCGTGTCGTCGCAGGCCGCGATGAGCGCGGTGAACCGTGGGTCCCAGCCGGGGAGGAGGTCGATCAGCCGCGCCCGGGCGGCGGCCGGGTCGTCGAACGGGATCCCGCTGGTGGCGAACCAGTCCTCGGCGGTGTTGTAGAAGCTGAGGCCTATGCGGACGCGGCCGTCGCCGTTGCGCTGAGCAGCCAGGGACACTCCGTTGCCGAGCACCCAGTAGTTGCCGCGTCCGATCATCGCCGCGAGGACGGGGTGCGTACGGTCGATGTCGGGGATGCCGATCTCGACGACGTTCTGGCCGATGTGGGCGGGGCGGGCGTCCGTGAGCAGTGCTCGCACCCGCGACTGCGCGCCGTCCGCGCCGACCAGCAGGTCATACGGTGCGGTGCTGCCGTCGGCGAAGCGCAGCAGGCCGTTGTCGGCGGATTCGAACGCGCGTCCCCAGTGCACCGCGCCTTCGGGGAGGGAATCCAGCAGCAGGTTGCGAAGGTCGGCGCGGTCGACCTCCGGTCGCTCCAGCGGGGCGTCGTCGGGTGTGTCCTCCTGGAGCAGCAGGGTGCCGTCCGGTTCGAGAAGACGCATGTCCTGGCCTTCGCCACGGGCGATCGCGGAGAACTCGTCGATCAGACCGGCCTCGCGCAGCGCCCGCTGGCCGGAGTGGATGTCGAGCATGCCGCCCTGACCGCGCGCGTCACGTGACGATTCACGTTCGTACACGACGGCTTCCATGCCGTTCACGTGCAGCACACGGGCGAGGGCCAGGCCGCCGAGGCCGGCTCCGACGATGGCAATGGTCATTACTGTCCCCTTCGATACGCCGTACTGGTCGATACACTGTATCGCCTGATGCGATGTATCGTTAGCGGCATGTTGGTGTGGGAGAGGCCGGAGCCACCGAATCGACCCGTGCCGGCCCCGTTGAGCCGGGAACGGATCGTGCGAGCTGCGATCCAGCTGGCCGACGCGGACGGTCTGGACGCCGTGTCGCTGCGCAAGGTCGCCACCGCGCTGGACGTCCGACCGATGCGGTTGTACGGCTACATCGCCGGCAAGGCGGAGTTGCTCGACCTGATGGTCGACGCCGCCTACGCCGAGATCCGGCCGGATGGAGCCGGCTGGCGGGAGGTGCTCCGCTCTCTTGCGGAAGCCACCCGGCACGCCGCTCACGAGCACGAATGGCTCGCCGATCTCCTGGGTGGCCGGCCCCAGCTCGGGCCGCACGCGCTGGCCAGCGGGGAAACCGTGATGGCCGCACTGGGCGACGTCGACCTGGACGCCGTCATGCCGGTGGTCGCCGCGGTCAACGCGTACGTGATCGGCGCGGTCCGCCGGGAGATCGCCGAGCGGCGTGCCGAGCGGGCCACCGGGATGGACGAGAAGCGTTGGCAGGCCGCCCTCGGGCCCTACCTGGAGCGAACCTTGGCCACCGGCCGGTTCCCCGCGCTGTCCACGGTGGTGCGCGATGCCGCCCATCTGGACGCCGACCACACCTTCCGGATCGGCCTCGACTTCCTGCTCGACGGCATCGAGGCCCGCATCTCCAGGTGACGCGCGGCGGAAGGACCGTGCCGGGCACCGGCAGCTCTGGGCTGACGCGTGGAGGCAACGCAAGGCGCGCGAGCGGAGAGACCCTGAGCGTGCCGGGCGAAATGGACTCGACGTCGCTCGTGGCGCCCGGTGGACTGACCCCATGACGACACCTCAGGAAGATCTGCTGCCCGGCACCCGGCGTGCCCTGCTCCACCGGATCGCCGTGGCCCAGGCGGAAGGGCGGGCGCCGTCGCTCGTCGCCGCCGTCGTGAGGGACGGGCGAGCTGTGTGGCACGGGGCGCGGACCTCGGTCGAAGGGCACGGCCCGGACGAGAACGTGCAGTACCGGATCGGCTCGATCACCAAGACCTTCACCGCCGTCCTCGTGCTGCGACTGAGGGACGAGGGAGTGCTCGACCTCGACGACCCGCTGGAGAAGCACCTGCCCGGTACCGGGGCCGGCGCGGTCACGATCGCCGAACTGCTCGCCCACACCGGCGGGCTGGCGGCCGAGACGCCCGGCCCGTGGTGGGAACGGACCCCGGGCTCACTGCGGCCCGAACTCGGCGACGTCCTCGGCGACCGAGCCGCCCCGCATCCGGCCGGCCGCCGGTTCCACTACTCGAACCCCGGCTACACCGTTCTGGGAGCCCTCGTGGAACGGCTTCGCGGCGCGCCCTGGGAAGAAGTGCTGCGGCGCGAAGTCCTCGAACCTCTGCGGCTTCGCCGCACGAGCGCGCACCCCCAGGCTCCGGCAGCGGGCGGCTGGGCGGTGCATCCGTGGGCCGACGTCATGCTGCCCGAGCCCGCCGAGGACTTCGGGCGGATGGCGCCGGCGGGGCAGCTCTGGTCCACCACCGGCGACCTCGCACGGTTCGCCGCTTTTCTGGCGCGGGGCGACGACCGGGTGCTGAGCGCTGAGACCCTGCGCGAGATGGGGACGCCCGCAGCGCCGGCCGGACCGGCGGAGCTGGCGGACGGCGCGTCGTACGGACTGGGACTGCAGATCCAGCACAGGGACGGGCGGCTGCTCGTGGGTCATTCCGGCTCGGTCCCGGGCTTTCTGGCCACGCTCACCGTCGGCGTCGCGGACGACGTGGCCGCGGTGGTGCTCGCGAACTGCACGTCGGGACTGCTGACGTCGCAGGTGGCGGCCGATCTCGTGCGGATCGTCGCTGAGGCCGAGCCGCGGATCCCTGAGCCGTGGCGTCCGTTGCCGGAGATCGAGGGTTCCGTCCTGGAGCTGGCAGGTCAGTGGTACTGGGGAACGAGTCCTGTCGCCCTGCGGGTGACGGCCGACGGGCTGCTCTCCCTGGGGCCTTTGTCCGGCGGCGGCCGGCGCTCGCGGTTCCGGCCGAACGGGGACGGCACCTGGACCGGGTTGGAGGGTTACTACGCCGGAGAGCTCTTGCAGGCGGTACGGCGGGATGACGGGAGCGTGGATCACCTCGACCTGGGATCGTTCGTCTTCACGCGTCAGCCGTACGAGGGCGATGCCGTGCCCGGCGGCGTCGACCCGGCGGGGTGGCGGGGGATCGGCTAGAAGCGCACAGCGGGGAGGTCCTGTTTCACGTGAAACAGGACCTCCCCGCTGTGCGTAGCGTGCCTATCCGGGAGCGCAGCCTTCAGAGCTGCAGCTTGAAACCCACGTGTGAGGCCACGAACCCGAGTCGTTCGTAGAAGCGATGGGCGTCCGTGCGCGTGTTGTCGGAGGTCAGCTGCACCAACTGGCAGTTCTCCCGCCGGGATTCCTCGATCGCCCACTCGATGAACCGTGTGCCCAGGCCGCTGCCGCGCTCGTCGGCGTGCACGCGGACGCCCTCGATGATGGACCTGGTCGAGCCCCGCCGCGACAGGCCCGGGACGATCGTGAGCTGGAGGGTGCCGACCACGCGTCCCTCGCGGACGGCGACGACCAGGCGCTGGTTCGGGTCGGCGGTGAGGCGTTCCAGCGCGGCCAGGTAGGGGCGGAGGTCGTCCGGTGACTCGCGCTGTGCGCCCAGGGCGTCGTCCGCGAGCATGGCGACGATCGCGGGGATGTCCTCGGCGACGGCGGCCCGTATATCAAGATCTCCCATGGCGGCCACTCTATGCAGGCAGGGTCACAGGTGCCTTGAGTGATTCCACGACCCTTACGAGCGGGGCAAGTTCCGGGTTCCTGGCGGCCTCGTCGAGGGCTTCGCGCAGGGCGGCGTCGTTGGTCGGACGGGCTTCGCCGAGCAGTTTCAGACCGGCAACGGTGACGTTGGTGTAGATGCCGCGGCGGTCGGTGGGGCACAGGTAGCGCTCGAGCAGCCCGCGGTCCTCGAGCCGGGTCACCAGCCGGGTGGTGGCGCTCTGGCTGAGGACGACCGCGTCGGCCACCTGCTTCATCTGCAGATGCCCGCCGTCGCCCTCGTGCTGTCGGCTGAGGACATCGAGCAGGGAGTACTCGCGCACGCTCAGGTCGTGGCGGGCCTGCAGTGCGCGTTCGATGTGGGCCTCGATCCTCCCGTGCAGCAGTGAGAGGGCGCACCAGCCCTGGGAGAGGGCGGTGAGTGCGGGGTCCGTCGCAGTCATGGGCGTTTCTCCTCCGTCCCGGAACGGCTGACACCCAGGATAGGGCACCCTCGCAATTGCCCTCGCTTGCAGGTAGCCCGCGTGTGCAACTATTGTGGGAGCTCGTAAAGCGCTCCTGCAATCGTTTGGGAAGGTGTCACACCCCATGCCTCTCGCGCTTCTGGCCCTCGCGATCGGGGCCTTCGGAATCGGGACGACCGAGTTCGTGATCATGGGCCTGCTGCCCGAGATCGCAGACGGCTTCGGCGTCTCCATCCCCACGGCCGGCTTCCTCGTGACCGGCTACGCGCTCGGGGTCCTGTTCGGCGCCCCGCTCATGACGGTCCTCGGGACAAAGGTGTCCCGCAAACGGATGCTGATGCTGTTGATGGGCCTGTTCATCGCGGGCAACCTCCTCTCCGCGGTCTCCCCGGTCTTCGCCGTTCTGCTGATCGGCCGTGTGATCGCCTCACTCGCCCACGGCGCGTTCTTCGGCATCGGTTCGGTCGTCGCGGCCGACCTGGTCGCCGCCGACAAGAAGGCCGGGGCCATCGCGATGATGTTCACCGGGCTCACTGTCGCGAACGTGGTCGGCGTCCCCCTGGGCACTCTCGTCGGGCAGAACGCCGGATGGCGGGTCACCTTCGCCGTCGTCGCCGCACTCGGTGTCGTCGGGCTCGTCGGCATCGCCAGGCTGGTGCCCGAGATGCCACGGACGGAGGGTGTGCGCCTGCGGCACGAGCTGGCAGCGTTCAAGAACACCCAGGTTCTGCTCGCCATGGCGATGACCGTTCTCGGCTTCGGCGGGGTCTTCGCGGCGATCACCTACATCGCGCCGATGATGACCCACGTCGCCGGCTTCGCCGACGGTTCCGTCACCTGGCTGCTGGTCCTGTTCGGTCTGGGCATGGTCGGCGGCAACCTGATCGGCGGCCGGTACGCCGACCGGGCGCTGATGCCCATGCTGTACGTCTCCCTGGGGGCCCTGGCCGTCGTCCTGGCGCTCTTCACGCTCACCGCCCACGACAAAGTCCTGGCGGCCGTCACGATCGCCCTGATCGGCGCCCTGGGCTTCGCGACGGTCCCGCCGCTGCAGAAGCGCGTCCTGGACCAGGCGCACGGTGCCCCCACGCTGGCGTCAGCGGTGAACATTGGCGCCTTCAACCTCGGAAACGCGCTGTCCGCCTGGCTCGGCGGCCTCGTGATCGCCGCCGGACTGGGGTACACCGCCCCGAACTGGGTCGGCGCCGCCCTCGCGGCGGGCGCCCTGGTGCTCGCCGTCGTCTCGGCAGCGCTGGAGCGCCGTGACAGCGCCCGTGGCGGATCCGGGCACGCCGGCGCCGGCAGCACCGCCGCCGAGCGGCAGACGGCCGTCCAGCACTGAGCCCGTGCGGTTCTCCGGGCCAGGGCCGCCCGGCGAGCGTCGCCACCCGTCCAGCCCTCCCACCCGCCTCCGACAGCATCACAGCACCCCGAGGAGCACCCACGTTATGAACACCACCACTGCCGCGCCCCTGACCATCCATGACGCCGAAGCCCTCGTGGCGGCGTCGCGCACCGCCGCCGAGGCCGCCGGGGTCACGGTCAGCGTCACCGTCCTGGACGCGGGCGGCCATCTGCTGGCCTTTCGGAGGGACGACCGAGCGGTACTGATCTCCGGGGAGACGAGCACCCGCAAGGCGTACACCGCGCTTCAGCTGAACGCCGCCACCGCGGACCTCGTGGACGCCGTTCAGCCCGGCGGCCTCTTCCACACGTTGCCCACCGCGCTCGACCGGCCGTTGCTGTTCATCGCGGGCGGTGTGCCGGTCCACCGCGACGGCCGGCTGATCGGGGCGATCGGGGTCGGCGGCGGCGCCCCGGAGCAGGACCACGGCTTCGCCGCGGCGGCCGTGAAGGCACTCAACTGACGCTGGGCCCCATGAAGAGCGCCGGCCTCCCAGGCCAGGGGGTCGGCGCTCTGCGTGTGCCCGTGTGCCGTCAGCCGGCCGCCACCGTCAGCGGAGCGAAGCGGCGACGCCAGTCGCCCGGAAGCTCCGCGATTCCGTAGGTCATCACGGAGTTGAAGGCCACCGATTCCAGACCGTGCCCCTTCACCCAGTCCAGCAGTTCCTCGTGCCGTACGTCGACGTCGGTGCGCAGCGGCCGGTCCGTGCAGGCGGCGAGCGAGGCGAGAAGGGCCTTCGCGGTCTCGGTGTCCCGCGCGATCAACGGGCCCACGACCTGGGTGGCCATGTTGGGCCATGCGGCTGCGTAGCCGATGATCCGGCCCTCGTCCTCCGCGACCCGCAAGTGATCGGCGAAGGCGGGCAGGCGGGCGATCACATGCGTGCGATCGGCGCCGAACACCTCGTCGTCGAGTCGCAGGATCGAAGGGAGGTCCTCGGCCGTGGCCGCACGGGTGATTACCTCTGAGGACCGTTCGGGCGCGGTGAAGTGCCCGCAGACCATTTCCGCCCGGCCTGTGGACTTGAACCCCAGCTCTTCGTAGAGCGGAAGGCCGTTCGGGGTGGCGTGCAGGGTGAGGGGGATGGCACCCATCAGCGACACGACATGCCGCATCAACCGTCGGCCGACACCTTGCCGGGCGTACCGCTCGGCGACCAGCACCATGCCGATGGCGCCGAGACGAGGGCGCCCGTGCGGACCGTACTCGGTGACGACGCATGCGGCGACGAGACCTCCGGCGGGATCGTCGATGCCATAGCCCTGCCCGGCGGAAAGGAGGAAGCCCCATTTGTGCTCCTCGCGAGGCCACCCCCGATCCTCGGACAGGTCGGCGCACGCGGTGAGGTCGCGGTGTGTCAGACGGCGAATGGGCAGAGCGGTGAGAGAAGGAGTCGGCACGCAGGTCAGGCTGTCCGAACCGTGCGGTCGGCGTCCACCTGATTCCTCTGGACGGGCCTGCTTTTGGCCATGCCACGGCTCCGAGGTCGTGCGTCGACAGGCGGGCTCTGTTTCACGTGAAACAGAGGATCGGAGACGAAGACCGCCCCTGCGGGCTGGGTCTCCAACGCCTTCGTGCAGCGCGCCCGGCCCGGTGACGTCATCCGGCTCGGGTCGGCGAGCGGTTCGATGACCGCGGACCAGGAGAGAGGCCCGGACGTGGCCCGCAGGCCTTCTCCCTCAGCCGAGGTCGGGGGCGTGCATGGCCCGGACACCCTCGATGTTGCCGTCCAGGTAGTGCCGCAGCGACAGCGGCACGAGGTGGACGGAAGCGATGCCGACCCGGGTGAACGGCACACGGACGATCTCGTACTCGCCGGCAGGCTCCTCGACCTCGGGTCCGTGCCGCAGCGCCGGGTCCATGGACTCCAGACGGCAGACGAAGAAGTGCTGCACTTTCACTCCGGTCGCACCGCCGTCCGCGCTGATGTGCTCGACGGTGTCGACGAAGCAGGGCACCACATCCGTGATCTTGGCGCCGAGCTCCTCGTACACCTCCCGGTGCAGTGCGTCCACGACCGTCGCGTCGTCCGGCTCGACCCCGCCACCGGGCGTCACCCAGTAAGGATCGACACCAGGCTTGGTGCGCTTGATCAGGATCAGGTTGTCGCCATCCAGCAGAACGGCTCGTGCGGTGCGCTTGACCACGGGTCGGACGGTCATGGGAGGAATGTGGCCCCGCTGGTTCCACGTGAAACATCGCGAAAGGTCACTGGTCGAGCTCATCCCGTGACTTCGCCGTCTGCGGGGTCAGCACCACGAGGCGGCCGCACCCAGCAGCCAGTCGTGGGCTCGCGCGACATGTGGCATCGCCAGCGTTCCGGTACGCACCGCCAGGACATACGTCCGCAGCGGTGGCACCGCCGGCTCGTACACCGCGACGACGTCGCCGCGTGCGAGCGCGGTCGCGCACAAGTAACGCGGCAGAACAGCCAGCCCCGCTCCCGCGACCGCGCAGGCGAGGACCGCCCGGAGATCGGGAACGATGACGGTGCCCGAGGCGGCGGGGAGGGCGTCGAAGACGGACGCCCAGTAGCGGGAGACCAGGGGCAGCGACTCATGCACCTCGACGACGGGAAGATGCTCCAGCGCGGACGCGTCCTTGCGGTGCAGCCTCCCGGTGTCGATCTCCTCGGCCCACTGAGAACCGGCGACCAGCACATGCTCCTCGTCGCACAGCGGGGTGGCCGTGAGCAGCGCTCCACGGGGCCGGGCCGTGCTGATGGCCAGGTCGTGGTGGCCCGAGGCCAGGCCCTCCAGGACCTCCTCGGCGTTACCGAAAGAGGCGCGCAGGGCAAACCCCTGACCGTCGTCGCCGGACAACTCGGCGAGCGCGGGAAGGGCCCGCTCGGCGGTGAACTCGGGGGGGCCGGCGAGGTGCAGCGTGCGCACGGCGGACTCGTCGTCGAGGCCGGTCTCGGCGATCTCCACGAGGGCGTCGAGATGGGGAGCAGCCTTGTGGGCGAGCTCGTTCCCGATGCTCGTCGGCGTCACACCGCGGGCCTGCCGCAGGAACAGAGGGCGGCCCAGCTGACGCTCCAGCGTGCGTATCTGGGAGGTGACGGCCGGCTGGGACAGGCCCAGCAACGCGGCGGCGCGGGTGAAGGAGCCGGCCCGGTGCACGGTCACAAAGGTGCGCAGCAAGGCCAGATCCATGGAACGTCCTCCCCCTCCCGCCTTCCGCCGGGCTTTCAGACAGGGACCAACTATAAATAAGTCGATAGGCCCCTGTCGCTACTGTGATTGGACACTGACACAGAGTCAACTAGCCTTGTGGGCGCGGTTCTTCGCGTGCAGAACCGAGGACGGTCCGAGCCACGAGGGGGGAGGCTCGGACCGTCCGCTGCGTGCGGCGGGATCAGGGCCGAACGTCCGTAAGCCGGTCATCGCTCCGATTCCTCCAGCGCACGCAGCACATCCGCCACGAGGTCCTCGGGATCCTCGGCGCCGACGGACAGTCGGACGAACCCCTCCGGTACCGCGTCTCCACCCCAGCGTCCGCGCCGTTCCGCGGTGGAGCGCACTCCGCCGAAGCTCGTCGCCTCGTCCACGAGCCGCAGCGCATCCAGGAATCGCTCGGCCCGCGCGCGTGTGGCGAGCGCGAAGGAGACCACGCACCCGTAACGCCGCATCTGCTGTGAGGCGACCTGGTGGGAGGGATCGTCGGGCAGTCCCGGATAGCGCAGCCCGCTCACCTCGGGCCTCCCCCGCAGCGCCTCGGCGACGGCCAGGGCGGTCGCGTTCTGCCGGTCGACGCGCATCTGCAGCGTGGCGATCGAGCGGTGTGCGAGCCAGGCCTCCATGGGCCCCGGGATCGCCCCGACGATCTTGCGCCAACGCCGTACGGAGGTCATCGGCTCGCCGGCTCGCCCGGTGACATAGCCGAGAAGGATGTCGCCGTGACC
The DNA here is from genome assembly GCF_003112535.1 of Streptomyces rishiriensis. GTDB lineage: Bacteria > Actinomycetota > Actinomycetes > Streptomycetales > Streptomycetaceae > Streptomyces > Streptomyces rishiriensis. Next base: position 48,419 of record NZ_BEWA01000019.1, on the reverse strand, counting down.
GGTGAGCTGCTTGGTGCCGCTGGCCACCGAGAAGTCGGCGCCGAGCGCCAGCGGGCGTTGCCCGAGCGGGGTGGCGAGGGTGTTGTCAACGGCCACCAGCGCGCCACGCGCGTGGGCCGCCTCGGCGAGCCTGCGGATGTCGCACACGTCGAGCCCCGGGTTCGAGGGGGACTCGATCAACAGCAGCTTCGCGCCGTCGAGCACTTCGATCTGGGCGTCCGAACGGGTCGGCGCGGTGCGCACCTCGATGCCGTACGCCTCCAACTGGGCGCGGGCCAGGGGCAGCGCCTGGTAGCCGTCGCCGGGCAGCACGACCGCGTCCCCGGAGCGCAGCTGGGAGAAGAGCACCGACGAGATCGCGGCCATTCCGGAGGCGAAGACGAGTGTCTCGACGCCGTCCTGCCCCGGTGCCTCCAGCTCGCCGATGGCGTGCTCCAGGTGCGTCCAGGTCGGGTTCTCGTCACGGCCGTAGGTGTAGGGGCCCGTGGGTTCCCCCGGCAGGTGGAAGTGTGCCGCGAACACCGGTCCGGGAAGGGTGGGCTCGTACTTCACGGGCTCGGGCAGTCCGGCACGCACCGCGCGCGTGCCGTCGCCGGAACCCGGGGAGATCCCCTCGTTCGTAGCGGAACTGCTCATGCCATCTGTCCTTCCACGTCCTCACGCACGGCGGAGAGCAGACCGGTGCTCGCCTCCTCCACCATCTCAAGGCACTCCTCGAAGTCGTCACGGCCCCCGTAATAAGGGTCGGGGACGTCGAGGTCGTCGTCCGCCGCGGGGTCGAAGGAACGCAGCAGACGTACCTTCGCCGCGTCCTCCGCGGTGGGTGCGAGGCGGCGCAGCGCTTTGAGATGACCGGAGTCCAGGGCGATCACCCGGTCGAGGCGGGCGAACCAGGACGAATCGAAGCGCCGGGCCGTGTGGTCGAGCGCGTAGCCGTGCTCCTCCAGGACGGACTGGGCACGCGGGTCGGCCGTCTCGCCCTCGTGCCAGTCGCCCGTGCCGGCGCTGTCGACCTCGACCAGTCTGTCGAGACCGGCGTCCTCCACCCGCGCGCGGAAGACCGACTCGGCCATCGGCGAGCGGCAGATGTTGCCGGTGCAGACGAAACAGACGCGGTAGGTCATCGCGGTCTCAGTCCTCGTCGGGCAGCACGACGTTCAGCGCCCAGGAGACGACGGAGATGATCAGGCCGCCGAGGACGGCGGTCCAGAAGCCCTCCACGTGGAAACTCACGTCGAGCTTGTCGGCCAGCCAAGAAGTGAGCAGCAGCATAAGGGCGTTGACCACCAGTGTGATCAGCCCGAGCGTGAGGATGAACAGAGGGAAGGTCAGCACCTTGACGAGGGGTTTGACCAGGAAGTTCACCAGGCCGAAGAGCAGAGCGACGACGAGGAGGGTGCCTATCGTCTTGCCCGTGCTGTCACCGGTCAGGGTGATCTTGTCGAGCAGCCAGACGGCGACCGCCAGAGCGCCCGCGTTGGCGATCGTCTTGACTACGAAATTCTTCATGTGTCTGATCGTGGCAGAGAGATCGCCAACGAGCACCGGACGAGAGCGGACAAGGTCGATGAAGGCATTCCGGTTGGATGAACTGGAGGCGGAACGAGCCGCCAACGATGGTGCGTACCTGCAGTTTCTGCGCGAGCGGAACATGTCGGTCGGCCTGTACGCGCTCGATGCCGGCACCCATGATCCACAGAACCCGCACCACCAGGACGAGGTGTACTTCGTGGTGAGCGGGCGGGCCTCGATCACCGTCGGTCTGGAGACCACGCAGGTGGCTCGCGGGAGTGTGGTGTACGTCCCGGCCGGCGTCGCCCACAAGTTCCATCACATCAGCGAGGATCTGAGGGTCCTGGTGGTGTTCTCGCCGCCTGAGGGCTGAGCTTCTCCGCCTTGCCGCCGACCCGCGGCCTCGGGGTTCCCTAAGGGTTCGATCAGGGGAGGACAAGGGACGCGAGGCCCCCGTCAGCCACCTCTTCAGATCTAGCATCGACGCAGGACATCGAAATGATCCGGCGCGACAGGAGCGCCGGCAGTCGATCGAAGAGGATGAGGACGAGGGCGATGCAAGAGATCTTCGCGGGACTGCCGTGGTGGGTGAAGTGGGTCGCGGTGCCGGTCATCGCGCTGGTCGTGTTCGGCGGCCTGATAGCCAGCGTCGTCGGCTTCGTGATCGGCCTGCTCTTCAAGCTGCTGGTCTTCGTGGCGCTGGTCGGTGGACTGATCTACGTCGTACGGAAGTTCACGTCGAGTTCCTCGTCGCGCAGCGAGTGGTGACGCGCGGCGGTCGGTGGGCGGCGCCGGAGACCGGTGATCGGTAACAGGAATCACCGGTTCCCTCGGCCGGGGGAAGTTTTCCCGCAGCCCGTCTGCAAGCGGTGGCAGACGGTTAAAGTCCGGAACTCGACGCGGGGACGACGCCCCGCGAGCGGCGTACGCCCCCCTCCCGTGTTCCCCCGCACGGACCGCCCCCTCGCGCTTCGGGAGTGCCCCCTTGCCCACGGTCGACACCGCAACCACAGAACCGTACGCACCCCCCACTCCGCCACGTTCCCTCGCACCTCCGCTCCAGCGGCCGCCGAACCCGGTCGTGCCCGAGCAGTCGCATCCGGCGGCCACCTTGATCAGCTCCGTGCAGCGCGCCATGCGGCTGCTGGAAACCGTCGCTGAGCACGAGTTCGGAGCCCCGGCGAAGCAACTGGCGCGCGAGACCGGTCTCGCCCTGCCCACGGCCTATCACCTGTTGCGCACCCTCGTGCACGAGGGCTATCTGCGCCGGGACAAGGGGCTGTTCTTCCTCGGGGAGGCCGCTGAACGGCTCGGCAGCAGCGGAGCGGCGCAGAAACGTCGCAGCACCGTCGCCGACACTCTCGCCCAGTGGCGCGATTCGATCGGTGTCCCCGTGTACTACGCGCGGTACCGGGACGGCGAGATCGAGATCATGTGCGTCTCCGACACCCCGGGCAACCCGGCGGTGGAGGAATGGGCCGACTTCCGCGAGACGGGACACGCGCACGCCATCGGACAGTGCCTGCTCTCCCAACTGGACGAGGAGGCCCGGCGGGATCACCTGGACCGCTACCCGGCGCAGTCGATCACCCCCTACACCGTGCGTGACAACCACACCCTGCTGCGGCGCCTGGAGCGGATGCCGCGCATGGAACCGGTCGTCGAACGACAGGAGTACGCACTGGGCACCGTATGCGCCGCCATTCCGATCACCGTGGGCACCACGGCGGCGACGATGGCGATGTCGCTGCCCGCCCACCACGCCGACCGGCTGCACACCGCGGCCCGGCAGCTGCAGTACGAAGTCGGACGGCTGCTGGGATCCCTCGCGATCTCTATCAGTATCTGAAAACTCACTCCTTGTGATCTGTTGTGTACGTTCAGCAAGATGCCTGCAGTATCAGAAGGTTCATTCCCGGCCAATCGACGGCAAATGACGGGGTTAGGCGATGCGCGAGTCCGTGCAGGCAGTACAGGCAGAGGTCATGATGAGCTTCCTCGTCTCCGAGGAGCTCTCGTTCCGCATCCCGGTGGAGCTGGGCTACGAGTCGTGCGATCCCTACGCGGTGCGGCTCACCTTCCACTTGCCCGGTGACGCCCCGGTGACCTGGGCCTTCGGCCGAGAGCTGCTCATCGACGGGGTGGGCAGGCCGTGCGGTGAGGGCGACGTCCGTGTCTCGCCCGTCGAACCGGATGTGCTCGGGGAGGTCCTGATCCGGCTTCAGGTCTGCGGGGACCAGGCTGTGTTCCGCTCCTCGGCGGCCCCTTTGGTGGCGTTCCTCGATCGCACCGACAAGCTGGTGCCCCTCGGCCAGGAGGGTGCGCTCGCCGACTTCGACGCCCATCTGGACGAGGCCCTCGACCGCATCCTCGCCGAGGAGCAGAGCGCGGGCTGACGGGGCGGCAGCGAGCGGTGGCGGAACGCTTCGTCACGGAGTGCGGGTGCGCAGGAACGCTTCTTCATCGGTTCATCTGCCCATCCGTCCATCGGTTTGCTGGACGGTTCGACGGGGCCGAAACGGCCGGTCGCGCGCCCGGCTCCCCACGGGGGGCCGGGCGTCGTGCAGGCCGGTCAGCGTTTGCGGCGCCTGCCCCGGCCACCCCGGGCCGGAGCGGGATCCGCCGTCGCTCCCGTCGCTCCCGCCGGAGCCGGCACCGAACCCGTCAAGCTCGCCGGAGCCGCCGCCGCAATCGTCACGGCCGTCGTGTCGGTTCCCGGACGGTCGGCGGAGACCACGAGGGCGGCCAGAAGAGTCGTGACCGGCACGGAGGCCACCAGACCGATCGAACCCACCAGCGTGCGCACGATCTCCTCCGCCACCAACTCACTGTTGGCGACGGAGCCCACGCTGCTCTGCGCGATCGAGAAGAGCAGCAACAGCGGCAGGGCGGCGCCGGCGTAGGCGAGGACGAGCGTGTTGACCACTGAGGCGATGTGGTCACGGCCGATACGGATGCCGGCCCGGTAGAGCCCTCGCCGACCCATCGACGGGTTGGCCTCGTGCAGTTCCCAGACCGCTGATGTCTGGGTGACCGTCACGTCGTCGAGCACGCCGAGCGAGCCGATGATGATGCCGGCGAGCAGCAGGCCGCTCATGTCGATCGACGGGTACAGGCCGTGGATCAGACCCGTGTTGTCGTCCGTGTTGCCGGTCAACGCCGCCCAGTCGATGAACAGCGAACCGAGGATGCCGATGAGCAGCAGCGAGACGAGGGTGCCGAGTACCGCGACGGAGGTGCGGGCCGACAGACCGTGACACAGATAGAGCGCGATCAGCATGATGGCACTGGACCCCACCACTGCCACGACCAACGGGTTCGAGCCCTGCAGGATCGCGGGCAGCACGAAGAAGTTCAGCACCATGAAGCTGATGGCCAGGGCGACCAGCGCCATCACGCCCCGGAGCCGCCCGACGACCACGACGGCGACCGCGAAGATGCCGGCCAGCACGGACATCGGGATGCGGCGGTTCACGTCGGTGACCGAGTACTGCAGATCCTTCGGCGCGGAGGGCTCGTAGGCGACCACGACCTTCTCGCCCTGGTGCAACTGCCGGGTCTGGTCCGGCTGGATGATCTCGGTGAACGTGCGGCCCTTGTCGTTACCGGTGTCCACCCGGATCGTGGCCCTCTTGCAGGTGCCCTTCGCCTGTTGCTGCGCCGAGGAGCCCTCGGCTGTGGAGGTGTCGCCGGTCGGAGTCTCGCCCGAGGCGTTCACCGAGGCACAGCTCACGCTCACGACCTTGGCGACCGTGGCCTGCTGGGTCTGCCGGTCGAAGCCGACCCCGGTGCGTTGGTGCGCCGGGGCGCCGCCGGGCCACAGCACCACGAGTCCGGCCAGGACCGCGACGCCGAACGGGATGAGGATGGCCGCGATGACCTTGCGCAGGTGCCGGGAGACGGGGGCGGCCGGGCCGTGACTGTGGCTGTGCCCGTGAGAATGGCCGTGCCCTTCACCATGATCGGGACTACGCCCCTCACGCCGGCCGGACCCGTGCCCGTCCCGGTGACCGTGCCCCTCGCCGGGGCCGTGTCCGTCCCGGTGACCGTGCCCCTCGCCCGGGCCGTGCCCGCCTCCACCGACGTGGCTGGGCTCATACACACCACCGGATCCCGTCCCGTGCCCGTCTCCTGAGCCTGCTCCATGACCGCCGGAGCCCCTCCTGTGCCCGCCCTGAGGGCCGCGGCCGGGGCCAGATCCGGGGACAGGACCTGAGCCGGGGCGGGGGCCGGTTCCGGGGCCAGGACCATATTCGTGCCTGTGCCCGTCCGGGCTCTCCTGGAGGCCGCTGCTGCCCTCGCTGCTGCCGTATCCGTATCCGTATCCGTACTCGTCCCTGCGTCCCTGTCCGGGGTCGAGGCCATGGCCCATCCCAGGGCTCGGGTCGGTGCCGGGCCCCTGACCGCTGGTAGTGCGACCGCGGGCCAGGCCGCCCAGCCCTCCCGCGTACCCCGGCTCCTGGCCGGAGCCCGGCCCCTGGACTTGCCCGGGACGGTGAGGACGCCCATGGGGAGGCCCGTGTTCGTGACCACCGCCGCCGAAGTCACGAGTGTCTCCCGGACCGCCCCCGGAGCCGCCGGGGTTGTTGGCGGGGCCGTTTCCGGCACCTGGCCGACGAGGCGGCTCGGGCGGGAGCGGGGGATGAGGTGTCGTGGTCACCGACCGATCATCGCAAGAACGACAGGGGCCCTCTGTTCACCGCGCCCGACTTGACGCTAGCGTGGAGGCACTTTTGCACACGCGGGAGCTCGGAGCACCGGGCTGAGAGGGCGCTGACCTCCGTCTTCGCGATGTTTCACGTGGAACGTCTCTCACGACGAGTGACGTTTCACATGAAACGTCGGCTGGCGGTAGCCGCTGCGTCGACCGCCGAACCTGTTACCGGGTAATGCCGGCGTAGGGAGTAGGTCTCATGACCAACAAGGACGCACGCACGCCTGCCTCCATGCAGAACGCGACCAGCGGCAACGCGGTCGGCGGGGACGCGGTCGACACGAACGGTGTTGACGGGAACGACGCGGAGACCGGGAAGTCCATCGGCTGGCACAAGGGGTACGTCGAGGGCGCTCGCGCCGACCTTCGGGTGCCGGTCCGTCAGGTGCACCTCACCAATGGGCAGTCGGTATCGCTGTACGACACCTCCGGCCCGTACACCGATCCGCTCGTCGAGACCGACGTCCGCAGGGGCCTGTCGCCGCTGCGTGAGAGCTGGATCATCGCCCGCGGAGACACCGAGGAGTACGCGGGCCGTCCGGTCCGCCCCGAGGACGACGGCCTCCGGCACACCTCGCCGCGTGGCGGTCTGCGCAACCTCGACGCTGTCTTCCCCGGTCGGCCCCGGTTGCCGCGCCGCAGCAGGGACGGCAAGGCGGTCACCCAGCTCGCGTATGCGCGGCAGGGGGAGATCACGCCCGAGATGGAGTTCGTGGCCATCCGAGAGAACGTTTCTCCCGAGGTGGTCCGCGAGGAGATCGCAGCCGGTCGTGCCGTGTTGCCGGCCAACGTCAATCATCCGGAGATCGAGCCGATGATCATCGGCAAGCGGTTCCTGGTGAAGGTCAACGCCAACATCGGCAACTCGGCCGTGACGTCCTCCATCGAGGAGGAGGTCGAGAAGATGACCTGGGCGACCCGGTGGGGCGCCGACACGGTCATGGACCTGTCCACCGGACGCAACATCCACACCACCCGCGAGTGGGTGCTGCGGAACTCCCCCGTCCCGATCGGCACCGTGCCGCTGTACCAGGCGCTGGAGAAGGTCGACGGCCGGGCCGAGGAGCTGACCTGGGAGATCTACAAGGACACGGTCGTCGAGCAGGCCGAGCAGGGCGTCGACTACATGACGGTCCATGCCGGCGTCCGTCTTTCGTACGTGCCGCTCACCGCCAACCGCAAAACCGGCATCGTGTCGCGCGGCGGCTCGATCATGGCGGCCTGGTGCCTGGCGCACCACAAAGAGTCTTTCCTGTACGAGAACTTCGAGGAACTCTGCGAGATTCTCGCCGCCTATGACGTCACCTACTCGCTCGGCGACGGCCTGCGGCCGGGTTCGATCGCGGACGCCAACGACGAGGCGCAGTTCGCGGAGTTGAGGACGCTCGGGGAACTCAACACGATCGCCAAGCGTTTCCATGTACAGACGATGATCGAAGGCCCGGGGCACGTCCCGATGCACAAGATCAAGGAGAACATCGACCTTCAGCAGGAGATCTGTGATGAAGCTCCGTTCTATACGCTCGGCCCGCTGACGACGGACGTCGCGCCGGCGTACGACCACATCACCTCCGGCATCGGCGCCGCGATGATCGCATGGTGGGGCACGGCCATGCTCTGCTACGTCACGCCCAAGGAACACCTGGGGCTGCCCAACCGTGACGACGTCAAGACCGGCGTGATCACCTACAAGATCGCCGCCCACGCAGCCGACCTCGCCAAGGGGCACCCCGGTGCGCAGGAATGGGACGACGCGCTGTCCGACGCGCGCTTCGAGTTCCGTTGGGAAGACCAGTTCAACCTCGCTCTCGACCCGGACACGGCACGGGAGTTCCACGACGAGACGCTGCCGGCAGAGCCGGCGAAGACAGCCCATTTCTGCTCGATGTGCGGGCCGAAGTTCTGCTCGATGAAGATCAGCCAGAGCATCACCGAGCGGTTCGGCGGAGGGGCGGCCGAGGGTGCCTCGGCGGACGAGATCGCCGAGGGGATGCTGGAGAAATCGAAGGAGTTCGCCGCGAGCGGGAACCGGGTGTACCTGCCGCTGGCCGACTGAACAGCCGTTCCCCGTCGGCGCTTCCGGCACGGGCTCGATGCCCGGGTGGCGCCGATGGGGAACTGACGGGGGAACCGATGAAGCAACCGGTGAGGATCGGCGGAAGGCCGGTCGGCGCACGGGCCGACGTGAAGTTCGGCAGGAGGACCGCCAGAGGCGCAGAGGCCCAGAGGCGCAGAGGGGTGGTGGGCCAGTGGGCCAGTGGATCCGAAAGGAGGGTCGGCAGGGGGGCGTCAGGACGGGTGCTGATCTGGGAGGAGACGTTGTTGTCCGTGTTGTCCGTTCGGTTGAAGTCGGACGTCGACTCGGCAGACTTGCCCCCATGACAGCGCGATCCATGAGCAAGGGCGCCAATCTGCCGGTCGACTCACCGGATGTCCGGGTCGAACTCAGTTGGGCCGAGCGGGCCGGCGGACCGGACATCGACGTCTCGGCGCTGCTGCTGACCGATGGCGGACGGGTCCGGAACGACGGGGACTTCGTCTTCTACAACCAGCCCCTTCACGCATCGGGTGCCGTGAGACACGTAGGCAAGCGTCGCGACGCCGGAGTGGTGACCGACGCCGTCCACGTCGACCTCCGCTCGCTGGAGGGTGCGATCACCCGGGTGGTGCTGTGCGCGTCCGTCGACGGTGGCGCCTTCGGGCAGGTGGCCGGTCTGACGCTGCGCCTGTTCGGCACGGGCGGTCGGTCCGAGATGGCTCGCTTCGAGATGCAGGCCGACGTGGAGACGGCCCTCATCGGGGGTGAGTTGTACCTGCGCGAGGGGCGCTGGAAGTTCCGGGCGGTCGGTCAGGGGTACGCCTCCGGGCTGGCGGGGCTGGCCACCGATTTCGGGATCACGGTCGACGAGGAACCGGAGGAGGCGACCGCGGCGACCGTCCCGCCTGCCCCGCCTCGTCCTCTGCTTCCGCCTGTTCTGTCCGTTCAGCCTGGACCGTCGTGCCCTGCCCCTCCAGACGCACCACCGGTCAGCCGTCCGGAATCGCCTCCGGCCATCGTCCCGGCCGCGCCTCCGGCCGGCCGGCCGGAATCGGCTCCGTCCGGTCGGTCTTCGGGGCCCCGCCTGACGAAGGGCGAGGAGCGGCTCCCCGTCGACATGCGCAAGCGGCTGTCGTTGCGGAAGGAGCAGGTCGCCGTCAGCCTGAGCAAGCGCGGAGCGACCGGGATCAGCGCGCGCATCCTGCTCGTTCTCGATGCCTCCGGTTCCATGTCGTTCCTGTACTCCAAGGGCGTGGTGGCGGACGTCGTGGAGCGGATGGCTGCGGTGGCGGCACAACTCGACGACGACGGGGAGATGCAGGCCTGGACGTTCGCCAGTGAGGCGGCTCGTCTCCCCGACCTGCGCCTGGGTGAACTCCCTGAGTGGCTGCGGCTTCATGTGCGGGTGGGCGAGATGAGTCTGTTCCGTCGGTCCAAGAAGCCCCGTAAGGGGTTGGAACCGGGGCAGGTCGACATGCGCACAGTCGGCATCCAGAACGAGGAGCAGAAGGCGATCGCCCAGGTCAGAGCCTACGTACGGGAAAATCCGGCGACCGCTCCGACCTTGGCGCTGTTCTTCTCCGACGGAGGGGTGTACCGCGACGCGGCGATCGAACGCGAGCTGAGGGCGGCGGTCGAGGAGCCGATCTTCTGGCAGTTCGTGGGACTCGGGCGGTCCAACTACGGGGTGCTGGAGCGGTTCGACACGCTGCCCGGGCGGCGCGTCGACAACGTGGGCTTCTTCGCGGTGGACGACATCAGCACCGTCCCGGATCAGGAGCTCTACGACAGGCTCCTGTCTGAGTTCCCCGACTGGATCAAGGCGGCGAGGCGGGCCGGCATCCTCTGACGGGCGTCGGAAGTGGTGTCCGCCCCCCACCGGGCGTCGCCGGGGCCGGCGCCTATTGATCGCCCCCGGGCCGATGGGGTCGGGGCCGATGGACCGGAACCGATGGCCGCGGGCCGAGGGACTCGGGCCCAGGGGGCAACGATGTGGCCCGAACCGATAGGGCCCAGGCCGATGTGGCCCGGACGGATTCGGCCCGGGCCCTGTGCGGCGCGTGTCCTCTGCCCTGGTGTCGAAGCGACGGCTATTCCGGGTGGTGTTCCGGGCCGCCGAATTCGGGGCTGGTGTAGTCCGGGCTGCTGAAGCTCGGCCGAGGTCCGGTCGAGCGCCCGTCGTCGGGGCTGCTGAAGCCCGGACGGCCGTAGCCGATCTTCGGGAGCCGGCCGGTGGGAGCCGGAGGGGCCGGTTCGGTGTGCAGGGCGGTCGCCGTGCCGGGGTTGGCGAGAGCCTCCCGGAGAAACGGCAGGATGCCGCGTTCCAGCAGGGCTTCGCGCCAGGCTTCCTTGGCCCGGGTGACCTCCTCGCTCTGTTCGCCGTACGGTTCGGCCTCCAGGGAGGGCCGGTTGCGCAGGGCGGTGAGCAGCAGGGCGACGGTGGCGACGAGGATCGCGGCGGCGGCCACGGCCCCGAACGCCCAGCCGGCCGCGACCATGGTGCGGGCGAACGCCTGTTCGGGTGCGACTGCTCTGAGGATGTAACCGACGAGCAGGAAGATGACCGCGGCGGTCCCGGCGAGCACGGGGGTGAGGACGGCGGCGACGGCGCCGGCCCCGGCGGCTTCGGCTGCCTGGCCCGCCTCGTCCATGGTGGCGGCGAGGCCCACGGTGATGCCCGGTTCGGCGGCTCCGGACTCGGGCGCGGTCGTCGCGGTGGACGGCGCGGGGTGGCGCAGTTCCTCTCGGACCTTCACGTAGTGCTGGTACTCGGCCGCCGCGGCCACTGTGATGAGCGCGGAGGCGTTGAGCGCCATCGTGCGCAGTTGCTCGGAGTTGAGCCGCTGTCCCACAGCGGCGAGGTCCGGGTGGTGTGGTGCGGAGCGCAGCGCCTCGTCGAGGATCCGCTCGTACTCTTGGCGGTCCTCGCTGTGCAGGTGCTGCGGAACGCTGTTCATGTGCATCCCCCGATGCTCCGTAGGGCTTGGGGCTCGCATGCCAACGAGCCGTCGGGCAGAAACGGAGGGGAGCCTGCTACGGATAAGCCGATGGTAGAGCGGCGACGGCATGCGGTGACAGGGGGTTTGCCGAAATTGGCCCCCGGCCTGCGGTGTCGCCGATGGTCCCGCGCCGCGCCGCGCTGGGGCCGGGGAAGGCCCCGGGGGACTCCGGGGAGGCTCTGGACAGTCCCGGGTAGTCCCCCCGGAACGCTCAGATCTCCAGGGGGAGTTGCTGGACCAGCAGTTTCCCGGCCATCGTCACACCGCCGTCCATCGCGATGGCCAGCCCGTCCGCGTAGACGTGCGGGCCCGAGACGTGCGGGCCGTCGTTGTCCTCGTCCTCCTCGGAGCCGACTTCGCCCAGCAGGTAGGGAATCGGGCTGTGGCCGTGAACGATGCGGGTGCCGCCGTACGTATCGAGCAGGGAGCGGACGGCGTCGGCGCCTCCCTCGTCGCGGAAGGAGAAGCGCTTGGTGAACTTGCGGAACAGATCCCACACCTCGTCCGCGTCGTTGCGCGTGATCGTCTCGCGGACGGTGTCGTTGACCGCCTCGATCGAGTCGCCGTAGTCGAGGTAGGCGGTGGTGTCGGAGTGGACGAGCAGGTGACCGTCGACCTCCTCGACGGCGTCGAGCCGTGCCATCCACTGCAGGTGGTGATCCTGGAGACGGTCCATGTCGTACTTCTGGCCGCCGTTGAGCAGCCAGGCGGCCTGGAAGGTGGCGGTGCCCGCTCCGGAGTTGACGGGGGTGTCGCCGAAGCGCTTGGCGCCGAGCAGCAGCAGTTCGTGGTTGCCCATGAGGGCTTTGCAGTACCCGCCGGCCGCTGCGGCTTCGGCGGACAGCCGCATGACGAGGTCGATGACGCCGATGCCGTCCGGTCCGCGGTCGGTGAAGTCGCCGAGGAACCACAGCCGGGCGGTGCCCGCGCACCAGTTGCCGGCGTCGTCGATCAGGCCCTTCTCCTGCAGTGCGGCCACCAGTTCGTCGAGGTAGCCGTGCACGTCGCCGACGACGAAGAGCGGGCCCGGGCCGGTCGCGGGGAGCGGAGCTTGAGCGGTCCCCGGGTCCACGACCACCTGGAGGGTGTCGCCGCGGCGGTTGATGACGGGCAGGTCGCGCTGCGTGGGCGTGTAGCCCTCGGGGTGCTCCAGGGGCTCCTCGAGGGGCGGCGCCGCGTCGCCGGGCTGTGTGCCGTGGTCGTACGGACCGGTCTCGTTGACGTACGCGGGCACCCGGAAATCGCGCAACGTCGCCGTCCGCTCCACCTCGGGTCCCTGACCGGCCCCCTGAGTCATCAGACCCCTCCACCATCGCGCCGCAGCTGCACCCTGCGGGCTGCTTGGTCGCAGCGGCCCGCGGTGCCGTGCGCCCATCATAGGAATGCGGATCGTGCCGTGTGATGACCCAGGGGTGGTGAATCGGAGCAAGGCTCCAGTTCATCGCGGCTTTCGCCCCGATTGGACCGGGCTTCGGCAGCCCGGACTCACCCGGCGCGCACCACGCCCACACCCGTGTCCCACCCCGGCGCTCGCCCTCGCGGGCCGGGGCGGACGTCTGTCCCGCCCAGGACGAGGGTGACTCCGGCGTCGGGAAGGGAGAGGCTTCTCACGGGCAGGAGTCCGGCAGCCGGCGGTCGTGGAGCACGTTCCCCGTTCCCTCCGCGGAGGAATGCCGAGGGCGCCGCCGACGGGATCCGACGGGGGCGTTCCCCACCGTCCGGGGGAGCGACCCGCGCGGTCGGCGGCGATGGGGCGACCCGCACGGAAAACGCCCATAAGTGCCTCCCGCTCACCTGCGTTGACGAACGCCGACAAGCGCTGACAAGCGACGACAGCCACCGCCAAGCATCTGGCGAACGCCGACGAAAGCTGACGAACACTGATGAACGCCGATGAACGCCGACGAACGCCGATGAACGGCGACGAACGCCGATGAACGGCGACGAATGCTGAGGAGCACCCACGAACCACGGCGACAGCTGACGAGCGCGCCGACGAACCACGGCGAAAGTCGTCGCCGTCGGGCACCGTGCTGATGAGCGCCGACGAACCCGGAAAGCCGCCGTCCGTCCCACCCCCGGGAAGAACGGGCGTGGGACGGACGGCGGCTCGGTCGTGCGGCGTGGGCTACTTCCCCTTGGGGGTCCTCGGGGGGCTGACCGTCGTGCGAGGGGGGCGTCGCTGGGACGAGGTCCGCACGATCAGTTCGGTCGGTATCACCTGCTGGACCGGTCCGTCCACCGCCACGCCCTCGATCGCGTCGATGAGGAGCTGGACGACCGCGGTTCCGATGCGCCGCGGCTTCAGCGAGAGGGTCGTCACGGGCGGCTCGGTGTTGGCGTACACCGTGGACTCGCTGCAGCAGACGACCAGCAGGTCCTCGGGCACCCGCAGCCCGTACCGGCGGGCTGCGGCCAGCAGGTCCGTGCCGTTGGGGTCGAACAGGCCGTAGACGGCGTCGGGGCGGTCGGGGCGCGCCAGCAGCCGGTCGGCGGCTACGGCGCCGGCGCACGGGTCGTGCGCGGGGTAGGCCTCGTAGACGGGGTCCTGGCCCACCCGCTCGCACCACCGCAGATACGCGCTGGTCGAAAGGTGCGTGTACGTGTCGGTCGTGGTGCCGGTGAGCAGGCCGATGCGGCGGGCGCCGGCGTCGGCCAGGTGGTCGAGGATGTCGAGGACGGCGGTCTCGTGGTCGTTGTCCACCCAGGCGGTGACCGGGAGCGTGCCGGCCGGGCGGCCGTCGGAGACGACCGGTAAACCCTGCCGGACCAGCTCGCTGACCACCGGATCCTGGTCGGAGGGGTCGATGACGACCGTGCCGTCCAGGGCGACGTTCGACCACACGTCGTGGCGGGAGGTCGCCGGGAGGATGACGAGTGCGTAGCCGCGGGCGAGCGCGGCCGAGGTCGCGGCGCGCGCCATTTCCGCGAAGTACGCGAACTCGGTGAAGGTGAAAGGTTCATCCCCGTACGTGGTCACGGTCAGGCCGATGAGCCCTGACTTGCCGGTACGAAGGGTTCGGGCGGCCGCGGAGGGGCGGTAGCCCAGTCGGTCGGCGACCTCGCGGACATGGCGTCGGGTGGCGTCGGGGAGCCTGCCCTTGCCGTTGAGGGCGTCGGAGACGGTCGTGATGGAGACTCCGGCGGCGGCGGCCACGTCCCTGATGCCCGCCCGGCCCGGCCGGTTGCCTCGGCGTGAGGTTTCCGCGCGGCTCACCTGGTGCTTCCCTGCTGCTGTCATGGCGAGCCGATAGTAGGGCTCATCAGGTGGGGTAGGGCGGACGCATATGCACGCGTTGACAGGCACGTTTCTGCAAGGCTTTTGAGGGTCAAGTTCCTTGGAAACAAAGATAATTGGCCGTTTCCATGCCAGGACGTGACGTGTCTACACGGATGAGCCTGCCAAGGCGCGGATGTCTCGAAGAGGTCTCAACTCACCTGCACGAGGGATGCGCGCCACGGAGTGAGCCACCAGCGCGTAGATATATGTGCAGCGCGCCCCCTGGTGGGCACGCCTTCGTGTGCCTTCGTCCCCAGAAGTCGTAGAGATCCCTCCGCTCCGGGCCGCGGTCTCTGACCGACAACCTGTACGCACCCGGGCCGAATCCTCATAAGGTGAGCAGTATTGAAGCCGGTGGTGGTCATGAGGAGGACTGCGGTGAGCGAGACGAGCCCCAAGCTGCGCGCCGAGCTGGAGGGGGTCCCCACCTACAAGCCGGGCAGGCCGGCCATGGTCGGTGGCCCCGTGGCCTACAAGCTGTCCTCCAACGAGAACCCGTATCCGCCGCTGCCGGGCGTGATGGAGTCCGTGACGGCCGCGGCCGCGTCCTTCAACCGCTACCCGGACCTCGCCTGTACGGGTCTGGTGAGCGAGCTCTCCGAGCGCTTCGGGGTGCCCGCCTCCCATCTGGCCACGGGCACCGGTTCCGTCGGCGTCGCCCAGCAGCTCGTCCAGGCGACCGCGGGCCCCGGCGACGAGGTCATGTACGCCTGGCGGTCCTTCGAGGCCTATCCGATCATCACGCAGATCAGCGGCGCCAAGGCCGTGCAGGTGCCGCTGACCCCGGACGACGTGCACGATCTTGACGCGATGGCCGACGCGATCACCGACCGGACCCGGTTGATCTTCGTCTGCAACCCCAACAACCCCACGGGCACCGTCGTGAAGCGGGCCGAGCTGGAACGGTTCCTCGACCGCGTGCCGGGCGATGTGCTGGTCGTGCTCGACGAGGCCTACCGGGAGTTCATCCGCGACCTCGAGGTGCCCGACGGCGTCGAGCTGTACCGGAACCGGCCCAACGTCTGCGTCCTGCGGACCTTCTCCAAGGCGTACGGCCTCGCGGGCCTGCGCGTCGGCTTCGCCATCGCGCACGAGCCGGTGGCGGAGGCGCTGCGCAAGACGGCGGTGCCGTTCGGGGTCAGCCAGCTGGCGCAGGAGGCCGCGATCGCCTCGCTGCGCGCCGAGGACGCGCTGCTCGGCCGGGTCGGCTCCCTGGTGTGCGAGCGGCTGCGCGTGGTCGAAGGGCTGCGCGCACAGGGCTGGACGGTGCCCGACACCCAGGCCAACTTCGTGTGGCTGCGGCTGGGCGAGCACACGGTTCCCTTCGCGGGGGCGTGCGAGCAGGCCGGCGTCGTGGTGCGGCCGTTCCCGGGTGAGGGCGTGCGGGTGACGATCGGGGAGAACGAGGCCAACGACATCTTCCTGAAGGCGGCGGAAGGGTTCCGCAAGGACCTGTGAAGCGCTGATCTCGGGGTTTGTGCTGGTCAGACCCGGTTATCAAGGTGTGTCCCAGGGGGTTCCCGCGGGTAAGGGGGCCCCCTTTGGCATGTCGAAAATCCTTGCGGCATACTAGCTTGTGAATGTGAACGCTTTCACAAGCGTGATCCACGAGTGTGAGGTTAGGAGTGACGACGTGGACCTGGCTCTGGCGCCGGAGACACTGGCGCGCTGGCAGTTCGGCATCACCACCGTCTACCACTTCCTCTTCGTTCCCCTGACGATCTCCCTCGCGGCCCTCACCGCCGGGTTGCAGACCGCCTGGGTGCGGACGGAGAACGAGAAGTACCTGAGGGCGACGAAGTTCTGGGGCAAGCTCTTCCTGATCAACATCGCGATGGGCGTGGTCACCGGCATCGTGCAGGAGTTCCAGTTCGGCATGAACTGGTCCGACTACTCGCGCTTCGTCGGCGACGTGTTCGGCGCGCCGCTGGCCTTCGAGGCCCTGATCGCCTTCTTCTTCGAGTCCACCTTCATCGGTCTGTGGATCTTCGGCTGGGACAAGTTGCCGAAGAAGATCCACCTGGCCTGCATATGGATGGTCTCGATCGGCACGATCCTGTCGGCCTACTTCATCCTCGCGGCCAACTCGTGGATGCAGCACCCGGTGGGCTACCGGATCAACAAGGAGAAGGGCCGGGCCGAGCTCACCGACTTCTGGGCCGTGCTGACCCAGAACACCGCGCTCAGCCAGGTCTTCCACACCATGTCGGCGGCCTTCCTCACCGGCGGCGCCTTCATGGTCGGCATCGCCGCCTTCCACCTGTACCGCAAGAAGCACATCCCCGTGATGAAGACCTCGCTGCGGCTGGGCCTGGTCACCGTGGTCATCGCCGGTCTGCTCACCGCCGTCAGCGGTGACGTGCTCGGCAAGGTCATGTTCAAGCAGCAGCCGATGAAGATGGCCGCGGCCGAGGCGCTGTGGGACGGCGAGGCGCCCGCGCCCTTCTCGGTCTTCGCCTACGGCGACGTCGAGGAGGGGCACAACAAGGTCGCCATCGAGGTCCCGGGACTGCTGTCCTTCCTCGCGAACGACGACTTCAGCTCGTACGTCCCCGGCATCAACGACGTGAACAAGGCCGAACAGGAGAAGTTCGGGCCCGGCGACTACCGGCCCAACATCCCGGTCGCCTACTGGGGCTTCCGCTGGATGATCGGCTTCGGCATGACGTCGTTCGCGATCGGCCTGGCCGGACTCTGGCTCACCCGGAAGAAGTTCCTGCTGCCGAAGCACCTGAGGGTCGGCGAGGACGAGGTGCCGCACGTGGTGCTCTTCCGGAACAAGGCGCTGGGACCGAAGCTCACCAGGCTCTACTGGCTCGCGGCGATCTGGACCCTGGGCTTCCCGCTGATCGCCAACTCCTGGGGCTGGATCTTCACCGAGATGGGCCGCCAGCCCTGGGTCGTCTACGGCGTCCTGCAGACCCGTCGCGCGGTCTCCCCCGGGGTCTCCCAGGGCGAGGTGCTCACCTCGATGATCGTCTTCACGGCGCTGTACGCGGTTCTCGCCGTCGTGGAGGTCAAGCTGCTGGTCAAGTACGTGAAGGCCGGCCCGCCCGAGCTCACCGAAGCCGACCTCACTCCGCCCACGAAGATCGGCGGCGACTCCCGTGACGCCGACAAGCCGATGGCCTTCTCCTACTAGGCCGAGGGAGCTGCACAGTCATGGAACTTCACGACGTCTGGTTCGTCCTCATCGCCGTCCTGTGGACCGGCTACTTCTTCCTGGAGGGCTTCGACTTCGGGGTCGGCATCCTCACCAAGCTGCTCGCCCGCGACCGGCCCGAGCGGCGGGTGCTCATCAACACCATCGGGCCGGTGTGGGACGGCAACGAGGTCTGGCTGCTCACCGCGGGCGGTGCGACCTTCGCCGCCTTCCCCGAGTGGTACGCGACCCTCTTCTCCGGTTTCTACCTGCCCCTGCTGTTCATCCTGGTCTGTTTGATCGTGCGCGGCGTCGCCTTCGAGTACCGGGCGAAGCGGCCCGAGGAGAACTGGCAGCGCAACTGGGAGACCGCGATCTTCTGGACCTCGCTGCTGCCCGCGTTCCTGTGGGGCGTCGCCTTCGGCAACATCGTGGGGGGCGTGAAGATCGACCGGAACTTCGAGTACGTGGGCGACGTCTGGGACCTGCTCAACCCGTACGCGCTGCTCGGCGGCCTGGTGACGCTGACCCTGTTCACCTTCCACGGCGCGGTGTTCACGGCGCTCAAGACCGTCGGCGACATCCGCGAGCGGGCGCGGAAGCTGGCGCTGAAGGTGGGCGTGGTGACCGCCCTGGTCGCCCTGGTCTTCCTGCTGTGGACGCAGATCGACAGTGGTGACGCCAAGAGCATGGTCGCCCTGGTCGTGGCGGTGGCTGCCCTGGTCGCGGCGCTCGTGGCGATACAGGCGGGGCGTGAGGGCTGGTCCTTCGCCTTCTCCGGAGTCACCATCGTGGCCGCCGTGGCGATGCTCTTCCTGACGCTCTTCCCGAACGTCATGCCGTCCACGCTCAACGCGGACTGGAGCCTGACGGTGACCAACGCCTCGTCGAGCCCGTACACCTTGAAGATCATGACCTGGTGCGCGGGGGTCGCCACGCCGTTGGTGATGCTCTACCAGGGGTGGACGTACTGGGTGTTCCGCAAGCGGATCGGCACGCAGCACATCGCCGAGCCTGCTCACTGAGTCCCTGTTGGGGTGTGTTTCACGTGAAACACACCCCATGAGAAGAGGGTGTTTCACGTGAAACCGATCGACCCGCGTCTGCTGCGGTACGCCGGTGCCACACGCGTCTTCCTGGTGGCGGTCGTCGGTCTGGGTGCTGTCGGGGCGGCTCTGGTCATCGCGCAGGCGATGCTCATCGCCGAGGTGGTGGTCGGCGCGTTCCAGCACGGCATGTCGGTCGCCGAACTGCGCACTCCGCTGCTGCTCCTGGCGGCCGTCGCGGGCGGTCGGGCGCTGGTCGCCTGGTTCACCGAACTGGCCGCACACCGCGCGGGCGCAGCCGTGAAGTCGGAGCTGCGGGGGCGGCTGCTGGAGCGGGCCGCCGCCTTGGGTCCTGGCTGGCTCGGCGGACAGCGCACCGGTTCGTTGGTGGCCCTCGCCACCCGGGGCGTGGACGCTCTCGACGACTACTTCTCCCGCTATCTGCCCCAGCTGGGACTGGCGGTGGTCGTGCCGGTGGCGGTGCTCGCGCGGATCGTGACCGAGGACTGGGTGTCCGCCGCGATCATCGTCGGCACCCTGCCGCTGATCCCGGTCTTCATGATGCTGATCGGCTGGGCCACCCAGTCACGGATGGACCGCCAGTGGAGGCTGCTCTCCCGGCTGTCCGGGCACTTCCTGGACGTCGTCGCGGGGCTGCCCACGCTGAAGGTGTTCGGGCGGGCCAAGGCGCAGGCAGAGTCGATCAGGCGCATCACCGGGGAGTACCGCCAGGCGACCATGCGGACGTTGCGCATCGCGTTCATCTCGTCGTTCGCGCTGGAGCTGCTGTCGACGCTCTCGGTGGCCCTCGTCGCGGTGACGATCGGCATGCGACTCGTCCATGGCGAGATGGATCTGTACATCGGCCTGGTGATCCTCGTGCTGGCCCCGGAGGCGTATCTCCCGCTTCGCCAGGTCGGCGCGCAGTACCACGCGGCCGCCGAGGGGCTGGCGGCTGCCGAGGAGATCTTCGAGGTGCTGGAGACCCCGGTTCCGACGCCGGGAACGATCGCGGTGACCGAGGGCGGGGTGGCTTTCGAGGGGGTGACCGTCCGCTACCCGGGACGCTCCGGTGACGCCGTCTCGGATGTGAGCTTCACCGTCGAGCCCGGTGAGACGGTGGCGCTGGTGGGCCCGAGCGGCGCGGGCAAGTCCACGCTGCTGCACGCCCTGCTGGGCTTTGTGCGGCCGGCCGAGGGCCGGGTGCTGGCCGGGGGAGTCGACCTCGCGGCGGCCGACCTGGAGCAGTGGCGGTCGCGGATCGCGTGGGTGCCGCAGCGCCCCCACCTCTTCGCGGGGACGATAGCCGAGAACGTACGGCTGGCGCGTCCCAGGGCCGACGAATCCGCCCTGCGCAGGGCGCTGGCGGACGCGGGCGCGCTGGAGTTCGTCGACGCGCTGCCCGCCGGAGCCGACACCGTGCTCGGTGAGGACGGGACCGGGCTGTCCGCCGGACAGCGGCAGCGGCTGGCGCTTGCCCGCGCGTTCCTCGCGGACCGTCCCGTCCTGCTGCTGGACGAGCCGACGGCCGCACTCGACGGGGAGACCGAAGCGGAGGTCGTGGCAGCCGTACGGCGGCTCGCGGCCGGACGGACGGTTCTGCTCGTCGTGCACCGGCCGGCCCTCCTGGCGGTGGCGGACCGTGTGGTGCGCCTCGCCGGGACCGAGACGCACGGACCCGCGACGGCCGCCCTCCAGAACGCCCCCGTCCTGCCGGAAGAGACGACGGCGGCGGGGTCGGTGCGCGTCGGACCGGACGCCGAGACGGACTCCGCAGCGCGCGGCGGCGTCCTGGCCCGGGTCCGCGCCATGGCCGGCCCCCGACGTGGCCGGTTCGGGCTTGCGCTGCTGCTGGGCAGCCTGGCACTCGGCAGCGCCGTGGGCCTCATGGCCACCTCCGGGTGGCTCATCTCGCGGGCCGCGCAGCAGCCGCCGGTCCTGTACCTGATGGTGGCCGTGACGGCGACCCGCGCCTTCGGCATCGGGCGGGCGGTGTTCCGCTACGCGGAGCGGCTCGTCTCCCACGACGCCGTGCTGCGGATGCTGGCCGACACCAGGGTCGCCGTCTACCGCCGGCTGGAGCGGCTGGCGCCCGCCGGGCTGCGCACGACCCGCCGGGGCGATCTGCTGACCCGGCTGGTCGCCGACGTGGACGCCCTGCAGGACTACTGGCTGCGCTGGCTGCTGCCCGCCGGGGCGGCCGTCGTCGTCTCGGCCGGGTCGGTCGCCTTCACGGCATGGCTGCTGCCCGAGGCCGGGGCCGTGCTGGCCGCAGGGCTGCTGACGGCCGGAGTGGGCGTCCCGCTGGTCACCGGAGCCGTGGCGCGCCGGGCGGAGCACCGGCTCGCCCCCGCCCGGGGAGTGCTCGCCACCCGCACGGCGGACCTGCTCACCGGCACCGCCGAACTGACCGTCGCGGGCGCGCTCCCCGCCCGCACGGCCGAGGTGCGCGCGGCCGACGGCGTGCTCACCCGGATCGCCTCGCGTGCGGCGACCGCCACCGCGCTCGGTGACGGGCTGACCGCCCTCGTCTGCGGCCTGACCGTCGCGGCGGCGGCCCTCGTCGGCGCACAGGCGGTGGCCGGCGGGCGGCTGGGAGGCGTGACCATGGCGGTGGTCGTCCTGACCCCGCTGGCCGCCTTCGAGGCCGTCCTCGGGCTGCCCCTGGCCGTGCAGTACCGCCAGCGGGTGCGCAGGAGCGCGGAGCGGGTCCTCGAGGTCCTGGACTCCCCCGAGCCGGTACGAGAGCCGGAGCGGCCCCGTCAGGCGCCCGCGTCGCCCTTCCCTCTCGTCGTCGAGGGCCTCTCCGCCCGGTACACCGGGCAGAACCGTAACGCGCTCACCGGAGCAGGCCTGACCTTGACCCGAGGCCGCCGGATCGCTGTCGTGGGGCCCTCCGGGTCCGGCAAGACCACGCTCGCGCAGGTGCTGCTGCGGTTCCTGGACGCGGACGCGGGCTCGTACACGCTGGCCGGGGTGGACGCCCGCTCCCTGGACGGCGACGAAGTCCGCGCGCTGGTGGGACTGTGCGCACAGGACGCGCACCTCTTCGACAGCTCGGTGCGCGAGAACCTGCTGCTCGCGAGGAAGTCGGCGAGCGAGGAGGATCTGCGGGACGCGCTGGGGCGAGCCCGGCTGCTGGAGTGGGCCGACGGTCTGCCCGACGGCCTCGACACGCTTGTCGGCGAGCATGGTGCCAGGCTCTCCGGCGGGCAGCGCCAGCGGCTCGCCCTCGCCCGGGCGTTGCTCGCCGACTTCCCCGTCCTGGTGCTCGACGAGCCGGCCGAACATCTGGACCTGCCGACCGCCGACGCGCTGACCCGGGACCTGATGGCCGCGACCGAGGGCCGGACGACACTGCTCATCACCCACCGGCTGGCCGGACTCGACGCGGTCGACGAGGTGGTCGTCCTGGACGAGGGCCGAGTGGTGCAGCGAGGGCCGTACGCGGAGCTGGCCCTCGTGGAAGGCCCGCTGCGGAGGATGGCCGAGCGGGAGGAGGCCGCGGAGCTGATCAGCGACGCGCGGAGCTGATCAGCCGAGCGGAGCTGATCAGCCGAGCGGAGCCCGAGCACGGTGCCTCGCGGCGCGTCCGTCGGGCCGTGAGCGCTACGCCCGCTCGGTGAGCAGCCGCTCGATGACGACGGCGACCCCGTCCTCGTTGTTGGCGGCCGTCCGGCCGGAGGCGGCGGCGAGCACCTCCGGGTGGGCGTTGCCCATCGCGTACGACCGGCCGGCCCAGGTGAGCATCTCGACGTCGTTCGGCATGTCCCCGAACGCGACGACCTCCTCGTGGGAGATGCCGCGCTCCGCACAGCACAGGGCGAGCGTGCTGGCCTTGGAGACGTCGGGTCCGCTGATCTCCAGCAGGGCGCTGGGGCTGGAGCGGGTGACGTTGGCGCGGTCGCCGATGGCCAGCCGGGCCAGGGTGAGGAAGGCGTCGGGGTCGAGCGTGGGGTGGAACGCGAGGATCTTCAGCACCGGCTCGTCGGCTCCGGGGGCGTCCGGTGCCAGCAGTCGCTCGGCCGGCGCGAGGTGGTCGGGGATCTCCATGTGCATCTTCGGGTACTCCGGCTCCTGGTAGAAGCCGTAGGTCTGCTCGATGGCGTACATGGTCCCCGGCGCGGCCTCCCGCAGCATCCGTACGGCGTCCAGCGCGTTCTCCCGCGCCAGCTCGCGCACCTTGACGAACCGGTGGGCGCCCGGACCGCCGTGCAGGTCGACCACGGCGGCGCCGTTGCCGCAGATCGCGAGACCGTGCCCGTGGACGTGGTCGCTGACGACGTCCATCCAGCGGGCCGGGCGGCCGGTGACGAAGAAGACCTCGATGCCCGCCTCCTCGGCGGCGGCGAGCGCGGCGACCGTGCGGTCGGACACCGACTTGTCGTCGCGCAGCAGAGTGCCGTCGAGATCGGTGGCGATCAGCCGCGGCGGGAGGGCTGCGGCCGGGGTCACGGGCTGTCGAGTCGCTGAGGTCACCGGGTCATTCTCGCCCATCTGCCCGTACGGCCGTGCGAGAGCCCGTCCACGGGTGGCCGGGGCGGGGCGCGGCCGGTCCGGACGCCGGGGTCAGCGCAGCTGCGCCGAGGCCTCCATGGCGATCCGCTCGAAGACCTTCTCGTCGGCGGCGAAGTCGGAATCCGGGATGGGCCAGTGGACCACGATCTCCGTGAAGCCGATCTCCTGGTGCCGTCCCGCGAAGTCGACGAAGGCGTCCAGGGACTCCAGCGGCCGGCCGCGGTCCGGGGTGAAACCGGTGAGCAGGATCTTGTCCAGCTCCGCCACCTCCCGGCCGCGTGCCGCGCAGGCGTCGGCCAGCTTCTCGGCCTGCTCCCGGAGGGCCCGCACCGACTGCTCGGGCGTGCCGCTCTCGTACAGCTTGGGGTCGCCGGTGGTCACCCACGCCTGTCCGTACTGGGCCGCGAGCCGCAGCCCGCGCGGTCCGGTCGCGGCGATGGCGAAGGGCAGCCGGGGACGCTGGAGGCAGCCGGGAATGTTGCGTGCCTCGTGTGCCGAGTAGTGGTCGCCCTCGTAGGACACCGAGTCTTCGGTGAGCAGCCGGTCGAGCAGCGGCACGAACTCGCCGAGCCGGTCCGCCCGCTCGCGCGGGGTCCACGGTTCCTGGCCGAGTGCGGTGGCGTCGAAGCCGGTGCCGCCGGCGCCGATGCCCAGGGTGACCCGGCCGCCCGAGATGTCGTCGAGGGAGATCAGTTCCTTGGCGAGGGTCACCGGGTGCCGGAAGTTCGGCGAGGTCACCAGCGTGCCCAGGCGCAGTCGCTCCGTGGCGCCCGCGGCGGCGGTCAGCGTGGGGATCGCACCGAACCAGGGGCCGTCCCGGAAGCTGCGCCAGGACAGGTGGTCGTAGGTGTAGGCGGTGTGGAAGCCGAGCTGCTCGGCCCGCGTCCATGCCGAACGGCCCCCCTCGTGCCAGCGGAGGTAAGGGAGGATCACGGTGCTCAGGCGCAGACTCATGTCGTCGAGCGTATGCGGACGGCCGGTTTCACGTGAAACGGTCACCGGGTGCGGCGGCTCAGCCACGGGCTGAGCCCGACCAGGATGTACTCCTTGTGCACGCGGTCACGCGGCAGCGGCACCATCAGGAAGTGGCCGGGCGGAAAGCGGCGCGCCTTCACCCAGGCGTGGCCGTCGTAGAGGGAGCGCAGGAAAGCAGGCACGTCGTCGCGGTCGACGTCCGGACATTCGACGCCGTCGACGGTGATCAGGGCGTCGCCGTCGGGGTACAGCCGCACCCTCACGCCGGGGCACCCACCGAGCTCGACATGGGCCTCGTGCGGCAGTGACCCGTCCGGGTCGGCGGCGACGCCCACGCCGGCGGCGGTGCGCCGGGAGGTCTGGTCGGCCCCGATGTCGTGGGTCACCTCGATCTCGCGCGCGTATTCGGCGGCGATGGCGCGAAGGGCGGTGACGGCCGCCTCGGTGGAGGGCAGGTGGGTCATGGCTGTGATCATCTCGAACGGGGGACCGATCCGTCGATCGGGGCCGGTGCCTCAGTGCCGCTCGGGGAACCGCAGGTACTGCGGCGGCACGGCCTTCGTCAGCCACACCCCGTTGGCGCTGATGTGGAAGACATGGCCGTCGCGGTGCATGGCCCCGGCGTCCACGGAGAGCACCACGGGACGGCCTCGGCGTGCGCCGACGCGGGTCGCGGTCTCCCGGTCGGCGGAAAGGTGCACGTCGTGCCGGTTCATCGGGCGCAGCCCCTCGGCCCGGATCGCTTCCAGGTAGCGGCCCACCGTTCCGTGGTAGAGATACGGCGGAGGGGGCGCCGGGGGCAGTCCGAGGTCGACCTCGATGCTGTGGCCCTGGCTGGCGCGGATCCGTGTGCCCTCGACGGCGAAGCGTTTCTTGTCGTTGGCGGCGACGACGTGGTCCAGTTCGTCGCGGGTGAAGCGGAAGCCGTGTGCGGCGCATGCCGCGATCAGTTCGTCGATCTCGACCCAGCCGGCCCCGTCGAGGGTGAGGCCGATACGTTCGGGCTGGTGTCGCAGGTGCTTCGAGAGGTACTTCGACACCTTCACGGTGCGTCTCTCGGCATCGTCCTTCTCGTTCATCCCCTCAGCATGGCGCGGGAGACGCGGATCACGCATTTTGTTTTGCGCTCGAGGTTTGATCCACAAGCAACTGTGGTTATCCACAGGCGAATTGGCGATTCTGTGGACAACCGACGTGTGTATCAGTGGCGTTCGTCAAAGTCGGTCACGACCGGGTGGTTTGAGGACAGATCATCCAGCATCCTTGCGCGCAGCTCGCGTTCGGCCGCCAGCGTGAGGAAGGTGACGGCGTGCTCCACGCCGACCAGCCTTTCCACGGCCCGCATTGTCCCGTCGGGAATCGCCACGCTACGTGTCTTGGGGGCGCCGGGCGCGGAACCTCCGGAGCCGAGCTGTCTCCGCAGGTGGTGGGTGGCGAACAGACGCATGGCACGCGCAAGTTCGGCGTCCACGGTATGCCGGGCGAGCGGACGGAGCCGTCGTACGAGCGAGGCCGCTTGGGCCGCGTCGGCGTCGGTCGGAGGGCGCGAGCCGTCGAGGTAGCGGTCGAAGACGTGCTCGGCGGTGAACTCCAGGAAACGTGAGGCGATGTGCTCGACCTGCGACCTCAACTCCCTCAGGTGCGCGGTGATCGCGCCCAGGGGTACCCCGGCCGCGTGCAACTCCACTGCCACCGACAGCTCTTGGGGGGCTCAGCACGAGGAAGGCCTCCTCGTCGCCGGGCGCCGGATCCAGCACACCGAGGGCCACCGCGTCCGCGATCGCCGCGTCGTCGGGGACGCCGCCGAAGCGGGCGGTCAGCTCGGCCCGCGAGATCCGCGCCGGTTCCTCGTCCGTCCACGGGCCGTCCACCTCCGCGACCAGGCCGAGGACGCCGCCCAGGCCGCGGCCGGTGTCATGGGCGTCGAGGAGCTCCTTGATGGAGGCGAGGGTGTAGCCGCGGTCGAGGAGGTCGGCGATCTGGTGGAGACGGGCGAGGTGGGCGCCCGAGTAGTGGTTGGCCCGCCCCTTGCGCTCCGGGCGGGGCAGGAGACCGCGGTCCTGGTAGGCGCGGATGGTGCGGACGGTCGCGCCGGACAGATGGGCGAGGGTCTCGATGCGGTACCGCGGCCGGGGCGACGCGGTGGAGCTCAACTCGCCGTCACCGAAGCCCTCGTCGTCCCTTCCGTGCCCGCACTCGCACTCGCGCCAGCGTCCCTGCCTGCATCCATGCTCGTGCCTGCATCCATGCTCGTGCCTGCATCCATGCTCGTGCTCGTGCCTGTGCCCGTGCCCGAGCCGGTCGGGCGCGGGCGGTCGGTGTGGCGGCTCACAGCGGCGGTCCCACCCGCGCCAGCGCCCTCAACGCCCTTGGCAGGAACCGCGACAGGGCGTAGGAGACCCTCGCCTCCGGAGTGACCGGAACCACCGCCTCGTCGAGCAGGACGGCCCGCAGGATCGCGTCCGCGACCTTCTCCGGCGGGTAGTTGCGCAGCCCGTACGCGCGCGTGGAGCGCTTCTGACGGCGTCGTTCCTCCTCGGCGTCCACCCCCACGAACGTCGCCGTGTCGGTGATGTTCGTGTTCACCAGTCCGGGGCATATCGCCGAGACGCCGATGCCCTGGCCGGCCAGTTCCGCGCGCAGGCACTCGCTCAGCATCAGGACCGCCGCCTTGGAGGTGCTGTAGGCGGGCAGCGCCTTGGAGGGCTGATAGGCGGCCGCCGACGCCGTGTTGACGATGTGGCCGCCCTGCCCGCGCTCGGCCATGTGGCGGCCGAACAGTCGGCACCCGTGGATGACGCCCCACAGGTTGACGTCCAGGACCTTGCGCCAGTCGTCGGACGTCGTGTCGAAGAAGGAGCCCGACAAACCGATGCCCGCGTTGTTCACCAGTACGTCCAGCACGCCGTGTTCGGTGTGGACCTTGGCCGCGAGCTTCTCCATCGCCTGCTCGTCGGAGACGTCCACCGTCTCCGCCCAGGCTCCGGGCGCGCCGATCAGCCGGGACAGCTCAGCCGTCCGTGCGGCGGCCTCCGCGTCCCGGTCGACGGCGATCACGCGCGCGCCGGCCTCGGCGAACGCGAACGCCGTGGCCCGCCCGATGCCGCTGCCCGCGCCGGTGACCAGCACCAGCCGGCCGCCGAAGCGCTCGGCGTACCGGCCCGCGGCAGCCGTGCGCACCGGCCCGCCGCCCTGCTCCCGGCCCTGTCCGGCCGCCTCGCCGGCCCGCTCCTGCTCCACCGAGGTGACGAAGTCGTCGATCCAGGAGGCGACCTGGTCGGGGCGGGTGCGCGGGATCCAGTGCCCGGCCGCGATGGTGCGCCGGGTCAGATTCGGGACCCACTCCTCCAGCTCGTCGTACAGCCGCTCCGAGAGGAACCTGTCCTCCAGGGGCGTGATGAGCTGCACGGGCGCGTGCGCGTGCGCGTCCGACCGCGGGCGGCGCAGCCGGCTCCGCACGTTGTCCCGGTACAGCCACGCCCCGTGGGCGGCGTCGGACGGCAGTGACGGCGTCGGGTACGCGCCCGTGGGGACCTTCTCCATCCGCCGCAGGATGCCGGGCCAGCGCTTGCCGAGCGGTCCGCGCCAGGCGAGTTCCGGCAGGGCGGGAGTGTGCAGCAGGTACACGTACCAGGACTTCGCGCCCTGGCCGAGGAGCTGGCCGACCCGGCGCGGAGTCGGCCGCTTGACCCGCTTGTCGATCCAGTGGCCGAAGTGGTCGAGGGACGGGCCGGACATGGACGTGAAGGACGCGATCCGGCCCTCGGTGCGCCGCACCGTGACGAACTCCCACGCCTGCACCGAGCCCCAGTCGTGCCCCACCAGGTGCACCGGCCGGTCCGGGCTGACCGCGTCCGCCACCGTCAGGAAGTCGTCCGTCAGCTTCTCCAGGGTGAACCCGCCCCGCAGCGGCTTCGGCGCGCCGGAACGGCCGTGGCCGCGGACGTCGTACAGCACCACGTGCAGCCCATGGCGGTCGGCCAGCCGCGTCGCGACCTCGGACCACACCTCCTTGCTGTCCGGATAGCCGTGCACGAGGACGACCGTCGGCCGGCCCGGATCGCCCAGCTCGGCCACGCACAGCTCGATCCCACCGGTTCGCACCCGGCGCTCACGCGCGCCCTGCGGCAATGTCACTCGTCCTCCACCTCGTGCTTCGGCATTCCCTGCGCCTTCCTTTCCGCCCAACGCCGCACGTGCGGCAGGTCGTCGTCCAGCCAGAAGGCGCTCTCCCGCGGGTCGTCCGAGTCGGTGACCACGAGGATCTCCTCGAACTTCGCGCCCGTGCCCCGGAACCCGAGATGCGGTTCGACCGCCCACAGCCCCGGCCGCGGCGGATGGTCGGAGAAGCGGTACGGCGACCAGAGAGGCGACCAGCCCTCGCGATGTCCGTGCAGCGCGTCGGCGACCAGCCCCTTGAGCGACTGCGTGCCGAACCCGAACACCCGGGGCGAGAACCGGCGCTCCCGCACGCGGTCCACCTTGTGCGCGATCACGCCGAACGGGTAGGCGCGATGCCGGTTCGCGTAGCCCTGGCGGGCCATGAGGCTGTCGACGTCGGCGTAGATCTCGCGCAGTGACCGCCGTTCGCGCACCTCGCGCAGGATCAGCTCGCGGTGCGCTTCCAGGTCGGCCAGCAGCCTCTCCTGCACCGGGTGCCCGCCGAGTGCTCCCGAGTACCCGACGTCCGCCGTGTACCCCTCGTACACCGGTGCCAGGAGGATGAACGGCATCCCCGGCTCCAGCCGGCGGTCCGTCGGGAAGAACTGCAGGGGGATCCGGAAGCCGGTGAACGCCGTGCGGTCCCCGAACCAGGCGAACGGCAGGTGGAACCAGTCGCGCACGCCCCGCTCGCCGCACCACTTCCGCATCCGCTCCGCGCCGCCTCGCGTTCCGTCACGCCCGGCCGCAGTTCGGCGGCGACGGCCTGCGCGCCCGCGTACGCCAGCTGCTGCGCCTGCCGGAATCCCCGCAGTTCGCCGGAGAGTTCGGCCGTCGTGGCCTCCGGCGCCGCGGCTGCCGATGCCGTCGTTGTCGTCGTCATGCCACCCCGTCCCGCCGGTCCCGAACGCCTTGCGGTTCCGCCGGCCGCGCTACGCGCCCGTAACCTGACATCACCGAATGTGACAGTTGTTAGAGGCTGCGTCAATAGGCGGGTCCGGGCCTGTGGAGAACCCCTCCGCAGCCCTCTCGGACCCCGTAGCTCTCAGGCATGGCATCCCCTACGTGCCCGTACATCTGAGGTCTGAGGCGAAGACGGCTCTGAGGTCTGATGATTTTCGTGGTGTGCGTCACTACTTTTGAGGACGTGACTGTGATCGCGACCGAAAGCCTGAGCAAGCGGTTCCCCCGGGTAACCGCTCTTGACCGGCTCTCCGTGGACGTCGGACCCGGTGTGACCGGGCTCGTCGGAGCCAACGGGGCCGGCAAGTCCACCTTGATCAAGATCCTGCTGGGCCTGTCGCCCGCCTCCGAGGGACGAGCCGAGGTGCTCGGCCTCGACGTCGCGAGCAAGGGCGCCGCCATTCGCGAGCGCGTCGGCTACATGCCGGAGCACGACTGCCTGCCGCCCGACGTCTCGGCCACCGAGTTCGTCGTGCACATGGCCCGGATGTCCGGCCTGCCGCCCACCGCCGCGCGCGAGCGCACCGCTGACACCCTGCGTCACGTCGGCCTGTACGAGGAGCGCTACCGCCCCATCGGCGGCTACTCGACCGGCATGAAGCAGCGCGTGAAGCTCGCCCAGGCCCTCGTCCACGATCCCCAGCTGGTCTTCCTGGACGAGCCGACCAACGGCCTCGACCCGGTCGGCCGCGACGAGATGCTCGGCCTGATCCGTCGCATCCACACCGACTTCGGCATCTCGGTCCTGGTCACCTCCCACCTGCTGGGCGAACTGGAGCGCACCTGCGACCACGTCGTGGTCGTCGACGGCGGCAAGCTCCTGCGCTCCAGCTCCACCACCGACTTCACGCAGACCACCACCACCCTCGCGATCGAGGTCACCGACACCGACGCGCGTCCCGACGGCACCCTCGCGGTGCGCGAGGCGCTCCGCGCGCGCGGCGTCGAGGTCCTCGACGCGAACAGCGCCCTGCCCGGCGCCGGTCACGTCCTGCTGCTGACCGCGCAGGGCGAGGAGACCTACGACGTCGTCCGCGACGCGGTCGCCGAACTGGGCCTCGGCCTGGTCCGCATGGAACAGCGCAGACACCACATCTCCGAGGTCTTCACCGACAGCGACGCCGAAAACGACCAGCAGCGGAAGGAGGCCGTCGGCCATGGCAGTTGAGCACCCGGTCACCGCCGCCACGGGAGACCAGACCCGCATCCACAACATCGGCTACCGCAGCTACGACGGCCCCCGGCTGGGCCGCGCCTACGCACGCCGCTCCCTCTACTCGCAGTCCCTGCGCGGCGCCTACGGCCTCGGCCGTTCGGTGAAGTCCAAGGTGCTGCCGATGCTGCTCTTCGTGGTGATGTGCGTGCCCGCGGCCATCATGGTCGCCGTCGCGGTCGCCACGAAGGCCAAGGAACTGCCCGTCGACTACACGCGTTACGCGATCATCATGCAGGCCGTGATCAGCCTGTACGTCGCCTCCCAGGCGCCGCAGTCCGTCTCGCGCGACCTGCGCTTCAAGACCGTGCCGCTGTACTTCTCGCGCCCCATCGAGACCGCGGACTACGTACGCGCCAAGTTCGCCGCGCTGGCCTCCGCGCTCTTCGTGCTCACCGCGGCTCCGCTGCTTGTGCTCTACGTGGGCGCCCTGCTGGCCAAACTCGACTTCGCCGACCAGACCGAGGGATTCGGTCAGGGACTCGTCTCCGTGGCACTGCTCTCCCTGCTCTTCGCCGGCATCGGCCTGGTCATCGCCTCGGTGACCCCGCGCCGGGGCTTCGGCATCGCCGCCGTCATCGCCGTGCTGACGATCTCCTACGGGGCGGTCTCCACGCTCCAGGCCATCGCCGAGGCGCAGAACAGCACCGGCTCGATCCCCTGGATCGGCCTGTTCTCCCCCGTCACGCTGATCGACGGCGTGCAGTCGGCGTTCCTGGGCGCCTCCTCCGCCTTCCCGGGCGGAGCCGGTCCCTCCGACGGACAGGGCGTCGTCTACGTCCTCGTCCTCCTCGGCCTGATCGCCGCCGGCTACGGCCTCCTGATCCGCCGCTACCGGAAGGTGGGCCTGTGACCACGCTCAGCATCGACCACGTCTCCCGCTGGTTCGGCAACGTGGTCGCCGTCAACGACATCACCATGACCATCGGTCCCGGCGTCACCGGCCTGCTCGGCCCCAACGGCGCCGGAAAGTCCACCCTCATCAACATGATGGGCGGCTTCCTGGCCCCCTCCACCGGCACGGTCACCCTCGACGGACAACCGGTCTGGCGCAACGAGGCGATCTACAAGCACATCGGCATCGTCCCCGAGCGCGAGGCGATGTACGACTTCCTCACCGGCCGCGAATTCGTCGTCGCCAACGCCGAATTGCACGGCCTGGGCGCGAAGGCCGCCCAGAAGGCGCTGGCCACCGTCGAGATGGAGTACGCGCAGGACCGCAAGATCCAGACGTACTCCAAGGGCATGCGGCAGCGCGTCAAGATGGCCAGCGCCCTGGTCCACGACCCGTCGCTGCTGCTGCTCGACGAGCCCTTCAACGGCATGGACCCGCGCCAGCGCATGCAGCTCATGGACCTGCTGCGGCGCATGGGCGACGAGGGGCGCACGGTGCTGTTCTCGTCGCACATCCTCGAAGAGGTCGAGCAGCTCGCCTGGCACATCGAGGTCGTCGTCGCGGGCCGGCACGCGGCCAGCGGCGACTTCCGCAAGATCCGCCGTCTGATGACCGACCGTCCGCACCGCTACCTGGTGCGCTCCAGCGACGACCGGGCGCTCGCGGCCGCGCTCATCGCCGACCCGTCCACGGCCGGCATCGAAGTGGACCTCGCCGAGGGCGCGTTGCGCATCCAGGCCGTCGACTTCGGCCGCTTCACGGCCCTGCTGCCGAGGGTCGCCCGCGACCACGGCATCCGGCTGCTCACGGTCTCGCCGTCCGACGAGTCCCTCGAGTCCGTCTTCTCGTATCTCGTCGCGGCGTAGGAGGCCCCAGATGTACGACCCCACAGTCGCCCGGCTCACCTACCGGGCCCTGCTCGGCCGTCGCCGGGCCCTCATCCTGAGCGCTCTGCCCCTGCTGCTGATCGCGATCTCCGTGGTCGTGCGCGGCCTCGCCGGAGCCGACGACCAGACGGCGTCCGACCTGCTCGGCGGGCTCGCGCTCGCCACGATGGTGCCGATCATCGGCGTCATCGCCGGCACAGGCGCGATCGGCCCGGAGATCGACGACGGCTCCGTGGTGTACCTGCTGTCCAAGCCGCTGAAGCGGCCGACGATCATCTTCACCAAGCTGATCGTGGCGGTCGCGGTGACGATGGTCTTCTCGGCCCTGCCGACGCTGATCGCCGGGTTCATCCTCAACGGCAACGGCCAGCAGATCGCCGTCGCCTACACCGTGGCCGCGCTGGTCTCGTCCATCGCCTACGCAGCGGTCTTCCTGCTCCTCGGCACCGTCTCGCGCCACGCGGTGGTGTTCGGTCTCGTCTACGCCCTTGTGTGGGAAGCCCTGTTCGGCTCCCTGGTGCCGGGCGCGCGCACGCTCAGCGTCCAGCAGTGGTCGCTGGCGGTCGCCCACAAGGTGGCGGGCGGGGACATCGTCACCTCGGACGTCGGACTGACCACGGCGACGGTACTGCTGGTCGTGGTGACCGTGCTGGCCACCTGGTACGCGGGACAGAAGCTGCGGACGCTGACGCTCGCCGGCGAGGAGTGAGCGGCGCTGCCGGGGGGCGGGGCGGCCGTTCTTGACGGCGGCTTCACCCGCGCCTCGGCAGACTGGTCGCTGCGCACGGCGCACCGCGCGCAGGGCGCAGTGACGGAGGACGGGGCGGCGGGGAGGACGGGGATGGCGGACGACGACACGATGAACGGCGGCCGGGAGGGGGCCGAGGGCGACCTCTGGGACGGCCTCGTCCTGGACGAGGACTTCATACGGGCCGCCGAGGCGTCCGAGCCGTCCGCCCGCGCCCGGATGCTCGCCGCGCGGTGGCGTGCGGAGGCGCCCGAGCCGCAGCCCTGGCGCTCCGACGAGCCGCCGGCGGGCTGGTTCTTCAGCAAGGCGCGTCGACGCAGGTGGCGCCGCCGGTAGTCGCCCCGTTCGGCCCCGGCCGTCGCACGGGCGTTTTATTCGGTGGCGTCCCGCTCGCTGTCCTGGGCACAGTGGTCGTACCCGCACGGCGCGGGTCGGCCGGACGACATCCGGCGACACAGACTGGGTGAGGAGTTCGACGATGCCGATGGACGGCAGTCCGTCGAGCTCCCTTCAGGGCGGCCTGTGGCGGGTTCCGGAGTAGTTACGCCTCCGTCGAACCCGCTCCTCACAGGGGAGCTGCCCGGGGCGGCCGCTTCGAGCACGCGATGTCGCTCTCGCGTGGGCCGCCTTCCCGGAGATTTGGCCGAGCGACACGTTGTGACAGGACGGGCCGGAGTGCGGCTCGCGGCGCCTCCGGGCGACCCCGGCCGCACCCGCAGGATCCCGATGCGGCCCGGCCGTCCTGCCTTTTGGGTGCGCTGTGCGCTGTCGCGCCGGTGGGTCGCTGCTCGGACGGGGAGAGCCGGCCGGCCTGGGCGTCCGGCCTGGGCGTCCGGCCTGGGCGTCCGGCCTGGCCCGGCCTGCGGGAGCGCCCCCACAGGCTGTCGGGGTGGGTTCCCGCAGGGGTCGTCCGGCTAGGACCGTGTGCCTAGCTCAGGAAACGTTCCAGGACTTCGGCGATTCCGTCGTCCTCGTTGGAGGACGTCACCTCGTCGGCGACCGCCCGCAGTTCCTGGTGGGCGTTGGCCATGGCCACGCCGTGGGCGGCCCAGGCGAACATGGGGATGTCGTTGGGCATGTCGCCGAAGGCGATGGTCTCGGCGGCCTTCAGGCCCAGGCGGCGGGCGGCCAGGGAGAGCCCCGTGGCCTTGGACAGGCCCAGGGGGAGCAGTTCCACGATTCCCTCGCCGGCCATCGCGACCGTGACGAAGCCGCCCGCGGCCTGCCGTGCGGCCTCGGCCAGCGCGTCGTCCGACAGCTCGGGATGCTGTATGTAGATCTTGTTCAGCGGTGCCGACCAGAGGTCGGAGGCGTCCGTGAACGGCGTCGCCGGGAGCGTTCCGGTGACCGCGTAGCCGGGCCCCACCAGCACGTCCCCGTCCAGCCCGTCACGGCTGGCCGCCAGGTGCAGCGGGCCGACCTCCGACTCGATCTTGGCCAGTGCCACGCCGGCGAGCTGGCGGTCGAGGGTGACCGAGGTCAGCAGGCGGTGCGAACCGGCGTCGTACACCTGGGCGCCCTGCCCGCAGACCGCGAGGCCGTCGTAGCCGAGGTCGTCCAGGATGTGCCGGGTCCACGGGACCCCACGTCCCGTCACGACGATGTGCGCGGCGCCCGCCGCGCCGGCCGCGGCGAGGGCGTCACGGGTGCGGCGGGAGACCGACTCGTCGGAGCGCAGCAGCGTTCCGTCGAGGTCGGTCGCGATCAGGCGGTACGGGAACTCCCCGGCGGACACGGCGCTCACTTGGCGACCGGCTCCAGGACCTCCCGGCCGCCGAGGTACGGGCGCAGCACCTCGGGGACGTACACGGAACCGTCGGCCTGCTGGTGGTTCTCCAGGATGGCGACGATCGTGCGCGGGACGGCGCACAGCGTGCCGTTCAGCGTGGCCAGCGGGCGGATCTGCTTGCCCTCGCGGACGCGGATCGACAGTCGGCGGGACTGGAACTCGGTGCAGTCCGAGGTCGACGTCAGTTCGCGGTACTTGCCCTGGGTCGGGATCCAGGCCTCGCAGTCGAACTTGCGGGCGGCCGAGGAGCCGAGGTCACCGGAGGCGACGTCGATGACGCGGAACGGCAGCTCCAGCGCGGACAGCCACTGCTTCTCCCAGGCGAGCAGGCGCTGGTGCTCGGCCTGCGAGTCCTCGGGCAGGACGTACGAGAACATCTCGACCTTGTCGAACTGGTGGACGCGGAAGATGCCCTTGGTGTCCTTGCCGTGCGAGCCGGCCTCGCGGCGGAAGCAGGGCGAGAAGCCCGCGTAGCGCAGCGGCAGCTTGTCCGCGTCGATGATCTCGTCCATGTGGTACGCGGCGAGGGGGACCTCTGAGGTGCCGACCAGGTACAGGTCGTCCTTGTCGAGGTGGTAGACGTCCTGGGCCGCCTGGCCGAGGAAGCCGGTGCCCGCCATGGACTGCGGACGCACCAGCGCCGGGGTCAGCATGGGGGTGAAGCCGGCGGCCGTGGCCTGCGCGATCGCCGCGTTGACCAGGGCCAGCTCCAACAGGGCGCCGACGCCGGTGAGGAAGTAGAAGCGGGAGCCGGAGACCTTCGCGCCGCGCTCGACGTCGATCGCGCCGAGGATCTGGCCGAGCTCCAGGTGGTCCTTGGGCTCGAAGCCCTCGGCGCCGAAGTCGCGGATCGTGCCGTGCGTCTCGAGGGTGACGAAGTCCTCCTCGCCGCCCACGGGCACGTCGGGGTGCACGAGGTTCCCGAGCCGCTGGAGCAGCTCCTGCGTCTCGGTGACAGCCGCGTCGCGCTCGGCGTCGGCGGCCTTGACGTCGGCGGCGAGCTGGCTCGCCTTCTTCAGCAGTTCGGCCTTCTCATCGGCGGAGGCCTTGGGGATGAGCTTGCCGAGCGACCGCTGTTCGGCGCGCAGCTCGTCGAAGCGGACGCCGGACGACCTGCGCCGCTCGTCGGCAGAGAGGAGGGCGTCGACGAGCGCGACGTCCTCTCCACGGGCGCGCTGGGAGGCGCGCGCACGGTCGGGGTCCTCACGGAGCAGGCGAAGGTCAATCACGCGGCCAAGGCTACCCGTGCGGGGTTGCGGCTCACGACTCAGATTCCCGTGCCGCACGCCGAGTGTTCCGGCTCCCCCGGCGAGTGTGCCGAATCGCTCCTTACGATGCGTTATGAGGTAATTGCCCAGTGTGTCAATAAAACGCGTCTCACTCCCTGGGACGGAGCATGTGACGGGCGTCGCGTTGACTCGACTTCCTTGTGCCGCACGGGATTTGGGGCCGGGGGTTGTCCACAGGAATCCACACCCCGTGCGAGTTATCCACAGGGTGTGCGAAAGATCTGTGGACATCGGAATGGATCATTCCAAGGCCTCTTCGCGCGCTGGAGAATTCGCTGCGCAAACCCAACCCAAGGCCACTTTCGGATGGAAAAGGGTCGCCCCAAAGGATTGATCGAAGGAAGCAGGTGGACGGGGGGTGACGTGCGGGGGGCGAGTCACCCCGAGGGGGCAGGGGCCGATTTGTCGACTGAATGCTACTTCGTTGTCGACTTGTCCCCAGGTCGAGAAGCTGCCCTGTGGATAACTTCTGTGGATAACAACGATATGCAGGTAGGACCGGTGTCGAGTAGGTGGGACCGGCTAGAAACGGCCGTCCTGGCAGCGCGCCACCCAGTCCGAAGCCGCCATGAACTCCCCGTCCGACGTCCCCGGCAACGGTGCCTCGACATCCGCCGCGTCGACTTCCGCACGCGGGTACGAGCCGAGGAAGCGCACCTCGCGGCAGATCCGTTTCAGCCCCATGAGGGCCTCGGCCATCCGGCGGTCGGAAATGTGCCCCTCTGCGTCGATGCAGAAGCAGTAGTTGCCGATGCCGGCGCCCGTCGGACGGGACTGCAGCAGCATGAGGTTGACGCCCCTGGTGGCGAACTCGCCCAGCAGGTCGCGCAGGCCGCCGGGATGGTCGTCGCGCTGCCAGAGCACGACGGATGTCTTGTCCGCACCGGTTGGCGCCGCCGGCCGGGCGGGCCGGCCCACCAGCACGAATCGGGTCTGCGCGTTCTCGGCGTCGTGGATCCCGGTCTCCAGGGCGGTCAGCCCGTAGCGGGCGGCAGCGAACTCACCGGCGAAGGCGGCGTCGTAGCGGCCCTCCTGGACCAGCCGGGCGGCGTCCGCATTGGAGGCGGCCGACTCCCAGAGGGCGTCCGGGAGGTTCGCCTTCAGCCAGTTGCGCACCTGGGGCTGCGCGGCCGGGTGGGCCGAGACCGTCTTGATGTCCGCCAGCTCGGTGCCGGGCCGGACCAGCAGCGCGAACGTGATCGACAGCAGCACCTCGCGGTAGATCATCAGCGGCGCGCCCGCGACCAGCTCGTCCAGCGTCGTGGTGATCCCGCCCTCGACCGAGTTCTCGATGGGCACGAACGCCGCCTCGGCCTCGCCGGAGCGGACCGCGTCGAGCGCGGACTGCACCGACACGTACGGCATCAGCTGCCGGGTGGCCGCCTCCGGAAGCGTGCGCAGGGCGACCTCCGTGAAGGTGCCCTCGGGGCCGAGATACGCATAGCTCGCTGGCATGACCTCACCCTAATGGCCCTTGCGTATCCGGGCCCATGCGTCTCACGAGCGCCCCTCGCAGGAATGAATCCGCGCCGCGGACCGTAACTTCGCGTGACCCGCAGCCGCGCTCGCCGTCAGACACCGCCTCACGCCTCCAGCAGCCGCTGCCTCACGCCTCCAGCAGCCGCCGCCGCCTCACGCCTCCAGCAGTCGCTGCCCCACGTACTCCCCCTCCGCGGCCCCGCCGGGTACCGCGAACAGACCGCTCGACTCGTGGCGGATGTACGGGGACAGCGCGTCGCCCCGGTCCAGCTTGCGTTGCACCGTGACGAAGCCGCGCAGCGGGTCCGCCTGCCAGCAGACGAACAGCAGGCCCGCGTCGGGAGTGCCGTCCGGGTCGATGCCGTCGTGGTACGAGAAGGGCCGCCGCAGGATGGCCGCGCCGCCGTTCTGGTCGGGGCGCGTGATGCGGGCGTGCGCGTTGATCGGGACGACCAGATCGCCGTTCGCGTCGGTCTTCTCCAGGTCCATCTCGGTGGTCTCGGTCCCGCCGGACAGCGCCGCGCCGTCTGCCTTGCGACGCCCGATGACCTGCTCCTGCGCCTTGAGCGACAGTTTTTCCCAGTCGTCGAGGAGCATGCGGATACGGCGTACGACGGCGTAGGAGCCGTTGGCCATCCACGCCGGGTCCCTCGCGCCGGAGGCCGGGACGAAGATGCGCTCGTCGAAGTCGGAGTCGGTCGTTCTGGGGTTCCGGGTGCCGTCCATCTGACCCATCAGGTTGCGGGCCGTCATGGGGTGGGCGGTGGCGCCCGGCGTCCGATTGAAGCCGTTCATCTGCCAGCGCACCTTCACGGCGCTGCCCGCGTCCTTCTGGATCGCGCGCAGGGCGTGGAAGGCGACCAGGGCGTCGTCCGCACCGATCTGCACCCACAGATCACCGTTGCTGCGGGCCTTGTCGAGGTGGTCGGAGGAGAAGTCCGGGAGCGGATCGAGAGCGACCGGACGCTGCTTCTCCAGACCGGTGCGGGCGAAGAAGCTGTTGCCGAAGCCGAAAGTGATCGTCAGGGAGGAGGGACCGGCGTCCCGGGCCACGTCGGTGTCGCCGTGTGCGGCGGCCTCACCCGCCATCAGCCGCCGTGCGGTATCCGACCAGCGGCGCAGCAGCGCGGCGGCCTCCTTGCGGCCGGCTCCCGCCGCGAGGTCGAAGGCGACGAGATGACCACGGGCCTGGAGGCCCTGGGTGATCCCCGGTTGATGTTTCACGTGGAACATCGCCTGCCCGGACCCGATCGAGGAGAGCGGGGTCGCCTGCGCGGGGGCCGCGGTGTACCCGGCGGCCGCGCCCGCAGCGCCGAGGACGAGCCCGGTCGCTCCGGCGGTGCCGAGCAGCTTGCGCCGAGTCAGCCCCTCGCCGGAGGCGGAGGGGGAGGGGGACGCGGAGACGGAAGGGGAGGAGGACGCGGAGGGGGAGTCCGAGTGGGCGCCCTCGTCGACGATGCCGGCAGCCTTGGCGGCGCCGGCACTGGCCGCGCCTGCCTTGCCCCTGCCGGTTCTGCCTGTGCCGGTTCGGCTCGTGCCGGACTTGGTCGTGCCGGTCTTGTCCTTGCGGGTCTTGGCGGCGGAGGCCTTGGGCGTGCCGGCCCTGCTCGTGCGGGCGTCGGGGCCGGGGGCCTCAGGTGTGCGGGCGTCGGGGAGGGACTGGTCGGGCATGGTGCGGTCAGCCGATCTGAGCGTTCTTGGACACGGTCACCTGGTCGATGTCGGAGGTGCGCACGGTCACGGCGATCTTCCACTCGCCGGCCATGGGGATCTGCACCGCGCTCGCCGCCCAGTGGCCGGTGGTGATGTGGTCGGGGGAGACGGGCAGCGGCCCGATGTCCTTGGCTTCGAGGGTGAAGGCGACCTTGACCTCGGGCACGTCGAAGGCGCGGCCGTTGGGCCGGGTCACGTAGACGTGCATCTCGTTGGCGCCGGCGCGCGCGGGGTCGAGGTCGACGCTGACCACGCCCTTGCCGTCGGTGCCGCCGGTGTCGAAGGACATGTCCAGCGTCAGCGCGCCGGAGGTGGAGTCCGACGAGGACGAGGCGGACGACGAGGAACCGGTGGCCCTGGCGGCGTCCTGCTCCGTACGGCCGGGCTCGGTCGACGTCAGGACGGTGGTGACGGCGAGCAGCACGACGGCGACTCCGGCCTCCGCGAGCACCGAGCGCCGCAGACCGAAGCGGTCCGCGTCGGAGTCCCGCAGCCTCTTCTCGCGTGTGGAGTCGACGGCGGCCCGTTGCCGGGCGAGCTGCACGGCCCGCTCGTCACGTCCCGAGACGGCCTTGGCACCCTTGGCTCCCACGGCAGCCTTGGCGCCCCGGGAGCCGCCCTTGCCGTCCCCGGTACCGCTCTCGCCGGCGCCCGCGGCCGTGGCCGCGTCACCCGAGCGCTTGCCGGCCGTGACGACGGGCTTCCCGGCCGCGGACGTCCGTGCGGCGGCCGCGTCAGCTGTCGAGGCCGCCGACGCCGTCGCCGACGCGGTCGTCGTCCCGGTCGTGGTCCCGGTCGTCGTGTCCGCCAGTCGCGAGGTCCATCGTCGTGAGATCCAGGCGATGCCCACGAGCAGCGCGACGAGACCGATCTTGACCAGGAGCAGCTGTCCGTAGCGGGTGTCGGTGAAGGCGGACCAGGAGCCGAGCTGGCGCCAGGACTGGTAGACGCCGGTGGCGACCAGGGCGAGGACGCTACCGAAGGCGACCTGGGAGAACCGGCCGACGGCGGCGCCCTCGACGGGCCGGTCGGCTGGCGCCCGGTACAGCGCGACGAGGAGGGCGGCGAGTCCGCCGAGCCAGGTGGCGACGGCCAGCAGGTGGAGCACGTCGACGGGCATCGCGATGCCCGGCTGCAACCCGGTCGAGGCGTGTTCGGCCATGGCCCAGCTCGCCGCGAGCCCGGCGGACACGACGGTTCCGCCGATCGCGAGCCCGAAGGTCAGGTCACGCTTCTCCTCGTCCTCCCGCTTGTCGTAGGCCCCGAAGAGCACGGCGATGAACAGCGCGGCCGCGGCGAGCAGCAGCAGCCGCGAGACGAGGGCCGCACCGGTCTTGGTCTGCAGGACCTGTCCGAGGAGGTCGAGGTCGAAGACGTCCCCGAGCTTTCCCGAGCCGGCGTAGGAGCCGCGCAGGAGCAGCAGGAACAGGGTGGCGGCGGTCATCGCGAGCCAGCCGGAGAGGACGAGCCGCTGCATGGCGCGCACCCCGGTGCCGCGCGGCCAGCAGGCCAGCACGAAGACGGCCCCGCCGACCATCACGATGAACCCGGCGTACGACGCGTAGCGACCGAAGCCGTACAGCCAGCCGACGATTCCGCCGCCGGCCACCTGGTCGGACACCGACACGGTGGTCTTGGAGGGGGCGCCGATGGAGAAGGTGTAGGCGCCGGCGACGGGGTGGCTGTCGGCGGAGACGACCTGGTAGGTCACGGTGTACGTGCCGTCGGGCAGCCCCGAGCGCAGCTGGACGGCGTAGGTGGCGCCGCCGACCTCGGACGGTTTGCCGGCGTCTACCCGGGCGCCCTGGGGATCCAGGACGCGCACGGAGTCGTCGTTCATGGAGACGGTCTCGGAGAAGGTCAGCGACACCTGTGTGGGCGCCTTGTCGACCACCACCCCCTGCGCGGGGTCGCTGCCGGTCAGCGCGGCGTGCGCGGATGCGGGTCCCGCGCCGGCCAGGAGCGCGCCGGCGACCGCCAGGAACAGCAGCACGAGCATCCGGACGCGGGGGGCGATGGTCTGCGTCAAGGTGGTCCCTCCCTCAGTGGCCGGTCTTGGGGATGTACGTGGCGGACTTCACCGGCATCTCGACCTTGAGGGGGTCGGAGTCAGCGAAGTGCAGTTGGACGGTCACGGTCTCGCCCTGTACCGGCTTGCTCTTCAGCATCTCGAACATCAGGTGGTTCCCGCCGGTCTTGAACACGAGTTGACCGTGTGCGGGCACGTCGAGGGAGCTGACCTGCTCCATCGACGACCCGACGGTCCTGTGCAGGGTCACCTGGCCCGCGGTCGAGCTGGTGACGGAGGTCAGCTCGTCCTTGGCGTCGCCCTTGTTGACGATGGTGAGGAAACCGGCGGCCATGGTGGTGGAGACGGGTTGCGGGATGTAGGCGGCCTGGACGGACAGGTCCGCCGTGCCGTCCGCGTCCGACCCGCAGCCCGCCAGCAGCAGCGCGCCCGTGACCACGGCCGCGGGCGCGGCGAGAAGCCGCGCGGACCGTGTCGGCCTCACGGGTTCTCCCCCTTGACGATCTTGGGAAGGTCCTTGGTGTAGTCGTCGACCGTGGCGTCCTCGCCGTACAGCAGGTAGCCCGCGTTCGTCTTCGGGGAGAAGGCGACGACCTGGGTGCCGTGGGTGGAGACGATCTTGCCGTTCTTGTCCTTGTGCGGCGCCTCCACGGAGATGCCGAGGCGGTAGGCGGCGGCCTGGATGGTGGCGAACTTCCCGGTCAGTCCGACGACCTGGGGGTCGATGCCCTTGAGCCACGTGCCGAGCGCCGCCGGGGTGTCGCGGTCCGGGTCGGTGGTGACGAACACGACGCGCAACGCGTCCTGTTCGGCCTTGGGCAGCTGCTTCTTGGCGACGGCGATGTTGTTCATCGTCAGCGGGCAGACGTCCGGGCAGTTGGTGTAGCCGAAGTAGATCAGCGTCGGCCGGCCGTCCGTCTCCTTGCGGAGGTCGTACGGCTTGCCCTGGGTGTCGGTGAGCACCAGGGCGGGCTTGGTGAAGGGCTGGTCGAGCACGGTGACGGGCCGCTGCCCGGCCTCCTGGGAGACGGAGGCCACGGAACTGCCGCTGTCGCTGCTGCTGCCGCAGGCGGAGAGGGTGAGGGTGGCGGCCGCGAGCAGCGCGGCCGCGGCGAACGTCTTCTTAAGCATAGAGAAATGTCCCAGATGTGTGGAATCCGGTGCGCCCCGGGGCCCGGAGCGGGTGTACGGAAGGGGTGTACGGGTGGCCGT
Organism: Streptomyces rishiriensis; assembly: GCF_003112535.1. Taxonomy (GTDB): domain Bacteria; phylum Actinomycetota; class Actinomycetes; order Streptomycetales; family Streptomycetaceae; genus Streptomyces; species Streptomyces rishiriensis. The sequence goes on along the minus strand of NZ_BEWA01000019.1, from coordinate 5,817 downwards.
GCGCCCCGGTGCGCACCGTCGGGAGCCGACGTCGGGCGGCGGCGGCCGTCCGACGCGGGCGGGGGTCAGGCCTCGGTGGCGGCGGTGCGGCGGCGGCCGGCGAGTACGCCGTACGCGACGCCGGCGGCGCCGACGACGATGCCGACCACGCCGAGGACCCGGGCGGTGGTGTCGCTGCCGTCGGAGCCGGACGCCGCCTCGGCCGTGGTGGCGGTCGCCTTGGCGTCGTCGGACCTGTCGGAGGCGTCCTCGGCGGCGGCGCCGTGGTGGCCGTCCTTGGCCGCGGCGGTCAGGGCGAGCACGGGGGCCGGGTTCTCGGGCTCCTCGGCGCCGTCCGCCTGGACCTCGATCCAGCGCACGACCTCCTTGTCGGAGTACGTCTGGATCGCCTTGAAGACCAGTTCGTCGGCGTCCTCGGGCAGCGCGCCGACCGACACCGGGAACTTCTGGAAGAAGCCGGGCTTGACGCCCTCGCCGGTGGCGGTCCAGGTGATCTTGGAGACCGCCTCGGAGATCTGCTTGCCGTGCACCTCGACGGGCTTGGCGAGCTTGGCCTTGGTGACGTCGATCTTCCAGCCCTGGATCGGCTCCGGCAGCGCGGAGGACAGCGGGTGGTCGGCCGGGAAGGCGACCTCGAGCTTGGCGGTCGAGGCGTCGTCCCGCTCGTTGGGGACCTTGAAGTCGACGACCGCGTAACCGCCCTTGGCCGCGGCGCCCTCGGCGGCGACGCTGACGTGGGCGAGGGCGGGCGCGGACAGGGCGAGGACGCCGGCTGCGGCGACGGCAGCGGCGGCGGCGGCACGGGCGGCGATACGAGAGGCCTTCATGACAGGGAGCACTCCACTCTGAGTGAGTCTGTGGCTGAGGAGGCGTGTGCACGGGTGTGCGCACGCGCGCGTGCCGCACGACGGCGGCCGCTCTCCCCGGTCGTGGTGGAGTGCTGGTCGTGTCGCGTCAGGCAGCGAGGACGAGAGCGCACGTGTGCGGCGGGCCTCGCCTGATCACCGAGTGCTGGAGTGCCGTGATGCGGGGAGCGGCCGGAGCGAGCAGCGCGCCGCACGGGACGCACGGTCCCGCTCCGGGCGCGGCCGGGAGTCCCGCGAGCAGGGCGCGCACCAGCGCGAGCGCCCCGCGCAGGGACCGCACGAGCGCCCCCTCGGCGACTCCGTGGGCCGACAGGGCGAGCAGCCTCAGCAGGGCCGTGTCGCCGCGTCGCAGCACCCAGCCTGCGGCCACGGCCGCCAGGACGTGGCCCAGCAGCATCGGCAGCGAGGGCAGCAGCGAGATCGGCGAGCCGGCCGTGGACAGGACGTCCGCGGGATGGCGCATCGCGCCCATCCCGGTCATGCCGCTCATGGCCGTCGTGGTGCCGCCGCTGCCGGCCCCGTCGGGGTAGAGCCGCGCGTTCACCAGGATCCTCTGGGCCTCGGCCGGGCTGAGCGCGGCCGCCGTGGCCCCGCACACCAGCCGGGCCGCCCGGGCGACGAGCGCGGCGTCCGTCCCGGACAGCCGGGCCGAGGCGTCGGCGGAGAGCGCGGCGGACGCGGAGACGGTGTGCTGGCCGAGGCCGAAGAGGGTGTGCAGCGCGCCCTGTCCGACCGCGAGCAGGGCCGCGATGCCGGGCAGCGAGCGCTCGCGCCCGGCGAGCGGCGTCACCACCGCGAGGACGCCCAGGAACCCCGCGCCCAGCGTCCACAGCGGGACGACGGCGCAGGAGGCCGTCGAGTGCCCGGCGGCGGCCAGCACGACGCAGACCGCGGCGAACACCGCGGCCCGCAGCAGCCGTAGATCGCGACCGGAGCGTTCGCTGTGGGGGGCAGTCATGGCGGGCTCATCATCGCACTGGCCTTACCGCGCCCGTACGGCAGGTCCATAAGGTCTCCACGATGCGAAAGATCACTTTCTGGTGTGCCTGGTACGACTGATGCAGGCAAGTCGCGCATACACCGATTCCAGGTCTACGTGCATCCCCCATATGGGCGGCATCACGGGGAAATCGCGCTTACATACGGCTCGGTGCGGCAATACGTATCGGTATGTCGAGCCGCAGCCAGGAGGCTGGAGCATGAGCATCTGGTGGTCACTCCATCTGCGGCGCGACGCTGCGAGCGTGCCGCTCGCCCGCCGCCTGCTGCTCGGCACCATGGAGACGGCAGGCGTCGATCCCGATGTCTGTTACGACCTCTCCGTGGCCCTGAGCGAGGCCTGCGCCAACGCCGTCGAGCACGGCGGCGACACCGCGCGCGGCGGCTGTTCGGAGGCGTACCGCGTCACCGCCTACCTCGACGGCGAGAAGTGCCGGATCGAGGTCGACGACTCGGGCCCCGGGTTCACCGCGGAACGTCCCGCGCCCGCACCGGTGCGCATGAGCGCCGACGCCGAGCACGGCCGGGGCCTCTTCCTCATCCAGGAGCTCGCCGACCACGTCCACATCGGCAACAAACCGGGGCGCGCCGGAGCCGTGGTGAGCTTCGACAAGATCCTCAAGTGGCGCAAGGACGCCCCGTTGATGGCCGTATGACCATCCGTCAGGGCTGGTGCCCGGCAACGGACGTCGGATTTCCCGGCACTCACAGGCCCCTCTCAGCTTTCTTCCAGCCGGGTGATGGGCGGCGCTCCTAAGTTCCCGGGCATGACGGGAAACCACAAGGACACCACCCTCACCCGGCGTCGCGCACTGACGGTGACCGGGGGCACGCTCGCGGCCGGCGGACTCGCCGTCGCCGGCTACCAGTCGGCCTTCGCCGACACGGAGACGGGGGCCACGGCTACCGCGTCGGCGTCCGCCGCCTCCACCGGCGGCGCGTGCATGACGCTCATGACGAGCGTCACGGAGGGGCCCTACTACCTCGACGGCGCCTTGGTGCGCAAGGACATCACCGAGGGCAAGAGCGGAGTGCCGCTGACGCTGCGTCTCACCGTCGTCGACGCCACCGACGGCTGCACCCCGGTCAAGGGCGCCGCCGTCGAGATCTGGCACTGCGACGCCTGGGGCTACTACTCCGGCTACACCACCGCCAACCCGGGCGGCTCGGCTCCCGCGGAGAGCGAGGACGGCTCCAGCGCCGACGACGACACCTACCTGCGCGGCTACCAGATCGCGAACGCCAACGGGGTCGTCAAGTTCGAGACGATCTTCCCCGGCTGGTACACGCCCCGCACCTGCCACATCCACCTCAAGGTGCACACCGGAGGCCAGAAGGAGGACGGCACCTACGAGGGCGGCAAGGTCAACCACACCGGCCAGCTGTTCTTCCCCGACGACATCGCCGAGGAGATCTTCACCCTGGAGCCGTACGCCAGGCACTCCGGCAGCTACACCCGCCTCGACGACGACATGGTCTACGACGGCGGCGGCGCGTCCAGCGGCCTGCTGACGCTGACGGCCGTGCACAAGGCGGACCCCTCCAAGGGCTACAAGGGCTCCCTCACCCTGGGCGTCGACCCCGCCGCCGAGAACACCGGCGCCGGCAGCGGCGGTGGCGGCGGCACACCGCCCAGCGGCTCCCCCGGCGGCGCTCCGACGGGCGCCCCGCCGAGCGACGCCCCGACGGCCCCCGCCTCCGCCACCCCCTCCGCGTCCCCCTCCTCGTAGGGCCGGGCCGTGCCCAGTTGTGCGGACGAGCAGCTCGCGCAGGCCGCGGTGGCCGCGCTGACCGGCCAGCTCGCCCTGGCCCCCAAGCCGGGCCTGCCCGACCCGCGTGACCTGGCCGCCCGGGTCACCGGCCGGGACCATCGCGGACTCCTCTGGTCGGCCAGGGCGCTCGCACCCGGACTCGCGGCGATGGCCGCGGCCGCCCGCCGCACCGGCGAGCCCACGCCCCGGCTGCGGGCGGAGCTGGGCGCGATCGGGCGGTGCGCCGAACACTCGGTGGGCCTCGCCGGCGGTGGGCACCGGGGCGCTCTGTGGACGCTCGGCCTGCTGGTCGCGGCGGCCGCCCTCGCCCCCCACGCGCGGGGCGCGGAGGTCGCCGCGACCGCCAAGCGGATCGCCGCGCATCCCGACCGGGCGGCCCCCCGCAGACCCTCACGGGGCGCGACGGTCTCGGCCAAGTACGGCGCGGCCGGCGCCCGGGGAGAGGCGCGCGCCGGTTTCCCGCACGTACGGCGGGCCCTGGACGCCCTCGCCGTGGCCCGCACGGCCGGCGCGGACGAGCCCGAAGCCCGCCTGGACGCCCTGCTCACGGTCATGTCCACCCTCCAGGACACCGAACTCCTGCACACCGCGGGCCCGTCGGGTCTGCGCCATGTGCAGGCCGGCGCCCGTGGCGTCCTGGAAGCGGGCGGCACGGCGACCCCGGCGGGCCGCGCCGCCCTCACCGGTCTCGACGCCGACCTCCACACGCGTGCGTGGAGCCCGCGCGGCAGTGCGGGCCTCCTCGCGGGCGCCCTGTTCGTCGACTCCCTGCCGACCGCCGGCCTCCGCCCTCACCCTGCGGGCCTGACTCATCCTGGGGGCGTGAGGCGGACGCCGACACGGTCGTAGGACGGCGCGGTCGGTGTGGTCGGTGCGGTCGGCGTGGTCGGCGTGGTGGTCCGGGTCGTCGGGACGGTGCGGTCCGTGCGGTGGCCGGGGCGTCAGGCCCTCGTCGGGGCCAGTCGCCGCGGTGCCGGCGTCGTCCGGCCGGCGGCCGCCCGGCGCGCCGCCGGACCCATCGCGTACGACGCCGCCACCATCGCCGCGCCCAGCAGCAGCCAGCCCGGAGTGCCCCACTCGACCAGGAGCCAGGTCAGGACCAGGGGGCCGAGGGTGCGGGCCACCGTGACGCCGGTGCCGAACAGCCCCTGGTACTCGCCGACACGGTCGGCCGGGGCGAGGTCGAAGGAGAGCTGCCACGAGCCCGCCGACTGCCCCATCTCGGCCGCTGCCTGCAGTACCGACCCCAGCACCAGCACGCCCGCCGCCACCCACGGCGAGGCCCCGGCGGACAGGGCGAACACCGCGCACGCGGCGCACATCACCCATCCCGCGCGCCGCACCGCGCGCGTGGCGCTCTCCAGCCCGCTCACCCCCCGCGCCATCCGTACCTGAAACACCGTCACCGCTGCGGTGTTGAGCACGAAGAGCGCGGACACCAGCCAGGCGGGGGCCCCGGTCCGCTCGGTGATCCACAGCGGCAGCACCAGGCTGAGCAGCGGCATCCTCAGCAGCAGCACGGTGTTGAGGAGTGCCACGAGCGCGTACGGCCGGTCCCGCAGCACTCCCAGGGCGCTCCCGCCCGGCCGGACCGTCCCGGGAGCGACCCGCGGCAGTCCGGCGAGCAGCAGCGCGCACACCAGGAAGCTCACCGCGTCGACGACGAACACCGCGAGGTACGCCTCCCGCGTCCCGGCGTGCAGCGCGAGCCCCCCGAGCCCCGCGCCGACCGCCAGACCCGCGTTCAGGGTCGCCTGGAGCCGTGCCAGCAGCCCTGTCCGCTCTCCGGCGGGCGCGAGGCCGGCCAGCAGCGCCTGGCGGGCCGCCGCGAGCCCCGACTGCGCGGCCGCGTACGCGCACGCGACGAGCACGAACGGCACGAAGTCGCGCACCAGGGTGAAGGACGCCACCGTGAGCGCGGTCGCCAGCGCCAGCAGCACCGCCGTCCCCCGCGCCCCGCGCCGGTCGGCCAGCCGTCCCAACGGCACTCCCGCCAGCGAGCCCACCGCCCATCCGAGGGTCAGCCCGAGCCCCACGCGCGCGGGAGCTAGGCCGATCACCTGGGTGAAGTACAGGGCAGACGTCGTGTAGTAGGCGCCGTCCCCGACCGAGTTGCTCAACTGCGCGAGCGCGAGCAGCCGCTGCGGGGGAGTCTTCGTCGTCATGAACACGACGTTAGA
>NZ_BEWA01000018.1 GCF_003112535.1 Streptomyces rishiriensis | reverse complement strand
CGGCTAGGGCGGGTCGGCCGGAGGGCTACCGCCACCGCGTGCTGCTGGGATTCCCAAGATTGCCCACCTGTACGGCGTCGGGTCCCACCCCCGCCCCGCGCCTGGACCGCGCGTTGCAGAAGGTCGCCCGAAAGGGCGGCGGGGTGGTCCTGCCGGTGTTCGTGCTGAGGTGACGGGGAGCCCGCTTCGTGCTGGTCAAAGTGCTGAGCTGGGCTTGCGTCGGTCGGCTGTGGTCAGGTCTCCGGACTGCTTGCCGCCGGCTGGTCGCTGTTGGCCTGTGCCAGTGACGCGAGAATCTCCTTGCGGCAGACATCGAGGATCTCGTCCGCCAGCGGAGAGCCGTCCGGGCATGCCCGCGACAACATGATCGCGCCGACCGAATGGGCGAGCATGTCGATCACCGTCATGCGGGCCGCGCGCTGGTCCGCATCTCCCGGCGTAGCGCCTTGGGACTGAAGGGCCGTCAGCAGGTTCTCGATCCCGGCCGCGAACTCTGTTCTGATGTCCGCCGGCTGACGTGCGGCGTCGCCGCCGAGGGCCGCGATGGTGCAGCCGTCGCTGCGCCCGTCGCGATGCTCCCGCGAGACGTAGCGCTGGACGAACTCGGCGGGGTCCAGACCTTGTGCCCGTGCCACGGTCTGCGAGAGCCCGCTCGCGGACGCTTCGGCCATCAGGTCGGCCTTGGAGCGGAAGTGCTTGTAGAACCCGCCGTGGGTGAACCCGGCGGCTGCCATCAGTTCTGCCACGCCGACACCGTCATAGCCGCGCTCACGGAACAGCCTGGAGGCTGTCGCGACGATGTGGGCACGGTTCTGCTCTGCCTGTGCCTTGGTGACCCGCATGTCCAGCCGTCCCTTCGTCGGTCGACGCTCGACGGTCCAGCATACATAGATGTCGATCGACATCAAAGAGCTTGACTTTTTAGATGACGATCGTCATCGTATTGCTCACCCCCTCCCGAAAGGCTCAGGCCATGAGTGACACGCATGTGACCGCACCGACTCAGTACATCGAGGTTGACGGCGACCGGTTCGCCTACCGGCGCTGGGGCAAGCCCTCGGGCGTCCCGATCTTCCTGGTCCAGCACTTCCGCGGAGGGATGGACAACTGGGACCCGCTGCTCACCGACGGCCTGGCCGAAGGCCGGGAGGTCATCCTGTTCAACGGCCGCGGCGTCGCCTCGTCATCGGGCACGCCCCGTAACCGGATCGAGGACATGGCCGACGACATCGCCGCGGTCATCCGGGCAATGGGGCTGGAGCAGGTCGACCTGCTCGGCTTCTCGCTCGGCGGTTTCCAGGCGCAGGAGGTCACGCTGCGCCACCCCCAACTGGTGCGCAAGCTCATCCTGCTCGGCACCGGCCTCCGAGGCGGGGACCCGACAAGTGACCCCCAGGTGCCTCAGTACGCCCTGAACCCAGTCCCCACCCTGGAGGACTTCCTCTTCCTGTTCTTCGGCCGCTCGGAAGCCGCGAAGCAAGCGGGCAAAGCCTTCTGGGAGCGCCGCCACCAGCGGACCGACCAGGACCCGCCGAGCTCGCCCGCGGTCGCACAGGCGCAGTTCGAAGCGACTATGGCCTACGCGGAACCGCTGCCGGGCGAGAACCCCTACGCCCACCTGAACGCGATCACCCAGCCGACGCTGGTCCTCAACGGCGAGAACGACGTGATGATCGCCTCGATCAACTCGTGGCACCTCGCCCAGAACATCCCCAACGCTCAGCTGCTGATCTACCCCGATGCCGGGCATGGAGCGCAGTTCCAGTATCCCGAGCGGTTTCTGAAGCACGCCATTCAGTTCCTCGACGAGTAACGCCTGCAGGGCTTCGGTGCAGTCGCTGACGCCTGGTCCGTGCGCGAGAATCCGGCAGGCCGGACCCCGGCCGCCGGAGCGGCTGGCCGAGGTAGGCGCATCCTGCGTGAGCGAGGCGGGGTGCGCCGTCGCCCGGCTGCCCTGCCCGCTCCCGCGGTGTCCACCGCCGCGACCCTCCGGCCGGGACGGCTGATACGTGCCGCACGGGCGTCGAAGACGTGGGCGCCGGCCGCGCCGTCGGTGACCACGACGAGGAGCGCCTGAGTTCCAGCCACTGGGCGGCGATCCGCTCGATCGTGGTATCCGGGCAGAGTCACTCGACGCCCTCGCTGCTGGCCTTGACGACGTGGGCGACGCCGCTCCTTCCAGCGTGCCCCGGGCCGGTCCGCTGGGCGAGTCGGCCCGGGGGCGGCAGGGAGAGCCGCCGGACCAGTCCCTGAGGCTCCGCTCGCCGAGACGAGGGCCGTACAGGGCCCGACCGCCGCCGCCGAGCTGCCCGAGCTCGGTCATCAGCGCAACGCCGGTCTGGATCTCGTCCGCTGTCCAGCAGGTGAATCCTTGATCATCGGTGGTCGGCTGCGCGCTACGCCCGACGTCCTTTCGCACGCCAGGCGCCTGGGGGGTGTCGGATTCAGGAGGGTCCGGGCGGCGCGGGCCTGCTGCGGTTGGCAGTGGAAGAACGGTGCCGCCGCTGTGCAGTGCGCCGATGTCGAGAGCCGGCCGGCGGATGGCCTCCTCGTACAGAGCGAGAGTGCGGCGCAGGTCGGTGTTCTCCTTCCGTAGCCGGCTCAGGTTGGCTTCCGTACGTACGTCGGATCCGGAGGGTTCCGTCGGCGTCGCAGGCCGGGCCGGCGCCGGGATGCGGGGCCGGAAGCGCACGTCGACCAGGGCGGCGTAGTGCCGCGGCTGGCACTTGCCGCACCATCGTGCCGCCAGCCCCGTCCCGCCACGGCGACCACACCGAAGCCCGCGCGCTGACGGATGGGATCGGCCCTGACGACGTCCTGCCCACAGGTAGAAGTCGTTGACCGTGGACACCTCCCGGTCCCAACTCGCCTCTTCCGAACGAGGGCCACGCTCATCACGACGCCGCCGCCACTCGAACGCCGCTCGGTGGTCCATGGACGCATCACGCCGGTCCCGCCTGCGTCGCGTGAACCACAGGAAGGCCACGTATGTGCGCAGGTCCCGGGCATGAGCGTGTCGGCGAACGTTCAGACCGTCGCGCGCAGCGGATCGGGACTCGGCGCGGCGAGGTTGTCCTCGGCGAGGGCGTGCGGGGGCACTGGCAGGTGCGGTCATCGTGCTGACGTCCTTCGGGCTTCGAAACCTCGAAGATCAGCCGATGGCCGTTCATCTATGCGGGCACCGACCCGATGCCGGAGCAAACCCGGATCAGGTCGAACCCGTACACCACTTCCCTGGATGCAATCCAAGGCACGCGGGGCACGGGGCTCCGCAGACTGTTGCGGCCGCCGGCAGCCCTTGGATTCGGGGCCGGGGCAGAGGACGCCGTTGGACAACTCCCCTGTCCGTCATGAGCGTCGGGGCACGCGAGCCGTCGATGGTGTTCCGCACGACGCGGCGAGCGTCTCTCGCCCCTGCCGTCGCGTCGTCGTGCCCCGCGTGATCATGCCAGGAGGATGCCGTGTGACCGGCCTGATCTCAGTTGCTGTCGGGCGTCATCGAGACCACGACCTTGCCGGCCTTGGCGCGACCTTGCTCGACGTACGCCATCGCCTCGAGCGTCTGATCGAACGGGAAGGTGCGGTCGATGACCGGGCGGAGCTTCCCGCTGTCGTAGAGGGCGCCGAGCTCGCGCAACTGAGAGCCATTGGCCTGCATGAAGAAGAACTGGTAGCGAACGCCCAGGGCCTTCGCCTGCTTGCGGATCTTGCGACTGAGCACGTTCATGACCAGCCCCAGGAAGGAGGGAGCGCCGAGCTGCCTGGCGAACCCGGCGTCCGGCGGGCCCACGACGCTGACGGCCAGGCCGCCGGGCTTCAGCACGGTCAGCGACTTCTCCAGGTTCGCCCCGCCCACGGCGTCCAGCACCAGGTCGAAGCCGGACAGCACCTTGGAGAAGTCCTCCGTCTTGTAGTCGACGACGACGTCGGCACCGAGGCTTTTGACCAGCTTCTCGGAATGAGCGCTCGCGGTCGTCGCCACGGTGGCACCGAGGTGTTTGGCGAGCTGGATGACCGTCGATCCGAGTCCGCCGGCACCGGCGTGGACGAGCACCTTCTGACCCGGCTTCACATGGGCCTGGTCCACGAGGACCTGCCAGGCGGCCAGGGCCACCAGCGGCACCGCGGCCGCCTCCTGCGGGGTGAGCGAGACCGGCTTGGGCGCGACGTCGTCCATGTCGATCGCGATGTACTCCGCGAAGCCTCCGATCCGCAGGTCGCGCGGACGGGCGTAGACCTCGTCGCCGACTTCGAAGCCGCGCACGGCGGAACCGACCCGCGTCACGACGCCGGCCACGTCATGACCGAGCACGAACGGAGGCTTGTACTTCAACAGCTGTTTGAACTCCCCGTTGCGGACCATCTTGTCCAGCGGGTTGATGCTCGCGGCGCTCACCCTGACCAGAACATCGCGGTCACCGACGCTGGGCTCGGGTACCTCGGCGGCGCGCACGCCGTCCTTGCCGTACTTCTCGACGACGAATGCCTTCATGCCGGCCGCCTTTCCATGTGATCTTCTCGGTCGTCTGCGTGTGGTCATGACGCTACTTGTTGAGTATGGAAAAGTAAACTCAGGTCGGGTTAGAATCACCCCCATGGATGCGAGGACGGAAGCTCTTCAGGACGCCGGCATGGACACCCGACTCGACCGGGACATGTCGAACTGCTCGATCGCCCGGACCCTTGAGGTCGTGGGTGAGAAGTGGACGATCCTGATCCTGCGCGAGGTCTGGTACGGCTCGTCCCGCTTCAGTGACTTCGAACGTGTCCTCGGCTGTCCCCGGAACCTTCTCGCGGCACGGCTTCGGATGCTTGTCGAGGAAGGGATCCTGGCCACCGAGACCTATAAGGAGCCGGGTTCGCGGAGCCGGCCGAAGTACGTGATCACACCGAAGGGCGTGGATCTGGTCCCGGCCGTGATGGGGCTCCTGCAGTGGGGCGACCGCTACCGCGCCGACCCGGAGGGCCCGGCCGTACTGACGCGACACCGAGGATGCGGTGCGCACGTCGATGCCCAGATCCGCTGCGAACGCGGCCACGCCGTGCAGGCGGAGGACATCGAGAGTGTCCCCGGCCCCGCATTTCGTCTGAGGCCCGCGGAGTGAGCTGAGCGCGGTGGCGGCAGGAGTCCGGGTGGGCTCAGCCCGCCGGGGTGCGCTCACTCCGTCTGGCTCGGGCCTGGTGGAGGCGGACTTTGGTGCGGTTGCCGCAGCGGGACATCGAGCACCAGCGGCGGTTGTGGGCGGGGGAGCGGTCCAGGAAGCGCAGGGCGCACGTGTCCGCGCCGCACACGCGTACGCGCCGGATCTCGGTCGACAGGAGCAGGTCTACGGCGTCCTGCGCGATCAGTGCCAGCGCGGTCGCGGGATCAGGTGCCATGGTCGTGGTGCCGGCGGGCTCCAAGTGGCCGCCTTTGATGGCGATTTGCGGCGCCGGCCGGGGCGCCTGTGCTGCCGATCCGTTGAGCAGCACGACGTCGCTGGAGGAGGGCAGTCGGCCGTCGGAGACCGCGAGTACGGCCCGGTCGACCGCCTCGCGCAGCCGTCGGCCCGATGCCAGGACGGCGGCATCCACGGGATCCGGGATGCCCGGTGCGAGCAGTCCGGCCCGCTGAAGCCAGAGGGTGAGATCGCCCGGGTTCCGGAGCGTCTCCCCCGGCGTGGGTCGCCACCGGTGGCGGAGGGTGTTGGTGAAGTCCAGACAGACCCGCCCGCCGTCCCAGATCCACGTGTCGTCCGTTGCCACGCCTTCATTCTGCACGTTAGGTTTAACCCCCTAAGAGGGTTAGTTCGTGCCGGGGAGGCGCAGCCATGGGACAGCCCACCGTGACCACGGGCGTGACGCAGGTGGACGGGGTTCGCCTGCACTACCTCCGAGCGGGATCCGGTCCTCTGCTCGTCCTGCTCCACGGCTGGCCGCAGACCTCCGACTGCTGGCAGCCGGTGCTGGCGGATCTTGCCGCCGACCACACCGTTGTGGCACCCGACCTGCGTGGCTACGGCCTGAGCGACAAGCCCTCGACCGGATACGACAAGCGGCGGATGGCCGCCGACATGGCGGGCCTCGTCGAAGCACTCGGCTTCGAGACGACCGCCGTCGTGGGTCACGACCGGGGCGCCCGCGTGGGGCACCGCTGGGCGTTGGACCGCCCCGATCAGGTGGAACGGCTGGCTGTGCTCGACATCGTGCCGACCCGGGAGATGTTCCGCCGACTGGACGCCTCGCTCGCCTCCGGGTACTGGCACTGGCTGTTCCAGATGCAGCCCGACCTTCCCGAGCGGCTCGTGGGGCACGACATACGCGGGTATCTCGAGTACTTCTTCGAGCGGTGGACCTATAACCGCCACGGGCTGACACCCGAAGCGGTCGACGGATATGTCCGAGCCTTCTCCCGCCCGGGTGCCATGCGCGCGAGTTTCGACGACTACCGCGCCATGGAGCAGGACGTCGCCCTCGACGACATCGACGCCGCCGAGGACCGCCGCCTCACCATGCCGGTACTGGCGCTCTGGGGTTCCGCAGGGCTGCCCTCCCGCCTGCCGACGCTGGAGATCTGGCGCGCCTACGCGGACGACGTCACCGGAGCAGAAATCCCGGAGTGCGGCCACTTCATACCGGAAGAGCAACCGGAGGCGCTGCTGGGCCATTTGCGGTCGTTCCTGGCCGTCGAGGCGAGTCGGTGACTCTGCCACCGTGACGAGAGCGGCGCCCCTGCGGGTGCGCAGTCTCACTGGCCGGCCGGGGCAAGTCGTCCGAGCAGCCTCCCGAACCGAGGGGAGGCCCAGCCGCTTCCGGTTGGGCCGCCCCTCAGTCAGATCCTGGCCGAGACCCGGTCACCCGCCGAAGCGTCTCCCGCGGCCGCGCTGTCGGATATGCGCTGCCTGGGCATCCAGGCTCGGCGCGCGGTGAATCTCACGAAGCCGCGACGTGGGCAGCGCGCAAGGAGGCTTTGTCGATCTTCCCGACCGCGTTCTTCGCTATGGCCTCCACCACGAAGAAGTCGGTCGGACGCTTGAAGCCGGTGAGGCTGCGCGCACAGAGCTCCCGCAGCGCCGTCAGATCGACGGTCACGCCTGGTCGCGGCTGTATGTAGGCCACGACCACCTCTCCCCACTTCTCGTCGGGTACGCCGATCACGGCGGCTTCGAGCACCGACGGGTCGCCTGTGAGGACGTCCTCGATCTCCTTGGGGTAGATGTTCTCCCCACCGCGGATGATCATGTCCTTCGAGCGCCCGACCAGGGTCAGATAGCCCTCGGCGTCGAGGTGACCCACATCGCCCGTGTGCAACCAGCCGTCGACGATGACCCTGGCCGTTTCCTCCGGGCGGCCGAGATAGCCACGCATGAGGTTGGGGCCCTTCACGAGGACCTCACCGTCCGTGCCCGGCCCCACCTCGGTACCTTCGGCGTCGACGATCCGAATCTCCTGGCCGGGGAAGGGGAGTCCCACGGTGCCGGCACGTCGCGGGCCCGCGACGGGGTTGACGGTGGACCCGCAGGTTCCTTCGGACAGGCCGTACCCCTCGACAAGAGGGAACCCGTACCGGGCTTCGAACCGGTTCAGCAGCTCGGCGGAGGCGGGTGCGGCGCCACAGACTCCGAACCTCAGCGACGATGTGTCGGGCCGCACGTCGTCCGGGAGGGAGGCGAGCATGCCGTAGATCGTCGGCACGGCGCTGAAGAAGGTGGGGCGCTCCTGCTCGACGAGGTCGAAGAAGCTGTGTGGGTCGAACCGGCGGCCCGCGATGACGACGCTCGCCCCCGCGAGAAGAGGCGTGAGAATGCTGACCACGATGCCGTTGACGTGGAAGAGCGGCAGGATCAGCAGGCACCGGTCGGCGGGCCCGATGTCCAGGGACAGGCGGCCCATCTCCGTCATGGCGTCGATGTTGGCGTGGTCCAGCATCACGCCCTTGGGCGTCCCGGTGGTGCCGCTGGTGTATATGAGAAGAGCCAGCGCGGACGAGTCCACATGCGGCGCGTGATCCGAACTCGCCCCTTCCTTGTGCAGTGCGCCGACGGCGAGTACGGCAGTACCGTCCGTGACGGGCGCCTCGCGGTCTTCGACCACCAGCAGACGCGCATCGGAGTCCTTGACCTGCCGGCCCACCTCGACGTCGGTCATGCTCGGGTTGACCGGCGTGATGGTGGCGCCGATCCGCCAAGCGGCGAACAACAGCAGCACGAACTCGATGCGGTTCGTCAGCTTGAGGGCCACCACATCGCCGGGACCGATGCCGAGGTCCTGGAGCTGACGCGCTGCCGCACGGACGCGGTCCAGCAACTGAGTGTTGGTGAGTGACTGGCGCCCGTCCGAGACCGCTGCCCCATCGGGGTCGAGAGCGGCGCGGCGGTCGGGCAGTGAAGCGAAGTTCATGGCGGGCGTACCTGTCTCGGTGTTGTGCGGTCCGGTCAAGGAGTCGATACCGGCGCGGGGTGCAGCTGCCGGGTGAGGAACTCGACCTGGTCGCGGACCAGGGCCTCGAAGGTCTCGCCGGTGTAGAAGTCGAAGTGGCCGGCGTCGTACCTCTTGATCTCTCCCCGGGGTGCGGTGCGCGCGTACCGGAGGGTCTGGGCGGGAGGCGTGACGGAGTCGGTGTTGCTGACGCAGAAGAGGATCGGCATGGCGACCTTCTTCGCGGCACGCCCGGGCCGGTAGGCGGCGATGGTCGGAATGACCCGTGCCGCCACCTCGTTGCGGAATGTCGTGCCGGGCGGCTGGAGCGCCTGGTAGCCGGGCAGGGCGTCCGGAGCGTTCATGAGGGCCGGCGAACCGGGGGCGGAGGCGATGGGAACCATCGCGGGTGCCTTGCCGCGCACTCTGGCCGCCATGTCCCGAGCGACCACGGGGGTCATCCTGAGCGAGGCGACCGGGCCGAGCGCGAGCGCGGAGGCGAGACCATCGGTGAACGGGCACTGGGACACGGCCGCGCGCAGTTCGGGATGCCGAGAGGCGACGGTGATGGCGTGGCCTCCGCCGAAGGAGCTGCCCCACACCGCGACGCGGGAGCGGTCGACGTCAGGGCGGGCCTTGACATAGGCGATGGCGGCGTCCCAGTCGGCGAGCTGACGCTTGATCGACAGGAGCTGGCGCGGGTGCCCGCCGCTGTCGCCGAAGTGCCGGTAGGTGAAGGCCACGGCGGCGATGCCGGCCTGCGCGAAACGCTCGGCGAAGGCGTCCAGGCGCATCTCGCGGGTGGCGCCGAGGCCGTGCCCGAGGATGACGACGGGCGGGGAGGTGACGCCGGTCGGGAGGTAGAGCCATCCGGCACAGGTGCTGTCGCCGGAGGGGAAGGTGATGTCGTGGCGGGTGAAGGAGTGCGCAGTGGTCATCGTCTGCTCACCGCCGCGTCGTCTTCGTCGAGCGGTGCCCGGGCACGCTGCCCGAGGCGAGCGCCTGGACGTAGGTGTCCGGGTTGTAGAGCGGGAGCTCGCCGGTGGCGTCCGTCGTCTTCATGTAGTCGAGCATCAGTTCCTGGCCGTCCTTCGACATGACTCGGGTGAAGAACTCGGCGCGTTCGACGTGGAGTCCGTCCTCCAGGGGCATCGAGCCGCCGAGGTACACCGACCTCTTGGCGGCCGCGACCGACCCCTTCGACCGCCGGCCGAAGTGCTCTGCGAGTTCGACCGCCTGCGCGACGACCTTGTCCTGGGGTACGACCTTGTCGACCGCCCCGTTGGCGAGCGCTTCCGCGGGCGTGAACGGCTTGCCTTCGAGGATCGCGGCCAGGGACCGGTGGGTGCCGATCAGGCGGGTCAGCCGCTGGGTGCCGCCTCCGCCCGGGATGATGCCGAGGAGGATTTCGGGCTGGCCGATGAAGAAGTCCCCGTCGGCCATGACCCGCAGATCGCAGGCCCAGGCGAACTCGGCGCCGAGGCCGAGAGCCGAACCGTTGAGCGCGGCGACGAAGAGGACACCGCTGGCGTTCATCCGGAGGAAGGTCGTGTGCAGACGCTCCAGCTGGAGGGCACCCCGCATCGGGGTCCTGCGCATCAGTGCCCCGAGGACCCGGGACCGGTCCACGTGCTTCGCCATGCGTACGACGGCGGCGGCACCGCGTCGGCCGACCGTCGGGCTCGCGGCGCCCTCTTCCTGCAGCCACCGGACCGCGGCATGGCTGACGAACCGCTCGGGATGTGCCCCGGTGAAGACGACGGCACGGATGCTCGGATCGCGGTCGACCCGGGTCACCAGCTTGTCCAGCTGATGGGCGATGTCGAGGCCGAACAACTGGTGCGGGCCGCCGTCGACCCGGACGACAAGGACGGCTCCGCGGTCCTCGATCTCCAGATGACCCTTGTCTTTGTATGGCATGGATTCTGCTCCCGTGCTGGGTTCATGGGGGAGTGCAAAGCGAGTGAGGGAGGGGCTGCCGGCGCCAGGAATCTGGGACAGTGCGTGAAAGCCCGTCCGGGGAGGCGCGCCCGTGTCCGAAACGGCACGTCGCTCGAGATGTGTACTATTGCCGTGACGAGTTACATAACCAAGTTATTTCAAGAGTGTCAATGGTGGAGGCGCGAGAGGCATGGCAGGGCGGCCGAAGCTCGATGACGCACCGGAGCGGCTTGTGCGAGCCGCTGTCGGTCTGCTGGCCGAACAGGGGCCGTCGGCCATCAAGGCGCGTACGGTGGCGTCCGCGAGCGGGCTGTCGACGATGGCCGTCTACGGCCACTTCGGTGGGATCCCCGAACTGATGCGCGCCGTCGCCGACCACGGCTTCAGGGAGCTCGGCGCGGCGTTCGCCCAGGTGCCGGTGACGGACGATCCGACCGCGGATCTCTTCGCCATGGCTTTGACCTGCCGCCGAGTGGCCCACGGGAACCCTCACCTGTACGACCTGATGTTCGGCCTGTCCACTCGTGCGACGTACCGGCCGCTGTCGGACGCGGACCTTCGCTTGAGCGGACATTCGCCGGCCTTCCAGGATGCCCACGTCCATATCACCGCGGCATGTCGACGGCTCGTGGACTCGGGCAGGGCCGAGCGGCAGGAACCTGAAGTCATAGCCGCCCAGTTGTGGAGTCTGGTCCACGGGTACGTCACCCTTGAGCTGGCCGAGCACTTCGGCGAGTTCGAGGATCCCGTGGTGCAGGTGATGCGGCCGATGGGCGTGAACTTCTCTGTCGGTCTGGGCGACGAGCGGGAACGGGCCGAAGCCTCGCACGAGGCGGGCGCGCGCCTTTACGACTCGATCGTTCAAGGTCGGTGAAAGTCGGTAGGGCAGGACGCTGTCCCGCGCGGGACCACCCATATGCGGCTAGGGCGACTTGGTCTCCGCGGCAGAGGCACCGGTGCCCGGCGTGAGCTGGTCATGCCTCCCCAGCGCCGCGACCTCCCGTTCGAGGGACGGAACGGCACGGGCCGCGAAGCGCCTCGCCCATGGCCAGGCCAGTGGCGAATTCAGCGCTGCCTTGGCCCAGTTGGCCACGACGACCGCGCGCGGGACGTACACGCGGCTGCGGCGGCGCACGAGCCCGTCGACGATCGCGGCAGCCGCCCGATCGGCACTCGTGGTGACATTGCCCGGGTAGGGGAGCCGGTTGCGCAGGCCCTGGAACGAGGGGAGGTCCGCCTCGGCGCCCCGGACGAGATCCGTGTCGATCCAGGAGGGGTGCACCAGGCCGACCGTGACGCCGAGGTGCGCCACCTCCTGGCGATAGGTCAGGGCGAGCAGCTCGGCCGCGGCCTTGCTGGCGCCGTAGGAGGCCATCGCCGCCAGCGGCATGAAGGACAGCGCGGACGCCACGACCAGCACGTGTCCCCGGCTGCGTTCCAGATGGGGCGTTACGTACTTGAGGGTCCGGAAGACACCGTTCAGATTGATGTCCAGGACCCGCTCGAACGACGCCTCGTCCGTCTGTCGCACGGTCCCGTACGCCACGACGCCGGCATTGGCGACGACGAGATCGATGCCGCCCATGACCCCCGCAGCCTCGTCGATCGCTGACCGCAGGACGGTTCCGTCGCGCACATCGGCCTCACGCCAGGAAGCGGCGGGGCCCAGCTCGCGGGCGAGGTCACGGAGCCGATCGGGCTCCAGTCCGATCAAGGTCACCTGAGCGCCTCGGGCGATGGCCAGGCGGGCCACCTTCTCGCCGATGCCGCGCGCCGCTCCGGTGACAACCAGCTTTCTGCCCAGCAGGTCACGTTTCATGGCGGCAACATAACTTCGTTATTTATTGAGCGCAAGATGTCGCGCGTATGAACTGTCGCCGCTCCACGTGCTGGGTCTCACGACTGGACGAACCTATGCTGACTGTCATGAGGCGGACATCCTTTGCGCACTGGCCCTGTTCGATCGCGCGCACCATGGACTTGCTCGGGGACTGGTGGACGCCGTTGGTGCTGCGTGAGGCGTTCTACGGGATCCGGCGGTTCGACGCGTTCCAGGTGTCACTGGGGATCGCGCGCAACACATTGACGGACCGGTTGCGCCGGTTGGTGGATGAGGGGCTGCTGGAGAAACGGCCGTACCAGACGGAGCCGGTTCGGTACGACTACGTGCTCACGGAGAAGGGGCGCGACTTCTACGGTGTGCTGCTGGTGATGAACCGGTGGGGGGACCGCTGGCTGTCCGGTGAAGAGGGCCCGCCGGTAGTCATGCGTCACGAGGTCTGCGGACAGGAAGCCCATGCCGAGGTGGTGTGTTCTTCCTGCGGGGAGCAGATGACCGCGGAGAACACCAGTCCTCGTATGGGCCCCGGCTATCCGCCACATCTGGCCGAACGGCCGGATGTCCGAGAGCGTTTCGCCGGCTGACTCCGCGGCTCTGCCGGAGCGGCGTTTCCCTTGACATGTGAGTCTATCTACGCAACTTTACTGGTCACGTCTGGTCATGGGAGTTCTCGGATCGGCATGGAGGCTGCAGGAACATGGATTGGACAGGCGCGCGCTATGCGGACAAGCCGACGGTGGAGGTTCGCACCTGGATCGCTGCTCCGCCCGAACAGGTGTGGCCGCTCGTGTCCGACATCGAGCTGATGCCGCGTATGAGCTCCGAGCTGCAGCACGTCGAATGGCTGGATGGCAGGACCGCCCCTGCTCTGGGAGCCCGGTTCATCGGCAGGAGCAAGCACGAGGCACTCGGGGAGTGGACCACCACCTCCCACATCGTCGAGTACGAGCCGCCGAGGCTGCTTGCCTGGAGCGTCGAGAACCCGCAGGACCCAACCGCGATCTGGCGGTTCACGTTGGAGCCGCAGGGCGGTGGCACTCTGCTGAGCGAATGGATGCAGATGGGGCCGGCCCCTTCGGGCCTCTCCTTCGCCATCGATCGCATGCCGGAGAAGGAGCAGAAGATCGTCTTCGTGCGCATGCGGGAGTTCGAGGCCAACATGACCATCACCCTCGAAGAGATCAAGAAGCTGGCCGAGAGGGCCCGGCCCGCGGGCGAGGCGAGGCTCTGATGCGTACCTCCACCACGATCGAAGCTTCCGGGGGCGACTGGCGGGAGATCGTCGCCTATGTCACCGAGGCGGAGAAGCTCGGTCTCGACATCTGCTGGGTGGCGGAGGCGTGGGGCTCCGAGGCTCCCTCGCCGTTGGGCTACCTCGCGGCGAAGACCGAGCGCATGCTCCTCGGATCCGGAATCATCCAACTCGGCACCCGTACGCCGATGGCCATCGCCCGCGCCGCGATCACACTGTCGCAGATCTCCCAGGGGCGCTTCCTTCTCGGACTGGGCCCCTCCGGGCCGCAGGTGATCGAGGGGCTGCACGGCGTGCCCTTCGCCCGCCCGCTGGTGCGGATGCGGGAGACCGTCGAGATCGTGCGGGAGGCCGCCGCGGGCGGCAAAGTCTCCTACTCGGGACAGGAGTTCCGGATTCCCCTGCCGGGCGCGGAGGCGAAGCCCATGCGTCTGTCGATGCGTGCCGAGCATGACATTCCGGTCTACCTCGCCACCCTCTCGCCGAAGATGCTGCACCTGACCGGTGAGATCGCCGATGGGTGGCTGGGCACCAGTTTCGTGCCCGAGGGCGCCAAGGAGGCGTACTTCCACCACCTGGACCAGGGCCTGGCCACCGCCGGTCGCGCCCGTGCCGACCTCGACATCTGCCAAGGTGCCGAGGTCGCCTTCGCGGACGACGAGGACGCGCTGAGCGCGATGGTGGCCGGACGCAAGAAGGAACTGGCCTTCAGCCTCGGCGGCATGGGTTCCGCGACCACGAACTTCTACAACAATGCCTACAGCCGCCAGGGTTGGGCCGAGGTGGCGGCCGAAGTTCGGACACGTTGGCAGGCCGGGGACCGGGAGGGCGCGGCCGGCCTGGTCACCGACGAAATGGTGCTGGCGACCACTCTGATCGGAACCGAGGCCATGGTGCGTCAGCGGCTGCGTGTGTGGCGCGACGCCGGTGTGGACACCGTACGTTTTTATCCGGCCGGAGAGACCCTCGACGCTCGGCTCACCACTCTCGGTCGGGCCATCGACCTGGTCCGTGACATCGAGAACGAGGCGGCACGGTAGCGGCACGGCCGGGTGCGGTCGAGGAGTGCTGTTGCAGGCGTTGGTCGACGTCAACCGTGCGCGCTGACGCCGTCCGCCGCCAGGCCCGACATCAGCAGGGTGATCGTGTGGAACGTCCTGGCCAGGGCGTCCTCCCGGTCCGCCGCGGCGGCGATGATCTGGTTGCCCTCGCACAGGACGGCCAACAGCAGCCGGGCGACGGTGGCGACCGGAACGTCCGGTTCCACGTCACCGCGTTCGGCCAGGACGGTCAATAGCCGTTCGATCGGCGGCTGGGCCACCGTGTCGTTGATGTGCCGGTACTGCTCCACCAGCACCGAGGGCGCCTGGGCCATCAGCTCTCGATGCAGGGGATCGTCGATGGTCCGCTGCAAGAAGGCGTGCGTGAGGTTCGACACGGCGGCCAAGGCAGGCTCGCCCGGCGTCGCACGGATCGCCTCGGACGCCGCGTCGGCGAGCGCTCCGACCCGCTGGAGCAGCTCCGTGTAGAGCTCGGCGAACATCGCCTTCTTGTCCGGGAAGTGGTGGTAGAAGGTGCCCTTGCTCACTTGCGCCGCCGCGGTGATGGCCTCGACCGACGTGTCCGCGAACCCGTTGTCGACGAAGAGTTTGCGCGCGGCCGCCACCAGGTCCGCCCGGGTCTGCTCCGCATATAGCTGTCGTCGGTTTGGCCCTCTCATGTTGACCATCGTATATTCAATGACTTGAAGTCAGTGAATGACTCGTGGTCGGTCAGTGGTCGTCGTGAATGCCCTCCGGAAGGCAGACGTAGCCGTGGAAAAGCGCAGAATCTTGTTGCTGGGTGCGACGGGGTACACGGGGCGGCGAGTTCTCAGGGAACTGCTCGCACGAGGTGAGAAGCCGACCTTGGTCGGGCGAAGCCGAACGAAGATGCTGACCCTGGCCGACCGCTTCGAGGCGGAACTGCCAGTGGCGGAAGTGGACGTCACCTCTTCCGCCCACCTCACGCGCCTTCTGGGCCCCAGCGATGTGGTCGTCTCCACGGTCGGGCCGTTCATGCAACTGGGCATGGCCACAGTCAGGGCTGCCGCGCGGGCGGGAGCGCGCTACTTCGACTCCACGGGGGAGGGCCCCTTCGCCCGCCGGGTCCTCCTTGAGCTGGACTCCGTCGCGGCCGCCAGGGGAGCGACTCTCGTACCCGCGTTCGGCTACGACTACGTGCCCGGCAATCTCGCCGGCGCCTTGGCCCTGGAACAGGCGGGCGAGCGCGCATCCCATGTCGAGATCGGTTACTTCATCACCCGTTCGGGGCGCGGGAGTGAGCTGCGTTACCGGAGCACCCTGCGCGACTCCTGGGACCTGACCACGGGTGGCACGCGCCAGACGCTGGTCGCCGCGGCGGCCGAGGACGGGTTCGCCTACCGCTCTCCACGCCCTAAAGCCTCTGCCCGACTGGTCGACGAGCGGGCCGCCAAGCGTGTCCTCACCTTCCGCTACGCCGGTGTGCGACGCCCGGCCATGACCGTCCCGGGCACGGAGCATCTCGGCCTGCCTGAGGTCTTCCCTCAGTTGGAGAGCGTCGAGGTGGGGATGGGCTGGCTCGGGCGGTGGACGCGTCCGGTGCAGATCGCCGCCATGCTCCAGGCGCCCTTGCTGAGGTCGGCGAAGGTGCGGGCTGCTCTGACGCGGTGGTCCGGGCGGCTCCCGGGAGCACATCGTGAGCCGGACACCGACGGCCGTTCCCTGGTGATCGCGGTCGCCCGCGACGGCCAGGGTCGTCCCCTGGCCACGACGGCCCTCACCGGACCCGATCCCTACGAGATGACGGGCTCCCTCCTGGCGTGGGGCGCAGTCCGTGCGGCGGCGCCGGATGCCGTCCTCAAGCCCGGTGTGCACGGTCCGGTCGCGGCCTTCGGGCTCGACACCCTCAGGCTCGGTGCCGCCGAGGCGGGAGTACACGAAGTCGACGGGGCGTTGGCCCGTCGGTGATCGCTGCGTGGGCATTGATCAAGGCACCGGGGCGTTGAACCACAGCGACTGAGTTGATGAACAGGTTGTGCGATCGGGAGCGAGTCGGCCACTGACGTGGAGTCGACCCTCCCAGTGGAAAGGGAAGGTCCATGGACGAGCAGGGTGAGCACTTCGACGTCGTCGTACTCGGCGCGGGCCCAGGCGGGTACGTGGCCGCCATCAGGGCCGCCCAACTGGGCAAGCGCGTCGCGGTCGTCGAGGAGAGGTACTGGGGCGGCGTCTGCCTGAACGTGGGGTGCATCCCCACCAAGGCCCTGCTGCGCAACGCCGAACTCGCACACATCTTCACGCGCGAGGCGAAGACCTTCGGCATCAAGGTCGACGGACAGGTCTCCTTCGACTACGGGGAGGCCTTCCGCCGCAGCCGGAAGGTCGCGGACGGCCGGGTCAAGGGCGTCCACTACCTGATGAAGAAGAACAAGATCACCGAAATCAGCGGACGCGGCACGTTCCTCGACCCGCACACACTCCAGGTGGCCGACTACGACGGCAACACCCGCACCATCGGCTTCGAGAACTGCATCATCGCCGCCGGGGCGACCCCCAAGCTGCTGCCCGGCACCAAGCGCAGCGCGCGCGTGGTGACGTACGAGGAGCAGATCCTCGCCGAGGACCTGCCGCAGTCGATCGTGATCGCCGGCGCCGGGGCCATCGGCGTCGAGTTCGCCTATGTGCTGCACAACTACGGCGTCAAGGTCACCGTCGTCGAGTTCCTGGACCGTATCGCCCCGCTGGAGGACGCCGAGGTCTCCACCGAACTGGCCAAGCAGTACCGGAAGTTGGGCATCGACGTGCTCACCTCGACCCGCGTCGAGTCGATCGACGAGTCCGGCCCGCGGGTGCGGGTCACCGTCACCGGCAAGGACGGCACCCAGCAGGTGCTGGAGGCCGACAAGGTCCTGCAGGCCATCGGCTTCGCCCCGAACGTCACCGGATACGGCCTGGAGAACACCGGCGTCCGCGTCACCGAGCGCGGCGCGATCGACGTGGACGGCCGCTGCCGCACCTCCGTCCCGCACATCTACGCCATCGGGGACGTCACCGCGAAGCTGATGCTCGCGCACGCCGCCGAGGCGATGGGCGTGGTCGCCGCCGAGACGATCGCGGACGCGGAGACCATGGAGCTGGACTACGTGATGATCCCGCGCTCCACGTTCTGCCAGCCGCAGATCGCGAGCTTCGGCTACACCGAGGCGCAGGCGAGGGAGAAGGGGTACGACGTCCAGGTGGCCAAGTTCCCGTTCACCGCGAACGCCAAGGCCCACGGCCTCGGCGACGCCACCGGCTTCGTCAAGCTGATCAGCGACGGCAAGTACGGCGAACTCCTCGGCGGCCACCTCATCGGCCCCGACGTCACCGAACTCCTTCCCGAGCTGACCCTGGCCCAGCAGTGGGACCTCACCGTCCATGAGGTCGCCCGCAACGTCCACGCCCACCCCACCCTGGGCGAGGCGGTCAAGGAAGCCGTCCACGGCCTCGCGGGCCACATGATCAACATGTAGCAGGGCGCTGCCCCCTCGAAACGAACAGGTCGATGCCGGCGAGCGCGTTGTCATACACATTGCGGTGACGCAGCTCCGCGCCCTTGGGGTGGCCGGTTGTGCCGGACGTGTAGGGGACCACCGCTGTGTCGTCTTCGTCGCGTTCGACCGTCCGGAACGTCACGGGCTGCTCGGCTACGACCGAGGTGTAGGACTCCGGCGTCTCGTCCCCGGACTACGGCGCGCCGCCGCTCTCGATCAGGAAGAACTCGGTGCAGTCCGTGCTCTCGCGGAATCCCTTCCAGGCGGCCTTCCCGATCGGCAGCTCCGGGGTTCCCTCGAAGGCGAAGTACACCCTTCGCGTCGAAGCCGGTGAGGTGGTAGGCGACCTCGCGGCCCTGCAACAGCACGTTCAGCGGCACGACCGCGGCGTCGGCCTTGAGGATGCCGAAGTAGATGTTGGAGAATCGGGGCATGACAGCACGACCTTGTCCCCGGGCTGGATCCCGCGCGAGACGAGCAGGTTCGCCCCCCCGGTTGGCGGCGTCGAGGGCCTCGTACGTGATGCGGTCGTCGCCGAAGACGATCGCGGTGCGTTCCGGGTAGCGGGACGCGGAATCCGTCCGCAGTCGTGACGCGTTGCGGCTCAAGCTGTGCATCGTCGTTCTTCGGGGTTTTCGGGCGGGTGGTCAGGGTCCAGTGGTGGGGGTCTGGACGAAGGCCGGAGGCGGCACGAAGCCGTCCACTTCCCGGCCCAGCAGGGCGGCGAACTCGATGGTGGTGAGATCGCCCCCGCTCGGGCCCATGGCCTGCAGACCGATGGGCAGTCCGCTCCTGCCTCGGCGCACCGGGATGGTCGTCGCCGGCCCCCCGGAGACGTTGGCGACGGCGCTCCACTTGACCTGGTCCCAGTAAGGGCGTCGCACACCTTCGACTTCGAATGGCCGCCCGAACCAGTCGATCAGCTTGTTGTGGTGGGCGGGGGCGGCCGTCGGGGTGACCGGCATGAGCACGATGTCGAAGTCCTGGAAGAACTCGAACCATCGCTGCCGGATCTCATTGCGCACCATGTGGGCCTGCAGCCAGTGATAGTGGGACTGGAAGGTTCCGAGCAGGGCGGGACCGGCGTCACCCCGCGGGTGCTGGACGAACCGGGCCAGCACTGCGGCGCTGGAGGCAGGAGCGAGGCCGGTGCGGTCGCCCGCGCCGAAGAGCAGGGGCTGGAAGGCCTTCTCGTGATTCGTCGCGATGTCGACAGGGAGGCCGGCGGGCTGCACCGTGATCTTCGCGCCGGCCGTCCGCAGCACAGCGACCGCGTCGTCTACGGCAGCCGCGACGTCGCTGTCCACCGGACACGAGGGATCCTCGCTCCAGACGGCGACCCGGAAGTCGGCGAGCTTGGTCGCGCGCGGCGGTGCGAGTGTGTAGCTGAAACCGCCGTCGTAGTCGGCGGGCCCGACCGTTGCCCGCAGGATCGGGACGAGGTCACGGGCGTCGCGGACCTGCGCGCCGCCGCAGCCCATGTCGGCCTCGGTCCATCGTCCCGGGCCCGGGCCGTAGGGCACATGCCCGATGAGGGGTATGGACCGCCAGGTCGACTTGTGCCCGTACAGGCCGTTGAAGTGGGACGGGATCCTGGTCGATCCGCCGATCTCCGAGCCGAAGTCGAACGCCGTGAGGCCCGCGGCGGTGGCGACGGCGCCGCCCCCGGCGGATCCGCCCGAGGTACGGGTCGTGTCCCACGGGTTCGATGAAGGACCGAACACCGGGTTGTCGGCCTGGACGTCCTGGTTGCCCGGAGGCATGTTGCTCTTCCCCATGATCACGGCACCGGCCGAACGCAGCCGCTTGACCGCCTCGGCGTCGTGGTCGGGCACGTAGTCCTTGAGGTCTGTCCGCCCGCAGACGGTGCGCATCCCGGCTGTCTCGAAGCTGTCCTTGACCGTGATCGGCACACCGTGCAGAGGACCGAGGTCTCGCCCGGCCGCCCGCGCGGCGTCCGCTTCCCCGGCCTCGCGACGGGCCCGCTCGGGGTCAAGGGTCACCACCGCGTTCAACGCGGTGTTATGGGTGGCGATCCGCTCAAGATAGAGCTCGACGAGTTCCCGGCTCGAGATCTCACCCGCGGCCAGCGCGCGTGACTGCTCCACTGCGGGCTGGAAGGGGACGTCACTCACGGCGTGCCTCATCTCTGACTCTGACGCATCATCAAATGTGAGTCATAACATTACATTCGACAGACCATAGGCTCGGGATGACGTGCAAGGCAATGGCCCTGCGCATCGAACGGAGGATCCTGTGGCGTCAGAGAGGAGCTACGCGCGCAGGCGGCGCGGTACGGCACTCTGCGGCCCGGCGGCCCGGTTGCCCGGGACTCGAGGATCTCGTTCGCGGCTATCTGTCGCCCGAGCACCGGGACCAGCGCGGCGTCGGATGTCCCTCCGCCGCCCTGCTCGACTAGATCGGCCGCTGCGCGGACGCGCAAGCAGGCCTGGGGCGCGGCAGCTGTCCCGCGCCGCCTTCGACTCGAAGCTCGCCGATGAGGTCCTCAAGAAGGGCATCGAGAACGCCCTCGCGTTCATCTAGTGAGCTGTGTGGGATCAGGCCGGATCGACGAATATGTCGAGCGCGAGATCACCTTCGAAGTCGGCAGGGCTGTAGACGGACAGGTCGGTGACGCCCTCGTCCGACAGGACCTCGTCGTCGATGAACAGGTTGGCGGTGCACTTCCGCGCGTCACGCGTGAGGATGGCGTACGCGGCGTCAGCCATGATCCGCGGACTACGGGCTTGTCCGGCGCCGCCGACCACGTTGCGCACGGCGGCTGTGTCGATCAGGGTCCTCGGCCACAACGAGTTGGCGGCGATGCCGTCGGCGGCGAGCTCCTCGGCGAGCCCGATGGTGCACAGACTCATGCCGTACTTCGACAGCGTGTAACCGAGGTGCTTCCCCACCCAGTGCGGCGCGAGGTTCAACGGCGGGGAGAGCGTGAGGATGTGCGGGTTGCCCGCCTTGCGCAGGTGCGGGATGGCGGCCTTGCTCAGCAGGAACGTGCCACGCGTGTTGATGTCCTGCATCAGGTCGTACCGCTTCATCTCCAGCTGCTCCGACGACGACAGGTCGATCGCGCTGGCGTTGTTCACCACGATGTCGATGCCACCGAAGGCGCTGACCGCCGCGTCGACAGCGGTGCGCACATCGTCCTCGTCGCGGACGTCACCGACGACGGCCAGCCCCTTGCCGCCCGCGCGCTCAATCTCGTCAACGGCGGTGTGGACCGTGCCTTCGAGCTTCGGATGCGGCACGGAGGTCTTGGCGAGCATCACCACGTTCGCGCCGTCGCGGGCCGCGCGCAGAGCGATGGCGAGTCCGATGCCGCGGCTGCCTCCCGACATCAGGATGGTCCTGTCGGCCAGCGTCTGTGTCATGGTCGAACCTCCAAAATAGATTGCCGAGCTAATCGTACGCGATGCTAATGGTATCTTCCGCGTATGACTTCCACTCCCACACGCCAGATCGACCGGCTCTACCACGAGCTCCTGGCCCCCAGAGAGACACAGTCCGTTCGCGCTGCCGTGCGCCGGATCGCAGAGCACGAAGTGGCTCCGCACGCCGTGGCGATCGCGGGGGGCGACGAGCGCACGGACGGCTTCCCCCGGCAGGTGTTTGACGGGCTTGCGTCGGCGGGGGTCTTCCGGATCCCCTTCCCCAGCGAGGTCGGCGGCGACGGTCTGACCCACCCGGCGAGCGCCACCGCCGCGGCCATCGAGGAACTGGCCTACTACTCCAGCAGCGTCGCGGCCGTCTTCGACGTGCACTGCATCCTGGCGGGCAACGCCCTGCGGCAGGGCACCGAGGAGCAGCAGCAGCGATGGCTGCGAAAGGTCGCGGAGGGCTCAGTGGTCGGCGCGTTCGCCACCACCGAGCCGGATGCCTCAAGTGACCTGTCGCCGCAGGCGGTTCAGACCGAGGCGATACGCACCGAGGCCGGCTGGGTGCTGAACGGCCACAAGCGGTGGATCTCCAACTCGCCCGTCGCCGGGTTCGTGGTGGTTCTCGCCCGCACCGGCACCCGGCTGAGCATGTTCATCGTCGACACGGCGCTTCCCGGAGTGGAGGTAGGCCTTCCCGACCGCAAGATGGGCAACCGCGGCCAGCTCACCGCGGACATCCGCTTCACGGATGTGCACCTGACCGACGACGACCTTCTCGGTGGCGCCGAGGGACACGGACTGCGCCATGCGCTGTCCACGCTGACCTACGGCCGGATCGGCATCGCGGCTGCCGGGGTCGGCATGGCGCAGGCCGCCTTCGACCACACCGTGGCCCACCTGTCGACGCGACACGCCTTCGGCAAGCCGGTGGCCGCCAACCAGCACTGGCAGTTCCTGCTCGCCGAACGGGCCACCGAGATCGAGAACGCCCGCACCCTCTACACCAAGGCCGCCCTGCGCCTGGACGCGGGCAACCAGTCCCCGGAGCCCGAGGCCGCGATGGCGAAGTACTACGCCACCAAGTTGTCGGTGGACATGGCGCGCGACGCCGTCCAGGCCTTCGGAGGCCTCGGCTTCGCGCGCGAACTGGGTGCCGACGGCAGCCCCGGCCCCGTCGAGGCGATCTACCGGGACAGCAAGATCGGCGAAATCTATGAGGGCACCAACGAGATCCAGAAGTGGGTCATAGCCCGGCAGATCTTCGGTCGGGCCATCGTCGGCTGACCACAGGACGCACCGACCGTAAGCCGGCGGAAGGTGGGGAATCCCGCCGGTCTGCAGCGGTCCTGCTGCCTCGGGCCTTCTCGTACGATGGACAGGACCATACGTACGACTAACCATAGGCGGGATAAACGATGTCCGAGGCTCCGCTGGTTCCGGGGACAGTGGCCGAACACACCATCTGCCTGCTGGTCAAACTCGGGCAGGTGGCGTTCAGGATCGCCGAGGACGGCATCGGCGGGACCGGCCTGCGGGTGCGGCATTACAGCGTCCTGCAGGCTTTGGCGGACAACGGTGCCATGCCGCAACTGGCACTTGGCTCGTTCCTGCGCATCGACCCCGCGACGATGGTGACGAGTCTCGACGACCTGGAGCGCGCCGGATACGCGGAGCGGACACGAGATCCGCAGGATCGTCGCCGCTACGCCGTGGACATCACCGCGGAAGGGCGCAAGGTCCTGGCCCGCCTCAACCACACACTCGTCGATCTCGACGGCGAAATCCTCGCAGACCTGGGTGCCACGGAACGACAGTCGCTTCACGTCCTGCTGGGCAGTCTCGCGGCAAGTCCCACTCTGACCTCCCTGTTCGACACCGTCCGGGAGCAGAACGGTGGGAAACGGGCATAACGGCTCTAGAGGATCGCAGCCGGGGTGGCGCTATGCCCCGGTTCTGGCGAAGTCGGCTTGCCGGGCCGTATGCCATCCGGCGGTCGTCGGCGGACTCGTTGTGGTGGGCAGGGGGCGCCCTGTTCGTAGGCCATGCGTCAATTGGGTCGAGCATGGGGCAACACCCGAGTCGCTGACCGTGATCGAGGTGCTCGTTCCCGGCAGGTTCGTCACCACGTTCGCCGAGCGGTTTGTGTGGTGGTGCTCGGAGGGTTGGGCGACCGGGCTCCACGAAAAGTGCGCGGACGGCATACCTGCGGTCCCTGGGCGACGGCCCCCTCCCCGTCCCCCCGGCGTCCGCCCCACCGACCTTGAGCCCGCGTGAGCAATTGCTCGCCGTCTTCGACTGGAAGCCGCCGGAAACCGCCGCTCCGTTCCGGGGGTGCCCGTTCCTGAACGTCAGCGTTGAAGTACCCGACCCTGGGCATTCCGCCCACCGACTGGCCGCGGCGTACAAGGGCGAGTTCGCCCGCCGCCTCTCGGACATCGCACGGCAGGCCGGGGCCGCGGATCCGGAAGCCCTCGGTGAGCAACTGGCACTGCTCTTCGACGGCGCGGCCGCACGCGGCACCGCCCTCAACAGCAGCTACACCGTCGCGTGCGCGCGATCATCTGAGCGAACTCGCGGTCCGAGGGGACACGAACGCATCGGTCCAGCTGGCTGCCGTACTGACCGACGATCCATCGGACCACGCACCACAGTCACCAGAACACGTGCGCTGGATGCTGGCAGCAGTTGCCCTTCTGCATCTCACAGTCCTTCCGGCCTTCTGGCCACTCATCGGGCGCCGACTCGACACCCCGGCCACCCTTGAGGCGTACCTGCAAGCGCTGACGCGCCTGCCCGCTCCGCCGGGAAGCTGGCCCACAGCCGCCGGCCTGCTGCCGGAAGGCAGCCTCGCGGACTTGTATCGGCTGCTCGTGAACCACATAGGCATCGACGACGTGGCCAATGCTCCCCTGCACTCCGGTTTCGTCGGCGACGACGACCGACTGCTCGAGATGGCTCGCTCCTTGCCCAATATCCTCGCCCACTCGGCAGGCCGGGTCGAGCGGCCTGGCGGCAGCCCGCCGGGCGTCCTCATCGCGGCGACTCCAGGCGCTTGCGGTGCAGCCACTTCGGCAGCCCCGGCGCCTCCAGGAACCCCTCCGCCCGCGCCGACGCGAGCCCGATGCGCAGCAGGTCCGCGCTCTTCTCGAAGAGCAGGAACCTCGGTTCCCAGACGGGCCGGTACTTGGCGTTGGCGCGGTACAGGGACTCGATCTGCCACCAGCGCGAGAAGAAGCCGAGCAGCGACCGCCACAGCCTCAGCACCGGCCCGGCGCCGAGACGCGACCCGCGCTCGAAGACGGAACGGAACATGGCGAAGTTGAGCGACACCTGGGTGATCCCGATCTCGCGCGCCCGGCGGAGCAGTTCGATCACCATGAACTCCATGAGGCCGTTCTCGGAGTCCCGGTCCCGGCGCATGAGGTCGAGCGAGAGGCCCTGAGGCCCCCAAGGCACGAAGGACAGCACCGCCTTCAACTCGCCCTGTGCATCCGTGCATTCGAGCATC
The DNA here is from genome assembly GCF_003112535.1 of Streptomyces rishiriensis. Lineage (GTDB taxonomy): Bacteria > Actinomycetota > Actinomycetes > Streptomycetales > Streptomycetaceae > Streptomyces > Streptomyces rishiriensis. Next base: position 135,775 of record NZ_BEWA01000018.1, on the reverse strand, counting down.
ACGCACTGCCCGTCGTCCGGATCGCCGAGCCGCCCCAGCGCCATGCTGAAACCGCGTTCGGTGGCCCCGTCCCGCCAGTCGTCCGCCCGCTTCAGCAGAACCGCCATCTCGTCGGCCGGGATGTCCCCATGCCTTCGGACACGCACCTGGTAGCCCGCCCGCTGCACCCGGTTGAAGGCCTGCCGCACGGTACGCATGGCCCGCCCGTCGAGGGTGAACTCGTCCGTCTCGACGATGGCCTCGTCCCCGAGTTCGAGGGCGTCCAGACCATGCCGCGCGTACACCTGGCCCGCCTCCTCGCTCGCACCCATCACCGCCGGGATCCAGCCGTGCGCCCGCGCCTCGGCGAGCCACGGCTCGATGGCCCCGGGCCAGGCCTCGGGATCGCCGATCGGGTCGCCGCTCGCGAGCGAGACACCGCCGAGCACCCGGTACGCGACCGCCGCCTTGCCCGTCGGCGACCACACCACGCTCTTCTCGCGGCGCAGCGCGAAGTAGCCGAGGGAGTCACGGTCGCCGTGCCGGTCGAGCAGCGCCCGCAGACGTGCCTCGTCGTCCTCGGTGAGCGGGTCGACGGCGCGCCGTGAGCGGAAAGCGGCGTAGAAGACCGCGAGGACCAGCAAGGTGCTCATCATGTTGATGGCGACGTTGACCCAGTTCGGGGTGGTGATCCCGGCGTAGCCGGAGTCGTCGACGGCGACCGAGATCAGCCGGAACGTGCCGTAGCGCCAGCGGTCCGGGAACGTCGACAGTTCGGAGTCGTGCGCGTGGTTGGTGACCGTCACCAGGAACGTGGCGAGGAGCGAGGAGACGAGCAGACCGACCACGCCGACGGCGACGGCGAGCCGGGGGTTGGACCGGTCGCCCTTGGCGTAGAACTCCCGCCGCCCCACGGCCAGCGCGGCGATGAACGCGGCGGAGAGGACGAGGGAGATCCAGTTCTGCGGATACTGCCATACCTCCGGGAGGGCCATCAGGGAGGCGAACAGCAGGAGGAACAGCCCGCAGAGCGCGAAGTTGAGGATCCACGCGGCCCGCTTGCGACGGCGCATGGTGATGGCCAGGAACATCGTGAACACACCGGAGGCGTATCCGGCGGTCAACAGGTACGGCGGGACGTAGTACTCCGAGTCCTGTCCCAAGGAGATCCAGGCGGCGCTGAGGAAGTTGATGAAGGTGACGGCTCGCAGGTACCAGACGGCGAACGCCGCCGCCCGCCGCGAGCCCGTCGTCGAACTGCGCGGCCTGACCTCCTCGGAGCGGGCCGAGGCCGGGCGTTCCACGGCGCTTGCCCGATCCACTCGCTTGAGGGGGGATGACATGGTGCTGGGCCCTTCCGTTTGCGGCCTGTTGCTTCTGAGGGGTACGGAGAATGCGTCGTGCGTTCGGGGTCCGGCGGCCGGTCAACAGCGCGGCCGTTGCGCCGCCTTGCCGTCGGGCGGAGCCGGAGGATCACGGCGACGGCGGGCGGCAGCAGGACGAGCCGCCTCTCTTCGCCCCGCCCCTCTTCGCCGTAGCCGCCAGAAAAGCCGGTGACAGTGCACTCACCCGCACACCATAGATGCCGCTCGGGGCCGGGGAGGGACGACGAAAGTCGTCGGTCGCAGCGACTTTCGGCGATCGTCACCGCCCCGACGCGGGGTGCGACGCGCTCTGCGGGGGCCGGCCTCGCGGCGGCCTGCACCGCGGCGATGTCGACCGTGACCTGTGGTGAGTCGCCCGCGACGCCGTGGGCGGCCCGGGCCGCACGCAGGCCGCACGCAGGCCGCAGACGGGCCGCAGGCGGGCCGAAGGTGGTCGGGGCCGCGCCTGGAGGGACTGACCCGGCGGTCTCCGGGGAAGGAACCGGAGGCGACGTCGTGGGGGACGGGTGCCCCCGCCGTGTCCGAGGAGGCGGCTGTGGCCACACCTGCCGTGACGGCCGACCCGGGGCTGTTCGGCCCGGCGAGCGTGACCTGGCAGATGCACGGCGACCCGATGATGTGGGTCGCCGGGATCCGGGCGCTCTACCTCCAGGCGCTGCACCCGCGAGCCGTGCGCGGTGTCATGCAGAACTCCGACTTCCGGCGGGACGCCTGGGGCCGGCTGATGCGCACCGCCGACTTCGTCGGCACCACCACCTACGGCACCGCCGGGGCCGCCGAGAAGGCGGGCGCCCGCGTCCGCCGGATCCACCGCCTGCTCTCCGCGACCGACCCGGACACCGGGGAGCGCTACGGAGTCGACGAACCCGCGCTGCTGCTGTGGGTGCACTGCGCCGAGATCGACTCCTATCTGCACGTCCTGCGCCGTTCCGGGTATCCGCTCTCCGACGCGGCGGCCGACCGTTACATCGGCGAGCACCGCGTCAGCGCCCGCCTGGTGGGGCTCGACCCGGACACCGTGCCCGGCGACCGGGCCGCCATGGAGGAGTACTTCGAGAAGGTGCGCCCCGAACTCGCCGCCGGAGCGGAGGCGCGCGCGGTGGACGACTTCCTGCTCCGGCCGCCGACCCACCCGCTGCTCGTCCCGGCGCGCGCCCTGCTGTGGCGGCGGGTGGCGCAACTGGCGTACGCCTCGCTGCCGCCGTACGCCCACGAGCTGTACGGCAGGCGCGCCCCCGAGCCCGACACCGTCACCCGGCGGCTGCGTGCCGCCGGCGCCGTGCTGCGCTGTGTTCCCGCACGTGTCCGCTGGCAGCTCCCGCCCAAGCACATTCTGCGGGCCATGGACAGGCTCGGCCCCGAAGCCCGTCCGGCGCCGTGCAAAGTCCGGCCGTAGGCCGCTCGGCGCCGGGTACGTGCCGGAGCGGCCGTGGGCCGCGCAGGAGGGGCCCGCGGTCGACGCGCAAACACGACGGGACGCCCCGCACCCCGACCGTCCTGGCGGTCCGGCTCCGGAGACCGTGGGCGACCGCGTCTGGCCGACCTTGATCGGCACGTGTTACGAAGAACCATGCCTGCACACGAGGGACACCACGGACAGCACCGCGCCTACGACGTCGTCGTCGTGGGCGGCGGCCACAACGGTCTGGTCGCGGCCGCCTATCTGGCCCGGGCCGGGCGGTCGGTGCTGGTGCTGGAGCGGCTGGACCACACCGGCGGCGCCGCCGTCTCCACCCGCCCGTTCACCGGCGTCGACGCCCGGCTGTCCCGGTACTCGTACCTGGTCAGCCTGCTTCCGTCGAAGATCGTGCGGGATCTGGGGCTGAGCTTTCGCCTCCGGAGCCGCACGATCTCCTCGTACACGCCCGTGGAGCGCGCCGGGCGGCCCACCGGGCTCCTGGTGGGAGGAGGCGAGGAACGCACCCGCGAGGCGTTCGCGCGGCTCACCGGCGGCGAGCGCGAGTACGCGGCCTGGGAGCGTTTCTACGGGATGACCGGACGTCTCGCCCAGCGGGTCTTCCCCACGCTCACCGAGCCGCTGCCCACCCGCGACGAACTGCGCCGCACGGTCGACGACGAGGAGGCCTGGCGGGCCCTGTTCGAGGAGCCGATCGGCGTGGCCGTCGAGGAGCGCTTCGCCGACGACCTCGTGCGGGGCGTGGTCCTCACCGACGCCCTCATCGGCACCTTCGCCGACGCCCACGACCCCTCCCTCCGGCAGAACCGCTGCTTCCTCTACCACGTCATCGGCGGCGGCACGGGAGCGTGGGACGTCCCCGTCGGCGGGATGGGCGCCCTCACCGACGCCCTGGCCGCCGCCGCCCGCGAGGCGGGCGCGGTCCTCGCCACCGGACACGAGGCCGTACGGATCGACACCGACGGCCGTACCGCCGAGGTGGCCTACCGCAGCGCCGACGGCGAGGGTGTCGTCGCCGCCCGGCACGTCCTGGTGAACGCCTCCCCGCAGGCGCTGGCGGCCCTCGCCGGCGACGAGCCGCCCGCCCCCGCGGAGGGCGCCCAGCTCAAGGTGAACATGCTGCTCAAGCGGTTGCCGAGGCTGCGCGACAGCTCCGTCGACCCGCGCGAGGCGTTCGCCGGGACCTTCCACATCGCGGAGGGGTACGAGCAGCTCGCCGCCGCCCACGCCCAGGCCGCCGCCGGCGAGCTGCCGGCCGCCCCGCCCTCCGAGATCTACTGCCACTCGCTGACCGACCCGAGCATCCTCGGCGCGGACCTCGCCGCGGCGGGATACCAGACGCTGACGCTGTTCGGACTGCACACGCCGGCCCGGCTCTTCCACGCCGACAACGACGGCGTGCGCGAGGAACTGCTGAGATCGACGCTGGCCCAGCTCGACTCGCACCTGGCCGAACCCCTCGCGGACTGCCTGGCCCTCGACGCCGACGGCCGCCCCTGCATCGAGGCGAGGACCCCGCTGGACCTGGAGCGCGACCTCGGCCTGCCGGGCGGCAACATCTTCCACCGCGAACTGTCCTGGCCGTACGCGGACGACGGCGCAGGCCGCTGGGGCGTCGAGACCCGGCACGGCAACGTGCTGCTGTGCGGGGCCGGCGCGGTGCGCGGGGGAGGGGTGAGCGGGGTCCCGGGGCACAACGCGGCGATGGCGGTGCTGGAGGCCCCACGGGTCCCGGGCACATCAATCTGACGGTCTATCAGAAAAAGCCTTCCGTCGTCCGCGCCGCTGCGGCATCCTGCGCCCATGCAGACCGAGCTGAGCACACAACTGGGAGTCGAGCACGCCGTCTTCGGCTTCACGCCGTTCCCCGCCGTCGCCGCGGCCATCAGCCGCGCGGGCGGCTTCGGCGTGCTCGGCGCGGTCCGGTACACCGCCCCCGACGACCTCAGACGCGACCTCGACTGGATCGAGGCCCACGTCGACGGCAAGCCGTACGGACTCGACGTGGTCATGCCCGCCAAGAAGGTCGAGGGCGTGAGCGAGGCCGACGTCGAGGCGATGATCCCCGAGGGGCACCGGGCCTTCGTGCGGGACACCCTCGCCAAGTACGGCGTCCCCGGGCTGGCCGAGGGCGAGGCCGCCGGGTGGCGGATCACCGGGTGGATGGAGCAGGTCGCCCGCGGCCAGCTCGACGTCGCCTTCGACTACCCGATCCGGCTGCTGGCCAACGCCCTCGGCTCGCCGCCCGCCGACGTCGTCGCCCGCGCGCACGACCGGGACGTCCTCGTCGCCGCGCTCGCCGGGAGCGCCCGGCACGCCCGCAAGCACAAGGACGCCGGCATCGACGTCGTCGTCGCCCAGGGCTACGAGGCGGGCGGCCACACCGGCGAGATCGCCTCCATGGTGCTCACCCCGGAGGTCGTCGAGGCCGTGGACCCGCTGCCCGTGCTCGCCGCCGGCGGCATCGGCAGCGGACGGCAGGCCGCCGCCGCCCTCGCGCTCGGCGCCCAGGGCGTATGGCTCGGGTCCGTCTGGCTGACCACCTCCGAGGCCGACCTGCACTCGCCCGCCCTCACCCGCAAGCTCCTCGCGGCCGGCTCCGGCGACACGGTCCGCTCCCGCGCGCTGACCGGGAAACCCGCCCGCCAGCTGCGCACCGAGTGGACCGACGCCTGGGACGACCCCCACGGACCCGGCGCCCTCCCCATGCCCCTGCAGGGCCTGCTCGTCGCCGAGGCCGTCTCCCGCATCCAGAAGCACGAGATCGACCCCCTGCTGGGGACGCCCGTCGGCCAGATCGTCGGCCGGATGAACGACGTCCGCAGCGTCCGGGCGGTCTTCGACGACCTCACCCGCGGCTTCGAAGAGGCCGTGGACCGCGTCAACCGCATCGCCGGAAGGAGCGGCCAGTGACCAGCACACCCCCCGCGGGCTTCTGGGCCCAGGCGGCCCAGGACCCCGACCGCACCGTCCTGATCGCCCCCGACGGCCAGGAGTGGACCGCCGGCCGCCTGCACGCCGACGCCAACCGGCTCGTGCACGGCCTGCGCGCCGCCGGCCTGGAACGCGGCGACGCCTTCGCCGTCGTCCTGCCCAACTCGGCAGAGTTCTTCACCGCCCATCTGGCCGCCACCCAGGCCGGGTTCTACCTCGTGCCCGTCAACCACCACCTCGTCGGCCCCGAGATCGCCTGGATCGTCTCCGACTCCGGGGCCAAGGTGCTCATCGCCCACGAGCGGTTCGCCGGCCAGGCGTGCCGGGCCGCCGACGAGGCCGGCCTGCCGCCCGCCCGCCGCTACGCCGTGGGCGAGGTCGACGGCTTCCGGCCGTACGCCGAACTCCTCGACGGGCAGCCGGAGTCGGCGCCCGCCGACCGCACACTCGGCTGGGTCATGAACTACACCTCGGGCACCACGGGCCGCCCGCGCGGCATCCGCCGCCCGCTGCCCGGGAAGCTGCCCGAGGAGTCCTACCTCGGCGGCTTCCTGGGCATCTTCGGCATCAGGCCCTTCGACGACAACGTGCACCTGGTCTGCTCGCCGCTCTACCACACGGCGGTGCTGCAGTTCGCGGCCGCGTCCCTGCACCTGGGCCACCGGCTGGTCGTGATGGACAAGTGGACGCCCGAGGAGATGCTCCGTCTCATCGACGCCCGTCGCTGCACGCACACCCACATGGTCCCCACCCAGTTCCACCGTCTGCTGGCCCTCCCGCAGGACGTGAGGGCGCGCTACGACGTGACCTCCATGCGGCACGCCATCCACGGGGCCGCGCCCTGCCCGGACCACGTGAAGCGGGCGATGATCGACTGGTGGGGCGCCTGCGTGGAGGAGTACTACGCGGCCAGCGAGGGGGGCGGCGCGTTCGCCACGGCCGAGGAATGGCTGAAGAAGCCCGGCACGGTCGGAAAGGCCTGGCCCATCAGTGAGTTGGCCGTCTTCGACGACGACGGCGAGCGGCTGCCGCCCGGCGAACTCGGCACGGTGTACATGAAGATGACCACCGGCGGCTTCGCGTACCACAAGGACGAGGACAAGACGAGGAAGAACCGCATCGGCGACTTCTTCACCGTCGGCGACCTCGGGGTGCTCGACGACGACGGCTACCTGTTCCTGCGGGACCGCAAGATCGACCTGATCATCTCCGGCGGCGTCAACATCTACCCCGCCGAGATCGAGTCCGTGCTGCTCGCCCACCCCGCGGTCGCCGACGCCGCCGCCTTCGGCATCCCGCACGACGACTGGGGCGAGCAGGTGAAGGCCGTGATCGAGCCCGCCCCCGGCCGGGAGCCCGGCTCGGACCTCGCGGACGAACTTCTCGCCCACTGCGCCGAGCGGCTGGCCGGCTACAAGCGGCCCAAGTCCGTCGACTTCATCGCCGAGATGCCCCGGGACCCCAACGGCAAGCTGTACAAGCGGCGGTTGCGCGAGCCCTACTGGGAGGGCCGGACCCGCCCGTTGTGAGCGGCCCGCACCCCGCACCCGCGCACGGCGCCCCCACTCCCGGTGGCGAGGTGCGGGGGGTGAGGGCAGTCGTCGCGGGGCCGCCTCCGTTCGGCGCCCCGCCACGGCGGCGACTTGACCTGCTCCGGTCGCCGTCCCAGGATCATGAGCCATGACGCCCGGACATGGCAGCACGGTCGACGGGGTGCTGCGGCGCAGCGCCCGCCGCACCCCGGCGCGCGTGGCGGTCGAGTACCGCGACCGCACCTGGACCTACGAGGAACTCGACGAGGCGGTCTCGCGCGCGGCGAGCGTCCTGCTCGCCGAGGGCCTCGCCCCCGGCGACCGGGTCGGGGCCTACGGCCACAACTCCGACGCCTACCTCATCGCGTTCCTGGCCTGCGCCCGCGCGGGCCTCGTGCACGTCCCCGTCAACCAGAGCCTCACCGGCGACGACCTGGCGTACATCGTCGCCCAGTCGGGCAGCTCGCTGGTCCTCGCGGACCCCGGCCTCGCCGGCCGGCTCCCCGCCGGCGTGCGGACGGCGGCCCTGCGCGACGCCGACGACTCGCTCCTGGCCCGGCTGGCCGCCGCCCCCGTCCACGAGGGCCCCGAGCCGCGCACCGACGACCTGGTGCAACTGCTCTACACCTCCGGCACCACGGCCCTGCCCAAGGGCGCGATGATGACGCACCGCGCCCTGGTGCACGAGTACCTGAGCGCGATCACCGCCCTCGACCTGAGCGCCGGCGACCGTCCCGCGCACGCCCTCCCGCTCTACCACTCGGCGCAGATGCACGTGTTCCTGCTGCCCTACCTCGCGGTCGGCGCCACGAACACCGTCCTGGACGCCCCCGACGGCGACCGGCTCCTGGACCTGATCGAGGCCGGCCGCGTCGACAGCCTCTTCGCGCCGCCGACCGTGTGGATCGGTCTGGCGAACCGCCCCGACTTCACGACACGCGACCTGAGCGGCCTGCGCAAGGCCTACTACGGGGCGTCGATCATGCCGGTGCCGGTCCTGGAGCGCCTGCGCGAACGGCTGCCCCGGCTCGCCCTGTACAACTGCTTCGGGCAGAGCGAGATCGGCCCGCTCGCCACCGTCCTCGCGCCCGACGAGCACAAGGGGCGCCTGGACTCCTGCGGCCGCACCGTCCTGTTCGTGGACGCCCGCGTGGTCGACGAGGACGGCGCGGAGGTCCCCGACGGCACACCCGGCGAGATCGTCTACCGGTCCCCGCAGCTGTGCGAGGGCTACTGGGAGAAGCCCGAGGAGACCGCCGAGGCCTTCCGGGACGGCTGGTTCCACTCCGGCGACCTGGCCGTGCGCGACGCCGACGGCTACTTCACGATCGTCGACCGGGTGAAGGACGTCATCAACTCCGGCGGCGTGCTGGTCGCCTCCCGGCAGGTCGAGGACGTCCTCTACACCCACGAGGCCGTCGCCGAGGCCGCAGTCATCGGCCTGCCGGACGAGAAGTGGATCGAGGCGGTCACGGCCGTCGTGGTCGCGCGGGGGGAGACCTCCGAGGAGGAGCTCATCGCCCATGCGCGCGAGAACCTGGCCTCCTTCAAGGCCCCCAAGCGGGTGCTCTTCGTGGACGAGCTGCCCCGTAACGCCAGCGGCAAGATCCTCAAACGGGAACTGAGGGACCGCTTCGGCTCATGACGCCCCGGCCGGCCGTCATGACGCGCGGGGACGCTCGTCCACGATCCGCCTGATCTTGCCGACCGACCGCTCCAGCGACTCCGGGTCGACGATCTCGACGGCGACCGACACGCCGATGTCGTCCTTCACGGCCGCCGCCACGGCGCGCGCGGCCGTGGCGCGGTCCGCGGCCGTCGCGTCGGGGCGGGCCTCGGCGCGGACCGTGAGGGCGTCGAGACGTCCCTCACGGGTCAGGCGGAGCTGGAAGTGGGGCGCCACGCCCGGGGTGCGCAGCACGATCTCCTCGATCTGGGTGGGGAAGAGGTTCACCCCGCGCAGGATGACCATGTCGTCGCTGCGCCCGGTCACCTTCCGCATCCGCCGGAAGACGCGAGCCGTGCCCGGCAGCAGGCGGCTGAGGTCGCGCGTGCGGTAGCGCACGACCGGCATGGCCTCCTTGGTCAGCGAGGTGAAGACCAGCTCGCCCTCCTCGCCCTCCGGCAGGACCTCGCCGGTGACCGGGTCGACCACCTCGGGGAGGAAGTGGTCCTCCCAGACGTGCAGCCCGTCCTTGGTCTCGACGCACTCCTGAGCCACGCCCGGCCCGATCACCTCCGACAGCCCGTAGATGTCGACGGCGTCGATCGCGCATCGCTCCTCGATCTCCTGGCGCATCCGCTCCGTCCACGGCTCCGCGCCGAAGACCCCGACGCGCAGCGAGGTGGAGCGCGGGTCCACGCCCTGGCGTTCGAACTCGTCGAGCAGCGTGAGCATGTAGGACGGGGTCACCATGATGACGCGCGGTTCGAGGTCCAGGATCAGCCGGACCTGACGGGAGGTCATGCCGCCGGACGCGGGGACCACCGTGCAGCCGAGGCGCTCGGCGCCGTAGTGGGCGCCGAGACCGCCCGTGAACAGGCCGTACCCGTAGGCCACATGGACGGTGTCGCTGGGTCGGGCGCCCGCGGCACGGAGCGAACGGGCCACCATGTCCGACCACATGGACAGGTCGGCGTCCGTGTAGCCGACGACCGTCGGCCGGCCGGTCGTGCCGCTGGAGGCGTGGATGCGGCGGATGCGGTTCCGGGGGACGGCGAACATCCCGTACGGGTAGTGCGCGCGCAGGTCGGCCTTGGTCGTGAAGGGGAAGCGGGCCAGGTCGGCGAGGTCGCGGCAGTCGTCGGGGTGGACGCCCGCCTTGTCGAAGGCCTCGCGGTAGAACGGCACCCGGGAGTAGGCGCGACGCAGCGAGGTCCGCAGTCGCTCCAGTTGCAGGGTGCGCAGGGCGGCCTCGTCCAGGCGCTCGCCGTCGTCCAGCGGGTTCCGCACATCCGTCATGGGACTTCTCCCTCGCCTACCTGTCTCGAACCGGACGATCCCCGGACCGGACGATCCCCGGACCGGACGATCCCCGGACCGGACGATCCCCGGACCGGACGATCCCCGGACCGGACGATCCCCGGACCGGACGATCCTCGAATCGAGCGGCACGGACACTGCGCGGATTCCGGTACCGAACCGCCCGATCCGGGCGACCGATCATTCGGTCGATCTTCTTGTGGATCAGTAATCCAGGCCCGCGTGCGTCAGGCAAGAGGCCGGCGGCGACTTTCGCCCGGAGAACCCCGTTGCGCGCGTCCGCGGCCCCTGCCGAGAATCGGGGCATGCCGATCTTCACCGCGCCGGACGGGACCGAGCTCGCCTACCGGGTGTCGGGCGAGGGCGAGCCGCTCGTCGTGCTGCCCGGCGGCCCCCTGCGGGCCTCCGCCTACCTCGGCGACCTCGGCGCTCTCTCCGGCCGCCGCCGTCTGATCCTGCTCGACCTGCGCGGCACGGGCGGCTCCGCGATCCCCGCGGACCCGGAGACCTACCGCTGCGACCGGCAGGTGGACGACGTCGAGGCGCTGCGCGTGCACCTGGGACGGGAGCGGATCGACGTGCTGGCCCATTCGGCGGGCGGCAGCCTCGCCATGCTGTACGCGGCGCGGTACCCGCACCGGGTGTCCGGGCTCGCGCTGATCACCGTCAATCCGTGGGCCCTGGGCCGGCCGGCCACGGACCGGGACCGGCTGGCGGCCGCGCGGCTGCGCCGCCGTGAACCCTGGTTCGACGACGCGTTCCCGGCGTTCGAGGCGTGGCTCGGGGGCGGGGGCGAGCCCGCCCCGGCCGTCGTCGGCGCCTTCTTCCACGGCAGATGGGACGACGCGGCGCGCGCCCACGAGGCCGCCGCGGACGAGCAGACCTGTGCCGAGGGCGAGGACCGCTTCCTCGACCCGGCCGCCTTCGACCCGCCGGCCCTGCGGACCGCGCTGGCCGAGGTGACCGCCCCGGTGCTCGTCCTGGCCGGCGAGCTGGACGGCGGGCCCCGGCCCGAACGGGCGCGGCTGGTGGCCGATGCGTTCCCGAACGCCGAGTTCGCCGTGCAGCCGGGCGCCGGCCACTACCCGTGGCTGGACGACCCCGGCCGGTTCGCCGGGCGGGTCGGCGACTTCCTGGCACGGGCCGCTCGCCCGAGTGCGGCCCACCAGGACTGAGAACGCCCTTCCCCACGCCTGCGCGAAGGCGCTGCGGGCCCGGTCAGCCGCTCTGCGCCACGGCGACCTCGCGCGCCCACCGGTAGTCCGCCTTGCCGCTCGGCGAGCGGCGGATCGACTCGGCGAGCACCAGCTGACGCGGGATCTTGTACCCGGCGAGCCGGGTGCGGCAGTGGCTCTGGATGTCCTCCAGGGACGGCGGCGGGGCGCCGTGGCGCACCTGGACCACCGCCGCCACATGGCTGCCCCACGTCGGGTCCGGCACCCCCGCCACCAGGGCGTCGTACACGTCCGGATGCGCCTTGAGGGCCTGCTCGACCTCCTCGGGGTACACCTTCTCGCCGCCGGTGTTGATGCACTGCGAGCCGCGCCCGAGGACCACGACCACCCCGTCCTCGTCGACGGTCGCCATGTCGCCGAGCAGCACCCAGCGCTCGCCGTCCTTCTCGAAGAAGGTCTCGGCGGTCTTCACCGGGTCGTTGTAGTAGCCGAGGGGGACGTGGCCGCGCTGGGCGACGCGGCCGATCTCGCCCGCGGCCACCGGCTCGCGGGTGACCGGATCGACCACCCGGGTACGGGGGTTGACCCGGACGCGGAAGCCGCGCTCGGGTCCGGAGTCCTCCGTCGCCGTGCCGTTGAAGCCGGACTCGGAGGAGCCGAAGTTGTTCAGCAGCATCGCGTTCGGCATCAGCGCCCGGAACTGACGGCGAACCGTGTCCGACATGATCGCCCCGGACGAGGAGACGCTGAACACCGACGAGCAGTCGGTGCCCTTCATCGGTCCTTCGAGCGCGTCGATCAACGGCCGCAGCATCGCGTCGCCCACCAGGGAGATGCTGGTGACCTTCTCCTTCTCGATGGTCCGCAGCACTTCCTCGGGCACGAACTTGCGGTGGATCACGACACGTTGGCCGAAGTTGAAGCCGATGAAGGCGGTCAGCGTGGAGGTGCCGTGCATCAGCGGGGGAGTGGGGAAGAAGGTGATTCCCGTGCCGCCGGCCGCGACCCGCTCGGCGATCTCCTGCGGCTTCCTCACCGGCTCGCCCGTGGGCGAGCCGCCGCCCAGCCCCGAGAAGAACAGGTCCTCCTGACGCCACATCACGCCCTTGGGCATGCCGGTCGTGCCGCCGGTGTAGATGATGAACTGGTCGTCGCCGGAGCGGGCCGGGAATCCGCGCGCGGGCGAGCCGCTCGCCTCCGCGTCGGCGAACGAGGTGATGCCCTCGGCCGCCGGGCCGACCCGGATCAGGTGCCGCAGCGCGGGCGTCTGCGGCAGCGCGGCCGCCACCCGGTCGGCGAACTCCGCGTCGAAGGCGAGCGCGACCAGGTCCGCGTCCCGGTAGAGGTAGACCAACTCCTCTTCCACATAGCGGTAGTTGACGTTGACGGGCACGATGCGCGCCTTCAGGCAGCCCAGCACCGTCTGCAGGTACTCCACGCCGTTGTACAGATGCAGCCCGAGGTGCTCGCCGGGGCGCAGGCCGCTGTCGAGGAGGTGGTGGCCGATGCGGTTGGCGGCCGCGTCGAGCTGCGCGTACGTCAGCCGGCGTTCCGCGCCGGTGCCGGGATGGTCGACGTACACGAGCGCCTCGCGGTCCGCCGCCACGTCGACGACCGACTCGAACAGGTCGGCAAGGTTGTACTCCACCGTTCCTCCTGACCGCGGCCCTGGTTCCCGGACGGTTCGCCGGTCATCAGAGCAAAGGGCGCGACAAGTGGGAAGGGCCCGCGCCAAGAAATCTGACTGACTGTCAGAAAACCCTTGAACTGCCATCACGCCTACTGCAACCTGTTCTCGTTCTTTCCGAGGGGAGATGTGCGATGGGCGGTACCGAACACCTCACCGTGCAGCGCGAGGGCGCCACGCTCGTGCTCACGCTCAACCGGCCGCAGGCCAAGAACGCGCTCTCGCTCGCCATGCTGGTCGGCCTGTACGACGGCTGGCTGGAGGCCGACGAGGACGACTCGGTCCGCTCGGTCGTCCTCACCGGCGCGGGCGGCTCCTTCTGCGCCGGCATGGACCTCAAGGCCCTGGCGGGCAAGGGCATGGAGGGCGAGCAGTACCGCGACCGGCTCAAGGCCGACCCCGACCTGCACTGGAAGGCGATGCTCCGTCACCACCGCCCGCGCAAACCGGTGATCGCCGCCGTCGAGGGGTACTGCGTCGCGGGCGGCACCGAGATGCTCCAGGGCACCGACATCCGCGTCGCCGGCGACTCCGCGACCTTCGGCCTGTTCGAGGTCAGGCGCGGTCTGTTCCCGATCGGCGGCTCCACCGTCCGGCTGCAGCGCCAGATCCCTCGCACCCACGCCCTGGAGATGCTGCTCACCGGTCGTCCGTACAGCGCCCGGGAGGCCGCGGACATCGGCCTGGTCGGCCATGTCGTGCCGGACGGCACGGCCCTGCAGAAGGCCCTGGAGATCGCCGAACGCGTCAACTCCTGCGGCCCGCTGGCGGTCGAGGCCGTCAAGGCGTCGGTGTACGAGACCGCCGACCTCACCGAGACCGACGGTCTCGCCGCCGAACTCGCCCGGGGCTGGCCGGTCTTCGACACCGCCGACGCCAAGGAAGGCGCCCGCGCCTTCGCGGAGAAGCGCCCGCCCCGCTACCGGCGCGCGTGACGCTCCGCCCGGCGAGCCGGCGGTGCGGGTCGTTCGCGGCCTGCGGGGCCCTCGTGGCCGGTCGCGCCCACGCGGAGCCGCACATGCAAGCGCCCCGCGCCCCTCGGGGCGCCCCCACCGACGTCGGCTTCCCGAGGAGGCAGCCCCGATGCCCGAAGTCCTGAAAGCACCCCTGGTCGTCGAGTTCCCCTTCACCCGGTCCCTCGGCCCCGTGCAGAGCGCCTTCCTGACCGGCCTGCGCGAGCGCGTCGTCCTCGGCGTGCGCGCCGCCGACGGCCGCACCCTCGTCCCGCCCGTCGAGTACGACCCCGTGACCGCCGAGGAGATCCGCGACCTCGTCCCGGTCGCGTCCACCGGCACCGTCACCACCTGGGCCTGGAACCACGCCCCCCGCCGCGGACAGCCCCTCGCCACGCCGTTCGCCTGGGTCCTGGTCCGCCTCGACGGCGCCGACACCGCCCTCCTGCACGCCCTCGACGTGCCCGGCCCCGACGCCGTCCGCACCGGCATGCGCGTCCGGATCCGCTGGGCCGCGGAACGCGTCGGCGCCATCACCGACATCGCCTGCTTCGAAGCCCACGCCGGCGGAGCCGCACCCGACGGCGGCGATCCCGACGCACTCCCGGACGACCGGGTCACCGGCATCGTCGCCCCCGCCCGCCTCGACTACACCTACTCGCCCGGCCGCGCCCAGTCCGCCTACATCGCCGCGCTCTCCACCCGGCGCACGGTCGGCGAACGCTGCCCGACCTGCCGCAAGGTGTACGTCCCGCCCCGCGGAGCCTGTCCCACCTGCGGCGTCCCGACCACGGAACAGGTCGAGGTGGGACCGCGCGGGACCGTCACCACCTTCTGCATCGTCAACATCAAGGCGAAGAACCTCGACATCGAGGTGCCCTACGTCTACGCCCACATCGCCCTCGACGGCGCCGGCCTCGCCCTGCACGGACGCATCGGCGGCATCCCCTACGACCAGGTCCGCATGGGCCTGCGCGTCGAACCCGTCTGGACGGAAGGCGCCCGCTACCCCGACCACTACCGGCCCACCGGCGAACCGGACGCGGACTACGACGTCTACAAGGAGCTGCTGTGACCCGCGAGGAACCCTCGGACCGCCGTGACGTCGCGGTGGTGGCCTTCGCCCAGAGCGACGTCCTGCGCACCACCGACGAGCTCTCCGAGGTCGAGATGCTCATGCCGGTCCTGCACAGCGTCCTGGACCGGACCGGCCTGAAGACCGCCGACATCGACTTCACCTGCTCCGGCTCCAGCGACTACCTCGCCGGCCGCGCCTTCTCCTTCACGCTCGCCCTCGACGGCGTCGGCGCCTGGCCGCCCATCTCCGAGTCCCACGTCGAGATGGACGGCGCCTGGGCGCTGTACGAGGCGTGGACCAAACTCCTCAGCGGCGACGCCGACACCGCTCTCGTCTACTCCTACGGCAAGTCCTCGCCCGGCTCCCTGCGCGACGTCCTCACCCGCCAGCTCGACCCGTACTACGTCGCCCCCCTGTGGCCCGACTCCGTCGCCCTGGCCGCACTCCAGGCGCAGGCCCTGATCGACGCCGGCGACACCGACGAGCCGGCCCTCGCGGCGATCGGCGCCCGCAGCCGACGCACCGCCACCCTCAACTCCCATGCCCAGCTGCGCGGTTCGGTCCCGCCCGGCGACTACGCGGTGCGGCCGCTGCGCACCGGAGACTGTCCGCCCGTCGGCGACGGGGCCGCCGCCGTCATCCTCGCGGCGGGTGAGCGGGCCCGCGAGCTGTGCTCCCGGCCCGCCTGGATCCGGGGCATCGACCACCGCATCGAGGCCCACTCGCTGGGCGTGCGCGACCTGACCGACTCGCCCTCCACCCGCCTCGCCGCCGAGCGCGCCGGCGCGTTCGACCGGCCCGTAGACACCGCCGAGCTGCACGCGCCGTTCACCTCGCAGGAGGTCGTCCTGCGCAAGGCGCTGCGACTGGACGACAGCGTCCGGGTGAACCTGTCCGGCGGCGCGCTCGCCGCCAACCCGATGATGGCCGCCGGCCTGATCCGCGTCGGCGAGGCCGCCGCCCGCGTCCACCGGGGCGAGTCCGACCGCGCCCTCGCCCACGCCACCTCCGGCCCGTGTCTCCAGCAGAACCTGGTCGCCGTACTCGAAGGGGAACCGCGATGAGCAAGGAGCCCGTGGCCGTCGTCGGGATCGGCCAGACCAAGCACGTCGCGGCCCGCCGGGACGTCTCGATCGCCGGGCTGGTCCGCGAGGCCGCCCGCCGCGCCCTCGACGACGCCGAGCTGACCTGGGCCGACGTCGACGCCGTCGTCATCGGCAAGGCCCCCGACTTCTTCGAGGGCGTCATGATGCCCGAGCTGTACCTCGCCGACGCGCTCGGCGCGGTGGGCAAGCCGATGCTGCGGGTGCACACGGCCGGCTCGGTCGGCGGATCCACCGCGCTGGTCGCCGCGAACCTCGTCGCGGCCCGTGTCCACGGCACCGTCCTCACCCTGGCCTTCGAGAAGCAGTCCGAGTCCAACGCCATGTGGGGACTGTCCCTGCCCATCCCCTTCCAGCAGCCCCTGCTCGCCGGGGCCGGCGGCTTCTTCGCCCCGCACGTGCGCGCCTACATGCGGCGCAGCGGCGCCCCCGACACCGTCGGCTCGCTCGTGGCGTACAAGGACCGGCGCAACGCGCTCAAGAACCCCTACGCCCACCTCCACGAGCACGACATCACGCTGGAGAAGGTCCAGGCCTCGCCCATGCTCTGGGACCCGATCCGCTACTCCGAGACCTGCCCCTCCTCCGACGGGGCCTGCGCGATGGTCCTCACCGACCGGGCCGGCGCCGCCCGCGCGCCCCGTCCGCCCGCCTGGGTGCTCGGCGGCGCGATGCGCAGCGAACCGACCCTCTTCGCCGGCAAGGACGCCGTCTCGCCGCAGGCCGGCAAGGACTGCGCCGCCGACGTCTACCGGCAGGCCGGCGTCACCGACCCGCGCCGCGACATCGACGCCGTCGAGATGTACGTGCCGTTCTCCTGGTACGAGCCGATGTGGCTGGAGAACCTCGGCTTCGCCGACGAGGGCGAAGGCTGGAAACTCACCGAGGCCGGCGTCACCGAGCTCGACGGCGACCTGCCCGTCAACATGTCGGGCGGTGTCCTGTCCACCAATCCGATCGGCGCCTCCGGCATGATCCGCTTCGCGGAGGCCGCCCTCCAGGTGCGCGGCCAGGCCGGGGAACACCAGGTGGAGCGGGCCGGGAAGGTCCTGGGCCACGCCTACGGGGGCGGCTCGCAGTTCTTCTCCATGTGGCTGGTGGGGGCGCGGCCGCCGATGTCCTGAAAGGTCCCCCCTCGCGTGCTCTGTCGGCGTCCGGGGCCGGTCGCTAGGCTGGCCCGCGGACGACGAACCGGGAGGAGCACGGACGTGGCCGAGAGCACCATCCAGCAGCAGCCGCTCACGGGCTGGGACAAGCCGGAGCTGGACCTCAGCAACGCCGAGTGGCAGTCGAGCAGCCGGGGGCGGGGGGATGTCCAGATCGCCTTCGTCGAGGGCTTCATCGCGATGCGCAACAGCGGCAGCCCGCAGAGCGCCTCCCTGATCTTCACACCCGCCGAGTGGGGTGCGTTCGTGTCGGAGGCACGGGCGGGAGAGTTCGACCTGACCTGACCGCGGCTCGAAGGGGCGGGGGAACTCCGCGAGCGGCGGTGTGCGGACGGCTCACGCCCGGCGGGCCGCGTCCCGCCCACCGCGCCGCCGAAGGGCGTCGGCCACGTACCATGGCCGCATGTCGTTCCTCCGCCGCCGCAGCGCCACGCCCGCCGGGCCCGACTTCGACGTCCTGGCCATGGATCCGGGCGACTGGCCCGGCAACCTGGGCGCCGGCCTCCTGCCCGCGCCCGACGGCAGCTGCCAGGGCGTCTTCCTGCGATACGACCTCTTCGGCGGCCGCGGCCCCGCGATGATCATCGGCAATCTGCCCGAGGGATCCCCGGCCCGTGAGGTGGAGGAGGGCGAGGTCCCCTTCGAGGTGGCCCAGCTCCTGCTCGCGCTGGAGAACGACGAGGAGGTGACCGTCGTCGGCACCGAGGACATGCCGGTGATGCAGGGAGACAACCTCCTGATCGTGCGCCGGCTGAAGCTCTCCGAGGGGCGGATCTCCTGTGTGCAGTTCGACCGCAGCGACAACGTCCTGGTGACCATCGCCGCCTGGGACCGCCCCATCACCGACGACCTGTACGCCCTGCTGAAGCCGCTCCCGGCGGAGCTGTTCCAGCAGGGCTGAGGCCCGGCCACGCCGTCGACGCCCCCACGGCGTGGACGGCGTTCGCTACGTCGCCGGGGTCGCCTTCACGTCGGCGGCGCGCACGAACGCCACCCGGTGGCCGTACTGGATCTCGTAGTACTGGTCGTCGCCGACGACCAGCCGGTGCGAGTCCCCGGCGAAGGTGACGGCGTAGTAGTACTCGCCCGCGATCTTGTCGCCGGCCACGTACTTCTGCCCCTTGGGCAGCGTGTACGGCAGCGGCGAGAGCGCCTGGGCCGGGACGCCCGCCGGGTAGGCCCCGGCCTCGGGGTAGGCCCGGCCGTACAGGGCGACGCTGTCGCGGCCGTCCTTCGGGGTGACCACCAGGCCCGTCGTGGGGACGGCGGTCGGCTGGGCCTCGGGGTTCCTGAACCAGGCCTTGCGGCCCAGGTACCAGATCGCCGTCCAGTCGCCCCACCGGTCGGCGACCGCGTACTGCTGGCCGGTCGACGCCCGTGAGGCGACGTCGTTGACGCCCGTGGTGGGGGCGGAGCCGTCGCCGACGTCCTTGACCAGGGCGGACTTCTCGTCATGGTCGGTGTACAGCCGTACATCGCCGGAACCGTGCGCGACGCACGCCAGGCCCTGGCCGCCGCAGTCCGTGTACGCCGGCCGGTTGACGGCGTAGTCCGGCCGGATCGTCACCACGGCGCCGCTGCTGCCGGCCGTCGCCTCCAGCGGCCGGCCCAGCAGCTCGAAGTAGTGGCGCCAGTCCCAGAACGGGCCGGGATCGGTGTGCATCCCGGAGATGCTCGCCGTGGTCGGGCCGGGCACGTTGTCGTGGCCCAGGATGTGCTGCCGGTCCAGCGGGATGCCGTACTCGGCGGCCAGGTAGGTCACCAGACGCGCCGATGCCCGGTACATCGCCTCCGTGAACCAGGCGTCGGGCCGGGCGAGGAAGCCCTCGTGCTCCAGGCCGATCGACTTGGAGTTGACGTACCAGTTGCCCGCGTGCCACGCCACGTCCTTGGCCTTGACGTGCTGGGCGATGTGGCCGTCGGTGGAGCGCAGCGAGTAGTTCCAGGACACGTAGGTCGGGTCCTGGACCATGGACAGCACCCCTTCCCAGCCGCCCTCGGTGTCGTGCACGACGATGTACCTGATGTCGGGCGAGACGGGCCGGTCGGCGACGTCGTGGTTGCCGTAGTCGTTGTCGCCGAACTGCTCGTGCGGCGCCGGGATCCACTCGCAGGACACCGTCGTCGGACACTCGGCGCCCGCCGCGGAGAGCGTGCGCAGGCCGGCCCGGTGCAGCGGGGCCGTCCGCGGGACCAGGCCCGGCTGCGCGGCCAGGGCGACCGTCTGCCCGGCGTCCGTGGTGCGCTCCTCGCCGGTGCGGAGCACCGCGTACACGTCGTCGGCGTAGGCGGCGGCCGTCGCGGTGTCGTCCGCGCCCGAGAACCGCGCCACCGCGCCGTACCAGTCCGCCGGATCGGCGCTGAGGGGCTCGCCCAGGGTGCGCTGGGCGGCGGCGAGGAGCGCCGCGCCGCCCGCGACGTTGGCCGCGGGGTCCGTGCGCAGGGCCGCCGGGCTCAGTCCCGTCAGCCGCGCCGCCTTCGGCAGGGTCTTCAGCCGGGCCGGCAGCTCCGCGCTCGACGGGAGCCGGCCGTCCGGGGCCTGCGCCGGCCGCGGCGCCGGGCGGACGGAGTCGCCCCGGAAGTCCTGGGCGTCCCGGCGTCGGTGCGAGGCGGTGGTGAGCGCCGTGCGGGCGTCGGTGAGGTGCATGGGGCCGTAGCCGCCGGTCACGCTCGGCGCCCCGGCGTGCGCGTCCCAGCGGGACTGGAGGTAGGACACGCCCAGCAGCACGCTCTGCGGCACGTGGTACTCGGCGGCCGCCGCGGCGAAGGCCCGCTGCAGGCCGGTCGCCGAGGAGGGGCGGGGGTCCGCGGCGTCGGCGGGGGACGCCGTGGCGCACAGCGGGAGCAGCAGAGCCGCCGACGCCATGGCGCCTGCGGCTCTACGGGAACGTCTGCGGGGTCCGGGGGGAGTGACGGGTTTTCGCACTGCGGTCTCCTGGGGACGAGCGGGCGGCGGCGCACGGGCCCGACGGGGCCCGGTGGTCTCGCTTTGCCGACAACCCGTCAATCATGACCGCAAATCGGTCATTTACCCCGGCAAGACACCGCCCGCGCGCGGAGAGGTCCGTGGCGCGCCCCCGATGCGGTGCGCCACGGACCTCTCCGCCCCCTCAGCGGGTGCCGACCGCCGCGCGCACGGCCCTGCGGGCCAGCTGGCAGTCGTCGTGCAGCCGCCGCAGCAGCAGTCGCTGTTCCTCGCCGGACGGCACGGCGCCCGGGTGACCCGCGGCCGGGGCCGTGTCGTGCATCGAACGCTGCACGGCCGTCTCGTAGGTGCGGATCTCGCGGGTCAGCACCAGCATCAGGTTCACCAGGAAGGCGTCCCGTGCGGCGGGCCCCGCCGACTGGGCGATCTGGCTGATCTGACGGCGCGCCACCGGCGCGTCGGCCAGCGCCGACCACAGCGTCGCCAGGTCGTAGCCCGGCAGATACCAGCCCGCGTGCTCCCAGTCCACCAGCACTGGACCGGCCGGTGACAGAAGGATGTTCGACAGGAGGGCGTCGCCGTGGCAGAACTGGCCCATGCCCTGCCGGCCCGCGCCGGCGGCGATGCCGTGCAGCAGCTTCTGCAGGTCGCCCATGTCGCGGTCGGTGAGCAGGCCCAGCTCGTGGTAGCGGGAGATGCGGGCCGCGTAGTCCAGCGGCGCGTCGAACGTGCCCGCCGGCGGCCGCCAGGCGTTGAGCCGGCAGATCGCGCCGAGCGCCGCGCGGACGTCGGCCCGCGGCGGAGCCTCGGTGGGGTGCCGCTGCAGCGCCGCCACCCGCCCGGGCATCCGCTCGATCACCAGGGTGCAGTTGTCCGGGTCCGCCGCGATCAGTCTCGGCGCCCGCACGGGGGGGCGGTGCCGGACGAACGTGCGGTACGCGGCTATTTCGTGCCGGATCCGCTCCGCCCACACGGGGGAGTGGTCCAGTAAGCACTTGGCGACGGCCGTGCTGCGTCCCGTCGTGCCGACCAGGAGCACCGAGCGTCCGCTGCGGCGCAGCACCTGCACCGGAGTGAACTCCGGGCAGATCCGGTGCACCGAGGCGATCGCCGTGCGCAGCTGGGCCCCCTGGGGGCCGGACAGGTCGAGTCTCCCGCTGAGCGGTTGCGTGCCGAGCCCCGCGGGGCGCCGGACCGGACCCGCGCCGAGCGCGGGGCCCGCCGACCGTGCGGGGTCCAGGTAGGGGCCGCCGCCGCCCGGGCGGGCGTGCAGCGACCGGGGCGGGGCGGACACGGAGGACGATGCTGCGTACATGGGAGAAACAGATCCCTTCGTGTGCCGGACGTCAGTGCGCTGCCCCGACCGGCCCTTACGGGTACACCCTGGGGAATGTCCCTCGGCGACCGGGTCGGGGTGGCGCTTTCCTACCTGACACCCGTCGCCCAGTGGCACACCATCTGGCGAACCCTGGCGAACCCTGGCGAATAGTCGCCCGGCAACTTTCACCGGGCTACTGTCAACTCAGCCGAGAACCTGGGGGCTTGACGTGAGCGGACAACCCAACACTCGCCTGACGGACCTGTTCGGCCTGGCCGGCTGGTCCAAGGGCGAACTCGCGAGGCTGGTCAACCGGCAGGCGGCGGCCATGGGCCACCCCCAGCTGTCGACCGACACCTCCCGGGTGCGGCGATGGATCGACACGGGAGAGATCCCGCGCGATCCGGTGCCGCGGGTGCTGGCGGCTCTGTTCACCGAGCGTCTCGGCCGTGTCGTGACCATCGAGGACCTCGGTCTGGTCCGGCACGGGCGTACAGGGAAGCGGCCGGGCGGCGGGAATGCGGAACATCCCGACGGCGTGCCGTGGGCGCCCGAACGGACTGCCGCGGTCCTCACCGAATTCACGGGAATGGACCTCATGCTCAACCGACGCGGCTTGGTGGGCGCGGGTGCCGCGCTCGCCGCGGGCTCAGCACTCAGCAGTGCCATGTACGAGTGGCTGCACACCGACCCCACCCTCTCCGCCGACGCTCCTGTCATCGACCATCCCCTCCTCCACCACGCCGACCCGGCCGGGTTCGACCGCTACGAGGCCGCTCCCATCGGCACGGAGGAGGTCGACGAACTGGAGCTCTCGGTCGAGGTGTTCCGGGCCTGGGACGCGGCCCGCGGTGGCGGGTTGCAGCGCAAGGCTGTTGTGGGACAGCTCAACGAGGTGGGCGGCATCCTCGCCTACCGTCACCCCGCCCATCTCCAGCGGCGCCTGTGGGGCGTCGCGGCCAACCTCGCGGTCCTCGCGGGCTGGATGTCGCACGACGTCGGCCTGGAGCCGACGGCCCAGAAGTACTTCGTCATCGCCGCCCATGCGGCGCGTGAGGGCGGCGACCGGCCGCGGGCCGGCGAGGCGCTGTCCCGGGCGGCCCGTCAGATGGTCCATCTCGGACGGCCCGACGACGCCCTCGACCTGATGAAACTGGCCCAGTCCGGCTCCGGCGACGACGTGCTGCCGCGCACCCGGGCGATGTTCCACACCATCGAGGCCTGGGCACAGGCGTCGATGGGCAAGGGACAGGCGATGCGCCGCACCCTCGGCCGGGCGGAGGACCTCTTCGTCTCCGACCGGGGCGACGTCACACCGCCGTCCTGGATGCAGACCTTCAAGGACGAGGATCTGTACGGCATGCAGGCCCTGGCCTACCGCACGCTGGCCGAGTTCGAGCCGCAGGCGGCCGCGCACGCCCAGTACTACGCGGAGAAGGCCCTCGCGCTGCGCGTGGACGGCCGTGAGCGATCGAAGATCTTCGACCATCTGTCCATGGCGTCCGCCTGCTTCATCGCGAACGATCCCGAACAGGCGGACAGGTTCGCGCGGTTGGCCCTGATGTCGATGGGGTCGAACTCCTCCCGGCGCACCTGGGACCGGCTGAGTCAGATGTACCGGCTCACCGCGCAGTACGCCGACTCCCCCCGGATCAGCGAGCTGCGCGAGGAGATCAGGCTGGCGCTGCCGAGGCAGAAGGGGGTGCGGTCCGGCAACGACGCCCAGGCGTGAGCGAGAGGGAGCCCGTCGTCTCTTCCCGGCCGCAGGCCGTGGGCCGTGGGCCGTCAGCGGGTGACGCGGGCGACGAGCAGGCAGGCGTCGTGGTCGCGTCCGGATTCGCCGCACTCCTCCACGACCGTTCGCACGCAGTCCTGTGCGGTGCGCGCTCCGCCCAGACGGGGGGCGAGGCCGAGGAGGCGGTCGGCGGGCGCCAGCCCCTCGGTGTGCAGCAGGAGCACGTCGCCCTCTTCGAGGGTCTCCTCGGCCTGTCCGTAGGCGGCGCGTGAGGTGGCCCCGAGGAGCACGCCCTGCGGCGCGTCCAGCCGGCGCCCCGTCCCCGCCCGGAACAGCAGGGGGACGGGGTGTCCGGCCCGCGCCCAGGTCAGGGTGCGGGTGTCCGGCCGGTAGCGGCAGCACAGGGCGCTGCCCAGGGCGGGCCGGACGGTGGCGTCCAGCAGCTGGTTCAGCCAGGCCAGGAGCTGGCCCGGCTCGGTGCCCGCCATGGCCATGCCCCGCAAGGCGCCCAGCATCATCGCCGTGTGCGAGGTGACGGCCGGTCCCTGGCCGGTGAGATCGCCGACGCCGAGCAGCGTCCGGCCGTCGGGGAGTTCGACGGCGTCGTACCAGTCGCCGCCGATCAGCGAGGCCGTCGCGGCGGGCAGATGGCGGGCGGCGAGGTCCAGGGAGCCGGCGTTCCGTCCCGGCAGGCTCAGGGGGCCGCGCCACGACGGCAGGACCGCCTCCCGCAGCTCGACCGCGAGCCGCTGTTCGGTCTGCGCGCGGTGTCGCTCCCGCTGGAGGGAGTCGTGGCTCTCGCGCACCGCCCGCTGGCTGCGGCGCAGTTCGCTGACGTCGCGCAGCACCGCCCACATCGAGGCGGTGCCGCCCTCGGCGTCGAGCACGGGCTCGCCCATCATGTGCACCGTGCGGGGGTCCCCGTCCGGGCGGACGACGCGGAACTCCCCGTCGATGGGCCGGGCGTCGACCAGACAGTCGGTGACCATCGAGGTCAGCTTCGGCCGGTCCTCCTCCAGGACGACCGAGGGCAGTTCGTCGAGGGTGAGGGGAGGGGCGGCCAGGTCGCGGCCGAGGATGCGGTAGAGCTCCTCGGACCAGGCGGCCTCGTCCGTGAGCAGGTTCCACTCGGCGCTGCCGACCCGGCTGAGGAGCGACTCGCGCCCGTCGGCCGCCGGTGCGGCGGGCGTGGTCCGGACGGCCGGCGCGGACGGCGGCCCGTCCCGTAACTGGGCCAGGTGCGCGTCAAGATCGTCGAGCTGGTGCCGTGCGAGGTCGTAGAGCGCCCGCTGCCAGCGGCCCTGGGGGTCGGCCTGGTCCCCCGGTGCGCCCGGCCGGACGGCGTCCATGTCGCCCTTGAGCCGTCGTGTCTGCGTGATCAGCGCGTCGACCGGGCCGCGTCCTGGCGGCTGGGCGGCTGAGCGGTCCGCGGAGACATGGGGCGGCATGACGCACTCCGATACGGGACGGTTCGACGAGGGCTGACCAACGGCCGTCACGACTGTTGCACAGCGTGCGACGACGTGTAAGGGCTTTGGCAACACCCGATTCGGTGGTGCTTCTGGCATATGCCTCTGTCTCCCGGAAGGCGTGGCGGAACGTGGCCCGGGCGGGTCGCCGGGAGGTCAAGTCGTATGAGGCGTACGTGACTTGAGGGACTCGTGGGGACGTCGGAAAGGCCGTCAGTCATGCGTTCGACGGCCTGGTGTTCCCTGGTCATACGGCTGTGACGCAGGTCACAACAATTGGACCGCGCTTTCCCGTAATGCGAAAGGCCCCTGCGAGGTCGTACATGCATGGACATCACTCTGGAACAAGCCGTCCGCGCCCGTCTGATCACCGCGGAGGACCAGGAGCTGCCCGTGCCCGCCACGCTCCGCTACGACTCCGGCGACCCCTTCGCCGTGCACGTCGACTTTCCCGCGGAGGTCTCCCTGGAGGGCGAGGCGGTCACCTGGACGTTCGGCCGCGGTCTGCTGGAGCAGGGGGTGAGTGGCCCGGCCGGCAGCGGGGACGTGCACATCTGGCCCTGCGGACGGACGCTCACGGTGATGGAGTTCCACTCGCCGCTCGGAATGGCCCTGCTCCAGTTCGACACGGGCGCCCTGCGCCGCTTCCTGCTGCGCAGCTACGCGGTCGTCGCGGCGGGGCGGGAGGATGTCGCAGCCGCGCTCGACCGGGGGCTGCAGGCCCTCCTCGGCAACGTCTGAGGCCCACCCGGCGCGGCTGACCGGCCCTCCGGCGTCAGTGGCCGGTCCCGGCGTACAGGTCCGGACGCGGGGCGAGTTCGACCGGGGTGCGCGTGCCGCTCTCCAGCGCCCGGACCCCGGCCTCGGCGACGGCGGAGGCCGCGTAGCCGTCCCAGACGGTCGGGCCGGTGACCTCGCCCCGCCGGGTCGCGTCGACCCAGCGCTGCACCTCGCGGTCGTAGGCGTCCGCGAACCGCACCAGGTAGTCCTGGGGGACGTCCGCCGCGACGGTGCCCCGCGCGGTGACGGGCATCCCGTGGTCGTCGCCGATGCGCGCGGCGCCCCCCTCGCACACGGCCTCGCAGCGCACCTGGTAACCGAAGCCGCAGTTGACGAAGACCTCCACGTCCACCAGGGCGCCGCCCTCGGTCTCGAAGAGAACGAACTGCGGGTCCTGCAGGCCCTGCGGGGCGCCCGAGGAGACGCGCGGGCGCAGCACCGTGACCGCGGTCAGCTCCTGGCCCAGCAGCCAGCGGGCCGCGTCGATCTCGTGCGACACCGAGCTGTCGATCAGCATCGCGCTGGTGAAGTCCGGCGGCGAGGAGACGTTGCGGTGCACGCAGTGCAGCATCAGCGGCCGCCCGAGACGTCCGTCGTCCAGCAGCGCCTTGAGTCTGCGGTACTCGGCGTCGTAGCGCCGCATGAACCCGATCTGTGCCAGCCGGCGTCCGTGCCGGACCTCCGCCTCCATCACCCGCAGCGCCCCGGCCGACTCCGGCGCCATGGGCTTCTCGCACAGCACCGGAAGGCCCCGGGTGAAGGCCGCGAGCAGGGCTTCCTCGTGCGCGGGACCGGGCGAGGCGATCAGCACGGCCTCGACGCCGGGCGCGTCGAGCGCGGCCTCCGCCTCCGTGTGGACCGTCGCCGCCTCGATCCCGGCGACGGCCTCCTTCGCGCGCGCGGCGTCCGGATCCGCCACGGCGGCGACCCTCGCTCCGCTCACCGCTCGATCGAGTCGGCGTATGTGGTCGGCGCCCATGTGCCCGGCACCCAGCACCGCAACGCCCAGCAGGTCGGCCACGCGTGATCTCCTCCCCGGTCGACGATCACGCCGAAGCGTACGCCGCCGGGGGAGACGGCCTCTGGGGCCCGGTCAGTAACGCAGCACGCCGGCGAGCCCGTCCGCCGCGCCCAGGGCGCCGTCCGGGAGGAAGCGCACCTCGGCGCCGGTCTCCAGGCATTGCTCGACGATCTCGTCCACGACGTCCTCGCGGGCGTCGAGGTCGCCGCTCGCGGCGGAGACGAGGTGGTCTCCGTCGTCGCGGACCGTGACGCGGAAGTTCTCCTCGACGGCGAGCAGCCGGACCCGGCCCTCCCGTGCGCTCTGCCAGAGCTCGTCGACGCCGGCCGCGAACGTCCTGTGCCCCCGTGCGGAGTCGAGTTGCCGCATGACGGCCTCGGCGTCGCGGCGGGACTGCTCGTCGAGCACGGGGCGCACCGCCTGCCACACCGACTCGGGGGTGCCGTGGGAGAGTCCGCCGTGCGGGATGTGCAGGGCGTCCCGGCCGGCCGGCCCCTGCTCGTCGAGCAGCGCCAGCGCCGCCGGCTCGCCGGTGACGTACAGCGGCAGCGGGTCCTCGCGCTGCAGCCTGGCCACGGCGGCCTCGGCGGC
Source organism: Streptomyces rishiriensis (assembly GCF_003112535.1). GTDB lineage: Bacteria > Actinomycetota > Actinomycetes > Streptomycetales > Streptomycetaceae > Streptomyces > Streptomyces rishiriensis. Next base: position 108,543 of record NZ_BEWA01000018.1, on the reverse strand, counting down.
CCGCAGGAAGTGGCGTGTGTCCTCGTCGCGGAAGGTGCTGGGCTGGTCGCCGATCCGCTGCCGGCGCTCGGCGTCGAAGTTCTCCCGGCTCCTGGTCAGCGGGAAGCCGCCGCCCTGCGCCTCGGTGACCCGGTCGGCGCCGCCGTGCCACAGCGTGACGCGGTCGGCGGAGACCGACAGCACCCGGAACGGGCGTTCGGAGGCCTGCGCTGAGACCAGGTTGCGGGTCAGGAACGTGTCGGAGAAGACGACGCGTTCGGGCACGGACCGGGCCAGGGACCACACCTGGTGCTCGCCCGGGGCGGCGTAGATGACCAGGCCGTCCTCGCTGTGCGACAGGTCGACCTCGGCCAGCGCCAGGTCCAGCCGGCCGGCGACGTCGGCACGCCGCTCGCGGGTCACCGCCGGGTCGTGCTCCAGCTGCTTCTTCGCCTCGGCCACGACATTGCGCAACCGGACGCGGTCCTGGGAGTTGTCGGGTTCGCGTCGATGGGTCGGCGTCAGCACGGACACCGCCGGATAGGGGCGCGGGCGGCGCAGTTCGGAGAGGGTCGCGGGGCTGAGTGCGTGCTCCATACGAGCACGATAGGACTGATTCGCATGCCGGGCATTTGGGGCAAGGTCGGCGTAAGTGTGCAGTCCGTCGCCGTCGCTGCGAAATCCTCGAGGGCGGCCGGTGACGGCGACCCCGGTCGCCGGTTACCGTACGCGTCAGTAACCGGGACAGCATCGCAGGAGGCACCCATGCCGCAGCTCGAAGTCGACGGCGCAGCCCTGACCTACGACGACGAGGGCCCGCGCGACGGCGACGGCGTGCCCCTCGTGTTCGTGCACGGCTGGACGGCGAACCGGCGCCGCTGGGACCACCAGGTGGCGCACTTCGCCCTGCGCCGCCGGGTCATCCGGCTCGACCTGCGCGGGCACGGGGAGAGCGGCGGCGCGGGCGTGAAGACGGTCGCCGAACTGGCGGCGGACCTCCTCGCCCTCCTCGACCACCTGGACGTGCCCCGCTGCGTCCTCGTGGGCCACTCGATGGGCGGCATGATCGCGCAGACCGTCGCCCTCTCCCACCCGGAGCGGGTGGAGCGCATGGTGCTGGTGAACTCCATCGGCCGGATGACCTACAGCCGGGGCAGAGGCCTGCTGATGGGGGCCTCCACGCTCGTCCCCTTCAAGATGTTCGTCGCCGCCAACATCCAGCGCGCCTTCGCACCCGGCTACCCCAAGGACGAGATCCGCGCCTACGTCAAGGCCTCCGCCGACACCCCGCGCGAGGTGGTCATGACGCTGTACGGCGCCATGCGCGCCTTCGACGTCCTCGACCGGGCCGGAGAGATCCAGGCGCCCACTCTCATGATCCACGGCTACCACGACATCCAGCTGCCGGTGCGGCAGATGCTGCGGATGGCCATGGCCTACCCGGACGCCGTCGTCCGCATCATCGACGCGGGCCACGAACTCCCGGTCGAGAAGCCGGCCGAGCTGACCGCCGCGATCGACGCCTTCGTGACCGACAAGCCCGCGTAGCGGGTGCGGGGAGGCCGTCAGCCGAAGCGGTCCGGGTCCGCCGCCTTCCAGTCCGCCTCCCACGACGGCGGCGGCCCCGCGAGCAGCTCTCCCGGCGCCAGCCACTCGTACAGGTCCGCGTACGAGCGTTCCACGCCCGGAGCGACCCGCCGGACCAGGTGGCCGGGAGCGAGCGCGCCCGGCTCACGCACGCCCATCGCCGCCATGATCCGGACGGCGTCGCGCACGGTCTCCCGCTGGTAGCGCTCGACCTGCCGGGCCCTGTCCGTCACGTGCAGGCGACGGGTGCGCAGCGGGTCCTGCGTCGCCACGCCGGCCGGGCAGCCGCCGGTGTGGCAGCGCCCGGCCCGCACACAGCCGACGGCGAGCATCATCGCGCGGGCCGCGTTCGTGTAGTCGGCGCCCTGGACGAGGCGCGCGACGACGTCCCAGCCCGTGGCCACCCGGCCGCTCGCGCCGATCCGGACCCGGTCCCGCAGCCCGACGCCGACCAGCGCGTTGTGCACGGTGACGAGCCCCTGGGTGAGCGGCATGCCGAGCCGCCCCGCGAACCCCGACGGAGCGGCTCCCGTGCCGCCCTCCGCTCCGTCGACCACCACGAAGTCGGGAACCGCTCCCTCCGCCAGCATCGCCCTGCACACCGCCAGGAACTCCCGCCGCGCCCCCACGCACAGCTTCAGCCCGACCGGCTTGCCGCCCGCCGCCTCACGAAGACGGGCCAGGAACAGCACCAGTTCGCGCGGCGTCGAGAACATCCGGTGCGAGGGCGGCGAGACGACGTCGACGCCCTCCGGGACCCGTCGCTCGCGCGCGATCTCGGCGCTCACCTTCACCGCCGGCAGCACCGCGCCCATGCCCGGCGACGCCCCCTGCGACAGCTTCAGCGACACGCACTTCACCTCGGGCAGCGCCGCCTTGTCCGCGAACTCCCGCCAATCGAGGCGGCCGTCGTCGCCGCGGCAGCCGAAGTACCCCGTCCCGATCTCCCAGACGAGGTCGCCGCCGCCTCGCAGATGGTGTTCCGACAGCCCGCCCTCCCCGGTGTCCTGCGCGAAACGGCCCAGCGCGGCGCCTCGGCTGAGGGCGAGGACCGCGCGCGCCGACAGCGCCCCGAAGCTCATCGCCGAGACGTTCAGCAGCGCCATGTCGTAGGGCTGCGAGCAGTCGGGCCCGCCCACCCGCACCACCGGCGGCTCCTCGGCCGCCTCCGCCGGCCGCAGTGACGGCACCAGGAACTCCGGCCCGTCCCACGCGTCGGCCCGCGGCTCCCGCACCGCCTCCCACCGCTGGTGCGGCCCTGCGGCGGGGCGCCTCAGACGTCCGGCCGGCGGGTGGTTGCGCCGTACGGAGTGACGCCGCCGCACCAGGTCCGCGGCGCCGACACAGGTCAGCGCCAGCGCCGGTCCGGCCGCCCACCACCACCGGCCGGACACCAGCAGCGCGGCGGGCGCCGACACGGCGGCGGTGAGGGCGACGAGCGGCAGTGGCCAGAACCGGCCCACTCAGTCGGCGTCCTCGTCGGGGCCGCACGAACTGCCGCTGGGCGGAAGCGAGCCGTACAGCAGGAAGTCGTCGACCTTGCGGTGCACGCACTTGGACGATCCGTACCCGGTGTGCCCCTCGCTCCTGTTGTCGAGCACCACGGCCGACGGCCCGAGCCGCTTCGCCGTCTCGACGGTCCAGCGGTACGGCGTCGCCGGGTCACCGCGCGTGCCGACCAGGAGCATCTTCGGCGTGCTCAGGTCCTTCACCTCGTCGCGGATGAAGTCGGTGCCCTTCGGGCGGCCGTAGCACATCAGGACCTCCGCCAGCCGGTACCGGCCGAACACCGGCGACGCCTCGTCGTAGGCGGCCCGCAGCCGTTCGAGGTCCGCGGTGACCTGCTGGGCGGTCGGGCGGTCGGGGTCGTCCGCGCAGTTGATCGCCATCAGCGCGGCGGGCAGGTTGTCCGGGGGGACGTCCTCGGCGTCGACGAGCGCGCCGGGCGAGGGCCCGCCGCCCGGCGACCGGAGCGGAAAGGGGAACGGGAAGGGGAGCGGAAGCGCGAAGCCGCCGCCGGCGAAGCCCAGGACGCCGCCGGCGTCGCCGTTCTCGATCAGCTGGGCCAGCGCCCGCTCCAGCGCCGGCCACAGCTCCCTGCTGTACAGCCCCTGCCCGAGAGCGCCGACCAGGTCCTGGCCGGTGAAGTCCGCGCCGAAGTCCGTCGGCAGCGGGTTCTCGTCCAGCGAGCGGACCAGCCGCACGACCGCCTCACGGGCCACCCGCGGATCCTGCCCGAAGGGGCAGGCGATGTCCTTCACGCACCAGCCGACGAAGTCGTCCAGCGCCACCTGCTGCCCCCGCGCGCCCGCGACGCCCTGCTCGGTGAGCGGCTCGGTCAGCGTGTCGACGCCGTCGAGGACCACGCGCCCCACCTTGCCGGGGAACCGGGCGGCGTAGACCGCGCCGAGCCGGCTGCCGTAGGAGAAGCCGAGGTAGTTGAGCTTCTTGTCGCCGAGCGCCTGGCGCATCACGTCCAGGTCCCGTGCCGCGTCCACCGTGCCGATGTGCGGCAGGACCGGCCCGGAGTGCTCGGCGCAGACGGCGGCGGCCTTCTTCAGCCGCGGCAGCAGGGTCCGTGGATCGGCCAGGGCCTCGTCGTCGTCCAGCGGGGCCAGTCCGCTGTCCTGCCCGGTCCCGCAGCTGACGGGGGAGGAGCGGCCGACGCCCCGGGGATCGAAGGCGACCACGTCGTAGCCGTCCGTGAGATCCATGAACTCCTTGCCGCCGTGAGCGAGTTCGGGGACTCCCGCGCCGCCGGGGCCGCCGAAGTCGAGCACCACGGAGCCGCGCTTGTGGCCGGTGGCCCGGTAGCGGGCGATCGCGAGGTCGAGCGTGGCCTTCTCGGGATGGGCGTAGTCGAGCGGGACGGTCAGCTTGGCGCACTGCAGGTCCTTGGGCATGCCGTCGCCCTTGCACGCCGACCACGCGACCTTCTGACCGTTGAACCGGGAGAGGTCGGCGCCGTCGTCCGCGTGCGCGTTCCGGTTCGCGGTGACCGTCGGAAGGCCCGCGCCCATCAGGGTCAGTGCGGCGGTGGCGGCGAGCGCACAGCGTCGCAACCCGGGCCGCGTCGACATCTTGGCCAGCATCAATGCCTCCAGGGACGCCCGCAGCGGTCCGGGGGACGGCGTCCTCGCTCACGATAAGCGGCCGTCCGGCGACCCGCCTCCGGGCGGTGGAGCCCTGCCCGCCCGCCTCGCCGGTGACCGGCGTGCGGGCGGGCCGCGTGAGCCGTCCGGCTCACGCGGCCCGCACGTCCGGGCGCCCGCGCGGCGGGTTCGGCGCCGGTTCGACGGCGGTGACGTCCGACCGGGTGAAAGGGCGCTCAGGCATAACCCGGGCGGTCCGCCGGCAGTTCTACCCGGTGCGGGCGAGTGCCCGCGACTCATGTCTGGAAGGCAGGGACCCCATGAGACGGGTTACCCGAACCGGTGTGATGGCCGTCGCCGCGGTGTCCGGCGCGATGGCCGTGGCACTGCCCGCACACGCCGACTCCACGGCGAACGGTTCCGCGGCGGGCTCGCCCGGGCTGATCTCCGGCAACGGCGTGCAGCTGCCCGTGCACCTCCCGGTGAACCTGTGCGGGAACACGGTGAACGTGGTGGGCGTGCTGAACCCCGCCGCGGGCAACACCTGCGCCGACGTGGGCACGGCCGCCGCGCACGGCGCGCACCGTGCCCCGTCCGGCGCCGCCGCCGAGGGGAGCGCGAAGGACTCCCCGGGCGTCGTCTCCGGCAACGGGGTCCAGCTGCCGGTGCACCTCCCGGTGAACGTCGGCGGCAACAGCGTGAACGTCGTCGGCATCGCCGACCCGGCCTTCGGCAACGAGTCCGTCAACGCCCCCGGCGAGGAGCCCGTGGAGCCCTCCGCGCCCGCGGTGCGGCCGCCGGTCCGGCACGACCCGCCGTCGCAGTCCCAGCACCCGGGCCCGCGGGCCGAGCCCCCGGCCCCCGCGCTCGCCCTCGCCCCGCAGGCCGTGGCTCCCGTCGCCGCGCTCGCCCGCACGGGAGCCGACGCCACCCTGCCCGCCCTCGGCGGCGGCGCCGCCCTGGTGCTCGGCGGGGCGCTGCTGTATCGGAGGTTCCGCCCGAGCGCCGAGCGCTGAGCGGCGCCGACGGGCGGACGAGCCGCAGACCCCGTCGGGCCGGGGCCCGCGGCCGCGCGCGACGGCCGGGGAGGACCCGCCGCTAATTGCGTTGTGCGGGGGCGCGCACAGGTGCTGGAGTGGGCGTATGGATCATGCCGCGGTACTCGCCCTGTACGACCGGGAGATGCGTGAAGGCGCGCGCCCCGAGAGCTCCGACGCCCGGGTCGAGAAGGCGGGGAGGGTGGTCCGGCACATCGGCGGCCACGGGGGCTGGAGCGGCGTCCTGTGGTCGGACCTGAGCGCGGCCGACGCGGACGCGGCCATCGCCGAGCAGATCGCCTGCTTCGGCCGCCTCGGCCACGAGTTCGAGTGGAAGCTGTACGGGCACGACCGTCCGGCCGACCTCGGGCGGCGGCTCGTCGCGGCCGGGTTCACGCCCGACCAGGAGGAGACGCTCATGGTCGGCGAGACGAGCGACCAGCTCCTCGACGTCGCACCGCCCGAGGGCGTCCGCATCGTCCCGGTCACGGACCGGGCGGGCGTCGAGCTCATGGTCGAGGCGAACGAGAAGGCCTTCGGCCGTGACGGTTCCTGGCTGCGCGACCTCCTGCACGCCCGCCTCGCCCGCGACCCCGGCGAACTCGTCGCCCTGGTCGCGCTGGCCGGGGACGTGCCGGTGAGCTCGGCGCGGATGGAACTCCTGCCGGGCACCGGGTTCGCCGGGCTGTGGGGCGGCGGCACCGTCGAGGGCTGGCGCGGCCGAGGTCTCTACCGTGCGCTGATCGCCCACCGCGCCCGCATCGCCGCCGAGCGCGGCTACCGGTACCTGCAGGTCGACGCCTCCGACCAGAGCCGCCCCATCCTGGAACGGCTCGGCTTCCGCGCGCTGAGCACGACGACGCCGTACGTCTACGCGCACTGACGCCCGTCGTGCCGGGCGCCGTGCGTCAGCGTCGTCGCGACTTCGCCCGGTCCAGTGCGGCGACGCCCACCGCGGCCAGCCCGATCTGGATGAGCCACTCGATCCAGTCGACGCCCTTCGTGTCGTCCACCCCGAGGCCCGCGGCGAGCAGCGAGCCGATCAGCGCCGCCACGATGCCGACCGCGATCGTCCACAGCACGCCGATGCGCTGGCGTCCCGGGACGACGAGCCGCCCGAGCACACCGATGACGATGCCGATGAAGATGGCACTGATGAGGCCGTCGATCTCCATCTCCGCCCCTCCGCTTCTCCGTGAGAGCCCGTTGACCTATGTGTGCCCGCGGGGCGGTGGGACAGTCCGTTCCGCTTGGCGGCGTCCGCCCCGGCGGGGACGGGCGCCGCGACGGCGGGGACGACGTGTGACGGCCGGGGCGACCTGTGTCCGCCGGTCGGCCCGGCCGTGCTCCCGGGTGCCGGAAGGGACTACGGGGTGGGGGTGCGGGTGCTCCGCGCCGCCGTGGCGATGCACATCAGCCCGAGGAGCAGGGCCAGTGCGCCGATGACGATGTTGTTGACCGCGACGCCGGCGTCCGGATGGTCGCCGACGATCCACGGTGCGACGATCATCCAGATGCCCGCCGCGCACATGGCCCAGCTCAGGCCGTACATCCGCGCGGGAGCAGCGGTGAAGCCGAGGCCCAGCAGGGCGATCGCGATGCCGACGATCAGGTTGTGGGTGACGAGGGCGGGCTGGCCGGTGGCGTAGTGGAGTACCCAGGGGGACACCGCGCAGTACAGACCGAGCAGGAACACCGGTCCGTCCACGAGTGCCACATCACGACCGCCGAGCATGCGGGCGTAACGCGCCCGCATCTCGTGAACGTCGGGGTGCGTCGACATGTCGCCTCTGGTGGGCGAGACGTTGGCCATGATCCGTCTCCTTTGACTCTCAGGGCCGACCGCTTCGGTGCGGTGTGCGGTAATCGCCGCGCACGCCCATTGTGCTCTTATTAATCCTTTATGTGTAGAGCTCGCGCCGACCGATCCGGCCTCCCGGGTCCTGCGCCGGCCGGTTCACCACGCGTCGCTTCTGCGTCGTATCGTGGCGTCGTGAGCGAGTCGCCGAGTCCCGATGACGCCGGTCTGACCACGGGGGCGCTGGCCCACCGGCTCGGCGTGGCGCCCACCACCCTGCGTTCGTGGGACCGGCGGTACGGCATCGGGCCCGCCGTGCGCGCGGACGGCCGGCACCGGCGCTGGCAGCCGAGCGACGTGGCGGTGCTGGAGGCGATGTGCCGGCTCACCTCGTCCGGCGTGCCGCCCGCGGACGCGGCCCGCGCGGCGAAGGACGCGGTGCTCCGGCCGGCCGCGGAAGCCGAGGACGCGGTCCCCGAACGGACGGGTACGCCCGGCGCTCCCGCGCTCGGCGGCGGCGACGTTCGTCAGGAGTGCCGTGGCCTGGCCCGCGCGGCCGTGCGCCTCGACGCGCCGGCCGTCGCGGAGCGGCTGGAAGCGGCCGTGGACCGGCACGGGCTCGCCGTCGCCTGGCAGGAGGTGATGGTCCCGACCCTGCACGCCGTGGGCCGTAAGTGGGCCTCGTCCGGCGACCGGTACGTCGAGGTCGAGCACCTGCTGTCCTGGCAGGTCTCCACCGCGTTGCGCCGGGCGCCCCACGCCGTCGTGAAGGGCGGCCGGGAGGGAGGGCCCGGGCCGGTGCTGCTGGCCTGCGTGCCGGGCGAACAGCACAGCCTGCCCTTGGAGGCACTCAACGCGGGCCTCCTCCAACTCGGCGTCCCGACGCGGATGTTCGGAGCCGCCGTGCCGGCCGAGGCGCTGACCGCGGCCGTGCGGCGGCTGGGCCCGGTCGCCGTGGTGCTGTGGTCGCAGACGCGCTCCACCGCAAGCCTGCCCCTGGCCAGGCATCTCGCGGACACCCGCTGGGGCGTCACCGGAGCCCGGCGGGCCCCGACCGTGGTGCTCGGGGGCGCCGGCTGGGCCGGCCGCCCCGCACCGGGCCTGCCCCGGCCCACGGGCCTGAGCGAAGCGCTGACGCTGCTGGCCGGCGCACAGGGTCACGGCACGGCGTGAGACGCGGCCGCGGGACCGAGCGCCGAGGCTCGGACGCGGTCGGCGGACGCGGCGCGGGCGGCGGACGCGGCGCGGGCGGCGGAGCAGGCGGGGGCGTCCGGTGCGGACGCCCGGTTCAGTGCAGCTTCTTCAGCAGTTCCGTGGCGAGCGGGGCCGAGGAGGCGGGGTTCTGGCCCGTGACGAGGTTGCGGTCGACGACCACGTGCGGCGCCCAGGGCTCGCCGACCCGCACGTCGACGCCCGCCTCGGTGAGCCGGTCCTGAAGCAGCCACTTCGCCTTGTCGCCCAGACCGGCCTGGTGCTCCTCGGCGTTGGTGAACGCCGCGATCCGGTAGCCGGCGAACGCGTTGGAGCCGTCCTCGGCGACCGCGGCGAGCAGCGCCGCGGGGCCGTGGCAGACGACGCCCAGCGGCCTGCCCGAGGCCAGGGCGTCGGTGAGGAGACGGCCGGACACGGCGTCGACCGCCAGGTCCTCCATCGGGCCGTGGCCGCCCGGGTAGAAGACGGCCGCGTAGTCGCCGAGGTCCACGTCCTCCAGGCGCAGCGGCCGCTGCAGCTCCGTCATGCCGGCCAGCACCGCGGCGACCCGGTCGGCGCCCTCCTGCCCGCCGTTGACCTCCGCGGCCAGGCTGCCCTTGTCCACGGTGGGCACGACGCCGCCGGGGGTGGCGACGACGACCTCGTGGCCCGCCGCCCGGAACGCCTCGTAGGGGGCGACGGCTTCCTCGGCCCAGAAGCCCGTGGGGTGCTGCGTGCCGTCGGCGAGCGTCCAGTGGTCGGCGCCGGTCAGCACGAAAAGAATCTTGGCCATGAGTGATCTCCGAGAGTGTCGGCGCCGACGCTCCGCTCCGCGGACCGCCGACGCATGGGTGCCTGAGCGAACCTAGGCGGTCGAGCCATAGGGATCCAATGAGGATTCCGATGCCCGACATCGACGATCCTATGGGCGGCGGAGGAATACTGGCGCGGTGGAACACAGCGACGGCCGGCCCGCCGGCCCCCTGGACCTGAACCTGCTGCGCACCTTCCTCGCCGTGTACCGCTCCGGCTCGTTCACCGGCGCGGCGCAGCTGCTGAGGCTGTCCCAGCCGACCGTGACGACGCAGATGCGGGCGCTGGAACGGCAGACCGGACGCGAGCTCTTCGAGCGGCTCCCGCGCGGCGTGTCGCCGACCGCCGTCGCCGACGAGCTGGCGGCCCGTGTGTCCGCGCCGCTCGACGAGCTCGCCGTCGTGGCCGACCCGGACCCGGCGGCGGGCCGGGCCGGTCCGGCCGACCCGGTGCACCTCGCCGGGCCGGCCGAACTGCTGTGCACCCGGGCGCTCCCCGCCCTGGCGCCACTGGTGGCCGGGGGAGTCCGGCTGCGCGTCGCCACCGGCCTGACCGACGCGCTGCTGGAGGAGCTGCGCGCGGGACGGCACGACCTGGTCGTGGCCACCACCCGGCCCCGCGGCCGTACCCTGCACGCGGTCCCGCTGGCGGACGAGGAGTTCGTCCTCGTCGCGGCTCCGGCGTGGGCCGAGCGGCTCCGGGGCCCGTTGGCCGCCGAGGGTCCGGCGGCGCTGCACGGCGTCCCGCTGATCACGTACGCCGAGGACCTGCCCATCGCGCGCCGCTACTGGCGGCACGTGTTCGGCCGGCGCCTGTCGGGCTCCGCCGCGGTGACCGTGCCCGATCTGCGCGGAGTGCTGGCCGCGACCGCGGCGGGCGCGGGCGTCACGGTGCTGCCCCGCTATCTCTGCCTCGGCGAACTGGCCTCCGGCGCCCTCGTCCCGCTCCACGAGCCGCCGGACCCGCCCATCAACACGGCGTACCTGGTCCAGCGGCCCGGGGCGGCGGCGAACCGGGACGTGACCCGGGTGCGCGATCTCCTGCTGAGCGTGGCCCCGCAGTGGTGACGGGCGCTCAGGGGCGTTCCCGCGCCCGCTTGAACCGCGCCAGCCCCTCCGAGAGCGTCACGACCGGGTCCGGGTAGTCGAGCGCCGCGCGGTCCGTACCGGTGAGCTTCCACGGCTCGTGCACCTCGGGCGCCGAAAGGCCCGCCAGCTCCGGCAGCCACCGCCGCACGTACGCCCCGTCCGGGTCGAACCGCTTCGCCTGGGTGACGGGGTTCAGCACCCGGTTGGGCCGCGAGTCGGTGCCGGTGCCCGCCACCCACTGCCAGTTGAGCTGGTTGTTGGCCACGTCCCCGTCGACCAGCAGCTCCAGGAAGTGCCGGGCGCCGATGCGCCAGTCGACGTACAGCGTCTTGGCGAGGAAGCTCGCGGTCAGCAGGCGGCCCCGGTTGTGCATCCACCCCTCGTGGCGCAGCTGCCGCATCGCCGCGTCCACCAGCGGGTAGCCGGTACGGCCCTCCCGCCACGCCTCGACGTCGGCGCGGGCCGTGCGCTCCGAACGCCAGCGGTCGTGCTTGGTGCGGTAGTCGGCGCTCGCCGCCCCGGGCCGGGCCGCGAGCACCTGACGATGGAAGTCGCGCCAGGCCAGCTGCTGCACGAACGCCTCGGCGCCCGGTCCGCCCACCTGGCGCGTGCGGTGCACGAGCTCCACCGCGGAGAGGGTCCCGAAGTGCAGATGGGGCGACAGCCGGGAGGTGACGTCGCCCGCCAGGTCGTCGTGCCCGTCCTCGTACGTGCCGACGCCCGACCGCAGCCAGGAGGCGAACCGCCGGCGGCCCTCCTCCTCGCCCCCCGCCGCCAGACCCGGCGACAGCCCCGCCAGGCCCTTGCGGGCGGGCAGCTCCTCGGAGCCGACCCCCTCCGGGACGGGCACGGTCCGGGGCGCGCCGAGCGGCTCACGCAGCCGTGCCCGCGACCAGTGCCCGAAGTACGGCGTGAAGACGGCGAAGTGGTCCGAGGTGGCCGGGGCGAGCGCGCCCGGACCGACGGCGGTCGTCACCTCGTCGTGCACATGCAGCCGTACGCCCTCCGCCTCCAGGGCGCGCCGCAGGCCGTCCTCGCGCCGCCGCGCGTGCCTGCTCACGTCGGAGGCCAGATGGACCTCGTCCGCCTCCGCCTCGGCCGCCACCCGGCACACCTGCTCCACCAGCTCGCCCGAGCGCACGACGAGCCGGCCGCCCCGCTCGCGCAGTCCCGTGTCGAGGTCGCGCAGACAGTCGGCGAGGAACGCCAGTCTGTTCGGCGCGGCGAACCCGGCGCGGTCGACGGCCCGGTCGCGCACGAACAGCGGGACCACCTGCCGGGCGCCGTCCAGGGCCGCGCGCAGCGGCGGGTGGTCGTGCAGACGCAGGTCGGCGGTGAACAGGACGAGCGAGACGTTCATGAGGGTGCTCCGGGGGACGGGTTCGTTGCGTGCATCGCTTCCGTTCGGCGGGGCCCGGCGGATGCAGCCGGGCGGGGCCGTCCGGGCCGCTCCCGCCGAGGCCGGTCAGCGGGCCGGTTCCCGTGTCCGCGCCGCCGCGTCCGCCACCGCCGCCTGCGCGATGTTGCGGGCCATGCCGCCGAACACGAGCGCGTGGAAGGGCGCCACGCTCCACCAGTAGGCGTGGCCGAGCAGGCCGTGGGGGTGGAACACCGCGCGCTGGTGGAAGCGGGCGCGGCCGCCGGCGGCCGGTTCGGCCCGCAGCTCCAGCCAGGCCAGGCCAGGCAGCCGCATCTCGGCCCGCAGCCGCAGCAGACGGCCGGGCTCGATCTCCTCGACCCGCCAGAAGTCCAGCGAGTCGCCCACCCGCAGCCGGGCGGCGTCCCGGCGGCCGCGGCGCAGCCCCACCCCGCCCGCCAGCCGGTCGAGCCGGCCGCGGACGGCCCAGGCGAGCGGGAAGGAGTACCAGCCGTTGTCGCCGCCGATGCCCTCGATCACCCGCCACAGCGAAGCGGGCGGGGCGTCGACGGCGAGGTCGCGGGTGTCGGTGTAGAGGCTGCCGCCGGCCCAGCCGGGGTCGGTGGGCAGGGGGTCGCTGGGAGCGCCCGGGACGGAGGCGGAGGACCAGCGGGTGGCGACCTGCGCCTCCCGCACCTTGCGCAGGGCGAGCCGGACCGCCTCGTCGAACCCGAGGGGATGGCCGGGCGGGTCCGGCACATGGCGGGCGATGTCGTGCTCGTGGCAGACGACCTCGTGTCGCAGCGACTCGGTGAGCGGCCGTGCGATCGAGGCCGGCACGGGGGTGACCAGCCCGACCCAGTGGCTCGACAGGCCGGGGGTGAGCATCGGCAGCGACAGGATCAGCCGGCGCGGAAGTTCGGCGATCTCGGCGTAGCGGAGCATCATCTCGCGGTACGTCAGGACGTCCGGCCCGCCGATGTCGAAGGCGCGGTCGACGTCGTCCGGGAGCCGGGCGCAGCCGACCAGGGCGCGCAGCACGTCGCGGACGGCCACGGGCTGGATCCGGGTGTGCACCCAGCTCGGAGTGACCATCACCGGCAGCCGCTCCGTCAGATAGCGCAGCATCTCGAAGGAGGCCGACCCGGAGCCGATCACCACCGCGGCCCGCAGCACGGCGGTGGGGACGCCGGAGTCCAGCAGGATCCGTCCCACCTCGGCGCGTGAGCGCAGGTGCGGCGACAGCTCCCGCTCGGGCACGCCGGCCGGGGTGAGAGCCCCGAGGTAGACGATGCGGCGCACGCCGGCCGCCCGGGCCTGCTCCGCGAAGATCCGGGCCGCCCTGCGGTCCGTCTCCTCGAAGTCGTCCCCCGTGGCCAGCGCGTGCACCAGGTAGTAGGCGACCTCGACGCCGTGCAGGGCGGCCGCGACCGACGCGGCGTCCGTGACGTCGCCGCGCGCCCTCTCGACGTCGTCGGCCCAGGGGTGGTCGCGCAGCCGGTCGGGATCGCGGGCCAGACAGCGCACCCGGTGCCCCGCGGCCAGCAGCTCGGGGACGAGCCGGCCGCCCACGTATCCCGTGGCGCCGGTCACCAGGCAGAGCGCTGGGGTGTCGTGGCCGTCTGAGGTCATGAGTCCTCAAGTCCCTTGTTCGGTCCGCGGTCGTTCGTCCGGTCGCCCCCTGGAGTCGGCCGGGCGATGTCCGCCGACGCGGCGACGTCCGGCGGACGATCCCTTGCAGATCGCTTCCACGCGGAGACGGCGTGCGGATGCCCCCCGGTGATATGCGCACGAACGAGTGATCGCCTACGACGACTGCGCCGACCCCGCGGCCACGGCCGACGAGCGTGCGGAGCGGGGGCCGGAAGAGGTGACGTCCCGGCCACTCGGGGATGAACATGTTCGCGCCGATCCCGGGAAGCCGCAGTACGGAGAAGTTGTCCGTTTCGCATCGGGAGGTGTCTGCCGCTATGAGCGCGAAGGTCTTGGAGCGTTTCCCCGCAGGATCCCCGCGAGGATCGTGGCCGGCGGAGGAGTACGCGGCACGGCGGCGAGCCGAGGGGGAGCCCGCGACCGTGGTCATGGACCTGAAGTCGGACGCCTTCCTCGTCGTGGTCCCCCTGAGCGACGAGGACTGACCTTCTGAGGAGGCCGGGCGACGCCCGGCCTCCTCAGAAGGACGCGGGGCCGTCGGCGGGTGTCCGGGTGCCTTTCCCCTGTCCCGCGTCGGTGAATTTCCCTGGTCCGCGATACGAGACCGGTCGGATTCTCCTTGACTGCCGTCGTCGACGGCTGCCACGATCAAGGACATGACGATGCGACCGGACCTCACGCGGCGACGCCATGTCGACCTCGCGCGGGTCTCCAGCGCCTCCTGTTGCGCCGCGGCCTGATCCCTTCTCGCGATCCGCCGCGCTTTTCCTTCTCTGCGCTTCTCTCCTTGAATCGCCTGGATTCACGGCGCCCGTTTCTCCCTGACGTCCGCACGCCTCCGGCGCCTGAACGCCGTGAATTCGGCGTGCCCGGAAACCTTCCGCACCAGGAGTTCCGCATGCCCGCCCGCCCGGGCCGGCGAGGTCGCCGCCGTCCTCGCGGATGAACTGCCCGCAGCCACCTGGTCGTCCCTACCGCTCCCACCCGGGGCCCCGCCACGCCGAGGCGCCCCGGGCTCCTTCGAAAGAGGACCCATGGCCACCGTCCTGTCCGTATCCGGCAGTCCTTCCGCCTCCTCCCGCACCGGCCGTCTGCTGCGCCACCTCGACCAGCGGCTCGCCGCCCAGGGACACCGGGTGATCCCGCTCGACGTCCGCACGGTCCCCGCCGCGGCCCTGCTCGGCGCGGACTTCCGTCACCCGGCGATCGTCGAGGCCACCGAGCTGTTCGCGCGCGCCGACGGCGTCGTCGTGGGCACCCCGGTCTACAAGGCGTCCTACTCCGGCGTCCTGAAGGCGCTCCTGGACCTGCTCCCGCAGTACGCGCTCACCGGCAAGACGGTCCTGCCCCTGGCCACCGGCGGCTCCACCGCCCACGTCCTGGCCATCGACTACGCCCTGCGCCCGGTGCTGAACTCCATGGGCGCGGCCCACATCGTGCAGGGCTGGTTCACCCTCGACAAGGACATCACCGCCCACGAGGACGGCTCCGTCACCGTCGCGCCGGCCGCCGCCGAGGCCCTCGCCCAGATCGTCGACCAGTTCTCGGCCGCGCTGGGGCGTACGCCGCACCTGGCCGTGGCGAGCTGAGGGCGCCGTCCGGCCCGTCCCGCCCCGAAGACGCCCGCGGGTCGCGGGACCGGCCCGCCGTGGCCCGCCGCCCGCGTCTCACCCCGCCAGCGCGGTGAGATGCGCCGCGCGCGACGCGGGCGTCTGGCCCTGGACCATCAGGAACAGGGCCTCTCTCGCCAGGCGTTGGGCCCTGTTCGTCAGCAGCATCGAACGGCCGCCCCCGGCCACCACCGCCGCCGTGGTGGCGGCCCGCATCAGCTCGAACGCCCGGGCCCGCAGAGCCAGCCGTCGCGCAGGGTGCTCGTGCGGCGCCGGGTGGTCGGCCAGGGCGTAGGCCTCGCCGCGCAGTGCCGTCAGCCGGGCCTGGAAGGGGGCCGCCGTGTCCTCGTCCAGCAGGGCGAGAGCCGCGCCGGTGACGCCGAACACCGCGGGGCCGACGTTCGCCGCCCTCGCGCGGTCCGTCGCCGCCCACTGCTCGTACGGGGTGCGCACAGCCACCGCCTCCTCCGGCAGCCACAGGCCGTCCAGCTCCAGGGAGACCGTGCGGGCCGCTGTCAGGGCCGCCAGGCGCATCGGGGCCGACGGTCGCAGGCCCGGCTGCGGACCTGCCTCGGCGAACGCGAACAGTGCCTCGTCCGCGTCGGTGACGCCGGCCAGCAGCATGACGTCGTTCAGGCCCCATCCCGTGTACCAGGGCACGGTCCCGTCGAAGCGCCAGCCGCCCCGCTCCCGGGCGGCCCGCACCGGCCTGCGCGGGTACGCCCGCAGATGCGCGTACGCCACCCCGGACAGCAGCTCACCGGTCGCCAGCCGGCCCAGCAGCCGTTCGCGCACCGGCGCCTCGCTCCCGGCCAGGGTCAGCACCGGGGTGTGGTGCTGCGTCTGCACGAACCAGGTCGAGCAGCACGCCCCGGCCAGGATCTCCGCCGTCTCCCGCACCACCGCCCCGGACGCCGCCGCGCCGCCGTACTCCTTCGGGGCGTTCAGTCCGAGCAGACCCGAGCGCCTGATCTCGGTCAGGTGCCCCACGGGCACCTCCCCCTGGTCGACCTGTTCGGCCTGCGGGGCGAGGAGGTCGTCGGCGAGGCGGCGGGCGCGGGCGACGAGAGGGTGCGCAGCGGTCATGGAGGAGATTCTTTCCCGGTCCCCGGCGCGGGGTGTCGATCCGGGGCGGCGCCGTTCGTGTAGGAGATGAGACAAGGGCACGACACGGCACGACACCCCAGGAGGACGTCATGACGCACTACCTGCTCAGCGTGGTCCAGCCGGCCGGCGGCGAGCCGCCCGCGGCCGAGGAGCTCGCCGGGATCATGCGCCGCGTGCAGGCGTACAACGACGAGCTGCGCGCCGCCGGCGCCTGGGTCTTCGGCGGCGGGCTGCACGGACCGGAGACGGCCACGATGCTGCGGCCGAAGGACGGCGACGTGCTCGTCACCGACGGGCCGTACGCCGAGGGAAAGGAGTACCTCGGCGGGCTGTGCCTGATCAAGGCCGCCGACCTGGACGAGGCCCTGGAGTGGGGCCGCAAGGCGGCCCTGGCCACGACCCTGCCCATCGAGGTGCGCCCCTTCGCCGACGCGCACTGAGCGATGCCGGACACCACGGACGTCGAGGCCGTCTTCCGCGCGGAGTACGGCCGGGCCGTCGCCGTCCTCGTCCGCTTCCTCGGCGACATCGACCTCGCCGAGGAAGCGGTCCAGGACGCCTTCGCCACGGCCGTGCGGCGCTGGCCGCGGACCGGTGTGCCGCCCAGCCCGGCGGGCTGGATCATCACCACCGCCCGCAACCGGGCCGTGGACCGGCTGCGCCGGGAGTCCACCAGGGACGCCCGCCAGACCGAGGCCGCCCTGCTGTACGCCGCCGACCAGCCCGTGGAGGAGGGCCCCGTGCGCGACGACCGGCTCCGCCTGGTCTTCACCTGCTGTCACCCCGCGCTGGCCCCACAGGCACAGGTCGCGCTGACCCTGCGCCTGCTCGGCGGTCTCACCACCGCGCAGATCGCCCGCGCCTTCCTCGTCCCCGAGCCGACCATGGCGCAGCGACTGGTCCGCGCCAAGGCGAAGATCCGCGACGCCCGCATCCCCTACCGGATGCCCCGCGACGCCGACCTGCCCGACCGCCTCGACGGCGTGCTCGCCGTCGTCTACCTGATCTTCAACCAGGGCTACGAGGGCGACGCCGGGCTGTGCGCGGAGGCCGTCCGCCTGGGCAGGCTCCTGACCGAGCTGATGCCGGACGAGCCCGAGGCCACCGGACTGCTGGCGCTGATGCTGCTCGTCGAATCGCGCCGCGGTGCGCGCGAGGACGCCGACGGCATGCTCGTGCCGCTGCCCGCACAGGACCGGGGCCGCTGGGACCGGGACCTGATCGCCGAAGGACAGGCGCTCGTCCGCCGCTGCCTGCGCCGCAACCGGCCGGGGCCGTACCAGATCCAGGCCGCGGTGCAGGCCGTCCACAGTGACGCACCGACCGCCGAGGCCACCGACTGGCACCAGGTGCTGCGACTGTACGACCAGCTCACGGCCGTCGCGCCGAGTCCGGTCGTGGCCCTGAACCGGGCGGTCGCCGTGGCCGAGACCGAGGGGCCGCGCCAGGCCCTCGACCTGGTCGACGCGCTGGACCTCGACGGCTACCACGTGTGGCACGCCGTCCGCGCCGACCTCCTTCGCCGTCTCGGCCGCGCCGCCGAGGCGGTGCACGCCTACGAGGCGGCCCTCGCGCTGAGCCGGAGCCCGGCGGAACGCGCCCTCCTGCAGCGGCGACGGCGCCAACTGCTCGCCGGTCCGGGAATGTAACGTGGGGGATGAATGGTTGGCATATACATCGAGCCGACGCTCGTCCCGAACTCCCCGGGCCGCCAGGCCCGCCCGACCCAGGGCCGCAAGGCCCGTGCACCCCAGCGAGGCACCGTGACCACCGCAGCCACACCCGAACAGCCCGCCGACGTCGTCGCCCGACTGCGCGCCGCCTTCCGCACCGGCCGCACCAAGCCCGTCGCCTGGCGCACGGACCAGCTGCGCCGGCTGCGCGCCCTTCTCACGGACCAGGGCGCCGAACTCGCCGCCGCCCTCCACGCCGACCTGGGCAAGAGCTCCACCGAGGCCTACCGCACCGAGATCGACTTCACCGTCCGCGAGATCGACCACACCCTGGAGCACCTGGACGGGTGGCTGAGCCCCGAGGCCGCCCCGGTCCCGGCCCACCTCGGCGCCGACGCCCGTGCCTGGACGCTGGTCGAGCCGCTCGGCGTGGTCCTGGTCATCGCCCCCTGGAACTACCCGGCCCAGCTCCTGCTCGCCCCGCTGGTCGGAGCCCTCGCCGCCGGCAACGCGGTGGTCGTCAAGCCCAGCGAGCTCGCGCCCGCCACCTCGGCCGCCCTGGCCCGCCTGCTGCCGGCCCACCTCGACACCGAGGCGGTCGCCGTCGTGGAGGGCGGGATCCCGGAGACCACCGCCCTGCTCGCCGAGCGCTTCGACCACATCTTCTACACCGGCAACGGCGCCGTCGGCCGGGTGGTCCTGCGCGCCGCCGCCGAGCACCTCACCCCGGTCACCCTCGAACTCGGCGGCAAGTCCCCGGCGTTCGTCGACCGCGACGCCGATCTCACCGTGGTCGCCGACCGGCTGGCCCGCGGCAAGTTTCTCAACGCCGGCCAGACCTGCGTCGCCCCCGACTACGTCCTGACCGATCCGGCGACGGCCGCCGCCCTGGAACCCCTCCTGAAGAGCGCGGTCGAGACGCTGTACGGGGCCGACCCGCAGACCTCCGCCGAATACGGCCGCATCGTCAACGAACGCCACTTCGACCGGCTCGGCGGCCTGCTCGGCTCGGGCCGGGTCGTGGTCGGCGGCGGTCACGACCGCGCGGACAAGTACATCGCGCCCACCGTGCTCGCCGACGTCGACCCGAAGTCGCCCGTCATGCAGGAGGAGATCTTCGGCCCGATCCTGCCGATCGTCACCGTCGAGGACCTGGACGAGGCGATCGGCTTCATCAACGACCGGGACAAGCCCCTCGCCCTCTACGTCTTCACCGAATCCGACGACACCCGGGACCGCATCGCCGGCGAGACCTCCTCCGGGGGCCTCGGCCTCGGTCTGCCGCTCGCCCACCTCACCGTCTCCGACCTGCCGTTCGGCGGCGTGGGCGAGAGCGGCATGGGCAGCTACCACGGGCGCTACTCCATCGAGACGTTCAGCCACCGCAAGGCGGTGCTGGAGAAGCCGCTGCACTGAACGGCTCGCACCGCGGGCGGCCGCCTCGACGCGAGGAGGCCGCCCGCGCCCACGACGTGACGCACGCCCAGGTCCGGCCGGCCTTGGAGCCTCGGCCGGGGCCCGCACGTCCTGGCCGTCCCGGGGACCGGAAACCCCGCGCACCCGGAAGAGAACGCGGCCGCCGGGGCCCTGCGCCTCACGGGAGAGGAACTGCGACGCCCGGACGCGGCGCACCGCGCCGCCGGTGAGGCCCGTCCGGCGGAGAGTGGCGCGGCGAAGGTTTTACGTATAACCTCACCCGTCAACCCCCTTCCGGAATGCCCTCCGGAGTGCTCCGCACCCGCCTGTGAAAGGTCCCGATGAGTCGCATCGCCCTGGTCACCCTCGTCGTCGACGACTACGACGAGGCGATCCGCTTCTACACCGGGGCGCTCGGCTTCCGGCTCGTCGAGGACGAGCCCCGCCCCGACGGCGCCCGCTGGGTCGTCGTGCGCCCGGGGGACCGTCAGGACGGCGTGGGGCTGCTGCTCGCCCGCGCCAAGGACGAGGCCCAGCGCGCCCGGGTCGGGGACCAGACCGGCGGCCGTGTCGGCTTCTTCCTGCACACCGAGGACTTCGCCGGCGACCACGCCCGCATGCTCGCCGCCGGGGTGACCTTCCTGGAGGAGCCCCGTCACGAGCCGTACGGCTCCGTCGCCGTCTTCCAGGACCTGTACGGAAACCGCTGGGACCTGCTCCAGCCGGCCACCGCCTGAGCACCGCCCGCCGAACCACTCGCCGAGGAACACGCACATGACCGCGCCCCGCATCGACACCGACACCCTCCGCCGGCTCCCCAAGGCCGTCCTGCACGACCACCTCGACGGCGGCCTGCGCCCCGCCACCGTCGTCGAACTCGCCGAGGAGGTCGGCCACGCCCTGCCGACCACCGACCCCGACGAGCTGGCCGCGTGGTACTTCGAGGCCGCCAACTCGGGCGACCTGGTGCGCTACATAGCCACCTTCGAGCACACCCTCGCCGTCATGCAGACCCGTGAGGGCCTGCTGCGCACCGCCGAGGAGTACGTCCTCGACCTGGCCGCGGACGGCGTCGTCTACGGCGAGGTCCGCTACGCCCCCGAACTGATGCTGAACGGCGAGCTGACGCTCCCCGAGGTCGTCGAGACGGTCCAGGAGGGCCTCGCGGCCGGTATGGCGAAGGCCGCCGCCGCGGGCAGCCCCGTCCGGGTCGGCACCCTGCTCTGCGGCATGCGGATGTTCGACCGCGTGCGCGAGGCCGCAGACCTCGCGGTCGCCTTCCGGGACGCGGGCGTCGTCGGCTTCGACATCGCCGGCGCCGAGGACGGCTTCCCGCCCGCCGACCACCTCGACGCCTTCGAGCACCTGCGCCGAGAGAACGTCCCCTTCACCATCCACGCGGGTGAGGCCCACGGCCTGCCCAGCATCCACCAGGCCCTCCAGGTCTGCGGCGCCCAGCGCATCGGCCACGGCGTGCGCCTCACCGACGACATCGTGGACGGCAAGCTCGGCCGGCTCGCGGGCTGGGTGCGCGACCGCCGGATCGCGCTGGAGATGTGCCCCACCTCCAACCTCCAGACCGGCGCCGCCACCTCGATCGCCGAGCACCCGATCACGGCCCTGAAGGACCTCGGCTTCCGCGTCACCCTCAACACGGACAACCGGCTGGTCTCCGGCACCACGATGACCCGGGAGATGGCGCTGCTGGTCGAGGAGGCGGGCTGGGGCGTGGAGGATCTGCGCACGGTCACGGTGAACGCCCTCAAGAGCGCGTTCATCCCGTTCGACGAGCGCAGGGCCCTCATCGAGGACGTCGTCCTGCCGGGCTACGCGACCGCGCTCTGAAGGATCCCGCGGACGTAGGCGGCCTGTCCGACGTGCTGCAGATCGTCGGACAGGACGCTCACCAGCCGCACGCCCAGCGTGACCGGCGGATCCCAGCGTTCGTCCACCACGCGCTCCAGGTCCGCCGCCGTGAGCGCGCGCAGCGCCGTGAGGGTCTGCGCGTGCACGGCGTCGTGGTACCCGGTCAGCAGCTCGGCTTCCCGTACCCGCACCTTCGCGACCTGCGCGGAGCTGTGGCCGTAGCCGGTGTCCCGGCGCGGCAGATCCAGACCGAACCGTTTCTCCCAGTCCTGGGTCAGCCACACCTGGTCGAGTCCGAAGGCGTCCGCGACGTGGTCGTCCTGGACCCGGGTCAGATGCCACACCAGCCAGGCGGCCGAGTTGGCCCCGGCGGCGGGCCGGGCGCCGAGACCGTCGGGGTCCAGGCCCTCGACGGCCGCGTGGACCTCTTCCTGAACGCGGCCGAACCCGTCGATGAGGATGTCCTTGGCGTGCATACGTCCACCATCGCTCAGCCCGCGCTCATCCGCCCCCCGTTTCCAGCAGCCGCATCAGCCCGTTTCCAACAGCCCCATCAGCGCCCTGGCCGCGGGGCTGGTCGCCCGGGTGGGCGGCAGCAGGGCGACCGTCTCGTAGGCGGCCTCGCCCGTGCCCTCGAGGGCCAGGGCGGTGAGGGCCTCGCGCTTGTGCCGGAAGTGACGCGGCACGACCGCGACGCCCAGGTTCTCGTCCACCAGGTCCAGCAGGTCGTGCACGTCGTTGACCTCCAGCGCGACCGTGCGCCGCACCCCCGCCCCGGCGAACGCGGCGTCCGTGGCGCGCCGCGGGCCCCAGTCCGGGTGGAAGTCGACGAACACCTCGCCGGCCAGGTCCTGCGGCGTCAGCGCCGCCGACGTCCCGGCGAGCCGGTGGTCGGGATGGCACAGCACGTACATCGGCTCGGCGGCCAGCGGCACACAGCGCAGCTGATCGGTGTCGGGCTGGGTGCGGTAGGCGAAGGCCAGGTCGAGCCGGCCGGCCGTCACCTCCTCGCCGAGCGCGCCCGACCCCGTCTGGCGCAGCCGGATCTCCACGTCGGGATGGCGCCGCCGGAACGCCGCGAGCAACCCCGCCACGTGCACCCCGGCGATGCACTGCTCGGTCCCCACCGCGAGGGTGCCGCGGACCACGCCCTGCACGGCGGCCACCGCCTCGTGGGCCGCGCGCACCTGCGCCAGGACGCGCTCCGCCTCGGCCAGCAGCGCCCGGCCCGCCTCCGTCAGCGTCACCCTGCGGGTGGTCCGCACGAACAGGGGCGCGCGCAGCTCCCGCTCCAGCGCCCGGATCGACGCCGACAGCCCCGACTGGGAGACCATCAGGCGTTCGGCGGCCCGGGTGAAATGCTGGTCCTCGGCGACGGCGACGAAGTGCTGGAGGTGGCGCAGTTCCATGATTGAGAAGCCTAGCCGCTGAATTCCATCGGATTCTTCTGTTGGACCACTGCCCGCAGGCGGAGTCAGAGTGGGAGAAGGTTCCGGAAACAGATCGTCCCGAACCGTCGTGCCAACCCCTCCTGGAGTCGCGTTGTACACCGCACACCCCGACCGTTACGCGGACATGCCCTACCGGCGCACCGGACGCAGCGGCCTGAAGCTCCCCGCGCTGTCGCTCGGCCTGTGGCACAACTTCGGCCCGGACCGCCCGGTCGAGACCCAGCGGGCCATCCTGCGCCGCGCCTTCGACCTCGGCATCACCCACTTCGACCTGGCCAACAACTACGGCCCGCCGCCCGGCGCCGCCGAGTCCGCGCTCGGCGGGTTCCTGAAGAGCGACTTCGGGGCCTACCGCGACGAGCTGGTCATCTCCACCAAGGCCGGCTACCTGATGTGGCCCGGCCCGTACGGCGAGTGGGGCTCGCGCAAGTACGTGCTGTCCTCGCTGGACCAGAGCCTGTCGCGCATGGGGCTGGACTACGTGGACGTCTTCTACTCGCACCGCCCCGACCCGCAGACTCCCCTGGAGGAGACGATGGGCGCCCTGCACTCCGCGGTCCAGCAGGGCAAGGCGCTCTACGTCGGCGTCTCCAACTACTCGGCGGAGCAGACCCGGGAGGCGGCCCGCATCCTCGGCGAACTGGGCACCCCGCTGCTCATCCACCAGCCCCGCTACTCGATGCTGGACCGCCGTCCGGAGACCGAGGGCCTGCTGGACGCCCTGGACGAGCTCCAGGTCGGCTCGATCGTGTTCTCCCCGCTGGAGCAGGGCCTGCTGACCGGCCGCTACCTGAACGGCATCCCGGAGGACTCGCGGGCGGCGAGCGACAGCCCCTTCCTGAACTCCGAGGCGCTCACCGAGGAGCTCGTCGGGAAGCTGCGCGCCCTGAACGAGATCGCCGAGTCCCGTGGTCAGTCCCTCGCCCAGCTCGCCCTCGCCTGGGTGCTGCGCGGCGGCCGGGTGACCTCGGCACTGGTGGGCGCGAGCAGTGCCCGGCAGATCGAGGACAGCGTCGGCGCCCTGGACCGGCTGGACTTCGAGGACGAGGAGCTGGCCCGGATCGACGCCGTGATCAACGGCTGAGCCGCTCCGTCAGCCGCACGGTCACCGAGTCGCCCTCCCCCTTTCCGATCGCCTTGCGCACCTCGGCCTTGACGGGGAGCTTGTGGGTGCCGTCCCCGAGGGCCATGAAGGAGCTGCGGAAGGGGTGCCCGTCGACCGTTCCGCGGATCTTCACCAGCCCGCGGGTGCCGAAGAACGCGACGGACCCGGGCCAGACGACATAGGTCCAGCCGCCGGTCGCCGGACTCCTGCGCAGGACGGCGGTGAATTCGGCATTCAGTGTTCCGCTTGTGCTCCCGTTCGCCATTTCGTTCGTCGTCGCGTCCGTGCTTCCGTCGGCGCTCATGAAGTCCTCCGATCGCGGTGATCCCTTTTGGTGTGGACCGCCGCGAGCGGAGGAATTCATCGCTTCCCGGGCTTCAGCTTCCGGCGGGCACGCGGTCGAGGAATCCGAGGACGGAGGTGATCCGGTCCTGCGCGTCCAGCGTGATGACGTCGGATCCGGCCACCGGCGCCGCACCTCCGCCGGAGGAGGGATCCCCGGCGTCGCTCACCAGCTCCCAGGAGAACCGGGCCGTGTCGTGGTGCCCGTCGACCACGCCCGTGGGCCGGAAGGAGAAGCCCGGGAACTGGGCTTGCACGGCCGAGACCAATTCGGCGATCTCCTCGTGGCCGACGGCGTCGGCGAGCGGGTCGGTGTACCGGCCGTCCTCCGCCCACGCTGCGTCGACAGCCTTGGCCAAAGCCTCGAACCCGCGGGCATTCCAGGCCTCGAAGTAGCGGGCGACGGCGTTTTCGTACCGGTCGGTGTTCGCGGACATGGGGGAATCAGCCTCCGTCGAGGTCGTCGTCACTGGTCAGAAGCCGGATTCGGGTCTTCGCCGATCCGGTGTCACCAGCCTGCCCGCGCCCGCCGCCCCGGTCGATTACCCGCCGGGTAATGACGGCGGTCCCCGGCGCGCGCCGAATTCCGGCCATGAGCCATGGGGAATATGCCAAGAGACTGGCCAAAAAGACATGGTGACAGTGATTCACCAGTGAACATACTCGAACGTCAGGGACGAGTTCACTCATAGGAGCCGCACGGAAAGCGAGGAAGCGCCGGCGAACGAGCACCGGGGGAGAGGGACGTGCACGACGAATTCCTGTGCCATGTCACGGCGTACGGCGTCTGCGACGGCCGGCGCATCGGCGTACCGCTCGGCACCTACCGGGCTCCGACGCTCGCGCTCGCGCTGTGGTGGCTGCGGGACCGGGCCTCATGGATGGCGGAACGGCTGGATCCGCAGCCCGACAGCGAGCACATCCCGCCGGGCGCGCTGGTCCCGGTCGCCGACAGCGTGCGCGACGTGCCCGCGCTGCTGCGGGCCTGGTGCGCCGACCTGGACCGGCAGGAGCTGGTGGCCGACGAGCTGGCGGGCGGCCGGCTGGTGCGCATCGCGGTCAGCGACGACACCACCGAATACGAACTGCTCGCCGAGTCCGTCGACGCGCTGCGCATGCAGCGGACCGTGCCTGCCCTCGTCCTCCCCGTCGGCTGAGGCGCTTCGCCTCCGCCCGGCCCCTCCGCATTCCGCCCCCGGCCCCTCCCGGGGCCCCGCCCGCGCTCCGTCTCGTCCCCGCCGTCGCAGGGCACCCGGACGGGCGAATCGATAGAATTCCGGCATGGTGGAACGGCCGGTCCCCTCGACTGCGCCCGCACTCGTGCTGGCGACCGAGACGGGCTCCACCCTGCTGGTCCCGGGCCGCGACTACCGCGTCGGCCGCGATCCGCTCAGCGACGTCGTCATCGATGACGCCCGGGTCTCCTGGCGGCACGCCGTGCTGCGCTGCGCGGGCGGCCACTGGACGGTCGAGGACCAGCACAGCACCAACGGCACCTACGCCGACGGCGACCGCGTCCACGCGTGGAGCGTCGGCCCCGGCAGCCTCATCCGCTTCGGCAGCCCGTCCGACGGGCCCTACGTCATCCTGTCCTGCCCGCCCCGGTCCCTGACGGAGCGGCCGTCGGGCGTGTCGATGCCCGCGGCGACCGGCGCCTTCCGGCAGCCCACCGGCGTCCGGACGCTGCCGTCGCACACCGTGCGGATCGGCCGTGCCCCCGACAACGACCTGGTCGTCGACGACCTCGTGGTCTCGCGCCGGCACGCCGAGCTGCGCGCGCTGCCCGGCGGCGGACACGAGATCGCCGACCTGGGCAGCCACAACGGGACGTACCTCAACGGGCGGCCCGTGGAGCGCGCCCCGCTCGGCCCCGGGGACGTCGTGGGCATCGGCCACTCGGCGTTCTGCCTGGCCGGCGACCAGCTCCAGGAGTACGTCGACACCGGGGAGATCTCCCTCGACGTACAGGACCTGACGGTCGCCGTCGACCGCGGACGCAAGGTCCTCCTCGACCACGTGTCCTTCCCGGTGGGGGAGAAGTGCCTGCTCGGGGTCGTCGGACCCAGCGGCGCCGGCAAGTCCACCCTGCTCGGAGCCCTGACCGGGCAGCGCCCCGCCGACCGCGGCACGGTCGTCTACGACGGCCGTGACCTCTACCGCGACTACGCCGAGCTGCGCCAGCGCATCGGACTGGTCCCCCAGGACGACATCCTGCACGCCCAGCTGACCGTGCGCGCCGCCCTCGGCTACGCCGCCGAACTGCGCTTCCCCCAGGACACCCTGAAGGCCGAGCGCCGGGAACGGGTCGAGGAGGTCATCCGCGAACTCGGACTGGAGCAGCGTGCCGGCCAGCCGGTGCACAGCCTCTCCGGCGGTCAGCGCAAACGGGTCAGCGTGGCCCTGGAACTGCTCACCAAACCCTCGCTGCTCTTCCTGGACGAGCCGACCTCCGGCCTCGACCCCGGTATGGACCGCTCGGTGATGCACATGCTGCGCGGTCTCGCCGACGACGGCCGCACGGTCGTCGTCGTCACCCACAGCGTCCTCAGCCTCGACGTCTGCGACCGGCTGCTGGTGCTCGCGCCGGGCGGCCGGGTCGCCTACTACGGGCCGCCCGCGGACGCGCTGGCCTTCTTCGGCTTCGAGCAGTGGCCCGAGGCCTTCGAGGCGTTCGAACGCGACCGGGACCGGGACTGGGCGGGGGAGTACCGCGACTCGCCGCTGCGGCGGCAGTACGTGGTCGACGCCGGGGAGCAGCCCCGGCTGCCCCGCTCCGGCCCGGTGATCATGCTGCCGCCGCCCCGGCCCCGCAGCCGGGCCGCGCAGCTCGGCACGCTCGTCCGGCGGTACGCGGCCGCGCTCGCCGCCGACCGCACGTTCCTCGCGATCATGATCGCCCTGCCGTTCGTCATGGGAGCCATGGCCCGGGCCCTCGCCGGGAGCGAGCTCACCCGGGACACCGCGATGAACGCGCTGCTCGTCCTGTGCGTCGGAGGGGTCCTCACGGGCGCGGCCAACGCCGTGCGCGAACTCGTCAAGGAACGGGTGATCTACCGGCGGGAACGCGCCGTCGGCCTGTCCCGGTCGGCGTATCTGATGTCCAAGGTCGTCGTCCTGGGCACGGTGACCGCCGGGCAGGCGGTGGTGCTGACGCTCGTCGCCCTGCTCGGAGTGGACCTGCACGCGCCCGGCGGCCGAGGCGTGCTGACGGCGCCCCTGGTGGAGATCGCCGTCGCGGTGGCGCTGCTGGGCTTCACGGCGATGATGCTCGGCCTCGTGGTCTCCGCGCTGGTGCGCAAGGAGGAGGTGACGATGCCGCTGCTCGTGCTGCTCGCCCTCGTCCAGGTGGTCTTCTGCGGGGCGCTGCTGAAACTGGACGGATTCCCGGGCCTGGAGCAGTTCGCCTGGCTGGCGCCCGCACGGTGGGCGCTCGGCGCGATGGCGGCCACGGTCGGACTGTCCCGGCTCGTGCCCGGTGACATCACCGCTGATCCGCTGTTCGCACACTCGGCGGCGGTGTGGCTGCTCGACACGGCGATGCTGGTCGTGCTCTCGGCGCTCTTCGCGTTCGTGGCCTCCCGCCTCCAGCGCAGGCACGAGCCCGCCGTGATGCGCAGGTGACGCCCGAGTCGGCCCCGGCCGCCCGAGTCGGCCGCGGCCGTTCGCGTCCGTCCCGGCCGTCCGGGGCGCGTCGGACCGCGAGGGGGGCGGGACGGCGTCGGACGCGGCCGGCGCCGCGCGGATCCGAGGGCCTGCACTCCGGCTCTCGCGCCGGGCGACGCGAAGTCGGTGGAGCCGGTGTCATGCCGCGCAGCCCGTCACTCGCACGGCGTCCGCCGTCAACTGGGTCCCGTCCCGTCCCGGCGACGGAGCGCCTCGACCGCCGCCCCGCCCAGGAAGCCCGCGGCCGCCCCCCACAGCGCGGCCGCACCCAGCGCCGACCACACCTCGGGGCGCAGGAACAGCCGCCCGGACAACTGGCCCCCCAGATCGCCCAGGCCGAGGACCGACAGGCCGTAGTGCGCGGAGATCCGGCAGGTCAGGCAGATCATGAGCACCGTGAGCACCAGTGCGACCGCCGTGCGCAGGGCGTGCCACCGCACAGGCGTCCGGGGCGGCGAGTGCGCGGCCGTCAGGAACGCGGCCGCCGGCACCAGGATCGCGTCGACGACGACCAGCCACCACACCCGCCCGTCGTGCTCGGCGAGGGTGCTCAGGTTCAGCCGCGCGGTGTCCGGTCCGCGCAGCACCTCGTCCAGGACGTGCGGCATCGGCAGGGCGAACGGCCCCTCCACCCGGCCGTTCCAGGTGGCGCCCAGCCCGATGGTGAACACCGGCCAGACCACATTGGGCATCCCGAGCAGCACCACCGCGAACGTCTCGGCCGGGTGCCCGCGGGTCGCCGCGACGACGAGCGCGACGACCACCCCCAGGGCGACGCAGCCGAGCAGCAGCACGAGCATCGCGTGCGCGGCCGGCCGTACCGACCGCTGCAGACGCAGCAGCCGTGCCGGCAACGGCGCCGAGCGCGAGACCAGCAACGCCGCCACGAGCACGCCGGCCAGCCACGCCGAGCCGGACACGAGCGTCAGCGGCACGTCGGCGGTGAAGCCTGCCTCCGGGCTGACGCCGAACAGTTCGCCCAGGTCGTTCAGCGTGTCGTCGCCGAGAGGGAGCGCGAAGGTCCGGTGCGCGGCGAGCGCGGCGCCGAGCAGGCCGAGCAGCCAGACGACGGCGATCCGCGCCGCCCAGCCGGCCAGCTCGGCGACGCTCGCCACCGCCCGGCGCCGCAGCGGCCGCAGAAAACCCGCGCCGACGACGAGCGCCCCCACGAGAGTGACCGACAGGGGCATCACCGTCAGGTTCGCCCGGGTGCCGGCGAGCCCGCCCGCATCGCCGGAGACCTCGACCGTGCCGCCGACGGCCGTGACGACGGTCGCCGCGACCACCCGGGGGAACGCGCCGTCGGGCAGATCCGAGGCTCCGGCCGCCCACAGGCCCAGCGCGGCGATCACCCCCATGACGATCAGGCCGGCCACCGCCGTGACGATCGCGCGGCCCCACCCGTGGCGGGACACTGCCTGGTCATGGGGGCTGTGCGGGATCACCCTGCCACGCTAGGCAGCCCCGGCGGGGCGCGCCTGCCGGGAGGGCCGTTCGCGACGGGCCGGCAGGTCGGCCGCGGTCATGGCCGCCGTGTGAGGAACCCCATGGTCGTTGCGTGCAAGAGGTGATAAATGAGGGGGACTGCACAGCGCGAGTCGGGGTACGAGCACTGGTGCACAGCAGCGTCCGGCATGTCCGGCCTCCTAGAGAGAAACGCATGATCGAGCACATCGAGCACCTGGACGGGGCAGTGATACCGATTGGTTTCGATGTACCCGTGGAACCGCTGAGGCGGGCTGCGCACTACACGGGTGAGCCCGGCTGCATAGCCGAGGCCCGTGCCTTCGCCGCCCACTTCGTCGAGCAGCTCAGGACCGAGTGGTGCGCCACGGTCGGGGACCGGGTGATCGGCGAGGTGATGCTGGTGGTCAGCGAGCTGGTGACCAACGCCGACCGCCACAGCAACGGGCCGTACATCCTGGAACTGGAGGGCACGGGCGCCACGGTGACGGTGTGCGTCTACGACAGCAGCGACGCGCTGCCCATGCGGTTCCCGAAGGACCCCCAGCGCATCGGCCGGCACGGTCTGGAGATCGTGCACGCGGTCTCGGCGGAGGTCACCGCCGAGCGCGTGCCGGTCGGCAAGCGCGTCCGCGCCGTGCTCAAGCTCGAAGCCTAGGCCGGTGGGGCTCCGCCCCGTCCTTCCTCCGGTTCGCCGCATGCCTTTCGTCGGCCGACGACGTGCTCTCCGTCGGCCGACGCTCCTTGCTCTTCACGCTTTTGCCCCTGCGGCCCTCGCTGTCGAACCCGATGGCCCTGCTGTCGACCCCGGCTCGGCCGGGGTCGCTTCCCGTCTCCGGCGGGCGGCTCCGTCAGGCGCAGCCGAGCTCGCCCAGCATGCCCTGGCGCAGCCGGGCGATGATCCGCTTGATCAGACGGGAGACGTGCATCTGTGAACAGCCGAGCCGCTCGCCGATCTCCGCCTGCGTGGCTTCCTCGACGAACCGCATGTGGATGATCTGCCGGTCGCGCTCGCTGAGCTCGGCCATGAGCGGGGCGAGGGAGTGGTAGTCCTCGACGAGGCGCAGTCCCTCTTCCTCCACGCCGATGAAGTCGGCCAGGACCGCCTCGCCGTTCTCCGGACCGTCGCCGGTGAGCGCGGCGTCGAGGGAGGAGGAGTTGTAGCCGTTGGCCGCGATCTGCGCCTCGACCACCTGGCTCTCCGCGATGTTCATCAGCGTGGCCAGCTCGGCCACCGTCGGCTCCCGGTCGAGACGGCTGGCGAGCTCGTCGCGCGCCTTGGCCAGTTCGACGCGCAGCTCCTGCAGCCGGCGGGGCACATGGACCGCCCAGGTCGTGTCCCGGAAGAAACGCTTGATCTCACCGACGATGTAGGGGAGCGCGAACGACGTGAACTCCACCTCGCGGGCCACCTCGAACCGGTCGATGGCCTTGATCAGGCCGATCATCCCGGTCTGGACGATGTCCTCCATGTCGTCCCCGCGGCCCCGGAACCGACCGGCCGCGAACCGCACGAGGGACATGTTCATCTCAATGAGGGTGTTGCGCGCGTACTGGTATTCGTGGGTGCCCTCTTCCAGCACGGCCAGGCGCTGGAAGAACTGCCGGGACAATTCGCGGGCGTCGCGCGGAGCGATGCTGCGAGGCGCCTCGATGCCCGGCAGCGGTGCGCTGTCCCTGCCGGCTCCGGCGCCGCCCTCGACGACCTCTGCCTCCGACCGGTTCACGGCGGTCTGCATGGTCTCTCCCTCGACAGTCACGGTTCGGCGTCTGCTGTTCTCGGTCCGTGAGCGGACACACACGTGCACGCCCGTTCAGGGGGCGGGTACCCGGTCTTCGCGGACCCATGCATACGAATGTCGAAGAAAATCGTAGCGGCCGCCCATCCGTCGGCAACCCGCCCGCCGGCGACCCGCCGCCGACGGACCGCCGCCCCCGGTGCCCGCCCACGGCCCCCGGCCGCCCGCGCCCGTCGATTCCACCGAGGGCGCAATGCCGCACTCTTGCGGGCCCGACCGGCGCTCCTAGGCTTGAGAGGTGAGCAATCAAGACGTGAGCAGCCAAGCGCCGAACCGAGCCCGCGTGATCCCCTTGCGCCCGCCCTCCGCGCGCCCGGGCGTCCCCGTCTCCTCTCCCGATCCCGCCGTCTCCCGGCCCGCCGCGAGAGAGCCCCTGTGGCGGGACCTGATCGGAGACGTCCTGCGCCGCGAACGGCAGGCGCAGGAGCGCACCCTCAAGGACGTCGCCGACTCCGCCCGCATTTCCATGCCGTACCTGTCGGAGGTCGAGCGCGGCCGCAAGGAGGCCTCCTCGGAGGTCCTCGCGGCCGCTGCCCAGGCCCTCGGCCTGAGCCTGGGCGACCTGCTCTCCCAGGCCCAGGGCGAGCTGGTCAGGCTCGCCGGCCGGCCCCCCGCGCGCAGCCGCGCGACGCCCGCCTCGTCGTACGACGGGCTCTGCCTGGCCGCCTGACGGGCACCGCGGGCCGGCGTCTCACACCTTGGCGAGACGCCGGCTCACCACCTCGTCGGCCAGCCCGTAGGCCACCGCCTCCTGGGCGGTGAACACCTTGTCGCGGTCCATGTCGGCGCGCAGCGTCGTGACGTCGTGCCGGGTGTGCCGGGCCAGCACCTCCTCCACCTGCGAGCGGATGCGGACCATCTCCGCAGCCTGCAGCGCCAGATCCGACACGGTGCCCTGCCGGCCGCCGCTCGCCGGCTGCCCGAGCAGCACGCGCGCGTGCTCCAGCACGAACCGCCGGCCGGGGTCCCCGCCGGCCAGCAGCACGGCCGCCGTCGAGGCCGCCTGTCCGACGCAGAACGTCGAGATGGGGGCCTGGACGTACGTCATCGTGTCGTAGATCGCCATCAGCGAGGTGAACGAGCCGCCGGGCGAGTTGAGGTAGATCGCGATCTCGTTCTCCGGCGCCGACGACTCCAGATGCAGGAGTTGCGCGATGACGACGTTGGCGACGCCGTCGTCGATCTCCGTGCCGATGAAGATGATCCGCTCGGACAGCAGCCGGCTGAACACGTCGTAGGACCGCTCGCCCTGCGGGGTCCGCTCGACGACGTTCGGAATCGTGTAGGTCCCCATGTCACAGCCCCATCCGTCGCTTGGAGGCGGTGGGCTGGACGTCCGCGAGGGACTCCACGACCCGGTCCACCATGCCGTACTCCCTGGCCTGCTCCGCCGTGAACCAGCGGTCGCGGTCCCCGTCCCGGGAGATGGTCTCCGGGGACTGTCCGGTGTGCTCGGCGGTGATCCGCTCGATGGTCCGCTTGGTGAACTCCAGGTTCTCGGCCTGGATCTCGATGTCCGCGGTGGTGCCGCCGATCCCCGCCGACGGCTGGTGCATCATCACGCGTGCGTTCGGCAGCGCGTACCGCTTGCCGGGAGCGCCGACGCTGAGCAGGAACTGGCCCATGCTGGCCGCGAAGCCCATGGCGAGCGTCGAGACGTCGTTGGGGATCAGCTGCATCGTGTCGTAGATCGCCAGGCCCGCGTGCACCGATCCGCCCGGGCTGTTGATGTACAGGCTGATGTCGGTGCGCGGGTCCTCCGCCGACAGGATCAGCAGCTGGGAGCAGATCCGGTTCGCGGAGACCTCGTCGACCTGGGTGCCGAGCAGGACGATGCGCCGGCCGAGCAGCTGCGCGGCGAGCTGGTCGTCGAACCGGGTGGGCGCCGTGTCGCCCTCCTCGGCCCGGGGGGCGAACGTGGTGTGTGGAGTCATCGGTTCTCCTCGTCGTGGCGCGGATGCCGTCGACTCCACTGTTGACCGGGCTCCGCGCCCGGACGCCGTTTCTCTGCCCGCGGCAGATTCGCCAGGGGCAGAGGGCTCCGGGGTGTCGTGCGCGGCCCGCCGGAACGTCCGGGCTCGGGTCCGGCGGGCCGCGCACGTCCGGCGGTCCGGCCGATGAGTTCCGGAGCCCGCGGGAGTCGACACTGAAGACCGCGTCCCACGCCCAGGAGGTTTGCGATGACCACCGACGGATTCACCACGTGTCTCTGGTTCGACGGCCAGGCCGAGGAAGCCGCCCACTACTACGTCTCGATCTTCAAGAACTCCGCGATCGGGAGCATCGGCCGCTACAACGAGGCCGGTCCCGGTCCGGCGGGCTCCGTGCTGGCCGTCGAGTTCACGGCCAACGGACAGAGGTTCGTCGGGATCAACGGCGGCCCGCAGTTCACCTTCAGCGAGGCGATCTCCTTCCAGATCCACTGCGCGGACCAGGAGGAGGTCGACCACTACTGGGCCAAGCTCACCGAGAACGGCGGCGAGCCCGGCCCGTGCGGCTGGCTGAAGGACAGGTACGGGCTGTCCTGGCAGGTCATCCCGGACGGGGTGATCGAGATGATCAGCGACCCCGACCCCGAGAAGGCCGCGCGCACCACCCGGGCCATGTACGCCATGGGCAAGCTCGATCTCGCCGCCCTGCGCAGGGCCTACGAGGGCGAGTAGGCGCCGGACGCCGGGGGCGGGCCGGCCGACCGGGCTTCGGCCAGGATCTCTCCGATCACATGCCGGGAGTTCTCCGCCAGCGGCGGATTGGTCTCCCAGTAGTACGGCAGCTGGATCAGCGAGATCGACAGGGCCCAGCCCCGGCCGCGCGCCCACTCGGCGTCGTCCGCGCCCACGGCGTCGCGGAAGGCGCCGCGCGCCGAGGCGGGGAGCAGATTCCAGGCGACGATCAGATCGACGGCCGGGTCGCCGACCCCGACGCAGCCGAAGTCGATCACCGCTGCCAGTCGCCCGTCCTGGACCAGCACGTTCCCGGGCGAGATGTCCCCGTGGGCCCATACGGGCGGCGCCGTGCGGCCCGGCGCCCGCAGCGCCTCCTCCCACAGGGCGGTGACCGCGTCGGTGTCGATCCGCCCGGTGAGGCGGGCGAGGGCGTCGCGGGTGGGGGCGTCGCGCTCGGCCAGCGGAACGCCGCGGTGGTTCCGCGGGCCGCCACGCGGGTCGATCCCGCGCAGGGCGGTGACGAACGCCGCCAGCTCCGCCGCCAGCGACAGCGGCCGCTCCACGGCGCCCGCGACGGGGTTGCGGCCGTCCAGCCAGCCGTAGACCGACCACGGCCAGGCGAACCCCTCTCCCGGCCTGCCCTGCGCCAGCGGCACCGGCGCCGCCACCGGCAGCGCGGGCCCGAGCCGGGCCAGCCAGCGCGCCTCGTGCCCCACGCTCTCGACCGCGCCGGGGTGCCGGGGCAGTCGCACCACCTTGTCGTCGCCCAGCCGGAACATCGCGTTCTCCGTGCCGGAGGAGGGCAGCCGCCGCACGGGCAGCCCGGCCCACCGCGGGAACTGGGCGGCGACGAGCCCGCTCACCAGCGGGGCGTCGAGGTCGACCTCGTCCGGACGCATCTTCACAGCGGCACACATGCGCCCCATTGGACGAGGCCGACTGCCCCGCCGTCCAACGGATTTCGCGGCGCGGCCGACCGGTCCGGTCCGGGTCGCACGCCGGGTCGCACGCCCGGTCGCTCCTGGCGGCCCGCGTGCTCGGCGCGCGGGCCGAGGGGCGGGTGGCTAGCGTGAGGAACCGGACAAAACCCATCTCATCAGGAGGGCCGTCGTGATGGCCGTACGACCAGAGGGAGCCCCGTGCTGGGCCGACGCGATGTTCAGCGACGTGGAGGGCGCCAAGAGGTTCTACGGCGACGTCCTCGGCTGGACCTTCGGCGAGGCGACGTCGGAGTACGG
Source organism: Streptomyces rishiriensis (assembly GCF_003112535.1). GTDB lineage: Bacteria > Actinomycetota > Actinomycetes > Streptomycetales > Streptomycetaceae > Streptomyces > Streptomyces rishiriensis. The sequence goes on along the minus strand of NZ_BEWA01000018.1, from coordinate 73,548 downwards.
GAACTACACCCAGGCCTACGTCGACGGCAAGGCGGTGGCCGCCGTCGTCCCGCCGATGCCCGGTCAGGAGGGACAGTCCCAGTGGTGCCTGTACTTGGCCTCCCCGGACGCCGCCGCGACCGCCGCCAGGATCCGTGAGCACGGCGGCGAGGTGCTGATGGAGCCGATGCAGGTCGGGGATTTCGGCACCATGTGCCTGGGACGCGAACCCGGCGGCGCCGTGTTCGGGGTGTGGCAGGCGGGCGTCCACGAGGGCTTCGAGGCCCCACCCGAGCAGCCCGGCGCGTTCTGCTGGGCCGAGGTCTTCACCCGCGAACCCGAGAAGACGGACGCGTTCCTCCCGGCCGTCTTCCCGTACAAGGCCAAGCAGATGCGGGACGACGCCGTCGACTTCCGGATGTTCGACGTCGGCGGCCAGACCGTGCTCGGCCGGATGCGGATGGGGGAGGAGTTCCCGCCCGAGGTGCCGTCGTACGTCAACGTCTACTTCACGGTCGAGGACTGCGACGAGGCGGTGGCCAGGGCTACCCGGCACGGCGGCGTGCTGCGCTTCGGTCCGATGGACACGCCGTTCGGCCGGTTCGCGGCGCTCAGCGACCCGCAGGGCGCGAGCTTCTCCGTGATCGACTTGACGACCACCGCGGGCGAGATGCCCCAAGCCGACGAGGTGCCCTAGAAGGTCGAGGACCCGGGGCCCCATGGCATGATCGTGCGCATGCGTGAACGAGTGGTGGCCGCGTGCGACGGGGCCTCGAAAGGGAACCCGGGTCCGGCGGCCTGGGCGTGGGTGGTCGCGGACGACGCGGAGGCGCCGACCCGCTGGGAGGCGGGGCCGCTCGGCAGAGCCACCAACAACGTCGCCGAACTGACCGCGTTGGAACGCCTGTTGGCTGCGACCGACCCGGCCGTTCCGCTTGAGGTCCGCATGGACTCGCAGTACGCCATGAAGGCCGTCACCACCTGGCTGCCCGGCTGGAAGCGCAACGGCTGGAAGACCTCCGCGGGGAAGCCGGTGGCCAACCAGGAACTGGTCGTGCGCATCGACGAGCTGCTCGAGGGCCGCTCGGTCGACTTCCGCTACGTGCCCGCCCACCAGGTCGACGGCGACCCGCTCAACGACTTCGCCGACCGCGCCGCCAGCCAGGCGGCGATCGTCCAGCAGCCGGCCGGCAGCGCTCAGGGGTCCCCCGAGCCGCCGGCCTCGCCGGACACCCCGAAGACGGCGTCCGGACAGAAGAACGGCCGCCCCGCCGGGAACAAGTCGTCCCGGCGGAGCGGCGGTTCGTCCTCCCGCACGATCAAGGCCAAGTTCCCCGGCCGCTGTCCGTGCGGCCGCCCCTACGCGGCGGGCGAGGAGATCGCCAAGAACGCGCAGGGCTGGGGGCACCCGGAGTGCCGTACGGCGGACGCGGGTTGAGCGAGGGCGCGGCCGTCACAGCACCGCGCCGCGCCACCCTCCGGTCTCCAGGCCGCGGTCCTCGATGAACTCCTTGAAGCGCTCCAGATCGCCCTTGGCGCGACGCTTCACCAAGCCCAGCTTGTCGCCGACCTTCTCGGCGACGCCCTCCGGCTGGAACTCCATCTGGAGCATCACCTTGGTGTGTCCGTCGTCGAGCCGGTGGAAGGTCACCACCCCGGCCTGCCGGGCCTCGCCGGAGACGGTGGTCCAGGCGACCCGTTCGTCGGGGATCTGTTCCGTGATCTCCGCGTCGAACTCCCGGTGCACGCCGTCGACACTGGTCACCCAGTGCGTGAGCGTGTCGGACCGCTGTTCGACGCGTTCCACCCCGCTCATGAACTTCGGGAACGTCTCGAACTGCGTCCACTGGTTGTAGGCGGTGTGCACGGGCACGCCGACCTCGATGGATTCCTCGACCTGCGACACGGTCGTCTCCTCCTGCGTTGTCGTGGTTCGTATGGTCGGTGACGTCGGTGCGGGTACCCGTGACCCGTGCCGCAAACCGGGCGGCGGCGATCAGCCGGCGACGGCGCGAGCGGGACGGTCCGCGTCGAGGGCGTCGAAGGTGTAGTACGCCGTGTGATCGAGAAGGTCCGCCGGGGCGGTGTCGTTCCAGGGCTTCATCGTCTCGTGCAGATCGACGACGTCCGGCGTCCCGCCGCCGGGGAGGTAGGCGGACCCCGGGTGCCGGCGCTGCCACTGGGCCCACAGCTTGTCTATGTAGGCGTGGTGCAGCCAGAACACCGGGTCGTTGGGGGAGACCCCGGTCCCCATCTGGCCGCCGACCCACACATGGACCCGGTTGTGCAGATTGACCCCGCGCCAGCCCTCGAGATGGTTGCGGAAGCCGTCGGAGGCGCTGTTCCAGGGCGCCATGTCGTACGTCGCCATCGCCAGGACCGAGTCCACCTCGGACCGGGTCGGCAGCTCGCGCACGCCCGCCCCCAACGCGCGCCGCAGATAGGTGCGCCCGTCCACCCGCACGTTGATCGGCCAGGCGCCCGCCGAGGCGGCGAACGGGCCGTCCATCACCTGGCCGTCCCGGCTGCGCCCGCTGCCGCCCAGGAAGTCGGGCGCCCACAGCGACGAGCGGGGCGAACGGTCGGCGGACCAGTCCCAGTACGGCAGCGACACCGACGCGTCCACGGACTGCAGCGCCCGCTCGAACTCCAGGAGGAATCTGCGGTGCCAGGGCAGGAACGACGGCGAACGGTGGCCGGTGCGCTCCCCGTTGTCGGTGTCGCCGAGGATGAAGGCGTTGTGAGTGGTGACGAAGGCGTCGTAGCGGCCGTTGCGCTTGAGTTCGAGGACGGCGGCGACGAACCGCCGCTTCTCGTCGGAGGTCAGGGACGCCTGGTTCTTGCGGACGGTCATGTGCGGTGCTCCAAGGGTGCGGGAGAGGAGGGCGGACGGCGGCCGGTCAGCCGGCGGGGAAGGGTTCGAGCCGGGCGCCCTGCAGCTCGTCGACCGCGGCGCGGGCCGCGGCCCTCGGCGTGGACACCGGGGCGTAGTGACTGACCACGCTGATCCAGGAGCCGTCGGCGTTGCGCATCACGTGCAGCTCCACCCCGTCGACGTACACGGCGTAGCCGCCGCCGTGGTGGTGGCCGCTCCCGGTGGCGGGCCGGCCCTGTATGCGGCGGCCCCGGTAGACCTCGTCGAAGGACTCGGGGGAGTCGTGGGAGCCGCCGTGGGCGTCGTGGTGCGGCTCGGCGGCCCGGGCGGCGGTGGCGGCGGCGAACGGGGCACCGGCGACGACGGCCGCCGCGGTGAGTGCGCGACGACGGCTGAGTTCCGGCATGCGGGACCTCCTGGAGTGCGTTCGGTTGACGACTCCGCATGCCTATCGGCGGCGTGGAGAGGGGGAGAAATCGCTCCCGACCGGTTGGCCGCGATCCGGACAATCAATTACAAGTCGTACAGCGTTGAACGAAGATGATCTTGTCGCGGAATGGCCTCCGGCGGAGCGGAAGGGGCAATTCCTTTGTGCCGGGACCCCGCTTTCGGTGGACTTTCGCGCGCCCGCGCTCCGCCGGTGGTGTGGCTCACGTGCGAAAAGTGGCGCGATCGGGCACGAGGGGCGGCCGGCGGCCCGCGCCCTTCCTGCTACCCTGCGTCGTCAATCAACCACGACCGGTAACCCCTGGGGGTGTGCGTGAAGGTCGCCTGTGTCGGCGGCGGGCCCGCCGGCCTGTATCTCTCGATCCTGCTCAAGCGGCAGGACCCGTCCCACGACGTCACCGTCCACGAACGCAACCCGGAGGGCTCGACCTACGGCTGGGGCGTCACCTACTGGCAGGGGCTGCTCGACAAGCTCCGCGCCTGCGACCCCGAGTCGGCGGAGGCGATCGAGGAGCACTCCGTCCGCTGGAACGAGGGTGTCGCCCACGTGGGGGACCTGGCCACCCGTCAGCCGGGGGACGAGGGGCACGGCATCGGCCGGCACAAACTGCTCGAACTCCTCGCCGCGCGCGCCCGCGCCCTCGGCGTGCGCCTGGAGTTCGAGAGCGAGGTATCGGCCGACGACCTGCCGGACGCCGATCTGGTCGTGGCCGGCGACGGCGTGCACAGCGCCCTTCGCTCCCGTCACGCGGAGGAGTTCGGCGCCGCCCTCACACCGGGCCGCAACCGCTATGTCTGGCTCGGCACCACCAAGGTCTTCGACTCCTTCACGTTCGCCTTCGTGGAGACCGAGCACGGCTGGATCTGGTGCTACGGCTATCCCTTCAGCTCCGAACAGAGCACCTGCGTCATCGAGTGCGCGCCCGAGACCCTGGCCGGCCTCGGCCTCGACCGGGCGAGCGAGGCCGACAGCCTCGCCGCTCTGGAGAAGCTCTTCGCGCACATCCTCGACGGCCGTCCCCTCATCGGCCGCGCCGCCTCCGACGGCGGCTCCCCGTGGCTCACCTTCCGCACCCTCACCAACCGCACCTGGCACCGGGACCGGCTCGTCCTGCTCGGCGACGCCGCCCACACCACGCACTACTCGATCGGCGCCGGCACCACCCTCGCCCTGGAGGACGCCATCGCCCTGGCCGAGGCGCTGCGCGAGAGCACCGACCTGCCGCAGGCGCTCGCCCGCTACGAACGCGAGCGCCGCTCCGCGCTGCTCTCCCTGCAGAGCGCCGCCCGCTACAGCGCGCAGTGGTACGAGAACCTGACCCGCTACATCCATCTCCCCCCGGAGCAGATGTTCGCGCTCCTCGGTCAGCGCCACTCGCCCCTGCTGCCCTATGTGCCGCCCCAGCTGTACTACCGGCTCGACCGGGCGGCCGGGCGGCTGGAGGTCCTGCGCCGGTTCAAGCGCTGGCTGGGGCCGAAGCTGGCGCGGGGAGCGCACGCCCGCGCGCTGAGCGCCCGCGAGTGACCGGACGGGCCCTCCGGATCAGGTGGACCGGCCTTGGGTGAATGGCAATTCACTGTTACGGTGAATTTCCATTCACCTCCGTTCGTGTCGCACCGGCCGCTGGAGTGTCCATGGCGTCGCCCGCTCCGATATCCGCTCCGACCGGTGAGCGCTCCGGTCTGCGGGCCCGGCTGACCATCCCGGTGCTGGCGTACTGCGGCATCCTCATGGCGGTCATGCAGACCGTCGTCGTCCCGCTGCTGCCCGACCTGCCCCGGCTCACCGGCGCCTCTGCGGGCGCGGTCTCCTGGATGGTGACCGCCTCGCTGCTGTCCGGCGCGGTCCTCACCCCGGTCCTCGGTCGCGCCGGCGACATGTACGGCAAGCGACGGGTGCTGCTCCTGTCGTTCGCCCTGATGGCCGCCGGTTCGGTTATCTGCGCCCTCACCTCCGACATCGGCGTCCTGATCGCGGCGCGCGCCCTGCAAGGCGCCGCGTCCTCCGTCGTCCCGCTGTCCATCAGCATCCTGCGCGACGAACTGCCCCCGCAGCGACGGGGATCCGCCGTGGCGCTGATGAGCTCCACCGTCGGCATCGGGGCCGCGCTGGGGCTGCCCGCGGCGGCCGTGGTCGTGCAGTACGCGAACTGGCACGTGATGTTCTGGGTCACCGCCGCGCTGGGCGCGACCGGCGTCGCGCTGATCCGGTGGGCGGTGCCGGAGTCGCCCGTCCGCGAGCCCGGCCGGTTCGACGTCACCGGCGCGCTGGGACTGGCCGCCGGGCTGGTCTGCCTGCTCCTGGCCGTGTCCCAGGGTGGCCAGTGGGGCTGGGCGAGCCCTCGTGTCGTCGGCCTGTTCGTGGGCGCGGCCGTCGTCCTCGCCCTGTGGCGCCGGCAGCAGCTGCGCGCCGAACGGCCGCTGGTCGACCTGCGCCTGGTGTCACGGCCCAGCGTCGGGCTCTCCCACGTGGCCGCGCTCCTGACCGGCTTCGCCTTCTACGCCAACTCGCTGGTCACCGCCCAGCTGGTCCAGGCCCCGAAGGCGAGCGGCTACGGACTCGGGCTGTCCATCGTCCAGACCGGTCTGTGCCTGCTGCCCGGGGGCGTCACGATGCTGCTGTTCTCGCCGGTCTCGGCCCGCATCTCCCAGGCGCGCGGCCCGCGCGTCACTCTCGCCCTGGGCGCCGCCGTCATCGCCTCGGGATACGCGGTGCGCGTCGCCGACAGCCGCGAACTGTGGATGATCATGGTGGGGGCGACGGTCGTGTCGACCGGCACGACCCTCGCCTACTCGGCGCTGCCCGCGCTCATACTGCGCGCCGTCCCGCCCGGGCAGACCGCCTCGGCGAACGGCGTCAACGTCCTGATGCGCACCATCGGCCAGGCCGTCTCCAGCGCGGCCGTCGCCGCCGTGCTCGTGCACCACACGGGCCTCGTCGGCGGACGGGTGGTGCCGACCCTGCACGGCTACCTGGTGGCCTTCGCGGTGGCGGGCGCGGTGGCGCTGGCCGCCTGCGCGGTGGCGCTCACCATCCCCGGCGACTCCGCCCCGGACGACACGCCGCGCGCTCGCGGCCGCACCCGGCCGGTGAGCGACGGCGCGATGGAGGGAGCATGAGTGCCGTGAGCACCGCACCCGACGCCCCCGCCGCCAGCGGCCGCCGGCCCCCCGCACGGCGCGACGCCGAAGCCACCAAGGCGGCCATCCTGCGCGCCGCCCGCCACCTCCTCGCCCGCCAGGCGCACGCCGACATCACCCTCAAGGCGGTCGCGGAGCGCGCCGGGGTCAGCGCGCCGCTGGTGGTGAAGTACTTCGGCAACAAGGACGCCCTCTTCGCCCACGTGATGTCCTTCGAGGAGGACGCCGACGCCCTGCTCGACGCCCCGCCGGCCGAACTGGGGCGGCACATGGTCCGGCACGTGCTGGTCAGCCAACGCGAGCGCGGCGCCGACCCGGTGCTGCGCATCGTCTTCGCGCCCCTGCACGGCGAGCACGGCGACGTCCTGCGCGCCAACTTCCGCGCCCAGGTCACCGGGAAGCTCGCCGCCCGGCTGACCGGTCCCGACGCGGGCGTGCGCGCGGAACTCGCGGTCGCCGCGCTGCTCGGCCTCGGCGTGATGTTCGGCATCGCGCGAGGCGCCGCCCTGCGGGCGATGCCGGTCGAGGACGTCGTCGACCGGTACGGGCCCACGGTGCAGGCGCACCTCGACGGCCGGGTCCCCGAGCTCCCGCCCGGACCGGCCGGGGAGTGATCCGCCGCGGGGGCGCGCGCCGGAGGCGACCGGGGCCGCGCCGTGTCGCACCGGGTGACAGACTGTCGCCATGGACGAGCGCGAATTCGGTAGGTCTGGTCAGCACGCATCCGTCGTCGGTCTCGGCACCTGGCAGCTGGGCGCCGACTGGGGAGACGTCGACGACAAGGAGGCGCTGACGGTTCTGGAGGCGGCGGCCGAGTCGGGAGTCACCTTCTTCGACACCGCCGACGTCTACGGCGACGGACGCAGCGAGCAGACCATCGCCGCCTTCCTGAGCGGCCGGCCGGACCTGCACGTGCTGGTCGCCACCAAGATGGGCCGCCGGGTGGAGCAGATTCCCGGGAACTACGTGCTCGACAACTTCCGCGCGTGGAACGACCGTTCCCGCCGCAACCTCGGCGTCGACCGGATCGACCTGGTCCAGCTGCACTGCCCGCCGACCCCCGTCTACTCGACCGACGAGGTGTTCGACGCCCTCGACACGCTGGTCGAGGAGGAGCGCATCGCGCACTACGGCGTCAGCGTGGAGACCTGCGCCGAGGCCCTCACCGCGATCGCCCGGCCCGGCGTGGCGAGCGTGCAGATCATCCTCAACCCCTTCCGCCTGAAGCCCCTGTACGAGGTGCTCCCGGCGGCCCGCGCGGCCGGCGTCGGCGTCATCGCCCGCGTCCCGCTCGCCTCCGGTCTGCTCTCGGGCAAGTACACGGCGGACACCGTCTTCCCGGAGAACGACCACCGCGCCTACAACCGGCACGGCGAGGCCTTCGACCAGGGGGAGACCTTCTCCGGCGTCGACTACACCACCGGCGTCGAGGCCGCCGTCGAGTTCGCGGCCCTGGCCCCCGAGGGGTACACCCCGGCCCAGCTCGCGCTGCGCTGGATCATCCAGCAGCCCGGCGTGACCACGGTGATCCCGGGCGCCCGCTCACCCGAGCAGGCCCGCGCCAACGCGGCCGCGGCCAAGCTCCCCGCACTCTCCGAGCAGACCCTCGCGGCCGTCCGCGACCTCTACGAGCGGCGCATCAAGGACCAGGTCGAGGGACGCTGGTAGACGAACCCGGCGGTGAGCGGCGAAAACCGCCGCTCACGGGGTACTCGCGATGAAGAGGAGGTCGACGGGACCACTCGGAACCGGGAGGACGGTACAGGTGACGGACACGGCGACGAACGCCGCGCGGAGCACGGGGCGCAACGAGACCGAGGAGGAGAGAGCCGACCGGATGTGGGTGGAGCTCCTCCAGGAGATCCGCGTCGCCCAGACGGGTGTGCAGATCCTCTTCGGCTTTCTGCTGACCGTCGTGTTCACCCCGCGCTACGCGGGCCTGCAGGACGCCGACAAGGTCATCTACATCGTGACCGTGGTCCTCGGGGCGTGCGCGACCGGAGCCCTCATCGGACCGGTGTCCCTGCACCGACTGGTCTCCGGCCGGCGGGTGAAGCCGCAGACGGTGCAGGTGGCGTCCAGGCTGACCTTCGTCGGTCTGATCCTGCTGCTCGCCACCATGACCTCCTCGCTGCTGCTGATCCTGCGCGTGGCCACCCATGACGCCTTCGTGCCCTGGCTGGTCGCGGGTGTGGTCTCGTGGTACGCACTGTGCTGGTTCGTGCTGCCCCTGTGGACCCGGCGCCGCTACACGACGGACTGAGCCGGACCGGTCCGACGGTCCGGCCCAGCCGGGTTCACCCGGCTTCGGGCCCTGCGCCGCGGGCCCCGCGCAGCGCGGCGATGCAGGTGCCGATCGCCTGCTGGAGCTCTTCCAGCTGCTGCACCATGTCGTCCTCGTAGAACTCCTGCGTGTCGACGTCGTCGAAGGTCAGCTCCTCGAAGACCCTGGTCGCCCGCTGCAGGCTGCTGTAGAACTTCGTGCGCCGTTCCTGCACGCGCAGTTCGGGGTCGGCCTCGACCGTCTCCACGACCAGGGACTTCATGGTGTCGTAGGCCTCGCTCGCCCACTCCCCGGAGTCCTCGTCGTCGTCGAGCTCGTCGAGCAGCGACAGATGGCGCTCGGCTTCCTGGCGCAGCTCGACGGGCGCGTCCACGGTCTGGCCCGCGGGCGTCTTGATCAGGCCGGACTCGGCGATCTGACGCACATACCCGATCCGGTCGGCCGAGCGGCTCTCGGAGGCCACCGCCTTCTTCAGGTCGTCGGTGCGCACCACGTCCCGCGCCAGCTCGGTCTGCAGGTCCGGGTCCTCCTTGATGCGGTCCAGGAGGGCGGCGCGGGCCGCGCGGGCGGTCGAGGGGTCGGCGAGGATCGCGGCGCGCAGGGCGGTGGGATTCTCCGCGACCTCCAGCGCCTTCGTGGGGCGGATGCCCTCGGCCTCGGCGGCCTCCGCGATCGCGGTCCCGCGTTCGGAGGCGGCGCTGGAACGCGAGACGTAGTAGGTCAGCCACACCTCGGCGTCCGGCAGCTCCACCTCCTGGCCCGGCGCGAGCTCCTCGAAGTGCGGGACCAGACCGTCGTCGGCGGCCCGGTCCCACGCCTTGTAGTAGCGCATGACGCGCTCGGGGGAGCAGCCGGCCAGCTCCGCGAACTCCTTCGCCGACACCTTCGGCGTCTCGTCCGCGCTCTGCCCGCCGGGCCGGACGCTGCGCGCCACCATCAGGCCGAAGGCCCACCCGCCGGTCCGCGCGTAGACGCCGAACTCGCGGGCGTCGCGCGCCACGAGGTCCGACAGCGGCGCGGGGCCCGTCGCGGGGAGCGTCCCGGCGGGCGGCTCGACGGACATCTCGGCAGGCGTCTCGACGGACGTCTCGGACAGGTCGGTCGCCAAGGTCACGGATGACTCTCCTCTGCGGGCTGCTGGACATAGGATCGGCACTGCGAGAGTGCCGATCCGCAGCCTATATGGGCCCATTGGCGACGCTTTGCCCGACCCGCCTGCCGTCCGGCCGGCCCGCGGTCCCCTCAGCCGAAGGCCTCGCGCAGGGCGGGCAGCAGGGTCTTCTCCGACCAGTCCAGATACGCCGGCTGCGAGTCGCCGCCGATCTGCACCAGGGCGATCTCCGTGAACCCGGCCTCGGCGTAGGGGCGTACGGCCTCGACGAAGTCGTCCGGATCGTCGCCGCAGGGGATCGAGGAGGCGACGTCGTCGGGAGTGACGAACTGGGTCGCCGCGTCGAAGGAGTCGGGGTGGGGCAGTTCGGAGTTCACCTTCCAGCCGCTGCCGAACCAGCGGAACTGGGCGTGCGCCCGTTTCACCGCGGCCGCCCGGTCGGAGTCGTGGCAGACCGGGAGCTGACCCACGCGCGGCTTGCCCGCGCCGCCGTGCCGGTCGAAGGACTCCAGCAGACCCGGCTTCGGCTCGGTGGCGATCACCAGGTCGGCCAGCCGGCCGGCGAGCGCGCACGAACGCTCGCCCGAGACGGCGATCCCGATGGGCGGCGGCTCGTCGGGAAGGTCCCACAGCCGCGCCGAGTCCACGTCGAAATGGGTCCCGTGCCGCGTGACGTGCCCGCCCTCGAACAGGGCGCGGATGATCCCGACGGCCTCCTCCAGCATCTCGTGCCGTACGTCCACCGAGGGCCAACCGCCGCCGATCACGTGCTCGTTGAGGTTCTCCCCGGAGCCCAGCCCCAGCCGGAAGCGCCCCTCGGACAGCAGTTGCATCGTCGCGGCCTTCTGCGCCACCACCGCGGGGTGGTAGCGGAAGGTCGGACAGGTCACGTACGTCATGAGCGGGATGCGTGACGTGGCCTGGGCGGCGGCCCCGAGCACGCTCCACGCGTACGGCGAGTGCCCCTGCGAGCGCAGCCACGGGAAGTAGTGGTCCGACGTCACCGAGAAGTCGAATCCCGCCTCCTCGGCCCGCACCACGTGGTCGACCAGGTCCCGAGGGCCGGCCTGCTCGGTCATCATCGTGTATCCGATTCGTACCATGAGGTCCGAGTCCCCGGCCGACGGCAGGGGAAACGGGTCGTCCGCGGCCGGAAAACCCGTCGATCGCCGGGCGCGGGCGGGGCAGGATGCGGGCATGAGCGACCACCCCCCGCCTTCCGGCACCTCGTCCGCCCTGCCGTCGAGCACCCCGTCCGCGGAGGGCGTCGACTCCCTCGGCGTCCTCGCGTTCCTCGACGCCGTCGAGTCGGCCGAGCTCGTGGAACCGCACAGCCTGATGATCCTGCGGCACGGCCGGGTCGTCGCCTCCGGCTGGTGGGAGCCGTACACCTCCGACCGGCTCCACCTGCTGTACTCGCTCAGCAAGAGCTTCACGGCGACGGCCGCCGGCTTCGCCCTCGCGGAGGGGCTGATCGGACTCGACGACCCGGTCGTGTCGTACTTCCCGGAGCTCGACGCGGAGATCACCGACCCGCGCAGCCGGGCCGTGCTGGTGCGCCATGTGGCGTCCATGGCGAGCGGCCACGAGGAGGAGACCTACGACCGGGCCCACGCCCTCGACCGCGACGACCTCGTCCGGGGCTTTCTGCTGCTGCCGCCCGACCGTGAACCGGGAAGCGTCTTCGCCTACAACCAGCCCGCCACCTATACGCTCGCCGCGATCGTGCAGCGCGTGACCGGCCGCTCGCTCACCGCGTATCTGCGGCCGCGTCTGCTGGATCCGCTCGGCGTCGGCGACGTCGCCTGGCTGACCGACCGGTCCGGCCGTGAGCTCGGCTTCAGCGGACTGCACGGCACGACCGACGCCGTCGCCCGGCTGGGACAGCTCTATCTGGACGAGGGCACATGGCAGGGGGAACGGCTGCTGTCCCGGGAGTGGGTCGCCGAGGCCACCCGCGAACACGTGCCGACCCGTCCCGGGGCCCCGGCCGGTGCGGACCGGCAGGACTGGGACCGCGGCTACGGCTTCCAGTTCTGGCGCTCGCGGCACGGCTACCGCGGCGACGGGGCCTACGGGCAGTTCTGCCTGATCCTGCCGGAGCACGACGCCGTGATCGCGACCACCGCCGCCACCGGCGACATGCAGGCGTTGCTCACCCTCGTCTGGGAGCATCTGCTGCCCGCGTTCCGGCCCGGTCCGCTGACCGGCCGCGAGGAGGCCGACGCGGCTCTCGCCCGGCGTCTGGTGCGGCTCGCGCTGCCCCCGGCCGCCGGCGAGCCCGCGCCGCCGCAGGAGGCCGGCCGCTGGGCGGGAGCCGCGTTCGCCCCCGACGGCGGTGTCTGCGCCGACCAGCCGGGACTGACCGGCGTCACGGTCGCCGGGGGAGGCGGCGACGGGTGGTCGCTGGGCCTCGCGGAGAAGGACGGCGACCTCAGGCTGGAGCTGCCCACCACCGGCGGCTGGCGGGTGAGCGACGAACCGCTGCCCACCGCGGTCTGCGGCGGGTGGACCGACGCCGACACGCTCACCGCGCACGTCGTCTTCCTGGAGACCCCGCACCGACTGCGGGTGACCTGCTCCCTCGCCACGCGGACGTTCACCGCCCGCTGGGACACGACGCCCCTGCACCGCGGTCCGCTGCGCTCGATGCGCGCACCGGACCGTACGTCCCGGTCAGGCGGCTGAGCCGGGCCGGAAGGTCTTCAGGAACGTGTCGAGGGCCTGCCGGTCGGCCTTGGTGTCCCAGTCCTCGGCGGGCGTCGTCCACCGCAGCGAGAAGCTGCGGTGCCCGCCGAGCAGGAAACCGCGGCCGAACGTCCGTTCCTGACCGCCGTCGACGTCGACGACCCACTCCATGTCGGCGGCCTTGTACCCCAGGTACGTCGTCGCGCGGATCGCGCCGATCCGCCGGAAACCGTCGTCCTTCCTCAGGTTCGGCTCGACGTCGTCCCGCCAGACGGCGACCGGGTCGTCTCCGGCTCTCTCGCTGTAAGTCACCGCGAGAGTGCGCGCATCGCCGGGCGCGCCGAAGGTGACGCGGTACGCGTGGTCGGCGCCGCGTGCGGTGTCCAGCCGCTTCCACCCCGCGGGCAGGGCGACCGAGAAGCCCTCGGGCGCCCGGTAGACCCGGAAGCCCTGCGGGAGCGCGGTCGCGGTGGCGGAGGGCGAAGCGTCCGGCGAGGCGCTCACGGACGGGCGGGCCGGCGCGGCTGGGCTCGCGGCCGTCGGCGGCGGGGTGGGCGCGGGCGCGGGCGTGGTGGAGCCTCTGTCGGCGTCCTCGTCGGGCGCCGGGGCGGACGTGGACGGCCGGGCCCGCGTCCCTCCCGCCGAGGTGTCGTCGGCGTCGGGCAGCTGGTGGGTCACGACGAGGGCGGCGAACGCCACCGTGACGACGGCCAGCGCGGTCCCGGCCGCCATGGCCCGGCCGCTCCACTGCGGGCCGACGTGCCGGACCGCGGCGCAGACGCGCCGCAGCCGCGGCGTGGGCAGGCCGGTGTGCGGGTCGTCGTCCAGCACCCGGGTGAGGGACTGGCGTACGACCGTGCGGGTCAGCCGCTCCCGGGAGTCCTTGCGCAGCAGCCCCTGCACGGTCGGGTTGAGGGGGCCCGCCCGCAGGGGAGCGCGCAGGGGCAGCCGGTCCACGCCCTTCAGCGTGCTCTCGGGCCGGTCCCGGTCCCGGTACGGCGGCCGTCCCTCGACCATCGTGTAGAGGATCGCGCCCAGCGCCCACAGGTCGGCCGCCGGGCCGATGCGCTCGTCGCGCGCCTGCTCGGGGGAGGCGTACGACGGCGCGGCCACCCGCGGGGCGAGCGTCGCCCCCGCCAGCCCGAAGCCGGTGAGGACGAGGGGGCCCTGGCTGCGCAGGAACACCTGTCCGGGGCTCAGTTCGCCGTGGGTGATGCCCTCACCGTGCGCGGCCTCCAGGACGTCCAGCAGCTGCAGCCCGATCGCCGCCGCCCGGGCCGGGCTGAACGCGCCCTTCTGCGCCATGAGCTGGCCGAGCGGCAGGCCGTCGATCCACTCGGTGACGGTCCACAGGGAGCCCGTCTCCTCCACGGCGTCGATCACCGTGGCGATGCGGCCCGGACACAGCCGCGCCATCGTCTCGGACATGCCCAGCACCCGGTCGGCGGCCTGGCGCGCCTTCTCCTCGCCCTGGTCGGGGGGCAGTCCGATCCGGGTGACCAGGCAGGGCCGGACCGCACCGGTCTCCTCGACGTACTCGCCGTACCAGCTGACGCGGTTCGTCTCCCGGTGGACGACGTCGAGCAGCCGGTACCTCCCGGCGACCAACTCGTGCGTGGAGACGTGCGTCTTGACCATGGCCATCCCTCGCTGAACCGCTGGTACTCACCTTTCCCAGTGGTACGCCCTGCGTGAGGGGGTCCGTTCAATCGAAGGGCAACTCCGGCGCGATTCCTGTCTTTCATTCAAGAAAGCCGGGCGTTCGACCGTATGCGTGTGCGAGGAAAAGGGAATGGGCGCGCGGGCACGCCCGGCGGGTTTTCGGTATCCCTCCGAAGGGACGCCGGCTCAGCGCAGCCCGAACCGCTCCGTCCAGACCGTCATGTCCGTGGTCGTCGCGTTGCCGCCGCAGACCACCAGGCCCAGCCGCACGTCCTGCCCCATCCGCTCGACGACCTGCCGGGCCGCGGGCAGCAGACAGCCCGCCGCCGGCTCGGTCCACAGCTTGGCGTGTTCGGCGAGGTCCAGACAGCCCCGCACGGCCTCCCGGTCGGGAACGCTCAGCACCTCGGTGACCAGGGCGGACACATGGTCGTACGTCAACTGCGAGACGCTCGGCGCACTGAGGGTGGAGACGATCGACGACAGCGCGACCGGCACCGGCCCGCGCGCCGTCAGCGCCTCCGTCATGGCCTGTGCCCCCTCGGTCTCCACGCCCCAGATCCGCACCTGCGGACGGCGGGCGCGCAGGGCCGCGGCGACGCCGGCGATCAGCCCGCCGCCCCCGACGCTGACCAGGACGTCCGTGACGTCGTCCGCGTCGGCGGCGAACTCCAGACCGACCGTGCCCTGCCCGGCGACGACCAGGGGATCGTCGAACGGGTGCACCAGCGTGAAGCCCTCCTGCCGCAGCCGCTCCACCAGCGAGAACGCGCCGTCCATGGTGTCGGTCAAGCGCACGGACGCGCCGGCCGTCCGCGCGATCTCGACGGCACGGGCGGGCGCCGAACGCGGCATCACCACCGTGGCCTTCACCTCCAGCGCGGCGGCCATGACCGCGAGCGCGATGCCGTGGTTGCCGCCGCTCACCGCGACGACCCCGGCCGCCCGTTCCGCCTCGCTCAACGACAGCAGCTTCGCCGTCGCGCCACGCGCCTTGAACGAGCCGGTGCGCTGCAGGAGTTCCAGCTTCGCGGTCACCGGCACGCCGAGCAGCGCCGACAGGCCGGGGCTCGGCACGGTCGGGGTGCGGACGACGTGTCCGGCGATCCGCTCGGCGGCCGCCTCGATGTCCGAGATGCCGATCAACGCAGTCACCCTTCCGGCGCGGGCGAAGAGGAGGGGAAGGGGCCGCGCCTCGTCCGCTCGCACCCTCGCCCGCGGCCACGCCCCGGGTCAACTCGTTTGACGTCCCGCCTCGCAGGTCCCCGCGTACGCCGAAGCCGACCGGGCGCGCAGATCGCGGACCGCGCCGACGGCCGGCGGGTCTCGCCGAGCGCCGGCCCGCAGGCGCAGGGCCGCCCGCCCGTCCCGACGAGCCCCGTGGCCCGGCCGCCGCCGCCACGACCGATTGCGGACAGCCCGCCACGACCGGTTGCGGCCAGCCCGCCGGGCTCGGATCCGGTCAGCCCGCCGGGCCCGGATCCGGTTCGATCAGGTGCTCGCGGTAGGCGATCGCCACCGCCTCCGTACGGCTCGCGGCGCCCACCTTGGCGAGGATGTTGGAGACATGGACGCTGGCCGTCTTACCGCTGATGAAGAGCTCCTCGCCGATCTGCCGGTTGCTGCGGCCGAGGGCGAGCAGCCGCAGGACGTCCTGCTCCCGGGCCGTCAGCGCGACCGAACGGTCCCGGGCGGTGGAGGGGCCGGCGGCCGGGCGGCCGCTCCAAATCAGGGCGTCCGCCCGCTCCAGCAGCGGAGTGGCCCCCAGCCGTGCGGCCGTCTCCCGGGCGGCCCGTGCCTCGGAGGTCGCCTCCTCACGCCGGTCCGCCGCGAGCAGGGCCTGCGCGTACCGCAGCCGGCAGCGGGCGAGTTCGTAGGCGTCGCCGTAGCCGAAGGCCTGCACCGTCTTCTCCCAGGCGGCCGCGTCCGGGCCCGTGACGGCCCAGGCGCACTCGGCCTCCGCGCGGGCCAGCCAGGCCCGCCCCTCGGGGCCCTGCGGCACGCCCGTCTGGCCATGCAGGGTCACCTCCCGGGCCGGCTCCAGCAGTTCGGCCGCGACGGCGGACCAGCGCCGGGCCGCGCTCTCGTCGCCCTCGCGGCGTGCCGCGGCGGCCGCGTCGGCCACCGGGGTGAGGGCCAGCGCGGTGAGCCGCACGGTGACGTCGGGGCGGCTTCCCGCTTCGTCCGTCAAGGACTCGACCGAGGACCGCAGCCGGGCCACCGCGGCCTCCGCGTCACCGCTCAGCGCCGCCGCGTCGGTCAGGACGATGCCCGCGACGAGCGCCGCCATCCAGTCGTGGCGCCCTCCGACGAGGGCCCGGGCCCGCTCCACGGCGCTGCGCTCGCCGCGCGCGAGGGCGACGTACAGCGCGGGGCCGAGCGCGAAGCCGCCCGACGCCGGGAGGACCGCCAGGTCGTCGGCCGCGGTGCGCAGGCACTCGTCCCACCGGCCCAGGGTGTAGAGCACCAGGAGCTGCAGATAGCGCATCTCCAGCGGATACGGCGAGGACAGCAGACCCGCCCGGCGGGCCCGGTCCAGGCCCTCGGCCAGCCAGGGCAGACACTCCGCCGGCTCCCCGGCCTCATAGGCCCCGATCGCCAGGGAGAACAGGGCGCGCATCTCCACGGGGGCGTTGCCCCCGCGCCGGGCCAGCTCCCGGGCCTCCTTCAGCAGGGCCCGCCCCTCGGGGGAGCGGCGGCCGCCGCCCTCCAGGTTGGCCAGCGACACCAGCAGGTCGGCGCGCGCGTCCGTCAGCCCGAGCCGCTCGGCCACGCCCAGCGCCTGCCGGGCCACCCGCAGCGCGGTGGCCACGTCGCCGACCTGACGGGCCGCCAGGACATGGGTGGCGGCGGCCCACACCCATGTCGGCGACGGCGGTTCGGCCGGGATCATCGCCAGCGCCTCGCTGCTGTAGGCGAACGCGGCCGTCAGACTGTCGACGCCCATGAGGGTGCCGGCGAGCGTGTAGCGCACGCGCGCGGCGAGCTCGGAGTCGGCGTCCTGGCCCACGCCCGCGAGCGCGGCCCGGGTCAGGGAGACCGCGCGGTGCGCCTCCCCGGCATGGGCGGCCGCCGCCGAGGCGCGCAGCATGAGCGGGACCCGGTCGCTTCCCTCGCCGGACGGTAGGGCCGAGGCCGGCGCCGCCTCCCACAGGTCGAGGACGGCTTCCAGGTGGTGCAGTTCCTCGGCGGGCGCGCCGACCCGCCGGGCGTGGTCGGCGGCCTCCAGGGAGGCGGCGAGCGCCTCGCCCAGGTCGTGGCTCTCGCGGTAGTGGTGAGCGCGTTCCGCGGCGGTGTCGGCGCGGTGGCCGCGACCGGCCAGCAGCGCGGCGAACGCGCCGTGCAGCCGCGAGCGTTCCCCGGGGAGCAGGTCGGCGTAGACCGCCTCGCGCGCGAGGGCGTGCCGGAAGGCGTACGTGCCGTCGTCGCCCGCGACCAGCAGTTGCCGGCCGACCGCCTCCCGCAGCGCCGACTCCAGGTCCTCCTCGGGCAGCCCCACCGCGTCCCGCAGCAGGCCGTGGTCCACGCGCCGGCCGGCGACGGCGGCGGTGCGCAGCACCTGCTGGGCGGTGTCGGGGAGTTGCTCGACCCGGATGAGCAGCAGGTCGGCCAGCCCGCTGGGCATGCCGCCGGACTCCGCGTCCCGGGCCGCCACCAGCTCCTCCGCGTAGAAGGCGTTGCCCTCCGCGCGCTCCACGATCCGGCGCACCGTGGCCTCCGGCAGCGGACGGTCCTCCAGAGCGCGCACCAGACGGGCCACCTCGGCGTCCGCCAGCGGGCGCAGTTCCAGCCGGTCCACCGCCGGCAGCCGCACCAGCTCGGCCAGCAGCGGCCGGAACGGGTGGCGGCGGTGCAGGTCGTCCGTGCGGTAGGAGGCCAGGACGGCCAGCCGGTGCCCCGGCCCGTTGCCCGTGGGCCGCTGCAGGAACCCCCGGCTGAGCAGGAAGCGCAACACGTCGCGGGAGGACGGGTCGGCCCAGTGCAGGTCCTCCAGGACGAGCAGCAGCGGGGTGACCTCGGAGAGGTCGGCGAACAGCGACGCCATGCCCTCCAGCAGCCGCAACCGCCCACCGCCGGAATCCGAACGGGCCCGGGGACCCTCGTCGTCCGGCGCGGCCTGCGCGCCCGCGCCGAGCAGCCGGTCGACCACGGGGTGCGCGGCGAGGACGGAGGCGAACCGCCCGTCCGCGGCGAGCAGGCCCAGGATCTCCGTGAACGGCAGATACGGCAGGCCCACGTCGCCGAGGTCCACGCAGTGCCCGGTGAGCACGGTCATGCCGGTGCGGGCGGCGCGCACCGCGATCTCGTTCAGCACGCGTGTCTTGCCCACGCCCGCGTCTCCGGCGACCAGCACCGCGCGGGGCTCGCCCTCCCGGGCGCGCTCCAGCACGCCGGAGAGCCGGGCGAGTTCCTCGTCCCGGCCGATGAACGGAGTGGCGAACACGGTCTGCGACACGGCCCCATCCTGGCACGCGCCACCGACAGCGCGGCCCACGACCAGGAACGGAAGCCCTGCCCGGCGGCCCGCGCCGGCCTCAGCGACGCAGCGAGCGGGCCCAGTCCGCGGGCACCCGGCCGGCCGGCCCCGGCGTCGGCTGCTCCGCGGGGTGGCTCACCGGAGGGGCGAGCTCCGGCCCGGACTCGTACAGCTCGTCGGTGGAGTAGTCCCAGAACCACTCCTCGCCCGGCTCGTAGCTGCGCACCAGCGGATGCCCGGTGGCCTTGTAATGCGCGGTGGCGTGCTGGGCGGGGGAGGAGTCGCAGCAGCCGATGTGTCCGCAGCTCGTGCAGCGCCGCAGATGGAACCACCAGCCGCCGCTCGCGTCGCATTCCACGCAGCCCGCGCCGCTGGGCGGCACGCTCGGGTCGATGGGGTCCACGTCGGTCATACCGTCTCCTCGGCGTTCTCGGCGTTCTCGGCGTTCTGGGCGTTCTCGGGCTGCCCGTGCTCGTCCTGGGCGTTCTCGGGGTCGGGGGCGGTCAGCGGCAGCAGCACCTGGAACCGGGTGTCGCCTGGAACGGACTCCACCTGCAGGCTGCCGTGGTGCTTGTTGACGACGATCCGCCAGGAGATGTCCAGGCCCAGACCGGTGCCCTCGCCGACCGGCTTGGTGGTGAAGAACGGGTCGAAGATCCGCTCCCGGATGTCCGGCGGGATCCCGGGCCCGGTGTCGCGGAACTCCACCAGCAGCCGGTCGCCCTCGCGAGCCGTCCGCACCGTCAGCGTGCCTTCCCCGCCGGTGCTGTCGACGGCGAAGACGGCGTTGTCGACGAGGTTCGTCCACACCTGGTTCAGCTCGGCCGGGTAGGCCGGGACCTGCGGGAGCGTGCGGTCGTAGTCCTTGACGACCTCGATGCGCCCGCCGATCTTGCCCGAGAGCATCAGCAGCGTGGAGTCGAGCAGTTCGTGCACGTCGACGACCCGGTAGGGGGCGCGGTCGAGCTGCGAGTACTGCTTGGCGGCGTCGACGAGATGGGAGATGCGGTTGGTGGAGTCGCCGATCTCGTCCATCAACAGCTCGGTCTCGACCGTGTAGTTGAGCCATCCGACCGCGCCGGGCAGGATGTCCGGCTCGACGGCGGCCGCGACCTGCTCCAGCCAGCCCACGTCGAGCCCGGCCTGCACGAACGTCGGCGCGACCCGCCAGCCCTCCTCGATGCCGTGGTCGTCGAGCCAGTCGGCGAGGGCGTCCTCCCGGTCGGAGGCCTCCAGCGGGCTCAGCACCGGGGCCTTGGCGACCAGTTCGGCCGTGCGCTCCTGGATCTCTATCAGCCGCGTCAGGGCCTCGGGGTGGTACGCGCCGGACGCGATGACGGCGAGCTTGTGCCGCATCTTCGCCACCCGCTCGCGCAACGTGGCGGTGGCCCGCACCGCCGCCGCGGCCGGGTTGTTCAGCTCGTGCGTGAGGCCGGCCGACAACGAGCCCAGCGCCAGCAGCCGTTCGCGCTGGCCGATCGCCCGCTGGGTGTTCTTCGAGCCGAAGAACAGCCCCTCCAGCAGATGGGCCGCCATCGGGAACCACTCCCGCATGACGGCCGAGAACGACTCGGCGGGCAGTACGAAGAACCGCGTCGGCTCGGTCACCCGCATCGAGTTGTTGTAGACCTGCGGCACCCGGTCGCCCAGGTAGGCCTGCATGGCCCCGGCGTACACCCCGCGCTGGGACGTACGGCTGACCTCGACGTCGTCCGCGCCGACCCGGCGGTACAGCACGACCGTGCCGTCGAGCATCACGTAGAAGCAGGTCGCCGGGTCGCCCTCGGTGTACACCGGGCCGGGCTCGAACTTCTCCACCCGGCCTTCGCCGCACAGCCGTCCCAGCTGCTCGGGGGAGAGCTTCTCGAACAGGAACAGCGAGCTGATCTCGGCCGGGCTGCACGGCATCAGCTTCCCGCTCATGACTGCTCCAGGTAGCGGTGGACGAGCATCACGGCCATGGCTCCCTCTCCGACGGCGGACGCGACGCGCTTGGCGGACTCCGCGCGCGCGTCGCCCGCCACGAACACGCCGGGGATGTTGGTCTCCAGGTGGTACGGCGGCCGGTCGAGCTCCCAGGCGGCCGGGGGCCGCCCGTCCGGCGTGAGGTCGGGGCCGGCGAGGATGAACCCGCGCTCGTCGCGCAGCACCGTGCCGTCCAGCCAGTCGGTCAGCGGGGCCGCGCCGATGAACACGAACATCCACTGCGCGTCGACGAGTTCGGTCCGCCCGCTCGCCACGTCCCGCAGCGTGAGCTGCTCCAGCCGGCCGTCCCCGTGCGCGGACTCGACCACGGTGCCGGGGCGCACCGAGATGTTGGGCGCCTCCTCGATCTGCTGGATCAGGTAGTACGACATCGACGCCGCGAGCGACTCCCCGCGCACCAGCAGCGTGACCGACTTGGCGCCTCTGGCCAGGTACATCGCCGCCTGCCCGGCGGAGTTGGCGCCGCCGACGATGTACACGTCGTGCCCCTGGCAGGAGGACGCCTCCGTGAGCGCGGACCCGTAGTACACCCCGCAGCCGGTCAGGTCGTCGCAGCCCGGGGCGGCCAGCTGCCGGTAGGACACGCCGGTCGCGAGGATCACGCTGTGCGCGGCCACCGCCGAGCCGTCCGAGAACCGCACCACCCGCGCGGACCCGTTGACCTCCAGCCCCGTCACCTCGCGCGCGGTGAGGATCTCGGCGCCGAACTTGCTCGCCTGCCGCCGCGCCCGGTCGGTGAGCTGGGCCCCGGACACACCGTCGGGGAAGCCCAGGTAGTTCTCGATGCGCGAGCTCTGCCCGGCCTGTCCGCCGGTCGCCGAGCGCTCCACGAGCACCGTCCGCAGCCCCTCGGAGGCCCCGTACACGGCCGCGCCGAGGCCGGCCGGTCCGCCGCCGATCACCACGAGGTCGTAGAAGTCGGCGGTCGGCGTGGTCGCCAGCCCGACGTGGGCGGCCAGTTCGGGCGCGTCCGGCTCGACCAGGGGCGTGCCGTCGGCGGTGACCACCAGGGGCAGCCGCTGTCCGTCCACGCCGGCCGCCGCGAGCAGCCGCCGGCCCTCGGGCTCGTCGGCGGAGTACCAGCGGTAGGGGACCTGGTTGCGCGCCAGGAACTCGCGCACGTCGGAGGAGCGCGCCGACCAGCGGTGCCCGACGACCTTCGTCGCCGGCACGGGCCGGTGGTCGCTGGACAGCCAGGCCTCCAGCAGGTCGTCCAGGACCGGGTAGAGCTTCTCCTCGGGCGGGTCCCACGGCTTGAGCAGATAGTGGTCGAGGTCGACGACGTTGATCGCGTCGATGGCCGCGCCGGTGTCCGCGTAGGCGGTCAGCAGCACCCGCCGGGCGCCCGGGTACACGTCCAGGGCCTGCTCGAGGAACTCGATGCCGTTCATCTGCGGCATCCGGTAGTCGGCCAGGATGACGGCCACCAGGTCGCCGCGGAGCTTCAGCTCGCGCAGGGCGTCCAGCGCGGACTCGCCGGACTCGGCCCGCACGATCCGGTACGAGGCGCCGTAGCGGCGCCTGAGGTCACGGGCGACGGCCCGGGATACCCCCGGGTCGTCGTCCACGGTCAGGATGACGGTCCGCGCGGTGTCGGCGGCCTGTGCCATACGTCTCCCACCCCGAGAGGTTCGTTGCTCGTGGCGGCACGGCAGAGCCCCGCGCCGGCTCCGCCCATCGTATGTTCGATCGCCCCGGTCCGCTGCGGGAGGCCGGTGGACCGTGCGCTCCCGGCACAGAGCGGGGCGCACGCCGTCAAGCCTGCTGCCGCACTCCGAGCACGCAGAACTCGTTGCCCTCCGGGTCGGCCAGCACCACCCAGGGCTGCTCGCCCTGGCCGACGTCCGCGCGCCGGGCGCCCAGGGACAGCAGGCGGTCCACCTCGGCCCGCTGGTCGTCGGGGCGGAAGTCGAGGTGGAGCCGGTTCTTGACGGTCTTCCCCTCCGGCACCGGAACGAAGACCAGACCCGGCAACCGGTCCCGCTGCGGCCGGATCTCGTACTCGTCGGCGGCGTCGCCGACCACCACCCAGCCCAGGGCCGCGGCCCACCAGCGTCCCAACGCCACCGGGTCGGCCGCGTCGACCACCGTCTGCTCCCACTCCAGAGTCATGCCGGCAGCGTAGTGAAGACTGACCCCGACCGATGTGATCACGACACGAGGAGGCGGCGGGATGACGGGCCCGATCACGGCAGGCGTCGACGGGACGGACGAGAGCCTCGCGGCGCTCGCCTGGGCGGCCCGGGAGGCCGTCCGGCGCGACCTGGCGCTGCGGGTGGTGCACGCCTGGCGGTTCCAGCCGAACGCGGCGGCCGACGTGGCGGACCGCGACGCGCAGGAGCGATGGGTGCGCGACGCGGTCGAGCGGGCCGTGGCGGCGGTCGCCGGGCGGCACCCCGCGCTGAGCGTCACCGCCGACGTCGAGGAGGGCGGCCCGGTGGAGTCGCTGGTGGCCGCCGCCGCCGAGGCGGAACTGCTGGTGCTCGGCTCGCGCGGACACGGAACCGTCGTGGGATTCCTGCTGGGGTCGGTCGGCCGGCAGGTGATCGCCGAGGCCGCACGCCCCGTCGTGCTGGTGCGGGCCGGCGACCGCCCGTCGGCCGAGGCGGCCGGGCGCGAGATCGTCGTCGGTCAGCAGGGCGAGCCCGAGGACAGCGCGCCGGCCCTGCGCTTCGCGTTCGAGACCGCGGCCGCGCGGGGCGCGGGCGTGCGCGCGGTGCGGGCCTGGACGCTGCCGCCGGTGTTCGCTTACAGCCCCGGCTCGCTCAAGCTCCTCGACGAGGCCGGCGGTCTGGAGCCGTACGAGAAGAAGGCACTGGCCGAGGCGCTGCTGCCGTGGCGGGAGCGGTTCCCCGACGTGCCGGTGGTGGAGCACGTGGAGATGGGCAGCGCGGGCCAGGTGCTGCTGTCGGTCGCCGGCCGGGCGCAGCTGATGGTGGTCGGCCGCCGCGCCCACCGCACGGCGGTCGGCGCCCGGATCGGCTCCGTGGCGCACGGCGTCCTGCACCACGCGGACTGCCCGGTCGCCGTCGTGCCCCACGACTGACCCGCCCCGGGTCCGCGCCGTACCTGTGAGAAGGCGCTCCCGGAGTCACTCCGGGAGGGTCGGCTCCAGGGTCTCGCGCGCCTTGGGCAGGATGTTCCTGATGTAGTCCTCGACCACGGTGTCGAGCCCGATGTCGTGCTGTGCGCGCTCCGACAGGTACCAGCGGTGTTCGAGGAGCTCGTGGTAGATCTCCGCGGAGTCCATCGAGCCGCGCAGGTCGAGCGGCACCGCCCGCACGGTGGGCCGGAAGACGTCCCGCACCCAGCGGTGCGCCAGCACCTCCGGGCGGGCCGCGAGCGGGTCGCCGGGTGCGTAGTCGTCCTGGGTGGCCATCCAGCTCTCCAGGTCGCTCAGCAGCCGCCGGGCCTGGTTCTCCTCGGTGTCCAGGCCGGTCAGGCGCAGCAGCTGACGCTGGTGGTGGCCCGCGTCGACGACCTTGGGCACGAAGGCGACCGTGTCGCCGTTGGAGGAGTGCTCGATCTGCATCTCGGCGACGTCGAAGCCGAGCTCGTTGAGACGGCGGATCCGGCGCTCGATGTAGTGGTACTCGCCCGCCGGGTAGACCGAGGTGCGGGTCAGCTCCTGCCACAGCGCCCCGTACCGGGCGCAGATCTCCCTGCCGAACTCGATCGGGTCCACCGACGGGTGCAGCGCCCCGGAGGCCTCCAGGTCCAGCAGTTCGCCGCTGATGTTGACGCGGGCGAGGTCGAGGTCGTACTCGCGCTGGCCGGTGCTCAGCTGCGGGTGCAGGTCGCCGGTCTCGGCGTCCACGAGGTAGGCGGCGTAGGCGCCGGCGTCCCGCCGGAACAGCGTGTTGGACAGCGAGCAGTCGCCCCAGGCGAACCCGGCCAGGTGCAGTCGCACCAGCAGGACGGCGAGGGCGTCCATCAGCCGGTGCATGGTGGCCGGACGCATCGTCGTCTCGAACATCGAGCGGTACGGCATCGAACCGCCCAGGTGCCGGGTGACCAGCACCGGCTCCAGGGCCGCCCCGTCGCCGTCGGCGCGTCCGGTGACCACGGCCAGCGGGTCGACGGCGGGGATGCCGATCCGGTCGAGGCCGCGCAGCAGCTCGTACTCGCGCAGCGCGGGCCGCTCGGCGAGCTCCTTGACGGCGATCACCTCGTCGCCGGCCCGGGCGTAGCGCACCACGTGGCGGGAGATGCCGCGCGGCAGCGGGACCAGGACCTCTTCGGGCCACTCCTCCAGGGGCAGGTGCCAGGGCAGTTCCAGCAGGAGTGCCGGG
Source organism: Streptomyces rishiriensis (assembly GCF_003112535.1). GTDB lineage: Bacteria > Actinomycetota > Actinomycetes > Streptomycetales > Streptomycetaceae > Streptomyces > Streptomyces rishiriensis. Next base: position 48,606 of record NZ_BEWA01000018.1, on the reverse strand, counting down.
TGCTCCGGGTTGGTGGCGCTGATCTGCAAAGCCATGGCCTGACCTTAGACGGCGCGCTCGTGGGCCTGCTGGGCCGCCGCCTTCACGGAGCCCTGGTGGAGCGGTCCGTGTCCGGGCAGCAGCAGCTCGCCCGTCAGCTCCGCGATCACGTCCAGCGAGGCGACCGCGCGGGCGCGCTCGTGGTGGAACATGTCCGGCAGCAGCTGCGGACCGCGCAGGCGCGACGTCGGGTGCCCGCTGACCAGCGCGTCCCCCGACACGACGATCCCGCGGTCCGGGAGGTGGTAGACGGTGTGCCCGTCGGTGTGGCCCGGGGTGTGCACCGGGACCGGCCGGCCGGGCAGGTCGAGCGGGCCCTCGGCGACGGGGAACGCCTCGGGCGCGGTGACCGGGTGCTGTTCGGTGCCGCCTGAGCGCAGCGCGTGCACCATCCACGGCAGCACGCCCGGCCGCCAGGCGTTGCGCAGCACCTCGCCGACGCTCACCTGCTGGAGGAAGTCGCGGCGGGCGTGCGGCACTTCGGCCTCGTGCAGATACACCGGGACGCCGTACGTCGCGCGCAGGTGCTCGGCGGAGCCCAGGTGGTCGTTGTGGGCGTGCGTGACGAGCACGGCCGTGATCGCCTCCGGGGAACTGCCCACGGAGGCCAGGGAGTCGAGGACCAGCCCGCGGTCTCCCGGGTAGCCGGTGTCGATCAGCGTGACCGCGTCCCCGTCGGTGAGGATGACCCAGTTGGTGTTGCTGCCGTGCACCAGGTAGGTGCCGTCCGCCACTTGCCGTACGTCTGCCCGCATGGCCGTCCCGTGTTGTTCCCGAGGTGCTCGACGGGGACAGCAAAGCAGACCGCCGGGAAGAGGCGGAGGGCGGGGCCGGGCGGGCTACCGGCCCGCCGGAGCGGACCGCGTCCGGCTCGCGCGGGCTTCGGGTGGGCTTCGGGTGGGCTCAGCCCACTCCGCGCGGGCGGAACTGGACGCTGATGCGCGGTCCGGCGGCGCGGGTGGACTTGGGGACGCAGTGTTCCCAGGTCCGCTGGCAGGAGCCGCCCATCACGATCAGGTCGCCGTGCCCCAGCGGGCGCCGCACCGTCTCGCCGCCGCCCGCCGGACGCAGCAGCAGGTCGCGCGGGGAGCCCACGGAGAGGATCGCGACCATCGTGTCGACCCGGGCGCCGCGGCCGATCCGGTCGCCGTGCCAGGCGACGCTGTCCCGGCCGTCGCGGTAGTGGCACAGGCCGGCGGTGACGAACGGTTCGCCCAGCTCGTCGGCGTAGTGAGCGGACAGGGTCCGGCGGGCCTCCTCCAGCACCGGGTGGGGCAGGCCGTCGTCCGCTCCGTAGAACGCCAGCAGGCGCGGCACGTCGACGACGCTGTCGTACATCGTGCGGCGCTCGGCGTGCCAGGGGACCTCGGCCGCCAGGTGTTCGAACAGCGCGTCCGAGCCGGTGAGCCAGCCCGGGAGGACGTCGATCCAGGCGCCCGCCCCGAGCGTGGTGCGGCGGAGCCCGTCGAGCGGGCCGAGGCGCAGTTCGTCGGCCTGGTCGAAGAGGGAGCCCTGGAGGTGGTGCGCGGTCATGCGTCCAGCGTACTCCTTAATCGAAAATGTGTTCGTTACTGTCGGCCCGCCCCGTGCGGGTGCCCTGATGCGGGCCCTTTCGATACATCTTCGTATCGGATACATTCACGTATCGAACGGAGGTCCACCCATGGTCGTACGGCAGCCGGAGCCGACGGGACGCGTCACCCGGCGGCGGGCCCGTACCCGTGCCAACCTGCTCGACGCCGCGTTCGCCGTGTTCGCCGCCAAGGGCTTCGGCCGGGTCTCCATCGAGGAGGTCTGCGACGCCGCCGGCTACAGCAGGGGGGCCTTCTACTCCAACTTCGCCAGCCTGGACGAGCTCTTCTTCGCCCTCTACCAGGAGCGCGCCGACCTCATCGCCCAGCAGGTCGCCGACGCCCTCGCCGCCGACGGGCCCGACCTCGCCGTGCCGGCCTCCGTGGACCGCGTCACCGAGGTGCTCCTCCTCGACCTCGACTGGCTGCTGGTGAAGACGGACTTCCTGGTGCACGCCGCCCGTGACGCCACGGTCGCGCAGACCCTCCTGGAGCACCGGACCAGACTGCGCGGCGCGATCGCCGACCGGCTGGCCCGGGCACGCGGCCACACCCCGCTGCCCGCCGTCCTCGGCGACGCCGAATCCGCCGCCCACGCGGTGGTGGCCGCCTACGACGGGGTCACCACCCAATTGCTGCTGGACAAGGACGTGGACCGCGCCCGCGGCTGGCTGAAGCAGCTCCTCACCGCGCTGCTGACCGACGGCAGCACCCCTCCCGGATGTTCCGAATGAGAAAGGCAACCCACGCCATGGATGCGGACGTCATCGTCGTCGGAGCGGGCCTCGCGGGCCTCGTGGCGGCACACGAACTCACCAGCAGAGGCCGACGGGTCGCCCTCGTCGACCAGGAGAACGCCGCCAACCTCGGCGGCCAGGCGTTCTGGTCCTTCGGCGGACTCTTCCTCGTCGACTCCCCGGAGCAGCGCCGGCTCGGCGTCAAGGACTCCTTCGACCTCGCCTGGAGCGACTGGCAGGGCAGCGCGGGGTTCGACCGGACCGAGGACGAGGACTCCTGGGCGGTGCGCTGGGCGCGCGCCTACGTCGAGTGGGCGGCGGGGGAGAAGCGCACCTGGCTCGCCGGGCACGGGATCTCCTTCGTGCCGACCGTCGGCTGGGCCGAGCGCGGCGACCTGCGCGCCGACGGCCACGGCAACTCCGTGCCCCGTTTCCACGTCGCCTGGGGGACGGGCACGGGCGTCGTCGAACCCTTCGCCCGCTACGCCAAGCAGGCGGCCAGGGACGGCCTGCTGACCTTCTACCACCGGCACCGCGTCGACGCGCTGGTCCTGGCGGACGGCGCCGCGCGCGGGGTGCGCGGCACGGTCCTCGCCGCCGACGACTCCGCGCGCGGCGTCGCCTCCAACCGCGACCCGATCGGCGAGTTCGAACTGACCGCCCAGGCCGTGGTCGTCACCAGCGGCGGCATCGGCGCCAACCACGACATCGTCCGCCGCTACTGGCCCGAGCGGCTGGGCACCCCGCCCGCCGAGATGGTCACCGGCGTCCCCGCCTACGTCGACGGCCGGATGCTCGACATCAGCGCCGAGGCCGGCGCCCGCCTCGTCAACCGCGACCGCATGTGGCACTACACCGAGGGCATCCGGAACTGGGACTCCATCTGGCCCGGCCACGGCATCCGCATCCTGCCCGGCCCGTCCTCGATGTGGTTCGACGCGCTCGGCCGCCGGCTGCCCGACCCCTGCCTGCCCGGCTACGACACCCTCAACACCCTCAAGCACCTGCGCACCACCGAGGACATCGCCGGGTACGACCACTCGTGGTTCGTCCTCACCCGCAGAATCGTCGAGAAGGAGTTCGCCCTGTCGGGCTCCGAGCAGAACCCGGACATCACCGCCAAGGACCGCAAGGCCGTCCTGCGCGACCGGCTGCTCGGCAAGGGCGCCCCGGCGCCGGTGCAGGCGTTCCTCGACCACGGCGCGGACTTCGTGATCGCCGACACCCTGGAGAAGCTGGTCGAGAAGATGAACGGGCTGACGGAGAAGGCGCTGCTCGACGCGGACACCCTGCGCCGGCAGATCGAGGCCCGCGACCTGCAGATGGCCAACCCGTACAGCAAGGACGCCCAGATCCAGGGCATCCGCAACGCCCGCCGCTACATCGGCGACCGGCTCGGCCGCGTCGCCACCCCGCACCGCGTCCTCGACCCGGAGGCCGGCCCGCTGATCGCCGTCAAACTGCACGTCCTCACCCGCAAGACGCTCGGCGGCATCCAGACCGACCTCGACTCGCGCGCCCTGGGCGCCGACGGACAGCCCGTCGAGGGCCTGTACGCGGCAGGCGAGGTCGCCGGCTTCGGCGGCGGCGGCGTCCACGGCTACAACGCGCTCGAAGGCACCTTCCTCGGCGGCTGCCTCTTCTCCGGGCGGGCGGCCGGACGGGCGGCGGCGAAGCAGACGGGCTGACGTCCGCGCGTCGTCAGCGCCGGTCCGCCTCCAGCAGGCGGACCAGCACCGCCGTGTGGCTCTGCTCCGGCGACTTCGCGGAGGTGAGCAGCGTCACCGGCCCCCGCCCGGCCAGATCGCCCACGTGGCCGAGGAGTTCGCGCGCCTCGGGCTCGGCGAGTTCGGCCTCGTAGCGGCGGGCGAACTCCTCGTACGTCCCCTCGCCCGCGTGATACCAACGGCGCAGCTCGGTGGACGGGGTGAGCCCCTTGGGCCACTCGTCCACACGGGCCGCCTCCTTGGACACCCCCCGCGGCCACAGCCGGTCCACGAGGACGCGCACACCGTCCTCGGGCTCGGGCGGGTCGTAGACGCGGCGAACGCGGACCGTCATGGTGGCCGTCCTCGGGTCGGCGGGTTCTCCCAGCGTAGACGCGTGGCGTCCGACACTCCCGCCCGGCTTGACCTGAATGAGGGGGAGAAGCGGCGGGCCCGGTCCCTAGTCTGAGGGGGGTTGATCATCCGCCACCCCCTAGGAGCGCACGTGACACACCCCCGCAGACGCCCCGCCCGGCTGCGCCGCAAGGCCGTCGCCGCCACCGTACCCGTCGCCGTGGCCGCACTGCTCACCGCGGCCGGACCCGCGGTGGCGGCCGGCCCCGTCGGCACGGCCGGCGTCGGCGACCCCTACTTCCCGCTCGCGGGCAACGGCGGCTACCACGTGAGCCATTACGACCTGACCCTGCGTTACGACCCGGCCGGCCGCCACCTCGACGGCACAGCCGTCCTGACCGCCCGCGCCACCCAGCGGCTCACCCGCTTCGACCTCGACTTCAAGGGGCTGAAGATCACCGGCCTGACGGTCGACCACGTCAAGGCCGCACACCGGCGCGACGGCCAGGAGCTCGTCGTCACGCCCCGGCGCGCCCTGCGCGCGGGCGAGCGGTTCCAGGTCGCCGTCACCTACAGCGGGACCCCCGGCCCGGTCACCGACCCGGACGGCTCCCTCGACGGCTGGATCCCCACCGACGACGGCGCGTTCGTCGCGGGCGAGCCGCAGGGCGCCATGACCTGGTTCCCGGCGAACAACCATCCCCTCGACAAGTCCTCCTACGATTTCACCCTCACCGTCCCCCAGGGCCGCACCGCCGTCGCCAACGGCGTCCTGCTCGGACAGCGCACCAGGAAGGGCAGGACCACCTTCCACTGGCGCCAGACCGAACCCATGGCCGCCTACCTGGCCACCGCCACCGTGGGGAAGTTCCAGGTCACGCAGTACACGACCCGCGACGGCGTCAAGGTCTACGACGCCGTGGACGCGCGGGAGGCCGCTGCCGCCGGGCCGGTGCTGAAGAAGCTGCCCTCGGTGCTGGAGTGGGAGAGCAAGCTGTTCGGGCCCTACCCCTACCGTGCGGCCGGCTCCATCGTCGACCACGCCCCGGACGTCGGCTACGCGCTGGAGACCCAGACCAGGCCGGTGTACGACAGCGCCCCCGACCTGAGCACGCTCGTCCACGAGAGCGCCCACCAGTGGTTCGGCGACTCCGTCTCCCTCACGTCCTGGAAGGACATCTGGCTCAACGAGGGCTTCGCCACCTACGCCGAGTGGCTCTACGCCGAGCAGCACGGCGGCGACAGCGCCCGGAAGTCCTTCGACGCCCTGTACGCCCGCCCTGCCACCGACGGCCTGTGGGCGTTCCCGCCCGGCGCCCCAGGCAGCGGCGCCAACATCTTCGGCACCCCCGTCTACGCCCGGGGAGCCATGACCCTGCAGGCCCTGCGCACCGCCGTCGGCGACCGCGACTTCTTCCGCGTCCTGCGCGCCTGGGCCGGGCAGCACCGCTACGGCCACGGCACCAGCGCCCAGTTCGAACGTCTCGCGGAACGGCAGTCCGGGAAGAACCTCGACCGGCTGTTCACGACCTGGCTCTACACGAAGGGCAAGCCCCGCCACCCGTGATCCCCGGCCGAACGGGCATGCGGAACCTGACGAGTTCCACACATCTCTCGGCCAAGGTCACCTCATGATCATGCACCGCCCCCGTGCAGCGCTTCTCGCTGCCTCCCTTCTGCTCACCGGATGCGGCGGGGCCGCGTCCGCGGGACCAGCGCACCCCACGTCCGCCGTCAGGGGCGCCCCGGCGCCTCCCGGGCCCGACGCCTCCGCGGGGGCGGTGCAGCGGGAGATACCCGGCCTCGGGGCCAGGACCCGGGCGGCGGTTCCGGCGAACGCACGGCAGGTGGTCGTGGTGAGCGGCCGCGGCAGGAACTCGCCGCTCTCCACGGTCGTCCTGTACCGGCGCACCGGATCGGGCTGGCAGCCCGGCACGTCCTGGCCCGCGCACAACGCGCTGCACGGCTGGAGCGACCGGCACACGGGCGGCGACCTGCGCTCGCCCATCGGCGTCTACGGCCTCACCGACGCCGGCGGGCTGCTGGCCGACCCCGGCGCGAAGCTGCCCTACGACCACGGCCCCGGCTTCCACTCGCCGGGCACCGGTTTCGAGGGTGAGCCGCTGGACGGTTCCTTCGACTACGTGGTCGCCATCAACTACAACCGCGAGCCCGGCACTTCACCGCTCGACTGGACCCGGCCGCTCGGCGCGAGCCGCGGCGGCGGCATCTGGTTCCACGTCGACCACGGCGGGCCCACGCACGGATGTGTGAGCATCGCCGAGGAGCACATGAAGGAACTGCTGCGCACGCTCGACCCCGCGCTGCACCCCGTGGTCGTCATGGGCGACCATGCCTCTCTGGCCCGCTGAGGAAACGGAGTCGTGGCGTGTGCGCTCATGTGCTGGTGGCCGAGGACGACCCGATGCAGGCCGAACTCATCCGCCGCTCGCTCGTCGCCGAGGGGCACACCGCCACCGTGGTGCACGACGGCTCCGCCGCGCTGGACGCGGTACGGCGCGACCGGCCGGACCTCGTCGTCCTCGACCTGATGCTGCCGGTCATCGACGGCTTCGGGGTCTGCAGGGTGCTGCGCCGGGACGACGACCTGCCGGTGCTGATGCTCACCGCCCGCGCCGCCGAGGACGATGTGCTGCTCGGCCTGGAACTCGGCGCCGACGACTACATGACCAAGCCGTACAGCCCGCGTGAACTCATGGCCCGCATCCGCACCGTCCTGCGGCGCAGCGGACGTCCCGGCGCCGACCGCCGCGACGAGCGCGTCGTGCGGGCCGCGGGCCTCGCCGTCGATCCGGAGCGGCACGAGGTGCGGTGCGACGGCGCACCCGTGGACTGCACGCCCGCCGAGTTCCAGATCCTGCTGGCGATGGCCGCCGAACCCGAACGGGTCTTCTCACGGCGGCAGTTGCTCCAGTGCACCCACGGCTTCGACCGCTCCTCCACCGAACGGGCCGTGGACGTCCACATCATGAACCTGCGCCGGAAGATCGAGGCCGACCCGCGCAGACCCGTACGCCTGCTCACCGTGTTCGGCGTCGGCTACAAGCTCAGCGGCGGCCGCGCGTGACGGGCGCAACCCGGGTCCGGATACCGGTGCGCAAACGGCTGCTGGTGCGCCTGCTGAGCGCGTCGGTGCTGATCGCCGTGTGCTCGGTGGCCGCCACCGCGTGGCTGGCGGTCACGACCACCACCCGTGCGCTGCGCGAGGAGCAGGGCCAGGCCCTGGCCGACGACATGGACATCCTCGCCCGGCTCAGCGGCTACGCGGCCACGCATCCCGACTGGGCAGGCGTCCAGCGGACGGTGCGCGACCTGTCCGCCAGGACCGGCCGGCGCATCGCCCTGACCGGCGCCGACCGCACGCCCCTCGCCGACTCCGCGCCGCGCGGCACCTCGCTGCCTCCTCGCGCCGCCGCCACCGTCGACCCCCTGCGCACCGACACGTACACCGAACGCGGGGCCCAACTCAGCGGCACCGACCCGCGCGTGGTGGGCCCCTACCGGCTCACCACGAGCGAACGCCAGAAGCTCGACGCCGTGGCGCACGCCCGACAGCGGTGCTTCTCCCGCTACGGCCTCGAGACGACCGTCGCCCTGACCCCGAGCGGCCGCCCGGTGCTCACCGGCGCCGACGGCGGTGCGACCACCGACTACGTGCCCGAGGGCTGCGCGGACGGACAGCTCGACACGCCCACCCCCACCGAACAGAAGGCGCTGACCGCGCTCCAGGCCCACGCGATCCCGTGCCTGGTCCGCGTGGGCCTGGACCCGGACACGCCCCTGTACTTCGGAGCGGGCACCCCCGGCGTCAGCGGCCGGGACGCCACCCCCGCGCCCGCGTTCGTCAAGGTGGGCGACGCCAGGAGGGGGCGCGCGGCCCAGACCTGCCTGGAGGAGGCCCGCCGCGCGCAGCTCGACCCGTACGTCGCGCCGGTCGCCGAACTGTTCCTCGGCGGCGGGGACAGCGGCGCGGCGCCCCGCTGGGACATGTCACCGGCAAACAAGACGAAGGTCGTCGGCGCGGCAGGCCTGGTGCTGGCCGTCACCGTCGCCGTGAGCGCGGTCGTCGCCACCCGTCTCGTGCGGCCCCTGCGCGCTCTCACCGAGGCCGCGCAGCAGCCCCCGGACCGGCACGCGCGCGTGCCCGTCACGACACGGGACGAGACCGGGATCCTGGCCGAGGCGTTCAACGACCTCGCCGAGCGCCGGGAACGTCTGGAGGCCCAGCGCAAGGCCCTGGTCAGCGACGTCGCCCACGAACTGCGCAGCCCGCTCACCAACATAAGAGGCTGGCTGGAGGTCACGCGCGACGGACTGGTCGAGCCCGACGCCGAACTGCTCGGCGCCCTGCACGAGGAGGCCCTCGTCCTGCAGCGGGTCATCGACGACCTGCGCGACCTCGCGGCCGCCGACGCCGGCGCCCTGCTGCTGCGCCGCGAGCCGGTGCCCGCCGACGAACTGCTCGCCCAGGTCGCCGCCGCCCACCGAGTGGCGGCCGACGGGGCCGGAGTCGCCCTGCGCACCGAGACCGAGGGCGTGCCCTGGCTGGACGCCGACCCGGTACGGCTGCGGCAGGCGCTCGGCAACCTCGTCGCCAACGCCGTCCGTCACACCCCGCCCGACGGCACGATCACGCTGAGCGCGCGAGGCGACGGCCCCGAAGTGGTGCTGGCGGTCGCCGACACCGGCACGGGCATCGCCGAAGAGGATCTGCCGCACGTCTTCGAGCGGTTCTGGCGTGCCGAGAAGTCACGCAGCCGCCGCACCGGCGGCAGCGGCCTCGGTCTGCCGATCGTCCGGCAGTTGACGGCCGCTCACGGCGGCACGGCGGAAGCGGCCAGCACCCCCGGCGCGGGCAGCGTGTTCACTCTGAGGCTGCCCGCCGCGCCGCCGCCCGCGGACGGCTGACAAGCCCCGCCGAGGCGACCGCCCGCGAGAGGCGACACCCCGGCCGGTACCCCCGCCCGGCCGCAGGAGCGCGTTCCGGGGCCGAGCACCGCGGGGTCGGGCATTGCGGGGTTGGGCGGTACGGGGTCAGGCACTGCGGCGCGCCCTGATGCGGCGCTTGAGGGCGCGGCGTTCCGTCTCGCTCGTGCCGCCCCACACCCCGAGGGTCTGATCGGTCTCCATGGCCCATTCCAGGCACGGTTCGCGCACCGGGCAGCGTCGGCAGACCCCCTTCGCCTGTTCCGTCTGCAGCAGTGCCGGGCCCGAGGTGCCGATCGGGAAGAAGAGGTCGGGGTCCTCGGTGCGGCATTCGGCGTGCTCTCGCCAGTCGTCCATCGAAGTCACCTGCGATCGAGTCGTATGCGCTTTTCCGGATGTGTTGCTTCCGATCGGGTCACCGGCACGGCGGCGCTGAAACAGGGCGAGCCCGGAAAAACGTTCACTGCTCCCGCAGACCCCAAGGGGAGCCGTACTCCGTCAGCAGGTCGAGGAACGGCCGGGCCGGGAACGCCTCGGGGCCGAGCACGCCCGCGCCGGACCAGGCTCCGGTGGCGAGCAACTCCAGGGCCACCACTGGGTTCACGGCCGTCTGCCACACCACGGCCTGGCTGCCGTACTCGGCCATGGACCACTGGTTGTCGACCACGTGGTAGAGGTAGACCTCGCGTGGCGCGCCGTTCTTGACGCCCCGTACCCAGGTGCCCGCACAGGTCTTGCCCTGCATCAACTCGCCCAGCGTCGCCGGGTCGGGGAGACAGGCGGCCACCACGTCCCGCGGCGAGACCGGCACCGGGCCCCGCTCGCTCGGCACGGCCACCGGCGCGGTGCGGTCGAGCCCCAGCCGGTGCAGCGTCTTGAGGGTCTCGACGAACTCTCCGCCCAGGCCGTACTTGAAGGTGACCCTGCGCGCCTTCACCCAGCGCGGCACGAGCAGCACCTCCTCGTGCTCGACGTTCACGCACTCCACCGGCCCGATGCCTTCGGGGAAGTCGAACACCTCGGGCTCGCTGAAGGGCGCGGTGGTGAACCAGCCCCGGTCCGCCTCGTAGACCACCGGCGGGTTCAGACATTCCTCGATCGTGGTCCATATGCTGAAGGAGGGCGCGAAGTCGTGGCCCTCGACGGTGAGGTTCGCGCCGTCGCGGATGCCGATCTCCTCGATCTCGTCGAAGAGTTCGTCGGCGGCGTACCGGGCGAAGACGTCCGACAGCCCGGGTTCGACGCCCATGCCGACCAGGGCCAGAGCGCCCGCCTCGGCCCACTCGTCGGCCTCGGCGAACTGCGCGTCGCCGAGCCGCACGCCGCACTCCTCGTAGGGACGCTCCGGGTGCGGTCGCGACAGCGACATCGCCATGTCGACATAGTGAGCCCCGGCGGCGCGCGCCGCGTGGAACAGGGGCATCACGAACCGTGGGTCGGTGGCGTTGAGCAGGACGTCACAGCGGTGGCGGGCGAGCAGGGCGGTCACGGCCGCCTCGTCGGAGGCGTCCACACGCTCGGCGTGGAACCGGTCGTCGCCGTCGAGCGCGGCGACGGCTGCCGAAGCCCGCGCCGGGTCGTGATCGGCGACGACCATCGCCTCGAAGAACGGACGCCGGGCGGCGATCCGGGTGATGGCGGTGCCCACACCGCCGGCGCCCACGAGAAGGACACGCATGACGAGAACTCCCTCGGTTGAGAGTGCGAACGAAAGTGTGCGAAGCGGGGCCCCTGCTCCAGATACAACGCCGGGGTCCGCGTAAGGTCAATGGCGTTGGCATAAGGGCGACGGGCGCCGGGTGGCGCGGGCACGAGGGAGCGTGGGGCACATGGCCAAGCAGGTCGTCCCCGAGGAGAAACGGCGGCGCCGGCGCCCCACCAGGAGCGGCACCGTGCTGTCCGAGACGCTGATCGTCGACGCCGCGCTGCGTCTGCTGCGCGAGCACGGCAGCGCGGGGCTCAGCGCCCGCCGTCTCGGGCTCGCCCTCGACTGCGACCCCAGCACCCTCTACCGCTACTTCCGGGGCATGGACGAACTCACCCTCGCCATCGGCGACGCGCTGATCGGCGAGGCGCTGCGCGGCTGGCGGCCGACGGGGGAGTGGCGGGCGGATCTGCACGCCGTAGGCCTGCGCATCCACGCCGCCTACGTCGCCCATCCGCAGGCCGCACAGCTCACCGCGAGCCGGGTCACCGGCCGGGCCAACGAACTCGCCGCCGACGAGGCCGTCCTGGACATCCTGCGCAACGCCGGGTTCCCGCTGCCGGACACCGTGCGGATCTACCACGCCTTCATCGACCAGACTCTCGCGTTCGCCGCTCTGGACGCCGCTTCCCTGGCGCTGCCCCGCGCCGCACAACGCGCCGACGACGCGATCTGGCGCTCGACCTACGCGCGGCTGCCCGCCGAGACGCACCCGAGGATCGCCGAGGCGGCCCCGCTGCTGTCGACGCGCATGGTCACCAGCGCCTACCCGACGGCGCTGGAGATGCTCCTGGACAGTGCGCAGGCCCGGCTGGCGGCCCTCACGGCGACGGGCGGTCTGCCCTAACGGGCGGTCTGCCCTAACGGGCGGTCTGCCCTAACGGGCGCGGTCGAGTGACTCGGCCGCCGTCGCGGCCACCGCGTCCGCCACCGCCGCGAGGGCCGGAGAGTCGAGTTTCCACTGCTGCCAGTACAAGGGGACGTCCAGCGGCCGGTCGGGGGCGAGGGGCACCAGACGGCCCGCGCCCAGCAGCGCCTCTCCCTGGACCTCGGGCACCATGCCCCAGCCGAACCCGGCCGCGACCGAGGCGACGAAACCCTCCGAGGTCGGCACGGCGTGGCGTACCGGCCCCGCGCCCCGGACACCCCGCCGCAGGCCGCGCACGAAGGCGTCCTGGAGGTCGTCGCTGCGGTCGAAGGTCATCACGGGGGCGCGCGGCAGGGTTTCGTGGAGCGGGCCGTCGGCGAGGTGGCGGGCGACGAAGTCGGGGCTGGCCACGGCCAGGTAGCGCATCGTGCCCAGCGCGCGCACCGAGCAGCCGGTCACGGGGACGGGCGACGAGGTCACCGCGGCCATCACCAGCCCCTCCCGCAGCAGTTCGGCCGTGCGGGTCTCGTCCTCGCGGTGCAGTTCGAAGCAGAGCGGCGGTTCCTGAGCCACTGTGGCCAGGGCCGGCAGGAACCAGGTGGCCAGCGAGTCCGCGTTCACCGCCACGGTCACCCGGGTCGGTTCGCCCTCGCCGCTCATACCCAGCTCGGCCCGCGTGTCGCGCTCCAGCCGGGCCAGCTGGCGGGCGAACCGCACGACGATCTCGCCGGACTCCGTGGGGCGCACCGGCTTGGTGCGCAGCAGCAGGACCCGGCCGGTGCGCTGCTCCAGCGCCTTGACGCGCTGGCTGACGGCGGACGGCGTCACATGCAGGGCGGCCGCCGCCGCGTCGAAGGTGCCCTCGTCGACCACGGCGAGCAGCGTGCGCACCTGGTCGAGCGGGAGGTCCGTCATCATCGCCGCACCACCGTGATCATCGCCGCACCGCCGGCATTCGTGTCTTCACGGATACTGATGATACGTAAGAATCTTTAGCTGTACCTACAGTGATCGACTGCCTAGCGTGGACGGCATGTCCCACGCACTCACCGCCGCGGCCGCCGGCTTCGGCACCGGTCTCTCGCTCATCGTCGCCATCGGCGCCCAGAACGCGTTCGTCCTGCGCCAGGGAATCCGCCGGGACGCCGTCCTGGCCGTCGTGGGGATCTGCGCCCTGTCCGACGCGCTGCTCATCGCGCTCGGCGTGGGCGGGGTCGGGGCGGTGGTGGTCGCCTGGCCCGGGGCGCTGACCGTGGTCGGCTGGATCGGCGGGGCGTTCCTGCTCGGGTACGGGCTGCTCGCGGCCCGCAGGGTGTTCCGGTCCGGCACGGACGCCCTGCGCACGGACGGCGAGGCCGCGGGCTCGCGCCGCCGGGCCGTGCTCACCTGCCTCGCGCTGACCTGGCTCAACCCGCACGTCTACCTCGACACCGTCTTCCTGCTCGGCTCGATCGCCGCCGACCGCGGCCCGCTGCGCTGGACCTTCGGCCTCGGCGCCGCGCTGGCCAGTCTGTGCTGGTTCGCCGCCCTGGGCTTCGGCGGACGGCTGCTGGGCCGCTTCCTGGCCCGCCCCGCCGCCTGGCGGGTCCTGGACGGCCTGGTGGCCGTCACGATGATCACGCTCGGCGTGCTGCTGATCGCCCGGGCCTGATGTCCGCGATCCGGGACGGCAGGTCCGAATGAGCGGCGCAGGCGCAGGAGGGCTGCGATAGTGACCCACGGAATCGAAAGATGTAACGAGCAGCCAGGAAGTGCGTGGACACCAGCGAGAGCACCCCCGCCCCCGACGCCGAGGAGACCGACCCGGGTCCGCGCCCTGTCCGGCGCGGCTGGCGCCGCTGGGCCATGGACACCAGGCCCCTGCGCCGCCCGGCCTACCGGCGGCTGTGGTCCTCGACCATCGTCACGGCCGTGGGCAGCCAGCTCACCGCCGTCGCCGTGCCCAAGCAGATCTACGACATCACCGGCTCGTCCGCCTGGGTCGGCTACGCCAGCCTCGCCGGACTGGTGCCGATGGTGCTGTTCGCGCTCTGGGGCGGCGCGGTCGCCGACACCGTCGACCGCCGCAAGCTGCTGCTGGTCACCAACAGCGGCATCGCCGTCACCTCGGTGCTGTTCTGGATCCAGGCGGTCTCGGGGCTCGACTCGGTCGCCGTGCTGATGGTGCTGCTCGCCGCCCAGCAGGCGTTCTTCGGCCTCAACTCGCCCGCCCGCAACGCCTCCATCGCCCGGCTGGTCCCGGCGGAGGAACTGGCCGCCGCCAACGCCCTCGGCTCCACCGTCATGCAGACGGGGCTGGTCGCGGGACCGCTGCTCGCGGGCGCCCTGATACCCGTGATCGGGCTGCCCGAGCTGTATCTCCTCGACGCCGTCGCACTGTGCGTGACGCTCTGGGCGGTGTTCCGGCTCCCCGCGCTGCCCCCGTCGGCGAGCGCGACCGTGCGGCGCGCCGGGCTGCGCGAGATCGCTGAGGGTTTCCGCTACATCTCCCTGCACAAGGTCCTGCTGCTGTCCTTCCTCGCCGACGTCATCGCCATGGTCTTCGGCATGCCCCGCGCCCTGTTCCCGCAGCTCGCCGCCCAGACGTACGCCTCGTACGGCGAAGGGCTCGCCCTCGGTCTGCTGTTCGCGGCGATCCCGATCGGGGCGGTGCTGGGCGGGCTGTTCTCCGGCACGTTCTCCCGGGCGCGCAGGCACGGCTGGATGGTCATCGGCGCGGTCGTCGTGTGGGGGGCGTCGATCGCCGGCTTCGGGCTGAGCCGCAGTCTGTGGGTCGCGGTGGCGTTCCTCGCCTGCGCCGGCGTCGCCGACATGGTCTCCATGGTCTTCCGGGGGGCGATCCTGCTGTCCGCCGCCACCGACGAGATGCGCGGCCGTATGCAGGGCGTCTTCACGGTCGTCGTCGCGGGCGGCCCCCGGCTGGCCGACGTCCTGCACGGCACCGCGGGCGCGGCCTTCGGGCCCCGCGCGGCCGTCGCCGGCGGGGGCCTGCTGGTCGTCGTGCTCATGCTGGGCCTGGCGGTCGCGGTGCCCGCGTTGCGCCGGTACCGCATCTGAGCGGGCCCTCGAACCGGTGACCGGGCGAGGGCGAGGGCGAGGGCGCGGGCTCAGAGCATCGGGCCGGGGCCCAAGAGGGCGTCGGCCGTGCTGAAGGGGGACGGACTGCCGGGCCGGGCGGCTGTCGGCTACAGCACCCCATGCCGGTGGGAGCCGTACTGCTCCATCAGCCTGCCCCGGGTCATCTCCAGCCGGTGCGCGAGGATCTCCGCCACGATCCGCACCAGCGACATCCCGAGCGCCGGTTCCTCCTCGCAGAGTTTGAGCACGGGCTGCGCCTCGAACTCGTAGGCGCGCACGGGGCTGAAGGCCTCGGCGCCGAAGTCCCAGCGGTACGGCGGGAACAGCCACGACCAGCCCAGCAGGTCGCCGGCGCCGAGACTGGCGACGGTGACCCGCCGCTGGGGCGTGACCTGCTGGACGAGCGAGACGGCGCCGGACCGGACGACCCAGAAGCGGTCGGCCAGGCCGCCCGCCTCGAAGATCCGGGCATCCTCGGCGAAGGAGACCTCCCTGGAGAGCTCCATCAGGCGTCCGCGCTGGGGCGGGGGAAGGGCGGTCAGCAGTCTGGTCGCTCTGGTCATGGCGCGGGGCTCCTCGCCGACGATCCGGTGGGGGTGTTCTCCCCTTCCCATTTCAGCCGCTGCCGCCGCCCCGGGCACCTCGGCGGACGGTACTTTCCCGGTTTCCGCCCGTCCCGGTCTCCGGACGGGCACGTCCCGTGCCCCGGGCGCTTCGTGCGCGGGCGGGGTCAGGACATGGAGAGGCCCTGGCTGGACGGGGGAAGCCAGCCAGGGCGGTAAAGGGTGGCGGACGGAGGAGAAGGAGCGTCGACCCCGTCCACCACGTATGGATGAACCGTAAACCATTCACGGAGGTTTCACACACGGGAAACCCGGTCCAGTGACCTGTTTCACTCCGCGTCCGGCGCATCCCGGCCATCTCCGCGGCGATCACCCGCAGTTCGGCCCCGCCGGCGCCACGGCCGACGAGGCGATTCGCAACTGCGGTGCCGTGCACACGAGTTCCGGTTCAGGTGTCGTCGGCGGAGCGTCCGGGCGTCAGGATCTCGTCCAGCACTCTGACCACGGCCTCGTAGGCGAGACCCCGTATGTGGGCGTCGCGCGCCCCGTCCGGATCGGTCTGGGAGAGATCGGCGTTGCGGGCCCGGCAGGCCAGCAGTTCCTCCCGCGCGCAGGTGCGGGAGCGCCGGATGCGCCGCAGCAGTTCGTCGGAGTCCACCACATCGGTCATGCAGGTCGCCTACCCGCACAGGGCCGGACGATGGCTCCCCGGTGCTCCCCGGTGCTGACCACTGTTCCCCGGAACGCCCGGGACGAATGTTCCAGGTCCGGGAGGTTTGGCCGTCACGGGGAAGGTCAGCTGAACAGGAGACAACAGGAGAGACCGCACCGTCCGGCCGGACGGCCGGGTGCGGAGGGGCGTCGAGGCCGCCGCCCGGATCGGCGGCCGGCCGGGGAGCCGCTCGAGCACGGCTCGCCCGCTCGGTCCGCTGGTCGACTCGGTCCGCGGCCCATTCGATCTCGATCCGTCGCCCCACCCACAGCCCGATCCACAGCCCAGCCGTCATAGTCAGGGGAGCGAAAGGATGCGTACGAACGACTCGACCGACCGTGTGAGGGCGCCCGAGGACCCCTCGTCCCGGTGCGAGGGTCGCCGGCAGTGCCGGCCGGCCGACGTCCGCAGCGCCGTGAGAAAGGCCGTGAACGGCCGGTGCGGAGCCGTCGGGCGCCGATGCGACGAGGAGGCGCTCTCGGACGCGCTGCTCGTCGCCACCGAGCTCACCAGCAACGCCATCCTCCACGGCGGCGGCGTCACCGGCTTCGACGTCGACATCGAGGGGCGGTCGGTGCGCGTGTCCGTGAGCGACCGCAGCGACCGTCTTCCCGTCGCCGTCGGCCCCTTCGACGAACAGGGGCGACGGCGGGTCGGCGGGCGCGGCTGGCCGATCGTCTGCCGGCTCGCCCGTGACGTCGAGGTCCGCGATCTGCCGGCCGGCGGCAAGCGCGTCACCGCCGTGGTCCCCGTGTTCTGATCCGTGATCCGGCCGCCTTGCGGTCCGCTTCGCGGTCGCGTCCCGACCCGCGCCGCGGCAGCCCGGCCGGGGTCGGTGGGCCCGGCGGCGGGGGCTTCGTGAACACCTTTCGCCCATGCGGAGTTTGTACGTCCAGGGGCAGGGCAGACGGAGGTTCGTGCTTCGGACCGGAGGCGCGCCGACGGGAGCGGTGGGACCGCTTCTGGGCGCTGCTCGTGCCCCGGGTGTCAGGAGCCCTCCCGTCGTCAGTCACCTGAAACAACCGTTCAGGAGCGTTTACGCATGCTCATCGACATGTCGACAAGCCGTCCCGCCGCATCGGCCGCCACCGCCGCGCCGCGACGTACCCACGACGACGCGCCCGACACCGCGAGCCGGTTCGCCCGGCTGGTCGCCCTGGAGGAGGGGCCCGAGCGGGACGCCGTGCGCGACGAGATCGTCACCGCCTGGCTGCCCATGGCCCACCGGATCGCCGGCCGCTTCCGGGACCGCGGGGAGGCGATAGAGGACCTGCGCCAGGTGGCGGCCCTCGGACTCGTGAAGGCCGTGGACCGATTCGACCCTGAGCGCGGGGCTTTCGAAAGCTACGCCGTGCCCACCATCACCGGCGAGATCAAGCGGCACTTCCGCGACCGCATGTGGGCCCTGCGGGTGCCCCGCCGGGTGCAGGAACTGCGCAACAAGGTGCGCGTCGCCCGCCGTGAACTCGCCCAGAGCCCCGGGGCGCCCGAACCGTCGGTCGCCGACCTGGCCGCCCACACCGGCCTGACCGAGGACGAGGTGACCGCCGGCCTGGAGGCCCTGGAGAGCTTCAGCACCCTGTCGCTGGACGCCGAGGTCCCCTCCGGCGACGACGGCTACAGCCTCGCCGACACCCTCGGGGCGGCCGACTCCTCCTTCGACGTCGTGATCGACCGCGAATCCGCCAAGGAAGGCCTGCGACGCCTTCCGGAACGTGAGCGCGCCATCCTCTACATGCGCTTCTTCGAGGACATGACGCAGAGCAGGATCGCCGACCAGCTCGGCATCTCCCAGATGCACGTCTCCCGGCTCATCAGCCGCAGCTGCGAGCGAGTGCGCCAGGAAGCTCTGCGCTGACAGCAGGACACCCGCACAGGCCGTACCCCCACTTTCGACGTCAGGAGTAGCCCGCCGATGCTCATGCCCCATCCCGCCGTCCTGCGCACGCTCGTCGACGAGTACGAGGCGCTGTCCGTGACCGCTACCGCCGAGGCCCGCGCGCAGGAGCGCGACCTCGCCTACACGTTGTGCGTGTCCACCGGTACGAGGGACGTGAACGAGGCCCTGCGGACGGCCCGCCGCTGGCTGGAGGCGGCCTCCGCCGCCGACACCGCGGCCCGCCCGCAGGCGACCGCGCCGAGTCCGAAGACGACTGCGGCCCGTCCGCAGACGACGGTGGTCCGCCCGCAGACGACCGCTGCCCGTCCGCAGACCGGCAAGGCCCGTCCGCAGACCGACGACGGCCCCCGCGTCTACGCCTGAATGGCGCGGGGGCCGCACGCACCAGGGCGGTGCGCGGTGACCTGACCGTTGGTCCGCGAGACCGCCGAGGCGGCGTCCGACCAGCCCGTCCCGCACCGCCCCGCACCGCGCTGTCTTCCCGCCCCCGCACTGCGGCCGGCCACCCCGACCAGGGGCGGCCGGCCGCAGGTGTGTGTACGCCCGTACGTGTGTGCGCCCGGAGCCGGGGCAGTCGGACTCTGCGAAATTCGGGGAGACTTCAGGGAGGGGACGCAATGAACGCGAGCGCCATGGCGCGCAACGGCCGTGCCGGAGCACAACGGGCGGCACGCGGCTCGGTGACGAAGGGGGGCGCCAAGGCCGGGTTCGCCGCGCGCGGCGTGATCTATCTGCTGGTCGGGCTGCTGGCCCTGCAGATCGCCTTCGGCGACACCAAGGAGGAGGCCGACCGCCGGGGCGCCCTGGCCGAGATCTCCCAGAAGCCCTTCGGCTCGGTGGTGCTGTGGGCGCTGGGCGTCGGTCTGGTCGGCATGGCGCTGTGGCGGCTGTCCGAGGCGGTCTTCGGCGGGGTCGGCGCCGACGGGCACAGCGCCAAGAAGCGGCTGGTCGCGTTCGCCCGGTGCGTCTTCTACTCCTTCGTCGCGTACTCCGTGCTCGCCTTCGCCGCGGGGTCGGGCAGCGGTGGCGGCTCGAGCGACGAACAGTCCCGCGACGTCACCGCACGGGTGCTCGACCTCCCCGGCGGACAGTGGATCGTGGGCGTCGCCGGCGTCGGGATCGTCGTCGCGGGCCTGTGGATCGGCGCCCGCGCCGTCATGCGCTCCTACCGCAAGAAGCTGCGGCTGGGGGAGATGTCCCCGCGCGTGCGACGCCTGGTGGACGTCACCGGGGTGGGCGGCGGCGCGACCCGCGGCCTGGTCTTCGCCGCGGCGGGCGTGTTCGCCGTGCGGGCCGCCGTCGAGTACGAGCCGGACAAGGCCAAGGGACTGGACGACACGCTGCGCTCATTCGCCGGCACCCCCGCCGGTCCCGGCCTGCTGGCCTGCGTCGCGGCCGGGCTCATGCTCTTCGGACTGTTCTCCTTCGCCATGGCCCGCTGGCGCAAGGTCTGACGTCGGTCTCACGGGGAACACGGACGAGATGAACGATGCAGAGTTCCCGCGCGACGGACGGCCCGTGGACATGTACCTCGACCTGCTTCGCGTCCGCATGGACAGCGAGGACTATCAGCTCCTGCTGAAGGTCGTGGCGCCTGCGCTGCGCGCCCTGGACGAACAACCCCCCGAAAGCCTCGACTTCGCCCTCGATCCCGAGGAGACCGAGGACCTGCCCCAGGAGATCCGCGACGAGGCGGCCCTGGTCATCGCCACCGCGGTCACCGGCCGGCTGGACAACCAGCTGGTGGAGATCCAGGTCGACGGAACCGGCCCGGTCCGGGTGGTCACCGACGCGGCCACCGCGTCCGACCCCGGTCGCCTCGCCGAGATCGCCGGCTGCATCCAGCAGCGCCAGCAGGACACCGAGGCGCTGCGGGGCATAGCGGCCGCGAGCGGCATGTCCACGGACTTCTGAGCGCACGCCCGAGCCCGGCGGCCGGGGCCCGCCTCACTGCGGCGGCGCCACCGGCGCGTCGAGCGGACGGGCGAGGCCGACCACCGCCTCGTCCAGACGCTGGAGATGCCGCAGCACCCGGTCGGTCACCCGGCCGTAGCGGGGTGTCCCCGGCACGCCCGGCTCCAACAGCGCCGCGATGCTGGGCCCGGCCAGGACCTCGGCGGTGCTCGGCTCCTGCGCGACCCGCGCGGAGATCGCCCCGATGTTGTGCCGGATGCGCTGCCCCGCCCGCCGTAGCCGGGGGTCCGCCGCTATCGACGGGTGCGTCGGCAGCAGCTCGGCCGTGGCCGCCAGCGACCGGGCGTGATAGGCGCAGGTCTCCAGGAGCGCCACGACGTAGCGAGCGGTGTCCCGCCGCGTGCGCAGCGGCGTCACCGGGTGCGTCAGCGGCTGGATCGCCGCCCGCAGGTCGGCCAGCGCCTGGTCGAGATCGCGGGCCCGGTCCAGCAGATCGGCCGGGGGAGCGCCGCTCAGCTGCTCCACGGCCGCCTCGGTGACCTCGTCCAGCCGCTCCAGCACGGCCGTCAGCAGCTCGTTGGTCCGCCGGTCCGTGTGCACGGGCAGCACCAGCGCCGCCGCGACGATCCCGCAGGCCGCGCCGAGCGCCGTCTCCTCCACCCGCAGCGCCAGCACCGACAGGCTGTAGGTGTGCAGCAGCGTGTACAGCACGCCCAGGGCGGCCGTCACGAAGAACGACATCAGGGTGTACGACAGCGGCGCCGTGTAGAACATCGCGAACACGCACAGCAGCACCACCGCGAACGCGGTCCACGTGTGGTGCCCGACCACCCCCGCCAGCAGGATGCCGGCGATCACGCCCAGCACGGTGCCCAGCAGCCGCCGGTAGCCCTTGACCAGGATCTCCCCGGTGGAGGCGGTGTTGATGAACACGATCCAGCAGGTCAGCACAGCCCAGTACCAGCGCTGCGAGGAGAGCAGCTCGCCGCCGACGATGGCCAGCGCCGAGCCGACCGCCACCTGCACGGCGGCCCGCGTGGTGGGCCGCCGCAGCCCCGTGGCCTGCTCGGCCGTCCCCTCGTCCTCCTCGGCTCCGCCGATCGCGGCGTCCTCGGCGTCCAGCTCCTCGCGCGAGCGCGCCGTCTCCGCACTGTCGGCGGACTCGTCCTGCGGGCCGTCCAGCGCGATCCGCAGCCCCAGCACCGCCCGCGCCGCCTCGCCGAGGCCCCGGAAGACGTCCTGCACCGCGGGCGGCGCCTCGGGCAGGTTCTCCTCGTCCCGGTAGCCGAGCAGCCGGTTGCGCACCTGCGACAACGCGGTCCCCGACCCCGCGGCCGCCGGGTGCCGCACGAGCAGCCGCAGGGCCAGCAGATCGCGGCGCAGGATCTCCAGGGCCTCGTCGCGCACCGGCAGCCGGCCGCGTTCGGGCAGAAGCGCGCCCGGCAGGTGCATGGTCAGCGTGTCGGCGCGCTCGGCGCTGCGGGCCGTCAGCAGCAGCAGGCCGAGGCGCTCGGCGGCGATCTCCGCGTCGGCGATCCGCCGTTGCACCAGCCGGGCCACCGCCTCGTCCGGGGTGCCCTCGTCCAGCCGGCCCTGGATCATCATGGCCGTCTCGTGCAGCCGGGCGGTGCCCTCGCGTACCTGGGCGACGGCCTTGACCACGTCGTCCGGCGCCGCGTCCAGCAGGTCGAGCTGGGCGTCGAGCAACTGCGCCAGACGTGCGCGGAAGGCCTGGCGCAGGCGCAGCAGAATCCCCGTCGGCGTCTGCGGCACGAGTGCGAACCGGGCCGCCGCGCTGCTCGCGAAGGCCACGGCGATCACCCCGTAGTACCCGGGCAGCGACGACGTCCCGACGCCGACGAACAGGGACATGAAGTAGATCTGGAAGCCGATCAGCCCCAGCGCCGTGCCCCGGTCGCCGAACCGGCGGCCGTAGACCGCGCAGAAGATCAGCGCGAGGCAGAAGAGGTCGCCGACGACCGTCCGGGAGCTGAGCAGTGCCGCGACCGACAGCGACGCCAGCGCGACCGGCAGGCCCAGCGCCAGGGTGACGGCCTGCCGGTCCCGCTGCTTCTCCCGGACGGCGAAGGTGGCGACCATCGCGGCGATCGCGCCGGCCACCAGGTGCGAGACGTCGGCGCCGAGCAGCGAGAGCACGGCCAGCGTCACGGCGATCGCGCCCACCGTCCGCAGTCCGGCCGCCAGCCGCAGCAGCCCGGGGTCGGACGCCGCGACCCGATCCAGCAATCGTGTGCCGAACGCCCGTGCCGCCGCCCTCACGCCGCCGTACTCTCCCTTGCCCGTACTGTTCCTCGCCGTGTGGGTCTCAGGCGGAATCCGGCCCGGTCCCCTCCACCTGCGCCCGCACCTGCTCCGGCGTCAGATAGCTGTCGGTGTACTCGAAGTCCTTCAGCTTCGCCGCGCGGCGGGCCTGGAACCCGGTACGGACGAAATCGTCGCCCGCGATCGCGTTGAGCGTCCAGTTGGTCAGCACCCGGGCCTTGGCGACGCCCGTGCGCAGGGCCGACCAGTGGTAGCCGCGGGCCACGGCCTGCGCGGGCAGCCCCCGCAGTTCCACGCCGAGCGGCTTGGACACCGCGTCCTTGCCGCCGAGGTCGACGACCAGGCCGAGGTCCTTGTGCACGTAGGGCCGCATCGACTGCCCGCGCAGCGTCGCGATGACGTTGTCGGCGACGGCCTTGCCCTGCCGCATGGCGTGCTGCGCCGTGGGCGGGCAGACGGCGCCTTCCTCGCCCTTCGCCTTGTCGGGCACGGCGGCGGCGTCCCCGAGCGCGAACACCCCGTCGTTGCCGGGCAGGTTCATCTCGGCTTCCACGGCGAGCCGCCCGCGGACCGTCTCGGCCCCGAGTGTGGCCATCAGGGGGCTCGCCACGACGCCCGCCGTCCAGATGAGCGTCCGCGTCGGGACGACCCGCCCGTCGGTGAAGGTGACCTCCTGCGGGCCCGCCTTGGCGATGGACACGCCCAGCGAGATGTCGATCCCGCGCTTGCGCAGCACCTCCTGGGCGCTGCGGCCCAGCTTGTCGCCGAGCTCCGGCATCAGCTTCGGGGCGATGTCGATCAGATGCCACTTGATCAGGCCGGGATCCAGCCGCGGATAGCGCTTGACCGCGTTGTGGGTGAGCAGTTGCAGACACGCGGCGGTCTCGGTGCCGGCGTAGCCGCCGCCGACGACCACGAACTGCAGCCGTCCGGCCCGCTCGACGGGGTCGTTGCTGGCGTCGGCGAGGTCGAGCTGGCTGATGACGTGGTCGCGGATGTACGCGGCCTCCGCCAGCGTCTTCATCCCGAAGGCGTGGTCGGTCAGCCCCGGGATGTCGAAGGTGCGGGTGACGCTGCCGGGAGCCAGCACGATGTAGTCGTAGGGCTCGTTGACGATCTCGTCGGTGATGGTCCGGATGACGCAGACCTTCGACTTGAGGTCCACGCCGATGGCGCCGCCGGGAATGATGCGCGTGCGGTACTTCTTGCTGCGGCGCAGCGATACGGCGATCGACTGGGGCGTCAGCACGCCGGAGGCGACCTGCGGCAGCAGCGGCAGATAGAGCTGGTAGGCGAACGGCGTCACCAGTGTGACGTCGGCCTCCGCGGCGGAGAGCGCGCGTTCCAGACGCCGCACGCACCCCACTCCGGCGAAGCCCGCGCCCACCACCAGGATCCTGGGTCGTGTCACGATGTCCATCCCTTTCTGCGGCTCCAGGCGGTCTGCCCGACCTGATGCGCGTGCCCCGCCCCCGGGCGCTTCGCACCTCATCGATCCCACCGCGCCCGAACCGGTTGCGCCAGTCGGACGAGGCAAGCAGACGAACGTTTCTCCTGAGGCTGCCTCCGTACCCGCGGATGGGCCTGTGTACGCCCCCTGCCTTCGGGTAGCCCGACGTACATGACATTCGCGGTGGTCTCAGAGCGATGACGGCGGGCTGTGCGGAGGGCGCCGGCGACGACCGGTGGGACGCTCGGCGGGACGGCGGGCGGGCACAGGCCCGGCAGGTCGCGGACGCGGTCGAGAGCCTGGTGGCCTGCTGGCTGACGGCCGCGGAGGAGACGGCGCCGCTGCTGCCCGCCCGGCAACTGCTCGCCCTGCGGACGGTCCGGCGCAGACCGGAGCTCAACCTGACCGCCCTGGCCGAGTGCCTCGACGTCGGCCTGCCCACCGCGAGCCGGCTGTGCGACCGGCTGGAGGCCGCGGGCCTGCTGGAGCGCGCCGTCCACCCGCGCAACCGGCGCGAGGTCCGGCTCGTGCTGACCGCGTACGGAAGGCGGGTCCTCACCGACGTGGGCGAGCGCCGCGTCGGGCGGCTCGCGGCGGTGTTCGAGGACATGTCGCCCGCCCAGCGCGCCGCACTGGAACAGGGCCTGTACGCCTTCCACCGGGCGCACGCCAGGAGCTGCGGGACCGGACGCGGGCACGGGGCCGCCGGGCCGGACGGCTGAGCGCCCTTCAGGACCCGGCCGCCAGGCGCCCGTCGACACGCCCGCCGAGACGGCTGCCCCCGAGCCGGCCGCCCAGGCGGCCCCCCAGGCCGTCCGGGGGGACGTCGAGCCGGCCGTCCAGGTGGCACAGCAGCAGACAGACGTCGTCGTCGCGCTCCGAGTCGCTCAGCATCGGCTCCAGGATGCGCTCCGCGGAGCCGTCCAGGTCCGCGTCCAGCTCGTCGGCGCGGAACGCCCCCAGCGCCGCCGACAGCCGCTCGATCCCGGGATCTATGCCCTGGGCGCGCCGCTCCACCAGTCCGTCGGTGTACAGCGCCAGCGTGGATCCCGGCTCCAGCGGCACGGTGTGGTCGGAGATCTCCTGGTGCAGCGGGATGCCCAGCATCGCCCCCGGTTTGGCGTCCAGCGTGCACACCCGCCCGTCGGGCCCGCGCAGCACCGGCGGCGGATGCCCTGCGGCCGCCCATGTCAGCACCGGCTCGCCGGGCTGGAAGCGTGCGATCACGGCCGTGGCGTACAGATCGGGCTGAAGGTGGTGCAGGAAGGTGTGCAGCCGCGTCAACAGCTCGCCGGGGGTGCCGCCGTCGACGGCGTAGGCGCGCAGCGCGGTGCGCAGCTGGCTCATCATCACCGCCGCGTGCAGCCCGTGCCCGGTCACGTCGCCGATCACGGTGATCAGACTGCCGTCGGGCTGCCGGAACGCGTCGTACCAGTCGCCGCCGATGTTCAGCCCGTAGGTCGCCGGCAGATAGCGCGCCGCCAGGCGCAGACCGGGCAGGGCCGGCAGCTCGGTGAGCAGGGCGCGCTGGAGGGTCTCGGCGATGTCCTGGTTGTGCTCGAAACGGCGGGCGTTCTCCAGCGCGCCGCCCGCCCGACGGGTGAGTTCAAGGAGCATCACGGCGTCGTCCGGGTCCCAGCGTTCCCCGGGCGGGGTCAGCGTCAGCACGCCGAGGGGCGCGCTGCGCGACGGCAGCGGCACGCACAGCAGGGGCCGGTCGGGCAGCAGCGCCGACGGCGGCTGGTCGTCGACCCCGGGCAGGCCGCCGGGCTCCGCCGCCGCGTACTGGGCCCGGCCCGTGCGGGCCGCGAGCACGGCGGCGGCCGGACGCGGGACGGAGGGGCCGCGGTCCTCCTCGCCGTCGAAGAGCCACACGTCGACCGTGCGGGCGTACTCGGGGACCAGCAGGTCCGGCAGCCGGCGCACGATCTCCTCGTGGTCCAGGGAGGCCGTCAGCGCCGCGCTCGCGTCGGCCAGGAAGGTCAGTCTGCGGCGGGCGGCCTCCGCCTCCCGGCGCGCCGCGCGCTCCGCCGCGAAGGCCTCGCGCTGCGCCCGCCCGGCGGCGTCGAGCTCCGCGTGCAACGCCAGGACGCCCTGGTTGGTCTGGTGCAGCTCCTCCCGGTGGAAGGCGACGAGTTCCTCCTGCTCGACCAGCCGGTCCAGCACGGCGGCGGCGTCCTCGTCGGCGCCGAGCAGGGCCTCGGAGACCACCGCGGCGTCGTCCGCGACGGAGTCGCTCACCGGCCCGGCGGCGGGTTCCGGGCAAGGCGCGGTGATCAGCCACGGCGGTTCGCCGTCGGCGGGGGAGGAGGTCAGCTCGACCCGCAGGGTCTTGTCGTCCGGTGTCAGAGCGAGCCGCCAGACACCGCCCTCGGCCAGACACCGGCGCAGCCGCGTGCCGAGCGCGGCGGCCAGCCGGGTGCGCTCCAGCGGCGGCACGCCGCAGTCGGCGGCCACCCGTGCGGTCGCGATCCGCGCCCGTGCGGCGTCGGTGACGGTGCTGATCTCCCAGGTGCGCGTCATGAGCGGTCCGGCGGGGTCGGGGACAGGACGGCCACGGCGGTGTCGTCACGCACCGGACGGGCGGAACTCCCGGCGTCGCGCACCGTCACGGCGGCGGTGAGCGCGGGGTCGGCGGACAGCAGACGGGGATCGGCGGGCGGCGCCCAGCGGCTGGGCAGCCCGTCGCTGTGCAGGACCAGGAGACGGTCCGGGCCCCAGGCGACCGCCGTCTCGGGCAGGGTCCTGGGCCGGTGCGTGCCGACGATGCCGGGCCGGGACAGCAGGTGCCGCCAGGAGTCGCCCTCGCGCAGCCGCGCGCCCACGTTGCCGACGCCGCAGAAGCGCAGCCGCCCGGCCCGCGGGTCGAGCTGGGCCACCGCGACCGCCGCTCCCCGCGTGCCGCGCAGCGCCTCGTCCAGCCGGCGCAGCAGCTCGGCCGGCGGCAGGTGACCCGAGCACCGCACCTCCTCCACCGCCGCGGTCGAGGCGAGGGCCGCCTCGGGGCCGTGCCCCAGCCCGTCGGCCAGCATCAGCGTCAGCAGATCACCGGCCCGTACACAGGTCCAGGCGTCGCCGGACTGCTCGGCGCCCCGGAAGGGGACGTTGACGCCGCCGACCCGCACACCGAGGGGCGTGTCCACGGCGTCCGCGACGTCCGCGCCCGCCGCGCCGGAGCCGGTCCGGCCCCCGGCCGCGTCGCGGCCGCCGCGGGAAGCCCCCGCACCCCCTATCCGGGCGAGGGCGACCGTCCCGCGTCCCGGGACGCTGTGCAGGTCGAAGTCGTCGGCCAGCCGTCGGCAGGTGCCCAGGCCCGCGCCGAGCGAGCCGGCCGTGGAGAACCCGTCGCCGAGGGCCGCCGGGACGTCGGACATGCCCGGCCCGTGGTCCACGGCGGCGATCTGGACCATGAGGCCCCCCGCCCGTCCGCCGGGTGCGGAGACCGCCTCCACCAGGAGCTGCCCGCCGTGCGCGTGCTTGAGCAGGTTCGTCGCCAGTTCCGTCGCCACCAGCGCGGCGGCGTCGGTGCGCGCCCGGTCCAGACCGGCCAGCGCCGACGCGCTCTCCGCGGCCACCCGTGCGTCGCGCAGCCGCGTCGAGTCGTGCACGGGAACGTCCCACACGCGCGTCATCGCAGCTCCTCACGCGGCCGGGGCGGGCGCGTGGCCCAGGAGGTCACCGTGACCGTGGTCCCGGAGCCGGGCGTGCTGTCGATGGCGAACTCGTGCACCAGCCGACGCGCTCCGCCCAGGCCGAGGCCCAGTCCGTCGCCCGAGGTGTAGCCGTCGCTCAGGGCCTTTTCCAGGTCGGGGATGCCCGGCCCGCGGTCGGTGAAGGTCAGCCGCAGTCCGTGCGCCGCCCTCCCGTCCGACACGCGCTCGGTCGTCACCTCGCCGCCCCCGCCGTACACCAGGGTGTTGCGGGCCAGCTCGCTGGCGGCCGTGACCAGCTTGGTCTGCTCGACCAGGCCGAAGCCGACCGCGGCGGCCGCCTGGCGCACGTGCTGGCGCACCCACACCAGGTCCAGGTCCGAGCGGATCGGCAGGCGGGCGTCGACGCCCGCGGCCGTCCCGCTCACCGCGGCTCCCGGTGCGGGCGGTCCGCAGGCTCCGCGAGCAGTTCCAGGGCCGCCTCCGTGCTGAGCGCGGTCCGCAGTCCCGGAAGCGTCAGCCCCAGCTCCACCAGGGTGATCGCCACGGCGGGCCGCATGCCCGCCACCACGGTCCGGGCGGCGAGCAGACGTGAGCCGGCCGCGATCTCGGCCAGCACGCGCCCGAGGTAGGAGTCGATGATCTCGACCCCGGAGATGTCGATGACCACTCCGGTCACCCGGCTGCGGACGATCGACTCCGCGATGTCCCGCTGCAGTTGCTCCGCGGTGCCGTCGTGCAGGTCGCCCTGCAGGGTGATCAGCAGGACGTCGCCGAGCCGGAGCACCGGCACGGGGGCGGCGGCCGCGCGGGGGAGTTCGTGGTTCACCGGGTACCAGCACCGCCGGGCGTCACGGAGACGATGTCGGCGCCCAGCCGGTGCAGGGCGTAGGCCAGCGCGTCGGCGAGGCTGGAGCGGGTGACCACGGGCAGGTCCAGGCCGAGGTGGACGATCGTCTGCGCGATGGCGGGCCGGATGCCCGAGACGACGCACTCCGCGCCCATCAGCCGCACGGCGGCCACGGTCTTCATCAGGTGCTGCGCCACCAGCGAGTCGACCGTCGGCACCCCGGTGATGTCCAGGATCGCGAACCGCGCCTGCTGGTCGACGACCGACTCCAGCAGGGTCTCCATCACGACCTGGCTGCGGGCGCTGTCGAGCGTGCCGATCAGCGGGACGCCGACGATGCCGTCCCAGAGCCGGATGACCGGGGTGGCGACCTCCAGCAGTTGCACCTGCTGCCGGTCGATGAGGGCCTGGCCCTCGGTGAGCGACGTCTCCATCACCACCAGCCGCAGCGTCCCCATCAGCGCGGTGAGGGTCGTCGCGCACTCCCTGACGTGCTCGGACGACGCCTGCGGAAGGTCGGCCACGAGCAGGTCCACCGCGGGTCGGCGCAGGGCGTCGACCTCGCGGGAGATCTGCGCGGCGGTCAGGCCGGCGCGGCCCCGGGAGGCCGCCATGCGCGTCAGCTGCTCGCGCACCGGCGTGAAGCCGGGGCTGTCGGTGTCCTCCACCCGGCCGGATCCGGCCACCTGGGCGAGTGCGTCGGCGACCGCCCGGCCCGCTTCCACCGCCTCGTCGCGCGAGACGGTGAACACCGCGCGGAACAGGGGTTCGTCGGCCCATCGCTGGGCGAGCTGCTCACGGCGGCGGCCCAGGAACGCGCCGACCTCCTGTGTGGGCACCGGGTTCTCCGTGTTCCGTGCCGTCGTGTGGTGTTCCGGCAACTGCTTCACTCCTCGTCCGCGTGGTCTCGCTGTGGTCCCGTCGATGGCGAGGGGACCGTGCTGTGCCCGTCTTCGGGCGACAGATCGGCATCGGGGCGGCCGGACGGCGACACGGGTCGTCCTCCGAACCAGTCGAGACACACGACCAGCGCGTCGTCGTCCGGCTCGGGTCTGCCCCGGTGACCGGTGAGGTCGCGCAGCACCGCGCCGGGGACGTCGGCCGCCGGCAGCAGGGCCGCCGACGCCACCGCCCGGGCGAGCGCGTGCTCGCCGTAGGTCTCGCCGCTGGGCGAGGCGACCGCGTGCACCCCGTCGCTGACGAAGATCAGCCGGTCGCCGGGGAGCAGGCCGAACTCCTGCGCCGTGTAGTCGGTCTCCTCGAACATGCCCAGCGGCAGCTGTGCGTCGAGCGCCACCCGGGTCAGGGTCCGGTCGCGCACCAGCAGCAGCTGCGGCGAACCGGCGTCGACGACCCGCATGCGTCCCGTGGACAGCTCGATCTCCACCAGGAGCACCGACAGATGCGCCTCGCCCCGGTAGTGGGCGTGGATCGCCTGGTCGGCGAGGGCCGCCTGGTCCGCGATCGGGATCCCGGCCCGGCGCGCGTTGCGCAGCGCGTTGATCCCGAGCCCGGTCAGCAACGACGCCTCGATGCCCTCGCCCATGCCGTTGGTGACGTAGACCATCAACCGGTCGGCGGAGGCGGCCCAGTCGAAGTTGTCGCCGAAGACGGCGTAGGCGGGCTCCAGTTGGGCGCCCAGCGCGTACTCGTCGCCGGCGCAGGACCGGGCCGGGAGCAGCTCCCACTGCATCTCGGCCGCCAGCGTCAGCCGGTCCGTGCGGCGCGCCTGCCGGTAGACGTCGGTGTCGCGTTCGGCGACGACGACCTCGTGCCCCAGGAGCTGCGCCAGCTCGGCGAGTTCGGCCAGCCGCCGGTCGTCGGACTCCGCGCCGGGCAGCGTGACCGACAGGACGCCCAGCCGGTCGCCGCGCACGGTCACGGGCAGATGCGCGAGGACGAACCCGTCGTCGAGGTCCTCCAGGTACGGTTCCTGGGCCCCGAAGGCGCGGCCGGGGGCGCTGCCGTGCAGCGGGACCGTCCGCCGGTCCCGCACGCCGGGCCCGTCGGACGCCACGCTCAGCAGCGCGGTCATCCCGTAGTCGGCCAGCAGGAGGTCGACCGCTTCGGCCGCGTAGTGGGCGCGCAGCACGGTGTGCAGAGCGCCGGGCAGCCGGTGCGGTGACGCCGTGCGCAGAGCGCGCGCGGCGGCGACGAGTCTGTTCACGCGGTCGGTCCCGTCGTCTCCCGCGGGCGGGGGTGGGCTGACAGCCGTCGAGAAGCCTGCGAGAGTGTCACCGTGATGTCGCCCTCCTCGCGCTCCTCGCGTCCGCAGCCCCAGCAGGTGGCGCGTGTGACCTCACAGGCGTCGGAGCTGCTGGAAGTGCTCTGGGGCCGCGCCTCCACGGCGCCGGTCTCCGCCTCCCAGCTGCGGGTGCTGTTCATCCTGGAGCACCACGAGGGCATCAACCTGCGCACGCTCGCCGACTCCCTCGGGTCCACTCCGCCGTCCACCAGCCGGCTGTGCGACCGGCTCCAGGCCGTCGGCTTCGTCGAGCGGCGCACCTCCGCCGGGAGCCGCCGGGAGCTGGAGCTGTTCCTGAGCCGCCGCGGGAGCGCCTTCCTCGCCGACCTCAGGTCGCGCCGGGAAGCGGCGCTGGAAGGCGTGCTGGAGCAGATGCCGGCCGCGCAGCGCACCGCGCTGCTGAGCGGCCTGGAGGCGTTCTGCGCGGCCGCGGCCGCGCAGATCCACGAGTCCGGCGCCGCTGACGCCCGGACCGCCTGACGCTGTTCCCGGGTGATCGGGTTCGCCCACCGGCGCATCCGTGATCCCTCCCGCCCGCATCTGTCCCGCTCACTCTGTTGCTTCCCGCGCACAGTTGTCAAATGACAACTATTGGACGACAGTCGTCCGCACCTGCGTGTTTTCCTGGCCCGGCCCGGCGCCGGAGACCCGGCGGACGGTGTCCCGCCGCTCAGTCCCCGGACGGCTCGGACGACTCGGACGCCTGCTGCCGGTCGATGAGCTCCAGGGCCTGCTCAGGCTTGTCCGATATGGGCACGGTGATGCTGACCCCGGTGAGGTCCAGGACCCGGCGCACGGCCGGCGTCGGATTGATCACATGCACACTGCCCGGCAGGCTCCGGGCCTCCTGGTAGACCCGCAGGATGATGTTCATCCCGGACGAGTCCATGAAGGGGACCTCGGAGAGGTCGATGAGGAAGTGCCTTCGTCCGTGATGGAGCTGGTTGGCCAGATGGGCCTGGAACTCGGTCGCGGTGTCGAGATCGAGATGCCCCGCGACCGTGACCAGGGCGACGTCCTCACGAGGGAGGGTGACCTCGACGGACAGGGGGTTCTGGGCGATGGACACGTGTTCCTCCGAAAGCTGGCGGTCGGGGGCGTCTTGCCCCGGCGAGCGACATCGATGCGCCGTGACGGTGGACGGGGCCGACGGGCTGCGGCACGGAGACGTTCCGCATGGTCCGGTCCAGCCCCTTCCACCCGCCGAATCCCGGCCTGTTGGTGCGCACAGCCGGATACCCCCGATTCGCCGGGACATGCATCGGAGCCGCACACGCGTGACGGCCCGGCCTCCTAACGCAGCCTGATGCCCACGATGCAGGTGTCGTCGTCCGTGTCGGACCTGCTGTACGTGAGCAGCCGGTCCAGCTGCTGGTCCAGGGTCGGCGGCGCCGTGCGGGCCTGCACCAGCAGCTGGGTCAGCGACTCCTCCACGGAACGGTCGCGCCGCTCGATCAGTCCGTCGGTGTACATCAGCAGGGTGTCGTCCGCGGCGAGCTGGACCTCCTCCTCCTCGTACTCCGTGTCCGGCACGGCGCCCAGCAGCATCCCCCTGAGCAGGGGCAGCGGGGCCGCCTGGGCGTCCCGCACCAGCACCGGCGGCAGATGACCCGCCCGGGCCCAGCGCAGGGTGTGCCGGGACGGGTCGTACAGACCGCACACCGCGGTGGCCGTGATGGAGCCCGTCAGATGATGGGCGACGATGTTGAGCCACGACAGCAGCTGCCCCGGGCCCGCCCCGGTCACCGCCAGTCCGCGCAGCGCGTTGCGCAGCACCACCATGCTGGTGGCCGCCTCGATGCCGTGCCCGGCGACGTCGCCCACGCACAGCATCACCAGCCCGGAGGGCAGCACGACGGCGTCGTACCAGTCGCCCCCCACCAGATGCTCCTCCTCGGCCGGCCGGTAGCGGACGGCCACCTGGAGGCCGGGGGCCTCCAGCGGGGCCCGGGTGGGCGGCATGATCGCGTGCTGGAGCTGCAGCGTCAGCCGGCTGCGCTCGCTGGCCTGCTGCTCGGTCTGCGCCAGCTGGTCGCGGGTGGCGGCCAGCGCCACCTCCGTCCAGTGCTGGGAGGAGATGTCCTGGTACGCCCCGCGTACGGCGACCAGCCGCCCGTCGGTGTCCAGCACCGGCTCGGCCACGATCCGCATGTGCCGGGTCACCCCGTCCGGCCGCTGCAGCCGGAAGGCGGCGGACGCGGGCCGGCGGTGGTGCAGCAGCGTGCGCAGCAGACGGCCCACGACGACCGCGTCGTCGGGGTGGGTGTGCTCCGACAGTTCCTCCAGCCGGACCGGGGAGCTCGACAGCGGCCGCCCGTACAGGGCGAACAGCTGCCCGTTCCAGGTGGTCTCGCCGGTGAGGAGGTCCTCCTCGAAGCCGCCGATGCGGCCGAGCCGCTGGGCGTTCTGCAACAGGCTCGCCAGCCGCGCCGCCTCGTCCTCGATCCGCCAGATCAGCAGCACACACGTGCCGTGCCGGCTGATGCTGAGGTCGGCCACCGCCGCCAGCGGCACCTCGCCGACCAGCGCGGTCAGACTCATCCGGCGGGCCCGGAACGGCTCGCCCGTCGCGTGCACGCGCTCGATGCGCTGGAAGAGGTCGCCCCCGCCGGCGGCCATCGGGTAGGCCTCCAGCAGCAGCGCGCCGTTGATCACGGCCCGCGGCCGGCCGGCCGGGTCGAGGAAACGGTCGTTGGCGTGCTGGATGCGGAAGTCCAGGAGCTTTCCCGACCCGTCGACGTGCGGCACGAGCACCAGCGCCGGATCGTGCAGGCCGTCCGTCAGGTCCATCAGCTCCGCCGCGTCCGGCAGCACGACCGACCGCTCGTCGTGCCCGCGCACATGCGCGTACGACTGCAGCGTGTGCGCGCACAGCTCCGCCAGCGCCTCCACCTGGCGCATCACCTGGGGCGGCTGCGGTGGCAGCGGCGCCGGCCAGGCGATCTCCAGGATCCCCTGGACGCGCCCGGCGGTCGCGGCGGGCACGGCGACCCGCCCGCCGTCGGGGTGCAGCTGACGGCCGAGGGTGGGCAGTCCGGTCCGTTCGAGTGAGCCGATCCACTGGGTGGAGCCCTCGCTGAGCGCGACACGGGCCACCGTGGCCACGTCCGGTGGCACGTACCGCCAGCGCTCGGCCTCGCCGGGGGAGAAGCCCGCGCTTCCGGCCAGAGTCAGCGAGCCGTCGGAGCCCGTGGCCCAGATCGCCACGGCCACCGCGCCCAGCGGACCCAGGGCGTGCTGGAGCAGGGAGTCGGCCACGGCCTGGGTGTCGTGCGCCGCCGCCAGCGCCGCGCTCTCGGCGGCCCGCAGCCTCACCGCGACCGACTCCGTCGGCTCGTCCGACCCGCGGACGACGGCGAGGAAGGCCTCGGTCACCTCCGAGACCCGGTCCTTGGCCGCCTGGTTGATGACGTCGACCGCCAACTCCAGCGGCGTCGTGCCGGCCTGCTCGGCCAGGTCGGACAGCTGCTGGGCCGCCTCGGCCGGCCCGCAGCCCAGGCGCTCCACCAGGATGCCCTTGGCGAGCTCGACCAAGGCCCGGCCCTCGGCCTCGGCCTGGGCCGCCTGCACCTCCCGGCGCAGCCGGTCCACCGTGGCGGCGAGCCGGCCCACCGGCGAGGAAGCGGCGTCGGCCTCCGGCCGGCCCGCGTCCGGCCCGGACACGCGCTCGTGCCCGGCCGGCGGGGCCGGGCTCGCCGTGGCGGTCGTGGCCCCGACGGTGCCGGCCGGCGCCGGCAGGGACCGGGCGTCACCGGATTCGGTGGGCTGGGCGGGAATGGTCACGGTGTGCGGTCTCCTCGGCTGGGGACGCCTGGGGCGCGGGGCGGGCAGGACGTCCTCAGACGGTCAGCCAGCGTCGGACGCAGGCCATGAGGTCATGGGTGTCGACCGGCTTGGTGACATAGTCGCTGGCCCCTGAGGCGAGGCTCTTCTCCCGGTCGCCGGGCATGGCCTTGGCGGTCACCGCGACGATGGGCAGCTCGGCGTACTCGGGCATGCGGCGGATCTCGGCCGTGGCCGTGTACCCGTCCATCTCGGGCATCATCACGTCCATCAGCACCATCGCGACGTCCGGGTTGTTGCGCAGGGTGTCGATCCCCTCGCGGCCGTTCTCCGCGTGCAGCACCCGCACGCCGTGCAGCTCCAGGATGCCACTGAGCGCGAACAGGTTGCGCGCGTCGTCGTCGACCACGAGGACCGTGCGGCCCACGACGGCGTCGTCGACCGGCGGCGGCCCCTCGGGCTGCTGCGGCTCGTCCGGGCGGACCAGCGCCAGGACGTCCCCCGGCTGCTCCGCCGACAGGTGCAGCGTGATGCGCTCGCGCAGCTCGTCCAGGCTGGAGAGGAACTCCATCGGCTTGCCCGCGGCCCGCGACTGCAGGCTGCGCTCCTGGGCGAGGTCCGCGCGGTGCCCGCTGTGCACGAGCACCGGCACGCCGGTCAGCGCCGAGTCGTTGTGCAGGGCCTCCAGGAACCGCGACGCCTCCGCGTCCGGCATGCCCAGTTCCAGCACGACGCAGTGGCAGGGCTCCGCGGCCAGCGCGCCCGCGGCCTCGTGCGCCCCGACGGCGGTGACGATGTCGACGGGGGCCGCCGACGTGCCGTCCTCCCGGCCGCGCGCCATGTCCGCGACGACGCTCTCGGCCACCAGCGTCAGCAGACCGCGGGGCCGCTCCTCCACCACCAGCAGCCGGCGCGGGCGCCGCGGGGCGGCCACCGGGAGGCCCGGGGGGCCGACGGGGATCGCCGTGGGCGGTTCGCCGAGGGCCCGCTCAGCCGACCGGCCGCCGTCGATGACCTCCTGGAAGTCCCGCCGCGCCACCGGCAGATAGAGCGTGAACGTGCTGCCGCGTCCCGGGGTGCTGTCGACCGTCACCGCGCCGCCCAGCAGGTGCGCGATCTCGCGGGTGATGGACAGCCCCAGGCCCGTGCCGCCGTACTTGCGGCTGGTGGTGCCGTCCGCCTGCTGGAAGGCGCCGAAGATGGTCTCCAGCTGCTGCTCGGGGATGCCGATGCCGGTGTCCCTCACCCGGAACGCCACCACCGTGCCGCCGCGCACCACGCCGCCCGGCACCTCCTCGTCGGAGGCCGGCTCGATGCGCAGTTCCACGCTGCCCTGCTCGGTGAACTTCACCGCGTTGGAGAGCAGGTTGCGCAGCACCTGACGCAGCCGGGAGTCGTCGGTCAGCAGGTCGGCGGGGGCGCCGGCGGCCGTGTCGATGACGAACTCGAGGCTCTTCTGCGACGTCATCGGCCGGAAGGTGGCCTCGACGTACTCGATGAGCTGCCGCAGCGAGACCCGCTCCGGCGAGACGTCCATCTTGCCGGCCTCGACCTTCGACAGGTCCAGGATGTCGTTGATCAGCTGCAGCAGGTCCGAGCCGGCGGAGTGGATGATGCCCGCGTACTCGACCTGCTTCGGGGTGAGGTTGCGCGAGGGGTTCTGCGCCAGCAGCTGGGCCAGGATGAGCAGGCTGTTGAGCGGGGTGCGCAGCTCGTGGCTCATGTTCGCCAGGAACTCCGACTTGTACTTGGAGGCCAGCGACAACTGCTGCGCGCGTGCCTCCAGCTCCTGCCGGGCCTGCTCGATCTGCAGGTTCTTCGCCTCGATGTCGCGGTTCTGCGCCACCAGCAGCGAGGCCTTCTCCTCGAGTTCGGCGTTGGAGTGCTGCAGTTCCTCCTGCTGCGACTGCAGCTCGGCGGAGCGGGCCTGCAGTTCGGCGGTCAGCCGCTGGGACTCGTCGAGCAGCTCGTCGGTGCGGGCGTTCGCCACGATGGTGTTGACGTTGACGCCGATGGTCACCCGCAGCTGCTCCAGGAAGTCCACGTGGGTCTGCGTGAAGGAGGTGACCGACGCCAGCTCGATCACGCCGAGCACCTGGCCCTCGAAGACGATGGGCAGCAGGAGCAGGGCGCTGGGCTCCACCTCGCCCAGACCCGAGGAGACGGTGACGTAGCCGGGCGGCAGCTCGTCGACGGTGATCGTGCGGCGGCTGCGCGCGGCCTGGCCGACCAGGGAGCGGCCGAAGGGGATGCGGGTGGGACGGGTGTCGTCGGCGGGGTAGCCGTAGGCGCCCACGAGCCGCAGCTCGGGGCCTTCGGGGCCGTCCTCGGCGAGATGGAAGGCGCCGAACTGGGCCGACACCAGCGGCACCAGCTCGTCCATGATCAGCTCGGCGACCACGGGCAGGTCGCGGTGGCCCTGCATCAGGCCCGAGATGCGCGCCAGGTTGGTCTTGAGCCAGTCCTGCTCCTGGTTGGCCCGGGTGGTCTCGCGCAGGGACTCCACCATCGAGTTGATGTTGTCCTTGAGGTCGGCGACCTCGCCGGAGGCCACCACGGTGATCGACCGGGTGAGGTCGCCCTCCGCGACGGCGCTGGTGACCTCGGCGATCGCCCGGACCTGGCGGGTCAGGTTCCCGGCCAGCTCGTTGACGTTCTCCGTCAGGCGCTTCCAGGTGCCCGAGACGCCCTCCACCTCGGCCTGGCCGCCGAGGCGTCCTTCGGTGCCGACCTCGCGGGCGACGCGGGTGACCTCGTCGGCGAACGCGGAGAGCTGGTCGACCATCGTGTTGATCGTCGTCTTCAGTTCGAGGATCTCGCCGCGGGCGTCGACGTCGATCTTCTTCGACAGGTCGCCGCGGGCCACGGCCGTCGTCACCAGCGCGATGTTGCGCACCTGGCCGGTGAGGTTGTTGGCCATGGAGTTGACGTTGTCGGTGAGGTCCTTCCAGGTGCCGGCCACGTTCGGGACCTGCGCCTGGCCGCCGAGGCGTCCTTCGGTGCCGACCTCGCGGGCGACGCGGGTGACCTCGTCGGCGAACGCGGAGAGGGTGTCCACCATGGTGTTGATCACGTCGGCCAGCGCGGCGACCTCGCCCTTGGCCTCGACGGTGATCTTCTGCGACAGGTCGCCGCGGGCCACGGCGGTGGCGACCTGGGCGATGGAGCGCACCTGGCCCGTCAGGTTCGACGCCATGACGTTGACGTTGTCGGTGAGGTCCTTCCAGGTGCCGGACACCCCGCGGACCGTGGCCTGGCCGCCGAGGTTGCCCGCCGTGCCGACCTCGCGGGCGACGCGGGTGACCTCGTCGGCGAAGGCGGAGAGCTGGTCGACCATCGTGTTGATGGTGTTCTTGAGTTCGAGGATCTCGCCGCGGGCGTCGACGGTGATCTTCTGGGAGAGGTCGCCCTTGGCCACCGCGGTCGCCACCTGGGCGACGTTGCGGACCTGGTTGGTGAGGTTTCCGGCCATGAAGTTGACCGAATCGGTGAGATCTCGCCAGGTGCCCTTGACGCCCTTGACGTCGGCCTGGCCGCCCAGGCGTCCTTCGGTGCCGACCTCGCGGGCGACGCGGGTGACCTCGTCGGCGAAGGCGGAGAGCTGGTCGACCATCGTGTTGATGGTGTTCTTGAGTTCGAGGATCTCGCCGCGGGCGTCGACGGTGATCTTCTGGGAGAGGTCGCCCTTGGCCACCGCCGTCGTCACCTGGGCGACGTTGCGGACCTGGTTGGTGAGGTTTCCGGCCATGAAGTTGACCGAATCGGTGAGATCTCGCCACACACCGGCCACCCCCGGCACCTGCGCCTGGCCGCCGAGGCGTCCCTCCGTGCCGACCTCGCGGGCGACGCGGGTGACCTCGTCGGCGAAGGCGGACAGCTGGTCGACCATCGTGTTGACGGTCTCCTTCAGCTGAAGGATCTCGCCGCGCGCCGGCACGTCGATCTTCTGGGAGAGGTCGCCCTTGGCCACCGCCGTCGCCACCTGGGCGATGTCGCGCACCTGCGTGGTGAGGTTGCCGGCCATGGCGTTCACGGAGTCCGTGAGGTCGGCCCACGTCCCGGAGACCCCGGGAACCTCGGCCTGTCCCCCCAGAGTGCCCTCGGTGCCCACCTCCCGGGCCACGCGGGTGACCTCGGAGGTGAAGACCGACAACTGGTCGACCATGCCGTTGAAGACCGTGGCGATGTCGCCCATGAGGCCGTCGCCGTCGGTGGGCAGCCGGGTGCCGAAGTCCCCGTCCCGTACGGCCGTCAGGCCGGCCAGGAGCTGGCGAAGCTCGTGGTCGCCGGGAACCGTGTCCAACGACTCGGTCGCGTTGCTGGTCATGCGTATCCTCGTTCCGCTCCCCAGGAGCCCCCCGGGCGGGGACTCGGAACCGGGCCGCCCGGGTGAGCGGCCCCGCATGTCGCGCCTGTGTTTCCGCAGTTCACGGAAGTGTGCGATGAGAGAAATCCGCCGCAGGCTAACCCACACGAGCGCACGGAAACAAAGCCTCACGTCACGTCGCCCACACAGGAATTCCAGACGGTGCACACCATGCATGCATGACCGGAAGCTGGGTACCCGAACATGTTTGTGCCCGGAACGGCGGCCTGCGCCGTCCCGGGCGGGTGAGGTGATGCGGGCCCGGATCCACCGGGCGCGGGTCAGGCGATCTCGGGCCCCAGCAGACCGGTCCGCAGCCGCTGCACCATGCGGCTGATCAACCGAGAGACGTGCATCTGCGAGATGCCGAGCTCCCTGCCGATCTCCGCCTGGGTGCGCTCCTCGACGAACCGCAGGTGGAGGATCCGCCGCTCCCTCTCGTCGAGCTCGGCGACCAGCGGCGCGAGCGAGTGGAAGTCCTCCACCAGCTCCAGCGCGGGATCCTGCACGCCGATGAAGTCCGCCAGCACGGACTCCCCGTCCGCGCCGCCGTCGGAGGTGAGGGCCGCGTCCAGGGAGGCGGAGGTGTAGCAGTTGGACGCCTTGCGCGCCTCGATGACCTCCTCCTCGGACAGCGACATCAGCTGCGACAGCTCACGGGTGGTGGGCATCCGGCCCAGCCGCGTCTGCAGTTCCTCGGTGGCCTTGGCCAGTTCGACCCGCGCCTCCTGAAGCCGGCGCGGCACGTGCACGGCCCAGCTCGTGTCACGGAAGAAACGCTTGATCTCACCGACGATGTACGGCACGGCGAAGGAGGTGAACTCGACCTCGCGGGTGAGCTCGAACCGGTCGATGGCCTTGATCAGCCCGATGGTGCCGACCTGGACGATGTCCTCCATCGTGTCGCCCCGGCCGCGGAAGCGGGAGGCCGCGTACCGCACGAGGGAGAGATTCATCTCGATCAGGGTGTTGCGCACGTACTGGTGCTCGCGGGTGCCCTCCTCCACGACGGCCAGCCGGTCGAAGAAGCGGCGCGACAGCTCCCGCGCGTCCTTCGGGCTCACCTGGGCGGGGGCGTCGATGAACGGAACCCCTTCGCACGGGCTGTCGGCGTCCGCCCGTGCTGCCGTGGCCGTCGGTGCCTGTGCCGTCACGGCATTCATGTCCGCTCACTCCGTTCGTCGAGCCCCTCGATGACGCAGTCCCGCCTGCCCCTGCGCCCCCGAGTCATGCGGGTGTCATGCACCGATCTTTCCGCGCGGGCGTCTCTGCCCGCCCTTCGAGGCCCGAAACGGGCCGACACGCACCGAATGCGGCTGCTCCGGCAGGGTATCTGCAGCTGTGGAACGCGAGAAGGGAGCAGCGTGACCATCCACGGAATCTGGTCGTATGCGCCGGGCAGCGGTCATGTCGAGGGACAGGACCTCACCGGCTACGCCGTCGTGACGACCGACGGCGCCCTGGGGCATGTGGAACGCGAGGCCGGGCCGCAGGGGATGCGGCACCTGGTCGTCGACACCGGTGTCTGGGTGTTCGGCAGGAGCGCCGTCGTCCCGGTGGGCGTGGTGAAGGGCGTCGACCACGCGGCCCGCGAGGTCTCGCTGGCCTGCACCGGGGACGAGGTGAAGGAGGCGCCGCGCTTCCGCACCGACAGCGAGACGAGCGACCCCGCCTATCTGGCCGCCGTCGGCGACCACTACGGCCGCCCGGCCCCGCGGGGGATGTCATCGCCGTGTGGGAGGGGGAGTCCGCGACCGCAGGGACGTCCGCGCCCGCGACGCCGGTGACGACCGCGGCGTCCGCCCGGGCCCACGCCCGCGCGGTGGTGGCCTCCGAGTGGGATCCCGGCACGCGCCCCGCGCGTGACGAGGACGTGATCGATCTGCTGCTGGTCGTGTCGGAGCTGGTGAGCAACGCGCTCCGGCACGGCGGCGGACTGGCCGGGTTCGAGGCGACGCCCGTCCCCGACGGGATCCGCGTCGCCGTCCGGGATCGCAGCGATGCCGTGCCGGCCGCGGCCTTCGGGCCGGACTCCCCGCCCCCCGGGTGCCGCACGGGCGGCTACGGCTGGCCGCTGGTCGTCCGTCTGGCCCGGGAGATCGACATCGAGAAGCGGTCCGCGGGCGGCAAGACGATCAGCGTGTTCCTGCCGATCCGCGAGCTCGACCGCCCGGTCTGAAGGGCGCGCACCGCGCGCCCGCCCCGGGCGCGACCTCACCACGGCAGGAAGACGTGGACGTCCTTGCCCGGCTCCTGGCCCTCGTCCGCGGTCACCACGCTGACCTGGGAGCAGAGCGTGTGCACCAGGTACCAGCCGATGCCTCCGCCGCCGCTGTCGGGGTGGAACGGCCGCGGGGTCGGCGGAGTGCTGCTGGTGTCGTGCACCGTGACGTGCACCCCGTCGAACGTGCGGCGCAACTGCAGCTCGAACGGTCCCGGAGCGTACTGGACCGCGTTGGCGGCCAGTTCCGTGACGATCAGCACGATGTCGTGCCAGCACTCCGCCGCCGTCGGCGGCGACGCCCGCGCCAGGTCGTGGAGGAACTCCTCGGTGGTCAGTCGTGCACCCGTCACGTCGTGCGGTTCACCCGCAAAACGGGCCGTTCGGCTCGGAATCGCCCAGGAGGACAATGCTTCGTTACCCCGCGGCTCGGTTGCCATGTCAGTGTGCGGTCCCGTCTCGGCCGGGACCGTCGTCCTTTCTCGTACGGCTGTGTCTGGCTTCGCCCTTTGCTGGGTTCCCGGGGCTGTCCAGGCTACGCGTCCGTCCGGTCGCCGCATACGGCCTCGTCGGACCACGCGGCGCCGCCCCCGGCGAACGCGCCGCACGGGATCCGACGGTCCGTCACCAAGCGATCACCCCGCGTGCCGGAGCGGGCCGTGGTCCCGGGGCGTCCACACCGTCCCGCGGACGGCCGCGGCCGGCTCAGCGGAACACGTCGTCCGCGTCGTCCCAGCTCAGGACC
Source organism: Streptomyces rishiriensis (assembly GCF_003112535.1). Lineage (GTDB taxonomy): Bacteria > Actinomycetota > Actinomycetes > Streptomycetales > Streptomycetaceae > Streptomyces > Streptomyces rishiriensis. The sequence continues at coordinate 6,919 of NZ_BEWA01000018.1, read as the reverse complement.
TCCTCCTGAGGGCTCTGCCGGGGCAGTCGCGCCCGAGCCTGGTACATCGCCTCGATCTCCGCCGCGTAGTGCGCCACGATCGAGTCGCGGCGCAGCTTCATCGAGGGGGTCAGCAGCCCGTTGGTCTGGTCGAAGGGCTGCGGCAGGATGCGGAAGGCCCGGATCGACTCCGAGCGCGACACCGCGCTGTTGGCGGCGGCCACCGCCCGCCCGATCTCCTCCCGCAGCGCGTTCTCCTCGCGCGCCTCCCGGCTCTGCGTGTCGCCGTGCAGCGTCAGGCTCCCGCGCCAGTGCGCCAGGAAGTCGGGGTCGAGGGTGATCAGCGCGCCCACGCAGGGCCGGTTGTCGCCCACCACCACCGCCTGGTGGACGAGCGGGTGCATCCGCAGCCGCTGTTCCAGCGCGGTGGGCGCCACGCTCTTGCCGCCGCTGGTGATGATGACGTCCTTCTTGCGGCCGGTGATCGTGAGATAGCCGTCGGAGTCCAGGTAGCCGAGGTCCCCCGTGGCCAGCCAGCCGCCCGACAGGGCCGCCCGCGTCGCCGCGTCGTCGTTGACGTAGCCCTGGAAGACCGACGGGCCGCGCACCAGGATCTCCCCGTCCTGCGCCACCCGGACGTCCGTGCCCGGCAGCGGCTGTCCGACGGTGCCGGACTTCTCCTGGCCGAGCGGCTGCATGGTGATCCCGCCGCTGGTCTCGGTCAGGCCGTACCCGTCGTGCACGTAGATGCCGATGCCCTCGTAGAAGAGGGACAGATCGCGATGGAGGGGCGAGCCGCCCGAGGTGGCGCGGTGGACCCGGCCGCCGAGCGCGGCCCGGAGTCTGCGGTACACGGTCCGCTCGAACAGGGCGTGCTGCAGCCGCAGATCGAGGCCGGGGCCGGAGCCGCGCCCCAGGCGCTGCCGCTCGACGGCGGCCGCGAAGACCCGCGCCGTCTCCGCCGCCCGCTCGAACAGGGCGCCGCGGCCCGACTCCTGGGCCACCCGCAGGAAGTTCTTGTAGATCTTCTCGAACACCGAGGGGACCGCGTACAGATACGTGGGACGGAAGGTGCGCAGCGACTCCGTGAGCGCTGCGGCGCCGAGGTCGGGCTCGTGCCCCATCAGGATGCCCCCGCGCAGGCACAGGCCCTGGATCATCAGTCCGTAGACATGGGAGAACGGCAGGAAGGCGAGGACGCTCGCCTGCTCGCCCGCGGCCGCCGCGGTGTGTCCCCAGCCGGCCAGGAGCGTGTCGCACGGACTGGCCAGACTGCGGTGGCTCAGCGCGCAGCCCAGCTGCCGCCCGGAAGTGCCGGAGGTGTACGCGATCACGGCCGTGGAGTCGGGCAGCACGATCCGGCGCAGCGAGTTCACCGTGGTGAGCGCCACCGACTCGCCGCGCTGCGTGAGCTGTTCGAGCGCTCCCGCGTCCAACTGCCATACGTGCCGCAGCAAGGGCAGGGCGGCGCACACGGATCCCACGGTCATGACGCTCTGTTCGTCCTCGACGACCACCCCGACGCAGCCCGCGTCCCGCAGGATCCACTCGACCTGCTCGCGCGAGGACGTCGGATACACGGGCACGACCTCGGCGCCCACGGCCCACAGCGCGTGACACAGCACCGTCCACTCGTACCGGGTGCGCGCCATGACGGCGACGCGGTGGCCGGGCGAGATCCCCGACGCCACGAACCCCTTGGCGAGATCGACGACTTCGTCGCGCAGCTCGACGGCCGTGACCTCCTGCCAGCCGGCGGAGGCGTCCGCGCGCCGGGCGAGCACCGGGAGCGCGGGGGTACGGGCGGCTGTCTCGAAAACGCTGTCGGCGAGCCCTCCGGTCAGGGGCGAGGCGGCTGGGGGAGCGAGGGCGAAGTCGCGCATGCGCTGCTCCTGACGTGTACGGGCTGTGACTCCGCCGACGAGAACTGTCATCGACGGTGGTCGAATGTAGCCCAGGTGGGACCGCTTGTGGCCAGGAACGTATATGTAATCCGCCTTGATGATCTCGGCCCGCGGGCCGGGCGGCTCAGGCCTGCGTGTGCTCGACGCAGGCGGTGACGACCTCGCGCAGACTGCCGGTGCGCTCCCACACCTCGCGCTGGATCCGGGCGCCGTTGCCGTGCCGGAGCAGTCCGGCACAGGACGTGCGGGCCCGCTCCAGGTCGCCGCTGTCCGCCAGGGCGCCCTCCACGTGCTCCAGCAGAGCCTGTACGACCGTCTCGGCGGGGGTGCGCCGCATGGTCGCCGGGTGCAGCAGATCCCCGGTGAGCCCGGTGCGGGCGGCGCGCCAGTTGGCCAGCCGCAGCAGGCTCACGCTGTGGTCGAGCGGATCCCGGCCCGCCTGCCAGTCCCGGGAGGCGGTCTCGACGAGCCCGCGCACCAGCGTGGCGACCAGCACGGCGGTGTCCGCGTGCAGACAGACGTCCGCCACCCGCACCTCCACCGTCGGATAGCGCGCCGAGAGCCGGGCGTCGAAATAGACCATGCCCTCGTCCAGGATCGTGCCCGTGTCCACCATGTCCGCCACCCGCCGGTGGTAGCGCTCCGCCGAACCGAACAGCTCGGTCGGACCCGCCGACGGCCAGCGCTGCCACACCCGGCTGCGGTAACTGGCGTAGTCGGTCTCCCGGCCCTGCCAGAAGGGCGAGTTGCCGCTCAGCGCGATCAGCACCGGCAGCCAGGGCCGGATCCGGTCGACGACGGCCACGCCCTCGTCGTCCGACTCGACGGACACATGCACATGGCAGCCGCACACCATCTGCTCACGCGTCGCGATCCCGTACTGCTCCGCCATCCACTGGTAGCGCCGGTTCATGCTGATGGAGGGCTGCACCGGCAGCGGAGAGGTGGCGAGCGCCGCGACGGAGCACCCGGCCTCCCCGGCATGCCGTGCCGCCTCCCCGCGGATGCGCACGATCTCCGCGCCGAGCTCGTCCATGCCCGACTGCGGGTGGGTGCCGAACTCGAGCATCTGGTTGTGCAGTTCCTTCTCGAAGACGTCCTTCTCCTCCTCGCACCGCGAGGCGCGGGCGAGGACCGCGGCGGACAGGGACTGGGGCTCCCCGGTCTCGGGGTCGACCAGGAGGAGTTCCTCCTCCACTCCGACGGTGCGCACGCGAGGTGACCTTCCTGTGGTGGGTGGTACGCACCCGACTGCCCCGTCCGCCGGTGTTCAAGCGGACGTGGGCGCCAGCCACACCGTGGCCAGCGGCGGCAGCGTCAGCCTGAGCGCGCCCTCGCGGGACGCCACCGGGGCGCCCCCGCCGACACCGCTGCCGCCATAGCGTCCGGCGTCGGTGTTGAGCACTTCGCGCCAGGCCGGGACGTCACCGGGGACCGTGAGCGGGTAGTCGTGGCGCACGACCGGGGAGAAGTTGCTGACCGCGAGCAGCGACGCCCCGTGGGCGTCGTGCCGGAGGAACGCGAAGACGTTGTCGTCCGCCGCGTCGCCGAGCACCCAGCGAAAGCCCGCCGGGTCGGTGTCCCGCTCCCAGAGCGCCGGGGTCGCGCGGTACACGGCGTTGAGGTCGCGCACCAGATCCTGCACACCCCGGTGATCGCCCGCCGAGGCGTAGCCGGGGTCGAGCAGCCACCACTCCGGCCCGTGCTCCTCCGACCACTCCGCTCCCTGCGCGAACTCCTGCCCCATGAAGAGGAGTTGCTTGCCCGGGTGGGCCCACATGAAGCCCAGGTAGGCGCGGTGGTCGGCGCGTCGCTGCCACCAGTCGCCGGGCATCTTGGAGACCAGCGCCTGCTTGCCGTGGACCACTTCGTCGTGGGAGATGGGCAGCACGTAGTTCTCGCTGTACGCGTACACCATCGAGAACGTCATCTCGTTGTGGTGGTACTTGCGGTGCACCGGCTCCTTGGCCATGTACTGGAGCGAGTCGTGCATCCAGCCCATGTTCCACTTCAGCCCGAACCCGAGACCGCCGCTGTCGGTCGGCCGGGTGACCCCCTCCCAGGCGGTCGACTCCTCCGCGATGGTGACGACGCCGGGACTGCGGCGGTACACCGTCGCGTTCATCTCCTGCAGGAACGCCATCGCGTCCAGGTCCTCCCGGCCGCCGAACACGTTCGGCGTCCACTGTCCGGAGTCCCGCGAGTAGTCGAGGTAGAGCATCGAGGCGACGGCGTCCACCCGCAGTCCGTCGACATGGAACTCCTCACACCAGTAAGTGGCGTTCGCCACCAGGAAGTTGCGCACCTCCACCCGCCCGAAGTCGAACTCGAACGTCCCCCAGTCCGGGTGCTCGGCCCGCCGGGAGTCCCCGGGTTCGTACAGCGGGTCCCCGTCGAACCGCCCCAGCGCCCAGTCGTCCTTGGGGAAGTGCGCCGGCACCCAGTCCACGATCACACCGATCCCGGCCCGGTGCAGCGCGTCCACCAGGTACTTGAAGTCGTCCGGCGTGCCGAGCCGGGAGGCCGGCGCGTAGAACCCGGTGACCTGGTAGCCCCAGGAGCCGGAGAACGGGTGCTGGGCGACCGGCATGAACTCCACATGGGTGAACCCGAGGTCGCCGACATACGCCGGCAGCGCCTCGGCCAGCTGACGATAGGTCAGTCCCGGCCGCCAGGACGGCAGATGGACCTCGTACACGGAGAACGGCGCCACGTGCACGGGGACGTCGCCCCGGTGCGCCATCCACTCCTGGTCCGCCCATTCGTAGTGCGAGGCGTGCACGATCGACGCGGTGTCCGGCGGCACCTCGGAGCGCCGCGCCATCGGGTCGGCCTTGAGGAAGCGGTGCCCGTAGCGCGAGGTGATCTCGAACTTGTAGCAGGCGCCCTCGCCGATCCCGGGCAGGAACAGCTCCCACACCCCGGACGAACCCAGGGACCGCATCGGGAAGGCCGTCCCGTCCCAGAAGCAGAAGTCCCCGGCGACCCGCACTCCCTGGGCGTTCGGCGCCCACACCGTGAACCGGGTGCCGACCACGCCCTGGTGCGCCATCGGCTCCGCGCCGAGCGCCTTCCACAGCTCCTCGTGCCGCCCCTCGCGGATCAGATGCAGATCGAGGTCGCCGAGGGCGGGCAGGAAGCGGTACGGGTCGTCCATCTTGTGCTCGACGCCGTCGTACGACACCAGCAGTGTGTACGCGGGCGTCTCGGCGAGCGGCAGGACGGCGGCGAACAGACCGTCGCCCTGGGAGGTCAGCGCAGTGGCGTCGCCGTCGATCACGACGCTCACGGCGTCCGCGAAGGGGCGCAGGGCCCGGAAGAGGACGCCGCCGCCCGGCACCGGATGCGCGCCCAGCAGCGCGTGCGGATCGTGGTGGGCGCCCGACAGCAGACGGCCGCGGTCGCCCGGATCGAGTGCGGGCGCCGTGCGCGGGCGGGGGCCGGCCGACTCGGGCGGAGAGGTGTCACGCAGGGCCACGGGGGTCAGCCTCCTCGGACGGCGAGTCGTTCGATCGCCGCCATGGGTACGGGCAGCCAGTCGGGACGGTTACGGGCCTCGTACAGCACTTCGTACACGGCTCGGTCGGTCTCGTAGGCACGCAACAGGGCATGTTTCTTACGGGGGTCCCAGCCCGCGCGGGCCGCGTAGCCCGCGCAGTAGGCCTCCCGGCAACGCCGCGCCCACTCCGGCCGCCACGGGCGGCGCTGGCGGGCGGCGTAGTCGAAGGAGCGCAGCATCCCGGCGATGTCCCGGACCGGGGAGTGGGCGCTGCGCCGCTCGGCCAGCGGCCGCGAGGGCTCGCCCTCGAAGTCGATGACGAACCAGTCGCGCCCGGCGCGCAGGACCTGACCGAGGTGCAGGTCGCCGTGGATGCGCTGGGCGGGCGGCCCGGCGTCGCACACGGCGAGCGCGCCGAACGCGGTGGTCAGCCCGGGGACGAACGGCCGCAGCGCCGGCACGTGGTGCGCCGCCGCCTCCAGCCGCTCCGTCATCGCCGCCGCGGTCCGTCCGTCCTCCGCGTCCGGGCCGGCCGGGAGGGCCGCGGCCAGCGCCAGGTGGACGTCCGCGGTGGCCCGTCCCAGGTCCTCGGCCTCGGCCGTGAAGTCATCGCCGCGGGCGAGGGCCCGCAACGCCAGCGTCCAGCCGTCGGAGGCGTCGGGCAGGAACGGCTGGAGGACGCCGAGGGTCGCCTCCTGCGGATGCGTCGTGCGGAACCAGGCGACGGGTGCGGGCACCCGCCCGCACCCCTGCCCGGCCAGCGCGACCGGCACCTCCAGATCGGGGTTCACCCCGGGCTGGACGCGCCGGAAGATCTTCAGGATGAACGCGTCCCCGTACACCAGCGAGGTGTTGGACTGCTCGGCCTCCAGCAGACGCGGCGCGAGCCCCGGGGGCAGCGACACGGACGGGTCGGACTCGAAGCACAGCGGGCCCAGGGGGCCGGGATGGCGCATCCGCTCCAGGAGCAGCTGCGCCGACCGGGGGTCCTGCAACGCGTCATGGACCGTCAGCCCGGCCAGCGGCCCCTCCTCGACCCTCCCGATCAGAGCACGCCCCAGCCGCGGCGACAGATGCTCCTGCACGCCCAGCAGCAGCTGGTAGCAGTCGCCGGCCGGGGGAGTCCCGCCGGGGGTCGGGACCCCCGACTGGTCGGCGTGCACGAGCAGATGCAGACAGCCCGGATACAGCTCGGTCATCGAGAGCATGCGCAGGTCGGTGAGCGGCCGGTCCTTGCCGGCGAACCAGCGCTGCCGGGGCAGCCACTCGCACAGCAGCGCGGCGAGCGGTCCGACGGAGCGGACGCCGGTCGCGCTGCCCGGTCGCAGGGGTGCGGTCCTCGTCACGGTGACCCATCCTTTCCGCGGCGCACGCTCACCGGCGGCGACCGATCCGGGACGCGGCTCTGGTGAGCCGGAACCAGTAGAAGCCGTGGCCCGCGAGGGTGAGCAGGTAGGGCAGTTCACCGATGGCGGGGAAGCGGACTCCGCCGAACAGCTCGACGGGATGGCGGCCGTCGTAGCGGCTGAGGTCGAGT
>NZ_BEWA01000017.1 GCF_003112535.1 Streptomyces rishiriensis | reverse complement strand
GCGGCGGTGACCAGGGTGACGTGGTGGTGCCACCCCGCCCAGGAACGCCCTTCGAAGTGGTCCAGGCCGAGGCCGTGTTTGAGTTCCCGGTAGTCGTGCTCGATGCGCCAGCGGATCTTCGCCAGGCGGACCAGTTCGGCCACCGGGGTGCCGGCGGGCAGGTTCGACAGCCAGTAGTCGGTGGGTGTTTCGGCGCCTTCGGGCCATTCGACCAACAGCGTGACCTCGGGCAGGACACCGTTCCACAAGCCGTCCTGCGCGGTGGCGGCGGCCTGGGCCAGACGGCGGGCCCGGACCCCGGCCGGCCGCACCCGCAGTGCCAGAAAGCGTGAGTGCATCGGCCCGCGGGAGCCTTCCCGCCAGGTCACCTCGGTGAAGGCCGGCCGCCCTTGGCCAGCGGCCAGTTCGGCCACCGAGCACGGCTTGTCCCGGTAGCGGGGCTGTGGCTTGCGGCCGTTGCCCGACCACGGCGGCGTGACCGGCTCGGCGTCGCAGCAGTGGACGGTGACATCCGAACGCACTGCCACGACGTAGCCGATGCCTCGGCCGGTCAGGCCGTCGCGGAAGTCGGCGTTCTGCCCGTAGCCGGCGTCGGCCACCACCACCGGCGGCACCAGACCCCACCCGGCCAGTTCGTCGAGGGTGTCCAGGGCCAGGCGCCACTTCTCGCGATGCCCGGTCTCTTCGGGGATCCCCGTCTTGCGCCGGCGTACGGGATCGTCCGCCCACTCCTGGGGCACGAACAGCCGCCACTGCAGCGGGACGGACGCGGCGTCGGTGACCGCGTGCACGCTCACCGCCACCTGGCAGTTGGCCTGTTTGCCCAGTGCACCGCAGTACTGGTGAGCGACGGCGACCGACATCTTCCCGTCCTTGGGGAACGATACGTCGTCGATGGCCCAGGCATCCGGGCCGATCAGCGGCACCATCCGTTCCGCGATCCGCCGCCGCACCGGCACCGGATCCCAGGTGGACTGGTTCACGAACTGCTGCAGGTTCTGCTCGTTGCCGTCCGGCAGCCGCGCAGCCATGGCCTGGATGGACTTGCGGCGACCGTCCGTCATCAGTCCCCGCAGATAGCAGTTGCCCTTGGCCCGCTGGTCCTTGCGCGGCACCGAGGCGAACACATCAGCCACGAACAACGCCAACTTCGCCCGAGCACGGTTCACTTCATGTGCGTCCACACACCCACCATGCCGCCGAACACCACCGACAGAAAGACCTAACGGAGTCCTACTAGAAGGCCGATGAAGATCTTGGTGAGGGACTGTCCAGCCGTCAGGCCGGGCAGCCCCTTCGGTCATGTGCCGGCGGGTGCGAGGTGCCAGGTGCCGCTGGTGTGGGTGAGTCCGAGGTTGATCAGTCGGCGGAGGTTGAGGCCGGCGGCTCGGGTGTGGAGCCAGGTGTCGTTCTTGATGGTGCCGCGGTAGCGCAGGCGCCGGTTGCCGTGGTGGACGAGCCAGGCGACGGCGCGTTCGACCGGTGGTCGCCAGCGGCGGTAGTCGGCCTGCCAGCCGGGATCGGTGGCGGCCTGGTGGCGGGCGGCTGCTTGGAGGTCGTGGTGGGGGCGGATGGTCAGGATGCGTCCGGCCCTGGCTTTGGTGCACCGCTCGCGCAGGTGGCATCCGGCGCATGAATCCCCGAAAGAGGCTTTGCGTTGGTGGTGCTGCCCGCCGGGGTCGGACAGTGCCACGGTGTGTCCGGCCGGGCAGGTCACGGTCGCGGTGGTGGTGTCGATGGCGAAGTCGTCGAGGGTGAAGCCGCCGGGGACGGCGGGCCGCAGCGGTGCGGGCTTGAGGAACAGCCGGTGTCCGGCCCGGTCCAGGGCCCGGCGGGCGTCACCGGTGGAGTAGGCGGTGTCACCGAAGGCGTCCACCGGGGTGTCCTCCTCGGCGAGCAGCTCAAGACCCACTGCGGCCTCATGGTGCTCGGGCCCGGCGCCGGGCCGCAGGGCGACGGCGGTGTATAACCCGGTCTCGGGCTCGATGGCCAGATGGGCCTTGAACCCGTCCTGCTGGTGGCTGCGGGTCTTGTGGACGTGCCGGGCTTCCGGATCGACGGTGGAGACCATGCGGCCCGGGGCGGTGCCCCGGGTGATACGCCAGCGTCCGTCACGGCCGTCGGAGTCCTCGGCGGGCTCGACGTCTTGTCCTGCGACCAGGGCCAGGATGCCCACCGCGTTCGCGGCTTTCTCGCCGAGTTGCTGGTCGGGCAGGTGGCCCAGCAGCCGCAGCGCGTCACCGACCAGCGCGTCGACCAGCTCGGCGCGGGCCTGCTCGTCGTTCCAGGCGATCTTCGGTTTAAGATGATCCGCAGGCCGCCGACCAGCGTCATGGCGATGTCGAGGCGGCTCTTCATGCCGCCGGAATAGGTGGAGGCGGGCTTCGTCGCGGCCTCGGTCAAGTCGAAATGCTCGAGCAGCTCGCAGGTGATCAGCCCGTCGACGGCGGAGAACTGCCCGGTGACGCCGACCGCGGCGCGCACGCCGTCCGGTGACGCGGCGACGTCGTGGTCCGCGACCCGGGCCTGCCCGCCGTCGGCGGTGATGAGCGTGGAAAGGACTTCACGACAGTGGTCTTGCCGGCGCCGTTGGGCCCGAGCAGCGCGAACACCGACCCGGCCGGAATGTGCTGATGCACGACCGTCATTTTTCTGGATGTGGGCATGACATATGAAGTCATGTGGCCCTCCTGCGAGAAGGCCAAGTGGCGGGGGACGCGAGGTGGGGTGGTGCGGGGGTGGGGTCCGTCGACGGTCAGGCCTTGGCCCGGACGATGTCGATATTGCCCCAGTTGGTCCTGGCGTGGACCTTGACGGCGTCTCCGGTCTGCTCCGGCGCCTCGGACGCGGCGAGCGCGTTGCGTACCTGCCCGCGGTTGGAGCTGACGTCGAGCCAGGCGGCCGCGCCCTCGCGGATGCCTACCTCGATGGAGCCGTTGGAGGTTTCCAACTGGACGCTGCCGCGGGCGACTTCGGCGACGCGAAGGAGGCCGTTGGTGGTGGTGCCGGTGACCGACGCCTCGGCGCGCCTGATGTCGATGGCGCCGTTGGCACCCCTCAACCGCAGCTCGCCGGTCACGGCGCCCACGGTCATGGTGCCGTGCGAGTTCTTCAGGACGGCGGGACCGTCGACGAGGCCGACGCGCACATCGCCGGTGCTGCTGGTGATCTCGGCCCTGCCTTCGACCCGGTCGACGACGGTCGAGCCGTGCGACGCCTTCAGCTGCAGCGGTCCGGTGGCGTCGAGGCGGACGTCGCCGGCCGAGGTCGTCACCCGGACCTCGCCGAGCCGGCCCTCGCCGAGCACCCTGGCCCCGGCGCCGGTCACGTCGATGTGCGAGCCCGTGGGCAGCTCCACCGTCACGTCGACGGTGCCGCCACGCCCGAGCAGATTGGCCTTGGGAGTGGTCAGGGTCAGGGTGCCGCCCGCATAGGCGACCTCGGTCTGGTCGGCCGTCCGTACGTCCAGGTCCTTCTTCGGGTCGCGGGGCCGCACCTCGACGACGGTGTCGAGGCGGTCGCCCGCGGTGAACTGGATGGAGCCGGCGTACACGTAGGCGGTGACCGAGATCGGTTCGGGAGTCTCGAAAGAAGGCATGGCTGTCCCGTTCTCTTGGGTCTTCGGGCCGTCCCCGCTGGTGGGACGTGGTGTGGGCGCTGTGCTTGATCTCTTTCGGGGTGCGGGCCGGGACGCGGCTAGCGCACCCAGCCAGTGAAGCTCTGTCCGACGCTCTGCGCCTTCTCCGTCGTACGCGGCCGGGTGCCGCCGTCGACCGCGGCCGACACGGCGCGCACCAGCCACGCGTTGACCGACAGGCCCTCGCGGCTCGCGGCCTCCTCGGCGCGGGCCTTGAGGTGGGCCGGCAGGCGCAGGTTGACGCGGGCGGTGCCGCCTTCGTCGACCTCGGGTGGGGCCGGGGCGTTGAGCGGTTCGACGGGCGCGGTCGGCTCCGCGGGGGCGCCGCCATAGGTGGGAGGCGGCGTGACCACGAAGTCGGGGTCGAGCCCGCGCAGCCGTACGTCGACCGAACCGGGGGCGAGTTCACGCGTGATCTCGTCCATCGCGGCGGAGAGCACGTTGAGCATGGTCAGCCGGGTCGCCGACTCCAGGGGAGCGGTGAGCCTCTCGGCCAGCTCGCGGGCTTCGTCACCGCCGGCTTCGGCAGCCACCGCAAGTTCGCGGCGGAGGGTATCGACGTACGGAGTCAGGTCCATGACGCCATAATGGCACCATTATGACTCACTACACAAGCCGCCTGGCACCACTGGCGCCAAACCCAGGCCCGACCGCTCACAGCAAGACACTCGAACCGGGAGGACCTCATGGCGTCCACCTGGGTGATCATGGTGCTGCGCGCACGCATGCGCTTCGTAAGCCGCAGAATGGCGCCTGGTGGCACCGGACGGCACCGAGCGGCACCATCCGACGTCACGTGACGCCATAGGGTGCCAGGTGGGGTCTCAAGGAGGGGTACGAGGCGTCGCGGTCGGGCCCGCCTGGCCAGGGCCTCCGTGTGGTCATGGCTCGAAGGGCCCTCTTCGCGCGCCCACCCTCAAGATGTGGCCGCGGCCGGCAGGTCGTGCGCCGGATCACGCGGATCGGGATGATCATGCGCATACGGATGCGGCCCAGGGCGGCTCAGCAGGAGCGCTGAGCCGCGATGGGGTGTATCCAGAACCTATGGGTCCTGGACGCCTCACCGCTCATCGTTGGTCGCGGGAGCCACGTCTTGTGCTGCTGGCGGTGCCGATCGCTCTGATCGCGCTGGTCACGGCGGTCGACATCCTGGCTCCGGCCAGTGTCCACCTCGGGCCGTTCCTGGTCGCCGCGCCCGCTGTCACAGCGTCGTTCGCAGGCCCCCGGCTGACCGCATGCGTCGGCGCGCTCGCCGTCCTGGCCCAGGTCGTGGTCGCGGCGGTGCGCACCAGCCTCGTCGACCTGAACCACTCCTTCCAGGTGATCACCCTGATCCTGATGTCGGCGTTCGCGACCGCCTTCGCCGCACGGCGGGAACGTCATGAAAGGCAGCTGACCGCTCTGCGCTCGGTGGCGACGGCCGCTCAAGAGGTGGTGCTCAAGCCGCTTCCCCAGCGGATCGGTCCGTTACGCATCGCCTCGATCTACCTGGCCGCCCAATCCGAGGCGCAGATCGGCGGCGACCTGTATGCGGCCGCCCGCACGGAGCGAGGCACCCGGATCATCATCGGCGACGTCAGGGGAAAGGGCCTGGAAGCGGTCGGGGACGCCGCTCTGCTTCTCGGCGCGTTCCGGGGAGCCGCGCACCGGCAGGCCGACCTGCCCGCACTGGTCACGTTCCTGGAGGGAACCGTCTCCTCGGACCTGGACGACCCCGCGGCCCCCGAGATCGAGACCGAGGATCGCGGCGAGGCGTTCATCACCGCCGCCGTGATGGATATCCCGGACGACGAGCCGGTCCTTCACCTGATCAACTGCGGTCACCCCCCGCCCCTGCTGCTGCGCGGCGGCCACGCCGGTCTGCTCGAAACGCGCCACCCGGCACCGCCTCTGGGCCTCACCGAATTCGTGGAAACAGACCTCTCCGCAGAGACCTTCGCCTTCGAGCCCGGTGACATCGCCCTTCTCTACACGGACGGTGTCATCGAAGCCCGCGACCAGGGCGGTACGTTCTATCCGCTTGCGGAACGGGTGATCGGCAAGGCCGCCAAAGGGCCCGCCGCTCTCCTGGCCCACCTGCGCAAGGACCTGCTGCGTCACGTCGGCGGCCATCTGGGCGACGACGCCGCCATGGTGGCGATCGAACGCGTGCCACGGCCTTGGTGAAGGGCGCGAGCGCCGTGCCATGGCCAGGGTGCGGGCCGCCGCCCACCGCCGTCCGGTCGCCCGTGGAGACCTGCGTACCCGCACTCACCCCGTAACCCCCCGTGTCCGCATCCGGACAATCGCACGCTGCGGATCGGTTATGTACTCGCCGCTTTCTGGTGGCCGTGTGGTGAGCGGGGTATGACGGGCACATGGCGTTGGCCGCGCGTGCCCCCCACACAAATGGGGACTTGGCCCGACCTCGCCGGGGTCGAGCCGAGCTGCGGTACCGGTCGTGCGGTCAGTCGGTGACGCTGCGCATCGACGCCACGGCGGACGTCGACCTGCTGATCACCCTGGTCAGCCTCGCTCTCCAGACCCATCAAGCGTGGCCGGTTCCCGGTGATGCCCGCCCGCCCCCTGCAATGATCATCAGAGCGCGGCGGATCCGCGCGAGGGCAGCGGAATCTGAATCTGAGAAGCACCCTTCCAGGCAGGTGGCACAGTGGCTGACACGGCGCGCGAAGACGACGCCATCCGCGGAATCGTTGAACGCCTGACGACCTCTTTCAGCACGACCCACAGTCCGGCCGAGGTCCGAGAAGTCGTCTCCAGGGTCCATTCATCCTTCACGGATAGACCTGTCCGCGAATTCGTCCCCGTGCTGGTCGAGCGCAGGGCGCGGGTCATCCTCAACGCTTCCGGCTGACACCCGCGTCGCGCAGGAGGCGAAGGCGCTCGTCGTGGGTGCGGCGGGAGTCCATGGCCCCCACGTAGGCGACGGGCAGGTCGAGTGCCACGCAGCAGGGGGATGTCGAACTTGGCGTCGTGCGTGAGGACGCGGATGGCGGTGCGCTCGTCCACGCTCGTGCGCTCCAGGTAGCGATGGGGCCAGTCGCCGAGGAGGTGCCGCCCGCGTCGCTCACCACGTCGGCGGCCGTGGCGGTCCGATCTCTGGTCCGAGCAGTCGGCGACACGGCCCTCCCCAGGACGTCGTGACGTCCCGAGTGAGCCCCGGACGGCTGTGACGTCCTGAGTGAGCCCCGGACGCTCGACCGGTGGGCCGGGCTACTGGCTGCGGGTGCGGTGGCCGTTGTACTGCTGGTCGGTGACCGGCTCGGCCCAAGTGGTCTCGGAGGTTCCTTCGCCTGTGCCCTCCCACAGGGCGATGTGCTCCATGAACCGGTCGGGAGCGGCGCCGTGCCAGTGTTCCTCGTCCGGCGGACACACGACGGTCTCACCGGGGTGGGCCTCGAAGACGGTGCCGTCCCGGGTGCCGATCAGGGCGATGCCGGAAACGACGTGCAGGGTCTGGCCCACGGCGTGGGAATGCCAGTTGGTGCGGGCGCCCGGCGAGAAGCGGACCAGGTTGGCGCGCATGCGGGACGGCTCCTGGCCGGCCACGATGACGTCCCACCAGACATCGCCGGTGAACCAGTCCGCCGGGGCCTTGCTGCTGGGCTGCTGCTCGATGAATTCCATGGTGTCTCTCCGTTCTCCTTCATGCCTGGGCTGTCTTCAGCGGGCGACGTAGCCGCCGTCCACGGGGAGGGCGACGCCGATGACGAAGCCCGCCCCCGGGCTGCACAGCCACAGGACGGCCTGGGCGATTTCCTCAGCGGTGCCGAGCCGGTTGACGGGCTGGCCGGCCTCGGCCTCGGCGCGGTCGAGCTCGCCCTTGGCGATCATGTCCCTGACCATGGGGGTGTCGATGGTGCCGGAGCAGATGGCGTTGACGCGGATGCCGCGCGGGGCGTACTCGAGGGCGGCACTGGTGGTCAGGCCGATGACGCCGTGTTTGGAGGCGTGGTAGGAGGCGCGGCCGGGGAGGCCGACGAGGCCGCAGAGGGAGGAGCAGTCGACGATGGCTCCGCCGCCCTGGGCGCGCATGTGCCGCAGTTCGTGCTTCATGCAGGCCCACACGCCGCGGAGGTTGACGGCGTTGACGCGGTCGAACCGTTCGGCGGGCTCGTCGGCGGCGTCACTGGGCGGGATCTGGATGCCGGCGTTGTTGTAGGCCATGTCCAGGCGGCCGAAGGTCTCCACCGTGCGGTCGACGGTGGCAGCGACCTGGTTCTCGTCACTGACGTCACACGTGAGGCGAGGACCTGGCGGCCCGCGTCGGTGAGTTCCCCCGCGGCCGCGTTCAGGGCCGCTTCGTCGATGTCGGTGAGGGCGACGGCGGCCCCGGACGCGGCGAACGCGCGGGCGGTCGCCAGACCCATACCGGCCCCGGCACCGGTGACGAGAGCGACCCGGCCGGTGAAGTCGTACGTGGGATTCACGTGGTGTCACCCCTTCAGGTGGGCAGATGTGGCGGCACGGCTGAAGTCGGAGGTGTCTCGATGAGATGCGGCGACGCGACGACGAGGACAGGCGCGAAAAGCGGAGAAAAGTATCCTGGGAGGGAAACATCCAGGGAGGAAATCCTTGCTCCTTACGCAGGTGCTGTCGGTGTCATCCTGGGAAGCATGACCGCCAACCTTCCCCTCGATGAGCTGGGAGAATTCCTCACGAAGCGCCGCTCCTTGCGTCTGTGTCTGCGTCTGCGTGTGCGTCTGCGTGTGCGTCTGCGTGTGCGTCTGCGTCCACGGTGTCCTCGGCGCGCTGTACGAGGCGGTCGGACTGGGGTTCGTCGTCGCCCGCTGCCTCGCCGCCGGTTTCACGGCGTCGTCCTGACCTCCAACGCGGCCTCGCCCCACCCCATGTGGCGAACGGGGGACCGAGGCGGGTCAACTCCCGTATCACCGCGAGCCGAACTCGACCCGAAGGCTGGTACGGCCGGGCTCCGAGCTTCAGTGAAGATGCGACTGGACCTCGGTCAGTCGATGCCTTCGACGATGCGGAAGTCGCGCTCGACGCCGTCGGAGAGGGCGTCGAGCGCCTCCTGGTAGGCCGCACTCTCGCGCGCCGCGACGGCCTGTTCAAAGCTGTCGAACTCGATCAGGACGGTGCGCTCGGCGATGCCGGCGTCATACGCCACGACCCGGCTGCCACGGGAGAGGACCCGACCGCCCCCGGCCTTGACGGCCGCAGGGGCCAGCTTGTTGTAAGCAGCCAGCTTCTCAGGGTCGGAAATGGTGCGGTAGACGCTGACCCAGTAGCCCTTGGGCATGGAACCTCCAGTGTGGGATGAGTGCATCTGACTTACGGGTTGGTGTCGGACGAGCGTCGGCGGGCGAGAGCGAGGCTTGTCAGCGTCGTGATCGCCATGGCGCCGATGCCGACCAGCGCCGCGGTGGTGTAGGCGCTGTCGTCGGGGAAGAGGTGGCCGGGGCCGGTGCCCGCGGCGAGGATCAGGCCGCCGAGGGCGCTGCCCAGGGAGTACCCGACGCTGCGGACGACGTAGTTGAAGCTCATGGCGCTCGACGTCTCGCTCTTGGGGGTGACGGCCAGGATGACGCCGGGCATCGCGGCCGAGAAGCCGCCGACGCCGAAGCCGAGCACGCCCATCGCGGCGAACAGCTCCGCCAGGTCCGACCGGGCCCCCGCGAACAGGGCGAACCCGCCGCCGACCACGACGGCGCTGCCGGCCAGGAGCAGGGGGTTCGCGATCCGCGTCCGGACCCGCGGCGTGAGCTTGCCGGCGGCGAACCCCAGCACCGAGAACGGGATGAGGACCAGCCCGGCGACGAAGGTCGTCAGCCCGAAGCCGTAGCCGGCGCCGTGCGGCGTCTGCGCGTACCGGGTGAGGAGCGTGAGCAGGAGGTACATGCCGATCCCGCCGACGAACATGGCGAGGTTCGCCCCGGCGACCGCCGGGTGCCGCACCGCCCGCACATCGACCAGGGGCGCCGTGCTGCGCAGCTCGATGACGGCCCAGCCGCAGAGCAGCAGCACCGCGACGACGGCGAGGCCCGCCGCCACGGCGAGGTGCCGGCTCCACAGATCCCGTTCGCCGGCGAGGAACAGCACCAGGAGCAGCGCGGCGGCCAGGACGGCCGCGCCTGCCACGTCCACGTGGGCGGAGCGGCCTTCGGGGGCTTCGGGCATGGAGCGCCACGCGGTCAGGAGGGCGGCGGCGGTGACGACCAGGCCGAGGCCGTAGGCGGCCCGTACCCCGCCGAGCTCGGCGAGCAGTGCGGCCAGCGGGTAGCCGACGCCGGCCCCGATGATCGAGACCACCGAGATCAGGGCGATCACGGCCGCGCTGCGCTCCTCGGGGAGGTGGTCCCGGGCCACGCCCATCATCAGCGCCGTCAGCCCGAGCCCGACGCCCTGGGCCGCCCTCCCGGCCAGCAGCCACGCGAACGGCAGCGGCAGCGGCAGCACGGTGAGCGCGCTGCCGGCGACGACGACCGCCAGCGTGGCGAGGATCGTGGCCCGCCGGTGCGGGCCGGCTCCGAGCCGGCCAAG
This sequence comes from Streptomyces rishiriensis, assembly GCF_003112535.1. Taxonomy (GTDB): domain Bacteria; phylum Actinomycetota; class Actinomycetes; order Streptomycetales; family Streptomycetaceae; genus Streptomyces; species Streptomyces rishiriensis. Next base: position 358,014 of record NZ_BEWA01000017.1, on the reverse strand, counting down.
GACCGGCGTGGCGACGGCACCGCTGAGCAGCGCGACGGTCAGCGTCCACTGCGCGCTGCCGAGCGAGACGTGGAACGAGGTCGCCACGCTGGTGATGAGCGGCGTGCCGAGGCTGGCGACCGCCGCCACGACCAGAGCGATGAACATCAGGGCGGGGACCAGCAGCCGCGCCTCGGAACGCGCCGCCGGGAACGCCTTCACCGCGGCCCCGCCGACCGGCTGCCCGGTCACCGCTCAGGCCCTTCGCGCTCCTGGCTTTCGAGCTCTGCCAGATGCTTCAGCGCCGGAAGGGCCGCCACCAGCGCCTCGACCTCGTCGCCGGTGAGCTCGCCGATCAACCGCTCGAACGCGTGGACGCCCGCCTGGCGCCGCGTCCGGACATAGGAGGCGCCGGCCTCGGTCAGGCACACCAGCGTGACCCGCTTGTCGGACGCGTCGCCCCGCCGCTCGACCAGGCCGGATCCCTCCATCACCCGGACCAGGGCGGTCATCGCGGGCTGGGTGACGCCCTCGACCGCGGCCAGATCGGTGATGCGCCGCGGGCCGGTCCGGTCCAGGGTGGCCAGGGTGGCGGCGGACGTCAGGCTCATGTCCCGGGGCAGGCGTCTCGCCGCCCTGGTGGCCAGGCCGTAGAGGGCTGCCCCGATGGCGGCGGACGCGCCAGGAGCGGCGTCGTGACGACTCATGCTCAAAGCATAACACTTTTATATTCATAGCTTATGTAAATGACGGACCGGCGCGGGCGGCCTCGACCGCCGGGAGCCGGTGACGTCGCGGTGCGCTGCCGCATCGGCTTCACATACGCCCTCGGCCTGGAGCGGGAAGACCCCGGCTGCCACCACAGGGGTGTGCACGCTCGCCTGCGGACGCGCACCACCAGGAGGCGGTTCGGTCGCCGTCCGGGGAGCGGCCGGCTCGGCGCTCTCACGCGTTGTCGGGCGCCATCGAGACCACGACCTTGCCCGCCTTGGTGCGGCCCTGCTCGACGTACGCCATCGCCTCGAGCGTCCGGTCGAACGGGAAGGTCCGGTCAATGACGGGGCGGAGCTCCCCGCTGTCGTAGAGGGCGGCGAGCTTGCGCAGCTGTGAGCCGTTGGCCTGCATGAAGAAGAACTCGTAGCGGACGCCCAGCGACTTGGCCTGCTTGCGGACCTTGCGGCTGAGGGTGTTCATGATCAGACCCATGAACGAAGGGGCGCCGAGCTGCTTGGCGAACCCGGCGTCCGGCGGACCGACGACGCTGACGGCCAGGCCGCCGGGCTTCAGCACGGTCAGCGACTTCTCCAGCCATGGTGGCGCTCCTTGCGAGGGGGTCGCGCCCGTGTTCGGTGCGCGGCGAGGTTGGTGCGCCGTGATGACGCTGCCCAAGTACGTGATCACACCCAAGGGCATGGACCTGGTGCCCGCCGTGATGGGGCTCCTGCAGTGGGGCGACCGCTACCGTGCGGACCCGGAAGGACCGGCCACGCTGACACGACACCGCGGATGCGGCGCCCACGTCCACGCCCAGATCCGCTGCTCGGAAGGCCGCCCCGTCCAGGCCGACGACGTCGAAAGCATCCCCGGCCCCGGGTTCCGCGTGAAACCGGCCCAGTGAGATCTGACGACGCCGTCGCTCAGCCGCCCTTCGAGCGGCTCCTGGCTGTTCCGGCAGAAGAATCCGTGCGGCGTGCCCGACCGGAGCATCGCCGCAGCGGCATATCGAGAGGACGCGCCGAGCCGTACGTTCCGGGCGATCACCCTGCGGTTGTCGGGCCGGGCGGCCGACAGCATCGGCGCCCCCGGCCGGCCTGAACCCGGGGCCCCGTGGGTGGCGCCGCCTCGTGGCAGCCCTCCTCCGCGGACTGCCGTGTCGCCAACGCGCCGCCGCCTCGTCCTCGATGTCGCGGACCGGTTGGACGGCCCGGCCCAGCGTGGCGACCCGGGCATCGAGGGTCTCCCCGGCGGGATAGAAGCGAACGGTGTCGACGCCGGCATCGCGCCACACGCGCAACCGCTCGCCCACCATGTCCTCGGTTCCGATCAGCGTGGTCGCCAGCACCATCTCGTCGGTGACCAGACCGGCCGCGCCGTCCCGGTCCCCGGCCTGCCAGCGTGTCCGCACCTCGGCCGCCACGTCGGCCCAACCCTGGCGGCCGTAGGCGCTGTTGTAGTAGTCCGTGGTCGCGGAGCCCATGCCGCCCAGACTGAAGGCCAGCTCCTTCTTGCGTCCGGCCACCACCGCGCGCAGCTCGTCCTCGTCGTCGACGAAGGCGACCTCGGCGCCCTGGCAGATGTCGAGGTCCGCACGCCTTCGACCGGCCGCGGCGAGCCCCGCGTCCAGGTGATCGAAGTACGCCTCCTCGGCGCCCTCGGGCACGAAGCTGGTGCCCCACCAGCCGTCGGCGATCTCCCCGGTCAACTGGAGCATCTTCGGCGAGAGGGTCGCCGGGTAGACGGGGATGTCGTGCTCGGCACGCATCGACAGGCGCATCGGCTTCGCCTCCCCGGGCAGCGGGATCTGGAACTCCCGGCCCAGGTGGGAGACCTTCTCCCCCGAGGCGGCCTGTCGCACGATCTCGACGGTCTCGCGCATCCGGGACAGCGGCCGGGCGAACGGTACGCCGTGCAGTCCTTCGATCACCTGCGGCCCGGAGGGGTCGAGCCCGAGGAGGAAACGCCCCTGGGTTCCGGGATCCGGAATCGGTCGCCCTCTCCGTGTCACCCGTAAATCGCCCGTTTCGGGTGATGCCGGTTCGCGCGGGCTGCGGTGCGATGAGGCAGGAACGTCCGCACATGGGAGGTCGCATGATGACGAACGCGGCGGCGCGCGCGAGGAGAGGCCTGGCTCCGCGCTGGGCCGCGCGCCTGGCCCTCGTCGTGGGAGCGGCGGCGGTGGCGGTTCTGCTGTTGTTCGCCGGGCTCCGGAGCCTTCTGCTCGTGGCGGTGGCGCTGGCCGGGCTGGTGATCGCGGCTGCGGGCGTGTGGTGGGCGCTGGCGCGCACCGGCCCGGCCAGGGCGCTGGCCGTCCTCCTTGCCTGTGCCGCGCCGATCGCTGTCGTCGTCCTTTACGCGGTGGCCGGGCTGCTGTGGGTCGCGCTCGGCTCGCTCGCTCTCTGGATGCTGGCCGTCACGTGCGGTAGAGCCGCGCTCGCCGGCGTCCGCGGACCGGCGACCGCCCGGGAACGCTCGGTCGCCGCTCCCCGGCGGCCGTTCCTCATCATGAACCCGCGCTCGGGCGGCGGGAAGGTCGGCGCGTTCCACCTGGAGGAGAAGGCGAAGGCCCTCGGCGCGCAGGTCGTCGTCCTGGACCCGGACCATCGCCAGGACGTCGCCGCGCTCGCCCGGCGGGCCGCCGACGAGGGCGCAGACCTGCTCGGCGTCGCCGGCGGCGACGGCACCCAGGCCCTGGTCGCGGGAGTGGCGGCGGAGCGCGGCCTTCCCTTCCTGGTGATCTCCGCCGGCACCCGCAACCACTTCGCCCTCGACCTCGGCCTGGACCGCGACGACCCCTCCCGCTGCCTGGACGCGCTCACCGACGGCGTCGAACTCCGCATCGACCTGGGCTGCATCGGTGACCGCATCTTCGTCAACAACGCCTCCTTCGGCGCCTACGCGACCATCGTCCAGAGTCCCGCGTACCGCGACGACAAGGCCCGCACCGCCCTTCAGCTCCTCCCGGACCTGCTGACCCACCACAGCGGCCCGCGCCTCACCGTCCGCGCGCGGGGCACGGCGACGGTCATCGAGGCGCCGCAGGCGGTACTGGTGAGCAACAACCCCTACGGGACGGACGACCCGGCGGGGCTGGGCCGTCGCGAGCGGCTGGACTCCGGCGTCCTCGGGGTACTCGGCATCAAGGTCGACAATGCCGCACAGGCAGCGGGGATGCTCCGGGGCAAACACTCACCCGGCCTCGCCTCGCTCACCGCCCAGGACGTCGTCGTGGACGCCGACGCACCCAGCGTGCCCGTGGGCGTCGACGGCGAGGCCCTCGTCCTGCCGACCCCGGTCCACTGCCGGATCGAGCCGCGCGCCCTGCGCGTACGCGTGCCCCGCCACCGTCCCGGTGTCACCCGTGCCCGACCTCCCATGAACTGGCGCCGGGTGGGACAGCTGGCACGGACGATGGGACGGACCGCTGTGGGGCATCACCACGGCTGACCCCCCGATGCGAGGGGGGCTGCCCCCCCACGTGCGGGAACGAGAGCGAGCCGCGGCTTCGCACTCCCTCCGCCGCCCGCCGGCCCGGGCCGACGCGCAGCAGCTTCCCGCGAGCCGAGGAGAAGCACATGACCGATCCGGATCCTCCCCACAGCGACGACCCGGCAAGCCGGACGGAGCGGATGTCCGGACCGGCCCGCCGCCAGACGGTGCTCGCGATGCTGCGAACGGTCGTGACCGCGACCGGGCTCGTCTTCGGGTACTACCTGCTGCCCATGGACGAGGGCTTCTCAGGTGGCTCGGCGGCCGGCATCGTCCTGGGCCTGATGGCCATGCTGGCGCTCTTCGCCTGGCAGGTCCGCACGATCACCCGCTCCCCCTCCCCGCGTCTGCGGGCCGTCGAGAGCCTCGCCGCCACTCTCCCGCTCTTCCTGCTGCTCTTCGCGGCGGCCTACTACCTGCTCGAGCGCAGCACGCACGGCAGCTTCAGCGAGCCCCTCACGAGGACCGACTCCCTGTACTTCACCCTCACCGTGTTCAGCACGGTCGGATTCGGCGACATCACCGCCGACACGCAGACGGCACGCATCCTCACGATGGTCCAGATCACCGGCAACATCCTGCTCGTCGGCGTGGCCGCCAAGGTGGTGGCCGGCGCGGTCCAGACCGGTCTGCGCCGCAAGCAGAACAGCGACAGGTAGGGGGTGGGCGTCAGAGGGTGGAGGCAGGGGGTGGGAGCCGGGTGCCCGGGGACAGGGCCTCGGCGCTCCGCGTCGGCGTCCGATGAAGTGACTGTTTCCTGCCTCGCACCTGATCAGTGAGGAGATCGTTGATTCGGCAGGAGGTGCGTGATGGGGCATTGGGTACACCGGTTCTCCGGGCGTCCGGGCCTGGAGGACCAGGTGCGCATCGGGCAGGAGGACGCTCCGGAGCCCGTTGTGCTGCGTGAGCGTCCCGGCGAGCTGGGGGTCGTCGACGGGTATGTGCGTGAGCTCCTCGACGAGGAAATGCTGGTGGCCCGTCTGCGGTGGGTGGCCGGCGGCGATCCGGAGCGGGTGGCAGCGGCATGCGCCAGGGGGCGGACGGCGGAGAGACTGACGCAGTCATGATCGGCCTGACGCAGTCATCGGCGCCGTGACTGACGCCGTCGTGATCGGCGCCGTGCCGGCCTGCTGCCCACCGGCATCCGCCGCAGGAGTCCTCGAGCGGCGCCGGGCGGGCTGACCGAGCAGCCGCGGCTGCTCCATCGCCCATCCTCACCGCGTCACTGCCAGGCGGCTGACACGCGTGGCGGGTCGCAGGGTCGATATCGAATCAATCGCCACTATTCACCTATGGGACCAACTACAGACACTGCGGCAAAGTCGGCGACAGCCCGTCTCGTCCTGCTGACCCTCGCGGCAGGTCAGTTCCTGATGGCCCTCGACAGCTCGGTCATGAACGTGTCGATCGCGACCGTGGCCGAGGACGTGGACACGACGGTGACCGGGATCCAGGGAGCCATCACCGCCTACACCCTGGTGATGGCGATGTTCATGATCCCCGGCGGCAAGGTGGGCACCCTGATCGGCCGCAGGCGCGCGTTCATGATCGGCTGCGTCATCTACGGCTGCGGTTCCCTGACCACGGCACTCGCACCGAACCTGACCGTCCTGCTGATCGGCTGGTCCTTCCTCGAAGGGATCGGGGCCTCGCTCATCCTGCCCGCGATCGTGACGCTCGTGGCGAGCAACTTCACCGTCGAACGCCGTCCCGCCGCCTACGGACTCGTCGCCGCCGCGGGGGCCGTGGCGATCGCGCTGGGGCCGCTCATCGGGGGACTCGCGACCACCTACTTCTCCTGGCGCTGGGTCTTCGCCGGCGAGGTCGTCATGGTCCTCGGCATCCTGCTGCTCGCCCGCCGCATCGCCGACGCGCCGATCGGCGAACGCGCACGCGTCGATCTCGTCGGCACCGTGCTCTCCGCAGCCGGACTCGGCACCTTCGTCTACGGGGTGCTGCGCTCGGACGAGTGGGGGTGGTTCCAGCCGAAGCCCGACGCGCCCTCGTGGCTCGGGGTCTCGCTGGTCGTGTGGCTGATGCTGGCCGGCCTGCTGCTGATCTGGCTCTTCCTCCACTGGGAGGCCCGCGTGGTGAAGCAGCGCAGAGACCCGCTCGTCGACCCCGCCCTGCTGCAGAACAAGCAGCTCACCGGCGGCCTCACGATGTTCTTCTTCCAGTACCTGGTACAGATGGGCGTGTTCTTCGTCGTACCGCTCTATCTGTCGGTCGCCCTCGGCCTGTCCGCCCTCAAGACCGGTGTCCGCATCCTGCCCCTCTCGCTGACCCTGCTGGCCGCCGCGATCCTGATCCCCCGCCTGCGCTCGGACGCCTCGCCGCGCCGGGTGGTGCGGCTCGGGGTCCTCGCGCTGCTCGCCGGCGCGGTGGTCCTGATGGCCGCCCTCGACACCGACGCGGGCGGGGAGATCGTCACCATCCCCCTCCTGCTGATCGGTCTCGGCATGGGCGCACTGGCCTCCCAGCTCGGTTCGGTCACCGTGTCCGCGGTGCCGGAAGCGCAGAGCGCGGAAGTCGGCGGAGTCCAGAACGCCGTCACCAACCTCGGCGCCTCGATCGGCACGGCACTCGCGGGCTCCATCATGATCGCCGCGCTGACGACTTCGTTCCTCACCAGCGTCGAGGAGAATCCGGACGTCCCGGACCAGGTCAAGAGCCAGGCCAACGTCGAACTTCAGAGCGGCGCGCCCTTCCTGTCGGACGCTCAGCTCGAAGCAGCCCTCGATGACGCCCACGTGAGCGAAAAGGCGTCCCAGGCAGTGCTGGACACGAACACCGAAGCGCGGCTCGACGGCCTGCGCGCCTCACTGGCCGCCCTCGCACTCGCCGCTCTTGTCGCCCTGTTCTTCACCTCACGGATCCCGAAGACCCAGCCTGGCGGGCCAAAGCCGTAGCCACTGGCCGTCGGGGCTCGGCTCCACGGATCACGGCCTCCCGTGGTCAGTGGTCCCGTCGCACCACGAGCGGCGCACAGGACACCACGTTCGGTCCCCGCCAGGAGGCGGGTCTCCCTGCGACGTCCCATGATGGGTTCATGAGCCATCACCCTCACCAGTCCCAGCTGTTGGATGACCTGGACACCCGGCTCGTCAGAGCGGGAGCGGCGCTCACCGCGGTCGGCGTGGCGCTGGCATGTTCGGGCATGGCGCTCGCGGGCTTCGCCGTGTTCTCCGCCGGCCGGCGGAGAATCCATCGCATGGAAGTGCCCCCCACCGACCAGGCGGCCGAAAAGTGGCGGCAGGCCAAGGAGGCGTCCCGGGCGGGCATGCGGGCGTGGCAGGACGCGGCCGCAGGCGGTAATGGGGTGCCGCCGAGCGGGTCCTGATGCTCGCGTCCGTCCGGGACGTGGTTCGTCGCAGGGAGTTCCCTCCTGACGACCGCTGCGCCTCGGCCGTACGACACGTCACCCCCCCCCGGCGCCGGTCATGTCGATGTCCGAGCCCGCGGCGGATCTCGCCCGGCGCCGTCAGCTCTTCGCCAGAAGGTCCTTGAGCGCGATGTTGAGCGCCAGGACGTTCACCCGGGGCTCGCCGACGAAGCCCAGGGTGCGGCCGTCGGTGTGTTCGTCGACCAGCTTCTGGACCTGTACGACGGAGAGCCCGTTCCGTTCGGCGATCCGGTGGACCTGGATGTCCGCGTACCGGGGGGAGATGTCCGGGTCCAGCCCGGAGCCCGATGAGGTGACGGCGTCGGCGGGCACGTCCGAGGGGTTGACCTTGTAGCCGGGTGTCGAGTTGTCCTTGACGACGGCGGCCTTGGCGGCGCTCACCCAGTCGATGAGGTCCTTGTTGTCGGCGGACCGGTTGGTGGCGCCGGACAGGATCAGCTTGTACCGGGTGTTGACGGTGTTGGAGCCGAGGCCGTTCTGCGGGCGGCCCTGGAACCATCTCAGATCCGGCTCCGGGGTCTCCTGGCCCTTCTTGAGCGGCAGGTTGTACGACTGCCCGATCAGGGACGAGCCGACGACCTTGCCGTCCGCCTTGATCTCGGAGCCGTTCGCCTGGTCACTGAACAGCGCTTGGGCGATGCCGGTGACGACCAGCGGGTAGATGACACCGGTCACCAAGGTCAGCACGAGCAGGGCGCGCAGGCCCGCTCCGAGCAACCGGACGGTGCTGGTCACGGAGTTGTTCATGGCCTTCAGCCGATCCCGGGGATGAGAGAGATGAGCAGGTCGATGAGTTTGAGGCCGACGAAGGGGGCGATCAGGCCGCCGATGCCGTAGATCGTCAGGTTGCGCCGCAGCATCCTGTCCGCACTCACCGGCCGGTACTGCACGCCCCGCAGGGAGAGCGGGACCAGCGCGATGATGATCAGGGCGTTGAAGATGACGGCGGACAGGATCGCGGAGTCCGGTGAGGACAGTCGCATGACGTTGAGCTTGTCCAGGCCCGGGTAGACGGCCGCGAACAGCGCCGGGATGATCGCGAAGTACTTCGCGACGTCGTTGGCGATGGAGAACGTCGTGAGCGCGCCCCGGGTGATGAGGAGTTGCTTGCCGATCTCGACGATCTCGATCAGCTTGGTCGGGTTGGAGTCGAGGTCGACCATGTTGCCGGCCTCCTTCGCGGCCGACGTGCCCGTGTTCATCGCCACGCCGACGTCCGCCTGGGCGAGCGCGGGTGCGTCGTTGGTGCCGTCGCCGGTCATCGCGACGAGCTTGCCGCCCGCCTGTTCCCGTTTGATGAGCGCCATCTTGTCCTCGGGGGTGGCCTCCGCGAGGAAGTCGTCGACGCCCGCCTCTTCCGCGATGGCTTTCGCGGTCAGCGGGTTGTCACCGGTGATCATGACGGTCTTGATGCCCATGCGGCGCAGCTCGTCGAACCGCTCGCGCATGCCGTCCTTGACGACGTCCTTGAGGTGGATGACGCCCAACACCCTTGCTCCGTCCGTGTCTTCGACGGCCACGAGCAACGGCGTGCCGCCCGCCCCGGAGATCCGGTCCGTGAGGGCGCCGGCGTCCTCGGACACCTCGCCGCCCTGCTCGCGGACCCAGGCGACCACCGATCCCGCCGCGCCCTTGCGGATCCTGCGGCCGTCGACGTCGACGCCCGACATCCGGGTCTGGGCGGTGAAGGCGATCCACTCGGCACCGGTGAGCTCACCCTGGCCGCGCTCGCGCAGGGCGTACTTCTCCTTCGCCAGTACGACGACGGAGCGGCCTTCGGGCGTCTCGTCGGCCAGGGACGACAGCTGGGCCGCGTCGGCGAGTTCGGCTTCGGTGGCGCCGCTCACCGGCACGAACTCCGACGCCTGCCGGTTGCCGAGCGTGATGGTGCCCGTCTTGTCGAGCAGCAGGGTCGAGACGTCACCGGCGGCCTCGACGGCCCGGCCGGACATGGCCAGCACGTTGCGCTGCACCAGGCGGTCCATGCCGGCGATGCCGATCGCCGAGAGGAGGGCGCCGATGGTGGTCGGGATGAGGCAGACCAGCAGCGCCACCAGCACGACCGTCGTCAGATGCGTGCCGGCGTAGTCGGCGAACGGCGGCAGCGTGGCGACGGCCAGCAGGAAGACGATCGTCAGCGAGGCGAGCAGGATGTTCAGCGCGATCTCGTTCGGCGTCTTCTGCCGGGCCGCGCCCTCGACCAAATTGATCATCCGATCGATGAAGGTCTCGCCCGGCTTCGTCGTGATCCTGATGACGATCCGGTCGGAGAGAACCTTCGTGCCGCCGGTGACCGCGCTGCGGTCGCCGCCGGACTCACGGATGACGGGCGCCGACTCACCGGTGATCGCCGACTCGTCGACCGACGCGACTCCCTCCACGACATCACCGTCGCCCGCGATGACGTCGCCGGCCTCGCAGACGACCAGGTCGCCGATCCTCAACTCCGTACCGGGCACCCGCTCTTCGGTCTCCCCCACGAGCCGGCGCGCCACGGTGTCGGTCTTGGCCTTGCGCAGGGTGTCGGCCTGTGCCTTGCCGCGGCCCTCGGCTACCGCCTCGGCCAGGTTGGCGAAGACCACGGTCAGCCACAGCCAGGCGCTGATGGTCCAGCCGAACCAGTCGCCCGGGTCCTTGAAGGAGAAGACGGTGGTGAGCAGGGAGCCGATCCACACCACGAACATCACGGGCGACTTGACCATCACCCGCGGATCGAGCTTGCGGAACGCGTCCGGCAGGGACTTGAGCAGTTGCTTGGGATCGAAGAGGCCCGCTCCCACGCGGCCCTCGGCGGGCTTGTGCCCCGTGCGTACGTCGACGTGCGGCGCCCGGGTGGGGGTGGCTGTGGGCATCGAGTCCTCGTGCCTCTCTGTGCGCGTGGTCATGACGCCAGCCCCTCGGCCAGCGGGCCCAGCGCGAGGGCCGGGAAGTAGGTGAGCCCGGTGATGATGAGGATCGCGCCGACCAGCAGGCCCGTGAACAGCGGCTTCTCGGTGCGCAGGGTGCCCGCGGTGGCCGGGACCGGCTTCTGCTCGGCGAGCGAGCCGGCCAGCGCCAGCACGAACACCATCGGCAGGAAGCGGCCCAGCACCATGGCGAGCCCCAGCGTGCTGTTGAACCACTGGGTGTCGGCGTTCAGCCCGGCGAAGGCGGAGCCGTTGTTGTTACCGGCCGAGGTGTAGGCGTAGAGGATCTCGGAGAAGCCGTGCGCACCGGTGTTGGTCATGGAGTGCGCCGGGGTGGGCAGGGCCATCGCGGCGGCGGTGAAGACGAGCACCAGCGCCGGGGTGATGAGGATGTAGCAGGCGGCGAACTTGATCTCGCGGGTGCCGATCTTCTTGCCCAGGTACTCGGGCGTGCGGCCGACCATCAGGCCCGCGATGAACACGGCGATGACCGCCATGATCAGCATGCCGTAGAGACCGGAGCCGGTGCCGCCGGGCGCGATCTCGCCCAGCTGCATGCCCAGCATGGTGATCCCGCCGCCCAGACCGGTGAAGGAGGAGTGGAAGGAGTCGACGGCGCCGGTCGAGGTGAGCGTCGTCGACACCGCGAAGATCGACGAGGCGCCGACCCCGATGCGCGTCTCCTTGCCCTCCATCGCTCCCCCGGCGATCTGCGGCGCCGGGCCGTGGTGCGCGAACTCGGTCCACATCATCAGCGCGATGAAGCCGACCCAGATGGTGACCATGGTCGCGAGGATCGCGTAGCCCTGCTTGCGGGAGCCGACCATGATGCCGAAGGTGCGGGTCAGCGAGAACGGGATGACCAGCAGCAGGAAGATCTCGAAGAGGTTCGTGAACGGGGTCGGGTTCTCGAAGGGGTGGGCGCTGTTGGCGTTGAAGTAGCCGCCGCCGTTGGTCCCGATCTCCTTGATGGCCTCCTGCGAGGCCACCGCACCGCCGTTCCACTGCTGCTGCCCGCCCATGAACCGGCCGACCTCGTGGATGCCGGAGAAGTTCTGGATGACGCCGCACGCGACGAGCACGATCGCGGCGACGACGGAAAGCGGCAGCAGGACACGGACGGTCCCGCGGACCAGGTCCGACCAGAAGTTGCCCAGCTCGCCCGTGCGGGAGCGGGCGAATCCGCGCACCAGCGCGACCGCCACGGCGATACCGACCGCGGCCGACACGAAGTTCTGCACCGCCAGCCCGGCGGTCTGCACGACGTGGCCCATGGTCTGCTCGCCGTAGTAGGACTGCCAGTTGGTGTTGGTGACGAAGGACGCGGCGGTGTTGAACGCCTGGTCCGGGTCGATGGACTTGAAGCCGAGTGAGCCGGGCAGGTGGCCCTGGAACCGCTGGAGCAGGTAGAGGAAGAAGACCGAGACGGCCGAGAAGGCGAGGACGCCGCGCAGGTACGCGGGCCAGCGCATCTCGGTGTCCGGGTCGACGCCGATTCCCCGGTAGATCCACTTCTCGACGCGCCAGTGCTTGTCGGAGGAGTAGACCCTGGCCATGCAGGCGCCGAGGGGGACGTGGGCGAGCGCCAGGGCCGCTATGAGCGCGAGCAGCTGGAGCACGCCGGCGAGGACGGGATCCATGCCGCTCAGAACCTCTCCGGGAAGATCAGGGCGAGGACGAGATAGCCCAGCAGGGCGACGGCCACCAGCAGGCCGACGATGTTCTCGGCGGTCACAGCTTGGTCACCCCCTTGGCGACGAGGGCCACCGACGCGAACACCGCGATCGTGATGACGACGAAGGCCAGATCGGCCATCGCGAGCTCCTAGGACGGGAAAAGAGGTGCTGAAGAGAAGCGGACAGTTAGAGGAAACGCGCACCTGACCGGAATCGGCCGGCCGTTGACGACTCCCTGACGGCGGTCACCGCGCCTTTGACGGGACCCTTACGGCGGCTCGCGGGGGCCCGGGGATCCGCCGCGGGCCGAGCCTCTCGGCGATGCGGACGCAGGCGCGGCGCACCGCCACGTCTCGGTGTGGACTCACACCCACGAACAAACCCAACCAGCAAGTAACAGATTCTGGCTGCTGCAGCTCATGGCCGCTCCACTCGACGAGGAGATCGCCGCTCCGAACTTCCTTGTCCTGACCGGAATTCCCGCTGATATGCGTTCCTTTCCCTCTCACCTACCGAGCTTGGCTCCCGCGCCAATCAGTCAAGAATCAACAAAGCCGATCGCGGTCCTTGACGCCGCGAACCCGCCGCGCTTCTGATGGGTCCCCGCCGGGCACGAGAGATCGCCTTCGGCGAAGAGCCACGAACGGGGCGGCCGACTTCCCCACGTGACGCGGTCCGGCAACCGGAACCTCGACGGAGTGCGCAGCCCGTCAGCGCGCCCTGTGCGAGCCCGTGGGCCTGAACAGGCGCCGCTGGATCTCGCGCCGGTAGTCCTCCAGCGTCCTGTCGAGATGGGCTGCCATGGCCTTGGCCGCCTCCTCGGGGCGGCCGTCACGGATGGCCCGGGAGATCGCCTCGTGCTCCTCGACGGCCGCCTCGGTGTTCTCGCCGAGCGAGTCATGGATGCCGATGGCGCTGGACCGGCGCTGCAGACGTCGCGCGTCCCGCACGGCGCTGACGAGGAAGGTGTTGTGCGAGGCCGCGGACACGGCCAGGTGGAAGTCCTCGTCCGCCTGGTTGAAGACGTCGACCCGGCCGTCGACGAACCCGTGCCGGCACTGCTCCATGGCCAACTCGATGGTGCGCAGCTGCGAAGGAGTGGCGCGGGTTGCCGCCAGGCTGCCGGCGGCCATCTCCTGGACCCTGCGGAACTGGAACAGCATCAGCACGTGGTCGAGGTCGACGGGGCGGAAGAAGCCTCCCCAGCGACTGGTGGTGAGCATGCCTTCGTCGTCCGCGACGAACAGGCCCCTGCCCTTGTGGGCCCGTACACGGCCGAGCGCCGAGAGGATCTTCACGGCCTCCCGCACCACCGCCCTGCCGGTGTCCAGCCTCTGGGCCAGGTCGATCTCCGTGGGCAGCCGGTCACCCGCAGCCAGCCGGGACTCGGCGATGTATTCGAGGATCCGCTCCGCCACGATCTCGTAACCGGGCCGGTAGTCACGCCGCTCCTCGTCCGGGCCGTTCAGCGCAGCGGGCACAGGTGGAGGCACGTGAGCCGGCAAGGCCGCTCCGATCGCCGGCGTGTTGCCCATCCGCGCCGCCTCCTGGGTGACGACCGCGGCCCACGCGACTGACCCTGTGGAGCCGACGGCATCGTAACGCGGACAGATTATGAGTAGTACTCATTTTGGCCAAGATCCACGGTGCGCCCTCTGGCCTCTGAGAACATAAATGCCGATCAACGGCCAAAAGTACGGGCGATCACCGCCTCTCCGCCCTCGATCCACCGAGGGAAGGCCGTACACACCTCTTGACGGGCCCCTGATTAAGGCGGCTAATTTCTTTCAGGTCGACCACCGAAGAGCCGCCTTCGATGTCCGACGCCCGCCAGGGACGGCCCGACGTCGCCCCACGCCGGTCCTCCCCCCGGAACCGCTCGGGGCACCTGCGAACCCAGTGGAGTCACTCATGACCGTCAACAAGCCTGCGTCAAGCCCGAAGAGAGCGCTCGGCAAGAAGCGTGCGGCGTCGCTGGCCGGGTGCGCGGCGACGGTGTTGCTGACCATGACGGCCTGCGGCGGCGGCACCGCGGGTACGACCGCCAAGGACGGCTTCGCCCAGGCGCCGCAGAAGGACGGCGCGTTGACCGTCTGGGTGGACGCGACCCGCATGGACGCCGCGAAGCTGTACCAGCGGCAGCACCCGGACGTGAAGCTGGACATCGTCAGCTACGACGGCGACGCCAACGGCTCGAACTACCTCCAGACCAAGGTCCAGCTGTTCAACCGCACCCACAAGGGCTGGCCGGACGTCGTGTTCAGCTCGCAGAACAACGAGGCCTCCTGGGCCGTCGACGCGGGCTTCGCCGCCCCGCTCGACAAGGGCCTGGTCGCCCGGTCGACGCTGGGGCAGTTCGCCCGCGGCGCCAACGACGTCTGCACGGTCAAGGGCACGCTCTACTGCCTGCGCAACGACCTCTCCCAGGCAGTGCTCTGGTACAACGCTCCGCTGCTGAAGAGGTTCGGCTACACGGTGCCCACGACATGGGAGGAGTTCCAGGCGCTGGGCGAGAAGGTGGCCAAGGAGCACCCGGGTTATCTCGTGGGCGACGCCGGCGACTCCTTCACCCCCGAGATCTACCTGTGGGCGAGCAAGTGCGGCGCCAACCACATCACCGGCCCGAAGGCCGTGTCGGTGAACACCACCGGTGAGTCCTGCACCAGGATGGCCAAGCTCATGGACGCGCTGATCGAGAACAAGTCCATGTCCACCAGCGGTGTCTTCAGCACCGACTTCGGCAAGAACGAGGCCGACAAGGTCCTGCTCATGCCCGGTCCCGCCTGGTACGGCGGCGCGCTGTTCAAGGGCACCTTCAAGGCGCCTGCCAAGCAGATCGCCGCCGCGCCCGTCCCGCAGTGGCAGGGGGAGACCTCGCCGTCCACCGGCAACGTCGGCGGCGGCACCTGGCTGCTGTCACAGCACTCGACGCACATCAAGGCCGCGACCGACTTCCTGAAGTGGGTCACCACCGACGACGCCTACCAGGGCGCGAAGGCGCCGGGCTTCCCCGCGTACGCCCCGGCGGCCGAGACGTGGCTGAAGGGACAGGACGCCTCCGGCTACTTCGCCGGCGACCTGAGCGCCCTCAAGGCCGCCTCCTCCCAGGTATGGCCCGGCTGGGGCTCGGGCCGGTTCAGCCAGGAGGCGATCTGGGCGGCCACCGTCAAGCCGGGGCTGACGCAGGGCAAGAGCGTCGTGTCGATGCTGCCGGCCTGGCAGGACTCCATCGTCAAGTACGCCGAGTCCAACGGATACAAGGTCTCGCAGTGACCCTCACCCACTCCCCGGCCGGCTCTGCCACCCGGCGCCGTCGCGGCACCGCCCGGCAGAGCCGGGCCGGCATGGCCTTCGTCGCCGCCTACGCGGTCCTGCTGGTGGCCTTCGGCGTGCTTCCCACCGCTTACGCGGTCTACTTCGCCTTCACCGACGCCGGGGGCAAGGTCACCGGCTTCGCCAACTTCGTGACCGCGGGGCAGGACTTCCGCTTCCTGGACGCCGTCAGCCATGTCGCCGTCTACCTCGTCTTCTGGCTGCTGTCCCTGGTGGTGTTCGTGGTGGCCCTGGCGCTGCTGCTGCACCGCCTGGGCTCGGGTTCCGCGGGCAAGGCGCTGCGCTTCCTCTACTACATCCCCGGAGCGCTCGCCGGCGCCGCGAGTGTGCTGGTGTGGCTGTTCATGCTCGACCCGACGGTGAGTCCGGTCAGTTCGCTGCTGGGCGCGCTGGGGTTCCACACCTTCGGCGAGGTGATCGCGCCCGGCAACCTACCCGTGCTGTTCACGGTCATCGCGTTCTGGACCGGCGCGGGCGGCTGGATCGTCGTCATGTACGGAGCGCTCGACAACATCCCGACGGACGTGATGGAAGCCGCGCGCATCGACGGCGCGGGCGCCTGGCAGACCGCCTGGCACGTGCAGATCCCGATGTTGCGCAAGTGGATCGTGTACATGGTGATCCTGGCGTTCGCGGGCGGCGCCCAGCTGTTCGTCGAGCCGCAGTTGCTGTCCCTCGCCAGCGTGGGCGTCGCCGGACGCGACTACTCGCTCAACCAGCTGACGTACGACTTCGCCTTTCAGATGAACAACGTCAACGGCGCCGCCGCGGTCTCGGTGGAGCTCCTGGTGGTCAGTGTGTCGGCCGCCGCAGTCTTCGTCGCACGGTCGGGGTTCTTCGATGCCGAATAAGTCCTTCGCCGTCCCGGCCGCGGCCACCCCGCATGCGGAAGGGGAACCGGGCGCCATGAGCCGGCCGCGGCAGCGGACTCCGGAGCGGCGGCGTCCGCGTCCCCGGCGGCGCGTGGCGTCACGGCTGCTGACCGGTTCCGTGCTGGCCGTGTTCGTCGTGTTCTTCGTGCTGCCGGTGCTGTGGCTCGTCCTCGCGGCGACCAAGACCGACCAGCAGCTGGTCCACGACAACCCGCTGTCCTTCGGCTCCTTCCACGCCCTGAAGGCCAACTGGGACGCGCTCACGGCGTTCCAGGACGACGCCGTCCTGCAGTGGCTCGGCAACTCGGCGCTCTACTCGGTGATCTCGCTGGTGATCACACTCGGTGTCGCCGTTCCCGCGGGCTACGCCCTGGCCATGACCGAGTTCCGGGGCAGGCACACCCTGCTGGTCGCGACGCTGGTCGTGATGCTCATGCCGAACGCCACCCTGGTGGTGCCGCTGTTCCTGGAGATCAACGCGGTGCACCTGATCGGCACGATGTGGTCGATCATCCTGCCGTACTCGTTCTACCCGTTCGGCGTGTACCTGACGTACATCTACTTCACCACCGCCGTGCCGAAGGACCTGCTGGCGGCGGCACGCATGGACGGCTGCTCGGAGTTCCGCGTCTTCCGGCACATCGCGCTGCCGCTGGCGACCCCGGTCATCGCGCTCGTGGGCTTCTTCGGCTTCGTCGCCGACTGGACCAACTACTTCCTGCCGTACGTCATGCTCCCCGAGAGCAGCCAGATGCCCGTCCAGGTGGGGGTCGGAACCCTGCTCAGCAGCGTGCCGTCCTTCAACCCGACCGTCGGCGACCTGGCGATCCAGCGCCCGCAGCTGGCTCTCGCGACGCTCGTGGCCATCACGCCCGTGCTGATCGTCTTCCTCTTCGCCCAGCGCTTCCTGGTCAGCGGGATGCTCGCCGGCGCCACCAAGGAATGACGTCACCCCCTGAACGGAGTGCCTTCCCATGACCGCCAGATCCACCGGCCGCGCCCCGGGCGGCGACGCCCCCGCCTCCTCACCCGGCGTCCGGGCCGGGGTGCCGCTGCTCGAACCACCCGGCTGGGCCGTGGCCCAGCGCGCGCTGTTCGACCTGCTCGACCACGCCTGGCGCCGCTTCGCCCGCGACTTCACGGGCCCGGACGGACGGCTGAACTACTCCGGCCCGCTCACGACCCGTGACGGCGTGGACGACTTCTACGAGGTGTTCTTCAACTGGCCGCAGCTGTATCTCCTCGGCGGCGCGGACGATCTGCTGCCCGCGAGCGAGCGACACTGGGAGGGCGTGACCCGCCAGCTCACCGAACTGGGCATGCTGCACGACGAGTTCGAGCGGGGCTACGACTGGTTCCACCAGGGCGAGAGCCTGCTCCTGCTCTACTTCCTGTGCATGGCCGCGCCCGAGCGCTGGTCCGGACGCGCCCTGCGCTTCGCCGAGTTGTACGTCGACCGGGACAAGGGCAACTACGACCCCGAGCGCCGCGTCATCACCCGCCCCCACAACGGCAGCGACCCCGGCCGCACGGGCCTGTTCGACGGCGACGTCTACCCCTGGCTGCCGAAGGAAGCCGAGACATACGGCTTCCCGCTCGACTGGATCCCCGAGGCCGGCGGCGGCCCGTACCCGCTTTCGGCGGACCCGCGTCTCGGCGCGCAGATGCGGGACCGGATGGGCGTCGGCGACACCGCCGTCAATCTCGCCGCGGCGGGACTGGTCCTCAACGCCTTCATCCTGTCCGGCGAGGACCGCTACCGCGACTGGATCGTGGAGTACGTCGGCGCGTGGCGGGAGCGCACCGAGGCCAACGGCGGCCTCCTCCCCGACAACGCCGGCCCGGACGGCGTCGTCGGCAGCCTGCTGGAGGACCGCTGGTACGGCGGCCACTACGGCTGGTCCTGGCCGCACGGCTGGCACAGCGTGGGCCACGCGGCCTGTGTGGCGGCGGTGGCGGCGGCCACGGTCACCGGGGACGACGACTACCTCTCCATGGTCGCGACCTCACTCGACACCCTCATCGGCCACAGCAAGCTGATGCCCCACTCCGAGGCGGACTCCAGCCTCCCCTCCAAGTGGGCGGCCGAACTCGGCCCCGACATCCACACGCCCACCCCGCACCTGCCGTTCCGCCACAACGACGCGGGCTGGTTCGACTACAACCCGGTCACCCCGCCCGTGCCGGTGGCCCTGTGGCATCACACCGCCGCCGACACGGACCGCGTCCGGCTGGAGCGGCTGCGCGAGGTCGACGGCATCGACTGGCGCACCGTGCGGCCCTTCCGCGCCAAGGAGGAGTCCGGACACGAGAAGGCGTGGTTCGCCTTCCTCGCCGGCGACGACACCGGTTATCCCGAGCGGATCCTCGCCACCGCCCAGGCCCAGGTCCGCCACCGCCTGCGCCGCATCGAGCGCTACCGCGACCTCGACGTGCCCGAGGCCGACATCCACGTGTGGCAGCAGTGCAACCCCGTGGCCACCGAGGCCCTCGTCCAACTGACGTGGGGCGGCCCCCAGGTGCTCTACCAGGGCGGCCTCCAACAGGCCCGGCTGCGCTACCACGACGCCGACGCGCGCCGCGCCGGCCTGCCGCCGGACGTGGCCGCACTGGTCACCTCCATCGCTCCCGAAGCGACGACCGTCGAACTGGTCAACCTCTCCCCCGACGCCCAGCGCACGGTGATCGTGCAGGCCGGCGCCTTCGCCGAGCACACCATCACCGCCGTCCGCCACACCACCTGCCAGGACGACACCTGGACCGGCGACCTGTACGACTACGGCCACACCGAACCCGTCGTCACCGAGGCGGAGCAGCCCTGCGACAGCGCCTTCCTGACGGTTCTGCTGCCCGCCTCCACCCGGATCCGGCTCACCCTGCGCCTCCAGCTGCGCGCCAACGCACCCAGCTACCGCACGCCGTTCGACGCCCCGGCCGAGACGTTCTCGCCGGTCACCGAGGGAGAGACCCCATGAAGCGCATCGCCCAGACCATCAGGCTCCGGCCCGAACGCCGCGAGGAGTACCTCGAACTCCACTCCGCCGTCTGGCCCGGCGTCCAGGCCGCCCTGCGCCGGGCGAACATCCGCAACTACAGCATCTTCCTCCACGGCGATGTCCTGTTCGCCTACTCCGAGTACCACGGCGACGATTTCGAGGCCGACATGGCGGCGCTCTCAGCCGACCCCGAGACCCGGAAGTGGTGGAAACTCACCGACCCCTGCCAGGAGCCGTGGCCCGACCGGGGCGAATCCCGCCAGTGGACGGAACTCAGCGAGATCTGGCGCCTGGACCCGCCCGGCGAAGACGCCACCGCCTGAATCGGCCCGCGGCAGACAAACCGACCGGGAACCTGCCGTGACCTTCACCCCCGCCCCCGTCCTCGTCGACGCCCACCGCCACCGGTGGGCTGAGTCGTCCGGTCGATCAGTCGGGCGAGTTCGGAGACGTACGGTGGCTCGAACAGGGTGAGGTGGTCTCCTTCCAGGACGTGGTGGGTCAGCCGGGCGGGAGCACAGACACGGGACCAGCGGCGGATCGCGGCGCGCCGGAGGTCCCCGTCCTGTTCGTCGGCCTGAACGAGGGCGACCGGGCCGGCGTACCGCGACGGGCGGTAGGCCCGGGCGGCCCGCAGATGGGCGCGGTTGGTGCGCCGCCGGAGGTCCAGCCGGAGCGACTCGGCGGCGCTCAGGTCCTGCGCCGCCGCTGCGGTTCCCGCCGCGTCCCGGTCGTCGTCGTCCCCGTCGGACTCCGGGTGCTGCGCGGTGAGGTAGCTTTCGACGAGAAAGACCATCTCCGCGCGCTCACCCCGCAGTTCGAGCAGCCGGGCCATTTCGAAGGCGACCAGGCCGCCCATGGACCAGCCGAGCAGCAGGTACGGGCCGGTCGGGGCCACCGCGCGTACGGCCGCCAGATAGCGGGCGGCCAGCGCCTCGACGCTCAGGTCCTCCTGCCGGTCCTCGTGGTCGGCGCCGTCCGCCGGTGTCTGGAGCGCGTACAGCGGGCCGCGCAGCTCGGGGCAGGCAGCGAGATGGCGGAAGCCGGTGGCCTCACCCCCTGCCGGGTGGACGCAGAACAGCGGGGCGCCCTCGCCCCGGGGCCTCAGTGCCACGATGTCGTCCGGAAGGGCGTGCGGGCCGGCGTTGCGCGCCTTGAGCAGGCGGGCCAGGTGCTTCGGCGTGGCCGCCCTTCCGGTCCGCCCCACCTCATGATCCGCATCTGGACCCGGCCCCGCCTCCGGTTCCGAGAAAAGCACGGGCACCGGGAGCTCGGCGTGGAACTCCGCGTTGAGGCGTGCGATCAGCCGTACGGCGAGCAGGGAATGGCCGCCGAGTGCGAAGAAGTCGTCGTCCGCGCCGACGGGGGCCACGCCGAGCAGCTTCTCGAAGACCCGGGCCACGGCGGCTTCCACCAGGTCGGCCGGCGGTGTCGCGGCCCCGCCCGCCGACGGGAGCGGCGACCCGGATCCGCCGGCCGTGGCGAGGGAGCGCACCGCGGCCTGGTCCACCTTGCCGTTCGATGTGAGGGGTATCGCCTCGGTCCTCGCATACGTGGTCGGCACCAGCTGGGCCGGCAGCCGCTCGGCCAGATGGGCGCGCAGGGCCTGCGCCGTCGTGGTGCGGACGTCGTCGGCGACGACACAGGCGGCCAGCTGGTCGCCGGATTCCGCGTCGGCGACCAGGACGACGGCGGCGTCCCGCACACCGGGGTGCCGCAGCAGCGCGGCCCGGATCTCCTCGGGCTCCGCCCGTACCCCGTTGACCTTGATCTGATCGTCCACCCGCCCCAGGTATCGGACCAGGCCGTCCGGACCGACGCAGGCGAGGTCGCCGGAGCGGTAGAGACGCCGGCCGGGCTCCGGTGAGAAGGGGTGCGGTACGAACCGTTCGGCGGTGGCGGCCGGCGCGCCCAGATATCCGCGGGCGAGGCTCGTGCCGCCTATGTAGATCTCACCCGGCACGCCCACCGGAACGGGGGTGAGGTCGTCGTCCAGGACGAGGACCTCGGCGTGGTCCATGGGCCGTCCGATGGGGACGGGGCCGGGGCCGTCGTGGGCGCCCACCTCGTGCACGCACACGCCGACGGCGGTCTCGGTCGGCCCGTACTCGTTGAAGATCCTCGTCTCCGGGGCATGTGCCGTCCAGAGGTCGACCGCGCTCCTGTCCAGGGCCTCCCCGCCGAGGACGAGGGAACCGGTGATCCCGGTGAAGTCGTCTGGTTCCAGGCACCGGTTGACCACCTTCAGGTGCGACGGGGTCAGCTTGAGCAGGTCGAGGCCGGTCCGGTCGGCCAGGTCCGCGGACAGGGCGAGGGCGTCCCGCCAGGCGGGGTCGAGGAACACCGGGCGACCGGTGACGAGCGGCAGGAACAGACTCGTCACGGTGAGGTCGAAGCCGATCGAGGAATGCGCCATCGCCCCGCCCATGCCGCCCCGGCCGCCCTCGTCGCGGCCCCGGCCGTCCGCGCCGTAGCCCTGGTCGCGGTCTTCTGCGCCGTCGCGAACGTCATCTGAAGCGACGTAGGTCCGCGCGCTCCACAGCAGGTAGTCGCACACGGCCCGGTGGGGCAGCATCACCCCCTTCGGCGTCCCGGAGGAGCCGGAGGTGAACATGATGTACGCGAGGTGGTCCGGGCCCGCCTCGCACGGCCCTCCGGGTCCGGCGTCCGGGTCCGTGTCGGCGGGGGGCTGTTCGCGCAGGTCGAGGCAGGCGACTCCCTCGGCCGCGACCGCCTCGTCCGGACGGTCGGTGAGCAGGGTGCGGCATCCGGCCCGCTCCAGCAGTTCCCGGGTCCGCAGGGGCGGGAGCAGCGGATCGAGCGGCACATACGTCCCTCCGGCCTTGAGCACGGCCAGCAGGGCCACGACCAGCGCGGCCGAGGGGGCCGCCCGCACCGCCACCGGGGTTTCGACGCGGACGCCCCGGGCGCGCAGCACGCCGCTCCACCGGTCCGCCTGCGTGTCGAGTTCCCGGAAGGTCAGCCGTTCGGTTCCGGCCACGACGGCGAGGGCGTCCGGGGACCGTCGGGCCTGCCGCTCGACGAGGCCGTGCAGACACCGGCCGTCCGCCGGTTCCTGGAGGCGGCCCCGCAGTTGGCCGGCGCCCGCCGCGGAAGGCAGGCGCGCCTCGCGCACGGGGGTGGCGGGAGCGGCCGGCAGGGCGGCGAGCAGAACGGCGTACTGGTCGGCCAGCGCCCGGACGTAGGCGTCGTCGAACTGTCGGCCGTCGTAGTGCCAGGTCGTGCGGCCTTCCGTCGTGCCCAGGGCGCAGGTCAGCCGCAGGGCGTGGGACTCGGTCTCGACGTCGTCCCAGGCCACGGCGAAGGTGACGCCGCCAGCGCGCCGCGGGGCCGGGGCGTCCACGCAGACGAAACCGATGTCGCGGCCCGCCTGCTCCGGGGGGCCGCAGGACGGGTCGTCCTGCTGGGCCTCCTCGGCGTCGGACAGGGCGCGTTCCGCGCGGGCGGCGAGGGCGTCGAGGACCAGACCGGCGTCGATCCGCGCGGTGATCGGCGCCCACTGGGCGAAGTGGCCGACGGCGGTGGCCGTCTCCTCGAAATACCGGCCACCGATCAGCGCGTCGACGGTGATGTCACGCTGTCCGCCGATCCTGGACAGGAGCGTCTGCCAGCAGGCGAGCAGCACAGCGCCCGGCCGCACGCGCCGCCGCCGCGCGTAGTCGAGGACGGCCCGCGTGACGGCGTCCGGCAGGGGCGCGGTGACGGTACGGCGCTCCGGCCGGCCGGAGCCCGCAGGCCGGCGCAGCGGCAGGGACAGCCGTGGAGCGGGGCCGCCCGGCGCCGGATGCGGTGGTTCCTCGCCGTACTCCTGGTGCTGCCACTCGGTGAACTGGCTGTACTGCAGCACCTCGTCGGTGGGCGGTGTGCCCGCGTACCGCTCGGCCAGCTCGTCGACGAGCAGCCGCAGCGTGCGGCCGTCCGCGGCCAGGGCGGTGGTGGTGAGCAGCAGGGCGTGCCGGCCGGGGCCGAGGGCGAAGAGGGCGGCCCGCAGCACCGGGTCGTCCGGGCCGCCGTGCGGCAGCTGCCGCCGGGCGCGAACCTCCTCGTCGATCCTGCGGCGGCGCGCCGTCTCGTCGAGATGCCCCAGCTCCTCCTGGGACCAGCGTGGGCCCGGACCGTCCGCGTCGTGGACGACGAGGAGGGCGGTGCGGGCGCCCGGCACCTGCCGGTAGGCCGAGCGGAGAATCTCGTGCCGGGCCACCGTGTCGTGCAACGCGGCCCTGAGCCGGTCCGTGTCCAGTTCGCCGTCGAGTGTGACGAGCACCTGAGCCCAGGAGGGCCCGCGTGCGGCGAGCTCCCAGAGCCGTCGCTGCCGGAACGACAGCCGGAACCCCTCCACCTGCCGCGCCTGCTCCGCCTCCGCCGTCACTGGTACCTCACCATGTCGCCCATGGCGACGAGGAGTTCGCGCTCGCCGCGGAAGGGGTTGCGGGCGTGCGCGGCGAGGATGTTGTCCAGCAGCATCACGTCACCGCGCTCCCAGGGGAAGGACACCTCCAGCTCCTGGTAGACCCGCAGGATCTCGTGCATCGCCTCGTCGGGTATCTCGGTGCCGTCGCCGAACCGGCAGCTGCGCGGGAGTTCCTCCGCGGCCATGGTGGACAGCAGCGACTCCCGCACCTCCGCGGAGAGGCAGGCGGTGTGCCAGTGCTGTGCCTGGTTGAACCAGGACCACTCGCCGGTGCGCGGATGGCGCAGCACGGCGGGCCGTACGGCGGTGGTGCGCAGCCGGTCGCCGTGCCACTCGTGGCGCAGCCCTTGTCGGGCGCAGCGGGCCTCGGCCTCGGCCCGGTCCCCGGTCCGGAAGACGTCCCGCCAGTCGAGGCCGAGCCCGGTGCCGTAGTTGCGGACGTACATGACTCCCTTGGCGGTGAACTCCTCTCGCAGCGCCGGGTCCATCCTTCGGTGGACGGCGCGGCTGTCGACCACGGGTGTCTCGCCGCCGGAGTCGGCCGGGCGGGCGCAGGCGAACCAGATGCGGGTCGGCCCCTCGTCGTTGAAGGAGTTCTCGTTGTGCCAGAGCAGTTTCTCCTCCGGCGGGAAGAACACCGGCGTGTAGACGTTGCCGCCGAGTGCGGCGCGCGGGTGCTCGCCGTTCTCACCGAAGAGGTCGTCGACGAAGACGGAGGCGAAGCGTTCCAGGGCGTCCGGGTCCGTGACGGCGAAGCCCCGGAACAGCAGGGCCCCGTGCCGTTCCAACTCCGTGTCGAGCCGGGCACGGTGCTCGCGGGCCCAGGCCACCAGGTCGACGTCGGCGCTTGCCGGGCGCAGCACGAGCGGCAGGTCGGCGCCCTCCCGCAGCGGCTCGCGTACGACCACGTCGTCCGAGGCCACGGTGACCTTGGTGGGCTTGATCCCGCGCAGGGCGCCGGGGCCGCGCCGCCGGGCCCGCCCCGGCCCGGAGGAACGGGCCGTGGGAGCCGTCGTGGGCAGGGGCGCCTCGGCGATCGAGGCGTCCGGCCGGGCGGCCATGTCCGCGACCAGCGCGAGGTACTGCTCGCGCAGTTCCGCCATGGTCGACGCGTCGAAGAGGTCGGGGTCGTAGTTGAGGAACCCGGCGACCCCGTCGTCGTCCTCCTCCAGGACGAGGGTGACGTCGAAACGGCTGGTGTCGATGAGGTCCACCGTGAACGGGCTCAGTCGCAGGCCGGCCATGGCGTCGGCCGCCCGCCGGTTGCTGTTGAGCACGAGCTTGATCTGGAACAGCGGGCTCTGGTTGCGGGTGCGGGGCGGGCTGAGGGCCTTGACGACCTCCTCGAACGGCAGGTCCTGGTGGGCATAGGCGTCCAGTGCCACGTCCTTGGTGCGGCCCAGCAGTTCGCGCCAGGTGGGGGCGCCGGTGAGGTCGGCGCGCAGCACGATCTGGTTGACGAAGAAGCCGATCAGCGGTTCGGTCCTGCTGTCGGAGCGGCCGGCGACGTCCGAGCCCACCACGAGATCGGTCTCTCCGGTCCTCCGGTTCACCACCGCGTACAGGGCGGCGAGCAGCGCCATGAACAGGGTGCCGTCCTCCACCCGGCACAGCGCGCGGATCCCGTCCGCCGTCGGGGCCGGGATCCGGAAGCGCAGGCTTTCGCCCCGGTTCTCTGGGTGTGCCGGGCGCGGCCGGTCCAGGGGCAGCCCGGGCAGGTCGAGGATGCCCCTCAGGCGCGCCGTCCAGTGCTCCACCAGGCGGTCGAAGTGGCCGGCCTCGGCGAGCCGCCGCTGCCAGAGCGCGTAGTCCGCGTACTGCACCGGCAGTTCGGGCAGGCGGGGCGGCCGGTGCTCGCGGCCCGCCGTGTACAGCTCGGCCAGTTCGTCCAGCAGGACGGCGGCCGACCAGCCGTCCACCGTCACATGATGGGCCGCCAACAGCAGCACGTGGTCCGCCGTGTCCAGCCGGAGCAGCCCGGCCCGCAGTACGGGCCCGGTGGCCAGGTCGAAGGGCTCGGCGTACTGCTCCCTGGCCAGCCGCCGCGCCTGCGCTTCCCGTTGCTCCGGCGGGTGGGAGGTCAGGTCGGTGAGCGGGAGCGCGGGCGGCCCTGCCGGCAGTACGGTCTGGAACGGCTGCCCCTCCCGGGCGGTGATCACGGTCCTGAGCACCTCGTGCCGCCGTACGATCTCCCCCACCGCCCGGCGCAGCAGGTCCACGTCGAGTTCGCCCGTCAGCCGGACGAGGACCGGGAAGTTGTACTGGGCGGTGCCCGAATCCATCTGGTGGAGGAACCACAGCCGTTCCTGGGCGAAGGAGGCCGGCACCGTCGCGTCCCGTTCGGCGGGGGCCAGCGCGGGCAGCACGGGCCGGTTCTTCGCGGCGACCAGGCCGTCGACGAGGTCGGCCAGCGCGCCGAGTGTCGAGGCGTCGAACGGGCCGCGGATCGGCACCTCCACCTCGAACTCCTCCCGCAGCCGGAACACGAGCCGGAAGGTGAGCAGGGAGTGCCCGCCGAGGTCGAAGAAGTCGTCCTCGGCACGGATGCCGTCGCGGCCGAGCAGTTCGCTCCAGATGGCGGCCATCCGCCGTTGCGTGGCGGTGAGTTCGGCCTCCGGCCGCGCCTCGCGGTCCTCGCCGTCCTCGTTCTCGGTCGTCAGCGACAGGTCCGTGAGCGCGGCACGGTCGACCTTGCCGTTGGCGTTGAGCGGGATCCGGCGCAGCACGACGTAGCGGGCCGGCAGAAGGGGGCCGGGCAGGCGTTCGGCGAGCCGGGACTCGATGCCGGGCAGCGCGGCGAGAGCCGCGGGGCGCCACAGCGGTGCGGTGGCGAGATGGTGCGGCTCCGTGGCGGTGACGACCGGCGGGAGCGCCGCCGGCGGCGTTCCCCGGCGGTGCAGCAGCAGGTCGTAGGAGCCGTCGGGCCGTCCCTCGGCCCAGCTCGGTTCGGCTTCGTACCCGTGGCGTCCGGCCAGGCGGCACAGCTCGTCCGGGGCGACGCCCGGCCGTACGGCGTCCGGCGCCGCGCCGGAGAGCCGGGCCAGCAGCCGCAGGTCCCCCGCCAACCGGGCGTCGGGGATGCCGCGCAGCACGAGCCGGTCGGGGCGTTGTGCGCCGAGCAGCTCGTCCAGGCCGTCGGAGTCCAGGCCCTCCGCCTGCCAGTCCCGCTCCGGCGGCGCCCCGCCCGCCCCTGTCCCCGCGCCGTCGTCCGCCGTGCGCTCGCCGGTGACGGTGAGGACGACGTCGTAGCGGTACCGGGTCAGTTCGTTGTCGGCCGTTCCCCGTTTCGGCAGGACCCTTGCCGAGCCGACCCGCGGCCATCGTGCGGCCAGTGCGCCGAAGAAGCGGGGATCGAGGCAGAGTTCGTTCTCGGTCTCCACGCGCCAGGCGGTCTCGGCGCGCAGGACGGCGTCGGGCGTGCCCGGCTTCGCCCGGTGGGCGGCGACGGAGGCGTGGAAGGCTTCCAGGAGGGCGAGGTTGCGTACGTCGCCGAGGAACACGTGACCGCCGGCGGGCAGCGCGTCGATCGCCCGCTCCAGGACCGCCAACAGGTAGTCCACGGACGGGAAGTACTGGATCACGGAGTTCAGGATCACGGTGTCGTACGTCTCGCCCGGCCGGATCGCGAGATGCGCGGGGCCGGCCCGCAGTCCGATCCGGGCGGGGGCGTCCGCGCCGCCGATGTCACGCCGCAGGCGTTCGACGACCTGCTCGGACAGGTCGACGCCCTGGTAGAAGTCGCAGTCGGGGGCGACTCGGGCGAGGATCAGGCCGGTGCCGCAGCCGATCTCCAGGGCTCTGTTCGGCCGCAGCGCGCGTATGCGGCCGACCGTGGCGTCGAGCCACTCGCGCATCGCTTCGGCCTCGATCGGCTCGCCGGTGTAGCTGCTGTTCCAGCCGGCCAGGTCGAACGACGGGTCGGCGGGGCGCTCCGCGCGGCCGTAAGTGTCCTCGTACAGCGTGCGCCAGCGGCTCACCCAGTCCGTCTCGGCCGCTG
This sequence comes from Streptomyces rishiriensis, assembly GCF_003112535.1. Classification (GTDB taxonomy): domain Bacteria; phylum Actinomycetota; class Actinomycetes; order Streptomycetales; family Streptomycetaceae; genus Streptomyces; species Streptomyces rishiriensis. The sequence continues at coordinate 330,214 of NZ_BEWA01000017.1, read as the reverse complement.
CGTCCGACGGTGCGCCGGCGTCGGGGTCGGGGCTGACGAAGGCGACCAGCCGCCGGGACTCGGGGGTGGGGCCGTGCGCGATCACGGCGGCCTCCCGGACCGCCGGATCCCGGGCCAGCGTGGCGGCCACCTCCTGCGGCTCTACCCGGTGACCACGGATCTTCACCTGGTCGTCGAGGCGGCCCAGGTATTCGAGGTCCCCGCCGGCCGTCCGGCGCACCCGGTCACCGGTCCGGTACAGGCGTCCGCCCGGCTCGCGGCCGAAGGGGTCGGGAACGAAGCGCTCCGCCGTCAGGGCGGAGCGGTTCCAGTAGCCGTGGCAGACGCCCGCCCCGCCGACGTACAGCTCTCCGGGCGCGCCCGGCGGCACCGGGTTCATCGCCTCGTCGAGCACGTACAGCCGCACGTGGTGCACGGGCCTGCCGATCGGCACCCGGCCGAAGCCGCCGACCGGGCGCGCGCTGTCGTAGGCGGCGCAGGCCACGGCGGTCTCCGTCGGACCGTACTCGTTGACGATCCGGGGCGCTCCGGCCCCCGTGCGCCAGACCGCGAGCCGCTCCTCGTGCAGTTCCTCGCCGCCGACGACCAGGGTGCGGGTCCACGCCCCGGCGCGCGCGGGGGCCGGGGAGCCCTCCAGCATCTTCAGGTGCGAGGGGGTGAGCTTGACGAAGGCGAGACCGGAGTCCGCCTCGGCCGAGGCGCGCAGAGCCTCGCCGGGTGTGCCGGAGTCGTCGGCGAGCAGCAGGCGCCGGCCGGCCAGCAGGGGGGCGAAGAGGCTCGTCACGGTCAGGTCGAAGGAGAGCGAGGAGTGCACGGGGACGGCTCCGTCCGCCCCCGGCGGCAGGTACGTCTCCACCGCCCACAGCAGGTAGTTGGCGACCTGGCGGTGGGAGAGCATGGCCCCCTTGGGCCCACCGGTGGAGCCGGAGGTGTACATCAGGTACATCAGGTCGTCGGGCCCGCCGTCGCTCTCCGGCGGGGCCCCGGTCGCCTCCTCGGCCACCCGGTCGGGGTCCGCCACGACGGTCACGATGTCCACGGCGGTCGGAATGTCCGGGACGGCCGGGACGGCCGACACGGCCGGGGCCCCCGGGTCCCCCGGTCGTGCGCCGGTGACCAGCAGCACGGCCCCGCTGTCGTGCAGCATGAAGTCGCGCCGAGCCTTCGGATAGGCCGGGTCGAGCGCGACGTACGCGGCGCCGCTCTTCAGTACGGCGAGCAGCGCGACCAGCGCCTCGGGCGTGCGGGGCAGCAGCACCGCGACCACGCGGCCGGGACCGGCGCCGAGGCCGCGCAGCCGGTGGGCGAAGCCGTTGGCGCGGCGGTCGAGTTCCCCGAAGGTCAGGTCGGCGCGGCCCGGCGCCGACACGGCCACCGCGTCGGGCGCGATGCGCGTCCGCTCGGCGAAGAGCCGGTCCACGCGCGCGTCCTCGGGGCGTTCGGCGGCTGCGCCGTGCCCCTCGCGCAGGACCCGCTCGCTCTCCACGGCCGTCAGCAGCGGCAGTTCACCGATCCGTGTGCCGGGGGCGGCGGCCACGGCGTCGAGCAGGACGCCCAGCGAGCCCGCGAGCCGCTCACCGGTCGCCGTGTCGAACAGGTCCGTGGCGTGGATGAGCCGGACCTCCAGTCCGGCGTCGGTCTCCCAGACGTTCAGGTCGAGGTCGAAGCGGGCGGCGCCGTGGTCCAGGTGGTCCAGGGGAATCAGACCGATCCCGCCCGGCAGGGCGCGAACCGGACGCGGCGGCGTGTTGTGCAGGGTGAAGTTGACCTGGTAGACCGGGTTCCGGCCGGGGCTGCGCTCCGGGTGCAGTCGCCGGGCGATCAGGTCGAGGGGAACGTCCTGGTTCTCGTACGCCTCCAGGCACGTCGTGCGGACCTCGGCGAGGAAGTCCTCGAAGGACGCCTGCGGTGCGACCCGCGAGCGCAGCGGGACCGAGTTGGCGAAGAAGCCGACCAGATCGTGGAAGCCGCGATAGCGCCGGTTGGCGACAGGGGTGCCGACGACGACGTCGTCGTGGCCGCCGTACCGGGCGAGGACGATCTGGAACGCCGCGAGCAGCACCATGAACAGGGTGCTGCCGGTGCGCGCCGAGACCTTCCGCAACGCGTCGGTCACGGGCGCGGGAACGGTGAAGACCGTGGACTCGGCGCGCCCCTCGGGGTGTTCGGGGCGGGGGCGGTCGGCGGGCAGCGGCATCGGGTCCGGGGCGCCGGCCAGCCTGCGTTCCCAGTAGTCCAACTGGCCGGCGGCCTCGGCGCCTTCGGCCCACTCGTGCTGCCAGCGGGCGTACTCGGCGTACTGCACCGTGTGGTCGGGCGGTTCGGGCGTCCGTCCGTCCAGGCGCGCCCCGTACGCGGTGCCCAGATCGCTCAGCAGGACGCCCAGCGACCAGCCGTCGACGACCGCGTGGTGGAAGGTGAGCACCAGGACCGCGTCGTCGGCGGCGAGGCGGAGCAGCCGGAACCGCACCAGCGGTCCCGCGGCCAGGTCGAACCGCTCCTCGGCGTCCGCCCGCGCGAGTCGCTCGGCCTCCGCCTGCCGGTCGTGCCCCGGCAGCGCGGTCAGGTCGACGACGGGCAGCGCGCGATGCCGGTGCGGCAGGACCCGCTGCACGGTACGGCCGTCCCGGACCGGAAGGACGGTGCGCAGGACGGCATGGTGGCGCAGCAGGTCGTTGAGCGCGGCTTCGAGGGCGGTGTCGTCCAGCGGTCCGGTGAGACGGTGCACGACGGGGCTGTGGTAGGCCGGGCTGTCCGGATCCAGCCCGGACAGGAACGCCATCCGGCGCTGGGTGAAGGACGCGGGGGCCTCCCCGTCGTCGTCCAGGGCGGGCAGCCCGGTCGGCACGCCCTTCTCCCACAGACGCTGGCGCAGCAGGGCCCGCTGCCCGGCGGGGAGGCGTTCGATCCTGGCGCGCAGTTCCGCTTCTGTCGCGTCGGCCGTCTTCGTGGTGTGCGTCATGCGGTTCCCCCCGCTCGTCCCTCGGCGCGCCGGGACTCGGCGAGCCGCTCCAGTTCGGCGACCAGGCCGTCGAGTTGTTCCGGGTCGTCGTCCGTTCTCGCGGTCGCCGGTACGGCCGCCGCCTCGCCGGCGGCCCCCTCGACCTCGACGGCGAGGCCGGCCAGGGTCGGCACGTCGAACAGGGTGCGCAACGGCAGGGCCACCCCGAGCCGTTCGCGGACCGCGGTGCGCACCACCGAGGCCAGCAGCGAGTGACCGCCGACGAGGAAGAAGCTGTCGTGCACCCCGAAGGACCGCACGCGCAGGGCATCCGCCCAGATCTCCCACAGCGCCCGCTCCGTCGCCGTCCTCGGCGGCACGGTTCCGGCGTCGGGCGGGCCGGCCGCGTCCTCGGCGATGCCGGGCAGCGCCCGTCCGTCGATCTTGCCGCTGGGCGTCGTGGGCAGCTCGTCGAGCAGGAGGACGTGCCCGGGCACCATGTGCGAGGGGAGCCGGTCCCGCAGCCCGCCCAGCAGCTCCGGCGGGGACGGCCGATGCCCCGGCCCGGGGACGACGTAGGCGACCAGCCGCCGGTCCCCGGCGACGTCGACCGCCCGCACGACGCATTCGCGCACGTCGTCGCGGGCCAGCAGCGCCGCCTCGATCTCCCCCGGCTCGATGCGGTAGCCGCGGATCTTCACCTGCTGATCGGCCCGGCCGAGGAAGTCCAGCGCCCCGTCCGGGAGCCTTCGCACCAGGTCGCCGGTGCGGTACATCAGCGCCCCCGGCCCGGGGGCGAACGGATCCGGCAGGAAGCGCTCCGCGGTGCGGCCCGGGCGGCCCAGATAACCCCGGGCGAGCCCCAGCCCGCCGACGTACAACTCGCCGGTCACCCCGATCGGCACGGGCCCCAGCTCCTGGTCCAGCACGTGCAGCGTGGTGTTGGTGAGGGCGGAGCCGATGGGCACGCTCGGGGCGTCCTCGGGCAGCCGGTCCACCCGGTGGGTCGTGGAAAACGTCGCGTTCTCGCTCGGGCCGTACCCGTTGTGCAGGTGACCGGGCGGCGCGCCTCCGCGCAGCACCGCGCGCGTGCGCCGGGGGTCCATCACCTCTCCGACGACGAAGAGGTGGCGCAGTCCGCCGAAGGCCCTCGGGTCGATGTCGGTCACCCGGTTGAAGAGGGTGCCGGTGAGAGCGACGATCGTCGGCCGCAGCTCACGCAGCGCGGCCAGCACCTCGTCGGGCCCGAGGGGTTCGTCGCCGGGCAGCACGTCCACCCGGGCGCCGTTGCACAGCGCCCCCCACACCTCGAAGGCGGTGATGTCGAAGGCCGGGTCGCCGAGGTGCAGCAGGACGTCGCCGGGGCCGACGGACACGTAGTCGGTCGCGGTGGTCAGCCGCACGACGGCCCGATGGGGTATGCCGACGGCTTTGGGCCGCCCGGTCGACCCGGAGGTGTACACCACGGCCGCCAGCCCGACGGGGTGGGAGCGGGACCACGGAAGGGGACCGACGGGGCAACGCGCGACGTGCGCCGGGCCGGCCGCCGCAGGCCTGTCATGTGCGGGACCCGCTGCCGGGGGCCCCTGCCGCTCCGGGCCGGTGGCGACGGCCGGCGCGAGCGCGGGCTCGGGTGCGGCAGGCGTGCCGGCTCCCCGGTCGGCCGACGCCGGACGCGTGCCGGGTTCCCGGTCGGCCGACGCCGGCTCCTGGCGCTGCGGGTCGCCCGCGCCGGTGCCGTCGTGCTCCGCGTCGGTGAGCCGCAGCACGGGTACGCCCAGGCCGTGCAGCCAGGCGGGGGGTTCGGCGTTGCCGAGGACGGCCGAGATCTCGACGTCCTCGGCCATGAACCGCAGTCGTTCCACGGGGTGGCCGGGGTCGAGGACGAGGGGTGCGCCACCGGCCAGAAGCACGCCGAGCATGCCCGTGACCAGGTCGGCGGAGCGTCGCATGGGCAGGGCGACGACGGAGTCCGGCGTGACGCCCGCCGCGATCAGGGCCCGTCCGACCCGCTCGGCCCGCACCCGCAGCCGCGCGTACGTCCAGGTTCCGGTGCGGTCGGTGAGGGCGACGGCTTGCGGGACGCGGTCCGCCCATGCGAGGAACAGGCCGTCCACGGTGGCCGGTTCGGGCAGGGGACGGTCGGTGGCGTTCCAGGCGTCGATCCGGGCCCGGTCCTCGGGCGACAGCACCGGAATCTCCGCGATCCGCCGGTCGGGGGTCTCGGCGAGGGCGATGAGCAGCGCGCGCAAGGCGGTCGCCATACGGTCGGCCGACTCCGGCAGCCACAGGTCGGACGCGAGGCGCAGCTCGGCCCCGAGGCCGCCGCGCCCATCGTCCTCGGTCACCGTGCACTGGAGGTCATAGGGGACGGTCGCGTCGTCGAGGGTGAGCGCGGACGTGCTGAGCCCCGCCGCGGTGAAGCCGGTACGCCGCGCCCCCGCCACGGCGAAGACCGCCTGACAGAGCGGGTGGCGGCTCAAGTCCCGCTCCTGGCCCATGAGTCGAACGAGCCGGCCGAAGGGGACGTCGGCGTGCCGCTCCGCCTCGTCCCGGGCGTGTGCGAAGCGCCGGACCGCTTCGCGCAGGGAGGGACGGCCCGTCAGGTCGACCCGCAGCAGGAGCAGATCCTCGTACGGCCCGAACGCCGTCCGCGCGACGGCCGGCGGACGACGGTCCACAGGGATGCCTGACACCACGTCGTACCGACCCGTCCAGCGCGCCAGCAGCATGGTGAAGGCGACCGCCGGCACCGTCCACGCCGGTACGCCCTCCTCGCGGGCGAGTCTCTTCAGGGCCTCGGCGTGTCGGTCGTCGAGGAGCAGCTCACGGCCCGTCGCCCGGTGGGTCGGTGTCCTCGGCCGGGTCCGGTCGAACGGCAGGTCGAGCGGCGGAAGACCCGCCAGCCGCCGCTTCCAGTACAGCAGCCCCTCGTCCGGGGCTGCCGGCTCCGAGGCGAGCGGCTCCGAGGCGAGCGGGTCCGAGGCGAGCGGGTCCGAGGCGGGCCGGTGCGCGGTCGAGGGGGGCATCCGGGCCAGGTCCTCGCCCGATGCCGCGTACTCGCAGGCCAGTTCACGCTCGAGCACGGTGAGAGAGGCCCGGTCGGCGACGATGCGGTGCGCCGTGAGCAGCAGCACGTGCCGCTCCGCGCCGCTGCGCACCAGGGTGGCACGCAGCGCCGGCGCCCGGTCGAGAGCGAAGGGCCGGGCGCTCTCCTCCGCGAGCACACGGCGCAGTTCCGCCTCGGCCACGGATCCGTCCCCGGCGTCCGTCCCCGGGGCGGATCCGCCGTCGACGTCCAGACGCCGCAGCGGAACGTCGGCCGTGGCGCGGACGGTACGACGCGGTCCGTTCCCGCGATCCTCGAAGGTACTGCGGAGCAGGTCGTGGCGGGCGACACAGGCCCGCAGTGCGGACGTCAGCCGACCGGCGTCCAGCGGGCCCTCGACGAGAGTGGCGGCGGACACGTGGTGGACCGGGGCGGCGACGGCGATCTGCTCCAGGTACCAGAGTCTTTCCTGGCCGTCGGAGAGCCGCAGCCGGGGGGCTCCCGCCGAGCGGGCCGTCGGTCGTGTTTCCAGGTCGTCGTGCACGATGGCCTTCCCTGGTTCGCGGTGCGGCGGGTGGGTGACGGACCGGGAGTCAGCCCGCCCGGTCGGCGCTCTCGGCCACCGGTCCGCCCCAGCCGTCCTGTAAGTCCCGTGAGTCCTGTGAATCCCGTGAGTCCTGAGAGTCCCGTTCGCCCGCCCGCAGGCGGCGGCGGAGGCTGAGCGGACGCATGTCGGTCCACACGTCCTCGATATGAGCGAGGCAGTCGGACTTCGGGCCGGACTTGCCCGCGTCCGACCATCCGGCCGGGTTGTCCCGGTCGGCGGGCCAGACGGAGTACTGCTCCTCGTGGTTGACCACGACTTTGTACAGCCGGTCGTCATCGTCGGGCTTCGGCGTCATCCCCGTGACTCTCCTCTCGTGGTGGCGGCGCGTCGGTGGGCCGCGTCTGCGGGAGCCGTCCGGCGGTCTGCTCCGGGTGGCGCTGTCGAATGGAAGTGAAGGCGGCGGCCACGACCACGACCAGGAAGACGACGGCCACCGCGGTCAGCGGCCCGCGCGTCCCCAGCCGGCCGACCAGGGCGGTGAGCAGGGCCGCGCCGAGGGGCGCGAGGCTGCCGTGGATCGTCCAGAACGCGGAGGTGACCCGGCCGAGCAGATGGTCCGGCGTGACCTGCTGCCGCAGGGACATCGAGCAGACGCCCGCCAGTGCCATGCCGAAGGAGTACAGACAGATGGTCACGGCCGCCACGGACACGTGTCCGGTGCCGCCCAGCACGAGCACCGACACCGAGCACAGACTCATCGCGCCGAGCCAACAGCGGCCGAAGCCCCAGGAGCGGCGCAGCCTGGCGGTCGCGGCGGCGGCGACGCAGGTGCCGAACCCGGCCAGTGCGAGGACGTAGCCCACGGTGCGTTCGTCCTGCCCCAGACCGTTCCGCAGGTGGTAGATGAACACGTCGGTCATGCCCAGGCTGAGGAAGGTGGTGACGGTCAGCAGCACGGTGAGCGCCCGCAGCACCGGCGTGTGCCACAGGAAGGCGGCGCCGACCCGGAAGCCGGAGCGCGGGTCGTGTGCCCGGGCTGCCCCGCTCCCGGCCTCGTCCGCCGCCGGCGGCGGCGCGGTGGGCCTGAGCCTGATGAACGCCAGGCCCACCAGGGAGATCCCGAAGCTGCCCGCGTTGATGGCGACGGCTGCCGTCGGACCGAAGAATCCGGCCACCACTCCGGCCAGGGCAGGGCCGGCGATGTACGCGATCGCGTTCGTCGCCTCCAGCCGGCCGTTCGCCGCGACGATCTGCTCCTTGTCGACGAGGTTCGCCACGGCGGTGACATAGGTGATCCGGAACAACGTCTCGAAGACCGAGGCCAGCGCCATGACCACGTACAGCAGCCAGATCTGCGGGTTCAGGGCCCAGCAGACCGGGATCGCGCCGTACAGCACCAGCCGGGCGCCGTCGCAGAGCATCAGCAGACGCCGCCGGTCGAAGCGGTCGGCCCAGGAGCCGCCCACCAGACCGGTGAGCAGCGCGGTGGCGCCCGCGACGGCCGTGAGCAACCCCATCTGCGCCGCCGACCCGGTGGTGTGCAGCACCAGCAGCGGCAGTGCGACCAGAGAGAAGGCGTTGCCGACCTCGGACAGGGCCTGGACCGCCCAGAATACGGAGAAGTCCCGGTTGGACCGGAGCGAACGCGCGAACATGCGAGGGTCTTCCGTCCTGGGGCTAGCGGTGGGGGGTGTACTGCTCCGCCATGGCGACCGCGATCCGACGGGGGCCGGTGAACGGCTCACGGCCGTGCGCGACCAGCATGTTGTCGATCACCAGGACGTCGTCCGCACGGTAGTCGAAGCGGGTCGTCGCGGATCGGTAGCAGGCCCGGAGATGGTCCATGACGTCGTCCGGGATCGCTCCGCCGTCTCCGTAGTAGGTCTGGCTGGGGAGATTCTCCTCCCCCAGCATCTCCAGCAACCCGAGCCGGACCGACTCCGGCAGCGTGGTGGCGTGGAAGACCGTCGCGTGGTTGAACCACACCGGTTCGCCGGTCGACGGATGGCGGTGCACCACCTCCCGTACCGCCCGGGTGCGCAGCCCTCCGCCGGGCAGCCACTGTGCCTCGATGTCCCGCTCCCGGCAGTACCGCTCGACCTCCGCGCCGTCCTCGGTGGCGAACGCCTCCTGCCACGACAGACCGACCAGTTCGCCGTAGTTGCGTACGACCGACCAGCCGCGCCGGGTGAACTCCCGGCGCACCTCGTCGTCGACGGCGGCCAGCACCCGCCGGGTGTCGGCAAGCGGGGTGGCGCCCCGGGTCAGCGGCGGGCACACACAGTGGAAGTACAGGGTCAGCGGCCAACTCGCCTGATAGGAGTTCTCGTTGTGCAGGAAGATCTCTTCACCGGGCGGGTAGTCGGTGGACGTGTAGACGTTCCCCTTGATCACGCTCCGGGGGGAGGAACGCTCGGTGTACGGCAGCGGCTCGCCGGAGAGCGCGCGGACGATGTCCGCGAAGCCGTCGGCGCCCCCGACGTCGAAGCCGCGCAGCAGCAGCGCGCCGCGTTCGCGCAGCGCCGCCCGCAGGTCCTCCCGCCGGGCGCGCAGCCGTTCGACGGCCGACTCGCCGTGGCCCTCGACGACCAGCGGGAGCGTCGGGGTGGTCTCGACCGTCATCGCGGCGCCTCCGACACGAGCGGCAGCAGCCGCCGGGCGCCGACGGCGGCGGGCTCGTCCCGGGCGGGTTCCTCCCGGGCGGGTTCCTCGATCTCGCCGTCCGCTCCGGTCAGCACCAGGCTCATCACCCGGCCGTTCTCCGTGAAGAGGAACCGGTGTCCGGTGAGCATGTCCAGGCGTTGCCGCAGGTCGTCCGGTCCTTCCGGCCAGTCCCGGGCCAACTGCTCGGGCTTGGCCGGCGAGGACAGCCGGCGCAGCAGCCGGCCGGTCGCCGCGTCGACCGGGTGTGTCCGAAGGGCCCCGGACCGGGAGTCTCGGACCGTGAGCCGGCCGTCGTCGTCGGCGACCATTCGCAGCTCGCGACGGGCCGCCCCGTCCGCCCCGTCCACCCCGTCCACCCCGTACCAGGCCGTACGCCACTGGGTGACCAGAGTGCTCAACTCGTCGTGCCACTCGACCGCGTCGAGCATGTACGGGGCCAGGTTCTGGTCGGCGAAGAAGTACGCGAGATCGGCCAGCGCCGGCTCGTCGAAGGGGTACGTCAGGGAGTAGTAGTCCACGGGCTTCAGGACGAGCCCGTACTCGTCGCTCCGCTTGAAGTAGGGGCTGAAGCGGTCGAAGCGCACCATGTAGACGCCGTGCGGCGGAACCAGGTGGACGAAGTCGCGCAGTTCCTCGGCGTACTTGCGGTAGACCGTCGGGTTCTCGCCGGGGAAGCCGATCAGCAGGTTCCACTCGGGCTTGATCCCGAACTCCTCGCAGTTCTTGAGGAACTGCAGGTTCTGGAACGCGGTCGTGCCCTTGCCCATCAGTTTGAGCGTCGAGGAGGACAGCGCCTCGATGCCGGGCTGGACGACGGTGACGCCGGCGTCCGTCATGGCGCGCAGGTCCTGGCGGCTCAGCGGAAGCTTGACCTCGTAGAAGATCTCGGCCCCCGGCGGCGGCTCGAGGCGAGGGAAGACCTCGCGCGAGTAATTGCGGGGCATGACATTGTCCGTGCAGAAGAGCGAGGTATAGGCGGGCGCGAAGCCGAATAGCCACTCGAACTGCTGGACGGCCAGGTCCGGAGACATGGACCGGAACGCCATGCTTTCGCCGTTCAGCCCGCAGAAGGTGCAGTGCGAACGCTGCCCCCACCAGCAGCCGCGGGACGTCTCGAAGAACAGCATGGGTTTGCTGGTCCCCGTGCGCCGCAGTTCCGGATGCCCGTCCAACGCCTTGAAGAAACTGTCGTAGTCGGGCAGGAAGAAGTCGTCGATATCGCGTTCCGCGCCGATGGCCTTGCGGAAGCGCGGGTCCCGGCAGTTCCGCTCGGAGAGGATTCCCGGAACGGCGTCGGCGCCCTCCGGGTTCCCGTCGAGGACGCACCGCAGGAACTCACCGAAGGTGTTCAGCGCGGGCCCGGAGAAGACGAAGTCGACGGCCGGCACATGCTCGGCGATCACCGAGCCCATGGGCGCCTCGCAGTTCGCCCCGCCGAGCACGACGAGCGTCCGCGGGCTGCGCTCCTTGATCAGCCGCGCCAGGGCGATACTCGGCACATGCTGGGCGAACATCGAGCTGAACCCCACGACATGGGCCTCGTCGAGCCGATAGCGGTCGATCAGCTCCTCGCAGAACTCGCGCAGTCCGTCCCGCGCCGACAGGATCTGCTCGCGGAAGTCGGCCCACCGGGCGCCCCGGTAGTAGCGCTGGAAGTATTCCGTGGCGGTGTCGGCTTCACCGGGAAAGGCGATGTGCCGGAACAGCCAGTCCCCGATCCCCGTGTCCACGTGATCGTGGCTCACGGAGAGGGCCTCGTACAGACGTGTCCCGAAGAACTCGGCCATGTCCTGGTTGAGATAGCACACACGCGCTCGCGCCCGGTCGTCGAACTCCCGGTGAACGAGAGTCGACAACTGTCCCAGGGCGAATGACGGACGATTCCAGTCGGCGAATGGCATGTTCACTAAAGCGACATGCAACAACTGCGGCCTCCCCGTGATCATTCGTTCCGAGTCTAGTGGGCCATGGCTTGAGTCGGCAGGGACGTTCAGGCCAACGGAATTTCCGAGGGGGCGGGGTGAGCGCCGGATGAACCTGGTTTCTTCAGCTGCCGCCGTACAGGTGCGTTCGCGGTGGTCCGGCGTGTGTCCGCCGAAGACTTCGCGGGCCTGACGGCCGGTCCCCACGCGGGACGACACGGTCGGCGCGGGGGGGATGATCCAGCCAAGTGCCGCAAGCACTTGCAAGAGCGCCGTGAGTGCCGTGAGTGCCGTGAGTCCCGAACGCCGAAGGCAGGCCACGTCACCGCGTGCGCCGGCTTCGCACGAGAGGAATCCCAGCCGGCGGCTGGGATTCCTCGATGCCGCGCGTGTCGGTCAGCGGGCGCCTGTCACCCGCACCGAAGACCACTCATCGCCGCGCCCGTCGACCGCGCGGGCGCGATTATCGTGGATCAGGCAGGTCAGCGCTGCAGGGTCAGGACACCCGGTCGCCAGGGCAGTCGGTCGTAAGGACCGCTCGCGGAGGGGGACTTGCCCTGGTACAGGAACTGCAGGTTGCAGGGGTCGATGGTCATGGTCTGGTCGGGGTTGTTGCGGACCAGGTCACCGTGGCTGATGTCGTTGGTCCAGTTGGCGCCGCTGTTCGCCTTGCCCGCGAAGGGGTTGTTCTCGCTGGCGGCCTGCGGGGTCCACGAGCCGTTCAGGCTGGAGGCCGTGAACGAGCGGAAGTAGCGCTGCTCGTTCACGCCCCGGGCCTCGACGATCATGAGGTACTGGTTCTGGCCCTGGACCTTGTAGACCTGCGGCGCCTCGAACAGGTTCTTCACCGAGTCGCTCATGACGGTCGTGTACGAGGAGCCGAAGTTGCCGGGGAAGTTCCCGATCGGCATGCTCGCCCGGTAGATCTTGCCGTTGTCGCCGGCGAAGAACAGGTACATGTTCTGGCCGTCGGCGATCAGGGTCTGGTCGATCGGGGCGGCGCCCGGGATGCCGCCGGTGAACAGCGGCTGCGGCGCGGACCAGCCGTTGGGGTTGGTGGGGTCACTGGACGTGCGGTAGATGAACGGCCACGCACCCCACTGGTACGCAAGCACCCAGATGTTCTTGGGCGCGAAGTAGAACAGCGTGGGCGCCACCGCGGACTGACTCATGCCGGCCTGGCCGGCCGAGGCCATGTCCGACCAGTTCGTGAAGGGACTGAACCTCATCGACCCGTAGGACGAGCCGGACACGTTCGACGCGTAGACCAGGTGCTTGCCGTTGTAGACCACGTTGGTGAAGTCCTTCAGGGCGACCCACCCGTTCGCCGGCTGCGCCAACGCGCCCGTCGACGTCCACCGGTACGACGACGGAAGAGAACACGCCCTGGTGGCGGCCGCCTGTGCCGGGTTCGCGACGAGCGACGCCGCCAACGAGACCAGGGTCGCGACCCCGGCGGCGAGCACCACAGACAGACGTTTGCGGCTGAAACTTCCACTGCGCATGACGACCTCTTGATTCTCGAGTGAGCGGTCCCGGCCGGCCCCGTCACAGGCGGTCCGGACTGTCGGTGTGCTGCGGTTCGCAGCGGTTCTGAAGCAGCGGGCGAACCCGCCCCTTGCGGCTCCCCGTTCCCGCACGCGTCTTCTGACGCCCCGGTGGCGACCGGCACCTTCGGGCAGCCGCGCAACGCACCGGCCCGCCTCGGGCGTTGACCGCCCTGGTGCGAGCCCACCGCCTCGCGAGCCCCACGTGCTCCGCGGAGGCATGGATGCGGCCGATTGCCGCCGCCGGGGCAGGACCCCGACGACGGGGGTGATGGGGCCATGACACATACATGCGGGGCGGGCTCCTTGCGACTCGGCCGTTTCAGTGGGGGTGACCCGGACGTGCCCCACTCCACAAAGGGAGCGGTTCCGACCCGCGTACGTGATATCGAACAAGGGGCGAAGTGTCGAGCAAACTGGATGATAGGAGGCCAGTCGGCGGCGTCAATACCTCTCGCAATATTCGTGATCGATGTCGAAACATTTCGAAGGCTCGATGGAAGGAACGCCGCCGGTCAAGGCAGTCATGCCGGTCAAGGCGGTCAAGTCCCTCGATGGGTCCACCGGGCACATGGGCGGCAAGGCATTTCGCGCGCCCTGGCCGGAATGCCCTTGAGGCGGCACCACCGGCCCACCGAGCCAACGCAGAGCCGTGCCACTCCCGCAGGCGAGCATGCCAACCCCCACCATGACCGCAACTTGCGTACGGGTATGCGCACGTTGCGGGCCGCCGCACTGTCCCGTCGGCTTCGTCGGCTCGCGGAAACAGATGATCCGCCACGGCGTCGAATCCGCCGTGTCAGTCCCTCCCCCTACGGTTTGCCCATGACTCCTGAGCTGCGGGACCGGTTAAGCCCCTTCCACGACAAGGCGATCGCGCGCGGCCTACCAGCCGACGACGTGGAGCGATGGATGGCCACCGCCCGCCCCTGTTCGATGCTGACGCAGGACGGTGGCGGGGACGAGGACAGGGGTGGCGGCGGGGGCAGGCCCGTCGTCGGACGATTCGGTGGCCCGCTCCTGCTCCCGCCCGACACCCCGGATCCCGCCCACCCCTTCGTCGCCTCCATCGACCTCGCGGCTCTGCCCGCCGACGCGACGGACCTGCCCCTGCCTCCCGCCGGCCACCTGTTGCTCTTCGCCTTCCCCGAGACCGCCGACTACGACGAGACGCTGGGAAGCGTGATACACGTCCCCGTCGGCACGGCCGTGACGGAACGGGACAGGAACGCCTGGAACTCCTCGGACAACGAGGATTACGAGGCGATGTTCGCGGCGTTCCCGTAGGGCCCGTTGCGGGCGACCATCCATGTGCCGCTGCCCTACCACCATGCGGTCGAGCTCCCCGAGAAGCCGTGGAGCGAGCCGCTTCCCGGACATCCCCGCTCCGAGGAACTCCTCGCGGTAGGGATTAGCCGCCCTATCCAAAGCCCGGCCAGGGGTGCGCGCGACTCCATTCGGACGACTCGGCGGCGACGATCCGGAGAGCGAGCGAGGCAGGGCAGCTCCCGGATGGGCGTATCTGGACATGTGGCTGTGTGAGATCAGGATCCTCGGTTCCTGAAGGCGCCATATAAGTACGACTCATCGCGGACTGGGGTACGATGAACCGCGCTCCACAGCGATCAGTCGCTCTCGTCGCAGCCACCCCGGAGGCAGGACAGATGAACCACACGCCCGCGACAGAAGCAGCCTCGCCGGAGCATGCCTCCCCCTCCGCGGCCGCAGCCCCCTCCGCGGCCGCAGCGGTGAACGGCCCCGACGAGGAGCGGCGTGACTACCGGCCCGGTTACGAGATCGTGGCGGAGCGGATCCTCGAATACATCGCCGAGTCCCGGCTGGCTGCGGGTGACCGGCTGCCCACGGAGATCGACCTGGCCCAGAGGCTGGACACCAGCAGGGCGGTGGTGCGGGAGGCCGTGAAGATCCTCTCGGCGCTCGGCCGTGTACGGGCCCACAAGGGCAGGGGCCTGTTCGTCGCGGACGACGAAGGCATGCTCACCACCAGTCGCTGGGGAGGCTTCTTCCGCCCCGTCGACCTCGACCACGTGCTGATGCTGTTCGAGTTCCGCAGGGTCCAGGAGATGGCCGCCAGCAGCCTGGCCGCCACCCGGGCCACGCCCGCCGAGCTGCGGACCATCGAGGTGGCCATGCAGAACTGCCGGCACGGGTTCGCCCAGGGCCAGGTCGACGTCTTCAACCAGGCGGACGAGGACTTCCACGTGGGCGTCGCCGTGGCCTCGCACAACACCTTCCTCGTGAGCACCGTCCGCGATGCTCGACGACTCCAGCGGCAGTCCAGCGCCATCGGGATCCACGACGTGCTCAGCGAGGGCACCGCGGCCGCGGTCGAGGAGCACGAGGCGATCTACCGGGCCATCCGTGACGGCCGCCCCGAGGAGGCGGCCAAGGCCACGGCGGACCATCTCGACAGGACGCTGGAGGACTACCGACGGGAGATCCAGCGGCGACTGTTCGGGTAGGCGGGCCCGCCCAGGTCAGGCGCTGGCGCGGGTGACCAGCCTGGTGGGAAGGATCAGCGGGGTGGGATCCTGCCCGTTGACGAGTGCGACCAGCATGCGCGCCATCTCCCGCCCGAACTCCGTGATGGGCTGATGGACGGTGGTGAGCGGCGGATCGGCGATCCGGGCGATCGCCAGGTCGTCGAAGCCCACCACGGCGACCTCGGCGGGCACGGGCCGGCCGGTCTCGCGCAAGGTGCGCAGCGCCCCCGCCGCCATGTTGTCGTTGGCGGCGCACACCCCGTCCACATCAGGGTGGTTCGCCAGCAGTGCGGTCATGACGGCGGCTCCGCTGGGCTCGGTGAAGTCCCCCTCCAGCGGCGGGAACGGATCGAGGCCGGCCGCCAGCACGGCGTCACGGTAGCCGCGGTACCGTGCGCGCCCGGCCTCGGTGTCCATGCGTCCGCAGATCGCGGCGACCCGCGTCCGGCCGCGTGAGAGCAGGTACTCGGTCGCCTCGCGCGCGCCGCCGACGTTGTCGACGTCCACGTACCACCGCGGGGCCGGACCGACCGGGCGCCCGCCGAACACGACGGGTATCTCCGCCTCCTGGGCCATCCGGGCCAGCGGATCGTCCTCGCGCAGCGCCATCAGCATGACGCCGTCGGCGCCCTTGGACCGGAAGAGCTCCTCCACCCGCTTGCGCCCCCGGTCGGAAGCGGCCAGGCACAGCATGAGGTGCAGGTCGGCCTCCTCCAGAGCTGCCGACGCCCCCACGATCACCTGGGCGAAGAACGGATCCGCGAAGATCGACGGGTCCTCGCCCGAGATCACCAGGGCCGCCGCTCCCGTCTGACGGGTGGCCAGGGCACGGGCGCTCGGATTGGGCACGTAGGCGAGCTGCCGGACGGCCCGTTCGACCGCCTCGCGTTTCACGCGGCTGACGTGCGGAGCGTTGTTCAGGGCGCGAGAGGCCACGGAACGGGAGACGCCGGCGAGTTCGGCCACCTCGTCGAGCGTCGGCTGCCGACGAGGCGCGGCTTCTGCCATGGACCATGAGCCTTTCCGTCGCGACCAGAAGGGTACGAAATACTGGAAGCGCTTCCAGTTCAGGAACTGTAGAGCCTCGTCCTCGCCCTGTGAAGGCCTGGCGAGGCCGGCCCGCGGAGGCGATTCACGCCGGTCCAGAGAAGGCCGGAACAGCGGATTTCGCATGGACGCTTGACAGTTCCGACGCCCCGCCACACGATACCGACCACACCCCAAGGCCCTCCGTGCTGTTGGGACCGCTTCCAGTGGGAGCGCTCCCAGCAGTCGCTGCCGGTCCTTCGGATGTGCCGCCCCTGCCGGAAGCCGCCGGATCCCGGGGGCGTCGCACCACCGCACCTCCTCAGCGCGTCGCACGCTCGGGACGAGCGCGTGCGACGCATCCACGCCAGGAAACCGAGGTTCAGTCATGCGCCGCAGACTCCGCGCCCTCGTGACAGCGTTCTTCGCTCTGCCGCTGGCGCTCGCCGCCGCGCCGTCGGCACACGCCGCCGACCCGACCACCATGACCAGCGGGTTCTACGTGGACCCCGACTCCAGTGCCAAACGCTGGGTCGCCGCCAACCCCGGCGACGGCCGTGCCTCCGCGATCAACGCCTCCCTGGCCAACACCCCGGCGGCTCGCTGGTTCGGCTCCTGGAGCGGCGCGATCGGCACCGCCACGGGCGCGTACGCGGGCGCCGCGGACAGCCGGGACAAGCTGCCCATCCTCGTCGCGTACAACATCTACAACCGCGACTACTGCGGCGGGCACTCCGCGGGCGGAGCGTCCTCGGCGTCCGCCTACGCGAACTGGATCGGACAGTTCGCCGGCGGGATCGCCAACCGTCCGGCCGTCGTGCTCCTGGAACCGGACTC
This sequence comes from Streptomyces rishiriensis, assembly GCF_003112535.1. Taxonomy (GTDB): domain Bacteria; phylum Actinomycetota; class Actinomycetes; order Streptomycetales; family Streptomycetaceae; genus Streptomyces; species Streptomyces rishiriensis. The sequence goes on along the minus strand of NZ_BEWA01000017.1, from coordinate 313,177 downwards.
CCTCGGGGACTACGGCTGCATGACGCAGGCTCAGATCACCGAACGGCGCGGCATGCTCAGCGGGGCCCTGACCCAGTTCAACCGCCAGGCCCCCAACACCTGGGTCTACCTGGACGCGGGCAACCCCGGCTGGGCCGGAGCGGCGACCATGGCCCAGCGCCTCAACGACGCCGGCCTGCGACAGGCCCACGGCTTCTCTCTGAACATCTCCAACTACTTCACCACCGCCGAGAACACCGCGTACGGGAACGCCGTCAACCGGGAACTCAGCGCTCGCTACGGCTACACCAAGCCGTTCGTCGTGGACAGCAGCCGTAACGGCAACGGCGCCAACGGCCAGTGGTGCAACCCCGCGGGCCGCCGTATCGGCACTCCCACCCAGACAGGCGGCGGCGCCGAGATGCTCCTGTGGATCAAGACGCCGGGCGAATCCGACGGCAACTGCGGTGTCGGGGCCGGATCCTCGGCCGGACAGTTCCTCCCCGAGGTCGCCTACAAGATGATCTACGGCTACTGATCCGGGGCCTCGCAGCCACTTCCCCCCGCCCGAGGCCCCGCCTCCCGCACTTCACGCCTCCGCGCCGCCGCGCCCACGCCCCACGCCCCGACCCCGGTCCGCGGGCGCGGGGCGCTCAGCGGCCCGCCGGACGGCGGACGGGAGGGGCGGGAGGGCGGCAGGAAGGCGGGGCGACGGGCGTTCCTCCCCTCCTCCATCGACCAGGAGCAGCCATGAAAACACCCCGCCCACGGCGCCGCGTGGCGGCCGTCATCGCGGCGCTCACCGCCTGCGCCGCTCTCACCGCGACGCAGGCGCAGGCGCAGGCGGCACCGACGCGGGACGTGATCACCCCGGCCACGAGGTTCTACGTGGACCCGCACGGCAAAGCCGCGCGGCAGGCCCTCGTGGACCTCCGGCACGGCGACTTCGAGAACGCGGCGAACATGGCCAGGCTCGCGAGCTGGCCCCAGGCCGAATGGTTCACCGAGGGCACGCCCGACGAGGTGCGCGTCAAGGTGAGCAAGCTCGTCGGCCGGGCCCGGGCCGTGGACCGGACGCCCGTCCTGGTCGCCTACAACGTGCCGGGCCGGGACTGCACGCAGTACTCCAGCGGCGGAGCGGCGTCCTCGGCCGCCTACCGGCAGTGGATCGACGCCTTCGCCGCCGGCATCGGCGGCGGCAAGGCGGCGGTCGTCGTCGAGCCCGACGGTCTGGCGCTCCTCCCCAAGGAGTGCGGACCCTCCGCCGACCCGACCGGCGCACTGACGGCCGCCCGCATCGCCGACCTCGAATACGCCGTGAAGACGCTCAAGGCCCGGCCGCGTACCGCGGTGTACCTGGACGCGGGGAACGTCCTGTGGCGGTCGGTCGGCGACATGGCCCAGCGCTTGCTGGACGCCGGGGTCCGCTACGGCGACGGCTTCTCCCTGAACGTGTCCAACACCCATCCCACCGCCCACAACGCCAGGTACGGCGCCTGGGTGTCCAAGTGCATGTGGTTCGCCACCGAGGGACCCGAGCAGGCGCACGGCCACACCGACTGGTGCGCCAGTCAGTACTACTCGTCGGCGGCCCCCAACGACGGCCTCCCCGGCGACGCCGTCGACTCCGCCGACCCCGCCACCTGGCGGTGGACCGACGCCTGGTTCGACCAGAACGTGGGCGACCCGCCGGCCGGCCGGCTGCGGCACTTCGTGATCGACACCAGCCGGAACGGTCTGGGCGCCTGGGCCCCGGAGCCGGGCAAGTACAGCGGGGACCCCGAGATCTGGTGCAACGCGCCCGGCCGCGGTCTCGGCCCGCGCCCGACCGCCGACACGGGCGTTCCCCTCGTCGACGCCTATCTGTGGATCAAGATCCCCGGCGAGTCCGACGGCAGCTGCACGCGCAACACCGGCGGCACGATCGACCCCGAGTACGGCGTCGTCGACCCGCCCGCCGGGACCTGGTGGCCCGACCAGGCCCACTCACTGGCGCGCAACGCGGCGCCCCGCCTGACGTTCGGCCGTTGAGCCCGGCGGCCCCCTGCGGCCGGCCGCTGGACGCCGTCCCCCTCACGTCGTGAGACGCGGTCCGGTCACGTCATGGGACGCGGTCCCCTCGCACGCCGGGACGGAGGGGGCCGTCCCCCCGGCCGGGACGGGGGACCTCTCACGTGCCGGGACGGGGGTCCTCCTCCACCTTCTCGAAGAAGAACTCGTGTTTGAGGAAGGAGACGTCGTATTCGTGGCCGGGCTGGGGAGGCAGCAGCTGGGAGGCCTGGAACAGGCGCCACCCGTCGTGCAGCGCGGCCAGCCCGGTGGCGTAGGGCGGCTCGTCGCCGTCGCCGGTCGTCGGGCGGGTGCGGCCGGTCCCGTCGTACCGGGACCAGCCGACGACGTGGGAGTCGAGCGCCGACGAGGAGAGATAGAGGACCAGAACCTGCTGCCTCATGCCTGGCTCCTCTGCGTCGGCCTGTTGGTGACACGGGTGACCCAGTACTCGACGTCGAACGTGTCGTCGCCGGTCAGGGCCCGCCACAGCAGGACCCGGTTGTGGATCTCCAGTCGGGCGGTGGCCTGCTCGTACCAGGGGAAGCCGGCGCCGAGCTCCGCGGCGACGGCCGGGTCGTGCAGGTCGGAGGTGTCCCAGAGGCGCACCTGCGGCACCGTGGGGTTGAGGCGGAGTTTGTACATGTGGCGGCGGCGGTCGGTGTCGTTGCGGCGGCCGCTGTGCCAGATGCCGTGGTGCAGGAGGACGACCGTGCCCGCCGGGCAGGTCAGGCGGGTCTGCCCCCTGAGGTTCTGCACACGTCCGACGTCCGTCTCGTTGATCCTGCGCAGGTGGCTTCCGGGCACGCTCAGCGTGCCGCCCATCGCGGTGGTCACCTCGTGCGGGTAGTACATGAGCTGGATGTCGAAGGCGTCCGGCCGTACGTCGATGATCGCGTCCGCGTGGAGGTCCTGCGCGTGTCCCTCATGCGGCTCGCGGATGTGCACGGCGTGGTGGTCGACGGTCGGCTCGGGGCCGACCAGGCTCTCCACGGCGCCGGCGACGAGCGGGAGGGCGAGCAGTTCGTGGACGAAGGTGTCCCGTGCGAAGGCCGCGCTCAGCGGAGTGCCGTAGGACACCTGCGGCAGGCCCCCGTCCAGGGTCGCGACGGCCCGTTCGTTGATCTCTCGCGGCACCACCCCGTCCAGGCGCAGAGAACCCTGCGCGACGAAGCGTGCCACCTGAACCGATGTCAGGAGGTGCTTGCTGGTTGGCATGCGACGAACGTACGGGCCCGGTACGCCTGGGTCGTGGGCCGAATTCGTCCACTGCTGGTATTTTTCCACCCTCGTGAAGTCCACCACGCTCTGGCTCGACGAGGCGCCCACGGTGGTCGGCGCCGGCATCGGGGTGCACGGCGTCTCCACCGCGCACGACGTCTTCCGCCTGCCCGACCTGTGGCAGCTGCACCTGTACCACTACGAGGGCGCGCTGTCCCTCGGGCAGTCCGTCCACCCCATTCGCCCCGGCCACGTCAGCCTGGTGCCGCCGGACACGGAGGTGCACTTCCACTACCGGGGCAGGTCGGAGCATTTCTACGTCCATCTGCGGCTGCGGGAGTGCGGATCCGCGCGGGTGGTCCCGGTGATGCAGGACGCCGCGGACGAGAGCACGCGCCTGGCCGACCTGCTCCGCCACGCCGTGACGGCCATGCCGACCTCTCCCCCGCGAGCCGCCGCCGAGGTGTGGGCCGCTCTGTGGCGCGTCGCCGAGCTGCCGAGCGGCGAGGGGGACGGGCGCCGCCATCCCTATGTGTCCGCCGCGCAGGCGCACGTCGAGGAACATCTGGCCGGTCCGCTGTCCGTGCCGGAGATCGCTCGCGCCGTCGGAATCTCCCACACGCACCTGACGCGGCTGTTCCGTGCCGAGACCGGCCTCACGGTCGTGTCGTACATCCGGCGTCGCCGCCTGCAACGCGCCCGGCACCTTCTGTCGTCCTCCACCCTGTCCATCACGGCCGTCGCCGCGGCCGTGGGCATCGCCGATCTCCAGGCCTTCAACAAGGCCTGCCGCCGCGAGCTGGGCGCGAGCCCGCGTGACGTGCGTGCGGCCGGGAGTCCGGGAGCAGCCGGCGAGGACGCCTGAGGACTGCCGGGCGAGCCCGGCGGGCGTGGCGTCGCCCGGCGGTGACGGGCGCGTCCCCGTGGTGAGTTCCTCCCCGCCCCGTTGACGGTCACGGTGCACGTGATTACCGTGCGCCACGGATCCCCCGCCCGCCGATCGCCGTCCGGCATTTCGCACGACGGGGATCGCCGCCTCTCGACGCGGCGGCTCAGCAGCGGGCCGTCGGTCCCACCGCCCCATCGCTCCATGGCCCATCGCTCCATCGCCCCACCGCGCTGCTCTGATCCGCTCTGATCCGCTCCGACGGACGAACGACCGAACCCAGCGAAGGAGACACCACGGATGACCGGGATGCGCACGGCCCGCGGAAGCTTACGGACGCACCACAGGCGGGCGCCGGTGTTCACCGCGCCGGCCGCCCTTCTGGCCGCCCTTCTGACCGCGCTCCTGAGCGGCGCGGGCGCCGCCGGCACGGCGCAGGCGGCGCCCGCGGCCCCCCAGCCGCAACCGGTCCGCGCGAAGGGGGTGCTGGCGCAGGTGCACACCGCGGGGCGGGTCGAGGACGCCGGAAGCACGGTGCGGTACAGCTGGCCCGGCGTCTACTTCGAGGGCCGTGTCAGGGGCACCGGCGTGGGCGTCGTGCTCGACGACTCGGCCGCCGACTACGACGTCCAGGTCGACGGCGTCACGGTCGCCACGCTCGTCACGCCCGGCCGGACCACGCACTGGATCAACGGCCTGCGGAACAGCACGCACACCGTCCGGCTCGTCAAGCGCAACGACAGCCCCTGGGCCACCAGCACGTTCGGAGGCTTCGTCGCCGCTCCGGGCGGTGCGGTGCTGAGCAGGCCGGCCGCCCGCAGCCGCCAGATCGAGTTCATCGGCGACTCCCTCACCGTGGGCTACGGCAACCTCTCCACCTCCCGCGACTGCACCTCGGAGCAGGTCAGCCGGAACACCGACGCCGACGTGAGCTACGGGGCTCTCACCGCCCGGCGGCTGGGCGCCGACTACCAGCTCAACGCCTATTCGGGCCTCGGCATGGTGCGCAACTACAACGGAGGCTCGCCGGACGTCACGTACCGGACCTTCTACGACCGCGCCCTGCTGAACGTGCCCGGCGACGTCTGGCGGAACCCCGGCACCTGGCGCCCGCAGATCGTGGTGGTCCACCTCGGCACCAACGACTTCTCGACCGCCCTCAACCCCGGTGAGCCGTGGACGCCCGACAGCCTCGCGGCCGCATACCGGACGGCATACGGCGAGTTCCTCAAGAAGCTGCGGACGCGCTACGGGGCCGCGACGACCATCGTGGCCGTCGGCGCCGGCGCGTTCGCCGGGCATGTCCAGCAGGTGGTCAAGGCACGCGCCGACGCTGGCGACAGCCGGGTGCGGTACTGGCTCCTCGACGACTCGGGGCTTGACTTCCTGGGCTGCCACTGGCACTACTCGGCCCACGACGACCGTCTCATCGCCGACCGGCTCACCTCGTTCCTCGGCGGTCTTCCGACGGCCCGGTGACGATGCCGAGGGGTGCGGGACCGGGCGGTCAGCGGTGGGCCAGGACCGCGATGTCCGACCCGAAACCGACCACGAGCCGCCCGTCCGGCGCCACCGCCACCGCCTTGACCCCGGCCGGGAAGACGTACGCGCCGGTCTGCTGTCCCGTGGTCGCGTCCCACACCCGCACGGTTGCGTCGTCGCCTCCGGTGGCGACCACGACGCGGCCGTCCAGCACGGCCGCCGCCCCTGCCCGCACGTCGCCGGTGTGTCCCGTCAAGGGCGGCCCCAGTGGTTCGCCCGTTGCCAGGTCACACAGGTGGACGTGGTGCGATCCGTCGCCGGTCACGATGACGTCGCGGCCTGCGAGCGTTTCCAACGCCAGGGCCCGGACGCCGTTCTGCCGCGGCTCCAGGCCGATCCATGCGCTCGTGGTCAGGTCCCACACGCGTCCTGTGTGGGTCACCGCGACGAAACGGTCCTCCCGTGCCGCGAAGAACTGGATGGACGAGCTGGCGTACTCCGTCGTCGACCGTCCGTGCAGCTGTTCCCGGGTGGCCAGGTCCCACATGCGCACCGTCTCGGCCCGGTCCCGCATGATCAGGGTGGGCCGTCCCTGCACCGTGCCCACGCTCAGCAGATCCACGGCGCCGGTCTGCCCCGTCAGGGGCTCACCGATCTGTCCCCCGTCGTCGAGGTCCAGGATCCGCAGGCCGTCCGGGTCCGCGGTGACGACGACGGAACGGCCGTCCACGACGGCGACGGCGAACTTCTGCACGGGCCGTGCCCGGCCGGCCGGCAGGTCGCCCGTCCCCCTCTCGCCGTCCAGGTCCCAGACGCGCACCGATCCGTCGTCGCCGCCGGTGACGGCGAGGCACCGCCCCTTCACCACCGCTGTCGCCACTCCTCGCACGGTCGCTTCGTGGCCGACCAGCGGCAGGCACAGATGCCTGAGGGTGGACAGATCCCACACCTGGACGGGCATACGGCCGGCGTATCCGACGAGCGCGGCGGGGCGGCCGTGGAGCACTCTCACGGCCGCCGTCTCCACGGACCCGGCCGGCACGGGCTCTCCGACCTCCTCGCCCGTGGCCAGGTCCGCGATGCGCACCTCGTAGGAGTCGGCGCTCAGGGCCAGCGCGCACTCGGACGCCGGGTCCGTCGCCAGGACGTGCGTCGTGGCGTTGAGCTCCAGGGTGACGCAGAGGCGCATCTCCCCGTCCGTGACCGCGGGAGGCTCCTCGGCGTGATCGCTCCGGGCGCCGAGCTCCTGTCCCGTGATCAGGTCCCACGTCCGGACGACTCCCTCGGAGTGGCCGGTGAGAGCGATCGGACGGCCGCGCCGTGTGGCCGTCGCCAGGGCGGAGACGGTGCCCGTGCGGATGGTCAGGAGCTCGTCGCCGCGGGTGAGGGCGGCCGGATCCCACACCCGCACCACACCGTCGGTGCCGGCGCCGACCACGACGGGACGGCCCTCGACCGATTGGGCCGCGAGCAGGGTGACCCACTCGTCGTCGCCGACCCGGAACGAACCGGCGAGTTCTCCCTCGTCGAGGTCCCACACCCGGACCGTCCCTTCGTAACCGCTGGTCGCAGCGAGGGGACGGCCGTCCAGCACCACCGTGGTCAGCGCACGCACCGCGCCGGTGTGTCCGGTCACGGCCTTGCCGAGATCGCGGCCGGTGGTCAGATCCCACCAGTGCAGCGTGCCGTCCTTGCAGCCGGCGACCGCCAGTCCACGGTCCTCCACGACCGCGGTCGCCACCGCGCCCACCTCGTCCGGCGCGGGCAGCGCGTACCGCAGCCGGGAGTCCAGGCCGCTGCCGGTCGCCCACCGCACGACCCACGGGCCCTCGGTCTCCCGGCCGACCGGCACCTCGGCGATGTCCCTCGCCAGCTCCCGGTCTCCGTACCGGGCGGCGTCCAGCGCCAGCACCTGCCGCCGCACCTGCGCGCCGGCGTCACGGTGCACATGCCCCGACGCCCGGTACACGGCAGCGGCAGAGGCCTCCCGTCGCCCGGCAGCGCCGTCCAGCGCCGCCAGGACCTGCTCCGGGTCGCCGTGCACCAGCCACTCCGGATCGGCCGGCCGGCCGCCCGGCGCCGCGACCTCGCGGGCCGGACCATCGCTTCGGAGATCTTCAGACATGACCGGCACGGTAACCACCCCACCGGCCTCGCCGCACGCAGGGAGGCGAACCTCGGTAGCGATATACGTAGTTCCACGCACCGGCACCGGTATGGCACGGTCACGGGCACGGGCGACCACCCGGGCGCAGGCACGGCACTTCCCGCAGGAACCGTGAAGAAACCAGGTGATTCGGCCGTATGTTCCTCGATTCGCCGGGCACCAGGACCGACGGAGGTCGATAACTATGGTTCCCCTGCTTCTCGTTCTGCTTCTGGCCCTGATCCTGTTCGGCGCGGGCTTCGCGCTGAAGGCACTGTGGTGGATCGCCGTCGTCGTGCTGGTCGTCTGGCTGCTGGGCTTCGTCATGCGCAGCGCGGACACCGGCGGCCGGCGGGGCCGCTGGTACCGCTGGTAGATCCACCGCACGATCGCCGTCCTGTGGGCCCCGGGAACACCCGGGGCCCACAGCCGTGTTCCGCACCAGGACATCTCTCCGGCAAATGGTGTAACAACCACCTTCCCGGGCACGAGGGTTCATAGCTGGGGCCCGGTGATGCAGCGGAACCTGCGCCTCCAACCACCGGACCCCAGCCGCACCCCGCCACCGCACCCCGCCACCGCGCACCGTCTTCAGCGGGTGGCGACGCGGCTCGCGTCCACCGGATGCCGGAGCGCCTCGTGTGAGCGGGCGGGCGGCGTGGCAGCATGCCCCTCATGGTCACCGGCGCGACAGGAAGCAGCGGCTCTGCCGGACGAGGCCCGTGTGCCGCACCTGCCGTCCCCCCGGACGCGGCGCGCTCGCGCACGGTGTGCGGCGCGTTCGGCCCCGCGATCCGTCACGCGCGGGGCGAGGTGGAGCACCCGTGCCCGTGACGACCCGCACGCGCCCGGGCCTGCCCGGACCGCCTCCCGTGCCCGCGCTGCTCGCCGCCGCTCACGGCGGGCCGGCCCTCGCGGTCACCGTCGTCGCCGGTCTGCTCGCGGTCCGCGGCGGGCTGCGTCCGCTCGACGCCGTCGTCGTCACCGCGGCGGTCCTCGCCGGCCAGCTCACCGTCGGCTGGGGCAACGACCTGCTGGACCTGCGCCGCGACCGCGCCGTCGGTCGCACGGACAAGCCGTTGGCCGTCGGCAGCCTCCCGGTCGGCCGGGCGGCGCGAGCCCTGGCCGTCGCCGCGGTCGCCTGCCTCGTGCTGTCCGCGCTCGCCGGCTGGCGCACCGCGCTGGTCAACGCCACCCTGGCCACCGGCGCGGGACATGCCTACAACCTCGGGCTCAAGGCGACCGTGTGGTCCTGGGCGCCGTACGCCTGCGCCTTCGGGACGCTGCCCTCGGTCCTCACCCTCGCCGGACCCGACCGGGCGTGGGCGCCCCTGTGGATGACCGGCGCCGGCGCCGCGCTCGGCGTGGGGGCACATCTGCTCAACACGCTGCCCGACCTCGCCGACGACGAACGCACCGGCGTCCGCGGTCTGCCGCACCGGATCGGCGCGCGTGGCTCCCGCGTCCTCGCCGCCGTGCTGCTGCCCGCCGCCTCGCTGCTCACCGTGCTCGGCCCGGAAGGAAGGCCCCCGGCCTGGGCGTGGGCGGCCCTCGCCCTGGTGATCGTCCTCGCGGTGCTCACGCTGGTGACCCGCGGCCGTGCTCCCTTCCGGGCCGCGGTGGCCATCGCCCTGGTCGACGTCGCGCTGCTCGTGGCGGTCCGGTGACGGCTCCCGCGGTCCGCCGCACCGGCCTGACGGCGCCGGTCTGCGCACCGGCCCGCCCCCCATCGGCCGACCCGGCGGCGCGGCGAGCCGTCCCTTCGCCTGCCCCCGGTCCCATCGGCCCGCCGAACAGCCGACCACAGGAGCCAGCATGACCATGCGCGTCCTCAGCGTCCGCGGCGCCCTGCCCGAGCACCGACACCGTCAGGAGGAGATCACCGAGTACCTGGCCGCCACGCTGGCCAGGGCCGACCGCTCCGTCCTGGAGCGGTTCCACCGCAATGTGTGCGTCGAGACCCGGCACACCGTGCTTCCGCTGCGCGAGTACGCCCGACTCGGCGACTTCGGCCGGTCGAACGACGTCTTCATCCGGGCCGGCGTCGAGCTCGGCGCCCGCGCGGTCGTCGACGCGCTCAAGGACGTCGGGCTCACGCCGGCCGACGTCGACTACATCGTGTCCTGCACGGTGACGGGCCTGGCGGTGCCCTCGCTGGAGGCGCGCGTCGCGGCGGAGATCGGGCTGCGGCCCGACGTGGTGCGCCTGCCGCTCGTCGGCCTGGGGTGTGTGGCGGGGGCGGCCGGCGTCGCCCGCCTGCACGACCTGCTGCGCGGCAGACCGGACGGGGTCGCGGTGCTGATGTCGGTCGAGCTGTGCTCGCTCACCCTGCAGCGCGACGACGCCTCGGTCGCCAACCTCGTGGCCAGCGGACTGTTCGGGGACGGCGCCGCAGCGGTCGTCGCCGTCGGCTCCGGGCATCCGCTCGCGCGGTCCGACGACCCGGCCCGGCCCGAGGTGCTCGCGTCGCGCAGCCGTCTCTACCCCGACTCGGAGCGCATGATGGGCTGGGACGTCGGCTCCGGCGGGCTGCGGATCGTGCTCGACGCCTCGGTCCCCGACCTGGTGCGCCGTCACGTCGGCGACGACGTCCGCGGCTTCCTCGCCGACCACGGGCTGGCCCGTGACGACGTCCGCTGGTACGTGGCGCACCCCGGCGGCCCCAAGGTCCTCGAAGCGCTGCAGGACGCCCTGGAGGTCGATCGGGACGCCCTGGGCCTGACCTGGGACTCGCTGCGCCGGATCGGCAACCTCTCCTCCGCCTCGGTCCTGCACGTCATGGCGGACACGCTCGCCGACCGTCCGCCCCCGCCCGGCTCCCACGGCCTCATGCTCGCCATGGGGCCGGGGTTCTGTTCCGAGCTGGTGCTCCTGCGCGCTCCCGACGGTGAGCGGTGAACAGCGTGGCCGCGTTCACCGTCCTGGTCGTGGCGGTCGGTCTGGAGCGGGTGGCCGAACTGGCCGTGTCCCGCCGCAACGCCGCCGTCAGCCTGGCGCGGGGCGGTGAGGAGTGCGGGCGGGGGCACTACCCGTTCATGGTGGCCCTGCACGCGGGACTGCTCCTCGGCGCGCTCGTGGAGGTGTGGACGCGCCGGCCGGACACCTCGGCCGTCCTCGCCTGGGCCATGTTCGCGCTCGTCGTGGCCGCGCAGGCGCTGCGCTGGTGGTGCATCGCCACCCTGGGACCGCAGTGGAACACCCGCGTGATCGTCGTGCCGGGCGCCGCGCGCGTGACGGGCGGCCCCTACCGGCTGCTCCCGCATCCCAACTACGTCGCCGTGGTGGTGGAGGGGGTCGCGCTCCCGCTGGTGCACTCGGCGTGGATCACGGCCGTCGTCTTCACCACGCTGAACGGGTTCCTGCTCGCCACCCGCATCCGGACCGAGGACGCGGCTCTGACACGGCTGGCCTGAAGGGGCGCACATGGACCTGCTCATCGTCGGCGCGGGCCCCGCGGGCCTGGCGACGGCCCTGCACGCGGCGCGGGCCGGGCTCGACGTCGCCGTGTGGGAGCAGCGCGCCGGCGTCGTCGACAAGGCCTGCGGCGAGGGGCTGATGCCGGGCGCGGTGGCCGCACTGGCGGCGCTCGGCGTGCGCCCGCCGGGGCGCGACCTGCACGGCATCCGTTACGTGGCCGGAGCACGCCATGTCGACGCCGACTTCCGCGCGGGCCCGGGCCGCGGGGTGCGGCGTACGACCCTGCACGCGGCGCTGCGCGAGGCGGTGGCGGCCGCGGGCGTACGGGTCGAGCGGCGCACCGCGCGCCGGGTCGAGCAGGACGAGGGCGGTGTGCGGGTCGACGGGACGCGCGCCGGTCACCTCGTCGCCGCCGACGGGCTGCACTCGCCGATCCGCCGGGCCCTGGGACTGGACCGGCCGCGCGGGGGCGCCCCGCGGCACGGGCTGCGGCGCCACTATCTGACCGCCCCCTGGAGCGACCACGTCGAGGTGCACTGGGCCCGCCGTGCGGAGGCCTATGTGACCCCGGTGGCCGACGGCCTCGTGGGCGTCGCGGTGCTCACCGCCGCCCGCGGAGCGTTCGACGACCACCTGGCCGCCTTCCCCGAGCTGCGGGAACGGCTGGCCGGGGCGGTGCCCGCCGGGCCGGTGCGCGGGGCGGGCCCGCTCCGTCAGGACGCCGGTGCGCGCACCGCCGGCCGGGTGCTGCTCGTCGGCGACGCCGCGGGCTATGTCGACGCGCTGACCGGCGAGGGCATCGCGCTGGCCCTGGCGCAGGCGCAGGCGGCCGTCCGGGCGGTCAGGGGCGGCGACCCCGCGGGCTACGAGCGGGAGTGGCGGCGGCTCACCCGGCGCTACCGCTGGCTGACCCTCGCGCTGCTGGGCGCGACGCGGGCGCCGCCGGCCCGCGCGGCGCTGGTGCCTCTGGCGCAGGGGCTGCCGTGGCTGTTCCGCGCGGGCGTCGACGCGCTGGCCCGCCCGGCCGGACGGCATGGACGGGCGGACCTGCCGAGCTGATGGCCTCGGCCGCCGTCGGCGCCGTGCCGGAGGGCGGCGTCGGGTACGGACCACGGCCCGCGGTGAGGCTCCTGTACGGGACACCCCTCGCCGGATGCCGGACGGGCGCTCGGAACGCCTCAGAGGGCGGCCGCTTCGCTCACCTGCGCCGCCTCGGTCGGCTCCGTCTCGTCGGCCGCCTCGGTCGGCTCCGGCTGCTCGAACTGGGTGCGGTACAGCTCCGCGTACCGTCCGCCGGCCGCCAGGAGTTCCTCGTGCGTGCCGCGTTCCACGATGCGCCCGGACTCGACGACCAGGATGAGGTCGGCGGCGCGCACGGTGGACAGACGGTGGGCGATGACGAGCGCGGTGCGGTCCGCGAGGGCCTCGGCGAGGGCTTCCTGGACGGCGGCCTCGGAGGTGTTGTCCAGGTGCGCGGTGGCCTCGTCGAGGATGACGACGCGCTGACCGGCCAGCAGCAGCCGGGCGATGGTCATGCGCTGGCGTTCGCCGCCGGAGAGCCGGTAGCCGCGCTCGCCGACCACGGTGTCCAGGCCGTCGGGCAGGGAACGGACGAGGTCGTCGAGGCGGGAGCGGCGCAGGGCGTCCCAGAGCGCGTCGTCGTCGGCCCCGGGCCGGGCGAGCAGGAGGTTGGCGCGGACGGTGTCGTGGAAGAGATGGCCGTCCTGGGTCACCATGCCGAGGGTGGCCCGCAGGGAGGCCGCGCTGAGCTCCCGGACGTCGACGCCGCCGATGCGGACGGCGCCCTCGTCGACGTCGTACAGCCGGGGCAGGAGCTGGGCGATGGTCGACTTGCCGGCGCCGGAGGAGCCGACGAGGGCGACGGTCTGCCCGGGATCGGCGCGGAAGGAGACGCCGTGCAGGACCTCGTCGCCCCCGCGGGTGTCCAGGGCGGCGACCTCCTCCAGGGAGGCGAGCGAGACCTTGTCGGCGGAGGGGTAGCCGAAGCGGACGTCGTCGAACTCGACGGAGACCGGGCCCTCGGGCGCCTCGCGGGCGTCCGGCTTCTCCTCGATGAGCGGCTTCAGATCGAGCACCTCGAAGACCCGCTCGAAGCTGACCAGGGCGCTCATGACCTCCACGCGGGCCCCGGCGAGGGCGGTGAGCGGGGCGTACAGGCGGGTCAGGAGCAGCGCGAGGGCGACGACGGCGCCGGGTTCCAGGGAGCCGCTCAGGGCGAGGCGGCCGCCGAGTCCGTAGACGAGGGCGAGGGCCAGGGCGGAGACCAGGGTCAGGGCGGTGATGAAGACCGACTGGGCGGTGGCCGTGCGGACGCCGATGTCGCGGACGCGGGCCGCGCGGGCCGCGAACTCGGCCGACTCCTCCTCGGGTCGGCCGAACAGCTTGACCAGGGTGGCGCCGGGCGCGGAGAACCGCTCGGTCATGCGGGTGCCCATCGCCGCGTTGAGCGCGGCCGCCTCCCGCTGCATGCCGGCCATCCGGCTGCCCATGCGGCGCGCCGGGATCACGAACACCGGCAGCAGGACGAGCGCGAGCAGCGTGACCTGCCAGGACAGGGTGAGCATGACGGCGAGGGTGAGGACCAGGGTGACCAGGTTGGAGACCACTCCGGAAAGCGTGTTGCTGAAGGCGCGCTGGGCGCCGATCACGTCGTTGTTGAGTCGGGAGACCAGCGCTCCCGTACGGGTACGTGTGAAGAACGCGACCGGCATCCGCTGCACATGATCGAACACGGCCGTGCGCAGATCGAGGATGAGCCCTTCCCCGAGCGTCGACGAGAGCCTCCTGCCGAGGATGCCGAGCGCCGCCTCCAGCACCGCGATGCCCGCGATGAGCAGCGCCAGCCGGACGACGGTGTCCGCGTCGCCGTGCGACACGATCGCGTCGACGACCCGTCCCGCGAGGACGGGAGTGGCGACGGCGAGCAGCGCGGTCAGCATCCCCAGCACCACGAACAGCGCGATGCGGCGGCGGTGCGGGCGCGCGAAGGCGCCGATGCGGCGAAGTGTCGCTCGGTCGAAGGGGCGGCGTTCCTGCTGGGCGTGCATGACGCTGTACAACTGCGTCATGGCCGTGGCGTCCATGCTCATGGAAGCGACCGTAGAACCTCCAGCTTCCTTGAGGTCAAGGTTTTCCCCACGCCCCTGCCCCCAAGGGCCCCGAACACGGTGAATTTGGACACCGCGGCCCCGTACCCGAAAGCCTCGTCCACGAAGGTCCCGTACCCGAAGGTCTCGAACACGAAGGACCCGATGACAGTACGTAATGTTCCGTCCCCGCTTCCGCAACCCGTAGTTGGCGGCGCGCGGAGAACCTCTCCGAGTGTGACGACGGTTTCGCTCCCCCCGCTCAGGCCGGCCCGGCGACTGCCGGTGCGCCAGGCCCTGTGTCTGCTGCCCCTGGTGCTCGTCACCGTGGTGGCGGTGCGGCACCGGTCCGTCCTCGTCGAAGGGGTCGCGCAGTTGCGGCGGGCCGAGTGGCCGTGGCTGCTGGCCGCCGTCGGGGCGACCTGTCTCACCTGGGTGGCGGCGGCGGTGACGCGGCAGGGCGCGGTCGTGGAGCGGCTGCCCGGGCGGCGGCTGCTGGCGACGCAGTTCGCGGCGGGCGCGGCCAACCATCTGCTGCCCACGGGGCTGGGCGCGAGCGCGGTCAACCTGCGGTTCATGACGGTGTGCGGGGTGCCGCTGGCCCGCTCCTCGGCGGCGCTGGCGCTGTACATGCTGGCGGAGGGCGTGGCGCGGGTGGGTCTGCTGGCGGTGCTGCTGCTGGTCTTCCCCGACGCGCTGCGGCTCGGCTCGCTGCTGCCGGACGGGACGCTCGGCCCGCTGCTGGCCGCGCTCGGCGCGGTCGCGCTGGCCGCGGCGGGCGCGCTCGCCCTGGTACGGCGGCTGCGGTCGGCGGTGTGCTCCTTCCTGCGCACCGCGCTGGGCGAGGCGCGCTCGGTGCACTGCCGTCCGGCCCGGGTGCTGGCGCTGTGGGGCGGCTCCCTGGCGTTCCCGGTGCTGCAGGCGGCCGGACTGGCGGCGGTGGGGCGGGCCCTGGGGCTGCCGGTGCCGGCGGCGTACATGGCGGTCGCGTATCTCGCGGCCACCGCGGCGGTCGCGCTGGTGCCGACGCCCGGCGGGATCGGTTCGGTGGAGGCCGCGCTGGTGGTGGCGCTGGTGGCGGCCGGCGGCCCGGCGGCCGCCGCCACGGCCGTGGTCCTCGGCTACCGCATCATCACCGTGTGGCTGCCGCTGGTGCCGGGCGCTCTGACGCTGGGGGCGCTGGTACGGATGAAGGTCATCTGAGCCGGCCCGTCGCCGGTGCGCCCGGGCGCCGGGATCCACTCGAGAACGTTTCCCCGCGCCCCG
Organism: Streptomyces rishiriensis; assembly: GCF_003112535.1. Taxonomy (GTDB): domain Bacteria; phylum Actinomycetota; class Actinomycetes; order Streptomycetales; family Streptomycetaceae; genus Streptomyces; species Streptomyces rishiriensis. The sequence goes on along the minus strand of NZ_BEWA01000017.1, from coordinate 297,624 downwards.
CGCCCCCGGGCTCGCGCTGCGAAGCCCCCCGCACGGGCACGTTCCCGGAGGCCCGTGCACCGGCCCCGGCGGGCCGGAACCGGTCGCGCGCCATGGCCGAAGTCCGCGGCTGAGCTGCGTGATTGCGCCCTCGTGGCCGGTTCCCCGGGTACGAACTCCCGTGCCGGATACGGCAGGATGAGCGGTCGCGCCTGTCCGCGAGCGAGCGGGACGGGCGACCGCACATCCCGGAACCGAGCAGGTGACATCGTGACGAGACTCCCCATCCGGCCGTCGACGGCCCCCGCGGCCGCGCACCGACTTCCCGGAGGCGACCGGTGAACCGCGCCCTCACCCTGGACGACAGCGTCATCGCCGGAATCGCCCTGGCCGCGGGCCTGTTGGCCGCCTTCCTCTCCCGCACGCTGCTGCGCTGGCTGGCCAAGCACGCCAAGCGCACCAGGTGGAGCGGCGACGACGTCATGGTGGACGCGCTGCGCACCGTGGTGCCGTGGGCGGCGATCGCCGGCGGTGCGGCGGCGGCGGCCGCGGTGCTGCCGCTGACGAAGGCCGTGCAGCACACCGTCAACCAGTCCCTCACCGTGCTGCTGATCTTCGTGGTGACGGTGTCGGCGGCGCGGGTCGTGGCCGGGCTCGTGCAGTCGGTGACCACCTCGCGCTCCGGTGTCGCCGGCTCGGCCACGATCTTCGTGAACATCACCCGGATCCTGGTCCTGGCCATCGGCTTCCTGGTCGTCCTGCAGACGCTGGGCATCTCCATAGCCCCGCTGCTCACCGCCCTGGGCGTCGGCGGTCTGGCCGTCGCGCTGGCGTTGCAGGACACCCTGGCCAACCTCTTCGCGGGCATCCACATCCTCGCCTCCAAGACCGTCCAGCCCGGCGACTACATCAAGCTGAGCAGCGGCGAGGAGGGCTATGTCGAGGACATCAACTGGCGTCAGACGACCGTGCGCGCGCTCTCCAACAACCTGGTCGTCATCCCCAACGGCCAGCTCGCGAAGTCGAACATGACCAACTACATGCGTCCCCAGCAGCAGTTGACGGTCCTGGTGCAGGTGGGCGTGGCCTACGACAGCGATCTGGAGCAGGTGGAGCGGGTGACGTCGGAGGTGATCGCGGAGGTCATGGCGGACGTGGAGGGCGCCGTGCCGGACCACGAACCGGCCATCCGCTTCCACACGTTCGGCGACTCGCGGATCGGCTTCACCGTCATCCTCGGGGTCGGCGAGTTCAGCGACCAGTACCGGATCAAGCACGAGTTCATCAAGCGCCTGCACCGCCGTTACCGCGAGGAGGGCATCCGGATCCCGGCGCCGGCCCGCACCGTGGCGCTGCAGCAGGGCGCGGTGGTGATCCCGCAGCAGCGCACCGGGGACGGGGTCGTGCAGGGCGACAGGTCCGCCCTGCACGACTGACGGCGGCGCCCGGGGTCAGAGAGTGGCCGAGTTCTCGTGCCGGCGGACGTCGGTGCGGCGGCGCGGGGCGGTGAGGGACGGGGGCGCCGGGGTGACCGTCCAGTCCGGATGGCCGGGCATCCTCGGCGTCGTCGTGCCGTACAGCCAGTCGCGCAGGAAGCCGGAGACGTCCTGCCCGCCGGCCTTCGAGGCCACGGCGATGTAGTCCTCGGTGGAGGCCGAGGAGTTGCGGTACCGGTCCAGGAAGGTCCGCTCGACGGTGTGGAAGGCGTCCTCGCCGATGAGCTGGCGCAGGGCGTACAGGACGAGGACGCCGCCCAGGTAGCGCTGGCTGTCGAAGAGGTTGACCGCGTTCGGCGCGGCGACCGGGCCGGAGGTGCTGCGCCACTGGTCGCCGCGCGCGTAGGTGTCCTTCATCCGGGCCTCGAAGGTGGTCAGGCCCAGGGAGTCCGCCCAGCCGCGCTCGTAGCGGTAGAGCAGCCCGTAGAAGTCGGCGTGGCCCTCGTTGAGCCACAGGTCGGCCCAGGTGGCGGGGCTGACGCTGTTGCCGAAGTAGGAGTGGACCAGCTCGTGCATCATGTGCGAGCCGATCTTCGGCTCCGCCTGGAGCAGGAAGTTCGGCTTGTACAGGGTGAGGGTCTGGGTCTCCAGGCCGGTGAAGTCGAAGGCGTGCGGGTCGTCGGAGTTGCAGGGCAGCAGTCCGTACGTCTCGAACGGGTAGGCGCCCAGCCGGGCCTCGAGCCACTCGACCAGGCCCGGGGTGAGGGCGAGCGCGGGCTCCAGGGCCTCGGCCCGCGCGGTGGGGACGACGTCGCGCAGGGGCAGCCCGTGCGGCCCCCGGCGCTCCTTCACGACGTAGTCGCCGACCGTGATCTGCACGAGTTCGGTGGCCATCGGCGAGCGGGAGCGGTAGGTGTACGCGGTGCGGTCGCCGGCCAGGTTCTCGGTGCACACCAGCGAGCCGTTCGCGACGGCGCGCAGGGCGGCGGGGACGGTGAGGCGGAAGGTGAAGCGCGCCTTGTCCGAGGGGTGGTCGTTGCAGGGGAACACGGTGTGCGCCGAGTCCGGCTGGGGGCATATCGCGAACCCGTCCGGGGTGGGTACCCACGCGGTGTGCGCGAGGGCGCGCCGCGGGTCGGCCGAGTACGTCACGCACACCGTGACGCGCTCCCGTGCGCACAGCGCCCGGGCGGGCGTGATCCGCAGCTTCTCGTCCGCCTGCTCGAAGGCGGCGTCGCGCCCGTCGACACGGACCGTGCGTATGTCGAGTCCGAGGGAGTCGAGGGAGAGCCGGGTGAGGGCCTGCGTGGTGTGCAGTTCCAGCGTCGCCGTGGCGTCGACGAGCGCGGTCGTCGCGTCGTAGGAGAGGTCGAGGTGGTAGGCGGCGACGCGGTAGCCCGCGTTGCCCAGGTTCGGGAAGACGGGGTCGCCGAGCGTCTCGGGCGCCGGCGCGTCGTCGGTCTTCCCGTCCGCGTAGGCCGTGTTTCCCCCCGCCAGTACTGCTGCCGTGCCGATCAGGGCGGCCGCCGGGGCCGTCACTCTGGTGCGATATCTCATGGTCCGCTTCCGCTTGGGCGGCCGGGTGGTCGGTCCGGCCGGATCAGGTCGAGGCTGTACCTGGTTGACCGCGGAAACGGCCGCTTCGGTTGCATCCGGCGGACCCCCCGGTCGCCGCGGCTGTGAGGAGACCCCTGTCGAGCCGGCCCCGGGCACGAGATATCTTGATGTCGAGCAATGTTGCAGACGTGGAGCGGAGCACCCGGTGACTGACTCGACCATCATCTATACGCACACTGACGAGGCCCCGGCCCTGGCAACGTATTCCTTCCTGCCGGTGGTCCAGGCGTACGCCTCGCAGGCGGGTGTCGCCGTGGAGACGCGGGACATCTCGCTGGCCGGACGCATCATCGCCGTCTTCCCGGAGTACCTGACCGAGGACCAGCGGATCCCGGACGCGCTGACCGAGCTGGGCGAGCTGGCCAAGACGCCCGAGGCCAACATCATCAAGCTGCCGAACATCTCGGCGTCGATCCCGCAGCTCAAGGCCGCGGTCGCCGAGCTGCAGGCCCAGGGATACGCGCTGCCGGCCTACCCGGACGACCCGAAGACCGACGAGGAGCGGGAGATCCAGGCCCGCTACGACAAGATCAAGGGCTCCGCCGTCAACCCGGTCCTGCGCGAGGGCAACTCCGACCGCCGCGCCCCCGCGTCGGTCAAGAACTACGCCAAGACCCACCCGCACCGCATGGGCGCCTGGTCGTCGGACTCCAAGACGAACGTCGCCACCATGGGCGAGAACGACTTCCGCTCCACCGAGAAGTCCGCCGTGATCTCCGAGGCGGGCTCGCTGCGCATCGAGCTGGTCGCCGCCGACGGCTCCACGACCGTCCTGCGTGAGTCCGTACCGGTCCAGAAGGACGAGGTCGTCGACGCCTCCGTGCTGCACGTCGCGGCGCTGCGGCAGTTCCTCACCGCGCAGATCGCCCGCGCCAAGGCCGAGGGCGTGCTGTTCTCGGTGCACCTCAAGGCGACGATGATGAAGGTCTCCGACCCGATCATCTTCGGCCACGTGCTCCGCGCGTTCTTCCCGAAGACCTTCGAGCAGTACGGCGCGACGCTGGCCGCGGCCGGCCTGTCCCCCAACGACGGTCTCGGGGGCATCTTCAAGGGCCTGGAGAGCCTGCCCGAGGGCGACGCGATCAAGGCGTCCTTCGACGCGGAGCTCGCCGAGGGCCCGGCCCTGGCGATGGTCGACTCCGACAAGGGCATCACCAACCTGCACGTGCCGTCCGACGTCATCGTCGACGCCTCGATGCCGGCCATGATCCGCACCTCCGGCCACATGTGGGGCCCGGACGGCGAGGAGGCCGACACCCTCGCGGTCCTGCCGGACTCCTCCTACTCCGGCGTCTACCAGGCCGTGGTCGACGACTGCCGCGCCAACGGCGCCTACGACCCCTCGACGATGGGCTCCGTCCCGAACGTCGGTCTGATGGCGCAGAAGGCCGAGGAGTACGGCTCGCACGACAAGACCTTCGAGATCAAGACCGCCGGCACGGTCCGTCTGGTCGACGGGGCCGGCAACGTGGTCATCGAGCAGGAGGTCGCCGAGGGCGACATCTTCCGCGCCTGCCAGACCAAGGACGCGCCCATCCGCGACTGGGTCAAGCTGGCCGTCACCCGCGCCCGCGCCACCGGCGACCCGGCCGTGTTCTGGCTGGACGGGACGCGCGCGCACGACGCGCAGCTGATCACCAAGGTCAACGCCTACCTGCCGGAGCACGACACCGAGGGCCTGGACATCCGCATCCTCGCCCCGGTCGAGGCCACCAAGCTGTCGGTGGAGCGCATCCGCCGCGGCGAGAACACCATCTCGGTGACGGGCAACGTCCTGCGCGACTACCTCACGGACCTGTTCCCCATCCTGGAGCTGGGCACCAGCGCCAAGATGCTGTCGGTCGTCCCGCTGATGGCGGGCGGCGGCCTGTTCGAGACGGGCGCCGGCGGCTCCGCCCCCAAGCACGTCCAGCAGCTGGTCAAGGAGAACTACCTGCGCTGGGACTCCCTGGGCGAGTTCTTCGCCCTGGTGCCGTCCTTCGAGCAGTACGCCGAGGCCACCGGCAACACCCGCGCCAAGGTCCTCGCCGACACCCTCGACCGCGCCACGGCGACCTTCCTCGACGAGGACAAGTCCCCGACCCGTCGCGTCGGCGGCATCGACAACCGCGGCAGCCACTTCTACCTGTCCCTGTACTGGGCGCAGGAGCTGGCCCGGCAGACCGACGACGCCGAGCTGGCGAAGGCCTTCACCCAGATCGCCGGGACGCTCGCCGCGAACGAGCAGACCATCGTCGACGAGCTGATCGCCGCGCAGGGCAAGCCGGCCGACATCGGCGGCTACTACCAGCCCGACCCGGCCAAGGCGGCGGCGGTCATGCGTCCCTCGGCCACCTGGAACGAGGTCCTGGCCTCGCTGAGCTGACGCGAGCGGCCCACGGGCCGCGCCCCGTCCCGACCGCGCCCCGACCGGCATCGCCCGGCCGGGACGCGGCCCGTGTCACGGCGCTGCCCGCCCGCCCGGCCGGATGCTCACCAGTCCCGGGTGCCGATGAGCTCCTCCACGTCGGCGTCCTCGAAGCCGTAGGCCCGGGCGACGAAGTGGAAGTCCTCGGCCATCTCCTCCCGGGCCACGGTCTCGATGTCGCTGTCGGCCTCCCAGAAGGCGTCCTGCAGGGCGTTGAACTCCTCGGTGGCGGCCTGTGTGAGGACGTACAGCGCGTCGAGGCCGTCGGGCCGCTCGGCCTCCACCCGCTCGCACAGGCGCAGCAGGATCTCCTTGCCCCGGTCCACCAGATGATCCGGGTAATAGTCGTCCCGGTACAGCGCCTTCAGGAACACGTGTCCTGTCACCTGCCCGTTCGTCACCGCCATGCCGCTCCCCCGCCCTGTCGCCCGTCGTGCTGTGATGGCGTGTCCGATCATGCACCACACCACTGACAACGCCCCGGGAGCCCGCCCGATGACCCCTGCCGCTGACGCGCCGTCCTTCGTGTTCCTGCCGGGCGCGGCCCGCTCGCCCGTGATCCTTCATGTGCCGCACTCGGCGCGGGAGATACCGGCCGAGGTGCGGTCGGGCATCCTCCTGGACGACGAGGCGCTGGAGCGGGAGCTCGACCACATCACCGACTCGCACACGGCCCGGATCGCCCAGGAGGCCGCGCGGACGGCGCCGCTGACGCCCTGGACGTTCGTCAACCGGCTGTCGCGGCTGGTCGTCGACCCGGAGCGGTTCCCGGACGAACGGGAGGAGATGCGGGCCGTCGGGATGGGCGCCGTCTACACGCGGACCACGCACCGCGAGCCGCTGCGGGCGGACGACACCGATCCCGGGCCGCTCGTCGCCCGCTACTTCCGGCCGTACGCGCAGGCCATGACCGACGCGGTCGCCGAGCGGCTGGCGGCCGTCGGCCGGGCCGTGGTCATCGACGTGCACTCCTACCCGGCCGCGCCGCTGCCCTACGAGCTGCACGGCGAGGGGCCGCGGCCGCCGGTGTGCCTGGGCACCGACGCCTTCCACACCCCGCCGGAGCTCCTCGCCGCCGCGCGCGAGGCCTTCGCGGAGCTCGGGGAGACCGGGCTCGACAGCCCGTTCGCCGGGACGTACGTCCCCCTGGAGTACTACGGCAGGGACTCCAGGGTGAGCGCGCTGATGGTGGAGATCCGCCGGGACACCTACATGACCGAGCCGGGCGGTCCGGCCGGACCGGGTCTCCCCCGGCTCGCCTCGGCACTGGCGGCCCTGGTGACGGCGGCCACCGCCTGACCGCCTCCCCGCCCCGGGCCCCTGTGCAAGGACCCTCCCGGTCGCGAACGGGCGCGCGGTCGGTCGGGCCCGCAGGGCGGGACGGTCGGGCCGGGCCCGGTCCGGCAGCCGCGGCCGTTCCCGCGCGGGGCTCCGGCGAGTGCGGTGATCACCGTCGGCCCGGGCACGAGCGGTGCGGCCGGGCGAGGGGCGGCTGGCGGGCGGCTGGCGGGCGGGCGGCTGGCGGGCGCCGGCTCCTGGAGCACGGCTCACGGAGCAGCGCGAGCCCGCGCGCTCAGGCGCGAAGCCACTCCGTGACGACCACCTCGCCGCCCGTGCGCAGCCGCAGGGCGAACGGGCCGGTGGGCGGCGCGGTGCTGGAGAAGCGGCCCATGTCGTCGGCGGTGAGCACGGCGGTCGCCCGTGGACCGTGCAGCACCTCGATCGCCGCCGACTGAGGCGGCAGCAGCTGCCCCAGCAGACCGTCCCCGGTCACCTCGACGTCCACCGTCAGCCCGCCGGAGTGGAAGGTCAGCATCCGCGGCACGTCCACCGCGCCCCGCACCGGGATGGCGTCCACCAGCGAGTCGAACGTCAGCTCGGCGATGCGCGCGTCGAGGTCGTGCAACGCGTAGGCCTCGATGGCGATGCGCCGCAGCTCGGCCGGTACCGGGTCCAGGATGGCGGTGGCCTCGCGGAGTTCCTCCTCCAGCCGGTCGTGATCCAACTCCTCGTCGACGAAGGGCGCTTCACCGAAGACGTCGTCCTGACCGCCGTCGTGCCCGCCGTTCGCGCCGTTGATCCCGTTCATGTCGTTCATGTCGTTCATGTCGGTCACAGTGCTCCCCGTGCGTCGAGTCGGGCGCGCAGCCGGCGCAGACATCGCTGGCGCATCGGTCCGATGCTGCCGACGGCGATGCCCAGGGCGGCCGACACCTCCTGATAGCTGGGCGGCGGCGAGGCGATGAGCACCCGCAGCAACTGCCGGCAGCGGTCGCCGAGCGCCTCGAACTCCTGCCAGAGGAAGCGGACGAGCTCGCTCTGCGCGGCCGCCTCCTCCGAGTCCAGCACCGACTGCTCCGGCGTGCGGTCCTCGCTGGCCCGGTCGAGCAGCTGGGGATCGTCGGTCGGCGTCAACCGCTTCAGGCCCTTGATCACTTTCAGGCACTCGTTGCGCGCGGTGCTCGCGAGCCACGAGCCGGCCTTGTGCGGTTCGCGGATGCGCCCCAGGTGCTGGGCGAACCGGAACCAGACGGTCTGGTACACCTCGTGCCCGTCGGCGTCCGAGAGCCGGTGTGCGCGCACCACCGACCACACCAGCGGGCTCAACCCGTCCACCAGCGCTTTCCAGGCCGCCGTGTCACCGTCGACGGCGGACCGGACGAGCGCGCCGACATCACTACGGTCCACGGTCCCACCCCTCGTGTACGGCCTGTCATCGTACGCCGTGGCGGGGCTCGTCCCGGACCTCATGCGGGCCTCACGACGGGCCCACCGGGACCGGACGCCAGGTGGGCGGAAGCAGGGCCGGCACATGCGCTCCCCGCACCTCGGCGAAGTCGGCGTGGACGGCGAGCAGTTCGCGCGCGGCGGCACGTGGGTCGCCCACCCGGTTCTCTGTCATGTGGGCGGCGACGAGCCCGGCCGCCACCGGAGTCGCGAAGGACGTCCCGCTCCAGGACGCCAGCCCCTCGAACATCACCTGGTCGGGCTTGCCCGGCGGGGTCTGCTGCGCCTCGCTCAACACCCCGGTGTGACGCGGCGACCGGCAGGTGCAGGAGTAGGTGAAGCCGTAGCGGCAGGTCTCGTAGGTGGAGTGCTGGTAGACGTAGGGAACGGGGGTGTCGAAGCCGGTGAGGGCGCTGACGAGCCGCTCGCCGGGCGCGAACACCTTCACCCAGGAGCCGTGGTTGCTGAAACAGGCGCCGAACTCGCCGTCCCCGCGCAGCGCGCCCACCGACAGCACGGCGTCGGCGTGATCGGGCGACGAGGCGTAGGCCGCGGGCCAGAAGGGCGCGGCGCTGGCGTTGTTGCCGGCGGCGGCGACCAACAGGGTGTCGCGGACGCGGAGTTCCTCCATGAACGCGGCCACGCCGAGCAGGCCGTCCAGCCGGCCGTTGGAGGTGCCGGCGGAGAGGCTGATGATGTCGGGCCAGCCGTCCTCGACGGCGTCGAAGAGCCGGTCGCCGAACTCGGACTCCAGGATCGCGCCGGCGTCGTTGAGGGTGCCGCGCACGGTGACGTCGGTGTGCGGCGCGACGGCCGCGACGAGTCCCGCGATGAACGTGCCGTGACCGACGTACTGCTGGAGGACGCCCTCGTCGTCGGTCTCCCTGACCTGGACGTCGCCCTCGGTGCGGGCCAGCAGCGGGTAGGAGCGGTAGTCGTGGGTCAGGCCGGTGTCGATGACGAGCACGCCGACGCGGTCGCCGGGGTCGCCGCCCGTCCGCGCCGGGGCGGGGTTGGGCTGTTCGGCGCGCGCGACGGGCACCGGCTCGTCGCCGGGGCAGGCGTTGACGGCGATGGACACCACGTGGTTGCGGCTGACCAGTCGGCGGCCGGTGCGCCCCTCCGTCTCGCGCAGCGCGCGCAGTGCCCCCGCCACGGCGCGGTCGCCGGCCCGGCCGCCCTCCCCCGGGTCGCCGACGCGGATGCGGGTGATGCCCGAGCGGTTGGTGTGCGGTCCCGCGCGGCGCACGTGGTCGGGGACCAGGCCCTCGGTCGCGGTGAAGTGCGAGCGGACGGCGTCCTCGACTACCTGGGCCTCCTCGCCGTCGCGGGCGAGGACGACGCCCTTCTCGTAGATGAACTCGGCGGAGTCGTCCGGTCCCATCGCCAACGGGACGTCGGGCAGCGAACGTTGGATCTGGTCGAACTGCTCGTGGAATCGCTGTGGTGCCATGGCGTGTCCTCCCCCTGCGGCCAGTGGTCGTCAGCAAGACCCGCTGGACGGCCGTCTGATACAGGTGGTGCGACGGCGGATGAGGGCGTCGCGGTTGCGCTGCACGCCCCTTCCCGCCCCCTCCCGCCTCTTCGCGCCCCTTCGTCTCACCGAAACCGTTGACGCGACGTCCGATTGTTACTGGTGGATACGGCTCCCAACCGGTGTCGCCCGCAGAGCGGAGCACTACCATCCGTGGAGTGACCGCGGGAAACGACTCGGTTCTCGAACTGCTGCCGATGGTGTTCGCCGCCCCGGGCGACGCGTTGTCGCGGGCGGAAGGAGTGCTGGGCACCGATCCGACGCCGTTGCACGCCTCGGTCGCCCACCAGGTGATCGGCATCTGGCACCGGGACTGGGGCGACATGCGTCTCGCCCTGGACCATCTGCGCCGTGCCCGGGATCTCGCGGCGCGCGCGGACTCGCCCGAGCGGGAGGCGGACGTCCTCGGCACGCTGGGGGTGGCGCTGGTGCACGCGGGCCGCACCCGGGAGGGGCTGGAGGCTTTCGAGCGGGGCGTCGAGCGCGGCTCCGGCCACACCCGCGCGCGGGTGCTCTACCGGCGGGCCTACTCCCAGTGGGTGCTCGGCCACCACCGCGAGGCGCTGGAGGACGTGCGCCGGGCGATCCCCGTACTGCGTCAGGTGGACGACGTCATCTGGACGGCGCGCGCCCTCACCCTGCGCGCCACCGTGCATCTCGCGCTCGGGGCGGTGGACCGCGCGGAGGCCGACTTCACCGCGGCCGAGGCGCTGTGGGACACCACCGGCCAGGAGCACGACAAGGCCGACGCGGTGGAGAGCCGGGGCCTGGCCGCGTTCCGCTCCGGGGACGTCCCGGCCGCGCTGCGGCTCCTCGACGAGGCGGAGGAGCGGTACGCCAAGCTCGGCACGCCCACCTTCATGCTCGACATCCGGCGCTGTGAGGTCCTGATGGCGGCCGGTCTGGCTCCCGAGGCGCTGGCCGAGGCGGACGCGGCCATCGGCGTCCTCGACGGCATCGGCGGGCAGTCCACCCGCAAGGCGGAGCTGATGCTGGCCGCCGCGAAGGCGGCACGGCTGGCGGGCGACCCCGGTACGGCGATCGCGCGCGCCGCCGTGGCCGAGCGGCTCTTCGCGGGCCAGCGGCGCACCTGGTGGGAGGCGCACGCGCGGCTCGTGCTGATCGAGGCGCGCGTCGCCACCGGCCGCGGCTCCGGCCGGCTGGTCGCGGACGCCGCACGGCTGGCGGAGCGGCTGGCCGCCTTCCAGGCGCCGGCCGCGCCCGAGGCCTGGCTGCTGGCGGGCCGGATCGCGCTGGGCCTGAACTGGAGCACGGACGCCGAACGGTATCTGCAGATCGCCGCGCGCAGCCGGCGCAGCGGTCCGCCGCTGGCCCGGATGACGGGCTGGGCGGCGCAGGCACTGTGGGCGCGGGCGACGGGCTCGGACCGTGGCGTGCTGGAGGCCTGCCGGCGCGGACTCGACGTCCTCGACGCCCACCGCATGACGCTGGGCGCCTCCGAGCTGCGCGCCCGGGCCACCGCCCAGGGAGCCGAACTCGCCGCGCTGGCACAGGAGGTGAGCCTGGAGCGGGGCGGGCCGCGGCGGTTGCTGGCGTGGAGCGAACGCTGGCGGGCCACGGCGCTGTCCACGCCGCCCACCCGGCCGCCCACCGATCCCGCGCTGCTGAGCGGGCTGACCGCCTTCCGGGTGATCGCCGCCCGCGCCGAGGCCGCCCGCATGGAAGGGCGGCCGGTGCCCGCCCTGGAGCGTGAACAGCGGCGTCTGGAACGGGAGATCCGCTCCAGGACCCTCCACAGCCGCGGGGGCCCGGGCCGGGGCGGCGAACGGTTCGGCGGGGACCGGTTCGACGCGGGCCGGCTGCTGGAGCGGCTCGGCGAGGGGCGCCTCGTCGAACTGGCGGTGCTGGCCGGGCGGGTCCAGGTGCTGGTGTGCGGGGGCGGGCGGGTGCGCCGGTTCGCGGGCGGACTGCTCGCCGAGGCGGAGAGGGAGGCCGAGCACGTCCAGGCGGGGCTGCGCCGGCTGGCGCATCCCGGCGCGGAGGGCCGGCTGCCGGTCGTGGAGGCGGCGGGCCGGCGGCTGGAGGAGCTGCTGCTGGGCGAGGCGGCCGCGCATCTGGGCTCCGGCCCCGTCGTGGTGGTGCCGCCGGCCCGGCTGCACCGGGTGCCGTGGGCGCTGCTGCCGTCGCTGCGCGAGCGGGTGCTGAGCGTGTCGCCGTCGGCGAGCGGCTGGCTGCGGGCGCGGGACACGGAGGCGCCGCCGGGCGGCCGCCAGGTCCTGGTGCGCGGACCGGGGCTGGACACCGGCGGGGCGGAGGTGCCGGAGGTGGCCGGCCGCTACGGCAGGCCCGTCGTGCTGGAGCAGGAGGAGGCCCGTGTCCCGCGCGTGCTGCGGGAGCTGGACGGGGCCGCGCTGGCGCACATCGCCGCGCACGGCGCGTTCCGCGCGGACAGCCCGATGTTCTCGTCGCTGCGCATGGCGGACGGGCCGCTGATCGTGCACGACTTCGAGCGGCTGGCCCGCAGTCCGTACCGGATCATCCTCTCCAGCTGCGACACGGCCCGGCTCGCGTCGGTCGGCGCGGACGAACTCCTCGGCCTGGTCACGGCGTTGCTGCCGCTGGGCACGGCGGGCGTGGTGGCCAGCAGCGCGCCCGTCAACGACGCCGCGGTCGTTCCGCTGATGCTGGCCCTGCACAAGGGCGTCAGCGCGGGCCTGTCCCTGGCCGAGGCGCTGCGCGACGCGCGGGCCGCGCTTCCGGGGGACGCCGTCCACCAGGCCACGGGCTGGGCGTTCACGGCGTTCGGCGCGGCCTGAACGGACCGCCCGCTCAGGCCGGTTGCCCGTCCGGCAGCTCGACCAGCCACGGGAGGGAACCGCGGTCGCCGGCTCCGAGACGGGTGTAGGCGCCGTAGAGGTGGTTGCCGACCGTGCGCACGGACAGCGTGAGGCGCTCGGCGATCTGCCGGTTGCTGAGGCCTGCCGCGGCGAGGGTGACGATCTGCCGCTGACGGGCGGTGAGTTCGCCCAGGACCAGCCCCGCCAGCGCCGGGGTGCGGGCCCCCTGGCAGCGTCGGGCGAGGGCGGCGGCCCGGGTGCGGGCGGTGCGTGCCGCGCCCGCGTCCCGGTGGACGCGGGCGGCCTGCGCGTGCGCCTCGGCCGCGAAGAGGAGCAGCCCGCGCTCCTCCAGCTCGGCGGCGACCGCGTCCAGGGCGGGCCCGTCGGCCCGCGCGAGCGCATGGGCGTGGCGGGCGAGCACGCCGCCGGGCGGGAGGACCCGTGCGGCCCGCTCGGGCACGCCGAGGCGCACGGCGTCGTAGACGGTGTAGGGGTCGTCCGGGGCGCAGGTACCGGCGGAATGCGGGCCACCGCCCTCGGCGGCGGGACGGACGGCGCGGGGCGGAGCCGTGCCGGGACCCGGACGCGAGGGCAGGGAAGGGGTGGTGAAGTGAAGGTGAACCGGCTCCCGGGCCTTCGAGGCGGTGTCCGCGCTCGCGTGCCCACGCGCGGAAGCGGCGCCGGCCCGTGCCCCGGCCGACGCCACCGCCTCGGAGACGGTGTCCGGGCACGCCCGCCCGGGAACGGAAGCGGCGGCGGCCGGGGCGTCCGGCGACCCGAGCGCCTTCGGGACAGTCCGAGGACCCGCCCGCCCGGCATCGGGAACGGCCGCGGTCGGGGCGTCGGGCAGCGGCAGCGCTTTCTGGGCGGTGCCGAGGTCTCCGCGGGCCGCGGGAGGCCAGGGGGCCGTGCCGGGGTGGGCGGCGAGCGGATCGATCAGTTCGCCCGTCTCCCCCGACTGGGCTGCCGCCAGGGCCCGTTCGATACGGCAGGCAGGGTCGTGCGGGTCGGCGGCCAGGCCCTCCCGAGCCCAGGCCGCCGCCTCGCGCAGTTCTCCCCGCAGCCGTGAGAAGCGCGCGCGGACGGCGGCGTACCACGGCGGAACCGGCTCCCCCTCCGCGAGGAGCCACTCCCCCACGGGCGTGGGCGTCGCGCGCACGTCGACCCGGTCGATGCGGCGGGCCAGCCCGGCCGCCTCGGCCGCGAGGGCGGGGGCGGTGGGCGGCCGGGCGCCGGAGAGCCTCCTCGCGCGCAGCGGGCCGGCCGCGGCCCGCAGAGCGGGACCGTGCAGCGGGTGCGCCAGACGGACGGCGGTGCCGTCGACGACGTCGAGGAGGCCGTCCGCCTCCAGGCGTTCGAGGATCCGCAGGTCGAGGGAGTCCGTCGGCAGCGGCAGGGGTTCGGCGAAGGCGAGGCGTTCGAGGGTGTCGCGTTCGTCGGGGCAGGGACGGGCGAGGACGGCCGCCGCGCGTTCCCGCAGGGCGGGCGTCAGCGGAAGCGGGCCGCGCCACTCCCAGGCGTCGCCGTTCGCGTCCCGGCCCGGCAGCCGCCGCTCGCGGACCGCGTCCAGCAGGTCCCGCAGCAGGCGCAGGTCGCCCCGGCACAGACGGTGCAGCCGGTGGGCGGCGAGGGGCTCGACGGGGCCGCCCGCGCCGCCCGTGAGGAGCTGGGCGGTCTCCTCCCGGGGCAGGGGTCGCAGGGCGAGGCGGGGCAGCAGTTCGCCGGTCCACAGCCGGGACACGGCCGCGGGCGTGGGCGCTCCGTCCGTGACGAGGACCAGCAGCCGGGTGCGCCCCTGCACGGCCAGCTGGTGGAGCAGGGCGGCGGAGGCGTCGTCCAGCAGGTGGGCGTCGTCGACCACCAGGAGCCGCACGGCGGAGAGGAGCCGGACGGCGCGGTGCAGGGTGACGTCTTCGGGGAGCAGGTGGGCGAAGGCGGCGAAGGGCAGGTCGCGCACTCCGGCGGGGCCGGGCGCGCCGGCCACCCGGGCGCATTCGGCGCCGCCCACCGCCTCCAGGGCCAGCCGGCTGCGACCGCAGCCCGCCGGTCCGGTGACCACGATGCCGGGCCGGCCCGCCGCCAGGCAGTGGCGGACGAGCTCCAGCTCCTCGTCGCGGCCCGTGAACGGCCACGGCGGTCGCAGGGTCCCGGCCCGGGGTTCGATGCTCGTCACGTCTATGGGAGCCGGGGTACTCACGCCTGATACAGGGCGACTTGAGTAGCCCCCGACTCAGGCGGCCGGCCGGGTCCGCACGGCAGCCTGACACCCATGACCGCCCGCTACTGCTCGCTCGCTCAGCAGTCGGCCCCCGCGTTCGCCCCGGGGCTGGCCGTCGAACGGCTGGGCGCGCTGAGGGGCGGGCGGCGGATGTGGGTCAACGGCACGGTGCTGCACTACTGCTTCTTCGACCGCGAGGACGACGGGTCGGTCATCGCGCTGCCGGGGTCCGGGGGGACCCGGTGGGTGTCGTGGGTCGGCGGCGAGGAGCAGCGGGAGGTCGTGCGGGACTGCTTTCGCGAGTGGCGGGACCTGGGGATCGGGGTGACGTTCGCCGAGGTCGCCGACCGCTGCGAGGCGGAGCTGCGCATCGGTTTCCAGGCGGGCGACGGCTCCTGGTCGGCGGTGGGCCGCGACGCGCTGTCGGCCGGTCTCAACCAGCGCACCATGAATCTCGGCTGGGACCTGACCGCGCCCGGGGAACGCGCGATCGCCCTGCACGAGATCGGGCACGCCCTCGGCATGCAGCACGAGCACCAGAGTCCCTTCGCGGGCCTCCACTTCGACGACGAGGCGGTGTACGCCGAACTGTCGGGCCCGCCCCACCACTGGAGCCGGGACCGGATCCGCTTCAACGTCCTGCGCAAGCTGGATCCGGCCGAGGCCAACGGCCCGGTGTGGGACGCGCAGTCCGTGATGCAGTATCCGTTCGCGGCGGGGCTGATCCTCGAACCGGAGCAGTTCCGCGGGGGTGTGCATCCGCCCGGGACGCTGTCGCCGCTGGACAAGGAGTTCGCGCTCGGCTGGTACCCGCCCCCACAGGCGTCGCGGCCGCCCGCCCTGGTGCCGTTCCGTTCGGCGCGGCTGACGCTCGGGCCGGGCGAACAGGCCGACTTCACCGTCGAACCGCGTGAGACACGGGAGTACGCCTTCGGCGTCTTCGGCGAGAGCGACTCGGTGGCCGTGGTGTTCGAGGAGCGGGACGGCGCACCCCGCTTCGTCGCCGGCCAGGACGACGGGGGCGCCCCGCACAACGCGACGATCAGGGCCCGGCTCGTCCGCGGCCGCCGCTACTTCGTCCGCGTACGCCAGTACTGCGGCTGGGGTTCGGGCGAGACGGCGGTCATGTGCTGGTGAGCCGTACGGCCGGGTGCAGACCACGGTCCGGCGCCGGGGGAAGCGCCGGGGCCGTCGCCTTCGGGGGACAGTGTCCTTCAGACCCCGCGGCGACGGCCCCGGCCGCACCGGTTTCCTGCCGAACCCGCCGGTGCACGCCGGCCGGGGCGAACCGGTCCGGTCGGGCCGGGGCGTCTCAGGGCCGGTCGGTCTGCGGTCGGGGCCAGGGTCTGTCTTTCGGATCAGGTCGCAGGGCATCGGCGGGGCCTGTCGATGCCGGTGAGCGGGGGCTGGCGCGTGCAGCTGCACGGCGGAGGAGGGCGTCGACGCGGAGCGTCGGCAACCGGCGACAACGCCGCAGACGTGCGTGCCGGTCCCCGCGTCTGCGGGGTGATCCAAACGGCAGGCCCTATGCACCGTCCGCCGAGTGGGCGGCCCAGTCCAGGATCTGGACAGCCGCGCCGGCGGCCTCCAGGCCCTGACAACGGGCGTGGTGACGGCGGGCGATGGCGTCCAGGTCGAGGTGTGCGCCGAAGGCGGGGTGGGCGGCCAGCCGGCGGGCGTAGGCCCACAGGGCGGGGTGGTCGGCGATGCGGTGCACGGCGTCCGCGTCGAGGTGATAGCGGTGGACGGTGTCGAGTTGGACCAGCGCGACCCACAACTCGACGTCTGCCGCCGTGATCTGATCGCTGATCAGGTTGAGGTGGGCGCCCAGCCCTCGCTCCAGCACGCCGAGCGTGGCGAGCAGCGTGTCGAGGGCTGCTGCGCGCCCGGCCTCCTCGACGTCGGCCGCTCCGGCCCGCTGGGCGGCCGCCTCGATGCCCTGCGCGCACATCCGCTCGACGGCCTCGATCTGCGACTCCGCGCCGCACGGGTACAGCGCGGGCCGGCCGCCGCCGAACCTCCGGGCGAGGTCGCGGGCGATGTCGGGCCCGTGGCTGCTGACGATGCGCCCCGACCAGTCGTCGCTGAGCACCGGGGCGAGGGCGGGGCCGGTGTAGCGGTGCGCGCTGGCGTCGTACAGAGGGCGCAGTGCGGAGTGACCGCCGTCGGGGCAGTCGGGGACGGCCGGCAGGAAGGTGACCGGGCAGACCGCGTCCAGGCCGAGCAGGCTGTGGGTGACGGCGATGCGCAGACAGTCGGGGTCGGCCGCCGCCAGGTGCAGGCGGTAGCGGCGCGGCACGGCGTAGTGGCCGCTGCGCGCGTCCCGGCCGATCCGGCCCCGGAAGGCGGGAGCGGGACGGGCGGACGGATGGGCGGCGGCCACGGGTGTGACGGACATGACTCTCCCCTGGGCGGGGCGCGCTGAGGAAACCTGTGCGCGCGGCGGATGCGACGTCGAAGGGGCGGACCTGGTCACGCGCGCCGGGATCGCCCGTGCCCGCGGTACAGCGCGGTCACGGCTGGGCGCGGGGAGGAGGCCCGGCTCAGTCCTGGGACCCGATCGCGCTGCAGACGCGCTGCAGGTCGATGTGACGGCGCGAGGTGAGAAGGGGCGACGAGCACGCCGTGCGGCTCGCTCGGCCGATGACCGGCTCCAGTCGCCCCATGCGCTTCCCTACCCGTTCACTAGGATTCCCGGATCGAGTGTCGATCCGCGCCCCGCGCCCGTCAAGGGGGCGTCCACCAGGTGAGTACGGGCAGACGAGGGGCAGACCACGCTCCGCGCGTGCGCGCCGGGGCGAGCGGAGGGCCGGTGCGTCGCCCGGCCGAAGGAGGCGCCCAACCCCAGGCCGCCGACCACCCGCCCAGGCCGAAGGCGGCCCACCCCAGGCCGAAGGTGCCCCGCACCAGGCCGACGGCGCCCCGCACCAGGCCGAAGGCGGCCCGCCTCAGGGCGTCGACGGTCTGTCGCGAGTCTGCGGCGGGCCGCCCCTCGACAGGGGACGTCGGCTCACTGGCGGGGCCTGTGGGCCGCCGCGAACTCGTCGGCGGCCGCGAGGTCGAAGTCGCCGTGGTCGCTGCCGAGCCCCTGCGCGACGAGCGCGGCGGCGGCGCTGCCGAGGACCGCGGCGTCGCCCGGCGTCCGGCCGAGGCTCACGCCCCGCAGATAGCCCGCCGAGAAGGCGTCGCCGCAACCGGTGGTGTCGACGACGTCCACGACGAAGGCGGGCACCGGTTCCGCGCCGTCCGCGGTGACCACGAGCGCCCCGTCCCCGCCGCGGGTGACGGCGACGACGCCCGCACCCGCGGCGAGGAGCTTGCGCGCCGCCGTCAGCAGGTCGCTCTCGCCGGTGAAGCCGAGGACCTGGTCCTCGTTGGGCAGCAGATGGTCGATGTGGGGCAGGGCCGCCTCGATCTGCTCGAAGCCGCCGAGGACGCCGGGGGCGAGCAGGTCCACGGAGGTGACCACCCCGTGCTCCTTGGCGAAGGACAGGATGCGGGCGGCGACGTCGACGCCGATCAACTCCGGTCCGCCGAGGTGCAGATGGGTGGCCTCGGCGAGGGCGTCCCAGGGGACGTCGTCGAGGCCGTAGGTGATGTTGGCGCCGAGCAGGTGCAGCGAGGGCCGGTCGCCGTTGGGCCGGATCGGCAGGACGCTCGCGGAGGTGGCGGTGTCGGTGCGGCGCACGAGGAACTCGGTTTCGACGCCCGCCTGTTCGAGCAACCGCACCAGCATGTCCCCGGTCGGGTCCGATCCGACGGCGCCCGCGCTGCGCACCCGGGCGCCCAGCTTGGCGAGGGTGAGGGCCGTGCCGCCGGCGGTCCCGGCGGCGGTCATCCGGATGTCCTCGACCAGCGTCGCCCCCTGGCCCTCGGGTATCTCCTGCACCGGCCGCACCAGTACGTCCAGCACGTGCACGCCCATCGTGAAGACCTTCATCGGCTCTCCCCCTTCGTCGGCTCCTGCTGCTGTGCGAGTGGTGCGGGCGGTGCGGGCGGAACGGGGTGGGTGACGCCGTACCCGCGGGCCACGGCGGCCTCGATGACGGCGAGTCGCTGCTGTTCGTCGAGGACGCGCGGCCGGCCCATGGCGGCCGCGTCGCGGTAGACGCCACAGGCCCATTCGAGGAGCAGCGCGTTCTCGACGGCGCCGTCGAGGGTCGCGCCGTGGGTGACCGCGCCGTGGTTGGCCATCAGGGCGGCGCTGCGGCCGTCGAGCGCGGCGAGCACCGACCCGGCCAGCTCGGGGGTGCCGAAGGTGGCGTACGGCGCGACGCGCACCGTGCCGCCGAGCGCCAGCAACTGGTAGTGGATGCAGGGGAGTTCGTCGAGCACGCAGGAGACGGCGGTGGCCATCGGGGCATGGGTGTGGACGACCGCGCCGACGCCGTAGCGACGGTAGACGCCGAGGTGCAGTTCCAGCTCCGAGGTCGGCCGCAGACCTCCGGAGACGACGTTCCCGTCGAGGTCGACGACGGTCACCTGGTCCGGGGTGAGCCGTGCGAGGACCGCTCCGGTCGCGGTGATCGCGACCCGGTCGTCGACGCGTACGCTCACGTTCCCGGCCGTGCCGATGAGGAGGCCTTCGGCCCCCAGACGCCGGCAGGCGTCCGCCACGGCGGCCCGCTCCTGACTCAGCGTCGAGCTTGAGGCGGTCATGGGCGCGAAGGTAGCGTAAACATGAAACAAAGTCACGTTCAGGTTTGGAGGCAGTCCCTTGGTCCAGCCGACCACGGGTCCCGACGGCGGCGCCCCCCTGCGCCGCACCCCCCGGCAGGCCCGCAGCAAGGCGCGGCTGGCCCTGCTGCTCCGGGCGGCCGAGCGCATCCTGGTCGACGAGGGCGTGGAGGCGCTCACCACGACACGGGTCGCG
Organism: Streptomyces rishiriensis; assembly: GCF_003112535.1. Taxonomy (GTDB): domain Bacteria; phylum Actinomycetota; class Actinomycetes; order Streptomycetales; family Streptomycetaceae; genus Streptomyces; species Streptomyces rishiriensis. The sequence goes on along the minus strand of NZ_BEWA01000017.1, from coordinate 278,035 downwards.
GCCGAGGCGAAGGTGTCGGTCGGGTCCCTGTACCAGTACCTCCCCGACCGGGGCGCGATCATCGACGCCCTGGCCTCGGGATACTTCGCCCGCCTCGAAGGCGTCATGGACGACCTGACCCGGGCCGCGGCCGACGAGCGGTGGGACGATCCGGTGGGCGTCCTCGTCGACACCTGTGCCGGCGTCTACCGTGCCGAACACGGCTTTCGAGCCCTGTGGTTCGGCAGCGGACTGACCGAGCGGACCCGGGCCGCGGACCGCGAGCACAAGCGACGGATGGCCGACGGCGTCCGGCGGGTGCTGCTCGCCCTGGGCGTGGCCCGCGACGACGAGCGGCTCGCGAGGGCCTGCCATGCCGCGATCCTCGCCGCCGACGCACTCGCCCAGGAGGCTTTCCGCCGCACCCCGCAGGGCGACGACGACCTCCTCGACGAGGCCAAAGCGATGCTGCGCGGGTACCTCACCGAGGTCGTCGCACGGTACGAGCAGCGGTAGGCGGGCGGCCGCACGATCCTCGAACTGTGGCTGCCTGCAGAGGAGTTGCCGGAGTCACGACATGGACTTCGGCGATCCGCTGCGCCTGGTCGCCGGGGTCACGGCGACCTCTTTCACGCACGACGCCCGGCGCGACCGCGTCCTGGCCATCGCCCTGGACGGGGTGCGCGCCGGGCGCCGACCGAGCGGCCGCGGTCAGCCGACGAGGGGGTGCTGCGGGTCCAGCAGCTTGGCGATCCGCTCGGTGATCACCTGCGAGGTGTTGCCGCCGGGCGCGTTCGGGCCCACCGTCGTGGACACGGCGATGGACAGCTTCTTGTGCGGCTCGTACGCCATCACGGCCGCGTAGCCGAAGAAGGACGGGTTCTGCAGCACCCAGCCGTTCTTGACGAGGACGCCCACGCCGAAGTGGAAGTTCTGCGTCATGGGCAGGCACACGGACGCGGGACAGGTGGCGGTGGCGTGGCCGAGACCGACCGTTCCCGGGTTCAGCTGGGTGCGGAAGGAGCTCTTCGAGAGCAGTTCACCCGAGCCGATGCCCTGGCCGGAACGGGCCAGGTCGCAGATGTCCTGGGTGATGACGGCCCCCGGGGCGGTGGTCCAGGAGGGATTGAAGTACGTGGACTCCTCGTAGGTGCCGCGTTCCTCGTCGTAGGCGTGCAGCACCGGCTGCGGGATCTCCGCGGTGTCGTTGCTGCGGGTGTTGCGCAGATCGAGGGGGCGCAGGACGCGCTGCCGCAGGAGGTGCGCGAGCGGTGTCCCGGAGATCTTCTCCAGGACACGGCCGAGCAGGACGAAGTTGGCGTGCGAGTAGCTCCAGTTCGTCCCCGGCTTGTACCAGAGGGGGTGGCTGAGGGAGATTCCGACGAGCTCCTTCGGGGTCCAGTGCTGCCACGGGTCCGCGTACAGCTTCTTCAGGAAGACCGGGTCCGTGACGTAGTCGTGCAGGCCCGAGGTGGAGTCGCCGAGCATGCGCAGGGTGATCTCGTCGCCGTGCGGCAGGTCGGGCAGCCAGCGCGAGACCGGGGCGTCGAGGTCGACCTTGCGCTCCTCGACGAGCTGGAGCAGCACGGTGCCCATGAAGGCGATGCCGACCGAGCCGGTCCGGAAGTGCATGGCGGGGGTCGCGGGGACGTCCGTCATGGACTCGCCGACGGCTCCCGTCACGAGCTCGCGGCCGCCCACCGTGACCTTGACGAGGGCGGCCTTGAGGTCCAGCTCCTTCTTGGCCCGGCGGACGATGCCGAGGACCTTGCGCGCCTGGGCGTCGGGGCTGCGGGTGGCGGCGCAGGCCGGGTCGCGGTGGTCGGGGCCGGCGGCCGCGACCGCCGTCTGGAGGGTCGAGGCGAGGAGAGCGGCGGCGCACAGCAGCGCCGTACGAGTACGCGTCATACGCGCACTATGGGCTGATCGTCACAACGGTCCGGGCGCTGACACTCGGACACCGGCGCCCCGGGACCGGACAGAACCCGTACGGAGGAGTGCCGCCCGCGGCCGCGCGGTCAAACCGGTCGACGACCTCCCGAGGACCGGCCTGACCGCGCAGTCATCGCAGTCTTGGCGGCCGCCCGGCCCCCGTCAAGACCCGTCCCGGTGGGTGAGCGGCGCACGCCGGAGCGAGCAGGGGCCCTTCCGGTCACTCCGGGGACGACACACAGAATTTTCCCGGCCACGGGATCGACGCCGGGAACAGGCGTTCGTTCGGGGACATGCGGTCCAAAGGAACGCATTTCTGACGGTCATTCACGTTTCCGGGAGGTGAGTCGGAGGTGAACGCGACCTCGGGGAACCGGAATTGATCCGTTTTCCTCCCCCCTGACCCTCCGCACGCGACTGACCGAATCGATACGGCTGGTCACCGGCCGATCGTTCGAACGTTGACCAGTGAGTAACAAGGCCACTACCTTTCAACGCGTTTCGAGCACGCGCTACAGAACGGCGTTCCGCGGTGGACCTCTCCCCGCCGGAATCCGGTGAGCCGCCATTGCTGTCCCGAACCCCCACCGTGCAGTCTCACCCTTGATTCGGAGAATCATGACGTCCGCTGTGCGTTCCGAGGACATGATCATCGGCATCACTCCGTTCGGCGAGCCCGACGCCGGGCTCGCCCTGGCGGTCGCACGGGCCGGCGGTCTCGGCGTGCTGGACCTCGGCCCCGGCGACCGAAGATCGCGCGAGGCCCTCTCGCGGCTGCGGCACGCCTCGCCGGGCGGGTTCGGCGTCCGCGTCGACGCGCACTGCCGGCTCACCCCCGCCGACCTGGATCCGGACGGTCCCCACACCGTGGTCCTCGCCGTCGACGCGGCGACCGGAGCAGCCGGCACGGCCGGAGCCGTCTGGCGGATCCCCGAGCTCGCGGCCCGCTTCCGGGTGCTGGTCGAGGTCACCGACCTGGCGGGCGCGCGGGAAGCGTCACGCGCCGGAGCGCACGGCCTGATCGCCCGCGGCGCCGAGTGCGGCGGCCGCATCGGCGCGCTGAACACCTTCGTCCTGCTCCAGCAGCTCCTCGCCGCGCCCGAGCTGACGACGCCGGTGTGGGCCTGCGGCGGCATCGGCCCCCGCACGGCCGCCGCAGCGGTGGCCGGCGGCGCGGCCGGGGTCGTCCTGGACGCCCAGCTCGCGTTGCTCGCCGAGTCGGCGCTGCCCGAACCGGCCGCCGCCGCGCTGCGCACCCTCGACGGCTCGGAGACCGTCGTGCTGGCCGGTCACCGTGTCCTGCTGCGGCGGGGCCCGGACGCCCCGGCGCTCGCCGAGGACGCCGGGCCGCGGGAGGTGGCGGCGATGCTCGGCGCGCGGGACCCGCGCACCCAGGTGCTCCCGGTGGGCCAGGACGGCTTCCTCGCCGCCCGGTTCGCGACGCGCTGGGGCGACGTACGGCGCACGGTTCGCGCGCTGCGGGACGCGGTGCTGAACGCCGTCCACGACGACTCGGCCGCACGGGCGCTGAGGCCCGGCTCGCCGATGAGCCTGGCGCTCGGCACCCGGCTCCCCGTCGCCCAGGGGCCGATGACCAGGGTGAGCGACAGCGCCGCGTTCGCCGCGGCGGTGGCGGCGGACGGGGCGCTGCCCTTCCTCGCCCTGGCGCTGGCGAACGGCGCGCGCACCCGGACCATGCTGGCCGGGACGCGGGACGCGGCCGCCGGCCGGCCGTGGGGCGTGGGCGTCCTCGGCTTCGCGCCGGAGGACGTGCGCGCGGCCCAGCTGGAGGCCGTACGGCAGATGCGGCCGACGCACGCGATCATCGCGGGCGGACGGCCGTCCCAGGCGCGGGCACTGGAACAGGACGGCATCCGCACCTTTTTGCACGTGCCCTCCCCGGGGTTGCTGCGACAGTTCCTCGACGCCGGGGCACGCCGGTTCGTGTTCGAGGGCTCGGAGTGCGGCGGGCACGTCGGACCGCGCGGCAGCTTCGCGCTCTGGGAGGCCCAACTCGGCGTCCTGGAGGACTTCTTCGAGGGCCGAGCGGCCGACGACGTCGAGGTGTTCTTCGCCGGCGGAGTGCACGACGAGCGGTCGGCGGCGATGGTCGCCGCGCTCGCCGCGCCGCTGACCGCGCGCGGAGCGGCCGTCGGTCTGCTGATGGGCACCGCGTACCTGTTCACCGACGAGGCCGTGGCCTGCGGGGCGATCCGGCCGCTGTTCCGGCGACAGGTCATGGACGCCCAGGCCACCACACTGCTGGAGTCGGCGCCGGGGCACGCGACCCGGTGCGTGCCCAGCCCGTTCGCCGCGGGTTTCCGCGACCAGGAGGCCCGGCTGCGCGCCGAGGGCGTGCCGGAGCGGCGGATCTGGGAGGAGCTGGAGCGGCTCAACGTCGGCCGGCTGCGCCTGGCCAGCAAGGGCGTGACCCGGGACGGCGACGGCGACGGCGTCCTCATACCTGTCGACGAGGCACGGCAGCTCGCCGAGGGGATGTTCATGGCCGGCGAGGTGGCCGTGCTGCGCTCGGCCGCCACCACCCTCGCGGACCTGCACGAGTCCGTGACCACGGGCGCCGTCGAGCATCTCGCCCGACGAGCGGCGCAGACCGCCCCGGTGAGGGAGCCCGCGGAGCCGGTCGCCCCGGCCCCGCTCGACGTCGCCGTCGTCGGCATGGCGTGCATGTTCCCGCAGGCCCCCGATCTGCCCGCCTTCTGGGCGAACGTCGTCGGCGGCGTGGACGCGGTGGGCGAGGTCCCGGCCGAGCGCTGGGACCCGGCCGTCCACCACGGCGGGTCCACCACCTCCAAGTGGGGCGGGTTCCTTCCCCGCATCCCCTTCGACCCGCTGCGCTACGGCATCCCGCCGGCCTCGCTCGGCCACGTCGAACCGGTGCAGCTGCTGTCCCTGGAGGCCGCCCGGCGCGCCCTGGAGGACGCCGGATACGGCGACGGGGGGCGGGAGTTCGACCGCTCCCGCACCTCCGTGGTGTTCGGCGCGGAGGCGGGCAGCGACCTGTCGAACGCGGCCACCCTGCGTGCGGTCCTGCCCTCCTACTACGGCCGCGTCCCGGAGGGGCTGGACGGCCAGCTCCCGCGGCTCACCGAGGACTCCTTCCCCGGCATGCTCGCGAACGTCATCTCGGGCCGGATCGCCAACCGGCTCGACCTCGGCGGCGCCAACTACACCGTCGACGCGGCCTGCGCCTCGTCGCTGGCCGCGGTGGACGTCGCCTGCAAGGAACTGGTCGGCGGCACCTCCGACGTGGTCCTGTGCGGCGGCGCCGACCTGCACAACGGCATCAACGACTACGTCCTGTTCTCCTCGGTGCACGCGCTGTCCCCGACCGGCCGCTCCCGCGCCTTCGACGGCTCGGCGGACGGCATCGCGCTCGGCGAGGGCGTCGCCTGCGTCGTGCTGAAGCGGCTCGCGGACGCCGAGCGCGACGGCGACCGTGTCTACGGCGTCATCAAGGGCCTGGGCGCCTCCAGCGACGGCCGCTCCCTCGGACTGACCGCGCCCAGGCCCGAGGGCCAGCGCGCGGCCCTGGAGCGCGCCTACCGCAACGCGGGCGTCTCCCCGGCCGACGTCGGGCTGGTCGAGGCGCACGGCACCGGGACGGTGGTCGGCGACCGCACCGAACTGCGCATCCTCAGCGAGGTGTTCACCGAGGCCGGGGCCGGGCCGGGCGGCTGTGCGCTCGGTTCCGTGAAGTCGCAGATCGGGCACACCAAGTGCGCCGCGGGTCTCGCCGGGCTCATCAAGACGCTGCTGGCCCTGCACACCGGAGTCCGGCCGCCCACCCTGCACGTCGAGTCGCCCAACCCGGCCTGGGAGGCGGACACCAGCCCCTTCGCCTTCCACGCCGAGGCCCGCCCCTGGGCGGCGCCCGCGCGCGAACGGATCGCCGGCGTCAGCGCGTTCGGGTTCGGCGGCACCAACTTCCACGTGGTGCTGGCCGCTTACGCGGACGGCGTGCCGCCGGTGCGAGGACTCGACGTCTGGCCGGCCGAGCTGTTCGTCTTCCGCGGGCGGGACGAGGCCTCGGCCCGCCGGGCGATGGAGGAACTGCTGAAGGCCGCTCGGGCGCCGGGCCGCCCGTGGCGGCTTCGGGACCTCGCGCTGGGCGCGGCCCGGCGGTCGGACGCGAGCACGGACCCGGCCCGGGTCGCTCTCGTGGCGACGGACGTGGACGACCTGGTGGACAAGCTGCTCCAGGCCCTGGCCGATCCCGCCGGACACGCCGAGCACACCGGGACCGCCGGACGCGGTCCGGTGCGCGGGATCCACCGGGCCGGTCCCGGCGGCGCGGGCGACGGCGGCGGTGCGCACGACGCCAAGGTCGCCTTTCTCTTCCCCGGTCAGGGCAGCCAGCGCACCGGCATGCTCGCCGACCTGTTCGTCGCCTTCCCCGAGCTACGCCCCTATCTGGAGCTCGGCCGCGCGCACGCCGACGCCCTGTATCCGCCGGCCGCCTTCGACGACGCCGGGCGGGAGAGGCAGCGGGCCGCGCTGACCGACACCCGTGTGGCGCAGCCCGCCCTCGGCGTCGCGGGACTCGCCGCGCACGCCGTGCTCACCGCAGCCGGAGTGCAGCCGGACATGGCCGCGGGACACAGCTACGGCGAGCTGGTGGCCCTGTGCGCGGCCGGCGCGCTCGCCCCCGAGACGCTGCTGGAACTGAGCGCGGAGCGGGCGGCGGCGATCCTGCGGGCGGCGGAGTCCGCCGGGGCCGCCCGGGGCGACGGGAGCGGCGGGGCCGACCCCGGGACCATGGCCGCGGTGTCGGCCGGAGCCGAGGAGGTGGCGCGCGCGCTCCGGGCGTCGGGCGCTCCGGACAGCGTCGTCGTCGCCAATCGCAACGCGCCGGGGCAGACGGTGATCTCCGGTCCCACGGACGCCGTCGCCGAGGCCGTCCGGCTGCTGCGGGCGGCGGGCCACGGCGCCCAGCGCATCCCCGTCGCGTGCGCGTTCCACAGCCCCCTGGTCGCCGGCGCCGCGGACGAGTTCGCCGAGGCGCTCGCGGCGCGGCCGGTGCACGCGCCCGAGTTCCCGGTGTGGTCCAACCGCACGGCCGCCCCCTACCCCGCCGACGGCGACGCGGTACGGGCCGGGCTGGCCGCCCAGATCGGCGCCCCGGTCGCCTTCGTGGAGCAGATCGAGGCCATGTACGACGCCGGGGCGCGCGTCTTCGTCGAGGCCGGCCCGGGCTCGGTGCTGACCCGGCTGACGGGCCAGATACTCGGCGACCGCCCGCACCGCGCGGTGGCCTGCGAGCCCCGGCCCGACAGCGGTCTGCGCGGCTGGCTCGACGCCCTGGCCGAACTCGCCGTCGCGGGGCTGCCGGTGCGCGCCGGGTGGCTGCTGCGCGGGCGCGAAGCGGTGGACGCGCTCCGCGCGCCGGCGCCGCGACGGCCCGGCTGGACGGTCGACGGCCAGCTGGTGCGCACCGCCGACGGCGCCCTCCTCCCCGGTGCGCTCGCACCGGCCCGACGTGTCGTGGAACCCACCGAGAGGACAGCGACGGCTGTGACCACGAACCCCCCGCACGGCGTCCCGTCCGACCGGGACGCGCTCATCTCCGAATTCCTGCGCACCAGCCGGGAGATGATCGCCGCCCAACGGGACGTCCTGCTCACCTACTTCGGCGCCGACCCGGGCGCGCGGCTCGCCCCGCCCCCGGCCCCCCAGCTGATCCAGGAAGTCCGTCAACTCCCCGCCGGATCAACGGAGTCGACGGCCTCGGCCCAGGCGGCGGCCCCGGCGGCCCCCGCAGGGGGACCCGACGCCGTGGAACCCGCCGTGGAGCCCTCGGGGGCGGTCGACGTCCAGCAGGTCGTCCTGGAGATCATCAGCGAGCGCACCGGCTACCCCGTCGACATGATCGAGCCCGACCTCGATCTGGAGGCGGATCTCAGCATCGACTCCATCAAGCGGGCCGAGATCGCCGGGGAACTGGCCCGCCGCCTGGGCGCGGGGGCGGACGCCGACCTCGCGGCCCTGGACGACGACGCGCTGGAGGAGCTGGCGAAGGCGCGGACGGCAGCCGCGGTGACCGACTGGCTGACCGCCCGGCTGGGCGGACCCGCCGAGCAGGCCGCCGCCCCGACGGAACCGCCCGCGCCCCCGGTCCCGGAGCCCGGCCCGGGGCCGGACGCCGTCACCGGCGAGGCCCCCGGACGGCGCCTCCTGCGCCCCGTCCTCCTCGACGAGCGGCCCGGCGCCCCCCTCGACCCGTCGGCCGCGCTCGCCGGCGCCCGCTGGATCGTCCTCGGCGACGCTCCCGAGACCGCCGCCCGGCTGGCGTCCCACGGCGCCGACGTCGCCGTACGCGCCCGTGATCACGTCCTGACGGAGTCGGACGGGCCGGTGGACGGCGTGCTGTGGCTCGGGGCCCTCGCGGACGCCGCCGACGACGCCCCCGTGCTGCCCGACGCGTTCCCCGTGCTGAAGGCCGCCCTGGCGCACGGCCCGCGCTCGCTGCTGGCCGTCAGGCGCGCCGACGGCGAAGCGCCCGACCCCCGCACCGCGGGTCTGCGCGGACTGTTCCGGACGGTGGCGCACGAGTATCCGCAGACGGTGGCCCGGGTCGTCGAACTCGCCGACGCCTCGCCGTCCGCCGTCGCGGACGCCGTGGTCGCCGAGGCCGTGGCGCCGGACCGGACGCCCGTCGTGCTGCGGACGGCGGCCGGCCGGCACGGGTTCGAACTGGTCGCGGCGCCGCTCGGCACACTCGGCGACACCGGGGCGGGACCGGCCGGGGAGGGCGCCGCGGAGGCGGCCGCGCTCGGCCTGGACCGGGACTCGGTGGTGCTGCTCGCGGGCGGGGCACGCGGCATCACCGCGCAGTTCGCCGCCGCGCTCGCCCGCGCCGCCCGCTGCCGTCTGGAACTGCTCGGCCGCACCCCGGCCCCGGACGGTCCGGAGGCGGCGGACACCGTGTCCGCCCGCACCCCGGCCGCGCTGCGGGCCGCGCTCGCCGCCCGCGGCGGTCTGCGGCCGGCCGAGATCAACCGCGCCGCCGAACTGCTGCTGGCCCAGCGGGAGATCGCGGCCACCCTCGCCGAGCTCACCGCGCTCGGCAGCCGGGCCCGCTACCGCTCGGTCGACTTCCGCGAGCCGGACGCGGTGCTTCAGGCGGTCAAGGAGATCCATGCCGAGCACGGGCGGCTCGACGGCGTGGTGCACGCGGCCGGCGTGATCGAGGACCGGCTCATCGCCGAGAAGAGCGCGGAGTCGTTCGGGCGGGTGTACGGCACGAAGGCGACGGGGGCCCACGCCCTGCTCACCGCGTTGGAGGAGCTGCCGACGCCGCCCGCGTTCACCGTGCTGTTCGGTTCGGTCTCGGCCGTCGTCGGCAACCGGGGCCAGGTCGACTACGCGGCCGCCAACGACGCCCTGGAGACCCTCGGCGCGGCCTTCGCCGCCCGCACGGGCCGGCGTGCGGTGACCGTGCACTGGGGTCCCTGGGCGCCCTCGGCCGAGCACGCGGGCATGGTCGGGGCGGAACTCGCCCGCGAGTACGCCCGGCGCGGCATCCGGCTGATCGACCCCGAGGAGGGGACGGCCGCGCTGCTGCGGGAACTCGCCTGGGGCGAGGAGTCCGCCACCGCCGTCGTCTACACCGCCTCGGGCTGGTGACGGGCGCGGTGCGATCACCCCGACACCAGGACGGCACCGAGAACACGACGGCACGTCAAGTGCCGGTCGCCATCGTCGGGATGGCGGTGCTGCTGCCGGGCGCCCCGGACCTGGACGCCTACTGGCGCAACCTGCGCGACGGCGTGGACGCGATCGGCGAGGCGCCCGACGGGCGCTGGGACGCCGAGTTCTACCGGCCGGGCACCGCGTCCGGCCCGGCCGCCGCGGACCGGGTCTACGCCCGCCGGGGCGGGTTCGTGGACGGGCTCGCGCAGGTGGAGGTCACCCGGTTCGGGATCATGCCGAACTCGGTGGCCGGCACCGAGCCCGACCAGCTGATCGCCCTGCACGTGGCCTCCGCGGCCCTCGACGACGCGGGCGGCGCGGACCGCCTCCCCGACCGGGGGCGGGTCGGCGTCGTCCTGGGCCGGGGCGGCTATCTCACGCCCGGCCTCGTCCGGCTCGATCAGCGGGTCCGGACCGCCGGTCAACTGGTGCGCACCCTCGGCGAGTTGCTGCCCGACCTGACGGGCGACCAACTCGACCGGGTGCGCACGGCGTTCACCGAACGGCTCGGTCCGGACAGCCCCGAGTCGGCGATCGGCCTGGTGCCCAACCTCGCCGCCTCCCGGGTCGCCAACCGGCTCGACCTGCGCGGGCCCGCGTACACGGTGGACGCCGCCTGCGCCTCGTCGCTGGTCGCCGTGGACCAGGCGGTGGGCGAACTCGCCTCCGGGCGCTGCGACATGATGCTCGCGGGGGGCGTCCACCACTGCCACGACATCACGCTGTGGAGCGTCTTCTCCCAGCTGCGCGCCCTCTCCCCCAGCCAGCGCATCCGCCCCTTCCACCGGGACGCCGACGGCATCCTGATCGGCGAGGGGACGGGCGTCGTCGTCCTCAAGAGGCTGGCCGACGCCGAGCGCGCGGGCGACCGGATCTACGCCGTGATCCGGGGCACCGGAGTGGCCAGCGACGGCCGGGCGGCCGGACTCGTGAACCCCGATCCGGGCGGCCAGGCGCAGGCGGTGCGGCAGGCGTGGCGGGCGGCCGGGCTCGACCCCGCCGAACCGGACTCGATCGGCCTGCTGGAGGCGCACGGCACCGCGACCCCGGCCGGCGACGGAGCCGAACTGACCACGCTGGCCGAGGTGTTCGGCCCCGGTGACGGCGCGGCCGTGCTGGGGTCGGTCAAGTCGATGATCGGGCACGCCATGCCGGCCGCCGGGGTCGCCGGTCTGGTCAAGGCCGCGCTCGCCGTCCACCACGGCACGCTCCTTCCGACCCTGCACTGCGACGACCCGCACCCCGCCCTGGCCCGCACCCGGTTCCGCACTCTGGAGAAGGCGGCCGACTGGGAGACCACCGAGCGCCGGCCCGTGCGCCGCGCCGCCGTGAACGCGTTCGGGTTCGGCGGGATCAACGCGCACGTGGTGCTGGAGGAGGCGGTGGGCTCCCGCGCGAGCCGCGCGGGCGCCCCGGCCCGCCCGGTCCTGCAGATCACCGAGCCCGAGCAGGTGCTGCTGCTCGCCGCCGGCTCCCCGGCCCGCCTGGCCGCCCTCCTCGACGCCGACGACGCCGCCGTGCGGGCCGCCGGTCTCGACCCGGACCGTCCGCACCCGGAGGCGGGGCCCGCCCGCCTCGGCGTCGTCGACCCGACCGCCAAGCGGCTCGCCCTGGCCCGCCGCGCGGTCGTCCGGGAGCGGCCCTGGAACGGCCGCAGCGACGTCTGGTTCCGGCCCGGCCCCCTGCTGGGCCCCGGCCACGGCAGGCTGGCGTTCCTCTTCCCCGGCCTGGAGGGCGACTTCGCCCCGCAGGTCGACGACGTGGCCGCCCGCTTCGGGCTGCCCGCCGTCCCGGTCGACGACTCCCGCACGGGTGACGTGGGCCGGCACGGCTTCGGCGTGGTCGCCGTCGGACGCCTCCTGGACGCGGCGCTGCGCCGCAGCGGGATCGTGCCGGACGCGGTCGCCGGGCACAGCGTGGGCGAGTGGACGGCGATGGCCGCGGCCGGACTGTACTCCGGGGACGAGGTCGACGCGTTCATGACCACCTTCGACCCGGACTCGGTCACGGTCCCCGGTCTGGCCTTCGGCGCGGTCGGCGCGTCGGCCGAGAGCGTCCTGGCCGCCCTGCGCGACGAGGGCGGGGACCGGGCCGGTCTGGTCCTGTCCCACGACAACGCGCCGGGTCAGTCGATGGTGTGCGGTCCGCAGGCTGCGGTGGAGGACTTCGTGCGGGCGCGACGCGCCCAGGGCGTCCTCAGCCAGGTCCTGCCGTTCCGGTCGGGCTTCCACACGCCGATGCTGCGCCCCCATCTCGCGCCGATCGAGGAGGCCGCCCGCCGGTTCCGGCTGCATCCGCCGCACACTCCGCTCTGGTCGGGCACGACCGCCGCGCCGTTTCCCGACGACGAGGCGGGGATCCGTGCCCTCTTCGTCCGGCACCTGCTGGAGCCCGTGCGGTTCCGGCAGCTGACCGAGGCCCTGCACACGGCGGGCCACCGGGTGTTCGTCCAGGTCGGCCCGGGTCAGCTCGGCTCCCTCGTGGGGGACACGCTGGGCGCTCACGACCACCTGGTGGTCGCCGCGAACTCGCCCCACCGCAGCGGCCTCGCCCAGTTGCGCCGGGTGGCCACCGCCCTGTGGACGGCGGGTTCGGCGGTGGCGCCCTCCCTGCGCCCCGTCGCGGAGGCGGCCCCGGACCGGCGCCCGCCGGTGCGACTGGACCTGGGCGGCTCCCTGGTGTCCCTGGCCCCCGGCCGGCTCACCGAGCTGCGGGCCGATCTCGGGGCCGTGCTGCGGGGCGGTCCGCGCGGGGAGTCGGGTGCGCCCGCCCGTGCGCCGGGCCCGGCCGGCCCCTCACCCCTGGACGCGCTCGTCGACGGCTCCCCCATGGCCGCCGAACTGAGCGCCCTGCTGCGCGAGACCGCGGACACGGCCGCCGCTCTCATGTCCGCGCGGACGACGACCCCGGCGAGGACGTCGACGCCCGCGCCGACGACCGCACCGGCTCCCGCCCACGCCCCGGCCCCGGCCCCGCCGGTCGGGCCGTGGCGCACGACCGTCCGCGTCTCCCCCGACACGATGCCGTACCTGCTGGACCACTGCTTCTTCCCCCAGCGGCCCGGCTGGCCCGAGGCGGCCGACCGCTGGCCGGTCGTGCCGGCGACGACGATCGTGCAGCACATCGTGGACGCGGCACTGGAGACGGCCCCCGCCACGGTGCCGGTCGCCGTGCACGGCGCGCGCTTCGAGGAGTGGCTGACCGCCACCCCAGCCGTGGACGTGCCCGTGACCGTGACGCAGGAGGAACCGGGCCGCCTGGCCGTCTCCTTCGGCCCGCGCGCCCGCGCCACCGTGCAGCTCGCCGCGGCCCATCCCGCGCCGCCGCCCGCCCCCTGGACCGTCGACCCGGGCGCCGAGCGCACCCCGGACCACACCGCCGCCCAGCTCTACACCGAACGCTGGATGTTCCACGGCCCGGCGTTCCAGGGGGTCAGCGAGCTCACCGCGATCGGCGAACGCCATGTGCGCGGACGTCTCACCACACCTGCCGCGCCCGGCGCCCTGCTGGACAACGTCGGCCAGGTCCTCGGCTACTGGATCATGGCGACCCGTGCCGAGCGGACCGTGGTGTTCCCGGTGGGCATGCGGGAGATGCGCTTCTACGGGCCGCATCCGGCGCCGGGCACGGAGGTGGGCTGTCTGGTGCGGGTCACCTCGCTCACCGACGCGGTCCTGGAGGCCGACGTCCAGCTGACGGTGGGCGGGACGGTGTGGGCGGAGCTGTACGGCTGGCAGGACCGCCGCTTCGACAACGATCCGCAGACCCGGCCCGTCGAGCGCTTCCCGGAGCGCCACACCCTGTCCGAGGCGCGGCCGGGCGGCTGGCTGCTGCTGCACGAGCGGTGGCCGGACCTGGCGTCCCGGGAGCTGATCATGCGCAACTCCCTGGGCGGCGCGGAGCGTGCCGAGTACGCGCGGCACGCGCCGCGCGGGCGCCGGCAGTGGCTGCTGGGCCGGATCGCCGTCAAGGACGCGGTGCGGCAGTGGCTGTGGGAGCGGGGCGAGGGCCCGGTCTTCCCGGCGGAGCTGCGGGTGCACAACGACGACGCCGGTCGCCCGTACGTCACCGGGGTGCACGGCCGGGTCCTGCCTCCGCTGGACGTCTCGCTGGCCCACTGCGCGGAGGCGGCCGTGGCGATCGTACGGCCGCACCGGCCGGGACCCGGGCCGGGGATCGACGTCGAGGAGGTCGTCGACCGCGCCCCGCAGGCGATGGCCGCCGCCCTCGGCGCGGACGAACTGCGGCTGCTGCACCGCCTGTCGGCGCGGACGGGCGACGGCGAGGCCCTGTGGTTCACCCGTTTCTGGGCGGCGAAGGAGGCCGTCGCCAAGGCGGAGGGCACCGGTTTCGGCGGCCGGCCGCGGGACTTCGCCGTACTCGACGCGACACCGGCCGGTGACCGGCTGACCGTCGCGGGCCGCCTGGAACGCGCCTACACCGTGCACTGCGCACCGGCCGCCAACCCGCCCCGGCTCCCGGAGCGCGCCTACGCCGTGGCATGGACGACGGGACAACCGACCGCTGAGGAGTACGACGCCCCATGACATCCCCCACCCCCCGCACCCCCGTCACCGCCGACGAGGCGGCCGTCCTCGCCGACCTCACCGCCCTGCTGGCGCGGCTCCTGGAGGACGAGTACGGACTCGACGACGTCGAGATCGGCATGGCGACGACCTTCAACCGCGACCTGGAGCTGGAGAGCATCGACCTGGTCACCCTGGCCGGACTGCTCCAGGAGCGCTACGGCGAGCGGGTCAACTTCGCCGAGTTCCTGGCGGACATGGAGTTCGACGAGATCATCGAGCTGACCGTCGGGCGGCTGGTCGAGTACGTCGTGACCAGCCTGAAGGTCACGGAGGCGAGCTGAGTCATGGCGATGGTCGACACCGGCGCCGTCCGGTTGCACGTCCAGCGGATCGGCCCCCGGGCGGGCCGTCCGGCGACCGCCACCGTGGTGCTGGTGCACGGTCTGCTCACCGACAGCCTGGCGAGCTACTACTTCACCGTCGCGCCCGCGTTCGCGGCCGCCGGGCTCGACGTGGTCATGTACGACCTGCGCGGGCACGGCCGCAGCGAACGCCCCGCGCAGGGGTACACGCTCGACCACAACATCGACGACCTGGAGGCGCTGCTCGACCGGCTCGCGGTGACCGGTCCCGTGCATCTGGTCGGCAACTCCTACGGCGGCACGATCGCGTTCGGTTTCGCGGCCCGGCACCCCGAGCGGGCGGCGAGCGTCAGCCTCGTCGAGTCCGAACCGGCGACCGCGGCCTGGGCGGTGAAGCTCGGCGGGATCCTCGACCGCGTCGTCACCGAGCTCGCCCACAACGAGCCCGACGCGATCCGCTGGATCTCGGCCCATCGCGGGCACAACACCGCGCGCCTGGCCAAGGGCGCGGCCCGGCTGGCCCGTGACACCACCCTCGGCCGGGACATCCCCGCCAGCCGTGTGCTGACGGACGCCGAGATCGCGGCGGTGCGCTGTCCGGTGCTCGCCCTGTACGGAGGCGACTCCGACCTCGCCGAGCTCGCGCCCCGGCTGGAGTCGGCGCTGCCGGACTGCCGGACCGTAGTGGTCCCGGGCCATGAGCACTCGGTCCTGGTGGAGGCGTCCGCAACGGTCGGCGGGCATGTTCTCGGGCTCGTCGAAGAGGTCGAGCGCACGGCCGGACGGGTGGCGGCGGAGGCGGCCGGGTGAGCCGGTTCCTGTTCGTGGTACCGCCGTTGACGGGGCACATCAACCCGGTCGTCGGCGTCGCCGCCGAACTCATCGCACGCGGCCACCGGGTGGCGTGGGCCTGTTCCGATCCGGCGCTGGTGGCCCGGCTGGCGGGCCCCGCGGCCGGACCGGTCCTGGCCTGCGCCGGGGCGCCGCAGGGCGAGCGGCCGGCCGAGCTGCGCGGTCCGGAGGCGCTGAAGTTCCTGTGGGAGTGGTACCTGCTGCCGCTGGCCGAGGCGATGGCCCCGGGCGTCCGGGCCGCGGTCGAGGCGTTCCGGCCGGACGTCGTCGTCGCCGACCAGCAGGCCTTCGCGGGCGCGCTGGTCGCGGAGCGGCTGGGCCTGCCGTGGGCGACCTCGGCGACCACGTCGGCGGAGTTCACCGACCCGCTCGCCGGGCTGCCCAAGGTCGCCGAGTGGCTGCGGCGGCGGCTGGCCGCACTGCGCGAGGCCGTCGGGGACCCGACCGGAACCGCCGATCCCCGCTTCTCCCCGCATCTCGTCCTGGCCTTCAGCACACCGGAGTTGGCGGGCCCCGGGCACGACGGCGTCTGCTGGGTGGGGCCGTCGGTCACGTCCCGGCCGTCCGCGGCCGGCTTCCCCTGGGAGTGGCTCGACCCCGCCCGCGGCGCCGTCCTGGTCACTCTGGGCACCGCGAACGCCGACGTCGGCGGCCGGTTCCTCGACGTGTGCCGGAACGCGCTGCGGGAGCGGGCCGACCGGGTACAGGCGGTGATCGTCGACCCCGGCGGCACGCTGCCGGCGCACGGCGAGGACAAGGACGTGCTGATCGTGCCGTCCGTCCCCCAACTCGCCCTGCTGGAGAGGGGAGTCGACGCGGTGGTCTGCCACGCCGGGCACAACAGCGTGTGCGAGGCCCTGTGGCACGCGACGCCGCTGGTGGTGGCCCCCATCCGGGACGACCAGCCGGTCGTGGCCGGCCAGGTCGTGGCCGCGGGGGCCGGGGTGCGGGTGCGCTTCGGCCGGGTCACCGCCCGTCAGCTCGGCGAGGCGGTCGACTCCGTCCTCGACGACCCCGGACACCGCGCCGCGGCCGGCCGGATCGGCACGGCGTTCCGCGCCGCGGGCGGCGCCCCGGCCGCCGCGGCCCGACTCGACGAACTGGCCAGGGAGTCCCGATGAGCGACAAGACCGAGCCCGCCGAGCGGATCGCCGCGCTGCGACCCGTCTACCAGGCCGACATCGCCGCCGGCCTGGACCGCTTCTTCGAGCCTCGGCGGACCAGTTGCCCCTGGTGCGGCTCGCCGGAGCTGGCCACCCGGCTGCGCACCACCGACCTGCTCCAGCACAAGCCGGGCCGGTTCGTCCTCGACCGCTGCGAGGGCTGTGGACACACCTTCCAGAACCCGCGGCTGAGCGAGCAGGGCCTGGAGTTCTACTACCGGGACTTCTACGACGGGCTGGGCGAGAAGAAGCTCGGCGAGACCTTCGGGAGCCGGACGAAGATGTACCGGGGGCGGGCGGAGTCGATGCTCCCGCACGACCCCGCGCCGAAGACCTGGCTGGACGTCGGCACCGGACACGGCCACTTCTGCGCGGCCGCGCGCGAGGTGCTGCCCCACACCGCGTTCGACGGGCTCGACTTCACCGACGGCGTCGAACTCGCCGAGCGCGAGGGCCGGGTGGAGCGCGGCTACCGGGGCGACTTCCCCGGGCTCGCGCCCGAACTGGCCGGCCGCTACGACGTGGTGAGCATGTTCCACTACCTGGAGCACAGCACCGATCCCGACCGCGAACTGCGGGCCGCGCGCGAGACGGTACGACCCGGCGGGCATCTCCTCATCGAGGTGCCGGACCCCGAGAGCCGTTACGCAAGGCTGCTGGGCCGCTGGTGGCTGCCGTGGCTGCAGCCGCAGCATCTGCACTTCGTGCCGGTGGCCAACCTGCGCGCACGGCTGCGGGACCTGGGCTTCACCGTGGTGGCCGAGCAGCACGCCGAGCCGCACGACCCGGTGGACCTGCTGGCCGCCGTCTGGCTGGCGCTGGACCACGCCGCCCCGCGCGACGACGCGCCCTGGCTGCCCGGGCCGCCGAGCCGGCCGCGTCGCGCGCTGCGCGCGGCGCTGCTGGTCGCCGGGATCCCGGCGCTGGTGGCGGGCACCCTGCTCGACCGGTTCGCGGTGCGGCCGCTGTCCCGGCGGCTGGGAGTGTCGAACGCGTACCGGATCGTGGCCCGGCGCGGCTGACGGACAGGTGCGCACGCGGGTGTCGCCGTGCTAGCTTTCGCCCGTCCCATCGACAGGAATCCTGGCGATTGACGGTGCAGCCCGACGAACGGAACCCGCATGTCCATCCTGGCCAGACCGGCGGTGGCCACCCTCGCCGCCAAGACGATGCAGAGCGTCACCCGGCTGGCGAGCCGCCGCGCGGCCGGCCCCGGCTCGACCGCTGCCTGGCAGGCCAGGTTCCCCGAATACCCGCACGCCGTCACGGAGGCGACCGTCCCCACGTCCGTCGCCCCCGCCCCGGTCACGGTGTACGCGCCGCCCACCGGGACGGCGACCCGGCCCCCCGTGCACGTCAACTTCCACGGCGGCGGCTATGTCATGTCGATGCCGGAGATCGACGACGCGCTCTGCCGGTTCCTCGCGGTCGAGGCGGGGGTGGTCGTCGTCAACGTCAGGTACGTCGTCGCGCCTCAGCACCCGTTCCCGGCCGCGCCCACCCAGGCGTACGACGTCGTGCGCTGGGTCGCCGGGCACGGCGCCGAGCACGGCTGGGACGGCGGGCGGCTCACGGTGGGCGGGCAGAGCGCGGGCGGCGGCCTCGCCGCGGCCGTGGCCCGCCAGGCCCATGAACAGTCCGGCCCGCCGATCGCGCTGCAGGTGCTGCACTATCCCCCGCTGGACCTCGCGACCCCCGGCAGGGACAAGCAGGCCGCCGTCGCCAAGCCCGTGCTGCGCCCCTGGATGGGCGAGATCTTCGACGCGTCCTATGTGCCGGACGTCCGCGAGCGCGCCCACCGCCTCGTCTCCCCCGCCGGCGCGGCGGACACCGCCGACCTGACGGGCATCGCCCCCGCGCTGGTGATCACGGCCGGGCACGACCTGCTCAGGAACGAGGCCATCCGCTACGCCGAACGGCTGGACGCGGCCGGGGCCCTCGTCGAGCACCATGACGTCGCCGGCGCCGACCACGGCTACGACGTCAAGGACGACGAGAAGGCACGCCTCGTCTACGCGCTGATCGCCCGGCACATCAGACGGGCCACCGGCGCGCAGCCGCCGGCCGCGTCCTGAACGGCACGACCCCCTCCGCGGAGGCGAGCCCGGCCGCCGCACACCGCCCGGCGGCGGACGCCGCGTTCAGCGCACCGCCGCAGCGGCCGCCTCCGCGACGATCCGGGCGACGGCGGCCGGCTGCTCGACCAGGAGGAGGTGGCCCGCGTCGGGCACGGTGACCGTGCGCACGTGCGGGCAGGCCTCCAGACCGCGCCGCTCGCCGTCCGTCAGGCCGATCTCGTCGCGGTCGCCGCGTACCGCCCACGCGGGGACGGTCGCCGCGCACAGCCTGGGGACCAGGGAGGGATACCGGTCCAGGTAGGCGTAGTAGGCGCGCACCACGCGACGGCAGGTCGCCGGGTCGTTGCCGCCCATGACCGCCGCCAGGGTCTCGGCGCGGTGCGGCGGCAGCTCGCGTCTCACCGCGCGCGGCACAAGCTTGATCATGGCCGCCCAGGCCGCGGCGCCGAGCACGGGCACCCGGCCGACGGCGTTCAGCACGGTCAGGAACCTCGCCTCGTCGCCCCGCGAGAACGTCGGCGACAGGAGCACGAGGGGTCCGGTGAACACGCCCAGCGCGGCCATCTCGAGCGCCACGTTCGCGCCCAGGCTGTGCCCGACGACGGTGTCGCAGCCGGCCTGTGCGGCGAAGTCCGCCATCAGCCGCGCGTAGTGCTCCATGGACACGTCCGCGGGCGCCTCGGTACGGCCGAACCCCGGCTGCGTGACCGCGACCATGCCGAGTCCGGCCACCGTGGGCTCGGCCATGACATCGGCGTAGAACTCCGTCGTGCACATCCCGCCCGGGATCATCAGCACCCGGTGCGGGGCGTCCGCCGCGCCCGCCCGGCGGACCTCCCAGCGTTCACCCATGCTTCGAGCGTGCCGCGGTACCCGCCCGGCCGCACCCGGAGCGGACCGGGCCGCCCATTTGCCCCTATGCCCCTCCGCCCCTATGCCCCTCCGCCCCTCCGCCGCGACGAACTGCCGCCCCTCCCCCGCCCGCGGCACACACCCTGTCCACACCGCACGGCGGGACCGCGCCGCTAGGGTCGCCGCATGACTCACAGCTTCGCTCTGCACGTCCCCGAGGTCGACCTCGAACCCGACCCGCTGGATCCGGCCCAGATCGTCTCCGGCGCTCCCGAGGCCGCCGGCAAGGTGGTCTGGGAGTCCGCCGACGGCCGCCAGGTCCGGGGGATCTGGCAGATCACGCCGGGCGTGGTCACCGACACCGAGGCGGACGAGCTGTTCGTGGTGATCAGCGGTTCGGCGACGATCGAGGTCGAGGGCGGCCCCGTCCTGACCGTGGGACCCGGCGACATGGCCGTGCTGCACGAGGGCGACCGCACGACGTGGACGGTCCACGAGACGCTGCGGAAGGCCTACGCGATCAACCGGTGAGCGGGGCGGCCGCCGGAGCCGTCGTCCCCCGGATCTCCAGCAGCGGCGGGGCCAGCTGCACCCGCCCCGCTCCCCCGCGCCCCTCGATCCGGTCGAGGAGGCAGCGGGCCGCCCGGCGGCCGACCTCGTGGCCGGCGTTGTCCACGGTGGTCAGCCACAGGTGGCGCAGCCGCGACGTGCTGGTGTTGTCGTAGCCCACCACGGAGAGGTCGCCGGGCACGCGCAGGCCCAGCTCCTCCGCCGCCGACAGCGCGCCCACACAGGCCATGTCGTTCACGGCGAACACGGCGGTGGGCCGGTCCCGGCGGGCCAGCAGCCGTACGGCGGCGCGGTGTCCGCCCTCCTCGGTCATGTCGCAGGGCTCGACCACGGCCCCCTGCGCCCCGTGCGCCCGCATCACCGCCTCGAAGCTGCGCCGGCGCAGCTCGCCGACCGCGCCGTAGCCCGCGATGTGCGCGACGCGCCGGTGGCCGAGCGCGAGAAGGTGCTCGGTGGCCAGGCGCGCGCCCTGTTCGTCGTCGCCCGCGACCACGTCGACGCCCGGCGGGACGGGTTCGCGGGCGCCCGCGACGACGACCGGGATCCGCTCGGCGACCGCGTCCAGCGCCGCCGGGTCGGGCAGGGTGCCGACGACCACCAGTCCGTCCGCCCCCAGGTCCAGGAAGGAGTCGGCCGGGTCCTGGCCGACACGGCGGTTCAGCCGGGCGTCGGCGAGCAGCATGTGCATGCCGCTCGCGTGCAGCAGGGAGTTGAGGCCGTCCACGAGGTCGACGTACCAGGGGTTGCGCAGGTCGTGCAGCAGGACGCCGACCAGGGGCGTCCCCCCGCCGGAGCGCGGCCGGGCGGAGGGCAGCGCGCGTGCCTCGCTGAGGCTGCGCGCCGCCGCGTTGGGCCGGTAGCCGAGTTCGCGCACGGCGCGCAGCACGGCGTCCCGCTTCTCCGCGCGCACCTGCCCGGAGCCCCGCAGCACGAGGGAGACCAGCGATTTGGACACGCCCGCGCGGTCGGCGACGTCGCGGATGGTCGGTGGTCTCATGACTTGGACCGTTCCATGTGGCCGACCGGTTGTCAAACGGGCGTACGGGCCTTGACACCCTGTTCGGAGCGCCCTCAGGGTGGCCTGGACAGGACATGGACCGGTCTAAAGAGGCCGCGCAGGGCTGAGAGGAGCCGTCATGGTGGACGCGCTCGGAGTCGCCGTCGTCGGGTTCGGCTGGATGGGCAGGGTGCACACCCAGGCCTACGCCCGGGTCCGGCACCACTACCCGGAGCTCGCCCTGCGTCCGGAGCTGGTCGTCGTCGCCGAGGAGGTCCCCGGCCGCGCCGAGGAGGCCGCCGAGCGGTTCGGCTTCACCGCCACCACCCGCAACTGGCGGGAGGTGGCCGCCGACCCGCGCGTGGGAGCCGTCAGCATCACCGCGCCGAACTTCCTGCACCGCGAGATCGGCGTCGCGATGGCCGAGGCCGGCAAGCACATCTGGATCGAGAAGCCCGTGGGCCTCACGGTCGAGGACGCCCGCGCGGTGGCCGACGCGGTGGCCGCGGCGGGCGTGCAGGGCACGGTCGGCTTCAACTACCGCAACGCCCCGGCCGTCGAGGCGGCCCGCGACCTGATCGCGTCCGGCGAGCTGGGGGCGATCACCCATGTCCGCATCCGGCTCTTCAGCGACTACGCGGCCCACCCGGACGGCGCCCTGACCTGGCGGTACGAGCGGGAGCGCGGCGGCAGCGGCGTGCTGGGCGACCTGGCGTCGCACGGCGCCGACCTGGCCCGCTTCCTGCTCGGCGAGATCACCGCGCTGACGGCCGACACGGCGGTGTTCGTGCCCGAGCGGGCCCGGCCCACGGGCGCGACGGCGGGCCACGCCCGCGCCGCCGGCGGCGCGCTCGGCCCGGTCGAGAACGAGGACTACGTCAGCTGTCTGCTGCGCTTCGCGTCCGGCGCCCGCGGGGTGCTGGAGGCGTGCCGGGTCTCGGTCGGCGAGCAGAACAACTACGGCTTCGAGGTGCACGGCGCGAAGGGCGCGGTGTTCTGGGACTTCAGGCGCATGAACGAGTTGGGCGTCAGCCGTGGCACGGCCTACCAGGACCAGCCCGTGAGCACGGTGTACGTCGGCCCGGGCGACGGCGAGTTCGGGGCCTTCCAGCCGGGCGCCGCGAACGCCATGGGCTACGACGACCTCAAGGTCGTCGAGGCGTACCGCTTCCTGCGCTCGGTCGCCGAGGGCGTCCCGCACGGGGCCACGCTCGCCGACGCGGTGCACAGCGCGAGCGTGCTGGACGCGATGACGCGGTCCGCGCGCGGCGGCGTCTGGGCGGATGTGCACCCCTACTAGGGGTGGCGGTGGCAACACCGCGGGTCCGGTACCCAGGCCCAGCGACGGCGGGCCCTGTGGGGCGGCACGCTTCAGGGGTCGGCGAACGCAAGGACGCCGGCGCCCGGACCACCACACCGAGAACTCGGGGGAACCCCATGTCCGAAGCCGTCGCCCGCCGCACGACCGGCCTCGCGGCCCTCGTCGCCGCGATCGCCCTCATCGTCGAGGTGCCGCTGTACTTCGTCTACTCAGGCCCGCCGCCGGACGCGAACGTCCTGTCCCGGCTGCTGCTCGGGATCGTCGCCCTGGCCTGTCTGGTCGTGTTCTTCACGGCCTTCCGCGAACTCGTCGCCCGGGTCGCCCCCGAACACGGGTGGCTCGGCTCGATCGCCTTCTCCACCGGGCTCGTCTACGCCACCGTCACCCTGGTCTCGATGGGCCTGGAGGCCGGCGCGGTCATCGCCGTGGACCACCCGATCGACCCGACGATCGACGTCAGCGGCACCTACATCCTGTACGGGTCGATCTCGCGGCTCATGCTGGGGCTGTCCCTGGCGGCGTTCGGCCACGCGGTCACGCGCAGCGGCGTGCTGCCCCGCTGGACCGGCCGTTCCGCGTACGTCCTGGCCGGCGTCGGCCTCCTGTTCGTGCCGTCGCTCTTCTTCGGCAACGACCCCGCGTTCTTCTACGCGGCGAACGGCTGGGGCACGACGGCGTTGATGGGGGCCGTCCTCAGCTACTGGCTGCTGGCCCTGGGCATCACCCTGTACCGCAGCGCGGCCCGGGTCGCCCCGGCGGACGCGTCACCCGCGCTGCACCGCTGAGGCGGCCGGCGCGGCGCCGCTGAGGCGGGCCGGCGCTGCACCGCTGAGGCGGCCGGCGCTGCACCGCTGAGGCGGCCGGCGCTGCACCGCTGAGGCGGCCGGCGCTGCACCGCTGAGGCGGCCGGCGCTGCACCGCTGAGGCGGCCAGCGCTGCACCGCTGAGGCGGCCGGCGCTGCACCGCTGAGGCGGTCGGGCGGGCACGCGGCAACGGGACGGGACGCCGCACCGAGAGCACATGCCCCAGGGGCGGCCGCGTCAGCCGGCCGCCCCCTGGGGCGGCATGTTGTACGGGGTGACCACCTGGATCGCCGACGGCGGCCGGGGCCCGGCCGGGGGCAGCGCGCCGTGCGCCCGCATCACCGTGTGGCAGGCCTCGCGCACGTCGTGCCGCAGGTCGTGATGCAGGACGGCGGACAGTCGGTGCTCGCGCAGCAGCCCGGTGTTGTCGTGGTCGAGGTCGTGCGCCACGAACACGTCGCAGTCGCGGCCGAGGTCGGCGAAGGCGCGCAGGGTGGCGATGTTGCCGCCGCCGATGGAGTACACGGCGCGGATCGCCGGGTCGCGTTCCAGCGCGGCCCGGACGAGGTCGTACTGCGTGGCGTCCAGCCCCTGCCCCTCGGCGATCTCGACGAGCGCGCGCTCCGGATGGCGGGCGCGCATCAGGCTGCGGAAGCCCATCTCGCGCTCCTCCTCGTTGCGGAAGAAGCCGCTGCTCAGGCTGGTGAGCACGTTCCCGGGGCGATCGCCGAGCCACTGGCCCATCAGATAGGCGGCGGTGGCCCCGGCGGCCCGGTCGTCGATGCCGACGTAGGCGAGGCGGGCGCTCGCGGGCAGGTCCGTGACCAGGGTGACGACCGGGATGCCGGCGGCCACCAGGCGGCCCACGGCCGCGGTGACCTCGGGGACGTCCGGCGCCTTGAGGATCACGCCCTGCGAGCCGCGCCGGACGGTCCGGTCCAGGGTCGCGACCAGTTCCCGCACCGGACCGGTCTCGCGGAAGTGGAAGCGGGAGCGCAGCACCGCCGGGTGCAGGGACGGCAGTTCCGCCTCCAGGGCGGACCGGACGGCCGTGGTGAACCGTTCCGGCGCCTGCATCACGATGTCGATCATGAAGGTACGGCCGACCAGCCTGACCTGGGTGCGCTGCCGGTCCAGATCGGCGATGGCCCGCCGCACCTCCTGCGCGGTGGAGTCCCGGACCCCGCCCCTGCCATTGAGCACCCGGTCCACGGTGGCCTCGCTCAGACCGGCCTGACGTGCGATCTCACGCAGCGGGAAGGGGTGGCCCACGGAGGCTCCTGAGAGGTCGGCTTGAGGGGTTTTTGACGGCCGCCTGCTGGTTGTTCGACGGGTTTGTACTGACAAGAATGACAGCACCGAGCCGCTGCTGTCACCGAAGGGACGACGATGTCCTTCACCTCCACCCGAGACCGTGCCTGGCCGACCGAGCAGCTCTGCGACATCGACGAGCTGCGCGCCCTCGTCGAGCGCGGCACCGACCTCGCCGGCTATCCGCACGCCGCGGCCGTCGAGGGCGCCGTCCTCGTCTACGACAGCGAGCGGCTGCGGGCGACGGGCGCGCTGGCGGACCGGGCGCTGCGGACCGAGCTGGTGCGGGCCTTCGCCGACGGCCCCGGCGTCGTGGTCTTCCGGGGCGCCTTCCCCGACCCGGCGGTCGTCGACCGCGCCACCGCCGTCTTCGAGTCGCTGATCGCCGAGCAGCGCGCCTCGGGCGCCGCCGCCGGCGACCACTTCGCCGCCCCCGGCGCCAACGACCGCGTCTGGAACGCCCTGGAGAAGACCGCCCTGTACGACCCGGAGACGTTCGCGGACTACTACGCCAACGACGTCCTCGCCCTCGCCTCGCGGGCCTGGCTGGGCCCCGGCTACCAGGTGACCGCCCAGGTCAACGTGGTCAACCCGGGCGGAGCCGCCCAACGCCCGCACCGCGACTACCACCTCGGGTTCCTCTCCGCGCAGACCGCCGCCGGGTACCCGGCGCACGTCCACCGGCTCTCCCCCGTGCTCACCTTGCAGGGCGCGGTCGCGCACTGCGACATGCCGGTGGAGACCGGCCCCACGCTGTACCTGCCGTACTCGCAGACGTACGAGCCCGGCTATCTGGCCTGGCGGCTGCCGGAGTTCCAGGCGTACTTCGGCGCGCACCACGTGCAGCTCCCGCTGGCCAAGGGCGACGCGGTCTTCTTCAATCCGGCCGTGCTGCACGCGGCGGGCCACAACCGCACCGCCGACGTGCGCCGCACGGCCAACCTGCTCCAGGTGTCCTCGGCCTTCGGACGGGCGATGGAGACGGTGGACCGGGAGGCGGTGGCGGGCGCGGTCTTCCCCGTCCTGCGGCGACGCCGGGCGCAGGGTGCGGACGAGGACTGGCTGGAGCGGGTGATCGCCGCGAGCGCCGAGGGCTACCCCTTTCCCACCAACCTCGACGCCGACCCGCCGGTCGACGGTCTCGCACCGCCCTCGCAGGCCGACCTCGTACGCCGGGCGCTGCACGAGGAGTGGACCCCACGGACGCTGCGGGACGCGCTGCGGGCGGCCGCCCAGCGCCGCACCAGCTGACGGGGCCGCGCGCACATGCGACTTCACGACGGCGAGGCCGTCCGTGCCGGCCGCGGCAGCCAGGGCGTCGGCGCGGCCGTCGCCGCCGGACGGCGGCCGGAGCCGGACGAGGCCCCGGTGACCGGGCGGGCCGTCACGGGCGGCGAGGCGACGGACGTGCGGCCCGGCCCGGGGGAACCCGGGCAGGTCCCGCAGAAAGGCGTCCTGGGTCCTGGGGGCGCGGCTCTCCCGCCTGCGGACGCCGTTGTGCGTGCCGCGGGCGGCGGTCGCCGACATGCCGGGAGGCGAGGAGCCCGGCAGGATCGTCGATGCCGTCGCACTCCCCGCGCCCGCCGAGCCCACCGGCCCCACCGTCACCCTTCCCCTTCCCCTCGTCCTCTTCCCCCGCCCGTCCGTGTTCCCGTCCCCCCCGTCCCCGTCCCGTAAAACCCTCAAGGAGCTGCACGTCCCATGCGCATCGGAATCCTCGGCCTCGGCCGCATCGGCGCTTTCCACGCCGAGACCCTCTTCGGACTCGACGCCGTCGAGTCGCTCGTCGTGGCCGACCCGTTCGCGGAGGCCGCCAAGACCGCCGCCGAGCGGTTCGGCGCGGACGTCGCGGACTCCCCCGAGGCCGTGCTGGCCGCCGGGGTGGACGGTGTCGTGATCGCGGCGGCCACCGATGCCCACCCGGGTCTGATCCTCGCCGCCGTCGAGGCGGGCGTCCCCGTGTTCTGCGAGAAGCCCGTCGCCAGGACGATGACCGAGGGCGTCGCGGTGCTGAAGGCCGTCCAGGGCAGCAGCGTGCCCATCCAGATCGGCTACAACCGCCGCTTCGACGCGGGTTTCGTCGCCGCGCGGGCGGCCGTGCGGGCGGGCGAGCTGGGCAAGCTGCACACCGTCCGCTCCACCACGCTGGACCCGGCCCCGCCGCCGGCGGCGTACGTCGCCGCGTCCGGCGGCATCTTCCGGGACTGTTCGGTGCACGACTTCGACATCATCCGCTGGGTGACGGGCCGCGAGGTGACCGAGGTGTACGCGGTCGGCGGCAACCGGGGCGCCGACTACATCAGGGAGGCGGGCGACGCC
The DNA here is from genome assembly GCF_003112535.1 of Streptomyces rishiriensis. Taxonomy (GTDB): domain Bacteria; phylum Actinomycetota; class Actinomycetes; order Streptomycetales; family Streptomycetaceae; genus Streptomyces; species Streptomyces rishiriensis. Next base: position 251,256 of record NZ_BEWA01000017.1, on the reverse strand, counting down.
GACACCACGGGGGCGGTGCTCACCCTCGACGACGGCACGATCGCGGTGGTCTCCAACTCCCGTCACAACGCCCGGGGTTACGACGTCCGCATGGAGCTGCACGGCTTCACGGACTCGATCGCCGTGGGCCTGGAGGACAAGCTGCCGCTGCGCTCGGTGGAGCCCGGCGTCACCTTCCCGGCCGGCGTCCCGCACGACTTCTTCATGGACCGCTTCACCGCCGCCTACCGCGCCGAACTCACCGCGTTCACCGAGGTCGTGGCGGGCTCCCGCCCCTCGCCCTGCACGATCGAGGACGCTCTGGAGGCGGGCTGGATCGCGGAGGCGTGCACGCTGTCCCTGCACGAGCACCGGCCGGTGACGATCGCCGAGGTGCGGGGCGCCTGAGCCGGCGGACCCGCCACGACCGCGGCCGGGGAACGTGCTCCCCGGCCGCGCTCATCGGCTCAGAGGCCGTAGCGCACCGCGAACTCGTCCGGGTCGTAGGCGTCCCGCGCCGGGTCTCTCGGCGTGGCCGGCCGCTCCTCCACCATGTCCTGCGGGCGCACCCGCTCGGGCAACGCGCCGAACCGGGCCCGGCGCCGCTCCTGCGCGACGCCGGCCTGCTCCGTCTCCTGCATCTCACCCTCCCCGTGCATGACTTCACTCGCCCTGTGTCTTGTCGAACGTCCTCACCGCGCCGCGGGTTCCGCCGGCAGGTTGAAGATGTGGTCCGGGGAGATGATCGACGTGATCGCGTCGCCGAACAGGGTGCTGGGCTCCTGGTTCTTGTAGTTGATGTCGGTGTTCAGCACGACGACGAGGGTGGCCTGCGCGGACGGCAGATAGATGGTCAGCGACTCGTAACCGGGCAGCGAGCCGTTGTGACCGATCCAGCCCTGCACGTTGAAGATGCCGAGGCCGTACCCAGCGCCCGGGATGGGCGTGGCCGGTGTGATCAGCCGCTGTCTCTGGGTGGCGGGGCTGATCATCCGGTCGCCGTCGGGCAGCACGCCCGTGGCCACGGTGCGTGCCCAGATCCGCAGGTCGTCCAGAGTGGAGATCATCGCGCCGGCGGCCCAGCCCCAGGAGGGGTCCCAGTCGGCCGAGTCCTCGACCTTCCCGGTCGCGGTCTGGTTCGTGTAGCCCTGGGAGTGCGGCGTGGGGAACTCGTTGCCGGTCGGGAACAGGGTGTCGGCGAGTCCGGCGGGGTTCAGGATGTGGTCGTGGATGTACTCGTTGAGATGCTGACCGCTCATCTTCTCGACGACCAGACCGAGCAGGATCAGGTTGGTGTTGCAGTAGTAGAACTCCTTGCCCGGCGGGAAGAGCACCGGGTGCTTGAAGGAGTAGTCGAGCAGTTCCTGCGGGGTGAAGGGCCGGTTCGGGTCGGAGGTCAGCGCCTTGAAGAAGTCCTCGTCGGCGGAGTAGTTGAACAGTCCGCTGCGCATGTCGGCCAGCTGGCGCAGGGTGATGCGGTCACCGTTCGGCACGCCGTCGATGTATCTGCCGATGGTGTCGTTCAGGCCGACCTTGCCCTGGTCGACGAGTTGCAGGAGCGCGGTGACGGTGAACGTCTTGGTCTCGCTGCCGATCCGCATGAACAGGTCGGGGGCCATGGCCTGACCGGTGCTCTTGTCGCGGACGCCGAAGGACTTCACGTACTGGCCGTTGCCGGGCGTCCAGATGCCGACGCTCACGCCGGGCACGTTCGCCTGCTTCATGACCCGCTGGACGGCGTCGTCGACCTGTTGCCGCACGGCGGGGGTGAGGGCGACGACGCCGTCACCTGACGGGGTGGGCGAGGGGGGCTCGGCGGCGGCCGCGACGGTGGCGACCGAGGAGGGCAGCGGCGTCGCGCCGGCCGCGGTCGGCACCACCAGTGCGCCCACCGCGGCGGCGACGAGGACGCCGCTGCGCAGTCGCGTGTACGGGTGTGTCATGGGCTTACTCCCGCGTGAGGAGGTTCTCGCGCCGCAGGCCACAGCCGCACCAGGGGGCACGGGCCGCATGCGGCCCATCACCCCCACCATACGAGCGGGAACGCGCCGCCGCCTGTCGGCGACGGCGCGCCGCGCCTTCGGGCAGCGGCCGCTCATGCCCCGCAGGAACGCAGGAACTTGCGGGTGCGCACCGCGATGGGCAGCGGCTCGTCCGGCTCGCACGGGTACATGTCCTGCTCGACGATCGCGAACAGCTCGACGCCGAGCCGCTGGGCGGCGACGAGGACCGGCTCCAGCTCCGGTGTCCCGGAGGGCGGTTCGCACATCACCCCGCGTCGCACGGCGGGGCCGAACGGCAGTTGGTCGCGCACCACCTCGGCGAGGATCTCCGGGTCGACCTGCTTGAGGTGCAGATAGCCGATGCGCTCGCCGTAGGTCTCGATCAACTCGACGCTGTCGCCGCCGCAGTAGGCGTAGTGACCGGTGTCGAGGCAGAGGTCGACCAGTTCGCCGTCGGTGGAGTCCAGGAACCGTTCGACGTGGTCCTCGGTGTCGAGATGGGTGTCGGCGTGCGGGTGGACGACCAGGTTTAGTCCGTAGGCCTCCTTCACCTCGTGTCCGAGTCTCCCCCAGCCCTCGGCTTCGCTCGAGCCGGGGGGACCCCCATCATGCCCTTGGTGAGGTGCGCCCACTGCTCGCCGGTCAGCTCCGGCGGCTCCAGGATCTCGGCCGTCTTGTCGTCGCGCCAGAAGGACGGGATGACGACGAGGTGCCCGGCGCCCATCGCCCGGGTGAGCGCGGCCACTTGACTCACATGCGCCCAGGTGGCCTCCCAGACGGAGGGCCCGCGGTGCAGCCCGGTGAAGACGGTGCCCGCCGAGACCTTCAGGTTCCGCCGGTCCACCTCGTCGGCGAGACGGGCCGGGTCGGTCGGCAGGTAGCCGTAGGGGCCGAGTTCGATCCAGGAGTAGCCGGCTTCGGCGACCTCGTCCAGGAAGCGTTCCCAGGGCACCTGCCGGGGGTCGTCGGGGAACCACACGCCCCAGGAGTCGGGGGCGGATCCCACCCGGATGCGTTCCAGCGCACCGGCCATCTCAGGACTTCCCCTCGCCCGGGGCGGCCACTGGAGCGGTGAGGTCCTTCTCCTCCGGCAGCAGATCCACGTCCACCCCGCGGACCTGGGACAACTCGTGCTTCAGAGCGGCGAGTTCGGCGCCGCCGGCCATGTGGTTGGTGAGTTCTTCCAGGCTGACGCGGTCGCGGGAGGCGGTGAGCTCCATCGTGCCGAGGCGCAGCACGCTGAAATGGTCGCCGACCATGTAGGCGTGGTGCGGGTTGTGGGTGATGAAGATGACGCCCAGGCCCCGGTCGCGGGCGGCGGCGATGTACTTCAGCACGACGCCCGACTGTTTGACGCCGAGGGCGGCGGTGGGCTCGTCGAGGATGAGGACGCGGGCGCCGAAGTAGACGGCGCGGGCGATCGCGACGCACTGGCGCTGGCCGCCGGAGAGGGTGCCGATGGGCTGTTCCAGGTCGTCGAGGACGATGCCCATGTTGCGCAGTTCCTCGTCGGCGGTCTTCTTCATCCTGCCGATGTCGAGGCGGCGCAGCGGCCCGGAGCCCTTGGTCATCTCCGAGCCGAGGAAGAAGTTCCGCCATACCGGCATCAGCGGGACGGTGGCCAGGTCCTGGTAGACCGTGGCGATCCCCTTGTCGAGGGCCTCGCGCGGGGTGGAGAAGCGCACCGGCAGGCCGTCGACGAGGAACTCTCCCTCGGTGTGCTGGTGCAGCCCGGAGACGATCTTGATGAGGGTGGACTTGCCGGCGCCGTTGTCGCCCAGGACGCAGGTCACCCGGCCCGGGCGGACGGTCAGGCTGACGCCGTGCAGGGCACGGATGTTGCCGTAGGACTTGCCCGCGCCTCGCAGTTCGACGATCGCCCCGTCGTCCGCGCCCTCGGCGACGGTGTCCGCGATGACGGCCCCGTGGGCGCCGCTGTGGTTGCTCGAAGTCATGGGGGTCACCTCCGGGTCGCCGTGCGGCTGACCCACAGATTGATCAGAACGGCGCCGAGGAGCATCACGCCGAGGAAGGCCTTGAACCAGTCGGGGTTCCAGCCCGCGTAGACGATGCCCTGCTGCACCATGCCGAACATGAACGCGCCGAAGACCGGGCCGATCGCCGAGCCGGCGCCGCCGGTCAGCAGACAGCCGCCGATCACGGCCGCGGAGATGTAGATCAGCTCCTGGCCGACGCCTTCGCCGGACTGCACGGTGTTGAAGGTGAACAGCTGGTGCATGCCGACGAACCAGGCGCCGAAGCCGACCAGCATGAACAGCGAGATCTTCGTGAAGGTCACCGGCACGCCGACCGCCCGCGCGGACTCCTTGTTGCCGCCGACCGCGAAGATCCAGTTGCCGTACCTGGTGCGCAGCAGCACCCAGGTGGCCAGGGCCGCGAACACCAGCCAGTACACGATCGTGATCTTCACCTGGACGCCGCCGACCTCGAAGGACGAGGCGAAGATCTTCTTCGCCTGGCCGAAGCCGTCCATGTTGCTGATGTCGTCGGTGGCCACGTTGGTGGTGACCAGCTTGGTGACCGCCAGGTTCACGCCCTGCAGGATCAGGAAGGTGCCCAGCGTGATCAGGAAGCTGGGGAGCCCGGTCCTGACCACCATCCACCCGTTGAAGAACCCGATCCCCAGGGAGACCAGGAGCGCCACGACCACGCCCACCCAGACGTTCATGGTGAGCTGGTAGCTGAGCATGCTCGCGGTGAGCGCCGAGGCGATCACCGCGACACCGGCGGACAGGTCGAACTCGCCGCCGATCATCAGCAGCGCGACGGGCAGCGCCATGATCCCGATGGTCGACGACTGGTAGAGGATGTTCGCCATCGCGCTGCCCTCGCGCACCGGCGGCGCAGAGATCAGGAAGAAGACGTACACCGCGACCGCACCGAGGAAGACGCCCACCTCGGGGCGGGCCAACAGGCGCAGGGCCAGGGGGCGTTGCGTGGTCCGGCCGTCACTCTCCTTGCGGCCGGGGGCCGGCGGTGTCCCCACCGCCGGCTCGGCGTGCCGAGTCATGCTCATCACCGGGTGCCCTTCGCGGCGTACGCGGCCACCGCGTCGACGTTGGACTTGTCCACGAAGGCGGGACCGGTCAGCACCGGCTGTTCCCCGCCGCCCATGTAGTTGCCGTTGTTCTTGTAGAGCCACAGCGAGTCGATCGCCAGGTAGCCCTGCAGGTAGGGCTGCTGGTCGACCGCCAGCTCGACGGTGCCCTTGCTGATGGCGCCGGTCAGGTCCTTGTTGAGGTCGAAGGTGGCGATCTTGGCCTTGCTGCCGGCGTCGGTGACCGACTGCGCGGCGGTCAGCGCGATGGGGGCGCCGAGCGTGACGACGTGGTCGATGGCCTTGTCCTGGCTGAGCTTGGCGGTGATCGTCGACTTCACGGACGGCATGTCGGTGCCGTTGACGTAGAGGTTCTCGACGGAGCCGGAGAACGTCTTCTTCACGCCGTCGCAGCGCTGGGTCAGGCCGATGTTGCCCTGCTCCTGGATGACGCAGACGACGTTCTTCGAGCCCAGCGAGTTCAGCTTGTTGCCGAGGGCCTCGCCGGCCACCGTCTCGTCCTGGCCGAAGAACTCCAGCAGGCCGAGCTTCTTCCACTCGCTCACACCGGAGTTGAGGCCCACCACGGGTATCTTCGCGGCCGTCGCCTTGGCGGTGACGGCCTTGAGGGCGTCGGGCTTGGCGAGGGTGACCGCGATGCCGTCGACCTTCTGGTCGATCGCGTTCTGGATCAGGTTGGCCTGGCCGCCCGCGCTCGGGTCGGCGGAGTACACCAGCTTGACGTTGTCCTTGTCCGCGGCGGCCTGGGCCCCCTTGCGGACGATGTCCCAGAAGGTGTCGCCGGGCGACTGATGGGTCACCAGGGCGACCGTCATCTGCGGGGTGCTCGCCTTGCCCGCGGAAGCGCCGTCCGCGCTCTCCTCGGACTTCTTTCCGCCGGAGCTGCTGGAGCAGCCTGCGAGGGTCAGGGCCACCGCCGCGGCCATGGCCACGACCGGGGCGATTCTGCGCGAGCGGGAGGGAGAAGAGCTGTCCATCTTTCCTGCACCTCACTGTGCTACCGGGAGAACGACGGGGGAAGGGAGAGGGCGATCGCGAGGATCCGGGGCCCCGTTCTCCTCAGATTGGGGCCACGGGGCCGGGTCCGCGACTGTTCAGATGTCCCGGACCCGGCTCGTGCGCTGCTGGGACGGGATCCAATCCCGTGCCGGGCCGCCTGTCAATACTTTGTTAAGACATCATTTCACGATCAGGTCCGAATGTTAGAACAAAGTATTGACACCGGAGGCTCCGCGGATCTACACCTGGGAGACGCCGGACCCCCCGACCACCGTGAGGAGCGTGGCGCATGGCCGAGCCGGTCCAGCCACGGCGTTCGATCACGAGGGGGCGCATCAAGATCGATCTCTACCCCCTGCGAGGGGACGTACCCCTCGCGCGAACGCGCACGCACGGACAGTTCCCCGGCCGGTCCGCCGCCGCCATCGGCGCCGCGCCCTCCTGACGCGACCACCGGCCCGCACCCCACCGAACCGAGGAGGCGCCCCGATGGCGAAGACCGGCGACCGCGCCCGTGCGACGCCCGGCTCGGCGCTCGACGCGCTGCACTTCGCGCTGGACCGCACCAGCCCGGTACCGCTCTACTACCAGCTCGCGCAGCAGCTGGAGGCGGCGATCGAGCACGGGGCCCTCACCCCCGGCAACCTGCTGGGCAACGAGATCGATCTGTCGACCCGCCTCGGCCTGTCCCGTCCGACCGTCCGCCAGGCGATCCAGTCGCTCGTCGACAAGGGCCTGCTGGTGCGCCGCCGCGGAGTGGGCACGCAGGTGGTGCACAGCCAGGTGAAGCGGCCGCTGGAGCTGAGCAGTCTCTACGACGATCTGGAGACGGCCGGGCAGGGGCCCACCACGGACGTCGTCCGCAACGAACGCGTGCCGGCGACCGCGGACGTCGCGGCCGCGCTGGGCATCCCGGAGGGCAGCGAGGTCACCCTGCTGGAGCGGCTGCGCGCCACGCACGGGCAGCCGGTGGCGTTCCTGTGCAACTACCTTCCCCCCGCCCTGCTGGACCTCGACACCGCACGCCTGGAGTCGACCGGCCTGTACCGGCTGCTGCGCTCGGCGGGCATCACCCTGCACAGCGCCCGCCAGACCGTGGGGGCCCGCTCGGCCACCGCCGGGGAGGCCGCCCTGCTCAGGGAGAAGGAGGGGGCGGCCCTGCTGACCATGCAGCGCACGGCGTACGACGACACCGGACGGCCGGTGGAGTACGGGACGCACATCTACCGCGCGTCCCGGTACGCCTTCGACTTCCAGCTGCTGGTCAGACCCTAGGCGGCCCGCCCGGGGCCCGAGGGGCCGGCACGGGCCGCCCCCGGGGAACTACCTGGGGGCCATCCGCAGCGCGCCGTCCATCCTGATGGTCTCGCCGTTGAGGTAGTCGTGGTCGACGATCGACAGCACGAGCTGCGCGTACTCCTCGGGGCGGGCCAGCCGGCGCGGGAAGGGCACGCCGGCCGCGAGCCCGGCCCGGAACTCCTCCGACACGGTGGCCAGCATCGGCGTCTCCACGATGCCCGGGGCGATGGTGCACACCCGGATGCCGTACTGCGCGAGGTCGCGCGCGGCGGGCAGCGTCAGCCCGACGACCCCGCCCTTGGAGGACGCGTAGGCCGCCTGGCCGATCTGACCGTCGTACGCGGCGATGGACGCGGTGTTGACGATGACGCCCCGCTGGCCGTCCGCGTCGGCCTCGGTCCCGGCGATGACCTCGGAGGCCAGGGCGAGCACGTTGAAGGTGCCGATCAGGTTGATCTGGATGACCTTGGCGTACAGGCCCAGGTCGTGGACGCCCTTCTTGCCGAGGATCCGCGCCGACGGGCCGATGCCCGCGCAGTTGACCACCGTCCGCAGCGGGACGCCGGAGCCGGCCGCCGTCGCGACGGCGGCGCGCACCTGCTCGGGGTCGGTGACGTCGGCGGGGACGTAGGTGACGCCGTCTACCTCGGGCGCCTTGTCGACGCCGTCCTTGAGGTCGAGGGCGAAGACCCGGGCGCCACGCCCGGCGAGGGCCTCGGCGGTGGCCGCGCCGAGGCCGGACGCACCGCCGGTGACGAGGGCGGCGGTGTTCTCGAGCTGCATCATCACTCCTTGCCGAGGACGGTGAGCACACCGCCCTCGTCGCGGTCCAGCGCACGGGAGATGATCATGCGCTGGATCTGGTTGGTTCCTTCGAAGATCTGCATGACCTTGGCCTCGCGCATGTAACGCTCCACCGGGAAGTCACGGGTGTACCCGTACCCCCCGAGGACCTGCACGGCGTCCGTGGTCACCTTCATGGCGTTGTCCGTGGCCACGAGTTTGGCGATGGACGCCTCCCGTGTGAAGGGCACGCCGATGTCCTTCAGGCGGGCGGCGGACAGCGCGGCGGCCCGCGCCGACTCGATCGCGGCGCTCATGTCGGCGAGCACGAACGCCAGGCCCTGGTGCTCGATGATCGGCTTGCCGAACGTCTCCCGCTCGCGGGCGTAGCGCACCGCGTGGTCCAGCGCGCCCTGGGCGAGCCCCGTGGCGACGGCCGAGATGCCGAGCCGGCCGCAGTCGAGGGAGGCGAGCGCGATCTTCAGGCCCTGCCCCTCCTCCCCGATCCGGCGCTCCACGGGCACCCGGACGTCGTCGAGGCGCATGGTCGCGGTCGCCGAGCCCGTCAGGCCCATCTTGCGCTCCGGCGGGTCGGCGCTCAGCCCGGGGGCGTCCGCCGGGATCAGGAAGCAGGAGATGCCGTGGGTGCGGTCGTCGGAGGTGCGGGCCATCACGGTGTAGAAGTCGGCGTAACCGCCGTGGGTCGTCCAGGCCTTGGAGCCGTTGAGGACGTAGGAGTCGCCGTCGCGGACCGCGCGGGTGAGCATGGCCGCCGGATCGGAGCCGGCGTGCGGCTCGGACAGACAGTACGCGCCGAGAAGTTCCCCGCCGAGCATGTCCGGCAGCCAGTTGCGCCGCTGCTCGTCGGTGCCGAAGCGGGCCAGCGGGAAGCAGGACAGGGCGTGCACGGAGATGCCCACGGCGACGCTCGACCAGACGGCGGCCACCTCCTCCAGCACCTGGAGGTAGACCTCGTAGGGCTGGTCCGCGCCGCCGAACTCCTCGGCGAAGGGCAGCCCGAGCAGGCCGCTGCGCCCGAGGGTGCGGAAGACGTCCCGGGGGAACGCCCCGTCCGCCTCCGCGTCGGCGACCCGGGGTGCGAGTTCCTTGGCGGCGAGGGTGCGCGTGAGCTGGATGAGCTCGACGGCTTCCTCGGTCGGCAGGGCGCGAGTGGCAGGCATGGTGACCTCCACGTAGAAGTGCTGACAGTACCGAGAATGATACTGGCGTGTGTACGAACGTATCATCAACAGTACGCCACCAGGGCGCTGCGCGGCACCCCGCGCGGCGGGAAACGCGGGGGGCGCGCGGGGGACGCGGGAAACTCAGGGAACACGGAAAAACGCGGGAAACGCGGGAAACGCGGCGGACGAGCCGCCCGGCGTCAGGACGAGACGGCGTGCACGATCAGCGAGGCGAGCTGCTCGTACGCCTCCGCGTCGGTGAGCCCGGTGCGCGCCTTGAGCTCGCCCTGCTGGATCTGGCGCATGGTCGCGGCGGCCACCTCGCCGACGAACGCGGTGTGCACCTCGCGGAAGGCGCCGTCGGAGACGCCCTCGGCGATCAGCCGGCGCACCCGCTCGGCGGCCATCCGCGTGTTCGCCTCGTACACCTCGCGGGCGGGCGGGAAGTCCGCGACGTCCTGCAGGAACCGGCGCGAGAGCGGGCGCAGCTGCTCGGCGACGGCGCTCAGGTACACGCGCACCCGGTCGGAGGGGTCGACGGTCTGCCCCACCCGCTTCTCGACGGCCTCGGTCGCTCCGCGGAAGTAGTGCTTGACGGCCTCCACCACCAGCCCCTGCTTGCTGCGGGCCAGCTGGTAGAGGGTCGTCTTCGAGCAGCGCAGCCGCTCCGCGAGGTCGTCCAGCGTGAAGTCCGAGAACCCCTCCGCCGTCAGCAGCGCGACAAGTCGTTCCAGCAGCTCGGACTGTCGGGCGGTACGGCGGGGGGACGGCATGATCCCAGCCTAGCCTCCCCGGTTACCGCCCGGTCACCCCGCCGGACTCAGTGCGCGGCGTCCAGCCGGGCGCGCTGTTCCCCGGTCAGCTCCAGGTCGGCGGCGGCCAGTTCTCCTCCAGCTGTGCCACCGAGGACGCCCCGGCCAGCGGCACGATCGGCAGCTGCCCGCCCAACTGCCAGGCCAGCACGACCTGGTTGACGCTCGCGCCCGCCTCGCGGGCGACCTCGCGCAGCACGGCGAGCCGGGCCGGGGTGCCCGGGTGGTCGTAGTCCGGCGGCAGCGGCCGGTCCGTGCGGACGTACGCGCCTTTGAGCAACGGCGAGTACGCGACGAGGGTCAGGCCGGGCTCCGCCCGCAGATAGCCGCGCAGCTCCGGGCCGGCATGGCCGAGGCTGCCGTCGGGGAAGAGTCCGTCGGGGATGTCGGTGCGCGGACGCAGATGACTGTGCTGGTACTGGAGCACCTCGTACCCGGGCAGGCCGGCCGCGGCGGCCAGGGCGCGGGCCCGCTCCACCCGCCAGACGGCCTGGTTGCTCACCCCGAGCAGCCCGACCGTGCCCTCGGCGACCAGCTCGGCGAAGGCCTCGACGGTCTCCCGCTGCGGGACGGTGTGGTCGTCGATGTGCGCGTAGAGCAGATCCAGCCTCTCCACGCCGAGCCGCTCCCGGCTCCGTTCGGCGGCCTCCTGGATCACCTTCGCGGACAGACCCTCGGGGTTGTCGACGTAGTCGGTGCCGGGCGCGAGCGGCCGGGCGCCGAGCTTGGTCGCGACGACGATCTCGCCGCCGACGCCCCGGCTGCGCAGCTACTGAACCGGTCCCCGAGAACGGGTCAGGGCCGGTTTCGGATGCCTCCGAAACCGGCCCTGACCTACGACTGTCTCCAGTCGGGACGACAGGATTTGAACCTGCGACCCCTTGACCCCCAGTCAAGTGCGCTACCAAGCTGCGCCACGTCCCGGTGCGCTGTCCACGGCTGTTCGCCGTGTGATCGCGCGAACAGCACTTTACCCCACGCCGGGCGCTGCGCCGAAAGCGGCCCGGGCGCGGGACAATCGCCGTATGGACCGTTGGGGCAGCACAGGAGGCACGAACGGCGGCCGGAGCGCCGCCGGGCGGGACCGCGACGGCGAGGGGCGGGCGCGCAACGCCCGGCCGCGGGACGGGCTCGGACGGCCCCTGCCGTACGGCGCGGACGGGGTGGAGCGGCAGCCGGAGGGCGTCGTGCGCACCCCGCAGGACACGGTCGCCGAGGCGCAGGCCCTGCTGGACGCCGGGAAGCCGTTCCACGCGCACGAGGTCTTCGAGGACGCCTGGAAGTCGGGCCCCGACGGCGAGCGCGCCCTGTGGCGCGGGCTCGCCCAGCTCGCGGTGGGCCTCACGCACGCGGCCCGGGGCAACCTCGCGGGCGGGGCGCGGCTGCTGCGGCGCGGCGCCGCGGCCGTGCGGGAGTGGGCCGCGGCAAACGGCGAGGACCGGCCGTACGGGCTGGATCTCGCCGGGCTGGCGCGCTGGGCGCGGGAGCTGGCGGATTCGGTGGAGCGCACCGGCACGGCCGTGGACGCGAGGGCCGTGGCGCCGCGGCTGCGCTGACCCGGCCCCGCCGTCGAGAGCGGGGTACGGCAGACTCGTGGGGTGCGAAGGATTCATGTCATCGGTATCGGCGCGGGCGACCCCGACCAGCTGACCCTGCAGGCGGTGCGGGCGCTGCGCGACACGGACGTGTTCTTCGTCCTGGACAAGGGCGAGGTGAAGAGCGACCTGACGCGACTGCGCCACGACATGCTGGACACGCACCTGCCCCAGGGCGGCTACCGGGTGGTCGAGGCACGGGATCCGGAGCGCGACCGCCGGGCCGGGGGCGCGGCCTACTCCCCCGCCGTCGGCGACTGGCGCAGCGCCCGCGCCGACATCTACGAACGCCTGATCGCCGAGGAGCTCGGCGAGGACCAGCGCGGCGCGTTCCTGGTGTGGGGCGACCCCGCGCTGTACGACAGCACGCTGGGCATCCTCCAGGAGGTGCTGGCCCGGGGCGCGGTGGCCTTCGAGTACGACGTGGTCCCGGGCATCAGCAGTGTCTCGGCGCTCGTCGCCCGGCATCGCACGGGTCTGAACCGGGTCGCGCGGCCGGTGCAGATCACGACCGGCCGACGGCTCGCCGAGGGGTTCCCGGAGGGGGTCGACGACGTCGTGGTGATGCTCGACGCCCAGCAGACCTTCCGGCAGTACGCCGAGGACGACGTCGACATCTACTGGGGCGCCTACATCGGCACCCCGGACGAGATCCTCGTCTCGGGTCCGATCGCCGAGGCCGGACCCCGTATCGAGCGGCTGCGCGCCGAGGCCCGTGAGCGCAAGGGCTGGATCATGGACACCTATCTGCTGCGCCGCCACCCGGACCGGGAGTAGCACCCGAGCGGGCCGCGTCACGTGCGGGAACGGCGGGCCGGCGGCCGCACCTCGCGCCGCATACCGCCGCAGCAGCAGCCGCCTGGTCTTTGGCTCCTCAGCGCAGCAGGAGTTGCAGGCCGCCCACCACCGTCGCCGCGATCACCAACTGCTCGAATAGCCGCTGGTTGATGCGGTGCACGGCCCACTTGCCCAGCAGGGCGCCGGGGACGACGAACGCGACGAGTGCGAGGTCCAGGAGCAGCGAGTGGCCGTCGATCAGGCCGAGGCCCGCGCTGAACGGCACCTTGGCCACGTTGACGATCAGGAAGAAGAAGGCGGAGGTGCCGAGGAAGCCGAGTTTGCGGAAGCCGGCCGAGAGCAGATACAGCGACATGACCGGACCGCCCGCGTTGGCGACCATCGTGGTGAAGCCGCCGAGGACGCCGTAGGAGCGGGCCTTGATCCGGCCCGACCGGGTGGCCACGGCGTCCGGTTCGTCCGTCGCTTCGGCGGTGCGGCGCCGCCACACCGTGACACCCGCCATGAGCAGCAGGATCGCGCCGATGGACGTGCGCACGACGCCGTCGTCGGCCCACACCAGGAACACCGTGCCGAGGACCACGCCGGCCGCGACCGCCGGGAACAGCCGCCACAGCGTGGGCCAGTGGGCGTGCCGCCGGTAGGTGAGGACGGCCAGGACGTCGCCCGCGATCAGGAGCGGCAGCAGGACGCCCGTGGAGGCCCTGGCGGGCAGCACCGCCGCGAAGATCGCGAGGCTGACCGTGTTGGCGCCGCTGACGGCCGTCTTGGAGAAGCCGACCAGCAGGGCCGCGAGGGCGAGCGCGGCGAACCCCCAGCCGGTGATGTGCCACAACGTCATCATGTTCATGCGGAGGTAGATGCTACGCACATCCGCTCGCCGCCCCCAGACCCGTCTCGCCTGATGACCTGGCCGGGCCGGCGTCGGTGTCCGGCCGGGCGGAGCCGGTCCCGTCAGTGGCGTTCGACCAGGAGGGCGCTGCCCTGGCCGACGCCCACGCACATCGTGGCCAGGCCGCGTTCCGCTCCGGTGCGGCGCATGCGGTGCAGCAGGGTGGTGAGGATGCGGGCGCCCGAGCAGCCCAGCGGATGGCCCAGGGCGATCGCACCGCCGCTGGGGTTGATCCGGTCGGGGTCGATGCCGAGCTGGTCGACGCAGGCGAGCACCTGCGCGGCGAACGCCTCGTTGAACTCGGCCTCCTGGACGTCGTCGACGCTCCACTCGGCGCGGGCCAGCACCTTGCGGGTGGCGGGAACCGGCCCGATGCCCATCACGTCGGGGTGGACGCCGGCGGAGGCGCCCGCGACGTAGCGGCCCAGGGACTCCAGTCCCAGCTCGTTGAGCGCCTCCTCGCTGACGAGAAGCAGGCCCGCGGCGCCGTCGTTCATCGGGGAGGCGTTGCCCGCGGTGACCGTGCCGCCCTCCCGGAAGACGGGTTTGAGCCCCGCCAGCTTCTCGTAGGAGGTGTCCTCGCGGATGCCCTCGTCGGCGTCGACGACCACGCCGTCGGGACGCCGCACGGGCAGCAGTTCGTCGTCGAAGTGGCCGTCCTTGCGGGCGAGCGCGGCCAGCCGGTGACTGCGCAGGGCGAACGCGTCCTGGCGTTCGCGCGCGATGCCGTAGCGTGCGGCGACCTCCTCGGCCGTCTCCCCCATCGCGAGCAGGCCGTGCAGGTCCTTCATCGCGGGGTTGACCAGCCGCCAGCCGAGCCGGGTGTCGACGGTCTCCACGCGGTGCGGGAGGGCCTCGTCGGGGCGGGCCAGCACGAAGGGGGCACGGCTCATCGACTCGGAGCCGCCCGCGAGCACGATGTCGGCCTCGCCCGCGGCGATGGTGCGGGCCGCGGTCGTGACGGCCTCCAGTCCGGAGGCGCACAGCCGGTTCACGGTGGCGCCGGGCACGGTCTCGGGCAGGCCCGCGAGGAGGGCGGCCATGCGGGCGACGTTGCGGTTGTCCTCGCCGGCCTGGTTGGCGGCGCCCCAGTAGACGTCGTCGATGCGGGCCGGGTCGAGCGCGGGCACGTCGGCGACCAGACCCCGGATGACGGTCGCGGCGAGGTCGTCGGGCCGGACGGAGGACAGGGCTCCGCGCAGTCTTCCGACGGGGGTGCGGCGGGCGGCCGCGAAGTGGACGGGACGCACGAGCGGACTCCTTGATTAGCACTGCTAGTTTTGGACTATAGACCCCGGCCCGACCCCCTGGGAAGATCCTCGGAGAGTTCGCCGACCCAGCTGGAGGCGCGATGCCCCGACACGTCCTCACCGGGACCCGCGGCGCGATCGCCGTGCTGGAGCGGTCCGGCCCGCGCCCGCGCTACCTCGCCCTCCTGGTGCACGGCTACGGCGAGCACTCCGGCCGCTACGCCGAACTCGCCGGCGTCCTCGCCGGGCACGGCGCGGCCGTGTACGCGCCCGACCACGCGGGGCACGGCAGATCGGCCGGCGAGCGCGTGGTGGTCGAGGACTTCGAGGACGTGGTCGACGACGTGCACCGCGCGGCCGAACTGGCCCGCTCCGCCCGCCCCGGCCTCCCCCTGGTCGTGATCGGGCACTCGATGGGCGGCCTGATCGCGGCCCGGTACGCCCAGCGCCACGGCGACCGGCTCGCCGCACTCGTGCTGTCCGGACCGGTGATCGGCCTCTGGGAGCTGCCCGGCAGGCTGCTCGCGCACGAGGAGATCCCGGACGTTCCCGTCAGCCCGGCCGCCCTCTCCCGCGACCCGGCGGTCGGGGCGGCCTACGCGGCGGATCCGCTGGTCTGGCACGGGCCGATGAAGCGGCCGACGCTGGAGGCCTTCGTGCGGACCCTGGCGACCGTCGCCGAGGAGGGGGACGTCGGCCCGCTGCCCGTGCTGTGGCTGCACGGCGAGGACGACCGACTGGTCCCGCCGGCCGGCAGCCGCCTCGGCGTGGAGCGACTGGCCGCGGGCGCCCACACCGAGCGGATCTACCCGGGCGCCCGGCACGAGGTCTTCCAGGAGACGAACAGGGCCGAGGTGTTCGCGGACGTGACGCGGTTCCTGGACGGTGTCGTCCCGTCCTGAGACGGAAAGGGCAAACCCCCTGTTTGCAGCGGTTCGCCCGGGGCACCCGCGCCCTCATGGAGTGGTTGCGCGCTGCCGCCTGCGTGGGCGAGGACCCCGAGATGTTCTTCCCCGTGGGCACGACCGGGCCGGCGCTGCGGGAGGCCGCCGAGGCCAAACGCGTGTGCGCCCGGTGCCGGGTCAGCGCCGCCTGTCTGTCCTATGCCCTGGACACCGCACAGACGTCGGGGGTGTGGGGCGGCACCGGCGAGGACGATCGCGCGGAACTGCTCCGTGCCGCCAGGCATGACGCGAAGAGGAGGAGTCCCGTATGACTGTCGTGAAGAGCCCGCTGCCCGAACCCGCCCGCCAGGTCACCTTCGACGCGTTGCAGACCACCCTCGTGGACCTTCTGGGCCTCTCCCTGATCGGGAAGCAGGCGCACTGGAACATCGTGGGCCCGCGCTTCCGCTCGATCCACCTCCAGCTGGACGAGGTCGTCACCACGGCCCGTGGCTTCGCGGACACGGTCGCCGAGCGCGCCGCGGCGCTGGGGCTGCCGCCGGACGGCCGCCCCGAGACGATCGCCTCGGCCTTCACCCTGCCCTCCCCCAAGGACGGCTGGCTGCGCGACGAGGACGTCGTCCGGGTGATCGCGGAGACCCTGGGGGCGGCCATCTCCCGGCTGCGCGAGCGCATCTCGGCGACCGACGAGGCCGACCCGGTCACCCAGGACCTGCTGATCGCCATCACCGCCGAGCTGGAGAAGCAGCGCTGGATGTTCGAGGCGGAGAACTGGCCGCAGGAGAAGTGAGGCGCCCGGACCGAACGGGAGAGAGGCCTGCATGACCGACGCCCTGGAACTGGACGCGCTGTGGGAGGACTTCCACCGCGCCGTGAACATGACCTCGCAGGAGCTGGCCGCCTGGCTGCGGGTGCGCGACGCCGACGAGAACGCGGAGCCGCTGCCCGAGCAGGCGGGCAGCCCGACCGGGCAGCATGTCCTCGCGATCCTGCAGAAGCGGCGCACCGACCTGACCGACGAGGACGTCCAGGTCATGTACCGGGTCGTGGACACCGTCGCCGAGCAGGCGGCCACGGAGAACGAGCCCGAGGCGCAGGAGACGCGCCGCCGCCACCGCCTGATGACGATCGGGCACGATCCGCTCAGGCCGTAGCCCCGGTCGCTCGGGCCGTCCGTCCCGGCCTCTCGGGCCGCGGGCCCGGTCGCCGCTCGGGCGTGGTCGCCCGGGCCGGGGCCCGGGTTCCGCCGCCGGCGCCGCCCCGCGGCGCCTCAGCCGGCGAGCCGGGACAGCGCCGCCGACACCAGTGTGCGCACGCCCGGGCCCAGCACCGACAGGTCCGGTGCGAACAACGGGCTGTGGTTTCCCGGCACCGCGGCCACCTTCTCCTTCAGATCCTCCCCCGGCGCCGTCTCCCAGACGGCCGCCGGGGTCGAGGTCACATACCAGTAGTCGTACGGCACACCCCGCGGGGCCAGGAGGGAGAAGTCCTCGCTGCCCACCGCCTGGCCGAAGTCGAACACCGTTCCCGGGCCGAAGAGTTCACCGTGGACGGCGGCGATCTCACCGTCCAGCGAAGCGTCGTTGACGGTGTTCGGACAGCCGGGGAGCACGGTCACGTCCGGCGGCAGCGGACAGCCGGCGGCCGCGCACTCCGCCTCCACCACCCGCCGGATCGCGGCGAAGACGCGCTCGCGCACCCGGACGTCCTGGGTGCGCACGTTGAGCCCGAGCCGCGCCTCGGCGGGGATGATGTTGGACGTCGTGCCGGCGTGGAAGCGCCCCACGGTGAGCACCACGGCCTCGTTCGCCGCGACCTCGCGCGAGACGACGGTCTGCAGCCGGGTCACGATGTACGCGGCCGTCACGACCGGATCGACGGTCGACTCGGGCCGCGAACCGTGCCCGCCCACGCCGTGCACGACGACGTCGACGTCGTCCGAGGCGGACAGGGTCAGTCCGGGAGTGTGCGGGTAGAACCCGGCGAGCCCCGGCGCCACATGCTGGCCGAACAGCACGTCGGGACGGGGGAAACGGTCGTGGATCCCGTCCGCCACCATCGCCGCCGCGCCGCCCCCGGCCTCCTCGGCGGGCTGGCCGACCACGACGAGCGTCCCCGACCACGTCTCGCGGGCGGCGGCGAGCGCCTCCGCGGCGGCCGCCAGCCACGTCACGTGCAGATCGTGGCCGCAGGCGTGCATCACGCCGTCGACGCCCGAGGCGTAGGACAGGCCGGTCGCCTCGCGCACCGGCAGCGCGTCCATGTCGCCGCGCAGCCACACCACCGGCCCCTCCCCGTTCACGAGGACCCCGACGACGCCCGTTCGCGCCACGCCGTCGGTCACCTCGTACCCGGCCGCGCGCAGCCGCCCGGCGAGCTTCGCGGCGGTGCGGTGCTCCCGGAAGGACAGCTCCGGATGGCGGTGCAGGTCCTGGTAGAAGTCCGCCAGGTCACCGGGCGGTTCCCCGGGGTCGAGCCCCGGGGTGATCTCCCGGGTCAGACGGGCGACGACGGCCGCTCGACGCATGGCGCTCCCCTCTCCTGCACTGCCTGAAGCCTAGGGCCGGACGGCCGGACGGACGGTGTGGCGGGGTGCGGGGCGCGGGGCGCGGTCTGCGGCCGTCCGGGTCAGAGCCCGGCCACCGGCAGGCCGAGCAGGCGGACGACGGTGCGCAGCACGCCGTTGTCGTTGTTGGACGGGGCCAGATGACGGGCCCGGCGGACGACCTCCGGGTGGGCGCCCGTCATGGCGAAGGACCACTCGGCGGCGTCCAGCATCTCCAGGTCGTTGAGGTAGTCGCCGAAGACCATGGTCTGCGCGGGCGTGATGCCCAGCTCCCGCTGGAGCCGGCGCAGGGCCGCGCCCTTGTGGGCGGTGCGGTTCATGACGTCGACCCAGTGCTCGCCGGAGACCACGACCTGGTGGGTGTGCGCGAAGGACGCCAGCGCCGGGGCGGTGCGCTCCTCGGCGGACCCGAAGTCGAACAGGGCGACCTTGACGATCTCGTCGTCGACGGCGGCGACGTCCCCGACGACCTGGTGGCGGACGTAGTACCTGGCCACCTCGGCCAGGAAGGGCTCGTCGGACCGCTCGACGTACGCCGACCGCTTGCCGCAGACGACGACGCCCATGTCGACGCCGTCGGCCGTGAGCCGCCGCGCCTGCGCCACCACCCGCGCGACGACGTCCGGGTCCAGCGGGTCGGAGCTCAGCTCCTCGCCGTCGCGCACCACGTAGGCGCCGTTCTCCGCGATGAACACCATGCCCTCGGCCACCTCGGCGAACTCCCGGGCCAGGGACGCGTACTGGCGTCCGCTCGCCGGGCTGAACAGCACGCCGCGCTCGCGCAGCCGCTCCAGCACCTCCCACAGCCCCGCCGGGATCCGCTTGTCGTCGTCGAGCAGGGTGCCGTCCATGTCGGTGACGACCAGGCGTATGTCGGCGGCGGCGGCCGGCGGCTCGGGAGCGGTCGGACCGGGGACGTGGGTGTAGGGCATGTCGTGCTTCCTGTACGGGATCAGCGGTTTTTCACCCTACCGGGGACAGCGGTGATCATCCGGCGGCACAATGACGGCCTGGGGCCCGCGACAGGGGCCGGGACGTGGGAAGGGGCGGTCACGTGAGCGGGCCGGCACGGCTGGACACCAGCGTGGCGCACAACGCGCGGGTGTGGAACTACTGGATCGGCGGCAAGGACAACTACGAGGTCGACCGCGGGGTCGGCGAACACGTCGCGGGGATGTTCCCGCTCATCCGGGACATCGCCCGCGCGGACCGCTGGTTCCTCGGGCAGGCGGTCCGCCACCTCGCCGAGGAGCGCGGGGTGCGGCAGTTCCTCGACATCGGCACCGGCCTGCCGACGGCCGACAACACCCACGAGATCGCGCAGCGCGTCGCGCCCGACGCGCGGATCGTCTACGTCGACAACGATCCCATCGTGCTGGCGCACGCGCGCACCCTGCTGACCGGCACGCCCGAGGGCGTCACCGACTACATCGACGCCGATGTGCACGACCCGGCCGCGATCCTCGAACGCGCCGCCAGCACCCTGGACTTCACCCGCCCGGTCGCGGTGATGATGCTGGGCATCCTGAACTTCGTCCTGGACGTGGAGGCGGCGCGGGACATCGTCCGCAAGGTCATGGCCGACGTCCCCTCCGGGAGCTTCCTGGTCCTGACGCATCCCACCCACGACGGTGAGGTGGGCGGCGAGGGCCAGATCCCGGCGATGAAGTTCTGGAACGAGAACGCCAAACCGCCGATCACCGCCCGCAGCGGCGCGGAGATCGCCGCGTTCTTCGACGGCCTGGAGCTGCTGGAGCCGGGCCTGGTGTCGTGCTCACGCTGGCGCGGGGAGGCCGACTCCCTCGCGGTGGTGCCGCAGTACGGCGCGGTGGCCGTGAAACCCTGACACACGTCCGGCACGCGCTCCCGCCCGCCCGGCCCCGCCGGGTTCCGGGGCGCTCTGATCGCACCGCTGTGGAGGACGTATGACCACCCTCGCCGATCCCGTCCCGGGCGGGCGTCCCGGAGACGTCGAGCGGGCGGGCGCGCTGTCCGGGGAGCTGACCGGGAGAGGCGTCCACGGAGTCGTCCTGGCCTACGTCGACACCGCGGGCATCGGCAGGGTGAAGACGGTCCCCACGTCCGCCCTGGCCTCGGCGGCGGCCTGGGGCGTCGGCATGTCGCCGGTGTTCGACACGTTCCTCGCGAACGACGCCGTCGTCGCCACGGACGTGCTGGGCTCCCCCGACGGCGACCTGCGCCTCTACCCCGACCTGGACCGGCTGACGGTCCTGGCGGGCCAGCCGGGCTGGGCCTGGGCTCCGGTCGACCGCGTCACCCAGGACGGCGGACGGCATCCCGGATGCTCCCGCACCTTCCTGCGGCACGTCGTCGCGGACGCGGCCCGCGCGCACGGGCTGCGCTTCAAGGCGGCCTTCGAGATCGAGTGGGCGGTCGGCCTGGACTCCGCGCCCGGCGGGGAGTTCGTCCCGGCCACCACGGGCCCGGCGTACGGCGCGGCCCGGCAGATCGAGCTGAGCGAGTACACCGCCGAGCTGCTGGCCGCGTGCGCGGCACAGGGCGTCGGCGTCGAGCAGATCCATCCCGAGTACGCGCCCGGCCAGTTCGAGATCTCGGTGGGCGCCCTCGACCCGGTGGCGGCGGCCGACCGCAGCGTGCTCGTCCGCCAGACGATCCGCGCGGTGGCCCTGCGGCACGGCCTGCGGGTCTCCTTCTCCCCCGCGGTCCTCGCCCGAGGCGTCGGCAACGGCGGGCACGTCCATCTGTCCGCCTGGCGCGAGGGCGTGAACCTGCACACGGGCGGCGAGCGACGGCACGGCATGACCGCCGACGCGGAGGCCTTCGCGGCGGGCGTCCTGGCCCGGCTGCCGGCTCTCACCGCGGTCACCGCGCCCAGCCCGGCGAGCTATCTGCGCCTCAAGCCCTCCCAGTGGGCGGGGGTGTTCACCGCCTGGGGCCTGGAGACCCGCGAGTGCGCGCTGCGTCTGGTGCGGGGCACCGCGGGCCGGCGCACGGAGCAGGCGAACCTGGAGGTCAAGCCGGTCGACCTGGCCGCCAACCCCTATCTCGCCCTCGGCTGTCTGATCGCCGCGGGGCTGGCCGGCCTGACGTCGGGCGCCGCCCTGCCGGAGGAGACGCGGGGGGACCCGGTGCGGCTGGACGCCGAGGAGGCCGCCGCCCGGAGCGTGCGGCGGCTGCCGGCCTCCCTGGCCGAGGCGGTCGCCGCCTTCCGCGGGGACGAGGTGCTGCGGGCCGCGCTCGGGCCGGTCCTCGCCGACGCGGTGACCGCCGTGCGGCAGGGCGAGATCGACGCCGTCGACGGCCTCGACGACGAGCAGGTGGCGGCGGCCTACCGCTGGAAGTACTGACATGGCCGGCGGATCGGTCCACGAGGCGCTGGCCGGGCTGGAGCTGGTGGACCACCACTGCCACGGCGTCGTCGTCGATCCCCTGGACCGGCCCGGGTTCGAGGCCCTGCTCACCGAGGGCGACTCCTGGCCCGGCGTGTCGACCTTCGACACCCCGGTGGGTGTGGCCGTGCGCCGGCACTGCGCGCCCCTGCTGGACCTGGAACGGCACGCCCCCGCCGACGTCTATCTCGCCCGGCGCGCCGAGCTGGGCCCCGCGGAGGTGAACCGGCGGTTCCTCACGGCCGCCCGCACCGGGGTGTTCTGCGTCGACACCGGGTTCGCCCCGCACCGCGTCACGACCGTGGCGGAGCTCGCCGGGACCGCGGGCACGGCGGTCGGCCACGAGGTCGTCCGGCTGGAGTCGGTCGCCGAGGCCGTCGCCGCGCGGGGCGTCGACGCCGGCGGATACGCCGACGCGTTCCGGGCGGCCGCGCTGGACGCGGTCCGGCGGCCCGGGGTGATCGCGGTGAAGTCGGTGGCCGCGTACCGCACGGGATTCCAGCTCGACCCGGCCCGGCCCGCGGACCAGGAGGTCGCCCGGGCCGCACGGCGCTGGCTGGCGCGCGGCGGACGGCTGGACGAGCCGGTGCTGGTGCGGCACCTGCTGTGGACCGCCGTCGACCTCGGGCTGCCGCTGCAGCTGCACACCGGCTTCGGCGACCACGACATCCGCCTGCACCGGGTGGACCCCACGCATCTCACGGACTGGCTGCACCTCACGGCGGGCACGATCCCGGTGCTGCTCCTGCACTGCTGGCCCTACCAACGGCAGGCCGGTTTCCTGGCCGCGGTGTTCGAGCAGGTGTATCTGGACGTGGGGCTCACCCTGCACCACGTCGGTCCCGTGCGCGCGCGGGCGGTCCTGGAGGAGGCGCTGGAGATCACACCGTTCCGCAAACTGCTGTACAGCTCCGACGCCTATGGTCTGGCCGAGTTCTACGGGCTCGGCGCACTGGCGTTCCGCAGGGGACTGGGCGAGCTGCTCCAGGACCGGGTGGACGCCGACGAGCTGAGCCTGCCCGACGCGCTGCGCCTGGCCAGCTGGGCCGCAGCCGACAACGCCCGCCGGGTCTACCGGCTTCCCGACGGACACTGAAAGTATGATCGAACAATGTCTGACTTGACCGAAACCACTCCGGGTTGGCTGAGCGCCGACGAGCTCGAGATGGCGCGCGCCCGTATGCCGATCCTCTACGTCGAGGCCGTGCCGGTGCGCGTCGACGACAGCGGCGAAGTCACCAGCGTCGGCCTGCTGTTGCGGATCGGGCCGGACGGCAACGTCAACCGGACCCTCGTCTCCGGCCGCGTCCTGCACCACGAACGCGTCCGGGACGCCCTGCTGCGCCACCTGGAGAAGGACCTCGGACCGGTGGCGTTGCCCCGAGTGCCGACCTCGCTCCAGCCGTTCACGGTGGCCGAGTACTTCCCCACGCAGGGCATCACGCCGTACCACGATCCCCGCCAGCACGCGGTGTCGCTGGCCTACATCGTGCCGGTGACCGGCGACTGCCGGCCCCGGCAGGACGCGCTGGACCTGGTGTGGTTCAGCCCGCAGGAGGCCGCGTCGCTCGCGGTGCAGAGCGAGATGCCCGGCGGGCACGGCTTCCTGCTGCGCCAGGCCCTGGCCCACGTGGGCCTCTCGGCCTCCTGAACGGCATGGGCGACCGGCAGACCGGCCGGCGGGGCGAACGCGTCGCGTTGCCGTCGCAGCGCACGGCCGTCGGGCGGGCGGCGATCGGCGCGGCCGCCCGACGGCCCTGCACCCTGGTCGTGTGCCGGGGCTGCTGCTGCGGCGTCGCACGCAAGCACCCCGGCTTCGACCACGCCTGGCAGCTGGAGCGGCTGCGCGCGGCCGCGGCGGCGTCGGGCGGCGGCTTCCAGGTCCGTACGACGGACTGCCTCGGCCCCTGCGACCAGGCGAACGTGGTGGTCGTGCAGCCCTCCGCCGAAGGACGCCGGGCCGGCGGCCGGCCCACCTGGGTCGGCTTCGCCATGGACGACGACTGCACTCAGGAGATCGTGGCCTGGGCGACGGCGGGCGGCCCGGGCCTCGCGGCCCCGCCGGCCACGCTGGAACTGCAGTTCATCAGCCCGCCCCGAGAGGGCCGCGTCCGCCGCCGGTGACGACGCCCGCCTGCGCGGCGGTGACGCCCATGCGGTTCGGTGAGCGACTCCGACGGCCAACAAGCGTTGCTGGCAGCAGAGTTCGAAGATCCGATCTTGATGGCATAGGTTGGCCCGATGGGGGCCACGACACGACCGCAGATCGAGGAACGCACGGCACGCAAGGGCGGGGCGGTCCGTTCCTCGGCGCTGATGGCGCTGGGCACGGTCGCGTCCCGGGCGACCGGGCTGATCCGTCAGGTGCTCCAGGCCGCCGCCCTGGGCACCGGCCTGCTGGCCACCACCTACAACACGGCCAACACCGTGCCCACCAGTCTGTACACCCTGCTGATCGGCGGTGCGCTCAACGCCGTGCTGGTACCGCAGTTGGTGCGGGCGAGGGCCACGCACCCCGACGGCGGCCGGGCGTACGAGCAGCGGCTCGTGACCCTCGTCGTGTCCGTCCTCGCGGTCGGGACCGCGCTGGCGGTGTGGGCGGCCCCGCTGATCGTCTCGCTGTACATGCGCGACACCCCGCAGACCCACGAGGCGTACCGGCTCACCGTGGTCTTCGCCCGGTTCCTGCTCCCGCAGATCTTCTTCTACGGCCTGTTCAACATCTACGGCCAGGTCCTCAACGCCCGTGAGCGGTTCGGCGCGATGATGTGGACGCCGGTCCTCAACAACGCCGTCCTGCTGGGCATGTTCGGCGTCTATCTGGGTCTGATGACCGTGCCGGAGCGGGTGGAGGACATCACCGCCGCCCAGGTCCGGCTGCTGGGCGTCGGCACGACGGCCGGCATCGCGGTGCAGGCCCTCGCGCTGGTCCCGTTCGCGCGGGCCTCCGGGTTCCGGCTGCGGCCGCGGTTCGACTGGCGCGGCTCCGGCCTGGGGTCCGGCGTCCACGCGGCCAAGTGGACGCTGCTGCTGGTGCTGACCAACCTCGTCTCGCTCACGGTGGTCACCAACTACGCCAACGCGGTCGACCAGAAGCTGCCGGACGCCGGCGCGGGCTACACGGCGTACACGTATGCGCAGACCATCTGGATGCTGCCGCAGTCGGTGGTCACCGTGTCCCTGGTGACCGCGCTGCTGCCCCGAATGAGCCGCGCCGTGGCACAGGGGCGGATCGCGGACGTGCGGGCCGACCTGTCGCGCGGGCTGCGGGTGAGCGGGGCCGTCATCGTCCCGGCCGCGTTCCTCTTCCTCGCCCTCGGCCCGCGCATCTCCGCCCTGCTCTTCGCGCACGGCGCGGCCGACGCGGCCTCGGCGCAGCCGCTCGGGCACATGCTCCAGGCGTTCGGCCTCGGCCTGATCCCGTTCTCCGCGCAATACCTCCTGTTGCGCGGCTTCTACGCGTTCGAGGACACCCGCACCCCGTTCTTCATGGCGGTCTGGATCGCGGCGGTGAACATCGCCCTGGCCACCGCGTGCCATCTGCTGCTGCCCGACCGCTGGTCGGTGACGGGCATGGCCGGGGCCTACACCGTCTCCTATCTGGCGGGCCTCGCCCTGACCGCCCGGGTGCTGCGCCGACGGACCGGAGGCCGGCTGGACGACGGCGCGTTGCGCCGCACCTACACCAAGCTGCTCGGCGCGGCGGGCCTGGCCGGGGCCGCGGGATGGGCGGCCGACCGGGCCTGCGCGGCCCGGCTCGGCGGCGGCACCCTCCCGGACTCCGCCTCCCTCGCCGCGGGCGTCCTCACCCTCTGCCTGGTCTACCTCGCCGTGGCACGGCTGACGAAGGTGGAAGAGCTGCGCGAGCTGCGCAGGCTGCGCTGACCGACCCGCTGGATCCGCGCTCGGACGGACGCCCGGGTCGGTAGGCCGACGCACCGCGGCGACTGCCTGCCGGACGGCTCGTCGCATCATCGACTCGTCGACATGTCGTCGCTCGGCTCCTCGGCGACGCGAACACGACGAAGGCCGTTTCCCCATTACTGTGGAAACGGCCCTCCGACCTGCGATGAAGCTGGTCGGGACGACAGGATTTGAACCTGCGACCCCTTGACCCCCAGTCAAGTGCGCTACCAAGCTGCGCCACGTCCCGGTGCCTGTCTGACCTGGGGTTTCCCCTGGCCGAGCACGCAGGGAAACAATACCGCACTCGGGTCGATGGTCGCGCACCCGTTTCTCGCCGCTCCGGGCTGCCGGGACGCCGTCACTCCCCCGGGGGCCGCCCCAGGTCCGGATGCGCCTCCAGCAGGTGGGGCGGGGCCGCCTGCCGCCAGGAGTCGGCGAGGATGTCCCGCAGTTCGTCCTCGTCCTCCAGGGCGGACAGCCGGGCCCGCACCCAGGCGAACGGGGCCTCGTGGACGGCGATCCAGAACTTGCCGGGCTCGGCGAGCGCCAGCTCGTCGCGTTCTTCCTTGGGGCAGCGCACGGCCAGGGAGGTCTCCTCCTCTGGCAGGGTGGCGAACATCTTCCCCGCGACCCGGAAGGTGGGCATGCTCCAGGCGGTCTTCTCCGTGGTGTCCGGCAGGGACAGGGCGATACGGCGTACGTCTTCGGCGTCCGGCATGCTTCGCACGGTAGCGGCTGCCACTGACAGTCACCCGGCGGCGATGCGCCGGTAGTACAGGGTGGTCGGGCGGAGCGTCCCGGCGGGGTCGGCCGCGTAGTCGGGGATCACGCCGGCCCGGGTCCAGCCGGCGGTGCGGTAGAGGTGTTCGGCGGGGCTGTCGGTCTCGGTGTCCAGGTGCAGCAGGGTGACGCCCGCGGCCGCGGCGGCCCGCTCGGCCGTGGTGAGCAGGGCCCGGCCGAGACCCCGCCCGCGGGCGTCCCGGTGGACCATCAGCTTGACGAGTTCGGCGCGATGGCGGCTGTTGGGCTTGTCGGGGAAGGCCAGGCCGACGCTTCCCACGACCCGGTCGCCGTCCCGGGCCGCCCAGACGGCGAGCCGCCCCGCGGCCACCCCGGCGGCGCGGCCGTGCCACCAGTCGACGGCCCCGGCCCGGTCGAGGGAGGCGAGGAAGCCGACCGAGGCTCCGCCGTGCACCGTGTCGAGCAGCAGGTCGGCCAACCCCTCGACGCACGCGAGGAGTCCAGGGGCATCCAGACGGACCGTCGTCATGGCAGCACCACCGCCAGCACGTACCGCGTCGGCGCGTCGCCCGAGCACCGGAAGCGGGTCGGCCCCCACACCCGCAGCCGCAGGCAGTCCCCGGCCTCGAGGCGCCGCTCGGCCTTCTCCGCCGTCACGTCGAGGGCGCCCTCCAACACCCAGATGTGCTGTTCCAGGCCCGCCACGGGCGGCCGGTCGTAGGCGATGTCGGCGCCCACGGCGAGCCGTCCCTCGACCAGTTCGCCGCGCAGCGCGGGGTGCGGAGGCGACACGGAGCGGCGGACGAACCCGGAGGCCCGGTCCTGCCAGACGGGCTGCTCGCCGGCGCGCACCAGCGGCGCGGGCTCCGCCTCGACCTCGCCGAGCAGCCGGGACATGGTCCGCCCGTAGGCGTGGCACAGCCGGTTCAGGAGGGAGGCCGTCGGACTGATCTCCGCCCGCTCGGCGCGCGACAGGGTGGACCGGCTGATCCCGGTGCGCTGCGCCAACTCCCCGAGCGACCAGCCGTGTTCGGTCCGCAGGTCGGCCAGGCGGGCGGCCAGCCGCGCGTCGACGTCGTCCGGCGGCTCGGCCGACTCCGCTTCGTGTCTCATATCCGGGAGGCTATCCCGGATATGAGACGGGAGGATTACGGAAGCCTCACACCGCGGCCGCCTCGCGCAGCGCCTGGAGTACCGGCCGGATCAGCGGGTGTCCCTCGGCGCCCCGGCGCACGGCGGCGAAGACGCGCCGGGTCGGCGCCACGCCGTCGACAGGGCGCACGACCACGCCCGTGAGGTCCATGCCGCGCAGCGCCGAGCGCGGCACGAGCGCCACGCCCGCGTCCGCCGAGGCGAGGGCGACGACCGCGCGGAAGTCGTCCGAGGAGTGCTCCAGCCGGGGCTGGAAGCCGGCGCTCTCGCAGGCCAGGACGACCACGTCATGACAGGGGTTGCCGGGGTAGGGGCCGATCCAGCAGTCCTTGGCCAGCTCGGCGAGGGGGACTTCGGGGGAGTCGGCGAGCCGGTGCGTGACGGGCACCACCGCGTCGAAGGGCTCGGCGTAGAGCGGCACGTGCACCAGGCGCGGGTCGTCGGCGGCCGGGGCGCCGCGGTACTCGACGGCGACGGCGGCGTCGACCTGGCGGTCGAGCACCATCGGCAGGCTGGCGTCGCCCTCGGCGTCCTGGACGCGGATCCTTATCCCCGGGGCGGTGCGGGCGAGCCGGGCGACCGCGGGGGCCACGACCAGCGCGATCCCGGTCGCGAAGGCGGCCACCGTGACCGTGCCGGCCGCGCCGGAGCCGTAGGCGGCCAGCTCGGCCTCGGCCCGCTCCAGCTGGGCGAGGACGGCGTGGGTGTGCGCGAGCAGGATCTCGCCGGCCGGGGTGAGCCGTACGCCCTTGGCGCCGCGCTCGACGAGCCGGTGGCCGGTCTCCTGCTCCAGGGCCGTCAGCTGCTGGGAGACCGCGGACGGGGTGAGGTACAGCGCGGCGGCAGCCGCCGTCACGGTGCGGTGGTCGGCCACCGCACGCAGGATGTGGAGCCGCCGCGCTTCGATCATGCGACTGATTATCGCAATATGTCCGGGCTGCTCGGACCGCCGCCGGTTCAGACCGCCGCCGGCTCCGGCTCCCCCAGCACCGAGCGCGCCGCGACGAAGGCGTCCACGGCCCGGTTCACGTCGTCCGTGGAGTGCGCGGCGGACAGCTGGACGCGGATGCGGGCCTGCCCCTGCGGGACCACCGGGTACGAGAACCCGATCACGTACACCCCGCGCTCCAGCAGCAGCTCGGCCATCCGGCCCGCCTTCGCCGCGTCGCCGATCATCACGGGGGCGATGGCGTGGTCGCCGGGCAGGACGTCGAAGCCCTCGTCCGTCATGCGGCGACGGAACAGGGCGGTGTTCTCGGCGAGCCGTACGCGCAGGTCGTCGGCGGACTCCAGCAGGTCGATGACCTTGAGCGAGGCCGCCGCGATGACCGGGGCGAGGGTGTTGGAGAACAGGTACGGGCGCGAGCGCTGGCGCAGCAGGGCGACGATCTCCGCGCGTGCGGCGACATAGCCGCCGGACGCGCCGCCGAGCGCCTTGCCCAGGGTGCCGGTGATGATGTCGACGCGGTCCATCACGCCGTGCAGTTCGGGCGTGCCCCGGCCGCCGGGACCGACGAAGCCGACCGCGTGCGAGTCGTCGACCATGACCATCGCGTCGTAGCGCTCGGCGAGGTCGCAGATCTCGGCGAGGGGTGCCACGTAGCCGTCCATGGAGAACACGCCGTCGGTGACGACCAGCCGGCGACGCGCGTCGGACGCGTCCTTCAACTGCCGTTCCAGGTCGGCCAGATCGCGGTTGGCGTAGCGGAAGCGGCGGGCCTTGGACAGCCGGATGCCGTCGATGATGGAGGCGTGGTTGAGGGCGTCGGAGATGACCGCGTCCTCGGGGCCGAGGAGCGTCTCGAAGACCCCTCCGTTGGCGTCGAAGCAGGAGGAGTACAGGATCGTGTCCTCCTGGCCGAGGAAGGCCGACAGCCGCGCCTCCAGCTCCTTGTGCACCTCCTGCGTCCCGCAGATGAAGCGCACCGACGCCATGCCGTAGCCCCAGCGGTCCAGGGCCTCGTGGGCCGCGGCGATCACCTCGGGGTGGTCGGCGAGGCCGAGGTAGTTGTTGGCGCAGAAGTTGAGGACCTCGCCCGGCCGGCCGCCGGCGGTGACGGCGACGGTGGCCGACTGCGGGCTGCCGATCACGCGCTCGGGCTTGTGCAGACCGGCGGCGCGGATCTCGTCGAGGGTGGCGCGCAGATCGTCGCGCACGGAGTCGAACATCAGGAGGCTCCTAAGAAATGCGGGAAACGCGAGAACCGGAGGTGTCTTACGCGGTCCAGTCGAGGATGACCTTGCCGCCGCGGCCGCTCGCCGCGTCGGCGAAGGCGGCCTCGAAGTCGCGGTAGCCGTACCGGCCGGTGATCACGGGGGCGAGGTCGAGGCCGCCCTCCAGCAGCACCGACATCGCGTACCAGGTCTCGAACATCTCCCGGCCGTAGATGCCCTTGATCGTGATCATCGAGGTGACGATCCGGGACCAGTCGACGGGGAACTCCTCGGCGGGCAGGCCCAGCATGGCGATCCGGCCGCCGTGCGTCATGTTGGCGATCATGTCGCGCATCGCCTCCGGCCGGCCGGACATCTCCAGGCCGATGTCGAAGCCCTCGCGCAGCCCCAACTCCCGCTGCCCGTCGCCGATGGATGCCTGCGACACGTCGAGCGCGAGCGTCGCGCCGATCTTGCGGGCCAGCTCCAGCCGCTCCTCGCTGACGTCGGTGACCATGACGTTGCGGGCCCCGGCGTGCCGGGCCACGGCGGCGGCCATCAGTCCGATCGGCCCGGCGCCGGTGATCAGGACGTCCTCGCCGACGAGCGGGAAGGACAGCGCGGTGTGCACGGCGTTGCCGAACGGGTCGAAGATCGCCGCGACGTCGAGGTCCACCGGGACCCGGTGCACCCACACGTTGGACGCGGGCAGGGCGACGTACTCCGCGAAGGCCCCGTCGCGGCCGACGCCGAGGCCGACGGTGGCCCGGCACAGATGGCGGCGCCCGGCGAGACAGTTGCGGCACTTGCCGCACACGAGGTGTCCCTCGCCGCTCACCCGGTCCCCCACGACGATGTCGGCCACGTCCCGGCCGGTGCCGACGACCTCGCCGACGAACTCGTGCCCCAGCACCAGGGGCGTGCTGATCGTCTGCCGTGCCCAGCCGTCCCAGGACCGGATGTGCAGGTCGGTGCCGCAGATGCCGGTGCGCAGCACCTTGATCAGCACATCGCCGGGGCCGACGGCGGGCTCCGGGACGTCCGCGAGCCACAGCCCGGGTTCCGCCTTCTCCTTGACCAGCGCCTTCAACGCAACGGCTCCTGTGGTGAGGGCCCGGGCGCGAGCAGGCCGAAGGGCCCCGCATCCGGGAAGAGGTGTGGATTCCGCCGAGCAATCTGCCGCACTCGCCCCCGCCGGGTCCATCGAGCTTTTCTTAAGCGCCGCCACAGCTCTGCTTCACACGAGTGGCTTCGCTCCCGGTGCGGGCTTCTCGCACACCACGGTGGGGCGTGCCACCCTGGATCGCAACCCGCACCGGGCCGACCGGCTGACCGGCCGGTCCACCGGAGCGGCGCCGCCGCGACCGACCGATGGGGAGCCTCCGATGACGACAGCACGGGATCTGATGATCGTCGCGTTGGAGGTGCCGCCCCTGCGCGATGTCGGGCAGGGGGATCTGTCGCTCGCCCTCGCGGGCGCGGAGGCGGTCGATCTGGTCAGGGCGGGGGCGTTCGTCCTGGACGGCGACCTCATCGTGCCCGGCCCGCCGACGACGCCGCAGGATCCGCTCCTGGCCGCGGCCGAGTCCTCGTTCGTGCGGACGGAGCCGTACGAGTCGGTCGAGGACTGGCTGTGGCGCCGGGGCCGCGAGCTGGCGGCCGCCTACGCCGCCCGGATGGCGGCGGACGGGCTGGTCGCCCGGCCGCGCGGCCGGCTGCTCGCCGCCCGGTCCGCGCCGATGCCCGTCGACTCCCCGGCGCGTCAGCGCGCCACCGCGCGCTGGGCGTCGGACGAGCCGGTCCTCGCCACGCTGGCCACGGCCCTCGGTCTGCGCGAGGAGCCGGCCGAGGGGTTCCCCGGGCCGCTGGACGAGGCGGTCGTGACGGTGCTGGCGTCGACCGGCGACGCGCTGGCCGAACTGCAGGCCGTGCGGCAACGACGGTCCATCGAGGACGCGGGCTTCGACAACATGTGGCAGGCCCTCTGACGCGGCCCGGTCCGGCCGCCCGCAGTCCGGGCGCGGCCTCCCCCGCTCACGGCGCCGCCCCCTCGCGCTCCCGGCGCTGCAGCTGTCCGGCGAGATCGGCGGCCGTCGCCTTGATGGTCTCCAGACCGGCCCTGCCCCAGAGCCGGGGCGTCAGATCGGCGACGCACACCGTGCCCAGCACCATGCCGGTCGAGTCGATGAGCGGCGCGCCGAGGTAGCTGCGGATGCCGTACTCGTCGACGACC
Source organism: Streptomyces rishiriensis (assembly GCF_003112535.1). Taxonomy (GTDB): domain Bacteria; phylum Actinomycetota; class Actinomycetes; order Streptomycetales; family Streptomycetaceae; genus Streptomyces; species Streptomyces rishiriensis. The sequence goes on along the minus strand of NZ_BEWA01000017.1, from coordinate 219,555 downwards.
GGGTTGCCCGCGAAGCGCGGGTAGTCGGCCACGTCCTCCAGCACCAGCGCCTTGCGCCGCACCACCACGTGCGGGCAGTAGCCGTACTCGCGGGACAGCCGGCGGCCCAGCTCGGGCTTGCCTCCCCGGGCGGCCCGACCGCCCTGCGGGGTGTGCAGCCCGGCGAAGAACTGCTGTACCTCGTCGAGGAAGTTGACCATGGCGTACGGTGCCGCGGTCACCTCGGCGAGGCGGTCCGCGAAGGCGTCCAGGGCGGCCTCCGGCCATTCCCCGAGGCCGAGTCGGCGCAGCCTGCGCGCCCGGGCGGGAGCCTCCTTGTCCTCCGGCGTGAGCAGCAGACGACCGGCCGGACGCGGCGGGTCGTAGCTCATGGCCGGGCTCCGTCGCTGTGGACGTACGTCATTTGCGGCTCCGGGGGGCGTCGGGTGCGGGCGTCACATGTGGGCGCCGCGGCTCGGCTGGGGTGCGGTCGGCGCATGGGCGATGAGGTGCTTGACGAGGGTGAGCAGGGTCTGGACGCCGGAGGCGGAGATCCGCGCGTCGCAGCGCACGACGGGGACGGACGGGTCCAGGTCGATGGCGGCGCGCACCTCCTCGGGGTCGTAGCGGTGGGATCCGTCGAACTCGTTGACGGCGATGATGAAGGCGAGTCCGCGCTCCTCGAAGAAGTCGACGGCGGCGAAGCACTCCTCCAGCCGGCGGGTGTCGGCGAGGATGACCGCGCCGAGAGCCCCCTCGGACAGCTCGTCCCACATGAACCAGAACCGCTCCTGGCCAGGGGTTCCGAACAGGTAGAGCACGTGCCGGGGGTCGAGGGTGATGCGGCCGAAGTCCATGGCGACGGTCGTCTCGACCTTGTTCTCGATGCCGTCGAGGTTGTCGGTGGCGGCGCTGACGGTGGTGAGCAGCTCCTCCGTGCTGAGCGGCGCGATCTCGCTCACGGCGCCGACGAAGGTCGTCTTGCCGACCCCGAACCCGCCCGCGACCAGGATCTTCAGGGCGGTGGGAAAGGGATCCGGGCCTGGGTCGTCGTGTCCTCCATAGGCGCGGCTGTCGCCGTACCTGTCGTATGTGTCGCGGTCAGAGCTGTCGTCGTAGTCCATCGAGCACTGCCTCCAGTAGGGCCCGGTCGGTGGGGGTGTGGTGGAACTCGGGGGGCTTGGTGGTCAGCGCCCCGCAGTCGAGGAGGTCGGACAGCAGCACCTTGGTGACCGCCGCCGGCAGCTTCAGATGGGCCGCGATCTCGGCGACCGACACGGGGGCGCGGGTCAGGACCAGCGCCTGCGCGTGCTCAGGGCCGAGATAGCCGAGAGGGGTCGCCCCGGTGGCCCTCACCTGCGACATGAGATCGAGGGCGACGCTGGGCCTGGTCCGGCCGTTGCTGACCGTGAAGGGGCGCACCAGCCGTCCGGCCGCGTCGTCGAGCCAGGGCCCGTCACCGGCCGCCGCCACGTTCAAGGCCCCATCACCGACGGTTCGGCGTGCTGCCGGGGCGCGGTCATCAGATACGGCCGGACGCTCTTGACCAGCATCGACATCTCGTACCCGAGCACGGCCGCGTCGGCCTCGCGCCCGGCGAGAACCGCGAGACACGTGCCGGATCCGGCGGTGGTGACGAACAGCAGCGTCGAGTCGAGTTCGACGACGACCTGCCGAACGTCCCCGCCGTCGCCGAACCGGACGCCGGCGCTGCGGCCGAGGGAGTACAGGCCGGAGGCCAGCGCGGCCATGTGGTCGGCGCTGTCGGGGTCCAGGCCGTGGACCGATTTCACGAGCCCGTCGCAGGAGAGCAGCACCGCGCTCGTGGTGTGCGGTACGCGCTGCACGAGGCCGCTCATCAGCCAGTCGAGATCGGATACATGGCCGGTCGGCGCATCGCTCGCCATGGTGGATCGACTCCTTGGGGTACGAAGGTCTGAGGGAGCGCTGAGGGTGGGGGTGGGGGTGGGGGTGGAGATGGGGCTGGTGGTCATCCGGCCGGTGCGCTCCCGTCGTGCCGGGCGGTGGTCCGGTCGGGGCCGGGCTGGTCCAGTCCCTCACGGGCGCCGTACACCTCGGGCGGCGCGGCCACGTGCGCGGGACGCGGGGCGGATATCCCGGTCCGGTGCGGCGGCCCGGCGTCGGCGGGGGACGACAGGGGCGGCAGGAGCCGTACGCCTTCCGGGACGTGCGCGGCGTCGTCGTCCCCGCCCGGGAGACCGCGCTGCGGGGCGGCCGCCTCCGGGTGCGCGACCGGTGCCGCAAGGCCGGGCTGGTCCGACGGAGCCGACGGGTAGAACGAGGCCGGGTCCAGGGACCACGAGGACGACGGTGACGGCGACGGCGAAATCGACGTCGGAGTCGGGGTCGGGGTCGGGAACGAAGGGGGCTGCGAGTGCGGGGGGCCCTGCGGGTCGCCGGGCAGGAGAGGCGCGGACGGTTCCCAGACGTCCGCCTCCAGGCTCTGCTGGGCCTCGGCGAGGCCGATGCCCCGCTGGAACGCCGCCATCAGGCCGGGGTCGTGACCGGCGGGCTGTTCGGTGTCCTGGCGCGGGGCCGGACCGCCGCGCAGCTGGGGCACGATGTGCTCCTGGGCCCGGCGGCGGGGCAGTTGCGGCTTGCCCATGGTGCCGCGCACCGGACCGACGCGCGGGGTGGGCGCGAGGCCCGCGTGCTCCTCGACGACGGGCCGGTCGCCCTGCCGGATGCCGGGGACGGCCTCGGCCGGGTTGGGCCGTGTCTCGCGCGCGCCGCGGACGGGCAGCGGCGCGGGTCGGCGGCCGTTCGCGCGCGGTTCGTCCGCCGGCTGCGGGCCGGGCTGGACAGGGACCGCAGCGCCCTGTGTCCGCGAGGGGGGCGGCGGCGCTTCCGCGGCAGGTGCGCTGCGCGACTGCGAGGGAACGGCCGAGGGAGAGGACCAGGGGACGGAGGAGGGCGAGGACGAGGCAGAGGACGAGGCAGAGGACGAGGGAGAGGGCGAGGGCGAGGGCGAAGGCGACGCGTCGGCGGCGTTCCAGGCGCGCGGTGGTCCGCCGGACGGACCGGGCGGCGGGGTCTGCGGCACGTGCGCGGCGCCGAACGGGCGACCGGCGCTGTGGCTGCCGTCCCGCGCGTGCACCGGCACCGCCTCGCCGGTGGCCGCTGCCGGGGGAAGGCCCGCTCCGTCGGTGTCCCCGGCCTCCTGCCCGCCGGCCGGTGCGGGCAGGTCGCCCGGGTACCGGTGCGCCGGGACCGGGTTGCGGCCCGTGCCGCCGTGCTGCGGAAGGTGGGGACGGGCGGGGTCGGGGGTGCGGCCGCTCTCCATCGTGGCGTGGGACCCGGCGCCGGTCGTCGGGGGGCGAGAGGCCGGCGGCAGGGTGGGCCGGCCCGGGGGCGCGGCGAGGGCACTCGGGGCGGGCACGAGGGGCAGGCCGCCGCCGTCGGTGTCCGATCCCGGGGTCGCGGCCCCGGGAAGGCCGGGCGCGGAGCCCAGCAGCGCCTGCGGGACGACGAGGACGGCCTGGACGCCGCCGTAGATGTTGCTCTGCAGCCGGACCCGGATGCCGTGCCGCCGGGCCAGCTGGGAGACGACGAACAGGCCGATCCGGCCGTCGGCGAGCAGGCGGCCCACGTTGACCTGGTCGGGGTCGGCGAGCAGCGCGTTCATCCGGCCCGTCTCCTCGGCGGGCATGCCGAGGCCGCGGTCCTCGACCTCCACGGCGAGTCCCGAGGTGACGAGGTTGGCCCGCAGCAGCACCTGGGTGTGCGGGGCGGAGAACACCGTGGCGTTCTCGACCAGTTCGGCGAGCAGATGGATGACGTCGGCGACGGCATGGCCGCGCAGTTCGCCGTCCACGGGCGGCACGAGCTTGACCCGCGAGTACTGCTCGACCTCGGCGATCGCGGAGCGCAGCACCTCGGTCATGGACACCGGGTTGCTCCACTGCCGCCGCGAGACGGCGCCGCCGAGGACGGCGAGGTTCTCCGCGTGGCGGCGGATGCGGGTGGCGAGATGGTCGACGTGGAAGAGGCCCTTGAGCAGATCGGGGTCCTCGATCTCGTTCTCCAGCTCGTCGAGGATCGAGATCTCGCGGTGCACCAGGGACTGAAGGCGCCGCGCCAGGTTGACGAACACCTCCAGTTTCTGTTCGCTGCCGGTCTGACTGGACAGCTGTGCGGCCCGCACGACAGCGGTGACGGCCCCGTCGTGGGCGCGGGCCAGGTCGGCGGCGAGCAGCTCGAAGTCGTCGGCGTCGCCGGGCGGGCCGCCGCGCGTCCGGCGCGGCGGCGGGGCCTCGCCACGGCGCAGCGCCTCGATGACGCCGAGCAGTTCGGCCTCGCCGCGCGCGCTGCTGCGGCGCAGGGCCGCCACGCGGTCGCTGACGGAGCGGGCGGCGCGGTCCGCTGCCACGGCGGCGATCACGAGGCCGACGCCGGTCACCGCGACCGCGCCGGCCAGGACCGCCCACAGGGTCGGTCCGGGCCGGACGCCGGAGGAGCGCACGGTGAACAGGACGACCGCGCAGGCGCTGAGGGCGACCGCGGTCGGGGGCAGCACGGCGAGCCGCAGCAGCTGGGGCCGTATGGGTGTCTCGGCCGGCGCCGGTGCGGGGCGGGGGGCCGGCCGCCCGTGCCGCCCGCCCTCACGGCGGTCTGCGCGTGCGGCGGGTGCGCGGAGGTGAGACATCGGTGTCCTCGTACTGGTCCGTCGAGCCGGGTCGTCGGTCGGAAGAGCCGTCGGTCGCGAGAGCCGGGGAATTCGGCCCGGTGTCGCCCAACGGCCACTCACAGTAGTCGGCAACCCATCATGTGCGATGGGCAGTTGACAAAGTCCCGCACACAGCGTCCCGCTCTGGTATGAGGCTTCGTACGGCAGATCGATAAGCCCACGCGATCCCAGGCGCAGCGAGGAAAGAGTTCGATCGTGGCTGCTCAAGGGCGGTCATAAAACGACCGTGCGGGCCGGGAGCCTGTCGCTCCCCGGCCCGCACGGTCCGCACCGCCGAACGTCCGCCTGCCCCGATCAGCCTGCCGGGACGACCTCCGGCGCTTCGCCGCCCTCGGCGGCACCCTTCGGAATGTCACTCTCGGTATCGGCTTTGGCCTTGGTTGCGGTGTCGCCCAGAGGCTGCCACCCACCACTGGGGGCGCGTGCCGCGCCACGCCACCACGGCTCCCCCGGAACGGTCTCGGCACCGGGCTCGAAGGGCTCACCCGGGCGCGGCAGGGCGACCCGCGCTCCCACCGCCCGGCCGGCGGCGAGCGTGCCCTCGCCCGGGTCGGTCCACGCGTGCGTGGCGAGGTTGAAGGTGGCCCAGTGGATGGGCAGGATCACCCCGCCGGGGCCGGCCTGGAGGTCCAGATGCGCCCGCACGCCCTCTTCGGGGGTCATGTGAATATCGGGCCAGAAGTCGGAGTACGCCCCGATCTGGATCATCGTCGCGTCGAACGGGCCGTGGGCGGCCCCGATCTCCTTGAAGCCGTCGAAGTAACCGGTGTCGCCGCTGTGGAAGATCCGGTGCTGCTCGCCCGCGACGACCCAGGACGCCCACAGGGTGTGCTGGGTGTTGCGCAGGCCGCGGCCGCAGAAATGGCGGGCCGGGGTGGCGGTCAGGGTGAGACCGCCGACCTTCGTCTCCTCGTGCCAGTCCAGCTCGCGCAGCCGGTCGGCGGACACGCCCCAGTGCTCCAGGTGGGCGCCGACGCCGAGCGGCACGGCGAACAGGGTGTCCGTGCCGGCCAGCGCCTTGATCGTGGGCAGGTCCAGATGGTCGTAGTGGTCGTGCGAGATGACGACGACGTCGACCGGGCCCAGCGCGGCCAGCGGCAACGGGACCGGGTGCAGCCGCTTGGGACCGGCGAAGGGGAACGGAGAGCAGCGCTCGCCCCAGACGGGGTCGAACAGGACGCGCTGCCCGTCGATCTCCGCGAGCACGCTCGAGTGCCCCATCCAGGTCACCCTGAGCCCGGTGGCCGGCGGCTTGGCGAGGTCGGCGAGGGTGGTGGCGTGCACCGGCACGGTGCCCGCCGGGGAGCGGCGGGGGCGCTGCTCCTTGTCGAAGAAGACCTTGGCGAAGTCGAGCGCCGAGCCCGAGGGGCGGGTCCGCGCCGGACCGCCGGGGTTCACGAACACCCCGTCCTTGTAATGGGGCGATCTGCGGATGCGCGCGAGGCGCTCACCACTGGGATCCGCACCGAAGGCCTCGGGCTGCAGAGCGCGGAGCCCGGAGCTCAGGGAACGGAAACCGGACACGGTACCTCCAGGTGGAGTCGCTGAGGCGTTCCATTATGGTCGCCCCCTCCGACAACGCGTTGACAGGCCTCGCCCCGGGTCCCGATACTGACCCACTGTTCAGTAACCGTCCTGGTCGAGGAGCCCGTGTGACCTCCCCTTTCCTGTCGCTCACCTGGACCGACCACCTCACCGGCCGCCGGGGTTTCCTGGTCGTCGACCGGCTGGTGCGCGGCGTGTGCAGCGGCGGCCTGCGCATGCGGGCGGGCTGCACCCTGGACGAGGTGACCGGCCTCGCGCGCGGCATGAGCCTCAAGGAGGCGCTGCACTACGACCCCGAGGCCCGCTACGTCCCGCTGGGCGGCGCCAAGGGCGGCATCGACTGCGATCCCCGGGACCCGGACGCCTACGGGCTGCTGGTGCGCTACCTGCGGGCGATGCGGCCGTACGTGGAGAGCTGCTGGACCACCGGCGAGGACCTGGGGCTGTCCCAGGACCTGGTGGACCGGGCGGTCGCCGAGGTGGGGCTGGTGTCGTCCGTACAGGCGGTGCACCCGCTGCTCGACGACGAGGAGGCCGCCCGGGCCCGGCTCGCGGCCGCGTTCGCCGTCGAGGTCGACGGCATCGGCTTGGACGAGCTGGTCGGCGGCTGCGGGGTCGCCGAGTCCGTGCTGGCGGCCCTGGACCGGGCCGGGGTGGCGCACCAGGGGACCCGCGTCGCGCTCCAGGGCTTCGGCACCATGGGTGGGGCCACCGCGCGCTTCCTCACGCGCGCGGGGCTGACGGTGGTGGCCGTCGCCGACGTCAAGGGCACCGTCGCCAACCCGGCCGGGCTCGACGTGGAGGCCCTGCTCGCCGCACGGGACGCCCACGGCACCGTGGACCGGGCCGTGCTGCGCCCCGGCGACCGCGAGCTGCCGGGCGACGCCTGGCTGTCGACGGAGGCGGAGGTGCTCGTCCCGGCCGCCGTGTCGTACGCGATCGGGGTCGAGGAGCAGGGGCGGATCGGCGCCCGATGGATCGCCGAGGCGGCCAACATGCCCGTCCTGCCGGAGGCGGAGGCGCTGCTGCACGCGCGCGGGGTGAGCGTCCTGCCGGACGTCGTCGTCAACTCCGGCACCAACGCCTGGTGGTGGTGGACGCTGTTCGGCGACATCGGCGCGGACGCGGAGAACGCCTTCGCGCACACCCGCCGCTCGATGCGCGCCCTGGTGGAGCTGGTGCTGACCCGCGCGGAGGCGGACGGGACGACGCCACGGGCCGCCGCCCACGCGATCGCCGAACAACGCCTGCCGGTGATCACGCACCGTTTCGGCACGCACCGCCGGGCCTGAGACGGTCCCGTGTTCCGTGTTCCGTGTTGCACGTTGCGCGTTGCGCGTTCCATGTTCCGTGTCCCGAGTTCCGTGTTTCGCGAGGGCCCGTGACCCGGTCCGGGTTCCGGCCCCCGGGATCGGCGTCGGCGTTCGGCGTTCGGCGTCGCGCTCCCTCAAGGCTCCCGCCCCGTCGTCGAGGGCCACGGATTAGGGTGATCGGGTGGCGAGGGTCCGGTTGAGTGTGGCCGAGCGGCGCGAGGAGCTGCTGCGGGCGGCCATCGAGCAGATCGAGGCGCGGGGCGTGGCGGCGGTCAGGATCGCCGACGTCGCCGCGGCCCTCGGGGTGAGCAACGCCCTGGTGCTCTACCACTTCTCGACCAAGGAGCGGCTGGTCGCCGAGGCGTTCGCCCGTGCCGCCCAGGACGACCTGGCGCACCTGCGCAAGCTGGTCGACCGTCGCACGACGGCGCTGCGCCGGCTGCGCGCGGCCGTGCGCTGGTACGCGCCCACGGGGCAGGCCAAGGGCTGGCGGCTGTGGATCGAGGGCTGGGCCGTGTCGCTGCGCGAACCCGCGCTGCGGGAGGTGGCCCGGGGTCTCGACCAGGAGTGGAAGGCCGCGCTCGTCGAGGTGATCACGGAGGGCGTGGCGGCGGGCGAGTTCGCCTGCCCGGACCCGGCCGGTACGGCCCTGCGCCTGACGGCCCTGCTGGACGGGCTCGCCGTACAGCTGACGTCCTACGAGGGCGCGGTGTCCCGGACCCGGGCGCAGGAGTGGGCCGACGAGGCGCTCGACCGGGAACTGGGCCCGGCGCCGGGAACGCCGGACGCCTCGGCGCGCTGAAGGGCCGGGAAGCCCCGAGTCGGCCGGTCGGTCTGTCGATCGATCGATCGCGATCGAGCCTCCGCGTGATCGAACCGCCGAGTGGTCGAACCGCCGGTCAATCGAGTTCGTAGACCGCCGTCACCGTCGCCCCCGCCCGGATCTCGCCAGGGGCGACGGGCGTGGCGCCGGCGCCGGATGTCTCCCCGGCCGGTGACGCGGGGCGCGGGTAGGTGGAGGCGTCCTCGCTCAGGGAGACCAGCGCACCCAGGCGGCGGCCGCTGAGGCGGGCGTACTGCTCCGCCTTGGCACGGGCGTCGGCGTGCGCGGCCTCACGGGCGCGGGCCTGCAGCGGAGCGGGGTCGGAGACGTCGAAGACGACCGAGTCGACGCGGGCCGCATCGCCGGCGGCGTCGGTGACCGCCTGCAGGACCGCGCCGGTCCTCGCCACCTCGCGCACCTTCACCGTGAACGACTGGGCGGCCTGATATCCCGTCAGCCGTGGGGCCCCGCCCGTGTAGTCATGGAGAGGGGTGAGGGTGACGCCCCGCGTGTGGATGTCCCGCTCGGCGACGCCCTGGGCGCGGGCGGCGGCCAGCAACGCGGCGGCCGCCCGGTTCTGCGCGTCCAGCGCGGACTGCGAGGTCTTGGCGGAGGTCTCGACACCTGCGTCGACCACCGCGACGTCGGGCGGTGCGCTAGCGCTGCCCTCACCGGTCACCGTCACGGTGGCCGGAGCCTGAGCCAGGGCCGGAGACGGGGCCGGAGCCGGAGCCGGAGGAGAAGACCGGTCGGAGGCGGGAGCGGGGGCGGTCGGCGCGGGACGGGCCAGGGGCGCCGGGCGGACGGGCCGCGCGAGCGCCGGCGCCGCGGCGAGCGCCGGAACCCCGAGTGCGAGCAGGGAGACGACGGCCGCGGCCACGGGCCTACGGGAAAGGTGCATGCGGGACCGGTCCTCGGAGGTGTCGGACGTCAGCGGTGGGCGGGTGCGGTCATCCCAGCACCCGCCTCCACGCGTGCCGGGACGCCACTCCCGTCCGATCACCTCACTGGTGGAGCGGCCGGCCGTCCGAAGTCGACGGCCGGCCGCGTCCGATCGGTCCGCGTCCGCTCATCAGTCGGCGCGCGCTCAGGCGACGGTGCGCGCTCAGGCGACGGTGCGCGCTCAGGCGACGGCGGAGATCCGCATCCTGATGTCGTCCGGCGACAGCGTGCCCTTGGCGACCACATGGTCGCCGGAGGACTCCCCGCGCAGCCGGCGGCCGATCCACGGCACCAGGTACTCGCGCGCCCAGTGGACGTCGTCGCGCCGCACCTCGAGGGTGCCGCGCGGCGGGAGCAGCGGCCAGGGCTGCTCGGGGTCGGCCGGCACCTCCAGGCCGAGGACCTGTCCGGCGCGCAGCGCCACGCGCGTGTGCCCCTCCGGGGAGAGATGGAGCCGGTCGCCGTCCCAGGCCCTGCGGTCCTGCACGGACTTCAGGGACCACAGGTCGAGCACCGGACAGCCGTAGCGGTCGGCGACGGCGCGTACGTGTCCGTTGTAGGTGGCGATCTTGCCGCGCAGATGCTTGAGCACGGGAATGCCACGGGTGTCGAAGCCGGTCGTCACCATGACGGTGCCGGCTGCGGCGGTCAGGGCCGAGATCGCGCGCTCGAAGCGCTCGGCGACCTCGTCCGGGTCGGTGCCGGGACGGAGGATGTCGTTGCCGCCCGCGCAGAAGGAGACCAGGTCCGGGGCGAGTTCCACGGCCCTGGGGAGCTGGTCCTCCATGATCTGGTCGAGCAGTTTTCCGCGGACCGCGAGGTTGGTGTAGTCGAAGTCGCCTTCGGGCCGCCGGTCCGCGAGGAGCACCGCGAACCGGTCCGCCCAGCCGACGAAGGCCCCGTCCGGGCCGGGGTCGCCGACGCCCTCGGTGAAGCTGTCCCCCACCGCCACGTACGACCCGATCACTGATCTGTTGTCACTCTTCGAATCGTCTGCCACAGCAGTTCATGATTCACCTTCGAATGTGACTTACGCGACCGTAGGCAGGGATTGACGGACGGTGAGATAAGCCACTCCTAAAGAGTTGGCCAATCAGGGAATAAGAGACCACGCCCGGAAGTCGTTGATCCGGAAATGACTCCAGGTGGTGCGGAACGCGAAATGGCCGCCCGTGTACGGCTCGGGGTCGGTCCAGTCGAAGACGAGCCGCCCGTTGTTCCACCACCGCACGGTCGGGCCGTCGGAGACGATCCTGACGTGGTGCGGGGCGTTGGCCACGAGCAGCGGCTCGGTGTAGTCGCGGATCAGTGGCCGTTCCCCCGCCCGGCCTACGTAACGGCGCAGCCGGGTCGTCGTGTTGCCGTTCGCACCGTAGCCCACGTAGTAGGTCTTGAGCTGGTCGTACTCGGCGAGGGCGCCGTCGCGCCGGGTGGCGAAGAGGTCGTCCGGGGAGCGGACGTCGACGGCGTTCCAGAAGTTGTTGAGGTCGGACACCCGGTCGTTGACCCCTCCGGCGCCGACGGGCGTGGCGACGTACTCGAGGACGTACGGACCCTGGAACGGCCGCCTGAACCAGATCGTGGCCCCGGCGGGCACGTCGACCTCCAGCACGCCGCGGGAGGCCGTGACCGTCCCGCCCTGCTCCAGTTCCACGGCCCACTGGCGCAGACCGTGGCGGAAGTCGTCGTGGGCGATCAGCCGGGGACGGCGGCGCGGTGCGGCGCCGGCGTCGGTCGCGGGCGCGAGGGCCCCCAGGGCCGCGCCGGCGGTGAGGGTTGCGAACGCTCTGCGCGTGGTCGTCACGGGGATGCGGCTCCTTCGGTGGGAGGTCGAAGCGCGAGAAAGCGCTTGCCCTGACGGAGATCACTGTGGCCGCACTCGCGCCCCGTGTCGATGGGACGGCGCGGGGCGCCACAGGACCGCAACGAAGCGACGGGAGGCCGGGAGATCCCGGCGGTCGGCTCCGGTGGGACCCGGGACACGTCGAAGGCCGGGCCCGGATCTCTCGATCGGGGTCCGGCCTTCGACGGCGTGTCAGGCGGAGGCGGTCGGGGGGTCAGCCGACGGCGACGCCGTGCGAGCGCAGGTAGGCGATCGGGTCCACGTCCGAGCCGTAGTCCGGGGTGGTGCGGATCTCGAAGTGCAGGTGCGGGCCGGTCACGTTGCCGGTCGCGCCGGACAGGCCGATCTGCTGGCCCGCGGTCACGGTCTGACCGGCCGAGACGGACAACTGGGAGAGGTGGGCGTACTGGGCGTAGTAGCCGTCGGCGAGCCTGATGACGACCTGGTTGCCGTACGCGCCGCCCCAGCCCGCGGACACGACGGTGCCCGCGCCCACGGCCTTCAGCGTGGTGCCGGTCGGGACGACGAAGTCCACACCGGTGTGGTACCCGCTGGACCACATGCTGCCCGCCTGGTGGTACGGGGTGCCGATGGTGGCGCCGTCCACCGGCAGGACGAATCCGCTGGAGGTGCTCTCGGCGGCCTGGGTCGCCTTCGCGGCGGACGACTTCACGGACGCCTTGGACTCCGAGGCCTTCGACGAGCCCGTGGAGGACGAGGACTTACGGGCCGAGGACGCGTCGGACGGCTTGTGGGCGCCGGACGCGGCCTTCTTCCCGATCGACAGCTTGAGGCCGGGGTGGATCAGCGACGGGTCGTCGCCGATGGCCGTCCGGTTGTCCTGGTAGAGCCGCTGCCAGCCGCCGCTGACGTTCTGCTCGTCCGCGATCTTCGAGAGGTAGTCGCCGGACCGCACGGTGTAGGTCTTTCCACCGGCGGCCTTGTGGGTCGCCCCGGCGGGCTGGGCGGCCTTTTCCGAAACCGTCTTCGCGACCGACTGTGCGGAAATCTGCGAAACCGAGTCGGGGGTGGCCGCGTGAGCGCCGGAAGCGCCCATCAGCGGAAGGGCGAGTGCGGCGCCGCCCGTTCCGGCGACGGCTATGGAACGGGTGAAACGCTGGGCCTTGGGACGGCGGTGCTTACCCTTCGCGGGCATGACGAATTCCTCTCCGGCGCCTGCGAGGTGAGCTGTCGGGTGCGGGCTGGAGATGCCCGGCCGCGCCGAGACGCGACTTGACCCCGAGCCTGTTCCGGAGACCGGAACAGGCGGTTGTGCCTGTGGGTCCCCCGCTCCTGCCATGCACGGGTGAGTGTGCGGGATCCGGGCGGTGGCAGGATTAGGCGTCCGTCCGGATTGGGGTGGAACGTAAGCGACGCGGACGCACGGAGACAAGCAGAGGTTGCACTGGTCACGCGTTTGTCTTGATCCCCGGTGGGAATACCCCGTCACCCTGCGTGAAACGCGGGCTCTTTTACCGCCGAACACCCTGTGGAGGCATGCGAATTACGTGAACATGACGGGCCACTCAGGGTCACGAATATGACGCTGCTCACGTGACGGCTCTCCAGGTCCCTTTATTTCCTGGCGAGTTGGAACGAAGGATTCAATTCGGACAGATACCTCAGATACGACGCAGGCGGATAACCGTCGCATCGAGGTCGCCCCGCAGTCCGACGCGCAATCCGTGGTGCAGCAATACCGCACCCCGGTGCACTTCGCCCGTTTCACGGCATTCGTACGACGCCGTGGGGTCGAGCCCGCGCAGCCGCAGCGCGGGGACGGGCTCGCCGAACCGCTGGGCCTGGAGCCAGGCGAGGACGACGGCCTCATCGCCGCGCACGTACTGCACTGCGCTCAGCCCGCCCGCCGGAGGGCGCAGCCGGTACAGGTCGCCGTGCTGCACGAGCGGCCGGATGTCCTTGTAGAGATCCACCCATCGACGCGCCTCGGCGAGCTCCTCCTCGCTCCATTCCGAGAGGTCGCCTCCCACACCGAGCACCCCTGCCATGGCGCTGACGAAACGGAAGCGCAGAGAGCTCACACGGCCGTTGAGCTGCTCGTTGGGGCTGTCGGTGACCCACGCGGCCATGACCCGCGCGGGGTGGATCTGACTGAAGCCGTGCTGGATGTCCAGCCGGTCGAGGGGGTCGGTGTTGTCGGAGGTCCACACCTGGTCGGTGCGGCTCATGATGCCGAGGTCGATGCGTCCGCCGCCGCCCGAGCAGGACTCGAAGGCGACGCCCGGGTGGGCCGCCCGCAGCCGGTCCAGAAGGCGGTACAGAGCCCGCACGTGGTCGACCCAGAGGCGCTGCGGGTAGGGGTCGTCCGGCCAGCCGGCGTCGGTGAAGCAGCGGTTGAAGTCCCACTTGACGTAGTCGATCGGCGCACTGGACAGCAGCCCGTGGAGCTGCCCCCAGAGGTACTCCTGGACGTCCTCGCGCGCCAGGTTCAGCATGAGCTGATTGCGGAACTCCGTCCGCTTTCGTCCCGGCTGGAACTGCACCCAGTCGGGATGCGCCCGGTACAGGTCGCTGTCCGGGTTGACCATCTCGGGCTCGACCCAGATGCCGAACTGCATGCCGAGGGCGTGCACGTAGTCCGCGAGGGGCTTCAGCCCGTTGGGGAAGCGGTCGGGGTTGGGCTGCCAGTCCCCCAGTCCGGCGTGGTCGCCGGTGCGCGCGCCGAACCAGCCGTCGTCGACGACGAAGAGCTCGACGCCGATCGCCGCGGCCCGGCGGGCGAGGGTCGCCTGCTGCTCCTCGGAGATGTCGAAGTAGGTGGCCTCCCAGGAGTTGAACAGCACCGGCCGGTCCTGTCCGGCGTCCGGGACGACGTGGGCGCGCTGGTAGGCGTGCCAGGCGCGGCTCGCACCGCCGAAGCCGGCGTCGCTCCACAGGCCGGCGAAGACGGGGGTGGTGAACTCCTCGCCCGCCGTGAGAAGCAGCAGGCCCGAGTCGTCGTAGCCCGCACCGCCGGTGATCTGCACGCGCGCGTCGGGAAGTTGGGCGACGGCGATCCGCCAGGAGCCGGACCAGCCCAGGGCGCAGCCGTAGACCTCGCCGCGCTCCTCGGTCGCGTCGGTGTCGAGGGCGACCCAGGGCAGGTGCTGGTGTCCGGTGTGCCCGCGACGGCTGCCGATGACCTTCTCGCCATAGGTGAGCGGGGACCGCGTCAGCCGCGACTCGGCGGCCCAGCGGCCGTGCAGCTGCGACAGCCGCCACTCGTCGCGCAGGGGCAGGGTCCAGGTGGCCGAGTCCGCGCGGAGCAGCTCCAGGGGCTGCTCGCCGTCGTTGCGCAGGGTGGTCCACCGCTCGACGACGTCGCCGCGCATCCGGTAGTGCAGGGTGAGCGCGAGCCCGCCGTCGCGGAAACGCAGCCGGAGCTCGTCGCCGTCGCCCTCGTGCTCCTCGAAGGTCCACTCGGTGCCGCGCCGCTCGTCGGTGCGCACGGACAGGGCGGGCCGCACGAAGCGGGGACCGCCCTCGACCGGGTACTCCTCGTGCCCGTCGAGCGGGGCCTCGAAGGAGGCGCCGCGCTGCGGCGGCGCGAGCGCGGCGAGGGCCTCGGCGTCCGCGAGCGCGATGCGCGGGCCCCAGTGCAGATGGAGCAGCTCGGCGGCCTCGGTGAGATGGAGGGCATAGCTGCTCGTCGGCCCCGAAAGGAGCCACGTACGGCCGTTGTCGGCGATCTCGGGCATCAAACCCCCACTGATTCGAACAGGTGCGATCAAACGCCAACATCATCGAGTGCGGTCGGCCCGCTGGGCAACTCTCTGGCGACAGGACTCTCACCTGGGCGGACGCCCTGTGGACAACCCGTTGCCCGGGGAACCCATGTCGTATCGTCGGGGAGATGTCCCGTCGGCCACCACGAGCCGCGCCGACGGAGACCGACAGGGAGGGAGCCCCAGTGACGCAGCAGATCCCGTCGACCGAGCCCCAGCTGGCCGGCGTGCGCAACTTCCGGGACGTCGGCGGTCTGCCGACCGTGGACGGCCGGCGCGTGCGGGCCGGCGTGCTGTTCCGCAGCGGTCACCTCGCGCACGCGACCGACGAGGACGCCGCGTTCCTGTCCGGCCTCGGCCTGCACACGATCTTCGACTTCCGCAACGCGGCCGACCAGCGGCTGGAGGGGCCGGACGTCGAGCTGCCGGGCGTGCGCAACGTCAACCTGCCCCTGTCGGACCCGGCGGACGGCGCCGAGTTCTGGAAGATGGTCCGCGACGGCCATGTCGACCAGCTGCGCGGGATTCTCGGCGACGGCAAGGCCGCGGGCCGGATGATCGCCTCGTACCGCACGATCGTCAAGGAGCGGACGGCCGAGCACGGGCGGGTGCTGCACTCGCTCGCGCAGGACAGCCTTCCGGCGCTGATGCACTGTGCGGCGGGCAAGGA
This sequence comes from Streptomyces rishiriensis, assembly GCF_003112535.1. Classification (GTDB taxonomy): domain Bacteria; phylum Actinomycetota; class Actinomycetes; order Streptomycetales; family Streptomycetaceae; genus Streptomyces; species Streptomyces rishiriensis. Next base: position 204,007 of record NZ_BEWA01000017.1, on the reverse strand, counting down.
CCGCGCGGGTCTGTCCGTCGCGGTGACGCTGCTGGCCGTGGGCGTGGAGCGGGACGCGATCCTCGCCGACTACCTGGAGTCCAACGCCCGGCACCGCCGCTACAAGGTGCACCGCAGCTCCACCGCGGGTGAGGCCTACTCCCCCGAGATCATGGAATTGCTGAGCCCCCTCTTCGACGCCCGCGCGGAGTACCTGGAGGCGGCCTTCGAGACCGTGGAGGAGACCTGGGGCGGGGTCGACGCCTATCTGGAGCAGGGCCTCGGGCTCTCCCCCGAGACCCGCGAGCGGCTGCGCGAGCGCCTGCTCGACTGACGCCGCCCGGCCGGCGTGCGCGCGGGCGCCTACTGGCTGGCCCCCACCTCGAACAGCAGCCACAGGAACCCCGCGAAGAGGTGCCCGACGGCGATGTAGATGAGCAGCCGGATCCACAGGGTGCGGGGGAACTTCTCCTCGTAGTCGCTCATGGCGTCACTCGGCTCTCTGAGGGGTTCGGCCCCAGGCACAGCGTGGCGGTGGGGCTCTGCAACAGGGTGTGGACGAAAAGGAGCTCGACGCCGTCGGGATCCTGGGCGGCGATGCGGTGCGGGGTCAGCGAGTCGAAGTGCGCGCTGTCACCCGGGCCCAGCAGGTCCGTGGTGTCCCCGAGGCGCAGCCGCAGCCGGCCCCGCAGGACGTGCAGCCACTCCTCCCCCGGGTGGACGCGCACGATGTCGCCCTGGGAGCCGTGCGGGACGTGGACGCGCAGCGCCTGCATCCCGCGCCCGGAGGCGCCGGCCTGCCAGTACGTCCAGCCGCCCGCGCGGGTCGGCTCCATGCCGGCGGCGCGGACCACGGCGTCGCGGTCGGCGACCGTCTCCCCGAGCAGATCCGAGACGGTCGTACCATAGACGCGCGCGAGCGTGAGCAGCATCGGCAGCGAAGGCTGGCGCTGTCCGGTCTCCAGACGGGAGAGATGGGCGGACGACAGTCCGGCGGCGCGGGCCGCGGCCTCCAGGGTGAGGGCGGCCCGGCGGCGCAGGGCGCGCAGCTGGGGGGCCACGGCGGGAAGGGCCTCGGCCTGCGGCGGCGAGGGCTCTGACTCGGGCGAGTGCATGTCTCCATTGCACGCCGGATTTGCCTCTGCGGCAAATTCCTTGCCTCAGAGGCAAACCGCTCGGCCGCCGCGCTCGCGGCCGTCCCGGCGGTCAGCGGTTGGCCACCGCCTGCTTCACCAGCGTCTTGCCGAAGTCCCACATCAGCCCGCCGCCGCTGTGCGCGTCGTCCATCACGGCGGTGAAGGCCTCGACGAACCGGTCCACCTCCGCCTCGCCGACGATCAGCGGCGGGATCAGCTTGATCACCTCCAGGTGATCGCCGGAGACCTGGGTGAGGATCCGGTGCCGCTGCAGCAGTGGCACGACCACCATCTGCGCGAACAGCCCCTTGCGCGCCGCCTGGAGCATGGTCCAGCGGCTGCGCAGCTTCAGCGAACGGGGCCTGCCGAACTCGATGCCGATCATCAGCCCCCGGCCGCGGACGTCGGCCAGCAGCTCGTACTTGTCCGTCAGCGCCGCGAGCCGGGACTTCAGGAGCTCGCCCGTCAGCCGGGCGTTCGCGACGATCTGCTCGCTCTCCATGACGGCCAGCACGGCGAGCCCCGCCGCCATCGCCTGCGCGTTGGAGCCGAAGCTCGCCGAGTGCACCAGCACCCGGTCCATCGACGAGTAGACCTTCTTGAAGATCCAGTCCTTGCCGAGCGTCGCGCCCACCGGGACGTACCCGCCCGACAGCGCCTTGGCCACGCACACCAGGTCAGGCTCGACGCCGTCCTCGTGCTGGTAGGCGTAGAAGTCGCCGGTCCGGCCGAGGCCGGTCTGCACCTCGTCCACGACCAGCAGCGCCTTGTGCCGGTGCAGCAGTTCCTGGGCGGCACGCAGATAGCCGGGCGGCGCCTCGTGCACCCCCTTGCCCTGGATCGGCTCGACGATCAGGGCGGCGACGTCCCCCTTCGCCAGCTCCGCGGCCAGCGCGTCGAGATCGCCGAGCGGGACGGGCGTGTCGGGCAGCAGGGGCGCGAACCCGTCCCGGAAGCCCGACTCGCCGTTCACCGACAGCGAGCCCGTGGTGAGCCCGTGGAAGGCGTGGTCGCAGTACAGGACCCTCGGCCGGCCCGTCGCGTACCGGGCGAACTTCAGCGCGGTCTCCACCGCCTCGGTGCCGCTGTTGCCGAAGAACACGCGGTCCAGGTGCGGGCTGTGCGCGAGCAGCCGCTCGGCCAGCAGGCCGGGCAGCGGCTGGCAGTCGAAGCGGGTGAGGTCGGCGAGCTGGGCGTCCAGGACGTCGTGCAGTGCCTTGCGGACGACGGGGTGGTGGCGGCCGAGGCCCATCACCCCGAACCCGGCGAGCATGTCCAGGTAGTCGTTGCCGTCCGCGTCCCAGAAGTACGCGCCCTCGCCGCGCTCGTAGACCTTGTCGAAGCCGATGGTGTGCAGCATGCGCGGCAGTTGGTGGTTGAGGTACCTGCCGTGCAGCTCGTAGCGCTCCGCGCCGCGCTCGGCCAACAGGGCGCCGAGGTCGAACTCCGTGGTCATTCAGCCTTCTCCTTGACTGGCTCCTCGACCGGGCCGGCCGCCGCGCCGGCGACGGACCCGGCGTCCTTGACCGCCAGGCTCGCGCCGATCCGGCCGGCGATCTCGACGGGCGTGAGCCCGATGTCGGCGAGCACCTCGCCCCGCTTGGCGTGGGCGAGGAACCGCTCCGGGATGCCGAACCTGCGGACGGGCACGTCGACGTCGGCATCGCCCAGGGCCAGCGCCACCGCCGATCCGACGCCGGCGGCCCGGCTGTTGTCCTCGACGACGGCCACCAGCCGGTGCCCGGCGGCGAGGCCGGGCAGGGCCGGGTCGACGGGCTTGACCCACCGGGGGTCCACCACCGTGCAGCCGACGCCCCGCGCCGCGAGCAGCTCGGCGGCCTGCAGACACACCGGCGCCATCACGCCGACGGCCACCAGCAGCACGTCCGGCCGCTCGCCCCGGCGCAGCACGTCCATGCCGCCCACCCGGTCGACGGCCGGCACGTCCGGTCCCACCGACTCCTTGGGGAAGCGGACGAGCGTCGGGGCGTCGTCCACCGCGACCGCCTCCCGCAGCTGTGCGCGCAGTTGACCGGCGTCACGGGGAGCCGCGATGCGCAGCCCCGGCACGACCTGGAGCACGGACATGTCCCACATGCCGTTGTGGGACGCCCCGTCGACGCCGGTGACCCCGGCCCGGTCCAGCACGAACGTGACCCCGCAGCGGTGCAGGGCCACATCCATCAGCAGCTGGTCGAAGGCCCGGTTGAGGAAGGTGGCGTAGACGGCGACGACCGGGTGCAGACCACCCGTCGCCAGGCCCGCCGCGCTGACGGCCGCGTGCTGCTCGGCTATGCCGACGTCCCACACCCGGCCGGGGAAGCGTTCGGCGAACTTGCCGAGGCCCACCGGGTGCAGCATCGCCGCCGTGATCGCCACGACGTCGTCGCGCTCCTCGCCGATCGCCACGATCTCGTCGCCGAAGACGGACGTCCACGAGGGCCCGCCGGCCGGCGCGAGCGGTGCGCAGGTGAGGGGGTCCATCGCGCCGACGGTGTGGAAGCGGTCCTCCTCGTGCGCCAGGGCCGGCTCGTAACCGCGCCCCTTCTCGGTCAGACAGTGCACCAGCACCGGACCGTGGAAGCGCTTGGCCCGCCGCAACGCGGACTCGACGGCCCCCAGGTCGTGTCCGTCGATCGGGCCGACGTACTTCAGGCCGAGGTCCTCGAACATGCCCTGCGGGGCGAAGGCGTCCTTGAAGCCCTTCTTCGCGCCGTGCAGCGACTCGTAGACCGTGTTCCCGACGAGCGGGGTGCGCAGCAGGACGTCCTTCCCCCAGGCCAGCACCTTCTCGTAGCCGTCGGTCGTGCGCAGGGTCGCCAGGTGGTTGGCGAGGCCGCCGATGGTCGGCGCGTAGGAGCGCTCGTTGTCGTTGACGACGATGATCAGCGGCCGGTCCTTGGCCGCCGCGATGTTGTTGAGGGCCTCCCAGGCCATGCCGCCGGTGAGCGCGCCGTCGCCGATGACCGCGACCACGTGCCCCTTCTCGCCCCGCACCTGGCGGGCCTTGGCGAGGCCGTCGGCCCAGCCGAGCGCGGTGGAGGCGTGGCTGTTCTCGATGACGTCGTGCTCGGACTCCTCGCGGGACGGGTAGCCGGACAGGCCGCCCTTGCCGCGCAGCTTGGAGAAGTCCTGACGCCCGGTCAGAAGCTTGTGCACATAGCTCTGGTGCCCGGTGTCCCACAGGATGCGGTCGGCCGGCGACTCGAAGACCCGGTGCAGGGCGACGGTCAGCTCCACCACGCCCAGATTGGGACCGAGGTGCCCGCCGGTCCTGGCCACCGCGTGCACCAGGAACTCCCTGATCTCTTCGGACAGTTCACCGAGTTCCGCCTCGGACAGCGCCTTCAGGTCGCGTGGTTGCCGGATGGTCTCCAGGATCGTCACGTCGGGCCCCCTCTCGGTCCGTGCCTTGCCTCAACTCACCGTCACGGCCGGTTTCCCCGTGACGGCGGGGGCGCCGGAGGCGGCGCCTTCCCGCTCCATCTGCTCGGCCAGCTTCATGGCTTCCTCGATGAGGGTCTCCACGATCTTCGACTCGGGGACGGTCTTGATGACCTCGCCCTTGACGAAGATCTGGCCCTTGCCGTTGCCGGAGGCGACCCCGAGGTCGGCCTCGCGGGCCTCGCCGGGACCGTTGACGACGCAGCCCATGACGGCCACCCGCAGCGGGACCTCCATGCCGGTGAGACCGGCGGTGACCTCTTCGGCCAGCTTGTACACGTCGACCTGGGCACGGCCGCAGGACGGGCACGAGACGATCTCCAGCCCGCGCTGCCTCAGGTTCAGCGACTCCAGGATCTGGTTGCCGACCTTGACCTCCTCCACCGGAGGGGCCGACAGCGACACGCGGATGGTGTCGCCGATGCCCTCCGACAGCAGCGCGCCGAAGGCCACCGCCGACTTGATCGTGCCCTGGAAGGCGGGCCCGGCCTCCGTGACGCCCAGGTGCAGCGGGTAGTCGCACTGCGCGGCGAGCTGCCGGTAGGCCTCGATCATCACGACCGGGTCGTTGTGCTTGACCGAGATCTTGATGTCACGGAAGTCGTGCTCCTCGAAGAGGGACGCCTCCCACAGCGCCGACTCCACCAGCGCCTCGGGCGTCGCCCTGCCGTACTTCTGCAGCAGCCGGCGATCCAGCGAACCCGCGTTGACGCCGATACGGATCGGCGTGCCGTGCTCCTTCGCCGCCTTGGCGATCTCGCGGACCTTGTCGTCGAACTGCTTGATGTTGCCCGGGTTCACCCGCACCGCCGCACAGCCCGCCTCGATCGCGGCGAACACGTACTTCGGCTGGAAGTGGATGTCCGCGATCACCGGGATCTGCGACTTGCGCGCGATCGTCGCCAACGCGTCCGCGTCGTCCTGCGTCGGACACGCCACCCGCACGATCTGACAGCCCGACGCCGTCAGCTCCGCGATCTGCTGCAACGTCGCACCGACGTCCGACGTACGCGTCGTCGTCATCGACTGCACCGACACCGGGGCCCCGCCCCCCACCGCCACCGGGCCGACCTGGATCCGCCGCGACTCGCGTCGCGGCGCCACCGGCCGGACCGGCATCTCGGGAACGCCCAGGGACACAGCGGTCACGCCGTCACTCCCGGTTTCCGTTGACGGTCTCCCGCATGGCGCGCAGGGACTCCTTCAGCGAGCCCATGGTCGCGAGGACGGCGGTGGGCTCGTAGCCGCAGTGCGCCATGCAGTTGGCGCAGCGCGGGTCCTTGCCCCGGCCGTACTTGTCCCAGTCGGTGTCCTCGATCAGCTCGCGGTAGGTCGGCACGTACCCGTCGCTCATCAGGTAGCAGGGGCGCTGCCAGCCGAAGAGCGAGTAGTTCGGGATCGCCCACGCCGTGCACGGGAAGTCGGCCTTGCCCTCCAGGAAGTCCAGGAAGAGGGGCGAGTGGTTGAGCCGCCAGCGGCGCCGGTTGCCGCCCGAGAAGGCCTTCTTGAACAGCTCGCGGGTCTGCTCGACGCCCAGGAAGTGCTCCTGGTCGGGGGCCTTCTCGTAGGCGTAGGCGGGCGAGATCATCATCTCGTCGACCTTGAGGTCGTCGTTGAGGTAGTTGAGCACCTCGACGACGGTCTGCGGGGTGTCGGTGTTGAAGAAGGTCGAGTTGGTGGTCACCCGGAAGCCGCGCCGCTTGGCCTCCTTGATGGCTGCCACGGCCTCGTCGAACACCCCCTCCTTCGCCACGGACTCGTCGTGGCGCTCGCGCAGTCCGTCGATGTGCACGGCGAAGGCGAAGTAGGGCGAGGGGGTGAACTTGTCGATCTTCTTGCGCAGCAGCATGGCGTTGGTGCACAGGAAGACGTACTTCCGTTTCGCCACCAACTGCCGCACGATCTCGTCGATCTGCGGGTGCATCAGGGGTTCGCCGCCGGCGATGGACACCATCGGCGCACCGGACTCCAGCACGGCGCCCACGGCCTGGGCGACCGGCATGCGCTGCTTGAGCACTCCCGCCGGATGCTGGATCTTGCCGCAGCCCTCGCACTTGAGGTTGCAGGCGAAGAGCGGCTCCAGTTCCACGATGAGCGGGAACTTGTCCCGCTTGCGAAGCTTCTGTTCAACCAGATATGTAGCGACCTTGATGGACTGGCGCAGCGGCATGGCCATGTGGCTCACCTCCGGGGGAGCAGAACATTACGGTGCCATTCGAAAAAAGCAGGCAGGACGGAGCGAAGTACGCGGAAAGCCGATATTCCACCGCGCACCGTGCCGATCCGGACGAGTTCATGTTCTGGAGCGTCCACGACCACCCGGACGGCCGCAACCGGGCGCGGTTCGGCGCGCACGGCGCTCAGGAGCGTGGCCGCCGATTCCATGTCGACCGCGATCGCGCCGGTGGCGAGCAGATCGGCCCGCTCGTGACCGCGTACCACGTGGTCGGAGCCGGTGAGCGGGCCGGTGTGGACCGTCCGTCCGGGCAGGGTGCGCACCAGTTCCTTGACGAGCAGTTCGGTGCCGACGCAGGGGACGCGGCCGCGCGGGTCGCGGGTCTCCTCGGCGACGACCAGGTCGCCGGGGTGCATGCCGGGGGCGAGCCCGGCGCAGAAGCCCGTGGCCAGTACGGCCGCCCCGTCCAGCACCGGGTCGGTAAGGACCCGGGTGACGGAACGCTCGGCCGCCCTCGGGCCCATGCCCGTCCGCAGGACGGTGACCGGCCCGTCGGCGCCGCCGCGGTCGCCCATGCGCAGGGCGAGGTGCTCGATGCCGAGCGCGCAGGCGATCAGCAGCGGCGCCGGGACGGGCTGTGCGCTCATCAGCCCCCCTTGCCCTCGGCGGACGCCGCGTGCGGGGCGGGCTGCTTGCTGAACGGCTCTCCGTGGACGTAACGGCCGAGCGCGGTCAGCGGGAAGACCTGCCGGTAGAGGTGGTAGTTGATCGAGAAGTCCCAGGGGAAGCCGGTGCCGGTGAAGTAGGGCTCGTCCCAGGAGCCGTCCTCCCGCTGGGTCCGGGCCAGCCACGCGACGCCCCGTTCGACGGCCTTGGAGTCCTTCTCGCCCGCCGCCAGCAGGGCCATCAGCGCCCATGCCGTCTGGGAGGCCGTCGAGGCGCCTCGGGCGCTCCATCGCGCGGGGTCCTGGTAGGAGCGCAGGTCCTCGCCCCAGCCGCCGTCGTCGTTCTGCACCCGCTCCAGCCAGCCGACCGCCGCCCGGATCGCCGGGTGCCGGGCGGGCAGGCCCGCTGCGGTGAGCGCCGGCACCACCGAGCCGGTGCCGTAGACGTAGTTGACGCCCCAGCGTCCGAACCACGAGCCGTCCGGCTCCTGTTCGGCGAGCAGCCACTCGATGCCGCGCCGGGTGCGCGGGTCGTGCGCGAGGCCCTCGATCGCCAGCATCTCGACGACGTGCGCCGTGACGTCCGCGGACGGCGGGTCGATGACCTCGCCGAAGTCGCAGAACGGCAGCCGGTTGGGGAAGGGGCTGGTGTTGTCCACGTCGAAGGCGCCCCAGGCGCCGTTGCGGGACTGCATTCCGAGGTTCCAGCGCACCCCGCGCGCGATGGCCCGGTCCATGCGCTCCGGGTCGTGGTGGCGGACCCTGCGCAGTGCGAGAACGACCTCGGCGGTGTCGTCGATGTCGGGGTAGTTGTCGTTGTGGAACTCGAACGCCCAGCCGCCGGGCGGCAGTTGGGGTCTGCGGACCGACCAGTCGCCGGGGCGCACCACCTGTTCGCCGAGCATCCAGTCGGCGGCCTTGACCAGTTGGGGATGATCGGCGGGCAGCCCGGCGTCGGCGAGGGCGATGGTGGCCAGGCAGGTGTCCCATACCGGCGACTGGCAGGCCTCGATCATCCGGGCGCCGTCCTCGCGCCACACGGCGTACCGGTCGAAGGACTCCAACCCGGCCCGCATCACCGGGTGTTCGAGGTCGTAGCCGAGCAGGTACAGGGCGATGACCGAGTACACGGCGGGCGGCTGGATCCCGCCCCAGCAGCCGTCGTTCTCCTGACGTTCGATGATCCAGCGGGCGGCGGAGTTCAGGGCCGCCCTGCGCAGCCTGCGCACCGCCACCGAACGGTAGCCGCGCACCACCTTGTCGAGCCGCTGGAAGAGTCCGTCCCAACTGTTCACGGGCGCGAGGGGCTTGGGCGGGTTGGGGTTCGCGGGGTCGGTGTGCAGCTCGTCGAGCGGGAACGGCGCGGGACGCACCGGACGCTTCGCCGAGACGACGGTCAAGGGCACGATCGTCTGCCGGGCCCAGCAGCCGAAGTTGTAGATGCTCAGCGGGAACCATTTAGGGAAGAACAAGAGCTCGGGCGGGAGTTCGGGCAGGTCCTCCCACTTCCACCAGCCGAACAGGGCCAGCCAGATCCGGGTGAAGACCCGGGCGGCGGCGATGCCTCCCTGGTCGCGGACCCAGGCGGAGGCCCGGGCCATGTGCGGGGCGTCGGGGGCGTCGCCGGCCAGCCGCAGCGCGACGTACGCCTCGACGGTGGCGGACAGGTCGGGCGGGCCGCCGTAGAAGGTGGCCCAGGTGCCGTCCTCGCGCTGCTCGCCGCGCACGAAGAGGGCGGCGGCGCGGGTGGTCGGCTCGTCACGGATGCCCAGGAACTGGCGGAGCAGCAGGTCCTCGGCGTCCATGGTGACGTTCGTCTCCAGGTCGCCCTTCCACCAGCCCTCGGCGTCCTGCCGGGCGAGCAGGAAGTCGGTGGCGCGCTGCATCGCGCGTGCGGCGGCTTCTTGTACCCCGGCCGCCACGGGGATGCTGATGTCGGTTTCGCTGGCCGCGGCAGCGCGGGGCGGCAGGGCCCCGGTGCTTCCGTCGGTCGTCGCTGTCATGGCTTCCCCTTCGTGCAGTGTGCATGTCGTTGCGTCTGCTGTGGGTCCGCCGTCGGCCGGTGTCCTCTCCTCGCACACCGGCCGGCGACTACGCGAGGGCTATTCGACCGATAGTGATCATCTCTTTCGTACGACGACGAAGTCCGCGAGCGCCGTGAACCGGTCCCGAACCTGCTCGGGCATGTCGACGGCGTTCAGGGCCTCGATGGCGACGGTGTGCTGACGGCGTGCCTCCTCGGCGGTCCAGTCACGGCCCCCCGCCTCCTCGATCAGGGCCGCGCGAGCCGCGAACTCCTCCTCGGAGAAGTTCTCGAAGTCGTTGCTCTTGGCGTCGGCGGCGAGCATCTCGCCGAGCCGCTCGGAGGCCGCGCCGCCGGCCGCGAGGGCGGCCACCACCGGCAGGGACTTCTTGCGCTGGCGCAGGTCGCTCCAGGTCTGCTTGCCGGTGGCCTCCGGGTCGCCCCAGATGCCGAGGAGGTCGTCGACGGCCTGGAAGGCCAGGCCGAGGTGGTATCCGTACTTCTCCAGCGTGTCGGCGGTGCGGTCGTCCGCGCCGCCGAGCACCGCGCCGATGGAGGAGGCGCAGGCCAGCAGCGCGCCGGTCTTGTTGCCCTCCATCTCCAGGCACTCCTCGACGCTGACGCGGTCGCGGTGCTCGTAGGAGATGTCCTGGGCCTGGCCGTCGATGAGGGCGCGGCTGGCCGTCGTCAGACGACGGGTGGCACGTCCGGCCTCCACCGTGCCGAGTTCGAGGAGGACCTCGTTGGCGAGGGCGAACAGCGCGTCGCCGACCAGGATGGCCTGGGCGGGGCCGTGCACCTTCCAGACGGTGTCGCGGTGGCGGCGCTGCTCGTCGCCGTCCATCAGGTCGTCGTGCAGGAGGGAGAAGTTGTGGACCAGTTCCACGGCGACCGCGCCGGGGACGCCGACCTCGGGGCCGGCCCCCGCGACCTCGGCGGAGAGCACCGCGAGTGCCGGGCGCACGGCCTTGCCGCCGTCGCCGTCGGTGGGTTTGCCCTGGGCGTCGATCCAGCCGAAGTGGTAGGCGGCGACCGTGTCCATGGGCGGGGCGAGCCGGTCGACGGCCGCCCGCAGCACCGGCGTGGCCAGGGTGCGGCCGCGCTCCAGGAGCGCGGTCACGTCCACCGCGGTCCGCCGAGCGGCCGGTGAGGCCTGGGGCACAGTGGGCACATTTTCTCCTCTTGTCGCGGTACCGGAGGGGGTGCGGGGGTGTGCCGAGCCGTGCTGATCGAACTTCACCGGGTTCCCCCTCGCAGGGGAACGCCGGTTCCCTCCGGTTCTCGGCCGGAGGTTCGGGGGGTGTCCCCCGCGACGATGCAGTAGGCCGTCTCCTCGGACTCGAAGCGACGGCGGGGTCGGGGCCGGCCGAGGGCGCTCAGCGCGGCGTCCGCCGCGTTCACGCCGCTGCGGACCGCACTCTCCATGGTCGCGGGCCACCCGGTGGCGGTCCACGCTCCGGCCAGGTACAGGCCGGGGGCTTCGGTGCGGGCGCCGGGCCGCAGACGCCCGACGCCGGGGGTGGGGGCGAACGTCGCCGTGCGCTCCCGGGTCACGAAGAAGTCCCGCACCTCGGCCCGGCGCGCGCCCGGCAGCAGCCTGCGCAGTTCGGGCAGGTAGCGCTCGCGCAGGGCGGCGACGGGTTCGTCGATCTCGTCCTGCGCGGCGGACTGGGACAGGGCGAGGTACTGGCCGCTGCGCAGCCCCGAGGCGTGGGTGCGGTCGAAGACCCACTGCACGGGGGTGCCGAGCGCCGCGAGGAAGGGCGCGTCGAGCACCTTGCGGTCGTAGACGACATGGACGTTGAGGATCGGCGCGGTGCCGATCTCCAGCAGCCGCCCGGCGTCGTCGAGCGCCCCCTCGGGCAGCAGGTGGTGCGCCTCGCGCTGGGGGACGGCGAGGACGACCGTGTCCGCGCGGAGCGTCCCGCCCGGAACCTGGACGGTCCACGTCCCGTTCCCCGCACGGGAGAGGGAGCTGACGCGGGTCCGGACCTCGGTGCGCACCCCCGCGGAGTCGAGCGCCCTGCGGGCGAGCCCGTCGTGCAGTTCGCCCAGCGGCACGTGCGCCCAGCCGATGTCGGCCGCGCCCGGGTCGGACAGCAGGCCGGTCTTGAAGACCATCGCGGCGAGCCCGAGCGAACAGTCGCCGGCGACCGCGTTGAGGGTGGCGACGCCGACCAGGTCCCACAGGGCTTCGACGGCGCGCCGCGACTGGCCGTGCGCGGTCAGCCAGCTGCCGAAGTCCTGTGCGTCCAGGGCGGGATCGGCGAGGTCGAGCCCTTTGAGGGCGAGCGCGGCGCGGCCCACCCGCAGGCGTTCGGCGAGGGAGAGATGGGGATACGCGGCGAGGCTGCGCCCCAGATGCAGGGGCACGGGCAGCGCGTCACGGCGCAGTCTGCCGAGCCGCCGTCCCTCGGGCTCGGCGATGTCGACGACGGGCACGTCGAGACGTTCCTGCAGTGGCGCCAGCGCGCTGCCGCCGATGCGGTCGAGGAACCAGCGGTAGGCGGTGCAGCAGCGCAGGAACACGTGCTGTCCGTTGTCGACGGTCAACTCGCCGCGCCGGAAGGAGAAGGCGAGGCCGCCGAGCCGCGGCCGGCCTTCGAGCAGGGTGACGCGCACGCCCGCGTCGGCGAGCGCGAGGGCGGCGGTGACACCGGCGAGCCCGCCGCCGACGACGACGGCGGTGCGCCCCGGGGAAGCGGCCGCCTCCCCGGCGTCCGCCAGCTGCTCGTCGTTCATCGTGCACCCTCCCGTGCGGGCCGGCCATGGTGCTTGAACTCTGCACCGCAGGCCGTCGCAGTCAGGGACGCCGCGCCGCATCGGAGGGTTGCGCGCCGCTTTTCTCCGGCGGTGTCGCCTCCGCCCAGTTCGTCGCCCGCCGCGTCCATCAGGTGTGCCTCCTGACGGTCCGCCGCGACACGTGCCGGGCGTCCAGGCCCGACAGTCCGCGCACGGCGACATAGGCCTTCTCCCGGCCGGGCAGGGAGACACGGCCGCGCAGCACGGCCTCGGGGTCGCGCTCGATGCGGTCCAGGAGGCGACGGTAGATCCCGGCCATGGCGGCGACGCAGGCGCCGCTGCGCCGGTCGAGCAGGGGCAGCAGCCGGTAGCCCTCGGCGAACAGGGTGCGGGCCCGGCGCACCTCGAAGTGCACGAGACCCGCGAAGTCGGAGCCCTCCGGCGGCTTCGGGCCGTCGAACCCGGCCGAGCAGCCGAACTTGGCGAGGTCGTCGGCGGGCAGATAGGTGCGGCCGCCCTCCGCGTCCTCGCGGACGTCTCTGAGGATGTTGGTGAGCTGGAGCGCGAGCCCCAGGGTGTCCGCGTACTCCGGTGCGCGCTCGGCGCCGCGCGCCCCCGGTTCGGTGCCGAACACGCCGAGCGAGAGCCGCCCGATGGCGCCCGCCACGCAGCGGCAGTACGTCTTCAGGTCGTCCCAGGTCTCGTAGGTCTCGCCGCGCACGTCCATGAGGACGCCGTCGATCAGCTCGTCCAGGCCGCCCAGCGGGACCGGGAAGGCCCGCGCCGTGTGCGCGAGGGCGACGGCGACGGGATCCGTGTCGTCCTCGTCGACCTCGCCGGCCCGGACCCGGGTCAGCAGCGTCCGGGTGTCCTCCAGCCTGGCGGTCTTGACGTCGTCGTCCAGCGCGCCGTCGCCGATGTCGTCGACGCGGCGCGAGAACGCGTACAGCGCGGACATCGCGCGGCGCTTCGGTGTGGGCAGCAGCCTGATGCCGTACGCGAAGTTCCGGGCCTGCTGCCCGGTGACGGTCTCGCAGTAGCTGTAGGCGGCGAGTACCGGTGCGGACGCGTGCGGTGACGACTCCACGGTCCGGATCACCCCTCTCCTCGCAGAGTCACGCCCGCCTCGCGCAGCAACTGGAGCTTGCCGGGCTTGGGCGGGCCGGGAAGTACGTCGTATTCGGCGGCGGCGATCGCTCGGATCGCCGCCCTTCCCCCCGCCACGAACCCCGCGAGCAGCAGTCTCAGCCTGCCGTGGACGCTACCCACCAGGGGGACGCCTTCATTCAGGAGATCCTGGGCGCGTTGCGCTTCGAACGCGACCAGCGCGCGCACCGAGGCGCCCGAGGTCCGCGCGGCGAGGTCCGCCTCCTGGACGTGGAAGCGCTTCATGTCCGCGGTGGGCAGGTAGACGCGGTCGCGGCCGAGGTCCTCGGCCACGTCCTGCAGGTGTTCGACGATCTGCAGTGCGGTGCAGACGGCGTCGGACCGGCGGATCCGCTCGGGGGTCGCGGCGCCGGTGACGGCGAGGACGAGACGGCCGACGGGGTTGGCGGACAGTTCGCAGTAGGCGAGGAGGTCGTCGTACGTCTCGTAGCGGGCGACGAGCTGGTCCTGGCGGTTGGCCGCGATCAGCCCGAGGAAGGGCTCCGGGGTGAGCGAGCGCCGGCGCACGGTCGGCTGAAGGCGGCGCAGCAGAGGATGGCGGGGCGGGCCGTCGGACCCGCCGAAGACGCGGCGCAGGTCGGCCTCGAAGGCGTCCAGCAGCACGAGACGGTCCTCGGCCTCGGTGGCCGACACGCCGAGCAGGCGGGCGTCCGCGCCGCCCGGCGCCAGGTCGCCGTCGCCGATGTCGTCGACGAGCCGGGCGTAGCCGTACACGGCCATGAGGTCCTCGCGCCAGGCCCTGGGCAGGAAGAAGGGGGCGACGGGGAAGTTCTCGTGCGCCGCTTTGCCGAGGGTGCTCCGCTCCGGGTCGCCGGTCCGTGGCGCCGCGGGCGCCGTCATCGTCGTCCGCCCGGGGCCGGGACGGCGCGGCCTGCGTCGAGCTGGGGAGTTTCCGTAGCCATTGCCGTCACATCTCCCGTTCTACACTGCCGACCCAATACGCACTATTTCGGACACGCCGCCCGGCCGTCCGCGCGGCGGCCCCCACCAGGGGCGCTGCGCGGTATCGCCCCACTTGCCGCGTTTCGGGACCGGTCCAGCTTACGTTGTACAACGTGGTGAGGATCTCGGGGGTGTCCGGCACATCACAACAACACACCGATTGGCGTCAAGATTCCTCAGCGCACGCCGAGTTGACGCTTCCTTTGCAGACGCCGAAACCCGCCGGGCAGTTCCGCCGGGCTCTGGCCGAAACGCCCGCCCCGCCCGTGAAGTTCGGGACCGCCTGCATGCCGGTCGGGCGCCGGGCGCGTATCGGGCCGGAGCCGTCGACGCGCGAGACGACGCGGTCCTGTTCGGCGACGACGGTCGGCGTCCACGGGCCCGGAGGCCGCGACGGGAGCGGATCAGCCACGGCCGTACCTCTCCTCCGCCCGCCAGGGCGAGCACCGGCACGATCAGCGCCCGGGACAGGTCCGGGTAGTTGCCCGTGCCGATCACCACCACGTCTTCGGGGTGCGCACCCTTGACGGGGCCGGCACGAGCCGGGGTTCCGCGCTGCGGCCCGTGGCGCCCTCGGGGACGAGCCTGTCAGATCACCGGAGGGCGGCCCAGTCGCGTGAGCCGCCAGACCGTACGCCACTTCATGGGCCGGCGAGGGCCGCACGCGGTGGTCCATCCCTCCCGGAAGCCGCCGAACCACGCCCTGAGCGCGGCCCCGGAGGGCCGGCGGGCCAGGGTGAGCAGCAGCCAGACCCCGAGATAGACGGGGACCAGGGGGGCGGGAAGGTTGCGGCGGGCCAGCCAGACCCGGTTGCGGGCCACCATGCGGTGGTAGACCGCGTGCCGCGAGGGCGCGGTCGTCGGGTGGTGGAGGACCATGTCCGGCCGGTAGTCGATCATCCAGCCCGCGTCGAGGGCCCGCCAGGCCAGGTCGGTCTCCTCGTGTGCGTAGAAGAACTCGTCCGGGAGTCCGCCGACCTCCGCGAAGACCTTCGTGCGGACGGCGTTGGCGCCGCCGAGGAACGTGGTGACCCGGGAGGAGCGCATCGGGTCGGAGGCGCGCAGCCGGGGCACGTGGCGACGCTGGGTGACGCCGGTGTCCGGGTCGGCGATGCGGAAGCTGACGATGCCCAGCTCCGGATCGGCGTCGAAGGCCCGGCGGCACAGTTCGGCCGTGTCGTGGTGGGCGAGGAGGCCGTCGTCGTCCAGGAACAGCAGGACGTCCACGTCGCGGCCGCTCGGGCCGAAGGCCTCGATGCCCACGTTGCGGCCGCCGGGGATGCCGAGGTTCTCGGGCAGTTCGACGGTGCGGACGCCCTCGGGGACGACCGGGACGGGCGAGCCGTTCCCGACGACCACCACCTCGACGTGGTCGCCGTCCTGCTTGGCTATCGAGTCGAGCAGGGCGCGCAGCTCGTCGGGGCGGTCGCCCATGGTGATGACGACCGCGCCGACCTTGAGACCGGCGCTCACTTCAGCCTGCTCGACACGAGGATGGACACCAGGTGCAGCAGGGTCTGCAGCAGCGCGATGCCGGCGAGCACGGCGACGCCGAGCCGGGAGTAGAACAGGTCGCCGTGCAGCTGGTCGAGGACGGCCAGCACCAGGATCAGCAGGGACGCCTCGATGCCGAGGATCAGGCGGTGGAACTTGAGCGCCGAGGCGGCGCGGCGGGCCAGCGCCATGCCGGAGGAACGCGGCTCGGACGCCGCCTCCTTGACCGGCGGCATGCCGCCCTGGTGACGGGCGACGCCGACGAGGTCGGTCTCGGCCTTGATCAGGATCGCGCCGAGCGCGGCCAGCGTGCCGAGGAAGGCCCACAGCCAGTCGATCCGTCCGCTGCCCCACAGGTCGGCCGCGCGCAGGCCGAAGCCGACGAGCACGGCGGCGTCGGTGAGATACGCGCCGACCCGGTCCAGGTAGACCCCGGCGAGGGAGTACTGCTTCTTCCAGCGCGCGATCTCGCCGTCGACGCAGTCCAGCAGCAGGTACATCTGGACGCACACCACGCCGAGCACGGCGCCCGTGATCCCCGGCACCAGCAGGGCCGGGGCCGCGAGCACGCCGAAGACGGTCATCAGGTACGTGAGCTGGTTGGGCGTGACCCTGGTGTCGACCAGGTAGCGGTCCACCCGCAGGGACACCTCTCGCATGTAGAGGCGTCCCATCCAGTGCTCACCGCTGCGCCGGTCCTTCACCCCCGGAGGGTGGACGACCGGTCTGAGTTCAGCTACCGATGGCCTTGACATAGTCGGCGTAGACGTCCTTGATCTGTTCGGTCTTGAGGTCGAGGTGTTCGAGGATCGTGTAGCGGCCGGGCCGGGTCTCGGGGGCGAACTCCACGGCCCGGACGAACTCGTCCACCGTGAAGCCGATGTCCTCGGGCAGGACCGGCAGCCCGTGCCGGCGCAGCACCTGCGCCATGTAGGCCGACTCCTCGTGGGCTCCGCGCAGGTACATCGCGAAGGTCGCGCCGAGGCCGCACTGCTCGCCGTGGGCGGCGGCCCGCTTGGGGAAGAGCAGGTCGAAGGCGTGGTTGATCTCGTGGCAGGCGCCGGAGGACGGGCGGGAGTCGCCCGACACCGACATGGCGATGCCGCTGAGCACCAGCGCCTCGGCCAGGACCTGGAGGAAGTCGGTGTCCTGGATGCCGCCCGGGTGCCTGAGCACCGCCTCGCCGGCCTGGCGGGCGATCGCGGCGGCGAGGCCGTCGATCTTCTCGCCCTTGATCCGGTTGGCGAGTTCCCAGTCCGCGATGGCGGAGATGTTGGAGACGGCGTCGCCGATGCCGGCCCGCACGTACCGGACCGGGGCCTCGCGGATGACGTCCAAGTCGATCACGACGGCGATCGGGTTCGGCACACCGTAGGAGCCGCGCCCCGCGTCGTTGTCGAGCGTGGCGACGGGCGAGCACAGTCCGTCGTGCGCGAGGTTGGTCGGCACGGCGACCAGCGGGAGGCCCACCCGTGCCGCGGCGAACTTGGCGCAGTCGATGATCTTGCCGCCGCCCAGGCCCACGACGGCGTCGTAGCGGCCGGCCTTTATGTCGCCGGCCAGCTGGACGGCGTCGTCGAGGGTGCCGCCGCCGACCTCGTACCAGGTGGCGCCGGGCAGGGCCGGGGTGAGGCGTTCGCGCAGCCGGGCGCCCGAGCCGCCGCTGACGGCGATCGCGAGCTTGCCCGAGTGCGAGATGCGCTCGTCGGCGAGCACCCCGACCAGATCGTCGAGGGCACCCGGGCGGATGTCGACGACGACCGGTGAGGGGATCAGCCGGGTCAGTACTGGCACGCGATCTCCCGTCCGCGGGCGAGGTCGTCGTGGTTGTCGATCTCGACCCACGCGACGTCGCCGATCGGCGCCACGTCGATACGGAAGCCGCGGTTCACCAGTTCCTGGTACCCGTGCTCGTAGAACTGCTGCGGGTCGCTCTCCCACACGGTCTTGAGCGCGTCGGCCAGTTCGGGGGCGGCGTCGCCCTCGATGAGGGTGACGCCGATGTACTCGCCGGTGGCCTCGGCCGGGTCCATCAGCTTGGTGATCCTCGTCATGCCCTTCCCGGGGTCGACGACGACCTTCATCTCCTCGTCCGCGAGGGACTTCACGGTGTCGAGCGCGAGGATGATCCTCTTGCCCTCGCCGCGCGCGGCGAGCAGCGTCTTCTCCACGGAGACGGGGTGGACGGTGTCGCCGTTGGCGAGGATCACGCCGTCCTTGAGGGCGTCACGGCCGCACCACAGGGAGTAGGCGTTGTTCCACTCCTCGGCCTTGTCGTTGTCGATGAGGGTGAGCTTGAGGCCGTACTTGGCCTCCAGCGCCGCCTTGCGCTCGTACACGGCCTCCTTGCGGTAGCCGACGATCACCGCGACCTCGGTCAGACCGATCTCGGCGAAGTTGCCGAGCGTCAGGTCCAGGACCGTGGGCTCGCCCTCTATGCCCGCAGGCCCCACCGGCACCAGCGCCTTGGGCAGGCTGTCGGTGTAGGGGCGCAGACGCCGTCCGGCGCCGGCCGCCAGCACGAGGCCGATCATGCGGGTTCTCCTTCATCGTGTACGGCGGGGGCCCCTGCGGACACCCAGAAGCGGATGCTCTCGACGAGCACCACCAGGGCGACGGCCACGGCGAGCACCGTGAGCGCGACCTCGAACTGCGAAGCGGTGAGCAGCGCGGCCAGCACGGCCACGAGCAGCGTCCGCCCTTCCTGCCCCCCGACTGCGCGCACCAGCCAGGCCGGCGGCGCTCCGGCGTTGCCGCGGATGCGGTACACCGTGTCGTAGTGATGGTAGGCGACGGCGGCCACCAGGCCGAAAGCCGCGGGAAGCGCCGCACCGCCCCCGCTCTTCGCCGCGAGGATGAGGACCGTGCAGTATTCGGCGGCCCGGAAGAACGGCGGGATCAGCCAGTCGAGGGCGCCCTTGAGGGGGTGGGAGAGGGCCTCGGCGGACAGCGCGACGTAGACCAGCGCCGCCAGGACGAGCCACCAGCTCGCTCCCCACGCCCAGGCGCCGCCGGTCATCAGGACGGCGCCGACGGCGGCGGAGAGGGGAGCGGTCCGACGGGGCCTGCCCGGCGCGAGGCGGATCAGCGGTTCGGCCAGCGGGCCGGTGTCCGCGAGGTCGGCCAGCGCCTGCGCCGCCCGGTCGGTGCGCCGGGCCCTGCGGGTCAGCGAGCGCAGCACCCGCCCGGCGGTGGTGTACGTCGCCGCGAAGGCGCAGCCGACCAGCAGCGCGTAGAAGGTGATGCGCGGGGTCGTCGCGGCGGTGAGCACGGCGATCATGGCCCATCGTTCGCCGATGGGCAGCACTATCATCCGCCGCACCCAGACCGTCCAGCCGACGCTGTCGAGCTTGTCGGAGAGGGCGGCGGTGGGGCTGGTGTTCGCGGTGGCGTCGTGGTTGGCCTCGGTGAAGGAGAAGTCCACGACGTGCCGGCAGGTCTGCAGGATCATCGCGCCCAGGGCGAGCGCCCATACGTCGTCGCTGCCGCCGCCGCGGGACGCGCCGAGCGCGAGGCCGGCGTAGTAGGCGTACTCCTTGGCCCGGTCGAAGGTGGCGTCGAGCCAGGCGCCGAGCGTGGAGTACTGCAGGGAGTAGCGGGCGAGCTGGCCGTCGGTGCAGTCCAGCACGAAGGACGCGATGAGCAGGACGCCGGCCGCGACGAACCCGGGCCGGGTGCCGGTGGCCGCGCAGGCCGCCGCGATCAGCGCGGTGATCAGCGAGGCGGTGGTGACCTGGTTCGGGGTGAGGCCGCGGCGGGCGCACCAGCGGGCGAGGTAGCGCGAGTACGGGCTGATGAAGTGGGTGGTGAAGAAGCCGTCGCGTGCCTTGACGGCCGACTTCAGGCGGACGGCCTCGTCGTCCACGGCGGCGACGGCCTGCCGTGCCTCGTTGCGGGCCTGCGGGTCGGCGGGGACCTCGGCGACCAGACTGCCCAGCTCGGGGCGGTGCACGTCGGCGCCGTCGGCGTCGAGCGAGGCGACGATGCGGTCGGCGAGGCTGTCGACGTCCTCGACGCTCGACGCGGCTCGCGCGGAGGCGCCGGCCGGGGCGCCGCCGCCGGAGGCGGAGTTCTCCCGGGCCATCGCGCGGGTCAGCGCCTGCCGGCCGGCCGGCTGCGCGGTCACCGCGCCCGGGATGGCGGCGAGCGCGAACCGGGGGTCGGTGAGACCGAGGCGCAGCGCGTGCTCGTGGCCCACGAAGCGGGCGTCCACGACGGCGACGCGCTCGTCGCCGGGGACGGCGGCGAGGAGGGTCTCGGCGTCACCGGCGTCGGAGGCGGCCCGGACGTCGAAGCCGAGGGACCGCAGATCGCCCTCGATCGACGATCCGGGGACCGGCGAGCCGGTGAGGATGGCGGTCGACAACCGAACTCACTCCCTGGTCCGGCGCATGGCACGCCGGTCATGTACACAATGGGGGGCGCCCCCTGGCCGCACCGGAGGTCTCACCGGTGGCCGCGCCGGGCGGGCGGCATGTCGGCAGAGGCTATCGGATGCCGACAGGGCCGTGTTCACCACCCGTTCGGGCCCGGTCGACGCGGTCCGAACGGCCCGGCTCGAACCCGGCTTGAACCGGCCTTTGCCGAGATCATCATCGGTGATCGGCGGCCCGGCCGACAAACCGTGCCACGCAAAGCCGACATCGCAGACATCGCCCGCCGCGTCGGGTTCCCCACATGTCGGCATAGGGTCTCAGGCATGACGTGGCTGATCACCGGCGGAGCCGGATACATAGGGGCGCATGTGGCACGGGCCATGACCGGGGCCGGGGAGCGCGTCGTCGTGCTGGACGATCTCTCCACGGGCTCGAGCGCGCGGCTCGGTGCGGACGTCTCGTTCGTGCGGGGCTCGGCCCTCGACGCCGGCCTGGTCGAGCGGGTTCTCGCCGAGCACTCCGTCACGGGCGTGGTGCACCTGGCCGCGCACAAGCAGGTCGGTGAGTCGGTGGCGCGGCCCACCCGCTACTACCGGGACAACGTCGGCGGTCTGGCGGCCCTGCTCGACGCGGTCGCCGCGGCCGGCGTCCGGCGGTTCCTGTTCTCCTCCTCGGCGGCCGTCTACGGCAACCCGGACGTGGACCTCATCACGGAGGACACCCCGTGCGCGCCGGTGAACCCGTACGGAGAGACCAAGCTCGCCGGCGAGTGGCTGGTGCGGGCGGCCGGGCAGGCGCACGGCATCGCGACGACGTGCCTGCGCTACTTCAACGTGGCCGGGGCCATGGCGCCCGAGCTCGCCGACACCGGCGTCTTCAACATCGTCCCGATGGTCTTCGACCGGCTCACCCGGGACGAGGCCCCGCGGATCTTCGGCGCGGACTACGACACACCGGACGGCACCTGCGTCCGGGACTACATCCACGTCGCCGATCTGGCGGAGGCGCACTTGGCGGCGGCCGGGCGGCTGTCGGCGCCGGACACGGTGGGCGATCTCACGGTGAACATCGGCCGGAGCCAGGGCGTGTCCGTGCGCGAACTGGTCACGCTCATCGGCGAGGTCACCGGCGACACCCGGCCCGCCGTGGTCGAGGGCCGCAGGCCCGGCGACGCGCCGCGCGCGGTGGCCTCGGCGGAGCTCGCGGCCCGGGAACTGGGGTGGACGGCTCGACGGGGCATGCGCGAGATGGTGGACTCGGCCTGGCGGGGCTGGCAGCTGAACCACCGTCGAAGCCAAGGGTGAGGGTGTCCTGACCTGCACTTCGTTTCCGCAGGTCAGGGCACATGACAACGGTGTTCAGTGCCGCGTTGCCCGATACCCCCCACCCGTAGTTGACTGTGATCCCGGGCGGGACACGACCGATCACGAAGGGGCGGCTTCCATGGGGGCTGGGCACGACCACGGCCACACCCACGCGCACGCGCCGACCACCGGCACGGCCGCGGCGGTGTACCGCGGCAGGCTGCGGGTCGCACTGTCGATCACGCTCGGCGTCATGGTGGTCGAGATCGTCGGCGGACTGCTCGCCGACTCCCTCGCGCTGATCGCGGACGCCGCGCACATGGCGACGGACGCGCTGGGCCTGGGCATGGCGCTGCTCGCGATCCACTTCGCCAACCGGCCGCCGAGCGCCCACCGCACCTTCGGGCTGGCCCGCGCGGAGATCCTGGCCGCCCTCGCCAACTGCCTGCTGCTGCTCGGAGTGGGCGGCTACGTCCTGTACGAGGCGGTCCAGCGGTTCCTCACGCCGGCCCCCACCGAGGCCGGGCTGATGATCTGGTTCGGCGCGATCGGTCTGGTCGCGAACATGATCTCGCTCACCCTGCTGATGCGGGGCCAGGCGGAGAGCCTGAACGTGCGCGGGGCGTTCCTGGAGGTGGCCGCCGACGCGCTCGGCTCGGTGGCGGTGATCGTCTCGGCGGTGGTGATCCTGACCACCGGCTGGCAGACCGCGGACCCCGTCGCGTCGCTCGTCATCGGCCTGATGATCGTGCCGCGGACCGTGAAGCTGCTGCGCGAGACGCTCGACGTGCTGCTGGAGTCGGCCCCCAAGGACGTCGACATGGCGGAGGTGCGGTCCCACATCCTGGCCCTGGACGGGGTGCAGGACGTCCACGACCTGCACGCCTGGACGATCACCTCGGGGATGCCGGTGCTGTCGGCGCATGTCGTGGTGGCCTCGGACGCGCTCAACGCGATCGGCCACGAGAAGATGCTGCACGAGCTCCAGGGCTGCCTGGGCGACCACTTCGACGTGGAGCACTGCACCTTCCAGCTGGAGCCCGTCGGGCACGCGGAACACGAGGCGCGGCTCTGTCACTGAGCGTGCGCGTGCCGCCGTGCGGGGTAACCGCACAGACGTTCCGGGCGGTTCCCCGCCCGCCGCGCCGGGCAAGATCAGTTACCGGGTCTCCTGCCGCGCGCGGGACATGCGCGCATTCGCGCGAAGTGCCGGGAGTGCCGGACACGTACGGCAGACTGGGGACGCGAGGACCGATGCTTAAGGATGGGTATGCCGATCACACCTGCCACCGCGACACACAACTCGTCGAACTGCACCGCTGACGCGATCTTGCTGGAGCTGGTCGACGAGAACGGCGTCACGATCGGCACCGCGGAGAAGCTCGCCGCCCATCAGCCGCCGGGGCAGCTGCACCGCGCGTTCTCGGTGTTCCTCTTCGACGAGCGAGGCAGGCTGCTCCTGCAGCAGCGGGCGCTCGGCAAGTACCACTCCCCCGGCGTGTGGTCCAACACCTGCTGCGGTCACCCCTATCCCGGCGAGGCGCCGTTCGCGGCGGCGGCGCGGCGCACGTTCGAGGAGCTGGGCGTCTCCCCGTCGCTGCTCGCCGAGGCCGGCACGGTCCGCTACAACCACCCGGACCCGGACTCCGGCCTGGTGGAGCAGGAGTACAACCACCTCTTCGTCGGGCTGGTCCAGGCGCCGCTGCGGCCGGACGCGCAGGAGGTCGGCGACACGGCCTACGTGACGGCCGCCGAGCTGGCCGAGCGGCATGCCGAGGCCCCGTTCTCCTCCTGGTTCATGACGGTGCTGGACGCCGCGCGGCCGGCGGTCAGGGAGCTGACGGGCGCTTCGGCCGGCTGGTGACGTTCAGGGCAGCCGCACCGGCTTGAGCGGCAGGACGGCCCAGATCACCTTGCCGCCGCTCGCGGTGTGCTCGACGTCGCACGCCCCGCCCGCCTCCCTGGTGATCTCCCGTACCAGGAGCAGTCCGCGGCCGCCCGTGCGGCCGTGGTCGGTCTCCAGGGCGGTCGGACGGTAGGGGTGGCTGTCCTCGACGGAGACCCGCACCCACTCGGCGCCGACGGCGATCTCCACCGCGAGCGTGGGCGACAGCACCGCCGCGTGCCGGACGGCGTTGGTCACCAGTTCGGAGACGATCAGCAGGAGCCCCTGGGCCAGGTCGTCCGGGATGGGCACGCCCTGGCGGTACAGCAGGTCCCGCACGGCGTGCCGCGCCTGCGGGACCGAGGCGTCCACGGCGGCCGCGGTGAAACGCCACACGCCTTCGTAGGGCAGCGGTCGCGGTTCGGCCTCCGCAAAGGGTTCGGCCTGCGTAAGGGGTTCGGCCTCCGCGAAGGGTTCGGCCTCCGCAAGGGGTTCGGAAGGTGCGGCCGGCCCGCCCGCTGGGCGCGGGTCGGGCCCCCGCCCGTGATCGTCCATCGTCCGGTCGCCGCCCTCGCGCTCGATTGTCACCACATGTCGAAGTGTGGGAACGGGACACCCCCTTCCGGATGGCTGAACAGAAGTCAGCGGTTAATGAGCGTTTCCGACCCCATCAGGAGGACACCGTCGAGCGCAGGACCGTTTCTGTCGTGTCTGCGCCGCCTTCGCGCACTCTTCGGGTTGTACGGGTTAGACGCTGCGGCTCCTCCCCTTCGGCGCCTTCGCCGCCCGCGCCGCCCGGCCCGCGCCGCCCTCCTCGCGCCCCCGCCTCGCCGCCGCCGGAAGCCGGATGGTTAGCATCCGGGCATGGAGCCCGAACTGCTGCACGGCGTCACCGACCAGGTCGCCACCGTCGTCCTGCACCATCCCGCGAAGCGCAACGCCATGACGGCGGCGATGTGGGCGGCGCTGCCCCCGCTGCTGGAGACCCTGGCCGCCGATCCCGGCGTGCGGGCGCTGGTGCTGACCGGCGCGGGCGGCACCTTCTGCGCCGGGGCCGACATCTCCACGCTCCAGGGGTCGCCGCAGGAGGCCCAGACGCTGGCGGTACGCGCCGAGGACGCCCTGGCGGCGTTCCCCAAGCCGACGCTGGCGGCGGTCCGGGGGCACTGCGTGGGCGGCGGCGCCCAGCTCGCCGCCGCGTGCGACCTGCGGTTCGCCGAGGAGGGCGCGCTGTTCGGGGTGACGCCGGCGAAGCTCGGGATCGTCTACCCGTCCTCCGCCACCCGGCGGCTGGTGTCCCTGGTGGGGCCGGCCACCGCCAAGTACCTTTTGTTCTCCGGTGAGTTGATCGGCGCCGAGCGGGCGCTGCGCACCGGACTGATCGACGAGGTGCTGCCCGCCGAGGAACTCGACGACCGCGTCGGGGAGTTCACGCGTGTGCTGGTGTCCCGCTCGCAGCTGACGCAGGCCGCCGCCAAGGAGTTCGCCGACGGACGCACGGACCGGGACGCCCACTGGAGCGCCGTGGCCCGGGGCAACGGCGACACGGCGGAGGGCGTCGCGGCGTTCCTGGAGCGCAGGGAGCCGCGCTTCTCCTGGTCCGCGTCCGGGTGAACCGCCGGCGACGGCGGACGGCCGCCGCGCGGCGGGACCCCGGCACGGCGACCGCGCCCTGATCCCCGCTTGTCGGCGCCACCTGCCACAATTGCCGCGCAACCTCAGTGGAGAAGGCGGTACGGGATCGTGACGACACCCGGGTCCATCGAAGCAGGATCCATCGAAGGCAGGATCGCCGAAGAACTCGGCGTACGGGAACGGCAGGTCAAGGCCGCCGTGGAGCTGCTCGACGGCGGCTCGACGGTGCCCTTCATCGCCCGTTACCGCAAGGAAGCGACCGAGATGCTCGACGACGCGCAGCTGCGCACGCTCGAGGAGCGGCTGCGCTATCTGCGGGAGCTGGAGGAGCGGCGGACGGCGATCCTGGAGTCGGTGCGCGAGCAGGGCAAGCTCACCGACGCGCTGGAGGCGCAGATCCGGGGCGCCGAGACCAAGGCGCGCCTGGAGGACGTCTACCTGCCGTACAAGCCCAAGCGGCGCACCAAGGCGCAGATCGCGCGCGAGGCGGGCCTCGAACCGCTCGCGCAGGGGCTGCTCGGCGATCCCTCGTCCGATCCGCTCGCGGCGGCCGCCGCCTTCGTCGACGCCGACAAGGGCGTCGCCGACCCACAGGCGGCGCTGGACGGCGCGCGGGCGATCCTGACCGAGCGGTTCTCGGAGGACGCCGACCTGATCGGCGAGCTGCGCGAGCGCATGTGGACACGCGGCCGGCTTGCCGCGAAGGTGCGCGAGGGCAAGGAGGAGGCGGGCGCGAAGTTCGCCGACTACTTCGACTTCGCCGAGCCGTTCACGGCGCTGCCCTCGCACCGGATCCTGGCCATGCTGCGCGGCGAGAAGGAGGAGGTCCTCGACCTCGTCCTGGAGCCGGAGGAGCCCTCCGAGCAGCCAGGCCCCTCCTCGTACGAGGGCATCGTCGCCGCCCGGTTCGGCATCGCCGACCGCGGCCGCCCGGCCGACAAGTGGCTGACCGACACGGTCCGCTGGGCCTGGCGCACCCGCATCCTCGTGCACCTGGGCATCGACCTGCGGCTGCGCCTGCGGACGGCCGCCGAGGACGAGGCCGTGAACGTCTTCGCCGCCAACCTGCGCGACCTGCTGCTCGCCGCCCCGGCCGGCACGCGCGCGACGCTGGGCCTCGACCCGGGCTTCCGCACGGGCGTGAAGGTCGCCGTCGTCGACGCGACCGGCAAGGTCGTCGCCACGGACGTGATCTACCCGCACGTCCCGGCGAACAAGTGGGACGAGGCGATCGCCAAGCTGGCGCGGCTGTCCGCGGAGCACGCGGTCGACCTGATCGCCATCGGCAACGGCACCGCGTCCCGCGAGACCGACCGGCTCGCCGCCGAGCTGATCGCCAAGCACCCGGAGCTGCAGCTCACCAAGGTGATGGTGTCCGAGGCCGGCGCCTCCGTGTACTCGGCCTCCGCGTTCGCCTCGCAGGAGCTGCCGGACATGGACGTCTCGCTGCGCGGCGCCGTCTCGATCGCGCGCCGGCTGCAGGACCCGCTCGCCGAGCTGGTGAAGATCGACCCCAAGTCGATCGGCGTCGGCCAGTACCAGCACGACCTGTCCGAGGTGAAGCTGTCGCGGTCGCTGGACGCGGTGGTGGAGGACTGTGTGAACGGCGTGGGCGTCGACGTCAACACCGCCTCCGCGCCGTTGCTCGCCCGGGTCTCCGGCATCACCTCCGGCCTGGCGGAGAACATCGTGGCGCACCGGGACGCCAACGGGCCGTTCACGTCCCGCACGGAGCTGAAGAAGGTGTCGCGGCTCGGCCCCAAGGCCTACGAGCAGTGCGCGGGCTTCCTGCGGATCCGCGGCGGCTCCGACCCGCTGGACGCCTCCAGCGTGCACCCGGAGGCCTACCCGGTGGTGCGGCGCATGGTGAAGACCTCCGGGCAGGCGGTGGCCTCGCTGGTGGGCAACACGGCGGTGCTGCGTTCGCTGCGGCCGACGGACTTCGTGGACGAGACGTTCGGCCTGCCGACCGTCACCGACATCCTGAAGGAGCTGGAGAAGCCCGGGCGCGACCCGCGGCCCGCCTTCAAGACGGCCGTCTTCAAGGACGGCGTGGAGAAGATCTCCGACCTGGCCCCCGGGATGGTCCTGGAGGGCGTCGTCACCAACGTGGCGGCCTTCGGGGCGTTCATCGACGTCGGCGTCCACCAGGACGGTCTGGCGCACGTCTCCGCGCTGTCGAAGACGTTCGTCAAGGACCCGCGGGAGGTCGTCAAGCCGGGTGACATCGTCAAGGTGAAGGTCCTCGACGTGGACATCCCGCGCAAACGGATCTCCCTGACGCTGCGGCTGGACGACGAGGCGGCCGCGCCCGGCGAGCAGGGCCGGTCCTCCGGCGGCGGGCGGCAGCAGCGGGGCGGCGGCGGGGGCCGTCCGCCCCAGCAGCGCCAGCGGCAGCAGCAGGGCGGCGGGCAGCAGGGCGGTGGGCAGCAGGGCGGCGGCCCGCGGCAGGCGGCGGCGCCCCCGGCGAACAGCGCGATGGCCGACGCGCTGCGCAAGGCGGGCCTGCTCGACCCGAAGAAGGGCCGCGGCTGAGCACACGGTGACGGGACCGTCCGGGCCCGCGGCGCACGCGCCGTGGGCCCGGGCCGCTCGTACAGTGACCGTATGCGTGCTTCGCGGGTCCTCACCTGGAGCGTGTCGGCGAGCGGCGGCTACGAGACCGCGTGGGCCGAGGCGGACGACGGCGTGCTGCGGGCCCGGGGGCGGGCGGTCGGCACGACGCCGCAGCCGTACTGGGTGTCCTACGAACTCGACACCGCCGACGGCTTCGTGACGCGCCGGCTGCGGGTCACCGTCGAGACGGCCGAGCGCACCCGCTCCCTGGACCTGCGACACGACGGACGGGGCGGCTGGACGGCCGACGGGGAGCGCCTTCCCGGCTTCGAGGAGGCCCTCGACTGCGATCTCGGCCTGTGCCCGCTCACCAACACCATGCCGGTGCTGCGCCACGGGCTGCACCGGCGGCCGGGCGAGCGCCGGTTCCTGATGGCGTGGGTGTCGGTGCCGGCGCTGACCGTGCGGCCGTCCTGGCAGACGTACACGCATCTCGGCGCGCGTCCGCAGGGCGGCGCGGTGGTCCGCTACGCCTCGGGGAGCTTCCGCAGCGACGTCGCCTTCGACCCGGACGGTTACGTCCTCGACTACCCCGGACTCGCCACCCGGCTCGTCCCCCGGAACCCGGGGGAAAGGTCCTAACGCTCCGTCAGCTTGCCGGCCGCGACCTCCAGCCGCCGCGTGACGTGGACGGCGTCCAGCATCCGCCGGTCGTGGGTGACCAGCAGCAGCGTGCCCTCGTAGGCGTCGAGTGCGGACTCCAGCTGTTCGATGGCCGGCAGGTCGAGGTGGTTCGTCGGCTCGTCGAGGACGAGGAGGTTGACGCCCCGGCCCTGCAGCAGCGCGAGGGCGGCGCGGGTGCGTTCGCCGGGCGACAGCGTGACCGCCGGGCGCATGACGTGCTCCGACTTCAGGCCGAACTTGGCCAGCAGGGTGCGCACCTCGGCGGGTTCGGTGTCGGGGACGGCCGCCCGGAACGCGTCCAGCAGCGACTGCGCCCCGTGGAACAGCTGCCGCGCCTGGTCGACCTCGCCGACCAGGACGCCCGAGCCCACGGCAGCGTGTCCGGCGTCCAGCGGAATCCGGCCGAGGAGCGCGCCGAGCAGGGTCGACTTGCCCGCGCCGTTCGCGCCGGTCAGCGCGACCCGGTCGGCCCAGTCGATCTGCAGCGTCACCGGCCCGAGACGGAAGTCGCCGCGCCGCACCTCGGCGTCGCGCAGGGACGCCACGACCGCGCCGGAGCGCGGGGCGGCCGCGATCTCCATGCGCAGCTCCCACTCCTTGCGCGGCTCGTCGACGACCTCCAGGCGCTCGATCATGCGCTGCGTCTGCCGGGCCTTCGCGGCCTGCTTCTCGCTGGCCTCGCTGCGGAACTTGCGGCCGATCTTGTCGTTGTCGTTGGCCGCCTTGCGGCGCGCGTTCTTGACGCCCTTGTCCATCCAGGAGCGCTGGGTCTGCGCGCGGTCCTGCAGGGCGGTCTTCTTGTCGGCGTACTCCTCGTAGTCCTCGCGGGCGTGCCGGCGGGCCACGTCCCGCTCCTCCAGGTAGGCGTCGTAGCCACCGCCGTAGAGGTTGATCTGCTGCTGGGCGAGGTCGAGTTCGAGGACCTTGGTGACCGTGCGGGCGAGGAACTCGCGGTCGTGGCTGACGACGACCGTGCCGGCGCGCAGGCCGGTCACGAAGCGTTCGAGCCGCTCCAGACCGTCGAGGTCGAGGTCGTTGGTCGGCTCGTCCAGGAGGAAGACGTCGTAGCGGGAGAGCAGGAGGGAGGCGAGGCCCGCGCGGGCGGCCTGGCCGCCGGACAGCGAGGTCATCGGCTGGTCGAGGTCGACTCCGAGCCCGAGCGAGTCGGCGGCTTCCTCGGCACGCTCGTCGAGGTCGGCGCCTCCGAGGCCGAGCCAGCGCTCCAGGCTCGTCGCGTAGGCGTCGTCCGCGCCCGGCGCCCCGTCGACCAGCGCCTGGGTGGCCTCGTCCATCGTGCGCTGCGCCTCGGCGACGCCGGTGCGGCGGGCGAGGAACTCCCGCACGCTCTCGCCGGGCCGGCGCTCCGGCTCCTGAGGCAGATGGCCGACGGTCGCGGTCGGCGGGGAGAGCCGCAGCTCGCCCTGCTCGGGCGCGATCAGCCCGGCGAGCAGCCTGAGCAGGGTGGACTTGCCCGCGCCGTTGGCTCCGACCAGCCCGATCACGTCCCCGGGGGCGACGACGAGGTCGAGCCCGGAGAAGAGGGAGCGGTCGCCGTGCCCGGCGGCGAGGTTCTTGGCGACGAGGGTGGCAGTCATCAGACGGTAGATCCTAGTGGGCGTGCGCCGCCCCTCGTCGCCGGGGTTTCGCTCCGACGCCGTGGGCCGGGTGGGTTACCGTCCCGGCGTGGACATACAGGGAAACGGCGGAATCGTCGTGGTCGGGAGCGGGGTCGTCGGGCTGGCGACGGCCGTCGTCCTCGCCGAGCGCGGCCTGCGGGTACGGGTGTGGACGCGGGACGCCGCGGAGCGGACCACGTCCGCCGTGGCGGGCGCGCTGTGGTGGCCGTACCACATCGAGCCGAAGGCGTCGGCGCGCGCGTGGGCGCTGCGGTCGCTGGAGGTGTACCGGGAGCTGGCCGAGCGGCCCGGCGAGACCGGGGTGCGGCTGGTCGAGGGGGCTATGGGGGAGATGGACCCGGCGGACGTCGAGGGCTGGGCGGCGGGCCGGCTGCCCGGGCTGCGCCGGGCCACCGCGCGGGAGCACCCGGCGCGGAGCGCGGTGTGGGCGCGGCTGCCGCTGATCGACATGGCCGTTCATCTGCCGTGGCTGCGGGCGCGGCTGCTGCGGGCCGGCGGCACGGTCGAGGAGCGCACCGTGTCCGACCTTTCGGCGGTGAACGCGCCGGTCGTGGTCAACTGCACCGGTCTGGGCGCCCGTGACCTGGTCGGCGACGCCTCCGTGCGGCCGGTGCGCGGGCAGCTGGTCGTGGTGGAGAACCCCGGCGTGGACACCTGGCTCGTCTCCACCACCGCGGCCGGGGAGCTGACCTATTTCTTCCCGCAGCCGGGACGGCTGCTGCTGGGCGGCACGTCGGAGGACGGCGTCGAGTCGCTGGAACCGGACCCGGCCCGGGCGGAGGCGATCGTGCGGCGGTGCGCCGCCCTGCGGCCGGAGGTGGCCGGGGCACGGATCCTGGAACACCGGGTGGGCCTGCGACCGGCCCGGCCGGCCGTACGGCTGGAGCGGC
Organism: Streptomyces rishiriensis; assembly: GCF_003112535.1. Classification (GTDB taxonomy): domain Bacteria; phylum Actinomycetota; class Actinomycetes; order Streptomycetales; family Streptomycetaceae; genus Streptomyces; species Streptomyces rishiriensis. The sequence continues at coordinate 173,272 of NZ_BEWA01000017.1, read as the reverse complement.
AGGCGCTGCCCGACGGACGCGCGGTCGTCCACCACTACGGGCACGGCGGAGCCGGGGTGACCGTGGCCTGGGGATGCGCGGAGGAGGCGGCCGCGCTGGCCGCCTCCTCCTGACCGGTCACGGAACCGGTGTGCGTTTCCCGGTCGGCCGGAGAGCCGGTGTGCGTTCCCCCGCCGGCCGGAGAGCCGGTGTGCGTTTCCCGGTCGGCCTCGGCCGACCCGGCGACCCGGTGACACGGCGCCCCGGCGACCGGTCAGGGGATCCGGAGGTCGCCCCTCGGCGCGCCCGCGCCGGCGGGCGGGGCGGCCTGCGAGGCGGTGGCGGGCGGTCGTGACCCGGTCGTCGCGGCGGCGAACGCCTTCGCCCCTCCCACGAAGGGGACCCGGACCGAGGTGCGGGACAGGTCCACGGTGAGCGTCGGGGTGTCGGCGGGCGGGTCGATGAGGTCCTTGTCGGTGCCCGCCACGATCAGCGCGAGGCGGTGACCGGCCGGGACGACGTGGTCGGTCGCCGCGAGGTCGAGGGTGATCGTGTACGCCCTGCCCGGGGTGAGCGGCACGCCCTTGCCGGGGTCGGCGTAGGTGCCGAGGTCGGCCCAGCCCCGGCTGACGACGGTGGCGCCGACGTCGACCGTCCTGGCCCTGGTCTCCTTGAAGCAGGCGCTGTCGCCCGCGGTGCTCTCGCCCCAGCAGGTGCGGTCGGCGAGGGTGGTGACGCCCTCGCCTGCGGCCGCGTAGTCCCGGACGGTGTCGGGGCCGAGGTCGACGAGGACGGCGCTCAGGTGGGCCGTCGCCGTGGTGGGCGTGGCGGTGACGGTGACCTTCGAGGACCCGGCCAGCCGCAGGTCGCGGGTGAGGGCTTCGGTGACGAAGCCGGCCTTGTCGGGGGTCGGCGTGTCGATCCGCGCGGCCCAGTCGGTCTCGTCGAGCCGCGGGTCGTCGGTGAAGGTCGCGCTGCCCTTGCTCTTGCGCAGGCCGAGGGAGCCGACGCCGGGCCGGTCGCCGGCGGTCGGGCGCAGGGTCGCGGTCCGGGTGCCGTGCGGCGGCCAGACCTTCGAGGTGACCCACTGGTCGGGGTGGCGTTCGACGTCGGCCATGGGCTCGCGGTCGATGCCGTTGTCGTAGCCGAGGAGTTCGTGGTCGAACCAGCGGTGCAGGGTGTCGACCCAGTGGGCGCGCCGGAAGTCGAAGGGGTCGACGTGACCGGTCTGGGAGAGCCAGATCTTGCGCTCGACGCCGTTCTTCGCGAGGGCGTCCCACCACTGTCCGAGGTGCTTGGTGCGGACGTTGAGGTCCTGCAGGCCGTGGACGAGGAAGACGCTGGCCCTCACCTTGCGCGCGTCCTTGACGTAGTCGCGCTCGGTCCACAGCGGTGTCCGGTCGCCGGTGCGCGGGGCGTCGTCGACGAGCCGGCGCTGGACGGCGGCGCACCGGGCGCGCGCGTCGGGGGAGGTGACGTAGTCGGCGAGGGCGTCGGGGCCGGAGTCGTACAGGGGCGCGCCCTGGGCGAAGTAGTAGTCGTACCAGGAGGAGATGGCGCTGATCGGCACGATCGTCCTCAGGCCCCGGACGCCGGTGGCGGCGACGGCGTTGGCTATGGTGCCGTCCCAGCTCTTGCCGATCATGCCGGTCGTGCCGTCGGTCCAGCTCGCCCTGGTGGTCGTGCTCCCCGTACGGGTGGTGTAGGCCTTGGCGCGGCCGTTCAGCCAGTCGACGACGGCCTTGGCGGACTGCACCTCGAAGCGGCCCCCCACGTCCTCGCAGCCGTCGGAGCGGCCGGTGCCGGCCAGGTCGACGCCGACGACGGCATAGCCGCGCGGAACGAAGTAGTTGTCGTAGAACAGCGGCATCTGGACGACGTTCCCGGCCGCGTCGTACGTCTTGAGCTGCCCCTCGTTGCCTCGCCCGCAGCAGGAGTAGTAAGGGCTCGCGTCCATGATGACGGGCACCTTGCGGCCCTGCGCGGCGGGTTCACGGGGGCGGACGACGTCGGCGGCGACCCGGTCCGTCCGGCCGTCGCCGTCGGCGTCGAGCCCGGTGTCGACCCAGACGGCTTCGCGGACGGCGTCTGCGTAGGAGTACACGGGTCGGCTCTCGCGTGGGGCGCCGTGGGCCGCTGCCGGGGTGAGGAAGGCGGCCACCAGGAGGGTGATGACGGCGGCCGCGAGCGGTCTCCAGGTCGTGAAGCGCGTGCGTGTCGGCATGCGCGGGACGGTACTCCCGTCAACTCCCGTGCAGAAGAGGGCACATGGTGCCCGCCGGGGGCGGGGAAGGCGGTGGCCGGAACACGACCGTGCGGGCGGTTCGCTCATGACGGCCGAATGGCGATCGTGTGACGGGGGTGGCGGTGGGCAGGTCCTGGGGCACTGGGAGTCAATAGGCTCCCAACAGACTTCGTGCCTCTACGACTTGGAGCTTTCGTGCAGCGCAGAATCCTCGCGCCCGGCGCACTGGCCGCCGCGTCCGTCCTGCTGGCGATCCCGGCATCGGCCGCGAGCTTCTCCCCCGGCGCCCCGGGCATCGGCGACCCCTACTACCCGGCCTACGGCAACGGCGGATACGACGTCTCCCACTACGACCTGCGGCTGAAGTACCAGCCCGCCACGGACGAGCTGGAGGGGACGGCGACCATCCTCGCGACGACCACACAGGATCTGTCGCGCTTCGACCTGGACTTCCTGCTCGACGTCAGCGAGGTGCGGGTCGACGGCGTGAAGGCGGCGTTCGCCGCCTCGGGCGAGCACGAGCTGCAGATCACGCCGAAGAAGGCCCTGCCCAAGGGCGCGGCGATCACCGTCGTGGTGCGCTACCGAGGGGTCCCGTCGTCGAAGCAGGCGTACGGTTTCACCAGTTGGCACCGCACCCCGGACGGCGGGGTCGGCGCGAACGAGCCCGAGTCGGCCTGGTGGTGGTTCCCCAGCAACGACCACCCGCTCGACAAGGCCACCTACGACGTGTCGGTCCAGGTGCCGGACGGCACTCAGGCCCTTTCCAACGGCACGCTGCAGTCCACGAGTTCACGGGCCGGCTGGACCCGCTACAACTGGCGGTCGAACAAGCCGCAGGCGACGTATCTCGCCACCCTCGCGGTCGGCAGGTTCGACATCACGACCGGCACGACCGAGAGCGGCATCCCGGTCGTCAACGCCTACAGCCGGGACCTCGGCGACAACGCCGGTGCGGCGCGGGCGAGCATCGAGCGGACCGGGGAGATCGCCGACTGGCTGAGCGGCTACTTCGGGCCGTACCCCTTCGACGCGCTCGGCGGGTACGTGCCGAACACGACCACGGGGTACGCGCTGGAGACGCAGACCCGGCCGTACTACAGCCCGCGGCAGTTCGCGGGCGGCTCCAACACCTCCGTGGTGGTGCACGAACTGGCCCACCAGTGGTACGGCGACTTCGTGTCCGTGGCCGGCTGGAAGGACATCTGGCTGAACGAGGGCTTCGCGCGGTACGCACAGTGGCTGTGGTCCGAGCACGAGGACGAGGGCACGGCCCAGGAGCTCGCGGACTACGTGTACGCCTCGCACCCGGCCGACGACGCGTTCTGGACGGTGAAGCCGGGCGACCCGGGCCCGGAGAACCAGTTCGACATCGCCGTCTACGACCGGGGCGCGCTGGCCGTGCAGGCGCTGCGCAACGAGATCGGCGACGACGCCTTCTTCACCGTTCTCAAGGGCTGGCCCCGGCAGCACGCGTACGGCAACGCGGCCGTCGCCGACTTCCGGCAGTACGCCGAGCAGGTCTCCGGCAAGCGGCTGGACGCGCTGTTCGACACCTGGCTGTTCCAGCCGGCCAAGCCCGGGGCCCCCGCGGCGCGCAGCGCGTCGATCGCGAGGCCGGCGGCCGCGCCCGTGGCGCCGAGGTCGTGGAAGAAGATCGCCGCGACGAACGACGTCCACGAACACTGAGCCCGAGCGCTCCCCCGTCCGGCCCTGGCACGGCCGGAACTCTGCGAACTCCTGTCTGATTCCCGGTGGTTCTGGGTATCAAGCCGTGCAGGCGGACAGCGAAGAGAACGGGGAGAGGTCCATGGCGACTGCGCGGAACGGCAACGAGGGTCTGGGTGTGTGGCGGGTGCTGCCGCTCGTCGGGGCGGTGGTCCTGACCGTCGGCCTGATCGGCGGGGTGCCGCTGCTGACGCTGCTGGGCGCGGTCGTCGCCCTGGTCGGGGTGGTGGGGCTCACCGTGGCCAGACGCAAGCAGAACTGACGTCGGACGCCGGCGGGCCCCGCGGCGGATGCCGGTCCCCTCGCGGAAGGGATCGGCGGTACCGCCGTCACGGGGCCGCCGTCACGGGCCGCCGACGTGGGCCGGGCGCCGCGGGTCAGGCGCCGCTGTCGGGAGCGGCGGCCGCCGGTGCCGCGGCGGGGGCGGCCGCCGCGGCGAGCAGTCCGGCTCGCGACAGGGCGGCGCTCTCCGTGGCCGGCACCGTGCAGGCGTACGCCCCCGCCAGCGCGCCGTACTCGGCGCACCGGCGGGGCGGTTCGCCGCTGAGGCGGCCGAAGAGGAAGGCGGACGCGAAGGCGTCGCCCGCGCCGTTGGAGTCGACCGCCGTCGCGGGCGGGGCGACGGCGGGCACGTGCGTCAGCTCGCCGTCCGCCAGCAGATACGCCCCCTCCGCGCCGGCCGTGGCGACGACCGCCTCGGCGCGGCCGCGCTCGGCGATCCGGCGCATGGTCGCGTGCGGGTCGCGCAGCGCGGTGACGGAGACGAACACGACGTCCGCCTCGTAGGCGAAGGCCTCGTGGTAGGGGTTCTCTCCGTCCCAGTTGTGCAGGTCGGTGGAGATGCCCACGCCCGCCTCGCGGAGCACGGGGAGGGCCTCGGCGCAGGGGTGGGTGATGGACACGTGCGCGTGGCGGCTCGCCGCGGCCAGGGCGCGCAGCGTGTCCTCCGGGAAACGGTCGTCCGGGCGGCTGCGGCTGTTGTCGTAGAGCGAGAGCCGTCGCCCGTCGGGGCTCACCATGTTGACCGCGCGCTTGGTGCCGGCAGGCTGCGGGAGCTCGGTGAGGGCGATGCCCCGGTCCCGGTGCAGGGCGCGCACGAGGTCGCCCTCGGGGTCGTCGCCGAGGAAGTCCAGGTGGTGGGTGCGCAGGCCGAGGGCGGCGAGGCCCAGCGCGACGAAGTCGCCGGTCTGCCCGGCGCGGGCGCGGATGCCGCTGTCGATCATGTAGCTGTCGGCGTACGGGAGCGGCAGTTCCGGCACGTACACGATCGTGTCCACGCCGGCCCCGCCCAGGACCAGGACGTCGATGTCTCTTTCGACGTCCCTTTCGATGTCCCTTGCGACGTGCCCGTCGATCTGCGCGCGCATACGCGTCATCCCTCCCCCTGGTCGTACACCGTCACCGCGACGCCCCGCGCCACCAGCCGCTCCCCGACGAGCGGCTCGACACGGGACCACTTACCCCGGCCGGCCCGCAGCCTATCCGCGGCATGTGCACCGACGCGCCGGGTTCCAGGGCCCGAACGGTGGCGTCACCCCGGACATACCCGATCTCCGACATGACGCCACGGTAGGCGGTGCCACTGACAGTGGCTCCGGTGGTGTTATTCCGTGAGCTGTGAGAGCTCCGAGTCCGCCGCCCTGGACACCCGGTCGCGGACCGCGAACCAGCCGCCGACGAGGGCGGCCGCCACCACCGGGATCAGCAGGAGCGTCTTGCGGCCGACCTCGGGGTCGTTCCACATCAGACCGAGGACCGCGATCAGGAAGACGATCGTGACGATCTCCGTGGCCGGGCTGCCCGGCAGCCGGAAGGAGGGCCGCTGCACGAGCCCCGCCCGGGCGCGGCGGACGAAGACCAGGTGACACACCATGATGATCACCCAGGTGCTGATGATGCCGAGGGAGGCGATGTTCAGCACGATCTCGAAGGCCTGGCTGGGCATGAGGAAGTTCAGGCCGACGCCGAGGACGCACACCGCGCAGGTCAGCAGGATGCCGCCGTAGGGGACCTGGCTGCGGTTCATGCGGGCGGTGAACTTCGGAGCCGAGCCCGCCATGGCCATGGAGCGCAGGATGCGGCCGGTGGAGTACAGGCCGGAGTTCAGGGAGGACATGGCGGCCGTCAGGACGACCAGGTTCATCACGTCGCCGGCGCCCGAGACGCCGATCTTCGACAGGACGGTGACGAAGGGGCTCTCGTCGGCCGAGTACAGCGAGCCGGGCAGCAGCAGGGCGAGCAGGACGACCGAGCCCACGTAGAACAGGCCGACGCGCCACATGATGGAGTTCACCGCGCGCGGGACGATCTTCTCGGGGTCCGCGGTCTCGCCCGCGGCGACGCCGACCAGTTCCAGGGCCGCGTAGGCGAAGATCACGCCCTGCATGACGAGGACCACGGGCATGGCGCCGTGCGGGAGGAGGCCGCCGTGGTCCGTGATCACACTCGGGCCGGGCGTCTGGCCGCCCACCTCGTGCCGGGTGGCGAGCAGGAAGATGCCGATGCACATGAAGGCGACGAGGGTGGCGACCTTGACGATCGCGAACCAGAACTCCATCTCGCCGAAGATCTTCACCGAGATCAGGTTCACCGCCAGCACCACCGTGAGGGCGACGAGCGCGAGCACCCACTGGGGGATGCTCGTGAACATGCTCCAGTAGTGCGTGTACAGCGCGATCGCGGTGATGTCGGCGATGCCGGTCGTGGACCAGTTCAGGAAGTACATCCAGCCGGCGACATAGGCGCCCTTCTCGCCGAGGAACTCGCGCGCGTACGACACGAAGGAGCCGGAGGAGGGCCGGTACAGGACCAGCTCCCCGAGGGCGCGGACCACGAAGAAGGCGAAGACGCCGCAGACCAGGTAGGCGAGCGCGAGAGCCGGGCCCGCGGTGTGCAGGCGTCCTCCCGCGCCCAGGAAGAGGCCGGTGCCGATGGCGCCGCCGATGGCGATCATGTTGACGTGGCGGTGCTTGAGGTCCTTGCTGTAGCCGGCGTCGCCCGCGTCCGCGGGTGTCGCGGTCGCCTGGGGGTGGGCGGCGACTTCGGCCGTGCGCACGCTGTCCTTGCTCACGGGTGGTTCCACTCTCTGGTGCGCCCGGGCCTCATGCGCCCGGGTGTCCGTACGGTCGTGGCCCGCGGCTCCCGGGTAGGGGCACAGACCAAGGCAGCACCTTCCCAGAGCGCAGCGTGACCATGCGATGGCCGACGTCACACGGCGTCGCTTCTCACACGATCCTCACCGCGGCTCCGCACTCCGCCGTCCGGGTTTCACAGCACCGGTGTCACAGCGATACTGCTGCACATGACGATCGAGACCGAGGAGCCGGCCCTCACGGTCGACGAGCTGGCGGCCCGGGCGGGGGTCACGGTGCGCACCGTGCGCTTCTACTCCACCAAGGGGCTGCTGCCGCCGCCGGTCATCGGTCCGCGCCGGGTGGGCCACTACGGCCCCGGGCATCTCGCCCGTCTCGCGCTGATCGAGGAGCTGCGCGAGCAGGGCCTGACGCTGGCGGCGATCGAGCGGTACCTGGACCGGCTGCCGCCCGGGCTCGACGCCCATGACCTCGCCGTGCACCGGGCCGTGGTGGCCTCCTGGGCGCCGGACGCGGTGGAGACGGTGACGCGCGAGGAGCTGTGGCGCAGGGCCGGGCGGCCGCTCGGCGAGGAGGACGTGGACCGGCTCGTCGCGATGAGCGTCGTACGGCGCGAGCAGGACGGGTACGGGGTCGACCCCGGCCTGCTGCGCCTCGGCGTGCGGCTCCTGGACGTGCCGCTGTCGCAGGAGTCGATCCGCGCCGCGCGCGCCGTCCTCCTCGACCACGCGCGCGCCGCGGCCCACGAGCTGTCTCGGCTGCTGCGCGAGGAGGTGCCGGAGCGCGACGCGCGGGCGGTGCGCTCGCTGTCGGCGCACATGCAGCCCCTGGTCGTGCAGGCGCTGCTGACGGCCTTCCAGCGCTCCCTCACCGAGGAGCTGCGGGAGTGGCTCGGGGAGCCGCCCTCCGACGGCTCCCCCTGACAGGCCCGGTGGCTCAGCGCGCGTCCGTGAAGGTCTCCCCGTTCTCCGCCTTCGCCACCAGCAGCGCGGGCGGCGTGAAGCGGTCGCCGTAGCGCTCGGCGAGTTCACGCGCGCGTGCCACGAAGCCGGGGAGGCCGCCCTCGTAACCGTTGACGTACTGCAGCACCCCGCCGGTCCAGCCGGGGAAGCCGATGCCGAAGAGGGAGCCGATGTTGGCGTCGGCGACCGAGGTCAGGACGCCTTCCTCCAGGAGCCTGACGGTGTCGAGGGCCTCGGAGAACAGCATGCGTTCCTGCATGTCCTCGAACGGGATCGTGGCCTCCGCGCGCGTGAAGTGCTCGCGCAGCCCCGGCCACAGTCCGGCCCGCTTGCCGTCCTCGGCGTACTCGTAGAAGCCCGCTCCCCCGCTGCGCCCGGTGCGCCCGAACTCGTCGACCATGCGGTCGACGACCGCCTCCGCGGGGTGCGCGGTCCAGGTTCCGCCGGCCTCCTCGACGGCTCGCCTCGACTCCCGGCGGATCTTCTGCGGAAGGGTGAGGGTCAGCTCGTCCATCAGGGAGAGCACCTTGGCCGGGTAGCCGGCCTGCGCGGCCGCCTGCTCCACGGAGGCGGGCTCGATGCCCTCGCCGACCATGGCGACGCCCTCGTTGATGAAGTGGCCGATCACCCGGGAGGTGAAGAAGCCGCGCGAGTCGTTGACGACGATCGGGGTCTTCTTGATCTGCCGCACCAGGTCGAAGGCGCGCGCGAGCGCCTCGTCGCCCGTGCGGCCTCCCTTGATGATCTCGACGAGGGGCATCTTGTCGACGGGCGAGAAGAAGTGCAGTCCGACGAAGTCGCCCTGGCGCTCGACGCCTTCGGCGAGCGCGGTGATGGGCAGGGTGGAGGTGTTGGAGCACAGCAGGGCGTCGGGGGCCACGATGTGCTCGATCTCCTGGAAGACCTTGTGCTTGAGGGCGGTGTCCTCGAAGACGGCCTCGATAACGGCGTCGCAGCCGGCCAGGTCGGCGGGGTCCGCGGTGGGCGTGATGCGGGCCAGCAGCGCGTCCGCCTTCTCCTGGGTGGTGCGGCCCCGGGCGACGGCCTTGGCGCAGAGCTTCTCGGAGTAGCCCTTGCCCTTGACGGCGGCCTCCAGGGAGACGTCCTTCAGGACGACGTCGATGCCCGCGCGGGCGCACGCGTAGGCGATGCCCGCGCCCATCATCCCGGCGCCCAGGACGGCGGCCCTGCGCACCGTGCGGGGCTCGACGCCCTTGGGGCGGCTGACGCCGGAGTTGACGGCCTGGAGGTCGAAGAAGAACGCCTGGATCATGTTCTTCGACGTCTGTCCGGCGGCCAGCTCGACGAAGTAGCGCGCCTCGATGACCTGGGCGGTCTCGAAGTCGACCTGGGCGCCCTCGACGGCCGCGGCGAGGATCGCGCGCGGCGCCGGGTAGGGGGCGCCGTTGGTCTCCTTGCGCAGGCTGGCCGGGAAGGCGGGCAGGTTGGCGGCGAACCGGGGGTTCGACGGGGTGCCGCCGGGGATGCGGTGGCCCGGCTCGTCCCAGGGCTGCCGGGACTCGGGGTGGGCGTCGACGAAGGCGCGCGCCTTGGCGCGGAGTTCCTCGGGAGTGGCGGCGACCTCGTGGATGAGGCCGTTCTCCAGAGCCTGGCGGGGGCTGTACTGGTTGCCCTTGAGGAGGACCTTGAGCAGGGCGTCGGTGATGCCCAGCAGGCGTACGGTGCGCACGACGCCGCCGCCTCCGGGGAGGAGGCCCAGGGTGACCTCGGGGCAGCCGATCTTCGAGCCGGGCGCGTCTAGGGCGACACGGTGGTGGCAGGCGAGGGCGAGCTCGAAGCCGCCGCCGAGGGCCGCGCCGTTCAGGGCCGCGACGACGGGCTTGCCGAGGGTCTCGATGCGGCGGAGGTTGCGCTTGATCTCCAGCCCGCCCTCGAAGAGCTCACGGGCCGTGTCGGGGGTGACGCGGATCAGGTCGCGCAGGTCGCCGCCGGCGAAGAAGGTCTTCTTGGCGGAGGTGAAGACGATGCCCCGGATGGAGTCCTTCTCGGCCTCCAGCCGGTCGGTGACCGCGGCGAGCGAGGCGCGGAAGGCCGCGTTCATGGTGTTCGCGGACTGCTCGGGGTCGTCGAGGACGAGGGTGACGAGGCCGGTGCGGTCCTGTTCCCAGCGGATGGCGGTGCTCTGTGTCATGACGGGATCTCCGTAGAAGTCTTGGGTTCCGCTGGGGTGGTCAGACGCGCTCGACGATCGTGGCGATGCCCATGCCGCCGCCGACGCACAGCGTGGCCAGGCCGTAGCGCTTGTCCTGGCGTTCCAGCTCGTCGACGAGCGTGCCGAGGATCATCGCTCCGGTGGCGCCGAGGGGATGGCCCAGCGCGATCGCGCCGCCGTTGACGTTCACCTTGTCCAGGGACAGGCCCATGTCCCTGACGAAGCGCAGGACGACGGCCGCGAAGGCCTCGTTGATCTCGACCAGGTCGATGTCGTCGATGGTCAGGCCGGCCTTCGCCAGGGCCTTGCGGGTGGCGGGCGCGGGACCGGTGAGCATGATCGTCGGCTCGGAGCCGGAGACGGCCGCGGAGACGATCCGCGCGCGGGGGGTGAGTCCGTGGCGCTCGCCGACCTCCTTGGTGCCGATCGCGACCAGGGAGGCGCCGTCGACGATGCCGGAGGAGTTGCCCGCGTGGTGGACGTGGTCGATCTTCTCCACCCAGTGGTACTTCTGCAGGGCGACCGCGTCGAAGCCGCCCAGCTCGCCGATGTCGGCGAAGGAGGGCTTGAGCCTGCCGAGCGAGTCGGCGGTGGTGCCGGGGCGCGGGTGCTCGTCGTGGTCGAGGACGACCAGGCCCGCGCGGTCCCTCACCGGGACGACCGAGCGGTCGAAGCGCCCTTCCTTCCAGGCCGTCGCCGCCCGCTCCTGCGAGAGGGCGGCGTACTCGTCGACGTCCCGCCGGGAGAAGCCCTCGATGGTCGCGATGAGGTCGGCGCCGATGCCCTGGGGCACGAAGTTCACGGCCAGGTTGGTCATCGGGTCGTTGAACCAGGCGCCGCCGTCCGAGGCCATCGGCACCCGGGACATCGACTCGACGCCGCCCGCGAGGACCAGGTCCTCCCAGCCGGAACGGACCTTCATGGCGGCCAGGTTGACCGCCTCGAGACCCGAGGCGCAGAAGCGGTTCTCCTGTACGCCCGCCACGGTGTCCGGCAGACCGGCCGCGAGGGCGGCGATGCGCGCGATGTCGGAGCCCTGGTCGCCGACCGGGCCGACCACGCCGAGCACGATGTCGTCGACGGCGGCCGGGTCGAGGCCGGGGAAGCGGTCGCGGAGCTCGTGGATGAGGCCGACGACGAGGTCGATGGGCTTCGTGCCGTGCAGGGCGCCGTTCGCCTTGCCGCGTCCGCGCGGGGTGCGGATCGCGTCGTACACGTACGCTTCGGTGCTCACTGGTAAGCCTTTCGGGAGGGTGGGCCGGGCCGGGCGGGGTCAGGCGCCCCGGGACGAAGTGCTCGGGGAGGGCTGCTCGGGGTCCGTCGCGAGCTCGGGTATGTCCCAGTCACGGGCCACCTCGCGGCGATGGGCGCCGGGCAGGGCCGGCCCGGTGCGGACGGCCGTGGGCGTCGCGGAGAACCGGGGCGCGGGGGCCGGCTGGGTGATGCCGCCGTGGTCGGTGAAGGTGCCCCGGGCTGCGAGGTGCGGGTGGTGCGGGGCCTCGCACAGCGACAGCACGGGCGCGACGCAGGCGTCGGAGCCGTCGAAGACGGCCGTCCACTCGGTGCGCGTGCGGGCCTTGAAGCGGGCGGCGACGGCCTCCCGCAGCTCTCCCCAGCGCGCCCAGTCCCGGCGGGCGTCGCGGAAGTCGCCGAGGCCCAGCAGGTCCACGAACTCGTCGTAGAACTGCGGCTCCAGCGCGCCGACCGCCATGTGGCCGCCGTCGGCGGTCTCGTACGTCCCGTAGTACGGGCAGCCCCCGTCGAGGAGGTTGGCGCCGCGCCGGTCCTGCCAGCCGCCGGCCGCGAGCATGCCGTGGATCATCGCGGAGAGGTGGGCGACACCGTCGACGATGGCCGCGTCGACGACCTGGCCGACGCCGCTCTCGCGCGCGTGGTGCAGCGCCGCGAGGACGCCGACCACGAGGTACAGGGAGCCGCCCGCGTAGTCGCCGAGCAGGTTGGCGGGGGCCGGCGGCGGCCGGTCGGGGGCGCCGATCATGCCGAGGGCGCCGGTGAGGGCGATGTAGGCCACGTCGTGGCCCGCGCGATGGGCGAGGGGTCCCTGCTGGCCCCAGCCGGTCATCCGGCCGTAGACCAGCCGGGGGTTGCGGGCATGGCAGTCCGCGGGGCCGACGCCGAGACGCTCGGCCACGCCCGGCCGGTTGCCCTCGATGAGGACGTCGGCGCGGGAGGCGAGGTCCAGGACGCGCGCGGGTCCGTCCGGCGCCTTCAGGTCGACGATCACCGAGCGTTTGTTGCGGTTGGTGACGTCGCAGGAGGGGTCGACGGCGAGGGAGGATCCGCCGGGGCGGTCCACGCGGACGACGTCGGCCCCGAGGTCGGCCAGCAGCATGCCGGCGAAGGGCCCGGGGCCGATCCCGGCGAGCTCCACCACCCGCACGCCTGCCAGCGGGCCCTGCCCGGCCGTCCGTCCCGTCGTCATCCAGCCCCCTTGCTGTGACACAACCGATGTAACACCAGTGATGCTATGAACGTGGTGGAGCGGACACAAGAGCTGAACGAGCAAGCGCTTAGACACTTTAGGGACACCTGCCGTCGGGCTCCGCACTCCTCACGCTAGCCTCAGCCACCGACAGCGGCGCGGGCTGCACGGCAAAGGGGTGTCATGAGCAGGCTGAAAAGGTCGGACCGTCCGTACGACATCGTGCTCTTCGGGGCCACCGGCTTCGTCGGGACGCTCACCGCGGAGTACCTCGCCGCGCACGCGCCCGCCGACGTCCGCTGGGCGATCGCCGGACGCGACGGGACGAGACTGCGACGGCTGCGCGAACGGCTCGGCGTGGACGTCGGGGTGCTGTCGGCCGACGTCTCGGACCCGGCGTCGCTGCGCGCCCTCGCGGAACACGCGCGCGTGGTGGCCACGACGGTGGGCCCGTATGTGCGCTACGGCGAGGAGCTCGTGGCCGCCTGCGCGGACACCGGCGCCGACTACCTCGACCTCACCGGCGAGCCGGAGTTCGTGGACCTGATGTACGTGCGGCACGACGCACGCGCGCGGGAGACGGGGTCCCGGCTGCTCCACGCGTGCGGCTTCGACTCGGTCCCGCACGACCTGGGCGCGTACTTCACCGTCCGGCAGCTTCCCGAGGGCGTGCCGCTGACCGTGGACGGCTTCGTGACCGCCGACGCCTCCTTCTCGGGCGGCACCTTCGCCTCCGCGCTCGGCCAGTTCGCGCGCGGCCGGCAGATGGCGGCCGCCGCGCGGGAGCGGGGACGGCACGAACCGCGGCTGATGGGCCGGCGCGCCACCGCGCCGGTGGGCGCGCCCCGGTTCGCCCCGGAGGTGGGCGCCTGGGCCCTGCCGCTGCCGACCGTCGACGCGCAGATCGTGCTCCGGTCGGCGCGGGCGCTGCAGCGCTACGGACCCGACTTCCGCTACCGGCACTACGCGGCGGTACGACGGCTGCCGGTCGCCGTGGGCGGCGTGGCGGCGGTCGGCGCGCTGGCCGCGGCGGCCCAGGTGCCGCCGGCCCGGCGCTGGCTGTCCGGCCGGCTCAAGCCGGGCGAGGGGCCGAGCGCGCATAAGCGGGCGCGCAGCTGGTTCTCGGTCCGGTTCGTCGGCGAGGGCGGCGGCCGCCGGGTGTACACCGAGGTGGCGGGCGGCGACCCCGGCTACGACGAGACGGCGAAGATGTTCGCCGAGGCCGCGCTGGCCCTCGTCTGCGACGCCCTCCCGCCGACGGCGGGGCAGGTCACCACCGCGGTGGCGATGGGGGACGCGCTGACCGAACGGCTGACCCGGGCGGGCATCCGGTTCCGCGTCGCGGCGCGCCGCTGAGCCGCCCGCGCTCCCCTCGTCGCCCGCTGTGCGCCGGCCTCAGACCTGCCACTGCACGAGCGTGTAGATCATGCCGGCGATCCAGCCGAGCCCGGCCAGGACGGCGAGGACCAGCGCGGCGTTCACGGCACGCTCGACGGGGCGGTCCGGGTCGGCGAGGGGCTTCGGAGCACGGTGGGTGGTCATGGGCCCAGCCTGCCGATCGCACAGGCTTGCGGACATCCGTACGCGTACTCAGACGCCGTACTCAGACGCCGTCGCCGTACGCACAGGCGGCACTCGCACCGCGCCTGCACACGGCGGACGGCGGACGGCGGACGGCGGACGGCGGACGGCGGACGGCGGACGGCGGACGGCGGACGGCGGACGGACGCAACGAACGGACCGCGCCCGCGTCCCCTCGCCCCCGTTTGAGACTTCTTCCCTCCGCTGCCCGGCGACCGTGCTCCGAAGTGCCAACAAGCAGTTCAATGAAACGATTGAAGGAGCAGACCGCAGCGATCGGACGAGAAGGGGAGCAGTATGAAGTTCGTTCTCGAAGTCACCGTCGACGAGGGCGCGTTGGCCCAGGACCCGGTGGGCGAGCTGGGGCGCATCCTCCGGTACTGGGGCGGCAACCTGAAGCACTACGCCCTGGAGGCCGGGGACGGCTCGGCCGTGTACGACTCCGCCTACGCCGAGGTGGGCCGCTGGCGGATCGTCGCCTCCTGAAGCGCCTCGCGGCACAGTGAGTCCGCCCTGCGGGTCGTCTCCGGAAGGCGGAACCGCGGGGTGAGGGCGAGCGTGTGGGCGCAGGCGGCGTCCAGGTCGACGCGGTGGCCCACGGACACGAAGACCGGCTTCACGCCCTCCCGGGTGCGCAGCGCGCGCCCCACCTCTTCCTCGCCGGCCAGCAGCGGGGACGCCGATCCGCGCGGCATGCCCGGATCGTCGTAGGTGAAGACGAAGGGGTTCTTGGCGACGCCGATGGTGGGCAGTCCGGTGAGGACCCCGAGGTGGCTCGCGAGCCCGAAGCGGCGCGGGTGGGCGAGCCCGTACCCGTCGCAGACGACCAGGCCGGGCGGGCAGGGCAGGGCCTCCAGCGCGGCGAGCACGGTGGGGATCTCGCGGAACGCGAGCAGTCCGGGAACGTACGGGAAGGAGATCCTTCCGACGGCGGTCGCCTCCGCGACGACGTCGAGGCTCGCGGCGTCCAGGACGACGGCGGCCGCCGCGACGACGTCCCGCTCGTCGTCGTAGGCGACGTCGACCCCCGTCACGTGTCCCGTCCCCGGGGGCGGTCCCGGCTGGTCGAGCACCACTCGGGCCCGCAACTCGTCCTGGACGGCGCGGGCCTCCTCCTCGGTCGCGGGCCAGCCCGCGGGAATGCTTACGGTCGTCATGGTGGTGACGAGCGTACGGCTCCCGCGGACGGGCTCGCGATCGCCTTCCCGGTGCGGGGCGCCCGGCCCCGTCCCCCAGGCGGGTGTCAGCTCTTGCTGTCGAGCGCCCGCTGCAGCTGGCCCTTGTTCATGTCCGAGCGGCCCTTGACCCCTCGTCGCTTGGCCTCCTCGTACAGCTGGTCGTACGTGGGCCCCTGGGAGCCCTTGCCGGACCGCTGGCCGCCGCGCCTGCCGGACGACATGTCCTGCGTGGAGGTGCGCGAGGCGGTCTTCGACTCGCCGGAGCGGGCGCGCTCCTTGTTGACCGTCCGGGCGGCGATCTCCTCGGCGCGGCCGGCGCTCTCGCCCCGGTCCTGCGCGCTCTCCTTGATGTGCTCGTACTGGCGCTCCCGCTTGGGGCTGGAACCGCGTGGCATGGACGCTCACTCCTTTCGCGTTCGCGCCCTCCGGGTACCCGGGAAACGGCTCACCTCTCCAGACGTGCCACGCGTCCCTGTTCGCCCGCCGCCCAGCAGCCGCGGTCGGAGGCGCAGTCCACGGTGTCGTACGAGCCGGTGTCGACGGTGCGCCAGGTGCGGCCCGCGTCGGTGGTCAGGTCGGTGCCGGTGGGGCCGACCGCGAGGGCGGCGGAGCGGCTGCGCGGGATCCAGGCGACGCCGGAGCGGTAGGCCGGCGGGGGCGACACGGCGGGCCGCCACCCGCGGCCGCCGTCCCCGGTCGTGGCCGCGGCCTGCGGGGACGGCTGGTCGGGACGGTAGTCGCCGCCGACGGCGAGGCCGTGGGCACGGTCGCGGAAGGCGACGGCGAAGACCCCGCGCGCGGGGTCTCCCGCCGGGATCGGCGCGTCGGCGGCCTTCCAGGTCAGTCCGCGGTCGGAGGAGTGCAGCACCCGCGCGCGGGCGGCGCCGCCGGTCGCCAGCCAGACGTCCTTCGGCCCGGAGGCGGTCAGACACTGGCCGCTCGCCGCGAAACCCGCCTCGCCGTCCTGGGCGGCCGGCATCCCGCGGTCGGGCAGCACCTTCCAGGAACTGCCGCCGTCGCTCGTCGACAGGATGCGGAACCGCCCGTCCACCGGGTCGCTGACGGCGAGACCGTGGCGGCGGTCGAAAAAGGTCATGCAGTCGTAGAACGCGCGGGCGTCGGTGTTGCGGAAGGACTCCGTCCAGGTCGTCCCGCCGTCCTCGGTGCGGTAGATGCGCGAGGCCTCGCCCTCGCCGATGGCCAGCACCACCGCGTGGCGCGCGTCGGACGCCTCGACGTCGCGGAACTGCAGGTCGCCCGCGCCGGGCGGCGAGACGTCGCGCCAGCTCCGGCCGCCGTCGACGGTGCGCAGCACCGTGCCCCGGGTGCCGGCCGCCCACGCGGTGTCGCGGTCCACGGCCGCGAGTCCGCGAAAGCGCACGGCGGCGGCACCGGTGTCCTTGAGGACCCAGTGCGGCGGCGTGGGGGCCAGGGTGTGCGCCTGGGCCGGCGGCGCGGTCAGGACCGCGAGCACCGCCCCACAGGCCGCGGCCGCCGCCCGCGCGCTCGTCCGTGCCGTCCGAATCGTGCGTCGCGTCTTCCCCAAGCGCCTCATGGCGGGCGAAGCTAGCCCACGGCTTTCACCGTCGTCCAGATGCCGTGATCGCCTCAGCCGCCCCGCAGGGCACGGGAGGAGTGCTGTGTCACTCCCGTGCATGAAGGCGGTGACCGAGGTCACTAGGAATGCGTGTGCACGGATCGGCCGGTTCCGGCGTCTCTTCCAGTGTCCGGACGCACCGCCCGGAAGTTCGTCCCGCCGTCACGAGGGAGCAAGGCGTTGTCCACCGTCATCGAGCAGCCCGTCGAGGCCCGCCTGGTCGCCGCCGCGCCACGCATGCAGACCATCCCCGCCACCTTGCACTACGACCGCCAGGATCCCTTCGCCGTCCGGATGACGTTCCCCGCACCGGCCACCCTGGAGGGCGTCGAGGTCTGCTGGACCTTCGCCCGCGAACTCCTCTCGGCCGGCCTGCACGACGCCGAGGGCCACGGCGACGTCCGGGTGCGCCCCTACGGGTACGACCGCACGGTGCTGGAGTTCCACGCGCCCGAGGGCACCGCCGTCGTGCACGTGCACTCGGCCGACATCCGGCGCTTCCTTCAGGCGGCGGGCGAACTGGTGCCCGCCGGCACCGAGTACCGCCAGCTCGACCTCGACCACGACCTGGCGGAGCTGATGCGGGACGCCTGCTGACCCCCCTTTTTTAATCCTTTGACAGCTCTCGCGAGCCCTCTTACGGTGTAAACGGTTCTGTTGCCGCCGATCGGAGAAGGACGTTGCTCGTCTGAGGTCCTGAGACACCGCGCCGCACCTCTTGGGTGTGAGCGCCGCGTGCGACCTCGGCCTGCGAGCCGTCCCTGCGGAGCGGGACCTTTCTGCTGTCTCCGCGCTCCCCCGCCCCGGCGGTGGTCGCCGCTTTCCGGTGTCTCGACACGCGTTGCCCTGACCGCACACGCAACCGCGAGGCCCGCTTTGACTCATTCCATCACCTGTACCTCCCTCGCCTTCTCCTGGCCGGACGGCACCCCCGTCTTCGAGGGGCTCGACGTCGCCTTCGGCCCCGGCCGTACCGGCCTGGTCGGCGTCAACGGCTCCGGCAAGTCGACCCTGTTGAAGCTGATCGCCGGAGAACTCGCCCCCGCCGACGGCACCGTGCGCGTCGCGGGCGAGGTCGGACATCTCCCGCAGAACGTCACCCTGGACACCGCCCTGAAGGTGGACGCCGCGCTCGGCATCGCCGCACAGCGCGCCGCCCTGCACGCCATCGAGGCCGGTGACGTGTCCGAGGAGCACTTCGAGGCCGTCGGCGACGACTGGGACGTCGAGGAACGTGCCCTGGCCACCCTCGGCGAGCTCGGGCTCGGCCACGTCGACCTCGACCGCACCATCGGCGAGGTGTCCGGCGGCGAGTCCGTCCTGCTGCGGCTGGCCGCCCTGCTGCTGCGCCGGCCGGACGTCCTGCTGCTGGACGAGCCGACCAACAACCTCGACCTGTACGCGAGACGGCGGCTGTACGCGGCCGTCTCGGCCTGGCCGGGCGTGCTGGTCGTGGTCAGCCACGACCGCGAGCTGCTCGACCTCGTCGACCAGATCGCCGACCTGCGCTCGGGGGAGGTCAGCTGGTACGGCGGCAACTTCTCGGCGTACGAGGAGGCCCTCGCCACCGAGCAGGACGCCGCCGAGCGCATGGTGCGCGTCGCGGAGGCCGACCTGCGCAAGCAGAAGCGCGAACTGGCCGACGCCCAGGTCAAGCTGGCCCGCCGCAGGCGGTACGGACAGAAGATGTACGAACAGAAACGCGAGCCGAAGATCGTCATGGGGGCCCGCAAGCGCGCGGCCCAGGAGTCCGCGGGCAAGCACCGCATCATGCACGAGGAGAAGCTCGCCGAGGCGAAGGAGCGGCTCGACGACGCGGCCGAGGCCGTGCGCGACGACGACGAGATCCGCGTCGACCTGCCCCACACGGCCGTGCCGCCGGGGCGCGAGGTCCTCACCCTGATGGACCTGCGGCTCGCGTACGGCGCGCGCGTGGAGGGCGGTTTCGACCTGCGCGGTCCCGAGCGGGTCGCGCTGGTCGGGCGCAACGGCGCGGGCAAGACGACGCTGCTGCGCACGATCGCCGGAGAACTGGCGCCGGAGGCGGGCGAGGCGCACACGCGCGTGCCGCTGCGTTTCCTGCCCCAGCGTCTCGACGTCCTCGACGGCGAGCTCACCGTCGCCGAGAACGTGGCCCGGTTCGCGCCGGGAGCCACCAACAACCGGGTGCGGGCCCGGCTGGCCCGCTTCCTGTTCCGTGGCGCCCGCGCCGACCAGAAGGCGGCGACCCTGTCCGGCGGGGAGCGCTTCCGGGCGACGCTGGCGGCTCTGATGCTGGCCGAGCCCGCGCCGCAGCTGCTGATGCTGGACGAGCCGACCAACAACCTCGACATGGCCAGCGTGCGTCAGCTCACCACGGCCCTGGAGTCCTACGAGGGGGCGTTGATCGTGGCCAGTCACGACCTGCCGTTCCTGGAGTCCATCGGCATCACCCGCTGGCTGCTGCTGGACGGGGAGCTGCGCGAGACGACGGCCGAGGAGGTGGCGGGCCCGGTGTAGGCCGCCGCGCCCCGCGCGGGGATCTCAGGAGAAGCACATTGTTACCGCGGGGTTTTGTCCTGGTGGTCCCGCGCTGCATGATGGCTGACCGGCGCCGCGCCCGAGGCGCCGGTCGTGCCACCCGATTCGGAGACCCGGACGTGCCCAGCAAGAAGGCCCTCATCCGCCGCCCCAGCCCACGCCTCGCCGAAGGCCTGGTCACGCACGTCGAGCGGGCGAAGGTCGACGTGGAGCTCGCCCGGGAGCAGTGGGAGGCCTACGCCGAGGCGCTGCGCACGCACGGCTGGGAGACCGTCGAGGTCGAGCCCGCCGACGACTGCCCGGACTCCGTGTTCGTCGAGGACACGGTGGTGATGTACAAGAACGTCGCCCTGATCGCGCGCTCCGGGGCCGAGTCCCGGCGCGACGAGACCGCCGGGGTCGAGGAGGCCGTGGCACGGCTGGGCTGCTCGGTGAACTGGATCTGGGAGCCGGGCACGCTGGACGGCGGCGACGTCCTCAAGGTGGGCGACACGATCTACGTCGGCCGGGGCGGGCGGACCGACGCGGCCGGCGTCCAGCAGGTGCGCGCCGCCTTCGAACCGCTCGGGGCGCGCGTCGTGGCCGTACCGGTGAGCAAGGTGCTGCACCTGAAGTCGGCGGTCACCGCGCTGCCGGACGGCACGGTGATCGGCCACATCCCCAAGGTGGACCGCCCGTCGCTGTTTCCCCGCTTCCTGTCGGTGCCCGAGGAGTCCGGCTCGCACGTGGTGCTCCTCGGCGGCCCCAAGCTGCTCATGGCGGCGAGCGCGCCGAAGACGGCCGAGCTGCTCGCCGATCTCGGTCACGAGCCCGTCGTGGTCGACATCAGCGAGTTCGAGAAGCTGGAGGGATGTGTGACGTGCCTCTCGGTGCGTTTGCGTGATCTCTACGCCTGACCGGGTGATCCGCTCCCCCCTGCCGGCCCTGGGACCTGCGGTTCCGGCAGCTGTTCGGGGTGGACGAAGCGGGCCCGAAATGCCCGGCGCAACGCTGCTGATCAGCGACGTTTACGCAGTTCTTAGCCTACGGCTTCGTAACCTACGGATACGTAGCCTACGATTCCGTAAGTTCCGGCCTCGCTCGCCGGAGTGTTCCGCTCCGCTTCACGTCCCCCTGGAGTTCTCGTGACGATCGCCTCCCCTCACCTCGGCAGCCCCGCCGTCTGGACCGACGCCAAGCTGCTGTACGCGCTGGAGGAAGTGGTCGAGGCGGAACTCAACCGGCATCTCAAGGTCACCAAGGACTGGATGCCGCACGAGTACGTGCCGTGGAGCGACGGCCGCAACTTCCCCGGCTTCTTCGAGGACGGCGAGGCCTGGGACAAGGAGCAGTCCAAGGTCACCGAGATCGGCCGGATCGCGCTGGTCGTGAACCTCCTCACCGAGGACAACCTGCCCAGCTACCACCACGAGATCGCCTCGCTCTTCGGCCGGGACGGCGCCTGGGGCACCTGGGTGCACCGCTGGACGGCCGAGGAGGGCCGGCACGGCATCGTCATGCGTGACTACCTGCTCGCCTCGCGCGCGGTGGACCCGGACAAGCTGGAGCAGTTCCGCATGTCCCACATGAGCGAGGGCTTCGAGTCCGACAACCGGCACTCGATGCTCCACTCGGTCGCCTACGTCGCCTTCCAGGAGCTGGCCACCCGCGTCTCGCACCGCAACACCGGCCACCAGTCCGGCGACCCGGTCTGCGACCGCATGCTGGCGCGCATCGCGACCGACGAGAACCTGCACATGGTCTTCTACCGCAACCTCCTGAAGGCCGCGTTCGATCTCGCCCCCGACATGACCATGCAGGCCGTGCGCGACGTGCTGGTCAACTTCCGCATGCCCGGCCACGGCATGCCCGGCTTCGAGCGGTTCGCCGCGCAGATGGCCATCGGCGAGGTCTACAACCTGCGCATCCACCACGACGACGTCATCCAGCCGGTGCTGCGCTTCCTGAAGATCATGGAGATCGACGGCCTCGGCCCGGAGGGCCAGAAGGCGCAGGAGGAGATCGGCCTGTACATGGGCGGGCTGGACGCCGAGGCGCTGAAGTTCGACGAGAAGCTGGCCGCCCGCAAGGCCCGCCTGGCGGCCCGCGCCGCGGGCTGACCGCACGACCCGCGCCGCGACGGCTCACACAGGGAACCGATTTCCCGGTGCGGGCCGTTCGCCGTCTACGGCATCTTGCCGCCGTGCACTACAGCGACCCGGTCCGGCAGGGCCTCGGCTTCTGCTCGGTCTGACCGGCGAGGACACCGCCGGGCCGGTGCGGGCCCGCACCGGTCTGCGCCCGCACCGGCCCACGGACCCGAGCACGGTCCAGCGCGCGATGAACCGCGCCCGGACGCGGCCCGCCGTGCCGGCGTCCGTGCTGCTGCGGCTGCGCTACGCCCGAACGCGCCCCCGGATCTCGACCGCACCCCCGCGACGCGGTCGTTCGCATGCGGGAGCGGCACGACCGCCCCTGGCCCGCCGCCGTGCGGGTCAGAGCGCCGTGCGCCTGATGTCCAGACGCTCCTTCTCGGAGAGACCGCCCCAGACGCCGAAGCGTTCGTCATGGGTCAGGGCGTAGTCCAGACAGGCGGAGCGCATCTCGCACATGCCGCAGATGCGCTTGGCCTCCCGCACCGAGCTGCCGGGCTCGGGGAAGAAGAACTCCGCCCCCGTCTGTGCGCACAGCGCTTCCCGCTGCCAGGTGAGGTCGGGTGTGGGAATCGTGTCGGTGTACATGGCGAGAATCGTGACCGGCGGCGCAAAACGTTCGATCAACGCCGGATATACGCGCGTCCCGGCGGGCCCGGACCTGGTCCTTCCGCCTGCCTGCTGCCTCGCGCGCCGAGGCCCGGAGCCCCGGAGCCCCGACGCGCCCCTGTCGGAAAGCTCCGCCGCCCGATCATGGCCCGGACGGCCGTCGCGACGCACGGCGGCGCGCGCAGCCTGTGGCGCCCGCGCCCGCGCCCGCGCCGAACAGTTCGTGTGTTCGTGCAGCCGCCCGCGGTCGCGCTCCGGCAGCGATTGTCAGTGGTCGGTGCCAGACTCGGCAGTGCACAGGACGAGACCCCTGCGAGGAGGGCGATCATGCTCACCACCCGTTTCGTCGACGGCGCTCCGAACTGGATCGACGTCGGGACGTCCGACATCGACGGCGCCACCGCGTTCTACGGCGCCCTCTTCGGCTGGACCTTCCGGTCGGCGGGACCCGACGCCGGCGGCTACGGCTTCTTCCAGCTGGACGGGAAGACCGTGGCGGGCGGCATGCAGACCACGCCCGAACAGGGCCCGCCGTCATGGACGGTGTACTTCGCGACCGCGGACGCCCGGGCCACCGCCAAGGCCGCCGAGCAGGCGCACGGCACAGTGCCCCTCGCGCCGATGGACGTGATGGGCGAGGGCACCATGGCGGTCCTCGCCGACCAGGCGGGCGTTCCGTTCGGCCTCTGGCAGCCGGGCCGGACCAAGGGCGTCGACGTGGCGAACGAGCCGGGCTCGCTGTGCTGGGTCGAGCTCTACACGCCGGACGTCGCCGCGGCGGCCGCCTTCTACCACGCGACGCTGGGCCTGGAGACCTACGCGGTCCCCTTCCCCGGCGGCACGTACACGTGCGTCAATCCGGCCGGCGCCGGCGAGGACGCGATGTTCGGCGGCATCGTCCCGCTGTCCGACGACCCCGCCGGGGCCGGGTCGCCGGCGCACTGGCTGCCCTACTTCGAGGCCGCCGACGTGGACGCGGTGGTCGCCAGAGCCGAGGAACGGGGCGGCGGCGTGCACATGCCCGCCACGGACGTCGAGGGCGTCGGCCGCATCGCCCGACTCACCGACCCCTACGGCGCCCGGTTCGCCGTGATCAAGAGCGCGCCCCGGGAGCAGTGAGCCGGCTCGGGCCCGAACCCTGCCGGTCGGCGTGGGGCCGGTCGGTTTGGGGCCGGTCGGTTTGGGGCCGGTCGGGGCGGGCGGGGTCTACGCCGACGCCCGGCGCACCAGCGTGGTGGGCAGCACGACCCCGCCGCCCGGTTCCCCGTCGTCGCCGCGCCGGTCGAGGCGGCGCAGCAGGAGACGGGCCATGATCCGGCCCATCTCCTCGATGTCCTGACGGACCGTCGTCAGCGGCGGGTCGGTCTGTTCGGCGACGGGCAGCATGTCGTCGAAGCCGACCACGGCGACGTCCTCGGGCACGCGCCGCCCGCGTTCGCGCAGCACGCGCAGGACGCCGGAGGCGGTGAGGTCGTTGGCGGCGAACACCGCGTCCACGTCGGGGCAGCGGTCCAGGAGTTCACGCATGGCTCGCTCGCCGCCGCCGGGGGTGAAGTCGCTCTCGACGACGAGGAGCGGGCCGGTGTCGCCCACCACCTGCCGGTATCCGTCGAGCCGGTCCGCCGCCGAGGTCTGGTCGAGGGGCCCGCTGATGTGGGCGATGCGGGTGCGGCCGAGGCCTGCCAGGAGGCGCACGGCCTCGCGGGCGCCGCCGCGGTTGTCGCTGTCGACGTAGACGACGTCCGGCGTGCCGTCGCTCCAGCCGGGACGGCCGCCGAACACGGTCGGCACGCCGGCGCCCTGGATCAGGCCGGGCAGCGGGTCGTCGAGGTGCAGCGAGAAGACCAGCGCACCGTCGACATGGCCGCCGGCGAGGTAGCGGGCGACCCGGGCGTGGTCGTCGCGGCCCTCGGTGAGCAGCAGCACCAACTGGTTGTCGTGAGCCGTCAGTTCCTTGCTGATGCCGCGCAGTTGGAGAGCGAAGAAGGGGTCGGCGAAGACCCGGGTCTCGGGTTCGGCGATGATGACGGCGACCGCGTCGTGCCGCCTGGTGACGAGGCTGCGCGCGGCCTGGTTGGGCACGTATCCGAGCTCGTCCACGGCCTGCCGGACCCGTTCGACGAGCGGTTCCCGGACGCCGTCCCCGCCGTTGACGACCCGCGACACGGTCGCCCGGGAGACTCCGGCCCGGGCTGCCACGGCCTCCAGCGTGGGACGCGGCGCTGTCTCGCTCACTTCGGGGCTCCTCCTGGCCGGCTGCGGATCAGAATAGCTCCGCGTGAGGGTCACATGAGAGCGCTCTCGCCGTCCGCCGAGGGGCCACCGCCCTCCTCGGCGGACACGCGACGGGTGCGACGTCCGGGGGGCTCGGGCGGCGTCGGGGGCTCGACCGGCCGTAGGCGCTCGGGGGGCGGGCGGCTTCGTGGGCGCGGGAGCCCCGTCCGTCAGGCGACCAGGAGTCCGCCGTCCCCGCACGGACGAGCCAGGCACATACGGCCGGGCACGGACGGCCCGGGTACGGACGGCCCGGGTACGGACGAGCCGGGTACGGACGGCCGCCGGTGCGCTGCCGGTTGCCCACCGGTTTCCCGCCGCCGCGCTCTGAGGGGGCTCGCTTCCTCAGGACGCCCCGGGTCCCCTAGGACGCCCCGGGTCCGTCCGGGGCGTCCTCGTGCCGTGCCCGGCTCGGCTGCACCCGCTTGGGCTCCCCGGGCATCTTCGGGTACTCCGGCGGATACGGCAGGTCGCCCAGACCGTGCTCGTGTTCGTCGCGCCGGGCGAGGTCGAGAAGGGCGTCGAGGGAGAAGGCGTGGTCGTCCATGTCGGCGTGCACGTCGCCGAGTTCGGCGTACCGGGCCGGCATGGTCGCGATGTCGAAGTCACGGGGCCGGGCCTCGCCGACCTCCTCCCAGCGCAGCGGCGCCGAGACGGGGGCGTGCGGGCGGGGGCGCACGGAGTAGGCGGAGGCGATGGTGCGGTCGCGGGCGGTCTGGTTGTAGTCGAGGAAGATGCGCTCGCCACGCTCCTCCTTCCACCACTTGATCGTCACCTGCTGCGGCATCCGGCGCTCCATCTCCCGGCCGACGGCGATGGCGGCGCGCCGGACCTGGGTGAAGGTCCAGCGGGGCTCGATCGGCACGAAGACGTGCAGGCCGCGGCCGCCGGAGGTCTTGGGCCAGCCTCGCAGGCCACCGAACTCGTCGAGGACGGCGCGCAGTTCGTGCGCAGCGCGGACCGCGTCGTCGAAGTCGGTGCCGGGCTGCGGGTCGAGGTCGATGCGCAGTTCGTCGGGGCGGTCGACGTCGGTGCGCCGCACCGGCCAGGGATGGAAGGTGAGGGTGCCGTACTGGGCGGCCCACAGGACGGCCGCCTCCTCCGTCGGGCACATCTCGTCGGCGCTGCGTCCGCTGGGGAAGGTGATGTGCGCGGTCGGGATCCAGTCGGGCATGTTCTTCGGCGCCCGCTTCTGGAAGAAGGACTCGCCGGTCACTCCGTCGGGGTAGCGCTCCAGGGTGGTGGGGCGGTCGCGCAGCGCGCGCAGGATGCCCGGGGCGACCGCCTGGTAGTAACGGGCGAGGTCCAGCTTGGTGAAGCCGCGCTCCGGGAAGAAGACCTTGTCCGGGCTGGACAGCCGTACCGTCCGGCCGGCCACTTCCAGTTCCACCGCATCGCCCATGCGAGCCACGGTAGACATACCGCCGACACCTCGCATCACCTCACATCAGCACGTATTAGCACGCATCACCTCGCATACCGGGCGATTCCTGCGATCCTCGCGCAGAATCGGAGCATGGATCTGCCGGTGATGCCGCCCGTGAAGCCGATGCTCGCCAAGTCGGTGGCGGCCATCCCGCCGGGCATGCAGTACGAGGCGAAGTGGGACGGCTTCCGGGCGATCGTCTTCCGCGACGGGGACGAGATCGAACTGGGCAGCCGCACCGGAAAGCCGCTGACCAGATACTTCCCCGAGCTGGTGGAGGCGCTGCGGGAGCGGGTGCCGGTGCGGTGCGTGCTGGACGGGGAGATCGTGATCGCCCGTGAGGGGCGGCTCGACTTCGACGCCCTCACGGAGCGCATCCATCCGGCGGCCTCCCGGGTGCGCACGCTCGCCGAGCGGACGCCGGCCTCGTTCGTGGCCTTCGACATCCTGGCGCTGACCGACACGTCCCTGCTGGACGTGCCGCTGACCGACCGGCGCGAGCTGCTGAACCGGGCGCTGGCCGGGGTGACGCCGCCCGTGCATCTGGCGCCGGCGACGACCGATGTGGAGGTGGCCCGGCAGTGGTTCGAGGAGTACGAGGGCGCGGGCCTCGACGGGGTGATCGCCAAACCGCTCACCCTGCACTACCTCCAGGACGAGCGCGCCATGTTCAAGGTGAAGCACGAGCGCACCGCCGACGTCGTCGTCGCCGGGTACCGCCTCCACAAGAGCGGGCCGGTGGTGGGCTCGCTGCTGCTGGGCCTGTACGACGACCGGGGCGTGCTGCAGCACGTCGGCGTGTCCGCCGCGTTCACGATGAAGCGGCGGGCGGAGCTGGTCGAGGAGCTGGAGCCGCTGCGTCTGGCGGACGCGGCCGGACACCCGTGGGCGGCCTGGTCGCAGGAGGCCGCCCATGAGACGGCACGGCTGCCGGGCGCGCCGAGCCGCTGGTCGGGCAAGAAGGACCTGTCCTGGGTGCCGCTGCGGCCCGAGCGCGTCGCCGAGGTGGCATACGACCACATGGAGAACGGGGCGCGCTTTCGGCACACGGCCCGCTTCCGCCGCTGGCGCCCGGACCGCACCCCTCTCAGCTGCACGTACGCGCAGCTGGAGGAGCCGGTCCGCTACGACCTGGCGGAGATCCTGGGCGCACCGCCCGCGGGCTGAACCCGGCGCGCCGCACGCGGGTCGAGCCGCGGGCCGGACTCCCGCCGGCCGGTCTGCGGGCGGAAGCGGCCGGCTCACGGGCCGGGGGCGGAGCGGCGGTCCGACCCCGGTGTGGCGGGGCCGCGACCGAGCGGCGGTCCGGCGGCTCAGGGGCTCCGGCCGTCCGATGGTCCGGCGGCTCAGGGGGTCCGGCGGTCCGATGGTCCGGCGGCCCGATGGTCCGGCGGCTCAGGGGGTCATCAGGACCTTGACCGCGCCGTCCTGTTTGCGCTGGAACATCTCGTACGCGTGCGGGGCGTCCGAGAGCGGCACGCGGTGCGTGGCGAAATCGTCGACGCCGAGGCGGTCCTCGTCGGTGAGGTAGGGCAGGATCTCGTCGGTCCAGCGGCGCACGTTGGCCTGCCCCATGCGGATCTGGATCTGCTTGTCGAACATCGTGAGCATCGGCAGCGGGTCGGCCATGCCGCCGTAGACGCCGACCAGCGAGAGGGTGCCGCCGCGGCGCACCAGTTCGATGGCGGTGTGCAGAGCGGCGAGACGGTCGACGCTGAACCGTTCCGCGAGCGGGCCGCTGATGGCCCGCGGCAGCAGGGCCGAGGCGTTCTGGATCATGCGGGCGGCGGCGCTGCCGTGCGCCTCGGTGCCGACGGCGTCGATCACGGCGTCGGGACCGCGGCCGTCGGTCTCGTCGCGGATCGCCTCGACGAGCTCCTTCTCGCTGTCGAAGTTGCGCAGGTCGAACGCCTCCACGCCCCGCGCGCGGGCCCTGCGCAGCCGGTCGCCCACGAGGTCCACGCCGAAGACCCGGCCCGCGCCGCGCACCTGGGCGACCCGGCAGGCCATGTCGCCGATGGGGCCGAGGCCCAGCACGGCCACGCTGCCGCCCTCGGGGACGTCCGCGTAGGCGACCGCCTGCCAAGCGGTGGGAAGGACGTCGGAGAGGTAGACGAACCGGTCGTCGGGCGGCCCCTCGGGCACCTTGATGGGGCCGAACTGGGCCTGGGGCACCCGCAGGTACTCGGCCTGCGCCCCCGGCACGGCACCGTACAGACGGGTGTAGCCGAACAGGGCGGCGCCCATTCCCTCGCTCGTGACCTGGGTGGTCTCGCACTGGGTGGGCAGCCCGTTCAGGCACATCCAGCAGCTGCCGCAGGCGATCTGGAACGGCACCACCACCCGGTCGCCGGCCCGCAGGTCGGGCACGCCGGCGCCGACCTCCTCGACGATGCCCATCGGCTCGTGGCCGAGGATGTCGCCAGGGGTCATGAACGGGGTGAGCACCTCGTAGAGGTGCAGGTCCGAGCCGCACAATCCGCTGGAGGTGACGCGGATGACGGCGTCCGTCGGTTCCTGGATCGTCGGATCGGGCACGGTGTCCACCCGCACGTCGCGCTTGCCCTGCCAGGTCACTGCCTTCATCGTGCCGCGCTCCTTCCACCGTCCGGGCGGTCCCCCGGCAGGTCCGGGGGGCCCGGATCGTGGCTGCGCCCCGGGTACCCGAGCGCCCCGCCCCGAACCGCCGCGCCGCCGGGCATGGCCGCCGGCCCGGTCCGGCGATCCGAGCCGCTGACGTGGGCCGCTGACCTGGGCCGCTGACCTGGGCCGCTGACCTGGGCCGCTGACGGCCACGATGGCCACAGATGGCCACTTTCGAACGGGCGAGCGCACAATCGAGTCACGGAACGGGGGTGCCCATGACGGACACGAGTCGTTCGGGACGCGGGGCGCGCACAGGGCGCGCCCGGCGTCGGCCCACCGCGGCGACGGCGGTAGCGGCGGCCGCCGCCGCACTGGCGGTCTCGCTCTCGGCCGCGGGCTGCACCTCGTCCGGCGGGTCCTCCCCGCCCGACGACGGCCGCAGCGCGTCGCACAGCCCCAGCCCGACCGGCACCGGTACGGGCGCCGCCGTCGGGCCGGTGCTCGCCGTGAAGATCGACAACGCGCCGGAGGCCCGTCCGCAGACGGGCCTCGACTCGGCGGACGTCGTGTACGCCGAGCAGGTCGAGGGCGGCCTGAGCCGCCTGATGGCGGTGTACGCGAGCAGGCTGCCGAAGGCCGTGGGGCCGGTGCGCAGCGCCCGCGAGTCCGACCTGGAGCTGCTGCGCCAGTTCGAGCGGCCGGTGCTGGCGTTCTCCGGGGCGCAGGGCAAGCTGCTCCCGCTGATCGACCGGGCGCCGCTGGACGCCGTGACGCCCGAGAAGAAGTCCGACGCCTACGTCCGCGGCGGGGAGCGGCCGGCGCCGCACAATCTGTATCTGCGCCCGAGCCGTCTGCTGCCCGCCGCGCCGGGCAAGGACGCGCTGACCACGGGCTTCCGCTTCGGCCCCGCACCTTCGGGAGGGAGGGCCGAGACCTCGCGGACCGTGCGCTACCCGGCGGCCGGCTTCACCTTCACCTGGTCCGCGAGCAGGGGCCGCTGGCTGGTCTCGACGGACGGCAGGCCGACCGTGGCGACCGACGGGCAGCGGCTGGCCCCGGCCACGGTGGTCGTGCAGTACGTGCGGGTGCGCGCTTCGGGGTTCCACGACTTCCTCGGCAACAACACGCCGTACACCCAGACGGTGGGCTCGGGGAAGGCCGAGGTACTGCGCGGCGGGCGGGCCTACGACGTGAACTGGAAGCGGGCGAAGGCCGAGGACGGCACGGAGTTCTCCACGGCCGACGGCGAGCCGGTCGCTTTCGCCGAGGGGCAGGTGTGGGTGGTGTTCGCGAAGGCGCCGTGAGCCGGTCCGCCGTCAAGGCGGCCGGCGCCGGGCGGGCGACCGTCGGGCGCTGGCGGCCGGGGCCTCGGTCGGCCCTGGCCTGGGTCAGCCCTGGCCGACCAGGGGTTCGGCCGGATTGCGCAGTCCCTCGGCGGCGTCCGAGACACGCTGGATCAGTTCGAGGAACAGGGACTGCTCCTCGGCCGACAGCGGGGACAGGAAGACCTGGTTCATCCGGGCCGTGCGCACGGTCAGCCTGCGGTGGGTGCGCAGTCCGTCCTCGGTGAGCCGCAGCAGGAAACGGCGCCCGTCCTGCGGGTCGCGCACCTTGTCGAGAAGGGCCCGGCGGGTGAGCCGGCTGATCACCTCGGCGACGGTGGAGCGATCGAGGCCGACCCGCTCCCCCACCGTGCGCTGGTCGAGGCCCGGCTCGGCGACGAGCGCGTTGAGGACGGCGAACTGCGGTGAGGTGATCTCCTCGGAGACCATCGTGTTCCACAGCAGGTAGTGCGCCTGCTGCAGCCGCCGGGCCAGGTGCCCGGGGTGGCTGGTGAGGTCCACCGCGGCCATGTGCGCTCCTCCGCTGGAATTGATCGGTGCACTGAACGATACCGCTTGATGCCGAGCGCGTCTCGCCTCCCCGTGATGCACACCAGCGCTCCCGCCTGGGGTCTTGACTGACCTTCCCTCCGGTGGCAGCGTGTGGGAGATCTCGAAGAGATGCTCAGTGCCCTGACTATCTGGGCCTCTTCACCGGTGTCCCGGGCGACGGGGCAGGGACGCACACGAGAGATGGGGCTTCACGGATGGACAAGGTGGTCGCCACAGCCCTGGAGGCGGTGGCCGACGTGCCCGACGGCGCGTCGCTGGCAGTGGGCGGTTTCGGCCTGAGCGGCGTGCCCGGCGTCCTCATCGCGGCCCTGTACGAGCGGGGCGTCACCGGGTTGTCGGTCGTCTCCAACAACTGCGGGGCGATGGAGTCGGGCCTCGCGGTCCTGCTGGCCGCCGGGCGCATCGCCCGCGTGACCGGCTCCTACATCGGCGCGAACAAGGAGTTCGCCCGTCAGTACCTGGCCGGGGAGCTGGAGGTCGAGCTGATCCCGCAGGGCACGCTGGCCGAGCGGCTGCGGTCGGGCGGCGCCGGCATCCCCGCCTTCTACACGCCTGCCGGGGTGGGCACACAGGTCGCCGAGGGCGGACTGCCCTGGCGTTACGACGGCGCGGGCGGCGTCGCCCTGGCCTCGCCGCCGAAGGAGGTCAGGGAGTTCGACGGGGTGGAGTACGTGCTGGAGCACGGCATCCGCACCGACTTCGCGCTGGTGCGGGCCGCCAGGGGCGACCGCCACGGCAACCTGGTCTTCAACAAGTCCGCCCGCAACTTCAACCCGCTGGCCGCGATGGCCGGACGCGTCACGATCGCGGAGGTCGAACAGCTCGTGGAGCCCGGCGAGATCGACCCGGACGCGGTGCACCTGCCGGGCGTCTTCGTGCAGCGCGTGGTCGCCCTGACCCCGGAGCAGGCCGCCGACAAGAAGATCGAGCAGCGGACGGTGAGCAGCTGATGGCCTGGACCCGCGAGCAGATGGCCGCCCGCGCCGCGCGCGAACTGAGGGACGGCCAGTACGTCAACCTCGGCATCGGCCTGCCGACGCTGATCCCCAACCACCTCCCCGCGGACGTCGAGGTGGTGCTGGAGAGCGAGAACGGCATCCTCGGCACCGGCCCCTACCCCGCCGAGGACGCGGTCGACCCTGACCTGATCAACGCGGGCAAGGAGACCGTGACGGTGCTGCCGGGCGCGTCCTTCTTCGACTCGGCGCTGTCCTTCGGCATGATCCGCGGCGGTCACATCGACGTCGCCGTGCTCGGCGCGATGCAGGTCTCCGAACACGGCGACCTGGCGAACTGGGCCGTCCCGGGCAAGCTGGTCACGGGCATCGGCGGGGCGATGGACCTGGTGCACGGGGCCCGCACGGTCATCGTCGTCATGAGCCACACCGCCAAGGACGGCAGCCCCAAGATCCTTGCCGAGTGCGCGCTGCCGCTGACCGGGAAGCGCTGCGTCGACCGGATCATCACCGACCTCGGCGTCCTCGACGTCACCGAGGAGGGCCTGCTGCTGGTGGAGACCGCGCCGGGGGTCACCGTCGAGGAGATCGCGGCGAAGACCGCCGCGAAGGTCCGCACCGCCCTTGAGACGGAGGTGCCGTCATGAGCGCCGGCCTCAGGACCGTCTACATCGCCGACGCCGTCCGCACCCCGATCGGCCGTTACGACGGCGCCCTGGCCTCGGTGCGCCCGGACGACCTGGCCGCCCACGCCATCCGTGAACTCCTCGCCCGCACCCCCGCGTTGGACCCCGCACGCGTCGAGGACGTCTACTTCGGCAACGCCAACGGCGCCGGCGAGGAGAACCGCAACGTCGGCCGCATGGGCGCGCTCCTGGCGGGCCTGCCCACCTCGGTGCCGGGCGTCACGGTCAACCGGCTGTGCGCCTCGGGCCTGGAGGCCGTGATCCAGGCGGCCCGCGCGATCGCGACGGGGGACGCCCATGTCGCCGTCGCGGGCGGTGTGGAGTCGATGACCCGCGCGCCGTACGTGCTGCCGAAGTCGGACCGGGCCTTCCCCGCCGGACACGCCGAGCTGTACTCGACCACCCTGGGCTGGCGGATGGTCAACCCGCGGATGGCGCCGCAGTGGACGATCCCGCTCGGCGAGTCCGCCGAACTGATCGCCGACAAGCACGCGATCGGCCGCGAGCAGCAGGACGAGTTCGCCCTCGCCAGCCACCGCAAGGCCGCCGCGGCCCAGGCGGCGGGTCTGTTCGACGCCGAGCTCGCACCCGTGCCGGTCCCGCGCCGCAAGGGCGACCCGGTCGTGTTCGACGCCGACGAATGCGTACGGCCGGACGCCTCGCTGGAGGTGATGGGCAGGCTGAAGCCGTCGTTCCGCGTTCAGGACGGCACGGTGACGGCGGGCAACGCGTCGCCGCTGAACGACGGGGCCGCGGCCCTGCTCCTGGTGGACGAGGAGGGGCTGCGGGCGACCGGTCGCGAGCCGCTCGCCCGGGTCTGCGCGACCGGGGTGTCCGCGATCGACCCGCAGTACTTCGGCCTCGCCCCCGTCGAGGCCGTCCACCGCGCGCTCGCCAAGGCCGGCCGCGGCTTCGACGACCTGTCGGTGCTCGAACTCAACGAGGCGTTCGCGGCGCAGGTGCTGGGCTGCGTCGCCGAGTGGCCCGAGTTCGACCCGGCGGTCCTCAACCCGCAGGGCGGCGCGATCGCCCTCGGTCACCCGCTCGGCGCCTCGGGCGCCCGCCTCGCCGGCAGCGTCGCCCATCAGCTCGCCCGCCGGGGCGGCGGCGTCGGGGTCGCCACCCTCTGCATCGGCGTGGGCCAGGGCCTCGCCCTCGTCCTCGAACGATAGGAACCCCGGGAACTCCCATGACTCTCACGCAAGCCGACATCGACCGGGAGATCGCGGCCGAACACGCCGCCTACGAGAAGCGGCGCGCCGACGGCGCCCCCGTCGAGCACCAGCCGCGCCGCGACTACGCGCCGTACCGCTCGTCCGTCCTGCGCCATCCGAAGCAGCCGCCGGTCACCATCGACGTCAGCAAGGATCCGGAGCTGGTGGAGCTGGCCTCCCCCGCCTTCGGCGAGCGGGACGTCACCGAGATCGACAACGACCTCACCCGGCAGCACCACGGCGAGCCGATCGGCGAACGGATCACCGTCTCCGGCCGGGTCCTGGACCGCGACGGGCGTCCGGTGCGCGGTCAGCTGGTCGAGATCTGGCAGGCCAACTCGGCCGGCCGCTACGCCCACCGGCGCGAACAGCACGACGCGCCGCTGGACCCGAACTTCACCGGGGTCGGCCGCACCCTGACCGACGACAGCGGCTTCTACCGCTTCACCACCGTCCAGCCGGGCCCCTACCCGTGGCGTCAGCACCTCAACGCCTGGCGGCCGGCCCACATCCACTTCTCGCTGTTCGGCACGGCCTTCACCCAACGGCTCGTGACGCAGATGTACTTCCCGAGCGACCCGCTCTTCCCCTACGACCCGATCATCCAGTCGGTGACGGACGACGCGGCCCGGCAGCGGCTGGTCGCCACCTACGACCACAGCCTGTCCGTGCCCGAGTTCTCGATGGGCTACCACTGGGACATCGTGCTCGACGGGCCACGGGCCACCTGGATCGAAGAAGGACGCTGAGCCGCCATGACGAAGATCGACACGAGCCGTCCGCAGACCGTGCTCCCCACCCCGTCGCACACCGTCGGCCCCTTCTACGGCCATGCGCTGCCGTTCCCCGGCGGCGGCGACATCGCCCCGCTCGGCCACCCGGACGCCATAACCCTTCAGGGGTACGTGTACGACGGCGAGGGCGCCCCGCTGCCGGACGCGTTCCTGGAGCTGTGGGGCGCGGACCCCGAGGGGGAGCTGGCGCAGGCCGACGGCTCGATGCGACGCGACCCGGCGTCCGGCGGGTTCCTCGGCCGCAACGGTGTGGAGTTCACCGGCTGGGGCCGGGTCCAGACCGACGCCGACGGGCACTGGTCCGCGCGGACCCTGCGGCCCGGCGCGCGCGGCCGGAACGCCCCCTATGTGAGCGTCTGCGTGTTCGCGCGCGGGCTGCTGGTCCACCTGTTCACCCGGATCTACCTGCCCGGCGACGAGGCGGCGCTCGCCGCCGACCCCCTGCTGCGGCAGGTGGACCCGGCGCGGCGCGACACGCTGATCGCGACGCGCGACCGGTCGGGAGCCTACCGTTTCGACATCCGCCTTCAGGGCGAAGGCGAGACGGTCTTCCTGGAGTTCCAGTGACAGCTGCCCGACCCGAGTCCGCTCTGCTCGCACCGGGGTGGACCGGCTCCCCCGCCGCCCGTGCGACGGACGACGACGCCTACCTGCGGGCGCTGCTGGACGCGGAGGCCGCGCTGACCCGCGCCCAGGAGGCGCTGGGCGCGGCCCCGGAGGGCGCGGGAGCGGCGGTCACCGCGGCCGCGTGCGGCGACTTCGACGTGCGCTCCCTCGCCGAGCGCGCCCGCGGCGGCGGCAACCCGGTGATCCCGCTGGTCGCCGACCTCACCGAGGCGGCCGGCCCCGAGTTCGGACCGTACGTGCACCGGGGCGCGACCAGCCAGGACATCATGGACACGGCGACGATGCTGGTCGCGGCGCGAGCACTCCACCCGGTGCTGGCCGACCTCGACCGCACTCAGGCGGCGCTGGCCCGGCTCGCCGCCGGACACCGGGACACGGCGATGCCCGGACGGACCCTCACCCAGCACGCCGTGCCGACCACCTTCGGGCTGAAGGCCGCCGGTTGGCGGTCCCTGGTGCTGGACGCCCGCGACCGGATCACGGCCGTACGGGACTCGCTGCCCGCCCAGCTCGGCGGCGCGGCCGGGACGGCGGCCGCCTTCACGGCGTACGGCGCCCGGGACACGACCGCGCTCACGGCCGCGTACGCCCGCGAAGTCGGCCTGGCCGCACCGCTGTTGCCGTGGCACACGCTGCGCACGCCGGTCGCCGACCTCGCCGGGTGTCTGGCGTTCACGGCGGGGGCGCTGGGCAAGCTCGCCACGGACGTCCTCGTCCTGGCCCGCACCGAGATCGCCGAGGTCGCCGAGGGCGGCGGAGGCGGCTCCTCGGCCATGCCGCACAAGGCGAACCCGGTGCGCTCGACGCTGATCGCGGCGGCCGCGCGGCGGGCCCCGCAGCTCGCGGCCACGCTGTACGGCTCGCTGGTCGCGGAGGACGAGCGCCCGGCCGGGGCCTGGCACGCCGAATGGGAGCCGCTCAGGGATCTGCTGCGGCTGGTCGGCGGGGCCGCGCGGGACGCGGCGGAGCTGACCGGGGGCCTGCGGGTGAACGCGGACGCGATGCGCTCCCACCTCGGCCTCACCCACGGGCTGGTCGTCTCCGAGCGGCTGTCCGCCGAGCTGTCGGGTCTGCTGGGCCGCGCCCGCGCCCGGGAACTCCTCACCGGGCTGGCCCGGCGGGCCTATGCCGAGCACCGCCCCCTCGTCGAACTCCTCTCCCAGGAGCCCGACTTGAAGGACGTCGACCTCGGCGAACTCACCGACCCGGCCCGTTACACCGGCTCCGCCGGAGCCCTCACCGACCGTGCGCTGGAGCGACGTTGACCGAGAAGCTGCTCAACCACCGTGCCGAAGGGCCGGCTTCCGCGCCCCCGCTGCTGCTCGGTCCCTCGCTGGGCGCCTCGTACGCCCTGTGGGACAAGGTCGCGCCCGAACTGTCCCTCACCCACCGGGTGATCCGCTGGGACCTGCCGGGACACGGCGGTTCGGCCGCCGACCTGATCGGTCCCGGCGCGACCGTCGGCGATCTGGCCGGGCTGGTGCTGGCGCTGGCCGACTCCCTCGGCCTGGAGAGGTTCGCCTATGCGGGCGTCTCCCTGGGCGGCGCGGTGGGGCTGTATCTCGCGCTGCACCACCGCGAGCGGGTGTCGTCGCTGGCCGTGATCTGCTCGTCCGCCCATTTCAACGGGCCGGGCCCGTGGGAGGAGAGGGCCGCGCTGGTCCGCCGCGAGGGACTGGCGGAGCTCGCCCGCAACGCGAACGCCCGCTGGTTCACGCCCGGGTTCACCGTGCCGGAGCTGATCGCCGACCATCGCGACGCCGATCCGGAGGCGTACGCCGCGTGCTGTGACGCGCTCGCCGCGTTCGATCTGCGCGAGCGGCTCCCGGAGATCGCCGTACGGACCCTGCTGATCGCCGGCCGGCAGGATCCGGCGACGCCGCCCGCGCATCTGCGGGAGATCGCGGACGGGGTGCCGGACGCCACGCTGGTCGAGCTCGCGGGCGCCTCGCATCTCGCGCCCGCCGAGTGCCCCGAGGCCGTGCTGACCGTGCTGCGGGCCCATCTCGACGGTGGGGCCAAGCGGGGCATGGAGGTCCGGCGCGAGGTTCTCGGGGACGCGCACGTGGACCGGGCCCAGGCGCGGCAGACGGCGTTCACCGCGCGCTACCAGGACTTCATCTCCCGCTACGCCTGGGGCGAGATCTGGACCGACCCGACGCTCAGCCGCCGGGAGCGCAGCATGGTCACCCTGACCGCGCTGGTGGCGCGCGGCCACTACGAGGAACTGGCCATGCACGTCCGGGCGGCCCGGCGCAACGGGCTGACCCCGGACGAGATCGGCGCCGTCCTCCTCCAGACGGCCGTCTACTGCGGAGTCCCGGCCGCGAACTCGGCGTTCGCCACAGCCCAGCGGGTGCTGGCCGAGGAAGCCGGCCCCGACACCCCGGAAGCCGCCCCGGAAGCCGCCCGGGACCGCGCCGGCCGAGCCGGAGAGGGCGGCCACGGCCACGGCCACGGCCCCGGACCGGCCGAGACACGACCGGACGAGACACGACCGGACGAGACACGACCGGACGCAGCCGAACGAGACGCGGCCGGCTGAGACACGCGGGGGCGGGCGGCCCCGCCGCGGGGCCGCCCGCCCCGGCGCCTTCGCGCTACCGCCGGGTCTGTCCGGGCACCAGGCCCACCTGGGGTGCGCCCAGGCTCCGCAGGGCCTGCTGCGCCTTGTCGGTCAGCGCGTCCGCGCCGCAGGAACGCGCCAGCGTCAGACCCCGGCTGAGCTCGGAGACCGAGCGCGAGAGAATGCCGTATTCGACGCGGGCGGCCGCGTGTTCGTACTGGCAGGGCGAGGACTCCAGATAGGTGACCGCCTGCTGGGCGAGCCGGACCGCGCGCTGGCCCGTCTCCAGGGCGGCGGCGCAGCGCAGGGCCTCGCCGATCGCGGTGTCGGTGCCGAAGCGCTCGGCCTGTCGGCGCGCCTCGGTGGCGAGCCGGGCCGCGCGGGCCGGGTCCTCGACGGCCAGGGCGCGGGCGAGGTCGACGGCCCACGGGACCATCACCGGGTTGAGGTGGCCGCGCGCGGCGGCCGCCTTCTCGGCCTGCTCCAGTTCGTTGACGCCGTCCTTGACGCGGCCCACGGCGAGCAGCAGCCGGCCGCGCACCGAGCGGGGGTCGGGCAGCACGATCGTCGACGGGTAGGGCGGGGCGAAGCCGTACTGCTCGGCGACCTCCCAGGCCTGTCCGACATGGCCCCGGACGAGCAGCGTGTCGACCAGGTTGCAGATCGCCGACCAGTACAGGGGCAGGCCGCGGCCGACGCGTTCGGCGAGTCGCAGGGACTCCCGGAGGGACTCCTCCGCCTCCTTCAGACGGCCACGGCGGCGCAGCCCCAGCCCGAGGTAGGCGTGGGCCAGGGCGAGGTGGCCGCCGCTCCAGCCGGCGGAGACGTAGGCGCGCAGGGCCTCGTTGAAGAGGGCGTCGGCGCGGTCGAGCCGGTCGGTGTAGGCGTAGGAGCTGGCCAGCATCATCAGCAGTTCGATGCCCCACTCCTGGTCGGTCCAGCCGAGCCCGGGGGCGAGACGGCCGTTGACCAGGGCGCGGTCGCAGAACTCGACGACCTCCTCGGCGTTCTCGCCGTGGGTCATGGCGTCGAAGCCGCGCAGGATGAGTAGGGCGCGCTCGGCGTTGTCCCGGCCGGTGCAGGTCGCGGCGAGCGCGGCGAGCTTCTCCGAGCCGTGCGGCGAGGTCGGCTCGCCGGCGTTGACGCCCTCCCACATGAACTGCACGGCCTGGAGCCGCATCCGCGCGGGACCCGGCGCGAGGCGGGCGGCCTCCGCCTCGACCGTGCGGACGGCCTCCTCCAGCTGGTCGTTGTGCAGCAGCGCCTGGGAGAGGCGGTAGACGGCGTCGACGCGCTCGTCCCCGTGGAGGCCCTGCAGGGACAGGGCCGTGCGCAGGTGCTCGATGGTCTTGGCGGGCGCGGTGAGAAGGGTGGCGCAGCCCAGTTCGTAGAGCACGCGCGCGTGGACGTCGGGGACCGGCGGTTCCCGCAGGGCCCGTTCCAGGCAGCGGCGGGCCGCGTCGGGGGCGCCGACGGCCAGGTGTTCGCGGGCGGCTTCGCGCAGTTGCTCGACGAGTTCCTCGTCGCCCTCCGCGTGCACCTGGAGCAGATGCCGGGAGGCGGCCGCGAGCCCCTTGCCGGCGTCGGCGACGACCTGGGCGGCGATGCCGTGCATCGCGGTGCGCAGACCGCCGGGGATCGAGTCGTAGACGGCGGTGGCGATCAGCGGGTGGACGAACTCCAGGTCGCCGTCGTCGGCCGGGACGGCCCCGGGGTCGGGCTCGGTGAGGATGCGGGCGTTGCGCAGCAGTTCGGCGCAGCGCACCGCTTCGTCGCGGCCGAGGCCGGCGAGCCGGGCGGCCTGGGCGACGGAGATGTCGGCGCCGAGGATCGCGGCCGCCATGGCGAACTTGGTGGCGTCGACGCCGAGTTTCTCCAGACGGTCGACGAGCCCGCCGCCGCGGGCCGCGCGGTTGAGGGGGCGCAGTTCGGTCGCCGATGCCTCGCTGGGAGCCAGTTCGCTGTCGCGGACCTTGGCGAGGAGTTCGACGGTCTCGTACGGGTTGCCGTCGGTGACCGCCCACACCTCGCGGCAGAACGCGGCGTCGGCGTGCGCGCCGAGGGTGGCGCGGGTGAGGCCGGCGACCGCGGCCGGGGTCAGGGCGCTGAGGCTGGTGACGGCGCGGCCCGCGGCCTCGCCGATGGCGTCGAGGTGGCGGGAGGCGTCGCCCTTGACCTCGCCGGGCCTGCGGGCCACGACGACCAGGACGCAGAGCTCGTGGAGCCGTTCGACGAACGCGGCGAGCCAGCGCAGGCTCTCCTGGTCGACCCAGTGCGCGTCGTCGATCAGCAGCACGAGCGGGTAGTCCCGGCGGGCCAGCCTGGTCACGGCGGCGACGAGACCGTCGCACACGCCCTGCGGGTCGGCATTGCCCTCGCCGGGCTCCGCGATGCCGAGGGCGGGGCCGGCGATGTCGTACCAGTCGCCGAGGTACTCGCGGGCCTCCTCCGGATGCAGCGACAGCAGCGCGGGCTGCATCAACTGGCGTACGACGTTGAAGGGTACGGACCGCAGCGTCTCGCCGCCGCGGGCCGACCACACCGAGCAGCCGCGGGCCTCGGCGATGCGACGTGTCTCGGCCAGCAACGTGGTTTTGCCGAATCCGGCCTCGCCGCGGAGCACCAGAAGGTGGCCCGAGGAGGATCGGTCGGCGCAGAGCCTCTCCACCGCCTGCGCGATGGCGGCGACTTCCTCGTCGCGCTCCCACAGGGGAGCCGAGGCGGCCGCCGTCGGCCTGACCTCCGTCATCCCGCTACCTCCCCAAGTCGCCCGAACGACGTACAGACGTCGAGCGTAGCCCTCCGCGGGTCCGCGTGGAGGGTGGTCCGCGCAGGTCACGCTCGACGGGTGACGGGCGACGGCCCGGGGCGCACAGGCGGGCCTGCACGAGAGCCCCGGGGCGTCAACCGCGTGTGACGCGCGCCGAATTGACGTCGAAATCACGCCAGCCCGGCGACAGGACGCCCCGGGCGGATCCGGACGCGGGGGCCGCCCTCTCATCCGGCTTTCACCGATGCCTCATACGGTGGGGGCATGACGCAGGTGACTCCTCCCGGGTGGTACCCCGACCCGGGGCAGACGAATGACGGTCCAGCCGCCGAACGCTGGTGGGACGGCAAGGCGTGGACGGACCAGACCCGCCCCGCGGGCTCGGCCACCGCGTGGGGTCCGCCGGCGCAGAGCCCGACCGACGGAACGAATCCGGCCCATCCGGGCCAACCGGCCTACTCGACCCCACCCGGCTATCCGGCGTATCCCGGATATCCGGGGCAGCCCGGCTACCCGGGGCAGATGGGCTACCCGGGGCAGCCCGCGACGTCGCCGGGCTCGGGCGGGCGGCGCGGGCTGCGCACGGGTATAGCCGTGGCCGCGGCCGTCGCGGTCCTGACCAGCATCGGGGTGGGCGTGTACGCGCTGGCCCGGGACGACGGCTCGGGCGGCGGCGGCACCGCCCAGGGGCCGGGCGGCCAGGGCGGGCCCGGCGGTGCGGGCGGCCAGAACGGCGGCCCGTTCGGCGGACCGGGCGGGTCCGGCGGCTCGGGGGGAGGCTCTCCCTCGCCCGGGGAGTCCGAGGCGCCGAAGATCCGAAGCGGGTCGGTGAACGACGCGCTCAACGGCATCAGCATCCCCATCCCGGCCGGCTGGGCCGGCCAGGAGATGAACGTGGGCGCACAGGTGACCTCCGACTCCTCCTACAAGTGCCCGGGCGACACCTCCAAGACCTGCACGAAGGGGGGCGTGTACTCGGCGCCCGCCGAGGTGCTGAAGACGAAGGGCGCCACCGCCGAGGAGGTCGCGAAGGCGGACGTCGCGGCCAACGCCGAGGAGTCCTACGGCGGCACGACGTACGGCGCGATCACCTCGCACCAGGTGCTCGCCTCGAAGGCGGTGACGGTGGCCGGGCAGAAGGGCTACCTGGTGCGCTGGAAGGCGGTCACCAGCAAGGGCGCGGACGGCTACGTGGAGTCGCTGGCCTTCCCGGCGCCCGCCGACGCCAAGCGTCTGGTGGTGCTGCGCTTCGGCCTCGACGCCGACCAGAGCGCGTCCGTCATCGACACCATCACCCAGGGCATCAAGGTGTTCACGGGCGGCGGCGCCGGACAGCACGTCTGAGCCGGGCCCGGTGCGGGTGACACGATCGGCCGGGTGGGGCCCCCTCCGCTCAAGGGGGCCCCACCCGGCCGGGGGTGCGCGCCGCCCCCGTCCCCACGGTGCGGCGCGAGACAGGTCGCCGTCCGGTCATCCCGTGGACGGCGGCCTGAGCCTTGTGTCGGGCCCGCGTCGAGCCCTAGGTGAGGCCGAGCGCCGGCAGCACGGCGGCCTCCACGAAGCGCACCAGGTACTCCTGGTCCGCGTACTCCCCGTCCACGACGGGACGCGCCCGGATGACGCCGAACATCTGCGCCGGGACGTACTCCAGCGCCGGATGGTCCCGGGCGACCTCGCCGCGTTCGACACCGCGCCGCAGGATCTCGCGCAGCGCGGCGATCTCGGGGTCGATGAGGGCCTCCCGCAGCGCCTTCGCGAGCTCCTCGTCGCCCGTGACGGCGTGGCCGAGCGCCTGCAGCAGCTTGGAGTCGTTGGTCGACCAGCGGCCGGTGGCCCGCGCGGCCTCGCGCAGGTCCTCGGCGAGCGATCCGGTGTCGATGCCGGACAGCCGGGCCCGGCGGCGTGAGCGCAGGGCGGCGACCACGAACTGGGGCTTGGTCTTCCACTGGCGGTAGAGCGTGGACTTGCTGCAGCGGGTGCTGGCGGCGACGCCCTCCATGGTGACGGCCTCGTAACCGCACTCACGGACCTGGTTCAGGACGGCGTCGAAGAATTCCTGCTCACGCTCGGGCGTGAGCTTGGAGCGGCGCGTGGCGGCGACCGACTCGGGTCCGTCCGCGGCCTGCGACGTCATCTGCTCTTCCTCCCTGGTCCGCTTCCGCTCCGGCCTGTGCGCCGAGGGGCCCGGGCGGGCCCGGTCTCCAGTGTGGCGCACATCAATCGATACGCCAGTGTACCGGTACGCATCCGTATCGGTACACTGGCGTATCGGTACGACATCGTATCGATGGTGTATGCACGAGTTACGAGCACGGCAGCACCACTTTCACCGCACCACCGTCAGCGAAGGGGCCGGGGGATGAATGCCCGCACCGAGCCTGCAGAAGCGGAGCCGGCCACACCGGCGAGGCCGCCCATAGTCCGTGAGCTCCTGCTCGTCGCAGGGCTCTTCCTCGTCTACAAGTTCGGCCGGCAGCTGGTCGCCGGCCACACGGGCGAGGCCTTCCGCGACGCCCATGACGTGTGGCGCCTCGAACGGTGGCTGGGGCTGCCCGGCGAAGGCACGGTGCAGTCCCTGCTG
Organism: Streptomyces rishiriensis; assembly: GCF_003112535.1. Taxonomy (GTDB): domain Bacteria; phylum Actinomycetota; class Actinomycetes; order Streptomycetales; family Streptomycetaceae; genus Streptomyces; species Streptomyces rishiriensis. The sequence goes on along the minus strand of NZ_BEWA01000017.1, from coordinate 130,658 downwards.
CTGCACGGCGACGGCCTCGCCGAGGTGGCGAACACGTACTACGCGACCGTGCACTTCCCCGCCACCCTGGCGTTCCTGGTCTGGCTGTACCTGCGCCGGCCGGCGCACTACGTCTGGGCGCGCCGGGCGCTGGCCGCGGTCACCGCCGCCGCCCTGGTGCTGCATCTGGCGTTCCCGCTGGCTCCGCCGCGGATGCTGGCGGCGACCGGACTGGTCGACACCGCGCGGGTCTACGGGCCGTCGGTGTACGGCCCGCCGCAGACGGACCATCTGTCCAACCAGTTCGCCGCGATGCCCTCGCTGCACTTCGGCTGGGCCCTGATGGTCGCGATCGGACTGATCGCCGCCACCCGCTCACGATGGCGCTGGCTGTGGCTGCTGCATCCGCTGCTGACCCTCCTGGTGATCGTGGGCACCGCGAACCACTACTGGCTCGACGCGATCGTTGCGGGCCTCCTGCTCGGCCTCGCGCTCACGCTGGTCCACGCCCCCCGGCGCACGGCCACCGCCGCCGCACGCCGAACGCACGCCCTGGTCCCGGCCGGGGAACCGCCGGTCCTGGCGGGAGCGGGCCGATGAACGCCGACCTGGTAGCCGTAGTCCTCTCCCTCTTCTCGGCCGTCGCCTACGCGGCCGCCGCCGTCGCCCAGGAGCGGCTGGCCTCCCGGCATCCCGGCGCCGGCCTGCTGCGGCTGATCGGCAACGGGGCCTGGTGGTGGTCGGTGGGGCTGAACGCCGCCGCCGCGCTGCTGCACGTCGTCGCCCTCAAGTACGGCCCGCTCACGGTGGTGCAGCCGCTCGGCGCGCTCACCCTGGTCGCGGCGGTGCCGATGGGCGCCCGGGTCGCCGGGCGCCGGGTCAGCGCCGCCGAGTGGCGGGGCACTGCCCTCACCCTGGCCGGCCTGGCGGCGATCCTGGTCACGGCGTCGGGGCCGGCCCCCGAGAACGTCCTGAGCCTGCCGGAGGCGGTCGCGGTGGCGGGGGCGACGGCGGCGCTGATCGGGCTCCTGGCCCGGCGCGGCGCCCGGCCCGGGCTGCGGCACGCGACCGCGTCCGGTCTCGCCTCGGGCGTCGCCTCGGCGCTCACCCAGACGGTGACGGTGGCCGCCACGGACCGCTCGGGCTCGCTGCTGAGCATGCAGGTGATCGGGGTGGCCCTGCTGGTCGCGGCCTTCGCGACGGGCGGACTGCTGCTGTCCCAGACCGCCTACCGGGACGGCCTCGGCGCCCCGCTGGCGATGGTGACCCTGGCCAACCCGCTGGCCGCCGCGGCGATCGGCCTCGCGCTGCTGGGCGAACGGCTGCAGGGCGGGCCCGCGGGCGTGCTCCTCGCGCTGGCGGGGGCCGGACTGGCGGGCCGGGGCGTGGTGCTGCTGTCGCGGGCCGCTCCGCACCCGGCGGCCGTCGACGACGAGGACCGTCCGTTCGTCGACGACGAGGACCACCCGGTGGCGGCGGTGCTGGCGCTGAGGCCGGAGACCGCCTCGGCCGAACCCGCGCTGCTGCCGCGGCCGGCGAACGGACCGGAGCATCTGACGCCGCTGTAGAGCCGCGCACGCGGGGGCCGTCTTCCCGGAGGAAGGCGGCCCCTGCGCCGTACGGGTGCGGCGGCGGCGCGTCAGCCCAGACCGCGCGCGTCCTGCTTGAGCGCGGTGTCCACGGTCAGGGCCGTCGCGACGACCAGGCTCAGCAGCGGCTCGGGCAGCTGGTAGTGGATCTGCAGCACATAGTTGTCCGCGGTGGTGAACACCGTCTTGGCGAGGCCTTCCCAGGTCTTGGTGATCCGGGCGACCTCGTTGTCCGCGTGGTCGACGATCGCGAAGTTCCAGGCGCGCCAGTTCTCCGCCTTGATCGCGCCGACCTGCCGGCCGTCCGCGTTGATCGCGAAGTTGATCTTGCCGAAGACGTTCTGCTGGACGAGCTCGCCGACCGGCTGGCCGTCGGGGCGGGTGACGACCACCCTGGACTTGAAGATCTTCGCCGGTCGGGTCAGCAGCAGCACCGGCTGCCCCTGGGCGTCGCGGATCTCCAGCTTGTGACTGAGGTACTGGTCGAAGTCGGAGAGGAAGCGCACGACCTTCCTGAGCGCACCCTGGCCGACCTGGACCACCGAGCCGAGCTGGTTGCCCTGCTGGTCCATGACCTTGTACTCGTTGGTCAGCTCGATGAGCTTGGCCTTCTGGTTCACCACCAGCACCGGCTCGCTGAACAGCGTGCCGCCGCCGGGGCCGCTCGGCGCGACCCCGGCCTGCTCCTGCACCTGGCGCCGGACCCGCTGGTCCGGCCCCGGCTGCTGCGGCACCTGCGGCGCGTCCTGCCCCGTGCCGTCGGCCCGGGTCTGCTCGGTCCACTGGACGCCGTCCCAGTAGCGCATGGTCCGGGACGCCCCGTGCGGATCCGGGTACCAGCCTGCAGGTGTGTTCGATTGCGTGGTCACCGGGGCACACTATCCCGAGGCCACCGGGAGCTGACCAGCCCCCAACCCCGCGTGTCGACGGGGCATTTACCGTCCGGACGGCCCGTGCCGGTCACTCCGTGACGATGGCCGGGTCGCTGAGGCCCGGCCGCCCGTTCTCGACGTGTCCGGCGAACCGCCTGAGGAACGCCCGGTCGGCGGCCGAGGTGACCGTGAGGTCGTACCAGCGCCGGCTCGCGTGCAGGTCCACGGTGCGCTTGAGCACGGCGCCGGGCCGCAGCCGCACGGTGGTGGTCCGGCCGCCGTAGCCGTCGGCCACCGCCAACTCCACCGTCCCCTTGCCCCGGTGGGTGAAGATCAGCTCGACGGCGTCGCCGACGTGCCGTGCGACCACCTCGGGGCCCGTCGCCTTCCCCGCCCCCTTGAAGACGCGCAGGAAGCCGTTCGGGCCGTGCACGGTCAGGTCGTGCGAACCGGCCGAGTACGCCGAGTTCCAGGTGTCGGAGACGGTCGCGCCCGCCCCGGTGGTGTAGCTCCACGGGCCGTCGCCGCGGTTGCCCGAGGTCACCAGGAAGGCGGCGCCGGCCTGGGCTCCCGAGGCGAAGGTGAGGGTCAAGGTCCCGGCCGTCGCATCCACCGAACCGTCCACCTGGGGCGCGTACTTGAGCGGCCGGGTGGGACGCGAGCCGCGCTCCTGCCCGGGCAGGACCGGGTTGGCCGGCGGGGTGGGCACGTAGTCGGGGTGGCGCACCCGGTCCGGGGGCCGGTAGCCGTCCGTGCCGGGCAGGGCGACCGGTCGGGCGTCCGTGCAGGAGAAGTCGAACGCGGAGGTCAGGTCGCCGCAGACGGCGCGCCGCCACGGCGAGATGTTCGGCTCGTGCACGCCGAAGCGGCGCTCCATGAACCGGATGACGGAGGTGTGGTCGAGCGTCTCGGAGCAGACGTAACCGCCCTTGCTCCAGGGGGAGATGACCAGCATGGGCACCCGCTGCCCCAGCCCGTAGGGGCCGGCGGGGTGGCTGCCGTCGCCCTTGAAGAGGTCCGGCCCGACGTCGACGGTCGAACGGCCCTGCGCGGCCGAGGCGGGCGGGAACGGCGGAACCAGGTGGTCGAAGAAGCCGTCGTTCTCGTCGTAGGTGACGAACAGGGCCGTCTTCGCCCACACCGCGGGGTCGGCGGTGAGCGCGTCCAGGACCTGCGAGACGTACCAGGCACCGTAGTTGGCGGGCCAGTTGGGGTGCTCGGTGAAGGCCTCGGGTGCGACGATCCAGGAGACCTGCGGCAGCTTCCCGCCCTTGACGTCCCGCTTCAGCTGGTCGAAGTAGCCCTCGCCCGTGCGGGCGTCGGTGCCGGTGCGGGCCTTGTCGTAGAGCGGGTCGCCGGGCGCGGCGTTCTGGTACTGCTTGAAGTAGAGGAGCGAGTTGTCGCCGTAGTTGCCGCGATAGGCGTCCTGGATCCAGCCCCAGCCGCCCTTCGCGTCCAGGCCGTCGCCGACGTCCTGGTAGACCTTCCACGAGACCCCGGCCTGCTCCAGGCGTTCGGGGTAGGTGGTCCAGCTGTAGCCGGCCTCGTCGTTGCCGAGGACCGGCCCGCCGCCCTTGCCGTCGTTGCCGGTGTACCCCGTCCACAGGTAGTAGCGGTTGGGGTCGGTGGAGCCGATGAACGAGCAGTGGTAGGCGTCGCAGACGGTGAAGGCGTCGGCCAGCGCGTAGTGGAAGGGGATGTCCTCGCGGTTCAGGTACGCCATCGTCGTGGCGCTCTTGGCGGGCACCCACTTGTCGTACTTGCCGCCGTTGAAGGCGGCATGCCCGTCGTTCCAGCCGTGCGGCAGGTCCTGGATGAACGCGAGGCCCAGGTCGTCGGCGTCGGGGCGGAAGGGAAGGACGTCCTTGCCCGCGGCGTCCGGCTGGTGCCAGACCGACCTGCCGTTCGCGAGGGTGACCGGGCGCGGGTCTCCGAAGCCTCTGACGCCTCTCAGCTTGCCGAAGTAGTGGTCGAAGGAGCGGTTCTCCTGCATCAGGACGACGATGTGCTCGACGTCCTCGATCGACCCCGTGCGGTGGTTCGCGGGCAGCGCCGCGGCGCGTTCCACGCTGCCGGACAGCGCTGTGAACGCCGTCGTGGCGCCCGCGAGCTGGAGAAAGCGACGCCGGTTGACTTCGGACATGGGTGAGGCACCTCTCGTACAGAAGGGTTCTGCCGGCCGGTTCGTGACGGGATGCGCGCGCAAGGAGTTTCGCAAGGGCACCGAACGTCAGGGAAGGGTCGGATGACGCCCACGTGAAAGTCGCCGGTACGCGGGATGTGCGACGGGCCAAGGAATCGCCGAAAGGCCCCCGTCCGCCGGTCGCCGGGCCCCGGCCGGCAACGCTCCGCCCCCGCCACGCACCGAGGCGACCGGCGCTTCCGCAGCGATGCTTCCGCCTGGCAGAAGCCGCCTTGCGCGGCGAGCACAGCCGTCAGGAACCTGTTCCCACCACGGCGCGGGGCGACGAAGCCCCGCCGACAGGGACGGGAACCCCCATGCCTCACACCACCGCCTTCGCCAGGAACCAGTGGTACGTCGCCGCCTACAGCCACGAGGTCGGGCGCGAGGAGTTGCTCGGCCGGACGATCCTCGGCGAGCCGCTCGTCTTCTACCGCACGGAGGAGGACGGCACGCCCGTAGCGCTGCACGACCGCTGTGTGCACCGCAGGTTCCCGCTCTCCGAGAGCCGGCTCGACGGCGACCGCATCGTGTGCGGATACCACGGCTTCACGTACGACACGACCGGCGCCTGCGTGTACGTGCCGGGCCAGAAACGCATCCCCCGCACCGCGCGGGTGACCGCCTACCCGGTCGTGGAGCAGGACTCCCTGGTGTGGGTGTGGATCGGCGACCCGGCCCTCGCCGATCCGCGGACCCTCCCGCGGGCCCGGCACCTCGACTCCCCGGGCTGGACGACCGTGCGCGGGATGGAGCCCATCGACGCCGACTACGGGCTGCTCGTCGACAACCTCCTCGACCTCTCCCACGAGACGTATCTGCACGGCGGGTACATAGGCACCCCCGAGGTCGCCGAGACGCCGATCACCACGGAGGTCGACGAGGGCGCGGGGATCGTGCGGGTCAGCCGGCACATGGACGACGCCGAGTGCCCGCCGTTCTACGCCCGCTCCACCGGCATCGAGGGGCGGATCACCCGCTGGCAGGACATCGAGTACCACGCCCCCTGCCTGTATCTGCTGCACAGCCGCATCGCGCCCGTGGGCGTCGTGCCCGAGGCCGACGGCAGCGACCCGAACGGCTTCCACACCGAGATCACCTACGCCATCACGCCGTCCGCCGACGGCAGGGTGTACGACTTCTGGATGGTCTCGCGGGACTGGGCGACGGACGACGAGGAGGTCACCGAGTTCCTGCGGGGCAACAACCACACGGTGGTCATGCAGGACGTCGACGCGCTCAACCTCCTTCAGCGCACCCTCGGTTCGGAGCGTTCCGGCTACCAGGAGCTGAGCATCAACATCGACACCGGTGGTCTGGCCGCCCGCCGCATCCTCGCCCGGCTGGTGGAGGAGGGCGACAAGCCGGTGGAGAACGTCTCGTGAGCACCGGGGACACCGGAGACACCGGAGACACCGGCGAGATCTACCGCGTCGACTGGCTGCCGGGCACGGACGTCCTGCACGGCACCTGCCACTGCGGAGCCGAGCACGCCGCGCAGGACCCGATCGAGATGTGGGAGTGGATGCTCGGCCACCCCGACGGACACCGGACACGGGGAAGCACCTCATGAGCGACGTGTACCAAGCCGAACTCGTCGTCGAGCGACGCGAGTTCGCCGCCGACGGGGTGCTCGCCCTCACCCTGCGCCACCCCCTGGGCGAGCCGCTGCCCGCCTGGGAGCCCGGCGCCCATGTCGACGTCGTCCTCGGACCCGGCCTGGAACGGCAGTACTCGCTGTGCGGCGATCCGGCCGACCGTGCCGCCTGGCGGATCGCCGTGCTGCGCGAGGCGGACGGGCGGGGCGGATCCGCCCATGTGCACGAGCGGGTGAGGCAGGGGGACAAGATCGGGGTGCGCGGTCCGCGCAACCACTTCGCGCTGCACCCGGCGCCGCGTTACCGCTTCATCGCGGGCGGCATCGGGATCACCCCCGTCCTGCCGATGCTGGCGGCGGCCGAGGCGGCGGGCGCCGACTGGAGCCTGCTCTACGGCGGCCGCACCCGCGCGTCCATGGCCTTCACCGGCGAACTGGCGGCCTACGGCGACCGCGTCACCGTCGCCCCGCAGGACGAGGCCGGACTGCTCGACCTCGGTTCGGTGCTCGACGCGCTGCCCGAGGACGCCCTCGTCTACTGCTGCGGCCCCGGCCCGCTGCTGGACGCCGTGGAGAAGCGCTGCCCGGCCGGCGCGCTCCGGGTCGAGCGGTTCCAGGCGAAGGAGCAACCGGCCGCCCGGGACGGGGCGTTCGAGGTCGAGCTGGCGCAGAGCGGCCGTACCCTCACGGTCGCACCGGGCGTGTCCGTGCTGGACGCCGTGCGCGCCGCGGGCGTCGAGGTGCTCTACTCCTGCACCGAGGGGACCTGCGGCACCTGTGAGACCGACGTGCTGGACGGCACCCCGGAGCACCGGGACTCCGTGCTCAGCGCCGAGGAGCGGGAGGCCGGGGAGACGATGATGATCTGTGTGTCGCGGTGCCGGGGGAAGAAGCTCGTGCTGGATCTGTGACCCGGGGGCGGGCGCCCCGGACCGCCCGGCCGGTACCTGCGCCCCGACCAGGGCGCCGTCGGCGACCTGAACGCCGACGGTGCCCGGCCGGGAAGGGCCGCCTTGCTCACGGACGGCTGGAGAACGTCCTCCCGAACCGACCTCCTACCGAACCGACGTCCTACCGAACCGACCGTCTCCCGCCGGTCGGTTCAGGCGGCGGTCGTCCTGCGGCTGTCCATCCGGCGGCTGACGTTCCGGCGGGCGCAGGGCGGGCGCATCGACGGCCGGGAGCGGGGACGGGAGCCCTCGGCGGGACGGGCCGCGACGGCGATCAGCCCTCCGGGGTCGGGACCACGCTGAGGTGGCTCGCGCCGCGGCGAGCACCGCGCGCTCGGCGGGAGGCGGCCGCCGGACGCGCCTCGCGCAGCACCATGGTCAGCCGCGTGTACCCCATGTCCCGCAGCGTCGTGGGGGTCTCACCGATGATGCGGCACTCCGTGGCGCCCCAGCGCGGGTCGGGGTGCAGGAGCGGGCGGACCGCCCCGTCGTGCTCGACGGCGCCCTCGCCGACCGCGCGGATCCAGTGCGGCAGCCCGTGCCGGTAGGCGGCCTCCATGATGGGATCCTGGGCGATCTCGCGGCGGATCGCCTGCAGCGCGTGGTCGTGCCCGTGACGTTCCACGGCCGCGGCGAAGCCGGCGAGCATCGGCAGGCACCAGCCCGTCTCGTGGTCGCCGAGGACCGAGGGCGCGTCGGGATGGAACAGGACGAACCGCAGGAAGTTGTCGCTCGGCAGAGCCGTCGGATGCGGACTCACGTCGCGGAAGAGTGACGCGAAGGCGGCGTTGGACAGCACCACGTCCCAGCGGTGGTCGAGAACGACGGACGGGAAGGGGACGGCCTCCAGGTACGCGCCGTAGTCCAGCAGATACGCCTGGGCCTCGGGACTCTCGGGGACGGGCCGCGGTACGGACCGCTGCCCTCCTGCCTGATATGCCATCGGGAGGTCACCCCTCTTGCCTATGCGGCCTTCACGCGGCGTTCCGATCCTGCTGCCCGGACGCGAGGCATGTCAACTATCGTGGCATTCCATGGTCGTTGACGGCTGAAATTGGCCACAGTTGTGGCGAGACCTGGATGTGAGTTCGAAAGACCCGCTACGCTCCGGGAAGTTCACGGCGACCGTCCGTGCCGGTGATCGTGTGCCTGTGAGAGGGACGTGAGAGACCTAGGAGACCTGTCGGTGTCGGAGGATGGCTTCGAGGTTGCGGGCGCCGCGGCGACAGTGCTGCTGTCGGCCGTCGTCGCCCGGGTCGCCGCGCTCGCCGACCGGCTGGGCGTGCCGCACGCGCAGGTCTTCGCCACGGGGCGGCTGTCCGTCGCCTCCGGGGTACCGGAGTCCGTGGTCAAGGCCCTGCTGAGCGGCCGGCCCGCCGGAGAGCCCGACGTCCAGGCCCGTTTCCTGCAGCGCCTGGACCTGTTGCGCCGTACGCGGCTCAAGCCCAACGGCCGCAAGTACACCCAGCAGGAGATCGCCGACGGCGCCGGCATGTCGCGCCAGCAGGCGGGCGCCCTCATCAACGGCGACCGGCGCCCCACGATGGAGCACTGCGACGCCCTCCAGCGGTTCTTCCGCGTGCACGCCGGGTTCCTCACGGCCGAGGACCCGGAGGCGCTCGCGGGCGCCCTGCAGCACATCGAGCAGGAGCTGCTGCAGAAGCTCGCCGCGCGCGAGGCGGCCGCGGCCGCCGAGGACCCGCTGGAGCGGCTGCTGCAGGACCACGGCGTACGCGGGATCGCGTGGCGGGCGGCCCAGCTGCCCACCGACCAGCACCGCGACAAGGTCGCCGAGTGGCTGGACATGCTCCTGGAGAGCGTGAAGCGGCCCGAGTCGTGATCCGGGGGAGAAGCGTGAACATCGCCAAGGAAATGCGCCGCCTCAGCGGCGAGCTGGTCTCGGAGCTGACCCTCCCGGCCCCCTCGGCGCCGGCCGCCCTCTACACCGCCCTGTGCGACGGGATGAGCAGACGACGTGGCCGTCCGGTCCACTTCCGCATGGCTTCCTTCCCCGCCGACACCGCGAGCGGGCTGTGGCTCGACATGGCCGACCAGGACCTGGTCGTCATCGAGGAACGCACCGCCCCCGATCACCAGTTGGTGATCCTGGGGCACGAGCTGTGGCACATGAAGGCGGGCCACTGCAGCCATCACGTCGAGGGCGCCGCGGTCGCGGCCCGTTTACTCACCGACGGGGCCGATCTCCAGGCGACCGTGCGCAGCGTCGCCGCGCGCACGCGTTTCGATCTCGCCGACGAACGGCAGGCCGAGACGTTCGGCCTGCTGCTGGCCAGCAAGTGCCGTGCCTGGCTGCCGGGGTCGGCGCCACGCGGCCGCGGGCAGCGGGACCACCTGGCGGGCCGGATCGAGGCGTCGCTCGGATACCTCGGACCGCAGAACTGACCGACCGCGTCCCGGCGCGAGGCGTTCAGGCGCCGCTGCGTTCGCTCGCCTCGCGCAGGTCCTGCGCCGTGGCGTCCGCCAGGCCCGTGGCGAGGGTGCGGGGACGGCCCGCGCGCAGGAGTGCCCGCCAGCGGTCCCGGCTCCAGTCGGCCGGGGCGGTGGTCCGGGTGAACTCCTCGACCAGGGTGCGGAACCGGTCCGGATCGCTGTGGAACGGGAAGTGCCCGGCGCCCTCGAAGATCTCCAGCCGGCTGCCCGGCATCGCCTCGTGGGCGCCGTACGCGTGCCGTACGGGGACGACGCTGTCCCGGTCGCCCCACAGCAGCATGGTGGGCATCCCCGCCGTCAGATAGCAGCGGTCCAGCATGGTCACGACCTGGCCGCGCCAGTCGACGACCGCGCGCAGCGTGCGGACGAAGGCGCTGCGCGAGGTGGCGTCCGGCAGGGCGTCGACGAGCTGGAGCAGTTCGGGGGCGTCCTGCCCGAGGTCGGTGTCCAGAAACCGCAGCAGGCGTACGGCGAGGCCGACCTGGAGACGGGCGCCGGGCAAGCGCAGGGCGGACAGCGCCAGTTGGGCGCCCGGCAGCGACGCGAGCCGCAGCGCGGGGTTGACCTCCCGGCCGACCCCGCCCGAGCTCACGAGGATCAGCCGTTCGGTGCGCTCGGGGAACTGGTAGGCGAACTGCATCGCCACTCCCCCGCCGAGCGAGTGCCCGACCAGCGTCGCCGACTCGACGCCGAGGGCGCTGAGCAGATCGCGCAGCCCGTTGGCGTAGGCGGCCACCGAGTAGTCAGCGCGGGGCTTGTCGGAGTCACCGTGGCCGAGGAGGTCGGGGGCGATGACGGTGTGGGTGCGGGCGAGGGCGGGGATCAGCCCGGCCCAGGTCGCCGAGGAGTCGCCGATGCCGTGGACGAGGACCAGCGCCGGCCCCGCGCCGGCCATGCGGAAGGCCCGCCGGTGCCCGTGCACGACCCGGTGGCGCAACTCCGGTTCGCCGTCGGCCGCCGGACGCGACGCGGCGGTGCGCGCCGCGCGCCGCCGGGGGACGTCGATCACCCGCTCGCCTCCTGTTCCCGCCGTACGCCGGCGCTGGGGCCGAAAGCCCTTCACACCAGCGTAGGACCCGATTCCCGCAGGAGATTTCGCCGGGGTTTCGCCTCGGCTAAGCGGGCGAACCGAGGCGGTGCACGGCCGGATTGTCAGTGGTGGGCGGCAAGCTGGGGAGTGCGCCGCCGTACGGAGGCGTACGCGCCGTCGGGGCGCGTGGGAGACGACGCCGACACGGGGAGAGCCGACCGATGCCCACAGCCGTACTGACCGACCGCGAGCGCACCGCCGTGCAGGCCTACCTGAGGCTGCTGCACACGGTGAGAGCCGCCTTCGGCGACGAGGGAGGCGGTGAGGGCGCCCGCTGCTCCGGCCGGTCCCACGACCGGCTGCCTCCCGTGGTCCCGCCGGGGGTGCTGGCCGAGGCGGAGCGCGCGCTGGCCGACGCCGGGCTCACGGGCAACGAGGAGGAGTTCTTCCGGCTGCTGCACAGCTGGTGCCCCGGCCGGTGACCGCCGGGCCGGCGGCCTCAGTCGTGCCGGACCGTCACGGCCGTCGCCACCAGGCCCCGGCGGACGGTCCAGCGGCCCTCGAAGTGCCCGAGCCGCCGGCCTCCCACCAACGGCCCGGGCACGAGCAGCCGGGCCCGGAAGGTCCCGTGCGAGCCCGCGTCGGGGCCGGTGGCCGCGGCCGTGAGGTCGATGTCGGCCTCGCTGAAGTCCAGCCACTTACGGGTGAGGGGGAACCACGCCTTGTAGACGGATTCCTTGGCGCTGAACAGCAGCCGGTCCCAGTGCACCTCGGGACGCTCCGCGGCCAGGCGTTCGTGCCGGGCCGCCTCGGCGGGCAGCGCGACGGCGGCCAGCACGCCTTCGGGAAGGGGGGCGTGCGGTTCGGCGTCGATGCCGAGGGAGGCCAGGTCGTCGGCCCGGACCAGCGCGGCGGCGCAGTAGCCCTCGCAGTGGGTCATGCTGCCCGTCAGGCCGTCGGGCCACTGCGGCGCGCCGCGCTCACCGGGCAGCACGGGCTGCGGGGGCACGCCGAGCTTCTCCATGGCCCGCCGGGCGCAGGCGCGTACGACGGTGAACTCGCGGCGGCGTTTGTCCACCGCCCGCGTCAGCAGCGCCTCCTCCTGCGGGTACAGCGGCGCGTCCCCGAACTCGCGCACGCCCTCCTCGCCGAAGGCCTCCACCGCCACCACCGTCCCGGGCAGCAGGTCCTCGATCACCGGGTCTCCGTCTTCTCGCCGTGCTCCCCGGACTTCCCGGGGTCCGTGGGCAGGATGCGTCGCAGCCGGCCCGGCGGCTGGGAACGTCTGCGCCATTCGCGGGGGTAGCCCACCGACACCTCCTCGAAGCGGACGCCGTCCTGCCAGGTGGTCCGTGGGATGTGCAGGTGGCCGTAGACCATGGCGGCGACGCGGAAGCGGCGGTGCCAGTCCGCGGTCAGCGTGGTGCCGCACCACATGGCGAACTCGGGGTGCCACAGCACGTCCATGGGGTGCCGGTGCAGCGGATAGTGGTTGACGGGGACGACGGGCAGGTCGTCCGGGATCTCGGCGAGCCGGCGTTCGGTCTCGGCGACCCGGGCCCGGCACCAGGCCTCGCGGGACGGATACGGGTCGGGGTGCAGCAGGTACTCGTCGTTGCAGACGATCCCGGTGCTCTCCGCGTAGGCCAGCCCCTCCGCCTTGGTCGTGCAGCCGGCCGGGAGGAACGAGTAGTCGTACAGCAGGAACAGCGGCGCGACGACCACCGGGCCGCCGGGGCCCTCCCAGACCGGGTAGGGGTCCTCGGGCGTCGTCACGCCCAGGTCGCGGCAGACCTCGACGAGGTGCTCGTAGCGGGCGACCCCGCGCAGCGGGACCGGGTCGCCGGGATGGGACCACAGCTCGTGGTTCCCGGGCGCCCACACGACCTTGCGGAAGCGGCTCGCGAGGGTTTTCAGGACCCAGCGGATGTCGGCCACGTTCTCCGACACGTCGCCCGCGACCAGCAGCCAGTCCTCGTCCGTCTCCGGGGCCATCGCCTCGACCAGGGCCCGGTTCTCCGGATAGCCGATGTGCAGATCACTGATGGCCAGCAGTCGTCCGGTGCCACCGGCCGTCATCGTCACCCGAAGCTCCCGCTCACTAGACCACGCTCCGCGTTCCCGCGAACACACACACGTCCCTTCCACGAGAACACATCCGAGCTCGCGGAACAAGGCCGAATCCGGCCACCTGCGACTGAGCACCGCCCCCACCTGCGACGCAGCGCTCCCCTACCGGACCGGGCCCCGTACGGGAACAAGATCGGAAAATCCGTAACACGCGTGTTGCACGCGGCACCCCCGGGAACCCGTATGATCGCCCCAACACCACCGCCATGGACGTCCCTTCACGCAGGGCGGTTTGGTGACCCACCATTCCCCCTGCCCGGGCCGGGCCTGCTTCGCCCTGCCCGCACACCGTGAAAGGCGGCCTCGCATGGTCTCTCGCGTACGCGTCTGGCTCAACCGCACGTACGCGGAGAACGTGTTCTTCACGGATCAGCTGCGACGAAATCCCAGCGACCGGGCCGTCGAGATCCACGCCACGCACGGTGACGCCGACTCCCCCGTACTGGCCGCCGCCGACACCGCCGAGCTGGAGCCGGAAGGCCTGTCACCGGCCGCTTACGTCGAGTACGCGCTCGCCCAGTGCCGACGCCGCGGCATCGACGTGTTCGTGCCGCGGCTGCACCAGGCGGCCGTCGTGGCGCACCGCGCCGACTTCGAGGCGGTCGGCACGGCGCTGCTGGCGCCGCCGCCGGAGGCGGTCGCCGTCTTCCACGACAAGGTGATCGCGTACGAGGCCGTGCAGGCGATCGGGGTGCCGGTGCCGCCGTGGTACCGGGTCCGCTCGGCGGGCGAACTCGTCGCCGCCGTCGAGGAGTTGGAGGAGGCGGGGCACCGGGCCTGCTTCAAGCCGGCGTCCGGCGCCGGCGGGGTGGGCTTCCGGGTGATCACCCGCAAGCCCTTCTCGCTCACGCACCTCACCGGCTTCCCCAGCCCGTACGTGCAACTCGACATGGTGGTCGAGGCGTTGCGGCAGGCCGAGGAGCAGGGCGAGGACCAGGTCGACTGGCTGGTCATGCCGCGCCTCGAGCAGCCGGAGGTGTCGGTGGACTGCCTCACCGGCCCCGACAACGTCCTGCGCATGGCCATCGGCCGGACCAAGAACGGCCGCCGCCGCGGCTTCACCCTGCACGAGCAGTGGCTGGAGCCCGCGCGTCTCATCGCCGAGGGCTTCGGGCTGCACTACCTGTCCAACATCCAGTTCCGGATGTTCGGCGACCGGCCGGTCCTGATGGACGTCAACACCCGTCCGGCCGGCGGCCTGCACCAGCTGGCACTGTGCGGCGTCAACGCCCCCTGGGCGGCGGTGCAGTTGGCGCTCGGCGAGGACCCGGGCGAGATCGTGCCGCCGTTCCTGGGGCAGGACTACACGGTCGTCTCCGGCCCCCGGCCGCTGCGCGCGGTCGCGCTGCCGCACCAGCGGCCGGAGGAGCCGGAGCCGTTGCTGCCGGCCATGCCGGCGCCCGCCGGCTCCGCCGAGTCGGTCGCGTCGGCCGAGTCTGTCGCGGTGACGCCCGCCGACGCGGCGGAGGCGCTGCCGCTGTAGCCCGGCCGCGGCCGCAGCGCCCGACTCACGGCCCGCGGCCCACGACCCGTGGACAACAGAAAATCACCTCACCGGTATGGACCAATTCCGTCGCTCTGCTTGACAGGCGGATTGGTCCATACCAACTTTGTTGCGCACCCCCTGCACAGCTCTGCACTCCCCCTGCACTCCCGAACACCCCCATTCCTCCAGGGAGATCGCGTGCGCACCCCACCCCTCGGACGCCCATGGCGTCGTTTCCTCGCCCTGGCCGGAACCGCCGGCCTCGCCCTGGCCGGAGCCGTGGCCCTGCCGGGCACGGCTCAGGCGGCCAACGTCCTCACCAACCCCGGGTTCGAGTCGGGCGCCGTCGCGCCCTGGTCCTGCACCGGCAACCTCGGCTCCGTCGTCTCCTCGCCCGTCCACAGCGGCTCCAAGGCCCTCACCGGGGCGGTGAGTTCGAGTGACATCGCCCAGTGCAGCCAGACCGTCTCCGTCCAGCCGAACACCACGTACGCGCTGACCGGCTGGGTACGCGGTTCCTACGTCTACCTCGGCGTCGACGGCGGGGCCTCCACCTGGACGACGTCGCCGTCGGCGTACAGCCGGCTCTCGGTCTCGTTCACCACCGGGGCCTCGCAGACCAGCGCCACGATCTACGTCCACGGCTGGTACGCCCAGGGCGCCTACCAGGCCGACGACATCAGCCTGGACGGACCGGGCGGCGGGGGCGGCTCCGACACGCAGGCGCCGACCGCGCCCGGCGGGCTGACCTCGACCGGCAAGACGTCCTCCAGCGTGTCGCTGTCCTGGAACGCCTCGACCGACGACGTCGGCGTGACGGCCTACGACGTCTACAGCGGGTCGACGAGGGTGCTCACGGTCTCCGGGACCTCCGCCACGGTCGGCGGGCTGTCCGCGAGCACGGCCTACTCCTTCACCGTGAGGGCGCGCGACGCCGCCGGGAACACCTCCGGGGCCTCGAACGCCGTGAGCGTCACGACCAGCGCGGGCGGCGGAGGCGGGACCGGGTTCAAGCAGGCCGCTCCCTATCTCTTCGAGGGCTGGGGCGATCCCCCGAACGTGACCACGGTGATGAACGCGACCGGCGTCAAGTGGTTCACGATGGCGTTCGTGCTCGACGGCGGCGGCTGCAACCCGATGTGGGACGGCAACCGGCCGCTGACCGGCGGGGTCGACCAGAGCGTCGTCAACCAGGTCCGCTCGGCGGGCGGGGACGTCGTGCCCTCCTTCGGCGGCTGGCAGGGCAGCAAGCTCGGCGCCAACTGCTCCTCGGCGAGCGCGCTCGCGGGCGCCCTGCAGAAAGTGATCGACGCCTACGGGCTCAAGGCGGTCGACATGGACATCGAGAACTCGGACGAGTTCGAGAACGAGGCCGTGCAGGCGCGGATCCTCACCGCGCTGAAGACCGTCAAGGCGAACAACCCCGGCCTGAGGACCATCGTCACCTTCGGGACGTCGACGACCGGGCCGACCTACTACGGCAACCGGCTGATCGAGCAGGCCAAGTCGCTCGGCGCCGACGTCGACGTCTTCACCATCATGCCGTTCGACTTCGGCGGCGGCTCCGACATGTACGGCAACACCGTGAACGCCACGGAGGGGCTGAAGAACAAGCTGAAGTCCACCTTCGGCTGGGACGACGCCACCGCCTACGCCCACATCGGCATCTCCGGCATGAACGGCCTCTCCGACCAGCAGGAGAACACCACCCCGGCGATCTGGACGTCCATCCGCGACTGGGCCAACTCCCACCACATCGCCCGGCTCGCCTACTGGGCCGTCAACCGCGACCGGCCCTGCCCCGGCGGCGGCGTGGTGAGCAACTGCTCCGGCATCAGCCAGAGCACCTGGCAGTTCACCTCCATCACGGCGGGCTTCACCGGCTGACCCCCCCGGACGCCGTCGGGCACCGCCAGAATCCCCCGGACCGCGGTCCGGGGGATTTTTTTCCGCGAAAGGTGTATCAGGGGCCGGGGCGCCCGCTCCTAAGAGTGCAGGACCCCGCGGGGGGAGCCGGGGGAACACCGGGGTCTCGGGGGAAGCACGGGGATCCACGGGGGAAGAACGGGAATCGACGGGGGGTTCCCGGGGGAACGGGGGATCGGGTCGGTCGGCCGCTGTCACGGGGGGCGGCCGGCCGGCCCGAGCGCGTGCCGCCCGCCGCCGCGAAGGCCGGGCGGATCCGGGGCGGGCGGGACGTCGAGTCGCGCCCGCCCCGCCGCGCGCCGCGTCAGCGGCCGGCCACGGCGCGTTCCAGACGGAGCGTCAGGATCTGGAAGGG
Organism: Streptomyces rishiriensis; assembly: GCF_003112535.1. Classification (GTDB taxonomy): domain Bacteria; phylum Actinomycetota; class Actinomycetes; order Streptomycetales; family Streptomycetaceae; genus Streptomyces; species Streptomyces rishiriensis. The sequence goes on along the minus strand of NZ_BEWA01000017.1, from coordinate 114,111 downwards.
ACGCAGGCGGACGGCGACGGCGCCGTCCTGTGCGACGGTGGCCGGCTCCAGCGGCCGCTCCAGCAGATCGGTGATCTGAGCCCCCGCGAGCGGGAAGCCCGTGCGCAGGACGCCCGTGGCCCGGCCGCCGCTGGACTCGTAGAGCCGTACGACGACGTCGCCGGACGTGTCGTCGGCGAGCTTGACCGCCTCCACGGTGATGCCGTCGCCCTCCACGGAGACGACCGGTCCGGGTGCGTCGGCCGCGTCCGCCACGCGCAGCGGGAGGTTGAGGGCGTAGCCCTCGGCGACCGCGTCCTCGATGCTCGCGCCGGGCAGCAGCGCGTAGGCGAAGCGGTGCCGGCCCTGGTCGGCCTCGGGGTCCGGGATGCGCGGGGCCCGGACGAGGCTGAGGCGGACGGTGGTGGTGGTGCCGCCGTCCTCGCGGACGGTGCGGGAGACGTCGTGTCCGTAGGTGGAGTCGTTGACGACGGCGACGCCGTAGCCGGGCTCGCCGATGTGCACCCAGCGGTGGCCGGAGACCTCGAACCGGGCCGCCTCCCAGCTGGTGTTGGTGTGGGTGGGGCGCTGGACGTGCCCGAACTGGATCTCGGCGGAGGAGTGCGGCGCCCGGATGTCCACCGGGAAGGCCGCCTTGAGGATCTTCTCCGCCTCGTGCCAGTCGATGTCGGTCTCGAAGTCGACGCGCGGGCTGCCCGCCCGCAGGGTGATGGTCTGGGTGAGCGTCGAGCCCTTGCCGAAGGAGCGCGTGACCCGGATCGCCCCGACCAGCGGGTCCTCCTCGACGACCGTCACCGCGTCCGGCTCCAGCAGGTCGGTGTAGCGGTTCTGGTAGTGCTTGTCGATGTCCCAGGCGTCCCAGTAGTTCGGGAGGTCGGTGTGCAGGCGCAGCAGGTTGCCCGCGTCGGCGAGGACCTCGCGGTCCGCGCGCAGGTCGTACACGGAGGACAGGGTGCCGTCGTCGGCGACCTGCACCCGGACCAGCCCGTTGTCGAGCACCCGGCCGGTGACCGTCACCGGCTGCGGCGGCTGCGCTCCGGTCAGCGGCGCGCTGCCGTTCGCGGGCGTCTCGACGTACACCGGGCGGCCCTGCGGCGTGCGGACCACCTCGGCACGGGCGTACGGGCTGGTGTTGAACACCCGCAGCGACGCGTCCGGCCGCCGCTCGCCCGGCCCGCCCGCGCCCAGCGCGGCGAGCGCCTGCGCCGTCAGCGTCTCCAGTTCCTCGGCGACCCGGGCGTATTCGGCCTCGGCCTCGCGGTGCACCCAGGCGATGGAGGAGCCGGGCAGGATGTCGTGGAACTGGTGCAGCAGCACCGTCTTCCACAGCCGGTCCAGCTTCTCGTACGGGTAGGCGTAGTCCGGCGCGTGCAGCGCGGCCGTCGTCGCCCACAACTCGGCCTCGCGCAGCTTGTGTTCACTGCGCCGGTTGCCCTGCTTGGTGCGGGCCTGGGTGGTGTAGGTGGCGCGGTGCAGCTCCAGATAGAGCTCGCCGACCCAGACGGGCGCGTCCGGGTACTCGGCGCGGGCCTTGGCGAAGAACGCGTCGGGGTGCTCGACGACGACCTTCGGCGACCCTTCCAGGTCGGCCAGCCGGCGCGCCCGTTCCATGATCTCGCGGGTGGGGCCGCCGCCGCCGTCGCCCCAGCCGAAGGGGGCCAGCGACCGGGTGCCGCCGCCCTTCTCCGAGTAGTTGCGCACCGCGCGGTCCATCTCCTCGCCGCTGAAGCGGGCGTTGTAGGTGTCGATGGGCGGGAAGTGCGTGAAGATGCGGGTGCCGTCGATGCCCTCCCACCAGAACGTGTGGTGGGGGAACTTGTTGGTCTGGTTCCAGGAGATCTTCTGGGTGAGGAACCACTCGTTGCCGGCGAGCTTGGCGAGCTGCGGGTAGGCGGCGTTGTAGCCGAAGGAGTCCGGCAGCCAGACGCCCTTGGTCTCGATGCCGAAGTGCTCGATGAAGAACCTCTTGCCGTGCACCAGTTGGCGGGCGATGGCCTCGCCGCCGGGCAGGTTGCCGTCGGACTCGACCCACATGCCGCCGACCGGCGCCCACTGCCCCTTCTTCACCGACTCCTGGATCCGCGCCCACACCTGCGGGTAGTTGTCGCGCACCCACTCGTACTGCTGGGCCTGCGAGCAGGCGAAGATGAAGTCGTCGTACTCCTCGGCGAGCGCGGTGACGTTGGAGAAGGTGCGGGAGGTCTTGCGCTTGGTCTCGCGGATCGGCCACAGCCAGGCGGAGTCGATGTGCGCGTGGCCGACGCCGGAGATGGTGTGGGCGCTGGCGTGGGCGGGGCGGGCCAGGACGGGGGCGAGCACCTCGCGCACGGCGGCGGCGCTGCCGGAGACGTCGTCCAGGTCGAGGGCGTCCATGGCCCGGTCCAGGGCGTGCATGATCTCGTGGCGGCGCGGCTCGTGCTCGCCGAGGTGGACCATCAGCTCGCGCAGCACCTGAAGGTCGAGATCGAGGTGCCAGACCTCCTCGTCGAGGACGGCGACGTCGGCGCGGCGGAACGTGTAGAGCGGACGGTCGCCCGCGGTCAGGACGTCGCCCAGCAGGGTCGGCGCCGCGAAGTCGCCTGCCAGGATGTCCGGGTTGGAGGCGGCCTCGACGAGGTAGTCGATGCTCTCCCCGCCCTTGGCCGGGTTGCCGATCGGCACGTACTGGTTGAGCGGGTTGACCGCCTTGAGCGGTGTCCCGTCGGTGAGGTGGACGAGGGCCTCGGCCTGGTTGCCGGGCCAGTCGCCCACGAAGCCGAGGTCGATGACGGCCTCGACGCGCCGGCCGGCCCACTCGGCGGGCACCTGTCCGCGCATCCGGAACCAGGTGGTGCCCCAGGGCGGGCCCCACGGGGTGTTCATCGCGAAGGGTTCGTAGGCGGCGGCCGCGGCCTCCGCGAACGGCACGGGCTCCCCCGGCGCCTGCCAGGCCTCCACCTCGAAGGGGACGGTGGCCGCGTAGATCGCGGGCTTGACGCGCTGGTGGTGGACGCGCTCGACGCGCTCCTCGATGCGGCGGCGTTCGTCATGCATGGGGAATCTCCAGTGAGGGACCACGAGGTGCGGGGAGGCCCGGGGGCCGGGTGCCTGGCGGACCGGGGCCGGGTGCCTGGCGGACCGGGAGGGAAAGCGCTTTCCCTCCCGGTGTCTACCTAAGGTACGCCAGCCCGGGATGGACGGCGGCGTAGCCCTCGACCAGCCTGCGGGCCACGTTCACCGAGTCGACGAGGGGATGCAGCGCGAACGCCTTCACGGCCGTCGTGCGCGAGCCGGACTCGGCGGCGGCGAGCACCTCGCGCTCGACGCCCTTGACCGCGCAGACCAGCCCCGTGGCGTGCTCGGGCAGCGGGGAGACGGAGACCGGATGCGCGCCGTTGGCGTCCACCAGGCAGGGCACCTCGATGACGGCGTCCGTGTCGAGCACCGACAGGGTGCCCTGGTTGCGCACGTTGAGGATCAGCGTCGTGCGCTCGTCGCGGGCGACGGCCCGCATCAGGGCGAGGGCGACCTTCTCGTAGCCGCCGGAGAGGTCGTCGGCGTCGCGCTCTCCCGCGCCGGCGCTCTCCCGGTTCTCGGCCATGTAGGTGGCCTCGCGTTCGGCGCGGGTGCGGTCCCAGGCGGTCAGGGCCGCCGCGCCGGGGCGCTTCATCTCCTCGTAGAAGCGGGCCTGCTGGTCGGCCAGGAAGGCGCCGCGGGTCTTCTCGACCTGCTGGTAGGCCCGTACGGTCTCCCGGTTGAAGTAGTAGTAGTGCAGGTACTCGTTGGGGATCGCGCCGAGGGACTGCAGCCAGTCCACGCCGAAGAGCTTGCCCTCCTCGAAGGAGCCGAGCAGGTCGGGGTCGGCGAGCAGCCTCGGCAGCTCGTCGCGGCCGGCGACCCGCAGGCCGCGCACCCAGCCGAGGTGGTTGAGGCCGACGTAGTCGATCCACGCCTGCTTCGGGTCCGCGCCGAGCACGCGGGCGATGCGACGGCCGAGGCCGACCGGCGAGTCGCAGATGCCGATGACACGGTCGCCCAGGTGGCGGGACATGGCCTCGGTGACGAGACCGGCCGGGTTGGTGAAGTTGATGACCCAGGCGTCGGGGGCCAGCCGGGCCACCCGCCGGGCGATGTCGACGGCGACGGGCACGGTCCGCAGGCCGTAGGCGATACCGCCTGCGCCGACCGTCTCCTGGCCGAGGACGCCCTCGGCGAGGGCCACCCGCTCGTCGTTCGCACGGCCTTCGAGGCCGCCGACCCGGATCGCGGAGAAGACGAAGTCGGCGCCGCGCAGGGCCTCGTCGAGATCGGTGGTCGCCGTGACCTCGGGCGCGTCGGGGACGGCGGCCGCCTGCTCGTCCAGCACGCGGGCGACCGCGTTCAGCCGGCTGTCGTCCAGGTCGTGCAGGACGACCCGGGTGACCCGGCCCTCGCCGCGGTCCGCCAGGAGCGCCCCGTACACGAGCGGCACCCGGAATCCGCCGCCGCCGAGAATCGTCAGTTTCACGCCTGCACCTTTCCTGCCACGACCACCTCGACGCCCGCCTCCTCGAAGGAGGACCGGGTCGCCGGGTCGACCGGCGTGTCCGTCACCACCACGTCCAGGTCCTCGGGACCGCAGACCTTCGCCATTCCCGTACCGGGGAACTTCGCCGAGTCGGCGAGCAGGACGACCTTGTCACCGGCCTTGATCATGGCCCGTTTCACCGGCACCTCGACGACGGTCGTGTCCATCACCTGACCGCCCGGCCGGACTCCGCTGGTGCCGAGGAAGAGCCAGTCGGCGTGCAGCTGGCGCAGGTTGTCCTCGGTGAGGAAGCCGACCAGGGAGCGGTACTCGCGGCGGACCATCCCGCCGAGCAGGACCAGCTCGATGCCCTCGTCGTCGGCGAGCTCCTCGTAGACCACCAGGTTGCTGGTGATCACGGTGAGCCGGCGGCCGTGCAGCTGCCGGGCCAGACGGTAGGCGGTGGTGCCGATGTCGAGGAGCACCGACTGGCCGTCGGCGACCATCGCCGCGGCCCGGGCGGCTATCGCGTCCTTCTCGGCCACGCGCACCTCGGCGACCTCGGCGAAGGGCTGGTCGCCCTCCTCCGCGACGGCTCCGCCGTGCACCCGGGTGAGCAGGCCGTCCTCCTCGAGTTTGAGCAGGTCACGCCTGACCGTGGCGGGGCTCACACCCAGCTGCTCGGAGAGATCGGTCACGGCCGCGGGGCCACCGGAGCGCAGGGCCCGCAGGATGAGTTGATGTCGTCGTTCTGCCAGCACGCCATGAACACTACTCGTCATCTTCAATCAAATCCATGCTCACTTCTGATGAGGTATTGACCAAACTCGCCGAGGGGCGCACGATTCCGGTCACGAATTGAAGAGTTTTGACGAGCTCCTCCGACGTGACGGGCTCCGTCGATTCTTTCCGACGAGAGGATGCGCGGTGGACGACGACCGGCCCGAGGTGCTGCTCACCGGGCTGCTCTTCTACGACCTCGTCCTCACGGGGCTCGGCAGGCCGCCGACGCCCGGCGAGGAGATCTGGACCTCGGGCATGGGCTGCGGCCCCGGCGGCATCGCCAACCTCGCGGTGGCGGCCTCCCGCTTCGGCCTGCGCACCAGTCTGGCCACGGTCTTCGGCGACGACTTCTACGGCGCCCACTGCCACGAGGTCCTCGCCGGCCAGGAGGGCGTGGACCTCTCCCTCTCCCGCACGGCGCCGGGCTGGCCCACTCCGGTCACCGTCGCCCTCGCCCTCCCCCACCCCGGCTCGGAAAACGGGGGGACCCCGGCCGACGACCGGGCCCTCGTCACCCACGGCCAGGCGCCCCCGTACTCCCAGGACGTGCTGATGGGCGACCCGCCCGAGGCGCTCACCGCCCTCGCGCACCTGGAGGCCGAACCGCCCGGCTGGCTCGCCAAGGCGGCCGCGAACGGCACGCGGATCTACGCCGACGTCGGCTGGGACCCCACCCAGGAGTGGTCCGCCGGCCTGCTGGAACAGCTCTCCCTGTGCCACGCCTTCCTCCCCAACGAGACCGAGGCGATGGCGTACACCCGCACCGACACCGCGATCGCCGCGCTGGGCACCCTCGCGGAACTGGTGCCGGTGGCCGTGGTCACCCGGGGGGCCGACGGCGCGATCGCCGTCGACCAGACGACCGGGGAGTACGCGGAGGTCCCGGCGCTCCCCGTGGACGTCCTGGACGCGACGGGTGCCGGCGACGTGTTCGGCGCGAGCTTCGTCGCGGCCTCGCTCGGCGGGTGGCCGCTGGCAGAACGGCTGCGGTTCGCCGTCCTCGCCGCCGGGCTCTCGGTCGGCCACCACGGCGGCGCTCTCGCGGCCCCCGGCTGGTACGGCGTCGCGCGCTGGTGGGGGTCGCTGAGCGACCCCGGGCTCAGGCGGGCCTACGGCTTCCTGGCCGACCGCCTTCCCGCCGACGTGGGGCCGCCCGTGCGGTACGCCCCGGTCACCCCGCCCGCCCCGCGGTCCTGACCGCCCCTCCTCCGACACGACGACACCCCTGCATGCCCCTCGAAGTGCACACCGTCTGCGAAGACGCGAACAGACCCGAAAGGCGGTGGGAGCTGTGCGGCTCTCACGAAGAGGCCTGCTGCGCGCGGGCCTGGCCGGCACGGCCGCCACGGCGCTCGGCGGCCTGGCGACCGGCTGTGCCGTCCCGGCCGGCTCCACCGGCCGGAACATGGTCCTGTGGTACTGGGACGGCGGCCTCGGCGACACCGTCGTCAAGAACGCCAAGGCCCGGTACGACGGCTCGGTCGACCTGCAGGCCATCAAGATCGGCGGTTACTACCGTTCCAAGCTGATCACCACCATGGCGGGCCGCGCCCATGTGCCCGACATCGCGGGACTCAAGGGCGAGGACATGGCGTCCTATCTGCCCAACGCCAACCAGTTCGTGGACCTTCGCACCCTGGGCGCGGACCGGTACAGGAGCGGTTACCTGCCGTGGAAGTGGGACCAGGGCATCGCCGACGACGGGACGATGGTCGGCTTCCCGATCGACTGCGGACCCGTCGCGCACTTCTACCAGTACCCCGTCTTCCAGAAGGCCGGCCTGCCCTACGAGCCCGCCGACGTCTCCAGGGAGCTCGACACCTGGGAGAAGTTCTTCGCCGCGGGCGAGCAGCTCAGACAGCGGATCCCGGGGGCCTCGCTGCTGACGGACATCAACAGCGTCTTCGAGAACGTGGTGCAGCAGGGCGGCAAGCGCTACGTCGACAAGGACCGCCACTTCATCGGCGACCAGGAGCATGTGCGCCACGCCTGGGCGCTCGCCGTCGAGGCCAAGCAGCGCGGGATCGTCTCGAACCTGGTCAGCGGGACCCCGGACCAGCTCTCGGCCGTCGAGGACGGCAGGCTGCCGAGCCAGCTGAACGCCTCCTGGGCCACCAGCGACATCAAGAACGGCGTGCCGAAGACCAAGGGCCGCTGGCGGGTGGCCGACATGCCGGTGCGGCCCGCCAACAACGGCGGCTCGTTCCTGTCGATCACCAAGGAGTGCCGGGAGCCCGAGCAGGCCTTCCGGATCATCAGCTGGATGCTCGACGCGGACAACCAGGCGCAGGGCTTCGTCGACGCGGGGCTCTTCCCCTCCACCCCGGCCTCGTACGGCCTCAAGCAGGTCCGTGAACCCGACCCCTTCTTCGGCGGCCAGGTCACCATGGACGTCTTCGGGCCCGCCGCGCAGAAGATCGTGGTCGCCTACAACAGCCCCTTCGACGTGGCGCTCGGGCAGCCCGTCAAGGACGAGATCAAGAACGTCGGCGTCCTCGGCAAGGACCCGAAGCACGCCTGGAGTGACGCCATGAGCACATGCCGGCGCATCGCGAAGCACCTGGGGGTGAGCTACTGATGGCCACGCTCCCCGCTCTGGAGAAGCCCACGGCGCTCGTGACGGAAACACCCGTCGCACGTCCCAGAAAGGGTTTCCGCAAGCACTGGCATCTGTATGCCGCGATCTCCCCCTTCTATCTGCTCTTCCTCTGCTTCGGACTGATCCCCGTCGGGTTCTCCCTCTACCTCTCCTTCCACCGCTGGGACGGCCTCGGCCCGATGGAGTGGGCGGGGCTGTCGCAGTACCGGTACCTGCTCGGCGACGCCGCGTTCTGGAGCTCGATCGGGACCACGATCGTCATCTGGGCGCTGGCCACCTTCCCCATGATCGTCCTGGCGATGGTGACGGCCGTGATGCTCAACTCGGCGGTCCGCTTCAGGAACTTCTACCGCTTCGCCTACTTCCTGCCGAACGTCACGTCGGTCGTGGCCGTCGCGATCATCTTCGGCTCGGTCTTCTCCACCAACTTCGGTCTCGTGAACGCCTTCCTGCAGGCGATCGGCTTCGACCAGATCGCCTGGCTGAACACGCCGTGGGGAATCAAGATCGCCATCGCTGCCCTGATGACCTGGCAGTGGACCGGTTACAACGCGATCATCTTCCTGGCGGGGCTGCAGACCGTCCCGAGCGAGCTGTACGAGGCGGCCCGGATGGACGGCGCGGGCCCGGTGCAGACCTTCTTCCGGATCACGTTGCCGATGATGCGTCCGGTGCTGCTGTTCGTGCTCGTCGTGTCGACGATCACCGGACTGCAGAGCTTCTCCGAACCCCAGGTGCTGCTGCAGAACACCTCGAACGACTCGACGTTCTCGGGCGGTCCGGGCCATGCCGGCCGGACGATGGTCCTCTACTTCTTCCAGCAGACCTTCGACAACAACGACTTCGGCTACGGCGCCGCCGTGGCGTGGGGCATCTTCCTCGTCGTCGTCCTCTTCTCGATCATCAACTGGCGTCTGGTGCAGCGCCGGGGCGAAGACTAGGGAGGCCCGCACACCATGGCATCCATCCAAGGAACACGGATTCGGCGTAGCCGGGGGATCGAGGGTTCGCGCCGAAGAGGGATCGCGCTGCACGCGGTTCTCCTGCTCGGCGTCCTGCTCTCGGCCTTCCCGTTCTACTGGGCCGTCATCATGTCGACGCACACGACGTCGGAGATCTTCTCCTACCCGCCCAAGCTGCTGCCGGGCACGCACTTCCTGGAGAACGTGCGCAGCCTCTTCGACACCGTCGACTTCTTCGGCTCGATGGTCAACTCGCTGCTGGTGGCGGGTTCGGTGACCTTCCTGGTCCTGTTCTTCGACTCGCTGGCGGCCTTCGTCTTCGCCAAGTTCGAATTTCCGGGCAAGCGGTTGCTGTTCGTGGTGCTCATGTTCATCTTCATGGTCCCGGCGCAGCTGCAGGCGATCCCCCAGTTCGTCATCATGGCGAAGCTCGGCTGGATCGGCTCGATGACGGCGCTGATCGTGCCGGCGGCCGCCAACGCGTTCGGCATCTTCTGGATGCGCCAGTACATGAAGGGCGCGATCCACGACGAGCTGCTGGACGCCTCCCGCATCGACGGCGCGCACTTCCTGCGCCAGTACTGGCACGTGGCGCTGCCCGTCGTCCGGCCGGGCCTGGCCTTCCTCGGCATTTTCACCTTCATGGGCCAGTGGAACGACTACGCCTGGCCCCTCATCGCCCTCACCAACCCGGACAACGTGACCCTCCAGGTCGCCCTGTCCCAGCTCAACGGCACCCACGGCACCACCGACTACGGAATGGTCATGACCGGCGCACTGCTCGCCCTCGTCCCGCTGCTGATCGTGTTCGCGATCGGCGCCCGCCAGATCATCGGCGACCTCGCCAAGGGAGCGATCAAGTGAGCGACCCGCTGCTGGCGCTGAGCCCCTGGAAGGCCCCCGAGGTGACCTCCTGGGGCCGGCTGCCCATGAACGCCGTCGACCGGCGCACCGGAGCACACTCCCTGGACGGCGACTGGCGTTTTCAGTTGCTGCCCGCTCCGGACGCGCCGGTCGGCGGTGCCTGGTCCTCGGCCGCGGTGCCCGGCGTCTGGACCATGCAGGGCACTGCCGACCTGCCGCAGTACCTCAACATCCGCATGCCGTTCCCGGAGTTCCCGCCGCTGTCGCCCGACGCCGATCCCACCGGCGTGTACGAGCGGGAGGTCGACGTCCCCGCCGACTGGGCCGGACGCCGGATCGTGCTCCAGGTGGGGGCCGCCGAGAGCGTGCTGCTGGTGCACGTCGACGGGCGGCCCGTCGGCGTCTCCAAGGACTCCCACCTGGCGGCCGAGTTCGACCTCTCCGACGCCGTGCGCCCCGGACGGCGCTCCGTCGTGCGGCTGACGGTCGTCAAGTGGTCGGACGCCTCGCACATCGAGGACCAGGACCACTGGTGGCACGGCGGGATCACCCGCTCGGTGCTGCTGTACGCGACCGACCCGCTGCACCTGGCCGACGTGAGCGTGCGGGCGTCGGCGCAGGGCGAGCTGCGGGTCGACTGCCGGGTGCGGGACGCGCGCGGGGCGCTGCCCGAGGGGTGGTACGTCACCGGTGAGCTGGACGAGCCGGACGCACCGGCGCCGGCGCAGGACGCCGCGTTCGACCTGGCCAACGCCGAGGACGAACGCGTCTCCGCCTTCCTGGGCGAGGCGCGCCTGCACGCGCGGGTGCCCGACGTGCGCACCTGGACGGCGGAGACGCCGGAGCTGTACGGGCTGACGGTGCGCCTGCACCGCGCCGACGGCTCCGTCGCCGACACCTCCCGGCACCGGATCGGCTTCCGCGACGTGACGATCGTCGGCCGGGACCTGTTGCTCAACGGTGAGCGGATCTTCATCCGGGGGGTCAACCGGCACGACTTCCACCCGCTGACCGGCCGGACCGTGTCGCGCGAGGACATGCGGGCCGACCTGGTGCTGCTGAAGCGTTTCGGCTTCAACGCGATCCGCACCGCGCACTACCCCAACGACCCCGCTCTGTACGACCTCGCCGACGAGATCGGTTTCTACGTGGTCGACGAGGCGGACATCGAGTCCCACGACCACGCCCATGAGATCGCCGACGACCCGCGCTATCTGAACGCCTTCGTCGACCGCGTCTCGCGGATGGTGCTGCGGGACAAGAACCACCCGTCGGTCATCGTCTGGTCGCTGGGCAACGAGTCCGACTACGGCGCCAACCACGACGCCGCCGCGGGCTGGGTGCGCCGGCACGATCCGACCCGGCCGCTGCAGTACGAGGGCGCGGCCAAGCGCGGCTGGGCGGATCCGGGCGTCGCCTCCGACATCGCCTGTCCGATGTACGCGCCCCTGGAGGACTGCGTGGCGCACGCGCTGTCCGGGCGGCAGACCAAGCCGCTCATCCAGTGCGAGTACTCGCACGCGATGGGCAACAGCAACGGCACGCTGGCCGACCACTGGGCCGCCATCGAGGCCACCCCGGGTCTTCAGGGCGGGTTCATCTGGGAGTTCTGGGACCACGGAATCCTTCAGTCCGTGAACGACGGAAGACCGGTCGGGCGTGGGGGCGCCGGACTCTATGACAACGGTGTCGCCGCGCCCGGCTACCGCTGGGCCTACGGCGGCGACTTCGGCGAGAAGGACCACGACGGCGCGTTCATCGCGGACGGCGTGGTCCTGCCGGACCGCACCGCGAAGCCGGTGATGTACGAGCACCGCGAACTCGCCGCGCCGCTGCGCCTGCAGGGCTTCCGGCACGAGGGGCTGGTCCTCTCCAACCACCAGCACTTCCGCGGCCTGGAATGGCTCGCGGGCGAGTGGGAGCTGTCGCTCGCCCACGGCGGGACGCTCACCGCGGCCGCCGACCTGCCCGACCTGCGGCCGGGCGAGACGGCCGTGGTGCCGCTGCCGTTCGAGCTGCCGGCGGACGGCGGCGAGGCCTGGCTGACGCTGCGGGTGACGACGGCGCAGGACCTGCCGTGGGCGCCGCGCGGGACGCAGGTGTGCGCGCCGCAGGTGCGTCTGCGGGCGGCCGAGCCGGCCGAGGCCCCGGCGGTCGCCGGCCGCGTCGAGATCGACGCCGAGGGCCTCCTCGTCCATCCCCTGCTGACCGTCTCGCCCACGCTGTCGCTGTGGCGGGCGCCCACCGACAACGACGAGCTGGGCGGCATGGCGCTGCGCTGGCGCACATGGGGCCTGGACGCCCTCGTGCGCAAGCTGCTCTCCGTCCGCCAGGAGGGCGACGGGGTGACCGTGCTCTCCGAGTACGCCGGCGCGACGGGCGTGGTCCGCCACCGGCAGGTGTTCACCCCGGTCGAGGGCGGGGTGCGCGTCGACGAACAGGCCGAGCTGCCCGAGGAGTTCGACGACGTCGCACGCGTCGGCACGGCCTTCGAGACGGTCGCGGGACTGGATCTGCTGGAGTGGTTCGGGCAGGGCCCCTGGGAGTGCTATCCGGACCGCAGCGGCGGCGCTCCGGTGGGCCACCACCGCGTCCCCGTCGACGAGTTGTTCACCCCCTACCTGCGTCCGCAGGAGAGCGGCGGCCGGCACGGCGTGCGGCGCTTCACGCTTTCGGCGCCGGACGCCACGGGGCTGTCCGTCACCCTGGACGAGCCGCGCCAGGTCTCCGTCACACGGTTCCGCGCCGAGGACCTGACCGCCGCCGCCCACCATGACGAGCTCGTCCCGCGCGCCGGCTGCGTGGTGCACCTGGACGCGGCGCACCGCGGCCTCGGCACCGCGTCGTGCGGCCCCGACACCTTCCCCTCCTACCTCGTCGCACCGGGCGTCCACCGCTGGAGCTGGACCCTGCGCGTTCTCTGAACCTCCTTCTCCGGCAACGGACTTCGCAACGGAGCAACACGTGTGTACTTCGCATGCCCACGATCAGGGCGAGGCCGCGCAGGCCGGCGCCGGACGACGCGGTTTCCTGCGGGCCACCGCCCTGCTCGGAGCCGCCGCCACGGCCGGCCTCGCGTTGCCGGCCGGCGCCGAGGCGGCCTCCGGTCCGGCCCACGCCTCGTGGCGCCCCGACCCCGACAGCCGCCGCTTCACGCTCGCCGTCATGCCCGACACGCAGTACCTCTTCGACGGGCCGAGCATCGACAAGGCGCCCGTGGAGGCGTCCCTGCGCTACCTGCTGGAGCACGGCAGGGACGAGAACATCGTCTTCCTGGCCCACCTGGGCGACCTCACCCAGAACGGGGCGAAGGAGGAAGTCGGCGCCGTCGGCGAGGCGTTCGCGCTGCTCGACCGGCGCGGGGTCGGCTACAGCGTCCTGGCCGGCAACCACGACGTGAAGTCCTCGACGACCGACCAGCGGGGCACGACCCCCTACCTGGACGTGTTCGGCCCGCGGCGCTTCCGGGGGAAGCCCACGTTCGGCGGGGCCTCCCCCGACGGCTACAACACCTTTCACCTGTTCCGGGCGGCCGGGCGGGAATGGATGGTGCTGGCGCTGGACTGGCGGCTGTCGGACCAGGGGTACGCGTGGGCCGCCGACGTCCTCGCCCGGCACCCGAGGACCCCCGTCGTCCTGACCACGCACGAGCTGGTCGTCGAGGACGACTCCCTCTCGGCGTACGGACAGCAGCTGTGGGACCGGCTGATCGCCGGCCACGACCAGATCTTCCTCACCCTCAACGGCCACTACTGGCCCGCGGGGCGGGCCACGCGAAAGAACGCGGCCGGGCACGCCGTCCATCTGCATCTGACGAACTACCAGAACCGCTACTTCGGCGGCGCCGCGATGATCCGCCTCTACCGTTTCGACCTCGACCGCAACGTCATCGACGTGGAGACGGTCTCCCCGTGGATCCTCGGCCGGGCCGCCCAGGGGCTCAACGAGCTGGAGCGGCAGGAGATCGAACTGAGCGGCGACGCCGACCGGTTCACGGTCGGCGTCGACTTCGCCGCACGCTTCGCCGGCTTCGACCCGGTCCCCGCGCGTGCCCCGCGGCCCGTGGCGAAGGTCCTGGTGCGCGACACGGTCGCCTACTGGCGCTTCGACGGCCACGGCGACGGCACGGCGGTCGGCGGCACCGTACGGGACCTGTCCGGACGCGGCAACGACCTCACGGTCGTCGCCGTGGGCGGCGGGGCCCTGAGCTGGTCGTCCGACCACCACCCCGACCAGCCCGGACACGGCAGCCTGGAGTTCCGGGGCTACAAGTCCCCGCTGAAGGGCGCGTACCTGCGCACGGTCGACAAGGCCCCGCTCAACTCGGCCACGTTCGGCAGCGGTTACACCATCGAGGCGTTCTACCGTCTGCCCGCCGACTGGGACCCCGCGCACCACGCCTGGTCCGCACTGGTCGGCCGGACCGGCACGGGCGGCGCCGCGGGCAAGACCGGCGACGACCCGGACGAACCGCTCGCCACCCTCTCCCTGTCCGACGACCGCGAACCGCAGTGGGCGATGCGCCCGCTGAACCAGGAGGGCATCGCCACCAACTGGGGTCAGGAGACCCCGCTGGAGACCTGGCGGCACCTCGCGGTCGTCAACGACGGCCGGCACACCACGCTGTACGTCGAGGGCTGCCCGGTCGTGCGCAACCCGAAGGCGGCGGCCGTCGGCATCGCCTCCGTGGGGCTTCCGTGGCTGCTCGGCGGCTACGAGTACGGCGGCCGGATCGACCAGATCCTGCACGGCCGCCTCGGCGACGTGCGCATCGTCGGACGGGCGCTGCCCGTGACGTCCTTCATGAACCACTGACCCGCGCCACGGAGATCATCATGCCCGAGCAGCAACTGCCCGTCTGGGCCGATCCGGCGGTCTCCCCCGCCGCCCTCGACGCCCAGGGCGTGTCGAGACGTCACCTCATGCGCCGGGCGGGCCTGTTCGGCGCGGCGTTCGCGCTGGGCGGCGCGGCCGCCCCGGCCGCCGCCGCCACCGGCCGGGGCCACGGCGGCGAGGACCCGCGTCTGGCCTACCTCGTCGGCGACCACCATGTGCACTCCGTGTACAGCCACGACGCGAAGTACACGTTCTCCCAGCAGGCCCGGGCCGCCGCCCGGTACGGACTGGACTGGATGGTGTTCAACGAGCACGCCAACTTCGGGCACGCCTCCTTCGGCGCCGCGCTCGAGCACGAGGAGATCCTGAAGGCCCGGGCCGAGAACCCGCGTCAGCTGATCTTCCAGGGGCTGGAGTGGTACATCCCGGCCGCCGAGCACTGCACCGTGTTCGCCGCCCCCGGTCCGCACGAGGCCGATCTGCTGACGAAGTTCGAACTCGCCTACGACGGAAAGCTGCTCGGCTACACCGAGGGCGCCGCCGGCGCGGCCGACACCGCCCGCAACGAGGCGCACGCCGTCAAGGCGATCATGTGGCTGGCCGAGCAGCGCCGCACCGGCTTCGTCGACGACGTCCTCGTCCTGGCCAACCACCCCCTCCGCCTGGGCATCGACTCGCCGCACGAGATGCGCGCCTGGCGCGACGCGGCCCCCGAGATCATGATCGGCATGGAGGGCGCTCCCGGCGCCCAGGGCGCGGCGCTCCCCGGTTGGCGCGGCGCCGCGTCCATCCGCGGCGAGTACGAGAACAAGCCGTCGGCCCAGTCCTGGGCGGGGTACCCGGCGGACGCCTACCTCACGTACGGCGGCTTCGACTGGGCGACCGCGACCGTGGGCGGACTGTGGGACTCGATGCTGGCCGAGGGACGGCTGTTCTCGATCACGACCAACTCCGACAACCACCGGACGGTCTTCGACACCTGGAAGAACGGCGACTGGCCGGCCGGGCAGAACTTCGACACCAACGGCAGGCTGCCCGACCCGGTGAACACCGACACCCCGCAGCCGGGCAGCGACTTCTGGCCGGGCCAGTTCAGCCGCACCCACGTCGGCGTGACC
Source organism: Streptomyces rishiriensis (assembly GCF_003112535.1). Lineage (GTDB taxonomy): Bacteria > Actinomycetota > Actinomycetes > Streptomycetales > Streptomycetaceae > Streptomyces > Streptomyces rishiriensis. The sequence goes on along the minus strand of NZ_BEWA01000017.1, from coordinate 98,463 downwards.
CGCTACGGCTACCGCGCGGTGATGACGGGTCTGCGCGAGGGGCGGGTCTGGCTGGACCACGGGCATCTGCTCGACGGCCTGGAGGTCCGGCTGCGGCGCGAGCACGGCGGCGGGCGCGGGGTCACCCTCGGCGGCCGGCTGCGGGTGCGCAAGGGCGAGAAGCTCACCCTGGAGATCACCGTCACCAGCGCCTCCCGACCCAACCCCCAGGGAATCCTGCCGCAGTTGGCACACGTGGACGTGATCCGGGGCGCGGTGCGCGGTGCGGTGTCCGACCGCGACGCCTGGCGGGCTCCCGACACACGGGTCGTGCGCACGACCGACGTGAGCGGCCGCAAGGGGACGTACACCCTGCGCGTCCCGGTCACCGTGGGAGACGAGTCCTTCTACGTCCGGCTGCGCGGCAGCGACGGCAACCGGAACGGAACCGGTTACCTGGGCGCGTCCGTCGACCCGCACGCCCCGATCCCGCACGAGCCGGGCAACGGCGACCCGTGGGCGGACACCTGGTTCTACTCCAACCCGGTCTTCGTGGACGTGGCCGGCTGACGCGGCTCCGAAAGGGGCCCGGGGCTGTATCGATGTGCGGCTCCGCCGCATGGGCGCGACCGACATCGAACAGCCCCGCAGTTCCCCACGGCACAAGCCCCTACGGCGCCGAACGGCTCAAGCGGCGCAGCCTCACGCGTAGAAGCGCGACAGGCTCTGCAGCACCGCCGCAGGCTTCGCGCCGCCCTCGATCTCGATCGCGCCGTCGACGGTGATCTGCACCCCGCCGGGCACGTCCTCGACCTCGGTCAGCTTGCCGACCAGCCGGATCCGCGAGCCGACCTTGACCGGCGAGGGAAAACGGACCTTGTTCAGCCCGTAGTTGACCTTCGTCGTGACGCCCTCGACGTCCAGCAGCTCGGTGAAGAGCGGGATGAACAGGGAGAGAGTCAGGTAACCGTGGGCGATCGGCGCCCCGAAGGGCCCGGCGGCAGCCCGCTCGGGGTCGACGTGGATCCACTGGTGGTCCCCGGTCGCATCGGCGAACGTGTCGATGCGCTCCTGGGTGACCTCGATCCACTCGCTGGTGCCCAGGTCGCTGCCGGCCAGCTTCTTCAGCTCGTCGACGCCGTTGACGGTGATGCTCATATGCCGTTCCTCACAGGGGAGTTGGTCAGGATGTGGTGCCGAACCGGGAACGCACCCGGGACTTCAGGAGCTTTCCGGAGGCCGTGCGCGGAAGTTCCTCCGCCACCACCACCGACTTGGGGATCTTGTACTTGGCGAGGCGGCCCGCCAGAGACGCGAGCACCTCGTCGGGATCCAGCGAAGCGCCCTCGCGGGGCACGATCACGGCGCGCGGCACCTCGCCCCACTTGTCGTCGGACACGCCGATGACCGCGCACTCCACGACGTCGGGGTGGGTGAGGAGCAGGTCCTCGATCTCGGCGGGGTAGATGTTCTCCCCACCGGAGATGATCATGTCCTTGATGCGGTCGACGATGTGCACGTATCCGTCCTCGTCGACCCGGGCCGCGTCGCCGCTGCGGAACCAGCCGTCGGCGAAGGAGGCGGCCGTCTCCTCGGGCAGCCCCCAGTAGCCGGGCATGACGTGCGGTCCGCGGACGACGACCTCGCCGGTCTCGCCCACGTCGACCGGGGTGAGATCGGGGCGCAGGACGCGTACGTCGCTGAAGAAGTGCGGGACGCCGGCCGAGCCGGCCTTGCTGACCGCGTGCTCGGCGTCCAGGAACAGCGTGCCGGGCGACGCCTCGGTCATGCCGTAGCCCTGCAGGAAGGTGAGTCCGCGTTCCTGGTAGGCGGTGATCAGCGGCGTCGACACCGGGGAGCCGCCGCAGGTCAGGATCCGCAGCGAGGACAGGTCCGCGTCCGGCCAGCGCGGGTGGCGGGCCACCTGCTCGAACATCGTCGGCACCCCGAACATGAAGGTGATCCGGTGCCGTTCGATCAGGTCGAGCGTGGCCGCCGGGTCGAAGGCCTCGACCAGGACGCAGCAACCGCCCTTGAGGAGCACCGGCAGCGTCAGCATGTTCAGGCCGGCCGTGTGGAACAACGGCGCGGAGACCAGGGCGCGCTCGTCGGCGACCAGGTCGGTGTCGACGAGGACGTTGACCGCGTTCCAGGTGAGGTTGCCGTGCGTGAGCATGGCGCCCTTGGGGCGGCCGGTCGTTCCCGAGGTGTACATGATGATGCAGGTGTCGTCCGGAGTGACCGGGGTGTCGATCGGCTCGTCGGAGGCCGCGCCGAGCGCCGCCTCGTACTCGGCGCCGACCTCGACGTACGTGCGCACGTCGGTGCTCCCGGGGAGTCCGGCGACCAGGCCCGCGTGGGAGGGGCCGTAGACGAGCGCCTTGGCTCCGGAGTCGGCCAGCTGGTAGGCGATCTCGGGGCCGGCGAGGCGGGTGTTGAGGGGGACGAACACCGCGCCGAGCGTGCCGGCGGCGAACAGGGTCTCCAGGTAGGCGGGGTGGTTGGGGCCCAGATAGGCGATGCGGTCGCCGCGCCGTACGCCCCGGTCGCGCAGCGCGTGCGCCAGGCGCGTGGTGCGGGTGTGCAGCGTGCGGTAGTCCGTGGACTGCTCACCGTGGACCAGGGCCGTGCGGTGCGGGGTCTTGCGGGCCCGGCGTGCGGGCCAGGACCCCAGTCCCTCGTTGCGCATCTTCCACGCCCCTTACGGTGTGGTCAGCCCGAGCAGCCGGGCGGCGTTCTCCTTGAGGATCTTCGGCTTCACCTCGTCCTTGATCGTCAGCTTGTCGAAGTCGGCGAGCCAGCGGTCGGGGGTGAGGACGGGGAAGTCGGAGCCGAAGAGCACCTTGTCCTTGAGCAGCGTGTTCGCGTACTGCACGAGCTGCGGCGGGAAGTACTTCGGCGACCAGCCGGACAGGTCGATGTGCACGCCCGGCTTGTGCGTGGCGACGGCGAGGGCCTCGTCCTGCCAGGGGAACGACGGATGCGCCAGGATGATCTTGAGGTGCGGGAAGTCGACCGCCACGTCGTCCACGTGCAGCGGGTTGGAGTACTTGAGCCTGATCCCGCCGCCGCCCGGGACGCCCGCGCCGATGCCGGTCTGACCGGTGTGGAACAGGGCGATGGCGCCCGTCTCCTCGATCACCTCGTACAGGCCGTACGCGACCGACCGGTCGTTGGGGAAGAAGCCCTGGATGCTGGGGTGGAACTTGAAGCCCTTCACCCCGTACTCCTCGACCAGGCGGCGGGCCTGCTTCACGCCCGCCTTCCCCCGGAAGGGGTCGACGGAGGCGAAGGGGATGAGGACGTCGGCGTTGGCGGCCGCCGCCTCGGCGACCTCCTCGTTGGGGACCGGCGCGGTGCCGGTCGCGGATTCGGCGTCCACCGTGAAGATCACGGCGGCCATCCTCCGCTCCCGGTAGTACCGGGCCGTCTCCTCCAGGGTGGGCTTGCGTTTTCCCTCGACCTTGAAGTAGGCGGAGGAGGCGTCGTGCAGGTCGTCGTCGAGCGAGGAGTGGCCCTTGGAGGACACCTCCGCGTGGGTGTGGACGTCGATCGCGACCAGTTCGGCGACGTTCATCGGGGAACTCGCGGAAGGGGCGCCGGCGGGGTTGGTGGCGGGGTCCATCACGCCTCCGGGAACTTGGGGGCCGGGATGCCGACCGTCTGGAGCTCGGCGCCGACCGAGGTGGGGAAGGCGTCGGCCAGGCTCTCCGGCGTCCAGCCGCCGTCGGCGTAGGCCGCGCGGATCTCCTGCGGATGCGACCAGAGTGCCACCTTGTCGCCGCCGATGCCGATGGCCTGGCCGGTGATGCCCCGGGCGGCCTCGGAGGCCAGGAAGGGCACCAGGGCCGCGCAGTCCTCGGGGGTGCCGAAGCCCTCGCCCTTGCGCAGGAAGTCCGGGAACGGCTCGCCGTTCTTCAGCGCCTCGACGTACGGGGCGAACGCGGGGATCGTCTCGGTCATGGCGGTGGCGGCCACGGGGACGATCGCGTTGACGGTGATGCCCGCGCGGCCCAGCTCCATGGACCAGGTGCGGGCGAAGGCGGCGATGCCGGCCTTGGCGGCCGCGTAGTTCGTCTGGCCGAAGTTGCCGCGCTGGCCGGCGGGTGAGCCGACGAGGATCAGCGTGCCGCCCTCGCCCTGCTCGCGCATCCGCACGGCGGCGGCGCGGGCGCAGGTGAAGGTGCCCTTGAGGTGGGTGGCGATCACCGCGTCGAAGTCGTCGTCGGTCATCTTCCACAGCACCTTGTCCCGCAGGATGCCCGCGTTGGTGACCAGGACGTCGAGCCGGCCGAACTCCTGCACGGCACGGTTCACCAGCCGCTCGGCGGCCTCGGTCGTGCCGACCGGGACCACCTCGGCGACGGCCCGGCCGCCGGCCTCGACCAGGGACTTCACGGCCTGCTCGGCGACCGCCTCGTCGACGTCGTTGACGACCACGGCGGCGCCGCGGGCGGCCAGGGCATGGGCGTAGGCGAGGCCGAGGCCCCGGCCGCTGCCGGTGACGACGGCGACCTTGCCGGTGAGATCGATGCTGGGCACGACGGTGTCCCTTCACATGGGTGGCGCATGGCTGTCGCACGGCTGTCGCACGGGTGCGACTCCACGTCGCTCGGAGCGCGACTTCGAGATCGAAGCTATGAGCAATAATTGTTGTCGTCAATAGTTGTTGTCGACCTTCTGGTGCGCCATGCTGCAATCTGTACGGAGAACCGCCCCCGACAGGGGACCGAGCCCAGGGAGCCCGCCATCGCCCGCCAGGACAACGCAGTGAACGCCGCCCCGATCGACGTGGACGAGCCGTGGATGCGCGGGCTGCACGCGGACACGGGCTATCTGCTCTACCGCCTGGGACTGCGCTCGGGTCAGCTGTTCAACGCGTTCCTCCAGGAGTCGGGGCTGCGGCTGCGCCACTACGCGGTGCTGCGGTTCCTGGCCACCTCCGAGGGCGCCCTCCAGCGCGAGCTCAGCGCGCGGCTCGGCTACGACCCCAGCGCGATCGTCGGCCTGGTCGACGACCTGGAGAAGCTGGGCTTCGCCGAACGCCGGCCCGCCCCGGACGACCGGCGCAGCCGGATCGTCGCCCTCACCGAGCAGGGCCGCGCCTTCCTGCGCGGCACCGACGAGGCGGGCCTGCGGGTGACGAACGAGCTGCTGGACCCCCTCGACGCCGGCGACCGCGAGACGCTGCACGCGCTGCTGCTGCGCATCGCCGGGGACACGATGGCCTGACGCCGTGAGGAGACCTTGATGGACCGGGACGTCCTCGCCGCTCCCTCCCGCTCCGCGCCCGAGCGGCTGCTGTCGGTGCTCGCCGCGTTCGACCACACGCATGCCGCGCTGTCCCTGAGCGACATCAGCCGGCGCGCCGGGCTCACCCTCACCACCGCGCACCGTCTGGTGGGCGCGCTGACCGAGTGGGGCGCGCTGGAGCGGGACGCGTCCGGCGTGTACCACGTCGGGCTGCGGCTGTGGGAGGTCGCGGCGCTGGCGCCGCGCGGCCTCGCACTGCGGCAGGTGGCGCTGCCCTTCCTGGAGGACCTGTACGAAGCCACCCACGAGAACGTGCAGTTGGCGGTGCGGGACGGGTCCGAGGTCGTCTACACCGAGTGGCTGTCCGGGCGTTCGGCCGTCGGGGTGCACATCCGGGTGGGCGCTCGCTGGCCCCTGCACGTCACCGGCGTGGGGCTGGCACTGCTGGCGCACTGCGGACCGGAGCTGCAAGCGGCCTACTGCGCACAGCCGTTGACCGCCTACACCTCCCACACCATCACCGATCCGGCGCGACTGCGCCGGGCGCTGGCCGAAGTGCGGCGCAGCGGGGTGGCGGTGAGCAGCCGTCAGGTCACCGACGACGCCCTGTCGGTGGCGGCTCCGGTGCGCGGACCCGACGGCGCGGTGGCCGCCGCCGTGTCGGTCGTCGTCCCGCACGCCGACGCACAGGTCCCGACGCTGACGCCGGCGGTGCGGCTCGCCGCCCGGGGCATCTCACGGGCGCTGGGCTGGCGACCGCAGAGCCGGGAAGAATGACCCGGCCGGGGCCGGCGGCCCGGAGCGCTCCGGGCGAGAATGCGCAACCATGATCGAGACCGGTTCGCTCAGCCCGCAGGACCGCGCCGCCTGGGAAGTGCTGGCACGCGGCTACAAGAGGTTCTACCGCACGGACGTGCCCGATGAGGGATACGAGCAGATGTGGCGACGTCTGAGCGAGGGCCGTGACGTGCACGCCGTGGGAGCCCGGGTGGACGGGGAACTGGTGGGCATCGCGCACTACCTCTTCCACGCCACGGGCTGGACGGGCGACAGCTGTTACCTCCAGGACCTCTACGTCGACGAGGCCGCGCGCGGCCGGGGAGCGGCCCGGGCGCTGATCGAACGGGTCGCCGGGGCGGCGCGCGAGCGGGGGGCGGCCCGGCTGTACTGGACCACCCGGGAGGACAACGTCACCGCCCGTGCCCTGTACGACAGGGTGGCGGCCTTCAACGGGTTCGTCCGCTACGACTACCCGCTGGGATAGGGGGCGGGAACGCACCCCGGGGCGGGGGTGCACCCCGGGGCGGGAACGCACCCCGGGGCGGGGGCGCACCCCGGGCCGTATGCGACCCCTTGAACCGTATGCGGCCCCCGGGCCGTATGCGGCCCCCTGAGCCGTATCCGGCCCCCGCACCGTACGCCGCCCCCGGGGCCGATGCGGAACCGCGCCGCAGGCCACCGGCTCCCGGCGCCGCCCCGGGCGGCCGAGGTGCGACGCACGCGCACAAGAGGCCGCCGCTTCAGCACGTTCGGGCGGTTCAAGCCGTGAACTTCCGTGCCCCGAAAGCACTTTCCTTGCTTTAAGTCTTGACGGCCCCAGTGACGGGGAGCACATTGGGCCCACTTTGAGAGCGCTCTCAGAGTGCTCGCGAAGTCACCCGCGCACCCCACCCCGTACCCGAGAGGCCCCCCATGAGTGCAACCTCCGGCATCCCCAGAAGGCGACGCGCGCTGATCGCCGTCCTCAGCACGCTCGGGCTCGCCGCCGCCGCGGCGGCCGCCGTCACCCTGCCCGCGAACGCCTCCGCTCCCACCCCGCCGACCGGCTGGTCGCAGGTCTTCCTCGACGACTTCACCGGCCCGGCCGGCACCGGCGTCAACACCACGAACTGGCAGTACAGCACCGGGACTTCGTATCCGGGCGGACCGGCCAACTGGGGCACCGGCGAGGTCGAGACGATGACCGACAGCACCGGAAACGTCTCGCTCGACGGCAACGGCAACCTGCGCATCACGCCGCTGCGCGACTCCGCCGGCCGCTGGACCTCGGGCCGCATCGAGACCAGGCGCACCGACTTCCGGCCCCCGGCCGGCGGCAAGCTGCGCGTCGAGGCGCGGCTGCAGATGCCGAACGTGACCGGCACCGCAGCCGAGGGCTACTGGCCCGCGTTCTGGGCGCTCGGCGCGCCCTACCGGGGCAACTACCAGAACTGGCCCGGCGTCGGCGAGCTGGACATCATGGAGAACGTCCAGGGCCTGAACAAGGTGTGGGCCACGATGCACTGCGGCACCAGTCCGGGCGGTCCGTGCAACGAGACCACCGGCATCGGCAACTCCGTGGCGTGCCCGAACACCACCTGCCAGTCCGGCTTCCACACCTACGCGACGGAGTGGGACCGCTCGGTGTCCCCGGAGGCGATCCGCTTCTACGTCGACGGCGTCAACTACCACACCGTCACCGCGAACCAGGTCGACGCGACGACGTGGAACAACGCGACGAACCACGGCTACTTCGTCATCCTGAACGTCGCGATGGGCGGCGGGTTCCCGGACGCCTTCGGCGGCGGCCTGGACGGCGACACCCAGCCCGGCCATCCGATGGTGGTCGACTACGTGCAGGTGCTCCAGGCCGCGGGCGGCGGGAGCGGTACCACTCCCCCGCCGTCCGGCAGCCGCGACGCCTACGGCACGATCCAGGCGGAGTCCTACGACAGCCAGTCGGGGACGATCACCGAGGCGACGACCGACACCGGCGGAGGCCAGAACATCGGCGCCCTGGCTAACGGCGACTGGGCGCTCTACAAGGGCGTCGTCTTCGGCTCCTCGGCCGCCACCCAGTTCAGCGCACGGGTCGCCGGCGGAGCGGCGGGCGGGGTCAGCGGACTGGTCGAGGTGCGCCTCGACAGCCGTACCGCCGCGCCGATCGGCAGCTTCGCCGTGGGCAACACCGGCGGCTGGCAGTCCTGGCGGACCATCCCGGCCAACATCAGCGCCGTCACCGGCACCCACGACGTGTATCTGACCTTCACCAGCGGACAGCCCGCGGACTTCGTCAACGTCAACTGGTTCTCCTTCGGACACTGACCGGTCCCCGGCGAAGGACGTCACCAGGGCACGGAACGCACCGTCCTGACGTCGGCCTCGACGTCGCCGTCCGTGTCCACGCACACGCACCCGCACACGTCCGTGTTCCCGCACACGGACACGGGACGCACCCCGGCCGGCCTCAGCGCAGTTCCGCGCGGAAGGCCACCGGGGTGTGTCCCGTGTGCAGGTGGAAGAACTTGGAGAAGTTCGCCGCGTCGGGGAAGCCCACCGCGGCGCCGACCCGGCCGATCGGCAGGTCCGTGTGGGCCAGCAGCCGCTTCGCCTCCAGGACGACCCGCTTGTCGATGAACCCCTTCGGCGTCTCGCCGGTGGCCGCGCGGACCGCGCGCACGAGGGTGCGGCGGGAGTAGCCGAGGGCGTCGGCGTAGGCGCTGACGCTGTGGTTGGCGGCGAAGTCCCGCTCCACGGCGTCCCGGAAGAGCGTGAAGGTGGTGTCGGCCTGCCTGCGCGCCGCCTCCTCGCCGCTGGCCGCGAGGTGCGCCAGCCGCAGCAGGAACGCGCTCAGGGCGTGCCGCAGCACCGCCGTGTGCAGGCCCGGGGGCAGCGCCGCGTCGTCGTACTCCCCGCGCAGGTAGGCCAGAGCCGCGCGCAGACCCGCGAGCTGCGCCGCGTCGGGACGCAGGCGCGGCGGCAGGTCGTAGCGGTACAGGCCGGCGGCCTCGACGGTGGCGCGGGGCAGGAAGCCGGGCTGCATGGTCAGGACGGTTCCGCGGTACTGGCTCGTCGTCGAGAAGCGGTGGACCTGACCCGGGCGGATCCACAGCAGATCCCCGGCCGCGGCCTCGTGCTCGGCGAAATCGATCATGTGGCGGACCGGACCGTCGTCGAAGAGCATCACCACGTGGAAGTCGATGCGGTGGACCCGGTCCAGCGGGGCATCCGTGTGCCAGGTGCGCCCGACGCCCATCGGCCCGATCTGCATGCCCACGCCGCCGACGCTGTGCTCGACGGGGAAAGGAAAGGTCCTGATGCCCTCACCGGCGCCGTCCTGGGTACTTGTGTCCACCATGTCCGTCTCGTGTCGCCCGCTTGCCGCCGCCCCCGCTCGTAGGGCGTGCGGCGGTGTCCCACTTTCACCACAGGCTGACACAGAGAGACCTTCCACCGTAAAAGTCAGACTTTTAAGTTTGAACACACCAGAGCAGCTGACCCGCTCCGATCGAGGATTTCTTGAAGATGAGCACGCAGACACCGAACAGCTTCGAGTGGACCGACATCGACCGGCGCGCCGTCGACACGGCGCGTCTTCTGGCTGCGGATGCCGTGCAGCAGGTGGGCAACGGCCACCCCGGGACGGCGATGAGTCTGGCGCCGGTCGCCTACACGATCTTTCAGAAGGTGATGCGGCATGACCCCGCGGACCCCGAGTGGACCGGCCGCGACCGTTTCGTCCTGTCCCCCGGCCACACCTCGCTGACGCTCTACACGCAGCTGTACCTCTCCGGCTACGAGCTGGAGCTCGACGACCTCAAGCGTTTCCGCACCCATGGCTCGAAGACGCCCGGACACCCCGAGTACGGGCACACCGCCGGCGTCGAGACGACCACCGGCCCGCTGGGCCAGGGCGTCGCCAACGCCGTGGGCATGGCGATGGCGGCCCGCTTCGAGCGCGGCCTGTTCGACCCGGACTCCCCCGCCGGCGAGTCGCCGTTCGACCACACCGTCTGGGGGATCGTCTCCGACGGCGACCTCCAGGAGGGCGTCTCCGCGGAGGCCTCCTCCCTGGCGGGCCATCAGAAGCTGGGCAACCTGGTCCTCGTCTACGACGACAACCGCATCTCCATCGAGGGCGACACCGCCACCGCGTTCTCCGAGGACGTGCTGGGGCGCTACGCGGCCTACGGCTGGCACACCCAGCGCGTCGAGCCGGCCGAGGACGGCGACGTCGACGTCCCGGCCCTGTACGCGGCCCTGACGGCGGCGCAGGCCGAGACCGGACGGCCCTCGATCATCTCGCTGCGCACGATCATCGCCTGGCCCGCGCCCAACGCGCAGGGCACCGGGGCCGCGCACGGCGCCGCCCTCGGCGAGGACGAGGTCGCCGCCACCAAGCGCGTCCTCGGGTTCGACCCGGAGCGCACCTTCCAGGTCTCCGACGACGTCCTCGCCCACACCCGCGCGGCCCTGGACCGGGGCGCGGAGGCGCACGCCGCCTGGGACAAGCGGCTCGACGCATGGCGCGGCACGGACCCCGAGCGCGCCGAGCTCTTCGACCGGGTGGTGGCCGGTCAGCTGCCCGAGGGCTGGCAGGAGAAGCTCCCGGTGTTCGAGCCCGGCAAGTCCGTCGCCACCCGTGCCGCGTCCGGCAAGGTGCTCCAGGCGCTGGGCGACGTCCTGCCCGAGCTGTGGGGCGGCTCCGCCGACCTGGCGGGCTCCAACAACACGACGATCGACAAGACGTCGTCGTTCCTGCCCGAGGGCAACCCGCTGCCCGAGGCGAGCCCGTACGGGCGGACCGTGCACTTCGGCATCCGCGAGTTCTCGATGGCCGCCGAGATGAACGGCATCGCCCTGCACGGCAACACCCGCATCTACGGCGGCACGTTCCTGGTGTTCTCCGACTACATGCGCAACGCCGTGCGCATGTCGGCGCTGATGCAGCTGCCGGTGACCTACGTGTGGACCCACGACTCCATCGGTCTCGGCGAGGACGGCCCGACCCACCAGCCGGTCGAGCACCTCGCGTCGCTGCGCGCCGTCCCGGGCCTGAACGTGGTCCGCCCGGCCGACGCCAACGAGACCGCCATCGCCTGGCGCGAGATCCTCGAGCGCCACGCGACCCGGCCGGCCCCGCACGGACTCGTCCTCACCCGGCAGGGAGTGCCGACCTACGCGCCCGACCCCGACGCGGCGAAGGGCGGATACGTCCTGCGGGACTCCTCGTCCGGGACGCCCGACGTCGTGATCGTCGCCACCGGCTCCGAGGTGCAGCTCGCGGTGGCGGCGCGGGAGGCGCTCGAAGCCGAGGGCGTCGGCACACGCGTGGTGTCCATGCCGTGTGTGGAGTGGTTCGAGGAGCAGCCGCGGGAGTACCGCGAGAGCGTGCTGCCGCCGTCGGTGAAGGCCCGGGTGGCGGTCGAGGCGGGCATCGGCCTGACCTGGCACCGCTTCGTGGGCGACGCCGGACGCATCGTCTCCCTGGAGCACTTCGGCGCCTCCGCCGACGCCGGGACGCTGTTCGCCGCCTACGGCTTCACCGCCGAGAACGTCGCCGCCGCAGCCAGGGAATCGCTGGCCGCCGCGCGCGGTTGATCCGACCGCAGGAAAGAAGATGATCGAAGTGACCGAAGCGACCGCGACCGCGGGAGCCCTCAAGCGCCTGTCCGACGAAGGCGTCTCCATCTGGCTGGACGACCTGTCACGCGAGCGGATCCGCTCCGGCGACCTCGCCCGGCTCGTCGAGACGCGCAACGTCGTCGGCGTGACCACCAACCCGTCCATCTTCCAGGCGGCCATCGGCTCCGGCGCGGGCTACGAGGAGCAGCTCGCCGACCTGGCCGTGCGGGGCGTCACGGTCGACGAGGCCGTGCGGATGCTGACGACCGCCGACGTGCGGGCCGCGGCCGACGTCCTGCGTCCCGTGTTCGCGGCCACGGACGGCCTCGACGGCCGGGTCTCCATCGAGGTGGACCCCCGGCTGGCCCACGACACGGCCGCCACCGTCGCCGAGGCCAAGCAGCTCGCCTGGCTGGTCGACCGCCCCAACGTCATGATCAAGATTCCGGCGACGAAGGCGGGTCTGCCGGCGATCACCGAGGTCGTCGGGCTCGGCATCAGTGTCAACGTCACGCTGATCTTCTCCCTGGAGCGCTACCGGGAGGTCATGGACGCCTATCTGGCCGGCCTGGAGAAGGCGCAGGCCAGGGGGCTGGACCTGACGCTGATCCGGTCCGTGGCGTCCTTCTTCGTCTCCCGCGTCGACGCGGAGACCGACAAGCGGCTGACGGCTCTCGGCACCGACGCGGCGCTCGCGCTGAAGGGCCGGGCGGCGCTCGCCAACGCCCGGCTGGCCTACCAGGCGTACGAGGAGGTCTTCGGCCCGGTCGGCGCCCCGGAGCGCGCCGGGGCCCGCTGGACGGCGCTGGCCGGGGCGGGGGCCAACCGGCAGCGTCCGCTGTGGGCGTCCACCGGTGTGAAGGATCCTGCCTACAAGGACACGCTGTACGTGGACGAGCTGGTCGCGCCGGGCACGGTCAACACCATGCCCGAGGCCACGCTGGAGGCCGCCGCCGACCACGGGGACGTCACCGGCGACACCGTCACCGGCGGTTACGCCGCGGCGCGTGCCGACCTGGCCGCGGTGGAGGCGCTCGGCGTCTCCTACGACGAGGTCGTCACCCGGTTGGAGGACGAGGGTGTCGCCAAGTTCGCGGCGGCGTGGCAGGACCTTCTGGACGCGGTCACGAAGTCGCTGACGAGCAAGGGAGTTGACGCGGAATGAGCACCAGCAGTCTCGGCGCGGCCTGGGAGAACCCCCTGCGGGACCCACGCGACCGGCGCCTGCCCCGCATCGCGGGCCCCTCGGGCCTCGTGATCTTCGGAGTGACGGGCGACCTGTCCCGCAAGAAGCTGATGCCGGCGATCTACGACCTGGCCAACCGCGGTCTGCTCCCGCCGGGCTTCTCGCTCGTCGGATTCGCCCGCCGTGACTGGGAGGACCAGGACTTCGCCCAGGTCGTCCATGACGCGGTCCGCGAGCACTCCCGGACCCCGTTCCGCGAGGAGGTCTGGCAGCAGCTCGCCGAGGGCATGCGGTTCGTCCCCGGCGACTTCGACGACGACACCGCGTTCAAGCAGCTCAAGACCGCCGTGGAGGAGCTGGACTCCTCCCGCGGCACGGGCGGCAACTTCGCCTTCTACCTGTCCGTGCCGCCGAAGTTCTTCCCCAAGGTGGTCGAGCAGCTCAAGAAGCACGGGCTGGCGAAGGCGCGCAAGGGTTCCTGGCGGCGGGCGGTCATCGAGAAGCCCTTCGGCCACGACCTGGCCAGCGCCCAGAAGCTGAACGCCGTCGTGCACGACGTGTTCGAACCGGACCAGGTCTTCCGCATCGACCACTACCTCGGCAAGGAGACCGTCCAGAACATCCTGGCGCTGCGCTTCGCCAACACCATGTTCGAACCGATCTGGAACCGGTCGTACGTCGACCACATCCAGATCACGATGGCCGAGGACATCGGCATCGGCGGGCGGGCCGGCTACTACGACGGCATCGGCTCGGCCCGTGACGTCATCCAGAACCACCTGCTGCAGCTGATGGCGCTCACCGCGATGGAGGAGCCCGCCTCCTTCGACGCGGCCTCGCTGCTCACCGAGAAGCTCAAGGTGCTCAAGGCGGTCAAGCTGCCGGAGGACCTGGGCCGGCACACCGTGCGGGCCCAGTACGCGGCCGCCTGGCAGGGCGGCGAGAAGGTGCGCGGCTACCTGGAGGAGGACGGCATCGACCCGGCCTCCACGACGGACACGTTCGCCGCCGTCAAGCTGGGCGTGGACAACCGCCGCTGGGCGGGCGTCCCGTTCTACCTGCGCACCGGCAAGCGGCTCGGCCGCCGGGTCACCGAGATCGCGGTGGTCTTCCAGCGGGCGCCGCACTCCCCCTTCGACTCCACCGCCACCGAGGAGCTCGGCGCCAACGCGATCGTCATCCGCGTCCAGCCGGACGAGGGCATCACGGTCCGCTTCGGCTCCAAGGTCCCCGGCACGTCGATGGAGATCCGGGACGTCACGATGGACTTCGCCTACGGCGAGTCCTTCACCGAGTCCAGCCCGGAGGCGTACGAGCGGCTCATCCTGGACGTGCTGCTCGGCGACGCCAACCTGTTCCCGCGCCACCAGGAAGTGGAAGAGTCCTGGAGGATCCTCGACCCGATCGAGGAGTACTGGGCACGGCACGGCAGGCCCGCGCAGTACCCCTCGGGCAGCTGGGGACCCGAGGAAGCCGACGAGATGCTCGCACGAGACGGACGGAGCTGGCGCAGGCCATGAAGATCGACCTGACCGACACCACTGCAAGCAAGATCAACAAGGCGCTGGTGAAGGGTCGCCGCGCGATCGGCACACCGGCCGTGGGCATGGTTCTGACGATGGTCATCGTCACGGACGAGGAGAACGCCTACGACTCGATCAAGGCGGCCGAGGAGGCCTCGCACGAGCACCCCTCGCGCACCCTGGTCGTCATCAAGCGGCATGCCCGCAGCCCGCGCGACCGCACCAACTCCCACCTCGACGCGGAGGTGCGGGTGGGCGCCGACGCGGGCACCGGCGAGACGGTCGTCCTGCGGACGTACGGCGAGGTGTCCGACCACGCCGACTCCGTCGTCCTGCCGCTGCTGCTGCCGGACGCGCCCGTCGTCGTGTGGTGGCCGGTGGACGCGCCGGCCAACCCCGCCAAGGACCCGCTGGGCGCGCTCGCGCAGCGCAGGATCACCGACCTGTACGCGGTCGAGAACCCGCTGGCGACCCTGGACGCCCGGATCCGCACCTACGCCCCCGGCGACACCGACCTCGCCTGGACCCGGCTGACCCCGTGGCGCTCGATGCTGGCGGCGGCGCTGGACCAGGCCCGGGTGCCGATCGTCTCGGGCGCGGTGGAGGCCGAGGCCGACAACCCCGCCGCCGAGCTGCTGGCCCGCTGGCTGGAGGCGCGGCTGAAGGTCACGATCGACCGCGTCGTCACCGACGGGCCGGTCGTCACGGCCGTGCGCCTGGGCACCGCGGACGGCGACATCGTCATCGACCGCCCCGAGGGACCGCTGGCCACGCTCTCCCTGCCGGGCCAGCCCCCGCGCACCCTCGCGCTGAAGGTCCGCACCACCTCCGAACTCATCGCCGAGGAGCTCAGGCGCCTCGACGCGGACGAGATGTACGCCGTCGCCCTGCGGGGCGAGGCCACCAAGGAGACCCCCTCTCATGTCTGACACCCCCAAGCTCACCGCCCGGCCCGAGTGGACGGCCCTGGAGGAGCACCGCGCCGCGCCGCCTCTCCAGCGCCCCCAGCTGCGTGAGCTGTTCGCCGCGGACCCCTCCCGCGCCGAGCGGTACGTCGTGCGGGTCGGCGACCTGCGCATCGACTACTCCAAGCACCTGATCACCGACGAGACCCTCGCCCTGCTGCGCGAACTCGCCTCCGCCACGGACGTGTTCGGGCTGCGCGACGCCATGTTCCGCGGCGAGAAGATCAACGTCACCGAGGACCGGGCCGTGCTGCACACCGCCCTGCGCGCGCCGCGCGACGCGGTGATCGAGGTCGACGGCGAGAACGTCGTGCCCGAGGTGCACGCGGTGCTGGACCGGATGAGCGACTTCGCGGACCGGGTCCGCTCCGGCGAATGGACCGGCCACACCGGCAGGCGCATCCGCAACGTCGTCAACATCGGCATCGGCGGCTCCGACCTCGGCCCCGCGATGGCGTACGAGGCCCTGCGCACCTTCGCGGCGCGGGAGTTGACGCTGCGCTTCGTGTCGAACGTGGACGGCGCCGATCTGCACGAGGCCCTGCGTGACCTGGACCCCGCCGAGACGCTGTTCATCGTCGCGTCCAAGACCTTCACCACGGTCGAGACCATCACCAACGCGACCTCCGCGCGCTCCTGGCTGCTGGCCGGGCTCGGCGGCGAGGCGAAGGCGGTCGCCCGGCACTTCGTGGCGCTGTCCACGAACGCCGGCAAGGTGGAGGAGTTCGGCATCGACCCGGACAACATGTTCGGGTTCTGGGACTGGGTCGGCGGCCGCTACTCCTTCGACTCGGCCATCGGCCTCTCCCTGATGATCGCCATCGGCCCGGACCGCTTCCGGGAGCTGCTCGACGGCTTCCGTGTCGTCGACGAGCACTTCCGCACCGCCCCGGCCGAGGACAACGCCCCGCTGATCCTGGGCCTGCTGGGCATCTGGTACAGCAACTTCTTCGGCGCCGAGACGCATGCGGTGCTGCCGTACAGCCACTATCTGTCGAAGTTCACCGCTTACCTGCAGCAGCTGGACATGGAGTCCAACGGCAAGTCGGTGGACCGCGCCGGCGACCGTGTCCAGTGGTCGACCGGACCGGTGGTGTGGGGCACGCCCGGCACCAACGGGCAGCACGCCTACTACCAGTTGATCCACCAGGGCACCCGGCTGATCCCTGCCGACCTGATCGGGTTCGCGCGCCCGGCGGCCGAGCTGAGCGGTGAACTGGCTTCCCAGCACGACCTGTTGATGGCCAATCTCTTCGCGCAGGGCCAGGCGCTGGCCTTCGGCAAGACCGCCGAGGAGGTGCGCGCGGAAGGCGTGCCCGAGGAGCAGGTGCCGCACCGTACCTTCCTGGGCAACCGCCCCACCACCACGATCCTGGCCCGCGAACTGACCCCCTCGGTCCTCGGCCAGCTCATCGCCCTCTACGAGCACAAGGTGTTCGTGCAGGGCGCGGTGTGGAACATCGACTCCTTCGACCAGTGGGGCGTGGAGCTCGGCAAGGTCCTCGCCAAGCGCGTCGAGCCGGCGCTCGCCGAGGGCGCCGAGGTGCCCGGCCTCGATCCCTCCACCGCCGCACTCGTCGCCGCCTACCGTGAACTCAGGAAGTAGTGAACTGACATGACATCGATGCAGCTGGGTCTGATCGGTCTCGGCAAGATGGGCGGCAACATGCGCGAGCGCATCCGCCGCGCCGGCCACACCGTCGTCGGCTACGACCGCAACCCCGAACTCTCCGACGTCAAGGACCTCGCCGAACTGGTCGAGCAGCTCCAGGCGCCCCGCACCGTCTGGGTGATGGTCCCCGCCGGCGCGGCGACGCAGTCCGTCGTCGACGAGCTCGGCGGTCTGCTGGAGGCCGGCGACACGGTGGTGGACGGCGGCAACTCCCGCTGGACGGACGACGAGAAGCACGCCGCGGAACTGGGCGCCAAGGGAATCGGCTTCGTCGACGCCGGCGTCTCCGGCGGCGTGTGGGGCCTCAAGAACGGCTACGCGCTGATGGTCGGCGGCGAGAAGGAGCACGTCGACCGGCTGCAGCCGATCTTCGACGCGCTCAAGCCGGAGGGCCCCTACGGCTACGTCCACGCCGGCAAGGTCGGCGCCGGGCACTTCTCCAAGATGGTCCACAACGGCATCGAGTACGCCATGATGCAGGCGTACGCCGAGGGCTGGGAGCTGCTGGAGAAGATCGACTCCGTGGACAACGTCCGCGAGGTCTTCCGGTCCTGGCAGGAGGGCACCGTCATCCGGTCCTGGCTGCTGGACCTCGCGGTCAACGCCCTCGACGAGGACACCCACCTGGACAAGCTGCGCGGCTACGCCGAGGAC
Organism: Streptomyces rishiriensis; assembly: GCF_003112535.1. Lineage (GTDB taxonomy): Bacteria > Actinomycetota > Actinomycetes > Streptomycetales > Streptomycetaceae > Streptomyces > Streptomyces rishiriensis. The sequence goes on along the minus strand of NZ_BEWA01000017.1, from coordinate 80,847 downwards.
TCCGGCGAGGGACGGTGGACGGTGGAGGCGGCCATCGACAACGCCGTGCCGCTGCCGGCCATCACCGCGTCCCTCTTCGCGCGGTTCGCCTCCCGCCAGGACGACTCGCCGCAGATGAAGATGATCGCGGCGCTGCGCAACCAGTTCGGCGGCCACGCCGTCGAATCGGCGAAGAAGTAGGCGCCGGCCGTGGGGGATCTTCTGCTGGTCCGCCACGGGGAGACGGAGTGGAGCAGGTCGGGACAGCACACCAGCTTCACCGACCTGCCCCTCACCGCTCACGGCGAGGAACAGGCCAAGTCCCTCGCCGCGCTCCTCTCGGGCCGGACCTTCGCACTCGCCCTGACCAGCCCGCTGCACCGGGCGATACGCACCGCCGAACTCGCCGGCGTCGCCGGGATCTCCGTCGAACCCGACCTGCACGAGTGGGACTACGGCGGCTACGAGGGCGTCACCACCGTCGACATCCACCGCACCCGTCCCGACTGGGACCTGTGGACACACGGTGTGCCGCCGGGCCCGCAGGGCCGTCCCGGCGAGTCGCCCGAACAGATCGGCCGGCGCGCCGACCGGGTGCTGGCCCGGGTGGCCCCGGCGCTCGACGAGGGCGACGTCGTCCTCGTCGCCCACTCGCACTTCCTCCGGGTGCTGACGGCCCGTCGGCTCGGACTGCCCCCCGCCGAGGGCCGGTTGTTCCAACTGGCCACCGGCACGGTCAGCCGGCTGTCGACGGAGCACGAGCGGCCCGTGATCGCCGAATGGAACGTACGGGCCTAGCCTGTTGACACCGCTCGGAGAGGCCCGCCAGAGTCGCGGCTGATGGAGATCGACGATCTGACACCGGCCGAACGACGAGTCTGGCGGGCCTTCGCCACGGGAACGTCCGTGGACTTCCGCGACGGCTCCGAAGGCACGCCGGGCCCCGACCGCGGGCCCGAACCGGCCGTGCGGGCCGCCGTGTTGCGTGCGCTGCTCCTCAACGGACCGCGCGAACCGGGCGAGGTGGCGGCCCTCAAGGTCATGGGGGCCCGGATCACCGGGCAGTTGGATCTGCGGTACGCGGTCGTCGGCAGCGTCGTCCGCCTCAACCACTGCCGCTTCGACGCCGTGCCGCGACTGGCCGGCGCCCACCTGAACTACCTGAACCTGCGCGACTGCGCCCTGCCCGGCCTCGCGGCGGCGCGCAGCCGGATCGACGGCAGCCTGCGGCTGACGCGCTGCCGGATCGACGGCCCGGTGCAGCTCGGCGGCGCCCAGATCTCCGGAGCCCTGTTCGTGGACCGGGCCGAGATCACCGCTGACGACCCCGCACAGCCGGTGCTCGCGCTCCACCAGCTCTCCGTCGACGACGACGTGTGCGCGCGAGGTCTGCGCACCCGCGGACCGATCCGGCTCGACGGCGCCTGCGTGGCCGGCTCGATCGATCTGGACGACGCCGAACTGAGCAACCCCGGCGGCTTCGTCCTGCAGGCGGAGGCCCTCGACGTCGGCGCCAATCTGCTGGCCCGGCGGATGCGCGCCGAGGGCCGCATCGACCTGCGCGGCTCACGCGTCCCCGGCCGGGTGGATCTGCTGCACACCTCCCTGTCCAACCCGGGTGGCACCGCCCTGCGGTTGAGCAGCTGCGTCGTGGGCGAGCTCTGGCTGCGCGAGGGCCCGCCGATCGAGGGCCGGCTCAATCTGCGGCGCGCCGAGGTGGGCCAGCTCCACCTGGCGCCCGAGAAGCTGCCCGACCAGGTGCGGCTGCTGGATCTCACCTACACCTTCCTCACCCCGCACGAGCCCGCCGAGCGCCGGCTGCCGATGCTGGAGCGCGACGACGGCGCGTTCGACCCGCACGCCTACGAACAGCTCACCGCCGCCTATCGCACCACCGGCGACGACCGGGCCGCCCGGCTGGTGCAGCTCGCCAAACAGCGCCGTCACCGCGGGACGCTCCCCTGGTACGGGCGGCTGTGGGGCCACCTTCAGGACGCGGCCGTGGGCTACGGGTTCCGCCCGCTGCGCGCGGCCGGCTGGCTGCTGTCCCTGCTGGCCGCCGGGTCGATCGCCTACGCAGGGCACCACCCGCCGCCGTTGAAGGCGGGCGAGGCCCCCCACTTCAGCCCCGTCTTCTACACCCTCGACCTGCTGCTGCCGGTGATCTCCTTCGGGCAGGAGAGCGCGTTCGCGCCGACCGGCTGGTACCAGACCCTGTCGTACGTCCTCATCGTCACCGGCTGGATCCTGGCCTCCACGGTCGTCGCCGGCGTCACCAGGACGGTCAGCCGCCAGTAGGACGGCGGACGGCGTGCTGGGCCGCCAGCCGCACCGGGGCGTTCGCCGCGCCGTAGCCCTGGTAACCGCCGTCGCGCTGGACCAGTTCGAAGAAGACGCGGCCGACGGTGCGCGTGTAGCAGTGCCGGAAGACGCCGTGGGCGTCCCGGTCGTACAGGATGCCCAGCTCGCGGTAGGTCTCCAGCTCGCCGTCGGCGAACTCGAAGCGGGCGGCGAGGTCGTCGTAGTAGTTCGCGGGGATGGGCAGCGGGCGGCCGCCGGCCGCGACGAGACGGCGGACCGCGGCGACCACGTCGTCGGTGGCCAGCGCTATGTGCCGGGCGTGCGCGGTGTCGTCGCCGGGGGCTGCTCCGACGGTGAGCGGGAACCGGACGCTGCCGTCGGCGTTGGCGACGGCGCGGCTGCGCAGCAGCCCGTAGGGGTCGGCCACGTCGACGCTCTCCTGGGCGTCGAGGCCGAGGACGCCTCGATGGAAGAGGACGGCCTCGTCGAACTGGTGCCAGGGCTGGGTCAGGGCCACGTGGTCGATGCGGAAGTCGCCGGCCGCGGCGGGCGCGTGCGGCGCGTCCTCGAAGTCGGCCCGCCAGTCGGGCAGCCCGGGGCGCCGCGTCGCGCACAGGAAGAGTTCCGTGCCGTCGGGGGCGGCGACGGCGTCCAGCGGGGCGTCCCCTTCGGCGCGGCGGCGCGGCAGGACCGGGGCGAGCAGCGCCTCCGCGCGTCGGGCGGCAGCGGCCGGGTCCGGTGACTCCAGGCCGATCGCGGCGAGAGCCGTGCCGTCGGCGGGGCTCCCGCCGCGCGAGTGGAGCCGGGAGTGCGGGAGGGCGGCCGCACCGGTGTTGACCAGGATCCGGGCCCGGCCCTGCTCCCACAGGTCGACCGGTTTGCCCCGATGGCGGGCGGTGCGGGCGAAGCCCAGGGCGCCGAGCAGGGCGGCGACGGGGTCGGCGTCCTGGGTGACCAGCTCGGCGAAGGCCACCGCGGAGGGGGTCACGGGCGGGGGCAGGACCTCGACGCCGACCTCCTCCTGGAGGAGCAGCAGGGAGCGACGGGCGTCCACGGCGGTCGGGCCGGCCTCGGCCTGCCGGAAGACGTCGTTGAAGACCTCCAGGGAGAGCGGGCCGTCGTACCCGGTGCGCAGCACGCGTCCGACCAGGCCGGCGACGTCGAACCCGCCCTGCCCGGGGAAGCAACGGTGGTGGCGGCTCCACTGCAGCACGTCCATGCCGAGCAGCGGGGCGTCGGCCAGCTGGAGGAAGAAGATCTTCTCGCCGGGGATGTCCCCGATGCCGTCGAGGTCCTTCGGACCGGAGGTCCGGGACAGGATGTGGAAGCTGTCCAGGCAGGTGCCGAGCGCGGGGTGAGCCGCCGTCTCGACGATGCGCCAGGCATGGTCGTAGGTGCTGACATGCCGTCCCCAGGCGAGCGCCTCGTAGGCGACGCGGACGCCGAAGTCCTGCGCCAGGTCGGCCAGCCGGCTCAGCTGCGCGGCGGCGAGCTCGTCGTCGTCGCGGGCGAGGGGGGAGACGCTGGAGCAGACGAGGACGGTGTCGGCGCCGAGTCCCTCCATCAGCGCGAACTTGTGCCGGGCGCGGCGCAGGGTCCGGGCGAACTCCTCCGCGGGCACGGCCTCGACGTCGCGCATCGGCTGGTACAGGTCGACGGTGAGGCCGAGGTCGGCGCAGCGCGCGCGGATCTCCGCCGGTTCGAGAGGGCTCGCGAGCAGGTCGTTCTCGAAGATCTCGACGCCGTCGAAACCGGCCCGGGCGGCGGCCGTGAGCTTCTCGGTGAGGGTTCCGCTGAGCGAGACGGTGGCTATGGACGTACGCACGGTCATGCTCCTTCGGGGGCTGTGCCGCGTCCCGTGCGGGGCGCGGGGCGTGGCATCGTGCGGGCGCGCCGCCCGCACGCGGCCGGCCGTGTACGGCCCGCGACGGTCATACGGCGTGGCCCGCCGAGCGCTCCGCGCCACGGGCCGTCTCCGCGCCACGGGCCAGCTCCGCGAAGTCGGCCAGCATGGCGGCGCTGTCGGGCTCACGGCCGGTGAACAGACGGAAGGCGTCCACGGCCTGGAAGACGGCCATGCCGCCGCCGTCCAGAGTGGCACAGCCCACCGCGCGGGCGGTGCGCACCAGTTCGGTCTCCAGGGGACGGTAGACCACCTCGGCGACCCACAGGCCGGGGCGCAGCAGTCCGGCGGGGAAGGGCAGGCCGGGGTGGGCGGCCATACCCGTGGGGGTGGCGTGGACCACGCCGTCGGCCGACGCGAGCAGGGCGGCCAGTCGGTCCGGGGCGGCGGCCGCGGCCCGGCCGGGTCCGAAGTGGCGGTTGAGGGAGCCGGCGAGCTCCGCGGCGCGCTCGGGCAGCGCGTCCACGACCGTGACCCGCCCGGCGCCCAGGGTGAGCATGGCGTGCGCGACGGCCGCCCCGGCGCCGCCCGCGCCCAGCTGCACCACCTGCTCCGACGGGACGTCCGGCAGGCCGCGGGCGAAGGACGCGGCGAATCCGGTCACGTCCGTGTTGTGGCCGACGGCCCGGCCGTCCTCGAAGACGACGGTGTTGACCGCGCCGAGCGCCTCGGCCTGCGGAGACAGCGCGTCGAGGTGCTCGACGACCAGCTGCTTGCAGGGGTGCGTGATGTTGAGTCCGTCGAAGCCGAGGTCACGAGCGGCGCGCACCAGATCGCCCACGGACTGCGGACCGACGCCGAGCACGTCGATGTCGATGAGGCGGTACAGGCAGCGCAGCCCCTGGCGGTCGGCCTCCCGCTCGTGCAGGGCCGGGCTGAGCGACGGGCCGATGCCGGAACCGATCAGCGCGACGAGATACGAGTCCTGCGAGACGACGGCCACGAGGGACCTCCTGATCGACCGACTAATGTACGAACTGGTGAGTTAGTCATAACACCGGGGAGCGGCTCAGGGGAAGCCCTCTCACCCCGGGGGCCCCGGGCGGGCTTCTAGAATCTCGGCACAGCACCCGCGCCGCCCGAAGGAACCCGATGACCAGCGTCGACGAACCGGCACGACCCCACGGCAACGGGCGCACCCGCGACGCGGCCCGGACCAGGGCCGAGATCCTCGACGTGGCGACCCAGGAGTTCGCCCGGGCCGGTTACGCCGGGGCCAGGGTGGACGACATCGCCGCCCGCACCAGCACCACGAAGCGGATGATCTACTACTACTTCGGCGGCAAGGACCAGCTGTTCACCGCCGTGCTGGAGCGGGCCTACGGCGTGATCCGCGACGCGGAGCAGCAGCTCGACGTCGAGCACCTCGACCCGGTCGCGGCCATCCGCCGGCTGGCGGAGCTGACCTTCGACCACCACGAGCAGCACCCGGACTTCATCCGCCTGGTGAGCATCGAGAACATCCACGAGGCCGAGCACATCGCCGCCTCGGAGAAGCTCGGGCGGATCGGGTCCCCCGCGCTCGACGTGATCCGCCGCATCCTGGCGTCCGGGCAGGAGTCCGGCCTGTTCACGGCCGAGGTGGACGCCGTCGACCTGCACGCGATGATCAGCTCGTTCTGCTTCTTCCGGGTGGCCAACCGGCACACCTTCGGCGCCCTGTTCGGCCGCGACCTGGTCGATCCCGCCCAACGCGAGCGCTACCGCGCCATGCTCGGCGACATGGTCATCGCCTATCTGACGGCGGAGCGCGCGACGGACTGACCCTCCGGGCCGGGCCGGTCCGGTCCGCGGACCGGCCCCTCGCCCGGCGCCCGCCGGCGGATCGACTGTCCGGCGGTCCGGCCGCGGGCGGTTCCCGGATGCGCCCGTGGGAATCCGCAGGACCTATTGACAGCGGAGAAACATCAGCGCAACATCCCTAGCCATCCGCTACTAACTACCCAGTGGGTTAATTAGCCGGGCACGCACCCGGCGCAGCCGCCCCGCACCCCAGGGAACCGGCCCTTCTCCCCTTGCCCCACTCCACCTACGTTGGAGTCCCCTCGAAGGAGCACGCCGTGTCCGTCCCCGCCGCACCCCCCGGCCAGCCGAAGAAAGCCGCCACTGCGGCCTGGATCGGCAGTGCCCTCGAGTACTACGACTTCTTCATCTACGGCAGCGCCGCGGCCCTGATCTTCCCGAAGGTCTTCTTCGACGAGTCCGACCCGGCCACCGCGACGCTGCTCTCCCTGGCGACGTTCGGCGTCGCCTACGCCGCCCGTCCCGTGGGCGCTCTCTTCCTCGGGCACTTCGGCGACCGCGTCGGCCGCAAGAAGATCATGGTCTTCACGCTCCTGCTGATGGGCCTGTCGACGTTCCTCATCGGCTGCCTGCCCAGCCGCGCCCAGGTCGGCTCGCTCGCCCCCGTGCTGCTGGTGCTGTGCCGTGTCCTGCAGGGAGTCTCCGCGGCCGGCGAGCAGGCCAGCGCCAACTCCATGACCCTCGAACACGCGCCGTCCGACCGGCGCGGGTTCTTCAGCAGTTTCACGCTCAGCGGCACCCAGGGCGGCCAGCTCCTCGCCACGCTCGTCTTCATCCCCATCGCGGCCCTTCCCGAGAAGCAACTGCTGTCCTGGGGCTGGCGGGTGCCCTTCTGGCTGAGCATCGCGGTCGCCGTCGCCGGCTACGTCATCCGCCGCAAACTGGAGGAGACCCCCGCCTTCACGGCACAGCAGGCCGGCGGCGAGGTCCTCAGGCTGCCCCTGGCGGTGCTGCTGCGGGAACACTGGGCGGACGTGCTGCGGGTGATCGCGGGCGCGCTCGTCGCCTCGGTCAGCACCATCTTCACCGTGTGGGCGCTGGCCTACGCCACCGGCGACTCGGTCGGGATGAGCCGCTCCTCCATGCTCTGGGTGGGCGCGCTGGCCAACCTGGTCGCGCTGGCGGCCATCCCGGCGTGGGCCACGCTCTCCGACCGCATCGGCCGCCGTCCGGTGTACCTGGTCGGGGCGGCCGGCAGCGCGGTCATGATGTTCGCCTACCTGTGGGCGATCTCCACCGGCTCCTACCCGCTGATCCTGGTCCTGGGCGTCCTCGCCTTCGGCGTGGTCTACAGCGCCGCCAACGGCGTGTGGCCTTCCTTCTACGGCGAGATGTTCGCCACCCGCGTCCGGCTGTCCGGCATGGCGATCGGCACCCAGGTCGGCTTCGCGGTGGCCGGGTTCGCGGTCACCTTCGCCGCACAGCTCGCGGGCCCAAACGGCGACGACTGGTCCTCGGTGGCCTTCTTCACGGCGGCGCTGTGCGTGCCTCCGGTGATCGCGGCCCTGTCGGCCCGGGAGACGGCCAGGATCCCCACGGAGCAGCTCGGCGAGCGCGACCTGCGGGAGACCGCCCGGCCGGAGGCGGTGACGGCCTGAGCGCACGACCGAGGCGCGGACCCCGGGCCCGAGCGAGCCTCCCGGCCCGCGCGGGCCTTCGGGCCCGCCCTCGTCCGGGATCCCGGACGCCCTTGCGGCTCCGGGATCCCGGCGCATCCGCCGCAGGGCGTGCCCGACGGCGGTGCGGGAGACCCGGGCCCGCCGGACCGCGCGTCATCCAGGGGCGTCAGGCGTTACGTCAGGCGTTCGACCAGCCGCGCCGGCACAGCACCAGCCGGTATCCGTCCGGATCCTCGACGGTCACGCCCCACTCGTTCCAGTAGGGATTGGGCGACGCCACCCGTACGCCCCCGCCGCGCTCCAGCCGGGCCACCAGGTCGTCGGGGACCGGGCCGTCGACGTAGATCACCAAGAGGTCCTCCTCCGTCGGGCGGGGCTCCACGGGACGGCTCGGCTCATGGACGAGTTCCAGGTGCCAGTCGGCGTCCGGCCAGCCGAGCATCAGCAGATCGTGCTCACCGGGCCGTGTGCCCCCCTCCGCCCGCCACAGCACGCTCAGCCCGAGGCCCTCCCTCCAGAACCGTTCCGCCGCGGCCAGGTCGCGCGAGGGCCGGGCGACCCGGATGTGACTACGGCCGTTGACGGGCATGGCGACTTCTCCTCACAGGGACGGCGGACTGCTCCCGCAGCCTAGACAGCGGGAGCCCGTCGTGGCATCGGCCGTCGGCCCCGCGCCCGCGGACCCACCCTCGTGCGACCGGGGGCGCAGGACCCGACGGCCCTCGCGCACGCCATCGGGAACGCCGCAGAACTCGTGCCGAAGGCGCCCCGGTCCGCCGGGACGCCTTGCCGCCGCAGCGCTCCGCCGCTCGACGACCGGAGAGGTAGACACTGTCTACCGCACCCTGGTAGACAGGGTCCATGAAGGCGCCCACGCCCGATCCCGAGCCGACGCCCGAGGCGTCCGGCCGCACCGCCTCCGACGCCGGTCTGCGCACCCGACTGGTCGACGTCGGCGTGGACCTGGTGTCCCGGGAGGGCGCCGGCGCGCTGACCCTGCGCGAGATCGCGCGGCGGGCGGGCGTCTCTCACGGAGCGCCCCGCCGCTACTTCCCCACCCACCTGGACCTGCTGTCGGCCATCGCGCACCGCGGCTTCACCGACCTCGCCGCGCGCGTGAGACCGGCCCCGGGCGACGAGGACGCGGACCCACGCGGGCGGCTCGCCGAACTCAGCGGCGGCTACCTGCAGTTCGCGCTGGAGAACCCCGGGATGTACGAGTTGATGTTCCGCCACGACCTGCTGGAGAGCGGTCACCTGCGACTGCGCGACACCAGCCTGCCGCTGTTCGGCGTCCTGGTGGAGCTCGTCGGCCGCGTCCGCCCGGACGCCGACGCCCGTGCCGTCGCGGCCGCGCTGTGGGCGAACCTGCACGGCATCGCGCAGCTGTGGCGCTGGGGCAGCCTCCAACTCGCCACCGGGACCGACGACTTCGCACCGCTTCTGCGCACGGCTCTGGACGCGCACCTGGGTCCCGAGGCGGGCCGGTGAACCGTTCCCTGACGCTGGCGAGCAGCGTGGCCGGCGCGGTGATCGTCGCCCTGGACGGCACCGTGCTCACCGTCGCCCGGCCCGCTCTGCAACGCGATCTGCACGCCTCGCTGGCCCAGGCCCAGTGGACCGGCACCGGCTATCTGGTCGCGGTCGCGAGTCTGCTGGTGTTCGCCGGGCGGCTCGGCGACCGGCACGGACACCGCCGCGTCTTCGCCGTCGGCATGCTCGGTTTCGGGGTCGTCTCGGCGGCCCTCGCCGTGGCGCCGGGCGTGGGCTGGGTGATCGGGCTGCGGGTCGTGCAGGGCGTGTTCGGGGCGCTGTCGCAGCCGGCCACGCTGGGCATGCTGCGGGCCTCGTTCCCGCCGGACCGGCTGCGCACGCCGATCGCCGTGCGCACGGCCGCCATCGGGGTCGCGGCGGCCGTCGGACCCGTGGTCGGCGGGGCGCTGACCACGCAGTTCGGCTGGCGTTCGGTGTTCCTGGTCGCCGTCGCGCCCGCACTGCTGTTGGGGGCGCTCGCTCTCGCCTCCCGGGAGGAGACCCGGCCGTCCGCCGACGGACCGCTGGACCTGCCCGGCGCCCTGCTCCTCGCGGTGGCGCTCGCCTGTCTGGTCCACACCCTGGTCACCCTCCCCGGCTTGACGTGGTCGGCGCCGGTCGCGCTGCTCGCCGGCGCCGCCTTCGTCCGGCACGAGCGACGCAGCCCGGCGCCCCTGCTGCCGCCGACGGCGCTCGGGCGCTCCGGCCGGGGGAACGCCGGCTCGCGCGCGGCCGGCGCGGCCCTCGGGGTGCTCGTCATCGCGTCGGCGGCCCTGAACGGCGCCGTCTTCGCCTGTGTCTACCTCCTGCAGGACGGCCTGGGCCTCACCCCGCTGCACAGCGCCCTGCTCAGCCTTCCGCTGGCCGTGTTCCTGGTGGGGGCCGCCCCCGCCGCCGCGGTCCTGCTGCGCCGGGCCGGCGCGCGCGCCACGCTCACGGGGGCGACGACCGCCCTGGCCGTCGGCCTCCTCGTCCTCGCCGGCGCTTCCGCTCCGGCCGTCTTCTGCGCCGGATTCGCCCTGGTGGGCGGCGGATTCGGGGCCACGATGGTGGCGGCGACCCATGTCGTCGTACGCGAGGCGACCGCAGAGTCGGCCGGGGTGGCGGGCGGGCTGCAGCAGACGGCGATGAACGTCGGACCGGCGCTCGGCGTCGCGACGGCGACCGTGCTCATGGACCTCGGCGCACCGCGCTCCCCCTTGCTGGCGCTGGCGTGCGCGACCGCGGCCGCTCCGGCGCTCTGCCGGGCGCTGCCGAGCCGTTCACGCCCCGCTCCCACCGAGCGCCCCCTCCCCCGCCCGACCGGCTGCCCCGCTGGTCACCCGGCTGAGGGAAGCGACGCAACGCACAAGGATCACGGTGCCGAAAGGGGTCCGCACGCGCGTTCCCTGCGCGACGATGAGGTCGGAGGCCGTCCCGGCGGGTAGGCCGGGACCGCGCCTTGAACGAACGCACCGGAGGAGAACGATGGCACTGCTGCGACAAGAGGTCGACCCGAGCGAGGCCGGGCTGGACGCGAAGGCGCTGGACCGCCTCGACCAGCACCTCGCCCACCGTGTCGACGAAGGGCGTCTGCCCGGGTTCCTCTTGGCCGTCTCGCGCGGCGGCCGGGTCGCGCACCTCGCCACGCACGGTCACCGCGACATCGCCGCCGGGCTGCCCGTCGAGGCCGACACCCTGTACCGGATCTACTCCATGACCAAGCCGGTGACCTCGGTCGCCGCGCTGATACTGATGGAGGAAGGCCGGCTGGGGCTCGACGACCCCGTCGCCGACCATCTGCCGGCCTTCGCCGACCAGCGCGTGTACACCGGCGGTTCGGGCTCCGGCCTGTCCACCCGCCCCGTCGAGCAGCCCCTGCTGGTGCGGCATCTGATGACCCACACCGCGGGCCTGACCTTCGCGTTCTACCACTGTCACCCGGTCGACGCCCTCTACCGCGAGGCCGGACTGGACTCGGCGGTGCTGCCGGGCTCGGACCTCGCGGCCACCGTGGAGGCCTACGCGCGGCTGCCGCTGCAGTTCGAGCCGGGCACCCAGTGGAACTACTCGGTGGCCACGAACGTCCTGGGCCGGGTCATCGAGGTGGTCTCCGGGCGGCCGCTGGACGAGTTCCTCGCCGAGCGGATCTTCCGCCCGCTGGGGATGCCCGACGCCGGTTTCCAGGTCACCGCCGAACAGGCGGGCCGCCTGGCGGAGTTGTACGGGGACGCCGACGGCGGCGGCATCGAGCCGATCCCGGGTCTGCCCCTGTCCGGCCGCCCCAGGTTCCTGTCGGGCAGCGGCGGCATGGTGGCGACCGCCTACGACGTCCACCGGTTCAGCGAGCTGCTGCGGCGGCGCGGCGAGCTCGACGGCGTGCGCCTGCTCGCGCCCGCGACGGTCGACCTGATGACCCGCAACCACCTCCCCGGCGGCGCCGACCTGCGGGCCTTCGGCAGCCGTCCGGCCCACGACGAGCCGGGCAACGACGGCGTCGGCTTCGGGCTCGGGGTCTCCGTGGTCGTCGACCCGAACCGCACCCAGGCCCCTTCCGGGCTCGGCACCTACGGCTGGAGCGGCGTCGCCACCACGACCTTCTGGGTCGACCCGGCCCATGACGTGTCCGTCCAGTTCCTGACCCAGCTGCGACCGCGGAAGTCGCTGAAGCTCTACCCCGACCTCAAGCGACTGGTCCACGAGGCGGTCACGGGCTGACGCCCCGGGACCGCCGCAGCGGCGCCGCCCGCACGGGACGTCCCCGCGCCCGGAGTCCGGCGGCAGCCGCCCCGCCGGCCGCCGCCGGACCTCGCGTGCTCCGTCAGTCCCCGACGCGTACCGCGAAGTCCAGTCCGTCGGCGCGCAGTTCGTCCAGCCACCGTTCGGAGCGGCCCGCCGTCCCGGCCGCCCTGCACAGCCCCGGCGGCAGGGAGCCGTTCAGGATGTGCCGGACGCCGAGCGCCAGCGGGCGGGAGACGCAGCGGGCCATCGCGCTCTCGTCCGCGTCGCCCTCCACGTCCAGCAGGTAACGGCCGGACCACGAGCCGCCGTCGCCGACGTCGCCGCCCCGGTCCGCGCGCACCTCCAGGGACACGGCGAGGACCACGCGGTCGCGATCGGCGGCCGTCGTCGGGTGGGCGGCCGCCAGCTCCCCGGCCAGCGCGGCGATCCGGGCGTCGTCGCCGGTCCTCAGCTCCTCGAACACGGCGTCCCAGGCCCGCAGCCAGCCGTCCAGGCGCAGCGTCCCGCGCACGAAGTCGGTCGGCCGCCAGGCCCGGGGCAGGGCGTACTGCTCGATGAAGGGGACGCTGTCGCGGTTGGGGTACGCCTCGAACCTCTCGCCGCCGACGAGGTGCCCGCGGGTGGCCTCCCAGGGGCGTTCGACGACGGTCTCGACGCCGTCCTCGACGTAACGCGCGGGCGTGCGCAGGGCGTTGAGGACGCCGAGCGGGGCCCAGCTGAAGCGGTACCTGAAGTCGTCGGGGACGGCGGGGACGCCTCCGCAGTACGACGTGAGGCGGTACGAGGCCGGAGTGTCGTCCCCGACCGCCCTGCGGGCGCGGTCGACGAGACTGTGCGCGAAGAGGTGGTCCACGCCCGGGTCGAGTCCCGCCTCGGTGAGGACGACGATCCCGGCCGCGGCGGCCGCGGACGCCTGTTCGCGCACCGAGTCGGAGACATAGCTGGAGCACGCGAAGTGGGCCCGCCCGGCCACGCACGCCGCCAGCAGCGGGGCGTGCTCGGTCGCGGGCAGCATCGACACCACGACGTCCCCCGGGGACAGCTCGGCGGCGAGCGCGGCCAGGGTGTAGGCGCGCGGCTCGGCGCGTCCGGTCAGGCCCAGGCGGTCGAGCGCCCCGGCCGCCCGTTCCGCCGTGCGGTGCCACAGGCGTATGCGGTCGCTGTGCTCACACAGGGCGGCCAGGCCGCTGCCCGTGGAGAGGCCGGCGCCGACCCAGTGGACGGCGCCGGTGGCGGGCACGGCGTCAGACACGGCGGGACTCCCCTTCCGCCCCGAACCGCCCGGGCTCCAGGCCGTGTTCACGGCTCGCCTCGTGGAACCGGGCCAGGCAGCGGCCCCATGCTCCGCCGGCGCCGAAGTCGAGCAGCTGGGGCGTGAGGGCCGCCGAGAAATCGACGCTGGACTCGCGCGGCAGCAGGGAGGGCAGGTTGTCGATGGCGATCAGGTCCAGCGGGGGCTCCTTGCGCAGACGGCGCACGGGGTCGGCCCACTCGGTGGTGCGGTCGTACACCGGCAGGACGTTGAGCGGCGAGCCCACGTCACAGGTGACGTCGGACAGGGTGCGCAGCCGACGGTCCGGGTCGTCGAGGTCCTGTTCGCGGACGAACGGCGGCACGGGGGTCGTGGCCAGGACGCAGTTGACCATCACGTCGTGCGCGAGCAGGGCGGGCCGGTCCAGGTCGCGGGTCTGCGCCAGGTCCCAGCACGAGGGGTCCACGCCGGCCGTGGCGAACGCGGCCCGCGCGCCCCGGCCGCTGCGCCCGAGGGCCCCGACGACGAGGGCGGTGAACTCCTCGTCGTGGTCCGGCGCCTGACGCAGCGTCGCGTCCAGCTCGTCCTTGCCGGTGGGCCGAAGCGGAGCGGTCAGCGTGCCCCGGTGCTGGAGGACGGCGAGGGCCGCGCCGAGGTAGCCCGCCCAGTAGCCGAAGGCGGCGAGACGACGGCCGTCGTCGTCGACCAGGTACTCCAGGTCGAGCAGCGCGCCGCCTCCCGCGGCGAACCGGCGCAACAGGGCGGCGGCCCCGGGCTGCCGCTTGTAGGCGTGCCCGAAGAACACATGCCGGTGCGTCAGTTCACCTGGCTGGTATGGGAGTTCCTTGAGGCCGAGGACGACGGCGTCGGCCGGCGCCGAGGTCCATGAGCCGGCGGGGGCGATCCGCGCGCCGACGGCCTCGTACTCCCGGATCGGGAAGACGCGCTGCGGGGAGTCCTCGACGCTCAGGCGCACGCCGGCCTCGACGAGGCGGCGGGCGTCGTCGGGGACGACCGGGGTGCGCCGTTCGGTGGCGCGGACCTCGTGGCGCAGCCACAGGTGGAGTGCGGTCATACGCGGTTGACCTCCGGACGCGGGGCGTCGGCCGCGAAACGGTCGGCGCTCAGGGGGGCGACGTCCACGAAGGGTACGCGGCCCAGATACAGGTCGCGGACGACCTCGCCGACGGCCGGCCCCTGGAGGAAGCCGTGCCCGGAGAACCCCGTCGCGTACAGGAAGCGCGACACCGTCGAGGCCTCGCCGATCAGGGCGTTGTGGTCCGGGGTGACCTCGTACAGGCCCGCCCAGCCGCCCGTGCGGCGCAGGTCGAGGAGGGCGGGGGCGCGGCGCTCCATGGCGGCGGCGAGGCGGGGGATCCACCGGTCGTGGGTGTCGGTGGCGAAGCCGGGACGCTCGTCCGGGTCGGACATGCCCACCAGGAGGCCGGGGCCCTCGGCGTGGAAGTAGAGGCTGCTGGTGAAGTCGATGGTCATGGGGAGGTCCGGCGGGAGGCCGGGGACCGGTTCGGTGACCGCGATCTGCCGGCGCAGCGGCTGCACCGGCAGGTCCACGCCGGCCATCGCGCCGACGGCCCTGGACCAGGCGCCGGCCGCGCAGATCACCGTGTCCGTGGCGATCGGGCCGAGGGTGGTCCGCACTCCGGTGATCGCGGAGCCCTGCCGTTCGATGCCGGTGACCTCGGTGTGGCGCAGAACGCGCGCCCCGCACCGGCGGGCGGCGGCCGCGTACCCGTGGACGACGGCTTCCGGGGTGCAGTGACCGTCGTCCGGCGAGAACGCGGCCGCCAGTAACCCGTCGGTGCGGATCAGCGGGGAGAGACGGCGGGCCTCGGCCGGGCTGATCATCCGGCTGGGCACGCCGAGCGCGTTCTGCAGCCGCACGCCGGCCTCGAAGGAGGCGACCTCCTGCGGGGTGGACAGCAGGAAGAGGTAGCCGACGCGGTGCAGCCCGATGTCGTGACCGATCTCCTCCCCGAACCGCCCGAACGCCTCCAGGCTGCGCGCCCCGAGCTGGATGTTCAGCTCGTCGGAGAACTGGGCGCGGACCCCTCCGGCGGCCTTCGAGGTGGATCCCGCGGCGAGCTCGTCCCGTTCCAGCAGCAGGACGTCGCGGACGCCGGCGGCGGCCAGGTGGTAGGCGATGGCGGCGCCCATCACCCCGCCGCCGATGATCACGACCGAGGCATGCGTGTTCACGCGGGTGCTCCTTCCGGCGACGGCCCCGGCCCGCTGCCGAGGCCGGGGCTGTCGTGCACCAGGCCTGTCGTGCGCCGGGGCCGTCGTGCGTCGTGCCGTGGTCCCCGCGCGCGGGGGCGGCGGCGTGCGGCGCGCTCAGGACCAGTGCGCCACCGCGTCCAGGTGGGGCAGCCGGTGGTCCAGGCGCTCCCGCTTGGTGCGCAGGTAGGTGATGTTGTTCTCGCACGGTTCGATCAGCAGCGGCACCTCTTCGGCGACCCTGATGCCGTTGTCCACCAGCGCCTCGCGCTTGCGCGGGTTGTTCGACATCAGGCGGACCGAGCGCACGCCCAGGTCGCGCAGGATGTCGGCGGCCACCTTGTAGTCGCGGGCGTCCACCGGGAAACCGAGCGCCACGTTGGCCTCGACGGTGTCCAGGCCCTCCGCCTGCAACGCCATCGCCCGCAGCTTGCCCAGGAGTCCGATGCCGCGGCCCTCGTGCCCGCGCAGATAGACGACGACGCCACGGCCCTCCGCGACCACCGCCCGCAGCGCGGACTCCAGCTGATCGCCGCACTCGCAGTGCTGGGAGCCGAACGCGTCGCCGGTCAGGCATTCCGAGTGCAGCCGGGTCAGCACGTCCTCCGCGCCGATCTCGCCGTAGACCAGGGCGACTTGTTCGTCACCGCGGTCGTGGTCCATATAGCCGATCGCCTGGAATTTCCCGTACACGGTGGGCAGGGGGGCATTCACCACGCGTTCCACACCGGTGCGCTGCGGGGTCTTCGTGCCGAGTACGCCAATGTTTTCTGTCATGATCTGGTTCCTAAGCAGAGACGAAGGGCCGGGAAGAAATGAGTGGTTCGGACATACGGTCGGCGGCGTACGGAATGATGCCGACGGACACCACCGAGGACGTGCGGGCCCGGGGAGCCGGAGTCGCGACGCAGGTGGCGGTCCTGCCCGTCGGCAGCTTCGAACAGCACGGCGCGTACCTGCCGCTGGCCACCGACACGCTGGTGGCCTGCGCCGTCGCGCGGGAGATCGCCGGGGCGTACCCGGTGCACCTCCTCCCGCCGGTGACCATCGCCTGCTCGCACGAGCACGCGGCCTGGCCGGGAACCGTCAGCATTTCCTCCGTGACCCTTCACGCGGTGGTACGGGACATCGCGGCGTCGCTGCGCCGCTCGGGCGTCGAAGCCCTGGTGCTGGTCAACGGACACGGCGGGAACTACGTCCTGGGCAACGTCGTCCAGGAGTCCTCCGCCGCAGGCGAGCGGATGGCGCTCTTCCCGGCCCCGGAGGACTGGGAGGCGGCGCTGGAGCGGTCCGGGGTGTCGACCTCGCTGCTCACCGACATGCACGCCGGGGAGATCGAGACCTCGATCCTGCTGCACGCCCACCCCGACGTCGTCCGGCCCGGTTATGAGTCGGCCGATTTCGTCGCGGACGACCGCCGTCATCTGCTCACGCTGGGAATGTCCGCCTATACCGATTCGGGCGTCATCGGCCGTCCTTCCCTGGGTTCGGCGGAAAAGGGAAAGGAACTCCTGGCGAGCCTGGCGGATTCCTTCGGCGCGTATTTCGCCTTGCTCACCTCCGCGGCTTCGGAGGCTTCGGCGACCGGGGCCGGTGACGAGGCCTCCTCGTAGCGCCGCTCGTCCTCGCCCCGCTCGTCGAGGTCCGGGCCGGCGGCCCGGGTGCGCAGTCCCGCGGACCAGCGCACCACCAGCACGACCGCCCCGGGCAGCGCGGCCACGAAGCTGAGCACCCCGTAGACGACGGCGACCGTCAGCCCGGTGCTCGCGCCGAGCCCCGCGGCGCCGAACGCCCACGCGGTGACGCCCTCGCGCGGGCCCCAGCCGCCGATGTTCAGCGGCAGGCCCATGGCGAGCAGCGCGAGGACGGCGATCGGCAGCAGCGCGAGCACGGAGGCGCCGGAACCGGCGACCCGCGCGGCCACGACGAACATGCCGAGGTGTCCGCTCAGCACGATCGCGGAGGACACGGCGACGCCCGGCGCGTTGCGCCGCGACAGCAGGCTCTCGCGGGCCTCCGCCAGCGTCGCCCGCAGCCGCCCGGCGCGCCGCGGCCCCGAGGAGCTCATCCGCACGGCGAGGGCGACGGCGAAGGCTCCCGCGCCGGCCAGCAGGACCAGCGGCGTGATCTGCCGGACGTCCTGCATGACCGGGGACGGCAGGGTCAGCAGGATCGTCACGCCCGCCACGGTCAGCACGAGCTGTCCCGCGGTGCGCTCCAGGACCACGGCCCGCACACCGCGTCCGACGTCGCCCGCGCTCTGCCCGTGCCGCACCGCGCGGTGCACGTCGCCGAGGACGCCGCCGGGCAGCGCCGCGTTGAGGAACAGGGCACGGTAGTAGTCGGCGACGGCCGGGCCGAGCGGCAGCCGGATCCGCAGCCCGCGGGCCACCAGCGCCCACCGCCAGGCGCTGAACACGGTGGTGAGCGCGCCGATCGCGAGCGCGGCGAGCAGGGTCGGCGCGTCGATCCGCCGCAGCCCGTCGAGGAAGACTCCGGTGCCCAGCCGCCACAGCAGCACGGTGAGGATGACGACTCCGGCGACGGTCCCGACATGGGTGCGCAGGGCGCGGTTGCCGAGCAGGGCGCGCAGCGGGGAAGGCCGCTTCGCGTGCGGCTCGGCCACGACGACGCCGATGCGGGCCGCCGAGACGGCGGCGCCGCCGGCCGCCGCCCGCGGGGGCCGGCGCACGACGGGCGAGCCCGTCTCGGCCCACAGCACGGGCGCCGCGCTGGTCACCCGGGGGCCGACCGTCTCCGCGCTCATCCGGCTCCGCCCGTCGGCCGGGCCAGCGCCAGCAGGTCGCTGTGGTGCACGGTGGCGCGCAGTTCGCCGGCGGCGCAGGCCGCGAGCCGGGCCGCCAGGTAGGGCTCGGCGCGCTCGGCCAGCTCGGGGCGCTCCTCCACGGCCGCGCCGACCCAGCCGCGCAGCCACTGCGCCGTCAGGCCCACGTTCTCGGGGCCGAGCTGCCATGCGCTCGGGTGCACCTTGACGGTCGCGCCCTGGTCGGCGAACGCCTCGCAGGCCACGGAGACGGCGTCGGGGCCGAGGAGACCGCCGCGCCGCTGGTGGTCGTTGAAGGCGGCGGCTATCTCGTCGTCCAGCGGGTCGGGGGCGCTGAGTTCGACCCGGCCGGCGACCGACAGGGTCAGCAGCGCGGGGCAGCCCGCGCCGGCGCAGGCCGCGGCGAGCGTCTCGACCTCCTCGCGGGTGAGGACGTCCAGCAGCGCGGAGGCGGTGACCAGCGAGGCGCCGAGCAGGGCGTCCGGGGTGAGGCGGGCGACGTCGCCGCGGCGCGTCTCGACGGTGACCCGGCTGCCGTCGGCGGCCGCCCGCGGGGAGGCGACGGCCGCGAAGTGCAGCAGGTAGGGGTCGCGGTCGTGCAGGACCCAGTGCTGGGCGCCGTCCAGCCGGGGGGCCAGCCAGCGGCCCATGGAGCCGGTGCCGCAGCCCAGGTCGTGGATGGCCAGACCGCTGCGTCCGGGCAGGTTGGCGAGCCGGATCCGCAGCGGGTCCAGCAGCTCCATCGACCGGGCGGCGGCGTCGGCGGGCTCGCGCAGCTCCAGCCACTCGGGGGCGTAGCGGGGCTGCTCGTCCGGCCCGGCGTCGCGCAGCCGCACGGTGGGCCGCTCGCCGGAGCGGCCGACCGGCCCGGCGCCGGCGATGACGGACTGCGGGTCGGCCTCGGCGCCCGGGCCCTCGGCGTGCGCCATGGGCGCGGCGCCGGGAGCCGACGCCTGCGGCGCGGGGTCCGCGTCCGGCCCGGGATGCGACGCGGTCGGGCCCGGCGCGGGCAGCGCGCCCTCCGCCAGGGAGACGGACTCCATGCGGCCGGGCTGGGCCGGGACGCCGACCACGCGTCGTGACACGTCGGCCGGGGTCGCCGTCGTCTTCCTCATGCCACCCTCCGGGGTTCGCTGGGAAGCCTGCCCAGAACGCCGGCCAGGCTCTGGGCGGTGGACGCCCAGCCGTTCAGGGCGGCCCGGCGGCTGCGCGCCGCCGCCTTCAGCCGCCGTCGCACGTCCGGCTCGCCGAACCAGCCGCGCAGTTCGGCGGCGAGGGCGGCCGGGTCCTCCGGCGGGACGAGAATGCCGGGGACCCCGCCGTCGGGGGCGCGGCCGACCGCTTCGGGCAGCCCGCCGACGTCCGTCGCCAGGACCGGGATGCCGCGGGCCAGCGCCTCGGTGACGGCCATGCCGTACGTCTCCGCGTACGAGGTGAGGACCATCAGGTCGGCCGAGGCGTAGGCGGCGTCGAGCTCGGCGCCGGCCTTCGGGCCTGCCAGCTCCAGCCTGTCCTGCAGACCGTGCCTGCCGATCAGCTCGCGCAGATGGGCGACGTACTCCGGGTCCTGCCCGAGACCCCCCACGCACACGCAGCTCCACGGCAGGTCCTTGGCCGCGGCCAGCGCCTCCACCAGCCGGTGCTGGCCCTTGCGCGGAGTGACGGAGGCCACGCACAGCAGCCGGGAGACGCCATCGGTGCCGGACGCCAGAGGGGCGATGTCGGCGCCGGGGGCGGCGACGTGCACCCGTTCGGGGGCGAGGCCGTGATGGGAGACGAGTCGGCGCACCGCCCAGTCGCTGGTGGCGACGACCGCGGGCACGGCCCGCAGCACCGCCCGCTCCTTGGCGTCGAGCTCGGCGGCCACCTCGGGCGCGAGGCCGCGCTCGTCGCCCAGCGGCAGATGGACGAGGACGACGAGCCGCAGGCGCTCCGCCTCGGGGGCGATGATCTCCGGGACCCCGCAGGCGACCAGCCCGTCGAGGAGGACGACCGTGCCGTCGGGGAACTCCCGCAGCGTGCGCGCCAGATCCGCGCGGGCGTCCGCCTCCGGGCGGGGCCAGGATCCGGACAGCAGGTGCTTGTGGACCTGCCAGCCGAAACCGGGCAGGTCCAGACACAGACGCCGGTCGTAGGCGTTGCCGCCGCTCGGGTTCGCCGCGTCGTCGACGCCGCCCGGCATCACGAAGTGCACGGAGCGCAGGGACATGGGGATGATCCCACCGATCTTGGGAAGCGGCGCCTGCACGGGCACGTACGCGAGCGGGGCCTGCTTGCCGGCCGGCGCGGTCTGCACGGCGGCCTTCTCCACCGTCACGTCGGTCACAGCGCACGCTCGTAACTCGCCCAGGCGACGTGCGACTCGTGCAGGGTGACGGCGACGGCGGCGATGCCCCGCGCGCCCTCGCCGAGGGCGCCCTTGTGGATGCGCTCCGCGAGCCGGTCCGCCACGACCTTGGCCAGGAACTCCGTCGAGGTGTTGACCCCCGCGAAGTCCGGCTCGTTGTCGAGGTTGCGGTAGTTCAGCTCGCTGACCACCGCTCCCAGCTCCTGCGTGGCCAGTCCGATGTCGACGACGATGTTGTCGTCGTCCAACTGCTCGCGGCGGAAGGTGGCGTCCACGAGGAACGTCGCTCCGTGCAGGCGCTGCGCGGGTCCGAAGACCTCGCCGCTGAAGCTGTGGGCGATCATGATGTGATCGCGGACGGTGACACTGAACAACGGACGACCCTCCAGGTGCGGCGCCTCTGCTCCCCCGGCCGTTGACCGCCGGGGGATGCCGTGTAGTACGGCTCTTGGGTTCCCCCTGTTCACCCTGATCTCACTCTTTTCTCAGGTCAGGCGCTCCTGGTCGTACCTGATGCCGTGACACAGCGCCGGGATCTCGCCCGACGCGAGCTTCGGCAGCACCTGCGGCAGCTCGTCGAAAGCGCTGTCTCCCGTGACGAGGGCATCGAGCGCCGGATCGGCCAGCAGCTCCAGGGCCAGGGCGAGCCGGTCGGCGTAAGTGCGGCTGGAACGGCGGGCCGGGGAGACCGTGCCCACCTGACTGCTGCGCACGACCAGCCGCCGGGAATGGAAGTCTTCGCCGAGCGGGAGGGAGACCTTCCGGTCGCCGTACCAGCTCAGTTCGAGGACGGTCCCCTCGTCGGCGAGCAGCTCCAGCGAGCGTGTCAGGCCCTGCTCGGTGGCGCTGGCGTGCACGACGAGGTCGCAGCCGCCGAGAGCGTCCGCGGGCGATGCGAAGTCCACGCCGAGCGCCTCGGCGACCTTCTGCCTCGTGGGGTCGGCGTCCACCAACTGCACGCGGACTCCGGGAAAACGGGCCAGCAGCGCGGCCACCGAGCAGCCGACCATGCCACCTCCGACCACCGCGATCCGGTCGCCGACCAGCGGCGCGGCGTCCCAGAGCGCGTTGACGGCCGTCTCCACGGTACCCGCGAGGACGGCCCGGCGCGCGGGCACGGAGTCCGGCACGACCGTCACCGCCGTCGCCGGGACGACGTACCGCGTCTGGTGCGGATAGAGGCAGAAGACCGTGCGGCCGAGCAGCTCCGCCGGTCCCCGCTCCACCACGCCGACGTTGAGGTAGCCGTACTTCACCGGCGCCGGGAAGTCGCCCTCCTGGAACGGCGCCCGCATGGCCGCGTGCTGGCTCGCGGGCACCCCGCCGCGAAAGACGAGGGTCTCCGTGCCGCGGCTGACGCCGGACCACAGCGAACGCACCAGGACCTCGCCCTCGGCCGGGTCCGCGACGACGACTTCGCGGATCTCTCCTTCACCGGGAGAGGCAACCCAGAACGCACGCGCGGCGATCGACATCCACATCCTCCTGAACGATCGGGAACCTGTTCACGTACCGAGGTGTGCACAGTCCGCGCACAGTACGCGGCACTGATCATCTCTGTCATCTGGCCGGAGGAACGTGCGGTGGCCCTGAACAACACTTACGACGCGAGGCTGGTCCAGCAGGAGACCGCTGTGGGAGCGGGCGTTCAGATCCTGTTGCTGGCCCTGCTCGGCACGGCGATCGGCATGGGGCCGGCGGGCTGGGTGACCGGTCTCGTCTTCGCCGTCGCCACCTGGGCGGTGCTCTCCCGGGCGCTGCACCGCTCCAGCCTGCGCACGTTCGGCCCGGCCAACCGGGTCACCCTCGGCCGCGCGACGCTGGTCGGCGGAGTGACCGCACTGGTCGCGGACTCCTTCGAGAGCACACCCCCGGTCACGCTGCTGGTCGGTCTGACGGCCGTGGCCCTGATCCTGGACGGCGTCGACGGCAAGGTCGCCCGCCGCACCAACACCTCGACGGCGCTGGGCGCGCGCTTCGACATGGAGGTCGACGCGTTCCTGATCCTGGTGCTCAGCGTGTACGTCTCGATGGCGCTGGGCCCCTGGGTCCTGCTGATCGGCGGCATGCGCTACGCCTTCGTCGCCGCGGCCCGCGTCGCCCCCTGGCTCAACGCCCCGCTCCCGCCGAGCACCGCCCGCAAGACGGTCGCCGCGCTGCAGGGCGTCCTGCTGCTGCTGGCGGGCTCCGAACTGCTGCCCTACGCCGCCACGTTCGCCGTGGTGCTGCTGGCGCTCGGCTCGCTGGTGTGGTCGTTCGGCCGGGACGTGCTGTGGCTGTGGCGGACCTCGCGGACGGTGACCGAACTCCCGACGGAAGCCGTACTGGAGCTCGTGTAGTCGTCCTCGCGCAGGGAGCCGATCGCTCAGGCGGTCGGTCGTCCGATCGAAAGGGCCCGGTTCGTCGGCGAACCGGGCCCTTCGGCCGTTCACGCCCGGCGCGGAGGTGACACGGATCCCGCTCGCGGAGGCGGCACGGACCCCCCTCTCGGTCGTCCCGGCCCCGCCGACTCGGCTCGGGCCGCGAGCTGTTCAGCGGTCGGCTGCTCCGCCGCACCACGCCGTCGAGGGCGTACGGATCCTCGTGATCGCGGTGTGCGCCCCGGCGGTCGCAGCAGGCCGGGCGCCGTCACCGCCAGGGCCCCGAGCAGAGCGACCACGGCGGCCGGAGCGAGGACCGCCCAGGGGGCGCGTTCGGCATAGGGCTGGTTCTCCGCCAGGAGCAGGCCCCACTCGGGGGACGGCGGCTGGGCGCCGAGGCCGAGGAAGCCGAGGGAGGCGAGGGCCAGGGCGATCCCGGGCAGCCGAAGCAGCGCGTGGCGCACGACCGGCGGCAGGACGGCCGGCAGGAGCCGGCTCCTCAGCAGGTACCAGCGGCCCGCGCCGAGAGCCCGGGTGGCGGCGAGGTGGACGGTGGCCCCTTCCTGCCGCAGCAGCGCCGAGGTGTGCGCGGCGAGGGGCGCCCACGCCACCACCGCCACGGCCAGGGCGGGCGTCGTCGGGCCGTTGCCCCGGACCGCGGCGACCAGGAGCGCGGCGAGCACGGGCGGTACGGCGTTGACGGTGTCGACGAGCGGACCGGACAGCCGGGGCAGCAGTCCGAGCAGCACCCCGGCGGTCAGGGCGAGCGCGCTGACGGTGAACGCGAGGAGCAGGGTGTCGACGGCGCCGTGCGCGACCCGGGCGAGGACGTCCCGGCCGAGCGCGTCCGTGCCGAACGGGTGCGCCGCGGAAGGGGATCGGAGACGGTCGCCGGTGTCCAGGGCGAGCGGGTCGCGAGGCAGACCGAGACCCACGACGCCGAGCAGCAGGACGCCGTGGACGAGCGGCGGCGCCCTGCGGGCGGCCGGCGCCGGCCGGTCCAGGGTGTGCAGGGCCCCGTCGCGCAGGGCGGGGCCGACGAGCAGCCGGGCGGCGAGCCGCGCCACGCCGGTGGTGACGGCCGCGAGGGCGACGAGCACGAGGGCTCCGGCCTGCAAAACGGGCAGGTCCTGGGCGATCGCCGCCTGCAGGGCGGTCCGGCCGAGGCCGGGGATGTCGAAGATCTGCTCCACGGCGACCGACCCCCCGGTCAGCCCCACCGCGAACAGCCCCACGTTGGGCAGCAGTCCGGGCACGCAACGGCGCAACGCCTGACGGGCGATGCTGCGGCCGGGAAGTCCGCGCGCGGCGGCGGCCGACGCCCAGGGCTCGGCGAACGCCGAGGGCAACCGGTCGTCCAGGAGCCGCCCGAGGACCGCACCGGCCGGCAGGCCGAGGGCCAGCGCGGGCAGCACCGTCCACTGCGGGCCGTACCAGCCGAGGGCGGGCAGCCACCCCCACTGCACGCCCACCACCGTCGCGAGGACGGACGCGAGGAGGAACTCCGGCAGCGCGGCGAGCACGGCGGAGCCCGAGCCGCCGGCCGGCCGGCCCTGCAGGCGCCGCCGCGCGCCGAGGAACAGGGTGCGGGCGCACACACCGGCCGCGACGACCACGGCGACCGCCAGCGCCGCCGCCGTCAGCAGCAGGGACACGCCCAGCGCGTCCAGCACGCCGGGCAGGACGTCGGCGCCGGAGATCCAGGACCGCCCGGCGTCCCCGCGCGGCAACCCCGCGAGCCACCGCCCCAACAGACGCGCCGGACCGTCGTCCAGGCCGAGCCGGTCGCGGATGTCGGCGAGCACCTCCGGGGAGGGGTCGCGGTCGGCGGACCGCGCCTTCAGCACGGTGAGCGCCGGGTCGGTCCGCGAGAGCCAGGGCAGCAGCCCGATCCCGCACACCAGCAACGCGCCCAGCACCACCCGCCACAGCAGCGCGCCCATCCTGCTCCTCATGCGTCAGCGCCTGGTCCCGGCGCCGACGAGGGTGCGCTCGTAGGGGTCGGGCGTCACGCCGCCGACCCTCGCCGCGACGCCCGTGATGATGCGCTGGTGGACCAGCGGGACCACGGCGTCGGTGCCGAGGATCACGGCCTCGGCGGCCATCGCGGCGTCCTGCCGCTCGTCGGCGTCCGCCGCCGCCTGCGCCTTCCCGACGGCACGGTCGACGTCCGGGTCGCAGAGCCGGGCGAGGTTGTAGCCGCCCTCGCAGGTGAAGTCGCCGGCGAGGACGGAGACCGGGTCACCGGTGTCCAGAAGGCTGTTGCGGGCGCCGACGAACGCGTCGAACCTCCCGGCGAGGGCGTCGCTCTCCAGCCGTGAGTACTCACGCACCTCCAGCGTCACCTTGAAGCCGGCCTTCTCCAACTGCTGCTTCAACACCTGCGCGACTTCGGGGAGTTCGGGCCGGTTGTCGTAGGTGGCCAGGGTGAGGGAGGCGCCGCCGGGGGCGACCGCCTTCGCTCGTCCGGCCGGCCGGACGCGCTTGCCCTGCGCCCAGGTGACGGCCGGGCCGTAGATCCCGGCGCCCGCGTCGGCGTGTCCCTCGTACACACCCTCGGCGAGGACCGAGGCGTCGACGGCGGCACGGGCGGCGGCACGCAGCGCCGGGTCCTTGAAGACGCCCGACCGCGCGTTGAGGTGGAGGCTCGTGGTGCGGGTCGTGGCGGTCTCACGGCGGGTGCCGGGGTCGAGGGTGGCGGCCTGGGCGACGGGTATCGCCTCGGCGAGGTCCACCTGGCCGGTGCGCAGGGCGTTGGCGCGGGCGGCGCCGTCGGCGACGAAGCGCACGTCGACACCGGAGGACTGGGCGCGGCCGCCCCAGTAGCCGTCGAAGCGGTCGAGGGCGGCGGCGCTCGCCCCGGTCACCCGGGTGATCTCGAAGGGGCCGGTGGCGGTGCCGACCGGGTCGACGGCGTCCTTCTTCCCCTTCCCGTACGCCTTCGGCGAGAGGACCGCGAGACTCGGACTGGACAGGCGCAACGGCAGCACGGGGTCCGGGGCGGCGGTGGTGACGCGTACGGCGGCGCCGCCCGCGGCCTTCGCCGTGAAGGCGACACCGGCCAGGGCGGCCGGGGCGGGCCTGGCCTCGCCGGCCCGGGCGAGGGAGGCGGCGACGGCGGCGGGCGTGACGTCCGTGCCGTCGTGGAAGACGGCCTCGCGCAGCGTGAACAGCCAGGTGCGGTCGTCCTCACGCCGCCAGGACGCGGCCAGCGCGGGAACGGCGGAGCCGTTGCCGTCGAGCGCGGTCAGCCCTTCGGTGACGCCGAGACGACTGAGGATCGTCGCGTCGGCTCCGTACGGGGAGAGGTTCTCGGCGGGCGGGAAGGCGAGCGCGACCCGCAACCGCGAACCGCTGCCCCCGGCATCTCTGCCTTGGCCGTGGCCGCCGCCGGAGCCGGAGGAGGCGAAGCAGCCGGCGAGCAGCGGTGTGAGGCAGAACAGGGCGAGGAGCCGGGAACGAGGGAGGCGGCGGGGACGACGGAGACCACGCGGGCTCCGGAGACTGTGCGGACTACGCGGACCAAGCGGGACGTGCATGGAGTTACCGGCCTGTGCGAGGGGGGTGGAGGGCGGGAGAAGAAGCGGGGAGGAGACCCCCGCAGGGGAGGTCGGCGGGGGCGACGGCGGGGGCAGCGGCGGGGCCAAAAGCGTCGAGGGGGACGTCGAAGTGCACGACGCCCTGGCCGCCGTCGGCCTCCTCCCGTTCGTCGTGCACGACGGTGCCGAGCGACCGCCAGAACCGCTCGGCGCCCTCGACGGCCGGGTCGGTGTGCAGATAGACGGAGCGGTAGCCGCCGTCCGCGGCCGCGAAGGCGAGGAGTTCGGCGACCAGCCGCCGGGCGAGGCCGCGCCGCCGGTGTTCGCGCCGGACGTAGACGCGGCGCAACTGGGCGGTCGTCCCGGAGGGATAGCGCTCGGCGACGTGACGCGGGTTCGGCGGGTACGCGGGACCGCGGGAGTCGAGGGCGGCGGTGGCGACGACCTCGCCGCTCCCTCCGGTGCCGGGGTTCCCACCGGCACCGGAGGTCGCTCCGTCGAGCGCGACGAGCAGGGTGTGGCGTTCCGGGGCGAGGTAGGCGGCGAAGGGATCGATGATGTCGCCGTGCCAGCGGGGCACATAACCGCTGCCGAAATCGCGGTAGACGGTGTCGAGCATGACGGCTCGGGCGCCGTCCAGGTCCTCGGGGCCCGCAGGCCTGATGCAGTAGTGACGCACTTGCGAATCATATGCAGCAAGCTGGACAAGTCGATCACTGGATCACCACTCCCGGAGTTGACAGAGATCACGAGGGACCCCTCAATCTAGCCACATGACATTCATTTTCAACAAGGTGCTGCGGTGATGCGCGTCGCATTCGCGGGGAAGGGCGGCAGCGGCAGCGGCAGCGGCAGCGGCAGCGGCAAGACGAGCCTGTCGGACCTGTTCGCACGGCACTCGGCGCGGTCCGTCGCCAAGTGCCGGCCGTGGACGGCGACATCGACCAGCACTCGTCACAGGCCCTGGACCCGGGGTCGCCATCGTCGCCCAGCAGGCGCAGCAGCCGCGAGCCGCGGCCGGGCGGGGTCGTCGACGATGCCGCCGAAAGACCCCCGCTACGGACTGCCGGTGCGGGGCGGGCGCGACGGCCCGCTGCGCTCACCCGAGGCCGCCCGCCCTGTGCTCACCTCAGCCCGCTCGCATCGAGGAGACGCACCAGGTCCTTCCGCCCGTAGCCCAGGAGTGCGGCTCGATGGGCGGCCGTCAGCATCAGCTGCGCGACGGTCTGCGCTCCGTAGCCGTCCCGGTCGTCCGCGGACCATTCGTCCGGCTTGTCGATGCCGAGGCTGCTCATCACCAGGCCGTGCTCGCGGCGGATCTCCGCGACCGTGTCGGACACGGCTCCCAGCAGGGTGGCTCCGGGACGCTCACAGGTGAGGGCGAAGCAGCCCCGGTCGACCGGTTCACAGCCGCTGGGCGGATGGGTGCGCAGGCGCTCGTACCGTTCGTCGCCGAAGCCGCCGTCGCCGAACTCGTCGTGGACCAGCACGAACCGGTGGAATCCCGCAGGCGTCGGCGGAGGCGGCGGCGTGTACTCCCAGCCGGCGTCCTCGTGCACCAGCCGCCGCACCTCTTCCTCGTCGGCCGAGGTGACCATGAAGCCGGTCTCGGTGTTGTGCCCGGTGATCGTGCCGTCGGCGTTGCGCTGGATGTGCAGGCTCATGGCTCCCCCGTGGTCGTCGTGAGCGGGAAGATCCCGTCACCCGCACAACGGTCCGCCGGATCGGCCCGTGCCCGCTCGCCGGCACATCACCCGATCGCGTGAACGAATCCCGTGCTCACCGCCCGCCGTCCAGGAACTCCGTCACCGCCGACACGAAGCGCTCGGGATCGTCCCGCCACGGAAAGTGCCCCGCGCCGGGCTGCACGACGAACTCGGCCTTCGGGAAGAGCCCGGCGAACTCCCGCATCACGCGCGGCGGCGCGCCCAGGTCGCCCTCGCCCGCGAGGAGGAGGACCGGTGACGAAAGGTCGGCGAGGGACCGGCGGGTGGCGGCCGGGGTGAAGGCGCCGTCCGCGGCGTACGCGGCCGCCGCCTCCTGGTTCTTCTCCTTCTCGCCGGCCGCGTCGAAGGCTCGGGCGTCCTCGTCCCACCGTGCGTGGAAGAAGGGGGCGACGAGCTGCCAGGAGCCGGCCGTGGCCCGGCCGGAGGTGATCGCCTCCAGGGCGGCGTAGGCGGTGGCGAACCACGGCTCTTCGCGACGCAGTCGTGCGGTCGCCAACCGGTCCTCGGCCGTGATCTCCAGGCCTGCCGCGTACACGCTCGGGGTGATCAGCAGCAGACGGTCCACGCGGTCCGGGTGGCGGGCGGCGTACAGGAGTGCCAGGTTGGCCCCGGCGGAGTGCGCGAGCACGTCGATCCGTTCGAGCCCGAGGTGCACGCGCAGCGCCTCGACGTCGTCGACCTGGCGGTCGCAGCGGTACGAGGCGGTGTCCGCGGGGGCCTCCGACCCGCCGGTGCCCCGGGGGTCCAGCCCGATGAGCCGCCGGTGGGACGTCAGCCCGCCGAGGTCGCCGAGATAGGCGGCGGACTGCATGGGGCCGCCGGGCAGGCAGATCAGGGGTGGGCCGTCCCCCGCCGCGTGGTGGGCGAGGCGGGTTCCGTCGGCGACGGTGAAGATCGGCATGGGGAGATCCTCACAGGAGGCTCAGCGAGGGACAACCCGGTCGGTTCCCGCGTGCGGTGCGCGCCGGGGTCTCGCCGAGCCGGGTCATGCCTTGTCCACGATCCAGTTGGGTTCGCCGCGTCTGACCGCCGCGAGGTCGGAGCCGACCGAATGGAGCCCGATCGCGTACATGCCGTCGTCCTCCGTCCTGCCCGGCGCCCAGGAGCTGTAGGCGAGGCTCGCGTTCTTCGCCATCTGGTGTGCGGTCGCCGCGAGCTGCGGAGGGATCCGGTACGGAACGGCCCCGGGCGCCGTGGGGCCCTGTTTGCGGCGCACCACCCATCGGCAGTCGCGGAACCGGACCGGATCGTCGAGGTGGAGCTGCCGCAGCGCCGTGCCGAGAGCGGAATGGCACGGATCCGTGTCCTTCCACCACATGGTGCACAGCCCGGCGTCCGGGTACAGATCGGCGTACCGGGTGATCAGTTCCCGCGCTCGGGGGACGTCGATCTTCGGCTGCCGCCAGTCCAGTTCCAGGTGCAGGTTCTCCGGGACGATGCCGAGGGGCCCGCAGGCCGCCTTCAGTTCCCTGTCCCGGGCTTTGGCGAAGGCCTTCGGACTCATGGGGGTGAGATGGCCGTAGCCCTCGCGGTCCGGATAGTGACGGCCCCAGTACCGGTTGGAGGTCTCGCCGTTCAGCACGCGCCGGATCCTCGAGGCGGATCCGTCCGTGGCGAGGACGACGTGCACGTCCCGCCCGGTGAGCGCGTGATGCGTCAGGATCTTCCACGCCCACAGCAGTCCGTCGTCCTGGTGGGGCTCGAACCAGATGAACGGACGGCCGGTCGGGGACACGGGATCGGCAGGGGGGAACGAAGCCGCGGGGTGCACCGTGCCCGCGGATCCCGTGTCGTGCGCCTGCTGGTGACTCGTCGCGGCGGACATCAACGCGGCTGCCGGCGCGGCACTCGCACCGAGCCCGACAGCAGCTGCCGCCGTGCGAAAGACCGACCGCCGGGACACCCCGGTCTCTTCGTCCATGAAGTCAACACCCCTTCCTCTGCCGAGCATTAGGAGGGCGTTTCACGTGACGAGGTTGGGTGCTGGACAGATCATGTGATGGAAAACGCACGAGGACGATTCGGGACCATCGGACGGTGCCCGGCGGACCGGGCGGTGCGGCATGCGTCGCGAATACGGGACCGCGTCAACGGTCCTTCGTCCGGCAGCCCGTGAGCGGCCGGTGAGCGGCGCGGTCCTCGCCTTCCGCACGGGGTGGCGGGCGCGGGCTCCCGCACCCGCGCCCACCGGTCTCCAGTGCCCGCCGGTCTCCGGCTCTCGCCGTTCCCCGGCGCGCGCACCCGCTGTCGTGCCCATCGGTCCGCGTTGCTGCGGACGACCGCAGACCGCAGACCGCGGACCGCAGCCCTCACGCCGCGGACCGCGCCCCGCGGCTCCCCGCCCCGAGCCCGCTGCCCCCGCCCGGCCCGTGGGCCGCTCCGGCTCAGGCGGCCCGCGCCACCCCCTCCCGGTGCCTGCGGACGATCTCCGCGTAGTGGCGTCCGGCGCCCTTGATCGTGCGGGCCTGGGTGCGGTAGTCGACGTGGACGAGGCCGAACCGCTTGTCGTAGCCGTACGCCCACTCGAAGTTGTCCAGCAGCGACCAGGCGAAGTAGCCGGCCAGGGGGGCGCCCTGGCGGGCGGCGGAGGCGCAGGCGGCGAGGTGGCCGGTCAGGTAGGCCTGGCGCTCGGGGTCGTCGACGGAGCCGTCGGGGCGCACCACGTCCGGGTAGGCGGAACCGTTCTCCGTGACGTACAGCCGGCGGGCGCCGTACTCGTCGGTCAGGCGCAGCAACAGCGTTTCGATGCCGCTCGGGTCGACCTCCCAGTCCATGGCGGTGCGCTGGACGCCGTCCCGGCGGACGGAACGGGCGTGCGGGACCGGTCCGTCCGGGTCGTCGGCCACCGTCGCCGGGAAGTAGTAGTTCAGGCCCAGCCAGTCCAGCGGCGCGGCGATCGTCGCCGAGTCGTCGTGCTTCTCCGGGAGTTCGACGCCGTACACCTCCCGCATGTCCGCCGGGAAGCCGCGGCCGTGCACCGGGTCGAGCCACCAGCGGTTGGTGTGCCCGTCCATGCGGCGGGCGGCGGCGACGTCCTCGGGGTGGTCGGTGGCGGGGCGGACGGTGGAGAGGTTGTTGACGATGCCGATCTTCGCGCGGGGCGCCGCCGCGCGGATGGCCCGGACGGCGAGTCCATGGCCGAGGAGGAGGTGGTAGGAGGCGCGGACGGCCGCGGTCAGATCGGTGAGGCCGGGGGCCATCGCCCCTTCGAGATGGCCGATCCAGGCGGAGCACAGGGGCTCGTTGAGGGTGGCCCAGTGCGTGACGCGGTCGCCGAGCCGTTCGGCGACGGCCGAGGCGTAGCCGGCGAAGTGCTCGGCGGTCTCTCGCTCGGGCCAGCCGCCGCGGTCCTGGAGAGCCTGGGGCAGGTCCCAGTGGTAGAGAGTGACGGACGGGGTGATGCCCGATTCCAGCAGCCCGTCGACCAACTGATCGTAGAAGTCCAGGCCCTTGGGGTTCACCGGGCCGTCGCCGCCGGGCACGACGCGCGGCCAGGCGACCGACATCCGGTAGGCGTTCACTCCCAGCCGGTTCATCAGGCCGATGTCCTCGCGCCAGCGGTGGTAGTGGTCGCAGGCCACGTCGCCGTGGTCGCCGCCCGCGATCTTTCCGGGGGTGTGCGAGAACGTGTCCCAGATCGACGGCGATCGGCCGTCCTCCGCCACGGCTCCCTCGATCTGGTACGCCGAGGTGGCGGTTCCCCACAGGAAGTCGCGGGGCAGGGCGGCGAGGTCGATGGTCACTGAGGTCCTTTCGGGAACGGGGTGTCGGGTCACCGCACGGCTGCGGTTCGCGTCCCGGCTCGGGTTCACTTCACGGCTCGGGTTCACTTCACGGCTCGGGTTCACTTCACGGCTCGGGTTCACTTCACGGCTCGGGTTCACTTCACGGCTCCGGCTGTCAGGCCGGCGACGAGGTAGCGCTGGAGCAGCAGGAAGCCGGCCACCACGGGCACGCTGACGACGAGCGAGGCGGCCATGATCTGGTTCCAGTAGACGTCGTTGAGGGTGGAGTAGCCCTGGAGTCCGACGGCGAGCGTGCGGGTGGTGTCGTTGGTCATGACGGAGGCGAAGAGGACCTCGCCCCAGGCGGTCATGAAGGCGTACACGGCGACCGCCACGATGCCGGGGACCGCGGCCGGCACCACGATCCGCAGGAGCGCGCCGAGCGGTCCGCAGCCGTCGACCAGTGCGGCCTCGTCCAGATCGCGCGGCACCGAGTCGAAGTATCCGATCAGCATCCAGATGGAGAAGGGCAGCGAGAACGTGAGGTACGTCAGGATCAGACCGCCGCGCGAGCCGAACAGCGCGATGCCGGTGGCGTGGCCGATGTTGACGTAGAGCAGGAACAGCGGGAGGAGGAAGAGGATGCCCGGAAACATCTGGGTCGACAGCACGGTGACCGTGAAGGTGCGTTTGCCGCGGAAGTCGTAACGCCTTACTGCGTATGCGCTGAACACGGCGATCACCACCGAGCAGACCGTCGCCGCGCCGGCCACGATCAGCGAGTTCACGAAGTACCTGGCGAGCGGGACCGTCGACCAGATGTCGATGTAGGGGCGGATCGTCAGTCCGCTGGGCAGCCAGCGGAACCGGCCGGTGACGTCCGCGAGGGGCTTCAGGGAACTGGAGACCATCACGTAGACCGGCACCAGGACGAAACCGGTGAGCAGGGCGAGGAAGATCCGCCGGGACCACAGGAACGAACCCGGCGGCGCCATGGGTGAGTCATCGCGCACGGGAGGGCCTCCTTCCCCGGGTGGTGAGGGCCAGGTAGACGCCCGTCACGGCGAGCAGGAAGAGCAGCAGCAGGACCGACATCGCCGATCCGGCGCCGAAGTTCCAGGTGACGAAGGACGCTTGGTAGATGTGGACCGAGATCAGGTCCGCGGCCTCCGGCGCGGCCCGGCCGAAGAGGACGAACGGCGTGTTGAAGTCGTTGAACGTCCACAGGAACAGCACCAGGACCAGGACCTGGTTGACCGGGGCCAGGGAGGGCAGGGTGATGCGGCGGATCTGCTGCCACACCCCGGCTCCGTCCAGCGCGGCCGCCTCGTACAGCTCGCGCGGGATGTTCTGCAGGCCGGCCATGACGATGAGGAACGCGAACGGCCAGCCCTTCCATACGGAAACAGTGAGCAACGCGTAGAAACTGTTGTCGCCGATGAGCCAGAAGGACGGCTTGTCGGTGAGGTGCAACTGGTCGTGCAGAACGTGGTTCACCAGGCCGTTGTCGTGCTGGAACATGAAGACCCAGGTGATCGCGGCGGCGTACACGGGCAGCGCGTACGGCACCAGGAACAGCGCCCGGAGCAGTCCGCGGCCGCGGAAGGCGTCCTGCATGAAGATCGCCGCGGCGGTGCCGATGAGCCAGCACCGGCCGACCGACAGCAGGGTGAAGCCGACCGTGACGAGGAAGGAGCGCAGGAGCGCCTGACCGACGGGGGCGTCGAAGTGCACCGACACGCGGTAGTTGTCGAGCCCGGACCAGGGGGCGGCGCCCCAGTCGCGGATGGAGAACTGGGTGAGCGCCTTGAGGCTCATCAGGACGCCGATCACCATCGGCACCAGATGCACCAGGAGTTCGAGGATCAGGGCGGGCAGGAGCAGCAGGTAGGGCAGTCCGACGCGGTGGCTCCGCCGCCCGGGCCGCGATCGCGGGGCCGGCTCGCCGCCGGCGACTTGAGGCTTCCCGGCCTCGACCGTGATGGTCATCCGGCTCACTTCGCCGGCATCTGCTGCTGGGCCTTGGCGAGTTCGGCCCGCACGGACTCGGTCGTCACCGGGTGGCCTGCGGCCGCCTCGGCGAACAGTGCCTTGACGGCCGTGCCGACCGTCGTCTCGAACTGCGACTCGTCGGCGACCTGCGGGAGGGCGGCGGCGCTCTTGGCGAGGGTGTCCTTCAGGATCGCGTTCGCCGGGGTGCCGAAGGCCGGGTCGGCCTGCGCCGACGCAACCGGTGGAATGGTGCTGTAAGCCTTGTTGAGAATTTTCTGCTCCTCGTCACCGGTCATGAACTTCACGAACTCGGTGGCGCCGTCGAGGTTGTCGGTGTTCTTGAAGACGGCCAGGTTGATGCCCGCGACCATCGAGTCGACCTGGGCGCCGGCGCCCGGAGCTCCGGACTGCACGGGCACGGGGGCGACGCCGTACCGGTCCTCGCTCATGCCCTGGGACGCGAGGTTGGCGGAGGCGGACTGCCACAGCAGCATCGCCGTCTTCCCCTTGGCGAAGTCGCTGACGGACTGGTTCTGGGCGTACTCGGCGTTGCCCTGCGGAATGACCTTGTCCTTCGCCATCAGGTCGACGTACTGCTGCACGGCCGTGACCACGCCGTCGGAGGTGAAGTCGGGCTTGCCGTCGGGGGTGAAGAAGTCGGCGTCGTGCTGCTTGGCGAAGACGAAGACGTGGTGGACGTTCTCCGAGACGTTGGCGCCCTCGGCGCCCAGCACCTGATTGCCCCTGGCCTGGATCTTCTTGCCGTCAGCCGTCAACTCCGCCCAGGTCGCGGGGGGTTGTGCGATGCCTGCGTCGGCGAAGATCTGCTTGTTGTAGTACAGGGCGTAGGCCATGGAGTAGAGCGGCACCGCGGCCGGGTCCTTGCCCTGGGCGCCCGTCGAGCCGAGCGCGGAGGCGACGAAGCGGCCCTTTCCGCCGATCTTCGCGAGGTTCACGTCGTTCCAGGGCAGCAGCGCGCCGGTGGCCTGGAGCGAGGCCGACCAGGTGTTGCCGATGTTGAGGACGTCGGGGCCCTGGCCGGAGGCGGTCGCGGTGAGGATCCGGTTGAGCAGGTCCGACCAGGGGACGACCTCCAGCTTCACCTTGATCCCGGTCTTCTTCTCGAACTTGTCGAGCTCCGGCTGGAGGACCTTCTTGTCCACCTCGATGCTCGCGCCCTGGTTGGAGGCCCAGTAGGTCAGGGTCTTCGGCGAGTCGTTGGAGCCCTCGCCGTCGGTCGAGCTCCCTCCGCCGCACGCCGTGGCCGCCAGGGCGAGGGACATGACGACGGCTCCTGTGGCCGCGGCTCGGATGGTGCGCATGGGTGGGCTCCCGGTGTCATCAGGGCTTAATTTAGGACGTGAGTTAAACCCTGTGAGCGGTGCGCGTCAAGAGTCCCGGCACACTCCGCGGAACTCCGTCTCCACCACTTGACGCGCACGTTCGGGCAGTTGAAGCATTCACGTCGAGAGAGCGCTCTCAGGCACGTCCTCCTTCACTTCCCCAACTCAGCCGTTCACTTCGAGCGGCCTGCACCGAGGAGAGCCGCCCATGCCCCACACCCCGCCGTCGGACACGCCCGCCGTCCGCCGCCGATCGGTCCTCGCCGCCGCCGCGACCGCCGCGGCCGCACCCGCCGTCACCGCGCTGACCGCCGCGCCTGCCGCCGCGACGCCCCCCGCCGCCCCCGTGGCCGCACCTGCCGCTGCCGCACCGGGGAGCCGTCCGCGCGCGCTGCGGGGCGGCGGCGACCTGGGGCCGAACGTCCTCGTCTTCGATCCGTCGACGCCGGACATCCAGGCCCGTCTCGACGAGGTGTTCCGGCAGCAGGAGTCGGCCCAGTTCGGCGCCGGGCGCTACGCGCTGCTGTTCAAGCCCGGCGTGTACCACGGCCTCAACGCCCAACTCGGCTTCTACACCTCCGTCGCGGGCCTCGGCCTCTCCCCCGACGACACCACGATCAACGGGGACGTGACGGTCGACGCCGGCTGGTTCGGCGGCAACGCCACCCAGAACTTCTGGCGTTCGGCGGAGAACCTCGCGCTCGTCCCGGTCAGCGGGACCAACCGCTGGGCGGTCGCCCAGGCCGCCCCCTTCCGCCGGATGCACGTGCACGGCGGCCTCGACCTGGCCCCGTCCGGCTACGGTTGGGCCAGCGGCGGGTACATCGCCGACAGCCGCATCGAGGGCGGGATCGGCCCCTACTCGCAGCAGCAGTGGTACACCCGGGACAGCGCGATCGGCGGCTGGCTCAACGGCGTGTGGAACATGGTGTTCTCCGGCGTCGAGGGGGCGCCCGCCCAGAGCTTCCCCGCCCCGCCGTACACCACGCTCGACACCACGCCCGTCTCACGGGAGAAGCCGTTCCTGTACGTCGACGGCGGCGGCTTCCGCGTCTTCCTGCCCGCGAAGCGGACGAACGCGCGCGGGATCAGCTGGGGCAACGGCACGCCGCGCGGCTCCTCGCTGCCCCTGTCACGGTTCTACGTCGCCAAGCCCGACGTCTCGGCGGCCACCCTCAACCAGGCCCTCGCACAGGGCCTCGACCTGCTGCTGACGCCGGGTGTCTACCACCTCGACCAGCCGATCAGGGTGACCCGCGCCGACACCGTGGTGCTGGGCCTGGGGTACGCCACGCTCATCCCGGACAACGGCGTCACCGCGCTCAAGGTCGCCGACGTGGACGGGGTGCGGCTGGCCGGCTTCCTCATCGACGCCGGGCCGGTCAACTCCCCGACCCTGCTGGAAGTCGGCCCGCCCGGAGCCTCGCGCGACCACTCAGCCAACCCGACCACCGTCCAGGACGTGTTCGTGCGCATCGGGGGCGCCGGCGCCGGCAGGGCCACGACCAGCATGGTGATCAACAACCGGCACACGATCGTCGACCACACCTGGGTCTGGCGCGCGGACCACGGCGAGGGCGTCGGCTGGGAGACCAACCGGGCCGACTACGGCGTGGTCGTCAACGGCCACGACGTCCTGGCCACCGGCCTGTTCGTGGAGCACTTCAACAAGTACGACGTGCAGTGGTACGGCCAGCGCGGACGCACGATCTTCTTCCAGAACGAGAAGGCGTACGACGCCCCGAACCAGGCCGCGATCCAGAACGGTCCGGTGCGGGGCTACGCCGCCTACAAGGTGGGCGACGAGGTCACCGCGCACGAGGGCTGGGGTCTGGGCAGTTACTGCTATTACAACGTCGACCCGACGATCGTCCAGCACCACGGTTTCGCCGCCCCGAACACGCCCGGCGTGAAGTTCCACGACCTGCTGGTGGTCTCCCTCGGCGGCAACGGACAGTACGAGCACGTCGTCAACGACACCGGGGCGCCGACCTCCGGCACCTCGACGGTGCCGTCGACCGTGGTCTCGTACCCGTGAGCGCGCACCGCTGAATCTCTTCTGCGGCAACGTCGCCTGAGCATCCGTCAGGTACGGTCCGCAGCGACCGCCTCCCGCACGGCCGGGGCGATCTCCTCGGACCACCGGCCGAGCGTGACGGCAGCGGACGTCCCGTCCTCGACGCGGAAGTGCACGAACCCGGCCGCCCCGAACTCCAGTGCGGCACCGGTGAGTTCCTCGACCCACTGGCTCACCGAGCCGCCCCGCCAGCGACCTTCGCGGTCGCGCGGGGCGGCTGCCGGGGCGGAGGTGATGACGCCCGGCAGGTTGTAGACGGTGGCGACGTCCGCCGGGTCGCGGCCCACCTGCAGCGCGGCCTCGTCGATGACCGGACGGGAGTCCCTGAAACGCGGGCTGAGCCAGTCCGCCGCGTGTCCGGGGATCCAGCCGTCCCCGACCCGTCCGGTGACCGCGAGGGACTTCGGGCCGACGGCGCCGGTCCACACCGGCGGGGCTTCGACCGGAGCCGGTTCGAGGTCATGGACCTGGTAGAACTCCCCCTCGAAGGTGACCGGCCCGGCACCGCCGCACAGCAGACGGACGAGGACGATCGCCTCTTCGAGCGCCCGCACCGCGGCGCCCGGCCCGAGCCTGGGCAGCCCGAGGCGGGCGATGTCGTCCCACAGCCCGCCCGCCCCCATGCCGAGCACCAGCCGGCCCCCCGTCAGCGCGGACAGCGAGGTGACGGTGCGGGCCAGCATCGGGGCCGGGCGGCTGGGCAGGTTGGTCACGCACACCAGGCCGGAGACGCGCTCGGTCCGCCCGAGGACGACGCCGAGGATCGCGTACGCGTCGAGCCGGCCGCCGTAGTAAGGGTGATCGGAAACGGTGACGAGGTCCAGCCCCTGACGGTCGGCCTGGACGGCGAGGCGGAGCGTCTCCTCGACCTCGCCGACGGCGGTGCTGAGTCCGGTGCCGAACAGCGGCTCCCGCCGTGCCGCCCCGTGCGACGGGGGCCGGTGCGGCGACGACTGCCCCTGGGGCGACCCGTGCGAGGACGACGGATCCGCCGACGACTGATGTGATGACGACTTATGTGATGACGACCGGTGGAACGACATGGCGTGGCCCGCCCTCTCCCCGTTGGAGGGGCGTCCCCGGACACCCCGTCAGTTCGTGCCACGAACGGTATTCGTACGTGGCACGAACCGACAATGCGACCTGTGGCCTACCACCCCGGCCGGGGCGTAGGTCCACGGTCCGAGGTCCGTGGACCTACGCCCCCGCCTCGCCGACGCCGGTCACCGCATAGGCACGGCAGCCGCCGACGACACCGACGCCGGGGCCGGGGCGTATCCGGTCGGCCTGGCCGTGAAGGCGCCGCGGCCCTGGGTGCGGCTGCGCAGCCGGGTCGCGTAGCCGAACAGCTCGGCCAGCGGCACGGTGGCCGTGACCAGCGCCGAACCACCGCGCACGGTCGAGTCGGTGATCCGCCCGCGTCGGCCTGCGAGATCGCCGAGGACCCCGCCGACGGCGTCCTCGGGCACGGTGACCGTGACCTCGACGACCGGCTCCAGCAGGACCATCGCGCAACCGCGCAGGGCTTCCCGGAGCCCGAGCCGGCCCGCCGAGCGGAAGGCCGTCTCGGAGGAGTCCTTCACGTGGGTCGCCCCGTCGACCAGGGTGACCCGCACCCCGGTGACCGGGTGCCCGCCGAGGGGCCCCTCCGCCAGGGCGTCCCGGCAGCCCGCCTCGACGGCGCGCACGTACTCCTGCGGCACCCGGCCCCCGACGACGGCGGAACGGAACTCGAAACCGGTTTCGACGTCACCGTCGGCGCCGGCGCCTCCGTCCGCCCCGCCGCGTCCGCCCAAGCCGCGCACACCGGCCAGGCCGGCATCGCCGACCGCGGTCGCGGCGCTGACCGCTCCGACGGACCCGACCGCGCCGAGCGGTTCGACGTCGAGTACGACGTGCGCGAACTGCCCTGCGCCGCCGTCCTGTTTGACGTGCCGGAAGACCAGGCCAGACACCCCGCGGGCGACCGTCTCACGGTAGGTCACCCTCGGCCGCCCCACGTTGACCTCCAGGCCGAGGCTGCGGCGGATCTTCTCCACGGCCACCTCCAGGTGCAGTTCGCCCATGCCCGACAGCAGGGTCTGCCCGGTCTCGGCGTCGGTCCTGACGGCCAGCGACGGATCCTCCTCCGCGAGCCGGGCGAGCGCCGAGGCCAGCCGGTCGGCGTCGGCGGTCGTGCGGGGTTCCACCGCCACCGACACGACCGGGTCGGGCACCCCGGGCGGTTCGAGGACGACGGGCGCCTCCGGCGCGCACAGGGTCGAGCCCGCCCGGGCCGACTTCAGCCCGACCACAGCGACGATGTCCCCGGCGACGGCCCGGTCCAGCCGGGTGTGCCGGTCCGCCTGCACGCGCAGGATCCGGCCGATCCGCTCGGTGCGCCGGGCGCCCGACTCCCACACCAGGTCTCCCTTCTCGATGGTGCCCGAGTACACCCGCAGGTAGGTGAGCCGCCCCGTGGCGGTGGCGCCAACCTTGAACGCGAGGGCCGCGAACGGCGCCTCGGGGTCGGCGGGGCGTTGCTCGCCGGCCCCGTCGCGCGCACGGTCGCCGGCCCCCTGCCCGCCGTGGTCCGTGTCGTGCGTTCCGGCGCCGCCACGGACACCACTCACCGACGGCACGTCGAGCGGCGACGGCAGATACGCGACCACGGCGTCGAGCAGCGGCTCGATCCCCCGGTTGCGGTAGGCGGAACCGCACAGCACGACCAGCACGTCACCCGTGCGGGTCAGGTCGCGCAGGGCCTCGGAGAGGGTCTGCGCGCAGAGCGTCTCCCGGTCGCAGAACTCCTCCAGCGCGGCCGGATGCCGCTCCGCCACGGCTTCCTCCAGCCGCCGGCGCCGACGCAGCGCCTCCTCCCCGAGTTCCTCCGGCACGTCTGCTTCGACGGCCGTGTCGCCGTCGTCGCTCCAGGTCAGCGCCCGCATGCGGAGCAGGTCGACGACGCCGGTGAAGCCGTCCTGCGCGCCGATCGGCAGCTGCACGGCCAGCGGGACCGGGTGCAGCCGGGTGCGGATCGACTCCACCGCGGCGTCCAGGTCGGCGCCCGCCCGGTCCAGCTTGTTGACGAACGCGATCCGGGGGACGCCGTGCCGGTCGGCCTGCCGCCACACGGACTCGCTCTGCGGCTCCACGCCCGCGACGGCGTCGAACACCGCCACCGCCCCGTCGAGGACGCGAAGGGCCCGCTCCACCTCGTCGGCGAAGTCGACGTGCCCGGGGGTGTCGATCAGGTTGACGCGATGGCCGTCCCAGTCGCAGCTGACGGCCGCCGCGGAGATGGTGATGCCGCGGTCGCGCTCCTGCGGGTCGAAGTCGGTGACGGTCGTGCCGTCGTGGACCTCGCCGCGCCTGTGC
Organism: Streptomyces rishiriensis; assembly: GCF_003112535.1. Lineage (GTDB taxonomy): Bacteria > Actinomycetota > Actinomycetes > Streptomycetales > Streptomycetaceae > Streptomyces > Streptomyces rishiriensis. The sequence continues at coordinate 40,249 of NZ_BEWA01000017.1, read as the reverse complement.
GTGGTCCCGGTGGCGTACAGGATCCGCTCGGTGACGGTGGTCTTGCCGGCGTCCACATGGGCGAGGATGCCCAGGTTGCGCACGGCGCGGAGCTGACGGTCGTGGTGGTTGCGCATGGCCCTTGGCCTTTCGGGGTCCTACGGGAACGGGCAGCGCGATTTCCCGACGAGACCCGTGGGGCAGAGCCCCGTGGTCCTGCGTGACATGCCGTCAGGCGCAGCGGCCGGGACGACGTGTCATCGCTTTCGGGCGTCCGTCAGGATCACCGGTGCCGGCCGCGCGGCGAGCACCGGTCGGACGAAGACACGAGGATCACCTCGTAGCGGGAGCAGGGAGCGACGGCAGCGGTGCGGTCATCACGCATGGCCGGGCTCCCTTCGTTCGTCACGGCCGACGCGCCGCCCGGATCGTGGGCTGCGCTCGGTGCGCCGAGTGTAGGGCCGAACGATCGTGCCCAGCACGCGATTTACCGGTCCCGTCCTCCTCCCCGAGGCCCCGTCGGGGTCGTGCCGGCCGGGGGCCGCCGGAGTGTGCGGTGCCGTCTCGCTCAGCGGTAGCGCCCGAGGAAGGCCTTCACCTGGTCCCACACGGCCGGTTGCTGCTGCAGGATGTCGTTGCCGTGCGCACCGCCGGAGACGATCACCAGCTTCTCGTCCTTCGACTTGCGTGCCAGCTTGTCCAACTCGTGTGCGTCGGAGGCGAACTGGCCGTCGTCCTGCGCGGCCACCAGGAGAACCGGCATGGTCAGCCCGGCGATCGCCCCGGCGGCGTCCATGCCGTCGTAGAAGCCGGGTCCGGAGAGCGAGACGACCGCGGCCACGGGCGGTTTCACCTTCGCGGCGGCGGCCAGCGAGGCGGTTCCGCCCTTGGAGGAGCCCATCAGCAACACTTTCTGCGCGCCCTCTTTCCGCAGTCGCTCGGCGGCGCCCTGAATCTCCGGCACCTCGGAACCGTTGCTGTCGACGGCAAGGACCCGGTAACCGTTCCCGGCGAGTTCGTCCGCGCCCGCGACCCACGAGCAGACGTTGTTGTTCGACTGGTGGGAGAGCACCACGCCGGTCTTGCCGGTACCGGTCTCGTAACCGGCGACGTCATTGCCCGCGGCGTCCTTGAAGGTGATCGACTTCGCCGTCTGCCCGGCGCTCAGGCAGCCGAAGTCGGTGGCCGTGGGCGACGCGCCGGCGGTCGCGTCGGCGCCGGCCGGGTCACCGTCGTCCCCGCAACCTCCGAGCGTCAGCGCCCCGGCGCACATGAGCACGGCGGCGGCGAGCACGCGCTGCCTCATACGTCCCTCCCCCGTCAGGGCGCGCGGAGCGCTCCTCGTGCCCCCGCGCACGAACTCGCGGCACGCCAACGGCCGCACGGGACACCGTCAACGACTCGGTCGGAGCCCACGAGCGGAACCCGTGCACAGAACCCGTGCGCGGAACCGGTGGACAGAACCGGTGGACGGAAACCGGTGGGCCGAACCGGTGAGCGGACACCGCAGGCGCGCCCGGCCCCGCTCACACGGACGTGACCGGCGCCGTCGCGTAGAACTCCCTGCGCACCCGGCGCAGCCAGGCGTCGGCGGCTCTTTCGTCGGGTTGTTCGGGCAGCACGCTGCGGGTGTCGGCGAACGCCTCCTCGAAGCGGCGCAGCAGCGGTTGTGCCGCTTCGGGGTCGGCGGCGACCTGCTCGCCGAAGCGGTGGTAGCTCTCCGGGTCCTCGACGCGGACCGTCAGCCGCCCTGTGGCGTAGAGCTCGTAGCCCTGGGTGCACAGTCGTTTGAGGTGCCGGGCGTGCTTGGCGGCCCGCTGGGGAAGGGCGTCCGTGTGAGGGCCGTTCTGACGGTTCTGCAGCTTGCGGAACTGCTGGGTGGCGTAGCCCAGATAGGCGTCGCGGATCCGCCGGGCGCTGAGCAACGTCTGCCGCAGCCCGATGAGTTCGTCGCCGAGCGGCGTGCGGACCTCGTACAACTCGTCAGGGAGCCAGACGAGTTCCATGACGGTCGGATTGCCGGACAGAGCGAGCCGGCACCACTTGCCCGCCTCGTGCAGGGTGCGGTCGGGCGCGGTGCTGACGTGCGACTCCGGGGGGCGGTGCAGGCCGTGCAGTTCCTCGGTGGGGGTGGCGAACATACCGAGGCGGTCGACGTCGGAGCCCTCGTGGGCGAGCCCGTAGGCGGTCGAGCCGACGATGCCGGACAGCAGGATGTTGGTGACGGTCACAGGTGCCCCCCGGTCGTACCCCGACGATGGTCTCCCGGCCGCGTGGCCGTGTGCCGGGACCGCCATGATGCCCCGCCGCCGGTCCGCGCGACCTCGTATTTTCCGGCTCCGCCCGGTGCGCGGCGACCGGCGGGGCGGGTCGGGGCCCCGCTCGCCGCCTCACCCGTACGGCTCCTTGCGCTGGTCGAGCGGCGTGGCCGGTGGTGCCGTGGAGGCAGGGGCAGCCGACCCCGTCCCCAGGAGGCACCCGTGACCACCGCTCGCCCGTCGTCCCGTCCGTCCAGCCCGCCCCGCCCGTCGGGCCCGGCCGGTCCGACCCGTCCGTCGCGTCCGGCGCGCCCGGCCTGTCCGGCGCGTGGCTGACCGCCGCTCCGTTGTCCCTGCCGACAAAGTGCGACCAGTTCGACGCGGTCGGCCGCGGCACCACCCGGCTCAAGGATGCCCGGGAGGACGCACACCGGCCCCGGAATCCAGCCGGTTCGACGGAGCGGGAGGGCTCGTTCGGCCTTCTTCCTCCCCTCTGCGCCATGTGACATATTACTGACGTGACCCATCGACCCAGCGGTGACGTCGTGGTCGTCGGCGCCGGCATGGTCGGCGCCGCCTGCGCGCTGTACGCGGCCCGCGCCGGGCTGGAGGTGATCCTGGTCGACCGAGGCCCGGTGGCCGGCGGGACGACCGGCGCCGGCGAGGGCAACCTCCTCGTCTCCGACAAGGAGCCCGGGCCCGAGCTTCAACTGGCGCTGCTGAGCGCCCGGTTGTGGCGGGAGCTGGCGGGGGAAGGCCTTGCGGGGGCCATCGAGTACGAGGCCAAGGGCGGGCTGGTCGTGGCGTCCACCCCCGATGCCCTCGCCTCGCTGACGGACCTGGCCGCCGGGCAGCGCGCGGCCGGGGTGGACACCGTGTCCGTCGACGCGCACCGACTGCGGGACCTGGAACCGCACTTGGCTCCCGGGCTCGCCGGCGGGGTGCTGTATCCGCAGGACGCCCAGGTGATGCCCGCCCTCGCCGCCGCCCATCTGGTGCGGGCTTCGGGCGCCCGCCTGGAGGGCGGCCGCACGGTGACGCGCATCCTGCGCGGCCGGGACGGCGCCGTACGGGGAGTGCGCACCGACCGGGGCGACCTCCTCGCGCCGGCCGTGGTGAACGCGGCCGGCACCTGGGGAGGTGACGTCGCCGCGCTGGCGGGTGTCGGGCTGCCCGTACTGCCCCGACGCGGCTTCGTGCTGGTCACCGAGCCGCTGCCGCCCCGCGTGCGGCACAAGGTGTACGCCGCCGACTACGTGGCCGACGTGGCGAGCGACTCCGCCGCGCTGCAGACCTCGCCGGTCGTCGAGGGGACCGCCGCCGGGCCGGTGCTGATCGGCGCGAGCCGTGAACGGGTCGGCTTCGACCGGTCCCTCTCCCTGCCGGCGCTGCGCGCCCTGGCGGCGGGCGCGACCCGGCTGTTCCCGTTCCTGGAACACGTCCGGGCGATGCGCACCTATCTCGGCTTCCGCCCCTACCTGCCGGACCACCTGCCGGCCGTCGGCCCCGACCCGCGAGTGCCCGGGCTGTTCCACGCCTGCGGGCACGAGGGCGCGGGCATCGGGCTCGCGCCCGGCACGGGCCTTCTCATCGCGCAGTCCCTCGCCGGCAGGAGCCCCGAGCTGGACCTGGCGCCGCTGCGCCCCGACCGCTTCGACGACCCCGAGCACCCCGACCGCCGCGCCGAGGAGGCCGCCCCGTGGACCCGTTGAAGCCGGACCGGGCCCGCCCCGGCGTGCCGTTCACCGTCACGTTCGACGGCCGGGAGATCCAGGCGGTGCCGGGGCAGAGCATCGCCGCCGCCCTGTGGTCCTCCGGTGTGACGGCCTGGCGCACCACCCGGGGCGCGGGCGGTGTGCGCGGGGCGTTCTGCGGGATCGGCGTGTGCTTCGACTGTCTGGTGACGGTGGACGGGCGGCCCAACCAGCGCGCCTGTCTGGTGCCGGCCGTGCAGGGCGCCGACGTCCGCACGCAACGGGGGACGGGGCACGATGACTGAGCGGCGGCCTGTGCTGGCGGTGGTCGGAGCCGGGCCCGCGGGCCTCGCCGCCGCCCTGGCGGCCGCGTCCCGCGGCGTGCGCGTGGTGCTGATCGACTCCGCCTCGGCGATGGGCGGGCAGTTCTACCGGAAGGCGGCCCAGGGGCCAGGAGCAGGCCGGCCGCAGGTGCTTCGCCACCGGCGGCGCACCTGGGACCGGCTGCGCACCGGGCTCGACGCGCATCTCACCGCCGGACGCGTCACTTACCTGAAGGGCCGTCATGTGTGGTGTGTGGAGCGGGAGTCGGGTGGTTTCCTTGTGCATGCGCTGCTCGGCCCGGAGCAGGAGGAGTCCACGACGGTCCACGCCGACGGGGTGCTGCTGGCCACCGGCGGCTACGAGAAGGTCCTGCCGTTCCCGGGCTGGACCCTGCCGGGCGTGGTCACCGCGGGGGGCGCGCAGGCCCTGGCGAAGGCCGGGCTCTCGCTGCCCGGCAGCACCGCGGTGGTCGCCGGCTCCGGCCCGCTGCTGCTGCCCGTCGACCGGGCTCGCGGCGTCCGGAGCCCGGGTCGTCGCCCTGGTAGAGACGGCCGCTCCGGCGGCCTTCGCCCGGCAGGCCCGGACCTGGGCGACGGTGCCCGTGAAGCTCGCCGAGGGAGCCGCGTACGCCGCCCGACTCCTGGGCAACCGCACCACGGTGATGACCCGTCACATGGTGGTGGCGGCACACGGTGAGGAACGGGTGGAGTCCGTCACCGTGGCCGCGCGGGACGCCGACGGCCGACCGGCGCCCGGCTCCGAGCGGCGCCTCGTCTGCGACGTGCTCGCCGTCGGCCACGGCCTGCTGCCGCACACCGACCTCGCGGAGGGCCTCGGCTGTCGCCTCGACGGGACGGGCGTCCGGGTCGACGACGAACAGCGCACCGACGTCCCGGGCGTCTGGGCCGCGGGCGAGACCACGGGGATCGGCGGCGCGGCCCTGTCCCTGGCCGAGGGGCACATCGCCGGCCGGTCGGCGGCCGCGAGGCTGGCCGGCACGGCCCCCGACCCGCGGGGGTGGGCGCCGGCCGCCCGGGCCCGCACCCGGCTGCGGGCGTTCTTCGCGGCACTGGAACGCGCGTACGGCGACCCGCCCGCACGGTGGCCGGAGCAGGTCGGCGACGACACGGTCGTGTGCCGCTGCGAGGAGGTCACCGCCGGCGCCGTCCGCGAGGCCGTCGGCACGCTCGGCGCCGGGGATCTGCGCACCGTGAAACTGCTGACCCGGGCCGGCATGGGCTGGTGTCAGGGCCGGATGTGCGAACCCGGGGTGGCGGGCGTCGCCGGATGCCCCCTCACCCCCGCACGACGGCTGCTCGCACGGCCCGTGCCGCTCGGCGTGCTCGCCGCCCCGACCGACCCCACCACTCCCCGGTGACCTGAACATCCCCTACACCGAAGGGACTTCCATATGCCAGCCCCCGCCGACGGCCCCACCGCCCCCGCCGACCGCCCCGCAGCTCCCGCCGACCGCCTCGCACCTCCCGCAGCCGTCCACCGTCCTTGGCACGGTGTCCTCGTCGCCGCCGCGCTCCCGCTCGACGACGGTCTCCGTGTCGACCACGACCGGTACGCCGAGCACTGCGCCTGGCTGGTGGCGAACGGCTGCGACGGCGTCGTCCCCAACGGGTCGCTGGGCGAGTACCAGGTGCTCACGCCCGAGGAGCGGGCCCGGGTGGTGGAGACCGCGGTCGCCGCGATCGGCGGGGACCGGGTGATGCCGGGAGTCGCCGCCTACGGCTCGGCGGAGGCCCGGCGTTGGGCCGAGCAGGCGGCCGAGGCGGGCTGCTCGGCGGTGATGCTGCTGCCGCCCAACGCCTACCGCGCCGACGAGCGGGCCGTGACGGCCCACTACGCGGAGGTCGCCGGTGCGGGTCTGCCGGTCGTGGCGTACAACAACCCGATCGACACCAAGGTCGACCTCGTGCCCGAACTGCTGGCCCGGCTGCACGGCGAGGGACTCGTCCAGGCCGTCAAGGAGTTCTCCGGCGACGTCCGGCGCGCCTACCGTATCGCCGAACTCGCCCCCGAACTCGATCTGTTGATCGGCGCGGACGACGTCGCGCTGGAACTGGCCGTCGCGGGCGCCAAGGGATGGGTGGCCGGCTACCCCAACGCGCTGCCGAAGGCGTCGGTCGAGCTGTACCGGGCGGCCGTCGCCGGTGATCTGACGACCGCGCTCCCCCTGTACCGGCAGCTCCACCCGCTGCTGCGCTGGGACTCCCGGGTGGAGTTCGTCCAGGCGATCAAGTTGTCGATGGACGTCGTGGGCCGTCACGGCGGCGGCTGCCGGCCGCCGCGGGCGCCGCTGCCGCCCGACCAGGAGGCCGCGGTCCGCGCGGCCACCGAGAAGGCCGTCGCCGCCGGACTGGCCTGACGTCGCGACCCGCCCGGGGACCGCACAGGAGCACTGCACGAGGGGACTTCATGCGCAGCAAGCTCGTCCTGCACGCCGTCGACTCGCACACCGAGGGAATGCCCACCCGCGTGATCACCGGCGGCATCGGCGCCGTCCCGGGCGCGACGATGAACGAGCGGCGACTGTACTTCCGTGAACACCGGGACGACGTGAATCAGTTGCTGATGAACGAGCCGCGCGGACACTCCGCCATGAGCGGCGCGATCCTCCAGCCGCCCACCCGGCCCGACTGCGACTGGGGCGTCGTCTACATCGAGGTCTCCGGTTATCTGCCGATGTGCGGGCACGGCACGATCGGAGTGGCCACCGTGCTCGTCGAGACGGGCATGGTGGAGGTCGTCGAACCGGTCACCACCATCCGCCTGGACACGCCCGCCGGGCTCGTCGTCGCGGAGGTGGCGGTCGAGGACGGCGCGGCCCGGGCGGTGACCCTGCGCAACGTGCCCTCCTTCACGGTCGGGCTGGACCGCGAGGCGACGCTGCCGGACGGCCGTACGGTGACGTACGACCTGGCGTACGGCGGCAACTTCTACGCCATCCTGCCGCTGGAGGAGTTCGGTCTGCCCTTCGACCGCGCCCGCAAGGACGACATCCTGCGGGCGGGCCTCTCCCTCATGGAGGCGATCAACGCCGAGGAGGAGCCGGTTCATCCCGAGGACCCGTCCATCCGCGGATGCCATCACGTCCACCTGTACGCGCCCGGCGCCACGGCCCGACGTTCCCGGCACGCCATGGCCATCCACCCCGGCTGGTTCGACCGCTCGCCCTGCGGGACGGGGACGAGCGCGCGCATGGCCCAGTTGCACGCGCGCGGCGAACTGCCCCTGCACACCGAGTTCGTGAACGAGTCCTTCATCGGCACCGAGTTCACCGGCCGGCTCCTCGGCACGACGGAGGTGGCCGGCCGCCCGGCGGTGCTGCCCAGCTTCACCGGACGGGCCTGGATCACGGGGACGGCCCAGTACCTGCTGGATCCGTCGGATCCGTTCCCGGCCGGGTTCGTGCTCTGAGATGGACGCACCCCACCGGCGGTGAACCAGTGCTACGTGACATGGCACAGTGCACTGGTTCAGAGTGGCACGGCACCGTTCGTCACGAGGAGACCCACCATGGCCGCCGCCCGGCGCACCAGCAGCGAGACACCCGCGGCGCCGGCACCGCCGACACCGCCGATCACGTCGGCGACGTCGGCCGTGCCGGCGCTGCCCGTGCTCGGGGGCAGGCGCAGCAGCTACCGTGAACGGGTCGCCGACGCCCTGCGCGCGGCTCTGATAGCGGGTGAACTGCTGCCCGGCGAGGTGTACTCGGCGCCGACGCTGGCCGCCCGCTTCGGCGTCTCCGCCACCCCGGTGCGCGAGGCGATGCTGGACCTCGCGAAGGAGGGCGTGGTCGCCGCCGTTCCCAACAAGGGGTTCCGGGTCACCGACGTCTCGGACCGCCAGCTGGACGAGTACACCCACGTGCGCGCGCTCATCGAGATCCCCACCGTGGCGGCGCTGGCCACGAGTGCCGACCCGGTGTCCCTGGAGGCCCTGCGTCCGGCCGCGCGCGAGATCGTCGCCGCCGCGGTGGCGGGCGACCTCATCGCCTACGTGGAGGCCGACACACGCTTCCACCTGGGCCTGCTCGCGCTGGCCGGGAACGCGCACCTCGTCGAGGTGGTCCGCGAACTGCGCGGCCGGGCCCGCCTGTACGGCCTCACCGCGCTCTCCGCGTCGGGCCGCCTGCTGGCCTCGGCCGAGGAGCACCTGGAGTTGCTGGACGCCCTGTCGGCCCGTGACGAGCGGGCCGTGCGCGAGGTCATGACACGGCACCTGGGGCATGTCCGGGGGCTGTGGGCGTCCGCTCACGAGTAGCCGCCCCCCCCCCCGTTATCTTCTTCGCGGTTCCGCAAGGGGACCGCTGGCCTCCGGGCCCGGCATGACTGTTCCCCCCTGTCGAAGAGATGACCTGGGGGGTGGTGTCACCGGGCCCGAGAGGCGCCGTTGGAGACGCTGATGAGAGGTCTGACCACCGCCTGGCCTGGCGCAATGCCCGGCCGCTCGCGGGCGGCAGGTCTGCATAACGTGGATGCGCGCAAACGACGCCAACGCCCTGGCCAGCACCGCACGAACCCTGCTCGGGAGGATGGGTTGGACGACATCGACGACGTGGGCGTCTTTCTCGGCCTGGACGTCGGCAAGAGCGCCCATCACGGGCACGGGCTGACCCCGGCCGGGAAGAAGGTCTTCGACAAGCAGCTGCCCAACAGCGAGCCGAAGCTGCGGGCCGTCTTCGACAGGCTGGCCGCGAAGTTCGGCACCGTGCTGGTGATCGTGGACCAGCCCGCCTCGATCGGAGCCCTGCCTCTGACGGTCGCCCGGGTCGCCGGCTGCAAGGTCGCCTACCTGCCCGGACTCTCGATGCGGCGGATCGCCGATCTCTACCCGGGCGAGGCGAAGACCGACGCCCGCGACGCGGCCGTGATCGCTGACGCCGCGAGGACGATGCCGCACACCCTGCGCTCGCTGGAACCGACCGACGAGATCACCGCCGAGCTGACCGTGCTGGTGGGCTTCGACCAGGACCTGGCGGCCGAGGCCACCCGCACCTCCAACCGGATACGCGGCCTGCTCACCCAGTTCCACCCCAGCCTGGAACGGGTGCTCGGGCCGCGTCTGGACCACCCGGCCGTGACCTGGCTGCTGGAACGCCACGGATCTCCGGCCGCCCTGCGAAAGGCCGGTCGTCGCAGGCTCGTTGAAGTCATCCGGCCCAAGGCCCCGCGCATGGCTCAGCGACTGATCGACGAGATCTTCGACGCGCTCGACGAGCAGACTGTCGTCGTCCCCGGGACCGGCACGCTCGACGTCGTGATCCCCTCGCTGGCCCGCTCGCTCGCGGCCGTCCACGAACAGCGACGAGCTCTGGAAACACAGATCGGACAGCTGCTGGAGGCTCACCCTCTTTCCGCGGTCCTGACCTCGATTCCGGGGGTCGCGGTCAGGACCGCCGCCACTTTGCTGGTCACCGTCGGCGACGGCACCAGTTTCCCCACCGCCGCCCACCTGGCTTCCTACGCCGGCTTGGCGCCGACGACGAAGTCGTCGGGGACCTCGATCCATGGCGAACATGCGCCCAGAGGCGGCAACCGGCAGCTCAAGCGGGCGATGTTCCTGTCCGCGTTCGCTGCCCTGCACGATCCCGCCTCCCGCACCTACTACGACCGCTGCCGGGCCCGAGGGAAGACCCACACCCAGGCACTCCTCCGCCTGGCCCGCCAGCGGATCAACGTGCTGTTCGCGATGCTCCGCGACGGCACCTTCTACGAGCCCAGAACCCCACGCCTCGCTTGACGAAAGACATAGAGGCACCCCCCCCACGGCGCTCCGCGGAGACGATCCGTTCCGCGGCGGGCGGCTCGCTCCGGGGCGGGCCGCTCGCTCCACGGCGGGCTGCTCGGCGCGCCTCCCCCTACCCCGGCGCTCCTTTTCCGCCACCTCCGGGCCGTGTTCACGCCTGTGATCCTTGTCGCGGGTGCGAGAAGAGTGGGGCGAGTGCCGATCGGGCATGCAACTGCTCGTATGCGAAAGGATGGTGTCGTTTCTGTGGGGAAACGCGTGAGCCGGTGCGTGATCGGCGCGGGTCTGTCGGGGCTGGCGGCGGCGCACGCCCTGACGTCCGAAGGGCTCGACTTCGTGTGCCTGGAGCAGGCGTCCGACGTCGGCGGTCTCTGGCGGCAGCCGCAGGCGGGCGAGCGCGGTCCGGGCTATCTGTCGCTCCACCTCAACACCAACAAGCGGCTCACCGGATACGCCGATTTCCCCATGCCTGCCTCGTACCCCGTCTATCCCCGGCACAGCGACGTCGCCGCCTACCTGCGCTCCTTCGCCGAGTGGGCCGGCGTACTGGACCGCATCGAGCTGGGGACGACCGTCGAGTCCGTACGGCGGGCATCCGGCGGATCGTGGACGGTGGTCAGCCGGGACGCCCACGGCGCGCGCACCGCACGCGACTTCACCCAGGTCATCGTCGCCTCGGGGCACAACACCGAGCCGGTCCTGCCCGCTCCGGCACCCGGTGCCGACCGTTTCAAAGGAACGATTCTCCACGCACTGGACTACCGCGACGGCAGTGACTACGCCGGACGACACGTCGTCGTCGTGGGGCTCGGCGCCTCGGCGGTCGACATCGCGTCCGACCTGTCCCGCCACGCCGCCCGGACGGTCCTCTCGGTGCGCCGGGGTCTGCACATCCTGCCCAAGCAGGTCTTCGGCACGCCGCTGGACGACGTCGCCGAGGCCCCTTGGTGGACGCGCATGTCCCTGGAGGAGCAGCGCCGCTTCATCGAGCAGGCCCTGCTCGTCGCCCGCGGCAGGCTATCGGACTACGGTCTGCCCGAGCCGGACCACCGGATCTTCGCCTCGGCCGTCACCATTTCGGACGAGATCCTCACCCGCATACGCCACGGCGGGGTCACGCCCAAACCGGCGATCGACTTCCTCGACGAGGACCGGGTGGTGTTCACCGACGGCACGTCGGTCCGCGCCGACGCGATCGTCCACTGCACCGGGTACCGCATGGCGTACCCGTTCCTCCCGCCGGGCTGCCCGATCGGTCCGCGGGGCTCGGTCGAGCTCTACAAGCGGGTGGTCGCGCCCGACCATCCCGGGCTGCACTTCATCGGCCTGGTCCGCCCGCACGGTTCCGTCACCCGGCTCGTGGAGGCCCAGGCGCGCTGGGTGGCCCGGGTCGCGGCGGGCAAGGCGACGCTGCCGGAGCCGGAGGTCATGCGCAAGGAGATAGCCGCCTACCTGGCCGGCATCGCCGATCAGTACGGCCTGACGCAGGGCGCGTCGATCCAGGTCGACGTGGCCCCCTATCTGGAGGAACTGCGCCAGGAGTGACCTCCTGGCAGCCGTACGCCCTCGCGCACGGCGGCGAGCCCCGGCCGTGCGCCGATGAGGCCGCCCGGGCGGTCGGGGCGGCCACACGTTCGTGTCCTCTGCGTCCTCGTGTGTCCTCGTGCGTCCCAGCGGGACCGCGGGAGCGGTTCGGCCACTCGGCGCACCGGTCCCCTCGCGCCGTGGTGCGCGGGGTGCGGGGGGGGTGCTCGCCCCCTGGTCGGCAGCGGTGACGTGTCAGCAGGCGCCGGCGGGGCGCGGAGCCTGCCGTCGTGCCGTTCCCGCCGGCGGCCGTCCGGTCACGGGCCGGCCTGCGGCGGCGCCGGAGACAGGGCGACGACGGCCAAGGGGTCCGCGGGCCGGGCCTGCCCGACCGGGGCGGAGTCGGGGACGGACGGCCGGACCTCGTACGCCTCCGAGGAGATGTAGGTCATCACCCGCGGCGGACGGCCCCGCTGGTGGGCCAGGCCCAGATAGGCGACGAGCCCCACGCCGTCCTCCGGCCGCCGCTCGCTGATCGCGGCCGGGGCACGGAGCACCGGGGCCGGGTCGACGCCGTAGCGGCCGAGCAGTGTCGCCGCCCGGACCAGCGCCTCGCCGTCGTGCCGGGCGTAGTCCCGCACCGGAACGTAGACGGTGAAGCCGGTCGGCAGGCCGGTGCCGGTGTCCGTGAAGGCGTGGCAGGTCTGGACGGGCCGGCGGACGGCCCGTGACCCCGATGCCGTCTCCGCGGCCCGGGCGCTCCCCCCACCGTCCTTAAGGTCGCCGTCCGCGACGTCGCCGTCCTGGCCGGCCGCTATACGGAAGAACTCCTCGATCTCCGCCGGGTCGGGGCCGTCGTCCATACGGCACAGGGTCCCGGCCTCCACGGCCGACAGTTCGTCGTGCGCGAGGTAGACCTTGACCCGGGGTTCTGCCCAGTCGCCCAGATCCAGGGCGAAGAACAGGTGCCGGTCGTACTGAGGCAGCGAATCGAACGCCTCACGGTGACCGAGTCGTCTCAGCGCCTCGCGCACGGTTGCGTCGGCACGCCCCGGCCCCGACGCCGCGGAATTGAGGTAGGCCTTGACCATGGGGACCCCGCCGGCGCGCAGCTCCAGCGCGCACCACAGGGCCAGCGGCCCGCAGGGCGACGGCGGGAAGAAGAGGTCCTCGAGCTCGTCGAGGGGGCCGGTGGTGAAGCCCCAGCGCTGCGCCATCTCCCGCAGCACCCGCAGTCCGGTGCGGCCGTTGTGCGTCAGGTCCTGCTCGCCGGCGCCGGGTTCGAGCAGGACCCGCAGGCGCGGCGCCCCGCCCGGTTCGCAGGAGACGGAGAACTCCACCGGCGTGTGGTCGTCGGAGAGGAAACTCCGGCTGGGCGGGGGCAGTTCCAGGGGACGCCCCGCGACCGGGCCCAGCGCCTCGACGAGTGTGCGTGCGTAGCTTTCGCGGTCGGCGGCGGACAGGCCCACGTTCTCGCCCAGCCGCAGCAACTGGCGGGCGGCGAGCCCGCCGAGTGTGGCCGTCTGCGACGCGCCCGCCGTGCCGACTCGGGGCCCGGTCATCTGACCCCGCCCCGCGCGAGGGGGCCGACAAGAAGATACCCGCCTGGGGAGGCGGGTATCAGGGGGTGTAGGACGATGGGCCGTTGCGTGAACACGGCGCCGGTGGATATGTGATCCACGACACCTCCTCTGTCTCGTGAGCAACACGGAATACCGCGTTCCTCACTACCCATGAGGTTGAAATGTCATGCAACCGCGGGGAGTTGGTGAGTGTTGTGTGAATCACCTCGTGAGCCAGTTGAGGAACTGGCTCCACACACCTCCGCGGTCCCCCCTGCCACGCGACGGGCCCTGCTCCCGGTTCGGGGACGGCTCGGCGCGGGTCTCGGGGGCGGGCCGGGGCGCGGTCCGGACCGGGGTGAACTTGGCGGGCAGGACCGTCAGTCCGCGGTTGAAGGGGCCGGGCCGCCAGGTCAGGCTCTCGGTCGGCACCGCGAGTTCGACGTCGGGAAGCTTGTTGAGCAGGTTCTCGATGGCCGTCACGGTGATCTGCCGGGCGGGGTCCTTGGACGGGCAGGCGTGCGGGCCCGCGCTCCAGGCGAGATGTGCGCGGTTGCTGCCCGCCTGACGGGCCGCCGTCAGCGCGGGCCCGGTGTTGGCCGCGGCGAAGCTGACCAGCACCAGGTCGCCGGCCTGCAGCTTCTGCCCGGCGAACTCCATGTCGGAGGTCGGGTAGTGCGGCGCCAGGTTCTGCATGGGCGGGTTCTCCCACAGCGTGTCGTCGATCGCCTCGTCGATCAGACCGCCCTGGTGGGCGTACGCGTCATGGGTGAGCAGCCGGTGCAGGGTGTTGCCGATCAGGTTGCGCAGGGGCTCGTTGCCGGCCACCAGCAGCAGGGCGATCTGGTGCACCAACTCCTCGTCCGTGAGCTTGGACTGGTGCTCCATCAGCCACGAGGGGACGTCGTCGCCGGGCCGCGTGCGCTTGAGCGCCACCAGTTCGCCGATGGCCCCGAACATCACCCCGACCGCCTGCTCGGCGTTCACGCCGTCGAACATGCCGGTGATGCCGAACACGACGCGGTCGCCGATGTCGGCGGTGCAGCCGAAGAGCTCGTTGAACACGAACAGCGGCAGCTGCTTGGCGTAGTCGCCGAGCAGATCGGCCGATCCCCGCGAACCGAACTGCGAGATCAGGTAGTCGGAGACCTGCGCGGTGCTCCGGCTGAGCCTGCGCGAGTCGACGCGGGCCATGCTGTCCGTGATCGCCTGACGCAGCCTCAGGTGATCCGCGCCGTCGCTGAACATGGCGTTGGGCCGGTACGCCAGCAGCGGAGCGACCGGGCTGTCCGGGGGCACGCGGCCCTCGTTGAGGTCCCGCCAGCGGCGGGCGTCCTTGCGGAAGGAGCCCGAGTCCTGGAGGAGTTGGAGTGCGGTCGCGTAGTCGGTGACGAGGGTGGCCTCGACTCCCGGAGCGAGTTCCACGGGCGCGGTGGGCCCGTAGTGGCGCAGGTAGGAGTAGTAGGCCTGGGGGTCGGCCGCGAAATCCGGTCCGTGCAGCGGCACTCTGCCGCCGGCCTGGTGCGCCGGGCACCCGGGCGGGGGCACGGGTGCGGTGGGTCGGTCCATTTCTGCTCCCTAGTGGGCACGGTCCTGCAAGTGGCGGACGAGCGTGATGAGGGCCTCGGCCGACGACTTCTCGTCCCGTGCGTCGCACGTGACGACGGGGGTGTCGTCGAGCAGGTCCAGCGCCTCGCGCAGGGCCAGCTCGTCTCGCAGCGGAGAGCCGTCGAAGTGGTTGACGGCGATCGCGTAGTCGAGCCCGTACTGCTCGATCAGGTCGATCACGGCGAAGGAGTCCGCGAGCCGCTCGGGGTCGACGAGCACCAGCGCGCCGAGCGCTCCGCGTGCCATGTCCTCCCACATCTGCACGAAACGCTGCTGGCCGGGCGTTCCGAACAGGTAGAGCACGACGCGATCGCTGATCGTCAGCCGTCCGAAGTCCATGGCGACCGTGGTGGTGGTCTTGCCCTGGACCCCCTTGAGGTCGTCGACCGACTCGGCCGCCCGGGTCATCGTCTCCTCGGTGGACAGCGGCTCGATCTCGGAGATCGCTCCGATGAACGTGGTCTTGCCGACCGCGAAGTGGCCCACGACGAGGATCTTGACAGCCGTCTGCGTCGCGCCGCCGCGGACGTACGCCCGCTCATCCAAACTTGGCCCTGAGACCATTCAGCACCTCCTCCAGGATGTCCCGGTCGGCGAGGGGCGCCCGCTGCACCGGTGGGCGAGTGATGAGGTAACCGCCTTCGGTGAGGGCGGCGAGGAGGATCTTCACCACGCCCAGAGGCAGTTGGGTGTGCCCCGCGATCTCGGCGACCGAGAGGTATCCGGCCGCGCACAGCTCCAGCAGGTTCTGTTCCTCGGGCGACAGACGGGTGGGCCGCTGCTGGTGGTCGGCGGCCGCCGTGACCAGGGTGATGAGGGAGAGCTGCTCCTCGTCGGGCAGTCCCCGTCCCTTGGTGATGACGTAGGGACGCACTAACTCCGGCGTCTGAGGCTCCAGTTCGTCGAAACCGGTCATGACCGCACACCGAGGTTCTCGCGCGGGGGCGTGGTCAGCGCCTTGCCCAGCTGGCCGACGAGCTGCTGCATCCGGAAGGTGATGTCCGCCATGTCGACCTCGGGGGAGGCGGACACGCCGAGGTAGGCGCCCTCGCCCGCGGAGATCAGGAAGACCCAGCCCCCGTCGAACTCGACGAGCGTCTGCCGCCACTTCTGGGTGGCGTCCTCGCAGAAGAAGGCGAGCGAGCGGCTGAGCGACTGCACGCCGCTCATCGCCGCGGCCACGCGGTCCGCGTCGTCCTTGCCGAAGTCCTGCGTCCGTGCCATCAACAGGCCGTCGGCGGAGATCAGGACGGCATGCAGGGCCCCGGGGATCTCCAGGGCGCTGTCAAGCATCCATGACAGGTCGTCGTTCACGAGAACTCATGCCCTTCGCTGCTTGCACCACGGGTGCTGCTCGACTGTTCCGCGGGGTCCGTCTGCGCGACCCGGCCGGATCGGGTGCCGCGCTGGAACGCGCCCATGATCGCCGCCGTCTCCGCGCCCGAACGCGAGGAGCCGGGGGCGTTCGACGCGCTGCCGGGCACGATGGCCATCGGTCGCTTGCGGCGCCGCCTCGGCAGGCCGTCGGAGGTGGTGGTCGCGGTCAGCCCGGTCTCCGGGCCCCCGCCCGCGGGGGCGGCCTGGGCAGCGGGAGCGACCGGAGCCGGCTCCTTCTGCTCGGGCGCGTTGGTGAGCAGGTCGTGCGGCAGGAGGAGGACCGCCCGGACGCCTCCGTACGGGGAGGTGGAGTCCACGGACACCTCGAAGCCGAAGCGCTCGCTGAGCACGCCGATCACCGCGAAGCCGAACTGCGGCGGGTTGCCGAGCGCGGAGACGCCCGATACCCGTTCGCTCGACAGGAGTTTCTCGGCGCGGGCGCGTTCCTCGTCGTTCATGCCGACACCGGCGTCGTCCACGACGATGCAGATGCCCTTGGGCACGGTACGGATGTTGATTTCGACGACGGTGTCCGGGCTCGAATAGCTCGTGGCGTTGTCGAGGAGTTCCGCGAGGGCCAGTGCGACAGGTTCGACGGCACGGCTGGTGATGCCGAAATCGACCTGCGAGAGAATCTCCACCCGCCGGTAGTGACGGACCCTGCCCTGCGCGCTGCGGACCACGTCGTAAACAGACGCGACATCACGCTGACGTCCCAGCCAGCCGTCACAGAGGACGGCGATGGACTGGGCCCGGCGACCGAACTGGGAGTTCGTGTGGTCGATTTCCAGGAGGTCCTGGAGAATCACCGACTCGCCGTACTTGTTCTGCAGCCGGGAAACGATCAACTGCTGTTCCGCGGCGAGGCCCTGAAGGGTCCGCATGGCGGACTTGAGGACCGTCTTCGTAGCCTCTTCGGCTCTTTCCTGAGCTGCCTCGACGGATTTCGCGTACCCGTTCTCGAGCTCGGCGTGACGAGCCCGGAGATCTGCGAACTCCTGCCGTGACGTCCGCGCCGCCCTGCGCTGACGAACAATCAGGGCGACGGCGACGAGCACGGCGACGAGAAGAGCCCAGAGTACCGGGTTCTGTATGTAATCAGTCATAAGACTCTCTTCAGGCGACTGACGGCCAGTTGCTGAATTCCCGTCAATTGCGGGTGGACCGGCGGACCGCCCGCATCGGGTGACCGCCCGGACTGTCCCCGTAGTCGGAGATGTCGTCTTGCACCCATCCGCCCGCTCTACAAGCGAGCGTGATCGTATCATCACAAGAAGCAGCCATAGACCGTCAATCTGGTTACAGAGGTGAACATTGACGGTTCGTCAGTCGTACTGGAGAGCGTCCACGGAGCGACGTGCGAGCGACGCCGGGACCGGGGCCGCGGGCGACGCGAGAGGGCAAGCGATAAACGGGCTTCCGCGACATTCAGGCGACAATGCAGACGGAAACAACAAAAAACCGCACCCGGCGCGACGCCGAATGCGGGTATTCATGAAATCACCGAGCGGAGCCCGCTCGATACGGAGAGTGAAGAGTGTCCGAGGGGGGACTTGAACCCCCACGCCCGATAAAGGGCACTAGCACCTCAAGCTAGCGCGTCTGCCATTCCGCCACCCGGACCAGGTGTCTGCCGCTGCGGGGAGTGTTCCCGGCGGCGACAGGGACAACAATACCAAGCTTTCGGAGTGCCTCTCACCTGCATATCCGCTGGCCGGGCCGGTGCGGGAGCCGCCGCCGCGACCGTCTCACGGCGGGTGACCGCCCGATCGCTTCGCCGCCGGCTCTTCCATGACGAGCGTCCGCAGGGCCCGCACCAGCGCGGTCGCCGTCGACTCGTCCAGCGGGGCGGGAAAACGAGGCTCGGCGGCCCTGCGCGCGCGGTCCGCCTGGTCCAGACGGTCCCGGCCCGCCCGGGCTCCGCCTCCTCGGCCTGCGACGACGTCTCACCCCCGGCGAGCACGACCCGCACCGCCGGATCACGGCCGTCCACCCCGTACGGGGCGAGCGCCTCGGCGGACGCCCTGGCCGGCTTGGCCCGGGCCGGAAGAAGGAGAGAGCCGAGCCGGTACTCCGTGGGCGCGGGCGGCGCCGCTCGGTCACGCACATGTCCCGAGGGTATCGGCCGGCCTCCCAGGGGACGTCGGCATCACCGACGCCGTTCCGAGCCGCCCGCGGCCCGGTCCGGTGGGCCGGTCCGGTGGGCCGGGGCGGTGGGCCGGGGCGGTGGGCCGGGGCGGTCGGTCGGGGCGGTCGGTCGGTCGGGGTGAGCTCCCTCCGGCGGCCGGCCGGCGAGTGCGGTCGACCCCGCCGCCCCGTCGGCGCCGTCGTGAGGCGGCGCGGCGATCGGGGCCGGACCGCCGACGCGCCCGCCGGGAGCCTCAGGACTCGTTGCGGGCGTGGTACGAGTGCCGGGTGAGTTCGGTGTGCTCACGCATCAGCCGGGTGGCCGACTCCTCGTCGTGCCCGGCGATGGCGGTGATGAGGTCGCGGTGCTCGGCCCAGGACCGGTGGCCGCGCCGCCGCGCGACCGGCGTGTAATACCAGCGCACCTTGCGGCCGACCTGCGCCGCCAGTTCGGCGAGGACCGCGTTGCCGGCGAGCTCGATGATCTTCGCGTGGAAGCGGGCGTTCAGGGCGACCGCTGCGTCCACGTCGTCACCGGCCACGGCCCGCAGGCCCTGCGCCAGGATCCCCTCCAGGGCCCGGATGCCCGCCTCGTCCGCGCGCGTGGCGGCGAGCCGTGCGCCTTCGGCCTCCAACAACGTCCGGACGGTGAGGAGTTGGTCAGTCTCCTCCGCGGTCGGCTCGTGCACGAACGCGCCCTGGGCGGGCCTGAGGTCCACCCACCCCTCGGTGTTCAGCCGCTGCAGGGCCTCGCGCACCGGCTGCCGGGAGACGCCGAGGCGGCCGGCGAGCTCGCTCTCGACGAGGTGCCGGCCGGGCCGCAGGGCGCGGGTGGTGATGAGTTCGAGCAGCGCCTCGTAGACGCGGTCGCGCAGCGGACCGGGCCGGTCGAGCTTGGGCGCCGTGCCCTGCGGCAGTCCTGTCGACGACATCGGTCGGTCCCCCTCCTGGACAGCGCCGGACGGCTGCATCCCGAAAGCCCCTCGGACTTCGATGGTCCTTCGTCTACAGTCCACGGCCCACCGGCGCCAGAGCTCGGCGCAGCGGAACGCGTCACACGCCGACGCGCCCCGGCCGCGCCCCGAGCGCACCCCGGTCCGGGCCGCCCCGGATCACGGGCGGTGGCCGCCGCGGATCACGGGCAGTACACGACCTGTCCCGCGTAGGACAGATTGCCGCCGAAGCCGAACAGCAGCACCGGGTCTCCCGTGGAGACGGCGCCCTGCTCGACGAGCTTGGAGAAGGCGAGCGGGATGCTGGCGGCGGAGGTGTTGCCCGACTCGACGACGTCACGCGCGACCACGGCGTTCACCGCGCCGATCTTCTGCGCGAGGGGTTCGATGATCCGCAGGTTCGCCTGGTGCAGGACGACGGCCGCGAGGTCCTCGGGAGCCAGTCCCGCCCGCTCGCAGGCCTGGCGCGCGAGCGGCGGCAGCTGGGTCGTGGCCCAGCGGTAGACGCTCTGCCCCTCCTGCGCGAACCGTGCCGGCTGGCCCTCGATGCGCACCGCGTGCCCCATCTCGGGCACCGAGCCCCACAGCACGGGGCCGATGCCGGGCACGGCGCCGTCGGGGCAGGCCTCGACCACGGCGGCGCCCGCTCCGTCGCCGACCAGCACACAGGTGGTGCGGTCGCTCCAGTCGGTCACCTCGGACATCTTGTCGGCGCCGATCACCAGCGCGCGGGTCGCGGCGCCCGCGCGGACGGTGTGGTCGGCGGTGGCCAGCGCATGGGTGAACCCGGCGCAGACGACGTTGACGTCCATCGCGGCCGGCCGCGGGACGCCGAGGCGGGCGGCGACCCGGGCGGCCATGTTGGGCGAGCGGTCGACGGCCGTGGACGTGGCGACCAGCACGAGGTCGATGTCGTCCGGCGTGAGGCCCGCCGACGCGAGGGCCTTGGCGGCGGCGTGCGCGGCCAGCTCGTCCACCGGCTCGTCGGGGCCGGCGATGTGGCGCGTGCGGATGCCCACCCGGCTCCTGATCCACTCGTCACTCGTGTCGACCAGACCCGCCAGTTCCTCGTTGGTGAGCACCTTCGCGGGCTGGTAGTGGCCGACGGCGGCGATGCGCGAGCCGTTCATTGGGGGGTCCCCCTCGTTGCCTTGGGTAGCGGGATCCTCCAGTCTGATCAGTGACTCACGGGTACGGGGGCGCGTGAAGCGACAGGAAACCGGTTCCCGGGTTGTCGGCTTCCCCATAGGCCTCGGACGTCCACACAGCCGTCGCACGCTCACTCGGCGAACACGCGCCCCGCGGCGTCCGCTACCCGGTGAACAGCTGCGTCGCCTTCTGTACGAGCTCGTACAGCCCGTAGGCGAGCGGCGCCCCCACCCACAGCCAGGCGAAGGCGATCAGCGGTCGCCGGTCAGGCTGCGGACTCGGGCTGCTGTCGTTCGGCATCGGCGGCCTCCCTCTGGGCGGGGATGTGGTGTCGGGCGTGGACGGGGCGGACGAGTTCGTTGGCGACGAAGCCGACGGCGAGCAGCCCGATCATGATGAACAGGGACAGGGTGTACAGGGACGAGCCGTGTCTGCCCGCCTCCTCCTGCCGGTCGGCGATCCAGTTCACGATCAGCGGGCCGAGCACGCCGGCCGTGGACCAGGCGGTGAGCAGCCGGCCGTGGATGGCGCCGACCTGGTAGGCGCCGAAGAGGTCCTTGAGGTAGGCGGGGATCGTCGCGAAGCCGCCGCCGTAGAAAGAGAGGATCACCAGCGCGCACAGGACGAAGAGCGGTTTCGAGGAGTCGCCGATCAGGGCGATCAGGGCGTACATGAGGGCGCCGACGCCCAGATACACGCGGTAGACGTTCTTGCGTCCGATCAGGTCGGAGGTCGACGACCAGCCGATCCGGCCGGCCATGTTGGCCGCCGACAGCAGGGCGACGAAGCCGGCGGCCGCGGACGCCGAGACCGGGGTGGAGGTGTCCGCGAAGAAGTCCTTGATCATCGGGGCGGCCTTCTCCAGGATGCCGATCCCCGCCGTGACGTTCATGCAGAGCACGACCCACAGGCACCAGAACTGCGGGGTGCGCACCGCACTGCGCGCCGACACCTGCACCCCCTCCACCGCGCTCGGCCCGCCCGTGACGGGCCGCTCACCGCGCGGGACCCGCACCAGCAGCACGCCGAGCGTCATGAACACCGCGTACGAGAGCCCGTGGACGAGGAACGCCAGCGCGATCCCGGAGCTGTCGGAGCCGAACGACTCCAGCATCTGCGCCGACCAGGGCGAGGCGATGAGCGCGCCCCCGCCGAAGCCCATGATGGCTATGCCGGTCGCCATGCCGGGGCGGTCCGGGAACCACTTGATCAGTGTCGAGACGGGCGAGATGTAACCGATTCCGAGACCGATTCCCCCGACGAAGCCGTAGCCGAGGACGATCAGCCAGTACTGCTCGACGGCGGCGCCGAGCGCGGAGATCAGGAAGCCGGACGAGAAGCAGACCAGGGCGACGGTCATCGCCCACCGAGGCCCGTTGCGTTCCACCAGGGTGCCGCCGAAAGCCGCGGAGAGCCCGAGCATGACGATGGCGAGCTGGAACGGCAGCGCGCTCTGGGTGCCGCTGAGGCCGAGTGCGGACTCCAGCGGCGGCTTGAACACGGACCACGCGTAGGCCTGGCCGATGGAGAGATGGACGGAGAGGGCGGCCGGCGGGACGAGCCATCGGCTCCAGTCGGGCGGGGCGACGGGGGGACTCATGAATCCTGAACGGTAGGAACCCGCGCGGGCGTTGAGAAGGCGGCGCGTCGACCGCATGCGGTGAACGGTATGCGGGCTGCGCCGAACGGTCGGACCGGCCGCTTTGCGCAACCGCCCGCCGGGTACGTCGGTGTGCGCCTGACGCGGAGGGCGGCTGCGACCTCGCCCTCCCTGTACAGGACAATGAGTCCGTGAAGGTCACCTCACCGCACCATCCGGTGACCCACGGCAATCTCCGCATCAAGGGCCGTTCGACTGCCGGCCCGCACAGAACCGGGGCTGATCACGACATGGGACGAGTCACCGCACGGCGCAAAGTGATCCACATCCGGGACGGGGCGGTCACCACCAGGCCGGACACCCTCGTGGCCGAGGAACCGCTGGAGATCCGGCTCAACGGCAAGCCGCTCGCCATCACCATGCGCACGCCCGGTGACGACTTCGCGCTCGCGGCCGGCTTCCTCGTCAGCGAGGGCGTGCTGGCCGAAGCGTCCGACCTGCTGAACATCGTCTACTGCGCGGGAGCGACGGCCGACGGCGTCAACACCTACAACGTGGTGGACGTGCGGACCGCCCCCGGCGTGAAGATCCCGGACATCTCCCTTGAGCGCAACGTCTACACCACCTCGTCCTGCGGGCTGTGCGGCAAGGCCAGTCTGGACGCGGTCCGCACGACGGCCCGCTGGCCCATCGCCGACGCTCCCCCCCTGCGGATAGCGCCCGAGCTGCTGGCGAGCCTGCCCGACCGGCTCCGCGCGGCCCAGCAGGTGTTCGACCGGACCGGAGGACTTCACGCGGCGGCCCTGTTCTCCGAGGACGGCGAGCTGCTGGACGTGCGTGAGGACGTGGGCCGGCACAACGCGGTGGACAAGCTGGTCGGCCGCGCCCTGCAGAACGCGGACCTGCCCCTGTCGCGGACGATCCTCCTGGTCTCGGGCCGCGCCTCGTTCGAGCTGGTGCAGAAGGCCGTGATGGCGGGCCTCCCGCTGCTCGCGGCGGTGTCGGCCCCCTCCTCCCTGGCCGTCGACCTGGCGGCGGAGACCGGACTGACGCTGGTGGGCTTCCTGCGGGGCACCTCCATGAACGTGTACGCGGGCGGGAGCCGCATCGCCCCGCGGGCCGCGGCCGTCGACGGCTGACCCGGTCGCCCCG
The DNA here is from genome assembly GCF_003112535.1 of Streptomyces rishiriensis. GTDB lineage: Bacteria > Actinomycetota > Actinomycetes > Streptomycetales > Streptomycetaceae > Streptomyces > Streptomyces rishiriensis. The sequence continues at coordinate 17,182 of NZ_BEWA01000017.1, read as the reverse complement.
CGGCACGGCGGCGGGACCGCGCACGGCGGGGAGCGCCCCCCGCGCCGCCGGGGCCATCACCCCCCGGCCCGCCCCGAGCCGTCCGCCGACCATCCGCCCAGACGACCGCCCGTCGGCCCGAGCCCCCGGTCGACCGGAGCCGCCCATCCACCCGAACCACCCGCCGCCCGGGGCCACCTGTCCACCCGAACCACCCGTCGATCAGGGCCACCGGTCCACCTGAACCGCCCGTCGGTCCGAGCCGTGACCGCCGGCCCGGGCCGCCCCCTGCTGCTCACCCGTGCGCGAATCGCACCTCGGCCGCGCACGCCACGGTCCCGAGCCGGGGGAAGTCGAGTCTCACCGACGCTTCGTGCTCGGCGCCCGTCAAGGCGGACATCGCGTCCTCGACGAAGACCAGGTCGTAGCCGAGATCGCCGGCCGCACGGGCGGTGGACTCGACTCCGAGGTTGGTGGCGATGCCGCCGAACACGAGCGTGCCGACGCCGTGTTCACGCAGCCGGGCGTCGAGGCCGGTGCCCTGGAAGGCGCCGATGGTCCGCTTGACGATCTCCCAGTCGCCCTGCGCGTGGAGCCCCGGGACGAGACCGCTGCCGGGCGGCTGCTCGGCGACGCCCGGACGCTCGACGCGGACGAGGACGACGGGAGCGCCGGCCGAGCGGAACGCCGCCGCCAACCCATGGGCCGCTTCCAGCACTTCGGAGCCCTTACGGGGCTCAAGGGGCAGCGCGACGATGCGGTCCATCAGGTCGACGAGGACGAGGGCGGTGCGCGCGGGATCGAGCGCGGGCAGTGCGGTCATGGCGGAACGTTATCCACCGTCAGCGCTCCGTGCCGGAGATCTTGACCAACAGGGCCGTGAACCGGTCCTGTTCGGCTGCCGTGAGCGGGGCGAGCAGCGCGTCGTTCGCCTCCCGGGCGGCCTTCTCGCAGCGGTCGAGGAGGCGTTCACCGGATGCGGTGAGCGAGACGGCGTTCTTGCGTCGGTCGTTCGGATCCGGCTCGCGCACGACCAGGCCCGCGGACTGCAGGTCGTTGAGGACGCCGACCAGATCCTTCGGGTCCAGTCCGACGGCGCGTCCCAGGTCCGCCTGGGCCACGGGGGCGAGATCGCGCACGGCGGAGAGCACGACGTGGGACCACATCTTGACGCCCTCGGCGGCGAGGGCGTCGGCGACCAGTGAGCGGCCCCGCGCGGCCGCCCGGCCGAGGAGCCAGCTGGGCAGGGAGCGGATAGCGGCGAGGGGCGCTTCGGACATGATCGCACCCTACCAAAATTCATTGGACTTCCCAACGAACTGCGATACCGTTGGGACTCCCAACGAATCATGGAGGTGCGATGCGTCGCGTCCGGTACGAGTCCACGGGTGGCCCGCTGTTCCTGGAGGAGGCGCCGGTCCCCCGGCCCGGACCCGGCGAGCTCCTCCTGCGGTGCGAGGCGGTCGGCGTGACCCTCCCCGTCGTCCGCAAGGTCGCCGGGGCCGCGGAACCGATCGCACTCGGGGGCGAGGTCGCCGGGCGGGTCGTGGCCGTCGGGAGCGGGGTCGACGGTTTCCGGGTCGGCGAGCGCGTCACCGGCCTGTGCTTCGGCCACGGCTACGCCGACTTCGCACTCGTCCACCGGTCGATGGCCTCACCCGTCCCCGACGACGCGAGCGCGGTCGACGCCGTCGCCCTCGTCCGCAGCGGGCTGGTCGCCCTGGGCGCGCTGGCCGCCGCGCGCCCCGAACCCGGCGAGACGGCCCTCGTCACCGCCGCGGCGAGCGGGGTCGGCCACCTCGCCGTGCAGCTCGCCAGGGCCCGCGGCGCGGACCGCGTCGTCGGGGCCGTGTCCGACCGCGCGAAGTCCGGCTTCGTGAGGGCGCTGGGCGCCGACGACGTCGTCGCCTACGACCAGGACGACTGGGGCGTCCCCGCCGACTACGTCCTGGACGCGGTCGGCGGCGACCTGCTGACTCCCGCCGTCGCGGCCCTCGCGCCGGGTGGCCGGCTCGTGGCGTACAGCTCGGGCGGCGGGACCGTCCAGGCCTACGACCTGCTGGTGGGCGCCAAGTCGGTGATCGGATTCCAGATGGCCCTCGTGGCGCGCGAGGAGCCGCAGTTGTGCGAGCTCAGGCGGCGGGAGCTGTGGCGGCTCTTCGCACAGGGCGCCCTGAAGCCGTCCGTGCACGGCGAGTTCGCCCTGGAGGACGCCACCGAGGCGCATGCGGTGATCGAGTCGCGCAGGAACCTGGGAAAGGTGGTCCTGGTGCCCTGACCCCTACGGTCCTGGACCGTGGAGACGACAGACCGCCGAGCCGTCGGACCGCCGAGCCGTCGGACCGCCGAGCCGCCGAGCCGTCGGACCGCCGAACCGCCCTGCGGCCCCGGGCCCTTCACGCCGTCGCGGGAGCCCTGTCGCCGGCCTGTGCGCCCGCCGGGTCCAAGGGGTCGCGTGCGCGGCGCTTGGCGATGACCGCGCAGACCATCAGCTGCATCTGGTGGAAGAGCATCAGCGGCAGCACCGCGAGAGAGGCGTGGGCGCCGAACAGGACGCTCGCCATGGGCAGTCCGGAGGCCAGGGACTTCTTGGAGCCCGCGAACTGGATGGCCACGCGGTCCCCGCGGTCGAACCGCAGCGCCTTCCCGCCGTACCAGGTCAGGGTGAGCATCACGGCGAGCAGCACCGCCTCGACGACGAGCAGGCCGCCCAGCCGTGCGGCGCCGACCTGGTGCCAGATGCCCCGGTTCACGCCCTCGCTGAACGCGGTGTAGACGACCAGCAGGATCGAACCGCGGTCGACGAGGCCGAGCACCTTCTTGTGCCGGGTGACGAACGCGCCGATCCACCGGCGCAGCAGTTGCCCCGCGACGAACGGCACGAGCAGTTGCAGCACGATATCGACGACCGAGTGCGCGGAGAAGCCGCCGCCGCCCCCGAGCAGGGCGGCGGCCAGCAGCGGGGTGACGACGATGCCGACCAGCGAGGAGAAGGATCCCGCACAGATCGCGGCGGGCACGTTGCCGCGCGCGATGGAGGTGAACGCGATCGACGACTGGATCGTCGACGGGACGAGGGTGAGGAAGAGAAGCCCCTGGTAGAGGGGGTCGGTGAGGAGGACCGGGACGAGGCCGCGCGCGGCCAGGCCCAGCAGTGGGAAGACCACGAACGTGCAGACCAGGACGGTCACGTGCAGCCGCCAGTGCTTCAGCCCGTCCCATGCCTCGCGGGTGGACAGGCGGGCCCCGTACAGGAAGAACAGGAAGGCGATCGCGGCCGTGGAGGCGCCGGAGGCCACGTCGGCGGCGGAGCCGCGCGCCGGGAACAGCGCCGCGAGCCCGACGGTCCCGAGCAGCAGCAGGATGTAGGGGTCGACCGGCATCCGACTCGGCCAGTGCAGGCGTTTCACGGTGCTCCACGTGCGATTCGATGGGCGTGCGTCGGGCCCGGGAGGCCCTTCTCCATCGTCCTCCCCGGCACCGTGATCGGGAATCCGCCATACCGCTCTCACTGTCATCACGCATCGCGATGACGGAGGTACCGTGGCAGGTGTGTACGACCCCTCTCATCTGCGGACCTTCCTGGCCGTCGCCCAGACGCTGAGCTTCACGCAGGCCGCGCGGCGGCTGGGGCTGCGCCAGTCCACCGTCAGCCAGCACGTGCGACGGCTGGAGGACGCGACCGGGCGGACCCTCTTCACCCGCGACACGCACTCCGTGGAGCTGACGGAGGACGGCGAGGCGATGCTCGGATTCGCGCGCCGGATCCTGGACGTCCACGAGCAGGCGACCGCGTTCTTCACCGGCACCCGGCTGCGCGGGCGGCTGCGCTTCGGCGCCTCGGAGGACTTCGTGCTGACCCGGTTGCCGGAGATCCTGGAGACTTTCCGCCACGACCATCCCGAGGTCGACCTGGAGCTGACGGTGGAGCTGTCGGGCACCCTGCACGAGCAGCTGACCGCCGGAAAGCTGGACCTGGTCCTGGCCAAGCGGCGCCCCGATGACCCGCGCGGCGAGCTGGTGTGGCACGACGGGCTGGTGTGGATCGGCGCCGAACGGCTGCGTCTGGACGCCGACCGTCCGGTTCCGCTGATCGTCTTCCCGCCGCCCGGCATCACCCGCGCACTGGCCCTGGAGTCGCTGGAGCGGCAGGGGCGCGCCTGGCGGATCGTCTGCACGAGCGGCAGCCTGAACGGGCTCATCGCCGCGGCACGGGCGGGGCTCGGCGTGATGGCGCACTCACGGGGCCTGATCCCGCCGGGCCTGGTGCGGATCCCGGAACGGGCGGGGCTGCCGGAGCTGGGGCGCGTCGACTTCGTGCTGGTGCACGGCCGCCGGCGGCCCTCCGCCCAGGGCGCGGCCGACGCGCTGGCGGCTGCGATCCTCGCCGGCGGCGACCGCCTGCACCGGCGGCCGCCGCGCGGCCCCGCCCGCCACGGCGACCGGCGTCCCGGTGGCGGGGGCTGAACATCCGCTGCGCTCCTACCGCCCGCCGGGCCGGTAGGTCAGCTGCTTCACGCTGCGCAGGAGCGGCGTCGCCTCCACGTGCTGGACTCCCTCCAGCCGTCCCAGAGGCCCGCTGAGGTAGGCGTAGAGGGCCGCCGTGTCACGGAACAGGGCGGTGACCACGATGTGGGACGGGCCGGCCGTGGCCGAGGCGAAGGCGACTTCGTCGTGGGCGGCGAGGGCCTCTCCGACCGCGTGCAGCGCGGACGGCGCCGTGGTGATCCACAGGACGGCCGCGACGGGGCGGCCGAGGAGCTCGGACCGGTACTCGACGTCGATGTAGACGGCGCCGGACGCGAGCAGGGCGGCGAGGCGGCGTCTGACGGCGGACTCGGAGCGGCCCGTGGCGCGCTGCAGTTCGGGGTAGGCGGCGCGGCCGTCGCGCTCCAGCACGGCCAGGAGCGGCTCGTCCTCGGGTTCGAGGCGGGGCGGCCCCGCGCTCGCCTCGGGGTCCGGGTCCGGGGTCAGAGCGGCGATCTGCTCGTCGTCCAGCGCCCGCAACTTGCGTATCCAGCCGGTGGGGCCTCCGTAGAAGCGGTGCAGAAGCTGCTGGGCACGGATCTCCACCACGCTCGGGGTGCGCGGCAGCTTGCCGAGCAGCAGGTCGTCATGGTCGCCGGGGTGACGGGGCCTGGTCATGCAGACGATCTCGGTGCCGCCGGAGCCGAGACCGATCCACTGCGTGTCGGGGCGCTTGGCGAGCGCGTCGGCGATCACAGCGGCGCCGGCGGGCGCGCAGCGCAGACGCAGCATCCACTGGTCCTGTCCGAGGCGTTCGGCGTTGCGGACGGCGACGGCTCGCAGTCCGACCCGGTCGCGGAGCCTGCGGTAGCGGCGCGCGACGGTCTGGTCCGAGACGCCGAGCACCGCGGCGATCCTGCTGAAGGAGGCCCGGCCGTCCACCTCCAGCGCGGCGAGCAGCCTGATGTCCAGCGTGTCCGCTGTGTGGAATTCCACCGGTCGTCCCTCTTCCCCGTCGGATTCCGTCGCGAGACGGCCCGTTTCCATGGCGATCATCCGCGTTTCCCTCATCGTACGGAGCGATGGGACTCCATCGAACGGCGATTCACGGAAACACCAGGAGTGGGACATGCGCACATGGGGGCCGCTGACAGCGGTTTGCCTGGGCACGTTCATGTTGTTGCTGGACGTGACGATCGTGGTGGTGGCGCTGCCGGACATGACACGGGCGCTGCACGCCTCGCTGAGCGATCTGCAGTGGGTGGTGGACGGATACGCGCTGGCGCTGGCCGCGCTGCTGCTGGGCGCGGGGGCCGCCGCGGACGTCCTGGGCCGGCGCCGCGTGCACGTGGCGGGAGTGGTGCTGTTCGCGACGGCGTCGTTGCTGTGCGGGCTGGCGAGCGGTCCGGACACGCTCGTCGCGGCGCGCGCGGTGCAGGGCGTGGGCGCGGCCGCGATGCTCTCCACCACGCTCCCGCTGCTCGGGTCGGTCTACCAGGGCCGGCAGCGCTCCGCGGCGCTCGGGGTGTGGGGCGCGGTGAGCGGCGCGGCCGCGGCGGTCGGGCCGGTGCTGGGCGGACTGCTGGCCGAGGGGCCCGGCTGGCGGTGGATCTTCTATGTGAACCTGCCGGTGAGCGTGGTCGCGGTGTGGCTGACGCTGAAGGCGGTGCCGGAGTCGAGGGGGCCGCGCGGGATGCGCGTCGACTGGGCGGGCACGGCGGCCTTCGCCGCCTTCGCGGGCGGCACGACGTATGCCGTGGTGCGTGCCGGTGACGACGGCTGGACGGCGACGGCGACGCTGGTCGCCTTCGGTCTCGCCGCGCTGGCGCTGGCGTGCTTCGTGCTGGTGGAGCGGCGGGCGGCGCATCCGCTGCTCGACCTGGCGCTGCTGGCGCGGCCGTCGTTCGTGGGGGTGATGGTGGGCGCGCTGGCCTTCAACGGGGTCGCCTTCGGAGTGACGCCTTACCTCTCGATCTGGATGCAGACCTTGCTGGGGATGAGCCCGGTCCGCGGCGGGCTCACGCTGTTGCCGATGACGGTGGCTGCCATGATCACTGCCCTCGTGGTCGGCAAGCGGTTCCACGGTGTTTCCGCCCGGCTGACCGTGGGCGGCGGCCTGCTGCTCATCGGCGCGGGCTGTTTCTGCCAGGCCGTGCTCGGGGCGGGCTCGGACTGGACGGCGCTGGCGCCCGGATTCGTGCTGGTGGGGATAGGAACCGGTTTCGTCGCGCCTACCGTGGCCGGCGCGGCGCTGGCCGCGGTCGAGCCGGCGCGGGCCGGGATGGCGGGCGGCGCGGTGAACACCGTCCGGCAGCTCGGGTACGCCCTCGGGGTGGCGGTCTTCGGCACCGTGGTGACCTCACGGATGACCGGCGCCCTGCCGCAGGAGGCGGCCCACACGCTGGCGGGCGGCGGCGCCGAGGCGCTGCGCGGGACGTTCTCCGAACACGCGCTGCGGTCCGCGTTCGCTTCCGGACTGGACGCGGCGCTGGTGGTGGCGGGCTGCACCGGCGTCGCCGCGGCCGCGCTCGTCCTCCTGCTGGTCCGGTCGCCGCGCGAGACCGGCCCCCGGGCGACGGGACCCGCGGCCCCGGTGCCGTCGGAGGAGCGGGCGGTCCCCCGCCCCTGACGCGAGGCACCCGTCGGTCCCGCTCCTGACCCGCCGCACCGCGGGGGCACCGGGCCGGTGGGCGCCCCCGAGGTAGGTCGGGCTCGGGGCCGGGGAGGCGCTCCCGACGCCGGGCACGGGGCCGGGCGGCGGGCCCCGGGCCACGCCCGCTGACCGGAGGCGCGGGGCGCGGGGCTCGGGGAAGCGGGTCGGTGGGCGTCCCTGAGGCGGGGCAGGGGGCCGGGGCCGGGGAGACACTCCCCACGCCGGGCGGCGGCCAGCGAGCGGCTGGCGGCAGGCGGCTGGCGGCTGGCGGCTGGCGGCTGGCCACGAGCCGCGGGCGGCGCCGACTCCGGAAGCGGTCGGACAGCGTAAGCGGTACGGGCAGATTCGGTGGAGATTACGGTACCGAAACTTACTCAACCGTCAGCTTTGTGTCCGACCCTTCCCCATGTGCGCCCATTTTCCGCGCCCGACCCGCGCAGACGAGGGCATCGCTCGCTTTCCGCCCCTCTCCCGCCCCGTCGCCGGTTGGGGTAGCTTTCACGGCGCTGTGGGGCCATGAGAAGCGGGGTGCGTTTGCGCGAGTTCACCAACCCTCGGTTGGCGTTGGCGCCGCCGGTGGGCGGCCTGGCCGACGTCGTCTTCCAGCACGCCCAGGAGGACCCGCAGTACATCGCCCTCGGCCGCAAGGACGAACGGGGCGAATGGCGCGACGTCACCGCCGGTGAGTTCCGCGACGAGGTCCTCGCCCTGGCCAAGGGTCTGCTGGCCCAGGGCATCCGGTTCGGCGACCGCGTCGCCATCATGTCCCGCACCCGCTACGAGTGGACCCTGTTCGACTTCGCCCTGTGGACCGTCGGCGCGCAGGTGGTGCCGGTCTACCCGACCTCGTCCGCCGAACAGTGCTTCTGGATGCTCTACGACGCCGAGTGCACGGCCGCGGTCGTCGAGCACGAGGACCACGCGATGACGATCGCCACCGTCATCGACCGCCTTCCGCAGCTGCGTCAGCTGTGGCAGCTGGACTCGGGCTGTGTGCAGGAGCTGTACGACGCCGGCGCCGGCATCGAGGACGAGGTGGTGCACCGGCACCGGGAAGCGGTTACCCCGGATTCCACCGCGACGGTCATCTACACCTCCGGCACCACGGGGCGGCCCAAGGGCTGTGTCATCTCGCACGGAAACTTCATGTTCGAGGCGGACACCGTCATCGAGCGGTGGGAGCCGGTGTTCCACTCCAGAAAGGGCGACGAGGCGGCGACTCTGCTGTTTCTGCCGCTCGCCCACGTCTTCGGCCGGATGGTGCAGATCGCCGCGATCCGCGGCAGGGTCCGCTTCGGCCACCAGCCCCAGCTGCACGCGGCCGCCCTCCTCCCGGACCTGGCCTCCTTCCGGCCGACGTTTTTCCTGGCCGTGCCGTACATCTTCGAGAAGGTCTTCAACGCGGCCCGCCGCAAGGCGGAGCGGGAGGGCAGGTCCGGGCCGTTCGAGAAGGCCGTCGACGTGGCGGTGAGCTACGCCGAGGCCCTGGAGGCGAAGGCGTGGGGCATCGGCCCCGGCCCCTCGGCGGGTCTGCGCATGCAGCACCAGCTGTTCGACAAGCTCGTCTACTCCAAGGTGCGCGCGGCGATGGGCGGACGCGTGCGGCACGCCATGTCGGGCGGCTCGGCCATGGACCGCAGACTCGGCCTGTTCTTCGCCGGCGCGGGCGTGCTGATCTACGAGGGCTACGGCCTCACCGAGACGACGGCGGCGGCGACCGCCAACCCGCCCGGGCGCACCCGCTACGGCACCGTCGGCCAGGCCATCCCCGGCATGACCGTGCACATCGCGGACGACGGCGAGATCTGGCTGCGCGGTGAGAACGTTTTCCAGGGTTACCTCAACAACCCCAAAGCCACCGACGAGACCCTGCACGACGGCTGGCTGGCCACCGGCGACCTGGGTTCGCTCGACGAAGACGGTTACCTCACCATCACCGGCCGCAAGAAGGAGATCCTCGTCACGTCGGGCGGCAAGAGCGTCTCGCCCGGGCTGCTGGAGGAGCGGGTGCGCGACCATCCGCTGGTCAACCAGTGCATCGTGGTCGGCAACGACCGGCCGTTCGTGGCCGCGCTGGTCACCCTCGACCAGGAGGCCGTCGAGCACTGGCTGCAGATGCGCGCCAAACCGCGGCTGACACCCGTCGAGCTGGTGCGCGACCCCGACCTGGAGGCGGAGGTGCGCCGGGCCGTCGTGGCGGCGAACACGCTGGTGTCGCAGGCCGAGTCGATCCGCACCTTCCGCATCCTCGCCCAGCCCTTCACCGAGGAGCACGGACTGCTCACCCCGTCGCTGAAGTTGAAGCGCAAGGCGATCGAAAACGCTTACGCAAACGAAGTCGACGCCCTGTATCGCACATGATCTCGCCCAGGGAGGTGAAACGGGTTACCGACGGGCACGAGACGGGTCTGCGACAGGCTCCCGAGGAAACCGATCAGTGGGGGCAGGAATTCGGCGACCGTCGTGATCGTTGACGATGGGAGTACCACTTTGACGGACAACCGAAGGATCAAGAGCTCGTGAGCAGCAAGGTCCCCCAGATCACCCTCAACAACGGCGTGGAGATGCCCCAGCTGGGCTTCGGTGTCTGGCAGGTGCCGGACGACGAGGCGGAGCAGGCGGTCTCCACCGCGCTGGAGGCCGGGTACCGCAGCATCGACACAGCGGCGATCTACGGCAACGAGGAGGGCACCGGCAAGGCCATCACCTCCTCCGGCGTGCCCCGCAAGGACATCTTCGTCACCACCAAGCTCTGGAACGGCGACCAGGGGTACGACTCGACGCTCCGCGCGTTCGACACCTCCCTGGCCAAGCTCGGCCTGGACTACGTGGACCTGTACCTCATCCACTGGCCGCTCCCGGCCCGTGACGCGTACGTCGACACGTACAAGGCGTTCGAGAAGCTCCTCGCGGACGGCCGCGTGCGGGCCATCGGCGTGTCCAACTTCCTGCCGGAGCACCTGGAACGACTGACCGGCGAGACCTCGGTCGTCCCCGCGGTCAACCAGATCGAGCTGCACCCGCACCTGCAGCAGCAGGCCTCACGCGAGTTCCACGCGGCGCGCGGCATCGCCACCGAGGCCTGGTCCCCGCTCGGACAGGGCAAGGGCCTCCTGGAGGTCCCCGCGATCGTGGCGATCGCCCGCAAGCACGAGCGCACCGCGGCCCAGGTCGTGCTGCGCTGGCACCTCCAGCTCGGCAACGTCGTGATCCCCAAGTCCGTGACGCCGTCGCGGATCGAGGAGAACATCGACGTGTTCGACTTCAGCCTGGACGACGAGGACCTGGCGGCCATCAGCGCCCTGAACGAGGACCGTCGCATCGGCCCCGACCCGGGGACGTTCGACGTCGCCTGAGCACCGACGGGGGTGAACTCCCCCGCACGCGTCGAGGGCGCCCCCGCTCCGGGGGCGCCCTCGACGCGTCGCACCGGTCGTCAGTCGGGCTGGCCGATCGGCCGGAAGAGTTGCTCATGACATGCGCCCATGGCGGCCCTACACCGGCTTCACCGCCGTATGCACCGTGTGCGCCGCGAGCACGAAGACGTCCGCCCTGCGATGCACGCCCGCCTCGTCGCCCGGGTCGAGCAGCCGGTCCAGTGCGGCGCGGTCGTCGGGGTCGAGGGCGTCGCCGAAGCCGTCCCGCAGGCGGGACAGGGTGGCGGCGATGTAGGAGCGGGCGCGTTCGGAGGCGGGCGCGGGAAGATCCAGCAGGAAGCTCCGGCTGCGGGCGTGCCGCAGGCCGGCCGCGCCGAGCAGCGCCGCCCAGTCCTCGGCCTCGTCCACGGAACCGGGCAGGTCGGCCCGCATCTGCGCGAACCACTCCTCCTGCAGCGCGTCGAGCCGCGCCTCCAGTCCGGGCCGTCCGAAGCCGGGGTCGCGCGGCAGGAACCGGGACGGCAGGCCGCCCTCCATGATCGCCAACGTCCCGCCGGGAGCGAGCCGTTCGGCGAAGGCGGTCAGGGCGGCGCGCTGGTCACCGAGGTGATGCAGGCTTCGGCCGGCCCACAGCAGGTCGGCCGGGTAATCCAACTCCTGGAGTACTGAGGGAAGTTCGCCTGCGAGCGTGCCGAAACGGTCGCCGTGACCGAGCCGTTCGGCCCGCTGCCGTGCCCGTTCCAGCAGTGGAGCGGAGGCGTCGACGGCCATCACCCGCGCGCCGGGGAACGTCTCGGCGAACAGCGAGGAGACGACCCCCGGGCCGCTGCCCGCGTCCACGATCAGCCCCGGCTCGGTCACCTCCTTTCCGAGCCAGGCCAGGGCCCGCTCGTACAGGGGCATGAACAGCTCGGCCTGCGCTTCGAGGTGCGGGGCCATCTCGGCCCAGTCGATGTCGGTGTCGTGGCCGTGGGTGTGGTGATGGGTGGGGGTGTGACCCTGGGTGCGCCGGGCGTCAGGGGTGTGCGGGTCGCCGTGAGATGCGTGCGGGGGGTGCGCCATGGTGGTCAGCCTCTCGTCCGGTGTGCCGTCAGCGTGCGCCGACGCACCGGACCGGGGCCACTCCTGTTGCCGAGGCGGCAAAAAACCGGATGCGGACGGCAAGCCGGTTCGCCGAGGATGACCCGATGGACGATGCACAGGTCGAGCGGTTCCTGGAGGACGGGTTCGTGCGGCTCGAGGGCGCCGTCCCGCCGCGCGTCGCCGAGGACTGCGCCCGGCTGCTCTGGCGGGAGACGGGGTACGACCCGGACGACCCCGGCACCTGGAAGGAGCCGGTGGTCCGGATCGGCGACATGGCGCAGGGCCCGTTCGCCGCCGCGGCCAACGCCGCCGCGCTGCACGAGGCGTTCGATCTGCTGGTGGGCGAGGGCCGCTGGGCGCCGCGCTACTCGCTGGGCACGTTCCCGCTGCGCTTCCCGCACGAGGCCGAGCCCGACGACGCCGGTTGGCACATCGAGGGCAGCTACTACCCGGACGGCGCGACCTGGCCCTGGGCCGACCTGCGCTCCAGGGATCGCGCGCTGCTGATGTTGTTCCTGTTCAGCGAGGTGAGCGAGGCCGACGCCCCGACCCGGGTGCGCGTGGGCTCGCATCTGGACGTGCCGCCGCTGCTCGCACCGTACGGCGAGCAGGGCGTCTCGATCCTCGAGATCGCGCCGCGGCTCGAACAGGCGACCGCGCACCGTCCGGTCGCCTACGCGACCGGTCGTCCCGGCGACGTCTACCTCTGCCACCCGTTCCTGGTGCACGCGGCGCAGCCGCACCACGGGAAGCTCCCCCGCTTCCTGGCCCAGCCACCGCTGCGTCCGGCCGCTCCCTTCGAACTGGAGCGGCCGGACGGGGACTACTGCGCGGTCGAGTTCGCGATCCGCCGGGGGCTGGCCCGGGAGGGCTGAGCGCCCCGGCGGATCACCGTCGCCGCACCTCGGACGTGGTCCCGACGGGCGCGGTCCGGACGCGGCCCGGCAAGGGACCCGGACGCGAACCGTCGTCGGCGCACCGCGCCCGAGGGGCGGAGCGGCGGCCTACAGCGGCGGGTAGGCGTTCTGCATCAGCTGCTGGAACTGGGCGGAGAACCAGTGTCCGGACAGCGGGGCGTTCGGCAGGGCGCCGGACATGCTGTTGCCGTTGCGCGGGTTGCCGGTGTAGGTCGGGTCGCACATCCGGTCGAAGCCCTTGCCCTCATCGTTGGCGATGGCCGAGCTGGCGCCGTCCGACTCGCCCGGCGGCTTCATCCACACGTAGGCGTCGATCCCGGCGGCCGGCGCCGCCTTGGGACGCTCACCGAGGCCCGCGCCGGACTGGTTGCACCAGTTGCCGACGTGGATCCGGCGGTCGTAACGGCCGCCGTTGACGTAGGTGTCCACGCTGGTCGTGGCGCCCGGGCCGGTGGGCCGGGCGGCGCCGCCCCAGCCGTTGCGGGAGGTGTCGATCAGCATGCCGATGCCGGGCCTGAAGCCGGTGGTCACCAGCTGGTTGCGGAAGGCCTGGGCGTACGACAGCTCGTCGACGTAGCGGTTCCAGTCCACCCACTTGGACTCACGGACCGACTTGCCGGCCACCGTGTCGTTGATGGTGAAGTTGTCCTCCTTCAGGGCGCTGTAGTTGGCCGTGTTGGTGATGAAGCCGTGCACGTCGTCGACGGTCGCGCCTTCGGCGGTGGCGGCCTGGTACATGATCTGGGCGGAGGGGACGAAGTTGTCGTCCCAGCCGAGCCAGCCGTGGTGACCGGCGTCGATGTAGTTGTAGACGTTGGGGATCGCGCCGAGCTTCTTCAGCGCGTAGCCGACGCCCTTCACGTAGTTGCCGTTGGCCTTCATGGTGTCGCAGGCCGGGGTGGCGGTGGCCTTGCCGCCCGTGTTGGTGACGAGGTTCGGCAGGGAGTCGATCTCGACGGCGGTGACGATCCGCAGGCCCGCGTACTTGCTGTCGGCGAGAATGGCCGCGATGGGGTCGATGAACTGCGTCTTGTACTTGTCGATCTCCGTCGGGCCGAGCTCGCCGTTGGAGGCGAGGGCCGAGCAGTCCCGTCCGGGAAGGTCGTAGACGACCAGCTGCACGACTTCCTCACCGCTGCCCTTCTGCGCGAGGGCCGCGTCGAGGTGGGCGCGCAGGCCCATGCCGCCGTTGGCTCCGTTGATGGCGGCGATGCGGTCGAGCCAGACGCCGGTGGGCTGGTTGGAGACGCGGCTGCCGCCCGGCTCGGCGGCGGCGTGCGCCGACCATTCGGGGTTCACGTAGACCTTGGCGCCGGCGTAGGGGTTGTCGACCTTGGTACCCGGAGTGCCGGGACCGGTCGGGCCGGGGTCGGTCGGGCCGGGGTCGGTGGGACCGCCGGTCCCGCCGTCGACGTTGCAGGTCACGCCGTCGAGGGTGAACGTGGCCGGGACCGCGTTGGTGCCGCTGTAGGTGCCCTGGAACCCGAAGCTGACCGAACCGCCGGTCGCCAGCGTCCCGTTGTAGGTCTCGTTGGCGGCGGTGACGGCCGTGCCGGACTGGGTGACCTTCGCGTTCCACGCGTTGGTGACCTTCTGACTGCCGGCGTACGTCCACTTCACCGCCCAACTCGACTTGGCGGCGGAGTTGTTGGTCACGGTGACGGCGGCGGTGAAGCCGCTGCCCCAGTCGTTCTGCACCTTGTAGTCGACGCTGCACGGGATGGCGGCGATGCCCGGATCGCCGGGGACGACCGCGAGCGCCGTCCCGGAGGCGCCGGCGACCAGCGCCAGCGCGGCGAGTACCGCTGTTCTGCTACGGCTCATGAGTGCGGGTTTCCTTCTTGGTTGCGGGTTGCGGGAGTTTGTCCGTTCCTTCGGTGTTTCTGTTCGGTGTGCGTATGCGGTGCGAGGCATCCGATCCGCGGGTCCGTCGGCGGTTCCCGCCCTGGGACCCGCCGACGTACGGACGCCGGGTGGATCCGGTCGGGTAGATCCGGTGTCGGGCGGATCGGTGTCGGCGGATCCCGTTCAGGCGGCCCCGTGTCCGCTCGACCGGCCCCGTGTTCGCGGGGCCGGCTCGTGGCGCCTATCCCTGGAGTGCGCGCAGATGATCGCGCAAGCCGGTGCCGTACGCCGTGGGCGTACCGTCGTAGCCGGAGATCAGGGACGGCCCCGTGGAGCAGTCCCAGGTGTTCCACGTCCAGCCCAGATAGGACAGGCCGTGGTCGTCGAACCACTTCATGACCTGGTCGACGAAACCGTGCGAGCAGGTGTTCTCCCCGATCTCCCCGGCGACGAGCGGCACGCGGGCGGCCACGGGGGCGAGCGTCGAGTTCCAGCAGCCCACGTCGGCGCAGCTGTTGAAGTTGTAGACGTGGTAGGCGGCGGCGAGATTGCCGGTCGGGTCGTCGGGCTTGTACGTCAGCCACTGGCCGAGGTCGTTGGAGTAGGCGAGCCCGCCGGCCAGGATCACGTTCCGGGCCCCGGCCGCCCGTACCGAGTCGACGAGATCCTGCATTCCGGCGACCTGGTAGCCGATGCCGGGGCAGGAGCCGCCGTCCCGCCAGCACTGCCACGCCTGGGCGGTCGTGGAGGCGGCGCGGTCCGGGTAGGGCTCGTTGAACAGATCGAACGCGACGGCCGTGTCGTTCTTGAACGTGTTCGCCACCGAGGTCCAGAACGACGGCGAGTACTGCATGTCGGGCATCGGCTTCTGGCAGGTGGCGTGCACGTCGGAGCAGCCGGCCGAGTTGCCCGTGTACTGGCCGTAGGTCCAGTGCAGTTCGACGATCGGCGTCATGCCGTGCGCCTCGACGCGGGCCACCAGTTGCTTCACGGCGTTGACGTAGTTCGCGCCGCCGTACGCGGGGTCGATGTTCGACAGGCCCAGCCAGCACTCCTCGTTGAGGGGGATCCGGACGGTGTTCACCCTCCAGTCCGCGATCGCCTTGACGGCCGCGTCGTCGACCGGGCCGTCCCAGATGCCGCGCCCCTGCACGCACATGAACTCGCCGCCCGAGCGGTTCACGCCGAGCAGGCGGCGGTTCCTGCCGGCGGCGTCCACGAGCCTGTTCCCCGAGACGTGCAACGCGGGCGGACCGTCACCGGTGCCCGGCGGATCGGTCGAGGGCGGTGCGGTGGGCGTGGGGGTGGGCGTGGGGGTGGAGTCCACGTTGCAGGTCGTTCCGTTGAGCCTGAACGTCGTCGGTACGGCGTTCGCTCCCGACCTGGAGGCGACGAACCCCGCGCTGACGCTCTCACCGGAGCCCAGGGAAGCGTTCCAGCTCTCGTTCGCGGCGGTGACCGCCGTGCCGGACTGGGACCACTTGGCGCTCCAGCCCTGGGTGACCTTCTGCCCGTTCGCGAAGTCGAAGGCCAGGCTCCAACTGCTCATGGCCGCCGCGTTGTTGGTGATTTTCACGGCAGCCTGGAAGCCGGCGTCCCACTGACCGGTGACGGAGTACTCCACGGAGCAGGCAGGCGCCGCTCCCTGCGCCGTGACGACCGGCAGCAGGGCGCCCGCAACGAGGGCGACCGTGCCGGCCACGGCGAGAAGTGCTGAACGCGGGGGGTGTCGCATGAGCGACTCCTTGCAGCTCAGGCGCGTCGTGACAGACGCGTCGACTGATGGAATCGCTCCCACTGGTGTCTCGAAGCTAGCGCCAAGTGCTGGCAAAGAACAGAGGCGTCGCTGACTTTCCCTCAAGTTGACGTGTCGAATCTTTTCGACTCTTCAAGCATCTTGACCGCGTTCACCCCCATCCCCACTATGGGAGCGCTCCCACTGGTTCAAGGCTTGTTGCTCCTCCCCCACTTCTTCCGAGCCGCAAGGAGGACCAGCACATGGATCCCTCACGCAGACGCCGCGGGGCGCGGCGGCTGTGGACCGCCGCCGTGGCGGCCCTCGCCCTCCCCTTCGCCATGCTGAGTACGAGCACAACCCCCGCACAGGCAGCGGGAGTTCAGTGCAGCGTGGACTACAAGACGAACGACTGGGGCTCCGGCTTCACCGCGGACGTGACCCTCACCAACCGCGGCACGGACGCCATCAACGGCTGGACGCTGACGTACGCCTACACGGGCAACCAGAAGCTGTCGAACGGCTGGAACGGCAGCTGGGCGCAGTCCGGTCAGCAGATCACGGTGAACAACGCCTCGTACAACGGGACGATCGCCGCGGGCGCGGCGGTCAGCACGGGCGCGCAGTTCACCTACAGCGGCACGAACGCCGCTCCCGCGAGCTTCTCGGTCAACGGCACCGCCTGCGTCGGCGCGCACCAGCCGCCGATCACCGTGCTGACCAGCCCGACCGCGGGCGCCGTCTACACGCAGGGGGACGCCGTGCCGCTCGCGGCGACCGCCGCGGCCGCCGACAACGCGACGATCACCAAGGTCGAGTTCTACGACGACACGACCCTGCTCGGCACGGACACGAGCGCGCCGTACTCCCTGTCCGCCTCCGGCCTGTCCGCGGGCAGTCACTCCCTGGTCGCCAAGGCGTACGACAGCCTGGGCGCGTCGGCGTCGTCGACCCCGGTCGGCATCACGGTCGCCTCCGGACCCGCCGTGGTCGCCTCCGCGAGCCAGCTGGCCGTGCAGCAGGGCAAGACGGGCACCTACTCGCTGAAGCTCTCGACCCAGCCGTCGGCGAACGTGACCGTCACGACCGCCCGGACCACGGGCAACACGGGACTGACGGTGACGGG
>NZ_BEWA01000016.1 GCF_003112535.1 Streptomyces rishiriensis | reverse complement strand
CGCGGATGGGGTGCGGGCCGTGCCCGCGACCACCGTGGAGGCGGCCACCGCCGCCGGGTGCGACACCTGGCAGATCATCGCCAAGGTCCAGCTGCCGATGGCGCGTGGCGCCCTGACCCTCGCCACCAACCAGGGCCTGATCTACGTCCTGTCGATGGTCGTGGTCGGCGGCCTGGTGGGGGCGGGCGCCCTCGGCTACGACGTCGTGGCCGGGTTCTCGCAGGGCCAACTGTTCGGGAAGGGGCTCGCCGCAGGGCTGGCCATCGTCCTTCTCGGAGTCATGTTCGACCGGATCACTCAGGCAGCCGCGCGCCGCGCGAGCGC
The DNA here is from genome assembly GCF_003112535.1 of Streptomyces rishiriensis. Lineage (GTDB taxonomy): Bacteria > Actinomycetota > Actinomycetes > Streptomycetales > Streptomycetaceae > Streptomyces > Streptomyces rishiriensis. The sequence continues at coordinate 327,028 of NZ_BEWA01000016.1, read as the reverse complement.
TTAAGGAGCACGACACATGGCAAGGCAAGCAAGACGATGGAGAGCCGGCGCGGCCGGCCTGGCGGTCCTCGGTCTCACCCTCACCGCGTGCGGCGGGGCGAAGGTCGGTGACAGCTCCTCCGCCTCCGGCGGCGGCGCGGGCGGTTCGGGCAAGTGCGGGGTCTTCAACCTCGCGGTCAACCCGTGGGTGGGCTACGAGGCGGACGCGGCGGTCGTCGCCTACGTCGCGCACCAGGACCTGGGCTGCACGGTCACCAAGAAGGACCTCAAGGAGGAGATCGCCTGGCAGGGGTTCGGGACGGGCGAGGTCGACGCCGTCCTGGAGAACTGGGGCCACGACGACCTGAAGAAGAAGTACCTCGGCGGGCAGAAGACGGCCGTCTCGGCCGGCTCGACCGGCAACAAGGGCATCATCGGCTGGTACGTGCCGCCGTGGCTGGCCAAGGCCCACCCCGACATCACCGACTGGAAGAGCCTGAACAGGTACGCGGCCGAGTTCAAGACCTCCGAATCCGGCGGCAAGGGCCAGCTCCTGGACGGCGACCCGTCCTACGTCACCAATGACGAGGCCCTGGTCAAGAATCTGAAACTCGACTTCAAGGTGGTGTACGCGGGCAGCGAGACCGCGCTCATCCAGGCCTACCGCAAGGCCGAGAAGAACAAGGAATGGGTGATCGGCTACTTCTACGAGCCGCAGTGGTTCCTCTCCGAAGTCCCGCTCGTGAAGGTGAACCTGCCGGCGTACAAGGCGGGCTGCGACGCCGACGCCGCGAAGATCGCCTGCGACTATCCCGTCTACGACCTCGACAAGATCGTCAGCGCGAAGTTCGCCAAGTCCGCCAGCCCCGCCTACCGCCTGGTGAAGAACTTCCACTGGACCAACGACGACCAGAACACGGTGGCCAAGTACATCGCCGTCGACAAGATGACCCCCGACGCCGCGGCCAAGAAGTGGGTCGACGCCAACCGCGCCAAGGTGGACGCCTGGATCAAGTAGCCGCTGCCGCCCCTGTGCTGGTGATCAGGTCTACGTCTCAGGGCTCACCTCTCAGGGCCCGCGGGGCGTCAGGCTCCGCTTCCCGAGCAGGGCGGCCGCGGTAGCCGGGTCGTCGACCGTGACGGCGAACTCGCGGCCGCCCGCGCGGCGTTCCACGAGCGTCGGTCCGGAGCGCAGGATCACCCACCGTCAGCCCCTGGGAGGGTGCGGGTGAGCAGCAGCCCCGCCGCGGCGCACGCCGACGCCGCCATGACCGCCACGGCCAGGTGCCATGGCGAGAGGCGGACGGTGGAGGCGTCGCCGTGCGCGTCGTGGTGGACCAGCTGCACCGAGACGAAAAGCGAGCCCATGAGCCCGGCGACCGCGTACGCCGCGAGAGAACAGTAGCCATGTACATAGTCGCCATGTACAGTAAAGGTCGTGAACCTCTCCGCATCCCGGAACGAGAAGGAGCAGTCATGACAACCCTCGCACCCAAGGTCGACGGCCGGGTCATCGCTCTGGCGCACTACGCCGGCCGGACCCTCCTGGAGGGCGTGCTGACCCGCCATGGCCTCACGTTCCATCAGAGCGTCGTGCTCCGGGCCGCCGTGCTCGCGGGTGAGTCCACGGGCCGCGACGAGCTCGTCGCCGACGTCACCGGGTCGCTGAAGGCCGACGCGTCACTCGTGCGCGACGTCGTCGAGGAGCTGGCGGCGGCGCGGCTCCTGGAAGAGGATCCGGCGCAGGCGTCCCGGATACGGCCCACGGACGCCGGACGCCGGCTGTACCAGAGCACCACCGCCGAGACCGCCGAGATCTCCGCCCGGCTCTACGCCGGCGTCCCCGCCGGGGAACTGGCCGTCGCGGGCCGTGTGCTGGCCCTCGTCACGGAGCGGGCGAACGCCGAACTGGCAGGCTCCTGAGGCGAGTCCGCCCTGGCGCCCGCTCAGACCGGGTAGGCGTGGGTCTGCGTGGCCTTCACCGTCGCCCAGACCTCGGCGCCCGGGTGCAGATCGAGTTCGGCGGCGGCGACCGTCGTCAGGTCCGCGGCGAGCGGGAGTTCCCCCGAGAGATCGGCACGGATCTGGTCGCGGTGGGTCTCCAGTCCCGCGACTTCGCAGCGCCACAGGTTGCGGGCGCTGGCCCCGGTCGGACGGTCCCGGAAGAGCGTCACCGCGCTCGGCGGGAACGCCACGAACACCGGGCCGGACAGCACCTCGGTCGTGGTGATGGAAGGACCGGAGTCGAGCCGCACGACATGGCCGTCGGACTCGCCCCGGTAGAGGTTCAGCCCGACCAGCCGGGCGATGTAGTCCGAGCGTGGGTGGCGGGCGATGTCGGAGGGGTCTCCTTCCTGGACCACCCGGCCGTCCTCGACGACGACCAGACGGTCGGCCAGCACCATCGCGTCCAGCGGATCGTGGGTGACCAGGACGGCGACGGCCTCGAACTCGGCCAGGTGGCGGCGGAGTTGGGCACGCACCTCCAGCCGGGTGCGGGCGTCGAGCGCCGCGAGAGGCTCGTCGAGCAGGAGGAGCCGCGGGCGGGTCGCCAGCGCGCGGGCCAGGGCGACGCGCTGGGCCTGCCCGCCGGACAGCTTGCGCGGCTTCACGCCGACGTGCTCCGCCAGACCCAGCCGGCGCAGCCACTCGGCGGCCCGGGCCCGGGCCTGCGCCTTGGTCACGCCCTGGCAGCGCGGTCCGAACGCCACGTTGTCCAGGGCGCTCAGATGCGGGAAGAGAAGGTAGTCCTGGAAGACCACGCCGACCGGGCGGGACTCCGGAGGCATACCGTCCAGCTCGACGCCGTCCAGCCGCAGACGGCCGCCGGTGAGGGCGGTCAGGCCTGCGAGAGCGCGCAAGGCCGTGGTCTTCCCGGCGCCGTTCGGCCCGAGCAGGGCGACGACCTCGCCAGGGGCGACACGAAGCGACACGTCGAGGCGGAAGGCCCCGCGCGCGACGACGAGACGGGCGTCGAGGCCCTCCTCGAAGGCATCGAAGGCATCGAAGGCATCGAAGGCCTCGACGGTCTCAAAACCGTCGAACGCGTCGAAGGCCTCCGAGCGAACAGCGGGAGCCGCCTTCCGGCGCGCGGCCGTCCATCGGTCATCCACCTGGGCTCAGCCCCCTTCCGTCGTCCACCGGTCGTCATCCACCGGTCGTCATCCACCGGTCGCGCAGACCGGCCAGCACCGCCACGGACACGGCCAGCAGGACCAGGCTGAGCGCCACGGCCGCCTCCGGATCGCTCTGCAGTGCCAGGTACACGGCCAGCGGCATGGTCTGGGTACGGCCCGGGAAGTTGCCCGCGAACGTGATCGTGGCGCCGAACTCGCCGAGCGCCCGGGCCCACGCCAGGACCGCTCCGGCCGCGATGCCCGGCGCGATGAGCGGGAGGGTGACCCGGCGGAACGCGGTGAAGCGGGACGCGCCGAGCGTGGCGGCGGCCTCCTCGTAGCGCGGGTCGGCGGCGCGCAGCGTCCCCTCGACGCTGATGACGAGGAACGGCATGGCGACGAACGCCTCGGCGACCACGACCCCGGCGGTGGTGAAGGGAAGAGTGATCCCGAACCAGGAGTCCAGCCATCTGCCCACGACGCCGTTGCGGCCGAGCGCCATCAGCAGGGCCACACCGCCGACCACGGGCGGCAGCACGAGCGGCAGAGTGACAAGAGCCCGTACGAGGCCGCGTCCGGGGAACTCCACACGGGCCAGCAGCCAGGCCAGCGGCACGCCGACGACCAGGCTCACCGCGGTGGCCGCCGTGGCGCAGACCAGCGACAGCCGGAGCGCCTGCCACACCTCGGCGCTGGTCAGCTGCCCGGGCAGGCTGCGCCACGGGGCCCGTACGAGCAGGGCGACCAGCGGAACGATCAGGAACGTCAGGCCGATCAGCGCGGGCACCAGCAGGGGCAGCGGCGCGCCGCCGCCCCGGCGGACCCGCCGGCGGGACGTCCCTCCGCGCAGGGCGCCGGACGCGGCCTCGGGCTCGCCGAAGGAGGTCACGGCTTGAGACCCGGGGCCGGCGACGCGGCAGGCTCCGCGCCGGCTGCCCGCAGGGTCCGACGAGTCCGGCGCGCGGTACGGGTCATCCCGGGTCCACTCCCTTTCGGTCCTCACGGGCACGACACCCGGGCCAGGCGCCCGGCGGTGTCGTCGCCGACACCGAGCCGGTCGGCGGACAGGTGTGCGTGCGCCGATGATACTGCCGCGGATACGAGGCCAGGGGATGCAGTCGCTTGGCACAAGCCGGAGCGCGGATCCGGATGCGTGGCATGTGCGTGCGCACGGGGAGCGCCGGCCGGGGTGTTCGGCTGCGCCCCGCTCCGACCGGAGCAGGCCCGCGCGAGCCGTCGAGGCCGCTCGGGGCGCCGTCAGGTCCGGTCGATGTGCACGTTCGTCGCCTTCACCCGCGCGGTGGCCTCCACCCCGACCTCCAGCCCCAGCTCCTCCACCGCCTCCCGCGTCAGCAGCGACACCAGACGGTGCGGCCCGGCCTGGATCTCCACCTGGGCCGCGACGTCACCGAGCTTCACGGCCGTCACGATCCCGGGGAACGCGTTGCGGACGGAGGTGTACGAGGCGTCCTCCCCGGCCGCGCCGCTCGCGGCCAGCTCCACGGAGAAGGCGGCCAGATCCCTGCCGTCGACGAGGCGGCGTCCGCTCTCGTCCCGGTGGGTGGCCACCCGGCCCGCGTCGGCCCACCGTCGCGCGGTGTCGGGACTCACGCCGAGGAGCCGCGCGGCCTGACCGATCGTGTAGGACTGCATACGCGCCAAGATATGCGATCGACGCCGGGCCGTCCCCGAGCGGCCCGCGTCCGCGCCCCTCTTCGCACCGGGGCGTTGTCAGTGGTCGCAGGCAGGATGTCGGTCATGACCACACCAGTTGCAGTGATCGCGGATGCCGTCGCCTACGCGCGGGCGGTCGAGGACGCGGTGAAGGCTTCGGCGGCCTACTACGAGTCCGGCACGTCGGCGCTGGACGACGACTCCTACGACCGGCTGGTGCGCGCCGTCGCGGCATGGGAGGCCGAGCACCCGGACGAGGTGCTGGCCGACTCGCCGACCGGGAAGGTGGCCGGCGGCGCCGTGGAGGGCGACGTCCCGCACACGGCGGCGATGCTGAGTCTGGACAACGTGTTCTCACCGGAGGAGTTCACGGCCTGGACGGCCTCGCTGGCCCGCCGCCTGGGCGGGGACGCCGAGCGCTACAGCGTCGAGCCGAAGCTGGACGGCCTGGCGATCGCGGCCCGCTACACCCGAGGCCGCCTGACGCGACTGATCACCCGGGGCGACGGGACGGCCGGGGAGGACGTCTCGCACGCGATCGGAACGATCGAGGGCCTGCCGGCCGAGCTGGCGGAGCCCGTCACGGTGGAGGTGCGCGGCGAAGTCCTGATGACGACCGGCCAGTTCGAGCACGCCAACGAGGTACGCACGGCGCACGGCGGAGCGCCGTTCGCGAACCCGCGCAACGCCGCGGCCGGCACCCTGCGCGCGAAGGAACGCGCCTACACCGTGCCCATGACGTTCTTCGGCTACGGTCTGCTGCCGCTGGCCGACACCGAGCCCTCGCTGGCCGCGACGCTGGGGGAGTGCGCGCACAGCGACCTGATGGCCCGGGCCGCCGCGTACGGCGTGAACACCACGGCCGCCACCGCCGTGCCCGGCATCACCGCGGCCACTGTCGAAGAGGTCCTGGACCGCGTGTCGGAGATCGCCGCCCTGCGCCCGTCGCTGCCCTTCGGGATCGACGGGATCGTCGTCAAGGCGGACCTGGCCGCGGACCAGCGCACCGCGGGATCCGGCTCACGCGCCCCGCGCTGGGCGGTCGCCTTCAAGCTGCGCGCCGTGGAGAAGATCACCCGGCTGCTGGCGGTGGAGTGGAACGTGGGCCGCACCGGCATCATCGCCCCGCGGGCCGTCCTCGAACCGGTCGAGATCGACGGCTCCACCATCACCTATGCGACGCTCCACAACCCGGCCGACATCACCCGCCGCGACCTGCGGCTGGGCGACCGGGTCATGGTTCACCGGGCCGGCGACGTCATCCCCCGCATCGAAGCCCCCGTGGCCCACCTGCGCACCGGCGACGAACAGCCGATCGTCTTCCCCGGGACGTGCCCGCGCTGCGGATCCGGCATCGACACCGGCGAACAGCGCTGGCGCTGCGAGAGCGGCCGCAACTGCCACCTCGTCGCCTCCCTCTCCTACGCCGCCGGACGCGACCAGCTCGACATCGAAGGCCTCGGCCACACACGCGTCGTCCAGCTCGTCGAAGCCGGCCTCGTCGCCGACCTCGCCGACCTGTTCACCCTCACCCGCGAGCAACTGCTCGGCCTGGAGCGCATGGGGGAGACGAGCACCGACAAACTGCTCGCGGCGCTCGCCGCGGCGAAGGCGCAGCCGCTGTCGAGAGTGCTGTGCGCCCTCGGCGTCCGCGGCACGGGCCGCTCCATGTCCCGCCGGATCGCCCGGCACTTCGCCACCATGGACCGCCTGCGCGCCGCGGACGCCGAGGCGATCCGGCAGGTCGACGGCATCGGCTCCGAGAAGGCTCCCTCGATCGTCGCCGAACTCGCCGAACTCGCCCCGCTCATCGACAAACTGGCCGCGGCCGGGGTGAACATGACCGAGCCCGGCGCCCTCCCGCCCGCCCCGACATCCGCCGCGGACGACGGCGCCCGGACCGCCGGAGACGATGCGCAGGCCCTGAACGGCGCGGAGGCCGTCGGCGCGGCGGGCGGCGGCCCGCTGGCCGGGATGACCGTGGTCGTCACCGGCGCGATGACCGGCGCGCTGGAGAAGCTCAGCCGCAACCAGATGAACGAGCTCATCGAACGCGCCGGCGGCCGCTCGTCCTCCAGTGTGTCGAAGAGGACGACTCTGGTCGTGGCCGGAGAGGGCGCGGGAGCCAAGCGCGCCAAGGCCGAGGCCCTGGGCGTCAGGCTCGCCGCCCCCGACGAGTTCGCCGCACTGGTCGCGGACCACCTCGACACGGTGGCCGCCGTACAAGAGCGCCAGGACGCCTGAGCGCCGGGACGCCAGGACGCCTGAGCGCGCCTGACGGCCTGAATGCCTGAATGCCGTCCGCGAGTCGGTCACTTGGCGCGGTCCACGCTCCACAGCGGAAGGAGTTCGAAGAACTCGACCGCGTCGTCCCGCCACCGTGGCCGCCACCTGGCGGCGAGCGCGCCGGCCTGTTCGGCGTGGCGTCGCATGTCCGCGCGCAGCCTGTCCGCCGCACCGCTGCTCTCGGCGATCTCCCGCACCACGGTGACCGTCTCCGGTGTGCAGGACCGGTCACCGAGCGCGGCTTCCACCACGGCGCGCTCGGCGCCGCTCACGGCGGACAGCAGGGCGCTCACGGTGTAGCTGTGCTTTCCGTCGCGCAGGTCGCCGCCGGTGGGCTTGCCCATGACGGCAGCGTCCCCGAACAGGTCGAGGTAGTCGTCGCGCATCTGCCCGCAGATCCCGACCAGCCGCGCGTAGCCGCGCAGTTCCTGTTCGAAGAGCGCGGGCTGCTCGCCCGCCGCCAGCAGACCGAGCTTCATGGGCGCGAGAACCGAGTAACGGGCGGACTTGTAGTCGGCCACGGTGTGCAGGACGTCCTCGTCCGGCGCCGTGCCGAAGTCCCGCTCCAGATCGACGATCTGCCCCATGAACGTGTCGGAGGCCGACCGCGCCTGCGTCTCGACCATGGCCTGCCGCACGGCGAGGGGCGCCTTCGCGTCGAGGAGGACCTGGAGGGACAGGGCGAGGGCGAGGTCGCCCGCGAGGACGGTGAGACCGAGGGCCGCCTGCGGGTGACGGGGGAACCGGCCGCGGTAGGCGTAGTACGTGGAGGGACCGCCCCGGCGCGTGGGGCTGTCGTCGATGAGATCGTCATGGATCAGACCGTGCGTCTGCAGCAGTTCGATGCTCAGCGCCGCCGCGTCGAGCCCCTCGGCCGGCTCCTCGGACACCAGGCGAGCCGCCTCGTGCAGCAGAACCACCCGCATCCGCTTGCCGCCGCGCAGGGCCAGATCCCGCACCAGTGCCAGACACTCCTGCGTGAACCGGCTGAACGACGGCGCGTCGAGGCGGACGTCCAGGGTGTCGAAGTACTCCTCGAAGAGCGCGTTGAACCGTGTCTCGTATCCGGCGACGCGATGGAGCACTTGGTCGGTCATGGCGAGGTCTCTCTGTTCGGACGGCGGTGGCGGACGGGGTACGTCAGCTTCGCACTCCCCGTGACGGGCCCGGCCCCCGAGACGGTGCGGCCGCTCCCGGCCCAGGCCCGTGCCGGGTGCGGCGGGCTCCGCGCGGGTACGGCGAGGCCGCCCGACGAGCGAGGGGCAGCCCGGCCGACCGGCCGGACCGCCCCTCGAACGCACCGCTGACGACCGGACCCGGAACGCCCCGGTCGTCGGCGGCGTCACCGGATCAACGACAGGGTGGCGGCGGTCACCGAGGCGAGACAGGCGCTGAAGCCCACTGCCCAGCCCACACAGCGCAGGCGCAGCTCCCGGTAGCGTCGCTCGTACTCTCCGCGCAGCGAACGGCAGCGGGCCGCGACCCGCTCCAGGTCGCGTTGGGCGTGGTGGAGACTGTCGGCGACGTACCGCTGTTCGACGTCGGCGCGTTGAGAGGTGGTCAGCCACTCCATCGGCTCCACGAACGCCTGCGCACGTTCCTCGGCCACCGCGATCGTGGCCTGCCACAGCAGGTAGCCCTCCACCTGATCGCCGAGGCCGCCTGCGTGCGCGGCCCCCTGCCTCGCCCCCTCGCTCATCACTGCCTCCGGCCGGTCATCAACGAACCCCGTGCGCCTCGGCCTCGGCCATGGCGATGTCGGGGTGGTGCAGGTCGAAGGCGGGGGACTCGCTGCGGATCCGCGGCAGGGTGGTGAAGTTGTGGCGCGGCGGCGGGCAGGAGGTGGCCCACTCCAGGGAGCGGCCGTAGCCCCACGGGTCGTCCACGCCGACCGGCTTGCCGTACCTGCCCGTCCGCCACACGTTGTAGAGGAACGGCAGCATCGACAGGCCGAGAAGGAAGGAACTGATCGTCGAGATCGTGTTGAGGGTGGTGAAGCCGTCGGCGGCGAGGTAGTCGGCGTAGCGGCGCGGCATGCCCTCGGCGCCCAGCCAGTGCTGGATGAGGAAGGTGCCGTGGAAGCCGATGAACAGCGTCCAGAAGGTGATCTTGCCGAGGCGCTCGTCGAGCATCCTGCCGGTGAATTTCGGCCACCAGAAGTGGAATCCGGCGAACATCGCGAAGACGACGGTGCCGAAGACGACGTAGTGGAAGTGCGCCACCACGAAGTACGAGTCGGACACGTGGAAGTCCATCGGCGGCGAGGCCAGGATGACGCCGGTCAGACCACCGAAGAGGAACGTGACGAGGAACCCTGCCGCCCACAGCATCGGCGTCTCGAAGGACAGGGAGCCCTTCCACATGGTGCCGATCCAGTTGAAGAACTTCACGCCGGTCGGAACGGCGATGAGGAACGTCATGAAGGAGAAGAACGGCAGCAGCACGCCTCCGGTGACGAACATGTGGTGCGCCCACACCGTCACGGACAGCCCCGCGATCGAGATGGTCGCGGCGACCAGGCCCATGTAGCCGAAGATCGGCTTGCGGGAGAAGACCGGGATGACCTCGGTGACGATGCCGAAGAACGGCAGGGCGATGATGTACACCTCCGGATGGCCGAAGAACCAGAAGAGGTGCTGCCACAGGAGCGGGCCGCCGTTGGCCGCGTCGAAGACGTGCGCCCCGAACTTGCGGTCCGCCTCCAGCGCGAACAGGGCGGCCGCGAGGACGGGGAAGGCGAAGAGGACCAGGACGGCCGTCAGCAGCACGTTCCAGGTGAAGATCGGCATGCGGAACATCGTCATGCCGGGTGCGCGCATGCAGATGATCGTGGTGATGAAGTTGACCGCGCCCAGGATCGTGCCGAAGCCGGAGAAGGCCAGACCCATGATCCACAGGTCGGAGCCGAGCCCCGGGCTGCGGACGGCGTCCGACAGCGGGCTGTAGGCGAACCAGCCGAAGTCGGCCGCGCCCTGCGGGGTGAGGAAGCCGCCCACCGCGATCGAGGACCCGAACAGGTACAGCCAGTAGGCGAACATGTTCAGCCGTGGGAACGCCACGTCGGGCGCGCCGATCTGCAGCGGCATGATCCAGTTCGTGAAGCCGGCGAACAGCGGCGTCGCGAACATCAGCAGCATGATCGTGCCGTGCATCGTGAACGCCTGGTTGTACTGCTCGCTCGACATGATCTGCAGGCCGGGGCGGGCCAGCTCGGCGCGGATGAGCAGAGCCATCACGCCTCCGACGAGGAAGAACGCGAAGGACGTGATCAGGTACATCGTGCCGATGGTCTTGTGGTCGGTGGTCGTCAGCCACTTCACCACGACGTTGCCGGGCTGTCTGCCCCTGACCGGCACCTCGGTGTCATAGGCGGCGGCAGCCGATCGGTCCGGGTCGTTCAGAATGGTCACAGCCAGTTTCTCCAGGTCTTTGCGGTCCGCCCCCGCACATGCGTGAATCAGGGTCATCCTCGCGATTCGCGGCGGGAGGCGACGCCCGGTGAGGGCCGACACGCGTCCGATCGGGCGGTTGTCACACACGGTTGGAGCAGTCGGCCCCGGCATGCAGTCGGCCCCGGCATGTCCTGCGTCGCCGGCCGCCACGGCCCCACCGCGAGGTCCGCGCGGTCCGCGCAGTCCTCAGTTGATCCACATGCAGAACGGGGTAGACGGCTGGACATGGCTGAAGGCGTGCAGGCGGGACTGTGGGGGTTGGTGGCGGGCTCGGCCCTGCTGATCGGCGCCGCGCTGGGCTACGGGCTGAGAGTCCCGCAGAAGGTGATCGCGACGGTGATGGCCTTCGGCGCGGGAGTGCTGCTGTCGGCGGTCTCCTTCGAGTTGGTGGGGGAGGCGTACGACGAGGCGGGGCTCGTTCCCGCGGCCGTCGGCACGCTCATCGGCGCGCTGGCCTACACCGGCGGCAACGTGTGGCTGGCCCGCCGGGGCGCGCGGTACCGCAAGCGTTCGGGCCACGCACGGGCGGAGGCACAGCCCTCGGAGAGCGAGCAGAGCGGGTCCGGGACGGCGCTCGCACTCGGCGCCCTCCTCGACGGGGTGCCGGAGTCCGCGGTCATCGGCGTCAGCCTGCTGGACGGGGGCGCGGTCAGCCTGGTGACGGTGGCCGCCGTCTTCATCAGCAACGTCCCCGAGGGGCTGTCCAGTTCGGCGGGCATGAAGAAGGCGGGCCGCACCAAGAAGTACGTCTTCGGCGTCTGGGCGGCGATCGAGGCCGCCAGCACCGTGTCGGCCGTCCTCGGCTACACCGTCGTCGGATCCTTCTCGCCCGCCGTGATCGCGGCGGTGACCGCGGTGGCGGCCGGGGCCATCCTCGCCATGGTCGCCGACACGATGATCCCCGAGGCGTTCAACGACGCCCACCTGGCCATCGGGCTCGTCACCGTGTGCGGCTTCCTCGTCTCCTTCGCCCTCTCCCACTCCTGACGGCCGCGAGCGGTGGGAGCGGCGGGGTAACGGCGACGTCCCCGGCGCCCCTCGGCCCTCAGGGCTCGTCCCGGTCGCCTTCCTCGTCCTGCTCCTTGAGGGCGTCCCGCAGCCGTCGCAGCTCGTCCGCCGGCCTGCCCAGGCCGTTCAGCTGCAGCCGGGCCGCCTCGGTGCGGGCGTCCGTGTGCACCCGGTACGCGAGGTCGGCCGACTGGCGCACCATCCACTGGTGGTACGAGAGCAGCCGTCCCGCGTATGCCCGCGCCTGTACGAGGTCGACGTCGGCGAGCGGCAGCTCCAGCAGCCGGGCTCGCAGCCGGAGAAGAGCCGAGGCCGCGTCCCCGCAGGCCCGGGCGGCCCGGTCCGGGACGGGGCCGGGCTCACCGCACGAGGCCACCGCGGCGTCGGTGGACCGCTGGGCGGCCACCGCCTCGTCCAGCACCGCGAGCAGCGCCCGCACCTGAGCCGGGCGCGGCAGACGGATCGGGGCGGGACGAGGGGGCGGCGGGCGGCGGCGCAGGCCGAGGCGCTCGAGGAGGCGGGCTCCGGGCCGCACCCCGTCCCGGGCGGACGGGACCGGCGCGGGGACGGGCGCGGGGCGGCTGGTCGAGGGCATGACTCCTCCTGGGAGGGGAGGCGGGGCGGGCCTCCCCCTGACAGTGTCGCGCTTCGCGGCCGATCGGCGTCCGGCCCGGCGGCCGGTGACGACGCACGCCGGCACGGCGGCCGTCCGGTCAAGCAGGACGGGAGAGTCCCGCGAGGGCCGCAGCCGGCGCGTGGGTCGTTCGGTGCGGCATGGCCGCCCGGTGCGCCCGGACGGGGGAAGACGACGTGTTCGACGAAGACCTGATCACTGAACACGGCAGGGCGGGGTAGACGGTTCCGGCAAGGTCCCCTCGTACGAAAGTGATGCCGGTTCCATGGCCGAGACACGAGACGTCGTCGAACTCATTCTTCAGGACCACCGGAGAATGGAAGATCTCTTTCGCCTGATGCGCAGCGTGGAAGCGGACCGGGCGGCCGCCCTGAAGGAGTTCGCCGACCTGCTGATCGCACACGCGCTGGCGGAGGAGGCGAAGGTGTACCCCGCCCTCAAGCGCTACAAGAAGATCGAGGACGAAGAGGTCGAGCACGGCGAGGAGGAGCACGAGGAGGGCAACAAGGCGCTCCTCGAACTCCTGGAGGTCGACGAGGTCGGCTCCGAGGAGTGGGACGAGAAGCTGGAGGAGCTCGTCGAGGCCGTGACCCACCACGCCGACGAGGAGGAGCGCACCATCCTCAACGGCGCCCGCGAGAACGTCGCCATGGAACGGCGCGAGGAGCTGGGCGGGGAGTTCCTGGAGGAGCGGGAGCGTCAGCTGAAGGCAGGCTGCGGCTCTGTGGACAACGTGCGCCGCATCGTCCGCTCCTGACCGGCAGCGTCGCCGCACGGCGCAGCCCCCGGCCGCGCGGGAGGCGCAGCGGGGAGCAGCAGGGGAGCCGCGGAGGAACGTCCCGCATGGCCGAAGCCCGTCCCGCGCACCGTGGGACGGGCTTCGGCCGCGACGGGCTCACCGGAGCGCGCGATCAGTGCCGGGTGGGCGCTCGCAGGGCGAGGAGGGCCACGTCGTCGTCGTTGGCGGCGGGACGGACCCGTCGGAGCAGCTGGTCGGTGAAGGAGGCGAGGGGCCGGTGCGCGAGGGCGGCCGCGTGCTGCCGCAGCCGGTGCAGGCCGTCGTCGAGGGAGTGGCCGGGCTCCTCGATCAGACCGTCGGTGTACAGCAGGAGAGTGGAGCCGGGCGGCAGCAGGGCCGTGGCGTCGGAGCGAGGTCTGCGCGCTCCGGTGCCCAGCAGGATCCCGTGACCGTCGGTGAGGTATTCGGCCAGCCCGTCATGGCTGATCAGCAGGGGCGGCGGGTGGCCGGCGTTGGTCCAGGTCAGTTTCCATCGGCCCTCGTCGGCCTCCTCGACCTTGGCGAGGATGAGGGTGGCCATCGCGACGTCGGTGATGTGCATGACCGCTTCGTCGAGGCGGTCGACGATCCGGCTGGGGGGCTCCTGCAGGGCCCAGGCGTAGGCGCGCAGCATGTTGCGCACCTGGGCCATGCCGGCCGCCGCCTCCAGGTCGTGGCCGACGACGTCGCCGACGGCCAGCGCGGTGGACCCGTCGGACAGGGAGAAGGCGTCGTACCAGTCGCCCCCCACCTGCGAGGCGTCGGGCGCGGGCAGGTAGCGCACCGTCATCTGCAGCCCGGGCACGCGGGGCATCTGGGGCAGCAGGTGGTTCTGCATGGTCTCGGCGACCTTGCGCTGACGCTGGTAGAGACGGGCGTTGTCCAGGGCGAGGCCGGCGCGGCGGGCGATGTCCTCGATCAGCGGGAGGTCGGCGGGGTTGTAGTCCCCGGGCTGACCGGCGCGGCCCAGGGTCAGGGCGCCCAGGACCGCGCGGGTGCTGCGGATGGGGGCGATGGCCGCGGAGTGGATGCCGGTCGCGTCGAACAGACGCCGCTGCTCGACCGCGATGCCGGAGTCCGGCGGCCCTTGGTAGGTCTGCGGACCGGCCAGCGTCGAGGCCACCCCGCGCAGGGCCCTGGACAGGGGCATCGGTGATTCCTCGGGGACCGGCGGCATCGGACCCTGCAGTTCGTCGTGGCGGACCAGGGAGACGCCGTCCGCCTCGACGACGACGGTGCGCCACACCTCGTCCCGCTCGGCGATGAGATCGATGATGACCCAGTCCGCCAGCCGGGGCACGACCAGGGTCACCAGCCGCCGCAGTGCCTCGTCGACGTCGAGGGTGGAGGTCAGCTGGGTGGTGGTCGCGGCCAGCAGGGCGAGGCGTTCGAGTTCCGGCAGCAGCGCGGAGGCGGGTTCCGGCGGCACGTCCGTCTCCTCCGTCTGCTGCGGGTGGAAGATGACGAGCGTGCTGCGTTCGAGGCCGGCCAGGTCGAAGGGCGTTATCAGCCACGAGATGGGCAGGACGGAGCCGTCCCGGCGCGCGAAGTGGTCCTCCTGGGCCTGAGCGGGACGTGCGGCATGGAAGGCCTGCCGCATGCGGCACTGGGTCCTCGGCAGGGGCTGGCCGTGGGCGTCCCGGTGCAGCAGGTCGTGCGCGTCGTGGCCGAAGAGGTCTTCGGGGGTCCACCCCAGGAGTTCTTCCGTCCGGGAGTTCATCGCGATGACACGGCCCTGTTCGTCCACCACGTAGGCCCCGGTCCTGAGGGCTTCCAGCGCCTGCGTGAGCGGGGTGGCAGGCGCCCCCGGACGCTGTTTGTCGCGGGTTTCCGAATGCTCCGATCCCGCCATGCCCTTGATCTCCCTGCTCGGCTGGTCACATCCCGGTGGGCGATGTCCGCTTTCCGACTGCCCAGGAGGCCGGAAACGAAGCCGTTGAGCGAAGACGCCCGTCCCGGCAGGCCCGGGCCCCGGTTCGATCATGCCGTACTCGCGGCCGGGCGGGGCGCGCGGTCCCGGCCCGGGCGACGGGCTCGGCATGGTCGGCGGGCTCGGACCCGGCCCGACGACGGTCCGCCCCGGTCGTGACGCACGGCGAACGGGGCCGGCCGGCGGAAGGCGTGATCCCGCCGGCCGGCCCCGTCCCCTTCCGCCGCGCTCCGGGCCGCCGCGTTCCGGGGTCAGCCCGCGATGGAGTCCAGCTGCTCCGCCGCCGGCCGCAGGGCCCACAGATCGCCGCCCGGTGGTTCCTGCAGCGAGGGAACGGCCCGCTGCGCCTGCCGGTCGCCCGCGTCGGCGGCCGCGTGCACCACGTCGGTGGCCGCGAACCGGGAGAAGTCGAGCTCCGGGTGCGGCCAGGCGGCGGCTCCCGTCGCGGCGGGCAGCAGATAGTCCACCGCCTTGAACAGACTCTGCCCGTCGGGACCCCGGTACTTCCACAGGTTCACGCCGACATGCCGTCCGATGGCCGCGAGGCGGGTGTACGCGACCAGGTCGAAGGCCGAGTAGTGCCAGCTGCGGGTTCGGGCCAGCTCCTGGGGCTGGCTGCCGTCGGCGGCGATCTGCGGGGCGATGCGCGCGGTCCGTGCGTTCAGGATCGTCCTGCGTGCCAGGTCCTCGTCGCCGGTCGCGTAGGCGAGCGCGGCGACCTGCAGGTCGTAGAAGGTGCCGTGGTTGTTCGCGGCGGTGCCCTCCTGCCTGCCGAAGTCGCTGTCCGTGAGCCAGTGCAGGAAGTCCGCGTTCCACTGCGCCATGCCGGCGTGGTCCGCCTTCGTCCAGCCGGCGGCGCCGGTGTCCAGGACGGCGAGCGCGTCGAGGACGCTGGTGTACGACTGCGAGAAGTCGATGATGCCGATGGCGCGGCCGTCGTACTTGCAGGGGATGAACTGGGCGTGGTCGAGGTTCGGGTTCATCCTCGTGGCCGGATCGAGGAACCAGGTGCGCAGGATCTGCGCGGCCTTGACGGCGTACCGCTTCTCGCCGGTGTAGTACCAGGCCAGGGAGAGGTCGTACGTCGAATCGAAGACCTTCTCCACGTCCTGGCGGTCGGTGCCGGTGTCGACCTCGGGGTTGCGCTGTCCGTCGCGCTGCACATAGGGGCAGCCCCAGGGGTTGCCGGGGGCCGGAGGCGTGGAAGGCCACCAGTACGGCGCTTGACTGAGATAGTCGTGGACGTCGCCGCCGGGCGCCGGCCTGGGCTTGTCGACGACCGTCCAGGGGCCCTGGGCCAGCCATGTGTCGGCGCGAGCCGTCAACGCCCGTGCGGTGTCCCGTAGTTGCGGGTCACCGTGGTCCAGTCGGACCTTCATCCGCTGCAGACGGGCGCCGTCGAGCACGGCCGTGTGCGGGGCCCTGGGCGCCGGAGGGGCTGGTCGCGCCGAGGCGGTGGGCACGGCGCCTGCGGTGAACGCGACCAGGGCCGCCAGGAGGACGCCCAGAAGGGGGCGGGCGCTCATAGGTCACTCCCATCGATTCATGTAGGTGAACGACAGGCCGCGCTGCGCCTCGTGCAGGTTGCGCGGTCGGACAGCCTGGGGCGCTCCGTACAACTCCAGTCGTGTGTGCAGGTCGCCGGTGAAGTCGGGGACGTCGATCTGGTCGAACTCCGTGACCTGGTCGATGCCGACGGTGGCGGAGTACGGCGCCAGACCGTCGATCTTCACCAGGCCCGCCCGGCCGTTGACGACCCGGATGTTCCAGTGCGTGAAGCGGGCGCCGAACAGGGGGCCGGCGCTCGCGTCGCCGCCGTGCCGGCCGTCGTTGTTCACGGTGATGTCGGTGCGGACGTTGGCGAAGGGCATGCCGCGGTGACTGTCGAACGTGCCCATCCGCATGTCGCCCCGCGACCAGACGTTGTACGACGACAGCCCCTCGACGTTGATGCCGTGCAGTTGTGTGTCGGGCCGGCCGGGGACGGTGCGCTCCTCGACGGTGAAGTCCTCGACGAGGTTGTCGTGCGAGCCCTCCCGGCAGAAGTAGGGGTGGTGGGAGCCGCGGCCCGCGACCCGGGTCCGGCGCAGGGTGCAGGCGGAGGCGGCCACCAGGCCGAACCCGTTGTCGACATGACGGACCGTGACATCGTCCGCCCAGCAGTCGTAGGCACACTGCAGGACGACGCCGTTGTACCCCTTGTCGAGAAGGTGCGGCTGCTGAGGCGTCACAACCGCCTCCACGGCCAGGCCTTCGACGCCGGATCCCGTCAACTCTGCTACATGGGTGATGAGTTGAGGGTCCCATTCCGGGCGGACGTCGAGTGGGAGCGGGCGCTCCAGGGTGACCCTGCGGCCGTGGACACGGGCGATCCGCACGGGCCACTCGTAGGGGACGTAGGACGTCAGCTTCGTCTTGTCGTCCCACTGGTAGGCCTCGGGGCCGGGGCCCCCGCCCGCCATGTGCTCCAGGAGGGTGTGCGCGGGGTCGTCGGCGAGGCGGAGGAGGACGAGTGCGCCGGGGCGCAGCCGTGCGGGGTCGGCGACCGTCACCGTCCAGGAGCCCTGCCGGGCCGGTGCGACGCGGGTGAGGGTTCGCCACTCGTCGCGACGGTTGCCGGTCCAGCCCTCGAACGGCCATGCCCTGGCGCGGATCGCGGCGACCAGGCTGTTCCAGCGGGCCTCCGGCGCGAGCCAGACGAGGCCGCCGGCCCAGGACCAGGACGACTTGTCGCCTCCGTAGCGGGAGCCGTAGACGCCGATCAGCTCGGTGAGGCTGCGCGTCGCGTAGAGCGTCGTGCGGTCGCTGCCGGCGCCGCGCAGGACGACGTTCGAGTGTCCGACGCGTATCACGTCGTCGATGCGGAAGGTCCCGGGCGGGATGGTGACCGTGCCGCCGCCGGCCCTGCCGGCGGCGGCGATGGCACGGTTGATCGCGGGGGCGGAGTCGGTCGTGCCGTCCGCCCGGGCCCCGAAGGCGCGTACGTCGAGGACGCGAGGGTGGTGCGGGAAACGCGCCGCGCCGGCGCGGCAGCCCGCTCGCCCGACGTAGGGGATCTGCGGGTGGGTCAACGGTTGGTGGGTGAACTCGCGCCACAGGCGCGGGACTTGTCCCGACGCCTGCTCCTGGCCGTGCACGAGTCCCTGCCCGCGCACCAGCCCCTGCCCGTGGGGCCCACATCCGAATCCGTGCGGGTGCTCGGTTGATGCGGCGGCCGCGGGCCCACCGCCCGCCGCCGCGATGGCCGCCGCGGTCACGGCACCGCCCAGCAGGCCTCGTCTCGTGACGCCGGTGTGCCGGTCTCCGCTCCTGCTGTCGTGTGCCTCGCTCATGTCCGCCCGCTCTCCACAGATGGTCGCGCAGAGGGCGTTGTTCACGTAGGTGAACAACGTTCATAGTCATGTCGGCGGTGAGCATGCCATGCCGTCACTCGGGGCGGGAAGAGGCATGCACGGCCGAAACGAGGCAGGGGTGAGGGGCACATGCCCGCCAGGAGGCGAGGGGCGCATGCTCGTGTGATCCGGCGACCGAGGCGCAGACGATCACGCCGGTTCGATAGAACCTCCCGTACCTGGGAAGACGCCTGTTGATCTTCGTTGGCGTCATCGGGAGGAAGCATCACCATGGCCGTACCCGTCCGTGCTTCGCGTTCCGCGCACCGCTCCCGTCGGTTCGAACTGCGGGCGACGGCCCTGTACTTCGCTCTTCTCGCCGTCCTGCTGACGCTGGTGGGCACGGTCGCGCGTACCGCTGCGGCCGCCGTCGAGCACCGCCCCGCCTGGGCCGTCGCGCTCGCCCTCGTCGGCATCGGCAGCGTGGCGGCCGGCCGCCACGGCGGGCGCCGGATATCGGCGGCTCGGCTCGCCCGCCGCGCCGCCCGAGCCCTGGACGAGGCCACCATGACGGCGGTCGACGTCCTCGACGCCCCGGTGCCCGCCCCTGTCGCCGTCCCCGCGGCGGCCGGCGCGCGGTCGTGCGGCGGATCCCTCGACGTGGAGCGCACCGTCGCCCTCGTCGAGCCTTCGGGCGGCGCCTGCGCGGACACCGAGGAGATCGGCTACGAGGCGCTGGACCCCTACGAGTTCGAGCAGGCGATAGCCGACCTGTGCCGCCGCGACGGCTGCCTCGACGTGGACGTCGTGGGCGGAGCCGGCGACCTGGGCGCCGACGTGGTGGCCAGGACGCCGGACGGCCGGCTGGTCGTCATCCAGTGCAAGCGGTACTGCGACAGCAACCGGGTCGGGTCCCAGGACATGCAGCGGTTCGGCGGCACCTGTTTCACCGTTCACGAGGCCGACGTCGCCGTCGTGGTCACCACCAGCGACTTCACGGCTCCCGCGGTCGAGTACGCCGGTCAGTGCGGCATCGTGTGCGTGGACGGCGGGGAACTCCAGCGCTGGCAGGACGGCGTGGGACCGCGCCCGTGGGAGCCGGAGTTCACGTCAGGCTGAGACGGTCCGCCCGCGGCGACGCCGACCGGTGCGCGGACAAGGCCGTGAGCATCGCCGAAGGTGTGCCGGGACGCCGCTCCCTGCGATTCCTTCCGCAAACGGGGCGCTGATCCTTCCGCCGGATGCGGGAGCGGCGGCGTGTCCCCCGTCACTGCGTGAGTCACGAGAAAGCGGGCAACAGAGTCTTTACGCACGGAAAGCACCTGGCGCCTCACTGTGTGCACAGGGCATCTCACGCAAGACGAGTAAGGAACTGCAGTGGCTGACGTACTGACCGACGGGCAGCCCGAACCACCTCGGTCCGGGCCGGTCGAGATCACCGGACTACCCACTCAGGTCCGCCAGGACCTGACCCGCAGGCTGAGGCGGCACAAGCGGCCCTTCCGCGACGAGGACGTGCAGGTCGTCGAGTCCCCACTGCTCCGGCGGGCGGTCGGCGCCTCGGCGCTCGGCAACTGCATGGAGTGGTTCGACTTCGGCGTCTACAGCTACCTCGCCGCCACGATCGGCAAGGTCTTCTTCCCCGGGGCGTCTCCTGCCGCGCAGGTGATCTCGTCCTTCGCCACCTTCGCGGCCGCTTTCGTCGTCCGTCCACTCGGCGGACTGGTCTTCGGGCCCCTCGGGGACCGCCTCGGGCGGCAGAAGGTGCTCGCCACCACCATGATCATGATGGCGGTCGGCACGTTCGCCATCGGTCTCATCCCCAGTTACGCCACCATCGGCATCGCCGCGCCGATCCTGCTGCTGCTCTCCCGCATGGTGCAGGGCTTCTCCACCGGCGGCGAGTACGGAGGCGCCACGACCTTCGTCGCCGAGTACTCGCCCGACCGGCGTCGCGGTTTCCTCTCCAGCTGGCTCGACTTCGGCACCTTCGTCGGCTACGCGCTGGGCTCCGCCCTGGTCACCACCTTGAACCTCGCCCTCAGCGACGCGCAGATGCTGTCCTGGGGCTGGCGGATCCCGTTCCTGATCGCGGGCCCGCTCGGCGTGATCGGCCTCTACATGCGTCTCAAGCTCGAGGAGTCGCCCGCCTTCCAGCAGCAGCTCGACGAGCACGAGCAGAGCCTCGCCAAGGAATCGGCGGGCACCGAGTTCAGGACCATCGTCAAGAACCACTGGCGGGCCCTGCTCATCTGCATGGGACTGGTGCTGCTCTACAACGTCACCAACTACATGGTCACGGGCTTCCTGCCGACCTACCAGACCGAGACCCTCGGCCGCTCCAGCAGCTCCGCGGACCTGCTCGTGCTGGTGGGCATGGTGTGGATCGTGCTGCTGATCACCTTCCTGGGCCGGCTCAGCGACCACGTCGGCCGGCGCCCCCTCTACGGCTACGCCGCGGCGGGCATGATCGTGCTCGCCGTCCCCTCCTTCCTGCTCATCAAGATGGACGGGACCTGGCCGCCGATCTTCGGCGTGCTGATCCTGTCCACGCTGCTGGCGTGCTTCGCCGCGCCGAGCGCCGCGACCCTGCCCGCGCTGTTCCCGACGGCCGTGCGTTACGCCGCGATGGGCATCGGCTTCAACTTCGCGGTGGCCGCGTTCGGCGGCACCACCCCGCTGGTCACGGAGGCGCTGGTGAGCATCACCGGAAACGACATGGTGCCCGCCTTCTACCTCATGGCCGCCGGCGTCATCGGGCTGATCACGGTCCGCTTCCTGCCCGAGAGCGCCCAGGTCTCCCTGCACGGCTCCCAGCCGATGGTGGGGTCGAAGAAGGAGCGACGCGAACTGATCGCCACCTCGCAGGAGTTGTACCGGGTCGGCCGGGAGACGTCCGGCCGCCGGTGACGCCTGCGGTCCTGACGAACCGTGCGCGGTGCCAGTGTCCGACCGTGCGGGGCGTCAGTGTCCGAGCGATGTCACGGTCACGGGGTTTCGCGGAGGCCCTTGGGCGCGTCGGCGGGGGCATCGGCCGGCTGCGGCGACCGCCGCTCGGGGGCCGACGGCGCCGACGGCAGGGGCGGCAGGCCCGCGGCGAGGTCCGGGAGCAGCACCGGCTCCAGCCGCACCCGCTCCTGACGGGCGAGATACCGTTCCAGCCCCGGCGGCCGGTAGCGCGGGTCGCGGTCGCGGCGCTCCTTGGCGGGCACCGCCAGGAACTCGTTGCCGTCGGGTTCGCCCTCGGCGTTGGCCGCCTCGCCGAGCGGCCGGTGCAGCGGCTTGGCCAGCCGGTACAAACCCGTGCGCGAGGAGTGCAGTTCGCCGAAGCCGTCCGGCCGCACCCGGAACTCGCTGCTGTCCTGGGGCTTCATCACCTCGGGGCCGGCCTCGCCGAGCGCGTCGGGGTCGAACTCCAGCCCGTGCCTGCGGGCCTGATCGACCATCCACAGCAGGGTGATGTCGGACAGGCCCGTCTCCTTGTAGCCGCCGCCGGCGTCGCAGTGCACCCCGGCGAACCAGACCTGCTTCAGTTCCTGGCCCTGTCTGTCGGCGCCCGCCTGCTGGTGCCACAGGGCCGGCCGGAACGCCGAGCGCTGCTCGTCGACGGCCAGCGCGTGGAAGGCGGCCCTGACCCGGCTGCTCAACTCCGTGTTGTGGAAGGCCCATTGGCGGTTGAACCGGTTCACCGCCGGCTGGAGCGAAGGGGCGTCCGGGAGCGGGATGCCGAGCGCGCCGACCGTGTCCCACACCCCGATGAAGCGGATCTCCGTCTCGCGCGCGTAGGAGCGGCGGAACAGCGTGGCCGCGGCACCGTTGGGATGCTCGATCCGGTTGCGGTAGAGGGACCATGCCTCCGGGATCCGGTCGGCGTGCTCCCGGCGCAGGATCCCGCTGTTGCGCAGGAGTCCCGCCAGGCTGCGCGCGGTGAACGCGCCCCGGCTGAAGCCGAACAGGAACAGCTCGTCGTCGGGTTCGTAGGTCTCGACGAGGAACCGGTACGCGTCGAGGATGTTCCGGGACAGGCCCATGCCGAACGCGCCCCCGCGCAGCCGGTCCCGTCGTTCGGTGCCGACGCCGCTGTGGTAGTAGACGCGTTGTTCCTTGCCGACGGCGAACCCCGGGCGCACGGACAGGGCGACCTTGGCCACGTTGGTTCTGCTCGGTTGGTCGGCGAAGTTCCAGGTGCCGTCGCAACAGACGACCAGGCGCTTGGTCATGACCACCTCCTGGCGAGAGCGCGGAGTGGTGTTCAGCACCATTTCCATGCTTGCACCACTCGGCAGACCGCGCCATACGTCGACACGCGACCGTCGACATTCCGACTGGGCTGGTGAGTTGCCTCAGAGGCATGCCTTCGGAAGGTGCGTCGGGACGGCGGGCACGCGACACACGAGCGGGCCCTGACACCGCATCGTGCGAAGTGTCGTGCGAAGTGACTTCCGGTGTACGCGGCGCCCGCGAGATGCCCTTGGGCGCCGCGCGAGGTGGTGCGGGTCACCGGGCGCCCGGTGCCGGGAAGTCCTGGCCGGATACGGTGGGGCGGTGACCGAGAACCTGCCCGCCGACGTGGCCGCCGCGCTGGAGGCCATGCTGGACACGGAGCGTCCCGTTCATGTCGCGCTGCGAAGACAGCTCCCGCATCTCAGCGTCCTGTCGCGCTGCTCCTGCGGTTGCGGCACCGCGTTCTTCGAGGTGCGCATCGCAGAGGTGGAGCCCGCGCCCACCGGCCCCGGCACCGTCGTGGCAGCGGAAGCGCAGATCGTCACCGACGCGGGCGAGCATCCTGGCGAGGTCCTGGTCTTCACCCGGGCCGGCTACCTGTCGTGGCTGGAGGTCTGCTCGTGGAGCGACGACATCGAGGTGTCGCTGACCGCCGCGGGCACCTCGTTGCGGCCCTACTGACTTCCTGACCTACTGACCTCCTGACCTCCTGACCTGAGGCCTACTGATCGGCTGACCTACTGACCGGCTGACCTGCTGCGGACCCCCGGCGCGCGCCGGGGGCCCACAACAGGTCAGCGAGGTCGAGGCCGGTCAGCAGGTCGAGTCGGTCTCGGGTGAGCAGTCCGAGCCGCTACGGCTGGCTGTTGGCCGCCTGTGTCGTGGGCGTGCCGCCCAGGGCGGTCAGCGCAGCCCCGTAAGCGGCCTTCTTGTTGCCGTTGCGGTCGAACAGCAGCGGGTTCTCACTGGAGCGCCAGGAGTCGCTGTCCCGGATGCCCCAGACGGTGATGCCGGTGCAGCGCGAGACGTTCATGCAGGCGCGCACCGTGTTCGTGTACGCGCCGGCCGACGCCTGCGCGATGTCCAGTTCGGTGAGCTGCACGTCCACGCCGAGGGCGGCGAAGTTGGACAGCGTCGTCTGGAAGTTGCCGGGAGGTCCGCCGGCGCCGAAGTGGGACTGGAAGCCGACGCAGTCGATGGGCACGCCGCGCGACTTGAAGTCGCGCACCATGCGGTAGACGCCCTGGGTCTTGGCGGAGTTCCAGTCCTCGATGCTGTAGTCGTTGTAGCAGAGCTTGGCCGCAGGGTCGGCCGAGCGGGCGGTGCGGAAGGCCTCCTCGATGAAGCCGTTGCCGAGCACGTCCTGGAACACCGAGCTGCGGTGCTGGCCGCTGCCGTTGTCGGCGAAGGCCTCGTTGACCACGTCCCAGGCGTAGATCTTGCCCTTGTAGTGGTTGGCCACGGTGGTGATGTGGTTGTTCATGACACTGCGCAGGGTGTTCGCGTCCCTGATGGAGCTGACCCAGCTGGGCAGTTGGGAGTGCCACACCAGCGTGTGACCGCGCACGCGCTGGCCGTGGGACGACGCGTGGCCGACGATCTGGTCGCCGGGACCGAAGTTGAACGAGCCGCGGGAGCGTTCGGTGGTGTCCCACTTCATCTCGTTCTCGGGCGTGATCGCGTTGAACTCGCGGTCCAGGATCCTGGTGTACGTGCCGTCGCCGAGCCGGCCGGCGGCG
The DNA here is from genome assembly GCF_003112535.1 of Streptomyces rishiriensis. Lineage (GTDB taxonomy): Bacteria > Actinomycetota > Actinomycetes > Streptomycetales > Streptomycetaceae > Streptomyces > Streptomyces rishiriensis. The sequence goes on along the minus strand of NZ_BEWA01000016.1, from coordinate 302,876 downwards.
ACCGCGGCCCCGAAGTAGCGTCCGGACTGGGCGGCCTGCGCGCCGAGTGTGGAGGCCCGGACGGCGTCGGTCGAGTCGGGTGCTGCGGCCGCGGCCGCCGGTGTGACCAGGCCGGCCACGGCCAGCAGCGGTAACACCGAGGCTCGGCGCAGGCCGAGCCGTTTCAGCGGGTTCATGGTTCTCCTCATACGGTTGGGTGCGGGTGGACGGTGCCCGAGGAAAGGGCGGGTGGACAGGATGGGGGTGGGTCGGTTCAGGGGACGGACAGCTCGAACCGCGTGGCGCGGACCGCTCCGCCGAGCGACCGGGTGGCGTGGTTGAAGAGGGCGAAGCGGTGGCCCATGAAGAAGCGCCAGTCGTTGCCCATGGAGAAGGCGGGCCCCAGGCGGACGAAGGCGGCGCCGTCGGTGCTGTAGGAGAAGACGGCGGGGCGGGCCGCGCCGGGCCGGATGTCGGCGTTGGCGCGCAGCCGGACGCGGTTGCCGGCCAGGGGTGCGGCGGCGACCTCGACCCCGGTGCCGGTGGTGTTCCAACTGCCGTCCATGGTCAGCCCGTTGACCATCACCACCCGGGTCACCCCGGCGTCGCGCTTGACGCCGATCCAGGCGGACGAGTCGCGCAGCACCGCGAGTCCGGCCCGGTCGCCGTCGCGCATCGCGGAGACGTCGAAGTCGACCGTGGCGGTGGAGGTGGGGCCCTGGATGCGGTGGGTGAGCGTGTTGCGGGCCCAGTAGAGGTCGTCGGTGACGGTCGCGGTGCGCAGGGTCAGTCCGTCGCCCACCGACCACTTCGTGGGGTCCGGGTTGTGGTTCCACTCCCACCTCGGCTTGAGCGTCGTCCCGTCGAAGGTGTCGACGCCGGTCATGGGGGTCACCTGGCGCGGTGGCGCGGGCAGTGCCGGCTGGGGGTACGACGCGCCCCACGCGCCGTTCACCAGTTGGACGACGGGCCAGCCGTCGGAGGTCCAGGAGACCGGCGCCAGGACGGGCATGCGGCCGCCCGGGTAGGCGTCGACGAAGGCCATGTAGTACCAGGCGCCGCTCTGCGTCTGGACCAGTCCGCCCTGGTGCGGGACGCCCCCGCCGGGGATCGGGCCGCGCAGGTCGAGGAGGACCTGGCGCAGGGTGTACGGGCCGAACGGACCGCCCGAGGACTTCAGGACGTACTGGCCGTTCGCGGGGCGGGTCAGGAAGATGTAGTACTGCCCGTTGACCTTGTAGAAGCGGGAGCCTTCGAGGGTGCCGACGCTCGACGGCGTGGTGAACACCTGCTGGGTGCGGACCTGTCCGCGTCCGTCGGGCGAGAGCTGGGCCACGTTGATGGTGGTGTTGCCGTACGCCACGTACAGGGTGTCGTCGGTGTCGACGAGGAGGCCCGCGTCGTAGTACGGCGTGCTGATCGTCGTGAGCCGGCTCCAGGGCCCTTCGGCGGCGGTGGCCGTGTACACGTACGTCCTGGCGAAGTCGATCTGGCCGAGCCAGTAGAAGGTCTTGTTGCTCGGCCGGTAGGCCAGCGACGACGCCCAGACGCCCCGGACGTAGCCACGGGCGCCGTTGAGGTCGTACTTGGCGCCGAAGTCGAGGGTGGGCACCGAGTGTCCGGCGATCTCCCAGTTCACCAGGTCGTACGAGCGCAGAACGGGGGCTCCGGGCGAGTAGTGCATCGTCGACGCGGAGGCGTAGTAGGCGGCGCCGACGCGGATGACGTCGATGTCGGCGAAGTCCTGCCAGATCACGGGGTTGGCGTAGGACGATGCGGCGGCTCGGGCCGAGTCGAGCGGAAGCAGGGCGCCGGCGGCGAGGCCGGTGGCGGTGGCCAGCACCCGGCGGCGACCCAGGGGTTGATCAGGGCATGACATAGCCATGTGTCGGTCTCTCTCCGTCGGGGTGCTGTGTCGGGGCGATCCTCTGGTGTTCGATATCGCGAACGTCCATCGATTTGCCGAGCAATCAGGATGATAGGAGGTCGACAGCTCCCGTCAATATCCCTCGCATGATTCGGCTTCAGCTCCGAAATGTTTCGACGCTGGAGATGCTTCGACGGTCGACGGATGGGGTGCGGATGTCCCGTGTGGCGAACTTCCGGTTGCGCCGGAACGGCTGACCGGCCGTAAGGGGTTGACAGGCGGGGAGGTCCCTCTAGCCTCCGTAGGGCCAGCGATCCGAAATCATCTCGAAATTTCGAACGGTTTCTCTGGTGGCAGATACATGTCATAGATCGAGCCATGCGCCGGACATCCCCTGTCTGGCGCGATCAGGGGAGTCGCATGACGACAAGGCCGAGGTTCCACTTATGGGGCGCCGTGATCGCGGCGCTGCTCGTCCTGACCACAGGAGGGACGGCTCTGGCCGGCGGCCCGGGCGCGAACGCCGCGCGCACGGCCTCCGGCACGCCGGCCGCGCGCGGCGAAACCGTCGCCCCGACCGCCGGATGCGGCAAGGCCCCCACCCTGACCAGCGGCACGTACACGATCCGGAGCAACGGCAAGAACCGCACCTTCATCCTGCGCGTCCCGGACGGCTACGACCGCAACCACGCGTACCGGCTGGTCTTCGGGTTCCACTGGCTGGGCGGCACCGCCACCGACGTGGCGACGGGCCGGACGGTGGAGACGGGGACCTGGGCCTACTACGGCCTCCAGCGCCTGGCCGGCAACAGCGCCGTCTTCGTCGCTCCCCAGGGCCTCGACAACGGCTGGGGCAACGCCGGCGGCGAAGACGTCACCCTCGTCGACGACATCGTCAAACGGGTCGAGTCGGACCTCTGCGTCGACACGACACAGCGGTTCGCCGTGGGCTTCAGCTACGGCGCCGCCATGTCGTACGCGCTCGCCTGCTCCCGGGCGACGGTCTTCCGCGCCGTGGCCGTCCAGAGCGGCGGGCAGCTCAGCGGTTGCAGCGACGGCACACAGCCCATCGCCTACCTCGGCGTGCACGGTGTCAGGGACAGCGTCCTCGGCATCGCCGGCGGACGGGCCCTGCGCGACCGGTTCGTCAGGAACAACGGCTGCGCCGCGCAGAACCCGCCCGAGCCGGCGCAGGGCAGCCTGACGCACCGGATCACCGCCTACTCCGGGTGCTCGGCCGGGCATCCCGTCGTCTGGGCCGCGTTCGACGAAGGGCACATCGCCGCCCCGCAGGACGGGGCCCCCGGCGACAGCGGCTCGCGCACCTGGCTGCCGGCCGAGGTGTGGAAGTTCTTCACACAGTTCCAGACCTCGACCCCGCCGCCGGACGACGCGACCTGCCGGGTCGGCGTCGCCGTCAGCGCATGGAACTCCGGACTCACCGCGAACATCACCGTGACCAACACGGGCGCCACCGCGATCGACGGCTGGTCGCTGGTGTTCACCCTGCCCGGCGGGCAGACCATCACCTCCGGCTGGAACGCCGCCTACGCGCCCGCATCCGGCCGGGTGACGGCCCGCAACCTGTCCCACGACGCGCTCATCGCCCCCGGCGCGTCCGTGACCGTCGGCTACCAGGCCACCCACACCGGCGACACCGCCGCGCCGGACGGGTACACCCTCAACGGCACGACCTGCTCCGTCACCGGGGTCCGGTAAGGGCGGTCACGGGCGTCGGAACCGGGGTGACGGCCCCACGGCGCCGGGCGGCACGCGGCCGCCCGGCGCCGCTCGTCGCCCGCGCCGGTCACCCTGCCGAGCCGGGCCGTGAGCGTCCCGCGGTCCCGCTCGCGGCGCGGGCGGCCAGCGCCTCCAGCAGCAGGTCGACGGCCTCCTCGAAGGAGCTGTCCCCCATGGTGTGCAGCGCCTGGCGGACGGTGGTCAGCGCGGGATGCGAAGCCGCGTCCAGCTGCTGGTAGACCTGGTGCCACGCCCGGCGGTCGGCCTCGCGCTGCTGGGGCGGGAGCGCCTGGAACGCGGCGTCCATGGCGGCATGGCTGAGCACGGTGTCGATGAACGTCAGATACAGGCGCGTCGCCTGGACGGGTTCGAAGCCCGCGGACAGCAGAAGGCTCACGCCGGTCTCCACGGCGCGGATCTCGTTCTGGCGCCGCGTCACCCGGTAGGAGGCGAAGGCCGCGGCGCGCGGGTGCGCCAGGTATCCGGCGCGCACCCGCACCGCCATCTCCCTCAGGTCGGCCACCCAGTCGCCCCCCGGAGCGAAACCCGCCATGGCGTCGCCGATGATGCGGTCGGCGATGGCGAGCACCAGATCGTCGGTGCCGCGGAAGTAGCGGTAGAGGGCGCTCGGGTCGCAGCCCAGGGCGGTGCCGAGCCGGCGCACGCTGAGCGCCTCCGGGCCGTGCTCGCCGATCAGCCGCAGCGCGGTCTCCACGATCAGGTCCTCCGACAGCAGGAGCCCCGAACGGGTGGGCCGGCGGCGTCTGCGCTCCTGCGGGACACGCGTGGTCATTGCGCGGCTCCTGTCATGGCGGGCGGTGTACGGCGCTCCAGCAGTGAAGAGGCCCCCGCCGCCTTATGTCAACAGGATTGACGCAATGCGAAGGCCAGGTGTTCCATCACATCCCGCGCGGCTCTTCCCTCTTCCTCCCCTCTCCGCGAGGAGCCTTCCATGTCATCCACCCCCTTGCGCCGTTCCCTGGGCGTCGTCGACGGCGTCGCGATCGCGGCCTCCAGCACGGCCGCCACCACCAGCATCGCCATCGGCATGGGCACGATCGCCACCATCGTGGGTCTGCAGGCGCCCGCTCTGCTGCTGCTCGCGTTTCTGCCCGTGCTGGGCATCGCCACCGCCTACGCCCGCCTCAACCGCTCGGAACCCAACTGCGGCAACGGCTACACCTGGGTCGGCAAGACCCTCGGGCCCTGGCCCGGCTTCCTGACCGGGTGGGTCACGGTCGTCGGATCGGTCATCTTCTGCGCCTACACCAGCGCGGTCATGGGTTCGGTCGTCCTGATCTTCGCCAACAGAGCCGGCCTGCACACGGTGGCGGGCGTCGCCCTCGATCCGTCGTCCACCGGCGTCACCACGGCCGTCGGACTCGTCCTGCTCCTCGGCCTCACCGCCCTCGCCGTCACCGGGACGCGTGCGACCACCCGATTCCAGTCCGTGCTGCTGGTCTTCGAGTACACCGTGCTGCTCGGCTTCTGCGGCTGGGCCCTGATCACCGGCGAACAGTCCTTCTCCCTCTCCTGGTTCAACCCGTTCGAGATCGCCGACGGCACCGCCTTCGCCCAGGGCCTGGTCCTCGCGGTGTTCTTCTTCTGGGGCTGGGACGCGGCGTTCAGCGTCAACGAGGAGACCAGAAGGCCCGGCGACGCGGCCCGCGGCGGCCTGATCGCCCTGTTCGCCATGCTCGGGCTGTTCCTCTTCGGCTCGGTCGCCTTCCAGCGGGAGATGAGCCTGAGCGAACTCATCAGGAACGGCCCGCAGGCCCTGCCCTACCTCGGTGAGAAGCTGGCCGCCGAACCCTGGGCCACCCTGCCCGTGATCGCCCTGATGTTCTCCGCCGCCGCCTCGGTCCAGTCCACGCTGATCCCGACCGCCCGCGGACTGCTCGCGATGGGCCGGGACCGCACCATGGGCCCGGTGTGGACCCGTGTGCACCGCCGGTACGGCACCCCCGCCGCGGGAACGGTCGTCGTCCTGTCCATCGCCGTCGCGATCGCCCTGCTGGCCGTCGCCATCCCGCGGCTCAGCGACATGCTGCTGGCCGCCGTCAACTCCATCGGCCTGCTCGTCGCCCTCTACTACGGTCTCACCGCGATCGCGTGCGCCGTGCGCTTCTGGCCCGACCGCCGCGAAGGGCCGCGCACGGTCCTGCTCGCCGTGGGCGTCCCCGCGGTGTCCGGCTCGGTGCTGCTGGGCCTCGGCGCCTACCTCGGCTACTCCTACCTGACCAAGAGCGACCACTTCGCCCTCAGCCCCGACAACGGCTGGTTCATGTTCTCGCTGCCCGCCGTCATCGTGCTGGCCGGTCTGGGCATGGCCGCGGTCGCCAAGTACGTCCGCCGCTCCCCGTACTTCGCCACCGGGTGCGGCACCGACGCCGAGGCCATCGCCCTGCCCATGGACCGCACCGCCGTGTGAGCCCGCCCGCCCCCGTCCGGATCCCCCCTCCCAGGAGTTCACCCCCATGCCGCAGTTCCAGACCCCGGGCCCCGCCAACGTCGTCTTCACCGGCGGCTCCGTCCACACCGTCGACCCGGCCCGCAGCCGTGCCACCGCCGTGGCCGTGCACGGCGGGCGGATCACCGCCGTCGGCCACGACGAGGTGCACGCCCTGATCGGGCGGGGCACCGAGGTCGTCGACCTGGCCGGAAAACTGCTGATCCCCGGCTTCCAGGACGCCCATGTGCATCCGCAGGGCGCGGGTCTGGAGCTCGGTCTGTGCCACCTCGCCGACACCGTCGACCCCGCCGAGTACCTGCGGCGGATCAGGGCGTACGCGGACGACCACCCCGACGCCGAATGGATCACCGGCGGCGGCTGGTCCCTGGAGGCGTTCCCCGGCGGCGCCCCCACCGCCGCGGCCCTCGACGCGGTCGTCCCCGACCGGCCCGTCTTCCTGCCCAACCGCGACCACCACGGGGCCTGGGTCAACACCCTCGCGCTGGAACGGGCCGGCATCGACGCCCGCACCGCCGACCCCGTCGACGGCCGCATCGAACGCGACGCCCAGGGCCGTCCGACCGGCATGCTCCAGGAGGGCGCCGTCCACCTCGTGGGCCGGCTGGTGCCCGCCCCCACCCCCGAGGAACAACTGGCCGCCCTGCTGCGCGCCCAGGCCGTGCTGCACTCCCACGGCGTCACCGCCTGGCAGGACGCCATCGTCGGCGTCTACGCGAACATGACCGACCCGGCGCCCGCGTACCGCACGGCCCAGGACCGAGGGCTGCTCACCGCCCGCGTGGTCGGCGCGCTGTGGTGGGACCGCGAACGAGGCGCCGAACAGATCCCCGAACTCACCGCACGGCGCGAGGAGTTGAGCACAAGCTTGTTCCGCGCCGGCACCGTGAAGATCATGCAGGACGGCATCGCCGAGAACCACACCGCCGCCATGCTCGACCCCTATCTCACCGGCTGCGGCTGCCCTTCGGACGGCAGCGGCATCAGCTTCGTCGAACCCGGCGAACTGAAGAAGTACGTCACCGAACTCGACGCGCTCGGCTTCCAGGTCCACTTCCACGCCCTCGGCGACCGCGCGGTACGCGAGGCGCTCGACGCCGTCGAGGCCGCCCGAGCCGCCAACGGCCATCACGACACCCGCCACCACCTGGCGCACCTCCAGGTCGTGCACCCCGACGACGTACGACGCTTCCGGGCCCTCGGCGCCACCGCCAACCTGCAGATGCTGTGGGCCGCCCACGAGCCGCAGATGGACGAACTCACCCTGCCCTTCCTCGGCCCCGAACGCGGCGCCCGGCAGTACCCGTTCGGCGATCTGCTGCGAGCCGGAGCGACGCTCGCCGCGGGCAGCGACTGGCCCGTCAGCAGCCCCGATCCGCTCCAGGCCATCCATGTCGCCGTCAACCGGCGATCCCCGGACGCCCCCGACGGCACCCCCGCCTTCCTGCCCGGACAGCGCCTCGACCTCGGCACGGCCCTCGCCGCGTACACGGCGGGCAGCGCCCATGTGAACCACCTCGACGCCGACACCGGCAGCATCACCGTGGGCAAGACCGCCGACCTGGTCGTTCTCGACCGCGACCCGTTCACGGGACCGGCCGAGGAGATCGCGACCACCCGGGTCCTGGAGACCTTCGTGCAAGGAGCCCGCGTGTACGCGGCCTCCGACGCCTGACGCCTGACGCCTGACGCCTGACGCCTGGAGCCGCCCGACGGCTCCGGCTCGGTCAGCGCACGCCCGCCGCGTCGAGCAGAGCGGTCACCGTCGGCGCCACGAGCCCGGTGAGGCGGTCGGCTCCGATTCCGGCGCGGGCCCCGGCGCCGTCGAAGACCAGGCTGAGCTGCCGGGCCAGCAGGTCGGGATCGTCTGCGCCACCCTGCTCGGCCTCGGAGCGGAAGAACGCGGTCAGCTCCGACTTGACGCCGTGAGCCACGCGGCTCGCGGGATGGTCGCGGTCCTTGAGCTCGACCTGCACGGCCAGGTAGGGGCAGCCCCGGAACTCGGGCGCGTCCGCCTGCGACTCCATCTGCCCGAAGACGTGCAGGATCCGCTCGCGGGGGGAGCGGCCGTCGTCCGCCGCGGGCATGAGGGCGACCACGTAGGCGGAGGCGCGCTCCTCCAGGCTCGCCGCCAGCAGTACGTCCTTGCTCTCGAACAACTGGTACAGGGAGCGCTTGGACACCCCCGCCGCCTTGCACAACGCCTCGACGCCGATGCCGACGCCGTCCCGGTAGGTGAGCGTGGCTGCCGCCTCCAGCAGTCGGGCTCGGGTGCTCGGCTTCGCGTCGGTGGTCATATGGCGAGGTTAACCCCGTGCGGACGAAATGGAAACCGATCGGTTTTCGCCTCCCGCGCGTGCGAGGCGGCTGCACGGCAGCGCGGTCCCCGAGAGTCCGGCCTCCCCTCAGCCGGGGAGCGACCGAGGAGCCGGACGTCCTCGCGCCGGCGAGGGGTGGAATTGTTGGAGGGCCGTACCGGTTGTACGCGCTGTAGCGACAGAGGCCGAGAGGCCGAGGGTGTGCGCGAGAGCGCAGGGTGGACCGGGTCACCGGCACAGGGTGGCCGCGGCCACGGAACGGAAGGAGCCGACATGGCAGCGCAGACGCAGAGGGCCGTGCTCGCGGGGGGATGCTTCTGGGGGATGCAGGACCTGATCCGCCGGCTCCCGGGCGTCACGGAGACCCGGGTCGGATACACCGGGGGCGATGTGCCGAACGCGACGTACCGCAACCACGGCACGCACGCGGAGGCCATCGAGATCCAGTTCGATCCCCGGCAGACCGACTACCGCGCGATCCTGGAGTTCTTCTTCCAGATCCACGACCCGAGCACCAGGAACCGCCAGGGCAACGACATCGGCCTCAGCTACCGCTCCGCGATCTACTACGTGGACGACGAGCAGAAGCGGGTCGCGGAGGACACCATCGCGGACGTGGACGCCTCCGGACTGTGGCCGGGCAAGGTCGTCACCGAGGTCGAGCCGGTCGGCCCCTTCTGGGAGGCCGAGCCCGAGCACCAGGACTACCTGGAGCGCTACCCCGACGGCTACACCTGCCACTTCCCGCGCCCGGGATGGCGGCTGCCGGTCCGCTCGGAGGGCTGAGCCACCTCGCCGCCGGTGCGGGACGGGATCTCCGCGAGCCCGTGACCGGCGGCCCCGGCCGACGGCGGTCGATCCGTCGCCGGACGTCACCCCGGACGTCGACACGATCGTCATCCGCAACGAGCCGTGCCGCGCGATCGATGCAGCCGGGCTTGCCGGGCTTGTCCGGGCGGTGGCGAACCGTGGCGTCCGTCGTGTCTTCGGCTCAGCCCTCGAAGCCCTGGGCCCGCAGGATCTCGTCGATACGGGTGCGGTGGGCCTTCTCCCAGTCGTCGAGGGTTTCGGCGGCCTCCTCGGCCAGCCTGGCCCGGGCCGCGGTCAGGACTTCCTCGGCGCGGGCGGCGGGGACCACGACCACGCCCTCCTCGTCGGCGACGACCACGTCACCGGCGTTGACGGTGACTCCGGCGCACCGTACCGGCGTGTTGAGCGGCTCGACCGCCTTCTTGCTTCCGGGAAGGGGGATCACCCCTCGCGCGAACACGGGGAAGCCGAGGTCCCGGACCTCGGCCAGGTCGCGGATGACCCCGTCGGCGACGAAGGCGGCGACGCCCCGCCGCTGCGCGACGGCGCACACGTTGCCGCCGGCCAGCGCGTAGTCCAGGTCGCCCGACTCCACGACGATGACCGCTCCCGGTTCCGCACGGTGGATGGCCGCGTGCAGCATGAGGTTGTCGCCGGGAGGGCAGCGCACGGTGAACGCCGTCCCGGCCACGCGCGGCGTCGGTGACCACAGCGGGCGAATGCCGACGTCCATGACCTGCTCGCGCCCCACGACGTCGGCGAGAGTGGTGACCGGGATCTCCGCGAACGCGGCGGCGGCCGTTCGAGGGGCGTCCGTCATGTCCTGTCTCCTTCGGTGTCGGGGCCGAGCCGGCGGGGTGGAACGTTCCGCCGTCGACGACGTGACCGGCAGCGACGATGTTGCCAGCCTCGATGGATCGAGGGAAGCGACCATGGCGCCGACGCCGCGCCGTTCGGTGAGGCGTGGCAGGGCCGAGGCCAGGAGGAGGGGAGACGTCACCTGCCGTGCCGCGCAGCGAGGTTGCCGTCCGAGCGACGTCAACGGCCGCTCTGACGGCGACGGTTCGCTACGGACGGTCGTAAGGGCGGGTCATGATCTCCATGTTGTGGCCGGACGGGTCGGCGAAGTACGCGCCGCGGCCGCCGAACAGACGGTTGATCCGCCCCGGTTCGGTGCGACGGGGGTCCGCGTAGTAGGTGACTCCCACCGCTTCCAGGCGCGCGATCATGGAGTCGAACTGCTCGTCGGGCACGAGGAAGGCGTAGTGCTGCGGCTGGATCGGCTCGTCGCGCTTCTCGTAGTAGTCGAGCGTCACGCCGTTGCCCAGGTCGACGGGCAGGAACGGCCCGAACGGGGCGCCGAGTCCAAGGCCCAGGATCACGGCGATGAACTCGGCGGACAGCCGCCGGTCGCGGGCGTACACAGCGGTGTGGTTCAACTGGACGGCGACGGCCGGCCGCTCGGGCTCGTAGAGGTGCTGCGGGGCATGGGACATCAGTGGTGTGGTCTCCGGGTCTTGGGTCCGCTGGGGCGAGGCGCCGCACTCGGGCGCGGGAGCAAGGACACGGAGACGGCGGCGGGCCCCTTGCCCGCCTCGCGCTCACGCCGAGGCCGGGAACCCCACTCGTGCATGGCACATGGCCGACCCGGCAGTCACCCCACTGACCTTAGTGACCGTCACGCGCCGGGGCAACGCCGTTGACTGTGCGCGGGCGGTGCGGCGCATGTTCTGCCGTTCGTCGGCCAGGACGACTTCGGGCCGGGATCCTCGACGCGGGCCGAGGCGACACCCGGTCCGGACCGGAGCCGGGTCCGCCGCACGGGCCGGGGCGGCACGGCCACGACCGCCGCTCAGGCCTCCTGCAGGGCGGCGACGGGGAGTTCGCCCGAGCCGCGGACGATCAGCCGGGTGGGGACGGTGATGGTGCGGGCCCGGGAGCGGTCGCCGTCGAGTCGGGTCAGTGCGGTGGTCGCCGCCGTTCTGCCGATTTCTTCGGGGTCCTGGGCGACGACGGTCAGCGCCGGTTCGAGGGCCTCGGCGAGCGAGACGTCGTCGAAGGCGACGACGGCGACGTCCTTGCGTCCGCTGCGGGCCAGTTCGGCCACTATGCCCAGGGCCATGATGTTGTTCCCGGCGAAGAGGGCCGTGGGCGGATCGGCCAGGGCGAGGAGCCGGGCGGTGGCGGCCTCGGCGCCCTGCTGGTCGTGGGCGTTGGTGACGAGCGTCCTGTCGTGGGGGATGCCGGCTTCCTGCAGCGCCGAGCGGTAGCCGGCCAGACGTTCCCGACGGGTGTACAGCTTCGGGGGCAGGTCGCCGACGAAGCCGATGCGCCGGTGCCCGTGGCCGACGAGGTGGGCGACGCCGTCGTGGGCTCCGGCCCGGTTGGAGCTGACGATGCTGTCCGTGGCGAGGCCGACTCCGGGCCGGTCGAGGAAGATGACGGGGAGCCCCGCCGTGCGGTGGGACTTGAGGTGGGAGTGGTCGGCGCCGACGGACGGCACCACGATGAGGATGCTGACACGACGGGCCAGGAACTTGTCCGTCAGGGCGCGTTCACGGTCGGGCTCGTCCGCGGAGGAGCCCATGAGCAGGGTCAGTCCCCGTTCGCGGACGGTGTCCTCGATGGAACGCGCGACGGCTCCGAAGAAGGGGTTGGCGAGGTCGGGGATGACCAGGCCGATGGTGGTGTCCGGGCCGCCGACGCGGATGTTGCGGGCCATGAGGTTCGGCTGGAAGCCGAGCTTGGCCACGGCGGCCAGTACCTGTTCCCTGGTCTGAGCGGAGGCGGGCCCGTCCTCGTTGAGGACTCGGGAGACCGTCTTGGCGCTGACGCCCACTTCTCGGGCGACGTCGGCCAGGGTGGGGCGGCGGTTCGCTGCCATGGAGGAAACCGTCTCCTGAGGGCTCTCGGTTCCGGCCGCGGCCTCGGCCGGAAACTGTGAGAGCGGGGTCGAGCTGTCAGGTGGCCTGGACTCCGGCGGCCTTGGCGGCCTCGGAATCCGCTACGACAGTATCTCCGGCCGCGTCGACGGTGAGAGCGCCGGTCATGATGGCGACGACCTCGGCCATGGAGTAGTCGGTCGGCTTGATCACGGCGGCGCGCCGGCCCAGCCGGTGCACGTGGATCCGGTCGGCGATCTCGAAGACATGCGGCATGTTGTGGCTGATGAGCACCACCGGCATGCCCTTGTCGCGGACCCGGCGGATGAGGTCCAGGACCTGACCCGACTCCTTGACGCCGAGGGCGGCGGTGGGTTCGTCCATCACGACGACGGATCGCGCCCAGGCGACGGAACGGGCGACCGCGACGGCCTGGCGCTGTCCGCCGGAGAGCGTCTCCACCGACTGCGTCAGCGAGCGCAGACCGATCTTCAGGTCGGCCATGTGCTCCGCCGCCTCCTGGCGCATGCGCTTCTTGTCGAGCATGCGGAAGACACTGCCGAGGACTCCCGGCCGGCGCAGTTCGCGGCCGAGGAACATGTTCGAGGCGATGTCCATGGAAGCGGCCACGGCCAGGTCCTGATAGACCGTCTCGATCCCGTGCGCGCGTGCGCTCTGCGGGCCCGAGAAGGTGATGGGCTCACCGTTGAGGCGTATCTCGCCCGCGTCGGGGGCCACCGCACCGGTGAGGGCCTTGATGAGGCTGGTCTTGCCGGCGCCGTTGTCGCCGATGACGGCGAGCACCTCACCGGGCATCAGGTCGAAGTCGGCGCCGTCGATGGCGGTGACGTGTCCGTACCGCTTGACCAGACCGCGGGCCTGCAGCACGGGCGTGGGGGAGGAGGGGGCGCTCATCGGGCCTTCTTCCGGGAGATCTGGTCGACGGTCACCGCGAGGATCACCAGGATGCCGGTGATCAGGGTCTGGTAGATGGAGGCGACGCCCATCAGCTGCAGGCCGTTGCGGAACACGCCCACGATGAGGACGCCGATGAAGGTGCCCAGGACCGAGCCCCGGCCGCCGAAGAGGCTGGTGCCGCCGAGCACCACGGCGGTGATGCTGTCGAGGTTGTCGGTCTGCCCGGCCTGCGGGTCGCCGACCCCGGTGCGGGAGATGAGCAGCAGGGCGGCGACGCCGTAGAGGAGGCCGGCCACCGTGTAGATGCCGATGGTGAGGCGGGAGGTGCGGATGCCGTTCAGCCGGGCGGCCTCGGCGCTGTTGCCGAGGGCGTAGACGTGCCGGCCCCAGCCGGTGCTGCTCAACGCGTAGGCGAGGAGGAGGAACAGGCCGATGGTGACCAGGGAGCCGTAGGTGATGTCCGTGTGCCCCATCGGGAAGGTCTCCCCGAGCGCGGTCAGCGGGCCGGGCAGGCTGGTGACCGTCTGCTCCGCGGAGTAGATGTGGGTCAGCGCGAACGCCACGTTGAGCATGCCGAGGGTCACGATGAACGGCGGCAGCGGGATCTTCTGCACGAGGAACCCGTTGAGCAGCCCGAAGCCGCCGCAGACGGCCAGGCCGAGCGCGATCGCCACGAGCGGCGGGACGGAGCCCTCGGCCGCCGTCTTGGCGATCACGATGCTGCCGAACGCCATCACCGCCCCGCACGACAGGTCGATCCCCGCCGTGAGGATGATCAGGGTCTGCCCGATGGCGAGGGTGCCCACGACCATGACCTGCTGCACGATCAGTGAGAAGTTCCCGCCGGTCAGGAACTGGTCGGTCGAGAAGGAGAAGAAGGCGCAGGCCAGAAGGAGAGCGGCCAGGGGGCCGGTGGTCGGCGCCGTGAGCAGTCTGCGGACCGTGGTCGGCGCTTTGAGCTCCGAGTACGGCGTGGTCGTGGCTGTCATGCGAAGTCCTTGTCGGAAGACAGATGTCCTTGGCGGGGGACGAGGGCCGAGACTCTCGCCGCCGGGACAAGGCGGGCGGTCGTCCCTGTTCCGGGAGGTGGGCCGACCGCCCCGCCGAGGGGAGTGACGGTGTCGTGCGGGCCGGGGAGGGCTCAGCCCCAGCAGTTCTCCAGGCCGAAGGCGGTGTCCTTCGACGTGACCCCGGCCTGCGCCTTGTCGGTGATCAGCGTGACGCCGGTGTCGGTGTAACCGGACGCCTTCTTGCCGTCCTTGGCGTACGTGACGACGGCCTTGACGCCCTCGGCGGCCATCTTCAGGGGGTACTGCTGCGACGTCGCGGCGATCTTGCCGTCCTTGACGGCCTGGGTGCCGGTGCAGCCGCCGTCCACGGAGACGATCAGCACGTCCTTCTCCCGGCCCTTGGCCTTCAGCGCGGTGTACGCGCCCAGAGCGGCCGGCTCGTTGATCGTGTAGACGACGTTGATGTCGGGCGACTTCTGCAGGCAGTTCTCCATCGCGGTCTGCCCCTTGGTCTGGTCGCCGCCGGTGTCCTGGGCACACACCACGTCCTTCTCGGTGGCGCCGAAGCCCTTGAGGAAACCGTCGTGCCGCTGGACGCCGACGGAGACGCCGGGAGCCAGGTCGAGGGCGGCTATCTTCGCCGTCTTGCCCTTCATGGCGGCCTTGGCGTACTCGCCGATCAGCTGGCCGGCCTTGAGGTTGTCGGTGGCGAAGAGGGCGTCGACCGCGCTCTGCGGCTCGGTCGGCGTGTCCAGCGCGATGACCAGGACGCCCTTGGCGCGGGCCTTCTGGATCGCCGGCACGATCGCCTTGGAGTCGCTCGGGGTGATCAGGATGCCCTTGACGCCGGCGGCGACCATGTTCTCGATGGCCGTGACCTGCCCGGCGTTGTCCCCGTCGAACTTGCCTGCGGCGGTGGACAGTTCGGCGCCGTTCTCCTTGGCGGCCTTCTCCGCGCCCTCCTTCATCTTCACGAAGAACGGGTTGGTGTCGGTCTTGGTGATCAGACCGACCTTCACGCTGCCCGAGCCGGAACCGGAGGAGCCCGAGCCGGAGCCGGACCCGCAGGCCGTCAGGGTGAGGGCGGCGACGCCCGTGACCGCGGCTGCTCTGAGGAGGGAGGAGGACAGGCGAGTGGTGCGAGACATGATCGACTCCTGTGGGATAGCGGGCGGCACCGGGGTTGGGAGGAGAGCGTGCCGCCCGGGGTGTCATCGTTGACTTATGTCATCGTTGACACTGCCTGGCGAGGATGATGGACTCCGGATCCCGGCAACGTCAATGCCTTCCACTCGTCACAAATCGGCAACGTCCGTAGCCGCCGCCTCCGCGCAGCCGGTCATGGCTGTGTCACCGCACCGCCCCTCGCCCGGCCTTTCCGAGCCCTTTCGAGAGAGAGCAGCCCATGAACCCGCGTCAGATCACCGTGGTGGGAGAGTGCGTCGCGGACGCCTTCACCGAAGCGGCGCCCGCCGCGAACGAACTCGCCCTGCGGGTGCTTCCCGGCGGCGGACCTGCGAACACGGCAGTGGCCCTGGCCCGGCTCGGCACACCGGCCCGCTTCCTGGCGCGGCTGTCCGGCGACGTCTTCGGCCGCCTGTTCCGGGCCCACCTGGAGGCGTCCGGCGTCGACCTGTCGTACGCCGTCGACGCGGCCGAGCCCAGCACGCTGGCCGTGGCCGAGCTGGACCCCGCCGGACAGGCCGCGTTCTCCTTCCACGCGCAGAACACGGCCGACTGGCAGTGGGCGCCGGCGGAACTGGCACGGGTGGACCTGTCCGGCACCGCCTGCGTGCACACCGGCTCGCTGGCCCTGATCCGCGAGCCCGGCGGTGCGGTGGTGGAGGAGTTCCTGGCGGCGGCGGCTCCGCGGGCCACCATCAGCATCGATCCCAACGTCCGGCCGTTGCTGGTGCGCCCGGAGACCTACCGCGCCCGGCTGGCTCGCTGGTGCGCCCTCGCCGACGTCCTGCGCCTGAGCGCGGACGACCTGGAGCTTCTGCTGCCCGGCGTCGCACCCGAGCAGGCGTGCGACCTCTGGCACGCGGCCGGGGTACGGCTCGTCGTGATCACCCTCGGCTCCGACGGCGCCCTGGCCTCGCTCGACGGCGAGCGGGTGCGGGTGCCCGCGGTGACCGCACAGGTCGTCGACACGGTGGGCGCGGGAGACTCCTTCACCGCGGGCCTGCTGCACCATCTCGGCGCCCACGGCCTCCTCGGCGGCCGACTGGACGGCCTCGGTCTCGACGCGGTCGCGGAAGCCTGCCGGTTCGGCGCCCGGGTCGCAGCCCTGACCTGCTCGGTCGCCGGTCCCAATCCGCCGTGGCGGGACCAGCTGGAAGCGCTCACGCCCGCCGGCGGCGTCTGACGGGTCCGGGCGGACCGCGTCGGCGAGCGCGCCGCCCCGCACCGTTGACTCCTGCGCGGCGTTGCGTCCATGATCGGGCCGCGCGATGTCATCGATGACATGGTTCGCGACGGCATGGATCGACGACTGCATCCCCTGTCCGGCGAGCGGCGCCCCCGGCGTCCGGTCCGCGCCCCACTGCTGGCCAGCCCTCCACGATCAAGGAAACGACCATGAAGAAGACCCTGCTCGCCGAGTTCACCGCCCGTGAGGGAGCACAGGAGGAGGTCGCCCGCCTGATCGGCGCGTACGCCCTGAAGGTGCGCGAGGAAGAGGGCAACCTCGTCTTCGACGTCTACACCAGGGAAGCCGCCCCCCGCGCCTTCTGGATCTTCGAGGTGTACCGCGACGAGGACGCCTTCACCGCGCACCTGAACGCCCCGTACGGCCCCCCTTTCAACGCCGCGCTCGTCCCGCTGATCGAAGAGGACGCCTCCGTGCTGACGTTCCTGAACCCGCTGACCACCAGCGCATGACGAGCCGTTGACGTGGACCCCGCGCCAGGAGCCCTGGAGCGAACCCGAGCAGCGGCGCAACCCCGCCCGGCGGTGACGGCCCCTCCGCCCTCCCGCTCGGACCGGCCGCCGAAAGGAGCGGTGCGACCGGCGGCCCCGCGTCGCTCGCGCCACGCCCCGAGGGGACACGCCGGGGCGGTCGGCGGGATACCGGCTCCTGCCGGGATATCCCGTTGTGGGGCCGGCGACGCGACCGTAGGGTCCCGGCATGTCTCTCCGTGCCCTCATGCGTCAAGCCCTTCCGGAAGCGATGCGCGCCCGTGACAAGACCACGGTGAGCGCGCTGCGCGCGACGCTCGCCGCGCTGGACAACGCGGAGGCGGTCCCCGTGGACGAAGCCCGGCTGCGCGGTGTGGCCCTCGAACAGTCACCGGTGGGCGTCGGGGCCACCGAGGCGGTCCGACGTGACCTGAGCGAGGGAGAAGCGGCGGACATCGTGCGCGCCGAGGCCGCCGAACGACTGGAAGCCGCAGCGCAGTTGACCGACCCGGCGCACGCCGACCGAGCCGCACGACTGCGCGCCGAGGCCGCTGTACTGCTGCGCTTCCTCGACCCCGCCTGATCCCCGGAACGCACAAGGAACCTGCGGAACTTGCAAAGAACCTGTTGCAAAGGAATCATTGCAACAGATTCTTTGCAAGGGTATCTTCGTGCTCATGAACGAGCCCCGGGACCCACGGGTCCGCAGTCTCGACGCCCGCTCGCTGCGCGGGCTCGCCCATCCCCTGCGCATGCAGCTGCTGGACGCCCTGCGCTTCGGCGGCCCGGCCACGGCGTCCCAACTGGCCGAGAAACTGGGGGAGTCGAGCGGAGCCACCAGCTACCACCTGCGACAGCTGGCCGCCCACGGCTTCATCGAGGACGCCCCTGAGCGAGGCAAGGGCAGGGAGCGCTGGTGGAAGGCCGCCCATCAGGGGCTGCGCTTCGACGACGCCCTGCTCGCGGACGCCAACCCGGAGGTGCGCGGGGCCGCCGACACCTACCTCCATGAGGTCGCGACCGCTCAGACCCGCGATCTGTCGACCTGGCTCGGTAACCGGCACACCTGGCCGGAAGAGTGGAACCGGACCTGGGACCTGAGCAGCGCGACGCTACGGCTGACGCCCGGACTCGCCCGAGAACTGGTCGAGAAGATGCACGCGCTCGTCGAGACCTACCGCGACCGTGCGATCGACGAAGACAACGCCGACGCCGCCCAGGTACGCATCCAGACCCGCGCATTCCCCTTGTCCACGGAATGAGAGGCCATCGCCCGATGCACCCCGAGACCCATCTCGCCCTGCACCACGTCCGCGCCGTCGAGCTCCGGGCCGAAGCCGGCGCCCACCGCCTCGCCGCCACCGCCCGGCTCACCGCCGCCCCCCGGGACCTCGCCGGCCCCCGGACCCTCGGGAGCCTCCGGACCCGCCTCGGCTGGACCCTCGTGGAAGTCGGCCTGCGACTGGCCGCCACGCCCCGGACGGGCGCGGCTGTTCCTTGAGACCGCGTATCAGCAGCCGCCGAAGAACACCCGCCTCGCGGGTCAGTTCCTCAACCACCCGGTCCTTTGTCCTCGTCCTTGACCTGCGCGACGACCGCCGGCCTGCGCAGCAGGTCGCCGGTGACCCGCGCGGCGACCTCTTCGTCCTGGGCGAGCGAGTGGATCGCGCTGGCTTTCTCCCGCGGGGTGACCGGCTTGACGACCTGGCGGCCCGTCCGGCGTTTCGCCACGTCTTATGCTTACCTTCGGTAACAGTCACCTCGATGCAACCGATGAGGGCGTATGACGCTGCCACGGCTTCCGACCTTCGATGTCATGTCGGCGACCTGCCCGTCCCGCACCTCGCTCGCCCGCATCGCCAACAAGTGGACGGCCATGGTGGTCATCGCGCTCAGCACAGGCCCCATGCGCTTCCGCGATCTGCGTACCAGCGTCGACGGCATCAGCGCCAAGGTCCTCACCGGGACGCTCCGGGACCTGGAACGGGACGGGCTCGTCACCCGGCAGGTGTGCCGCGAGGTCCCGCCCCGGGTCGAATCGAGCTGACCGCGCTGGGGCGCGCTCTTCATGTCCCGCTTCAGGCACTGGGCCGCTGGGCCGAGGAACACTTCACCGAGGTACTCGCGGCACGCGAGAGCTACGACGCGCGCCAATGACCCCTGCCCGGTTACCTCGGTAACCCATAGCGGAACGCCGCGACGGTGGACCCGAGGGTGCGGCGCCCTGAACAGCCGCCCCCGTGGCATCTGGATGCTGATCGCCGGCAGCGGATTCCTCGGCACGGGACGGCCGCCGCGGGCCGCGTGTCCAGAGTTCGCGGCCGACCTCTTTCGCCCGGGAAGGGCGCGGGCGGCCTACCGCCCCCAGAAGGCGTCCTCGGCGTCCTGGTCTCCGGAGAACAGCCACATCTCGACGATCTTGCCGTCCTTGAGGTGCAGGACGTCCACGCCGTCCATGCTCATGGAGGCGTCCTGGCGCCGCCCTGCGAAATGGATCGAGGCGGCCACAGTGTCGCCGTTGCCCATGAGAGCGTGGATCGCGTCGATGGCGAAGGTGCCCTGACTCGCCTCCATCATCCCGCCGAGCATGGCGAAGACGGCGTCGCGTCCCTTTCGCGCACCGGAGAACTGGTTGCTGCCCGGCTGATGCCAGACGATCCCCTCGTCCAGAAGCTCGCCCACTTTGGCCAGGTCACCCTTCTGGACGGCCTGGAAGTACTCTCGCGCGACGTCGACGTTGTTGCTGGCCATGACAAACACTCCCTGTGCCTCCGATGCATCGGCAGCAGGTCGACGCCGTTGAGCCCCTGCCCTTCGGCGAGTTCTCCTGCGAGGAACGGCTGTGAGAGGGCCGGAGCCGAAGCAATGACCTTGAAGTGATCGAGTATCGGAGGGTCGGTTGGCAGCCGGAAGCAGCCTGCTGAAGGTGCTCAGGTGGCCACCGGACGGTCCGCGGGTGGAGTGTCAGCCCGAGGCGCCGCTGCGCCGGGCGTAGGCACGGGCGGCGCGGGCGCGGTCACCGCAGCGGGTGGAGCACCAGTGGCGCCGGCCATGGGTGCGCACAAGGAACCGGTCGCAGGGCGCGGAGCCGCAAGCGGCGAGGATGCCGGCGTCGGGACCGGTGAGCAGGTCGGCGGCGTCGGCAGCGAGGGTCGCCAATGCATGGTTGACGGCCCGGTCGGTGGGGTGCGCCTGGATGCGGTGCAGCCCCTGGGTCCCGTCCCAGGCGAGGACGGGTGCGGTGGGCACGGCTGTGAGCGCCTCGTTCACCGCGCGCAGGGATTCCTCGGGCGGGGTGCCGGTGTCCACGCGGGCGGCGAACAGGGCACGTACGTGGGCACGCAGCGTGCGCATCCGCTGGGCACACACCTCGTACAGCTGCACGTCCGGGGTGGTCAGGTCGTGGGCAGCGAGCCAGCGCATAGCCGATTCGGGTGCCGCGAGCAGGTCGTAGCTCTGGCCGGCGGGCAGGGTCGCGGCGGTGTCGGCGAAGTCCAGGGAACGGTATCGGTCGGCACCCGGAGCCGGGGGCAGAGGGGTCAGCGCCGTGTCGGTGGCGGTGGCCAGGGTGTCGTCCATGCCCCTCATGGTAGCGATTGCGTTTTTCCGTGACACCTGCCAACCTATTCTCACGTTAAACACATAGTTTTTTCGTGAGAAGCGGAGATGTGATGTCCCAGCTCGACGCCGATCAGTTCCCGGTTCGCACGTTCGGCGGCCCGACCGCCCTGTTCGAGTACGGCGGCCTGCGCTTTTTGACCGACCCGACCTTCGACGGCCCCGGCGAATACCCTTCGCCCGGCCCGACCCTGACCAAGACCGCCCCCTCCACCGCCACCCCCGCCGACGTCGGCCCCGTCGACGTGGTCCTGCTCTCCCATGACGAGCACGCCGACAACCTCGACACCTCCGGCCGAGCCCTGCTCGCCGACGTCCCCCTCACCCTGACCACCCCCGGCGGCGGCGAACGCCTCGGAGGGAAGGCCAAGGGTCTGGCCGACTGGCAGACGGTCGAGCTGGAGCGCCCGGGCGGCGGCACCATCACCGTCACCGGGGTTCCCGCCATCCACGGCCCCGGCCCGCGCGAGGAGGTCGAGCCGTACGCCGGCCAGGTCGTCGGCTTCGTCCTGACCGGCGAGGACCTGCCCACCGTTTACGTCAGCGGCGACAACGCCTCCCTCGACGCCGTCAGGGAGATCGCCGAGCGCTTCGCCCCAGTGGACACCGCCATCCTGTTCGCTGGCGCACCCCGTTTCCCCATGCTCTTCGACGGCAACCTGATCGTCCTGGACAGTGCGCAGGCCGCCGAGGCCACCCGGATTCTTGACGCCCGCTGTGTCGTGTCGTCCCGGCCCACCACGACAGCTGGGCCCACTTCACCGAAGGCCGCGAAGACCTGGAAGCTGCCTTCGCCGCCGCTGGTCTGGACGACCGCCTGGACCAGGACTGGACGCAGCGCGCCTGAACCTGGACCGCTGCCCAGGAACCCATACCTCGTGCAGGGGTCGGGGCCCGCAACACCCCGGGCCCCGACCCCTGTGCCTTTGACCGCCGAGAACGAGGATCTGCGAGGACGGTCCTGGCTTCGGGCCGTGTCCTTGCCGGAAGCGCCCGAAGCCCCGGACGGGCCCGGCTCGCTAGCATGCAATGCATGGCCATCAAACTCGAGAACGTCGGCATCGCCGTTCGCGACCTCGAAGCAGCGATCTCCTTTTTCACCGACCTCGGCCTCACGGTCATCGGCCGTGACACGGTCAGCGGTGAGTGGACCGACACCGCGGTCGGCCTTGATGGCAATCACGCCAGCATCGCGATGCTCCAGACGCCGGACGGCCACGGTCGCCTCGAGCTCTTCGAGTACATCCACCCCGAGGCGATCGAGTCGGAGCCCACTCTTCCCCATGAGATCGGCATGCATCGCGTCGCCTTCTCGGTCGACGACATCGACGAAGCCCTCGAGGCTGCCGCGAAGCACGGATGCCGTCCGCTTCGCGGTGTGGCGACCTATCAGGACGTCTACAAGCTCACGTACCTCCGCGGCCCCAGCGGCATCCTCGTGATGCTCGCCGAGGAGCTGAAGAAGGACATGAAGGAGAACTGACGGCCTATCGGGTCACGGTCGGCCCTCGGCCGGATCGCCGTCCTGGCAAAATGACGGTATGGAACGTGTGCTTGGAATCGGCGGATATTTCCTGCGGGCGGCCGACCCCGCGGCCCTGAACGCCTGGTATCGCGACTGCCTCGGCCTGGAGGCCGACGACAACGGCCTGTGGAGGCAGGGAGCCGGACCGACGGTGTTCGCGACGTTCGAGTCCGAGACCGACTACTTCGGATCCCGCGCTCAGCAGACCATGCTCAACTTCCGGGTGCGCGACCTCGACGCGATGCTCGCGCAATTGCGCGCCAAAGGCGCGGCCGTGGAAAAGGAGACGCAGGAAATGGACGGCGTCGGCCGGTTCGGCTGGGTCACCGATCCCGAAGGAAACCGGGTCGAGCTGTGGCAACCCGCCTGACCGTACCGACGTGCATACGGTGACATTCCGGCGGATCGCGCCGGACTCGCCCAGGTGTCCCCGCCGCCGAGGCACAGCTGCGACGTGCCGGACGGCGAGAGAAGACACCCCTCCGCGCGCCCTGCGCGGAAATGCAGCACCACCTTTGCCCGGAACGGCCTCATGGAATGGCCGGACGTCCCTGCATGAATGATCGATCACCCGCCGATCGGGTGACAGCGGGGGCAATTCCGTGAGACGAGAACGGAGGGCACTCCCTCGCCGCCCACCGCACGGAACCCTTCGAGGCACAACTGCTCCCGAGGCGTGCGGGGGTGGACCGGACGGTCGGAGGGCTGCCCCCGTCGGGTGCTCCGGTGTCGCACAGGCGGCGGATCATGACCGTTGCTCTCTGGTGGGGGCCGCTCTCGCCGTGTAGCGTCATCGTCAGCTGTCGTGGTTCGCAGTACCTGCCCGCGCCGTCGCGTGGGCGTTTTGCTGTGCAGTGCCGGACCAGGGCGATCACCTCCGGGGCCGCGCGGTGCGGTTCCCGACAACAACTGGGAGGCACCAGCATGGCCAGCGGAACTGTGAAGTGGTTCAACGCCGAAAAGGGCTTCGGCTTCATCGCCCAGGACGGCGGCGGACCGGACGTCTTCGCCCACTACTCCAACATCAACGCCTCCGGCTTCCGTGAGCTCCAGGAAGGCCAGGCGGTCACCTTCGACATCACCCAGGGCCAGAAGGGCCCGCAGGCGGAGAACATCACGCCTGCCTGATCTCGAACACCGTCGGGCCCCGGAGCGCTTCCCGCTCCGGGGCCCGACGCGCGTCGGGGCCCTGATCCGGTCCGGCGCACGCAGGACGCGTCGTCGTACGATCACGCACATGACCGCGGACGGGCGAGTCGGACGGGCCGAACTCCTCTGTGAGCGTGCCGTGTTCGGCGGGGACGGCAGTGCGCCGGCGCTCGCCGACCGGAGTCTCGACGCGGTCGAGGCGGACCTCGCGCCGGCCCGCGGCCGACTGGTCCACGCCCGCCTTCTGCAGGAGCGGGTCGCGGACCCATGCGAACGGGAACTCTTCGAGCGGGCCGCGGAGTTGTACGTCCGGCTCGGTGACCTACGCGGCGAGGGCGAGGCGGTCTTCTGGCTCGGCGCCTTCCGTCAGGTGGTCCGCCGTTGCGGCACATCGGCTTCGCCGAACACATGGCCGGCCGGCTCGACCGGGCGCGAGCGCACTTCGAGGAGGAGGAAGCGACGGAGCTCGCCGAGGCCACCGACTCCCATGGAGTCCTGCGCTGGGTGACGGAGGCCCGCAAGGAAATCGGCCTGCCGTGAGGCGCACGCCGAGAGCGCATGCCGACGGTGCATGTGCGCGGCGTAGCTGTGGCAGTCCGCGGCGCCTGGGGGGGAGTTGCTCTCCTGGCGCCGGCGGCCACCGGGCAGGCGTGCCCCGAACCGCACCTTCAGGTAGGGACGTTGCGCGTCACCGCATCTCGTCGATATCTCGTCGATGGCTTTCGCTTCCAGGCCATTGCAACGATTGCTGGGTGTCGTCGTTGCATTCTCCGTAGAGTCGTTGCAACGAAATGTGGGCACTATCCTGCGAGTTCGACTGTCTCTCGCAATAAATGAGTTGTCGAACCTGTGAATGCAACGTAGCGTTTCCTCGGTCGGAAACTGCGGATCGATGGCTTCGCCGAGAGGGGGCCCCGGCTCGCAGCGGGGGCGGTCAGAGGAGCGGACAGGGTGAGGAAGGCAGTGCGGAGGCGGCAACGCGCCGTGCCCGACAGCGTCATGGCGTTCGCCCGCTTCGTGCTGTGCGGCGGGGGAGTGGGGGTGGCCTCAAGCTTCGCCGTGGCGGCTCTCGCCTCCCGGATCCCGTGGGCCCTGGCCAACGCCCTGGTCACGGCTGCGTCGACCCTCGTCGCCACCGACCTCCACGCGCGGTTCACCTTCGGCGCGGGCGGTCGGGCGACCTGGCGTCAGCACGCGCAGTCGGCGGGGTCCGCGGCGGCCGCGTACGCGATGACCTGCGTGGCGATGGTCGCGCTGCACGTGTCGGTGCAGTCACCCGGCGCGGTGTGCGAACAGGCCGTGTACCTGTCCGCCTCCGCGCTCGCCGGCGTCGCACGGTTCGCGGTCCTGCGCCTGGTCGTCTTCGCGCGCGGTCGCTCCCGGGGCGTGGCCGAGGTCGCCGTCCCCCTGCCCGTGCCCACGGCCCGCACCGCGGCGCTGACCGATCCGAAGACGCTGTGCCACGCCGCCTGACCGCTCTGCCGGGCGCCCCGCGTCGCGGTGATGTCGGCGTGGCCGTCGAATATCGCGTGCGTCGTCGTCCGTCGACGTAGCAGACTTCCCGGCATGGTCGACATGCGCACGTTCCGGCACGAGGTCGCGGGCTGGGCGGCCGGTGGCCCCGGCGGCCCGGCAGGGGAGCTGGCCGAGGTGCTGGGGGTGCGTACGGCGGTCCTGGTGGAAGGCCTGAGCGACCTCGCTGCCGTCGAGGCGCTGGCCGTGGGGCGCGGCCGGGACCTGGCGGCCGAGGGGGTGTGCGTGATGCCGATGGGCGGAGCGATGAGCGTCGGCCGCTATGCGGCGCTCCTGGGGCCGGCCGGTCTCGGCCTCCGTCTGATCGGTCTGTGCGACGAGCGCGAGAAGCCCTTCTTCGACCGGGGCCTCGACCCGACCTGGACACCGCGGCCGCGCATCCACGTGTGCACGGCGGACCTGGAGGACGAGCTCATCCGCGCGCTGGGCCCGGCACGGGTCGAGCAGATCGTCGAGGCCGAGGACGAACTGCGCGCCTGGCGGACCTTCGTGCGGCAGCCGGCCCAGTACGGCCGGCCGCGGGAGCAGCAGCTGCGCCGCTTCATGGGCACGAAGAAAGGCCGCAAGATCCGTTACGGACGGGTCCTGGTCGAAGCCCTCGCCCCCGACCGGGCGCCCGCCCCGCTGGACGACCTCTTCGACGGCCTGTGACCGCTCGCCCGCCGCCCGGTGACCATTCCTTGCCGACGCCTTGTCCATGGCTTGGCGTGCGCGAAAGGACATGCGGGGCAGGCGGGAAGGCATGACAGTGAACGATTCCCGCAAAGGCGCCGCTCTCCTGTACGACCCCCTGCGCAACAAGGGCACCGCGTTCAGTGCGGCGGAGCGGGCCGAGTTCGGCCTCGACGGGCTGCTGCCGCCCGCCATGGAGACGCTGGATGACCAGGCGGACCGGGCGTACGCGGCGTTTCTCGGCTACGACAAGCCACTGAACCGGCACATCTACCTGCGCCAGCTCCAGGACACCAACGAGGTGCTGTTCCACCGGCTGGTCACGCAACACCTGGAGGAGATGCTGCCGGTCGTCTACACCCCGACGGTCGGCGAGGCGTGCCGGCGCTTCAGCGAGATCTACCGCCGCCCCCGCGGGCTGTTCCTGTCGTACGAGGACCGCCACCGCTTCCGTGACATCCTGCGCAACCGCCCGCACGACGACGTGGACGTCATCGTCGTCACCGACGGCCAGCGCATCCTCGGGCTGGGCGACCAGGGGGTGGGCGGCATGGGCATCCCGATCGGCAAACTCAGCCTGTACACGGCGATCGGCGGCATCCACCCCGCCCGGACGCTGCCGGTCCTGCTGGACGCCGGGACGGACAACGAGGAACTGCTGAACAACCCGCACTACCTGGGTCGCCGCGAGCGCCGGGTGACCGGGGCCCAGTACGACGAACTGGTGGAGGCGTTCGTGGCGGCCGTGGAGGCGGAGCTGCCGGGGACGCTGCTGCAGTGGGAGGACTTCGCGACGGCGCACGCCCGGCGCATCCTCAGCCGCTACCAGGACCGGCTGCTGACCTTCAACGACGACATCCAGGGCACCGCGGCCGTCGCCCTCGCGGGGCTCACCACGGCGACACGGGTGGCGGGGACCCGGCTCGCCGACCAGCGGATCGTCATCCTCGGCGCGGGCTCCGCCGCGGTCGGCGTGGCCGACATGATCCGCATCGCCCTGGTCGACGACGGCGTTCCGCAGGAGGAGGCCGCCTCCCGCTTCTGGTTCGTGGACGTCGACGGGCTGCTGACCGGCTCCCGGGACGGGCTGACCGACGAGCAGCGGGTCTACGCCCGCGACGACGAACAGGAGTCGTACGGCCTGGCCGAGGTGGTGGACCGGGTCGAACCGACCGTGCTGATCGGGCTGTCCACCGCGCACGGCGCCTTCACGGAGGAGATCGTGCGGCGGATGGCGGCCTCGTGCGACCGTCCGGTGATCTTCCCGCTGTCCAACCCGACCTCCCACGCCGAGGCCGACCCCGCCGACCTCGTGCGCTGGACGGACGGCAAGGCGCTGATCGCCACCGGATCCCCGTTCCCGCCGGTGACGGTCGACGGCCGTGAGACGCCGGTCGCCCAGGCGAACAACGTGTACGTGTTCCCCGCCATCGGCCTGGCGGTCACGGCGGCCCGGGCCACCCGGGTGACGGACCGCATGATGGTGGCCGCCGCCCGCGCGGTCGGTGACTGCGCCGCCCGGTCCGCCCCGGACGACAGCGGCGCCCCCGCACCGCTGCTGCCGCCGCTGGGGGAGATGCGGGACGCCGCCCGGGAGATCGCGGTGGCCGCGGCGATGGCGGCCGTGGAGGACGGCGTCGCTCCGAAGGCCAGCGAGGAGGAGCTGCGCGCGGCCGTCGAGGCGGCCCGGTGGAGCCCGCAGTACGCCCGGTGACGGCTCCCGCCCCGACGGAGTGACGGGGTGGGAACGGTGACCCGACACGCCCGGGGGCGGGAAGAGCGGCGCCAGGACGGGCTGGTGAACAGACAGCCCCGCGGAGCATGTCGAGAGGAACCCGGCGGCGCCGTCCCGGTGGCAGACGACGTCACCGCGGGGGCGGGCGTACCGCGACGACGTCACCGCGGGTGCGGGCGTACCGCGACGACGTCACCGCGGGCGCGGGCGTACCGGGGCTGCGTCAGCCGCCGTTCCGCCCCTCCGCCCGACGCGATCAGCGCCGCGTTCACTCGTGAGAGTTGTCCTTTCCCCGGTTTTCCCGGCATCTGCATGCCGACGTCATATGCGGAGCAGCATCCGCGCATGGAGAATGCTGCATTCGACGGAACACCGTTGGCAGAGGGGATCGGAACCGGTCCAGAGGTCGTCTTCACAGCGGACTTCGCGTCCACCCGTCAATGGGTGGCGGGGCGGTCGTGGGCGTATCCGAACGGCGGCCCCGTCAACCCCGGCGACAACAAACTGGATCATCTGACGGCGGACCCCGCCTACAGCCGCTCGGGCGTCTTCCGCGCCACCCTGCGCAAGGACGGCCTGTGGGACACGGGTCTGCTCACCACGGAAGGGAGCGAGGAGGGCTTCACCGTCCGTACGGGAGACGTGCTCGAGGCGCGGGTGCGGCTGCCCTACGAGGCCGGAGCCTGGCCGGCCATCTGGACCTGGCGGGACGGCGGCCAGGAGATCGACGTCTTCGAGTACCACCCCGACAACCCCGACCTGCTGGAGCTGACCAACCACGTCCGTGGCGGCAACTCCTACTACCGCGACCCCGCCGTCCGTCCGGGCGGATGGGTGGACCTGCGCGTCCGGTTCGGCTCACGGTCCGTGGTCTGGTGGGTGAACGGAAGCCGGGTGTTCGCCGACCGACAGGGCGTCGGACGTTCCTGGAACGCCTACCTCATCGTCAACCTGTCGGTGTCCGCGGGCCGCTACCACCCGCCGCCGGCTCCCCACGTCAAGGAGATGTCGTACGAGGTCCAGGGGCTCGTCGTGCGACGGCCCACCACGCTCTTGGAGACGGAGGCCGACGAGCCCGAGGCGATGACCGACGCCGACGGGTTCTGAGCGGCTCGGGGGCCGGGGTGGGGGTGTCCCCCGTCTCGAACCTGGGGCCCGCCGGATCGTGGGCCGGGTGACGGCGAACCTAGCGTTCAGCCATGAACGCGACTCTGCGGAAGCCCCTCGTCCTGGCGCTGTGCGTCGCCACCCTGCTCGCCGCCGGGGTGACCGGCGCCGTCGCCCGGCCCGCCCTTCCCGCGCCCGGGGAGCAATTACGCCAGGACACCGAGGCGATCCACGCCCTCGGCGTCAGCGGCGTGCAGGCACGCGCGGTCGCGCCCGACGGCCGGCAGTCGGTCGCCACCAGCGGCACAGCGGACCTGCACACCGGCCGACCGGTCCCTCCGGACGGCTACTTCCGCATGGCCAGCACGGCCAAGACGCTGGTCGCCACCGTGGTGCTCCAACTCGAAGCGCAGGGCCGGCTGTCCCTGGACGACACGGTCGACCACTGGCTGCCGGGCGTGGTGCGGGGCAACGGCAACGACGGCCGCCGGATCACCGTCCGCCAACTGCTCCGGCACACCAGCGGCATCCACGACGACCTGCCCGGATACACCACGCCCGAGGAGTACTACCGGCAGCGTCATGACGTCCACGGGCCCGAGGAGCTGATCGCCCGCGCGATGGCCCACGCGCCGGACTTCCCGCCCGGCAAGGGCTGGCAGTACTCCAACACCGGCTACGTCCTGCTCGGCTCGATCGTGCGCAAGGCGACCGGCCGCCCCGTCCACCAGGAGATCGAAGAGCGCGTCCTGCGCCCGCTCGGCCT
The DNA here is from genome assembly GCF_003112535.1 of Streptomyces rishiriensis. Taxonomy (GTDB): domain Bacteria; phylum Actinomycetota; class Actinomycetes; order Streptomycetales; family Streptomycetaceae; genus Streptomyces; species Streptomyces rishiriensis. The sequence goes on along the minus strand of NZ_BEWA01000016.1, from coordinate 273,876 downwards.
TTGGCAGACCCGCTGGACCGGCGTCTCGCCCACCCTGCCCCGGCCGCACGCCCAGGGCTACCAACTCTTCGGCCCCGACTCCGCGGTGGACGTCACCGACCAGATAACGGTGGACCACGAGACCGCGTTCGCCACGACCACCCGGGACGAGAACCGCTTCCTGCGCGCGCTGCTCGCAGGCCGTCTGCTGCCGGCGCGACAACTGGCCGAGATGAAGCGGACCGTTCCCGTGAACGCGGAGGTCCAACAGCTCTGGCCCGGCGGCCGATACGGGCTCGGCCTCGTCGAACGCCCCCTGAGCTGTGGAGGAACCTACTGGAGCCATGAGGGCGGTGACGGCGGCTACATCACCCTCAACGGCGTCACCGAAGACGGCCGTCGAAGCGTCGTCGTCTCCATGTCCGAGGCGCGCGGCGACACCCTGGAACACATCCTGGGGCAGGAGAAGGCGGCCGGCGGCCTGGTCGACCACGCGTTGTGCGCCGAGGGCCACAGCCCCCGGTGAGGTGCCCCGCAGGGTGATCCGTCTGCCCCTCGCGCTCCGCCGTGCCGTGTCCGGCCGTACATTCGTAGTGTCTCCTCAGCCGGTCGGACGCGGGCGGCCGTCGGGCCGCCCACCGGCCCCGGCCGGAGAACGCCCGTCCCCACTGGAGGTACGTCATGCCCGGCACCGACGAAGCCGCGGAGGCCATCACCGCCGCGGTCGTCGACAGCTTCCGCGACACCCCGGACCCGCGGTTGCGTGAGCTGCTCCAAGGGCTTGTGCGCCACCTGCACGACTACGTCCGCGAGGTGCGTCCCACGACGCAGGAGTGGGAACACGCCGTGGACTACCTCACCGCCGTCGGGCAGACATGCGACCCCACCCGTCAGGAGTTCATCCTGCTCTCCGACGTGCTGGGCGTCTCCACGCTGGTCGAGACGGTGAACGAGCGGGGCGGCGGCACCGAGAGCACGGTCCTGGGCCCGTTCCACGTCGTGGAGTCCCCGCGGCGCGCGAGCGGCGACAGCGTGGATCTCATGGGCGCCGGAACGCCGTGTGTCGTGTCGCTCCGCGTCAGGTCCGCGGACGGCAGCCCGCTGGCCGCGGCGAGCGTCGACGTGTGGCAGTGCACCGAGGACGGCTTCTACGACGTGCAGCAGCCCGACGTCCAGCCACGGGGCAACGGACGCGGCCTCTTCCGGACCGACCACGAGGGCCGCCTGTGGTTCCGCACCGTCGTGCCCAGCCACTACCCCATTCCGACCGACGGCCCGGTGGGACGGCTGCTCCTCGCGACCGGGCGGCACCCGTACCGCCCCGCCCACATCCACTTCATCGTCGAGGCCGACGGCCACCGGCCGCTCACGACGCACATGTTCGTCGCCGACAGCCCCTACCAGGACTCGGACGCCGTCTTCGCCGTCAAGGAGAGCCTCGTCGTGGACTTCGCGCAGGTCGACGACGCGGACAAGGCCCGCGCCTACCAGGTCACCGCCCCTTTCCGCATGGCCGAGTTCGACATCGTCGTCGAGCCCGAGCCCGAGCCGACCGAGGACGCACGGTGAACGCCCCGTTCGCCTTCAGCTACCAGGCGCTGCCGATGCGCGTGGTGATGGGAGTCCGCGCCCTCGACCGGCTCGCCGACGAGATCGACCGCGCCGGCCTCAAGAGGGTCATGGTGCTGTGCTCGCCCGGACAGCGGGAGCTGGCCGAGACCGTCGCCGGCCTGGCCGGCGCCCGAGTGGCGGACATCCACCCCCACGCCCGTGTCCATGTGCCCGCCGCGGCCGCGGCCGCGGCCCGCAGACGCGCGCAGGAGGTGAACGCGGACGGCTGCCTCGCCGTCGGCGGCGGCTCGGCCATCGGCCTCGGGAAGATCGTCGCCCTGCGGCACGGCCTGCCGGTCATCGCGGTGCCGACGACGTACGCCGGGTCCGAGATGACGCCGGTGTGGGGTCTGACGGAGAACGGCGTCAAGCGCACGGGCAGGGATCCGCGCGTCCTGCCCGTGTCGGTGCTCTACGACCCCGCGCTCACCGTGAGCCTGCCCGCGGGCGTCTCCGCGACCAGCGGCATGAACGCGATCGCGCACGCGGTCGAGGCCCTGTACGCGCCGGACGCCTCCCCGATCATCGACCTGATGGCCGAGGAAGGCGTACGGGCCCTGGCCGGCGCGCTCCCGGACGTCGTCGCCGACGGCGCCGGCCTCGACGCCCGGTCCCGGGCGCAGTACGGGGCCTGGCTGTGCGGCGCCTGCCTCGGGGCCACCACCATGTCGCTGCACCACAAGCTCTGCCACGCCCTCGGGGGCGCCCTCGACCTGCCGCACGCCCCCACTCACGCCGTGGTCCTTCCGCACGCCCTCGCCTACAACCAGGGCGCGGCGCCCAAGGCGGTGGCGGCGCTCGGCCGTGCCCTGGGCGCCTCCGGCGACCCGGCCGCGCATCTGTGGGACCTCGTGGGCCGACTCGGCGCGCCGCGCTCCCTGAGGGAGTTGGGCATGGCGCAGGACGACATCGACCGGATCGTCGCGATCACGCTGGCGAACCCCTACGCCAACCCCCGCCCGGTGACGGCGGACGGCCTCGGCAGGCTCCTGCACGCCGCCTGGTCCGGACGGCCTCCGGCCCGCTGAGAGCGCGCGGGGCCGGCCCTGGCCGGGCGGTGGCGCCCGCTCGTACGCTGGCCCGCATGTCAGCGTACGAGTCCGAGGAAGCGCCGCCCCGGGACCGCGTCCCCCGCGTCGTCCACATCGCCGACCCGGTGCCCATGACGCTGCTGCCGACCCGCACCTGGACGCCGGCACAGTGGACGCGCATCCAACAGGGCCGTCTGGCGCGGGACATGAGCGACAAGTGGGACGTCCTGGTCGACGGGCGGATCGCCTTCGTGCGCAGGTGGTCGACCGGGCAGATCTTCTACGAGATGACGTTCGAGCCCGTCGACGGCGGCTGGTGGATCGGCTCGGCGGTGATGGGGGCGGATCACCGGCGCAGCCTCGGCCCGAGAGCCGCGTACGCGATCGACGAGGAGAACGGCGTGATGCTGGAGTGGATGATCAGCGGCATCCTGCTGGACGAACCCGACGAGGACCTGGTGCTCCGGCTGCAGGCCGTTCTCGACCAGCCGCACCGCACGGACGAGCGGCTGCCCCGGCTGATCCTGCACACGACGCTCGGCCTGCGCACGGTCCCCTGACCGGAGCCCGTCCCCCGACTGTCGGCGCCGACTGCGAGAATCGCTCCATGACTGCGAAGCTGCCCCTGCACAGCGCCCGTTGGCGCGACCTCGACGGTGTGACGGTCGACGAGGTGGCGGCCCTGCTGCGGGAGATGGCCGCCGCGGCTTCCCCGGGGAGCGGCGACGCATGGCGGCGGAGCTGGACGAACCTGGCCGAATGCCTGCTGGACGACGGAACGGTCTACGTCGGAGCTTATGCGGCCCTGCCCCATCTCATCGAGGCGGCGGCGGAGCTGCCCCCGGAGCGGTCCGTGGAATTCTGGGTCGACCTGGGATTCATCGTGACCGCGGAGGACAGGCATCCCGTCCCGGCGGATCTCGAGGCGGGGTTCGGCGCCGCACTCCGGCTCGCCGAGCGGGCGGCCGTCCGCAGTCTTCTCGCGGGCGTTCCCGAGGAAGTCGCCACCGGCCTCGCGCTGAGCTGCGTCGCCTTCGCCGGTCACCACACCGCCGCGGCGCTGTGGTCTCTCGCGCCGGAGGAACCCGAGCTGCGGCTGATGTGCCGCTGGTGCGACGCGGACACCGAGATCCCGGAGTTCTTCGTGGACCTGGCGCGTCCGCCCTTCGCCGCTCCGGAACTGCCCGATCCCGCTCGAGCCGGCCGGGGAGAGCACCCTTGGGGGGCGGTCGCCGCAGCGCTGGAGCGGGAGCCGCTGGAGGAGACGTCGGGGGAGGGGTGGGAGCCCTTCCTCCGGGTGGCACGCGACGTCGCGGCCGCGGGAGTACCCCACGAGACACCGGGATGGGCCGTCCTGTGCCTGGTCGCCTGCATGGTCGCGGTCACGGGCGCGCCGCGGCCGGCCGGGAGGAAGCGGGCCCGCCGACTGATGTCGCTCACCGGGAACTTCCGCTGCTGGAACTGCGAGCAGACGTGGACGATCGCCGACGGCCTGGCGGAGAACCCGGCGGGCGCAGAGCCCCGGAGCCGTGACACACCGGCGTGGACCGACGCGGAGGGACCGGGTGCCGAGCCGAAGCCGGCCGCCGCCGGACGGCCGGGCGAAGCGGCGGCCCGGCTCCGGCAGGACGGAGACGCCCTGCTCGCGGCCGACGGAACGTCATGGGGCCGCATATGGGCGTTCCCGGGCTCCGGGTCCGTTGCGACCGGGAGCGTCGACTCGTTGGCGATCGTGTCCCGCCCCGGTCGGCCGGCGCTGGTGGCCGGCGGCGGGGACAAGGGCACGGTGTTCCTGTGGAACCCGGTCGACGGCCGGATCGTCCACGCCCCGTCGGCCGGACATCCCGACCGCGTCTCCTCGCTGACGGCCCTGCCCCTGCCCGGGGGCGCCGTCCATCTGGCGAGCGGCGGCGACTGCGGCACGATCGCCCTGTGGGATGCGGCCGACGGACAACTGCTGACCGCTCGGCCGGAGTTCGGCCTGCCTGTTCGCGAACCGGCCGGCCACCGGCCCGACGCGGTGACCGGGATGTGCGCCGCGGCCCTGTCCGACGGCCGGACCCTGTTGGTCACCGCCACGCAGCGGGGCGCGGTCAGAACGCGGGACCCCGGCACCGGTGAGCCGGTCGGACGCCTCAACCCCTATGGCCGTCCGATCCGTTCGATCGCCGCCGTCCCGGTCGCGGCCGGGCACACGCTGATCGCCGCCTCGGACGGACAGGGCGGCGTCGAGGTCTGGGATCCGGCCGTCGACGACCCGTGGGACAGCGGCGTCGCCGTGCAGCTGAGCCGACGGGCCCTCGACGACGCCGGCCACCGGGTCGCGGCCGTGGCGGCGGTGCCCGGACCCGGCCGGCACCTGCTGGCCACCGGGGACGACCGCGGCGGCGTCATGCTGTGGGACCTCGCGACCGGTCTCCCGGTCGGCCACGGCCTCGCCCCGTCGACAGGCACCGCCGGCCTTCGGGCCATGACCGCCACCACGCTGCACGACGGGCGCACCGTCCTGGTCGTCGGCAGCAGCCATAGCCGCAGCCTGCGGGTATGGGAACCGGAGAGCGGCGCGCTGCGGCACATCGCCCTCGACGTGGCGCTCACCTGCCTGGCCGCCGTGGGACCGTGGCTGATCGTCGGCCATGAGCGCGGGGTCCTCGGTCTCCCGCTGACCGAGCGGTGAGCGCTCCGGCCCCCGGAAAGAGCGCTCACCCGCCCCCGCCCCGTCGCGTCCCGCGGACACGCTGTGACACGTTCCGCTCTCACACGTCCCGATCTCACACGTCACGGCGCCTCACGACGAGCACGGCGACCGCCACCGCGATCAGCGGCCAGAGCGCGAACACGGTCCAGGAGCCGGGGACCGTGGCGGTGTAGCCCAGAGATTCGGGCCCCGGATCCCACGGCCGCACCAGGCGAGTCCATGCGGCCGACACCAGCGTGTGCTTGACGTCCGCCGCCCAGCGCTCGCTCTCCGAGAACATGGTGGGCAGCATCAGCAGGACGAAGACGCTGGTGACCATGGTCGCGGCGGCGTGCCGCAGCAGAACCCCCAGGCCCAGACCGACCAGGGCGCAGACCGGAGCCAGCAGCGCGGACGCGGTCAACGCCCGCAACACCCCGGGGCAGGTGATCGCGACGCCGGCGCCGCGCCCGTCCAGGACGGCCTGGGAGACGAGGAAGGAAGCGACGGAGACGGCCGCGCCGACCGCGGTCCACAGCGCGGCGGTGACGGCCGCCTTGGCCAGCACGACCGAGCCACGCGCCGGAACGGCCACGGTGGTCGTGCGGATGAGACCGCTGCCGTACTCGCTCACGACGGTGAGCGCGCCCATGCTTGCGGCGACGAGCATCAGCGTCCAGTAGCCGGCCGCCGGGTAGGCGTCGAAGGGCCGGAAGTCGGCGGGGCCGGAGCCCGCGGCGTCGTCCGCCAGCGTGGAGACGGCGGCGGACCCCGTCACGAACAGGGCGGTGAGCGCGATCGTCCAGGGGGTGGAGCGCAGGGAGCGCGTCTTGATCCACTCGGAGGCGAGCAGGTCGCGGAAGCGGGCGGGCGGAGCGGTGACGGAGGTCATCGAGGCTGTCCTGTCGTGTATTCGACGCTGTCCGCGGTGAGTTGCATGAAGGCATCCTCCAAAGAGGCCGCACGGGGCGTGAGTTCTTCGAGCCGGACACGGTTCTCGAAGGCGATCGCTCCTATCCGGTCCGCCGGGAGCCCGGTCACGACGAGCTTCTCCGCGCCCGCCGGGCCGCCCGTCTCGACCGAGGCGCCTGCCGCCGTCAGCAGGGCCGCCAGCTCCGCGGCCCGGGGTGTGCCGACCACGACGCTGCGACGGGCGCCCCGGGCCGCGAAGTCCGCGAGCGGCTCGGCGGCGACGAGGCGGCCCCGGCCGATGACGACCAGGTCGTCGGCGGTGTTCTCCAACTCCGACATCAGGTGACTGGAGAGGAAGACCGTGCGCCCCTCGGCGGCCAGGCGCCGGAAGAGCCGGCGTGCCCAGAGCACGCCCTCGGGGTCCATGCCGTTGACCGGCTCGTCGAACATGAGCACGGGCGGGTCGCCGAGCAGTGCGGCGGCGATGCCCAGCCGCTGCTTCATGCCGAGGGAGAACCCGCCGACGCGCCGGCCGGCCGCCGCGGACAGTCCGACCTCCCGCAGCACCTCGCCCACCCGGCGCCGCGGGATGCCGTTGCCGCGGGCCAGGGCGGACAGATGGGCCTCGGCGCTGCGTCCACCGTGGACCTGGCCCGCGTCGAGAAGGGCGCCGGCGTGGCGCAGCCCGCGGCGGTGACCCCGGAAGGGCACGCCGCTGACCGTGGCGGCGCCCGCGGTGGGCCCGTCCAGCCCCAGGATCATCCGCAACGTGGTCGACTTGCCCGCTCCGTTGGGCCCGAGGAATCCGGTGACCCGGCCCGGCCGCACGGTGAAGGACAGATGGTCGACGGCCGTCGTGCGGCCGTACCGCTTGGTGAGTTCGCTGACTTCGATCACGACGTCCACACTGCCGGGAGGACCCTCGTCCTGGCATGAGGCCGTGGGCGGCGACCACGCGGCCGGGGACCGGTCCGTGGGCGTACGTCCCCGGGCTGATGCCGGGCCGGCGGCGGCCGGTTAGTCTCGCGGCGTGAACCCCGAGACGACCACCACCTCATCCCCTGCGCGCGTTGCTCACCTGCGTGCCGTCGCCGGGAGGGAAGGCCGCCGATGACGAGAACCGGGGCCTCGGCCTGGGCGGGAGGCGTCTGCTATGTCCTCATGGTCGCCCTGCTGGTGGGGGCCGCTCCGCGCGCGTCCGGCGCCGTCCACGGCGTCGGGGCGCTGCTGGCCGTGAGTCTGCTCGCCGGCGTGGTGCGGCGCAGGCCGCACCTGGCTCTGGGGCTGGCGCTCTTCGGGGCCGCGGCCGTGGTGGTGGGCCCTCCCGGCTCCGGGGAGCAGAGCGGGACGGCCTCGTACCAGGGGCAGTTCCTGTCGTGTCTGGCGGTGGACCTCGTCGTGGGTTTCCTCGTCGCCACCTGCGCGCGGCGGGCCTGGATCACCGCCGTGGCCGTGTCCGGCGCCGTGCAACTCCTGCTGATCGGCGGTTTCGCACACGGGGACGACGTGGCCGTCAACGGGCTGGTCGCGGTCCTCGCGATGGCCGCGTCCTGCATGGCCGGGCTGCTGAGCCGCGAGCGCCGAGAGCACGCGACCGCGCTGCGCACACAGCAGGTCGCCGAGGCCGTGACCGCCGAACGCCTGAGGATCGCAAGGGAGTTGCACGACATGGTCGCGCACAGCATCGGCGTCATCGCCATCCAGGCCGGTGTGGGCAGCCGGGTCATCGAGACCCAGCCCGCGGAGGCGCGCGAGGCTCTGCGCGCCATCGAGACGACCAGCAGGGAGACCCTCTCGGGCCTGCGGCGCACACTGGTCTCGCTCCGTCGGGCGGGCAGCGCCACCAGCTCTGCGGAGCAGTCGTCCCTCGTGCCCTCGCCGGGACTGGCGGACGTCGAACAGCTGACGGCGGCCATCGTGGGCGCGGGGGTGCGCGTCGACGTGTGCCGCAGCGGCGAGCGGCGTCCCGTGCCGGCCGACATCGAGCTGTCCGCCTACCGCATCGTGCAGGAAGCGCTGACCAACGTCGTCCGCCACGCGGGTGCCGGGCATTGCCGGGTGGTCGTCGACTACGGGGACGAGGCGCTGTCCGTGGAGGTCGTCGACGACGGGCGGGGCGCGAGCGCGCACGGCGTGCCGCACGGCTTCGGCATCATCGGGATGCGGGAGCGGGTCGGTCTGCTGGGCGGCGAGCTCAGCACCGGCCCGCGACCCGGGGGCGGTTTCCGGGTGGCGGCGCGACTGCCGCTGCCCGTGCCCGCCGGAGTGCGCGGGGAGGCCCGATGAGCATCCGGGTGGTTCTCGCCGACGATCAACCGCTGGTCCGCTCCGGCCTGCGGGTGATCATGGCCGATCACGGTGATCTGGAGGTCGTCGGCGAGGCGGCCACGGGCGCCGAGGCCGTGCGACTGGTGCGGGACACCAGTCCCGACATCGTGGTGATGGACATCCGGATGCCCGGCATGGACGGCATCGAGGCCACCCGCCTGATCACGGCCGGCGGCCCGGCCACCACCCGCGTCCTCGTCCTGACCACGTTCGACGAGGACGACCACGTCTACGGTGCGCTGCGGGCCGGCGCCAGCGGCTTCGCCGTCAAGGACATGGCGCTGGACGACATCCTCGCGGCGATCCGCGTGGTCGCCGCCGGCGACGCGCTGATCGCGCCGGGGGTGACGCGCCGTCTGATCGCCGACTTCGTCGCGCGTCCCGCGGTCGCCGCGGAACGCGTTCCACGGCCGGTCGAGGGCATCACCGAACGGGAACGGGAAGTGCTGACGCTGGTCGGCCGCGGCCGGTCGAACACCGAGATCGCCCAGGACCTCTTCATCACGGTCGCCACCGCCAAGTCGCACGTGTCCCGGCTGCTCACCAAGCTCGGAGCCCGGGATCGGGTCCAACTCGTCATCGCCGCCTACGAGTCGGGACTCGTCACCGTGCCCCGCTGAGAGGGACGGACCGCACGGCGCCCGATACTCGCCTTGCTGGGGCTGGGGCTGGGGCTGGGGCTGGGGCTGGGGCTGGGGCTGGGGCCGGGGCCGGCACTGGTCGTCCTCGTGCGCGGAGAGGTCGCGCTGGATTTCGGACAGCGCGCGCGAGGACAGGCCGTCGATGACCGGCTTGGCGACCGGTGTGCGGTGGCGGGAGGTTCCGGCCGCGATGCGTCCGGGCCGGCTACGCGGCACGGGCCTTTCGGATCGTCGCATGGCGCACATCGTGCCGGGCCCCGCACGAGGTCTCACGATTTTCCCCGGCCGGGACGCACCGACATCACGAGGGCGGCTGTGGCTGTCCGTCGAGGGGGATGCCCAGGTGGTCGGCCACGCCGGCGAGGGCCGCTCCCAGCGGGAGCGTGACCCGGGTGAGGGCGTGCCGGTCGCCGCGGGTGGGATCCCGGTTGACGATCAGGACGGGCTTTCCGGACCGGGCGGCCTGACGCACGAACCGGAGTCCCGACATCACCGTCAGCGAGGAGCCGAGGACCAGCAGGGAGGTCGCCTGATCGACCAGTTCGCGACAGGTCTCGACGCGCGCGGGCGGAACGGCCTCACCGAAGAACACCACGTCCGGTTTCAGGATGCCCCCGCAGACCGTGCAGGGCGCCACGACGAAGTCCGCGACCTGTTCGTCGGTGAGGTCGGCGTCGCCGTCCGGGTTCATTCCCGCCGCCACCGGATCGAAGCCGGCGTTCGCCTGCTCCAGCCGCAGGGCGAGGTCACGCCGTGAGCCGGCCTCGCCGCAGGACAGACAGACGACCCGCGCCAGGCTTCCGTGCAGTTCCACGACGTCCTGGCTGCCGGCGGCCTGGTGCAGACCGTCGACGTTCTGGGTGACGACGCCCGACACCAGGCCGTGCCGGCCGAACGCGGCCACGGCCCGGTGCCCGGCGTTCGGGCGGGCCCGGCCGAAGGTGCGCCAGCCGAGGTGGCTTCGCGCCCAGTACCGGCGGCGTGCCTGCGCGCCGGCCGTGAAGTCCTGGTAGGTCATCGGGGTGTGCCGGCTCAGGCTGCCGCCCGCTCCCCGGTAGTCGGGGATGCCCGATTCCGTGGAGATGCCGGCCCCGCTGAGCACCAGCACGCCGCCGCTGCTCAGCGCATCGGCGACCTGCCGCAGATCCGTGGTGCCCGGCAACGGGTCCCCGGTGGGGGTCCAGCTCAGGGTGGGGCGCATGCGCATGCCGCCAGAGTACGGAACAGGCCGCCCCCGCGGCTGCCGGGGGAGCCGAGGGGTCAGGGGGCGGGGCGGACGAACTCCGGCTGGTCGAGCAGCCGCAGCCAGCTTCCGTCCGGCTGGCGTCGGACGACCTGTGCCCGGGCGCCGGCTCCGTCCTTCGGCGGGGTCGAGGTCAGGGCGATGCCGTCGCTGACCAGCGTCGGCAGCGGTGGTTCCGGCTGGAAGCGCGGACGGTCGGCCAGCACCTTCTCCCACAGCGCGCGGATCGCCTCCCGCCCCACCGTCAGCTCCCCGGGCGGAAAGGCCATCACGGCCTCCTCCTCATAGAGGGCGGCCACCCCGGCGGCGTCACCGGCGTTGGACCGCTCGACGAACAGACGGGTGATGTCCTCGGGACGCATGGCCTTCTCGTACTCCGGCACGGGTTCCTCCTCGGGTGAGCGGGTTTCCGACGCCTTTCAGCGTGATCGCCCGACGATCAGAAGTCCAACAGATGGAATTCATCGGAGCTAGAATCAGCGGTCATGGAACTCAGGCAGCTGGAGTACTTCGTCGCGGTCGCCGAAGAGCGGAACTTCACCCGGGCGGCCGAGCGGGTGCACATCAGCCAGTCCGGCGTCAGCGCACAGATCCGTCAGCTCGAACGGGAACTGGGCGCCGAGCTGTTCGACCGGTCGGCGCGCACCGTCACCCTCACCGTCGCGGGGAAGGCCGCGCTCGAGCACGCGCGCGCCGCACTCGCCGCGGCCGGGGCGGTCGGTCAGGCAGTGGACGAGGTGACCTGCCTGCTCCGGGGCCGGCTCACCGTCGGCATGGTCATCGGCTGCACCCTCACCCCGCTCTTCGACGCGCTCGCCGCGTTCCACCAGGCGCATCCCGCTGTGGAGATCTCCCTGTTGGAGGACAACTCCGACCGGCTCGTCGAGCAGGTGCGCGCCGGCGCCGTCGACGTCGCGCTCACCGGCACCGCGGCCGTCCCGGACGGGCTGGACGCGCTGACTGTCGTCAGCGAGCGGCTCGTCGCGGCGGTTCCGGCCGGACACCCCTTGGCGAAGCGGCGGCGGGTCACTCTGCGGGACCTGGCTGCGCACCCCCTCGTGTGCATGCCGCCCGGCACCGGCCTGCGCACGGTGTTCGACCGTGCCTGCGCCGCAGCGAGCCTGCGGCCCACGATCGCGCTGGAAGCCAGTGCCGCCGACGCCATCGCCGCTCTCGCCGCCCGCGGGCTCGGCATCGCCGTCCTCAGCACCTCGATGGCCGCCGCCCACAGCGACCGGCTCACCGCTCATCTCGTCGACGACATCGGGGCACCGGCCCTGCTCGCGCTGATCTGGGACGGCACGCGCAACCCCGCGGTGCGCGAGCTGCTGGCCCACACGCGACGGGCGTTCGGCATTCCCGCCCCCGGGGGAGTCGGGAACGCGGGCGAGGCGGCCGGGTGCTGACCACCGACGTCCGACGCTCCTGGCTCGGGAAGAAGGCAGACCCATGGCGTCCTCGCCGGCCACGGTGCGCGCCGTCCGACTCTCCGCCCCCGGCCCGGTGGACAACCTCCGGCCGACCGGCTCCGCCTGCCGTGGCCGCTCCCGTCGGACGGGCCCGTGCGGATGCGACGGTGGGCGGCCAGGCGGGCGTCGCTGGGTAGGGTCGGGGCGTGGAGCGCAGCAGCAGGCAGCCGGACGACGGGGTCGCCGGGGAGGCGCGGGGCGAGCTGTCGCCGCGGGTGGCCCGGGCGCTGTGGCGGTGGTCGGCGAGGCCGAGGGCCCGTACGACCGTCGCCGGACGGAGCTGCTGGTGCGCGCCGCCGCCCTGACCGACCTCGCGCTGCGCGGCCGGCTGGGGGAGGACGGCGGCACGGTCACCGTGTCCGGCGCGCAGCCGACCGGCGACCCCGTCCTGGACGCAGCGCTGCGCGACGCCGCCGCCGGACACGGCTGGAAGCACCTCGTGCGCCGCCACCGCAAGCGGACGCTGACGCAGGTGGAGGACCGGCTCGCCGAGGCCGGACTCCTCGCCGCGCGGGCGCCCCGCACCCGCTTCGGCGCCCGACGCCTGACCGTGACGGACCCCGCCGTGCCCGCCGCACTGCACGCCCGCGTGCAGGCGGCGCTGCACGGGAGCGGCCCCGTGCGGGAGCTCCCCGCCGCCGACGCCGCGCTGCTGGCGCTGGCCGCGGCAGGCGGCGTCCGCCAGGTCGTGTCACGGCAGGACCGGAAGACCTTCCGGGCCCGCATCGACGCCTGCACGCGGGGCCTCGCCGTCCTCTCGCCCGGGCTGGAGAAAGCCGTACGCGCGCTGCCGACGACCATGATCGCCGCGCAGGGCGGCATGGGCGGCAGCTGACCTGATGGGGAGACCATGAGCATGCACCACGTCCTGACCGCCCTGGGCTGCGCCTTGACCGCCGTACTCGCGACGGCCGTGGCCCCCGCGCCGCCCCCGACGGCTTCGGCCGGATCCGCCCCGCCCCCGGCCACGACCGTACGCACCCACCACGGCCCGGTGCGGGGCGCCGCACACGACGGCTACCGCACCTTCGAGGGCATCCCCTACGCGGCGCCCCCGGTGGGCCGGCTGCGCTGGACGGCGCCCCGCCCCGCGGCCCCCTGGTCCGGAGTGCGGGACGCCACCCGCCCCGCGAGCGCCTGCCCGCAGCCGGCCGGCGAGGTGCCCGGCGGCAGCACCGACGAGGACTGCCTCCGCCTCGACGTCACGACGCCCGACGGCGCACGACCGGCGCGCCCCAGGCCGGTCGTCGTGTGGCTGCACGGCGGCGGCTTCACCACCGGAGCGGCCGGTTCGTACGACGCCCACCGCATGGCCGCCCGCGGCGACGTCGTGGTCGTCACCGTCGACTACCGGCTCGGGGCGCTCGGATTCCTCGCGCACGGCGGCCTGCCCGGCTCCGGCACCTTCGGTCTGGCCGACCAGCAGGCGGCGCTGCGCTGGGTCCGCGCCGAGATCGGCGCCTTCGGCGGCGACGCGCGCAACGTGACCCTGGCCGGCGAGTCGGCCGGCGGCTACAGCGTCTGCGCCCAGCTCGCCTCACCCGCCGCCGCGGGACTCTTCGACCGGGCGATCATCGAGAGCGGACCGTGCACAGGCCGCCCCGACCGGCCCTTCGCTCCGTCCTCCGTCCCGCTGTCCACGGCGCGCGCCGCGGGCGCGGACCTCGCGGCGAAGGTCGGCTGCGGCTCCGCCCACGACGTCATGGCCTGCCTGCGCAGCGTGGACGTCACGCGTCTGCTCGCCGCCCAGGAGGCGGACCAACAGCCCGCGTACGCGACCCCGTTGCTGCCCCGCGACCCCGCGGCGGCGATCACCGCCGGACGCTTCCACCGTGTCCCCGTGCTCATCGGCAGCAACCACGACGAGGGCAACGGCTGGGCCGCCGGGATCGTGCGGGCGGGTCATCCGGTGGAACCCGGCACCTGGCCGGACGTCGTGGCCGCCTTCTTCCCCTCGCCGGGAGAGGCCGAGGCGATCGTCCGCGAGTACCCCGTGCACCGCACCGACGGGGGCCCGGTGTTCGGCGCGGTCATCGGCGACGCCGACTTCGCCTGCCCGACGGCGGACGCCGCCGGACTGCTCGCCGCCCGGACGCCCGTCTGGCGCTACGAGTTCGCCGACGAGCACGCCCCGCCGCTCACCCCGGGAACGCCGCCGTTCCCGCTCGGCGCACCGCACGCGAGCGAGCTGCCCTACCTGTTCGATCTCGGCGGCCGCCCGCGCGACCTGACCGCGGCACAGCACCGGCTGGCCGACGCCATGATCGACTACTGGACGCGCTTCGCCCGCACCGGCGACCCCGACGGCCCCTCGACGCCGCACTGGCCCCGCCGGACGGTTCTGTCCCTGGCGCCGGACCACATCGTGCCCACCCGCACGGCGCGGCGTCGCCACCACTGCGCGTTCTGGACCGCCCTCGGGTGACCGGAACGCCGGCGGACGCGCACGACCGCCCCCGGGAAGGGAAGGGCAAGGGCGAGGGCGAGCGGAAAGGGCGAAGGGCGAAGGGGAAAGGGCCAGGGAGCGGGCGGGCTTCGGCCGCGGTGCCCGCAGCGGGGAGCGGCTGTGCGCACCGCCTCACGCAACCGTCGTCCCTGTTCGCGCGTCGCACCCCACATGGAACGCGCATGGATCTTCTCCCTCATCCCGCTCACGCTCGGCTCGATCTTCCTCGCCATCGGCGTGTACGGGCTCCGCCGCGCCGAGGCGCTGCGTCGCACCGGCGTGAGCGCCAGAGGGCGGATCGTCCGTCACCACGTCAGCCGGAGCGACGACGGAGCCAGGTTCCACCACCCGGTCGCGGCCTGGACGACCCAGGAGGGCGCCGCGTGCGAGTACCCGTCCAGGTTCGGACGCGTATCCATCGACGGCCGCTTCGGTGTGGGCGCCTCGGTGGTGGTCCGGTACGACTCGGCGAACCCCCGCCGGTTCGAGATCCAGGGCTGGGACGTGACGACGGCCGACCGCGTCTTCGTCGTCGCGGGATCGCTGCTCGCGGGGGCCACGTCGCTGGCGCTGCTCATCCGGCTGCTCGTCTGGCTGCTCACCCTCTGACCGTCGCGGCCGGACCATAGATCTTCCCTTTTGTGCGGTTGGTCCATGATCGCCCTATGCTGTTGTACGGGAGACCTCGAGCAGTCGACGTGCCGGCTCCGCGCCGGCGGGAAGCGGGCTTCCATGGCTGAGCGATTGAAAAGGTCCGGATTGGTCGGCGAAATGTCGGCCGAGTTCGCCGGCACCATGATTCTCATCCTCTTCGGCTGTGGCGTGGTGGCCCAGGTGGTCGCCGGTGGAGCGCTCACGACGCCGCCGGGAGGGCTCGGAAACCACGACAGCATCGCCTGGGCCTGGGGCCTGGGCGTCACCCTGGGCGTCTACGTCGCCGCGCGACTGAGCGGCGCCCACCTCAATCCGGCGGTGACGGTCGCCCTGGCCGCGTTCAAGGGCTTCCCCTGGAGCAAGGTCGCACCCTACGCGCTGGCCCAGACCGCCGGCGCCTTCGTGGCAGCCCTCATCGTGCGGTGGAACTACACCGAAGCACTGGCGAAGGCCGACCCCGGACACACCATCAAGACACAGGGCGTGTTCTCCACGCTCCCCGCCAACGGCAATCCCAACCTGCCGGTCCACGAGTGGGGCGCGTTCCGCGACCAGGTCATCGGCACCGCCATCCTGCTCCTGCTGATCCTCGCCGTCACCGACCTGCTGAACACCCCGCCGGGCGCCAACCTGGCCCCGTTCATCGTCGGTCTGATCGTCGTGGCGATCGGCATGGCATGGGGTACCAACGCGGGATACGCGATCAACCCTGCACGTGACTTCGGGCCCAGATTGGCCAGCTTCATCACGGGCTACGGCACGGCATGGCGAGATCAGTACGGGAATCTCTACTTCTGGGTGCCGATCGTCGGTCCGCTGATCGGCGGCCTCCTCGGCGCGTTCCTGTACAAGCTGTTCGTCGGCCGGCTCCTGCCGACCGCGGAGCCGGAGCCTCCCGGTCGCGTTCCGTCCCCCGAGGAATGACCCCCACAGCAGAGGCGGCAACCCATGGCTGACTTCGTGGGCGCGGTGGACCAAGGCACCACCAGCACCCGATTCATGATCTTCGACCACGCCGGCAACGAGGTGGCGAAGCACCAGCTGGAGCATGCCCAGATCCTTCCGCGCTCAGGATGGGTCGAACACGACCCGGTGGAGATCTGGGAGCGCACCAACTCGGTGATGCAGAACGCGCTGCGGCACGGCAACCTCGCCCCCGAGGACCTGGCCGCGATCGGCATCACCAACCAGCGGGAGACCACCGTGGTGTGGGACCCGCGCAACGGACGTCCCTACTACAACGCCATCGTCTGGCAGGACACCCGCACGGACTCCATCGCGGCGGCACTGGAACGCTCCGGAAAGGGCGACGTCATCCGCCGCAAGGCGGGACTGCCGCCGGCGACCTACTTCTCCGGCGGCAAGATCCAGTGGATCCTGGAGAACGTCGAAGGCGTCCGCGAGGCTGCCGAACAGGGCCACGCCCTCTTCGGCAACACCGACGCGTGGGTCCTGTGGAACCTGACCGGCGGCCCCGACGGGGGTGTGCACGCCACCGACGTGACCAACGCCAGTCGCACCATGCTCATGGACCTGGAGACCCTCGACTGGGACGACGAGCTGCTGGGCTTCTTCGACATCCCCCGGCAGATGCTGCCCACCATCAACCCGTCCTCCCACCGTGAGGCGTTCGGCGTGACCCGCACCTCCCGTCCGCTGCGTGCCGCCATCCCCATCACCGGGGTGCTCGGCGACCAGCAGGCGGCCACGGTGGGGCAGGTCTGCTACGCGCCGGGCGAGGCCAAGAACACCTACGGCACGGGCAACTTCCTGGTCCTCAACACCGGTACGGAGCTGGTCCGTTCGCAGCACGGGCTGCTCACCACCGTGGCGTACCAGTTCGGTGACAGCCCGGCGATCTACGCCCTGGAGGGCTCCATCGCCGTCACCGGGTCCGCGGTGCAGTGGCTGCGCGACCAGATGAAGATCATCAACGACGCGGCCGAGAGCGAGACGCTGGCGCGCACCGTCGAGGACAACGGCGGGATGTACTTCGTTCCCGCCTTCTCGGGCCTGTTCGCCCCGTACTGGCGATCCGACGCCCGCGGCGCGATCGTCGGCCTGGCCCGGTACAACGACAACGGTCACCTGGCCCGGGCGACCCTGGAGTCCATCTGCTACCAGAGCCGCGACGTGGTCGAGGCCATGGAGCAGGACTCCGGAGTCCACCTCGACGTGCTCAAGGTCGACGGCGGCGTCACGGCCAACGACCTGTGCATGCAGATCCAGGCCGACGTACTCGGCGTACCGGTCAGCCGGCCGGTGGTCGCCGAGACCACCGCGCTCGGCGCGGCCTACGCGGCCGGGCTGGCCACCGGCTTCTGGCGCGACACCGACGAACTGCGCACTCACTGGCAGGAGTCGAAGCGCTGGGAGCCCCAGTGGTCCGACGACCAGCGCGCGGAAGGGTACGCGGGCTGGAAGAAGGCGGTGGAGCGCACGCTCGACTGGGCCAAGGTCGAGTAGCCCGACGACGGCAGGCGCCGCCCGTGAGCGTCGGGCGGCGCCCGCCCATGTCGCGAGCGTCAGCCGTGGTGGGTGACGTAACCGTTGCCCTCGGCGTCGTCGGCGCGCTTGGTGCGGCCTCGGCGGGGCGCCGGCTCAGGTCTTGCGCCAGAGCCGCAGCGCCCGGCGTTCGCCCGCCGTCATCGCGCCCCATATGCCGTCGTACTCACCACTGCGCAACGCCCAGTCGCCGCAGGCGCTCACGACGGGGCACCGGTTGCAGACGGCCCGGGCCTGCTCGATCTGCAGCCGCGACGGTCCGTCCTCGCCGATCGGAAAGAAGAGCTCCGGATCTTCGAAGCGGCATGCCGCCAGTTCACGCCAGTTCACGCCCTGCCTCCCCAAAAGCCTGCCGCACGGTCGACGTCGCCGGAATGCGAGTGCGAGTTGGTGTGCGGGTGCGGGTGCGGGTGCGGGTGCGGGTGTGACTGGGTGTGCGGACGTGAGTGCGGGAAGAAGCGACTGGCAGAGCGAAAGGACATCACCACAACCTCCGCATGGGACTTCGGCCGCCTGCTTTCGGGCAGCCCGTCGGAGCGGCGCTCGATGCACCACATCACCCGGCAGAGGTAGGTAGAAATATAGGACTATTTTCGCGTTCGGTACAGATCCGGGAAGGGGCGGAATCGCTTCGTCCGCCCCCGGGCCGCAGCGCCCGGCCCTCTACTGCCGCGACCGGAGCGGCGTCACGCCCCCGGGTGCAGTCCGAGCCAGCCGGGCGTCGGGTCGCCCTTGACCTCGCCGAAGTACAGGGCGAACGTCTGCTTCCAGCGCTCCACCTCGGCGCGGTTGGCCATGAACCGGGGGAAACCGTCCACGTGGGCGTCGGGGTACGCCCAGATCGGCTTCAGGCCGGCCGGGGGAGTGACGTCGGTGCGCACGGACCAGCCGTTGAAGGAGCCGCTCTGCCTCTCCTTCGACAGCTGCCAGTTGAGGAAGAGCTTGGCTGCCGTGGAGTTCCGGGCCTGCTCGAGGACGGCCGTGCGCTGGCCCCAGGCCATGAACGGGTGACCGTCGGTGACGCCGAACGTCACGGGAGAGGAGCTGACGGCCGACCCGGCGGTGCCCACGCCGATCGCCTTCCGTCCGCCGAAGACGGCGGTGCCGGGGGAGTTGCTGCCCCGGGCGAACTGCACGTCCTGGGCGGCGAACGCGGCCACCCAGTCCCAGCCGTAGGCGCGGGCGTACAGGCTGAAGAGGTACAGGACTGCGTCGTCGTCGTGCGGGTAGGACGAGGCGATCATGCCCTTCCACTTCGGGTCGACCAGATCGCGCGGGGTGAGCGGCCTCGTCGCGCCGACCGCCGCCGTGTCGTACAGGAAGCTGAAGGCGATGACCCCCGTGGCCACCCACGCGCCCTGCGGGTCCTTGAACGCGTCGTGGACCTTGGAGAAGCCGGCGGGCTTGTAGTGCAGCAGCCGGCCCTGCTGCTTCCAGCGGTCGAAGTCCTGCAGCGTCTGGAACTGCACGACGTCCGGGACGAGGGTGCCGGTGGCGAACTGGTTGTCCACCCGGACGTCGTGGTACTTGCTGTAGTCGACGATCAGCGTCAGGTCGATCTCCGGGAAGCGGGCCTTGAAGGCCGCCTTGGTGCCGTCCTGCTGGGTGGGGGTGTCGCCGCCGGCGTAGACCACGAGCTTGCCGCCTTCCGCCAGCGCGGCGCGGTAGAGCTCGTCGAGCGTGCGCGAGTCCTCGCGCCCGCCGCCGGGGAAGCCCGCCGGGGAGGCCGCGGCGGGAGTCGCGGTGGCGGCGAGGGCGCCGAGGCCGAGGGCGGCGCCGGCGCCGGCGGTGAGGGCGCGTCGCCTGCTGAAACTGGGCACGTTGAAGAGACCTCTCGGGTGGGGGGTGAACCTGAACCCGTCGTCCGGCTCCGCCGTGCGGGGGCGGCCAGGACCTTCGGGTGCCCTCCATCGTGCTGAGGTCCGCGTCGACGGGCAACGCTTCCGAAGGTTGAATCCGACGTTCAATCGAACGGTTGAACGCCGCCTCGCACCCGTTCGGTGCGGACGCGCCCACTCCGAGATGCGGGCCGTGCTCCGGCCCCTCTCGCGGCCCGCCCGGTCGACGCTGCGGACAGGCCCGAGCTCTCCACCAAGATCAGGAGGCATAGGCTTTTGCGCATGGTTGAGCATCGAATGATCGACGTGAACGGGATCCGGCTGCACATCGCGGAGGAGGGCGAAGGGCCCCTGGTCGTCCTCCTGCACGGCTTCCCCGAGTCGTGGCATTCCTGGCAGCACCAGTTCGGCCCGCTGGCCGCCGCCGGCTTCCGGGTGGTCGCACCCGACCAGCGGGGATACGGCCGCAGCGATCACCCCGACGACGTGAACGCGTACAGCATCCTTCACCTGGTCGGCGACGTCGTCGGGCTGATCCACGCACTCGGCGAGGAGAAGGCGTACGTGGTCGGTCACGACTGGGGCGCGCCGGTCGCCTGGCACACCGCGCTGCTTCGCCCGGACGTGGTGCTGGGAGTGGCGGGGCTCAGCGTGCCGCCGCCGTTCCGGGGGACGGAGCCTCCGCTCGCCGCCATGGACCGGATGTTCGGCGGCCGGTTCTACTGGAACTACTTCAACCGACCCGGCGTTGCGGACGCGGAGTTCGCAAAGGATCCGCGCACGACCCTGCGGAAGTTCTTCCACATGGCCTCCGGTGACGCCCCCGCGGCCGGGGAGAGGCAGCCCCTCGTCGAGCCCGGGCGGGGGTGGCTGGAGACGATGCCCGACCCTGAGATCCTGCCGGAGTGGTTCACCGAGGCCGACCTGGACGTCCTCACCGACGGTTTCTCGCGGGGCTTCACCGGGGCGCTCAACTGGTACCGCAACATCGACCGGAACTGGGAGCTGACGGCGGCCTGGCACCAGGCGGTCGTCAGTGTGCCCGCGCTGTACGTGTACGGGGACCGCGATCTGGTGCCGGCCTTCCCGGGCACTCCTGAACTCATCGCGAAGCTCCCGGACTTGATGCCGAGCCTGCGGCGCGAGCCGATCAGGCTGGACGGGTGCGGACACTGGACGCAGCAGGAGCGACCGGCAGAGGTGAACGCCGCCCTCGTGGACTTCCTCACCGAGCTGCGGGGCTGAGCGTCCGCCCGCCCGCCCGCCCGTCCGACCGTGCCCCGTCCGTCGCCGTCGGCAGCGGTGGCGACGGCGACGGACGACGGCGAACGCGCGGGTCAGTCCCGGGAGTTGCCGAACAGCAGCCGGTAGGCGACGAGCAGGACGAACGCGCCGCCGATGGCCGCACCCCAGGTGTAGAGGTCGAAGAAGTGCTTCTCCACCGGGCGGTCGAAGAACCGGGCGGAGATCCAGCCGCCCACGAAGGCGCCGGCGATGCCGATCAGGGTGGTTCCGATGAAACCGCCCGGGTCGCGCCCGGGAAGCAGGATCTTGGCGATGGCCCCGGCGAGCAGGCCGAGGATGATCCAGCCGATGATGCCCACGTAGTCCGTCCTCCAGTGGTGTCGGTATGTCGGTTGCCCGGTTGCGCAACTTTAGTCGGCGCAGGTGGAGACGCGGTGCGGGCCCGGGCGGTTGCGGTGCGGAGCGGAGCAATCCGGGTGGCGCCTAAACTGGGGCGGCGCCCGTGAGGCGGCGGCGACGGGGACGGGACGGGAGAGGGCTGTGGCGGCGGACACCGGTGGCTTCGAGGATCCTCCGGCCGAGGTGCTGGAGGAGGCCGCGGCCTCCTTCGGGCTGCTGGCGTCGTCCGCCCGACTGCACATCATGTGGGCGCTGTCCCAGGGCGAGAGCGACGTCACCCACCTCGCGGACCGGGTGGGCGGGGCGCTGCCCGCCGTCAGCCAGCACCTGGCGAAACTGAAGCTGGCCGGGCTGGTCCGCGCACGGCGGGACGGGCGACGCCAGATCTACTTCGTGGACGACCCCGACGTCGTGACCGTGGTGCGGGTGATGGTCGGGCAGTTGGCGGCCCGTGCGCGGAAGGCGCCCGTGCGCAGCCTGCGCAGGGCCGGTGCCTGAGACCGTCGCCGCCTCGCAGCCCGGCGCCGGGGGGAGTCCCGCGGCCCCGGGCGCACGGCCGGCGGGCGCCGCTGCTCGCACGCCCCGTGCGGCGACGGTCCTGGAGACCCTGCGGCAGCTGGACAGCGGGCCCCGCGGGCTCACCGAGGAACAGGCCGAAGCGCGGCAGGCCCGCTTCGGCGCGAACGTCCTGCCGGCGCACCGCGAGGCGGCGTGGCCGCGTGTGTTCCTGCGCAGTCTGCGCGATCCGTTCACCGGCGTGCTCCTGTGTCTCGGGCTGGTGTCGGCCGTCGTCGCCTCGTGGGGCACGGCCTGCGTGATCCTGCTGCTGGTCGTGGTGAGCTGCGCGCTGCGTGCGTCCGGGGAGCACCGGGCAGACCGGTCCACGGCCGCGTTGCGCGGTCTGGTCGCCGGCACGGCCACCGTGCTGCGGCGGCCCGGGGAGGACGACGCGCCGCGCACCCGTGAGCTCCCGGTGGACGAACTGGTGCCCGGCGACGTGATCCGGCTGGGCCCCGGCGACCTGGTCCCGGCCGACGTACGGCTGTTGCGTTCCCACGGCCTGACCGTGCACCAGGCCGCGCTCACCGGAGAGTCCGCCCCCGTGCCGAAGGACGCCACGGACACGACGGACGCCACGGACACGACGGACGCCACGGACACGACGGACACGACGGACGCCACGGACGCCACGGACGTCCTCGACGCGCCGGACGCCACGGACACAGCGGCCGCCGCGCGTTTCGGCGCCGCCGGCACCGGCACGGGCGGTACCGGCGCCGACGGAACCGGGGCCGACGGAACCGGGGTTCGAGGCATCGGGTTCGACAGCCCGCAGCTCTGCTTCCAGGGCAGTGACATCGCCTCCGGCAGCGCCTCCGCGGTCGTCGTGGCGACCGCGGGACGGACCCGGCTCGCCGTCGCGCACGGCAGCCGGGGACCTGCTGCGGTCCGGCGCGAGGCGAGCGCCTTCGACCGGTCCGTGCACGGCATCTCCTGGATCCTCATCCGGTTCATGCTGCTGACCCCTCCGCTCGTGCTCATGGCCAACGCCGCCCTGCGCGACCGCGGCCTGGAGACGCTGCCCTTCGCCGTCGCGGTGGCGGTGGGCATGACCCCGGAGATGCTCCCGGTCATCGTCACCGCCTGTCTGGCGCGCGGAGCCGCCCTGCTGGCCCGCGCCCACCGGGTGATCGTCAAGCGGCTGCCCGCCCTGCACGACCTCGGCGCCATGGACGTGCTCTGCCTGGACAAGACCGGCACCCTCACCCAGGACCGCCCCGTCTGCCACCGCGCCGTCGACCCCGAAGGCCGGGACGACGCCGAGGTGCTGCGCTGGGCCGCGCTCAACGCCTGGTGGACCCTCCAGCTCGCCGAACTGCCCGCCCCGGACGCCCTCGACGAGGCGCTCCTGGACGCCGCCGACGAGGACGACTGCACGGCCTACGACGGGGTGACGGCCGTCCCCTTCGACCCCGTGCGCCGCCTGGCCACCGCCGTCGTGCGCACCCCGGGCAGGCTCGGCGTGCACACTCTGGTCGTCAAGGGAGCCGCCGAGGCCGTTCTCGAACGCTGCGCCCTCACGGACGACGAGCGCGCGCGGCTGCTCGCCCGGGCCGCCGGGTACGCGGACGAGGGACTGCGGGTGCTGGCGATCGCCACGGCCGACATCCCCCGCGCGCGAATACGCCCGAGCGGCGGGATCCGACTCTCCCCGCCGCACGGCCCCGCGCACGAAGACGAACGCGGCCTGACCTGCCGGGGTTTCGTCACCTTGCGGGACGCTCTCGCCCCCACCGCCGCCGACGCGCTGAAGGCCCTCACCGACCGGGGCGTCGCCGTCAGGATCCTCACCGGCGATCACCCCGGCACCGCCGTCCGCGCCTGCCGCGACCTGGGCGTCCCCGTCGCCCCGGACGCCGTCCTCACCGCCGACCGCATCGACGCCCTGAGCGACCGCGAGCTCACCGAGGCCGCCTCCCGCGTCACCGTCTTCGCCCGTTGCGCCCCCGAGCACAAGGCCCGCGTGGTCGCCGCCCTGCGCGCCGACGGGCGCACCGTCGGCTACCTCGGCGACGGCGTCAACGATCTGCCCGCCCTGCGCGTGGCGGACGTCGGTATCGCCCCGCGCGACGCGGTGGCGGTGGCCAGGGAGACCGCGGACGTGGTCCTCGCGGGGAAGGACCTCACAGCGATCGGCCACGCGGTCGCGGCCGGACGGCATGCGGGCGGCAACATCGCCGCCTACCTCCACGTCACCCTGTCGTCGAACCTCGGCAACGTCATAGCGATGCTCGCGGCCGGTCTCCTGCTGCCCTTCCTGCCCATGCTGCCGGCCCAGGTGCTGGCGCAGAACCTGTGCTTCGACGCCGCCCAACTCGCCTTCGCCCGCGACCGCCCGTACTCCGCGGTCCTGCGCCGCCCGACCGTGCTGCGCCCCCGGGCCCTGCTGCGGTTCATCGTCGGCTTCGGCGCCCTCAACGCCGTCGCCGACCTGGCCACCTTCGGCGTGCTCGCGCTCGCGCTGCACGGACCCGACGCCCTGGACGACGAGGCGGTGTTCCACTCGGGCTGGTTCACCGAGAACCTGGTCACCCAGGCCCTGGTGATGCTCCTGCTGCGGGGCGGCCGCCGGCGGGCCGAGGGCAGCGCGTCCGGCCCGGTGGGCCGGGCGGCCGGCGCGCTCACCGCCGTCGGGCTGCTGCTCCCGCTCTCGCCGCTCGGTTCGCTGCTCGGGCTCACACCGCTGCCCGCTCTCTACTACGTTCTGCTGGCCTCCGTCCTGGCGCTCTACGCGGCCGGGCTGATGGCCGTGAGAGCACGCCAGGGCGGCCGCTGAGGGCCCGACTTCCGGGCGATGTCTGACGTTTCGTCAACCCTGTTGCGCAGCCGCGGACCTGCCGCATCCGGCGGGGCGAGGTCTGCTTCAGCCGCCCGAGCCGTACGACAGGTCGGAGCACAGATCGGCGTCCGCCGTGCGCGAGCCGTCCGCGACGGAGGTCGGGACGGAGGCCGGGGCGGCACTCGTGGCTGCCGGGGCGGCGGGGTCGGGGTCCCCGGTGTAGGACGCGCCCAGGACGACGTTGACGCGGCCGGCGCCGAGGGACTGGAGACGGGCGCCGGGGAAGAGCCGGGCGACGGTCTCGGCCTGGCCTTTCCTTCCCGGCCCGTACTGGACGACGGTGGTGGCGTGGTCCTGGCTGCCGGCGTTCGCGGTGCCGGTGACGGTGAAGCCGTGCGCGGTCAGCATGGCGGCGGCCGTCGAGGCCAGGCCGCCGGTGGTGGTGCCGTTGAAGACGGAAACGGCGATGCCGGCGCCCGAGACGCGCCCGTCGGCGCTCGGTGACGCGGAGGCGGCGCCGGTCTTCGTCGCCTTGGCGCCGCCGGCGTCCTTGCCGTCGATGGTGCGGTCGGCCTTGAGCGCCGCCCACAGCGCCGAGGCGTCCGGCTCGACGATCGCGACGCGTGCGCCGTCGTAGCGCCAGGGGATGGTCACGAATCTGGTGTTGTGCAGGTCGATGTCCTTCAGCGACATCGCGAAGGAGATCAGCTTGTCCGCCTTGCCGAGACCGGGGTCGACGGTCATCGAGTTCGTCGCGGCCTCCGCCAGGGGCAGCAGTTTGCCCGGGGTCAGTCCGTCGCTCTTGACCTTCTTGATCAGGCTGCCGACGAAGGCCTGTTGGCGCTTGATGCGCCCTATGTCGGAGCCGTCGCCTATCCCGTGCCGGATGCGGACGTAGTCCAGGGCCCGCTGCCCGGAGACCTTCTGCTCGCCCTTGCCGAACAGCAGCTTGCCCTTGGTGGCGCGGTGGGGGTTGAGGTCGCCCTGGTAGATGTTCTGCGGCAGACACACGTCGACCCCGCCGACCACCTCCGTCAGCGAGGCGAACCCCTTGAAGTCGACGACGACCGTGTGGTCGACGCGCAGGCCCGTCAGCTTCTCCACGGTGTTCTGCGTGCAGGCGGGGTTGCCCTTGGCGGTCTCGCCCACGGAGAAGGCCTCGTTGAACTGTGTCCGCGTCCGGGCCTTCGTCCAGGTGCCGTCCGGCAGTTTGCAGGGTGGGATCGTGACGAGCGTGTCGCGGGGGACGGAGACGGCTATGGCGTTCTTGTGGTCGGCGTAGACGTGCAGCAGGAAGGCCGTGTCCGACCGGCCGATGTCGTCCGCCTGGCCGCCGCCCAGCGCGTTGTTGCCGTTCGTGCGCGCGTCCGAGCCGATGACCAGGACGTTCTCACCCTTGGAGGAACCGGCGTCGGGGCGGTTCGTGGACAGACCGCCCGCGTCGAACGTGTCGATGTCGCCGTTCAGCCGGTAGTAGATCCAGCCGAGGCCGGCCGCGCCTAGGACCACGAGGGCCAACGCCACCATCAGCGCGGTGCGCAGCGGTCGGCGGCGCTTGCCTCGCCCGCCGCGATCCCCGCGCCTGCCTCCGCCGCCGTGCGGCGGCTCCGTCTGCCGCCCGTGCCGCACCGGGGGAGCCTGGTGTCCAACAGCCATGTGCGCGCCCTCATCCGTCCGTCGAACTCATATGGAGAGGACGACGACTGACCCCATCCAAGGGTTGTACAGTTGCGCAATGTAGCAATCATCGCAGACGGTGTCCCGCGCCCCGCGAACCCCGCCTGACGCAGAGAAAGTGGGCGGGATGCTCCGCAACGGCCTGGAACCCTGGCACCTGTTGATCGTGGCGATCGTCATCATCGTGGTGTTCGGCTCGAAGAAGCTCCCGGAAGCCGCACGGGGGCTCGGCAAGTCCATGCGCATCCTCAAGAGCGAGGCCAAGGCCATGAAGGACGACGCCGGCGCCCCGGTCGACTCGGCATCCGCAACCCCGTCGACATACCCGTCGACGTCCGCATAGACGTCCGGATCGACGTCCGCGTCGACGTCGGCCTCCGCCCGTCCCTTCGCCGCGGACGGCGCCGCCCGCTGAGCGGCGTCGCCCCCGGCGTCACTGCGCAGCGGTCGGCGGGGACGTTCCGGGGTCCGGGTGGGCCAGGCGGCGGAGCAGGGGGACGGCCTCGTCGAGGGACACCGGCTGGAAGAAGCGCGCGTCGGCGAGCTCGACCGCGGCGATCGCGCGGGGGGCCAGTTCCGCGCCGGCGTCGGTGACGCGCAGTCGCTTGGCGCGGGTGTCCGCCGGATCGACCTCCCGCTCGACGAGCCCCTTCTGCTCCAGGGTGCGCAGGACTTGTGAGGTCATCTTGACGTCGGTGCCCGCCTGGCGGGCGAGGGTCAGCTGATTGGGGTGCTCCCCCTGGGAGTTGAGCCACCAGGCGCAGGCGAGCAGCACGAACTGAACGTGAGTGAGGCCGAGCGGCGTCAGGACCGCGGCGAGGTCGCGCTGCCAGCGCAGCGTGGCGTGCCAGAGCAGCAGGCCGGGGCTGTCGCCGGGGCTGAGAGGCATCAGCGCGCGGCCCGTTCGACCAGTGCGGCCATCGTGTCGGGCCAGTCGGCGGTGATGCCGGGGCCGATGTGGGCCCCGGCCTCGTCGGCGCCCGGGCCGGTGATCTCCATCCGGTAGACCACCCGGACGCGGCCGTGGCCGATCCGGTCCATCCGGTGGACGGTCCGCAGCAGCAGATCCCCGAAGCGGGCCTCGTCGACGAACAGTTCGCCCTCGGTGACGTCGGCGACGCGGAGCAGTATCGGGTCGTCCCCGGGCGGCGTCATCGTGATGTGGGCGCCCGTCGCGAACGGGCCGTCGATCTCGGTCTTCTCGATCTCGGCGTTCCAGGCGCCCCAGTTCTCCACGTCCGCCCAGAGTCGCCAGATCTCCTCGGGGGCGGCGCCGGTCTCGATGCTGTGCTCGTACGTCCACATGGGGGTCGGCCTCCTCGACTGAATGATGTGTTCAGAGATTATCTCTGCGCAGACTATTTGTCTAAGGTCGACGCCCGGCCCATGCCCCTGTCGCGACGTCCGTCGGCCCGCCCCCTGTCGCCGGCCCGCCTCTGCCGCTGTCGCCCGCCGTTCGTGGCCCTGCTGCCCGCCGTTCGTGGCCCTGCTGCCGGGGGCTACCGGGCAGGCAGCGCCTCCCGGACCGCCCGGGCCGTGGCCGTGGGGTCGTATCCGTCGGCCACGCCCGGGATCAGGATGATGTCGCCCTCGATGTGCCGCGAACGCAGCGGAGCGATCTCCTGGTACGCGGCCGAGTCCCACCACGCCCGCGCCCGCTCGAGCGAGGGGAAACCGATCACCACGACGTGCCCGGGCCAGTTGCCCTCCTTCACCTCGTGCTGTGCGCCGTGCACCAGGAAGCGGCCCCCGTAGGGCGCCATGGTGCCGGTGATGCGCTCCATGTACTCGGCGATCTCCGGGTGCGGTGCGGCTTCTTGCAGGTGCGCTATCGCGTAGGCGGCCATGGCGTCCTCCGGTTCGTCGGCTCCTTGTCCCGACGAGCCTGACACCGCGACACGCTGCGGGTCGATGACCTCCCGGGTAAGCGCGCCCCGACTCTGCCGCTCGTGAACTCCTTCCGCCGTCAAAGCCGTCGACGCGTTGCCGTCTCGTCCGGCCGTCGGGTCTTCGGGCCGTCCGGTCGTCGGGCCGCGGCCCCGGGGTTCGGTGGATCCGGGCTTCGCCGCATCGGGGAATCAAGGCATCGAGGAATTGCGGGGTCGTCACATCGAGCGAAGCAGGTGCGTTCGAGTGAGGCAGGTGAATCGAGGGGAGTCGGGGGTCGACGACGGCCTTGTGTCCCGCTCCCGGCGCCTCTGCCCTGACACGGTGAGTCCTGTCGCGCGTATTCATGGACAGAACAGCGGCCAGGCGTGCCGGACGAGGCGAGAGTGCCTGGCGGACGAACAGGAGAGCAGACGCGTATGAATCCCAGTGCTCACATCGAGGCCGTCTACGCGGCAGTCTGCCGGCGCAACCCCGGGGAGAGCGAGTTCCATCAGGCGGTGGGCGAGGTGCTGCACACCCTGGCGCCGGCGCTGCAGGCGCACCCGGAGTACGTCGACGCGTTCATCGCCGACCGGCTGTGCGAGCCGGAGCGGCAGCTGATCTTCCGGGTTCCGTGGGTGGACGACAGCGGCCGGGTGCAGGTCAACCGCGGTTTCCGGGTGGAGTTCAGCAGCGCGCTCGGCCCCTACAAGGGCGGTCTGCGGTTCCATCCGAGCGTCAACCTCGGCATCGTGAAGTTCCTGGGCTTCGAGCAGATCTTCAAGAACGCGCTGACAGGGCTGGCGATCGGCGGCGGCAAGGGCGGCTCGGACTTCGACCCCAAGGGCCGCACCGACGGGGAGATCATGCGCTTCTGCCAGGCGTTCATGACCGAGCTGTACCGGCACCTGGGCGAGCACACGGACGTCCCCGCGGGCGACATCGGGGTCGGCGGGCGTGAGATCGGCTACCTCTTCGGCCAGTACAAGCGGATCACCAACCGCTTCGAGGCGGGGGTGCTGACCGGCAAGGGCGTCTCGTGGGGCGGCTCGCAGGCCCGGACCGAGGCCACCGGCTACGGCGCGGTCTACTTCGCGCAGGAGATGCTGGCCACGCGCGGAGACGGGTTCGACGGCCGCAAGGTCGTCGTGTCCGGCTCCGGGAACGTGGCGGTCTACGCGATCGAGAAGGTGCACGCGCTGGGCGGTTCGGTCGTGGCCTGCTCGGACTCCTCCGGGTACCTGGTCGACGCGGACGGCATCGATCTGGAGCTGCTGAAGACGATCAAGGAAGCTCGGCGGGCGCGTCTGTCCGCGTACGCGGAGGCCAGGCCGACGGCACGGTTCTCCGAGCGGGGCTCGGTCTTCGACGTGCCGTGCGACGTCGTGCTGCCGTGCGCCACGCAGAACGAACTGGGGGCGCCGGACGCGGCGGCCCTGGTGAAGAACGGCGTCCGGGCCGTCGCCGAGGGCGCCAACATGCCCTGCACCCCGGAGGCGATCGAGGTCTTCCGGGAGGCGGGCATCCTGTTCGGGCCCGGCAAGGCCGCCAACGCGGGCGGTGTGGCCACCTCGGCGCTGGAGATGCAGCAGAACGCCTCCCGTGACGTCTGGACCTTCGAGCAGACGGAGCAGCGACTGGCCGCGGTCATGCAGAGTGTGCACGCCCAGTGCCGTGCCACCGCCGACGCCTACGGAGGCGCCCCCGACGACTACGTCCTGGGCGCCAACGTCGCGGGCTTCCTGCGCGTGGCTCAGGCGATGTCGGCTCAGGGCGTCGTGTAACGCACGGTACGCACGCCAGCCGGACGTCAGGGGGTACGGCGCCGCGGCCCCAGCCCCCGGTAGGGAACCTGCGGCCCGCGCCCCTGGGCAGCGACGGCGCGCCGGACCGCACCGCCGGCGTCGGAGGAACGCGTGGGCCGGCGCCTCCCCTGTGCGCGCCGGTCCACGCGTGGTCGACGGTCGTCGGGCCCGCCCCGGGGCCCGCGCGCGTGCCGCCGGGCTCCAGCGGCCGTGCCCGGTCCGCTTCCCCGGCTGGGAAGACGGGGGCGGGGCCGGATCCGGCGGGGGCGGCTGCGCGGCGGAGTCGCGCAGCCGTCTTCGGGACCTCTCAGGCCTGCACGAGCACGGTGCACCAGACCTCGTTGTTGTCGCCGATGCCGCAGTCGGCGATCTCCCCGCTCCGGATCTTCGTCCAGACGCCCTTCGCGCGCCAGTGCCAGGTGCCGACCCGCGAGAAGCGCTCGTGGTAGCCGTGGCTGGCGAAGGTGAAGGCGTCGACGTCGTTGCCGGTGCCGTTGCCGCCCCGCGTGCCGTTGCCGAACGACTCCTGCTTGCACTTGGCGTGCTTGAACTCGCTCCCGGTGCCGCCGCCCCAGTTCCACACGTCGCAGTAGTGGGGGCCCTCGCCGAGGCTCATCGTGTAGTGCATCGTCTGGCCGGTCCTGTTCTTCACCGCACCGCACAGGGGACCCACGCACCCGTCCGCCGAGGCGGTCGTCGCCCCCGCGACGACCGCTCCGGAGGCCATGAAGGCGGTGGCGAGGACGGCGACGGCCGTCCGGTTCGCCCGGGACATCATCTTGCGCATGGCAGATCCATTCTCTCGTTGCGTCGGCTCGGCCCACGCCTCGCGCGACCGCGGCAGGGCGGGCGGCGACCTCGCTCCCCGGGAGCCTGCGCGAGCCGGTGTCGGCGTTCTCGGCGGCACACGGCGTCTGCCGTGATCCGCCTGACGGCACGTGAGTCGAGGATCTACCGTGAACCTTGCGAAAACCTTGTGACGGCTGTCCGGTGACGGTCCCGGAGTCAATGACGGAGGGCCGTCGGAGCCCCGGCCCGCCCGGCGGGCGAAGAGTCCCGCCGCCGGCGTGCCGTTCCCCCGTCCGTCCCACGTGAGGCACGATGAACCTGTACCTACTCGGACCCCTGGAACTGCGCGTCGCGGGGCGCGTGGTCGACGCCGGGCAGCCGCGTCGCCGAGCGGTCCTGGCAGCGCTGGCGGCCGACGCCGGCCGGCCGGTCCCCGTGAGCACGCTGGTGGAACGGGTCTGGGACACCGCCGCGCCCGACGGGGCCCGGTCGGTTCTCTACGCGCACATCAGCCGTCTGCGGCGGCTCCTCGACGACGCGGCGGCCACGGCGGACGACGGCGCGGCGCAAGCCTCCCCGGCGCCGCTCCGCATCAGCCGGACCGCCGGGGGCTACGTTCTCGAGGCGGACGAGCACGCCGTCGACCTCCTCCGGTTCCGTTCGCTCGTCGTGCAGGGGCGTGAGCCGCACCTGTCCGACGAGCAGCGGGCTCAAGTCCTGCGGGAGGCCCTGCGGTTGTGGCGCGGCGTGCCGCTGGAGGGGCTGCCGGGGGCGTGGGCGGAGCGGGCGCGGACGGCCTGGACGCAGGAGCGGGTGGAGGCGGCGCTCGGGTGGGCCCGTGCCCTGCTGCGTCAGGAAAGGCCGGAGGAAGCGCCTGCGGTACTGCGGCCGTTGCTGGCCGAGAACCCGCTGTGCGAGCCGCTCGCCGTGGCGTTGATCCGGAGCCTGTCCGACTCCGGAAGGACGGCCGAGGCACTGGACACGTACAGCGGGATCAGCCGGCAGCTCACCTCCGAGCTGGGCGTGACCCCCGGCCGTGAACTGCGGGCGGTGTATGAGGAGTTGCTGCGAGGCGCCGGACGGGAGGAGTCGCCGGGCGCGGGCCCCCCTGCGGCCGCCGTCGGCGCCCCCGCGCCGGCCGCCGTCCCGGTCCCGGCTCAACTCCCCATGGCGGTGAGTCACTTCACCGGCCGCGAGGAGCACATGGCCGAGCTCACCCGACGCCTGGTCGCCGCCGACGGTCCGGGCGCCGGTGGGTGCGGAGCGGCCGTGGTCGTCTCCGCCGTCTCCGGGACCGCGGGCGTCGGCAAGACCGCGCTGGCCGTGCGCTGGGCGCACCGGATGCGGGAGGCCTTCCCCGACGGACAGCTCTACGTCGACCTGCGCGGCTACGACCCGGACGAGCCGGTCTCCGCCGCCCAGGCGCTCGCGGGGTTCCTCACCGCGCTGGGCGTGCCCGGCCAGGAGATACCGCTGCGGCTCGACGACCGGGCGGCACGCTATCGCACAGCCGTCGACGGACGGCGGATGCTCGTCCTCCTCGACAATGCCGCCTCCGCCGCGCAGGTGCGCCCGTTGCTGCCGGGGAGCCCGACGTGCAAAGTGGTGATCACGAGCCGGGACTCGCTGTCGTCCCTGGTCTCGGTGCACGGAGCACACCGCATGGTCCTCGACGTCCTCTCCCCGCCGGAGGCGCTCGCCCTGCTGCGCGCCTTGATCGGACCGCGCGCCGACGCCGACCCCGGAGCCGCCGCCCTCGCGGAACAGTGCGGGTGGCTGCCGCTGGCCCTGCGGGTGGCGGCCGAACTGGTGCTGTCGCGTCGTCAGGAGTCCCTGGCCCGACTGGTGGACGAACTGCGGGACCGCCGGCGGCGGCTGGATCTGCTGGACACCGGTGACGGAGACCCCCGGGCCGCGGTCCGGGCCGTCTTCTCCTGGTCCTACGACCGTCTCCCCGACCAGGAGGCGCGTCTCTTCCGGCTGCTGGGCCTGCACCCGGGGCCCGACGCGGACGTGCACTCCGCCGCCGCCCTGGTCGGCGAGAGCGTGGAGAGGACGCGGCGCTCGCTCGACGTGCTGTCCCGGGCGCACCTGGTGCAGCGGACCGGGCCAGGCCGCCACGGCATGCACGACCTGCTGCGCGCCTACGCCGCGGAGCTCGCGGCCCGGCACGACGGGGCGGCGGAGCGCGACGCGGCGATGACCCGGCTGCTGGACCACTGTCTCGCGGCGTCGGCTGCCGCCATGGACGTGCTGTACCCCGCCGAACGGCATCTGCGTCCCGTCGTCGAGGCGCCCGGCGCCGGGCTGCCGCCGCTGCGCACGGCCGACGAGTGCCGCGCGTGGCTGCGCGCCGCGCAGCCGACCCTGGTGGCCCTGTGCTCCAGGACCGAGGAGCCCGGACCGTCCCGGCACACCGTGCGGATCGCCACCACGCTCCACCGCCACTACGAGCGCTCAGGGCACTTCGCCGACGCGCTGACCGTCCACACACACGCCGTGCGCGCCGCCCGCGCGGTGGGGGACACCCGTGGCGAGGTCGACGTCCTGGCCTGTCTCGGCGCGGTCCACCGGCGGCTCGGCGACTACGAGAGCGCGCGACGGCAGCACGCGGACGCGCTGGCCCTGTGCCGCCGGATCGGCTACCGGGCCGGCGAGGCCCGCCATCTCACCAACGTGGGCGTGCTGCACGAGTTGCAGGGCGGATACCAGGAGGCCGCCGAACACCACGAGAGGGCCGTCGAGCTGTTTCGCGCCGTCGGGGACGCCCACGGCGAAGCCGACGTGCTGAACAACCTCGGCATCGTGCAGGAACTGCTGGAGGACTACCGGGCGTCGATCGAGCGGTATCAGCAGGCGCTGGCGCTGTACCGGCGGACGGGCCACACGTTCGGGGAGGCCAGCGCCCTCGGGAACCTGGGGATCGTCCTGGCGCGGCTCGGCGACCATGTGGCCGCGGCCGGGCGCTTCGAGCAGGCGCTCGCCCTGTTCCGGCGGCTCGGACACACCGGGGGAGAGGCACACGCGCTGTCCAACCTGGGCAACGCGCTGTGCCGTCAGGGCAGACACGAGGAGGCCGCGGAGCGGCAGAGCCAGGCCCTGGCCCACTTCCGGCGGACCGGGGAACCGTACGGCGAGACGGGCGCCCTCAACGGCCTGGGCGAGGCACTGCACGGCGCCGGACGGCACGCCGAGGCCTTGGAGGCGCATGCGTCGGCGCTGGAACTGGCCCGCGGTATAGGGGAGCAGGAGGAACAGGCCCGCGCCCACATCGGCTCGGCCCTCGTCCGGCAGGCCCGGGGGGAGCGGACGGGCGCCGTCGACCACCTTCGCCAGGCGCTGTCCCTGTACACCGCGCTGGGCTCTCCCCGCGCGGAGGAGACGCGCAAGACGCTCCTGGCGGTGACGGCCGGTTAGCCCGGCGGCATCGCCGCACCGTGCGTCACAGCGTCGAGGTCGTCTGCTCCCCGGCGGAGCTGCCCGCGAGCCACTGGTCCCAGCCCAGGTTGAAGGCGGCGTAGCCGTTGTCGGCCGAGGCCTTGGCCCGGGGCGAGCCGGTGATGGTGATGGGATCGCCCTGCTTGACCTGGTCGTAGAACCACTTGGCGTCCGACATGGACAGGTGGACGCAGCCGTGCGAACCGCGCGCGCTGCCGCTGCCCGGATTCGGGTCGCCGGTCGAGTAGTGCACGTAGGTGCCGGACTGGGTCAGATGGACGTCCCAGGGCAGCGTCAGGTCGTAGAAGTTGGGGCTGCCCTTGTCGCAGCTGATGCCGACGCTGCAGGAGGTCATGTGGACCTCCTTCTCCTTGTCGATGACGGCCATCGTGCCGTTCCACGTGGGGTACTCGGCGCTTCCCGCGTTGATCGACAGGGTGCGCACGGGGCTGCCGTTGCGGGTCACCTTCATGGTGTGACCGGTCACCGAGACAGCGGCGCGCACGTCGTCGCCGACCTTGAAGGTGTGGGTGTAGGCGCGTACGCCGAAGCGCCCGTTGCCGTTGCTGACGCCGTTCATGTCGGCATCGACCTTCACGGTGGTGCCGGACGGCCAGTAGCTCTTCGGACGCCAGTCGGCGCGCCTGTCCCCGAACCAGTGCCAGGCGCCGGCCACCGGCTGCGAGGCGCTCACCTTCAGGTGCTTCTCGACCGTGGCCCGCGCCTTGGCCGCCACCGGGTCGGTGAAGACGACCGAGATCGGCATGGCCACGCCGACCGTGGTTCCCGTCTGCGGGGTGATCGTGTCCAGCAGCATCGGCGGGCCGGCGGGCTTGGTCGGCGACGGCGAGGAACTCGCGGGTGCGCCCGAGGCCTTCGCGTCGCTGCCGCCCGCCTTGTCGCTGCCGCCCCCGGACCCGCCGCAGGCCGTCGCGCCCACCAGCATCACACCCGTGACGAGTGCGATCCCTATGCCGCCCTTGCGCCGTCCCACGACCTGTCCCCGCTCTCTCGCTCTTCGGCCCTGACGGGCCCGACTCACTGTTGAGACGGCGACGAAGCCGTTCACAGTTTCACGTGTCGCGTAAAAGGTGTCCCAAGACCCCGTGCCGGACGCCCCGTGCCGTCCCACCGGGGCGACCCAAGGGCGGGTGCCCGTCTTCGGAGCCCTCCAACCCAGTGGCGGTGGCAGCGGCGGCGGCCGGAGTCCCGGCGTACCGCTCCTCGGCCGCCGCCCGATGCCGGGAGGCCGCCGATATCAGCGGCCGCACGCTCCTGACCAGCGCATCGGCCACGGTGTTCAGGTTGCGTTCAGGTCCGCGTGAGCCTTGGGCAACTCCCGTACCGGAAGCGCCAAAACTCTGGCAAAGGGGTCTGGGGCGAGGGCCGGGCGGCATGTCATCGTGCCTGGCATGTCGACTGATCACCTCACTCACAACCGGCCCACGGGCCACATGCGTCACGCGGCGAGCAAGGTGCCGGAGGTGACCGTCTACTTCTGGATCATCAAGGTGCTGACCACCGGGATGGGCGAGACGGCGTCCGACTTCCTGGCCCACCTGCTCGGCCCGATCCCCGCCGTGGGTCTCGGCGGAATCGCCCTGGTGGCCGCGCTGGCGGTGCAGTTCGCCGCCCGTCGGTACGTGGCCTGGATCTACTGGACGGCGATCGTCATGGTCAGCGTGTTCGGCACGATGGCCGCCGACGTCCTGCACGTCGGTCTCGGGGTGCCCTACTGGCTCTCGACCCCGTTCTTCATGGCCGCGCTGGCCGCCGTCTTCGCCCTCTGGCACCGCGTTGAGCGCACCCTGTCCATCCACAGCATCCACACCCGGCGCCGCGAGGCCTTCTACTGGGCCGCCGTGCTGGCCACGTTCGCGCTGGGCACCGCCGCGGGCGACCTCACCGCCACGATCGGCCTCGGCTACCTGGGCTCCGCCGTCCTGTACGCCGCGGCCATCGCCGTTCCGGCCGTCGCTCACCGGTGGGGGAGCCTGAACGCGGTGGCCGCGTTCTGGGCCGCGTACGTCATCACGCGCCCCCTCGGGGCCTCCGTGGCCGACTGGATGGCCGTCGGCCACGGCCGGGGCGGACTCGACCTCGGTCTGGGCCCGGTCACGCTGTCCTGGACGGTGGCGATCCTCGGCTTCGTCGGCTACCTGGCCGCTTCCCGCAAGGACGTGCAGCCCGACGTCACGGCCTGACGCGACGGTGGTGCCGAGTGCGGCCGCCGTCCCCCGGCAGACAGGCTGACCACGAACCGCGCCCCCGGGGTGTGTGCCGGGTCGTACGCCACCTCGCCGCCGGCGGCGCGCGCCCGGCGTCGCGCCGGCAACAGCCCCGGGCCCGCTGATGTCGGTGACGGCCTCGGAGTCCCGGTACTGCTTGAGGGTGGCCCGGGTGACGACCTGGGGCACCGTGTGATCCTTGCCGCCGGAGACGAGCAGCAGCGGGCCGCGTCCGCTGTTCATCGTGTCGACCTTCGCCGGCGAGTGGGGGGAGAAGTTGGCGGACGCGGCCTCGAACAGCGGCTTGCCCGGCGCGGGGACGGTCCAGCGCGCGTGCAGGGCCGCCGATTCCTCCTCCGTGACGGCGTTGCCGAAGGCGAACCGGAACTGCTTCGCGGTCAGGGAGACCGACCGGCGCCTGTTGTCTCTCAGGGCCGCGGCGCGCCGCCTCGACGGTGTCGGGGTCGCCCGGCCACCCGGGGGCGGAGGCGGCGTAGCCCTCCTCGCGGAACAGGTCGATCCAGGGCTGCCAGGAACTGCTGTGCAGCCAGAGCCCGTGGATGAAGACCACGGGAAGCGGGACGGTCATGGCTGGGCCTCTCTCGTCCGGGCGTGCTGACCCGGCATGTGCTCATGGAACCGGTGACCCGGCGCTCTCGCACCGGGGTGGCACGGCACCCCAGTGGAATTTCCGCTTGCCGGCATAGAGGCGGCACGCGGGGGTAGTCGCGCCGCTGTGCCGGTCCCAGGTGAGCGAGCGGCAGCCGAATCGGGCTTCGACGGTGGGAGGGGTACGTCATGACGCTGATGAGCACGACGGCAACGGACACGCAGGTGCGCGAGTTGCCGGAGATCGCCGATCCCTCTCGGGTGGCGCCGAAGGACGCCCGCGCGCTGTCGAGGCTGTTCTTCGACCAGCTGGCGGTGCTGGAGGAAGGCACTCCCGAGTACAGCTACGCACGCAACACGCTGATCGAGATGAACATGTCCCTGGTCCGCTTCGCGGCCGGCCGGTTCCGCGGCCGCGGACCGGAGGAGATGGAGGACATCGTCCAGGTCGGAATGATCGGCCTGATCAAGGCCATCGACCGGTTCGACCTGTCCCGGGAGGCGGAGTTCACCTCCTTCGCGATCCCCTACATCGTGGGGGAGATCAAGCGCTTCTTCCGGGACACGACCTGGGCCGTGCACGTTCCCCGCCGCTTGCAGGAAGCCCGCGTCCATCTCGCGCGCGCCACGGAGGAGCTGCGCAGCCGCCTCGGACGTACCCCGACGGTCAAGGAGCTGTCGGAGCTGATGAGTCTTCCCGAGGAAGAGGTGCGCGAGGCCCGGCTCGCCGCGAACGGCTACAACTCCTCCTCCCTGGACGCCACGATCAGCGGCAGCGAGGAGGGCGAATCGGCACTGCAGGACTTCATCGGCGCCGAGGACACGGCTCTGGAGCTGGTCGAGGACTTCCACGCCCTGGCCCCCCTGCTGGGCGAACTCGACGACCGGGACCGGGAGATCATCCACATGCGGTTCGTGGAGGAACTCACCCAGGCCCAGATCGGCGAACGCCTGGGCGTCTCGCAGATGCACGTCTCGCGGCTGCTGTCGCGCACGCTCGGCCGGTTGCGGGAAGGTCTGCTCACCCAGAACTGAGACGACCCGCCCACGGTCACGGCAACCCGTCCTGGCAGCCTGTCATAGCAGCCTGCCATGGCAGCCCACGGGAAATTCCGCGCATGTCCGTACCGGGCCGGGAAAACGGCGGGTGCGGGCCGTGAATAAGGGAGAAAAGGCCGGGAAGACGGAAGGAAAGGAGGTCGATAAGAATGGTTCCCCTGCTTCTCGTGCTGCTTCTCGCCGTCATTCTTTTCGGCGTCGGTTTCGCCGTGAAGATCCTGTGGTGGGTGGCCCTGGCCGTCCTGGTGCTGTGGCTGCTCGGCTTCGTCATGCGTTCCACCACCGCCGGCGGCGGCCGCGGCCGCTGGTACCGATGGTGACCTGACGGCGCACGCACGCGCGCCGACCCGGGGACCGGCCGTCACGACGGCCGGTCCCTGCGCGCGCGCACGCATACCGGTTCCCGGCGGGCCTCATCTGCGCGGCGTGTGAAGAAGACGGGTGCGGCGGGTGGTGATCCGCGGCTGGGCGGGAGCGTCGATCGGCGTCTGAGAGGGTGGGGCTCATGGACATCGATCGCGGGAACCACGTCACCGGCACCGGCAATCCGCGAGGGCGGACCGTGGTGCCGGCGCACGGGTTCGGCTGTGATGAGAACATGTGGCGCGCCACCGATCCCGACATGGCGCGCGTCTTCGCGCGGACCACGTCCCTCGCGGACACCCGGGACGACCCGAACCTGTCCGCGCCGGAGGCGACCAACGAGGCGATCATCGCTTTTCCTGCGAGCCAGCGCTGATGTGCCGAACCGGGCAGCAGCCCCATCAGCAGGGCGCCGGCGACGAGCGGACCGCCCACGCGGCGTTCGCCGCACTGCTGGAGGACAGCGCCGAGGAACTGTACGAGAGCGCGCCGTGCGGATATCTGTCCACGCTGATGGACGGCACCATCGCGAAGATCAACGCCACCCTGCTGAGGTGGCTCCGCCTGGAACGGGACGCGGTGGTCGGACGGATGCGGTTCACCGACCTGCTGAGCGTCGGCGGCAAGCTGTACCACGAGACGCACTTCGCGCCCCTGCTGCGCATGCAGGGCGAGATCGGCGGCATCGCCCTGGAGCTCAGACGGGGCGACGGCGGACGCATGCCGGTGCTGGCCTCCTCCGTGATCAAGCAGGGCGGCAACGGTGAGCCGCTGCTGGTCCGCACCACCCTCTTCGACGCCCGCGACCGCCGCGCCTACGAAGCCGAACTCCTGCGGGCCAGGAAGGTCGCCGAGGAAGCCCGCAGACAGGCGGAAGCGGACCGTGCCCGGCTCCAGGACGCGCTGGCCGCGCTCCAGCAGTCGCTGCTGCCCGACTCGCTGCCGCCGGTACCCGGGGTGGAGACGGCCGTCCACTACCGCGCCGCGTCTCCCGACCGGCTGGGCGGCGACTTCTACGACCTCTTCCCCGTCGACGGGGAACGCTTCGCGTTCTTCCTCGGCGACGTGTGCGGCAAGGGCCCCCAGGCGGCCGCGGTCACCTCGCTGACCCGCTACACCCTGCGGGCCGCCGCCCTGCACGATCCCGACCCCGTCTCCGCCCTCACCACCCTCAACAAGGTGCTTCACGAGCGCTACACCGGCGGCGACCCGCGCTACTGCACCGCCATATTCGGCCTCGTCGAACCCGACGCCGCGAGCGGACGGGCCACCGTCCGGCTCGCCTCGGGCGGGCACCCCTCGGCCCTCGTCCTGCGCGCCGACGGCACGGCCGGCTTCCTGCCCACCCCGGGCGGCTTCCTCGTCGGCGCCCTGCCCGACGCGCGCTTCGCCACCGCCGACACCGTCCTCGCCCCCGGCGACACCCTGCTGCTCTACACCGACGGCCTCACCGAGGCCCGCACCGGCGAGGACCGCGGCAGTCTGTACGGGGACGAGGCCCTGCGCGACTTCGCCGTCGGCCACGCCGGACAGCCTCCGCGCGCCGTGATCGAGGCCCTCACCGGCCTGCTGGACGACTTCGGCGACGGACTCGACGACGACACCGCGCTGCTCGCCCTCGGCGTTCCCGCGCCCGACCTCAGGACCCGAAACCGCGAATGAGCCCGCTGACGATCACCACCCGAGACGCCATGACAGGTCCCGTTCTGGAGATCATCGGCGACCTCGCCTATCCGCACGCCACCGAGCTGACCGCCCTGCTTCCCACGATCGCCCTGCGACCCGGTCAGCGCCTCGTCCTGGACCTGGCGGGCATGGAGTTCTGCGACTCCAGCGGCATCAGCGCCCTGATCGCGGCCCGCAACCTCGCACACGCTGCACGGGCGGACGTCGCGCTCGCCGCGGTCCCGGCCCACACCCTGCGCGTCCTGCGCGTCGTCGGCCTCGACCAGATCTTCTCCCTCCACCCCGACCGCGACGCGGCCACCCGGCCCTGACGACGCGGGGCCCGCCCCCGGGCGGCCGGAGCGGCGTCGGGCGCGTCCACGGTGTGGGCCGCCGACGCCCGGGTAGACGGAGGAGCAGAGCAGACCGAAGCGCCGAAGAGCGGTGAACGCGACGAAAGAGCCCCCTATGGTCACCCCGCTGAGGAAGCACACGGCAGACGAACAGGGCGGGGACGAGGGCGCCCCGCTGCGCTACGGCGCGATCTGGGGAGACGGCGCGGCGCGCGCCGCCGACGCCCGCCAGGCCCTGCGGGCGTTCCTCGGACACGCCCGGCGCATAGGCCGCGCAGCGGTGCCGAGCGCCCTGGCCGTGGACGCCGAACTCGCCACGAGCGAGATGATCACGAACGCCATCCTGCATGCCCCGGGCCCCTGCGGAATGACCCTGGAGCTGAACGACGACGAATTGACCATCACCGTCTGGGACAGTTCCACCGAGAAGCCGGCGCCGAAGAAAGTCGACCCGCGCCGCATCGGCGGTC
Organism: Streptomyces rishiriensis; assembly: GCF_003112535.1. Taxonomy (GTDB): domain Bacteria; phylum Actinomycetota; class Actinomycetes; order Streptomycetales; family Streptomycetaceae; genus Streptomyces; species Streptomyces rishiriensis. The sequence goes on along the minus strand of NZ_BEWA01000016.1, from coordinate 233,233 downwards.
ATGGAATGCATCTGGTGCACACCGTCAGCGACAAAGTCGTCGTCGCCCTTCGCGCCACGGGAAAGCTGGTCACCGCCCATCTCTCCCTGACCCCGAACCAGAAAGGCACCGCCTTCGGCGGATCTGCTTTTCCGGCCTTCCTCCCGGGCTGACCACCGCCGACCCGTCCTTGCTCACGCCCCGACTGCCCGGACGGGGGGAGGACGACAGTCGGCGCCGGCCGCCGTGACGGCCGCGCCTCGCAGCTGCCGCCCTGGGCGTCGGGCGCCCCGTCAGGCGTTCAGGGCCTCCTCCACGGTGGGGTGGCAGGGGATGATCTCGTCGACGCCCACGAGCTGCAGCAGCCGTACGACGGACTCCTGGGCGCCGGCGATGCGCAGCCACCCCTGAGCGCCGCTCACTCGCCGGTGGGCGGTGACGAACACGTTGATGCCGCTGGAGTCCATGAAGGTCACGCCGCTGAGGTCCGCCACGATGCGCGGCGGCGGCGCGCCGTCGTCGGACAGCAACGCGTAGCTGAGGACGTCCTTGACGTCGTGGTCGATCTCGCCCTCCACGGTCACGACGAGGACGCCGTCGACCACTGCGGGCTGGACGGAAAGATGATGGGGCCGGTCTTCCCTGGGGATGGCGTTCACGTCTCCTCGGCTGGGCCTAGGCTTGCCCGCTCGGGGCGTGCTCGGACGATTCTGCCCCACCGGTGCGGCGGCATGCACCCAGACGGGCCGTACCGGACGGCGTCCGTGGTGGCATGGAGGACGCCGGAGCGGGTACCTGCGCACGTCAACGGGGGAGTGAGGGCGAGACACGTGGGATCTCATGGCGACGGTGACGGCTGTACCGGACCGGATGAGCACGTGATGCGCGCCGGTTATGCCCTGGAAGGGGACGACGGCTGCATCGCCGAGGCCCGTCAACATGCCGTCGCCTTTCTCGACCGGGCCCGTACCGACCACCGCCTGCCGGTGTCCGAGCGGGCCCTGGGCCTGACCCGGCTGGTGGTCAGCGAGCTGGTCACGAACGCCCGCAAGTACGCCCCCGGACCCGTCCTGATGGAGCTGCGCGTCACCGCCCACGCCCTGGACGTCGTCATCTGGGACAGCGACCCCACCGTGCCCACTGCCCGGGCCGCCGATCCCGAGCGGATCGGCCAGCACGGCCTGGAGATCGTCAAGGCTCTCACGGAGAACCTGTTCACCGAGCAGGAGCCGGTCGGCAAGCGCATCACGGCGCGCATCTCCCTGACCGACGCCCACAACGGCGGCGCGGCCCACCGCTGAGCCGAAGGCTCCGGCGCCCGGCCCGGCGCCGGCCGAGCGATCGTCGGGCTACCGAGGGCGCGGCGGGGTATCCGGGACTCAGGCACCGGACGGTGCCGCAGCGCAGGGCTGGGGGACGGGTTGGCAGCGGAGGGTGAGAGCATCCCCGTCATGGATGATGCAGACGGTCGCACGGTTCGGTGGTGGGCGGCGCTGCGCCGGACGCCGGTGACCGTCTGGAACGACGACGTCACGGACTGGGCCGCCGCGCTGACCTACTACGCGGTCCTGGCCCTGTTCCCCCTGCTGCTGGTCATCCTCTCGATCCTGGGTCTGACCATGCCCACGGCCAAGCCCGAGGTCATCGACCGCATGGCACAGGCCGCGCCGGCCGAATCCCGCGCTCTGCTGCGCAGCACCCTGCGGCAGATGTCCGAGCAGTCGTCGACGGCATGGACGCTGATCTTCGTCGGGGGAACGGGAGCCCTGTGGTCGGGATGCAGCTATCTGAGCGTCTTCCGCCGGGCGTTGTACGCCATGCACCGGATCAGCGCGGACCGGCCGGTCTGGCGCACGGCTCCGCGCATCGTCCTCACGGCCCTGGTCCTGAGCTCGCTGCTCCTCACCTCCACGCTGGCACTGCTGCTCAGCGGCGGCCTGGCCCGTCGTCTGGGCCACGTGCTGAGCCTGGGGACGGCTCCGCAGGCCACGTGGGACGCCTTGCGCTGGCCGGTCGTGGCTGCGGTCGCCGTCGCCCTGGTGCTCGTCCTGTACCGGTCAGGACCGGCGCGCTCCCGCCCCGTGCGGAGCATGGCCCCCGGCGGGACGTTGGCGGTGGGGCTCCTGCTGACGGTCTCCCTCGCGTTCGCCCTCTATACCTCCCACGTCAGCACCTATCACCGTCTGTACGGTTCGCTGGCAGGAGTGGTGGTCTTCCTGGTCTGGCTGTGGCTGTCCAACCTGTCCCTCCTGGTCGGCGCACAGTTCAACGCCGAGCTGTCCAGACCCGCCGACGAGCCTGCGGCCGAGCCGGCGAGGGTGAGCGCGGGACCCGCACCGACCTCAACGACTTCACCGACCTCACCCATGTGACCGGCTGCCGGTGTCAGGCGGCCCCGTCCGTGAAGGTGATGTCGGCCTTGGACAGGTCCACGGTGTTCGGGATCATCGCCTGGGGGCGCAGCAGGTCCCGGAACAGGTAGTCCATCAGGTCGGCGCCGTTCATGGCCTTGAGCCGGTTCGCCAGCCGGGGGTTGGACTCCTCGAACCGCATGATCTCGACCACGGCCCGCTCGACCAGGCCGGGGATGATGTCGGAGCCGGCGAGAATGTTCTTGTGGAGCAGCTCGGGCCGTTTGACCTTCTTGTCCGGGCCGTAGACCATCTGGCTGCGCCCGTCCCCGTACGCGCTCTGCCGCGCCAACGCGTGCGCCTGGCGCTGCTCGATGTCCGTGATGCCACTGAACGCCGTCAGCGACTCCATCAACTCGTCGCCCGTGGGCAGCCCGCGCTGGAACTCGCGGACGTTCATCAGGCCCTCCGTGTCCGCGCCCGACTTCCCGTGCACCGTCTCCTCCGGCCGGTCCGGATGCGCCATGAGCTGCGGGTAGTCGCGCTGGATGAAGTCGCTGAGCATGATCCAGCCCTGGCTGAGCAGGCCGGACTCGCTGATGCCGAGCTCGATGCGGGCCTGGCCGTCGCCCTCGCCCTCCTTGCCGACGCCGAAGCGCGACTTGCGGCCCGACTTGCCCGGGTGCTCGATGTAGAAGAAGACGAACCCGTGGTTGGCCAGCACCAGTTCGTCCACGTTCATCGTGTTGTGCCGGTCGCTGGGGTTCTCCCGGTCGAGCGCCGTCTTCGACTTGAGGCTCTTGCCGGACTCCAGCATGGCCTCGGCCCGGGCCTTGGCGGTGTAGTGGGCGACCACGCTCGCCCGGAGCTGGTTCTCCAGCTTGCCCCGCACGTCGGCCACCCATGCGTCCTCGCCGCGGCCGCCGATCTCCTTCTTCAGGTCGTGCCGATTCAGCTCGGACATCTCCCGAATGTAACTGGAGCCGGTCATACCGAAGTTGACCGTGCCCTGCGCGAACATCGCGTCCTTCCAGAGCGTGCCCTTGTCGGTCATGTCCTTGTACGGGAGCTTCGCCTCCGCCGGCAGCTGCAGGTCGCGGTCGTGCTGGGCGGCCACGAGGGCCAGCTCGTTGCGGACCACCCCGACCACCTCGTCCAGGTAGTCGACGTCCACCTGCCTGGGGCCCTCCGCCTTCCTGTCCAGCGCGTCGATCAGGATGGCGTTCAGCTGGGCCATGCACGTCTCCGGGTCCCGGACCGGGGAACTGTCGTACGCCGCGACGGCCTGCGCCACCGGTGACGTCACCGGATTCCCCTGCTCGGACTTCTTCCGCATGAAGGAGGCGAGCGTGCGGAGCTGCGGTTCCGGTTTGGTGATCTGACCCTTCAGTTCGTCGGGCCCCTTGCGCTGCACCGTGTGCCCGGCGGGCGGGGTCGGGTTGTTCGGGGCCGGCGGGGCCTCCACGGCACGCTGGACGGGAGCCGCACCGCTCATCACGCGCCGGGCCGTGTCCTCCGCCTGCCGCTCGGCCCAGTCGGACGGGTCGGACACGCGCAGCCCCGACCCGTTGTCGGTACCGGGAACCGACCCCCTGCTCTGCTGGCGGACGTGGTCCAGCTCGTGCGCCAGGGTGTGCTTGTCCTGTCCGTCCCAGACCACATGGCTGCCGGAGGTGTAGGCCTTCGCGCCGATGTCCGCGGCGGACCGCTGGGCGACCGCGTCGGTGTGCACCCGTACCGCGCTGAAGTCGTCGCCGCCGAACCGGCCCTCCATCTCGGAGCGCAGCGCGGGATCGAGCGGCCGGCCCGGGGAGCGCAGAACCTGGTGCACCGCCGAGCGCTGGACGGCCGGGCCGTGGCCGCAGTGCGCGTCATGCTCGTGACGCTGCTGCTCGACCGCGCGCGACACCGCCGCGTTGCCCGCCGTGCGCTGCAGGGCGAGCAGGGCGGCCGCCGGGGTGGCCGGCCCCGCCGGGAGCGGGCCTGGACGGTGTCCACGGTCACCGCTCCTGTCGGTCGGCTTCTCCTGGGCACGCACCAGCACTCTCCTCACAGGCGGGCCCACCAGCGTCCACGGACCGACGGCGGAGCGGCAAGGTACGCGAGGGCAGACCTGGGGGCAGAGGAGGACCCGGTCGCCTGCACGCCCCCGAACTCCCGAGAACGCAACGCCCGTACGCGGTGATCACCAGCTGATCTCGGCAGCCACCGGCAGGTGGTCGCTGGCCGTGGCCGGCAGCGACCATGAGCTCTCCGGCGTCACGCCGCGGACCATGATCTGGTCGATCCGCACCACCGGGAACGTCGCCGGCCACGTGAAGCCGAATCCGCTCCCGGCCGCGTCCTGGGTGGAGCGCAACTGCGAGGTGAGGGCGGCGAACGCGCGGTCGTCCGTGGCGCCGTTCAGATCGCCGAGCAGCACCACCCGCTCGTTCTGCTCGGCGGCGACGGCCTGGCCGAGCGCTCGCGCGCCTCGATCCCGCGAGTCCGTCCAGAAGCCCGCCCGGGGATTCACCCGCACGGACCCCAGGTGGGCCACGTACACCGCCAGCGGACCCCGGTGCGTGGCCACCGTGGCGCGCAGCGCCCGGGTGTAGGCCGCCTTGACGGCGTCCGGCTTGGTGGCCGCCAGCGGCCCGTAGTCCATCGCGGTGTCGACGGGCTCGGTGTCCGACAGCGGCAGCCTGCTCCACAGCCCGACCGTGCCCCGCACCGAGTGGTAGGGGTACGTCTTCGCCAGTGCCTTCTCGTACACCGGCTTCGCCTGCGGGGTGATCTCCACCAGGGCCAGCAGGTCGGCGCCGGAGGCGGACAGGTCGCGGGCGGTGCCGGCCGGGTCGGGGTTGTCGGCGCCGACGTTGTGGCTGACCACAGTGAGGTCGCCGCCCGCGTGGGACTTGTCACTGAGCAGCGGGCCGAAGAGGTTCAGCCACACCACGGCCGGCAGCAGCAGAGCGGCCACCGCCGAGGGGGAGCGACGCCACAGGGCGCCGGCCAGCAGCACCGGGATGAACAGGCCGAACCACGGCAGGACCGTTTCCGCCAGGCTGCCGAGGTTCCCGATCCTGTTCGGGATCCAGGCGTGCAGCTGCATGAACAGGCCCAGCAGCAGCGCCAGCGCCGCGAGCACCGGGCCGCGCTTCCAGGGCGCAGGCCGCGAGGCGACACGGATCATCCGGCGGAGGTCCGCCCGCCTGCGGATGGTCGCCCACCGGGAACCGGAGCCGGCGTTCCGGGGTCCGGCGCCGCCCTGCCCGGCCGCCTCCGTGTCCACCTGTGCCGTCAACGTCCTCGCCGTCCTCGCTCGCTGACGGTCACTTCTGCGTCTGCGGTGAGGCCTGCCGGGGCTGGTGGGGTTCGCGTCATGCCGCCAGTGAAGACGGCGCGGTGTTGCCGCCGCGTATGCGGTTTTCGATACGCCGACGATATGCACCGGCTCGTAGCATCGACGGCATGCGCGTGTTGCTCGTCGAGGACGAACCGTATCTGGCAGAAGCCGTCCGCGACGGTCTGCGCCTGGAAGCGATCGCGGCCGACATCGCAGGTGACGGGGACACCGCCCTCGCACTGCTGAGCACCAACGCCTACGACATCGCCGTCCTCGACCGGGACGTTCCCGGGCCCTCCGGCGACGAGATCGCCCGACGCATCGTCGCCTCCGGCAGCGGCATGCCGATCCTCATGCTCACCGCGGCCGACCGTCTCGACGACAAGGCCACCGGATTCGAACTCGGCGCCGACGACTACCTCACGAAACCCTTCGAACTGCGCGAGCTCGCGCTCAGGCTCAGAGCGCTCGACCGCAGACGTGCCCACAACCGGCCGCCCGTGCGGGAGATCGCGGGTCTTCGGCTGGACCCGTTCCGCCGCGAGGTCTACCGGGCCGGCCGTTACGTGGCGCTGACCAGGAAGCAGTTCGCCGTGCTCGACGTCCTCGTCGCCGCCGAAGGCGGTGTCGTCAGCGCCGAAGAACTCCTGGAACGCGCGTGGGACGAGAACGCCGACCCGTTCACCAACGCCGTCCGCATCACCGTCTCGGCATTGCGCAAACGGCTCGGCGAGCCCTGGATCATCGCCACCGTGGCGGGCGTCGGATACCGCATCGACGCCCAGCCGGAGACCGAGGACGAGGGACACCGGAGAGACGGGAGTGACGGGAGAGGCACGAGAGACGGGAGAGGCGAACGTGGATAGGGCGGCCGGACTGAGCGTCCGCGCCAAGCTCACCCTCAGCTACGCCGGGTTCCTCATGCTCGCCGGCGTCCTGCTGCTCGCGGCGGTGTGGGTGTTCCTGCTGCGCTACGTTCCCGAGCGTGCGCTGATGGTGACCGGCTCGATGGACGCCCCCGACCATGGCGTCTTCCCCGTCCGGTCCAACCTCCTGCGCGTCTTCGCTCCGAGGGCCGCCGCGGTGTTCGCGCTCCTGCTGGCTTTCGGTCTCGTCGGAGGGTGGATCCTCGCCGGGCGGATGCTCGCCCCCATGACCCGCATCACCGACGCCGCCCGCCTGGCCTCGACCGAATCGCTCTCCCACCGGATCCGGCTGCCGGGGCGCAAGGACGAGTTCCGCGAACTCGCCGACGCCTTCGACGGGATGCTCGCCCGGCTCGAAGCACACGTCGCCGAACAGCGGAGGTTCGCAGCCAACGCCTCTCACGAGCTGCGCACCCCCCTGGCGATCTCCAAGGCTCTTCTCGACGTGGCCCGCAGCGATCCGCACCACGACGCCGGCGAAGTCGTCGACCGCCTCCACGCCGTCAACACCCGGGCGATCAACCTCACGGAAGCACTGCTCCTGCTCAGCCGCGCCGGGCAGCGGTCGTTCACCCGAGAACCCGTGGACCTGTCCCTCCTGGCGGACGAGGCCGTCGAGACGCTCGTGCCCCTCGCCGAACAGCGCGGCGTCACCATCGAGACCGACGGCGACGTCGCCCCCACGACCGGATCGCAGGCCCTTCTGCTGCAGCTGTGCACGAACCTGGTGCACAACGCGATCGTCCACAACCTCCCCGGACGGGGCACCGTGCGGGTCAGTACCGGCGTCCGCCCCGGGACCGTCGTGCTCTGCGTCGAGAACACCGGCGAGAATCTCACTCCAGAGGCGGCCTCGACGCTCACCGAACCGTTCCAGCGCGGCACCGAGCGCGTACACGCCGACCACGCGGGCGTCGGCCTGGGCCTGGCGATCGTGAAGACCATCACCCACGCACACGACGGAACGCTCACCCTCACCCCGCGCCCTGCCGGAGGGCTCCGCATCACCGTGGAACTGCCCGCGACAGCTCCGTCGGCCGTCAGGCGGTGATGCACCAGTCCTCAGGGACGCGCCGGGTCCAGGTGTTTCCCGCGCGAGCGATGAGTCGGGGCGGCCGTTCCGGTCTGCCCTGGCATGACTCGAATCGTCGCTGACATCTCCGTATCCCTGGACGGCTTCGTCACCGGCCCCGACCCCGGCCCGGACAACGGTCTGGGCGTCGGCGGCGAGGCTCTGCATTTCTGGGCTTTCTCCGACGACCCCGAGGACCTCCGGATCCTGCGCGAGGGCACCACCCGCTCGGGCGCGGTCGTCCTCGGCCGCCGGCTCTTCGACGTGGTCGACGGACCGGGCGGCTGGGACGACGAGATCGGTTACGGCGCCGGCGAGGTCGGCAGACCCCCGTTCGTCGTCGTGACGAGCTCGCCGCCGAGGTCGGTGCGGCTCACCGGCCTCGACTGGACGTTCGTCACCACCGGCCTGTCCGACGCCGTCGCCGTCGCCCGCCGGCGCGCGGAGGCGGCGTCCTCGGACAGCGGCAGGGAACTGGACGTCGTCCTCATGGGCGGCGGCGCCACGATCGGGTCGGCGCTCGCCGCCGGGCTGGTCGACACGCTGTCCGTGCACCTCGCACCCGTCGTGCTGGGCGCCGGGACGCCGCTGTTCACCGGCCAGGCACCGCGCACGCTGGTGCAGCGCAGCGTGATCACGACCTCGACCGCGACGCATCTGACCTACGACGTTCGCTGACGACGACGAGGCCCCGGACACGGCTGTGGGCCCCGGGTGTTCCCGGGGCCCACAGGACGGCGATCGTGCGGTGGATCTACCAGCGGTACCAGCGGCCCCGCCGGCCGCCGGTGTCCGCGCTGCGCATGACGAAGCCCAGCAGCCAGACGACCAGCACGACGACGGCGATCCACCACAGTGCCTTCAGCGCGAAGCCCGCGCCGAACAGGATCAGGGCCAGAAGCAGAACGAGAAGCAGGGGAACCATAGTTATCGACCTCCGTCGGTCCTGGTGCCCGCCGAATCGAGGAACATACGGTCGAATCACCTGGTTTCTTCACGGTTTCTGCGGGAACCGGACCCGGTTCCGTCACCGTTGCTCACAGCAGTGCGCGACGCCCGCGCCGACGCCGACGCCGGTCGGCTTGCGGGCCGTCCGGCCGCCCCGGCGCGCACGTCCCGTCAGGCCTTTCGGCGCAGTTCGGGGATGGTGGGGGGCTGACCGGTGATGCTGGTGATCAGTTCGGCGCACACGTCCCGGAGTTTGACGTTGCGTTGCTGGGAGGCGGAGCGCAGGACGCCGAAGGCCTCGTCGGCGGTGCAGCGGCGCCGGCCCATGATCACGCCTATGGCCTGGTCGATGACGCTGCGGGACTGCATGGCGGTCTGCATCTGCGCGGCGAATTCCTGGGTCTCGCTGATGCGCTGGGCCAGGGCGATGCCGCCGGTGGCCTGAGCGGCCAGGGAGCGCAGGGCGCCCAGGTCGCTGCACTCGAACGCGCGGGGCGGGGCGGCGTAGAGGTTGAGAGCGCCGGCGGTGTGGGTGTGGGCGGCGATCGGCAGCGAGAGGGAGCTGTGGACGCCGCAGTCCACGGCATAGGCGGGGTAGTCGCCCCACCTGCTCTCTTCGCGCATGTCGGCGACGTGGATCTCCTCGCCGGTGCGCAGGGCCTGCAGACAGGGGCCGTCGTCCTGGCCGTACTGCTTTTCGTCCAGCTTCGTCGCCGCGGCGCCCGCGCTCGCCACGGTGGTCGGCTCGCCGCCGCCTTCGATCGTCACGCCGGCGCCTTGGGCTCGGGAGAGTGCGAGGGCGGCCTCGGCGAGGGTCTGCAGGAAGCCTTCCAGCGAGTCGGTCTCCAGCAGCCACCGAGTGACCTGGCTGCCGTCGTGTGCGGCGTCGGCGTTCATCGTGGGTTCCTTCCGGGCGGCGGCCGTGGCGCCGGGGGCGACGGAGAGGAGTCCCGGGCCCGGAGGATCACCTCCCGTGCGGCCACCGCGGACGCCGGTCGTCGGCCGGCGCGGGGCGGCCCCGCAGCGCGCGAGTTCTCCCTGCACGGCTGCCCGGCCCGGTACGGATCATGTGCGGGCGTCGATGACCGCTCGCTCGGGCGGTGACGACCGCGCCCTCGGGCGGATGACGACCGCTCGCCCGGGCGGAGGCCGGGAACCCGGGATGGATCTCCGTTCGGCTCAACGCCCTCCCGCCCGGCCCGGTACCCTCTGTATCCCGGGACGGGCGGGACGGTCGGAGAGGGGACCAGGTGAGAGCGGCGCGGGCGTTGGCCACGTTCGACGACGTCGAGCTCGGTGACCACATCTGCTGGCACCCGGACTCGGCCGACGCGTCCCCCGCCGGTGTGCTCGCCTACGTGGCCGACGGCGCACTGTACGGCGACAAGATCGTGGTGGTCGGCGCCGCCGGGGCCGTCTCCGGCCTCCCTCGTGACGCTGTGCCCTCCGCCTCGGTGATCCTCGATTCGCCACGCACCGCGGACCTCGACTCCTTCCTGGCCGCGGTGCGCCGGGAAGCGCGTACCGCCGCCCGGGAGGGCTACCGGTCGGTGCGGGTGCTGACCGAGCGGGCGCCCGCGGCAGCGTCCGGCGGGGCCGAGGAGCTGGTGGCCCAGGAGCTGAAGCTCGACGAGTTCGCCTCGGAGAGCAACGCCATCGTGGTGTGCGCCTTCCGGCCGTCGCAGTGGGACGGGCCTACGCTGGAACATGTGACAGGTGTGCACCCGCACGAGATGGGCATACGCGCTGAGCGTCCGGCCTTTCGGATGTACAGCGCGGGCGCCGACGTCTGGAGCGTGGACGGAGTGATCGACTCAGAGGGCGCGGACGCGTTCAACACCGCCGTGCGCGCGGCGGTGCGCTTCTCGCCCAAGGTGAATCTGCGCTTCGACACCCTTGAGCTGATCGACGCGGCCGGCATGCACGCACTCGTCGACGCCGCTCGTCATCTTCCGGACCGCCGCATCGTCGTGGAAGGCGCCAACGACACCGTGCGCCTGTGCTGGGAGCTCGCGGGATACGCCTCCGCCGGACTGCCGGTGGTGATGGCCGCATGACCACCGTCCCGCCCGCGAACATCCCGCCCGCGAATCCGTCCGACGGGGCCCGGCCCCCGTTCCGTCACGAGCTCTACCCCTACCGCGGGGACGGGCAGTTCCTGTCCGGGACGCTGGGGTACATCCACGAGGCACTGGAGGGCGGCGAGGCCGTGGTCGTCGCCGTCCCCTCGGACAAGGCGTCACTCCTGCGCCGCGAGCTCGGCGACGAGTCCGCCGTCACCTTCGTCGACACCACGACGCTCGGACCCAACCCGGGCCGGCTGGTCGGCGCCTGGGTGGCCTGGATGAAGGAGCGGGGCGAGGGGGACAGGCCGGTACGCGGGATCGGGGAGACGGCCTGGCGCGAGGCCCGCAGCGCCGCGCACCTCTCTGAACTGCGGTATCACGAGTGGCTGTTGAACCGGGCCTTCGCCCGCAGCTCCGCCTGGTCGATGCTGTGCCCCTACGACGACGCGGACGACGACCGCAGCGCGCTGGAGTCCCTGTCCCGCTGCCACCCGTTGATCCGCCAGGACGGCCACTTCGTGCGCAACGAGGGATACCTCACCGCCGAGGAGTACCCCTTCGAGGTCCTGAACCCTCCGTGCGATCCCTTCCAGGAGCTGAGCTTCACCCACGGTGACCTGGCCGCGGTCCGCGCCAAGGTCTCCCGGTGCGCGTCGGACGCGGGCGTCACGGAGGAGCAGCAGCGCAAGCTGGCCGTCGCCGTCACGGAGATCGCCACGAACAGCATCCGGCACGGCGGAGGGCGCGGGACCCTGCGCACCTGGACCCAGGACGCGACGTTCCTGTGCGAGTTCCGCGACGCCGGCTACATCCCGGACGTGATGGCCGGCCGCACCCGTCCCACCGTCGACCAGGTCGGCGGCCGCGGTCTGTGGCTCGCCCAGCAGCTCTGCGACCTCGTGGAGATCCGCTCCACCCGCGATCAGGGCACCACCATCCGCCTCCACGTCGACGTCCCCCACTGAGCCGACGCCCGCCGCCGTCCACGACGGCGCGACGCGGGCTTCCCGCGGCAGCCTCGCCGGCGTGTCCCGCTCCGCGCTGCCGTGGCCGAAGGGGAACAGACGGGGACCAGCCGGGGCTCACCGGCGAGGCAGGTCGCGCAGCACTTCCCGGGCGGCGCGGGCGCCCGACGCCATCGCGCCCTGGACCGAGCCCGTGGCGCGGTGGTCCCCGCACACGTACCGGCCCGGGGCCACCCTGGTCGTGCGGGTGAGTTCCTGGGGGGCCGCCATCGCGGGCAGCGCCTCGGGGACCGTGCGGACGGCCAGCAGATCCCACCGGGCGGCGTCGGTCTCGTACACCTCGCTCAGCGCCTCGCGCAGACCGGCCTCCCGGCCCTCCGCGTCGGCGCCCAGCACCGACGTGGCGACGAGGGCCCGGCCGGACGGCGCGTAGGAGGCGGCGACCTCGCTCAGCACGCATGTGTTGAGGAAGCGCCGCCGGACGTCGACCATCAGCGTGGGCTCGTGCAACGGAGACTGCGCCGGGGCGTGGTAGTACGTCGTCACCGCACGGTAGGCGGGCACGCTCACGTCCGGCATCAGGGCCACGGCCGGTCCGGGGCCGGTGGCGACCACCACGGCGCGCGCCGGGACGGTTTCACGGGCGGCTGTCCCGACACCGTCGTCGGTCAGCCTCTCCACCGGGGTCCCCAGTCTCACGACGCCTTCGGGCAGTGCGCCCGCCAACGCGCGCGGGACGGCCCCGACGCCGTCCGCGGGCAGGCACAGGGTGCCGCGCAGCATGCTGCGCCACACCAGGTGGAAGACCCGGGCGGACGTCTCCAGCCGGTCCTCCAGGAACACTCCGGACAGGAAGGGGCGGAAGAAGCGCTCGACGAAGGCGTCGGTGAACCCGGCCCGGGCCAGCGCCGCCCTCGTGCTGCGGTCGGAGCGCCGCTTGAGCCGGGTCGGCGGGAGCAGCGCGTCCGAGGCCGCGAGGGCGCCGAGGGCCGCCAGATCACGCGGTCCCGCGACCCGCCCCGACACAAGGTCGCCGAGCGTGGACGGGCGAGCGCCCGGGTGGGTCAGCCGGCGTCTGCCGGCCTCGGTGTGGACGAGCACGCCAGGGCTGAACGGGCGCAGGTCGAGCCCGGGCAGTGCCAGACGTCGTCGGACCTGCGGATAGGACGTGTTGAAGACCTGAAAGCCACGGTCGACCACGAAGCCGTCCACGCGGTCGGAGCGCATCCGGCCGCCGACCCCGTCCGAGGCTTCGAGGACCTGTACCGCGACGCCCGCGGCGACGAGGTCCTGCGCACAGGCGAGGCCCGCCACGCCCGCTCCGATCACCACGACCTCGGGGGAACACCGGCCTGCGGTCATGTCGTCTCCTTCCGTCGCCGTGCTCGCGGTGCATGCCGTCGCGCACGGGGGAGTGTGCGCCGCCGTGCGGCGGAGCACCGTCCACCACTCTTCGCCGCCGGTCCCGTGCGCGGATGCACCACGGTGCGAAACGGAACGATCCGGTCCTGTCGAATCGGCGTCGGATCGGCGTCGGATCGGCGTCCGAACGCTGCCGGCCGGTCGCGGCGGCTCAGCCGGGGAACCGCCCCGTCGAGCGCAGCTGCCAGCGCCGCTCCGCGTAGGCCAGGTCGTCGCGCCACAGGCGTCCCGCCGCGGCCCGCACGAGAGGTCGCAGCAGCGGCGACATCCCGCGCGCCACGGCGAAGCCCCGGCGGTCCGACGCCGCTACGACGGCCTCCACCACCGCCGTGCGGGGCCTTCCCCGGTCGTCCGCCCCGAGCGGGGTCGCGTGCGTCTCGACCACCGAGCTGCGGCCCTCGCCCTCGGTGATGTGCATGACGACCGTGCGCGGCTCCGGCGCGGTGAACACGGCGCGCACCGGCACCACCAGCCGTCCGGCGACGCGGAAGGAGACGTCGACGACGAACCCGTCCTCCTGCGCCGTCGCGGCCTCACCGCCCTCCTCGCCTTCCGATCCCTCTGCGCCCTCCGCCCTCGCCGGTGCCTTCCCCGTCGTCCCGGGAGTGTCGACGACGGTCAGGTCGACGAAGGAGTACGGGTGGAACCAGGCTCCGTGCCAGGGGTCCAGCCGGTTGGCCACGACGTCCTCCGGTTCGCAGGCGCCGACGCCCACGTAGACGGCCGTCACCGCCCGGGCGAGGGCGGGCCTGGCCGGCACCACCGGCGCCTCCAGGGGAGGCTCGCCGCCCACGTCGTCCAGGCGCACCCACACCAGCACGCCGTCGTCGTACGCGGGCAGGGGCTCCCAGCCCGCGAACGGCGCGCCGCGCAGCGCGAGGCCGTGCCAGTGGCAGACGAGAGTGCCGCATCTGACCGGGCTGTCGCGCAGCGGTGCGCCCAGGTGCGGGCACGCCCCCGGTCCGGCGACGAGGCGGCCCGTGGCGTCGCGCCAGACGACGATCTCCTGTCCGGCGACCGTCCGGGCCAGGGGCCGGTCGGCACGGATGTCCCGGGTGGCGCCCACGACGAACCAGTTGCCCGAAGGGCGCGCCTGAGCGCGTTTCAGCGCCTGGGCGATGACCGCCGGCCGGGCCTCGCGCCACGTCGGACGCTGGCGCTCCCAGGTGACGGGGCTCCTGCGCAGCGACAGGGGGAGGCGTCCGCGGCGGGCGGGACGACGGGGGTTCACCTGACCTCCTTGTGCAGCGGCTGCGCGGTGACGGCCCGGGGCGCCGGGTGCGTTCCGGCGCACGGTACGGGCGCGGCAGCCCGGCCGGGAGGCCCGGCGGACACGGTCGTCCGGCGGGCCGTGCGCTCCCGCGCCCGGGCCGCCGCCAGACGCATCAGCCCGTCGGCGGCCACCGCGGCCCTCCGCCGCCGGGGGACCACGGCGCGCCGGTGCAGGACGGCGTACCCGTCGGCGGCGACCGCGTCCAGGATGCCGCCGTAGAGCACGAAGGCCGTGCGGATGCAGGGGCGGGACACGGGTTCCAGCATCGCGATGCCGGGGGCCGCCTCGCGGTAGACGCCGCGGGTGAGGTCCTCGAAGGCCCTGAGGGCCGCGGTGACGCGCGGGTCGCGGCGGCCGGTGCCGCGACTCCACAGCAGCAGCTCCCGGTCGACGCCGTGCGCGGCCAGCAGATCGGCGGGCAGGTAGACGCGTCCGCGGTCGAGGTCCTCGCCCACGTCGCGCAGGAAGTTGGTCAGCTGGAAGGCGACGCCGAGGGCGGCCGCGTGCGGGGCGGCCTCCTCGCGCGGGACCACGGAGCCCAGGACGGGCAGCATCTGCAGCCCGATCACCGCGGCGGAACCGTGCATGTAGGTGCGCAGGTCGTCGTAGGTCGGATAGTCGGTGACCTCCAAATCGCTGCGCATGGACGCCATGAAGTCGCCGAAGTGGCTGTGGTCGATGGCGTAGCGCCGGGCCGTGTCGGCCAGTGCGAGGACCACCGGCTCGGCGCCGCTGTCGTCCCGCAGGCCCCGCTGGAGCCGCTCGTGGAGGAGGGCGAGGTCGGCCGCGCGGCGATGGGCGGGGATGCCCGCGTCCAGGGAGTCGACGATGTCGTCGGCCCAGCGGGCGAAGCCGTAGAGGGCGTGGACGGCCGGCCGCCGCTCCACGGGCAGCAGCCGGGTGGCGAGGAAGTACGTCTTGCCGTGCCGGGCGTTGAGCCGTCGGCAGTGCGTGTAGGCGTCGCGCAGCGCCGGCTCGGTGATGCCCGCCGCGTCGAGTTCACGGACCGTCATGAAGGTGCTCCTTTCGACACGGCCGGCGTGTCCGGCAGGGCGGGCGAGCCCGGCACGCGCGGCACGGCGCGCGGGCGTCGGGGGACGGACGCCGCGTGCCGCCCGGTGACGCGGGCCGCGGCGAGCTTGCCGGACAGCAGGACCGTGGGGACGCCGACGCCCGGTGTGGTGCCGCACCCGGCGAGTACGACGTTGTCGACGCCGCGGACCAGGTTGCGCGGCCGGAAGGGCCCGGTCTGCGCGAAGGTGTGGGCGGCCGAGAACGGGGTGCCGGCCGCGTGGCCCTGGGCCGTCCAGTCGGCCGGGGTGACGAGGACCTGTTCCTCCACGGCCTCCGCGATGCCCTCGAAGCCGCGCCGGTCGAGTTCCCGCAGGACGCTGTCGCGGTAGCGCGGGCCGAGATCGCCCCACGTGGCGGCGTCCGGCCCGACGTCGGTGTTCGGGCAGGGGGCGAGGACGTAGTGGAGGTGGTGACCGGGCGGGGCGAGCGTCGGGTCGGTGGCGGTGGGACGGGTGATGAGCAGCGACGGGTCGCTCATCAGGCGGCCGTCACGGGTGAGCTCGTCGAAGGTGCGGCGCCACTCCTTGCCGAAGGACAGCGTGTGGTGGCCGATTCCGGGCCACGTCCGGTCGGTGCCGAGGTGCAGGACCACGGCCGAGGGAGCGTGTCTGATGCGCAGCGGACGTCGCGGTGTGCGGCCGAGCAGGCCGTAGGAGACGGGGAGGTCCGGGGTCAGGACCACGGCGTCGCACGGGATGCGGCCCTGGTCGGTGACCACGGCGGTGACACGGTCGGCGGAACGTTCCAGCCGCGTGACGGACTGCCCGAAGCGCAGTTCGGCGCCCGCCTGCGCGGCGGCGTCCGCCATGGCCTGCGGCAGGGCGTGCATACCGCCGCGCGGGAAGTACACGCCGGCGACGGTGTCCATGTAGGCGATCACGGCGTAGGCGGCGAGGGCCCGGGCCGGGGCGACTCCGGCGTAGAGCGCCTGGAAGGAGAAGACGCGGCGCAGACGCTCGTCGCGCAGGTGACGGCCGATCCCCGCGTCCAGCCGCCCGAATCCGCCGAGGGCGGCGAGCCGTGCGAGGTCCGGGGTCAGCAGTTGCAGGGGCGAGTCGAAGTTGGCGTCGATGAAGCGCCGCATCTGGGCGCGGTACAGCTGCTCCAGCCAGCGGCGCAGCCGCCGGTAGCCCGCGGCCTCCCCGGCTCCGGCGAACCGCTCGACCTCCGCCTCCATCGCCGCCGCGTCGGTGTGCACGTCGAGGCTGCTGCCGTCCGCGAACCGCGCCTGGTAGGCGGGGTGCAGGGGGACGAGGTCGACGCGGTCGCGCAGGCTCTCGCCGACCGCGGCGAACGCCTCGTCGGCGAGGTCGGGCATGGTCAGCACGGTGGGCCCGGTGTCGATGCGGTAGCCGCCGCGCTCCAGTCGTCCGGCCCGGCCCCCGGGCTGCGCGTCGCGCTCCACGAGCGTGACCCGGCGGCCCGCGCCGAGCAGGTGCAGTGCGGCCGCGAGACCGGAGAGCCCGGCGCCGACCACGACCACGTGATCCGTGGGTCCGGCCATGGACCGGGTCATCGGGCGGCCCCCTCGGCGCCGACGGTCAGCAGCGCGGAGACGGGCATGCCGTGGTCCGCTCCACAGGGTCCCGGCGCGGGGAAGGCGACCGTGCCGGCCGCCGCGTGCAGCAGCTCCCGCAGGCCCCTGCGGCCCCGCGGCTCCAGCGCCGCGGAGTCCAGATGGCGCATGCCCTGGGCGACCAGCCGGTCGATCTTCGCCTCGACGACGTCACGCGCGCCGGTGGCCACCAGCACTTCACGGACCTCGCCGAGACATCTGTCGGAGAGATCGGCGCGGCCCAGCGCACGACGCAGCACGGCCAGGGCGCGCCGGTCTCCCGCGGCCTCCGCCCGGGCGCGGGCCACCGCCGCCAGATAGGTGGGCTTGCCCGCCCGGATGTCGCCGCCCGCCGGCTTGCCGGTGCGCGCGGGGTCGCCGAACACGTCGGTGAGATCGTCGCGCAGCTGGAACGCGATGCCGACGCACCGCCCGGCCGAGCACAGGGCGGCGGTGCGCGCGGTGTCCGCACCCGCGAGGGCGGCTCCGAGCGCCAGCGGACGTTCCACCGAGTACAGGGCGCTCTTCAGACAGGCGGCGCGCACGGCCCGGGCCAGGGAGACCGAGGACGTGACCTGGCCCTGGAGGTCCAGGTACTGACCGGCCACCATCTCGGTGCGCATCGTGCTCCACAGGTCGCGCACCCTGCGCGCGGTGTCCGGCTCCACCTCGATGTCCGCGACCGTGTCGTCCGCCCAGACCAGGGCGAGGTCGCCGGCGAGGATCGCCGCGGCTTCACCGAAGCGCCGGCCGGTGTCGTGCGCCACGGCTCCGGTGTACTGGGCGGCGACGTCGGCGTGCAGCGCGGGACGGCCGCGACGCAGCCGGGAGCCGTCCATGACGTCGTCGTGGACGAGCGCGCAGGTCTGGATCAGTTCGAGGGCGGCGCCGATCCGCAGGGCCGCCTCCGCCTCGACGGGGCCGCCGCCGCAGGCCCGCAGCGCCCACCACACGAACCGCGACCGCATGCGCTTGCCCCCGTCGAGAGTGAAGGCGGCGACGCGTTCGGCCAGATCGCGCCCGAACACCGGGTCGAGGGCGGCCGCCCGTTCCACCCGTTCGCTCAGCAGAGCGTCCAGGAGGCGGCCCACGGCAGCCGGCACGTCGGCGTCGACGTCCTCCAAGGCGGCGCCGTCCAGCCCGAGCCGCGGGGGCCGGGGCGCTTTCGCGGCCGACCCCGGGTCGGGGAGACCATCGCCGAGCAGGGAAAACCCGCCCGCGGGCCGCACGGTGTGAGGGCCCGGTGCTTTCTTGGCCACAGGAAGATCCTCAGCCTCGGTGGGGCGCATCCCGGTTCCTCTCGCCGCGGTCGCCTGGGTGTCTGACGTAATGCCTTCCGCGACAGGGGCGTCCCCGGATGCGCCATCGGGGGGAGAACATGTGGCCGATCCCGGCCGCTGCTCCGAGCGGGACGACGGCGGGCTGCGGAGAAACGACGCAACGACGATGCAAGTTGTCGGGTCGCCTGCGCGCTTCGCATGGTGGGGGAGTGGCGGTCGCCCTCGGCGACCGCGAGCACGGCAGGCGGGCCGCCCTCGGGGACCGGGTCCCCGCCCGCCCCGAGAGACGGCACGGTCACCGCCCGCACGAGGAGCAGCATCATGACTGCACGCCAAGTCACCGAGCAGACCATCGACGGCACCCCGCTGTGGGCGCCGACCGAGGACTCCCTGGCCGACGAGGAACTCGCCGCGGGGTTCGCGGCCGGCGACGAGGCCTGTCTCGTCGCCGCCTACCACCGGTGGGGCGCTCTGGTGTACACGCTCGGGCGGCGGTCGCTGGGAGACGCGCGCGAGGCGGAGGACGTCACCCAGACGGTGTTCCTGGCCGCGTGGCGGGGGCGGGCGGGGTTCGCGCCCGAACGCGGCACGCTGAGCGCTTGGCTGGTCGGCATCACCCGCCGGAAGATCGCCGACGCCCTCGCGGCGCGCACCCGGCGGGCCGAACTCGTGGCCGCGGCCGGCGCGCGGATGTCCGTCGGGCCCGTCGACGGCGACACCCAGCCGGACGCCGTCCTCGACCGCGTCCTCATCGGCCGCGAACTCGCGAGGTTGCCCGCGGCCCAGCGCCGTGTGCTCACCCTCGCCTTCTACGACGACCTGACGCAGCCGCAGATCGCCGACCTCACCGGCTGGCCGCTGGGCACGGTGAAGAGCCACGCAAGGCGCGGCCTGCACCGGCTCGGCCGCTGCCTCCAGGAGGAGGGCGCCGGAGGCGTGTACCACAGAGGGTGATCCGACGCGGAAACGATGCGACTTCTGTGCGTGGTGAGATCGGAGTCGATCAGAGCCGACCGTCCCTGATCGCTGCCGACCGCCCTCCCCGTAACGGTTCCGACCTCTGGCGGTCATGCCGACCGTCCCGGCCCATGCCGGTTCCGACTCACCCGGGCGCGCCCGCCCTTCGCGCGCCTGCCCTGTCCCTTCGCCCGCCGCCCCTTCGGCCCTGCGGCCGGTGCATCCGGTGCCGCCCCTACGCCCGTAGTGGTGCTCGTAGAGCCGTGACTGCGAGCTCTGCCCGCCGCGGGGATCACGCCCCGCGAGGGGCGGGGCTCGAGGGCGGACCGTGAGGACGTCAGGAGGACGGCGTGGCGGAGCGCCCGGCACTGCCCCACATCCCCCACGCGGAGCTGGTCACCCGCGCCCTCGACGGCAGCCGGGCGCCCTGGGGCGCTGCGGCCGCCCGCCATCTCACCCTGTGCCGCAGGTGCCGTGAACGGCTCGCCGTCTACGAACGCGCCGCGGCCGCGGGCCGTCTGACCCGGCCGGGTGAGACCCTGCAGACGCCTCCCGCCCGGGTGTGGACCGCGGTCCGCCACGACCTCGCCGCAGACCGTCCCCCGACCCCGCCGCCCACCTCTGCGCCGACACCGCACACCGTGCGGCGCGGCCGAGCGCGCGCCCTGCGCTGCCCGGCCGCGGCGGCGCGGGCCGTCGTCCGCTTCCTCGTCCGCCTGCTCGCCCGCCTGCGGCCCGGCCGGCCCCGCGAGGAGCGCCGCTGAGACCGGCCGCCCACACCCCCTTTCGCTGTCCGTCGCACTCCTTCGCGCCGCGGTCGAGCCCCGGACGGCCGACGGCCCCGGCGCAGCCTGCATCCGTGGAGCGCCTCCAGGGTGAATGCTTCCGACAGGCCACCGGCTGACCGCACACCGCCGGCGGGACGCGCACATCGAAGGGAGCGGCTCGTGGTGCACGCCGAGGTGGCCATCCTGGGCGCGGGAGCGGCGGGACTGTCCCTCGCCCACCGGCTCACGCAGGCCGCCCCCGGAGCTCGACGCGTGTCCGCCGTCCTGGTGGACGCGCCGCCCGGCCCGCTCCGTCCGCCGAGCCGGACCTGGTGCTACTGGGAGCCGGGCGCCGGCCCGTACGACGCCGCGCTGACCGCCGAATGGCGCAGGCTGCGGGTGCACGGCCGCGCCGGACAGCCGATCGAGGACGACATCGCCCCCCTCCGCTACAAGATGCTGCGCTCCGAGGACTTCGAGCGCCTCGTGGCCCGCGACCTGGCGCACCGCGACGACGTCCGGCGGCTGGAGGCGACCGTCGAGACGGTGAACGGCGACGCCGACGGGGCCGACGTCCGTGCCCGTGCCGCCGACGGCCGTCCGGTGACGGTGCACGCCCGCTGGGTCTTCGACTCCCGGCCCCTCGCCCGACCGCCCGCGGCCCGGACCACCCTGTTGCAGCACTTCCACGGCTGGTTCGTGCGCACCGAGCGGGCCGTCTTCGACACCGGCACGGTCGACCTCATGGACTTCAGGGTGCCGCAGCCGTCCCGGGGCCTCGCCTTCGGCTACCTCCTGCCCACCGGACGTCATGAGGCGCTCGTGGAGTACACCCGGTTCTCCGACGCCGTCCTGCCCCGCGAGGCGTACGAGCGCGAGCTGCGCCGCTACACCCACGACGTGCTGCGCCTGGGCCGCTTCGAGGTCACCGCGACCGAGACCGGCGTGATCCCCATGACCGACGCCCGATTCCGCCGCCGGGCGGCCCCGTCCGTCTTCCGCATCGGCACCGCGGGAGGCGCCACCCGGCCGTCCACCGGCTACACGTTCTCCGCCGTCCAGCGCCAGACCCGCACCGTCGCGGACGCCCTGCACGCGGGCCGCCACCCGATGCCGCCGCCCGCCCATTCGGCCCGCTCGCGCGCCATGGACGCGGTCATGCTGCGCGCACTGGACACCGGCCGCGTCGACGGCGCCGCGTTCTTCGGGCGGCTCTTCGCGCAGGTGCCGACGGAACGGCTGCTGCGCTTCCTCGACGGCGGCACCCGACTGCACGAGGACCTCTCCGTCGGCGTCCGCACCCCCGTCCTGCCGATGCTGCGCTGCGCGGCGGAGCTGCCCTGGCTGGCCCGCAAACCGCCCCCTCCCGGCCGGTGAGCGACACCGGACACGACAGGGGTCCCGAACACCCCGACCGCGCCGCGGGGACCTCCGCCGCCGACCGCCCCGCACTCCGGCCGCCCCGGCCGGCCGCACGCCCACCAGAGGAGACCGCATGACCCTGCTCCGCGACGAGGACCTGGCCGCCGCGTTCGACCACGCTTCTCGCAGCTACGACACCCTGGTCGCCGCCAACCCCGGCTACCACGGCCAACTGCGCCGCTCCGCGCGCCGCCTCGGCCTGCCCGACGGCGGCGCGGGACTCCGCGTCCTGGACCTCGGGTGCGGCACGGGCGCCTCGACGGCCGCCCTCGCCGCGGTCCTCCCCGGCGCCGAGATCACCGCGGTGGACGCCTCCGCCGGAATGCTGGAGCGCGCCGCGCGCAAACCGTGGCGGGAGGGGGTGACCTTCGTACGGGCCCCCGCCGAAGGGCTGGCGGACGCAGGGGTGACGGGCCCCTTCGACGCGGTCTTCGCCGCCTACCTCTTCCGCAACGTCACCGATCCCGACGCGGTGCTCCGCGCGGTGCGCGACGTCCTCGCCCCGCACGGGCGGCTCGCGGTGCACGAGTACACCCTCAGCGGCCGGGGCGTCCACCGCGCGGTGTGGACCGGCGTGTGCCGCGGACTCGTCCTGCCCGTCGCCACCCTCCTCGGCGACGGCGACCTGTACCGGCACCTGTGGCGCAGCGTCGTGGACTTCGACACGGCGGACCGGTTCGCCGCCCGGGTCCGCGCCGCCGGTCTCCAGGACGTGCGGACCCTGCCCCTGCCCGGATGGCAGACCGGCATCACCCACACCGTCGTCGCCCGCCGCCCCGGCCCGGCCGCGGAGGACGGCCGATGACCCGCTCCAGGCGACCGGACGCCGCCCGCCGAGGCCGGGACCGGCGCGCCCGCACCGTCCTGCCCGCCCCGGGCGCACCGCGCGTCGTCGGCGACCGTCCCCCGACGGCGGCGGTCGTGGGCGGCGGCATCGCCGGTCTCGCGGCCGCTACGGGCCTGGCGGAGAAGGGCGTGCACGTCACGCTCTACGAACGCGAACCCGCCCTGGGCGGACGGCTGTCCGGCCGGCCGACCGTCCTCTCCGACGGCAGCGCCGTCACCATGAGCCGCGGCTTCCACGCGTTCTTCCGCCAGTACTACAACCTGCGCGGACTGCTGCGACGCACCGATCCGGGGCTCACCCGCCTGCGCGGCCTGCCCGACTACCCGCTCCGGCACGCCAGCGGCGTGCACGACGGCTTCCGGCACGTCCCGCGCACCCCGCCGTGGAGCGCCCTCGGCTTCGTGGCCCTGAGCCCCACCTTCGGGCTGCACGACCTCGTCCGCATGAACCCGGTCGCCGCGCTGCCCCTGCTGGACGTCCGCGTCCCCGAGGTCTACGAGCGGTTCGACGACGTCAGCGCACACGACTTCCTGCACTCGATCCGCTTCCCGCAGGCCGCACACCATCTCGCGTTCGAGGTGTTCTCCCGCAGCTTCTTCGCCGACCCGCGCCGGCTGTCCGCGGCGGAGATGGTGGTGATGTTCCACATCTACTTCCTCGGCTCCGCCGAAGGCCTGCTCTTCGACGTGCCCGACGAGCCCTTCCCCGCCGCCCTGTGGGAGCCGCTGGCCGAGTACCTGCGCGGCCACGGCGTCGACCTGCGCACCGGCGCCCGCGTCGAGATCGTGGAGCCCACAGCGGACGGCGGCTTCGTCGTCGCCACGGACACGACGGAACGGCGCCACGACGCCGTCGTCCTCGCCCTGGACACCGAAGGCCTCGGCTCCCTCGTCGCCCGCTCCCCGCACCTGGCGGATCCCGCCTGGCGGGAGCGGATCGCCCGGCTGCGCGCCGCGCCGCCGTTCCTCGTCTCACGCCTGTGGCTGGACCGCCCGGTCGCCGCCGACCGCCCCGGCTTCCTGGGCACCAGCGGCTACGGAACCCTCGACAACGTCAGCGTGCTGGAGCGCTGGGAGGGGGAGGCGGCGCGCTGGGCCTCGCGCACCTCAGGGTCGGTCGTCGAACTGCACGCCTACGCCCTGCCCGAGCGCGCGGTCCGCGACGTCGAGCAGAAACGCCTGGTGGAGCAACTGCACCGGGTGTATCCGGAGACGCGCGCGGCGACGGTGGTCGACGCACGGCACGAGTGGCGGGCCGACTGCCCGCTGTTCCCGGTCGGCGGATACCGGGACCGGCCGACGGTACGGACCTCCGATCCCGCACTGGTCGTGGCCGGCGACCTCGTGCGCACGGACCTGCCCGTGGCCCTGATGGAACGTGCGGCCACCAGCGGCTTCCTCGCAGCCAACGCGCTCCTGGAGCGCTGGGGAGTCAGAGGGCAGACCCTGTGGACGGTGCCCGACCGCGGCCGCAGCGCAGCACTGCGCGGTCTCGCACGACTCGGGTGACCGGGGGCGGGGGAACGGGCCTCGTACCTGGCCGTGGGGGCGGCGCACGAGCGCCGGCGGCGGCTCAGCTCGCATGGCGGCTCAGCTCGCATGGCGGCTCAACTCGTGTGGCGGCTCGACTCGTGTGGCTCCGCTCGTGCGACGCGTCCGTCACGCGCGTCATCGCCCCGACGGCCGTCAACCCGCCTGGGCCGCCGCCACCTCGGCCGACCCTCGTCGTGCTCGCGCCCTCCGCTGCCCCGGGGCGCATCGGTCAGGGTTCGGGATGGGCGTCGACGAGTTCGGGCTCCAGCCCCTCGCTCACCTCGGCGTGGCCCCGGCCGGCCTCGGCGCGCCAGGCCTCGAAGGCCCAGGCGGTGAGCGTCACCACGGCCAGGCCGAGCAGCCAGCCGCCCACCACGTCGCTGAACCAGTGCACGCCGAGCGCGACCCGGGTGAATCCGACCCCGAGCACCGACACCACCGCGACGCACCAGCACAGCGGCCGCCAGGCCCGTGGCACCAAGGGCAGCAGAACCAGCAGCAGCACGGCGAACGACGTGGTGGCCGTCATCGCGTGACCCGACGGGAAGGAGAATCCCGGGGCGTGCGCCACCGGATCCTCCAGGGACGGCCTGGCCCGCTCGACCACCGTCTTGACCAGGAGTCCGATCAGTCCGCCGGCCACGGCCGTCACGGCGGACCAGGCGGCCAGCCGCCAGGCCCTGCGGTACAGCAGCCAGCCGGTGAGCACGGCGACGGCCGTGCGCAGGACGGCCGGGTCCCAGACCCAGTCGGACAGGAAGCGCAGGACACTCGTCCACGCCGGGTGGGTCACGGCCGTGTGGTGCAGTCGCTCGGCGGCGTCCACGTCCAGGCGGCGCAGCGGCCGCCACCGGCCCTCGACGAGGACGAGCAGCAGCGCGAACGGCACGGCGGCGACGGCGGCGACGGCGGCGGCTCCCGCCAGCCGGGCGCCGAATCTGCGGTCGGCCGTCCGGCGACGATGGGCTCGGAGGTGCCGGACCGCGGCTCGCACAACCATGTTCAGACTCCAGGATCGGGCTCGATCGGTTCGGACCGCTGGGCTCGCGCGGCTTCCAGCTGCGCGGCGAACGCCAGTCCGAGGAAAAGGGCGATGGAGGTCAGATAGGCCCAGAGCAGCAGCGACATGAAGGCGCTGAGCGGGCCGTAGACCGTGTCGAAGGAACCGCTGATGCCGAGGTAGAGGCTCAGCAGCCAGGTCAGCGCCGTCCACAGCACCAGGTACACGGCGGCGCCGAAGGCCAGCCAGGTGTAACCGGGCTGTTTGCGACGGGGCGAGCGACGGAAGATGACGCTGGCCGAGATGAGCGCGAGCAGCAGTCCGAAGGGCCAGCGCAGTATCTCCCAGGCTGTCCTGGCGCCTCCGTCGAGCCGGTAGACGCTCACCGCCGCGGACGCCAGGTCGCCGCCGGCCACCATGACGATGAACCCGAGTCCGAGCGGCAGTCCGGCGATGACGGACATCATCAGACCGCGCAGGTACTTCTGCCGGAAGGGGCGGTCGCGCTCGTTGCCGTAGATCCGGTTGGCGCCGCGCTCCACCTGGCACATCGCGGTGGTGGTGTTGACCAGGGAGAAGAGCAGACCGAACCAGAGAGCGACCTGCGCGCCGTCGCCCGCCGTGCGGCGGCTGCGGTCGAGCGCGTCGTCGACCACGTCGGCGCTGGGCCCCTCGGCCATCCGGTGGATCGTCAGTTCGGCGATCCGGCCTATGTTCTCGGTGTGCAGCGTGGTGGACAGCCCGACGAACGCGATGGCCAGCGGGATCACGGACAGGACCGTCTGCAGGGCGAGCGCACGGGAATGGGTGAAGCCGTCGGCGTACCGGAACCGGACGAAGGAGTCGCGCAGGAGGGCCCAGCTGCCGTAGCGGCGCAGCGACATCAGGGCCTCGTCGGCGGACAGTTCGTCGCCGGTCATGTCACGCGTCTCGGGGACCTTGGTCGCGGTGCCCACGTCACGCACCTCCGGTCGGCAGCAGCACCGTCAGCGCACCCGGCCTGACCTCGGCGGTCAGCAGGCGGCCGGGCGTCACCGGATCGCCGTCGAGCTCTCGGGACTGCGCGTCGCCGAAGGCCAGTTCGGCCCGTCGGAACGAGAAGAACTCCACCGGCACGCCGCTCCCGTCGCCGTCCTGCGCCGTGACGGTGTCCACGGCCGACGGCCGGTGCGTCGCCTTCGCGCCACCGCGCAGCAGGGTCGTCAGCGCACGCATCCAGCCGCCGACGCCGCGCGGGTCGAGGATCAGCAGATCGAGCCGGCCGTCGTCGGGGCGGGCGTTCGGCAGCAGCGTCGTCCCGCCCTGCACGGTGCCCACGTTGCCGATGAGCACCATGCGGGCGGTGCGGTGCAGGGCGGGCGCGTCGTCGAGCCGGACCGTCAGACGCATCCGCGGTGTGCGCAGCGCGCCGACGCCGGCCAGCACATAGGCGGGCCAGCCCAGGACGGACTTGGCGCGGTCGTCGGTGTGCTCCATGATCGCGGCGTCGAGGCCGGCCCCGGACATCGCGGCGAAGTGGGTGGCGGTGAGGCCGTCGCCCTCGATGCGGCCGAGGTCGATGGGGCGCGGTGCGCCTCGCAGGGCGGCGTCGAGCGCGGCGGTGGGGGACAGCGGCAGACCGAGGTTGCGGGCCAGCAGATTGCCCGTGCCGCAGGGCACCAGAGCCAGCGGCACGCCGCTTCCCGCCAGCGCGTCCGCGGACGCCCGCAGGGTGCCGTCGCCGCCGCAGACCACGACCAGCTGTGCGCCGTCACGGATCGCGGCGGCCGTCTGACCCGTGCCCGGGTCCTCCGCCGTGGTCTCGATGAACACCGGCGCGCGGTGACCGTGGCGTTCCAGTACCTTCCGCAGCGCCTCGCAGTCGGCTTCGCCGGTCACCGTCGGGTTGAAGATCACCGCGGTGCGGCCCCGGCCCGGTGCGACCGCCGCCCCCGCGCTCGCGGCGGACGGCGCGGGGCTCGTCTCGACCGGAGCGGTCACGGTGCCGTCGGTGAACAGGGCACGACCGACGATCAGCAGGGACAGGCTGCCGTTGGCCAGGCCGCCCATGACGTCCGTGGGGTGGTGCATGCCCCGGTAGAGGCGGGCGACGGCCACCACGACCGGCACGAGGAGCAGCAGACCTCCCACGATCCGCCGCCACGGGCCGCGGAGCCGGGTCAGCGCGAGCACCGCCAGTCCGCCGTAGAGCGCGGTGGCCGCCCCGGTGTGCCCGGACGTGTAGCTGGAGGTGGGCGGTGAGGGGTCGAGGCGGTCGACCTCGGGGCGATGACGGTCCACCGACTCGGTGATGACCAGGAACACCAGAGACTGGAGCGCCACGGCGACGGCGAGGAAGGCGGCCTGACGCCACATCGGCAGACGGGGGATCAGGATCAGGCCCGCACACACCAGGACGGTGACGGCGATCACGGTCAGGGTGTCGCCTGCCTCCGACCCGAGGTACGACATCGTGGTGAGCGTGCCGGTCCGGGCGTGTTCGAAGCCCTTGTTGACGTCGTCCTCGACCGACAGCGGCCACACCCCGCGGGCGGGGCCGGTGATCAGCAGCCCCAGGCCCACCATCAGCGCGCCCTGGCAGACCGTCAACGCGGAGATCCGCGCGGCGGTTCGGCCCAGTCCTCGGGGCAGCGCGAACGAGCGGCCGGCCCGGGCGGATCCTGCTTTTTCGCCCGGCAGTTCGGCCGGTCTTTCCGGTGCGGCGGTCGGCATCGTGTCTCCCACGGGTCGGCGCGGTACGGGCGTTGTCGGCCACAGGTGTTGAGGCCGATCCACCGTCTGCCCCTGAAGTCCGCGCGCAGACCTGCCGCTGGTGAACGGCTGGTCAGCGAGCCGCGCCCGGGTGTACGGCAGGGCGCGGACGGCCATGGGGGAGACGGCCCGGGAGCCCGACGCCGATGTCAGCCGCGCGGGCGGCGGGGCGCCTGTGGCCGGTGATGCCCGGCCGTGTCGGCCGTGCCGGCCGTGAGCAGCCTGTGGGTCCCCGTCAGGGCGAGCAGATGCTGCGGCTGATGACGCAGGCCGGTGACGGTGAGGCGACCGCCGTGGGCCTGGAGGCGTCGGCGGAGCAGCAGAAGGAGGTTCAGGCCGCTGGAGTCCATGAACGACACGCCGGACAGATCCATCTCCAGCGTGGTGCAGTGCGCCGGTACGAGGGAGGCGGCCTGCGCGAGTTCGGGGTATGTCTGAAGGTCCATGTCTCCGGCGACGGTGATCACGGTGCGGGTGGGATGGTGCTGCGTCGTCACGGCGAGGACGTTCACGGTCCGCCCCTCTGTCGGGGTCGAGCCCATCGCGCCCTGTGATGGCGAGGGCGTCGAGCACGCGTGGTGGGCGCGCGCAGCCGAGCAGGACAACCCGTACCGTGCCCCGGTCACGCTGTGACCTTCGAGGGCGGCGCGGGGCCTCCTACCAGACCAGGCTGGTTGTCCTTGCAGCGTCGCACAGACCGCCCCGCTCCGACAGCCCGTCCTGGTGGCCGACCGTCGAGCCGGTCACCGAGTGCCTCGACCGGAGGTGGCGGAGGCGGAGGAAGGGGCGGAGACGGAGGACGCGGAGGTGGCGGAGGACGCGGAGGTGGCGGAGGCGGCCGAAGCGGTTCGCAGGTGCGAGCAGCTCCCTTCCACGGCTGCCCTGGGGATGCGCATACGGCGCAGCAGGCCGCGGGTGAGGCGGGTTTCGAGCGTCGTGCGCCAGGTGACGCCGGGGTGCCGGGAACGAAGGTGCGACAGCGCCCTGGTCCCGAGCCCGCAGTCGCGGAACGGCTCGTCGAGGACGACGTCGGTGATCACGCCCTCGGCGCACTCGTCGCACGCTCGATAGGTCACCCGTCCCACCACTTTGCGGATATGCACCAGCAGCAGGCACTCCTCGCCCGCGCCCGCCGGAGCGGACGAGGGGAGCAGCTCGACGCCGCGGTAGGCCAGAAGCCTGCGATGCCACCGGCCCCCTCGTCGTCCGGTGCGCCGGTGCCTTCCCTCGGGCCGCAGCTGTGAGGCGCCTTCGCGTACAGGCCGACCGTGTGCGGTGCTCGTGGCGTACATCTGGTTTCCCTGCATCCCCCGCGGTTTCCCCCGAATCGCGTACCTCATGTGCGCGACGGTCCGCCCGGACCGGCGCCCGCCACCGCCGACTGATCGAGGCCGGGTCGATGCGCCCCGTGTCGGCTCGGCGGCCGAGTACCGGCTCAGGGAAGACGAGGAAGCCGGCGCTTCCGGCAGCGTCCGTCATGACAAGCTGTGCTTTCCACTGCCCACTGCCAGGAGGTCTCCATGGCTGCAGAGTCTGCATCCCCCGAAGGCTCGGAGCCGGTCGACGGCGAGAGCGGTTCCCCTACGCCCGACGACGACGGCCAGCACGACTTGAAGCGCAAGTTCCGCGAGGCTCTGGCGCGCAAGCGTGGCCTGCAGGGGGACGCCGGCGACGTCGCTGCGAACGCCGGCACCTCGAAGATCCACGGTGCGCACGGCCCGGCGTCGAGCCAGCGGTCGTTCCGTCGCAAGAGTGGCGGCTGAGTCCCGTATGCCCCGGTAACGGCCACCGGACGGGGCTCGGCAGCCCGGGACGGTGACCTGCGAGGGAGGGGAGCGAACCGCGCAGGGCCTCGACGCGGAGGCGGGGTTGCGGTGTCGGGGTCGCCGTGAGGCCGTGCTCCGGCCCTGCCCACTGCTCCAGCCGAACGTCGCCGACCCCGTCCGGGCTGTCTTCCCTCTCCCGGGCGGCCCGGCGGTCGGCTCCGCCGCGGAAGCGGCCGTGTACCCGGCGCTGCGGACGGCCGTCCGGTCTCACTGAGCGCCACTGGAAGGCCGCTTCCGGCTCGGTGTGAACGAGGCCCTTGGTGATCCGGGCCAGGACTTCTACCTCGTGCGTGTCCGTCACGGCGGGATGCTCCCGTTGTGCATGGTGTTGCCCTGGCGGAGCCGGGTGGGCTCCGCCAGGGCAAGGTGGACCGTTACCGCGTGCTGCGTGTCCTGTGCCGCCGCGCCTTCGGGCCGGCCCGGGCGTCGTCCGGGCCGGCGGTCGGCGAGTGGCCGGGGAGGGTCAGCGGGTGTAGGTCTTCCGCAGCTCCTTGAGGGAGGCGCAGTTGGAGCCGGTCACCTGGACGGTGGTGTTGGCGATGCCGCCGCCCCAGTCCACGCAGTGGCCCTTGCCGATGACGTAGGTGGGACCCGCGAACGAGGTGTAGTGCCCGTAGTCGTCGTCGCCCTTGTCGGTGTCCGGCACGTAGATCCAGGCGGACATGTCCACGGCGGTGCCGGGGTTGTTGCGGATGGTGGCGACGCAGTTGTTGCCGTTGGCGGCGTTGTAGGTCAGGTAGACGGTGCCCAGCGAGCCGACGGCGGCGGAGTTCACGGTCTTGTAGCCGCTGCCGCAGACCTTCTGCGGGGTGGTGTTGGGTGTGGCCGACGCGGGTGCGGCCAGGGCGGTCGTGGCCCCGACAGCGAGAGCGGCCAGTGCGGCGGCGCCCAACATGGTGTGAGTGAAGCGCATATTTCCCCCTTGTGTACTTAGGAGTTGGTTACTCCTGCCTTATGTGACCGGCGAGCCGTTCGGATGGTTGTGCCGGAATTGCTGCTGTTTTCGGTCACAAGTGGCGGTGCATTTGGCCGAGTTGGGGCGCAACCGAAGGGGCGGTGCGCGGTGCGCACCAGGTGGACGGCCGCAATGGGCTCCTGGGAATGAGGGGTGCCCCTCACCCGGTGGCGGGCCGTCGCGACCGGATGGGCGTCAGCACCAGCGGGTGTGGTGGCAGGGGTTCCATCCGTGACCGCCGGAGTCGTTCGAGTCGTTCGAGCCTCGGGGGAGGCCGTTGGGGAAGGCGCTCGTGCGGTTGCGGTCGCCGGGGTAGGGATCGCGGTAGTCGGGATCGCCGTCGTCGTCGCGGTCGGAAAGCCTCGCCGAGGAGCCGACTCCGCGCCGGGACTCGGGGCAGCCGTTGGCGGGAGAGGAGAGGTAGAGCGTCACGTCCGCGCCGGTGCGGACCGGTGCGCCCTGCGCCGGGTCATGGGCGCACACGCGCCAGGCGTCGTACTTCCCCTCCTCGGGCAGCGTGTCGTTGACGTACGCCTCCCGGGCCCGGACGCGGTCGGCAGGCATCCCGAGAGCGACGACCTCCTTGCGTGCCTGCAGCCAGGTCTTCCACACCAACTCGGGCATGGTGGGCAGCGGAAGGGGGCCGCCGTCCCGCGTCGGACACGGGTCGCCCCGGCGCACCGCCCCGAGGTCGACCGTGCGCTCCGCGGCGGCGCCCGTCTCGTTCTGGAAGCAGACCGTCCACAGGCTCCGCGAGCTGAACTCGATGTCCTCGCCCGCGTCGGACGCATCGTGGAACACGACGGTGGCACCGGTCCTGACGATCCTGATGTACGCGACTTCCAGACTCGTGCCCCGGAAATCCGCCAGCGGCCCGCTCGACACCACGGGAGCGGCGGGCACGGCGGGAACCGCCGCGGCGGGAACGTTCTGCACGGCTTCCGTGCGGTCCTGCGCCCCGTCCTTCGCGGGAGCGGGAACGACCGCGCCCAACAGCGCCGAGGCGGCGATCGTCGCCACCACCTTGCCCTCCTTGGGCCAGGGGCTCTTCCGCCAGAGGGCGACTGTCGCACCGGCGAGCACGACCGCGCCCAGCCCGGGTGTGATCAGCCCGCAGAGCGGTACGGCGGCGATGAGCCCGAGGCGGGCCGAGTTCGTCCGCAACCACCTCGTCCGTGCCGCGCCCTGCGACGGGCGGGGCGGCTTCGGCAGCTCCGGGGAGGGGAGTGGGCCAGACAAGGGGGACGTCCTTCGCGCTCGCGCAAGTGTGCGCACGCATCGTACTGACCTGGCACGATGACACCCAGGCCAGCCCCGGGACACCCCGGGAGGAAGCGGCTCGCCCTGCTCGGCGGCCACCGCAACGCGCGGCCCGCCGAACCCGCCGACGCACTGTCGCAGGGGCGCGCTCAGAACACGTTGACAGCAGACGACCCCCGCTCGGCGCGAGTCAGGGCACGGAGCAGGACTGCCTGGCCGTGGCGCTGGGCGGCGAGCCCGGTCAGCAGCGGAATCCCGGCATCACGGATGCTCAGTCGACGCAGAATTCGTTGCCCTCGATGTCCTGCATCGCGATACAGGACTCGTTGTCCTCGTCGGCGAGGAGGACCTGTACGCATGTCGCGCCGAGCGCGACCAGTCGTGCGCATTCGGCCTGGAGCACGGCCAGCCGCTCTTCCCCCACGAGTCCGGTGCCGACCCGCACGTCGAGATGCACCCGGTTCTTGGCGGTCTTGCCTTCGGGGACGCGCTGGAAGAACAGTCGCGGGCCCACGCCTGAGGGATCGCTGCATGCGAACCATGCCCCGCGTTCCCCGGGCGGCAGCGAGCGGTCGAAGGCGTCCCAAGTGTCGAACCCCTCCGGTGGCGGCGGCACGACGTACCCCAGCACCTCGCACCAGAAGCGAGCGACGCGCTCGGGTTCTGCGCAGTCGAAGGTGACCTGGAACTGCCTGATCGATGTCATCGGATCACCGTAACAGGGGTGCTGTCCTGCTCAACTCCCTTATTCGATGGGTGTGGTGACGACAGAACAGCTCTATGGCGGGGGAGCGGGAACCGTCGGCAGGACGGCCTTTCGAAGAAGGAGTCCCGTCAGGACTGTTCGGACTGTTCGAACTGTTCGGAAGATCGGTTCCGGTCGGAGCACTGGGCTCCGGGCGAAGGGCTGGTGGAGCGAGTGGACATCACGGTGCAGTGGGTCAAGACGTCCTGGACGAAGCGGTCCCGGGGCGGGGAGGCCGCTGTCCGAAGGAACGCGGCGCCGAACGGCTTTCGGTTGCCCGAGACGAGTTCCGGGTCCGCCCACTTCGTCGAGATGTCCGAGCGCGACGGCTTTGAGCCGCGTCCGGGCCACAAGGATCTGCGTGAGACAGGCGTCAGCCTGCGGGACGAACATGACCGGCTCAGGGTGTTCGCCCGGGTGGAGCCGCTCTTCGGGTTGCCGCCCCGGCCGCGCAGGCCGCCGGCGGTCCGGCTTCTCCCCGTGCAGTGGGTCCGCTGGCAGTTGAACTACCGGTTCACCAGCGCCCTGGGGATCCGCGGCTGGTCGTATTGGCTCGACACGTTCAACGTGGCCTACGGACCGGTCGACCGGGATGTCTTCCTGTCGGAGCCGACCGTGATCGTCGATGAATGCGGTCCGGTCCGTTGGAGCAGTTGCGACAGAGCTGGACGTCCACGCCGACCTGACCGGGATGCACCGCGTGCTGCGCCCCGGCCGCACGTGTCGTGCCGACGGGACGTCCCTGTTCCGTAAGGGTTTCATGGTTCCGCACCGGCCATGCGCGCAGGTGGGATGGGGACATGAAACTGCACGTGTCTCCGCCGGCGTTCCGGGGCCGGTTGCACGATCCCCGCACGGCGACCTCCATCGGCCGTTGGCTGGGGGTGGCGTTCGCGGTGTGCTTCGTTACCGGGCTGATCAGCCACTTCATGCAGCATCCGCCCGGCTGGCTGGCCGACGACATCCCGAGCCGCCCGGTCTGGGGGTACCGGCTCACGCAGGGCCTGCACGTCGCGTCCGGCATCGCGGCCATCCCGCTGCTGCTGGCCAAGCTGTGGACGGTGTATCCGCGGCTGTTCGCCTGGCCGCCGCTGAGGTCGGTCAAGCACGCCCTGGAGCGGCTGTCGGTGGGGGTGCTGGTCGCCGGCGCCGTCTTCGAGCTGGCGACCGGGCTGCTGAACACGGCGCAGTGGTATCCGTGGCCCTTCTCGTTCGTGCCGGTGCACTACGCGGTGGCCTGGATCGTGTTCGGGGCGCTGGCGCTGCACGTGGCGGTCAAGGCGCCGGAGATCGGTGCGCACTGGAGCCGCCGATCACCCGGCACGCTCGCCCTGCCCGTCGAGGACGGCCCCGACCGGCGCTCGCTGCTGGCCGCGGTGGGCGCCGCGGTCGGAGCCGTCACGCTCACCACCGTGGGCCAGTCGTTCACCCCGCTGAAGGACTTCCTGCTGTTCGCACCCCGGGATCCGGACAAGGGGCCGCAGTCGCTGCCGGTGAACCGGACGGCCGCGGCGGCCGGTGTCGGCCGGATCGCCGACGAGGCGTACCGGCTGGTGGTCGCCGGTCCGCGGTCCTACACCCTCACCCTGGACGAGTTGCGCGCTCTGCCGCAGCACGAGGTGGAGCTGCCGATCGCCTGTGTGGAGGGATGGAGCAAGTCGGCGCGCTGGGGCGGCGTTCGCGTCGTGGACCTGCTGGAGCGTGCGGGCGCGCCGGCCCACGCGCGGGTGCGGGTCGTCTCCTTGCAGCTGAGGGGCGGCTACCGGGTGTCGGAGATGGGCCATGAGCACGCCCGTGACCCGCTGACCCTGCTCGCCCTGCGTCTCAACGGCGAGGAACTCGACCCCGACCACGGATATCCGGCGCGGCTCATCGCCCCCGACCGGCCGGGTGTGCTGCAGACCAAATGGGTGGGCCGACTGGAGGTGACGACGTGAAGGCGCTGCGGGTGCTGGTGGGTACGGCCGGTGTGGCGCTCATGGCCGTCGGGGCGTCGCTGCTGACGGACGTGCGCGATCCGACGGATGTGCTCGTCTGGCTGGGAGGGGCGGCCCTCCTGCACGACCTGGTGCTCGCGCCCGTGGTGCTGCTGGTCGGGCTGGTGCTGGTGCGGGGCGGCAGCCGGGGGCCGGTGCGCGGGGCCCTCCTCGTCGCGGGCGCGCTGACGGCGGTGGCACTGCCCGTGCTGCTGCGACCGGGGAGGACGGCCAACCCGTCGGTGCTGCCGCTGGACTATCCGCGCAACTGGCTGATCTCACTGGTGGCCGTGGCCACGGTGACGGCGCTGTGGGCGGCCGCGCGGGGGTTCGCGCGCAGACGTCGTCGGCCTGGTCGGTGACGAGCCGGTCCAGCCGTCGGAAGCGCCGCCATGCGTCGTCGGACGCGTCGCCAGGCGTGTCGTGGGAAGCGTCGCCATGCGTGTCATGGGAAGCGAAGCCATGCGTGTCGTGGGACGGACGCGTCGCCTGCGTGTCGTGGGACGCGCCGTCATGTGGGCCGCCGACGCGCCGCCATGTGCGCCGCCAACCACCGCCGGGCGCACCGCCGGATCCGCCCTGGGGCACGACGTCTTACGGGTGTCTTACGCGTACCGGGCGACCCGGTCGGTGCGCTGCCGGGCCCCCTAGCGTGGGCGGATGCGATCTCTGCGTACCGCGCGCGTCACGGCCCTGGTCACTGCCCCTCCGCTGCTGTTGGCCGCCGCGGGCCTGGTGCATCCCCGGCATCTGACCCCGGCGACGGCGGGTGACTGGGCCGGACTGCACATCGCCCTGCTGCCCGTCTTCCCCCTTCTCGTCCTCGGCCTGGTCGTCCCTTTGTGGGGAAGGCCGCGCCGGGATGCGGACGGGGCCCTGACGGTGCTCGCCTGGGCCGGTTGCGCCTGCTTCGCCGCGTACTACTCCGGTCTGGACGCGGTGGCGGGCATCTCCGCCGGGACGGTGGTCGACCACGGCGTCCACGGGGCGGCCGGGCGGCTCTTCGCCACCGGCGACCAGTTGGGCCGGACCGGCGTGTACGGGCTGGCCGTCGCCTCGCTCGCCGGCTGCGCGGTGCTGTGGCGGCGGCACGGTGCGCGGATCCTGCCGGGCGCGGTCGTCCTGTTCGCCGCCTGCTGGTCGTTCGCCGACAGCCACATCTTCTGGCCGAGGGGCGTGTTCACCATGCTGGGCTTCGCCGTGGCCTTCGCCCTGCTGACGGTCGCGGCGGCGGCCCGGCCTGCCGGCCGGGTGCGGGAGCCGGAAAGGCTTACGAACCCCTGACGTCCGCGAGCCGAACGGCCCACGAGCGGGCGGCGGCCCCTACCGTCGGTGGCATGTTGATCCTGGTCACTGGAGGGGCGGGCTTCATCGGCTCGCACATCGTCACCGCTTTCCTGGGCGCCGGGCACGAGGTCCGCGTCCTCGACGCACTGCTGCCCGCCGCCCACCGCACAGCGCCCGAGATTCCCGACGGGACGGACTGGCGACACGCCGACGTCCGCGACAAGGACGCGGTGGCCGACGCCCTGCGGGGGGTGGACGCCGTCTGCCACCAGGCCGCGATGGTCGGACTCGGCAAGGACTTCGCCGACGCCCCGGACTACGTGGGCTGCAACGACCTCGGCACCGCCGTGCTCCTGGCCGGAATGGCCGAAGCGGGCCTGCGGCGCCTGGTGCTGGCGAGTTCGATGGTGGTGTACGGCGAGGGACGGTACGAGTGCTCCCGGCACGGCGTCGTACGGCCCGGTCCGCGTCGGGAGGCCGATCTGGAGGCGGGCGGCTTCGAGCCGCCGTGTCCGCACTGCGGGGAGCCGCTGGCGGCCGGCCTGGTGGGGGAGGACGCCCCGGCCGATCCGCGCAACGTGTACGCGGCCACCAAGCTGGCCCAGGAGCATCTGGCCGCCGCCTGGGCGCGGGCGACCGCAGGGCGGGTCGCCGCCCTGCGCTACCACAACGTGTACGGCCCGGGAATGCCCAGGGACACGCCCTACGCGGGCGTCGCCTCCTTGTTCCGCTCCGCGCTCTCGCGCGGCGAGGCTCCGCGCGTCTTCGAGGACGGCGGCCAACGCCGGGACTTCGTGCACGTCCGCGATGTCGCGGGCGCCAATCTCGCGGCCCTGGACGGCCTGGACACTCCGGGCGGCTCCTCGGACGGTGGCCTGCGGGCGTACAACGTCGGAAGCGGAGAGCCGCACACGGTGGGGGAGATGGCCGGTGCGCTGGCCGAGGCCTACGGCGGGCCGACGCCGGTCGTCACGGGGGAGTACCGGCTCGGCGACGTCCGCCACATCACGGCGTCCTCCCAGCGGCTGCGCGACGAGTCGGGCTGGAAGCCGCAGGTCCCCTTCGCGGAAGGCATGACGGAGTTCGCCTCGGCGCCGCTGCGGGCCGGGTGACGTCGCCCGCCCGCTCCACGACGGCCATGGCGGGCCGGCCCGGGTCTCCCACCGGGCCGGCCCGCCGTCGTCGTCCTCGCACCACCGGCGGCAGGCGCACCTCGCACCACCGGCGCCAGGCGCACCCGGACCACCGACAGCAGGCGCACCTCAGACCACCCGCCACCGCGGGCAGATGCACCTCAGACCACCGCGGGCAGATGCACCTCGAACCGGCAGCCGCCCGGCACGTTGCACACCGCCGCGCGTCCCTGGTGGGCCTCCACGATGCCGCGCACGATGGCCAGGCCGAGCCCCGCGCCGGCCGGCGGGGTGCGGGCGTCGGTGCCGCGCCAGCCGGTGTCGAAGACGCGGGGCAGGTCCTCGGGGGCGATCCCGCCGCAGCCGTCGGTCACCGACAGCACGACGCGGTCGGCCTCGCGGTGCGCCGAGACGGCGACCGTGCCGTCCGCGGGCGTGCGGCGGATCGCGTTGACGAGCAGGTTGGCCAGGACACGGGACATCTCGCGGCCGTCGACCTCCACCGGCACGGCGTCGACCCCGTGGCCCACGAGCCGCACCCCGTGTTCTCTGGCCAGCGCGTCGACTCCGGCGATGGCGTCGCCGACGAGGTCGTAGACGGACATCCGGGTCGGCGAGAGGGCGAGTACGCCGGCCTGGATACGGGACAGTTCGAACAGGTCGCCGACCATGCCGCTCATACGGCCGACCTCCGCACGGATGCGGGTGAGGTAGACGCGGGGATCGTCGACCATGCCGTCCTCAAGGGCCTCGGTCATCGCCTGCAGACCGGCCAGCGGGGTGCGCAGGTCGTGCGAGATCCAGGCGACCAGTTCACGCCGAGAGGCCTCGAGGGTCCGCTCCCGTTCCCGGGAGGCGGCCAGCTTGGTGCTGGTGGCGGCCAGCTGGCGGCTCAGTTGAGCGAGTTCGGCGGTGGGCGCGGCGGCCGGCGGAATGAAGCTGCCGTCCTCCCCGAGGGCGCGCGTGGCCTCCGCCAGCTCCCGGCTCCCTCTGACGACACTGCGGCCCAGGAGCAGCGCCACGACGAGCGAGACGGCCGCGGCCATCGAGCAGACCATCGTCACCACCCACAGGTCGTGCTCGGAGAGGAACATCGCGCGCGACACCAGCATGGTCCCGGCGAGCATCGCCGCCACGGTGACGGCGGCGACCACGGCCAGGGACACCGAGACGGACCGGTTGCGCAGCGCCCGCAGGGCCACCGCGCCCACGAGTCCGGCGCCCGCCGCGCCGATCGCCGCGTAGAGCGCTATGAGGAGCGTGTCACCGACCATCGCCGACCCCGCCTTCCGGGCTCCCGGGCGGATCGAAGCGGTAGCCGACGCCCCACACCGTGCTGATCAGACGCGGACGGGCCGGGTCGTCCTCGACCTTCTCGCGCAGCCGCCGCACGTGCACGGTGACCGTCGACAGATCGCCGAACTCCCAGCCCCAGACCCGCTGCATCAACTGCTCCCGGGTCGTCGCCCGGCCGGGGTGCCGGATGAAGAACTCCAGCAGGTCGAACTCGCGGATGGTGAGGGCGAGTTCGGTGCCGTCGCGGGTGACGCGCCGGGCGGTGGGGTCCAGGGCGAGCGGTCCGGAGCGCAGCCACGGCTCCGCCGTCGCGGCCCGCGCGGCGGTCGGCGCGCTCGACCTGCGCAGCACGGACTCCACCCGCAGGACCAGCTCCCGGGGGCTGAAGGGCTTGGTGACGTAGTCGTCCGCGCCGACCTCCAGGCCGAGGATGCGGTCCTCCTCGTCGCCCCGCGCGGTCAGCATGATCACCGGTAGCGGCGCGGTGGCGCGGATGCGGCGGCAGACCTCCAGTCCGTCCATGCCGGGCAGCATCAGGTCCAGCACGACCAGGTCGGGCTTGCGGAGGGCGGCCTGGGCGACAGCGGTGGGACCGTCGGCGGCCACGTCCACGGCGAAGCCCGCCCGGTCGAGATATCCGGCGACGACCTCGGAGACGGTGGGGTCGTCATCGACGACGAGTACGCGTTTCACATGCCGAGTCTCACACCAGGAACTCGCCCGCGACGGATGCGACGGGCGACGTCAGCGTTCCGTAAGAACACGAAATACCTTATGCCTGTTTTGCGTCCGTACAGTGAGTGAGGTGATCAACACATTCCCCCCTTCCGTGGACGTCGTGCTGCCCTGCCTCGACGAGGCCGAGGCCCTGCCCTGGGTGCTGGAGCGGATCCCGCCCGGCTGGCGCGCGATCGTCGTCGACAACGGCTCCACCGACGGTTCTCCCGACATCGCCCGCGCCCTGGGCGCCCATGTGGTCCACGAGCCCCGGCGCGGCTTCGGCGCCGCCTGCCACGCTGGCCTCACCGCGGCGACGGCCGACGTGGTCTGCTTCTGCGACTGCGACGCCTCTCTCGACCCCGGACTGCTGCCGGCCGTCGCCGGCCCCGTCCTCGACGGCGCCGCGGATCTGGTCCTGGGCCGGCGCCGGCCCACCACCGGCGGCGCCTGGCCCCTGCACGCCCGGCTCGCCAACCTCGAACTGGCGCGTCTGGTGCGCCGCCGCACCGGGCTGCGTCTGCACGACCTGGGGCCCATGCGCGCCGCCCGACGGGAGGCGCTGCTCGCCCTGCGCCTGACCGACCGGCGCTCCGGCTATCCCCTGCAGATGGTGGTCCGCGCCGCCGACGCCGACTGGCGGGTGACGGAGACCGACGTGCCCTACCTTCCCCGCGCGGGCCGTTCCAAGGTCACCGGCACCTGGCGCGGCACCTGGCAGGCCGTGCGCGACATGCGCGCCGTCCTCGCCGAGCCGCCGGCCGACGCGTCGGCCCTCGGCGCGAGCGTCCTGGGAGGCGTCCGATGAACCCCCGCCCCACGACCGCCGGCTCGCCCACCTTGCTGGTCATCGCCAAGGAGCCGGTGCCCGGACGGGTCAAGACCCGCCTCACCCCGCCGTACACGCCGCAGGAGGCCGCCGTTCTGGCCGAGGCCGCTCTGACCGACACGCTGCACGCCGTGCTCCGGGCGCCCGCCCGGCGCCGGGTGCTCGTCCTCGACGGGACCCCCGGCCGCTGGCTGCCGCCCGGTTACGAGGTCGCGCCCCAGGGATCCGGCGGCCTCGACGAGCGCATCGCCGCCGCCTTCGAGCTCTGCGACGACGGCCCGGCCCTGCTGGTCGGCATGGACACCCCGCAGCTCACCCCGGACCTGCTGGCCCAGGTCGGCCGCGACGGGCACGACGCCTGGTTCGGCCCCGCCGCCGACGGCGGCTTCTGGGCCCTGGGCTTCGCCGAACCGGCCCGCGCCGGGGCCCTCGTCAGGGGCGTGACGATGTCCACCGACCGCACCGGAGCCGTCCAGCGCCGCAGGCTCGTCGACGCGGGCCTGAGCATCGGGCGACTGCCGACGCTGCGCGACGTGGACACCGCGGCCGACGCCGCGTCGGTGGCCGCCTGCTGCCCGCCCCGCTCCCGCTTCGCCGCCGCCATGGCCTCGCTCGCGCAGGCCGTCCGTTGAGCGGCCTCGCGCAGGACGCGCGCACCGCCGTCACCGCCCGGACCGAGGCCGGCGAGCGGACACCGCCCCCAGAAGACCACCTCCAGGTGACGCTTTCGTCCCCGCTCCCGGCGGGCGGGCGGCGCGCCGACCGGTATGCGCCCGCCGAGCCGGGGGAGCCCTGGACGGACGACCCCTACGGGCGTGCCGTGCGGCTGGG
This sequence comes from Streptomyces rishiriensis, assembly GCF_003112535.1. Classification (GTDB taxonomy): domain Bacteria; phylum Actinomycetota; class Actinomycetes; order Streptomycetales; family Streptomycetaceae; genus Streptomyces; species Streptomyces rishiriensis. The sequence goes on along the minus strand of NZ_BEWA01000016.1, from coordinate 192,863 downwards.
CCGCGGCCCCCTGTACCTGCGCCGCATGACGACGCCTCCCGCAGGGGCGTCCGAGCTGCTGCCCCTGGACGTGGAGCGCTACTGCGCCCCGCCCGACGCCGCCGACACCGACGTGCTGCACCGCTGCACCGGGCCCGTCCTCGACGTCGGGTGCGGTCCCGGACGGCTGGTCGCCGCACTGTCCGCCCGTGGCACGACCGTGCTCGGCGTGGACGTCAGCCCCGCCGCCGTCGCCCTCACCCGGCGACAGGGCGGGACCGCCCTGCGCCGGTCCGTCTTCGACCGGCTGCCCCGGGAGGGCCGCTGGGGCACGGTGCTGCTGATGGACGGCAACATCGGCATCGGCGGCGACCCGGCGGCGCTGCTGGCCCGCCTGCACCGACTGCTCCGCCCCGGCGGGCGCCTGCTGGCCGAAGCGGCCCCGCACGACGTGGACGAACGCCTCACCGTCCGCGTCGAGGACGCCGACGGCCGCCACGGACGCCCCTTTCCGTGGGCCCGGGTCGGCGCCACCGCCCTGCTGCACGCCGCCGACGCGACCGGCTGGATCCTCACCGGCCGGTGGACGAGCGGCGATCGCGTCTTCCTCGAACTCCACCGCCCGACCGCGCGGACCGACGCCGTCCATCCCATGCGCCGCGGAGGAACGAGCCACCCATGACAACCACCGGCCCGCGCCTGCGGGATCCCGCTCACCCCGCCCCGCCGGCGTCCCCGGGTCCCGCCGCACCGGCCACCCCACGGGCCGCCCGGACCCGTGTCGCGGTGACCGCGGCCCTTCTCCTCGCCGTCGCCGGCGTCATCGCCGGCACCCTGCACGAGGGCGACCACGAGAGCACCCCCGGCCGCCTGCTCGGCGGATACGCCCTCGCCTGGACGCTGTTCGCCGCAGCCGTGTGGACCGTGCGCAAGGTCCCGGCCCGCGCCGCGACCGTCCTCGTCCTCGCCGGCTCGGCCGCGATAGCCCTGGCCGGACTCACCGCACAGCCCCGCACCAGCAACGACATGTACCGCTACGCCTGGGACGGCCGGGTCCAGGCCGCCGGAATCTCTCCCTACGCCCACCCGCCGGCCGCACCGGAACTCGCCCCCCTGCGCGACGACTGGCTGTTCCCCACCCGGACCGCCTGCGAGGGATGGGGACTGACCCACACGGCCAAGGGCCTCTGCGTGCGCATCAACCGGCCCGCCGTCCCCACGATCTACCCGCCCGTGGCCGAGGGCTGGTTCTTCGCGGTGCACACCCTCTCCCCTCCCGGCAGCCGCCACAAGCCGCTCCAGGCCGGCGGAGCGGTCCTGGCCTTCGGCACGACCCTCGCCCTGCTGGCCGTCCTGCGCCGCCGCGGCGACCCGCGGCGGGCCCCGGCCCGGGCCGCGCTGTGGGCATGGTGCCCCGCCGTCGCCCTGGAAGCCGTCAACAACGCCCATATCGACACCCTGGGCGTCCTGTTCGTCGTGCTCGCCCTCGGCACCGCCACCGCCGGGACCCGCCGGGGCGCGCTGCTCGGCGCCGCGATCGCCGTCAAGCTCCTGCCGGTCCTCGTTCTCCCCGGCGCACTGTCCGGGCAGCGCGGTCCGCTGCGCGTTCTCCTGGTCGCCGCGGCGGCCGTCGCCGCGGTGGGGCTCGCCTACCTGCCCTACGTCGTGAGTTCCGGCGCGGGCGTCCTGGGCTACCTTCCCGGCTACCTCCACGAGGAGGGCTACGAACCCGGCCACGTACGCCGCTTCGCCCTGCTGAGGCTCCTGTTGCCCGACACCGCCGCGGGCGTGGCCGCGGCGCTGCTGCTGGGCCTGACCGTGCTGTACGTGTGGTGGCGGGGAGACCCGGCCCGCCCCTGGCGCGGCGCCCTTCTGGTCGTCGGCACCGCCCTGCTCCTCTTCTCGCCGAGCTACCCCTGGTACTCCCTGCTGGTGGTCGCCCTCGTGGCCATGGACGGACGCTGGGAATGGCTGACCGTCACCCTCGCCGGCACCGCCCTGTACATCGGCGGCCGCCTGCTGCCCGGCTTCCCCCTCCAGGCATGGGCCTACGGCAGCGCGGCCGTCGTGATCGCCGTCGGATCCGTCCTGCGCTCCGAGGGGGCGCGCCGCGGTCTGCGGCGCCGCTTCGGGGGCCCTGACGCGTCCGGGCCCCGGGCGGACCGGCGGCGTCAGACTCTCCAGGAGCGCAGGACGTCCGCGACGGCGTAGATCGTCAGGCGGGCCTCGCGGATCTTCCTGACCAGGTCCGAGAAGCCGCCGTAGGGCGGATCGATCCCTTCCCCCGACTGGTCCATGTACTGGCCCGCGACGAACGCGGCGAAGAGGCTGTTGCGGTGCGGCAACGGCTCCAGGCGCACGACGGTGTGCAGAAGGGCGGCCGCGCGCCATGCGACGTCGGGATCGGAGGCCGCGAGCGTCGGCATACGCGTCCTGTGCCGTGCGACGGCCGCCACCAGCGCCGAGTAGTCGGTGACGGACACGTCGTCGTTGCCGAGGGCGGCCTCCTGGACGTCCAGGAGCCAGGGGACGTCGATGTAGAGGATCTCGCTCATCAGGCGGCAGCAGCTCCCCGGCCGCGCTGCGACGGCGGGACCTCGTCGGGGAACGCCTCGTCGAACTCTGCCCGGAGCCTCTCGGCCCACGAGGCGGCGCCGGCGACGAACTGCTTGCGGCGCATCTCGCGGACACCGAGGTCGTGCATGTACTGCTTCAGGCTCTTGCCCTCGGCCGCGGCAGCGGTACGCACGCCTTCCATTTCCTCTTCGGTGAAGGTCACATTCAGTGATGGCATACCAGCAGGGTACCTATCAGGTACCTGATCGTGCCAGCCTCCGGCGCGGCAAGCCGCGGCTTGCCGCGGACGGCCCGAGCGGTGGCCGAGGAAAACCGGTGTCCGGACACCGGTGCACACCTGCGACGCCTGGCGGACGACGCTCACGCGGCTGCCGAAGCCCGACGCCGATGAGTTTCGCCGCCGTCCCCGGTCTCTCCTCGCACCTGCCCGACCCCGGCCCAAGGAGGAAGCAGGCAGATCCGCGCCCGTATGAGCATGAGCGCCGACGGTTACGTCACCACGCCGAACGGGTGGCCCGCCCTGACGGCCGACCCCGCGTTCGACTCCGGTGAAAGCCACGGCATCCGGCAGTTCCTCGCAGGCTGCGAGGGGGCGCTGATGGGCCGCACCACCTTCGAGCCCGCGCTGACCAACAACCGCTGGCCATGGCCGGACCTCGACGTGTTCGTCCTCGGTTCCCATCGCCCCGCCGGCACCCCGGAGCACGTCACCACCGACGGTGACCCGGTGCGGCCGCTCGAGAAGCTCCGCTCGGCCAACCGCGGCGGCGACGTGCACCTCGTCGGAGGCCCCAGGACGATCGGCACGTTCCACGCCCTCGGCGCCCTCGACACCCTCGAACTGGTCGTCCTGCCGATGCTGTTCGGCGGCGGGACACAACTGACCCCCGTGCTCGGTGCCGACACCGGACTGACCTTCCGGCGCGAGCGTGCCCTGCCGGGCGGTTCGGTCGAGATCGTCTACTCCTGCGAGGGCAGCCGCGGCGACGTTCCGGGCAGGCCCGCCGGCCAGCGCTGACTTTCTCGGTCGGATGCGGGACGGGTCCGCCCGGCCCGGTGCTCAGCGCGGCTGGGTCCGGGGGAGGGTCTGCGCGCACCAGATGGTCTTGCCGTCGGCGTTGTGCCGGGTGCCCCAGCCCTGGGTGAGCTGGGCGACGAGCAGCAGGCCCCGGCCGCCCTCGTCGAAGGCGCGGGCCCTGCGCAGGTGCGGCGCGGTGCTGCTGGCGTCGGACACCTCGCAGATCAGGGCGGTGTCGCGAATGAGCCGGAGCCGGATCGGGGGCTCGCCGTATCGGATGGCGTTGGTGACCAGCTCGCTGACGACCAGTTCGGTGACGAACGCCGCCTCCTGCAGGCCCCACGCCTCCACCTGGTCGACGGCGAGCTTCCTCACCCGCGGCACCTGTGCGAAGTCCGGTTCGACGTCCCAGCCCGCGACGTGGTCGGGATGCAGCGCGCGAGTGCGGGCGAGCAGCAGCGCCGCGTCGTCGGTGCGGCGTTCGGGGAGTACGGCGTCCATCACCGTGTCGCACAGCTCCTCCAACGAGGTGGCCGTGTGGTTCAGGCCCCGCAGCAGTTCCCCGATCCTGTGGCCGGCATCGAGCTCGCGGCTCTCCACCAGCCCGTCCGTGTAGAGGGTGAGCAGGCTGCCCTCGGGCAGTTCGAGCTCGGTCGCCTCGAACGGCAGCCCACCGATGCCGAGCGGTGGTCCCGGCTGTGCGGTCACCGGGGTCGTGGCGCCGCCCGGGGCGATGACCAGCGGCAGCGGATGGCCGGCGCTCGCCAGGGTGAAGCGGCGGGAGACGGGGTCGTAGACCGTGTACAGACACGTGGCGCCGGACTCGCCGGTCGGCTGGAAGTGGCTGTCGGGCTGGAGGTCGCCGGCGAGGTGAAGGACCAGGTCGTCCAGGTGCGTGAGCAGTTCGTCCGGCGGCAGGTCCACGTCGGCGAGGGTGCGCACGGCCGTGCGCAGCCGGCCCATGCTGGCCGAGGCGTGCAGGCCGTGGCCGACGACGTCGCCGACGACCAGCGCGACCCGGGCGCCGGACAGCGGGATGACGTCGAACCAGTCGCCGCCCACTTCCGCGCCCGTCCCGGCGGGGAGGTAGCGCGACGCCACCTCGACGGCCTCCTGGCTCGGCAGCCGCTGGGGCAGCAGGCTGCGCTGCAGGGTCAGCGCGGTGGCGCGCTCGCGCGCGTACCGGCGGGCGTTGTCGATGGCGACGGCCGCCTTGGCGGTCAGCTCCTCGGCGAGGATCAGGTCGTCGGCGGTGAACGCCTCCGGCCGGTCGCTGCGGGCGAAGGTGACGACGCCCAGCAGCGCGCCGCGCGCCCGGAGCGGCACGGTGATCCGGCCGGTCAGTCCGTCCGCGGCGATGGACTCGTCGATCAACGGGTTGCCCGGCGGCCAGTGCGCCGGGTCGGCGGCGAGCCCGGGCCCGAACGCCCATTCACCGCCGGGGCCGGGCTCGGCGGCGAGCTCGACGGTGGAGGTGCCCGTGGCCATGCTGCGGGTGGCGACGGAGTCGGGGGCATGGCCGATCCGCTGGGGGCGCCCGGCAGGCGGCGGCCCGGAGTCCACCGCCACGCAGCGCCGGGCGGCGCGGCTGAGCGTGACGGTCTGGCCGTGGGCGATCGCCGGTGGAGAGGGCGGTTCCTCTCCGCCCAGCACCTCGTCGAAGAGATCCACCGTGACCAGGTCGGCGAACACCGGCACGGAGGTCCTGGCCAGTTCCCGGGCGGTGCCGACCACGTCGAGCGTCCGGCCGATGCCGCCGCCGGCCTTGTTGAGGATGAGCAGGCGCTGCCGGGCCCAGTATTCGGCGCTCATGTCGAATCCCCAGTTGGCGACGGCGCGGACCCTGCCCTCGGCATCGCGGACGGGCCACATGCTGGTGGCCCAGGCGTTGGCGTAGTCACTGCCCAGCGGACGGAAGACGGTGATGAGGCGCGCGGGCTCGCCCGTCCTCGCCACCTCGGAGAGCCGGTCGGTGTACGCCTTGTCGTCCAGCTCGGGGAACAGCTCGCGGTACTTCTCGCCGAGCACCTGCTCCTCGTCGTGCGCCATCACCCGGCACGCGGAGGCGTTGACCCACAGGAACCGCAGCTCGGGGTCGTAGACGCCCAGCGCGAAGGGGCACTGCTCGAAGGCCCGGTCGGCGATCACCGGTCGGCGGTCCCAGCGCTGCACGGTCATCACCCGGCCCTCGGCGCGTCCGTCGGAGCCGACGAGCGGGTGCACCGTCACCACGGCGTTCACCGTGGACCCGTCCCGGTGGTGCAGCGCCATGAACCCCGGATCGTCGGTGGCGGCGCCGTGGCCCTCCGGGAAGCCGGGTGGTGGGGGATCGGCCACGAGATCGGTCACGGGCCGTCCGAGGACGTCTGCGGACGTCCAGCCCAGCAGCAGCCGCCCTCCCTCGCTCCAGCCGCTCACCAAGCCGTCCGGGTCCACCACGACAGCGGCAGTGGGGGCGTCCTTGCCGGCCTTCTCCACGTGCCACGCCTCCGTCCGGACAGCGGTGTCCGCCAGGGCTGGTTTCCAGCGGCTCTCTCCAGCCTAGATCGGCCCCTGTTCCCCGGCGCTCCGGCCGGTCCGTCCGGGGCCGCCGGGTGGCGGAGCGGCGCTGTCGCGCTCCGCCAACCCCGACCGCTGGTACGCCTCGCGCCGGAGGAAGCACCGCCGCGGCCGCTCGCACGGTGGGGGATCAGACGGCCGTGAAGGTCCACAGCAGGTTGGTGCTGCTGCCGTAGGTCCACTGCTTGGTGACGGAGCCCGAGGAGACGTTGCCGCCGCCGTCCAGGACCAGACCGGTGGCGCGGTTGGCGATCGAGAAGCGGCCGTCGCCGCGGTGGGTGATCGTCCACTGCTGGTTGTTGTTGCCGCTGCTCCACGGAGCCTGTCGGGCGGCGGAGCCGCTGATGTCGCCCCAGCCGTCGGCGACCATGCCGTTCGTGCGGTTGACCAGCCGGTAGTAGCCGCCCGCGACGGGCTCCGCGCGCCACTGCAGGTTGGTGCTGGTGTCCCAGGTCCATTGCTTGAGGTGGGACCCGGAGGCGACGTTGCCGCCGCTGTCGAGGGCGAGGCCGTCGGTGACGTTGGTGATCCGGAAGTACGCGGCCGGGTTGAACTGGACCCTCAGTGAGGTGATCTGGTCGTTGTTGCCGGTGGTCCTGAGGTCGGGGCTGTCGGCCGTGAAGGTCCAGGAGGCGCCCGTGAAGTCGTCTCCGGAGTAGCCGACCACCTGGTAGCCGGGGGCGGGCCGGAGGGACGAGACCGTGCGTGCGCCCAGGCCGGCCGCGGTCAGGTCCGCCGCGGTGTAGTCGCCGAGGGCGAACGAGGCGGAGCCGCCTGTGTAGTTGACGTCCTGGAAGGCGATGACGCCGGACGGCGGCAGCAGGCCCGGAATCGTGCCGGAGAACGTGAGCTTCAGGACGTAGGCGTTCGCGCCGTACGGCGCCGAGGACGGCAGGGTGACCGTGAGGCCGGAGGAGTTCTGGGCCGGCGTGGGCAGGTCCGTGTAGGTCCCGGCGGTGGAGCCGAGGAGCTTCACCGAGGCCAGCGAGGAGAGGTTGATCCGGTCCGAGCTCAGGGTCTTGATCGTCAGCGAGCTGCCCGGCCAGCCCAGGACGGTGGCGTACAGGACGTTGCCGGCCTTGTCGCGGGTGAAGCGGATGTCCTGCGCGGTGCCGGCGTGCGGGGTGGTGAACGCGCCGCCGCCCATCTTCGTCGGGCCCTCGCCGTACACCGTCCAGGCGCGGGTGGCGTACACCGATTCGCCGAAGCGCTTGAGGTGGTCCCCGATGCCGAGCAGGATGTCCTTCTGCGCCTGGGGGATGGTGCCGTCGGCCATCGGCGCGATGTTCAGCAGCATGTTGCCGTTCTTGCTGACCCGGTCGATGAACGAGTGCAGCATCTGCTGGATGGTGTAGTAACCGATGCCCTGCGTGTAGCACCAGCTGCTGCTGGAGATGCTGTCGTCGGTGAGCCAGTACGGCGTGGTGAGGTCGCCCGGGCCGCCGCGCTCGTAGTCGAAGACCTCCCCCTTGCCGTTCATGCCGTCCTTGTAGGTGGCGACGACCTCACGGCCCCAGCTGTTGGCCTGGTTGTAGTAGTACGACAGGAATTTCAGGCGCTGCGTCTCGTCGACGGCGTCCAGCTTGAAGTCCTGCCAGAGGATGTCGGGCTGGGCCCGGTCGATGACCTCCTTGAGCTTGTCGTACCAGAGCTGGTTCTCCGCGGCCGCGCCCAGCTGGCCGTAGAGCTTCTTGAGGCTGGGGTCCGTCTGGGCGGGGGCGTACTCGTAGAAGCCGTTGTAGTGGTACGCGTGGTGCATGGCCACCAGCAGCTTGAGGCCCTTGGCGCGGATGGCCGTGGAGAACAGCTGCAGCAGGTTCAGCCCGGGGCCCTTGTCCACCGAGTTCCACTCGTTGACCTGGCTGTCCCACATGGAGAAGCCGTCGTGGTGCTCGGCCACGGGGCCGGCGAACTTCGCGCCGGCGTCGACGAACAGCTGCACCCACTCGTCGGGGTCGAACTTCCCGCCGGCCGACTTCAGCTTCGGCGCGAACTTCACGAAGTTGCCCGCCAGGTCCTGGGCGCCGTTGATGAAGTTGTGGTACGGCCATGCCGAGGGCTGGCCGTAGGTCGCGATGTGGTGCTGGTTGACGCTGTCGCCGGCCTGGTACATCGTGCGCGGGTACCACTCGTTGCCGAAGGCCGGCACGCTGAAGACACCCCAGTGGAAGTAGATCCCGAACTTCGCGTCCTGGAACCACTCCGGGGCCGGCGGGTGCTGGTCGACCGAGTTCCAGTCGGGGGTGTACGTGCCGGGCGCCGCCTGTGCGCTGCCGGCGCCGAACAGGCCTCCGGCGACGGCCGCCGCTGCCACGCAGGTGGCGCCGGCCAGGAAGTGGCGTCTGTTGATCGAACTCGACATGGAGACATCCCTGGTGCAGAGGGGGCTGGGGAGGATGCGGGGGAGACGGGCCGGCGTGGCTGCTGTGCACAGAGCGCCGGTTGTCACGCATGAAGGTCCGCCATGCCTCCTGGCGCTGTCAACCAGTGTGCAGGGATGAAAGTGCCCGTTCAATAAGGCGACTTGGCCGCTTTAGGGGGATTTGCGCTCTATTGTCACCAGGTAAACATGGAATGTCTGGTGGTGCTTCCTGATCGGGCTGGGCCGGCACGTGATGTTGATTGATGGGATGGATCTTTCTCTGAAGCGGCGCCGCTCCGCCCTTAGGGTCGATCGTGAGCTGCTCTTTTCCTGAGATTCGAGCGAGGGTATGGACAACGCGCCGGGCACGCCTCTATAAACATCCCATCTCTAGTCCGCGGTGACACGCAGATGTCGTCGAGGCGAAACATCTCCCGCTACGGGACCGGCGCGAGGAAGCACCGATGAGAGTCAGAACCACCCTCTGTTCAGCCGTCTCCGCCCTTTCCGCACTGGCTCTGCTCACCGCGTGCGGAAGCGGTTCCACCAGTTCGGCGTCGTCGAGCGACGAGCCGCTGGTCGGCGTCGACTACCCCCGCTCCGACACCGACTTCTGGAACTCCTACATCAAGTACACGCCCCAGTACGGCAAGGAGCTGGGTCTGAGCCTGAAGACCACCAACTCCCAGAACGACGTCGCCAAGCTCACGGCCAACGCGCAGACGCTGATCAGCCAGGGCGTCAAGGGATTCGCGATGGCCCCGCAGGACACCGCCGCCATCGCCCCCACCCTCGCGCAGCTGGAGGCGAAGAAGATCCCGGTCGTCACCGTCGACACCCGTCCCGACACCGGCAACGTCTTCATGGTCGTGCGCGCCGACAACCGCGCCTACGGCGAGAAGGCGTGCCAGTACCTCGGCACCAAGCTCGGCGGCAAGGGCAAGGTCGTCATGCTGGAGGGCGGCCTGGACTCCATCAACGGCCGTGACCGCACCCAGGCGTTCAACGACTGCATGAAGAAGAACTACCCGGACATCAAGGTGTTCGGCGAGGCCACCAACTGGGACGGCGCCGTCGCCGCCCAGAAGCTGCAGACGGACCTGACCGCCAACCCGGACATCAAGGGCGTCTACATGGAGGCCAGCTTCGCCCTGTCCGGGACGCTCCAAGTCCTCAAGCAGAAGGGCTTGCTGGTCGACCCGAAGGACGAGAAGCACGTCTTCGTCGTGTCCAACGACGGCATCCCCGAGGAGCTCAAGTCCATCGCCGCGGGCAAGATCGACGCCACGGTCTCCCAGCCGGCCGACCTCTACGCCAAGTACGCCCTGTACTACCTCAAGGCCGCGATCGACGGAAAGACGTTCAAGCCCGGCAAGACCGACCACGACAGCACCATCATCCAGGTCCGCGACGGCGTCCTCGAGGACCAGCTCTCCGCCCCGCTCGTCACCGCCGACGGCGGCACCTACGGCGGTGTGCCCAGCGTGAAGAGCGACGACAAGTCGCTGTGGGGCAACAACCTCGGCTGATTCCCGCGGCCTTCTCACCGGTAATGGCAACGGCTCACGAGAACAAGGCGGTTGAGATGAGCGAAGGGGAGCGAGCAGTCACCCCCGTGCCCGCCCCGGCGGACGGCGGACGGGTGCCCGTGGACCCGCCCGTCGTCGAAGCGACGGGCATAGTCAAGCGATTCGGTCCGACGGTCGCCCTGAACGGCGCCCGGATCACCATCAGGCCCGGCGAGACCCACGCCCTCGTCGGCCGCAACGGAGCCGGCAAGTCGACGCTGGTGTCCGTCCTCACCGGCCTTCAGGCCGCCGACGAGGGGACGGTGACCTTCGGCGGCGGGCCGGCGCCCCGGCTCAGCGACCGCGACGCCTGGCGGCAACGCGTGGCCTGCGTCTACCAGAAGTCGACGATCATCCCCGCACTGACCGTCGCCGAGAACCTCTTCCTGAACCGGCACGACCGCGGAGCCGGCCGCCTCATCAGCTGGCATGCCACCCGCCGCCGCGCACAGGACCTGCTGTCGACCTGGTCGGTGGACGTCGACCCGAACACCCCGGCGGCCGATCTGAGCGTCGAGCAGCGACAGTTCGTCGAGATCGCCCGCGCGCTGTCCTTCGGCGCGCGGTTCATCATCCTCGACGAGCCGACCGCCCAGCTCGACGGGGCGGCCATCAACCGTCTCTTCGACCGCATCCGCGACCTGCAACGCCAGGGCGTGACCTTCCTGTTCATCAGCCACCACCTCCAGGAGGTCTACGAGATCTGCGACATGGTGACGGTGTTCCGCGACGCCCGGCACATCCTGACCGCGCCGGTCGCAGAGCTCCCCCGCACCGAGCTGGTCGCCGCGATGACCGGTGAGGCGGCGGCCGACCGGCGCGAGCAACGGGCCGGCACCCTCGACCCGGGCGCCACGGCCGCGCTGAACGTCCGTACGCTGCGCGGCGACGGGTACGACGACGTCAGCTTCCAGGTGGGGGCCGGCGAGATCGTCGGCCTCGCGGGCGCCGCCGGCAGCGGGCGCACCGAGGTCGCCGAGACCGTGGTCGGGCTGCGGGCGGCGGTTGCGGGCGGCGTGGAGATCGCAGGGAACACCCCCCGGCCGGGCAGCGTGCCCGCGGCGCTCGCCGCCGGCGCCGGATTCGTCCCGCAGGACCGCCACCACCAGGGCTTCGTCCCCGGCATGTCGATCGCGGACAACGCCACCCTGTCCGTTCCGAAACGGCTTGGCCCCTACGGGTTCCTGAGCGGTGGCCGGCGCGACCGGCTCGCCGAGGCCATGATCGAGAACCTCGCGATCAAGACTCCCGGTCCGGAACTGCCCGTCTCCTCCCTGTCCGGAGGCAACCAGCAGAAGGTCGTCATGGCCCGCGCCCTGGCCGACGACCCCCGACTGCTGGTCCTGATCAACCCGACCGCGGGCGTGGACGTGCGCTCCAAGGAGTTCCTCCTCGGCAAGGTCGAGGAGACCGCGCGGACCGGCACCGGAGTGCTCATCGCCTCCGACGAACTCGACGACCTGCGCATGTGCGACCGGGTCCTGGTGATGTTCCAGGGCCGTGTGACCTCAGAGATCGCCCGCGGCTGGCACGACCACGACCTCGTGGCCGCGATGGAAGGAGTGGACCTCGATGCCTGAAACCGTCCTCGCTGACACCGCCGCGGCCAAGGCCCCGGAAGCCCGAGCGAAGCGGACCGCGCTGCTCGGCGGCCGGATACCCCTGGCCCGGCTGCGCGACCTCGCGCTCGTCCCCGCCATCGTGGTCATCGCGATCGTCGGACAGATCGTCAACCCGGTCTTCCTGCAGGCCGACAACCTCATCAACGTCCTGCAGACCATGTCCGAGATGGCCCTGCTGGTCCTCGCCCAGACGATGATCCTGATCGTCAAGAAGATGGACCTGTCGCTGGAGTCCACCATGGGACTCGCACCCGGCGTCGCGGCCTGGCTGGTGGTGCCCGTCGGCGCCGGCCACGGACTCGGACTGCTCCCCGGCGCGTTCGCCATCCTCGTCACCCTCGCCGTCGGCGCCCTCGTCGGCGTGATCAACGCCCTGCTGATCATCCGCTTCGGCCTCAACGGGTTCATCGTCACCCTCGGCATGCTGATCGTGCTGCGCGGCGTCCTCACCGGCATCTCCGGCGGCCAGACCTTCTTCCAGCTGCCGCAGTCGATGCTCTACCTCGGCACCGCCCAGTGGTTCGGCATGCCCGCCTCCATCTGGATCTGCCTGGCGCTGTTCGCCGTCGCCATCGTGGTGCTCGGCTGGACCAGCTTCGGGCGCTCGCTGTACGCCATCGGCGGCAACGTCGACGCCGCGAAGGCCGCAGGCATCCGCACCGACCGCGTGCTGTGGATCGTCATCGTCACCGGCAGCGTGCTCGCCGCCCTCGCCGGACTGCTGCTCTCCGGACGTCTGGCCTCCGTCGCCTCGGCGCAGGGCAACGGCTACATCTTCACCGTCTTCGCCGCCGCCGTCATCGGAGGCATCAGCCTCAACGGCGGCAAAGGCACCATGTTCGGCGCGTTCAGCGGCATCCTCCTGCTGTTCATGATCCAGAACGTGCTCACGCTCGGCGGCGTCCCCGCCCAGTGGATCGGCGCCCTCAACGGCCTGATCATCCTGGTCGCGCTGACCATCTCGCGCATCACGGGCGGCAAGGTCCAGGACTGAACCGGGCCGCCGTCCGGGCCGCCCGACACCCTGCGCCGCCCCCCGTCCCGTCGCACCGGGCCGTATCGCCCCTGCACCTCACAGGAGTTGCCGCCATGCCACCCGCCCCGTCGCCCTCCCCGGCTCCCTCCCGCATCACCGCCCTGGACGTGCTGGACGTGCGTTTCCCGACGTCCGAGCACCTGGACGGGTCGGACGCGATGAACCCCGAGCCCGACTACTCCGCCGCCTACGTCGTCCTGCGCACCGACGCGGGCGACGGACTCGAGGGCCACGCCCTGGCCTTCACCACCGGCCGCGGCAACGACGTCCAGGCCGCCGCCATAGCGGCCCTGGCCCCGCACGTGGTGGGCCGGTCCGTCGACGAGGTCTGCGCCGACCTCGGCGGGTTCTCCCGCTCCCTCGTCCACGACCCCCAGCTGCGCTGGCTGGGACCGGAGAAGGGCGCCATCCACATGGCCACCGGCGCCGTCGTCAACGCCGCCTGGGACCTGGCCGCCAAGCGGGCGGGCAAGCCCGTGTGGCGCTTCCTCGGCGAGATGTCACCCGAGGACCTGGTCTCCCAGGTCGACTTCCGCTGGCTCAGCGACGCCCTCACCCCCGAGGACGCCCTGCAGATCCTGCGCCGGGCCGAGCCGGGCCGCCGGCAGCGCATCGACCACCTGCTGGACCAGGGCTACCCCGCCTACACCACCACCCCCGGCTGGCTCGGTTACTCGGACGAGAAGCTGGCCCGCCTCGCCCGCGAGGCCGTCGCCGACGGCTTCACCCAGATCAAGCTGAAGGTCGGCGCCGACCTGGAGGACGACATACGGCGCATGCGCACTGCCCGCGAGACCGTCGGCGACGGCATACGCATCGCCGTGGACGCCAACCAGCGATGGGACGTCCAGGTCGCGATCGACTGGATGAGCGCCCTGGCCCCCTACCAGCCCTACTGGATCGAGGAACCCACCTCGCCCGACGACATCCTCGGCCACGCCGCCGTGCGCAAGGGGGTCGGCCCCATCAAGGTCGCCACCGGCGAGCACATCGCCAACCGGGTCGTCTTCAAGCAGCTCCTCCAGGCCGGTGCGGTGGACATCGTGCAGATCGACTCCGCCCGGGTCGGCGGCGTCAACGAGAACATCGCGATCCTGCTGCTCGCCGCGAAGTTCGGCGTGCCGGTCTGCCCGCACGCGGGCGGTGTGGGTCTGTGCGAGATGGTGCAGCACCTGTCGATGTTCGACTACGTCGCCGTCTCCGGCACCACCGAGGACCGTGTCATCGAGTACGTCGACCACCTGCACGAGCACTTCGTCGACCCCGTCCGCATCGTCGAAGGGCACTACCTGGCGCCGACGCTCCCGGGGCTGAGCGCGCAGATGCACCCCGAGTCCCTCAAGGAGTACACGTACCCCGACGGCCCCGTCTGGGCAGCCCGTGTGTGACTCCCGGGCCCTCGTCGACGCCCACCACCATGTGTGGGACCTGGACGTCCGGCCGCAGCCCTGGCTGGAGGCGCCCGGCCACGAGCCGATCCGCCGCACCTTCGGTCCGCAGGACCTGCTGTCGGCCGCGACCCGGCCGATCACCGGACGGCGACTGACGAGCACGGTGGTCGTCCAGTGCATCGCGTCCGTGCCCGAGACCCGCGACCTCCTCGCTCTGGCCGACGGCGACCCGCTCATCGGCGCCGTCGTCGGCTGGGCGGACCTGACGTCCCCCGCGGTCGGCGACGTGCTCGACGGCCTGCGGAGCGGGCCCGGTGGCCGGTACCTGCGGGCCGTACGCCACGTCGTGCAGGGCGAGTCGGATCCGCACTGGCTCCAACGTCCGGACGTCGAAAGGGGGTTGAGAGCGGTCGGCGAGCGCGGACTCGGACACGACGTGCTGGTCCGCAGCCACCGGCTCGACCAGGCGACCCGGCTGGCCGAACGCTTCCCCGGCCTGCCCCAGGTGCTCGACCACGCCGGCAAGCCGCCGATCGCCGACGGTGAACTGGCCGACTGGGCAAGCCGGTTGCGTCTGCTGGCCGCGCACCCGCAGGTGGTCTGCAAGGTGTCGGGGCTGATCACCGAGGCGGACCACGGGAAGTGGACCGTCGACGACATCCGCCCGGTGTGGGACGTCCTGCTCTCCGCGTTCGGCCCCGACCGGCTGATGTTCGGCTCCGACTGGCCGGTCGCGAACCTCGCGGGCGGCTGGAACCGCTGGGCCGCCACCGTCGAGGAACTGCTGGACGGCTGCTCCGGCGCCGAGATCCACGCGGTGCTCGCCGGCACCGCGACCGCCTTCTACCGCCTGACCCCCGACACGACGAAGGATGCGACGCCGTGCTCCTGACGGAACTCCTGCACCCCGGGATCCTCGAATCCCTGGCCGGCGCCGGCCACGGCGCCCGGGTGCTGCTCGCCGACGGCCACTACCCCGCGAGCACCGCCACCGGCGAGCGCGCGCGCACCGTCCACCTCAACCTGGCCCCCGGCCTGCTGGACGTCACGACCGTGCTCGACGTCCTGCTGCGCGCCCTGCCCGTGGAGGCGGCCCACGTGATGGTGCCGCCCGAGGGCGAACCGGAGCCGCCCGCCATCGCCGAGTACCGCTCGATGCTGGCGCCCCTCCCGGTCGACACGCTCGGGCGCTTCGCGTTCTACGACGCCGCCCGCTCGCCCGACCTGGCGCTGGCCATCGTCACCGCCGACACCCGTACCTACGCCAACCTGCTGCTGACCATCGGCGTCCGCGCTGAAGGGACCCTGACGAAACGATGACACTCGCCGTCCGTTACAAGGCCGCCCGCACTCTGGACACCGCGGTCGTCGATCCCCCCGCCCCGGGCCGGGGCGAGGTGGAGCTGGCCCCCGCCTACGTGGGCATCTGCGGCACCGATCTGCATATCTTCCACGGTGACATGGACGCCCGGGTGGCGACTCCCGCCGTTCTGGGGCATGAGATGTCGGGCCGGATCGTGCGGGTGGGTCCGGGCGTGGAGGACTGGGCGCCCGGCGACGCGGTGACCGTGATGCCGCTGCGCTGGGACGGCTCCTGTCCCGCCTGCCGGGCCGGGCACCAGCACGTCTGCCAGCACCTGGACTTCATCGGCATCGACTCCCCGGGTGCGATGCAGCAGCGCTGGACGGTGCCCGCCTCGACGCTGATCAGGCTGCCCGGCTCGCTCGCTCTGGACCGGGCCGCGCTCGTCGAGCCCACCGCGGTCGCGGTGCACGACGTGGGCCGCGCCGGGGTGCGCGAGGGCGAGAAGGTCGTGGTGGTGGGCGGCGGCCCGGTGGGCATGCTGATCGCGCTGGTCGCGCGGGCGGCGGGCGCGCAGGTACGGGTGGTGGAGCTGAGCGCCCATCGCCGTCTGCTGGCCGAGGAGTTGGGGCTGACGGCGTGGGATCCGGCCGTCGAGGACGTGCCGGCGCTGGTGCGGCAGTGGACGGGGGACGCGGGGGCGCAGGTCGCTTTCGAGGTGTCGGGTGCGGCGGGCGGCATGGACACGGCCGTCGAGGTCCTCGGCGTGCGTGGCCGGTTGTGTCTGGTGGCCATCCACCCGCGTCCGCGGGAGGTGAACCTGCACCGTTTCTTCTGGCGCGAACTGACCTTGGTGGGCGCTCGGTTGTACGAGCGTGGCGACTTCGAGCGGGCGGTGGCCCTGGTCGCGGAGGGGACGATCCCGGCCGGGCGGCTGATCAGCAAGGTCGTCCCGCTCACGCAGGCGCCCGCCGCGTTCGAGGCGCTGGAGGGCGGCGGCGACGTGATGAAGATTCTCGTGGACTGCACCGACGACACCCAGGGAGCCGTCCAGTGAACGCCTTCGACCTCACCGGCAGGCTCGCCGTCGTCACCGGCGCCCGGCGCGGCATCGGCCGGGCCATGGCGCGCGCCCTCGCCGAGGCCGGCGCGGACGTCATCGGCGTCAGCGCCTCCCTGGAGGAGAGCGGCAGCGCGGTGGAGAAGGACGTCCTGGCCACGGGCCGCACCTTCGAGGCGATCCGCACCGACTTCGCCGATCCCGAAGCCGTCCGCGCGCTGGGCGCGGACCTCGCGGGACGGGAACGCCCGGTGGACATCCTGGTCAACAACGCGGGCACGATCCGCCGCGCCCCGGCCGCCGGACACAGCGACGCGGACTGGGCGTTGGTGTTGCAGGTCAACCTGAGTGCGCAGTTCGCCCTGTCGCGGGCGGTGGGCGCGGCGATGGCGGCCCGCGGCCAAGGGAAGATCATCTTCACGGCGTCGCTGCTCAGCTTCCAGGGCGGCATCACCGTGCCCGGTTACACCGCCGCCAAGCACGGCGTCACCGGGCTGACCAAGGCGCTGGCCAACGAGTGGGCCCCGCACGGCGTGAACGTCAACGCCATCGCCCCCGGCTACATCGCCACCGACAACACCCAGGCCCTCCAGGACGACCCCCTGCGCAGCAGGGCCATCGTGGAGCGCATCCCGGCCGGCCGGTGGGGCAGCGCGGACGACCTCGCGGGCGCCACGGTCTTCCTCGCCTCCGACGCCGCCGCCTACGTCCACGGCATCGTCCTGCCCGTCGACGGCGGCTGGCTCGGCCGATGACCGCCCACCCCACCGACGGCCTCACCACCGGCCTGGCCCGCGTGCTGGCCGGAGCCCGCCTCCTGCCCGTGCTGACCGTGCCGTCCCCGGCGACCGCCGGCCCGCTGGCCGACGCGCTCGCCGCGGGCGGCGCGCGATGCGCCGAGGTCACCTTCCGCACCCGGCGGGCCGAGCGGGTGCTCAAGGAGATGGCCGCCCACGGCGGCCTCGCCGTCGGCGCCGGCACGGTGCTCACGCCCGAGCAGGCGGAGCGGGCCGTCGCCGCCGGGGCCCGCTTCGTGGTCTCACCCGGGTTCGACGAGGAGGTCGTCGCCAAGTGCCGCGAGCTGGGGGTGCCGGTCGTGCCGGGCGTCGCCACCGCCACCGAGCTGATGCGCGCGCTGAAGGCGGGCCTGGACACCCTCAAACTCTTCCCCGCCGAGCCGCTCGGCGGTCTGCGGGCCCTGCGAGCACTCGCGGCGCCCTTCCCCTCGACGCGCTTCGTGCCGACCGGCGGGATCGACGCCTCGCGCATGGCGGCCTACCTCGCCGACCCCGCGGTGCTCGCCGTCGGCGGCAGCTGGATGGCCACCGCCGCCCACCTGGAGCGCGGCGACTACGACGAGATCCGCCGGCTGACGGCCGACGCCGTGGAGAGGAGCACGACGTGACCGACGTGGTGGCCCTCGGCGAGGTGATGCTGCGTTTCGACCCGGGCGAGGGCCGGATCAGCACGGCCCGCACGTTCCACGTCTGGGAGGGAGGCGGCGAGTACAACGTCGTCCGGGGGCTGCGGCGCTGTTTCGGCCTGCGCACGGCCGTCGTGACCGCACTCGCCGACAACGCGGTGGGGCGGCTCGTCGAGGACCTGATCCTCCAGGGCGGCGTCGACACCTCGCTGATCCGGTGGGCGCCCGACGACGGCATCGGCCGCAGCGCCCGCAACGGCCTCAACTTCGTCGAACGCGGCTACGGCATCCGCGGCGCGCTGGGCGTCAGCGACCGCGCCCACACCGCCGTCTCCCAGCTGCGTGAGGGCGACGTCGACTGGGACGCCGTGTTCTCGGCGGGGGTGCGCTGGTTCCACACCGGCGGCATCTTCGCGGGCCTGTCCGACACCACGCCGGACGTCGCCGACGAGGCCATGGCGGCGGCCCGCCGCCACGGCGTCACCGTCTCCTACGACCCCAACCACCGCCCCAGCCTCTGGGCCGGCCGGGGCGGCGCCGACGCCGCCCGCGAGGTCGACCTGCGGCTCGCCCGGCAGGCCGACGTCGTGGTGGGCGCCCTCGGCCTGGCGGGGACACGCCCGGGGCAGACGCGCGTCGGGGCCGACGAGGTGGCGGACGCGCTCGCCGGGGTGGCGGCGCTGCTGCCCGGGGCGAAAGTGCTGGCGACGACCCTGCGCGAGGTGCCCTCGGCCGGGGTCAACGACTGGTCCTCGGCCGCCTGGTCCGCCGAAACGGGGTTCGTCACCGGCCCCCGGATGCCCGCTCTGCACGTGCTGGACCGCATCGGCTCCGGCGACGGATTCGCCGCCGGTCTCATCCACGGACTGCTCGAGGGCGCCGGCCTGGAGCGCGCCCTCGCCTACGGCACCGCCCACGGCGCGCTCACCATGACCACGCCCGGAGACGTCTCCATGGCCTCGCTCGCCGAGGTCGAGGCGCTCGTCGCGGGCGGATCGGCCCACGTCAGACGCTGACCGGCGCACCGGTCGCCCGTATCCCAGGAGCACGTCTTGCACCAGCGGAACATCCAGAACACGCCCGTCGCGCTCACCGCGCTCGGCTTCGGGGCGTCCGTGATCGGCAATCTCTACCGCGTCACCCCGGCCACGGACGCGGCAGCCGCCGTCGACACCGCCTGGCAGGCCGGGATCCGCTACTTCGACACCGCACCCCACTACGGCCTCGGTCTCTCCGAGCGCCGCCTGGGCGCCGCCCTGCGAGACCGTCCGCGCGACGCGTACGTCGTCTCCTCCAAGGCGGGCAGACTCCTCGTGCCCAACGAGGAGCCCCGCGGCGTCGACAGTGACGGCTTCGTCGTCCGCGACGACCTGCGCCGGCAGTGGGACTTCAGCCGCGACGGCGTCCTGCGCTCCATCGAGGACACCCTGGAACGCACCGGTCTGGACCGGCTCGACGTCGTCTACCTGCACGACCCCGACGACCACTGGCCCCAGGCGGCCGACGAGGCCATGCCCGCCCTCGCCGAGCTGCGCGACCAGGGCGTGATCGGCGCCATCGGCGCCGGAATGAACCAGTCGGCCATGCTCGCCCGCTTCCTGCGCGAGACCGCGGCCGACGTCGTCATGCTCGCCGGCCGCTACACGCTCCTGGACCAGTCGGCACTGGACGACGTCCTGCCCGCCGCGGCCGAACTCGGCAAGAGCGTCGTCGCGGTCGGCGTCTTCAACTCGGGCCTGCTCTCCCAGGACCGGCCCGCCGAGGGCATGAAGTACGACTACCGGGACGCCCCACCGGACCTCGTCACCCGGGCACGGGCCATCGCCGACGTCTGCGCGGCACACGGAACCACCCTCCCCGCCGCCGCGATCGCCTTCCCCCGCACCCACCCCAGTATCATCAACGTCACCCTCGGTATGCGGACTCGGGAACAGGTCGTACGAAACGTGGAACTCCATGACCGGCATGTCCCGGACGGCCTCTGGGACGATCTCCGCACTCAGGGGCTGATCAGGTCGGACGTGCTCGCGGGGCACCACGGCGGGCGGGACGCGCGGTGTCTCTGACGGACAAGGCCATCGATCAGCTCCGTGAGCTGATCCTGACCGGTGCGCTGCCTCCGGGGTCGAAGCTTCCACCGGAGCCGGACCTGGCAGCCCAGCTGGGCCTGTCCCGCAACCTCGCCCGCGAGGCGGTCAAGGCGCTGGCCGTCGCCCGGGTCCTGGAGGTGCGGCGGGGCGACGGCACGTATGTGACCAGCCTGCAGCCGAGCCTGCTCCTGGAGGGGCTCGGCGGCGCGGTGGAGCTGCTGCAGGGCGACGCGGTCGCCCTGCAGGACCTCATGGAGGTACGGCGGCTCCTCGAACCGATCGCCACGGCCCTGGCCGCCGTCCGGATCTCCGACGAGCAACTCGCCGAAGTGAAGGGGCACTTGGACGCCATGCGCGAGGCCCGCGAGGACGTCGAACAGCTCAACGCCCACGATGCCGCCTTCCATCGGGCCGTCATCTCGGCCACGGGCAACGAGACCCTCCTCACCCTTCTCGAAGGCATCTCGGGCCGCACCCTGCGCGCCCGTATCTGGCGCGGACTGGTCGACTCCCAGGCCGCGGGGCGCACCCTCGCCGAGCACGAGGCGATCTTCGACGCGCTGGCCGCCCGTGACTCCGCCCTCAGCCAGGCCGCCGCGCTGCTGCACGTGAGCAACACCGAGCAATGGCTGAAGGCACACCTGCGTTCGGGCGCCCCCCTCCCCTTCGGGACGCCGACGCGCAGGTGACGGCCACCGACGCGTCGCCCGGCGGTCACGCCGCCGTCCAGGGGCGTCCCGCCGACGACGGCCGAAGCACCGGCACGCCGCCCGCGGCCCCGCGAAGCCACCGGTGACAGCGGCCCGCCCGACGGGAAGCCGGGCCCTGCCGACGGGCGTGCAGAGGCCGCTGCCGGATCTCGTTCCGGGCAGACCGCCCCTCGCCCCACGCCGTGCGAGCCCTTCGGCCGGTTGAGCGGGGTGTGCCGTGGCAGGATGCTGGAGGCAGCGCCGGTGGCAGTCGACGCAGCGCCGGGCCGGGGCGCGAGAGGAACGACGTCGAGGTGGCTCCCATGGACCACGCATCCGAGACGACCACAGGAGTGGGGGCCGCCGTGGCTCCCGAGGACTTCGCCGTGGTCATCGACGCCCGCGGAGCCGTCATGGCCTGGAGCGCCGGAGCGGGACGGCTGCTCGGATACGCGTCCGAGGACATCGTCGGCCGGCCCGCCGCCTCCCTGCTCGCCGCGAAGCCGCCCACCGCCATGCGCCGCCGCCTCGCCGCCGGGGAGCCGTGGACGAGTGACCTGGGCCTGCGGAAACGGGACGGAGACCGGGTCGAGGTGCAGCTCCGGGGCACGCCGCTTGCGGACTCCGACGGCGGCACCCCCTGGGTCGTCACCCCGGCGGCGATGACGTACCCCGACGCGCCGGCCGGTGCGGCGGCGGCCGAGCTGTGGGACCTCACGCTCGCGCAGCTCCCGCTGCCCGTGGCCGTCTACGACCACGAGGCCCGGTTCGTGGCCTGCAACCAGGTGATGAGCCGTGCCATGGGGCTCACCCAGGAGGAGATGAGGGGCCTCACACTGTGGGAGATCTACCCCGCCCCGCCCCTGGGCGAGATCGACCGCCTTCAGCGGCAGGTCGTGCGCACCGGCGAGATGATCTTCCGTGAGGAGCAGCCTTTCCGCGCCTCCGGAGAGGTACGCGATCACGCGTGGTCGGTCTACCTGTCCCCCCTGAAGGACCGGGCGGGCGAGGTGCTCGGGGTGTCGGCGGTGGTGATCGACATCACCGAGCAGTACTGGGCCCGGCGCCGGCTGGCGGTGCTGAACGACGCCGGCACGCGCATCGGCAGCACCCTGGAGGTGACCCGGACGGCCGAGGAACTGGCCGAGGTGGCGGTGACCGGAGGGTTCGCCGACTTCGTCACCGTGGACCTGCTGGAATCCGTCGTCCAGGGGCATGAGCCGCAGCCGGTACCGTCCGACACACCGGTGCAGTGCCGCCGCACCGCGCAGCGGTCGGTCCTGTCCGGGTGCCCGGAATCGGTGGTCCGGGCGGGCGACATGGACGTCTACCCTCCCGGCTCACCGCCGGCGCAGGCCCTCGTCACGGGCCACGGCGCCCACTACCGCGTCGGCGACCCGCGGCTCGCGGAGTGGTCGACGTCCGCCCCGGCACGCGCCGAGAGCGTGAGACGGTTCAGGATCCATTCGGTGATGATGGTGCCGCTGCGCGCCCGGGGCATCACCCTGGGCGTGATGCACCTGCTGCGGCACCGGACGGCGGACGCCTTCGGCCAGGACGATCTGGTGCTCGCCGAGGAGATGGCCGCCAGGGCGGCGGTGAGCATCGACAACGCGCGGCGTTACACCCGTGAGCGTCGGACCGCGCTCACCCTCCAGCGCAGCCTGCTGCCCGAGCGGATGCCACGGGCGCAGGCGGTGGACCTCGCCTACCGGTACCTTCCCGCCGGTGCCGGGGAAGAGATCGGCGGAGACTGGTTCGACGTCATCGCGCTGTCCGGAGGACGGGTCGCGCTGGTGGTGGGCGATGTCGTGGGCCACGGCGTGCACGCCTCGGCGACCATGGGCCGGCTGCGCACCGCGGTGCGGACCCTCGCGGACGCCGACTTCGCCCCCGACGAGCTGCTCACCCGGCTGGACGACCTGGTCATCCGCCTCGACCGGGAGGAGGGGCCCGATGCGCGCCGGGAGGCGGAGGAGGCCTCGGGAGAGGTCGGGGCCACCTGTCTCTACGCCGTCTACGACCCCGTGGCGGGCCTTTGCGATCTGGCGCGTGCCGGCCATCCGCCGCCCCTCCTCGTGACGCCCGACGGCGCCGTGCAGGTTCTGGACCTGCCCGCCGGGCCGCCGCTCGGCCTGGGCGGACTGCCCTTCGAGTCCGCCCGGATCGCCATGGAGGAGGGAAGCGTTCTCGCTCTCTACACCGACGGTCTGATCGAGACCCCCGGCCGTGACATCGACGTCGGACTGGACCTGCTGACCGAGGCACTGCGCCGGCCGGCCACCGGGCTGGACGAGGTCTGCGACGAGGTGATGCGCAAGGTACGGGCCGACCCGCCGGGCGACGACACCGTCCTGCTGCTGGCTCGCGCGTCCGGCCTCGGGGCCGACCAGGTGAGCACCTGGCAGCTGCCCGTGGACCCGGCGGCCGTCGCCGGGGCGCGCCGGGCGGCGAGCGAACAACTGGCCGTCTGGGGCCTGAGCGAGCTCGAGTTCCCCACCGAGCTGATCGTCAGCGAGCTGGTCACCAACGCCATCCGCTACGGCAACACCCCCATCGAGCTGCGGCTCATCCGCGCCGACGTGCTGATCTGCGAAGTCTCCGACGGCAGCAGCACCGCCCCGCACCTGCGGCGGGCCCGTGTCTTCGACGAGGGCGGGCGCGGACTGCTGCTCGTCGCCCAGGTGGCCGAGCGCTGGGGCAGCCGCCACACCGCCACGGGCAAGACCATCTGGGCGGAACAGTCCGTGCCGCGCTGAGCGTCCCGGCGAGCGTGACGGCCGGGCGGGGAGCGCGGAGCCGGAGCGACCCCGATGCGGGCGTGCCGCGCAGCCGGGAGGCTCGGTTCACGGCTGCTTGCGCATGCATGCGGACGGCCGCGCTCCAGTGGCAGCCCTCCTGCCGTGCTGGTGAGGTCGGATCAGCAGGACGGCAACCGAGCGAGAGCGGTATCCCACCATGACGATCATCATCACGTTCGACTTCCCCGGCAACCCAGGCCCAGTACGAGGAGCTCGTCGACAAGATGACCGGCGGACGCGGTCTCAGCAAGGCTTCCGACTGGCCCGTGCCCGGCCTGATCTCCCACGCCACCGGGCCCAGCCCGACCGGCTGGTTCGGGACGGACGTCTGGGAGTCCGAGGACGCGTTTCGGCGGTTCGGAGAGAAGCTCGCCCCCCTGCTGCGGGAAGTCGGCATTCCCGAGACGGAACCGAAGACCTACCAGGCGTTCAAGGTCGTGACCGGCTAGGACCTCCGTGGGCTTTCGGCGACCGTGGGCCGGGACGCTTCAGGCCGTCGGTCGCATGGTCGCGAACCGGGTGCGGTCCGCCCGCCGTCCGTCGGCGACGACCCTGGACGGCGGGCGGCAACGGCTGTCCGGAGGTCGGCGACCCCCACCTCCCGCACTGCCTCCACCTGAGGGGCGAGCGGCGAAGGACGTCCAGGGACGTGCCCAGGTCGCCGGCCGTCGCGGCGGGCCGACCGCTCGGCGCATGGCCGATTCATGAGCGCCCGACGCGTGCGCAGGGGTTGGCCGCCGCCGTCTGGGTACACGGCTGGTCGGCCCGACGTCGGTAGCCCGGGAAGACCGTCCTGGCGCGCGACGGAAGGCCGGGTCGGTGCTCCTCCCGCCGGACGCACGAGGCACGCGTGCCGGACGGGAGAGGTCGACCGTGAAGCGCCTTTTCCACCAGTTCATCAGCATTGTTTCCCCCACTGTTCAGAAGCAAGGAATGTGACGATGAGCGAGGCCAACCCCCTCCAGCGAGCAGCCCGGAAGGTCACGGACACCCTGCACGGCGACGACGCGACCCCCGAGGACGGCATCCCCGGAAAGCCGAGTTCCGAGTCGCCGTCCGTCGCGGAGCCGACGCAGCCCCGGGATCCCCTGCCGCCGAAGGCGGACCAGAGCGGACCGGACACCGCGTCGCCGACGGGCCAGCCGACCGGTGCGGACCAGGCCCGTATGGCTCAGTCCGGCAGCTTCCTGACGAACGCGCAGGGGACCCGGCTGCACGACAGCGACCACTCGCTCAAGGCGGGGCCCCGCGGACCCGTACTGCTCCAGGACCACCACCTGCGCGAGAAAGTCATGCACTTCGACCACGAGCGCATCCCGGAGCGCGTGGTCCATGCCCGCGGCGCGGCGGCGCACGGAGTGTTCCGCAGCTACGGCAACGCCGCCGACGTCACCAAGGCCGCGTTCCTCGCCGCGGACGAGGAAACCCCGGTGTTCGTACGGTTCTCCACGGTGCTGGGATCACGAGGATCCTCCGACACGGTGCGTGACACCCGCGGCTTCGCGACCAAGTTCTACACCAGCGAGGGCGTCTTCGACCTGGTCGGAAACAACATGCCGGTGTTCTTCATCCAGGACGCCATCAAGTTCCCCGACGTCATCCACGCCGGGAAGCCGCACCCGGACCGGGAGATCCCGCAGGCGCAGAGCGCGCACGACACGTTCTGGGACTTCGTCACGCTGCACACGGAGGCCACCCACCACACCCTGTGGAACATGTCCGACCGGGGCATCCCGCGCTCCTACCGGATGATGGAGGGCTTCGGGGTTCACACCTTCCGCCTGGTCGACGCCGCCGGCGCCACGACCCTGGTGAAGTTCCACTGGAAGCCGAAGCTGGGCGTGCACTCCCTCGTGTGGGAGGAGGCGCAGATCACCAACGGCATCGACCCCGACTTCCACCGCCGCGACCTCGCCGACGCCATCGAGGCAGGCGCCCACCCGCAGTGGGAGCTGGGCATCCAGACCTTCCCCGACACCCCGGACCAGACCTTCGAGGGCATCGACCTCCTGGACCCGACGAACCTCGTCCCCGAAGAGCTCGCCCCCGTGCAGCCGGTCGGCCTGCTGACCCTGAACCGCAACCCGTCCAACTACTTCGCCGAGACCGAGCAGGTCGCCTTCCACGTGGGTCACCTCGTGCCCGGCATCGACATCACCGACGACCCGCTGCTCGCCGGGCGGCTGTTCTCCTATCTCGACACACAGATCACCCGCCTGGGCGGCCCCAACTTCCCCCAGCTGCCGATCAACCGCCCGCACGCACCTGTCAACGACATGCTGCGGGACGGCATGCACCAGACGGCCGTGCACCGGGGCGTCGCGCCGTACCGGCCGAACTCCCTGGACGGCGGCTGCCCCTTCACGGCCGGGGCCGACACCGCGGCGTTCATCGAGGCGCCGGTGCGCGTCCCGGAGGCGACCAAGGTGCGGGAGGCGCCCGAGTCCTTCGCGGACCACTTCAGCCAACCCCGCCGGTTCTGGCTCAGCATGACCCCGGTCGAGCGCGAGCACATCATCGGCGCCTACACCTTCGAACTGAGCAAGTGCTACGAGCAGGCCATCAGGGAGCGGGCCCTCCAGGTCCTCGCCAACATCGACACGGAGCTGTGCGCTCAGGTCGCCTCGGGCCTCGGCCTGCCGGCCCCCGCCCCCACCGTGCCGCACGCCGCCGTCGAGCCGAGTCCGGCGCTGTCCCAGCTCGGCCGTGCCTGGCCCACCGACGGTCGCGTCGTCGGAATCGTCGCCACCGGCGACGGCGATCCGGACGAGGTCCGCGCCGTGCGGGAGGCGGTGCTCGCGAGCGGCATGGTGCCCCTGATCGTCGCCCCGGTCGGCGGCACGCTCGGCGGGGACGGTACCGGGCCGACGGTCCAGCGGACGTTCACGACGGCCCGTTCCGTCGAGTTCGACGCCATCCTGCTCGCCGGAACACCCGTCGCCGGCGACGACGCCCTCGGCGCCCGCGACGCGAAGGCCGCGCCCGCTCCCGCTGCCGAGGCCACGCGGGCGGGTGTGGATCCGCGCGTGGTGCTGCTGCTGTCGGAGGCGTTCCGGCACGGCAAGGCCATCGGCGCATGGGCACTGGGCGAAGACGCGCTGGAGGCGGCCGGCGTGCCCGTTCAGGCGCCCGGCGTCGTCCTGGGCGACTCCGGCCCCGCCGTTCTGGAGCAGGTCACCGAGCTCCTCGGCTCGCACCGGGTGTGGGAGCGGTTCACGGGAGCCTGATCACGGCGCACACAGGCGGCGGAGCCGGGCGGGAGCGACCTCGCCCGGCTCCGCCGTTCGTCGGGGCCCGCGCGGCGGCTGCTGCCGCGGCTCCGCCGCCGCGCCCGCTCACGTGCTCCCTCTGCTCTCCGGAGGATCCGTCGGCCGGACGAAGGCTGTCGGCTTCCGTTGAACTGCTCGGCCGTACGCTACGTACCAGTCATGTGGGCGGCACTGCGACGCCCGGCGCCCCGCCGACGCCACCGTCGGGCGCGCACCTGTCGCAGGCAGATCGCACGAGGCAGCGACCGCAGAGGCGGCGGCAGCGTTCGGGACACACGGTGTCCGCAGAAGGGGTTGACGATTTCGGTGGATTCGATCCGTCCGGTGGGCGTCGGCAGCGCTCCGGTTTTGGCAGCTCCACCGGGACGGGACGAGGGGGCGAGCGGAGCGTCCGTACGTCGGCAGGTACCGGGTCTGGACGGCCTCCGTGGCTTGGCGGCACTGTATGTCGTGCTGTTCCACTGCTGGCTGTACACCTTCCCCGGCTATCCCGACAGTTCGGCGCCCGCCTGGCTGGACGTGTTGATGTTCGGTCGGCTCGCCGTCGTCTTCTTTCTGGTGCTGTCGGGGTTCTCTCTGGCGATCTCCCCGGCCTATCACGGCTGGCGGCCGGGCGGCGTCGCCCGGTTCCTGCGCCGACGTGCCTGGCGCATCCTGCCTCCGTATTGGGCCGCCCTGGCCATGAGCCTGGTCATCTCCTGGCTCCTGGTGCCCGCTTCGCACTTCGGACCGCCCACCGGGGCGTCCGTCGTGGTGTTCGGCCTCGTGGCCCAGGACATGATCCACGCCCCGACACCGAACGGCGCGTTCTGGTCGATCGGAGTGGAGGCCGAACTGTATGTCCTCTTCCCGCTTCTCCTGCTCGTACGGCGGCGGTTCAGCGCGACCGCTCTGGTCGCCTGCGTGTCGCTTCCGGTGATCGCCCTCGGCCTGACGGCTGCTCACGCCAATCCCGTGGAGGGCGACAACTGGCTCGCTCCACATCTCGCCCCCGTCTTCGTCGCGGGCGTGGTGGGAGCGGGAATCGTCGTCGCGTCGGACCGGGTCCGACGCCTGCCGTGGGCATGGTTCGCCGTCCTGGCCGCCGCACCTGTCCTGGCACTCGGGTACAAAGAGGGTTCCGTGTGGACGGTGCACCACTATTTCTGGCTGGACCTCGCCGTCGCTCCGGCCATGACGATGCTCCTCGCCGCGGTGGCCACCGGCAGACCCGCGTTCCTCGTACGGCTCCTGACCACGCGCCCCGTCCGCAGCCTGGGCGACTTCTCCTACAGCCTCTACCTCATCCACCTGCCGATCGTCATGGTCGTGATCCGCCGGGTGGCCCCGCATGTCGTGTCGCCCGGCATGCCCACCTTCTGCTTCACGCTCATCCTGGCGCTACCGGTGTCAGTCCTCGGGGCATGGCTGTTCTCCCGCGTCTTCGAGATGCCCTTCAAGCGCAACAGATCCTGGAAATCCATGGCCGCAGCGGGTCGTTCCCGCCGATCCGTGACCGGTGCGCGAGACGGAAACCTGGGACGCCGGCTGACGGACATGCCTGACGGACATGCCTGACGGACTTGCCTGAGGGACATTCACTGACGGTACGTGCGTAAAGCCGGCTGCCGGGGCAAGGCTGGAGGCATGACCGCAACGCTCGGCGCCTTCGTCCTCGGCACTCCCGACCCTCCCGCACTGGCCGACTTCTACCGGGCCCTGCTCGGGTGGGAAGAGGTCGTGCGCGAGCCGGAGTGGGTCCGCCTGAAAGCACCGGGACAGGAACGTCCCAGCCTCAGCTTCCAGCTGGAAACCGATCACACCCCGCCGACGTGGCCGCAGCGCCCGGGCACCCAGCAGATGCAGGCCCACCTGGACCTCCAGGTCGACGACCTGGAGGCCGAGACCGAACGGGCCTGCGCCCTGGGCGCGACACTGTGCGAACACCAGCCTCTGAAGGACGTCCGAGTCCTGAGCGACCCTCACGGCCACCCGTTCTGCCTCTTCCTCCCGGGCGCCTGAACGCCGTCGGCCGGGCGCCGGGCCGCAGGCTGCGCACGGTGATCGTTGCGTCGACGCCCCGTAGGGCAGTGGACCTGGCGCGGACGATCACTCGCGCGCCGCCTCTCACTGGATGAGTTCGAGGTGCGGATGATCCGCGGACACCGGGCAGACGTGGAGTTGCAGACCGTAGCCTCGGGCGAGGTCCACCCGGGTGTGGTTCGTCGGCGGAGTGCCGGGCGGGAGCGGGTCGCGGGCCTGGTCTCCCTCGGGGGCCCAGCTCCTGGTGCCGGAGTTCCATTCGGTCGTGGAGATGGTCAGCAGCGGCCTTCAGCGGCTTGAACCCGACCTCGCGCGCCGGCCCGCGCACCTCGACCGGCCGGGCGGTACCTGGTCTGGGACGTGGAACAGCGACGGCAGCCTGACCGCGCACCGCGACGACGGTCTTCGGGTGCGCGGATGGAGCGCCACACCCGACGCCGTTGGGCAGGCCCTGCAGTCGTTCGAGGCCACCAGCCGCCATCGCCCGCAGATCGCCCTGACCTTGCATGGTGAACGGCCAGAAGTCCCCGCCGCGGAGAGTGACCCACCTGGCATCGGTCGGGTGCATGTCCTGCGTGCTTTCGATGCCGACCGCGTCGCGCTCGACGCCACCGTCGCCGCGGTCACCCAACTCCAGCGGGCGTGGCCCGAGTACGAGATCAGCGATCGGGTGGGCGCGGCCACCGCCCAGCTCCAGGTCAGTGCGCCGCAGTCGCCGTACTTCAATGTCTACAACCGCCAGCGGGAGCGCTACTGGGCATACAGCGAGAGCGCCGCCTGGGTCCGTGCCGACGTCATCGTGCACGCCATAGATAAGGTCTGGGGCGACTTCGACCGGTCCGAGGCGTCTCGCGGCCCCATCTGGATACCCCGCGCCGCCCGCCAACTGCTCACCACCAAGCCCGAGGAGCTCGCTGCGTTCCTTCGCCACCACCTTGCCGAGAAGCCCGCAATCTCCCTCAGCGTCATCAACGGACCGGCCGGACCGCTCTACAACGTCTCCACCGGCGGCGCCCATCGCACCCACCTTTTTCGGATCTTGGGCTTGCCCTGGATCATCGCAAAGCTCTATGCCCGCATCCCACCCCGCCGGTTCGACGTCGCTTCCGTCATTGACACCGCCAAGGGCATGCCCGAGATCGAGCGCGTCGGGCGCGGCTGGCACACCCTGCTTGAGCGCGGCCTCCTCCGCGGCCGCATCCGCTATGAAGGCGCCTTCGCCGTGCTCGACCTCGACCACGCCCCCGCGCCGTGGTTGCTGGGCGACGCCACCCTCGCCAGCGCCTACAACACGGCCTACGAGCGCGTGTACCCCGGTGTGTTGACGGAACTGGGCATCCCCGCCACCGCCTTGACCGGCCCGGAAGCCTGGGAGCAGTGGTTGTACGGCTGACGACCACCAACGCGGCATTGGCCATCGACCTACGGTTGTGACCTGGTCGCGCCCAGTGAGCACCGGCGGAACCTGCCGGACAGAGCGATGCGCCGTCGCGGACCAGGCATCCGCCGGTCAGCGGCTCGGCGCGTCCCGAGGCGGCGCAGGTGTCAGCCTCTGCGACGAGCGTCATCTTCTATCGAGCGTGGAGCTCGCTGGCGCCGGGGCCAGCCTTGTCAGTCCCAGGTGACAGGATGGCGCCGCCCACGTCCCGACCGCGCAGCGGCGTGACAATCCCAGGATCACGGAGTACCACCATGAACCGCAGTGAGCTGATCGCAGCCCTCGCCGAGCGCGCCGAGGTGACCCGCAAGGACGCCGACGCCGTTCTGGCCGCCCTCGCAGAGACCGTCGGCGACGTCGTCGCCAAGGGCGATGAGAAGGTCACCATCCCCGGCTTCCTGACTTTCGAGCGCACCCACCGCGCCGCCCGTACGGCCCGCAATCCCCAGACGGGCGAGCCGCTCGAAATCGCAGCTGGATACAGCGTGAAGGTCTCGGCAGGCTCCAAGCTCAAGGAAGCCGCGAAGGGCAAGTAGCCCCCAGCCGTGCCGTGAGCACTCCAGGACCGCGCCCTGACTTACGGACGCACCGCGTCACGCGATCACTGCGCGGCGCCCGGATAGTTGCGGCGCCGACGGGGTAGAACGGACGCCGGGTGCTCTCCCTCGACGGAGGGCTCCGACTCCAGACCAGCCGGGATTCCTCGGCAAGATCGAAGGACACGCAGTATGGCCAGCGGCACCGTGAAGTGGTTCAACTCGGAAAAGGGCTTCGGTTTCATCGCCCAGGAGGGCGGCGGCCCGGACGTCTTCGCCCATTACTCCAACATCGCCGGCAGCGGCTACCGCGAGCTGGCGGAGGGCGACGCGGTCACGTTCGACGTGACCCAGGGGCAGAAGGGCCCCCAGGCCGAGAACATCGTCCGCAGCTGACGGCCGTACGGCACCGCCCCGCCCGCGAAGATCACTGTGTAGAGTGGTCTCATCGACGCGGGGTGGAGCAGCTCGGTAGCTCGCTGGGCTCATAACCCAGAGGTCGCAGGTTCAAATCCTGTCCCCGCTACCGCACCACCCGCACCGGCTACGCCTACTCCCAGTGCTTCACCGCCGCATACGTCGTCTTCCTGCTCGGCATGGGCGGCCAGGCACTGGAGCAGACGGTCCCGGAGCGCAACTGAGGATCACCACGGCCTGCCTGCTGACCACCCTGCTCCTGACCGGCGGAATGGCGCTCGCCGTCCTGGTGTGGGGGAGCGCCCTGGCCATCGCAGTCCTCGGTGGCCCCGCGCTGCTCGCCTTCGCCAGCGGCGTGCGCCGCCTGGTCGAGCACAGCCTTCACCGGAGTGCCTGGCACGCCGACCTCGCCACGACCGCCGGCATCCTCCACACCGCCGTCGTCCTGCTCACCAGTCACCACGCCAGCCTCTCGGGGCTCACCCTCACCGCTGTCGGCGTCGTGCTGTGGCCGGCCGCGGCACTGCCCACGGCGATGCTCACCCCAGGCCGCTCCCGCTCCAGCCTTGCTCGGCCGACCTCCACCGGCCAGGTCACGCACCGACACCGTCCCGGACCCCACCCCGCCCAGCCCCGGATGCCCTAACGCCACGGCGAACTGGCCAGATCCATACCGTCATCGGCGTGCACCTACCAGCGCCGCTCTGCCGCCCGAGAGCGGCCCTACGACCGTCGACACGTACGGGCCCGCAGGTCACCGGGGGCGGACAGCACTCCTGTCTCGGGCAACCGATGCCGCCACTCACGCGTCGGACACGACATGAACCGCGAATGGCTCTTCTCGCTCATACCTCTGGTGATCGGCGTGAGCTTCCTCTGCGCCGGCGTGTACGGACTCCGCCGCGCCGCCGCGCTTCGCCGCACGGGTATCACCGCCGTAGGGCGAGTCGTCCGCCACGACACCAGGCGAGACGACGACGGAGCCAAGTACCACCACCCGGTCGTAGCCTGGACAACCCGGGCCGGCCGGGAGTGCACGTACCCTTCCACGTTCGGCCGCGGCACGATCCTCCACGGCTTCGGCGTCGGCAATTCGGTCACGGTCCTCTATGACGAGAACAATCCCCGTCGCTTCGAGATCCGGGGCTGGGACTCGAAGTCGTTCTACGTGGTGTTCACCGTGGTGGGCACGGTGCTCACATCAGGCACATTGACGGTTCTTCTCATCCTGCTGATCACTCTTTGACCGCCAGCCCCACCCACGATCCCTCCGCCCCCACGGCTGCCCCCCGCGCCCCGGCAACGCCGATGGACAGACACCCTCCGCATGCTGCGCCGACGGCGTGAGCGTTGACGAACTCCGGAAAAGCAGTGGATGGGGCCCATCCGCAGGGCGGCCAGCTGCCGGGGACTGGCGGGGCTGTCGCTCGTCTCCTTGCCACCGTGCAGAACGAGGACGGCGGCCCGGGGTCATAGCGGACGCCGTCGGGGCAGCACAACCGTCGGTTACAGAGGGGACTTTGTGTCGTCCTGCGGCACGATCGGGGTCTCCTTCTCACCGTGAGTCGCAACTCGCGCATCTTCCCTCGAACGGCCCGTCACCGTCGCCCCCCATTGGTGGGTACCGCGGAAGCCGGAGACACGGCCTGTCCTGGTGGGCTGTCCTTCCGGATGAGGAACACGAAGTCACTCTCGGATGGCGGAAGCATCTTCGGCAGCATCGTCAAGCCGTGTCCGTCGGCCTGGGTTTCAGCTGCGCGCCAGGCGCAGCCAGGGTGGTCAGATGCCGCGGGGAGCGGCAGGACGCCAGATGCGCAGATCAAGCTGTGCGGCTTCGCGCCCCAAGCCGCGCTCCAGAAATCCGCTTTGCATGAACAGCCCGATGGCCGGCGCGGGTTCGCCTGGCGACGGCCAGAGCGCCAGCCAACGGGTGTGAATCTTGAAGCCCAGGTTCTCTTCGCGCCAGCTCTGCCACCTCTTGGGGAAGCCCGGCCCGTCGGGGGCGCCGCAGTATCCGGGTTCGCCCAGGATCTGCCGAGCGCCTGCGATGCACTCCGTCCAGAGTGTTTCGGCAGGCTCGAGCACATTCCTGTGGAAGGACGAGGAAGGCTTGGAGGAGATCCTCCAGAGTTTGGACTCCAGCCAGTTCACACGTGCCGGGTACCGAAGTACCGGAGGCAGCCACACGGAGTGGCCCTCCTTCGTGGTGGCTGAGACGCAGCCTGAGCTGTCGCTACCGGATATGGTCCAGCCGAGTCGCCGGGCCCATGCTTCCAGTTCTCCGGCCGAGGCGAACGCCCGGTTCCAGTCGTGAGGGCCGAAGATCGCGTCCCAGTCCCAGGTGGAAACCGCTTCGAGCTGTGCGGACACGTCCTCCGGGGTCGTGTCGGGTTTGTCTTCCGGTTCCGGGTCGCCGTAGATCCGCGGGGCCCCTGGTGCTTCTCCCCGTGAGCTGACAGCACGGACCTTCTTCTCCACTTCCGCGTCGGTGTCGTCCAGCACGATGAGAGCCGGGTCGTGCAGTCGCAGTTCGATGAACTGCCCGCCATGCAGGTACCTGAAGGTCTTGAGGACGATCACTGCAGACCCGGGACCCTGCGGATTCCATACGGCAAGCCGGTGGGGGTTGTACTCGCGGTCAGATGTTCCGCCCCTGCTGCCGAAGCTGACGGGGAAGCCCGCGCTGTCCCAGGCACCCGACCAGGTCGGCGGGCCGAGAACTCCCTGAGCGGATGCCACGTATTCTTCCCATGCCGCGGCCGCTTCGGCAGCTTCCCTGTCGTGTACTTCTTCGCGCTTGTCAGGGGCACTGCCCGTCCACAGCCGGTGGGAGGCGTAGGCGTACTCCATCGAATGGGACGTCGTGGTCGACAGGTCGTGCCGCTTGCCCGTGCGCGTCTGTACGGTGATCGGGCCCCAGTCATTGCTGCGCCACTGGAAGTCGACGACCTTCCAGTCGAACTGGGCGAGCCACGCGGGGTCGGGTTCGTAGCCTCCCCCCGCTCCCGGCCAGACCTTCCGCCAGTCGACATCGGTCAGTACGGCCAGCTCCGTGGCCAGCTCCGGCGGCGTCGTATGGACCTCGCAGCCGGGTACGGGCTCACTGTTCACAGCCGACAAGTTGATCAACTCCTTTGGCATGGAGACCCCGTTGAGTCCGGACCCAAAGATGGGCGGCCGTTGACAGTAGCTCCACCGTTGCCTTTATCGTCTTTCTGACGATAACATGGGGGTGAACGATTCCGCAAAGGAGCAAGCGTGGACAACGAGCAAGGAAGAAGCGGCGACTACAGCGTCTGGGGGACGATTGAGCTGCGCCCTCCGGTCCCGGTGACGAAGTTGTGGGGCCTCACCGATCAGGACGCGTTCCAGGACAAGCTCAACACCGCACCGCGTGGAGCGGTCGGTCCCCAACCCGCGGAGGCCGATCCCCAGGCGCCTTGGGTGTTCGTTCCGGACGACGACGCAGGAACCGACGACCAGGGCCGGCCACGGGCCATCAAGTATCTACGGGTGAGGGACCGGGGTGTCGCGCGTGCGGAGGTCGACAGCCGACTGCGGGACGTGACCGCGGCGGTCGGCGCGGACCACACCTTCCACGGACACCTCACCTACGAGGGCTGGACCGACGACGACGGCGAGATCTGGCTGCACAGCGGTGCCGTGAACCCGGAGTGGCGCGACACGACACCCCGCTACTGGTGACACTCTCCCGCAGCAAGCCCTCGATATCATTTTCGCGGTCCTGCAAGAGGGCGCCCCGGCAACGCCGATGGGCAGACACCCTCCGTATGCTGCGCCGACGACGTGAGCGTTGACGAACTCCGGAAAGGCAGTGGCCCGGTCCGAAGTCGTGTTCGTGCCGGTGAGCGGGACGACGGAGGCCCAGGTCGCCGACGCCGCCCAGCTCTCCTCGCTGGCCGACGAGACCCCCGAGGGCCGCTCCATCGTCGTCCTGGCGAAGGAGAAGTGCGGGCTGCGTGAGCGTCACCAGGGCGAAGTCGCCGGTGCCGGGTGGGTCGCCTTCACCGCCCAGACCCGCATGTCGGGCGTGGACGTCGGCGGCCGCAGGATCCGCAAGGGCGCGGCCGGCTCGGTCATCGCCTGGGTCGAGGAACAGGGCGGCGCCGTCTCCAAGGACGCCGGCACGCTCGCCGACCGCATCGCCGAGGCCGGCGGCACCCCGCTGCTCGTCGCGGTCGAGGACGACGGGGGCGCCCGCGTGCTGGGCGTCATCCACCTCAAGGACGTCGTCAAGGACGGCATGCGGGAGCGGTTCGACGAGCTGCGCCGCATGGGCATCAAGACCGTCATGATCACGGGCACGTCGGCCGCGAAAGAGGCCGGCAACATGGTCGACCTCGACTCCAACCCGACCAAGCTCATCGAGATCGTCGAGATCGGCAAGCAACTCCTCATCACCCGGGGCGCTTTGACGACCTTCTCGATCGCCAACGACGTCGCCAAGTACTTCGCGATCATCCCGGCCCTGTTCGCGGCCGTCTACCCGGGCCTGGACAAGCTCAACATCATGAGCCTGACCTCGCCGGACTCCGCGATCCTGTCCGCCGTCATCTTCAACGCGCTGATCATCATCGCGCTGGTCCCGCTCTCTCTGAAGGGCGTGCGGTACCGGCCGGTGAGCGCCGACAGGATGCTGCGGCGCAACCTGACGATCTACGGCGTCGGCGGCCTGATCGCCCCCTTCGTCGGCATCAAGATCATCGACCTGCTCATCTCCCTCATCCCCGGGATCGGCTGATCGCCATGAACAACTCCGTCATGAACACCGTCCGGTTGCTCGGGGCGGGCCTGCGGGCGCTCCTCGTGCTGACCCTGGTGACCGGCGTCGTCTATCCGCTCGTCGTCACGGGTGTGGCCCAGGCGCTGTTCCACGACAAGGCGAACGGCTCCGAGGTCAAGGCGGACGGCAAGGTCGTCGGCTCGTCCCTGATCGGACAGCCGTACAACCTGCCGCCGAAGAAGGGGCAGGAGACCCCGGACCCGGACCTGAAGTGGTTCCAGGGCCGTCCGGCCCACGGGCTCGGCAGCAACAGCGTCAACACCCGGTACGAGCTGCTGCTGTCCGGCGCGACCAACCTATCCGCCGACGACAAGGGTCTGATCCAGGAGGTGAAGGACGCCAGGGCGGCCGTCGTCAAGGACAACTCGGTGCCCGGCTACACGGTCAAGGCGTCCGAGGTGCCCGCCGACGCGGTCACGTCCTCCGGCTCCGGCCTGGACCCGGACATCTCCCCGGCGTACGCGGAGATCCAGGTCCACCGGATCGCCGAGAGGAACGGCCTCCCGGTCGCCCGGGTCGAGAAGCTGGTCCGGGAACACACCCGGGGCCGCACGCTCGGCTTCATGGGCGAGCCCCGGGTGAACGTCCTCGGACTCAACATCGCGCTCAAGGACCTTGTGGCAGAGCGTTGACGGGATGAGGCGACATGTGCGGGAGTCGGCGGCCGGGAGCCACCCGGATCCGTCGGCTCCCGTCGCCATCACCTCGGTCGCCTCGCGTCCGGCGCCGTCCGGCCCGACGCACGACAGGAAGGGCACGCACCCATGTCCAGGGTGTTGGTGGTGGAGGACGACCCGCAGCTCGCGCGGGCCCTCGTGATCAATCTGCAGGCACGCGCGTACGGCGTCGACGCCGCGCCCGACGGGGCCACGGCCCTGCGGCTGGCCGCCGCCCTCCGGCCCGACGTGGTGATACTGGACCTCGGCCTGCCCGACATGGACGGCATCGACGTCATCAAAGCCCTGCGCGGCTTGACCCGGGTGCCCATCCTGGTCCTGTCCGCCCGGCAGGGGTCCGACGAGAGGGTCGCCGCGCTCGACGTCGGCGCCGACGACTACGTCACCAAGCCGTTCGACATGAACGAACTCCTCGCCCGGCTGCGCGCCGCCGTCCGCCGCACCGGGGAAACTCCTCTCGTCCCGGAGACCACGCGGGTCGAGACCGCAGACTTCAGCATCGACCTGTTCGCCAGGAAAGTCGTACGGGGCGGACAGGACATACGGCTGACTCCGACGGGATGGCACCTGTTGGAGATCCTGGTGACCAGCCCGGGACGACTGATCACGCAGCAGCACCTCCTGCGGGAGGTCTGGGGCGTCTCGCAGAGCGGCAAGACCAACTATCTGCGGGTCTCCATGGCCCAGTTGCGACGCAAACTGGAGGCGGACCCCTCCCACCCCCGCCATCTGATCACCGAACCCGGCATGGGCTACCGCTTCGAGGGATGACTTCGAGGGATGACACGGCACACGGAAAGCTCCGGATCCGCCTCGGCGCGGCGCCCGGCGCCGGCAGGACCCACGCCATGGTCTCCGAAGCCCACCGCCGGATCGAGCGCGGAACGTCGGAGACGACATCCCCATGGCGCTGCCGGACTTCGCACGCGGGGTGAACGCCACCCAGACCGTCCTGGGCGTGTCGCGTCGCAGAGGCGGGCAGTACGCCTTCGGACCCGGCGTCGGCGCCACGGTGGTCCTGGACTCGGGCCCGACCTCGACGTCCACCTGATCACGCACGACGAGGCGGGCAAGGGCCGCGGACTGCCGGTGGCACGCGGAGCGCGCCTCGGACGGGCCCGGGCCGTCTTCGTCACCCGCCCCGGTGCGCGGGTTCTGAGCCGTCGCCTTCCGCCGCCACGGCCGCCCGCACCCGCTGCTCCTCGCGCGCGGAGCCGACGTCCCGTTCCAGGGGCGTGCGGCTCACGGCCGTCGCGAGCTCTTCCAGG
Source organism: Streptomyces rishiriensis (assembly GCF_003112535.1). Taxonomy (GTDB): domain Bacteria; phylum Actinomycetota; class Actinomycetes; order Streptomycetales; family Streptomycetaceae; genus Streptomyces; species Streptomyces rishiriensis. The sequence continues at coordinate 154,954 of NZ_BEWA01000016.1, read as the reverse complement.
GCCCGTTTCTGCAGTTCCGCCTCGCGTCGCACGACCGGGCTCCGGTCCCCGGCGGCGCCCTCCCACGCGTGGAACGCCTCCCCCACGCGCCCCCAGTCCGGGTTCCTGTGCTCGCGCACGTCCGCCGCCGCCCGCGCGGTGTCCGCCTCGAGGGCTTCGGCGAACCGCTCCGCCTCGGGGACGACCCGGCTGTCGGCCGGCGGGACGTGGCTCTCCATGAGCATCGCCGCCCGGCCGAGCCGCTTGAGCGCCTCCTGCGCCTCCTCCGCCTCGCGCGACGTCAGACCCCGGGGGCGGACCGGTTCCTGCCGTGCCCGGTCGTACGCCTCCTGCCAGGCGGCACGTGCCTCCCTGCTCGCCAGCAGTGCCCTGCGCATGTCGGCGTGGTGCTCCCGGGTCGGTTCGCCGTAGTCGCGGAGCACCGCGGCCGCGTAGCGGCCGTTGGCGGCGAGCCAGTCCGCGAGCCGGCCCGCCAGCCGGGGCGTCTCCCACGCGGGGAACACCACGTAGGCCAGCATGGCCAGGGCCCCGCCGAGCAGGGTGAGCACCACCCGCTCCGGGACCGTCTGCTCCAGTGCCTGGCCGCCCATGCCGAGCAGGAAGACGACGTATGCGGCGGTGAAGCACTGGGAGTAGGCGTAGCCGGTGCGGATCAGCGTGTACGACAGGCCCGCCGAGACCACGGTCAGCGCGCCGAACACATGGGCGTCCGGGCCCAGGGCCCGCACCACCCCGGTGGCGAGCACGACGCCCGCCAGGGTCCCGGCGAGACGGGCCACCGCACGCGCGTACGTCCGGTGGAAGTCCGGCCGCATCACCATCACCGAGGCGATGGGCGCCCAGTAGCCGTGGCCCAGGGGGAGCCGGGCGGCGATCAGGTAGCCGAGTGTGGCCACCGCCGCCAGGCGGACGGCGTGCCGGAACACGGGCGAGTCCCGCCGGAGCTCACGGCGGACCGCCCGGGCGACGACCGGGACCAGCCGGAGCATGGTCGGCCGCATCAGGAACCGGGCGCCCGCGGGGCCGGGCGGCGTGGGCGTCCTCTCGCGCGCGTCGCCGCAGCGGGCGATCTCCAGCGCCTCGCCGAGCAGGTCCACGAGCCGCTCGGCGGCCTGCCGCGCGGGCCCCTCCAGCACCTCGTGCTCCTCGTCGACGCGCAGGACGTCCGCGCTCCCGGGCCGTACCTCGGCGGGAGCGCCGCGGCGGATCGCACGGGCGGCCGCATCCAGGACGTCGGCGGCCGCGTCCAGCAACTCCCGCGCGCGGTCCCGCCCGGGCCCCTCCGCCGGGGCGCCCACGTCCGGGTCGGCGAGCGCGGCGACGACCGGCCGGATGCGCTCGGCGAGCCCCCGGGGGCCGTGGAGGACGGAGGGACGGGTGCGGGCCTGTGAAGGCGTCACGGCGGCCGCGTCCCGGGCCGTCATCAGCGGCTCCGGGTCGAACGGGGCGGTCGGGTCGTGCCGCAACCGGCGGGCGTAGTCCGCGACGGCGGCCAGGGCGTCGGCGAGCGCGTCACGATGCGCTCCCCAACGCCGGATCGGGAACAGCAGGATCAGCACGGCCTGCGTCACGCCCCCGAGCGCGATGACTCCGGCGTGCTCCAGGGCTCGCCCGACGCTCGTGGGCAGGGTGACGGTCACCAGCATGCTGCCGACCGTCGTCGCCGCGACGATCCCGGCGGTCGAGCCGACGGCCCACGCCATTCCCGCGGCGAAGGCCCAGACGGCCAGCAGCGGGAGGAACGTCACGAGTCGTCCGGCGGCCAGGTAGCCCACGAAGGTGCTGAGCGCCAGGCCCGCGCCCGCGCCGAGCGCGATCACCTTGCGCGGACGCCAGGTGCGCTGGAAGGTGGCCCCACCCGCGGAGTAGGCGCCGAGGGCGGCGGACGCGGCATACGCGGGGGAGACCAGCCACAGCGCGGGCCCGACGACGACCGCCACCCCGACGGCCGTGCGCAACGCGAGCAGGGGCTCCAGCCGCGTCTCCTCGATCGTGAGACCGGATCGCACGACTTCGCCGAAGGCCCGCAGCCATGTCACGGGTGTGAGCCCGGCCGGAGCGTCCCGCCGGGTCGCTCCGGTCTGGTCGAGGTGGGGCAGCCGTCGGGCAAGGAAGCCTCCACACGGCCCGCGACCAGGCCGGCGGCCGCAGTAGCTGGACGGGGTGCCGGCACCGGCGGACGCCTGCTGAGCGTCCGCCGTCCGTCCTGCCGGGCCGGAGCGCGGACAATGGCCGTTGGTTCAAGTGCGGCCGGAGCGCGGGCGATCGCCCGCAGCCCCGGCCGCAGGGCGGGCGGACCGCCTCCCGTTCATCCCGATCCGGACCGGGCCGGGATGAACAGGCGGACGGCGGCCCGGGCCCCTTACCGCTTGTGGCCGTTCCCGTGTCCGTTCGGATGTAGGACCACCTTGGTCCAGCCCTCGTCACGGGCGTCGAAGTGCTCGTAGGCGGTGGGGGCCTCGTCCAGGCTGAGTTCGTGGGAGACGAGGAAGCTCGGCTTCGCCTTCTCGCCGGCGATCAGATCCCGCAGCGCCCGGTTGTACCGCTTCACCGGTGCCTGCCCGGTGCCCATGCGCTGGCCCTTGAACCACATCATGCCGAAGTCGATCGGGACCTTGCCCTGCGCCTCCAGCTCGCCCTGGGCCTCCGCGCCGCCGGGGTCCTGGGGCAGGAACACGCCCACCACCCCGATGTCGCCCGTGAACCTGACCGAGTCGATCAGCCCGTTGAGCGTGAGGCTGGCGTCCTCGTGACCCTCGGGATCGTGTGCCTGGTATCCGACGCACTCACAGCCGTTGTCGGCGCCCAGACCGAGGGTGGCCTCCTTGACGACCTCCGCCGGGTTCTGCTCGGCGGTGTTGATCGGGATGGCCCCGATCTCCTCCGCCTTGCGCAGCCGGTCGGCCTGATGGTCCGCCACCCACACGCGCCCGGCGCCCTTGAGGAGGGCGGAGTAGGCCGCCATCAGCCCGACGGGACCGGCCCCGAAGACGATCGTCTGGTCACCCGGTTTGACGTGGGCCATCTCGGTGGCGTGATAGCCGGTGGGGAAGATGTCGGCGAGCATCACGTAGTCGGTCTCCCGCTCGGCGGCGTCCTCACCCAGACGCAGGGCGTTGAAGTCGCCGTAGGGCACGCGCAGGAGTTCCGCCTGGCCGCCCTGGTAGGGGCCCATGTCGGCGAATCCGTAGGCGGCTCCGGCGAGGGCCGGTTCCGGCTGCATGGTCAGGCAGTAGTTGGTCAGACCTTGCTCGCACTGCTTGCAGAAGCCGCAGGCGATGTTGAAGGGCAGGACCACGTACTCGCCGACCTGGACCTTGCGGACGGCCGAGCCGACCTCCACGACCTGGCCCATGTTTTCGTGTCCCAGGGTGCGGCCGGACTCGAACGAGGTACGGCCCTCGTACATGTGCAGGTCCGAGCCGCAGATGTTGGTAGTGGTGATCCTCACGACGATGTCGCAAGGGTGTTCTATCTTCGCGTCCGGCACATCCTTCACCGTGACCGTTCGCGGTCCTTCGTATACCGCTGCTTTCATGATCGCTTCCTTCGGCGCCGCGGCACGGCCGCAGCACGGGTGCGATGGGGACGGCGTGCCGAGCCTGACTCCCGCGAGTCGGTGCGACGGGGTCCATGACTCCGGCCTGCCTCTGTGGGCCGTTCACCCGGTTCAGGTGGAACGGTGGCCGCCGTCGCCTGCCCGGCGGGGCTTCTGCGCTCCGGCGGCGTGCCGTCCGAGTCCCCGTCGGCCCTGGGCGCGAAACAGCACGCACCGATCGATCAGCTGCGTCTTCGTACGGGGACGACGACCGACCGCCGGCGCATCTCCGGCGCGGGTCCCCGGCTAGTCGCCGTCGTCGACCTGGAGCATGCGGCGGCGTTCCTGTTCGCGCTTGGAGTAGGCGGCTGCCCGGATCGCCTCGTCGCTCTCCAGGCCCGATCCCAGCGCCCCGCCCACCGTCGCGACCGAAGCGACGAACCAGGACAACGTCCAGTACTCCGCCGCGCGAAGCGGGGTTCCCGTCGTCGAGGCGAACACCTGGCCGTTGAGGATGAACAGGGCCCACGCCAAGTTGATGACGATCAGCCCCGCGTAGCAGACGAGCACCCCGATACCCACGGTCACGATCGTCGAGGCGTTGTAGAGCCTCGCCCTTTGCCTCGCCTCGGGAGAGCGCTCCGCGGTCCGATGCCACAGCTGCGCGTCCACGATCAGCCAACCGATCATGAGCACGACAGACCCGACCGTGGCGATCACGAGGCGCGGAACGCTCAGGGACTCGGCCAGGTTCCAGATGGTGGAGTTCACGGTGGCGACTGCTCCCGTGGCGAGTGCGGCCGCCAGGGCTTTCGACAAGCCCGGCACCAGGCGCCACGGCCGGTTGGCGCGGACCATGCCGACGAGCACCCGCAGGTAACCGCGCGGCCCGCTGACGACGTACCGCACATCAGCGGCCTCCTCCTCACCGATCCGGCCCGGGTGAACAGGCGCGAGACGGCTGACGAAGGAAGCCGGCGACGGCCGGCTCCGCGGTGGTCCCTCCTCCTCGGCGGCCCGCCGTCCCGCCAGACTGAGCACGGTTTCTTCCACGGCCCGCCGGGCCCTCGTCTGCAGCCGCAGGCCCCCCAGCGTGGGAAGAGACAGCAGGGCCAACCCGTGTTCGTGACTCAGATCCACGACGAGCTTGAGCCCCTGCGAGTGCAGCGGAAGGTCGGTGAGGGCCACGACGATGTCCCAACCCTCCGCTCTTCCGCGGTCCATGATCCGGCGCATCAAGGTGGGCGGGTCCTCGGTCCCCGCGGTGAAGGGCTCACTCACCACCTCGACCTCGAACCGTCGTCCCTGGCCCGACCTGTCGGCGAGCCGGGCGGGAAGGAGCCGGGCCATACGCTGCGCGATCTCCGTGGGCGCGTCCGGATCCGCCAGGAGAGCCACCACCGTAACGCCCTGAGACGACACCCGCATGCCCCCTTCTCGTCGGCTGCCCCCGCGACCGCCCGTGCCTACAGGATGCCCCCGAGGCATGGGCGGCGCCGCGTGACACGCGGGCCCCTGCCGGCGGGTGCGGGCGATACGGTCGGGCGCCGGCAGGAGGGCAGGCGAAGGCCCCGACTGGTTCGGGGGATCCCCAGCCGGGGCCGATCGAGAGTGGGCGCGAAGGGCGGTCGCCTCGCGGCGGAGGCTCCATGAGGCTTCAGCCGAACGATCGTCCTCATGGGCAAAAAGTGAGGCCCGGGGACACTGTTCCCTTCACGCCCACACTCACGTCAACGGACGAGCGCCCCCGAATGTTCCCCGGGAGCGGCTCAAACCAGGATGCTCCGGACGCTCGTGCGAGCGGGCCCGATGACGGCGCCCGCCGCGCGGTTCCCGGCGCGATCGGGTAGTCAGGAACGGTGGACAAGGACGCGAACGACCTCTTCGTGCATGTCCGGGGCGCCAGTGAGAACAACCTGCGGAACATCGATGTCGACGTTCCGCGGGACGCGATGGTCGCCTTCACCGGCGTCTCCGGTTCGGGCAAGTCCTCGCTCGCGTTCGGCACGCTGTACGCGGAGGCCCAGCGGCGCTACTTCGAGTCCGTGGCGCCGTACGCCCGCAGGCTGTTGCACCAGGTCGGCGCGCCGCACGTGCAGGAGATCACCGGACTGCCGCCGGCCGTGGCCCTGCAGCAGCGACGCGGGTCGCCCAGCTCGCGCTCGACGGTCGGCACCCTCACCACGCTGTCCAATCTGCTGCGCATGCTGTACTCCCGCGCCGGCACCTATCCGCCCGGGGCCGCCCGGCTGGAGGCCGAGTCGTTCTCGCCCAACACCGCGGCCGGCGCCTGCCCGGAGTGCCACGGACTGGGCGTCGTGCACGACGTCGCCGAGGACCTGCTCGTCCCGGACCCCTCGCTGAGCATCCGCGAGGGGGCGATCGCCGCCTGGCCGGGCGCCTGGCAGGGCGCCAACCTGCGCAGTGTCGTGAACGGCCTGGGGATCGACATCGACCGGCCGTGGCGCAGGCTCAGGAAGAAGGACCGGGACTGGCTGCTGTACACGGACGAGCAGCCCTCCGTGTACATCGAGCCGGAGGAGGACCGCGTCGACTACGGCTACCAGGGCAAGTTCTGGAGTGCCCGCAAGCACGTCATGCACGTCCTCGCCGACTCCAAGAGCGAGAAGATGCGCGAACGGGCGCTCCGGTTCGTCAGGAGCGTGCCCTGCCCCGAGTGCCACGGCAGCGGACTGCGGCCCGAGGCGCTCGCCGTGACCTTCGCCGGACGGTCCATCGCCGAGATCAACGCGATGCCGCTCACCGAGGTCGTGGGGCTGCTGCGGCCCGTCGCGGGGCGGTCCGAGGCCGACGCCACCACGTCGACCGCCCGATCCGGGGAGACGACCGAGGTCGCGGTCCGGCTCTGCGGCGATCTGGTCGCGCGGGTCGACGTACTCCTCGACCTGGGCCTCGGATATCTCGGCCTCGGGCGCCGTTCGACGACCCTGTCGCCCGGCGAGGCGCAACGTCTGCGGATCGCCACCCAGCTGCGCTCGGGGCTGTTCGGCGTCGTCTACGTCCTCGACGAACCCTCCGCGGGCCTGCACCCGGCTGACGCGGAACCGCTGCTGGACGTGCTGGACCGCCTCAAGGCGGCGGGCAACTCGCTGTTCGTCGTGGAACACGACATGGACGTCGTACGGCGGGCGGACTGGGTGGTGGACATCGGTCCCGGCGCGGGCGAGGGCGGCGGGCGCGTGCTGTACAGCGGCCCGGTCGCCGGTCTCGAGCGGGTGGGTGAGTCGGCCACGAGCCAGTACCTGTTCGGGCGGGCCCAGCCGCTCGATCACCGCCCGCGCACCCCGCACGGCCGGCTGCGCCTGCGCGGCGTCTCCCGCCACAATCTGCGCGACGTGTCCGTCGAGGTGCCGCTCTGCGTACTGACGGCGGTGACGGGCGTGTCCGGTTCCGGAAAGTCGACGCTGGTGACGCAGGTGCTCGCCGAGGTCGTCCGCGGCCACCTCGGACTCGCACCCGAGGAGCCCGACGAGGCGCGGCTGGAGGTCGACGTCCAGGACGCGTCGGGGGTCGAGTCGTTCGACCGGCTGGTCCTGGTCGACCAACGGCCCATCGGCCGGACTCCCCGGTCCAACCTGGCCACGTACACGGGGATGTTCGACGCGGTGCGCAAGCTGTACGCGGCGACGGACGAGGCCAGGGCGCGCGGCTACTCGGCCGGGCGGTTCTCCTTCAACGTGCCCGAAGGGCGGTGCGAGACCTGCCAGGGCGAGGGATTCGTCGCGGTGGAGCTGCTGTTCCTGCCCGGCACCTACGCGCCGTGCCCGACCTGCCAGGGCGCCCGGTACAACGCCGAAACGCTGGAAGTCACCTACCGCGGCAAGAACATCGCGGAAGTGCTGGCACTGTCCGTCGACTCCGCCGCCACGTTCCTGTCCGCCGTCCCGGCCGCCTCCCGCAGTCTGGAGACGCTGCGCGAGGTGGGACTGGGGTACCTGCGGCTGGGGCAGCCCGCGACGGAACTCAGCGGTGGTGAGGCGCAACGCATCAAGCTGGCCACCGAACTGCAGCGCGCCCGCCGCGGGCACGCGCTCTACCTGCTCGACGAGCCGACGGCGGGGCTGCACCCCTCGGACATCGCGCTGCTGCTGCGACAGCTGCACCGGCTCGTCGACGCCGGCAACACGGTCGTCCTCGTCGAGCACGACCTGGACACGATCGCCACCGCCGACTGGGTCATCGACCTCGGGCCGGGCGGCGGCGACGCGGGCGGGCGGGTGGTCGCGGCGGGCCCGCCGGCCAAGGTGGCGAGGGCCCGCCGCAGCGCCACCGCCCCCTATCTCGCGGCCCGGCTCACACGCTCCTGACGGTGGGGCGAGGGGCTGAGCACCGGTCAGCGGGCGCCGCGCAGCAGCGACGCCCGGATCACGATCAGAGCATCTCCAGGGGGGTGGGCCCGCTGGGCGGCGCGAAGGCCTCGTCGAGGGCGTCGCGCGCCTCGGTGGGAAGGTGGAGGTCCAAGGCGCCGCGGTTCTCCCGAACGTGGTCGGGTGCTCCGGAACGCGGGATCGCGGCCACCCCCTGTTCCAGCACCCAGGCGAGCGCCACCTGGGTCGGCGTGGCTCCGAGGTCCCTGGCCACGGCGCCCAGTGCGTCCAGCTTCAGGAGCCGCCCCTGCTCGATGGGGGAATAGGCCATGACCGGCACCCCGGCCTCGCGGCACCAGGGGAGCAGATCCCACTCGACGCCGCGCCGGGAGAGGTTGTACAGCACCTGGTCGACGGCCACGGCGTCGCCGCCGGGGAGGGCGGTCAGCTCGGTCATGCCGGCGACGTCCAGATTGCTCACGCCCCAGTAACGGATCTTCTCCGCCTCCATCAGGTCGGTGAATCCCGCGAGGGTCTCCTCGAGCGGCCACCGTCCCCGCCAGTGCAGCAGGTAGAGGTCCAGCCGTTCAACACGGAGCCGCCGCAGGCTGCCCTCGCAGGCGGCGACGGTGCCCTGGCGGTCCGCGTGGCCGGGCAGCACCTTGCTGACGAGGAAGGCCTCCTCCCGGCGTCCCCGGAGGGCCTCCCCGACGAGTTCCTCGGCTGCGCCGTCGCCGTACATCTCCGCCGTGTCGACGACGGTCATGCCCAGATCCAGGCCGAGCCGCAGCGCGGCGATCTCCTGTTCGCGCCGGGCCGGGTCCTCGCCCAGGTACCAGGTGCCCTGCCCGAGTGCCGCGATCTCCTCACCGGAGGGGAGCGCGATCGTGCGGGCCGATTCCGTAGACATCTCCGGCCTCCCGTCTAGCGGATTCCTGTCACGCGCGCCCGCACCGAGTGCCCGGGCCCGCGTCTCCCAGACAACCGGTGACGACCGGTGTCGCTGCGCCGCGGTGAGGTCGGCAGGGCGAGCGGACTACGCCGAGAGCGCGCCGGGACCGGGTGCGCGGTCGCGCAGCGCGACGGCGACCGACACGACGGCGCCGCAGGAGAGGACCGCAGCGAAGCCGATCATCGCGGTCTGCACGGCGAAATGCCGCAGGGGGATGCTGAACAGGACGGAGGGCAGGCCCATCCCCAGGTACGCGACGACGAAGAACACGGCGAGGACCCCCGCGCGTGAGGCGGGCTCGGCCACGGAGACGGCACGTTCGACGCCTCCCTTGAACAGCAGCCCGGAGCCGGCTCCCGACAGGGACACGGCGACCAGGTAGAGCCAGAGCACCGGGTGGTAGAGGGCGACGGCGCACAGGACCAGGCCGAGAGGGAAGACCACTGCCCCCACGGTCAGGAGCCGGGGCAGCGGGAGGCGGCCCAGCACCAGCTGGGCGGCCGCCGCGGAACCGAACATGAGGAAGGCCGCCAGGCCGACCACGAGGTGCGAGTCGGTGTGCAGCGTGCCGTGGAGCACGCTCGCCCCGAGGGAGGAGATCAGGCCGAGAATCGCGAAGGCGGAGGCGCCCAGCGCGCCGGCCGCGCCGAACGTCCGCCGGCCGCCGGGGCGCAGGACGAACCTGCTGGGCGGGGCGGCCGCGGGCAGCTCCAGGTCCACGGTCTCCGGGGTGGACAGCACCAGCACCAGGCACACCGCCATGGCGAGCGCGAAGATCGCCTGGGTGGTGACCAGGGGCAGGGGAAGCCACTCGGCGGCGGCTCCGGCGATCAGGGGCCCTGCGGCCAGGCCACCGAGGTTGGCGGCGGTGGCCACGATGCCGGGCAGCACCGAACCCGTCCGTTCCGGACGGGCCTCGTGGTGGAGGTCGTGCAGGTACGTCGTCGCGGTCGAGGCCATCAGCCCCAGTCCGGCACCGTTCAGGATCCTCCCCGCGATCAGCCCCGGCAGGTCCCGCCACGCGATCAGCACGACCGACGCGACGATGCCGACCAGCAGCGCCGGGACGATGACGCGCCGGCGGCCGAGCCGGTCCGACAGGTGCCCCAGTCCGAGGAAGGCGGCCGCCGCGCCCACGACCATCGAGGCGTACGCCACCGTGACCGTGGTCGCGCCGAAGTGGTCCCGGGCCTCGTACAGCGGCCACAGCGGGGTCGGTGCGGTGCCGAAGGCCATCAGCACGGTGAAGGCGACCGCCACGAACCAGAAGCCGGTCGCGTGCGAGGCACGACGCCGGGCGGGGGCTCGGGGCGGCAGGCCGGCGGGAGCGAGGGCTGGGATCCGGTGGGTCGGGTCGTCGGGGGCGTCGGCTGTGGGACGGCTCAGCGGCGTCGGAACGGCAGGCAGGGGTAACCCTCCTCGGGTGGAAGCGGAAGGCGTTGTCCATCCTCCTCACCAGCCGCGATCAGTGCCAACGAATGTTTTTGCCGGGCTCGAGCAATGCGAGTGATACTCCCCGTGTGGAGCTACGTCAGCTGGAGCACTTCATCACGGTCGCCGAGGAGCTGAGTTTCACGCGTGCCGCCCGTCGGCTGCACGTGGTGCAGTCCGGTGTGTCCGCGGCGATTCGCTCCCTGGAGCGCGAGCTCGGCTGCGCGCTGTTCGAGCGCACGTCGCAGCGGGTCCGGCTCACCGGGGCGGCCGCGGCGCTGCTGCCGGAGGCTCGGGCCACCCTGCACGCCGCCCAGGCGGCCCAGGACGCCGTGCGTGCCGCGCAGGACACGCTGCACGGCACGGTGAACGTGGGCGCCATGGCCTCGGTCGAGGTGGTGGACCTGCCCGCGCTCCTCGGACAGCTGCACGGGAGGCATCCGGCGATCGACGTCCGGCTGCGGCTGGCGACGACCGGCTCGGCGGGACTGGCGCACGCGCTGCTCAGCGACGACCTGGACGTGGCCTTCCTGTCGCTGCCCGAGCACCGACCCGCCGGGATCGACGCACGGGAGCTGGCCACCGTGCCGCTCGTCCCGGTGGTGAGCGACGCCCATCCGCTCGCACGGCGGGCAGGGGTGCCACTTGCGGACCTCGCGGGGGAGCCCTTCGTGGACTTCCCGCCGGGCTACGGCAACCGCGAGGTGGTCGACCGGGCGTTCGCGGTGGCGGGCGTCGCACGCCGGGTCGCACTGGAAGTGCCCGACATCGACATGGGGGCGGCACTGGTCCGGCACGGCCTGGGCATCGCCTTCCTGCCCGCGTTCGCCGTCGCCCGCACCCCCGGCCTGCACGTCCTGGACGTCGCCGGCACCGTGCTCCGCTGGAGCATGCATCTCGGCAGGTCGTCGGCCCGACGGCCCAGCTCGGCCCTGCGGGCGCTGCTCGACCTGGTCGACGTCCACGTCGTCGCCCTGTGACGCCCGTGCCGTCATCCATGGGGGGCGTCGGACACCTTCTGATCTCCCTTCCGGCAGGGCATCAGCCCGGCCCGCCCAGCACGACCTTCCACACTCGGGTCGCCACCTGGAGGTTCAGCCGGTCCTCGACGTTCGCGAGGTCGTTGCCGCTGATGTCACGGATGCGCTGGAGCCGATAGCGCAGCGTGCTGCGGTGGATCGCGAGGGATTCCGCGGTCTCGTCGTAGTTGCCGCCGCAGTCGAAGTACCGGGACAGGGTCTTCACCATGGCCGTGCGGTGCCGGGAGTCGTAGTCGATGAGCTGCCCGAGCCACTCCTGGACGAACGTCTCCAGTTCCCGGTAGTCGTTGCCGGGTCCCAGGATGCGGTAGAGGCCCATCTCGTCGAAGAACGTCGTGCCGTAGCGCTCGCGGGAGTGACGGCGCACTTCCATGGCGCGCTGCGCCTCCCGGTAGCGGTGGGGTATCTCGTCCAGGGAGTCGCAAGGGGCGCTCACTCCGATCGTCCCGGACCGTGTCCCGGTCTCCCTGGCGAGTGCCTCGTACAACGCCCGGGCGTGCGGCCTGTCGTCGGCGACCAGGACCACATGGTCGGAACGTCGGGTCAGCAGCGAGCGCATGCCCACGGCAGAGGCCGCCCGTCCCACGGTCTGCGTGAAGGAATCGTCCGCGGTCCGGTTCGGCCACTGCACCACGACGACGTAGTGGCTGCGGCGCAGGTCGTGTCCGACGGCCTCGGACCGGGCGTAGGCGCTCGCCTCGTCCGTTCCCGCCAGGAGGTCGTCGACCAGTTCGCGGCGCAGCCTGAGTTCCACTTCGGCCAGATCGCGCAGGTGCGTCAGCTCCGGGGCGAGCGACGCGGCGGCGTGTTCCAGCGCGAGCACGGTGTGCTCGTCGGCCTCGTCCCGGGCATCGACGACGGCCAGTACGCCCAGGATCTCGCCGTGCGGGCGGACCAGGGCGACCAGCCGGTCCTTCACCCGCACCGGCCCGGCCTGACGGGCGACGGCGTGCAGCATCGCGTCCTGGCGCACGGGGTCCGGCTCGGGATAGGGGTCGGGGCGGCTGGGGCCGGTCCAGGACCTCAGCCGGCCGAAGCGGTCCTCGACCAGCGCGGGGAGTCCGGTGAGCCTGTGCAGTGCGCGGGTGATCGCCTCCTCGCCGCCGCTCGAGGCTGCGACGTCGGCCATGAGCGCGTGCACGGCCCGCTGGTACCCCAGCTCCGCCACGACGGAGATCAGCTGCCGCTGGAGGGTCGTGCGTTCGTCCCTCAGCCGGTGCAGCTCCAACGCGTCCTCGCGCTGGCGGTGGTGTGCGAAGGCGAGTGACAAGGCGGCAGCGGTGTGCCGGACGATCGTGGCGAGCAGGGACCGATCGGCCTCGGACGGCCGGGAGCGCGACGTCACCACGAGGTAGCCGTGGAGTCCCTCGAGTCCGCGCAGCCCCAGAGCCCGGCCCCAGGTGCTGCCGGGTACGGTCACGGGACCGTCCCGCCCGGCCAGGTCCCGCACCCTGCGGCCAACGGCCGAGGCGTGCGTCCGCCCGTTCCTCGGGCTGGGGACCAGGTCGCCGCCCACCTTGAGGTATCCGGCCTCGGCGCGGTACGGCCCCGCGGCGGCTATGTGGTCCATGGCCAGTCGCAGGATCTCGTCCTCGTCCGGGGCGTCGGACAGGGCGCGGGAGAGCGCCATCAGTTCGCGGAGGTGGTCGGCCGGGGTCGGAGCGGGTGGGCGGGGGTGTCTCGGCGCGGCCGTGGGGCGTCTGCCGACGCCGTCCCGCGCAACTCCGCCCTCCCAGTCGGAGCGGCGGTGGTACAGGCTGTGCGTCCGACTGTCGGCCATGGGATCACTCCGTTCTCCCCGAGTCTTCAGGGAGGCGAGTGCTATCGCGTACCCGCTTCCGGCCGGCCTACCCGAGATGTCCGGAATCTTTCTCTCGTCCTCGTGGGGCGACCGGGCCCGTGCATTCCCGGCCCGCCAGGCGCAGGCGTGGAGCCACGCGGCTCGTCACCCTGGGGAGTGTCGAGATCCTCCGTGCGCATCGCCGGGAAACCGGCGGAGGTCCCTCTTCCACCTGAACGAACGTGATCCGCGAGGTCGGCGCAGGCGCCGTACCGGGAGGAGTTCCCCATGGCCAAGGCAGTGGGCATCGACCTGGGCACCACCAACTCGGTGATCGCCGTGTGGGAGGGCGGCGAGCCGTCCGTCGTGCCCAACAGCGAGGGCAACCGCACGACACCGTCAGTGGTGGCCTTCACCGACACCGGGGAACGTCTGGTGGGCCAGATGGCCCGCCGCCAGGCCATTCTCAACCCCAAGGGCACCATCTACTCGGCCAAGCGGTTCATCGGCCGCCACTTCGACGAGATCCCCGACGAGGCCAGGGCGGTGGCGTACGACGTCGTCGAGGGCGACGGCGGGGCCGCCCGCTTCAAGGTGCGCGACAAGCTGTACGCGCCGGAGGAGATCAGCGCACAGGTGCTGCGCAAACTCGCCGACGACGCCTCCAAGCAGCTGGGGGAGCGGGTCACGGAGGCGGTCATCACGGTGCCCGCCTACTTCAACGACGCTCAGCGCACCGCCACCAAGGACGCCGGACGGATCGCCGGACTGGAAGTGCTGCGGATCATCAACGAGCCGACTGCGGCCGCCCTCGCCTACGGCATGGACAAGAAGGAGCACGAGACCGTCCTCGTCTTCGACCTGGGCGGCGGCACCTTCGACGTGAGCATCCTCGACGTCGGCGACGGCGTGGTGGAGGTGCGCTCCACCGCCGGCGACAGCCACCTGGGCGGCGACGACTTCGACCGGCGCCTGGTGGATCACCTCGCGGACGACTTCCAGAAGGAGAACGGCATCGACCTGCGCAACGACCCGCAGGCGCTGCAACGACTGTTCGAGGCGGCGGAGAAGGCCAAGACCGAGCTCAGTTCGGTGACGCAGACGCAGGTCAGCCTGCCGTTCGTCACCGCCGACGCCTCGGGCCCCAAGCACCTCACCGACTCGATCATGCGGTCCACGTTCGAGCAGATCACCGCCGACCTGGTGGAGCGCTGCCTGGGACCGGTGCAGCAGGCGATGGCAGACGCCAAGGTCGGCGACAGCGACATCGACGAGGTCATCCTCGTCGGCGGCTCCACCCGCATCCCCGCCGTCCAGACCCTGGTCCGCCGGCTGACCGGCGGCAAGGAACCCAACATGAGCGTCAACCCCGACGAGGTCGTGGCCCTGGGCGCCGCGATCCAGGCCGGGGTGCTCAAGGGCGAGGTCAAGGACGTCCTGCTGCTCGACGTCACACCCCTGTCGCTGGGCGTGGAGACGCGCGGCGGAGTGATGACGAAGATCATCGAGCGGAACACCACCATCCCGGTGCGCCGCAGCGAGACCTTCTCCACCGCCGAGGACAACCAGCCGGCCGTCGACGTGGTGGTCCTCCAGGGCGAGCGCGAGCGGGCCGCCGACAACCGGGTGCTGGGCCGGTTCCAGCTCACCGACATCCGTCCGGCGCCGCGGGGCGAACCGCAGGTCGAGGTCACCTTCGACATCGACGCCAACGGCATCCTCAACGTCAAGGCCCGCGACCGGGACACCGGCAAGGAACAGGGCATCACCATCAGCGAGAGCTCCAACCTGGACCGCGGCGAGGTCGAACGCATGGTCCAGGAGGCCGAGAGCAACCGGGGCCAGGACCAGGCACTGCGCGAGGCCGTCGATGCCCGCAACGAACTCGACGCCGTCGCGTACCAGGTCGAGAAGCGCCTCGCCGAACTGGGCGACGCGGCGCCCGCGCACGAGAAGGCGCGCGCCGAGATGCTCGTGTCCGACGCCCGGGCGGCGGTCAAGGAAGAGGCGGGCGTGGAGCGCGCGCGGCCCCTGACCTCCGAACTCCAGCAGGTGCTCGCCGGGCTGACGGCCCACCAGGGCGCCGGCGCCACGGGCGGCGGTCCCGGCCAGGACGCCGCCGCCGGCGGTCCCACGAGTGACGGCGGCGGGGACGACGATGTCATCGACGCCGAGTTCGACAAGGGCTGAGGCGCGCCATGCCCACCCACTCCCAGGAACCCGACCGGGCCGCGCCGGATCCGGTCGCACCGGTCCCGGAAGGCGCCGGACGCCCTCCTCGCGGGGATCTGCCCCAGCCGGGCCCGCCCCGGCCCGAAGCGGCGAACGGCGAACCGGGACCCGACGCCGCCGGGCCCGCGCGTGCCGAGGACGAGTACACCGCCGCGATCGAGGAACTGCAGGACCGCTGGCGGCGCGCACTCGCCGACCTCGACAACCTTCGCAAGCGTCACGCCAGGGAACTGGAGCGCGAACGGGCGGTCGAGCGGTCCCGCACGGCGGCCGCCTTCCTGCCCGTCGTCGACAACCTCGAACTCGCCCTGACCCACGCCGGCGCCGATCAGGGCGCGATCGTGGAGGGCGTCCGGGCCGTGCGCGACCAGGCGGTGAACGTCCTCGAACTGCTCGGCTACCCGAGGCACGCGGAGACCGGCGTCGCCTTCGACCCGGCCCTGCACGAGGTGGTCGGCGTCGTCCAGGACCCCGAGGCCCCACCGGGCACGGTCGTCCAGGTCCTGCGCCCCGGGTACGGGGACGGCGAGCGGCAGCTCAGGCCCGCCGCCGTGACCGTCGCCAAGCGGGAGTGACCGGTCATGGCGCGGGACTACTACGAGGTGCTCGGCGTGTCGCGGACCGCGAGCCAGGACGAGATCCAGCAGGCATACCGCAAACTCGCCCGCAGGCATCACCCCGACGTCAACAAGGACCCCGGGGCGGAGGAGCGTTTCAAGGACCTCAACGAGGCGTACAGCGTCCTGTCCGATCCCAAGACCCGGGCCCGCTACGACCGCTTCGGCGAGGACTTCCGCAAGATCCCCGAGGACTTCGACGAACGGGTCGCGGCCGGAGCGGGCGGCGGCTTCCGCGGTCGGAGGACCGCGGGCGACGGCGGTCCCCGTGTCCGGTACGCCACCGGCTTCGGCGACGAGTTCGGCGCCGAGGGCATCGACATCGAGGACCTGCTCGGCTCCATGTTCGGAGCCGGCGCCGCCCGGGGCGGAGTCCCCGGAGCGGACCAGGAGGCCGAACTGCCGCTCACCGTCGAGGAGGCGTACCGAGGAGGCCGTCGCACCGTCACGCTCGCCGGTCCCACCGGGCAGCCGCGGCGGTACGAGGTCGACGTGCCGGCGGGCGTCACCGACGGCCAGCGCATCCGCCTGGCCGGTGAGGGCGGACGGGGCAGTGGTGACGCCACCGCGGGCGACCTGTACCTGCGGGTGCGTGTCCAGCCCCACCCCCGGTTCCGGCTGGACGGCCGCGACGTGCACGTACAGGTCCCGGTCACCCCCTGGGAGGCGGCCCTGGGCGCGACCGTGCCGGTGCCCACCCCGGGCGGAGGCACGGCCAAGGTCACGGTGCCCGCGGGCTCGTCCAGCGGCCGGCGGCTGCGGCTGCGCGGCGAGGGCATGCCGAACCCGAGGGGCGCGAACGGCGACCTCTACGCCGAACTCCGGATCATGGTGCCGCCCACCCTGGGCGACCGGGAACGCGAACTGTTCGAGGAGCTCGCCGCCACTTCCCCGTTCGACCCCAGGAGGACGTGATGAACGACCGACCCGCGGGAGCGGCAGCCACCGGCCGGGCCGGCGTGGGCGC
Organism: Streptomyces rishiriensis; assembly: GCF_003112535.1. Lineage (GTDB taxonomy): Bacteria > Actinomycetota > Actinomycetes > Streptomycetales > Streptomycetaceae > Streptomyces > Streptomyces rishiriensis. The sequence goes on along the minus strand of NZ_BEWA01000016.1, from coordinate 138,069 downwards.
CCGACCGGTCCGGACGGGCGCCGACCTCACCGCCTCGACGGCAGTCCGGTACGCGCTCGTGCCCGTCCCCAGGCTCTCCCTGGCCGCCGTGGCCCGTCGCTCGGGCCTCCACCCCGACCTGGTCCGCCGGTTCGTCGCCCTCGGCCTGGTCGACGCCGAACGCGACGCAGCGGGGCGCCTGGTGTTCGACCCCACGGCCCCGGCGGCCCTCGCCCGCATCCAGCGGCTGCGGACCGGACTCTGCCTCAACTACGCATCCATCGGCCTGGTGCTGGACCTGCTCGACCGCATCAGTCTGCTCGAAGCCGCCCTGCGCGGCCGCGGCACGAGGAGTGAAACACCCCCATGGACATGAACCGTCTCACCCAGAAGTCCCAGGAAGCCCTCCAGGAGGCCCAGACCGCGGCCGTCGGCATGGGGCACACCGAGGTCGACGGGGAACACCTGCTGCTCGCACTTCTCGATCAGGAGGACGGTCTGATCCCGCGGTTGCTGCAGCAGGCCGGCGCCGAGCCGCAGGAACTGCGCGCCGCCGTGGGCGAGGAACTCTCCCGCCGCCCCAAGGTCACCGGCCCCGGCGCGGCGCCCGGCCAGGTCTTCGTCACCCAGCGCCTGTCCCGCCTGCTCGACGCCGCCGAACGGGAGGCCAAACGCCTCAAGGACGAGTACGTGTCCGTGGAGCACCTCCTGCTCGCCCTGGCCGAGGAGAGTTCCTCGACCGCCGCCGGGCGGCTGCTCAAACAGGCCGGCATCACCAGGGACTCGTTCCTGGGCGCGCTCACCCAGGTCCGCGGCAACCAGCGCGTCACCTCCGCCAACCCCGAAGTGGCCTACGAGGCACTGGAGAAGTACGGCCGCGACCTGGTCCTCGAGGCCCGGTCCGGGCGGCTGGACCCGGTCATCGGCCGGGACGCGGAGATCCGCCGCGTCACCCAGATCCTCAGCCGCAAGACCAAGAACAACCCCGTCCTCATCGGCGACCCGGGCGTCGGCAAGACCGCCATCGTCGAGGGCCTGGCCCAGCGCATCGTCCGCGGCGACGTCCCCGAAGGCCTGCGCGACAAGACGGTGTTCGCCCTCGACATGGGCTCCCTGGTCGCCGGCGCCAAGTACCGCGGCGAGTTCGAGGAACGCCTCAAGGCCGTGCTCAGCGAGGTCAAGGCCGCCGAAGGACGGATCCTGCTCTTCGTCGACGAACTGCACACGGTCGTCGGCGCGGGCGCAGCCGAAGGGGCCATGGACGCGGGCAACATGCTCAAGCCGATGCTCGCCCGCGGCGAACTGCACATGATCGGCGCGACCACCCTCGACGAGTACCGCAAGCACATCGAGAAGGACGCCGCGCTCGAACGCCGCTTCCAGCAGGTCCTGGTCGAGGAGCCGGACGTGGAGGACACCATCTCCATCCTGCGCGGGCTGCGCGAACGCCTGGAGGTCTTCCACGGTGTGAAGATCCAGGACACCTCGCTGGTCGCGGCGGCGACGCTCTCCCACCGCTACATCACCGACCGGTTCCTGCCCGACAAGGCCATCGACCTCGTCGACGAAGCCTGCGCCCGGCTGCGCACCGAGATCGACTCCATGCCCGCCGAACTCGACGAGATCACCCGCCGCGTCACCCGCCTGGAGATCGAGGAGGCGGCCCTGTCCAAGGAGACCGACCCTGCCAGCAAGACCCGCCTGGAGGAACTGCGCAAGGAACTGGCCGACCTGCGGGGCGAGGCCGACGCCAAACGCGCCCAGTGGGAGGCCGAACGGCAGGCGATCCGCCGCGTGCAGGAACTGCGCCAGGAACTGGAGCAGGTCCGCCACGAGGCGGAGGAGGCCGAACGCGCCTACGACCTCAACCGCGCCGCCGAACTCCGCTACGGCCGGCTCCAGGACCTGGAGCGCCGGCTCGCCGCGGAGGAGGACCAACTGGCCGCCAAACAAGGGCAGAACCGGCTGCTGCGCGAGGTCGTCACCGAGGAGGAGATCGCCGAGATCGTCGCCGCCTGGACCGGCATCCCGGTCGCCCGCCTCCAGGAGGGCGAACGCGAGAAGCTGCTGCGCCTCGACGAGATCCTGCGCGAGCGCGTCATCGGCCAGGACGAAGCCGTCAAACTCGTCACCGACGCCATCATCCGCGCCCGCTCCGGCATCCGCGACCCCCGGCGCCCCATCGGCTCGTTCATCTTCCTCGGCCCCACCGGAGTCGGGAAGACCGAACTGGCCAAGACCGTCGCCCGGACTCTGTTCGACTCCGAGGAGAACATGGTCCGCCTCGACATGAGCGAGTACCAGGAGCGGCACACCGTCAGCCGGCTCGTGGGCGCACCGCCCGGATACGTCGGCTACGAGGAAGGCGGCCAGCTCACCGAGGCCGTACGCCGCAAGCCGTACTCGGTCGTGCTGTTCGACGAGATCGAGAAGGCGCACACCGATGTCTTCAACACCCTGCTGCAGCTCCTCGACGACGGCCGCATCACCGACGCCCAGGGCCGCACCGTCGACTTCCGCAACACCGTGGTCATCATGACGTCCAACATCGGCTCCGAGCACCTCCTCGACGGCGCCACCGCCGAAGGCGAGATCAAGCCCGACGCCCGCGCCCTGGTGATGGGCGAGCTGCGCGGGCACTTCCGCCCGGAGTTTCTCAACCGCGTCGACGACATCGTGCTGTTCAAGCCGCTCGGCGAGCGGCAGATCGAGCGGATCGTGGAGCTGCAGTTCGACGAACTGCGGCACCGGCTCGCCGAACGCCGCATCACCGTCGAACTCACCCCCGCCGCCACGGAAGTGATCGCCCACCAGGGCTACGACCCGGTGTACGGGGCCCGCCCACTGCGCCGCTACATCTCCCACGAGGTCGAGACGCTCGTCGGACGCGCCCTGCTGCGCGGCGACGTCCAGGACGGCGCGACGGTCCGCGTCGACGCCCAGCACGGAGAGCTGGTGGTCACCTACGACCAGCCCGAGGACGTGAAGGGAGCGCGAGCGGCATGAGCACGATGCAGGCCACGACCGTCAAGTGCCCGCACTGCGGGCGCACCAACCGGGTGCCCGCGGCCGCGGAGGGCCGGCCCAGGTGCGGCCACTGCAAGCAGCCCCTGCCGTGGATGGTGGACGCGGGCGACGACGACTTCACCGAGGTCGCCGAGCGGGCCGACGTCCCCGTCGTGGTCGACCTGTGGGCCACCTGGTGCGGCCCCTGCCGCATGGTCAGCCCCGCGCTGGAGAAGGTCGCCACCGATCTCGCCGGCCGCATCAAACTCGTCAAGGTCGACGTCGACAAGAACCCGCGGCTGTCGCAGCGTTTCGAGGTCCAGGCGGTACCGACGCTGCTCGTCCTCGACCGGGGCGAGACGGTCGCCCGGCAGGCGGGGGCGGTGCCCGCCCCCGCTCTGCGCCGCTGGGTGGAGCAATCGATCACGGCCCGGGAAGGGTGATTTGGATGACCCTGCACGCAGACCCCCACCTCGCGCTCGTCCGGCCGGTCCGGCCGCTGACCCCGGAAGGCTGTCAGGAGTGTCTGCGGCTCGGCTCCCCGTGGGTCCACCTGAGGCTCTGCCTGACCTGCGGGCACGTCGGCTGCTGCGACTCCTCGCCGAACAAGCACGCGCGCAGGCACGCAGCCGCCGTCGCCCACCCGATCGTGCAGTCGTTCGAGCCCGGCGAGGAATGGCGCTGGTGCTACGCCCACGAGGCGTTCGTCTGATGTCCGGCGACCAGTCGCCGCCGGGCGAAGGACCGGTCCCGGAGGAAGCCGCCGAAGCCGTCTTCTGGGAGACCCCGGACGTCTACGGCGCGTATCCGCGCCTCACTGAGGACCAGATCGCCCGTCTGGCGGAGCACGGGCGACGCCGGAGCATGGCTCCGCACGACGTGCTGATCCGGGAGGGGGAGCGCTGCGAGACGTTCTTCGTCGTCCTCAGCGGCGCCGTCGCCGTCGTCGAGGACCACGGCACTCCCGAGGAGCACGTGCTGCGCGTGCACGGCCCCGGTCGCTTCATCGGCGAACTCGGGCTGCTGCACGGACAGGTGGCCTTCTACACCGCTGTCGCCAGGGAGCCGGGCGAGGTCCTCGTCGTCTCCCTGGACCGGTTGCGCCACCTGGTGTCCCAGGACTCCACCCTCGGGGACGTCGTGCTGCGCGCCTGTCTGGGCCGTCGCGCGCTGCTCGTCGGACAGGGCGCCGGCTTCCGCGTCATCGGCTCGCGCTACTCGCCCGACACCAGGCGGCTGCGCGAGTTCGCCGTCCGCAACCGGCTGCCGCACCGCTGGATCGACCTGGAGACCGACGAGGAGGCCGAGGACCTGCTGCGCCGCTTCGGCGTCGGCCCGGAGGAGACACCGCTCGTCATCTGGCGGGACACCACCCTGTTGCGCAACCCCAGCAACGCGGAACTGGCCCGGCTCATCGGCCTGCCGTCACTGCCCGCCGGAGACCGTCACGGCGACGTCCTGATCGTCGGCTCCGGACCCGCCGGCCTCGCCGCCGCGGTGTACGCCGCCTCCGAGGGCCTGAGCACCACCGTGGTGGAGGCGATGGCCACCGGCGGCCAGGCCGGCACGTCGTCCCGCATCGAGAATCTGCTCGGTTTCCCCGCCGGCGTCTCCGGCGCCGAACTCACCGAACGCGCCGTGCTCCAGGCCGACAAGTTCGGCGCCAGGATCAGCATTCCGGTGGAGGCGACCGCTCTCCACCCCAAGGACGAGGACCACTACGTGGTGGCGTTCGCCGACGGCAGCGAGCTCGCCGCCCGCGCCGTCGTCCTGGCCACGGGCGCCCGCTACCGCCGGCTTCAGGTGCCCGGCATCGAACGCCTGGAGGGAACGAGCGTCCACTACTCGGCGACCGTCTACGAGGCCCAGCAGTGCCGCACCGACCCGGTGGCCGTCGTCGGCGGAGGCAACTCGGCGGGCCAGGCGGTGCTGTTCCTCGCCGGGTACGCGCCGAAGGTGCACCTGCTGGTCCGAGGACCCAGCCTCGAGGCCAACATGTCCCGCTACCTCGTCGACCAGGTCGAGCGCCATCCGCGGGTGGAGGTCATGCTGCACACCGAGGTCGCCGAGGTCATCGGCCAGGAGGTGCTGGAGGAGCTCGACGTGGTCGACAACCGCACGGGCGGGAACCGCCGGCTCGCGGCAGGGGCCCTGTTCGTCTTCACCGGCGCCGAGCCCCACACCGAGTGGCTCGCCGGCATGATCGCCCTCGACTCCCGCGGCTTCGTCCTCACTGGCCCGGAGGCCCAGGAAGCCTGCGCCCACCCCGAGGTGTGGCACGGCCGAGGGCGTCCGTGCATGACCCTGGAGACCAGCCTGCCCGGAGTCTTCGCGGTAGGGGACGTCCGCAGCGGCTCGGTGAAGCGGGTGGCCTCGGCGGCCGGTGAGGGCGCGATGGCCATCCACTTCGTGCACCGGCACCTGGGGCACTCGGCCGCGCCCGGCGCCACGGGCACGTCCGCCGCCGCGGGCGGCTCGGACGTCTCCGCACGCCTGCGTCACAAGGAGTCCGCATGGCTCGCATGACGCATGGCGGGCGACGAGATCACGAGAACGAATTACCGAGCGGCATCAGAGAGGTCGGCAACGGGCCGGTGTGAGTCCTCGAACACCCGGCGACGGCTGACCGGGCATGCGAAACGAGGTAACCTCCGAAGAACGCCCTTGACCTGCAATAGCAGGCAGGGAGCAGACGAATCGGGAGTCTCTTCGTGTTTCGTACGATGTTCAAGTCCAAGATCCACCGTGCCACCGTCACCCAGGCCGACCTGCACTATGTGGGGTCCGTGACGATCGACGCCGACCTGCTCGACGCGGCCGACCTGCTGCCGGGCGAGCTCGTGCACATCGCGGTGAGACCCCAACGGGACCAGCCACCGGCCTTCCAGCCGGGAGAAACGGACAGCTGGTTCGTGTAGAACTCCTCCGGGGCCACGGAGGAGGAGCTGTCCACCGCGGCTCCGGCGGCCTGCCACCTGCTCCAGTCCGCCACCTGCTCCCGCAACTCCTTGCTCAGCTCCAGGAAGTGGGGGGTATTCCACGACCTCCTCCGGCGAGAGCAGGCACGGCTGAGGCAGGTAGCCGGGAAACTCGAACGCATAGGTCCGCATGCTGGGTGTTCCGGTGTTCATGCCCGACTGCCAGCAAGGCACCAGATTGTCCGGTCCGCCGTCACGGCGTCCGCCCTTTCCGCCAAGGATGTTGGCGATCAGGTGACAGCGGGCGAGCCCGGTCCCGGGCGAGTTGACGCGGGCGAACTCCTGGACGTCCTGCCGGCCGGTGATGTCCCCGTCGGCGTCGCTGCCCTCGCCGAGGTCCTTCCCGAGGCAGGCCTGGGCCATGGTCGCCCGAGTGCCCGCCGGACCGGGCGGGTTGGTGCTCTTGTTGACGTGCGGCACCGGTTCGGTGGTGTTCTTGATCCACCCGTCGTGGGAAGGAAGCGCCCCGGCCGACGCGCTCTTCAGGCAGTCGCCCTGCGGCTCGGGGGTCGAGCCGGCGATCTCCACCTTGACCTGCTCGGCCTCCACCACGCGCTGGCTCGCGAAGCCTTCGGAAAGCTGCGTCTGGGCGGATGATCAGGGGAGTGGCGATCTTCGTGGCCGGCCTGCCCGCCGGGGCGAGCCCGACGGCCCGGTGTCAGCCGGTCGCGCTGCCCGCGACCCACTCGCTCCAGGACATGTTCCAGTCGCTGAGACCGTTGCCCGGAGCCAGCCTGGTCTTGTCCTGGGAGTTCTTGACGATCACGACGTCACCGATCATCGAGTGGTCGAAGAACCACGCGGCGGGCTGCCTGTCGCCGCCGCCGCCCCTGACGTCCCTCAGGCCTATGCAGCCGTGGCTGGTGTTGACCTTGCCGAAGACCGAGTCGGCACCCCAGTAGTTGCCGTGGATGAAGGTCCCCGAGTCGGTCAGGCGCATGGCGTGCGGCACGGCCTTGATGTCGTACGAGGGCTTGCCGTTCTTCTCCGTGAGGCCGACGCTCGCACCGTTCATGTGGGTGTGGCTGAACTTCTCGGAGATCACCATCCGCCCGTTGTACGTCGGGTGCTCGGCGCTGCCCGACGAGATCGGGACGGTCCGGATCGTCTTGCCGTCCCTGACGACGGTCATCTGCTTCGTCTTGGCGTCCACGGTGCTGATCTGGCTCCGGCCGATCGTGAACGTGACCGTCTTCTGGATGCCCTGGCGGTTGAGCGTGACGGTGACGACGGAGCCGGGCTTCCAGTAGGTCCGAGGGCGGAAGTCCAGGCGGTGACCGTTGAACCAGTGACCGACGACCTGCTGGCCGCTGCTGGAGCTGACCTGGATCTCCGACTGCACGGCGGCCTTGTCGCCGACCGACTGGTCGAAGCCGACCGTCACCGGCATGCCCACGCCGACGGTCGAGCCGTCCTCGGGGGAGAGGTGCCCGATGAAGTCGTTGGCCGGGGACGCCGTGGCGATCGAGGCGTTCTCGGTGGCGGAGCGGCCCTTGGCGTCCTCGGCGTCTGCGGTGATCTGATACCTGGTGGCGCGCTCCAGCCGGCTGTTCGGCTTCCAGGAGGCGCCGTCCGCGGACAGATGGCCCGGGATCTCGGCACCGGTCGCGACGGCGGTCATCGTCACCTTGGTGAGCTTGCCGTTGCTGACGGTGACGCCGACCGGGTCGTCGACGCCGACGCCGTAGGCGCCCGACCCGGGGGTGATCCGTATGCGGGCGTCGGAGGCTTCCTGGGCGCTCGCCTGATGTGCCCGGGCCCGCGACGTCGAGTGGCTCCCGGCATCGTTTCCGCTGGTGGCGGCGTTGCTCGTACCGCCGAGGGCCGTGACCGTGAGTATGCCGCCGAGTACGCCGGCCGTAGCCACCAGCCCGGTGCGTCGTTCACTCAGCCTCATCAACCGCTTCTCCCATGGCACTGGCTTGGAATTCCCTGCGCTGATCGCCGAAGGAGCGCGACCAGCTTTTCGACCATAGGCATCCCCCTGTCCATAAATCGACAAATTGTGGCGAAGGGCACGCATCGTCGGGCGCGGCGCCACCCAGCCCGCCCGCCCGCCCTGAACGATCGCCGTGTGTGAGCGCCCCGGCGCGGCGCCGCACGGTGCAACCCCGGTGACGAGGTCCTCGGCGACTGGCCGACGTCGTGATGCGGAGGCCTCTTCGGCTCGCCGGCGCCGACGGCCTGGAATGGGCGGGCTCCGTGCTCACTGCGGCAGGCCGGCCTCGTCCGCCTCGCGGAGGATGTCTCGGCACATGAGGGAGCGCACCGACGCGCGGGCTGCGAGAACGGCCAGCGTACGGCGAACCTCCGTGCCCAGCCGAAGGAGCTGGAGGCTGCTCTGGTCGCCCTTGTAGGCGTGGAGGCGGAAGACCTTGACCGCGATGTCGTCGCGGTCGTCGGCGAAGGTGTCCGGGAGCCCGGCGAGCAGTTCGAAGTCCTGCTTCCCGGTCACCGCGTCGGCCACGGCGCTGAGGGGCAGGGCCTCGCACTCTGATGCGGACAGCGAAGCGTCCACCGCGACAGCGTGGGCCGCCAAGGCCGTGAGGACCTCGATGAGTCGTTCCCCCACCGCCACGTCGATGCCCCAGGCGCACAGCCTTTCTCGACGGCGACCCTGGCGCCATGGCTCCTGGTCCAGCAGCGGCAGCAGGGCGCGACCCAGGTACGCGCAGCGACGCCACAGCATGTCGTGGTCCGAGGTCACGACCGGTCCTCTCTGCGGTCGGAGGGCCTGCCGCCCGACGGAGCAGGCCTCCCATGGCGTCCGCGAGCGGCGTCGAGCCGAGTGCCGGACCGCTAGTCCGTGGGCGGCTACGAGCGGCAGCGGGCAGCGGTCGTCAGGGCGAGAGCCGCGGGTCGGGCCGGGGCGTCGATGCCACGGTCGGTCCAGTCCACCGTGACCTGGCGGGTGCCGTCCAGTGTGTGGAAGGAGATGGTGCGGTCGGCCGGGGCGCCATGCGAGTGCGCCCCGGCCTGTGACGCGTCGTCAGCCGGCGGGCATCAGGACGGTGTCGATGATGTAGACGTCGGCGTTGGCGGTCTTGACGTTGCCGCAGACCACCTTCGCGGAGTCGTTGACCGTGTAGGACTCGCCGGAGCCCGAGGCGGTCACCTTGGACTTCTCGAGCGTGTCGAAGGAGCCGTTCTCCAGGTCCTTCGGGCTCAGCTTCTGGCCGACCACGTGGTAGGTGAGGATCTTCGTCAGCTGTGCCTTGTCGTTGAGGACCTTGTCCAGGGTCGCCTTGGGAATCTTGGCGAAGGCGTCGTTGGTCGGGGCGAAGACGGTGAGGTTCTGGGCGTTGTTGAGGGTGTCGACGAGACCGGCCTTCTTCACCGCGGCCACCAGTGTGGACAGGGCGGGGTTGTTGGACGCGGCGGTGGCCACCGGGTCCTGTGCCATCCCGTCGAAGGAGCCGGCGCCGTCGGCGGGGACCGCCGAACAGGCCGGGCCGAACGGCTTGTCCGCCGCGGCGGCCTCGGTGGCGCCGCCCATGCCGTCGGCGGCGGTCGCGGGAGCCGCCGCCGGGGAAGAGGTGTCCGACTTGGCGGAGTCGCTGCCGTTGTCGGAGCACGCGCTCAGTGCCAGCGGCAGAACGGAGGCGGCGGCCACGGTCATCGCGATCCGGCGGATACGGGTGTTCATGGTGTTTCTCCTGTTGGTCACCGCAGCGAGCGCTGCGTTTCGGTGGAAATGGAAAAAGGGGGTGGGGGGGGAAGGTGGCGACAGGTGGTCCGGAAAGGGCGGATCAGTCGACGGTGACCACCACGGAATGCCGGCCGCTGGCGCCGTCGGGCATGGTCCGGGCCCGCTTTTCGGTCTGCACGGTGCCGGTGCGGTCGGTGGCGCGCACCGTGAGGGTGTGGCCGCCCTTGGAGGCAGTCCAGGGAAAGGACCACTGGCGCCAGGTGTCGCGGGAGTCCTCGGCGGCGAGCCGGGCCTCTTGCCAGGGACCGTCGTCGACCCGTACTTCGACCTTGTCGACGCCGCGGTGCTGGGCCCAGGCGACCCCGGCGACCATGACCGTTCCCGACGCGGGGCGGGCGAAGGGCTTGGGGGTGTCGATGCGTGCCTGGGTCTTGATGGGCGCGCTGCGGGCCCACTTGCGGGTGATCCAGTAGGGGTCGTAGGCGTCGAAGGTGGTGAGTTCGAGGTCCTCGATCCACTTGCAGGCGGAGACGTAGCCGTACAGGCCGGGCACCACCATGCGCAGCGGGAAGCCGTGGGCGAAGGGAAGCGGTTCGCCGTTCATCCCGACGGCGAGCAGCGCGTCGCGGCCGTCCATGACGTCCTCGACCGGGCTGCCGATGGTCATGCCGTCCACGGACCGGGCCACCAGCTGATCGGCGGGCCCGCCCCTGGAGGGGGGGTCGACTCCGCAGTCGGCCAGCAGATCGGCCAGGCGTACGCCGGTCCAGCGGGCGTTGCCCACGTAGGGGCCGCCGACTTCGTTGGACACGCAGGTCAGCGTGATGTCCCGTTCGACCAGCTCCCGCTTCAGCAGGTCGTCGAAGGACAACGTCACCGGGCGGGCGACTCCTTGCCCGTGGATGCGCAGGCGCCACACGGTCGCATCCACCTTCGGCACCACCAGGGCGGTGTCGACCCGGTAGAAGTCCTTGTTGGACGTGATGAAGGAGCTCACTCCGGGCACCCGCAGTCGGGCGCCCGCCGGCACCGCCGCCGCGGGCGACCCCGGCTCGGGCAGGAGGAGGTCCTCGCGGGAGGCGACCGCGCCGCGGCCGCTCGCCCCGTCCAGGACCCGTCCGAACACCGCGGCTCCTGCGGACGCGGCAGCGGCAGCGCTCGCCGCGAGCACGAACCCCCGCCGGTCCCACTCCTGCCTCCCGGGCACGTACTCTTCCGTGGCGTCCGGGCGGGCCGTTGCCCCGCCGCGCGTCTCAAGGCGGCCCGCGAGCACGAACAGCACGACGGCTCCGACGACCGCCCCGGCAGCAGAGGGGAGCACATCGCTGAACCCGGTCGAATCCGGCCGGCTGACCGCTGCCGCCGCACCCACCACACCGAAGAGGAGCACCCCGGCGGCTCCGTACCGCCGGCGGTACAGGGCGAGAACGCCCAAGGCCAGGGCGAACAGCGCCAGTACGGCAAGGATCCCGAGCTGCAGGACGAGCTTGTCGTCGGTGCCGAAGTTCCGGATCGTCCAGTCCTTGACGGCCGCGGGCGTGCGGTCGATCACCGCACCGCCGACCGCGACGACCGGACCGGCCTGAGGACGTGCCCACTGCGATACGAGCTCTGCGACCGCGAGCGCGGCGAATCCCGCCAGAGCACCGCTGAGCGCGCCGAGCACCGGCCGCGTCCAACTACGCGGGATTCGCCGCTTTTTCTCGTCGTTCATCACGTGGGGAATCCGGTTCTGAACGGGGGCCGGATTGGTCGATCACCCGATCGCATGAACTTTTTTTCCCGACCGATCCGCATCCGTCGGCACGACGAGTTACCTGCATCGGGTTCGCACGGACGGGATGTACTGCCACATGGACAAAAGGGGGCCCCGGCCGTCCGGCCGGGGCCCCCTTTTCCTCAGGCGGGAAACTCCCATAGAGCAAGCGGTGCGGAGGTGGGCTGCTGCGAGCCGCCGTCAGGCTCGACGGTGATGCCGACGCCGGACGCGGCGCCGACGGCGCCCCGCAACAGCACGGCCTGGTCGCTGCGGCCGGGATCCATCAGCCCGGCGGACCGCATGGCGCCGCCGTCGTCGAACCAGAGCTGGTAGACCCTTCCGTGGGGCGGCCGGGCCATGGCCGAGACCACGAGGACGGCCCGGTTCCGGCTCGCGGAGACGACCACGGTTCCCGTGGCGCCGCCCGACAGCTTCGCCGTCCGCGCCCTGGCGTCCGGCGCGGCGAGCACGGCGGCGATCCGGTCCGTGGTCTGTTCAGCCTGCCGCGCCTGCTCGGTGGCGGTCTCGGCGCGCTGGTGCTGCCACACGGTAGTTGCACCGAGTGCGGCGGCCGCGGCGAGACAGGCGGCCAGCGCCCACCGCGGCAGCAGCCGTGCCCTCCCGCGCGTACGGACCGAACTCGGCGGGGCGACGCCGCTCGGCGCTTCCTGCCGGACCGTGGTGATGCGCCGCAGCACCTGTTCACGCATCGCAGGGCGCGCCCGCGTGGAGGCGGCCAGACCCAGTCGGGCCGCGGTCGCCGACAGCTCGGCCGACTCCTGCGCGCATGCCTCGCAGCCCGCGCAGTGGAGTTCGAACTCCTCACGTTCCTCGTCGGACAGGGCGTGCAGGGCGTACGCACCGGTGAGCCGGTGCAGATCGGTGGTGGTCACGCCGTCACCCCCAGGCAGTCGCGCAGTCGGATGAGCCCGTCGCGCAGGCGGGTTTTGACGGTGCCCAGCGGAAGCTTCAGCGCGTCCGCCACCTGCGGGTAGGTCAGCCCGCGGTAGTAGGCGAGGGTGACGGCCTGGCGCTGGATCTCGGTCAGGGTGCGCAGACAGCGCCGCACCTGCTCCCGCTCCAGCCGGGCCTCGACCTGCTCGGTCACATGGTCGTACTCGGGCGTGCGGTCCAGCAGGGCCGCCTTGTGGTCCCGGGCCGCCGCCGCCTCCGCCGAGCGCACGCGGTCGACCGCACGGCGGTGGGCGAGCGTGAGGATCCAGTTGATCGCCGTACCGCGATCGGACCGGAACCGGGGCGCGGTGCGCCAGACCTCCACCAGCACCTCCTGAGCCACCTCCTCCGACTGTGCCTCGTCGCGCAGGACGGCGCGGACCACGCCCAGAACCGAGCTCACCACGGTGTCGTACACCGAGGCGAAGGCCTGTTCGTCGCCCAGGGCGACACGGGCCAACAGTTCCTGCAGGTCCGGTTCCGCCGAGGGATTTCTGCCGATGTACACGGCCTCTTTCACGGGGTCCTCCGTGGTCGGGACATCTCCGGACGTAATCCGATCCTGAACCGGCCGCGGATTGGTCGCGCCACCGATCGGCGCGCGGACCGACCGTACCGGGCGCAGAGCCCGCCTCGCGGCCGCCGCCCGAACCGGCCGCCGCCCGTGCCGACGGTCACGCGGGGCGGGGCGGCTGTGTGTTCGATGCTGTCCCACGTGCCCACGTGCCCACGAGTCGGCCCTGCCCGCCGGAACGCAGACGTGCAGGTCAGGCGCGGACTCGCGCCCTGACTGCCCGCTGGTCGGCGTCGTGCGGCAGAACCACCGACGGGGCCCCACCCATGACCCGTCCGGCCTAGTCTGGGATGTGCGGGTACCCGGAGCCCGGCGCGACCTTCGCGACTTCCTGGCCCCCCAACCGAGCGAGGATCACTCCCCAGCAGGTCGGCGACCCGGCCCTCACCGCGTATTCCAAGAACCAAGGAGAGCTGATGAGCCGGATTCTGGTGACCGGTTCCGCGGACGGCCTCGGCCGGGCCGCGGCTACGACGCTTCTGGCGCAGGGGCATGACGTGGTCCTGCACGCCCGGAACAAGGAGCGTGCCGCGGGCCTCGACGGGCTGGCCGGCCGCGGGCGCATCGTGGTCGGCGACTTCACCGAACGCGACGCCGTACGGCGCATCGCCGACGAGCTGAACGATTCCGAACCCCTGGATGCCGTCATCCACAACGCCGGCGTCTGGAGGGGACGCCCGGTCATGCCCGTCAACATCGTCGCGCCCTTCCTTCTCACGGCCCTGGTGAGGGCGCCACGCCGGGTGGTGTACCTGAGCAGCAGTTCGCACTTGGGCGGACGCCCCGTGCTCGACGGGGTCGACTGGCTGGGCGAGACCCCGGGTTCGTACGACGACAGCAAGCTGTACGTCACCGCGCTCGCGGCGGCGGTGGCCCGGCTGCGCCCCGGTGTGCTGAGCAACGCGGTGGATCCGGGCTGGGTGCCGACGAAGATGGGCGGTCCCGGTGCCCCGGACGACCTCGAACTCGGCCATCGCACACAGGAGTGGCTCGCCGTCAGCGACGATCCGCAGGCCCTGACGAGCGGCGGGTACTGGTACCACGGCGAGCGGACGCAGCCGCATGACGCCACTCATGACGAGGCGTTCCAGGACCGTCTCCTGCAGACGCTTGCCGAGGAGACGGGCGTCGCGCTCTGAGAGAGGCGGGACCTGCCGGCCGGCCGCCGTGCCCATCCGCTTCGACGGAGCCCGAGATCGTGTCGCAGTCGTCGTCCCGGGTGTCGGGCACTCGCCTCCCGGGCCGCCCACTGCACTTCGCCCGGAGCCTCCTGCTCCAGTACGGCCGGACGGCTCAGGAAGGGCGAGGCAGCCGTGCGTCAACGGACCGTGGCAGCCGTGCGCCAACGGACCGTACGCCCTAGGTGGTTTCACGGATGTGCCGTGGGCCCGCGATGCGCAAGGCTCGTGCAGTTGCCCGGGTTTCGCGGTGTGGCGCCCGCGGAGGCGGGCGTTCCCGGCAGGGCGCGGAGGGGGAGTGCACCGTGAGGGTGATGAGCTCGGATCGTCGGCGGGCGGCCGTCCGCCCGTGGGAGGACGGCCGTTTCCGGGACGTCGTCTGGCCCGCGTCCTTCCGCACTGCGCCCCGGGCCCGTGTGCCCGCGCACGCGCTGGCCGTGTTGGTGCTCGTCACCGCGGTGTGCGAGGCGTTCCAGGGCTTCTACGCGGCTGACAACCCCGATTTCGCTCAGGATCGCGCGGGCGGCGTGCTGCTTGTGGCGGGACTGGCCGCGGTGCCTCTGTCGCTGATGTGCGGGGTGCTGATCGGCTCACTGCGGTCCTGGCGCGGGGTGCCGTACGGGGTGCTGGCCTTCGCGGCCTGGACGACGTCCGTGCTCGTCACCCCGGTCCTGCTGCTGGCGATCGGGGTGATGGGGGAGCCGGAGAGCCCCTGCGGGGCGAACGAGCCGGAGCATCCGCTTTCGGGAATGGCGGTGCCGGTCTGCGGGGTGGCAGCGCTGGCCGCCGGATCGGTGGCCGGGTGGGTCGCGTGGGTGGTTCTGCGCCGCCGGGCGCGGCCCGTGGCGCTGTACACCGTGTGGCTCGTCACGGTCGCCGTCACCGTCGTGGCGGCCTTGGCACTGCCGCTGCACGCGGCTCAGACCTGCGGTCCGTCCGGGATGGGCTGAGCCCGGCTCCGTCCCGACCAGTGACCAGGACCCCGGCGTACACGAGGTTCGCCGCCGTGACGATCGTCGGAATGACCGTTGGCGCGAGTGTGCCTACCAGGTCGCGGCTGCCGTTCGGGGCTCCGGGCGGGCCTCGGTCCTTCTATCTCGGATCTGCGTTGTTCATAGAATGGCTGAGTGGACGACATCGAAGCGATCGCGGCGTTGCAGGATCCGGTGCGGCGGCGTCTGTACGAGTTCGTGGTGGGGCAGGGCCGCGAGGTCGGCCGCAACGAGGCCGCCGAAGCGGCCGGCATTGCGCGCACGCTCGCCGCGCACCATCTGGACAGGCTGGTCGAGGCCGGGCTGCTGGAGAGCGGCAGTCGCCGCCTGACGGGCCGCTCGGGGCCGGGAGCGGGCCGCCCCGCCAAGGTGTACACGCGGGTGCAGGCCGAGCGAACGGTGTCCCTGCCTGCCCGCGACTACCGCACGGCCGCCGAGCTGCTCGCCGAGGCCGCCGAGCAGGCTGGACTGGATGCCGGGCTCACGGCGGCCGCTCGCCGTCGTGGCGAGTCCCTGCGCGGTTCGACGGCGCCCTGCGGCGGTCTCGAAGAGGCCATGGAGATGCTGGCCGCTCGCGGCTACGAACCGCGCCTGGAAGGCGACGGAGGCGACGAAGGTGACGAAGGCTCCGGGGAGGCGTCCGGGGCGGCCGCGCCTGTCCTCCGTATGCGCAACTGCCCCTTCCATGCCGTCGCAGAACGCTTCCCGCCGCTGGTCTGCGGCATGAACCTCGCGCTCCTGGAGGGGCTGCTCGGCACGGACGGTCCGGTCAGAGCCCGCATGGACGCCCGGCCGGGGGAGTGCTGCGTCGTGGTCGAGAATTCTAAAAACAATGGTGATTGACATAGAAATGCGGGCCATGCTGGGATGACGCCATGACCTCATCCACGCGTGCCGCCCACCTCGCCCAGCTCAACGTCGCCACGCTCCGCCACCCGCTCGACGACCCGCGCACGGCGTCGTTCGTCGAGATGCTCGACCCGGTCAACGCCGTCGCCGACAGTGCGCCCGGCTTCGTGTGGCGGCTCGTGGAGGAAGGGGCGGCCGACGCCACCGGCCTGCGCCCGGCGGGCGAGGGCGTCATCGTCAACCTGACGGTGTGGCAGACCCGGGAGGCCCTGTGGGACTTCACCTACCGCAGCGGGCACCTGGAGGCGATGCGGCGGCGGCGCGAATGGTTCGAGCGGCACACCGAGGCGCATCTGGTGCTCTGGTGGGTCCCCGCCGGCCACCTTCCGACCGTCGACGAGGCCCTGGAGCGGTTGGCGGACCTGCGGGCGCACGGGCCGTCTCCCCGCGCATTCACTTTCGCCTCCTCATACACCGCGGCCGAGGCCGCCCAGCATCTCCAGGCCGTGCCGTCGGCACGGCCGACACTGGCCGGGGACGCGTCGGCGGTGTAGGGCGGGAAAGCCTGAGCCGGCGGCGCCCACGCCCTTCGATCCGCGCCACCGCCACTGGCTGACCGTCGTCACCACCTGCCCGTTCAACCAATTGGTTGACAAGGTGGAGACCGGTCCGTAGGGTATTTAACCAATCGGTTGAATAGTGGAGGTGTGAGGTGGCCGATGACCGGTTGTCGCTGGTGTTCTCCGCGTTGGCCGACTCCACCCGGCGCGACATCGTGGCCCGGCTCGCCTCCGGGGACGCCACGGTCAATGAGCTGGCCGAGCCGTACGACGTCACCGTGCAGGCCGTGTCCAAGCACATCAGGGTCCTGGAGAGCGCCGGTCTGGTCAGTCGCAGCAGGGACGCCCAGCGTCGGCCCTGCCACCTCGAGGCGGAGGTCTTCGACCTCATGACGAAGTGGATCGAGCGTTACCGGCGCGAGGCGGAGGACCGTTTCCGCCGCCTGGACGCCCTTCTCGAGCAGATGGACGACCAGCCGGTGACGGGCGACGCGACGAAGGAAGCGGCATCATGAGTCCGACGGAAGCGCGTCACAGCAACGAGACGCGGATCGTGGCAGACTCGGCTCTGCCCACCATTGTGATCATCCGGGAGTTCGACGCTTCGCCGGAGCGGGTGTTCCGCGCGTACACGGACCCCGACCTGGTCGTCCAGTGGATCGGCCCCCGCCGGCTCACGATGTCGATCGACCGCTACGACGCGCGCAGCGGCGGCTCCTATCGCTATGTGCATCGCGACGGCGACGGGACCGAGTACGCCTTCCGCGGCGTGTTCCACGAGGTGCGCCCCCATGAGCGCATCGTGCAGACCTTCACCTACGAGGGCTTCCCGGACCGCGTCAGCCTGGAGACAGTCGTTTTCGAGGGCCTGGGTGGTCGCACCCGTGTCACCGTCAGGTCGCTCATGGAGTCCTTCGAGGCCCGCGATTCGATGCTCAGGAGCGGCATGGAACGCGGTGTCCGCGAAGGTCATGAGCGGCTTGACGACCTACTCAGCGGCCCGCAGAGCGGCCCTGCCGACCGACGCACCGAGACGGAGTCCTGACATGAGGACCAGAACAGCAGCCGATGAACACCGCACTGTCGCAGGCTGCTTCACCGCCCGCGTGCGAGGCGCGGACACCTCGGCATGGGACAACCCCGCGCCGTGCGAGGGGTGGGTCGCCCGGGACGTGGTGCGCCACCTCGTCGAGTGGTTCCCCGATTTCCTGAAGGCCGGCGCCGGAGTCGAACTGCCCAAGGGGCCCTCGGTGGACGACGACCCGGTAGCCGCGTGGGCGGTGCACAGCGACGGCGTGCAGGCACTGCTCGACGATCCGGCCACCGCGCACAAGCTGCTGTCGAACCCGCACATCGGCGAGGTCCCACTGGACCAGGCGATCGACCGGTTCTACACCGCCGACGTCTTCATGCACACCTGGGACCTGGCACGGGCCACCGGCCAGGAGGAGCGGCTCGACCCCGACAAGTGCACCCAGTTGCTCGACGGGATGCTGCCGCTCGACGACGTGCTTCGCGCGAGCGGGCAGTACGGCCCTCGTGTCGAGGTGCCTGAGAGCGCCGACGTCCAGACCCGCCTGCTCGCCTTCATCGGCCGCCGGCCCTGAGGGGCCGGATCACCCTGGAGGTTCAACTCAGGCCGTGGCGCGGGGCATTGCGCCCGCACAGCGTCATCAGTGCCGGCCGGCCACAGCCCGGGTACGGGACTTGGTGGGCGTGCCGCGTATCGCCCGGCCGGGCTGTCGGGCTGCCGGGCTGCCGGGCTGTCGGGCGGCTGGGCGGCTGGGCGGTTCATGGGGACGGCCCTTCGCGGGGCGCGCCGATGAGGCAGCGCAGTACCGGCACGGACGGCCCCGCGGCGCCGAGCCCGGCCAGTACCGCACCCGCTCCGGGGGCGCCGGTGAGCGCGGTGAGCGCACCTGTCACGAGGCCGATGACGAGTGCGGTGAGCAGGACGACGGCGGTGTGCAGGGAGAGGAATGGCTCCGGCGCAGGGCGGGAGTTCGGCGGCGGGTTCGGGTCCATGCCTGTCACCGTGCCCCGCAAAACCGCGCTGACCTGCACCGGTCGAACAGTCCGGACGTATGGTGATCAGAGTCGGCGCACCGCTGAACACGCCTGGCCAACTTTGCTGCGTGTTCAGCGGTGTTCAGCGGTGTTCAGCCGAATGCGGTGCCGTCAGGTGTCTGCCGCTCTAATGTGCCGGTCACGGATCGAGCGGGGGCGGCATGACACAGGAAACGGCAGACATCACCTACGAGAAGAAGCTCCAGCAGCTGGGCCAGGGGCTCACCGGTCTGCGTTCAGAGCGCGGTGCTCCGTCCTTCGACCGTATCCGCGCACGCGGCCTGAAGGTCTTGCAGGACACCGCCGCCACCAGTGCCTGCTCCAAGGGGACCATGAGCAAGGTCTTCGCCGGCGAGCAGTTCATCTCGCTGGACAAGCTGATCTGGCTGGTGCGGGCCGTGATGTCCTGGGACGAGTTCGGCGAGGAATGCGCCCCGCCCGATCGCCGCGCTCTGGAGCTGACGCCGTGGCGGAGCCGCTGGCAGGCCCTCAACGCCCTGCGCACCGGCGCGCGCCGACGACCGACGGCCGCGGCCCCTTCGCGGACAGCCGGGACGACGTCGACCACGCCGGCGCCTGCAGGCCCTGCTCCCCGACCGCTTGCCGTGGCCGGGTCCCGCGCAGCGGCTGCCACCCATGTCCGCTTCACTTTGGCCGGTCACACCGGGCCCGTCATGTCGGTGGCCTTCTCCCCGAGCGGCCGCTTCCTTGCCACCGCCGGCGACGACAGGACCGTGCGGCTGTGGGACCCGGCCACCAGCACCCCGGTCGGTGACCCCCTCACCGGGCACGACGGACCCGTCACGTCGCTGGTCTTCTCCCCGGACGGCCGCTTCCTGGCCACCGGAACGAGTGGCATCGTACGGCTGTGGGACCCGGTCATCCGTGTTCCTGTCGGTGACCGGCTCACCGGCCACGCGGGGGCGCTCTACTCGGTGACGTTCTCCCCGGACGGCCGTCTCCTCGCCACCAGCGGCAAGGACGGGACCATTCAGCTGTGGGATCCCGCCACCAGCGCTCCTGTCGGTGACCGGCTCACCGGCCATGCGGGGGCGCTCTACTCGGTGGCCTTCTCCCCGGACGGCCGCCTCCTCGCCGCCACGGGCAGGGACACCACTGTGCGCGTGTGGGACGTCGTCGCCCGCACCCCCCTCGGCAAGCCCTTACGAGGGCATACCGGACCCGTCACCTCGGTGATGTTCTCCCCGGACGGCCGGTCCCTGGCCACTGCCAGCAACGACGGGACCGTGCGACTGTGGGACCCATGGGACCTCACGGCCCGCACTCCGACCAGCGATCCCCTCACCGGCCACACGGGATCCGTCTACTCCGTCGTCTTCTCCCCGGACGGCGGTCTCCTCGCCACCAGTGGGAAGGACGGGACCGTGCGGCTCTGGGACCCCCTCGCCCGCACTGCGATCGGTGATCCCCTCACCGGCCACAAGGGACGTGTCTGGTCGGTGAGGTTCTCTCCGGACGGCAGCCTCCTCGCCACCGCCGGCGAAGACAAGACCGCGCGGTTGTGGGAGAGGACCAGCGGCACGGCGCCGCGCCGGCAGCCCGTGCCACTGCCCCTCGCGGCACGCGCAGTGCTCTACGGCATGCAGCGTGGCCGGCCCTTGGAACTGGGACATCTCCACGACTCTGATTCCGTTCACACAGCGGTGTTCTCTCCGGACGGTCGCGTGCTGGCCACCGCCGGTCACGAGGGGGTGCGGCTGTGGGACCCGGTCACCCGCACGGTGATCGGTGCTCCCCTGACCGGCCGGAACGGGCTCGTTGCGGCGCTGGCCTTCTCTCCGGACGGTCGCGCGCTGGCCACCGCCGGTCACGAGGGGGTGCGGCTGTGGGACCCGGTCACCTGCACGGTGATCGGTGCTCCCCTCACCGGCCGGAACGGGCCCGTTGCGGCGCTGGCCTTCTCCCCGGACGGTCGCCTGCTCGCCACCGCCGGTCACGACGGGGCCGTGTGCCTGTGGGACCCCCTGACCAGCGCTCCGATCGGTCGTCCCCTCACGGGCCACAGGGGACGTGCCAGGTCGCTGACGTTCTCCCCGGACGGCAGCCTTCTTGCCACCGCCGGCGCCGACGGGACCATGAGGCTGCACGACATGGCAGCCCCCACCTCGACCGGTCGGCCCCTCCCCACCCGCGACTGGCGCGTGGCGTCGGTGGCCTTCTCCCCGGACGGCCGTCTGTTCGCCACCGCCGGTGAGGACGGGACGGTGCGGTTGTGGGACCTCGTCACGCACACCCCGATCGGCGATCCCCTCACCGGCCACAAGGGGCGTGTCGGGGCGGTGGTGTTCTCTCCGGACGGCCGTCTGTTCGCCACCGCCGGTGAGGACGGGACGGTGCGGTTGTGGGACCCCGTCACACGCACCCCGATCGGCGATCCCCTGACTGGCCGTGACGAAGCCGTCGTCTCGGTGTCGATCTCCCCGGATTCTTCGGTACTTGCCCTGGTTACGCGCCGTCAGGTGCGGCTCTATGCCTGAGGTGTCCCTGAGGCATAGAGCGTCGGTAGCGCCGTGGATCGGTCGGTGGCCCGGGCCGTCTCATCGCTCTGGCCCCGAAGGCGGTTTCACTCCTTTCACTGCGCCTGTGCCGTGTGCAGGTAATCCAGGCCGGCGCGATCTGTCGCGTCGGAGTCACCGCTCAGACGGTGGACCACCGTCCAGCGCCCGTCCGGGACGGCGCCGGCGAAGACGGACGCCGTGCTCGTCGCTCCGTTGTGCCAGATCACGGGCAGCGGTCCGGTGCGCTGCCATCCGAGCGCCGGATCCCCGAGTGAACGCTCGAGTACCAGACCCGTCAGCACGCGCGCCAGTGTGCGGGGACTCGCCCACAGGCCGCCCGCGGGCAGGACTGCGCCGGTCATGGTCCACGGCTTCACCGTGCGTCCGAACCACCCGGTCTGCAGCAGCCGACTGTGCTGTGGCGGTGTGGCGGTCATGGCGTGCGGCGGCAGCCCGAGAGGTGACAGCACGAGTTCGGCGACGAGTTCCTCGTACTCCTGCCCGGCCGCCGCGACGAGCGCCGCGCCGAGCACGGCATAGCCGAGGTTGGAGTACTCCTCGCGTTGTCCCGCGGGCTCGACGGCGAGCAGGTCGAGGCCGGTGAGCAGCTCGCGCAGCCGGTCGTCGGTGAACTTCCGGTACGGGTCGCGGCGGGACGTGCCAGGGGGGAGCCGGGGCAGACCTGAGGTGTGCTGCGCCAGATGCCGCAGGGTGACCCCCGTTCCCGGCGGAGCGCCGAGCCATCGCTCGACGGGGTCGTCAGGCGTCAGCACGCCTCGCTCGGCCAGTTGCTGGAGGACGGTTCCGGTGATGACCTTCGTGAAGGACCCCACCTCGACGTATTTGTCGGGGTCGTGGGCGCCGGTGACGATCGGAGTCTCGTCGGCGCTGCCGAGGATGCAGGCCGGGACGGTGCGCATGGCTGTCAGCTCGCTGTCTGGGGTACGGGGGCATCGATTGTGCGGTCGCTCTCCGGCGTCTCCCCTTCGGTGCCGGTCGCGACGTCTGCAGGGTGCTTCTGCGCCCAGCGCGCGCCGATGCTGCGCACCGTCTCACGTGCACGGGCCAGCGCCGACGAGAGGAAGATCAGGTCGCAGGCGATCATCGTCAGGGCGAACGCGGTGAGACCCATGAACACGCCGATGGACACATGGAAGGCGATCGACGCCGCGGCCGTCCAGGGGCGCAGCCTCGGCACCAGGATCCCCATCGGGAAGTACACGAGGAACAAGGTGGTGCTGTAGGTGCCGAGGAACACGACCACGTCGTTGTGGTAGACCAGGCTGGACCAGCCCGGCAGCTCGAACTCGGGAACGCGCATGATGTAGAAGAGCGCGGTGCCGTCCTGCCACACCTCTCCCTGCACCTTGTACAGACCGCTCACCACGTACACGAGGCACATCTGCACGGCGATCGCCGCCACGCCGAGATTGTGCAGGGGCACGCCGAGGCAGCGCAGGCCTTCGGGGAGTCGTCTCGTGACGCGCTGGGCGAGTCCGCTGGAGAAGGAGAAGTGCCGGTAGCAGTCGGTCAGCAGCAGCATCGGGATGACGAGCTGAGCGAGGTTGTCGCCGCCGTCCAGGAACGCGGACTGCCGCTCGTACAGCGACCAGAGGAGGACTCCGTGCGCCGCGAGGACCATCCTGCCCCCCACGCCGAAGGTGACCGCCAGAGCGGCCAACAGCCCGAGGTGGAAGACCGCCTCGAACCAGACCTGGGAGGTGCTCCAGGCGTAGAGGCTGAAGCTTCCCTTCTCTTTGATCTCTTCGATGAAGAGGTGATGGGGCAGGACCGAGTCGGGGCCCGGACCGAACAGGTAGTTCCGGTCGCTGTAGTGGCTCACGTAGTACATGAGGCCGACGAAGCCCAGCAGTGCGCGGGTCCCCGAGACGCCCAGCGCGGCGATGGGACGACTGGCGGCGGCGTCGATCGCTTCCTTGATCCTCATTGAAGGTCCACCGCCTTCTTCCACGGCAGGTCGTAGAGGTCCACTTTGCTCTTCGCCTCGGGATTCTTCCGCTGCGACCACGGCGGCAGAGTCTTGATGTACATGCGCGCCTGGACAGCGGTCGGTCCTGTGCCGCCGGGGCAGACGTCGTGCATCTGGGTCAGCGAGAAACGGGACAGAGATCGCTCGGCGTCTTCGTGCTGACTCTTCTCGTAGGGGGTCAGAGGAATGACGCGCTTATGCTTTTCGTCTTTCGTCGTGGAGTCCTCGGAGTTCTTCTCCTCCTCTTTCTGGCGGAGTCGCAGCAGCAGGTCGTCAGAATCATTCAGCTGATTGATTCCGTTGCTTACGAGACGCACCGTGCGGGAGGGGAAGAATCGGTCTTCCTGGGTCTCCTTGATCAACGGACCTGTCACGTCGTAGAAATCCGTGACGGAACCGTCAGAGCATTTTGCGCGAGCTATGATCCCCTCGTCGTCCTTTGTCGGATTCGGAGCGAAGAGACTCCAGTTCTGCGTGAAGTACGGCTCCAGGTAGCTGCTGATGAGTCCATGCAGCCTGATTTTGGCTGGACTGAGCGGCGCTTGGGAGAACGCCGCGAGAAAGAAATGGGCGCCCAGGAGGGCGGCACCAGCCAACAGTGCCGCCCTCTGGATGCGCCGATGGCGCGCTATCACCTGTCGAAAGCGGTCGCCGCAGCATTGGCGCCGTCGACGGACACCTTTGCAGGCGCGCTGAACAGGCTGAAGTTGTTGGCCACCTCGGAGGCCTGGTGCGCGACGGAGCCGGCAGCGGCCCGTGCGTGCACGCTGGCGCGAGCAGCGGCCCGGCCGGCCGCTGCCGCGGCCCGCGCTGCGGCGGCGGCGTGCGGGGCCACCGGAGTGCCCTCGCCGGCAGCCTGGACGCTCATGCTCACGTCAGCCTGGGGCGGGGTGGTGGCCTGCGCCGATCCCTGCATCGACACCGTCAGCAGCGTGCCCGCGACGGCCACGCCGAAGACGGCGGCGGCATTCTTCTTCTTCATTTTTTCCCCTCTTTGTTTCTGATCGCCCGGGGTGAAGACGACGGCATGCCGGAAAATGTTGGTCAGACATTCCCGACAGCGCGCCCCCGTGGACGAATCAGGTTTCCGACGGAGACGGAGGATTGTTCGCGACGTGCGCCCCGTATGTCTGCTTGTTCCGCAAGGAGACCTCTCATGCCCGCCGCGATTCATGATGATCTTATGGAGATCGTCATGAGCATCTCAAGGAGTGATCATGTGGTGATCATCACACGGCAATGATCGGGTTTTCCGCCCGTGAGTCGTTGGCTCGCCGTTCGGTTCCTCGGGGAGCGTTATCGGTAGGTCTCCGCCGCCTCGCCCTCGGACTTGTCGGGGAAGATCAGCCGCACCCCGCCGCCGATCACCAGGAAGCAGGACAGCAGGAGGGCGAAGCGCATGACCCTCGCGGCGTCTTCCCAGTCGGACGAAGGCCCCAGGACCAACCAGAACGCGAGAGCCATCCCCGCCATCACCAACGTCACCCCAACCAACCGACGCACCCCATGATCCCTTCTTTTAACGGACTTTACGCAACCGTTTCACTCTACGCACTGGTAACTGCGGTTCTACGCACGGCAGATGAGCGGGTGGCTGAATCCCGCCGGACGCAGACGCGGTGCCGCCTCCGTGAGGGCCCCGCAGAACAGGCGGAACTCCCCGGCTTGCGGCAGATGCCGCGCTACCCCTGCCCGTGCCGCACCGATCGACGACCGCAGCGCCCGCCCGAGTTGGCCGAACCCTGCTCACCGAGCCGGTCCACGACTCACCAGGGACCGAAGCGGCCCCGGCCAGGTCGGGCCCCGCGCACCGTCGACATCGAGGCCCCGTTCGGCTCGTGTGGAGGGGGCACGCGCCGGGTGGGTCGGGGCGCGGGCTGCGACGGGGTTCCGGCGGGGACGTCACCGACGCCCGCTGGTGCTGCTCTGGTGCTGCTCCGGCGACGGGCGGCGGTGGCGTGGCCTCGGCGGCTCACCGGGCGGTGCGCCCCCTGGCGGCCTCGGAGGAACTCAGGGCCGCAGGATCGGCGTCGTCGGCAGCCGTGCGAATCAGCTCGCCGAGGGGTCCTGCGGTGCGCCGGCGGGCGAGGGACTCCCGAGCCGCCTCACGCGCGTGGCGGCGCCGCCAGTAGGGGTTGTCGTGCGGAAGCCTGCCGGAGACCCGCCCGTACATCCCGAACGTCAGGACCACCAGTCCCATCACGAAGCTGAACATGACGTTGGCCATGCCGAAGTCCAGGATGTTGGCCGACCGGTCCAGCACGACGAGATGGACGAAGCCGCTCAGCAGGAACAGGGAGCCGACGACCATGTTGAGCGTCGAGGCGACATTGCCCCCGACGACGGCGCCCGCGATCAGGGCGAGTCCGAAGACGATGGAGACGAGGCTCAGCAGGCCGTTGGTCGACATGCCCGCGATGTGCCGGCCGGCCGTGTCGAAGGGGCGCAGCCGGTCGGCGAAGCCCAGGGTGCCGAACACCAGCAGGATGAGGCCGCACAGCGCGGCGCCGTAGCGGTAGACGGTGGCCAGCTGGTGATCGACGGGAAGCTCGTCGCTCAGCCTCATGGAAGATCCTCTCGGAGTGGGGTTCCCTCCCTCGGAGCCGCGCGTTCGCCGCCGCTCTTGTCCTCCTCTTCGCGTCGCGCACGGCGAACGGTTGCACTCCGAACGGGTGAGTTCGCACCGGACGCGGTTGTCCGCCGCCGCGGCTCATGGGGGGCCGTTCCCTCGCCGCCTCTCCTGTTCGAGCAGGTCGTCGAGATCCGTCAGCCGGTCGAGTCCGCGCACCGCCTGTGACATGCGCGGATTGCGTTCGAGCCGTGCACGGTGCCGATGCAGGAAGGCCCAGTACCCGGCGGTGAAGGGACAGGCGCCGGCGCCGGCTCGCACGCTCGGGCGGTAGGCGCATGGACCGCAGAAGTCGCTCATGCGGTTCACGTACGCGCCGCCCGAGGTGTACGGCTTGGTCGTCATCCGCCCGCCGTCCGCGTACTGGGACATGCCGACGACGTTCGGCAGCATCACCCAGTCGTAACCGTCGACGAAGCAGCGGTGGAACCAGTCGGTCACCGCTGCCGGGTCCCAGCCGCGCTGGAGCGCATGACTGCCGAGCAGCATCAGCCGGGGGATGTGATGGGTCCAGCCGGTGTCGCGCACCTGCGCGAGGACGGTGGAGAGACAGCGCGCGGTGACCGCGTCGGCGTCGAGGTCGAGGAACCAGTCGGGCAGCGGCGCGTGGTGCCCGAGGGCGTTGCTGCGCCGGTAGTCCTCTCCGAAGTACCAGTAGAGCTGCCACACGTACTCGCGCCAGCCCGCGATCTGCCGCACGAACCCCTCGACGCTGTTGACCGGGGCGTCACCGCGTCGCCACGCATCCTCTGCGAGGCCGACGCACTCCGCGGGATCGAGGAGCCCGAGGTTGAGCGACGACGACAGCAGGCTGTGACTGAGCACCGGGTCGTCGGCGAGCATGGCGTCCTCGTGCGGACCGAACCCGGCGAGCCGGTGCCCGACGAAGCGGCGCAGGGCGCTGCGGGCCTCACGCCGTGAGGCGGGAAACCGACGCGGTCCGTCACGGCCGACGAACGACACCTCCCCTGACCGCTCCCACCGGTCCAGGTCGTGGCGCACCTCCTCGTCCACGTCGTCCTCGTGGGGGCGGTAAGGGGCCGGCGCGCCGAGCGTGCGGGCCCCGGCGGGAGGCGCCTCCCGGTTGTCGTGGTCGTGGTTCCAGCGCCCGCCCGCCGGCTCCTCGCCGTTCATCAGCAGCTCGTGGCTGCGGCGCACCCAGCGGTAGAAGGTCTCCTGGCGCAGCCGCACTCCGCCATGGCCGTCGGCCCATGCCCGGAAGTCGTCGTGCGGGACGAGGAAGCCGAGCGCGGGAAGCACGCGCACACCGTCCATGGCCCGTACGAGCCCGAGAGCCGCTCGCGAGGTCGGGTGGTGCACGGTCAGCGGCGAGGAGCCGACCGCTTCGCGCACCCCTTCGCGGTACGTCTCGGCCTTGACGTAGCGCACACGGTCGCCGAGTTCGGCCGCCCGGTGGCGCATCGCGGAGAGCACGAGGTGGGCCTTGGCACGGTGGAAACGGCGCCGCCGGAAGACCGACCGCGCCTCGATCATCACGACGGGCGCGTCGCGGTCCGGGCCCTCCTGGCCGGGAGCCAGGAAGTGGGGTCCGAGCTGGTCGCCGAAGAGCCAGTGCGCGGTGGTCACGGGCGGGCTCCGGGCGGGATCGGCGAGGGCACGGTGATCATGGAGCGGCTCCGGGGGCTGTCGAAGGTGTCCACAGGGAGATTGCACCCGTGAGGCGTCCAGGGATGCACGGCGAACGGGTGACGTGCCCGCGCCCGCCCCCTCGCGGGAGCAGGAACCCTGCGGCGGCGGGCCCACCGCCGGGCCGGCCCGAGCGGCCCGCCGTCGCCTCGCTTGAACGCAGCCGCAGCCGCAGCCGCAGCCGCAGCCCATCGTCTCGCCTGAACGCTGCCGCTGGCGCTGCCCATGCCGGAACGGTGGCCGCCGCTCGGACCGTCCGTCGTCGGACGCCCTTGATGCGGGGCGCACGACGACGGGCCGTCAGCTCGTTCGTGGTCTGCGCAGGACCTGGTCCGGTTCCAGGGCCTCCTTGCGAGCGGCATCTGCCGCTTCCCCCGCGTCCGACAGGTCGGTCTTTGCACCGTCGTCCGCCTCCGCCGACGCGGTGCCACCGGCTCCCGCGCGGCCGTCGGACCGCGTCGGCACCGCCCGATCCCCGTCCCGGCCCCCGCGGGCGACCACGCCGCTGCGCAGCAGCAGTTGGAAGACCCCGAGCAACACGGCCGTGGCCAGCGCGCTGTGCCACAGCAGGGCGTCCAGGCGCCCGGCCGACAGGTACGCGCCCGCGGCGATCGCGGCGAGGGCGCACACCGCGCGGTCCACGATGCTCTCCACCGACAGCAGGGTGGCCCGCGGTGCGTGGGCGGGGATCGCGTCGTTGACCAGTTTGCGCTGGATCGGGAACGCGAACCCGGTGGCGGCGGCGAACAGGCAGAGCAGCGCGACGACGACCCACGGCCCGCCGAGGGTCATGGCCGCCAGGGTGCCCGCCAGCGCGAGACTGAGGACGGAGACCCAGGCGACCGGCGGGAGTCTGCGGCTGAGCCATCGGGGGCGTGCGGACGTCACCGCCTCCGCCACGGTCATCGCGGCCAGCACCCCGCCGTGCGAGGCCTCGCCGATGCCGTGGTCCAGCAGGATCGGCTGGAAGAGGTTGACCTGGCAGATGCGCGACAGCGTGAAGACCGCCACGCCCTGCACCATCACCAGGGCCAGCCACGGCGAGGAGGCGACGCAGCGCAGCGCGGTCCCCGCGTCCCGCAGGAAGCCGCCGCCCCGGCGCCCGCCGTCACCTCGGCCCTTGTCCGCTCCGGCTTCCGCTCCGCCTTCCGCTCCGGCGAGACGCGGCAGCAGCACCGCGCAGACGAGGGAGCCCGCCGCGCTCGCGGCGCTGAGCACGTACGGGGCCGGGTGCGCGAGAGCCATCAGCGGCCCGACCAGCGGCCAGCACACCACCTTGGCCGCCAGCCCCAGGGCCCGCGCGGTGCCCTCCGCCCGCAGGTAGTGGTCGTCGCACCGTTGCGCCCGAAGCCCGTCGTACAGGTAGGCGCTCGCCGCGCCCGAGGTGAGCGACCGGCCGGCGGCGATGGCCAGGAAGTGGAGGAGGAACCCGGTGTAGGTGGCGCTGACCACCGGGGCGAGGTTCGCGGCCGTCATCACCACCGCGCCGGCCCGCAGGCAGTTGCGGGCGCCGATCCGGTCGGCGATCAGCCCGGTCGGGATCTCCAGCAGGCAGAAGGCCACGTAGTAGATGCTCTGGATGCCGAAGATCTGCCCGTCCGAGAGGCCGGCCTCCTTCTGGTAGGCGTAGAAGACCGGCATCCACCACAGCAGGTTGAACAGCAACTGGAAGCCGTAGTTGAGCCGGATGATCCGGCGGGCGGTGTCGGTCAGGCCCGTGACCGCTCCGGTGCGGGGGCGCGGCGGGCCAGGACGCGCCCTCACAGCGCGTAGGGGCGGATCTGGACCAGCCGGAAATCGCCCTGCTCGGTCATCAGCCACTCGATGTCGAGGGGCTGGTCCACGTCGGTCCCGCTGAAGTGGGACTGCAGGAGCCGTCCGGTCAGGGACAGGTCGGCGAGGCGGGCGCGGACGGCGGCGGACAGCCCCTGGCCCCACGAGCCCAGCGCGACGGTGCGGCCGCCGCCCTCCACGGTGTTGTACAGGTACTGCTGCGGGAGTACCGTCCCGTCGACCACCTGCTCGGGCGAGCCCGGGGAGCAGTTGAGGTAGACGTTGCGGAAGTCCTCCCGGCGGGTCGGATTGCAGGTCACGAGGACGCCGCCCAGGGAGGCGGGCACGTACTCCTGGACGATCACACCCATGTAGGTGTCGTCGAGGGAGATGCCGACCTGGTGGCGCAGCCGCACGCTGCGGGGCGACACGAGGGAGGCCCACACCTGGCGTACGGCGTCGAGGAGTTCACCCGTGCCGTGGATGGTGGTGACGGAGTCGTAGACGCCCGCCGCGGAGAACCCGGGGAGGTCCTCGGCGTTGGAGGAGGAGCGCACCACCAGCCGTCCGCGTGAGGCCGCCGCGGCGGGGAAGGCCTGGTCGATCTGCCGGGCGACCGACTCGGGGACGGGGGTGAGCCGGATCAGGTGCTGCAGGTGCAGGCACAGCGAGTCCAGGACGTCGGTGGCGTCGAGTTCGAGCGCCATCTTGAGCTTGCCGATGCCCTGCTGCAGGGCCGGGGAGGAGGCGAGGAACCGCTGCTGGAGCGCGAAGGGGAGCGCGACGCCCTCCGGGGCGCCGACGGCCTCGGCGACGAACTCGGCCGCCCGGGCGCGCAGTTGCCCGGCGTCGGCGGTCGTGAGGCCGAGGCGGGCGGCGAGGTGGCCGTAGAGGTCCTCGCGCGGCGGACGGGGCCGCCCGTAGAAGGAGGTCAGGTCCACCGTGCGGCTGTCGAGGACGTGGTGCAGCTCGCCGAGGTTGGCCGCCTTCGTGCCGTAGCGGTCGCGGTCGGCGCTGCGCAACCGGTGCAGGGACAGCACGGGAGCGTCTTCGAGCAGCGGCGGTTCGAGGCGTATGCGCTGCTGGTGCCAGGCCGGCGCCCGCAGATCGGGATCGTGGTCGAGGCGCCGCAGAGATATGTCGTCCTCGTCGACCCGGTAGCGCACCCACGCGTCGTCGAGGCCGTCCTTGTCGACGAGTTGCTCCAGGTCGCGGACGATCGCGTTGGGGATGCCCCAGCCGGAGGCGAGGACGTTGGTGTGCGAAAGCGGCGTGATCGGCGCGGTGTTGATGAATCCGGCGACGCGCGGTACGTCGTCGGGCAGGCAGGGCATCGCCACGATGTCCGCCCAGCCCAGGCCGGCCGCCGCCGCGGAGTACTCCTCGGCCGTCCGGAAGAAGCGCAGCCGTCCGATGGCCTCGCCGGGGTTCAGCGGGGTGCGCTCCCGGGAACCGAACAGCTCGTGGCTCAGGATGCGGGGCACACGCTGTTCGCTGATCGCCGACAGCTCCTCCTCCTGCCCGTGGTTGGCGGGCTTGAGCAGCAGCGGCAGCCTGCTGTCGATCCGGGCCCGGACGAACTCGTAGAAGAATGTGAGCAGTTCGCCGTGCATGGTGTCGGCCTCGGTCGTCTCCAGGACGAGGAAGGGCCGCTCCCTGCTCTCCTCGCGCTCGCTGTGCAGGGACAGCACGCCGAGCAGGAAGCGGCGCTCGGGATCGGTGTAGACGGATGCGTTGAACGCGTCCAGCTGCGCGTCGAGCGCGGCCAGGTCCATCCCCAACACCCTGGTGGCGACGTAGTTGACGTGGAAGGGGTGCGCGGCGGTGTCGAGCAGGTGCCAGGTGTTCTCCGCGCGGTCGACGACGACCTTGAGGTAGGGGTGACCCGCCAGGACTCCCGACAGCGTCCGGAAGAGCGGCAGGGAGAGGTTCTCGCCGACGACCGTACGGTCCGCGGCGGCCTCGGCGGTTCCGGTGGCCAGGTGGGTGCTCATGCGGGAACCTCCTCGGACTGCGCGGCGGGCAGCACCCGGGGCAGGGCGTCCACCAGGGTCTCGAAGTCCCGCAGCACCGTCCGCGCGTCGGCGGCCGAGAGCAGGCACAGGGCGGCCATGGTGTTGGCGCCCGCGGCGGGGTCGTAGACCGGCACGACACTGCCGTCGGGCAGGGAGCTCTCCGCCACCACCGACAGCTCGCTGTCCGGGCTCAGCGGGACGTCCGACGCGACCACGGGGAAGTCCCAGACCCTGCGCCCCTGCCAGGCCTCGCCGCGGCCGTCGACCGCGAGGACGACGAGGGAGCCCGCCGCACCCCGGGCCTGCGCCGGTGTCAGGGCCTGCTCCGGCCAGGCGACAGGGCGTCCCAGAAGGTGGTCGACGAGCATGCCCACCAGGTCCAGTCCGAAGACCTCCTCGATCTGCGGCACCGTCATCGCGCCGCCGAACCGGGCGGCGGTCTCGATGAGCCACATGCTGCCGTCGGGGCCGAGCTTGATCTCCGTGTGCGTCCCGCAGTCGCGCAGGCCCAGCGCGTCGACGGCGCGGCGCGCCAGGTCCACGACGCGGTCCTGCGCGTCCGGCGAGAGCAGGGCGGGGGTGATGCCGGCGCGCTCGGTGAAGGGCTCGACGGTGGGCATCCGGCCGCTGAGGCAGACGGGGCGGAAGACACCGTCCGCCACGACGCCCTCGACGCTGAGGTAGTCGCCCCAGCCGGGCTCGGCGAACCAGTCCGCCACGGTGCCGCTGACGATCTCCTCGACCACGAAGTCGGCATCCGCCTCGGCGACATGCAACTCCGCGTATCCCAACTTGGCGGACTCCGCCATGACCTGGCGCGAGCGGGCCCAGGCGGCGGCCGCCTCGCCGGGGGAGGCGATGATCTGGTGGGCGGTGGATCCCGCGCTCCAGGCCGCCTTGAGCAGCACCGGACAGGACAAGGAGTTCACCGCCGCGTGCAGATCCGCCTCCGTGGCGACGGGACGGAACGCGGGCTGCGGCAGGCCGCTTCGCTGCCAGGTGCCGCGCATCAGCCGCTTGTCGCGCGCGAGTGCGGCGGCTGCGCCCGCGCCGGGCAGGCCGAGCTTCTCGCAGGCCTCGGCGACCGCGACGACCGCGTACTCGGAGAAGGTGATCACGGCGTCCGCGCCCACCTCCCGGGCGCGCGAGACGATCAGGGAGACCAGATCGGAGCGGACCGCGCCGTCCGGCGTCGTGACCGAGGCGCACCGTCTCGTGGCGGGACCCGCCACGGCGGGGGGAAGAGCGCTGAGCGCCAGCAGGTGCACATCCGCCCTCGCAGCCGTCCGGGACAGGACATGGCCGAGCGGCGGACCACCCTTGGCATGCACCAACAGCACCGTGCTCACAGGAATTCGTCTCCATTCACCTGGTCGGCAGGGGCCGTCGTCGGCACCGGCGGTGCGGTGACGGGCCCGGGGATCGCGTGCGGGGAACGGCGTCCGGTGTGTCCGCCCGCACCCTCCAGGGGACCAGGCCGTAATCGTCCATATCGCCGCAGAGGGAGCTCACGACTCAGGCAAATGCCTGAGTCGCCGGGTGATCCGCAGACTTCCGGCAACTCGGCCGGGAATGGAGCTTGTGCCGTACCGGGCGGGATATCCAACGTCATGTGACTGTGCGTCAGCCGGTCGTATACGGACGGAGACCGTTGTGGGCGACCCGAGCCTCAAGACACTGCTCGAGAACCTTCCCGTGTTCTGGAGAGAATTCGACGAGCCGTGCCGGGCGGGGGAGGGGCACGCCAAAGGGTCCTTGCGGACAGGTGAGTCCGCGGACGCGGGCGGCCTCGCCGACCCGGGCGGCTCACAGCGCACCGCGCACCGGCGGCAGCGGGGAGCAGAGCTCGCGCCGCCCCGCGGCTACGCCGCCTTCGCGGACCTCGTGGACCTCGCTCCGGCGGCCGCCTTCATCCGGGACCGCGACGGGCGCTACCTGTGGGCCAACCACGCCTACGCGCACCTCTACGGCACCGTGCCGCAGCAACTGGTCGGCAGATACATCGAGGACTTCGACGCTCCGGCCGAGGCCGACCGGTTCCGGGCCCTGGACCAGCAGATACTCACCCGGGGCACGCCCGTCCGCCACACTCTGCGCTACCTGCGCCAGGACGGCACCACGGGCCGTGCGGTCGGCCATCGCTTCCCGGTGCGGGAACAGTCCCGGACGTGCATCGCCGGCATCTACGTGGACATCACCGACCACCTGCGGGCCACGGCGCAGCGCCAGGAGGCCGAGGAGAACCTCAGCGCCCTGCGTGACCACAGCGGGCTGCCCTGCGCCCTGTTGTCGGCGAACGGGCGGGTGATCGAGGCGAGCGTGGCGGCCGCCGAACTCTTCCGTCTCGGCCTGACCGACCTCGTGGGCCGCCGTGCACACACCCTGCTGGCCCCCGAACCGGAGCTCGATCTCGACCGGTTGCACCGCCGCTGGAACAGCCTGATAGCCCGCCGCACCCGACGTGTCGAGACCACCGCCGTGCTCGTCGACGCCCATGGACTGCAGCGTCGGGCGGAGCTCCACCTGACGACTATCGGCCATTCCGCCAGCCGAGCGCGGCACGTGTGGGTCGTGATCACCCATCAGAGCCTCGCTCACGAGGCGCATCCGCCGCTGACCGCCGCGCAGATCCGCATCCTGTCGCTGCTGGCGCACGGCAGCAGCAACAGCGACATAGCCGCCTCGCTGAAACTGTCGCGGCAGACGCTCGACTACCACCTCAGCCGTCTGCGGCACCTGCTGGGCGCCGCGACCCGTCCGGCCCTCGTCGCGCGCGCCTACGTCCTCGGCATACTCGCCCCCCACGCCTGGCCCCCGCGCTCGGCCACGGCGGCCCATCCCCTCAGCACCGCGTGACCTTCGCGGACGGCGACGCCCGCGTCGCCGTCGAGCGGCGGCCGGCGGTGAGGGCGACCGCGCCGGGCCGGGCAGGCGGCCGCGGGTGACATGCTGTCGCCATCTAGCCCTATCCGCTAACATAGAATAATTAGATAGATGAATGGCCTAGTGGTGGCGAGGAGTGGCCGTGGACTTCGGGCTGACCGACGAGCAGGACCTGTTGCGCGCGACGGCACGGCAGTTCGTCGCCGACGTGTGCCCGGCCGAGAAGGCCAAGCGGTGGGACGAGGAGGGCGTCGTACCGCCCGAGCTGTTCCGGGGCATGGCGGACCTGGGGTGGTTCTCCCTGCCGTTCAGCGAGGACGAGGGCGGTGACGGCGGGGGCCCGCTGGAACTCGTCCTGATCGCCGAGGAGCTGGGGCGCGCCAGCTTCGACGTCGCCATGTGCTACATCGGGGTCCTCATCCCCGGCATCACGGTGTTCCGGTGGGGCAGCGAAGCGCAGCGCGACTTCATCCGCGAACAGGTCATGACCGGCCGCCACCGGCTCGCCGTCGGCCTCAGCGAGCCGGACAGCGGGTCCGACGCCGCGGCCCTGCGCACCACCGCCGAGGACCACGGCGACCACTTCGTCGTCCG
Organism: Streptomyces rishiriensis; assembly: GCF_003112535.1. Taxonomy (GTDB): domain Bacteria; phylum Actinomycetota; class Actinomycetes; order Streptomycetales; family Streptomycetaceae; genus Streptomyces; species Streptomyces rishiriensis. The sequence continues at coordinate 103,474 of NZ_BEWA01000016.1, read as the reverse complement.
CGGCCAGAAGGCGTGGTGCACCGGCGGCGGCCTGCCCGACACCACCATCGCGACCTATGTGCGCACCGGCCCCCGCGAGCCCAAGCACGGCGGCATCAGTCTTCTGCTCGTCGATCCCGCGACGCACGGCGTCGAGGTCCGGCGCACCCCGACGCTGGCCCGGCACATCCTGGGCACCAACGAGGTCTTCTTCCACGACGCGCCGGTGCCGAAGGAGAACCTCGTCGGCCCGCGCGACGGGGGGTGGAAGGTCATGCTCTCCAACATCGAGCTGGAGAAGGTGATCATCAGCGGGGGATACCTGGGGGCGGCGCAGGCCACCCTGGACGAGATGCTGGAGTACGCCCGCACCCGGCACGCCTTCAACCGTCCGATCGGGAACTTCCAGGCCCTCGCCCACGCCATGGCCGACCTGCAGACCGAGATCGACTCCGCCAGGCTGCTCACCCACCGCGCGGCGTGGCTGCTCGCCCGGGGCGAGCCGTGCACCCGTGAGGGCTCGATGGCGAAGCTGAAGGGCTCGGAGACGTACGTCGCCGCCGCCCGGCTCGGGATGCAGGTCCTCGCGGGACACGGGTTCTCCACGGAGAGCGTGATGAGCTTCCGCTACCGGGAGTCGATCGTGGCCACCATCTCCGGGGGCACGAGCCAGATCCAGCGCAACGGCATCGCCCGCACCATGGGGCTGCGCTCCTACTGAGCCTCGCCGTCCTGCCCGGCCAGCCACTCCTGGTGGCGTGCGAAGTGGCCCGCGTCCCGGGTCACCCAGATCCCCGCGGCCCGGGCCAGCACGGCCCGGTTCGGCAGGAGGACCATCTCGCCCGAGATGTACCAGCGCCTGCCCTCCCGCTTCTCCACCCAGGCCCGTACCTCGAGCGGTCGTTCCACCGGCACCGGCTTGACGAAGCTCAGGCTCAGTTCCGCCGTGACGCTCAACACCCGGTGCAGCAGCGGAAGATGACCGAGGCAGTCGTCCAGAACGGCCGCCGTCCAGCCGCCGTGCGCGACCTCGGGCCCGCCCTCCTGGTCACGCGGGCAGGTCAGCTCGAACCGCGCCGACCCGTCCTCGTCGAGCCGCTCGCGCCGCACTCCCAGCCGGCAGGAGCCGGCCGCGCGGCACGCCCCGCACAGCGCCACCCCACCGGGGGTCCGGGGCGGCTCCTGGAAGTCCGCACCGGCCCAGGGACCCGGTGTCGTCGTGGACATCGTGTGACTCCTCGCGTCAGACATCGGCAAGCAGCGGGCGCAGTTTCCCGGCGATCAGCTGGACCTGGCGGGACACCATGTCCTCGGGCATCCCGGCGAGCGAGGCCCACAGGAAGACCCCTTCCACCGGCAACCCCGCCACGTACGCCTTGACGGCCTCGGCCGTCTCCTGCGGTGTGCCGTACAGGAACTGACCGACGCCGCTCGCGCGCAGCCCGGTCTCCCGCCACTTCTCGGGATCGATGGGGCGGGGGAGCGGCCGGTCGGTTCCCTCGACCATGTAGCGGCGGTAACTGTCCCACTGGTACTGCAGATGCCGGCGCACCACCGGCCAGTCGCCCTCGGGGTCCTCGGTGACGAACGTGGTGAACGAGCCCTGCATCCGGGCCGCCGACGCGTCGAACCCGCTCTCGACCAGCCCCTCCCGGTACGGCGTCAGCAGCGCCGGGTCGAGCGACAGCAACCCCGTGCCGAGCCGGCCGGCCCGCCGGGCGCCCTGCGGGCCCTGGTAGCCGAGCCAGATCGGCAGCGGGTCCTGGACCGGACCGGGGGTGACCAGGGATTCGGCCCACAGCCGGCGGATGTCCCGGACCCGCTGATCGGTCGTCGTGTAGCGCTTGGCGAGGTCGGCTCCGTAGAGCCGGTACTCGGGGACCCGGTAGCCGGTGCCGAGACCGAGGTCCAGGCGACCGTCGCTGATGACGTCCACGATCGCGGCCTGCTCGGCGATCTCGGGCGCCGCGTGCAGCGGTGCGGGGACGACCGCGGTGCCCAGGCGCACCCGGCGGGTCCGGGCCGCGGCGGCGGCCGCCATGGTCAGCGGCTGGGGGAGGTAGCCGTCCTCGAAGCCATGGTGTTCGGAGAACCACACCGAGTCGATGCCCAGCCGGTCGGCCTCCTCGCACATCTCCAGGGCGAAGCCGTACACACGCGCCCAACTCCGCCGCCAGGGCGGAGGGTTGCGCAGGTCGAAGTAGATGCCCACCTTCATGCGGGGCCGCCTTTCACGATGCCTGCCGTGGCGTCGTCCGCCAACCGGATCGTCGCGTGCGCGACGGCCACTCCGTCCCCCGGCGGCAGCAGCCGTACCGGGCGCAGCTCCAGGGCCTCGATCTCGGGGAGGTCCTCGACCATCGCCGAGATCCGCAGAACCGTCTCCTCGATGGCCGCGAACTCCACGCCCCGCTTCTCCAGCAGTGGGGTGGCCCGCAGCGAGCGGACCATCTCGCGTGCGTCGCGGTCGCTCAGCGGAGTGACGCGGTGCGCGACGTCCGCCATGAGGTCGGCGTAGTCCCCGGTCAGCCCGAAGGAGACGACCGGTCCGAAGACCGGGTCGGCGCCGACGGAGAGGAACGCGTCCGGGCCGGGGCCCGGTTCCGTGTCGCGTACGGCGATCCCGTACGCGGCCAGCAACCCGGTGGCCACCGCCGCGGGCACGGTGCCGGGGCCGCAGGCGGCGACGAGGGAACGGGCGCGCTCGGCGTCGACTCCCGGGAGATCCGGTAGGACGCCCGCCGGGGTGCTGCGCCAGGCCTGGTAGGCCGCCGCGTGTCCGAGTGAGCCGGCCGCCGCCTCCGGGAACGCGTACGTCGGCACGACCAGGTCGCCCCGGTGCAGGAGATCGGCGACGCCCGCGCCGCCCAGGAAGCTCGCCACCACCGGTTTCTCGGGCCGGGCAGCGGCCGCGTCGAGGATCGCCGACGCCACCTCGTCGGCCTTGTCCGCCAGCGGCGGCATGAACAGGACGACGGCCGCGTCGATGCCGTCGTCGGCCAGGACCGCGTCCAGCGCCTGCCGGTAGTGCGCCGCCGCGGCCATCGGGGTCAGGTCGACCGGATTGGAGACGTCGGCCCGGGGCCCCAGGGCCGAACGCAACACGTCCCGGGTGCGCTCGCCGAGCGCGGGCACGCACAGACCGCTCGCCGCGCACGCGCCCACCGTCAGCGCCGCGGGCCCGCCCGCGTTGGTGACCACGGCGACCCGGTTGCCGGGCGGGGGAGGCTGGTGGGCGAGCAGCAGGGCCGCGTCGAACAGCTCCTGGAGACCGCGGGTGCGGATCACGCCGGACTGGGCGAACAGCGAGCTCACCGCCGAATCGGCGGGTCCCGGGTGGACCGCGACGATCGGTTTGCGCGGCGCTATCCGGCGGGCCACGCGGGCGAACCGGCGCGGATCGCCGAAGGCCTCGACGTGCAGCAGGATCACCGAGGTCCCCGGATCCTCCTCCCACCACTGGAGCAGTTCGTCGGTGGACACGTCCACGGCGTGCCCCACCGACACGAAACCGGAGAAGCCGAGCCGCAGCCGCCGGGCGAAGTCGAGCACGGCGAGCCCCAGCGGCCCGGACTGGCTGGACATCGCCACCCGGCCGGGCGACGGCAGCGCGGGCGAGAACGTCGCGGCCAGCCGCGCCGCAGGCGTCGTGTTGACCACGCCCATGCAGTTGGGCCCCACCAGCCGCATCCCCGAAGCCCGCGCGAAACGGGCCAGCTCCCGCTCGGACGTCCGGCCCCCGGCTCCGCTCTCGCCGAAGCCTGTGGAGACGACGACCACCGCCTTGACCCCGGCCTCGGCGCACTGCCGTACGACGTCGGGCACGGCGTCGGCCCGGACGGCCACCACCGCCAGGTCCGGCGGTTCGGGAAGGTCGCGGACGCGCGCGTACGCGCGTACGCCGGCGATCTGCTCGGCCTGCGGGTTGACCGGGAACACGCTGCCGCCGAAGCCGCCCCGCAGCAGGTTGGCCACGATCTCGTGGCCGATGGTCAGCGAGGAGCGGTTGGCCCCGATCACGGCGACCGACCGCGGTTCGAGCAGGGGCCGCAGGGAGCGCCGTACCGCGGTCTGCTCGCGGCGCTCGGCCCGGGCCACGGCGAGGGCCTGTGGGTCGACGGCGATCTCGAAGTGGATGATCTGGCCCGGCGGCCCGCTCTCGACCCGGTAGCCGGAACCGAGGAAGACATCGATCATCCGGGTGTTGTCGGCCAGGACGTCGGCCTCCAGCACCCGGATGCCGCGCGCGCGTGCCGCGGCGGCGATGTGCTCGAGCAGCAGCCTGCCGAACCCCTCGCTCTGGTGGTCGTCGCGGATGGTGAAGGTGACCTCGGCGTGCTCTGGATCCTGCGGGTCGCGGACGTAGCGGACCAGGCCGGCGATCTCGTCGCCGGACAGGGCGACCAGCGCCAGCTCGTCGAGGTAGTCCACGTGCGCGCCGCGCCGTATGACGTCGTCGCGGGCGCGGACCACCGGGCCGAGGGAGCGGTAGGCCAGGGTGGCCCGGGACAGGCTGCCGACGAACGCGACCAGCCGGTCGGCGTCCTCGGGCCGGATCGGCCTGACGAACGTCGACCGCCCGGTCCTGACGAGTCCGGGCCGTTCCAGGTCCTCGGGATACGGGGGAGTGGTCACCGCCGGTTCGCCTCGCTGCCGCTCAGACGGCCGCTTCCCGGGGAGTGCGTTCGGGCAGGCCGAAGAGCTCGTTGAAGGTCCCGCGCGTGACGCGCTCGCGCACCTCGTCCGGCACGCCGTCGAACAGGTCGTGGAGCGTGGCCTGGGTGTGGCCGTAGGTGCCCTCGAGATGGGGGTAGTCGTCGCCCCACATGACGTTGCGGTAGCCGGTCGACTCGACGATCTCCACCGAGCTCTTGTCGTGCTGGAAGGAGGCGTACACCTGCTGCCGGATGATCTCGCTGGGCAGGCGGCTCAGCTTCGGCCGGACGAACATGCCGTGCTGGCGGTACGCCTCGTCCATCCGGTCGCCGATGGCCGGCATCCAGCCCGCGCCGCCCTCCGCGATCAGGATCTTCAGGTCGGGGTGGCGGTCGAGGGCGCCGCCCGCGACCATGTGCGACACGACGCGCATGCCTGGGTAGGTCGTCTCCATGTAGTTGACGACCGCTCCGCCGGGTCCGCGGAAGACGACGTTCTGACCGCCCGTGCCGATGTGGAAGCCGAGCACCATGCCCGCCCGCTCGGCCGCGGTCCACAGCGGCTCCCAGCGGTCGAGGGCGTACTCCTCGCCTTCCCGTGTCGAGCACGGCAGGAAGACCGCCTTGAAGCCCAGCTCGGCCGCCCGCTCCAGCTCGGCGACCGCGTCGCCGACGTCGGCGGTCGAGACGCAGGCGGTGGTGATGACCCGCTCGTTCTTGCGGAGGATCTCCTCGTGCGCCCAGTCGTTCCAGGCCCGTACGGTCTCCCGGGCCAGCTCCGGGTCGGTGATCGACACGAGCCAGAACCCCATGGAGGGGAAAGCCAGTTGGGACCACACGCCCTCCTGGTCGAGGTCCTGGAGACGGACTTTCAGGTCCCAGGCGCCCGGCGGGCGCATGGCGTCCATGAAGTCTCCGAGCTGGCGGTCGATGCGCTCCCCGTCGATGTAGAGCATCTCGTACTTCTCGCCTCGCTCGCTGCGCGGGGCGCGAGCGCCGAGCCGCGCGGGGAGCCTCTCGGTCCACACGTCGGCGGGTTCCATCACATGGGAGTCCCCGGAGTTGACCCAGATCTTCGACATGCCGCTCCTTCGGGGCAATGGATGTAATCAGTTAGCGATTTTAGTTGTATGGGCGGTCGAAAGGGAAGGCCGGGAAGGACGGAGGGCCGGGAATCAGCTCCGGCGCCGCCGGATCTCCTCCACGAGCTGCGGCAGCACCTCGAAGAGGTCCCCGACGACGCCGTGGTCGGCGAGCTCGAAGAGGGGGGCGTCGGCGTCCTTGTTGACGACGACGATGGTCTTCGACGTCTGCATGCCCGCCCGGTGCTGGATCGCGCCGGAGATGCCGGCGGCCAGGTAGAGCTGCGGCGAGACCTGGGCGCCGGTCTGGCCGACCTGGTGACGGTGCGGGTACCAGCCCGAGTCCACGGCGGCCCGGGACGCCCCGACGGCCGCGCCGAGCGCGTCGGCGACCCGCTCGATCACGGTGAAGTCGCCGTTCACCCCCCGGCCGCCGGATACCACGATGTCGGCCTCGGTCAGCTCGGGACGGTCGCCGCGCTCGCGCGGTGTGCGGGCCAGGACCCGGACCGCGGCGGAGGCCGGGCCGAAGGCGACGTCCTGCTTCTCGACGAGCGGGGTGACGGGCGCCGGTTCGGGCGCGGTGGCGTTCGGCTTGACCGTGATGACCGGGACGCCGCGGGTGACGTGTGCCGTCACCTGGTAGGTCGCCGCGAACACCGACTGCTCGGTGACCGGGCCGTCCGGCCCGGGGACGACGTCGACGGCGTCGGTGATCAGCCCGGAGCCGAGGCGGAGCGCGACCCGTGCCGCGGTCTCCTTGCCGTCGGGCCCGGAGGGCAGCAGGAGAGCCGCCGCGCCGGTGCGCCCGGCGAGCTGCGTGAGGGCGTCGACGGCCGGGGTGACGAGGTGCTCGCCGACCTCCGGCGCGTCCACGACGTAGACCTTGTGCGCGCCGTACCGGCCGAGGACCTCGGTCGCGGAGTCCGCGCCGGGCCCCAGGAAGACGGCCGACGGCTCGCCCAGCCGGCGGGCCAGGGTGAGCAGTTCGAGGGTCGGCTTGTGCACGGCGCCGTCGGTGTGGTCGACGAGGACGAGGATCTCGGGCATGGCGGTGCGCTCCTTTCGGCGGGCGGGTCAGATGAACTTCCGGGCGGTGAGGAAGGCGGCCAGCCCGGCCCCGCCCGCACCGTCGTCGACGACGATCTCGCCCTTCGTGCGGGGCGGGCGCCTGGCCGTCGTGTCCACGGCCGACCGGGCGCCGCTGCGTCCCACCTGTGCCGGGTCGACCCCGAGGTCGGCGAGGTCCAGGGTCTCGACCGGCTTCCTCTTCGCGGCCATGATCCCCTTGAAGGAGGGGTAGCGCGCGTCGCCGGAGCGGTCGGTCACCGACACCACGGCCGGCAGCGTTCCCTGGACGCTCACGGTCGCGCCGTCGCCCTCCCGGCGACCGCTCACCGTGCCGTCGTCGACCGTCAGCCCCTCGACATGGGTGACGGCCGGGACGCCGAGCCGCTCGGCGAGCATCGCCGGCACGACGCCCATGGCGCCGTCCGTCGAGGCCATGCCGCACAGCACGAGATCGAAGCCGTGTCGCTCGATGGCCCTGGCCAGGACGAGTGAGGTGCCGAAGGCGTCGCTGCCCTCGATGCCCTCGTCGCTCACGTGGATGGCCGAGTCGCCGCCCATGGCGAGCGCCTTGCGCAGTGCGTCCCTGGCGTCGTCGGGTCCGACGGTGAGGTAGCTGATCTCGGTGTCGGCGCCGTCGGCCTCGGCGATCCGCAGCGCCTGCTCGATGGCGTACTCGTCGAGCTCGGACAGCAGTGAGTCGACCGAGGCGCGGTCGGTGGAGCCGTCCTCGGTGAAGGTGCGGTCGGCCGCGGCGTCGGGCACGTGCTTCACACAGACAACGATCTTCACGGCGCCTCCCGTAGGGTGAATGAGTATTAATAGTTAACTATATAGGTCCCGTGATGCGCGAGCCCTTGCCTTGAATCCGTCCAATTGGTTGACTGATTGCGCTGATAGCTGGAAGATCTGGGCACCGAGCCGCGAGGAGGCGCCATGGTCGGTGACAGGGACACCGCTGACAGGTACTTCGAGCCCCAGGTGGAGACCATGCCCCGCCGGCGACTGCGGGCACGGCAGGAGGAACGGGTCCTGGAGCTCGTCGGGTACGCCTACGCGAACTCGGCCTTCTACCGTGAACTCTGGGACGGGCACGGGGTGCACCCGCGCGACATCCGGTCCCTGGCGGACTTCCGGGCGCGCGTGCCGTTCATCACCAAGGACATGGTGCGGGCCTACCGTGCGCGCACCGGGGACCCCTTCGGCGGTCTGCTCTGCGTGCCCGGCGAGGAGCTGACCTCCGTCTCCTCCAGTTCGGGCACCACCGGCGAACCGGAGTTCTTCGCCGAGATCTGGCAGGACGCCCCGCCCCTGGTGACCGCGCAGGTGCGGGACCTGTGGGAGCTCGGGCTGCGGCCCGGGGACCGGGTACTGAGCCCGCCCGGCACCTTCCGCAATCTCATGGACCCCGGCTACCAGGCACTCGGCGCCGTGGTCATCGAGGTGGACACCTGGATGGGGAGGATGCACGAGGTCGTCGAGGCCATGCGCACCTACCGGCCGGCCTATCTGCAGATGATGTATCCGCAGATGGTGGAGCTGGAGCACCTGGCCGAGAAGACGGACCTGAAAGAGGCCTTCTCCTCCCTCAAAGGCGCCTCGTGCGCCGGGCAGCCCCTCAGCCGCAAGATGCGCGAGCGGATCCGCGACGACTGGGGCATCGACGTCTACGAGTACACCAGCGCCGCCGACACCGGCACCGCGTGGGAGTGCCGTGAGCACGACGGCTTCCACCTCTGGGAGGACACCGTCTTCGCGGAGTGCGTGGAGGTCGGGGAGGACGGCTGGCGTGATGTTCCCGAGGGCGACCTCGGCGAGCTGGTCGCCACCGACCTGGACAACCGGGCCGCCCCGCTGATCCGCTACCGCAGCGAGGACCTCGTCCGGCTGTCCGGCGAGACCTGCGGCTGCGGCCGCACCCATGCCCGGATGTGGGTGGCAGGGCGGCGCGGCGACGAGACGCTCGTCCAGGGACGCTCCGTGGTGCTGCGGGACGTCTGGCAGGCGGTGGAGGACCAGCCGGAGACGGTGGCGGGCGTCTTCCAGATCGTCCGGGACCGCCGCGAGGTCGACGAACTGCTCCTGCGCGTCGGCTACGACCCCGCACTCACCGGCGACGTCGACGCCCTGGCCGGCCGGCTGGGCGAGGCCGTGCGCGAGCGGACCGGAGTCAAGCCGGTGCTCGACATGCGCACCGAGGAGGACCTGTTGAAGACCATGACCAGCGTCGCCAAGTTCCCCCGGGTGGTGAAGAGGTGATGACCCGCGCCGACACCCTCGCCCGGGCCGGGCTACTCGACCGCCCCGCACTCGCCTACGTCGTGCGCTTCCCCGCCGCCGACGGCACGCGCGAGACGGAACTGACCTGGGCGGAACTCGCCCGGGACACCGAGTGGGCCACCGCACGGCTGCGGGAGCACGGCCTCGCCGCAGGACAGCGGGCGCTGCTGACCATGTCCGGCTTCGAGGGCTTCTGGGGACACGCGGTGATCGGCGCCCTGCGCGCGCTGAAAGTGACGTACGGCATCGCCGAGGCGATGGGCTGGGACCACCGGCGCACCTCGGTCTTCCACCGCGAACTGCGACCGCACGCGGTGATCGGCCTGTCCGCCGAGACCCTGGAGGGGCTCTCCGGGGTCGCCGACGTCGGTGAGATGTTCCGCCCGACGTCGGTCGTCCTGGCCCGGCCCGCCGCCGTGCCGGTGCTGCGCGCGCTGGGCGTGTCCGCCTGTCTGTTCTCGCCCCTGGGACCGGCACTCGCCCTGGAGTGTCCCGAGCGGAGCGGCGCGCACGTCAACGCCGCCGAATGGCGGGTCGCGGAGCGGGACGGGGAGTTGTCCGTGGCGGCGGGGGAGCAGCGCACGTCGCCCCTGCCCGAGACCCCGCTCGGCATTCCCGGCCGCGTCGCCGTCGGCCGGTGCGCCTGCGGCAGCCAGGACCCGCGGGTGCTGTTCTCCGTGGCCGGCCGGCCACTGTCATCGAGGAGCTGAGGATGTCCGAAGGAGTGGTCGACGGCCGGGTCGTGGTCGTCACCGGAGCCGGCAACGGCATCGGCCGGGCGCACGCCCTGGCGTTCGCCGCGCACGGGGCGAAGGTCGTGGTCAACGACCTGGGCGGCGGCCGCGACGGTGGGGGCGCGTCCGCCGGACCCGCCCAGGCCGTGGTGGACGAGATCGTCGCGGCGGGCGGTGAGGCCGTGGCCAACACGGACGACATCTCCGCCTGGGACGGCGCCGGCCGGCTCGTGCGGCAGGCCGTGGACGCCTACGGCGGCCTGGACGTGCTGGTCAACAACGCCGGCATCCTGCGCGACCGGATGATCGTGTCGATGACCGAGCAGGACTGGGACAGCGTGCTCGCCGTCCACCTCAAGGGCGGCTTCGCCACCCTGCACCACGCGGCCGCGTACTGGCGCGAGCGCGCCAAGTCCGGTCACGCCAACGACGCCCGGGTGATCAACACGACGTCCCCGTCCGGCATCTTCGGCAACCCGGGGCAGTCCAACTACGGCTCCGCCAAGGCCGGCATCGCGAGCCTCACCCTCATCGCCGCCGCCGAGCTCGCCCGCTACGGCGTGACGGTGAACGCCATCGCGCCCACCGCGCTCACCCGGCTCACCGAGGACATCGAGATGATGCGGCGGGCCGCCGAGGCGCAGGACCTCACCCCGGAGGCCGTCTCGCCGCTCGTGGTGTGGCTGGGCTCGGCGGCCTCGCGCGAGGTCACCGGCCGCGTCTTCGGCGTCGTCGGCAACCGCATCACCGTACTGGAGGGCTGGGTCAACGGCCCCGGCGCGAGCGCCGGGGCCCGGTGGACGCCGGAGGAACTGTCCTTCGTCGTCCCGAACCTGGTGGCCAAGGCGGCGCCGAACGCCGACGCCCTCGGCAACCGGAACGGAGCCTGAGATGACGCCGGACCGACGGCCGGTCGCCGAGGGCCTGTTCACCTGGCCGACCGACGAAGAGAACCCACTCCGGCTCATCGGCTCCGAGTGCGCCGACTGCGGTCTGGTCAGCTTCCCGGCCGCCCCGGACTGCGTCCGCTGCGCGAGCACACGGTCCGAGGAACGCCTGCTCGCGGACCGCGGAACGCTGTGGACGTACACCACCCAGGACTTCCGCCCGCCCTCCCCGCCGTACGACGGACCCGAGGCCTTCGAGCCCTACGCGGTCGGCTACGTCGAACTCCCCGGCGAACTGCTGGTCGAGGCGCGCCTCACCGAACCCGACCCGCGCAAGCTGCGCATCGGCCAGCCCATGCGGCTCACGCTCGTGCCGTACACCGTGCAGGACGACGGCACCGAGGTCGTCACGTTCGCCTTCACCCCGACCGCGGAGGAGACACCATGACCGAGGCCGTCATCATCGGCGTGGGACTCCATCCCTTCGGGCGGTTCCCCGGCAGAACCGCCCTGGACATGGGCGCGGACGCGGTGCGCATGGCGCTCGCCGACGCGGGCGTGACCTGGCCCCGGATCCAGGGGGGGTACATCGGCAGCTACGAGGTCGCCAACCCGGACGCCATCGTCGCCCGGCTGGGGTTGACCGGAGTCCCGCTGCGCGGCGTGTTCAACGGCTGCGCCACGGCCGGCACGGCCATCGCGCTGGCCGCGCGCGCCATCGAGACCGGCGAGCATGACCTGACCGTCGCGATCGGCCTGGACAAGCACCCTCGCGGGGCGTTCGCCGCCGACCCGTCCGTGGCCGGCATCCCCTCCTGGTACGGGCAGACCGGGCTCTTCCTCACCACCCACTTCTTCGGCATGAAGATCAACCGCTATATGCACGAGCACGGCGTCTCCCACGAGACGCTGGCCCGCGTGGCCTCGAAGAACTTCGGCAACGCCGCCGCCAACGACAAGGCCTGGCGCCGCACCCCCCTGTCGGTGGAGGAGATCCTCGCCTCGCCGGTCCTGAACTACCCGCTCCGCCAGTACATGTACTGCGGCCCGAACGAGGGCGCGGCGGCGGTCGTGCTGTGCCGGGCCGACCAGGCCCACAAGTACACCGGAAAGCCGGTGCGGGTCCGCTCCACCGCCCTGCGCAGCCGCAGGCTCGGCGCGTTCGAGGTGCAGAGCCCGTCGTTCCCCGTCGGCGAACCCGTCGGGAGTCCGACCGTGGCCGCCTCCCGGGCGGCGTACGAGCTGGCGGGCATCGGCCCGGAGGACGTCGACGTCGCGCAGCTCCAGGACACCGACGCCGGGTCGGAGGTCATCCACATGGCGGAGAACGGCCTGTGCAAGGACGGCGAACAGGAGCGGCTCATCGCCGAGGACGCCACCGCCATCGGCGGCCGGCTCCCGGTCAACACCGACGGCGGGCTGCTGGGCAACGGCGAGCCGATCGGCGCGTCCGGCCTGCGACAGATCCACGAGATCGTCCTGCAACTGCGCGGCACGGCCGGGACCCGGCAGATCCCCGGCGCGCCCCGCGTCGGCTACACCCACCTGTACGGCGCGCCGGGCGCGTCGGCCGTGACGATCCTCTCGACCTGACAGCACAGGGGACCCCGCAATGGGCTTGCCACAGGAAACACCCGACATGCAGGACTTCGCCGCCGAGGCGCGCCGCTTCCTCGACGCCCACGCGGCGAAGGCCCCCGACCGCACCGCCGTCACCTGGGGCGAGGGCGACGACTCGATGGCGTACTTCAGCAGCCTCCCGCCCGAGGCGGAGGCGGAGCAGGTGCGGCGGGCACGTGCGTGGCAGCGGATCCGCCACGAGAACGGCTTCGGCTGGATCACCGGCCCGCCCGAGTACGGCGGACGGGGGCTGACCCCGGTCCACGACCTGCTCTACGACGCCGTGGAGTCCGAGTACGACGTCCCCGACACCGGAGTGCTCGCCGTCGTCGGCCTCGGCATGATCGGGCCGACGATCCTCGCCCACGCCCGGCCCGCCGTCAAGGAACGCTGGCTGCCCGCGATGTACCGCGGGGACGCCATCGCCTGCCAGCTGTTCAGCGAGCCCGGCGCCGGATCGGACCTGGCGAGCGTGGCCACCCGCGCCGTGCGCGAGGACGGGGACTGGGTGCTCAACGGCCAGAAGGTGTGGACGTCGGTCGCCCAGCACAGCGACATCGGTCTCGCACTGACCCGCACCAACCCCGACGCGTCCAAGCACCGCGGCATCACGGCCTTCCTGGTCCCCATGGACGCCCCTGGCGTCGAGGTACGGCCACTGCGGCAGATGACCGGCGGCGCCGACTTCAACGAGGTCTTCCTCACCGACGTCCGCATCCCCGACGACCACCGCCTCGGTGAGGTCGACGGCGGCTGGACGGTCGCCCTGACCACCCTGATGAACGAGCGCGACACGGTCGGCGCCGAGGGCGCGGGCCCGGTGGCGGCCGCCCTGTCCCCGGACCGCCTCTCCGCGCTCATGCGCGCCACCTGGACCTGGGACGACCGCGCCCTGCGCGGCCGCCTCGCCGAACTCCTCGTGGACGCCATGGCCACCGGCTACCTCAACGACCGCGCCCAGCGCACTCTGCGGGCCGGCATCGCCCCCGGCCCCGAGAGGTCCGTCGCCAAACTGATGTACGGCCAGAACCTCACCCGGGCCGCCCACTTCGTCTCCGAGTGCCTCGGCCCGCGCATCATCGCCGACACCGGCCGGTGGGGCACCTATGCCTGGTCCGAACTCCTGCTGGCCACACCGGCGTTGCGTATCCTCGGCGGCACCGAAGAGATCATGAAGAACATCCTCGCGGAACGGGTCCTCGGCCTGCCGAAGGAGGCACGGGCATGAGTGCAGACGACGCGGAGCTGAAGGCGCTTCGCAGTTCCGTACGGGAGTTCCTGGAAGCCAAGTCACCCGAGGAAGCCGTACGCAAGATCATGGAGAGCGAGTCGCGCCACGACCCCGCGGTGTGGGCCCAGGCGGCCGACCAACTGCGCCTGCCGGGCCTCGCGATCCCGCCGGAGTACGGCGGTGACGGCTTCGGCCTCGTCGAACTCGGCGTCGTCATGGAGGAGATGGGCCGTGCCCTGCTGTGCGCGCCCTTCTTCGCCACCGTCGTCCTCGCGGCCCAGGCCCTGCTGGCCTCGGGCGACGACGAGGCCTGCGCGCGCCATCTCCCCGGCGTCGCGGACGGACGCACCACAGCCACCCTGGCGGTCGCCGAGGACGACGGCTCCTGGGACCCCGCGCTGATCACGGTGCGCGCCCGGCCGGACGGAGGGGGCGGCTGGAAGCTGAGCGGCCGCAAGTGCTTCGTCATCGACGGCACGACCGCCGATCTGGTCCTCGTCGTCGCCCGGACCGTCGCCGGTCCGTCGTTGTTCGCCGTCGACCGGTCGGCGACGGGACTGTCGGCCGAACCGCTGCAGACCCTGGATCCCACGCGGGCCATGGCCCGGCTGACGTTCGACTCCGTGCCCGCGACCCTCGTCGGCACGGACGGGGCGGGCGGACGCGTCATGGCCCGGGTCCTGGACGTGGCCTCGGTCGCCCTGGCCGCCGAGCAGTCGGGCGGGGCCCGCCGGTGCCTGGAGATGAGCGCGGAGTACGCCCGCACCCGACACCAGTTCGGCCGGCCCATCGGCTCCTTCCAGGCCGTCAAGCACAAGTGCGCCGACATGCTCGTCCAGGTGGAACTGGCCGAGGCGTCCTCCCGGGAGGCGGCGCGGCTGGCCGCCGAGGGCGCGCCGGACGTCCCGGTCGCCGCCGCCGTGGCACACGCGTGCTGCTCACGGGCGTTCATGGCCGTGGCGATGGAGACCATCCAGGTCCACGGCGGCATCGGCTTCACCTGGGAGCACCCGGCCCACCTGTACTTCCGCAGGGCCAAGTCCTCGCAGCTGCTGTTCGGAGGGCCGGCGGTCTACCACGAGCGGCTGCTGGACCGGCTCGGGATCTGAGCGGCGGCCGCGGACAGGGTGGAAGGCCCCGGGGCCTTCCACCCTGTCCGCGGCCGTCAGCCGCGCGCCGCCTCGCCCAGCAGCGCCTTGGCGATGATGACCTGCTGGATCTGGCTGGTGCCCTCGTAGATGCGGAACAGGCGGGCGTCACGGTAGAAACGCTCGACGGCGACCCCGCGCATGTATCCCGCGCCGCCGTGTATCTGCACCGCGCGGTCCGCGACCCGCCAGACCATCTCGCTGGCGAAGTACTTCGTGCAGGACGGACCGATCTTGGTGTCCGTCCCGGCGTCGAACGCCCGGGCGGCCTCCAGGACCGTGGCGCGCCCGGCGTAGTAGTCGGTCATCGAGTCGGCGATCAGGCCCTGGACGAGCTGGAAGGAGCCGATGAGCCGGCCGGACTGGCGGCGCGTGCGGGCGTAGGAGACCGACTCGTCGACCAGGCGCTCGGCCATGCCCACGCACAGGGACGAGATGTGCACCCGGCCGTGTGCGATACAGCCCATCGCCGTGGCGAACCCTCGGTTCAGGCCCTCCTCGCCGCCGACCAGGGCGGACGCCGGCACCCGGACGTCGTCGAAGTACACGTCCGCCGTCCAGGCGCCGAGCTGGCCCATCTTGTGGTCCCTGGGTGCCACGGTCAGGCCCGCAGTGCCGGCCGGCACCAGGAAGGTCGAGATGCCGCGGGTGCGCGGGGCGTCGGGGTCGGTGCGGGCGAACACCATGAAGACGTCGGCGAGCGGGGCGTTGGTGATGTACCGCTTGGCGCCGTTGATCACCCACTCCTCGCCGTCCGGGTGGGCGCGGGTGGTGAGCGTCGACGGGTCGGACCCCGCTTCGGGTTCGGTGAGCGCGAACGACGCGAGTGCGTCACCGGAGGCGATCCTCGGCAGCCACCTGGCCTTCTGTTCCTCCGTGCCGCCGACCATCAGCACGTGCCCCGCGATGCCGTTGTTCGTGCCGAACATGGACCGCAACGACGGTGTCGTGTAGCCGAGTTCGAACATCAACTGGGCCTCTTCGTACATCGACAGCCCCAGCCCGCCGTACTCCTCGGGCAGCGCGAAGCCGAACAGACCCATCTTCTTGGCCGCCTCGCGGATGTCCGCGGGCATCTCGTCCTTCTCGTCGATCTCCGCCTCGAGCGGCACGACGCGTTCCCGGACGAAACGCCGGACCTCGGACAGCACCGCGCTGAAGTCAGCCGCGTCCATGTCGACTCCCTTGCCCATTCCTAGTGATCCGCTGATGTCTCGTCCGGCGTCTCCTCCGGCGCGCCGTCCGGCTTCCGCTCCGGCCGGTAGCAGACGGCCAGCAGCGCCGCCGCACTCGCCGTACCGAGGCCCGCGGCCAGCAACGCGGCACCCGTGCCCGTGCCCCCGGTCCCGCGCCGCAGCAGCCCGTCGAGGGAGTACCCGCCGTTGCCGAGCGCGGCCAGCGCGACGGCCGCGCCGCCCACGACACCGGCGTACTCCCAGCCGCCCTTGAAGACGAAGAAGCCCTTGCCGCGGTGGTCGGTGCGGGCCGCCACCGTCATCAGACCGACGGCGGCCGCCGCGGGGAAGGGGCCCGCGGCCCCCAGGGCGATGCCCGCGCCCGCCGCCATCTCGGTTCCGGCCGCCAAACGGGCGTGCAGGCCGGCCGGTCGGAGACCGAGCGCCTCGAACCAGCCCTCGGTGCCCTCGAGCCCGCCCGGACCGGCGACCTTGTTCCAGCCGTGGGCGAACAGCATCGGGCCGAGCGCAGCACGCAGCACGAGAGTCCCGACGTCGTGTCCCCGGGTCTTCACTGGCCCGCTCCCGTGGCCCGGCCCGCCGGTGCGACGCCGTACAACTGCGGTACGGCGTCGACGAGTTCGTCGTAGGTGAGGGCCTTGCCCGACCGGCTGGGGTGGACGCCGGCGACGGTCCAGCCCTGGAGCCGGTTCAGCCGGTCGCCCTCGATGCGCAGAACCTGGCCGGTCAGCCAGGCCGCGCTGTCGGACGCCAGGTAGACGACGACGCCGGAGGCGTTGGCCGGGTCGCGCGGGTCGAAGTCGTCGGACGCCCGCAGGGACGCGCCGACGTCCAGTCCGTCCGTCATCCGGGTGGCCGCGATGGGCGAGATGGCGTTCGCGGTGACGCCGTAGCGGCGCATCTCCAGCGCGGTGAGGACGGTGAGCCCGGCGACCCCGGCCTTCGCGGCACCGTAGTTGGACTGGCCCTGGTTGCCGAACAGGCCTGTGCCGGACGTCGTGTTGATGACGCGGCCGGCTACGCGCTCACCGCGCTTCGACGCCTCGCGCCAGTACGCGCACGCATGCCGCGTGAGGGCGAAGGCGCCCTTCAGATGCACCGCGATCACGGCGTCGAACTCGGCCTCGGTCATCGAGAACAGCATGCGGTCGCGCACGATCCCCGCGTTGTTCACCACGATGTCGAGGCGTCCGAACTCCGCGACGGTGTGCGCGACCATGGTCTCGGTCGCCGCCCAGTCCGTCACCGAGCCGTGGTCGGCGACCGCGCGGCCACCGAGCTCGGTGATCTCGGCGACGACGTCGTCGGCGGGGGAGTCCCGCGTCCGCTCGCCGTGCACGCCCGAGCCGAGATCGTTCACGACCACGGTCGCGCCGGCCTCGGCGAGGGCCAGGCAGTGCGCCCGCCCCAGCCCTCTGCCGCCGCCGGTGACGATGGCGACTTTGCCGTCGAGGATGCCCACGTCCTGCCTCCAGAACAGAAGTAGCGGATGTCTGCGCATGTATGCGCATGTATGCGATCAGCCGAGTTCGCGCAGTACGTCGTCGGTGTGCTCGCCGAGCACCGGCGCACCGGTGCTCGGCTTGTCGGCGACGCCCCAGAAGCTGACCGGCGTCGCCACCGTCCTCAGGGGCGGCGCGTCGCCCATGCCGGGCTGTTCGACGAACGCCCCGACCGCCTCTGCCTGCGGATCGGCGGACACCTCCGCCAGGGTCTGCACGGGCGCCCACCACACGCCCTCGGCGTCCAGCCGCGCCGCCCACTCCGTCAGCGGCCGCCGTGCGAACTCCGCGTCGAACTCGGCGATCAGTTCCCGTACGTGGCCCCGCCGGGCGCCGCTCGTCGCGAACCGCTCGTCCGTCTCCAGGTCCGGGCGGCCGAGCGCCTTGACGACGCCGGGCCAGTGCCGGCTGCCCTCCAGGCCGACGAGCCAGAACCAGCGGTCGTCGGCGGTCCGGTAGCAGTTGTAGAGCGGGGACTCGTGCTCGGTGCGGTGGCGGGTTCGGCCGCGCTTGCCGAAGAAGTTCTGCAGGGCGAGGTCGTTGCCGTTGGCGTACGTCCCGGACCGCAGCAGCGACACGTCCACCACGCCGCCCTCGCCGGTGCGTGCGCGGCGCAGCAGCGCGGCCAGCACGCCCGCCACCAGGTTGGACGCGGCCGTGCGGTCGCCGAGTCCGGGGCGGATGCCGGGCGGCGGCTCACCGGCCGGGTTGAGCATGGCGGCGATGCCGGGCCGGGCCCAGAAGGCGGAGACGTCGTATCCGGCCCGGTCGCGCTCGGCTCCCGCCCAGCCGTAGCCCGTCAGCGTGCCGACGACCAGGCGGGGGTGGCGGGCCCGCAGCTCGTCCGGGGCCAGACCGAGCCGCTCCAGTGCGCCGGGGCGGAGGTTGGTGACGAAGACGTCGGCGCGTTCCAGCAGCCGCTCCAGTACGGCCTTGCCCTCCTCGGACCTCAGGTCGAGGACGATCCCGCGCTTGCCCCGGTTGTCGGTCTCGAACGGGGGCGCGCTGTCGATGTCCTGGCCGACGTGACGGAGCGTGTACCGGTTCGGGTCGCCGGTCGGCGCCTCCACCTTCACCACGTCCGCACCCCAGTCCGCGAGCATGGTGGCCGCGGCCGGAGCCGCCACCCACATGCCCAACTCGACGACAGAAATGCCTTCCAGCGGCCGCACGGCCCACCTCCGGTTGAAAAGTGACGGGATGCTTCGTGCGGCCTACCTGCCGCGGAACTCTCCCGGCCGGCGCTCGCGGAAGGCCTTGAGGCCCTCCTCCCGGTCTTCGGTGGCGAACAGCACCGACACCGTCTCGCGCTCGTACGCGATCGCCGTCTCCAGGTCCATGCCGAGTCCGTAGTCGATCAGCCGCTTGCCCGCCGCGAGGGCGAGCGGCGCTCCGGCCGTCAGCCCTGCGGCCAGCTTCTCGGCGGCGGCGAGCACTCCGCCGGGCTCGGCCAGTTCGTTGACCAGACCGAGCTGCCAGGCGCGCTCCGCGTCGATCGGTTCGCCGGTGAGGATCATCTGCTTGGCGATGGCCGTCGGCAGCAGGCGCGGGAGCCGCTGGGTGCCGCCCGCGCCCGGCAGGACGCCCAGCTTCATCTCGGGCAGCCCGAGCCGCGCGCCGCGCTCCGCCACCCGCAGGTCGCAGGCGAGGGCCAGTTCCAGACCGCCGCCGAAGGCGAAGCCGTGGACGGCGGCGACCGAGGGCTTGGGGAAGGCCGCCAGGAGCGCGTACACGTCGGTCAGGCGCCCCACGAAGGCGCGGAACTGCCCGGGCGCGGAGAAGGACTCGATCTCACCGAGGTCGGCGCCGGCCGAGAAGGCCCGGCCCGCGCCGGTCAGCACCACGGCACGGACGTCGTCGTCGTCGCGGACGTCGTTCAGGGCCTCGGTCAGCCGCCGCGCGGTGTCGGAGCCGATGGCGTTGAGCCGCCCGGGCCGGTCCAGGGTCAGCACGGCGAGTCTGTCGCGGATGTCGACACGCAGCACGGTGCTCACCTCAGACCATGGTCAGGCCGCCGCTGACCGACAGCGTCTGCCCGGTCATGTAGGCGGCGTCGTCGGACGCGAGGAAGGCCACCAGGCCGGCGATCTCGGCGGGCCGGGCGACGCGGCGCAACGGGACGGCCCGCACGGTCGCGTCGTACATCTTCCGGCTGTACTCGGCGACCTGCCCGAGCAGCGCGGTGTCGGTCGGGCCCGGGCAGACGCTGTTCACGGTGATGCCGTGCCGGGCGACCTCGCGGGCGAGTGCCTTGCCGAAGGCGATGACGCCGCCCTTCGTCGCGGAGTACACGACCTCGCCGGAGGATCCGACCCGGCCGGCGTCCGAGGCGATGTGGACGATCCGGCCGCCGCCGCGCTCGATCATCGGGTCGAGCACCGCCCGGGTCATCGTGATCGTGCCGCGCAGATTGACGCCGATGATGCGGTCCCAGGTGTCCTCGCCGCTGTCGACGAACCGGCCGATGACGTCGATGGCGGCATTGTTGACCAATACCTCCACCGGCCCGAGTGCGGCCGTCACCCGCTGCACGGCCGCGTGCACGGCCGCGCTGTCGGAGATGTCCGCGCCGACTCCCGTGGTCCGCACCGCGTACCGCTCCGCGAGCTGTGCGGCAGCCTTCTCCGCGGTCTCCGGGTCCAGGTCGCAGACGGCGACCGCGGCTCCCTGGGCGGCGAACCGGTCGGCGATCGCCTCCCCGATGCCGCGCCCCGCTCCGGTGACGAGCGCCACCTTGTCCCGTACGCTCACGCGTCCTCCCTCGCCCGGTACTGAAAACAGCGCTATCGTATAACTACTTCAGCTAAATAAGCGAGATGCGAACGCGTGAGAACCGGGAGCGGAGTCGAGCATGCGCCGTACGATCTTCACCGACGAGCACCAGCTGTTCCGGGAGACCGCCCGCTCCTACTACCTGCGGGAATGCGTCCCGCACACCGAGGAGTGGGAGCGTGAGGGGCAGGTGGGCCGCGCCGCGTGGGCGGCCGCGGGCAAGGCCGGACTCATCGGCTGGCAGTTCCCCGAGGAGTACGGCGGCCAGGGCATCCAGGACTTCCGCTACAACGCCGTCATGGCGGAGGAGATGGCGGCCACCGGCTCGGTCGGCATAGGGCTCGGCCTGCAGAACGACGTCATCCCGCCCTATCTGATGCAGCTCACCACCCCGGAGCAGAAGGCCCGCTGGCTCCCCGGCGTCATCGCGGGTGAGACGATCTGCGCGCTCGCACTGTCCGAGCCGGCCGCCGGGTCCGACCTCAAGGGCATCCGCACCACCGCCCGCCGGGACGGCGACGCATGGGTGATCGACGGCTCCAAGACCTTCATCACCAACGGCATCCTGGCCGACCTCGTCATCGTCGCCTGCAAGACCGACCCGGACGCCGGCCACAAGGGCATCAGCCTGATCGTCGTCGAGCGCGGCGCCGAGGGCTTCGAACGGGGACGCAAGCTCGACAAGATCGGCATGAAGGCCCAGGACACCGCCGAACTCTTCTTCCGCGAGGTCCGCGTCCCCGCCGAGAACCTCATCGGACAGGAGGGGCGCGGTTTCTACCACATGATGGGCAACCTCCCTACCGAGCGGCTCGCCATCGCCGTCGCCGCACTCGCGTCCGCCGAGCGGGCCTTCGGGTGCGCGCTGGAGTACGCCAAGGACCGCACCGCCTTCGGCCGGCCGATCGGCCGGTTCCAGGCGAACAGGTTCGCCCTGGCCGACATGAAGGCCACACTGCAGGTCGCCCGGGTCCACCTGGACGGCTGCATCATGGCGCTGGTCGAGGGCGAGCTGACGGCCGAGGAGGCCGCCGCGGCCAAGTACTGGACGACGGAGACCGGCTGGCAGGTCATCGATCGCTGCATGCAGCTCTTCGGCGGCTACGGCTACGTCAACGAGTACGAGATCGCCCGCATCTGGCGGGACAGCCGGGTGCAGCGGGTGTTCGGCGGCACCTCGGAGATCATGCAGGAGATCGTCGGGCGGTCGCTGGGACTGTGAGCGCGTCGCCCGGCCGGTGCGGAGCATTGATTGGTTCGGCTAAATAGGTTATCTATTTAAGCTGTACGCATGTCAGGGTAGCGGGCTCCGGGAGGCACCGTGGTCACGGTCGACGTGAAGCTGCACCAGGAACGGGCCGAGCGGCACCTGCCGCGTCCCCGGCTCGTCATCGGCGGCAAGGATCTCCACGAGGCGAGCGGCGGCGTGCACGATCACGTCAACCCCGCGACCGGACTCGTCCAGGCTCGCATCCCGCTCGCGGGGTCCGCCGAAGTGGACCGGGCCGTGTCCGCCGCCCGCCAGGCCTTCGAGGTGTGGGGCGCCATGAGGCCCGCCGAGCGCCGCCGCCTGCTCACCCGCTTCGCCCAGCTCATCCGCGAGCACGTCGACGACTTCGCCGCGATCTGCCCGCTCGAGAACGGCGTCTGCATCGGCGGCTGGGCGGAGAACGTCGGAGCGCACGTCGCCGAGTGGACCGCGTACTACGCCGGCTGGGCCGACAAGATCGAGGGCATGGTCGGCGCGGCCTACAGCCCGCACGAGAACGTCGAGTACACCCTCGCCGAGCCGTACGGCGTCATCGGCCACATCATCACCTGGAACTCACCCGCGCTGTCCCTGGGCATGAAGGTCCCGCCGTCGCTGGCCGCCGGGAACACCGTGGTCGTCAAACCGGCCGAGTCCACACCGTTCTCCGCCCTGCTCTTCGCCGACCTGGCCCGTGAGGCGGGCATCCCCGACGGCGTGATCAACGTCGTCACCGGGCTCGGCGACGCGGGCGAGGCCCTGGTGACGCACCCCGGCGTCGACAAGATCTCCTTCACGGGCGGGCCCGCCACCGCGCGCCGCATCATGGCGAGCGCCGCCCGCACCCTCAAGCCCGTCGTCTTCGAGCTGGGCGGCAAGTCCGCCAACCTGCTCTTCGCCGACACCGACCTGGACACCGTCGTGCCGTACTGCGCGGCCTTCGCCATGAGCAACACCGGCCAGGGCTGCGCACTGCCGACCCGGCTGCTGGTCGAACGCCCGGTCTACGACGAGGTCGTCGCGCGCGTGGCAGGGGTCATGGCCCACCTGCCGGTGGGCGACCCGCTCGACCCGACGACCTACATCGGGCCCCTGATCGACGAAGCAGCCCGCGACCGCGTCCGGAAAGTGATCGACAAGGCGGTCCACGAGCGCGCGGGCCGACTCGTGTACGGAGGCGAACGCATCGAGTCCGGCGGCTACTTCGTCTCCCCGACCGTGTTCGCCGACGTCGACAACCGCAGCGACCTCGCCCGGCGGGAGATCTTCGGCCCGGTTCTCGCCCTCACCCCCTTCGACACCGAGGACGAGGCCGTCGCCCTCGCCAACGACACCGAGTACGGCCTGTCCGCCTACGTCCAGACCCGTGACATCGCACGCGTCAACCGCCTGGTGCCGCGGCTCAGGGCCGGGACGGTCTACGTCAACCCCGGCCCGAACCCGATCACCTCGCCCGCCACGCCGTTCGGCGGGGTCGGCATCAGCGGCTTCGGGCGAGAGGGCGGCCGGGCAGGGCTCGACGAGTTCATCCACGTCAAAGGCGTCGGCGTAGCCCGCGTCTGACGAGACCGCACAGGAGACCACGTGCTGAATCCCCCCGGAGGCAACACCCCGGACCCCCGCGCCCGCCGTCTGACGTTCGGCGACGTCGTCCGCGAGCACCGCAGGTCCTACCCCGACCGCGTCGCCCTCGTGGACGGCGACGTCCGGCTGACCTGGCCGCAGCTCGACGAGCGCACCAACCGGCTGGCCCACGCCCTCACGGACGCCGGGGTCGGACGCGGCGACCGCGTCCTGTGGCTGGGCCAGAACTCCTTCCGCGTCTGGGAGCTGCTCGGCGCCGCCGCGAAGATCGGCGCCATGGTCTGTCCCGGCTACTGGCGCTGGGCCGCCCCCGAAATGGCGTTCGCCGTCGAGGACTTCGGCCCCCGGGTCGTCATCTGGCAGGACGAGGAGATCGGCGACACCGTCAGCAAGGCACGGGCCGAACTGGGCGACGAGCACGGCGCGTTGTGGCTGCGGCACGACACCGAGGGACCCGGTTCGTACGAGGCGTTCCTGGCCTCCGGCTCACCCGAGGACCCGGCCGTCGACGTCGACCCCGACGTCGCGCTGCTGGTCATCTACACCGCCGCGATCTCCGGACGGCAGTCCGGCTCGATGCTCTCGCACCGCAACCTGCTCGCCATGGGCGCGAGCGCCGCCTGGATGGGGGACATCGGCGCCGAGACCGCCTTCCTCGGCGCCGGACCGATGTTCCACATCGGCAACTACCAGTTCTGGGGCGTCCCGGCCTTCGTGCACGGCGGCAAGAACGTGATCGTCCGCCGCGTGGTCGCCGAGGAGCTGCTCCCCCTGCTGGCGGGGGAGCGGTGCACCCACGCCTATCTGATGCCGCCGACCATCGCGCAGCTCGTCGCGTTGAACCGCGAGGCCGGACACGACCTCTCCCACCTGCGGGCGAGCGTCGCCGCACCTCTGTGGCAGGGCACCGTGCCCACGGACGCCAGCCGCTTCACCCGCAACGGCGGCGGCGAGGGCCGCGGGTACGGACAGACCGAGGTCACCGGCTTCGCCGTGACCGGGGCCTACGGCGGGAGCGGCGCCGGCAACGCGGGACGCCCGGGTCCGTTCACCGCCGTTCGAGTCCTCGACGGCACCGGCGCCGAGTGCCCCGCGGGGGTGGCCGGCGAGATCTGCGTCCGCGGCGACCTGGTCCACCTCGGCTACTGGAACCGGCCGGAGATCAACGCGGAGCGCTTCCGCTTCGGCTGGTGGCACACCACCGACCTCGGACGGCGCGAGAGCGACGGCACGATCAGCTTCCTCGGGACGACGACCCGCATGCTGAAGTCCGCCGCCGAGAACATCTTCCCGGCCGAGGTCGAGAACTGCATCGAATCGCACGCCGCGGTGAAGGAGGCCGCCGTGATCGGCGTGCCCAACCAGCGCTGGGCGCAGGACGTCAAGGCCGTCGTGGTGCTGCACGCGGACGCCGACGCGGTCACCGCGCAGGACATCGTCGAGCACTGCCGGACACGCATCGCCTCGTACAAGAAGCCGAAGACCGTGGAGTTCGTCGACGCCCTGCCGCGGACGAAGGACCACGCCAAGGACTACGAGGCGCTCGACTCCCGCTTCGGCGGCGGCGGCTATCCCGGCGGCGACACGCTCGGCGCGGGACGGTGACGCGATGAGCGACCGCCGGCCCGTCGTCGTCGGGGTGTACGCCACCGAGCAGGCCCTGTCCCTGCCGGACCGTGACGCGATGGACCTCGCCCTGGAAGCGGTGACCGGAGCGCTCACCGACGCCGGGCTCACTCGGTCGGACGTCGACGGCGCGCAGGTCGACTGGCCGGGCCCGGGCGGAGTGCCCGGCGAGGGCAGTTCCTGGGCCCGGCTGCTGGGCCACGGCCTGCGCTGGACGAGCGACTCGATGCTCGACAACGCGGGCTCCCGGGGCCTGCTCAAGGCGGCCGCCGCCGTCCGCGCCGGCTACGCCGACACCGTCGTGGTCGGAGGCTGCAAACTGGTCGCGCGCGGCGCCGGCCCGGTCGGCGCCGGGGTGGCGCTGGAGTTCGCCGACGTGTGGGGCGGCTATGTCGTCGCCCAGTTCGCGCTGGTCGCCGCACGGCACATGCACGAGTACGGCACGACCTCCCGCCAGCTCGCGGAGGTCGCCGCGACCATCCGCAACAACGGCGCGACCAACCCGGAGGCGATGATGTACGGGCGCGGTCCGTACACCGCCGACGACGTGCTCGCCTCCCGCATGGTGGCCACCCCGTTCCACCTGCTGGACTGCTGCATCGTCGGCGAGGGCGGCGCCGCGATCGTGGTGACCACCGCCGAACGCGCCCGCGATCTGCCGCACCCGCCCGTCGCCGTCCTCGGCGGCGGCATGGAGTACCACCAGGCCGCCTACGCCAACCCGGCGCTGTACCGGGAGGTCGGCGGGCTCGGCCGGGACGCCGCGACACGTTCCTACGCGATGGCCGGGGTGAGCGCGCACGACGTGGACGTCTTCTCCCTCTACGACCCCAACTCCTTCGAGATCATCCGGCAGTTGGAGGTCCTCGGACTGTGCGGGGAGGGGGAGGGCGGACCGCTGGCCGCGAGCGGCGCCATCGAGGTCGGGGGCAAGCACCCCGTCAACCCGGACGGCGGCTGTCTGTCGTACGCGTGGAACGGGACCCAGCAGATGACGCTCAAAGTGATCGAGGCCGTACGTCAGTTGCGCCGCACGGCGGTTCACCAGGTCGAGGGCGCGGAGCTCGCGGTCGTCGGCAACGCCGGCTCGGGCGCCCAGCACTACGAGATGAGCGTGCTGGGGAGGCTGCGATGAGCCGGCCCGTGCCCGTCCCCACCGAGCTGTCCCGGCCGTTCTGGGAGGCCGCCCGGCGCGGCGAACTCGTCGTGCCGCACTGCCCGGGCTGCGGCCTGCGCTTCTTCGTCCCCGAGCCCGCGTGCCCCGGCTGCATGTCACAGGACTGGCGGTACGCACCCAGCGCGGGCCTGGGAACCGTCTACTCGGTGACCGTCGTGCACCGCGCACCCGGTCCCGGTTTCGCCACGCCCTTCGCCCTGACCGTCGTCGACCTCGACGGCGGCGGCAGCCTGCTGTCGCACGTGGACGCGGGCGACCCCGACGACGTCGTCATCGGGATGCGCGTCCGCGTGGAATTCCGCGCCCTCGACGACGAGATCGCGCTGCCGTACTTCGTACCGGAGAACACTCACTGAGGGCGGAGGTGGGCGCCGTGGCGAGCACGCCGGTACGCGTCCCCAAGATGGCCGAGCTGGTGGCGGCACGACTGCGCCGGATGATCGTGCGCGGCGAACTGGCCGAGGGGGACGCACTGCCGTCCGAGACGGCGCTGATGGAGGAGTTCGCCGTGTCCCGCCCGACTCTGCGCGAGGCGTTCCGGGTGCTGGAGTCGGAGTCGCTGATCACCGTGCGTCGGGGCGCCCGGGGCGGAGCGCGGGTACAGGTACCGGAAGGCACGGTGGCCGCCCGCTACGCCGGCGTGGTGCTGGAGTACCGGGGCACGACCCTCAAGGACGTGTACGACGCCCGTACGGTGATCGAGGCGCCGTGCGCCGGTCTGCTGGCCGAGCGCCGCACCGACGACGACCTCCAGCGGTTGCGCGCCGCGGTCGCCGAGGCGGAGGGGCTCATGGACGACCCGTCGGCGTTCATCCGCGCCCATATGGAGTTCCACGCCCTCGTCGTCGAACTGGCGGGCAACGAGACGCTCGGCGTCCTCAACGGCATGGTCCGGCACATCATCGACCAGGCCAACTGGTCCCACGTCGACCTGGACGCCGGCAGCCCCGACAACATCCGGGCCAACCGCCACGGTTTCCGTGCCCATGGCGCGCTCGTCGGCCTGGTCGCCGCGCGCCGCGCCGAGGCCGCCGAGGAGCTGTGGCGCGTCCATCTCCTGGAGGCCGAGGACTATCTGCTGCAGAGCAGGTCCATGGCCACCGTCCTGGACCTGCTCGGCTGACCGGTCAGCCGTCGCGCAGTTCCCGCACGATCGGCTCCCACACCCCGGCGTCGATCTCGTACGCGGTGTAGAAGGACACCCGGTCGACCAGCGCCCCGTACCGGCGCCGGATCTCACCCGCCACCCGCTCCGGTTCCGCGACCACGGCGAAGGCGTTCAGGACCTCGTCGTCGACGAGCCGCGTCATCGCCTCCCACTTGTCCTCGCGCCGGGACGTCGACAACGCGTGCAGCTCGTCGCCCAGTTCACCCCAGCCGTGCAGCTCCAGCACGCCCCGGTAGGCCGGCGTGCTGCCGTAGAAGGCGACCTGCTTCCGGGTGCCCTCCACCGCGCGTGCCATCTCCTCCTCGGTGCGGCCGGTCGCGGTCAGCAGCAGATGCGAGACGGAGAAGGCCGTGCGCGTACGGCCCGATGCCGCCAGCCCGGCCCCGAGGGTCGGCAGCGTGACCTCGCGCAGATAGCGCTCGGTGGTGAAGCCGTGTGCGAGCAGCCCGTCCGCCACCTCGCCCGCCACCCGCGTCATCGCCTCCCCGACGGCGGCCACGAAGACCTTCGGCGCCCCGCCGGTCGCGGGCGGGGGAGAGAAGAACGGGGACATGAGTGTGTGGGAGTAGAAGTCGCCGCGGAAGTCCAGCCGTTCGCCCTCGTTCCAGCAGGCCCAGATGGCGCGCAGCGCGCTCACGTACTCCCGCATACGCGCCGCGGGCCGGCTCCACGGCATGGCGAAGCGCCGCTCGATGTGCGGTCTGACCTGGCTGCCGAGGCCGAGCGAGAACCTCCCGCCCGCATACGTCTGCAAGTCGTGTGCCGTGTAGGCGAGTTGCATGGGCGAGCGGGCGAAGGCCACCGCGATGGCCGTACCGACCTCCAGCCGGTCCGTGTGCTCGGCGGCCAGCAGCAGCGGCAGGAACGGGTCGTGCTGGGACTCCGAGGCCCACAAGCCGTCGTAGCCGGACTTCTCGTGGCGCCGGGCCTCCTCGACGACCTCCGTGGTGCTCCACACGTTGAGCTTGCCGTCGACCTTCATGCCGCTCCTTCTCCCGTGACCGCGTCCAACCCGATGCGCTGTGCGAGCAGTTCCCGGTGGTACGCCGGGTCGCCGAACAGCAACTGCGAAGTCTTGGCCCGCTTCAGATACAGATGGGCCGGGTGCTCCCAGGTGAAGCCGATCCCGCCGTGCACCTGGATGTTCTGCGTGGTCGCCTGCAGACAGGCGTCGGAGCAGAACGCCTTGGCCAGGCTCGCGACGGCCGGCAGGTCCGGGGCCTCGTTTTCCGCGGCGAGCAGCGCGTAGTGCGCGGCCGCACGCGCCGACTCCACTTCCAGGAGGACGTCGGCCAGGAGGTGTTTGACGGCCTGGAAGGAGCCGATGGGCCGCCCGAACTGGTGTCGCGCCTTGGCGTAGTCCACCGCCATGTCGAGCGCGCGGGAGGCCACCCCGACCTGCTCGGCGGCCAGGGCGACGGCAGCCCGGTCGAGGACCTGCGCGACCAGGTCCCAGCCGTCGCCGTGCGTGCGCAGCCGGGTCGCCGCTACGTCGTGGTAGTCGAGACGCGCCTGCCGGCGGGTCGGGTCCATCGTGGGCAGCGGCCGGCGCGTCAGGCCGCGGGCGTCGCCGTCCACCAGGAAGACGCCGATCCCGTCGTCGGCACGGGCCACCGTGAGGACGACGTCGGCGGTCGCGCCGTCGAGGACGAACGTCTTGTGCCCGGTGAGCGCCCAGCTCCCCCGGGACTCGCGGGCGCTGAGCCGCACTCCCGCCGCGTCCCAGCGGGCGGAGTCCTCGGTCAGGGCCACCGTCGCGACGAGCTCGCCGCAGGCCAGTCCCGGAAGCAGCCGCTTGCGGGCCTCCTCGTCGGCGCAGCACAGCAGCGCGGTCGTCCCCAGCACGGCCGAGGACAGAAAGGGGGCGCACAGCAGCGCGCGGCCCATCTCCTCCATGACCACGCCCACTTCGACCGGGCCGCACCCGGCGCCGCCGTACTCCTCCGGCACCGCCAGCCCCTGAAGACCCAGCTCCGTGCCCATACGGCGCCACAGCGCCCGGTCGAAGCCCTCCGGCGTCTCCATCAGGCGTCGCACCTCGGCCTCGGGCGAGGTGTCGGCCAGGAACGCCCGCACCGTGCGGCCCAGTTCCTCCTGCTCCTCGCTGAACGCGAAGTCCATCCGAGTGTCTCCTCTCCGGCTCAGCGGCGGCCGCGTGAGGCCATGATCCGCTCGACCGCGGCGATGTGATCCGGTGCGTGCATGGTGTCCCGCTCGGCGAGCAGGGCCGGTTCCATCACATTGGCGAGGGCCTGCTCCAGGTGCCGGTTGACCGCGCGCTTGGTCTCGCGCAGCGCCTGCACGGGCAGGGCCGCCAGCCGGCCGGCCAGGTCCATGGCCTCGTCCATGAGCTTGTCCCCGGGCACGGCACGGTTGGCGATGCCCAGCCGGACCGCGTCATCGGCGCGCACCCGGTCGCCCAGGAACAGCAGCTCCTTCGCCCGGGTCAGGCCCACGAGCAGCGGCAGGACGTAGGCCCCGCCGTCGCCGGCGACCAGCCCGACCTGCACGTGCGGGTCGGCCACATAGGCGTCGTCGGCGATCAGCACGAGGTCGCTCAGCAAGGCCAGGCTGCAGCCGAGGCCCACGGCCGGGCCGTTGACCGCCGCGATCACGGGCAGCGGGCAGCGGACCAGGCCCGTCACGATCCTGCGGGCCTCCTCGACCTGCTGCTCCCGAAAGGCGCTGTCGCGCTGGACCCGGGTCATGATGTCGAGGTTCCCGCCGGCGCTGAACGCCCGGCCGCGCCCGGTGAGCACGATCACCCGTGCCCGGGGATCGGCGGCGATCTCGTCCCACAGCGACGCGAGGCCGGTGTGCAGCTCCTCGCTCATCGCGTTCAGCTGCTCGGGCCGGTTCAACTCGACCAGCCGGACCGGCCCGACGGCCGTCACCAACAGATCCGTCATCTCCACCGCCATCATCGCCGTCACCCATGAACGAGTCAGTAGGGTTGAATGGTATAACTAATTAAGCTTTCTGGAAACCGGTCGGCGGAGTGACGGAGGATGCATGCCACAGCAGGAGTACGAGACCGTGCGGGCCGAGACGGCGGACCGGATCCTCACCGTCACCCTCGACCGGCCCGAGAAGCTGAACGCGTTCGACCCGCGGATGATGCGGGAACTCCTCGACGTGCTGGACGCGGCCGACGCCGACGACGGGGTACGGGTGATCGTGGTGACCGGCGCCGGACGCGGCTTCTGCGCGGGCGCCGACGTCAGCTCCGGCGGCTCGTCCTTCGACCACCGCACGGCGGGCGCATGGCACCGGGACACCGGCGGCCGGGTCGCTCTGCGGATCTTCTCCAGCACGAAGCCGGTCATCGCCGCGATCAACGGCCCGGCCGCGGGCGTCGGGGCCAGCATGACCCTGCCGATGGACATCCGGCTGGCCTCCACCTCGGCGAGGTTCGGTTTCGTCTTCGCGCGCCGCGGCATCGTGCCGGAGTCGGCGGCGAGCTGGTTCCTGCCGCGGGCGGTCGGCATGCAGCGGGCCATGGAGTGGGTGGCGACGGGCCGCCTCTTCGGCCCGGACGAGGCGCTGGAGGCCGGGTTGGTCCGCTCCGTCCATCCACCGCAGGAACTGCTGCCGGCGGCGTACGCACTCGCCCGGGAGATCGCCGAGAACACCTCGGCGATCTCGGTCGCCCTGGCCCGCCAGATGATGTGGCGGATGCTCGGCGAGCCCCATCCGATGACGGCCCACCGGCTCGACTCGCGCATCATGAGCCAGATCGGCGGCGGCCCGGACCCCGTCGAGGGGGTCGAGTCCTTTCTGGCCAAGCGGCCGCCGGAGTTCCCCGGCCGGGTCAGCGAGGACATGCCGCCCGTCTATCCCTGGTGGCGGGACGAGGAGTTCCGCCCCTTCGGCGAACCTGCATCCGACGCCCGGGGGGCGTGACGGCGGCATACCGCCGCATACGGCGGAGAGGGCCTGCGGGAAGCGAACCGCTCCGCGGCCCTGTCGGCCGTGGCCTGCGCAGAACTCCGCGGTCCCGATCACGGCGACGACCTGGCGGGCGGCCGACCTCGTCCCCGGGACGTTCTGATCCGGTTCGGGCGAGATCCGGCCGAAACATTGTCGTAGTTTGCTCGAAGTGTTAGCGTCCCGTCGGCGGACATTCAGTTGAATGCGCTAAACCATTGACCGCCCGGACGGTGACCATGAGCGATGGTTTCCTGCATGAATCCCTGCGCGGCGTCGACTGGGGGGTCGCCACCGCGGACGCCATCGCGGCCTCGCCGCCGCCGGTGCCCGAGCGTGGCGGGCACTTCCGGCAGTGGACCGACGACATCCGGCATCTGCTCGGCGTCACGGCGGACACGCACCGCATGGTCGCCGGATGGCCGCAGCTGCAGCCCGACGGCCCCGGCAGCTGGGACCGGGAGGCGCTGGACCGCTGCGACCGGGCGCTCGACGCCCTGCTCGACGAGGGGACGCGACCCGCTGTCACCCTGTTCGACCGAACGCTGCCGCCCTGGCTGGACGCCGCCGGCGGCTGGCTCGCCCGCGACACCGCCGAGCGCTTCGCCGCGTACGCCGCCGAACTGGGCCGCCGCTTCGGCGACCGGGTGGAACGCTGGATCACCTCCACCGACCTCGCGGGTCCCACGCTCGCCGACCATGTGGCCGGAATGTACTCACCGGGCCGCGGTGCGGGGCGCGCGGGGCTGCCCGCGGTCCACCACATCCTGCTCGCGAACGGGCTCGCCACCCAGGCCCTCGGGGCCGCCGGCGTCACGGGCCGGATCGGGACGACGGTCACACTCGTCGGCGGCTACGCGGCCACCGACGACCCCTACGACCGGCTCGCCCTGGAGCGACTGGAAAGCTGGACCAACCGCCTCTTCCTCGACCCCCTGCTGCTCGGCGAGCACATGGTGACCGAGGACGACGTCGCGCCCGTGGCGGCGACCGGCTGTGTGCGTCCCGGAGACATGGAGATCATCGCCGTCGCGCAGGACCTGCTCGGTCTGTCCTGGCACACCCCGTTCCGGGTCACCGCACCGGAGAACCTCCCCCGGGTGCTGCCGGCGACGAAGTGCCGCAGCGCACTCAACGAGGTCAATCGCCTGCTCGTGGGACTCGGCTTCGCGATCGTCCCGTTCGAGGACGTGGAGACGACCGCCTACGGCTGGCCGATCATTCCCGAGGGGCTCGCCGACGCCGTCGCCGGCCTGTGCGACCTGTACGGGGACCTGCTGCCGGCGCTGTCGGTCGTCGACAACGGCATGGGCGACCTGGACCTGGTCGACGGGGGCGGGCGCCTCGACGACGCCCGCCGCCGTGCCCTGCTGCGGGCCCGGCTCTCCTGGCTGGCCGGGCTCATCGCCGCCGGAGTGGACGTGTGCGGCTACGAGTACTGGTCGGTCCTGGACAACCTGGAGGCCAAGTTCCGCTACACCCGCCTGTACGCCATGGCGATCCCGGACCACGAGGCCGGACCGCGGCCCGCGATGCCGTCCGACTGGGTGCACGGGGGAGCGTTCGCCGCCGCACCCGCCGTCGGCGCGGGGACCGGACTGCGTCTCGTGCCCCGGGCTCAGGGCGCCGGAGCCTCGTAGTCCCGGCCGCGGATCAGCCGCACCGGGCAGTAGACCAGGACGTCCTCGTCGCGCTGGTTGCGCACGGTGATCCGGCTGGTCACCACACCGCGGCCGGGCTTGCTCGAGGGGCGGCAGCCCGTGGTCTCGACGACGGCGTACAGCGTGTCGCCGACGTACACCGGGCTCCGCACGGTCAGCTCCATGTGCAGGAAGGCGAGGCCGGTGCCGTGCAGCACGTTCGTCTGCAGGACGAGTCCCTCGGCCAGGCAGTAGGTCAGACCGCCCGGAACCAGCCGACCCGTGTACCCGCCCTCCGCCGCGTGCGTGGCGTCCCAGAAGAGCGGCTCGGTGAAGCCGCCCCAGGTCACGAAAGTGACCAGGTCGGTCTCGGTCACGGTCCGGCGGGCGGTCCGGAAGACCTGCCCGACCGGCATCTCCTCGTAGGTCAACCCCTTCACCAGCGGCGGGATCTCGGTCGTCGTGTGCTGCGCGGTCATCGTCGGGTCCTGTCTGTGCGGGTCACGGGGGTATGGGGGGTTACAGATCGAGCGGGTGCTTGGCCGCCACGGCCTCGAAGTCCGGGGTTCGCTTGTCGCGGTGGGCGGCCAGGCCCTCGGCGACCTCGTGACCGGCGAACCCGAAGAACTCCAGCCCGAGGGAGGCCTCGAAGAGCGGCTGGGCGGTGCGGTACCAGTGGTTGAGGGACCGCTTGGTCCAGCTGATGGCGCTGGCGGGACCGGCGGCCAGGACCGTCGCCACGCGCAACGCCTCCGCGTGCACCTCGTCGTCGGCCACGCACTTCGACACCAGGCCGATCCGCTCGGCCTCCTCGCCGGTGAGCGCCTCACAGGTCAGCAGGTAGTACTTGGCCTTGGCCATGCCGCACAGCAGCGGCCAGCAGATGGCCGCGTGATCGCCCGCCGCGACCCCGAGGCGCGTGTGCCCGTCGACGATCTTCGCCGTGCGGGCGGCGATCGAGACGTCCGCCAGCATGCCGATGACCAGGCCCGCGCCGACGGCCGGCCCGTGGATCGCGGAGACCACCGGCTTCGAGCAGTTGATCACTCCGTAGACCATGTCCCGCGCCTCGCGCATCACCCGGGCCCGCACCGCGAAGTCCCCGGTCATGGCCTCGATGGAGTCGAAGGTCCCCCCTGCGGAGAACGCCCGGCCCGCCCCCTGCACCAGCACCGCGCGGGTCTGTTCGTCCCGGTCGATCACCGGCCAGACATCGGCCAGTTCACCGTGCATCCGCGGCCCCACCGCGTTGAGGTGGGGGGCGTCGAGCACGACGCGCAGCACGCCGGGCGCGGGCCGCTCGAAGGTCAGGCTCGTGAACGGGGCGTAGAGATCGGTCACGTCGCGCTCCTGGTGTATTCAGTGCGGATACTATAATTATCTAACTGTATCGAGCGGAGAGCGGCAAGCGATCGGCAGACGCGTCGCACCGAGGACGGGAAGCTCGGCATGGATCTCACCTTCAGCCAGGAACAGGACGAACTGCGCAAGGTCGTGCGGTCGTTCCTGGCCAAGCACTCCGACGAGGCGGCCGTGCGCCGCCTGGCCGCCGACACGCGGGGTCACGACCCCGTCGTCTGGCGGCGGATGGCCGGCGAAATCGGCCTGCAGGGGCTCGCCGTGCCGGAGGAGTACGGCGGTTCGGGCTCTTCCTACGCCGACCTCGGCATCGTCTTCGAGGAAGCGGGCCGCGCGCTGCTGTGCGGCCCGTACTTCGCCACCGTCGCCCTGGCCGCCGAAGCCCTGCTGCGCTGCGACGACGAACAGGCCCGATGCGACCTCCTGCCCGGGATCGCGTCCGGCGAGACGATCGCCACGCTGGCGCTCACCGAGGACAGCGGCCGCTGGGACGAGCCGGGCATCCGGTTGGCAGCGCACGACACCCCCGGCGGATGGCGGCTGACGGGCGCGAAGACCTATGTCCCCGACGGACACCTCGCCGACCTGCTTCTGGTCGCCGCCCGCACCCCCACGGGCGTCAGCCTCTTCGTGGTCGACGCCGACGCGCACGGCCTCACGCGCACGCCGCTCCCGACCCTCGACCAGACCCGCAAACAGGCCCGACTGGAGTTCGGCGGCACCCCGGCGCGCCTGCTCGGCGCGCAGGGCGCGGCGTGGCCCGCCCTCGAGCGCACGCTTGCCACCGCCTCGGTGCTGCTCGCGGCCGAGCAGGTCGGCGCGGCGGCCGCAGCTCTGGAGGCCGCCGCGGACTACGCCAGGATCCGCGTCCAGTACGGGCGCCCCATCGGTTCCTTCCAGGGAATCAAACACAAGTGCGCCGACATGCTGGTGGAGATCGAGTCCGCCCGCTCGGCCGTGTACGCCGGACTGTGGGCACTGGACGGCCGGGACGACGCGGAGATCGGCCTCGCGGCCGCACTGGCGCAGGCCTTCTGCTCGGAGGCCTTCACCAGGGTGGCGGGCGACACCATCCAGGTCCACGGCGGGATCGGCTTCACCTGGGAGCACCCGGCGCACCTGTACCTCAAGCGGGCCAAGAGCTCCGAGGTGCTGCTCGGCACGCCGTCGTACCACCGGGAACTGCTGGCCGCCAGGCTCGGTATCTGAGGTCCGAGGCCTCAGGGGCCTGGGATCAGGGATCGGAGATCAGGGATCAGGGATCAGGGAGGTACGGACATGGAGCTGGACTTCGGACCCGCCGTGCGTGATTTCCGCGACGAGCTGCGGGACTGGCTGGCGGACCATCTCGTCGGTGAGTTCGCGGCACACCGGGGCGTGGGCGGCCCCACCGACGGCGCGGCCTGGGAGGTCCGCCTGGCCTGGGACCGTGAGCTCGCCAGGGGCCACTGGCTGGGCGTGAGCTGGCCGCGGGAGTACGGCGGACGCGGCCTCGGGCTCCTCGAGGAGATCGTCTTCGAGTACGAGTACGCTCGCGCGAACGCTCCCTACCGGGCCACCGGCAACGCACTCGACCTGCTCGGCCCCCTGCTCCTCAAGATGGGCGCGGAGGAGCAGAAGAAGCGTTTCCTGCCACCGGTCCTCGCCGTCGAGGAGTTGTGGGGCCAGGGCTTCAGCGAGCCCGGCGCCGGCTCCGACCTGGCGTCGGTCCGCACCCGGGCCGAGCGCGACGGCGAGGCATGGGTGGTGAGCGGGCAGAAGGTGTGGACGTCCTTCGGTGTCCACGCCGACTGGCTGTACGTCCTGGCCCGCACCGACCCGGACTCCGCGCGGCACAGGGGCCTGACCATGCTGCTGCTGCCCACGGACCAGCCGGGCGTGGAGATCCGCCCCATCCGTAACCTCGCCGGCCAGGACGAGTTCGCCGAAGTGTTCCTCTCCGACGCGCGCACCGGTGCGGACATGGTCGTCGGCGAGGCCGGCCAGGGCTGGCGCACCGCGATGGCCGCGCTCGGCATCGAGCGCGGCGCCACGCTCCTGCCTCAGCAGCTCACCTTCGAACGGGAGGCCGAGGCGCTGCTCGACCTGGCCCGGGAACGGGGCGCACTCGACGATCCGATGCTGCGCCGCCGCATCATCGACGCCTGGATCTCCGTACGCATCATGCGCACCACCAACCTCCGCACCCTCGCCGAACTGACGGCGGGCCGCACCCCCGGCGCCCAGGCCACCACGGCCAAGCTGTACGCCTCGACACGCCATCAGCAACTCGGTCACCTCGCGCAGGAGTTGGCCGGCCCCGCCGGGCAGATCGTCGGCGAGGACTACGGCCTGGACACACGGCAGCGTTCCTTCCTGCTGTCCCTGGCGGAGACGATCTACGGCGGGTCCAGCGAGATCCAGCGCACCATCATCGGCGAGCAGGTCCTCGGTCTGCCGAAGGAGCCCAGGCCGTGACGACGCCGGAGGAACGCCTCGACCGCATCGAGTCGCATCTCGCCGTCCAGCAGCTGCCCGTCCGCTACGCCCTTGCCGTGGACGCCCGGGACCTGGACGCCTGGGCCGGCTGTTTCCGGCCCGACGTGGACATGGGCCGCCGCGGTCGCGGCCGGGAGGCGCTGCTGGCGTACATCGAGCCCCTGGTCCGGGGCTTCGACCGGTCGGTCCACCAGATCTGCGGCCACCGGATCGAGTTCACCGGCCGTGACACGGCCACCGGATCCGTCTACTGCCGCGCGGAGCACGAGGTGGGGGAGCGGTGGATCGTGATGGCCATCCGCTACCTCGACGAGTACGCGCGCGTGGACGGCGACTGGTACTTCTCCCGGCGCCGCGAGCAGCACTGGTACGCGGCGGACGTGACCGAGCGCCCCCAGTCGGTGAGCTTCGAGGGCTGGGACGGCGCCGGCCGTCCGGCGCTGCCCGACGCGTTTCCCACCTGGGCCGGCTTCTGGAAGGAAACGTGATGGGACGGCTTGCGGGGAAGACGGCGCTGGTCACCGGCGGCGGTCAGGGGGTCGGCCGGGGGATAGCGCTCGCGCTGGCGGCACAGGGCGCGGCCGTGGCGATCACCGGCCGTACCGAACGCACCCTGAAGGACACCGCCGCGGAGATCGCAGGGCGCGGCGGCAGGGCGCTCACCGTGGTCGGGGACGTCGGCGAGCGGGACGACGTCGACCGCATGGTGGCCCGGACGGTGGGGGAGTTCGGCCGGCTGGACGTCCTGGTCAACAACGCGCAGAGCTCGGTGCAGCGTGCGCTGGAGCAGACGTCGTACGCCGACGTCGAACTCGCCTACCGCAGCGGTCCGCTGGCGGTCTTCCACGCCATGCAGGCCGCCCTGCCCCATCTGCGGGCGAGCCGGGGCAGCGTGGTGAACCTCGGTTCCTCGGCCGCGGTGCAGGGCGAGGCGACCTTCGCCGCGTACGCGATGGCCAAGGAGGCGATCCGCGGGCTGACACGGGTGGCCGCACGGGAGTGGGGCCGGTACGGGATCCGCGTGAACGTGGTCTGCCCCGCCGCGCTGAGCCCGGCGGCGGAGGAGTTCTTCGCCGCGCACCCGGAGAAGGCCGAGAGTGTGCTGTCCGCCATCCCGCTCGGGCGGATGGGCGACCCGGAAAGGGACGTCGGCCGCGCGGTGGCCGCGCTCGTCAGCGACGACATGGCCTATCTGACCGGCGCGACGCTGATGCTGGAGGGCGGGCGAACCCTGATCGGCTGAGGGCGACGGGCCCGGAAGGCACCGGCTCAGACGACCCCCCGTGCGCGCAGCTCCTTCAGTTGACGCTCCGTCACTTGCGCCAACTCGCACAGCACTTCGGCGGTGTGCTCGCCGAGTGCGGGCGGCGGGGCGTATCCCCCGACGGGGGTCGCCGAGAGCCGGAGGGGGTTGGCGAGCAGGGGGAGCCCTCCGGCCTCGACCAGCATCTCGCGGTGCCGGATCTGCGGGTCGGCGAAGACGTCGGGCAGCTCGTTGCACGGGCCGGCGGGGACGTCGTGCCGGTCGAGCAGGGACAGCCACTCGTCCCGGGTCCGGGTGCGCAGGACGGCCTGGAGCACCGGCAGGAGCTCCGTGCGATGGGCGATACGGGCGGAGGTCGTGGCGAACCGGGGGTCCTGGAGCAGGTCGGTGCGGTCGGCCGCCGCGCAGAGGGCGGCGAACTGCTTGTCGTTGCCGGCCACGAGGAACAGCGGTCTGTCGCTGCACATGAACGCCTGGGACGGGATCCCGCCGTACCCACCGTTCCCGCGCCGCTCGGGCACCTCGCCGGAGACCAGGTAGTTCATCGCGAAATGGGAGAGCGAGGCGAGCCCGCAGTCCAGCAGGGAGAGGTCGATGAACTGACCTTCCCCGGTCGCGTCCCGGTGTCGCAGAGCCGCCAGCACCGCCGTGGCGGCATAGAGCCCGGTGAGGATGTCGACCATGCTGATCCCGACCTTCATCGGTTCGTCGGGGTGTCCGGAGACGCTCATCATCCCGGACATGGCCTGGAAGATCCCGTCGTAGCCGGGCCGCCGCGCATAGGGGCCGGTCTGCCCGAAGCCGGTGACCGACAGATAGACCAGCCGGGGGTTGATCTCGCTGAGGCTCTCGTGGTCGAGGCCGTACTTCGCCAGCGTGCCCACGCGGAAGTTCTCGACGAGCACGTCCGACCGGGCGGCCAGCGCGCGGATCAACTCCTGCCCCTCGGCGGTGGCGTGGTTGACGGTGACGGACCGCTTGTTGCGATTGCAGGAGAGATAGAAGGCGGCGGTGTCCGTCCCGGCCGCGAAGGGCGGCCCGTACGTCCGTGAGTCGTCGCCCGTGCCGGGCCGTTCCACCTTGATGACCTCGGCGCCGAGGTCGGCCAGCAGTTGGGTGGCCAGGGGCGCGGCGAGGATGCGGGACAGGTCGAGGACGCGGATTCCCGACAGGGCGGTCGACGGCATTGCGGGGCCCTCTCTCGACAAGCGGAATGAGTTAGATAAATAATACATACGTGGAGCTGCCGGGGCAGGTCCCAGGATTGCCGTAACCAGCCAAATCATGTAACTATATCGATCGGCTGTCAGGCCGAGACCGGAGGGCGTGCGCAAATGACCGTCGCGACGAGGTCCCTCACCGACGAGGAACAGCGTGAACGCCGGGAGTGGTTCCGGGCCCGCTGGGAACGCGGGGTCGCCTTCAACCGCGGCTGTGGCATGCGCGTGCTGCGCTGGGACGCGGAGGGCGTCGAGATGGCGCTCCCCTATGCCGAGGCCCTCTCGGCCCACGAAGGCGTCTTCCACGGCGGGGTGATCTCGGCGCTGATCGACACCGCCGGCGCCGGTTCCGTGATCGCCGGGCACGACTTCGGCAAGGGCAGCCGGCTCAGCACCGTGTCGATGTCCGTGCAGTACCTCGCGCCCGCCCGCGGCCGGGAGGCCGTCGCCCACGCCCGCTGCGTCCGGCGCGGCCGCAGAGTGCACTTCGCCGACGTCGACGTGATCGCCGACGGACGCGTCTGCGCCCGGGGGCAGGTCGTGGTGACCATCTCCGGCGAGCGACCGGGCGTCGGCGATCCCATCGAACCACTCACCGAGGAGCGACCGTGATGCCCGAAGACGGCCAGGACCTGGTGCTGTACGAGGTCGACGAGGACGGCGTCGCCACCGTCACCCTGAACCGGCCCGAGCGCAAGAACGCCTGGAGCATTCCCATGGAGCGCCGCTTCTTCGCGCTCCTGGACCGGGCCGCGCAGGATCCCGCCGTCCGCGCGGTGATCGTCACGGGCGCGGGCCGGGCCTTCTGCCCCGGCATGGACGTTCAGCGTCTGGAGCAGAACGCCCAGCCCGGTCAGTCCCTCGACCTCCAGGCCCGCGTCCCCATGTACAGCCGACGGAACCTGCCCAAGCCGATGATCGCGGCCGTCAACGGCGCCTGCGCGGGCATCGGTCTGGTCCAGGCGTTGATCTGCGACATCCGCTTCGCCGCCCGCGGCGCA
Organism: Streptomyces rishiriensis; assembly: GCF_003112535.1. Lineage (GTDB taxonomy): Bacteria > Actinomycetota > Actinomycetes > Streptomycetales > Streptomycetaceae > Streptomyces > Streptomyces rishiriensis. The sequence goes on along the minus strand of NZ_BEWA01000016.1, from coordinate 63,627 downwards.
CGCTTCACCACCGCCTTCACCCGCCGCGGCCTGGCCGGCGAGTACAACCTGCCGTACGTCCTTCCGCGCGTGATCGGGCTGGAGAGGGCACTCGACCTGCTGCTGTCGGGCCGGGTCTTCGACGCCGACGAGGCCTGGGACCTGGGTCTCGTCAGCCGGGTCGTCGACCCCGAGGACCTGCTGGACGCCGCCCGCGCGTACGCCCGCGACATCGCCCGCAACTGCTCCCCGCGCGCCATGGCCGTGGTACGCCATCAGGTGTACGGCGACCTCGACCGCACGTTCACCGATGCCCTGGCCCGCTCCTACTCCGCCATGGAGTTCTTCGCGGGCTCGCCCGACTTCCGCGAGGGCGTCGCGAGCTTCGTGGAGACGCGGGAGCCGAAGTTCGAGGGCCTGCCGCCGGACTTCGACCCGGACGAGGCCACCCGCGACGCGTTCCTGCCGTACTGACCCAGGAGGTTCTTGACGATGACAGGGCAGCCGTTCCCCGTCGAGGCCGGGCACATCATGATGTTCGCCCGCGCCATCGGCGACGAACACCCCGCGTACCAGGGCGAGTCCGCGATCGCGCCGCCCACCTTCACCATGGCGAGCGCCCACCACGACCCCGGCTATCACCTGCGGCCCAGGCCGGACGAGGACTGGTTCGGGTCCGGCGGCGGCCCCGGGGAGATGGCCGAGGGCGGCGGCGGACTGCACGCCGAGCAGCACTTCGCCTACCACCGCCCGGTGCGCGCCGGCGAGACGCTCTACGCGCACACCGTCCCCGGACGCAGCTGGGAGAAGCACGGCCGCAGCGGCCGACTCCTGTTCAGCGAACGCATCACCGAGTACCGGGACGCCGACGGCGAGCCGGTCGTCAGCGCGGTGACCGTGGCCGTCGTCCCCGAGGGCCCCGCGACCCCGAAGGACGCGCGATGAGCCTGAGCCCGGACGAGATCAAGGTCGGCGAGAGTCGCGAGCGCGTCCTCGTCGAGGATCTGAGGCGCACCCGGATCGTGCAGTACGCCGGCGCCTCCGGCGATTTCAACCCGCTGCACACCGACGAGCGGTTCGCCGTCGAGGCCGCGGGATATCCCGGCGTCTTCGCCCACGGCATGCTGACGATGGGCATGACGGGCAGAGTGCTGACCGACTGGGCCGGACCCGAGTCCCTGCTGCGCTACGGCGTGCGCTTCAAGGCCCAGGTCTGGCCCGGCGACACGCTGACCGCCACGGTCACCGTCGAGTCGATCGAGGAGACGCCGGACGGCCCGGTCGTCCACTTCACGCTGCGAACCGTCAACCAGCACGGCGCCGAGGTGGTCACGGGCACCGCGGCGGCCCGCCTGGAGCCCTGAACCGGTGGCCGCCGCACAGCAGAGGGGGCCGGCGGCCACCTGGACCGCCATGGTGAGCCGTGCCTACGACCATCCCCGCCCCGCCGTCCGGTTCGGCGACCTGATCTGGACCGGACGGGAACTGCTCGACCGGGCGGCCGGCGCGGCCGACTGGCTGGACATGGTCGGTCTGGAGCCCGGCGTCCCCGTCCCGGCCCTGGTCGCCACCTCCGCGGACGCCCTGGCGCTGGTGATCGGCGGCGCCGGATCCGGCCATCCGCTCGCGCCGCTGGGCGTCCGGATGACCGCGCACGAGATCGCCGCCGTGGTCACGGCGACACCTTCCCCGGTCCTGCTGACACAGCCCGGGTTCGCCGACCTCGCCGGACAGGTCGCCTGCCTGACCGGCCGGCGGATCGCCACCGTGCCCGAACTCGCCGTCAGCGCCAGGCCCTTGCAGGCCCTGCCGGGCGAACTCGCCGCCGTCCTGCACACCTCCGGAACGACCGGCCTGCCCAAACCCGTCCCCATGACCCAGCGGCGGCTGGCCGCCCGAGCCCGCGTCAACGGGCTGCTGTGCGAACTCGACCCGGACAGCTTCTACGGCGGCAGCGCGCCCTTCCACCACATCGCGGGCCTCGGCAACATCGCCGTCGCGCTCGCAGCCGGCGCCCTGGTCACCGGACTGCCCCGCTTCAGCGTCGAGGGCTGGACCCTGCTGCGGACCCTCGGCACCACGCACACCAGCATGGTCCCGGCGATGCTGGAGACCCTGCTGGCCGCGGGTCAGGCACGGCACGAGCACCTGCGGACCCTCCAGTACGGAGGTGCTCCCGTCCGCCCCGACACGCTGCGACGGACGTACGAGGCGATGCCGGGCGTCCGCATGCTCAACATGTTCGGCCAGACCGAGGGCTCGCCCATCAGCGTGCTCACCCCCGAGGACCACCGGGAGGCGGTCGCGGGACGCACCGAGCTGCTGCGGTCGGTGGGACGGCCCGCGCCAGGGGTCGAGGTCAGGGTCGCCGGCGCCGGGCCCGACGGCGTCGGCGAGATCCACGCCCGCGCCGACCACTTCTTCCGGCTCGACGACGAGGGCTGGCTGCGCAGCGGCGACCTGGGCCGGACCGCGGCGGACGGCTACCTCTACCTCCTCGGCCGAAGCACCGACATGATCATCCGGGGCGGCGAGAACGTGCACCCGCTGGAGGTCGAAACGGTCCTCGCGGCACATCCGGGCGTGGCCGACGCGGCGGTGACCGGCATGCCCGACGAACGGCTCGGACAGACCGTCGTCGCCTTCGTGGTGCCGTCCGACCCCGCGGCTCCACCGGATCCCGCGCTGCTCAGGAGCTACACCCGGGCCCGGCTCTCCGGGTTCAAGGTCCCCGTCCGCTGGTGGTTCGTGGACGACCTGCCGCGCAACGCCAACGGCAAGGTCGTACGCCGCCGTCTGCGGGAGCCGTACGAAGGAGGAACGCGTGCCTGACACCGTCGACCCACAGCGCCTCGGCACACTGCTGAGCCGCATCCGCCGGGAGGTCGAGCACGGCCCCCTGCCCTCGGCCCAGGTCGCCGTCGCCCGCGACGGCCGGCTGGTGGCCTTCGAGAGCTACGGCGACGCCCACCCCGGCACCCGGTACGTCCTGCAGTCCGTCGGACGGTCGATCGTCGCGGGCGTGGTGTGGAAGCTGATCGGCGACGGACTCCTGGACGTCGGCGAACAAGTCGCGGAGATCGTCCCGGAGTTCGGGCCGAACGGGAAGGAGACGGTGACGGTCGAGCAGGTGCTCACGCACACCGCCGGTCTCCCCTTCGCGCCCCTGGGCTACCCCAAGATGCTCGACCGCGAGCAGCGGCTCGCCGCCTTCGGCCGCTGGCGGCTCGACTACCCGCCGGGCAGCCGGTTCCAGTTCCACCTCACCTCGGCCGCCTGGCTGATCGCCGAGATCGTCGAGCGGCGCACGGGCCTCGCCTTCGCCGACTACCTGCGCGAGCGGATCGCAGGGCCGCTGGGCCTGTCGTCGATCGAGCTGGGGGTGCCGGAGCACCGGCAAGCGGGCGGTGTCGCCCCGATGCTCGCCACCGACCGCGTCGAAGACGGTCAGGAACCCGACCCCTGGGGGCCGTGGTACCTGTCCGACCCGAAGGTCCTGGCGGCAGGGGAGCCCAGCCACGCCCTGGTCGCCACCGCCGCCGACGTCGCGCTCTACTTCCAGGCGCTGGTCCACTCGGGCCTGTGGAAGCCCGGGGCGGTGGCGGAGGGGACGCGGATCAGGCTGACCGGCCATCCGTACGGCGAGCGGATCCACGGGGGCGGCGGACGGCGCCGGACCAGCATGGGGCTGTTCGTGACCGTGGCCGGCCCCGACGCGGGGAGCAACCTGCCGTCGACCGGCTCGTCGGCGCTCTTCGGCAGTGCGGGGGCCGCCTACCAACTGGGCTTCATGGACCCGGAGTCCGGCCTGTCCTTCGCCTGTCTGAGCAACGGCTACCCGCTCGCCGGCTACGACCACTCGCCCCGCGGCACCGCGTTCCTCACCGACATCGCGAACCTGGCGGCGGGCCTGGTCCGTTAGACCGGGCCCGCCGCCAGGCGGGGGTGCTGCCACGCTCAGCGGCTGATCAGCTGCTGGGCGTTGTTGTACATGATGTCGTCCTGGGCGGTCTCGTCGAGCTCGGCGATGAGCTTGCGGAAGTCGCCCGGAGCGGCGAGGCCCTCCGCGTGCGGGAAGTCGGAGCCCATGACGATGGACTCGTGGTGGCCGAGCCGCCTGACGACGCCCACGATGTCGTCCTCGGGGTAGGGCACCACACGGACGTGCTTGCGGAATATCTGGCTGGGACGTTCGTCCAACTGCCCGCCGATCCACGGGCCGTTGCGCCCCATGCCGCGGCTCTTGTCCATGTGGCGCACGAAGTGCGGCACCCACTCGGAGCCGAACTCCGACACCAGGACGTTGATGTTCGGGAAACGCCCGAAGAGGTTGTCGAAGATCAGCGCGGACAGCGTCTCCTCGACGGGGCGCTGGCCGTAGGTGTTCTGCCACTGCCAGGCCGACATCCGGAAGTGGATGGGGTGCGGGTCGAAGCCCCAGGAGGGCGCCACCTGCGAGTTGTAGTAGAACTCGCTGATGTGGTAGCAGACGCTCGCCTTGGCCTCGTCGACCAGTTTCCAGAACGGGTCGAAGTACGGGTCGCCCGGCGAGCGGCCGTAGACCGGCCCGGTGGGCAGCAGGATGAAGCGGGCGCCCTGGTTCAGGACGTACTCGAGTTCCTTGACCGCGTGGTCCAGGTCGCGCAGGGAGAGCAGGGCAGGGGCGTAGATGCGGCTCTGGTGTGCAAACCCCCACACCTCGTTCATGTAGCGGTTGAACGAGTGGTAGTTGGCGTAGAGCGGCTCGACGCCCTTCACGTACTCCTCGGCGACCAGTGCCCAGCCGCCCGGATACATGATCGTCTGGTCCAGGCCCTGCTCGTCCATGACCCGCAGCCGGGACTCGCGGTTCTGGTACGAGTCGTGCATCGGCTCGAACTGGTACGTCTCCTCCGGATCGCCCGAGGCCATCGCCTTGAGCATCTCCTTCAGCGAACCGGGCCGGTACACCTGCCCGAACTCGGGTTCCAGGCATACGACGATCCGGTCCCCGGCGAGGATCACCTCCCGCCCGTCCGGGAGCGTCACCGGTGCGACCGCCGCACCGAGGAACTCCTTCGGGAGGTAGCGGGTGAAGGAGTCCCGTTCCTCATACATGTGCTGGTCGCAGTCGAAGATGCGCTTGCGCTGGTCGGCCATGGCCGTCGCCTCCGGACCCCAGGAGCTATTCAGTACGCCTTCTATAATTATCTAACTGTTTCTCGGAGGCAAGGGGTTCGTGAGGACGGTCTGGCCCGCGGTCCCGCCCGTGGACGGGACCGCGGGTCGGCCGGGTCAGTCGAGCAGCTCGAGCACCGTCTTGGGCCCGGCGGCGTTCACGACGTCGTCGGCGCTGGAGATGTGCCGCTGCCACAGCTTCTCGGCCTCGTCCGCCTTGCCGGACTCGATCAGTCCGACCAGCCGCACGTGTGCCCGGTGCCCCTTGACGGCCTGCGCCTTCTGGGTCTCGGCGTCGGTGGCGGCCGCCGTGTACGAGGCGTTGGCCCGGTCGATGATGTTGCGCAGCATGCTGCACAGCAGGATGAGGGTCTGGTTGCCGGTGAGCTCGACCAAGAGGGCGTGGAAGGCGTCCTGCGCGTCCACCAGGGCGAGCGGGTCTTCCAGGACGGCCTTCTCGGCGGCCACCGCGTCGCGCAGTCGTCTGATGTCGTCCGCCGCGTGCTTGGCGGCGAGCTGGCGGGCGCAGGGGGGCTCGATGAGGGCGGCCGCGCGGTAGACGTCGCCGAGGGTGGCGCCGCGGTATTCGAGGATCAGGCCGGCGAAGCGGGCGGCGACGTCCGCGTCGGGCGCGCTCACCCGGGCGCCGCCGTGCGCGCCGCGGCGCACCGTGATCAGGGACTCCGACTCCAGCACGCGGAAGGCCTCGCGCAGAGTCGGCCGCGAGATGCCGAACTGCTCCATCAGCCCCGACTCCGGGGGCAGCGCGTCGTCCGGCTTCAGGTCGCCCCGGACGATCTGGCGACGCAGATGGGCGGCGACCAGTTCGGCGGTCTTCGGCACCCGCACCTGGCGTCCGACGCGGTTGCGGGCGGGGGCGGGCACGGTCGCCGTTTCGCTTGCGCGGGCTGCCTCGGCCACGATGGACTCCTCATATAGCCAAATGAATCGTCTTAGTGCATCGAGGGTACCAGGTCAAGGGATGCCTGATCTTGTCTTCCGCGTGCCCGGTCTGGTGCCCGAGCCGCCGTTGGGTATATAGATGATTCATCTAGCGATAAACTCTACGGGCCCGTGGGAGTGACCTCGATGACCGAGAATCCGACCCCGTTGATCCTCACCGAACTCACCGACGACGGTGTCATGCTCCTCACCCTCAACCGGCCCGAGCGCCACAACGCCTGGACGCTGGAGATGGAGCTGCTCTACAACGAACTGTTCGACCGGGCGGAGGCGGATCCACGGGTGCGGGCCGTGGTGCTCACCGGCGCCGGGCGCAGCTTCTGTCCGGGGATGGACATGAGCGTGCTGGACGGGGCGTCGTCGGGCGCCCGCCCGTGGCCCACCGGTCAGCTGCCGCCGCGCACCCGCCCCATGTCGTTCCCGAAGCCCGTCGTGGCGGCCGTCAACGGGGCCTGTGCGGGCATCGGCTTCAACCAGGCGCTGATGTGCGACGTCCGGTTCGCCGTGCCGCACGCCAGGTTCGCCGCCGCCTTCAGCGCGCGAGGACTGGTGGCCGAGGACGGCGTGTCCTGGATCCTGCCCCGGCTGGTCGGCTACGGCAACGCCGCCGACCTGCTGCTGTCCTCGCGGCGCGTCACCGGGACGGAAGCCCTGTCGCTCGGCCTGGTCAACCGCCTGGCCGAGCCTGGACGACTCCTCCCCGAGGCGCTCGCCTACGCGACCGAGCTGGCCCGCTCGGCGAGCCCGTACGCGATGTCCCTCATCAAGCGTCAGCTCGCCGAGGACCAGGCGAGGACCTTCGCCGACAGCAGCGACCGCGCGGCCGCGCTACTGGCCGTGGCCAAGCGCGCACCGGACTACCGTGAGGGCGTGCTCAGCTTCATCGAGCGCCGGCGCCCGGAGTTCGCGGGGCTGGGCGGGACGGCGCCGGAGCCGTCGGTGGCCTCGTCATCACCGGCGGAGACCTCGTCATGACCGGCCCCGGACTCCCGCTGCACCGCCGTACGATCTCCGTCACCGCCCACGCGGAGGAGGGCGGCCGCGAGATCTCCGTCGAGGCGGAACTGCGCGACGAGCGCCCCTGGGAGGCGCCGTCGGGCGGGACCGTCCACCGGATGGCGCTGACCGTGCGGGTCCGCCTCGACGACATGGTGATCTCGGCCGCCCGTGCGGACATGCGGACGTTCCCGCACGCGGAGTGCCCGCGCGTCACTCCGGCCTTCGACGGCCTGGTCGGGCTCAGTGTCGGCGCCGGATACAACCGGGCGATCCAGGAGCGCTTCCGGGGCGTCTCCGGCTGTACGCACCTGTACGAGCTGACGCGCGCCCTCGGCCCGGCGGTCGTGCAGGCGGCGATCTCGGCGGGCGCGCTGCGCCGCGCGGCCGACGGCGAACCGGTGCACAACCCGCGCGCGACGGCGGGGGTGCTGAACAGCTGCCACGTCTGGGCGCCGGACGGGGTGGGCCTGCGCAAGCTCGACGCCGGCTGGCGTCCTGGCGCAGGGCCACGACCGGTCCCGGAGCTGGACACCTTCGACCGCCCCGGCCGTCCCTGACCACCCCCGACCGACCCTGACCGATCAGGCCGTCTCCGGCCGGTCGAGTTGCCCTGGGCCGCCCGCGCTGTCTCCGGCCGGTCCGGCGAACCCGGGCCGCCCAGCCGCCCCTGAGCGGCCCGGTCCTGACCGTCTCGGCCGTCCGGGCCGTCAGACCATCCGGGCCGGCAGACCGCCCATGCCGGTCAGGGCTGGGCCCTGACGGCCTCCTGGTCCGCGCTCGCGCGCGGTTCGCGGGGGAGTCCCAGGACCTTCTCCGCGAGGATGTTCCGCTGCACCTGGGACGTGCCCGCGTAGATCGTTCCGGAACGGGCGATCAGATACGTCGTCGACCAGGACGCCGAGGAGTTCGCGGCGCCGGGGTCGTCGGTGCGGTAGGTGCGCAGCGGCGGCCGCCCGACCGGCACCTGGCCGTGCAGACCCATGATGTCCATCGCCAGATCGGTGACCTCGGTGTGGTATTCGCTCCAGTACAGCTTGGCGATCGACGACTCGGGCCCCGGCTCCGCCCCCTTGAGCCAGCCGGTGAGGATCCGGTAGCCGAGGCAGCGCATGATCTCGACCTTGGACCAGCACCAGGCGATGCGCTGCCGGATGACGGGGTCCTGGTCCTTGCCGTACCGGCGGGCCAGTTCCACCAGGCGCTCCACCTCCGCCCGGAACAGGATCGGGTTGGTCGCCGCCTCCTCCCCGCGTTCGACGCCGAGCAGGCTCTGGGCGACCGTCCAGCCGTTGTCGACGCCTCCGACGACGAGATCGGCGCGGGTGCGGGCGCCGTCGAAGAAGACCTCGTTGAAGTGCAGTTGCCCGCTCATCATGCGGAACGGCCGGACCTCGACGCCGGGCTGGTCCAGCGGCACGAGGAGGAACGAGATCCCGCGGTGCCTGGACGCGTCCCGGTTCGTACGGGCCAGGACGAAGATCCAGTCACTGTGATGGGCGCCGGAGGTCCACACCTTCTGTCCGTCGATCACCCACTCGTCGCCCTCCAGGGCCGCGCGGGTCTTCAGGGAAGCCAGGTCGGATCCCGCGTCGGGCTCCGAGTACCCCTGGCACCAGGTGTCCTCGCCGCTGAGGATGCGGGGGAGGAAGCGGCTCTTCTGTTCCTCCGTGCCCCAGCGCAGCAGCGTGTTCGCCAGCATCTTCACGCCGAAGGTGTCCTGCGGCAGGCCGAACGGCACACCGGCCCGGGCGAGTTCCTCCATCAGGACGACCTGATGGAGCTTGGACAGGCCGTGGCCGCCGTAGCGCTCGGGCCAGGTGAGGGAGAGGTAGCCGCGCTCGACGAGCCGGCGGCGCCAGTCCCGGGCGAAGGCCCAGGCCGCGTCCTCGTCCAGTGCGCCGATGCCCCTCCAGCCCGGCGGCAGCGCATCAGCGAGGAACGCCCGCACCCCGGCGCGGAACGTCTCGGTCTCCGGGGGATAGCTGATGTCCACCTGGGATCTCTCCTCCTCGGCCCTGCCCGCGCAGCCGATCGCTGTATTGATTGTTTCAGCATAATAGGTTATCTATTTAACAGGAATGGTGTCGAGTCAGGGGCGGGCTGACAATGGGACTGCTGGACGGCCGGAACGCAGTGATCACCGGCGGCGCACAGGGCATCGGCTTCGAGATCGCCGGCGTCCTCGGCGCCGCGGGCGCACGCATCGTCCTCGGCGACATCGACGAGGACGCCGCGGCCCACGCCGTCGGACGCCTCGCCGGGAACGGCGTGGCCGCCGTCTCGCTGCGCTGCGACGTCACCGACGAGAACGAGGTGGCCGCCCTGGTCGCCCACTGCACCGACGCCTTCGGGCCGGTCGGCGTCATGGTCAACAACGCCGGCATCACCCGGGACGCGACCCTGAGCAAGATGCCCCTCGCCGACTTCCGCGCCGTGATCGACGTCCACCTCACCGGCGCCTGGAACGGCACTCGGTACGCCGCCGAGGCCATGCGGGCGCACGGACAGGGCGGCAGCATCGTCAACATCTCCTCCATCGCGGGCAAGGTCGGCAACTTCGGCCAGACGAACTACAGCGCCGCCAAGGCCGGACTCGTGGGCCTCACCAAGGCCTCCGCCAAGGAGCTCGCGAAGGCGGGCGTCCGCGTCAACGCCGTACAGCCCGGCCTGATCCGAACCGCCATGACCGAGGCCATGCCCCGGGCCGCCTGGGACGCCAAGCTCGCCGAGATCCCCCTGGGCCGCGCCGGCGAACCCGCCGAGGTCGCCCAGGTCGTCCTCTTCCTCGCCTCCGACATGGCGAGCTACGTCACCGGAGCCGTGGTCGAGGTGACCGGCGGCCGGTACATGTGACCTCCGCTTGCCCGCCGAGACGAAAGGCCTGCCCGATGCCCGCCCCCCTCCGTGACGCCGTGATCTGCGAACCCCTGCGTACTCCCGTCGGCGGCTACGGCGGCGTCCTGCGCGACGTGACGGCGGCCGCGCTCGCCGCCACGGTCGTGCGCGCCGTGCTGGAGCGCACCGGGATACCGCACGCCGCCGTGGACGACGTCCTGCTCGGCCAGTGCTACCCCAACGGCGAGGCGCCCGCCATCGGCCGCGTGGCCGCCCTGGACGCCGGTCTGCCCGTCGAGGTGCCGGGACTCCAGATCGACCGCCGCTGCGGCTCCGGACTCCAGGCGATCATCACGGCCGCGATGCAGGTGCAGACCGGCGCGAGCGACCTCGTCCTGGCGGGCGGCGTGGAGTCCATGAGCCAGGCCGAGTTCTACACCACCGACGTCCGCTGGGGCGTACGCGGCGCGGGCGCCACGCTGCACGACCGGCTGGCCCGCGGGCGCGTCACCTCGGGCGGCGTCCGCCATCCCGTCCCCGGGGGCATGCTGGAGACAGCCGAGAACCTGCGGCGCGCCTACGCCATCCCCCGCGAGGAGCAGGACCGACTCGCCCTGCGCTCGCACGAGAAGGCCGTCGCGGCCCAGCGGGAAGGCCGCTTCGCCGACGAGATCGTCCCCGTCACCGTACGGAGCCGCAAGGGCGAGGCGGTCGTCGACACCGACGAACACCCGCGCCCGGACTCGTCGTTGGACAAGCTCGCCGAACTCCGGCCCGTACTCGGCCGCCTGGACCCCGAGGCGACGGTCACCGCCGGCAACGCCAGCGGCCAGAACGACGGCGCGGCCGTCTGTGTCGTCACCCACCCCGAACGCGCTGCCGAACTCGGCCTGCGGCCGCTGGGCCGCCTGGTCTCCTGGGCCGTCGTCGGCGTGCCGCCCGAGACGATGGGCATCGGACCGGTGCCCGCCACGGCCAAGGCCCTGGAGCGCGCGGAGCTGAAGCTCGCCGACATGGACCTGATCGAACTCAACGAGGCCTTCGCCGCCCAGGTGCTGGCCTGCACTCGCGCATGGGCCCTGACCGAGACCGACTTCGAGCGGTTCAACGTCAACGGCTCGGGCATCTCGCTGGGCCACCCCGTCGGCGCCACCGGCGGCCGCATACTCGCCACCCTGCTGCGCGAACTGGACCGACGCCAGGCCCGCTACGGCCTGGAGACCATGTGCCTCGGCGGCGGACAAGGCCTGGCGGCCGTCTTCGAACGCACCGGCAACGAAGCTCCTGGAGGACGCTGATGCCCGGACTCATCGCCTACGGCGCCTACGTGCCGTACCACCGCCTCGCCCGAGCCGACGTCGCCGCGGCACTCGGAACCCCGCCGGCCAGGGGAACGAGGGCGGTCGCCGGCTACGACGAGGACACCACCTCCATGGCCGTCGAGGCGGCCCGCACCGCCCTGGCCCGCGACGGCCTGCGCCCCCGCGTCGGCCAGCTCTTCCTCGCCACCGCGGCGCCCGCCTATCTCGACAAGACGAACGCGACCGCGGTCCACGCCGCGCTCCGCCTCGACGAGCATGTGCTCGCCGCCGACATGGCCGGCTCCGTACGCTCCGGTCTCGGCGCGCTGGTCACCGCCGCCCGCTCCCCGATCCCGACCCTGACGGTCCTGTCCGACCTGCGCACCGGCCTGCCCGGCGGCAGCGACGAGCTCGCGGGCGGCGACGGCGCGGCGGCCTTCGTCTTCGGCGGCCACCGCAACGGAGCCCCCGTCCTCGCCGAACTCCTCGCCCACGACGCGGTCAGCGACGAGATCCTCGAACGCTGGCGGCTGCCCGGCGCCCCCGCCTCCCGCGTGTGGGAGGAGCGCTTCGCCGAGGAGATCTACGTCTCCCTCGCGGACAAGGCGCTCACCGCAGCCCTCGACCAGGCGGGCATCGACCGCGCGGCGATCGACCACCTCGTCGTCTCCGGCCTGCACGCACGCGCGTGCGCGGCGGTACGGCGAGCGGCGGGCGCCCGGCCCGAGGCGGTGACCCCGGATCTCGCCGCGGTGATCGGCAACGCCGGCGCCGCCCAGCCCGGCCTGCTCGTCGCCGACGTCCTCGACCGGGCCGCCCCCGGCGAGATCATCGCGCTCGTCGTGCTCGGCGACGGCGCCGGAGTCCTCCTGCTGCGCACCACCGAGGCGCTCCCCGCCCATCGCAGCGCCCGCCCGGTCGCCGCGCAGATCGCCGCGGGCAGTGCCCCGATGCCGTATGCCACGTACCTCTCCTGGCGCGGCCTCCTCGACCGCGAACCGCCCCGACGGCCGGATCCCGAGCCGCCCTACGCCCCGCCCGCCCACCGCCGCACCGCCTGGAAGTACGGCTTCGTCGCCTCGCGCTGCGAGAAGTGCGGCACCCGGCACCTGCCGCCGGACGGGGTGTGCGTCTCCTGCCGCAGCGTCGACACCATGGCCGACGAGCCGATGCAGCACGTGCGGGGCTCGGTCGCCACGTTCACCGTCGACCGGCTGGCCCACACCCCGAGTCCGCCGATGCTCGTCGTGGTCGTCGACTACGACGGCGGCGGCCGGTTCCGCTGCCAGCTGACCGACGCGACCGAGGCCGACGCGGCCATCGGCGCCCGGGTGGAGATGACGTTCCGGCGTACGGTGACCGCCGCCGGGGTCCACAACTACTTCTGGAAGGCCCGGCCGGTGCGCACGGGCGAGACCGAGGGGACACGCGGATGAGCTCGCACGGAATCCGGGACCGGGTCGCGATCGTCGGCATGGGCTGCACGCCCTTCGGCGAGCACTGGACCCGTTCGGCCGACGATCTGCTGGTGGACGCCGTGGGCGACGCGGTGACCTCGGCCGGCGTCACGCTCGACGACGTCGACGCGTTCTGGTTCGGCACACAGGCGTCCGGCGTGTCCGGACTGGCCCTGAGCCGGGCGCTGCGCCTGCCCCACAAGCCGGTCACCCGCGTGGAGAACATGTGCGCGACCGGCTCGGAGGCCCTGCGCAACGCCTGTTACGCCGTCGCGTCCGGCGCGTACGACATGGCGATGGCCGTCGGCGTGGAGAAGCTCAAGGACTCCGGCATGTCCGGGCTGTCCGGCACCGCCATTCCCGGCGCGGGCGACGACAGCCGGGGCGAGATCACGGCCCCGGCCAACTTCTCCCTCCTCGCCCCCGCCTACGCGGCCAAGTACGGGCTGTCCGGCGAGGAGATGAAGGACGTCATCACCCGCATCGCCTGGAAGAACCACGTCAACGGGGCCCGCAACCCCCGCGCCCAGTTCCGCAAGGAGGTCCCCCTGGAGCGCATCCGCTCGGCCCCGGTCATCGCCGGCATGCTCGGCGTGTTCGACTGCTCCGGGGTCTCCGACGGCTCGGCCGCCGCGATCGTCGTCCGCGCCGAGGACGCCTACCGGTACACCGACCGACCGGTCTTCGTGAAGGCGCTGTCCTTCGTCGCCGGCCCGGCGGACGGACTCCTCGACCCCGAGTACGACTTCACCACCTTCCCCGAGGTGGTCGCCTCCGCCCGCGAGGCCTACCGGCAGGCGGGCGTCACCGACCCGCGCGCCGAGCTCGCGCTCGCCGAGGTCCACGACTGCTTCACGCCCACGGAGCTGGTGCTGATGGAGGACCTCGGCTTCTCCGAGCGCGGCCAGGCCTGGAAGGACGTCACCAGCGGGGCGTTCGATCTGGACGGCTCGCTGCCGGTCAACCCCGACGGCGGACTGAAGGCCTTCGGCCACCCCATCGGCGCCTCGGGCCTGCGCATGATGTTCGAGGCGTGGCTGCAGCTGCGGGGCGAGGCGCCGCCGGAGCGGACGGTCACCTCGCTGGCCGAGGGGCGTTCGCTCGCCCTGACCCACAACCTCGGCGGCGGCCCCGGCGAATGCGTGTCGTTCGTCTCCGTCGTCGGCAGCCAACTGTCGGCCTGAGGAAGGCGGTTCGGCCATGGGACGGCTCCAGGACAAAATCGCGATCGTCACCGGAGCCGCCTCCGGCATCGGCGCGGCCACCGCACGCCGGGTCGCGGCGGAGGGAGCGCTCACCGTCGTCGCCGACCTGAACTCCGACGGCGCCGAGGCGGTCGCCGAGGAGTTGCGCGCCGCCGGAGGATCCGCCACGGCGGTCACGGTCGACCTGGGAGACGCCGACAGCGTACGAGCCATGGTGGCCGCCGCGGTGGACAGGTACGGCGGCCTCGACGTCCTGCACAACAACGCGGCGGCCACCCACCTCGCCGCCCGTCAGGACCTCGCCGTGGTCGAGGCCGACCCCGCGGTCTGGGACGACACGATGCGGATTAACCTGCGCGGCACGATGGTCGCCATCCAGGCCGCCGTCCCGCACCTGATCGCCCGCGGCGGCGGCTCGATCGTCAACACCTCGTCCGGCTCCGGCCTCACGGGCGACCTGCGCAATCCCGCGTACGGCGCCTCCAAGGCCGCGCTCATCAACCTCACGCAGTACGTCGCCACCCAGTACGGCAAGCAGGGCGTGCGCTGCAACGCCGTCGCACCCGGATTCATCGTCACGCCGGCGAGCTCCGGGTCGGCGCACGGGGCGATCCGGGAGGCGATGCTGCGTCACCACCTCACCCCGCGCCTCGGACGGCCGGAGGACGTCGCCGCGGCGGTCGTCTTCCTCGCCTCCGACGAGTCGGCCTTCATCACCGGGCACACGCTGCGCGTGGACGGCGGCCTGCTGTCCCACGCACCGTATGTCGCGGATCTGCGGAACGGCTGAGGAGAGGCCGGCCGGAGGCGCTTCCGTTCCGGGAAGCGCCTCCGAGCCCTTTCAGGACAGTGCCTCCGGCTCCAGGTCGCCCAGGTACGCCGCCCTCACGGCCGGGTCACGGCGCACCTCCTCCGGCGTCCCGGCGCAGATCCGGCGCCCGAAGTCCAGCACGACGACCTGGTCGCAGACGCTCATGACCATGTCGACGTCATGCTCGACGAGCAGCACCCCCATGCCCCAGTCCTTCGCGAGCCGCCGCACCAGACGGGCCAGCTCCCGCGTCTCGTCGTCGGACAGCCCCGCTGCCGGTTCGTCGAGGAGCAGCACGGACGGCGAGGCCGCCACGGCACGGGCGATGGCCAGCAGCCGCCGCTCTCCGTACGACAGATCGCCCACCGGCCGGTCCAGACTTTCCTGGAGGCCGAACTCCCTTACGGCGACGAGCACATGCGAGGGCAGCGGGCGGCTGCCGGGACGCACCAGGTCCGTGAGCCACGCCCACCGGCCGGGCCGGTCGCAGGCCGCGTACAGGTTGTCCAGCACGGTCATGTCCTCGAACAGCTCCAGCGACTGGAAGGACCGGCTCAGTCCGGCCGCCGCGCGCCGGTGCACCGGCAGCCGGGTCACCTCCCGGACGCCGAGGCGCACAGCGCCGGACGAGGCCCGGGTGAAGCCGGTGACGGCGTCTATGGCGGAGGTCTTGCCGGCGCCGTTGGGCCCGATGAGACCCACGACCCGGCCCGGCTCGACCTCCAGCGAGAGCCCGTCGACGGCCACGACACCGCCGTAGCGGACGGTCAGGTTCCGCACGTGGAGGGAGAGCGGCGCGGCGCGGGGCACGGTTGCCTCTTTCGCCGCAGCCGCCGGAGCGTTCGCGGCGGTCGAAGCCGCCGGAACCGCCGAAGCGGTCGGGGCCGCCGAGCCCGTCGGAGCCGCCGCGAGCGGGGCCCCGTTCGCGGTGCGCCGCCGCGCCATCCGGCGCCGGACGGTCTCCGCCGGCCTGCCGACCCCCTTCCCGATGCCGTCCTGGTTGCCCACCAGCGTCAGCACCAGGACGATCCCGCCGATCAGCGGCATCCACTCGCTCAGCCCGGGCAGCACCAGGTCCCCGAACCGGGCGCCCACCGTGCCCGCGGCGAAGGTCGCGCCGAACAGCGGGCCGACCAGGAAGCCGACGCCGCCGATGACCGCGAGTCCGAGCGCGGTGATGGAGTCGAAGGAGGCGAAGTCGGAGAAGACCACCGAGGTGGACCGGAAGCCGGTGAGCACCCCGGCGAGCGCGGCGATGGCCGCGGACAGACCGAACGCGTAGAGCTTGGCCGCGCGGACGTCGATGCCGAGGGAGGCCGCGGCCCGCTCGTTGGCCCGTACGGCGACGAGCCGCCGGCCGGTGCGGCTGCGCCGTACGTTGGCGACCACGAGCGCGGCGACGACGAACAGCGCGAGCACGACGGCGGCGTACCGCTGCGGATGGTCGACCCCGGAGACGTTGATCCCGAAGAGCGTCTGCCTGCCCACCGCGATGCCGTCGCTGCCCGGCGTCGTCGACAGGTCGGTGTTCTGGAAGACCATCGCCTCCAGGGTGGCGCCGAGCCCGAGCGTGATGATCGCGAGGTTGACGCCGCGGGTGCGGACCGCCGGGAGCGCGAACAGCAGCCCGATCGGAACCGTGCCCAATACGCCAGCCACGAGGGCGAGTTCGAAAGGCCACCCCCAGTCGGCCGAGGCGTGCCCCGCGATGAAGGCGCCCGTCCCGGCAAGGGCGTAGGCCGCCAGGGAGACCTGTCCCGCGTAACCGGTGACCACGACGAGCGACAGGATGATCAGCGCCAGCACCAGCGTGTTGGTGATCGCGTCGGCCCACAGCGGCGTCGACACGCTCACCAGCAGCAGCCCGGTCGCAACGGCCGCAGCCAGCGCTACGGGGCGCACCCTGCCGGAGCCCAGGGCGGGCAGCCGGTCCAGGAACGTGCCGCGCAGCGGCAGCGCCCTGCCCCGTACGACCAGCGCCAGGGCGATGAAGAGGAAGGGCACCGACGAGGCGAGGCCGGTGACGTCGGAGCCGAAGCGGGTCAGCTCGGACTGCACGATGCCGATGACGAGTCCGCCCGTCAGGGTGACGGGGAACGACGAGAACCTGCCGACCAGGGCGGCGGCCAGCGCGCTCAGCAGGAGGGTGGTCAGGCCGGTCACGGACAGACCGATGACCGGCACGATCAAGATGCCCGTCAGGCCCGCGAGAGCCGAGCCGAGCGCCCAGTTGCCGGCGGCGATCACGTCGGGGGACCAGCCGAGCGAGGCGGCGACGGCCTCGTTCTCCGCGACCGCGGTGGTGCCCAGGCCGAACAGGGTGTGCTTGTACAGGAGATGGAGGGCCACGGTCACGACGACCGCGATGCCGAGCAGCCACACACGGTCCTCGGAGAGCGTCGCCCCGGCGATCGTCAGCAGCCGGGTGGGCAGCCTGCCCGGCACCAGTTGCAGGCTGTCGCCGTAGCGTTTGACGGCGATAGCGGTGAGCACGATGAAGACCGCCAGCGTGCCGACCAGACGGGCCAGGGTGGACGCCCGGCGCAGTGGGCGCAGCACCAGCACATGCGTGAGGACGCCCAGCGCCGCGGAGGCGAGGACCGCGCACGCGGTGGCGGGCCAGTAGGGGACGCCGTAGTGGGAGGCGAGCTCCCACTGCACATAGGCGCCCGCCATCCCGATCGCGCCGTGCGCGAGGTTCAGGACACCGGAGCCCCGGTAGACCAGCACGATGCCGTGCGCGGTGAGTGCGTAAAGGGCTCCGAGCCCCAGGCCGAGCAGTGCAAAACGCAGGATGTCGTCCATCTGTGGCACCTCCAGACAGACAGAGTAATTATTTAAATAATTGTGTCCAGAGTACTTCACTAACGAATGTCCGGCCTCCATGCTGTTCGGCATCTCGACGTCGCCCATCGGGCGCGATCCTCGCGGAGGAACCATGAACGACTCACGCCGACGCAGAACTGCCGCAGCGAGCAGCCTCGCGGTGACCGCAGCCCTGCTCGCCGCAGGCTGCGGGGGAGAGGCGTCCGGCAGCGCGGCTCAGACCTCGGAGCTGAAGGGCACGCCGGTCAAGGTGATGGTCTGGAACCCGGAGGACACCCAGGGCAGCGCCCAGCCCGGGGTCCGGCTCACCGCCCAGGCCTACGAGAAGTGGATCAACGCCAACGGAGGCATCAAGGGCGGCCCGCTGAAGGTGCTCACCTGCAACGAGAAGAACGACCCGGACGAGGCCGAGAAGTGCGCCCAGCAGGCGGTCGCCGCGAAGGTCGTCGCCGTGGTGGGCTCGTACAGTCTGGCCGGCGAACGCTACATGCCCATCCTGCAGAAGGCCGGCATCCCGTACATCGGCGGCACCGGCGTCTCGGCGGCGGAGTTCTCCAACCCGCTGTCGTTCCCGGTCAACGGCGGCACCCCGGCCGTCTTCGCGGCACACGGGCAGCAGCTGGTGCAGGAGGGCTGCAAGAAGATCTCCGGCGTACGGTACGACCTCGCGGCCGCCGCCATCGTCTCGCAGTTCCTCACCCTCGGCGCGACCTCCGCCGGAGGGGCCGCGCCCAAGGACCTCAAGGTGCCGGTCACCGCCACCGACCTCGCCCCGCAGGTCGCCGCCGCCACCAAGGGCAGCGACTGCGTCAGCGTCATCCTGGGCACGCACTCGGACCTGTTCGTGAAGGCCTACGTGCAGTCCGGCGCGAAGACCAGGCTCGGCAGCGTCGTCGGCAACCTCACCCCGGAACTGGCCGCGTCCACGGGCGGCGGCGCCAGCCCGCTCGAGGGCGCCGCGATCACCGGCTACTACCCCCCGACCTCGGACGCCGTCTGGAAGGACTTCGTCGCGGCCGCCAAGGGCGCCGACATCGACACGAGCAACGGCGCGAACGAAACGACCTGGGTGGCCTTCAAGGTCCTCACCGAGGCTGCTGGGAAGCTGCCGACGATCTCGGCCGCGTCCCTGGTGCAGGAGCTGAACACCACCGCGGGCATCGACACCGGCGGTCTGACGCCGCCCCTGACCTGGCAGCCGTCGACCGCCCTGCCGATCAAGGGGCTCGACCGCATCCACAACACCACCGCCACCGAACTGACCATCCGCAACGGCAAGATCGACTGGGCGAAGGCGGGCTCGACCTTCGTCGACGTCCGCAAGGTGCTGACGGCCATGTCCGCAGGCTGACCGACCGGCGCACCGGAGTCCGAGCAAAGGAGAACGTCCGTGCACGACACCGGACCACCCCTGATCGAAGCCCGCGCCCTGTCCGCCGGATACGGCGCCCGACCCGTCGTACGCGACCTCGACCTGGAGGTCCGCCCCGGCGAGGTCGTCGCCCTGCTCGGACCCAACGGCGCCGGCAAGACCACGACGCTCCGGGTGCTCTCGGGCGACCTCACCCCGATGGGCGGTGAGGTGCGCTGGTTGGGCGACGACGGCCGCGCACCGCTGCACCGCCGGGCCCGCCAAGGCCTCGCGTACGTCGGCGAGCGGGCGGTCTTCACCCGGCTCGACACCGCGGACAACCTCCGCGTCGGCCGAGTGACGGCCCAGCAGGCCCTGGAGCTCTTCCCCGAGCTCGAGAAACGCCTCAAGACCGGCGCGGGCATGCTGTCCGGGGGCGAGCAGCAGATGCTGTCGCTGGCCCGCGCCCTGGGCCGCGCACCCCGGCTGCTCCTCGCGGACGAACTGTCCCTCGGCCTCGCCCCTCTCGTGGTCGACCGTCTCCTGCGCGCCGTACGCGAGGCGGCCGACCGCGGACTCGGCGCGCTGCTGGTCGAACAGCACGTGCGCAAGGTGCTGGACGTCGCGGACCGCGTGTACGTCCTGCGCCGCGGACGCGTCGCCATGGTCGGCACCCCGAAGGAACTGCGAGGCGACCTGGACGCGATCGAGTCGTCCTACCTCGCCGCGCAGACGACCGCCACGACCGATTGAGAGAGGCGCTGTGCCCAGCACACGCGAACAGATCCGAACCCTGGTCCTGTCCGGCGATCCCTTCGACCAACCCGCCGAAGATCTGAGGGAGTTGCAACTCGAAGCCGCCCGGGAGGCCTTCGCCGCCCACCGCGAGCGCATCCCCCTGCTGCGCACCCGGGCGCAGGAGTGCGGCGTGCACGAGATCACCGGTCTCGACGACCTCGTGCCGCTGCTGTTCTCCCACACCAGCTACAAGTCGTACCCCGTCTCCCTCATCACCTCCGGCCGGTGGGACCGGCTCCTGCGCTGGTACACGACCGTGTCCGCGGTCGAACCGGGCGACGTCGACGTGGAGGGCGTACGCGACGTCGACGAGTGGACCGACCGCATCACGGCCGCCGGACATCGCCCGTACTTCACCAGCGGCACCTCCGGAAAGGTCTCCTTCCTCAACTGCGACGCGAGCGACCTGAGTTTCCTCCGCGACATCCTGGAGCACCTCACCTGCTGGCCCGATCCGCTCTCGCCCGAGCCCACCCGCCGCGGCTACCTGCTCGCGCCGGCGAGTGGTCCGATGCGCTCCGTCGACGGCTTCCGGTGGCACGCGGAGGCCTTCGCCCGGCCCGGGGAGACCTGGCTGCTCACCGAGGATCCGATGCGGGTCTCCGAGCTGATGAGCAGCGCGCTGCTGCGTCGCCGTATGGCGGAGGGCGCGGCGACCCCGCAGGAGATCAGCTCCTTCGAGGCCGCGTCCGAGGCCCGCGAGGCGGAGATGGGCACGGCCGTCGCCCGCATCGTCGACGACATCGCCGCCCACCGCCACGAGCCCCTGCTGATCGCCGGGATGAACAACCAGCAGTTCACCCTGATCCAGGCCCTGAGGGCGCGCGGCGTGCCCGACGGGAGCCTGCACCCGGACACACTCGTCCTCAGCGGCGGCGGCAACAAGGGCCGAGTGCTGCCCGACGACTACCCGGCGCAGTTCGCCGCCTTCTACGACGGCGTGCGGCGCGTCCGCAGCTACGGCATGACGGAACTCCAGGGCTCCTGCCTCGCCTGCGAGAAGGGCGACTACCACGTGCCGCCGTGGGTGATCCCCTTGGTGCTCGACGAATCGGGCGAGACGCTCCTGAACCCCGAACACGGAGTGATGGAAGGCCGGTTCGCCTTCCTGGACGTCTCCCTCTCCGGCCGCTGGGGCGGATTGATCAGCGGCGACCGCGTCTTCGTGGACTTCTCGCCGTGCGACTGCGGCAGAGCGGGGCCGACGGTTCTGCCGGACATCAGGCGCTACGGCGAACTCGGCGGCGATGACAAGATCACCTGCGCCGCGACACTCGACTCCTATGTGCGGGGGATGATCCACGGATGAGGCCCACGACAACGGCAGTGAGCCCGGTGGCCGTCGCCCACGTCGTCCGCGGCGAGGTCGATACGGGCCCGCACACCCCGCACGACCGTCCGGACGCCGTCTTCACCGCACCGGCGCTCGACCTGGACCGCCTCGTGTGGCCGCGCACCGAACCCGGGCCCGCGTTCCACGTGCCCGTCGCGGAGATCGTCGACCTGCTGGTGGAGACCGGCGAGGCCCTCAGGGCGGACCGCGAGGGTCTGCTGGCCGAGGCCCTGGACCGCATGGTGTGGGTCAGCCCGCTCCCCGGGGAGGTGCTGGAGCGCGCCTACGCCGTGCTGTGGCGCAGCTTCCAGCGCCCCGGCCTGTACGCCCAGATCGACCACGAACTCGGCGGCGCGGACGTGCTCGACGGCTGGCGCGAGGTGCGGCTGCCCGAGGGCCGCACCGCGGCCACCCGCGCGTTCCCGCCCCGCCTGGTGCACATCATCGCCGGCAACGCCCCCGGCGTCGCCGCGATGTCCGTCGTGCGCGGAGCCCTCACCAAGGGCGTCAATCTGCTGAAGCTGCCCTCCAACGACCTTTTCACGGCGACCGCCATCCTGCGCACGATGGCCGGCGTGGCTCCCGGCCACCCGGTGGTCCGCTCCTTCTCGGCGGTGTACTGGCGCGGCGGCGACGAGGCGGTCGAGAGCGTCCTCTTCCGCCCGCAGTTCTTCGACAAGCTGGTCGCCTGGGGCGGCGAGGCCACGATCCGCGGGGCGCTGAGGTACGTCGGTCCGGGATTCGAGCTCGTCTCCTTCGATCCCAAGACGTCCATCTCCCTGATCGGCCGTGAGGCCTTCGACTCGCGGGAGTCGCTGGCACGGGCGGCCGACGCGGGCGCCGCGGATGCCACGTTCTTCAACCAGCAGGCGTGCGTGGCCAGCCGCTTCCAGTTCGTGGAGGGGACCGAGGAGGACACCGACCGCTACGCAGCGCTGCTGTGCGAACGCCTCGGAACGGCGAGGGAGTTCAGCTCTGCCGGCGGCCCGAGGATCGCCGGGGAACTGCGCGAGGAGATCGACGTCCTACGGTCGCTGGCGCCCGAGTACCGGGTGTGGGGCGGCTACGAGGGGCGAGGCCTGGTCATCCGCTCTCCGGAGCCGGTGGACTTCCACCCCGACGGAAAGATCGTCAACGTCGTCCCGGTCGCCGGACTCTCCGAAGCCGTGCGGCACGCCGGGGTGGCCACCCAGACGGCAGGCGTGTACCCCGACGCCCGCAAGGCGGAACTGCGCGACGCCCTCGCCTGCGCCGGGGTGCAGCGCGTGGTCTCCCTCGGCGGGGCGGGCGGCATGCCACCGGGCCTCTCCCACGACGGCTTCTATCCGCTGCAACGGCTCATGCGCTGGGTGAACGACGAATGAAGCTGCGCATCGCTCAGTCTGCGGCGTGCCCGCAGCGCTGGGGAAGACGGCGAAGATCGATGCGCGTCCGGCGAATCGCCCTGGCGTTCGCTTTCGGGCCGAGCGCTCCGGCGGTCCCACCTCGGGTGAGGGCCGGATACCCGGTCGACGCTCGGGGGCGCGGGCGTCTACATGCCGGTCCCGGTCCCGGTCCATGTGACGTCCGTCGTCCCGTCCCCGTCCCCGGCCACCGGTGCCACGCTCCTGGGACCGGGTGGCCGGCCCCCGTCGTCCCTTCAGGTGGCGAGGCCGAGGGCTGCGCCGAGGCGGCGGGCCTCGTGGTCGAAGAAGGCGCGGGGGTCGGCGATGATCTCGCGGCGGTGGCCGAAGAGCTCGAAGGAGAGGGCGCCGAGGAGGTAGGTCCAGCCCATCAGGCTGCTCATGACCAGGTCGGCCGGGGTGTCCGGGGGAAGTCCGGCGAGCAGCGGCGCCAGCGACTGCCGTGCGTCGTCGGGCATCGCGGGCCGGGTGTCGGAGGGGCGGTTGCCGTCCTTGCCGAGCCGGTCGGAGAAGAGGGCGCCGATCAGGTAGGGGAGCCGGGTCGCCTGCGCCACGGTGTCCTGGGGGGCGGCGTAGCCGGGTACCGGAGAACCGTAGATCAGCGCGTACTCGTGCGGATGCGCCAACGCCCAGTCCCGCACCGCGTGGCAGACGCCGACCCAGCGCTCCAGTACGTCCGCCGGCTCCGCTTCCGCCACGTCCAGTGCGGCGTAGGCGGCCTCGGCGGCGTCGCTCAGTGAGGTGTAGCCGTCCAGGATGAGCGCGGTGAGCAGGGCGTCGCGGCTCGGGAAGTAGCGGTAGAGCGCGGACGCGGAGGCCAGGCCGAGATCCCTGGCGACGGCGCGGAGCGAGAGCGCGGCGGCGCCGCTCTCGGCGAGCTGCCTGCGGGCCACCGCCTTGATCTCCGCGGTGAACTCGATCCGGGCCCGTTCCCGTGCGGTGCGGGGCTTCTGAGGGGTGGACATGCGTCCATCCTGACATGCTGCAGCAAAAGCGAGAACATCAGACGCAAACGAGAACACCGTTCTTGACAACTCACCGGCGCTGCGTCAGTCTCTCGACGTCAACCAAACGAGAACACTGTTCTCTGTCGCGTCGGAGGAAACCGTGAGCAAGCACCTGATCGTCGGCATGGGGCCCATCGGCTCGGCCACCGCCCGGCTCCTCGCCGCGCGCGACGAGGAGGTCGTTCTGGTCAGCCGCTCCGCAGCCGCGCCCGCCGCAGCCGGCCTGGCCGACCTGCCCGGCGTACGGTCCGTGCGGCTGGACGCCACCGACGCCGGAGCGCTCGGCGAGCTGGCCACGGGGGCGGCGGTGCTCTACAACTGCGCCAGTCCGGCCTACCACCGCTGGGCCACGGACTGGCCCCCGCTGGCAGCCGCCCTGCTGGTCGCCGCCGAGCGCTCCGGCGCCGTCCTGGCCACGGTCGGCAACCTCTACGGCTACGGCGCGGTCACCGCCCCGATGACCGAGGACACCCCGCTCGACCCCAACTCGGTGAAGGGACGGGTGCGCGCCCGGATGTGGGAGGACGCGCTCGCCCTGCACCGGGCCGGACGGATCCGGGCCACCGAGATCCGCAGCTCGAACTACATCGGCCCGCACGCCGAGAGCCCGCTCGGGGCCAGGGTGGTGCCGTGGCTGCTGGCCGGCCGCGGCGTCCAGGTGCTGCGCAGCGCCGACACCGCCCACAGCTGGACCTACACCGAGGACGCCGCCCGGCTGCTGGTCGCCGTGGGCGGCGAGGCACGGGCCTGGGGCCGGCCGTGGCACGTCCCCACCAACCCGCCCCGTACCCAGCGCGAGGCCGTCGCCGACCTGGCCGAGGCCGCGGGGGTCGCGCCGGTGCGGGTGGGCGAGATCCCGGCCGTCCTGCTGGCGGCGCTGGGTCTGGTCAACCCGACCGTGCGGGCTCTGCGCGAGGTCGCGTACCAGCTCGAACGGCCCTTCGTGATGGACTCAGGCGCGGCCACCGCCGCCTTCGGCCTCGATCCCACCCCCTGGACCGAGGTGCTCAGCGCCACCGCGGACTCCTACCGGACCCCGGCCGCTCACCGCTAGAGGTGGTTCGAGTGGAGATCACGCGATCGGCACGCCCCTCGGTAGGTTCCACAGCCAGACGGCATCCCACCCCTCGTGCGCAGTATCGGTGTGGGCTCAGCGGCGCCCTCAGCGGCGCCGATCCCGCCGCCCCCCCGACGCGTCCGGGCGCCACGCGGGACGCCGTGCACGACATCAGGGCCCGCCCGACGTGATGCCGGGCGAGCCCATCATGGTGCGGTGCGTCGGACAAGGGCACGCGGGCCCGCCCATCCCAGGCAGACGCGGACCGCGTAGCTGCGCGGCAGCCCAGCGGCGGGGGCGGGCGGCGTGTTCGTCAGCCCTACAGCATCACGCAGCTGTCGCCGTTTCCGACGTGGCAAATGTACAGTCGGACGTCGGCCACGTCCTGGGCGTGATCCGCAGGCTTGATTTTGTGGAAGTTGCCGTCGTTGACCCAGGCGGAACCGTTCCACTTCGAGTACTTGGTGTAGAGGCCTTCGCTCACCCCGTCGGTCGAACAGTGGTCGACGACCGCCATGTCCCAGTCGGTCTTGTAGGCCTGCTTGCCGTTGTACTGGGTGGTCTCGTACCAGTGGTAGGTGCCGGAGGCGGTTCCGCAACCGTTGGCGGTTCGGCCCGAGAAGGTTCCGCCCGAGGCGTGGGCGGCGCCGGTGAACGTGACCAGCAGGCCGGCTGCAGTGGCGGCCGTGGCCAGTAGCCGGAGCGTTCCCTTGATGGCGTCGTTTCGCATGATGGGTCCTTTTCTTCCGTGAGTGTTGCCGCTGCTTCTGTCTGTGCGTGTCCGGGGTGGCTTCTGTGGAGGCGCGGCTCCATCCCGGGTTCGCTGACTCCCCCTTGTCGTGCCCGTCGGACTCGTCGGGCTTCGTCCGTTCGCTGTGCTGCCGGACGCCTGCCGAGACGGGGCCTCCGGGGTGTCCGTCGCGTTGTTCTCTGTCGTGTACCAAGGTGCGCTCCCGGCCATCGGCGAACCTTGGACGAAGATTGAATTGGCTGGTCGAAGGCGCTGTGCCAGGGTGGTCGTGAGACTCGGGGGGCGCAGTGGGGGTTGAGTTCGCTGTCTTCGGCAGCGTCGAGGCGCGGGTGGACGGCCGAATCGTCGATCTGGGCCACGCACGGCAGCGGTGTGTGCTCGCCGTGCTGCTGGTCGACGCCAACCAGGTGGTTTCGGTGGACCAGCTCGTCGACCGCGTCTGGGCCGACCGTCTTCCGCAGCGGGCCCGGAACACGCTCTACGGCTATGTCTCCCGCCTGCGGCAGGCTCTGGCCGTCGCCGAGGGGGTGGACATCGTCCGGCGATCCGGTGGCTATGTCCTCGACGTCGAAGCGACAGCAGTGGACCTGCACCGTTTCCACGAACTTGTCGCGCGGGCCCGGGCAGCCGCGCGGAACGTGCAGGACGAGCAGGCGGCGGCCCTGTTCGGGCAGGCACTCGGCCTCTGGCGGGGACCCGCCTTCGCGGGTTTGGACACCCCTTGGATCAACGCCCTCCGCGATGCCGTGGACCGGGAGCGGGTCGCTGCCGAACTCGACCACACCGACGTTCGGCTCCGCCGCGGTCACCACAGCGGACTGCTGGGCGAGTTGTCCGCCCGGATCGAGAGGCACCCACTGGACGAAAGGCTGGCCGGCCAGTTCATCCTTGCCCTGTACCGCAGCGGCCGCCCCGCCGACGCCCTCGGCCAGTACCGGCGGATACGGCTGCTGCTGGCCGAAGAACTCGGCTGTGATCCCAGCGCCCCGTTGCGACGACTGCACCAGCAGATCCTCACCACCGACCCCGCACTGAACGTCCCGCCCGCCGGGCGCGCCACGGGCTCCGCACCCGCCGTCGTGCCGCGCCTGTTACCCGCGCCCCACCCGGTCCCCACGGCACGGTTCGACGGCGTCCTGCCCGGTCCGCAGACACCGCAGCGCCGCAGGACGGGGAACCGCCTGATCGGCCGGACAGCGGAGCTGGCGGTTCTCGACGGGGCGATCGAGGATGCCCTGGCCGGTGTGCCGGGGGTGGTCGAGGTGGTCGGGGAACCGGGTATCGGCAAGACGCGGCTGCTGGGCGCACTGGATGAGCGGGCGAGCCGGCGCGGTTTCGTGTCCCTGGCCGGCCGCAGTGTGGAGTTCGACCGGGCTCCGTACGGTGCGTTCGTGGACGCCCTGGACGACCACCTCGCCACCCTGGACTCCCGAAGGCTCCGGCAGGATGGCTCACCGTCCAGCGCGTTGGCCCTGCTGAGCACCGTCTTCCCCGCGCTCGGTGATCGTCTCCCGGCCGGGCCCGATCCGGTGACGGTCGAACGGTACTGGTTCCACCGCGCGGTGCGGACGCTGCTGGAGGCGCTGAGCGCCGACGGCGGGCTCGTGCTCAGCCTGGACGACCTGCAGTGGACCGACGACGGTACAGCCGAGCTGATCGACCATCTGGTACGGCACCCGCCGAGGACACCACTGCTGCTCGCTCTCGCCTACCGGCCCCGGCAGGCCCCGCCGCGACTGGCCGCAGCGCTGGCCCGGGCGGGAACGGAGCAAAGAGTGGCCAGGGTCGAGCTGGGGCCGCTGTCCCCAGCCGAGGGAGCGGAGCTGTGCGGGGCCAGGACGGATCACTGGCGTTTCCAACGGCTGTACGAGGCCAGTGGCGGCAACCCCTTCTACCTCGAGGCGCTGAACCGGAGCGTCGGCAACGCAAGCCCGTCGGCGGTCCCGGCCCCTGTCGCCGGCGATCTGCCACCGTCGGTGCGCGCCGCGCTGCTGGAAGAGCTGGGAGGTCTGTCGGCCGCTGCGAGGGTCTGCACACAGGCGGCCGCGGTGCTCGGCGACTCCTTCGAAGCCGACATGGTGGCAGTCGTCGCCCAGACCGGTGAGACGCAGGCCCTTGCCGCTCTGGACGAGGCCGCGGAGCGGGACCTCGTACGCCAGATCGGCTCCACGCGTCAGTTCCACTTCCGCCATCCGCTGGTGCGGGCAGCGGTGTACCAGGGAGCGGGCGGCGGTTGGCGGATCCAGGCGCATACCCGGGCCGCGGCCGGCCTGGCGCGGCGCGGCGCACCGCTGACCGCCCAGGCGTCGCATGTTCAGCGTTCGGCGCGCGTAGGAGACGAACACGCCGTCGACGTACTTGTACGGGCCGCCCGTCAGGTGATGACGATCGCACCGGCCACCGCCGCGCACTGGACACATGAAGCCTTGCGGTTGCTGGGTACACAGAGTCGACTACGGCCCGAACTGTGGATCCAGCAGGCCAATGCGCTGGTCATGGCGGGACGGCTGCTGGAAAGCCGCGACGTCCTGCGCACGGCCGCCTCTCTCCTGCCCGCGCCGGCCCGGGGCCAGCGGGCCCGCGTGACTGCCCTACGAGCCACCATGGAGTGGGCGCTTGGCCGGTACGAAGAGGCCACGGCCCTGCTGCTCAGGGAGTTGGCCGACCACGAGGGCCGGTTGACGCCCGAGACCGCCGCGTTGGAGCTGGGGGTCGCGGTGGTCGCGCTCCGTACGAACGACTTCTCCACCGCCGTCGACTGGGGCGAACGCGCGTTGCGCTCCTCGGAACGCATCGGCGACCCGCCGCGGGCCACCGCGGTCCGCGCTCTGCTGGCCCTGGCGCATACCTTCGCCGGCGACGCCCGGGCGACCGACTACCTCGACCTGGTGGTGGAAACCCTCGACGGCACCGACGACCAGCAGCTGGCCGGGCAGATGGACACCCTCGTCATGACGGGCTGGACGGAGGTGCTCCACGAACGGTACGACGCCGCACTGTGTCATCTCGACAGAGGCCTGGAAGTGTCACGCCGCACCGGCCAGAGCCTCGTGCTCGCGGATCTGTTCGCCGCCTCCGCATACGCCTACATGTGGCTCGGGCGGCTGGACGAGGCGGAGACGTATGCCGACGACGCGCTGGAGGCGGCCTCACTCGTGGGCAGCAGCGAGCCGCGCTCACTGGCCGAGGTGGTGAGCGCGGCGGTCGTGATGTGGCGGGGAGACTTCGCCGAGGCACTGAAGATCTGTGAGGAGTCGCTGTCGCCGGACGGCCCCGCACTGGGCGCGCACCGGTCGGCGATGGTCGGGATGCTCGGGCAGACGCTGCTGCTCAACGGCGATCCGGAGGGCTGTGTCGGCAAGGTGCTCGAAGCGGGCGGCGGCCCGCACCTGTTCGGGTTCGAAGCCCCGGTCCGCCCCATGTGGTTCCGGCTGCTGTCCGTCGCCCAACTGGCTCTGGGCGACGTGGCGGCTGCCGAAGGGTGGGCGGACCGCGCTGCCGCTGCCGCAGCCTCTGAGGGGCCGTCCGGTCGGCGCGGTTTCGCTTTGCTCGCCCGCGCCGAGGTGCAACTCGCCCGGCAGGATCCGGCAGCGGGCCCCACCGCGTGTGAGGCTGCTGCCGAGTTTCGCGCGGCTCGCATGCTCCTCAACGAGGGCATGGCCCGGCTGACGGCCGGTACCGCGCTGTCTGCCTTCGGCCGCCCGACCGAAGGACTCGCCCAGTTGAAACAAGCCAAATCCCTGTCCGTCACCTGCGGAGCCCGCGCCCTGTCCGACCTCGCCGATCAGGAACACCACCGAATCGCCGTCCAACTCCCGCCTGCGACGACCGGTGCCTGAGGTTCCCACGCCATGTACAGGTGCGTCACAACTTGTAGCCGCAGCACTCGGGACCAGGCTGTCCACCCCGAGCGCGATCCGCGCTGCCGGGGGAGGGAGAGGGATGGCCGAGGATCTGCCCGCTCTCGTCGTCGCGCCCTGATCCCGCCCCGACCGAGGCGCTCACCGTCGCCGCCCGCGGTGGCGACCTGTGCTCTCCCCGGCGGGCGTTCCGGAGGGAGCGGCCGGAGAATGTGGGTGGTGACTCGTTTGGGGCCGAGGGGTCTTGAGCCATGGGGTCGGTGCCCCTGGAGGACGAACTCGTCGACGTGCGGGACATGGTGGGACGTCGCAGAGCAGATCCGTCCAGGACTGTCGTGATCCGAAGAGAAAGGGGTCGGTCATGGCGCTCAGCACAGCCGAACGCATCGCACGGCTCATCGAACCTCTGCGCGTGAAACCAGGCTCCAGTGTCGACCTGGCCCGCGACTTCGACCCCCGCCACAAGGCGCACCTGAAGAAGAAGCACAGCGCCGAACTGCTCGCCGCCGGGGTCGGCCTGCTCTCCGACTACCAGCAGCGGCTGGCCGCGCAGGACACGTACGGCGTGCTGCTGTGTCTTCAGGCGCTGGACGCGGGCGGCAAGGACGGCACGATCCGGCACGTGATGAGCGGGGTGAACCCGCAGGGTGTGAAGGTCAGCAGCTTCAAGGTGCCTTCCGCCGAGGAGCTCGACCACGACTACCTGTGGCGCTACGCGGCCCGGTTGCCCGCCCGCGGTGACATCGCGATCTTCAACCGCTCGCACTACGAGGAGGTCCTCGTCGTACGGGTCCACACCGAGGTGCTCGCCCGGCAGCGGCTGCCCGGCGACGTACGGACGGCGAAGATCTGGGAGCGCCGGTACCGGGAGATCAACGACTGGGAGCGCTACCTGACCGACAACGGGTTCCAGGTCGTGAATGTGTTCCTCAACCTCTCCAAGGAGGAGCAGCGGATCCGCTTCATGAAGCGGCTCGACCTGCCGGAGAAGAACTGGAAGTTCTCCGCCGCCGACGTCCGCGAACGCCGCCACTGGGACGAGTACCAGGCCGCGTTCTCCGAGATGCTCTCCGCGACCAGCACCACCTGGGCGCCCTGGTACGTGGTACCGGCGGATCGCAAGTGGTTCGCGCGCATCTGCACGGCGGCCGTACTCGCCCACACACTGATCGCCATCGACCCCCAATACCCCGCGGTCTCGGACAAGGCGCGCAAGGACCTGCTCGCCGCCAGGCGGGAGCTGGAGGCCGAGGCGCCGGAAGGGGCCCCGGCGGACCCGTACGCCGCCCGGCACCGGTAGGCCAAGGGCCAGGACCATGAGGCAGGCGGCGCGCTCGGACTGATGCGGGCGATCCGCGCAGGACGTCGCGGCGGCCCTCGGAGTCGATCCGGCGGTCGGGCTCCCGGCGGCGAAGGCAGCTGAGCTGCCGGCCGCGCACGGTCCGAACCCGCTGCCCGAGGAACAGTGACGACTGCCGAAGTCGTCGCCTGTCGGCATCCGTCGTCAGTCGTCGGTCGGGCGCAGGAACCCCACATCGATCCCGCACGCACGCTCTATCGCGACGACCGAGGCCGCGCGGGCGGTGTCGTCCGGCTTGCCGGCGCCGGTTCCGGCACCGAGTGAGGTCGCGTAGCTGCGCAGGACGGAGGCGTCCGCCGGCTTCGACGCCATTGCGGCGAGGTCGGTGAGGACGGAGGCCAGCTCGTCAGGTGTGTGACGGCCGCTCTCGGACGTCGCGAGCGGCGACGCCACGGAGCAGAAGGTGTCCGTGGGCTCCATCGCGCGGGCGGGCCGGGTGGCTCGGGGATCGGGCTCGGCGCTCCGCAGGACCTTCTGGACGTCGTCGGCGGTCTTCCCGGCGGTCCGCAGGGCCACGGGCGCCTCCTCGCCGGGCACGCGCTGCCGCTCCAGTGCCGAACGGTAGGCGTCGACGGTGACGTCGTGGCCTGCGAACTCGCCCGAGCCGACGCGCCCGTGGTCGTAGGGCAGGGCGGCGCCCGACCCCAGCTGCGCCCACACACCGTCCTCGTACCGGGCGAACGAGATCACGTAGGTGTGGCCGACCTCCAGCCGCGCCGCGTCCTGAGAGGCCACGCGCTCTCGGACGCCGTCGTGCAGCTGCCATCCGTCGACGGTGACCGACACGACGCCGGGCAGGGCCGCCGCCGCGGGCCGCGCCCACAGGCGGTCGGTGACGCGCAGATCGACCGTGCGCGGCACGTAGGTCCCGGCGCCGGCTGCCTCGTCCTGCGTCTCCGGGTCGGGCCGCTCGTGCTCCGCCAGTACGCGCACGACCGCGACCTGGTCGCCGTAGGACACCCAGTCGGTCGCGGTGCGGGAGGGGATGCCCTCCTTCGTCCCGGGCAGGCTGACTCGTCCCGTGCCGCCTTGTCCGGAGCCGCGCTGCTCGGCGGCGGCCCGGCCGGCGCCGGTCCGGTCGTCGACGGTCCGGTCGTCGACGGTCCGGTCGTCGTGCGTCGACGACACCAGGGCGGCGGAACCGGCGAGGGCCGCGGCGAGCACGGCCCCCGTGACCTTCGTGTGGGTGGTCAGGGTCACGAGAATCCCCCTTGTTCGGCTCAACGGTCTTGATGGCGGCGCCCTTTCGCGCCGCCGCGACTATGACGCCGCGGGAACCCTGTTCGTTCATGCGGCTGCGGTGGATCCGAACGCCCGGACCCACCGCAGCCGCCGCCGTGCCCACCCCGCCGTGGTCACCGGGTTCTCACCGTGCCCGTGTCACTCCGCGTCCTCGACGTCGTTCGGCAGGAGGTCGACGTCGATGGAGCAGGCGCGTTCGACACGGACCGTCGCGGCCCCACGGCTGGTCCACGCCGCCGGGTCCGCACTCGCGTTGAGCTGCCCGGCGTACGCGATCAGGAGGGCCTTGTCGCCGAAGTTGTCCGTGAGCCCGGCGAGGTCCGAGACGACGTCGGAGAGCTCGCCACGGGTGTAGGTGCTCCCGGCATCGGTGGCGAGCGGGGCCGCCACCTTGCAGAACGTGTCGGCGGCCGCCGCTGCCGCCGCCGCGGCCTTGGCGACCCACTTGGCCCGGGCGGCCGCGTCCAGGTTGTAGTTCGCGGCGGCAGTGGCGTCCGGCGTCGCGCTCGTCAGGAAGGTCTTGACGCTGGACGCGGCGCTGGTGCTGGCCCGGTAGGCCAGAGGCTCTTCCGCGCCTGTGACCAGCTTCGCCCGCATCTTGGCGCGGTAGGCGGCCGCGGTCACCGTGGAACCCTCGTACTCGCCCTGTCCCACCTCGCCGCTGTCGTACGGCAGGATGGCGCCGGTGCCGATCGTCGCCCACTCGCCGTCGGCGTAGTGCGCGAACGAGACCAGGTAGTCGTGTCCGACCTCCAGCCGGGAGGCTTCGGCGGAGCCCACCCGCGTCTTGGCGTCGCCCTTGAACGACCAGCCGTCGGCGACGATCGTCAGGGTGGCGGGCAGCGCGGTTGCGCCGGAACGCGACCACACACGCTCCTTGACCTGCAGGTCGACCGTCCGGGACAGGTAACCTTCGCCGGCCGCGATCTCCTCGCTGTCCGCCTCGCCCTCGTGCTCGGCCGTCACGTGGACGACGGCCGCCTGGTCGCCGTAGGACACCCAGTCGGTGGCGGTGGCGGACGGGATGCCGTCCTTCGACTCGGCGATGATCAGGTCGCCGCGTCCGGCGGAGGCTGACGCGGCGTCGCCGTGCGAGGCGCCGCCGAACGGCCCGAGCAGGGCCGCGCCGGTCAGGGACGCGGCCACGGCGGCGCCGAGCACGGTCCCGGTGATTTTCCCTCTTGTGGACATTGCCACGGAATTCCCCCTGCGTTCCTGGTCGGTCTCAGTAAGTCGCGTTGATGTTCTCTTTGTTGTTCGCGCCGAGCCGGTAGACGTCGTTGTAGGACATGCAGCCCAGGCGGTCGTCGTACAGACCGAGGGCGGGACTCGCGTTGGGCCCGTGCGTCAGGCCGACCGCGTGGCCGGTCTCATGGCAGGCGTCCGACTTGTTCACGGAGCCGATTCCGGTGTGGTCCTTGTTGAAGGCGACGTAGTGCTGATCGCACTTGCGGGACGTGACCGCGTCGTCGCACCAGGTGATGCCGATCTTCCCGCGCGCCAGCGTCTTGGCCTTGTACACGATGTCCGTCTCGGAGTCGCCCCTGTACGTGCCCGACGACTCGATCTTCACCACCAGGTCGGTCGGACCGTAGTAGTCCTTCACGGCCCGGGAAATGGTGTTCTTCTCCGCGGAGCTCAGGCTGCCTTCGCGGTAGACCGTCAGCGTCCTGTTGTCGGTCTGGCAGAACGTGTCGCCCATGTCGCCGTCCCGGCAGGTGGGGCTGTAGTTGCCGGTCGGGTACATGTTGTCCGTCAACGCCGCCTGGACGACGGTGGTCCCCGCGACGAGAGCGGCGCTCGCAGCGCCTATGACGAAGATCGTCCTCCGTTTGA
Organism: Streptomyces rishiriensis; assembly: GCF_003112535.1. Taxonomy (GTDB): domain Bacteria; phylum Actinomycetota; class Actinomycetes; order Streptomycetales; family Streptomycetaceae; genus Streptomyces; species Streptomyces rishiriensis. The sequence goes on along the minus strand of NZ_BEWA01000016.1, from coordinate 30,096 downwards.
TCGCCACGCCTGTGTTCCCCCTTTGACGGCCCGCCGCCTGTGCGGTTCCTCGGTGGTTCCCGGTGAACGCGGGGCGGATGAGGCGATCTAAGGGGAGTGATCACCTGTCAGGAATGGATCAGGTGTCCATTGGCGGGATGCGATCCCTGTACGTCCGGATGTGGATGTGCGGTGAAAGAGAAGTGAAGTGGCAGTGAAAGGGTGAGACCGAAAGTGAAAGGAAGGCGAAAGAAAAGCGAAGGCAGAAGGGACGGACACCCGGTGAAGACAGGAGGGCTCGCCGGGCGAATTCCGGCCGCTTCAACCTCGCTCGGAATCCGGTTCGCGCAGCGCCTGCTGCGCCGGCGGCGACCCCGTCGAACAGTGCCCCCGGCGACCCCCGTCGACCGGTCCGGCGGCGCGACGGTCCCGGCGCCGGCCGGGAGCCGCGCTGTGCCGGGCAGGTCTCCCGCTGGACGGAACCGTGGAGGACGGTCGCCCACAGCCAGCCGCCGAGGAAGGTGCTGAAGGCGACCGTCCCGCTGTGAAGCGAGTGAGCCGCGCCGTGGTCGGCGGCACGGCTCACGACGCGAGGTCGGAGGTCGGCTCGGCGGGGGGTGCCGTCGAAACGGCGGCGCAGGTCGTGGGCGTCGAAGTTGTGCGGCACCTCGTCGACCGCGATGAGCGGCCGGGCCACGCGCTCCCGCTCGGACGCGTCGATGGCACCGACTGCATCCGCGCCGAGCGCGCGCATCGCCGGGCCGGCGTGTCTCCCGGCCTCCCGATCATGTACAGGTGTGCAGAAGCCGGTGAGTGGCGGTCATGCCGCCTCAGACTTCCGCCTCAGTCTTCTCCCTCGTCCTCGTCCTCGTCTTCGTCGTCGAAGAAGTCGCCGACCTCGTCGACGACTTCGGCCGCGACGATGCCGCCGACGACACCGACCGCCAGGCCCGCGGCGCCGGCCGCGACGGCGGTGCCCATGCCCGACCCGGAGCGGTGGTGCGTGCCGTGATGGTCGTCGTGGCTGTGGTGGGCGTCGTGGCCGTGGTCCGCGTACGGGTCCCCGTGGCCGTAGGAGGCGTGCGCACCGTAGGAGGCGCGGCGTTCCACGAGCTGCCGGATCCAGCCGTCGACCAGCGTGTTCCAGTCCTCGGCGGCACCGTGGGGGACGGTGAAGCGGGTGAGCGCGTCATGGCCGGCCGTGAACATGCCGCCGCGCTTGTCGGCCTCCAGCACGACCTCCAGCCCGCCGGGGTGGGCGAGGAAGGTGACCTCCAGCTCGTTGAGTCGGTGCGCGTACGGCGGGGCGGGAGTGAGCTCGATCTCCTGGTAGAAAGGCAGTTGCTGGCCGGTGCCGCCGATGTGGCCGAGTTCCAGGTCGGCGGACCTGAACGCGAACCCCAACTGCCCCAGAGCCTCCAGGATCGCCTCCTGGGCGGGCAGCGGACCGATCGCGAGCGGATCCAGGTCGCCCTTGTCCTTCGCCCCGGCGACCGCCAGCTCGGTGCGGACGCCGAGCACGATGCCCAGCGGCTGCCCGTGCAGTTCGGTGACCGGGCTCTCCCACGGCAGGCTGATGCGGAACGGGACGCTGCGGTACTCGCCCTCGCCCAGGCGGAAGCCGCCGCCGACGGTGAACCTCTCGAAGACGACGTCGCCTTCGTTCTCCCCGTCCTCGTGCTCCGCTTCGACGCGGGCGACGAGTTCGAGGGTGATGAGGTCGATGTCGAAGTCGGCGTTGCCGCCCTTGAGGTGGACCTGTCCCGACAGGGCGCCACCGGGAAGGGCTGGGCCGAGGTCGAGGACCGTGTCCACCGTGGGCCCGCCCACACCGAGCGAGCCGAGCAGCCGTTTGAACACCATCGGGGCGTTCACTCCTTTACGTGCGTGTCACTTGTGGTGCCGGGCGGGGTGCGGCGCCGCACCCTGGGGAACGATGCCGGCCGCCGGCCCACTTCTACATTGCTGTAGAAGCATAGAGGTGGGGCGGCCCGGCACGGCCGCGCAACGGCGCGCTGGGGGCAAACGGCTGAAAAGGGCCCCCGGATGGCAGGAGCAGCCTGCTTGACGAGGGCGCTTGGTGCCCTCTTCGCGAGGGGCCCACCGTTCCCTGACCAGGCCTGTTGCGGACGTCCCGTGTCTGCCTGAGGGCCCTCGGGGCGACGAGGGGAATGATCGGACGGCTAGCATCTGCGCATGCCTTTACGTCGCAGTCATGACAACTTGGCCGCCCTGCCGCGCGATCCCCGGGCCGACCAGTATCCGATGCCGACCGTGCCCTACGGCTGGTACGCGGTGCTGCGCAGCCGTGAACTGCGACCGGGCAAGGTGGTCAGCCTGCACTACTTCGGGCGGGCGCTCATCGCCTTCCGGGGAGCCGACGGCCGGGCAGCCGTACGGGACGCGCACTGCCCGCACTACGGCGCTCATCTCGGCGCGGGCGGCAAGGTCGTGGACGGCACGGTGGAGTGCCCCTTCCACGGGTGGCGGTTCGGCCCCGACGGCCGGTGCGTGGAGGCCCCGTTCGCGGTGCACACCCCCAAGGTCTCCCTCGGCGGGTTCCCCGTCCGCGAGCACAGCGGGCTCGTCTTCGTGCACGCCGGGCCGGGCGAGCCGTCGTGGGAGGTGCCGGAGATCCCCGAGGCGGGGGCGAAGGAGTTCGCCGCGCCCATCGACGACACCTGCCGGGCACGCGTCCACATTCAGGAGATGCGCGAGAACATCGTCGACGAGTCCCATTTCCACTTCATCCACGGCCAGAGCGAACCCCCGGTCCAGGACTGGCGGACGGACGGTCCGTTCGCCGAGGCCCGCGGCCGCATCTCCCGCCGCGTCCTCGGCCGGGTCGTCGACAACACCTTCGACGCGTTCATGTACGGGCCCGGCGTCATGGTGGTGCGTACCCACGGTCCCGTCCTGTCCGTGACCGCCATCGCCCTCAGCACGCCTGTCGACGACCGCACCAGCGAACTGCGGATGCTGTACTACATCCGCAAACCGGCCCGGCTGCCGTTTCTGACGCCCCTCGCCAAAGTGGTCTTCCGCAGGGAGGCTTTGGGGGAGGTGCGCGAGGAGGTCGGGATCTGGGACCACAAGGTCCACCAGGCGCGCCCCGTCCTGCTGCCGCACGAGAAGGGCATCAAGGCGCTGCGCCGCTGGTACGCCCAGTTCTACCCGGCCGACTGACGGATCGGCGCGACGGATCGGCCCGTTCCGTACCACCAGCATCAAGGGACTGCCTCACTACTGGTGCCGCAGACCCGCCGGCTGGGTCCCCCATGACCACTGTCGACGACAGGGCGGAGACGGGCGGCTGACGAGTGATGCCGGCCGCGTCCGAGGACCGACCGACACGGCGCGAGTGGTCCACGCGTCCCGGAACGGCATCCCAGGGGCTCCTGTTTCCCCAGGTCAACAGGGGTGGGATGGTCCCGCCGTCCCGACTGCGGCGGCAACTGTTGGCGGGGACCCCCGGTCTCCTGGAGTCTGTGGATGTCGCACCGGCCGAGACGGCACGACCGCCGGGCCGGTGGACGGAACAACCACCCTGCGCCTGTTCACCGGCACACCTCTGTGCCCGGGTCGTGTTCGGCGCCTCGCACCACGCGCCGTCCCGCGACGCAGGGATCACCCGCGTTCGGATTCAGAGAAGGAAGTCACCCCATGAACAGCAGCACTCCCGCCCGCCGTCGTCCGGGCCGCAGCGTGGCCGTCGCCGCCGGCCTCGTCCTGGCTCTCGGGCTCGGTGCGGCGGCGCAGGCCTCAGCCGCCGAAGCGCGGACCGCCAACGCCGGGGCCAGGACCTCGTCCCCGTCCATCGCGCTCTCGGACTCGGACGCGTCGCTGTCCGGCCGACAGATGATCCGGGTGCTGAAGTCCCTGCTGCCCAAGGGCGGGAAGATCTACGACCAGCAGAGCCAGGACGGCTACGGCGCGCTGGTCTGGGACGACGGCCACGGAAAGAGCATGATCGGGGTGAACGCCCAGGACAACATGGGCGACGTCCTCGAAGGACGTATGGGCTGCGACGGCGAGTACATCGAATGCCAGGCCCTGACCCTGGCCGACGGCACCCAGGTGAAGCGGGCCAAGCGGGCATCGGAGAAGGGCGGCTCCGCCGTGGTGTGGCTGGTCGACACCCTCCACCCCGACGGCCGCCGGGTCATCGTGCAGGAAGTGAACTCCTACGCCGAGAGCGGCCCGGTGACGCGACCGCAGCCCCCGCTCACGCTCGACCGCCTGCAGGCCATCGCCCTCGACTCCCGGTGGGCCGGCTGACCGGATCGCTGCCCGGACGCACCGCTCGCATGACGTCATCGGATGAACGGATGACGACCCACTTCATGCAGCAGCTCCGCGGGATCCACCGTGCCCCGGTTCGCCGGCCGTCGCCCGGGCTTCGAGGAGCCTTCGACCGAAGCCCGGGTGTTCGAAGTCGGGCCCAGGCAGACCTCGGTCCGCCTCACCGTGTTCGGGCGGTCGCTGCGGTCCACGGCGGCACAAGCGTGCGGTCGGCCGGATGTCCGGCCGACCGCACGCCAGGATTCCGCCACTGTCAGGATGTGGGCGACGTCAGGGCAAATGTCCCCGTTGCGCCTTCGGCATGTTGCCTTTCTCGGCGTCGCGTCGGCTCAGCTGACGGAGAAGTCCGCAGCGTGGTCCGCAGCCCACACATCGAACCCCGAAGCCGGGCGGCCCAGGATCCCTTCGAGGGTGTCCGTCGCGGGCGAATTCCCTGCAGCGGCGTCATCGAGAAACTGCAAGACGGCTTCCGCCTCGACCGGTTGCATGAACCGAGCGAACCGCGCCAGAGCAGCCTCGCGCGTGAGCCCGTCGACCGCTATGTCCCGGCCGGTGGCATCGGCGATGGCGTGGGCCTGGTCGCGCTGGGAGATTCGTGCCGGGCGGTCAGGAGACCGGTGGCGTCGTCGTTGCCGAGCAGCGCTGCGACGGCAACCGCAGCGATGTCGCGTTCCCGAAGTCTTGATCGGAGATGCCCAACCGAGCGCGTTCGTCGCGAGCACCAGGGGCCGGATCGGCACCACCATCAGATCCGATGCCGCCCGAAACGCCTCCTCCACCTCCCGGTGCTCTTCGGTTATCGCGTTCCCGCGTGACGAGGGGTGGATCACGCTGCCGGACGACATCAAAACGATCCGCTCAACACCAGCGGTGCGGGCAGCTGCGATCACACCGTGCACGCCCTCGTGGTGGGCGTACAGAAACACCTGTCCGACTCCGTCGAATGCGGGCAAGAGACTCTTCGGGTCGGTCAGATCCGCAGCGAACAACTGGGAAAGCGCCGGACAAGTTCGAGCCCTGTTCGGCACCGGACGTTGCACGACAAGCTAAGCGCTTTCCGCGCTCAGGCGGCCGACTGCCCACGGTAGGAGCTCCTTGGCCACCGCAAGGCTGAACGGCCTGACCAATGAGCTCAGTTCGGCGCAGCATGTAGGGCCGAGCGTGAGGTAGGGGAGGGCGGCCAGTCTGTCGGTGGTGTGCTCGATCTCCGCCCTGCGCCGCGCACCGTCCTCGGACAGCGCCAAGTGCGGCCCGTCGTCGAGCCACCCACGCTCACGCAGGTTCTGCGCCGCCTCGCCCCACTGATGCGGCGTCCATGCCCGCGAACCGCGCAGCACCTCTGCGTCGACGTCGCCCGCGGCGGCATGCGTGACGAGAGACTCGATCCCGCTCAGTCCGGCGGTCAGCAGTGCCCCCACGTGACCGTCGCCACGAAACTCCCTCAGGAGAGTCTGCGCATGCCAGAGCACGAGGTGGGGTGCGCTCGGCCACGGCAGTGCGGCGTGCGCGGCGAACAGGGGGCGGCCCTGCGGGTGACCCACCGTCACTTCAGCCGCGGCTCGGGCGAGTTCCGCCGCACGCGCCATCTCCGGTGAGGACACCTCCGCGCCGAGGATGCGGCGGAGCGTGGCATCGATCCCTGTGAGCCGGGCAGCGGCGAACCGCTGCGGCGTGGCGACATCCCACGCCGCGGGTATGGCCCGGCGCACCAGTTGCGGATTGAAGTTGTAGAACGTGGCGATCACCAGGTCCGCCGAAGCCGCGCCGAGCGCGGCCGAGCGGGACGCGAAGTACCCCGTCCTGGCGTCCACGCCCAACTCGTCGTACTGGGCGGCGGCTTCGGGCGAGAAGTAGACGGCCCCGTGGTAGGGCTCGAGAGTTCTCCAGGTCTCGCGCGCGAGGGCGAGGTTGTCGCGGTCCGTGTCATGCGTCATCAGCGGCTCTCCGTCCTGTGGCGGATGAAACGGTGGTGTTCATCGAGCACACGACGGTGCATCGGACGCGTCGACTGTACCGTCCAGTCGGTACGTTACCGGAGAGCGGCTCCGGCGACTACTGCCCAGCAAGCAGCCGATCGACCGGACGTCACCCAGCTCTAGAACGCGGAGTTGGCGAACCAGCGAGTCAGCAGGTCCTTGTCGCCGTCCTGTGTGAAGACCGCCGCACTGTGGTGCAATCGGCCGTAGACGAGCAGCAACAGATCGGCCGCGGTTCCATGAACGGTCGCGTCGGCGGCTTCGGCATCACCGGCGTTCGCGTCGAGCCCGAAGCCGTCGGACCGCAGGCGGACGAACCAGGATCCCTCACCGTCGGTCGCGTTGAAACGGATGGTCTGGTCGGGGCCGCGCAGTTTGGCGACGTTGGGCGCGAAGGGAGTGGCGAACGGGAGATTGACGAGGAACTCGTCGATCCCGTCGACCGCCAGCGGCCGGTCGACGGTGGCCGGGCGGCCCAGGGCCAGTTCGGCGTCGACCCGATGCAACAGGGTCTCGAACAGCATCCGGCGTGCCCAGAAGCGGGCGTGCTGATCGACGCCCCATGCCCACATGGGCAGGTCCGGGTCGGTTGCCGCGAAGGCCTGCGCGGCCACGGTCGCACTGTCGGCCAGCCAGTCGGGGTAATCCTCCTGCCGCTCCGGGAGCCGCAGGTCCACGTCCCGCGTGCGCGGCGGCTCCTGGACGCGCGCGTGCAGAAGCCCCGAGAACCAACGCTGGACGCTCCCGGTGTGCTTGACCAGGTCCGCCAGTGTCCAACCGGGGCAGCTCGGCACGGCGGTCGTCAGGTCGGCGTCCTTGAGGCCGGCGACGAACCGGGCGGTCTCCGCCGCGACCGCGGCGCGGTGGTCGACCGGAGCGGGTCCATATGTGACGTGATCCGACGAGTTCATTGTGGGAGCCTTTCTCTGGGGGACTTGGGGTGACGGCGGGTCCGGCGCAGTCAGGCGGTTGACTTGTCGCGCTCCAGGCACTCAGCGGCAGGATGATCCGGCCGCCCCCGACCGCACGCCCCTCGACGACCGAGGGATCATCGGACATCGACACCAACAGTACGGCTGGTGAGAACGCCGGGTTTCACCCGTTGGGTGCGCAGGTTCGGTGAGGTCGAGGGTTCTCCGGACGAGGGCAGTGCCGGGTGGCGGCCGCAGCGCTGAGAGAGCGGCCGCCAATCCGGATCGTCACAGGTCCCAGTCCTCCGACTGTGCTGTTCAGCACTGGGAACGAACGATCGCCGTCCGATCGCCGTCCGAGACTTGCAGTTACACGCCGGCAGGCGGGAGGGGCGTGGCCTGGTGGTAGTACATCTGCCAGGTCGCGTCGGCGCCCTGCTTGCGCCAGAGCGAACTGCGCCGTGCCCGGCTTCCATCCAGCGTGGTTTCGTAGGTGAGGTGCACCAGCCCGGGGGCCAGGAGGACACCGGTGAACTTGGAGGCCTCGTAGCGCGGGCCGCTCTCTGCCGCACCATCCATCTCGGGCAGCGCGGCGAGCATCTCGTCATACGTCCACCGTCGCCCCGAAGCGCCGACCTCGATGAAGTCCGGGTCCAGTAGCTGAAGGGCAAGCGAGCGTGACCTGCGAACGCTTGGGTCCATGAGACGCAGCTCGCCTTCGATGGCTTCGCGCACCTCATCTGGTTGTTGGCTCATGAAGGCATTTTGCCCTCGACGGCCCGCTGCAGGCGCCGCCCGCGGGCGGAGTGGCGGTGCGGGTGCGGGGCCGGGGGCGAATCCGGTATGTGCGTCGCTGTCGTAGGAACAGATGGAGTCGGTCGCCTATGGGTTCTGGCTGCACAAGGTGTCCAGCTCGGCGCTCGAGGCCGAGCACCACCCCGTCGAGCACGGCTGGGTGCGTGCGGTGCGCAGGCTGTCCTGCCGCTGAAGCGGGAGATCGAGGCGTTCTCCTATGCGGTGCGCTCGTACTTCCCCGCCATCACCCTCGCCGGAGTCGAGAACGCCTTCCTGCTCTCGGGAGCCGTCGTCGTCCTGGCCGTGACCGCCGTGCTCACCCTCGCACGCGTCGGCGCGTGGCAGACCGGTCACGAGCGTTTTGCCACTGCTGGCACGGCAAGCGTCGCGGCGCTGGACGAGGGTTCGGCCGTGACCTGACACAACAGGGCCCCGGGCCGACCGAGGATTCCGGCCGACCCGATGCCCCCCGGGCCTCACGTCAGGGCCCTTCACCGTCGGGATCAGCGCGGCCGGCAGCGCGATGCACACCGTCATGACGCTGAAGAAACACGAAGATGCCGATGCCGATGCGTGGGATCGTTCACGGCCGACTCGCGGCGTGCTTACGGGCGTCGGGGGAGGGGAAGTGATGGTCCCCATGACGAGCGTGATGCAGAACTACGGCCTCCTGTGGACCGACCCGGACGGCACCCCACAGGCGTCCGCCGGCAGGTACGACAAGCGGTCCGCGAAGCACCGCCGCACCGAACTGAAAGCCGTGGGCTGTACCCGCGTCGAGATTGTGCCGGTCAGGCCTGGAGAAGTTCCTGAGCCGGTTTCCTGAGCCGGTCTCCTGAGCGAGGCGGAACAGCCAGAACAGGTAGGGCAGGCGGAACAGGTGGGGCCGGACGGCCCCGGCGAGGACTCGCGCTGCGACGGTCGTGCCACCGTCGGCTGTGCGCGAGTCCGTCCTGCGGCGATCAGCGGGGACGGCTCCTGACTACCCGGCGGGTGTCTGCCGGCCGTGGCCCCTGACGGATTTCTCGATGGTGTGCGCACACATGGTGAACATGTCGACCTGGTCGGGGGTCAGATCGCGCACGGAAATCTGTTCCAGGGTCCGCCACATGTCGGCGATGGGTTCCTGCAGGGCGCGGCCGGCGTCGGTGAGGCTGACCACCATGACCCGCCGGTCGTGGGGGGCGGGCTCCCGGGTGAGCAGTCCGGCTTCCTGCATGCGGCGCAGTGATTTGGAGACGGTGGAGTGGTCGAGGCCCGCACGCTCCAGCAGTTCTCCCTGTGTCTGGCCGTCGCGGTCGAAGAGCTGCATCAGCAGCAGTTCCTGTCCCGGGTGCAGGTTCAGGGCGCGCAACATGGCGGCGGCGTGGCCGCGGTGGGCGCGGGCGAGTTGGAAGACGGCATAGCTCAGACGCCCGTCGCGCGCCGCGTGGGGCAGTTCCGAAGCGGTGATGTCGGACATTATTTACTCCCTGGCCTGAAGAGTTGAAGGCGACCGGTCAGTCGACGGTGAGGACGATCTTGCCGCGGTTGTGGCCGGCATCGCTGGCTTGCTGTGCCTTGGCGGCTTCAGTCAGCGGGTAGGTGGCGCTGATCGTGGTCACCAGTGTGCCGTCGGCGACCTGTCGGGCCAGTTCGGTCAGCCGCGCGGCGGAGCGGCGCTGCGGGCCCTCGGCGAAGACGACGCCGAGCTCGCGGGCGCGGAAGTCGGCGGTGGTGACGATCCGGTCGGTGCCGCCGCGCAGGGTGATGGAGTCCTCCAGTGCACCCTTGCCCGCGGCGTCGAAGACGGCGTCCACCCCTTGGGGGGCGAGCTCGCGGACCCGCTGGACCAGGTTGTCCCCGTAGACCAGCGCGGTCGCGCCGAGCGAGGTGACGTACTCCTGGTTGGCGGCTCCGGCCGTGCCGATGACGCGGGCCCCGCGTGCGACGGCGAGCTGGACGGCGATGGTGCCGAGCGCGCCGGACGCTCCATGGATCAGCAGCGTCTCACCCGAGGTGACGCCGAGCAGGTCCAGCACGCGTTCGGCGCCATCACTCGCCACGGGCAGAGCGGCGGCGTGGGTCCAGTCCAGGCCGGCCGGCTTCGGCGCGAGGACGGCCGCGGATGCCAGAGCGTACTGGGCGTAGGAGCCGGTGTCCGACCAGCCCAGGACCTCGTCCCCCGTCTTCAGGTGGTCGACGCCCTCGCCGACGGCGTCGACCACGCCGGCGATCTCCCCGCCGGGGACGGCGGGCAGCGTGGTGGGGAAGACGGCCTCCATGACACCGGAGCGGATCTTGCCGTCCACCGGATTGACGCCGACAGCCTGTACACGCACACGGACCTGGCCGAAGCCGGGCTGAGGAACGTCGATCTCCGCCTCGTGCAGAACCTCGGTACCGCCGAACGTGTCGAAAACGATGGCCTTCATCACGATGGTCTCCTCAGGAAGAATGCTGCGCCGACCACTTCTGTGGCTAGCCACATAAAAGTATCACCGAATATGTGGCTAGCCAAGTAATGGCTCCAGGGGATCTCGCGGTCCGGTGGCCCGATGGCCCGGCGCACGGACACCTGCGCCGACCGGCCTCCTTCGGCGGGCCCCGGGCCGCACTCGCCGGGTTCGGCAGACCGGCTCGGCTTCTGTCTGCCCGTCGCAGGGTGTGCGGGCAACGGTCGACGAGGAGCTTCGACCGTGCGGGACCGGAGGCCGGGGTGGGATGATCCTGTCCTCGCCGGTACGCACGCCTGACAGGACCCCGCCTACCGGCTCGCACTGACGAGGAATGCGAAGGACCGATGATGCTGAACGTGGGCCAACGGGTGCGGCTGGCGGCGGACCTCCGGTTGGCCGGGTCGGTGATCCCGGCCGAGGAGCCCCCGGAGGAAACGGGTGCCTTCGTCGCCTCGGTGGCCCTGGCGGCAGGCGTCGAAGGCACTGTCGAGCGGGTGGACGAGCATCACCGGCAGCAGAGCCACGAGGTCCGCGAGTACCTGCGCCTCAAGTCGCTCCTCGACGACTTCGGCCATCAGATGCCGCCGGGGAGCAGAAGGCAACTGGAGGAGCAGGTGAGGGCTTTGGAAGAGCAGTGGGCCGCCTATCAGCGGCGCATGCTCCGCGTCACGGTGCGCGTCCGGCTCGACAACGGATTCGTCCTCGACGACGTCCCCGAGGAGGCTTTCGCCTCTGCCTGACCAGGATCAGCACGCGACGCCGTCCCGCTGGGGGAGTCGTATGCACTGACGAACCGCGAAGTCTCAAGGTGGCCGACGCCACCGGGGGTCTCTCCTCCGGTCTCGTCGCCTCCGCCGCCAGCTGGAGCAGAACACCGTGAAGGCCACCGGCATCACCGACCGGGCGTGGCCGCATACCGGGATCACCGGGGAGTGTCTGCCGCAGGAACTCGGCTTCGGTCGGGCGTGACCTGGATCTCGGCGTGAATCCGCTGACCGCCCGTCGCGGCGCCGAGCACGGCTCCGGCGTCGGCACCCAATGCTGGGTTGTGGAGCGCGCGCCACCCATCTGCCCTGGTTCCGCCGCCTGCGGATCCGCTGGGAGATCCGCGACGGCATCCATGAAGCCTTCCTCACCCTCGGCTCCGCGCTGATCTGCTGGAGGAGGCTCCGCCGACTACGGGCAGCATGAGGTGGCAGTGCGGGGATTCAGGGTCCAGCGGCCCCTTCCGCCAGATCCTTGATCGCGGCGAGGGGGTATTCGGCAACGTCCTCGCCGCGGTCCTCGCCGCCATCAACTTCCTGAACTGGCTCGACACCCAGCACCTGAGTCTCTCCCAGCTCCAGCAGCGGCATCCGGACACCTGGGCGATCGGCCGGCCAACCCTGCGCTCCCGTTCCATCCCCTTCCTCCGCTGGAGCACTGCACGACGCCTCTGCCCGCCCGATCTGGTCATCGAGCACTCAGCCGCCCGACTCCCGGGCCACTTCCGGGCCGAGGACGAGCACCGAAAAGAGCTGCTGCGCTGCTTCAGTGACACCCCGTTGCCCCTGGAGGTCCGCGTCGCGGCTGCTCTCGTCCGCCTCTAGGCCTGTCCGACGGTACGGGGCCGATTCATGGACCGCTCGTCCGACGCCGGGCCGACGGCCGGAGCGCCCCCCCACCTTGCCGCACGCGTCGGCATGGACCGCTGGGGCCGACCGGTCGGCCTGCGTACGGCTGGGCCTAATGCCATCTCGGGAAGGGGCCCCGTCCCGCTATGGCATGGCATGGCATGGCTGAAGTCTTCCGAACCCCGCCAGCCGACTCTGACAGCGTTCGACCTGCGTCTGACGCCCCCGGAATCAGGCGGCGATGAGCTCCTGCTCGCGGTCCGGCGTGGTGACCTCGGGCTTCTTGTTCGGCAGCGAGAGCCGGACGACCTTGTGCCAGGCGGAGAACACCTGCTTGGGCAGCGGGCCGGTAACGTACTGCAGCTCGTACTTCTCGAACAGCGCGCGCACCTTCACCGCGACCTCGGCGTACCGGTTGCTCGGCAGGTCCGGGAACAGGTGGTGCTCGATCTGGTGCGAGAGGTTGCCGGTCATGAAGTGCATGGCCTTGCTGCCGCTGATGTTCGCCGAGCCCATCATCTGGCGCAGGTACCACTGACCGCGCGTCTCGCCCCTGATCGACCGGCGCTCGAAGACCTGCACGCCCTCGGGGAAGTGCCCGCACATGATCACCGAGTGGGTCCAGATGTTGCGGACCAGGTTCGCGGTGAACGTGGCGGCGAGGGTGGTGAGGAACGACGGGCCCGACAGCAGCGGGTGGATCACGTAGTCCTTGAGCACCTGCTTGCGGATCTTGCGGCCCACGGCCCTGGCCCGCGCGCGGAACTCCGGGTTCTTGCGGCGGCGCTTGTTCAGGTTCTTGCCGAGCTCCAGGTCGTACGCTGCGATGCCGTACTCGAAGAAGCAGGCGTTGAGGAAGTTCCACAGCGGCTGGCCGAGGTGGAACGGGTGCCACTTCTGGTCCTCGTCGACGCGCATGATGCCGTAGCCGAGGTCGTTGTCCTTGCCGATCACGTTGGTGTACGTGTGGTGCAGCTCGTTGTGCGAGTGTTTCCACTGCTCGGCAGGCGAGACGTGATCCCAGTCCCAGGTGGTGGAGTGGATCTTCGGGTCCCGCATCCAGTCCCACTGGCCGTGCAGGATGTTGTGGCCGATCTCCATGTTGTCCATGATCTTCGCCACGGACAGCCCAGCGGTGCCGATCAGCCACGCGGGCGGGAAGAACGAGAACAGCAGCACGCCCCTGCTGACCAGCTCGAGCTTGCGCTGCGCCGAGATGACCTTGCGGATGTAGGCGGCGTCCTTCTCGCCGCGGCCGGCGATCACCTCGTCGCGGATCGCGTCCAGCTCGCGGCCGAGCTCCTCGATCTGCTCCGCGGTCAGGTGGGCGGTGGGGTCGATGGCGGTCAAGATGCTCCTACCGTTCGATGTCGCAGGGGCCCGCAGCGGCGGACACGCAGGTCTGGATGAGGACGCCCGGCTCGGCCTCGGTGATCTCGCCGGTGCGCAGGTCGCGGACGGCGCCCGCCTTGAGCGGCGTGACGCAACCGAAGCAGATCCCCATGCGGCACCCGGACGGCATGAGCACGCCAGCCTCCTCGCCGACGTCCAGCAACGGCGTGGCGCCGTCCGCGTCGACGGTCTTGCCGGTGGCGCTGAAGGTGACCTCGCCACCGTCGCCGGCGACGACGATGCTGGGGCGGAAGCGTTCGGTATGCAGGCGCGCTTCGACGCCGTGCTCGGTCCAGTGCTCTTCGGCGGCGTCGAGCAGACCCGCGGGCCCGCAAGCCCAGGTCTCGCGCTCGGCCCAGTCGGGCACGAGTTCGTCGAGACGGGCGATGTCGAGCATGCCGTCCGTGTCGGTGTGCACCTCGGTGAGCCGCAGCTTCTTGTCCGCGACCAGGCCGTGCAGTTCGTTGCGGAAGATCACGTCCTGCGGCTGTGGAGCGCAGTGGACCATGACGGCGTCGTCGAACTCGATGTCGCGCAGCATGCCCATGACGGGCGTGATGCCGCTGCCGGCCGTCAGGTACAGCACCTTGGCGGGCTTGGCCTGCGGCAGCACGAAGTCGCCGGTCGGCTGGTCGAGCTGGATCAGCGTGCCCGGTTTCGCCCGGCGGACCAGGTGGTTGCTGACCTTGCCGTCCGGGATCGCCTTCACGGTGATCGTGACGCGGCCGTCCCTGCGGTTCGTCGGCGAGGTGAGGGAGTAGGCACGCCACAGGCGCACCCCGTCGACGTCGACCCCGACCCGCACGTACTGACCGGCTGTGTGGCCCCGCCAGCCCCGTCCCGGCCTGATCACGACGGTCGCGGCGTCGGCCGTCTCTGGGTGCACGGCCTCGATGCGCCCACGCAGGTCAGCGCCCGCACGCAGCGGACTGACCAGGTCGAGGTAGTCCGACGGCAGCAGCGGCGTCGTGACCATCTCCAGCAGTTTCCACGCCCTGCTGCGGAGGGCTGCACTCGTCATGACTCCAGCTTGCTGTGCCTCAGGGCGTAAAGTCCTGACCGAAGGACGTAAATCTGGTCGGCTGAATTGTTCGCAGGGAACAAAAACGTGAGCCATGCAATCAGGAGGGTCAGCGAACTGGCCCTCGATGAGACGACGGTCACAGCACTCCGGGCCGCGCTGAAGACCACCGCCGACGAAGTCGTCCAGGCGATCATCGACGAGGTCCCTCCCTACGCCAACGCCCTGTCGGGTCACATGGGCGGCACCATCCGCCGAGCCGTCCGCACCGCCCTGGGGCACTACCTGGACCTCGCGAGCGGGAACGCCACAGGCGGCGACGCGGGTGACGCGGCCTACGAGCTGGGCCGCGGCGAGGTGCGCGACGGCCGTTCGATGGACGCCCTGCTCAGCGCCTACCGCGTCGGCGCGCGCGTGGCCTGGCGATGCCTGGCAGCGGGTGCCGTACCCGCAGGCCTGCCCGCCGCCGAGGTCGCCAAGTTCGCCGAGCTGACCTTCGCCTACATCGACGAGCTCTCCGCCGCGAGCGCCGCGGGCCACGCCGACGAACTGGCCGCCAGGGGCAGGGCCCACGAGCGCCACCTGGAACACCTGGCCCGCGACCTCCTCGCCGGCGCGAGCCCGGACGTGCTGCTGGCCTCCGCTCAACGGGCCGGATGGCAGCCTCCGGTTTCGCTGACCGCGGTCCTGCTGCCCGCCGTCCAGGCCCGGCCCGCCTACCGCGCGCTCGACCCGAGCACCCTCGTCCTCGACGATCTGCCGGATGCCACCGGTGTGCTGCTCGTCCCCGATGCCGACCGATCACATCTCCTGCGGCGGCTGACCGACCGCACCGCCGTGGTCGGCCCGGCGCGGCCATGGACCCGTGCGTCCGCCTCGTACGCACGAGCCGCACGCGCGCGCTCCCTCTCCTCCGATATCCGTGACACCGAGGACCACCTGCCCGAGCTGGTGCTGAGCGCCGACGTGGAGGCGTTCGCAGACCTGCGTGCCCGAGCCCTCGCACCGTTGCGGACCTTGCCTGTCGCGACCGCGGAGCGGCTGGAGGAGACGTTGCGGGCGTGGCTGCTGCACCAGGGGAGACGGGACGAGGTGGCGGCGGCCTTGTTCGTCCATCCCCAGACAGTCCGGTACCGGATGTCGCAGCTGCGGGAGCTGTTTCCGGATCTCGCCTCGCCACACCGGGTCCTTGAGCTGACACTGGCGGTCGGTCTCCGGGCCGGCTGACGTGTACTTCGACCGTGGGCGCTGTCTCAGAGGAGTGCGGTGGCGGGTACGGCTCGACCGGATCCGGTGACGACGGGCCAAGCGGACGGTAGCCGTAGACCGAGCCCCCAGGTGTCTCAGGCCGCGCAGCTCCCATAGACCAGACGTGACGGGCGTCGCGGGCCGCGTGCCGCAGCGGCTGCTCAGAGGTGGGCGTCCAGGAACTTCCGTACCTCGGCGACGGTCACAGGCCCCGCGCCGTGCGCCACCGCCTCTCCCTCCCGGAGCAGGACGTACGACGGCGCTCCGGTGATCCCGAAGCGCTCGGTCGCGGCCGGACAACGCGTGATGTCGGTGCGGACGGCCGTCAGACGGCCCGTGTATTCGTCGGCGATTCCCCCGACGACGAGGTCCATCGCCTGGCAGGGCTCGATTGCCTTGGGCCATGTTCCGGTGAAGTATGCGAGGACCGGAACTCGGCTCATCCCGAGGATGAAATCGAACTCCGCGTCCTCACGGGGTCGGTGCACCCGCTTCGCCATGGACACTCCTGACCTCACGTTCCGTCATTCCATCCCCATCATCTCTCGCGCGGTCTGCTGGGCCGGAGCTGGCCACACTGAAGACGGCGGCCGAGAACCACCGGCAGGCCCCCGATCTCGTCCGCGTCGACGGAGACCAGGGCCCTGAACCCGTCCTTCTCCAGACTTTGATGTGTCTCATGAGACATCATCTCGCGTCTGGGCCCCCAGAAAAGATCAAGCATGCAGGGGTGATGGCGATTCCTGAAAACGACCAGGGGCACTCCTCGCCCCACTCGGTTCGGTTCTCAACGGAGTGGGGACGTTCACTGAACATCGCGAGCAGAGTCTCAGTCGGTGCCCTCGTCCGGCTTGGCGAGGAGAGCCAATTCCTCTTCGGCCAGGCGCAGACTTCCGGCGGCGATGTTCTCCGCGAGGTGCGCCGGGTTCCTGGTGCCGGGAATGGCCAGCAGGTGCGGACCGCGGTGGAGGGTCCAGGCGAGCCTTACCTGGGCCGGCGTCGCATGGTGGGCGTCGGCGACGGAGAGGACCCGCGCATCGTGCTCACGGCCTGCGGCCGCCTCGCGCCGCAGGCCGGAGACCGCGAAGAACGGGACGAAGGCGATGCCCTGTTCCCCGCACAGGTCCACCAGCCCCCTCTCGTCGGCACGGCGCCAGTCCAGGCCGTAGGAGTTCTGTACGCAGACCACGGGCGCGATCTTCTGGGCCTCGACCACGTGCTCAGGCAGGACAGCGGAGAGCCCGAGGTGCCGGACCAGGCCGGCCTCGCGTAGCTCGGCGAGGGCGCCGAAGTGCTCGGCGATCGAGGCCGTGCGAGGGCCGCCGGCGCGGAGGTTCACCACGTCCAGGCAGTCCCGGCCGAGCTGGCGCAGGTTCTCCTCGACCTGGCCACGCAACTGGTCGGGGCGAACGGTGTCGAGCCACTCGCCGGAGGGATCGCGTCCCGGGCCGACCTTGGTCACCACGACCACATCGCCGGACCAGGACGAGAGGGCGCGGTTGATGAGCTCGTTCGCGGACCGCAGTGGTGAGAAGTAGAAGGCGGCCGTGTCGATGTGGTTGACCCCCTGCTCGAACGCGCTGTGCAGCAGGCCGATGGCGTCATCGCGGTCGATCGGCGGGCCGTCGGAGTTGCCCATCATGCCGTTGCCCGTCAGCCGCATCGCGCCGTAGCCGATGCGATTCACCTCCAGGTCCCCGAGCTTCCAGGTCCCTGCTGCCGCTGCTGCGCTCACCGTGCTCCTTCATCCGTCGGTTCGTCAGGTCCTGGAGTATGGGGCCGTCACGGTGTGCTGCGACAGGTCGTCGGGCTGGGCGAAACGTCACGTCCCTGTCGGGAACTAACGATCGCTACAGAGCCGTTGTGCCTGGTAAGAGAGCGTCGGTCGGGGCGAGCTTTCAGACCTTGTGCCTCTTTCCTGCTGAGGCAGAGGCCGATGGTGGCTGCGTCCAGCACGGCCGGACAATGCGATCACCACCCCGCCGGTCGGTTGGGACTCAGACGGGTGAGACGGAACGCGACCTGCCCGCGAGCAGCGAGTGGGGAAACGAGGCGAGCAGGTTCGTCCCGTGTCCGAGTACAGGGTGGGCATTTTCAAATAGCCCTATCAGGGGCCGCTCGTGTCAGGATGCTGGGCATGTCTGGGCGCGCGCTGAGTTTCGGAGTGGTGGCGGAAGCATACGAACGGTTCCGGCCGGGGTATCCCGTGGAGCTGTTCGACATGGTCGTGGCTTATGCGGGCCGCCCGGTTCGGACCGCCCTTGAGATCGGTGCTGGGACAGGCAAGGCAACCCGCCTGTTCGCTCAACGAGGGGTCATGGTCACCGCGACCGATCCTGACGGGGCCATGCTCGCCGAACTGCGCAAGCACGTGCCGACGAACGTCAGAACGGTGCAAGCCGCGTTCGAGGACTTGCGACCGGTTGAACGGTATGGACTGGTCTATGCGGCAGCCGCGCTGCATTGGACGAACCCGGAGGGCCGGTGGTCGCGCGTGGCCGCGCTGCTGGAACCGGGTGGCGTATTCGCCTCATGCGGCGGGCCATTTCGACTGGCTGATCCGGATGTGGAGGAAGTTGTCCGCGCGGCGCGAGCACCATTCTTGGAGAGTGACGAGATTCCGTCGCCTGACGGGACGCCTCCGGATCATGAGATGCAGTGGCCGGGTACGGAGCTGCAACAGTCTGAGTGGTTCACCGGCGTTCAGCAGTCCGTGATCGAACGGCGCGTGACGATGAGCGCTCCCGACTACGTTGGTCATCTCTCCACCATCTCGGCTTATCTCGTCTTGCCGACCGCGGAGCGAGAGCAGGTATTCAGCCAGATCATGCAGGTACTGCCGGACAGTGTCGAGATGGCCGCCGACATCACCGTCCATCTCGCGCGTCGGCGCCACCAGGATGGATCACGTCACCTCACCATGCCAGCCCGCCGGCCCCAGGCTGGTTCCGAGCCACTTTCACTCGCGTGTGGCGTGTGATCGGTCGAGCGGGATGACGACGGCTGAGCGTTGGGCGATCTGCTCGCGGAGGGCAGTGTTCTCCGCGAGCAGGGCCGCGATGACCGTGGCGGCGGCGTCGACTTCGTCCTGGAGTCGTTGTCGCTCGTGTCGGTTGTCTCGCAGTTGGCGGCGGAGGCGGGCGATCTCCGCGGCCTGGGCCTGGTCGTGTTTGCTTGCCGCGCTCTGGCTGACGTGGTTATCCCAGTCGACGAGCACTGCGGTTGCGCGGTTCATCGTGGCCCGGCTGACGCCCGCCTCCCGCCAGAGGTTCTGCTTGGTGAGCTTGCCGTCGGTGCGGACGGGCCGACCAGTGAAGAGCCGTTCCATGGCCTCTCGAAGGGCCTTCTCGGCCGTGGCGGAGAGACCGGGCCGGGTGGGGACGGTCATGCTTCTCCCGCCTTGGTGAGCGCGATCTCGACGTCGCGGATCTGCTGGTCGATCAGGGCTTTGCGGTTCGCCGGGAGTGCGGGGAGGCTCCGCAGTTTGGTCAGGGAGGCATGCTCGGCCTGCCAGATAGGCAGGTGCTCTGGGGCGATGATGCTGTAGCCGCAGCGTGCGGGCTGGCAGCGGTCGATGAGTGGCCCTCGGTGTCCTGGGGGCACGGTGGCGTCTTCGAGGCACTTCGCGCCGACGGGATTGTTCTCGTCCAGGGTGCAGTGGTTGAGCTTTCCGAACCGGATCGATAGGTGCGTGCGTTTGAGCACGCTCGCCGGTGTCCGCCTCGGCTCGGCGGACCCAGCCGCGCAGGGCCTCCTTGTGGATGCCCAGGTCCTTGGCGACAGGCACGATCGGGCGACCGGTGGTGCGGACCTCGCGGACGGCCCGCTCGCGCAGCTCGTCCGGGTATTTACGTGGTGCTGGCACTGCTCGTGGTTCTCCTGCGGGCCGGGATCATAAGCCTGGCTTCAGGGACTCCACGAAACCGGGGTCAGCTCAGAGGTGAATCAGCGTGTCCAGGAGCCGGGCGACGGAGACGAGCTCGTCAGCCAGGGACAACTTGTCCGCGGTGAGAACTGCCCTTCATCCGGTTCCCGGTTCACGTCAAGATTGTCCTGTCGAACAGAGGAGACCGGACGATGGATCGGGCGTTGCTGGCGGATTTTCTCCGAGCGCGTCGTGAGGCGCTGCAGCCGGAGGATGTCGGGCTTCCCCGCGGGCAGCGGCGCCGCACCGGCGGGCTGCGGCGCGAGGAGGTGGCGGTGCTGGCCGGGATGTCGGCCGACTACTACAGCCGAATCGAGCAGCAGCGAGGTCCGGCGCCGTCGGAGCGGATGCTCGTCGCGCTCGCCCGGGCGCTGCGTCTCAACCAGAGCGAGCGTGACCACCTCTTCATCCTGGGCGGGATCCCGGCGCCGCGGCGGATCCTGCGGGACGACTACATCGGCCCCACGATGATGAGGATCGTCGCGGGCCTCTCGGACGTGCCCGCGATCGTGCTGTCACGGCTCGGCGAGGCGTTGCTGCAGACGCGCCCGGCGGTCGCCCTGCTCGGTGACTACACCCAGTACTCGGGCATGTCCCGTTACCTGGTCTACCGCTGGTTCACCGGTGATCCGCGGGTGCGTGGCCTGTACCCCGTCGAGGACCATCCGATACGGGGCAGGGTCTTCGCCGCGGAGATCCGGGACGCCTACACGGCGGATCCCACAGGGAGGGCCGGTGAGATTGTCGCGGCGCTGCTGGAGGTCAGTTCCGAGTTCGCGAACATCTGGCGGTTGCACGAGGTGGGAGTGACCCATCATCACGACCTCAAGCGCTACCTGCACCCCGAGTTGGGGGAGCTGGAGCTGTACGCCGAGATGCTGTTGGATCCGGAGCAGTGCCAGACGCTGCTGGTGTTCACCGCCGTGCCTGGTTCCCCGAGCCACGGCAAGCTCCGGCTCCTGGCCGCCGTCTAAAACCTGCCGTCCCTCACACGCCTGAAGGCACTGTCTCGAAGCCGAGACGTGCCCAGGTCTCACGATGCTTCACATGCGCATCATCTTCTCTGCCATGAAAGGCGGCATTTGTCATGAAAGCAGTGCGTTTCCATGAGTACGGCACTCCGGACGTCTTGCGTTACGAGGACGTGGAACGACCGGTCCCCGCGGCCGGGGAGGTCCGGATCCGGGTGGCCGCGACGTCGTTCAACCCGGTCGACGGCAACATCCGCGCGGGCTTCATGCAGGGCCCCATCCCGGTGGCCCTGCCGCACACCCCCGGCATCGACGTCGCGGGCACGGTCGACGCGCTGGGCGAGGGCGCGGACACGGTCAGGGCGGGTGACCAGGTTGTCGGCTTCCTGCCGATGACCGGCGCCGGCGCGGCGGCGGAGTACGTGCTCGCACCGGCCGGCCTGCTGACGGCGGCTCCCGCGAGCATCCCGCTGGCCGATGCGGGCGGGCTGCCGCTGGTCGGGCTCACCGCCTGGCAGGCCCTCTTCGACCATGCCAAGCTGACCGCCGGCCAGCGGGTGCTGATCAACGGTGCGGGCGGCGCGGTCGGCGGCTACGCCGTCCAGCTGGCCAAGCACGCCGGCGCACACGTGATCGCCACGGCCGGGCCGCGCAGCAGTGAACGCGTCAGAACGGCGGGCGCCGATGAGGTGTTCGGCCACGGGGTCCCCGAGCTGTCCGCGCTGGTCGACGTCGTGCTCAACCTCGCGCCGGTCGATCCGATGCAATTGGCCGCGCTGACCTCCGTGATCCGCGACGGCGGCATCGTGGTGAACACGACGGTGTGGATGCCCGCGCCCTCCGACGAGGAACGCGGTGTCCGCGGCGTCAACCTGTTCGTCAACAGCGACGCCGCGCAGCTGGCAAGGCTGGTGACGCTGGTGGACTCCGGAGCGCTGCACGTCGACATCGCTCGACGGGTGCCGCTGGCCGAGCTGCCGGCGTTGCACACGGAGGCCGCAGAAGGCGCGCTCTCCGGCAAGGTCCTCGTCCTTCCCCCCACCGCCTCTCTCACCTAAGGCCTGTTCGTTCGGATCACCTCGCAGACGCGGGGGCCGGCACGCGCGTCTGCGGCGTTGTCGTCGGTTGCCGACGCTCCGCGTCGACGCCCTCCTCCGCCTTGCCGCTGCACGCACCAGCCCCCGCTCACCGGCATCGACAGGCCCCGCCGATGCCCGGCGACCTGATCCAAACGACGGACCCCGGGCGACCCTCTCCGGCACGGCGATCGCGTCGCGCCGCCCCACAAGCGGTCGAGTCATCGCGGGGGCTGCGCTCTGCCCGGCGCAGACCCGGCAGCTGCACGGGGCTGTGACTTCCACCCGTGGCGGATCTCCGCGCCGCCAAAGGACACATCCGCTTGGACGTCGACGTCGACGTCGACGCCTTGTTCGGCGTGACGTCGCCTCCCCGCTCATTCATGACGGTGGCAGAGACAGAAGCCCAGGTGAAAGCGGTGATCGGTACCGTCACCCGCAGGGGGCACACGCCCGGCATTCCTCGCACCAGTGGCAATCACGGCGCCTGGCCACTGCCCGGCGTACGCCGTCGGCACACCGGCGTGGCGCCGGCCGTGCTGGGCAGCCGGGGCGCGATGCCACGGCTCGTGGGGCGCGTGCGCCTGCTCGACCGCCCACGGGAGGCATGACCCTGCCCCACCAGGCCCGGGACAGCATGGAGGGCGGGCGGGAAGGCAACGCTGAGCTTCCGACGAAGCAGCCGGTCCGGTTGCCGGCCGTCGCCCGGGTCGGCGCCATGAGTGCAGGACCGGCACCGCGATGTCCTGGCCGAGGCCGCCCACCAGCCGACGCCCGCCGCCCGGCGCCAGGGCCACCGCATGCACGAGTCGGTTCCCCGACCCGCACAGTTTCGCGTCGGACACCACTGTCGGCGATGTGTCACCGGGACGGCACCGGGAGGGGCGCCGGGCGCCTGCGACGAAGTGTGCATCGGGCTGTCGACGGATCCTTGACCCAGGGTCGGCGCTCCACCATGCTGTGTTGCGTTACGCGCGATGAGTATCGCAATAAGAAACGTTGAACTCAGCTCTCGAACCAGCCGAGGAGTGGCCATGGCTCACCAGGTCCGTGCTGTCGTCGCGCGGGGCAAAGGTGCCCCTGTCAGCCTGGAAACGATCGTCGTACCGGACCCGGGCCCGGGTGAGGCGCTGGTGAAGGTCGAGGCCTGCGGGGTCTGTCACACCGACCTGCACTATCGGGAGGGCGGCATCAACGACGACTTCCCCTTCCTGCTCGGCCATGAGGCGGCGGGTGTGGTGGAGTCCGTGGGCGAAGGGGTCGCCGATGTCGCCCCGGGTGACTTCGTGATCCTCAACTGGCGTGCGGTGTGCGGCAGTTGCCGGGCCTGTCGGCGCGGGCGCCCCTGGTACTGTTTCCATACCCACAACGCCACCCAGAAGATGGCCTTGCTCGACGGCACCGAGCTGTCTCCAGCGCTGGGCATCGGCGCGTTCGCGGAGAAGACGCTGGTCGCCGCCGGTCAGTGCACCAAGGTGGACCGCGCCGCGTCGGCGGCGGTCGCCGGTCTGCTGGGCTGCGGGGTGATGGCCGGCATCGGCGCCGCGATCAACACAGGGAACGTCGGCCGCGGCGACTCGGTCGCCGTCATCGGCTGCGGGGGAGTCGGCACCGCGGCGGTCGTCGGATCCGCACTCGCGGGCGCGGCGAAGATCATCGCGGTGGACATCGACGACCTCAAGCTGGAGACCGCCCGGAAGCTGGGCGCGACCCACTCCGTCAACTCCCGCGCGACGGACCCGGTCGAGGCGATCCGTGAGCTGACGGGCGGCTTCGGCGCCGACGTCGTCATCGAGGCGGTCGGCCGCCCGGAGACGTACGAGCAGGCCTTCTACGCCCGTGACCTGGCGGGCACGGTCGTCCTGGTGGGCGTCCCCACCCCGGAGATGAAGCTCGAACTCCCCCTCCTCGACGTCTTCGGCCGTGGCGGCGCCCTGAAGTCCTCCTGGTACGGCGACTGCCTGCCCTCCCGCGACTTCCCCATGCTCATTGACCTCTACCTCCAGAACCGCCTGAACCTGGACGCCTTCGTGACGGAGACTGTCCAGCTCGACGAGGTGGAGAAGGCCTTCGCGCGCATGCGTCAGGGCGACGTCCTGCGTTCCGTCGTGCTCCTGTGACGGCCGAGGGCCGAGGGCTGAGGGCCGAGGGCTGAGGGCCGAGAGCTGAGGGCTGAGGGCTGAAGGCTGAGGGCTGACGCCTGGCGGGCTGCGCTCGACGGGTGACGCCCCGGTCGGCCGCGGTCGCGCAGAGAGGGGGGTGCGCCGTGGTCGCGACCTCTCCTGCGGTCGGCTCGCCGACCGCGTCGGATGGCCGGAGTCGCTGACTCCGCGTCGGCCTCGCGACCTCCACGGCCGGCGCGGAGCCGTAGGGCTTCGGCAGGCCGGGGGAGGCCTTCGCGGTCCGCCTCCCGAGCCGTGCGAGGCGGGCGGACCCGTCGCCCGGCGGGGTCGTGGCATCGCTGATGCGGCCACGGCCCCGCCGGGCTTTCGCGTCCCCCTCCGGGCTCATGCGTCTGCCCGCGCGCCACGCGCCGCGCGGTTGCCGCGAGGGTGACGAGACAGGCTTTCGTTGTTCTATGTGAGGTGAGTTTTGTACACCGCAACGTTCTGGGCGCCTCAGAGGGGGCCTCGAATGCCTTGACAAGGGTTCTGGGCGACTCCAGACTGATGTTGCGCTTACTGCAAACCGTTTCGTTATACGCACCCGAGGTGCCATGATGATTCCCGCGTGCCGTCTCGCGGACCTCCCGCGAGGCGAGGCCCTCCGGCTCGACGTCGACCCGCCGGTCTCGGTGTTCCATACCGACGACGGCGAGGTCTTCGCCATCGACGACACCTGCACCCACCAGGACGCCTCGCTAGCAGACGGCTGGCTGGAGGGCTGCGAGGTGGAATGCCCGCTGCATGCCTCCAAGTTCGACCTGCGCACCGGCGCAGTCGACTCCCCGCCGGCGAAGCTGCCGGTCCGGACGCACGAGGTCGTCGTCGACAACGACATGATCTACGTCCGGCTCTCCACCGAGGCGCCCAACCTGCCGCCCTGCATCTCCGCCCGGCTCGCCGGGGGTCCCGCGTGAGAACCGTCGCCGTGGTCGGCGCCTCCCTGGCCGGCCTGTCGGCGGCGCGCTCGCTGCGCAAGCAGGGCTTCGACGGACGCCTGGTCGTCATCGGGGACGAGCTGCACCGCCCCTACGACAGGCCCCCGCTGTCCAAGGAGTTCCTGAGCGGCACCCTCGGCGAGGCCGAACTAGCCCTGGAGACGGAGGGCGAGGACCTGGCGGCGGAGTGGCTGCTCGGCGCCCGCGCCACCGGCCTCGACCACACCGCACGAACCGTCCGTCTCGCCGACGGGCGCGAGGTGCGCGCCGACGGCTTCGTCATCGCCACCGGTGCCGTGGCGCGCACCCTGCCCGGCTCCGCGGGCCTCGCCGGGGTGCACACCCTGCGCACCCTGGACGACGCCCGCGCCCTGCGGGACGAACTGGCCCGCGGCGGACGCCTGGTGGTGATCGGCGGCGGTTTCATCGGAGCCGAGGTCGCCTCCACCGCCCACACCCTCGGGCTCGACGTGACCGTCGTGGAAGCGGCCCCGACTCCGCTCGCCGGGCCGCTCGGCGCGGCCATGGGCGCCGTCGTCTCCGGCCTCCACGCCGACCACGGTGTGCGGCTGTTGTGCGGCGTGGGAGTCAAGGGCCTCAGCGGGGGGCACCGGGTCGACGCCGTCCTGCTGGACGACGGCCGAAGCATCCCCGCCGACATCGTCGTCGTCGGCATCGGCGCCTCCCCCTGCGTCGGGTGGCTGGAGGGATCCGGCATCGCCCTCGACAACGGCGTGAAGTGCGGTGCGGACGGCCGTACCAGCCTGGCCGGCCTGGTCGCGGTCGGCGACTGCGCCAACTGGTACGACCCCCGGGCCGGCCACCACCGCCGCGTGGAACACTGGACCGGCGCGCGCGAGCGCCCGGATGCCGCCGTCGCCACCCTGCTGGCGGGGGGTGCGGTCGAGCCCGTCGTACCGAGGCCGCCGTACTTCTGGTCGGACCAGTACGGCGTCCGCATCCAGTTCGCCGGCCACGCGGCCGAGGCCGACACCATCACCGTCGAGGCGGGCGCGGCGGACGACCGCGACGTCCTCGCCGTCTACCGGCGCGACGGCCGGCCGGTCGCCGTGCTCGGGATGAACCAGCCGCGGCTGTTCATGCGGGCCCGTAAGCAACTGGCCGCCACCACGGCTTGACGGCACCCCGGCGTCACCCCATGCTGCGGTTGCCCACAGCACGCAGCGTTGCTCCATGCACAACGCCGTCCGGAGCCGTTCCTCCCGGCGTCCGAATGACCCCTCCGCGACGTTTCCCGAGGAGTGCCCCGTGACCTCGACCAGCCTGCCCGACAGCCTGATCGCCACCCTTCCCGGCTCCTCCTACACCGATCCGGCGGTCTTCGCCCAGGAGCAGGAGCGCATCTTCGAGACCATGTGGTTCTGCGTCGCCCGGGCCTCCGAGCTGGCGAAGCCCGGTGCCTTCCGCACCGTCGACGTGGGCCGCGAGAGCATCCTCGTCACCCGGGCCCGGGACGACTCGATCCGCGCGTACTTCAACGTCTGCCGGCACCGCGGGGCCAAGCTCTGCACCGAGGAGTCCGGCGAGGTCAAGCGGGCCTTCCAGTGTCCGTACCACGCCTGGACCTATGACCTGAACGGCAAGCTGGTCGCGGCGCCCAACCTCACCAAGATGCCCGACGTCGGCCGCACCGAGTACGGCCTGGTGAGCGTCGCCGTACGCGTATGGCTCGGCTATGTGTGGGTCTGCCTGGCGGAGAACCCGCCGTCCTTCGAGGAGGACGTCATCGGCGAGGTCGTCGCCCGGCTCGGCGACGTCGAGTCGATCGAGCGGTACGGCGTCGACGGCCTTTCCGTCGGTCGTCGGATCACGTATGACGTGAAGGCGAACTGGAAGCTCATCGTCGAGAACTTCATGGAGTGCTATCACTGCGCCACGATCCATCCCGAACTGACCGAGGTGCTGCCGGAGTTCGCGGACGGGTATGCCGCCCAGTACTACGTGGGCCACGGCGCGGAGTTCGGCGAGGAGGTGCAGGGGTTCACGGTCGACGGCTCCGAGGGCCTGGACCGCATCCCGGGAGTGTCCGAGGACCAGGACCGCCGTTACTACGCGATCACCGTCCGGCCGCAGGTGTTCGTCAACCTGGTCCCCGACCACGTGATCTTCCACCGGATGTACCCGGTGGCCGTGGACCGCACGATCGTCGAGTGCGACTGGCTGTATCTGCCGCACGTCGTCGAGAGCGGCAAGGACGTCAGCCGGTCGGTCGAGCTCTTCGACCGGGTCAACCGCCAGGACTTCGAGGCCTGCGAGCGCACGCAGCCCGGCATGAGCTCCCGGCTGTACGCCAAGGGCGGTGTGCTGGTGCCCAGCGAGCACCACATCGGCGCCTTCCACGACTGGGTGAACGAGCGCCTCGGCACTCCTCAGGGGTGAGTCAGCCCAGATGGCCCATGCGGTGGCTGATCTCGGCGGCGCCCTTGACCAGTACCGGGGACAGCTCGTGCAGCCGCTCTTCCGTGAGCCGGTAGGAGGGGCCGGAGGCGCTCAGCGCGGCGATGACCCGGCCGTCCCGGTCGCGGACCGGCGCGGCCATGGCGTGCAGGCCGACCTCCAATTCCTCCAAGGCGAAGGCGTAACCCCGCTCCCGGGCGGTGACGAGGTGCTTCTCCAGCTTCGCCTTCCCGGTGATGGTGCGCTGGGTGACCTTCTTCATGCCCACGGCGGACAGCAGCTCGGTGCGCTCCTTCGCCGCAAGGTGGGCCAGCAGGATCTTGCCGCTCGACGTGGCGTGCAGCGGGGTGAGCTCGCCCACCCAGTTGTGTGCGGTGACGGCTCCCGGGCCGCGGACCTCGTAGAGGTTGATCGCGTAGTGCTCCTGCATGACGGCGATGTTGACCGTCTCGCCGATCTCCTCGGCGAGACGTTCGCACACGGGACGGCCCTGCTGGGTGATGTCGATGCGCCCGGTGACCGCGCCGGCCAGGCGTACGATGCCGAACCCGAGCCGGTACTTGCCGCGCTCGCCGGCCTGTTCGACGAGGCCGCGCGCCTCCAGGGCGCCGAGCAGCCGGAACGCGGTAGACTTGTGAACGTCGATCTCGGCCGCCACCTCGCTGACACCGGCTTCGCCGCGCTGCGCGAGGATCTCCAGGACGCTGATGGCGCGGTCCACGGACTGCACCCCGCCCGTGGGTGGACTCGACGATTCCGCGTCCAGGCTGTAGTTGCTCATAGTGCAACTATATGCGCAGTAAACAACATGATTGCAACGTGCCGCCCCGAAGCGAAGTTGCACAAGTTGCGCTGTTCGCAACCTGATGCGTATGGCGCGGCCAAGGTGAGTGTGCATCCGTCGTGGTTCCTGCGCTTCGCCGCGGCCGGCGGCTACGCGCCGGAGAAGCTGCTCGCCCGCACGCGCGACGCCGTCGCCGACCCCGGTTCTATGTCAATCAGACGCCGAGACGGAGCGATGGTGGCGGTCCCCGCTGGACCGGCTGGGGGGCTGACCGCACTACTCCTGCGTCCGTCGCCGGACGCCGGACGTCGGACGTCGGACAGGCTTTCGGGCCCGTCCGGCGTTCGTATACGGATGTCGTACCGCTCAGCGGAAGACGACCGTGCGGTTGCCCTCGACCATCACACGGTTCTCGCTGTGCCACTTCACCGCGTGCGCGAGCACCTGGGCCTCCACGTCCCGGCCGACCGTGACCAGCTCGCCGGGGTCCAGCGAGTGGTCCACCCGGACCACGTCCTGCTCGATGATCTGGCCCTCGTCGAGGTCGGACGTCACATAGTGCGCCGTCGCCCCGACGAGCTTCACGCCGCGGTCGTAAGCCTGGTCGTAGGGGCGGGCGCCCTTGAAGCTGGGCAGGAAAGAGTGGTGGATGTTGATGGCGCGGCCGTTCAGCTGCTTGCACAGGTCATCGGAGAGGATCTGCATGTAGCGGGCGAGCACCACCAGGTCGATGTCCAGGTCACGGACCAGTTCGAGCAGCCGCGCCTCGGCCTCCGGCTTGGTGTCCCGGGTCACCGGGACGTGGTGGAACGGGACGTTGTACGTCTCCGCGAGCTTCTCGAACTCCCGGTGGTTGGAGACGATGGCGGGGATCTCGATGTTGAGCGCGCCCGCCCGTCGGCGGAAGAGCAGGTCGTTCAGGCAGTGCCCGAACTTGGACACCATGATCAGGGTCCGGGTCGGTGTGGAGGCGTCGCTGAGGGACCACGAGATGCCGTAGGCCTGGGCGACGGGGCCGAAGCGGTACCGAAGGCCCTCCAGATCGACGGTGGGGTCGGAGACGTCGAAGTGGACCCGCATGAAGAACCGGCCCTGAAGTCGGTCGTCGAACTGCTGGCTTTCCAGGATGTTGCCGGAGTTCCTGACGAGGAAGCCGCTCACGGCGTGAACCAGTCCCGCACTGTCGGGGCAGGAAAGCGTCAGGACGAACTCACGACCCGGTTGCGGTCGAGGGGACATGGGCGGCCTCCGTCGGTGCACATTGCACAACAAGGTGAGCGATACGCAACATGGTCGGCTCGGTGTCGCCTGCGGTCAAGAGTGGGCGATGAAGTGGCCGCATGTCCGAATCGTCATCCCTCGGCATCTTGACGTCCGTCTGGCCAGCCGACAGGGTGTTCCATCACAAGCAATCGGGTGCACGATGCGCAACGCATTTCGTTCGAAGGGCTCGGCGCGTGGCAGACCTGTATGGGGACGGTGAGTGGCGGGACCCGGTGGCCGGTGGTCTCCGGGAGGTCCGGTGTCCCGCCGGCAGCGCTCACGTGGCGACCGTCTCGGAGGCGACGCGTGCCGACACCGAGGCCGCCGTCTTCGCCGCCCGCCGAGCGTTCGACGAAGGTCCTTGGGCGGGGACTCCCGAGCGGGAGCGCGGCGCGCTGCTGCTGCGCACCGTCGGCTTCATCGAGCGCGACACCAGGACCTTCGCACGGGCGGAGTCGCTGGACACCGGCAAACGGCTGGTGGAGAGCGAGTACGACGTCGCCGACGTCGTCTCCTGTCTGCGCTCCTACGGTGGGATCGGGGGCGTTGATCTCCGCGCGGCACCGGGACAGGGCCGAGGCGTATGTCGCGGCGGGTCTGGCCGAGGGCGCGGTGCTGCGCTGCGGCGGCGAGCGCCCCGCCGAGCCCGCCCTGGCGGGTGGTCACTTCTACCCGCCGACCGTGCTGGACGAGTGCCGGCAGGACATGCGGGTGGTGCATGAGGAGTCCTTCGGGTCGGTGCTCACCGTGGAGCGCTTCTCCGGTGAGGACGGCGCCGTGCGCATCGCCGACGACACCGAGTACGGACTGGCTGGGGCGGTGTGGACGCAGGACGCCGGCAAGGCGCAGCGGGTGACCGGCGGCTGCGGCACGGCACGGTGTGG
>NZ_BEWA01000015.1 GCF_003112535.1 Streptomyces rishiriensis | reverse complement strand
TTTAGGCTTCCCCGGAGTCGATCCATCGCCGTTCGAAGGGAACCTGATCATGCCCCGCCCCCTGCGGGTAGCCATTGTCGGAGCCGGCCCCGCCGGGATCTACGCCGCCGACGCGCTGCTCAAGTCCGCCGCGGCCGCCGACCCGGGTGTCTCCATCGACCTCTTCGAACGCATGCCCGCCCCGTTCGGCCTGATCCGCTACGGCGTCGCCCCGGACCACCCCCGCATCAAGGGCATCGTCACCGCCCTGCACCAGGTCCTCGACAAGCCCCAGATCCGCCTCTTCGGCAACGTCGACTACCCCACCGACATCAGCCTGGACGACCTGCGCGCCTTCTACGACGCGGTGATCTTCTCCACCGGCGCCACCGCCGACCGCGAGATGGCGATCCCCGGCATCGACCTCGACGGCTCCTACGGCGCCGCCGACTTCGTCTCCTGGTACGACGGCCACCCCGACGTACCCCGCACCTGGCCGCTGGACGCCCAGAAGGTCGCCGTCCTGGGCGTCGGCAACGTCGCCCTCGACGTGGCCCGCATCCTGGCCAAGACCGCCGACGAGCTCCTCCCCACCGAGATCCCCGCCAACGTCTACGACGGCCTGAAGGCCAACAAGGCACTGGAGATCCACGTCTTCGGCCGGCGCGGCCCCGCACAGGCCAAGTTCTCCCCGATGGAACTGCGCGAACTCGACCACTCCCCCACCATCGAGGTCATCGTCGACCCCGAGGACATCGACTACGACGACGGCTCGATCGCGACCCGGCGCGGCAACAAGCAGGCCGACATGGTCGCCAAGACGCTGGAGAACTGGGCCATCCGCGACGTCGGCGAGCGCCCGCACAAACTCTTCCTGCACTTCTTCGAATCCCCCACCGAGATCCTCGGCCAGGACGGCAAGGTCGTCGGCCTGCGCACCGAGCGCACCGCCCTCGACGGAACCGGCAACGTCACAGGCACCGGCGAATTCAAGGACTGGGACGTCAGCGCGGTCTACCGCGCCGTCGGCTACCTCTCCGACAGACTGCCGAAGCTGCCGTGGGACCTCGACTCCGGCACGGTCCCCGACGAGGGCGGCCGCGTCATCGAGGAGTCCGGCGAGCACCTGCAGTCCACGTACGTCACGGGCTGGATCCGGCGCGGCCCGGTCGGCCTGATCGGCCACACCAAGGGCGACGCCAACGAGACGGTCTCCAACCTGCTGGCCGACCACGCGGACGGCCGCCTGCACACACCCCTCTCGCCCGAGCCCGAAGCCGTGGACGCCCTCCTCGCCGAGCGCGAGGTCCGCTTCACCACCTGGCAGGGCTGGCACCGGCTGAACGCCGCCGAGAAGGCACTGGGCGAGCCCCAGGGCCGCGAACGCGTGAAGATCGTCGAACGCGAGGACATGCTGCGCGAGAGCGGGGCGTAGTCACGAGGTAAGCATGTGAGGAGGGGCTCGGCGGACGTCCGCCGAGCCCCTCTCCGCATGCCTCCCGCCGGGGGCCGCCGACGACGGCGAGGGCCGCGGTCAGGAGCAGCGCCGCACGGCGCGCACAGGGCCAGGGCCGAGAGCCGGCTGGGACCAGGGACACGAGGCGGTCCGGCGCGGTCGACCGCGGTCAGCCGTCGTCGCGGGGGTGCGTCTCGATCACCCGGCCGTGCACATCCGCCTTCAGGTACGCGCTGCCGTAGTCGTCGGACAGATAGACGCTCATCGTGGGTTCGGTCTCGAAGACCGTCGAGGCCGGGTTGATCAGCAGGTAGCGGCTCGTCGGCTTCGGGACGCCGAGGGTGCGGCCGGCCCGGGCGAGCAGCGCGGACACGGCGTCCCAGTCGTAGAGGCGCAGGTCGACCGGGAGCGTGCCGGTCATGACGGTGCCGCCCGGCCCGTCCTTCACCGCGACGTCCCCGCCCCGGTACGTGTAGCGGTCGTAGAGCTTGGGACGGCCGTGGACCGGGGCCTCGGCGATGGCGTACTCCTCGTACACCGCGAGGCTGGTGACCTTCGACCCGCCCATGGCCGCGGTGAGCTTCGCGACGGTGCGTTCGACGCCGTCACCGCCGAGCAGGTCGACCTTGTCCGCGGAGGCCCCGCCGGAAGCGGAACCGGATCCGGACCCGGCCGTCTGCCGGCCGGCCGGCGCCGCGGAGGCGCTCGACGACACGGCGACGCCCGGCGCGGGCGAGGCTCCGCCCTCGTCGCTCCCGTCCGGGAGGAGGCTCGGGAGCAGCGCCCACACCAGGACGCCCGTGAGGGCGGCGGCGGCGAAGGCCCCGGTCAGGACGGCGACGCGCGGCCGGGGCGGCCGGGGGGCGGGACCGGTGCGCGGCAGGGCGGGCGTGGCATCGCCGAACGCGGGCGGGGCGAGGTGGTACGAGGTCGGCGCGGCGGGCGGCGGCGACGGCGCGGGCTCGGGCGGCGCCTGCCCGGCTGCGGCCGCGAGCATCCGGTCGACCTCCGCCGCGTCGGGCCGGACCCGCGGGTCCCGGACGAGCAGCGCGCCGAGGACGGCGGTCAGCGGCCCGGCCCTGCGGGGCGCGGGCACGTCCTCGCCGAGCACGGCGGCCAGCGTGGCGAGCGTGCTCGCCCTGCGCAGCGGATGGCTGCCCTCCACGGCGACGTACAGCATCATGGCCAGCGACCAGAGGTCGGCGGCAGGCCCGCCCTCCTTGCCGCCGACTCGTTCCGGCGCCATGAAGTCGGGCGAGCCGATGACGGCGCCGGTCACGGTGAGACCCGCGGACTCCCGGACGGCGGCGATGCCGAAGTCGGTGAGCACGGGCCGCCCGTCGGGGCGCAGCAGCACGTTGGCGGGCTTCACGTCACGGTGCTCGATGCCGACGGCGTGCGCGGCGCGCAGCGCCGCCAGCACCTCGCGCCCCAGGCGCGCGGCCTCGGCCGGAGGCATCGGGCCCCGTTGCAGCCGGTCCTGGAGCGAGCCCCCTTCGACCAGCTCCATCACGATCCACGGATACGTGCGCTCGCCGCCGTCGACGATGTGATGGATGGTCACGACGTTCGGGTGATGGACGCGCGCCAGCGCACGGGCCTCCCGCAGGACGCGCTCGCGCAGCGTGCGCGCGCCCTCGGGGTCGTACTCGGCCAGGTCCGGGTCGGGCGGCCGGACCTCCTTCACCGCCACGTCCCGGTGCAGCGCGAGATCGTGCGCGCGCCACACCAGACCCATGCCTCCGCCGCCGAGCCGCTCGACCAGCTCGAAGCGGCCGTCGACGACCCGTCTGTGGGGTTCCCCTGTGCTCATGGGGGGAGCTTAGGGGCAGCGGCCGACAGACCGTGCGCCCGTCCGGGGAGCGCCGCGCGAATGGGTCCGCGGAGCGACGGGCATGCTGTGAGCGAGGTCACTTCCGGCGAGCCGTACCGGACCGCGCCGGCAGCGTCCCGGGACCGCACTCCCGTCCCCCGTCCCCCCTCGCTTCCCTCGCTCCGCTCCCTCCTCTCTGCCCTCTCTGTCCTCTCCTCTGGCCCCTCGCCATCCCCACGAAGGACGTGCGCTTTGACTCTCATGCACCCTGACGCTCCGTCGTCGCGACGCCCGGGCCGCTGCTGGACCATCCGCGTGGTCGGGCACCGGGACCGCACGGCGTCGGTCACCTGCTCGTCGCCGTGCTCGATGCCGCCGCGCTCCCGCGACCTCGCGGCCCTGCGCCGCTTCGCCGAGGCCCACGCGGCCGCGCACGCCAGAGCGGCGGCGGTGCACCACGACGCCGCCTGCTGGTGCCGCCGTCAGCGGTGCGCGCTGCACGAGAGCGCCCGGGTCGCCTGCGCGGGCACGGTCGTCCTCGTTCTGCGGCACGACCCGGCGGTCGGTCAGGTGTGGACCCTCACCGAAGTCTGCTCCGCCTGCGCCTCGTTGCTGCCGCATGCGCGTGTGCTGAGCCGGGCGCTGCCGCCGCCGGACCGCGCCTCCGAGACGGAGCCGGACGCCCGGGCGGGCAGCGGGCCGGGCCAGGCCGCGGGCCGCGGCGCAGGCCCGTACGAGGGGGCGGGTGCGGGCCGGGAGGCCGTCGGCCGTCCCGCGGCGTCCGCGACGGCGGCACCGTCCGTGGGGCCGCCGCGCCTGGTCCCCGGCGGGTTCAGCGCGCCCGCGTCAGGCACGGGGCCGGAGCGGACCGGCGGCCGTCGGCGCGGGCTCGGCGGCCGGCGCGGACGCTGAAACGGAGGGCGGCGGGGTGTGACCCGGCCGCCCGCCGCACCGCCGCGGGCCGCCCGCCACCCGGCACCCGGCAGTACTGTTCCCGGACCGTGGCGGGGCTCGTTCAGGGTCGGTGGCGCGCTTCGTTCACGGCCGGTGGCGGGACTGCGGCGGGATACGGACCGGCAGCGCGCCGGGCGTCCGGCCCCCGGGCGGCCGCACGGGGGGCTCGCCGCCGCCCCCCGGGGGCCGTTCGTCGGTGGACCGGGTCGCCATGAGCGCGCCGATGCGTGCGCCGCTGCGCCGCCCCTCCAGATGCAGGCGCCCGACGTTGACGCGGTCGCCGGCGAGCAGCGTCAGGACGGCGGCCGGACCGGCCGGGTAGGTCGCGAGACATCCTCCGGCCCCGCGCACCAGCAGTTCGCAGAACTCGCCGCTGGCCGAGAGGTCGACCATGCGGCGTCCCACTCCCAGAGCGGCGGCGGTGAGCGCGGCCAGCCCTTCCGGCTGCACGTCGGGCATGTCCTGGGCGAGGACGAGGCCGTCGGTGCTCGCCGCCAGTGCCCCTGTCAGGTGCGGCACGCGGGCACGCAGCCGGTGGAGTTCGTTCAGAACCTCGGTCTCGACGGCCATGACCGGTGTCCCTTCGGCGCGTTGTCGACTGATACGGATCAAGTGCGGTGCGACGCGGGGTGGTTCAGGTTCTGCTGAGGCTACGGAAGGCGGCGGCCGAAAGCGATGGGTTCGGCATTTTCCGCTGGCATGCCCCGACCGTCGCCGCAGCGAACGGACTGCCGCCGACGGCAGGGAGCAGGCAGGCAGGGAGCGGGCAGGCAGGGAGGAGCGCGCGAAGGGCCGGGGGCGAGGGTGCGGCTCCCGGGAAGAGGGGGCGCGGAAGGGCGGGGTCGTCGCGCCGCCCGGCCGACGGCGGTCTCCTGCCGCGGCGGACGGCGGCCTCGGCGGCGAACCGGTCGTGCTCGTGCGCGCCCGCGCGCAATCCTTCTGCGCGCCCGCGCGCGACCTGCCCAGGGGGCGCGCGGACAGGGCTCGCCCCTACGCGGATGGTGGGCGGGCCCTGTCCACAGGATCCGATTCTGCGGTCCCGGGGCCCTGCGGGCCCATGGGTGCGGGGACCTCGGCCGAGGTGCGCGGCGCACTCCCCGTTCGCCCGCCGCACACCCGGCGCGCGGTCGCCCGGGATTCCGCACGCGTGACGCGTCTCGCGCTGGGGAAGGCGCACCCCCGACAGGGGCGGCGCGGGCGCCCGCGCCGCCGACCCCCGCCCGCTTGATCGCGCACGCCCCGCGGCGAGCGATACTGGCCTTCGCACCTCGCCGCCATGTCGTCGCCCGCCCTCATGAATGGAGTCACGCACATCTCCGCGACCGTTCCGCCCACGACTCCGTCCACGGTGTGGCAGTCCCGTGGCCGCCACACCGGCCCGACCGCGCCCGACGTCCTGCGCAAGAACCTCCAGGCGCGCAAGGACGCCGAGACCCTCGAGGACTTCAAGGAGCTGACCGACGTCGGCACCCCCGAGGGGGAGCTGGCCTTCGAGGCCCGGTGGCAGGTGGACGAGGAGGTGACCGTCCGCGCCCGGCTCACCCTCGCCGAGTGGTCGGGACGGGGGCAGGAGTGGACGCTGACGGCGGAGGCGGAACGCCCGTGGGACCTGCGCTGGCCGTCGCCCG
This sequence comes from Streptomyces rishiriensis, assembly GCF_003112535.1. GTDB lineage: Bacteria > Actinomycetota > Actinomycetes > Streptomycetales > Streptomycetaceae > Streptomyces > Streptomyces rishiriensis. Next base: position 176,338 of record NZ_BEWA01000015.1, on the reverse strand, counting down.
CCGCCATGTTCTGGCCGTGGGAGTCGGACGCCCTGTGGGGGCACGAGACCGTCACCGGCGAGCGCTACCTCGACGTCAACCCGCTGCCCGCGGACGACAAGGACCTGCGGCGCACGCTGCGCAACGCCCTGCGGGACACCTGGACGGTGCATCTCGTCGTCCACGAGGCGATGACGCCCGACGAACGGGGCCGGCGCTCGCTGGTCCCCCTGCTCCCGCCCGGTCTGCAGCACCGGGTCGTCGAGCACCGGGCGGCCCCGCACCAGCTGCGCACCCTGAACTGGGCCCTCAAGGAGTCCGGGGTGGAGGTGCCGCGCGGCGGCGCTCTGGTGCTGCCCGGCTCCCCGGCCCCGGCCGACTACGACGCCGCCGACTTCTCGGTGCGCACCGTGTTCCTGGACGGCACGCACCCCACCGAGCTGCTGGACGCCGTCCAGCGCTTCGCCGCGCTGCCCCGGCCCCTGCCGGAGGGCGCCGACACGGCGCTCACGGCGCTGCGGGAGCAGTGGCAGCTGCTGACCCTGGAGGAGGAGCTCGCCCGGGAACGCGGGCTCGTGGCGATGTACAAGGAGGCGCTGGAGGCGATGACGCAGTCCCGGGACCTGTACCGGGAGGCGGCCGAGCACGCCCATGAGGCGCTGGCCGCGTACCGGGAGGCGGCCGCCGAGGTCGGGGAGCCGCGGCCGGCGCCCGCCCGGCGCGCCGGCTCGCCCTTCCAGCAGCTGGGCCGCACCCTGGAGCGCTTCAAGGAGTCGACCAAGGGCCTGCGCCCGGTGCCGGCGGCGTCCGCCGCCGCTCCCGCGGAGCCGGCCGAGCCGGGCGGGGCCCTCCCCGACGGCGAGGACGGCGGCTCCGGGGCGAGCACGCGGTAGGAGTCTCCGGGCGTCCCGGGCCGATCGCCCCCTCAGGGGGTGTGCGCCGACCGAAAGCCGAAGTCGCCCGGGACGCCGTCCGCACGTGTCAGGCGCTCCGGTGTGGATACGCGGTCCCCACGGCACACGCACCGCACCGGAAGGGACCTGGACATGGGCACCGAGCACGGCCCCCGGTCATCGCCCCACCGTTCCGACACGACGCTGCGCGTCAACGGCAAGCCGCACACCCTCTCCGTCGACCATCGGCGCGTCCTGCTGGACCTGCTGCGGGAGGATCTCGACCTCACCGGGGCGAAGAAGGGCTGCGACCACGGACAGTGCGGGGCCTGCACGGTCCTCGTCGACGGCCGGCGCGTCAACAGCTGCCTGCTCCTCGCCGTCACCCTGGACGGCTGTGACGTGACGACCGTCGAGGGCCTCTCCGGTGACGGCGAGGGCCCGCATCCGCTGCAGCGGGCCTTCCTGGAGCGCGACGCCTTCCAGTGCGGTTACTGCACGCCCGGACAGATCTGCTCGGCGGTCGGCGTGCTCGCCGAGGCGGAGGCGGGCCACCCGTCGCACGTCACGGACCCGTCGGCGCCGTCCGGGCGGCCGGTCCCTCTGGACCGCGACGAGATCCGCGAGCGGCTCAGCGGCAACCTGTGCCGGTGCGGGGCGTACCCCCGCATCGTCGACGCGGTCGAGGACGTGAACGGAACCGGCCACAACCCGAGGACGTGATCCGGTGGAATCTTTCGCCTACGTACGGGCCGACAGCCTCGCGGAGGCCGCCGAGGCCTTCGCCGCGCATCCGGGCGCCCGCTATCTGGGCGGCGGCACCAACCTCGTCGACCTGATGAAGCTCGGCGTGGAACGCCCCACCGCCCTCGTCGACGTCACCCGGCTCCCGCTCGACCGGGTGACCGAGCTGCCGGACGGCTCGCTGCGGATCGGGGCCCTGGTGCGCAACAGCGACCTGGCGGCCCATCCGCGTGTCCGCGACGGCTGGCCGGCCCTGTCGCAGGCGGTGCTGGCGGGCGCGTCGGGCCAGTTGCGCAACGCCGCCACCACCGGCGGCAACCTGTTGCAGCGCACCCGCTGCCCGTATTTCCAGGACGTCTCCAAGCCCTGCAACAAACGGCGGCCGGGCAGCGGCTGCGGCGCCCGCGAGGGCGTCCACCGCGACCACGCGGTGCTCGGGGCCTCCGAGCAGTGCATCGCCGCCCATCCGTCGGACATGGCCGTGGCCCTGGCCGCGCTGGACGCCGAGGTCGAGCTGTACGGCACGGCGGGGGTGCGCCGGGTGGCGGCGGCGGACTTCCACCGGCTGCCCGGCGCGCATCCGGAGCGGGACACCGTGATCGAGCCCGGCGAGCTGGTCACCGCCGTCCTCCTGCCCGCCGCCTCGGCCGGGGCGCCCTCCGCGTACCGCAAGGCCCGCGACCGGGCCTCGTACGCCTTCGCGCTGGCCTCCGTCGCCGCCGTGCTGGAGGTCGCCGACGGTGTCGTCGCACACGTCGGGATCGCCTTCGGGGCGCTGGCGCACCGGCCCTGGCGGGCGCGGCTGGCCGAGGAGGCGCTGCTGGGCGCGGCTCCCACCCGGGCCGCGTTCGAACGGGCCGCCGACCTGGAGCTGGCCGCGGCCCGTCCGCTGCGCGACAACGCCTACAAAGTCCCGCTCGCCCGCAACCTGGCCGTCGACGTCCTGTCGCGGCTCGTGCCCGACCAGGAGGACTCATGACCGCCCTGGGCGCCCCCGCCGAGCGGCTCGAAGGCCCGGAGAAGGTCACCGGCGCCGCCCGCTACGCCGCCGAACATCCCCTTGCCGGGCGGCTGTTCGCCCGTCCGGTGCCGGCGACGGTGGCGCGCGGCCGGGTGACCGGCGTCGACGTCTCGGCGGCGCTGGCGCTGCCCGGCGTCGTCGCGGTCCTGATGCCCGACGACGCGCCCCGCCTGGCCGAGCCCGGCGACCCCACGCTCACCGTGCTGCAGAACCCCGACGTGCCGCACCGGGGCTGGTTCGTCGCCCTGGTGGTGGCCGACAGCCCGGAGGCGGCACGGGCCGGGGCCGACGCGGTGCACGTCGAGTACGCGGAGGAGTCCCACGACGTCACGCTCCGCGCCGGGCACCCGCGGGCGTACGTCCCCGAGGAGCTCAACGGCACGTATCCGGGCGAGCGCCGGCAGGGCGACGCCGAGGGCGCCTTCGCCGCCGCGGCCGTCCGGGTCGACGTCGGTTACCGGGTGCCGCCCCTGCACAACCACCCGATGGAGCCGCACGCCAGCACCGCGCACTGGGACGGCGAGCGGCTCACCGTCCACACCTCCAGCCAGGGCACCACGGCCGTCCGCACCACGCTCGCCCGGATGTTCGGGCTTGCGGAGGAGCGGATCACGGTCGTCGCCGAGCACGTCGGCGGCGGCTTCGGCTCCAAGGGCACCCCCCGGCCGGACGTGGTGCTCGCCACGATGGCCTCGTGGCACACCGGACGCCCGGTCACCGTGGTGCTGCCCCGGCGGATGATGCCCACCTCCGTCGGCCACCGGGCGCCCACCCTGCACCGGCTGCGGCTGGGCGCGGACCGTGACGGCCGGCTGACGTCCCTCACGCACGACGTGACCACGCACACGTCACGCATCAAGGAGTTCGTCGAGTACGCGGCCGTCCCGGCCAGGGTCATGTACGCCGCCCCGAACCAGCACACCGTGCACCGTGTCGTCCGCCTCGACGTCCCGACGCCGTCGTGGATGCGCGCCCCCGGCGAGGCGCCCGGCATGTACGCCCTGGAGTCGGCGATGGACGAACTGGCCGACGCGCTGGGCATGGACCCCGTCGAGGTGCGGATCCGCAACGAGCCGGACGCCGAGCCCGACAGCGGCAAGCCGTTCAGCAGCCGCCATCTCGTCGAGTGCCTGCGCGAGGGCGCCCGCAGGTTCGGCTGGGAGGGCCGCGCCCCCGTGCCCCGGGCCCGGGCCGACGGGCCGTGGCTGCTCGGGACGGGCGTGGCCGCCGCCACCTACCCCGTGCAGGTGTATCCGTCGGCCGCGGCGGCGCAGGCGCTGCCGGACGGTTCGTTCCTCGTCGAGGTGAACGCCGCCGACATCGGCACCGGCGCCCGCACGGTGCTGGCGCAGATCGCGGCGGACGCCCTGGACGTGCCCCTGGAACGGGTGCGGATCCGGGTGGGCAGCAGCGATCTGCCGGCGGCTCCGCTGGCGGGCGGCTCCTCGGGCACCGCCTCCTGGGGCTGGGCCGTCCACGAGGCCTGCGGACGGCTCGCCGCCCGACTCGCCGCGCACCGGGGCCCGTTGCCCGAACAGGGGCTGCGGGAGCGCGCCGACACCGAGGGGACGGCCGACGCCGAGAGCGCCTTCGCGCGGCACGCGTTCGGCGCGCACTTCGCCAAGGTCGCCGTGGACTCGGTGACGGGCGAGGTGCGGGTGCGCCGGCTGCTCGGGGTGTACGCGGCGGGGCGCGTCCTCAACCCCCGCACCGCACGCTCCCAGTTCGTCGGCGCGATGACGATGGGCCTGGGCATGGCGCTGACCGAGGGCAGCACCATGGACGCCGCGTTCGGCGACTTCCCCGAGGCGGACCTCGCCGGCTACCACGTGCCCGCGCACGCCGACGTGCCCGACATCGAGGCGCACTGGATCGACGAACACGACCCCCACCTCAACCCCGTGGGCGGCAAGGGGATCGGCGAGATCGGCATCGTGGGCACGGCGGCGGCCGTCGGCAACGCCGTGCACCACGCCACGGGCGTGCGCTTGCGCGAACTGCCGCTGACGCCCGACCGCGTGCTGACCGGCCTGCTGGAGACCGGCCGACCCGGCCCCGACCGACCCGGTCCGGGCTGACCCGGTCCCCCCGGCCGACCGCCGCGCCGGCCCCGGATCGACGAGGAACGCCGGTCCCGGGTCCGGCACGAACCCGTCCCGGCCTGCGACCGGACCAGCAGCAGGGCCCCCGTTACCCGGGCCGCCCGGCGCACTGCGCCACTCGGGCGCGCCACCCGGGTGAGACGCGTCCGATGCGGTAATCCCGCGGGAAGCGGGAATCCGGGTACCGAAAGCGGGGAAATCGACAGACAGGGACCACGCACCAGGGTCCGGACAGAGCAGGACAAAGAGAGCAGACGCCGCGCGACGGACCATCGGGAGGGCCCGTGGATGCGCCAACCACGCTCGTCGTCGTCGCGGCGCTGGCCGCCGCGGCCCTGTTCGCCGTGGCCGCCACGGTGCTGGTGCGCCTGGTGCGCGCCCGACGCGGTCTGAGACGAGCAGGACTGCCCACCGGCCCGCGCTGGGTCTTCTGGGGGGCGGTCCTGTACTTCGTGCTGCCCACCGACATCCTGCCGGACCCCGTCTACCTCGACGACATCGGCGTCCTCCTGCTGGCCCTGCGCACCATGCGCCGCGCACCCGGGAACAGCCCCGAGCAGCTCCCCGACTGACCGCTCCGGAAGACGTTTTCACCCCAGCTCGACCCGATCTCCCCTGCTCCACGCCCTGCTCGGCGCCCAACTCCCCGATGATCACGGAGAGTAGGGAAACCAACCCCCCGTTCGATTCGTATAAGTGACTGAAGGTCGCACCTATCCAGCACCGCGCAGCGGGCCCGAGTGACGTCGCACAGCGGCACCGCTTGATCGAAGCAGTACCGACGAGGGAGAGACGATGAAACCGTTCACGCTCAACTACGCGCGCCCTGCCGCGGAGTTGGAGTTCGCCACTCCGTACGCCTACGATCACGGACTGCAGTTGAACGTACTCCTCGACGGTCGGGTCGCCGCGCGCGACCACGCCCTCCTGAGAGAACTGGGGACGACGACCTCTACGGCGGGCTCCAAGACCCACTTCGACGACTGAACACGGGCCGACGACATGACCGTGCTCATTCTCACCTGTGAAGAGGACGTCACGGCGGACATGGTGGTCGTGCACCTGAACGCCGCCGGCGTCCCGGTCGTCCGGTTCGACCCGGCCGACCTGACCCATTCCGTCGCCCTGTCCGGCGAGTTCGTGCACGGGGCCTTCCGCGGCCACCTGTCGTCCGCCGGCCGGCTGGTGAGCCTCGACGGGCTCAGGTCGGTGTGGGTGCGCCGTCCCGGCGTCCCCGCCGCTCGGGCGCCCGAGCCGTCGGCATGGCTCACGGAGGAGTCCTCACAGGCGCTCTACGGCATGCTCCGCGGTACCGGAGCACGCTGGATGAACCACCCGGACGCGGCCCTGCGCGCCCGGCACAAGCCGTGGCAGCTCCGGCTCGCGCAGCGCTGCGGCCTGCCCGTGCCGGCCACGCTCATCACCACGTTCCCGCAGGCGGCGCGCGAGTTCGCGGACCGCTACCCGGATCTGGTGGTCAAGCCGGTCTCCGGGGCGCACCCGCAGGATCCGCCCCGCGCGGTGCCCACCACCCGGGTGCCGCCGGGCGCGGACTTCGCCGCCGTGGCCTACGGTCCGACGCTGCTGCAGCGGCGGGTCGCCAAGCGGGCCGACATACGGCTGACCGCGGTCGGCGACCGCCTGCTGGCCGCCCGCAAGGAGACGGTCCCCGGCGGCGACCCCGACGTGGTGGACGTGCGCTTCTCGCCGTCGACCACGCCCTGGCGTCCCGCCGAGGTCCCGCCGCGGCTCGCCGAGGCCGTGCGCAGGTATCTGCTGGAAGCGGAACTGGCCTACGGGGCCTTCGACTTCGCGGAGGACGCCGACGGAACGTGGTGGTTCCTGGAGTGCAACCAGTCGGGGCAGTTCGGCTTCGTGGAGGTGGACACCGGCCAGCCGATCGCCCGCACCATCGCGGAATGGCTGGCCGGTCCGCCCCCGGAGCCGGGCGTCCGGCACGCCGACCGGTGCGGCTCCGCCACGTCGTGACGTGCCCGGGCGCGGCGGTGGCTCGAAAAGGAGCACCGCCGCGCCCGGGAGCCGGCGCCTCGCCGTCCTCACACCGCCTCACACCGCCTCACACCGCCAGCGACAGTCCGTTCTCGGCGTGCCCGGCATGCTCCGCGTCTGTCGCGGGCGTCGGCGCCGCCGACTCCAGCAGGGCGTCCGCCGCGGCGACCGCCTGGCGGACGTCGGGCGTGCCCATCAGCACGCACAAGGTGTACGTCACGTCCTGAAGCTCACGAGCCGCCTGCGGCGTCTCCCTCTCCGCCTGAGCGATCCTCAGCGTCGCGTAGCGGGTCAGCAACGTCCTGGCGACCTTCGGGTCCGGAACGATCACGAGCACCCCTCTCTCCTCTTTGCGCTGCGAGTGCCCGGACCTGGGCGATTCATGCGTGTCGGGCGTCCATCCCTCCCGCGGGGGTCTCCATCCGGCCATGACCGCTCACGCGACCCGCCCGCTGTGCGGGTCCGTGTACGCGCCGCTGACGGGCGTTCTCCGCGTCCGTTCGTCCCCGACCGCGTCCCGGCAGGCATCAGCCGTCCGATTCGGAGCACCCGGGATCCTGTCGCCTGCCGAGGAGAGAAGCCGTGCTCTGGGTCGCCGTGCTGCTGCTGCCGCTGATGTCCGTTCTGCTGGCCTTCATGGACCGGGTGGAGCAACGCCTGCTCGCCCCGGTCGCGGTCAAGCGCCGCCACGCCGGCCGCCGACGGCACCTGCGTCTGATACCGGGCGGCGCCACGCAGACCGGGGCGGCCGTGGCGACGGGCACGATGACGGGCGCGGCGGACGAGGTCCGGGCGGCCTGAGGGCCGGCCGGGATGTACTCGCCGCTCCCGGTGTGCGAGGCTCGCCCGGGGACGCCAGTTCGGCCACGGCAGGGAGAGTCAGCGGTATGCGCATCGGTCTGCTCGGCACCGGCCCCTGGGCCGGCCTGGTCCACGCCCCCGTCCTCGAAGCCCACGAGGGGCTCGACTTCGTCGGCGTCTGGGGTCGTCGGCCGCAGGCCGCCGAGGAGCTGGCCGACCGCCACCGCACCCGGGCCTACGACGACGTCGACGCCCTGCTCGCGGACGTGGACGCGGTGGCCGTCGCCCTGCCGCCCGACGTCCAGGCGCGCCTCGCGGTGCGGGCCGCCGGAGCCGGCCGACATCTTCTGCTGGACAAACCCGTCGCCGCGTCCGTGACGGGGGCGCGGGCCGTGGAACGGGCCGTACGGGAGGCCAGGGTGGCCTCCGTCGTCTTCTTCACCACCCGGTTCATGACCGCGCCCCGTGCCTGGATCGCCGAACAGGCGGACGCCGGAGGGTGGTTCACGGCGCACGCCCAGTGGCTGGGGGACGTCTTCCACGAGGAGAGCGACAGCCCGTTCGCCACGCCCTGGCGCGGGGAGAAGGGCGCCCTGTGGGACGTGGGCCCGCATGCGTTGTCCGTGCTGCTGCCGGTGCTCGGCGACGTCCGTCGGGTGGCGGCCGCGGCCCATGGCCCCGGCGACACCGTCCATGCGGTGCTGGACCACGCGAACGGTGTCTCCAGCACGCTGACGCTCAGCCTGACGGCCCCGCCCGCGGCGGCCGGAGCGAGCCTCGAGCTCCGCGGCACGGCGGGGGTGACCCGGCTCCCGGAGGGCGGCGCGGACGCCGCCGACGCCCTCACCCGGGCCGCGGACGAGCTGCTCGCCGCGGCCCGCGACGGCCGCCCCCACCCCTGCGACGCCGCGTTCGGCCTGCGCGTCACGGAGGTGCTGGCCGACGTCGAGGCCCTGCTGGACGAGGGAGCACGCCGGCTCGGCGCTCCCGGCGCCCGCCGGGACTGACGGGCATCTCGGCATGCGCCCACCCGCGCCGGGGTGGAGCGTGGGGGTGTGGGACGACTGGACGGGGACCGGCGGGGCTGGCTGCGGGGCGCGCCGCCGCCGCGCTGGGTGCGGGCGCTGCCGCTCGCGCTGGCGGCGGGCGTCTGCGTCGCCACGCTGATCAGTCCCGACCCGCTGGACATCGGCTTCCTGCTGGGCGCGATCCCGCCGCTGGCGGTGCTGTCGTACGGGCCCGCGGTCACCGCGGTGCTGGGCGTGGCCGTCGTCGTGATGCTCAACGTGCCCGCGTTCCAGCTCGACCGGCCGGGGCAGACCGATGTGCTCACGGTGTCGTTCGTGGCGCTTCTGAGCGTGTTCGTGGCGTTCGTGCGCCACCGGCGCGACCAGCAACTGGACACCGAGCGCACCATCGCCGAGGCGGCCCAGCGCGCCGTGGCGCCGCCGGTGCCCGAGCGGGTCGGGCGGGTGCGGTGCGCGGGCCTGTACCGGGCGGCGCAGCGCGGGACGCTGGTGGGCGGCGACTTCTTCGACGTGCGCGAGAGCGCCCGCGGGGTGCGGGCGGTGCTGGGGGACGTGCAGGGGCACGGGCTGGCGGCGGTGGCGACGGTGTCCTCGCTGCTCGGGGCGTTCCGGGAGGCGGTGCTCGACCAGCCGGACCTGGAGTCGGTGGCGGCCCGCCTGGACCGCAGGCTCGTGGTGGACTCGGCGCGGGTGGCGCACGCCGAGCTGTTCGCGACGGCCGTCCTGGTGGAGTTCACGCCGGGCGCGGACGCCGTGCGCGTCGTCGCGTGCGGGCATCCGCCGCCCGTGCTGCTGCGCGACGGCGCCGCCGCCGAGGTGGTCGTGGCGCCGTGGACGCCGCTCGGGCTCGGTCTGCCGGGCGCCCGGCTCACCGCCGCGGTCCTCCCGCTGCGCCCCGGCGACCGCCTCTTCCTCGCCTCCGACGGCGTCTCGGAGGCCAGGGACGCCGCGGGCGTGTTCTATCCCCTGCTGGACCGGCTGCCCGCGCTCGCCGCCGGCGCCGACGCGGCGACGACGGCCGACCGGGTGTGGGCGGACGTCCTGCGCCACGCCTCCGCGGTCCGCGACGACGTCACGATGCTCGTCCTGGCCCCGGAGACCGCGGCGGACCGCCCCGGGGACCGCTGAGGGTCTCGGCGTCGCCCTCGGCGTCGATGTGCGGCAGGATCCGGTCCAGCCACCGCGGCGTCCACCAGGCGTGCGAGCCCAGCAGCGTCATGACGGCGGGCACCATGAGCAGCCGGACCACGGTGGCGTCGATCAGCACGCTGACGGCGAGGCCCAGGCCCAGCATCTTGACGACGATGTTGTCGCTGATGATGAACGCCGAGAACACGCTCACCATGATCAGGGCCGCGCAGGTGATGACCCGGGCGGTGATCTCCAGGGCGTGGGCGACGGAGTCCTTGGCGTCGCCGGTGCGCAGCCACGCCTCGTGGACGCGGGAGAGCAGGAAGATCTCGTAGTCCATGCTGAGGCCGAAGATGATCGCGAACATCATCATCGGCACATAGCTCTCGATGGGCACGTCGCCGTTGACGCCCAGCGCGGGCCCGCCCCAGCCCCACTGGAAGACGGCGACGACGACGCCGTAGGAGGCGGTGATGGACAGGACGTTGAGGACGGCGGCCTTGACGGCGACGAGGAGGCCGCGGAAGACGGCGAGGATGATCAGGAAGGCGAGGCCGACGACCACGCAGATGATCAGCGGGAGCCGGCTGGCGACGATGTCGCGGAAGTCGACCTGGGCGGCCGTGGTGCCGGTGACATAGCCCTTGGCGTCGTAGCCGGAGACCGCGTCGGGGAGGGTCGTGTCCTTGAGCCGGTTCACCAGGCCGGTGGTGGTGGCGTCCTGCGGGGCCTGGACCGAGTAGACGGTGCCGATCAGCACGTCGCCGTCCTGAGTGGGCGTGAGCGGGGTGACGGTGGCCGCGTGGGGCACGGCGTTCAGCGTCTTCTGCGCCTGGGACTGCAGGTCGGAGCGTTTGTCGGTGGGGACGGACGTCTGGTCGATGACGACGGTGAGCGGGCCGTTGGAGCCGGGGCCGAAGGCGTCGGTCATCAGGTCGTAGGCCCGCCGGTCGGTGAAGGAGGTCGGGTCGGCTCCGTCGCCGATGTGGCCGAGCTGGATGGAGAAGACGGGGATGGCGAGGATCGCGATGACGGCGACGCCGCCGGCGAGGTACTGCCAGGGCCTGCGTTCGACCCGCTTGGCGTAACGGTGCCAGGTGCCGTGCGGGGTGGCGCCCGGTTCGGCGTCGGTCTCGGCGACGGGCCTGCGCACGTGCCAGCGGTCGATGTGGTGTCCGATGAGCCCGAGCAGGGCCGGAACGAGGGTGAGCGCCGCGGCGACGGCGGAGACGACGGTGACGGCGGCGGCGATGCCGAGTTTGCCGATGAAGGACACCCCGGAGGCGTACAGGCCGAGCAGCGCGATGATCACGGTGGTGCCGGAGACGAGGACGGCGCGGCCGCTGGTGGCGGTGGCGTGTCCGGCCGCCTCGGCGGGATCGGCGCCGTCGACCAGGTTCTGCCGGTGCCTGGTGATGAGGAACAGGGCGTAGTCGATCCCGACACCGAGGCCGATCATGGTGGCGAGGGTCGGCGAGACGGTCGCGAAGGTGAATGCGGCGGCCAGCAGCCCGAGGACGGCGAGGCCCGCGACGACCCCGATCAGTGCGGTGATCAGGGGCAGGCCGGCGGCGATGACACTGCCGAAGCCGATGAGCAGGACGACGATCGCGACCGCGAAGCCGATGGCCTCGCTGATCCGGTCGTTGGCCTTCGGGCGGGCCAGTTCGCCGAGCGAGCCGCCGTACTCGACGTCGGCGCCGGCCGCGCGCAGCGGCTGGACGGCCTGGTCGACGCCGTTCAGGTACGCGTCGCCGAGGGTGTTGGGCTGCTGGTCGAAGCGGATGGTGATGTAGCCCGTCTTGCCGTCGCCCGACACCGGGCCGACCTTGGTCGGGCTCTGCGTGAGCGGGTTCTGCACCGACAGGACGTGAGGCAGCTTCTGCAGGTCGCCGACCGTGGTGGACATCTGCGCGCTCAGCGCGCTCAGGGCCTTCTGGTCGTCGCGCATGACGATCTGCGCGCTGTATCCGCCGGCCTGCGGGTCGTGCTCCTTGAGGACGTCCAGGCCCTTTTGGGACTGGGTGTCCGAGAGCGCGAAGTTGTCCTCGAAGGTGCCGCCGACGGCGCGGTCGATGACCTGGAGCGCGACCAGGGCGACCAGCCAGGCGATGATGACGAACAGGAAGTGACGGGCGCACCAGGCGCCGAGTCTGCGCAGTCCCCCCCGTCGGGGTTTCCCGGCAGCGGTGGGTTCCATGAGCTGGGCCTTCCTGCCGTACGGCGATGCCGCCGCACAGTGGTTGGGACGCCCCGACACAGCCCATTACACCCCAGCGCGATCATCGCGGCATCTCGGCCGCGGTGATCGCGATTGCAGGGTGCGGCTCCAGGATGAATGGTGTTAGTACATTCCTTCGGACGCGAGGAGCCGACATCATGCCGACGTCACAGCCGGGCGCCGCCCGACCCTCCCCGGACGACCGCGTCACCCCGGACGATCTGCTCCACACCCGCACCGGCACCGACGTCTCCGCGGAGGACATGGTCCTCGCCACGGGACGCGACCTGAATCCGCGCACGCTCGCGTGGGCGCGGCGCAAGCTCGCCGAGGAGGGACCCGGCGCGATCGAGAAGCTGCTGCCTTAGTCGCCTCCGCCCTTTCCCCGACACCCCCCGCCCTGCCAGACTGCGGAGGGTGCCCGACTTCGACATGCTCGTCATCGGATCAGGTCCCGGCGGCCAGAAGGCCGCCATAGCCGCGGCCAAACTAGGCCGCCGGGTGGCCGTCGTCGACCGCCCCGACATGGTCGGCGGGGTCTCCCTCCACACCGGAACCATCCCCTCCAAGACGTTGCGCGAGGCGGTGCTCTATCTCACCGGCCTCACCCAGCGAGACCTGTACGGACAGAGCTACCGCCTCAAGGAGAACATCACCGTCGCCGACCTGACCGCCCGCACCCAGCACGTGGTCGGGCGCGAGACCGACGTCATCCGCAGCCAGTTGACCCGCAACCACGTCGCCCTGTTCGCCGGCACCGGCCGGTTCGTCGACGACCACACGATCGCCCTGCGCGAGGTGACCGGCCAGGAGCAGCTGATCAGCGCCGAGCACATCGTGATCGCCACCGGGACCCGGCCGGCGCGGCCGGACAGCGTGGAGTTCGACGGGCGGACCATCCTCGACTCCGACAACGTCCTGACCATCGAGCGGGTTCCGCAGTCGATGGTGATCGTGGGCGCCGGCGTGATCGGGATGGAGTACGCCAGCATGTTCGCCGCGCTGGGCAGCAAGGTGACGGTGGTGGAGAAGCGGGCCGGGATGCTCGACATGTGCGACGTCGAGGTCGTCGAGTCGCTCAAGTACCACCTGCGCGACCTGGCGGTGGCCTTCCGCTTCGGGGAGACCGTGGCCGCCGTGGAACGGCATCCGCGAGGCACGCTGACCGTCCTGGAGAGCGGCAAGAAGATCCCGGCGGACGCGGTGATGTACTCGGCGGGCCGCCAGGGCCTGACCGACGAACTCGACCTCGGCAAGGCCGGGCTGACGGCCGACCGGCGCGGGCGCATCGAGGTCGACGAGCACTACCGCACGCCGGTCGGGCACATCTACGCCGTCGGTGACGTCATCGGCTTCCCCGCGCTCGCGGCGACGGCCATGGAGCAGGGCCGCGCCGCCGCCTACCACGCCTGCGGAGAGCCCGTCGGGCAGATGCACCACCTCCAGCCGATCGGGATCTACACCATCCCGGAGATCAGCTTCGTGGGGCGCACGGAGGATCAGCTCACCGAGGAACGGGTGCCGTTCGAGGTGGGCGTGGCCCGCTACCGCGAACTGGCCCGCGGGCAGATCATCGGCGACGCGCACGGCATGCTCAAGCTGCTGGTATCCCCCGAGGACCGCACCCTGCTGGGCGTGCACTGCTTCGGCAGCGGGGCGACCGAGCTGATCCACATCGGGCAGTCCGTGATGGGCTGCGGCGGCACCGTGGACTATCTGGTGGACGCGGTGTTCAACTACCCGACGCTCGCGGAGTCGTACAAGGTCGCCGCCCTCGACGCCACCAACCGGCTACGGCAGTTGGACCGGATCGGGGACTGACGGTCGCGGGCGGCGCGCCGCGGGACGCTCACTCCTCGACGATGTGGACGGCGGCCTCCTCGGCGCCCGCGGCTCCGCCGTCCACGCCCACGTCCCGGGCGATCTCCTCCTTGACGGCGTCCGGATGGGCGCCCTCGTCGGGGGCGACGAGCCGGCCCGCACGCCGGTCGCCGGCCTCGGGGTCGAGAGGCTCGCCCTCGCCGCCGGGAAGGTCCCCGACGCCGTCGCCGGCCGGCTCGGAGGTGTCCGGGACCTCCTGGGCGAGCCGCTGGTCCAGGCTCTCGCCCTCGTGCTGCTCGGCCGCGGTGGTGCCGTACTTGGTCACGCCGAGCGGCCTCTCCGGCGGGGAGTAGCCCTCGTCCAGGGTGTCGTCGTAGGTGCGTTCGTCGAGGGCGTCCTGGAGGTCGAGCGGTGCGCCGTCCTCCTGCTCCTCGTTGGATCCGGTGGGCTGGTAGACGTCGTCGCCCATCGCCTCGGACTCCGTGCCCATGGTGCCTCCTCGCCTGGTCGCGCTGCTGTCTTCCCCGTCCGCGTTTCCCGTGCGGCCCGCTCCAATCGCGACACATGTCACCTGCGCAGAAGGGGTCGCACATTACCCAGCCGTTCAATCTTGAAAGCTCAATCTTTAGGGCTATAGTCACTCGCACACTCGGTGTGACCGTCCGTCGACGCAGTGCTCGGACGGCGCCCTCGCGCTTTTCTCCGCCGACGTCTTTCGAGGCCATCCCTCCCGGACCGCGGCGGCGCTCCACCCCCCACCCCCCTACGCCGCGGGGCTTTCCCCGACCCGGGCGGCGTGCACGAAGGAAAGCAGCGCAACGATGAGCGACAGCATCGGAAGAGGGCTCCAGGCGAACGTGCTGGGCACCTTCGACACGGTGGTGATGGCGGTCGCGGGCAGCGCCCCGGCGTACTCCATCGCGGCCACGACGGCGGTTCTGGCGGGCGCCGTGGGCCTGGCGGGGCCGGCGGCGCTGCTGTACTGCGCGATACCGATGCTGGGCATCGCCCTGGCGTTCAGCAGGCTCAGCAGGATCGACGTGAACGCGGGGGCCAGTTACTCCTGGGTGGGGCGCACGCTCCACCCCTTCCTGGGCTTCATCAGCGGCTGGGCGCTGGTCGTCTCGGCGACCGTCTTCATGGTGGCGGGGTCGCTGCCGGCCGGGTCGATGACGCTCGCCCTGTTCGACGACGGCCTCGCCGACGACACCGCGCTGTCCACCGTCGTCGGCGCCGCCTGGTTCCTGGTCATGCTGGCCGTGGTGCTGGGCGGGGCCCGGCTCACGGTGCGCGCCCAGCTGATCATGTCGGGCGTGGAACTGGCGATCCTGGCGCTGTTCGCGGTGCTCGCGCTCCTCCACACGGACAACTCGCTGCCCTTCGACTGGTCCTGGCTCGGCTTCGGCCACTTCCACGGGGTGTCCGGCTTCGCGTCCGGGGCGCTGGTCGCGGCGTTCTACTACTGGGGCTGGGACGTGACCAGCAACCTCAGCGAGGAGACGCGCGACAGCCGCCGCACGACCGGTCTCGCCGGACTGGTCGGCGTCGGCGTCGTCTTCCTGCTCTTCGAGGTCTTCACCATCGCGGTCGACGTCGTCCTCAGTTCGCAGCAGATCGAGGACAGCGGCGCGAACGTGCTGGCGGCGCTGGGCCAGGAGGTGTGGCCGGGCTGGGGCGGCAAGCTGCTGATCGTGGCGGTGATGCTGTCGACCGTGGCCACCCTGGAGACGACGCTCATCCAGGTCACCCGCTCGCTCTTCGCGATGGGCCGCGACCGTACGATGCCCTCCGCGCTGGGCCGGGTGCACCGCACCTGGAACACGCCCTGGGTGGCGATCACGGTGGTGGGCGGGGTGGCGCTGGCGCTGTTCGTCGCCTCCAACCTGCTGGGCTCGGTGGGCGACATCCTCGCCGACGCGATCTCGGCGATCGGGCTGCAGATCGCTGTCTACTACGGTCTGGCGGGCCTGGCGGCCGTCGTCGCCTACCGCAGAACGCTGCTGACGTCCCTGTCCGACTTCGTCCTCGGCGGGCTGTGGCCGCTGTTCGGCGCGCTGTTCATGTTCTGGGTCTTCGCCGAGTCGCTGGGTGAACTGGCCCCGGCGGCCGTCGCCATCGGCATCGGCGGGCTCGCGGTGGGACTGGCGCCGATGCTCTGGTACTGGCGGCGCGGCAGCGACTACTACCGGCCCGCCCGGCTCGACGCCTCACTGACCGTCCGGACCGACTACGTGCCCGACGGCCGCCCCGTCGCCCACCCCCACGACGGTCTCCCCACCGACTTCTGAGAGGGGACGTGATGGCGCGGGACCGTTTCGCCCCCGACTTCGACCCCGACTGCGGGGACGCCGCTCTCTCCTCGGTCCGGCACGACATCGTCATCGGCCGCTGGCAGGGGCTGCGGGACCTGCTGCGCTCGACCGGCCCCGACCGTCTGGCCCGAGGTCACCGGGTGCGGATGCTGGCGCAGGCCTGCGCGA
This sequence comes from Streptomyces rishiriensis, assembly GCF_003112535.1. Taxonomy (GTDB): domain Bacteria; phylum Actinomycetota; class Actinomycetes; order Streptomycetales; family Streptomycetaceae; genus Streptomyces; species Streptomyces rishiriensis. The sequence continues at coordinate 160,107 of NZ_BEWA01000015.1, read as the reverse complement.
GCAGTTCGACCGTGGAGACGTGGCTCGCCGCCGAGCCGCACAGCGCCGACGCGCTGGTGCTGCGGGCGGCCACCGAGACGGCCCGGGCGTTCAACCTGGCGATCGCCGCGGGCCGGGGCGTGCCGATCGAGCAGCATCGCGTCGACGGCGCGGTGCTGGCCTGTCTGGCCGCGGCCGACGCCTGCCCCGACGACCCGACGCCGTGGACCTCGCTGATCTCGGTGGCCCGCCTCTACCCTTCCGGTGTGCGTAGGCAGGAACTGGCGCGCTGGTGGGACGAGTTGCACCGGCGGGACCCCTACAGCATGGAGGGTCACCTCCAGGTGCTGCACTACTACTCCGCCCGCTGGCACGGCTCGCACGGCCTGATGTATGACTTCGCCCGGGACGCGGCGGGCGTGGCCCCGCCGGGCTGCGCGCTGCCGGTGCTGGTGCAGTACGCGCGGGTCGAGGAGTTCCGCCACGCCCTGGACAGCACGTCGGGCCGCTCCGCCTCGGTGGGCCTCGGCCAGCACTGGAACAACGACGGCGCGGTCAGCGACGTCCGCCGCACCTGGGACCGCTGGATCATGGGCCGCCGGGACGACGCCGTCGCCCCGGGCGAGCTGCGCGACGTCAACCACCTCGCGCACGCCGCGTGTTCGGCGGGCGCAGCGGACGTGGCGGCGCAGCTCCTGGGGATCCTCGGCCGTCGGGCGACGCGCACTCCCTGGTCGTGCACCGGCGATCCCGCGCAGCAGATCGCCAGATGGCGCAAGGAGTGGAGCGTGCGCGACTGAACCCGCCCGGCCGGGCAGGGCCGGGGACCGGGCCGGGCGGGGCGTCGCGCGCCGGCCACCGGCGGCGGGCTGCTCGCGGCCCGCGGACTACAGGCGGGTGTGCGGCCCCCGGTGCAGGGGCTGTCGCGGCGCCGGGCGGTCCGGCAGCGGCGGCACGGCGCGCACGACGGGTCCCTCGCCGTTCACCCGTACCGGCTCGCCGTGGTGATGGAGCGTCAGCGGCGGGCCGGACAGGAGGGCGTACGCGGCCTTGTCCGGGCCTATCTCCACGCGCAGCCGCCGGCCGAGGAACTGGACGCTGAAGGCCAGCCGGCTCAGTCGCTGCGGCAGCCGGGGCGCGAAGCGCAGGCCGTCGGCGTCACGGCGCAGCCCGCCGAACCCCGCGACCAGGGCCGTCCAGGTGCCGGCCAGGGAGGCGATGTGCAGTCCGTCGCGGGTGTTGTGCTCCAGGTCGGCCAGGTCCATCAGCGCGGCCTCGGTCGTGTAGTCGAAGGCCAGGTCGAGATGGCCGGCCTGCGCGGCGATCACGGCCTGGCAGCACGCCGAGAGGGAGGAGTCGCGCACCGTCAGCGGCTCGTAGTAGGCGAAGTTGCGGGCGACCTGCTCGTCGTCGAAGTGACTCGCGCAGGTGTACATCGCCAGGACCAGGTCGGCCTGCTTGACGACCTGCTTGCGGTACAGGTCGAAGTAGGGGAAGTGCAGGAGCAGCGGGTACTGGTCGGCGCGGGTGCCGGAGAAGTCCCACTGCTGGTAGCGGGTGAACCCGGCGTGCTGTTCGTGGACGCCCAGATCGTGGTTGTAGGGCACGTACACCGCCTGTGCGGCATCCCGCCAGGCCGCGCTCTCCTCGTCGTCGACGCCGAGCCCGGCCGCCTCCTGCGGATAGCGTTCGACGGCGTCGGCGGCGGCGAGGAGGTTCGCCCGCGCCATGAGATTGGTGTACGTGTTGTCGTCGGCGACCGCGCTGTACTCGTCGGGTCCGGTGACGCCGTCGATGTGGAACGCGCCGTGCGCGTCGTGGTGGCCGAGCGAGCGCCACAACCGGGCGGTCTCCACCAGCAGTTCGACGCCCGTCGAGCGTTCGAAGCCGGTGTCCCCCGTCGCCGCGACGTAGCCCACCACGGCGTGGGCTATGTCGGCGTTGACATGGAAGGCGGCGGTCCCGGCCGGCCAGTACGCCGAGCCCTCCGACCCCTCGATCGTGCGCCAGGGGAACGCGGCGCCCCGCAGCCCGAGCTGGACGGCCCGCTCCCGGGCGGCGGGCAGGGTGTTCTGCCGCCAGCGCAGGGCCTCCGCTACGGCCTCGGGAGCGGTGTAGGTGAGCAGGGGCAGTACGAAGGTCTCGGTGTCCCAGAAGGCATGGCCGTCGTACCCGGAACCGGTCAGCCCCTTGGCGGGGATGGCCCGTTGTTCGGCGCGGGCGCCGGCCTGCAGGACGTGGAAGAGGGCGAAGCGGACGGCCTGCTGGATCTCCTCGTCGCCGCCCACCTCGACGTCCGCGCGCGACCAGAAGTCGTCGAGGTAGGCGCGCTGTTCGTCGAGCAGGCCGTCCCAGCCGCTGTGTCCGGCCGCCGCGAGGGCCGCCTCCACCTGGTCGCTCATCGCGGGCCGCGAGCGGGCGCCGGACCAGCCGTGCGCGACCAGCTTCTCCACGCGCAGCCGTTCGCCGGGCTCCAGCACGGAGGTGACGGTGAGACGGGCGACGTCGACGTTGCTCTCGCTGCTGACAGTGGTCCGGTCTGGGCCGGTGACGGTGTGGTCGGCGGCCACGGCCACGCGCAGCCCGCTGCGCTTCGTACGGTGCACGAGCCGCAGGCGGCGGCCGACGGCCACGTCCTCCTCCGGCTCCAGCGGCGACTTCAGGGCGCGCGCCGCGCGCGGGTCGCCGTTCGGGTCGGGCAGGCTCTCGTTCGTGACCAGTTCGGACTGGATCACCACCCGGGAGCGGCTGCCGACGGCCTCCACCTCGTAGGCGACGGCGGCGACGGCCCGTTGGGTGAGCGAGACCAGCCGGGTCGAGCGCACCCGCACGGTGGATCCGGCGGGCGAGGTCCACTCGCAGGTCCGCTCCAGGACGCCCCGGCGCAGGTCGAGCACGCGCTCGTGGGTGACGAGCCGCCCGTAGCGCAGGTCGAACGGCTCGTCGTCGACCAGCAGCCGCAGGATCTTGCCGTTGGTGACGTTGATGACCGTCTGCCCGGACTCCGGATAGCCGTAGCCCGCCTCGGCGTAGGGCAGCGGGTGCAGTTCGTGGACGCCGTTGAGGTACGCCCCGGGCAGACCGTGCGGTTCGCCCTCGTCGAGATTGCCCCGCCAGCCCACATGCCCGTTGGACAGCGCGAAGACGGACTCGCTCTGGGCGAGGACGTCGAGGTTGAGCTCCGTTTCGCGTACACACCACGGCTCGACGGCGTACGACCGTTGGGTGATCACGCGTGCCCTCCCTGCCCGAGGAGGTCCTCGAGGTCCTCCACCACGACGTCCGCGCCGTGCGCGTACAGCGCGTCGGACTGTCCGACCCGGTCAACGCCGACCACATACCCGAAGTTCCCGGAGCGGCCCGCGTCCATCCCGGCGAGCGCGTCCTCGAAGACGGCCGCCCCCGCCGGCTCGACGCCCAGGTCGCGCGCGGCGGCGAGGAAGGTGTCGGGGTGCGGCTTGCCGGGCAGGTCCCGCTCCGCCGCGACGACGCCGTCGACGCGTACGTCGAAGAGGCCCTCGGCGCCGATGGACCGCAGCACGTCCCGCGCGTTGGCGCTGGAGGAGACGATCGCCGTGCGCAGTCCGCGGGCGCGGGCCGCTTCGAGATAGCGCAGGGTGCCGTCGTAGGCCTCGACGCCCTGGGTGCGGATCTTCTCCAGGAGGAGTTCGTTCTTGCGGTTGCCGAGGCCGTGCACGGTCTGCGCGTCGGGCGGATCGTCGGGGCCGCCCTCGGGCAGCCGGACGTCCCGTGAGGCGAGGAAGGCGCGCACGCCGTCCGCGCGCGGGCGGCCGTCGACGTACTCGTCGTAGTCATGGCCCGCGTCGAAGGGCCGGAATCCGTCACCGTCGCGTTCGCGCAGGAAGGCGTCGAACGTCTCCTTCCAGGCCGCCGCGTGGACGACGGCCGTGCGGGTGACGACCCCGTCGAGGTCGAAGAGACAGGCCTGGATGGCTTCGGGGAGGCCGAGCGTCGTCGTCATACAGGCCCGGTTCCCCGCGATCGTCCCCCTCAACAGTGTGGCGCGCGCCACACCTTGGCGTGCTCACTCGTGCGGGAACGAGTGGTGCTCGTGCGCGATCAGCCAGCGGCCGCCCTCCTTGCGCAGGCCGAAGGTGAGGCGCAGCCGCAGCGTGGGGTTCTCGGCGAGCTCCTGGGGCGTGCCGCAGCGCAGCAGCGCGTGGGCGTAGGCGACGTCCTGCCCGGCGGTGACGTCGAGGGTGTCGATGTCGAAGCACGCGCCCTGGCTCTGCCAGGCGAAGAACGGCGGCCACAGGGCGCGGTAGGCCTCCAGGCCCCGCAGGCCCGCGTGCGGTGGCGGGACGTAGTACAGGACCAGGTCTTCGGCGTGGCCGGCGAGGACGGTGTCGAGGTCCCCGCGGCGGACGGCGTCGGCCCAGCGGGTGATCAGGGTACGGATCTGCGTCTCGTCGTCGGGCAAAAGGTCGTCCTCCTCTCCCTGCGGGTCTCCTTCCAGGAGACTGCGACACTCTGCTGTGTGCTCACTTTCGATGATCTGCTGCGCCGGGCCCGTTCTCTCGCCGGGGGAGGCGGGCGCGCGCTGCTCGGCATCGCCGGCGGTCCCGGCGCGGGCAAGACGACCCTGGCGCGGCGTCTGGTGCGGGAGCTGAACGGCGCGGGCGAGCCCTGGGCCGTCCAGGTCCCGATGGACGGGTTCCACCTGGCCGACGCCGAGCTCGACCGGCTCGGCCGCCGGGACCGCAAGGGCGCGCCGGACACGTTCGACGCGGCCGGCTACGCGGCGCTGCTGCGGCGGCTGCGGGACGAGGCGGACGGCGAGGACACCGTGTACGCGCCCGGCTTCGAGCGGGTGCTGGAGCAGCCGCTGGCGGGGGCCGTGCCCGTACCGCCCGCGGTACGGCTGGTGGTCACGGAGGGCAACTACCTGCTGCTGGGCACCGGTGCGTGGCGGCGGGTACGGGCCGCGCTGGACGAGGTGTGGTTCTGCGAGAGCGACGAGGACGAGCGGGTGCGCCGGCTGGTCGCCCGGCACGAGGAGTTCGGCAAGGCGCACGAGGAGGCGGTGGCCTGGGTGCTGAGGAGCGATCAGCGCAACGCCGAGCTGGTGGCGGCGACGCGCGAGCGGGCCGACCTGCTGGTGCCGCTGCCCCTGTGACGTCCGGGCCGCGTTGTCGGTGGCGCACGCTAGTTTCGGGACCATGGACGAGGGACTGAGTGACGGACTGCGCGGGGGACCGGACCGGGGACCGCGCGACGGCATCGTGTGGCTGGTGGATCTGGACGGCTGGATGTCCAGCGTGGTGTTCGCGCGCGGGATCTCCCCCGAGGAGCTGGCCCGGCGCATGGGAGCCGAGCCGGGCGGGGCGACGGAACCGGTCACCGACGCCGAGGTGTGGCGGCTGGGGATCACGCAGTGGCGGCCGGCCGCCGACGGGGACGGCGTGATCCGCGTGGGCGTGTCCGGGGAGTGGGCGTTCGCCCTGGAGTACGGGGACTCGACCGGCGGGGACCTGCTCGCGGAGATCTCGCGCGACGGCGTCGAGGTCGTGCGGTACGTGCCGGCCCAGGAGCACCCGCCCGCCGACGTCCACTACGCGCGCGACGGCGTGTGCGTGTCCGGCTACGGGCTGACGGAGGAGGTGTGGCGCTGGGGCGAGGACCCGGACCTGCTGCTGCCCGACCTGGCCGCGGCGGGCGTGCTCAGCGCCGACGGCCGCACGTACCTGCCGCCGGAGGACGAGCACTACCGGACCGGCTACCGTCGCAGCCTGGGCGTCGTGGAGCGGCGGTTCGGTCTGTCCCTCTCCCCCGCCTTCCTGCGGGACGCCCGGCTGCCCGCGTACGCGGTGCGGGGCGCCCCGCGGATGACGCTCAGCGGCTGACGGCGCGCAGCGTCAGCTGCGGCTCGGCGTGCGCGTCGTCCGGCCCGAGGACCGCGGTGAAGGCGTCCGTGCGCACGGTCAGCCCCTCCTCGCCCCACTCCGCCGACGCGGCGAACGGCTCCTCGGCGCCGTAGCGCACCGCGAACACGTGCAGGTCGTCCGGCGCGTCCGCGATCGGGCCGGCCTCCAGCGCCGTCGAGCCGACCAGGTGGCGCCAGCCCTCGTCGGGGTTGCCGTAGCCGCGCGGGTCGGCGGCGAGGGCGAAGGCGGCCTGCTCCTGCGTGAGTTCGGCGCGGGCGTCGAAATGGTCCGGGCCCGGCGCCTCGGGGTGCGTCAGGCGCAGGGAGCCCGGCGAGGAGACGGCGGCCCGCGCCGTGCGGCGGACCCGGTCGCCGTCGTCCTCGGCGTAGGGCATGCCGGCCAGCAGGTACGGCGTGCCGTCGAGGTGTTCCACGGCGACCGCCGTCCACAGGGTCGTGCCGTCGGTGACGTACAGGGAGCGCACGTACCGCAGGACGTGGTCGCGGCCGACGACCGGCTTGGTGACGAGCTTGGCGGTCAGGCCGTCGGCGCGGACGTCGCGGACGCGGACCTCGCCCATCGGGCGGCACAGCAGGAAGCCGTCGCAGACCGGGCCGAAGCCGTGCTGCCGGTCGACGGCGGCGGCCAGGAGGTACGTCCCGCCCGCCTCGATCACCGCCGGGGTCATCCGGTCGTCGAAGGCCACCGAGACGGCGCCGGCGCGCAGTTGGTGGCGTGCCGCGTGCGAGGACGGCTCGCGGCGCCAGCGCGCGGTGTCCTGTGTCTGCCAGACGAGCATCCACGCGAAGTGCCCGTCGACCCCGCCGTCCGCCCCGACCGCGTGCCGGGCCCAGCGGCTGTCGCCCCGGTAGCGGCCGAGGTCCGCGCCGATCCGGGCGCCGAAGTAGCGCAGGCCCAGCACCGACTCGAAGGCCGAGTGCTGCTCGCTGTAGCGGGGGCCGCCGTTGTCGAAGCCGCCGCCGGTGAGACGGGCGTCGATGTAGCGGGCGAGGGCGTCGCCGTCCTCGGCGAACATCTCCTCGCCGCTGATCCGGTGGGCCTGCGCGAGGAAGGACAGGGAGATCGGGCCGTAGTTGTTGTCGTAGGCGCCGCCGTGTTCGGGCGGCAGCAGGGCGCCCCGGTCGCGCACCCGGTGGGCGCGGATCTCGTCGGTGTAGAGCGTGAGGGCCCGCGTGCGGACCGGTTCCGCGGCCTCCGGCGGGAGATGACGGGCCAGCATCAGTCCGCCCACCACACAGCCGATGGCCTGGTTGCCGGCCTCCTGCGGGTTGAAGAAGGTCGCCTCGGTGAGCCAGCTCCAGTAGCCGCGGGCGACCTCCAGCAGGTCGGCCCGCTGCTCGTCGTCGACCAGGCCGTCCGCCATGTCGAGGACGTTCACGGCCTGCAGCAGCGCCCACACGGTGCTCGGCCAGTCGCCGACGGGGTGGGCGCCCGCTTCGAGGACGTACCGGGCGTACGGGAGCCCCGAGCCGCGCACCGTCAGGTTGGGGTAGCCGGGGTTGTCCTCCCGGTAGACCCGCTCGCGCAGATGGAAGGCGAGGCTGCGGCGCACCGCCTCCGGCAGGCGCGGGTCCCCGGTGCGGCGCCAGGCCAGGGCCAGCAGGGAGGTGATGCCGAGAGAGGTGTCGCCGATGTCGTCGTCGGCGTCGGGGTGTTCGAGGTTCCCGTCCGGCGTCAGCCGACGCAGGGCCTGTTCGGTGACGTCGGCGAGGACGGCGTCGTATGCCTCGGGGGTGTCGGGCAGGTCGTGCAGCGGGCCGCGCTGGTGGAGGAGGTGCACGGGAGGGGACGTGAGGTGCACGGGGATCAGCCCTTCATGCCGGAGATGGCCATGGCGTGGGTCGTCGGGGTCACACGCCGGGTGCGGGCCGGCGGGCGCGTAGGGCGACGGTGAGAGTGTGCGGGCCCTGTCCACCGATGTAGACGCGGGTCCCGGTCGTCGCGTCGGTGCCGCCCACCACGGTGTAGTCCTGGCCCGGGTCGTAGCGCAGCACGTCGCTCCGGTCCGGCCCGGCCAGCGGTTCGCCCGCCTCGACGTCGGCCTCGACGCGGATCTCGTCGTCCCCGACCCGGTAGGTCACCGGCCCGGTCGTCAGGCACCAGCGTCCGTCGCCGAGCTGTTCGGCCCCCTCCGGCAGGCCACCGGGCCGGAAGGTCAGCTCGAGGGCCCAGGGCACCCGTGGTCCGCTGATGTCGATCCGCAGGTCGGCGCCGTCGTCCCGCAGGTCGACCTCGATCCGGGTGGTGTGGGAGACCTCGTCCTGGGGGCGGTCGGGGAAGGCCATCGCGGCGGAGAAGCGGCCCTCGTCGACCAGGCGGTAGGCGCCGTCGTCGCGCCTGCGGTCCTTCGGGAGCGGCTGGTAGTAGGCGCTGGTGAGGGTCTGGGTGAGCCGGTACCGGTGGTCGGCGAGCCGTTCCATCTCGGCGGCGCGGAAGGGGCCCAGGTCGAAGAAGCCGCGGGAGAGCCGGACGGCGTCGAGGACGGCGGCACCGGCGAACAGGCGCAGGAAGGTGGGGTTGCAGGCCAGGCCCGAGCGGATGCGCCGATGCTCGGGCACGTCGGAGCCGCCGTACACCACGGTGTGCGCGGTGGCCGAGGCGTGTGCGGCGAGCCGTGCGGTGGGGAGGTACCGGTCGCGCGGGAGCTGTTCCGGGTCCGGGGCCGGCAGGGCGCGGGCCAGATCCGGAGTGAGGAGGGTCTGGGCGAGCAGGTCGGGGTCGTGGATGCCGTCCGCGGCCGCCATACGGGCCGCGCGGGCGAAGTCGCCCCGGCCGGTGCGGATCGCGAGCAGTCGGTAGTACGGGAGGTAGGGCCACAGCGCGAACGACATCCGCTGGTCCTGCCGTCGCGAGTGGACGGTCTCCACCGTGCCGTCCGGCCTGATCAGGTCCAGGGTCGCGGTGAGGTTGCGTTCGACGGCGTCCACCAGGTCGGGACGCCCGAGCACCTCGGCCAGCAGCAGCAGCGCCGGGTTGGTCACGATGGACGCGTAGACGGCGCTGCGTTCCGAGTACAGGCCCTCGGCGTCGATGTCGACGCCCTCGGCGACCCACTCCTCGGCGCGGGCGAGCAGTCGGTCGTCCGGGAACGACCGGTGCAGCCGGGCCAGCGCCGCGGACAGCTCCCAGCGGTGGTTGGGGGTGTGCACCCCACCGGTCAGGAGGCTCTCGGTGGCGGCGCCGGCGATCTCGGCGAGCGCCGCCGTGACGTCGGCCATTTCGGGTCCGGCGGCCGCGGCGAGGACGTGCGCGTCGCACACGTCGTTGACGGTGAACGCGGAGTCCGGCGGCGACTGCACGTTGTCGCCGCCCGCGAAGAGGCCGGAGGCCGTCTGCACGGACCGCAGGGCACGCAGGTGGGTCAGCGCGGCGGCGACGGCCCGCTCGCTGCCGTGCAGGGCCGACTCCGGCGAGCGGTACGCCGCGACCAGGGTCTTCACCCGCCGGGCCAGGGCGCGGTGCGGCTCGATGAACTCCGCCGACGGGTCGGCCGACCCGTCGGCGGCGAGCGCTGCCGCGCGGACGAACTCGTGGTCGAGCGGGAAGGGCAAGGTCAATCCTTCAGTCCGGCGTTGATGTCGGCGCCCATGACGTAGCGCTGGAAGACCAGGAAGATGGCGATCAGCGGGATCATGGAGATGACCGAGGCGCCGAGCAGCACCGACCAGTTGATGTTCTGCGCGCCGACGATGCTCTGGATGCCGATCTGCACGGTGAACTTGTCGGGGTCGTTGAGCATCAGGAGGGGCCAGATGTAGTCGTTCCAGCGCCACTGGAAGGACAGGATGGCGAGGGTCAGCATGATGGGCCGGGAGATCGGCACCATGATCCGCAGGAAGATCGACAGTTCGCGGGCGCCGTCGATGCGCGCGGCTTCCACGAGTTCGTCGGGAACGGTCAGGAAGAACTGGCGGAACATGAAGCATCCGGTCGCGGTGAGCACGGCCGGGAGGATGATGCCGGCGAAAGAGTTGTAGAGGCCGAGGTTGCGGACCACCAGGAACTCCGGGGCGAGCATGACCTCGCCCGGCAGCATCGTGGTGGCCAGGATGCACAGGAAGAAGGCCTTGAGCCATCGGTTGTCGTACTTGGCCAGGGCGTAGCCGGTGCAGCAGCTGACTCCCACCGTGAGGATCGTCGTGATCACGCACACGAGGGCCGTGTTGAGGAAGTACTGGGAGAAGTTGGCGCTGCGCCACGCCGTCAGATAGCCCGACAGGGTGGGGTTGTGCGGGACCAGCGTCAGCGGGTACGAGAACAGCTCGCTGGCCGGCTTGAGGGAGCTGAGGATGAACCACAGCACCGGCAGCCCGTACAGGCACGCAAGGATCCACAGCAGTGTGGTCGCGGGCACCGCCCGCCTGAGTCCGCCGCTGCCCGTACCGCCGGGCCGCTTCTTGGAGACGGCCCGTCCGGGGCCGGCGTCGACGGGGCGGGGCGTGTCTGTGGTTGTCATCGGTTCTCCACCCGCCGGTTGACGAAGAGCTGGACGAGCGCGACGGCCATCAGGATGAGCATGAGCACGAACGACGCGGCGCTCGCGTAGCCGATCTGGCCCCGTTTGAAGCCGGTCTCGTAGATGTACTGGACGAGCAGGTTGTTCGAGGTGCCGGGTCCGCCGTTGTTGAGGGCGACGAACACGGGGTATTCCTTCATCGCGTTGATCGTGTTGAGCAGGATGACGATGAACGAGGTGGGCGCGATGCTCGGCAGCGTGATGCTGATGAACTGCCGCCAGGGGCCGGCGCCGTCGAGCGAGGCCGCCTCGTAGTACGACACCGGCACGTTCTTGATCGCCGCGATGAACAGCAGCATCGAGAAGCCCGTCCAGGCCCAGGACGCCGCCATCACCACCACGATCAACGACAGGTCGGCGTTCGACTGCCACGGAACGGCGCTTCCGCCGAACTTCTCGATGACGTAGTTGACCAGTCCGAAGTTCTCGCCGAACAGCCAGCGCCACAGGACGCCCACGACGATGGGCGAGAGCAGCCACGGGATGAAGAAGAGGACGCGGGCGACCGACGCGCCCTTGGCGTGCTTGCTCACCAGCAGGTTGGCGGTGAGCAGCGAGAGCGCGAAGTTCAGCGGGACGAAGAGCACGGCGTACAGCAGCGTCCGAGTCAGCGCGCTGTAGAAGGCGGAGTCCCCGAGCAGGTGGTGGTAGTTGTCCACTCCGACGAACTGGAACGCCCCGACGCCCGTGTAGTTCGTGAAGGAGTAGACGAGCCCGATCACCGCCGGCCAGACGAAGAACAGCGAGAAGAGCACGACGTTGGCCGCGATGAGGACGAGCGGCGCGAAGACGTAGGTGCTGCGTCGTGTCCTGGGCGGGCTCGCGGAGACGTCCGGGGCGCGTTTGGTCATCTTCCTGACTCCGTGCTGGTGGAAGGGATCTCGGTGGGCTCACGCCATGAGCCCGGCATCACGTGGGCGCCCAGGGCGGGCGGCGGCGTCGAGACGCCGCCGCCCGCCCTGCGGCCTACGACCCGCCGCCGACCTGCTGGTTGTAGCCGGCCACGATGTTCTCCAGGGCCTTGTCGGCCGACTGCTGGCCGTTGATCGCCTTGCCGAGCTCCGTCTTGGTCGGGTCCTCGGTGAGGCTCTTGCCCTTCAGCACCCAGTCCGTCTGCGCGCCGTTGAAGTAGCCGGAGATCGGGGCGTAGAGCGGGATCTCCTCGTTGTACAGCTTGAACGCCGCCTGCGCCGCCTCCGAGGTGAAGGGGTACTTCGGGTCCAGTCCGCTCTCGACGGGCAGGAAGCCGGACGTCTCGCACAGCACGCGGTAGTGGTCCGGCTCGTACAGCCAGGACATGAACTTGGTCGTGGCGGTGGCCGCGTCGCCGTTGTTGTTGAAGCCGACCATCATGCCGCCGCTGTTGACGTCGGAGGCCTGCACCGGCTGGGCGGGAGTCGGGACGCTCGCCCAGTCGAACTTCTTGATGCTGTCGGCGAAGGAGGCGACCTGCCACACGCCGGACCAGTAGGCGACCACGTCACCGCTCTGGAACATGGCCGACGGGTCCGCGCCGCTGGTCCACACCGACTTCGGCATGGTCTTGTCGTCGTTCAGTCCGACGAAGTAGTTCACGGCCTTCTTGGTCGCGTCGTCCACCGAGAACTTTCCGGAGGAGTCCGCGTGGACGTACTTCCCGCCCATCTCGTACACCATGGCGCGGAGCCGGGACGGCGACTGGTCGAAGGTCAGGGAGTACTTGACGCCGGTCTTCTCGCGGACGGTGTTCGCCGCCTTGATGAAGTCGGTCCAGGTCCAGGTCTTGTCGGGCGAGGCCGGGAAGGCGACGCCGGCCTTCTTGAACAGCGTCTTGTTGATGTACAGGCCGGACGCGGTGACGTCCGAGGGGATGGCCAGCACCTTCCCGGAGGAGTCCTTGGCGATGAAGTTCGCGTTGATCTTGTTGGTCTTGTTCTCGGCGATGGACTTGAGGTCGATCAGCTTGGACGACCAGATCGGGTCCAGCGCCGGGACGGCGGCCACGTCGGGCAGCGAGTTCGCCTGCGCGGCGTTCTTCAGCTTGGTCGTGTAGCCGTCGTAGGGGATGTTGACGAGCTTGACGTCGACGCCGGCTTCCTTCTTGTACTGCGCCACGAGCTTCTTCCAGCCCGCGTCCTGCCCCGGAACCGTGGAGATCCAGAACGTCAGCGACTTGGAGGTCCCGCCCGAGCCGCCGTCCGACCCGCAGGCGGAGAGCAGCAGGGCGCCTGCCGAAGCCACGGCAGCGAGGGGAACCAGGCGGCGTATGCCGCCGCGGCCGAGACGGCGGGAGCGCCGCACACCCACAGTGGTCATCTTCGATCCCTTTTTTTCGTCGTAGGGGACGGAGCACGGCGCCGACCGGAGCGGCACGGGTGCATTTTGCAGGAGGTTTCGCTTTCCGGGGGCGCGGCCTCGCCCGGCCGCGTCGCCTGTGCGGGTGCGTTCCCCGGCCTGCGGGCCGTCACCGTACGAGTACGCCCTCGTGCGGCTGCCGCACCTCATCGGGCACGGGCGGGACGCTCACCCCAAGCCGGTGTCCCGACCGACTTAGAAAGCGCTTGTCCGGACATTGGCAGACCGAGTCGGAGGCCGTCAATGCTCAGCCCGCGCGGCCTGGGTCACGGTTTGGACTCCCCGGGCGACCGCGAGCCGTGCCGCGCCCGCGACGGTGCCGGAATCCCCGACCGTGCTGCTGACCACCTCGGTGGGCCAGCTCAGCCGCGCCAGCTCGGCCCGCACCCCGGGCAGGAGCTGCGGATCCGCGCCGGTGCTGCCCCCCAGCACGATCAGACCGGGGTCGAGCACGGCGGTCACGGCGGCGGCGAGGCGGCCGACGTCCACGGCATGCCGTCCGACCACGGCGCGGGCCGTCTCCCCGCCCTGCCCGGCGAGGGCGAAGAGCCGGTCGGTGGTGCGCGGGCACGGGCCGTCGGCAGGCTGCCAGGCCGCCCCGGCCCGGCGCAGCAGGGAGCGCGCGCCGATGTACTCCTCCAGGGCCTCCTGACGCGGCTCCCGGCCGTCGTCCCAGGGGTAGGGCAGCCGCGCCAGCTCTCCGGCGGCGCCGTTGGAGCCGCGCAGCACCTGTCCCCCGACGACGATGCCCAGACCGACGCCGACGCCGATCCGCAGGTAGCCGAAGGTGTGGCGGCCCCGGGCGGCGCCCTCGTGGAGTTCCGCGAGCGCGGCGCAGTTGACGTTGTTCTCCAGGTGGACGGGGACGCCGGGGGGCAGGGCGACGGCCATCGCGTCGAAGACCGGCCCCGCCTTGGCGGTGGCGGGGCGCATGCCGCTGCCCTGCCGGTCGGGTGCGAGGACGTCGCCGACGGCGACGACGATGGAGCGCAGCGGAACGCCCGCGGGCAGCGTGGCGAGCGCCTCGCGCACGGCGTCGGCGGCGTCCTCGCGGGAGGCCGTGGCCTCGGCGAGCAGGGCGCCGTCCAGGGCGCAGCCCCTGACCCGGGTGAGGGCCGGGCCGAGGTCGACGGCGAGCACGGCGCCGGCGGCCGGGCCCAGGCAGTAGACGGCGGCGGAGCGGCCGGTGCCGCTGGAGGCGGTGCCGGAGTGCGTGGCCAGCCGGGCGCCCTCCAGCTCCGCCACGGCGGAGGACACCGTCGGCTTGGACAGCCCCGCCAGAGTCGCGAGCTGCGGCCGGGTCGCGCTGCCCGCCCGGGCCAGCACCGCGAACACGGCGCTCGCGCTCTCGGTCAGGCGGGGGGCTTCAACCACGTCGCGTTCCACAGATTCCCCCACACGGGTACAGGGCCGCGCGCCCGGCCGACGGTCTCGGCGGGCTGCCGGCGATGGGATGCACCGACGTCGCGCGTTCCCGCTCCGCGGCGGCTGCAGAACGCTGCCCGGTGGTCGAGTGCGCGATTCCTCTTGACGCACTGTACTTCGTTAGTTAACTTCCTAACGAACTTCACGGTATACGCATGCCGTGCTTCGTCAGAGGCCCGTCCCGGGGCTTCCCTAGTTCGCCAAGTCACTCTCGCGTGGTCACGGTTCGCCCGCCGTCGCAGCTTTCCAGCGCATCGACGAAAGAGGATCCGTGCAGGACTCTCCCCCTTCGAGCCCCCTCGTGGTCGGCGTCGACGTGGGCGGCACCAAGACGCATCTGCGCGCGGTCGCGGGCGACGTCGTCGTGGCCGACCACGTGCGCGCCACCAGCGGCTGGCGGCCGCACGAACCGGCGGACGCGGCACGCCGGCTGGCCGGTCTCGTCCGTGAGGCCCTTCCCGCGGGCGCGCTCCCGTCGGCGCTCGCCGTGGGGGCGCACGCCTGTGAGACGCCCCCGCAGTGCGCGCGGATCCAGGTCGCGCTGCGGGAACTGCTCGGGGCCCCCGTACATGTCGTGGGCGACGCCGAGCTGCTCGTTCCCGCCGCCGGCCTGGACAAGGGCGTCGGCCTGGTCGCGGGCACCGGCTCGGTGGCGGTGGGCAGGCTGCCCGACGGCGTCGTCGTCCAGGTGGGCGGCTGGGGCGCGGTCCTCGGCGACGAGGGCGGCGGCGCCGGTCTGGTCCGCGAGGCGGCCCGGGCGGTGTGGGCCGCGCACGACCGGGGCGAGGAACCCGACGCCCTCGCGCTCGGTCTGCTCGCCTCGTTCGGGGTGCCCGAGGTCCCGGCGCTCGGCGCGGCGCTGGAGAGCGCCACGGACGTCTCCGCCGAGTGGGGCCGGCACGCCCCCGTCGTCTTCACGGCCGCCGCCGAGGGCTCCGCGCTCGCCGGCGTCGTGATCGCCGAGGCGGCTCGGGCCCTCGCCGCGCTCGTCGTCCGGCTCGCCGCGCGCGGGGTCCCGGTCGACGACGTGGTCGTCGCGGGAGGCACCGTCCTCGGCCGGCCGGTGCTGTACGAGGCGTTCACCGCCGCGCTCGCCGCCGTCCTGCCGGGAGCGCGGCCCCGGCCGCTGACCGCGGCGCCGGTCGAGGGCGCGGTGGCGCTGGCCCGTTCGCTGCTGTGAGCCGCCGGCCGCACGTTCACCTCGGCGACACGCACCGGTCGCCGGGTCATCGCGGAAGCGACACGACCCCGCCGTAGATCTTCGCTCAGACGCGTCATCCGGCTCACCGGTCGACACCGGTCCGACGAGCCGAACATGCTCGCACCTCTTCCCTCTGGCCACACGGCCGAAGAACTCAAGAGAGGCACACCCATGCCGTCCTCCGCCGGGCTCTCCACCCCCTCGGCCGTGAACCGCAGGCGCTTTCTGAAGACCTCCCTCGGAGGCTCGGCGGCCCTGGTCGCCGCCCCGACGCTGGTGTCGTGGCTGGGCGCGGCCGACGCCAAGGCCGCCACGGCCGCGCTCGCGTTCGTCGACGACTACAAGACGAACCTCCCGGCCAACCTGACGCCCGAGACGAACGCCGTGGTGCGCGCCCTCGACGGGTTCGCCCGGGTCTGGAAGACGGGTTCCGCCTGGAACACGGGCACGCCCCTGCGGCCCGACATCCTGCGCGCCAACATGCGCTACTGCATCGCCGTCACGCGGGCCCGCACGGAGGCGCAGGGCAAGGAGGCGTTCGTCTACGACCGCCAGCACCAGAGCTACTCGACGATCGCCGGCCTGGGCCCGCTGGCGGATCTGTACAAGGCCGGCGCCAAGGCGGTCACGTCGATCACCGGCGCGCCGGACACCACCCCCGCCACCAAGATCGACGACGCCGTGCCCGCCGACGCGCCCGCCGGCTCCGCGCTCGGCGCCGGCTCGTACGCCTCCGATCTCGGCCTGGTCGCCAAGCTCGTGGACACCGTGCGCGGCAACTACGCCTCGGGCAACCCGAGCAAGTACGCCTACCTGTACCCGCGGCCGTGGCGCATGAACGAGAACAGCCAGGTCGTCGACACCGGGAAGACCGACGCGCTCGGCTTCCCGGTCTACGACTCCAAGGTGGTCGTGGTTCCGCAGCTGCTGCGCCAGCGCAGCACCTCCCCCGCCAACGACGGCGGTTTCCCGAGCGGGCACACCAACGCCTTCCACCTGGCGTCGCTGGCGTACGCGTACGCCGTCCCCGAGCGGTTCCAGGAGCTGGTGACGCGCGCCCTGCAGCTCGCCGACACCCGGATCGTCTCCGGCATGCACTCCACCGTCGACGTCATCGGCGGCCGCATCATGGCCACCGCGCTGGCGGCCGCCACGCTCGCCGACCCGGCCAACGCCGAGCTCAAGGCGGCCGCCCGCGCCCAGGCGCTGGCCTACTTCACCCAGAAGACCGGCACGACCCCGGACACCCTGTTCGCCTACGCGCACTCCGACGCTTCGGACGAGTACGCCGACCGCGAGGCCAACGCCCGCGCCGTCGAGCACCGGCTGACCTACGTCCTGCCCCGGGAGGGATGCAAGGAGCCGCTGACCGTGCCCAAGGGCGCCGAGGTGCTGCTGGAGACGCGGCAGCCGTACCTCACCGCGGCCCAGCGCCGCGACGTGCTGCGCACGACCGCGCTGCCCTCCGGCTACGTCCTGCTGGACGGCTTCGAGCAGTGGGGCCGGCTCAACCTGTTCGCGGCGGCGGACGGCTACGGCGCCTTCGACGGCGACGTCACGGTCACCCTGGACGCGGCCAAGGGCGGCTTCCACGCGGCCGACGCCTGGCGCAACGACATCGAGGGCGAGGGCGGCCTGACCAAGCGCGGGTCCGGCGCCCTCACCCTGACCGGCCACAACCGCTACCACGGCGGCACCGTGCTGGAGGCGGGCGTGCTCGTCGCCGGGCACCCGAACGCCCTCGGCCAGGGCGACGTGCGGCTGACCGGCGGCCGGCTGCGCGCGAGCGCGCCGGTGCGGGTGCGCGGCGCGTGGGCGCAGGAGGCCGGCGCGGTGCTCGACCTGACGCTGCGCGCCCACCACGGGCCCGCCCTCTCGGTGTCCGGGCGGGTCCGGCTCGACCGGGGCGCGGTGCTGTCGCTGCGCCTGGACGACGAGCGGCCGCCGGCGGCGGGGGCGCTCGTCCCGGTCATCGGCGCATCGGCGTTGCGCGGGCAGTTCGACCGTGTTGAGCTGAACTCCGACCGTCTGCGAGCCGTACCCGTGTACACGGCAGACGGTCTGTCGATACGACTTCTGAAGCGGTAACGCCCTGCGTGGCGGGAGCCGAGACGCGGCGGGCCCCGGTGGCCCCCGCCCCTCGCTCCCGCCGCCGTCCGACGGTGCGACCGCAGGGCGGACGATGGCGCGCGCACTGGATGCGGACCTGGAGAAAACCCCCGGCGCGGGGCCGGAGCCGCCCGCGCCGGCGGGCAGCCGACGGCTGCTCGTCCCGCTCCTGGCGGTCGTCCTGCTCGGCCAGATGGCCTTCGCGATGATCACCGCCGCGGTGGAGCAGACGCCGACCATCGACGAACCGGTGTACGTCGCCACCGCGGCCGAGTACCTGCACGAGCACCGGGTGCGCCACAACCCGGAGCATCCGCCGCTCGGCAAGCTCGTCGTGGCCGTCGGCGTCGCCTTCGCCCACCCGCACGTCGGCGCCCCCTTCACCGGCGCCCAGGAGGACGCGGGCCGGCATCTGCTGTACGAGTCCGGCAACGATCCCTGGCGGCTGATGCTGTGGGCCAGACTGCCGGTGATCGCGGCGACGCTGCTGTTCGGCCTGGTGGTGTTCGCCTTCGCCCGCGACCTGGCCGGTCCCGCCGCGGCGCTGACGGCGCTGGCGCTGTACACCCTCTCCCCCGACGTCGTCGCCCACGGTTCGCTGGCCACGCTGGACGTGCTCGCCGCGGGGTTTCTGCTGACGTCGGTGTGGCTGCTGTGGCGTGCCCGGCACGGCCGGCCGCGGCTGTACCTGCCGTTGGCCGGCGTCGCGCTGGGCGCGGCGCTCGCCACGAAGATGAGCACACTGCCCGCGGTGCCCGTGCTGACGGCCCTGGCGGCGCTGTCGGTGTGGGCCCGCCGCCCGCGCGGGCTCCGCCGGGCCCTGCTGGGGGCGGGGGTCGTGGCGGCGGTCGCGGTGGCCGTCGTCTGGGCGGCCTATCTCGTCGTGGATCCACGGCTGCGCTGGGACCCGCACGCGACCCATGTGCCCGTGGTGCACGGCCTGCGCGGGCTCCTCGTGCGGGCGCTGCCGTTCCCGGAGGCGTACCGGGACGGCATGCGGGTCCAGTTCGGCCTGGAGAACCAGGCCTGGCAGGGCTTCCTCTTCGGGCACGAGTACTCCGGGGCCCGGTGGTACTACCTGCCGGTCGCGCTGATCGTGAAGACCCCGCTGGGCATGCTCGCCCTGTGGGCGGCCGGGGCGGTCGCGATGGTCGCGGTGCGCCGGCTGCGGCCCGCGGCGCCGTACGTGCTGGTCCCGTCCGCCGTGCTGCTGGCGGCGGCCATGACCGGCGCCCGGGATCTGGGCACCCGGTACGCCGTCTTCCTGCCGATGTTCCTCGGGGTGGCCGCGGGCTGTCTCCTGACGGTGCGACGGCGGTGGACGCCGTGGGCGGCGGCGGCGCTGGTCGCCTTCGTCGCCGTCAGTTCGCTGCGGACGTTCCCCTACTACCTGCCGTACTCCAACGAGGCGTTCGGCGGGCCGGCGAAGACCCATCTGCGGCTGCGCGACTCCAACGTGGACTGGGGCCAGGACCTGGGGCGGCTGGCGGACCGGCTGCACGACCGGTACCCGGGCGAGCGGGTGTGGCTGGTGTACAAGGGCAGCGGGCTGCCCGCCCACTACGGCATCGAGGCCTCCGATCCGCGGCGGGCGCCCGAGCGCGAGGTGCACGGGCTGCTGGTCGT
Source organism: Streptomyces rishiriensis (assembly GCF_003112535.1). Lineage (GTDB taxonomy): Bacteria > Actinomycetota > Actinomycetes > Streptomycetales > Streptomycetaceae > Streptomyces > Streptomyces rishiriensis. Next base: position 141,011 of record NZ_BEWA01000015.1, on the reverse strand, counting down.
GTCGGACTCCGCGGCCGCCACGGCGCAGGGCCGCCTGGCGGCGCTGCTGCGCTCCAGCAGACCGGTCGACGAGGTCGGGCACTCGATCACCCTGTACCGGCGGTAAAGCACGATCAGCGGGGGTGCGGAGGGCCGAGTCGGTCCTCCCTGCCGGGCCCTGCCGCTGAGCTATGTTGAGCCTCGTGGAAGACAAAGGAGGCGCACCGGTGCCATCGCCGCAGCAGGCACGCGCACAGGCATCAGCGATCACCTCGGGCAGAACCGGTCCGGAGGCGGAGGTGTCCCCGACCTCCCGGCTCAGGACCCTCTTCGACGGCCCGCGGCTGTCTCCGGGACAACGGCGGATCGCCCAGTATCTGATCGAGAACATCACCGAGGCGGCGTTCCTGTCGATCACCGACCTCGCGGAGCGGGTCGGCGTCAGCCAGCCCTCGGTGACCCGGTTCGCCGCCGCGGTGGGCTTCAGCGGGTACCCCGCGCTGCGGGAGAGGCTCCAGTCGATCGCTCTGGGCGCCCTGGCCGGCGGCCCGGCGGCGGCCGAGGAAAACCGGAGCAACGAGCTCCAGGCGGCGGTGGACGCCGAGATCGAGAACCTGGAGAACCTGCGGCGCGACTTCGCCGACCCGGACCGGGTCATCGACGTGGGCCGCCAGTTGTCCCGGTCGACGCCGCTGACCATCCTGGGGCTGCGCATCTCGGCCTCGCTCGCCGAGTACTTCGCCTACGCGGCCCGCCGGGTCCACCCGGACGTACGGCTGGTGACCCGGGGCGGGAGCGTCGCCTACGACGCGCTGCTGCAGTCCCGGGAGGCGGGCGGGACCTGGGTGCTGGCGTTCTCGATGCCCCGGCACGCGCAGGAGACGCTGACGGCCGTGCGGGTCGCGCGCAGCGCCGGTCTCAAGGTCGCGCTGATCACCGACCTGGCGCTGGGGCCGGTGGCCGACGAGGCCGACGCCACGTTCGCCTCCGGGACCGGGTCCCGGCTGGTCTTCGACTCCTACGCCGCACCCGGCGTGATGGCCGCGGCCCTGCTCCAGGCCATGACGGACGCGGGGCCCGAGCGCACCCAGGCCCGGCTGGAGGAGTACGAGCAGATCGCCGAGCAGCACCAGTTCTTCCTCAGGGAATGACCGGTCGTCCCGGACCGCCCCGCTCCACCCCCCTTCGACGAAAAGCACCAAAGGGATCAGTGCGGGCATTTCGCGCATGAATGTTTTCATACGTCTTGCAAAGAAGACGGCATATATAAATACTGCTCACGGCCGCACCCGCCCGCCAAGGGCTCCTGTACGGGCACCCGAAAGCCGCCGTCCCCTACCCGCGTCGGCGCCCAGGGTGTTCGGGGCATCGCTTGCGCGAGCGCCCGCGGCGGCCCCGGTCTTCCCCTGGACCGGGGCCGCCTCGAACCGTCGGACCACCGTCACGACGCCACACACCCGGAAGCGATGATCATGACCCTGACGACGACGCGCATCGGCTCGGACTGGCCGTGCCAGGTGAAGACCCCCGGCAGCTACGACTGGGAGCGCTCGGCCGCGAAGTGGCTGCGCGAGCTGGTGCCCGCGCGCTACGCGAGCTACCCCGCGCTGCTGCGCCACCCGGTGCTGCTCGCCCGCCACGCGCAGATCCAGGTCCAGAACGAGGTCCGGGTGGCCCGCACGGCGCTGCAGACCGCGCGCGCCGACCTGCCCCGGCTGGGAATGCCCGAGTCGGTGATCGAACACACCATCAAGATGTACGCCGCCGAGGTGATGCAGTTGCAGCACATCGCCCGCAGCGTCCGCGCCGTCACCCAGGCCCTGGTGGACCAGAACGGCCGCTGAGCAGGGCCGACCGCTCCCCCGCCGGGAGCGCGTCGCGCCTGGCGGGGGCGTTGCCGCAAGACCACGATCGAATCCACGTCCGTGTGCCATGCTCAAGGCGTGACGAGCGAACCCGCCCCGCCCCCGGATTCCGGTGGGGTGCCCGACGTGGCCGCGCTGACCCGGGTGGTGGCACGCCAGCGCGCGGAGATGGACCGCCTGCAGGAACTGGCGGCCACCTCGGCCGTGCTGGAGCGGGCCAAGGGCGCGCTGATGGCGCAGCGCGGCTGCTCGCCGGACGCCGCCCAGGAGGAACTGCAGCAGCGGGCGAAGGCAGGCCGGCGAACGCTGCTGGAGGAGTGCTGGATCACCCTCGGAGCCCTCGCCCGCGCGTCCGACGCCGAACCGGCGCCCGCTCCGGCCCACGCCCCCGCGCCGGGCCCGGCGCCGACGCCGTTCGCCGGGGAGGTCGACGCCACGGCCCTGGGCCGCCTGAGCCGCGCCCTGGTCCGGGTCGGCACCCCGCAGGACCTCGCCCACCGTCTGCTGGACCACCTCGCCCCGGACGTGGGCGCCGACGCCGTGATGATCTACGTCCGCACGCCCGGCGGCGGGCTGGAGCTCCTCTCGCACGCCGGCGTCGACGCCGCCCTGGCCGACCAGTGGAGCCGGGTGCCCCCCGTGAGCGGGATCGCGGCGCTGGACGCCCTGCGCGCCGACGAGCCGCGCTGGCTGGAGGACCCGGGCAAGGACGCCGAGCAGTACCTGCTGATCGGGGACCAGCCGCTGCGCTGGCAGTCGCGGGCCTGGCTGCCGGTGACGACGGGCAGCGCCGCCGACGTCGCGCTGGGCGTCCTGCGCCGGTCCGCGGGCCCCTTCACCTCCCGGGTCCGCGAACACCTGCTGGCCGTCGCCCAGCTGTGCGCGGGCCCGCTGCGCACCTTCGTGGCCCGCAAGGCGCCGGCCCTCGGCGCCGTCGCCGACGCCGTGCAGACGGTGTTCGACCGGCTCCCCGTCGCCGCGGTGCTGCTCGCCCCGCTGGCCCCCGGCACAGGCCGCGTGGAGGACTTCCGCGTCGACGCCGCGACCGGCGGGGCCGTCGACGCCCTGGGCCGCAGCGGGCGCGACCTGGTCGGCCTGCGCTTCCTGGAGTGCTGGCCGGAGGTCGCCGACGAACCCCTGTGGGAGGGGTGCCTGCAGGCGCTCAGCGGCGAGGAGCCCTACGAGAGCGAGCCGTTCGCCCGGCAGCAGCTGGTGGCCGGCTCCAGTGAGCTGGCCACCTACACGGCCCGGGCGGCACGGCTCGGCGACGGCCTGGTCGTCAGCTGGGTGCGCCACGACCCCTCGGACCGGCAGGAACAGCGACTGGCCGACGTACAGCGGCTGGGCAACCTGGGCTGGGCGACCTGGAACCTGGTCACGGGCGAGGCCCACTGGTCCTCCCAGGTCTTCGCCATCTTCGAGCGCGACCCCGCCCTGGGCGTCGTCCCGCTGCACGCGCTCCCCGGCCTCGGCCTGGCCGAGGACGTTCCCGTGCTGGCCAAAGCCGTCGGCGAACTGGTGCGCCAGGGCCTGCCCTGTGACGTCCCGTTCCGCATCGCCACCCGGGACGGCGTCCGCCATCTGCGGATGGTCGCCGAGGCGATGCCGGACGCCGATGGCGCGCCCGCCGAGGTGCACGGCTTTGTGCAGGACCTCACCGTGCAGCGCAACGCCGAACTCGCGCTGATCGCCAGCGAGCGGGCGATGCTCACCCAGCACGGGGTGCTCCAGGCCGAACGGACCGTGGCCGCCCGGCTGCAGGACGCGCTGCTGCCCCTGCCCCAGCAGCCCGTCGAGCTGGCCGGACTGCGCGTGGACATCGCCTATCTTCCCGCGCAGTCGGGCCTCAACGTCGGCGGCGACTGGTTCAGCGCCATCGAACTGCCCGACGGCGACGCCCTGTTCGTGGTGGGCGACGTGGCCGGGCACGGGATGGGCGCCGTCGCCGCGATGGCCCTGCTGCGCTTCACCGCCAAGGGCATGATCATCACCGGGTCCTCGCTGACCGGGGCGCTCTTCCGGCTGAACGCCCTGCTGCTGCACTCCCGCGACCCGCACGGCTCGGCGACCATGGTCATGGCGCGCTACAGCCCGCGCGAGCGCCGCCTGGTGTGGGCCCAGGCCGGACACCCGCCGCCGTTGCTGGTACGCGACGGCGAGGCGCGCTACCTGGAACGGCCCTTCGGCATGCTGCTCGGCGCGACCGACACGCCCCGCTACGAAGAGGCCGCGGTCGACCTGGAGCCCGGCGACCGGCTGCTGCTCTACACCGACGGCCTGGTCGAACGGCCCGCGGAGAGCATCGACCGGGGCCTGGAACGGCTCGCCGACGCCGCCGGGCCCGACGGCGCGGCGGCCCCGGCCCCGCTGGAGCGGCTGCTCGGCGCGCTGCTCGACCCCGAGGGCCGCGACGACGTCTGCGTGTGCGACATCCAGGTGCCCCTCGACGGCGAGCGGTAGGAGATCCCCGGCCGGGCCCGGCGCCCGAAGTGCACGGGGTCCGAAGTGCACGGGGCCCCGCCCCTGCGCGCCCCCGGCTTCGTGCGGCCGACCGCGGGCGGCCGTCGGTCATCCGGCGTGCGAGGCGGTGCGCGACTCCAGATCGCGGCGGGTGTCGTTCCCGTAGACGCCGCTCTCGTCGCCGCGGATGCCGTACCAGAGCTGGAACCGCGCCACGGCCTCCGTGAGACCGGTGTCGTAACGGCCGTCGGTGGACCCGCCGTCGTACACGTTCGGGATGCGCAGCAGCCGTCGCTGGAGGTCGACCACCTGCGGACCGCTGTCTCCCTCGCGCAGCGTGCCGGCGCCGTCGGGGTCGGCGGACCCGGTCGCGGACGGGGACGGGGACGCGGTCGCGGCAGCGGACGGGGCCGCGGACGAGGAGGCCGCGGCCGTCGGCGGGACCGTCTCGGCGGCGGCCTGGCTGCCCCGGCCCGGGAGCAGGAGCGCGCAGGCGAAACCGACCAGGGCCGCCGCGCACACGCCCACCGTGATCGCGCCGCGCCGCAGGCCCGCGTCGGAGTCGGCACGGGCGCGCGCCCGTCCGCCGGGCGCCGCCGGATCGGCTCCCGACGCGCCCCGCTCCCGCGCCGTCACGCCCGTGCCCCGGTCGCCGGACCCTGGCGGGCGGCCGGGCCGGGCACCGGGCTCCGTCCGGCCGCGGGCGGGCGCGGGGCGGCGGCCGCCGCGTTCACTCGCCCAGTCCGAGCCGCCGCGAGGCCCTGTCGCGGTCGCCGTGCGCGCGCGCACCGGCGGGAGCTCCTCCGTCTGCGCCTCGCCCCCGGCCGGCTCCCGCGGCAGCGGGATCGCCTCGTAGGCATCGGCGTCCCGGGCCGGCTCGGTCATCTCGCGGATCAGCTCCGCGAGGGCGTCGGTGTTGCGCGGCCGCAGGACCCGGATGGGTTCCAGGACCGTTCGTTCGTGCGGCTGCCCGGGTTCCTCCGGTGTCGGCACGCTCGTCTCCCTCCGTGGGTCCCCCGGGAGAGATACGGGCGGACGGGCCGCGGGGTTCACCCGGCGCGGCGGCGTCGCAGGGCGAAGCCGATCCGGGCGGGACGGCTGCGGCGGGCGGGACTCCTGGTCGGCCGCGGGCGCACGGGTCGTACGATGAAAGGACCGTCGTCTTCTCCTGAAGGGCTCGCCGACTCCCGTGACCACCGCAACACTTCTCGACGGCAAGGCCGCCGCGGCCGACATCAAGAGCGAACTCGCCCTGCGCGTCCAGGCGTTGAAGGAGCGCGGCGTCACCCCGGGGCTCGGCACGATCCTCGTCGGCGACGACGCGGGCAGCCGTTCCTACGTCGGCGGCAAGCACCGTGACTGCGCGCAGGTCGGAATCGCCTCGATCCGGGTGGAGCTGCCCGCGGACGCGTCCCAGGCCGACGTGGAGGCCGCCGTGCTGCGGCTGAACGCGGACCCGGCGTGCACCGGCTTCATCGTGCAGCTCCCGCTGCCCGCCCACATCGACACCCACGCCGTGCTGGAGCTGATCGACCCGGTCAAGGACGCCGACGGTCTCCACCCGACGAACCTGGGCCGCCTGGTGCTGGGCATCCCCGGCCCGCTGCCCTGCACCCCGCGCGGGATCATCGACCTTCTGCGCCGCAACCATGTGGCGATCACGGGCCAGCAGTTCTGCGTCATCGGCTGCGGGGTCACCGTGGGCCGGCCGCTGGGACTGATGCTGACCCGCAGCACCGAGCACGCCACGGTCACCCTGTGCCACGAGGCCACCCAGGACACGGCCGCGCACGCCCGCGAGGCGGACGTGGTGGTGGCCGCGGCCGGGGTCGCGCACATGGTCAGGCCCGACTGGATCAAGCCGGGTGCGACGGTGCTGTCCGTGGGTCTGACCCGCACGGTCGAGGGCATCCTCGGCGACGTGCATCCGGACGTGAGCGATGTCGCCGGGTCCTTCGCGCCGCCGATCGGCGGGGTCGGACCGATGACCCGGGCGATGCTGCTGACCAACGTCGTCGAGGCCGCGGAGCGGATCTGACGCCGGCGGACGCCGCACGGCACTCGGTTCCCGCGCGGAGGGAACCGAGTGCCATGACGTCGTCGCAGGTGTTACGTTCCGTGCATGAGCGCCACTGACAAGGCGGAGGCCAAGCCGCCGATGCGGGACGCCCTGGTCGCGGCGGCCTTCCGGCTGTTCACGGAGCGGGGCTACGAGCAGACCACCGTCGACGACATCGTGACGCTCGCGGGGGTCGGCCGGCGCTCGTTCTTCCGCTACTTCCCCTCCAAGGACGACGTGGTCTTCCCCGACCACGAGCGGTGCCTGGCCGACATGACGGCCTTCCTCGGCGCGAGCGGGCCGGAGCACGAGCCGGTACGACGCGTCTGCGACGCCGCCCGGCTGGTCCTGCTGATGTACGCGGAGAACCCCTCCTTCTCCGTGCAGCGCTACCGGCTCACCAAGCAGGTGCCCGGGCTGCGCGCGTACGAGCTGTCGGTGGTGTGGCGCTACGAGCGCGCCCTCGCCGAGTACCTGCGGGGCCGCTTCGCCGGCGGGCGCGACGGGAACCTGCGGGCCGACGTGATCGCGGCCGCGGTGGTCGCCGCCCACAACAACGCGCTGCGCTCCTGGCTGCGTTCGGACGGACAGGGCGAGGCGACCGCGACCGTGGACCACGCGCTGGGGTACGTGCAGGCGGCGTTCGGCTCGCCCCCGGCGCCGTCCGCCGACGAGCGGCGGGTCGAGCCCGGGAACCCGCCGCGGGGAGCCGCCGAACGCCCCGAGGACGTCGTCGTCATCGTCTCCCGGCGCGGGGCCCCGCTGTGGCGGGTCGTGCAGGAGATCGAGACGACCCTCGGGCGCGACTGACCACCCGGGACCCTCTCCATTTTTGGGGGTACGCAGTGCCTTTACGAGTGGCACTGAGTGCCATATCGTGTGGGGCGTGCACGGTGGCACCGGTCGACCGGGCACGTCCGTGCACGGGTGAGCCGCGCACGTGGATTCCGGCCGAGTGCAGGGAGTTGACCCGCGTGTACCACCACTCAGGGAACGTCGTCCAGCAGGCCGCCGGCTCCGCGGCGGGCCTCCTCGACCGCGCGAGCGCCGACGGCGACACGATCCTCTTCCAGCGGTGCACCTGGTGCGGCACCGCCATGTACCACCGTCTCCTGTGTCCGGTCTGCCAGGGCAGCGACCTGCGCACCGAGCGCAGCGAGGGCGCCGGGACGGTGCGCCACGCCACCGTGGTGCACCGCAACACCCCCGCCGCGCGCAACGTCTCGCTCGTGGAGATGGCCGAGGGGTTCGTCGTCCGCGGCCGGGTCATGGGTCCGCTCATCGGCATCCACAGCGGCGACCGCGTCCGCCTGTCCACGGTCAAGGACCCGGTGCGGGGCGAGCCGGTCTTCCAACTCCTCGACGAGCCGTACCGGGCCTGGCACTAGGGTGCGTATCGAGTCGTGATCAATCGGCGGTCCGGGTGCGGTCCTTGATCCAGATCATCGAGGCGCGCAGGTGGAGGCCGGCGAGGTAGCTGTCCGGGGTCTTGTCGTATCGGGTGGCGATGCCTCGCCAGGCTCTGAGCTTGCTGATCAGGCGCTCGACGGTGTTCCTTTCCGGCACTTGCGGTCGGCGGCGAGGTGGACCTTGCTGGTCCGCCCGCCCCTGGAGCGTCCCAGGAGGGCGGCCTTCAGGCGGAGTCCGTGTCGGCGCCGGGTGCCAGTTGCATGCGCGTCACGCAAGAAAGTCAAGCGGTGGCCGGGTCGACCTCCCGGGCTTCTTCGCCGACCTCGTTCGCTGTGAGACGCGCCTCTACAACGCGCTGAACGACCGTCTTCGCGAGCGGCACGGGATCGTCACCTCGCAGTTCGAATTCCTGCGCTTCCTGCGCGACCACCCTGGGTCCCGGGTGGCGGACCTTGCCGCTGAGTTCGCCATCGGGATCGGTGCGACCAGCAAGGGCATCGACCGTCTGGAGAAGCAGGCACGGGTCGTGCGGCGAACCAATCCATCGGATCGTCGCTCATCACTGCTGGACCTGACCGATGACGGCCTGCAACTCGTCGAGGCGGCGGAGGCCACCTTCACCGAAACGCTGGCCGAGCTGACCGCAGGCGCCCTCGGTGGCCCCTCAGGGCCGGCCGCCGTGCAGGTCCTTTCGGAGCTCCGCTCCGTGCTCGAACGCCATCAGATCGGCCTGCCCACAGGCTGACCGGCTGTGCATCCAGTGCGATCGCCCGCTGGTCTGCGATCAGCCTTTGTCGCGAGGCAAATCCCGCAGATTGATCACCACTCGATACGCGCCCTGGGTCCGATCCGGCCGGACGGCCGGGCGGTCGCTCCCCGGTCGGCGGGGCGGGCCGGCCATGGGGCGCCGGTGTCCGGATTCATGTCCTGGTGCGGACCGGGTCCGTCGTCACAGGCAACCCACAGATCCACTTTCGCTTCCTTCGGAATGCGAGGGGCTCCCGGTACGGACGGGGCCCCCGCGCTCCGAGTGTTGAGGAGTGGACCTTGATCCGTGCCCGGCGAATAGGTGTCACCGCCGTGGCCGCGCTCGCGGCCCTGGCGGGAACACCGGGACTGGCACAAGCCCGACAACCGTCCGAGACAAGGCCGTTGACCGCGCCCGCCGACAGCGCACTGCCGTCGGGGTGGCTGGTCGCCGGCGAGGGCGCCGCCCGTGAGCTGGTGTGGCGCTCGCCCCGGCCGGTGCCCCCCGGCGACGCCCGCGTGGAGTTCCACGCGGGCGACCGGCTGCTCGGCGTTCCGCGACCCGGCAAGGACGGCCGCACGTTCCGGCTCTCCCTCGACGCCGTCGGCGGCGCCCCCCTGAAGGACCTGCAGGTGCTCGCGAGCGGACGCCGGCTGGACGCACCCGCCGCCGGATCCGCCCGGCGGAACCAGCGTGCGCGCACCGCGCCGCAGCTCCCCGCCCCCCTTCCGGCGAACTCCGTGGACCCCGGCAGGCCCGGTGCGTACCGCACGCTCTCCGGCGAGTACACCCTGCCCGCGGTGAAGCTGCCGGGCTACGCCCAGCCCGTCGAGATGCGGGCCGTCGTGGTCGCGCCGAAGGGCGCCACCGGCAGGCGGCCGCTCGCGCTGTTCCTGCACGGCCGTCACGTCACCTGCTACAAGCCGGGCGCCGAGGACGACGTGAACATCGACTGGCCCTGCCCCGTGGGCACGAAGGAGATCCCCAGCTACAAGGGCTATCTCAAGGACCAGCGGCTGCTCGCCTCCCAGGGATACGTCACCGTCTCGATCTCGGCCAACGGCATCAACGGCCAGGACGGGGACGTCGAGGACGCCGGCGCTCAGGGCCGCTCCTCCCTGGTCCGCCTGCACCTCGCCCGATGGGCCGACTGGGCCGCCCACCCGGGCAAGGCCCCGGCCGCGGTGCGCGAGGCCCCCCGGGCCGACCTCTCCCGGGTCCTGCTCGTCGGCCACTCCCGCGGCGGCGAGGGCGTCAACCGGGCGGCCATGGACAGCCTCTACCCGCCGCCGGCCGCCCAGGACGGCTACCGGGGCCCGGTCCGCTGGAAGATCCGCGGAACGGTGCTCATCGGACCGACGATCTTCGGCCAGAATCCGGTCGCCGACGTGCCGTCCGCGACCATCCTGCCCGGCTGCGACGGTGACGTCTCCGACCTCGAGGGCGAGACCTACCTCGACGGGACGCGCGGCGTCAGTCGCGGAACCGCCCTGCACAGCGCCGTCTACGTGGTCGGCGCCAACCACAACTTCTTCAACAGCGAGTGGACCCCAGGCCAGTCCGAGGCCCCGGCCTCGGACGACTTCTACGACTCCCCGCAGGAACCGGACGGGGTCTGCTCGGGGAACGCCCCGACCCGGCTGAGCGCCGACCAGCAGCACCGGGCCGGCTCGACCTACATCGCGGCCGCCGCCCGGCTGTTCGTCGGAGGCGACGACCGGGTGCGCCCGCTGCTCGACGGCACCGGGCGGCGCGCGCCCTCCGCCGATCCGGCCCGTGTCCTGACGCACGCGGTCGGCGCCCGGCGCTCGGGCGGGTTCCTGCCGGACGGCGGGGTGAAGGTGACCGGCGGCCGCGTGTGCCGGGCCGACACCGACCCGGCCAGGGCCTGTCTGGGCCAGGACGCCCTGGGGATGTCCCCGCACTTCGGCTGGTGGGACGTGGAGACGGACAGCGCCAAGAGCGCGGTCGCCATGCGCTGGTCCGCACCGGGCGGGCCGACGAAGATCACGTCCACCGCCCCGGTCTCCCTCGCCGGCGCCAGGAGCCTGGCGCTGCGCGTGTTCGTGCCGCCGAACACCGCAGGCACCGCGCTGGACGTGGCCGTCGCCGACTCCGCGGGCCGCCGCGCCGACCTCGGCCGGATCACGGTCGACGGGCTGCCCGGCTCCTCCCGTACGGCCTCCTACTGGGCCCGCGAGCTGCGGGTGCCGCTGACCGCCGCCACCCGCGCCGGACTCGACCTCGCACACGTCAAGTCCCTTTCCCTGACTCCGCGTTCGGCGTCCGGGCAGGCGTGGTTCATGGACGCCTGGGGCTGGGCGCCCGGCACGCCGGCGGTGAGGGCGGCGGCGCTGCCGCGCGTCGACGTCGGGCGGATCACGGTGAAGGAGGGCGACTCCGGCGCCCGCACCTACCACGTGCCGGTCCGGGTGTCCGGGCACGGCGCCGGCACGGCCCGCTTCTACGTGGTCGACCCCGGGACCGGCGAGGCGACGGAGAAGGTGGTCCCGGTCCGGCCCGGCGCCACTCCGATCGACGTGCCGGTCGAGGTGAAGGGCGACGCGCTCTTCGGCCACGACGAGGAACAGAACCTCCTCGTGAAGGCCGTGCACGGCGCGGTCGTCGGCTCCTACCGGGGCGGGGTCACGGCGCAGAACGACGACCCGGCGCCGGCGGTGACCCTGACGCCCGCCGTCCGGGCGACCGAGGGCGAGCCGCTGACCTGGCGGATCTCGCTCTCGTCACGCGCCGAGGTGCCCCTGTGGTTCCCGCTGCGGCTGCTGCCCGTCACCGACGGGGCCGAGCTGTCCACCAAGGACGTGGACCCGCGGTGGCTGGAGGACGTCTCGGGTCGGCAGCCCGACCCGGAACTCCCGCTGTCGCAGGTGGAGATGTACGTCGGGCCCGACGTCCCGGCCGGCTCCACGAGCGCCGAGTTCGGCATTCCCACGGTGAAGGACCAGGTGGCCGAGCCCGAGGAGTCGGTGCGCCTGACGCTGACCGACGAGTCGGGCGAGCCGCTGCCGGACGCCCCTATCGCGACCGGAACGGTCGTGGACACGCCGTAGCCCACTCCTCCCGCGCCCGCCGCGCAGAGACGGACGGCGGTGGCGGGCGGCGAGGAGTGCAAGGGGGGGCGGAGGGGCACGGACCGCGCGGTCCGTGCCCCTCCGCGCGGCTCACAGCGTGATGCGGATCCCCACGGTCCCTTCGGAGCCGCGGCGCAGTCTGCTGCCGAGCAGGGTGAGCCGCCCCACCACGCCGTACTTGCGGGCCAGCAGCGTGCGGTAGCGCGCGGTGGTCTGCGCGTCGCAGATCTCCGCGGTCGCCGGGACCTGTGCGCCGGTGGGCTTCCCGCGAACGTCGCACGGGCCGACCAGGACGTCGCCGCGGGCCCGGATCCGCTTGACCTTCCAGGCGTCGGCGGCCGACCAGGCTCCGAGCGCGTCGCCGTCGCGCACCACCCACACGGGGGTGGCGACCCCGGTCCCGTTCTTCCGATAGCTGGTGATCAGCAGATACTTGCCCGCGGCCAGCCGGTCGATCGCCTTCTCGTCCATGTCCGCAGTGTAGGCAGCGGCGCCCGTCACCACCGCGGCAGCCTCGGTCCGCAGTCCGGCCGGCTCCGGCGCATGCGGCCGGTGTCGTCGCCCTCGTCGCCCGCCTCCGCCGGGACCGGCGCGGGGCGGCCGCCGCGGCGCCGCCGCCCGCGAGGTGATCGCTTCCGGGGTGAACGCTGCCGGGACCTGGCACGTATCCAGGGTGAGGGCGCTCAACGACCGGAGTGCCCCGCGGTGTTGAGACCGCGCGTTCAGGGTTTCGGGAGCCATGCATGAGGCACGTACGACGACGGACCGTCCGGCGAGTGACCCGGCTGGCGGCGGTCGGCGGACTCCTCCTGGGAGGGGCCATGGTCACGCAGGCGGCCATGGCGAGCGAGCCGCCCGTCACGCAGGCGACGGTGCGCAGCGCCGCCGGCCCCGTCGTGACCAATCCGGGGGCCGCCCTCGTCAAGAAGCTCGGCACCGCGCGCACCGCGGGCACCTGGATCGCCGACGACGGCCGGCCGGTGGTCGCGGTCACGGACAAGGAGACGGCCGACGCCGTCCGGGCGGCGGGCGTCGAGCCGAAGGTCGTCCCGCACAGCATGAACGAGCTCAAGTCGGCCACCGCGACCCTGCGGTCGGCGCCCAAGGTGCCCGGCACCGCCTGGGTGATGGACTACCGGACCAACCAGGTCGTCGTGCAGGCCGACAAGACGGTGTCGGCCGCCGACTGGTCGCGGCTGACGGACACGGCCGCCGGGATCGGCAGCTTCGTGCGCATGGAGCGCACGGCCGGCGAGTTCACCACGCGGATCAACGGCGCGCAGCCCATCCTGTCGACCGGCGGACGCTGCTCGGCCGGCTTCAACGTGACGAACGGAACGAGCGACTTCATCCTCACGGCCGGGCACTGCGGGCCGACCGGTTCGACCTGGTTCGCCGACAACCAGGCCGAGCGCCAGGTGGGCCAGACGGTCAACTCCAACTTCCCCGGCAGCGACTTCTCCCTGGTGCAGTACGCCAACGGCAAGGCTGGCGACGGCGCCGACGTGGTGGCCATCGGCAACGGCAACGGAGTGCGCATCACGGGCACCGGTGACGCGGCCGTGGGACAGCGGGTGTTCCGCAGCGGCAGCACCAGCGGGCTGCACGACGGCCAGGTCACCGGCCTGGACGCGACGGTGAACTATCCGGAGGGCACGGTCAGCGGGCTCATCGAGACGAACGTGTGCGCCGAACCGGGCGACAGCGGCGGCCCGATGTTCTCCGACGGCATCGCCCTCGGCGTCACCTCGGGCGGCAGCGGCGACTGCAAGACGGGGGGCACGACGTTCTTCCAGCCCGTCACGAACGCCCTGGCCCAGCTCGGCGGCGTCCAGCTGATCGTGGCCGCCCCCTCCGCCGGCGGCCAGGCCGGCAAGCAGACGTCGTCGGCCGGGCCCGCGCCCGCGTCCTCCCCCACCCAGGCGGCGATCGCCCCGGGCTCCGCCTCCCCCGGCACCACGACGCCGGTGACGGGCGTCGGCGGCGACGTGTCCCTGGCCGCCCGGCTCACCGACCCGAGGAACATCGGCCCCGGGCTGCTGGTCATCGCGGGGAGCATGGTCGCCCTGGTCGCGACCCGGTACTTCCGCGCCGAGCAGGACCGCAAGGCCTACCAGCGCTACTACTCGGCGACCTGGGGGTGACCCCCCGGCCGGGGCTCGGCCTGCCCGAGCCCCGGCCGAGGCGGTGCGGGGAGAGTACGGGCTGTGGGGGACGGCGTAGACCGGTGCGAGGAGGACGCTCGTGCGCCCCGCCCGGGGATTCTTCAGGACGGGGTCGCGGGGAGGGGATCCGCGGTCGGGCGGCTGCCGGACCGGCCGCCGGGCCGAACGTCAGGCCGCTTCGACGGGCTGCGGAGCGGCGGCCCACTCCAGGACGAGCCGCTGGTACTCCTCGCGCTGCTCGCCGCTCAGTGTCCCGCCCGACCGGAACCACAGGGCCCGGATCTCCTCGTTGACCTCGTCAGCCGATCGCTCGGAGCAGGTTTCAACAGTGGTGGACATGGTGTGAATCTTAGGGCGTCCGACGTGAAGGCCGCGTGAGTCATCCCGAATCAATCGGACATATCGGACGTGTTACTGATCACGTCCATCTGTCAACCCCTTGCGCACGGTCCGTCCGGACGACCGGGTCCCGCGGCGCGGAGGCTCAGCCCTGCGCGGCCCCCAGCACCAGCACCTGGATCGCCGGCACCGCGGCCCCGCGGGCCCAGTCGTGGAAGTCGGAGACCTTCGTCTCCAGTGTCACGGGAGCGGCCAGCGGATGCCGGTGGGCGCGGATGGCCGCCTCCACCGTCGCGCCCCCGACGTCCATCAGCCCGACCCCTTCGCCGGCCAGCAGGATCTTCTGCGGCATGACGAAGTTGGCGATCTGGGCGACCAGCACGCCGAGGGCGCGGGCCGCCTCGTCCACGACCCGGGCGGGCATCGGCTCGCCGTCGGCGGCGAGGGCGAGGATCTCCTCGTACGTCCGCTCCCGGCCGGTGGCCGCCTGGACCTGGTAGCGGATGCTGGGGATGGTCAGCAGGGACACCGCGCTGCCGCGCTCCCCGTCGGGGGTGAGGGGGCCGGCGGGATCCAGGATCCAGTGCCGGCCGAACCCGCGGTCCTCCTGCGCGCACGGCACCCGCCGGCCGCCCAGGACCAGCCCGTAGCCGATGCCCGCGCCGATGGTGAGGACCACGAAGCGGTCGAGGCCGCGGCCGGCGCCGAACCAGGTCTCGGCCTCCACCAGCGCGGCGACGTCGTTCTCGACGACGACCGGCAGCCCGGTGCGCTCCTCGACCAGGGCGGCCAGCGGGACGTCGCGCCATCCCAGGAAGGGCGAGTCCGCGACGACGGCGCGGTCCCGGACGAGCCCGCCCACGCCGATGCCGATGCCCGCGAGGCCCGGGTGGGCACGGGCCAGTTCGTCGGCCGTCTCCCCCAGCACGCCGACGACCTCGGCGGGATCGCGCGAGGCGAGCGGGCGGTCGCGGCGGGCGATCACCTCGCTCCTGAGCGTGGTGACGACGCCGTACACCGTGTCCTCGGTGATCTTGAAGCCGAGGAACGAACGGGCCCCGGCGACCACGTCGAGCGGCTGCGAGGGACGACCCTGCCGGGTTCCGCCCGCGCCGCCGGCCTCGGGCGCCTCGACCAGCAGACCCGACTCGATCAGCGGTTTGGTCAGCCGGGTGAGACTGCCCGCGGACAGCCCCAGCCGCCGCGACAGATCCGTGCGCGAGAGCGGTCCGTGGACGAGCACCTCGATCGCGACCGAGCGCTCCCCCGCGCTCAGCGGCAGCCAACTGGCGGCGCCTGCGGCCATGAGGATCACGCTCCCGCCCGTATTTCTTTCGCACTGGAACTATCCAGATCACTATAGGTGCCAGACACTGATCGAAGGTGACGTCGGCTGGCCTCTTGAGGTCTGGATCCTTTCACCTCAAAAGTAAGTGGCGAGCCGGATCACCCCGTTCCCCGACCAGTGAAGGACCCGCACCATGACGTTCTCCCTCGGCATCGTCGGCGCCGGACAGTTCTCCGGCCAGTTCGCCAGGTTGTTCCTGGCCCATCCCGGCGTCGGCGACGTGTACGTCACCGATCTGCTCCCCGAGCGGGCCGAGCGGCTCGCCGCCGCCGAAGGCCTCACCGGCGTCTTCCCGTCGTACGAGGCGATGCTCGAGTCGGACGCGGTGGACGCGGTCGCCGTCTTCACCCAGCGCTGGACGCACGGTCCGCTGGTCCTGGAGGGCCTGAACGCCGGCAAGCACGTCTACTCCGCCGTCCCCATGGCGATCAGCGTGGAGGAGATCGCGGCGATCATCGACGCGGTCAGAACGACCGGGCTCACGTACATGATGGGCGAGACGAGCCAGTACAACCCGGCGACCGTGCACGCGCGCAACCAGATCGCCGAGGGCGCCTTCGGGCGGATCTTCTACGCGGAGGGCGACTACGTCCACGACATGGACCTCGGGTTCTACGACGCGTACCGGTACAGCGGCGGCGAGGACTGGAAGGCGACCGCGAGCTATCCCCCGCTGCTCTACCCGACGCACTCGGTGGGCGGGGTGCTGGGCGCCTGGCGCACGCACGCGGTGAGCGTGTCGGCGATCGGCGTCGTCGACGAGCGCCGGGACGGCGTCTTCGACAAGGAGGTGAGCCGGTTCGGCAACGACTTCTCGAACGCCACCGCGCTCTTCGAGGTGGCGGGCGGCGGCTCGTTCCGCACGAACGAGTTCCGGCGGGTGGGCTACCCCTCCCACATCCGCGAGTCCCGATTCCGCTTCTTCGGCACGGAGGCGAGCATGGAGCAGCTCGCGACGGTGGCGCTGTGGCAGGACAAGAACGGTGTGAAGGACATCAGCGAGCTGCTGGAGCCCAAGCCGACGCTGTCCCCCGACGACCCGTCGCTGGGGCACATCGCGCCCGAGCTGCGGGCCGCCTTCACCTCGGGCTCGGCGCCGGTGCACGACCGCTCACGGCTGCCCCGGGAGTTCGACGCGCTGCACAACGGGCACGAGGGCAGCCATCACTTCCTGGTGGACGACTTCGTGACCGCGGTCGCCGCGCGCACGCTGCCGTCCGTGAACGCCTGGGTCGCGGCCCGCTACACCCTGCCGGGCATCGTCGCGCACGAGTCCGCACGACAGGGCGGAACACGGCTGGACATACCCGACTTCGGGGACGCCCCCGAGGCGTGACGCGCGGGACGCCGGGCGCCCGGCCGCCTCAGGGGCGTGCGCGGTCTCAGGTGCCCGGCTTGCGGCCGTAGACGAAGACGTCGTCGCCGGTCTTCAGCAGGGACCAGTACTTCTTGGCGGTCGTCGACGTCATGTTGACGCAGCCGTGGGAACCGGGCGGGTTCCACATGCTCAGGCCGACCGAGTGGAAGGCCTGTCCGCCGTCGAAGAACTGGCTGTACGGCATGGGCACGTTGTAGATGTTCGAGACGTGGTTGAGGTGGCGCCAGTAGATCTTCTTCAGACCGGTGCGGGTCTCGAACCCGTCGCGGCCGGTGCGGACGGGGACGGGCCCGTAGACGAGCCTGCTGCCGTCCTGGATCCAGCTGATCTGCAGGGTGAGGTTCACGCAGGCGATACGGCCCTTGTTGGTCGGGCACGTGCCCGCCTTGTTGGGCTTGTTGCCGACCGCCTTCTGCTTGTTCATGAGGTCCATCACGCCCCAGGTGACGGGCCCGGCGTAGCCGATGGCGGGCGAGATGCCGTGCTTGTTCTGGAAGGCCCGGATGGCGCCGCAGTCGGCGCCGGACTGCTTTCCGTCGACGGGCCGGCCGAGGAACTTCTCCACCTGCTTCTGGTAGGGCCCGGCCTGCGTCGTACAGCTCGCGGCCTGCGCCGGCGCCGCGCCCAGCGCGAGCGTCAGCGGCGCTACGAGTCCGGTGACCCCCAGCGCGACGACCCCTCGTCTGCGTATGTCCCCCATGGCTGCCCTCTCCCTGGCATGGTGTGTCGATCTCACAGTGGTAGACCGCTCTGCGCGGGCGGCGGTTGTACGCCGGCCCGGGCTGTGACGAAACGGTGAACTTCACCGCCGCTCGCCGGCCCGGCCGCGCCCGCCGGGCAGCCTACGGCCGACCGCCGTCACCGCCGGGGGCGGCCCCGGCGGTGACGGCGGTGACGGCGGTCGGCCGCTGCGGCGGTGACGGATGCTCACCCGGCGGACGGCGCGCGGGCGACAGCTCAGCGGTAGCCGGTGGTGTCCGCCGGTTTTCCCGCGTCCTGGACCTCGACCAGATAGCGCCAGGCGTCCGGGCGGCTCCCGTCGAGGTCCGTGAAGCCGTACTCCCGGGCGAGGCCGCCGCTGGACAGGGACTGGCCGTTGAACCGGGCGACGCCGGGGTCGGCGGCGAGGGCGGCGACGGCCCGGCCGACGAAGCGGGGCGTCTCGGAGATGGCGAAGTGGGGGACGCGGCCGAGGGCGTCGCGCCAGTTGTCCTCACCGACTCCGAACTGGTCGAGCATCAGCTCCGAGCGCATCCAGCCCGGGGTGAGCGCGACGGCCGTGGCCTCGCGGGGTCCGATCTCGTGGGCGAGGGCGAAGGCCATGCGCAGGACGGACGTCTTGGCGAGGTCGTAGAAGAGGTTCACGCGGTAGGTGTCGCGGTTGTACTCGGCGGTGCCGTCGGTCATCTCGACGACCAGGCCGCCCGGCCGGCGCAGCAGCAGCGGGAGCGCGTGGTGGCTGGTGACGGCGTGGGTCTCCACGGCGAGGCGGAGCAGCCGCAGCCCGTTGTCGAGGTCGTGCTCCCAGACCGGGGTGTCCCACTCGAAGAGGCGCTCGGCCCCCCAGATGTCGTTGACGAGGACGTCGAGGCGGTCCTGTTCGCGTGCGACACGGTCCACGAGGTCGCGGACCCGGACGGGGTCGAGGTGGTCGGTGGGGACGGCGATACCGCGGCCGCCCGCCTCCGTGACCAGGTCGGCGGTGTCCTCGATGGTCTCGGGGCGGTCGTACTCCGAGCGCCTGGCGCGGGTGGTGCGTCCGGTGACGTACACGGTGGCGCCGGCCGCCCCCAGCTCCACGGCGATCCCTCGTCCCGCGCCCCGGGTGGCCCCCGCCACCAGTGCGACCTTGCCTTCCAGCGGCCCAGACATGTCCGGCCTCCCTGTTCCCGTGTCCTCGCGGCAGTGGTGTCGCCTCGATGGTCCAGGGAAAGCCGGACGTCCTCTGTCGCCTTTCGGCGGTTCTCACCCGGCCGGGTGGAGCCGCGCCGGCGTCTGCGCGTCAGTGCCCCCGGGCGATCCACTCCTCCAGGTGGGGCGCCTCGGCTCCGATGGTGGTCTCGTCCCCGTGCCCGGTCAGCACCCGCGTCGCGGGCGGGAGGGCGAGCAGCCGGTCCCTGATGGACGTGATGATCGTCGGGAAGTGGGAGTAGGAGCGGCCGGTCGCGCCGGGGCCGCCCCGGAAGAGGGTGTCGCCGGTGAACAGGACCCCGAGCCCCGGGTCGTGCAGGCACACCGCGCCGGGCGCGTGGCCGGGGGTGTGCAGGACGGTGAGGTCGGCGCCGGCGGCCTCGATGACCTGGCCGTCGACGAGGTGGGCGTCCGGCTCGCGGTCGGGGTGGGTGAGCTTCCACAGCGGGAGGTCGTCGGGGTGCAGCCAGATGGTCGCGCCCGTGAGGTCCGCGAGGGCGGGGGCGGCGCCGACGTGGTCGTTGTGGGCGTGGGTGCAGACGACGGCGGTCAGCCGCCGGTCGCCGACGGCCTCGGCGATGGCGGCGGCGTCGTGGGCGGCGTCGATGACGACGGCCTCGTGGTCGTCGCCGACGATCCACACGTTGTTGTCCACGTCCCAGGTGCCGCCGTCGAGGCTGAACTGGCCCGAGGTGACGAGACGTTCGATGCGCGCGGCCATCACAGCACCACCACCGAACGCAGGACGTCCCCGTGGTGCATCCGCTCGAACGCCTTCTCGATCTCGTCCAGTTGAATGGTCTCGGTGACGAACGCGCCGAGATCCAGGCGGCCCTGGAGGTGGAGGTCGATGAGCATGGGGAAGTCGCGGGAGGGCAGGCAGTCGCCGTACCAGGACGACTTCAGCGCCCCGCCGCGCCCGAACACGTCCAGCAGGGGCAGTTCGAGCTTCATCTCCGGCGTGGGGACGCCGACCAGGACGACCGTGCCGGCGAGGTCGCGGGCGTAGAACGCCTGCCGGTACGTCTCCGGGCGGCCGACCGCCTCGATCACCACGTCCGCGCCGAACCCGCCGGTGAGTTCGCGGATCGCCTCCACCGGGTCCGTCGCCCTGGAGTTCACGGTGTGCGTGGCGCCCATGCCGCGCGCCGTCTCCAGCTTGCGGTCGTCGATGTCGACGGCGATGATCTTCGCCGCCCCGGCCAGCCTGGACCCCGCGATCGCCGCGTCCCCGACGCCGCCGCAGCCGATGACCGCGACCGAGTCGCCGCGGCCGACGGCGCCGGTGTTGATCGCGGCGCCGATGCCCGCCATGACCCCGCAGCCCAGCAGACCCGCGACCGCCGGCGACACCGACGCGTCGACCTTGGTGCACTGTCCGGCCGCGACCAGCGTCTTCTCCGCGAACGCGCCGATGCCCAGAGCCGGGGAGAGTTCCGTGCCGTCGGTGAGGGTCATCCGCTGCTCGGCGTTGTGGGTGTCGAAGCAGTACCAGGGGCGCCCGCGCAGACAGGCCCGGCACCGCCCGCACACGGCCCGCCAGTTCAGGATGACGAAGTCACCGGGCGCGACGTCCGTGACGCCCTCGCCCACCGACTCCACGACGCCGGCCGCCTCGTGGCCGAGCAGGAAGGGGAACTCGTCGTTGATCCCGCCCTGCTTGTAGTGCAGGTCCGTATGACAGACCCCGCAGGCCTGGATCTTCACCACGGCCTCGCCCGGACCGGGGTCCGGGATCACGATCATCTCCACGCGCACCGGCTCGTCCCGGCCCGGCGCGATCACCCCGCGCACTTCCTGCGGCATGTTCCAGCCTCTTTCCTAGTCGGTCGTCCGTCCCGATGCCGACCCTACGCGTGACTGATCGGTAAGGGCGCGGGCGACGGGGCCCGCCGACGCTTCGAACCCGTGGCCCCGGGGCCGCGCACGGCAGCCGCCGACGTAGCCTGGGGGCTTCCGCCGAGCCTCCCGAGGAGCCCCGTGACCATCGCCCCGACCGCCGGCGACCGGCCCCCGTGGCGGCTGCTGCTCGACTATGTGCGGCCGCACCGCTGGGCCCTGCTCACGGGGGCGGTCCTCTCGCTGGTGACCGGCGCCACCGGGCTGCTGCTGCCGCTCGTGGCAAGGAAGTTGATCGACGACCTGGGCCACGACCGGTCGACCACCGGCGCGTTGCTCGCCCTGACGGCGCTGGTCGTCGCCAACTCGGCGGTGGGCGCGCTGGGTTCGTACGTGCTGCGGCGGACGGCCGAGTCGGTGGTGCTCGGCGCTCGGCGGGCGTTGTCGTCGTATCTGCTGCGGCTGCGGATCACGGCGGTGGACCGCAGCGAGCCCGGTGATCTGATGGCCCGCATCACCTCCGACACCACTCTGCTGCGCGAGGTCACGACGGACTCCCTGGTGGGCCTCGGCACCGGCGGGCTGACACTGGTCGCCACGGTCGTGATGATGGGCCTGGTCGATCCGGTGCTGCTCGGGGTCACGCTGGCCGTGATCCTGTGCGCGGGGACGGTCCTCGGGGTGATCGTGCCGCGCATCAACCGGGCGAGCCGGCGCGCGCAGGACGCCGTGGGGGTGATGGGGGCCTCGCTGGAGCGGGTGCTGGGCGCGTTGCGCACGGTGAAGGCCTCGGGCGCCGAGGACCGTGAGGAGGCGACGCTGCACTCGGCCGCCGAGGAGTCCTGGCGGCAGAGCGTGCGGGCCGCCAAGTGGTCGGCGGCGGCCGGGAACACGGCCGGACTGGCGATGCAGACGGCGTTCATCACCGTCCTCGCGGTCGGCGGCGCGCGGGTGGCGACCGGCGCCATCCGGATCGGCACGCTGGTGGCGTTCCTGCTGTACGTCTTCTACCTGATGTCGCCCATCCAGCAGCTCGTGGGGGCCGTCACCCAGTACCAGACGGGCTCCGCGGCCCTGAGCCGCATCGCGGAGGCGCTGCGGCTGCCCGCCGAACCGGTGTCCCGGCCCGCGACGCTTCCCGCACCCGCCGACGGACCGGCCTCGCTCGCCTTCTCCGACGTCCGTTTCCGGTACGCCGACGACCTGCCCCCCGTCCACCACGGCGTGACGTTCGCCGTGCCGGCCCGGGGCATGACCGCGTTCGTCGGACCGTCGGGCGCGGGGAAGACCACGGTGTTCTCGCTCATCGAACGGTTCTACGACCCCGAGTCCGGCACGATCTCCCTCGACGGCCGCGACCTCGCCGACTGGGACCTGTCGCACCTGCGCTCCTCCATCGGCTACGTGGAGCAGGACGCGCCCGTCCTGTCGGGCTCGCTCCGCGACAACCTGTTGCTGGGAAACGCCGAGGCGGACGACGACGCCGTGCGGGGCGTGCTGAAGACGACCCGGCTCGACGACCTGGTCGCACGGCTTCCCCAGGGGCTGGAGACGCTGGTCGGTCACCGGGGCACCAAGCTCTCCGGCGGTGAGCGGCAGCGGGTGGCCATCGCCCGCGCGCTGCTGCGCCGCCCCCGGCTGCTGCTGCTGGACGAGGCGACCTCCCAGCTGGACGCGGTGAACGAGGCGGCGCTGCGCGACACCGTCGCCGACGTCGCCCGCACGACGACCGTCCTGGTGGTCGCCCACCGGTTGTCGACGGTCACGATGGCCGACCGCATCGTCGTCATGGACGCGGGCCGGGTCCGGGCGGTGGGCACGCACCGCGAACTCGTGGCGGGCGACCCGCTCTACGCGGAGCTCGCGGCGACCCAGTTCCTCGCGACGGTCGACTGAGCCCGCCGGGCGGATGCGGACGAGGGCGCGACCGGGACGGACGGCCCGGGGCCTCGCCGGGGAGGCGGACAGGCACGCCGGGAACGGGTGCGGGGGCCGCCCGGTCGTCCGGACGGCCCCCGCCGGGGGAGGTGCGACGCTCAGGTCAGCAGCCCGGTGACCGGGGCGACGAGGTCGGTCACCTGGTGCAGTTCGTTCAGCTGCTGGAGCTGGGTCACCTTGTTGAGCTCGCCCAGCTGCCGGGAGACCGGCGGGAGTTCGGCCCGGTGCTCGGCCGGGATCTGGCTCCCGACCAGGGTGTCCAGCGTGGTCATCGGGTTGAGCTGTCCGGCGGCCGGGGCGTCGGCCGCGCTCGCCATGGGCGCCGCGAGGCCCGCGACTCCGGCGGCGAGAGCGGCGATTGCGGCGATGCGTCGAGTGGAGATCATGCCCTCAGCAACGCCCCGGACGCCTTCGGGGACACGGGCGGGCGCCCGCGCTCACCCGACAGGCGGAGGAACCCGGCCCCGCTTGCCGAGCCCGGCGGGCGGGAGGAGCCTCGAAGGTGAGGGTCACGCGGCCCGCTCTTCCACCCTGGCCACGGCCCTCGGAGGAGGTCACCATGGGCACCGCGGCAGGCTCCGCCTTCGACACCGAGACCCTGCGCAGGGGCATCGAAGGACGGACCCCGACGACATTGCTGTCGCTCTACGCCGACGACGCGGAACTGCGCGTCGTCGACCACCAGGCGCAACCCAGCCACCCGAAGACGCTGCACGGCAGGGAGGAGATCGCCCGGATGCTGGACGACGTCTACAGCAGGGACATGACCCACAAGCTGGAGGAGTGCATCGTCCAGGGCGACCGCGCCGCCTACAGCGAGTCCTGCCGGTACGCGGACGGCGTGCGCGTTCTGTCCGAGTCGATGATCACGCTGCGGGACGGCAAGATCGTCGAGCAGACGATGATCCAGGCATGGGACGAGTAGGGAGGAAAGCCGCCAGGGTCCAGGTCACCTCCCGGTTGACCTGGACCTTCTCGGCGACGGCACGGCTGGGAAGGTCGCGAACGATCCGCTCGCGGCTGCCCGCGCCCGCGTCGGCGGCAGGACGGCGCGCCTTTCTCGCCCTGCTGTGGACCGCGCTGCGGGCAGCGCGCCGCCGCCCGCCCGTCCCGGCCCTGCCGTCTCCACGCGCCGTGCGATCGCGACGCGGCCGCCACCGCTGAGCCGCGCCCCGCCCCCCGGGACATGAGGTCAGCCGGGGCGGCGGGGGCCTGACGCGGTGAGCGGGCCTGCGCGTCAGGTCAGTTCAGGCTCCACTTCTGGTTGTCGGCGCCGGAGCACGACCACAGCACGATCGGTGTGCGGTTGGCCGTGCCCGCCCCGTTCGCGTCCAGGCACAGACCGGCGTTGACGTTGGTGATCGTGCCGTCGCCGTTGACGTTCCACTGCTGGTTGCTCTGCCCGGTGCAGTCCCAGACGACGACCTTGGTGCCGTTGGCGGTGCCGTGGTCGTAGGCGTCGAGGCACTTGTTGCCGTACACCACGAGTTCCTTGCGGGAGGTGTACGTCCAGGCCTGGTTGGAACCGCCGTTGCAGTCCCAGATCTCGGCCTGCGTGCCGTTGGCGATGGTGGAGTCGAACATGTCCAGGCAGCGGCCGGACTGCTTGCCCACGACGAGGCTGCCGTTCGTGCCGGGCAGGGGCCTGACGGTGATGTCCGCGAGGGTGGGGGCGCCGGTGAACGCGAGCGTGTTGGCGGCGCCCTTGGACAGGGCGACCTGCACGGAGACCGTGCCCTGGGCGGAGCCCGTCGGCGGGAAGGAGACCGTCGTCGCGGTCTGGCCGTTGACCTTCAGGGTCGCGGTGCGGGGGGTGGAGGCGGTGTTGGTGTAGGCGACGTCGACGACCTTGAGGCCGGTGCTGCCGGCGACCACGCCGGAGAAGCCCGACGTGCCGGCGTAGGTGCTGCCCGACGCCTCCGTGCCGCCGGTGACGGTGAGCAGGACCGAACCTCCCGCCGGGACGTTCGCCGTGTAGCCGGTGGCGTACGAGCCGACGTCGGCGCGGGTCCACAGGTCGCGGACGGTGGCGGAGGCGTCGGTCAGCCCCAGGTCGGCCCAGCGGGCCGTGATGTTCGCGGCGGCGGAGGTGCGGTTGAGCAGCACCACGGCCCGCCTGCCGGAGCCGGCGAGGACCTTTCCGTACACCTGGAGCCCGCTGCCGTCCTCGGCGACCTTGACTCCCTGCAGACCGCGGGCGTCCTGGTCGACGGCGACGACCTCGGGGTTCTTCAGGATGTCCGCCGTCTGCGTCGTCATCGTGGTGAGGTCGTTGCCGGCGAGGAGCGGGGCGCCGGAGACGGCCCACAGGTTCATGTGGGTGCGGTTCTGGGCGGCGGTGAAGCCGTCCATGCCGACCATCAGCATGTCCGGGTCGTTGTAGTAACCGGTGTGCTGGGCCGTGGGATGCACGTTGCGGTCGTAGTTGGTCAGCAGATTGGTCATGGACGGCTTGTTGCCGAACAGGATGATGTCGTCGTTGGTCCGCCACATCGCCCCCTGCCCCGGCGCCCAGTTCCACGGGTTCTGCCGGCCCCAGTTGCACAACGACAGGGTCATCGGGCGGCCGGTGGCGGCCGTGGCCTTCGCGATCGCGCCGCTGATGGCCCGGTACGTCGTCGCCGCGTCGAGTTTCTCGGCGTCGCCGCCGCACCAGTCGACCTTCACGAAGTCGAAGCCCCACTGCGAGAACTGCAGCATGTCCTGGTCGTAGTGGCCCTCGCTGCCGCTGCCCGGAGCGGCGGGACGGCCGGTCGGGTAGTAGTAGCCGCAGCCGTCCTTGCCGGCGTCGGTGTAGATGCCGGCTTTCAGGCCCTTGCCGTGGATGTAGTCGGCGATGGCCTTCATGCCGCCGGGCCACTCGGACTGGTCGACGGTGATGTTCCCCGCGCCGTCGCGGGTGCCCTGCCACCAGCCCTCGTCGATGTTGACGTACTGGTATCCGGCCGCCGGCAGACCGGAGGCGACGAACGCGTCGACCTGCCGCTTGATGACGTTGTAGTCGATCTTCGCGGCGAAGCTGTTCCAGGAGGCCCAGCCCATCGGGGCGGCCGGAACGGCGATCTGGCGCGGGGTCGAGGCCTCGGCCGTGCCCGGCTGGACGAAGAGCAGGGCGGCGGTCGCCGTCAGCAGCAGGGCGAGCACCCGCGCGGCGGCGGATCTGCCACGGTGCGGGAAGCGGGAGCGGGGTGGGGGAAACATGCGGCGGCTCCGGAATCCGAACTTTCGACATATCGAACGGGGATCGACTAACCGAACGTGGTGCGCGCCGAAAATAGGGCCGCCGGAGAGCAAAGTCAACGGCTGCGACAGAAGTGGCACGGCCGACGGCCGAAGGCCAAGTGGCTTCTTTCGCAGGGTCGTTCGCTCCGCAGCGGACTTCGCGGGCCTTCCGGGCCGCCGACCGCCGGGTCGCGCTCGGCCTAGCTAGGGGTTCTTCGCTTCGGGACTCTCGGGAGGAAGACTCCGGGCGGGAGCGGGGGCCCACCCCGGCGGTCGCAGCGTCCCCAGCAGCTGGCGCACCAGTTCGTCGACCACCTCGTCCAGCGTCGCGTCCACCCAGCCCGCGCTCCAGTCGTGCAGGAGCCCGTTGACGCTGCCGATGAAGGCGGCGGCCGCGAGACGGTAGTCGCGGGGGGCCGCCTCGCCGCGCTCGGCCGCGGCCGTCGCCTCGGCGCGGATCAGGTCGACCCAGCGGGCGCGCCGGGCCAGGCGCTGTTCCTCCAGGCGGGGGCTCACGCCGACGATCTCGACGAAGGTGATCCGGATCCGGTGGGGGTCGGTGGTGACGTCGGCCGCGTAGGCGCGGAAGATCGCGGTGACGCGCTCGGCGAGCGGCAGGCCCTGCGCGTCGGCGAAGGCGGCCAGGACCGCTTCCTCGGCCCAGTCGTTGACCTGCAGATGCAGCGCTGCCAGGACGTCCTCGAGGGTGCGGAACTCCTCGTAGAACTGGCGCGTCGACAGGCCCGCCGCCTCGCTGAGCGACGCGACCGTGGTGCCGCGGTAGCCGGGCCCGCCGCCGAACAGCCGCAGCGCCGCCTCCAGGAATCTTTCCCGGCGTTCGGCCTGCCGCTGCTCGGCGGACTTGCCGCCGTAACGGCCGGTCGGCGCTCTGAGCCTGCCCGTCACTGGCCCTCCCTCGTCGCTGCGTACTCCCCCGCCGCCAATTTTGTCGTGCACGGAGTCTTGTGGCGAAGGGCACCCCTTCCTTACTTTCCAGTAAGTCAACTCTGAACGCATCGGTGTTCAGATTCGGGCGGCCCTCCGCCCTGCCCCCACGCCTTCAGCCACCCAGAGGAGAGAGCAGCATGCCTGCCTTCAGATCCAGGCACCTTTGCTCCGTAGCCGCCGCCCTCGTCCTGACCGTCGCCGCCCCGGCGACCGCCGCCACCACCGCTTCCGCCGCTTCCGCCGCCTCGACCGCCGCCGCCCTGCGCGAGGTGCTCTTCGTCGGCAACAACTGGGAGGGCACCGCGGACGTCGTCAAGTCCAGCGGTGACTTCGCCAAGGTCGGCCGGATCAACGTGATCCCCGACAAGGCCGCCCGGATGGCGGAGATCAACGCCGACCCGATCAAGTGGATCTACTTCCAGGCCATCCGCAACGGCGTCGGCGAGGGCCACGACCAGTTCGTCGACGACATGTACACCACCCCGGACGGAGCGTCGGTGGTCGTCTCCCGGCCGAGCTTCGCCGACGTCGTCTCCATCGACCTGGCCACCGGGAACATCAACTGGCGCTTCCCCGTGTCCGGTTACCGCTCCGATCACATGGCCGTCTCGCCGGACGGCAAGCGGGTCGCGGTCTCCGCGTCGATCTCCAACACCGTGCACGTCCTGGACATCGTCACCGGCAAGCAGCTCGGCTCGTTCAAGACCGGCGACAAGCCGCACGAGAACATCTTCACCAAGGACGGCAAGTACATCTACAACATGGCGATCGGCGACGTGAACACCTCGCTCGACGCGCCGTGGCAGGACTTCACCAAGGGCGACCGCCGCATCACCGTCGTCGACGCGACCACGTACCAGCAGGTCAAGGTCATCGACATGCGGCAGCGGCTGGACGCGATCGGGCTCAAGGACTACTCCGACGCCGTGCGCCCCGCGGTGTTCTCGCCGGACGAGTCCAAGCTGTACTTCCAGGTCTCGTTCTTCAACGGCTTCTTCGAGTACGACCTCGCCTCGGACCGGATCACCCGGACGAAGACCCTGCCGAAGAACCCGGCGACCAGCGACGACCGCACGACCTTCGTCAACGACTCGCGTCATCACGGCCTCTCGATGAGCCCCGACGGCAGCAAGCTGTGCGTGGCCGGCACGATGGACGACTACGCGACGATCGTCGACCGCGGCACGCTCCAGGAGGGCCCGCTGGTCAGCGCCTCCAAGCCCTATTGGGCCACGGTCAGCGGCGACGGCAGGGACTGCGTCATCTCCGAGAGCGGCGCCGACCAGATCACCGCGATCGACTTCGCCACCGGCCAGAAGGTCCTCTCGGTGCCGGTGGGCGACCATCCGCAGCGGGTCCGGCTCGGCCATGTGGCGGCGAACTGGACCGGAACCGGCAGCTGACGGCTCCCCGGCACGGCGGGGGTGGGCGGCGGGTGACCGCGGCCCACCCCTTCGTCGTGTCCGGCGTGCTCACCCCGCCTTCTGGGCCGCCCACGCCGACAGTTCCGTACGGGCGGCGGCCAGCAGGGCCGCGGACGGCGCGACGGCCCCGTTGGTCACCAGGGCGTAGTGCAGGACGCCCGAGTCCTGGGCGCCGAGCAGCAGGCGACGGCTGCCCGTGCCGCCCGGTTCGACGGCCGCGCCGATCTTCGTGGCCGCCGAGTACGCGGGCGGGGCGTAGACCGTTCCGAGGTCGGAGACGACCGTGGTCGCGGCGGTCGGGAAGGAGGCCGGCAGATGCAGTTCGGTGGGCGCCGTGCCGCCGTTGGAACGCCACACCAGCAACCCGTACTGGCCGGAGCCCACGAGCTGCTTCGTGTCGGGCAGGGAGCCGGGGACCGGATTCCAGGTGAGCGTGGTGGAGCCGTCGCGGGAGCGGTCCTCGTAGGTGAAGGCGACGGTCGTGCCGGAGGTGGCGCTCGGGTAGACGCGGTCCAGCAGCCGCGCGTCCTGACGCAGTGTCACCGTCCCGCCGTCGTCCATGCGTACGGCGGAGAGGTCCTCGTCGTTCCAGGCGTCGCCGGTCGTGCGCACCTTGTCGGGGTTGTCGTTCATCAGCTCGTGGTGACGGCCGTTGTAGATGTCCCACTGCCACTGCGAGCCGGACAGGACCGGACCCGAAGCCGCCGGAGCGGTCCACCAGTTGGCGCCCTTCACACGGGAGTCGAGGCCCTGGTACATCGCCTTCAGGACGGTCGGCGCCTTGCCGGCGGTGCTGCCGTTCAGCGGGTGGCCGAACTCGCTGACGATCGCGGTCGTCCCGGCGGTGGCGGCGCGGTCGCGGACCGTGCCGAGGTCGGTCACGTACTGGCCGTCCGCCGCGTTGCCCCACATCAGGATGCCGGAGATGGCCTTCTGGTCGTAGAAGTGGGTGTTGAAGACATAGCGGGAGCCGAGCGTGCCCGCGTCGAGGAGGCCGCCCTCCTCCTTGCTGACGTTGCCGTTCCAGAAGAGGTTCGGCTCGACGAGGGCGGGCTTGTCGGTCCAGCCGGCCGCGTCCATCCGGGCCCGGAACCTCACGTAGAAGGGCCACAGCAGGTCGCGTTCCCAGCTACGGCTGGTCTGGCCGGAGTCGTAGGGGCCGGCGTAGGGCTCGTTGTAGGGGTCGAAGCCCAGGACGCCGGCGAACTCCTCGGCGGTGAGGTTCGCCTTGACGTACGTCATGGTCTGCTGGGCGGTGGCCAGGAAGGAGTCCTGGAGGCCGTGGTCGTTGTGCCAGAAGTCGTGCTGGGCGGCCTTGACCGCGCTGTTCTGGGTGATGTTCTGTCCCCAGAGCAGGCAGATCCCGCACGATTCGCTCGGGTAACCGCCCAGCTCCGCCGCCCACTTGGGCGCTCCGTCGCCGGTGTACCAGCTGCCCGGGTTGAACAGCCAGCGGGAGTAGAGGTCCTGGTGGAAGTCGGGGTAGACCCGGATGCCGGCGTCGAGGAAGGTGCGCATCTGGTCGGTGGCGGCGGCCAGGTAGGCGGTGTCGACCTGGCCGCGCACCGGTTCCGCGTAGGCCCAGGAGAGCAGGAAGCGAACGGAGTTGCCGCCGCCGAGGGCGCGCAGGGCCGTCGCCGACTTCCTGGCGTCGGCGACGGAGGCGAAGGGCAGGCCCCTGTTCTCGGCGAGCTTGGTCTCCCCGGAGACGTTGTAGCCGCGCAGCACGACCTCGCGGCCGTTGCCGTCGACGAAGCGGCCGCCCGACACGGTGAGCGCCGTGCCGTCGAAGGGAAGGGAGTCGGGGATCGTGGCGGCGGCGGTGGCGGTGGCGGCCGTGGAGCCCGCCACCGTCAGGAAGCCGCAGAGTCCGCAGAGGACTACCAGAACAGCGAGCAGACGAGCCCGGATATTCGGCATGTTCACTACAGTCCGGTGATTTCCGGACACCGTCAATACCTTCTGACCCACGAGTAAGTTGGCTTTCTGTCAGCTCAGTTGGCCACCCGACCCGTCACGCGCACCAAGCACTCCGCACGGCGGAACGGATCGTGGCCGGTGCGCGGCCGCCGCCGAAGCGCGCCGGGGCGACGGGCCCGCAGGGGGCGAAGCCGCTCCCCCGGTCGCCCTCCCCCCGGGTCAGCGCTTAACGTGCGGACATGCGCGACATTCTTCCGGTGCTGAACGGGTGGTACGCCGCAGGTGCGCCGTTCGGTCTCGCCACGGTGGTCGCCGTCGCCGGCAGCGCGCCGCGCGAGCCGGGCGCGGCGATGGCGGTGGGCCCCGGCGACGAGGTCGTGGGCAGCGTCTCCGGGGGGTGCGTGGAGGGCGCGGT
This sequence comes from Streptomyces rishiriensis, assembly GCF_003112535.1. Classification (GTDB taxonomy): domain Bacteria; phylum Actinomycetota; class Actinomycetes; order Streptomycetales; family Streptomycetaceae; genus Streptomyces; species Streptomyces rishiriensis. The sequence goes on along the minus strand of NZ_BEWA01000015.1, from coordinate 110,551 downwards.
GTTCGAGCTGGCCCGGGAGGTGGTCGCCGACGGGTCGGCCCGGACGGAGGTCTTCGGCTACGACGACGAGGACGCCTTCGCCGTCGGACTCACCTGCGGCGGCGAGATCTCGGTGCTGGTGCGCGCCGTCTCGCCCCGCCTCGATCCGACGTTCGGCGCGGTCGCGGAGTCGGTGGCCGCGGGCGAGCCGGTGGCGGTGGCCTCGGTCGTCGACGGCCCCGCGCCCCGCGGGGCGGTCCTCGCCGTCTGGCCCGACCGCGCCCACGGCTCCCTGGGCACGGACGGGCTGGACGCGGCCGTCACGGCCGACGCGCGCGGCGAACTCGCCCTGGGCGCCACCGCCGTGCGCCACTACGGACCGCAGGGCCGGCGGCGCGAGGACGACGTCTCGGTCTTCCTGCACTCCTTCGCGCCGCCACCGCGCATGCTGGTGTTCGGCGCCGTCGACTACGCCGCCGCCGTGGCCCGCGTCGGGCACTTCCTCGGCTACCGCGTCACGGTGTGCGACGCCCGCCCCGCCTTCGCGACCCCCCGGCGCTTCCCGCCGGACGTCGACGTGGTCGTGGACTGGCCGCACCGGTATCTGCACGGCACGGACACCGACGCGCGCACGGTGATCTGCGTCCTGACCCACGACCCGAAGTTCGACGTGCCGCTGCTGGAGGACGCGCTGCGCCGGCCCGCCGCGTACATCGGGGCGATGGGCAGTCGCCGTACGCACGACGAACGCCGCGCCCGGCTCGTGGCGGCCGGGCTCACCGAGCGCGAGCTGTCCCGGCTGCGCTCACCGATCGGGCTGGACCTGGGGGCCCGCACGCCCGAGGAGGTGGCCGTGTCGGTGGCCGCCGAGATCGTGGCGCTGCACTGGGGCGGCAGCGGCGCTCCGCTGACGCTCGCACGGGGGCCGGTCCATCGCCGGCGGCCGTGACCTCAGGCGCGGTCCGCCCGGTGGTCCGCGACGATCTGTTCGAGGTGGTGCAGGGCCGCCGTGATCCGGGCCGGGTGGTCGCGGAAGAACGGGTCGTCGGGGACCGGCAGCGACCCGGCCAGCGCCCAGCCCCGGGCCCGCGCCCAGGTGGCGTCGTCCGCGCCGACCGCCTCCCGGAACACCGCACGCGCCCCGGCGGGCAGGAACCTCCACGCGGGCTGCAGGTCCACCGCGGGGTCCGCCACCGCCAGCGTCCCGAAGTCGATGACCGCGCCGAGCCGGCCCTCGCGCAGGAGCAGGTTGCCCGCGTCGAGGTCGCCGTGGATCCACACCGGCGGTTTCCGCCAGGCGGGCGCGGCCAGGGCCGCCTCCCACACCCGGGTGAGCGCGTCGGCGTCGACGAGGCCGGTCCCCTTCAGCGCCGCGATCTTGGGCCGCACCCGGCTCTCGTGGGCGATCGAGTCGCGGTCGTCGCCCAGCGGCACGCCCCGGAAGGCGTTGCCGGGCTGCGGCCCCGGTCCGCCGGTGGGGTCGGCGGCCTGCAGGGCGATGAGGAAGCCGGCGAGGTCGCGGGCGGTGCGCACCGGGTCGACGAGGCCCTCGGTCGTGGCCGTCTCCCCCTCCAGCCAGCGGTACACCGACCACGGGTACGGGTAGCCCTCGCCGGGCGCGCCCTGGGCGACCGGCTCCGGGACGGGCAGCGGCAGCAGGGGCGCGAGCCGGGGCAGCCAGCGCTGCTCCCGGGCGACCTGGCCGGCCCAGTGCGCGTGGCGCGGGAGACGGACCGACAGCGTCCCGCCGAGGCGGAAGGTGGCGTTGTCCATGCCGGATCTCGGCACGGGGACGACGGGAAGCCGGGCCCAGTGGGGGAACTGCGCGGCGAGCAGACGGCGCACGAGCGCGGTGTCGATGAGCACGCCCACCATGTCATCCGGCGCGTCTCGGGACGTCCACCGATTTATTCGATGCGAAAAACGAGTTTTGGTCCGTTATGGAACGCCGCGGGATGGGTAGGCGACGAAGCACGGACAGGGATGCACGTCCTCTGCCCTTCGTCCAGCGAAGGAAGGAGGTCCGTTGAAGCAACGCACACCCGCAAGTACCGGGCCGCCCCCGGGCCTTCTCGGCCGGGAGCGGCCCGGCCCGTGTCGGGCTCCCTGCCCGCCCCCGTGGAAGCCCGGTTCAGCGCGCCGGCAGCCGGTGCAGCACGACGTCCGTGAGACGGCCGTCCGCCGCGGTGGCGGTGAGATAGGTGCAGTGCGGCTGACGGCGGCGGTCGGTCGGGGAGCCCGGGTTGAGCAGACGCAGCCCGCCGGGGGCGGTGGTGTCCCAGGGGATGTGGCTGTGGCCGAAGACGAGGACGTCCAGGTCCGGGAAGCGGGCGGCGCAGCGGGCCTCGCGGCCCTGGGCCGGGCCGGTCTCGTGGACGATCCCGAAGCGCACTCCGCCCAGGTCGGCCCGGGCCACCTCGGGCAGCCTCGCGCGCAGGTCCGGCCCGTCGTTGTTGCCGTACACGCCGACGACCGCGCGGCTGCGGCTCTCCAGCAGGTCGAGGGTGGCCGTGTCGACCCAGTCCCCGGCGTGGATCACCACGTCCGCCCGCGCGAGCTCCTCCAGCAGCGCGGCGGGGAGGACTTTGGCGCGCTTGGGGAGGTGGGTGTCGGACATCAGCAGAAGACGCACGGCGTCAGGATACGAAACCGGCGGCGAGGGGACGGACCAGGACAGGTGGGACGCCGGCGACGGGGTTAGCATCGGGCCACGCGCACCTGCCGTCCCGCGCGCGGCAGAGCGATCCAGCAAGGGGGCCAGGAGCCCGATGCCGGTCAAGGTCAGCGTCATCGTCCCCGTCCACGACCCCGGTCCTCGCATCGCGACGTGCGTGGCCTCGCTGCTCGGGCAGTCGCTCCCGCCGGACGAGTACGAGGTGATCTTCGTCGACGACGGCTCCACCGACGCCACCCCCGCCCTGCTCGACGCGCTCGCCGCCGAGGACCCGCGGGTCCGTGTCGTCCACCAGGAGAACTCGGGCCGGCCGGGCGGGCCCCGCAACGTCGGCATCGACGCCGCCCGGGGCGAGTACGTCATGTTCGTCGACGACCACGACCGCCTCGGCGACGCGGCCCTGGAGCGGCTGTACGCCTACGGGGTCGCGAACGACGCGGACGTCGTCGTCGGCAAGACGGCCGGCGAGGGGCGCGCGGCGCCGGTGGAGCTGTTCCGCGCGAACCGTCCGCGCGCGGACGTCGCGACCGCGCCGCTCATCGACAGTCTCACCCCGCACAAGATGGTCCGCCGGGCGTTTCTGGAGCGGGCCGGGCTGCGCTTCCCCGAGGGGCGCCGCCGCCTGGAGGACCACGTCTTCGTCACGGAGGCCTATCTGCGCGCGGGCAACGTCAGCGTCCTCGGCGACTACGTCTGCTACTACCACGTGCGACGGGACGACGCCTCGGACCCGGGCCTGCGGCGGCCCGAGCCGGTGGGGTACTTCAAGAACCTGCGGGAGGCCCTCGACGTCGTCGAGCGGTACACCGCACCGGGTCCGCTGCGCGACAGCCTGTTCCGGCGCTGGCTGCGCGTGGAGATGGTCGAGCGGCTGCGCGGCCGGGCCTTCCTGGACCTGCCGGAGGACTACCGCAGGGAGCTGTTCGCGGAGATCCACGCGGTGATCGTCGAGCGGTTCGGGCCGGGGGTCGCGGCGCCGCTGCAGCCCGCCCGGCGGGTCGTCGCCGCGCTGGCCGCCGAGGGACGCTACGACGACGTCGTCGCGTTCGCGCGGTGGGAGACGGGCGTCGCTCTCGCCGTCGACCCCGTGGACGTCGCCTGGAGGGAGGGCGTGCTGCGGATCGTGTTCACCGCCGAGATGTCGCACGACGGCGCGCCGATGGTCTTCCCGTCTGCCGCCGGCTCCCCGCGGTGGCCGCCGCGGGATCTCGCCGAGGCGGTGCGCCTGCTGGGCGCGGAGACCGTCGCCCGGTTCGACCGGACCGTGCCCGACCTGCTGCTGCGCGAGCGGACCAGCTCGGCGCAGTACCTGCAGCCGGTGGAGGTGGTCCGGGAGACCGTGCCGGCCGGCGACGGCAGCCGGGTGCGGCTCGTCCTGCGGGCCACGGCCGTCCTCGACCCGGCGACCGCGGTCAGCGGCGACGCGCCCCGCGAGGGCCTGTGGGACATGTGGGTGCGCGTGCGCCTGGGCGGCTGGACGCAGGAGGTGCGGCTGGGCCCGGCGGCCCGCCACGGCCGGCCCACCCCGCCGGCCGCGGTGGTGGCGGGCCGTGTGGTGCTGCCGTACTGGACGGAGCGGTACGCGAGTCTCGCCCTGGACGTCGGCCACGCGACGAAGCGGCTCGGCCTGGGCCGGGTGTCGGCCGGGGACGTGAGCGTGGAGGAGGACCGGTTCCGGGTGGTCCTGCCCCTGCATGTGCCGCAGAGCGCCGACGCCGTGCTGCGGCTGGCGCCGGTGAAGCCGGGCGATGCCTGGGAGGTGGGTGCCACGCTGTCCCCGGGCGGGCGGCTGGAGGCCGTCCTGCCGGTCGACGGCCTCAGGGGCCGGACCTGGCTGACGGCGGTGTGCCTCTCCCCCGGAGCGGAGGGGGCGCGTTTCCACCCGCTGCCCTTCGCCCTGCACGTCGATCAGGACGGCGCCCTCGTGGTTCCGGCGCCCCAGCCGGGCGGCGCACGGCGGCTGGCCCGCAAGGTGCGCCGCGTGCTCTACCGGGCGCTCGGCAGGGGGACGCCGCCCCGCCGGTGAGACGGCAGCGCGGCCCGCGCGGTCGACGCCGGGTTCCGGGGCCGGGGCGGGATTCCGGGGCCGGGGCGCCTGTCCTTCGCTGTGCGCCCGTCCTCGCGCCGCGCGGTCATGAACTGTCGTGCACTGCGGTCATGACCGGTCGCGGACTGTCGTGCGCGCAGGGGTCGTGCGCGGAGGCCGGGGCCGGCGGCTCCGTCGCCGGCCGGTCAGTCCTCGCCCCGGATGATGTTGCTCTCCGGGCCGGACCGGGTGCCGGGCGCGGCCACCGCCGCCAGGCAGGTGCGCGGCGCCGCGGGGACACGGCGCACCCGACGCGCCGTGGCCCACCCCGTCTCGGGTCGGCCGGTCTCGGGTTTCTCCTCGGTGTGCGCGGTCACGACGGTTCAACACCCTTCTGTTCCTTCGGCGGCCCCGTCGGCGACGGGGCCGCTGTCGCGGCTCAGCCCGCTCCCGGGCCGCCGCTGCCGAACGAGCCGCCGGAACCTTCCTCCCAGCGGGGGCGGCGCTGGTCGGCGCTCTCCCTGCTGCCGGTGGTCCGCAACTCGTGGGGCGTGAGACGTTCGCCCGTGTCGGTCGCCCGCGGCATCTCGTTCGGCTCGCGGGTACGGCTCTCGTGGGTCCGTCCGGACGCGGGCATCCGAGGCTGTTCGTGCGGCTTCGGCGGTGCGGGCTCGCGCTGGCGGATCTTGTGGCCGAGCCGGAAGGCCCAGATCAGACCGCCCACGAGCACCAGCCCGACGACGATGAAGGCGACGGTGGCCAGGGCGGACCTTCCGGATGCCGCGAGGTAGGCGGAGGCGAAGTTGTCCATGGCCGCCGGGTACCCTGCCGCGGCCCGCGGACACCTGACGGCCCGGCTCGCGGTGCCGGCGGTGCCCGGCACACGGTCCGGGGGCGCCGCGCGGCACGGTCCGGCGGTGCCGTGCGGCGGGTCAGCCGGGCAGCACCAGCTCGCTCCAGACCTGCTTGCCGCCGCTGACCGGCACGGTTCCCCAGGCGTCGGACACCGCCTCGACGAGGAGGATGCCGCGGCCGCCGGTGGCCTCCCAGCCCGGGTCGGTCGGCTTGACGGGCGTCCGGGGCGAGGCGTCGGTGACGGCGACGCGCAGGCGGCTGCCGATCAGGGTCAGGTCCAGGCGGACCGGGCCGCCGGTGTGCACCAGGGCGTTGGTGACGAGCTCGGAGACGACGAGCAGGGCGGAGTCCATCGCGGTCTCGGTGACGCCCCAGACGCGCAGGGTGCGCCGGGTGAAGCGGCGGGCGTGCCGCGACGCCTCGGGCACCCGCCACACCGTCCAGCCCTCGCGCAGGGGTTTGACGGCCATGCCGTCGTAGCGCATGAGGAGCAGGGCCACGTCGTCGCCGCGATGGGCGTCGTCGAGCAGGGCGTCGGCGACGAGTCCGAGGTGGGCGGGGTCGGACGCGGACAGTCCGCGGGCGAGCCGGGCCAGGCCGGTGTCGATGTCCAGGTCGGCGGACTCCACGAGCCCGTCCGTGGTCAGGGCGATGACGGCGCCCGGCGACAGCCGCAACGGGGTCATCGGGAAATCCGCCTGGGCGACGACGCCCAGCGGCGGGCCGCCCTCGGTCTCGGCGATGTCGGTGGAGCCGTCCGGGTGACGCACGACGGGCGGCGGATGCCCGGCCCGCACGCACCAGGCGGTGCCGTCCTCCATGCCGACGTCGACGTAGCAGCAGGTGACGAAGAGGTCGGTCTCCAGTTCCAGCAGGAGCCGGTTGGCGTGGGCGACGACGACGTCCGGCGGATGGCCCTCGGCGGCGTAGGCGCGCAGGGCCGTGCGCATCTGCCCCATGAGGGTGGCGGCGGCCGCACTGTGGCCCTGGACGTCGCCGATGACGAGGGCCACATGGTGATCGGGCAGCGGGATGACGTCGTACCAGTCGCCGCCGACCTCGAGGCCCGCGGTGGCGGGCAGATAGCGGGCGACGGCGACCGCACCGGGCAGGACGGGCAGCCGGCGCGGCAGCAGCTGGCGCTGCAGCATGGCGACGAGTTCGTGCTCGGCGTCGAAGGCGCGGGCGCGCATCAGGGCCTGGCCGGCGAGGCCGGCGGAGGCGGTGAGCAGGGCGCGTTCGTCGGGCCCGAAGTGGTGCGGCCGGTCCCAGCCGATGAGACAGACGCCCGCCGTGCGACCGCCCGCGGACAGCGGCAGGACGGCGAGTCCGCCGGGGCCGACTCCGGCCAGGGCCGGTTCCAGGGCGGTGCCCGCGGGCCAGATCCGGGCGCGCCCGTCGCGCAGGGCGGCGGCGAGGGTCGGCATGGCGCGCACGGACGCGTCCGGCCACTCGGTGCGCCACTCCAGCCGCCACAGCGCGGGCCAGGACTGCGGCTCGGGCGGGTCGAGGACGGTGACCACGAGCCGCTCGCCCTCCACCTCGGCGAGGGCGATCCGGTCGGCCTGCAGCGGCTTGCGCAGGGCGGCGACGACGGCCTGGCTCACGTCGCGGACGGTGCCGGCGGTGGCCAGCGCGGCGGCCAGCCGCTGCACCCGGGCCACGTCGGTGACCTCGTCGCGCAGGGCCGAGGCGTCGGCGACGGTGCCGACCAGCCGCGCGGGGCGGCCGTCGCCGCCGGACAGCAGCCGGCCGCGCAGCCGCAGCCACCTCGGCGGTCCGGAGGGCTGGAGCACGCGGAACTCCAGCTCGCGGTCGCCGATCGACATGTGGTCCGCCTCGACGACGGACATGAGCGACGGCAGGTCCTCCGGGACCGCGCGCCCGAGGAGGGTCTCCACCCGGCCGTCGAAGTCGGCGCGGGGCATCCGGAACAGCTCCAGGATCTCGTCGCCGACCTCGACCCGGCCGGTGTCCATGGCGAGGCTGAAGTCGCCCGCGCGCAGCTCCTCGCCCTCGGCGGGCGCGACCGCGGCGGGGAAGGCGACGACTTCGGCGACCAGCTCCAGACAGGCCCGGTCGTCGGCGTCGAAGCCGCCGGGACGCTCGCTGAGGGCGAGCAGACAGCCCGCGCCGTCGCGCAGGGGCAGGGCGGCCAGGTGGACGTCCCGGGCGGGCATCCGCCGTGACTCCGGGCAGCCGGCGAGCTCCGCCGGGCCGAGCCACACCGGCCGTCCCCGGCGGTGGGCGTCGGCGGCCGGCGAGCGGCCGTCCAGCGGGTAGCTCTCGCGCAGCCCGTACAGGGTCCGCGGGACACCGGCCGCCTCGGCCAGGCAGAGCAGGTCGCCGGCGGCCCCGGACGTGTAGAGGGCGGCGACGGCCGCGCCCGCGAAGACGAGCGCCTGTTCGAGGGTGCGGCGCACCCGGTCCGGCGCGGCGAGATCGGCCGTGATCGTCTTGAGGGCGATTTCGGCACGCGAAGACCCCGCCCTGCGCTCCGCGGCACCCTCACTGACCACGACCGCAATTACAGCGCCATCGGGGTCGGCGCGCAGCCCCTGTGCCCGTTTCGGGCGCGACGCAGGCGTCGCGGGAGTGGTGGCGGAGGGCGTGCGGGGGCGGCGGCCGGGCCGTGCTCGAACGACGCCGAACAGGTGCGGACGCCGACGCCGCTCGACGCGGACGGCTCCCCCGGCGCCGGGACCGGCCCAGGGACGGAAGATCCACGCCTCGGCCCCCGACCGTTCCTGAGCGCGACGATCCGGCCGTCAGGGTGCGCGGGGGCGCACGCGGGGCGGTCGTGCACCGCCGCGCGCTTCGGCCATGAGGGCATGACAACGGGCCGACGGGGTACGAGACGGCATTCGGCGGGGGCGCCGCTCGCCGTGCGCGTCGCGTCGCCAGGGGGGAGATTTGAGGCCTGAGCCGCGCGGCGCCGGGCGAGGAGGTGGTCGCCGTGCCCGAGCAGACGTCCGGCCAGGCGCCGGCCTCCCCGGGGGCCCCGGTCGGCCTGCCGCTGCTCTCCCTGGCGCTGACGTCGATGATGGACGACGTCGGGGCGCACTCCGGCGCCGTCTACCTGCGTCCGGGCGACGAGCCGGTGCTGGAGATGGCCGTGATGGCGGGTCTGCCGCGGTCCTTCGCCGCGCCCTGGGAGCGGGTCGGGCTGAGCGCGCCCATCCCGGTGGCAGAGGCGGTGCGCGAGCGGCGACCCGTGTGGGTGGGCGGGCAGGAGGACATGGCCCGGCGCTATCCGCGGATCGCCGTCGTGCTGCCGTATCCGTTCGCGCTGGTGGCGCTGCCGGTCGCGACCGCGTCCCGGGTGTACGGCGCCGTCTTCCTCACCTGGCCCGGCTCCCATCCCTCGGAGCTGTCCGACCGCGAGCGCCAGGATCTGACGTCGGCCTGTGAGCGGCTGGCGCTGCGGCTGGAGCGCGCGGCGGCACGCAACCGTGCGGTGCGCGCCGAGTCGGACCTGCTGGAATCGGGGCCGCTCGGCGGCGTCTCGGACACGCTGGGCTCGCTGGAGGCGGCCCGGATGGTGGCCCGGCTGCCGTACGGGATGTGCTCGCTGGATCTGAGCGGGCGGGTGGGCTTCGCCAACGGCGCCGCGTCCGAGATGCTCGGAGTCCCGGTGCGGGGGCTGCTCGGCTCCCAGCTGTGGGCGAGCGTGCCGTGGCTCAACGATCCCATGTACGAGGAGCGTTACCGGGCCGCGCTGATCAGCCAGGACGCCACCTCGTTCGTGGCGCTGCGACCGCCCTCCGAGTGGCTGTCGTTCCGGCTGTACCCGAGCACCACCGGGATCAGCGTCCGGATCAGCCGGGCCCGGGCCGTGTCCGAGATACGGCCCCCCGGTCAGAAGCCCGGGGACGCGCCCACCCGGCTCGTGTCGATGTCGCAGGCGCTGAGCATGGCCGGGGCGCTCACCGAGACGGTGAGCGTGCAGGACGTGGTGGGGCTGGTCGCCGACGAGATCGCGCCGGCGGTGGGCAGCCAGGCCCTGGCGCTGCTCGGCGCGCAGGCCGGCCGGCTGCATGTGCTCGGCCACCACGGGTATCCCGACCCGCACGCCGTGGAACGGTTCGACGGGATGCCGCTCACCGCCCCGACCCCGGGCGCGCACGCCGTCGCCCACGGGGTTCCGGCGTTCTTCGACTCCCGGGAGCAGTTGGAACGCCTGTATCCGGCGCGGCAGACCTCCCCCGACGGCTTCGCCGCCTGGGCCTATCTGCCGTTGATCGCCTCCGGCCGCCCGGTGGGCGCCTGTGTGCTGGCCTACGCCGAACCACGCCGGTTCTCCACGCACGAGCGTGCGGTGCTGGCCAGCCTGGCGGGGCTGATCGCCCAGGCCCTGGACCGGGCCCTGCTGTACGACGTCAAACACCAGCTCGCCCACGGTCTCCAGGCGGCGCTGCTGCCGCCCTCGCTGCCGTCGCTGGCCGGCCTGGAGGCGACCGCCCGCTATCTGCCCGCCACCCGGGGCATGGAGATCGGCGGCGACTTCTACGACCTGGTGCCCTCGCCCCCGCTCGCCGCGGCGGTGATCGGGGACGTGCAGGGGCACAACGTGACCGCGGCCGGGCTGATGGGGCAGATCCGCACCGCGGTGCGCGCGTACACGACGGTCGGGCAGGAACCCGGAGAGGTCATGCGCAGCACCAACCGGCTGCTGATCGATCTCGGCTCCGAGCTGCTCGCCAGCTGTCTGTACCTGCGGCTGGACCCGGCCCGCGGACGGGCCGTCATGGCCCGGGCCGGGCATCCCCCGCCGCTGCTGCGCCGGCCGGACGGCCGGGTGCGCGTCCTGGACCTCGCCGGCGGCCCGCTGCTGGGCATCGACGACTCGGCGACGTATCCGACGACGGAGGTCGAGCTGAGCACGGGCTGTGTCCTCGCCCTCTACACGGACGGGCTCATCGAGAGGCCGGGCATAGACATCGAGGACGCGGTCGCGGACCTGGGACGCCGGCTCGGCGCGGCCGGGGACCGCCCGCTGGAGGAAGTGGCCGACGAACTGGTGGGGCACTACGCGGCGGCGGAGGAACGGATCGACGACGTGGCGCTGCTGTTGCTGCGGCCGTGGGAGGACCGGTGAAGGCCGGGCGGTCGGGCGCGCACGCGAACGGTCCGGCCCCCCGCCGGAGGGGCCGGACCGTTCGGATGACGCCGTGTCAGTGCGACTGCGTCACACCCGAGCCGTCTTCCTGACCGTTGCCGGCCTGGTGGCCGCCGTTGCCGGTCTGGTTCTGGCCGTTGCCGGTCTGGTTCTGGCCCTTGCCCGTCTCGTTCACGCCGCCGTCGGCGTTGCCGTTGCCCGCGGCGCCGCCGCCCTGGATGGGCTGACCGGTCTGGTCGTCGATGCCGTCGCCGTTCTGGTCCACGGCACCGCCGTTGCCCGCAGCGCCGCCGCCCTGGATGGGCTGACCGGTCTGGTCGTCGATGCCGTCGCCGTTCTGGTCCACAGCGCCGCCGTTGCCCGCCGCGCCGGCGCCCTGGATCGGCTCACCGGTCTGGTCGTCGATGCCGTCGCCGTTCTGGTCCACGGCACCGCCGTTGCCCGCAGCGCCACCCGCGTTGCCAGCAGCGCCGCCCGCGTTGCCCGCGCCTCCGGCGTTACCGGCGCCACCGTCGCCGAGGGTCGCGCCGACCGCCGCCAGCGCGGTGGTCACCGGCTGGAAGAAGGTCTCGCCGCCCGCGGTGCAGTCGCCGCTGCCGCCCGAGGTCAGGCCGACGGCCTGGCCGTCCTGGGTGAAGAGCGAGCCGCCGCTGTCACCGGGCTCGGCGCAGACGTTCGTCTGGATGAGGCCCGTGACGGTGCCCTCGGGGTAGTTGACCGTGGCGTCGAGGCCGAGGACCTGCCCGTCGTGCAGACCGGTGGTGCTGCCCATCCGGAGGACCTGCGTGCCGACCGTCGCCTCGGCGGCCTGGCTGATCGCGACGGTCTGCTGACCGGTGTTGACCTCGCTGGGCGCCTGGGTGTTCGGGTCGTCGTACTTCACAAGCGCGAAGTCGCCGTTGCCGGGGAAGGTCGCCTGGTCGACCGTGGCGATCGGCTGGCCGTTCTGGGAGTCGGACCACTGCTTGGCCGCGACCCCGCAGTGACCGGCCGTCAGGAAGGCCGCGGAGCCGTCGCCCGCCTTCACGTTGAAGCCGAGGGAGCAGCGCGCTCCGCCGCCGAATATCGCGTCGCCGCCGGAGACCAGGGGCTTGAGGGCGCCGGACGACTTCCGGATCGTCGCCATGCCGGAGCCGAGGCTCTTCACGGTCGACTCGATCCGGTTCCACTTGCCGCCGGTGACGGTCGAGTCGGCGGTGACGAGGAGCTTGTTGGTCTTCGGGTCGACGGCCCAGGAGGTGCCCGGGATGGTCGCCTTGGCCTTCAGCGTCTGGGCGGCCGCCTTGAGCTCGGCCGTGCTGTTGTCCACCTCACGGACCTTGGCGCCCGCCCGCTTCGCCTGCTCGACGACGCCGTTCTGGTCGCCGGAGACGTTCGCCACGTTGACGACCAGCTGCTTGGCGGCTGCGTCGTAGTAGGAGCCGGCGAAGGTGTCGCCGAGCATCTTCTGCAGCTGTGAGGCGAGGTCCGAGGCGTTGCCCGCCTTCAGGGTCTTCACCGAGGCGGTGTTGCCCGAACCGCTGTCCTGAGAGGCGTTGGCCTGGGGAAGCAGGATGGCCGCCGCTCCGAGCGCCGCCACACCGCCAGCCGCGACGATGGCCTTGCGCTTCGTAACTCGCTTGTGACTCAAAAAACTCGACCTCCTGGGGGACGGGGTCCGGCTGCCGGGGGTTCGGCAGCTCCGTACAGCGGCGCCTGGTTGGCCATGAGTACGCAGCCGATGCGCGGCGCGTTCAATCGCGTTTGCCAACTTCCTTTGCACAAGGCTGAATCGGCCATGACCCGCGGCCGGCCGGATCGGGCGGGTGGGCAGTCGCCCGTAGGCCGACGGCGGCCGGCGAGGGCGCCGGGATCCCGCCCGAAAGACATGACGACGGAGCGGCAACCGACTGCGCCGCGACGCGCGGCGCCCGGTTCCGGTGTCCTGATCCGAGAGGTGGCCGCCCCTGCGCGGGCCGGGCGGCCGCGTACCGGAGCCCCGGTGCCGCACCCGGCACCCTCCGTCGCCGCCCGGACACGCTGTGTCGACGATCAGAAGCGGAATCCCCGCTTCAGGGAATCTGCACAGGGAATGCTCAACCAGGTCACCGTGAGCGGGGGTTCTGCACAACTCGGCGACGGCCGTCATGCCATAGGGGCAGGAGTGTCCGATTAGCCGCGAGAGCGCCCGACGCTCATCCGAGCGAATTCGGCCGGAGGTGTGAAGAAGTCGCCGACAAGGCGTGGGCACACCTGCACGGTTTCCCGCTCCTGTGACGCAAGTGCCCAGGTGAGAGGGGGGATTGATTGGAAGCGTCGGCCGTGGACCTGCTTTGATCCATCGCATCGCAGGGCCGCAGCGGCCTCCCGGAAACGGGAAGCCCGGCCCCGCGGTCGCGGCCGTCATCTGTCCCCAGAGGGGGCCGCTCCCCCTTATGAGATATCCATGTGAAGGGAAGTTCCCCCATGAACTCCACCCCCCAGGTTGAGACCGTAGAGATCTCCGACGCCGAGCTGGACAACGTCTCCGGCGGTCTGTCCCTGAACGCCGTCGGCACCGTCACCGGCCTGGTGGACGGCGTTGCCCCGGTCTCCGGCCTGGTCAACACGGTCGTCGGCACGGTCGAGGGTGTCACCGGCCTGAACACGGCCCCGGTCACCAACCTGGTCGCCGGTCTCTGATCGCGCCCTGCGTGACCCCTTCGAGTCCCGGAGCCCTCACCCGGCTCCGGGACTCGTCGGCGTCCTGACCCTCCCGGGGGAAGTCCCGTGCAGTTCCGTCAACAGGCTCTCGCCAAGCTCCAGTCACCGGAGGAACTCGACCTGCCGGTGCGTTTCGCGCGCCCTCAGGGCTGGCTGGTGCTGACCGTGACCGTGGTCGTCGTGGTGGCCGCGTCCGTGTGGGCGGTGACCGGCTCGGTCGCCTCCACCGTGAGCGCGCCCGCCGTCCTCACCCATGGCGAGGGCAGCTACATCCTGCAGAGCCCGGTGGCCGGCCAGGTCACCGCGGTGCTCGCGCAGGAGGGCCGCCGACTGCCCGCCGACGCCCCCGTGCTGAAGGTGCGCACGGCCGACGGCGACACCGTGGTGCGGACGGTCGCCGCCGGCCGTGTCACCGCGCTCGCCGCCACCATCGGGCAGATCATCTCCACCGGCGCGAACGTCGCCGCCGTGGAGAAGGTCGCCGACCCCGACGACCCGCTGTACGCGACGGTGTACGTCCCCGCGCAGAACGCGGCCTCCGTGCCGGTCGGCGCGCCCGTGGACCTCACCGTGCAGACCGTGCCCTCCCAGGAGTTCGGCGTGCTGCGCGGTCATGTGAAGTCGGTGGACCGCAACGTCCAGTCGGCGCGGCAGATCTCCGCCTTCCTCGGCGACAGCCAGCTGGGTGAGCAGTTCACCGAGGACGGCCGCCCGGTGGCGGTGCTGGTGCGCCTCGACAGGTCCGCCGCGACGAAGAGCGGCTACAAGTGGTCGTCGGCGGAGGGCCCGCCGTACGCCCTCGCCTCCATGACCCTGGCCACCGGCTCGATCCGGCTGGCCGATCAGCGTCCCGTCGACTGGCTGCTGCCATGAGCACCGACGAGCAGACCCGCGGCCGGCGCCGGGCCGCGCCGCCCAGGCGCACGGTCCCCAAGTCCTCGGCGAAGACGGTCCGTACGCCCACCGTGCTCCAGATGGAGGCCGTGGAGTGCGGGGCGGCCTCGCTCGCCATGGTCCTCGGCCACTACGGCCGGCACGTTCCGCTGGAGGAGCTGCGCATCGCGTGCGGCGTCTCGCGCGACGGCTCGCGCGCCAGCAACCTGCTCAAGGCGGCCCGCGGTTACGGCCTGACGGCCAAGGGCATGCAGATGGACCTGGCGGCCCTCGCCCAGGTGAAGGCGCCGGCGATCCTCTTCTGGGATTTCAACCACTACGTCGTCTACGAGGGGCTCGGCCGGCGGTTCGGCCGCCGGGGCGTGTTCGTCAACGACCCCGGCAAGGGCCGGCGGTTCGTGCCGATGGAGGACTTCGACGGCAGCTTCACCGGGGTCGTGCTGGTCCTGGAGCCGGGCGAGGGGTTCGAGCGGGGCGGACGCAAGCCGGGCGTGCTGGGCGCGATGCCGGCCCGGCTGCGCGGGACCGCGGGCACGATGCCGGCGGCCGTGCTGGCGAGCCTGCTGCTGGTGCTGGTGGGCGCGGCGGTGCCGGCGCTCAGCCGGACCTACATCGACATGTTCCTGATCGGCGGTCAGACCTCCCTGCTGACGGTGCTGTTCGCGTCGATGGGCGCCTGCGTGGCGCTCACGGTCGCCCTCACCTGGCTCCAGCAGGCCAATCTGCACCACGGCCGGATCATCTCCTCGACCCTGTCCAGCGCCCGTTTCCTGCGCCATCTGCTGCGGCTGCCGGTGACCTTCTTCTCCCAGCGCAGTCCGGCCGACCTCGTCCAGCGCCTGCAGTCGAACGACGCGGTCGCCGAGACGCTGGCCCGCGACCTCGCCTCGGCGGGCGTGGACGCGGTGGTCGTCGTCCTGTACGCCGTCCTCCTCTACACCTACGACCCGCAGCTGACGTACGTCGGCATCGGGGTGGCGCTGCTCAACGTCGTCGCGATGCGGATCGTCATCCGCATGCGGGCGACGCGGACGGCGAAGCTGCGCGCGGACAACGCACGGCTCACCAACACGGCCTACACCGGGCTGCAGTTGATCGAGACGATGAAGGCGACCGGCGGCGAGGACGGCTACTTCCGCAAGTGGGCCGGGCAGCACGCCACGACGCTGGAGGAGCAGCAGCGCCTCGGGGCGCCGAGCGCATGGCTGGGCGTGGTCGCGCCGACCCTCGCCACGCTCAACAGCGCGCTGATCCTGTGGATCGGCGGCATGCGGGCGATCGAGGGCCACATCTCGGTGGGCCTGCTGGTCGCCTTCCAGGCCCTGGTCACCCGCTTCACCGCCCCGCTGACCCGGCTGAACGGCGTCGCGGGCCGGATCCAGGACTTCGCGGCGGACGTGGCCCGGCTGAAGGACGTGGAGAACTTCCGCTCCGACCCGCTCTACGACCGCCGCCCGGGCGCCGACTCCACCCGGCGGCTGCGGGGCCACGTCGAGCTGGAGAACATCGCCTTCGGCTACAGCCCGCTGGACAAGCCGCTGCTGACCGGCTTCGACCTGACCGTGGGGCCGGGGCAGCAGGTGGCGCTGGTCGGCGGCTCAGGCAGCGGCAAGTCGACGGTGTCCCGGCTGATCTCGGGTCTGTACACGCCCTGGGAGGGCGTGATCCGCATCGACGGGCAGCGCCTGGAGGACATCGCGCGCGGGGCGTTGGCCTCCTCCGTCTCCTTCGTCGACCAGGAGGTGTTCCTCTTCGAGGGCACGGTCCGCGACAACGTGGCGCTGTGGGACCCGTCGATCCCCGACGACGCCGTCCTCGACGCGCTGCGCGACGCGGCGCTTCTCGACGTCGTCATGCGCCGGCCCGGCGGTGTCCACAGCAGGGTCGAGCAGGACGGCCGCAACTTCTCCGGCGGGCAGCGCCAGCGTCTGGAGATCGCCCGGGCGCTGGTGCGCCGGCCCAGCGTGCTGGTGCTGGACGAGGTGACCAGCGCGCTGGACGCGGAGACCGAGCAGACGGTGATGGACAACCTGCGCCGGCGCGGCTGTGCGTGCGTGGTGATCGCCCACCGGCTCAGCACGGTGCGCGACAGCGACGAGATCGTCGTGCTCCAGCACGGCACGGTCGTGGAGCGCGGTCGGCACGAGGAACTGGTGGCGCGCGGCGGTGCGTACGCGGCCCTGGTCAGGGAGCGATGAGATGACAGCCGTACCCGGGGACGACGTCGTTCTCACCGCGCTGGGACAGCTGGGGTCGCGGAGGGACTGCGCCGGCCTCAGCCGCCTGGACCTGGAGGGTCCGCAGGCGCTGTGGCTGGTCGCGTCGGGCGCGCTCGACCTGTTCGCGGTGGACGCCGGGCAGCAGGGCCACTGGCATCATCTGGGCCGCCTGGAGGCCGGGTCCCTGCTGCTGGGCCCGGTGGCCGGACCCCAGCACACACTCGTCGCCCGCCCGTCGCGCGACTGCGTGGTGCACCGTGTCGGGCTGCGCGAGCTGTACCAGCCCGCGAGCACCCAGACCTGGTCCTACGACGAGTACGGCAACCCTCAGTACGTGCCGCCCACGTCGAGCCCTCTGGAGTACGCGCTCGCCCTCGGCGCAGGCCGCGGCCTGTCGATCCTGTTCCAGGCGCCGATGGCCGTCGAGGGGGCCGCCGAGGACGGGGGCGCGCCCGCGCGCGTGCCGGCGGGCACGGGGGACGACGACGACGTGTTCTGGATGCAGGTCCCGCCGGGCAGCGTGCAGTACGGCTCGCTGTACGGCGCCGAGGCGGCCGCCGACCTGCTGATGGACCCTGCCGTGTGGCAGTCCATGGTCGACCAGCAGTACCGGCTGCTGACCACGCTGGACCGCTGGATCGAACAGCTGGAGCGCAGCCACGAGACGCGTACGGCGGCCGGGATCAAGGCGGGTGAGGCGGTCCGCGACCAGGCCGACCGGACGCTCCTGGCGTCGATCGGCGGGAAGTCGGACCGCCGCACGACGTCCGCCGACGCCGACGCCACCTTCGCCGCCTGCCGGCTGGTCGCCCGGGCCGCCGGGATCACCCTGGCCGAGCCGTCCCGGACGGGCGCCGACAGCGACCGCCTCGACCCGGTGGAGCGGGTCGCCCTGGCCTCCCGGGTGCGCGCCCGTGCCGTCCGCCTCGACGGACGCTGGTGGCGGGACGACGTGGGCCCGCTGGTCGGGCACCGGGCGCTGTCTGGGGCCCCGGTCGCGCTGCTGTGGCGACGCGGGGGCTATGTCGCCGTCCATCCCGCCACCGGGCGGGAGACGCCGGTCGAGAAGGCCAACGCGGCGGAGTTCGAGCCGCGGGCCGTCATGTTCTACCGGCCGCTGCCGGAGCAGGGCCTCGGCCCGCTCGGCCTGCTGCGGTTCAGCATGCGCGGCACCGGCTCGGACCTGACGAACCTGCTGCTCAGCGGGTTGGTGACGGTGGCGATCGGGGCGCTGGTGCCCATCGCCACCGGCAAGGTGCTCGGCCAGTACGTGCCGAGGGCCCAGCAGGAGCTGATCGTGCAGGTGTGCCTGGCCGTGATGGTCAGCAGTGTGGTGGCGGCGGCGTTCATGCTGCTGCAGAATCTGACCATCCTGCGCATGGAGGGCCGGATCGAGGCGACGCTCCAGCCCGCCGTGTGGGACCGGCTGCTCAGGCTGCCGACGAAGTTCTTCACCGAGCGTTCCACGGGCGAGCTGGCGAGCGCCGCCATGGGCATCAGCGCCATCCGGCGGCTGCTGGCGGGACTCGGTCCGTCGGTGGCGCAGTCCGTCACCGTCGGCGCCATGAACCTGGGGCTGCTGCTCTGGTACAGCGTGCCGATGGCGCTGGCGGCGATCGGGATGCTCACCGTCATCGCCGCGGTGTTCCTGGGTCTGGGGCTGTGGCAGGTGCGCTGGCAGCGGCGGCTGGTGGTGCTCTCCAACAAGCTCAACAACCAGGCGTTCCAGACGCTGCGCGGCCTGCCGAAGCTGCGGGTGGCGGCGGCCGAGAACTACGCGTACGCGGCCTGGGCGGGGCAGTTCGCGCGCAGCCGTGAGCTGCAGCAGCGACTCGGCCGGATCAAGAACCTCAACACGGTGCTGGGCGCGGTGTATCTGCCGTTCTGTTCGCTGCTGATGTTCATGCTGCTGGCCGGTCCGGCCCGCGGCGCGCTGTCCGCGGCGGACTTCCTCACATTCAACACGTCGATGACGATGCTGCTCACCTCGGTGACGTCGCTGACCGGAGCGTTCGTGTCGGCGGTGGCCGCGCTGCCGCTGTTCGAGGAGATCCGGCCGGTGCTGGAGGCCACCCCCGAGGTCCGCACGTCGAACACCCGCCCGGGCCGGCTGACCGGCGCGCTCGAAGCCCGCCGCCTGTCGTTCCGCTACTCCGACGACGGTCCCCTGGTCCTCGACGACGTCTCCTTCGAGGTGCGGCCGGGCGAGTTCGTGGCGGTCGTCGGCCCGAGCGGCTGCGGCAAGTCGACGCTGCTGCGGCTTCTCATCGGCTTCGACAAGCCGGTCTCCGGCAGCGTCCTGTACGACGGCCAGGACCTGGCCGCGCTCGACCAGTCGGCGGTGCGCCGCCAGTGCGGGGTGGTGCTCCAGCACGCCCAGCCCTTCACCGGCTCCCTGCTGGACGTCATCTGCGGCACGGAGGCCTACACGCCCGAGGAGGCGATGGCGGCCGCCGAGATGGCGGGTCTCGCGGAGGACATCAAGCGCATGCCGATGGGGCTGCACACGATCGTCTCGGGCAGCGGGTCGGTCTCGGGCGGCCAGCGTCAGCGTCTGATGATCGCCCAGGCGCTGATCCGCCGGCCGCGGATCCTGTTCTTCGACGAGGCGACCAGCGCCCTGGACAACGAGACGCAGCGCACGGTCATCGAGAGCACCCGCAAGCTCAACGCCACGCGGGTGGTCATCGCGCACCGTCTGTCGACGGTGCTGGACGCCGACCGGGTGATCGTGATGGAGAACGGCAAGGTCGCCCAGCAGGGCCCGCCCGCCGAGCTCCTCGCGGACACCGGCGGCCGGCTGCACGAGCTGGTGCGACGGCAGCTGGCCTGACGGCGTCCGGTCCGCTCCCGGCCGCCGTCGGCCTCGCGATCCCTGCACCCGCCCCGCGCTCACCCTCCCTCTCCCCCTCTCCCTCTCCGCTCTTCCCTTCCCTCCCCTCCCCTCCCCCGCCGCCCCGGCTCGGACCCGCCGGAGGAGAAGTCGGCCGGGGCGCGCTAACGAAACTTTGCCGTTTCGCTGAAACTGGTCTAGCCTCGATGTGTACGAAACAGTTTCGTTTACGTGTTCTTTGCCCTTCGTTCCTGGAGTGGTTCCCCATGCCTTCGAAGACCTTGACGGACGGCACCCGCACGGGCGCCGAACAGGAGCCGTCCGCGGCATCCGCCAGGAAATGGTGGATCCTCGCGGTCGTCGCCCTCGCCCAGCTGATGGTGGTGCTGGACGCCACCATCGTGAACATCGCCCTGCCCTCCGCCCAGGCCGACCTCGGCTTCTCCGACGGCAACCGGCAGTGGATCGTCACCGCCTACGCGCTGGCCTTCGCCTCCCTGCTGCTGCTCGGCGGCCGGATAGCCGACCTCTTCGGCCGCAAGACGGCCTTCCTGATCGGCGTCGTCGGCTTCGCCGCCGTCTCCGCGCTCGGCGGCGCGGCCACCGACTTCGAGATGCTGGTCACCGCCCGCGCGCTCCAGGGCGCCTTCGGCGCGCTCCTCGCACCGGCCGCCCTCTCGCTGCTCAACACCACGTTCACCGACGCCAAGGAGCGGGCCAAGGCGTTCAGCGTCTACGGCGCCATCGCCGGCGCCGGAGGCGCGGTGGGCCTGCTCCTCGGCGGCGTCCTGACCGACGCCCTCGACTGGCGCTGGACCCTCTACGTGAACGTGGCCATCGCCGTCGTCGCCTTCGCGGGCGGCTGGATCCTGCTCTCCAACCACCGCGACGCCGAGAACTCCAAGCTGGACGTGCCCGGCACCCTCCTGGTCGCCTCCGGACTGTTCGCCCTGGTCTACGGCTTCTCCAACGCCGAGACGCACGACTGGGGTTCGCCGCTGACCTGGGGCTTCCTGATCGCCGGCGGCCTGCTGCTCGCGGCCTTCGCCTGGTGGCAGACGCGGGCCGCGCACCCGCTGCTGCCGCTGCGCATCCTCTTCGACCGCAACCGCGCCGCCTCCTTCCTGGCCGTGCTGATCTCCGGCGCCGGCATGTTCGGCGTGTTCCTCTTCCTCACCTACTACCTGCAGCTCAACCTCGGCTTCAGCCCGACGAAGACGGGCGTCGCCTTCCTGCCGATGGTCGGCGCGCTCATGGTGGCGGCGCAGCTCGGCACGACGGTCCTGGTGCCGCGCCTGGGCCCGAAAGCGGTCATCCCGCTGGGCTTCGCGATCGCCGGGGTCGGCATGGCCTGGCTGACCGGGATCGGCATCGGCTCGCACTACCTGAGCGCGGTGCTGCCGCAGCTGATCGTCACCGGCCTCGGCCTCGGTCTGGTCATGCCGCCCGCCATGCAGCTGGCCACCGGCGGAGTGGCCGCCGAGGACGCGGGCGTGGCCTCCGCCACCGTCAACGCCATGCAGCAGGTGGGCGGTTCGATCGGCACGGCGCTGCTGAACACCCTCGCCGCGAGCGCCGCGACCGACTACCTGGCCGGCAAGGACCCGACGAACAAGCTGGTCCAGGCGCACGCCACCATCGAGGCCTACACCACCGCCTTCTGGTGGTCGGCCGGCTTCTTCGCGGCCGGCGCGGTCATCGCGTTCCTGCTCTTCCGCCGCGGTGTCCCCGAGCAGGACGCGGACGCGGCCCCGGTGATCCACATGTGACGGGCCTTCGCATCGAGAGCCGCACCGGGAAGAGGGGCCGCCGTCCAGCAGGGACGGCGGCCCCGCCGCGTCGCCCCCCGTCGGAAGCGCGGTGGGCGTACGGGCGCGGTGGGCCCAACGGGAACGGGCCGGCCGGGAACGGGCGTATCGGGAGAAGGCGCACCGGGAGCACGCGTACCGGGAAGAGGTGCGCGGACTGCAGAGGTTTAGGGCTGGGTACTCGCGGGCCATGAGAATCAGCGTTCTGGATGTCGGGTCGAACACCGTCCGCCTGGTGGTGGCGGACGCGGCGGGCGGAGTTCCGCTGCCGGTGCACACGGCGAAGTGGCGGCTGCGGCTGTCCGAGCAGGTCGCACCTGGTGACCCCATTCCGGAGGAGGCCGTGGAACGGCTCGTCGGCGCGGTCGCCGCGGCCGCCCGCACGGCGGACCGCTGGGGCGCGACCGGTCCGCTGGCCTTCGCGACCGCCGTGGTGCGCGCGGCCCCCAACCAGCGCGAGGTGCTGCGCACGGTCCGGGCCCGGTCCGGTGTCGCCCTGTGCACACTGCCCGGCGAGGTGGAGGCCGAACTGACCTTTCTCGGCGCCCGGCGCTGGATGGGCTGGCGCTCCGGGCCGCTCGCCCTGCTGGACATCGGGGGCGGCTCGTTCGAGGTGGCCTTCGGCCGCGGCAGGCTGCCCGACTTCGTGGCCTCGCTGCCCCTCGGGGCAGGCCGGCTCACCCACGACTTCTTCGCCGGCGTCGACCCGCCGACGCCGGAGCTGCTGCGTGCGGCCCGACGCCGGATCCGCCACCAGCTCAGGGACGTGGCCGCCCGGATCCGCTGGGAGGGGCCGCGCACGGCGGTGGCCACCTCCCGCACCTTCCAGCAGCTCGGCCGGCTGTGCGGTGCCGCGCCCGGCCGGCACGGTCCCTTCATGGACCGCACCCTGCACCGCCGTGACCTGCGCGAGGCCATCGGCACCCTGGCCGCCCTGCCCGCGGCCGAGCGCGCCCGGCTGCCCGGCATCTCCGCTCCGCGAGCGGCGCAGAGCCTGGCCGGTGCGGTGATCGGGCACACGGCGATGAAGCTCACCGGGCTGAGATCGGTCACCGTCTGCCCGTGGGCGATCCGCGAGGGCATCATGCTGCGCCATCTGGAGGACGGACCGGCCTGGTGGGCGGAGGTGGCCCGGATCGCCGACGAGGAGCCGGACGCGCCCGCGGAGCCGGTCCCCCTGCGCCTCGCCCAGCACGGCCGTTAGCCGGGCGGACGTCCCGGCCGCCGCCCGCGCGCACACCGCCCCCGGCCGCCCACCGCTCCGTCCGCCGGACGACGCGACCGTGCGCCCCCGACGAAAAGGAACCCCCCTCGTGTCCGACCACGAAGAACAGCCCGACACCGGCCAGAACCGCCCCCGGACCCCGCTGGAGGAGGTGCTGCGCGAGATAGAGGACGCCGAGACGCGCGTCGACGACCAGGAGAGCGAGCGCCGCCGGCGCAGGAGCGAGGCGGCCGACGCCCTCGCCGCCGACCGGCGGGCCCGGGAGGAGTCCGAGGACGACTGAGCCCCCGGGGAGGGGCACGTGCGGCCGGCGCGGCGGGTGCGCCGCACGTCGCAGGGGTGGCCGGGCGGGCGCGGGGTACCCGGCCCGCATGGCACACGACCCCCATGGACCACGGCTGCCGGCCGCCCGCGGCCCGGTCTCCGCAGCGGTCCGCGCGCATCTGTCGGGCACGGGTCCGCTCCCGGCGGACGAGACGGTCGCCGCCGCGTCCCCGTACGGCGACGACCTTCAGCTGGCGCTGTACCTCTGCTACGAGCTCCACTACCGCGGTTTCGCGGGCGTGGCCCCGGACCGCGAATGGGACCCTGATCTGCTGCGGGTGCGGGCCGCGCTGGAGCACCTCTTCCTGACCGCCCTGCGCGAGGACACCCCGGTGCACGCCTCCGTCGACGAGGCGCTCGCGGATCTCCTCGTCGAGCCCGCCGAGGGCGCGGGCGTCAGTCACTTCCTGTCCGGCGAGGGCGAGCGGTGGCAGGTGGGCGAGTACGCGATGCAGCGCTCCCTGTACCACCTCAAGGAGGCCGACCCGCACGCCTGGGTGCTGCCGAGGCTGTCGGGCCGGGCCAAGGCCGCGATGGCGGCGGTGGAGTTCGACGAGTGGGGCGGCGGCCGACCCGAGCGCGTCCACGCGCAGCTGTTCGCCGACCTGATGACGGACCTGGGTCTGGACACCGCGTACGGCCGCTATCTCGACGTGGCCTGCGCCGAGACGCTGGCCACGGTCAACCTGATGTCCCTCCTCGGGCTGCACCGGTCCCTCAGGGGCGCCCTCGTGGGCCACTTCGCGGCGGTGGAAATCACCTCCTCGCCCGGCTCCCGACGGCTGGCCGAGGCGATGCGCCGTACCGACGCGGGACCCGCCGCCGTGCACTTCTACGACGAGCACGTCGAGGCCGACGCGGTGCACGAGCAGGTCGTGCGCCACGAGGTGATCGGGGGCCTGCTCGCCGACGAACCCCATCTGGCAGCGGACGTCGTCTTCGGTCTCGACGTCACGGGGTTCCTGGAGGACCGTCTGGCCGACCGCCTGCTGGCCGCCTGGCGCAGGGGCGAGTCCTCGCTGCGGCCCGCGCCGCGGGACTCCACGGGCGACGGAACCGCCGCACGTCCGGAATCCGAAAGGCTCCGCGTTCCCTGATGCCGGGGTACCGGACACAGCCGACGAGAGCGACGAGAACGACAAGAACGAGGGACAGGTGGTCGTCCGTGCCGAACTCCCCTGCCGACAGGCCCTGCCGGATCCGCGTCCAGCACCGGGGCCCCCTGCTCGTCGAGGGCCCGGTCGAGGTGGAACTGGAGGACGGCACCACGGTCGCCTCCGACCGCTTCCGGGTGGCCCTGTGCACCTGCCGGCGCAGCCGGCGCTATCCCTGGTGCGACACGAGCCACCGCGACCGGGAGCGCAAGCCGGCCCCGGCACAGCGCTCCGGGGCCGGACAGTCCGGCCCCGGAGCGGAAGAGCGTTGATCCCGGAGGCCGGCCGGGGGCCCCACACCTCCCGCCCGGCCTCCGGGGGCGGGATCACGACAGTCCCTCGCGTAAGGGGCTCGCACTCCCCACTTCACGAGCCTCTCTCGGTGTCCACGGGAACCACGTGATCCCGGTCTCAGAACGCGAAGAGGCTGCTCGCGGCAGCGTTCTTCACGCACTCGTTGGCGAAGGTGCGCTCGAAGTCGACGCGCTTGCCCTGCCACACGCCGTCGACGGTGACGACCACCGGGTCGTACTGCTTGGTGCACACGGCGCCGCTCGGACCCGCCAGGACGTCGAGGTTCCCGCCGGCGGCGCGCAGTTCGGCGCAGGCCAGGGCGGCGGCGGGATGGGTGCCCGAGGGGGTCGGGGCGCAGTTCAGAGTCACGGCCCGGGCCGCGTTGACGGTGGCGGCGCTGTCTCCGTGGCCCACGGTCAGCACGAATGCCGACGGGGCGTAGAGGGAGGTGGGCGCTGCGGCCGGGGCGGCGAGCGCGGGTCCGGTGAGGGATCCGCAGACGGTGACGGCCGTGAGGCCGAGGGTCGCTGCCCAGCGCGCGGTGTTCCGCATTGTGTGCATCCTTCCGCTCGATTCGGGGGTGTGCCGGTCCGGCCCGATCGGTGCCGGACGCGGCGAGCGCGAGTCTGCCGAGTCCGCCGCCGAATCTCACATCGACCCCACAGGTTTCAGTAACCTTGCGTGTTGAATCAGTGGCGTGAAGTCACGGGATTCGAACGTTCCAACGCCGAAAGCAAGCGCTTCGTGATCTCTTCGGTCCTCTCGGTGACCGGTTTTCATAGCTTCGTTAATAGGCCTGAAACATTCCGCTCTCCGCCCTCCGGCCCGCGCCGCACCCCCTCGTTCCGCTCTCGGCGGACCCCTTCCCGTCCCCTTGTGTTCACCGACCAGCGGAGTAATGCTCATTACATGATTACGACAGAGCAGAACGAGAAGCTGAGAGGCTGGTTCGCGGGCCGACTGCCCGACGATCTCTTCGAGGAACTGACCGAAGTCACGGCCGATCGCGAGGAGATCACCGTGATCGGCCGCATCGCCGCACCCCGGCTGGCCGAGGACGCCCCCGCAGCCGAGCGGAGGGCGGCCGTCGACGCCCGGATCCAGGAGTTCCGCGACCGCACCCGCGACACCCGGATGGCCGTGGCCCGCGACGCCGAGCACCGGTTCCGGCACAAGGTGTCCTGGGGTGTGGTGTGCGACGGGGAGCGGGCCCTGTTCACCCATGTCGCCGCGCCGGTCATGACCCGGCTGCGGCAGCCCGAGCGCCAGGTGCTCGACACCCTGATCGCCGCGGGCGTGGCCCGCAGCCGCAGTGAGGCGCTCGCCTGGTGCGTCCGGCTGGTCCAGCGCCACTCCGACGACTGGCTCACCGAGCTGCGGGAGTCCCTCGAACACGTCCAGCGCGTCCGGTCCCAGGGCCCGGACGCGGCCTCCGATCCGACGGAGCCGGCGGAATCCTCCGGCGACGCCCCTGACCGGGGATGACCGCCGGGAACCCGGCCTGCCGCCCGCCTACCCGCCGGTATCGTCGCCCTGCGACTGCGACGCAGGGCGACCACGGGACGGCGAGAGGCGGCACGGACGGATGGCCAAGCACTGGGCGGACTTCCAGTACGAGATCTATCTGAACGGGATGACGGGCGCGGTCCCCCGGCTGCCCACCGACCTGACCAGGCTGGAAGAGCTCACCGAGCAGAGCCTCGGACCGGGCCCGGTCGGTTATGTGGCGGGCAGCGCCGGGGACGGCAGCACGGCCCGGGCGAACCGCGCCGCCCTGGAGCGCCGCCGGATCGTGCCGCGGATGCTGCGGGACGTCCAGGAGCGGGACCTGTCGGTCGAGGTGCTGGGCCGGGCCCTGCCCGCGCCGCTGGCGCTCGCCCCGGTCGGCGTGCTGTCGATCATGCATCCCGAGGCGGAGTCCGCGGCGGCCCGTGCGGCCGCCGCGCAGGGGGTGCCGTACATCCTGTCGTCGGCGTCCAGCACGCCGATCGAGCAGGTGGCCGAGGTCATGGGCGACGCCGAGCGCTGGTTCCAGCTGTACTGGTCCAAGGACCGCGAGGTGACCCGGAGTTTCCTCGGCCGGGCGAAGGCGAGCGGGTTCAGCGTGCTCGTCGTCACCCTGGACACACCGCTGCTGGCCTGGCGGCCGCGCGACCTGGACCAGGCGTATCTGCCGTTCCTGCACGGCGTGGGCACGGCCAACTACTTCACCGACCCGGCCTTCGAGGCGGGCTTGGCCAAGCCGGCGCACGAGGACCCGAACGCGGCCGTCCTGCGCTTCATCGGGCTGTTCGCGGACCCCGGCAAGACCTGGCCGGACCTGGCGTTCCTGCGGGAGAACTGGGACGGCCCCATCGTCCTCAAGGGCGTGCTGCATCCGGACGACGCCCGGCTGGCCGCCGACGCCGGGATGGACGGCGTCGTCGTCTCCAACCACGGCGGCCGCCAGGTGGCCGGTTCGATCGCGGCGGCCGACGCGCTGCCGGAGGTGGCGCGGGCGGTCGGCGACCGGCTGACCGTACTGTTCGACAGCGGGGTGCGCACCGGCGCGGACGTCTTCAAGGCGCTCGCACTCGGCGCGCGGGCGGTGCTGCTGGGCCGGCCCTACGCGTACGGGCTCGGCCTGGACGGACAGGCCGGCGTCGAGCACGTGATCCGCTGTCTGCTCGCCGAGTTCGACCTGACCCTGGCCCTGTCCGGCCACGCCGGCCCGGCGACGGTCGGCCCCGCGGACCTCGTCGAGGCCCCCGTCTGACGCCCGGCGGACGCCGACCGGCGCCGCACCGGCGCCGGCAGGGTTGTGGGGACGCCGCCGTGCGGCCGTGCCCCGGGCGTCAGGCCGTGCCGTCCGGGAGGCCGACCGGCTGGGCCGACGGCGGTGCGTGCGTGCCGGTGACCGCGAGGGAACCCGGGGTCGCCGAGGCGACGTCCGTCAGCCAGCGCTGGCCGGTGGAGTGGTCGCGGACCTTGACGACGACGTCGGCGCCCGCGTCCTCGCCGGCCGTCGCGAGCGCCAGCGCGTCGTCCCAGCGGGGCAGCAACTCGCCCTGCACGGTGAGGTCGTAGCGGACGTCCTCGCCGCGCGCGTCTGTGGCGTCGGCGCACGCGCCGAGGATCACCACGCCGGCGTCCGCGTGCGAGTCGACGCACAGGTCGGAGTGGGCCGCGCTGCGCAGCTGGCCGTCGTCGCCGTACGACCACGCCTGCGTCTCCTCGGACGAACAGGCCGCCAGCTGGACGGCGGCGCCGGCCTTCGCCTCGCCCCGGATGTCCAGGCACAGGTCGGCGGCCGCGTTGCGCAGCCTGGTCTGCCGTGGCGGGGTGGGCAGTTGGGCGGTGCCGGGGGCCGTGGGCGAGACGGTGGCCGCCTGCGAGTCGGTGCCGGGGACGCTGCCGCTGGTGGAGGCGGCCGGGTCCGCGCCGCCGTCGTCCGACCACATGCCGGCGGCGAGCAGGGTCGTCAGCAGTCCCGCCGAGGCCAGACCGACGCCGGTGAACAGCGCTCGCGGCGACCGGGCCGCCCCGGACGCCCGCCGGCGGGGCGAGGGAATGCGCGCGAGCAGGTTGCCGCCCCGGCCCCGCGTGCCGCCGCCGCGATGGCGCGCGGAGCCCTTGAGACGGACCGTCTGCTGCTTGGCGCGGCCGGGCCGGGTGTCGTGGTAGCGACGCGCCCCCCAGCCGAGCACCGCCTCGGCGAGCAGCACGCCGAGGCCGCTCTCGAAGTGGCCGAGCTGCTCGGCGGCGGAGCGGCAGTAGCGGCACTCGTCCAGGTGCTTGCGCACGTCCGGCAGCAGGTCGCCGCCGCGCCGGATGGGGACGTCGAGGAGCCGGTTGTAGAAGCGGCAGTCCTTGCTCGGGGCGAGTTCCCGATGGGCGCGGACCACGCCCTCGCGGAGCTTGTCCCGCGCCTGTTCGAGGACGGCGGACACGGTGTCGGTGTCCATGCCGAGCAGACCGGCGGCGACGGTGACCGGCTCGGCCTCGGCCTCCACGTGCCACAGGACGCAGCGGGCGACCGCGGGAAGCCCCTGGAACGAGCGTTCCGTCAGCACCCGGTTCTCCGGGGTCATGGACTTCGCGCTGCGCATTCCCCGTGCGCCGGCCGGTTTGCGCAGCACGGGCAGGACGCCGGACAGCCCCTCGTCGGCGGACCACAGTGCGGCCGTGTCCCGCACCGTCACCAGCAGCCGCGGTCGCAGCGCGGTGCCCGGCTCGCCCAGCTTGAGCCGGTCGAAGACCTGATGGAAGACGGCCGTGGTGAGCATGGACGCGGCGCTCCCGGAGGAGGCGAGGCAGATGACCGCGTACTCCTGCACAGGCCGCCAGTGCCGGGCGATCAGCATGGCGGTGGACTGGGCGACCTCGCTGTCCGCGCCGCCGCGTATTCCGGCGGCGAGGGACTCGTCGGATTCTCCGGGGCCCCCGCCGGGCGGCGGGTAGGGCGGAAGAGGAGGCTGAGCGGTGGGCACTGAGCGAATTCCTTTGGTACGTACCTGTTCGGTGCGGCAGGGAGCGAGAATTCGCCTCCGCCGACGAACGCAGGGGACCCGGCCATGACCCCCCGCACGGGTGGTTCACCTTTGCACAACTAAGTCGGGCACAACAAGGCGACGACTGAAGCCACGCTTATTGATGGAATGTCGATAACGGAAACCTACTCCCGCCGTACGGCGCGCCATTGTGCGCGCCTTGGCGGCCCGGCCGAATTCCGTCGTCGCGCCCCGTGTGAAACGCGCACACCCAGCAAAGTGCCGCGCACGCTCCCGACGCGCCGGTCCGCGTAGTTGGCTGGAACCGGCCACTTCCTCGGAGGCCCCGCGCAGGACGGCGGCTCTCCTGCGCGAAACGGCCGCCGGCCTTGCTCCTCCCGCCCTCGGCCGGCGGCCCCGAGGCAGTTCGCGCGTCTCCGACGGCAGGAGCTCCCGCATGGCCGTGCCGGCCGCGTCCGCCTGTACCTGTCTGCGTCCGCCTGTACCTGTCTGCGTCTGCCTGTACTCGTCGGCGTCCGCGTCTGCCTGCGGCTGCGTCTGTCTGCCTATATCTGCCAGGACCGCAACCGGTCGGCCGCTCCGTAGACGTCGGTCTTGCCGTCGAGCAGGTCACGGGCCAGGTCGACGAGCGCGCCGTACGGCGGGTCGATGCCGACGCCGCTGGTGAACATGTACGCCACCGCCGTCGCACAGGCGAAGCGGGCGTTGGCCGAGGGCAGCGGCTTGAGCAGGGTGAGCGTGTGCAGCAGGGCGGCGGCCCGCCAGGCCGGGTCGGAGTCCACGCCGAGCCTGGGCGGGTCGACCCGGTGCCGGGCCACGGCCGCGACCAGCGCGGAGAAGTCGTTGACGGTGGGCTGCTCGGGCAGCACCTCTTCGTGGCGCTGGAGAAGCCAGGGCACGTCGATGTGGATGACGGACGTCATCGGTCAGGCGACCCGCCCCTCGCTCCGGGCGGAGCGTTCGTCGTCCGGGAAGGCGGCGGCGAACTCGTCGGCGTGGGAGGCGAAGAAGCTGCGGAAGGCCTCCGCGCCCTCCTGGAGCGCCCGGTGCCGCGCGATGTCGGCCGCGGCCGCCTCCCGCACGAGCGCCTTCATCGAGGTGCCGCGTTCCTTGGCGATCTGCCGCAGGTCCTCCAGCTCGCGATCGCTGAATTCCACATTGAGGGCTGGCATGTCCTTCACGGTACCGCGCGGGTACTTACTCGTAAATATCACCAGGTCAAACCGTTGACCGCGCGGTACCGCAAGGTGTCCGTACCGGTCCGCTCCCGATCGGGTCGGGACTATCCCTGATCCGCCACGAAGGACGCCATCCGGGTCAGAGCCGCGTTCCAGTTGATCGCGGTCTCGTTGGTCGACCAGGACTGGATGTCGTCGATGTAGCAGAACTGGCCGACGCACCCCTGGAGCTTGGACTGTGCATAGGGATCCTGGATGCTCGAGTTCGGGCCGCCCGCGAGGGTGCCCGCCGGCGGGGAGGGCAGCTTCGGGTCGAGCTGGTGGGCGTACCAACGACTGTGCTGGTGCTGGGCGTTGGCCTCGCCGTAGCCGGTGACGTACGAGATGTTCAGCGCGTTGCGGCCGAGGATGTAGTCCATACTCTGGACGGCGGCGTCACGGTACTTCGAGGCGCCGGTGACGTCGTAGGCGGTCGCGAGGACCACGGCGTTGTTGAGGACCTGGTGGCTGGAGCCCCAGTCGTAGCGGTTGCCGTCCGGCGCGTACGGCATGCCGTACGGCTGCGAGGCCAGGGCGGCGAGGTACTTGTCGGCGCCCCGCACCACCGAGCGGCGGACCTCGTCCCGGCCGGGCAGCTTGTTCGGGACGAGCGCGAGGTCGAGACGGCCGGCGGCCGCCGTGCGGGACCAGTCGAACCCGTTGGGGCCGAAGACGTCGACGGTGTGCGCCGGAGAGCTCAGCACATGGTCGGCGAACCGCTTCTCACCGGTGGTCAGATACAGCTCGGCCGCCGCCCAGTAGAACTCGTCGGTCACGTCGTCGTCGTCGTAGGCGCCGCCGCCGGTGCCGTCGGCCGCGTCCGCGTACAGGGCCGGGTGCGCGAGGGCCGCCGCCCAGGCCTTGCGCGCCGCCGACAGCGCCTTCGCGGCGAAGGCCTTGTCGTAGGGCCGGTAGAGGCGGGCCGCCTGCGCGGCCGTCGCGGCCAGGTTGAGGGTCGCCGCGGTGCTCGGCGGGTGCAGTTCACGCTGCTGCGGGTCGTCGGAGGGCAGCAGCGGCAAGCCGGTCCACTGCGCGTCGTGGATCTTGTGATGGGCCATGCCGGCGAGCGGCTGCCCGTCCGGCACCTGCATCTTCAGCAGGAATTCCAGCTCCCAGCGGGCCTCGTCGAGGACGTCGGGCACGTGGTTGCCGCTCTCGGGCAGGGCGAGCGTGCCGTCGCCCAGCTTCGCCGGGTGACCGGTGCGGGCGACGAGGGAGCGTTCGTAGGTGCTGAGCAGTTCCCAGGCGGCGATGCCGCCGTTGACGACGTACTTGCCGTGGTCTCCGGCGTCGTACCAGCCGCCGCCGACGTCGAGGCGGTAGCCGCACTCGCCCGGCCGGCAGGGGACGCTCGTGTCGCCCTGGTTGGGCGCGACGCCCACGTGGCCGGCCGCCCTGCCGTAGCCGGGCCTCAGGTCGTCGCGGATCGCGATGCCGCTGCGCTGCGTGTAGTAGTACTTCACCGCGTCCAGGCGCAGCTGCTCGTAGGCGGCGGCGCCGATGTCGAACGGCCGGCTGGTCTCCCCGTCGGCGACCAGCGTGAACCCGGTGCCGCGCTTGCGGTAGGCGCCGAAGTCGATGGTGTGGACGTTCTGTCCGGAGGAGGCGTCCAGTCCGCGCGGCACGCTCCAGCCGTGCGCGACCGTCGCACCCGCGCTGTTCTTCAGCTGCCAGGGCAGCTTCGCGACGGCGTCGGTGACGAGGGTGGCGTTCTTCGGCCCGGCGGGCAGATAGGCGACCTGGTTGACGCGCACCCGGGGTCCGGTGTCGGGCTCGTACACCTGCGGCGGCACCCCGCCCAGCAGCGAGACGTCGTCCAGGCAGAACCGCCACGGATCGGCGCTCCCGCCCACCTGGAAGGCGACCTGCCCCTGGGTGCTGTCGACCGGCGAGGTGAACGTGTACGAGTACGAGTCGCCCGCCGGGTCCAGCACCGGGGACGCCTCCTGCCAGGTGTCGTACGGGGAGACCGAGAGCCCCACGATCGCCCGCACCGCGTGTCCCCCGGGCGCCCCGGAGGCACGGAACGAGAAGCGGTAGGTCGTGCCCTTCACCAGGGTGATGTCGTTCTGGCCGACGGCGGAGTCCCAGCGGTTGGCGGTGCCCCCGGGCACGTCCGCGCACAACTGGCCCCCGGTGAGACCGGCCGTGACGTTGCTGGTCCACCAGGGGTCGGCGGTCGTGTCGAAGCCGCCGTTCCTGACCTGCTCGACCTCGTCGGCGCCGGCGTTCTGCACGGGCAGCGCGGTGAGCGCCGCGCCCAGCAGGGTCGCGAGGGACAGCAGGGCGGTTCTGCGTCGTTTCACGTCCAGGCTCCTCGGTTGAGGTGCGGAACGCTCCGTGCGGGGTCCGGACGCCACGCGTGGGAGCGCTCCCAAATCGGGATCGCAGGATATAACCGCGGCGCGTGTGTGGGTAGTTGACGGAGCGAAGCATTGTGCGGGATGTGCGACGCGGGAGCCGGACGCGGGTCCGCCGGAGCGGGGTGCGGGGCGTCGCGGACGCGGGGTCGGGGCGCGCAGGAGGCTGCGGGATCTCCCGCTCGCCGGGCGTGCGGGGCCCCGGCCCGGGCGGCGTTGTCAGGGTTGCGTCCTAGTGTGGGCGGTACGAGAACGCGCGCCCGCGGGAGTGCACGGCCCGCCCGCCGAACAGGAGGTCACCATGACCACGCTGCCCGACCGGCCCCGCACCGCCCTGCTCGTCGTCGACGTCCAGAACGGCGCGGTGGCGGGCGCGCCCCGCCGGGACGAGGTGATCGCCAACATCGGCGCCCTGGTGGGCGCGGCCCGCGCGCAGGACGTGCCGGTCGTCTGGGTGCAGCACTCGGACGCCCAGCTCGTCTCCGGCAGCGAGGACTGGCGCTATGTCGACGAGCTGGTCCGCCTGGACGGCGAACCGCTGGTCCACAAGACCTACTCCGACGCCTTCGAGGACACGGAGCTGGAGTCGCTGCTCGCGGAGCGCGGGGTGGGCCGACTGGTCGTCGCGGGGGCGCAGACGGACGCGTGCATCCGCTCGACCCTGCACGGCGCCTTCGTACGGGGGTACGACGTGACGCTGGTCGGCGACGCGCACACCACGGAGGACCTCACCGCGTACGGCGCCCCCGCTCCGGAGCAGGTGATAGCCCACACCAACCTGTACTGGTCGTGGCAGAGCGCGCCCGGCCGCAGCGCGGGCACCGTGGACACGGCGAAGGTGACGTTCGAGCCGGCCGGGTAGGCCCGGACGCCGGGTCACGCCTCCGGTCCGGTGCTGCGGATCGCCCCTGGGCCGTGCCGGGGGGCGCTGCTGGTCAGGGTCAGGGTCAGGGTCAGGGTCAGGGTCAGGGTCAGCCGCAGGGTCGTGCCGCGCAGGCGTGGGACCAGCCGGTGGCCGGGTCGCCGTCCGGCACGGCGGCGGGCAGGGCGTCCGCACGGCCCGCGTAGCCGGCGTGCGCGTGGGGGTGGGTCACCGGCGTCGGGGGCTCGGGGGCGAAGACGGTTGCCGAGGAGGGCGCGGACACGTCGCCCAGCCGCGGGGACGGCCGTGTCGCCCGTCCCGTCAGATCGTCCGGTTTTGACTCTTGACGCTGCGGGGAACCCGCTGTCCGGCAGGCCCGTGGGGGTTCTCGTCCACGCGTGGGCGGGACACACTAGGCTGGAACGGAAGTGACGTGCCCGTTCACTGTGAGTGTCCGCGATGGAGTGGCGAGATGAGCCCGGAGTATCCGTTCGACGAGGCTGCGACGGCCCGGGCTGTCGTCGACGACGCCGGGACGCTCGTCGGGTGGAACGAGGGGGCCAGCGCCCTGCTCGGCTGGGAGACGGCCGAGGTCGTGGGCCGGCCCGCGGTGGAGCTGGTGGCCGGGCCGGCCCCCGTGCTCACCGGCCCGCGCTGGGACGGAACGGTCACTTTGCGCCACCGTGACGGTCGGCCCCTGCCGGTGTGGCTGCTCGCCCATCGCTCCGAGGCCCGGGGAAGCGGTCCCGGAGAGTGGCTCATCGTCACCCCGGTGGCCGGAGTCGACGGCGCCGCCCTCTCGGACGACCCCCTCACCTCGGCGGCGCTCGTCCAGTCCCCCTGCGCCGTGGCGGTCTACGACGAGCGCCTGCGGCTGCGCCGGATCAACGAGGCGATGGGCGAGGTGATCGGCCTGCCCGAGGGGCGGATCAAGGGACTGCGGCTGTCCGAGATCGGCGGCCGGCCGCAGAGCACGGAGCTGGAGCAGCACATGCTGCGGGTGCTCACCAGCGGTCGGGCGCAGGACGTGCAGATGTACACCCGCACCGGCGGCGAGGAGCGGGCGCACGCCTGGCTGGCCCGGATGGCTCCGCTCACCGACGCGGCGGGCCGGGTGCGGGGCGTGTGTCTGGCGGCCCACGACTTCACCGAGAACTACCTCGCCCGTGAGCGGCTCCAGCTGGTCAACGAGGCGAGCGTGCGCGTCGGCACCACCCTCGACGTCACGCGGACGGCGCAGGAGCTGGCCGAGGTGTGCGTGCCCGCACTCGCCGACTTCGTCAGCGTCGACCTGCTCGACCCGCAGGACGGCGGAGAGCTCCCGGCCCGCTTCACACCGCCGCTGAGCCTGCGCCGCACCGCGCACCACTCCGTCAACACCGGCACCCCGGAGGCCGTGGCCAAGCCCGGGGAGTCCCAGAGCTACCCGGCGGGGTCTCCGCAGGTCGACTCGCTGATCGCGGGGCGCACCATCATCGGCACCGTGCCCAGCGGCGAGCTGGACGCCTGGCTGACCTGGGACCCGGCGCGCGGGGCGCGGGTCCGGGAACTCGGCATCCACTCCACGATGTCCGTGCCGATCCGGGCGCGGGGCGTGACCCTCGGCGTCGCCGTGCTCACCCGGTTCCGCCGGCCCGACCCGTTCACCCCCGACGACGTGCTGCTCGCCGAGGAGATCACGGCACGGGCCGCCGTCTGCATCGACAACGCCCGCCGTTTCTCGCGCGAACGGGAGACCGCCCTCGCCCTGCAGCGCAGCCTGCTCCCGCGCAGCCTGCCGCGGACCGCCGCCGTGGACGCCGCCTCCCGCTACCTGCCGGCCGCCCGCGCCGGGGTCGGCGGGGACTGGTTCGACGTGATCCCGCTGTCGGGGATGCGCGTGGCCATGGTCGTCGGCGACGTCGTCGGACACGGGATCCAGGCCTCGGCCACCATGGGCCGGCTGCGCACCGCCGTCCGCACCCTCGCCGACATCGACCTGGCCCCCGACGAACTGCTGACCCACCTCGACGACCTGGTCGTCCGCCTGTCCGAGGAGGCCGGGAACGAGGGCAGCCCCGGCGAGGTCGGCGCGACCTGTCTGTACGCGGTCTACGACCCCGTCTCCCGGCGCTGCACGCTCGCGCGGGCCGGGCATCCCGCGCCCGTGGTGCTCCGGCCGAACGGCGTGTCCCGGCGGGTCGAGCTGCCCGCCGGTCCCCCGCTCGGCGTGGGCGGCCTGCCGTTCGAGTCGGCCGTCCTGGAGGTCGCCGAGGGCAGCGTGCTCGCGTTCTACACCGACGGTCTGATCGAGTCCCGCGAGCGGGATGCCCAGGCCGGTCACCGGCTGCTGAGCGAGGCGCTGGCCGCGCACGCGGACTCCCTGGACGAGACCTGCGACCGGATCCTGCACGCCCTGCTCCCGTCCGGCGGCGCCGCCGACGACGTGGCCCTGCTGCTCGCGCGCACCCGGGGGCTGCCCGCCGCGCAGGTCGCGACGTGGGACATCCCGGCCGATCCCTCGCTGGTCGCGCCGATCCGCAGACAGGTCGTCGAGCAGCTGTCGCGCTGGGAGCTGAGCGAGGCCTCGTTCACCACGGAGCTGGTGGTGAGCGAGCTGGTCACGAACGCCATCCGGTACGGCTCCCGGCCGATCCGGCTGCGGCTGATCCACGACGGCACGACGCTGATCTGCGAGGTGTCCGACAACAGTCACACCGCACCGCACCTGCGCCGGGCGAGGACCTTCGACGAGGGCGGCCGCGGTCTGCTCCTGGTCGCCCAGCTCACCCAGCGCTGGGGCAGCCGGCACACCCCCGAGGGCAAGACGATCTGGGCGGAGCTGAGCCTGCTCGACGAGGAGTGAGCGGGCTTGCCGCCCGCCGTTCGAGGGCGGTGTGACGTGCGTGACTGCTTGCCGGACTTTTACCCGGGCATGTTTTCATGGACCGGCACCCGGGCCAGTTCGATGGGCGGGCCCGACCAAGTTCCCGCCTCCGGAGTACTGCTCTGAACACCCCTCTCACCGAAGCCCTGTCCGTCTGTCTGCTCGCCGCCTCCCTGGTGTGGGCCGTGATGCGCCCCGCCGGACGGTCGGAGGCGCTGATCGCCGTCCCCGCCGCGGCCGTGGCGATCGCCCTGGGAGCGGTCTCGCCGCAGCACGCGCTGGCCGAGGCCGAACGGCTCGGGCCGGTCGTCGGCTTCCTCGCGGCGGTGCTGGTGCTCGCGCACCTGTGCGACGTCGAGGGACTGTTCACCGCGTGCGGGGCGTGGATGGCCCGCCGGGCCGCCGGCCGCCCCCGGCGGCTGCTGGTCGCGGTGTTCGTGCTGGCCTCGGCGGTGACGGCCGTGCTGAGCCTGGACGCGACCGTGGTGCTGCTCACGCCGGTGGTGTTCGCCACCGCCGCCCGGATGGGCGTGCGCTCCCGGCCGCACGTCTACGCGTGCGCGCACCTGTCGAACACGGCCTCGCTGCTCCTTCCGGTCTCCAACCTCACCAACCTGCTGGCGTTCGAGGCGAGCGGGCTGAGCTTCACCCGGTTCGCCGCGCTGATGGCGCTGCCCTGGGTCGTCGCGATCGGCGCCGAGTACCTGGTCTTCCGCCGGTTCTTCGCCGACGACCTGCCCGCCGTCGAGGGAGCCGACGACGACGGCCCCGCGCCCGAGCTGCCCCTGTTCGCGCTGGTCACCGTCGCCTGCACGCTCGCCGGGTTCGTGGTGGCCTCGGCGGTCGGGATCGAGCCGGCGTGGGCGGCGTTCGCGGGCGCCCTGGTCATGGCCGTACGGGCGCTGGCCCGGCGGCGGGTGACGCCGGTCGCCGTGGTGCGGGCCGCGGCGCCGGGGTTCCTGGCCTTCGTGCTGGCGCTCGGGATCGTCGTGCGCGCGGTGGTCGACAACGGGCTCGCCGACGCGTTGCGGCATGTCCTGCCCGGTGGCTCGGGCCTGCTCGCGCTGCTGGGCGTGGCCGCGCTGGCCGCCGTCCTGGCGAACCTGATCAACAACCTGCCGGCGGTGCTGGTGCTCGTGCCGCTCGCCGCCCCGGCCGGGACAGGGGCGGTGCTCGCGGTGCTGCTCGGGGTGAACATCGGCCCCAACCTGACCTACGCGGGATCCCTGGCGACGCTGCTGTGGCGGCGCGTGGTGCAGGAACGCGAGGAGCGGGTCGGCGTCGGCGAGTTCACCCGCCTGGGGCTGCTCACGGTGCCGGCCGCGCTGATCCCCGCGGTCGCCGCGCTGTGGGCCTCGCTCCAGGTGATCGGCGTCTGATCGGCGGCCGCCCCCTGCGGCGGACGTCAGCGCCCCCAGCCGCCGGAGCCGTAACCGCCGTATCCGTAGCCCCCGCCGTAACCGCCGTATCCGGGGCCGCCGTATCCGGGGCCGCCGTACCCGGAGCCCCCGTATCCTGAGCCGCCGTAGCCGCCGCCCGGCCCGCCGCCCCACTGGCAGGAGTACGGGTGGGAGGGCGAGCAGGACGCGTCGTCCGAGCCGGACGAGGAGCCGGGCGCCGGGACGGCGGTCCGGCCGGCGGACGGCGTCGGGGCGGGCGCGGGGGACTTCGCCGCCTTGGGCTCGGGGTTCCGGGCCGGGGCCTTCGAGGCGGTGCTGTCGGCGCCCCAGTTGACGAACTGCATCTGCGCATCGGGCTGCGAGGTGTCGATCACCCAGCGCTGTGCGGCGCTGTCCACCCGGTTCTTCAGCACGAGCGCGCCCGATCCGTCGGTGGCGGCCGGCGCCAGTGCGAGGTTCTGGCCCGAGCGCGGGACGAGCGTGCCCTGCAGGGTGAAGTCGTAGCGCACGTTCCTGGGCTCCGGCTGGCCGGCGCCGGCGCACGGGCCCAGCCGGACGGAGTAGCCGAGGCGCGAGTCCAGGCACAGTCCGGCGTCCGCGGCGCTGCGCAGCAGGCCGTCCGGGTCGTACGACCACTGCTGGCCGGGTGCGGAGGAGCAGGCGGCGAGTTCGGTCTCGGCGCCGTCGGCGGGCTTGCCCCCGACGATCCCGATACACAGCCCGGAGGCGACGTTGTGCAGCCTGCCGCGCATGGCGCCCTGGGCGTTGTCCCCTGTGCCGGTCCACGAGGGGCCGGCGGTGGCCGTGTCCGTCCCCGCGGCGGGGGCCTTCGCCGCCTCGCTGTCCCCGGCCGACGCGGCGTCGTCCCCGGAGCCGAGGGCGGCCCACACGACGAGCGGCAGGACGACGATCCCGCTCACCGTCAGCACGGCGGCGGCCAGGTTGCGGCGGCGGGCCCGGCGGGCCGCCTTCTGGGCCGAACGGCTCGTCCCCGGGCGGGTGCCGGCGTCCGCCGTGGCGCCGGGCCGGACGGCGAGGCCCGCGGCCCGCGCCCCGATCCGGGACAGCGCTCCCGACCGCGATCCGGCCCTGCGGGTCCCGCCCGGCGACCCCGCGGCGGCGGGCGCGGGAGAGGGCGCGGCGGAGTTCCCGTCGGTGAAGGCCTCGCCCGCGTACCCACGGGGCGGCTCGGCGGCCGGGTCGGCGAACCGGCCGTCGCCGGCCACCCTGACCTCGACGTAGGCAGCGGCCGCCCAGCCCAGGATTCCTTCGGCCAGGGCCGCGCCGAGCAGTCCCTCGAACTGTCTGAGCTGGTCGGCGGTGTGGGCGCAGTGCCGGCATCGTTCGAGATGGGCGCGCAGGTCGGGGTCGAGGCCGGCGCCGCCGCGGCGGCAGGTGACGTCGAGCAGCCGATGGTAGCGGTGGCACTCGTCGTCGGTGGCGAGCTCGCGGTGCACCTGGAGGCACTCCTCGCGCAGCCGCTCGCGGGCCCGGCGCAGTTCGACGCGGGAGCCGTCCTCCTCCAGGCCCAGCAGCCCGCCCGGCACCGCCAGCGGCTCGGCCTCGACCTCCACGTGCCACAGCAGACAGCGGGCCGCCTCGGGCAGGCGCTGGAACGCCCGGGACAGCATGCGCCGGTGCACGGGCGGCAGCATGAGGGCGGCCGCGCGGTCGCCTCCCAGGCCGTCCGCGGCGCCGTCGGCCTCGGCCTCGGAGCGCAGCGCGGGGTGCAGCAGGTCACGGCGGCCGTCGGCGTCCCACTCGGCGGCCACGCGGCGCACGGTGACCAGCAGATGCGGGCGCCACGCGGCCGTCGGCCCGTTCTGCCGCAGGGTCTCGCCGAACAGCCGGGTGAAGGCGGCCGTGGTGAGCATGCCGGCCGCGCGTTCTCCGTCGGTGCACAGCCGTGCGTAGGCGAAGGCCGCCTCCCAGTGCCGGTCAAGCAGCTCGCCGACGGGATGCAGCGCGGGGGACGCCCCCGTCCACTTCTTCAGCTCCGCGCTGAGTTGTTCGTCCGTCGCGTCGAAGCGGCGCGCCGAAGGGGAATTCGACAGGCCTGCGTGGTTCACGGTCTGCATTCCTTCCGGGGGCATGCGGCACAAAGTCCATACCATTGGGTATGCGACCCCGCCGGGGAAGCGGGATCGGCTCGCACAGGGTTCGACGCCTCTGAACGTCCGCGGGGGACGGCTCTTTTGGAGCGGGCGGGGTGTGGACGGGAGGCGTCTCGCGCGCACGGTGCGGAAAACGTTGTCCGTGCGCCGACAAGGCACACCTTCGCACAGCCGGACCTGGAGGAACAAGAGATCGCACGGTTTCCCGCATTCCCCACCGGCCCAGAAATCTTGACGAAACGTCAATCCGCGAGTGCGCCGTGGGGCGGTCACTGGAGCGACGCCCCTTTTG
Source organism: Streptomyces rishiriensis (assembly GCF_003112535.1). Classification (GTDB taxonomy): domain Bacteria; phylum Actinomycetota; class Actinomycetes; order Streptomycetales; family Streptomycetaceae; genus Streptomyces; species Streptomyces rishiriensis. The sequence goes on along the minus strand of NZ_BEWA01000015.1, from coordinate 70,864 downwards.
GTCCCCTCTCGACCGGCTTTCGGGTGGGACATCGTGTGGCGCATTCCGTCCCGAACACCTCCCCGGGGAGCTTTTTCCGCGTCGTGTCCCGGCGGTCGGCCGCCCTGCCGTGGCAGGGTCGGGTGCAGCGGACCGAGGAGGGCACTGATGAGGGTCGAGGCCATGAACGGCGCCGGCGGCGGGGCTCACGTCCTGGGCGAGGCGGCGCTGCGGCAGTACCGGGAGGACGGCTTCACCGTCGTCCGGGGACTGTTCGGACACGACGAAGTCGAGGCGCTGTGCGCGGAGTTCGGGGCACTGCAGGCGGCCGGGCGGCCGGTGCCGGGGCATTTCGAACCGTACCCGGGGGACGCCGACCCTTTGCGGGCGTACCCGAGGGTGCTGCACCCGCACGAGATCTCCCCGCTCGCGCGGCGGACACTGCTGGACGCGCGTCTGCGGGAGGCGCTGGAGGAGTTGCTCGGCGAGGAGGCGCTGGCCGCGCAGAGCATGTTCTACTTCAAGCCGCCCGGCGCCCGGGGGCAGGCGCTGCACCAGGACAACTTCTATCTGCGGGTCGAGCCGGGCACGTGCGTGGCCGCCTGGCTGGCCTGCGACGTGATCGACCGGGACAACGGCGGACTCGAGGTCGTGCCCGGCACGCACCGGATGCGGCTGTTCTGCCCGGAAGAGGCGGACGCGCAGGCGTCGTTCGCGCGGGAGTACGTGCCGCCGCCGCCCGGCCTCACGGCGACGCCGGTCGACATGGCGCCGGGGGACGTGCTGTTCTTCAACGGCAGCCTGGTGCACGGCTCGCGCCCCAACCACAGCGGCGACCGGTTCCGCCGCTCGTTCATCGGCCACTACGTCGGCCGGTCGGCGGAGCGGATCGGCGGGTACTACCGGACGCTGACCATGAGCGGGGCCAGGGTGGTCCTGGCGGAGAGCGAGGGGGCGGGGCCCTGCGGCACGGAGTTCACGCCGCACGCCTCCCAGGCCCCGGAACCCGGGCCGAACGGCTCCGGCTGAGTCCCCCGCCCGCCCCCGCCCCGTCGCACCGCACCGCACCGCACCGGTTCAGTCGAGCAGGTCCAGCGCCCGCTCCCACCCGAACCCCTCCCCAGCGGCACGGTCGTCGGCGGGGGCGAACCGGACGCCCATCGCGCTCAGCCGTATCAGGCTGTCCCGGTAGGCGGGATGACGGGCCAGGGTCTCGTTCACGCAGGGCAGGACGCCGACGGGGACGCCGAGTCCGGCGGCCTCGCACAGGGTGCCCAGCGCGAGCGTGTCGGCCACTCCCGCCGCCCACTTGTTGACGGTGTTGAAGGTGGCCGGGGCGACCACGACCGCGTCGGGGTCCGGGAACGGCCGCGGATCGCCGGGCCGTCGCCAGGCGGAGCGGATCGGACGCCCGGTCTGCGCCTCGACGGCGGCGACGTCGAAGAAGCCGTTCATGGCGGGCGGCGTGGCGATGACACCGACCCGCCACCGCCGCTTCTGTGCGGCGGTGATCAGTTCGCCGACGTCCGCGGCGACGCCCGCGGCGCAGACCACGAGGTAGAGGAACGGCTGCTGTTCGTCCTGTGGGGTCACCCGCGAACCCTACTGAAGCAGGAGGGGCGCCCCGTGCTCAGCCCCGCGGGGCGGCGCGGCTGCCGCCCGGCCGGGAGACGCCCTCCGGCGGGCGTCAGCCGGGCGGTCCGGACAGCTTGATCGCGCCGACCGGGCAGGCGCGCGCGGCCTCCCGGAGCATCGGTTCGCCCCCGCCGTCCTCACGGCCGGGCAGCAGGGCGCTGAAGCCGTCGTCGTCCTGGGTGAAGACGCCCGGGGCGGCCAGGGCGCACTGGCCCGCGCCGATGCAGACGTCCGTGTCGATGTGGATGTCCATGTGGCGGCCCCTCACCAGGTCACGGGGAGGTCCAGCATCCCCTGAATGGTGTCGCCGGGCTTGAAGCGGGCCTCCTCGGCGGGAACGGCCAGGCGCAGGCCGGGCAGCCGCGCCAAGAGCGTGCCCAGGGCGATCTCCAGTTCGGCGCGGGCCAGGTTCTGGCCCAGGCACTGGTGGATGCCGAAGCCGAAGGCCACGTGGTGGCGGGCGGAACGGCTCCAGTCGAGGGCGTCCGGCGCGGGGAAGGCGCTCTCGTCGCGGTTGATGACCGAGGTGGCGAAGACCACGCCGTCCCCGGCCCGGATCGTCGTCCCGCCGACGTCGATGTCCTCGGTGGCCTGCCGCAGCAGGCCGTCCGCGATGGACAGCATCCGCATCAGCTCCTCGACGGCCGCCGGCAGCAGCGACGGGTCGGCTCGCAGCTCGGCCAGCCGCTCGGGGTGCTGGAGCAGGGTGTACACGCCGAGGGAGATCATGTTGGCGGTCGTCTCGTGCCCGGCGACCAGCAGGATCGTGGCCAGCGCGACGGCCTCCTCGCGGTCCACCGTCCCCTCGCGCACCTGCTGGTCGACCAGGGCGTCGAGGACGCCGTCGCCGGACGGGTCCTCCAGCTTGCGGTCGATCAGCGCGCCGAGGTAGCCGTCGAGACGGTCGCGCGCCTCGCGCACTTCCTGCTGCACCCTGCTGCGCAGCAGACGCCGCGACTGCTCCTCGAAGAACTCGTGGTCGGCGTACGGAACACCCAGCAGCTCACAGATCACCGTGGACGGCACGGGCAACGCGAAGGCGCTCACCAGCTCCGCGGGCGGTCCCTGCGCCAGCATGGCCTCGATCCGCTCGTCGACGACGCGCTGGATGGCCGGGCGCATGGCCGTGGCGCGCTTGAGGGTGAAGTTCGCCAGCACCAGCCGGCGCTGGGCGTGGTGTTCGGGGTCGTCGACGTTGAGCAGGGCGACCCTGCGGTCCGGCAGGGCCCGCAGCCGGGGCGAGGTCGCCGGGTAGCCGGGGCGGGTGCGATCGGTCGACAGCCGGGGGTCCGCGAGCAGAGCGCGGGCCGTCTCGTGACCGGTGACCAGCCAGGCGGTGGCGCCGTCGTAGAGGGTGACGCGGGCGAGCGGACGGGAGTCGCGCAGGGGGTCGTAGGCGGCCGGCGGCCGATAGGGGCAGGTCCGGTCCTGCGGGAAGGCGACGGGGGCCTGCTCCCGCGCCGCCGCCTCCGCCGGGCTCGCCGCGCCTTCGCCGCGCATGGCGATCCGGGCGTCCGTGGTGACCGGGTTGTCCGCCGTGTCCTGGGTGTCCGTCGTGACCTGGGTGTCCGTCATCGTGACCTCGCAGACGAGGGGTGCGTCCTGCCGATCTTCATTAGATGCCCCGGGCACCTATAAGGCGACGCGGAGTTCGGCCAGATCGACGAATCGGGCGATACGGCCGGAACCCTTCGCTCCGGAGCGCTGCCTCTGCGGCGGATCAGGCGGCCTCGGCAGCGGACCAGGCAGCTTCGACAGCGGCGTGGGCAAAGGCCTGGGGAAAAACAGTTGCCGTCCGGCGGTCGCCACCCGCAGTATCCGGCCATGTCCACCTACGAAGCCCTGCCGCTGCCGATGTCCGCCGCCTCCTCCCCGGCCGCGGTCCAGCAGCAGCCCGGCGTCCCCCAAAGGCCCGGCGCCGCGGCCTCGTGACGGCCGCGCTCGTCGCGGGCCTGATCGCGGGATACGGCATCGCCGTACCCGTCGGCGCGGTCGCGACCTACCTCATCTCCCTCACCGCACGCACCTCCCTGCGCACCGGTGTGTGCGCCGCGCTCGGCATCGCCACCGCCGACGGGCTGTACGCCCTGGTCGCCACGGCCGGGGGCGCCGCCGTCGCCGCCGTGCTGCGGCCGGTGCTGACGCCCCTGCGCTGGGCCTCGGCCCTGGTGCTGCTCGTCCTGGCGGCCCGGGGCGCGGTCACGGCGCTGCGGCAGTACCGGGCCCACCGGCTCAGCACGCGCTCCGCCCCGCCTCCGCCGAGCCCTGCGCGGGCGTTCCTGAGCCTCCTCGGCATCACCCTCCTCAACCCGACGACCGTGGTCTACTTCGCCGCGCTGGTCCTCGGCAACGGCGCCGACGACGCGGTACGCCCCCTGGACCAGGGGGTGTTCGTGCTGGCGGCCTTCGTCGCGTCGGCGAGCTGGCAGGTGCTGCTCGCCGGGGGCGGCGCGCTGCTGGGCCGTGCCCTGACCGGTCACCGCGGCCGGCTGGCGACGGCGCTCCTGTCGAGCGCGGTGATGACGGGGCTCGCCGTTCGGATGGTGTCGTAGGCCCGCCGACGTACGGATGAAACAGGCGGGTACCGGTGTTGAAGCACGACGCGGGACGGACGTGTGCGGGACCGACGTGTGCGACACGCATCGCGCGACGACGGCATGCCGCCGGACACGACGGCCGCCATGACGACGGACGACACGACGAAGGGGACGGATGCCATGCCTCTCGAAGGCGAGTACGAGCCCAGCCCGGAGCAGTGGGTGCGCGACCAGGTGGAGCAGTACGAACGCTCCGGCGGCAAGGAGGCGACGACGCTGCGGGACACGGGAATGCCCGTCATCCTGCTGACGACCCGGGGCGCGAAGAGCGGGAAGCTGCGCAAGACGCCTCTGATGCGGGTCGAGCACGACGGCCGGTACGCGCTGGTGGCTTCCCAGGGCGGCGCGCCGAAGCACCCGGTCTGGTACCACAACGTCAAGGCCGAGCCGCACGTCGAGCTCCAGGACGGGCCGCAGAAGCGGGACATGACGGCCCGCGAGGTCACCGGCGCGGAGAAGGCCGAGTGGTGGGAGCGCGCCGTCGCCGCCTATCCGCCGTACGCGGACTACCAGAAGAAGACGGACCGGGAGATCCCGGTGTTCGTCGTGGAACCTGACGGCGGCAGCTGACCCGAGAGCGCAACCCGCCCCGGATACGGAAGGGCCCTCCGCCGATGCGGAGGGCCCCTCTGCGCGGGTCGTGCGACTCAGGCGTCGCGGATCATGCGGCTCATGCGGCTCAGGCGGCTCAGGCCTCCGAGGCGTCCGGGGCGTCGCAGGCATCTCCCGGAAGAAGATTCCGCCGGTTCGGGCATGAAGGCGTTCGCGCCGGGCAACCGACTCTCAGGCCCCGCCGCGCTCCCCCGTCGCGGCGGGGCTTTCTTCTGCCTCGCGCGTGGGACGGTCGGTCACGTCCAGGAAGATCTGGTCGGCCTCGGGAACCACGCCGGCGATCGAGCGCTTGATGCGGACGGCGACCTCCTCCACTCGCTCGCTGTCCATGCCCGGCATGAGGTCGATGCGGGCCGCCACCAGGGCCGAGTCCAGGCCCATCTTCATCGTGAACAGCGCTTCCACGCTGTCGATCTCGGGCTGGGCGTCGAGCAGTGCGCGGATGCGCGCGCCGGTCTCGGGGTCGGCGGCCTCGCCGATGAGCTGGTCACGGGCGTCACGCCCCAGCCGGTAGGCGACGAAGACGAGCAGCGCGCCGATCGCCAGCGAGGCGGACGCCTCCCACACGACCTGCCCGGTGACCATGTGCAGGGCCATCCCGACCGCGGCCAGGGTGACGCCGAGCACCGCCGTGCCGTCCTCGGCGACGACCGTGCGCAGGGCCGGGTCGCGCAGCCCCGCGACGGTGCCGCCCTGCGCGCGGACCTGGTGCAGCGCCCGCAGCAGTGAGGCGCCCTCGGCCAGGAAGGACACGCCGAGCACGATCAGGCCGGCCACATACCCGCTCGTCTTCTCCTCGGCGCCCGACCGAAGGGCCTCGACGCCCTGGAAGACGGAGAAGCAGCCGCCCATCACGAAGATCCCGACGGCGGCGAGCAGCGACCAGAAGAACCGTTCCTTGCCGTAGCCGAAGGGGTGCCGTCGGTCGGCGGGGCGGCGGCTGCGGCGCAGCGCGGCGAGGAGGAAGACCTCGTTCAGACTGTCGGCCACGGAGTGCGCGGCCTCCGACAGCAGCGCGGGCGAGCCCGCCAGCAGGCCGCCCACCGCCTTCGCCGCCGCGATGATCAGGTTGGCGGCAAGCGCCACCAGAACCGTGACACGTGTCTTCCGGTCGGCGTTCCGTTCGGCACCGCGCTCGCCTTTCTCCGGGGTCGTCTCTTCGCCTGTGCGTTCGGCGTTCCGTGTTGAAGATGTCCCGCTCACGTTCGCCGACTGCCCCGGCGGGTGCGGCTCACACCGTGCCGTCGGCGGAAATCGGGGAACGCGGTGGTCAGGGAACGCATCACGAACAGAACGGATCACGCGCGGCCCGCATCAGGCACGGCACGCATGACGCACGACACGCATCACGCACGGCACGCATCACCACCGGGAGGAAGCATGGGCGACGGGGGCGACGACAACGCCGACTACGGGCACACGTCGTTCGAACGGTCCGCGAGCCGGTTCACCGACCGTGTCACGGCGGACGGCCGCGACGGCTGGCCCGTCGAGGCGGGCCGTTACCGGCTGGTCGTCAGCCGTGCCTGCCCGTGGGCGAGCCGGGCGGTGATCTCGCGGCGGCTCCTCGGCCTGGAGGACGCGCTGTCGATGGCGATCGCCGACCCGATCCAGGACGACCGCAGCTGGCGCTTCACCCTCGACCCGGACGGCCGTGATCCCGTGCTCGGCATCCGCTACCTCAGCGAGGCCTACGAGCGACGGGAGAGCGATCCGCCGGGCGGGGTCAGCGTGCCGGCCGTCGTGGACGTGCCCAGCGGCGAACTGGTGACCAACGACTACCAGCGGCTCACCCTCGACCTCGCCACCGAGTGGTCGGCCCTGCACCGCCCCGGCGCCCCCGACCTGTACCCCGAACGGCTGCGCGACCAGATCGACACGGTGATGACCGGGGTGTACGAGGACGTCAACAACGGGGTGTACCGGGCGGGTTTCGCGAGTGGGCAGAAGGAGTACGAGGAGGCGTGCGCGGGCGTCTTCCGGCGTCTGGACCTGCTGGCGTCCCGGCTGGCAGGGCAGCGGTACCTGGTCGGCGACACGATCACGGAGGCGGACATCCGGCTGTTCACCACACTGGTGCGTTTCGACGCCGTCTATCACGGTCACTTCAAGTGCAACCGGTGGAAGCTGACCGAGAACCAGGTTCTGTGGGGTTACGCCCGCGATCTGTTCCAGACCCCCGGCTTCGGCGACACCGTCGACTTCGACCACATCAAGCGGCACTACTACCGAGTGCACACCGGCATCAACCCGACCCGGATCGTCCCCCTCGGACCGGACCTGGCCGGCTGGCGCTCCCCTCACCACAGGGAGGAGCTCGGCGGCCGTCCGTTCGGCGACGGGACTCCTCCCGGACCGGTGCGCGCCGAGGAACAGGTTCCGGTGCGGGGACGTCCCTGAGACCCGTACCCCTCACAAAGGAGAGACCGACGTGTCCAAGAAGAGGAAACTGCCCCTCGTGTACCAGCCCGTGGGCTTCGCGCTCGGCTGGGCGAGCGGCGCCCTGGCGGGCCTCGCGTTCCGCAAGGCCTGGAAGGCGATCCGTCACGAGGACGACGCCCCCGACGCCCTGGACCGGGACCGCGGCTGGGGCGAGATCCTGGTGGCGGCGGCGGTCCAGGGCGCGATCTTCGCCGCGGCACGCAGCGCCGCCGACCGGACCGGCGCCAAGGCGATCGAACGGTCCACCGGCGTCTGGCCCGCGAAGGAGAAGTCCGGCCGGGACTGAGCACCCGGCGGCGTAAGCCCGTCCCCCGGCAGCGACTCGGGGCCGCCCAACCGAGACGGTTGGGCGGCCCCGAGTCGCTGCCGGGGCGCCCGGACCGGACGTCGATCCCGGGCGCGGCCCTTGCCCGGGTCCCGCTTCAGCCCTGCTTCGGTGCGGTGGAAGGTTCGAGGCGCAGGGTGAAGGAGTGGCCGGCCGGGTCGGCGTAGCCTCGTTCCTCGTGCGGGCCGGGGGCGCCCTTGGTCTCCAGCGGGCGACCGCCCAGGCTCACGACCCTGCGCTCCACCTCGTCGAGGTCGTCGACGAGGAAGTCAAGATGGGCCTGGAGGGAGTTCTCGGGGCGGGGCCAGCTCGGCGGGGTCGCGTTGACGTCCCGCCGGAAGGCCAGTCGGATGTCCGCGCCCCTGATCTCCACACGGTTGGCGCTCATGCCGGTCTCCTCGGCGTCGAGCAGCCCCTTGTAGAACTCGGCGAGCTTCTCGGGCTCGGCACAGTCGAGCACCACGACGCCCGCTTTCACCACTGCCATGTCGTCTCTCCTCCGCGAGGTCCGGGCCGGGGCGGGCGGGTCCCCGTCCCCGAATCTTGCGGATACCCCCGTTTCCGTCGCCCACCGGCCACGCCCCGTCACGCGTGCGGTCGCACACACAGAGCGCCCACCTCCTGGACTTCCTGGACAGGTGTCCCGTTATAGTGGACACCCGTCTGAGAAGTAGCAGAAGCAGGGGTAGAGGGAGAGCATGAACATTCTGGCGAACGTGCTGGTCGGATCGGTGGCCGCGCTGCACCTCTACATCCTGGTGATGGAGATGTTCCTGTGGGAGAAGCCGCAGGGGATGTCGTTCCACGGCTTCGACGCCGAGCTGGCGAAGCGGACCGCCTCGATGGCCGCCAACCAGGGGCTGTACAACGGCTTCCTCGCGGCCGGGCTGGTGTGGGGGCTGGTCGCCGCCGATCCGACCGGGGTCAGGGCGCAGGTGTTCTTCCTGTCCTGTGTGATCGTCGCGGGGGTGTACGGCGCGGTCACCGCGAACCGGCGCATCCTGGTCGCCCAGGCGCTTCCCGGCGCGATCGCCCTGGCCGCGGTCCTGATCGCGCAGTGACCCGGGGCGAGGCCGAGGACCCGCGCGCGGCCCGCACCCGGGCCAGGCTGCGCACCGCGCTGCTCCAGGAGTGCGCCGAGCATCCGCTGGAGGAGGTCGGGGTGGCCGCGCTGGTGCGCCGGGCGGGCGTCGGACGGGCCACGTTCTATGTGCACTACCCCGACCTGGAGGCTCTCGCCGTCGACGCCTGCGCGGATGTCGTGCGAGAGGCCGTGGAGGCCTTGCACGCCTGGCGCGGACGGCCGGACCCTGTTCACGCCCCGGCCGCGCTGGCGGAGTTCTTCGCCTCGCTCGCCCCGCACGCCGTGCTGTATCGCACCCTGCTGGCACCGGGCGGCGGCGGACCGCTCGGCCGGGTGCTCCACCGGGACCTGCGGGCCTACAGCCTGCGGGAACGGGAGCGGGCGGGCGCGGCGGACGCGCCCCTGGTCGCCTCGGCCGTGGCCGCGACCTTCGCCGGCGTGCTCGCCGACTGGCTGCACGGCGACCTCGACGGCACGCCCGCCGAAATCGCCGACCAGGTCTGGCAGTTGCTGGTCGCCCTGCACGCGAGCCGCTGAGCGGCCACCGCCTGCGGCACACCGTGAAGGGTCAGCGGGCCGCCTGGAAGGTTCTGCGGTAGGCCTGCGGGGAGACGCCGATGGCGGTGTGCAGGTGCTGACGCAGGGAGGCGCCGGTGGCGAAGCCGACGCGGGCGGCGATCTGGTCGACCGGGAGGTCGCTGGCCTCCAGCAGGTGCCGGGCGTGCGCGACGCGCTGCTGGATCAGCCAGCGGCCGGGGCTCAGGCCGACCTCGTCATGGAAGCGGCGGGCGAAGGTGCGCAGGCTCATGCGGGCGTGCGCGGCGAGGTCGGCGAGGGCGAGGGGCTCATGGAGCCGCTCCAGGGCCCAGGAGCGGGTGGCGGCCGTGCCGGCCGCTCCGGCCTCCGGCACGGGCTGCTCGATGTACTGCGCCTGGCCGCCGTCCCGGAACGGCGGCACCACACAGCGGCGGGCCACCTGGTTGGCGAGTTCGCTGCCCTGGTCCTTGCGGACGATGTGCAGGCAGACATCGACGCCGGAGGCGGCTCCGGCCGAGGTCAGCACCCGGCCGTCGTCGACGAAGAGCACGTCGGGATCGAGCTCGACCTGCGGGTGCATCCGGCGGAACAGGTCTGTCATATGCCAGTGGGTAGTGGCCCGGCGGCCGTCGAGCAGTCCGGCCGCGGCCAGGACGAACGCGGCGGTGCAGATGGAGACGATGCGCGCCTCGGGGCGGATCAGGGCCAGGGCCTCGGCGACCGCGTCCGGCAGGTCCTGCGCCACCCGGTCGGGCGCGACCGGCGCGACCACGACCGTGTCGGCCGTCGCCAGCACCTCGCGGCCGTGCTCGACGCCGATGGTGAAGTCGGCGTTCGTCCGCACCGGGCCGCCGTCGACGGTGCAGGTCAGAACCTCGTAGTGGTCGTCGGCCGCGCCGAAGATGCGGGCCGGGATACCCAGTTCGAACGGGTAGACGCCGTCGAGGGCGAGGACGACGACGCGGTGCTGGTCTCCGGAGGGCATGGCACGATCCTATCGGATGTTGGCAATCATGCCATTTCCCGGCGGGGCCGGGCCGGGCAGGCTGGTCACCATGAGCACTGTGAACACTCCGCGTACCGGCAACGCCATGCGCGTCATCACTCAGGACGTCCTCGGCGGTCCCGAGGCACTGAAGCAGACAGAGGTGGAGCGACCCGCGCCCCGCCCGAACGAGGTCCTGGTCCGGGTCCGCGCCGCCGGCGTCAACCCGACCGACTGGAAGCACCGCGCCACGGGCGGGTTCCTGGGCGAGCCGCCCTTCGTCCTGGGCTGGGACGTCTCCGGCACCGTGGAGGCGGTCGGCATCGGCGTCGCGGCCTTCGTGCCCGGCGACGAGGTCTTCGGCATGCTGCCCTACCCCTTCGGCCACGGCTCGCACGCCGAGTACGTCATCGCGCCGGTGCGGGCCCTGTGGCACAAACCCGAGGGCGTCGACCACGTCCAGGCGGGCGCGCTGCCGCTGGTCTCGCTGACCGCCTGGCAGGCGCTGGTGGAGACCGCCGAACTCGCTCCCGGGCAGCGGGTGCTGATCCACGCCGCGGCCGGCGGCGTCGGTCATGTGGCCGTGCAGATCGCCAAGGCGCGCGGCGCGTACGTGATCGGGACGGCCAGCACCGGCAAGCACGACTTCCTGCGCGAGCTGGGCGTCGACGAGGTGATCGACTACCGGGAGACCGACTTCGCCGAGGCCGTGAAGGACGTCGACGTCGTCCTGGACACCCTGGGCGGCGACACCTCGGTGAAGTCGCTGGGCGTGCTGCGGCCGGGCGGGATCGTGGTGTCGATCCTGCCGGTGGGGTCGGACGAGTTCCACGAGGAGGCCGGGCGGCTCGGGGTGCGGGCGGTGCGGATGCTCGTGGACGCCGACCGGGCGGGGATGCGCGCGATCGCCGAGCTGGTCGAGGCGGGCCGGCTGCGCGCCACGATCGCGGGGACCTTCCCGCTGGCCGAGGCCGCCGAGGCGCACCGGCTCGGCGACACCGGCCGGACCACCGGGAAGCTGGTGCTGACGGTCGACTGACCGGCCGTCAGAAGACGAGCACGGGCTTGACGGTCTTGCCCGCCGTCATGTCCCGCACCGCCCGTTCGATGTCTGCGAACGGGTAGACGCCGATCAGACGGTCCAGCGGGAGACGCCCGTCCTTGACCATTTCGACCAGGGCCGGGATGAAGGTCTGCGTCTCGCTGTCGCCGAGGGTGAGGCCCACGACGCGCTTGCCGCCCAGCAGCCCGTTGACGTCCAGGGCGACCTCGCTGCCGAAGGGCGGCGCGCCCACGACGACGAGGGTGCCGCGGGCGGCGAGCGCGTCGACGCCCTGGCGCAGCACCGCCGTGTTGCCCGTGGTCTCCACGACGCCGTCGGCGCCCTGCCCGCCGGTGATCTCCGCGACGGCCTCGCCGAGCGTGGCACGGCCGGCGTCGACGGTATGGGTGGCGCCCAGCTCCCGCGCGAGTTCCAGGCGTTCGGCGACCCGGTCGACGGCGATGATCGTGGTCGCCGGCGACAGCGCGGCCGCCATGACCGCCGACAGGCCGACGGCTCCGGCGCCGAGGACGACGACCGCGGCGCCGGCCGTCGGCTTCAGCACGTTCCACACGGCGCCGACGCCGGTCTGGACTCCGCAGCCCAGCGGCGCGATCGACGCCAGCGGGACGCCGGGGTCGACCTTCACGAGGCTGCGCTCGTCGACCAGCGCCCGCTCGGCGAAGGAGGACTGGCCGAAGAAGTGGCCGCCGAGGACCTCGCCGTCCCGGCTGACGGTGCCGGTGCCGTCGGCGCGGCGGCCGCCGAGGAGGTTCAGCGGCAGCCAGGCGGCACAGTAGGCGGGGTGGCCGCCGTGACAGTTGCGGCAGTCGCCGCAGGAGGTGAAGGACAGCACGACGTGGTCGCCGGGGGCGACGCCCGTGACCGCGGAGCCGACCGCCTCCACGACCCCCGCGCCCTCGTGCCCGAGGACTCCGGGCAGCGGGAAGGGCAGTCCGCCGCCCGCCACGCCGAGGTCGGTGTGGCACAGCCCGGCCGCGACCAGCCGGACGACCGCCTCGTGCGGTGCGGGGTCTTCGAGCACGACCTCGGAGAGGGTGAAGGGCGCTCCGGCGGACTCGACGACGGCCGCGCGCGTGGTGATGGGCATGGGTGCAACTCCCTTGTCGGGCAGAGGTGTTCGGGTGGCCGCAGTCAGTCGAGCGAGACGACGACGGACTTGACCCTGGTGTAGGCGGCGAGCGCCTCGGGGCCGTACTCGCGGCCGAAGCCGGAGTCCTTGACGCCGCCGAACGGGACGGCGGGGTCGAGCATCGCCCAGTCGTTGACCCAGACGATGCCCGCCTGCAGGCGGTCGGCGACGCGGTGGGCGCGGGCCAGGTTGCCGGTCTGGACGCCCGAAGCCAGGCCGTACGGCGTGGAGTTGGCCAGCGCGATCGCCTCGTCCTCGTCGTCGAAGGGCTGGACGGTGAGGACGGGGCCGAAGATCTCCTCCTGGACGACACGGGAGTCGGGGGCGAGGTCGGCGATCACGGTCGGCCTGTAGTAGTAGCCGCCGTCGAGGTCGAGGCGCTCGCCGCCGCAGACGATGCGGGCGCCCTCCTTGCGGGCGAGGTCGACGTACTCCTCGACCTTGCGCAGGTGCCTCTCCCCCGCCATCGGGCCGACGACGGTCTCCGGCAGCCGGGGATCGCCGACCGGCACGCCGGGGACGGCCTCCGCGAGGATGCCCAGCAGGGTGCTGTAGACCGGGCGGGCGACCAGCAGCCGCGGGCCGCCCATGCAGAACTGGCCGGTGTTGAAGACGAAGCCCTTGATGACCGCGCCGACGGCCTTCTCCAGGTCGGCGTCCTCGAAGACGAGGTGCGCCGCGTTGCCGCCGAGTTCCATGGTGACCGGCTTGAGGTTCCCGCCCGCGACGCTCGCCGCGTGCCGGCCGATCGCGGTGGAGCCGGTGAAGGCGATCTTGTCGACGCCGGGGTGACGCAGCAGCGCCTCGCCGGCCACCGGGCCCGCGCCGGTGACGACGTTGACCACGCCGTCGGGGACGCCGGCCCGCTGGAACAGTCCCGCCATGTACAGGGCGCTGAGCGGGGTCTCGTCGGCGGGCTTGTGGACGACCGTGTTGCCGGCGGCGAGGGCCGGGGCGATCTTGGAGCCGGCCAGGATCAGCGGGAAGTTGAACGGAGTGATCGCGGCGACCACGCCGATCGGGTCCCGCCGGGTGTAGGCGAGGGCGTTCATGGGGGTGTCGCGGTGGGCGCCGTCCAGGGCGAAGGCGAGGGAGGCGAAGTACTCGTAGTCGTTGGCCGCGTTGGTGACGTCGACGGCGTGCGCGAGGGTGATGGGCTTGCCGACGTCGAGGCTCTCCAGCCGGGCGATGTCGTCGGCCTCCTCGCGGATGAGCTGGGCCACACGGAGCAGCACGCGGCCGCGCTCCCGGCCGCTGAGGCCGGACCACTGCCCGGTGTCGAAGGCCTCGCGCGCGGCCCGCACGGCGGCGTCCACGTCGGCGGCGCCCGCCTCCGCGACGGTGGTGACGACCGTGCCCCGGGACGGGTCGACCACCTCGGTCCGCGCCCCGTCCGCGGCCTCTCGCCACTGTCCCCCGACGAACAGTCGGCCGGGGTCGATCTCGAAGGCGGTCATCGCCACTCCTCAGCATCGTCGCTAAGATTTCAACAAACAGGATTCCTGTTGGTTCGCAGTCTCATTACGGACAGGTTTCCTGTCAATGGTCTACGCTCTGACCCATGGTCGGCCCCCGGACAACCCAGGCAGCGGCGCCCGCTTCCCCGCCGCACAGGACACCCCCGTCCCTGCTCTACATGGTGAAGCAGGTGGAGCTGGTCGTGCGATCCCACCTGGACGAGCTGGTCAAGCCGTCCGGGATCACGGCCCTGCAGTACACGGCGCTGACCGTGCTGGAGCGGCACGACGGACTGTCCGCCGCCCAGCTGGCCCGGGACTCCTTCGTCACCGCCCAGTCCATCGCCGACCTGGTGCGCTCCCTGGAGGGGCGCGGCCTGATCCGCCGCGAGCGCAATCCGCGCAACCGGCGCGAGCTGCTGATCCTGCTCACCGAGGAGGGGCGCGAACTCCTGGAGCGGCACGCCGGCCCGGTGCGGGAGCTGGAGGAGCGCATGGTCGGGGACCTCACGGGCCACCAGACGGAGCAGTTCCGCACAGCCCTCTCCAAGGCGTGGCACGCGCTGTCGTAACGCTTCGCCCCCCTTCGCTCACGACGCGAAAAAACTCGGCCGACGTCGGTTGCATTTCGAAGACATATGTCAATCGAACATGCTGGAATTCACTCCATCGGGGGTAACTTGCTGAGGCGGGGAACTGCTGTGTGCACCCCGGCCGTTGGAAGCTCCCGACCGGTGGAGCGGGTTGGAGGCGATGTCGTCGTGCAGTGGGAACCCGCGGCGGAGTCCCCGCATCTGCGCGTCCGCCAGGACCGGGGGTACACGGTGCTGGAGTTCCGCGGCGAGATCGACCTCGTCGCGGCCACGGAGATCGGCCCGCTGCTCGACGAGGCGACCGCCGGTCCCACGCCGCGGATCGTGATCGACCTGACCCGGATCGAGTTCTTCGACTGCTCCGGGCTGCGCCTGCTGTACCGGGCCCGCGGCCGGGTCCTCGACCACGACGGGCATCTGCACCTCGTCTGCGCGCACCCGCTCACCCTGCGGATCCTGCGGGCCACCGGGCTGTCCCGGCTGCTGCCGCCCGCCACGACGCTGGACGCGGCCCTTGAGCGGCCCGGCGCCACGTCGGGCACGTTATGACGGCGCCTCGCAGCGCAGCCCGGCCCTCCGGCCGCCCCCGCCGGTCCGCCCGGCCGGCTCCCGCCCCCGCCGCCCGTCCCCCTACTGGCCGCGTGCCGCTTCGAACAGGGCGCTGACGGACTCGCCGTTGTGGATGCGGCGCACCGCCTCCGCCAGCGCGGGGGCGATGGACAGGATCCGCAGCTTGTCGGTGTGCTCCTCCACGGGCACCGGCACCGTGTTGGTGCACACGATCTCCAGCACGTCCGGCTGCTCGCTGAGCCGTTTGAGCGCACCGGCGGCGAACAGTCCGTGCGTGCACGCCACCCGTATCGAGCGGGGCTCCGACTCCCGCAGCCGGTCCAGGAGCTCCAGGACCGTGCTGCCCTTGGCGATCTCGTCGTCCAGGACGATGACGTCCCGCCCGGCGATCTCGCCGATCACCGCGCTGATGCTGACCCGGTCGTCGGCGAAGCGCTGCTTGGCGCCGGCCGCCACCTGGGCGCCGATCATCCGGGCGAAGGCGGCGGCCTCCTTGGCGTTGCCGAGATCCGGCGAGACCACGGTGGTGCGGGTGAGGTCGTAGCGGCGAAAGTGCGCGGCAAGTTCCCGGTGGGCGTGCAGGTGGTCCACCGGCATCGAGAAGAAGCCGTGCACCTGGGGCGAGTGGAGCGTCATGGCGAGGACGCGATGGACGCCGGCCGCAGCCATCAGATCGGCGACCAGGCGTCCGCCCAGGGAGATGCGGGGGGCGTCCTTCTTGTCGGAGCGCGCGTAGGAATAGTGCGGCATCACGACGGTGATCCGGCCTGCCGACGCACCGCGGGCCGCGTCGCACATCAGCAGCAGCTCCACGAGGTGCTCCTGCACGGGCCGGACCAGCGGCTGCACGAGGAAGACGTCCCGTTCCCGGCAATTGGCCTGGAGCTGGACCTCCAGGCAGTCGTTGGCGAACCTGCTCAGGCGGGTGGGGCTCAGGGGCACGCCGAGATGGGCACAGACCTCGGCCGCCAGTTCGGGGTGGGCACTGCCGCTGAACACGGAGATGTCTCGCACGGTCGGCTCCTCGCTGATCGTGTCCGGCCGGGGGCGGGGTCTCTCATGCTACGGATCACGCCCGTTCTGCCCACCCGCGGGAAGCCCCGGGAGGCTCCGCAGTCCCGCGACGGCCCCGAACCGGCCGTCTCTCCCCCCGACCGGTGTGATCAGGCGCTTCGCCGGTTCGCGGGGAAGGCCGGCGAGCCGGGGACGCCCTCCGGGCCGTCCGCTCACGCCTGCCGTGCGGCGCTCCTCCCGCCGGGCCGACGCGCGCGGGCGGGCGCCGCACGCGGGCCTGCTGTCACAGCTCCTCAACAGGGCGGTCTGACACGGGCATTGACGGGAATCCGGTGAGGAGGAAGAGAGGACCGTCCGCATGACGACTTCGATCGAGCCCACCAGGGAGACCAAGCCCACCCGGCGTCCGCCCGGCCGCATGCCCGGCTGGGCCAAGGTGCTCACCGCCGTCGTGGTCGTGCTCGTCGTGATGTTCGCGGGGATCCGGCTGAGCCTGCTGCCGGGACTGCGCGACCTCTTCGGCACGCAGACCAACGACCGCTCGGGCCCCGCCCTGCTCCAGTCCATCCAGGACATGAACCGCTACGACGCCGCCTCCGGCAACTTCCAGGTCGTCGTGGACCTGGAGAAGGACGCCAAGTACCTTCCCGACGCCATCCGCGGCACCCGCACCCTGTACGTCGGGGCGGGCACGGTCGACGCCTACGTCGACCTCGGGAAGATCGGCGACAAGAACGTGACGGTCGACGAAGACCGGACCTCGGCCACGCTCCGGCTGCCGCATGCCCAGCTCGGCAAGCCGGCCCTCGATCCCGACCGCTCCTACGCGGTGTCCAAGCAGCGCGGTCTCCTCGACCGCCTCGGCGACCTCTTCTCCGACAACCCGGGCGGTGAGCAGGCCGTGCAGAAACTCGCGGTCAAGCACATCGGGGAGGCGGCGAAGGAGAGCGAGCTGGCCAAGCGCGCCGAGACCAACACCACCGGCATGCTCCAGGGGCTGCTGCGCTCCCTCGGCTTCAAGGAGGTGAAGGTGTCCTACGGCACCTGATGCCCGGGCGGAGGTGAGCGGGCGGACGCGCGGGCGACCGCGAGGGCCGCGGGAAGCCACACCCGGGGCCGTCCGCCCGCATCCCGGGGCCGTTCGAGGGTAACCGCGCTACGACGCCTGGAAGTTGAAGACTGGAGGACCGCATGGCCCGTGCAGCGCTACGTCCGCTCACCACGTTCCGCCTGCGCACTGCCAAGACCGCCGCCCCGGCGCCCGAGCCGGACAGGACCGGCAGGTTCGGCAGGTTCGGCACAGCACGACCGGCCCGGAAGGCCGGAAGAACACGGAAGGCCAGGAAGGCCGAGAGGGCCGCGGAAGCGGGGTCGGCGCGTACCGAACACCGGCCGTTGCCGTTCCCGCTCCGGCTGCTCGCGATGCTGGTGGCCTTCACCTTCATGGTGGCGTTCGCCGTCGTCCTCGCCCGGATCACCCTGGAGCCGTCGCCCGCCTCGGCGGCGCTGGTCCACTCCAACCTGCGCCCGGGCGACTCGCTGCGGGCCTATCTGGACCAGCCGGCGCTGCGCGACGCGGTGAAGCAGATCGGCGGAAACGTGCTGCTCGGCGTCCCCTTCGGCGTGCTGGTCCCGGTCGTCGCGCCCCGGGCGCGCGGGTTGGTGCGCGTGCTGCTGTTGACCGCGACGGTCATGCTGCTCGTGGAGTTCGCCCAGGGCGCGCTGGTGACCGGACGCGCCTTCGACATCGACGACGTCATCCTCAACACCACGGGCGCCCTGATCGGCTACCTGCTCCTGGGGCGCAGGGTGAGCCGCGCGGTGCACGCGCGCAAGCAGCGCGCGTGAGGGGGCGCGGGACGGGCAGCGGGGGCGCCGCTCAGTGCGGCTTCCAGGTGTACTTGTCCCCGCCCACCCAGCGCACGGTGTCCGGGTCGTCGAGGTCGTGGACCGTGATGCCGTAGGCGGCGGCGATCTCGAGGACGTCGGTCACGTCCCTCGCCTCACCGACCACCTCGGCGTCGATTTCCACGATGCGGAACGGCGCGGGGCCCGGCTGCACCCCGAGCACCATGATCCGCGGCCGGGAGACACGCAGGCTCGCGATTTCGGTCATGACATAGAGGGTAGAGCGGAACACATCGGGATGAATCATCGAATGTCTCCCCTCGGCAAGCGCTCCGCTCGTCGTGCGGTCGGGGCGACGGTGGGGAACTCTGGAGCCAGGAGGTGGCGATGGATCCCGTCGAGGCACTGGACCGGATCGCCTTCCTGCTGGAACGGTCCCTGGCGCCGACGTACCGCGTGCGGGCCTTCCGGACCGCGGCCCGGGTGCTGGCGCGACTGCCCTCGGCGGAGGTCGGGCAGCGGGTGGCGGACGGCACGCTGGAGTCGCTGAAGGGCGTGGGCCCGAAGACCGCCCAGGTGGTGCGCGAGGCGCTCGCCGGACAGACGCCGTCCTACCTGGAGAGGCTGGAGGAGGAGGCCGGGCGGCCCCTGACGGACGGCGCGGGGACCCGGCTGCGCGCCCTGCTGCGCGGCGACTGCCATCTCCATTCCGACTGGTCGGACGGCGGCAGCCCCATCGAGGAGATGGGCCGGGCGGCCGCCGCGCTCGGCCATGAGTGGGCCGTGCTCACCGATCACTCGCCGCGCCTGACGGTGGCCCGCGGGCTGTCCCCGGAGCGGCTGCGCCACCAGCTGGACGTGGTCGAGGAGCTCAACGCCTCCTGGGCGCCCTTCCGGCTGCTGACCGGCATCGAGTGCGACATCCTCGACGACGGCTCGCTGGACCAGGAGCCCGAACTGCTGGAACGGCTCGACGTGGTCGTCGTCTCCGTGCACTCCAAGCTGCGGATGGACTCCCGGGCGATGACGCGTCGCATGGTGAACGCCGTGCGCGATCCGCACGCGGACGTCCTCGGCCACTGCACCGGCCGGCTGGTGACCGGGCGCGGGCGGCCCGAGTCGGAGTTCGACGCGGACGAGGTGTTCGCGGCGTGCGCCGGGTCGGGCACCGCCGTGGAGATCAACAGCCGGCCGGAGCGGCTCGACCCGCCGCGCCGGCTGCTGCGCCGGGCCGTGGCGGCGGGCGTCCTGTTCTCGGTCGACACGGACGCCCACGCGCCCGGCCAGCTGGACTGGCAGATCCTGGGCTGCGCACGGGCCGAGGAGTGCGAAGTGCCCGCGGAGCGGATCGTGACCGCCTGGCCGCTGGACGACCTGCTGGCCTGGACGCGGGAGGGCCGGGTGCCGGCGGGCGTGGCCGCCCCGTGAGGTGGTACCCGGGGGTATCGCCCGGGGGGACGCGAAAGTACCCGCAGACGGAGAAAGGACCCAGATGACACGCGCCGCCGTGTTCGACGTCGACGGCACCCTCGTCGACACCAACCACCTTCATGTCGTCACCTGGTGGGAGGCCTTCCGGCAGGCGGGCCACCGGGTGCCGATGCACGCCGTGCTCCGGGCCGTCGGGCTCGGGTCCGGCGACCTGATCGCACGCCTGCTCGGCGACGACCGGGACAAGGACGAGGACGCCGAGCTCAGCGCCGCCCACAAAGCCCTGTACGGGCAGTACTTCGACCGGCTGCCGCCGCTGCGGGACGCCGGTTCGCTGCTGCGCCGGCTGCACGACGACGGCTGGACGGTCGTGCTCGCCACCTCGGCGAGCGGGCCCGAGCTGTCGGCCCTGCGCAGCGCCATCGACGCCGACGACGTCATCGCCGCGACGGCCAGCGCGGACGACGTCGAGGAGGGCAAGCCCGCGCCGGAACCCGTGCAGCACGCCCTGGAGCTGGCCGGCGCCCCCGCCGAGCGGGCCGTGTTCGTCGGCGACACCGTGTGGGACATGCAGGCCGGCCGCCGGGCCGGGGTGCGCTGTGTAGGCGTCCTCAGCGGGGGCATTCCGCGGGCCGACCTGGTGGCGGCGGGCGCGGAAGCGGTCTACGACGATCCGGCCGACCTCCTGGCCTCGCTGTCGACCAGTCCGCTGGCGTGAGGTGACGGACGTCACTGCACGGTGCGGCGAACGGGGGAACACGCATAGGTAGTTACCCGTTGAACCAACCGTGGGTGCGGACGGGACAGTGTCCCCGGGCCTCACCTTCTGCCCACAGGGACGATCGTCCGGCTGAAGCCCTGTGGAGCGTCTCGCCGAGAGGCGACCGCCGTCCGCGCCCACGCACAGACTGCCCCGACCGTGATTCCCCCGTCCGGTCGGGGCTTCTCTCTGTCCGGCGGCCCCGCGCTCGCCGGTGTCCGCGGCGCGCTCACGGCGCGCATTTGACTTCGAGCGCACTCCACTTCGTAGCGTCTCGGACATGAGCACTGCACAGCACAAGATCGGTTCGGGGTTCGACGCCCACAGCACCGCCGACGACGTCCTCGCCGGCATCGACCTGAGCGGACAGCTCGCGATCGTCACCGGCGGCTACTCCGGACTGGGCCTGGAGACCACGCGCTCCCTCACCGGGGCCGGCGCGCGCGTCGTCGTCCCCGCCCGCCGCCCGGACACCGCGCGGGCGACCCTGGAGGGCCTCGACGGCGTCGAGGTCGACGAGCTGGACCTCGCCGACCTGGACAGCGTGCGCGCCTTCGCCGACCGCTTCCTCGCCTCCGGCCGCACCCTCGACCTCCTCATCGCCAACGCCGGCGTCATGGCCTGCCCGGAGACCCGCGTCGGGCCCGGCTGGGAGGCGCAGTTCGCCACCAACCACCTCGGCCACTTCGCGCTCGTGAACCGGCTGTGGTCCGCGATCGAGCCCGGCGGGGCGCGCGTGGTCTCGGTGTCCTCGCGCGGCCACCACTTCTCCGGCGTGCGCTGGGACGACGTCCACTGGCGGCAGGGCTACGACAAGTGGGAGGCCTACGGCCAGGCGAAGACCGCGAACGTACTCTTCGCCGTCCACCTCGACCGGCTCGCCCGGGACCGGGGCGTACGGGCCTTCTCGCTGCACCCCGGCGGGATCATCACGCCTCTCCAGCGCCACATCCCCAAGGAGGAGATGGTGGAGCGCGGCTGGATCGACGAGGACGGCAACGTGATCGACCAGCCCGGCTTCAAGACCCCCGCGCAGGGGGCGGCCACCCAGGTCTGGGCCGCGACCTCGCCGCAGCTGGCCGACATGGGCGGGCTCTACCTGGAGGACTGCGACATCGCCGAGCCCGCAGTCGACGGCGATGTGCGCACCGGCGTCAAGGACTGGGCGACGGACCCCGAGCAGGCGGCGCGGCTGTGGGAGCTGTCCGCCGAGCTGACGGGCGTGAACGCCTTCCCCGCCCAGGGATAGTACGGCTCCCTCCCCTCCGGTGAGCTCACTCCCCCGCCGCGAACGTGCGCAGGTCGGCGGTGAGGCGGTCGGCGTGGGTCGCGAAGAGACCGTGGCCGGCGTTCTCGTACACCTCCAGGGTGGCGTTCGGGGCGAGGGCGGCGGCGCGGCGGCCGGTCAGCTCGATCGGACCGGAGGTGTCGTGGGTGCCGTGCACGACGAGCACCGGCAGGTCGAGCGCGGCCAGTTCGGGCGCGACGTCGAGGGCCGCGATCAGCTCGCCGACGGCGACGGCGGCCCGCGCCGTGGAACCGTGGCAGCGCCGGATCATGGCCTCGACGTACGCCTCGGAGAGGTCGTTGCCCGGGCGGTCCAGCGCGAAGAAGGCGCGGGCGCCGTCGGCGAAGAACGCGGAGCGGTCCCGCCGCAAGGCCTCGACGCCGCCCAGCATGAGCTGCGGGTCGACGCCCTCGGGGTGGTCGGCCGACCGGGCGGGGCCGGGCGTCATGCCGGCGACCAGCGCCAAGCGGGCCACCCGGTCGGCGCCGTGCCGGGTCAGACAGCGGACGGCTTCGGCCGCGCCGACCGAGTGCCCCACCAGGGTCACCTCCCGCAGGTCGAGGTGGTCCATGAGGCCCTGGACGTCGTCGGCGAGACTGTCGAGGTCGAAGCCGCTCCATGTGTCGTCGGAGCGGCCGTGACCGCGCCGGTCGAAGCCCACGCAGCGGTGGCCCTCCCGCGCCAGCGGCAGCATCTGGTACTCCCACATCTCGGACCCGAAGTACAGGCTGTTCACGAAGACGATCACCGGCCCGTCGGCGGGGCCGTAGTCGACGTGGTGCAGCCGGGCGCCGTCGACGGGGCTCGTGAAGTACGGCATGGACATCCTCCTGCGGTGCGTGCGGCACACGGTGAGCGGGTGATGCGTCCATGCTTGCCGCACGGCCTGCGGGCGTCGATTACCCGCCGGGTCATGCGGCCGGGACCCCGTGGACCCGTCAGCCCACGGACGCCCGACGTCGCAGCGCCGCCGCAGTCCGCGGCGCACCGTCAGGAGGTCAGGAGCCCGGGCGGTCAGGCGGTCGGCTCTTCGGGCTCCGGGTTCTCGGACGGGCCGCTGCCCGCGCGCGGGGCGCCCTGTCGGCCCGTTCCCGCCTCGTCGGTGTCGGGAACGTCCTCGGCGGCCTGCTGTGAGTCCTCGGGCTCGGCGACGTCCCAGTGGTCGTCGCCCCCGTCGGCCTGCTGGTCCGGCGGGTCGCGCGGGACCCGCGCGCCGTTCCCGCCAGGACCCTGGAGACGGTGTTCGGCCACGACGTCCTCCTTTCGCGGTCGCACCGCGTCGAACGCGGGCAACGCTCCCCGGACGGCCTTCGTCCGGGCGACTCGCGAGTACCTCCCGCACGGACGGCGAAACGTGCGGCCCACCCGCCTCGCAGGTCGCGGGCACGGCGCACCGCGGGTCAGCGCGGGGCGCGTTCCTCCAGTACGGTGCGCCAGGCCGGCGCCGGGCCGGTGGGCGCGGGCTCGGGGCGTCGGCCGCCGCGGCCGAAGAAGTCGGCGAGCGGGAGGATCGCCGCCCCGACGGTGACCGCGTCCGGACCGAGCCGCCCCAGCTCGACGGTGACCCTCTGGGCGGGGTGGCGCAGCGCGTACGCGGTGGCGTGCCGGCGTACGGCGGGCAGGAAGCGGGCGCCCAGCTGCAGGCCGGCCCAGCCGCCGATGAGGATGCGCTCCGGCTGGAAGAGGTTGATCAGGTCGGAGAGACCGGCGCCGAGGTACTCGGCGGTCTCCTCCAGGACGGCGAGCGCGAGGGGATCCGCGGTCCGCCCCGCGCCGGCGGCCTCCCCGTCGTCGCCGGACCCGCCGTCCTCGGACGACCCGCCGTCGTCCGGTCCGGCCGGGGGGTAGGCGGCGGCCAGCATGGCGGTCAGGGCGGTCTCCTCGTCGACGTCCTCGGGCGGCCGTCCGCCCTGCTCGCGCCAGCGTTCCAGCAGCGCTTCCGCGCCCGCGTACGCCTCCAGGCAGCCCAGGGCTCCGCAGCGGCAGCGGCGGCCCCGCACCCGGACCGTGAGATGGCCCCATTCGACGGCCCGGCCGTGTTCCACCTCCGGGGTGACCAGGCAGGCCCCGACGCCCGAGCCGAAGAGGACGACGACCGCGCTGTGCGCGCCCCGGCCGCCGCCGAACCACATCTCGGCCTGGCCCAGGGTCTTCGCGCCGTTGTCGATGAAGTACGGGACGCTCTCGGGCAGGAGGGCGCCCTCGCGCAGAAGCGCCTCCACCGGGACCGCGTCCCAGCCGATGGTCTGGCCGTGCACGACGGCGCCGCGCTCGGGGGTGTGCTCGACGATGCCCGGGACGCCGATGCCGACCCCGAGGAGCTGCTCGGCGGCGACGCCGGCCGTCGCGAGGACCTCGGCGACGCCGTCGCGGACATGGCCGACGATCCCGTCGACCTCGTACCGGCGCTGTTCCAACGGCCTCTCGGTGCGGGCGAGTTCGGTGAGCGTGAGGTCGAACAGCTCGATCCGCACCCGGGTCTCGCCGACGTCCACGCCGATCATGTGGCCGCTGCCGGGGGCCACCCGCAGCAACGTGCGGGGGCGGCCGCCGTCGGAGTCGACGCTGCCGGCCTCCTCGACGAGTCCGTCGGCGACCAGGTCGGCGACGACGTTGCTGATCGAGCCGGAGCTCAGGCCGGTGGCCGGCCCCAGCTCGAAGCGGCTGAGGGGCCCGTCGAAGTAGAGCCGTTGCAGTACGGCCGTGCGGTTCGCCCGCCTCAGGTCGCGTACCGTGCGCCCGTTCCGCCCCGTCATGTCGCTCCCCTCCGAGCCCTGCCCGACCTGCAACATACCTCCGCGGGGAGGGCACGCGCGACATTCTCCAACCCTTAGTTCACGATGTGAGCTAAGAGAGGCCGGGGTGTACTCCCGGTACAGGGTACGGAACGCGTCCCGGACGCCCGGAGCCGTCCGGAGGCCGTCGCCGCACACGGAGACCCGGGCGCCCCTGGTCAGCAGCCGCCGCACCTCGTCGGCCTCGGCGGCGATGCGGTGTCCTCGGCGGCGCAGCAGCTCCTCGGCGTGCACGGGTCTGGCCTGTTCGCTCTCTCTGCGCGCAGGAAGGCGCTGGAGCCGGGGGGCCCGCTTCGAGGAGTGCCTGAGCCGCAGGAGCAGATCGTCCGTGCGTCGGCCGACCTGTCCGCCCTCCTCGACAGGCTGTGCGCCTGACCCCGCCGCGGCGGCGCGGGACACGGGCCGGTGGGCCGTCCGGTCCATCCCGGGGCGGAAGAAACGTTCGAGGTCACGGAGGAAGGGGAACGGGTCTGGGGATGCAAGAAGTACGTCAACGCGCGGCGCCGCTCGTGCGGCTGGTGCGGCGCCATCGGGAACCCGTCGTCCTCCAGGCTCTGCGGTCGGCCGCCGCGGCCTCGATCGCCTACGTCATCGCGCTGCGCCTGAGCCCCGAGGCACTGCCGCTCACCGCGCCGCTGACGGCGTTGCTGGTCGTCCAGGTCACCCTGTACGCGACCCTCACCAACGGCGTCCGGCGGGTGACCGCGGTGGTCGCCGGCGTCGTCGTCGCCATCCTCTTCAGCCTCCTGGTGGGTCTGACCTGGTGGAGTCTCGGGCTGCTGATCGTGGCCTCGCTGGCGGTGGGGCACCTGGTGCGGGTCGACGAGTACGTCCCTGAGGTGGCGATCAGCGCCATGCTGGTGCTGGGCGTCACCACCGTCGGGGACACGGCGTGGGCGCGGGTGGTGGAGACGCTGATCGGCGCGGTCGTCGGCCTCGGCTGCAATCTGCTGCTGCCGCCGCCGGTGTGGGTGGAGGAGGCCGGCGAGTCGATCGAGGGGCTGGCCCGGCGGCTGCGGCAGCTGATGCTGCGCATCGGCGAGGAGGCCGCGGGCCGGACCCCGGCCGAGCAGGCGGCCGCCCGGCTGCACGAGGCACGACGGCTGGACCACGACATCGTCGAGGTGGACGCGGCCCTGCGGCAGGCCGAGGAGAGCATGCGGCTCAATCCCCGGGTGCGGGAGGGACTCCTGCACCGGGTCGTGCTGCGCACCGGTCTGGACACGCTGGAGATCTGCACGGTCGTGCTGCGGGTGCTCGCCCGGTCCCTCACCGACCTCGCCAAGGAGCGCGAGCCGCATCCGCTGTTCCCGCCCGCGACCGGCGAGGTCGTGGAGCGGGTGCTGTCCGAGATCGCCGACGCGGTGGTCAGCTTCGCCGTGCTGGTGACCACGCACGTCAGCCTGAACGCGGACGCCGCCGAGGCCCGGCTCACCGCCGAGCTGCGGCAGGCCGCCACCACCCGCGACAAGCTGGCCCAGCTGCTGCTGGAGCAGCTCCAGCACGACGCCCGCCAGTGGCAGCTGCACGGCGCGGTCCTGACCGAGGTCAACCGCATACTCGACGAGCTGGACACCGAGCACCGGTCCCGCCGGCTCCTGGAGGAGCTGGACCGCAACAGCCACGAGCAGCGTGAGCGCAGGCCGTGGCTGTACCGGCTCAGGAAGCGACTGCGGACACCGGGCCTGCTGCGGCGCAACGGGGCCGCGGCCCGACGTCGTTCCGGCTGACGAGCGCGCGACGGCCGGACGCCCAGGGGCGCGGGGACGGCCGACATCGCCGTCCGGATCGACGGAAACACGCAGGTCGGAGCGGGCAGAGTGCGAGCGATCCCCGCGCCGTGTGCACCTGGGCCGCTGCACCGGTCCGACCCCGCGACCCGGCCGGGACGCGCAGGACCTCGCCCCCGGGGAGACGCGCGACGGCATCCAGCCGGTCGACGACCCGGCCCCGGCCCGGGCCCCGATCCCGTCCCGGAGCCGGATCCGGCTCCGTGACCGCCGCCCGCCTCGGCCAGGTGCGGCACCTGGCGGTCACGCCGGAGAGCCCGAGAAGGACGGCGACCGGCGGTGCCAGAGCCCACTTGGCCGCACGTTCCGTCCCGTTCCCGTCCGGATCTCCCGCAAGGTGCCGCCCCGCGCACCCGCCCTCGCGCCCGGTCGCGCCTCCCGCCGCCTACCGGTCCCGGCACCCGCACATCCGTCCCGGCGCCCCGCCGCGCGCCCGTCCGCGCGGCCGAGTGGACGCCCAGCCGCGCGCCCCGCCGCAAGCCGGCCTCCGCGGCCGCTTTGCGTTCGCCGGTCGGTCCGGGTCAAGGTGGCTGTCACGGCGGCGGCGTACGACGACCTGAGGTGCGGGCATGGACAGTGGGACGGGAGCGGCGCGACGGGGGTCACCCGGCCCGCCGGAAACCGGGGACCGCGGACGCTGGACGAGGCGCCGTTTCGTCGGGGCGCTCGGCGGCGCGGCCGCGGGCTCGGCGCTGGCCGGCTGCGGCGGCGACGGGGGCCCGGCCGACGCCGAGGAGGCGCGGCGGGGCGCACCGCCCCGGCAGTCGTCGTCGTCCGCCGCCCCGAAGGCCTCGCCCCGCCCCTCGCCGGGCCTCTCCGGCGCGCGCCCGCTGTACCTGGGCACGTACACCTCGGCGGAGGGCGGCGGGAAGGGCGTCGGCGTCGCCTCCTACGACAGCGCCTCGGGGCGGATCACCGGGAAGGGGACGATCACCGGCGTGCCGGACCCGTCCTACCTCGCGGTGCACCCGGACGGCGCAACCCTGTACGCGGCGAACGAACGCGAGCGGGGCGCGGTGACCGCGGTGCGGCTGTCCGACGAGAAGGTGCTGGGCAGCCGGGCCACCGGCGGGTCCGCCACCTGCCATCTGTCGGTCCACCCCGGCGGGCGGTGGCTGCTGAGCGCGGACTTCGGCTCGGGCACCGTGGCCGTTCACCCGATCGGCGCCTCGGGGGCGCTCGGTGAGCGCACCGACCTGGTCCGGCACACCCGCCCGGCGCCGCGGCCGGGCCAACAGGGGCCGCACGCGCACCAGTTCATCACGGCGCCGGACGGCGGACACGTCCTGGCCGTCGACTTCGGCACGGACACCGTGTACAGCTACCGCCTGGACGACAAGGCGGGCACCCTCACGGAGGTCGCCCAGGCGCACACCCGGACGGGCGCCGGTCCGCGCCACCTCACCTTCCATCCCGGCGGCAGGCACGCCTATCTGGCGAACGAGGCCGACGACACGGTCGCGGTGTGCGCCTACGAGCCGTCGAGCGGCCGGCTGACGATCGGGCGGCCGCAGTCCACCGGCTCGAAGGCGGAGACCAACTACCCGGCGCAGCTGGCGGTCACGCCGGACGGCGCGTTCGCCTTCCTCGCCAACCGCGGCGACAACACCGTCGCGCGCTACGCGGTGGAGGCGGCCGGCGCCCGGCTGCGGCTGCTGGGCACGACGCCGGTGGAGGGCGACTTCCCCCGCCAGATCGCCCTTTCCCCGGACGGCGGCCTGCTGTTCGCCGCCAACCAGCACTCCGGCACGGTCAGCGTCTTCCGGGTGGACGGCACGAACGGCGGGCTCCGGCTCGCGGGCGAGCCGTTCGCCTCACCCGTCGCCGTCTGCGCGCTGCCGCTGTAGGGCCGAGCGGGGGCAGGACGCGGCGGCGGCCTGGGAGAGCAGGACGTGCATCCGCTCGGTGAGCCGGCCGACGTCGTCCGCGGGGGCGTGGAAGGGCAGCCGTACGTCGCCGTGGGCGCGGGCGCGTTCGACGCGCAGCGTCAGCCCGTGCCGGTCCACGGCGAGGGGCTGGACACGGACGGCGCCGTGCAGGCTGTCCGGCGGGACGAGCCGGGTGAGCCGCTCCAGCGCGTCCGGGTGGGCGTCGGCGAGATGGGTGAGCAGACGCGCTTCGGCGGCGGCGAGGGGGTCGGGCCGGGCCTGCGAGAACTCGTCGAGGGCGACGACGACCGCGCCGGTGGGCGGCGTGAACACCACGCGGGTGGCCCGGAAGGCGAGGCGGTCGCCCTCGGGGGTGAACCAGCCGGCGAGCCGAAGCCGGGCGCGGACCCGGTGGCGCACCGGGACGGGCGCGACGTCGGCGAACTCCAGCACGGCGGACGGCTCGCCGCGGGGCGCGCAGATCGCCGCCGTGAGCAGGGCGCTGTTCCCGGGCACGCGCAGGACCACCCGGCCGTCGCCGTCGACGGTGTGCGCGCCGACGAACTCCTCGCGCCCGCCGCTCGCGGTCACGGCGCAGGACCATGCGGTCGCGAGCACCGAACGGGCCCGCTCGGCCGCCGCGGGCATGGCGGCCCAGCTGTGGCTGTCACCCATCCCGAAACCTCCTAAGGTAAGGCTTGCCTAAGCTATCGGAGATCCGTGCTCGCGCCAACCACGGCGCAGTGGGTCACTCCGGAGCGGCGATGACCCCCAGCAGCGCCCTGGCGCACAGCTCCCGCACCTGCTCGCGGGAGAGGTCCGACCCGCGCAGCCACTCCAGGCAGACCGCCGTCGTGAACGCCAGCCAGCCGCGCACCGCGAGCCGTACGTCGGGGCGCTCCTCCAGGACCCGGCCGAACTCGGGGTCGGCGCCGAGGGCCGCCAGCATCTGGTGCTCCTGCGCCGCGAGCGCCCGCCGGTAGACCTTCCGTACGGCCTGGTCGCCGGCGGCGTCCGCGCGATGGAACGCGCGATAGCCGTGCGCGTGGGTCTCCACGTACTCCAGATAAGCATCGAGACCGGACACGAGCTGTGCGCGGACGGGGACGCCGGGCACCGCCGCCGTCATGCGCAGCATCCGCTCGCTCTCGCGCTCGACGACCGCCGCGAAGAAGTCCCGCTTGGTGGGGAAGTAGTGGTACAGCAGCCCCCGGGAGACCCCGGCGATCTCGGCGACCTGCTCGATCCACACGTCGTCGTACGGGCTCTCCGAGAAGAGCCGCGCACCGACCGACAGGAGCTGTTCCCTGCGCTCCTGGGTGCTGAGTCGGCGCCGGGTGCGCGCCTCCCCCTGGTTCGCGGCCATGGCCGCACCTTACTTGACGCCGGTTCGACGGCGGCTCCAGACTGAGGCCCGCTATTGAACCCATGTACAACATGCTCAACCTGCCGCTGCATCGAGGGAGATCGCGTCATGGCGGAGACGGGGACGACGGGAACAGCGGGGCCCGCGGGCACAGCGGGGGGTGCGGGGCCGGCGGGCTCGGCGGGGTTCCGGCGGAGCACGGTGGCCCCGCAGCCGGCGGGGATGGCCCGGGCGGAGTCCGCGGACGCGCTGCCGAAGGGCTTCCGCAGCGCGGAGCGCGGCTGGCCCGAACTGGAGCGCATACCGCATCCGCCGCACCGGATCCCCCTGCTCGGCGACCTCCTGGGCGCGAGCCGGCGCACACCCGTGCAGGACTCCCTGCGGTACGCCGCGGAGCTGGGGCCGATCTTCCGCCGCAAGGTGTTCAACCGGGAGTTCGTGTTCGTCGGGGGCGCGGAACTGGCCGCCGACATGGCGGACGAGACCCGGTTCGCCAAGCACGTGGGGCTGGGCATCGCCAACCTGCGCCCCGTGGTGGGGGACGCCCTGTTCACGGCGTACAACCACGAGCCGAACTGGCAGTTGGCGCACGACGTCCTGGCCCCGGGGTTCAGCCGGGAGGCCATGGCCGCCTACCACCCGATGATGCTGGACGTGGCGGCGCGCCTCACCGGCCACTGGGACGCGGAAGCCGCCGCGGGCCGGGCGGTGGACATTCCCGGCGACATGACCAAACTGACCCTGGAGACGATCGCGCGCACCGGCTTCGGGCACGACTTCGGCTCCTTCGAGCGGGCCCGGCCGCACCCCTTCGTCACCGCGATGGTGGGCACCCTCACCTACGCCCAGCGCCTGAACACCGTGCCCTCCCCCGCCCTGCTGCGGCGGGCCACGCGCCGCAACGAGGCCGACATCGCCCTGCTCAACCGCACCGTCGACGATCTGGTCCGCAAGCGCCGGTCGGCGGGCGGCGGGGAGGGCGACCTGCTCGACCGGATGCTCGACACCGCCCACCCCTCGACGGGGGAACGGCTGTCGGCGTTGAACGTGCGCCGTCAGGTCGTCACCTTCCTGGTGGCCGGTCACGAGACGACCTCGGGCGCGCTCTCCTTCGCCCTGCACTACCTCTCCCTCGACCCGCAGCTCGCGGCGCGCGCCCGTGCCGAGGTGGACCGGGTGTGGGGGGACACGGCCGTGCCCGGCTACGAGCAGGTGGCGAAGCTGCGCTGTGTGCGCCGGGTGCTCGACGAGGCGCTGCGGCTGTGGCCGACGGCGCCCGCGTTCGCGCGCGAGGCCAGGGCGGACACGGTGCTGGGGGGCGAGCATCCGATGCGGCGCGGCGGCTGGGCGCTGATCCTCACCGCGATGCTGCACCGCGACCACGAGGTCTGGGGACCGGACGCCGAACGCTTCGACCCCGACCGCTTCGACGCCCAGGCCGTGCGCACACGTGCCCCGCACACCTACAAGCCGTTCGGCACCGGCGCCCGGGCCTGCATCGGGCGGCAGTTCGCGCTCCACGAGGCCGTGCTGGTGCTGGGGCTGCTGCTGCGCCGCTACGAGCTGCGGCCCGACCCCGCCTACCGGCTGCGGGTCACGGAACGGCTGACGCTGATGCCGGAAGGGCTGCGGATGCGTCTGGAGCGGCGCACCCGGACGTCGTCCGACGGCCCCGCCGGCGACCCGGTCAGCGGTCCCGCGGACGACCCGGGCCCTGAGGGGCGCGGGACGCCGGGCTCAGCGCCGGGCTGTCCAGTGCGCGGGGCGGGCGACTGACTGAGGCAGGCGGGTGCCCGCGCTCCCCCGGGCCGCGTTCAGCTGCGGCTGGGTCAGGAAGAACGCGCCGGTCAGATCGGCGTCCGTCAGATCGGTGTCACGCAGGTCGGCGCCGATCAGGTCCGCTCGGCGCAGGTCCGCGCCGGTGAGGTCGGCGGCGATCAGACAGGCGCCGCGCAGGTTCGCGCCGTGCAGGTCGGCACCCTTGAGCCGGGCCCCCGCCAGATCGGCGCCCCGTCGCTCCTTTCCGCGCCCGGGTATGCCGGAGCGCACCAGCTCGCTGGTCTTCAGCAGCAGCACGTTGACGTCCTGACGGTGGGCGGGCACGTCCAGCGCGGCCAGCTCCTCCGGGGACAGACGGGTGAGTCCGTCGGTGCGGTCCAGGAGCCGTCGCAGCTCGCCGTGGACCGGGCGGGCGGCGGGGAGGGCCAGCGCCTCGGTGAGATACCAGAGGAGTTCGTGGAGCTGGCGGACCACCGGGAACACCTCCAGCATGCGCCGGGCCTCCTCCCGCGGGGCCGTCCTGCGGTCCCGGCCGCCGAAGGTGACCTGGGAGACCTTCTGCCCGGCGCCGAAGCAGTCGTAGACCGTGCAGCCGGTGAAGCCGGACTCCCGCAGCCGCGCGTGGATGCCGCAGCGGTGGTCCTCGCCCAGGTTCGGGCAGGCCTTCCCGGCGGGCTTGTCGATCGCGAAGTCCGCGGAGCGGGCGAAGGGCAGGGCCACGCAGCACAGTCCGAAGCAGTTCCCGCAGTCGCCGCGCAGGTCGGCCGGCTCCGCCGTCTTGTCTCGCATGCCGCCAGCCTACTGACCTGCCGGACTACCGGTGGAACAGCTCGAACGCCACGGCCGGCCGGCCGCCGAACCTCTCCCCCACGGACGTCGCCGCCCCGGTCAGGAACTTCCTCGCGTAGGCCTCGGGCGCCTCGTCGGTCAGCGCCTCGATGTAGGCCCGGTGTTCGAGCAGCGAGGCCACCGCACGCTCCAGACCCGGCGACGCGTCCACGGCGTGGGTGGGCGTCGCGGACCCGGCCACGGCGACCCAGCGCACCCCGTTCCAGGGCTGCAGACCCTGCTCGACGAGTTCGGGGAAGATCCAGCGGTTGCCGGCGTCCCCGGCCGCGTCGAGGACGGCCCGGCCGACGGCGACGTGGTCGGGGGTGTTCCAGGCGACCCCGCCCCAGGTGTCACGGTGGTTGAGGGTGATCACCAGCTCGGGACGATGCCGGCGGACGGCGGCGGCGATGTCGCGGCGCAGGGCGAGGCCGTACTCGACGACGCCGTCGCGGTGGTCGAGGAACTCGACCGACGAGACGCCCACCACGGCCGCGCTCGCCCGCTGCTCCCGCTCGCGCAGCGGGCGGCACTCGGCGGGCGCGAGGGTGTCGATGCCGGCCTCGCCGCGGGTCGCCAGCACATAGCCGACCTCGCGGCCGGCGTCGGTCCAGGCGGCGATCGCCGCGGCGCACCCGTACTCCAGGTCGTCCGGGTGCGCCACCACCGCCAGGGCGCGCTGCCAGTCCTCGGGCATGGGCTGGAGCTGGGGGATCGTCGGCTCGGTCATGCCCGCAGACTATCCGGTGACCGTGGCGTCACACCTCGTCACGGGCGAGGGCGAGCAGGCGGTCCAGGACGCGCGGACCGCCGGCCCGGACGCCGTCGTGCTCGAACTCGTCCGTGACCCAGGTGCGCAGTCCCCGGATCGCGCGCGCGGTGCGCAGCGAGTGGGCGGTGTCGACGTACAGGTCGTCGTGGTAGATCGCGGCCGCGACCGGCACCTCGTTGGCGGCCAGCCGTGCGGGGTCGTACAGCGTCGGCCAGTCGGTGCGGGCGGCGAGGAGTTCGGCGGCCCCGCGCAGCGGGCGCAGGGCGGGGTCGTTCTCGAACATCCAGGGATGGATCGTTTCTCCGGTGAGGAGCAGCGGGCCGTCTCCGGTGAGCGCCTTGGCTGCGTCGAACTGCGGGAACTCGGCGCGCACCCGCTCGGCGGACCAGTCGGTGGG
The DNA here is from genome assembly GCF_003112535.1 of Streptomyces rishiriensis. Lineage (GTDB taxonomy): Bacteria > Actinomycetota > Actinomycetes > Streptomycetales > Streptomycetaceae > Streptomyces > Streptomyces rishiriensis. The sequence goes on along the minus strand of NZ_BEWA01000015.1, from coordinate 37,917 downwards.
GCGGGCGCCCTGTGCGTAGACCGCCTCGTGTACGAGGGCGTAGAGCGGGTGTCCCGCGAAGGAGAGCTGACCCTGAAGCTCCTCCTGGAGGGCGTCGGACAGCTCCGGGCCCCGGGGGGTGGTCACGAACGCCTCTTCGAGGAGGTGGTGCAGGCGGTGGCTGCCCTCGCCGCCGCCGAGCAGGATGCCCAGCGTCTGGAACGCCTCGGCGGTCAGCCGGTAGCCGTTCGGGAGGGTCACCTCGTGGTGCAGCAGATGGTCGGCGATGCGGCGGGCGCGTTCGACGTCCTGCGGGTAGCGGGCGTAGTGCGCGGCGTTCTTGCGCTCCATGCGCGGGTAGGCGGCGCGGTAGACGTCGTCGGCGTGGGCGTCCAGCGAGGGCAGCCCGCCGGTGATCAGGGCGGCGGCGAGGCCCTCGGGAGCCAGGGAGAGGTACGTGACCGTGCAGAAGCCGCCGAAGCTCTGGCCGAGGACCGTCCAGGGAGCGCCGCCGGCGACCTCGCCGCGGATCAGCTCACAGTCGCGGACGATGGAGTCGGCGCGGAAGTGCGCGAGATAGGCGGCCTGTTCGGCCGGGCCGCCGCGCAGCGGGAGCGTCTGGCGGTTGGCCGGGGTGGAGTGGCCGGTGCCGCGCTGGTCCAGGAGCAGGACGCGGTACTCCTCCAGCGCGCGGCCGAGCCAGGCCGGCCTGCCGACGAACCGGTGGGCGCCGAAGCCGGGCCCGCCCTGGAGGTAGAGCAGCCACGGCAGGTCCTGGTCCGCCTTGTCGCTCGCGACGACCTCACGGGCGTAGAGCCCGATCGTCTCCCCTGCCGGGTCGGCGTGGTCGAGGGGCACGGTGAAACGGCGGTCGGTGAGGACGACGCCGGGCTGACGGTAGCTGACGGACAACGAAGGCTCCCGGGACGATCGGTGTGCGGACCGCGGCCCAGTTCAGCACATGTCGGGGCGGCGCCCCAGCCCGGGGATCATGAACGGCGCAGAACCGCCGCCCGGGCGCCGTGCTGAACGGCGGATCAGTACACTGCTGAACGGACGTTCAGCGCGGCGGTCCCTCCGCCGCTCACCGTGCGGACAGGCTGGACCTGCGCACCACCAGCTCCGGCTGGAGCACCACCCGGCGGTGTTCGTGGGCCCGCTTCCCGCCCGCGTCGCCCGCGGCGCCTTCCTCGGTCTCCTCCAGCAGCATCTCGGCGGCCAGGGCGCCCATGGTCACGGCGGGCTGTCGCACCGAGGTGAGCGGGACGGCCGCGGCGGCGGCGAACTCGATGTCGTCGTAGCCGACGATGGCGAGGTCGCCGGGGACTCCGACGCCGGCCGCGTACATGGCCTGCAGAACGCCGAGGGCGAGCAGGTCGTTGGCGCAGAACACGGCGGTCGGGCGGTCGGCGAGGCCGAGCAGCCGCGCGCCCGCGTCGCGTCCGGCGGCGACGTCGAGCCGCTCGGTGGGCAGCTCGCGCAGGCTGTCGGGGCCGAGGCCGGCCTCCGCGAGCGCGTTCAGCGCGCCGGTGCGGCGGTCGCGGACCTGCGTGAAGCCGGGCGGGCCGCTGACGTAGGCGATCGAGCGGTGTCCGGCGTCGATCAGATGCCGCACCGCGAGCGCGCCGCCCGCCACGTCGTCCACCGACACCGAGCACTCGGCCGTGCCCTCGGCGACACGGTCCACGAGCACGAAGGGGATGCCGTGCCGGCGGAAGGAGGCGATGTTGCGGCCGGTGGCGTCGGCCGGGGTGAGCAGCACGCCGCGCACCCGCTGCTCGGCGAAGAGCGACAGGTACTCGGCCTCCTCCCCGGCGCTCTCGGCGCTGTTGCAGACCATCACGCCGAGACCGGCGTCCCGGGCGGCCCGCTCGGCGCCGCGGGCGACGTCCACGAAGAAGGGGTTGCCCATGTCGAGGACGAGCAGCCCCATGATCCGGCTGCGTCCCGCGCGCAGCTGCCGGGCGGACTCGCTGCGGACGTAGCCGAGCCGGTCTATCGCCGAGAGCACCCGGGCGCGGGTCTCCGTGGCGACCGTGTCCGGCCGGTTGATGACGTTGGACACCGTGCCGACGGAGACTCCGGCGGCACGGGCGACGTCCTTGATACCCACCGACTGGGCCATCAGGCGGGAACCTCCAGGTGAACGGGGCACGGCGGGACGGCCTTCACATTACCGTCATCCCGCCGGGCCCCCGGCCGAGCCGGTGCACCGGTCATGCGGGCAGCGCGAAGTCGACGACGTGGAGCGCCGAGGGGGTCGTCCCGCTCGACTTCTCCTGGTACATGAACGACAGCACGTCATCGGCCCTGACCCGGAGTTCGTCGATGACGACCTCGCCGAAGGCGTTGAGGCCGCTGCCGTCGAAGAGGACGGTCCAGTCGGTGTACCCGGAGGCCCTCGAGGCCCCGGCGATCCGTCCGAAGGGGAAGACCGCGTAGGCGTTGTCGTACCTGTCCAGGACCAGCTTGGTGCGCTGGCTGGAGCCGAGGGCGATCGGGATCTCCGTCTTCTGCCAGCCGCCGGAGGCGTTCTTGCGCAGGTGGAAGGCGCGGCCGTGGGCGGTGCGGTCGCCGACGTAGTCCGTGGTGCACTGGCCGAAGCGGCCGGGGACGTAGCTGATGATCGCGTGCGGCCGGCCGGCCGAGTCGGTGGCCTGGCTCTCCTGGTTCATCAGGGAGTGGTCGGGGTCGAGCGCGTCCACGACGAGTCCGCCGTCGGTCACGGCCACCTTGTCGGAGCCGCCCGTGACGCCGACGACGGCGCCCGCGTCGTTGCGCCAGGTCCGGCCGCGGTCGTCGGAGTACACGTAGCCGGTGTCGTGGTTGGTGATGCCGCCGCCGGAGCACATCACCGCGCCGTTCTGCTCGCGCCAGGTGAAGAAGGAGTGCAGCCGGCCGGCGACGTCGTAGTCGATGCCGTGCAGGTACATGTTGCGGGCGGTGGAGGAGCCGTGCGCGCTGGTGTACGTCCCGGTGGAGGCGGACCATTCGCCGAGGTTCGTCCAGGTCGAGCCGTCGTACTCGGCGAGGGCGTTGCGGCCGTTGCCGGAGATGCCGGCCCGGTAGCTGAGCTGGAGCCTGCCCTCGGGGGTGGCGACGAACTGCGGGTAGGTGAACTGGGCGGTGAGCGCGAGGCCGTCGAGGGTGGTCTGTACGGCGCCGAAGACGGCCGGCGTCCAGGAGGTGGCCGACGGGTCGTCGAGCAGTCCGGGAGCCGACTTCACGTAGAAGAAGCCGTCGCTGTGGGAGTCCATGTTCAGGTGGAGGCGGCCGTCGCCCCTGGAGACGCCCATGGAGATGACGTTGTGCGAGTCGCTGGCCTTCAGCCGGTGCGGGAGGGTCACGGTGGACCAGGCGGCGCCGCCGAGCACGCGGCGGGCGACGACCGCGTTCCCGGTGGAGGTGTACCAGGCGGCGTACTGGTGGCCCTTGTAGGTCAGCAGCCCGTTCTTCTGGAACGAGTTGTTGTTGACGAGCCCGTCGTAGGACACGAAGAACACGGCCTGCGCGTCGAGTTGGGTGGTGCCCTTCCAGGTGACGGAGGGGCCGGGTGTCGCGGCTCGGGCGATGCCGGGCACTGCCATGGCGGCCATCGCGGCGGACGCGGCGGTCGCGAGCACGGTACGTCTTCTCATCGTTTGCGGCTCCTGCGGTGGTCAGGCGAGGTGGAAGACCTCGGTGAGCGGTTTCATCGCTTCGTCGGGCCGGGCGCCGTCCGACGCCTCGAAGAACGGCGCCATCTCCGCCTGCCAGCGGGCGTTGACGTCGGTGGCCGCCATGCCCGCCCGGGCGGCCGCGAAGTCCTCGGTCTCCAGGTAGCCGACGAGCAGACCGTCCTCGCGCAGGAAGAGCGAGTAGTTGTGCCAACCGGTGGCCGAGAGGGCTTCGAGCATCTCCGGCCACACGGCGGCGTGCCGCTCGCGGTACTCGTCGAGGCGGTCCGCCCGGACCTTCAGCAGAAAGCACACGCGCTGCATCAACAGCCCCCGGGGGATCAGAAGTCGAACTGGTCGATGTTCTTGGCGTCGAACACGGTCGGCTTGCCGAGGCTGATCACGCCGTCCTTGCCGATGGCGTACGCGGTGCCGCCGGCCTTGAAGGTCTCGCCCTCCTTGCCGGTGATCTGTCCCGAGACGAGCGCCACCGCGGTCTGCGCGGCGAGCGCGCCGAGCTTCGCGGGGTCCCACAGCTCGAAGGCGTCGACGGTGCCGTTCTTGACGTAGGTGCGCATGTCGTTCGGGGTGCCCAGGCCGGTCAGCTTGACCTTGCCCTTGTACTTGGAGCCCGACAGGTACTGGGCGGCCGCCTTGATGCCGACGGTGGTCGGGGAGATGATCCCCTTCAGGTTCGGGTACTGCTGGAGCAGGCCCTGGGTCTGCTGGAAGGACTGCTGGGCGTCGTCGTTGCCGTAGGCGACCTTGACGAGCTTGACGTCCTTGTACTTCGGGTCGGCCAGCTCCTTCTTCATGAAGTCGATCCAGACGTTCTGGTTCGTCGCGGTCTGCGCCGCCGACAGGATCGCGATCTCGCCCTTGTAGCCGATCTGCTCGGCGAGCAGCTGCACCTCGGTGCGGCCGAGGTCCTCGGCGGAGGCCTGCGAGACGAAGGCGTTGCGGCAGCCGGGGTTGGTGTCGGAGTCGTAGGTGACGACCTTGATCTTGTTGCTCATCGCCTGCTTGAGCGCGGTGCACAGGGCACCCGGGTCCTGCGCGGACACGGCGATCCCGTCGACCTGCTGCTGGGTGAGGGTGTTGACGTACGACACCTGTCCGGAGGTGTCCGTCGCGCTCGACGGGCCGACCTCCTTGTAGCGGGAGCCGAGCTCCTTCAGAGCCGCCTCGCCGCCCTTGTCGGCGGAGGTGAAGTAGGGGTTGTTGACCTGCTTGGGCAGGAAGCCGACGGTCAGGCCCTTCTTGGTGGCCGCGTTCGGGTCGGCCTTGCCGGCGGAGACGGCCGCGCCGGTGCTCTCGTTCTTCACGTCCTCCTTGGTGGTGCCGCCGCAGGCGGTGGCGGCGAGGGCGAGCGAGGAGACGGCGCAGAGGGCCGCGCAGGCACGGCGGAGCGATGACTTGCGCATGATGGTGTGGGTCCTTTACGAGGGTGGGCGGAGCGGGTTACGACGTCGGCGTCGAGGCGGCGGCTCGGCGGCCCGCCCTCGCGACGGAGATCTGCCGTGCGACCCGTGGGCCGAGCACGGAGACGACGAGCAGGACGCCGGTGACGACGATCTGCGACTGGGCGGAGACGTCCTGGAGGCTCATCACGTTCTGCGCCGCGCCGAGCAGGAAGACTCCCGCGATCGCGCCGCCGAGCGTGCCCTTGCCTCCGTCGAAGTCGATGCCGCCGAGGAGGACGGCCGCGATGACGGAGAGTTCGAGGCCGGTGGCGTTGTCGTAGCGGGCGCTCGCGTAGTGCAGCGCCCAGAAGATCCCGGTGAGGGAGGCCATGAGGCCCGTCACCGTGAAGAGGATCAGCTTGTGCCGCTTGACCCGGACGCCGGCGAACCGGGCGGCCTCCTCGCCCGCACCGATCGCGAACAGCGAGCGGCCGAACGGGGTGGCGTGCAGGACCACGACGGCGATCGCGAACAGGACGACGAAGGGCAGGAACGCCTGCGGGAGGAAGGTGTCCCCGAGCCGGCCGGCCGCGAAGTCCAGGTACTGGGCGGGGAAGTCGGTGACCGCGTCGGAGCCGAGCACGATCTGCGCGATGCCCCGGTAGGCGGCCAGGGTGCCGATGGTGACGGCGAGGGAGGGCAGCCCGAGCCGGGTCACCAGCAGGCCGTTGACGAGCCCGCAGACCACGCCGAGCAGCAGGCAGACGGGGATGATCGCCTCGATCGTCATGCCCTGGTTCCACAGGGCTCCCATCACCGCGCCGGACAGTCCGGCCGTGGAGGCCACGGACAGGTCGATCTCGCCGGAGACGACCAGGAGGGTCATCGGCAGCGCGACCAGGGCGATCGGCAGGGTGTTGCCGATCAGGAAGGACAGGTTCAGCGCGTTGCCGAAGCCGTCCACGAAGGTGAAGGAGAACAGCAGCAGGACGATCAGGACGGCGCCGACGACCCCGTCCCACCGGAGGGCGGACCAGCGACTCGGGCGGGTGAGCGGCTCAGGCATCGTGAGCGTCTCCCTTCGTGACGGGGGTCTTCACGGCGGCCTTCTCGACGGGGGTCTTCTCGACAGGGGTCTTCGCGGCGGCGGTCTTCGCGGCGGGGGTCTTCGCGGCGGCGGTCCTGGCCGCGGCCGACTTCTTCCTCAGCGCGGACGCGACCCGCACGGCCACGACCCGGTCGATCGCGATGGCCAGCAGGAGCAGCACGCCGTTGATGGCGAGCACCCAGACCGAGCTGACGCCGAGGGCGGGCAGGACGCTGTTGATGGAGGTGAGCAGCAGCGCGCCGAGTGCGGCGCCGTAGACGCTGCCGGAGCCGCCGGTGAAGACCACGCCGCCGACCACGACCGCGCTGACGACGGTCAGTTCGTAGCCGTTGCCCGTGCTGGAGTCGACGTTGCCGAACCGGGCCAGGTACATGGCTCCGGCGAGGCCTGCGAGGCCGCCGCAGAAGGTGTAGGCGGCGAGGATCCGCCTGCGGACCGGGATGCCGGCCAGCAGGGCGGCCTCCGGGTTGGAGCCGAGCGCGTACAGCTCGCGCCCGCTGCCGAAGTGCTTGAGGTAGCAGGCGGTGGCGATGAGGACGACGAGCGCGATCAGCGCGAGCCAGGGCACGGCCGAGAGGCCGCCGGAGCCGAAGTCCACGAACGGGTTCGGCAGGTCGGCCGCGGTGATCTGCCGGGAGCCGACCCAGATGGAGTCGATGCCGCGGATGACGTACAGCGTGCCGAGGGTGACGACGAGGGCGGGCACCTGGCCGAGGCTGACCAGCAGACCGTTGAGGAGCCCGAAGCCGACGCCCAGCAGGACGGCCAGCACGATCGCGATGACCGGGTCGCCGCCGCCGTGCAGATACGTGCCGGCGGCGAAGGCGCTGATGCCGAGGGTGGAGCCGACCGACAGGTCGACGTTGCGGGTGATGACGACCAGGGACTGGCCGGTGGCGACCAGCACCAGGATGGTCGCGTTGAGCAGGAGGTCCTTGACGCCCTGCTCGGACAGGAACTCGCTGTTGCCGGCCTGGGTGACGGCGATCATCACCAGGAAGACGACCAGGATGGCGAGTTCGCGCACCTTGAACACGCGGTCGACGAGCCGGGTGCCGCTGGAACGGGGCGCCTCGGCGACGGGGGCCCGGTCGGGAGTGGTCACCGTCATGCGGCGGCCCTCCCGGTGGCTGCGGCCATCACGGTTTCCTCGGTGGCTTCGGTGCGGGCGATCTCGGCGGTGAGCCGGCCCTCGTGCATCACCAGCACGCGGTCGGCCATGCCGAGGATCTCGGGCAGGTCGGAGGAGATCATCAGGACGGCGACCCCGTCGGCGGCCAGCTCGGAGAGCAGCCGGTGCACCTCGGCCTTGGTGCCGACGTCGATGCCGCGGGTCGGCTCGTCGACGATGAGCACCTGGGGGCCGGTGGCCAGCCACTTGGCGAGGACGACCTTCTGCTGGTTGCCGCCGGAGAGCGTGTTGACGGTGTCGGCGATCCTGGCGTACTTCACCTGGAGCCTGATCGCCCAGTCGAGGGCGCGGCTGCGCTCGGCGCCGCGGTCCATCAGGCCCGCCCTCACGGTGGTGCGCAGGCCGGTGAGGCCGATGTTGCGCTCGATGGACATGTCCATCACCAGGCCCTGGGCGCGCCGGTCCTCGGGGACCAGGGCGAGGCCGGCGGCCATCGCGGTGGAGGGCGCGCCGCTGGTGAGCGGGCGGCCGTCCACGACGACCTCGCCGGCGTCCCAGCGGTCGATGCCGAAGACCGCGCGGGCGACCTCGGTGCGGCCGGCGCCGACGAGGCCGGCGAGGCCGACGATCTCACCGCGGCGGACGTCGAAGGAGACGTCCGTGAAGACGCCCTCGCGGGTCAGCCGGCGGACGCTGAGGGCGACCTCGCCCGGCGTGACGTCCTGCTTGGGGTAGAGCTCGTCGAGGTCGCGGCCGACCATGCGGCGGACCAGGTCGTCCTCGGTCATGCCCGCGACCTGCTCGGTGGCGATCCACGCGCCGTCGCGCAGGGTGGTCACACGCCGGCAGATCTCGAAGATCTCCTCCAGGCGGTGCGAGATGAACAGGACCGCCGCGCCCTGCTCGCGCAGGGTGCGCACCACGCCGAAGAGGCGGGCGACCTCGCTGCCGGTGAGGGCCGCGGTCGGCTCGTCCATGATCAGGACGCGGGCGTCGAAGGAGAGCGCCTTGGCGATCTCGACGATCTGCTGGTCGGCGATGGACAGGCCGCTGGCCGGGCGGTCGGGGTCGAGCTCGACGCCGAGGCGCTTCATCAGGGCGGCGGTGGCCGCGCGGGTGGCCTTGTGGTCGATGCGGCCGAAGGCGCGCCGGGGCAGGCGGCCCATGAAGATGTTCTCGGCGATCGACAGATCGGGGAAGAGCGTGGGCTCCTGGTAGATCACGGCGATGCCGGCGTCGCGGGCGTCGCCGGGACCGTGGAAGACGACGGGCTCACCGTCGAGCAGCACCCGGCCGGCGTCCGGTCGGTGCACCCCCGCGAGGGTCTTGATCAGGGTCGACTTGCCCGCGCCGTTCTCCCCGGCGAGGGCATGGACCTCGCCGGGGAACAGCTCCAGGGAGACGCCCCGCAGGGCGCGTACGGCGCCGAAGGACTTGGCTACGTCCTTCAGCGCCAGCACCGGGGCAGGTCCCGTGTCGGACGGGTGGGTCATGGGTGGCTCCTCGACGACGTCCGCGAAGCGATGCCCTGGGGGCCGTCACGGCGTCGTGAAAGGTTTCAACTGGATTGCCGGGACGTTAGGCAGGGCGGGCATGTCACGTCAATGGGTATGTCTCGAAAAGTTTTCGATAGCCGTAGGTCACGCGGCGATCACGGACAACGGGGCGAGCCGGGGGTCTTGACACCCTTCCGGCGGGCTCATAGCTTCCCGTTCTGAATCGTTTCATCAACAGCGTTTCCAGAAGCGTCCCCGGAAGGCCCTGGCAGCCGCTGCGGATGTTCTTCCGGACCGATGTCACAGGAGCCCGAAGTGACCGACCTCGCCGCGGTGAAGGCCGCGCTGAAGACCCAGGCCGTCGAGACACCGTCGTGGGCGTACGGGAACTCGGGGACCCGGTTCAAGGTGTTCGCCCAGCAGGGCGTCCCCCGCACCCCGCAGGAGAAGCTGGACGACGCCGCACAGGTGCACGCGTTCACCGGCGCGGCCCCGACCGTCGCGCTGCACATCCCGTGGGACGAAGTGGAGGACTACTCCGCACTTGCGAAACATGCCGAGGACCGGGGCGTGAAGCTGGGGGCTATCAACTCCAACACCTTCCAGGACGACGCCTACCGGCTCGGCAGCATCTGCCACCCGGAGGCGGCGGTCCGGCGCAAGGCCGTCGACCATCTGCTGGAGTGCGTCGACATCATGGACGCGACGGGCTCGGCCGATCTGAAGCTGTGGTTCGCGGACGGGACCAACTATCCCGGCCAGGACGACCTGCGCGCGCGGCAGGACCGGCTGGCCGAGGGCCTGGCCGAGGTGTACGCGCGGCTCGGCGACGGCCAGCGGATGCTGCTGGAGTACAAGTTCTTCGAGCCGGCCTTCTACTCGACGGACGTGCCCGACTGGGGGACGGCCTACGCGCACTGTCTGAAGCTGGGCCCCAAGGCGCAGGTCGTGGTCGACACGGGACACCACGCGCCCGGGACCAACATCGAGTTCATCGTCGCCACGCTGCTGCGTGAGGGCAGGCTCGGCGGGTTCGACTTCAACTCGCGCTTCTACGCCGACGACGACCTGATGGTCGGCGCCGCCGACCCCTTCCAGCTGTTCCGGATCATGTACGAGGTCGTGCGCGGGGGCGGGTTCACCGCCGAGGTGGCGTTCATGCTCGACCAGTGCCACAACATCGAGGCGAAGATCCCGGCGATCATCCGGTCCGTGATGAACGTGCAGGAGGCGACCGCGAAGGCGCTGCTGGTCGACCGCTCGGCGCTGGCCGCCGCGCAGGCTTCGGGGGATGTCCTGGAGGCCAACGCCGTGCTGATGGACGCGTACAACACGGACGTGCGGCCGCTGCTGCGTGAGGTGCGCGAGGAGACGGGGCTGGATCCCGACCCGATGGCCGCGTACCGGGCGTCCGGGTACGCCGAGAAGATCGTTGCCGAGCGGGTCGGCGGGGAGCAGGCGGGGTGGGGGGCGTAAGCGCCTGCCACCTGTCCGTCGCGGACTGCGGACCCGTCGTGGCTGGTCGCGCAGTTCCCCGCGCCCTTCGGGGCGCACCTCCGTCGCCCGCGTCCGAGAAGTAAGGAATCCGCATGACCACCCACCCCGAAGCCGCCGCCCTGCTCGGTCGGTCCCATCGGCTGGGCGCCGATCCCCGCAACACCAACTACGCCGGCGGCAACGCTTCCGCCAAGGGCGCCGGCGTCGATCCCGTGACCGGCGGGGACGTCGAGCTGATGTGGGTGAAGGGCTCGGGCGGCGACCTCGGCACGCTCACCGAGGCCGGACTCGCCGTGCTGCGGCTGGACCGGCTGCGCGGGCTCGTCGACGTCTATCCGGGCGTCGAGCGCGAGGACGAGATGGTCGCCGCGTTCGACTACTGCCTGCACGGCAAGGGCGGGGCGGCTCCGTCCATCGACACCGCCATGCACGGGCTCGTCGACGCCGCCCACGTCGACCACCTGCACCCGGACTCCGGGATCGCGCTCGCCTGCGCGGCGGACGGGGAGAAGCTGACCGCCGAGTGCTTCGGGGACGCGGTCGCCTGGGTGCCGTGGCGGCGGCCCGGCTTCCAGCTCGGCCTGGACATCGCCGCCGTCAAGGAGGCCAACCCGCAGGCGATCGGCGTGGTGCTGGGCGGCCACGGGATCACCGCCTGGGGCGACACGGCCGAGGAGTGCGAACGCAACTCGCTGCACATCATCCGCACCGCCGAGGCCTTCCTGACGGAGAAGGGGAAGGCCGAGCCCTTCGGACCGGTCGTCGCCGGGTACGAGGCGCTGCCCGAGGACGAGCGCCGGCGACGGGCCGCCGCGCTCGCCCCGCACGTGCGGGCGATCGCCTCCCAGGACCGGCCCCAGGTCGGGCATTTCACCGACTCCGAGGCCGTGCTGGACTTCCTGGCGCGGGCCGGGCACCCGCGGCTCGCCGCGCTCGGCACCTCCTGCCCGGACCACTTCCTGCGCACCAAGGTGCGGCCGCTCGTCCTGGACCTGCCGCCCACCGCCGCGCTGGAGGACGCCGTCGCCCGGCTGGCGGAGTTGCACGCCGGGTACCGCGAGGAGTACGCCGCCTACTACGCACGGCACGCCGAGCCCGGCTCCCCCGCGATGCGCGGCGCCGACCCGGCGATCGTGCTGGTGCCGGGCGTGGGCATGTTCTCCTTCGGCAAGGACAAGCAGACGGCCCGGGTCGCCGGCGAGTTCTACGTCAACGCGATCAACGTGATGCGGGGCGCCGAGTCGGTGTCGTCGTACGCGCCGATCGAGGAGTCGGAGAAGTTCCGCATCGAGTACTGGGCTCTGGAGGAGGCCAAGCTTCAGCGGATGCCGAAACCGAAGGCGCTGGCCGCCCGGGTGGCCCTGGTGACGGGCGGCGGCAGCGGGATCGGCAAGGCGATCGCGCACCGGCTGTCCGCTGAGGGCGCCTGCGTGGTCGTCGCCGATCTGAACGCCGGGAACGCGGCCGCCGTCGCCGAGGAGCTCGGCGGGGCCGACAAGGCGGTGGCCGTCACCGTCGACGTGACGTCCGAGGAGCAGATCGCCCGCGCCTTCGAGGCCGCCGCGCTCGCCTTCGGCGGGGTCGACCTGGTGGTCAACAACGCCGGCATCTCCATCTCCAAGCCGCTGCTGGAGACCTCGGCCCGGGACTGGGACCTGCAGCACGACATCATGGCCCGCGGCTCCTTCCTCGTGTCGCGGGAGGCGGCCCGGGTGATGATCGCGCAGAAGCTGGGCGGCGACATCATCTACATCGCGTCGAAGAACGCCGTCTTCGCGGGCCCGAACAACATCGCCTACTCCGCCACCAAGGCCGACCAGGCGCACCAGGTGCGGCTGCTCGCCGCCGAGCTGGGCGAGCACGGCATCCGCGTCAACGGCGTCAACCCCGACGGCGTGGTGCGCGGGTCCGGCATCTTCGCGGGCGGCTGGGGCGCCCAGCGCGCGGCCGTGTACGGGGTGGAGGAGGACAAGCTGGGCGAGTTCTACGCGCAGCGGACCATTCTCAAGCGCGAGGTGCTGCCCGAGCACGTCGCCAACGCCGTGTTCGCGCTGACCGGCGGCGAGCTCACCCACACCACCGGGCTGCACGTCCCCGTCGACGCGGGTGTGGCGGCCGCCTTCCTCCGGTGACGGCCGTGAAGGCGTACGCCGCCGTCGACCTCGGCGCGTCCAGCGGGCGCGTCATGGTCGGCCGGGTCGGCCCGGACGCGCTGGAGCTGACCGAGGCCCACCGCTTCCCCAACCGGCCGGTCCGGGTGCCCGAGGGGTTGCGCTGGGATGTGCTGTCCCTGTACGCGGGCGTGCTGGACGGGCTGCGGGCGGCCGGCCCCGTGGACTCCGTCGGCATCGACAGCTGGGCCGTGGACTACGGCCTGCTCGACGCCGACGGGGCCCTGCTCGGCAACCCGGTGCACTACCGGGACGCGCGCACCGAGGGCGTCGCCGAGAAGGTGTGGGCCACCGTGCCGGCGGCCGAACTGTACGCGGCGACGGGCCTGCAGTACGCGCCCTTCAACACCCTCTACCAGCTGACGGCCGAGGCCTGCACGGCCCGACTGGCTCAGGCCCGACGGCTGTTGCTCATCCCCGACCTGCTGTCCTACTGGCTGACGGGCGAGCAGGGCACCGAGCTGACCAACGCCTCCACGACCCAGCTGATCGACCCCCGCACCGGCGACTGGTCCTACGGCGTCGCCGCTCGGCTCGGCATCGACCTGGAGCTGTTCGCTCCGCTGCGCCGGCCCGGCGACCCGGCGGGGCTGCTGCGCTCCCAGGTGCTGGAGGAGACGGGGCTGACCGGCCCGGTGCCGGTGACCACGGTCGGCTCGCACGACACCGCGTCCGCCGTGGCCGCCGTCCCGGCCGTCGGCGAGCACTTCGCCTACATCTGCACCGGCACCTGGTCGCTGGCCGGACTGGAGCTGACGGCGCCCGTGCTCGGCGAGGAGAGCCGCGTCGCCAACTTCACCAACGAGCTGGGGCTGGACGGCACGGTCCGCTACCTGCGCAACATCATGGGACTGTGGCTGCTCCAGGAGTGCGTACGCGCCTGGGGCGACCCCGACCTGGGCGGACTGCTGCGGGACGCGGCCGCGGCGCCGGGGCTGCGGTCGGTCGTCGACGCGGGCGACGCCGCGTTCCTCGCGCCCGGGCGGATGCCGGAGCGGATCGCCGAGGCGTGCCGGGCGTCGGGGCAGCCGGTTCCGCGCACGCCCGGTGAGATCACCCGCTGCATCCTCGACTCCCTGGCCCTCGCACACCGGCGGGCGGTCGCCGACGCCCAGCGTCTCGCCGACCATCCCGTCGACGTCGTCCACATCGTCGGCGGCGGCGCCCGCAACGCGCTGCTGTGCCGGCTGACCGCCGACGCCTGCGGGCTGCCGGTGGTGGCCGGCCCGACGGAGGCCGCGGCTCTCGGCAACGTGCTCGTCCAGGCGCGGACCCACGGACTGGCCGGCGACCGCGCCGACATGCGCCGGCTGCTGGCCCGTACGCAGCCGCTGACGCGCTACGAACCGCGCGGAGACGCCGAAAGGTGGCGGGAGGCGGAGGTCCGGCTCGCCGTGCGCTGAGCCGGGGTCTCCCCCTTGAGCGCCGCGCCGGTCTACTCTTCACTCATCCGATGATCTACCTCAAGGAGCCGCGATGCGTGTCGCACTGTTCCTGACCTGTGTCAACGACACGCTCTATCCGGAAACCGGCCGTGCCGTCGTGAAACTGCTGACCAGGCTGGGCGTAGAGGTCGACTTCCCGATGGCGCAGACCTGCTGCGGCCAGGCGCACTACAACACCGGTTACCGCCACGAGGCCGAACCGCTGGCCCGTCATTTCTCCGATGTCTTCGAAGAGTACGAGGCCATCGTGACGCCGTCCGGATCGTGCGGGGCGATGGTGCGGGAGCTCTATCCGCGGATGGGCGAGCGCGCCCGGGCCGAGGGGCGAGGAGAAGCGCTGGCCGCCACGCTGGCCCCGGTGGTCCCGAAGACCTACGAGCTCACCGAGTTCCTGGTGGACGTGCTCGCGGTGACCGACGTCGGCGCGTACTACCCCCACACGGTCACCTACCACCCGACCTGTCACGGGCTGCGCGGACTGGGGCTCGGGGACCGGCCCCGGCGGCTGCTCCAGGCCGTCGGGGGCCTGGAGCTGGTCGAACTGCCGGGAGCCGACGAGTGCTGCGGCTTCGGCGGCACCTTCGCGCTGAAGAACCCGGACGTCTCGGCGGCGATGGGCGCCGACAAGGTGCGCAACGCCGAGTCGACGGGCGCGCAGGTGCTGTGCGCGGCCGACAACTCGTGTCTGATGCACATCGGCGGGACCATGACCCGGCTGCGGACCGGCATGCGGCCGGTGCACATCGCGGAGATCCTGGCGAGCACGGAACGGGAGCCGGCACGGTGAGCGGGACGTTCGTCGGGATGCCGGCCTTTCCGGAAGCCGCCCGCGAGGCGGTCGCCGACCCCACTCTGCGGGGCAATCTGCGGCACGCCACGCACACCATCCGCGCCAAGCGCGCGGCGGCGGTGGCGGAGATGTCCGACTGGGTGGAGCTGCGGGAGGCGGGCCGGCGGATCAAGGACCACACCCTGCGCCGGCTCGACCGGTACCTCGTGCAGCTGGAAGAGGCGGTCACCGCGGCCGGCGGCACGGTCCACTGGGCGGCGGACGCGGACGAGGCCAACCGGATCGTCACCCGGCTGGTCAAGGAGACCGGCGAGTCGGAGGTCGTCAAGGTCAAGTCCATGGCGACGCAGGAGATCGGGCTCAACGAAGCGCTGGAGGCCGAGGGCATCCGGGCCTACGAGACCGATCTCGCCGAGCTGATCGTGCAGTTGGGCAGGGACCGTCCCTCGCACATCCTGGTCCCGGCCATCCACCGCAACCGGGGCGAGATCCGGGACATCTTCCGGGCGGAGATGGGCGAGTGGGGCCGTCCGGCCCCGGAGGGTCTCACCGACACACCCGCCGAGCTCGCCGAGGCGGCCCGGCTCCATCTGCGCGAGAAGTTCCTGCGGGCGAAGGTCGGGATCTCCGGCGCGAACTTCATGGTCGCCGAGACCGGCACGCTGGTGGTCGTCGAGTCCGAGGGCAACGGCCGTATGTGCCTCACCCTGCCGGAGACGCTGATCTCCGTCGTCGGCATCGAGAAGATCGTGCCGACCTGGCGCGACCTGGAGGTCTTCCTCCAGACGCTGCCCCGCTCCTCGACGGCCGAGCGCATGAACCCGTACACGTCGACGTGGACCGGCACCAGGGACGGCGACGCCGGGGAAGGGGACGGCCCGCGGACCTTCCACCTGGTGCTGCTGGACAACGGCCGCACCGACACCCTCGCCGACGAGGTCGGCCGCCAGGCGCTGCGCTGCATCCGCTGCTCGGCCTGTCTGAACGTGTGCCCGGTGTACGAGCGGGCCGGCGGTCACGCCTACGGCTCGGTGTACCCGGGCCCGATCGGCGCGATCCTCAGCCCCCAGCTCCGGGGCACCGGAAGCGAGATCGACGCCTCACTGCCGTACGCCTCCTCGCTGTGCGGCGCCTGCTACGAGGTGTG
Source organism: Streptomyces rishiriensis (assembly GCF_003112535.1). Lineage (GTDB taxonomy): Bacteria > Actinomycetota > Actinomycetes > Streptomycetales > Streptomycetaceae > Streptomyces > Streptomyces rishiriensis. The sequence goes on along the minus strand of NZ_BEWA01000015.1, from coordinate 22,093 downwards.
CCCGGTCGCGATCGACATCCCGGAGGTGCTGGTGCACCTGCGCGAGCGCGTCGTCGAGGGCGGCCTCGTCACCCGGGAGGGCAACAAGGTGGTGCTGAAGCCGGCCAGGGGCCACGCGGCCGAGCGGGCGGCGATGCGGGCGGCACGCTGGGCGTTCTCCCGGCCCGGCGCACTGCGCGCCGGGCAGCGGCTGGCGTCGCGCACACGCGCCCTGCATCCGCGGACCCTGCCCGGCCCCGGCAGGGCGTGGAGTGCCGCGCGCGATCTGCCGGCCGTGCCCGCGGAGCCGTTCCGCGACTGGTGGCAGCGTACGAACGGCGGCACCACCGAGGAGGGGACGGCGAAGTGAGCAGCAGGGAACTGATCCTGGGCCGGGTGCGGCGCGCGCTGGCCGACGTGCCACCGGACGACACCCCGTACGAGGACGCCGCGCCGCGCGGCTATCTGCGCGAGCACGGCGCACGCGGAGCGGAGGAGACCGTGGCGCTGCTGGCGGAGCACCTGGCGGACTACCGGGCGATCGTGCACCGGTGCGGTGAGAGCGAACTGCCCTCCCTGCTGGCCCGGTTGCTCGCGGAGCGCGAGGCGGCGACCGTGCTCGTGCCCACCGGCCTCGACGAGACGTGGCTGGCGGAGTCGGACGTCACGCGGGTGGCGGACCGGGCCGAGAGCGACGCGCACGAACTCGACGCGGTGGACAGCGTGGTGACGGCGTGCGCGGTGGCCGTCGCCGAGACCGGGACGATCGTGCTGGACGCCGGACCGGACCAGGGCCGGCGCCGCATCACCCTGGTCCCCGATCACCACATCTGTGTGGTGCGCGCGCCCGACCAGGTGGTGTCCTCGGTGCCGCTGGCACTCGAACGGCTCGATCCGGGACGTCCGTTGACATGGATCTCGGGGCCCTCGGCGACCAGCGACATCGAGCTGGACCGAGTGGAGGGGGTGCACGGTCCGCGCACCCTGGAGGTGATCCTGGTCGGCTGAACCACATCCCCACGGTCACGCGCCCGGCGGGCAGCCCGGCATCCCGCGCTGCCTCGGCCTCCCCCTTCAGGGCGTCCGTACGGCCCGGTCCTCGGCACGGGCCGGTGGGCACGCGTGCCCGGGGGGGCTCAGGAGTAGACCATCGGGCAGCCGTGCCGCAGGGAGTACTGGGCGGCCCGCAGGTACACGGCCACATAGAAGGCGGTGTCCAGGTCCTCGGCCCACGGGCCGGGGCGGGCGGCGGCGACCTCACGCCCCTCCCCGTCCAGGAACCACAGGGTCAGTTCCAGGTTCCCGGTCGCCGGTATCGCGTCCAGCGGCAGGCCGAGGACGGCGGCCAGCCGCTCGGCGATCGCGAGGACCTGCGGCGCTCCCGCCACCAGCGTCTCGTCGCTGTACGGCGTGCCGATCGGCAGCTCGATCTCCTGGTCGAGGAAGAGCGGCACCAGGACGGACCACCCCGAGAGGGTCTCCTCCTCGGCCCGGGTCAGATGCGCCCGGCACAGCGCGGAGAACCCCTCCATGGACGGGCTCATCTTCTCCTCGAACCAGCCGCTCCCGCCGCCCGATGGCTCTCCCGGCAGGTACGGCGGCTGTCCGCGCCGCCGCAACTCCTCGTTCAGCGCGGCGGCGGTCTCGCCATGCCCGCCCTCGTGCCGCCCGAACCACTCCCGCGTGTCCACGCTCACCAGATACACACCCATGATCCGCAACGTACCGCCCGCCACTGACAACGGTCCCCCATCGGGTGACAAAGCCGGTGAACAAGCGCTTAGATAGTGGCCGGATCCTGCCCGCAGACCACACCGACCGCTCGGAGGCCCCGTTGTTCACATCCGTCGACGATGTGTCCGCCCGCCTCGCGGAGAGCGGCTACCTGGCCTCCCCCGCCGTCGCCACTACCGTCTTCCTCGCCGACCGGCTCGGCAAGCCGCTGCTCGTGGAGGGCCCGGCCGGGGTCGGCAAGACCGAGCTCGCCAAGGCCGTGGCCCAGGTGGCACAGGCCCGGCTGGTGCGGCTGCAGTGCTACGAGGGCGTCGACGAGTCGCGGGCGCTGTACGAGTGGAACCACGCCAAGCAGTTGCTGCGCATCAGCGCCGGCCGCGGCGAGACCTGGGACGCGGCCCGCACGGACATCTTCAGCGAGGAGTTCCTCCTCCCGCGTCCGCTGCTGACCGCGATCCGGGGTGACGAACCGACCGTCCTGCTGATCGACGAGACCGACAAGGCCGACGTCGAGGTGGAAGGACTCCTCCTGGAGGTGCTCAGCGACTTCCAGATCACCGTCCCGGAGCTGGGCACGGTCACCGCGACCCGCCGCCCCTTCGTCGTCCTCACCTCCAACGCGAGCCGAGAACTGTCCGAGGCGCTGCGCCGACGCTGCCTGTTCCTGCACATCGGCTTCCCCGAGGAGGAGTTGGAGCGGCGGATCGTCCGGCTGAAGGTGCCCGGGATCGGCGCGGCGCTGACCGAGTCGGTGGTCCGGGTGGTCGGCGCGCTGCGCGCGATGGACCTGCGCAAGGCACCCTCCGTCGCCGAGACGATCGACTGGGCGCGCACGCTGCTCGCCCTCGGCGCCGACGCCCTCGACGAGGACGTCGTCCGCGAGACGCTCGGCGTGATCCTCAAGCACCAGGACGACATCCTCAAGGCCGGCGCGAAGCTCGACCTGGACGCCGGGTGAGCGCCGAGGTCGCCGACCGCCTCGTCGGCTTCGTCGCCGCGCTGCGCACGCACGGCGTCCGCGTCGGCACCGGCGAGACGGTCGACGCCGCCGAGGCCGCCGCGGCCCTGGGCTTCGCCGACCGCGGGCTGCTGCGCGAAGGCCTGGCCGCGACGCTCCTGCACTCCACGGAGCAGCGGCGCGTCTTCGACACCGTCTTCGACCTGTACTTCCCGTACGGCGTCGGCGCGCCGCAGGACGAGCCCGGCGACCGGGACGACCTGCGCGACCGGCTGGCGGCCGCGCTCGCCGCGGACGACGAGGCGCTGCTGGCACGGCTGGCGATCGAGGCGGTCGACGGGTTCGGCGGGTACGGGAGCTCACCGGACGCGGACGGCTGGTCGTCGCACCAGACCCTCGAACGGCTGCGCCCGCAGACGCTGTTGGCGCGCGTGCGGGACGATGTCCGGGCCCGCGGCGGCGCTTCCGGATTCGCCGACCGGCTCCTGGAGGACGAGATCCGGCGCCGCATCGAGGCCTTCCGCGCCCTGGTCGCCCAGGAGGCTCGGCGCCGGGTCGCGGAACGGCGGGGGCGCGACGAGATCGCCCGGCGCGCGGTGGCGCCGACCGCCGACCGGGTCGACTTCCTGTACGCGGGAAAGGACCGGCTGGCCGAACTCCGGCGGACGGTACAGCCGCTGGCCCGCAGACTGGCCACCCGGATGGCAGCGCGCCGCCGCCGGGCCGCCCGGGGCACGATCGACCTGCGGCGCACGCTGCGCGGCTCCCTGTCGACGGGCGGGGTGCCGATGCGGCCCGTACTGCGCCGCCGCCGCCCGGTCCGCCCCGAACTGGTGTTGCTGTGCGACGTGTCGGGCTCGGTGTCGGGGTTCTCCGACTTCACGATGCTTCTGGTGCAGGCGCTGCACGACCAGTTCAGCAAGCTCCGGGTGTTCGCCTTCGTCAACCGGATCGACGAGGTGACCGGTCTGCTGGAGCACGGCGCCGCCGATCCGGAAGGTCTCGGCGCCCGCATCCGGGCCGAGGCGACGGTGACGGGCTACCACGGCAGCAGCGACTACGGCGTCGCCCTGGGCGAGTTCGCACAGCGTTACAGCGCGGCCGTCGGGCCCCGCACGACGGTGTTCGTCCTCGGTGACGCGCGCACCAACATGAGCGACCCGAACCTGTCGTCCGTGCGGGAGATCTCCGAACGGGCCCGCCGGGTGCACTGGTTGAACCCGGAGCCGCGCTCGCTATGGGGCACCGGCGACTCGGCCGCGCCGGAGTACGCCGAGCTGGTGGCGATGCACGAATGCAGGAACGCCCGCCAACTCGGCGAACTCACCGGCCGCCTGCTCCCCGTCTGACGCGCAGCGGCCGCGCCCCCCTTCTCCTCTCCCCTCCTCCGACTCTGCCCGTGGCCCTACCGGGCCTCTGCTCTCGCTCTACCGGGCCTTCGCGTAGTCCTTCGCCATCGCCCCGGCGAAGTCGTAGACCACGCACTGTTCGTCGCCCACCACCCAGGCGTCGTGGCCGGGCGGGACCACGAAGACGTCGCCCGGGCCCACTTCGGCCTCGCCGCCGTCGTCCATGGTGATGTGCATGCGTCCGGAGACGACATAGCCGTTGTGGTGGATCATGCAGGTGGCGGTGCCCGCGAGCGAGGCGAGCGACTCGGTCCAGCGCCAGCCGGGCTCGAAGGTCGCCACGGCGAAGTCCAGCCCCGTCATATGGACGGCCTCGAGGTGGCCGCGGGGGAAATCGCGGCGCTCGTCCGGCTTGTCGAGCGTCTTCACTTCGATCATGACGGTCCTCCCTTCCGGCCGCGCTCGACCACGGCCGGGGCCGGTCTCCCCGGCGGACCTGGACGGCGCCGGTGGAAGCCGGGCCCTACGCCTCCATCGTCCGCCTGTCCACCGGGGGCCGCCATCCGGGCGACACCGGCCTCAGACGGCGCCGCCGCACAGCTCGGCGAAGCGGGCGGCGTCGATGTTGCCGCCGGAGACGATCACACCGATCCGACGGCCCGGAGCCACGACCCGGCCCGCGAGCAGGGCGGCGAGACCGGCGGCGCCGCTGGGCTCCGTGACGATCTTCAGGCGCTCGAACGCGAACCGCATGGCCGAGCGGATCTCGTCGTCCGAGACCAGGGCGATCTCGTCCACGAGCCGCCGGTTCACCGAGAAGGTCAGCTCTCCGGGGACGTGCACCGCCTGGCCGTCGGCGATGGTCCGCGGCACGGGGATCTCGATGCGCCGCCCCGCCTCCAGCGACCGCTTGGTGTCGTCCCCGTCCTCCGGTTCCACGCCGACGACCCGGATGCCCGGAGCCAGGCCCTTGACCGCGGTCGCGCTGCCGGCGATGAGCCCGCCGCCGCCGACCGGCGCCAGCAGGACGTCCAGCTCCCCCGCCTCCTCCAGGAGTTCCAGCGCGGCGGTGCCCTGACCGGCCATGACGTGCGGGTGCTCGTAGGGCGGGATCAACGCCAGGCCCCGCTCGGCGGCGAGCGCCTCGGCGACGGCCACCCGGTCGCCGCGGTAGCGGTCGTACGTCACGATCTCGGCGCCGTAGGCCTCCGTCGCCGCCCGCTTGGAGCGCGGCGCGTCCTCGGGCATGACGATCACGGCGGTGGCGCCGAGCTCCCGCGCGGCCAGCGCGACGGCCTGGGCGTGGTTGCCGGAGGAGTACGCGGCGATGCCCCGGGCGAGCTGCCCGGGGGCCAGCCGGGAAGCGGCGTTGTACGCGCCGCGGAACTTGAAGGCGCCGACGCGCTGGAAGTTCTCGCACTTCAGCAGGACCTCGGCGCCGACCGACCGGTCGAGGGTCCGGGAGCGCAGGACGGGCGTACGGTGGGCGACGCCCTTGAGGCGGACGGCCGCGTCGCGCACGTCGTCGAGGGTGATCGGCAGGGGTGTGGTCGTCACGGGTGTGCTCCCTCGGGGGTGCCGTCGGAGCCGTCGGCGTCGCGCTCGGCTCTGGACCGGGACAGGTAGTGGTAGGCGGAGGCGCGGGAGATGCCCAGCCGGGCGGCGATCTGCTCGACGGCCCGGCGCACGGCGAACACGCCGCGTTCGTCCAGACCACGGAAGAGCGCCAGGCGGCGCGGGCCGTCGAGTCCGGCCCAGGTCTGGTCCTGGCGCGCGAGATGGGCGTCGAGAAGGGCGTCGACGACGGAGTCGATGTCGTCGCCGAACGTGGTCACCGGCGGGTCGGGCCGTGCTCCCGCCGTCCCCGCGAGCGCGTTCAGCAGGCTCTGCACCCGGTCGACCTCCGTGACGTCCACGTTGACGCACAGCGCGCCGAACACCGCGCCGGCCGAGTCGCGCAGCACCATCGTGGACGACTTCACCAGCTTCCCGGCGCCGGTGCGCGTGACGTAGTTCAGCTCGTCGACGGCGTCGTCGCCGCGGGCGAGGATCCGCATGCCGATCTCGCTCATCGCGCCCCCGGCGGTCCGCCCCGTCACCGACCCGGCGACGGCGGCCACGGACCGCTCCGGTCGCCGGTAGTCGTGCAGTACCACCTCGCACACCGGTCCGAAAGTCGCCGCGATCCCCTCGACGACGGGAGCCAGCGCACGCAGGATCGCGTTCCGCTCGGCTTCCCGGTCCTGGCTCGCTTCTGTGGCTTCCATACCGTCATTAGACCACGAGTCCAGCAATTAGACATAGAGTCCAGGTGCCGGCGGGTGCGCTGCGCCTCCGGGGAGCTGTCGATCAAGGGGGGTGGTGCCGTCAAGCGCCGTTTCCCTAGGATGGGTCGTCGGCCGCGCCGGTCCGTGGCGCAGCGGGGATCCGGGGGAAGAGATGCAGCCTGGCAAGCAGTTATCCACGTCGATCGACTCCGCGGTGCCGACGGCGGCCCGCATGTACGACCACTACCTGGGCGGCAAGGACAACTACGCGGCCGACCGTGCCGCCTGCGAGGAGCTCGACAAGGTCGTCCCGAGCACCCGCGCCCTCGCGCTGAACAACCGGCGCTTCCTCCAGCGGGCCGTGCGCACCCTGAGCCAGGAGTACGGCATCCGGCAGTTCCTCGACCACGGCTCCGGCCTGCCCACCCAGGACAACGTGCACCAGGTCGCCCAGCGCATCGACCCGAGCACTCACGTCGTCTACGTGGACAACGACCCCATGGTCCTCGTGCACGGCCGGGCCCTGCTGGAGCAGGACGAGCGGACCACCGTCATCCACGCCGACATGCGGGACACGGACGCCATCCTCGCCCACCCGGAGACCCAGCGCCTGATCGACTTCTCCCAGCCGGTGGCCGTGCTCTTCAACTCCGTGTTCCACTGCATCCCCGACAGCGACAGCGACGGGCCGCGGGCGGTGGTCCGCCGGGTGACCGAACACCTCGCCCCCGGAAGCTTCGTGCTGATGTGCCAGCTCGTCAGCGAGGACCCCGCGGTCAGGGAGTTCGTCACCGACTTCATGGACCAGGCCACCCAGGGCCACTGGGGCCGGGTGCGCCAGGAGAAGGACGTCGCCGCGCTCTTCGACGGCCTGGACATCCTCGACCCCGGGCTGGTCGAGGTGTCCACGTGGCGGCCCGACAGCGAGGTCGCGCCCCGTCAACTCACCCAGGAGTGGATCGAGTTCGGCGGCATCGGCCGCCTGCGCTAGCGCGCCCCGGACCGGTCGCGCGCCCCTCCCGTCGTCAGGAGGCGTAGCGCTGCCGGACGGTCGCCTCCAGCAGCGCCACGGAGTCGCGCGGGTTGAGCGCCTCGTCGGCCAGCCGGTCCAGCGCCACCCGGTACTCCTCCGTCTCGTCCCGGTCCTCCAGGAAGGTGGCGCTGCGGATCTGCTCCAGATAGACGACATCGGGCAGATCGACGCCGGCGAAGCGGAGGTAGGTGACCGGTATGGCCGGCGCCGAGGCGTGCGTGACGTCCAACGGCACCACCTGGACGGTGACATGGGGCAGAGCGGCCAGCTCCACGAGATGGTCGAGCTGCTCGCGCATCACCTCGCGACTGCCCAGCACCCGCAGCAGCACCGACTCGTCGAGGACGGCCCAGACGCGCGGCGGGTCCGGTCGCCGCAGGAGTTCGGTACGCCGGGTCCGCAGCTCCACCCGGCGCTCGACCTCCCGTGACGTCGCCGACGGGAGACCGCGCTCCACGACGGCACGCGCGTACGCGGGAGTCTGGAACAGGCCGGGCACGTACTGGATCTCGAAGGTACGGATCGCCGTGGCCGCCTCCTGCAGTCCGACCAGCCGGTCGAACCACTCGGGCATCAGCCGCTTGTCGTAGCGCTGCCACCACCCCGGCTGACCCGCCTGCCGCAGCAGTTGGACCAGCACGGACGCCTCGTGCTCGTCGGTTCCGTACAGCGACAGCAGGGCGCGCACGTCGGACTCGACTGGAGGCCTTCGCCCCTTGCCCGCCTCGATGCGCGACAGCTTCGCCGGGCTGAAACCGAGGGCGCGCGCGGCCTGGTCCTGGGAGTAGCCGGCGTCCTCCCGGATTCCGGCCAACTGCACGCCGACCAGCATTTTCAGCAAGGTCGGGGCGGGCTCGGCCCGGTTCAGATACGGTTCGAGGCGGGACACGCGAGGTGACTCGACAGACATCCTGACTCCCCGTGGACCGGCAGACGACAGACCGCAGTATCGCATCCGAACCCCTCCGGCCGCACGCGGCAGGGGAATTGAGGCTGTGTCGAGCACCCTCGCGCCCCGTCGGGCCTCCACGCCCCCGGCGGTCCGTCGAGCCCGGCGGGCCCACCCGGGACCCTCACGTCGCCTTCACGCGGGCCTCACACCAGATGGTCGAACTCCCCGCCCTTCGCCCCGGCCACGAAAGCGGCGACCTCGGCCGGCGTGTACACCAGCGCCGGCCCGTCCGGATCACGGGAGTTGCGCAGCGCGACACCTCCCCCGTCCAGGGCCGCGACCTCGACGCAGTTGCCCTCGGCGTTGCTGTGGCTGCTCTTGAGCCAGCGGACGCCCAGCGAGCTCGCCCGCACTCCGTTCGGCACTGACGCCATTGCACTCTCCTCGCTTCGTGCGCGCAATTTCCCGTGAAATTGCACGAGGACCTCTTCAGCGTGGATAATAGCCATGCCGTCAACCGCACTTCTGGCCGACCGTCCTGACGTCGTCTCAGGGAGATGCCCCGTGTCATCACCTGCGCAGTTCCGGAGCCACGAGTCCGTCTCCGTCCGCGACTCGCCCAGAACCGCCGCCCTGAACCTCTGGGGCAGCCGTGAGGAGTTCGCCCAGGCGCGGGACTTCACCCACCGCACACTCGACTGCTGGTCCCTGAACCACTGCAGCGACGACGCGGTCACCGTCGTCACGGAACTGGCCGCCAACGCGGTGCTGCACGCACTCCCGCACGCCTCGGCGGACGAGCTGCGTGTGCGGCTCAGACTCACCCTGCGCGGCTCCCACCTGATGTGCGCCGTCACCGATCCGAGCGACAGCCTGCCCGTCTACCCGCACACCGGAGACGCCCTCCTGGAGCACGGCCGCGGACTGCACATCGTCGAGGCCCTCTCCGAGCACTGGGGCTGGACCCGCCGCTGCCCGGCGGGCAAGACCGTGTGGGCCATGCTGCCGACCCGGCGCCGGCCCTGATCCCCGACCCCCAGCAGACACCGGACATGACTGCCACGAAGAGAACCGCACCCCTCGCGGACCTGGGACACGTGCCGTGGCCCGAGATCAAGGACTCCACCGGATCCGCCGCGGGCATCCCCCTCCTGCTCACCACACTGGCCCGGGGCGACGCGGACAGCGCCGACACCGCATTCGGTCAACTCAGGCGAAGAATCTGCCAGTTCGGATTCGTCGTGGAGGAGGCCACGGCGGTGACGGTGCCCTTCCTCTGGGAACTCGCCCGGCTCCCCCAGGTCACCTGCCGCGCGAAGATCCTGCGCCTGCTGAAGAGCATCGCCGACGCCCGGCAGTGGGAGACCACCGCCGTCGCGTACCCCAAGCTGCTGCACCACCCGGACAACTACGTGGCGTGGGAGCGCGCGGCCCGTCACGCCGTCCGCGCCCAGCGTGACGTCCTGTGCCAGCTTCTGGCCGAGCCGGACACCGACATAAAGCGGGCGACCACAGAACTCGCCGCCGCCCTGACCGACTGACCGCCCGGCTGTCCGACCGCCCGGCCACCCGCTCGACCCGGCCACCCGCTCGACCCGGGTGACCGCTCGACGGACCGGCCGCCCGGCCGCCGGACCGACCGCGGATCCGGCGGCACACCGGCCCGGACCCCACCTCCGTCCCACACACCCCCGCACGAGCGCTAGGTTGACCGCATGAGCAACCTTGACCGCTCGCCCGTGCCGAGTGTGTGCGGCGGCCGCGGATTCGTCGTCGCCGAACCCGTCCGCGAGCTGCTGAGCCCCCGCCACCTGAAACTCGGCGGGTCGACCGAGGTGCGCCGGCTGCTGCCCAATCTCGGCCGGCGCATGATCGGCGCCTGGGCCTTCGTCGACCACTACGGCCCCGACGACATCGCCGACGAACCGGGCATGCAGGTCCCGCCGCATCCCCACATGGGCCTGCAGACCGTCAGCTGGCTGCACGAGGGCGAGGTGCTGCACCGCGACTCGACCGGCAGCCTGCAGACCATCCGGCCCCGGGAGCTCGGGCTGATGACCTCCGGGCGCGCCATCAGCCATTCCGAGGAGAGTCCGCGGGCGCACGCCCGCCTCCTGCACGGCGCACAGCTCTGGGTGGCGCTGCCGGACGCGCACCGGCACACCGACCCCCGCTTCGAGCACCATGCCGACCTGCCCACGGTCACCGCGCCCGGCCTCACCGCCACGGTGCTCCTCGGCGACCTCGACGGCTCCACGTCGCCGGGAACGGCGTACACCCCCATCGTGGGCGCCGACCTCGCCCTCGCCCGGGGCGCCGACGTCCGGCTGCCGCTGGTGCCCGACTTCGAGTACGGCGTCCTGTCGATGTCCGGCGAGGTGCACGTCGACGGCGTCCCCGTCCTCCCCGGCTCCATGCTCTACCTCGGCTGCGGCCGCACCGAACTGCCTCTGCGGGCCGAGTCGGACGCGGGCCTGATGCTGCTCGGCGGCGAGCCGTTCGAGGAGGAGCTCGTCATGTGGTGGAACTTCGTCGGCCGTACCCAGGCCGAGATCGAACAGGCCCGCGCGGACTGGATGCAGGGGACGCGATTCGGCGAGGTGATCGGCTACGACGGCGGTCCGCTGCCCGCCCCGGAGCTGCCGCCGGTGCCGCTGAAACCCCGCGGAAGGGTGCGCTGACCCGCGAAAATCCAAGCGGTCGGGCCCTGGCGTTCGGGACTGCCTGCGTACCTGTCCCCCCTACGACGATCCCGGATGCCGCCTCCGGGGCCGCCGCTACGGTTTCCCGACCACAGGTGGAGCCTCGGCCCCGGCTTGTGCGCGGCGGGGGTACGGGGTCAGTTCCGGCTGCCGCTCGTCACGGCGTCGCAGGAGGCGTCGGACAGGGCGAGGCGGGCCGTGATGCGCTTGCCGACCGGCTGCTGCTCCATGAACAGCTCCTCGGCGACGGCCTTGACGATCTCCAGGCCGTGCTGCCCGACTCTGTCCGGATCGGCGGCCCGGACGGCGGGAACCATGGGTTCGCTGTCCCACACGACGACGTCGACGGCGCGGGTGCTGACGCGCAGCTCCATCAGGACCGGGCCGGGCGCGTACTTGCGGGCGTTGGTGACCAGCTCGCGCACCACCGGCTGGGTGAGGTCCTTCGCACGTGCGGAGACCGGCAGACGATGGGTATCGCCGGCCTGGCGGAGAAAGGCCGCGGCGTGGCGCCGGGCGTCTGCGATGCAGCCGTCGTCTCCGCCCAGGGCATAGCCGGCCCGCATCAGGAACTCATCCGGGGCACTACCGCCGTCACCGTCGGCTTCGGATCCCACTCGCCTTCGCCCTCACTTCCCGTTCACCCGACGTCCAGTACCCCGATCCCCGCCACCACATGACGTAGGGGTTCGGCACAGCCGCCCGATGCATCGGGACGCGACGGCGGGGCAGAATCACCGCGCACGCCCCGCCCGTCACGGGCCTGAACGCAGTCGAGGAAACGGTGAGCCACATCGAGAACGCGGACCGGCCGGTCCGGCTTTCTGCCCGGCAGCGCACGGTCGAGGGTATCCGTGTCGTGGTCCTGCGGGGCGAGATCGACGACGACGTCAAAGATCAGCTCAGCGCAGCACTCCGCATCGAGAACGCCGCAGCGCCGACGCGGATCGTCGCGGACCTCAGCGAGGTCACCTTCATGGACTCCAGCGGCATCAACGTCTTCGTCGCCGCCCACCGGCAGGTGAGCGGCGCAGGCGGGTGGGTACGCATCGCAGGGGCCCAGAAGCCCGTCCTGCACGTTCTGCAGCTGGTCGGCATCGACGCCGTCATCCCCTGTCACCCCACTGTCGAGCAGGCTCTGGCCGGCTGACGACGTCACCCGGGCCGCTGGGCGCCTGCACGACCAGGCCACAGCCGAGTACGGACAGCCGTGCGGGGCGAGGAGGCCTTCGGGTTCTCCTCGTCAAGCCGCCGGAGGCGGCGTAGTCGGGCCGTCTCATCAGCCGCCGAGACCGCCGTTGCTCTTCAGCAGCTGGCCGTTGATCCACTGGCCCTGCGGTGAGCACAGGAACTCCACCAGGTGCGCGGTGTCCTGCGGGCCGCCGATACGCCCCAGGGGTGTCCGGCGCAGCACATGGTCGCGGATGTCGTCGGACATCCATCCGGTGTCCACCGGGCCCGGGTTGATCACGTTGGCAGTGATCCCGAGGTGGGCGAGTTCGGTCCGCTTCGACCGCCACCGTGTCGGCGGCCCGTTCCTCCAGGTCCTTGGCGATGGTGGCCGCGGCGTCGATCTCGATGCCCCGGGCCATGCGCGCGTCGTACGGCGTCCAGTACGTGAAGGCGACGTTCCAGCCTGCCTCGGCGAGTCGGCGAGCGATCCCCGCACCGATCCCGACGGACCGGCCGACGCCGGTCACCAACGCGACCGGCCTGGCCGCATCGAACAGCGGCTTCTCCTCAACAGTCGTCACAAGGCACAATCGTTCGGCCTGCTACGCGGGAACGGCAACCCGATTTTCCTTCAGCGGATCCACAGGTCTTGACGATCGCTCCCGGCCTCTGCGGGTGGTTTCTCCAAGGCCTTGCTGGTACGCCTCCACGAGCGCTTTTTCGTGGTCGGTGGTGTGCAGCCTGCAGGCGAAGTCCGAGCCGGAGGACTGCGTGGGGCAGGGGTTGGCGAACTCGGTGGGATGTCCACAGGCGCCCTGGGCGAGTCGCCCGGCGTGGGCCTTCAGCTGGGCGTCGTCGTCGGTCTGGGGGGCCTGCGCGGCGAACTGCTGGGCCCGGCCGGCGATGGCCGCGGCGACCTGATAGCCGCCGCCGACCGAGCCCAGCGCGGTCTCCAGCGCGCTCGCCGACAGGCCGCTGCCAGAGGTGGCGTTTGCGAGGTGCGAGAAGTGCGACGTCCCCAGCAGCGACCCCAGGAGCGCGATGCCGAGCGAGCCGCCCCGCTCCGGCGAGGTGTCGTTGACCGCGCCGCCGACGCCGAGCTGCGACTCGGCGAAGGACCCCATGATCGCGTCAGTGCTGGGCGACGGTGTCGATCCGGCCGCGCGGCGCTTCGCCTCGGAGGGCGGGACGAGGTCGTGACGTCTCCCGTCACCGGAGACTCAAGGACTGTTTGCCGCAGAACGGCCGCGGAGGACGATCGAGGCGGTGCCGTATCGGCGCTGTACTCGAACTCCTGGCGGACTGGCGCTCCTGGGCCGGCCGGGCAGGTGGGGCGCGCACCCGGTGGTCTGGTTGGAGGGCAGCCGGAATACGCCAGAAACGTGCCGTAGGGGTCAACCCCGACGGCGGGCAGCGGGGTCGCGCTCAGCGACGTGCCGGGCGACCGCGTCGACGCCGGGGCGAGCGTAGCGTTCCAGGGACCGTACGGAGGCGTGGCGGGAGCGGGCCAGCAGCATCGGCGTGGACGTGCCGTTCTCCGCGTCGTGCGTCAACGCACTGTGCCTGAGCCGGTGCAATATCCATCCCGCCGGGTCCTCGACGTCCTCGGGCCGGGCAAGCGGGTTCGCCAGCAGCCGGGTGGACTCCTCGAAGATCTCCTCCCCCCGGCGGTAGGAGAGCCGGGCCCGGCTGGTCTCCTCGCACACGTCCAGCGTCGCGGTTCCGGCTGGGGCCTTGCGACCGGTAAGGAACAGGGGCCCGCGGGTGCGGCCGGCGATCAGGCGGGGCAGGAGCTGGGCGGCGCCGGACTGCCAGTGGATCCACTCGGTCGCGCCGCCCTTGGCGGTGATCTTGCCGCGCTTGTCCTGCGGGTACAGGTCTTCCACGTTGAGGCACAGCACCTCGTCGGCCCGTGCGGCGGACTCGTAGAGCATCTTCCAGAACGTCTTCTCACGCAGTGCGACGTCCAGGCGCCACAGGGCAGCGATCTGATTCTCCGCCAGGGCCTTGGTGCGGTCCGGCGGCGCCGGCCGCCGCTCGATGCCGATCGTGGGATCGCCTTCGATCCAGCCCTGGCGCTGCCACCAGCCGATCGCCTTGCGCGCGATGGACAGCTCGCGGTTGACGGTGTCGGCGTCCATCTCGTCCGCCCGCGCCGTCGCCAGTTCGGCCAGCACCTCCGGCAGCGCCGGGTCGTCGATCGCCGCGACAAGGAAGACGGGCGGCTTCGCGCCCCGGCGGGCGGGTCCGGTCGGCGCGGGTTCGCCGGTGAGCATCCACCCCCACGTCGTCAGCGAGATCCGGTAGATCCGCGCGGAGGACTTCGCGATGCCCGCGCCGGTGAGATACCGCTCGACCGCCGCGGTGTACGACGCCGCCGGGGCGGACAGCGGCACCACCCGGGCGCGCGGCAACCGAAGCACGCCCCCGGCCCCGAGTTCGGCCACTGGTTCGATTGTCACGCCCGCCCCGTCCCACTCAGCGCTGCCGCAGTAAATGCGTACACCTCACCCCGGTGGCCGGAACACCCCGCCGCAGGTCGTGGTGATCACGGTAGAGGCTCTGCCGCAGTAAATCCGGTATTTACTGCGGCACCACCCTGACGAGCCAACAGGTGTGAGAGGTCCGGTAAGCAGAACCGCCGCTCACGCGTTCCCTGCACGGTGTCATACCGTCACGACGGGTGTGTGCTCGCATAGTTGGCGACACAAGAATCATGCTGGAACACGCTCCGCCTCGGAAGTGCCACTGGCCCGCTGTGCCATCAACGTCCACCACGCTCAGCTCACTCAATGGCGGAGTCGATGATATGCGGCATCCCCGGTATCAGCTCCGTCCACCTCCGCTTACTCTCCCAACAGGTGCGCCGCTCTCAGCTTGGCAAGAAGTGCGTTGAAATCAGCCCTCAGATGGTCAATGTCCAACGCGTGCGAGTCCGTCTGATCTGGCACGCACTGTGGAATCGGTTCAAGGTACTTTTTGTTTGCGGGATCATCCAAGTCATAGAGCGTCTGCCACTCTAGGCATTTGTCCTCAGTCGTATCACCAACAGTTTGGCTCCAGCGCGGCTCACTTTGACCGGAGACGTTGAGGTGCGGGTTCAACGGGCGCGGGTTCAATCCGTCCTTCCTGTACGCCTTCAGTCGATACAAGAAGCCATTGGCGGGCGTGGGGTGCCTCGGCTTGACGGTTTGCCCTATGCTGTAGTGCTCCCCGGGAACCCAGGGATGACAATGACCCTCTGACCCCCGTCCACACGCAGCCGCCACCGCCCACCCGATCGGGCCTTGGCGCGTTGCATCATTGTAAGCATTGAGAATTAGATCACCCGGGCTGTAGAAGTTGCAGCTACCCACACTAGTAGTGTACGGATTTCCGCTATAAACAACACCGATTCGCCGCTCACCGTGATCAAATTGTCCAATCCAGGCTTCCGGAAGCATCAGCGCGCCGGGACGCGGACCGTTTCCGTACGCGGTTTGATAGTACGTATGGAAAGGCTGCCCAGCACTCAGAAGGGACGTTTCAATCCTGCCGATACGAGGGTCATCAGGATCCCGAGATACCTGGACTTGGGTACGGAAGAGTGAATCTCCGTCGACGGGTTGCAACTTGCCGTCCACCATCATAGACTGAATATCCTGAATGATCGCGGGATCCAGATTATGTCCGAGGGTGTTGGACGTTACGACGCTAGGCGGGCATGGGCCCAAGCATTCCCATGTCACACCGTCATCTTTTGTGCCATCTTGTGTCAAGCCCCCGAACGTTGGGACCTCCGTGAACCATTCACCAGGCATACCGGTCGGGTTTGCCAAACTCTTTCCGAGAGTACGCCCGCCGACTTTTGCTTCAAATAGGTATCCTAGCGCCTTTGGGGTTGGTTCGCCTGGTGCGGGCGGGGGCGGCGTCGTCTGCTCGCCCTTATCTATATCGATCCCACCGTCGACGGCCCGATAATATTGCACTTTGGAAGAGTTATTTAGGACTTTCAAAGCAGAGGGTCCATGGCCTCCACGGACGGGGCCGTAACCCCAGTACGTTGAGTCGGGGGTGATGTCCATGTCCCCTCCGACTACAGCGATGGGCCCCTTGAATACCGCTGGTGCATCAATCTCGGCGTAGCAGCCGAGGTATACGGAGTAGGAACTACTCGGGCGTTCACAGCTGATGTTTCGGTGTTTGTTTGCTGCAGTGTGACACGAAACGAAGGTGCAGCCCAAGCGCGAATTGTCGCAAATTCCATCACGCCCATTTGATGAGGCATCAACGTTCGTAACTAGTATGGTACTGGCGTTGTCGTTGCCAAGGCTGCCGATGTCGAGCCCATTTTGGCCATTGCTGGTAAGGCGGCAATCACGTATCTGCACGCCGCTGGCGTTAACCACCGGTGCGATCTCACTTGAGGATATCTCTATTCCGTTACGCCTGAAACTGACAACGCTCATTCTCTCAATGCATGCGCCGGTCGCCATAACCCGTATGCCATCCATCTGCGGAGCCTGGAGGGTGGCGACAGGCATCCCTTGAGCGGGGATCGAATGGAGGGCGAGCTGACGAAGCACGGCATAGTCCGCCCGCCCGCGAGGGGGCCTCATGGCCAATCCGGTCCCATAGCCCACCAGGGCAATTGCGCAATAAACGGTCTCCCGCACTGTCCCCCCGCCGACTTCACCGATTTTAGTCGAGACAGAGAGGTTGAAATTTCCGGATTCGACATCTGCGAGTATGCGACTGGTTTCGTCATGATAGGCAAGGCCGGCCCCCTCCAGAATGCAACCGTTTGAGATAACGAGAGGCTTCTTAATGCGGTATTCTCCCGGCGGGAGGTAGACGACACTGCCGTCGGTAGTGCCGAGTCGCATCGCGCAGTCCAGGGCGCTTTGGATCGCGTCCGCGTCGTCGGCGTTTTCGTCGGTTTTGCCGTTTCCCACTGCTCCGAAGTCGAGCACGTTCAAGCGCGTGTCGCGGCGGGGGCGGATTGTCACCGTGCCTGAAGCATCGCAGTCGCCGATCCAGTTCGGAGCGCTCACGCATTCCTTACTTGCAGCGCGGACGAGCTGTCCCGAACTGTTGATGCCAACCGCGCCGAACCTAGGGACCGAACCTACCTCGGGGCCCAGGCTGCGAAGGGTGAAAAGACCACTTACTTGAACTTTGACGGGGTCGTTGGCACGCAACGCCGTTTCCAGCGCAACCCCGAAGAACGGACTGGTATGAAACTTCTCGGCCTCGGCAGTAGCAGGGGTGACGGTGCGTGATCCTGTGGTGCGGACCGCCTGGCCGGCATTGATGCGCTGTGCGGCTTTCATGTTTTCGATGTCCATCGGAACGTCCCTGCCGTCGAGGCTTCGTCGGTCGGACGGGTCGGCGTGAGCGCGGCCGAAGCGCGCGAGTATCCCGACCTCGGAGGCGAAGGCCGGTACCCTTCGGCAGTGCACGCAACACAACACCGTTTAGGGCCTCTTGCACTGTTCGCCCTTTCCACGTTAGGCGTGATCACCGGCCTACGCACTTCGCCAAGGCCCGATGGCCGTCCCGACCGCGATCATGCTGATCAAGACCGAGTGCATCCACGGCCGGGTGTTTCGCCACCAGGGCCGGCTCCAACTCCCTGGCCAGTACCACACCGAAGCAGTTGGGAGCACGATGCCGACATCGGCCACATGAGCGTCCTCCTCGGGATGGACGTCCGCAAGACCGCTCACCAATGGCCACGGACTCATCCCGGCCGGCAATAAGGTCTTCGACAAGCAGCTGCCCAACAGTGAGCCAAAGCTGCGGGCCGTCTTCGACAAAGTGGTTGCAGAGCGCGCCATTGGAGCTCGGGTGCCCTTTCGGCTGCACTGGCGCAGTTCATGGAACGGACCACACCGTCACGCGGCCATCCGCAGCCGCCCTACCGCTTCGTTCTCGGGCGGCTCCATGTCAAGGTGCCAGGTACCGAAGCGGCGGGTCTTGCTGGTGATGTACGGGGTGACGGTGGCCAGGTCCACCGGGTCCACCTCCCACCCCTCGTCGATGAGGTCATTGGCCACCTTCGTAATCGGCCTCGGGGAACATCGGTACAGCGGTTGGCGCTGAGATTGATCATGGTCGGCCAGTACACCGGCCAGTGGCTCCGCTGGGGTTCGTGGAAAGATCGCCGGGCGGGTGCCGGGGCTGGCTACGGTCCGCTCGTGCCGGTGGAGTTTCTGACTGATGAGCAGGCCGAGGCGTACGGGAAGTTCGCCGAGGAGCCGACCCGCCCCGAGCTGGAGCGGTTCTTCTTCCTGGACGACGTCGACCGCGATCTGATCGCCCGGCGACGCTCGACGTACCACCAGCTCGGCTTCGCCCTCCAGATGTGCACGGTGCGCTACATCGGCCGGTTCCTCCCGGACGACCCGCTGGATGCGCCGTGGCCGGTGGTCGAGCACCTGGCCGCGCAGCTCGGCGTTGAGGACCCGTCGGTGGTGAAGCGATACACCGAGCGGCCGAAGACGGCGTACGAGCACGCGTGGGAGATCCGGGACGCCTACGAGTACCACGAGTACGACGATGCGGAGTGGTCCCGGCGGTTCCGCACGTTCCTGAATAGCCGGGCGTGGACGCACGCCGAGGGCCCGAAGGCGCTGTTCGACCACGCGGTGGGCTGGCTGCGCCGCAACCGGGTGCTGCTGCCCGGGGTGTCGGTGCTGGCCCGGCAGGTGTCGGAGGTGCGGAGGGTCGCGGACAAGCAGCTGCACGCCACGGTCGCGGGCGCCGCCCGGCGCGCGGACCCGGCGCTGCCCGGGGACCTGGTGGCGACGCTGAAGACGCCGGAGGGCTCGCGGTTCTCGGAGCTGGAGCGGCTGCGCCGGCCGCCGACGCGGACGACGGGCACAGCGTTCGCCCGTGCGCTGGAGCGGGTGGACGAGATCGGCGCGTACCGGCTCGGTCGGCTGAGGCTGTCGCAGATCCCGCCGAACCGGATGGCGGCGCTGGCCCGGTACGCGCTGGGGTCGAAGGCGCCGCTGCTGGAGCGGGCGGCGGAGCCCAAGCGCACGGCGATGCTGACCGCGGTGATGCGGCACCTGGAGGCGAAGGCGATCGACGAGGCCCTGGACCTGTTCCAGGTCCTGATGGCCACCCGGCTGCTGAACTCGGCGAAGCGGAAGACGGAGAAGGAGCGGCTGTCGACGCTGCCGCAGCTAGAGAGGGCGTCACGGGTGCTCGCGCGGGCGGCGAAGGTGCTGTTCGAGGACGGCCTTGGTACTGGTGGGCTCTCGTATTCAACCGTCGCGAGTTCACACGCCTGACTCCGGCACTGCTACTGAGCGTGACAGCCCTTGAGGGGAGATTCTGGGTGTCAGAGGCATCCGGTTGGATGAGCACGTGACTGTCTATAACGTAGCTCGCCAGCTCCCTTCGATCGCTGACCTGCGGAACCTGTGCCGCTCACTGGCGATGCTCGACGCAATCCTGAGCCCGGACTGGGAAGGCCGGTATTACTCCTTCAACGCCGGCTGGGCCGACAGCGAGGAGATGGCCTCGATGCGCAACGGGTCGGGGGACGAGTACTCCATCGTGTTCTCGGCGGCCGGGGCCTACGTCCGCGGCTTCGACCACGAAGCACCGATGAGCCCATACGCCAACGATGGCGATCCCTGGCCGGGAGTGATCGACGAGGTTCCGGAGGTCTTCAAGCCCTTCGTCGAAGAGCCGGCGTTCACCGACGAGGACGACGTCCCCGTTGTGACGGCCTGCCTGTGGCGGAAGGCAACGGATGATCGGTGGCGGCACGGCGTGATCGACTTCCCCGCCGAGTATTCCGACCCCGACGGGGCAACGGGCCTGTTCGAGCTCCTGGTCGACCGCTCGCCTGAAGCGTTCCAGCGCTTCGCCGAGGACTACTACGAGGTTCCCGTCGACCTGGAAGCGGTGCGCGACGTGTATGCCTTGCGGCTGCTGAGCCAGAAGCTCGTGTCATCGCTGAACGCAGAGGTCACCCTCGCAGACCTGGCCGAGGACATCGCTGAGATCGGCTACCCACAGCTGGCCCAGGACATGATCTGAGCTTCAACCGTCGGTGACTCGATGGGGAGCCCAGCCGGATGGTGACCGTAGGTGGTCGCCTGCGGCGTATCGGCTCCAGGTCCCGCCGCTCTCTCTGAGGAGACGGCTGGTGGTCTTGTCGTGGTAGCCGAGGGCGTCCGCGACGACGGGGGCGGGCAGTTCGAGGAGTTGTTGTCGGATGGCGGCGCCGCGGGCCGCGGCGACCGGGACACCGATCTCGCCCAGGCGTGCGGACAGGTGGTCGGGGCGGGCCGGCCGTCCGGCCCGGCGGCCGGGGAAGAGCCAGCGGGATGCCTGGTTGGTGGCGGTGTTCATGTTGTCGCGGTCCGCGATGTATGCCAGCAGCAGGGCTGCGACTGATGCGGGGACGGGGGAGGCGGGTTCCCCGAGCTGCAGAAGGGTGGTCTCTCCATCGTGGAGCACGTCGTCGACTGTCAGGTGGACGATCCGGGTGAGGGGTTGCGCGTAGAGGAGGACGATGACGCCGGCAACACGCAGGCCCATCGGTGCGTCTGCGTCGCTCAGCAGCCGGCCGAGAGCGGCCAGCCGTGCGTCCTCGCTCAGCGCGGGTCGTCGGGAGATCTTCATGGTGGGGACGGACAGGGAGCGTGGGCAGCGGCGGCTCTGCATGGCCCAGTTGAGGAAGGCCCTCAGGCAGGTGCGGCCGTGTTCGGTGTTCTCGGCGAACCAGGCGTCGATGTCGAGCTGGCCGCAGGACGAGAGAGAGCTGCCTCGGGCGCTGAGCCAGTGCAGGAAAGTGGTCGCGTGCTTGATCTGCTCGGCCGCGAAGCGGCGGATGCTCGGCGTGATGTGGCTTCGATCGGCCCGGCCCCGTAGGTGGGGAAGGACGTGCCAGGTCGCGAAGAGCTTGATCGTCTTGACGTGCTCGGGATCGGAGATGTGGGCCAGGTGGCCGGGCAGCCATCGCTGGAAGGAGCAGATGTACTTGTCGACGGCGGGCAGGACTCCGCTGGCCATCAGGAGCTCTTCCAGGTGAGCCGCTGCCCGCCAGGGCTGGAGTTCGTGGAAGGCGTCGTGGGTCAGAGGTAGCTGTCCGAGACCGAGCCGCCGCAGCATCTGGGAGGCGTTTCCCGGCTGGCCGCGGCGCATCGCCAGCCAGGCCAGGCCGCTTCTCGGCTCGTCCATGGCCACCAGCAGGTTGAACAAGGGTGTCAGCGCGGGACGGATGCGGCCGGTGCCGTCGTCCAGGAGGACGGTCAGCCGGTCGGTGAGTGTGCAGCGTTCGCAGAGCCGGCCGCCCAGGAGTTTGCCCTCGAAACCGCAGCGCGAGCAGTCGAAGGTCTGGGAGAAGCCGGCGCAGGTCGTGCAGATCGCGGAGCCGTCGACAGGGTGGTGCCCGGGGAGGGCCCGGTCCTGGCCGCATCCGGGGCAGGTGCCTCGTGTTCGCACCGCGCGGTCCGAGCAGGTCCGGCAGACGTATCCGTCCGGCCAGGTGCCGGCCTTGTGTCTACGCTGGCCGCAGCGGCAGCACTCGGCCATGAACCAGCGTTCGTACTGCTCGTCGGTGGCGTAGGGGCGGCTCATGCGTCGGGCAGGATGCGGGCCGCGCGAGGCCGGAGCTTCGCGAGGTTTGCGGGCGGGGTGGGCAGGTCGCCGGTGGCGGTCTTGCGGACGCCGGCGTTCTCGGCGGTGGTGGCCACCAGGTCGGCCGGGGTGCAGGCCAGAATGTCGCAGAGCGCGGACAGGACTTTTAGCGACAGCCTCTCAGGCGTCCCGGAGACCATGCGGTGGACCTGGGAGGCGGACAGATCGATGCCGCGTTCGCGCAGCAGCGGCACAAGCTCGGTCGCGGTGAAGATGTGGCGCTGGGCCATCAGCTCACGCAGCCGCCAGGTGTAGCCGACTTTGCGCTTCATGCCTGCCTCCCGTTCTGGGCCTGGAGGGCGGCGGCGACGGTGGCGTCCAGGTGCCGACGCAGGGTGCGGGTGCGGAAGTCCGAGGAGACGCA
>NZ_BEWA01000014.1 GCF_003112535.1 Streptomyces rishiriensis | reverse complement strand
TCGGTGGGCTGTGCGAAGCGTGAGAAGTTGTGCACGCACAGCACCAGGTCGTCCTCGTGTTCGCGCAGGAAGGCGAGGACGGCGGGGTTGGAGGAGGGCAGTTCGGTGTAGGTGCCCAGGCCGAAGGCGTGGTTCTGTTTGCGGATCTCGATCATGCGGCGGGTCCAGTGCAGGAGCGAGGAGGGCGACGACATGGACGCCTCGACGTTGGTGACCTGGTAGCCGTAGACGGGGTCCATGATGGTGGGCAGGGAGAGCCGGCCGGGGTCGCAGGAGGAGAAGCCGGCGTTGCGGTCGGGGGTCCACTGCATGGGGGTGCGCACGGCGTCGCGGTCGCCGAGCCAGATGTTGTCGCCCATGCCGATCTCGTCGCCGTAGTAGAGGATCGGCGAGCCGGGCAGGGAGAGCAGCAGGGCGGTGAAGAGCTCGATCTGGTTGCGGTCGTTGTCGAGGAGGGGCGCGAGGCGGCGGCGGATGCCGATGTTGGCGCGCATACGCGGGTCTTTCGCGTATTCGGCGTACATGTAGTCGCGTTCCTCGTCGGTGACCATCTCGAGGGTGAGCTCGTCGTGGTTGCGCAGGAAGATGCCCCATTGGCAGTTCGCGGGGATCGCGGGGGTCTTGGCGAGGATCTCGGAGACGGGGTGGCGCGACTCGCGGCGGACGGCCATGAAGATGCGGGGCATGACGGGGAAGTGGAACGCCATGTGGCACTCGTCGCCGCCGGAGGCGTAGTCGCCGAAGTAGTCGACGACGTCCTCGGGCCACTGGTTGGCCTCCGCCAGGATCACCGTGTCCGGATAGTGCGCGTCGACGTCACGCCGCACCCGCTTCAGGAAGGCGTGTGTGGCCGGGAGGTTCTCGCAGTTGGTGCCCTCGGCCGCGTAGAGGTAGGGCACGGCGTCGAGGCGGAAGCCGTCGATGCCGAGGTCCAGCCAGAAGCGGAGAGCGGCCAGGATCTCCTCCTGGACGGCCGGGTTCTCGTAGTTGAGGTCCGGCTGGTGGGAGAAGAAGCGGTGGAAGAAGTACTGCTTGCGGACCGGGTCGAAGGTCCAGTTGGAGACCTCGGTGTCGACGAAGATGATGCGGGCGTCGCCGTACTGCTTGTCGTCGTCGGCCCACATGTAGTAGTCGCCGTAGGGTCCGTCGGGGTCCTTCCTCGATTCCTGGAACCACGGGTGCTGGTCGCTGGTGTGGTTCATCACGAAGTCGATGATGACGCGCATGCCGCGTTGGTGGGCGGCGTCGACGAACTCGACGAAGTCGGCCAGGTCGCCGAACTCGGGGAGGACGGCCGTGTAGTCGGACACGTCGTATCCGCCGTCGCGCAGGGGCGACTGGAAGAAGGGCGGCAGCCAGAGGCAGTCGACCCCGAGCCATTGCAGGTAGTCGAGTTTGGCGGTGATGCCCTTGAGGTCGCCGACGCCGTCGCCGTTGCTGTCCTGGAAGGAGCGGACGAGGACCTCGTAGAAGACGGCGCGCTTGAACCACTCGGGGTCGCGGTCCTTGGCGGGCGTGTCCTCGAAGGTGTCCGGAACAGGGGAGTTGACGGTCATGGCGCTCTGGAGCCTCCGATCGGCGGTGATGCGGATCACCGGACGTGGAACACGTGGGCGGGCGTCCGGCCGGGCTCCAGGCGCACGTAGTTCGTCCTGCTCCAGGCGTAGGTCTCGCCCGTCAGTTCGTCGCGCACGGACAGGGCTGCACCGTCGTCCAGGCCGAGTTGCGGCATGTCCAACGACACCGTCGCCTCCTGGGTGTGGTGGGGGTCGAGGTTGACGACCACCAGAACCGTGTTCGACCCCGCCCGCTTGCTGTACGCGATGACGGAGGGGTTGTCCGTGCCGTGGAAGCGCAGATTGCGCAGCCGGTGCAGGGCCGGATTGGCCCGCCGGATCTCGTTGAGCTTGGTGATCAGCGGGGCCAGGCTGCGGCCCTCGCGCTCGGCCGCCTCCCAGTCACGGGGCTTGAGCTGGTACTTCTCCGAGTCCAGGTACTCCTCGCCGCCCTCCCGCAAGGGGGTGTTCTCGCACAGCTCGTAGCCGCTGTACAGGCCCCAGGTGGGGGAGAGGGTCGCGGCCAGGACGGCCCGGATCTCGAAGGCGGGCCGGCCGCCGTGCTGCAGATAGGCGTGCAGGATGTCCGGGGTGTTGGCGAAGAGGTTGGGCCGCATGTACGAGGCGGCCTCCCCCGAGAGTTCGGTGAGGTAGTCGGTCAGCTCTTCCTTGGTGGTGCGCCAGGTGAAGTAGGTGTACGACTGCTGGAAGCCGATCTGGGCGAGCGTGTGCATCATCGCGGGGCGGGTGAAGGCCTCGGCCAGGAAGATCACGTCGGGGTCGGTGCGGTTGACGTCCGCGATGACCCGCTCCCAGAACACGACCGGCTTGGTGTGCGGGTTGTCCACGCGGAAGATCCGCACCCCGTAGGACATCCAGTGCCGCAGCACCCGGACGGTCTCGGCGACGAGGCCCTTCATGTCGGCGTCGAAGGCGATCGGGTAGATGTCCTGGTACTTCTTCGGCGGGTTCTCCGCGTAGGCGATCGTCCCGTCGGGCCGGTGGTGGAACCACTCGGAGTGCTTGTGCACCCAGGGGTGGTCGGGGGAGCACTGCAGGGCGAAGTCGAGGGCGATCTCCAGCCCCAGTTCGCGCGCCCGCTCCACGAAGTCGGCGAAGTCCTCCAGCGTGCCCAGATCGGGGTGGACGGCGTCGTGGCCGCCCTCCGGCGAGCCGATCGCCCACGGCACGCCCACATCGTCCGGCCCGGCGTTCAACGTGTTGTTGCGGCCCTTGCGGAACGTCGTGCCGATCGGGTGGATCGGCGGGAGGTAGACGACGTCGAAGCCCATCTTCGCGATGGCCGGCAGCCGGCGCGCGGCGGTGCGGAACGTGCCGTGCGGGCGCTCGGGAGTCCCCTCGGAACGCGGGAAGAACTCGTACCAGGACCCGTACAGGGCCCGCTCCCGCTCCACCAGCAGCGGCAGCGGATCGGAGGCCGTGACCAGCTCGCGCAGCGGCCGCCGGTCGAGCAGCGCGGTCACCTCGGGCGTCAGGGCCGCGGCGTAGCGCTCGGCCACCGGGGCCGAGTCGTCGAGCAGCTTCTTCGCCGCGTCCCGCAGCAGGGTGCGCTCCGGACCGCGCGGGGCCCGGGCGGCCGCCCGTTCGTGGAGCCGGCCCCCCTCCTCCAGCACCAGACCGACGTCGATGCCCGCCGGGATCTTCACGTCCGCCTGCCGGCGCCATGTGGCGATCGGATCGCTCCAGGCCTCCACGGTGTAGGTCCAGCGGCCCATGGCGTCCAGCGTGACGTCGGCGCCCCAGCGGTCCGTGCCGGGGGCGAGCTCGCGCATCGGCGTCCAGGGCCCGCGGTCGCCGTCCGGGTTCTTGAGGACCACGTTGGCGCCGATGGCGTCGTGGCCCTCGCGAAACACCGTCGCGGAGATCCGCACCGTCTCCCCGATCACGGCTTTCGCCGGCCGCCGTCCGCACTCCACGCGCGGTTCGACGTCCCGGACCGGGATACGGCCGATCGCCCTGGTGGACTTCACCTTTGCACCTCCGCTAGCTGAAATTGGCTTTGGCCGCCCGGAGTTGGGCGGCCGACCCGCGCTGGCGCGGGGTGCTACGTCTCCGCGGGCAGGCGCGGAAGCGACGAGGTCACCGAGAGCCGGGCGACGCCGCTCCTGCGGCCGGACCCCCTGCGCTCGCGCAGGCGGCCGTCGGCGGCGGCCCGCAGATACTGCTCGGCGGCGTCCGCCGCCTCCCGTGCGCAGCGCTTGCCCATCAGTACGCACAGGGTGTAGCCGCAGTCCTCGAAGGCGGCCCGTGCCGAGCGGTCGGCGGGATGCGCGAGCATGGCCCGCTCCCAGGCCCGGTAACCGCGCAGGGTTCTGGCGACTTCGGTCTTCGCTGGTTGCAGCATGGCGCTGTTCACCTTTCGGGAGTTCACGAGGTACGCCGCTCGAGACGAGCGGGTCGGCCCTTTCCGCAGAGGTGCGAAAACGTCCAACCTCCCGAGGCCTTCACTTATGGTGCACGGCGCATCACCCAACGTCCTGTTGGATCTTGGTTGTGGTGCCCTCGTGTTGCACGAATGGCGTAGCAGCCCCACTGTGGTTGTGACTCTGAAGCGATTACCGCTCACGCTTCGTGTCGGGGACCCCGGCCCGTCGGGCCGGGGAGGAGTGTGAGCCTCTCGCCGGTGAGGAGCGAACGACGATGAAGACCGCAGTCCCCTGCTACTACCACCTCGACGTGGACGTCAGTGCGGAACGTGTCGGACAGGTCAGGCGCATCCTGGCCGCCCACCTGACGTACTGGGACCTCGACACGCTCGTCGAGCCCGTCTGTCGCGGGGCCGAGATGCTGCTGAAGGCCATCGACGAACACGCGCAGGACAAGCACACCTCGATCGAGATGTGGTGGAACGGCCAGCATCTGATCACCGCGATCGGCGGCGACGACCGCCAGCTGCGCCCCGACCTCGACCTGCGCGCCTGTCTGGAGCGCATCGCCGCCATGAGCGACGGCTGGGGCTGCTGCGCCACCGGCACCGGCAGCAAGGTCATCTGGTTCTCCCAGCGGGCTCGCGCCGGCGAGCGCGTGCCCCGCGTGCCCACCGCGCCGTCCCCCAGCCTGCGGGAGGGGCTTCAGGTGCCCCGCACCCTCATCATGGCCGACGTGGCCGCCCAGGCGGACGAGGAGCGCGTCCTGGAGGCCGCCCGGTGAGCCAGCGCCCCAGCCGCACGCGCCGGAGCGCAGGGGTGCCCGCCTGGAGCGGGCGCCCCTACCCGCTGGGCGCCGACTTCGACGGACAGGGAACCAACTTCGCGCTGTTCAGCGAGGTCGCCGAACGTGTCGAACTCGTCCTCGTGGACGACGACGGCGCCGCCCGGACCGTCCCCCTGACCGAGGTCGACGGCTTCGTCTGGCACGCCTATCTGCCCGGGACCGGCCCCGGGCAGCGCTACGGCTTCCGGGTGCACGGACCGTGGAACCCGTCCTCCGGCGACCGCTGCAATCCCGCGAAACTGCTCCTGGACCCCTACGCGCGGGCCGTCGACGGCCAGATCGACAACCACGCCGCCCTCTTCGAACGGGCCGGCGACCGGCCCGACCCGGCGGACAGCGCCGGCCACACCCTGCTCGGCGTGGTCACCGACCCCGCCTTCGACTGGGGCGACGACGAGCCGCTGCGCCGCCCCTACGCTGACACGGTCGTCTACGAGGCCCATGTGCGGGGCCTGACCCGCACCCACCCCGACGTCCCGCCCGACCTGCGCGGCACCTACGCCGGGCTCGCCCATCCCGCGGTGACCGGGCACCTCACCTCGCTGGGCGTGACGGCGGTCGAGCTGATGCCCGTCCACCAGTACGTCCAGGACGGCGTCCTGACCGACCGGGGCCTGTCCAACTACTGGGGCTACAACACCATCGGCTTCTTCGCCCCGCACAACGGCTATGCCGCCCGGGGCGCCCGCGGTGAACAGGTGAGCGAGTTCAAGGCCATGGTGAAGGCGCTGCACGCGGCCGGCCTCGAAGTGATCCTCGACGTGGTCTACAACCACACCGCCGAGGGCAACGAGAAGGGACCGACCCTCTCCTTCCGCGGCATCGACAACGCCTCCTACTACCGGCTCGTGGACGGCGACTGGGCGCACTACTACGACACCACCGGCACCGGCAACAGCCTGCTGATGCGGCACCCCCACGTCCTGCAGCTGATCATGGACTCGCTGCGGTACTGGGTGACGGAGATGCACGTCGACGGCTTCCGCTTCGACCTCGCGGCCACCCTGGCGCGGCAGTTCCACGAGGTGGACCGGCTGTCCGCGTTCTTCGACCTCATCCAACAGGACCCGGTGATCAGCCGCGTCAAGCTGATCGCGGAGCCCTGGGACGTCGGCGAGGGCGGCTACCAGGTGGGCAACTTCCCGCCGCTGTGGTCGGAGTGGAACGGCCGCTACCGCGACGTCGTGCGCGATTTCTGGCGCGCGGAACCCGGCTCTCTCGGCGAGTTCGCCTCCCGGCTGACCGGCTCCTCCGACCTGTACGCGCACAGCAGGCGCCGCCCGCGCGCCAGCGTCAACTTCGTCACCGCGCACGACGGTTTCACCCTGCGTGACCTTGTATCGTACAACGACAAGCACAACGAGGCCAACGGGGAGGAAAACCAGGACGGCGAGAGCGACAACCGCTCGTGGAACTGCGGGGCCGAGGGCCCCACCGAGCGTCCCGCGGTCCTCGCGCTGCGGGCCCGGCAGCAGCGCAATCTGCTCGCCACCCTCCTTTTGTCGCAGGGCATCCCGATGCTGTCGCACGGCGACGAGCTCGGCCGCACCCAGCTCGGCAACAACAACGCCTACTGCCAGGACAACGAAGTGTCCTGGATCGACTGGCGGTTGACCGACGAGCAGCGCGCTCTGACCGGCTTCTGCCGCCGCCTCGTCGCCCTGCGCGCCGCTCATCCCGTGCTGCGCCGGCGTCGCTTCTTCCGGGGCGAGACCGTGACCCGCGCCGGGCAGCCGCTGCCCGACCTGGTCTGGCTGCGACCGGACGCGGGCGAGATGAAGGCCCGCGACTGGCAGCGCGCCGACGCGCACAGCGTCGGCGTCTTCCTCAACGGCGACGCCATCGCCGAGCCGGATCCCCGTGGCCGGCCCGTCGTCGACGACTCGTTTTTGCTGCTGTTCAACGGTTTCTGGGAGCCGGTCGTCTTCCGGCTGCCCGACGCGCGCCACGGCGAGCGCTGGACCGTGCGCGTCGACACCGTGGACCCTGACGGCGGCCCCGACGAGAGCGAGTACAAGGCGGGCGCGGAGGTGACCTTGGAGGCCCGGAGCCTGCTGGTGCTCTCGCGGCCCCCGCTCGGGCCGCGGTGAGACGGGCGGCCTTCAGCGCTGCCGGTGCGAGGTCACCGTGAACTGGGCGCCGTCCGGATCCCGCAGCACCGCCTCCCGGGCACTCTCCACGAGTACGCTGCCGCCGTGCTTCTCCGCCGCCCGGGCGCACGCGGTCACGTCCGCCACGGCGAAGTGGACCTGCCAGTGGGGCCGGATCGTGGGGTCGGGCGCGGCCTCCAGCGCGCCCGACTCGATCCGGGCCACCACGTCGCCCCTGCTGCGCAGCACGACCTCGCCGGCCTCGTAGTGGACCTCGCAGCCGCCGGGGCGGTCGGTCGCCCAGTCGAGGATCTCGCCGTAGAAGATGGCCGAGTCGAAGGCGTCGCGGGTGTGCAGCCTGACGAACGCGGGCGCCGCCTGCCGCCAGGCCTCCCAGTTGCCGATCAGCTCGCCCTCCCAGATGCCGAAGGTGGCGCCGTCCCGGTCTGCCAGCAGGGCCGCCCGGCCCGGCGGCAGGGAGATGGGTCCCACGGCCACCGTCCCGCCGCGCTCCCGGGCCCGGGACGCCGCCTCGTCCGCGCTGGGCACCGCGAAGTACGGCGTCCAGGCGACCGCCATCTGCCACATCGAGGCGACGGCGGCGATCCCCGCGACCGGCACGCCGTTCACCAGCGCCGTGCGGAAGTGGTCGCCGAGGGTGCCCCGCAGCCACTTCCAGCCCAGCACCGCCTGGTAGAAGTCCTGGGTGGCCTCCAGATCCCGGCTGGTCAGGCTCACCCAGCAGGGAGCGCCGAAGACGGAGTGCGTGGAGACCGTTCCCCGGCCGCCCGGGGCGGATGTCGAATGATGGTTCATGGCACTCGCGTTCCTGGTCTGTCGGCCGACGGGCGGCGGAGAGGGACTGCCACCAGTGTCCGGCCGCACCGGCCCCGGCCGCCTGCCGAGGACCCGGGTGGTTCGATGGAGGGGCGGCACGAGTACCGCGCGGGACCGCAGCCGAAACGGCCCGGAGCGACCGGGCCGTTCGGGTGACCGGGGCCCTGGGAGGGCGCCGGGCGGCGGGTGTCAGCCGATCCCCGCCTCGGCCTCGGCGCCGGGCTCGGCGGTGATCTCCTCCCGCAGCCGGGCGAAGCAGCCGCTCAGCAGCCGGGAGACGTGCATCTGCGAGATGCCCAGCTGCTCGGCGATCCGGCTCTGCGTCATGCCCGCGAAGAACCGCAGATACAGGATCGTCCGCTCGCGCTCCGGCAGGGCCCGCAGACACGGCGTCACGGCCACCCGGTCGATGACGGTGTCGTAGCCGGGGTCGGGATGCCCGAGGGCGTCCTCGAGCGCGTAGCCGTCCGTGCCGGGCAGCTCGGCCTCCAGCGACAGGGCGGTGAAGCACTCCAGCGCCTCCGCGCCGGTGCGCACCTCGTCCTCGGTGAGCTGCGCGTACGCGGCTATCTCGGCGATGGTCGGCGCCCGGCCGGGAGTCGTCTGGGCCAGTTCCTTCGCCGCGTTCCGCACCCGGTTGCGCAGGTCCTGGACCCGGCGCGGCACGTGCAGCGTCCACATGTGGTCGCGGAAGTGCCGCTTGATCTCACCGGTGATCGTCGGCACCGCGTACGCCTCGAAGGCGCGGCCGCGGTCGGGGTCGTAGTGGTCGACGGCCTTCACGAGACCGAGCGCGCCCACCTGGTAGAGGTCCTCGAGCGCCTCGCCGCGCCCGCGGAAGCGGACGGCGATCCGCTCGGCCATGGGCAGCCACAGCCGGACCAGCTCGTCCTTGAGGGCCTGGCGCTCGGGACCGGCGGGCAGCCCGGCCAGTCGCACGAAGGACTCGGTCGTGTCCGGGGCGTCGTCGTGGGAGTGCTGCTTCGTTCGGACGGTGGTACGCATCACGCGCGCCTCCCTCAGGAGGGTTGCCGATGAACGGGGGGACATCGTGGGAAACGCGCACTCGGAAGGATTCGGGGCAACACCCGGGGTCGGCCGATCGGCAGGTCCCACGGACGTGCCTCCTGTCCGAAGCACTTCCCTGCAGATGCCCGCGGAAGGGTGCCTGAAAACAGTTTTACCCGATTTGTCCCTCACCGCTCTTCGTACCGCTCTACGGTCTTCCCCGGGGAAGGCTGCTCGCGGTCGCGGTCGCGGTCGCAGTCGCCGCCGTCGTCGTCGGCTCGGCCTTCTTCTCCTGCCTGGCGATGACCATCGCGGTCATCGCCAGGCATCGCGGGCATCGCGGCGCCGTGGCCGCCGCGCCCGGCGTCGCCGCGGCCTCCTCGCTCCTGGGCCGGCCGGCCCGTTGGCGCGACCGGGGGACGTGATGTGCGGCACGCCCCGCGCAAGCCCTCTCGAGGGCCGCCGGCCGATTGTCCCTGCGCACGGCTTGATCAGCGATCAAAGGGGGTGAATTCCCTGGCCACAGCGCATTCTGCTCATTTGACAGTGCGATCGGCGCACGGATAGGAAGCAGCCGGTAGAAGTCGAGAGGTGGACTGTGCACGAGCCGAACGTGGTCGGGGACTGGCTGGAGTACGACGAGTACGCCGGTCTGCGGGTCCGCGTCCACCGACTGGAACAGAGCGAGCCGCCGCGGGGGCGTGACGACGCCGCGGAGGGGCTGACCTATTTCTGTCTGCGGGTGACCGTGGAGAACCGGGGCGCCCTGCACTCCACGATCCACCTGGAGGACGGCCAGATCGACGTACGGCTCGGACCCGACGGCGAGAGCGCGTTCATCGACTGGCGCAACTCGCAGTTCATCGAGGGCTTTGACGTCTATCCGCTGCGGCGGGCGACGGCCGTGCTGTACGCGGCGGGACCCGAGGCGTCCCTCGGCCAGGTGGACGTCCAGATCCAGCTGCGCGTCGACGACGACTGGGCCGACCGCCGGCTGTGGACGGGCGGCATCGGACTGCACGAGGGCTCCGGCGGCGCCCAGGCCGGCGCCGGACGCGACAGCCTGGCCCGTCAGGTGAGCAACTTCCTGCGCGACCAGGCCGAGGAAGGCACCGCCTGACGGGTGGCAAGGGCGCCGCCCGAAGGCTGCGGGGCCCTTGCGGGGTGTGCGGTGGACGGTCAGTGCGGGATGCCGTCGATGATCTCGCGCGCGCCCTGCCGCAGCAGTGCCACCGCCACCGAGGTGCCGAGGGTCGCCGGATCGAGGCGGCCCGCCCACTCGTGGGCGTTGAGCCGGGTCTTGCCGTCCGGGGTGAACACACAGGCGCGCAGGGACAGTTCGCCGCTGCGGTCCACGCGCGCGAAGCCCGCGATCGGGCTGTTGCAGTGGCCCTGGAGCACATGCAGGAACATGCGTTCCGCCGAGGCCTCCCGGTGAGTGGCCGGATCCCCGAGCCCGCTGACCGCGTCGATGAGGTCGGCGTCGCCCTCGCGGCACTGCAGGGCGAGGATGCCCGCACCGATCGGCGGCATCATCGTCTCCGGCGACAGCACCTCGGTGATCACGTCCCGCCGGTCGATGCGCTCCAGGCCGGACACCGCGAGCAGCAGCGCGTCCGCCTCGCCGGCCGCGAGCTTCTCCAGCCGCCGGTTGGCGTTCCCGCGGAACGGCACGCACTGCAGATGGGGGTGCGTGGCGGCGAGTTGGGCGATGCGACGGACCGAGGAGGTGCCGACGCGCGTCCCGGCCGGAAGTTCGTCCAGGGCGCGGCCGCCCGGGTGGATCAGGGCGTCACGGATGTCGTCGCGCCGCAGGAACGCGGCGAACACCGTGCCGGCGGGCAGCGGCCGGTCGGCGGGGACGTCCTTGACGCAGTGCACCGCGAGATCGGCCTCCCCGGCCAGCAGCGCCGCGTCGACCTCCTTGGTGAACGCGCCCTTGCCCTCGACCTGCGAGAGATCCCCCATCCACTTGTCGCCGGTGGTCTTCACGGGGACGACCTCGGTGCGCACACCGGGATGCAGGGCGGTCAACTCCGTGCGGACCCGCTCCACTTGGGCCAGAGCCATGGGCGAGTCACGGGAGACGATGCGGATGAGTTCCGGAACGGGCATGCGGGACACGATAGACCCCCGCGGCCCGCGGCCCGCACCGCTCACGGGTTTCGGCCCCCGTTCAGCGGCTCACGTATCCACCCGCATGCTGAAGCGCCGTTTGTCCGCTCCGAGGGCGCCGCGCCGGGCGTAGAAGCGGATCGCGCCCTCGTTCCAGACCGGGGTCTGCCACTGCACCTCGGCCAGCCCCAGGCTCCGGGCCCGGTCCGCGACGGCGTCCATCAGCAGGGCGCCCAGCCCCCTGCCACGATGGTCCGGGGCGAGGAAAAGGCAGTCCATATGGAGATACTCACGGCCCTCCCAGGTGGAGAGCGCGGGAGAGCAGGTGGCGTACCCGACGACCTCGCCCTCGGGCAGTTCGGCGACCAGGCACCCGAGGAGCGGTGACGGCACCTCGAAGAGGAGCACGGCCAGGCGCTCGGCGAGGTCGGGCACGGGCGGATCGGCGCGCTCGAACTGCGCGTGCTGCGCGGCCAGTTCCGCGACGCGCGCCAGATCGGACGGTTCGGCGGGCCGCACCCGGGCGGCGCTCACCGGACCTCGCTCCCGGCCGGGTGGGAGACCGGCGCCTTCTCCGTCGTCGGGGGCGGGAGTTCTCGAAGAAGATCCATCCGGTCATCATGCCCCGGAGACGGCCCCGGACGCCGGTTCCGGGGCCGAACCCTGCTGCGGCGCGGTCGCGCCAGGTCCCTCCACACGCCTACGCGTTGGGGTCGAAGGGGATCCCGGAGGGCTTCGCCGACGACAGGTTCCCCGCGAAGGAGGCGTCCTTCAGGCCGAAGTTGGCGCTGCCGAAGTCGTAGCCGCTCAACTTGTCCCGCAGCCCCGGCGGGTAGCCGTTCCAGCCGACCAGAGGCGGGTACTGCCAGGTGTGCTTGGCGTTCTCCGGCGGTTCGTCGTTGGAGTTGGCGATCCGGAAGCAGTGCGTGCGGATGCCGTCCTTGTGGTAGACGGCCTTGGCGTGGGTGCCCTCGAAGCGGACCGTCGACGCGGCGTGCACGGTGAACGAGCCGTGGTTGGACGTGGAGACGTACTGGACCTGGTTGTTCTGCACCCAGACCACGACGTGCTCCCAGTCGTTGCGGTGGCCGCCGATGCCGCTGCCCGCCACCGCCTGGTCCTTCTCGAAGTACAGGCTGTACATGTACGCGCACCAGCCGTTGTTGCACTTGTAGCGCGAGTAACTGTTGGTGTTGTCCAGATCGGAGGCGTCGTGGCAGTCGCCGTTCAGCGCGCCGGTGGGCTTCAGACCGCCGTTGATCGTGCCGTCGGGACCGATGGCGGGCGTGGAGTAGCACCCGTCCGTGTCGTAGTCGAACGCGGGCTGGTACGTCAGCTCCGCAGCCTCGGCGTTCTGCGGAAGCGCCCGGGGAGGGGCGGCGAAGGCGGCCGAGGGGACGGCGACGACCAGCGCGGCGGCGCCGGTGAGACCGGTGAGCCATCTCCTGCGGTGGGCCTTGAACCTGGCTGAGGACACGGGGAGTTCTCCTCGGGATGCGGGCGCAGCCGAACGGCTGTGGGGGGAATGGGAGTTCAGCTTCCACGCTTTTCACTTCCGCGCCAAGAGGCCGCAGGCGTATCGGTGATGAAGGACAGCCCAATAGTCGGCGGCCCGGCGCCGTCTCAGGCGGAAGTGTCCGGAAGGTCGGCCGCCGACTCCTCGGGCGTCAGGTCCGGCCGCAGCCGCAGCCAGGACGGCTGGCGCAACAGCCCCGCCCGGGTTCGGGTGCTGTAGCGCACCTCGCCGACCAGCCGGGGCGTCACCCAGCGCGCGCCCGGCGACCGCGGCACGGCGTCGAAGGGGCACTTCTCGGTCGCGCCGGCCCGCAGCAGCGCGGCGAGTTCGCCCCGTTCGGCCTCGCTCCAGCCGGTGCCCACGCTGCCGACGTAGCGCAGTCCCGTCGTGGCGCGCTGCCCGACGAGGACCGCGCCGGGCAGCCCGGTGAGCCGCCCCTTGCCGGGCAGCCAGCCGCCGACGAGCACGTCCGCGACCCGCATGTTGCGGATCTTGATCCAGGCCCGCGAGCGCACGCCGGGCTCGTACACCGAGTCCAGTCGCTTGCACACCAGCCCCTCCAGCCCGTGCGCGCGGGTCGCCTCCAGGGCTTCCCGGCCGTGCCCCACCAGGGCGCTCGGCGTCGACCAGCACGGCCCCTGGAGCGCCAGCGCCTCCAGCCGGGTCCTGCGCCGGGTGTAGGGCAGGGCGAGCAGAGAGCGCCCGGCGAGGTGCATCACGTCGAACAGGACGAGGTGCACGGGAGCCGCCGCGGCCAGCCGGGCTGCCTTCCCCGGAGCCTGGACCAGGCCCATGCGCGACTGCAGCGACTGGAAGTCGGCCCGGCCCTGTCGGTCCAGGGCGAGCACCTCCCCGTCCAGCACCGCCGGCGTGCCGCCGAGCGCGCCGCCGAGCGGCCGGAGCTCCGGGTAGGCGGCGGTGATGTCCTCGCCCGAGCGGGCGCGCAGGGTGACGGTCCCGTCCCCGGCGAGATACACCACGGCACGCTGCCCGTCCTGCTTGGTCTCGTACGCCCAGCGCGCGTCCTGCCCCACGGGCGGCAGGGAGCCGGGGGTGGCGAGCATGGGCGCGACGAGGGGGAGGGGCATGGGTCAGGTGTCGACACGGGGACGCCTCGCCACGCGCACGGCGCGGTCGTTTCCCCTGAACGGCGGCGACGGGCCGCCGCGCCGCAGCCCCGGTGCCCCGGTGTCCCGGCTCGGACACCGGCCGCAAAGGAGCGGGGTGACCGGCTCCCGCTGCTCGACGGTGTCGGCCGGGCCGAGCGCCGGGTCGCCGTCGAGGAGCGGGTCGGGCAGCCATGCGCCGGCGGTGCGTTCGCGGCGGGCATGTGCGGACCGGAGCCGGTCGAGGCACAGGTTGGTGACGACCTTGGTGAGCCATGCCTGCGGCACCTTGATCCGCTGCCGGTCGGCGGCCTGCCAGTGCAGGAAGGCGTCCTGTACGGCGTCTTCGGCGTCGGTGGCGGAGCCCGACAGCCGGTACGCCGACGAGGTCAGCCGGTTCCGGCCGGCCTCGAACCGGCCGGTGTCGAACGGATCAGTGGCGGTGCTGTCCACGCGGATCACCTCAGGCCACCTCCGGGCGGCTACGCGACGGCCTTCTCGGCGGACGCGTGCGGCGCGGCGGCCAGGCGGCGCTTGCGCCGGGGCAGGCCGAAGGTCGGGTGCGAGGTGGCCCACAGCGACATCCTGAGGATGTCGGCCTTGATCCGCGCGGCCTTCCGGCCGCCCACGTACTTCGGCTTCGGCCGCCCTTCGTCATCGACCGTCTGCAGGATCCCGTCCCGTCGGCCGAGACTGATGTGGTTGCCCAGGTACTCCAGCCTGGTGTTCGCGATCTTGCGGTCGGTCAGGCTGCCCACGATGGCGGCTGTGGCCCGCATGCCGGTGTAGCCGGCCGAAGCGCAGGACATCGGCAGCGGCCGGCCGTTGTCGCCGATGGCGTAGGCGCAGTCGCCGACGGCGTAGACGTTGGGGTGCGAGACCGACCGCATGGTGCGATCGACGACGATCCGGCCGTTCTCGGTGACCTCCAGTCCGCCCGCGGCGGCGACGGGGCCGACCGCGAACCCGGCCGTCCACACGGTGGCGTCGGACGCCAGGGAGGAGCCGTCGGCGCACAGCACCCGCGCCGCTTCGACCTCGGTGTGCTCCACGACGGTGATGCCCAGCCGGTCGCAGGCCTGACGCAGGTGGCCGCGGGCCCCGGCGGAGAGTCGGGCGCCCAGCTCGCCGCGGGCGACCAGCGCCACCGACAGGCGGGGCCGGCCCTCGGCGATCTCGGTGGCGGTCTCGATGCCGCACGGCCCGGGGGGATGGGCAGGGAAGGCGAGGAAACGGGCAGGGAAGGCGGTGGAGCCCGCCCGCTGTCCACGGCCGGCCTTGCGGCTGGTGTCCGGACCGCGGCGTCGGGGCGCGGTGGAGGCGCCCGGTGGGCCCGGCAGGCGGTGCGAGCCTGCCGGGGCCCGGCCGTCGAGCCGATGGCCCGGCGGCATACCGAGCAGTATGGGCTGCTGTCCGCCATCCCGGTACCGGAATGGCGTCCCCCTGGGCCGCGCCGCGGTGGCCCTGCCGCGCCAGGCGGCCGGCACCGAGCCGCCGCGGCCGGGGGAGCCGGCCCGGCACCCGGGTGGGGAGGCATCCCAGGTGACCCGCACGGTGCAGCAGTCGCAGCAGAGGAGATACGTCACCCGCGTCCCGACCCCGAGGGGCCGGTGGCCGGCCCGGGACCCCGCCGGACGGCCTGCTCCTACCCTCCAGTAATCTCGGGCGCCAGGTCATCTGAGGAGGAACCGTTGCCCCGGTCCGAACGCTCACCCCTGCTGCTGGCCGGCCTGCTGGCCGCCTCGGGCGCGGCCCACTTCGCCGTGCCGCGTCCGTTCGACGCGATCGTCCCGCGCGCACTGCCCGGCTCGCCCAGGAACTGGACGTACGTCAGCGGCGTCGCCGAACTGGCGCTCGCCGCGGGAGTGGCTCTGCCCCGGACCCGGAAGGCGGCCGCCCTGGCCACCGCCGCGCTCTTCGTCGGCGTGTTCCCCGCGAACGTCAAGATGGCGTGGGACTGGCGTCACCGCCCGGCCCCGCTCAAGGCCGCCGCCATCGGCCGTCTCCCCCTGCAGGCGCCCCTCGTGCTGTGGGCCCGCAGTGTCGCCGCGGGAGCCGGCGCCGCCCGGACGACGGAGGGACGGGCATGACCAAGGCACTGGAGGTCGGCGACCTCGTGGAGGACTTCGCGCTGCCGGACGAGACGGGCACGGTCCGCACACTGACCGGCCTGCTCGCCGACGGGCCGGTGGTCCTCTTCTTCTACCCCGCCGCCCTCACCCCGGGCTGCACCGCGGAGGCCTGCCACTTCCGCGACCTGGCCGCCGAGTTCGCCGCCGTGGGCGCCCGGCCCGTCGGCGTCAGCGGAGACTCCGTCGACCGTCAGCAGGAGTTCGCCGGCCGGCACACACTCGGCATGCCGCTGCTGTCCGACGAGGACGGCTCGGTGCGGGAGCGCTTCGGTGTGAAGCGCGGCTTCTCCCTGGCCCCCACCAAGCGGGTCACCTACGTCATCGGGCGCGACCGCACCGTCCTGGAGGTCGTGCGCAGCGAGCTGCGCATGAACACCCACGCCGACCGCGCCCTGGACGTGCTGCGCGCCCAGCGTCCCTGAGGGGCGCGGACGGCCGGAGCGGGCCGCGGAGCCCACGGCCGCCGCGCCCCGTGTCCCGACCGGCCCGTCGCGGTTGATGCACCGGGCTCGAGGGACCATTCTGGACGACATGGAGCAAGTCGTCGCTGCTGCCGTCATCGATGCGCACGGCATCGTGACGGGCTGGAGCGAGGGCGCCCGCCTGCTGACCGGCCATCCGGCCGAGGAGGCCGTGGGCCGGACGGCGGCCGACCTGCTCGCCGAGAAGCTGCCGCACGGCGCGGACGGCGAGTGGACCGGCCCCGTCGTCGTGCGTCATCGCGACGGCCGCCCCGTCACGCTCACCGTGTCGGCCTGCCCGGTGCTCGGCCCCGACGGGCGGCGCACCGGGTACACGGTCAGCGCCCAG
This sequence comes from Streptomyces rishiriensis, assembly GCF_003112535.1. Taxonomy (GTDB): domain Bacteria; phylum Actinomycetota; class Actinomycetes; order Streptomycetales; family Streptomycetaceae; genus Streptomyces; species Streptomyces rishiriensis. The sequence continues at coordinate 174,485 of NZ_BEWA01000014.1, read as the reverse complement.
CGGCCCCCCGTCATCGAGCCGACCCTGGCCGGACGCGCCTTCCAGCAGGCCTCGATGTCGATGTCCGTCTTCGACCCCCAGCAGCACTATCTGCGGCTGAACGAGGTCGCCTGCAAGGTCATGGGCGTCTCGGAGGACGTCCTGCTCGGCCGCCACTTCCCGGACACCGTCGGCGAGGGTGAGGCCCACCAGGGATTCAACTGGCACCTGCGCCAGGTCGCCGAGACCGGCCGCCCGATCCGCTACGAGAGCTTCACCGGCGCCCCCGCCCTCAACCGCGAGCACGCCTGGACCACCGAGATGTGGCCCGTGCGGGATGCCGCCGGCGAGGTCACCGGGGTCGCCCTGGCCGCGTTCGACAGCACCGAGCAGTACCTGGCCCGCCAGCGGCTGACCCTGCTGAACGAGGCCGCGGCCTCCATCGGGACCACCCTCGACGTGGTGCGCACCACCGAGGAGGTCGTCGAGCTCCTCGTCCCGCGGTTCGCCGACTTCCTCAGCGTCGACCTCCTGGACTGGGTGCTGGGCGCCGAGGAGCCGCCACCCGTCCCTTCCGGCGAGGTCGTGCTGCGCCGGGTCGCCCACGGCTCCGCCCACGAGGGCACCCCCGAGGCGGCCGTCCGCCTCGGCGAGGCCGACGTCCATCCGCCGTTCAGCCCGCCGGCCCGAGCCCTGCGGGAGGGGCGTGCCATCCGCATCCAGGCGGGCGAGCCCGACTTCATGAGCTGGCTCGCCGAACGCAACGCGCGCGCTCCCGAGGGCCGTCCCTTCCGCACCGGCGTCCACTCGGTGATCTCGGTGCCTCTCAAGGCCCGCGGCACCACCCTGGGCGTCCTGGTCGGCGTCCGTATCGCCCACTCCGACGACTACGAGGCCGACGACGCCGTCTTCGCCGAGGAACTCGCCAGCCGGGCCGCCGTCTGCATCGACAACGCCCGCCGCTTCGCCCGTGAACGCACCACCGCTCTCGCCCTGCAGAGCAGCCTGCTGCCGCGCGGCCTGTCCGGACAGGCCGCCGTCGAGGTGGCCCACCGCTATCTGCCGAGCGGCTCCACGGCGGGCATCGGGGGCGACTGGTTCGACGTCATCCCGCTGTCCGGCAGCCGGGTCGCCCTCGTCGTCGGCGACGTCGTCGGACACGGCATCCCCTCCTCGGCGACCATGGGGCGCCTGTGCATGGCTGTGCGCACCCTCGCCGACGTGGACCTGCCGCCGGATGAACTGCTCACCCATCTGGACGACCTCGTCACCCACCTGGCGGCCTACGACGAGGGCGGCGAGGACGTCGCCGAACTCGGCGCCACCTGCCTGTACGCCGTCTACGATCCCGTCAGCCGCCGTCTGATCGCCGCCGCCGCGGGCCATCCCGCACCGGCCCTGGTACGGCCCGACGGCACCGTGCAGCTGATCGGCATGACTCCCGGGCCGCCGCTGGGCGTCGGGGGGCTGCCCTTCGAGGCCGTCGAGCTGGAACTGCCCGAGGAGTCGGTCCTCGCCCTCTTCACGGACGGCCTGATCGAGGACCGCGACCGCGACGTCGACCGCGCCGTCGGCGAACTGTGCAACGCCCTCACCGCGCCCGCCGCCACACTCGACGCCCTCTGCGACAGCGTCCTCAAGGCCGTTCTGCCGGAGGCGCCGGGCGACGACGTCGCGCTGCTGCTCGCCCGGACCCGTGCCCTGGGCGCGGACCGGGTCGCCACCTGGGACGTCGACCCCGACCCGGCCCAGGTGGCCGCCACCCGGCAGGCCGTCACCGAGCAACTCGCCGCGTGGGGCATGGAGGAAGCGGCGTTCGTGACCGAACTCGTCGTGAGCGAGCTCGTCACCAACGCCATCCGCTACGGCGCGCCGCCCATCCAGCTGCGCCTGATCCGCGACCGCAGCCTCATCTGCGAGGTCTCCGACGGCAGCTCCACCTCCCCTCATCTGCGCCGGGCCCACGCCTTCGACGAGGGCGGGCGCGGCCTGCTGCTCGTCGCGCAGCTCACCCAGCGCTGGGGGAGCCGGCAGACGGGCCGCGGAAAGACGATCTGGGCGGAGCAGTCGCTCGAGTTCTAGCGATCACCCGAAGGGTCGGCCGGGTTCGGCGCGTCCTCGTCTGCCGATCTGCTGTCGGTCTCCTGTCCGTCGACCGGCTGCCCGCCGGTGCGGGCGGCCGGGAAGACGCACCGGGGGACCGGAGCCCTCGCGGCGCTCAGAACTCCTCGTGCACCTCGGGGTCGCCGCCCAGGCGCCGGTGCACCCGGTGCGTGATCGCCGCCATCTGCGCCGGGCCGAGTGCAAAGCCGAAGACGTCGAGGTTGGCGCGTTGCCGCTGCGGGCTGGAGGACTTCGGGACGGGGACCGCGCCGAGCTGGACGTGCCAGCGCAGCACGATCTGGCCGGGGGTCACGCCCAGCGCCTCCGCGACCGACACGACGGCCGGGTCGTCCAGGATCGCCGAGCCGCGCCCCAGCGGACTCCAGCTCTCCGTGCGGACGCCCTTGGCCTCGTGGAAGGCGCGCAGCTCCTCCTGAGGGAAGAGCGGGTGCAGCTCGATCTGGTTGACGGACGGCAGGACGCCGGTCTCCTTCTCCAGCCGGCCGATGTGGTCGGCGGTGAAGTTGGAGACGCCGATCGACCGGACCAGGCCGTCCTCGCGGAGCTTGATCATGGCCCGCCACGAGTCCACGAACCTGTCGACGCGGGGGAGCGGCCAGTGGATCAGGTAGAGGTCCACGTAGTCGACGCCGAGCCGCCGACGGGACTCCTCGAAGGAGGCGAGGGTCTCCTCGTACCCGTGGTGGCGGCCGGGCAGCTTCGTGGTGAGCACGATCTCCTCGCGGGGAGCGCCGGACCGGGCCACGCCCCGGCCGACCCCGGTCTCGTTGCCGTAGTTGGCCGCCGTGTCGACGAGCCGGAAGCCCAGGCCGAGCGCCCCGGCCACCGCCTCCTCCGCCTCCGCGTCGTCCATCGGCCAGGTGCCCAGGCCCAGGGCGGGGAGCTTCGTGCCGTCGTTCAGAGTGTGCTGCGGGATGTCGATCACGATGGAGCCTTCCCTCGACGGTGTCGTCCTCCCAGCCTCGGCGAGGAGCGGGGGATCGACCAAACGGACACCCGGGCGTGGGAGGGGAAAGGGATCGCGGTGTCGCCAGGCCGCCGATCCGCTGTCACGATCTTCCTGTTGCCGTGACCCACGACCACGACGCGTGGCCGTGACCCACGACCACGCCTGGGAAGAACCGTGAAGACGAGCGGAGAGCGCATGACGACGGACAGCCGACCGGGCGGTCTCGACGACGCGGCGGCCGACGAGGCCGCGCGGGCGGCCGGAGTGCGGGTGCAGCCGGTCGCCGGGCACATCGGCGCGGAGATCGGCGGCGTCGACCTGGCCGCCGGCCTCGACGACGCCCAGGTCGACGCGATCAGGAGGGCGGTACAGCGCTGGAAGGTGGTGTTCTTCCGCGGTCAGCGCCTCGACCACGCCGGACATGTGGCGTTCGCGCGGCGGTTCGGCGAACCCGTCGTCCTGCGCAGCCGCGGCGGCGCCTCGCCGCCGGACTTCCCCGAGATCGAGACGACGGCCGACCGGCTCGAACTGGGCGGGAAGTTCGGCATGGAGCACGAGGAGTGGCTGCGCCGGCGCCGCCACACCCTGCTGCGGGGCTGGCACTGCGACCACGGCGCCCGCATCGACCCGCCGGCCGCGACGATCCTGCGCGCCGAGACCGTGCCGCCCTACGGCGGGGACACGACCTGGTCCAACCTGGCCGCCGCCCATGCCGGACTCTCCGCGCCGGTGAGGGAGTTCGTGTCCGGGCTGCGCGCCGAGCACCGCCTCGGCGTGGGCTACCAGCCCCGCCCCGGGGACGACGCGTACGTCCGCCACCTCCTCGACCGCCAGGTCGCCTCGGTGCATCCGCTGGTGCGCGTCCACCCCGAGACGGGCGAGCGTCTGCTGTACGTCAACGGTTACTACGTCGAGCAGATCACCGATCTCTCGCGGGCGGAGAGCCGGGCGATCCTGGACATGCTGCTCGACGAGGCGACCCGCGCCGAGTACACGGTCCGCTTCCGCTGGGAACCCGGCAGCGTGGCCTTCTGGGACAACCGCGCCACCATCCATCTCGCGCCGAGCGACAACGCGCACCTGGGCTTCCCGCGCACCATGCACCGGGTGATGCTCGCCGGCGAGGTCCCCGTCGGGGTGGACGGCAGGCCGTCCGAGGCGCTGACGGGGACCGAGCCGGGCCGCTGGTGAGGAGCCTCAGGCTCCCGCGCCGGGCCGCCATCCCAGCGCCGGGCCGAGCTTCGTCGCCATGTCGGTGAGGATCTGCACGTAGTCCTCGTGCTCGAAGGAGAACGGCAGGGCGAAGGCCACCTCGTCGATCTCGCGGAACGCGACGTGGGCGTGCAGACGTTCGGCGATCTCGTCCGAGGAGCCCACCAGGTCCGGGGCGAAGAGCAGACGGGCCGGGCCCTGCGGCGAGGCCGTGCGGGGAAGGCGCTCGGCCGCGAACTTCTCGTACCGCGCGCGCTGTTCGGGCGAGGCGGAGTCGGTGGGGACGACCACGAGGCCCTGGGAGACGCGCGCCGAGTCCCCGTCGGGGTGGGCGGCCCGGAAGGCGCGGACGTGGGAGAGCTGGATCTCGGCGAAGTCCCGTGCGCCGTCGGGTCCTTCGGCCTTGACGACGCTGCTGGTGAGGAAGTTCATGCCGTGTTCCCCGGCCCAGCGTGCCGAACTCAGGCTGCCGCCGCCGTACCACATCCGGCGGCCCAGGCCGGGGGAGTGCGGCTGGACCCGGTCGGAGAAGACTTCGAAGCCCTCGGTCCCGCTGAAGTCGGTGGCGGACTCGCCCCGCACGAGGTCCAGCAGCCTGCGCACCCGTTCGTAGCCGAAGTCCTCGGCGCCGGCCGTGTCCGGGTACAGGGCCTCCTTCACCCGGTCGTAGTGCATCGGCGGGCCGACGCTCACGCCCGGATTGAGCCGGCCCGCCGACAGGACGTCGACCGTCGCCAGGTCCTCCGCGAGGCGCAGGGGGTTCTCCCAGCCGAGCGGGATCACGGCGGTGCCGAGCTCGATGCGGCGGGTGCGCTGCGACGCGGCCGCCAGGACGGCGACGGGGGAGGAGATGCCGTACTGCAGGTGCCGGTGGCGCACCCAGGCGCTGTCGAAGCCGAGCCGCTCGCCCAGCTCGATGATCTCCAGCGTGCTCTCGTGGCCCGGTCCCGGGTCGTCCCCGTCGAACAGTCCGATGGTGAGGAAGCCCAGCTTGCGCAGGGGGCGTGAGGTCGGGGACACAGCTCCTCCGTCGTTCTCGGCGTGCACGCGCGTGCGATGGTCCTGGCCGTATGGTCGCAGGCGGGCTCAGACCAGCGGGATGGTGACCTCGTCCTCGACCGGCGGGTTCAGCTCCTGCGCCAGGTTGCCGGTGGCCGCGTGGCAGCGCAGCCGGACCGCCTCGGGTGAGACGTCCAGGCGCAGGAAGCACTTGAAGAACGGCGGGCTGTAGGTGGCCGAGCCGGGCGAGAACAGCTGGGTGTAGATCTTGCGCACGGGCAGCCGGAAGCGGTTGCGGCGCTCGGGCCGGTTGCCCGCGCCCAGCAGGGAGGCGATCAGCCGGATCCGCCGCGTCACGCGCACCTGCGGTCCCGGCGCGCGGGTGGGCGGGATGCCGAGCCGCTCGGCGACGACCGCCTGGGCCTCCTCCTCGCTGAGGGCGAAGAAGCGGCGCAGCCGCAGCCGGCGCCCGTAGAGCCGGCTGTAGAAGGCCAGGGAGTCGCCGCGCAGCGGATAACAGCGGAAGTCGCCTTCCGTGACGCCCGCGACGGACACCCGGGGGATGGTGTGCGTGGCGTGCATGAAGGCGCCCCCGCCGCCCGCGACGACGTACTGCAGGGTCCGGCCGTCCGCGAGGCGCACCGGGTAACGCTGGTAGTTGTGGATGTCGCCGCCTATCGCCGCCACATAGCGGTGTGCGGGCGCGCTGACGATGTCGTCGACGGTGCCGCCGCCCTCGATGGGGCACGGGCGGTGCTCTCCGTCGACGTACAGGGGCGAGCCCGTGATCAGGATCTTCGGGCGGGGCCCCTGGGACACCTCGCGCAGCCATGCGCCCTGTTCGGCGTCCAGGACGCCGAGGAGCCCGGTGTCGATCCCGATGATCCGGACCGGGCCGGCGTCGATCGCCCAGTACGGTCCTGGCTGCACGGCCTGTTGGACGGGGTCGCCGCGCAACGCCCGTGCCTGCGTGAGGCGTCGGCCGTCGCCCGGGCGCGGGCGGTGCCACAGCAGCGAGCGCAGCCAGGCGCGGCTCGGGGGGCGCGGCGCGGGCTCAGGGGGAAGGGGCGGGGCGTCGTCGCAGAAGACCCGCATGAACGCGCCGAGGTCCTCGTACCAGTCGTGGTTGCCCGGTATCGCGTAGATGGGGGCCCGGTAGTCGCGGTACGGACGGAAGAACTTGGTCTCGTAGTCGTCGGCGCTGCCGACGGGGTAGATGACATCGCTGGCCAGGACGGTGAAGGACGTTCCCTGACTGACCCTCAGGAAGCCTGGCACCACCGCGTATTGCGGGTCGTCGCCCTCACCGGTGTCGCCGATCACCATGAAGGAGAACTCGTCCGGGTCGGTGCGCCGGACGATCTTGTCGGCCGGTGCGCCGGCGGCCGCCCGCTGTGCCACCAGGCGGCCCCGGGTGCGTCCCGTGGGATCGCCGAACCAGGAGGCGAGCACTCCGTTGCGGGCGGCCCACAGGAGCCGGGGGTTCAGCCACGAGATCTTCTCGACCCCGCCGGGCATGAGCTGTCGGTACGCGCCACGTTCGGCGTCGCCCCAGCCGGCGCCCGCGGCGGTATCGCGTGAGGAGTCAGACACGGGTGCACCGTAGCAATGATCCACAAGGCGGGCGGGAGTCGGGTGACCGGCGACGGCGTGGTGCGCGGCGGGAGTGCGCCCCGTCGCCGGACAGCGGACGCACAGGCCGTTCACAGCCGGGCCGGGCGGCGAGGCGGCGATGGCGTCCGGAACCGAGGGATAACCCTTGAAGCATCCCGGGCGGGCTGACATGCCACCGACAAGCCTGTCATCCTCCCACCCAACTGCCGCACACCGGCGGCACGGTGCCCCACGTGTTCACGGTCCCGCACCGCTCAGCTCGTCCCGGACAGCACACCCGTCTGCCCGGTCTGTCACCGGCCGATCCCACCGGCCGCAGCAGTAGGAGAACGAGTGAGACCCAACCCCCGCAAGCGGACCGCGGTCGGAGCAGCCCTGCTCTCCACCGCCGCCCTCCTGGCCCTCGGAGTCCAGTCGGTTCCGGCGACCGCGGCGTCCGCAGCCCCCCACCCCACGCCCCTGCGCACCGGCGGCCTGCCCGCCCACCTCACGCCCGCCCAGCACGCGACCCTGATCAGGAGCGCCGAGGCGAAGACGGCGCAGACGGCGCAGACCCTGGGCCTGGGCGCCCAGGAGAAACTGGTCGTCAAGGACGTCGTGAAGGACAACGACGGTACCGTGCACACGCGTTACGAGCGCACCTACGCCGGACTGCCCGTCCTGGGCGGCGACCTCGTCGTGCACACGCCCCCGGCCTCGCTGGCCGCCGGCACGGTGAGCACGACGTTCAACAACAACCGCCGTACCGTCTCGGTCAGGTCCACGACCGCCACGTACAGCAAGGCGGCCGCCGAGACCAAGGCGCTCAAGGCCGCCGAGGCCCTCGACGCCAAGGACCCGGCCGCCAGGAGTGCCCGCAAGGTGATCTGGGCGGGCACGGGCGCCCCGAAGCTCGCCTGGGAGACCGTGGTCAGCGGTCTGCAGGACGACGGCACGCCGAGCAAACTCCACGTCATCACCGACGCCGTCACCGGCGCCGAACTCTCCCGGTACGAGGGCATCGAGACCGGCACCGGCAACACCCAGTACAGCGGCTCGGTCAGCCTGTCCACCACGCTGTCCGGGTCGACCTACCAGCTGTACGACACCACGCGCGGCGGCCACAAGACGTACAGCCTCAACAACGGCACGTCCGGCACCGGCACGCTGATGACGGACGCGGACGACGTGTGGGGCACGGGCTCCGGCTCCAACACCCAGACGGCCGGCGCGGACGCCGCCTACGGCGCCCAGACCACCTGGGACTTCTACAAGAACACCTTCGGCCGCAGCGGCATCAAGAACGACGGCGTCGCCGCCTACTCGCGCGTCCACTACAGCTCGGCGTACGTCAACGCGTTCTGGGACGACAGCTGCTTCTGCATGACGTACGGCGACGGCACCGGCAACACCCACGCGCTGACCTCGCTGGACGTGGCCGGCCACGAGATGAGCCACGGCGTCACCTCCAACACCGCGGGCCTCGACTACACCGGTGAGTCGGGCGGCCTGAACGAGGCCACCTCCGACATCTTCGGCACCGGCGTGGAGTTCTACGCCAACAACTCCTCCGACGTGGGCGACTACCTCATCGGCGAGAAGATCGACATCAACGGCGACGGCAGCCCGCTGCGGTACATGGACAAGCCCAGCAAGGACGGCGGCTCCGCCGACAGCTGGTACTCCGGCGTCGGCAACCTCGACGTGCACTACTCCTCGGGCCCGGCGAACCACATGTTCTACCTGCTCTCCGAGGGCAGCGGCACCAAGACCATCAACGGCGTCACCTACAACAGCACGACCTCCGACGGCGTGGCCGTCGCGGGCATCGGCCGGGCCGCCGCGCTGCAGATCTGGTACAAGGCGCTGACGACGTACATGACGTCCAGCACCAACTACGCGGGCGCTCGCACCGCGGCCCTGAACGCGGCCGCGGCGCTGTACGGCTCCGGCTCCGCCCAGTACGCGGGTGTCGGCAACGCGTTCGCCGGCATCAACGTCGGCGGTCACATCACGGTCCCCTCGACGGGCGTCACGGTCACCAACCCGGGCAGCCAGACCTCGAAGGTCGGCACCGCGGTGAGCCTGCAGGTCTCGGCGAGCAGCACGAACGGCGGCTCGCTCACGTACGCGGCGACGGGACTGCCCGCCGGCCTGTCGATCAACTCCTCCACCGGCCTGATCTCCGGCACGCCGACCACGGCCGGATCCTCCAGCACCACCGTGACGGTGACCGACTCGACCGGCGCGACCGGCACCGCGGCCTTCACCTGGACGGTCAACTCCACCGGCGGCGGCACCTGCACGGCCACACAGCTCCTGGGCAACGCGGGCTTCGAGTCGGGCAGCACCGCCTGGACCGCCTCCAGCGGCGTCATCACCAACTCCGGCAGCCAGGCGGCCCGCACCGGCTCCTACAAGGCGTGGCTCGACGGCTACGGGTCGACCCACACCGACACGCTCTCGCAGTCGGTGACGATCCCGAGCGGCTGCACCAACACCACGTTCACGTTCTACCTGCACGTCGACACGGCCGAGACCACCACCAGCAGCCAGTACGACAAGCTGACGGTCACCGCCGGGTCGACCACACTGGCCACGTACTCCAACCTGAACGCGGCCTCCGGCTACGTGCAGAAGTCCCTCAGCCTCGGGTCCTTCGCGGGCTCCACGGTGACCCTGAAGTTCTCCGGCGTCGAGGACTCCTCTCTGCAGACCAGCTTCGTCGTGGACGACACGGCCGTCACCACCGGCTGATCCGCTCCCTCCGACGACGACGTCCCGCCCACGGGTCCCTCCGTGGGCGGGACGTCGCCTGTCCGCTCAGCTCAGCGGGTCGAGCGTCAGGTACGCCTGACGCGGAGAGCCGTCGTGGACGAGCGACTCCTGGTGGCCCACGTCGTCGAACGCGAACGCGTACGCCTTCCCGTCGGCCATCTGCGCGTGGATCTTGCGCGCGTAGTGGTTGGTCACCGGATCCTGGTAGAAGTCCGTCGTCGTGGTGTCCGGCTGCGCGGGGTTCACCAGCAGCGTGGAGCGGTTGAAGCCCGCGCACAGGGTCCTCGAGATCGGCCCGCGCACGGCGTCGTTCGGGGCGTCCAGCAGCCGGTGACAGCCGAACACGCTGGCCGCGTCCGGCTTCTGGAAGCTGGTGACGACGGCTCCGGAGGCGTTGGTGAAGTTCATGACCCCGCCCGAGACCCGGCCGTAGTACTTCGTGCCCGGCTGGTCGGCGAACGGTGTCACGGTCAGCGTCGTCGTCGCGTACTTCTGCCACACGCGGTTGACGTAGTCGTCCATGACGCCGGCCGGGAGCACCCCGGTCTCCACCCCGTACAGGGGGGAGAGCGCGCGCAGCACGGTGCCGTCGGAGCGGGTCTGGATCAGGTTCGCCCAGCCGCCGGGCTGGCCGCGCAGGGCGTTGAAGAAGCCGGTGTAGCCACCTGGCCTGAGATGCCCGGTGCTGACGGTGACCCCGTCGGAGCGCTGCACCCCGACCGCGTAGGGCGCGGAGAACATGTCGACCTGGGTGCTGTTGAGCCACAGCCCGGCGTCGTCGAGCGTGTACTCCGACCAGTTGAACAGGATCGCGCGGTTGGGGTCGCTCGGGTTCTGCACGGCCGGCTGCACCAGCCCGCCGGTGGTGAGCCGGAAGTCGAGCTTCTGCCCGTACGAGAAGTAGATCCGGCCGGAGAACCTGGGCATCCGGATGGTGGTCGACTGTCCGGCGGCCGGTCCGGTGATCGACGCGTCCGGCGCGGGGGTGGGCGGGTTGCCGCCGGCGGGCCACGCGTGGAAGCCGCCGTTCGCGTCCGCCCAGCCCTGACGGCCCGACGACAGCTGGGTGCCGAGGTTGTACACGTAGACGGGTTCGCCGCGGCCCGAGTTGTTGGTGATCTTCAGTGGGACGGTGTCCGGGACGGCGGCCCGGGCGACCGGCGGGGGTCCCATGGTGAGCAGTGCGCCGACGAGGGCGACCGCTCCCAGCAGTCTGAAGGCGTTCCTGGTGAGCACTCTCCACCTCCGTGCGGGTAGGCCTGTGGGGTTGGTCCGTACCTTCTTGAGAGCGCTCTCAACGTCGCATCGGGTAGTGCCCATGTCAACGACTTCAGCAAAAGACGACGCCCGCGGCCCTTCCGGGCCACGGGCGTTCCGTACGGGCCGCGCGCGGCCCATGATCCGGCGGACGGTTCAGAAGGTCCGCTTCAGCAGGTCCAGCAGCGCGGTCCAGTGCCGCTCCGCGGCCGCCTCGTCGTACGCGGAGGTGTCGGCCTGCGTGTAACCGTGCTCGGCGCCGGCGTAGACCTCGCAGGTGTGCCGTACGCCGGCGGCCGTGAGGGCCTCCTCGAAGCGCGCGATCTGCTCCGGCGGCAGGCCCGGGTCGTTGTCGGCGTGACCGAAGTACACCTCGCACCTGATGTGCTCGGCGGCCAGGTGCGGGCTGTCCGGCGCGTCGGTGACGAGACGGCTGCCGTGGAAACCGGCCGCCGCCGCGACCCGGTCCGGATGGGCGCCGGCGGTGGCCAGGGTGAGCCGGGCGCCCATGCAGTATCCGGTCACCGCGACCGGACCGTCCGCGACCAGAGGGCTCTCCTGTATCCACCGCAGATACGCGTCGGCGTCCCGGACGATCAGCTCGGGGGTGAGCGCCAGCACGTACGGGTACAGCGTCTCGAAGATCTCCGGGCGCGCCGCCGGGTCGATGAACTCGGGCAACTCCATCACGGGGGCGCGTCCGTGACGGTAGAACAGGTTGGGGACGAGCACCGCGTAGCCGGCTTCGGCCAGCCGGTCGGCCATCGCCCGCAGATGCGGCCGCAGTCCGAAGGCGTCCTGGTAGAGCAGCACGCCCGGGCGGGGCGCGCCGTCGGCGGGACGGGCGAGATAGGCGTCGGCGACGCCGTCCCCGGTGGGGATGTCCACTGCTGTTCCCTGTACGGCGGTCATGGGGGGAGCCTCTCTGCGCGGTGCACGGCGACGAGCGGTCGACGGTCCCGGCCGGGCCGGGGCCGGTGACACCGGCTCATCGTTGCACGCACCGATCATCCGGCCGCGAGGGGCCCCGGCGCAGGTCCCGCTGCTTCCCTGCGCAGGTCCCGCTACTCGAACCGCGAGGGGTCGCCCGCCCCGTACCGCACGATCTGCGCCTCGCCCTCGGAGAAGTCGATCACCGTCGTCGGCTCGGTCCCGCATTCCCCGGAGTCGAGCACGCCGTCCACCACGTGGTCGAGCCTGTCCTTGATCTCCCAGCCCTGGGTCATCGGCTCGTCCTCGCCGGGCAGCAACAGAGTGCTGGACAGCAGCGGTTCGCCGAGCTCGGCCAGCAGGGCCTGGGTGACCACGTGGTCCGGGATGCGCACGCCCACCGTCTTCTTCTTCGGGTGCTGGAGCATGCGCGGCACCTCCTTCGTCGCCGGGAGGATGAAGGTGTAACTGCCGGGCGTCGACGCCTTGACCGCGCGGAACACGTCCTTGTCGACCCGGACGAACTGGCCGAGCTGCGCGAAGTCCTGGCAGACCAGCGTGAAGTGGTGCCGGTCGTCGAGCTCGCGGATGGACCGGATGCGGTCGATGCCGTCCTTGCTGCCCAGCCGGCAGCCCAGGGCGTAGCAGGAATCCGTCGGATACGCGATCAGCGCGTCCGCCCGGATGGCGGCCGCGACCTGGGAGATGGTGCGTGGCTGGGGGTTGTCGGGGTGCACGTCGTAGTACTTCGCCATTGACTGAGCTTATGCCGTGCCGAGGGGCGGGACCGCGCGGGCCCGCCCCGCGGACGCCGACAGGCCCGCCCCGCGGACGCCGACGGGCCCGGCGCGGGACCCGAGGGCAGCGCTGTGGCCGCCCCGCGCCTCGGGCCGCCCCCTGGGCCACCCACTGCTCGTGCGCCGCCGTGCGGCCGCCAGCCGACGCGCTCGGCCGGGCGGGGCCGCACGGGGGCCGGGCGGCGGTCCGGCGGTGGCCCGGCGACGGCTGCCGCCCCTGCTCCGTCGTCTGCGGCGGCGAGGCTCCGGCGCGTGGCGGTCGCCTCCGGCAGCCACCTCTCCCAGGTGAGGCGCGAAATCCGGTCACCAGGAGTCATCGGCACCCACCTGGAGTCATCGGCGCGGCCGGGACTCATCCGTGCGCAGGTGAGTCCTGCGGACCCCGAGCGGGCACCGGCACGACGCGCACGCCGATGGCACGACGCGCACGGCGGAGGCGCGGACATGGCGTCGGGGAACCCCGGGGGGCGATCGCCGGAGGAGGAGCGGTCGCGCCCTCGCGTCCGGTCAGCCGCGCAGCCTGACCGGGATCTCCCGCCAGCCGCACGCGATGAACGAGGGAACCTGCTGCAACTCCCCGGCCGCGGTGTCCAGCCGCAGTCCGGGGAACCGCTCGAACAGGGCCGGAAGCGCCGTGAGCGCCTCCATACGGGCCAGGGGCGCCCCGATGCACCGGTGCACGCCGATCCCGAAGGCCAGATGGTCCTCCGCCCCGCGGGCCGCGTCGAACTCCTCGGCGTCCGGCCCGTAATGAGCCGGGTCCGCGTTCGCCGCCGCGTAGGTCGTGATGATGGCGTCGCCGGCCGGGATCGTCACGTCGCCGACCTTCAGATCGCTCACGGCGAAGCGCAGCGGCAGCGTGGCGATCGACGGATACAGCCGCAGCGTCTCGTCCACGACGGCGTCCCAGCCGATCTCGCCCCGGCGCACGGCCGCCAGCTGCTCGGGCCGGCGCAGCAGCGCCACCGCCGCGTTCCCGACGAGGTTCACGGTCGTCTCGAAGCCGGCCCCGATGACCAGCAGCAACGTGTACAGCAGCTCCTCGTCGCTCAGCCGGTCGCCCTCCTCGTCACGCACCCGGATCAGCTCGGTCGTCAGGTCGTCGCCGGGCTGCCCGCTCTTGTGGGCGATGAGCGAGCCCAGCACCGTGCCGATCTGCTCCTGCACGAACGCGGCGTGCTCCGCACTCGGATCGGAGGTGTCCATGATCGCCGCGATGAGCCGACCGGTGGCGGGCCTCAACTCCTCCGGGACGCCGAAGAGTTCGCAGATGATCCGCATCGGCAGCGGGTGGGCGAACGCGGCCTTCAAGTCCACCGCCGACCCGCCGTCGGCGTCCCGGGCGAGGGCGTCGAGCAGTTCGGTGGTGATCGCCTCCACGCGCTCGCGCAGCGCCTCGGTGCGCCGGTGGGTGAAGCTCGGCGCCACCAGCCGGCGCAGCCGCGCGTGGTCGGCGCCGTAGGTGGAGAGCATGTTGATCACGCCGACCCAGCCCAGGATCCAGCCCCAGGAGGGGTGTTCGGCCAGCTCCGGCCAGTGCCGCCAGTGCCGTCGGGGATCCTTGCTGACCTGCGGGTCCAGGATCAGTGCCTTGAGGGTGTCGTACCCGGTGGGCGCCCAGGCCGGAATGCCGCCCGGCAGTTCGACGGGCACGATCGGGCCGAGCGCGCGCAGCCGGGCGCTCTCGGCGTGCACATCGGCGCCGAACGGGTCGAGGGCGATGCGGTCGGTCACGGTCACGGACGGGCTCCTTGCGAGGGGGAGGAGGCGGCGGAGGCGGTGGCGGGGGAGCGGGGGCTGAAACGGACGGGCAGCGCGCTCAGCGAGCGGTGGAACGGGCCCGGCCGCCAGGCCAGCCGTTCGCGGGGCAGCACGGGGTCCAGGTCGGGCAGCCACTGGGTGAGTTGCTCGATCGCCTCGGTGACGAGCAGCAGTGTGTGCTGCTTGGCCGGACAGGCGTGCGCCCCGGCGCCCCACGACAGATGCGAGGCGTCGGCGGGATGCCGGCCGGCGACGTCCTCCCGCTCGGCGAACCGCCCGAGCGCCCCGTACGAGACCACGACCGGCACCGCCTCCCTCAGCCACACCCCGTGGAAGGAGACGGGCCTGCGGACGTAGTAGACGCCGTAGTTCGCCAGCGGAGTCTCGTGGTGCAGCACCTCCACCACCGCGTCCATGACCGGACGGGCGCCGCTGGTGAGCGTGGAGTAGTACGCCGGGTTGCCCAGGATCCTGGACAGGGTGTTCGACAGCAGGTTGGCGGTCGGCTCGTAGCCGGCGCCGAGGGTGAGGAACACCTGCCAGGTGACCTCCTCCCGGGTCAGTCCGGCCGGGTGGTCCAGCAGATGGCTGGGCAGGTCGTCGCCGCGCCGGGCGGCCTTGGCCGCGATGAGCTCCAGCACGTACTGGGCGTACTGCGCCTCGCCCTCGGCGGCCTGCGCCCCGCCCTCCATCATCTTGCCCAGGCCCTCGTTGAGCCGGTCGCCCTGGCTGTCGGGCAGCCCGAACAGGTCGTTGAGCACCAGGGCGATCACCGGCCGCGCGAAGTCCGCTACCAGGTCGGCCTCGCCGCGCGGACCGATGCGGCCGGCCAGCAGCCGTACCGCCCGGTGCACGCGCCCGCGCAGGTCGTGCGGTTCGACCAGGTCGAAGACGTCGATGAGGGTGGTCCGGTAGCGCAGGTGCTCCGCACCGTCGGCGAAGAGGGCGTTGGGCCGCCACCGCATCATCCCCAGCACCGGCGAGTCCGCGGGCACGGTGGCCTCCCAGGCCCGTGGATCGTGCGAGAACGTCTCGGTGTCGTGCAGCACGTCCAGCGCCGCCCGCCGCTCGGTGACCACGTACGCGGGCACCCCGGGCGCCAACTCGGCCCACCCGACGACTCCTTGGGAGCGCAGCGCGGCGTAGTAGCGGTGCGGGTCCGACGCGAAGCCGTCCTCCCACAGCCGTACGGGCGCGGTCCGGGTGAAGGCGCGCCGGTCGGCGGGACAGGCGTTCACCGGGCCTCCGCCGGGAAGCGCCCGACGAGATGGTCGACCAGTGCGAGCAGCGCGTCGACCGAGGAGTTCGTGTCGCGGGCGTCGCAGGTCACCATCGGCGTCCCCGGCTCCAGGTCCAGCGCCCGGCGCAGCCGTTCCTCGCCGTAGTGGCGCGGTGCGTCGGGGAAGGCGTTGAAGGCCACCGCGTACGGCAGTCCGCTCTCCTCGACCAGCCCCAGCACGTCGAACGACGCGTCGAGCCGGCGGCTGTCGACCAGGACGAGGGCCCCCAGCGCGCCGTGCGCGATGTCGTCCCACAGCGCCCGGAAGCGCTCCTGGCCGGGCGTGCCGAACAGGTACAGCACGACGCCGCCGGGCAGGCTGATGCGGCCGAAGTCGATGGCGACGGTCGTCGTGGACTTCTCCCGCACGCCGGCCACGTCGTCCACGCCCGCGGACGCCTCGGACAGGGGTTCCTCGGTGTGCAGCGGCCGGATCTCCGACACCGAGTCGATGAGGGTCGTCTTGCCCACCCCGAACGGCCCCGCGACCAGGATCTTCACCAGGTCGCGGTCGGTGTCGGGCAGGTGGACGGCGCCGGTCGCGCCGGCGCTACGGGCGGAGCTTGAGGGCGCGGAGGCCATCGGCCACTCTTTTCAGCAGGTCGGGGTCGTACCGTTCGGCGGGCGGAATCGGCGCGCGGGCGAGGACCAGGTCCCGGTCGACGAGGTCGGCCGCCAGCACCCGCACGGCGGAGACCGGCAGCCGGAGCAGCGCGGCCGCCTCCACCACGGCGAGCGAGCCGCCCTCCAGACTGTCCAGCAGGGCGAGTTCGGCGGCGGGGAGCCCCGCGGGCGGCGGCTCGCCGCTGCGGGCGAGCACCGAAAGCCGCTCCAGGTGCGGGCGGCTGGGCCGGGTCACGCCGCCGGTCGACAGGTAGGCGGGAACCAGGGGCCGGCCGGCCGGGCGGCCGGTCATGCCGGAGGGTTGTCGTCGGCTCCTCGGGCCGCGGCCGCCATGGCCTTCTCGCCCAGTCGCGCCACCTGCGAGTGCAGCCGGTGGGCCAGCAGGTCCAGCCGCACCTCCGCGTCGCCGTAAGCGGCCACGCAGGTGCCGTGGTCGGTCGGCACGATCAGCACGTACCCGTGGTCGGACTCGATGACGATCTGCCGTACCTCGGCGCGCTCCCGGTCCGCGAACGCGGCCGCCGCCGTACGACAGGCGCCCTGCACGGTGCTGGTGATGGCGGCCACCCGCTCCGCCGAGGGCTGGGACAGGGCGTCGGTGTACCCCGTCACGAGACCGTCCCGGGTCAGCATGACGGCGGCCAGCACGTGCGGCACCTGCAGGATCGGCTCCAGCACCCATGCCGTGTCGCCCGTGTTGCGGCTGGTCATCTGGCCGCGCCCCCTTCGTCGTCGATGTGGTCGATGTGGTCGATGTCGTTGTTCCGGTCGGTGTGGTCGGCTGCGGCGTGCGGGCGGGGGCTGTCGCCGGGGTCCCCGGCGGCGGCGCGCGCCGCGGCGGTGCCGGACTGCAGCGCGCCGAGGGCGGCCGCGGCGTCCTCCGGGCGGCGCGCGGGACTGCGCGCCGGCGCCGCCGCCGGTGCCGGGGCCGCGGTCCTGGTGCGACGCCGGCGCTGCGGCAGTCCGTCGCCCTCGTCGTCCTGCGGTTCCCGGTGCCCGGGCGGCGCCTCCGGAGCGCCGGCCTCCGTCCCGTAGGCGTGGGCGGGGGTGGGGGCGGCGGCCCGGTCGGGGGCCGTCCTGCGCGTCGTGCGCGTCGTGCGCGGTGCGCTCGCGGCCGGTGGCCGGTCGGCCGGGTCGAGGCGGCTGAGGAGATGGCTGTCGACCCGCAGCACCGCGCGCACGCCGCCGTAGGGGGAGGCCGAGGAGAGGTCGACACTCAGGTCGAACTGCCTGGTCAGCCGTCCGATCGCGGCGAGGCCCATGCGCGGCGGGTCGCCGAGGTCGGTGAGCAGGATGGGATCGTCGCCGGCCACCAGCCGCTGGGCGCGCTCCCGTTCGTCGTGCGTCATGCCCAGGCCCGCGTCGTCGACGGTGACGCACACCCCGTGATGGACGTGCTCCAGGCTGACCACGACGTCGGTGTCGGGGGCGGAGTGCCGGAGCGCGTTGTCGAGCAGCTCGGCGACGATGACGGCCACCGGCTCCACGGCGTGCGAGACCAGGGCCGTTCCGGGTTCGAGGTGGTTGTGGACCTGGACCCGCTGATAGCCCGCGAGCCGCGCCTGGCCGCCGGTCACCGCGTCCACCAGGTGCGACTCCTCGCGTGCCAGCCCGACCCAGGCGCCGCACACCACGGCCGCGACCTGCGCGCGGCGCAGCGACTGCTCGTTCTCGTGGTCCAGCCGGAACAGGGTCTGCGCCAGCTCCGGATCGTCGTAACGCTGTTGGAGACCGCGCAGCGCGTCCTGCAGCCGGTACAGGGCGGCCTGGATCTCCCGGACGGCGCCCCGCATGCCGGCCTGCGCCGCGGCGTCGATCCGGGTGCGCTGGGCGGCAGCCTCGGACTGCAGCGCCAGCACCGCGTTCTCCAGGGCGATGCCCAGCGGGGTGCCGGCGGTGAGCGGCTGGAGGGGCCCGGGCACGGCCAGGTGCGGGTGGGCCACCTGGCGCGCGGCGGCCGGCACGCGCTGCGTCGCCAGATGCTCGACCTCGGCCGTGAACGCCCGTGCGGTGCCGTCGAGTCGGGTGCGCAGCGCGGCGATCTCCGCGAGCTGCCGGTTCTGTCGCCGCCGTGAACGCGCCAGCCCGCCGCCGAGGGCGAACGCGGACAGTGTGCCGGCGGCCAGGGCGCCGGCCACGAGGTCCGGTAATTCGATCATGGATTCGGTTCCAGTGGAGGTCGGGCGGCGTCGCGGCGTTCAGGGCAGAGGTGGGTCCGACGGGCTCGGACCGGGCACTCGCAGCACAGTACACACCGTCATCGATCGATCCCGCACGGTCGAGCGAGACTTGGCTCGGAAAGTGCCCGGTATCTGTTCACTTCTGCGCCGACTGTCGGAATTGCCTTACGCCGCAAGCGAATTGGGCGACAGCGCGGACACCCGGTTCAGGAGGTCCGGTCCGTCGCCACCCCCTCTGCGCCGACCGGCACCGGCCACGCCCTGCCCCTCGCGCTCGCGCTCGCGCGACCGCTCTACGGGGGCGAAGGCCGGCGCGCCTGACGGGTCACACCTCGATCGTCGGCGAGAGCACGGCCAGCGTGCCGTTGGCCTGTCTCAACGCCAGTTCCAGCCTTCCGGGCGCGTGCAGGGAGCCCGTCCCGTCCGGCGGCACCAGCCACTCCACGAAGCGGGCGGCCCGGTACGGGGGAGGCACCGCCACCCATGAACCGCGGCTCGCTCGCCGCAGTCCGGCCCCGATCCACCGGCTGGCGGGATCGGGCGGCAGGAAGAAGCCCACCCGGTGCGCGGCGGTGTCGACCAGCGTCGGCCCCGGCGCGGGACAGGGGGCCTGCCACAGCAGGTCCAGAGCGAGCAGTCCCAGCCGGTCCGGTACGCTGAGCACGTCCCAGTAGCGGCCCGCCTCCAGCAGCGCCACCCCGTCGCCCTGGTCCCACTCCCGCTTGCACAGCCGAGGGTCCGTCGCGGCGGCGGAGAGCCACTCCACTCCGCGCATCCACATCGCATCGCTCATGTCGGCTCCGTGTGACGTCCCCGGTGGCCGCATGCCGACCGGGCATATGCATGCTGGTAGATATTTCTACGTGGCGGAAGGGGTGGCGAACCCTGGCGTTTCGGTGTGTTTCGTTCGAGGCCCGCGCCGCTGTTCGGCTCGGCTCACCGCCCGCCCCGGCGCACGACCGCACGGGCTCCCGGCTCCGCACGGAGCTGCCGCGCGCCCGTCCCGGCGGCGGCTGTCCGCGGCAGCCCGAAGGGCCCGGACGGTACGCACGATCGCGACAGCCGGGCCCTTCGTGTGCCTTCGCATGCCATTCCGTGCGCCGCCGCACGCGCCATTCCGTGCGCGGCTGTGCACGGAATTCCGCGCGCCGCCGCACGCGCCGCTCCGTGCGCTGCTGTGCACGCCCCTGCGGGTCCCTGGGCGGGCGTCCCGCCCGCGGGCTTGCGTCAGCTCGGCCCCGCGCTGCGCTGCGGCACCGGCACCGGCGGCTCGGCCTGACGCAGTTCGGCCAGCAACTCGTTCTGGCCCGCCAGGAGTTCGGTGAGGATGCGGCGGGCGGCGCGCAGCAGCTCGGCCACGTCACCGCCTGCCAGCGCGTAGCTGACCGTCGAGCCCTCCCGGATCGAGACGACGATCCCGGAGCGTCTCAACACGGCCAACTGCTGCGACAGGCTGGAGGGTTCGATCTCGATCTCGGTGAGCAGGTCCCGCACGGCGACGGGGCCGCCCTGCAGCAGTTCGAGGACCCGGATGCGCACCGGGTGCCCGAGCATGCGGAAGAACTCGGCCTTGGCCTGGTAGAGGGGAACCTGCATGGTCGATCGCTCGCTCCCTGCCGCGTTCGGTGCTTGATCCTCGCTGGCACGGCGGCCCGCCCCGCCGGCCGTACGCCGCCGCGCGCGAGTGCTTCGTCCCGATCCTGACGGCTGCCGGCTCCGCACACCCGTGTGATGCGCTGATCTGGATGTGTCGAGATGAAGAAATCTTCACATCCAGGGCGTGCGCAGTCCAGGACCGTCAGGTCCCCTACACCTCGAGTTCGGACTCGATCCGCTTCAGCTGGTGGCGGGCCATGGCCAGGTTGGACCGGCCGCGGTCCAGCACCAGGTAGATGAACAGCCCGCTGCCGGTCCGGCCCTTGAGCAGCCGGATCAGGTGGTACTGGGTCGCCAGCGTGATCAGGATGTCCTCGATCTCCCCCTTCAGGCCCAGGTGTTCCATGGTGCGGACCTTGGCGCGGATCACATCGGTGTTGCCGGCCGCGGCGACGTTCAGGTCGAGGTCCTTGCCGCCGCCGAGCGTGCCGAGTGCCATTCCGCTGGTGTAGTCCACGACGGCGACCCCCAGCGCCCCCTCCACCGCGGTCATCGTCTCTTTCATGGAGATCTCCACATTCGCCATGGCGCTGCTCCCGCCGGTTGCGCGGGCCCGGTCTTCCCCGGCCCCGCTGGTTCCCCGACCGTACGGAGCACGTCCCCCGGGAGGGTGACGTGCTCCGGGACTGGCGCAAGGAACTCTGGAACGCGGAGATCTGCGCTCCTTTTTGATCGTGCGGGTGCGAGATCTGAGCAGATCGCCGCTCCGTGGCCTAGCGGACGAGCGTCCAGTCCTGTGAGCCGTCCGTGAGCGCGTTCTCCAAGGTCAGCTGCGCGCCGGCGGACGCGCCGGTCAGGTACAGACTCGTGTTCCTGGCGGCCTGGAGCCGGTAGAACCCGTCGGCGGTCCTGACGAGGTTCCAGCTGCCGGTGGTGCTGTCGTCGACCCACTGGCCGATCTTCTGGCCCGCGGTGGCGTGGCCGGTCCAGACGGCCGCCGCGCGGCCGCCCGACTTGTTCAGCAGGGTCACTCCGCCGTTCGGCTCGGTCGTCACGTGCCAGTACTGGGTGCTCGCGACCGCCGCCGCGCCAAAGTCCTCCAGGACCACGTCGGGCACGTCCGCGTTGCCGAGGTTCGCGTCGTTGGTCCTGTTGCCGGTGCCGATCACCTGGCCGGTCCTGCGGTTCACCAGCCGGTAGTAGGCGCCGCGCGAGTCGCCGAGGTCGACCTCCGCGTAGGCGATCGTGGACGTGTCCTGGTTGTTGAGGATCGCGACGCGCCCGGTCGCGTCGACATACTGCAGGTTGCGGCTGTACCCGGCGCGCGAAGTGGTCTGATACTCCTTCCACACGCCGTCGCCGCGTCCGCTCTCGTCGACCCAGACGTCGCCGCTGCCGGCCGCGTTGTAGACCAGGCGCCCGTCGGGAAGCGCGATGACGACCGGGCTGCCGCCGGTCGCGAGGGGCCGGGAGCCCGCGACGACCGGCAGCGAGGTGACGGCCATGCCCGTGGCGGAGCCGCGGAAGAACGCCAGCGGGTCGTCCGCGAGCAGGTACCGGGTGTCGGCGCCTCCGCCCCAGTACTCGAAGGTGAGCAGCCACCGGCCGTCCGTCGTCCGCACGACGTTCGTCATGCCCGGCCTGCCGCCGCCGATCTCCTTCTTCCCGCCGCCCATGTCCTGGACCGAGCCGGCGACGTCGACGACCGGCGAGCTCCAGTCCCTGCTCTTCCCGTTCCAGGTCCTGTGCACGAGGATCTGGCCGTGCGAGTCCGCGGCGGTGTCGTCGGCGGGGTCCGGGGCCGGCACGCCGGTGACCGGGTCGAAGCCCGTGTAGTCGTGCTCGTCGGAGTAATAGCAGACGAGTTCGTCCTTGTAGACCATCAGGTACGGCTCCCAGAGGGGATCGACCTGCCTGCCGGTGTTGGCGGCGGCGACGTTCCGGCCGATCGCGCCCGCGCTGCCGCCCTGCCAGCCGCCGGTGGCGACGACGTTGACGACCTGCCAGGTCCTGCCGTCGTCGACGCTGGAGTACAGGGCGATGGCCAGATCCCTGCGGTCGCCGTCGTTGTCCGGCGTCCACCCGGGGTCGGCCGCCTTGTGCTCCTTGTAGTAGTAGTCGTCCCCCGACACCACGCTCGCCAGCAGCAGGGTGCCCTTCCTGAGCGCACCGACCTTCTTCGGAAGCACGTAGAGGTACGGGTTGGTCCAGTTGCTCGTGTACTTCGCGTAGCGGGGGTCCTCGGAAAGGTACGCCGGCGCCTTGACCTCCGACAGCGGCTGCCACGACGTGCCGTCGTCGTCGCTCTTGTAGACGGGCAGGGTCTGTCCGTCGGCGCTGCCCGTCGCGGGGACGACCGTGGACTTCTCGAACGACGCGACCAGCCGCCCGCTCGGCAGCTCCGCCGACTTCGGGTAGACGGCGCAGTTGCCCCGGCCCTTCAGACACGGTTCGCTGCCGAGCCGGTAGACGGTTCCGCCCGTCGGGTCGTACGCCTGCGCGCCGGTCATGGGGATCGCCAGCATGGCGGACGCCGCGACGGCGGTTCCCAGCGTGCGGCTCAGTGTTCGGCTGTGCACAGCCCCTCCTCGGGGGACGGCCACGCTGATGTCCGTGGCGGTGGGGGTCAGGCGACGAGGACGCGTACGTCCCAGGGGCCCAGGTCGAGTGCGCCGCCGGCGGGGACGGCGGCGCCGGTCAGCACGTCGGAGAGGTCCACCGGGGCGGCGACGCCCACCGGCTCCCCGTTCCAGTTGTGGACGACGTGCACACGGCGCCCGTCCGGGGCGGTCCCGGTCGTCACGGTGACCGAGGCGGGGAGATTCCGCCAGGAGTGCCGCGCCGCCGGCGCCAGCCACTGCGCCAGCGCGCGGGCGAGGTCGCGCCCGGGCGCGGTGCCCACGTACGTGACCCGGCCCGCGCCGTGGCGACGGGTGGTGACCGCGGGCCAGCGCCCGAAGTGCGGGTGGTCGTACGTGACGAGCACCTCGGCGTCGGTGACGGTCAGGCCGTCGGCCCAGCGGGTGGCCGTCGCGCCCTCCGGCACGTCGAGCGGACTCCCGGACGCCGACCGCACGGGTACCTCGACGGCGAGATTGCTGAACTCGTCGTAGTGCACGCCCGCGACCCCGCTCAGTCGGCCGGGCGCCGCCTCGTGCCGGGCCCGCGCCTCGTGGTCGGCGTAGCCGGTGCGCGGGCCGAGGACGAGATGGCCGCCGGCCTCGGCGTAGGCCGCGAACCAGTCGAGGGCCGAGTCGGCGGCGAGGTACAACGCCGGCACCACGAGCACGGGATGGCGGCGGACGGCTTCCTCCGGTGGGAGCCCCTCCCTTTCCCCGCGCGGATCGTGCAGCTGACGGGCGTGCACGATGCGCACCTGGCGGCCGGCGTCGAACGCGCCCCGGTAGAAGGGGTCGAAGAAGCGGTGGTAGGCGGCCGGGTCGGGTCCGCCTTCCGGCCCGGCCAGCGGCGGGTGCTTCTCCATCAGCCACTTGCTCGGCGTCGAGTACACCATCGTCAGGTCCGCGTCCGGTTCGAGCCCGGCGACCAGCTCCCCCGCCGTCTCGAACTCAGCTCCGAGCAGGGCGAGTTCGCGATAGACGCGACCCGGCCGGCCGGTGTGCGGGAGGACGCCGCCCCAGTAGGTCTCGGCGCCGAAGTGCAGGGTGTTCCAGTGCCAGTACTCGATCATGCGGGCCCCGCGTGCCACGAGCGCCCAGGCCGCCTGTCGCCACTGGCCGTCGTAGGCGGGCCGGTTGTCCCAGGGGAAGCCGATGGAGCCCGCGTTGGTCTCGGTGACCAGGAACGGCTGCTGGCGCGAGGAGAACATCCGGTCGGCGGTCTGGTACAGCGACCACACACCCGTCGTCTGCCACTGCTGCTCATGGCCGTCGGGCGTGGGGTCGGGCAGCAGCAGCGCGTCCTGCATGCCGTAGTACGGGTTGCCGGAGGCGATGTCGAGGCAGTCGGTCAGCTCGTCGTCCTCCACGGCGGGCCGGGTGTAGGAGATACACGTGGTGACGAACTGCTCGGGCCCGGCGTACTCGCGGACGATGTCGGCCTGCCAGCCGATGAACTCCGTGACCTGACGGGCCTGGAACGCACGCCAGGCCACGTCGTACTGCGGCTGCGCGTTGCCGTCCGGCGTCCACAGGTCGGCCCAGGTCGACAGCCGGTGCGACCAGTACACCAGCCCCCATGCGCGGTTGAGGGTCTCGACGTCGCCGTACCGCTCGCGCAAGTGATCCACGAAGCGCTGGAAGACGCCGTGGTTGTGCAGGAGTTCGTTGCCGGGTTCGTTGTCCACCTGGAAGCCGATCACCGCCGGGTGGCCGGCGTACCGGGCGATGATCCTGCGGATGATCCGCTCGGCGTGGAAGCGGAAGGCGGGGTGGGTGAAGTCGACCTCCTGCCGGGCGCCCCAGCCGATGCGCTCACCGGTGCGCCGCTCGCCCGCGATCTCGGGGTACTGACGGGCCAGCCAGGGCGGCACGGCGTACGTCGGCGTCCCGAGGACGACGGAGATGCCCCGCTCGTGCGCCCCGTCGAGGACCGGCTGGAGCCAGTCGAGGTCGAAGCGCCCGTTCTCCGGCTCCCAGGTGGACCACACCGACTCGCCGACCCGGATGACCGTGACCCGCGCGTCGGCCATGAGGTCGAGGTCGGTCCCGAGCCGGTCGTCGGGCTGTTCGGCGCCGTAGGGGGGCCGGTACTCGTGGTAGTACGCGGCGCCGAAGAGGACGCGGGCAGGCAGAGCCGCCATGAGGAAAACCTCCGGAGGAGCGTGGTGGTAGCGGGGGGAACGAGGAGGCGCGAGGGGCGCGGGGTCACTGCTTGACGCCGCCGGCCGCCAGGCCGCTCTGCCAGTACCGCTGGAGCAGCAGGAACGCCACGACGAGGGGCACGATCGAGAGGAGGGAGCCGGTCACGACCAGGGCGAGCATGTCGCTGCTGGCGCCCGCCCCGCCGTTCTGCGCCTGCGCGGCCCAGGAGGACAGGCCGACGGTGACGGGGTACAGATCCGGGTCGTTCAGCATGATCAGCGGCAGGAAGTAGTTGTTCCAGGTCGCCACCAGGGTGAACAGCAGGACCGTCACCAGGCCGGGCGCCAGCAGCCGCAGGGCGATCCGGAAGAAGATCCGGGCCTCGCCGGCCCCGTCGATGCGGGCGGCCTCCAGGACGCTGTCCGGGACGGCGTCCTGCGCGTAGACGCGCATCAGGTAGAGGCCGAAGGGGTTGACCAGGGAGGGCAGGATGACCGCCCAAGGGGTGTTGACCAGGCCCGCCTCGGCGAAGAGGAGATAGGTCGGGATCGCCAGCGCGGTGGTCGGGACCATGACGGCGCCGAGTACCAGGTTGAAGGCGGTCCGGTCGCCGCGGAAGCGGAACTTCGCGAAGCCGTAACCGCCGGCCGCCGCTAGCAGGGCGGCCCCGACCGCGCTGACACCCGCGTACACGACCGTGTTGAGCAGCCAGTGCACGTAGACGCCGTCGTCCTGGGCGAAGGTCTCCCGGACGTTGGTCAGCAGTTGCGGGGCGTGCGAGAACCACAGGCCGAAGCTGTCGAACAGGTCCTGGGTGCTCTTGGTCGAGGCGATGAGCAGCCAGAACAGGGGGAGGAGGAAGTACGCCAAGGCGGCCAGCATGGCGATCGTCAGCGGGGTGCTGCGGCGCCGGGAGGCCGGGCCGCGCCGTGGCGGAGCGGCGGAGGGCGGCTCCGCCGTCGGCACGGCCCTCGTGGCCGTGGGGGTCGTGGCCGTCACGGGGTCCTCCTGCGGTTCGCGGTGAGCAGGACGGCGTAGGAGGCGATCACGATGACGAGGCCGAGGAGGAAGGAGACCGTGGCCGCGTAGTTGACCTGCTGTCCGGTGAAGGCGAGCGTGTAGGCGTAGAGGTTGGCGGTGTAGGAACTGCTGATCACGTCCGGGGCGATGGCCATCAGCAGCTTCGGCTCGTTGAACAGCTGGAAGCTGCCGATCACCGAGAACAGCAGGGTGAGCATCAGCGCCGGTCGCAGGGCCGGCAGTTTGACCGACCAGGCGGTGCGCCAGGCGCCGGCCCCGTCCACCGCGGCCGCCTCGTACAGCTCTCCGGGGACGGTGCGCAGAGCGGCGTACAGGATGATCATGTTGTAGCCGACGAACTCCCAGGTCACGATGTTCGCAAGGCTGCCGAGCATCCAGCCGTCGCCGAGGAAGTCCGGGACGGGCACGCTCAGGTGCCGACTGAGCTGGGCGAAGGGTCCGAAGTCCGGGCCGTACAGATAGCCCCACATGAGCGTCGCGACCACGCTGGGAACGGCGTACGGGACGAAGATGCCGAGCCGGATCACCCGGGCGAGCCGGAGCAGTCCGCTGTCGAGAGCCAGGGCGAACGCCAGAGCCAGCAGCAGCATCACGGGCACCTGGATCACGAAGAACAGCGCGACGCGTCCGATGCCGTGCAGGAACTGCGGATCACTCAGGGCCTGCACGTAGTTGTCGAGCCCGACGAAGGCCGTGCCGCCGATGAGCCGTTCCTGGAACAGGCTGAGATAGGCGGCGTAGCCGAGCGGAGCGAGGAAGAGCAGCAGGAACAGCACCATGAACGGCGCGACGAACAGGGGTCCCGCAGCCCGGCGACGGTGTGTGGCGGCCATGTCAGCTCCCCTTGACGGTGAAGCCCTGGCCCTTGGCGTACGTGGTGAGCCGTGACTGCCAGTCGCCGAGGGCCCCGACCGTGTCGCCCTTGTCGGCGAGGGACTTGCCCACCGTCTCGGTCCAGTCGGTCGCCGCCTGGTCGAGGAACGGGGGCCACTGGAAGGAGGAGTTGACCGTGGAGCTGACGTCGGCGAAGACCTGGTTGACCTTCTGTCCGCCGTAGAACGCGGGGGCGTCCGAGACGAACGAGGCGTCCGTGAGCAGGGCCTTGGTCGCCGGGAAGAAGAACTGTTCGGTGGCGAACATCTTGGCGCCGGCCGGGTCGCTGTTGAGGAACTGCGCGAACAGCGCGGCGGCGACAGGGTTCTTGGTGCCGCGGACGACGGCGGTGGTCGAGCCGCCCCAGTTGCCCGAGCTGGGCCTGGCGGCGTCCCACTGCGGCAGCGGGGCGGCCCGCCACTTGCCCGCGGTGGCCTTGGCGGAGCCGGAGAGGAAGACCGGGCCCCAGGCCGCGGTGATCCAGGTGGCGTACTTGCCCCGGTTGAGGGCCGCGTACCAGGAGTCGGTGAAGTCGGGCTCGACTCCGATGACGCCTTCCTTCGCGAGGCCGCCCCAGTAGGCGCCGAGCTTCTTGGACACGGCGTCGTCGACGCTGATGGCGATGTCGCCCCTGCCGGAGGTGGCATACGGCTTCGCGCCCGCCTGCCAGAGCAAACCGTGCCAGGCGGCGACCTGGTTGGCCGCGAGGTTGGTGAGATAGACGTCCGGGTCGGCCTGGTGCAGCTTGCGCGCCGCCGCGGCGAACTCGTCCCACGTCGTGGGCACGTCGATGCCGTGCGCGTCGAAGATGTCCCGCCGGTACAGCATGCCCATCGGGCCGGTGTCCTGCGGGATCGCCCACACCTCGCCGTCGCCGCCGCTGACCTGGGCCCAAGTCCAGTCCACGAAGGCCGGCTTCAGCGCGGACGCGCCGTAAGGACGCAGATCCAGCAGGCTGTCGGTGATGGTGAAGGTCGGAATGGCCTGGTACTCGATCTGCACCATGTCAGGGGCGCCGCTGCCGGCCTTCAGCGCGGTGCGCAGCTTGGTGTACTGCGGGGTGCCCTGGCCCGCGTTGACGACCTTGACCTTGATCGCCGGGTACCGCTTCTCGAAGAGCGCGACCTCCTTGTCGATGTTCGGGACCCAGGTCCAGAACGTCAGCTCGGTCGGCGTCTTCATCGCCTTGTCGGTGTCGGCCCGGCTGACCGGCTCGGCGGACGCCGGGGAGCCGCCGGAGCCCCCGCCGCAGGCGGTGAGGGCGGCGCCGAGCGACAGCGCGCCCGTCGTGGTGAGGAACAGGCGCCGGCTCATCGAGGAGCGGCCGGACAAGGACGTGAAGGCGTTCTGGGGCATGGTGGACTCCCGCCGAGGCGATGGTCACGGCACGCCTGACGGGCGTGCGGGGGACATGGTGGAGGAAGGCGTGAACGCGAGGACCGGGACTGGACCGCCGATGCGGTCGAGGCGGTGAAGGGGGTTGCGGGGTCGGAGACCCGGCTCAGGGACCGCCGAGGCCGGCGGCGGCCCGGTGCGGCTCCGGCGAGAGGAGGGCGACCAGGGGCGTGGACGGTGCGGCTCTTCGTCCCGGGGGCATGTGCGCGGCCATGAGAGCGGCCGGCCGGTCGTGCTGGTCAGTGCGGTGTCGAGCGGCCTCCGTTCGCGTGCGGCGGAGTGTGCGCGGCGTTGCCGGACCGCGGTGCGGCGGGCCGTCCGCGAGCCGGGGTCGTCCGGTTCGACGGGGGCGCGGTCGAGGCGCGGACGACGAGGTCGACCGGTGGGTCGCTCGCCGGCAAGGGGGTCGCGTCCGGGTTCTCGATGGCGTGCACGAGGCGCTTGAGGCCCTCCTGCGCCACGGCGTCGAACCGCTGCGGCACCGTGGTCAGCGGAGGAGTCACATAGGCGGCGACCGGAACGTCGTCGAAGCCGACGACGCTGACGTCGTGCGGCACCCGACGTCCGGCCTCCGCCAGCGCGCGGATGAGACCGATCGCCATGTCGTCGTTGGCGGCGAACACCGCGGTCACGTCGCCGTCCGCGGCCAGCTCGCGGCCGGCCGCGTAACCGGACGCGGCCGACCAGTCGCCCTCGACGACCGACGGCACGTCCCGGCCGTGGGCGGTCAGCGCCGCCCGCCAGCCGTCCAGCCGGTCCCGGGCGGCGTACCAGGCCTGCGGGCCCGCGAGGTGATGAACCGTCGCATGGCCCAGGCCCAGCAGGTGTTCGGTGGCGACGCGGGCCATGAGGTCGGCTCCGTCGCCCGCCGTCAGCACGGTGGGCGCGGCGACGGGCGACGGGGCGCCGAGGACCAGGACGGGGACGTCGACGCGCAGGGCGACGTCTCCGCCGGCCGCCTGCTCGTCGATCGGTTCGGAGATGACGATGCCGTCCACGCCCTGGTCCAGGAGCGAGTCCACGGCGCCCGCGATGCCCGCGGGATCGCCTTCCACCGTGTTGACCACCCGCAGCGCGTATCCCGTGTCCCGCACGACCCGCTCGACGCCCATGAGCAGGGAGGCGGGACCGTACAGGGCCGTGCCGAGGGTGACCACGCCGATCGAGCGGGTGCGCCCGGAGGCCAGGGCCCGGGCGGCGTTGTTGCGCCGGTAACCGAGCTCTTCGGCGGCTTCGAGGACGCGTCGCCGCACATCGGCGGAGACGTACTGCTCGTCGTTGAAGACCCGCGACACCGTCTTCTGCGAGACGCCGGCCAGACGGGCCACGTCCACGCTGCGCGGCGCGGGGGAGTGCCCGCCCCGCCCTGTTCCTCGCGTCATGGTGTCTCCCGGTAGCCGCGCGTCCCCACGATGGTGCCAGACGTCCGTGCCGGACGTCCGTGTCAGGCCTCCTCCGCATGACTGCGCACGTCGTTCGAATGACTGCGCAGTCATGTCTGCGCTGACATGTCTACGCAGTCATAAGACGGTCGTCAAGAGGTGTGACCGCATCCGTCGCATTCGACGGGCGGGGCGCCGGCCGCTCGCGGGGTCAGCTCTTCGGCAGCCACTTCTCCAGGGCGTCGATGAGACGCTTCAGCGCCGGCGCGTCCGCGGTGCGGTCCGTCGTGACCGTGCGCCCGTGGAACTGGAGCGTGTACCGGAACTTGTCCGCGGCTCCCCCGTCCAGCGAGAACGCGGGGACGTCGGCGAGCGCCGGGTCCGCGAGCAGGGCGCGCAGCCTCGTGAACTGGGCCGTGGTCGTGCGGTGTGCTCCGGAGGCGCCCCGGTCGGTGGTGCGGACGGTGCCGTCGCCCCGCAGGATCACTTCGCGGTTCACCCCCGCGAACCCCCCGCTGATCGTCATCGTCACCAGATTCCGGCCCTGCCCGGTGACGGACGCCGAGGGGCTCGCGCCCGCCGGATCCGAGGCGCTGGGGGAGGCGGCTGCGGGTGAGGACGGGGAGGCCGAGGCGGACGTCGGCGGGGGGTCGGAGACCGTCACGCCGACGGTGGTCTCGTCCGTCGGCTGCGCCGCCTTCCCGTCGTCCCCGGCGGAGCAGCCGGCCAGCGCCAGCGCAACCGCCGCCGCCCACACCATCGCCGAGCCCCGAGTGAGCACCTCGTCCTCCCTGAGTGTCGTGTGCCTCTGAGTACCCGTCACAGGGCGCTGGCATGCCCCCGGTTCCGGGGTCGGAGTCCTGTCGCCCGTGCCGAGGCCGACGCGGCGGCCCGGGCCCGGACCGGGTGACGGCGGCGTCGCTTGCGGCCGGACCGGGGGAGCGGGCAGGGTTGCGTGCCGTGGCCACCTTGCTGATCGTTCATCACACCCCCTCGCCCCACTGCCAGGCCCTTTTCGAAGCGGTCGTCTCGGGCGCGACCGCGCCGGAGATCGAGGGCGTCCGCGTCGAGCGCCGCGCGGCCCTCGCCGCGACCGCCTCCGACGTCCTGGCCGCCGACGCCTGTCTGCTGGGCACCCCGGCCAACCTCGGCTACATGTCCGGCGCGCTCAAGCACTTCTTCGACCAGATCTACTACCCGTGCCTCGACGCCACCCGCGGCCGGCCCTTCGGCTACTACGTGCACGGCGGCAACGACGTCACGGGGGCGGTGCGCTCCATCGAGACCGTCACCACGGGCCTGGGCTGGCGGCGCGCGGCCGAGCCGGTCACCGTCACCGGGGAACCGGGCAGCGGCGACCTGGAGGCCTGCTGGGAACTGGGAGCGACCGTCGCGGCCGGGCTCATGGACTGACCCGATGGGCTCATGGACCGACCCGAGCCGGAGGGCGGGCGCCGGTGGGCGTCGGTGAGCGCCCCGTCCGGGAGGACGGGATCAGTTCCAGAGCGAATACGTCACGACCCGCCCGACGTGCGCCGGCCTGTCCTTCGGGTAGAAGAGCGTGATCCGGCTGTAGTGCTGCACGTGGGGGCGCTTCTTCCAGGGCTGCGGGCGGTCCAGCTTCACCACGACGGCGTACTGGTGGAAGCGGCCGGCCGCGCAGTACGGAACGCAGTCGTTGACGACGTTGACCCCCCGGCCACGCGCCGAGCGCGCACCCCAGCTGTTCCAGTGCAGCGACACGAGACGGCTGTTGCCGTCGCCGCAGGCCAGGATGAAGCGGCTGGGTCGCACCTGGGCGTGTCCGAAGCAGTCGACCAGGACCGGCGGCCGGGTCTGCCGTACCGCGGCCGGGCGCTGCGCGGGCGGCGACGAGGCCGGCGCGGCCGCGGCCGAGCCGACGGTCGCCGTGAGGCCCAGCGCCGCACAGATCGTGACCGCCGTTCGCGTCATCTGTCGCATCTGTCGCATGTCCGCTCCCACCCGTCCGGACAGTGGCGCGCCGTTGTGCCGCGTCCCGCCGGGATCCTCTACCGACGCTACGACCACGAGCGGAAGGCGACCACTCGAACGGACGGGTCGCGGTGCGCGCCGGCGCCCGTGACCGTCGGCCACACCCGCGCCACGCAGGGTCTCCGCGCTGACCCGCCACACGGCCGACCGGCCTCCCCGCGCCGGCGGCCGACACCGGCGGGGGCCCCGCGGCTGAAAACGTGCGCCGAGCAGGCGGAATCCGCAGCAGCTCATGGTCATTTCCAGCCGATGTCTTGGCAGTCCCATGACAAAAGTGGGCACCGAGTGCCACCCTGCTGCGGAAGTTCACCATTCCTTCACACCCGCATCATGCGGCGCACCGGCCAGCCACCCCCCACCTCCTTCCACCCGCCTGTCGTGCAGCGCTCCGGACCGGCCTCATCCCGCCGGTCTGTCCCACCCGGCCCCTCACGGGCCGACCGTCGCACAGAAGGAGAACCCGTTGTCCCGGCGACCCAGCCCCACCCTCCGGCGCAGACGCGCCACCGCCCTCGCGTTGACGGCCATCGGCACCCTGCTGGCCATGGGCGCCCCCACGGGCGCCGCCACCGCGGCCCCCGCGGATTCCGGCCCCTCGCGGATCACCGCCACACCGCGCGCCGGCGCCGCCGCGAAACCCCTGTCGCCCGCCCGCCGCGCCTCGCTGATCAAGGCGGCGCAGACCGCCGCCGGCGCCACGGCCCAGCGGCTCGCCCTCGGCACGCAGGAGAAACTGCTCGTGAAGGACGTCGTCCAGGACGCGGACGGCACTACCCACACCCGCTACGAGCGCACCTATGCCGGACTTCCGGTGCTCGGCGGCGACCTGGTCGTCCACGCCGCCGGGGGCCGGACCACCGTGTCCCGGGCCACCGGCGCCACCCTCGAGGTGCCCTCCCTCACCCCGAAGCTCGCGGCGTCGAGCGCCACCGGCAAGGCGCTGGCCGCCGCCAAGGGCGCCGACGTCACCGGCGCCGCGACCGAGCGCGCGCCGCGTCTGGTCATATGGGCCGCGGCGGGCAAGCCCGTCCTGGCCTGGGAGACCGTCGTCCACGGCGTCCAGGACGACGGCACGCCCAGCGAGCTCCAGGTGGTCACCGACGCGACCACGGGCAAGCCGATCCTCGCCGCCGAGAAGGTCCACACCGGCACCGGCACCGGCCAGTACGTCGGCACGGTTCCCGTCGGCAGCACCCAGTCGGGGTCGACGTACCAGCTCACCGACCCCGACCGCGCCGGTCACAAGACCTACGACCTGAACCAGGGCACCTCGGGCACCGGGACCCTCTTCACGGACGACAACGATGTCTGGGGCAACGGTCTGCCCGCGAACCGCCAGACGGCCGGCGTCGACGTGGCCTTCGGCGCCGCGGCGACCTGGGACTACTACAAGGAGGAGTTCGGCCGCAACGGCATCCGCAACGACGGGGTCGCCGCCTACAGCCGAGCCCACTACGGCAACAACTACGTCAACGCCTTCTGGCAGGACAGCTGCTTCTGCATGACCTACGGCGACGGCTCGGGCAACACGCACCCGCTGACCGCCCTCGACGTCGCGGCCCACGAGATGAGCCACGGAGTCACCGCCGCCACCGCCAACCTGAACTACTCCGGCGAGTCCGGCGGCCTCAACGAGGCGACCTCCGACATCTTCGCCGCCGCCGTCGAGTTCCACGCGCACCTCGCCGCCGACCCCGGCGACTACCTCGTCGGCGAGAAGATCGACATCAACGGCGACGGCACCCCCCTGCGCTACATGGACAAGCCCTCCAGGGACGGCTCCTCGCGCGACAGCTGGAGCTCCTCCCTGGGCGGCCTCGACGTCCACTACTCCTCGGGCCCCGCGAACCACTTCTTCTATCTGCTCTCCGAGGGCAGCGGCGCCAAGACCGTGAACGGCGTCGCCTACGACAGCCCCACCTCCGACGGCCGTCCCGTCACCGGCGTCGGCATCGAGAACGCCGCCGCCATCTGGTACCGGGCGCTGACGACGTACATGACCTCGTCGACCGACTACGCCGGCGCGCGCACCGCGACCCTCCAGGCGACGAGCGACCTGTTCGGGGCGTACAGCCCCACCTACCTCGCCGTCGCCGACGCGTGGGCCGCCATCAACGTCGGCAACCGCATAGCCCTCGGCGTCAACCTCGCCCCGATCGCCGACCAGACCAGCGGCATCGGCCAGGCGGTGAGCCTCCAGGTGGACGCGTACACCACCAACTCCGGGGCGGGCCTGACCTATGAGGCGACCGGACTGCCCGACGGACTGAGCATCAGCCCGAGCGGACTGATCTCCGGAACGCCGACGTCGCTCGGCGACAGCGACGTCTCCGTCAAGGTGACCGACGCCACCGGCGCGTCCGTCACGGACACCTTCGCCTGGCGGATCGCGTACATCTACGCCAACGGCACCCGCGTCGACATCCCGGACAACGGGGCCGCCGTGGAGTCCCCCGTCACCATCACGGGCCGCGACGGCAACGCCTCCGCCACCACCTCCGTCTACGTCAACATCGTCCACACCTACCGCGGTGACCTGACCGTCGACCTCGTCGGTCCGAACGGCACCGTCTACTCCCTGCTCAACCGCAGCGGCGGCTCCGCCGACAACGTCGACCAGACCTTCACCGTCGACGCCTCCGCACAGCCCCTCGACGGGACCTGGAAACTGCGCGTCCAGGACCGCGCGTCGATCGACGTCGGCTACATCCAGCGCTGGCAGCTCACCCCCTGACCGACACGGACCACGCCGCCGCCCGGGTCTTCCGAGGACCCGGGCGGCGGTGCGTGTCGGGGCCTGGCCCGGACACCGGCCGACTCGTGGCCGAGCCGCGTTTGTTAGGCTCCCAGGGCCTCCCGCGGGGGAAGTCCGGTGAGAGTCCGGCGCTGACCCGCAACGGTGTGCGCGACGCCCTGACGGCCCGTCGCGTGAGCCCGATCGCCTGTGGTGGGCATGCGACCCGTTCGACTGCTCGCCGCGGACTGCGAGAGGGGGACCGCGCGGCCGCGGGGCCACACGGACTGTCTCGACGTTCTTCCGGCAGCCCCGGAAGAAGGACCGCCCCCGACCGTGCGCCCACGACCGACGACGAGCCGCAGCCGCGTCCCGCTCACCCCCCTGGCCGCCGCCCTGGCCCTCCTGCTGGGCGCGTCCCTGGTGTGCGGTGTCACGCTCGGCGCGGCCGGCCTCGGACAGGCCGAGGCGCTGCGGCTGCTATGGGCGGGACTGACCGGCGGCACGGTCGCGGCCCCGGACGCCGCCGCGTACACGATCGTCTGGGAGATCAGGCTCCCGCGCGTGGTGCTGGGCGCCGTGGTCGGCGCGGGCCTGGCCTCGGTCGGCGTGGCGGTGCAGGCGATGGTCCGCAACGCGCTCGCCGATCCGTTCGTCCTCGGCATCTCCTCGGGCGCGGCGGTCGGCGCCAACGCCGTCATCCTGCTCGGCGCGTTCGCGGGTCTGGGCGTGTGGGCGCTGTCGGTGTCCGCGTTCGGATCGGCGCTCGCGGCGATGGCCCTGGTGTACGCCGTGGCCCGCTCCCCGCGCGGACTCACGCCGTTGCGACTCGTGCTCACCGGGACGGCGCTCGCCTACGGCTTCGAGGCCGTGACCACCGTGATGGTGTTCGGCGCGGCCCGCGGCGAGGCGGCGCGCTCGGCCATGATGTGGCTGCTCGGCAGCCTCGGCGGGGCGACCTGGGCCCAGGTGCCGATCGCCGCCGTCACGGTCGTCGCCGGATGGGCGTGGCTGCGCCGGCGCGCGGAGGCGCTCAACGCACTCGCCATGGGCGACGAGACGTCCGCCGCGCTCGGCGTCCGGCCCGCGCGGCTGCGGCGGGAGTTGTTCCTCGTCACCGCCGCCGTGACGGGAACGGTCGTGGCGGTCAGCGGGGCCATCGGGTTCGTCGGGCTGATGGTGCCCCATCTGGTGCGGATGACGGTCGGCGCCGACCATCGCCGGGTGCTCGTCCTGGCGCCCGTGGCCGGCGCGGTCCTGCTGGTGTGGGCGGACCTGCTCTCCCGACTCCTGCTCGCACCCGCCGAGTTGCCCGTCGGTGTGATCACCGCCGTGGTCGGCGTGCCGGTCTTCCTGTTGCTGATGCGGCGTGGCGCGCACCCGCTCGCAGGCTCCTGACCATGTCCCGCTCCGGAGGAAACCATGCGTCTTGACCTCGACGGCGTCACGGTCGAGGCGGCCGGCGACCGCCTCGTCGACGACGTCCGACTCACCGTCCCCGACGGCGCGTTCGTGGGACTCGTCGGTCCCAACGGCAGCGGCAAGTCGACACTCCTGCGCTGCGTGTACCGCGCCCTGCGTCCCGACGCGGGCGCGGTGCTCCTCGACGGGGACCACGTGCACACCATGCCGCCCCGGGCCGTGGCCCGGGTGCTGGCGGCCCTGCCGCAGGAGTCGTCCGCCGAGTTCGACTTCACCGTGACCGAGGTGGTGGCCATGGGACGCCTGCCCCATCGTGACCGCACCGCACGCTCCGACCGGGAGATCTGCGCGCGGGCCATGACCGCGACCGGTGTCGCCCACCTCGCCGACCGCGGCTTCCTGTCCCTGTCCGGAGGCGAGAAGCAACGGGTGCTCATCGCCCGCGCACTGGCCCAGCAGCCCAAGGTGCTCGTGCTGGACGAACCCACCAACCACCTCGACATCGCGCACCAGTTGGAAGTCCTCTCGCTGGTGCGCGCGAGCGGTCTCGGCGTGCTCGCCGCCCTGCACGACCTCAACCTCGCCGCCGCCCACTGCGACCTGCTCCATGTGATCGCCGGCGGCCGGATCGTCGCCACCGGCACTCCTCACGACGTGCTGCGGCCCGAGTTGCTCGCCGAGGTGTTCGGCGTCCACGCGCATCCCGTACGGCATCCCGTCACCGGGGCCGTACAGCTCCTCTTCGACCTTCTCCCGACCGCCCTGTGAGGAACCCCGTGCCCGCTCTGCGCCCCTTCGCCGCCGCCGTCGCCCTCGCTCTGACCGTCACCGGCTGCGGCGCCTCGGTCGAGTCGACGGCGACGGACGCCTCCCAGCCCGTCACCCTCACCAACTGCGGCCGGACGGTGACCTACGACAAGGTGCCCGAACGCGTCGTCACCAACGACGTGGGCATCACCGAGCTGATGTTCGCCCTCGGGCTGGAGGACCGCATGGCCGGGTTCGCCATGCCGGACGACAAGGGGGATCTGACCGGCGTCCCCTGGAAGGACGGCTACGACAAGGTGAAGTGGCTGTCGAAGGACCAGCTCACCAAGGAGAACGTCCTCGACGCCCGGGCCGACCTCGTCTTCGCCGGCTGGAACTACGGATTCCGGGAGGACGGCGGTTTCACCCCCGAAGCCCTGGACAAGCTCGGCATTCCCTCGTACATCCTCACCGAGTCCTGCCGCAACGGCCGCACGGACAGCTCACGCGGCATCGTGCCGCCCCTGGACGCCCTGTACACCGATCTCGCCAACCTCGGCGTGCTCTTCGGCGTCGAGCGGCGCGCGGCGAAGCTCATCGCCGACTTCAGGCGGCAGACGGCCGAGGTCAGGGCGAAGATCCCGGCCGGCGCCGAGCGGCCCGGGGTCTTCCTCTACGACAGCGGACAGGACCAGCCCTTCACCTCCGGCCGTTTCGCCGCGCCCGACCAGATCATCAGCGAGGCGGGGGGCGTCAACGTCATGCACGACGTGCGGGACTCCTGGACCACCGTCGGCTGGGAGAGCGTGGTCGCGCGCGACCCGGACGTCATCGTGATCTGCGACTACGGGGACGTGAGCGCTCGGCGGAAGAGGGACTTCCTGCTCGCCTACGCCCCGCTGCGGAACGTGTCGGCGGTGAAGAACCGCCGCGTCTTCGTCCTCGACTACGTCGACCTCGTGGAGAGCCCCCGCAACCCGTCGGCCGTCGCCCGCCTCGGCGCGTATCTGCGAACGGTCGGGCGCTAGCTTCGGGCCGGTCGCGTCCCGCTGTCGGTGGACATCCCCGTAAGTCAGCGGGCATTGAGCGAGTGTCAGGTCCATCATGCCTGATCGGAGGCGGTTTTCGGTAGGACGCAGCGCACGTCCGTTCGACCTTGTGGCAGCTTGTGCCCCGCGTCAGACTCATCGTCATCCACTCTCCGGCCACCGTGTCGGCAACCGTTCTCGGCTGTCGGCGCGCTCGCCGTGCTGTCTCGCCGTGTGACGTGCACCGGCCGGGGGGTGGGCCGCGACGAAGGGGATCGATGGATCAGGACATGGTTGTGCTGGCGAGGGTCAGACTGCTGAGTGCCAACCGGCGGGTGGTGCGCGGCGCCGAGGGGCTGTGGATCTACCGCCTTCTGACACAGGTCGAGCCGGAGGCCTACGGGTCGAAGCTGGCGTACGTCCTGGTGGAGGCGAGCGCGTCGCCCTTGGTCCGGGACATGCCGGAGCGGCGGTTGGCCCTGCTGGACGAGGCCGTGGAAGTGGCGAAGGCCCTCGGCGCATCGAATGTCTACCGGACGAAGGTGCTGGCGAGGGCCCTGGCTGCCCGGCAGCGGGAACGGGAGAGTCGCCCCCCGGAGCCGCTCGCGTCCCAGGAGCGGGAGCCTCGGGCGGCCGTTCGGTAAGGGGGTCCGCCGGCTCGCGCCCGGGCGGGTCGGCGGGACGGACGGCGGGTCTCACGTGCGCCGGGGCGCGGGAACGGCGCCGGCCACGAGCTGCGCCAGGGGCGTCCCGCACGCCCACAGCCGCAGCCGAGGACCGTCGATCAGATACGTGTGGCCCTCTCGTGCCGCCCACACCTCGTCCCGGTGCGTGAACGTGCCCCGGTGCACGACCAGTCGCAGCGGCGGACCGTTGCGCCCCCGTGACCGCGGCCGCGCCCGGCAGGAGCAGGCCTCCTCGTCGGGCAGCGGTTCGGCCACGGGACGGAACGCCACGTCGAGCAGCCGCCCCCGGTCGTCGCGGGCGGCGAGGTGGAGGGCGTCGTGCCGAGCGGGCGACGACACCCGCCAGCCGTCCCGCCGGAGCATCCTGGCGACGGCGAGCACCAGGGCGGGCATGTCCAGCTCCGCCAACTCCTGCGCCGTGTAGTGCCCGGCCCGCAGCCGGGCGGGCCTACGGGAGCGACGGCGCAGGACGGCGCCCACGACCGCGAGCGGCGCCAGGGCCAGCGCACCGGCGGGCCAGCCGAACGCACGGCAGACCAGGGCCAGTCCCGCCAGACCCGCGCCGGAAAGCGCGAGCAGCGCGGCCAGGGCGGGCAGCACCTCGCGCAGCCGGGGGCCGTAGCGGCCCGACGCACGCAGCTCACGCACGGTCCGACGGCGGCGCGCGCACGCCGACTCACCGGCCCGCGCCCGTTCCCGTCCACGTGCCATCAGGGTCGGCCCCCCACCCCCACACACAACGACGTGTACGGGGTGGATACCCGGCTCGCCGGGGGATTGCGCCCGAAAGTCCCTTTTCCGCCACGTCTTGGCCGAAGAGTGTCCAGTCGTCCGCCGCCGTCCAGTCGTCCGCCGTCCGCCGTCCGCCGTCCGCCGTCCCTCCGGCCCCTGGGCGACGGGCCGTTGTCAGTGGTGGGTGACAAACTGCCGGTCATGGACGAGGTTGAGTTCTTGCGGGGCCGGGTCTACGGAGCCGACCACGAGGACGCGGGCCCCCGCCCGGAGCGGGTGTATGCGCATCTGGTGGGCGGCCCGCTGGACGGGCTGCTGCTCGACGTCACGGACCTCTCGCAACGGGAGCTGCGCGAGGTGGCGCTGACCACGGAGATAGGCCGCTACGGGCCGGGCGGCCGCGCCCTGTACGCGCTGCGGGAAAGTGACGGCAGCCGTCTCGACTGGCGGGGCGACGCCCCGGGCGTCCCGTGAGGCGAGCGCCGATGCCGGGATCCCCTCACCGGAACGATGTCTTCCATCGCGCGTGGATGATCAAATGTGCGAATGTCGACAGGATCCACCTCGGCCCCGCTCGCGACCGTCGCACCGACGACCCGTCACGGCTGGCACAAGCTCCTCATCGCGCTCTTCCTGCTCGGGCGCGTGACGCGCGTCCCCGCCGCGGTCGACGCCCCCACGGGAGCCACCCCGTCC
This sequence comes from Streptomyces rishiriensis, assembly GCF_003112535.1. Classification (GTDB taxonomy): domain Bacteria; phylum Actinomycetota; class Actinomycetes; order Streptomycetales; family Streptomycetaceae; genus Streptomyces; species Streptomyces rishiriensis. The sequence goes on along the minus strand of NZ_BEWA01000014.1, from coordinate 134,915 downwards.
GGCTGGTGGCTCGTCGTGTGGGAGGTGCTCGCTCTGGTGGTGGCCGCCTTCGCCGTGAGCGAGTGGGAGATCCTCGCGGCGTCGTCCTGGCGCATGTCCGTGTCGCAGTGGATCTGGCTGGTCCTCTTCCATGTCGGTCTCGTCGGGTTCCTGGGCTCGATCCTGTTCCAGCTGCTCCGGTAGAACTGCTCCGGTAGAGCCGCTCCGCTCCGGCCGCTCCGGCGGGGGCGGGGGTGGCGGGGGTGGCCGGAATGACGGCGGATCATTCGTTCGATCGTACGAACATGGCTTCGGTGGGGTTACTTCCATGCCCTGCGCTTGATAGGAAACTTTCCTGTCAGTCGCACACAGGCACATCCCACCCCCCACTCCTCACCTGGAGCCACCGTGGTGCACGTATCCCGACCGGCCGACGGCCCCGCGCCGGCCTCCCGCCGCCTCTTCCTCGCCCTCGCCGGCGCCGTGGCGGCCGCCCCCCTCCTCGGCGCCCCGCAGGCGGCGGCGGCCCCCGCCGCGAAGGGCCTCGACGACCCGGCGAAGAAGGAGATCGCCATGAAGCTGGTGTCGAGCGCGGAGAACTCCTCGCTCGACTGGAAGGCCCAGTACAAGTACATCGAGGACATCGGCGACGGACGCGGCTACACCGCCGGCATCATCGGCTTCTGCTCCGGCACCGGCGACATGCTCGACCTCGTGGAGCTGTACACCGACCGCAAGCCCGGCAACGTCCTCGCCAAGTACCTGCCCGCCCTGCGAGCGGTCGACGGCAGCGACTCGCACGCGGGCCTCGACCCGAACTACCCGAAGGACTGGCGCAAGGCCGCCCAGGACGGCGCGTTCCAGCAGGCCCAGAACGACGAACGCGACCGGGTCTACTTCGACCCGGCGGTCCGCCAGGGCAAGACCGACGGTCTGCGCGCCCTGGGCCAGTTCGCCTACTACGACGCCATCGTCATGCACGGCGACGGCAGCGACCCCACCAGCTTCCGCAACATCCGCAAGCGTGCTCTCGCCAAGGCGAAGCCGCCGGCGCAGGGCGGCGACGAGACGGCGTACCTGAACGCCTTCCTCGACGCCCGGGTCTGGGCCATGAAGCAGGAGGAGGCGCACAGCGACACCAGCCGCGTCGACACCGCCCAGCGTGTCTTCCTGCGCAAGGGCAACCTCGACCTCGAACCGCCGCTGGACTGGAAGGTGTACGGCGACAGCTACCACCTCGGCTGACGGCGAGCGGCGCCGGAACCACCTCCGTGCCCCGGTCCGGCCGCCGCCCCGGCCGCCGCGCACCCGCTGCGCCGGCCGGCCGGGGCGGCGGATGCGCGGCGGCCGGGGACGACCGCGTGAGTGAGGCCGCTGGGGCGTAGGTGGTGGGTTAGCGGGTAGCCGCGCGGATATGAACGGGGTAGCAACGAAGGCGGTCCGGATGGCACCTGTCCCGCCCGATCAGGGCTTCTCCTCGCCCGAGGGGATCCCGGCCGAGACGACGGTGGCCCTGGACGGCAAGGACGGCTGCATCGCCCGGGCGCGGCAGCTGACGGGCGAGTTCCTCACCCGCGTCCAGCGCCGGGAGGGCCTGACCGTGTCCGCCCGGGCCATGGATCTCTCCCAGCTCGTGGTGAGCGAGCTGGTGACCAACGCCCTCAGATACGCGCCGGGGCCGGTCCTGCTGCAGTTGCGCATCGCCGGGGCCGCCGTGGAGATCGCCGTGTGGGACAGCGACCCGGTGCTGCCCACCCCGCACGCGCCGGACCCGACGCGGGTCGGCCAGCACGGCCTGGAGATCGTCAGAGCCGTGGCCGAGGGCTTCGCCGTGACGCGGGAGCCGATCGGCAAGCGCATCGTCGCCCGCCTGGGCCTGGCCGAGGGACGATGAACGCGACCCGCCGGCCGCCTAACCGGTGAGGGTGGCCTTCGGGCGGACCACGCAGAACTCGTTGCCCTCCGGGTCGGTGAGGACCGTCCACGACTCCTCGCCGCTCTGACCGACGTCGGCCCGGCGGGCGCCGAGCGCGAGAAGGCGCTCGATCTCGCTCTCCCGGTCCTGTGCGCCGCAGGTCAGGTCGAGGTGCAGCCGGTTCTTGACCGCCTTGCGGTCCGTCACCGGCATGAAGCAGATGCCCACGGGCGCGGACTCGTCCGGTCCGATCACGACCTCCCTCTCCCGCTCGGAGAGGATCCGCCAGCCCAGCGCCCCGGCCCAGAAACGGGCCAGTCCGGGCAGATCGTGCGCGTCGATGACGATGTGATGGAGGGAGACCGGCATGCAGCCCAGTGTGCCCCGGCACGACCGGGGCGGCGTCACTCCCGGAGAGGAAAGGCGTCGACGACGCTGAAGCCCGTCCTGCCGAGGACGAGCACCCCGTCGGACAGCGGCGTGCAGCGCACGCCCCCTTTTCCGCGCAAGGCGCGCTGCGCGCCGGGCCCGACGGTGACGTCCATCCAGGCACACGGGCGTGCCGGGCGGTTCACCGCGAAGGCCACCGGGCCCGCCGGACCGTCGAGCACGATCGTCGACCCCACGCAGGAGTCGATGTCGACACCGCGCAGCAGGATGTTGCGGCGGGTGTGGCGCAGACCGACGGCCGGGTCGATGTGCCGTGGCAGGTGCTCCGCGGCCATCAAGGTCACCGAGGCGTCCTTGTGGGCCGGGTGGCCGTAGTACCGGTCGCCGACCAGCCCGAGGCCGCGACGCACCTGCACGGCCTGCGTCGACTCGTCCTGCGGGCCGTCCGCCGGACCGTCCGCCGGGCGCCCCGCGAGCCGGTGCGACGCCGAGACCAGCAGCTCCACGATCTCGACCTCGGTCATGGACGCACTCTAGTCCCGGCGCCGGTTTCACCGGTTGACTCGTGTCAGGGCCGCAGGGCGAGCGTGGAGCAGTTGGACGTGGCGGGCTCGCCGTCGAGCCGGTCGGCCAGCCACGAGATCGCCTCGCCCTGGTCCACGAGCAGCGGCGTGACGTGGTTGATCAGCGACCGGCCCGCACCGGGCAGGATCACCGGCTTGTACGTGACGTCGGCGCCCTTGGCACACCAGGCGACGGCCAGGGCCCGCGCCTGCGCGTGCGGCACCAGGTCGTCGGCGGTGCCGGTGGCCACCCGCACCGGCGAGGCCGGCTCGCGGGTCCCGATGCGCTGGTCGGCCAGGAACGCCTTGAGCGCCGGTTCCGAGGCGACGACGTCGCTGATGGACCGCCCGTCCGTGGTCCAGGCCGTGCTGCGGGCCGAGTTGTAGGCGAGCAGGGCGTCGCCCACGCACATCGTCGACAGGTCCTTGAGGGCGGCCCGGCCGGCCGCGTTGAGGTGGGCTTCGGCGATGGGCTTGAGGGCGGGGTCGGACTCCAGGAAGCCGTTCACCGACCAGCCGAGCGCACCGGCCAGGTCGCTGCCGTCGATGGCCTTGGTGACGGCGACCAGGTCGGCGGGCGGGGCCCCGGCGTAGGTGCCGGCGAGCACGACGTCGGGAGCGTAGGAGGGCTGCAGTTCGGCGGCGGCCGCGGTGGCCCCGCCGCCCTGGCTGTAGCCGAACAGCGCCACCCGGGACCCGGCGGTGAGCGAGGTGCCGTCCAGGGCGCGGGCCGCGCGGACGGCGTCCAGGACGGCATGGGCCTCGTCGACCCGGTTGACGTAGGTGTGCAGCCGGTCCGTCGAGCCGAGGCCCGTGTAGTCGGTGACCACGACGGCGACGCCCCGGGCGAGGAGACGGTAGACGGCCAGGTCCTCGTAACCGACGGCCAGGGTCTGTCCGTTGATCACGAGCGGGTGTTCGAGGCCGAGGGAGGCGGCGCACTGATCGCCCTGCCCCATCGTGCCGGGCGCCACGGCGACCAGCGGTCGCGGCCCTCTGCCCCTCCAGCGGGCCGACGGTTCGATGTAGGCGCCGGTGACCGCCATGGGCCGGCCGGCGGAGTCGGTGGACTTGTACATCAGGCGGGTCGCGGTGCCGGGCAGCGGCCCGTCGACGCCCGGCAGGCTCAACGCGAGGGCCAGCGGTTCGGAGCGCACCAGGGCGCCGTCGGCCGTGGGCAGCGAGGCGGGCGGGTTGTAGAACGTGGGGATGGTGACGCCGCGCGACACCACGGCGTCCGACGTGAGCGACGCGTGGGCGGGTACGGCGGTGACGCCGAGGCAGGCGGCAGCGGTGACGGCTGCGGCCAGCAGGCGGGTGGGGGCGGGCATGGCGGACCTCCGGGAAGGGGAGGGCCGAGCCTTCGTCTGCGGCTCGGGCGGCGGACGGCCCGGTGGGGTGCGGGCCGTGACGACCGAGCGGTACGAGGCCTCGGTCGTCCACCGTTGCCCGTACCGCTCTTAGACGAACTGTCAGGACCGTAGCGAGGGTCGGGTTACCCGGGGTAGCCGTCGACAGGTTACGTTTCGGTAATATGACTGTCCGGTAGCAAGACCGAACCCTTCGCCGCGACGATCACCTTGTCGCTCGGGGTGTTCAACAGCGGACCATTAGCGGCAGTTCCCGCCAAAACAAGACCCCGTGGTTGCCTGTCGCTAGCGTCCCGAGCCATGAACACCGACCGCACGCGCGGCGCGCAACTCGGCGACCCCGCCCCACAGAGCCACCCCTACGTGCCGCCGCCCGGCACCCACCACTCACCGACCCAGACGGTGACCGCGGGCGACAACAGCAAGATCACGCAGAAGAACACCTCGCTGAAGTTCTCGATCCCGGTCGTCGGACCCCTGCTCAGCCTGGCGTACACCCATCCGCTGGCGGCCGGTCTCATGGCCGTCGTGCTCGTCGGGGGAGGGGGCGCGGCGGTGAGCGCGGCCCTGCCCGACTCCTCGCCCGCGCCGTCGACCTCGCTCGTGCGCGGCTTCGTCATGGAACGCTCGGACGGCGGGAAGGGCGCCGTCGGCTACGACTTCACGCACTCGCCGCCCGTGGTCGCCGACTCCGGCACGGACGCCCTCTATGTCCAGAGCGGGTTCCTGATGTCCACCAACGGCAAGCTGGCCTCGTGGAGTTCGTCCGAGGTGCCCACGGCCGAGGGCTGCCGCAAGGCCGTCGCGGAGCACCCGACGCGTGAGGCCGCCGTGTCCGTCACGTACGTGATGTGCTACCTCGACCGCAACGGCGACCCCGGCTACATCTCCGTCACCGGCGCCGACGACAAGTCGGTCACGATCGACACCGCCCACCTGGGCTGATCCGGGCGAAGGGGCCGGCCCCCCTCGCCCGGGCCGACCGGCCCACCGCCCGACGGACACGTCCACGGGTGTGGTTGACTGCCTCCGTGCTGCACGAGTCGGACTTCCGCACCACGGACCTGCCGGTGGGCGCCCGGTTCGAGGCGTGGACGGAGCGCATGGGCCGGACCCACGCCCCTATGCGCCTCGACAGCGACCGCACCGCGGACTACCGGGGCCACCAACGCGTGATCGGGCTGGGCGACGTGACCCTGTGGCCGGCGACCTTCGACCAACTGGTCTTCCGCAGGACGCCGAAGCTCATCCGCCAGTCCGACCCCGAGTCCTACCACCTCTCCCTCCTGCTGAAGGGTGAGGGAGCCGCCGACTGGGGCAGGCAGCGCAGCGCCTACCGGGTCCATGACTTCCACACCAACTCCTCTTCGCGGGCAGGGGAGATATTCACCGGCTCCGACCCCGTCACCATCGTGGGCGTCGAGGTTCCCCGCGCCCTCGTGGCCGTGCCCGCGGGCCGCGCGGACCGTGTCCTGGGCAGCCTCATCTCGGGGCGGGAGGGAATCGGCGCCCTGCTGGCGCAGTTCCTTCTGCAGGTGGTCTCGGACACCACCGTCTACGAGCCCTCCGACGCGCCCCGGCTGGGCACGGTCGTCACGGACCTGGTCACGGCCGCCTTCGCGCACGCCGTCGACGCCGACCTCAGGCTCCCGCCGGAGACGCACAGCCGCACGCTCACCCTCCGCGTCAAGGCGTTCATCCGCCGCCATCTCGACGACCCCGATCTCACCCCCGCCGGTATCGCCGCCGCGCACCACATCTCCCGCAGCTACCTGTACCGCCTGTTCCAGACCGAAGGCCTCACGGTCGCCTCCTACATCCGCGACCAGCGACTGGCCAACGCCCGTCGCGAACTCCTCGATCCCCGCCTGCGCGCCCTGCCGATCCGCGCCGTCGCCGCCCGCTGGGGCTTCCCGCGCGCCGCCGAGTTCACCCGGGCCTTCCGCACCGCCTACGGCCTGCCGCCGAGCGAACTGCGCGAACAGGCACTCGTCGAGACCCACGACGCCGCCTCGCCCCGCGGCACGGTGGACGCTGTGCCAAGCGGTCGTGGACGTTCCGCCAACGACACACCGGGCGTCTCTCCCGCATCCTGGTGATCACCGCGGCATCCGCCCGCGCCGTCTCGCCGTGCCAGGACCACAGGGGAGTCCTGGCACGGCACGGGCAGAGCGTCGCCCCTGTCGCACACCGTCGGCCGGCCCTCGTCGCCCGCCCGGTCGTCCGCGGATTGATCGAGTGGTGACGGTTCGGCGGCGGGCGTACCGTCGAACGGTGGACCCGACCGTGGACGGAACCGTTCACCGACCTCTCCCCAGGGCCCGCCTCCGCGCGGGCGACATGTCATGAGCAGCGTTCCGCAGCCCACCTCAGCACCCCGGACCACCGCCCGACAGGACGGCGGGGGAAAGGCGATGGCGCTGCTGGTGATCGCCTCGTGTCAGCTGATGGTGGTCCTGGACATCACCATCGTGAACATCGCCCTGCCGGACATCCAGCGCTCCCTGGACTTCTCCACCACGAGCCTGGCCTGGGTGGTCAACGCCTACACGCTCACCTTCGGCGGACTGCTGCTGCTCGGCGGCCGAACCGGCGACATCCTGGGCCGGCGGCGGATGTTCGTCTGCGGAGTGCTGCTCTTCGTGCTCGCCTCCCTGCTCGGCGGACTCGCCCAGAACGAAGGCCAACTCCTCGCCGCACGCGCCCTGCAGGGCGTCGGCGGCGCCATCGCGTCCCCTACCGCGCTCTCCCTGGTCAGCACGACATTCCGTGAAGGCCCCGAACGCAACCGCGCCTTCGGGGTGTTCGCGGCCGTCTCGGCAGGCGGCGGCGCGATCGGGCTGCTCGCGGGCGGCATCCTCGTCGAGTATCTGAACTGGCGCTGGGTGCTCTTCGTCAACGTCCCCATCGGGCTGCTCATCGCGCTGGCGACACCGCGCTACATCAAGGAGTCCGAACGCCACCCCGGCCACTTCGACATCGCCGGCGCGCTGACCTCCACCGTGGGCATGGTGCTGCTGGTGTACGGGTTCATCAGAGCGGCCCAGGAGGGGTGGCGGGACCCCTTGACCGTCGCGTCGTTCGCCGCGGCGGTCGTCGTCCTCGCACTGTTCGTCCTGGTGGAGCGGCGTTCCAGGCAACCGATCACGCCGCTGCACATGTTCGCCGACCGCAACCGGGCGGGCACGTACGGCATCATGCTGTGTCTGGCCGCCGCGATCTTCGGCATGTTCTTCTTCCTCACGCTCTTCGTGCAGAACGTGCTCGGCTTCAGTCCGCTCGCCGCCGGGTTCGCCTTCCTGCCGGTCAGCGCGGTGATCGCGGTCGGCGCCGGGCTGGCCTCACGGTTTCTGCCCAGGTTCGGACCCAAGCCCTTCATGGTGGGGGGCGCGGTCCTGGCGGCGGGCGGCCTGTCCTGGCTGACCCTGACGGACGTGGACTCCACCTACGCGGGCAGCGTCCTCGGGCCGATGCTCGTCTTCAGCCTCGGCATGGGCATGGAGTTCGTCTCCCTCACTCTGATGGCGCTCTCCAACGTCTCCTCCCGGGAGACCGGTGCGGCGTCCGGACTCCTCAACGCCACCCAGCAGGTGGGCGGTTCGCTCGGTCTGTCCATCCTGGTCACCATGTACGGCACGGCCAGCCGCAACGAGGCGGACAAGCAGATCCCCGACTTCCTGGCGCAGGCGACCCCCGCCGAGCGTCTGCGCTTCCGGCGCACAGGCCTGCTCCCCGCGCCCTGGTCCGACGAGATCCTCACCGCGGGCGTCACGGCGGCCTTCGTCATGGCGGCCATCTTCACCGTGCTGGCCGCGCTGATCGCGGTCCTGGTGATCCAGGTCCGCCCCTCGGACCTGGAACGCCTCAAGGGCGGCTCGCCCCCCGGCGGCGTCTGACCGCCGGTCCGCGCGCTCACCCGCCGGTCGTCCGCCTGCCCCGCCGGGCCTACTCGCGCCGCCGCAGGGGTTTGCCGCCGGAGTGAGGGGCAACGCGATGTCCATGACTGAACCGAACAGGAAGACGAACGAAGAGTCCGAAGCGAAGCAGGCGACCGCCGCCAAGGCCCGCCGCTCCGCTGCCAAGGCCACCGCCCCGGCCTCCCAGGCCGCGAAGAGCGCCGCCACCAGCACGACCGGCGCCGCCTCCGCCGCCAAGAACGGAGTCGAGCGTTCGGCCGAGGCGACGAGCGGCGCCGTGCAGAGCGCGGCACAGGGCGCCGTGCGGGGCGTCGAGGCGAGCCGCCAGGCGATCGTCGCGACCTCGGGTCAGGTCGCCGCGACCGCCAAGACGGCGTGGACGGTCATCGCCCACCGGAAGCTGGTCGCCGCCGGCGCGGCCGCCGGCCTCTCCGCGCTGACCGCCGCCTCGTACGCCGTGGGTCGCCGTTCCGGCCGTCACCCGCACGGACCGATCACCCGGCTCACCGGCGGCCGGATCTGACCCTGCGGTCGCCTCGGCAGGACGGCCCCCGGCGCACCCGCGTCGGGGGCCGGGCCGTGCCGGGCGCCGTGGCGTGCCGACAGGCGTGCCGCGCCCGCAGCGCTCGCCCCACCGCCGATTCACCGCGAGGCGTCGCGTCCCTCGACCGCTCGTCCAACACGCTTGTGCCAACGGCGTTCTGACGATCTTTCATCCGGTGCGAGGGTGAGGGCGGCACGCGGGCACGCCGTCTTTCGGGCCGGGCGGGCTGCCGAAACGACTGCCGGGCCTGCCCTCGCGTCCACTTTCGCCGCGACGATCCAGACCATCGGCCGACTGTGCCCCCGCCCCCGTCCCGGCACCGTGGAGGCATGGAGGCAACCGATCGGATCACTCGGGCCGGGTTCCTGGCCGCGATGGCGGCGGTGGGCGCCACGGGCGTACTCGGACCGGCGGGGCGGGCACACGCCGAGGGCCGCCGGCGCGGGCTGCGGCACCGCGGCGTCGTCTACACCGTAGGGGAGGGCGAGACCCCGGCCACGGGCTGGAACGCCCACCGGATGCGGGCGGACATCCGCGCCATCCGCCACCGGCTGCACGCCGACACCGTCGACGTCACCGGCGACGGAGTCGAACGCCTGACGGCGACCGCGGCGGAGGCGGCCGAACAGGGCCTGCACGTGTGGCTGCAGCCCACGCTCGGGGACGTCCCGGCGCGCGACATCCTCGAACACCTCGCGGAGACCGGCCGGTTCGCGCAACGGCTGCGCAGACAGGGCGCGAGCGTCGACCTCAGCGTGGGCTGCGAGTTCTGGCTGTTCGTGCCCGGCATCGTGCCGGGGGACACGGTGCTGGAGCGGGTGCGCAACCTGATGAACGGGCACTATGACCCCGTGGTCTTCCAGCGCCGCCTCAAGGAGTTCACGGCCCGCGCGGCCAGGACCGCCCGGTCCGTCTTCGACGGCCGGCTCGGCTACGCCGCCGCGCAGGACGACGAGGTCGACTGGTCGCTCTTCGACATCGTCGGCATCGACTACTACTCCTTCTTCCACCGCCCCGCCGATCACAGGACGGAACTGCGCAGGTACCTGCGCCGGGGCAAGCCCCTCGCCATCACCGAGTTCGGCACCTGCGCCTACCTGGGCGCGCCGGAGACCGCGGGAATGGGCTGGGACGTGGTCGACCACGACAAGGACCCCGAGGAGATCAAGGGCCACCTGGTGCGCAGCGAGCGCACCCAGGCCGACTACATCAGCGCGCTCCTGAACGTCTTCGAGTCGATGGGGCTGTACGCGGCGATGGCCTTCGAGTTCGTCACCCCGGACGCCCCGCACCGCCCCGGCGATCCCCGGCACGACCTCGACCTGGCTTCCTACGCCGTCACCAGGACCATCCAGAAACACCCGGGCCATCCGGAGTCCGGCTGGCACTGGGAACCCAAGCAGGCCTTCCACGCCCTGGCCCGCCACTACGCCGGCCACGCGGCGGACCGGCGCCCCGGGTGACGGGGGCTCGGCGGACGGCGGACGGCCGGAGCGGCCGGACGGGCTGAACAGGACGCCGGGCCGGGGTGGTTGTCCGGCGGACACGGCGGTCGCCACCTTGCCGAAGTGGATCACTTCGCACGCTCGTGGACAGCGTTGCGCACGGCGGTCGGCGAACTCTGCGACGAGGACGGGGAAAGGCCGTCCGGGTGTGCCGGCCGGCTGGTGCGGGACCCGGTGTGCCACCTGGTCATCGACGCCCAGGACGTCCTGATCACGCTGGTCACCCCCGTCGACGCCGAACCGACGGTGGACTGTGTCACCTACTGGAACCTCGTCGAGCCGCCCACCGGGGAGGATCCGCTGGACGCGCTGATCCCCGGCTGGCCGCAGCCTACGGGCAACCCGGCTTGCTCCGCTTCCACTTCGACGACGTCGGCGCCGCCGCCGACCGCGCCGCCGAACTCGCCGACCGGGGCACGCGGGTCGGCACCCGCGACGACGTCCTGACCGCGGGGGACCACCTGTCGGCGTACGTCATGGAAGGGACGCTCCACCACCTCGACCTGATCGCGCACCTGCCCGCCGCGGCGGAACCGCCCGCCGAGACGCTCGCGGCCGCCCGCGCCTCGCTGGAGCGGATCGCCGGGGCGCGGATCCCGGCGTCGTCCTCCGACGCGGACGCCCTGCGCGTCGGGACCGGACGACGCGCTCCGACGGACGCCGAGCAGGCCGCGCTGGGGGAACTCGCCGCGGGAATCCTCTTCCTGCTCGGCTGAGCACGGGTCACGGCGGCGCAGGGGCATGGGGCGGCCCGTTGCGGTTACTCCGATGACATGGCACCGAGAGCGAATTCCCACGACGGCCGCGCCCCTGCTCCGGCGTCCGGCCGGGAGCAGACGGCGGGACCGGACGAGCAGGTGGAACGGCAGGAGCCGGACGAGCCGGCACAGTTGCCGAGGCGGTCCTGGTGGGCCGTCCTGAAGGGCACCGTACGGGAGTTCCAGGACGACGAGCTCACGGACCGCGCCGCGGCACTGACGTACTACGGCGTCCTGTCGCTGTTCCCGGCCCTGCTGGTCCTGGTGTCCCTGCTGGGCGTGGCGGGCAAGTCGGCGACCGACGAGGTCCTGGACAACCTCCGCAAGGTGACGCCGGGGTCCGCCCGGGACGTCATCAGCGACGCCGTGCAGCAGTTGCAGGGCCGGGGCGGCGTCGGCTCCGTGATGGCGGTCGTCGGACTCGTGCTCGCGGTGTGGTCGGCCTCCGGCTACACCGCCGCCTTCATCCGCAGCGCCAACGCGGTGTACGACATTGCGGAGGGACGGCCGGTGTGGAAGGTGCTGCCGATCCGCGTGGGCGTGACGGTGGTGCTGCTGGTGCTCGCGGTCGTCAGCGCGCTGATCGTGGTCTTCACGGGTGGACTGGCCCGTCAGGCGGGCGCCGCGCTCGGCGTCGGGGACACGGCGCTGACCGTGTGGTCGATCGCCAAGTGGCCGGTCCTGGTCGTGCTGGTCACGATCATGATCGGCATCCTGTACTGGGCGGCGCCGAACGTACGCGGCCGGGGGTTCCGGTGGATCACCCCCGGCAGCGTCGTGGCGCTGTTCATCTGGCTGGTCGCGTCGGCCGGTTTCGCGTTCTACGTGGCCAACTTCGCCTCGTACAACAAGACCTACGGCGCGGTCGCCGGCGTGATCGTGTTCCTGGTGTGGCTGTGGATCAGCAACATCGCGATCCTGCTGGGCCTGGAGTTCGACGCCGAGATGGCCCGGCAGCGCGCCGTGGCGGGGGGCCTTCCGGAGGGCGAGGAACCCTACGTCCGGCCACGGGACACCCGCGCGTGGAGCGAGGAGGACAGGCGCCGGGCGGAGGAGACGCCGACCGGCGCGGGCGGCGGCGCTCAGCGCACCGGGAAGCCGAACGAGTAGCCCTGCTGCTTCAGCCACGGAAGGATCTCGCGCAGGGCGGCCACGGTCTCGGACCGGTCGCCGCCCGCGTCGTGGAAGAGGATGGTCGGACCGTTGCCGACCTCGCGCTTGACGGTGGCGACTATGGCGGCGGAGCCCGGCTTCTCGAAATCCTTGGTGTCGACGTTCCAGCCGAGCGGTCGCATCCCGCGGGAGGCGGCGAGATCGCGGCTGTAGGGGGTGAAGGCACCGCCCGGCGCCCGGTAGTACACCGGCCGGACGCCTCCGGAGGCCTCGGTGATCATGCGCTCGGCGTCCAGGATCTGCTGGGACTGGTACGCCTCGGGCTTCTTGTCCATCCCGGTGTCGTGCGACACGGTGTGGTCGCACAGCCGGTGTCCGTCCGCCACCACCGCCTTGACCAGGTCCGGGTGGGCCTCGGCCTGCGTGCCCACCATACAGAACGTCGCCTTCACGCCGTTCTCCCGCAGCACCTTCAGCACCTGAGGCGTCCACGTGGGGTCCGGTCCGTCGTCCACGGTGATGTTGACGCCCCGGGCGCCGTGGTCGGAGGCGTGGGCGATGTCCACCGACACCTTCGCCGCGGCCGAGCCGGGGCTGCCCGGGGACGGGCTCGCCGACACGCCCGCTCCTGCCTGCGCGCCGGAGGCGGGACCGGCCTGCGCGGTCCACACCGAGGTGACGGCCGCCACTGTCGTCACCCCGATCGCCGCCGCGAATACCCGGCCGTACCAACCCCGCCCGCCATGCCGCGCCATGTCTGCCCTGTCCTCGTCGTGTCCGTGTGTCCCGTGCAGTTGTCAGGACGGCGAAAGGACGCGGCGGGATCCGCCTGTTACCGATTGCGGACACTTCCGCGGGAGTTCAGGGACGTACGAGGGGCGTACGGCGACGCGGCGGCGCGGGACGTCGCCCCGACGAGGCCCGATGTCGAGGTGTGAACGCGCCGCCGCGTCCCGGGGGTCGGCCCCTTTCCGGACGTCACCAGGTGTGCGCGACGTCCACCACGAGGTGGTCGGCCTGGCGCAGCACCCTGAAGGGCAGACGTGCGCGCACGCCGAGCCCGAACTGCGTGACGCCCTCGAAGCTTCCGCCGTAGCGGGTGTCCCGGAAGGTGCGGTACCCGGTGAGGTTCACCCCCGGCAGGGGCTGGGCGACCCGTCCCGGGTAGGTGGAGGCGCCGGTGTCGACGTCGTAGGCGGGGGCGTCGACCCGGACCTCCAGGATCGCGCCGCCGCCGACGGGGATGGGGCGGCCCGAGCCGTCCTGGTAGAGCTGGTCGACGTAGCCGACGGAGAAGCCGAGCCGGTCGGCGCTCGCGCCGGGCACGTCGATGACGAACCGGTCGTAGCAGTCGTGGCGGCCGGTGCGCACGTTCGTCACCGGCCTGGTGGTGGAGGCGAGGTACGTCTCGCCCAGGCTGCCCCAGCCGGTGGGGCAGACGACGGCGGCGGTGCGTGCGGCGGCGGTGGGCGCGGCCACGGCGGGAGCCACGGACGCGCCGAGCGTTGCGGTGAGAAGGGCGGTGGTGGCCCAGACGGTTCTGCTGCGCATCATGGTCTCCCCCGAGGGGTGTGCGTGTCGGACATCTACTGAGACAACCGGAACGCCCCGTAGGTTGCACGGCTTTTCGCCTCGGGGGGCCCGAACGTGTCCGTGCCCCCGGCCGCCGACATCGGCCGGGGACACGGACGTCCGGGGGTCAGCGCGCGGTCAGCTTCCAGAGGTGGTCCGCTGTGCCGTTGTCGGTCCACTGCAGGACCTGCGCGCCGGACGAGGTGCTCATGCCGTTGACGCCCAGCAGGAGCCCGCTGTTGTAGTTGGCGATCTTGTAGTAGCCGTCGCGGGCCGGGACGACCTGCCAGAGGTGGTCGGCGGTGTTGTTGTCGCCCCAGATCAGTGCGGCGCCGCCGGCGGCGGTGCTCATCCTGTCGATGCCCAGGAGCAGTCCGCTCTTCTGGTTGACGATCTTGTACAGGCCCGAACCGGCGGCCGTCAGCGTCCAGTTCTGGTCCGTGCCGGTGGTGGAGGCCGACTGGACGACCGCGGTGCCCTGGGCGGTGCCCGCGTTCTGCGTGTCCAGCGCGAGGCCGCTGTTCCTGTTGGTGATCTGGTAGCGGCCGGCCAGGGAGGTGCTCGTGCCGGTCGGGGTGATCACCAGGTGGTAGCCGTCGGAGGCGTTCATGGTGACGGGCACGGTGATCGAGCCGTTGCTCACGGTGTAGTCGGCGTCGGAGACGGTGATCGGGCCGGGGGAGGCGGTGGTGCGGCCGGTGTGCGGGCTGTACTCCAGCTTCACGTGGACGGCGCCGCCGAACGCCGCAAGCGCGGAGAGGCCGTTCACGGTCACGGCGCAGGAGCCGGTGCAGCCGCCGGCGACGACGCTGATCTGGTTGCCGGCGCCGTTCAGGGAGGCGAGACCGTCGATGCCGGTCTGGGCGGGAGGCGTGGTGACGAGCATGTTCCCCGTCATGTCGCCGTACCACTTGTACGTGAACCAGGCGCCGTTGGGGGAGCCGCCGGTGTCGACGAGGGTGTCGCCGAGAGTGCCGTAGTGGTTCCAGAAGGCGAGCTCCGCATCGCGCACCCCGGCCCGCTCGAACTTGGCGGCGTAGCCGATGAGGGCTCCGGAGTCGCCCATCTCGTCAGGGGTGCCGTACTCCTCGATCGCGATCGGGCGCGGGCTGATGCCGAGGCTCGACTCCAGCGAGCGGTATGCGGCGACATGGGCGGCGATGCCGGCACTGCCCTGCAGCTCGTGCCAGGCGATGACGTCGGGGACCGTGCCGCTCGCCTTGGCGGCGGTGAGGAAGGAGCTCATCGAGGACTGGTTCCAGGAGGAGTGGCTGGGTCCCTGGATGGGCGTCCTGCCGTCCTTGGCGCGGACCTCCTTGTAGGTGCGCGCCCAACCGGCGTCGAACGCACCGGCCTTCGCGGTGTCCCAGGTCCAGTCGGGCTCGTTCCACAGCTCGTACGCGCTGACGTTCGCGGTGCCCGAGGACTGCACGGAGGCGACCTGCCTGTCGACGGCGGCCAGCCAGTCGGTCCAGCTCACCCACTTGTAGGGGAAGTTCGGGTACCAGTCCGGCATCCGTACGACGACCTTGGCGCCGGCGCGGGCCGCCTTCGGCGCGACGACCAGGGCGTCCCCGGCCGGCCTGGGCTCGCCGTTGGGCAGCTGGGAACCGCCCGGGGCCATCTGCACGAAGGTGTTCGGCTTGAGGGCGCTGACCCGGCTGTCGGCGGGGGTGGCGTCGTCCGCGAGGCCGTAGAGGCTGCCGGTGGCGACATGGGTGACCGGACGCAGGGTCCGGCCGGCGTCGACCACCAGCGTGGTGGCGGCGGTGGGCGCCGCCTGGGCCGGGGCGGCGGTGGTCAGCGCGGCGGCGGACAGCGCGGCCACGGCGACGGTGACGGTGAGGCGTGCGGGCAGGGGCGCTCTGGTGCGGCTCATGGAGGGAGTTCTCCTCACGGAGGGAGGGAAGGGGGAGGTGGTGTCAGTCCTTGACCGCGCCGGCGGTGACGCCCGCGGCCACGTAACGCTGGGCCAGGACCAGCAGGACCGCTGCGGGGACGGATGCGACGACGGCGGTGGCCATGATCGCGTTCCACTCCTGGTTGTTGTTGCCGATGTACTTGTAGATGCCGAGGGTGATCGGCCTGAGGTCGCCGCCGCCGTCCAGGGTCGTGGCGAAGACGAAGTCGGACCAGGCCCACAGGAACGAGAAGAGCGAGACGGTGACGACGGCGTTGCGGCTGACCGGCAGCACCACCGACCAGAAGGTGCGCAGGGACCCGGCCCCGTCGATGCGCGCGGCGGAGAGGAGTTCGCCGGGGATGCCCGACATGAACGCGGTGAAGATCATGACGCCGAACGGCACGGCGATGGTCGAGTCCGCGATGATCAGTCCCCACCAGGAGTCGAGCAGACCGAGGTCGAGGAAGACGCCGTAGAACCCCATCGCCATCACGATGCCGGGGATCATCTGCGCGACGAGCAGGAACAGACCGAGGGCCCCGCCGCCGGGCGGCCGCAGCTTCGCCAGCGCGTAGCCGGCCGGGGCGGCGAGCACCAGGGTGAGGACGACCGTGCCCAGGCCGATGAGGAGACTGGTGCCCAGATAGGGAAGCTGGTCGTCGAGGACGGCGCGGTAGCCCTCGAAGGTGGGGTGCAGCGGGAACAGGTCGGGCGGGGTCCTGCGCATGTCCTGCTGCGGGGTGAGGGACACGTTCAGCATCCAGTACACCGGGAACAGCATCACCGCGGTCAGGACCAGCCCGATGACGGTGTGACGGCGGGACGATCGGGGGGAGGTCACGCTTCCTGCCTCCTCTGGACACGGATGTACAGCAGTCCGAAGACGAGCGCGATGAGGATGAGGATGTTCCCGACCGCGGCGCCGGGCCCGAACCTGGGCAGCAGGGTGCCGAAGCCCAGTCGGTACGACCAGGTCGCCAGCGTCGAGGAGGCGTCTCCCGGCCCGCCCTTGGACATGATCCAGATCAGGTCGAACACCTTGAGGGTGTAGACCAGCCCGAGGAGCAGCGTGATCGCCGACACCGGCCGCAGCAGCGGGAAGGTGATGCGGCGGAACTGCTGCCAGGCGCCCGCCCCGTCCAGCGCCGCCGCCTCGTAGAGCTCGGCCGGGACGTTCTGCAGCCCGCTGTAGAGGATGACCAGGTTGAAGGGGATGCCGATCCAGATGTTGGCGACGATCACCGAGGTCAGCGCCCAGTCGGGCGAGGTGAGCCAGCCCACCGGGTCCACGCCGACCACGTGCAGGGCGTAGTCGACGACGCCCGACTCGCTGTTGAACATCCACGACCAGGTCGACGCCGACACGATCAGCGGCAGCAGCCAGGGGATCAGGAACAGGGCCCGCAGGGTCGGGGCCAGGCGGAAGTGCCGGTTGAAGAAGACGGCGAGGGCGAGCCCGACGACGTACTGGAAGGCGATCGAGACGAACGTGAACACCAGGGTGTGGCGCAGCGCCGGGCCGAAGGTGGGGTCGTCGAGCACCGTGCGGAAGTTGTCCCAGCCGGTGAAGGGCGCGTCGCCGGAGACGAAGGAGCGGACCGTGTAGTCGCGCAGGCTCAGATCGAGGTTGCGGTACAGCGGATACAGGTAGAAGGCGGCGAGATAGGCGATCAGCGGGGCGACGAAGGCGAGCGCCGTCAGCCGGCTGCGTCGCCGGCGGCGACGTCGCAGCGGCAGGGCGTCGAGGGCGGCCGCCTTCGCCGCCGCCGCCCGCCGTGGGCGGTCGACACGGGCCAGGGTCATGTCGGCCTAGCCCTTCTGCGCGCCGGCCTGGGCCGTGTCGAGAGCGGACTGCGCGCTCTTGCCGCCGGAGAGCGCGGCCTGGACGGCGGTCCACAGCGGCTGAGAGATGGTCGGGTACTTGGTTCCCAGTCCGCCGCTGGTGCGGCCGCGCGCCGCCGCGACGGCGGCCACCCACGGCTTCAGCTTCGGGTTCTGCTTCACCTGCTCGGCCTGGACGGCGGCCACGGGCGCCACGTACGTGAGCGTGGTGTCGCTGGCCAGCAGGTTCGCGTCGCTGGTCAGACAGGCGACGATCTTCTTGGTGACGTCGTAGCGCGCGGTGTCCTTCTGCACGGGCACCGTGACGAACTCGCCCCCTGTCGGCACCGGCGCCGAACCGCCGTTCTGCGCCGGGATGCTGATGACGCCGTAGTCGAAGCCCGCCTTGTCGGCGTTGCCGAGCTGCCAGGTGCCGTTCTCGCCGAAGGCGTAGTCACCGGTGGCGAACTCCTGCCAGCTGGTGGTCTGGGTGTTCTGCAGCACGTCCTTGGGAGCCAGTCCGTCGTCCACCCACTGCTTCCACAGCGACAGCGCGGCCACGCCCTTCGCCGAGTTCAGCTCGGTGAGGTCGCCGCCCGCTCCCCAGAACCAGGGCAGGAACTGGAAACTGCCCTCCTCCGTACCGATCGCGGAGAAGGTGATGCCCTTCTTGCCGGCCGACTTCACCTTCTGCAGGGCCGCGGTGAGCGAGCTCCAGTCCTTGACGGAGGCCGGGTCGACGCCGGCGGCGGACAGGACCTTCTTGTTGTAGTAGAGGCCGAGGGTGTTGGCGCCGATCGGGACGCCGTACGCGGCGCCGTCGACGGCCCCGGCTCCGATGATGTTCTGCTGGATCGACTTGGTGTCGAGACCGAGGTCGCTCGTCTTGTTGAGGATTCCCGCCTCCACGAGTGTGGAGACCACCGGGTTGTCCACCAGCATCACATCGGGCGCGTTGCCCTGCTGAGCGGCCAGCAGCGCCTTGTTGCCGAGATCGGTGGTGTCGTAGGCGGTCCGCTTGAGGGTGACGCCGGTCTCGGTCCCGCACCGGCTGACGCGCTTGCCCCACGCGGAGGCGGCGTCGAACTGCGGGTAGGGGTCCCAGAAGGCGTAGGTCCCGCCGGCGGCGCCGGAGGCGGCCGAGCCCCCTGCGCAGGCGGTGAGCGAGGCGAGCGTGCCGACGGCGGCGAGCGCGGCGAGGAGGGTGCGGCGGGTCGGTATCACGGGGTGACCTCGTTGTCGTAGTGGGGCGTCGTCGTGCGTGGGCGTCGGTAGGTTGTCCTGGGCTTCGGGGAGGCGGCGCGGAGGACGGGTCAGGAGAGGGGCAGCCAGACGCGCATGGCGCCGTCCTCGCGGTTGGCCCAGGCGTAGTAGGGAACGGCGGTCAGCTCGACGGGGTCGCCGTCGTCCGTTCCGGGGGACCCGACGGCGTCCGTGGGGACGTAGGGCCACCAGCCCCGGTCGGGGACGACGCGCCGGCGGCCGGCCGCCACCACCGTGGTGACGCCGCCGAGCAGGTCGGGGCGCTGCTTCACGGCGAGCGGGCGGGTCGGGTCGAGGACGATGTCGTCCAGGCCGCCGCCGGGGTGGTCGACCCCTTCCAGGCAGTACACGAGCGGTCCGCGTTCGATCGCGACACAGCCGCGCACCGCGTCCACCCGGGGGTCGGCGGCGGTCAGCCGGGGTTCCAGCGGCAGCTCCAGGACCACTTCGTCGCCGGGCGACCAGGTCCGCTCCAGACGCAGCCAGCCCTCGGACGCGAGCGCGCCGTACGGCTCTCCCGCGCAGTGGACGCGGAACTCGCGGGACCACTGCGGGATGCGCAGGGAGAGCGTCCAGGGCAGGTCGGCGGGAGTCTCCTCCACGGTGAGGCGGATCGTGGCGTCCCAGGGGTAGTCCGTCTCGGCGCGCACGGCGATGCCCTCGGCCGTGTAGCGGCCGGTGACGTACTGGTGGATCTGCAGGCCGTCCGCGTCGCCGCTGGCCACATAGTGCTCCAGGCTGGCCAGCAGTCGCATGACGTTGGGCGGGCAGCAGGCGCAGCGGAACCAGCGGGTGCGGCGGGCCGACTGGTCGCCCCCGGGGTCGGTGTGGCCGTCGCGGACCTGGAGCGGGTTGACGTACAGCCAGCGCTCGCCGTCCAGGGAGACGCCGGCCAGGAAGCCGTTGTAGAGGGTGCGTTCGATCAGGTCGCCGTAGCGGGCCTCGCCGGTGAGCAGGGCCATGCGCCAGCTCCACTGGACGGAGGCGATGGCGGCGCAGGTCTCGCAGTAGGCGCGCTCGTTGGGCAGTTCGTACGGGTCGCCGAAGTCCTCCTCGTCGTGGTGGGCGCCGAGTCCGCCGGTCAGGTGGGTCTTGGTGGCGGTCATGGCCCGCCACAACCGCTCGCCCGCCGTGCGCAGTTCCTCGTCCCCGGTCTCGACGGCCACGTCGGTGGCGCCGGCCAGCAGGTACAACTGCCGTACGGCGTGGCCTTCCACGTTCGTCGCCTCGCGCAACGGCACGCGGTCCTGGCAGTACGCCTCGCCGCCGAGCGCGCCGTGGCCGAAGCGGTCGACGAAGTAGCCGGCGAGCTCCAGGTAGCGGCGCTCCCCGGTCTCCCGGTACAGCTCGACCAGGGCGGTCTCGACCTCGGGGTGGCCGTCCACGCCGTCGATGGGCCTGCCGCTGCCGGGCGGCCCGAAGACGGAGTCGATGTGATCGGCGAACCGGACGGCGACGTCGAGGAGTTCGGTCCCGCCGGTGGCCCGGTGGTGGGCCACCGCTGCCTGGATGAGATGGCCCGCGCTGTACAGCTCGTGGCCCCAGCGCAGGTCCTGGTAGCGCCGGCCGCCCTTGACCAGCTGGAACCAGGTGTTGAGGTAGCCGTCGGGCTGCTGCGCGGCGGCGACCAGGGCCACGATCCGGGCCACCTGAGCGGCGAGTGCGGCGTCCGGGGCCTGGGCGAGCTGCCAGGCGGCAGCCTCCAGCCACTTGTACACGTCGGTGTCGACGAAGGGATAGGCGCCCTGGAACTCGCCCTCGTCCGCGCCGGCCGCCAGCCGCAGGTTGCGCAGGTTCCCCGCGGACTCCAGCAGCTCCGGTCCCTGGGGGATGGAGACCTGGGCGTTGGTCGCGCGGCGGGCCTGCCAGAAGCCCGAGGTGATGCCGGCCGCCGTGGGGCGCAGCGCGGCACGGGCGTGCGGGCCGAGGCGGACCGGCCCCGGTGCGGGAAGGCTGGAGCGTGTGCGGGGCATGACTCTCCGGGGGTGAGGGCGCAGAGGAGGAGGGGCTCGTCTGAGCCTGACGCGGACCTGTTTGGGAAACCGTTTTCTCGTCGTGAAAGTAGAGGGCAGCCCACCTACCCGGTCAAGAGCTGTGGCAGGGATTTCTTCTTCTCTCCCCTGGGCTGGCGCATCCCGCCGCGGCCTGCCACCATGTCGGGCGTCCGCATCAGTGAGGAAAAGGGTTGCTCGTGACCTCAGCTCCAGGCTCTCCCTCCGACGGCCGGGCCCGGCTGACCGACGTCGCCGCCCTCGCCGGCGTCAGCGTCGGCACGGCGTCGAAAGCACTGAACGGCGGGGGGCGGATGCGTCCCGAGACGCGCCAACGCGTGATGGACGCGGTCGCGGAGCTCGGATTCAGGCCGAACCAGCACGCGCAGAGCCTGCACAGCGGACGCAGCTGGACGGTGGGCCTGATGACGACGGACGGCATCGGCCGCTTCAGCACCCCGGTGCTGCTGGGCGCCGAGGACGCGCTCGGCGCGGGGAAGATCTCCGTCCTGCTGTGCGACACCCGGGGCGACTCCATCCGCGAGCAGCACCATCTGCGCAACCTCATGGACCGCCGGGTGGACGGCATCATCGTCGCCGGACGCCGTACCGACCCGCGGCCGCCGCTCCCGGGCGTGGAGTCCGTCCCCGTCGTCTACGCGCTCTCCCCGTCCACCGATCCGTCCGACACCTCCGTGGTCACCGACGACCGCGGGGGCGTGCGGCTGGCCATCGAGCATCTGGTGTCCACCGGGCGCACCCGCATCGCGCACGTCACCGGCCCCGAACACCATGCCGCCGCCCGCGAACGGGCGCGGTACGCGGTCGAGGAACTGGCGAAGTCCTCGCTGGAGCCGTCCACGGGACGGATCCACTTCGGCGAGTGGAGCGAGGCGTGGGGCCGTCGAGCGGCCGACGCGGTGCTGCGCACGGCCCCCGGCACGGACGCCTTCTTCTGCGGCAACGACCAGATCGCCCGGGGGGTGGCGGACGCGCTGCGCGAGCGCGGGGTGGCGGTGCCCGCGGACGTCGCCGTCGTGGGCTACGACAACTGGGACACCATGGCGCTGGCCAGCCGTCCGCCGCTCACCACCCTCGACACCAACCTCGCCGAGATCGGCCGGATCGCGGCCCTGGAGCTGCTGCGGGCCATCGACGCCGAGCCCCGGCCCGGCGTGCACACCGTGCCGTGCCGGCTGGTCGTCCGGGAGTCCAGCTGAGCGTGGCCGCCGGGGTGCGGTCGCCGGCAGCGGGTCCTCGACCCGACCACCGGTCACACCTCAGAACCGGACGCCATGGGCGCACGCGACTGCCCGGTCTGCGGTGCGCCTGGGATGGGCGGTGTGCCCGGCCTGTGTGGTGCGCACGGGATGGGCGGTGCGCACGGTCTGCGCGGTGTCCACGGCATGGGCGGGACGGACGGACGGGTGGGGGCGGCGGCGGCAGGTGATGACCCGACCGGTCGGTTCCGCCACGGGACGCGGCGGCCCGCACGGCGGTCGCACGCGCCGTGGGGCCCTCGTCCGGAAGGTGCGCCGTGCTCAGCGGTGGCAGGTCGTGACGCCCGGCCGCCAGGGGCAGGCGAGCGCGGCGAAGCCGCCGCCGGCGACCACGTCGACGGTGAGCGTCGCGCCGCCGCGCAGCACCTGCCGGTCCTGGACGAGGCCGTCGGCGCCGTCCCGGACCGTCTCGACCAGCCACTTGCCGGGTCCGAGGGCCAGCGGCACCCCGGCCGTCCGGGCCGCGCCCGCGTACACGCCGCCCAGGAACCACCGGTCCCCGCTGCGGCGGGCGAGCACGGCTTCCTGTCCGGGCCGTCCGGCGAGCAGCCGGGTGTCGTCCCAGGCCGCGGGGACCTGGTCCATGAAGGCGCGGGCGAGCGGCCGTGCGTCGTAGGACTCCGGGGTGCCCGCGAACATCTGCAGGCCCGACTCGTAGGCGACGGTCAGTCCGAGCTCGGCGGCGTCGGAGTCGGGACGCATGCCGACGCGCTGGAAGCCGCCCGGGGTGAAGTCCATGGACCCGATGACGTTGCGGGTGAAGGGCAGGGTCGTGAGATGGGCGGCGGTGTTGGTGCGCTTCTCCTCGCCGCCGACGCCCTCCAGGGTCATCACCTGCGGCCAGGTCCGCTGGATGCCCTTGGGGATCGTCGAGCCGTGGAAGTCGACCATGAGGTGATGGGCGGCGGTCTCGGGGAGAATCGCGTCGTACCACCGGAGCATGGACTGCGCCTCGGAGTTCATGAAGTCGATCTTGACGCCCTTGACGCCCCACCGCTCCAGTGCGGGCAGCCACTGGGCGCGTTCCTCGGGCGTGTCCAGGTCGCGCTGGTGAATCCACACGATGATCCCGACGCCCTTGGCGCGTGCGTACGCGGCGAGTTCCGGCATCCAGCTGTCGGTCTGCCAGTCCGGGTCGGTGACGTCCCACTCGTCCTTCTTGAAGTACCAGCCCGAGTCGACCGCCTCGTAGGGCCAGCCCCGCTCGGCGGCGTAGTCGACGTACGCCTTCTGCGCCGCCAGGCTCCGGCCGGCCGTGCGCCCTCCGGCGAGCCAGGTCCACAGCACGGTGCCGGGCCGGATCCAGGAGCGGTCGGCGACCTTGGAGGCCGGAGCGAGGTCGTCGGTGAAGGTGGACCGGGTGACCGTCGCGAGGTCACCGGCGACCACCGCCCGCCATGCGGTGGCGAGCGGGCCGTCCGCGGCGACCCGTTCGTCGGCGAGCTGGACGCGGTAGGCGCCGCTGCCCTGGGTGTGGGCGAGCCGGGCGCCCGAGTAGCCGCCGGTGAGGTCGGACTCGGCGAGCAGGGCGTAGCCGCCGGGGGTGGCGAAGAGCGCCTGTTCGGAGTAGGTCCCGGTGGGGGCCGTGGCGGCGGTGTACTGCGCGAACTGGCCCTCGTTGTCGACCCGGTAGGTGCTCAGCCAGGCGTCCGCGTCGTCCGGCAGGCGGAACGCGGAGGTCTCGCCGAGCACGTCGCCGTGCCCGGCGGGCAGGACGTAGCGGTAGGCGACGCCGTCGGCGGAGGCGCGGACGACGAGGTCGAGGCGGGCGCCGGCGGCGCCGGCGAACGACAGCCGGGTCTCCCGCATGTGCACCGTGCGGTTCAGGCGTTTGCCGGACTCGGTCCGGTAGTGCTCGTCCACGCTGCGGTCCTGACGGTGTACGAAGCGCAACCCCTGCGAGAGATCGGCCCCTTCGGTGACGATGCCGAGGGGCGACGGCTCCAGGACCGTGCGGCCGTCACGGGACACCGTGAGGTCGAGCGTGCCGGTGGCGTCGTCCAGAGCCACCTGCGCGCGGGGTGCGTGCGGGGCCGAGTCGGGCGCGTAGACGGCCCATGCCCGCTCGTGCAGGGGAGGCTGCCCGGCCTGCGCGGGCACCGTCGTGAGAAGTGCGGTCACCAGCCCTGCGCAGAGCGCGGAGCACGCGGTTCTGATCGGAACAGCCATGAGAACCCTTCCGGTTGTCGGGGGTGCGGGGCATGCGCGCGGGCGGCCGCCGGTTACGGGAGTCCCCAGGCGGCGCCGGGCTCGCCGACGGCGACGGGCGCGATGACGAGGTCGGGGCGGGAGCCGGAGTGGATCAGCACCTCGCGGCTCCGGGGCAGGTCGATCGAGAGCACGCCGTCGCCCAGGTCGTGGGTGCGCGCCGGGCTGCCGTCGTCGAGGAGCACGGTGAGCCGGCCGCTCAGCCCGTGCTTCACCTTGAGCGGTGCGCCCGCCAGGCTCCGGATCCGGACGAACCGGGTTCTGCCCGCCGTGCGCACCGCGCTGACCAGGAACGCGCCCTGGGTGCGGAAGTCGTGCAGGGTGAGGTCGGCCCAGGCGGAGGGGACGGCCGGGAAGACGCGTACGACGCCGCCCCAGCTCTGGCAGAACATGTCGTGCAGCGACTGCGACGCGGACAGCGGCGTCTCGATGACGGGGCCGGCCTCGGTGTAGTGGGTGTTGGCCTGGCAGGGGTAGCGGGTCGCGGGGTCGAAGAACTTCCGCAGATACGACACGGCGGTGTCGCCGTCGCCGGTCATCGCGTAGAGGGAGGCCGCGCCGGTGTAGCTGTAGCCGCGGTGGGCGCCCGTCAGCGCGTGCCAGTGCTCGACGGACCTGGTGATCAGCTCGCGGTTCTCGGGCTGGTCCCAGTTGACCAGGTACAGCGGATACACCATCAGCAGGTGCGAGTAGTGCCGGTGGGACTGGGCGTACGGGGTGTCGGCGCCGATCATGAAGCCGTCGGCGTCGACGGGGTAGGGGGTGAGCCTGGCCAGAACGTCCCGCCAGCGGGGCGCCGACTCGTCGTCCACGCCCAGCAGTTCGGCGGACTCCAGGAGCGTCTGGCATCCCCAGCGGATGAGGGCCAGGTCGTAGTTGGTGTCCTGCGGGGGCACGACCGGGTACTCCGGGGACAGCGTGCTGGGCAGGTGCAGTCTGCCGTCGCTGCCCGGAGCGAGGAAGTGCAGGTAGTAGTTGATCGCCCGGCGCAGCACCGGGTAGACCGTGTCGCGCAGCAGGCCCTCGTCCATGGAGTGGCGGTAGGACAGCCACACGTTGTGCAGCGCCCAGGTGAGGTCGCCGGTCTCGGCGCCGGTGCCCGGCCGGCCCACGTCGCGGGTGGCGAACATGTCCGAGCTGCGGCCCACGCCGGAGCTGTCCGAGCGGTAGGCGGCGGGCACGTTGGCGATCAGCTGTTCCTGGTTCTGCCGCAGCGTGCTGGCCAGCGAGTCGAGCTCCGGGTGGTTGAACCCATGGATGAGCCAGTACTCCAGCTGGACGTTGAGGTTCCACCAGACCGCGGGCCAGGGCGTGGGCTCCAGCCACGGCCCCGTGGTGGCCATGACGGGGCCGCCGGCGCGGCTGGCGGAGGCGACCTTGTAGAGCTGGATCCAGTGGAAGCTCTGCAGTCGCTGGTCGGGGAACGAGACGAAGCTCTTCGGGTAGAGCGCGTGCCACCAGCCGACGTGGCGGCGGCGCAGGGCGTCGTAGGACTTCGCCCGGCGCAGGTTGCGCAGCGAGTCGGTCTCGGCGGCGGTGGTGGAGGGCGCGCTGTGTCCGACGCTGAGCAGCAGCTCCGCGCCGGTGCGGCGGTAGGCGGTGGCGGTCTGGCCGCCGGTGAGCGGCTGCAGCACCTGCTCGACGCCGTCGGCGGCGGTCTTCGCGGTCCAGGGCGGGTTGGGCGTGTAACCGGCGGGCGGCGCCTCCTGGACGCGGCGGGGGCTGACGGCCTCCTCGGGATGGAAGGTCCAGACGACGCGCTCGCCGCCGTCGGCCGTGACCCGGACCGCCAGGACCTCGTCGTGGATGAGCGCGGCGAGGGTGAGCGTGCCGGCGCTGGTGGTGACGGTGCCGGTGAGCTCGGCGTTCCACAGGCTCAGTCGCCAGTCGACGGCGGTGATCGTGCCGACCGGTTCGAGGGTGAGGTGTCCGACGGGCAGCCGGCAGGTGCCCCAGCCGCTGCCGAACTCGGGCCGGTGGTCCTGCACCCGCCCGTGCTGGACGGTGAAGCGGATCCGGTTCGCGCCCGGCTCCTGGTAGACCATGCTGCCGAGCAGCCCGTCCCCGAGGAAGGGGCCCTCGTACCAGCGGGTGGGCAGCCTGCTCCAGAGAAGATCCTGACCGCGCAGAAAGTCTGCCCAGGCGCGGTCGGAGGTCATCGTGTCGCGGAGTTTCCACGGGCGTTTCGCGCTCGTCGTCGACGGGGCCGCCTCGGCGGAACGCGCCGCGGACAGCGGCTGTGGTCCGGCGTGGGCCGTCCCGGGCAGGGCTGCCGCGGCCGCTCCGCCGAGTGCGGTGCCGATCACGGCTCGGCGGCACAGGGGTGGGTTCTCTCCCGACTGCGGATTCATCGTCGTCCTCCAGACAGACATGACGGATCGTCAAGACATCGGGTGTATCGGCGAACCTAGAGATTGTCTGTGTACCTGTCAATGATGTGAGCGGCGAAGGAATCCGAGGGAATCGCGCCGAAAACGACGGTAAGGCGGGCGGATGCGGACGTCGTGCCCACATCGACGCTCCTTGTTCGACTCCTTGACTCCTCCGATGTATTCGGGTTGCCTGCACCCGCAACCCCCACTCGCTCACCGGAAGGACACGCGATGGACAGGAGATCAGCCTTACGCACCGGTGCCGGCCTGCTGGCCGCCGGCGCCGCGCTCACCGTGCCGCCGGCCGTGCGCGCGACGGCCGCCACGACGGCGAAGACCACGGCGGCGAAGGCCATGACGGCTGAGGTCACTGCAGCGAAGGCCGCGACGGCACCCGGTCCCACCGACGGCTGGACGCAGACCTCGTTCTCCGTCGGCTGGCAGAAGCCCTGGAACCTCGACCTGGCGAAGCGGCACAGTTACGCCGACGGCGTCCACCGCATGTGGGTCTACAGCACCGACGAGCCGTTCGAGGAGGGCAGCGCCACGGACCCGCGCACCGAGATGCGCTGGAAGGTCGACTACACGACGGGCGACCACATGTGGGACGCCGACGTCTACCTGCCGTCCGGCGCCGACGGCGCGTCCTTCGTCCAGATCCTGCGGTCCGTCCACCCGCCGGGCACCCCGGCCACCGACATCATGCTCAACGTCTACGACACCGACGGCGGCACCGTGCGCCGCTACGACGGCACCGTGCTCAGGACCGGCGCGTACGACACCTGGTTCAACGTGAAGATCGCCCATCGGGCGAACAGCGGAACCGGGACCGTCGAGGTCTACTTCGACGACACCCGCGTCCTGCGGGTCGCCGACCGGGGGCCCGCCACCCGTTACTTCAAGAACGGCGTCTACCAGCACGGATCCGGCCGCGCCGAGGCCCGCTTCCGCGGTCTGCGCTACTGGACGCGGTGACCGGGGACGAACGGTGACCGGGGACGAACACACGGCGCGGCCGGGGCCGTCGCTCAGACGTTGCGGCGGTACTGGCCTCCCACCTCGAAGAAGGCGTCGGTGATCTGCTGGAGGGAGCAGACCCGGGCGGCGTCCATGAGGACGGCGAAGACGTTGCGGTCGTTGACCGCCGCGTCCTTGAGGGCGGCCAGCGCCTCGTGCGCCTCGTCACGGTGCCCCGCCTGGAAGGCGCGCACGCGCTCCAGCTGCGAGACCTTCTCCTGCTCGGTCGCCCGCGCCAGTTCGATGACGCCGGGCTCGACGTCGCCGGCGTGCGGGTTGCGGAAGGTGTTGACGCCGATGATGGGCAGCGTGCCGTCGTGCTTGCGCTGCTCGTAGAGCATCGACTCGTCCTGGATGCGGCCGCGCTGGTAACCGGTCTCCATCGCGCCGAGCACGCCGCCGCGCTCGCTGATCCGGTCGAACTCCTGCAGGACCGCCTCCTCGACCAGGTCGGTGAGCTCGTCGATGACGAACGACCCCTGCAGGGGGTTCTCGTTCATCGCCAGGCCCCACTCCCGGTTGATGATCAACTGGATGGCCAGGGCCCGGCGCACCGACTCCTCGGTGGGCGTGGTCACCGCCTCGTCGTAGGCGTTGGTGTGCAGGCTGTTGCAGTTGTCGTAGATCGCGATGAGCGCCTGCAGACTGGTGCGGATGTCGTTGAAGTCCATCTCCTGGGCGTGCAGGGAGCGTCCGGAGGTCTGGACGTGGTACTTCAGCTTCTGGCTGCGCTCGTTCGCGCCGTACTTCTCCTTCATGGCGACGGCCCAGATGCGGCGGGCCACCCGGCCGAGCACCGAGTACTCCGGGTCCATGCCGTTGGAGAAGAAGAACGACAGGTTGGGCGCGAAGTCGTCGATGTGCATGCCCCGCGCGAGGTAGGCCTCCACGTAGGTGAAGCCGTTGGCCAGGGTGAAGGCGAGCTGGCTGATGGGGTTCGCGCCGGCCTCGGCGATGTGGTAGCCGGAGATCGACACCGAGTAGAAGTTGCGGACCTTCTGCGCGATGAACCACTCCTGGATGTCGGCCATCATCCGCAGGCTGAACTCGGTGGAGAACAGGCAGGTGTTCTGGCCCTGGTCCTCCTTGAGGATGTCGGCCTGGACGGTGCCGCGCACGCTCGCCAGCGCGCGCGCCCTCAGCTCGCCCGCCTCCTCGGGGGAGGGCTCGCGGCCCTCGGCGGCGCGGAAGGCGTCCATCTGCTGGTCGACGGCGGTGTTCAGGAAGAACGCCAGGACCGTCGGGGCGGGTCCGTTGATCGTCATGGACACGGAGGTGGTGGGCGCGACGAGGTCGAAACCGTCGTACAGCGCCTTCATGTCGTCCAGCGTGGCCACGGACACACCGGAGGTGCCGACCTTGCCGTAGATGTCGGGTCGTTCGTCGGGGTCGCGGCCGTAGAGGGTGACCGAGTCGAACGCGGTGGACAGGCGGGTGGCGGGCTGGCCCTCGGAGAGCAGCTTGAAGCGCCGGTTGGTGCGGAACGGGTCGCCCTCGCCGGCGAACATGCGCGCCGGGTCCTCGCCGTCGCGCTTGAACGGGAACACCCCGGCGGTGAAGGGGAAGCGGCCGGGGAGGTTCTCCCGGCGCCAGAACCGCACCAGCTCCCCGTGGTCGGTGAAGCGGGGGAGCGCGACGCGCGGGATCTTGTTCCCCGACAGGGACTCGCGGGTCAGCTTGGTGCGGATCTCCTTGTCCCGGATCCGCACCACCTGCTCGTCCCCGGAGTAGGAGGCCATGACGGCCGGCCACCCGCGGAGCTGCTCGGCGATCGGGTGCGGGAGGTTCCCGCGGGCCGTCTCCAGGAGTTCCCGCACGTTCGCGGCGTCGGAACCGGCCTCGGCGAGCTCGTCGACGACCGTCTCCAGGCGCTGCACCCGTCGCGCCGCCTCGGTCAGTCGGTCGGTCTCGGCGTGATAGGCGCGGATGCTTTCGGTGATCTCGGCGAGGTAGCGCACGCGGTCCGCGGGGACCACCTGGCGGATTCCGGAGGAATGGCGCACGTCGACCGGCGCCAGCCCGCCCTCGGACAGCGGCAGGCCCTTCTCCGCCAGGGCGGCCTTGAGGTGCTGGTGGAGCGCGGTGACCCCGTCGTCGTTGAAGGTGGCCGCCGAGGTGCCGAACACCGGCATGTCCTCGGGCCGCATGCCGAACGCCTCGCGGTTGCGCACCAGTTGACGGCCCACGTCACGCATCGCGTCCTTGGCGCCGCGCCGTTCGAACTTGTTGATGGCCACGACGTCGGCGAAGTCGAGCATGTCGATCTTCTCCAGCTGCGAGGCGGCGCCGAACTCCGGCGTCATCACGTACAGCGAGGTGTCGACGAACGGCACGATCGCGGCGTCGCCCTGGCCGATGCCCGGCGTCTCCACGATCACCAGGTCGAACCCGGCCGCCTTGACCACGTCGATCACGTCGGACAGGTGCTCCGGCAGTTCGTGGCTGCCGCGGGTGGCCAGGCTGCGGAAGAACACCCGGTTGCCGTCCAGCGAGTTCATCCGGATCCGGTCGCCGAGCAGCGCGCCGCCGCCGCGCCGGCGGGTCGGGTCGACCGCGATCACCGCGATCCGCAGCTTGTCCTGCTGGTCCACCCGGAACCGGCGCACCAGTTCGTCCGTCAGCGACGACTTGCCCGAGCCGCCGGTGCCCGTGATGCCCAGCACCGGGGTGCTCCGCCCCGCCGCCGTGGCCCGCACCTGGTCCACGAACTCCCGCGGCAGCTTGCCGAGTTCCGCGCCGGTGATCGCGCGGGCGACGGCGAACCGGTCGCCGGCGAGCACACCGGCCGCGTCGGCGGGCTTGGCGTCCCACAGGTCGAAGTCGCAGTCCCGGACCACCGAGTTGACCATCCCGGCCAGGCCCATCCGCTGCCCGTCCTCCGGCGAGAAGATCGTCACCCCGCCGGCGCGCAGCCGGGCGATCTCCTCGGGGACGATGACGCCTCCGCCGCCGCCCACCACCCGGACGTGCTCCGCACCCCGCGCGTGCAGCGACTCGACCAGGTACTCGAAGTACTCCACGTGTCCGCCCTGGTACGAGGAGACGGCCACGCCGTGCGCGTCCTCCTCCAGCGCCGCGTCCACGACCTCCTGGACGGAGCGGTTGTGTCCGAGGTGGATCACCTCCGCGCCCTGGGACTGGAAGATCCGCCGCATGATGTTGATCGATGCGTCATGACCGTCGAACAGGGCCGAAGCCGTGACCAGACGGACGGGGTGCACGGGACGGTGCAGATCGCTCATGGGGCCTTCCCAGACAGATCAGGGTGAACGCCTATGGAGAAAATAGTAGGACGTCCTAGTAAATGAGGCGAGTGCTGTGACCAGAAGCACAGGGCGGGCAGCGGGGAGGCGGTGCGGGGAGGGCGCGGCGGGGCGAACGGAGCGACGCGTCCGCAGGGGGCTGCCGGGGGCCGCCGGGGGCTGCCGGGGGCGGTCGAACGCGCCCCCGGCTCCGGTCTCGGCCGGCCGGGGCGGCGGCCCCGCCGGCCGAGGACCGGCCCGGCGCTCGGATCAGAGCTGGCCGGACGCCGAGATGGTGATCTTCGCCGAGGTGTCGCCGCTACGGGAGCCGAGCGCCTCGATCTTCCTGACGAGGGCCATGCTGTCGTCGTCGGCGACCTCGCCGAACACCACGTGCTTGCCGTCGAGCCAGTCGGTCACGACCGTCGTGATGAAGAACTGCGAGCCGTTGGAGTTCGGGCCCGCGTTGGCCATGGACAGCAGGCCGGGACGGTCGTGCTTGAGCTGGAAGTTCTCGTCGGCGAACTTCTCGCCGTAGATGCTCTTGCCGCCGGTGCCGTTGCCCCGGGTGAAGTCGCCGCCCTGGAGCATGAACGCGGGGATGACCCGGTGGAAGGAGGAGCCGGCGTAGCCGTAGCCCTTCTCGCCGGTGGCGAGCGCGCGGAAGTTCTCCGCCGTCCTGGGCACGACGTCCTCGAAGAGGTTGAAGTTGATGCGGCCCGCGGGCTGGTCGTTGATGGTGATGTCGAAGTAAACCTTTATCGTCATACCTCTATCCTGCACGGTCCTGACCGTGCTGGTGCACCGCGGGGTCCGGTGCAGCCGGCCGGCGGCCTCGCAAAGGCCCCGCCTCCACGACGCCGTGCGGACCGGAGGCCGCGCTGATCTGCGAAGACGTCGCGCGCAGGGTCAGTCGACCGGCCAGGTGTGCGCCGGGGCGTTGAGATGCATGTAGTCGATGTACTGCCGCGTCATCCGTCGCAGCGCCTCATGCCGGCCGGCGTGGGCGGCGGCGGTGATGCGATGGAACGTCTCCTTCTGCCAGACGGCCCCGTTGCGGCCGGTGACACAGCGCTGCTCGATGATGCCGAGCAGCGGCTCCCGCCAGGCGGCGTCCATGCCGGAGCGCTCCAGGCCCCGGTGGGCCAGCGGCAGCAGACGCCGCAGGACGAGCTCGGGCACCGGCACCTCGCCCATGCCGGGCCAGTAGAGCCGGGCCTCGATACCGTGCCGGGCCGCCGCGTGCAGGTTGTCCTCGGCGGCCTGGAAGGACATGCGCGACCACACCGGCCGCTCCTCCTCCACGAGGGCACGGGTGATCCCGTAGTAGAACGCGCCGTTGGCGAGGGTGTCGGCGACGGTCGGGCCGGCCGGCAGACAGCGGTTCTCCACTCTGACGTGCGGCCGGTCGTTCGCGACCGCGTACACCGGGCGGTTCCAGCGGTAGATCGTTCCGTTGTGCAGGGTCAGCTCGGCGAGTTCGGGAACGTCCCCCGCGGCCAGCGTCTCGCGCGGATCCTGCTCGTCGCACAGCGGAAGCAGCGCCGGGAAGTAGCGCAGGTTCTCCTCGAAGAGGTCGAAGACGCCGGTGATCCACCGTTCGCCGAACCACACCCGGGGGCGTACGCCCTGCACCTTGATCTCCTGCGGGCGGGTGTCGGTGGCCTGCTCGAAGAGCGGGATCCGGGTCTCGTGCCACAGCTCCCGGCCGAACAGGAACGGTGAGTTCGCCGCCAGCCCCACCTGCACGCCGGCGATCGCCTGCGCCGCGTTCCAGTACGGGGCGAACTCGTCGGGGGAGACCTGGAGATGGAACTGGGTGCTGGTGCACGCGGCCTCGGGGGTGATCGTGTCGGCGTAGGCGCGCAGCCGGTCCACGCCGTCCAGCTCGATGCGCAGGTCCTCGCCCCGCGCGGCGAAGACCTGGTCGTTGAGCAGCCGGTAGCGGGCGTTCTCCGACAGCGCCCCCTCGCCGACGTCCTGCTGCCGCAGCGTGGGCAGGATCCCGACCATGATCAGATGCGCGCCGACCGAGCCGGCGCGTTCCTCGGCGTGATTGAGCGCGGCACGGATCTCGGACTCCCAGGCGTCCGGTCCGCCCTGGGTCAGCCGGCGGGGCGGGACGTTGATCTCCAGATTGAAGCGGCCCAGCTCGGTGGACCAGGCCGGGTCCGCGATCGCCTCCAGGACGTCGTTGTTGCGCATCGCGGGCTCGGCCTCGTCGTCGACGAGGTTCAGCTCGATCTCCAGCCCCACCTGCGGCCGCTCGGACTCGAACCGCGACTCGCGCAGCATCTGCGCGAACACGTCGAGGTTCTCCTGCATCTTGATCCGGTACCGGCGGCGGTCCTCGCGGGTGAAGACCAGCGCCGGGACGTCTCGTCCCATCGGCCCTCCCGGTTCGCCCGGTGGCGGACGGCTCGTGCCTCCAGCGTCGCACCACGGACCGCCCCGCACCACGCGGGACGGACGGTCACGCCCGGGGTCCGCCCGAGGCCGGGAGGGTCCCGTTCGGGGCGTCTCAGCCGGGGCCGGACGGCGGGCCGGTCAGGCGGCGCAGTCTCCGGTCGGCGTCCCGGGCCTCGCGCTCCGCTCGGGTCATGGCGTCCGTGACCGCCCGGCACCGTTCGTCGGCCGTCCGGCGCTCCTGCTCCGTCCGGCGGAGGTCCTCCTCTGACGCGTGCAGGTCCTGCTCCGCCCGGTGCAGCCGCTGCTCGGCGTCGGCCTGCTGCCGAAGCGCCTGATCGTGGTGATCCCGTGCGCGCCGCAGTTCCTGCTCGGCGTCCGCGTGCGCCGCCCGCAGATCGCCGAGCCGACGTCCGGCGGCCTCGGCCGCCCGGCGGGCCTCGTCCTCCTGCTCCTGCCGAAGACGTCGCCGTTCGGCGAGCTCGTCCTTCGCCCGTGACCGCGCTCGCGAGGACTGCGACCGCGACGGCTGCGACGGTTGCGTCGGCTGGGATGACCGGGACGGCCGGGACGATTTCGGGTGCTGCGGCGCAGCCGCCGCTCCGGCCCGTCCACCGGACGTCGCGCCTGCGCCGGAGGGGAAGTCCGCCGGCGGGGTCAGGGCGCTCTCCAGGCGGCCCGCGGCCCACCGGTCCGCCGCGTCCTGGTCGGCGAGGACGGCGCGCAGAGTCGCTTCGACGTCCTGCCGAGTCGCGTCCGAGAGCCGGTGCCCGGCCTCGTCGGCCAGCTCGGCAGCCTGCCGGGACAGCGCGGAGACGATGCTCCGGCGCTGCGCGGACAGCTCCTTGATCCCCTCGGCGTCCAGGTTCCCGTAGGCCTCGCGCAGCGCCCGGCCCAGCTCCAGGAACCGCCGGCTCTCCTGCCGCCGCCTGTGCAGCAGCAGGTTCGCCGCCCACGCCGCGAGCGTGGGGCGGCGGGCTGCATGGATGCGTCGGGCGTCCTGCGGACGTCCGTCGGTCCTGGCCTCGGCGGCCCGTTGCTCACGAAGGGGGACGAAGCCGGACGGCGGCGTGGCGTAGAGCTCGTCGAGGACTTCCTCCACGTCGTGCGTCCGGCCGGGCCGCACTCCCTTGCG
Organism: Streptomyces rishiriensis; assembly: GCF_003112535.1. GTDB lineage: Bacteria > Actinomycetota > Actinomycetes > Streptomycetales > Streptomycetaceae > Streptomyces > Streptomyces rishiriensis. Next base: position 100,651 of record NZ_BEWA01000014.1, on the reverse strand, counting down.
CACCATGATCGTCAGCTTCCACCCGCCCGGAGCGACACGCACGTCGGGCGGTCGCCTCGCCCGCGGCGCCGCGGCCGGGCCTCGGAGGGCGCGGGGCGCCGGCGTCGGCCGGAGCGGGCGTTCCCCGTGAGACGGGGCGAGCGGCGGGCACTCGGTACTCGCCGAGCGCACGGGCTGCGGCGGACCCCCGAGGCGGAGGAGCACGATCATGGTGGACACGGACGCGTTCATCGACCGGCTGAACCCCGACATGTGCGTCGTGACGGCCGCCGCGGGAGGCGAGCGGGCGGGCTGTCTCGTGGGGTTCGCCTCGCAGTGCTCGATGCGACCGGTGCGGTTCGTGGTGTGGCTGTCCAAGGTGAACCGGACCTACCAGGTGGCCCGTGAGGCCGAGTTCCTCGCCGTGCATCTGCTGACGACCCGACAGCGGCGGCTGGCCGCCCTGTTCGGCGGGGAGACCGGCGACGAGGTGGACAAGTTCGCCCACACCCGCTGGACGGAGGGGCATGGCGGGGCCGTCGTCCTGCCGGACGCGTGCGCGTGGCTCGTCGGCAGGATCGAGCAGCGGGTCGACGGGGGCGATCACGTCGGCTTCGTCCTGACCCCGGTGCAGGCGGGCGGACAGGAGCCCGACACGGACGGTACGGACGACACGGAGGGCACGGACGAAACGGACGGCACGGGTGAGGCGGACGGCGCGGACCAGGCGGACGGCGCAGCGTTGCTGCGGCTCTCCGACGCCGTCACGATCGAACCGGGCCATCCGGTGGCCTGACCCGGCTGACCGGGCTCGCCGGGCTGACCTGGGGCGACGTTCCTCGGCTCGCGGCCGCCGCTCACCGCATGGACTTCGCCGAGGCCAACCAGCGGGTGTTCTACGCGATGGCCGTCGCCCTGGGCGTCGGTCACCTGTGCGCGGTCCGGCATCCCGGCGGCAGGGGGATCACCGACGAGGCGTCGGAGGAACGGCCCGCCCGCCGCTGGGGGGAGGGGCCGGGTGCGGCGGCCGCAGGGCCGCAGGACGCGGGAGACCGCGGGGCCGGGCCGTCTGCCGGGCCCCGGGCCGTGTGCCGGACCGCCCCGAGTTCGGCCGTGTGCCCGGCCCCGCGCCGGGCCGGGGAAGCGGGAAGGCCGCCCCGGCCCGTGCGTCAGCGGCTGCGCAGGGCGCTGGTGGTGAAGAATCCCGTGGCTGCGGCGCTGACCAGAGCGCAGACGGCCAGGAGGGCGGTACGTCGCATCGAAGGGCCTTTCCGGTGATGACGAGTGGGTCCTGCCCAACGCCGGTCGGCCCCCTCTCGGTTCGCCGGCGGCCCGAAGCCACTCGTACGGACGCGGCCAAGCGGGTGCCGGCCGGCCCCGGGCGGACACTTCGGCGCGCCGGGGGTCGAGCCGCCGGCGCCTGCCGGACACGGCCCCCCCCGTCCGCGCCCACCGCTCGCCCCCGGGCTCACGCCCTCGCCGGCAACGGCCGCCGGAACAGGTAGGCGGCCGCGGTCGAGACGAGGACGGCCATGCACGCGATGAACACCAGCCCGGCGCCCTCCAGGCCGAGCGGGTCCGTCAGCAGACCCACGCCGATGACCGGCACCGAGATGCCCGCGTACGCCACCACGAAGAGCGCCGAGATCACCGCGGCCCGCCGCTCCGGCGGAGACGCCTCGGCCACGGCGGACAGCGCCGCGCGGAACGCCAGCCCCTGACCGGCCCCGCCGACGAGCGCGCTCAAGACCACCAGCGTCAGCGAGTCCCAGTGCAGCGCGCCCGCGAGCAGCGCCAGCCCGGCCAGCAGCGCCGCGCAGCCCAGGGGCAGCGAACGCCCCGCTCCGACCCGGCCGACGGCCGACTGCCCGGCCGTCGAGGCGAAGAACGCCAGCGCGACGACCAGACCGCTGACGGCGTGGTTGCGCACGTCGAGGGACTCGGCGAGGAACGCGGGGCTGACCGAGGTGAACACGCCGAACAGGGCGAACCCCACGAACGAGGCGGTCGCCGCCGGTCCGAACACCGGGCGCACCTGCGCGGGCAGGGCCGGTCGCTGCGGCCGTACGCTGCTCGCCGGTCTGCGGTCGCGCACCGTCTCGGGAAGGCGTGCCACGACGGCAACCGAGCAGGCCACCAGGGCGAGGTGCACGGCGAACGGCAGATACAGCGGCCAGGGGGCGTACTGCGCGAGCAGCCCGGCGAGCAGCGGGCCGCAGCCCAGTCCGCCCATGTTGGCGGCCGTCGCCACGAGGGTGGCCCGGGAGGCCCCGCCCCGGGGGGCCAGGTCCATCACGTAGGCCGTGGCGGCCCCGGTGAACAGTCCGGCCGACAGCCCCGACAGCAGCCGCCCCGCGTACAGCCAGCCCAGCCCGGTGGCGCACAGGAAGCAGACGGCGCTCGCCGCCGCGCAGCCCAGGCCCCACAGCAGCACGGTCCGCCGGCCCACCGTGTCCGAGGCGTTGCCCGCCAGCAGCAGCACGCCGATGACGCCGAAGGCGTACACCGCGTACACGACGGTGACCGTCAGCTCCGAGAAGCCGAACTTGTCCTGGTACAGGCCGTACAGGGGGGTGGGCAAGGTGGTGCCGGCCATGCACACGGCGAACACCGCTCCCCCGAGCAGACAGGGGAGCCATCCTCGGCCGTCGCGGTCCATGCGGGCGACAGTAGCGCCGTGCCCGCCGCGACGCGGGCCCGCACCGACGGCGAGTCGCCGCGCCATGGCCGGCGATCCGTTCAGCGGGCGTGCACCTTGCCGTGCCTGACGACGTAGTGCGCCGGCTCGGAGCAGCCCAGGGACGGGGTGAGCAGCAGGCTCACCGTGATCGGCGCGGGCTCGGTGCCGGCGGTCGAGAACCGGCAGACGGCGCCGCTGCCGGTGAGCGGATACCAGAACCAGCCGTTCACGGCGCCCACGGTCACACGGTCCGACTCCTTCCAGGCGCCGCCGGAGTGCCTGTACACCTGCATCCGCACCGACGCGGCGTAGGCGTCGCCGGTCGAACGCAGGGCGGTGAGGGTGACCTTGTAGTCGGCGCCGAGGGTGGACGAGGCGATCTGGCGGGTCTGCGGAGCCGCGGCCCGCCGTGCGGTCGAGGCTCCGGCGTCGGCTGCGCCGAGGGTGCTCGCCGCCAGGGCGAGGAGTGCCGCGGCCGCCAGGACGCCGCGGGTTCGGATGCGATCGGGACTCATGGGTTCCCCCGTCGGAACGAGTCGGGACGGATGACGTCAATCATCCGCTTTCAGTGACAAAGACACGCGACATGGCGCACCGGTTGCACGGGATCGCACCGGAACGCCGGGATGTGACCGCCTCCATTGCACCGAGGGGCGTCGGGCGGTCAGTCTCTGTCCTCGCACGTTTTTCCGAAGAACTGTTATCCGTCGCTCCCCTGGAGATCCCCGATGCGACGGACAGCATCGTTCGGATTCGACGACAGGGAAGCTGCAATGGGTGAACGGCACACGGTGGAGGCGACGGCGCTGGTGACCGCCGCGCGAGCGGGCGACCAGAACGCCCAGGAGGCGCTCGTCGGCGCATACCTCCCGCTCGTCTACAACATCGTGGGCCGGGCGCTGAACGGCTCGGTGGACGTGGACGACGTCGTCCAGGACACCATGCTGCGCGCCCTGGACTCGCTCGGCGCGCTGCGCGATCCGGAGAGCTTCCGCTCCTGGCTGGTCGCGATCGCCATGAACCAGGTCCGGGCGCACTGGAACCGGCAGCAGCCGGCCCGGGCCGCCGTGGAGGAGGCCGACGAAGTGGCCGATCCGGGCGCCGACTTCGTCGACCTGACCATCGTCCGACTGCAGCTGTCCGGTCAGCGGCAGGAGACCGCGCGCGCCACGCGCTGGCTGGAGCCGGACGACCGGGGGCTGCTGTCCCTGTGGTGGCTGGAGTGCGCCGGTGAACTGACCCGGGCCGAGATCGCCGAGGCGCTCGCCCTGACGCCGCAGCACACGGCGGTCCGCGTCCAGCGGATGAAGGCTCAGCTGGAGGCGGCCCGCGTGGTCGTGCGGGCCGTGGACGCACAGCCTCCGTGCCAGGAACTGCGCGGTGAGCTCGCGGGCTGGGACGGCCGGCCCTCGGCGCTGTGGCGCAAGCGCATAGCCCGGCACGCCCGCGAGTGCGCGCAGTGCTCCGGTCTGTGGAGCGGGCTGGTGCCCGCGGAGGGACTGCTGGCCGGTCTCGCGCTGGTCGCGGCGTCGTCCGCGCTGCTCGCGCGGACGTGCGCCGCCGCCGACGCCGTCGCCCTGGCCGGGTCGGCGTCCTCCCTCCCCGAGGGCGGACCGGACGTCACCGTCCGGTCGGGCTCGCGCCGCTCGGCGGCCGGACGGACCGCCTCCCGTACCGCGACCCGGCGCAGGCGGCGCACCCGGCGACGCGCGGTCGGCGGCGCGGTCGTCGCGGCGTGCGTGGCGGGCGGCGGTTTCCTCTACTTCGGCCTGCGGCCGGAGGGCGGGACGCAGGACAGCACCGCCGTGCGGCCCGTGGACGACGCGCTGGTCTCCGGCCGGCCCACGTCCGACATCGGCGGCGGGACCTCGCCGTCACCGTCCCCTTCCCCGACGGCGTCCGCGTCGACCTCGGCGTCGGCGAGTGCGAGCGCCTCGCCGAGTCCCCGCAAGAGCGTTGCCGCGTCCGCGCCGCCCGCTGCGAAGCCGGCCCGGTCCCGTCCGCCCGTCTCTCCGAAGACGACCGTGCGGTCCGGGTCGTCCGACCGCTCGGCCCAGGTGATCGCCCTCGTCAACCAGGAGCGGACGACGGCCGGCTGCGGGCCCCTCACCGAGGACCCCCTGCTGCGCAAGGCCGCACAGGGACACTCCGACGACATGGCCGCGCGCGGCTTCTTCGACCACACCAACCCCGACGGCGCCGACCCCGGGAAGCGCATCACGGCCGCGGGCTACCGCTGGTCCACGTACGGGGAGAACATCGCGATGGGGCAGCAGACGGCGCAGTCGGTGATGACGTCCTGGATGAACAGCCCCGGCCACCGCGCCAACATCCTCAACTGCGACTTCAAGAACATCGGCGTGGGCATCCACGACGGGCCGGGCGGCCCGTGGTGGACGCAGAACTTCGGGGCCAAGCTGTGACCCCGCCGACCCGCCGATCGCGCTGACGCCGTCAACCACCCCGCCGACCACGCCGACCCCGCCGACCACGCCGGCCGCTCGGACCGCGCGCCGTGAATGAGGGACCGCGGTGCCACGACCGGTGGCGCGCTCGGCCCTGACGGCCAATCACCCGCCAGGCGCCAGACGTGCTCCCGGGTCCGTCAGACGTCCGGCGTTCGCCGGGTCGGCCAGCAGGCGTCGCACGGCGGGCGCGGGCATGCGGACGACCACCGGCTGCGGCGGCGTCACCTCCTGCACGGCCGTCGCGCCCCGCCCCGACACCCGGTCGGGCCTCGTCCGCGCGCAGGCTGATCCAGACCCGCATGGAGTGGTGCGCCGTGCGGCCGCCGCCCCGCGCCCGGGTCAGGGGCGAGCTGGGACCGCTGCCCTCGACGGTGAACAGGACCGTGCCCAGATAGAGCACCTTCTCGCCGCGCACCTCGGCGCCCTGCCGGCTGGACACCGTCTGCTCGGCGACGGTGAACCGCGTCTGACGCGCGCCGACGACCGGCATGACGGTGCCGCGCACGGCAGCCGCGTTGCCGAGGACGCCGAACCCCGCCGCCGGGCCGACGCCGAAGGCCCCGCCACGGCCCTTGCCCGCGGTGTCCGTGACCGAGTGCTGGGTCTGCTGGTGGGTGCGCAACTGCGTCCGGCCGGTGCTCCAGCCCGGGCCCAGGTCGGTGATCGCGGCGCGCATCCGGTAGGTGCCCGTGGTACTGCAGTCCCGGCTGGTCAGATCCTCGCCGACCACCCCGTCGCGCAGCAGCCGGGGCAGGTCCTCCAGCACCGTCGCGGTGGCGGTGGCCTCGTACAGCCGGGCCCGGCCGGGAGCGCCGGGCCAGGTCAGCGACGGGTGCAGCGCCGAGGCGACCGCGTCGAAGAGCCCGCCGCCGCCCTGGTGCGGAGCGGCGGTGTCCGCGACGGCGACCGGGGCCATCGAGTCGGCCAGCGACACCGCCCGTGCGGTCGCCGCCGCCACCGGACGCGGCGGCGCGGACGCCCCGGCGACGACCGGCGTCAGATGCTCCACCGGCACGCGCATGGTGAGGGCGCCGATCCCGCCGAAGCGCTGCGCCGCGCGCCCGCCGTCCTTGCTGACGCGCACGCCGTAGCGCACTCGGCGCGGTACCTCGACGGATCCCTGGTCGCTGCGCAGCACCCGGGGTTCGGCGACCGCGCGCTGGGTGCGGGAGTCCCGGGAGGACTGGAACGGCTGGGCGTTGACGGTGGCCGCCGCTCCGGCCCAGACGGCGGGCGCCACCGGGGCCAGCCCGAACGCGGTGAACGACAAGCCCTTGGAGGCGGAGGACCCCGCGCTGTGGGCCACGGCGGCCGCGGTCTGGTGCTGCACGTCCACCTTGGTGGCCGCGCCCTCCGCGTCGGGGCGCGCGAGGGAGAAGACACGGGCCGGTCGTCGTCGGCGGGGGAGAGGGTCACCGTGACGTCGTAGCGGTCCGTGCCCCGGGCTCCGGTGACCGCGAACGCCCGGCCGTGCCCGTAGAACGACTCGGGCCGCCCGGCGAGTTCCGCGCCGATCCGGGCGACGACGCCGTCGCGGCGGCCCATGCGGGCGGCGAGGGTGTCCGTGACGAACTCGTGGCCGGTGAGACCGTACGCCGTAGACAGCCCGGCCGCCTCCATGTACCGCAGATACGGCGGGAGTTCGATGGCGTCGTCGTCCACCTCGGAGACGGCGTCCAGTGTCGGCGGGGCCCCGCGGCCGGCGGCGGTCCGAGCCGCCCGCCCGGCCGGACCGGGCCCCTTCAGGGCGGCGACGGTGGCCGCGTTGCCCGCCGTCTGCTGCAGCCCCAGCAGAGGATTCGGACCACGGCCGGGTGCGGCCGCCCGGGGCCCGCGGGTCGCCAGGGGGGACCGCTCCCGCGCACTGCCGTGACGGTCGTCGCCCGCCTGCTGTCGCTCTCGCACGCGCGCCAGCGTAGGGACGGCACGACGGATCGACGGGCGGCGCGCGAAGTGTTCAACTTCCGTACGCCCCGGCGTCGTCGCCCCCTCCGTGACGACGCCGGGGCCCGTCAGCGGAAGGTGATGTCGGCCGGCTCGAACACGCAGTTCACGCCGTCCGCCGTCGCGTCGAGCTTCGCGGGCTCGCCGCCGGTGACACCCCGGAACTTCTGGCAGGGCACGATCTTCCGGTCGGGGTCGCCCAGCACGGTGATGCCGCTCAGCCGGGCGGTGTCGCCGAAGTCGGCGTTGATCCCGGCCAGTTCGCCGCCGGGGGCGGTGGCCGTGACGTTCTCCAGCACCACGTCGCGCCGGAACTGCTGCGCGCAGTCGCCGCAGGAGCGGACCAGCTTGCCGAAGTCGGCCACCTGGAAGTTCCGCACGGTCAGCGTGCCGGCGCCGTTGAACTGGAACACCTTGTCCGCGGCCCCGGCCGCGCCACCGCCGGTGACGACGTACCTGGCGTCGGCGGACTTGCCGAGGAAGGTCGCGGCGTCCTCGCCGACGTCCTCCCAGAACACGTTCTCCAAGGTGCAACTGCCCAGACAGTGGACGCCGTCCGCGGCGGGGGAGCCCAGGACGACGTTCTTCAGGACGGCGCCGTCGGCGAGTTCGAACAGCGGGTCCTGGCCCTCCTTCTGACCGTCCCCGGCCAGCGCGCCCGCTCCCGTGAACCGGGTCCGCGCCCCGTCGAACACGCCGGTGACCCGCCGGGTCGCGGTGAGCCGCTCCTCGCCGGCCACCTGCGGCACGGTGAGCATGCGCACCCCTGCCGCCGTCCCGCCGGTCCTGGTCCCGGCCCCGGTCTCGGTCGCGAGAGCGGCCTGCGCCGCGATCGCGAGGCTGAGGACGCCGGCCGCGACCGCCGCGATCAGCGGGGTTCTGTTCTGAGACCTGCGGTGCCCGGAGTGGGGAGAGCGAGCTGTCACGTGTTCACCGCGCCTTTCCGAAAGCAGTCAGGACTGCACAGGACTCCATACGGGCGCGGCGCCGCGGGTGTTCACAGGCGGGGGCGGGGGCGAGGGCGGGGCGGGGAGAGGCGGGGCGGACAGGACAGCGGGACTGGGCAGGGGACTGAGGTAGGGGACTGGGGTAGGGGTGGCCGCGCCTGGCATGCGGCCACCCCCGCCCCTCGGAGCCGGGCGCCCCGGGCCCCGGGGGGTGTCCTCGGGGAGGAGGGCCGGGGCCGTCCCGGACGTGTGCGCCGCCGGGCGTCCGTGGCGTGATGAGGGTGTCTCGCACGGGGCGGGGCGGCGGTTCGCGGTCAGTAGGTGTGCAGGGTGAGTCCGTAACGGCCGAGGATCTCGTTGACCGGCTGGAACCAGGTCTCGCCGCCGGAGGAGCAGTTGCCCCAGCCGCCGGAGGTGACGCCCTGTGCCTGGTCCCCGCTGATGAACGAGCCGCCGGAGTCGCCTCCTTCGGCGCAGACGCTCGTCTTCGTCATCTGGTGCACCGCGCCCTGGCTGTAGTTGACGGTCTCGTTCTTCGCGAGCACCGTCCCGCAGTGCCAGTGGGTGGTCGACCCGGAGCGGCAGACCGAGGAGCCCACGGGCGCCTCGGCGGAACCGCGTACCAGCTGGTCGGGGATCGTCCCCCAGCCGAGGACGACCGGCACCGTCCACCAGCCGCTGCCCACGCTGACCCAGGCGTAGTCGTTGTCGGGGAACGAGGAGCCCTGGAACTCGCCGACGTATGAGCCGTCCCAGCCCCGGACGCCCGCTCCGGCGCCGCCGCAGTGGCCTGCGGTGACGAACCCGCCGTAGACCGAGAAGCCGATGGAGCAGCGGACGTTGCCGGTGTAGTAGGGGTCGCCGCCGACCGTGCCGGCCGCGAAGGTGCGCGGGGTCGCGGCGACCGTCTCGACGGTGACGGGGGCGGTGGCGCGGGCCTGTGCGAGGAAGCGCCGGACATCGTTGTCGTCGCGCCGGTCGCGGACGACCGTGATCACGACGCTGTTCGCCGCCGGGTCGACGTGCCAGCTCGCCACGGAGGCGGGGGCGGAGAGCCGGTCGATGCGTGACTTGGCCGCGTCCAGCGTCCGCGCGCTGTGCTCGACGACGCGGACGACCGCCCCTCCGGAGGCGATCGCCGCGCGTGTGGCCTGGGACGCCCGCGCGGTGACGGCCACCGCCAGGCGGCCGTCCACGGCGTCGAACCACGACCCGGCATACGCGGAGCCCGCCGTGCGGCGCGCTCCCGGTTCGCGCGCGGCGGCGTCCCGCTCGGCCCGCAACCGGGCGTTCGCCTGGCGCTCGGTGAGCCCGAACTGCTGCCGCATGGCCCGCAGGAGGCCCGCGGAGGCGCGAGCGGGGTCTTGGGCGGCAGTACCGGACGCGTGCGAGGTGGAGTCCGCAGCGGCCGGGACCGTGGCCTCACCGCTCGCCGACGCGGGGGAGATGCCCGCGCCGACGAGCCCGCCCAGGGTCAGCAGTGCGGCCAGACAGAGGGGGGCGAGCCTTGTGCGTCTCATGGGAGTTGCCCTTCGTCGTTCCAGGAGTGGGGGTGGAACAGCGGCGGAACAGAGCGGAACAGAGCGGAACGGGGCGGAGCGGGGCAGTGCAGGGCGAAGCAAGGGGTGGCGCGGATGCGTGAGAGCGCTCTCAGAGTGTGTGGCGCGGCAGAGCCTAATCCTTACCGTGTGTCAGGTCTATGCCAATGCGGTGCCGGGTTTCGGGCGCGGTCCGCCGGCTCGTGGCTGCCTGCGCTGCTTCTGCCGCATCCCTCCCGCACCCGCCCCGTACCCTTTCCGGGTGTCGTCCTCCCGCCTGCAACGTGTCGCCGTCCTCGTGCTCGAAGGAGCGAAGCCGCTCGACGTCGGCATCCCCGCGCAGGTGTTCGCCACTCGCGCGAGCATGCCGTACGAGGTGCGGGTGTGCGGCGCGGCGCCGGGCCTGGTGACCGGCGGCGACGGTCTGTCGTACCACGTCGCCCACGGGCTGGAGGCGCTCGCCTGGGCCGACGTCGTCTTCATCCCCGGCTACCGCCACCCCGACCGCGACGACCCTCCGCAGGCGGTCGTCGACGCGCTGCGCGCCGCACACGAGCGGGGCGCGCGGCTGGCCGCCATCTCGACCGGGGCCTTCGCCCTCGCCGCCACGGGTCTGCTCGACGGCCGACGCGCCACGACCCACTGGCACTACACCCGGGCGCTGGCGGCCAGGCACCCGCACGTCCGCGTCGACGAGAACGTCCTGTTCGTCGACGAGGGCACGGTGCTGACCTCGGCCGGCGCCGCCTCCGGCATCGACCTGTGCCTGCACGTCCTGCGCCGCGACCTGGGCGTGGCCGCCTCCAACCACGCCGCCCGGCGGCTGGTCGCGGCCCCCTACCGCAGCGGCGGCCAGGCGCAGTACGTGCCGCGCAGCGTGCCGGAGCCGCTCGGCGAGCGCTTCGCCGCCACCCGCGAGTGGGCCCTGCACCACCTCGGCGAGCCCCTCACCCTGGACACCCTGGCCCGGCACGCGGCCGTCTCGGAGCGGACCTTGTCCCGGCGTTTCGTCGAGGACACCGGATACACGCCGATGCAGTGGGTGATGCGCGCCCGCATCGACCGGGCACGCGAGCTGCTGGAGCGCTCCGAGCGCGGCGTCGAGCAGATCGCGGGCGACGTCGGCCTCGGCACCGGCGCGAACCTGAGGCTGCACTTCCAGCAGATCCTCGGCACCACGCCCAGCGAGTACCGGCGCACCTTCACCCGGGGCGAGTGACCGCGACGGGCGGTTGGCGAGATCCTTGCGAACCATGGCGCTCACGCCCGGGCCATGGGCGGACGCCGCGCGCGAGGCTGGTGGCGAAACGAAGGGACATCACTCATGACTCGCATCGCCATCAACGGATTCGGCCGCATCGGACGCAACGTGCTGCGCGCGCTCCTGGAGCGCGACAGCGACCTGGAGATCGTCGCCGTCAACGACCTGACCGAGCCGACCGCCCTGGCCCGGCTGCTCGCCTTCGACTCGACCTCCGGGCGGTTGGGCCGCCCGGTCGGCGTCGAAGGCGACGTCCTCGTCGTCGACGGCCGCCGGATCAAGGTCCTGGCCGAGCGCGAGCCGGCGCAGCTGCCCTGGGCGGCGCTGGAGGTCGACATCGTGCTGGAGGCGACCGGCCGGTTCACGTCGGCCAAGGCCGCCCGCGCCCACCTCGACGCGGGCGCGCGCAAGGTGCTCGTCAGCGCGCCCTCGGACGGCGCCGACGTCACGCTGGCGTACGGCGTCAACACCGACGCCTACGACCCCGAGCTGCACACGATCGTCTCGAACGCGTCCTGCACCACCAACGCGCTCGCCCCGCTGGCCGCCGTCCTGGACGACCTCGCCGGCATCGAGCACGGCTTCATGACGACCGTGCACGCCTACACGCAGGAGCAGAACCTGCAGGACGGGCCGCACCGCGACCCGCGCCGCGCCCGCGCCGCCGGCGTCAACATCGTGCCGACCACGACCGGCGCCGCCAAGGCGATCGGCCTCGTGCTGCCCGGCCTCGACGGCAAGCTGTCCGGCGACTCGATCCGGGTGCCGGTCCCGGTGGGCTCGATCGTGGAGCTCAACACGACCGTCGCCCGCGACGTGACCCGCGAGGACGTGCTGGCGGCGTACCGCACGGCCGCCGAGGGCCCGCTGTCCGGCGTCCTCGAGTACTCGGAGGACCCGCTGGTGTCGTCCGACATCACCGGCAACCCGGCCTCGTCGATCTTCGACTCGGCGCTCACCCGTGTCGAGGGCCGCCACGTCAAGGTCGTCGCCTGGTACGACAACGAGTGGGGCTTCTCCCACCGGGTGATCGACACACTCGAACTCCTCGCCGCCCGCTGACCCGGGCGTCTCATGAGGGTTGGACGGCTGCCGCGGGGGCGGTCGGCCGGGCCGGCCGGTGGGCGGCGCCGACCCGCAGCTCCGCGGCGAGGGCCTCGAGCCACACCTCCATGTCGCTCAGGAGGGACAGGACGGCCGGCGGGGCCGTGGGCGTGAGGGGCGGTGGCGGCCTGAGCCGGACCCGGACGCCGCCCGGCGGGAAGCCGGCCGCCCGTACGGTGGCCGCCTCCACCTCCGCGGTGACTTCCCGGAGCCAGCGCCGGGCCGGGCCGGGCAGGTCGTGCACCTGGTCCGTCCGGGGCAGCCAGTGGGCGCCGACCAGGACCCGGGAGCCGAAGTTGAGAGCGGCGAGGTAGTCGGGCTCGGTCCCGGACGCGGTCGCCGAAGGCTCGGTGCGGTACTGCGCGTAGGCGCCTTCCGCCATGCGGAGCCGGTGCCGGGTCAGCCGGAGGGCCGGTCCGCCCGCGTCGCTGTCCCGGCCGGGGGCGCCGCGCCCGGTGGCGGCGTCGGCGGTGACCCGTACGAGGGGCGCGGCGGCGCACAGCAGGGCGGCCATGCTGCGCCGCGTCTCGGCGCGGGCGCCGAACGGCCAGGCCAGGACCCCGCACAGCAGCCCGACGGCGCTGCCGGTCAGCACGTCGACGACCCGCATCTCCGCGAGCCGCCAGGTCACGGGCGCGATCTGCGCGAACGCCACCGACACGACCAGGGTGAACAGCCCCTGTGCCCAGGCCGGTCCCTCCAGCGGGCCCACGGTGAAGGCGACCAGCATCATCGGCACGAGCAGACAGGCGTACACCTCGGTGCCGCCGGCCGCCTCTACGAGCAGCAGACCGGCCGCGAGGGCGCCGGCCAGCGTGCCGAGGACGGCCGCGCGGACGGTCGACCAGGTCGCGCCTGCCGTGGTGCGCCCCAGGGTGAGCACGGCCAGCAGCACCCAGAAGCCGTGCGAGAGGTCCAGCGAGCCGGCCACCAGCCGGGCGAAGGAGAGGCCGAGAGCGGTGCGCGTCGCGTTCTGGAAGACGACGGAGCGTCGCGTCAGATTGCCGGAGAGGCGGACGGCGAAGAGACGGACCGTCGAGAGCCGTGCGTACCAGAACTGTTCCCGGGGCAGCCCGTGCACCGGCCGACGGCCGCCGTACGCCAAGGCGACGGCCGTGCGCACGGTCACCGCGGACACGGCGACCGTCAGCACCGTCGACTGCCGGCGCAGCAGCTCGTGCGGACGGCCGGTGCGCCCGGCCGGGGCCGCGTCGCGCGAGACGAGGAACTGGGCGATCATCTCCTCGATCAGCTCGGGCCCGGCCGTGCGGCGCCTGCGGCGCAGCGAACGGGCTGTCTCGCCGCAGGCGGCGGCGACGCCCCGGAGCAGGTCGTACGAGGCGGTGTCCGCGGCGCTGCGCGGCATCTCGCAGAGGGCCGCCAGCTGATCCACGAGACGCCGGGTCGCGGAACCCGCCTGGGCCAGGGCGCGGTCCCTGCGTCCCGCGCCGGTCGGGCGCGCCCCGGCAGGCAGCCGGGAGAACCGCAGCTCCACTCCGGCCTCGCGCAGCCGCCCGCCCGCCCCGGGCTCCGTGCCCCCGGTGCGGGTCAGCGCCGTGGCGGAGCGCGCCGCGAGATCCAGGACGCCGGCGATCCGGCCCCGGTACGAGGGCTCCGGGGGGTCCGGGAACACGGCCAGCTCGCACAGCGCGAGCAGCAGCCCGCCCACGGCGATTCCGGCCAGCCGCTGCGGCAGGGTCTGCGGGGCGAAGGGCGGGAAGCAGGCCAGGATGTAGAACAGCTGCAGTCCGGGCGCGGTCCCGGCCGGGCGCGGGCCGCACACCGCGCCGAAGGTCAGCCCGAACCCGACGAGCAGCATGCCCGCCACGGCCGGCCAGGTTCCCACGGCGAGAGCGGTGCCCAGGGCGGCGAGGGCGGCGGCGGCCGGCAGGGCCCCCAGCACGGTGACGGCGCGCCCGCGTCCGGAGCCCGGCAGCGGCGACAGGACGCCCAGCGCGATGGGTGTGAACAGGGCGTACACCGCGGCCACGGGCTGATCGAGCAGGTACGCGGCCGGGTAGAACCCGGCGGCCGCGGAGACCGTCACCCGTACGGCACGGCGGCCCGCTCCGACGGATGCGGCGAGCGAGGGCCGTGGGGCCATCGGCGTTCCTTCCCGCGCGCCACCCGAGGTCGTCAGCACTCCCAGTGTCGCGCGGCTCCCACGCCCACGCAGGCGGAGCCACTCCCCGCGGGGCGGGAGTCCTCGTCATACGCCGGCCGGTGACGCGAGCCCTGTCCCACGGGGCGTGACCGGCGCGCGTGGGGTGCGCGGGTCGGTCGTCCCAGCCGGCTCGGTCGTCTCAACCGCCCGAGCCGCCCGGGCCGTCGGAGCCGTCTCGGTCGTCTCAGCCGTCGAGGAGGGTCTGGCGTGGGGTGCGCAGGTAGACCTCGCGGTAGAGCGCGGCGAAGCGGCCGGGGTGGAAGAAGCCCCAGCGGGCCGCGACCTCGGTGACCGTCGTCCCGGCGTGCGGGTCGGCGGCCTGCAGCTCCCGGTGGGCGTGGGAGAGCCGCACGAGGCGGAGATGGGCGAGCGGCGTGCTGTCCAGGTGCCGGCGGAAGGCGTACTGGAGCGCGCGGACGGTGACATGCGCCGCCCCCGCGATGTCGGCGACGGTGATCGGCTGGTCGGCGTGGTCGTCGATGTAGGCCAGCGCCCGGCGCAGCGCGTCCGGATGCGCGTCGCGGCGGTCGGCCGGCGTGGGGTCCGTCAGCGCCGTGTTGGGGAACGTGCTCAGCACCGTCGCGGCCAGGTGCTGGGCGGCGGTCGACACCACCAGCGGCTGGTCCGTCATGGCGGGCTCGGTCAGCACGTGGTCGCGGACGTAGGTGATCGCCTGCCGCAGCTGCTCGGCCGCGGCCTGCGAGTGCGGCCGGTGTCCGGTCAGCCGCACCGGGTCGGTCGCGGTGGGGGCCGCGGTGGCGGCCACCTGGTCGAGCAGGGCGGGGTCCAGCATGGTGATGTTGTAGCGGGCGCTGCATACCCGGCCGGCGTAGGACAGGGTCGGGGGTGCGAAGGACACCACGTCCCCGGGGCCGAAGGAGTCCTCGACGCCTTGGTAGACGTGGTCCTGGATGGTGCCCTCGTGGACCACGCAGAGGCAGATCCGGTTCAGCGGGGTGACGGCGTAGCTCATGTCGAAGTCGAGGTCGAGCTCGTCGACGGTGATCGGGCCCAGTCCGCTGCGACTGATCCGCGCTCGGCTCGTCTCGGGGGTGCTGCTGCCGATCCGCATCTTCGCGTAGGCACGGCTGAGGAAGTCCTCGGTCCGGTCCAGGTCGTCGCTGTCGAAGGTCAGCGTGTGCATGCCCCCGGATCTCCTCGTCCTGGATCGGTGTACGGCGATTCACGCTACGTCTGCCCCACATTTCCTCCACGAAGCCCGCGCAGTCCGTAGGCGACCGGATCTTCTTTCGTTGTGCGGCCGGCCGACCCCGGTTCTTTTCGTTTCCGGGATCGCGGCGTGCGACCCGGGCGCGCAGAGTGGAGCAGGACTGCGCCGTGCGCTGCCGCGTACCGGCTTTCCCGGGGGCGTGAGGAGGAGAAGCGACCTCGCATGTCGGACAACCGCATGTCGGACAACGACGAACTCGTACAGAAGGTCGCCGCCCTCGAACAAGAGGTGGAACAGCTGCGCCAGGCGCTGGCCTCGCGTGCCGAGATCGACCAGGCGATGGGCGTGGTGGCGGCGGTGTGCCGGCTGAGCCCGGAGAACAGCTGGGAGGTGCTCAGGCAGGTCTCCCAGCACACCAACATCAAGCTGCGCGAAGTCGCCCAGCACGTCATGCGCTGGGTGGTGAGCGGCCGTCTGCCCGACGAGATCCGCCCCGCGATGCGCGCCGCGGTGCTGCGGACCCGCCACCGGGCCCGTCACGGCGCGCGCGGCCCCGGCGCCGACCTCGACCGTGGCGCCGACCTCGACCGTGGCGCCCTCGACCGTGGCGCCGAGAGCGGTCGCGGCCCGGAATCCGCCGTCCAGCCGCCCGCCCCCCAGGAGGCGTGAGCCCGCGTCCGCGGCGACCCGCCCTGCTGAGGCGCGGTCGTGCGGGGACGGCCCGTCTTTGACATCCTCGACGCCTCGGCCGATACCGTCGTCCGACGGACCGGACCCGGGCCGGGGCGGACAGCGGGCGAGGAGAGCGGGGGAGCAGTGGGCGAAGGAGAGGCCGTCACCGCGGCCGGGACCGCCTTGGTGGTGCGGCGCCGGCCGGCTGCGCCGGCGGGGGCCGCCGTCCTGGTCCTGCACGGCGGCCGCGAACAGGGCCGTGCGCGGTCCCGGCCCTGGCATCCGGCAGCCCTGCGGATGCGTCCCGTCCTGCGTGCGGCTCTCGCCGCGACGGACCGCCGGGACGTGCTGCTCGGCGAGGTCCGCTACCGCTTCCAGGGATGGAACGCGACGGCCGACCCGGTGGTCGACACCGCACGCGCCCTCGACGAGCTGCGCGCGTCGACGGGCGAGCTGCCGGTGATCCTGGTGGGGCACTCCATGGGGGCCCGGGCGGCGCTGCGGGCGGCCGCCGACCCCTCGGTGCACGCGGTGCTGGCCCTGGCGCCGTGGTGTCCGCCCGGCGAGCCCGTCGACCGTCTCGCCGGGACGAACCTCGTCCTCCTGCACGGCGACCGGGACCGGGTGACCGACCCCGGGGAGTCCGCCCGCTACGTGCGCCGGGCCCGGCGGGCGGGCGCGCGAGCCGGCCTCGTCCTCGTGCGCGGCGGCGACCACGCGATGCTGCGCCGCGGCGGCGACTGGCATCGTGCCATCGCTTCGGTCGTCGCCCAACTGCTCGGACCCGAGCCGGGGTTGACCGGGCTCGCCGGTGAAGCCTGTGCGGCGGAGGACCCGTTGCGATGGTGAGCCGGACCGCGCCCGGCCGCGCCGCAAGGCCGTTCGCGGGCCCCTCGGTGTCGGCGCTCACCGCTCCATCGGGGACAATACGATGATGTCGTCGCCCGAGGCTGTCGTGCCGAGCCGTCAGGCGACGTCCCGCAAGCGCCGGTTCGCCCCCTCGGATCGTCGGCCGTGTCCCCTGTCCGTCCTGCCGCGTCGGCCCGCCCGACCGCCCACGAAAGCAGAGCCTCTCCGGTGATTTCCGCCTTCGACGACACCCCCATCTACCACCGTCTCGTCACCGAACGCGGCGACGTGCCCGCCGATGTGCGCGGCGAGGCCGAACGCATCAAGCGCGACCTGGACCGCGTCATGAGCGCGCCGTCCTCCTTCGCCCAGGGCGGGCTGCCCGCGCAGCGGTCGTTCTTCTCCTGAGGCCGAGGCCGCGACCGGGCGCCCCGTGCCGCTCACTCCGCGGCGGCGACGCCCACGCCGACGGCGATGAACAGCCATCCCGTGGTGCGTTCCCAGCGAAGCCGCCAGGCAGGCCGTGACAGCAGCGACCGCAGCCGCGCGGCGACCCGCACGAGCAGCAGCCAGTAGACGACGCCGACGGCGATGTCGAGACCGCCGAGCAGGAAGACCTCCTCGGCGGGCGAGCCGCCGTGCCGGGTGAACTGCGGCAGGACGCTGAGGAAGAACAGCGCCGCCTTGGGGTTGAGGACGTTCGTCATGAACCCCTGGACGAAGCTGTCGCGGCGACTGCCCGGGGCGGCGTCCGCCGGCGCGTCGGCGTCCCGGCCGGGCTCGTGGGCGTCCTCCGCCGCCGCGGCCGACGCGTCGTGGCCGCCGCCCCCGCGCCGGCCGTCGAGGAGCACCCGCACGCCCAGATACGCGAGGTAGGCCGCTCCCGCCAGTCTGACGGCGGTGAAGGCGAGCGCCGACCCCGCGGCGAGCGCCGACAGTCCCAGGGCCGCGGCGCACATGTGCACGCACAGCCCTGTCTGCGCGCCCAGCGCGGCCGCCCGGCCCAGGGTGGCGCGCCGCGCCGCCGCCCTGACGATCACCAGGAAGTCGGGGCCGGGCACGAGGTAGGCGAGCAGCGCCACGCCGAGGAAACCCGTCAGATCGACCGACACCGGCCCACTCCGTCCTGTGCGCCCTCACGGGCCCACTGTCTGTCTGCCGGTTCCGTCCCGGCGCCGAGTCATGTCTGCGGTCCGGTCTCCGTGTCCGGAGCCTCACCGCCCGCTCGGCCCCTCGTCCGGGTGACTCGCCGTGCCGTCGGCTCGTCCGCCCGCGCCGAGCAGCCCGGTGGGCCGGAACGGCTCGGCCGCCTCCAGCCGGGGCAGCTCGCGCCGGGACACGCGCAGGACCAGGGGCGGCAGCGCGGCACGCGTCCCCTGCACCAGGCGCAGCCAGGCGGGCACGTAGACGGCGGTGCGCCGGCGTTCGACGGCCGTGGCGAGCCGCCGCGCGACGAACTCGGGCGGATACACGCGCCGGGCGGGCGCCGGCATATGGGCGCGCAGCTCGCGCAGCACCGCATGACGGTCGGCGTCCCGGATCATGTCCGTGTCGGCCCAGTTCAGGTAGGCGACGCCGACGGCCACGCCGTGCTGGGCGACCTCGGCCCGCAGGGAGTGCGCGAAGGCCTCCACACCGGCCTTCGAGGCGCAGTACGCGCTCATCAGGGGAGCGGCGCCCATCGAGGCCAGGGAGGCGATCTGCAGGTAGTACCCGGCCGTCTCCACCAGGTCCGGCAGGAACGTGCGCGCCGTCAGGGCGCTGCCCACCACGTTGACGTCGATGACCCGCCGCCAGGACGCCATGTCCGCCTCGGCGAAGGGTCCGCCCTCGGCGATGCCCGCGTTGGCGACGACCACGGAGGGCGGCCCCAGCCGCGCCCGCACGGCCGCCGCCGCCCGCTGGAGGGCGTCGGCGTCGGTGACGTCGGCCTCCAGGGCCAGCGCGGGGCCGGGCAGCGACGCGGCCAACTCCCGCAACGCCTCCCCTTCGTGACCGATCAGCGCCGGCCGCGCACCGCGCCGGGCGAACTCCCGCGCCTGCGCCGCCCCCAGTCCTCGGGCGGCTCCCGTGATCACGACGGTGCGGTCTCGCAGGGGACTCTCGTGCACGGGCTGCTCCCTTCCTCGACGGCGGTGAAGCCGTTCAGCCGGTGGACGGCCGCTTCGCACCGGTGCGGTCGCGGCGGGCCAGGACCCGCTGCACGTACGTCCGGCCGGGCGGGACATGGCGGCGCAGCGCCGCGCGCGCCGCGTTCGCCCCCGGCGCCCCGTGCACGCCGCCCCCGGGGTGGGCGCCTGCGGAGGCCAGGAACAGCCCGCGCACGGCCGTCTCCGGGCGCCCGCTGCCGGCCAGCGGGCGGAAGAAGAGCTGCTGGTGGAGGGCGGTCGTACCGCCGTTGATCGCGCCGCCGTGCAGGTTGGCGTCGAGGGCCTGCAGCGTGGGCGGGGCCAGGACGCGCCGGGCCCGGATCAGGGACCGGAAACCGGGGGCGAACCGCTCCACCTGGCGTTCGACGCGGTCGGCCATCAGCTCCCGCTCCTTCGCGTCCCAGACGCCCGTCAGTCCTTCGTCGCCGGCGTCGCCCGTGATCTCCTGCGGGACGTGGGTGTAGGCCCAGGCGGCCTCGGTGCCGGCGGGGGAGCGCACGGGGTCGGTCGTCGTCATCTGGCCGAACAGCGCGAACGGACGGTCCGGGACCTGGTGCATGGCGATCTGGGCGGCGAAGCGGGTGAGCTCGTCGACTCCGTCCGCCAGGTGCACGGTCCCGGCCCGCCGGGCCGCCTCCGCCTGCCAGGGCACGGGCCCGTCAAGCGCCCAGTCGACCTTGAAGGTCGCGAAGTCCCACTGGAACCGCTTCAGGTCGGCCGACACCTGGGCCGGCAGGTGTTCCGGCTCCAGGAGCGATCCGTACAGCGCCGGGACCGACACGTCGGCCAGCACGGCGCGCCGTGCGGCGACCGGGTCGCCGTCCGCGGTGCGCACCCCGACCGCCCGCCCGTCGCGGACCACGATCCGCTCCACCCGCTGCCCGCAGCGCAGCACACCGCCGCGTGAGCGCAGCCGCCGGACCAGGGCGTCCGTCAGGGCGCCGGAGCCGCCGGTGGGCGCGGGAAAGCCGTAGCTCTGTCCGAGCATCGACATCAGCCAGCCGAATCCGCCGCTGCCCGCGGCCTCCGGGGCGAGGTCGGCGTGCAGCGCGTTGCCGGCCAGCAACAGCCGGCCGCCTTCGCCCGCGAACTCCTCCTCGCCCAGCCGGCGCACCGGCAGGACGAGCGTGCGGGCCATGCGCAGTCCGCCCGCGCCGCGCAGCCGGGCCGCGAGCCGGGCCGTGGCCCGCAGCGGCGGGAACGGCGTGAACAGGGCGTCGAGGATGTCCGGGCCCACCCGCTCCCAGACCTCGTGCAGCCGACGCCAGGCGTCCCCGTCACCGGGCTGGAAGGCGTCCAGGGACTCCGCGGTGACGGCGATCCTGCGGTCGAGGAGCGCGCAGCGGCCGTCGGCGAGGGGGTGGGCCAGCACGCTGGGCGCGTGGCTCCAGCGCAGGCCGTGCTCGTGCAGCCGCAGCCCGGCCAGCACCGGGGAGGAGACGGCCAGCGGGTAGAACGAGCTGAACAGGTCGTTGACGAACGCGGGGTCGACCTCCCGGTCGTGCCGCACCGCGCCACCGGGCTCGGGCTGCTCTTCGACGACCTCCACACTCCAGCCGGCGTCCGCCAGGAGGTTCGCCGCGACCAGTCCGTTCGGTCCGGCGCCGATCACCACCGCGTCAGGCATCGCCGCCTCCCCGGTCGTGCGGGAGCGCCGCGTCACCCGGGGACGCTCCGGCCGGTCGATGCCGGACCAGTCGATGCGGAACAGCCACGCGTGCCTCCTGCGCTCGCCGCGGACGAGGTGCGCCGAGTGCCCCTATCGGCAGGTGTTGAACCCTGTCGCGGTGTGCGGGGCGCCCTCCGGGGCAGGAGGGATCCCCGTGGGGAGGTCGCGGGAGGTCGCGTTGTCAGTGCAGTGATGAAGGATGCCCCAGGTGAGATCAACTCCGGCTCAGCCGGGTAGGCGGTCTCATGTCCCCGCCCAGGAAAGGTCACCGACGATGCCGCTCACCGCCGACCAGCTGCAGGTCCTCGACGTACGTTCCGCGCGCCGCCCGATGCGTGCGGAGTGGACGGCGCCCGTCACGCCGGGCCCCGTCGTCGCGGTCGTGGCCGGCGTGCCCCGCCCCCGGGAGGCGCCGGGTCCCACCCGGCGCGCCGCCGCACCGCGCCCCGCCGCCGCACCGCGCCCCGCCGCCGCACCGCGCCCCGCCGTCTCGGCGGGCCGTGCGGGGAGCGACGTGCTGCGCGTCGTCTCCGATCCGCGTACGCCCGTGTTCGTCACCGAGCACGCCAATGGACGCCGGGTGTACGGGTACTGGCGGCCGCTGGACGCCGAGGGCGGGCGCGGGGGCTGCTATGTGGCGCTGCCGGCCGCCGAGTGCGACGAGTTGTACGCGGCCGGCCGGATCACACTCGGCGAGCCGGTCACGGACCCGTCCAAGACGACCTACCGGGTCCTGCCCACGCGCACCCCGGCCGCGTCCGCTCGCCAGGCGTCCGCGCCCGTCGCGCCGACCGGGCTGCGGCGACGCTCGGCGCGAGCGGCCTGATCGGCCCGTTCCGGGGTAGCCGGACGCCCAGAAGCGGTCGTCGCACCGGCGGAACCCCAGCCGTACACCACAGACGGACACCACAGACGGACCGCGCAGACGGACCAGGGGAGGAGAACGATGAGCGTCATCCAGCGCATCAAGGACTTCAGCAGGAGCCCCCAGGGGCGGCGCACGATCGAGCAGGTGCGCCGTACCGCGGCCGACCCGCGCCGTCGTGCCCAGGCACGCGGGCTGCTGGCACGGCTGCGCACCCGACGCTGACCGAGTGACCGACCCTCGCGACAGCACGACCGGCATCACGGCCAACCCGCCCACCGTCCTCCCGACGGTGGGCGGTCGGCTGTGAGCGGTGGGCTGCGGCCGGTCGGCCCAGTGAGCTGTCGTCCGGCTCGGCGAGTCACACCCTGCCTTCGATGTCATGCCAATGCCCGTGACGCCGAAGGCTCTTGAAGGCCGACGTCTCTTCACCGTCGCCCCGCACGGCGGCGCGCTGCAGTGGACCGGCTGCGAGGCCGAGGCGCCGGCCGGCGTCCTCGGCGAAATCGCGGCCGTCGCCGACTGCTCGGCTTGCTCCGGCGAGCACGAGGCAGGCAACCTGTACCTGGGCGGCAAGCTCACCTTCACCGACGTAGTCGTCGACGAACCCGGCGTCTACCAGACCAGGGTCCTACACCAGCGGCGACGCCCGCACGGCCGAGGTGTCCGCCGACGGCGGCGGCGCCACCCGCCCCACGTTCCCCGCCACCGGCGACCGGGGGAACCGTCGCCGACGTCCACGTGCCGGTGACGCTCAAGGCAGGCGCCGACACGATCACCGCCGACAGCGGTGCGGGCCACGCACCGGACATCGACCGGATCGACCTACCGAAGTCCTCCGGACGACACCCGGGGGGCCGGTTCCGCATCCGGGCCCCCGACCTCCGGAGCCGCCATGGACCCCCGCCCGACGGACCCCGCCAGACGCGCCCTCCTCACCTCGGGCCTCCCCGCGGCGGCCCTCACCGGCCCGCACCCCTTCACCGCCTCCGCCCCCGACGACACGGTGGACGCCGACGGTCAGTTCCCCTACGAGGACAACCCGCGTCGGCGGTTGCGCAGCGTCGGCGGCCGGACCACGACCGTGATGTACGCGCAGCAGACCCTGACGGTCGGCCTGCGGCCGGGGCGGGCCGTCACCCTGACGGGCTCCGCCCGATGACGGCCGGGCACGCCCCGCTGCGCGCGATCCAGGCCGTCCTGTTCGCCCTCGCGACGCTCCTGGCCGTACCGGCCGACGCCCGCGCCACGTCGCCCCGGCCGGACGTCGTCACCTGGGGCGCTTCGGCGGGCCGCCTGGGCGAGGGCGTCGCCGACCGCGGCTACCGTCTCGTCGTGCGCACCAGCGCCGGAGGGGCCGGACTGCGGATCCGGTTGACCAACGCCTTCGGCGACCGTCCGGTGACCTTCGACAGCGTCTACGCGGGCATCCGGCAGGAGGGCGCGGCACTCGCGCCCGGCAGCAACCGGCGGCTCGGGTTCGGCGGCGCGGACTCCGTGACGATTCCTGCCGGCCGAACGGCGCTGAGCGACGTCCTGGCGGCCCCGCTGCCCGCCGGCGCCGATCTGGTGGTCAGCCTGCACTCGCCGGACGCGGCCGGACCGGCGACCGGCCACGGCCTGGCCATGCAGACGTCGTACACCACTCAGGGCGACCACACCGCCGAGGAGGGCGCCGCACACTGGAGCCGGACGACCGGCGCGTGGTTCTACCTCGACGCCGTCATGGTCCGCACGAACGCGTCGACGGGGGCGGTGGTCGCGCTCGGCGACTCGATCACGGACGGCTGGCAGTCCACCTCCGGCCTGGACCGCCGCTGGCCCGACTACCTCGCCCGCCGGCTGCGGCGCGCCGGTACCGCGATCCAGGGCGTGGCCGACGAGGGCGTCTCCGGGAACAGGGTCCTGACGGACGCCGCCGGCCAGAGCGCGCTGAACCGCCTCCAGCGGGACGTGCTCTCCCTGCCGGGCGTGCGCACGGTCGTCCTTTTCGAGGGCGTCAACGACATCAAGGCCCACATGGGGGTGACCGCCCAGGAGCTGATCGCCGGGTACCGGGAGATCGTGCGCCGCGTCCACGCGGCGGGCAAGTGCGTCGTCGGCGCGACCGTCGCCCCCTTCAAGGGCTGGCCCGAGTGGGACCCGGCCGCCGAAGCCGTACGCCGGGACGTCAACGCGTTCATCCGCGACGGCGGTGAGTTCGACGCCGTCGCCGACTTCGACCGCACCCTGCGCAGCCCCCACGACCCCGAGCGGATCCTGCCGTTCTTCGACGGCGGCGACCACCTGCATCCCGACGACGAGGGCATGCGGGCGATGGCCGACGCGGTGGACCTCACGGCGCTCGACTGCGCCTGACGGCCGCCCCTCGCGCCGGCGGCCGGGTCAGGAACCGGCCGGCTGCGGGCTGAAGCAGGCCGTGATGGTCTTGCCGTGGGGGCACGGGTGCGCCTCCCAGCTGTCGGCCAGCGCGTCGACGAGGAACATGCCCCGCCCTCCGGTCCGGTCGATGCTGGGGCTCCGGGGAGCGGGCAGCTCGGCCGACGAGTCGTGGACCGCGATGTGCAGACAGCGGCTGTCCCAGGTCATCACGAGCTGTGCGTCGCTGTGCGCGTGTCGGTGGGCGTTGGTCACCAGTTCGGAGACGGTCAGCAGCACGGCGTCGACCGTCTCCGGTGCGGTGGTGGCCCAGCCCAGCGTGTCGAGGTGGTGGCGGGCCCAGTCGCGGGCCGCCTTCACCGTGGACTCCAGGGGCAGAGAGCGGGCCCATCCGACTGCCCGCAACGCTGATCGATCCATGGGTGATCCCTCCGAGTAACCGTCCACCGGCCCTCCGTCTACCCCGGGACGCCGAGGTGACGCCGCGCCCGCGGCGGTCCACCCGCAGACCGGAAGCACACCTCCCGCCCGCCCCCCGGCCGAGGTGTCCGCTCGCCGTCTTCCCGGGCATGGTGGAGAGGGGTGCGGTCACTCCGGATGGGCCACGGCGTCCTTCTGCAGCTTCACCGCCGCCAGCAGGCTCAGCTGCTTCTCCGCCTGGCGCAGCGCCCTCACCGCCGCGACCGAGGAGACGTCGCCCGTGAAACCGACGGCGGCCAGCCGGGAGCGGACCCAGTCGGCGCGCAGCCGGGCCTCGGTGGCCGCCGCGGTGGCCCCGACCAGTGCGACGGCGCGCTCCAGACCCGGGCGCTCCTCGGGGGAGGCCGCGGCCAGCGCGTCGCGCAACGCCGCCTCGACCACGTCCGAGTCCCGGACGACCAGAACGAAGTCGTGCTTCTTGTTGAATCCCGTGATTCCTGTCATGTAGATCATCGTGGCCCCGAGTCCCGTGCCAGCCAAGCGACTTGAGGAGCATCAGAGCCTCCGTCCGGTTCGGGGGCGAGCCGGGCGCGGGGCGGGGTAGGCGGGAGGGAGCAGAGATCGACGAAGGGAACGTCATGACGACCTACGTGATCACCGTGCCCGGCACGTTCACGGCCGGGATCGACGACGAGGCGCGCACGCGGCTGAGTCAGGCCCTGCGCCCCGCCGATCCGCACCACACGCGGATGGGCGACGCGCAGGACCTCGACCCTCTCACCGTGAACGAGGACGACACGTTCACCATCCGGCTCGCCGTCGAGGCGGACAGCGTTCCCCATGCGGAGGAGGACGCCCGCAGGCTCGCGGACTCCGCCCTGCAGGCCGCGGGTCTCGACGACAGCGAGGCGCCGCTGGGGCCGGCGGTGGTCACCGGCATCGACTCGGAGGTGTGAGCCGCTCCCGTGAGCGGCCGGCCGCGAGCCGCGGGCCGCACGTCCCCGGGCCGCGGCCCGGGGTCAGCGGCCGCCCCGCCCGTGCGTCAGGCGCTGCCACACCGCGCCCGCCATCGCCTCCTCGCCCTTGGCGTTGGGGTGGGCGGGGGCGGCGGGCGACGCGGGCTGCAGCGGCTCGATCCACCGGACCTCGGGGGGCGTGCACATGTCGTGGCCGACGGTCGGACCGTAGGTGTCGACGTACTCCGCACGGTTCCAGCGGGCCACCAGACGGAGCATCAGGTTGAGGCGCTTGCCGGTGTCCCTCAGGTAGGGGAAGTCGCCCGCCGCGAACGGCACCGAGGGCGCGCAGCCGCTGCCGTCGTCGGGCAGGAGGTCGGGGTATCCGACCAGGAGGACCCGGGCCCGCGGAGCTCGCTCGTGCACGGCCCGCAGCACCCGTGCGATCTTGGGCGCGGTCTTGGCGATCGTCGCGGTGAGCTCGTCGAACCCCGAGGCGCCGTAGTGGCGCCGGCACGGATCGCCGGCCGGGTCCTGCGCGGCCACCTGCGCACAGGTGGCGATGATGGATCCGAAGCCGATGTCGTTGCCGCCGATCTGGACGGTCACGAGGTCGCTGTCGTGGTTCACCGCGTCCAGCTGGGGCCCGTTGGCCCCCTGCGGCTTCCACATGTTCTCGGTGGTCGCCCCGCCGCAGCTGACGTCCTTGAAGGTGGTGGCGCGCAGCCGCGCGGCCATGAGGGACGGGTAGTTGTGGTCGGACCGGGCGCAACCGACGTCCACCTGGCGGGGGATGAAGGGCCCGGAGGTGTAGGAGTCGCCGAGCGCCGCGTAACGGACCGTGCCGCCCGTTCCGTGGGCCGCTGCCGGCGTCGCGGAGGCGGCCACGAGAGCACAACCCCCCAGCGCCGAAAGAAGGGTGACGCCTCGTCGGCGCCGACCGGCCGGTCTTCCCGTGCCTGTTTCGCGTTGCATCGAGTCTCTTCCCCTCGCAGCCCGTGGCCCGCCGGCGACACCGTCCCGTACGGCGGTCGTGACGGTTCGACTGGGCTTGTATACCGCCCGGTCGGTCGCCGGTGCCAGACTCCGGAGCGAACCTGTTCGCCCCGTGGAATTCGCCCCGTGGAAGGGGAAAGGGAACCGGTATGCCCGAGGGATGGCAGTGGGACAAGCCCCTGTTCGCCGGAAGCGCGCCCTACTACGAGCGCGGCCGGCTTCCGTACGCTCCGGGCTTCACCGAGGCGCCGGCCGCCGCACTCGGTCCGGACGGCCGGGGCCGGCTCCTGGACGTGGGCTGCGGCCCGGGCGTCGTCCTGCTGCCCATGGCGCGCGTGGCCGGGCCGGCCGGCGGCACGGCGCCCGCCGTCGTCCGTGAGGCGTTCTCCCACAAAGACCCGCACGACGTGGACGCCCGTCCGCCCGACCGGAATGCACACCCCCGGGGCGCCCCCGGCCGTAATCCGCTTGACCCGGCCGAGGAGCGACGCTGCACTGTGCGGGGCGCACGCGTCGTGGCGCCCGTGTCCCGGGGAGGCAGCGCCAGCCATGGAGATCCGTTCCACGACCGACCAGGACCTCGGCGTCTTCGTCGACACGCTCCATGCCGCGTTCGGGCGCTTCCCGGAAACCCCGGCCGGCGGCGGCGGGGCGTGGTGGTCGGCATGGGAGATGGACCGCGGGCTGCTCGCCCGCACCGAGGACGGGCGGCCCGTCGGCACCGCCGCCGCGTGTTCCTTCGAGCTCACCCTGCCCGGCGAGACCGTCGCCCCCTGCGCCGGAGTGACCGCCGTCGGCGTCCTGCCCACGCACCGGCGCCGTGGCGTGCTCAGCGCCATGATGCGGCATCAGCTCGCCGAGCTGCGGGCGCGGGGGGAGTTCCTCTCCGTGCTGCTGGCCACCGAGGCCCTGATCTACCGCAGGTTCGGCTACGGGCCGGCGACCTACACCCAGCGGCTGACGGTCCCGCGCCACCGGGGCGCGCTCGCCCTGCCCCGGCACGCGGCGGCCGGCGCGGACACCGGCGCCGTCGAGCTGCTGAGGCGGGCCGAGTGCGGCGAGATCCTGGAAGAGGTCTACGACCGGTACCGGCGCGCCCAGCCCGGCGCGCTGTCCCGGCCGCACCGCTGGTGGGCCGTGGGCGCGGGGCAGCCCCCCGTCTCCGCGGCGCCGCGCTACGTCGCGGTCCACCGTGACGCCGACGGCGTTCCCGACGGGTACGCCTCGTACGCGGTCGGCGAGTCCGCGACCCTCACCGTGGACGAGACCGTCGCCGCCGACGACGCGGTCTTCACGGACCTGGTCCGGTTCGTCCTCGGACACGACCTGGTCGACGAGGTCGTGATCAAGCACTTCCCGCCCGGGCATCCGCTGCGCTGGCAGTTCGCGGACTTCCGCGCCGCGGAGGTGAGCGGCGACACCGACTGGCTCTGGGTGCGGCTGCTGGACGTCCCGCGGGCGCTGACCGCACGCGGCTGGTTCACGGACGGCGAGCTGGTCCTCGACGTCGACGACCCGTTCCTCGACGAGCGCGGCCGCTACCTGCTGACCGTCCGGGACGGCAAGGCCGACTGCGTCCAGACGGACCGGGAACCCGACCTTTCCCTGGACGTGAGCGATCTGGGCTCCGTCTACCTCGGGGGCACCGCCCCGAGCACGCTCGTGCGCGCCGGGCGCGTGCAGGCCCACCGCCCGGACGCGGCCGCCCTCGCCGACGCCCTCTTCCGCTCCGACCGCTCCCCGCACTGCCTGCACTGGTTCTGACGGCGGCGCGCGCCCGTCCGGCGGCAGGCCTGCGCCGACGCCGCGGCGCGGGTCAGGGGAGGCGGGGCAGGACGTCCCGGGCGGAGTGGCTGAGGAGGCGAAGATTCTGCGTGAAGCGTTCGAGGTCCTCGCCGGGCAGCGGTGCGACGAAATACCGTTCGATGTTCCGCAGGTGCACCTGAGCGGCGCGGACGGTCGTCTCCTCGCCCAGCGGGGTGAGCCGCACCAGCTTCGCGCGCCGGTCGTCGGGGGAGTCCGCGCGGGTCACGAGCCCGGCCGCCGACATGCGGTCCACGAGCCGGGTGGCGCCGCCCGTGGTCAGGACCTGCTCCTGGGCGATGGCCCGCATCGAAAGGCCCGGCGCGCCCGCCCGGCCGAGGATCAACAGCACCTCGAACATCAGATGGCTGATCCCGCACTCCTCTTCCAGGGCCCGCCCCAGGATGTACTCCAGCCGGTTGGCCGCCCCCTGCAGACGTCCGAAGGCCAGAATCAGCTCGTGGTCGGCGGCCTCCTTCGCCGTTCCGATCTCCGCCTGCTCGCTCACGGTCTCGCCGCCCCTCTCGCCGTCCCGGGTATCACCGTACCGATCATGCCCGGCTGACGTGGGGGGACGGCGGGGAGGGCCTCGCGGTCGGGCCGGGCGGGTGTGCGGCCTCGGACCGGGCTTCCAGGGCGCGCAGGACGGCCGCCATGTCCTCGCCGCCGTGTCCCAGGGCGACCGTCTCGCCGTACAGGGCGTGGCAGACGTCGAGGAGCGGGGAGGCCAGGCCCGCCCCGCGGGCGGCCTCCGCGATGAGCCGGTTGTTCTTCAGGACGTCCGCGGCGGCCGCCTGCACGCTGAAGTCGCGCTCCAGCAGCTTGGGCCCCTTGACCCGGGAGACGGCGCTGGCCATCTGGCCCGCGTCCAGCACGTCGCGCAGCAGCCGCCGGTCCAGCCCGTGCCGCTCCGCGAAATGGAACGCCTCGGCCAGCCCGGTCACCAGGGTGATCAGGAACAGGTTCACCGAGAACTTCATCAGCAGCGCGCCCGGCACCGAACCGCAGTCGAAGGTATCCCGGCACAGGGGGGCGAGCAGGGGCCGTACGGCCGCCACGGCGTCGTCGTCGCCCGAGAGCATCCCGACCAGTTCACCCCGCTCGGCCGGGACGCGGGACCCGGAGACCGGGGCCTCGACGTAGCGCCCGCCCGCCGCCCGGACGTCCGTCTGCAGACCGGCCGAGTACTCGGCGGACGTGGTGCCCATGTGGACGACGGTGTGCCCGGCGACGCGGGAGGCGAAGGCGGGGGCGCCGCGCCCGAGCACGTCGTCGATCGCCGTCTCGTCCGCCAGCATCAGGATCACGGTCCCGGCCCGGTCGAAGACCTCGGCGGGGCTCGCCGCGACCTCGGCTCCCAGGGCGCGCAGCGGCTCGCACCGGCCGGGGGTGCGGTTCCCCACGACGAGCGGCGTTCCGGCACGGGCGAGGTTGCCGGCCATGGGCTGTCCCATGACCCCGAGTCCGATGAATCCGACGTGCACGAGCACCGTCCTTCCCGTCTCACGCGCTTTTCCGGCCCATGCCGGACGGCCCAGCCGTCGCGGTCGTCGACCGGAACGGACTATGACCGCGGTCATAGTAGTCCACTCTATGACCGCCGTCATAGAGTGGACCGGGTCCGAAGCAGTCCCGCGACGGCCGGTGGAGGTCGACGATGGCGGTGTCCGAGCGGGGACCGCGCGAGCGGATGGTGTTCAGCGCCGCCCAGCTGATCCGGCGCGAGGGGGTCGCCGCCACCGGCATGCGCGAGGTCGCCGCCCACGCGGGCGCGCCGCGCGGATCGCTGCAGCACTACTTTCCCGGCGGCAAGGAACAGCTGGTCAACGAGGCGGTGGGCTGGGCGGGCCGGTACGCGGGCGACCGCGTCGCCCGCTTCCTGGCCGCACTGTCCGAGCCGACGCCGGCCGCGCTGTTCGCCGAGATGGTGCGGCAGTGGACCGACGAGTACGAGGCCGCCGGCTTCGCGGGCGGCTGCCCGGTGGCCGCCGCCACGGTGGACTGCGCGCAGTCCACCGTCTCCACGCGGGAGGCGACGGCCGCCGCCTTCGCCGCCTGGACCGCGCCGGTGGCCCGCGCGCTGACGGACCTGGGGGTGCCCGAGGAGCGGGCCGGCGCGCTGGCCACGCTCATGATCAGCGCTCTGGAGGGGGCGATCCTGATCGCCCGCGCCGAGCGCGACGTCCGCGCCCTGACGACGGTGGCCCACGAACTGGGCCCGCTCCTCGACGCGGCGGTGGTCGAGCGCCCCGGGCAGGCCCGCACCCGGGGGGCCGAGCCCGACCGGCCGGCCTAGAGCGCGGCCACGAACTTCCCCAGCCGGGCGATCCCCTCGCGCAGTTCGTCGGCCGACGCCGCGTACGACAGACGGACGTGCGTCTGCGCGGAGTGCACGCCGAAGTCCCGGCCCGGAGTCAGGGCGACGTGCGCCTCCTGCAGGGCTCGTTCGCAGAACTGCCACGAGGTGAGCCCGGTGCCGCTGACGTCGAAGTAGACGTAGAAGGCGCCGTCGGGCGGGACGGGCACCGGCAGACCGATCCGGGCCAGGCCGTCGAGGACGAGCGCCCGGCGCTGCGCGAACTCGGCGCGGCGGGCCTCGCACACCGCGAGGGACTCCGCCGAGAAGCAGGCCAGAGCGGCCTGCTGGGCGGGCGCGGACGCGCAGAGGAAGTAGTTCTGCGCCAGGCGCTCCATCGCGGGCACGAGCCCCTCGGGGACGACGCACCAGCCCAGCCGCCAGCCCGTCATGCCGAAGTACTTCGAGAAGCTGTTGACGACGACGGCGTCCGGGTCGAACGACAGGGCGCTGCGCGGGGGCCGGCCCCGGGTGTCGTGGTCGGCGAGCTCCAGGTAGATCTCGTCGACGATGCGCCACCCGTCGCGCTCCCGGGCGACGTCGCAGATCGCCGCGAGTTCACCGGCCGGAACCGAGGTGCCCGTGGGGTTGGACGGGGTGGCGACCATGACACCGCGCGTGTCCTCCGTCCAACTCGCCCGCACCGAAGCGGCGTCCAGCTGGAACCGGCTCTCGGCCGTGGCGGGCACCAGGGTGACGCGCGCGCCGAAGCTCTCCGCGATCTGCCGGTTGCAGGGATACGACGGGTCGGCGATGAGCACCTCGTCGCCGGGATCGACCAGCGCGGCGGCGGTCAGCACCAGCGCGGCCGAGGCCCCCGCCGTCACCACGATCCGGGCCGGGTCGACCTCGACCTCGTGCCGCTCCATGTAGAACCGGGCGATCGCCCTGCGCAGCGCGGGCAGCCCGAGGGCCTCGGTGTAGGCCATCGGCCGCCCGTCCATGGCCTCGCGCATCGCGCTCAGAACGGCGGGCGGCGCGCCGAAGTCGGGTTCGCCGAGGCTGAGTTTGACGACATGACGGCCCTGCGCCTCCAGCGCGGCGGCCTGCTTGCCGAACTCCATGGCGTAGAACGGAGCGACGCCCCGGGCACGTCGTGAGATCCGTGGGGTGCTCATGCCGCGGCCTCCGGCTGTGTTCCCTGCTGCGTCAGGTCTCGCACGGCTCTCCTTCGGCTCGGGCCTGTGGCTCAGCCGATTATCGACCGTGGGGCCCAGCCGTCGTCACCGGGCCCGGCTCGTCACCAGCCCCGGGCCGGCCCGCCGTCTCCTTCCGGGCCGTCGCCCTCCGGGGCGGGCGGGATGTTCTGGTTGGCGTGGAAGAAGTTCTCCGGGTCGTAGGCGCGTTTGACCTCCGCCAGCCGGTCGTAGTGTCCGCGATAGGTGGTCCGGACCCGCTCCGGGGTCTCCTGCGCGCCCAGGAAGTTGACGTAGGAACCGCCCATGGAGTGCCCGTGCAGGTCGGCCCAGTAGTCGACGCACCACTGCCGGATCAGGTCGGCGTTGGCCGGGTCGGGGTCGATCCCCGCGATCACGCAGGACCACACGGCGTCCCGGTAGGCCCAGGCCGTGTCGTCACGCCCGACCCGGTGCGCCGCCCCGTCGACCGGGTACATGTGCATCGTCGACAGGTCGGTGGGAAGCCCCTCGCCGTACCGTCCGTGCACCTCGATCGCCCCGTCGGAGACCGCGTCGAAGAAGTCCCCGCGCCAGTACCACTGCAGTCCCGCGGGGAGCAGCGCGTCGAACATGCTCTGGAGCGCCGGGTAGGGCATCGGCGCGGTGAAGTGGAAGGCCGGGGGCGCCGGATCGTTCACCACGCCGAGGACCTCCTCCAGCCGTCCGGCCGCCAGGTCGCCGGTGTAGCACCACACGACGGCGCACATCCTGTGCCCGTGGATCGGCTCCGGGAACGGCGGCCCGGGAGGCACCGCCAGCACCGCGAAGAAGCCGCTGAGTTCCTCGGGCGCGGCGGGCAGGAACTCCCGGTACCAGCGCAGCACCTCCGCGGTGCGGTCGACCGGCCACAGCGTCACCGCGACGCCCACCGCGTCCACGGGGTGCAGCTGGAACGTGAACGACGTGACCACGCCGAAGTTGCCGCCGCCGCCGCGCAGCGCCCAGAAGAGATCGGGGTGCTCCTTCTCGGAGGCGGTGACGAACGTGCCGTCGGCGAGGACGACGTCGGCCGACAGCAGGCTGTCGATGGTCAGTCCGTGCCTGCGGGTCAGATGGCCGTGGCCGCCGCCCAGCGTCAGACCGCCGACCCCGGTGGTCGACATGATGCCGGCCGGCACGGCCAGACCGAACGCGTGTGCGGCATGGTCGAGGTCCCCCAGCTGGCTGCCGCCTCCCACCTGCGCGGTCCTGGTCGCCGGGTCGACGCGCACCCAGCGCATCGGCGACAGGTCCAGCATGATCCCGTCGTCGACCAGGCACAGGCCCGGCCCGCTGTGTCCGCCGCCGCGCACCGCGAGCTCCGTGCCGGTGTCCCGCGCGAAGGACAGCGTGGCCCGCACGTCCCCGGCGTCGACGCACCGGGCCACGGCGGCCGGACGCCGGTCGATCATGGCGTTGTAGACGGCGCGAGCCTCGTCGTACCCCGCGTCCCCGGGTGCGAGGACCGGCCCTCGCAGTGCCTCACGCAGATCTTCCAGCGCCGCTCCGTTGTCGCCGCCCATGTCGAACACCCCTGTGACGATGGTGGTCGCGCACGGACGAACGCGCGATGTCCGGGAGGGTCTCGGCGAGCGGCGCGGGCATCCATGCGCACCTCGGACTGTTGCCGACGGCCGAGGCCGGGGCCTTCGCCGCCAGTTTCAGTGTCCGTCCGGCCTGCGGCACCCGCATGTCGGTGAGCGGTCCGGCGGTGCGGCCGGTCAGGGGGCGTCGGCGGGGTCGAGACACAGCACCGGCACCCGCTGGACGACGTTGTTGGCGAACCCGCCCCGGTTCCAGGGCTGTTCCAGCGGCTGGGTGTTCCCCGCCCCGTCACGGGCGCGGACGCTCAGCACATGCGCACCGGGGGCCGCGGACCACGCGAAGGTCCACCGACGCCAGGCCCAGCGCCGGCCGTGATCCGGTTCGAGTCCGGCCGGGTCCCAGGTCAGCCCGTCGTCCGTGCTGACGTCGACCGACGTCACCGGGGCGCGCCCCGACCAGGCCCGGCCCGCCAGCAGCACCGGTCCCGCCGCCACCACCCGGGTGCGGGACATGAAGTCGGGGAAGCCCGGCGGAATCAGCAGCGCCCGGGGAGCGATCAGGGTGACGGGCTCGCCCGCCTCCTCGGGCGTCTGCCTGATCCGGTACGCGACGGACTGCTGGAAGCCGGTGAAGGGGGAGTCGACCACCTCGACGTCCCGCAGCCACTTGACCTGCGCCATGCCGTACCAGCCGGGCACGACCAGGCGCAGCGGGCTGCCGTGCTGCGGCGGCAGCGGCGCGCCGTTCATCGCGTAGGCCACCAGGATCTCCGGATCGTCGCCCAGGGCCACGTCGAGCGGCAGGGCGCGCCGGTAGTCCTGCTCGACACCGCGCTCCACGCCGTGGTCCGCTCCCGTGAACACGACGTCGACGGCGTCGGGCCCGACCCCGGCGTCGTCGAGGAGCAGACGCAGCGGAACCCCCGTCCAGTCCGCGGTGCCGACCGCCTCGACCAGCCACGGCTGACTCACCGGCCGCGGCGACAGCAGGGCCCTGCCGTTGCCCGCGCACTCCATCGTCGTACGGACCACGACCGCGGGAAGGGCGCGCAGTCGCCCGGGGGAGAAGCGGAGCGTGCGGCGTACCCGGCCGCTCACCGTCAGCCGCCAGGCGTCGTCGCCCGGCACGGCGGGGATGTCGTAGTGCGTCAGCACATAGTGCAGGCCGGGCGGTGTGACGTCGTAGCGCAGGGCCTCCAGCGGCAGAGCGTGATTGCGCGCGGCGAGCGCCAGCTCGTCCGGCCCGAGGCCTTCGCCCGCCGCGGCCAGCCGGGCGGGCCCGCTCACGTCGGCGAGTCGACGCCTCATGCGCCGATTCTCCTCCTCACCGCGACACCCTGCACCGGGCCGGCCGACGGCGGTCCGCGGCGGCCCGCGCCTCAGAGGAGGGTCGCCGCGTGGTCGGGGACGTAGGTCTGCAGATCCCGGGGCGGGCGCTCGTAGCCGGTCGACGCCGGACGCTCCGGGAGTTCCAGCACGGGCGGCGGCACCTCGCGGTACGGCACGGACGACAGCAGATGCGCGATCATGTTCAGCCGCGCCCGGCGCTTGTCGTCGCTCTCGACGACGTGCCAGGGCGCCTCGGAGATGTCGGTGTGCACCATCATCTCGTCCTTGGCCCGGGAGTACGCCTCCCAGTGGGTGATCGACTCCAGGTCCATCGGCGAGAGCTTCCAGCGCCGCAGCGGGTCCTCCAGCCTGCGCCGGAAGCGGTCCTGCTGCTCGGTGTCGCTCACCGAGAACCAGTACTTGCGCAGCAGCACCCCGTCCTCGACCAGCATGCGTTCGAAGATCGGGCACTGACGCAGGAAGCGCTGGTGCTCCTCCTTGGTGCAGAAGCCCATCACGTGCTCGACGCCGGCGCGGTTGTACCAGGACCGGTCGAACAGCACGATCTCCCCGGCCGCCGGCAGGTGCTCGACGTACCGCTGGAAATACCACTGGGTGCGCTCGCGCTCGGTCGGCTTCGGCAGCGCCGCGATCCGTGCCACACGAGGGTTGAGGTGCTCGGCGACGCGCTTGATGGTGCCGCCCTTGCCGGCCGCGTCCCGCCCCTCGAACACGATCACCAACCGGGTGCCCGACGCCCGCACCCACTCCTGCAGCTGCACCAACTCCGTCTGCAACCGCAGCAGTTCCTGCTCGTAGCTCTTGCGCGGCAGAGTCGCCGCCTTCTTGCCGGCCATGCCGCCTCCACCGCCCGATGACCCTTACGCCGCCCACTCGCGGAGTCCGCGCCCCGGTCCGGGCTCGAACACCAGGACGCCACCGTACTGAGCGCCGACGAGCCGCGCACCCCGACGCGCAGCGGGACCGGTCCCCGCCCTTGCGCTCACGTGCGGCGGGTGTGGGTCGGCGGGGTCATGACCCAGCGGATGGCCCGGGTCAGGACCTGCCCGGTGGGGCGCACGGCGAGGCCTTCGACGACCGGCACCCGGGGCAGCCACAGCATGCCGCGGGCCCAGGGCGGAAGCAGGGCGACGGCGTTCGCGGCCAGCCCGCCGTAGAAGGGCCGCACGGCAAGCGGCACAGGGGGCCGGAGCAGCAGGAAACGGGCGGCGGACCGCGCCTCGGGGGTGGCGCGGAGTTCGGGCCGGTAGGCCGTCAGGCGCTCGGCCAGCTCGCGGCGGTCGCGCGGCGGATCGCTCACTCCCAGCGCCTCGGCGACCCTCGCGGTGTCGCCGACATAGGCGTCGTAGCCGGCGGCGTCCAGCGGAGCGGCTCCGAAGCGCTCGTGGGCGCGCAGAAAGCTGTCCGTCTCGGCGGCGTGCACCCAGCCGAGCAGACGGGGATCGGCCGCGTGGTACGGCACGCCCTCGGCCGTCGTCCCGCGGATCCGGTGGTGGATGGCGCGGACGTGGTCGACCGCGCGTTGGGCGTCCTCGGCCGTGCCGTACGTCGTCACGGCCAGGAAGGTGCTGGTGCGCTGGAGCCGCCCCCACGGGTCGCCCCGGAAACCGGAGTGCCCCGCGACCGCCGCCATGGCCAGCGGATGCAGGGACTGCAGCAGCAGCGCGCTCAGGCCGCCGATGAACATCGAGGCGTCGCCGTGGACGACACGGACGGGGCGGTCCGGTCCGAACCAGCGCGGGCCCGGGGTGTCGTGGATGCGGGCGCGGTTCGCCGGCCCGTCGGGCCCGGCGACACGCTGGAACAGGGCCTGTCCCAGCTGGTCACGGACGGTGGTCAGCACGGTCGGCCTCCCCTCTCCTGCTGTCGGGCCTCCGCTGTCCAGTGTCCTCGATGCCCGCCGGGATCCGGCGGCCCGGAGGCGAGTTCAGGAGCCCGGCCGCCGGGAACCTCGCCGCTGGTCGCCGCTGTCGCGGCGGAGCGCCTCGGTGTGGCGGGCGACGTCGTCGACGCGGGCCGCGAGGTCGGGGTGGCCGGACGCGAGATACGTCCGCGCGCCCGTCAGGGGACCGACCAGGGCCGCGGCGTCGTCGTCGGCGAGGGCCGTGCTGAGCTCGCCCAGCGGGGTCCGGGCGGCGGCGGGGAGGTCGGGGAGCGCGGTGATCTGGCCGGCCAGCCGGCGCAGGTCCGCCGCGTTGGCGCGGGCCCAGGCGGTGACGGTGCGGTCGGCGGCACGGCGGTCACGGGTGGCCTGCACCCGTTGTTCGCTGGTGGATCCGGGGTTTCCGGGGCGTACGCGCAGGTAGCGGCGTTCGGCGGCCTGCCGGCTGGAGACGCCGAGCGGCTGGGCGAGGTCCGCCCAGCTGGCCCCCGCCTCCCGCGCCTCCTCGATCAGCCCCGGTTCCCATGCGGCGAGCTGGTCGCGCACCTCGCGCAGCATCAGCAGCGCGGCGAGCGCCTGCTCCGAGCCGGTCCGGGCGGCGTCCCGCGGCTGCGTGCCCGGCTGTTCGCCCTCCGCCGACGTCCGGGCGGTGCTCAGGGCCTCGTGGATCGTGTGGAGCGCCGCGGCCGCCAGGAAGGACGTCGGGGTGAGATCGCGGGCGCGGGCGACGGGCTGATCGTCGGTGGTCATGGGGCCTCCAGCGCACTGTCGTCGTGTCGTCGTCGTGTCGATGACATTCGACTTGTCATCACTTCGATGACATGTTACAACGATGGCAGGTGAACCGCATTGGCAGTTACGTGCCTGACCCGAAACACTGGAGGTGTCTCCCGATGTTGATGCGCACCGACCCGTTCCGTGAGCTCGACCGACTCACCCAGCAGCTCCTGCACACGCCCGGCACCTGGTCGCGGCCGTCGGCGATGCCGATGGACGCCTACCGCGAGGGCGAGGAGTACGTCATCGCCCTCGACCTGCCCGGCGTCTCGCCGGACGCGATCGACGTCGACGTCGAGCGGAACATGCTGACCGTCAAGGCCGAGCGGCGGCCCGTCACCAAGGCGGACGACGTGCAGATGGAGCTCTCCGAGCGGCCCCTGGGCGTCTTCTCCCGGCAGGTCGTGCTCGCCGACACCCTGGACACCGAGCGCATCAAGGCGGACTACGACGCCGGTGTGCTCACCCTGCGCATCCCGATCGCCGAGCGCGCCAAGCCCCGCAAGGTCGCCATCGGCGGCGGCTCCGCGCACAAGGAGATCAGCGGCTGAGCGGATCCCGCAGCAGCGCAGCTCCCACCCTCACCCCTCACCCCTCACCACGAGCGACGTCGGCGGTCGGCGGGCGAGCCCCGGCCGCCGACGCGCGCACCGAGACGAGAAAGGCGACCGCGTCACCGATGTTTTCGCTGCAGGAACGCCCGTCCGCTGTCGGCATGACGTTCGAGCAGATGCTGGAAAGAGTGCGGTACGAGGGCGCGTACCCGACCCGCGCCCGGGCCGAGGAGTCCGTGCACGCCGTACTGGCCGCCCTCGGACGCCAGATCACCGGCGACGAGCGCGTGGAACTCGCGGCGCGCCTGCCGCAGCAGGCCGCCCGCGTCTTCACCGCCGAGATCCCCGCCACGGAGAGCCTCACCGGGTGGGGCTTCGTCAAGGACCTCGCGTCCCGCACCGGCGGCACGGCCGCGACCACCCGCTGGGACGCGGGCACCGTCCTGCGCGTCGTGGCCCAGCTCGCCGGCGAGGAGCTCCTCGGCCGGATCCTCGCCCGGCTCCCCTCCGGATACGCCCTGCTGTTCGGCCGCGCCGAGCTCGTCCAGGCGGCCTGACGCGCGAGGGAGGCGGTGGCACGAGGAGTGATGCGGCGAGGGCGGCGCCTGCTCCCTGACCTTCTGGCCCCTGCCCCCTTGCGATGAACCGGCGGGCGGCCAGGTCACGTCGGGCGACGTCAGCGGGCGGCCTCCCTGCGCTGCCGGAAGCGTTCCGACCGCGCGAAACGGTCCTGCTCCTCGCAGACCCGGGCGAGCCGGGCCAGCATCGCGCGGTGCCGCAGCTGGATCACGGCCTCGGCGCCCGCGTTGTGGAGCCGCCCGCCGGCGCCCTGCAACGGGTGCTCGTCGACGATCACCAGACAGTGTTCGCCCCAGGGGCGCAGCTCGATGGCGATCCGCGCCGTGCCCAGCACGCCCGCGTGCGCCTCCAGCTCCAGTTCGGAGCCCTCCTCGCAGTGCCGGACGACCGTCTCGTTGGTCAGCCGGAGCGGGCCGAGGCGCACCTCGTAGCCGATCGCCGCGCCGACCTGCGGCCACTGTCCCCGCACCGGCTCGGAGGACGACGTCCCCACCACCCAGTCCGCATAGCGACTGCCGTCCGAGAGGACGGTCCACACGGTCCGCGGACTCACCTTGATCAGTCGATGCCGTACCGCCACATCACACCTCCAGGACACCGGGACTCGGGCTCGGTCCACTGCCAAGTTCCCGGCCCGGCGAAGACCAACCGGGACACGGCGGACCGGGACGCGGCGGACCGGTCCCCCCGGGCCGGGGATGGCACCCGGACGACGCGCGGTGGTGCTGGCACCACTCACAGTGGGGAGCTGGCAGGAGTGAGTCGCGGACCCGGGTCCCCTGGCGTCACACCGCATGGGACTTCTGCATCATCGGCGTACGGCGACGGTGACGGCGACGGCCACCCTGGCCGCCGCGCTGGCGCTGGCGGCGGCGGTCGCCCCGGCCTCGGCACGGCCCCGCCCCGCGCCCGTCAGCCTCGGGACCGGCCTTACCGGGCTGCGGCTCGCACACCGCCCTGCATCGGACACCGCGCACGCTGACCGAGGACGACGGCCTCGCCGGGGCAGCCGTCGACGTCACCGATCCGGTCTGCGGCCGCTGGAGCGACGCGACCGGAACGGCCGATCTCGGCACCGGCCGCCCCATGAACGCCCGGGACCGGCTCCGCGCCGGCAGCGTCACCAAGACGTTCACCGCGACGGTCGTCCTCCAGCTGGCCGCCGAGCACCGCGTCGATCTCGACGCGCCCGTGGCCCGCTATCTGCCCGGGCTGATCGCGAGCAACGGCTACGACGGCCGGAGGA
The DNA here is from genome assembly GCF_003112535.1 of Streptomyces rishiriensis. Lineage (GTDB taxonomy): Bacteria > Actinomycetota > Actinomycetes > Streptomycetales > Streptomycetaceae > Streptomyces > Streptomyces rishiriensis. The sequence goes on along the minus strand of NZ_BEWA01000014.1, from coordinate 61,191 downwards.
TCACCGTGCGCCGCCGCGACATGGACGTCGTCCGCGCGGCCCTCGGCGAGCGCCGCATCTCCTACCTCGGCTACTCGTACGGCACGTACCTCGGCGAGGTCTACGCGACGGTGTTCCCCGGCCGCACCGACCGCATGGCCCTCGACGGCGTGATCGCCCCGGCCCGCTACAGCCCCCGGCTCCTCGTCGGCACCGAGGACGCCAACGAGCGGGCGCTGCGCCACTGGGCCGCCTGGGCCGCCGAACGGGACGCCGAGTACGGGCTAGGCGCGACCCGGGAAGCGGTCCTGGCCACCGTCGACCGCGTCCGGCGCACGGCTGCCGAGCAGCCCCTGGTGATCGGCGGCGGTTCGTCGCCGACGTACCGACTCGACGTGCACACCGTGCCGTTCATCGTCTTCAACGGCCTGTCGGACGACACGGACGAGGCGCGACGGTCGTTCGCGTCCGCCGTCCGCACCCTGCACCGGGCCGCTCAGGGGCGGCACGCCGAACCGGACGCCGACTTCGCGAGCGGCCTGGACTTCCTGCTCGACGGCGGCGACGGCGGGTCCGCCTACGGCAGCGTGCAGACCGCGATCCTCTGCGGTGACGTGGCCGCTCCACGCGACCCCGAGGTCTACTGGCGGGACGTCCGGCGCAGCCGTGAAACGGCACCCGCTGATGGGGCCGTTCACCCACGACATCACCCCGTGCGCCTTCTGGGACCGGCCCCGCGAACGCCCCACCGCCGTACGGCGCGACTTCCCCGCGCTGATGGTCAACGCCACGGGCGACCCCCGCACCATCTACGCCGGCGCGAGCGCGATGCACGCTGCCTGGCCCGGATCGCGTCTGGTGACCGTCACCGGTTCCGACCGGCACGGCCTCTACGGCGCGTACGGCGACGACTGCGTCGACAGCACGGTCAACGCCTACCTGCGCACGGGCAGACTGCCGTCCGCGGACGTCACCTGTTCGGGCCCCCGGTCCGGACGGTAATTCCGCCGCGGCGGGGTAAAGGGACGTCGACCGGCCGCCTCCCGCGCGGCCGCTCTCCCCGGAGAAGGAGTGAGCATGACCGACGACGCCTACCTGTTCCTGCTCGACGACGCGACCATGGCGCTCGGCGTCTCTCCGGCCGCGGTCGGCGAGCTCGCGTGCATGGACACTCCCGCCGTGCAGGCGTGGCTCGCCGCTCAGGGAAGCACGGCGACGTCGCCGCACCTGCGCCTTCTGCCGCCGGAGGAGAGGGAGGCCGTCCCGGAGGGAGCGGAACGGCTGCCGGTCCCGCTGAGTGAGGAGGAGTTGTCGCGTGTGCGCGGTCGGACGGCCCCGGCGGCGCTCGCGGACCTGGAGGAGGAGCTCCTCGCCTACCGGGACTGCGCCGACGGCCGGGACGGTCTGATCGGGCGAGCGCTGGCCGCCGGTGTGCCGCCGCACCGCGTCGTGGAACTGACCGGCGTGGATCCCACGACGGTGACGGCGGCCGCCGGGCGATGACCCCGACGCGCATGTGACCCCGAAGCGCCGATGGCATCGACGCGCCCTGACCTCGACTCCCGGTCGGCACCCCCGGCGTCCCGGCGTCCCGGCGCGTCGACCGGAGGGGGCCCGGGTCGCCGGCCGTCACGGCCGGTGAGGGGCATCAGCAGCAGCGGCTCACGGCGGACTGCTCCTCCGAGGCGGATCCGGCCTCGACCACGACCTCGGCCTCGGCCGGACCGGCGCAGCATCCGCCGCCCGGCCGTCCGGCGTCCGTCGGCTCGTCGAACAGACCCGCGCCGCCGCACACGCCTGTCTCCGGGAGGGTGAGCTCGACGCGCTCGGCGGCCTCCCGGTCGCCCGCGATGGCGGCGGCGACGGAGCGGACCTGCTCGTGGCCGGTCATCGCGAGGAACGTCGGGGCACGCCCGTAGGACTTCATGCCGACCAGGTAGACGCCCTGCTCGGGGTGGGAGAGCGGGGCGGCGCCGTGCGGGCGGACGGTGCCGCAGGAGTGCACGTTGGGGTCGATGAGCGGGGCCAGGGCGGCCGGGGCCTGCAGGCGCTCGTCGAGGCCGAGCCGGAGCTCGGAGAGGAAGGAGAGGTCGGGCCGGAACCCGGTGAGGACGACGACCTCGTCCACGGGTCGAGGCGGCGGCCGTCCTGCGCGACCAGGACGAGTCGGTCACCCTCGCGTTCCACGGCCTGCGTACGGAATCCCGTGACCGCGCTCGCGTGTCCGGCCGCGACGGCCGCCTCGGCGCGCAGACCCAGCGCGCCCCGGGAGGGGAGCCGGTCGGCGTCGCCGCCGCCATAGGTGTGCGCGCCGATGCCGCGTCGCAGGACCCACACCGCGTGGGTTCGGGCCTCCTCCTTCGCGAGGTCGGCGAGGAGCGCGAGGGCCGTGAACGCGGAGGCGCCGGAGCCGACCACGGCGGTGCGCCTGCCCGCGTGTCGGGCGCGGACAGCCGGGTCGCCGAGGTCGGGGACGCGGTAGGCGAGACGGCCGGCGGCCGCCCTCTCACCGAGGGCGGGCAGGCCGTCCGCGCCGAGGGGAGCGGGTGCGGACCAGGTGCCGGAGGCGTCGACGACGGCGCGGGCGGTGATCCGCTCCTCGTGTCCGTCCGCGAACCGGACGTGCACGGTGAAGGGCTGCTCGTCGCGACCGAGGTCGACGAGCCGGTCCCGGCCGGCGCGGGCGACGCCGGTCACCGTGGCGCCGTAGCGGACCCGGTCGCCGAGGACGTCGGCGAGGGGCTGGAGGTAGCGCTCGGCCCAGTCGCCGCCGGTCGGGTAGGCGGCGGCGTCGGGACGGACCCAGCCGGTCGGAGCGAGGAGCTTCTCGGCGGCCGGGTCGACGACCTCGCCCCAGGTCGAGAACAGCCGGACGTGCGACCACTCGCGCACGGCGCTGCCGGCTGCCGGTCCGGCCTCCAGGACCAGGGGCTCGAGACCGCGTGCGGCCAGGTGGGCGGCGGCGGCCAGGCCGACGGGCCCCGCGCCGATGACCACGACGGGCCGGTCGTCGCCGGTCGACGCGCTGTCCGGGGTTGCAGTCACGGGATTCCCCTTCGCTTCCTGTTTCGACGTCTGTCGATCTCCTGGCCGCCAGCATGTGCCTTGTATCGATGGCTGTCAATATAGACATTCGTCGAAACCGTGTGCCACCATGCGGGAATGCCGAACACGAAGGTGCTGCCGCTGCTCGATCCGGCCTCCGACGGGAGCGTCGCGCCGTGCTGCCCGCCGCTGACCGAGCGCCCGTTCACGGCGGAGGAGGCGGAGGCGGCCGCGCGGATGTTCAAGGCGCTCGGTGATCCCGTGCGACTGCGGCTGTTCTCGGCGGTGGCCTCCCACGAGGGCGGCGAGGCCTGCGTGTGCGACATCCCCGACGTCGGGGTCTCCCAGCCGACCGTCTCCCATCACCTGAAGAAACTCAGGGAGGCCGGGCTGCTCGCGTCCGAGCGGCGCGGCACCTGGGTGTACTACCGGGTCGAGCCGTCGGTGCCGGCCGCCATGGGCAGGCTGCTGACGAATGCCTCCTCCGTCGTGTGAGCCTCACGGCTGCGCCGGTAGCCTCGGCGACCATGACCGTCGCGCGTTCCCTCGCCTTGTTCGTCGTCGCCGCCCTGTTCGAGATCGGCGGGGCCTGGCTGATGTGGCAGGGCATCCGTGAGCACAAGGGATGGGCGTGGATCGGCGCCGGCGTGATCGCCCTGGGCCTCTACGGCGCCGTCGCCACGCTGCAGTCCGACGACGCCTTCGGACGCGTCCTCGCCGCCTACGGCGGGATCTTCGTGGCGGGGTCGATCGCCTGGGGCGTGATCGCCGACGGGTACCGCCCGGACCGCTGGGACGTGATCGGTGCGCTGATCTGCCTCGCCGGCATGGCTGTCATCATGTACGCGCCCCGCAGTCGCTGACGCCCTGGCGTCCGCTCTCCGGGAGTCGCGGACCTCTGTCGGGCCCCGTACGCCCACCGATGCGAAGGAAGCACCCATGCCCTCCAGCCCGCTCGCCTCCGTGCTGTTCGTCTGCGTCCACAACGCCGGCCGCTCGCAGATGGCCGCCGGGTTCCTCGGCCGGCTCGCGGGCGACCGGGTCGAGGTGCGCTCCGCCGGGTCCCTGCCGGGCGACCGGGTCAACCCCTCCGCCGTCGAGGCCATGAGGGAGGTCGGCGTCGACATCGCCGACGCCCGGCCGAAGATCCTCACCCCCGAGGCCGTCCAGGCGTCCGACTACGTCATCACCATGGGCTGCGGCGACGCCTGTCCCGTCTTCCCCGGCAGGAAGTACCTCGACTGGGCCCTGGAGGACCCGGCGGGCCAGGGCGTCGAGGCCGTCCGCCCCATCCGGGACGCGATCAGGGCCCGCGTCGAGGCGCTGATCGCCGAGATCGACGCCGCCCGAGGCGTGGCCCGGGAGGTGTGACCCGGGCGTCCGGGCCTGGGGCGGGAGCCCGGATCAGGCCCGCGGAACGCCTGAGCCGAGAGACGGGCGGGGCGGCCTCTGACACGCCTCTCGGCCCGGCGCGTCCTAGTTGTTGCGGATGAACGTCCGGGCCAGTTGGTCGCCGAGGCTCACCGCCGCGCTGTGGCTCTCGATGGGGGACGCCTTGGAGTTCTTGAAGAGGATGTAGGTGACGCCGGAGTCGGCGCCGCCGTTCTCCGGGTCGGGATCGATGCCGAGCGCCTTGGCCGTCGCGTACGAGGCCTCGCCGATGATCTTCGTGGGCCCGGTGTCGCCGACGACCGCGTACTCCACCTTGTTCTGGTAGATGACGGCGACGACCCCGCCGCCCTTGATGCCGGCGGACCCGTAGTTCCAGAGAGAGCTGGAACTGGGCACGACGACGTAGGGCAGGGTGTCGGCGCGCAGCGGCTTGCCGTCCGACTGGTGGAACGCCGTGTCGTCCTGGTACCAGGGGTCGGTGTTCTCGTTGCACTTGGACGTCCGCTGCCCGTCGCAGTCGACGTCCATGTCCGCCTTCCAGAAGACCGCGCCGTTCTTGCCGCACACCGGGACGGTGGCCGAGGTCTCGTCGTCGGTCTTGTACTTGCCGCTCGATATCTGCGAGCAGGACGTCACCTTGGCGAGCAGGTCGGCCGCGCTGACCGAGCCCTCCTGCGCCGAGGCGGGACCAGCGGCGTCCCGGCCGGAGCCGACGGCGAGACCGGACGCGTTCGCCGGGAGGGCGGCGCCGGCGAGCAGCGCTGCGCCGACAGCCGCGGTGAGGGTCAGTGTTCGAGAGCGCACGGTGGGAGACCCTTCTGTTAGGAAAGTTTCCTTACGGGGTGCCACACAAAGTGGCCCCACCCCTCCGGCGTCGTCAAGCCCCTTGCGTCAATTGGAGTTTGGCGGGAAATGGATCCGACCTTATCGGTCCGGACCATTGACCCGGTCGGGTTCGGCCGGGACTCTGTTCCACGCCACCAACCCTCTGCATGAACCTGATGCATGGATGTGAACGTTCGGCGCCCGCCCGGGGTACTCCCTGCACTCCGCGCGCCCACAGTCCCGGAAAGCGAGCACGCCTCATGAGCGAGCAGTCCTTAGGAACCCGCCAATCGGAACGGAGCGTTCGGGAAACATCGGAGGACAGAGCCTCAGAAGCCCCGGGGGCGGGACAGGCATGAGATGTCTCCGGGCCCTCCCCGCGATGGGAGCACTCGTCGCCGCGGGGCTGCTGACGGTCTCGGCCGCGGCCCCGCCGACCGTCCGGCACCACCCGCGCCCTCTGTCGGCCTCCCGCGCGGCCGCCGCCACCGACTGGTCCGTGGCCATGGTCGACTCGACCACGGCCCGGTTCACGCCGAGCGCCATCGGCGGCTGGTCGTACCCCGTCGGCCTGTATCTCTACGGCCAGTACCTCACCTACCGGCGCACCCACGAGCCGCGCTACCTGTCGTACATCAAGAGCTATGTCGACCGCTTCGTGCACGACGACGGAACCATCGACCAGAAGTTCAACAGCCTCGACAGCATGCAGGCCGGCCGGCTGCTGGTGATCTTGCACCACGAGACGGGCCAGGACCGCTACCGCAAGGCGGCCCGGAAGATCCGCGACCGGCTGAGCAGTTACCCGCGCACCTCCGACGGCGGCTTCTGGCACGCGGACACCGGCAGCCGCGACCACCAGCTCTGGTCGGACGGCGTCTACATGGTGAACCCCTTCCTGGTCGAGTACGGCAGGGAGTTCGGCGACTCGGCCTACGCGAACGACGAGGCGGCCGGACAACTCGCCGTGTACGGACGTCATCTGCAGCAGCCGAGCGGGCTGTTGCGGCACGCCTTCGACGAGTCGAAGACCGCGGGCTGGGCCGATCCGGCGACCGGGCTCGCCCCCGAGTCCTGGTGCCGGGCGGTCGGCTGGTACGCGATGGCGATCGTCGACGTGCTCGACGCGCTCCCCGCACGGCACGTCCGCCGTCCCGGACTCCTCGGCGTCCTCGGCCGGCTGGCCGCCGCCCTGGAGCGCTACCAGGACCCGGCGAGCGGGCGATGGTTCCAGGTGATCGACAAGGGCGCCCGCAGCGACGACTGGACCGAGACGTCCTGCTCCAGCATGTTCGCCTACGCCCTCTCGCGCGGCGCCCAGCAGGGATACATCGACGCGCACTACCAGTCCGTCGCGCGGCGCGGCTACGAGGGCGTCCTCGCCCGGATCTCGCTGGACGCCGACGGCCGCACCGTCCTCACCGACGTCTCCGTCGGCACCAACGTCGGCGACTACGACTTCTACGTCGCACGCCCCCGCGCCACCAACGACTTCCACGGCCTCGGGGCCTTCCTGATCATGAACGAGCAGCTCAGGACGGTACGGCAGCCCGGGCGCGGATGACCTGGCGGCCGGGTTCCCACGGCTTCCCCCTACGCCCCGATCGCGCATACCCCGCACGCCCCGATCGCGCATCCCCCTGCGCCCCCACCGCTCGTCCCACCCGTGCCCCCGCCGGCCGTCCACCCGCCGGGAGCGCGGCACCCCCCGCAGAACGAGGTGAGTCAGCCATGAGCACATCCCGCAGGACCCTGCTCGGCGCGGCGCTCGGCGGCGCCGCGGCGACCACGGTCGCCGGCCTGCCCGGCACCGCGCACGCCGCGTCCTGGCAGCAGAAATGGGCGCCGTCGGCGAGCCGCGACGGCCTCGGCGCCTTCGAGACCGTCGAGGACGACCGTGCGAACTCCCACCCGTCGGGCGGGCCGCACATCTTCGCCACCGGGAACAACTGGCGCTTCAACATGCACACGGTCGACCGGGACACCTCGACCGACCGCCAGCGCCAGGAGGTCACCGGACTGCGCAACGGCAGCGGCGGCGACTACCTGAAATGGACTTCGGGCCAGACCTGGCGGGTCGCCTACTCGATGTACATCCCCGGCTCGCTGAAGGCGACCACGACCTTCACCCACATCATGCAGATGAAGCAGCCCGGCAACGGCACCTCCCCGATCGTCGTGCAGTCGCTGCGGCGGGTGAACGGCAAGCAGACCATCGAGCTGAAGCTCGCCGTCGACGACATCCTCGTCGGCCGCACCGACCTGGACCCGCTGCACGACAGATGGACCGACGTCGACTTCCAGATCAAGATCGGCAACGGCTCGGCCGGATCGGTCCGCTGGATCCTCAGGAGCGGCGGCTCGACCGTCGTCGACGCGTCGAAGACCGGGGTCGACACCTTCCTCGCCGACCGGGTGCGCCCCAAGTGGGGCATCTACCGATCCCTCGGCGACACCTCGGGCTCCCTGCAGGACACCTACCTCCTGCTCAGCAACCTCCGCGGATACCAACTGACCTGAGGTGCCGTCACCTTGAAATCCCCCACAGCCCCACGCTCCCGAGCGGCGGCGATCGTCCTCTTCGTCGTCGCCGTCCTCCTCGGTCTCAGCCACCCGGCGGCCCCTGCCGCCCCGCAGGACCCGTCCCGAGCCGCCGCCGTCTTCGACGTACGCGACTACGGCGCCAAGGGAGACGGTTCCGCCAACGACACGCTCGCCGTCAACAAGGCGATCACCGCGGCGAGTTCGGCGGCGGGCGGCGGAGTCGTCCATTTCCCGCCCGGCGACTACAAGTCGAAGAACACCATCCACATGAGAAGTCATGTGACGCTCAGTCTCGACAAGGGCGCCACCCTCCAGGCCTCCAGCGCCGACACCTACGACAAGGCCGAGTCCAATCCGTACGACGCCTACCAGGACTACGGGCACAGCCACTTCCGCGACGCGATGATCCACGGGGACGGGCTGACCGACATCGGCTTCGTCGGTCAGGGCGTCATCGACGGCATGGGCAACCTGGTCACCGGCAACCCGAAGTCCGGCGAGGCCGACAAGATCATCTCCCTGACCCGGTGCGACGGGCTCACGATCGGCGACGGCCTCACCCTCCGCCGCGGCGGCCACTTCGCGGCGCTCGTCAACGGCTGCAAGAACGTGACGTCGGATCATCTGACCATCGACACCGCGAGCGACCGCGACGGCTGGAACATCATCTCCACGACGAACGTCACGGTGACGAACGCGAACATCCGGGCCAACGACGACGCTCTGGTCTTCAAGAGCGACTACGCCCTCGGCGCCAAGCTCCCGAACGGCCACGTCCGCGTCAACGACAGTTTCCTGTCCGCCCGTTGCTGCAACGCCCTCATGTTCGGCTCGGAAACCTGCGGCGACTTCTCGGACTACCGGTTCGAGAACATCCGCATCGACGGCGCCGACAAATCGGGCCTCGGCATGGTGTCGATGGACGGCGCGAAGATCTCCGACGTCCACTACCGCGACATCACGATGACGAACGTCCACTCGCCGATCATGCTGAAGATCGGCACCCGAAAGCGGTGCGGCAACGGCCCCGGCGTCGGATCGATCAGCGACATCACGTACGACACCATCACGGCCACCGGCAGCAGCCCGTCCTTCAGCCCGACCCTGTGGGGCGAGACCGGCCACCGCATCAAGGGCGTGACCTTCGACCACGTCGACATCACGGTCCCGGGCGGCAACGGCACCATGTCCACCGGTCTGCCGGGCAACGACCCGAACGACTACAACCCCAAGGCCATCGGGACCCGGCCGGCCTACGGCTGGTACCTCCACAACGCCGACGACATCCGCTTCACCGACAGTTCGGTGAAGTTCGCCGCGGACGACGGCCGCCCGGCGTTCCTCGCGAACGCGGCGGACGGCGTCAGGCTCATCCGGTTCACCGCGCAGAAGGGCGGCGGTTCCCCGTTCGACGTGGGCTTCCAGGACGTGACGGGCGGCTGCCTGACGGACAGCCACACCACGTCCGGCGGCGCCCTGCGGGTCTCGGGAGGCCGGGACTGCGGTACGGCGGTCACGCCGCTGGATCTGGAGAACCCCCGCCAGGACTTCCTCCGCGCCTCGGTGGGCGGCCTGTTCCTGCACTGGGGCCTGCGCACCACGCCCGCCCACACCAGCTGCACCGCCTGGGAGGACGACGTCACCAACGGCGGCTGGAACGCCGACTACTGGGTGAAGGAGGCCCAGAAGCTGCACACCCAGTACCTCGTCCTCGCCTCTTTCCACAGCCGCCTCGGCTACGCCCGTGCCTGGCCGTCGAAGATCCCCGGCTCCTGCTCCACCAAACGGGACTTCCTCGGCGAACTGATCACCGCCGCGAAGGCCAAGGGGCTGAAGGTCATCCTCTACATGACCAACGACCCCCAGTGGCACGACGAGGGCGGCCACGAGTGGCTCGACTCGGCCGCCTACTCCGCCTACAAGGGCAAGAACGTCGACCTGACCGCCAACGACGGCTTCGGACAGTTCAGTTACGACAACTTCCTCGAGGTCATGAACCGCTACCCCGACCTCGGCGGCTTCTGGATCGACAACGACAACGCCTACTGGGAGAACCACGACCTCTACCGGCAGATCTACGAGAAGCGCCCGAACTACACGCTCAGCAACAACAACGAAGACACGCCAATCATGGACATGATCAGCAATGAGCAGAAGACGGGCATGACCCCGGGCTACGACTACCCGCAGGCCGTCTACACCGCCCAACCCCGCCTCACCGAGGCCGACTTCAAGCTGCCCTCCACCGGCCCCTGGTGGTACGGCGGCACCGACCCGTCGGTCGACAAGATGCTCACCCTCGGCCGTCTCGTCACCAACGTCGGCTCGTCCGTCAAGGCGCTGATGGCCGAGACCGCCCAGGTCAACGGCAAGTTCCCGGCCAACCAGGCCGACTTCAACAACTTCGCGAACTCCTATCTCGACCCCATCTGGGAGTCCCTGCACGGCACGGAGGGCGGCGGCTACCTGTACGGCGGGCTCAAGCCGGGCTTCTGGAACGACGGCGCCCACGGCGTGACCACGATCAGCAAGACCGACCCCGACCGCCAGTACATCCACGTCCTGACCCCGCCCAGCACCACCACCCTGCGCGTCCGCGACAACGGCTACCGCGTCGCGTCGGTCACCAACCTCCGTACGGGCGCGGCGGTTTCGTGGTCGCAGTCGGGAGGCGTACTCACCCTCACCGGCCTCGGTGCCTGGGACCCGTACGACACGGTGTTCAAGGTCACCACGGCCGGCCGGCAGGGCATCCTCACCGGCGTCAAGGTGAGCGCGAGCGCCTCGGCGAGCGGTCACCCGGGCTCGGCCGCCGGTGACGGTGACTACCGCACCTACTGGGACAGCGACAAGACCCTCCCGGTGAACCTCACCTTCGACCTCGGCAGTTCGAAGAAGGTCCAGTACCTCGGGCTCAACCAGCGCGAGGACTCCGTCGCGTACGCCCGCTCGGACACCGAGCAGTCGGCGCGGATCAAGGACTACAAGGTGTATCTGAGCGCCGACGGCTCCACCTGGGGCAGCCCGGTGAAGACCGGTCAACTGCCGAGCCGCCGCGGCATCCAGGGCATCGACCTGACCGCGGGCGACGCCCGCTACGTGCGCCTCGAGGTCGGCTCCACCTGGGCCGCCTCCACCGACACGACCCGTTACCAGCGCCTGCGGATCGACGAGGCGTGGATCGGCACCTCGTACGCGACTCCCGCGAAGAGGGGACAGTCATGACAGGTATCACCCGTGTCACCCGTGTCAGATCACTGATCGTGGCCATGGTCGGGCTGCTGATCGCCTCGGCCGTCCCGCTGCTGGCCGCAGCCCGCCCGGCGGCCGCGTCCGACAACGGCCAGTCGGTCCGGCCCGCCATGGGCTGGAGCAGCTGGAGCTTCGCGCGCCGCACCCCGACCGAGGCCAAGATCAAGGCACAGGCCGACGCCCTGGTGTCCACCGGCCTCAAGGACCACGGCTTCGTGTACGTCAACCTCGACGACTTCTGGCAGAAGTGCGACGCGGACGGCTTCGTCGTGGACTCCTACGGCCGCTGGAGCGTGGACACGGCCAAGTTCCCGGGCGGCATCAAGGAACTGGCCGACTACGTCCACTCCAAGGGCCTGAAGTTCGGCTTCTACGTCACGCCCGGCATCGCCCGGAACGCCGTCACCAGGAACACCCCGATCGAGGGCACCTCCTACCACGCGAAGGACATCGCGGACACCTCGAAGCCCGAGAAGAACTACAACTGCAAGAACATGTACTCCATCGACTACGGGAAGCCCGGCGCCCAGGAGTTCGTGAACTCGTGGGCGAAGCAGTTCGCCTCCTGGGGAGTCGACTACCTGAAGATCGACGGCGTGGGCAGCGCGGACGTCCCGGACGTGCAGGCCTGGGACACGGCACTGCGGGCTACCGGACGGCCCGTCAACTACGCCCTGTCCAACAACCTGCCGATCGCGAACGCCGCCACGTGGCGTCGGCTCGCCAACAGCTGGCGCACCCAGGGCGACGTCGAGTGCTACTGCGGACCGGGCGCCAACGGCAGCGGCTATCCGCTGACCGACTGGTCGCACGTGGCGGGGCGCTTCGACTCGGCCGCCTCCTGGCAGCGGTACGCCGGACCGGGAGGCTGGAACGACCTGGACTCGCTGGAGCTCGGCAACGGCGACCAGGTGGGCCTCACCGCCGACCAACGCCGCTCCCACTTCACGTTGTGGGCGATGGCGGCCTCCCCGCTGCTGCTCGGCACCGACCTCACCCACCTCGACGCCGTCGACAGGGCGATGCTGACCAACGACCGGCTGATCGGCGTGAACCAGGACGGCGTGGCCGCCTCTCGCATCGTGAAGAGCGGGGCCGCACAGGTGTGGAGCAAGAGGGAGAGCGACGGACAGTACGTCGTGGCGCTCTTCAACACCGGTACGTCCGGCAGCACTTCGGTCGGTGTGGACTGGTCGCAGGTCGGCTTCACCGGGTCCGGTGACGTCACCGACCTGTGGTCGGGCTCGCACAAAGGCGTGATCGCGGACTCCTACGCCGCGACGCTGCGCCCCGGCGAGACCCGGCTGATCCGGGTGAAGCCGGCCGGCTCCCCGAACGCGCCCGGCTCCCGGCAGACCCGGGCCGCAGCACCCGGCATGGCCGTCGCCCCCTACGAGTACCTCGGCTGGGGCAGCCCGCCCGCCCCGGCCTCGGTGATGGCCGCGACCGGCGTCAGGTGGTTCACCCTCGCGTTCGTCCTCTCCGACGGCGGCTGCAACCCGAAGTGGGACGGCTCGCGCCCGCTGACCGGCGGCGACGACCAGTCGAAGATCAACGCGATCCGGGCGGCCGGCGGTGACGTCATGGTCTCCGTCGGCGGCTGGAGCGGCGCGAAGCTCGGCGAGAAGTGCTCCAGCGCCTCCGCGCTGGCGGGCGCCTACCAGAAGGTGATCAAGGCGTACGGCCTCAAGGCCCTCGACATCGACATCGAGAACACCGAGTGGTCCAGCGCCGCGGTCCGGCAGCGGGTCGTCGACGCGCTGAAGATCGTCAAGGCGAACAACGCCGGACTGAAGACCGTCATCACCTTCGGCGCCACGACCTCCGGTCCGGACTCCACCGGCGTGGACATGATCAAGCGGGCCGCCGACTCCGGTCTGGCGAACGACGTCTGGTGCATCATGCCGTTCGACTTCGGCGGCGGCGCCACGACCATGGGCACGCTCACCACACAGGCCATGGAGGGTCTCAAGGGCAAGGTCAGGTCGGCCTACGGCTACACCGATGCCGCCGCCTACGCCCACATCGGGCTCTCGTCGATGAACGGCAGGACCGACGACAGCGGCGAACGGGTCCGCGTCGCCGACTTCACGACGATGCTCGCCTACGCCCGGCAACACCACATCGGCCGCCTCACCTACTGGTCCGTCAACCGCGACCGGGCCTGCGGCTCCGGGACCGACGGCGACTCCTGCAGCGGCGTCGCGCAACAGCCGTACGACTTCCTGAAGGTCTTCGCCCAGTACACGGGCTGAAGGGAACAACCGTGAAACCCATCAGAGCACTGCCGTGGGGCCTCTCCCTGGTCATGGCGCTCCCGCTGGCCGGACTGGCCTCCTGGCCTGCGCACGCCGCCACCGACTACCAGGCCGAGGACGCCGTCGTCACCCAGGGCGCCGTCGCGACCAACCACACCGGGTACACCGGCACCGGGTTCGTGGACTACACCAACGTCAAGGGCTCCGCCGTGGAGTTCACGGTCGCCGCGGCCGCCGCCGGGACCGCGTCCGTCACCCTGCGCTACGCCAACGGCACGTCCGTCGACCGGCCCATGGACATCTCCGTCGGCGGGACGGTCGTCGCCGCGGGCGTCTCGTTCCCGGCGACGGCCGACTGGGACACCTGGGCGACCAGGACCGTCGACGTGCCGCTGAGCGCGGGCGCCAACAAGATCCGCGCGACCGCCACCACGGCGAACGGCGGACCCAACCTCGACCGCATCGGGGTCGGAGCGGCCGCCGACGGCCAGGCGCCCACCCGGCCGGGACAGCCGAGCTGCTCCGCGATCGGCGAGGACCGGCTCACCCTGTCCTGGGGCGCCTCGACCGACGACGTGGGCGTGACGGCGTACGACCTCTACGAACACGGCAACAAACTGGGCGAGGCCGCGGGCGACGCCACCTCGAAGACGCTGACGGGGCTGAGCCCGAACACCGTCTACGACCTGACCGTCATCGCGCGGGACGCGGCCGGCAACACCTCTCAGGCCAGCCCGGTGGTCGACTGCACGACCGCGCCCAGCTCCGACACGACCGCGCCCACCGCGCCGGGAACGCTCAGCGCCTCGGCCGTCACGGCGGACAGCGCCGGGCTGACGTGGGGCGCGTCGACCGACGACAAGGGCGTCACGGGCTACGACGTGCGCAGCGGCGACACCGTCTACAAGACGGTCACCGGCACGTCGACCAAGCTCACCGGGCTCGCCTGCGACAGCCCGTACACCCTGAACGTGGTGGCGCGGGACGCGGCCGGAAACGTGTCCCCGCCCGGCAACACGGTCACCTTCCGGACGAAGGCGTGCACGGCCGACGGCGGGGTGCCGTCCTCGATCGCCACCGTCTCCAGCGGCTGGACGATCCCGTGGGGCATCCAGTGGATGCCCGACGGACAGAGCGCGCTGGTGACCGAACGGGACGACTTCCGGGTCTGGAAGGCGACCAAGGACGGAGCCAGGACCCTGGTGGGCACGGTGCCGAACGCCGTGACCACCAACGGCGAGGGAGGACTGCTCGGCGTGGCCGTCGACCCCAGGTGGGCCTCCGACCACTACGTGTACTTCATGCACACCGCGGCCGAGGGCAACCGGGTCGTCCGCATGACGTACGACGGCAACTCGCTGACCGGCTACACGGTTCTCCTCCAGGGCATCAAGAAGAACCGCTACCACAACGGCGGACGGCTGGCCTTCGGCCCCGACGGCTACCTCTACGTCTCCACCGGCGAGGCCCAGACCCCCGACCTGGCACAGGACAAGAACTCCCTGAACGGCAAGATCCTGCGCATGACGACGGACGGCAAGGCCGCCCCCGGCAACCCGTTCGGCACCTACGTCTACAGCTACGGCCACCGCAATCCGCAGGGCCTCGCGTTCGACCGCAACGGGCGGCTGTGGGAAGCGGAGTTCGGCAACAGCTCCAAGGACGAGCTGAACCTGATCAAGCCGGGCGCCAACTACGGCTGGCCGACCTGCGAAGGCGCCTGCGACGTCTCCGGCATGACCAACCCCAAGAAGACCTGGAACGTCTCCGAGGCCTCGCCGAGCGGTATCGCCATCGTCCGCAACACCGTCTACATGGCGTCGCTGCGCGGCGAGCGGCTGTGGCGGATCCCGATCAACGGGGACACGGAGAACGTCGGCACGGCGACGGCGTACTACGTCGGCGCCTACGGCCGGCTGCGGACCGTCACCAAGGTGCCGGGAGCCGACCAGCTGTGGCTGTCGACGACCAACTGCGACAACAACGGAGGCGCGGCGGACGGATCGGACAAGATCTTCCGGGTGAGCATCGGCGACTGAGGCCGCCCCGTCGCCCCGTCGACGCGCGTCCCGCGTCCCGCGACCCCTCGGCCCGGCACCGCCTCCGCCTCGCGCGGACGCGGTGCCGGCCCGACGGGATCACAGCCCGTTTACCTTCGCGCTCGCCGACAACTCGTAGACCAGAGTGACCGTGCGCCTGCCCCCGGGAGGGAGGACGAGGTTCCAGCGGGCGATGCCGTCGGCGTCGACCGTGTCGGGGGCGGGGGAGCAGGCGTCCTCCCGCACACGCGTCTGCACCGCCGAGACCTCGGAGACCGGGATCCGCTCGCGCAGCACGACTGTCTGATCGCCGTGTTCGCCGGGGGTGGAGAACCGGGACAGGTGGAGCCGCACCGTGCGGGTGACCAGGGTCCGTTGGGTGATCGCCGAGGTGTCGCGGGTCTCCTCGGTCCGCCGGGTGACCCGGTGGTCGTCGCGGCTGCCGTAGGCCAGCTCCGCGGGGGCGCCCGGCGCGGTGAACTCCAGCGCGCCGCGGCCGCTGAACCCGCTGTGGCGGACCAGGTCGACGGGACCGGCGAGGAGCGCGTGGCCCGACAGGTTGTCGAACCGCACCACCTGGGTGACCAGCGGCGACAGCTCGGGCGCACAGGCGTACTCGATCCCGGCGGTGGTGGTGAAGGCGGACAGCGGCACCCGGTGGGCACGCCCGTCGGCCGGCACGGACACCGGTGCGGGGGCGCTCAGCACCCGGACCTCGCCGCCGTCGTCCACCCCCGGCAGGCCGAGCACCGGAGTGGGCCCGAGGTCGGCGACGTCCTCCTCGCGCAGCTCGACGTCGACCGTGCGCCGCTCCGCCGAGGAGCGGTCCTGAAGGGTCAGCCGGTCCTCGCCCAGCCGGGGCGGCCCGGTCGCCGCCGCCGAGCGCGCCGTCGACAGCGTCAGCCGGACGTCCGACCAGTCCTCGCCGGTGCGCTGCCAGACCGTCGCGTCGGTCTCCAACGTGAGGGAGTCGCCGTCGAGCACGGCCCGGTAGACGGGCCGCCACAGCGCACACGGGGTGAGGTGGCTCAGCCGCAGCCCGGCCGGACCGGCGGCCGTGGCCTCGACGGTCAGTTCGATGTGGCCGATCAGCTCGGCCGGTTCCTCCTCGGCGAGCTCCATGACCCGCCGGATCTCGGCCAGTTCGGCGTTCAGGGCGGCCGACCGGGCGTCCACGGCGCGCAGTCGCTCGTCGTGGGAGGCGCGTTCGGCGTCCACCCGGTCCAGTTCGCGATGCCAGCGGGGCCCTTCGCTCTCCCCGAAGCCGGCGCCTTCGCCGATCTCCCGCAGCAGATCGGCGGCGAGACGGCCGACCACGTCCAGGCGCGTCAGCAGTCGGTCGCGCCGACGGCCCAGGTCCTCCAGCTCGGTTTCGAGTTCCTTCAGCCGGCGTCGCAGGGCGGAGTCGTCGTCGCAGGGCCGCGGCCCGCGCGGCCGCATGCTGCGCACGATCCGCACGTCGAGCACGGTCGCCGCGTGCGGGGCGGTCAGTTCGGCGTGCAGCGTACGGTCGACGGCCAGCGCGCTGACCGGGCCCAGGCGCAGCCGCTGGACCCCCGCCTCCAGGGCGAGCTCGGCGGTGCGTTCGACGTGGGCGCGGTCCTCCAGACAGGTGACGGCGGTGACGGGGAGAGGGATCGGCTCCGGTGCCGTGGACATGGGCTGTGTCAGCTCCTGCGGTTGCCGCCGGCCAGGGCCTTGGCGGACGGGATGCGGATCTCGTAGCCGCCGTCGAGGGCGGTGACGCCGCCGGCGGGCAGGTCCACCCGCCAGACGCGGGCGCCGGGGGCGTGGTGCTCGGCGTCGGCGTCGTCGTGGGGGACCGACCAGTCGGCCCTTTCCTCGATGCGCACGTCGGCGTCGGACGTGACGGGGACCCGCTCGCGGACCTCCACGGTGACCGGTCCGGCCAGGCGGTTGGCCAGCTCCACGTGGACGCGGTGATCGAGCACCGTGGTGGAGTTGCGCAGCCCCGAGGTCGACTCGTGCACCGTGGTGCGGCGGGTGACCCGGATGCCCTCGGCCGGGCCGAGCCCCACCCGGCACACACCGCCCGGCGCGAGCGTGGGCAGCGCGGCGGTCAGCAGGAACTCGTCCCCGACGACGACCTCCACGGGGCCGGCCAGCAGCGCCTGGTCGGTGGAGTGGGAGAGCACCAGCGTGCCGTACACCGTCTGTTCCACGGACGGCACGCACAGGTACTCGGTGCGCAGTCCGACCGGGATCTCGCCGACGGTGACGGTGTGCCAGGCGCCGTCCGAGGGGATGTCGGCGCGGGCGACGGCGTCGAAGCGGTGGTCGAAGGAGCCGGCCGACACGCGGGGCGGCACCGCGTGGCCGGGCAGCGGCAGCGCGGTCACCGCCTCGGCGCGGCGACGGTACTCGGCCGCCACCGGGTCGTGGGGAGCGTCGGGGAACAGCCTGCCGCGGCGGGCCCCCTGGTCGTCGGGGCCGCTCAGGACGAGCGCCGGGTAGTCGAGCTCGGCGCCGCTCGGCTGCGGCGGACCGGCCGCCGGCGCCGCCCTCTTCGGGGCGGCCGAGCCGGGGGCCGCGGGCGCGGGGGGCGGTGGCGCCGCCGCCCGGCCGGAGGGCGCCGAGGCCATGGCGGCGGGGGCCGCCGGCGGCATGCCGCCGGTCCGCTCACGTGCTCCGCCGCCCGGCCCCGGGCGGGAGCGGGGCGGCGCCGCGAGATCGGCCGAGCCGCCGCCGAAGGCCTCCGGGTAGGCGCTGCCGGGCAGCGGCACGGAGGGGGGAGCGCCGTAACCCGTCGGCGCGCCGGCCGCGACCGGCCGGCCCTGGCCCACCGCCATGGAGCCGCCGGGCGCGGCGGCGCGGGCCGGGTCGGTACGGGTGTCTGCCCCGTCGTAGCCGGCGAACAGGTCGGCCAGACCCGTCGGCGGCTCGCGCCAGCCGGACGGCGCGGGGGAGGGCTGACGGCGTCCGATGCGCATCGAGCGAAGTCTGGGCAGATCGGTACGGCGCCGCAGGTCGGCGGTGGCCAGGGCGATGCGCACGCCGGTCCAGTCCTCGCCGGTGCGCTGGGCGACGGAGGCCCGCAGCACCAGGCGGCCGCCGCCGTCGCCCGGACGCCGGCCGAGCCGGTAGGCCGGCGCCCACACGGCGCCCGGCACCGTGTACTCGACCTCCACCTCCACCTCCACCTCGGCTCCTGCCTCCACCTCGGCTCCTGCCTCTGCCTCGGTCCCTGTCCCCGTCTCGGCTTCCGCGGCCGTCGTCGGACCGGAGGAGACGTCGAACGTCAGGACCGCCGAGACCGTCGTCCGCACCTGCGCGGGCGGTGCGTCGGTGGAAGCGCGGTCGAGCCGGTCGGAGGCGAGCAGGAACGCGTGCTCGGCGCGCTCCAGCGCCTCCTCCAGTTCGACGAGACGGGCGTGCAGGCGGGTCAGCCGCTCGTCGACGAACTCGGCGAGCCCCAGCCAGGCGTCCACGGGGGTGCGGCGGTGCGGGTCCTCCCGTCTGCGCGCGGGCGGGACCGGGCGCAGAGCCCCGACCTCCTCGATCAGACCCAGCTGGCGGTCCCGGCGACCCTGCGCCGCCGTCCACTCCTCGCGCAGCCGCTCCACCTCGCGTCGCAACGCGTTCGACCCGGCGTCGTCGAGCGGCTCGGCCTCGACCTCCACGCGCGCCTCGACCACGCGTGCCGCGCGGGCGCCCGTGACCCGGGCCCGAAGGGATCCCGGGTCCAGCGAACGCGGCAGGCCCGTCACCCGGACCCGGCCGTCCGGCGGCACGCTGCCCCGGGCCAGCCGGCGGCAGAGCGCCCCCTGCGCGTACACCACGACCGCGTCGAGTGCCGACCCCCACCGCTGTGCCGTCTCAGCCGTCATGTGCTCCGTCCCCCGTCACGCCGGTTGGAGGTGAAGCCTACTTGCGGGCCGCCGGCCGCGCGGCACGCGCAAGGAAGAAGGAAGTACGCGGTGGCGGCTGACGGCGGAGCGCTCAGCCGGCGCGCAGGCCCCGGTCGGTGAAGGCGATCAGCCACTCGAAGCTCTCGTCGACGTCGGCGCTCCACTGGAAGCCGTTGGCCGACTGCAGCGTGGCGAAGCCGTGGCAGAGGCTGCGGAGCATGCGCAGGGCGTGGTCCACGTCGGACCCGGCGATCTCGTAGCCGCGCAGGACCGCGGTGAACGCGTCCAGCAGCCGCCGGCCCTCGGCGGCCAGCGGATCGTCGGGTCCGGACGGTTCCACGCCGATCGTGGCGGCATACCGGCCGGGGTGCTCCACGACGAAGGCGCGGAAGGCGCGCGCCGCGGCCGCCAGGGCGTCACGGCCCGCGCGCCCTTGGACCGCGACGCCGACGGCGTCGGCGGCCTCGCCCAGGGCCAGGACCGCGATACCGCGGTTGAGGTCTTCCTGGCCGCCCACGTGCTTGTACAGGGACGGGGTGCGCACGCCGACGCGCTCGGCCAGCAGCCCCATCGTCAGCCGGTCGAGGCCCACCTCGTCGGCCAGGGCGGCGCCTGCCGTGACCACGGCGGCCCGGTCCAGGCCGGCCCTAGGCACGAGCGGCGTCCGACCGGAGGAAGGCGAGGACCAGCGAAGCCACCTGGTCGGGCAGCTGGTGGTGGGGGTAGTGCCCCGCGCCCTCGATCATCTCGAGCCTGCCGAGGCCGGACGGCAGCGCGTCGACGATCGCCGAACCCTCGGCGTGCGGGTCGGCCCAGTCGGGGTCGAGCGTGCCCATCACGACCAGGACCGGGCAGCGGACGGCGCCGAGCCGCGCGCCCGCGTCGGTGGGGGCGCTGCGGCCCATCGCCTGCATGGCCTTCATCCGGCCCGGCTCACGCAGCCGGGATTCGATGAGGCCGAGCCGCTCGGCCCAGTCCGCCGGCTTCACACCGGGGTAGGCCATGTCGAGATACGAGCGCCAGAGCGGCACGCTGCCGAACACGCCGGCGCCGAGCAGCCGCAGCAGGCTCTGCCGGAAACGCTTCACCCGAAGGTCGCCGAGACGCAGCGACTGCTTGCGGGTGAAGGGCGCCAACTCGACGACGGCGGTGATCAGGGAGGGGTCCTGCGCCGCGGCGATGGTGGCGGCGCCGCCGGACACGGAGTGGCCGACGAGGACGGCCGGGCCGCCCAGATGGCGGACGACGGCGAGCAGATCACCGGCGATGGCGGTGCGGCTCCAGTCCGGCCAGTCGACGCTCGACTCGCCGCAGCCGCGCAGGTCGACGGCGGCGACCCGGTACCCCGCCGCGAGGAGCGGGGGCACGACGCCCCGGTAGGCGGCGCGGCTGTCGCCCATGCCGTGCGCGAGCACGATCAGGGGCCCGGACCCCGCCACCTCGTAAGCGATGGTGCCGTCGGCTACGGCCAGGTACTCGGTCATGGCATCCCCTGATGTTAGGCTAATTCCGTTAGCCAAAAGCTAATCACATTAGCCACGCTTGTCAACGGCGAAGTTCCCGGCGGGTGTTGGCCGGGCTTCCGCGGGGCGGCGGACGCCTCTCGGCAGGGTGGCGCCCGCGCTCCGGCCGGGTGATCGCCATGGAGAAAATCTGTAGTGGCCGGAGTAGACATGGGCTCGCTGCAGAGCTAGAGTTTTTTGGCGTACTCGGAAAGTCGAAAGAAGAGGACGCGGCCGATACGAACCTGCCGCGTATGCATGACCAGCAGGACTCGGCCCCATGCGGGTCGTGAGCAGTATCCGCGGTATCCAGCAGTGCAACCGATCAACCGAAGGTAAGGAGCGCACGCCATCAGGATCGCCCGGGCGAGGAAGCAGTCCGCCCGGGTACCGCAGGCCCCGGATTGGAAGGTGGTCCCCGGTCACGCATCCGCGATCCCCGCAGCCGCACCCTCCCGGGTGCACCCTGCGGAACAAAATACCGGCGAAGTCGGCCGGCAGATGGTGTTGAAGGCTCGGGGCCCGGGTGCCGGCATGGCACCCGGGCCCCCCGACGCGTCTTTTGGAAGAAGAGGTCTATGCCCCCTCGCAGTACCCCATCCGTCGCCCCCATCGACGACGACGACTATCCCGCCTACACCATGGGCCGGGCCGCCGAGATGCTCGGCACCACCCCCGCCTTCCTGCGAGCCCTCGGCGAACACCGACTGATCACCCCCCTGCGCTCCGAAGGCGGACACCGCCGCTACTCCCGCTACCAACTGCGCGTCGCGGGCCGGGCCCGCGAACTCGTCGACCAGGGCACCCCGATCGAGGCGGCCTGCCGCATCGTCATCCTCGAGGACCAGCTCGAAGAGGCCCAGCGCATCAACGACCAGCTGCGCGCCCAGGACGGCGGACCGCATTCCGCAGTCTCGACGTCCTCCACCTCGCCCTGATCCGCCGGCGGGCGCCGGTCCCGGTGCCCGGCCTCGTCCCACCGTGTGCGCCGCGGCGGCGCGGGTATCCGCTTCGCACACTGCGAGTTTCGGGGACCGGCCCCGAACCCCGACCGGGAGAGGTGCCCATGTCCGCGTCCCTTGTGGAGACCGTCGATGTCGAAGCCCCCGTCAGCGTCGCCTGGGGGCTGTGGAGCGATGTGACACGGTGGCCGTCCTTCCTGAGCCATGTACGTCTGGTGGAGCGGTTGGACGGCCGCCGTTTCGCCTGGCAGCTGCAACTGCCCGGCGCGGACAAGAACTTCGTGGCCGAACTGACCGAGGTCGTCCCACAGGACCGCATCGCCTGGCACACCGTGGAGGGCGTCGAGCACGCGGGCGTGGTCACCTTCCACCGGCTGAGCGACACCGCGAGCCGCGTGACGGTGCAGATCGAATACGACCCGAAGGGGTTCGTCGAGCATCTCGGCGCGCTCACCCATCTCGACTCGGTGCTCGCCAACTACGACCTCGGCGAGTTCCAGAAACTGGCCGAGAAGAGCGCGGCGTCCTGACTCCGGAAAGCGCCGAGCGCTCCGAGGCGGGGCCTCCGGCGGCGGGATTGCCGCACGGGCACCGGCGTCGCCTCGGCCCACACAGGGGGCGCCGGGGCGAGGGCGCCCTGGCGCCCTGAACGACATGGGACCGCGGCGGGCGTGACAGGCGGTCAGGGGCTGTGCCGCGGTCACCGCCCGGCTGTCGGGTTGTTCGCTCCGTACGCGCCGCGGGCTACTCGCTGTGCACCAGCTGGATCAGGTTGCCGCAGGTGTCGTCCAGGATCGCGGTGGTGACCGGGCCCATCTCCAGCGGCTCCTGGGTGAAGCGCACCCCGAGCCCGCGCAGCCGGTCGTACTCCGCCCGCACGTCGTCCACGGCGAAGGAGGTGGCGGGGATGCCGTCCTCGACCAGCGCCGTCTTGTACGGACGTACCGCGGGATGGCCGGAGGGCTCGAGCAGCAGTTCGGTGCCGCCGGGATCCTCCGGCGACACCACGGTCAGCCATCGGTGCTCGCCGAGGGGGACGTCGTGCTTCTTCACGAAGCCCAGCACGTCCGTGTAGAAACGCAGCGCCGCCTCCTGGTCGTCGACGAAGACGCTGGAAAGGTGGATCCTCATGGGGTGCTCTCCCGTGGGTCGGGCCTGAGCCACCGGGTCGCGATGCGCTCAAGGGGTTCGGTGTCCGGATCGTGGAACCTGTAGCGGACCTCGCGCCGGGAGACCGTCAGGCCCGCCCGTCCCAGGACGGCCAGGAGCCGGCGGGCGGGGTCGGCCGACGGCGTGAAGACGTCCTCCGCCGTGGCGCCCATGGTAGGCAAGTGCTCACTCGCCCACCAAGCGGCGCCGCCGTCGGACGGAGCGCGCATGCCCCGACGTCGTCGAGCCCGCGGCATCTCCGTCCCGGACGTGAGGCACGCGTGTCCGAGGGAAGGAGAGTCCGTGACCCAGGAGGAGACAGTGACACGTGACCGAATCGGACTCGCAGAGGTGCTCGCCGCCGCGGAGGACGCCGCGCCGGTAGGCTCCCTCGACGTCGTGGCGCGCAATCTGCGCGACCGGTTCGGCGCGCGTTACGTGTCGTTCCTCTTCCTCGACGTCGTCGGCCGGCGCCTGCTGCGGGTCAGCGACAAGACGGCCGGACGGGACGGGCACCGCACCGGTCAGGTCCCTCTCGCCGGCAGCGGCGTCTACGACGACGTCCTGCGCACCCAGAAGCTGGTGCGGGCGCCGCAGAGCGACCAGGGGCAGCGGGTGCTCGCCCCCGTCACGAACCGCGGCGACGCCATCGGCGTCCTGGAGCTGTTCCTCACCGAGGTCACGGAGGACGTCCTGGAGCAGGTGGAGGAGGTGGCGCACGCGCTGGCGTACATCATCGTCACCGACCGCCGGTTCACCGACCTCTACCACTGGGGCAACCGCACCACCTCGGTGAGCCTGGCCGCCGAGATCCAACGTCAGCTGCTGCCCTCGGCGCCCTCCTGCGAGGCCGCCGAGTTCACCCTCGCCGGGGCCCTGGTCCCGGCCTCCGACATCGCCGGCGACACCTACGACTACTCCCTCGACCAGGAAGCCCTGCACCTCTCCATCACGGACGCCATGGGCCATGACGTCGACGCCTCGCTCATGGCCACCCTCCTGGTGAACGCCTCGCGCGGCGCCCGGCGCGCCGGGGTGGACCTCGCCGAACAGGCCCGCCAGACCCACCAGGCACTCCTCGACCACGGCCGGCGGACCTTCGCCACCGGGCAGTTGCTGCGCATCGCGCTGGACGGCACCGGCGCACAGCTCGTCAACGCCGGCCACCCCTGGCCGCTGCGGATGCGCGACGGCACGGTGGAGGCACTGCGCCTGACCGTGAACCTGCCCTTCGGCGTCGTCGGGCAGGGTCCGTACCTGATGCAGGACGTCGACCTGCGCCCCGGCGACCGACTCCTGCTCTACACCGACGGCATGCAGGAACGCCAGGCGGAAGCGGTCGATCTGGCCGCGCTCCTGCGCGACACGGCGTCCGAGCATCCGCGCGAGGTGGTGCGCACACTGGTCCAGGAGGTCTCCCTGGCCTGCCGCGGCCACGTGAGAGACGACGCCACCGTCCTCTGTCTGGACTGGCACGGCCCCGACCACGGTGGCCCCGTGGTGAACGCCGGAGCCGACGCCTGACCGGCGTTCACGTCCTCCGCGCCGCCGGCTGCGCGCCGCGCCCGGTCTCGACGCCGAGGCCCGCGAGGACGCCGTGTACCTCACCGTCCGCGCGGGGACGGCACTCGACCTCGCG
This sequence comes from Streptomyces rishiriensis, assembly GCF_003112535.1. GTDB lineage: Bacteria > Actinomycetota > Actinomycetes > Streptomycetales > Streptomycetaceae > Streptomyces > Streptomyces rishiriensis. The sequence continues at coordinate 36,736 of NZ_BEWA01000014.1, read as the reverse complement.
CATCCGGCAGCGGCTCGGCGCGAACCCGCCCGCCTGAGGGCGCTGGCCTGCCGCTGCGGCCTGGAGCCCTGAGCGGTTCGGACCCGCGGTTCCGCTGACGGTGCCCGGCCGGCGTGCGGCAGGCCGCGACGGCCCGCTCTCACCGGCTCTCCCGCGGTCTGCGTCCCCAGGCGGTGAGCATGCCGGCGGACAGCGCGGCGCAGTCGTCGGAGCCCAGGTACCGGACCGCCGCGTCGACGGCTGCGTCGTCGACCAGCCCGGTGGCGAGCATCGCCGCCCTGCTGCGCTCCCAGGTGTCCGCCCAGAAGCGGCTGAGGGGACTGCCCGGCGTCAGCGGCGGCACACGGATCTCGGCGGCGACGGAGACGAGCCCCGCCCCGCGCAGCAGCCGCGGATACGACGGCACCCAGGAGACGTCGGTGCCGATGGTGTCCCGCAGCCCCTGCCACATCGCGCGCATCGCCGTGCTGTACGGCGTGCCGGGCGTCAGGTCGCTCGTCAGGTCGACCGCGTCGCTGAGCATCAACAGGCCGCCGGGCGCGACGAGTTCGGTCAGAGTGCCGAGCACGCGGTCACGCGCCGGCAGATGCATCAGCACGAAACGGGCGTGGACGAGCGAGAACCGGCCCGGCACGGACTGCGGGTCGGTGATGTCGGCCTCCAGCACGTCGAGCCCCGGCGTAGGCCGAGCGTCCAGGAAGCGGGTGTCACGGTCCACGGCGAGCACGCTCGCCACCCCGGCCTCCTCCAGCAGCCGCCGGGAGACCGTGCCGGTGCCGGCCCCCACGTCGAGGCAGTGCCAGCCCGGCCCGACCCCGAGCGCCCGCAGCCGCGCCATGGTGATGTCGTCGTAGGCGAGCGCGCCGAAGTCGACGCGTTCGCCCTCGCCCGCCTGCTCCGGCCGGAAGACGGCCTCGCCGTATCGGCCGTCGCCGACCGCGTCCCCGTGCCGAGCGGCGGTCATGGCGCGGTCCGCGGACCGCCGTCGGTCCTGACCTGCCCGCCGATCCTGACGGGTCCGCGGGACCGGCCGGCGAGGGGCGCCGACGGCGGGTCGTCGAAGCGGGGATCGCCGCAGCGGGGATCGCCGCAGCGGGGGTCGTCGAACGGCGGGGCGCCGAACGGTCTCATGGCGGACCTCTTCACTCGGTGGGGCGGTACCGGGCGGAGCCCCTCCCGGGCCGCCGCCCGGCGATCCTCCACCAGCGGCCGCCCGGACGCCCGAGGCGCGCCGGGTCCGCGCCGATCGGCCCTGCGGCCTTCCGGCCGACGGCACGGCCTCCGGGCGTCCGCCGGCGACCCGCGGGCCGGGCGCAGCCCCGGGGCGGTGGCCTCAGCAGGTGGGGACGTCGGAGAGCCAGGCCGGGCCCTTGAGGTAGATGTTGGTCAGCCAGGAACCGTCCGTCAGCTTCGACCAGGCGTCGTTGGTGTAGCCCTCGGCCGTCACCTCCTGGGCGTGTGCCTGGCACACCACGTTGACGGTGGTCGGCTGCGCGAAGTAGTCGACGACCGCGGCGTTGACGTTGGGCTCGCCGTGGGTGCGCACCCCCGTGCCCCAGGTCTGGTGCGCCGTGCTGCCACCGGTCGGCGGCGGGGTGCTGCTGCCGCCGCAGTCCGGGATGCCGGGCAGCTCGGCCGGCCCCTTGATGTAGATGTTGGTCAGCCACGAGCCGTCATCCAGCTTGGACCAGATGTCGTTCGTGTAGCCCTCGGCGGACACGGTCTCCGCGTGCTCCTGGCACTGCACCGACACCTGCGTCGGCCCGGCGAAGGTGTCCACGACCGAGGAGCGCACGCTCGGCGTGGAGTGGGTGCGCACCCCCGTGCCCCAGGTCTCGAAGGTCGTGCCGCCGTCCGCGGGCGGCGGGGTCGGGGTGCCCGACCCGTTGATCCGGATCGCGCCGGCGTAGTCACCTCCGGTGCGGACCGGCGCGACCCGGATGTGCGTGCCCGACTCGTACGCCTCGACCATCTGCCCGCCGCCCAGATACATGGCCACGTGGTGGACGTGCCCGGTTCCCCAGAACATCAGGTCGCCCGGCAGCAACGGCGCGGTGCCCTGCGCGGCGGAGAAGCGGGCGGAGGCCTGAGAGCTGTGGAACTGGTCGTCGGCCGTGCCGTTGAGCAGGTCCTTGCCGGTCGCCTGGTAGTACGCGTAGCGCATCAGGCCGGAGCAGTCGAAGCCCTTGCGTTCGTTGTCGTGCGCGCTGTCGGGGTCCGAGCCGTCGTAGTAGCCGTAGGTGGCGCCCGGCGTGGCGCCGTGGCCGCCGCCCCAGCTGTACCAGACACCGATCTGGGAACAGGCCGCGGACACGGCGGCCTGGGCGGTGGCCGTCGCGCCCGGCGCGAGGACGCCGCAGGAGGCGTCGGGCGCGGCGTGGGCCGGGGCGGAGAAGAACGCGGAGAGGGCCAGAACCGAGGCGCCCAGGATCGCGCCGCTGGTCCGGCGGCGCGTGCTGGTGATCTTCAAGGAACTCTTCCTTCGTCGACGTGACGTCACCGGCGTCTGCGGTGACGGCGGGGAGAAAGGGCGTGTCGCACCCACCCCCGTGGGATGCGACACGCGGCTGGCGGACGAGTGCGGCTAGCGGACGAGCGCTGCGCGCATCTTGGCGAGGCCGCGCATGCGGTTGCGCTGGACCGTGCCGCGGTGCGTGCCGAGCCGCTCTGCGGCAGTGTCGTGGCTGAGGCCTTCCAGATCCACGAGAATCACCGCGGCGGCCTCCTTCTCGGACAGCACGCGCAGCAGCGCGAGCGCCGTCGCGGACGCCTCGTAGACGCCGAGTCCGCCGTCCCAGCCGGACTCGGGCAGCCGGTCCGTGGTGTGCTCGCGCCGGGAGGGCCGGGTCCAGGAGTCGCGCAGCAGGTTGGCCGCGACGGCGCACAGGTAGGCGTACGGATGCTGCTGCTGGGTCAGGTTCTGGGCTCGGGCTCGCCGGGAGAGCCGCACATACGTCTCCTGGAGCAGGTCGTCGGCGTCGTGCGGATTGCCCGTCAGCGCCAGGAGCCGTCTGCGCAGCCGCGGCATGTCGGCCGTGAAGGAGGCGTCGAACTCTCCCGGACTCATGTGCTCGTGGTCCGCGCACGGTGGCGGCGGACAGGACGCGTTGCTGATCTCCACTTCTTCTCCCCCTCGGTCGGATGTGTCGTGCGCCGTGCCGTGCCGTGCCCGAGGTGGTCAGGCCGTCGGGCGGGGCGGGGCGGCGGGGCCGTAGCGGGCGGCCGGGGCGCGGAGCAGCAGGGCCCAGTACCGGTCGCCGTAGGACCAGTGCCACCATTCGGTCGGGTAGTTGACGAACCCGGACGCCGTCAGAGCCCGTGCCATCAGCGCCCGGTTCGCCCGCGCCTCGGCCGCGATGCCGGGAGCTTCGGTGCGACAGGCGCCCGCGCTCTCCTCCGGGGTCGCGTTGACATCGGTGCCCAGCGGCAGCTCGCGGCCGTCCCGGTCGCACAGCGTCAGGTCGACCGCTCCGCCGCTGACGTGCGGTGCGACCTCCGGAGGGGAGATGTAGGCGCTCGCCAGCTCCCGTATCCGCTCGGGCGCCGCGCCGGGATGCGCCCGTCGCATCGTCGCCGCGTACTGCTCGAAGTAGCGCCGCTGGAGGTCCGGCGGCCGGTACCCCTCCACCACCAGGAACCGGACGCCGGCCGGCAGCATGCGCTGCGCCAGGACGAGCCGCCGCAGCGCGCCCGACCTCAGATGGGCGTAGCTGCCGTCGTCGTCGGCCTGCCGGTGGTCGAGCCGCAGGCCGCCGCCGGCGCGCAGGTCGACGAGCGGCTCACCGCATTCGTCCTGCGCGACGGCGGCGACCCGAGGGTCGGAGAGCGTGATGATGTCGGTCACGAGAGAAGCGTCCCCCGGGCCGCTGCAAATGCTCTGCAGGTTGCCTGCAAGCACTCGACCAGGTCTTTTGCGGCGGCGCCGGACTACTGCGCGTCGACGGCCCGCTCCCGCGCCTCACGGCAGTCCAGCTCCCGGAAGACCGTGATCGCCTCGGACCGGGCCGCCCGCGCGCGGGCCTCGTCGCCGTCCGCCGACCACACCTGCGCCAGGTCCCAGACCGTGCGGGCCCGCCACAGCGGCAGCCGCAGCGCCTCCCAGCCCGCCAGCGACCGCTCCAACGGCTCCCGGGCGCGGTCGGGTTCGGCCGCCGCCAGATGCCGTTCGCCCAGGGTGCGCAGGACCAGCGCCTCGCCGAACCGGTCCTGTCGCTCGTGCGCCACCTCGAGGCACCGGCCCAGCCGGACGGCCGCCTCCTCCAGCCGGCCCTGCCGCACCTCCACCTTGGCCAGCGACTGTTCGGCGTACATGACGCCGAACGTGTCCCGCAGGCCCGTGAAGATCCGCAGCGCGTCGTGCAGCAGCGGCTCGGCCTGTTCCAGCGCGCCCTCCGCCCGGTGACACAGGGCCAGCGACCGCAGCGTGAGCGCCTCGCCGTGCCGGTCGGCCTGTGCGCGGTACAGCTCCAGCGCCCGGGTCAGGGCCTCCCAGGCCTGCGGACCGTTTCCCTGTTCCCGGTGCACGTACCCGATGCCGTACAGCACGCGGGCCCGGGCACCGCGCGCGGCGTCCGGCCCGTACCGGTCGAGCGCCGCGTCGAGCAACCGGAGCGCCTCGGCGTACCGGGCCTGCTCACGCCGGGCCGTGCCCATTCCCGCGAGCGCCACCGCCGCGCCCTGCGACGGACCCCCGTGCTCCTCGAACAAGCGCAGGGCGTCGCTGAACCGGGCGTACGAATCCTCGAACTCGTCCTGCTCGTAACAGAGTTGGCCCAGGCCGTTGAGCAGCCATGCCTCGCCCTCGCCGTCCTCGCTGCGGCGCACCGCCGCGATGGCCGCGGTGTGCGAGCGGGACCAGGCGTCGAACTGGTTGTACAGCGCGGCCGAACTCGCGATCAGCGCCCCGGCCAGGTCCCGGGCCGGCCGGTCCAGCCGGTGGCCGGCGCAGTACTCCACCGCCGCCAACAGCGAGGCCTGTTCGGCGGCGAACCAGGCCGCGGGCCGCTCCAGCAACGACTCCTCGGTGTCCGCGTCGAGGGGGTGCACGGTCGCCGGCTGCGGGAAGTACCGGACCGCGCCGCCCGGGCCGCGCGCCGCCGCCTTCTTGGCGAGCCCCAGCCAGCAGCCCACCAGGCGCAGCACGGCCGCCTCGCGCTGCTCCGCGCTCTCCTCGGACAGACAGCGCTCACGGGCGTGTTCACGGGCCAGGTCGTGGATGCGGTAGCGGTTGCGGCCCGTGTCGTCCACGCCGATGACGTCGATGAAGTGGCAGTCCACCAGCCGCTCCACCGCCTCCTCGGCGTCCTCGGTGTCGATGTCCAGCAGGGGAGCGGCGATCCAGCCCGCGAAGTCGGGCAGGTCGAGCAGGGCGAGCCGGCGCAGCGCCCGGCGCTCCTGCGGGTCGAGGTCGGCATAGCCGAGCTCCAGGCTGGTGCGCAACTCCAGGTCCCCGGCGCGCAGTTCGTTCAGCCGGCGACGTTCGTCGCGCAGCCGTCCGGCGAGCTGCCCCGGCGCCCAGTGCGGGCGGGCGGCCAGCCGGGCTCCGGCGATGCGCACGGCCAGCGGCAGCCGTCCGCACAGCGCGACGATCTCGGCCGCCCGCTCGGGTTGCGCGCCGGTCCGCTCCCGGCCCGCCACGCGCCGCAGGAGTTCCAGCGCCTCCTCCCCGTCCGGCACGGTCAGGTCCAGGTGGGCCGCGCCCTCCAGGGCCACCAGCCTGCGGCGGCTGGTCACGAGCACCGCCGAGCCGGGGCCCGGCGGCAGCAGGGGCCGTACGTGCGCCTCGCCGGCGGCGTTGTCGAGGAGCAGCAGGATCCGCCGGTGCCCGATGTGGGTGCGGTACAGGCCCGTGAGCTCCTCGGCGGATCCGGGCAGCGTCTTGGGGTCGGCGCCCACGGCCCGCAGCAGCCGGGCGAGCGCGTCGGTGGGCTGCAGCGGCGCGGTGTCGGCGGCCCGCAGGTCTATGAACAGCCGTCCGTCGGGGAAGAGTTCGGCGGCGCGGTGACCGACGTGCACGGCCAGCGCGGTCTTGCCGGTACCGGAGCGTCCGGAGATCACGCCGATCGGCGGCGCGGTGCGCTCGGCGTCGTCGACACCGCGCAACAGCGCGTCGGCCCACTGGATCTGCCGCGTGCGACCGACGAAGTCGGCGATGTCGGGCGGGAGATGGGAGGGAGCGGGCGCCGGGCGCGCGGCCTGCCCGGGAGACGGCACGGGAGGACCGACCGCCTGCCGCGCCTTCGCGAGCCCGGCCGGCTGCGGGGCGGGCGACGCGGCGTCCGCGCCCAGCAGAGCGGTGTCGTTGGTCAGTACCGCCTTGTGCAGGGCCCGTAGTTCAGGACCGGCGTCGATGCCCAGTTCCTCGCGCAGTGCCGCACGGCCCTCCTGGTACGTGCGCAGCGCGTCGGAGACCCTGCCGGTGCGGAACAACGCCGTCATCAACTGGCCGCGCGGCCGCTCCCTGAGGGGGTGGGCGGCCACGTGCGCGAGGAGCGGTGCGATCGTCCGGTCCGCGCGTCCGAGCGTCAGCTGCAGTCCGAAGGACTCCTCCTGCGCGACGAGGCGCAGTTCCGCCAGCCGTGCCGCCTCGATCCGGGCGAACGACTGGCCGAGGCCTTCGAGGGCCTCCTGTCCCCGCCAGAGTCCCAGCGCCGAGGCCAGCAGGTCGGCTGCCTCGCCGGGGCGACCGCCCGCGGCCGACGCCCGGCCCGCCGTGAGCAGGTGCTCGAACCGGCGGGCGTCGACCTGGGAGGGGTCGAGTTCGGCGAGATAGCCGGGCGGCCGGGTCCGGATCGCCTCGGCCCCGCCGACACGGGCCAGCGCGCGGCGGACCGCGGAGACATGGGTGGCGACGAGGGCGCCGGCCGTCGCGGGAGCCTGCTCGTCCCAGACGAAGTCCACGAGCCGTTCGGTGGAGAGCACCTGCCCGAGGTGGACGACGAGCGCGGACAGCACGGCCAGCGGCCTGACCCCACCGAGCGGGGCCCGCCGGTTGCCTTCCCACACCTCGACCGGACCGAGTAGACGTACCTCGAGCATGAGTCCCCGATCGCTGTACCGTTCCCGCACCGCGGAGCGCGCCAACGATATCGGCGGGCGTCGTTCGGAGGACGCCGGGCGCCGGGCCGCCTGGCCGGATCCGGCCGGTGCGCCGCAGCGGGCACGCCCTCGCGCGGGCCGGGCGCCGGGGCGGACACGGCGGCCCGTCGGTTCCCGCCCGCGGCGGCACTTGGCCGGATTAGATGCGCGCCGCACGGGTGGCTCGTCCGAGAGACGGTGCGGGCGAGGCGTTCGTATGAGCCCGGCGGCCCGGAAAGACCGTTCGGATCAGCTGACCCGCGTCCGCGCCCGGTCCGTCGGCCTCGCGCCCGCGCGCCGGGCGGACGGTCCCGCGGGGGAGGGCCGTCCGTCCGGCGTCAGCGGCCCTTGCGCACCCGGGCCGCGGCCCGGGCCTCCGCCGCCTTGCGGGCCTCCGCGGCCTTGCGGGACTCCTTGGCGGGGCGGCCGGGACGGGTGCCGAGGCCGCGGAAGGGGGCGTTGCCGCCACCGGTCTTCGTCCCGGCCGGCGGGCGCTTCGCCCCCGTGATGGCCGTCAGCGTCTCCTCGCCGGAGCGCACCTGCGTGGTCGTGGGCCGGATGCCGGCCTCGGACATCATCCGGTTCACGTCGCGCCGCTGGCCGGGGGTGACCAGGGTGACCACGCGCCCGGACTCCCCGGCGCGCGCGGTGCGCCCGCCACGGTGCAGATAGTCCTTGGCGTCGGCCGGCGGGTCGACGTTGACGACGAGGTCGAGCGCCTCGATGTGGATGCCCCGCGCCGCGACGTTCGTGGCCACCAGCACGGTGATCTCGCCCTCCTTGAACCGGGCGAGGGTGTGCGTGCGCTGCGGCTGCGACTTCCCGCTGTGCAGGGCGGCGGCTCGGACGCCGGCCGCGCGCAGGTGGCGGGTGAACTGGTCCACGCCGGCCTTGGTGTCCAGGAACATCAGGACCCTGCCGTCCCGCGCGGCGATCTCGGTGGCGGTGGCGTACTTGTCGGCGGCGTGGACGTTCAGGACGTGGTGGTCCATCGTGGCGACCGAGCCCGCGATCCGGTCGACCGACACGACGACCGGGTCGTGCAGGTGGTCCTGCACCAGCTGGTCGACATTGCGGTCGAGCGTGGCCGAGAACAGCAGCCGCTGCCCGTCGGCGGGGATCTGCTCCAGAAGGTCCGAGACCTGCGGCAGGAACCCCAGGTCGCACATCTGGTCGGCCTCGTCCAGGACCGTGATCCGCACGTGGTTCAGCTGGCAGTCGCGCCGGGAGACCAGGTCCGTCAGCCGCCCCGGGGTGGCGATGACCACCTCGACGCCGGCCCGCAGCTGCGCCTGCTGACGGTTGATGGACAGGCCGCCGACCACCGTCGCCAGCCGCACCTTCAGCGTCTGCGCGTACGGCTCCAGCGCTTCGCCGACCTGCTGTGCGAGTTCCCGGGTGGGCACCAGCACCAGGGCGAGCGGCCGCTTCGCCTCCGCCCGCACGCCCGCCGTCCGCGCGAGCAGCGCCAGACCGAAGGCGAGCGTCTTGCCGGAGCCGGTCCGCGCCCGTCCGAGGACGTCACGCCCGGCCAGCGCGTTGGGGAGGGTGGCAGCCTGGACCGGGAAGGGCTCCGTCACGCCCAGGCCGTTCATCGTCTCCACCAGAGCCGGGGGCAGCCCGAGCGCGTCGAAGGACGCGGCCGGCGGCAAGCCGGGGGACACCGCGTCCGGCGTGGACGGATCGTCGTCCGGAGCCGTCGCCCGGCGGAGCCTGCCGGCCTGCGGGAGCTCGGGTTCCGGCAGCTGCGCGTTCATGGGGGAGCCTTCCTGGTCTGACGCCCGGAACGCGCCGGGGCCCGTACCCCTCGGTACGGGCCCCGGCGGTGTCGAAGCGTGCCCCCAGTTTACCAGCGGCCGGCGCGCGGGCGGCCGGCGAGCAGGCGTCCGGGCGTCCGCGGAGCCGGGAAGCGCCGGTCAGAAGCTGCCGTAGTTGACCTGCCAGGTCGGCAGCCCCATCCGGCGCCACACGGCGACGACGCGGTCGCGGTCGTCGAGGGAGACCCGCACCGCGAAGCGGTGGCGCACATGACGGTCGAAGAGCTCGGCCTTCACCACGTCGTCGCGGCGGCCGTCACCGGCGGCACGCATCCACAGCTCGTCGTAGGGGACGTCGTGCGCACGCAGCCACGCCTCCGTGCGGCCGCGGTGCTCCTCGCCGCGGCCCGAGAGCAGCACGACGACGTCGCCGTCGGCGCTGCGGAAGGAACGCAGCGCGCCGCGCACCGACTCGTTGAGCAGGTCCTCCTCGCAGCGGGTGAAGTCGAAGGGACCCCGGTCGCCCCGCAGGGCGAGCGTGCCGTCGATGTCGCACATGACCGCCGCGGGCAGCGCCGGGTCGGCGAGGTACGGCTCGACGCGGGGCTGGTCGTTCATCCACTCCGCGGTGAGCCGCCAGCCGCCTCGCCTGGCCTTGGCGTGCTTGTCGGCGAGGAGGCGGATGATCTCCTCGCCGACCGCTCTGTCCCGCTCGGCGTCGCGCCGTACGCACTCCTCCACCGGAACGTCGGTGAAGTCGTGCACGACGAAGGTGGCCAGTCCCGCCACCGCGGCCTTGAGCCGCTTCGGCACGTGCGGCGTCATGTGCGTGTTGTCCACCACGACGTCGAAACCGTCGTCGACGGCCGCCCGCACCGCCGCGTCCTGGATCGCCAGCACCGTCTGCTCGTGCGCGTGCGACCGCCCCCGCTCGGGAGCGGGGACGTCGAGCATCGCCCGCAGGTCGTCGAGGTTGACGCGGCGCATCCGGCCCTCGGACTCCGCCTGCATCCTGCGCGCGGCGGTCGTCTTCCCCGAGGCCGGCAGGCCTGTCATGACGTGTACTACGGGCACGGTCAGTTCTCCTCGTCGGTCTGGAACGGGTCGGACGCCTCCGGCCGGACGGAACGGTAGGTCACGAGCTCGGTCGGACGCCCGTCCAGGCGCAGGAACATGGCGGGGCGCAGGGCCGGATCGGGCAGCGCCGCCACGGCGCGGGCGAACGCTCCCCGGTCGCCCGTGAGCGGCTCCAGGGAACGGAACGCGTCGTCGATCGCCCGTTCACGGTCGGCCACCTGCTTCTCGATGCCCGCGACGATGCCGCGCACCCACGCGTCGAACTCGTCGGGCACCCGCTCCAGCAGCGCGTCCAGGGGACGGCCGCCGGACGCCTCGACGTCATCGGGCGAGCAGCCCAGCGCCTGAGCCACCTGCTTGGCGGGCAGACCCGCGAACCGCTGGACGCCGTGACCGCGCCAGACGTCCCGCTCGCTCACGCCGGTGAGGACCTTGTGGAGCCGGACGTACTCGGCGAGCTTCGCCTTGGCCCGGACACCCGAGGCGAAGCGCAGCACGAACCCCTCGGCCTCGGTGCCGGTGGCCGTCCTGCCCCCGGGCAGCCGGTTGGCCTCGGCCAGTGCCAGCAGCTCGGACAGCGGCATGGCGGGCCACACCGTGACGACCGACCCGATGCCACGCCAGTGCGGCGCGGCGTCGGCCAGGGCGACTTCCGTGCCGTCCTTGGCGATCGCGGCCAGCAGCACCAGGTCGCGACGCTCGCCGTAGTCGACGACGATCCGGTTCTGCGGGTAGAGGATCTCGGCGAGGTAGGTCACACCGGGGACGAGAGCGGAGGTGTCCTTGCCGTCGAGCAGCCGCTGCGCCCAGGCGGCCTGGACGCTGATGAACGAGCCCTTGGACGCGACGCGCCACCGGCCGGCGTAGTGGAAGACCACGGCCAGGCTGCCGTCGACCTTGTCGTACACCTCGAACGGCTCGTCGGGCAGGCCGGGCGCGTAGGGCTGACCGGCTTCGTGCTCACCGACGTTGAAGAACTTGGGCAGCGGCAGCGCGACGATCTCCCCGGTGCCGTCGTCGGCCACCAGCCCGCGGCAACGGGTGGTCACCCGGTTCCACACTCTCTCGTACTGGCACGTCCGCGTGTACGTGTAGATCGACAGGGGCAGTTCCGGGTGCGCCTTGCGCGTGACGTGTCCCGCGTCGAGCGCCGCCGCCAGCTCCTGCGGCGGCAGCAGCTCATGAAGAGTCAGGTGGTCCTGGCTCATGGTGTTCCTCCCCTTGCCGGTGCCTGATTGTCACGTGCGGGGAGGGCGGCAGGACACCGAATTATCCGGCGGGCGCCGGGGAGACACAGGCCTCTCGAAGACCCGCAGTGATGCCGCCCGGCAGGAGTTCCCGGCGCCCTTGTCGGCGGCTGCGCCCGTCGTCAGCCCGCCGGCACGGCCTGTGGCGGGGACTCGGGCTCCGTGGCGGGGGCGGCGGGGCGGCGTTCGTTGCGCCAGGACGCCGCCAAGGCGAGCAGCGCCCCTCCCACGGCGTACGCGCCGAGCACCCAGAGCGCGGGTGAGACGGCGTGGCCCGAGAAGTAGACCGTGTTGCGGACCAGGGTCGTCCCGGCCCCCGGCGGAAGGAGCTGGCCGATCGCGCTCCAGAACGACGGGAGCAGCGGCGCCGGGTACACGCCGCCGGAACTCGGGTTGCCGAGCACCACGAAGAGCAGGATCACCAAGCCGGTGCCCAGGAGGCCGAGCAGGGTCTGCAGGGCGAGCGCGGTCGCCGCCGAGGCGAGGACGACCAGGGCGCCGATGCCGCTCAGGGCCCAGAAGTGACCGTCGAGCGCGTCGAACAACGGCCCCACGACGGCCGCTCCGGCGACGCCCGACACGGCCGCGTACAGCGCGAGCACGGCCAGGCGGATCACGGTGCGCCGGCGGTTGGCGGGACGGGAACCGGCCGCCATGCCCATGATCGTCGCGGTCAGGTAGCCGCCGATCACCCAGCCCAGCACCAGATAGAAGGAGGTCATGCCGCGCCCGTCCCCGGCGTTCGGGGGCCGGATGTCGGTGACGGTGATCTGCCGTTTCTGCGCCGCCTCGATCTTCTGCGCGATCTGGGTGGCGGTCTGCGACACCGACGGCCCGCCCGCGGAAGCGACCAGCAGGGTGTCCTTCGCGCCGGTGGCGTCGAAGAGGAAGGCGGCGTCCGCCTTCCTTGTGAGGACCCACTGCCGGGCCGCCGCGGCGTTCGGCGCCGCCGTCGCGTCGACCGGGGCGCCGGCGAGGGCGTCGAGCTGGGCGACGATTTTCGCGGACGCCTGCTGCGGCGCGACGACCGCGACCGGTATCCGGTGCGGTACGGGGGAGTGGAAGGCCCCGACGTAGGACACGACGAAGGCGAGCTGGACGAGCAGGCCCCCGAGTACGAGCCCGAAGGCCCGTAGCGTGACCGCGTCCTTGAACTCGGCGGCGAAACCGGGCGACTTGGCGTCACCCTCGGCTGAAGACACGCCCGAAGACGGGCTGGAAGGTGCGTTCACGGGCGAATGATCGCACAGACCGGTGAATGGGACGCTCCGCTTCGCTCGGCGCCGGCGGGGGCCCATGAGGAGCAAGACGTCGAGGGCGCCGGGGCGGAGGGCCGTTCACGGCGGCGGCTCCCGCCCTGCGAACAGGGGGGAGCCGACCGGATGCCCGAAAGTGTGTGACGTCAGCGCGTCACGCGTGGCGGTGCGAGTGCCGGTTGCCGGTGACGAGGCGGTAGAGGGCGAGGAGGATGAAGGAGCCGACGATCGCGGCGATCCAGGTGGAGAGGTCGAAGAACCCGTCGATGGAGTCGACGCCGAAGATCACCTTGCCGAGCCAGCCGCCGAGGAGACCGCCCGCGATGCCGATGAGCATGGTGATGATGATGCCGCCGGGGTCCTTGCCCGGCATCAAGGCCTTGGCGATGGCGCCGGCGAGCAGGCCGATGATGATCCACGCGATGATGCCCATGATGCGTCTCCGCTTCGTCTTGTAAGAACGGTGTTAGCTCTCGTGTGCACCATCCGCGCCCGTACAAACGTCTCTTTCGTTGAGTCGTTGACCGGACGGCGGAAGATTCCCCGGCCGCGCGGGGCGAACGGCCGTCATCCCGGCGCGTCGGTGGGACCGCGCAGCGCCTGGTACACGGACCAGGCCACGGCCACCAGCGGGACGGCGACCACGGCGCCGATGACCCCGGCCGCGACCGCTCCGCCGACGACGGCCAGCGCGACCACCACCGGGTGCAACCGGACCGCCCAGCTCATCACGAGGGGGTGCAGGAGGTGGCCCTCGATCTGGCCGATGACCACGATCAGGACCACGACCAGCAGGGCGATGAACACCCCCTTGGCCGCGAGGGCTACCACGGCCGCCACCGCCAGCGCGATCGGCGAGCCGATGAGGGGGATGAAGGCGGCCAGGAACTCCAGCAACGCGAGCGGGACGGCGAGCGGCACCCCGAGGACGAACAGGGCGACGCCCACGAGGAGCGCGTTGGTCGCCGCCACCAGCAGGATGCCGCGCGTGTATCCGGTGAAGGTCCGCCAGGCGGCCCGGCCCGCCACCGTGAAGCGCCGCCGTCCCGCGGCGGGGAGCTGATCGCACAGCCACTGCCACTGCCGGTCCCCGGAGTGCGTGAAGAAGACCGAGCAGAAGACGGACAGGGCGAACACGGTCAGCACCTCGACCAGCCGGCTCGCACCGCTGATCGCCGTGCTGAACAGGGCGGAGCGGTGGCTCGAGAGGAGGTCGCCGATCCGGGACTGGAGATCGTCGAACGCGTGCGGCGGGAGCCGGAAGGGAGGCCCTTCGAGCTGACGCTGGATCCGGTCGATGCCCGTCACGAACTCCTTCGCCAGCCCGCTGCGCTGACGTGCCGCGGACTCGCCCACCAGCGTCAGCACGCCCACGACCAGGACGACGCCGCCGACGAGCGCGGCGGCCACCGCGAGCGGACGGGGCATCAGCCGGGCGAGGAGGTCGGCCACGGGGCGCAGCACCGCGGTGATGACCAGGCCCAGGAAGACGGCGACGGCGATCTGGTGGAACTGCCCGAGCACCGAGAAGACGACCCGGACGACGATGCCGACGGCGATGATCCGCCACGCGTACGCGGCCGCCGTCCGCAGCGGCCCCGGCACGCGCGGATCCCCGCCGCTTCGGCGTCCGGGCGGCGAGGCGGGCTGATCCGGGGGTGTGGACACCCCATGCCCGTACCACCGGCCGGCGCTTCGATCGCGGGGGCGACGCGGAGTTCCCCCGAAGGCCGGTACCGGTCGGGTGAAGGCGGGCGGCCGTCCCGTGCGACGGACGAACGCCGGGGACGGCCAGGAGCCGTCCGCGGCGTTCGCCGGCGCCCGGCTCAGCGGGTGAGCAGGTCGAGGAGTTCGCTGCCCCGCTGCGTGCGACGGACCACGACGTGCTGACCCTGCCGACGGCGGTGGATGAGACCGGCGTTCTCGAGCCGGGCGCAGTGGTGGGACAGCGTGCCGGGCGCGTAGCCCAGCGCCGACGACAGGTTTCCCATGTGCGTGGCCGCGCTGGTCGCCCGGAGTATGGCGGCTCTCGCGTCGCCCAGGATGAGCTGCGCGGGATCCTGGCGGGCCGGCCGGGGCTCCGGCGGCCGGCCGGACCAGAGCGCGTCGAGGCCGGGCAGCGGGTAGCCCACCCAGACGGTGTCCGGCCCGTCGAAGGCGAACAGCGAGGCGTCGCTGCCGGAGGCGACGGGCACCAGGAGCAGCCGGCGGCCGAGGAGGGCGAAGTCCTCCGGGTGCTCGTCCGGCAGCTGCAGCACCGTGCCGTCCAGGCGGTAGCGCGGGCTCAGAGCGGACAGCGCCAGTTCGGGACGGCCGTACACCAGCGAGCCGCCCACGCGCTCGGCCTCCCGGCCCAGCGCTCCGCCCGCCGCCGTCCACACCGGTCGCACGGTCTTCCACGCACACCGCATGACCTGGGCATAGGCGTGCAGCCACTGCTTCGGGCGCTCGATCACGTGGCGCCACTGCGGCGGGACGTCGGCGCCGAAGTCGGCCTCCAGATCCGCCAGCAACGTGTCACCCGACAAGTCCTGCAGGTGTTCCAGGTGGTGGGCCGCGTCCTCGTAGGACATGGTGCCCGTCGGCGTCAGGCAGTCCGGGATCGCCGGGTGTTCGGGAGCGAAGAGCGGGCGCAGCGTTGCTTCGGCATGCGCCGGAGCGGCTGCGCGAACGGCCCTGCGCGCCGAGTGCGGGACCGCGTGCCGCCGTTCGCCGAACGTGTCCGCGACGAGCGAGAGCAGACTCGCCCCCGGGTGCGGGACGACATGGACGTGGAGATCGGAAAGAGTTCCCAGCTCCAGTTTTGAATAGGTGGTCATTTCTGTCCCCCGGTTCACGCCACGCGTCCCCGTCGCGCGCGGCTGTTCTCAGCTTACGCCTTGTCATGCGGCTCCCGCCCAAACGCTTTTCGAAGATCATCGAAAAGCTTGATCCGGCATCTCGTCGACCCGCAGAGTCGAGACATGCCGGATGCGGAGATAGCAGAATTCATTCGTCGGGCGGGATACGGGGAGTTCCTGCCGGACACCGTGGTGTCCTTCCCGGGACGCAACCAGAACGTCGCCGGTACGACGACCGGCGGGGCCGACGTGTTCGCCAAGCGGATACGTGGCACGGGCCAGGTCAGAGCGGGTCTGCGCCGGGCGGTGCGCTTCGAGCGGCTGGCCGCCGAGCAGCCTTTGAAGCATCTTCGCTGGCCGGCTCCGCTGGCCGGCGACCCGCATCGCGGTATCCATGTCACACGTTGGCTGAAAAACTGTCATACGGCAGCGGAAGAGGTCGCCGACGGTGCTTTCGGGCCCGAGCCGGCCCGCGAACTGGGATGCGCGCTCGGCGAACTGCATTCGATGTCCGCACCGGCCGAATTGCTGCCCCGGGAGTCATTGCCGCTGCCGAACCACCGCATCCTCTCCGCCCTGTCCGTGAGCCAGTATGTGGAGAGCAGCGCGGGATTGATCGCCTTATGGCGCATCGTCCAGCGGGACTCCGCGATGGCGGAGGCCGTGCGGCGTCTGAGGGAGGACGAGAGCTTCGCGGCGGCTGTCCCGATCCACGCCGATCTGAGGCTGGACCAGGTCCTCGTCGATCGGGGCGAGTTGCTCCTTTGCGACTGGGAGGAGTTCCGCCGCGGCGACGCCGCCCGTGACGTGGGCGCCGTGGTCGGCGAGTTCCTCTTCCGAAGCGTCGTGGGCATCGCCGACGAGGAGTTCCCGCCGGCCGACGGCGACACCGACGGCACACCTGACGCGGCGCGGGCCCACGAGGAGATCATGACCAGGGGAGTCGGGAGACTGGGAGCGGCGCTGCCCACGCTGACCGCGTTCGCCGACGGGTACCGGTCCGTGCGCACCGCCCCCGACCCGGGGCTCGCCGTACGCGCGGTCGCCTTCGCCGGATGGCACCTCTTCGACCGGGTGCTCGCCGCCGCCGCCTTCCGCTCCGACCTCTCACCGGTGCACCGGGCCGCGGCGGGAGTGGGACGCACGGCTCTGGTGACACCGGCCGCCTTCGTCGCCGTCCTCGGTCTGGAGGCGGTGTGACTCCCGGACTGGCCGAGATCGCCGAGGTGACCACGGTCCACGCGGACCGCCTGACGGCGCGTGTCGCGGCGGCCGAGATCCGCGCCGACACCCTGCGCGCACTGCGTGAGCGCCTCGCGGACACCCTCTACCGCACACTGCACCAGGGCGCGGGCGACACGGCGTCCCACCCGCGCGACCTGTCCGACGACGCCTTCGTCGAGGATCTGAAGCAGGCGGTCCCGCACTCCGTGTGCCGGGTTCCGGCCCGGCGGGCGGTCGCCGC
Source organism: Streptomyces rishiriensis (assembly GCF_003112535.1). Taxonomy (GTDB): domain Bacteria; phylum Actinomycetota; class Actinomycetes; order Streptomycetales; family Streptomycetaceae; genus Streptomyces; species Streptomyces rishiriensis. The sequence goes on along the minus strand of NZ_BEWA01000014.1, from coordinate 20,017 downwards.
CGTGCAGGGCGACGACGAGGTGACCGTCGTCCTGCACGGGGTACGGGTCGCCGTCCCTCGCGCGCTGGTGACCACCGGGTCGCCCGAGGACGCCCCGGCCGGCGCCGACGTCACCGTGGACCTGCCGCCGTGTCGCCCCGCTCTGTCCCCTGGCTTCCTGGCCGTGCTGGGCACGCGGCAACCGCGCGACCACGCCTCGCCGATGCTGCGGGTCTACCTGCACCTCGCCCGCTCCGAGGCGGCGTGCGCCGTCTGGGGGACGGCACTGCGCCTCCTGGAGGATCTCCGGGTCCCCTACCAGGCGAAGGTGCTCGCGCACCCGGCCCGGTATCCGCGCAAGGACGCGATGGTCGTCTACCTGGGCGGCCGCACCGGGACCGCCCTGGCCGCCCTGGCCGACATGGCCGCGAACACCCCGGGCGACGACCTGGCCCACCCCGTCTCCCCGTTCGCCCGCCGGATCGCTCCCGGCGTCGCGATCGCCTGGGAGCCGCACCCGGACACCCGGGCCGTCCGGCGGCTCAGCTTCGGCCAGCACCGCGCCCGCGCCTACGCCGACGGCCTCATCGAGCACTCCCAGCACGGCACACCGCTCGCGCAGGCCGTCGCCCGGGCCCTTCGCGCGGCGGGGGCCGACCCCGCTCGTCCGTACCGCAATCTCGACAGCCCGCCTGTCGCCCCATGACTCTCCGCCCCGCCGACGCCGGTCACGGTCGACGCGGGACGGAGGAACCAGAAGAAAACCCGGATGAACCGATGAAAACAGGAGGAATCATGAAGATCGAGAACCCCGCAGAGGCCCTGGTCGGCGGCTACCGCACCTACACCGACGGCGACCAGGTCGCCCAGGTGGCCGGCGCCGAGGGCCCGGAGGCCACGGCCTCCATCACGACCGCGACGCCGGTCATCACCACCACCACGCTGATCTTCGACTGCTGATTCCGGTCGAAGCGCCGCCCCGGAAGGCCCTGCACAGGGCCTTCCGGGGCCTCACCGAAAGGCCGTGAGGTGGCATCCCCGACAGACGAGCCCGCCGTCGTCTCCTACGGCACACGCGCGTCGACGACCCACGTCGTACGCCGTGGCCCGCATCTCTTCCACTGGCGCCGGACACCGGGCGAGAGCGCGGTCAGGGCAGCCGACCTGCCTCCGCTCCCCGTACTGCGGCTCCTCGGGGAACAGCCCGCCGGGAGCGCCGTCCGCTTCGCCGTGCCCCGCGCGGTGGAGCAGCCGTCGCGGCGCCCGGAGCCGCGTCCGGCGGAGCGGCGCGAACTGGTCTACGAACTTCCCGACAGCGTCAGCATCGGATGGCACCTGCTGGCCGGCGCCGCCGTGCCGCGGCAGTACACCGACGTCGTGCTGCGGGTCGGCGCAGCGGTCCGGACGCTCCATCACAGCCCGGCGCCCACCGCGCCGCACCGGCCCGTCCCGTGGCTCGGCGGCCTGCGCGACTGGCTGTCCGGCCGGCCCGACGCGCTCTCGGAGCGTCTCGTCCGCCGCATCGGCGGCGACCGCTGCGCGCGCCTCGCCCGGTGGGCCGAGGACGCGGCGGCCGTCACGGGCAGCGTCGTGCTGGGCACGCTGTCGCCCGGAGTGATCGTGGTGGACGGCCGCGATCGCACCGCGCACGTCCTGGTCGGCGCGGAGGCGGGGCACGGCGCACCCGAACTCGACCTCGGGGCCTTCGCGGAGGCGCTGTCCACCTCGGTCGACGTCGCCCTGGCGGGCGCGCACCACGGTCCCGACGAGCTCGACTACCCGTCTCTGTGGCAGGCCTTCGTCACGGGGTACGGCCCCGGCCGCCCCGGCGACGCGCCGGTGCGGCGCGCGGCGGTGCTCCGACGGGTCCACCGGCTGCGCTCCATGAGCAGCCACATCGGCGACAACGCCTTCCTCCAGGACCAGGTCGACCGGCTGCCCGAACTCATCGACCACGAGGGCCGGCCCCTCATCCCCGCACAAGGACACGGAGCGACTGCATGGGAACGCTGAACGGCCGGACGGCCATGGTCACCGGTGGCTCCCGCGGCGTCGGAAGGGCCGTGGTCGGGCGGCTGGCCGCCGAGGGCGCGGCGGTGGTGTTCGGGTACCACCGGGACACGGCAGCCGCCGAAGCCTGCGCGGCTCAGGTCCGCGGCGCGGGCGGGACGGCCCATGCCGTCCAGGCCGATCTCGCCGACCTCGGCGAGGTCCGGCGCCTCGTCGACACCGCGGACAGTCTGCTGCAGGGGCTGGACATCGTCGTCAACAACGCCGCCGAGCCCGAGCAGTTCGGCATCGCCGAGGCCACGCACAGCCACTACGACCGGCTCATGGCGGTGAACGCCAGAGCCCCCTTCTTCGTCATGCAGTACGCCCTGGGCGCGCTGCGGGACGGCGGTCGCATCATCAACGTCTCCAGCATCGCGGCCGCCATGGCGGCTCCCGGCGCCGCCGTGTACGCGGGCGGCAAGGCCGCCCTGGAACGGTTCACCACGACCGCCGCGCAGGAATTCGGCCCCCGGGGCATCACCGTCAACGCCGTCGCCCCCGGCACCGTGGACACCGACATGCTCCGCGATCTGCACGACGAACGCTCCCGCCAGGCCCTCGCGGCGGTGACGCCGCTGCGCCGCCTGGGCCGCGGATCCGACGTCGCCGGGGTCGTGGCGTTCCTGGCCGGCCCGGACGCGGCGTTCGTCACCGGGCAGGTCATCCCCGTCAACGGCGGCCTGCGCTGAGCCGAACCCGCCCCCTTGTCACATCCCCGTGCGGGCCCCGTCACAGGCCTTCGCCGAACGCCGTGCGGGCCGCGACCGCGCCCGGCCCGCCGTGGCACCATGCTGCCTCACGCTCCACGTCCAGGGGGGACACATCATGCGCACCCGCGCCACCATCGCCACCGCGGCGCTGCTCCTCGCCGCGCTCACCGCCTGCTCCTCGTCGTCCGCGTCCGACGGCGACGCCGCCCCGGCCGCCAACGACTCGGGCGCCCCGGCGGCCGAACCGACCGTCAGCGTCCCCGCCGCCCACCAGGGCGACGACCTCCAGGCCGCCGTCGCCGTCTACACCGCCGCCTACTTCGCCGGCGACGCGGACACCGCCTACAGCATGCTGTCCGCCCGCTGCGCGAAGAAGGTCGCCAAGGGCTCGTACGCCGACGTCGTCAAGCGGGCCTCGGCCGACTACGGAGACGACCACGCGGTGAGCGACGTGCAGGCGGAGGTGTCCGGCACGACGGGCCGCGCCACCTACAAGGTGACGGGACTGCCGAAGTTCGACCAGCGGTCGCAGCCGTGGACGCTGGAGGGCGACGCCTGGAAGTACGACGCCTGCTGACCCGGTACGACGCCTGCCGGACCGCGGGGTCAGCGGCGTGCGGTCTGCGCGGCGAAGGCGTCGAGCAGGGCGAAGGTCCGCTCCGGCTGTTCGAGATGGGGCAGGTGGCCCGCTTCCGGGACGGTGGCGAAGCGGGCGTCGGCGAACGAGGCCGCGTACTCCTTGCCGTACGCCGGGGTCGCGATGCCGTCGCTCTCGCCCCACACGACGAGGGTCGGGACGGTGACGTCCGCGAGCCGGGGGCGGAGCGTGGGGTCGCTCATGGCGGGGCCGCCGGAGAAGACGCGCAGGGCCGCCATGTTGGCCTGGATGCCGGCGATCCGCTCCGCCGGGAAGGTCGCCGGGTCCACGTAGAAGCGCTCGGAGTCGTGGTAGGCGTGCTCGGCGACGCCCCGCGCGTCGAGACTGAAGAAGTCCCGTACCGGTTCCCCGTCGACCTCGATGCCGACCGCGTTCACCAGGACGAGCCCGCTGATCAGGCCCTCCGTGTCGGCTGCGGCCAACTCGGCCCCGATCCAGCCGCCGAGGGAGGAGCCGACCACCAGGACGTCGGACAGCCGGCGTTCGCGCAGGAGGCGGAGGTAGCCGGCGGCGAGGCCGCCCACGGTCGTGAGGCCGGCGGGCCGGGGAGTGCCGTTCCAGCCCGGATGAGTGGGCAGCAGGGCGTGTGCGGTCGCTGCGAAGTGCTCGGCGATGGGGGCGACGGTGAAGGGACCGCCGCCGCCGTGCAGGACGAGGACGGGGCGGCCGGCGGCGGGGCCGGATTCAGTGAGCGTCAGTTCCGAAGTCATGACCCGACACTAACTAAGGATATTTAGATAAGCAAGTTTAGTCCGAGTGCTAACCTGGTGGACATGGCCGTTGAACCGCAGATCCTCGGAAGGGCCGTGAAGGCCGCCCAGCACCGTCAGCACCGGGCCCTCGACAGCCGTCTCGCGTCGATCGGCAGCACGCTCGCCCAGTGGGACGCCCTCAGGGCGATCGGCCGCACGCCGGGGGCCAGCGCGCGCCAGCTGGCGGCGGCGACGTTCCAGAGCGAGCAGGCGTTCGGCACGCTCGCGGGACGGCTGGTGGCACAGGGACTGGTGGACCGGCGTCCCGGACACGGCCGCCGCATCGAGCACCACCTCACCGCCGAGGGGGAGCGGGTGCTGCACGCGGGCCACGACGTGGCGGACTCGGTGCTCCGGGAGTGCTTCGAGGGCCTGACGGAGCCGGAGCGCCAGACGCTGCTGGGTCTGCTGCGCAAGATCGAGGACTCGCGGCCCGAAGCCCCGGCGGGCTGACCGCGCGCCTGGGCCCGGGATGACGGGCCGGCGCGCCGCGGGGACGCCGTCGACCGGCCAGGACGGGCAGATCAGGTGACGTTGCGGAGATCCGGGGAAGAAGTTGCGGCAGCCGATGGGAGGTTGTCGTGGAGGGTGGAGATCTGGAACTGGGCGAATTGCTGGCCGCCGCGGAGGCGGCCCCGCCCGGTGAGTCCGTCGACGTCGTGGCGCACGATCTGCAGAAGCGGTTCGGCGCCGAACGCGTGTCCTTTCTGTTCGCCGATCTCGTCGGCCGGCGGCTGGTGCGGCTGGCCGCGGCCGGTGACGACGTCGCCGACGATGCCGGGCCGGTCGACCTCAGGGGCAGCGTCTACGAGGAGGTCCTGCGCAGCCAGCGCCAGCACGTCGAGGACGACGGCCAGGGCGGACAGTGCGTCATCACGCCGGTCACCAACCGCGGTGACCGCATCGGCGTGCTGGAGGTGACCCTGCAGTCGGTGCACGACACCGTGCTGCGGCAGGTCCGTGACGCGGCCCACGCGCTGGCGTACATCATCGTCACCGACCGCCGCTTCACCGATCTGTACCACCTGGGCCGCCGCACCACCGAGACGAGCCTGGCCGCGGAGATCCAGCACCAGTTGCTGCCCTCGGCCTCTTGCTGCGAGGCGGAACAGTTCACGCTCGCCGCCGGGCTGATCCCCGCCGACGACATCGGCGGCGACACCTACGACTACACCCTCGACCGCGACACCCTGCACCTGTCCATCACCGACGCCATGGGCCACGACACGAACTCGGCCCTGCTGGCCACCCTGTTGGTCGGCGCGCTGCGGCGAGCCCGCCGCAGCGGCTGTGACGCGCTCAAGCAGGCCCAGCACGCCCACCAGGCCCTGCTGAGCCACAGTCGCGGCCTGGCCACCGGGCAGTTGTTCTGCGTCGATCTGGACACCGGCCTGTGCAACCTGGTCAACGCCGGTCACCCCTGGCCGCTGCGGCTGCGCGACGGCGTCGTCGAGGAGGTCAGACTCGCCGTCAACCTGCCGTTCGGCGTGGCGGCGCCCACCGCCTACCGCGTACAGGAACTGCAACTGCTCCCCGGCGACCGGCTGATCCTGCTCACCGACGGCATGCAGGAGCGCGGCGCCGCGGCCGCCGACCTGGCCTCGATCGTCCACGACACGCGCGCGCTGCATCCGCGCGAAGCCGTCCAGAGTCTGACCGCCGCCGTGATCGAGGCCTGCCACGGCAGCCTCAGGGACGACGCCACGGTCGTGATACTGGACTGGCACGGCAACCGTCGCAGACCCGACGGAACCGGACCGGATCCGAGACGGTGACCGCGAGCGCGCCGCACGGGCGGGCCCGCCGAGGACCGTCACCCGCGCAGGGCCTCCTCGACGGTGGGACGGCAGGGGATGAGCATGTCGATGCCGACCAGATGCAGCACACGCGAGACAGGCGCCCGCGCGCCGGCGATGCGCAGCCACCCCTGAGCGTCGCTCGCCCGCTGGTGGGCGGCGAGCAGGAGGTTGATCCCGCTGGAGTCCATGAAGGTCACCCCGCTGAGATCCGCCACGATCCGGGGCGGCGTCGCGCCGTCCTCGGAGATCAGCGCCCGGCCGAGGACATCCGTGACGTCGTGGTCGATCTCGCCGCGCACCCGCACGACCCGGACGCCGTCCACCACTTCGGGCCGGACGGAGAGCCGTTCCGGCCGGTCCATTTGCTGGTTGTCGGTCACTGTCCCCTCGACTGCGCTTAGGCTGGCCCCCGGAAAACGGGCGTGCGCGGAATTCTGCCCCGATGCCACGGCGGCATGCACCCGGGCGACTGCGCTGAACAACACCCCTGGCATGAACGACGCCGTTGTGGGTACCGGCGCACGTGAACGGGGGAGTGAGGGCGAACGCGTGGAAACCCATGCCGAGGACGACGGCTGCAGCGGTCCGGACGAGTACCTGATGCGGGCCGGCTACGCACTGGGAGCGGACGACGGCTGCATCGCCGACGCCCGCCACCACGCCGTGGCCTTCCTCGACCGCGCCCGCTCCGAGCTTCGCCTCCCGCTGCCGGCACGTGTGAGGGACCTCACGCAGCTGGTGGTCAGCGAGCTCGTCACCAACGCCCGCAAGTACGCCCCCGGACCCGTGCTGATGGAACTGCGCATCACCGCAGGCCGGGTGGACGTCGTCGTATGGGACAGCGACCCCACGGTTCCCGCGGCCCGGGCCGCCAACCCCGGACGCATCGGCCAGCACGGCCTGGAGATCGTCAAGGCCGTCGCCGAGGACCTCTTCGTCGAGCAGGAGGCGGTCGGCAAGCGCATCACGGCACGCATCGCCCTGGCCGAGGCGCCCGGCAGCGGCGCCCCGGCGGCCCGCGCCCTGACGTAGCGCCGCGGCCACTACGTCAGCCGGAGCCGGAGCCGGAGCCGGAGCCTGAGCGCCAGGCGCGGGGCATTCCGCGTCACCCAGGCGCTGCCCAGCCCGACGGCGGCGCCGGCGACGGCATCGGTCGGGTAGTGGGCGCCGCTCTGCACCCGCTCGACGGCGACCAGCGCGGCCGGGATCGCGCACAACGCGCCGGCCAGCGGCAGGGAGGGAGCGACCGCCGCCGTGAAGGCGACGGCGGCGGCGGTGTGCCCGGAAGGGAAGGACGACGACTCGGGCCGGTCCTCCACCTCGTCGTGCGGGATCCACTCCTTGGGCGGCCGGGGCCGGTCGGCGAGCTGCTTGCACAGCCCGTTGGCCGCGAACTGCGCGACGGCGAGCGCCGTCAGTCCCGTGGCGGCGGCCTTCCGCCCCCGCCACCCGCCGCACGTCGCCATCAGCACGGCGGCGCCGCACCACAGCTTCGAGCTCTCCGCGCTCTCCTCCACAGCCGACAGCACCTTGCCGAAACCGGGCGGAATACGGGAGGCCGCCCGCCGCGTCAGCTGCCCGTCCGCTTCCCGCAGGGTTCTCGTCACGCTCATGATCTGCGGGTAACCCTGACGACGCGATGTCACACCGGCGAAAGGGCTCGCGCCCTCCCGTACCGGCTGTCGCCGACCGAAGTGGGAGGAGCGTCCGACCGGTTGCGCGGCCGAGCCTGACGTCTCCGGTGTCCTTGTGTCGACGTCACGTGTCCCCGCATCACGGGTCTGCGGCCTCCTGGGTCGATGAGGCGCTCGCCCCGGCTGGTTGACGGCCCTTCTGGTCGGCGGGCGCGCCGTTCCGCTTCGTCACGATCATCAGGGCCACCAGACCGGACAGCGACGCCGCGTCCTCGCCCGCCCGGTCGTCCGTGTGCGCCGAGGCGACGCGCAGCACGCCCAGCCGCTCGGTGCCGTCCATCAGCGGCAGCCACCACTGCGACCCGTCCGGCGCCGCGGCGATGACCTGCCCGTACTGGTAGGAGCGTCCGGGCACGGTGCCCTCCACGCGCAGCTCCCGCTCGTGGCACGCGCCGGAGAGGCCCTCGCCCGTCACCAGCCGCAGCACCTGCCCCCGCAGATCCCCGAGATAGATCAGAACCTCCGGGAACCCGGCGTCGGCGGCGCGCTCCGCCACCGCGCCGGGCAGCTCCTCCATGGACATCAGATGGCCGGCGGCGATCAGATCGCCGAGCATCCGGCGCCCGCCCGCGTCCCGCCCGTGGTCGGTCACATGCTCACCCCAGCTCGTCGGCGTGGTGCCCTCCGGGTACCCGCCTGCGGACTCCGACCGCAGCACCGGCCCGCGTTTCCTCGGCCCGACCTCAGGAGGCGGCAGACCGTCCCAGCGTGACGGGAACTGAACAGCTCCCGCGTCCGACCCGTAAGGAGGAGGCGGGTTCAAACCACGGGGTACGGGGGCGGCGGTGAGCGTGCGCAGGCGCGGGGAGAGGTCCCCCGCAGGCATGACACCATCTGCCGACATGAGTGCGTCCATGGCGGTGCGGAGCCTGCGCGCGGCCGTGTTCGCCGTTCTCTGCGTGCTGCTCGCTGCGGGCGGCCACGCGCTGGCCACCGGTGTGGCGCCCGCGGCGTGGGTGCAGCTCGTCGGGGCGGTGCCGGTCTTCGCCGGTGCGTGTCTGCTGGGCGGCCGGGAGCGGTCCCTCGTCGGCATCGGCGCGGGGACGCTGGGGTCGCAGGGCGCGCTGCACCTCGCGTTCCACGCCGTCCGGCCGCACTCCGCGATGGTCATGCCCGGTATGCGGATGTCTCCTTCCTCCGTGCACGCCCTCGGCCCGCACGCCCTGAGTGCCCATGCCGTGGGTCCGCACGCGCTGACCCCGCACGCCACCGCCGCCCACGTCGTCGCCGCCCTGGCGCTGACCTGGTGGCTGCGGCGCGGTGAGGCCGCGCTGTGGTCGCTGCTGCGGTGGGCGGTCGCCTTCGTGCCGGGGCTCGCCGCGTGGTGGCGCCTGGTCAGGGGTTTCCGTGGCGGGCCGGGGACGTCCGGTCGGGTGCGTTTCGCGACCGACGGGACGCGCCCGCTGCGCACGGCGAGGCTGCGGCACGCCGTGCACCGACGGGGACCGCCGGCGAGGACGTCGTACGCGATCTGACATCAGACGTCCCCCGTCCCTCGTCCTCAGTACGGAGACCTACTCAGTCATGTCCACGGCTCGCACCACACCCATGCGCCGCACCACCCCCCTGCGCCACTCCACCACCCTGCGCCGTGCCGGCGCCGTCGTCGCCGTCGCCGCCGTCGCGGTGCTCGCCGCGGCCGGCGCCGCCTCCGCGCACGTCACCGTGCACCCGGAGAGCTACGCCAAGGGCGCCACGGACGGCGTGCTGACCTTCCGCGTCCCCAACGAGGACAGCGCGGCCGCCACCACGAAGGTGCAGGTCTTCCTGCCGACCGACCACCCCGTGCTCGGCGTGCTCGTCTCGCCGCGGGACGGCTGGACCGCCAAGGTCACGAACACGAAGCTCAAGACGCCGGTCAAGACGGACGACGGCACCATCACCGACGCCGTCTCCGAGATCACCTGGACCGGCGGGAAGATCGGCGCCGGGCAGTTCGAGGACTTCGACGTGGCCTTCGGTCAGCTGCCCGACAACGTCGACGAACTCGCCTTCAAGACCCTGCAGACGTACTCCGACGGCAAGACCGTCCGCTGGATCGAGGAGGCGGAGTCGGGCGGCGAGGAGCCGGAGAACCCGGCCCCGGTGCTCGAACTCACCGCGAAGGCCGCCAAGGGGACGACGGAGGGCGCGACGGAGGGGACGACGCAGAACGGCGCTGCCGCCCCGGCTGCCTCGGCGGGCACGAAGAGCTCCGGCAGCTCCACGGCCACCGCGTCCGCCGACGACTCGACCGCCCGCGGGCTCGGTGTCGCCGGACTGGTGGTGGGCGTGCTGGGACTGGCGGCCGCGGCCTTCGCCGTCGTCCGCGGCCGCTCCGCCGGATCCCGGCCGGAGTAGTCCGGTCGTCCGCCCTGCCGTCGGACACCTGACGGCAGGGCGGACCGCTCTCCTCCGCACCTCCGCTCCTCCGGAGGCCGGGGCTGCCGGGGCGGCACCGGGTACCCGAGCGCCACCGCCGGGGGAGCCTGTGTCCTGGATCACTCCCCGCGAAGTGAGTGAGGGGAGTGGGTGCCGCGCGTACCCACCCGTGACGGGCGGTGGCCGGATGCGAGGATGAGGCGGTCATGACTGCTGGGCGGGGTGCGCGCACGGTACGGGCCGCGGTGTTCGCGGCCGTCTGTGTGCTGCTCGCCGCCCTGGGGCACGTCCTGATGTCGGGCTCCACCGTGCCGTGGTGGACGATGTCCGCCGGTTTCGCCGCCACGAGCGCCGTCGGCTGGACCCTTGCGGGCCGTGAGCGCGGGCTCCCGACGGTCGTGTCCGTCGTGGTCGCCGCACAGGGGGCGCTTCACTCGGCCTTCTCCTGGAGCGGGTCGCCGGCGCCCGGCACGGGCCTCCCGGCGCAGAGCATGAACGGCATGTCCACGGGCTCGATGCCCATGGACGCGATGCCCATGGACGCGGTGGACCGGGGCCTCATGGGCTCGATGAGTTCCATGGGGTCCGGAGGCTCCATGGGTTCCGGGGGCTCCATGGACATGGGGCAGGCAGCGCACCTCGTGCCTGCCGGGCACCTCGGCCACATGGCCCACGGCGGCGGCATGTCGTCGTCCGGCATGCTCGCCGCCCACACGCTGGCCGCCCTGCTGACCGGTCTGTGGCTGGCGTACGGCGAGCGGGCCGCGTTCCGTCTTCTCCGGGCCGTCGCCGGATGGCTGGCCGCTCCGCTGCGGCTGCCCCTCGCCGCTGTGACCGTGCCGGCGCGCCGGCACGGGCTGCGGCCGACGCGCGAACGCGCCGGCCGGCTCCCCCGGCTGACGCTCACGCACACGATCATCTCTCGGGGCCCTCCGGCCGGGACCGCTGTCATCTGAGACAGCCGGTTTCCCGAAGCCGCTCTTCCGGCGCCGCACAGGTCGGCTCCAAGGCTTCGGGCGCGGGACGTGCACGGCGCACGCCCCTCCCACTCCCGTCCCGGGACCCTCCGCGACGGCGCCTCTCACGCCCGGCGTGCACTTCGGGTCCGGCGTGTCGGGCAGCCGCTCGCGTGCATGCCGCGCCGCGCGGGCTCGGTCCCGGACCATCCGAGAAGGACATCAGGTGATCACTCCTGTCCTCCCCCTGCCGTCCGAGAAGCACGCCCCGGGGTGTGTGACGGCGGACCGGCGCGACGCGACGACGCCGACCGACGATCCGGCGACCGCCTGGGCCCTGGCGGCTCGCACCGGCGACCCCGACGCGGTCGACCGCTTCGTGCGCGCACTGCATCCGGACGTCGTCCGCTACGTCACCTACCTCTCCGCCGACCGCCAGCTGGCCGACGACCTCGCCCAGGACACGTTCCTGCGGGCGCTCGGCAGCCTGCACCGGTTCGAGGGGCGCTCTTCCGCCCGGACCTGGCTGCTGTCCATCGCACGCCGCACGGTCGTCGACAGCCTGCGGTACGCCGCCGTCCGCCCGCGGCCGGCCGACGTGGACGACTGGACGTCCTGGGCGGAGCGTGCCCAGCCCGGTGGTCTGCCCGGATTCGACGACGGCGTGGCGCTGCTCGATCTGCTGGACGCGCTGCCGGCCGAGCGCCGCGAGGCGTTCGTCCTCACCCAGTTGACGGGGCTGCCCTATGAGGAGGCGGCGGAAGCCAGCGGCTGCCCGGTCGGGACGATCCGCTCACGGGTCGCACGGGCCCGCGCGGCCCTCGTCGTGCTGCTCGACGAGGCCGAGGGACTCGGCGCTCCGGGCACCGCCGCCTGAGGAGACGAGCGCCGGCGCCCCTTTGAGCGGGGCCGCCGGCGCTCTTCGCTGCGGTACAGGTCAGCGCCTCTCGAGGAGCGCCTTCTCCGGTGCCGCTCCACGGCGTCGTTCGGGCATCCGCGCCTTCCGGTGGACGGTGGCCTTCACCGCCGTCGCCGTCCCGCTGTGCCTGACGCCGCCCGGACGCCCAGGGCCCCTGACGTCCTCTGCCGACTGAGCGGAGCTGCGACCTGCGGTGACAGCGCCCCGGACGAGCGGTGCCGGGGGTCTGCCGGGGCTGTCGTCGGTGGTCTGCCGGGACTGTCGGTCCGATGTCGGCGACCTGTCGGCGGGCTCTGGAACCTTGCAGGAGATCCCGCCGGCGTCCGTCCGGCGGGCGGGCGACCCGTGAGGAATCACCATGACCACTGACGTCACCATCGTCGGCGCCGGACTCGGAGGGCTGATCCTCGCCCGCGTCCTGCACGTCCACGGCATCGCGGCCACCGTCTACGAGGCGGAGACCTCACCGACGGCCCGTGCGCAGGGCGGGATGCTCGACATCCACGACCACAACGGTCAGCTCGCTCTGCGGGCAGCGGGCCTCACGGACCGCTTCCGCAGCCTCGTCCTGCCCGGCCGCCAGGCCCTGCGCCTCCTCGACCGCGACGGAACCGTCCTGTTCGAGGAGCCCGACGACGGCACCGGCGGACGCCCCGAGGTGCAGCGCGGCGAGTTGCGGCGGATGCTGCTCGACTCCCTCCCGGCGGGCGCCGTCCGGTGGGGCCGCAAGGCGACCGGCGTGCGTTCCCTCGGCGAGGGGCACCACGAGGTGACCTTCGCCGACGGCGCCACCGCCGTGACGAGTCTGCTGGTCGGCGCGGACGGCGCGTGGTCGCGCGTCCGCCCGCTGCTCTCCACCGCCACACCCCGGTACTTCGGCCGGTCGTTCGTGGAGACCTACCTGTTCGACTGCGACACGCGGCACCCTGCCGCCGCGAAGGCCGTCGGCGGGGGATCGATGCTCGCGCTCGCCCCCGGCAAGGGGATCCAGGCCCACCGCGAGAGCGGCGGCACCCTGCACACCTATGTGGCGCTCACCGAACCGCAGGACTGGTTCGCGGCCGTCGACTTCACCGACCCCGCCGCGGCGATCGCACGCATCGCGCAGGAGTTCGACGGCTGGGCGCCGGAGCTCACCGCGCTGATCACCGACAGCGACACCCCGCCCGTCCTGCGGCCCCTCAACGCGCTGCCCGCCGGGCACCGCTGGGACCGGGTGCCCGGGGCGACCCTGCTGGGCGACGCCGCCCACGTCTCGGCCCCCGACGGCGAAGGCGCCAATCTGGCCATGTACGACGGCGCCGAACTCGGCGAGGCCATCGCCGCCCACCCCGACGACGTCGAGGCGGCGCTCACCGCCTACGAGCGGGCCATGTTCCGCCGGAGCGCCGAGACCGCCGCCGACGGCGCCCGCCTGCACGAGCTCATGTTCGGCGCCGACGCACCGCACGGCCTGATCACCGCGTTCACCGGAGACGAACAGACCGCGTGAGCGGGGGGCGTGGGGGGGAGTGCAGGGCGGTGACCTGGGCCGTGCGGGCGGCCCGGCGAACTTCTTGACCATTTCATGAGCCGTTCGGGTGGCGGCGAGGTGCATGGGAAACGGCTGGCGGGCAAGGTGCGAAAGGTGACACGCGTCGGAATCGTTCTGTTGACATTGCTCGTCGCTCTCGTGGCCGTGGCGGCGGCGGTCGGGATCTCGCTCTACTGGCTGTTCGCCGCGGTCCCGCTGCTGCTTCTGGGGCTCCTGGGAGCCTGGGACCTGCTGCAGCGCCGCCACTCGGTGCTGCGCAACTATCCCGTCCTGGGACATGCCCGCTACCTCATGGAGCGGATCCGCCCGGAACTCCAGCAGTACTTCATCGAGCGGAACTACGACGGCCGCCCCTTCGACCGGGATGTGCGCAGCATCGTCTACGAACGGGCGAAGGGCACCGCCGCCGAGGAGCCGTACGGCACCGAACGTGATGTGTACCTGCCGGGCTACGAGTTCCTGGTGCCGTCGATGGCGCCGCGGGAGGTGCCGAAGACGCCGCCGCGCGTGCACATCGGCGGCCCCGACTGCACACGCCCCTACGACATGGCCCTGCTCAACGTGTCGGCCATGAGCTTCGGCTCGCTGTCGGCCAACGCGATCCTCGCGCTCAACGGCGGCGCCGCGGCCGGAGGCTTCGCCCATGACACCGGAGAGGGCGGGCTCTCCGAGTACCACCTGCGTCCCGGGGGCGACATCGTCTGGGAGATCGGCACCGGGTACTTCGGCTGCCGCACCCGGGACGGCGACTTCGACCCGTCGGAGTTCGCCGACAAGGCCGCGCACGACCACGTCAAGTGCGTGTCGCTGAAGCTGTCGCAGGGCGCCAAGCCGGGGATCGGAGGGGTCCTGCCGGGAGCGAAGGTCAACGCCGAGATCGCCCGGGTCCGGGACGTGCCCCAAGGGCAGACGGTCGTCTCGCCGCCCTACCACAAGGTCTTCTCCACCCCGCGCGAACTCGTCCGCTTCATCGCTCACATGCGGGAGCTCGCCGACGGCAAGCCGACCGGGTTCAAGCTGTGCGTCGGGTCGCGCCGGCAGTTCCTCGCCGTGTGCAAGGCCATGCTGGAAGAGGGCGTCACTCCCGACTTCATCATCGTGGACGGCGCCGAGGGCGGCACCGGCGCGGCGCCGCTGGAGTTCGCCGACCACGTCGGCACCCCGCTCACCGAAGGACTCCTCACGGTGCACAACGCCCTGGTCGGAACGGGCCTGCGGGACCTGATCAAGGTCGGCGCGAGCGGGAAGATCGCCACCGGCACCGATCTGGTCAAACGCCTGGTCCAGGGCGCCGACTACGGCAACGCCGCGCGAGCGATGATGTTCGCCGTCGGCTGCATCCAGGCCCAGCGATGCCACACGAACACCTGCCCCACCGGCGTCACGACCCAGGACCCCCGGCGCGCCCGCGCCCTGGACGTCCGCGACAAGACGCCCCGCGTCCACCGCTTCCAGGAAGCGACGGTGGCCAGCGCCCTGCAGATCATGGCGTCCATGGGCGTCACCGATCCGGCCCAGCTGCGTCCGCACATGCTCCGACGACGCATCGACCCCTACACCGAACGCTCCTACGCGGAGCTGTACGAGTGGCTCGAGCCGGGGCAGCTGCTCGCCGAGCCTCCTCTGTCCTGGGCGGCCGACTGGAAGACCGCCGACCCTGACCGATTCACCGTCTGAACTGGAGCACCAAGTGGCCCGTACCGTTGCCCGTGTCATCGTGGACGCACTGAGCGAACTCGGCGTACGCCAGGTCTTCGGCGTCGTGGGAGACGCGCTCAACCCCGTGACCGACGCCATCCGCACCACCGAGGGCCTGGAGTGGGTGAGCTGTCGACACGAGGAGGCGGCCGCGTTCGCCGCGAGCGCCCAGTCGCAGCTCAGCGACACGCTCGGCGTCTGCATGGGCACCGTCGGACCCGGTTCCGTCCACCTGCTCAACGGGCTGTACGACGCGGCGAAGAGCCGTACCCCGGTGCTGGCGATCGCCGGCCAGGTGCCCCTCGCGGAACTGGGCAGCGACTACTTCCAGGAGGTCGACAACGACGCCCTCTTCAGCGACGTGGCCGTCTTCCGCGCCACCATCACCTCCCCCGACCAGCTGCCGCAGATGCTGGAGACGGCGGTGCGCAACGCCCTGGGCCGCAAGGGGGTCGCCGTCCTGACCGTGCCCGGCGACCTGGGGGATCAGGAACTGACCGCCGACCGCCCGGCCCGCTTCTCCCTGAACCCGCCCCTGAGCCGCCCCGACGAGGCCGCCGTGGGCAGGGCCGTGGAACTCCTCGACAGCGCCGAACGGGTCACGCTGCTCGTCGGACAGGGCGCGCGCGGCGCGCGCGCGGACGTGCTCGCGCTGGCCGACCGCCTGGCCGCGCCGATGGTGCTCACCCTGAAGGCCAAGGCGGGCTTCGAGGGCGACGCCAACCCCTTCCAGGTCGGTCAGACGGGCCTGATCGGCAACCCGGCGGCCGCATCGGCGCTCAAGGACGCGGACACCCTTCTGCTGCTCGGCACCGACTTCCCCTACCGGGACTGGTATCCGGAGGGCCGGACGGTCATCCAGGTGGACACGGAGGCCGCGCACATCGGGCGCCGGGTGCCCGTGGAGGTCGGGCTCGTCGGCGACACCGGAGCGACGGTGCGGGACATCCTGGCCCGGCTCGACGCCGCGCCCGCCGGGACCGGGGGCGCGCGCGACCGCTCGCACCTGGAGAAGGCCCGCGAACGCTTCGACAAGTGGCGCGCCGGACAGGCCCGGCTGGCCGACCCGTCGCACGACAAGGGCCTTGTGGGCCGCGTCCGCTCCGCTCTGGACAACCGCGGTCACGACATCCGCCCGGAGGCCCTGGCCGCCCTCGTCGACCGGGTCGCCGACGACGACGCCGTCTTCACCTCCGACACGGGCATGGCCACGGTATGGCTCTCCCGCTTCGTCGAGATGCGCGGTGGACGGCGGCTGATCGGCTCCTACAACCTCGGCTCCATGGCCAACGCCATGCCCCAGGCCCTGGGCGCCCAGTGCCTGGACCGTGAGCGCCAGGTCGTGGCGTTCTGCGGCGACGGCGGGCTCAGCATGCTCCTCGGCGACCTGATGACGCTCAAGACGCACCGCCTCCCCGTCAAGCTCGTCGTCTTCGACAACCGCCGCCTCGGCATGGTGAAGCTGGAGCAGGAACAGGCCGGTCTCCCCGAGTTCGGCACCGTGCTGGACAACCCCGACTTCGCGGCCGTCGCCGAGGCCATGGGCATCAAGGGCATCCGGGTGACCGACGCGGCCCACCTGGAGGACGCCGTGCGCCGGGCCTTCGACACCCCCGGCCCCGTGCTCCTGGACGTCCTCACCAACCCCGACGAGATCGCCGTCCCGGCCAAGCCGACCGTGGAGCAGGGCTGGGGATTCGCCGTCGCCAAGGTGAAGGAAGTCGTGCGCAGCCAGGGAGACGGCAGCGACGACTGAGAGGGCGGGGGAGCGGACCGCGGCCCCGGCACGGCGCGGGAACGCAGGCCGGCATCGCATGCTCCGGAGCCCCTGCTCCAGGCCGCCTGCTCCAGGGCCCCGGAAATCCGTTCGCAAGACGCAGGCATGTACGCCGGAACGCGGGGTAAGCGCGTCCTTGCCGGAGCAGTGACCGGCGAGAACGATGCTGATCGACAGGGAGGGGCACATCATGTTGACGACGACCGCGCCGGCTGCTGGGCGGACCGTGGAGGTTCCGGAGATCGCGGATCCTTCCAAGGTGGCGCCGAAGGACGCGCGGGAGTTGTCGAAGGTGTTCTTCGACCAGCTCACGGTGCTGGAGGAGGGGACGCCCGAATACCAGTACGCCCGCAACACGCTGATCGAGATGAACATGTCCCTGGTCCGCTACGCCGCCGGCCGCTTCCGCAGCCGCGGACCGGAGGAGATGGAGGACATCGTCCAGGTCGGCATGATCGGCCTGATCAAGGCGATCGACCGGTTCGAGCTCACCCGCGAGGTCGAGTTCACCTCCTTCGCCGTGCCGTACATCGTGGGCGAGATCAAGCGGTTCTTCCGCGACACCTCCTGGGCCGTGCACGTGCCGCGCCGGCTGCAGGAAGCGCGCGTCCAGCTGGCCCGCGCCAACGAGGAACTGCGCAGCCGACTGGGCCGGACGCCGACCACCAGGGAACTCTCCGAGCTGATGAGCCTGCCGGAGGAGGAGGTCGTCGACGCGCAGCTGGCCTCCAACGGCTACCGGTCCGCCTCCCTGGACGCGGCGATCAGCGGCAACGAGGACGGCGAGGCCGCGTTGGCGGACTTCATCGGCGACGAGGACGCCGCTCTGGGGCTGGTCGAGGACTTCCACGCCCTCGCGCCGATGATCGCCGAACTCGACGAGCGGGACCGCCAGATCATTCACTGGCGCTTCGTGGAGGAGCTGACCCAGAAGGAGATCGGTGAGCGTCTGGGCGTCTCCCAGATGCACGTCTCCCGCCTGATCACCCGCATGCTGACCCGCCTGCGGGAAGGAATGCTCACCACCCAGTGACGGACCGCGACGCCGCCGCTCCAAGGCGTGGCGACCGCGTATCGCCGGGACGGACTGCCCCCGTCGGCGACGGATCGACCGATCCGTCGCCGACGGGGGCAGTCGTCGTGCTCGGGGTGGGGTGTCAGGGCAACTCCCTTACCCGTCTTGGCCCTTCACCGACTTCTACAGTGATGTAGATTTCAGGTCCGGGCCGCGACGGCCCGGACCTGTCGCATCGACGAAGGAGTTCACCGTGGGAGTTTCCCTGTCCAAGGGCGGCAACGTATCGCTCAACAAGGAGGCGCCCGGCCTGACGGCAGTTCTCGTCGGCCTGGGCTGGGACGTGCGCACCACGACGGGCACCGACTACGACCTCGACGCCTCGGCCCTGCTCCTGGACACGTCCGGCAAGGTCCTGTCCGACCGGCACTTCGTCTTCTACAACAACCTGACCAGCCCCGACGGTTCGGTCGAGCACACCGGCGACAACCTGACCGGTGAGGGCGAGGGCGACGACGAGTCCGTCAAGGTGAACCTCGCGGCCGTGCCCGCCGAGGTCGACCGGATCGTCTTCCCGGTGTCCATCCACGACGCCGAGAGCCGCGGCCAGAGCTTCGGCCAGGTCCGCAACGCCTTCATCCGGGTCGTCAACCAGGCCGGTGGGGCCGAGATCGCCCGCTACGACCTGTCCGAGGACGCCTCGACGGAGACGGCCATGGTGTTCGGCGAGCTCTACCGCAACGGCGGCGAGTGGAAGTTCCGCGCAGTCGGCCAGGGGTACGCCTCCGGACTGGCGGGCATCGCCGCGGACTTCGGCGTCAACGTCTGACCCGACCTCGCTCGCGTCCGGGCCGCGAGCGCCGGGACGGCGACGGCCCGCGGGCCGTCGCCGTGTGTTCGGGGGCGGGGCGGGTCAGCGCTTGGTGTACAGGAGACCGAGTTTGTCCAGCTCGTCGGCGGCGCGGCCGTGGAATCCGGCGAGCTGCCATCCCGAGGGCGCGGTGCGCGTCACGCAGTCGGAGGTGACGGTCCCGCCGGCCAGGCTGCGGCCGAGGCTGGTGGTGAACTTGGCGTAGAAGATCCGGGTCAGGCCGTCCTTCTGGCCTTGGCAGAGCTGCGCGGAGGTGACGTACTCCCCGCTGCCGAGGGTCAGGGTGGACGCGGTCCCGCCGGCGCCGCCGTGGGCGAGGACCTGACCGTTGGCGAGGGTCAGGCCGACGCCGTCGACGCGGGCGCCGCTGCGCAGCGTGAGGCTGACAGGGCGGGCCCCGGCCGGTACGGCGTCGATGTCGTTGTAGTAGTCGCCGTGGGGGCCGCCGAACTGGTCGCTGAGCTGGTAGTCGGGGTTGCGGGTCCAGGTGAAGCCGACGGTGACGGGGTCGTGGTCGGAGAGCATGAGGCCGGTGTCGGTGAGGAACTTGGCGTGCTCGTTGTTGTAGGCGGTGGCGTCGAGGGTGACGAGTCTGCTGCCGCGGTAGAGGACTTTGTCGACGACTTCGCAGGTGTTGGGGACGGTGGGGCCGCTCTGGTCGCAGACGAGGGCGTCGGCGCCCTTGGCGGGCGGGGTGCCGCCGCGGACGAGTTCGACCCAGGCGTCGGTGAGGCCGTTGGCGGCGCCGAACTCGGCGATGGTGTCGCCGCTGCGGGTGTAGCGGGTGTTGGTGTCGCCCATGACGACGACGGCGTTGCCGGCGGAGTGGCTTTTGATGAAGGCGGTGAGCTGGTTGAGGTTGTCGGCGCGGGAGGCGAGGTCGCCGGGGTTGGTGCCGGCGTTGGTGTGCAGGTTGTAGAAGTCGACGTAGACGCCTTCGGCGAGGCGTTCGCGGAGGAAGGTGAAGCCCTTGGGGGTGAGGCAGTCGCCGGAGTCGATCTGGCAGGAGTTCCAGTGGACGCGCTCGAAGTCGTCGGCGTCGTAGGGGAGTTTGGAGAGGGTGTTGAGGCCGCTGCCGATGCCTGCGCCGCCGCTGGTGGGGGTGCGGTAGGGGTGTGCGGTGTCGCCGGCGTAGAGGTAGGAGTGGTAGTTGAAGTCCTCCTCCACGTGCACGATGTCGTACGGGGCGATGCGTTGGCCGATGGCCGTGGTGCTGGTGTCGCGCGGCGTCGAGGCGCTGGA
>NZ_BEWA01000013.1 GCF_003112535.1 Streptomyces rishiriensis | reverse complement strand
TCCAGCGCCTCGACGCCGCGCGACACCAGCACCACGGCCATCGGCCAACGCATCGCCCCGTACGACATCGTGCACGTGGAGGAGGACTTCAACTACCACTCCTACCTCTACGCCGGCGACACCGCACACCCCTACCGCACCCCCACCAGCGGCGGCGCAGGCATCGGCAGCGGCCTCAACACCCTCTCCAAACTCCCCTACGACGCCGACGACTTCGAGCGCGTCCACTGGAACTCCTGCCAGATCGACTCCGGCGACTGCCTCACCCCCAAGGGCTTCACCTTCCTCCGCGAACGCCTCGCCGAAGGCGTCTACGTCGACTTCTACAACCTGCACACCAACGCCGGCACCAACCCCGGCGACCTCGCCTCCCGCGCCGACAACCTCAACCAGCTCACCGCCTTCATCAAAAGCCACTCCGCCGGCAACGCCGTCGTCGTCATGGGCGACACCAACACCCGCTACACCCGCAGCGGCGACACCATCGCCGAGTTCGGCGCCGCCAACGGCCTCACCGACGCCTGGGTCGAACTCGTCCGCGGCGGCACCCCGCCCGCCAAGGGCGCCGACGCCCTCGTCTGCGACCAGAGCGGCCCCACCGTCCCCAACACCTGCGAAGTCGTCGACAAAGTCCTCTACCGCGGCAGCAGACTCGTCACCCTCGACGCCACCGCCTACAACAACGAGCACGCCAAGTTCCTCACCGACACCGGCCTCATGCTCTCCGACCACGACCCCGTCACCGTCGGCTTCACCTGGACCCGCAACCCCGACTACCAGCTCAGCGACCAGTTCGGCGGCCCCCACGGCGACTACTACAACGACATCGACGCCGTACCGGCCGGGGCCCGCGCCACCGTCGTCGGCCTGCGCTCCGGCTCCCGCGTCGATCAGATGAGCCTCACCCTGGACAACGGCGTCACGCTCGCCCACGGCGGCTCCGGCGGCACCGCGTCCTCCCTCACCCTCGCCGCCGACGAGCATGTGACGGCCGCCCGGCTCTGCCAGGGCCAGAAGGACGGCCACACCCGGATCTTCTACGCCGAGTTCACCACCGACCGCGGACGCACCCTGGCCGGCGGGACCGCCACCTCCGACTGCGTGACGCGCACCGCGCCCTCGGGATGGCAGCTCGCCGGATTCCACGGCCGCGCCGCCGACGAGGTCGACAAGATCGGCTTCGTCTACACCCGGCGCTGACCGGCCCGGCGCCCGGGGCGGCGCGGGACCGCCCCCGCCCCGGGCGTCACGGCCGTCGGCCGTCAGCCGTTCGCGGAGTCCAGTGCCGACTGGAGCGACCGGCGGTAGCCGTCGCTGGTGTACGTGGCTCCGGAGACCGTGTCGATGTCGGCGCTCTGGGCGCTGAGCGCCTCTCTGGTCAGCTGCGGGACGGCGTAGGCGTTGATCTGCTGGTCCCTGGGGTTCTCCTGCGGGTATGCGACCGCCGTGACGTCCGTGATCTTCCCGTCCGTCAGGGTGACGCGGACCTGGACCGGGCCGTACCGGGTCTGCACCGAGTCACCCGTCAGCGTCCGGGTCCCCGTGGTGGAGCCACTGGAGCCACTGGAGCCACTGGACCCGCCAGATCCGGTCGAGCCGGTCGATCCACCCGCCGTGCCCGAGGTGCTGGAACTGCTGGAGGGTGCGGGAGAGGCCGCCAGGCCCGCGACGGCCGGCGTGGTGTGCGGCTTCAGCGACAGCAGCAGCACCATCCCGGAGACGGTGGCGGCGCTCGCCAGCACGATGCGGCGCAGCGGGTGGTTCTTCCTCAACGTGTGCAAGACGGCCTCACAGCTCGAAGGACTCGTGGTGGATGCGGCGGTCCGCGACCCCGGCGGCGCGCAGCGCCTCGTACACGTCCCGGGCGAACCCGTGCGGGCCGCACAGGTACACGTCATGGGCGTCCAGATCGGGGACGGCGGCCCGCAGGGCGGCGGCCGTCAGATCCGGGCGGCGGCCGTGCGGACCGTTCAGCGCGTAGAGCACCTTCGCCCCGCGCCATCGGGCGACCGCCTCCAGCTCCGCGCCCAGCGCGAGATCCTCGGCGGTCCGCGCGCGGTAGAGGAGGGTGACGTCGCCGGGCAGCGTCTCGAACAGGGCCCGCAGCGGGGTGACGCCGACGCCGCCCGCGATCAGCAGGGACCGGTGCGCGGTCCGCCGCTCGGCCGTCAGCGCCCCGTAGGGTCCCTCCGCCCACACCCGGGTGCCGGGCCGCAGCAGGGCGACGGCGGCACTGTGGTCGCCGAGCGCCTTCACGGTGATGCGCAGCAGGTCCGGGCGCGGCGGCGCGGACAGCGAGTACGGGGTGGAGGTCCCGCGCATGCCCTCGGTGAGGAACCGCCAGCGCAGGAACTGCCCCGGCCGCGCGCCCATCTCGTCCAGGCGACGGCCGCGGACGACGACGGAGTACACGCCCGGCGCCTCGCGGTGCACGGAGTCCACCCGCAGCCGGTGGCGCAGGTTGAGCCGCACCGGAGCCAGGATGCGGAACCACACCACCAGGGCCGCCGTGCCCAGGTACAACGCGTACCAGGCGGCCTGGGCGGGGCCGCTGCCGACGAAGTCGGACCCCAGGGCGAGCTGGTGGCCGAAGGAGAGGAAGACCGCCGCGTACGTGAGCAGGTGCACGTAGTACCAGAACTCGTGGCTGACCCGACGGCGCACCGCACGGGCCGAGACCAGCCCGACCGCGAACAGCACGATCGTGCCGGCCGTGGCCTTGAGCATCTCCGGGTAGTCCAGGACCACGGTGACCGCCTCGTGCACCGGAGAGGAGCGGTCCTGGGCTGCGTACCCGCAGAGAATGAGCAGGATGTGCGCCACCAGCAGGCAGACCGTGTAGCGGCCCGCCCTCGCGTGCCAGCGCGCCACCCGGTCCGACCCGATGCGCTGCTCCAGGAGCGGGACGCGCGCCATCAGGGCGACCAGGACGGCGCACGCGTATCCGCACAGCAGTCCCGCGATGCGCCCGGCGCCGGTCAGCCAGCCCGCCGTGCCCACGACCGACCCCGTGTCGTGCCACCACAGGGCGACGACGGCGGCGGCCCCGCCCCACAGGAGGCCGAGCACCGGGCCCGCGGGGGAGCGCGCCGGCGCGGGAGGCGCGGGCGCGACCCTTCGTCGCTCGTACACCGTCGTCATCCGCATGTCCCTTCGGCTGTCCGTACGCCCTCTCGGCCGTCCCGGACGCCACTGTGCCCGCGCAACCTCTGAGCCCGCTCTCAGCGCGCGCCGGGCGAGCGCGGCTGCGCCGCAGGTGGGAGGGGGTCACCGGGCGATCGGAGGCGAGCGGAGGCAGGGCGTACTCACAGCGAACTCAGAGGTCGCGGACGCGGCCCAGGAGGCGGTGAGACCGCATCCTGGTACCTGAGATGAACACTTCCCGCCCCCGCGGTCCCGGCCGCCCCGCCCTGACCCGGACCGACGGCACGCCGATCCGGGTCCTCGTCGTCGACGACGACCCCGACCTCGCCGAAGTCCTCTCCGGGGCCCTGCGCTACGAGGGCTGGGAGGTGCGCACGGCGGGCGACGGCGTCTCGGCCCTCGCCGAGGCGCGCGGCCTGCTGCCCGACGCCGTCGTTCTCGACGTCATGCTCCCCGACACCGACGGCTTCACCGTGCTGCGCTCGCTGCACACCGTGCGGTCCGACGTGTGCGTGCTCTTCCTGACCGCACGGGACGCGGTCGAGGACCGCATCGCCGGCATCACCGCGGGGGGCGACGACTACGTGACCAAACCGTTCAGCCTGGAGGAGGTCGTGGCCCGGCTGCGCGGACTGCTGCGCCGGGCGGGCATGGCCCGGCAGCTGGAGGACGGGCCGCGGCTGACCGTCGGCGACCTGACCATGGACGAGGAGGCCCGCGAGGTCACCCGCGGGGGCGAACTCGTCGAGCTGTCCCCGACGGAGTTCGAGCTGCTGCGCCTGCTCATGCGCAACCCGCGGCGCGTGCTCAGCAAGGCGCAGATCCTGGACCGGGTGTGGTCCTACGACTTCGGCGGGCAGGCCCATGTCGTCGAGCTGTACATCTCCTACCTGCGCAAGAAGGTGGACGCGGGACGCCCGCCCATGATCCACACGGTGCGGGGCGCCGGATACGTGCTCAAGCCGGCGGCGGTGGGCCCGTGAGGGCGATCGTGGGCGGGGCGCGGCGGTGGCTGTCGCGCGTGTCCCTGCCGCACACGCTGCGCGCGCGCCTGACCGCCGGACTGGTCGTGCTGCTCGCGGTCGGCTGCGCGGCCGTCGGGGTGGCGGCGGTGGTGGAGCTGAACGGCTTCCTCACCGGCCGTCTCGACCAGCAGCTGCGCGCGGCGGGCGTGCGGTTCCCGGCCAGCCTGGAGCACGGCGCGCCGCTGCCCTCCGATCACGACGGCGACGAGGACGGCGACACCCGCCGGCAGGCCGCCGGGACCTTCGGCGCGCGGCTGGTCGGCGGCGCCGTCACCAACGCCGCGGTGGTGTCGTCCGGCCACGGCGCGGGCACGGTGCCCGTCTCGCTGAGCGCGCGGGACGCGAGGAAGCTCGCCGCGCTGCCGACCGACGGCGAGGGCCGGACGACCGAGCTGTCCTCGCTCGGCGACTACCGCGTGATGGCGGTCCGCGGCAGGGACGGCGACGTGCTGGTCACCGGGCTGCCCACGGAGTCCGTGGAGGCCGCCGTCCACCGGCTGGAACTGGTCGCCGCGGTCGTCTTCGGCGCGGCGCTCGCCGTCGCCGGAGTCGCCGGGGCGCTGTGGGTGCGCTGGTCGCTGCGCCCCCTCAGCCGGGTGGCCGCGACCGCGACCCGGGTCAGTGAGCTGTCCCTCTCCAGCGGCGAGGTGACGCTTCCGCGCCGCGTGCGCGAGAGCGACCCGCGCAGCGAGGTGGGCCGTGTCGCCGGCGCCTTCGACGCCATGCTCGGCCATGTCGAGGACGCCCTGACCAAGCGGCACGCGAGCGAGGAAAGGCTGCGCAGTTTCGCCGCCGACGCCAGTCACGAACTGCGCACGCCCGTGGCGTCGATCCGCGGCCACGCGGAACTGGCGCTGCTGCACCCCGACCCGGTGCCGCGGAAAGTGGTGCGGGCCCTGGAGCGCATCGAGGCGGAGGCGTCCCGCATGGGCGAGGTGGTCGACGATCTGCTGCTCCTCGCCCGCCTCGACGCGGGGCGCCCCCTGGAGCGCCGTCCGGTCGACCTGACGCGTCTGGTCCTGGACGCGGTGACGGACGCGCAGGCCGCGGGCCCCGGACACCGCTGGACGCTGGAGCTGTCCGAGGAGCCGGTGACGGTGCCGGGCGACGCGCACCGGCTCCACCAGGTGCTGGCCAACCTGTTGGCCAACGCCCGTCTGCACACCCCCGTGGGCACCACGGTGACCATCTCGCTGAAGACCGACGCTCCGACCGGGGACCGGGCAGGAAACGGCACGGCGGGCGGGACAACGGGCGGCACGGCGGGCGGGACGGCGGTGCTGGAGGTCCACGACGACGGACCGGGCATCGCCGCGGACATCCGCCCCAAGGTCTTCGAACGCTTCACCCGCGCGGACCGCCGCCGCACCGAGGACGCGGGCGGCGGCGCCGGCGCCGGCCTCGGGCTGTCGATCGTGGCGGCGGTCGCGGAGGCCCACGGCGGCAGCGTCACCCTTGCCGGCGCCCCCGGCTCGACCACGTTCACCGTCCGCCTCCCCGCCGACGGCGAGTCCGGAAGCCGGTGATCCGGGAGGCCGGAGGACGGTGATCTAGAAGACGGTAAGAACCACGCGTCACGCGGCCCCCGGCTACAACCTTCCGCAGGCGCGGGTCGTCCAATTCGCGCCCGGCGCGGGCCACTGCGCCGGGATCTCTTTCCTGGTCCGTTCCGCCGTCTGTTCCGCGGTCTGTTCCACCTGCCTGGTCTGTTCCAACTGGGGGATGTCATGAGTTCTGTCTCCATCGCACGTGCGCTGCGTCGCGGCGCCTGTGCCGCAGCCGTGGGGGCGCTGGCCGCCGTCGGTCCCGGCGGCGGGATCGCCCTCGCCGACGACGCGCCGCAGAGCGATCAGCTGCAGATACAGGCGCCGTACGAGCAGGCGGTGACCGTCGCTCCGGCCGACGGCGCGGCCCAGTACCGGTCCCTGGCGCTCGGTCTGACCCACTACAACGACTACTACACCGTGACCGGCGGACGGCTGACCGTCGACGTCTCCGGGCTCGCCGGGATCGCCGAGGTGGCCTGGCCCGACAACTGCACGCCGGACGACGCCGGCACCGTCGCCGTGTGCGACACCGGGGCGGTGCCGGTCCGCTACGACGCGCAGGTGCACCTGAGGGTGCGGGCCGCAGCGGGGGCCGCCGCGGGAGCGCAGGGCGCGATCGAGTACTCCGCCGAGGCCACCGGCGGCCCCGACGGCACCCTCTCGGCCTCGCAGGGCTCCGCCGAGACCTTCGTCACCGTCGGCTCCGGCCCCGACCTCGGCGTCACCGCCCCGCAGGACGTCACCGACGCCGTGCCCGGCACCCGCCTCACCGTGCCGTTCTCCGTCACCAACACCGGCAACGAGACCGCCCACGGCTTCAGCGTGAAGATGTGGGCGACGTACGGCCTCGGCATCGTCACCCGCTACCCGCAGTGCACCTACACCGGGCCGGACGAGCCCGACGCCCAGTACCCGGGCATGACCTATGCGACCTGCTCCTTCGACACCGAGGTCGCGCCCGGCGCCACCGTCGGGCTGCCGGAGCCGCTGCGCCTCGCCGTCACCCGCCGCGCCCTCTACGAACGGTTCGACTACGGGGTCGATCCCGGCGGCGACGTCCCCGACCTCGACTCCTCCGACAACGGCCGCGCCCTGCACATCGACGCCGCCAACACCGCCGACTTCGCCGTGCGCGGCGACCGGGCGAGGGGCGCGGCCGGCGACACCGTCACCGCGGGGTTCCGCTTCGTCAACCACGGCCCGGCCTGGGTGGCCAACGTCGCATCCGGCGAGCCGGTCGCCGTGATGGACTACTACCTCCCGCCGGGCACCACCGCCACGTCCGTGCCCAGGACCTGCCACGGCGCCTGGACCTCCGGCGACGACCCGGCCGTCGGCCACTACGCCTGCACCCTGCCGACCTCGGCCAAGCCGCACCTGAAGGTCGACTTCCCGTTCCAGCTGCGCATCGACCGGGTCGTGCCCGACGCGACGGGTCACGTCGTCGTCCACACCCATACCGACGTGCCCGGCGCCTTCGACCCGAAGAGCGAGAACGACTCGGCCGAGGTGATCGTCAACCCGTCCGCCTGACGCCGTCCCCCGGCTCTGCCCCCAGGTCCATGACCTGGGGGTTTCTTCTATGCTCTCCATTTCGGCGAAAGCCGCCCAGTGCTCCGATAACATGTTCGATCTCGCGACGAACTCCCCCTGCCCGCCCTTCACGGACGAATCCCGCCCTTCGGCGGGACGAAACAGCCCAGCCCGCCGAAACTCACACACTGGTCAGAGAATTGATATCGATGCCACCGCGGACGTCCGCGCGAATAAAGAGCAGCAGTGCGATCTCCGAGTGGCGTCGGCCAAGAGTGGTGATGACGGTCGCGGCGGGCGTCGTGGTCCTCGGATTCCTTCTCTCGCTGGAGCTCGTCGCACGCCACCTGGGCCTGCCGGGCCCGCTCACCGCGCAGGTGCGGGAGGTGGTGTTCCCGCCCAAGTCGGGTGGCCTGCTGTACGCGAGCATGGCGTTGATGCTGGTGGTCCTGCCCTGGCGGCAACGGTTCGTCGCGCTCGGCGCCGCGCTCGGCGTCGACCTCGTCTTCTTCGTGGTCCGCTGGGCGGCCGGCATCAAGGTGACCGAGGGCCACCCCTTCGGCAACGGGGCCCTGCTGGTGACTCTCGGCTGCGCCGTCCTGGCCGTCACGCGCCGCACCGGCCGTGAGCGGGTCCTGCTGCTGAAGGGCGTCGGACTGGCCCTGCTGCTGATGGCCGGACGCAAGACCGGGGACACCTGGCTGCTCATCACCTCGAAGACCCGGCCGATGGTGCTCGACCAGTACGTCGCGACCGCCGACCACGCCCTGGGCGACCCGTCGTGGCTGGTGGGCCGGATCGTCACGGCCACCGGTCCGATCGGCTTCAACTTCCTCGACTTCGTCTACGGCCAGCTCCCGGTCGCCGCGGTGGTCGTCGCGCTCTACCAACTGCGCAACGTGGCGGTCGAGCGCCGCTTCCCGACCCACTACCTGGTGCGCACCTTCCTGGCGATCGGCCTCATCGGGCCGGTCTTCTACATGATCTTCCCGGTGGTGGGCCCGATCTTCGCCTACGGCAACGGCACCGAGCACTGGGTGGACGTCAGTCTGTGGACGGAGTCGCACCGCAGCGTGCAGTGGGCGGCGGCCGATCTGTGGCCGACGACGCCGTCGCCGCTCGGCGCCCCGCACCCCATGCCGTTCGACGGGGTCACCCCGCGCAACTGCATGCCCAGCCTGCACACGGCGTGGGCCGTCGCGATCTTCATCCACTCCCGCAAGGGCCCGACGGTCCTGCGCTACGCGGGGGCGTTCTGGCTGGTCGCGACGCTCGCGGCGACGCTCGGGTTCGGCTACCACTACGGCGCGGACCTGATCGCCGGCGTGGTCTTCACGCTCACGATCGAGGGCGCGCTGCGCGCCTACGACCGCGGCTGGGACCGCTCGGGCGTCCGGCTGGTCGCTCTCGGCGCGACGGTCTTCACGGCGCTCCTGGTGTCGTATCGCTTCGTGCCCCTGGAGATGGCCCGGCACCCGTGGTTCTACGGCCCCCTCCTCGTCCTGGCGATGGCCTCCGTCGTCTACGCCTACGTCCGGACGACGGCGTCCTGGGAGCCGAGCGCCGCTGTGCCCCGGCAGCGGGAGCCACTGCCCGAGCCGGTCTGATCCCTCCCGCGCTCACCCCTTCCTGCGCGTCACCGTTCCAAACGGTGACACGCAGTTTTCTTATGCCGCGCGCGTCGCGCATGCCCTTGTGGCACCCAAATGACGTCACCGACTTGACCGGTGACGAGCGGCGTGTGAAAGTCAGTCGTCGCACCAGCCGGTGCGCGGCGACTCACGGAGGGCTTCACATGATCGACAGGCGTGTCCTCGGCAAGGTCCTGGGGCTGGGCGCGGGTGCGGCCGCCGTCTCGCCGGTCGGTCAGCCGGGGCTGTGGGCCGCGCAGCCGGCGTCCGCCTCCACCGGAGCCGGAAGCGGCGCCCCCTCGACGGCCTCGTCGGCGGTGCCCGCGGCCGGCCCCGGCGCGCCCGCCGCCTTCGCCCGGCCGAGGCGGATCAGGGCCGGCCTGCTGGACGTCGGCTACGCCGAACTGGGCCCCGCCCACGGCCCCGCGGTCATCTGCCTGCACGGCTGGCCGTACGACATCCACAGTTACGTCGACGTCGCCCCGCTGCTGGCCGGCGAGGGTTACCGGGTGATCGTGCCCTACCTGCGCGGGCACGGCACGACGCGCTTCCTCTCCCGCCGGACGATGCGCAACGCGCAGCAGTCGGTCATCGCCCTCGACGTCATCGCCCTGATGGACGCCCTGAAGATCGAGCAGGCGGTCCTGGCCGGGTTCGACTGGGGCTCGCGCACCGCCGACATCGTGGCCGCGCTCTGGCCCGAGCGCTGCAAGGCTCTCGTGTCGGTGGGCGGGTACCTCGTCACCGACCGCGAGGCCAACCTGAGGCCGCTGGCACCAGGGGCGGAACACGCCTGGTGGTACCAGTACTACTTCGCCACCGAGCGAGGGCGGCTGGCCATGGAGGACAAGACCCTGCGGCACGATCTGACCAGGCTGGTCTGGGACACCGTCTCGCCGACCTGGGCCTTCGACGACGCCACCTTCGAGCGCACCGCGGCAGCCTTCGACAATCCCGACTACGCGGCCGTCGTCATCCACAACTACCGCTGGCGGCTGAGCCTGGCCGACGGGGAGCGCCGCTACGACGCCCTGGAGAAGCGGCTCGCCGCACGGCCGGTCATCGGGGTCCCCGCCCTCACCCTCGACGCCGAGAGTGACCCCTTCACCGCGCCCGGCGGCGGCGCCGCGTACCGCGACCGCTTCACCGGCCCGTACGAGCACCGCACCCTGACCGGCATCGGCCACAACCTGCCCCAGGAGGCGCCGGCCGCCTTCGCCCAGGCCGTCGTGGACGTGGACCGTCTCTGACGCGGCGGACGCTCATCACCTCCTCGACAGGTGACACCTGAACCCGCGACGCCCGCGCCGTGCCCGCATGGCGCCCAGCACCCGGCGTCCAGCCCACAGCGCACATCCCAGAGGGAACGGAACGGAGTCGGACCATGAAGCGAGAGAACGTCACCGACGGCACGGCGGACGGCACGGCGGAGGGTGCGGGGGACGCCTCGGCGGCGACCCGCCGGGCCCGCTTCGGCAGGCTTCCCGAACGCATCCGCTACGACGAGATGGTGACGGGGCAGTCGGTCGCCCCCGGCGATCCCGCGCGCCATGCCTGGGATCCCGAGAGGTCGTGGACGTCCTTCTCCTGCCTCGCCGCGGACCTGGGCCTGTGAAAGGACCGGGAGGCGGGCAGGGGGCGAGGGCCGGTGAGGGGGCGGGCGACGATTCTTGCCCGCCGCCTCGGTCACCTGTCAGGATGGTGACGTGAACCTCGACCATGTCTTCGTCTGCGGAAACCCGGCGCTCGACTTCGCCGCCACTCTCCGAGCCCGTCGCACGGTGCGCTTCGAGATGTTCGCGACGCCGGACAGGCTGGACGCATGGTACGTGGAGTCGGGCCTCGTCGACGCGGTCTCACCCGCTCAGGAGGCCGACGTCGAGCAGGCGGCGACCGTACGGGAAGCCATGTACCGGCTGATCACCGCCCGTCGGCTGGGGGAGGGCTACGAGGGGGCGGCGCTGACCGTGCTCAACAACGCGGCGCGCAAGCCGCCCGCGGTGCCCCAGCTCACTCCGGCGGGCCGATGGACGCAGGCGACGCCGGAAGAGGCCCTCTCCATGGTCGCGCGCGAGGCCGTCGAACTGCTGAGCGGCCCTGATGTGCCCCTGCTCAAGGAGTGCGGCAACCCGGAGTGCACCCGCACCTACGTCGACCGTTCGCGGGGTGTGCGCCGGCAGTGGTGCGGGATGGAGTCCTGCGGCAACAAGATCAAGGCGGCCGCGTACCGGGCCCGCAAGAAGAGCGCCCTGAGCTGAGCCCGCCGGGACGCGTGTCCCCGCTGCCGGAGCTGGGCAGCCTCAGAGGTGCCGTTCGGAGTGCGCGGCTGTCTGGGGGACTGGTGAACATCACCGCACTGCTGGTGTCGGTCGGCGCTCTGCTGGTGTCGGGCGCGGCGTCGTACCGTCAGCTGAAACTGGCCGGGCACGCCAACACGCTGCCCGTCCTGGTCGAGCTGTTCCGCGAGCACAGAAGCGACCACCTGGCGCAGGCACGCTGGTTCGTGCACCAGCAGCTGCCCGGCCGCGACGTCTCGGAGGGCCTGCAGAGCCTCACTCCCGACGAGCTCAAGCTGGTACGGGACCTCGCGTGGTTCTACGACAACCTGGGGGCGCTCGTGGCCCACGAGATCGTCGACATCGGCCCGGTCTCCGGATACCTGGGCGGTTCGGTGATCTCCACCTGGGAGTGCATGGAGCCCCTCGTGACCGCCCATCGTGCCCGCAGGAGCGCGGCCGGCCTGGACCAGGGCGCCGACTGGCAGGGCTACTACGAGAACCTCTACCACCTGGTGCGCAGGCACCCGCCCGCGACCGTGCGCGACCGACTCGCGCGCTGGACCTTGAGCGGGCCGTGAGCGTGAACACCGGGCCGTGAGCGTGAACACCGGGCCGTGGGCGCCGCCCGCGCGCGCCCGGCCCCCGCGGACGTGCGGCCGCGGGAGACCGGGACGTGGCAGGCCGGGAGGCCGGGGCGGCTACCAGGAGAGGGCGTCGGCCGCGTTGTCCTGCCAGTAGGTGACGGTGGCGGCGCTGTTGAAGAACACACCGCCGTTCGGCAGGTTCAGGGTCTTCTCCCCGGCCATCGCGTCACCGTTCCGGTCGGCCAGGAAGACGCCCAGGGTCTTCGCCGTGCTGCCGCCCTCACCGTCGGGCGAGTACGTCAGGACGCCCGCGTAGGCGGAGTGGCCGGGCTCGAGCGTCACCACGGCCTGCGGAGTGGTCTCGTCGGCCCATGCCATCACGGCCTGGGCGTCGGCGCCGGCCCGCAGGTAGGGGGCGCTGTAGGCGTAGCAGGGCTTGGCGCCCGTGTTGGTGGCCTTGAGCAGCAGGTGGTTGATCGGCCGGGACACCTCGGTGACGGTCAGTTTGGTGTTCGCCGTGGTGCAGGTGACGACCGAGGGGGCCTCCTTCGTCGCGGCGGCGGCGGTCTGCCCGGCGGCCTGGACGCCGACGAGCGCGAGGGCGGCGGCGACGACCATGGACGAGGCGGACGCGCGGGAGACGGGACGAGTGGAGATACGCATGGCGGGACTGCTTTCTGTGATGCGTGGCGCGCCGGTGGGCGCGCCGGAAACGCGGGCAGGCGAAAGGGAGTTGGACGGGGCCGACCACCGTGTCCGGCGGGGCGCCGTGCTTGGATGACCCAAGCCTGTGCCCTGCGGCGTCCCGTCCGCCGTTCCCTCGGGAAGTTCGGGACGCCGGGATGCGTGAACGGCTCTGACCAGGAGAAACGTGACCCCCCTGGGATGTCGGACGGAATGGAGGACCGGTGGAGGCGGCGGAGGAGATCGCTGAATTCGCGGCGCTGATGCGCGAGTTGAAGCAGCGATCCGGGCTGAGTTACGAAGCTCTGGCGAAGCGGTCGCACATGAGCACCTCGACGCTGCACCGGTACTGCAAGGGGGAAGGGGTGCCGGGCGACAACGCGGCGCTCGCACGCTTCGCCCGGGTGTGCAGGGCGACGCCCGATGAGCTGGCCGAGTTGCACCGGCGCTGGGTCCTGGCGGACGCGGCGCGCGAACGCGCCCGGCGCGCCGCGGCGGACGCGCAGCCGGCCGGAGCGCCGACGAACGGAGCGCCGACGAACGGAGCGGAACCCGAGGGCACGGCGCCGCCGACCGCGTCCGTCCCCACCGTCATGAGCGGGCGCGGTGACCCGCCCGGGTCCGCCGCCGAACCGTCCCCGGGGGCGGCCGTGCCGGACGGCCCCTCGCCGGCGCCCGTCCGGACCGTCCGCAGGAGGTGGGCCCTGATCGCGGCGGGCGTCGCCGCCGTCGCCGTGACCACCGCGCTCACCCTCGACCTGACGGGCGGGGGGCCGGGCCTGGCGGGCGACGGCCGGGGGACCGGCACCGCGGCCGCCGCCGGACAACGGGCCTTCGCCTCCTCCCCGGGCCGTCCGTCGACTCCGGCGTCCCCCTCGGCGCATCCGAGCCGCTCCCCGGCCCCGTCTGCGACCCCGTCCTCCGGGGCGACCGACGCCACCTCGTCGGCGCGCGGCGACGGCACGGGCCGCGCCCACGACGGCGCCGCGGTTCCGCTGACGGTGAGCACCCGCACGTATGCCTGGGAAGACCCGCAGTGCGAGGGGAGGTACCTGATCGACCGGCCTCCCGGCGAGGTCTCGCCGCCGGTGATGGGACAGGACGTGCCGGGCTGGGTGAAGGCGCAGGGCGCCATCGCCGCCGACGGGCAGCGGGTGGCGCTGACCGTTCAGGGCACCGGCGACGAAACCGTCGTCATCGAGTCGCTGCACGTGCGCGTCGTCGACTCGGGCCCGCCCCCGGCCTGGAACGCGTACGAGGGGTCGTCGGGCTGCGGCGGAGGCGTGGAGACGAGGTCGTTCGCCACGGATCTCGACGCCGCCCACCCCACGATCGTGCCGAGGGCCGGGCAGCGCGGTGTCCCCTACAAGGTCAGCCGGTCCGATCCCGAGGTGCTGTACATCACCGCTCACGCCCGCGCCCACGACGTGAAGTGGTACGTGGAGCTGCAGTGGTCCAGCGGCGGCCGCCAGGGGACCGTCCGGATCGACGACCACGGCACGCCCTTCCGCACCAGCGGCAGCCGGGGCCGTCCCCTCCACGAGTACCTGCTCGGCGGCACCGAGTGGATCCGTGTGGAGGACGGCACCGGCCCCTCGGGCGGGCCCTAGCCGGCGCGTTCGGCGGTCCAGGCGATGTGCGGGGGCTCGACGCGTGCGCACAGGGGGCCGCCCTGCTGGTCGGTCAGCCCCAGGCGTCCGACCAGCAGGCCCTCACGTGCGGCGGCCGCGAGCACGTCGGCGGGGATGACGTCGAGCATGAGCTTGGCGCGGCGGAACATCGTGAAGACGCCCGACGCGTCGACCGTGCCCCACGACAGGTAGACGAACCGTCGCCCCAGACGGTCCTGCACGTAGGGCCCCTCGACCTCGGTGCCGTTCGGCGAGGTGCGGGCGGTGCACTCCAGGGTCCAGGTCGCGGACGGCGCGTCGCCGGGCTGCGGTTCGAGGACTTCGGCGGGACGGTCGCGGCGCTGCACGGCGACATGGATGTTGCCGTGGCCGGGCGGGTCCCCGTCGGCGGAGCCGGGGCGGGAGAGACCGGGCAGGTCGACGGCGTCGATGCGGATGCGCATGACGGCCATCATCCCCGACCGCGAGGTCAGACGAGGGCGGTGACCAGAAGGGTGAAGGCGGCGATGATGACGGCGACGCGGACGTAGTGGAAGCGGAGCCAGCGGTCCAACTGCTCCTTCCAGTCCTCGGGCCGGTTCTCGGGGGTCCACGTCTTGTTCCGGTTGTTGATAGGGACGAGCAGCAGGAGCGACATCACCACGCTGAGGATCAGCAGCGCTCCGGCGGTCACGACAAGGCCGGTGCCGTGGTGCTGCCGTCCGGCGACGGCCCAGACGGCGACGAGGACGAGCGAGCCGACGTACCAGAACGGCATCACGGCGCCGAGCATCCGGCCCCCGTGGGCGTGGCCGAGCTGGCCGCTGTCCTCGGGGAGGGCGTTGAGGATCGGGTTGATGACGAAGAGGACGGAGAACTCCACCCCCACCATCACGCCGACGACCACGGTGGTGAAGACCTCGAGTGCGTTGAGCATGACGACCCCTCCTGGGATCTAGCGCTGCTAGCTGATGAGGCAACGCTAGACCTACTGCCGCTCGATTGTCTAGCGGTGCTAGGATCGTTTTATGTCGGTACAGGAACGCAAGGCCCGCGAACGGGCGGAGCGCGAGCGCCTCATCGTGGCGACGGCCCGGGAACTCGCTGAACAACAGGGCTGGGACGCGGTCACCACCCGCCGCCTCGCCGAACGCATCGAATACAGCCAGCCCGTCCTCTACAGCCACTTCCGCGGCAAACGCGAGATCATCGGCGCCGTCGCCCTGGAGGGCGCCACCGAGCTGGCCACGGCGGTGCGGGCCGCGGCCGCCGCCGCGCACGGTCCGCGCGCGCGGGTCGCCGCCCTGGCGCGCGGCTACCTCGACTTCGCCGAGCGCAACCCGGCGGTCTACGACGCCCTGTTCCAGCTCGACGGCGGTCTCCCCTACGCCCAGGAGGACACCCCGGAGCCACTGAAGGACGCCTTCGCGGCCCTGCTGGAGACCCTGGGCGAGGTCGCCGGGGAGGGCGTCGCCCCGGGGCTGTTCACCGAGGTGTTCTGGGCCGCCCTGCACGGGCTGGCGACCCTGACGAGGGCGGGACGGCTGCCGCCGCAGGACGCCGAGCGGAGGGTGGAGCTGCTGGTGGACCGGCTCGCCGTGCTCTGACACACCGTCCCGGCGGGCCCGCGGCCGGGGCCCTCGGGCACGGCTGCCCGCCCGGGGCATCGCCGGATCCACGGTTCCTCCGGAGCGCTCGTGCCGTCCTCACTACGATGAGTGCTCCGACGGACGGGGGATTCGTGGAGGACGCACGCCTCAGTGGGCTGGCCGACCGGGTGCGGGAGTTCGGCGCCGGCGGGGCCCCGCAGCGCGTGCTCGAAGACGACGCCCTGGCCCTCGCGGCGGACCTCTTCGCCTCGGTCGCCGGGCGACTCGAGGAAGCAGACCCCGACCTCCTCCACACCCTTGCCGCGTTCTACCGGACCCGCTCCGTGGCGCACGGGCCCGGCCCCCGCGCCGCCGGGGACCTGGAGACGGCCATCGGTGTCTTCGGCCTGCTCTACCTGGTGGATCACCGCCGGGTGCCGCGTGAGCTGTGGCCCCGGCTCGCCGAGGAGACCGGACACGATCCGTGGAGCGACCCGCTGGAACATGCGGCGGATCTGATCGTCGACGCCGAGGAGACGGGTGACGCCGCCGCTCTCGAACAGGCCCTCGCCCTGCTCGGGACCGTCGCGGACAGTGGTGACAACGCCTACCGCGACACCCTCCACGGCCTTGCGCTCCGACACCGCGCCGCTCTCCCGGACCGTCCGCGGGCGGAACGCGGCGCCGACGCCGACGCCGCGGTGGAACTGCTGGCCCGGGTCGCCGCTCTCCCGGAGCCGTCGGCCCATCGGCGGGTGAGCCGCCGGACGTCCCTCGCCGACGCCCTCGTCCGGCGCTTCGAGGCTGCGGGGGACGTCGGGGATCTCGTGGCGGCCGAGCGGGTCTGGCGGGATGCCGTCACGGACGCCGCCGGGGACGCGTCCGCGTATGCGCGGGCGGCGGCCGGGCTCGGCGCGTGCCTCGGCCGGCGCGTTGAAACGGGGCGGGCGACAGCGGGGGACGAGGACGACGCCGTAGCCCTGCTGCGCGAGGCGGTGAGGTGGCTGCGGGAGGCGGTCGACCTGACGAACGGCCCCCCTCGCGAGGCGCACCTGGCCGGCCTGAGCAGAGCCATGAGACTCCTTCTCGAGCGAACCTCCCGCGCCCGCGGGACCGACGGAGCCGATGGGGCAGATGGGGCAGATGGGGCCGGCGGGGCCGCCGGGGCCGCTGGGGCCGACGGGGGTTCGCAGGTCGACGCCGCTGCCGCTCAAGCTGCTGCTCCCGCTCCCGCTCCCGCTCCCGCTCCCGCTCCCGCTGCCGGGGGCGGTGACCGGGGCGGCCGGGCGTCCCGTGCGGAGGATCCCGAGGTCCGGCGGCAGGCAATGGCCCTGGTCACCCTCGCCGGGCAGCTCTCGGCGCGCGTGCTGACCGAGAGCGAGGCCGTGCGCCGGGTGCAGGACCCGTCCTTCGCGCTCTCGAAGGCCGCCGTGGTGTCCGTCGTGATGGGGGCCCTGCGTCTCGTGAGGGCCGGCGAGCCGCGTGAAGCGGTGCCGGCGCTGACCCTCGCGCTGGAGGCCGCGCGTCCCCGCTGGACCGCCGGACAGGGAACGCCCTGGTGGTGGGCGGCCGACGCCTACGTCGAAGCGGGACGGCTCGCGCTGGTCGACGAGGCCGACGGGCTGCTCTTCCGCCGCGTCTGCGCCGTGGCGGACGAACAGATCGCCGTGCTGCGGGGCAGCGGCCGCGCCGAGGACGTCGCCGAACTCGCGGAGACGCTGTTCGCCGCCGGGCTGCTGCGCGTGAGCCCCTACATGGGGCACATGTCGGGGCTGACCTTCGAGTCGGCCCACGATCTGTGGCGCGAACGCCAGGCTCGGCGCCGCTCGGTCCACCCCGACGACTCCGTCGCCCCGGAGACGGCGGACATGCCTGCCCCGCTGGTCGCCGCCGAGGAGGCGGTCCGGTACCTGCGGGAGGCCGCCGGCCTGTCGCACGGGCACCAGCGGGGGCGCGCCCTGAAAGCGCTGGCCGAGGCGCTGTCCATGGTGGCCGGTCTCCGACAGGAGTCGCACGACGAGGAGATGCGCGTGGTCGCCCGCGAGGCGTTCGACGTGCTGGATCCGGTCGAGGACCCCCTCACCCGTCTGTACCTGCTGAGAGTCCTGTGCCTCCTGGGCGAGCTCTCCCTGCCCGGCGACGTCCGGGACGTGCTGCCCGTGCCGCTGGCCGCGATCCGGGACCAGCGGGGCGTGCGCGAGGCCGCGAGCGTCTTCGCCGAGGCGCTCACCCTCGCCGAGGAGGCCCGCCGGCCCGACCTGGAGTTCCGGCTGATCGAGGCCGCCGACCGCGAACTGCCGGAACTGCCCGGTGACTCCTACCGCCGGCGCCGCTGGGCCAGCGAGGTGCACTGTCTGGCCGGCGACCGTCTGCGCTGCTCCCCGGGGCCGATCCGGGTGGCGGAGGCCGCGGGACGACTCCGTACCGTCGCCGACCGGGACGGCTGGTCCCCCGAGCAGCGCGCGGCGACCTTCATCCACCTCGCGGCGCACGCCCGGGGAAACGGCGAGGGGCACATCGGCCGGGCCCTCACGGCACAGGCGCGGGAGCTGGCTCCGGAGCTGTGCGGCCGGCTCCGCGCGGCACTCGACCACCTCGACGGCACGCTCTCGTACGACATGGGGCTGTACACGTCGGTCACCGGCCAGGAGGCCGTCGCCGCGGGTCACTTCGCCGACGCGGTCGCCGCCTACGCCGCGTGCGGCCAGACCGACATGGCGCTGAACAGCCTCGACGCCGCGCTGCGCGGTGCGCTGGCCGCCGACGACGGCAGCGCCGACGCGGCCGTGGCGGCACTCGTCCCCGCCGCCGTGTGGCTGCGGGGCGGCGTCGACGAGGTCGTCGGCTGGAAGCTCCGGGACCTGTACCAGCGGCTGGTCGTCAAACTGAGCGGCGGCCCCACCGTCTCGTACGGCCTGATGGCGGCGATCCACCAGGCCGCCAAGGGGATCGACTTCACGGTCGTCACCGGGCGGCCCGGCCCGTTCGCGCCCTCCCCGCGCCTCTCGCGGCTGCTGGCCCGCGTCAAGGCGGACGAGGCACGGCTGCCCGGCCCGCCGAGCGAGCCCGAACTGCCGGGCCCCGACGAGGCGATGCTCTTCTACGTGGGCACCGGCGAGTCCGAACCCGGAGGCGACGCCGGGACGGAGCACCGCAACATGCAGCGAGCCGCGGACCGTTGGATCAGCCAGGAACTCCTCGCCTCCGGCCGCATGGACCGCATGCCGATGATGTCTCCCGACGAGTTGCGGTCGCTCCTGCCAAAGGACACGGTGCTGCTCTCGCTGTATCTCGGCCACGCGGACCGGGACGGCGCCGAGGCGCCGGTGACCTCGCTGTCCGGCATGGCGGTGACCCGCGAGGACATGGAGCACCACACCGTGCTCCTGGCGGACTTCGAAGCCGGGCTCATTCGCTTCACCCGCGCGCGACACACGCTCTCCGCCCACCCGGTCGCCTTCCACGTCGCCGCCCTGCGACAGGCCGTCGTCGCCGATCCGCTGCACCGGCCGGTCAGCCGTGACGCCCAGGCGCAGCTCAGGGACGGCAGCGTCCCCTATCTGGCGGCGTTCACCGCCTCGCTGGACGGCTGGCGGGCCCAGGGGAAGCGGCACCTGTGCATCTGGCCCAACGGCCCGCTGCACTACCTCCCTTACCACCTCCTGGAGGTCGACGGCCGTCCCCTCGCCGAGGACTGGACCGTCACGCAGGTGCCGAGCCTGGGCTTCCTCCGCGCGCAGGCGTCCGGCCGCAGCCGTCCGTCCGGGCGGGGCCTCGTCGCTTTCGCGTCCGCGGCCGGGGGCGCCCGGCACGGGCTCCTCGCGCAGGACGCCCTGGAGACGCACGCCGTCCAGGTCGCCGCGGCCATGGGCGGCCACGCGGTGCTGGGAGCCGAGGCGACACCGCGGCGGCTCCTCGGCGAACTCGCCGACGCCCGATACGTCCACGTGGCCGCGCACGGGGCGCACAACGAGTGGGCGTCGTGGTACCAGTGCCTGTTCCTGTCGCCGGACGCGGACGACGACGGCCGTGTCTTCGCCCACGACATCCTCCGGGCCGACCTGCGGGGCGTCGAACTCGTGACGATGAGCTCCTGCGAATCCGCGCTGGGCCGGTTCGACGTCAACGACAACCTGCGCGGCCTGCCCGCCGCGTTCCTGTCCGCCGGCGCCTCGGCCGTCATCGGATGCCTGTGGCCGGTGCACCCGGAGGTGGCCACGGAGTTCTTCGGGAGGCTCTACGAGCGCCTCGCGCGGACACCGGACCGGCGGGCCGCCTTCCGCGCCGCGCAGTCGGCCGTCCGCGCCCGGCATCCGGCCTTCCGGGACTGGGGCTCGTTCTGCTTCATCGGCGACTGGCGCCCTTCCGACCCGACCCACGGAGCTGCCTCGTGACCTTGCTGGACCTGCCCCTGACCCCGCTGCACGAGGTCGACCTGACGGAGGTGCCCAGGCTGCAGTCGCCCGCCCCGCGCCGTCGCATCGAGGGGCGGGTGTCGCTCAGCACCGCCGTCGTCCACCCCCTGACGGCTGAGGAGGCAGCGGCGGGCGAGGCGGAGTGGCTCGGCTTCCTGACCGCGCAGGCGCCGCACAGCGACTACCTCCTCCTCAGCCTCACCTGCGCCTTCCGGCCGCCGGCGAACGGCGACCCGTTCGCCGACGCTGCCGTCGGCGTGCTTCTGGAGTCCCCCGGCGAACCCGCCGACCGGCAGCCGATCGCCTGGTCGGTCTCCCCCAAGAAGCGCTCCCACCCGGTCGAGCGGGCCACCACCGTCGGGCTGACCGCCAGACTCGCGATCGTCGAGTCGACGCTCGAAGTCACCCCCGGCCAGGGCCGGGAGGAGGTCTTCGTCGTCGGAATGGGCGAAAGGGACAGCGACCCGGAATGGCGCGTCAAAGCGACCAGCCGGCATCCCCTGATCGGCGACGAGACCTTCACCCTGATCGTCAAGGCCGCAGCCGGCGCTCCCGTCCAGGCCCGTCTGACGGTGGCGGCGACCGTCAAGCACCGCCGCTTCGGCCTGATCCCCTACCGGGCGGAGCTCCCCGCCGCACTGCGCACCATCGACCTGCGCCGCCGCCCCGCCACCCGCCCCGAAGACCCGGCGCCCGCCTCACGGACGGGCGACGTCTGAGACGCAGCGGCCCCGGCGCGCCCGAGCGGCACGAAGCCGCAGCCGGGCGGGGCCGCAGGCGCACGGCCTGCGGCCCCGCCCGGCGTCGGGTCGGGTCGGGTCAGGACGGGTCGCCGTACTGGAGGCCGCGTCCGTTGGTGCCGACATAGACGCGCCCGAACGTGTCGGGGTCGCCGCTGACGATGCCGACGCTCGCGAAGCTGCCCCACTGGTGGGCGTCGTCGTTGACGCGCAGCCAGGTGGCGCCCTTGTCGGTGGAGCGGAAGACCCCGGTGACGTCCTTGACGGTGCCGATCAGGTACAGGGCCTGGTACGAAGCCCCCGGAGCGGCCTTGCCGAAGCCGAGCGCGGAGGCGGACTGCACCGTGTTCAGCGTGGTGAAGGTGCGGCCGCCGTCGGTGGAGTGCAGCAGCCCCTTGGAGCCGCCGGCGATCCACAGGTCCCCGGCGACGCCGGGGACGGCCACGAGCCGGCCGGAGGGCAGTCCGGTGGCGCGGGCGGTGAAGGTCGCGCCGCCGTCGGCGCCGGCGTAGAGGACGCCGCCGGACAGCGAGTAGAACGTCCTGGCCGAGGAGCGGTCGGCGACGACCACGGCGTCGGCGCCCAGGCCGCCGACCTTCGACCAGCTCGCCCCCATGTCGGTCGAGCGGTACGGGGCCTGCCCGGCCTCGGTCCATACGACGGTGGAGCCGTCCGCCGAGATCGCGACACGGCCGCTGTCGGCGCTGCCCACCGGCTCGGTCCTGAAGCCGTGCCAGCTGCTGCCGCCGTCGGTGGAGTAGGCGCCGTCCTGCGCCCCGCCGCGGCCGACGCGGACCATCGCCGAGGGGTTGGACTGGGCGAAGTCGATGTCGGTGCTGTTGCTCATCATCGGGTTCTGCAGCCGCCCGGCGGGCACCTCGGTCAGGGATCCGCCGTACCGGAAGCCCCCCTGATCGCCCATGGACGTGATGAGGGTGGCGCCGCCGGGCGGGGCGATCGCGTCCGCCAGCGCGGTCTCCTCCAGCCCCCGGGCTCCCGCGGTCCAGTGGCTGGCGCCGCCGCTGTCCTCCGCCGTCACGTCCTTGCTGCGCCAGATGCCGTTGCCGGTGCCGTACAGCACATGCCCGGAGTCGAAGGGATCGACGGCCAGGGCGGTCATCCAGTGCCCGATGCCGGTGCCCACATAGGGCGCGGCGGAGGCGTCCCGCACCGACTTCGAGGCCAGTGCCTTCCAGGTCGCGCCGCCGTCGGTGCTCCGGTAGACCTCGTCCTCGGGCCACCAGCGGTCGAGGGTGGTGACCATCACCGTGGACGGCTTGCGCGGGTCGACGGCCAGACCGGAGAACCCGTAGCTGCCGCTGGACGGGGAGACGTTCTTCCACACCCCGCCGGCCGGCGTGTACTTCCACACCGAGCCCGCCGTCACGCCGTTGGGTCCGAGAGCGTCGGTGTACGTCAGGTACAGCGAGCCGTCACCCGAGAACACCCCGTGCTGCGGCATCTGGCCGGTGGGCTGCCCGGGGACGGCCTGCCAGGTGCCGCCGCCGTCGGTGGAGCGGTACAGGGAGGCGGACTTGTCGGCGACGCCGACGTAGACCGTCCGGCTGCCGGCCGGGCCGTACGTCACGAACGAGATGCCCGCTCCGCTGCTCGCCCCGTCCTTGACGGGGAACGAGGAGACCTGACTCCAGGTCACGCCGTAGTCGGTGCTGCGCCACAGGCCGTTCTTGCGGGTGCCCAGCAGCAGGGTGCCGTGGGCCGCCGGGTCGATCACCAGCCGTTCGCCCGCTCCCCGGCCGGGCTCGTTGCCGCCCAGCTTGAAGGGCAGATCGGTGCGCTGGAAGGTGCGGCCCCGGTCCGTGGAACGCAGCATCGCGCCGTTGCCGGCCCACTCGTTGGTGTAGGTGCCCGCCCCGAGGTAGAGCCGGTCGGGGTCGACGGGGTCGGTGGCCAGCGAGTCGATGCCCAGCAGGTTCCAGTCCTTCTCGCCGACCCAGTCGGTCAGCGGGATCCACTGCTCGGCCCCGGTGTCCCAGCGGTAGGCGCCGCCCATGTCGGTACGCGCGTACAGCAGACCCTTCTCCCGCTGGTTGAACACCAGCCCGGTGACGTAACCGCCGCCCACCACCTGGGCGTTCTTCCACACGTACGGTCCGGTCGCGGCGGTGGTCCGCGCCTTGCCGGTCCCGGCCGCCGCGGTCCCGGCCGACTTGACCAGCTTCCACTGCTGGTTGGTGCTCCCCCTGCCGGGATACTGGGTCACCGCCGCGCCGTCGGCGGCGGAGCCTCCCCTGACGTCCAGGACCTGGCCGCTCCTGCGGGAGGTGAGGGTGACGGCACCGGACCCGCTCACCTCGTCGATCCGCCACTCCTGGGAGGCGGCGGAGCTGTCGGTCTGCTGCTCGGCGGCGGCCCCGCGGGCGGTCGAGTCGCCTGCTACGCCGAGCACTTTGCCGCTGTTGCGGTTGACCAGCTCGTAGTAGCCGCCCCCGCTCGGCTTCAGCTTCCACTGCTGGTTGGCGGTGTTCTGGTCGGTCCACTGCTGGACCCGGGTGCCGTCGGCGGTGGAGAAGCCGTCGACGTCCAGCACCTTGCCGCTGCGCACGGAGACCAGCCGGTAGTAGGCGCTGCCGTCGACCGTCGCGGCCTGCGAGTCCTCCTGGACGAACAGCAGATACGGCACGACGGCGAGGGGAGCACCGATCAGCACGGCGGTGGCGGTCCAGCGACGGCGGTGACGCCCGCGGCGCCCGCCGTTCGTGGGGTTGTTCATGGGGAGGCGTTCTCCTTGCGAGCTGTTCACGAGCGAAAGCGGATCCGGACACCGGAACTGGCCGGATCCGCTGCCTAGTGGTCACAGCTGCCGCAAAGGGTTGCCATGGGCCGAGAAACTTTCGCGGGACACCCGGTGGCCACACGCCCGTCGACGGCAGTCCGGACCGCCGCCGTCCGGACCGCCGCCGTCCGGACCGCCGTCCACGGCGCAGCGCGCCCGCCCGGTCCCCGTCCCCGCTGTCAGCGTCCGTAGACGGAGGAGGCGGACGTGCCCGAGCTGCCGGCCGGTCCGTGGCCGGTCAGGATCAGCTCCTTCGCCCTGCTGAACTCCTCGTCCGTGATGTCGCCGCGCGCGCGGATCTCGGACAGCCTGGAGAGTTCGTCGACGCTGCTGGACCCGCCCCCGCCGCCCGCCGCGGCCCTGACGCGGGCATCGAAGGCGTCCTGCTGTGCCCGGGCCTGCGCCATCTCCCGGCGGCCCATGTTCTTGCCACGGGCGACCACGTAGACGAAGACGCCCAGGAAGGGCAGCAGCACGGTGAACACGAGCCAGCCCGCCTTCGCCCACCCGCTCATCTCGTCGTCCCGGAAGATGTCGACGACGACGCGGAAGAGCAGCACGAACCACATGATCCACAGGAAGAACAGGAGCATGCTCCAGAAGACACTCAGCAGGGGGTAGTCGTACGCAAGGTACGTCTGCGTCGTCTGCGCACCCATGTCTCTCCTCCGTCCCGGACGCTCGCCCGGTCGCCGTTGTGTGCTGTCCTCAGCGTGGGCACGGCCGGGGCCCGGTGCCTCACCCTTCGCGGGTGATCCTGAGGGGTGATCCTGAGGGGTGAACCTGAGGCGTGAACCTGAGGGGTGACCCGGCGCGGGCACGTGCCGCCCCGTCCCGCGGCCCCTGTGCCATGGCAGCGCCGCACCGCACCGCACCGGTCGCACGTCCGGCGCCGTTCACCCGTCGGGCCCGCCTGCGTCGCGTGTTCGGCGGCGCGGGCATCTCCTGGTGTCCATGGCCAACACAGACGGCGAGCCGCTCTCGAACCGGGAGCGCCGGGAACTGGAAGAACTGCGGCACCGGGTGGGTGCCCAGGAGAGCGAAGCGCGCCCGCGGGTTGCCCGGCATCACCCGTTCCGCTCCGCGGGTTCGGCCCTGCTGATCCTTTTCGCGGCCCTGCTGTCCCTGCTGTCCGTCGTCGCGGTCTGGGCCAACAGCATCGTGCGGGACACGGACCG
The DNA here is from genome assembly GCF_003112535.1 of Streptomyces rishiriensis. GTDB lineage: Bacteria > Actinomycetota > Actinomycetes > Streptomycetales > Streptomycetaceae > Streptomyces > Streptomyces rishiriensis. Next base: position 322,599 of record NZ_BEWA01000013.1, on the reverse strand, counting down.
CTACGTCGCCACGGTGGGGCCCCTCGCCTCCGATCCGGATGTGCAGAAGGCGGTCACCAACCGGGTCACCGACGTCGTGCTGGCGAAGATCGACGTCAACGCGTTGGTCAAGCAGCTGCAGGACACCGTGACGGAGAAGGGTGTCCCGCCGAAGGCGGCCCAGCTGGTCGGCAACCTGGAGGCGCCGATCACGAGCGGTCTCAAGCAGCTGGTCAGCGGCACCGTGGAACGGGTGGTCACCAGCAGCGCCTTCAAAACGGTCTGGGTGGAGGGCAACCGCAAGGTGCACGCGACCGTCGACAAGGCCCTGACGGGCGAAGGCGGCGGCGCGGTCAAGCTGAAGAACGACGAGGTGGCCATCGACGTGGCGCCGATCGTGGCGCAGGTCAAGCAGCGGCTGGTCGACTCCGGCCTCGCGGTGGCCGCGAAGATCCCGGATGTGCACACGGACTTCGTCGTGGTCCAGTCGAAGGACATCGGCAAGATCAAGACCTATATGCGGATCCTGGAGATCATGGGCGGCTGGCTGCCCGTCATCGCCCTGCTGGTGGCCGCGGCGGGGGTGTACACCGCGTTCAACCGCCGTCACGCCCTGATCGGCGTGGCGCTGGCGGTGTTCGCGGCCATGCTGGTGCTCGGCATCACGCTCACCGTGTTCCGTGACGTGTACCTCGACCATCTGCCCCCGGGCGCGTCCCCGGCCGCCGCCGGAGCCGTGTACGACGCGCTGATCAGGTTCCTGCGCGCCGCCGTACGGGCCCTGGGCGCCGTCGCCCTCATCACCGCCGTCGGCGCCTTCCTCAGCGGCCCGGCCCGGCCCGCCGTCCTCGTCCGCGAGGGGTGCGTCAGGAGCATCGGCGCGCTGCGCGGCGTGGCGGTCTCCAGCGGTCTCCGGCTGGGGGCCGTCGGGCGGTTCGTGCACCGTTTCAAGCGCTGGATCGGCATCACGATCGTGGTGGTCGCCGCGATCGTCCTGTTCACCTGGACCTACCCGACCACGATGGTCGTGGTGTGGACCACGGTCATCGTGCTGGCGGGCTTCGCGATCCGCGAATTCCTGGACGCCGACTCCGCACCACCGTCCCCCGACTCCCGGGCCCCCGCCCCCACCCCGTGAGTGGCGGGCTGCCCCTGTGGCGGTGGCCCGCGGAGACTCAGCGGGCGCGTTTCCCTGCAGCGAGCGCCGCCCAGCCGAGGAGTGCGCTGATGACCAGGTCGCCGACGACGGAGACGGTGTCGGCCTCGTCGGTGGCGCTCACGACACCCCCGACGGCGAGACCGGCGAGGAGCAGGCCGAGCAGGAGCCAGATGAGCTTCAAGGGTCCCCCAGGAGAAGCGGCGAGGCCGACACCCTAGTGCGTGAACGGCGCTGCGGCGCTCACCGAGTGGCCGACGGCCTGCTCGTGCAGGCCGGGCATGACCTGGCCGCCGGCTCGTCGAGGTCGAAGTGGCCCCCGTCCGGCCCGCCTGACCGCACGGCCCCTCATCTCACCGGCGTGCTCGTCCGGTCACCACGCGTCGAGTCACGGATGGAACCGGTACCGGCCTTCGGAGACGACGTCCACCTTGCCGTCCCTCACGCGAACGGCCGTCTCGTCGTCGATGAAGTAGAGGGGGAAGTCCGCCCGCGCAGCGATGCGGTCAGCCCAGGCGTCGTCCCGCTCGGGGAAATCCGACGAGTACAGGTGGGGCTTGAGATACCAGTCGAAGAGGCCGAACGGCGGCTCCACGGTCGTCGCACCGAGCGCATGGAGGTCCGGGGCGTCCCCGATGACGTCGGCGGAGTGCGCGGTGAGATGACGGCTGAAGATCATCGATCCGGCGCTGACCCCCACATAGACCCGGCTCTCCAGCGCCTCCAGGAAGCCGGCGGCCAGGCCGTTGCCGCTGATGCTGCGCGCGAGGTGGTAGTGGCTGCCGCCCTCGACATAGATGACGTCGGCGTGGAGCAGCCGGTCGAGCACCATCTGCCGGGGAAGACCGTTCAGTTCCAGGACGTCGAACTCCCGCCAGCCCAGGCCGTGCAGCCGGTTCATGTCCGCGACGAACCACCCGTGGTCCCCGGGCTCGGCGACCGACGCCGTGGGAACGAACACGATGTTCGCCGATCCGAACGGCTTTCCCAGCATGTCCCGCAGCGCATCCCGCAGGGTCTCGTTGCGCAGGCCACTCGCCGTCAACAGGAAGTTCATCGGACGAGCCAAACACGGCCGGCGGACACACGCAACGAGCACGCGATCCCCCGATCCCCCCACGGCCTGGCCTGGCTTGGCCTGGCTTGGCCTGGCGGCCGTCCGCCGCCCTGGGATGGCACGAGCCGCCGTCCGCCAGGCTCGCCGAGCGGGGACGTCCGGCCGGGACCCGTCAGCCTTGACGTCGGCGGTGGTCCTCAGTCGGGTCTGTGCCGGGCCGTGAACGGAAGGTTCGGCGGTAGGCGTCCGGAGGCACGCCGACCGTGCGGTTGAAGTGCCGGCGCAGCGTCGCGGCGGTGCCCATGCCGGTGGCTGCCGCGACGGCGTCGACGACGTCGTCGGTGGTCTCCAGCAGTTCCTGGGCGCGGCGGATCCGTTGTGTCAGCAGCCATCGCAGAGGGGTGGTGCCGGTGACCGCGCTGAAGTGACGGCCCAGATTGCGCGAACTCATCCCTGCCTGGCGTGCCAGGTCTTCCACGCTGAGCGGCTGGTCGAGGCGTTCGATCACCCAGGGGAACAGCGCGGCGAGCGGGTGGTCGTCCCGGGTGGGAACCGGGGCGGCGACGAACTGCGCCTGGCCGCCCGCTCGGTGAGGCGGCACGACCAGGCGGCGGGCGACGGCGTTGGCGACGGACGAGCCGTGGTCGAGGCGGACGAGGTGCAGGCACAGGTCCATCGCGGCGGCCTTGCCGGCGGAGGTGAGCACGCTGCCGTTGTCCACGTAGAGCACGTCCGGATCGACCTCCACCCGCGGGTGGCGGGCGGCCAGGGCCCCCGTGTGCGCCCAGTGTGTGGTCGCGCGCCTGCCGTCCAGCAGGCCGGCGGCGGCCAGCACGAACGCGCCCGTGCACAGGGAGGCCACGCGCGCACCTGCCTCGTGGGCCGCACGCACCGCGTCGATGAGATCGGCGGGCGGATCCTCGTCGGTGTCCGCCCAGCCGGGGACGATCACGGTGTCGGCATGCCGGAGACGGTCGAGCCCCTGGTCGGGCTCCAGCCGGAAGCGGCCGACCCGCACGGCGTCCGAGCCGCAGACTTCGACGTCGTACCAGGGGACGGTCACGCCGGCCGGAGCGGCGCCGAACACCTCGTACGCCATGGACAGTTCGAAGTGCAGCATGCCCTCGGTGACGGCCAGCGCGACGGTACCCATGTCCGAAACTGTACGGGGTACGTCGTTCCGGACACTCACGGTGGAGCGCCGGCCCCCGCAAGGATGTTCGCAGCGGATCAAGCAGATGAAGCACATCAAGCGGATCACGCAAATGAAGCACATCAAGCGGATCACGCAGATCACGCAGATCACGCAGATCAAGCGGATCAAGCGGATCATTCGAGCGCGGGGGAGAGCCCATGGGATCGGGACAGACGGTGACGGTGTTCGGCGCGTACGGGCACACCGGACGCTTCGTGGTGGCACAGCTGCGGGAGAGCGGGTTCGTCCCGGTTCTCTCCGGACGCGACGCCGGCAAGCTGCGGGCGCTGGCGGCATCCGGCCCGGGACTCGAGGTCCGGCCGGCCTCGGTCGACGACCCTGTCTCGCTCGACCGCGCCCTGGACGGTGTCGACGCCGTGATCAACTGCGCCGGGCCCTTCGCGACGACGGCGGCTCCCGTGATCGAGGCGGCATTGCGCGCCCGGATCCCCTATGTCGATGTGGCGGCCGAGATCGAGGCCAACGTCGACACGTTCACGCACTTCGCTGACCGCGCCCACGCGGCAGGAGTGGTGATCGTCCCCGCGATGGCCTTCTACGGCGGCCTCGGCGATCTGCTGGCCACCGCCGCGATGGGGGACTGGACGACGGCCGACGAGGCGAACATCGCCTACGGACTGAGCAGTTGGCGCCCCACCGCCGGGACGCGCGCCGCGGGTGCGGTCTCCGGCGAGCGTCGGGGCGGCCGGCGCGTCCGCTACACAGGTGGGCGGTTGGAGTACCACGACGACAAGCCGGCTCTCCTGAAGTGGCCCTTCCCCGAGCCGATGGGCGCCAGGGAGGTCATCGGGGAGTTCACGATGGCCGACGTGGTCACCATCCCCAGCCATCTCGCCATCCCCGAGGTACGCACTCACATGACGACCGAGGCGGCCGGAGATCTCTCAGCCCCGGACACACCGGCGCCGACCGCGGCTGACGAGGACGGGCGGTCCGACCAGACCTTCGTCGTCGACGCCGTCGTACGTTCCGGCGGCGTCGAACGGCGCGCTGTGGCAAGCGGCCGGGACATCTACGCCGTCAGCGCACCGCTCGTGGTGGAGGCGGTCCACCGCATCCTCACCGGCCGGACCCGCACCGCGGGCGTCGCCTCCGCCGGCGAAGTCTTCGACGCGCCCGACTTCCTCCGCGCGCTGTCCCCGCACATCTCCTTCGAGCTGCGCCGGCAGCAGACGGTCTCCTGAGCGTCGACGGAGTCCCGGAGTCCCGGAGTCCCGGAGTCCCGGAGTTGCGGAGTCCCGCAGCAGGAGCGTCCGTTGGCCGGACGGCGCGGAGTCCGCGGGGCCGCCGCCGCGCTCTTGCTCACGGATCGGTCCTGGTGTCGCGGGCCGCGTACGCGGCCGGGGTGAGGCCGGTGCGGTCGCGGAAGAAGCGGCCGAAGTTCGCGGGATCGGTGAAGCCGAGGTGGAGGGCCACGGCCCGGGCGTCCCACCGGGCGTTTCCCAGCAGGCGCCGGGCTTCGAGGAGGCGCCGCTCGTCGATGAGCTCACGCACCCCCTTGCCGGTGGCGTCCCGGGCGGCGCGGCTGAGGGTGCGGACCGAGCAGCCGAGCAGTGCGGCGTAGTCCGCGGCGTGGTGCAGTTCGCGGAAGTGCAGCTCCAGGACGTCGAGGAAGCGTCCGTACCTGTCGGCACGGCCGGTGCCGGCCGTGGCGGGGGCGATGCCCGGCGAGTTGGCCAGCCGCAGCAGCAGCGATTCGAGCAGGCTGCGCCGCAGGGCGTGGTGGACGTCGAGGGGGCGGCGCCCCAGTGCACGGTGTTCGTCCAGGAGCTGGAGTGCCGTCTGCTGGAGCCAGGCGCCGTCGTCGGGGTGCGGGCTCAGCACGGCAGGGGCGTCGTGCGCGGTGAGCGGGGCCATGAGACGGGCGAGGTCGGGCCGCAGCACGTCCGGTTCGAACAGGATGAACGGGCCGCGGGCCGCCCCGGGAGGGTGCCAGCACTGCGCGTGCCCGGGACGCACCCACAGCCACTGGCCGGGGGTGACGGTCCGCGTGACGTGGTCGACGTCGTGCGCCAACTCGCCCTCGGTGACCAGGATCAGGTAATGGAAGGTGGCCCGGCCCGGGCGGGGCGGGTTCCACGGCCAGTCGTCGTGCTGGGCGAAGAACTCCTCGACGGTACTCACCTCCAGCCCGTAGGGAGTACCGACCGGGGGCTGGAAACCGTACAGCGGAACCGCGCCCGGTCCGGCCTGCCCGCCCGGCCTGACCTGTCCGGCCTGTCGGCCCGGTCCGGTCTGATCGCCCGGTCTGGGGTGTCGCTTGTCGACCATCACGTGTCCGCAGCCTAACGTCCGCCGTGCCGGCTTCGAGGGAAGGATGGGACGTGCCGCCGCAACCGCGCGGCGCGCCGTCCGCGCCCTCCGCGCCCTTCGCCGTCGCAGTCCGGCACCATCCGGGAGGCCCACCGCCCATGAACGGATCGACTTTGCAGAAGACCGCCGCCGACTGCGCGGAGGAACTCCCCGGAGCCCGGCTGGAGCACCCCTTCGGCCCCGACTGGGAGGTCTTCAAGGTGCGCGGCAAGGTGTTCATGCTGATGACCGAGGTCCCGGGGCGTCCCGTCGTGATCCTCAAGGCGGATCCCGACGAGGCCCGCGCCCTGCGGGAGCAGTACAGCCACATCACCCCCGGCTACCACATGAACAAGAAGCACTGGATCACCCTGGAGAGCGGTGAAGACGTCGACAAGGAGCTCGTCAGGGAGCTCGTCACCGACTCCTACCGGCTGGTCGTCGCCCACCTGCCCAGGGCCGAGCGGCCCGTCGACCCGCGCACCTACGGCACCGGCACGCGGACGGCCCGGTGAGCGCGGCCCGTGACCGGCTCCAGGACACCGTCCGCCGCGCGGCCCTCGCCCTTCCCGACGTCAGCCACGGATATTGGCCGAAGAGCAGGCCGGCACGCTCGTCTTCCGCTCGACCGACGGAGCGACACAGCCGGCATCCGCCGTGGCCGAGCAGTTCCTCGGCGTGATCTGCGGCCGGCTCCTGTGGCCCCAGCTCGTACGGACCGATTTCGTGCCGCCCGACCCCACCGACACCGCGGTCGTGGACGAAGCCGTCGCCCTCATGCTCACCCGCTACCGCGCCGGGTCCTGAACCCGGGACGCGGCGGCTGCGGCCGGCCGGCCGCGGAAAGCCCACCGCCGGCTGCGGTGGGCCCGGGCGTGGCCGAACGGCGGTCGGCTGCCGGTTCGCGGACTCAGTCCACGGTGAAGGAGTAGTAGTAGGCGGCCAACGGGATGCCGGTACGGGTCGTCGCGTAGACCTGGAGGTCGTGAGCGCCGTCCGAGTCCGGGGTCCAGTCGATGTGCGCGGCGCCGTCGGCTCCCGCGGCGACCGTGACCTCCGGTCCCGCATCGAAGGAGTACGTGTAGCTCACGATCCCCTGCACCCTCGGCGTGAACGTGAAGGAGCCGGGGACGCCCGCCCCGCCGCCGGAACCGTTCTCGGGGTAGACGTCGGACGCGACGGTGGGAGTCGTGTCGTAGTCGATGCCCCAGGATGCCGCGTCACTGAGCCAGCCGTTCGCGCTCCTGCTGGTCACTTCGAGACGCTCGCCGGTGATGCCGTCGATCGTGAGTTCCGTCGTCGCCGTGCCGTCGGCCGCTGCCGCGACGTCGAAGGTCCTGTCGCCGTCCGGACCGCCGAAGGTGCGCACGGAGTAACTGACGACCGGGCTCTTCGACTGGAGCACGGCGTCGGGCCGGAGCGTGAACGTGGTCGTGTCGCCGAACTCGGGCGACGGGTCGGCCGGGGCGATGGTGGGCGCCGTGTTGCCGACGAGGAACCGGTAACTGGTCGTCTCCGACGGGCTGAAGGCCCGGTCGAGGCTGCGCACCGACAGGGTTCCGCCGCCGCTGTACGGCGGAACCAGGTCGAGCGTGGCCGAACCGCCGGGGGCGTCGGCGCGCACGAAGTGCGCCGAGTCCGCGTACAGGTCGCGGGGCTGCGGGATGCCGTGGTCGCCGATGTCCGCGAGGACGACGACCGGGACGGGCTGTGTCCAGGAGTACTGGAACCCGGTGACATCGTCGTCGCCGTTGGCGCTCAACGTGAACCGGACCGGGTCGCCGCCCTGGTTCAACCGGTTCGGCGGGTAGTTCGGCGAGGTGACGTGGGGCGCGCTCGCCGGGCGGGTGTCGTCGATCGTGACGTAACAGGGAGCGGACCAGTCCGAGGCCGCGGCCCCCGCCACCGTCTGCGCCCGCCACGCGTACGTCTGCCCGTCGGCGAGCATGTCGCCGGGCAGGAGGCTGCGGGACTCGAACCCGGGGACGGCGCGGTCATGGGTGACCGTCTCGACGTGCGACGGGTCGGCGACCGGCCAGACCTGGAAGCGAACGCCGATCGGAGAGTTGTCGGCGGCGTCGGTGGTCCCGGGGATGCCCTCGACGACGACGTTGCCGCCGGCCCAGAGGTACGTGGGCCGGTCCGCGTCGGTCGAGCAGTTCCGGTTGCCGTTGAACAACTGGGTGGGTGCGGTGGGAGTTCCGCCGGCCGCGCTCGCGGGCGACACGGCCGCGGCCAGTGACAGGCCGAGGGCTCCCAGAAGGGCGAGGACGGCACGCTGGCGCGGGCCGAAGGACGTGGTCAAGTGGTCCCTCCTGTTTGGATGCCCGCACACGGTGCTCGTATGCGCACTGGTGTGCGGGCTGCCACGGGATCGTATGGGGGCGCCGTAGTGCGACGCATGAGAATTAATGAAGAGTCGAGCGAACCTCGCGGACGGGCCGGGCCGGATCGGGCCGGACAGGGCTCGGCGAGCCTCAACAGGGCCTATGGCGAGAGCGGTTCGGCCGCGACCCGCGGATTCCACCAGCCCCGAGAACACCGTGCTTTCCCTCTGTGTCGACGGCCCCGCGTGCCCCTACGGGCACGACAGGTCGTGGGGCAGGTCGCAGACGTCGTCGCGGATGTGCAGCCTGCGGAGATCCTGGACCAGCGCGACGGGGTAGGGATGCATGGCCCATCTGGCGAGATAGCCGGCCTCGTCGTGCTCCTTGAGCACACTGTGGGCCGCAGTCAAAACAGCGTGAGCGAATGTGGGTCGCGGATGGGCCGACTGCCACATCACCGCGCCGTCGGAGTCCGGAAGGTCAGGGCTGACGGCGATGTCGGAGAACGTGTAGACGGTCACGTCGATCGCGTCATCCACTGTGCGGAGCACCCAGCGGATCTCTTGGGGCTCCGCGTCGAAGAAGAACCGGGCTGAACGCTGCTGCCCATACAGCTCGCCTGTTCCGGCTACGAGGTCCGCCAACGCGTCGGTGCAGTAACTGGCGATCACCGACGCCGCCTGAGCGCCATCAGCCAGGTGGCACCGTGCCCAACCGTGGCCCACCAGCTGCCACTTCAGTTGAAGGGCCCCCTCAGACCCACGATCGATCGACACCGCCCCAGGCTACCGGCAACGGTTGACCACGAGCTTGGGAAGCTGCGGACATTCGCGGCGAGTACGGCTGCTGAGGTGGTCGTTCACCCGGTACCGAGTCTCATCGCCCTCGCTCGCTTTCACCGGGGTTCCGCGCTGTTCCCCGCTCGATCCGGTGCGCTCGTGGTGCGTCGGCCGTGTCCTGGCCCGCGGTCGTCGGATCGTCAGCTTCCCCGTACAGATCGGCGCGGAGACGTTCTTTGGCTGCTTCAAGACGTGGGCCGTAGTCGGGCATGAAGATCTCGCTCAGCGTCTTGTCCAGCGTCCCGGAGATCGCGTGGATCGGCGACCAGACGGCTCGGTCGTGCACGATCCCCTCAAGGTCGTTGGACCGGAACATGACTTGGTAGAGCCAGTCCGACAGCACGACCGCTTGATCGCGTGTGAGCCTGAGGGGGATCTCTTCATCGTCCACGGCGTCAAGCTACTTGCCTCGACCTGCGTTCATGGACGGCCGGACGTCTGAGCGTGTACCGCCCCTGGTCTCGCCTGAACGGCCGTGAACGGGCTGAACGAGACGGAAACCGAGAGGGGGCGGCCATCACATGTGCCCTGGTCACGGACCTGGGAGTGTCTTCATGCTCACTGGGCTCGCCGCGGTTCCACATGACGGCATCTTCCTCGCTGGGTGTAGCCGCCGGCCACGCCGACGCCGACAGCACTCCAGAAGGGCTCGGCCTCGCGGACATGGCCGCCGCCCGTGTGCCACTGGACTCCCGGGTAGACACTGCGCACGGACCGGAGAGCGGCTGAGGCGAGGCCGCAGCGCTTATAACCCTCGTAGGCGTAAGGCGCTTCCACCCAGCCGATCTTGCACGGATTGCAGACCACGTACTCGACCTCGAAAGCCAGGTCGGATCTGACGTAGGCCGCACGGATGCGCCAGCCTGTTCGCTCGTAGTAGCCGGCGGGCCGGTCGACCCAGGGTTCCGGCGGGGTGGCGGTCCGGTCGAAGTGGTACGACGCGGGGTCCATCCATCGGCGAAGCCGGTCCCGCCAGGTCGGCTTGTCGGGCCACTCCCGTACCCAGTACACGTGGTCAGCGCGGCGCGCCACAGCGCGGATTGCCGCTTCCCCGTCCGCCATGCGCTCTCCTCCTCGGGCTATGGAGTTGCCCTCGGCCATGGTCGGGTGCGTGGGAGGCTGCCGTACAGCACGGCGTGTGATTGCGCTGTGGCGTCCTCAGCTTGGGAGGATTGCGGCATGAAGGGCTTCTGACCCGCACAGATTCGCTGTGTCGCCGCAGGTGTGAGTGGCTGGTGGCACCGTTGCCGACCGTGGCTGGCCGCTCTGAAGGGCACGCTACGGGCACGACGCTGAGCGGAGGACATGGCCCGTGCGATGCGGCCCTGCTCGTGTTCGGGCTCGTCGAAGCAGGGGCCGACCTTGCGAAGCCGTCGCGACTGAACAGGGATGCCCGACGTCTTTGTGCGGGGGCGCGGAGGGATCTGTCAGGTCACGTGGGCGGCGCGCGTGGAGTGCCGTTGCGGACCTGGCTCTTCGTTCCCGCTTCGATTCGACGGCTTCGCGCAACGCGCCCGTTTCCGCGCTCGGTACGTACGGCCTGCCGCCGGTGGGTGGCGGCGCGATCGCCATCGCCCTCATCGCCGCTCCACGGCAAATGCCAAGGTAAGAGTCCGTTTCGGCTGCCGGCGGCGGGGACGGCATTGCGTGTGATCGACAACCTCTGTGCCATGGCATGCGGGGCTCCGTCGGAGGCACGAGTGCGGGGCTCCGTCGGAACCGGGCGGCACACGACCGGGACGGCTGCCGAGTGAGACAGGAGGGCGGAGAAGGGGGGGAGGGGGTGCCGGGAGCCCGCTACTCGGGCAGCGGCACCGCGCGGGATTCCTCGGTGGCCGGCTCGGAGCGGTCCGGGCTGGTGGCCGCGGTGTGGACCAGGAGTGTCATCGCGGCCCGCGACGGTGAGCCGGCCTCGGTGGTCGCGATGACGACGTGCTGGTCCTGTTCGGTACGCAGGGCTTGTTGGGTGACGGTCATGGCGCCGACCAGCGGGTGACGCATCTGGTAGAGCGCCGTGTCGCCGGCCTTGACCCGGTGGTCGGCCCACAGGCCCGCGAACTCGGCGCTGTTCACCGACAGCTCTCCGACCAGCGCGGCCAGCGCCGGGTCGTTCGGGAACCGACCGGAGGCCAGGCGCAGCGTCCCGACCACGGCCCGGGCCTTGGCCTGCCAGTCCTCGTACAGTTCGCGGGTGTGCCCGTCCAGGAATACCAGGCGGGCCATGTTCGGCCGCTGCCCGGGGCGGTCGGGGCCGCCCCTGTCCACATGTCCGGCGAACAGCGCGTGTCCGGCGCGGTTCCACGCCAGGACGTCGCTGTGCCGGCCGAGCACGAGGGCCGGGACGTCCGCCAGGGCGTCCAGCAGCTGCCGCACCGCCGGGCCTGCCTTCTCCGGTGCCGGTCGGCGTCCGGTCGGCTGTGTCTTCGCGCCGTCGGCCAGGGCGTGCAGGTGCCGGCGCTCGGCGTCGTTCAGGCGCAGGGCCTGGGCGATCGCGCCCAGGACCTGCGGGGAGGCGTTGGACGACAGGCCCTGTTCCAGCCGGGAGTAGTACGAGGCGCTGACCCCGGCCAGCAGGGCGAGTTCCTCGCGCCGCAGTCCCGGCACCCGGCGCTGATCGCCGAACACCCGCAGGCCGATGTCTTCCGGTCGCAGCTGTGCGCGGCGGGTCTGCAGGAACTCGCCGAGCTGTCGTCGTCTGTCCATGGCCCCAAGCATGGGCAGCCGTACGGCAGCCGACCACTCCCTGCCGGTGTCAGGCACCGCCGCCTGGTCGGATCCTCGTGGACGCGCCGACGGCGGAGTGGCCCGGGGCGGCCCGGTGTTCATGGACGGTGTTCTTCGGCGATCCACTGGGCGAGGGAGAGCAGGGTGATGTCGACGCTGTCGGCCATGAAGTCGCGCAGGCGCTCCAGGTCGGCGCGGTCGGTGCCGAGTACCGGGTCGAGGCGCAGCAGTCGCCAGGACTGCTCGACGACGGTTCCGCGACCCGCTGGGTGGAAGGTCCAGCTCCAGTGCACGATGCCGTCGGCGGCGCCGCCGACCACGAACGCGAACGCGGTGCCGGGGACGGCCGTCACGATCTGGGACCGGGTGGTCCATTGCCTGCCGTCGCGGCGGTTCGTGCCGCTGAACCAGGCGCCGGTCTCGGGTCCGGCGCCGGGATCGAAGGCGACGTCGCTCGCCGTCGGGCTCCACCGGCCGATCGCGGAGACGTTGCTGACCAGGCCGTAGACCCGGTCGGGTGCGGCATCGACCCACACCCGGCGGGTGAAGGCGAACTCTGACGCGTCCTGGGCTTCGACGGGGTCGGATTCTCTGACGCTGGTGCTCAAAGGGTCCTCCTGGGGGCTGGGCTGTGTTGCGGATCGCTGGTGCGGCGACGTCCATTCCAGCGCCGGCCCCACCGGGCGGCCAGCCCAGGCGGTGCGTATCCCCGCCAGGGAGTGGTTGCGCCTTCCGCCCCGACCGAATACTCGGAGCAGTCCCTGCGGGGGACGGCCGGGTAGCGGCCGCTGCCTGCCGTGGCCCTGGCGCCCGGGGCGGGACCCATCCATTTCCTGTGCGTCGGCATCGCCGCCGCATGCCCGGAACCTGCGAAGGAACCATGTTCACCAAGCTCTCCAAGCTCTCCAAGACCGCCGTGTCGGCCGCCGCTGTGGCCACCGGCCTGGTCGCGACCATCGGCGCGACCCAGGCGTCGGCCGCGTCCGCCCCGCTGGGCCACCCGCGGACCGCCGTGCACTTCAACCTGGCCGCGGGCCAGACGCCTGAGAACATCGCCCTGGACCGCCACGGCAACCAGTACGTCACCTTCGCCAAGGGCCGCCAGGTCGCCGAGGTCACCCGCGGCGGCGCCGTCCGGATCCTTGCCACCATGCCCCTGCCGGCCGACGGCGGCGTGCACACCCCGGCGCTGGGCTTCCCGCTGACCGTGGGCATCACCCGGGACCACGACGGGACCCTGTACTTCCTGTACGCCACCGGCACCGCCGACCTCACCGGCGTGTGGCGCATGCACCCCGGCGGCCGGCCCGAGCGGATCGCCGCGATGCCCGCGAACAGCCTGCCCAACGGCCTGGCCCTGGACGCTCGCACCCACACCCTCTACATCACCGACTCCGAGGGCGCCGTCTGGAGCGTGCCCGCCGCCGGCGGCACCGCCACCGCTTGGTCCACCGACCCCGCACTGGCCCCGGCCGGATTCCTCGGCGCCAACGGCCTGAAGGTCCACAACGGCGCGATCTGGGCCACCAACCTGGACAAGGGCACCATCGTGCGCATCCCGATCCGCCCCGACAGGACCGCCGGCCCGGTCCAGATCACCGCCACCGGCCTGACCGGCATCGACGACTTCGCCTTCACCGGCCACGGCGACCAGATCCTGGCCGCCCTCGACACCGTCAACCAGGTCGCCCTCGTCCAGCCCGATGGCACCCACACCACCGTCCTGACCGCCGCCGACGGGCTACAGGGCCCGACCTCCATCGCCCTGCGCGGCGGCACCGCCTACATCATGAGCGCCGCCTACCTCACCGGAAAGGACCCGAACGAGATCACCGTCCACCTCAACGACTGACACCCCGCGCCGGCCCTCGCTCCAAGAAACCCACCCCACACGGAGCAGGGGCAAACAAGGGCGGACGCCGGGCGTTGGACCGTGTTCCTTCCCGCATTCCCGCACCGGGAGCTCCGCCGGCACCTGGAGTCGTTCGCGGAGCCGGGGCCCGACGGGCTGCTGTTCGTGGGAGAGAGGGGTGTTCCCTTCCGGCGCAGCACCTTCGGGCGAAGGTGGCGTAAGGCTCGGGAGACCGTCGGCATGCCCGAGGGCTTCCGGTTCTACGACCTCCGCCACACGGGGCACACCCTGTCCACCCGATCCGGTGCCACCCTCAAGGACACGATGGTCCGCGCCGGCCAGTCCTCCGAGAAGGCCGCGCTGATCTACCAGCACTCCGACGACGACCGACAGCAGGAAGTCGCCGCCGGCCTCGACGCCACCGTACGGAAGGCGCGAGCCGCCGCGGCCGGGAGAGCCCCGGACAAGCCTTCTGGCACGAATCTGGCACGAATCTGGCACGCGACGAATGATCGCTGAGCGCAGCAAAAAGGCCCGGGTCGATGACCTGGGCCTTGTTCGTGGAGCGGGTGACGAGAATTTCCGTTGCGATTGCACACCTGACGTTCGAAGGTGGCGTCATCAATGTTGGTCACATACTCTTCTATGTACATCACCAACATTGCGCAGGAGGTGCTCGTATGTCTGTGACCCAGATCGACATCGATGATGACGCCCTGGAGCGTGCCATGGCTCTGGCCAAGGTCAGGACCAAGAAGGAGGCGGTCAACCTGGCTCTGCACTTCTACGCCGAACAGCAGGAGCGTGCGGCGCGCATCAGCCGTCACTTCGAGCGGGCGCGTGATTGGGGTGCCGTCGAGGACGCCGAGCGCCTGCACCGGGCGGAGAAGCACAGCCGGTGATCTACCTGCTCGACACCTCCGGCCTGGTCCGGCTGCTCCGCGAACCAAAGCTGCAGTCGGCCTGGTACGACGCGATCGACGCCGGTGCCATCGCATCCTGCTACGTGCAGCGAACCGAGTTCCTGTACAGCGCCCGGAACGGCCGTGAGTACGACGAGATCGCGGAGATGTTCACCGACCTCTATCCCGACGTGTCGGTGCCGAAGAACGCGGGGCGTTGGATCAGCGCGGTGCAACACCGTATGTCCCAGGCCGGGGAGCATCGCAGCGCCTCGGCGGTGGACCTCGTCATCGCCGCCACCGCCGCCCACCACGGCCTGGCTGTCCTCCACGACGACGCCGACTACCGGGCCATCGCCCGGCACGCAACCGATCTGCTCCAGCACAATGTCTACGACGTCACCTGAGGTGCTTTCCCCACAGGTTGTGGACGGGAAAGCGTGAAGGTCGGCCATCGGGGCCTGAAGCGTCATTTGACGTACCCTGGTGTCCCAAAGTGGCGACCGTCGGCTGCCCGTTCGCGGTTTCTGGGGAGCGCTTCTCGGCGCATATGGACTGCTGGCCTCCTGAGCGGCGCCTGGTCGGAGATGCGTCGGTGCATGAGCAGACGGATCCGCTGATGCCCAGCGGCGGGCGGGCAGCCCGCGCTCTGAGTGGGAAGCGGGTTGCCGTCCTGGCGGAGGACACGGAGGGACGGCTGACCGGTCTCGGTGGACAAACGGGCGGTCACCCCACCGCATCACCGCTGCGTAGCCGAGGTCGAGACCGTCCGATCGCGGAGCGGGTCTGCCGGGCGTGGGGGTGGGGGTGGCTCGGGGGTGCCGTGGGCTGGGCTCCTGCCGTGGTTCTCCCGGAGCAGCGTGGATCTCCCCTGAGTGGCCGCCCGGCGGGGGAGACCGGCACATGCATCGACCACCGAGTGCCGGGTGCCACAAGCGGTCAGGGCCTGATCGCGAACACCATGCCTATGTCGCCGGCCTGCTGGACCGGGTTCTGCTCGGTGCTGACTGTGAAGCCGTGTGTGAGGAGGGTCGTGCAGACCGCGTCGCGGTTCTGCCGCCAGCGCTCCACCTCCACCACGGCCTGGCGCACCAGCGGCCAGTGTCGTTGCTCGATGCCCCTGAGTACCTCGAGTTCGGCGCCTTCCACATCGATCTTGAGCAGGTCGATGCGGTCGATGCCCTGCTCGTCGAGCGCCGATGACAGGGTCCGGACCTTCACCCGGTGCGTCTCAAGGCGCCGCATCACCCGCAGCTTGCGGCCGACGAGAACAGTGAGAATGGGGAGGGGTACGCGGCGCAGGACCGGTCCCAGGCCGCCCTGACTGATCATTTCGACAATGCTGGCGGTGACTCGGCGCCGCTCAGCCTCGATGTTCCCCTGATCTCGCGAGGAAGAGGAGAAGATCGTGGCGGCCGGAACGTAGCTGAAATCGAGCTCGTCCTCGCGAGACGCCAAGCCGTAAGGGAGCGGGGTCAGGCGCCCGTTGAAGAAGTCGCGAGCGTTGCGCTCAAGTGTCGCGTGGAGTGGGGGCAACGGCTCGAAGGCATAAATCCGCACGTCCCCGTCCAGCCGTTCGTACACGACCGCCGAGAACACGCCGATGTTGGCGCCCACATCGAGTACCGTCGCGCCCGGCGTGCACACGATGCCGTGGGTGAAGTAGCCGCCCACCTCCTCGCGCAGGAAGGACACTTCCCAAGGATTGATGCTGTGCAGTTCCATCACATTCATGGCCATGACAACGTCATTATCAGCACTGGGACGGCAATCCAACCCGTGCGGTTCACTTCGGCCGATTCCCTCGCCTGGCAGTGCGGCCGTGTCGGCCGCGGGCGCCGGCTACCGGACGCCCGCCACGAGGTTTGTCCGGTGTCCCCTCGGCGGAGCGACTGGGGCCCGGCCGGGGCGTCACAACAGACCCCTTGAATTCGCCTCATCGGCCCGGGGGTTCGTGGTGGAGCGGGTGACGAGAATCGAACTCGCGCTCTCAGCTTGGGAAGCGACGGCGCTTGGGTGGCCGAATCGCCTCTGACCTGCACAGATTCGCTATGTCATCGCAAGTGTGAGTGGCTGGTGGCACCGTTGCCGACCGTGGCTGGCCGCTCTGAAGGGCACGCTACGGGCACGACGCTGAGCGGAGGACATGGCCCGTGCGATGCGGCCCTGCTCGTGTTCGGGCTCGTCGAAGCAAGGGCCGACCTTGCGAAGCCGTCGCGACTGAACAGGGATGCCCGACGTCTTTGTGCGGGGGCGCGGAGGGATCTGTCAGGTCACGTGGGCGGCGCGCGTGGAGTGCCGTTGCGGACCGGGCTCTTCGTTCCCGCTTCGATTCGACGGCTTCGCGCAACGCGCCCTTTTCCGCGCTCGGTACGTACTGCCTGCCGCCGGTGGGTGGCGGCGCGATCGCCATCGCCCTCATCGCCGCTCCACGGCAAATGCCAAGGTAAGAGTCCGTTTCGGCTGCCGGCGGCGGGGACGGCATTGCGTGTGATCGACAACCTCTGTGCCATGGCAACCTGCGGGCTGACACTGCCATTTGGACCGGAGGTACACCGCGCGTGGCGGCGAAGACCAATCCCACTGTCAGGAGACGCCGCCTCGGGGCCGAGCTTCGGCGGCTCCGTATGGCCAGTGGGCTGAAGAGCACGGAAGTGGCTGAGCGGCTCATGGTCTCCCAGCCCAAGATCAGTCATTTGGAGAACGGCAACCGCGCCATCAGCCCGCGTGACGTGCGCGACCTGTGCGCGATCTACGAGGTGACGGATCAGCAGGTCATCGACTCTCTGACGGAGATGGCCAGGGAATCCGGTCAGCGGGGTTGGTGGCACCCCTACGGCGACCTCTCCGACAGCGTCTACATCGGCCTGGAGACAGACGCCGCTTCCCTGCACACCCACGCGCCCATGATGGTGCCCGACCTGCTGCAGAGCCCCGCGTACGCCCAGGCCGTCATCGAGGAAACGATCCCTCGGCTCAGTCCCGCACAGGCGGCCACGCGCCTCAAGGTGCGGCTGCGCCGTCAGCACCGGATCTACGACCCGTCCTGCCCACTGCGACTGTGGGCCATCCTCGACGAATCGGCCCTGCACCGTGTCGTCGGCGGCCCGGATGTCATGCGTGAACAACTGGAGCACCTGCACGCGCTCAGCGCCGAGCCGCACATCACGGTGCAGGTCCTTCCCTACACGGCGGGCGCCCACCCGGGCCTGGCAGGACAGTTCTCCGTCCTGCGGTTCGCCGACGGCGCCGAGGCGGGGGTCGTGTACCTGGAACGGTTCACCAGCGATCTCTACCTGGAGAAGGCGTCCGACGTGCAGTACTACGGCGTGATGCACGAGCATCTTCAGGCCCGGGCCCTCACCCCGGACAGTAGCCGCGACGTCATCACCGACACCGCCAAGACGTACACCGCCCTGGCGAGCAAGCCCTGCTTGCCGCCGCGGGAGCGGATCTCTGCCGGACGGCTTCTGCCGACGTGAGCGCCGTCGTCACAGTGCGGGACACGGGACCTCAGACACACGTGCACGGTGCCGGGCGTCCCGGGCCCCTGCCGGGCATCGGTGGACGGGCCGAGACCGGTGCGTCGGAGGCGGGCTCAATCGAGGGTGGCGAGGTGATCGGCGTCGCCGCCGCGCCACTCGACGAGGAAGATGGTCGCGTCGTCGGTCGTGGTGCCGCCGCGTTCCTGCTTCAGAGCGTGGGAGAGCGCTCGTACCACCGCCCGTATCTGGGTGCGTCCGTGGAGGATCCGGTCGGTCCACTCGATGAGCTGATCCTCCCCGAACTGTGCCCCGCCGGCCTGGTGTTCCTCGATCAGGCCGTCGGTGAAGCACAACAACCGGTCCCCGGGTCGCAACGTCCGCTCGCTGACCACTGGCTCCTCACCGCCGAAGCCGACCGGCAACGTGGTCGGGCTCTCCAGGCGGTCCACCACCGCGCGGTCACGGATCAGGAGCGGAGCCGGGTGGCCGGCGTTGACCCACTGAAGCCGACCTGAGGTGATGTCCAGGATCATTATCTGAGCGGTGACGAAGTGGTCGTGGCCGAACTGCTCGTTGATGGCCCTGTCCATGAACGCGTAGACCTGGGACAGGTCCGTGTGGGCCCGCCGCGTGTGGCGATAGGCGCCGACGGCCACTGTCGCCATGGTCGCCGCGTCCAGCCCGTGCCCCATCGCGTCGAGCATGGCCATATGCAGGACGTCGCCGTTGAGGGCGTAGTCGAAGCTGTCGCCGGCCACGTCGTAGGCGGGTTCCAGGATCCCGGCCACCTCGACCTGCGGAACGGTCATCGTCAGCGGGGGCAGCAACGACCACTGGATCTCCGCGGCCACACTCATCGGGGAACTGCGGCGAGCCTGGAAGAACTGGTCGGTGTAGGCGTCCTTCGTGACGATCATGTCCGCGACCAGTCCGGCAAGTCTGCGCAGCAACCGCCGATCATCGTCGTCGACGCTGTCCATGGTGACGGCCATCGCCCCGATCTGGTCGCTGCCGTCCAGCAGCGGCAGGTACATCCGCACGCTGCCTGTGCCCTCCTCCGGCACCTCTACCGTTCTGTGGCTCAGGAACGCCTCGCCGGCGGGGGAGTTCTCGACCGGCTCGGGACCTCCGACCCTCAGTCTCCGGCCCGGCAGTGGCACCAGCAGCACCTGCTCGTAGTCCTGCAGCAGGATCGACACCTCCCGCCCTCCGACCCTGGCCACCTCTTCCGCGACGAGTGGGGCGATCAGCTCCGGCGGCATCTCGTGGGCGCGGTCCAGCAGCACACCGAGCAGTCGTTCGCCGAACCCCTCCGACCGGTCCACCCCGAGCCGGTCCGGCTTGCGCCCAGCGTTCGTCATCGCTGTCCGCTTCCCTTCGTCCCGGCTGTGGCAACCCGACGGAGGCGGCTGCGTCCACAGGATGTACCCGACAGGCAGGGCGGTGCCGATCACGCCATGGGCGCCATGTCGCCCCTCGAGGCCGGTCACCGCAGGGGGCTCGTGGCACAAGAGGTCGAGAGCCCGCCGGCCGATGAGCGAGCCGGGTTCGGGATACCGCTCATGCCTCCCGACGGGGCCGTGACGGCGAGGTGGCGGCACCCGGACGGCGCGCCGCTCTCGGTGACCGCCTCCGCCGTGCTCCAACGACCCCGGCGTCAACACACCGGGGCCGCCCTTCCGGGCCGATCGCACGTGAGAGTGTGCCGACCCGCTCTCATGGTATGCCTGACGGACATTTCCGGCACCTGGTTGTCAGTGGGTCTCGCGCCCCGGACCTCGTCGGTCTGCGTGCGGGGAAGTTCACCCGACGACGGAACCGTCCGCTCGGCTTGGCCGAGGAGTAGGCTCGAGATACCGAGGACATTCCGTGCACCGGCCTCCATGCCCGTGTCGTTTTCGGCGAACGAATAGGCCGGGCCGACCGAGGTCGGCCCGGGGCAGGGTCCGCGTCATGACTGCGACCGTCCCCCTCTCGCCGACACCCCACGACCGGTTTCCGTCGTCCTCGCCCACCTCTTCGTCACTCCGCCTGGCGCTGGCTCCCATCGGCACCCGGCCGGCTCTGCTGGACGGCGCATGGTGGCCCCGCTCTCGCGATCTCGGAGCGGAACTTCCGGTCCTGGCCTCAGCACTGGACCCTCTGTGGGGCCGGATCACCCGGGTCACGGTCAATCCCACTCTCTGGCCGGTCATCCCGCGGACGGTGCCCGTCGCCGGGCACGTCGTGAAGGTGGGCTGGTTCCTGCCTGAGCAGGATCCGCACGAACTGCTGCTGCTCTCGTACCGTGTGGGCCGCTGGAACCTGCTGGTGGTCCCGCCGCGGACGGACGCCGCCTCGGCCGCGTGGTTGATGGCCGCCGCGAGTGACCCCCTGGGCACGTCGACCGCGAGCCGGCTGATGGAGCAGGTCGCGCGTCTGCGGACGGCGACGGAGACCGACCGTGCCGTGGAAGCGGTCTGGGACTCCGAGGGCGGGCATGGGGCCCGCGATCCCGCCGCGCGGCCCCGGATCGCGGCAGCCCTTCCCGGGGACGGAGACCAAGGCGCCGCACCCGCCACGATCCCGAACCGGCCGATGGGGATGTGAGGACCACGGAGACCACCGTGGCCGTGGCCGCCGTCATGGCGATGATCGCTCTGGGGGTGCTCCTCATCCACCTGGCCAATCGGCAGCACGCGATCACGTGGCCGCCTTCGAACGCGGCCGCTCCTGGGCGACCTGGCGAGGACGCGGCACCCAGAAGCGAGCGAGGTGATTCCCCATGATGGCCACCAAGCTCTTGGCGGATACCGGCAGGGAGCTGGTGCTCCCCCGTACCGCGGTCCTGCGGATGGAGACGACGCCCGAACTCACCGGGACGTTCGACGGCGCGTGACGGCCGCGGTCACGCGACTTCGACCGTCAACTGTCCGGGCTGCTCGCCGCATTGAACAGCCCGGCTGGGTCCTTGCCCGTGTCGGCCTCGACGCGGGCGCCTGGGACGAGCGGCCGGGTCACGTGGTCGTCGAGGGACACACCGTCCGCGTCGACTGGTCGACCGTCGGCGACGACACCATGATCGTCGCCTGGGGCGACCAGGACCGCTTCCTGTTCCTGGTGGTCCTCCGCAGACGGCTCCTGCGCTCGCTCGCGCCGCGACGGCCATGGCCGTACGGGACGGCAACGACGCCTCGGCCGAACGGATTCGCGCCGCCACCGGCGTCACCCCGGCCGGGCAGGACGCGTGTACTGCCCGGCTGGGAGCGCATCGGACCGCGCACTCCGGCGCCGGCGGCCTCACCCTCGCGGGAGAGATCGACCTGGCCACGCGCCGCTGGTGTGCGACGCGCTCGCCGAGTGCCTGTGCGACGGCGAACTCGGTATCGACGTGCCGGCTCTGTGGCAAGACGGGATGCGATGAGGAAGGCGTTGAGGCCGCCGGCGGCGCAGGAGGTGACGGCGTCGAGGTCGAGAACCTGGTTCACCCGCACACGGACGACAAGGACCTCGCCCGCCGCCTTCAGCATCGCCTGCTCGCCGACCATCACGCCTCGCTCGGGGCGATGTCGGTGGAACAAGCCGACTCGGCGGTCTGCCACGCCTTCCTGTCGTGGGGCCGGCAGGACGTCAGGCTGGTTCGGCCGTCGGACCCGCAGCTTCTCCGGTCGTCGGAGCCCGTGACGCTCCGAGCCCTGGTGCTCTTGCCCGGGCTCGGCCGCATACAGTCGCCCACCCGGACCGATTCGCCCGCAAAAACCGCATCCCGCGGCCAGGCTGACGAACACCGCCTGTGCGACGTCTGGCGGGGGCGTTCAGTTCCCGGGGCGTCGCCCATTCGAGAACCTGCCGCAAAGTCGGAATGGTGAATTTAAATTATTTACGCAGCGCTGTGCGCTGTTTGAATGAGCGGCGAATATCCCCTGCCCTGCATATGCTGGCGTAGGGATATTGCTGCGTAATATGCGGCGACAGCGACAAGGCTTCCGGGCGATCGGTAGGGCCCGGCATGCCACGGCCCCCACAGGAAATGGCCCCTTGATGAAGCTGAAGATCCCTCAGGCGGCTGACCGCCGCTCTTTGTCCGGCGCGCTGGCTGCCGCCCTCGCCGCGACCATTGCCGTCGTGCTGGTCGCCCTGACGCCAATTCAGGCACTGGCAATCGCCACGCCGGTGCCGCTGGCCACGGCCGCGAGTTTCTCCGTTCTGGCGGGGCAGGGAGTCACCAACACCGGCCCTTCGCTGATCAGCCACGACCTTGGAACGCACCCGAATCCGTCCATCACCGGATTCCCGCCCGGCCAGGTACTCGGTGCCGTGCACGCCGCGGACGCTGTCGCGCTTCAGGCCAAGTCCGACCTGGTCACGGCGTACAACAACGCGGCCGGCCAGGCCACGGACTTCGCACTCGCAGCGGGGATCGGCAACGGCCAGACACTGCTTCCGGGCGTCCACACCGCCGTCTCCGGCGTCGGACTCACCGGTGACCTGATCCTGGACGCCGGGGGCAACCCGAACGCCGTCTGGGTGTTCCAGATTCCCGAAGCCCTGACGACGGCGACCTCCAGCCGAGTGCTCCTCACCAACGGGGCCTCGGCGTGCAACGTGTTCTGGCAGATCGGGAGTTCCGCCACCCTCGGTACCACGTCCACCTTCGTGGGCACCATCATGGCTCTGACCTCGATCAGCGTCACGACGGGAACGAACATCGAGGGGCGGGCGCTGGCCCGTAACGGCTCCGTGACGCTCGACAACAACCGTATCTTCCTCGGCGGGTGCGCGACTTCCACCACCGGTGGAACGACGACGGGGACGACCACCGGCACCACCGCGGGAACGACCACCGGCACCACGACCGGAACCACCGCAGGAACGACCACCAGCGGGGGGCTCCTCGGCGGCGGCCTCGTCAGCGGCGGTCTCGTCAGCGGCGGCCTCCTGGGCGGACCGATCGCCGGGACCGGCGGCACCTCGGGCAACGTCGCCGGCAACACCTCCGGGAACACCGCGGGCAACACTGCCGGAAACACCGGCAACACCGCGGGGAACACCGCCGGGAACACCACTGGCGGCCACGGCGCCGGCGGGCACGACCATGCGCCGGGCGGACCCGACCACGAGGGCAAGCCCGGCGGGCCCCACCACGGCAAGTACGACCACGGTCAGGACGAGCACGGCAAGTACGACCACGGTCAGGACGAGCACGGCAAGTACGACCACGGTCAGGACGAGCACGGCAAGTACGACCAGGGTCAGGACGACCACGGCAAGCAGCCCGACGAGAACTACGGCTACGACAGTGCGCCCAAGGGCTACGAGGGCGACGACCACTCCAAGGGCCACGAGAGCTACGAGGGCTAGGCAGCGCACCGCGGTCGGTCCGCTCACCGGATGACGGCGCGCGGCGGAATTCTCATCGAGTCCGCCGCGCGCCGTCGGTGGCAGTCAGCGAGAAGCCGGGCGCGAGCAGCTGATAGAGAAAGACAGGTGGGCGGTGTCGAGCGGAATCGACTCAGCGGGCGTGGAGGAAATCGAGCAGTCCGACTCCGGTCCGGCCACGCGGGAATGTCCTGACGCCAGGGCCGTGCCCCCCGGGCAGCCGAGAAGCGCCCGTGCACTGAAAGCAGGGCTGTACACCGCCGTGGCTCTGTGTCTGGCGGCGAGTGTCGTCCACGTGATTCTGGTGTTCCTTCACGTGGCGCCGACCAACACCGTCTCCAAACGCTACAGCCCGCTGGTCAACGCGTGGGTGTATCCGTTCTTCGAACAGAATTGGCGGCTTTTCGCTCCGGACCCCGAATCCGTCAACCGACGGATTCTGGCGAGAACCGCGCACACCGGCTCCGACGGATCGGTCCGCGTGAGTCCCTGGTTCGACCTCACCACCGCGGACCGTTCAGCGGTCGAGCATCACCCTTTCCCCAGCCACACCGCGCAGAACATGCTGCGCCGTGCCTGGGCCGGCTACGTCGACTCGCACGGAGGAGACGACAAGGCACGCACGGAGCGCGCCCTGATGATGCAGAAGTACTTGAGCAACATCGCCGCGGACCGGGCCGCCGCACGCCAGGGCGGCGTCTTCGACTTCATTCAGCTCCGCGTCGTCACGCTGCCGATCCCGGTGCCCGGACCGGCCGTCGGCAATCACCCGCCGACGCCGGTGGAGAACCGGCTCCTGCCCTGGTGGAAGGTGACCCGCCATGGAAAATGAGGCGCAGATGACCGCGTCCGCCGGCGCCGTCCGGTGGCTCGCCGACCGGGTCACGGCCGTGTGGGACCTGCTGACCGGCCACCCGCTGTCCCTGTACGGGGCGTCGGTGCTGCGCATCGGCTACGGACTGCTCTATCTGGTCTTTCTGCTGCGCGAGTTCCCGCACCGTGACGAGATCTGGGGCCCCGGCTCTCCATGGACGCCCGCCCTGGCACAGCAGCTCTTCGAGCAGACGGGCTGGTTCAGCGTTCTGGTCCTGTCCGACAGTCACGTCTACTTCGAGCTCTGCTATGTGCTGGCGCTGGTCGCGTCCGGACTGTTCCTGCTGGGCTGGCGTACCCGTGTCCTGTCGGTCCTCTTCGCCGTCGTGGTGATCTCGTTCCACAGCCGGGCGATCTTCATGACGGACGGGGGTGACAACCTGGTGCTGCTGATGTCCCTCTACCTCGTCCTCACCGCGTGCGGCCGGCGCTGGTCCCTGGATGCGCGCAGAGAAAGGCTGAGGACCATGCGTGCGGCCGTCGCGCCGGCCTCGGCGAGGAGCCGCTTCGCGCGGGAACTCCACGACGCCCGCACCACGTTGACCACCGTGGTGCACAACTGCGGCATGTTCCTGATCGCGGCACAGGTCTGCTTTCTCTATGGTTCAGCCGGCCTGTACAAGGTCCAGGGCGCTTTGTGGGGCGGCGGAACCGCGTTGCACTACGTCCTGAACCTCGAACTCTTCCGGCCTTGGCCCGCCCTCTCCCACTTCGTGGACGAGCACACGCTCGTGGTAGCCGTCGCCGGCTACCTGACCGTGCTCTTGCAGGTGGCCTTCCCGTTCGTGCTCTTCGGCAGGCTCAAATATCCCGTCCTCGCCATGCTGTTGGGCATGCACATCGGCATCGCCGTGCTGATGGGGCTGCCTCTCTTCTCCGGCGCGATGATCGTCGCGGACGCCGTGTTCCTTCCCGACCGCTTCTACGCCTTCCTGCCTCACCTCTGCCGACGCGTGGTGCGGCGGCCGGACAGGGGACGCCCGGTCTCCGGACAGGCAGTAAGCCCCCAAGCCGTGCCTGCGCAAGGCGGACCGGGCGGCACATCCGGCACGAAGCACCGGGTCGGCCTCCCGGGAAGGCCGCGCTGATTCACCGGCGCTCCGACGACGAGCGACAGCAGGAAGTCGCGGCCGGCCTCGACGCCACCGTGCGGAAGGCGCGGGGCGCCGCAGCGAAGCGAGCGCCGGGCGAGCCTTCAGGCACGGATCCGGCACGGGGCGAGTGATGGGCGGCCGTCCGGTTACGGCTCCGGACATGATCCGCCGGACAGGACCTACGCGGAGACGCCGGGGTGCCTGAGCGGTGCACCCGCCTGATGGAGGCTGGTGAGGGCCTGCCGGTAGGAGGTGATCAGCCCGGTCTCGACGTAGTCCACGCCCAGTTCCTCGCAGTAGCGGCGGACGACGGTCCGGGCCTTGCGCAGGTTGGGGCTGGGCATGCTGGGGAACAGGTGGTGCTCGATCTGGTGGTTCAGCCCGCCCAGTGCGATGTCCGTGAACCAGCCGCCGCGCACGTTGCGTGAGGTGAGCACCTGGCGGCGGAGGAAGTCCGGGCGGTCGTCGCCCGTCAGGATCGGCATGCCCTTGTGGTTCGGAGCGAAGAGGGAGCCGAGGTAGACGCCGAACAGGCCCTGGTGGACGGCGATGAACGCGATCGCCATGCCGGGCGGCAGCAGCCAGAGCAGGAGGGCCAGGTAGACCGCGAAGTGCGAGAACAGCAGGGCGCCGTCGAGCGTTCGGTGTTTGAGCGAGCGGTTGGCCAGCGCCGAGTGAAGGAGCGCGAAATGAGCAGGGCCGTGGTGGGCTTGATGGCCGGAATGGCGCTGGGTTTCGCCGCGTATTTCGGTGACTTCTGGGCTTTCCTGCTGGTGCTGGTGCTGGTGCTGGTGCTGGTGCTGGTGCTGGGCCTCGTCGGTCTCGTCATCGGGCGGTTCACTGAAGGTGATCTCGAGCCGGGCGACTTCGTCCGCCGCCGGGACCGGCAGGACCGGGATCCGCGACGACCGGCGACAGTCTCGGGGAGACTGGCGGCGGTGAGCGGAGAAGCCGATGAGCGCCCGGTCGTCCCCCGCGAGGAGCGCGGGGCGACCGCCGTGACCGACCGGGTCGTCGCGAAGATCGCCGCCCGGGTGGCGCGCGAGGCGCTGAGCCGGTTCGCCGACTCGGCCGGCCACGTACCCCCCGGCCGCCGGCCGCCGCACGTGAGCACTTCCGTACGGCGGGCGCCGGAACGGACCGGCGCGGGACGGGAGGCCGAGTCCGCCGCCGGACCGCGGGCGGTGCTCGGCGAGGCACGGCTGCACATCACCGTCGAGCTCGGTTACCCGTCCGACATCGGCGAGCAGTGCGCCGCGGTGCGCCGGGAGGTCACCGAACGGATCAGGGGCTGGGCCGGCATGGAGGTGTCCGACCTCGCGGTATCGGTCGAGCGCCTGCACTCGGCTCATACGCGACACACGGACCGGGAGAGGGTGAGATGAGCGCGAACACCTCGCGGCAGCCGGTCGGCGGCGGCGACCTCTCCTCCGGTCCGGGACAGACGGCGGCTCCGGCCGCCGACGGCACTCCCGGGGCGGCCGAGGGCGCGACGAAGGCGATCGACGGATCGGGCCGGTCGGCGCACCGCTTCTGGTCGTCGCGGCGGATTCCCGCGGCCCTGGCAGCCCTGCTGTCCGCCGCGGCCGTCGGACTTCTCCTGTACGACGTGGTCGCGGTGCGGGCGGGCCGCGCCGCGATGGGATGGCGGCGGCGGCTCGCCGAGGAACTGGCCACACGGCCCCTGGACGACGTCTGGATGATCGTCGGGGCCGCGGCGGCGATGGTCCTCGGCCTGTGGCTCTTCCTCCTGGCGGTGACGCCGGGACTGCGTCGGCTGCTGCCCATGCTGCGGCCCACCGGCATTCCTGGGACGGAGGACGTCCGAGCCGGGCTCGACCGCCGCGCGGCCGCCCTGGTTCTGCGCGACCGGGCCATGCAGGTGCCCGGTGTCCAGTCGGCACAGGTCGCTGTCGGCCGCCGGAAGGTGAAGGCCCGGGCCCGGGCGCATTTCCGCGGTCTCGAGGAGGTCCGCGCGGACCTGGACGCCGAACTGGGCGAAGCCGTGGCGTCCCTGGGCCTGGCCCGGCAGCCACACTGGCCGTGCGCGTCCGGCGCCCCAAGAAGGGCTGAGGTGATCCTGATGCTCAAGACGGTGAACCGGGTGCTGCTCGGGCTTCTGGGCCTCGGACTCTTCGCCCTGGGCGGCGGCGTGCTGCTGGGCGCACTGGACCTGCAGCGCCACTGGAATTTCGACGTGCCGGGCTGGTGGCCCTTCCGCGGGCCGGACGACGTGGTGCTGGGCGCCTGGGGACGCACCCGGTGGCGGGAAGAGGACTGGTGGTGGCCGACCGTGATCGCGGTGCTGGCCGTGCTGCTGGGCCTGCTGCTGTGGTGGCTCCTCGCGCAACGCAGACACCGCCTGGACCATGTCCTCGTCGACAGCGAAAACGGCGCGCCTGCCCGACTCGACGGCCGCACGCTGGAGAGGGTCATCGAGGAAGAGGCACAAGCTCTGGAGGGGGTCTCGCGGGCTCATGTCCGCCTGACGGGCCGACGTACCGCTCCGGCCGCACGCGTGCGGCTGCTGTTGGAGCCTCACGCCGATCCGGCGCCGACTCTTGGGCGACTGAGTTGGGAGACGCTCGCCCACGCACGAGACTCGGCCGGCCTGGACCGCCTTCCCTCGAAGGTGCGACTCCGGGAAGCCCGCCACCGCGCCGAACGCACCGCCTAGGATCGAACCGACAGCACGCTGCCCGGCGCACTCGTTTCGCCGGCGGGGTGCGCGAAGGCGCCGGCCCGCGGCGAGTTCGCGCTGATCCTGCCGCACAGCGTGTCGTGCCGGGAGACCACGCAGATCTCGCACGGTTCCCTTCCAGGAGGCCGTCATGCTCCTCTTCGTGACCCTGCTCATCGCCGGAATCGCGCTGGTCGCCGTAGGCGCGGCCGTCGACGGCATGCTTTACCTGACGTCCATCGGCGTCCTGCTTCTGATCGTCGATCTGCTCTACCTGGCGACCCGCTCCATCTGGCGCTCCACCCGGCGCCCGGCCCGCTGACCGGCTCCCGAATGCCCGGAACGGAACCGGGCGAGCCGCCGGGGGTGGAGGTCAGTACAGGCTGCCCTGTTCACAGACGAGACGGGCGACCTCGCGGAGCTTGACGTTGCTCTCCTGGGAATAGCGGCGCAGCACGTCGAACGCCTCGTCTTCGGTGAGGTGGCGGCTGCCCATGAGGATGCCCATGGCCTCGCCGATCACGTGGCGGGTGGCGACGGCATGCTCCATCTGGGCGTGGGCGCGGGCACTGGAGAAGGCGACCGCCGCGTGCGAGGCCAGCATCCAGCCGGCCGTCTCGCCGGCCTCGGTGAACGCGCCGGGCTCGCGGGAGAAGAGGTTCAACGCGACGCCCAGTTCCTCGTCGTCGGTGAACAGCAGGAAGCCCATCATGCTGCCCACCCCGAGGGCGCGGGCCTGCGGGGCGAAGACGGGCCGGCGCTGGTGCTCGCCGGTGAGGTCGGCGATGCGGAAGATCCGCTCGCCCCGCGCACGGCGAGCGATGTCGAAACACGGCCCTTCCCCCAGCTGCTGCTGCAGCAGGTCGCTGTCGGTGACCAGCCGGTCAGTGGGAGCGAGGGTCTCCACCTTCGTGTCATGCAGGACGAGGATGCCGGCCGCGTCGCAGCCGTCGATCAGCTCGGTGGCCGACGCGGTGATCCGCGCGAGCGTCGCGTTCACCGATTCCTGCGCCAGCAGATCCCGCGCCATCGACGCCATCTGCTGCGCGAACCGACTCCGACCGCCGACGGACGGCGCGACAGCCCTCGCACGAGATCCGGACCTGAGTCCGACGCGAGCAGCGGCCTTCCCGTCAGGTGTCCAAGTACCGTGCAGGGCCCCGGGTATGAGGGCACCTTCGCCCTTCGGCATTGTCCACATACTGAGAGGGAGTGGCTTCGGGCCGACTGTCGCACCGGGGCAGGACTATCATGCCGTACAAGCGTCCCAGACCCCGGTGGCTTGTCGTTCGACGACACAGATGGTTGCGCGGAGCGGACCTCTCGTCCGTCTCCCGACGCTTCCCTGGAGGAGAACCGGGCGGGTCCCATGTCCTGTTGCGCAGGCCCTCGGACCGGCCGTCGTTCCGCCTCCGCCGCACGTACGCCCCTGTCGGCGGCGCGCCATGACGAGCCGGGACTCCGGGCGTTCCCAGTTCGCTGCCGGATGGTCTTCTGAACCGAGGCGTCATGCCCCACACACGGCTCACCATCGATCGTCATGACCGACGGAAACGGGCACTGATCACCCTGGCTGGTGAGATCGACCTGGAATCGGCGCCGCTGGTGTGCGCAGCGCTGGCGCGATGCCTGAGCGACGGCATCCGCGTCGTCGATGTCGACCTCACCCCTGTGACCTTCTGCGACTGCAGCGGCCTCAACGCCTTCCTCTACGCCGCGCAGCGGACCAAGGAGGCCGGCGGGATCCTCCGACTGCACAACCCGCCACAGTCATTCGGGTGGATCCTCGACCTCACCGGCTGCGGCGTCCTGCTTCTCGGCCCCCCGCTCGGACATCTGCCACCGTCTCTCGGGGACGTCCCTGACCCGGTTCCTCCAGCCCTGCCGGACCGGAGTGCTCCGCTGGTGGCTGTCCTCTCGGGCGAGGTGCGGTGAAGGCAACAGCTGCAGACCGCGCTGAACAGCCGCGTACTGATCGAACAGGCCAAGGGCAGACTCGCCGAACGCCAGAGCGTCGACATGGAACGGGCCTTCACCGCCCTGCGCGGCTACGCCCGTGCGCACAACCGGCGAGTGTCCGATGTGGCCCGCGCCTTCATCGACGACTCCGAACCCCTCCCCGGGCTGGTCGCCTGACCACCCTGGCGCTCGCTACAGGGCCATCACGGCGGCGAGCAGGACAAAGGGGGTCGCTGCCGGGGGCAGGGCCGGCATGTCGCACGCCAGCCCTCGCAGCAGTTCCCCGAGACAGGTGTCAAGCAGCCGTACACGCCGGGCAGACGCGTTGACGTCGCACGGTATCCGCAACCGTCGGTCAGGGCTACGCTCGGGTGTGCGGCCCCAGACCCCGGTTCCGATGCTGTGTCCAACTCCCGGGGAGGCCCGCCATGTTCGTTCTGCTCCTCGTCCTGATCGGCGCCCTGTTCGCCTTCGGCTTCCTTCACCCCATCTGGTGGGTGGCCGCAGCGCTGCTGGTCTACGGCGTGACCCACTACGGCCGCGATCGTGGCGGAGGCCGGAGCCGCAGCGACGGTTCCGATCTCCAGGACTACCGGGACTACCGGGAGCGCCGGGACCGTCAGGACCGGTGGGACCGCCGCTACAGCCGCCAGAACCGGGCGCGCTGGAGGCGCGAGGACCGCCGGGACCACGAACACCGCAGCTGACCTGCGTCCGGACGATCGTCGTCGGTCATCGCCCGTCGACCTCGGAGGGCCCAGAGGGGGCGGCGGGAGAGGCACCGCTCAATCGACGTCGCCGGCAGGACGAGCCTTGGCGAACACTCCTGCTCTGATCTGAAGCACCGCACCGAACACGACGAGCCCCAGGGCAACAGCGGAAACGACCAACCCCACTGCGGATGAAACGCCGAGAAGTCTGGCTCCGCCGTCCAGAACGAAGCCACCCCCCATCGCGATCCGACCCCAACCAGACCTACGCGACCGCGCTTGCGGTGCGACCTGCCGACCGATCAAGGCCAACACGCCCACGGCTACGACGAAGCAGCCGGCTCCCAAAGCGACCCATCCAGTCATGGCACCCTCCGTGGGGAGGCTACTGCACGGGAGTGGCCTGCGGCATGGCGGTGGCGTGAAGCACCGGATGGGCGTTCCGCCATGTCCGGCTGATCAGCACGCCGCCAGCACACAGGGCGAATGCAAGCCCCGCCCGGCTCTTCTTTCCACTGCCGCCGGCGGCCTTCCGCCGACTTGGGCTGGACGAGCCTTCGACGAGATGATCAGCGGGAAGCCGCGTAAGCAGTTCCTGCGAACATGAGGTGTGCGATTCGATTCCGTTCCCATGCCGGCGACCGTCGAGGCCAGGCCTCGTGACAGCCGTGGCTATCCCGTACCCGCCATCACCCCGTGGGAGGGCGACGCCCCCCAGTTCGCGCTCACCGACTACGGACGCAGCGCCGAGTGCGCGCAACAGCGGCTGTGTTCGGTCTGCAACACCCTGATGCCCAAAGGGCCGGTGTGGCGGGTGGTGGGCGCCGCGGAGAGCGCCGCGATCCGCGAGGCGCTCTCCGCGGGGCGGCCGTATCGCAACATGGCGGCGACCCTGGAGGCTCCGGGGCACCGCGCGTGCATGCTCTACGCCTCGATGGTCTGCCCGTATCTGGCGCGCCCGAACGCGCGGCGGGGGCTGACGGCACAAAGCCCGAACGACATGACCGCGCATGTCGTCCGGGGCGCCGTGCGGGGGGAGATGGGCGCCGTGGTGGGGTACGGCGACTACGAGTTCGCCGTCACCAAGGCCCAGGTCCTGTTCCGTTTTCTCGACGTGGTCGAGTACCTGCCGCACGACACCGCCGACCAGCACCTGCCGGAGCTCCAGGCGGAACTCGCCCGCCTGGGCGGCCGGTTGGGCGGCGGTCAGCCGCGATAGGCGGGCAGGCCGGTGTGCTGGGAGACCTTGACCGGCTTGCCGAAGCCGTGGGCGGTCTTCGTGATGGTGTACGTACCGGTGGGGGCGCGGAAGGCGATGGTCTTGCCGTTGGGCGACCAGGTGGGCTCGGTGTAGTCGGTGGTGGCGTTGGGGGTGACGTCCTTGACGATGTCGGTGGAGCCGCCGAAGTCCTCGACGAAGAGGTGGTCGTGTCCGTGGACGGAGCGGACGAAGACGACCTCCTCGTTGTCGGGGGAGAGCGCGGGCTCGGAACCCTTGGTCAGCGCGCCGCCCTGCTGCCGCAGGTAGTCGTCGCGGATGTAGACCTCGCCGGTGTCGGTGTTCTCGTAGACGGCCGAGCCGTAGGCGCCGCCGACATTCGGCCAGGTATTGCCGGTCTGGGGGACGTTGCCGTCGCCCGGGTCGCCGTTCAGGCTGATCCTGGCCGGCCTGCCGTGGTTGCTGGTGGCCTTGACGCCCTCCAGGACGGTGCTGCCGTGGATCTTGGCCGAGAAGATGAGGTTGTTCTTCGCGGGGATCTGGTTGGTCCGGTCGGCGGCGGCCACCTGCCAGGTCGGGTGGGACCAGGTCTGCCCGCCCGGGTTGGCGGCGACGGTGACGCGGTGGCTGCCGTCGGGGTCGGAGACGACGAGGTTGCCGTGCCCGTCGATGAAGGCGGCCTTGCTGCCGTTGGGGTTCCAGGCCAGGTCACGGACGACGGTGCCGAAGTCGACGGACCTGCCGTTGACGACGACGTGGCGGGTGCCGTTGCTGATGGTCAGTCCCCTGGGCACGGTGAGCGTGTGGCCCGACGCGGCCGCGGCGACCATCGCGGCGCCACCCTTGGCGTCACCGCCGGAGGACGGAGCGGCCATGGCGGTGGCGGCGGCGCCGCACAGGGTGAGGAGTGCGGCGGCACTCGCCGTGACGACGGCTGCGGTGCTCCGGCGGTTACGAGCGGACATCGAGGTTCCCCCAGGGTGTGCATGTCGCTGCGATGAGAGTCTCGCGGGAATCGCCTGCCGTCCCCGGAACCGGAACCGAACCGGTCCGCTCGGCACGCTGCCCCTCGCGATGAGAGGAGTCTTCCCACAGCGGATGACGGAGCTGTGCGCTCGCTGTCACAGCTGTGCAATAACGGGTCGGATGAGATGAAAAGGCGTCAGCGACGGACGCCGAAAACCGAACCGGCCTGCGGTGGGGGTGGGGTGGGGGCAGACGCCGCACACTCCGGCGGGTAACCGGGCACCGTGACGCGCCGACGGTCTTCGTGCACCATCGGCCGGTCCGCGCCCGCGCCTGCCCCCCTCAGCTGTCGGGGTGCGGTCAGGGTTCGCTCAGGGACGTTCCCTGATGAGCCGGGCTGCTGGGCCGGAAGAGACTCGTCGCAGGGCCGTTCGATCGCCGGTCTCACCGCCACCACTTCGGAGAGTCTCCCTGTGAACTGCTCCCTCTCTCGACCCCGTTGGTCCGCCCTGGTCGCGTCCGGCGCTGTGCTGGTCGCCCTGGCCGCGAGTACGGCCGTACCGGCCTCTGCTGCCACTGCGGCTCCGGCGCCTGTGTCCGCCGCGCCACTTCCCCGGCTCGACCCGGCCGAGCTTCGGGCAGCCATCGGTGGTCTGCCGGCCGCGGATGTCACCGGTGCGCTACTGCGGATCACCGGTCGCGCAGGTCACTGGTCGGGCACCTCCGGCGTGGGTGACCTGGAGACGCGTCAGGGCGTTCCACCCGACGCGCACATCCGGATCGGCAGCATTTCCAAGGTCTTCACCGCCACAATCGTTCTCCAACTCGCTGCCGAGCACCGGATCGACCTGGACAAGCCGGTCCAGCAGTACCTGCCGGGGGCCCTTCCCGTCGGCCTACCGCCGGTCACGGTCGGCCAGTTGCTCAACCACACCAGTGGCCTGCCTCGCGCTGCCGACAGCCCCGACTTCGGCGACGGCAGTCCCGAATGGTTCGCCGCCAACCGTCTCAAGAGCTTCACACCGCAGCAGGTGATCGACCTGATGGCAGGGCAGCCGATGCAGTTCGCGCCGGGCGCCGCGCAGCAGTACAACGGGATGAACTACTACGTCGCCGGCCTCCTTGTCGAGAAGATCACAGGGCACGCCTTCGCCCACGAGGTGCGGTCTCGGATCACCGAGCCCCTGGGACTGCACGACACCCGAGTCCCCGATGCCGACGACCCGCGCCTGCCCGGCCCGCACTCCCACGGCTACCTGACGGTCACGTCTTCGGACGGCACCGTGCATCAGGTGGACGTCACGGAGCAGAGCCCCTGGCCCTGGGCCGAGGGCGGCATGATCTCCACTCCAGCCGACCTCGACCGTTTCATGACCGCTCTCTTCCGTGGCCGTTTCCTCCCGCCGGCCCAGCAGGCCGAGCTCTTCACCGTCCCCGACGTCCCCAGCTTCCACAGCAGCCAGTGCCGCACCGAGGCCGACGCCGGCCGTGCCTGCATGACCATGGGCATCATGAGGGTGAAGGCATCCAACTGTGTCGTGGTCTGGGGCAAGACCGGCTCCCGCCCCGGCTACACCAGCGGCGCGTTCGCCACCCGCGACCTCTCCCGTAAGATCGTTTACTCCCTCAATCCGACCAACCTCAACGGCGCCGAGATTCGCTACGTCCAGCAGATCGCTGCCGCCTCCTTCGGCACCTTGGTCCCGGCCACGAACTGACCCGAACGGTGCGGGCACGCGGCCGGGCCACCCCACGCCCGGCCGCTCCTCCTGATGTCGGCACACGACGCCGAGCGGTCTCGTCGGGTGAACGGCAAGCTGAGGGCTTCACCGGCGAGCGTGCCGACCCTTCGAGCAACATCGGCGGTCTGCGACTTCCCGCCGGCCGGCTCTGCGACATGCCCCGGGAGTTCGTGCCCTCCGCGTGCCCGATCCTCCCAGGCTCCACCTGCCGAAACGGCGCCGAAAGACCCCACCAATACATAAGCCCCAGGCCACTGGCCTGGGGCTTCGAGAAGAGCGGGTGACGAGAATCGAACTCGCGCTCTCAGCTTGGGAAGCTGATGTTCTACCATTAAACTACACCCGCGTAAGACGCCGGTCACGGCCGGTGTCGGAACGCTCCGTCACTCTACCTCATGCCAGGCCTCGGGCGTTGAAGCCCTGAGGCCTGAGTGCGTTTCAAGGGGAGGGATTCCGGCTACACGGGGCTGGAGTTGGGGCGTACGGTGGTGCGGTGGAAGCGGGGTCGGGCGGGGTCGGAGTGCCGCCGGGGAGGTCGTCCTGTTCGTCCCGTAATGTGGCCTTCAGCGTCCGGCGAGCAGCAGCCGGACGCGGCTCTTGGGGAAGGGACTACAGGACTTGATGGAGCGCACCGTCGTCCGTTGTGCCGATGGGCACGTGTTCAGCACCGCTTCGTTCCCGATGCAGCAGGCCTTGCGGCTCGGTCCCGGGCGGCTCGTACGGTGTCCTCGTTGCGCCCGGTTGCGCAACGCCGTACCGGTGACCCTCGACCGGCATCACCGCGAGGAAGCGGTGGCCGCGGGGGAGCGGTAGCCGTCAGGCGGCGGTCGCCCCGCCAGGGGACCGACGCACTCGCGGTTCGGCGCGTGGAGTCGTCCGATTGTGGTGGCTCCGCGCGCCTTGCGTATCCTCGGGGCGTGCTTCTCTCAGACAAGGACATCCGGGCCGAGATCGACTCCGGACGCGTACGGATCGATCCCTACGACGAATCCATGGTGCAGCCGTCGAGCATCGATGTCCGGCTCGACCGGTACTTCCGGGTGTTCGAGAATCACCGGTACCCGCACATCGACCCCTCCGTCGAGCAGAGCGACCTGACCCGGCTCGTGGAGCCCGAGGGCGACGAGCCGTTCATCCTCCACCCCGGGGAGTTCGTGCTCGCCTCCACGTACGAGGTCATCTCGCTTCCCGACGACCTCGCCTCCCGACTGGAGGGCAAGAGCTCGCTCGGACGGCTCGGACTGGTCACCCACTCCACCGCCGGGTTCATCGACCCCGGGTTCTCCGGGCATGTGACGCTCGAACTGTCCAACCTCGCCACCCTGCCGATCAAGCTCTGGCCCGGGATGAAGATCGGCCAGCTGTGCATGTTCCGGCTGACCTCGCCCGCCGAGTCGCCGTACGGCAGTGAGCGGTACGGATCCAGGTACCAGGGCCAGCGCGGTCCGACGGCCTCCCGGTCCTTCATGAACTTCCACCGGACCCAGGTGTGACCAGCGGCGTGAACGACGGTGGCACGGCGGACGGCAGCGCGGATCCGGCGCGGGAGAATCTCACGTACGAGCAGTTCGGGACGGCCGTCCGCGAGCTCGCGCAGGCCGTCGCCGACGACGGGTACGTCCCCGATGTCATCCTCAGCATCGCCCGCGGCGGCGTCTTCGTCGCCGGCGGGCTCGCCTACGCCCTGGACTGCAAGAACATCCACCTGGTGAATGTGGAGTTCTATACCGGTGTCGGGACCACGCTGGACATGCCCGTCATGCTCGCGCCCGTTCCCGACGTGGTCGACTTCTCCGCCAAGAAGGTCCTCATCACGGACGACGTCGCCGACACGGGCAAGACGCTGAAGCTGGTGCGCGACTTCTGCCTGGACGCCGTCGCGGAGGTGCGCAGCGCCGTCGTCTACGAGAAGTCGCAGTCGCTCGTGAAGTGCGAGTACGTGTGGAAGCGCACCGACGACTGGATCAACTTCCCCTGGAGCGTGCTGCCTGTGGTGCGCAGGTCCGGGGAGCCGGTCACACCGTCCAGCGAAGCACTTTGACTCAGTGCTCTGACCCAGCCCAGCCCGGCCCAGCCCAGCCCGGTCCAGTCCAGCCCGGTCCAGCCCGGTCCGGTCCAGTCCAGCTCAGTGCTCGGAACTCAGCAGGTGAAAGGCCCCCGGAGGCGGTCGTCCCCGGGGGCCCTCTCGTGTGCGTGCCTGCTGACGAACCGGCTGGCCGCCTGTTGCTAGAACGTGCCCAGCTTCACGATCGACAGCAGGGCGATCAGCTGGATCGACGACGCGCCCAGCGCCTTCGGCCACGGCAGGTCGTGGGAGCGGCTGACCATCAGGGTGAGGAGGGCGCCGGCCGCCACCCAAGTCGCCCAGCCCAGCAGCTGTACGAATGAGGCGTCGCCGCCGAAGAACATCGCGAAGACGAGGCGCGGCGCGTCCGTGAGGGACATGATCAGCATGGAGAGGCCGACCGTGGGCTGCCAGGCGCCGTCTCCGCCCAGCTGCCGGGCCAGCGTGTGGGTGACCACGCCCAGGATGAAGGAGCTCAGCACCATCGCGACGGCCGTCGTCAGGACGATCGGGATGGCGTTGGACAGGGTCGCGTTGATCGCGTCCTTGCGTGCGCCGTCGAAGCCGAACACGGCGAGCAGGCCGTAGAGGAACGTGACGACGAGGGCGGGGCCCCACATCGTGTAGTCCCGCATCCGCAGGAAGGTCTGCTGGGGGGCGAGGACGATGCCCTTGATCAGTTCCTTCCAGTGCAGGCGCGGGCCGACGGGGCCGGCCGGGGCCGAGCCGGCGTGGTACGTACCGCCCTGGTTGTACTGGTCGTACTGGTTGTGCTCGTCGATCGAGAAGGCCTGGGTGTGGCCCGGGTTGTTCGCGGCGTACGGGTCGTACGGGACGCCTCCCTGAGCGCCTGCGCCGGGAGCGCCGGGACGACCGGGCGCGCCGTAGGGGGCGTCGCCGCCGAAGTACTCCGGCTCGTCGCCGTTGCGGCCGCCGTGACCGCCGCCGTTCGCCTGCGGCCACTGGCCGCCGCCCGCACCGCCGTACTGCGGCCGCTGCGGCGGGTACGGCTGCTGGGCAGACGGGTAGCCGTACGACGGCCCCGAGGGACCCGACGGTCCTGAGGGGCCCGACGGCCCCGAGGGCCGCGACGGTCCCTGGGGCGCCTGCTGCCCGTACGGAGGGTGTTGCGGTCGCGTTTGCGGGGCACGGTTGTCCCGGCCGCCGCGTCCGATCCTGAATCCAGCCACGCCTTCGAACGTACCTGGTCCTGCCGAATGGCGTGCCGGGGCCGCCGTTCGCGCACGGCTTTGCTGCCGAGCTGTGACATCCCCTAAGGGGAGCAACAGTGCTGGAATCGGTGGTTGTTCAGGGGCGTGTCCTAGGGGCGTTGCCCTGGTCATGTGTCCCAGGGGAGTGCCATAGAGGCGAGGCGCGGGCGAGGCACGGGCGACGCGGGGGAGGGGCGGGGGCGGCCGGAGAACGGCGTCGCCCCCGCGTCCGGCTGGGACACGGGGGCGACGGTACGGCCGTTCGGGTTACTTCACCGGCTGCGGCTCCGGCTCGCTCTCGGTCTGCGCCTCGCCAGCGGGGGGCTCGTCGTCGACCGGGGTCTTGACCGACTCCAGCAGGAGCTGGGAGACGTCCACGACCTGGATGGACTCCTTGGCCTTGCCTTCGTTCTTCTTGCCGTTGACCGAGTCGGTCAGCATGACGAGGCAGAACGGGCAGGCCGTCGAGACGATGTCGGGGTTGACGGAGAGGGCTTCGTCGACGCGCTCGTTGTTGATGCGCTTGCCGATCCGCTCCTCCATCCACATCCGCGCGCCGCCGGCGCCGCAGCAGAAGCCGCGCTCCTTGTGGCGGTGCATCTCCTCGTTCCGCAGACCGGGGACGCTCGCGATGATGTCGCGTGGCGGGGTGTAGATCTTGTTGTGCCGGCCCAGGTAGCAGGGGTCGTGGTAGGTGATGATGCCCTCGACCGGGGTGACCGGGATCAGCCTGCCCTCGTCCACCAGGTGCTGGAGCAGCTGGGTGTGGTGGATGACCTCGTAGTCGCCGCCGAGCTGCGGGTACTCGTTGCCGATGGTGTTGAGGCAGTGCGGGCAGGTGGCGACGATCTTCTTCGCCGACTTCGGCTTGGCGGACTCCGGCACGACCTTGCCGTCGTCGTCCAGCTCCTCGCCGAACGCCATGTTCAGCGCCATGACGTTCTCCATGCCGAGCTCCTGGAACAGGGGCTCGTTGCCGAGGCGGCGGGCGGAGTCACCGGTGCACTTCTCGTCGCCGCCCATGATCGCGAACTTGACGCCCGCGATGTGCAGCAGCTCGGCGAAGGCCTTGGTGGTCTTCTTGGCGCGGTCCTCCAGGGCGCCCGCGCAGCCGACCCAGTACAGGTACTCGACCTCGGTCAGGTCCTCGATGTCCTGGCCGACGACCGGCACCTCGAAGTCGACTTCCTTCAGCCACTCCAGGCGCTGCTTCTTGGCCAGGCCCCAGGGGTTGCCCTTCTTCTCCAGGTTCTTGAGCATCGTGCCCGCCTCGGACGGGAACGCGGACTCGATCATCACCTGGTAGCGGCGCATGTCGACGATGTGGTCGACGTGCTCGATGTCCACGGGGCACTGCTCGACGCAGGCGCCGCAGGTGGTGCAGGACCACAGGACGTCGGGGTCGATGACGCCGTTCTCCTCGGCGGTGCCGATGAGCGGGCGCTCGGCCTCCGCGAGGGCGGCCGCGGGGACGTCCTTGAGCTGCTCCTCGCTCGCCTTCTCCTCGCCCTCCATCGTCTTGCCGCCGCCGGCCAGCAGGTAGGGGGCCTTGGCGTGGGCGTGGTCCCGCAGGGACATGATGAGGAGCTTGGGGGAGAGCGGCTTGCCGGTGTTCCAGGCGGGGCACTGCGACTGGCAGCGGCCGCACTCGGTGCAGGTGGAGAAGTCCAGCAGGCCCTTCCAGGAGAACTGCTCGACCTGGGAGACGCCGAAGACGTCGTCGTCGCCGGGGTCGGCGAAGTCGATCGGCTGGCCGCCGGAGGTCATCGGCAGGAGCGCGCCGAGCGAGGTGGCGCCGTCCGCGTTGCGCTTGAACCAGATGTTCGGGAACGCCAGGAAGCGGTGCCAGGCGACGCCCATGTCGGTCTTGAGCGCGACCGTGATCATCCAGATGAACGAGGTCGCGATCTTGAGGCCGGCGAAGAAGTAGGTGAGGTTCTGGAGCGTGGAGACGTCCAGGTGCTCGAGCGCCGACACCACCGGGTACGAGATGAAGAAGGACGCCTCGTAGCCGTCCACGTGGTGCTGGGCGCCTTCGAGGGCGTGCAGCATGAAGATGCAGACGCCGACGATGAGGATGACGGCTTCGACGAAGTACGCCTGGCCGAAGTTGGAGCCGGCGAAGCGGGACTTGCGGCCCGGCCGGTCCGGTCGGCTCAGCTGGCGGATCACGATCAGCACCAGGATGCCGAGCACCGTCATCGTGCCGATGAACTCGACGAAGACGTTGTACGGGGCCCACTCGCCGATGACCGGCAGCAGCCAGTCGGCCTGGAACAGCTGGCCGACGGCGTTGACGATCGTCAGCAGCAGCGAGAAGAAGCCCACCGCGACGAACCAGTGCGCGACACCGACGATGCCCCAGCGGTTCATCCGGGTGTGGCCGAGGAACTCCTTGGCCACGGTGACGGTGCGCTGGACGGGCTCGTCGGTGCGCGTGCCCGCGGGCACGTTCTGACCGAGCCGCATGAAGGTGTAGATCTGCAGGACGGCGCGGGCGAAAAGGGCCACGCCGACCACGATCAGAACCAGCGACACGATGATCGCGGCGAGTTGCATTTGGGGGCTCCTCGGGCCTGCGAGGGGACTTCGTCAGTGATTACTAAGCGGTAACTTATGCAGTCCGTCTGAGACTACCCCGTCTTCTGCGTCGCACTGTAGCGGGAGGCGGAGTGATCTGAGTCGCTGAGGGTTGCCTCAGGATCCGGCCACAACCCGGCCGTGTTATTCGTACCAAATTGGTACATTTATGACTAATTTATATCCGTGCTCTACGGGATCGCCGCCGCCGCCACCGCCCTGTTCCTCTCCGCCGTCCTCGCCGCGCTGCTGCGCGTGCCCGCTCTGCGCCTCGGACTGCTCGACCGGCGGCAGCGTCAGCGGCGCGTGCCGCTGTTCGGGGGCGCCGCCGTCGTGCTCGCCACCTGTCTCGTCGCGATCGCCGGCGACCGGACGGGCATCGCCCCGCTCGGGGACGGGATCAAGGCGCTGCTCGCCGCCGGGGGCGCGGTCGCCGCGCTCGGCCTGATCGCCGACGTGTGGCGGCTCAACGTCCGCTTCCTGGTCGTCGGGACCGCGGTCGCGGCCGCCTTCGTCGTCCCCTACGGCGACACCGGGACGCTCCCCGGGGCGGCGGCCGTCGGCTGGATCACCTTCGTCGCGCTCGCCTTCCGGGCGCTCGACCACGCCGACGGGGTGGCCGGGACCGTCGGGGTCGTCACGGCCTTCGGCGTGGCCGCCTGCGCCGCCGTGGAGGTCATGGACGGACTGGTGGTGGTGCTCAGCGTGTTCGCCGCCGCGCTGACCGGCTTCCTGATGCACAACTGGCCTCCCGCGCGCGTGGCTCTCGGCGCGTGCGGCTCGCTCTTCTCGGGCTTCCTGCTCGCCGCGACCGCCGTGATCGCCCGCGCGGGACAGGACCCTGTCGTCGGCACGGCCGTGCTCTTCGCGCTCACCGCGGTCGCCGGGGCCGACGTCCTCCTGGTGCTCGTGTCGCGGCGGCTGGCCCGGCGGCCCCTGTTGCGCGGTGCGCCCGACCATCTCGCCCACCGGCTGCGCAGGCTCGGGCTCACCCCGCAGGGGGTGGCCGTCCTGCTCGGCGTCGCGGCCTTCTGCGCGGTGCTCGTCGGGGTCCTGGCGCACACCGGATGGCTGCAGGCGCGGGCGGTGCTGTGGGTGGCCGGCGGGGTACTCGTCGTCGTGCTCGGGCTGCTGCGGGTCTCGGTGTACGGGCCCGCCCGCGCGCGTACGGGACGTGCGGTGCGTCAGGGCGGCGGCGGTCGGGACGCGCGCGGGGGTCGTCGTGCCGTCCGGGCGTCGCGGGTTCCTCGCGCTCCTCGCGCGCGGGGCGCGCTTCAGGAGGAGCGGGCCGGCGGCCGGTCCGGGCCGCGGACGATGGCGCGTCCCGCGCCCGTGTATGGGCCCCGGCGTCAACCCGAGGCCGCGCGGTCGTCCCCGGATTCCGAGGTGCGACGAGTCGGGCGATCCGTATCGCCG
Source organism: Streptomyces rishiriensis (assembly GCF_003112535.1). Classification (GTDB taxonomy): domain Bacteria; phylum Actinomycetota; class Actinomycetes; order Streptomycetales; family Streptomycetaceae; genus Streptomyces; species Streptomyces rishiriensis. The sequence goes on along the minus strand of NZ_BEWA01000013.1, from coordinate 280,897 downwards.
CAGGTCAACGCCTCCTTGCGTGTAAGGAACGGATAAGAGTTGAGTGGGCCCGACTCAGGTCTGTTGACCCAGGGGTCGGTGTCGTGCACACTTGAGTCCGTTCCACTCAAGTCAGCTGGAGGAGAATCACCATGGCACGTGCGGTCGGCATCGACCTGGGCACAACCAACTCCGTCGTCAGCGTTCTGGAGGGCGGCGAGCCCACCGTCATCACCAACGCCGAGGGTGCCAGGACCACGCCGTCCGTCGTCGCCTTCGCGAAGAACGGCGAAGTCCTCGTGGGCGAGGTCGCCAAGCGGCAGGCGGTCACGAACGTGGACCGGACCATCCGCTCGGTGAAGCGTCACATGGGCACCGACTGGAAGATCGAGCTCGACGGGAAGCCCTTCAACCCGCAGCAGATCTCCGCGTTCATCCTGCAGAAGCTGAAGCGGGACGCCGAGGCCTACCTGGGCGAGAAGGTGACCGACGCGGTCATCACCGTCCCGGCCTACTTCAACGACTCCGAGCGTCAGGCGACGAAGGAAGCCGGCGAGATCGCCGGTCTCAACGTCCTGCGCATCGTCAACGAGCCCACCGCGGCCGCGCTCGCGTACGGCCTCGACAAGGACGACCAGACGATCCTCGTCTTCGACCTCGGCGGCGGCACCTTCGACGTGTCCCTCCTGGAGATCGGTGACGGCGTCGTCGAGGTGAAGGCCACCAACGGCGACAACCACCTCGGCGGCGACGACTGGGACCAGCGCGTCGTCGACTACCTGGTGCAGCAGTTCAAGGCCGGCCACGGCGTGGACCTCGCCAAGGACAAGATGGCGCTGCAGCGTCTGCGCGAGGCCGCCGAGAAGGCGAAGATCGAGCTGTCCTCGTCCACCGAGACCTCGATCAACCTGCCCTACATCACGGCGTCCGCCGAGGGCCCGCTGCACCTGGACGAGAAGCTCACCCGCGCCCAGTTCCAGCAGCTGACGGCCGACCTGCTGGAGCGCTGCAAGACGCCGTTCCACAACGTCATCAAGGACGCCGGCATCAACCTCTCCGAGATCGACCACGTCGTTCTCGTCGGCGGTTCGACCCGTATGCCCGCCGTCGCCGAGCTCGTCAAGGAGCTGACCGGCGGCCAGGACGCCAACAAGGGCGTCAACCCGGACGAGGTCGTGGCCATCGGCGCCGCGCTGCAGGCCGGTGTGCTCAAGGGTGAGGTCAAGGACGTCCTGCTCCTCGACGTGACCCCGCTGTCGCTTGGCATCGAGACCAAGGGCGGCATCATGACCAAGCTCATCGAGCGGAACACGACGATCCCGACCAAGCGGTCCGAGATCTTCACCACCGCCGAGGACAACCAGCCCTCCGTGCAGATCCAGGTCTACCAGGGCGAGCGCGAGATCGCGGCGTACAACAAGAAGCTCGGGATGTTCGAGCTGACCGGTCTGCCGCCGGCCCCGCGCGGCGTCCCGCAGATCGAGGTCGCCTTCGACATCGACGCCAACGGCATCATGCACGTGACCGCGAAGGACCTGGGCACGGGCAAGGAGCAGAAGATGACCGTCACCGGCGGCTCCTCGCTGCCGAAGGACGAGGTCGACCGCATGCGCCAGGAGGCGGAGCAGTACGCGGACGAGGACCACCGCCGCCGTGAGGCCGCCGAGGCCCGCAACCAGGGCGAGCAGCTCGTCTACCAGACGGAGAAGTTCCTCAAGGACAACGAGGACAAGGTTCCGGGCGAGGTCAAGACCGAGGTCGAGGCCGCCGTCGAGGAGCTGAAGGCCGCGCTCAAGGGCGAGGACACCGCCGAGATCCGCACCGCGACCGAGAAGGTCGCCGCGGTCTCGCAGAAGGTCGGCCAGGCCATGTACGCCGACGCCCAGGCCGCCGGCGGTCAGGACGCGGCGGGCGCCGCGGGCGGCGCCCAGGCCCCCAAGGCCGACGACGACGTCGTGGACGCCGAGATCGTGGACGACGAGCGCAAGGACGGTGCCGCGTGACGGAGGAGACCCCGGGCTTCGAAGAGAAGCCCGACGTCCCCTCCGGCGCCACCCCTGAAGACGCCGAGCCGAAGACCGCCCCCTCCGCTTCGGCGGACGGGGCGGCCCCGGCAGGGGACGCGAACCAGACGGCCGGTCTGGTGGCCCAGCTGGACCAGGCCCGCAAGGCGCTCGACGAGCGCACGGCGGACCTCCAGCGCCTCCAGGCCGAGTTCCAGAACTACCGCCGCCGGGTCGAGCGCGACCGGATCGCGGTCAAGGAGATCGCCGTGGCGAACCTCCTGACCGAACTCCTTCCGGTGCTCGACGACATCGGCCGCGCGCGGGAGCACGGCGAACTCGTCGGCGGCTTCAAGTCCGTCGCCGAGTCGCTGGAGACCGTCGCGGCAAAGATGGGCCTTCAGCAGTTCGGCAAGGAGGGCGAGCCCTTCGACCCGACGATCCACGAGGCCCTGATGCACAGTTACGCACCCGACGTCACCGAGACGACGTGCGTGGCGATTCTGCAGCCGGGGTACCGGATCGGCGAACGCACCATCCGCCCCGCGCGGGTGGCCGTGGCCGAACCCCAGCCCGGCGCGCAGCCGGCGAAGACCGACGCGGAAGCGGGCGCCGACTCCGCGGAGGCGGCGGACGACAAGGAGAGCGGTGGCCCGGACGAGGGCTGAGCTTGAGACGGCCGAGGCACCGGTCGTCATGACGACGCGAGAGGAGGGACGTCGAGGATGAGCACCAAGGACTTCATCGAGAAGGACTTCTACAAGGTCCTCGGCGTCCCCAAGGACGCCACCGAGGCCGAGATCAAGAAGGCTTACCGGAAGCTCGCTCGCGAGTACCACCCGGACGCCAACAAGGGCAACGCCAAGGCGGAGGAGCGCTTCAAGGAGATCTCCGAGGCGAACGACGTCCTCGGCGACCCCAAGAAGCGCAAGGAGTACGACGAGGCACGCGCCCTCTTCGGCAACGGCGGCTTCCGCCCGGGCCCGGGCGCCGGCGGCTCCTTCAACTTCGACCTGGGTGACCTCTTCGGAGGCGGCGCCCAGGGCGGCGGCGCCTCCGGCGGCTTCGGCGGCGGCATCGGGGACGTCTTCGGCGGCCTGTTCAACCGCGGCGGCACCGGCACCACCCGCACCCAGCCGCGCCGCGGCCAGGACATCGACACCGAGGTCACGCTGACCTTCACGGAGGCGATCGAGGGCGCCACGGTCCCGCTGCGGATGTCCTCGCAGTCCCCGTGCAAGGCGTGCTCGGGCACCGGCGACAAGAACGGCACCCCACGCGTGTGCCCGACCTGCGTCGGCACCGGCCAGGTCGCACGGGGCTCGGGCGGCGGCTTCTCGCTGACGGACCCCTGCCCGGACTGCAAGGGCCGCGGCCTGATCGCCGAGCACCCCTGTCCGGACTGCAAGGGCAGCGGGCGCGCCAAGTCGTCCCGCACCATGCAGGTCCGCATCCCGGCCGGGGTCACGGACGGCCAGCGCATCCGGCTGCGCGGCAAGGGCGCGCCCGGCGAGCGCGGCGGCCCCTCGGGCGACCTCTACGTCGTGGTCCACGTGGGCGCCCACCCGGTCTTCGGCCGCAAGGACGACAACCTGACGGTGACCGTGCCGGTGACGTTCACCGAGGCGGCCCTCGGCGGCGAGATCAAGGTTCCGACGCTCGGCGGACCGTCGTTGACGCTGAAGCTGCCGCCCGGCACCCCCAACGGCCGTACGATGCGGGCGCGGGGCAAGGGCGCGGTCCGCAAGGACGGCACGCGCGGCGACCTTCTGGTCACCGTCGAGGTGAGTGTTCCGAAGGACCTGTCGGGGAAGGCTCGTGACGCGCTGGAGGCGTATCGCGAGGCGACCGCGGACGAGGATCCGCGGGCGGAGCTGTTCGAGGCCGCGAAGGGAGCATGAGAGTGATGGACGGCCGTCGGCGTAACCCGTATGAACTGACCGAGGAGACACCGGTCTACGTCATCTCGGTGGCGGCCCAGCTCTCCGGCCTGCATCCGCAGACGCTGCGCCAGTACGACCGTCTGGGCCTCGTCTCCCCCGACCGCACGGCCGGCCGGGGCCGGCGCTACTCGGCCCGCGACATCGAACTGCTGCGCACCGTCCAGCAGTTGTCGCAGGACGAGGGCATCAACCTGGCCGGCATCAAGCGGATCATCGAGCTGGAGAACCAGGTGGCCGCCCTGCAGGCCCGGGCGGCCGAGCTCCAGGCGGCGCTGGAGGGCGCGGCGACGGCCATGCAGCAACGGGAAGCAGCGGTGCACGCCTCCTACCGGCGGGACCTGGTGCCGTATCAGGAAGTGCAGCAGACCAGCGCGTTGGTGGTCTGGCGGCCCAAACGGCAGCAGACAGCCGACTGAGCGGAAGCCGAGCGGGTCCGACGGGATCCGGCGGGCTCCGGTGGGGCCGGGCGGGACCTGGTACCCCGGGTATGACCGCGCAGGACTGCGCGCAGGACTGCGCGCAGGACCGAGCACGACCGCGTAGGGCCGAGTGGAACAGGAAGGGCCCGGAGACGTCTTCGTCTCCGGGCCCTTCTTCTGTGCGATCCGGGACGTTCGCCGTACCGCCCTGCGCGTCCACCAGGACGAAGCGCAGATCCTCGGCTTCGGCCCGGTCGACCGAGCCCAGTCGATCCCCAGGACGGCGGCCGCCACGACGCCCAGTTCGCGCTCGGCCGCGGCGAGCAGCCTCGCCTGCCGGGTCCGCGCCGGCTCGTCGGCGAATGTGCCGTCCATATGATTCCTCCCCCCGTGCCTTCCTTTATGAAATAGTCGAACAGCCTTTAGAATCATGACATGTTGACAGCGCGCTCATCGGCCGAAGCCCACCTGTACATGGACCTTCACGCATGTGAGTGCGGTTCCGTCGACTTCGAACGCCGACACCGGCTGGAGCAGCAGGGCGACGAGATCGTGTCGGTGTACGAAGGCGCTTGTCGGCAGTGCGGCACGACCCGGCGCTTCGCCTTCCGGACGGCCGCCGAGATCCCTCCCCCGCTGCCCGCGTTCGGCGGCTCCCGGCCGTCGCAGATCATCGATCCCGGGGAATTCGCCGACGTCGCCTTCCGGATCTCCGAGTCCGTCGGGGTGGAACTCCTCAACACCCCTGAATCCGAACACCACAAGCTGCGCAATGCCGTCGCATACGCGCTCGCGGCGTTCGAGGAGATCGCCAAATTCATTCCGTCCGGTGAGAACGCCGTCCCGGAATCGGCTTTCACCTCCGAAGCGGGCAGGGCACGCTATCGACGGGAACCGCGCAATTTCGAGCGCGGCATTCTCGACATGAACATCAGAAGGACCCGGGCGGTGCTCGCCGGAATCGACGAGGCGGGCGGGCCCGACGAGGCCGGCGAGGCCGGCGGGGCCGACGAGGGCCCTGGGGGTGCCGCGCCCGACGCGTGATCGCCTGGAGGGGGCGTGCCTCCACGCACGGGCGTCGGTTGGATCCCCCGGAGCGGCCGGCCCCCGGAGCCGGGGTCAGCCGAGCTGTTCCGTCGTGCCGTCCGGGTGGATCAGGAGGCGGATCGCGCCGCCGTAGCGGTTGTCGGTGATGGTCGCCGAGGTGGGGGCGCCGAGCTGCTGCGCACGCTGCTGGAGGATCGACAGGACGACGTCCTGGATGTCGCCGTAGGGCGGGGCGGTGACCGGGACGCCGTCGACGAGGCCGGCGTTGGGGGAGAAGACGTGCACCTGGGCGTCCGCCGTGGCGGGGGGCGGGGGCGGCATCGTCGGTTCGGTCATCGGGGGTCGGGTTCCTTCCGGCTCGGTTCCGGATCACTTCCGGCTCAGGCGCTCTTCGCCTCGTCCTGCTCGCGGACGTCCGCGGCGACGTCGACGGCCATGCCGACGGTGACGTCCGTGACGACGTCGACGGTGCGAGCGTACGTGCCGCGCGCGATGCGTCGCAGGCGGCCCGACTTGACCATCGCGGACAGGACGTTGCTGATCGTCTTCGAGGGGTCGCCGTAGACGCCGTGCGGCAGTGCGCGCAGCACGTCGCGGGCGGAGAACGGGCCGGGGAAGGCCGACACGGCCGTTTCCACGGCCGCCCGGATGCTGGGGGCGTGGGGAGCGGTGGCGTGGCGGGCGCCCGGGGCGGTGAGGGCGGCTGCCTGGCCCGTGCCGGCGGTCGTCCTGCGGCTCGGCACCGGATGCGGGAGGCACTGGCGGATGCCCTGCAGGGCGGTGCGGACCGGTTCGAGGTCGATCTCGCCGCCGTCGCCGCCCGGGGCGCCGGCCGCGGCGAGCATGGTCGCCACCTTCTCTATGTTCGCGAGCGAGGAGGCGAGTTCGCGCAGCAGCGGTTCCAGGAAGTCGCGGCGCAGAGCCGTCACCGGGTCGGTGGTGGCCAGCTCGACGGAGACCGAGCCGGTCAGGGCGCGCGGGGGCGAGACGCCGGGGGAGGCCGCGGCGCAGTCCTGGGCGTCGTGCGGGGCCAGCGTCTCCACGGCCTTGCGGGCGGCGCGGACGGTGTCCGGCGTCTCCGGCGCGATCTCGCCGCCCGGCAGGCTGGCCAGCATCGTGGCCAGCTGCTCCAGGCTGTCCAGTGTGGGCAGCGCGGCGCGGATCAGCGGGGCCAGCAGAGCCTGTCGTACGGCCTGGGCGGGGTCCTCGTACGAGAAGGCGATCCGCTGCCCGGACTCGGCCGCTGCCATGTCCTCGCTCCTGCTTTCCGGGTGTGCGTGGGGGTGGGGGTGTCTGGAAGCGGTGGGGCGGTGACCGTCGCTGTGTGTTCGCTGTGCGGCGGTGTGCTGGTGCAACTGCCTCGGTATGCCCGGCAACTCACGCTGTGGCTGCGCCAGTTGGTCCTGGCGCGCGTCGAACGCGTCGAGGACCCGCTCCACTGCGGGCAGGCCGGGTCCGGCGGCGTGCCGGGAGGCCGGGCCGGTGCTGCGCGAGCGCAGGCGCAGCAGGCGGCGTGACGTTTCGCCGGAGTGGTGGCCCGGAGCCGCGCCGGGGGTCTCCGTCGGGTGGCTGGGCAGGTCGCCGTTCGCGTCGCCGACGCCGAGGGCCCGGCGGATCCAGCGGCGGTCGTCGAGCGTCGTCGCGGCGGCATAACCGTACGGCTCGGCGTGGACGACGGTGTCCTGGAGGCATTCCGCCCACAACGGGCAGGAAGCGCACAGGTCGCGGGCGGTGCGGAGCAGGACGAGGTGTTGGTGGCGCTGTTCGGGCGAGGTGTGCGGAATGTCCGCGGGCGCCTCCAGCAGCGGGTGCTGGAAGACGTCCGGTCGGCGCTGGCAGGGCAGGGCGGCGTCGGGGCTGTGTGCCCCGGCGCCCGCTCCCGGTCCTCGTGCCGCCCCGCGCGCGGGGCGCGCGGGAAGCGCCGTATGGCTGACCATAGGCATGCGTGTGTTCCCCCGTGGTGATGCGTGATCCGGGGGGACTCTAAAGCGTTCCGTCAAGCCCGTGCAACGCATCTGCAAACCATGTGCCGACTTGGCACAGTGACGAGACGAAACGTTCACACGGGCCTCAACTGTCCGCAGGGTCACTGGCTTTGCCGGCTCGCAGGCGGCCGAGTGCCTGGCGCGCCCGGCCCGTAACCGCTTTCGCGGTGCCTCCGCGCAGCGCCAGCACGGCGAGCACTCCGAGAAAACCGAGCGCTACCCCCGCTTCCGGCAGGAACATTCCGACTACGGACGCGATGACGAGGATCACATCCGCGAGCGCGACGGTGAGACCTCGTCGGCCCGGGTGGTCCTTCACCATCCACGCGCCGAGGAGCGCCATTCCGGCGAGCGCCCAGTAGCCGAAGGCGGCCTGGCCGGTGACGGTGGCGCCGGCGTCCTCGCGCAGGCGGGCCGAGTCGCCGACGGCGGAGAAGTAGCCGGTGAAGGCGACGGCGAGGATGCTCGTCCCCAGGGCCAGGAGGAGCTGGGTGCGGCGGCGCATGAGCCACAGCGAGAGGCCGAGGAACAGGGTGGCGACGACCGCCACGAAGCTGGAGCCGCTCCGGGAGGCGAGGACGATCACCGTGTAGAGCGCCGCCGCGCCGAAGACGACGCGGGGGAGGAGACGGACGGCCCAGGTGTCGGCCTTCTCCTGGCGGAGGAAGCGGCGCAGGAGGGGGAGGGAGGGGGCGGTGGATGCGTCCGGCCGGTCGGCGCCGGGCCGCCGGGCGGGGCCTGCTGGACGGGTGGCGCGCGTGGTGCGGCTCGGCGGGGTGCGGCTCATGGTGGCGTCACACTCCCATGTCGGTGTCGCGTGACCGCTCGGGGGCGGGAGGGGCCGCGGGGGCGGCTGCCGGGGTGTCGGTCCTGCCCGCGAGGACGGACTTCGCCTGCGCACTGACACCGGGCAGGAAGGTGTGGGCGTGCACGGCGGCCGTCCCGGGCGCCGGGAAGGCGAGCGGCTCCAACGGGGCGGGCCCCGTGCGGGCGTCGACCTTGACGCCGGGAAGGTACTGGCCGTGGGTGCTCACGGCGACGGGTTCGGGCGCCGTCGGCGCGTCCAGGTCCCGGCCGCGGAGTTCGGCCGCCCACTGCCGGTCCTCGGCGCCGGGCAGCGTGACCTCGTGGTCCGGTCGCAGCACCTTGATCTCCTCGACGAGCTTCTCCACGTCGGCCGCCCGGGCCGGACCGTCCAGCGTCGCCACCCGGGCGCACACCTCCAGGACGGCGGCACGCTGGGCCTCGGGGGCGGGGAGTGCTTTCAGCTGCTCCAGGTCGAGGTGGCCGGCCTTGGTCAGCGGCGTGTACTTGGGGTCGGCCTCGTCGTACGCGAAGGTGTGGACCTGGGCGCGGACGGCTTGGGAGGCCAGCAACTCCTGTGTCTCCGGGGCGAGATCCGCGTACTTCTGCGCCGGCGCCGGATACATGAACTGGATGATGTCGAGCTTGCCGTCCTGGCGGAGCTGGCGCGACTCGGTCTGGTAGGCGACGGTTCCCGGGTTGAGTTCGGCCATGAAGAACAGGGCTTCGTTCTCGGTCTTCGCGGCGTACTTCTCGGAGAGGGTGCCCCAGGCGTCGTAGGCCAGGGCCAGACCCGCTTCCTTGTTCAGGCCCAGGGCGTTCTGGACCTGGGCATCCCACAGGTGGAGTTCGCCCAGTGCCACTCCGCCCGGCGTGCCTTCCAGGTACCGCAGCGTGTCCGGCGTGATCGAGTTCTGAGCCTCTGTGTACGCGGCCGCCATGTGCATGCTGTAGAGCGTCTCCCCGGTTTGAGCGTCGATACCGGGGTGGTCTTCCAACTGATAGGACCAGAAGGTCGACCTGGTGTCCGGGGTGGCAAGGTCGACGTCCTGGGCGAGCGCGAACTCCTTGACCCGTTCGCGGAGTCGCTCCCGGTATTCCTCGGGTGGCAGGCCGTCGATGCCCTCGCCCAGCTGTTTGGCGATCCGCTTGACCTGTGCCGGGGTCAGGGAGGCCTCACCTTCCCGTTGGCGGGCGCGGGCGTCGTCGAGGACCTGGTCCGACACGTGTACTTGGATCACAGGTGCTCCGGGGGATAGCAGTCGACATTGATGCGCGCGCTGCGGTACCCGCCGGGGCCGGTGGCGGGTCCCAGGCTGACGGTCAGCACGGTGATGCGGCCTTCGGGGTCGCTCTCCCGCCACATCGCCATGCGGTAGGGGTCCATGTCCTCCAGGCGAAGGTCGGAGGGCATGAGCCAGTGCCGCTCGTGCGGCGGTTCCGGGAAGGCGGGGTCGTCCCAGGCACCGGCGAAAGCGGGTTCACCGAGCACCGGGCGGGCGGCCGCCACGTATGAAGCCCATGTTCCGGCCGACTGTGCCAGGACCTCGTCGTTCTCGGACGGGTCCTGCGCCCACAATTCCCAGCTGGTCCAGCTGAGCTGCTTGACCGGAGCCCATCCGGCCTCGCGCACGGGGTAGAGCCCGAAGCCCTGTCCCGTGCCGCTGCGCACAGTCAGTACCCGCTCGGCGGAGGTCGGCTTCCAGCCGAACAGCGCACACCAGTCGTCCAGTGCCTCGCCGGGGTTCGGCGGGCCGGCCCAGACGGCCGGCCAGTCCACGTGCTCAAGGCCCTTGAGCTCCTCGGCGAACTGCTCGGGGCTGCGCTCGATCTTGAGGGTTGTCATCGATCTTCACCTTCCTCGCGTTCCGCGCGTCACCGGTTCATCGGCGCGGCGCCTACCACGGGGGACCCCGCGGGGGCGGGTGCGTGGCAGGAGAGTCCGATCCTCGCATCGGCCGGCACCGGGCCACGCGGGGCACCCGCACCCAGCGTCATTCTGAGCTCGAAGACCGGCGCCTGCGGCACCCGGAAACGCCACACCGCGACGCTGTGCGGGTCCTGGTGCTGAGCGCGCCACTCCGCTCCCGGCCGCACTCCCGGACCCGGCAGTTCCGGAAAGCCGGGTGCGTCCCAGGAGCCGTTCCAGACCGGATTGCCCAACAAACCGCGCAGGGAGTTCAGACAGGCAGCCCAGTGGGCTTCCCCCAGGCCCGTGACGAGTGCGTTCTCCTCACGGTCCAGGGCCCGGGCCGACCACACCGTGTGGTCGACACGGGTTACCGGGCTGCCGAGCGCCCGGGAGGCGAGGTGCAGGCGGCCGCCCAGGGCCGTGCGGACCCGCAAACCGCCCTGGAACCACAACGGACGCCAGCCGAACCCCGCTGACCAGCGCTTTCGCTGTTCCGTGTCCACCGGCACCCCCGCCCACACTGTCGGCCAGTCCACGTCGAGGAGCCTCTCCAGTTCCGCGACCAACTGGTCGGGGGTGCGGTTGGCGGTCAACGTGGGCATTCAGTGGCTCCTAGGAGGGCGACGGGAAGGGGCGCGGGTCAGACGCGGCCGCTGGGGCCGCGGGGGTCCCGGGGCTGCGGCGGGGGCGCGGGGTGGGGCGCAGGGTGCTCCACGGGCGCGGGGCGGGGCCGGGGCGCCTGCGGCTGCGGGACCTGCGGCTGGGGCACGTGCGGCTGCTGCGTCTGCGGCCGCGGCTGCTGCGGTGCCGGGGCCGGGACCGGGACCGGACGAGGTTCGGACGGCGTCGTCGGCTGCGGCGACTGGCCGCTGCCGCCGCTGACCCTGCGACCACGCTGGGGGGCCTCCGGCTCCGGCTGGGCCGCCGGCCGGGCCTCGAACTCCTCGCGCGTCTGCTCGTACTTCATCCGCGTCGTCTCCGAGGTCTGGTTCTGGGCCTTGCGCTGCTCGCGCTTGGACTGCCCGATCCAGCCCCACTGCTGCATCTTGCCGCGGCCCCTGCCGCCGGTGACCACTCTGTCGGCCGTCCAGGCGGCGCCCTTGGCGCCGCCGCTCGCGACGCGGCCCGAGGTCTTGGTCGTGGAGGCCGCCAGACCCGGCGCCATGGCGGTCACCTTCCCCGCGGCGTCCCGGAGGCCGAGCATGTCCTCGCCACCCGCGACCTGCGGGGTGAAGTTTCCGCCGAGGAGTTTCTTCAGCATCATGACGATGGCGATGGTGACGAGGAGCAGCATGAGCAGCTGGGTTCCGAGGGCGACCTTGGCCGGCAGGATCATCTGGTAGAGCACCAGCAGGACGGTCAGGATCACGCCGAAGCCCGCGCGCAGCACGAAGCTGTGGATGAACGTCTCGAGCCAGCTCTTCAGCAGTTTCTGCTGCGAGGGATGGATGCCGATCGTGGCCACCAGCGGCAGCAGGATGACCAGGATCAGGGTGACCGCGTGCCAGAGCAGGGTGAGGGCGCTCAGGACGATGACCATGAGCCCGACGATGAGCGCGGCGATGATCGAGTAGAACGCGAGCCCCACCCGGTTGCCTGCGTTCTTGCCCGCCCATTCGTCGAAGGCGACCGGGTAGATGTGCATGTCACCGACGTCGTCGCCCTTGTCCTTGCCGCCGGCTATGTCCTGCCGGATGGGGACCCAGTCCTGCTTGAACTTGTCGAGCTTCTTGTCGCTGAAGGCGTCGACGTTCGTCTTCGACTGGGCCACGAGCTGGATCACCCGCAGGTCCTCACAGCGGGCCCCCTTGCCCCAGGAGCATGTCTTGTTCTGCTCGGCGGGGACGCACACGCCGTTGACGAGCTTGCCGCCGTCGTCCTTCTTGAAGATGCAGTTCTTGCCCGGATCGCCGAACTGACCCAACGCCCAGGGCCGGAAGACCAGCGTGTCGTACATGGCGCAGCTGGATATCCGCAGACCGCGGTTGTAGGCCCCCTTGTCCAGGTCGCAGGGCGCCTGGGTCTCTCCCGAGACTCCGGCGAGGACGACCTCGGTCAGAGCGGAGTTGGCCCGGGCGATGTAGGAGTCCGCGGTGCCCACGAACTTGTCGTAGTTGCCCCCGGTCAGGAACGCCGTGACGGCGACGATCGTCAGGGCGGACCAGGAGATACCCGCCCACACCTCGCGCATGTCGCCCTTGCGCCACTTGGTGAACACCCACAGCCCGACGAGCAGGATCATGACGGGGACGGCCGGGCGCAGCACGTTCTCCTTCAGCGTCTTCACGACGCTGTCGCGGCCCTCGTAGAGACCGGCGAGCGGGCTGGGGTTGGAGGCCGACTCCTTGATGGAGATGGCGGCCCTGGTGAAGATCTTGGTGCCGTTGAGGATGGAGTCGGCGATGCCGTTGTTGATGTAGGACATCACCGAGCAGTCATCGGCGCCGCTGCCCCAGTTGCCGTTGTCCTCGGAGGCGTCGCCGCGCCCCTTGAACGTCTGGGACCAGTTCATGCCGCGCATGCCGTTGAGTTCGTACATCGTGTACGTGTCCGGCGAGTTGGGCATCTTCACCGCGCCGGTCGTCGTCCCGGAGTCGTCCAGGAGCGTGGTCGACTGCTTGGTGTCCTTGTCCCACTGCATGACCGCAGCGAACATGGACTCGCCGTTGGTGCCGGGCGTGTCCATCTGGTAGCTGTCGTCGCCCGTGAAGTCGCAGGAGAAGCCCGCGTACGCCGGGGTCGGCACGGCCAGGGTGAGAGCCGTCAGGGTGAGCACCGCGAAGACGACGGCCCGGACGGCTGTGGCGGCCTTGGTGAGGGCCCGTTGCAACGCTTTGCGCGAGGGCATCTGGAATCCTTCGAGAACGCGGGGACGGAGAGAGGCGGCGGCGGTCCGGTTCAGCTGGAGAAGTAGTCGGTCAGGACGCAGCCCTCGACGAGTGCCGGGCTCTTCTCGAAGCCGCTGGGCGCGGAGAAGTCCGGATCGCACGTGAGGAACCTCAGCCCGGACTTCTGCAGGCCCTGGATCGTCTGACTCCCGACCGGGACGACCGCGAAGTCCTCGCCCACGAGGAACCGCTCGTTGTCCGCCTTCGCGGCGGTCTGGAGCTTCTTCATGTCCGCCACGGACAGCAGGGCGACGGGGGCGCCGGAGCCGTCGCTGCACACACCCCGTTCCTTGATGCCCCAGGACGGGTCCGCGGCCTCGTCGGCGCCCCACGCGGCCTTGTCCCCGTCGTGGTTGACGTCGTACTCGGCCCCCGTCTTCAGGTCCAGACAGGGGGTGTACTTGTTCACGTAGTACGCGATGGATGCCAGGTCGGCCGCCTTGGGCAGACCGCTGCCCGCGGCGGTCTGTCCGGCGCTCCCGGGTGTGCTGCCGGCCGGGCCCTTGTCGTCGGTCTTCTTGGCGTCGTCACCTCCGCATCCCGCCACTGCCGTCAACGCGACGAGGGTGGCGCCGATCGCGAGCGCTCGCTTGATTCGCATGGTGTCCGTCCTCAGTGCTGATGGGGGGGTGGGCAGGCGGTCCGCCGTCGTCACACGGGCTGCGCGACCGCGTCCTGTTCGGCGCGTTGTGCGGACGCAGCCGGGTCCCGCTCCGCCTCCTGCATGAACGTCCAGTCCCACACGCTCAGGGGCGGGTTGACGCCCTGGCGGGCCGGGCGGGTGGTGCCGTTGGTGTCCGTGGCGGCGAGGATCTCCTGGAAGACGAGGTCGACGGCGACCGTGCCGACGCGCTTGTCCGCGTCGCGCTGGAGGCAGACGCCCGTGCGCAGCTCCTGCAGGGCGGCGATCACCTTCGGGTCGTTCTCCGGGCGGCCGAGCAGCGGGGCCACCAGGGACGCCTCCTGCGCCGACTTCTGCTTGAAGGCGAACACCGTGTGGATCTGGTTGGCGCCGCCGCTGCGGGCCTCGGAGTCCTCGATCTGCACGAGGTCGATGGCCTGCTGGGTGATCAGGACCGTCACCGCGAGGTAGGAGCGGCCCTGCTTCAGCGCCCGGCGCATCAGGTCGCGGCCGGACTCGGTCGCGGTGACGACGTACGCCTCGTCGACGAAGAGGGCCTTGGGGCGCAGGCCGATCTCGCCGGTCACCGGGTTCTTCTCGTAGCCGACGTCGAGCATCTGGCTGCCGAGTTCCACGACCGCCATGAGGGCCGTCGCCGCGAGGCGCTCCGCCGGGTTCCAGTTGCGCGGGTCGGAGGCGGCCGGCGACTGGAAGCCGCGCAGGGTGATGACCGTGCGGCGCTTGCGCATGCTGGACAGCGGCTGCGGGTGCTCGGCGAAGGAGAGCCGGGCGTAGGGGAGGGTGCGCAGCTCGGTGAGGAGCATCTGCGCGAGCTTCAGGTCCTTCTGGGCCTCGCGGTCGCCGGTGGCCACCGCGTGGTCGTACGCCGCCACGACCTCGTCGACGACCTGCCACAACGTCGGCCGGGGAACGGCCAGTTCGGCGTCGCGAGCGGTGTGGCCCTGTTCGACTGCCTGGCGGATCGCGGAGTTGTAGCGGCCGATGACCGTCGCCATGCCCTCGATGACGGGCAGGCGGACGCGCTGGTAGTCCTCGTCGCCGAGGAAGCCGCGGAGCATCGACTCGGCGAGCAGACGGCCGGCGGGGACGTCGCGGGCGATGACCCACGGGTCCAGGACGCCCGCCTGGCCCTTGAGGAGGTCGACGACCTCCGTCTCCGCCCAGAACTCGGGGTTGATCGGCTGGAACCGGCTCTGGGGGGTGCCGAGGAGGCCCGTCTCCGCGTCGCCCGCGAAGTCCGGGTCGTTCACCTGGGAGCCGAAGGCCAGGTAGTAGCACATCTGGGCGAAGTCGGTCTTGGGGTCGATGACCAGGCAGCGGACGCCCGACTCGGACTCCTCGTAGAACTTCTGCAGCGCGAGGGAGGACTTGCCGCCGCCGGACGCGCCGACGATGGCGAGGCCGCCGCCGTCGTTGCGGGCCGGGCCCACGTGCAGCGAGTAGTGGACCGGCATCTTGCCCGCCCAGCCGACCAGATTGCCCACCCAGCCCAGGCGCTTGCCGGAACGCTGCTCCGGGTTGTCGCCCAACTCCGTGCCGGCCGTGGGCAGTCCGGCGCCGAGCTGTTCCACCTCCTGGAGGCGGAGGTAGGGGGCGATGGGCAGCTTGGGCGCGTCGCCGGGCAGTTGGGACTGCAGAAGGCGCCACTGCTGGCGGGTCGGACGCAGCAGGGTGACCTTGAGGTCCTGCTTGAACTGCATCTCCAGGACGCGGCGGCGGCGCTCCAGCTCCTTCACGTCGTGGGCCGAGATCGTGAAGCGGATCTGTGCCTCCATGCCCGGCATCTTGTGCTCGTCGATGTCGTCGACGAGCTCCTGGGCGCGGGTGACCTGGGTGGCCAGCCTGGTGTCGGGGCTGCGGCCGGAGTTGGCCATGTCGTTCATCTCGTCGACGAGGTTGCCGCGGATCTTGTCGGCGCGGTCCTTGAACTTCAGGTACGGGATGAGCGTGAACCGCATGTCGATCTCGACGGGGAAGTCCACGTGCTGGGCGGCGTACCGCGCCCACGCCGTCGACTGGCGGAAGCGGGTCTCGGCCGGCCAGTTCGCGGCGACGAGGGTGGTGGTGTAGCTGGTCTGCTGCTCGCCGGTGACCTCGTCGTACTGGTTGAGCACGATGTGCGTCTTGCGGTTCTCGCCGGAGAAGTCGACGACCAGGTCGAACTGGTTCGGGCCCCAGGCGCGCGAGCCGAGCACCGGCTCCGGCGGGACCGGAAGGTCGCCGTGGAGCGGCTTGCGGATCAGCCAGACGAGCTCCTCACGGCTGAGCGGCGCGCCCTTGAGGCCCTCCAGGCTCTCGTGGACCTCGACGGCGACCTGCGTCCACTCGGCGAGGACGTGCGGGGAGAGGTACTCGTCGGCGACGCCGGTCGCGGTGGCGGCGGCCTGGTCGGCGGCGCCGCGGACGCCGCGCAGGAGGCCGGGCTCGTCGTACGGCTCGTCGTCCTGGGCGACGACCCCGCTGCCGCCGTTGGTGCGCTTCAGCGAACCCAGCTTCACCAGCAGGATGTTGCGCTCGCGCTTGGCGCCGATGCGCTCCTGGTACTCGGCCTTGCGCAGGTTGTACGCCTTGTAGTTCTCGGTGGGCTCCCAGGCGATCGCGTTCAGTTCCTCCGCCCAGGTCATCGCGGTGATCGGCTGGTAGACCTTGCGGTAGTGGCACTCGACGTTGCGGTCGCCGCGGGCCAGGTTGAGCAGACCGCGGGCCGGCCCCTCGGCCATCGCCTGGAGCTCGCCGGCGTTCAGGTACTCGTCGATGGCGTTGGGCAGGACCAGGCCCGTCCACACCGAGTCGCCGTGCACGAAGATCATGTCGTCGGCGTAGCGGTAGGGGAGGCGGAGGTCCTCGCGGCGGGCGGAGGCCGAGGAGCCGGACTGCCTGGAGCGGGCCGAGGAGGACCGGTTCGAGCCGCGCTGGCCGCCCTGACCGTTCTTCTTGCTCGACGAGGCGGCCATGATCATGGCGACCACGAAGAAGGCGGCCGCCCCGCCCAGAAGGATCAACATGAACATGGAGGACTCATCCTGCGGTAGGTGACGTGTAGGGGGTCAGCGGTAGGTCGAGAAGGCGCTGCCGCGCTCGGCGGCCGCCCGGCGCGCAGCCTCGTAGCGGGCCTGCCACCGGGGTGAGCCAGGCGTGAAGAGGATGACCTGCCAGTGCAGTTCCTCGGGTTCCTGGTCGGCGGCGAGGCCCTGGAGGCGCTTGGGCTGGAACCACCAGTCGGTCATCACCACGATCTGCTGGCTCAGCGTGAGCGCCGAGGGCAGCGGCCGCCCCCACACGAAGTAGACGGCGAACGGCGGCCCGAAGTAGAGGATCGACGTCCACATCGACATCCCGAGGAACGGCAGGAACGCCGACACGGTGAACAGCAGGATGAGCCAGACCAGCCCGAAGCCGAAGGCCGCGCCCAGCGCGGGCAGCAGCAGGCCCGGCAGCGGGATGTTGCCCCAGTTCCAGATCCGCTTGGGGCGGTTGACCAGGTCGGTGTGGTCGTACGCGACCAGCGGCTCCGGGGCCTCCTGGCTCATGTGCGAACTCCTCGGTGTGAACGGCTACGGACGACGGTCCCGCCGACGGCGGACGTCAGCCCTTGCCGCCGCCGATCTGGCCGCCGAGGTCGATGAGCAGTCCGGCGAGGCCGGTGGCGCCGCCGATGATCAGGGCGGCGAGCGCGATCATGCCGAAGCCCTGGAAGGCCTCACGCATGCCGTCGCCGCGCTTCATCGACAGGAGCATGCGGATGCCGAGGATGAGGAGGGCGATGACGGCGACCATCGTTCCGGCGTTGCGGAGGATCGTCTCGATCTCTCCGAACATGTCCTCCATGGTGGTGGCGGCCAGGTACACGGTGTTTCCTCTCGAGTGGTGAAGCAGTGGCAAGCGGTATGCGGATGCGGAACGGCGCGTCCCGGTCAGGACTTGCCGGGCTTTCCGCTCGGCGACGGCTTGGCGGGGGAGGCGGGCGGGGACGCGGACGTGGAAGGGCCGGACGAGGGGGACGCGGTGCCGGAGTCGTCGGCGCTGTCGGCCCGCCCGCCCTGTGAGTCGAGCACGCCGCCCCGGATGTCCTTGATGAACCAGCCCTGGGCCGTGTTGACCACGGTCATCCGGTAGGCACGGCGCACCGTCTCGCCCTTCGGGTCGCCCCAGTCGACGATCACGCGGGCCTCGACGGCCTGTCCGGCGGGGTAACGGTACGGGTCGGTGTTCTGCACGCTCTTGGGGACCAGGGCGACGACGTCGTTGATCGTCGGCGTGTTCAGCCGGCCGGACAGACCCGAGGTGGCCGACTGCGAGGCGTCGGGCGTCGTGAAGCGGGCCATGGCGGTGGCGTCGGAGGCGCCCCAGGCGGAGAAGTAACCCGGCAGCACCTGCTGCTTGAGCTGTTGCGCCAGGGCGTCGTCCTTGACCTCGTCGTTCAGGTCGAGCTCCGGGACGTCGGCGCGGGCCGGCAGCGGCATCTGGCCCACGTCGCCGGCGACGCGCATGCCGTCGCCCGTCTTCAGGTTCTGCACATAGACGGGAACCGTGAGCGTCGTCAGCGTTCCGTCGTCCGTGCGGACCTGTACGCCGATGTAGCGGCCGTGGTCGCCGTACTCGGGAAGCTGCTCGGCGGTCCCGTCCCAGGCGGCGGAGACGGCGGTGGAGGTGCCCTCGCCGCTCCAGCCGCACTCGGCGTCGACGCCGGCCGAGGCGTAGCGCGCGAGGCTCGCCCGGCGCGTGGAGGCGGTCTCCGGGGAGAAGGTCATGCACAGCATGGCGTACTGCTCGGCGAAGGTCGCCGCCTGCTGGGTCGGGAAGTCGGTGAGGCGATACTTGTCCACGTCGGCCGCGTCGAGGCCGGCGGTCGACGGGCCGGACGACTTGCCGACCACCAGCCCCATGACTCCGCAGGAGCCGAGGGCGAACAAGCAGGTGGTGATCAGGAGGGTGGCGCGGAGCGCCACGTGCGTACGGCGTCCGCCGCCGGAGACCCGGCCGCCCGGCTTGGGGACGTCGAAGTCGCGTACGGCTTTGGGGGCGGACGGGGAGAGCACGGGACCGCCGGCGGTCGGCGTGGCGGCCTGCGCAGCGGCCGGGGCGACGGCGCCCGTCGCGCGCAGCGCGAGCGTCGGGGAGCCGGCGGCAGGGGACACGTGGCCCTGCTGGGGCGGCGCGCTCCGGCCGGCAGGGGCCGGGGCATGTGCGGCGGCAGCGGAGGCCGTCGACGCGCCGCCGTGCTTGCGCTGCTCCTTCTCCGCCTTCTTCTGTTCGTAGGCCGCCTTGCGTGCGGCTCGTTCCCGCTCGCGCTTCTCCTTCTTCGACTCGCCCTGGGGGCGGGTCTCGCGCGGCGGCAGTGACGGGACGGCGGCCTGGCCGGCCCGGGGCGTGTTGCGCACCCAGGCGGCGGCGACCTGGGCACGGGCCGCGTCGGACGGAAGCTGCTGAGGCTGGGGAGCCTGCGGGGCGCCGGGCTGCGGCTGTTGGGCAGCGGGGGCCTGCTGTCCCTGCCAGGCCTGCTGCGGCGGCTGCTGGGAAGGACCGAAGGGCCCGGGCTGCCCCGAAGGCTGGCCTCCGCCGACCGCGCCAGCAGGGCTGTTGTGGTCTGTCATCGAGTCGGTTACTCCAGCGAGTCGGTTCCCCGTCCGCCTGGGCGGGTCAGGGCCGCACCGCACGACGGGCCCTGGCCATGCCAGGTGCGCTGGCAGTCTGACAAAGACCTGTCACCAGACCGCTGCCGCATTCCTCGCCGGGACTCCGGGGATTCCCGGCAGGTCTGTCTCGGGAAAACCGCCGGGAAAAGCATCAGGGACCTGCAAGGGAGAGGGCGTGCCGCACCGACCCGCTCCGGGCGCACAATGCGCTGGGAGCGCGTGCCCTGCGCGCCGGGCGCCGCCACCCGGCGCCCCGCCCCCTGGACCCGACGGACCCGGCGAAGGACGAGAGTTGACCGACCACAACGGGTACCCGCAGCAGCCGTACCCCCCGCAGCCCGACCCGCGTACCGGGGAGATCCCCCCGCAGGCGCCACCGGTCCAGCAGGCCCCGGCCCCCGTGCCGGCTCCTCAGGTTCTCCACGCACCCCAGGCCCCTCAGGTCTTCCAGGCCGAGCGTGCCTGGGTCGACGGCTACGAGCCCGGCGACCCCTGGCAGGCCCGCCTGTGCGTGGAGACGCCGTACGGGACCTTCGCGTATCCCCTCACGCCGAACACGATTCCCGAGCTCCTCGAGCAGATGGTCCTGGTGGCTCAGGAGCAACAGGGACTGCCGGTCGGGATCGACGAAGAACCGCAGACGCCCCTGCCGGGCGACGGGGACGACGGCGAGGAGCAGCAGGGCGCCGGAGCCCGTCTCCGGGGAGGTCGCGCCGCCCGTATGACCGGCTGGGCCGTCGTGCACGACCTGTGGGAGCGCGAGGACCCGACGGCGCGCATCGTGATGGGCGCGATCGTGGTGGTGGTGCTGCTGCTCGGTATCGTCCTGACCTGACCGCATCCGCGCCCCGATCGCAGCCACCCGCAGGAGTCGAGCGATGACCGCCACCGAACCGGCTTCCGAGGAGCCGGAGTTCTACTTCGCGGACGTCTTCGTCTTCGTCTCCGACTACCTCGCGCAGGTGATCCGCCGTCGCGTCAACGGCTCTTCGGCGACGTGGTGCCCGAAGTGGTGGGAGCACCCCGAGGCCGGCGCCCGGCTGTCGGCGCTGTGGCTGGCCTGGGAACACCTGCGCCAGGACCCGGCGCTCGGCATGTCGACGTGGTGGCTGCACCATGCGGACCCGCATCTGCGGGTGCTGATGGACGCCGACTCCGGTCCCTTCGCGGCCTGTTCGCCCAAGGACGGTCACACGGCCTACCCGTTCGACCCGCTACCGGTGGATCCGCGGCCCGAGTGAGAACGGCTCCCGTCTGCCGTACGCCGCCCGCGCCGCACACGCCGGCACGGTGATGTGGGGGCGGGCCGGTGTTTCCTCCCTTTTCCCGCTGCCCGCCCGCAGGGTTTCCCCGCCGGGAATTCCCCCGACTCCCCGCCTCCCCCGCCACCTACCGTGTCCCGGTCACCCGCCGTACCGGCTCAGCACAAGGGAGGCGCGGGAACGTGGATTTGCCTGAGGAGGGCAAGCGCTCGGGGCTGCTCGCCCTGGCGGTGCTCGGAGTTCTGCTGGTCGCCGTGCTCACGGTGTTCACCGTCTTCGACGGCGACGAGGGAGGCGATGGCGGGGCGGCGGCTTCGGCCGCGCCGTCGGCGGGACGGCAGGACGCCGCGAACGCGGACACGGGATCGGACGGCAAGCAGGAGCCGAGCGGCGGGGCCACGCCCATCGTCGCCCTCACCGAAGTGGCCGAGGCGCACGAGGTGATGGCGAAGTACATGGCCGGCCTCAGCACGTACGACCATGCGAGCAACCCGGCGGCGTGGAGTGCTCCGCTGCTCGGCCTCACCAGCGGTGACACGCAGATGAAGCAGGCCACCACCCTGCCCGCGGGCAAGGCGTGGGCCCAGTGCGAGGCCGACCGATGCTCGTCCAAGGGCACGGCGACCGTCGTACGGGACGCGATGATCTCGGACGACCTGGTGCGGGGCAGCGGACGGTCGATCTCCAGTGTGGTGAACGTGTCCGCCGCGCGGACCGCGGGCGGAAAGACCGTCACCGAGTCCAACAGGTGGCTGGTGACGGTCAAGGAGGAGAGCGGCGAATGGGTCGTCTCCGGCTTCGACATCTTCGGTCTCGGCGACGTGGGCGCCTCTGAAGAATCGGGGGAGTGAGCCGCCATGGTGGCACCCGCCGTACTGGCGGCCGCGCAGAAGGCCGCCAAGGTCGCCAAGACTGCCAAGAAGGCGCGTCAGGCCGCGTCGGGCGGAGGTGATCAGGGCGACGGCAAGGGCAAGGACAAGGACAAGGGCAACCTCAAACTCTGGCTCGTCCTCGGGGGCAGCGGCGGCCTGCTGACCTTCGGCGGCATATCGCTGGTGACCGTCATCCTGATGGGGATGATCGGCGGAACCGGCAACGGCGCCGTCGCGGCCGCGTGCGGCGACTATGCCGACAACGCGAACGCCGGCAACACCGGTGACGCGGCGGCCACCAATCCCATCCTGCCGGCGGGCAAGATGTACATGCCGAGCGAGACCGCCCGCAACGAGATACCGCCGAAGATGATCCTTGCGGCGATGCGCGCCGCAGCCCGGTACGACGGTCTCGACTGGGGGCTCATCGCCGGTCAGATGTATCAGGAGACCAAGTTCGGCCAGGACAAGTCGGCCGCGCCCGGCGGCAAGAACTCCCTCGGCTACATGGGCATCCTGCAGTTCGGCACCCCCGCGTGGACCGACTACGGCGCCGACGGCAACGGCGACGGCAAGAAGGACCTGTACAACATCGACGACGCCGCCTGGGCCGCGGCCAACTACCTGCACGCCAACAAGGCCGAGACCGCGCCGTTCAAGGCGCTCCAGATCTACTCGGGCTCGACGGCGTCCAACACCATCTACCCGCGCGTCGTCATCACCCAGGCCACCCGTTACCACGGGGTGCTCACCGGCGACCAGGAGCTCATCAAACGCTGGTACGCGCACCTGAAGGAGGCCGTCGACAAGAATCCCGGTTTCCCCACCCTGGGCCAGCAGTCGGACATTCCGGAGCCGGTCGGCAACAACGCCCAGCCCACTTCCGCGCTGAGCATCGCGGCGACGGCTCCGCGCTCGTGGTCCACCCCGCCGCTGCCCGGCGGCGACGAGGAGAAGACCACCACGGCCATGGCGCCGGCCGGGTACACGGTGAGCGCTCCAGGCGCGAGCGCCGCCGTTCCCGTCGCGTTCCCGGCGGCCAAGCAGCCCACGGGCGGGGCGGGTTGGCAGTGGCCCATCAAGGAGGGCGCCTACACGCTGGGCACCAAGTACCACCAGAACGGCGCCATGTGGAGCCTCGGCTACCACACCGGCCTCGACCTCGTGGCGCCGTCCGGCACCCCGATCTACGCCGCGGCCGACGGCAAGATCGTCCACGCGGGTCCCGGCGGCTCGTACGGAAACGAGACCGAGATCCAGCACGAGGGCGGCGTCATCTCGCTCTACGCCCACCAGACCTCGATCAAGGTGTCCGTCGGCCAGACCGTCAAGCGCGGCGACCAGATCGGCACCGTCGGCGCGACCGGCAACGTCACCGGGCCCCACCTGCACTGGGAGGTGCGCGTCCCCGGGGTCGACAACCCCTTCGTCGCCGGCCAGGACGCGGGCCCCGGCATGGTCGACCCTCAGGAGTGGATGAAGGGCCGGATCACCGCCAACCCTGACTACGGCACCGTCCCGGGTTCCGTCGACGACGGCAAGGGCAAGGGAAAGGACGCCCAGTACGCCGACTGTGCGCAGGAGAACGGCAGCGCGGCCGTCCCCCCCGACGGCGCCGGCGCCTCCGGCGTCCTGCCCGACTCCGACGACCCGGTGATCCGCGCGGTCCTCGGCTGGGCCCAGCGGGGCATCGGCGTCCCCTACGTGTTCGGAGCTCCCCGGCTGCAGGGGCAGAACCCCACCAGCTTCGACTGCTCCAGCTTCACGCAGTGGGCGTACTACATGGCCAGCGGCGGGAAGATCGACATCGGTACGACCACGTACACCCAGGAGCCGTACCTCAAGAAGTACGAGGTGCCGCTCTCGCAGGCCCAGCCGGGCGACGTGATCTTCTTCCGGCCGGAGGGCAACCACTCGGGGCACGTGGGCCTGGTCTGGGACCCCAAGGGTCACAAGATCATCCACGCTCCACGGCCGGGCAAGACGGTGGAGTTCAGCAACTGGGACTACCAGGACAAGATCACCGGCGTCTACCGGGTCCCCATCCCGCAGGGCACCAACCCCGTCGAAGGCGACGGAACGGGTCACGAGAAGGGCGCCTGACGCCCGGGGGCGTCCCCCCCGGCTCCGTCTCGTTCCCTCTGCCCTCCTTCCCTCCTTCCCTCCTTCCCTCTTCATCTTTCCCCCCTTTTTCCCTATCTCCTTATCCCTTACGGAGCACCGCAGTTGACCAAGCCGCGTATCGCCCTCATCGCCGGGACCGTGCTGTCCCTGGGACTCGTCGCCGGGTGCGGCGGCGGTGACGCGCGGGCCGGT
This sequence comes from Streptomyces rishiriensis, assembly GCF_003112535.1. Lineage (GTDB taxonomy): Bacteria > Actinomycetota > Actinomycetes > Streptomycetales > Streptomycetaceae > Streptomyces > Streptomyces rishiriensis. The sequence goes on along the minus strand of NZ_BEWA01000013.1, from coordinate 257,188 downwards.
GCGGACACCACCGGTTCGGCGTCCCCGAAGGCATCGGCGGGCGCGGCGAAGTCGCCCGCCTATTCCGGCGACCCGATCCCCGGGCTGTCCGCGAAGCCTGCCTGGAGCCTCGCCCGGAAGGCCGAGGCCGCCCTGTGGTGCGCCGGCCACGCGGCCCGCCCGGCCGACGACCAGGGTCAGGCCGGCCTCTGCGCCGTGGGCGACGCCTTCCTTCTCGTCGAGGACCTGTCCCCGCGGGTCCAGGAGGGCGAGGCGGACCCGCAGACGGCGCACTTCGTGGGTCATCTCTACGACGCGGCCACCGGGAAGGAGCGCCGCACCTTCACCGTCGAATGCACCTACGACCCGGCCGAGAGCGACGCGCCCAGCCGCGACCTCCACGTCCAGGTGGGGACCTGGAAGGACGGTTCCCCGGCCGTTCTGATCCGCACCTGCGAGAACAGCCGGGCGAGCGGCCTCAAGAAGGCCGCCGTCAAGACCGTCTACACCATGTACGCCCCCAGCGGCGCCGAACTGGGCAGCTCCGCCTACGCCGACGAGCAGCACGCCGACCTGCCCGTCGTCCGTGGCCATGTCCTGCTGCCGGGCCGCGCGTACGACGACCGCACCCTCGCCCCGATCGGGGGCGGCGAAAACCTGGTGCTGCCCGCGAAGCTCGCCGCAGCCGAGCCCCTCGGCACCGGACAGGGATACGTCCCCGAGGGGGACGGGGTGAACGAGCCCCTGAAAATGATCGACCGCGGCACCGGCCGGGCCCTGTGGACCACGACCGAGCTCACCCCGCCCGCCGACGTCGTCGCGCAGGGCGAGAAAGGCGAGGAGGCGGACGCCGAACTCTTTCCCCTCCGCGGCGACCGGGCGATCCTCGCCTGGTCGGCGAGCGGCTCCAACGACGCCGTGCTCACCACGGTCGACCTGCGCACCGGAGCCACCCTGGCCGTCGGACCGCACACCACGCTCAAGGAGTTCGACCAGACCGCCGTGCCCGTCGTGTCTCCCGACGGCACGACCGCCGTCGTGAACTTCACCGAGGGCGCCGTGGCGTGGGACACCCGCACCGGAGCCGAGCTGTGGCGGCAGCAGGCCGACGACAAGGACGTCCAGCCCCTGATCGCCACCGGCAGCGGTCTGCTGTACGCGAACCTCGAACACGACCAGGGGGTGCTGGCCATGAAGACCAAGAAGCTGATCGGCCTGCTGCCCCAGGGGACGGACGCACCCGAGGAGTTCACCACCGACGGATACACGCTGATCCAGACCGACGGCGCCTGGTTCGCCTTCGCGGCGGAGAAGGCCTGACCGGCCCGGTACCGGCTCTCCTCCCGCCGGCTCACACCGTTCTCCCTCGCCTGTACACAGCTTCCCCAGTCCAGAAAGGACGGACCCGCGGGTGACCGCAGAACAGCAGAAGAAGCCCCGCGCCGAGGACGACTGGACCTTCGAGATCGTCATCGCCGTCGCGGTCGTGCTCGTCGTCGGCGCCGGGGCCTGGCTGGCCGCGAAGATCGGGGCCGGGTACGCCGACGCGCCCGCGCCGGCCGGCGATCCGCTGACCTTCCTCGTCGACGTGGTCAAGGGCGACTACAGCTGGCCGGGTTCCGCGGCCAGCGCCGTCGCGGCCGGGGAGGCGGTGGTGGCCGGGATCCTCGGCCTGGGCGCCTACCGGGTGCGCGAGCGGTTCAGGAACAGGCCGAAGGTGGACGGCGCCGCCCGGCATCTCGCGAAGGGCGAGGAGCTCGGCAGGCTGACCATGAAGGGTGCGGCCGCCACCGCCGAGCGCCTCGGCGTGCGGTCGCGCACGCCCGGCGTGTTCATCGGACGGTCCGTGAAGGGCCGTCAGCCGCTGTTCGGCTCGTACGAGGACATGCACGTCGACATCTGGGGTCCCCGGACCGGCAAGACGACCCGGCGGGCCATTCCCGCCATCCTCGACGGACCCGGCGCGGTCCTCGTCACCTCGAACAAGCGCGACATCGTGGACGCGACCCGGGGGCCGCGGACCGCGCGCGGACCGGTGTGGGTGTTCGACCCGCAGCAGGTCGCGCAGGAGGAGCCGAGCTGGTGGTGGAACCCGCTGTCGTACGTCACCGACGTCGCCAAGGCCCGCAAGATGGCCGACCACTTCGCCAGCGGCTCGCGTGACGCCAACGCCTCCACCGACGCCTTCTTCGACCCGGCCGGCCAGGACCTGCTGGCCAGCCTGCTGCTCGCCGCCGCCTGCGCCAAGGCGCCGATCACCCAGATCTACACCTGGCTGTCCAACCCCAGGGACGACACCCCGGAGCGGATCCTGCGCGGCGCCGGGCACGCCATGTCCGCGGACGGCGTGGCCGGCGTCGTCAACGCCCCCGACAAGCAGCGCAGCGGCATCTACGGCGTCGCCCAGCAGATGGCGTCCTGCCTGGTCAATCCCGAGGTCAACCGGTGGGTCACACCGCCCGCCGACGCGTACGCGGCGGAGTTCGACCCGCACGCCTTCGTCCGGAGCGGCGGCACCCTGTACTCCCTGAGCAGGGAGGGGCGCGACTCCGCCGGGCCGCTCGTGACCGCGCTCACCGTGGCCGTCGTCGAGGCCGCCGAGGAGTACGCCACCACCCAGCGCGGCGGCCGCCTCCCGCTGCCCCTGGTCGGCGTCCTCGACGAGGCCGCCAACGTGTGCCGCTGGCGGAACCTGCCCGACCTGTACTCGCACTACGGCTCGCGCGGCATCATCCTGATGACGATCCTGCAGTCCTGGGCCCAGGGCATCGAGGTGTGGGGCGAGCGCGGCATGGAGAAGCTGTGGTCCGCCGCGAACGTCCGCGTCTACGGCGGCGGCGTCTCCGACACCCGCTTCCTGGGCGATCTGAGCGAACTGGCCGGCGAGTTCGAGCTGCGCGAGTACCAGACCAGCCGGGAGTCGGAGTTCGGCGGCTGGTCCGGCAACCGTGCCATCAGCGAGTCCACGCGCCGGGAACGCGTCCTGCACGTCTCCGACCTCGGGGCGATGCCGCCCGGCCGGGCCCTCGTCCTCGCCTCCGGCACCAAGCCGGTGCTGGTGGAGACGGTCCCCTGGTGGGAAGGGGCGTACGCCGCCGAGGTCCGGGCCTCGCTGAGGAAGTACGACCCCGGGGCTCGTTGACGGCCCTGCCGCGACACCCGTACCGCGACGGAGCGAGGGGCCCGCAGGCGGATGCCTGCGGGCCCCTCGGCGTTCGTCGTGCGGCGGATCAGACGCGCGCGACCCGGCGGCGGCGCGTGCCGAACCACGCCGCCGCACCGCCGACGGCCAGCAGGACGGCGGCCAGTGCGCCGTACAGAGCGCCGCCGGAACCGGTGCTGGCGAGCGAACCGGTCGCGCCCGCGGTGTCCGTGCCGCCGCCGGTCGTGCCGCCGGTCGTGCCGCCCGTGGTGGCCGCGGAGCCGGACGCGGACGCCGACGGGGTCACCGGGGCGGACGGGGACGGGGACGGGGACTGCGAGGCGGGCGACGACGGAGTCGCCGACGGCGAGCCCGTGGCCAGGGCGGGGCCGGCCGCCACCTTGGTGCCGGCCACGTTGAAGTAACCGGAGTCGGTCATGTACATCGACGATTCCAGCGGTACGACCGTGTCCTTCTTGATGTCGCTGTGCTCGCCGAGGGACAGGTAGAGGTCGACGGCCGACAGCCCGGAGGCCGCGCCGAAGCCCTTGGGGATCGCGGGCAGCTCCCACTCGCTCTCGCCGCTCTGCTTCAGCTTCACGATCTTGCCGTCGATCTTGGCCTCGAGGATGAAGTCGGGGTGGCCGGCGCCGTCACGGAAGCCGTTCGCGGAGATGGTGCGGTGCAGCTCGGCCGGGAATTCGCCGGGGCCGTCGGCGCGGGCCTCGAGCAACAGGCGGGCGCGCCGGCCGGGGCGGGCGACGGCCTCGTCGTCGTCATGCACCCAGGATCCGGACCCGCGGCCAACGCCGTTGGTTGCATGGTTCCTTGGGCGCTTTTCCGGAGGGACCTTCGCCGGGTTCTCGCAAGGTCTCCGCTTCGTCTCCATGCGTCTTCACCCGCTAAGCGGAGTGTGATGTTGCTACTTCGTTAAGTAGTTCCGCTTGACGACGGCGGCCGCTGCCGCGTTGTCTTTTCAGACACCTGGGTCACCTGTCGCACCCATGTCCGCATTGCACCGAACGCACCGAACGCACCTGAAGTGAGCCCCCGAATGCGTCGTATCGCCATAGCTGTGGTCGCCTCCACGATGTCCCTCACGCTCGCCGGGTGCGGGATGCTCGGGGCTTCGGAGGACGGCGCCAGCGCGACACCGACCCGGAGTGACGACATCACGGTGGGCGTGCTGATGCCGGAGGAGACGAACACGCGGTACGCCGAGTTCGACTACCCCATCATCAAGCGGAAGGTCGCCGAACTCACCGACGGCAAGGGCAAGACCGACTACGCGAACGCCGCCGCGTCCACCGACAAGCAGAACACCCAGATGCAGCGGATGATCGACGACAAGGTCGACGTCATCCTGCTGGACGCGGTCGACGCGAAGGCCATCGCGCCCATGGTGCAGAAGGCCAAGGACGCCAACATCCCCGTCATCGCCTACGACCGTCTGGCCCAGGGCCCGATCGAGGGCTATGTCTCCTTCGACAACGAGCTGGTCGGCGAGGTGCAGGGCCGCACCCTCGCGGAGGCCATCGGCACCGTCAGCCTGGCCGACAAGATCATCATGATGAACGGGTCGCCCACCGACCCCAACGCCGCGCAGTTCAAGCAGGGCGCGCTCAGCGAGCTCAGCGGCCGGGTCACGATCGCGAAGTCGTACGACACCGACAAGTGGAGCCCGGAGGCCGCGCAGGCCAACATGACGCAGGCGATCGAGGCGATCGGCAAGAACAACATCGCCGGCGTCTACTCCGCCAACGACGCCATGGCCGGCGGCATCATCAAGGCCCTGGAGTCGGCCGGCGTCAGCGCCGGCAACCTGCCCCCGATCACCGGTCAGGACGCGGAACTGGCGGCCGTGCAGCGCATCATCGCCGGCGAGCAGTTCATGAGCGTCTACAAGCCGTACCCCGCCATGGCCGAGGCCGCCGCGCAGGCGGCCGTCGCCAAGGTCCAGGGCCGCGAACTCCAGTTCGACGCCCTCACCCGCGACAAGGTCGACAGCCCGACGACCAAGGGCATTCCGGCCAAGCTGGTGACCGTGGTCGCGCTGACGAAGAGCAACATCAAGCAGACCGTCGTCGCCGACGGCATCTACAAGATCTCCGACATCTGCACCGCCAAGTTCAAGGCCGACTGCCAGGCCCTGAAGCTCACCTGATCCCCGGCCGCCCGACCGGCGGCCGCCCCGTGCCGAGGCTCCGCACACCGCCGCACACCGCCGACGGCGCGGAGCCCGGCCGGACTCCCCCGTGGCCCGGCCGGGTTGGTTCCGCCTGCTCCCGGGTGAAGAGCCCCCGGGGTAAGCGGAACCAACCATGCCCCTCGCGAAGGCCCCGCACCACCGTCAGCTTGTTGCAGTACCGGGGTAGGAGGCTGGGAGGAACTCCCACAGACGGGTGGTTTTCGACGGCCCCGGCCGGAGGAGCCGTGTTGCGGAGCCGGTCCGGGCCGCGCATAGTTGCGCTCCGGAAGAGGCGTACGGCGGGGGTGGGATGGGCGATGGCCGGGCACGGGACGGAGGAGCATCCACACGGTGCCGACCGACTGTGCGAGGCCGGGGATCGCGTGTATTCCCGGGCCGTACGACGCGGTCGGGTGGCGCGGACCGACGCCGAGCCGGTCCCGTGCCTGCTCGAGCTGGCCCTCCTGCACCCCGACCCCGACGACATGAACTGGCTGGTGCCGACCTCCCCGCAGGAGGTCATGACCCGGCTGCTGCGCGGACTGCACGACGAGTTCAGCGCCAGCCAGCGGCGGATGGGCTCGGCGGTCGCCGCCTTCGAGTGGTACGCGGGTCTGGGCGGGCCGGAGCGGGCCGCGACGGCCGGCGAGGGCGCGGCGATCCGCGTCCTGGACGGCCCCTCCCGCATCCAGGCCGCGCTGGACGCGGCGACCGAGGCGTGCACCACCGAGGTCCTCACCGTGCAGCCCGGCGGCATCCGGCGTGAGCACGAGCTGTCGGAGGGGCTGCACCGCGCGCTGGAGCTGCGCGGCCGGGGCGTGCGCATGCGCGACCTCTACAACCACGTGGCCCGGCACGGCCAGGGCCTGCTCAACTACCTGGAGCTGATGGGCGACACGGTGGAGGCGCGCACGCTGGACGAGGTCATCGACCGGTTGATCCTCTTCGACCGCAAGGTCGCCTTCGTCCCGGCCAACGCCGACCGCACGATGGCCCTGGAGCTGCGGCACCCGGCCCTGGTCTCCTATCTGGTGACGGTCTTCGAGCGGCTGTGGCGGCTGGCGATCCCGCTCACCGCCCCGCTGCCCGACCCGCGCGTCGAGGGCGTCTCCCACCGCGAGCAGTCCATCGCCGCCCTGCTGGCGGAGGGACACCAGGACGCGGTCATCGCCGAGCGCCTGGGCATCAGCGTCCGCACCTGCCGCGCGCACATCGCGCGCCTCTCGGAGACCCTGGGCGCGGCCAGCCGCACTCAGCTGGGGGTGCGGATCGCCCAGGTCGGCCTCGACCGGCCGTCCGACGAGGCGGCGCCGGGAGGCACGGCGGACGTCCCGGCCCAGGGGCACGGCCCCGACACGCTTGCCGGCACAGCGGCCGGCACGACCTCCGCCACGCCTGCCGGCACGACCTCCGGCACGACGTCCGGCACGTCCTCCAGCGCGCCTGCGGACACGTCCTCCGAGCCTGCGACCGCCACGGCGACCACAACCGCAACCGCACCCACAACCGCACCCACAACCGCACCCACAACCGCAACTTCCACTGCCCCAGCCGCTGCTTCTGCCTCCGCCGCTGCCCCCGCCCCGGAGCCGGCCCCCGCCCCTGCCCCGGCGCCGGCCCCTACGCCTGGCCCGGGCCCTGCTCCGGCGTCCGGCGCTGTTCCTGGTCAAGGATCCCCGACTGCCCGATGAGGTAGCCGAGTTGGGCGCGGCTCTCGCTGCCGAGGGTGGCGGCGAGCTTGGCGATGTGGACGCGGGCGGTGCGGATGTTCATACCGAGCCGGTCGGCGATGACGGCGTCCGTGTGTCCCTCGACGAGGAGGGCGGCGATGGCCTGCTGCCGGGGGGTGACGCCGCCCCTGGACGGCCGCTGGACGGCCTGCGGGTACATCGGGGTGGCCAGCCGCCAGAGCCGGTCGAAGGTCGTGGTGAAGTAGGTCAGGAGGGCCGGGTGGCGGACCTCCAGGGCGAGTCGGCCGTCCTCGCCGGCGGGGATGAAGGCGACCGCGCCGTCGATGACGATGAGCCGGTCGGTGACCTCGTCGAGGGTGCGGGCCTGCGCGTCGCCCCGCAGCTGCTCGTAGCGGGCCAGGACGAGGGGCTGGTGGCGCTGGGTGTGCTGGTAGAGGGTGCGGATGCGGCAGCCCCGGTCGAGCAGGGCCTGGTCGCGGGCCATGGCGACGGCGTGGGCGGTCTCGCCGCGCGGTCCGCTGTAGTGCACGTGGGGCTGGACGCAGAGCACTTCGCTGGCCGCTTCGGACGTCGCCTCGGTGATGGCCTCGTTGATGCGTTCCGTGCCGCTGAGGAGCTGTAAGGAGACGGGCTCGGCGGTGGCCGTGCGGGCGCCGGTGATCCGCATGAGGGGCTCGAACAGCGACGCGAGCCGTTCCTCGCGGCGCCGTTCCTCGGCGATGCGCATGCCCGAGGAGCGCAGCAGCCGGTGCAGGACGAGGGCCGGGGCCACGGGCTCCAGCTGGGCCACGTCGTCCACGACCGGGTGCAGGAGGCCGACGGACAGCAGGCAGGGGGCCGCCGTCTCGGCGTCCTCGGTCTTGACGCGCCCGTCGCGCAGGGCCTGCTCGTAGAGGTTCAGGCCCGCGGTGCACAGGTCCTCCACGCCGTGGTGGGGGTGCGGCGGCGCGTTCACTGCGGTTCTCCCTGTCGTTCTTCGTTCTCCGGGCGGGTCAGGGCTCCTGTTTGAGGATGCCCGACTGGGCTATGAGGAAGCCGAGTTGGGCGCGGCTGCCACTGCCGAGTGCGGTGGCGAGCTTGGCGATGTGGGCTCGGCAGGTCCGCACGTTCATGCCGAGCCGGCGGGCTATCGCCTCGTCGACGTGTCCCTCGACGAGCAGCTTGGCGATGGAGTGCTGGATCTCCGTGATGCCGTCGGGGGCGGTCTCGTAGGGGGCGCCTGTGGCGAGCGGGACGGCACGGCCCCACATGAACTCGAAGACCTTGATCAGGTAGCGGACCAGTCCCGGGTGCCGCAGTTCGAGGGCGACCTGCCCGTCGTCCCGGGTGGGGATGAAGGCCACGGTCTCGTCGCAGATGATCAGCCGCTCCACGAGTTCGTCGATGGTGCGGTACTCCACCTTGCCTTCGGTGAACTGGGAGACGTAGGCCAGCGTCTCGGGGCTGTAGCGGGCCGTGTGCTGGTAGAGCGTGCGGATGCGGCAGCCGCGGTCGATGAGCGGCCGGTCGCGCTCCAGTCCCTGGACGAGGGTGTGCTCCAGGCGGCGGCGGCTCGGCTGGACGGTGAGCATCTCGGTCTGGCACTGCGAGGTGGCCAGATCGAGTGCGGCGTTGATCCGGTCGATGCCTTCCAGCACCGTGATCGAGTGTGTGGTCGGCGTCGGCTGGGCGCTGAGGGTCATGAACGGCTCGAAAGCGTCGGCGAGTTCCACCGAGAGCCGTCTGCGTCGGGTGATCTCGCGTTCGATCGGGTTGAGCAGCTGGGACAGGGCGATCGACGGGGGTACCGGGCGCAGCCAGTTCGCGTCGTCAGGGTCCGCGTGGAGCAGGGCGAACTCCATCAGGCACGGAGCGGGCTCCACGTCGGCACGGGCTATGCGGCCCGTCCGAAGAGCGTTCCCGTAGAGACGGCGACCTTCCTCGCACAGCTCAGTCGACGCATGAGGATGTGTCTGCTTTGTCTGATTTTTCGTCAAATCTCCACCCCCCAGGGTCCTGAACGTGCAGGAACATGATGCATCGATTGTGTGGCCATGACGTGCCCGAATGGGCCATCGTCGTAGTCGACGGGGGAGAGGTGACCTTCAAATGAGGACGAAGCCGACTATGCATAAGAGAATGCTTCGCTCGGCGCTTGCCGCCGCCTTCTCCGCAGCGCTGGCCTTCGGAGCGCTGAGCGGTCTTGCGGGCACGACGGGCGACACGGCTCGCGACAGCACCTGGAGCCCGGGTGCCGACACCGTCGCCGTGGCCGGTGACAGCACGTGGGTCGCTCCCCGTGACAGCACCTGGGTCGTCACCGCGGCGGGCGTGCCGGGCGACAGCACCTGGGTGGCGCCCGCCGACAGCACCTGGGTCGCCCCGGCCGACAGCACGTGGGTCGCCGAGTCATGACCACGCCACCCGACGACCGCTCCTTCCGCCGTGAAATGGCGACCGCCTACCGCTCCGGCTGGCACTTCATCGACCTGGTCACCGCCATCCCCCACAGTGGTGACTCGTTGATGGTGACCGTGTTCGGCGAGCCGGTGGTCGTGACGCGCGACGAGGACGAGGACGTACGGGCCTACCGGTGCCTGCGTAAGCCCCGCGGGGCGCCGCAGCCCGTGCGCTGTGCCATCCGGTACGGAATGATCTTTGTGAACCTGGACCAGCGGGACCACAGGCTCGTCGAGCCCGAGGCTCCGCCCCTGAAGACCATCTCAGCCACCCCCCGCAGTGCCTGACGCGATTCCCCCGTCGTAACAGATCGCTCAGGCGCTTCCCCCCGCAGCGGCGTCACCGTGACCTGAACACGGTGACGCCGCTGCAGTTTGCGCGGACATTTCCGGTTATGCGGCTGGTTGAGCCTTGGCCGGAAATCGACGGGAGCGAATCCGGTCAACTGACCCGCTTATGCCTCCCGCGCGCCGCACGGTTCCCTCACGGCTCCCTTGCAACTCCTTCGCTGATCCCTCACCGATCGCCCGCCGATCCCTCACCGATCGCCCGCCGATCGCCCACCGATCGCCCGCCGATCGCCCGCTCAGCCGCGGCCCATCGCGCGGGTCAGCTCGATCTCGATCACCACGCGCGTGGGATTGGGGCCGGGCGTGCGCCCGTAGCGCAGCGCGTACCGCCGCACGGCGTCCGCGACCCGCTCCGGCTCCGAGCGGACGAACGCCCGCCCCTCCAGGGTGGCCCAGCGGCCGCCGTCCACCTGGCACACGGCGACCCGGGCGCCGTCCGGGCCCGCCGCCAGGACGTTGACCGCCTTGCGGCTGGCCCCGTCGGTGATGACCCGGGCCAGCCGGCTTTCGGGGTCGTACGTCACGCCGACCGGAACCACGTGCGGACTGCCGTCCGGACGTGGTGTGGTCAGCGTGCACAGATGGCGTTCCTGCCAGAAGGCGAGATACGGCGCGTCCGGGGCGCCCGGGTCCTGCGGGTAAGCGGCCATGGGCGGAACTTAGTGCGCCGGGAAGGGCGCGCGCACACCTTGAGCGGAATAGACTCAACTTTGTGTACGCTGACAGAGTCAGTACGGGAGAGCGCTGACGCAAGGAGGAGACAGCGAACGTGGACGCCGAGCTGACCAACCGGAGCCGGGACGCGATCAACGCGGCCAGCAGCAGGGCCGTGTCCGAAGGGCACGCCGACCTCACCCCCGCCCACCTGCTGCTCGCGTTGCTGCAGGGGCGAGGCCCTGAGGGAAACGAGAACATCATCGACCTGCTCGCCGCGGTCGACGCCGACCAGGCCGCCGTGCGCGCCGGGGCCGAGAAGGCGCTCGGCGCGCTGCCCAGCGTGGCCGGGTCCACCGTCGCGCCCCCGCAGCCCAACCGCGACATGCTGGCCGTCGTCGCCGACGCGCAGAACCGGGCCGCCGACCTCGGGGACGAGTACCTGTCCACCGAACACCTGCTGCTCGGCATCGCCGCCAAGGGCGGCCCGGCCGCCGAGGTGCTCACCCGGCAGGGCGCGACCGCGAAGAAGCTGCAGGAGGCCTTCCGCAAGGCCCGCGGCGGACGCCGGGTGACCAGCGCCGACCCCGAGGGCCAGTACAAGGCCCTGGAGAAGTTCGGGACCGACTTCACCGCCGCGGCCCGCGAGGGCAAGCTCGACCCGGTCATCGGCCGGGACACCGAGATCCGGCGGGTCGTGCAGGTGCTGTCCCGCCGCACCAAGAACAACCCCGTCCTCATCGGCGAGCCCGGCGTCGGCAAGACGGCCGTCGTCGAGGGGCTCGCCCAGCGCATCGTCAAGGGGGACGTGCCCGAGTCCCTCAAGGACAAGCGGCTCGTCGCGCTCGACCTCGGCGCGATGGTCGCCGGGGCGAAGTACCGCGGCGAGTTCGAGGAGCGGCTGAAGACCGTCCTGGCCGAGATCAAGAACTCCGACGGCCAGATCATCACGTTCATCGACGAGCTGCACACGGTCGTCGGCGCGGGCGCCGGCGGCGACTCCGCGATGGACGCCGGCAACATGCTCAAGCCGATGCTGGCCCGCGGCGAGCTGCGCATGGTCGGCGCGACGACGCTCGACGAGTACCGGGAGCGGATCGAGAAGGACCCGGCGCTGGAGCGGCGCTTCCAGCAGGTGCTGGTGGCCGAGCCGACCGTCGAGGACACCATCGCCATCCTGCGCGGTCTCAAGGGCCGCTACGAGGCCCACCACAAGGTGCAGATCGCGGACGCCGCCCTGGTCGCCGCCGCGACGCTCTCCGACCGCTACATCACCTCCCGCTTCCTCCCCGACAAGGCCATCGACCTCGTCGACGAGGCGGCCTCCCGTCTGCGGATGGAGATCGACTCCTCCCCGGTCGAGATCGACGAGCTCCAGCGGTCCGTCGACCGGCTCAAGATGGAGGAGCTGGCCCTCAGCAAGGAGACCGACGCCGCCTCCCGCGAACGCCTGGAGAAGCTGCGCCGCGACCTCGCCGACCGGGAGGAGGAGCTGCGGGGCCTGACCGCCCGCTGGGAGAAGGAGAAGCAGTCCCTCAACCGGGTCGGTGAGCTGAAGGAGAAGCTCGACGACCTGCGCGGCCAGGCCGAGCGGGCTCAGCGCGACGGCGACTTCGACACCGCCAGCAAGCTGCTGTACGGCGAGATCCCGACCCTGGAGCGCGACCTGGAGGCCGCGTCCGAGGCCGAGGAGGAGGCCGCGAAGGACACCATGGTCAAGGAGGAGGTCGGCTCCGACGACATCGCCGACGTCGTCGCCTCCTGGACCGGCATCCCGGCCGGCCGCCTCCTGGAGGGCGAGACGCAGAAGCTGCTGCGCATGGAGGACGAGCTGGGCAAGCGGCTCATCGGTCAGGCGCAGGCGGTCCAGGCGGTCTCCGACGCCGTGCGGCGCTCCCGCGCGGGCATCGCCGACCCCGACCGCCCGACCGGCTCCTTCCTGTTCCTCGGCCCGACGGGCGTCGGCAAGACCGAACTGGCCAAGGCCCTCGCCGACTTCCTCTTCGACGACGAGCGGGCCATGGTCCGCATCGACATGTCGGAGTACGGCGAGAAGCACAGCGTCGCCCGCCTGGTCGGCGCGCCTCCCGGCTACGTCGGCTACGAGGAGGGCGGCCAGCTCACCGAGGCGGTGCGCAGGCGGCCGTACAGCGTGGTCCTGCTGGACGAGGTGGAGAAGGCGCACCCGGAGGTCTTCGACGTCCTGCTGCAGGTCCTGGACGACGGCCGGCTGACCGACGGCCAGGGCCGCACGGTCGACTTCCGCAACACGATCCTGGTGCTGACGTCCAACCTGGGCAGCCAGTACCTGGTCGACCCGCTGCCCAGCGAGGCGGAGAAGAAGGAGCAGGTCCTGGAGGTGGTGAGGTCCTCGTTCAAACCGGAGTTCCTCAACCGGCTCGACGACCTGGTGGTGTTCTCGGCCCTGAACAAGGAAGAGCTGGGCCGGATCGCCCGCCTCCAGATCGACCGTCTCGCCAAGCGGCTCGCCGAGCGCCGGCTCACCCTGGAGATCACCGACGCGGCCCTCGCCTGGCTCGCCGACGAGGGCAACGACCCGGCGTACGGCGCCCGGCCGCTGCGCCGGCTGGTCCAGACGGCCATCGGCGACCGGCTGGCCAAGGAGATCCTGGCCGGCGAGGTCAAGGACGGCGACACGGTCCGGGTGGACGCGTTCGGGGAGGGCCTGATCGTGGGGCCCGCGACGGGCAAGGAGCTGTAGCCCCGTCATCCATACGATCCCCCTCCGCCCGTCACCCTCTCTTGGTGCAACAGGCCGGATCCTGTCAGCTCAGGGCTGACAGGGACCGGCGGGGGTTGCCACCCCCCTCCCCGCATGGGGGAGGATGGCGGGATCCGTACGAAGGGAAAAACACGGTGACCATCGACCCGTCCTCGATTCCGAATTTCGGGGGCCAGCCCGAGCCGCAGCCCCAGGGTGGACCGGCGGGCCCCGTCGTCCCGGATCAGGATCTCGTGAAGCAGCTCCTCGACCAGATGGAGCTGAAGTACGTCGTCGACGACGAGGGAGACCTCGCGGCGCCGTGGGAGGAGTTCCGCACCTACTTCATGTTCCGCGGCGAGGGTGACCAGGCGGTCTACTCGGTGCGGACGTTCTACGACCGGGCCCACAAGATCGACGACAAGGTGCAGCTCCTGGAGTCGATCGACGACTGGAACCGGCGCACCCTGTGGCCCAAGGTCTACACCCACACCCACGACGACGGCACCGTCCGCCTCATCGGCGAGGCGCAGCTGCTGATCGGCGCCGGCGTCAACATCGAGCTGTTCGTCTCCTCGACGGTGAGCTGGGTGCGCGCGGCCATCGAGTTCGACAAGTGGCTGGTGGAGCAGCTGGGCCTGGAGTCGGCCGTGAACGAGGCCGACGCCCCGGAGACCAAGCCCGAGGAGGACGACGAGTAGGTCCCCGACGACCTGCCCGCGCCCCCCACGTCGAGAGGCGCCCGCCCACACCCTGTGGACGGGCGCCTCTCGCGTTCGCTCGGCCCGCCGACGCCTTCAGCCGGGCCGCCGCGGCCTCGGCGGCGTCCTGGCGTCAGTGCGCGAACGCCTTGCGGAGCCGTTCCGTCGCGTCCGTCAGCACCTCGATGCGCTTGCAGAACGCGAACCGTACGAACGGTGCGCCCGCGTCCCGGTGGTCGTAGAAGACGGCGTTCGGGATGGCGACGACGCCCGCGCGTTCGGGCAGCGAGCGGCAGAAGGCGAAGCCGTCGCTCTCGCCGAGGGGGCGGATGTCGGTGGTGACGAAGTACGTGCCGGCCGGGCGGAAGACCGCGAATCCGGCCTCCGTGAGTCCCGTCGCCAGCAGGTCCCGCCTGGCCCGCATGTCCTCGCGGAACGCCTCGAAGTAGGCGTCCGGGAGTGTCAGTGCTTCCGCCACCGCGTACTGGAACGGGCCGGACGCGACGTACGTCAGGAACTGCTTCGCGGAGCGCACCGCCGAGACCAGGGCGGGCGTCGCCGTGACCCAGCCCACCTTCCAGCCGGTGAAGGAGAACGTCTTGCCGGCCGAGCCGATCGTGACCGTGCGCTCGCGCATCCCGGGCAGCGTGGCCAGGGGCACGTGCTCGGCGTCGTCGAAGACCAGGTGCTCGTACACCTCGTCGGTCACCACGAGCAGGTCCCGCTCCACCGCCAGCTCGGCGATCGCCGTCAGCTCCTCGCGGGTGAGGACCGTGCCGGTCGGGTTGTGCGGGGTGTTGATCAGCAGCAGCCGGGTGCGGTCGGTGACCGCGTCGCGCAGCTCGTCCAGGTCGAGCCGGAAGCGGGCCCGCTCCGGGTCCGGGCGCAGGGTGACCGGCACGCGCGCGGCGCCGGACATGGCGATGCAGGCGGCGTAGGAGTCGTAGTACGGCTCCAGGGCGATCACCTCGTCGCCGGGCTCCAGCAGGGCGAGGAGCGTGGCGGCGATGGCCTCCGTCGCGCCCGCGGTGACCAGGACCTCCGTGTCCGGGTCGAAGGCCAGGCCGTAGCGGCGGCGCTGGTGGTCGACGATCGCCGTGCGCAGCTCGGGGACGCCCGGACCCGGCGGGTACTGGTTGCCGCGTCCGTCCCGCAGTGCCCGCACGGCCGCCTCGCGGATCTCCTCGGGGCCGTCCGTGTCGGGGAACCCCTGGCCCAGGTTGATCGCGCCGGTCGCCGTCGCGAGGGCGGACATCTCGGCGAAGATCGTCGTCCCGAACTCGGCGAGGCGGCGGTTGAGGAAGGGGCGCTCGGTGGAGGTCATGAGCGTCATCCTGCGCCGAGGCCCGGCGGTTCCTCAACCTTCACCGTTCGCGCCGACACGGGACGACCCTGCGCGATCAGCCTCGGTGGGCGTGGACGCGGAAACCTGCCGTTCGCCCGGCAGCTGAGCGTGGACATGCCCCTGACCTGCCCTTCTGTGCAGGTCAGGGGCTTTTCCCGGTGCAGAACCCTCTGAAGTTCCTCAACTCTGCTTTGGCCGGTGAGGCAGGCGGGCATCCCCCGTTCACGTGGCGCTCAGGCACCGCGCGAGGCGCCCACGGGGGGTTGCTTCGGGGGACTCGGAAGGAGGGTGACGCCATGGTCTTCGGCATCATCCTGGCGGTGATCGCGATCGTGCTCGTGGCGGCCCTGGTCGTCAACGTCCGTACGGGCGACGCCGCGAAGTCGCACCGCGGCCGCCGCTCGCGCGGCGCGTCCGGCGGCGGGGCCGCCGCCGGCGGCTGGTGGGCCGGCGGGGGAGACGGCGGCTCCGGCGGGGGCCACCACGGAGGCCACTCCTGCGGCGGAGGGCACTCCTGCGGGGGCGGGTCCTCCTGCGGGGGCGGGTCCTCCTGCGGAGGAGGCGGCGGATGCGGCGGAGGCAGCTGACACGGGGCAGCTGAGCTCCCCGCGGGGGAAGCCGCATCCGGACCGCGGGGCCCGCCACCGACCACGGGCCCCGCGGTCGCACCACGCCGAGGACGGGACGCCGAGGACGGCCAGGTGCCGGTACCCGCGCCCGGGCCTTTCCTGTGGGGCGCACGGGCGCACGCCGCACCTCCCGGCGCACGCCATAGTTGAACAATTGAGCTGTGTAGCCCCCTGAGGGATGGAAACCCGGCAAAGTTGGGTAAAAACCCTGGGGCGGCTCCCCAGTTCATGATTCCCTCTAAACCACCGACGCAGCCCCTCGGACCCTCTTCGGACGCCCCGAGCAAACGACACTCCCAGACCGGGCTGACCGGGGCCGTCTCCCGGTGTCGTCCTGGGTGCGCCGGACCCACCTCCTCATCTTTTGCTTCTCCGCGGAGCCGACCCATGCTCACGACCCTGAACACCTCATACACCGACACGCGCGCGGCCGATCTCGCCTGGGCCCTGGGGCGCGAGCCGCTGCCCGCCCTCGCCACGCTCGACCTCGAACTGTCCGCAGCCAAGCTGCAGTTGAGATTGCTCGGCGCCTCGCACCAGGTGCTGCTGGAGGAGGAGCAGGGCTGTTGTTCGGAGACGGTGGCCTGCATCGCCGGCAGCAGCACTCCCCTCCCGCTCGGCGTCGCCAAGCGGGTGGGCGACTGGGAGTACGAGTTCGCGGCGCGCGTCGAGGTGCTCTCGCCGGGCCAGTTCGCGGGCCGCGCCCAGGAACTCCTGGCCCTCGTCTCCGAGCACCCGCACGGCCTGGCCGGCGTCTTCCCGGGCAGCCCGCACGCCTTCACCGCGCTGCTCGCCCAACGGCAGGAGGGCCAGGTGCACTGGCGCACCTGGCACGCCTACCCGCAGGACGGCCAACTGGTGGCGACGCGCACCAGAGTGGGCATCCGGGCACGCTCGGGTGACCCCGTGCCGTTGACGGCGACCTAAACGCACAGAGCCGCAAACAGTCCCGAATTCCACACGTGTGGGTGACGAAGGGTGCCCGCGCCGTAACGTAACGTCGCAGTCGTGATCGAAGCCCACGCACCAGCCCCACCCGGCGCCCCGCCGTCCTGGCGGGGCCCCGCGCGGCTCCCCGTCCGGCCGGACACCGGGCGGTTCCTGGTCCTCGCGTGCGTCTTCGTCTGCGCCGCCTGCGGTCTCGTCTACGAACTCGAACTCGTCGCGCTCGCCTCCTACCTGATGGGCGATTCCGTCACCCAGGCCTCCGTCGTGCTGTCCGTCATGGTCTTCGCGATGGGCATCGGCTCCCTCGCCGCCAAACGGCTGCGCCGGTTCGCCGCGGCCGGCTTCGGCGCGTTGGAGGCGACCCTCGCGCTGGTCGGCGGCTGCAGCGCCATGGCCTTGTACGCGGTGTTCGCCTGGACGGGCGCCTGGGGCGGCCTGTGGGCCAACGGCCCCCGTGTCCTGCTCGTCGCGTTCTCCCTCGCCATCGGCCTGCTCATCGGCGCCGAGGTGCCCCTGCTCATGGAGCTCATCCAGCGCATCCGCCGCCAGGACGCGGGCGGCGCGGTGGCCGACCTGTTCGCCGCGGACTACGTGGGCGCGCTCGTGGGCGGCCTCGCCTTCCCCTTCCTGCTGCTGCCGTTCCTGGGCCAGCTGACGAGCTCGCTGCTGACCGGCGCGGTCAACGTCGTGGCGGGGGCCGCCCTGGTGCTCGGCCTGTTCCGCCGCGACCTCAGCTGCCGGGCCCGCTGTCTCCTGCTCGTCGCCAACGTCACCGTCCTCGGCGTCCTCGCCTCCGCCGCCGTCCTCGTCGACGACTTCGAACGGGCGTCGCGGCAGGCGGTCTACGGCGACGACGTACGGGTGGCGGTCCAGACCGGCGTCCAGGAGATCGTCCTCACCGGCGGCACCGGCGGCCGGCCCCTCGACCTCTATCTCGACGGCCGTCTGCGCGTCGGCGGCCGGGAGGAGCGGCGCTACCACGAGGCGCTGGTCCACCCCGCGATGAACGGTCCCCACGCGCGCGTGCTGATCCTCGGCGGCGGCGACGGCCTGGCCGCCCGTGAGGCCCTCGTCCACCCCGGCGTCCGCCGCGTCGACGTCGTCGACCTCGACCCCGGCCTGGTCCGGCTGGCCCGCACCGACCCGGCGCTGTCCGGCCTCAACGGCCACGCCTACGGCGACCCGCGCGTCCACGTCACCGCCTCGGACGCCTTCCAGTGGCTGCGCGAGGCGTCCGCGGCGACGTACGACGTGGTCGTGGCGGACCTGCCCGACCCGGGCATCACGGCCAGCACCAAGCTGTACTCCCAGGAGTTCTACGGCCTCGCCCGGCGTGCCCTGGCCCCCGGCGGCCGCCTCGTGGTGCACGCGGGCCCGGTCGCGACCCGGCCGCGCGTGTTCTGGACGGTGGAGGCGACGCTGCGCGCCGCCGGCCTGCGCACCGCCCCCTACCGGGTGGACGGCCGCGCCACCGGTTTCACCGCGGGCCCCGACCGCACCACCGACGTCGCCCGCGCGCCCCGCGACTGGGGCTTCGTCCTGGCCGCCGTCGGCGCCCGCCCGCCGCTGCGCCTCGACCCGCGCGAGCGCCCTCTGCGCACCCTGAGCCAGGCGGCTCTGACGGCGGACGCCCGGGCGGCGCAGGACACGCGGATGACGGGAGAACAGGCCTCCACGCTCGTGCATCCACGCTACTGACGTGCGGCGACCCGCCGTCCCCATCCGGTACGGAGCGGCGGCGACGGGCCCGGGCGGGCGGCGGGCGCGCGCGTACCACCGGCCGGAGCGCGGCGCGGCCGAATCCCGGTTTCACCGGGTGCTTTCCCCTACAGGCTGGGTAGGCTCCGCACTCATGGAGCATGAGGTGTTCGTTCCGGTTCCGGCCGAGCGGCTGACGGCGGCCCTCGCCGATCCCGCGCAGGTGGCGCGGGCGGTCCCCGGCCTCCAGCAGGACGCCGGCACCGAGCCGGTGGCGGGGCGGCTGAAGGTGCGCATCGGCGGCCACACCATCACCTACCGGGGCGCCGTACGCATCGCGCCGCGCGAGGACGGCGGCTACGCCGTGGAAGGCGACGCGACCGAGGTCCGGGGCGGCGGTTCCGTGCAACTCGCCCTCACACTGCGGCTGCGCGACGCCGACGGCGGCGCGACGCTCCGCTTCGAGGGGACGGCCTCCGCGGACGGCCGGGTCACGGAACTGCCGTCGGAGGCGGTCGACTCGGCGGTCGCCCGTCTGCTGAACCGCTTCGCGGGCAACCTGGGCGCGGGAACCGCGCCGGCGGCCGGGGACACGCCGGCGGCCGGGGACACGCCGAGTGCCGGAAACACCACCGCCGCCGCCGACGATGCCGACGACCTGAAGGCTCAGGAGAGTCCGGACGCCCTCGACGCCACGGACGGCGCGGGCGGCGCGGGCGGCGCGGGCGATCCGGACGAGGTCGGCGACCTCGACGACGTCGGCGATCTGGACGACGTCGACGAACCCGCCGTCCACGAGGGCGTCTTCGAGGCGGAGGTGCCCACGTCGGGGCCGGAGGACCTCACCGGCCCCGGAGAGCCGCCCGCCGAGGCCGCGCACGCGCGCCGGACGATGATCGGCCGCAGCGCGGAGGAGGTGGACCACGCTCCCCCGCGCGGGCGCTACGCGCCGGTCCCGGCCCCGCAGACCGTCATGCCGAACAGCACGCTGCGCTGGGCGGCGCCGGCGGCCGCGCTGGTCGTCGCGTCGGCGATCGTGGTCGGCCGGGCCCTGCGCCGGCGCGGCTGACGACCGGCGGCGACCGGCGGCGACCGGCCGGGAGCCTCCGCCTGATTCCGACCCCGATCCCGCCCCCCACCCCGACCCTGACCCCGACCCCGTGCCCGCCCCTGACCCCCGCCGCCGCTCCCCGGCCCCCCTGCTCCGCGGCCCCTCCGCCCCGTCCCAGTAGGGTCGTCCCGTGAGTGACGAAGACATCACGCTGACCGCGGGTGACGCGGAGGCGACCGTGCAGCCGGCCAACGGCGGCCGGGTCGGTGGGCTGCGCGTCGGCGGCCTCGAACTGCTGCGCCAGGGCGAGCGGTTCGGCTGCTTCCCGATGGTCCCCTGGTGCGGCCGGATCCGCGACGGGCGCTTCCGGGACGGCGCGACCGTGCGCCAGATGCCGCTCAACGCCGCGCCGAACGCCATCCACGGCACCGCCCGCGACGGCGCCTGGAAGGTGGCGCGGCGCACGGCGGACGAGGTGGTGCTGACGTACAAGCTGGTGGAGCCCTGGCCCTACCCGGGTCTGGTCACCCAGGTGATCACGCTGGACGAGGACGAGCTGCGGATCGCGATGTCCGTGGAGGCCCACGACTCGTCGTTCCCGGCGCAGATCGGCTGGCACCCGTGGTTCAACAGGAACCTCGGCGGCCGCGACGGCCAGGATGGCCAGGACGTGCAGGTCTCCTTCGACCCGGACTGGCAGGAGGAGCGCGGCGACGACCACCTGCCGACCGGCAACCGCGTCGCCCGGAAGCCCGGTCCCTGGGACGACTGCTTCGGCATGCCCGGCGGCGTCGACGTCACCCTGACCTGGCCCGGGCAGCTGAAGCTGAAGGTGACCAGCCCCGAGAAGTGGGTCGTCGTCTACGACGAGCAGGAGGCGGCCGTGTGCGTGGAGCCGCAGACCGGGCCCCCGGACGGGCTGAACACGCTTCCGCGCCTGGTCACCCCGCTGGAGCCGCTGGAGGCGACGACCACCTGGTCATGGAGCCGCCTCTGAGCCGCGCCTCTTAAGCTGAGGGCATGACGGACACTCGCGGCGCGCTGCTGCAGCAGATCAAGGACAAGGCCGTGGTGCACGGCAAGGTGACCCTGTCGTCGGGTCTGGAGGCGGACTACTACGTCGACCTCCGCCGCGTCACCCTCGACGGGGAGGCCGCCCCGCTGGTCGGCCAGGTGCTGCTCGACCTGACCGCCGAGCTGGAGTTCGACGCCGTCGGCGGCCTCACGATGGGCGCCGACCCCGTCGCCGGCGCCATGCTGCACGCGGCCGCCGCGCGCGGGCGCAGGCTGGACGCGTTCGTCGTGCGCAAGGCGGCGAAGGCGCACGGCCTGCAGCGGCGGGTGGAGGGCCCGGAGATCAAGGGCCGCCGGGTCCTCGTCGTGGAGGACACCTCGACCACCGGCGGCTCGCCGCTCGCCGCCGTGGAGGCGGTGCGCGAGGCGGGCGCCGAGGTGGTGGCCGTGGCGACCATCGTGGACCGGGCCACCGGCGCCGACCAGAAGATCCGCGAGGGCGCGGGGGTGCCCTACCTGTTCGCCTTCTCGAAGGACGAGCTGGGCCTGGACTGACCGGCCCCGGCCCGCCTCGTCGAGCCGGCTCCGACCAGTACGCGGACCAGGCATGGACCATTCGCGCATCTCTGGAAAGATGGCCCCGACGACGACGTCGAATCCAAGGTCAGGTCAGGGCCGTAGCACGCATATCGTCAACCCGCACAATCAAGGAGCGGACAGATGCCCATCGCAACCCCCGAGGTCTACAACGAGATGCTCGACCGGGCGAAGGCAGGCAAGTTCGCCTACCCGGCCATCAACGTCACCTCGACGCAGACCCTGCACGCGGCGCTGCGCGGCTTCGCCGAGGCGGAGAGCGACGGCATCATCCAGATCTCCACGGGTGGCGCCGAGTTCCTGGGCGGCCAGTACAGCAAGGACATGGTGACGGGTTCGGTCGCCCTCGCCGAGTTCGCGCACATCGTCGCCGAGAAGTACCCGGTCACCGTCGCGCTGCACACGGACCACTGCCCCAAGGACAAGCTGGACGGGTACGTGCGTCCGCTGCTCGCGGTGTCCGAGGAGCGCGTGAAGGCGGGCCGCAACCCGCTGTTCCAGTCGCACATGTGGGACGGCTCCGCCGAGACCCTCGCCGACAACCTCGCCATCGCGCAGGAACTGCTCGCCCGCGCCGCCGCAGCGAAGATCATCCTTGAGGTGGAGATCACCCCGACCGGCGGCGAGGAGGACGGCGTCTCGCACGAGATCAACGACTCCCTGTACACGACGGTCGACGACGCGGTGCGCACCGTCGAGGCGCTCGGTCTCGGCGAGAAGGGCCGCTACCTGCTGGCCGCGTCCTTCGGCAACGTCCACGGCGTGTACAAGCCGGGCAACGTGGTGCTCCGTCCCGACCTGCTCAAGGAGCTGAACGAGGGCGTCGCCGCGAAGTACGGCAAGCCGGCCGGTTCGCAGCCGTTCGACTTCGTCTTCCACGGCGGCTCCGGCTCCACCGCGGAGGAGATCGCGACCGCGCTGGACAACGGCGTCGTCAAGATGAACCTCGACACGGACACGCAGTACGCCTTCACGCGGCCCGTCGCCGACCACATGTTCAGGAACTACGACGGCGTCCTGAAGGTCGACGGCGAGGTCGGCTCCAAGAAGACCTACGACCCCCGGACCTGGGGCAAGCTGGCCGAGGCGGGCATGGCGGCGCGCGTCGTCGAGGCCACGCAGCACCTGCGTTCGGCGGGCCAGAAGATCAAGTAAGCCTCGCGGGGCCGTCCGGCCCCCAGGGGTAGTACGGGTATCCAGCGAGCCCGGCGCCTGTCTACGGCGCCGGGCTCCCTGTATACCTGGGGGCATGCCCGATGTCCGGCTGGCCTCGTCCCAGGGCAAGTGGATCCTGTTCACCACCGTGCTCGGCTCCAGCATGGCCCTGCTCGACTCGACCGTCGTCAATGTGGCGCTCCCGCGCATCGGCCGCGACCTGGACGCCGACCTCGCCGTCCTGCAGTGGACGGTCAACGCGTACCTGCTGACGCTGGCCGGGCTGATCCTGCTCGGCGGCTCCCTGGGCGACCACTACGGGCGGCGGAAGGTCTTCGTGGTCGGGGTGGTGTGGTTCGCCGTCGCCTCGCTGCTGTGCGGGCTCGCCCCGAACGCCGCCGTGCTGGTCGCCGCCCGTGCCCTGCAGGGCGTCGGCGGCGCGCTGCTCACGCCGGGCTCGCTGGCGCTCATCCAGGCCTCCTTCCACTCCGAGGACCGGGCGCGCGCGGTGGGCCTGTGGTCCGGGTTCGGCGGCATCGGGGCGGCCGTGGGGCCCTTCCTGGGCGGCTGGCTGGTGGACGGTCCGGGCTGGCGGTGGGTGTTCTGGCTGAACGTGCCGCTGGCGTTGGTGTGCGTGCCGGTGGCGCTGCGGCACGTGCCCGAGTCCTCCCGGGCCGGGGCCGCCGGCAGCGGGGGCGCGACCGGGAAGAGCCGCGCGGGCGGCGGCTTCGACGCGCTGGGCGCCTTCCTGGGCGCGCTGGCGCTCGCGCTCGTCACGTACGCCCTGATCGAGGCCGCGAGCGGATCCCCGGGGGTGGTGGCGGGGGCGGCGGTCGCGGGCGTGGCGGCCGGGGCGGCCTTCGTGGCGGTGGAGCGTCGCCGCCCGGACCCGATGCTGCCGCTCGACATCTTCGCGTCCCGCCAGTTCACGGCCGTCAACCTGGTCACCCTGTGCGTGTACGCGGCCTTCGGCGGCTTCTTCTTCCTGTGCGCGGTCCAGCTCCAGGTCGTGGTCGGCTGGTCCGCCCTCGGCGCGGGCACCGCGCTGCTGCCGACGACCGTGCTGATGCTGCTGCTGTCCGCCCGCTCGGGTGAACTGTCCGAGCGGATCGGGCCGCGGATCCCGCTCACCGTCGGCCCGCTGCTGTGCGCCGCCGGGATGCTGCTGATGCTGCGGGTGGGGCCGGGCGCGTCCTACGCCGGGGACGTCCTGCCCGCCGTCCTGGTGCTCGGCGTCGGCATGGTCGCGCTGGTCGCCCCGCTCACCGCGACCGTCCTGGCCTCGGTGGACGTCAGCCGGGCCGGCATCGCCAGCGGCGTCAACAACGCGGCGGCGCGGGCGGCGGGGCTGGTCGCCGTGGCCGCGCTGCCCCTGCTCACCGGCATGGGCCCGGAGGCGTACCGCTCGGCTTCGGCCTTCGACGACGCGTTCCGCAAGGCGATGGGGCTGTGCGCGGGGGTGCTGGCGCTGGGGGCGGTGATCGCCTTCACGACGGTGCGCCGGCCGCCCCCGGACTGCCGTCGACCCGAGTGCAGAACCCACGGCAGCGTCCTGGCCCCGCCCCTGGAGGGCGAACGGGCGAGGAAACGCCTGACGTAGCTCCGGCAGGTCCGGGCCGCGTGCCCGCGCGCCCTAGTACACACCGTTGCAGTACCAGGGCGCCCTCGTCCGGGGCTGCGGGGGCGCACCGGCGCCCCGTTCGGGAAACGGGCGCCGGGCGGGCGGCCGGTGGCGGGTTTCGTGGGCGGCCGGCGACGGCGGGCGGCGGATGGAGCAGACTGGACGCATGTCCCTTCACGAAAACCTCCTCGGGGGCCCGCCCCCGACCCACCTCCCCGACGACCCCGAACCGCGCGAGCTCCTCGCGAGCGGCACGGCGCCCGCCGACGTCGCCGCGAAGTACCCGACGTCCTCGCTGGCCTGGGCCCGGCTCGCCGACGACGCGTTCGAGCGGGGCAGCGTGGTGGAGTCGTACGCGTACGCCCGTACGGGGTACCACCGCGGGCTGGACAGCCTGCGCCGCAGCGGCTGGAAGGGGCACGGTCCGGTGCCCTGGGAGCACGAGCCCAACCGCGGCTTCCTGCGCGCCCTGCACGCCCTCGCCCGCGCCGCGCAGGCGATCGGCGAGCAGGAGGAGTACGAGCGCTGCTCGCAGTTCCTGAAGGACTCCTCCCCGACGGCGGCCCAGACCCTGGGTTAGGGCCTGTCGTTTGGATCACCCCGCAGACGCGGGGGCCGGCACGCGCGTCTGCGGCGTTGTCGTCGGTTGCCGACGCTCCGCGTCGACGCCCTCCTCCGCCGTGCAGCTGCACGCACCAGCCCCCGCTCACCGGCATCGACAGGTCCCGCCGATGCCCTGCGACCTGATTCAAACGACAGACCCCAGCCCTCAGGCGGTGCGTGTGACCCGTCCGGTCCTGGTGCGACCGGGCGGGCCTTGCGTTTTGGGGCCGGTATTGCGCAGGATGCCGGTGGGGACCGGGGCGTCCTGTCGAAAACGGCAGGGGCGGACCGCTACCCGGAGCAACAACAGGAGACAGCGATGTCCCAGCAGGCTCAGCCCGACGAGGCTTCGGAGCCCGAGACCCCGCATCTCGACTTCGCCGGCACGACGCCGTACGAGGACTACGTCAAGGCGGACGTGCTCACCCACCTCCAGCACACTCTCTCCGACGATCCCGGAGAGATGGTCTTCCTGGTGACGACCCAGGTGATGGAGCTGTGGTTCACGGTCATCGTGCACGAGTGGGAGACCGCCGCGCGGGCCCTGCGCGAGGACCGGGTGCCGGTGGCGATCGACGCGCTGAAGCGTTCCGTCCGCGAGCTGGAGGCGCTCAACGCGTCCTGGAGGCCGCTCGGCCAGCTCACCCCGGCCCAGTTCAACTCGTACCGCTCCGCGCTCGGCGAGGGCTCGGGCTTCCAGTCGGCGATGTATCGGCGCATGGAGTTCCTGCTCGGCGACAAGTCGGCGTCGATGCTGGTCCCGCACCGCGGCGCGCCCCGCGTGCACGCCGAGCTGGAGAAGGCGCTGCACGAGCCGAGCCTGTACGACGAGGTGCTGCGGCTGCTGGCCCGCCGCGGCCACGCCATCCCCTCCGCCGTCCTGGACCGGGACCTGGCGCGGCGCTACGAGCCCTCGGCGGAGGTCGAGGCGGTATGGACGGCCGTGTACGCGGGCGACGGGTCGGACGAGGTCGCGCGCCTCGGCGAGGCGTTGACGGACGTCGCCGAGCTGGTGTGGCGCTGGCGCAACGACCACCTGGTCGCCACCCGGCGTGCGATGGGCGCGAAGGCGGGCACGGGCGGT
Source organism: Streptomyces rishiriensis (assembly GCF_003112535.1). GTDB lineage: Bacteria > Actinomycetota > Actinomycetes > Streptomycetales > Streptomycetaceae > Streptomyces > Streptomyces rishiriensis. The sequence goes on along the minus strand of NZ_BEWA01000013.1, from coordinate 231,577 downwards.
TCGGCCGGGGTGGCCTGGCTGGAGAAGCGCGCGCAGAAGAACGTCTTCCCGGAGCTGTGGACGGCGAGGTCCCATGTCTGACCTCGCCCGTACCGCCCAGCAGTACGACGCCGGCGATCCGCTCGCCGGCCTGCGCGCCCTGTTCGTCCTCGACGACGGCGTCTACCTCGACGGCAACTCGCTGGGCGCGCTCCCGCGTTCCGTGCCCGGCCGCGTCGAGGACGTCGTGCGCCGCCAGTGGGGTGCGCTGAAGATCCGTTCCTGGGACGAGAGCGGGTGGTGGACGGCGCCCGAGCGGATCGGCGACCGGATCGCCCCGCTGGTGGGCGCGGCGGCCGGACAGATCGTGGTCGGCGACTCGACGAGCGTCAACGTCCTCAAGGCGCTGGTGGGCGCGGTGCGCCTGGTGGACGACGCCCGAGACGAGATCGTCGTCGACGCGACGACGTTCCCCACCGACGGCTACATCGCCGAGTCCGCGGCCCGTCTGACCGGCCGCACCCTGCGCCCGGTGCGGCCGGCCGAGGTGCCGGCGGCGCTGTCCGGACGCACGGCGGCCGTGCTGCTCAACCACGTCGACTACCGGACCGGCCGGCTGCACGACCTGCCGTCGCTGACCGCCGCCGTGCACGCGGCCGGCGCTATCGCCGTCTGGGACCTGTGCCACAGCGCGGGCGCGCTGCCGGTGGGCCTCGACGAGCACGGGGTGGACCTGGCGGTCGGCTGCACCTACAAGTACCTGAACGGCGGCCCGGGCTCACCGGCGTACCTGTACGTGCGCCGCGAACTGCAGGACCGTTTCGACTCGCCGCTGCCCGGCTGGAACTCGCACGCCGAGCCCTTCGGCATGCGGGAGGACTACGAGCCGGCGGCCGGCGCTCTGCGCGGCCGCGTCGGCACCCCGGACATCCTGTCGATGCTCGCCCTGGAGGCGGCGCTGGAGGTCTGGGACGGGGTGTCGATCGACGCGGTGCGGACGAAGTCGCTGGCCCTGACGGACTTCTTCCTGGAGTGCGTGCGGGCGTACGTCCCCGAGGGGCGCGTCGAGTCGCTGACCCCGGTGCGTCACGAGGAGCGGGGCAGCCAGGTGGCGCTGCGTTGTTCGCCCGACGCCGGCGACGTCATGAAGCGGCTGATCGAGCGCGGGGTCGTCGGCGACTTCCGCCGCCCGGACGTCCTGCGGTTCGGCTTCACCCCGCTGTACGTCGGGTTCGCCGACGTGGAGCGGGCCGCGCGGGTGCTGGCGGAGGAACTGCGCTGACCCGGCAGGCGAGTTGATTGAACCGGCCGGCTCTCCTGGGCGTACTTGGGGGTACGTCCAGGGGAGCGCGGTCCCGTGGCGGGCGGTCCGGCCGGGGTGACGCGACAGCAGAACCGTTTACCTCTCACCGTGCGTGACATCCCCGTGTCCGCGCACGTCACGGGCCTGATACCGTCCCGGCCAACGGCCGAATTCTCTCCTGGTCCGCCGAAATCCTCCCCCAGCGCCGAAAGCCTGGGAGGTACCCCCATCGCCGCTGAGAGGTTGGAGCATGCCGGACGACGTTGTCGCAGCACGGGCCGTCGCCGAGGAGGAGTCGGCTTTCGCGCATCCGCCCGTCGACCCCGACGTCACCCTGGCGTACGGCGACCAACCCGACCAGGTGATCGACTTCTACGTCCCACGCGTGGAGGCGGGCCCCGGCGGCTCCGTTCCGCTCGTCGTCGTGCTGCACGGCGGGGCCTGGCGGGCGCCGTACGACCGGCGGCACATCACGCTGTTCGCGGACTTCCTGGCCCGGCGAGGGTTCGCGGTGGCCAACGTGGAGTACCGGCGCGGCGGCCCGGTTCCGGGCGCGCACGGCGCCCCGGCCCCGGAGGGGACGTCCCCGGTCGCGGGCCGCTGGCCCGACACCTTCGACGACGTCGCCGCGGCCCTCGACGCACTGCCGGACCTCGTCCGCGAGGCCCTGCCGCAGGCGGACGCGCGCCGCACGGTGCTCACCGGCCACTCGGCGGGCGGCCACCTCGCACTGTGGGCGGCGGCCCGGCACGTCCTGCCCGCCGACGCGCCCTGGCGCACCGCCCGCCCCGTCCCGCTGCGGGGCGTCGTGGCGCTCGCCCCGATCGCCGACTTCGCGGTCGCCGGGAAACTGGACGTGTGCGGCGGTGCGGCCTGCCAACTCCTCGGCGGGGAGGACCGGTTCGAGGAACGCCGGCCGTATGCCGACCCCGCGCTGCTGCTGCCGACCGGCATCGCCACGACCCTGGTCCAGGGCCGCGCCGACCTCGTCGTCCCCGAGGCGGTCGCGGAGGCGTACGCCGACGCGGCGGCGAAGGCGGGCGAGGTCGTGGGCGTGACTCTTCTGGAGGACGTCGGCCACTTCCCGCTGATCGACCCGGCGGCGGACGCGTGCGCGGTGGTCGCGGAGGAGATCGCCCAACTGGCCTGGTGAGAAAGCTCCCTGATCCCGTAGGTGTCGTACCCGTAGTACCTGAGAGCTACAGCGCAGAACAGCTCCCGGGCGGGACGCGGACGACGCGCTCCGATCCGTAACTTCCAAGCCTGACGGGCCCGATGGCCGGGCGGACTGGCGGGGGAGGGGCGGGATGGCGCAGCTTCGAGTGCGCGGGCGGCGGCACGACGGCGACGGGCAGGACCGGGAAGAGCGGCGGGACCGCCGGGACCGGCGGGATGGGGGAGGGCGGCGGGACTGCCGGGACCGGCGGGATCAGGGAGGGCGGCAGGACCGGCGGGGCGGGGGAGAGCGGCCGGAGCGGTGGGAGGGCGGGTCCCGGGGGCGGCGTCGGCTGCGCGCCCTGCTCGCTCTCCTGATCACCGCCGCCGTGGTCGTCCCCCTCACCACGGCCGCGGCCCGGCCGCGCATACCGGCCCCGGCCCCCGCCGCCCTCGCCCCGCTGACCGCCGCGACGCTGGAGCAGGCGTACGCCGCGAACCGGGCCGACGCCGCTCTGGCCTCCCGGATGGCCGCCGCGCACGGCGACCGCCACCGCGCGTCCGCCGTCCGTGCCCTCGCCGCGCCCTCCCGCCGCCTCCTCTCCTTCGACGGCCGCGGTTCCGGCCGGGCGGTCGAGGTGCTCGGCGACCTGGTGCACGCCGACCGCGTCGCCGTCCTGGTACCGGGCTCCGACACCTCGTTGGACACCTACGGGCGCTTCCACGCCGGAGCGGCCGCGCTGCGGCAGCGGCTCGTGGGGCAGCCCGGCGCAGGCGCGCGTACGGCGGTGGTGGCCTGGCTCGGCTACTCCACCCCGGGCACGGTCAGCACGACGGCCATCACCCCGACCCGCGCCGAGGAAGCGGCCCCCGGCCTGCGGGACTTCCTGCGCGAGCTGCGTGCGGTGACCGGCGCAGGCGCTCGTGTCACCCTCCTGTGCCACTCCTACGGCACCGTCGTGTGCGCGCGGGCAGCCTCCCGCGTGGAAGCGAGCGACATCGTCCTCCTCGGCAGCCCGGGCACCGGCGTGGAGGCGGCGGCGGACCTGCACACCCGCGCGCGGGTCTGGGCGGCCCGTGGCTCCGACGACTGGGTGGCGGACGTCCCTCACGTCAGGGCCGACCTGTTCGGCACGACGGTCGGCTTCGGCGCCGACCCGATGTCCCCCTCGTTCGGCGCCCGTGTCTTCGCGGCGGGCTCCGGCGGTCACAGCGACTACTTCCGGCCCGGCTCGGTCGCGCTGGCCAACATCGCCCGGATCGTCCTCGGCGAGACCTCGGAGGTCACCGGTGCGTGAGACACAGGAGAACCGACGGGACCTGCGGGCTCGTCAGAAGGGACGGGACCAGCAGCAGGACCGGCAGGACCGGCAGGACGGGCGGGACCGGCCGAACGTCCTGCTGCGGCTGCGGCTGCGGCTGCGGCTGCGGCTGCGGGAGGCGGCGGCCCGGGTCGACGCGGCCACGCCGCCCCGGCGCGACCGGGCCGTGGACGCGCTGCGGGCCCTGGCGATCCTGGGCGTCGTGCTCGGTCACTGGCTGGTGACGGCGCTCGTCGCCGACGGCGGCGCCCTGCGCGCCGCGAGCCCGCTGGGCTCCATGTCCTGGCTGGCGCCGGTGTCGTGGATGTTCCAGACACTGGCGGTGTTCTTCATGGTCGGCGGCCATGTGGCGACCAGGAGCCTCGCGTCGGCGCGGGCGCGGGGCGGGACCTACGGCGGGTGGCTGAGCGCCAGGATGTCCCGGCTGTTCGTCCCCGTGGCTGCGGTGCTGACGGTGTGGGCGGTGGCGGCGGCCGGACTGCTGCTGGGCGGCGCGTCGTTCGTCACCGTGCACACCGTGGTCAAACTGGCGCTGTCCCCCCTCTGGTTCCTGCTGGTGTTCGCCGTGCTGACGGCGGCGACCCCGTGGCTGGTCCGGCTCAACCCGCTGTGGCCGCTGGCCGTCGTCCTCCATGTGGACCTGGTGCGCTTCGGCCTGGGCGGCCCGTCCTGGCTGGGCTGGGTGAACCTGGCGGCCGGCTGGCTGGTGCCGTACACCCTGGGCGCGGCCTGGACCCGGGGCGAGCTGGAACGCCCCCGCGCGGGGTGGACGCTGCTCGTCGGCGGGGCGGCGGTGACGGCGGCGCTCGTCGGGTGGGCCGGCTACCCGGCGTCGATGGTGGGCGTGCCCGGCGCGGCGGTGTCCAACCTCGACCCGCCGACGCTGGCGGCCGTCGCCTTCGGTCTCGCCCAGTGCGGCCTGGCCCTGCTGCTGCGCGAGCGTCTGCGCCGGGCCATGACGCGTCCGCCGCTGTGGGCGGCGGTGGCCGTGCTCAACCTGTCCGCGATGACGGTGTTCCTCTGGCACCAGACGGCGATGATGGCGACCACCGCGACCGGCCTCTTCGCGGGCCGCCTGCCCGGCCTGCACACGCTCCCCGACGGGCTGGCCTGGTTGGCCTGGCGGCTGGTGTGGCTGCCGGTCTTCGCCGCGGTGCTGGGGGTGTGCTGGGCGGCGTTCCACTCCTACGAACGAGGGCCGCGCCGCAGGGACGGCCGTGGGTCGCGGGTGGTCCGCGTCCACCGCGGACGCCCTGATCCGGCGGGCGTGAAGGCGGCCCGCAATGCCTAGGGTTGGGCCCGTGAACGGCGAGGAGAGCCCCAGGTCGACCGAGCGCGCCGCCCGTGCCCGAGCGGGCGTGCTCCGGCTTCACCGGCTGCGCTGGCTGCGGCTGCCGGGATACGTGGTGGTGTGCTGGGCCGGCCTCGGCATCGCGCTGGCCGCCCGGGAACAGCTGGGCGGCTACGACCTGGGCACGGAACTGGCGGTGCTGGCCGGCTTCGCGCAGGGCGCGGCCGTCGTCCTCGCCCTGTGGCGGCCGCTGCAGGCGTGGGCGCTGTCCCTGGCCGGGGTAGTCGTCGCGGCACTGACCGCCCGGCCGGTTCTGGTGGGCCACCCGCTGCCGGGGCCGTCCTGGCCGTGGACCACCGCCGAAGTCCTGGCCCAGGCCCTCGTGCTGCTGTTGCTGGCGCTCCGGGTCCGTCCCCGGCTGTCCTTCTCGGTGCTGGGGGCCACCGCGCTGATGACGTGGCTGGTGCAGGGCCTCATCGGCGGAGCCAACTACACCTCTACGGGCGTCACGGCGGTCGGGGTCTTCGGCGCGGTCGTCCTCGTCGGCACCGCCCTGAGAGGTCTCGGGGAGGCCCGCACCCAGCTCGTCGAGCAGGAGACGATCACCGCCGAGGAACGGGCCCGTCGCACCGTCCTGGAGGAGCGCAACCGGATCGCGCGCGAGCTGCACGACGTGGTCGCCCACCACATGTCGGTGATCTCCATCCAGGCGCAGGTCGCCCCCCACCTGGTGCCGGATCCGTCCGAGGAGCTGAAGGAGAACCTCGCCGGCATCCGGCAGAACGCCCTGGAGGCGCTGGGCGAACTGCGCCGAGTGCTCGGGGTGCTGCGCTCGGAGAACCCCGAGGACCCCTACGGTCTGGGCGCGGCCGGGGCGGGAGCCGCCCCGGACACCCCGCAGCCCACGCTCGACCGTCTGGACGCCCTGCTGGAGAACACCCGCGCGGCGGGTCTGGACGTGGCCGCCGTCATCAGGGGCGACGCGCCCGCCTACCCGCCGGGCGTGCAGCTGTCGGCGTACCGGATCGTCCAGGAGGCGCTGAGCAACGCCCTGCGGCACGCGCCGGGTTCGCAGGTGCGGGTGACGCTCGGCCACCATGCCCGGGGTCTGTACCTGGAGATCGCCAACTCCCGTCCGCGCCACCCCGTACGGCCTTCCCCCGGGGCGGGTCACGGTCTGCTCGGCATGCGCGAGCGGGCGACCATGCTGGGCGGTCACGTCAGCGCGTATCCGACCCTGCACGGCGGTTTCGCGGTGTCGGCGTTCCTGCCGAGGGACGGCGTGGCGTGCGACCTCGAGGACGCCGAGGACCTCGGCGCCCTGGAAGGCCTCGAACTCGTCTTCCCGGACGACCCGCCCGCGCTGCCCGCCCCGCCCGGTGACGCGCACGAGCCGCACGACGAACCGGGCGACCGGGAGCATCCGCTCCGGCCCTCGACGCGAGAAGGAAAACGATGACGACCGGCGGCACCATCCGCGTACTGATCGCCGACGACCAGCAGATGGTCCGGCAAGGCTTCACCGTGCTGTTGAACGCGCACCCGGGCATCGAGGTGATCGGGCAGGCGGTGGACGGCTTCGACGCCGTGGCGAAGGTCGCCGAGCTGACCCCCGACGTGGTTCTCATGGACATCCGGATGCCCGACCTCGGGGGCATCGACGCCACCCACCGCATCACGCTCGACCACCCGCACATCAAGGTGCTGGTGCTCACCACCTTCGACCTCGACGAGTACGTGTACGAGGCGCTGCGGGCCGGCGCGTCCGGCTTCCTGCTCAAGGACGCCTCCGCCGACCAGCTGGCCGAGGCGGTCCGGGTGGTGGCCGCCGGCGACGCCCTGCTGGCCCCCGGCATCACCCGCAAGCTGATCGCCGAGTTCTCCCGTCTCGACGGCAAGCCCAGGGCTCCGCTGAAGGAGCGGGTCGGCGCGCTCACCGAACGCGAGACGGAGGTGCTCGCCCTCATCGCGCAGGGCTTGTCCAACGCGGAGATCGCGCACCACCTCGTCGTCGCCGAGCAGACCGTGAAGACGCATGTGGGCCGCATCCTGGTGAAACTGGGCCTGCGGGACCGCACCCAGGCCGCGGTGTTCGCCTACGAGTCGGGGCTGGTGAGACCGGCGGGATACTGACCGGCGGCGGGCCGGCGGCTCTCCGTGGGACCCGTAGTACCTGAGAGGGATCCACAGGAACCCCTCTTACTGGTGACGACCGCGACCCCCGGCTGCACATACCGTTCTGAACGTGACCGAGACTACGCAGAGGCACCCTGTGCACCCGGACGGCTTGGACGGACCGGACGACTCCTACGAGCCCCTCCGGCCGCGCAGCCCGGAGTTCCGGGCGGCCGCGGAAGCCCTGCGCGGCCTGCGAGAGGACCTGTTCCACGATGCCTTCGCCTACCGCCCGCTGCCCCGCAAGGAGCCCGCGGGACGCCTCCTGCGCAGGATGAAGGGGCGCAAGCGGGAGTACGCGGCCTGGTCCCGGCACGCGACGGTCGGGGCGGCCGGCGCCCTGGCGATGCTGATCGCCTGGATCGACGGACAGGGGGGCGGCGTCGGGCTCCTGACCGGCCTGCTCGCTCTGATCCCGGTGCTGCTCACGCTGGTGCGGCCGGTGGGCGCGTTCTGGGTGTCGCTCGCGGCGACCACGATCACCGCGGTCGTCGGCACCACGTACAGCGATTGGCCCTGGCTGCCGAGCAGCTTCGCCACCCACCTGATCGTCCTGACGGTCGTGGCGATACGCACCCGCCCGCGCACGGCGGCGTGGATGTGGCTGCTGACGGCGGCGTACGGCTTCGTCGCCGAGACCGTCTTCAGCTGGGACCACTCCTACACGAACACCGCTCCCATGCTGGTGTTCTCCGCGATCCTCCTGCTCGCCGTCACGGTCTGGCACATCCGCCGCCAGGCCGAGGAGGAGGTCACGGCCCAGCAGACGGTGACCGCGCACGAGCGCTCGCGGCGCACCCTGCTGGAGGAGCGGACCACGATCGCGCGCGAGCTGCACGACGTGGTCGCGCACCACATGTCCGTGGTCGCGATCCAGGCGGAGGCCGCTCCCTACCGGGTGGAGAACCCGCCGCCGGAGCTGGAGAAGGCCTTCGTCACGATCCGGGAGAACGCGGTGGCGGCCCTCACGGAGCTGCGCCGGGTGCTGGGCGTGGTCCGCGCCGAGGACTACGAGGTCCCCGACGCCCCGCAGCCCACGCTCGCCGAACTGGACGGGCTCCTCGCCAACGTGCGGGAGACGGGCCTGGACGTGGAGAAGACGGTCACGGGAGCGGTGCGCGAGCTGCCCCAGGGCGTGGAGCTGTCGGCGTACCGGATCGTGCAGGAGGCGCTGAGCAACACCCTGCGCCACGCGCCCGGCGCGAGCGCCCGCGTGGAGATCGGCTATGTGCTGGGCGGTCTCGGGCTGCGGATAGTCAACGGCCCCCCGCCGAACCCGACGCTGATCAAGCCCTCGCCGGGAGCCGGTCACGGCGTCACGGGGATGCGCGAGCGGGTCACGATGCTGAACGGCGAGATGACGGCGGAGCCGACGCCGGCCGGCGGCTACGAGGTGACGGTGTTCCTGCCGGTGCCCGCCCCGAGCGAGAGTGGAGCATGACGATCCGAGTACTGGTCGCCGACGACCAGATGATGGTGCGCGAGGGCTTCTCGGTCCTGCTGAACGCGATGCCGGACATCGAGGTGGTGGGCGAAGCCGTCAACGGCCGGGAGGCGGTGGACCGCGTCCGTGAGCTGTCCCCCGACGTGGTCCTGATGGACATCCGTATGCCGGAGATGAACGGCATCGAGGCGACCCGGGAGATCGTGGCGGCGGACGGAACGGCGAAGGTCCTGGTCCTGACCACCTTCGACCTGGACGAGTACGTCTACCAGGCGCTTCGCGCGGGAGCGTCGGGGTTCCTGCTGAAGGACGCGTCGGCCCGTCAACTGGCCGACGGGGTCAGGGTGGTGGCGTCGGGGGAGGCCTTGCTCGCCCCGTCCGTCACCCGGCGGCTGATCACGGAGTTCTCGAAGCTCTCCGACGCCCCGCGGCTGTCCGCGACGGCCCAGGCGGCGTACGGCGACCTCACCGAACGGGAGACGGAGGTGCTGGTCCTGATCGCCCAGGGGCTGTCCAACGCGGAGATAGCCGGGCGGCTGGTGGTGGCCGAGTCGACCATCAAGACCCATGTGAGCAGGATCCTGGTGAAACTGGGTCTGCGCGACCGCACTCAGGCGGCGGTGTTCGCATACGAGGCGAGGCTGGTGACACCGGGCTGAGCGAGGCCGGTGACACCGGCCTCCCGCTAGCCGCCCCTCTCTCTCCCTCGCCGCCTCCCTCCCTCCCTCGCCGCCCCCTCTCCCCTGCCGCCCCTCCCCGCGCCCGGAGTCGCCACCGGGCGCCTGCTTCTTCAGGACCCCCTGGTCAGCAGGCCGTGGAGCGGTTAGCGTCCGTTCATGGCAGCAGTCGACGACCTCTCCTTCGATCCCTGGGACCCGGCGTTCGTGTCGGACCCGTATCCGGCCTACGCCGAGCTGCGGGAGCGGGGGCGGGTGATCTACTTCGAGCCGACCCGCCAGTGGCTGGTGCCGCGGCACGCGGACGTCTCGGCGCTGCTGCGGGACCGGCGGCTGGGGCGGACGTATCAACACCGCTTCACGCACGAGGACTTCGGGCGGACGGCGCCGCCGGCCGAGCAGGAGCCGTTCCACACGCTCAACGACCACGGGATGCTCGACCTGGAGCCGCCGGACCACACCCGGATCCGCCGGCTGGTGTCCAAGGCGTTCACCCCGCGCACGGTGGAGGGGCTGAAGCCGTATGTGCGGCGGCTGGCCGCGGAACTGGTGGACGGGCTGGTGCGGGAGGGCGGCGGTGATCTGCTGCGCGACGTCGCCGAGCCGCTGCCCGTCGCCGTGATCGCGGAGATGCTCGGGATCCCGGAGGCGGACCGGGCGCCGCTCAGGCCCTGGTCGGCCGACATCTGCGGGATGTACGAGCTGAACCCGTCGCAGGAGACCGCGGCGAAGGCCGTGCGGGCCTCCGTCGAGTTCTCCGACTACCTGCGGGAGCTGATCGCCGAGCGGCGCAAGGAGCCGGGGGAGGATCTGATGTCGGGCCTGATCGCCGCGCACGACGAGGGCGACCGGCTCACCGAGCAGGAGCTGATCTCGACGGCCGTGCTGCTGCTGAACGCCGGCCACGAGGCGACCGTCAACGCCACGGTCAACGGCTGGTGGACGCTCTTTCAGCACCCGGAGCAGCTGGCGGCGCTGCGGGCGGACCACTCGCTGGCGCCCTCAGCCGTCGAGGAGCTGATGCGGTACGACACCCCGCTGCAGCTCTTCGAGCGGTGGGTGCTGGACGACATCGAGATCGACGGGACGGTCGTGCCCCGGGGGGCCGAGATCGCGATGCTGTTCGGTTCGGCGAACCACGACCCCGCCGTCTTCGCCGAGCCGGACCGGCTGGACCTGGCCCGCGCCGACAACCCGCACATCTCCTTCAGCGCGGGCATCCACTACTGCATCGGCGCGCCTCTGGCCCGGATCGAGCTCGCGGCCTCCATGACGGCCCTGCTGGAGCGGGCCCCGACCCTCGCGCTCGCCGCCGAGCCGCGGCGCAAGCCGAACTTCGTGATCCGCGGGCTGGAGGGACTGAGCGTGACCCTCTGAAAGGTGACCCTCCGACAGACTGAGCGCGGCCCGCAGCCCGCGGCGCGACGCCGTGCCCCGCCCCGGCCGAGCCCCGGGGGTTAGGGCGAGGTCATGTCCCGGTGTCGCAGTCCCGCCGGCCCGGCGGTCACCAGCAGCGCCGCTCCGGCCAGGAGCGTCAGCACCGGGGCCCACTCCATCCCCCCGCCCGGCAGCTTGGGCAGGTGGCCGAACGGGGACAGGTCCAGAACCGTCTGCGGGGCGTCGAGGGCCGGGCCGATCCAGGCCATGGCGCGCTGCGGCGCCACGGCCTGGGGGCGCAGCGTGACCGGGACCGCCGGGCCGGCGGCCCCTGGGTCACGCGTCGTCAGCGACCCGGCAGCATCAGGCCCAGGGCGCCCTCCCGCACCGTCCACGTCCGCCGCCGCACCGGACCGGCGATCGACGCGTCCGCCCGGTAGCGGAAGTCCGCTCCCGAGACGGTCACCGTGCGCCCCCGGGCCAGCAGCGGCGTCGCCTCCGCGCCCAGCGACAGCGGCCGCACCTCCACCGTCACCATGCCGGAGGCGCCGCCCGTTCCCGGGATCACCGACACCGCCTCGACGGGCTGGTCGAGGTCGATCAGCGTCACCCCGTCGACCTCGATCCGCAGCCGGGCCGGCCCCGGCGGCGTGGGGACGGCGGAGAGCCGGGACGGCCGGGAGGGCACCAGGGTCCGGACGAGGGACTGGCACGTGCGCAGCCACGGCCGGCCGGAGTCCGCCCCGCCCCCGCCGTCCCCTCGCAGGCCTCCTGCGCCCCGTGAGTCCTCCAGGTCCGGCGCATCCCTCGAACCCCGCGGGCCGCCCGAGCCCCACGCCCCGTGCAGCCCCCATCCGCCGTGCAGGCCCCAACCGCCGTGCAGCCGCTGGTCGCCCCGCGAGGCACGGGGGGACCCGGGGTCACGTGCGTCGTGTGCCTCACGTGAGTCATGTGCGTCGCGCGGGTCCCAGGAGTCACGTGAGCTCTCGGCGTCCTGCGGGACGAGCGAGAGGGGCGGGATGCGCAGCGCCCCCAGGACGACGCCGTCGCTGTCGTCCACCAGCAGGTCGAGCCGCCGCTCGGCCCCGTCCAGGACGGCGCGGGCCGCCGCCACGGCCCCCGTGGGCACGCCCAGGGCGCGCGCGACGCCCAGCGAACCGCCCACCGGCACCACCGACAGCACACAGGCGGCCAGCGCCCGCTGCCGGTGCAGCAGGGCCACCGCCCGGGTCAGCGCACGGTCGTCCCCGATGACCACCGGCCGCCGGGAGCCCCGCCGCGCCAGCACCCGGGCGAATTCCTCCGGGCCGTCCGGCAGGCACACCTTGGTGCCCGCCGCACCCGCGCTGAGCACGTCTTTCGCGATCCGTACGGACTCCCCGTCCATACGCCGGGCGACCGGATCGATGATCACCAGCAGCTGTTCGGACGTCGGAGAAGTCGCCACCTCGGTCCTGCCTCGCTTCCTCGGGTAGCATCTTTGTGCAAGAGCCCCTTGCGCTATTGCGCCAGGGGCTTCGTCTATTCCGGGGCATCCGGGTCCGACGAGCGGCGGCCGACCACGGTCGCGGTGCGTGCGGTGCACGCGGTGGAACGATCCATCGCGTACACCTCTGGCCTTGGACATGCCCCACCCGGAAGGGGTGTACGCGCGTGCCCGCACTTGTGCTGCTCGGTGCTCAGTGGGGTGACGAAGGCAAGGGAAAGGCCACCGACCTTCTCGGTGGCTCGGTGGACTACGTAGTGCGCTACCAGGGCGGCAACAACGCCGGCCACACGGTCGTCGTCGGCGACCAGAAGTACGCACTCCACCTGCTCCCTTCCGGAATCCTGTCTCCCGGCTGCACGCCGGTCATCGGTAACGGTGTCGTCGTCGACCCGTCGGTCCTGCTCTCCGAGCTGAGCGGTCTGAACGAGCGCGGCGTCGACACGTCGAAGCTGCTGATCAGCGGCAACGCGCACATCATCACGCCCTACAACGTGACTGTCGACAAGGTGACGGAACGCTTCCTCGGAAAGCGCAAGATCGGCACGACCGGCCGGGGCATCGGTCCGACATATGCCGACAAGATCAACCGGGTCGGCATCCGGGTCCAGGACCTCTACGACGAGTCGATCCTGACCCAGAAGGTCGAGGCGGCCCTCGACGGCAAGAACCAGCTGCTGACCAAGCTGTACAACCGTCGCGCCATCGCCGTCGACCAGGTCGTCGAGGAACTGCTCGGCTACGCGGAGAAGCTCGCTCCGTACGTCACCGACACGGTCCTGGTCCTCAACCAGGCGCTGGAGCAGGACAAGGTCGTCCTCTTCGAGGGCGGACAGGGCACGCTCCTCGACATCGACCACGGCACGTACCCGTTCGTCACCTCGTCGAACCCGACCGCGGGCGGCGCCTGCACGGGCTCGGGCGTGGGTCCGACGAAGATCAGCCGGGTCATCGGCATCCTGAAGGCGTACACGACCCGTGTCGGCTCGGGCCCCTTCCCGACGGAGCTCCTCGACGCGGACGGCGAGGCGCTGCGCCGCATCGGCGGCGAGCGGGGCGTCACCACCGGCCGCGACCGCCGCTGCGGCTGGTTCGACGCCGTCATCGCCCGTTACGCGACCCGCGTCAACGGTCTGACGGACTTCTTCCTGACCAAGCTCGACGTCCTCACCGGCTGGGAGGAGATCCCGGTCTGCGTGGCGTACGAGATCGACGGCAAGCGGGTCGAGGAACTGCCCTACTCGCAGAGCGACTTCCACCACGCGAAGCCGATCTACGAGACTCTGCCCGGCTGGTCCGAGGACATCACCAAGGCGAAGTCGTTCTCCGACCTGCCGAAGAACGCCCAGGCGTACGTGAAGGCGCTGGAGGAGATGTCCGGCGCCCCGATCTCCGCGATCGGCGTGGGCCCCGGCCGGGACGAGACGATCGAGGTCAACTCGTTCCTGTAGTCGACGCCGGGGGCGGTCGGTCGGCGCCGGGGGCGGTCGGCGCCGGGGACAGCCGGTGCCCGGCAGCCGGCACCGGTGGCAGTCGGTAGCGCGGTACATCGGCTCGGGCCGGTCAAGGACATCCTTGACCGGCCCGTGGCCTGTCCGGGCGTCGCCTCAACGGTCCGCGTGCGGCCGTGGGCGGTGTTTCAGCGGAACGCGGGCGCGTTGCGCGCGGCCCAGTCGGCGAAGCTGCCCGGGGCCCGGCCCAGGACGCGTGCGACGTCGGGGGTCGGGCGCCGCTCCTCCTCGGTCGGCCGGCCCAGGATCGCGAGGGTGCCCTCGACCGCGGGCAGCGGCATGAACCGCGACATCAGCTCGTGGGCCTCCTCCTCGGTCTGCTCGGTGAAGCGCACCGGTTCGCCCAGTACGGCGGCGATGGCCGCGGCCCGCTCGCGCGGGGTGGTCGGCGCGGGGCCGGTCAGGGTGTAGGTGGCGCTCAGGTGGCCGTCGCCGAGCAGGGCGGCGGCGGCGACCGCGGCCACGTCGTCGGGGTCGACGAAGGGCAGGCCGACGTCGCCGAAGGGCGCCGCCGCCTCCCGCCGCTCGCTGACCGACCCGGCCCAGGCCAACGCGTTGGTGGCCATTCCGCCCGACCGCAGGATCGTCCAGCCGAGACCCGACTCCTTCACCGCCTCCTCGAACAGGCGCGGATGCCGGTACGCCTCGGGACGGGTTCCGGCGCCCTGTGAGGACAGCAGGACGACTCTGCGGATCCCGGCGGACTTCGCCTCGGCCAGGACACCGTGCGGGTCCTCGCCCGCCACCAGCAGGAACAGTGCCTCGGCTCCGGCGAACGCGGTCCGCAGGCCGGCAGGTTCGGCCAGATCGGCGGGCGCCGCCCGCACCCCGGCCGGCACGTCGGCGTCGGTGACGGAGCGGGCGACGGCCGTCACGGGCGATCCGGCCTCGCTGAGCGTCCGCACCAGGGCGCGGCCGACGTTCCCGGTCGCTCCGGTCACCACGATCGCGCCGGTCATGTCTTTCTTGACTGTCATGTCCCGTTCCCGTCCCTCGTTATTAGTTAGTCAACTAACTGATTCGGTGGACGTGAAGCTAGCACGGGCTCCCGGGGGGTTGTCTATAGTCAGTCGGGTGACTGACTCAATCGAGAAGCGCGCCGCGAAGCGGGGCGACAAGCGGCAGCGGCTCGTGGCGGCCGCCGCCTCGGTGCTGCACGAGCGGGGCGTGGAGCGGACGACCATCGCCGACATCGCCCGCGCCGCGGACGTCCCGGTGGGCAACGTGTACTACTACTTCAAGACCAAGGACGAGCTGGTCGAGGCGGCCCTCGACCGGCACGCCGAGTATCTCGACGCGCTCACCGCCCGGCTCGACGAACTCGCCGACCCGCGTGAACGCCTGAAGAGCCTTGTCGCCGGCTGGGTCGAGGCGCGGGAAGTCGCGGCCCGTCACGGCTGCCCGACGGGCACCCTCGCCGTGGAGCTCGACAAGCGCGACGAGGGTGGTCTCGACCTCGCGGCCGGGCTCGTCATCCGGCGGTTGCTGGACTGGGTGGATCGGCAGTACCGCGAGATGGGCGTCGACGAGCCCGACGGTCACGCGCTCGCGCTCGTCGGCGCCTACCAAGGCATGTCGTTGCTCGCCAGCGCCCTGCGCGACCCCGAGGTCATGACGCGCGAAGGGGCCCGTCTCGTCCGCGAGATCGACGCCCTGACGTGAGCCGGCCTCCTGGTGCAGCGGAGGTCATATGTGACAAATGGGAATATTCTGTGATCACGCGACCGCGTGCGTCGGTCCGGAGAAGGTGAGTGCGATGCGCGTATTGCTCAAGGCTTCCATGGACACGGACAAGGCCAACGAGGCCATTCACAACGGCACTCTGACGAAACTGATCCAGGAGTCGATGGAGCAGATCAAGCCCGAGGCGGCCTACTTCACCACCGACCACGGCCGGCGCACCGCCTACCTCGTCTTCGACATGCAGGAGAGCTCGCAGATGCCGGTGCTCAGCGAGCCCTGGTTCCAGCACGTCGGAGCCGAGATCACCTACACCCCCGTGATGAACATGGAGGACGTGCAGAAGGGCCTCTCGCAGCTCGGCCGCTGACCGTCCCCGCAGGCGGACACCCGCCGAACGGGACGCGCAGGGGACGCACATCGGACGCCGGACGGGACGCCGGGCGGGGACGCCGGCTCAGCTGAACACGATCATCGACCCCTGCGCGAGGCTGCGCGTGGCCGCCGCGTGCAGCCCCAGCCAGACGTGCCGCTCACGGGCGAAGGGGCTGGGATCGTACGGCGCCGGGACGGCGGGCTCCTCCAGCTCCGTGGGACCGGCGGGCGGTTGGGGCGCCGCCGGAGGATTGGCCGGATCGATGCCGAGGGACGGCGCCACGAACTCCAGTTCCCGCAGCAGTGACTGCGCGGAGCCCAACGGGCCGCCGCCCGCGAGGAGTTCGTCGTTGGACAGCGGTTGCAGGAAGTCGACGGGGACGTAAGCGCCCGCGTGGTCGTAGTGCCAGACCAGATGCGACTGCTTGGCCGTCGCCTCGAACATCTCCAGGAGCTGCTCGTAGTCGCCGCCCAGCTCGTCCACCGGCGTCACCGGCAGCCCGCACACCTGGAGCAGGTAGGCGCGGCGCAGGAAGTGCAGGGCGTCGTAGTCGAAGCCGGCCACGGGGGCGACCTCGCCGGTCAGACCCGGCATGTACTGGTACACCGGCACCGGCGGGAGACCCGCCTCGGCCAGCACCTTGTTGTACTGGGCGAGTTCGTCGGCGAAGGGGTTGTCGGGGGTGTGGCACAACACGTCGACGAGCGGCACCAGCCACAGGTCACAGGCCAAAGAGAGCTCCTCACTCAGCGCGTTGCACGGTCGTGCACGGACAATGCGGCAATGCCGGTCAGGGAAGGGTAGTCGGTACGGCTCACGTCAGCTCCCGTTCTGCGTCCCCTGGTGCAGGTCCCATACCCACACTCCGGCCACCCTCCTCCCCGGGCGGCCCACCAGCTTGTCCACCGTCTCACGCAGCCCGGCCTCGTGCGGCTGCGGGGCCAGCACCAGCGCGCCCGCCCGCCAGTACGCGAAGTCCTCGCGGGCCGCGGCCCGGGCGCGGGCGTCGATCACCGGGACCACCCCCGTGTACCGGACGTCCCGCAGCAGGCTCGCGGTGAAGCGCAGCGGGACGCCGTAGACGCCGGTGCGGTCGCCGTCGCCGTAGGGGCCGTTGAAGTAGCCGCCGGGCATCCGGAAGCCGAGGCCGGCCGCCGTCTGCCAGTGCAGGGCCTCGGCCGCCTCGGGCTCGGCGAGCGGCACCGGGACCAGCGTCTCGCCGTCGCGGACGTACGACTTCCAGGCGCCGTCGGCGAAGAAGGCGGGCGTCGGGGCGCGCGGCGCGGACTTCAGCGGGGCCGGGATCAGCGGCAGCAGGGCGAGGCAGACGGCGAGCAGCCCGGCGTACAGCGTGCTCAGGCGGCGGGCGCGCGCCAGCCGGTCGACCGCCAGGGCGAGCAGCATCCCCAGCGCCGGGGCGCAGACCAGCGCGACCCGGCTCTCGATCACCGACTCGAAGAGGGGGAGGCCGGCCAGCGCGGCCCAGGGGCCGGGCACGGTGACGTCGGTGAGGGGGAGGGTGATGCGCGGGCCGAGGGACAGCACGGCCGCGGCCGCCGCCGTGCAGGCCAGCGCCCTGACGACCGGCCGCCGCCACAGCGCCACCGTGACGGCGAACGCGAGCAGGACCAGCGGCCACCCGTAGAAGGCGTTCTGTTCGGTCGGGTTGAGGGAGAGGGCGTCGGCGCGCCCGGCGTCGCCCGCGACCAGGGAGCGTTCGGCGAACGACAGGAGGGCGCGCACCGAGTTGCCGACGCCGGTCGCGCTCCCGTGGTCGATGCCGCTGTAGCTCTGCGGGCCGGAGAACTGCCATGCCAGCGGGTAGACGACCAGCGGCAGACAGACGGCGGCGGCGATCGCCAGGCCGTTCAGCAGGGGGCGTGCGGCCGCACGGGCCTCGGCGGGGCGCGCGGCGCCGTGGACGAGGGCGAACACGAGCAGTCCGAGGGCGGTCAGCAGCAGGGGTTCCTCGCCGAGGAAGAGCTGGTAGGCCGCCATCAGGCCGAGGACGACCCCG
Source organism: Streptomyces rishiriensis (assembly GCF_003112535.1). Lineage (GTDB taxonomy): Bacteria > Actinomycetota > Actinomycetes > Streptomycetales > Streptomycetaceae > Streptomyces > Streptomyces rishiriensis. Next base: position 213,784 of record NZ_BEWA01000013.1, on the reverse strand, counting down.
TCGCGCGCGACCCGCTCGCCGGTGGTGAGCCGCAGAGCCCGCTCGATGATCATCGGGATCATGAACAGCACGACGAAGTTCGGGTGGGCGTTGGCATGGCTGACCATCGGCGGCGCGAACGCGGCCAGGGCGGCCCCGGCGAAGGCGGCCGCCCGCTGTCGCACGAGCCGTCGCACGATCAGCCGGTACCAGGCGAGCGCGGTGGCGGCCAGGCCCAGCGTCATCACCAGGCTGAGGGAGACGGCCGGGCCGAGCAGCAGGGTGACCGGCGTGAGCGGCGCCGACAGGCCCGGCATCGTCGTGTTGGCCATCAGGTTCACGCCGCCGGGGAAGCCCTGGAGGTCGGTGAACAGGGGATTGCGCAGATGGGCGACGTTGTCGGCGGTCACCGCGAAGAACCACTCCCACTGGTTCTGGTCCTGGAGGGAGTCGGTGAGATAGCGGTGGGCCGGGTCCAGGACGCGGCCGGAGTAGAGGACCGCGGCCATCGCCAGGAAGAGGACGGCCGCGAGGACGTCCGCCGGCCGCGGCGCCGGGACCCGCAGGCGGACCAGGTCGCGCAGCACCCGCGGGTAGTCCGCCGGGCGGATCTTCGAGCCGGGCCGGTGCGACCAGTGCACGGGCACCTCGGCGACCGGCCAGCCGGCGCGCTGGAAGTGCCGCAGCACCTCCACGTCGATGGCGTAGCCGTTGAGGCGGGACGCGGCGAACGCGGCACGGGCCTTGTCGCCGTCGAACAGCTTGAAACCGCACTGGGTGTCGCGTATCCCGCGCAGGGTCGTCCGGCGGATGAGCAGGTTGCCCGCGGCGCCGAGGAGTTCGCGTGTGCGGTGCTGCCGGTTGCCGAGGGTCGCGCCGGGCACGGCCCGCGATCCGATCGCCGCCGCGTGTCCGGCGGCGAGCGCCTTCTCCAGGCGCTCCAACTCCTCGACGGGCGTGGCGAGATCGGCGTCCATGACCAGGACGCGGCGGCCCCGGCTGGCGGCGACGCCCAGGCGCAGGGCGTGCCCCTTGCCCCGGTTGCCGGAGCCGGCGACGAGCTGCACGCGGGGGTCGCGGCGGACCGTGACGAGCTCGCGGGTGGCGTCGGTGGAGCCGTCGTCGGCGACCAGGATCTCCCAGCTGCCCCAGGGGCTCCCGGTCGCGTCGAGGTGGCGGCCGACCGCGTCCAGGGTGGGGCCGAGCCGGCGCTCCTCGTTGTAGGCGGGGATGACGACGGAGAGGTCCACGGCGCCGGCCGCGGGACCGGCGGGGCGCCGGGCGGGACGGGTCGCGGAGCGGGGCGCGGGGCGCGGCACGCGGCGGGTGCCGGGGGCGTCCGCACGGCTCACCGCGTCGCCAGCCGCTCGATCAGGTCGATGGACTCGTCGTTGTACGCGGCGAGCATCACGCGGGCGGCACCGGTGTCGCGGGCGTACAGGGCGTCGACCAGTTCGGTGTGGCCGGACCACAGGCAGCCGCGCAGGTCGGACAGCCGGCGCAGGTGCTGCACCGTGCACACCCAGGACTGCACCCGCAGCCGGTGCAGGAAGTCGGCGAGATAGGGGTTGCCGAACAGGGCGCTCAACTCGCGCCAGAACCGCAGGTCGTAGCCGATGAGGACGGTGAGATCGCCGGCGGACGCGGCTCGCTGGGCCTCCTCGCCGCGTCGGCGCACCCCCGCTATCGCGGCCGCGACCCGCGGCTCCTCGAAGTTCTGGTGGCCGTGGCGGCCCTCGTCGAAGGCGGCGAACATCCCCTCGATGATCAGGCTGCGGGCCTCGATCATGCCCCGGTAGTCCTCGACCGAGTACTCGGGGACCCGGAAGCCCCGGTGCTGGTCGGCGTCCAGGAGGCCCTGCGCGGAGAGATCGACGAGGGCCTCGCGCACGGGCGTCGCCGAGACGCCGTACTGTTCGGCGATCTCCTTGACCGTGAACTCCTGTCCCGGTTGCAGCCGGCCCCCCAGCACCTCGTCGCGGAGCGCGTCGGCGATCTGCTGGCGCAGGGTGCTGCGCGTCACGGCGCCGGTGCCGGTGCTGCCGGGCATGGTCGAGGCGTCTCCCTCGTCGGGGGCGGAAAAAATGGCGTGCTCGTCGGTATGTACGAGCACGCCACCTTACGCGTTCGACGAAATCAAGCCCCTTCGTGCACACCGGTCCCGCGACGGCTCGCGGATCCCGCCCGCGACGGCTTGCGGATCCCGCCCGCGACGGGCTCCGGGACCGGCCCGCGCCGATGTCCGGACCGGCCCGAGACGATTCCCGGACCGGCCCGCGACGACGCCCGCTCGCGTGCGGATCCGCCTGCGGCGCCTGCGGCCCGCGGCCCTACTCGGTGTACTCGTCCGCCGCCGAGAGGGCCGCGTCCAGCGCCGCGAGGCCTTCCTTGACCTCGGACTCGGAGACGTTGAGCGGCGGCACGAAGTGGGTGCGGTTCATGTTCACGAACGGCCACACCCCGGCCTTCTTGGCGGCGGCGCCGAAGGCGGCCATGGGCGCGTTGGCCTCGCCGGCCGCGTTGTACGGCACCAGCGGCTCGCGCGTCTCGCGGTTCTTCACCAGCTCGACCGCCCAGAACATGCCGACGCCGCGGACCTCGCCGACGCTCGGGTGCCGTTCGGCCAGCTCCGCAAGCCCGGGCCCGACCAGGGAGGCGCCCAGCCGCTTCGCGTTCTCGACGACGCCCTCCTCCGCCATGACGTTGATCGTCGCGACGGCGGCCGCGCAGGCCAGCGGGTGCCCGGAGTACGTCAGACCGCCCGGGTAGGGCCGCCTGGCGAAGGTCTCCGCGATCGCGCCGGAGATGGCGACGCCGCCCAGCGGCACGTATCCGCTGTTCACGCCCTTGGCGAAGGTCATGAGGTCGGGCGTCACGCCGTACAGGTCGGCCGCGAACCACTCGCCGGTGCGGCCGAACCCGGCCATGACCTCGTCCAGCACGAAGACGATCCCGTGCCGGTCGCAGATCTCGCGCACACCGGCCAGGTAGCCGGGCGGCGGCAGCATGATCCCCGCCGTTCCGGGGACGGTCTCCAGGATGATCGCGGCGATCGTCCCCGGACCCTCGAAGGCGATGGTCGTCTCCAGGTGTTCCAGCGCCCGCGCGGTCTCCTGCTCCTCCGTCTCGGCGTAGAAGCGGGAGCGGTACAGGAACGGCGCCCAGAAGTGCACGACCCCGGCCGCGCCGGTGTCGGACGCCCAGCGGCGCGGGTCGCCGGTGAGGTTCACGGCCTGCTGGGTGCCGCCGTGGTACGAGCGGTAGGCGGACAGCACCTTGGGCCGGCCGGTGTGCAGCCGGGCCATGCGCACGGCGTGCTCGACGGCGTCCGCGCCGCCGTTGGTGAAGAAGATCTTGTCCAGGTCGCCCGGGGTGCGCTCGGCGATCAGCCGGGCCGCCTCCGAGCGGGCCTCGATCGCGAACGCGGGCGCGAAGGTGGTCAGGTGTGCGGCCTGCTCCTGGATCGCGGCGACGACCTTCGGGTGCTGGTAGCCGATGTTGGTGTAGACGAGCCCGCTGGTGAGGTCGAGGTAGCGCTTGCCGTCGTAGTCCCAGAAGTACGACCCCTCGGCGCCGGCCACGGCGAGCGGGTCGATGAGCTCCTGGGCGGACCAGGAGTGGAAGACGTGCGCGCGGTCCGCGGCCTTCACGGCGGCGCCGGCCCGGGGATCGGTCTGAGGGGTCATGTCGGCGAGCGTAAATGTCCGCGATGCGGAAGCGGTATCGGCGTCCTGTTCCGTGGACGGGCCGTTTCCGCGACAGGTTGTCGGGCGTGAGGCAGGGCGGGGCCGCCGAGCCCGTCGGCGTTCATTGACAGCATGCTGTCCAAGTAGCAGTATGCTGTCATAAGCCTCACAGTCTCACAGTTCCCCCGCCTCACCGTTCCACCATTCCCCCGCCCCACCGCCCCGAGGAGGAGTCGTGACCCGAGGAGCCCTGACCCGAGAAGCCGTGAGCGACGGGCGCGGCGGCCGTGGCGGCCGCAAGCCCGTGCATCTCGCCGTCTACGACTCGCTGGCCGACTGGGAGACCGGCCACGCCACGGCGTACCTCGCGCGCGCCGGGTACGAGATCCGGACCGTGGGCCCGACCCGCGAACCCGTCGTCAGCATCGGCGGCCTGCGCGTCCAGCCCGACCTGGCCCTGGCCGACGTCCGCCCGCAGGACAGCGCGCTGCTGATCCTGCCGGGCGCGGACCTGTGGGACACCACCGACGATCTGGCCCCCTTCGCCCGCGCCGCGCGCCGGTTCCTCGACGCCGGCGTGCCCGTCGCGGCGATCTGCGGAGCCACCGCCGGACTCGCCCGCGAGGGCCTGCTCGACGAGCGGGACCACACCGGCGCGGTCTCCTTCTACCTGGCCGCCACGGGCTACGGCGGCGGCGGACGGTACGTCGAGGCGGACGCGGTGACGGACGGCGCTCTGGTCACCGCCGGCCCCACCGAACCCGTCGCCTTCGCGCGCGAGATCCTCCGGCTGCTGGGCGTGTACGAGGGCGAGACCCTGGACGCCTGGTACCGCCTGTTCCACGACTCCGACCCGCAGGCCTACGCCGTCCTGGAGAAGGCGACGGCCGGCCGGTGAGCCGGTCGCGCCAGGAACTGCTCAGCCGCAGCGCCCTCGGGGTGTTCCGGCTGAACGGCCAGTTCCTCGCCGTCGCCGAGGAACTGGCGCGGCCCTGCGGACTCACCGCCGCCCGGTGGCAGGTGCTCGGCGCGGTGCTGGGCGAACCGCTGCCCGTGTCCGGCATCGCGCGCGCCATGGGCATCACCCGGCAGAGCGTGCAGCGCGTCGCCGACCTGCTGGTGGAGCGCGGCCTCGCCGAGTACCGGCCCAACCCGGCCCACCGGCGGGCCAAGCTGCTCGCGCCCACCGGGCGGGGGCGGGCCGCGATCGCCGCGATCGCCCCCGGGCACGAGGCCTTCGCCGACCGGCTGGCACGGGAGTTCGGCGAGGCGGAGCTGGCCGGGGCCGTCCACGTCCTGGAACGCCTGTCCAAGGTGCTGGACGGGCTGGAGCCGCCTGTTACGGAACCGTAGACACCGCGCCGCCCTATCCCCCGAACGACCGGATTATTCTCGCCTCCACACACATGTCCCGATCACACATGTGGCGGAAAGGCGGCGCTGCGATGGAGAAGCTGGGTCCCGGGGACCCGCAGCGCATCGGCGGCTACCGGCTGCTCGCGCGGCTGGGGGCGGGCGGGATGGGACGGGTGTACCTCGCCCGCTCGGACCGGGGGCGCACGGTCGCCGTGAAGCTGGTCCGGCGCGAACTGGCCGCGCGCGAGGAGTTCCGGGCGCGCTTCCGCCAGGAGGTGCGCAACGCCCAGCGGGTCGGCGGCTTCTGGACGGCCCCCGTCCTCGACGCCGACACCGAGGCCGCCGTGCCCTGGGTGGCCACCGGCTACGTCGCCGGGCCGAGCCTGCAGCAGGTGGTGAGCCACGACCACGGTCCGCTGCCCGAGCGGTCGGTGCGCATCCTGGCCGCCGGGCTCGCCCACGCGCTCACCAACATCCACGCGGCCGGCATCGTCCACCGCGACCTGAAGCCGTCGAACGTGATGGTCACCATCGAAGGGCCCCGGGTCATCGACTTCGGCGTCGCGCGGGCGCTGGAGAGCGTGACCGGCGACAGCGGGCTGACCCAGACCGGCGCGGTCATCGGCTCGCCCGGCTTCATGGCGCCCGAGCAGGTGCGCGGCGACGGGGTCACCCCGGCCAGCGACGTCTTCTGCCTCGGCTCGGTCATCGCCTACGCCGCGACCGGCGTCCTGCCCTTCGGCGCCCCCGACGACGGGGCGCACGCGCTGATGTTCCGCATCGCCGAGGACGAGCCCGATCTCGCGGGCGTCCCCGAGGGCGTCGCCGACCTGGTCCGCGCCTGTCTGCGCAAGGACCCGGCCGCCCGTCCCTCCCTCGCCCGCGTCCTGGAGCTCACCGGCGTCGACGACACCGTCTCCGACGGCCGCTCCCGCGACCCGTGGCTGCCCAGCGCGCTGGTGGCCCAGCTCGGCCGGCACGCCGTGCGGCTCCTGGAGGTGGAGGACCCCGAGAACCCCGAGAACCCCGAGAGCACGGGGAACGCCGAAGGCCCGGCCGCCGGTCTCCCGGCCGGCCGGTTCGGACACCGGACGGGGTTCGCGGCGGCCGCCGAGGAGCATTCCGGGCCGCGCGGCGACATGCTCGCGCCGGACCACCGCCGCACGCTGGTCGCGGGCCCCGACGGCATCCCGCCGCAGACGCCCCCGCCCGGCTCGGACACCCTCGCGCACCCGGCGTACGGCCACGCCCAGCAGCATCCCCAGCCGGCCCCCGGCCACGGGCATGCGCCCGGACCGTCGGACGGCTGGTCCGCGGCGCCCGGCATCCCGGCTCCGTACAACCCCTACGCGGAGGGCGCGGGCGGTCCGGGCGCGGCCGCGCCGCCCTACGCCCCCTACGGACCGGCCGACCCCGCCGGCGCCCAGGAGCCGCCGCGGCGCAGCGCCCGGACCACGCTGCTGCTCGTCCTGGTCGCCCTGGTGGTCGCCATCGCGGCGGGCGGCTCGGTGTACGCGTTCATGAACGGCGACGGCGACTCCGGGGGCGGCCCGACGGCCGGCGCCTCCGCCTCCACGACCCCCTCCGCGGCGGCCTCGAAGCCGCCCTCGTCGTCCGCCTCCGGGACGCCGTCCGCCTCCCCGTCCTCCTCGGCCGGCGGGGTGCCGGCGGCCTTCCTCGGCGCCTGGACGACCACGATCGAGAACGAGAGCGGCACGAACACCCGCAGGCTGACCATCACCCAGGGCGGGGTCGGCGACGCCGTGCTCGCTCTCGTCGCCGACGGGAAGGCGTACCACTGCGAGTTCAGCGCCGCCCTCACCCGGGCGCCGGGCGCCGACGGCCCGCTGCGGATCGGTCCCTCCGAAGTCACCACGGGCCGTCCGCTCTCCTCCTGCAGCCCCGGCGCCGCCTCCGAGATCACCCTCCTCGCCGACGGCAGACTCCAGCGCACCAACACCGGAACGGGCGAGAAGCTCACCTACACCAGGGACTGAGCGGCCCCTCCGGTCCTGTGCTCCGCCCCGCTCCCGCCCCTCACCGAGGCTCGCCCCTCACCGAGGCTCCGGCGGCCGCTGGCGGGGCATGTTGGGGCGGGCGTTGACCCCGGGCGGGGAGGGGAAGCGGCCGGGGCCCCCGCCGGCGTCCGGCCGGCCGCCGGAGGCGATCGCGGCCTGGACGCCCATGGTCGTCGGACCGGCCCGGAACTCCACCATCCAGTCGGCCGTCTCCGCGCGCACCAGGTCCGTGACGTCCTCCGAGAACCGCCGCAGCACCCCGAGGCACCGCTCCGCGGCCTCGCTCGCCGTGCCCTCGGCCGGGCCCAGCACCTCCCGGACGCTCTCGGACGCCCAGTCGAACTGCAGCACCTGCAGCCGGCGCTGCACGGCCTGCGCGGTGGCCACGTCCCGCATCCAGCCGGACGTCACCCCGAAGAACCGGTCCACCGCAACACAGGCCACCGCCAGCAGCAGGGCCAGATAGCCCCAGGGAGCCACCCCGCCCATCACCCGGGTGAGGTCCAGCAACGGCAGCGCGGCCCCGCACACCGCCCCGGCCGCCGCCCCGGTGCGCAGCACCCGGGCGCCGCGCCGCTTCCACACCCGGTCGGCGAGATACCAGGCGGCGGTCTCCAGCGCGCCGCGCTCCACCCACCGGTACAGCTCGTCCAGCCGTTCCGCGGGCTCCCCCCAGTCCCCGAGCGGCAGCGCCCGCCCGGTCAGGTCGCCCGGCCGCAGCCCGGCCGCGCCCTCACCCCGCCCGTCCTGGGGCGGACCCTCGGGCTGCATCTCCGGCTGCTGAACCACCCGGCACTCCCTACTGATCCCGACCGACGGATCCCGACCGGTCCCGATGACGCCGACCGATCCCGACCGATCACGTTGCGTGACACCCGCGACGCCGATGCCGCTGCGCCGGACCTTTCCTACCTCCCAATGGGTGGCTGAGAGGAAGGTTTCATCCCTTTCCACCCTGGAAGTGGGCCTTGATCAGGTATAGACCGCCCGCGTAACTCACTCGAAAGAGTGCTGGGGCGACACCCGCACAGACCACGTAGGCTCGTGCCGAGCGGGGTGAAACCCGCTCGGAGGCACGCCCGACAGTCGTAGACACAGGAGCTGATCGTGATTTCCGGTGGTGGCCAGCCCAACATGCAGCAGCTGCTCCAGCAGGCCCAGAAGATGCAGCAGGACCTGGCCCGCGCTCAGGAGGAGCTGGCGAACACGGAGGTCGACGGGCAGGCGGGCGGCGGCCTGGTGCGGGCGACCGTGACCGGCTCGGGCGAGCTGCGGGGCCTGCGGATCGACCCGAAGGCCGTCGACCCGGAGGACACCGAGACCCTCGCCGACCTGATCGTCGCGGCCGTCCAGGCGGCCAACGAGAACGCGCAGACGCTGCAGCAGCAGAAGCTCGGCCCGCTGACCCAGGGCCTGGGCGGCGGCAGCGGCATCCCGGGTCTGCCCTTCTAGCCCGACCGCAGTCCGGTCCGCCCTTACGCGGACCGGCCCCGGCCGACTACCGTACGTACGGCAAGGAACCCCAGGAAGGACGGCAGTCCGTTGTACGAAGGCGTGGTCCAGGACCTCATCGACGAGCTGGGGCGACTGCCCGGCGTCGGTCCCAAGAGCGCGCAGCGGATCGCCTTCCACATCCTGCAGGCGGAGCCCACGGACGTACGGCGCCTCGCGCACGCCCTCCTGGAGGTCAAGGCGAAGGTCCGCTTCTGTGCCACCTGCGGCAACGTGGCGCAGGAGGAGCTGTGCGGCATCTGCCGCGACAGCCGCCGCGACCCTTCCGTCATCTGTGTGGTGGAGGAGCCGAAGGACGTCGTCGCGATCGAGCGCACGCGCGAGTTCCGCGGCAAGTACCACGTCCTGGGCGGCGCGATCAGCCCCATCGAGGGGGTCGGTCCCGACGACCTGCGGATCAGGGAACTCCTCGCGCGGCTGGCCGACGGCACGGTCACGGAACTGATCCTGGCCACGGATCCGAACCTGGAGGGCGAGGCCACGGCCACGTACCTCGCCCGCATGATCAAGCCCATGGGCCTGAAGGTCACCCGCCTGGCCAGCGGCCTCCCTGTGGGCGGCGACCTGGAATACGCGGACGAGGTGACCCTCGGCCGCGCCTTCGAGGGGAGACGACTCCTAGATGTCTGACGCCACGCTGCACGCGACCGAGCAGAACCCGGACGACTTCGCCGTCCAGATCGCGGACCAGATCGAGAGCTTCCTGGTGGCCGTCACCGAGGTGGCGAAGGGCGACGAGCCGGGCTGGGCGGTCCCCTTCCTGCTGCTGGAGGTCTCCCAGCTGCTGCTCGCCGGCGGCCGTCTCGGCGCCCACGAGGACATCCTCCCCGACGAGCGCTACGAGCCCGACCCGGGTTTCGAGCCGGACGCGGACGAACTGCGGGAGAACCTGGCCCGCCTCCTGGAGCCGGTCGACGTCTACTCCGAGGTCTTCGACCCCTACGAGCCCCGCAAGGCGCCCGTGCCGGCCCGGATCTCCGACGATCTCGCGGACGTCATCGCCGACCTGCGCCACGGCATGGTCCACTACCGGGCGGGCCGCACCACCGAGGCCCTGTGGTGGTGGCAGTTCTCCTACTTCTCCAACTGGGGCTCCACGGCCTCGGCGACCCTGCGCGCCCTGCACTCGGTGCTCGCCCATATCCGTCTGGACCAGCCCCTGGAGGAACTGGACGGTCTCGACACCGACCAGTCGCCGCTGGGCGACGAGACGCTGGAGTTCGAGGCGGGCCGTGTGATGGCGGAGGAGATCGGCGGACAGCTGGGGCTCGGCGGCGTCAGGAGCTGAGGCGGCACGGTGCGGAACTGAGGCGGCACGGTGCGGACGGCCGCACCGTGTCCCCGGGAGCGGGCGGGCTCCCGCGTCGCCGTTCCGAGAGTTGGCAAGGTGTTGGACGTCCCCTGTACGGCGGCTGCACGGGCCCTGTCGGGCCGGCCGCGAGTCTTGGGTCATCACAACAGCACCAAGCCGCACAGGAGTTGCGATGACCCGCAAGACCCGCATACGCGCCGCCCTCGTCACCGCCACCGCCGTCGTCACCGCGGCGACGGTCTCGGCCGGGGTCAGCGCGGCCGGCCCCGAGAAGTCCGCCCACCCCGCCAAGCCCGGCAAGAAGCAGATCGCCGCCCTCTTCGACGGCTGGAACGCCGCGCTGCGGACCGGTGACGCCGAGGTCGTGGCCGACCGTTATGCCAAGGACGCGGTCCTGCTGCCCACCGTGTCCAACAAGGTCAGAACCGACCGCGCCGGCATCGTCGACTACTTCGAGCACTTCCTGCGGAACAAGCCGGTCGGCAAGAAGGTCCGCACGATCGTCAACGTCCTCGACGCCGACTCCGCCCTCGACACGGGCGTCTACGAGTTCACCCTGACCGACCCCGCCACCGGGAAGAAGCGCGTCGTCCAGGCCCGTTACACCTACGAGTACGAGAAGCGCGGCGGCACGTGGCTGATCGTCAACCACCACTCCTCGGCGATGCCCGAGGGCTGACCGCCGCGGCTCACCCCGTCCGCTGGGCGACCCGCAGCGCGATGCGGACGCACAGCCCGCCGCCGGGGGCGTCCGTCAGGGTCACCGTCCCGCCGTCGTCGGTCACCAGCTGTCTGACGACGGCGAGGCCGAGCCCGGAGCCGGAGCGTCCGGTCAGGCCCTGACCACGCCAGAAGCGGTCGAAGGCGCGGGCCTTGTCCGCGTCCGGCATGCCCGGTCCCTCGTCCGCCACGGACAGGACCGCTTCCCCCGCCCCGGACTCCACACGGACGGTGATCGTCCCGCCGTCCGGCGACACCTCCAGGGCGTTCGAGAGCACGTTGTCCAGCACCTGGTCCAGATGACCGGGGCCGGCCAGCACAGACGGCCGGCCGTCGACACCACTCCCCCTGAGCGCGATGGTGACTCCGCGCTCGTCGGCGGCCGGTCTCCACACCGTGAGCCGTTCGGACACGATGTCCGTCAGCGGCAGCGGTTCCGCGGCCGTCACCTTCGCCTCGGCCCGGGCCAGCACCAGCAGGCCGTTCACCAGCCGGCTCATGCGGACCACCTCCGCCGTCGCCTGCTCCACGTCCTCCCGGACCGACTCGTCGTCCACGCCGTCCGCGATGTTGTCCAGCGACAGGCGCAACGCCGTGAGCGGGGTGCGCAGTTGGTGCGAGGCGTCGGCCACGAAGACGCGCTGCGAGTCGACCAGGGTGTCCAGGCGCTCCGCGCCCTGGTTGAGGGTGCGCGCCAGCGTCCGCGTCTCCGGCGGGCCCGTGACCGGGGAACGGGCGGTCAGGTCCCCGTCGCTGAACCTGCTCGCCATGGAGTTGAGCGCGCGCAGCGGCGCGGTGATCCGGCGGGCGGCGAACGCGCCGATCGCCGCGGCCGCCGCCAGGACGATGACGGCGAGCCCGGCCCGGAAGCCCCAGATCTGCCACAGCCGCCGGGTCATGTCCGAGGTCGAGTAGACGATCCGGACCGCCGCCTCCCCTCGCGCGGGCACGGTGACCGTCAGCCGACTGCCCCAGATGAAGTCCGAACCCCAGTCCGTGCTGGGGGAGTCGTGCCGCACGGCCCGGGTCAGCGCCGCGTCCTCGGCGGGCCGGGGCAGGCCGGGGGCGCAGGTGCGGGTGGGGGTCGCCTGGACGTCGCCGGGGGTCTTGTCGCCGTAGGCCTGGGCCACCTCGGTCAGGGCCTCGCACGAGATGCGGTCGCCGTTGCCCAGCAGCAGCGCCATGGTGTCGGCCTCGCGCAGGACGGACAGTTCGGTGTCGTCCCGCAGCTGCTGGGTGAGGGTGAAGGCCACCGGCACGGTGAACAGCAGGATGGCGACGGCGACGATCAGGATGTAGCTGCGGATGAGCTGACGGTTCATGAGGATCCGCCGTCCTCAGCCCCGGGGGCCGGTGTCCTCGACGCCCTGGCGTGCGGCGTCCTCGACGATCTCCAGGCGGAAGCCCACCCCCCGCACCGCCTCGATGACGACGACCCCGGCGAGCTTCCGGCGCAGCGCGGCCACGTGCACGTCCAGCGTCTTCGTCGGGCCGAACCAGTTCGCGTCCCAGACCGCTTCCATGATCTGTTCGCGGGACATCAGCGCGCCCGGCTCCTCGGTGAGGAAGGACAGCAGGTCGTACTCCTTCGGCGCGAGCGCGACCTCGGCGCCGTCCACGTGGACGCGGGCCGCCTTGCGGTCGACGGTCAGCCGGGACCCGTAGCGGTCCGGGACGGCGACGGTCCCCGCCGGACGCGGTTGCACGCGCCGCAGCACCGCCCGTATCCGCGCGATGACCTCACGCACCCCGAACGGCTTGGACACGTAGTCGTCGGCGCCCAGCTCCAGGCCGACCACGCGGTCCGTCTCGTCGCTGCGGGCGCTGATCACGATGATCGGCACGCTGCCGCGGTCGCGCAGGGCCTTGCAGACGTCCAGGCCGTCGGTGTCGGGCAGGCCGAGGTCCAGCAGGACGACGTCGTAGGGGCCGGCGTGGGCGAGGGCGGCGGCGCCCGTGGCGACCCGGTCGACCTCGAAGCCGTAGCGCATCAGACCGCGCCGGAGCGACTCGGCGACCGGTTCGTCGTCTTCCACCAGGAGTACATGCACAGCCGCACGATAGTGCTTGAAACTTAATTCACAGCTATCACTTCGGCGTCAGTGGGCAGGGAAGACCCGACGACGGGCGTCCGTGCGTCCTCCGCAGGTCCGCGAGTCTCATCATGCGGTACCCGGGGGGCGGATTTCGGGCGCTCGTTAGACTGAGCCGACCGCAGTACAAGGGCGTATGTGCGGCAAAGAGACAAACTGAGCGAGGAGCGCACGTGGGCCTTGTCGTGCAGAAGTACGGAGGCTCCTCCGTAGCCGATGCCGAGGGCATCAAGCGCGTCGCCAAGCGGATCGTGGAAGCGAAGAAGAACGGCCACCAGGTGGTCGTCGTCGTTTCCGCGATGGGCGACACGACGGACGAGCTGATCGATCTCGCCGAGCAGGTGTCACCGATGCCCAGCGGCCGGGAATTCGACATGCTGCTGACCGCCGGAGAGCGGATCTCCATGGCCCTGCTGGCGATGGCGATCAAAAACCTGGGCCACAGCGCCCAGTCGTTCACCGGCAGCCAGGCAGGCGTCATCACCGACTCGGTCCACAACAAAGCCCGGATCATCGACGTCACGCCGGGTCGCATCCGGACCGCGCTGGACGAGGGCAACATCGCCATCGTCGCCGGGTTCCAGGGTGTCAGCCAGGACAAGAAGGACATCACCACGCTGGGACGCGGCGGGTCCGACACCACGGCCGTGGCCCTGGCCGCCGCGCTCGACGCCGAGGTCTGCGAGATCTACACCGACGTGGACGGCGTGTTCACCGCCGACCCGCGCGTGGTGAAGAAGGCGCGCAAGATCGACTGGATCGCCTTCGAGGACATGCTGGAGCTCGCGGCCTCCGGCTCCAAGGTGCTGCTCCACCGCTGTGTGGAGTACGCCCGCCGCTACAACATCCCGATCCACGTCCGGTCGTCCTTCAGCGGACACGAGGGCACGTGGGTCAGCAGTGCACCGATCGAGCAAGGGGACAAGCCGGTGGAGCAGGCCATCATCTCCGGTGTCGCGCACGACACCTCCGAGGCCAAGGTCACGGTCGTCGGCGTGCCGGACAAGCCGGGCGAGGCCGCCGCGATCTTCCGCACGATCTCCGACGCCGAGATCAACATCGACATGATCGTGCAGAACGTGTCCGCGGCCTCCACCGGCCTGACGGACATCTCCTTCACGCTCCCCAAGGCCGAGGGCCGCAAGGCCATCGACGCCCTGGAGAAGAACCGGGCCGGCATCGGCTTCGACTCGCTGCGCTACGACGACCAGATCGGCAAGATCTCCCTGGTCGGCGCCGGGATGAAGACCAACCCGGGCGTCACGGCCGACTTCTTCAAGGCGCTGGCCGACGCGGGCGTCAACATCGAGCTCATCTCGACCTCCGAGATCCGCATCTCGGTCGTGACCCGCGCCGACGACGTCAACGAGGCGGTGCGGGCCGTGCACAGCGCCTTCGGGCTCGACTCCGACAGCGACGAGGCCGTCGTCTACGGGGGCACCGGGCGTTGATCTCGGCAACGCGCCGACCGACGCTCGCGGTCGTGGGGGCGACCGGGGCGGTCGGCACGGTCATGCTGCGGATCCTGTCCCAGCGCGCCGACGTCTGGGGCGAGATCAGACTCGTCGCCTCGCCGCGTTCGGCCGGCCGCAAGCTGGCCGTGCGCGGCGAGGAGGTCGAGGTGCTGGCCCTGTCGGAGGAGGTCTTCGACGGGGTCGACGTCGCGATGTTCGACGTGCCCGACGAGGTCGCCGCGCACTGGGCGCCGGTCGCCGCCGCCCGGGGCGTGGTCGTGGTGGACAACTCCGGCGCCTTCCGGATGGACCCGGACGTCCCGCTGGTGGTCCCCGAGGTCAACGGGCACACGGTGCGCAACCGGCCGCGCGGGATCGTCGCCAACCCCAACTGCACGACGCTGTCGATGATCGTCGCCCTGGGCGCGCTGCACGCCGAGTACGGGCTGCGCGAGTTGGTGGTGTCCTCGTACCAGGCGGTGAGCGGGGCCGGGCGGGCCGGGGTGGAGACGCTGCGGCAGCAGATCGCGCTGGTCGCCGGCACCGAGCTGGGCACGCACCCGGGCGACGTGCGGCGGGCCGTCGGCGACAACACCGGGCCGTTCCCGGAGCCGGTCGCGCTGAACGTCGTCCCGTGGGCGGGGTCGCTGCGCGAGGACGGCTGGTCCTCGGAGGAGATGAAGGTGCGGGACGAGTCCCGCAAGATCCTCGGGCTGCCCAGGCTGCCGGTGGCGGTGACCTGCGTGCGGGTCCCCGTCGTCACCACGCACTCGCTCACCGTCCACGCCCGCTTCCAGGACGAGGTCACCGTCGACGGGGCCCGCGAGATCATCGCGACGGCTCCGGGCGTCGTCCTCTTCGACAACCCGGCGGCCGGGGAGTTCCCCACGCCCGCCGACGTGGTCGGCACCGACCCGACGTGGGTGGGCCGGGTGCGGCGGGCCCTGGACGACCCGACGGCGCTGGAGCTGTTCGTGTGCGGCGACAACCTGCGCAAGGGGGCCGCGCTGAACACGGCGCAGATCGCTGAGCTGCTGGCGGCGGAGCTGTCCTGAGGCGTAGGGCGCTGACCAGCGCTTCGTCGGATTGTAAGATCTTTCAAGCAATGTGAGCCGGTCGACGGTCCGAACCACTTGTATCGGACACCTTTGGCATCCGAAGATTTTCCTCCCCGCCCTCCGCAACCGTGCACAGGGCGGGGAGCGTCTTTGCGGTCACCCTTCGGTGTGCGCAGGCGTGTGAACGATCACAGCGTATGGGGACGCCGTGGTCCGGGCGTGGGGACGCCCGTTCCTATGGGATACAGGGGAAGAGCGGGGCACATGAGACGGGCGCGCGGGGCCTTGGCCGACGCAAAAGAGACGCCGGACGCGTACAACCCCCACGGGGGGAAGTGTGTCCAACAGACGTGGCAGAGGTACTCGAACTCCCGGTGGCGCCCCTCGGCGCGGCCCTACGACCGCCGCGCGGCGTCGTGCGACCCCGCACGTCCGGCGCGCCCGGCGGCATGCCGGTGATCGCGCCGATGCCCGCAGCGCGGCCGGCCCGCGTCCCCAGCCAGCGTGACGGCGCCGAAACCGCCGAAACCGCCGAATCCGCCGAGAACACCGTGGCGGCCGGCACCACCGTCGACCACCTCACCGAGACCTACCGGGCGCACTACCGCTCGCTGCTGGGTCTCGCCGCCCTCCTCCTCGACGACACCGCCTCCTGCGAGGACGTCGTCCAGGAGGCGTTCATCCGCGTCCACTCCGCGCGCAAGCGCGTCCGCGACCCGGAGAAGACCCTCGCCTACCTGCGCCAGACGGTCGTCAACCTCTCCCGCTCCGCCCTGCGCCGCCGCATCCTCGGCCTGAAGCTGCTCTCCAAGCCGATGCCGGACATGGCCAGCGCGGAGGAGGGCGCCTACGACCAGCTGGAACGCGACTCGCTCATCAAGGCGATGAAGGGCCTGCAGCGCCGCCAGCGCGAGGTCCTCGTGCTGCGCTACTTCGCGGACATGACCGAGGCCCAGGTCGCCGAGACCCTCGGCGTCTCCCTCGGCTCGGTCAAGGCGTACGGCTCGCGCGGCATCGCGGCCCTGCGCATCGCCATGGAGGAGCCGGCGTGAGCGGAGCAGCCGGAGAGCGGGGCCCCCACGGCAGCCCCGACGGTCATGAGCGCGACGAGCCTCTCGCGCGGCACGAGCCGCCGTCGCCCACACAAGAGCCGAAGCAATCGCACGCTGGGAACTCAACCGTGAACCACCGCCTCGACGACCAGGGCCTCGACGGGCTCGACTCGGACGAGCTGGCACTGCGCCGGATGCTGCACGACGTCGTCCAGGAGATGGAGCCCCGTGACGGGGCCCTGGACCACCTGCGGCGAGCCGTCCCCGTCCGGCGGGCCCGCAAGCGGCAGGCGGCCGTCGGCATGGCGGCCGCGGCCCTCTTCCTGGGCACCGCCGTCCCCGCCCTCGTGCACGTCTCGAACTCCGGCGGCTCCGACGCAAACCCTTCGATCGCCGGCCAGGCATCCCAGGCGCAGGGAGGCGTGGATCAGGGCAAGAACCCCGACGGCGGCTCCTCGGGCAAGGTCGGCGACTCCTCCGGCAAGACCGGTGAACCGGGGAAGAGCGGCGCCACCGACTCCGGTCAGGGCAAGGAGTCCACGGGCGGCGCCACCCCGACCGGCCCCACCGCCTCCTCCGCGGCGAGCGCGCCCGCCTGTCTGCCGGCCCAGCTGACGGCCGCCGAGCCCACCGTCGCCGTTCCCGACGCGGCCGGCATCGTCTACGGCGTCTTCCGCGTGCAGAACTCCTCCTCCGGGGCCTGCACCGTCGGCGGCGCCGTCTCTCTGACGTACGACGCCCAGGGCGCCGCGGACGCCGCGAAGATCACCGTGGCGGCGCACGCCTCCGGGGACGTGGCAGCCGGCCTGCCCGACCCCTCCCTCAACGTCGCCCAGCTCACCCTCGCCCCCGGCTCCGCCTACGAGGTGAGGTTCGCCTGGGCGCCCTCCGAGACCTGCCCCACCACCGGTGGTGCCGGCGGCGGCGGCGACGGCGGCGGCACGGCCTCCCCCTCGCCGACGCCGAGCGACCAGACCGGCCCGACCGGCGGCGAGACCGCTTCCGGCGCCACGGCCCAGCTGTACACCGAGGACGGCACGGCCGACGGGAGCGTCGTGGTGTCGTACAAGGGCGAGGACGGCTCGGTGACGACGAAGGCGGCCGTGCCGAACGCGTGCGCGGGGACGATCTACCGGACGGGCGTGCTCGCGTCGTCCTGAGCCCGGTCCGACGCCCCGCTGACCGGGGACGGGCCGGGGAGGGGCGGCGAGCCGGCGGCCGCGGGTTCCTCCGGGAGGATCCCGAGTCGCGCGTCCCGCACGGACTCCACCTCGCGGCGCAGCAGCCGGAACCACATGAACACCACGAACCCGGCGAAGACGAACCACTCACCGGTGTAGCCGAGGTTCTGGAACGCCTTCAGGTCGAGCCCCGTGTCGGACGCCGCCTTCGCGGGCACCGCCGTCATGCCCGGACCGGGGGTGTCGAGGGTGATCCACGCGTCGTAGAGGTCGTCGGGCACCAGGTTGACCAGCGACGCGGCGCTGATCGCCGCGGTCTGCCCGGCCGGCAGGCCGCCCCGGTCGCTCACCCCGTCGTCGCCGGGCTGCTCGGAGGCCTGGAGCGCGCCGGTGACGGTCACCTCGCCGGCGGGCGCCGCCGGGGCCTTCGCCGCGTCGGCCCGGCCCGGCAGCCAGCCGCGCACGACCGGCAGCGCCCGGCCGCCGTCGACGCGCAGCAGGGACAGCACGTAGAAGCCGTTCCTGCCGCCCAGCTCCCGGTCCGGCACCAGCAGTTGCCTGCCGTAGCGGCCGGTGGCGGTGGCCTGCTTGCCGGAGGTCGCCTTGTCCACGGGCAGCAGCTCGGCCAGCGGGCGGGCGGCGTCCGTGCGGGCGGACTCGGCCTGCGCCTTCGCGTCACGGTGGTCGTCCACCCGCGCCTCGAACCGGCTCAGCTGCCAGGACCCCATGAACAGGCAGAAGGGGATGGCCAGCAGCACGAAGACGTTGATCCCCCACCAGCGGGGCGTCAGCAGAAACCGGTACACGCCCCCCACGGTACGGGGCCGCGACGGGCCCGCGCCCCGCGGGGTGAGCCTCTCAGGTGGGAAGCAGGTGCGAAGACGGTGGGAAGTTGTCCACAGGCTGGGGACCTCGGCGTCTCTTTGTGGGCGCGGGCGGGCAGTATGGGGCCATGACTGAGAGCAACGGGTCCGCCGCACCCGAACGGTACGAGGACATGCCTGACTGGGAGAAGCGCTTCCGGGCGCCCCGGGTGTCGCTGCCCGACTGGGCGCAGGACGCCCCCGACCACTCCCTCTTCGTGTCGAACGCGACGGGGACGTACGAGCTGTACGCCTGGGACCGTGCCACCGGCGAACGGCGGCAGGTCACCAACCGGGCCAACGGCACCACGGACGGCGTGCTCTCCCCCGACGGCGCCTGGATCTGGTGGTTCGACGACAAGGACGGCGACGAGTTCGGCGTCTGGCGCCGTCAGTCCTTCGCCGGCGGCGAGGACGAGCTGGCCACGCCCGGCCTGGACGCCTCCTACCCGGCAGGCCTCGCCCTCGGCCGCGACGGCCGCACGGCGGTGGTCGGCCGCTCCACCGACGAGGAGGGCACGACGATCCACGTGGCCCGGACCGGCGAGCCGCCCTTCGAGCTCTACCGCCACCGGGAGTCCGCGGGCGTCGGCGACCTCTCCCACGACGGCAGCCTGATCGCCCTCGAGCACACCGAGCACGGCGACGCGATGCACTCCGCGCTGCGCGTCCTGCGCCCGGACGGCACGAAGGTCGCCGAGCTGGACGACACCCGCGGCGGCACCGTCGAGCTGGGCCTGGAGGTGCTGGGCTTCGCCCCCGTCGACGGCGACCCCCGCCTGCTCATCGGCCACCAGCGCCGCGGCCGCTGGGAGCCCCTGGTCTGGGACGTGACGACGGGCTCCGAGACGGATCTCGACCTGGACCTGCCCGGCGACGTCAGCGCCGAGTGGTACCCGGACGGCTCGGGCCTGCTCATCGTGCACGGCTTCGAGGCCCGCAGCGAGATGTTCCGCTACGACCTGGAGAGCGCCGCGCTGGAGCGGATCCCGACCCCGCCGGGCACGGTCTCCGGGGCGACCCCCCGCCCGGACGGCAGCGTGGAGTACCTGTGGTCCTCCGCCGCCCGGCCGCCCGCGGTCCGCTCGACGACCGGCGAGGTGGTCCTCGACCCGCCCGGCCTGAAGTCCCCGGGCTCGGTGCCGGTGCAGGACGTGTGGGTGGAGGGCCCCGGCGGCCGCATCCACGCGCTGGTGCAGAAGCCCGCGGACGCCACCGGCCCGCTGCCCACCGTCTTCGACATCCACGGCGGCCCGACCTGGCACGACAGCGACGCCTTCGCGGCCGCGCCGGCGGCCTGGGTGGACCACGGCTACGCGGTGGTCCGCGTCAACTACCGCGGCTCCACGGGCTACGGGCGCGCCTGGACGGACGCGCTGAAGCACCGGGTGGGCCTGATCGAGCTGGAGGACATCGAGGCCGTGCGGGAGTGGGCGGTCAGCTCCGGCCTCGCCGACCCCGCCCGGCTGATCCTCACCGGCGGCTCCTGGGGCGGCTACCTCACCCTCCTCGGCCTCGGCGTCCAGCCCGACGCCTGGGCTGTGGGCATCGCCGCCGTCCCCGTCGCCGACTACGTCACGGCCTACCACGACGAGATGGAGGCCCTGAAGGCGATGGACCGCACCCTGCTCGGCGGCACCCCGGAGGAGGTCCCGGAGCGCTTCGAGGCCTCGTCCCCCCTGACGTACGTCGACAAGGTGCGGGCCCCCGTCCACATCTCGGCCGGCGTGAACGACCCCCGCTGCCCGATCCGCCAGATCGACAACTACGTCAAGCGCCTGGAGGCGAGAGGAGCGGTGCACGAGGTGTACCGCTACGACGCCGGCCACGGCTCACTGGTGGTGGACGAACGCATCAAGCAGGTCCGCCTGGAACTGGAGTTCGCACAACGCCACCTTCCCTCCTGAACCCCCTGTCCCCTGCCCCCTGCCCCCCGGCTCCCGACCCCGCTGCTGGGAGCGGGGGTTCGGGGGCGGAGCCCCGGGGGACGGTGCTCAGGAGGCAGGGCTGGGGTCGGGGTCGGGGTCGGGGACAGAGGCCGGGGCCCAGGGAACCGCCGGGCCGGGGGCGCGCGGCCCGGCCCCTACCGCCTGCGCCGCAGCAACTCGGCCAGCCCCCGGCGGGTAGCCGCCAGCACCACCCGGTCCGAGCCCCCCAGGACATACCCGTCCGGCAGATCCCACACCAGCCCCGGCCCACCCTGCCGCTCCCGCCCGGTGTCCAGCGCCAGCACCCGCCAGTAGCCGGCCCGGAACGCCTCCCCGATCGTCTTCCCCTCCAACTGCGCGTACCCCGCGACCTCCAGCGCGGCGAACAGCAGCACCCGCCGCTCCACCGGGATCGCGCCCAGGATCTGCCGGCCCATCATCGCCCCGGCGAACGACGGCGCCGACAGGTGCGAGACGCTCCGGCTGCGGGTCAGCGCCTGCGGATGCGCCGCCCGCAGGGTCCGGTACACGGCGGTCGCGAAGTCGTCGTCGTACAGCCGCAGCACCACCCGCAGATCGGGCCGCAGCGAGCGCGCGTACAGCGCGGCCTCCAGGTTCGTCGTGTCGGAGCTGGTCACCGCGAGCAACGCGTGCGCACGGTGGATCTTCGCGGCCTCCAGCACCCCCTCCTGGGTGACGTCCCCCAGCACCACCGGCGCCCGCAGCCGCCGCGCCACCGCCAGCCCGCGCGCCTCGGGCCCCGCCTCGACGCACACCACCGGGATGTTCAGCTCACGCAGCCGGATCAGCACCCGCGTGCCGATCTTCCCCAGCCCGAGCAGCACGACATGCCCGCCGAGCCCCCGGGGCGGCCGGCGCAGCGCCCCCGCCCCGCGGAACGTCCCGAGCGCCTCCAGCACCGCCGCCAGCAGCACCGGCAGCAGCAGCAACCCGACCAGCCCGGACAGGAGTTGCAGGACCTGTCGCTGGGTGGTGGCCCCGACCGCCGGGTCGTTGATGGCGAACAGGTCCAGCAGCGTCAGGTACAGCGCGCCCAGCGGATGGATCCCGGTCGCCAGCCACAGCGCCACCGCCAGCGCGAACACGCACCCGACCAGCCCGGCCAGCGACCACCTCAGCCGCCGCGAGAACAGCGAGGCGAACGGCGCCATGACCCCGACGCCCCGTCCGGCGGGCAGCGCCGGCCCGGCCGAGTACGCGACCTGCTCCAGGACGACCGACCCGCGCCGGCCCGACGCGGCCGCCTCCCGCACCGCCGCCGCGTCCGGCAGCAGCAGCGGGCCCTGCTCGCCGCTGGTCTCGGAACCGTCCGCGAACGCCGGATCGCCGCCGGTCGCGGACAGCAGCGCGAGCGTGGGGCGGCCCGGCTCGCCCGTCTCCCCGGCCCCGGACGGCGGCCGCTCGACGGCGCGCAGCAGCAGCCCGTCCGTCTGGACGACCTTGCTGGTGCCGACCACGGCGGTCGCGGCGAGCGCGGGCGCGGCGGTGTCGGCGTCGGACAGGACGGTCGTCGAGGCGTCCCCGCGGGAGTTCGGGAAGTCCGGGGAGTCCGGGCCGTCGCCGGTGGCCAACGCGGCCGCCTGGTCGAGCAGTTCCTCGATGTGCTGGCCCAGCCGCCGGTTGTAGAGCCGCAGTACCAGTCGCAGCCGGGGATTGAGCCGCCGGGCGGTGAGGGCGGCGCGGATGTTGGTCTCGTCGTCGTCGTACACGAGGGCCAGCGCGGCGGCCCGCTCCACGCCCGCCTCGGCCAGCACGGCCTCGGTGGCCTCGACGGCCTCCAACGTGCGCTGGCCGCCCACGGGTTCACCCGTGGCCGTGGACGGCGTGCCGTTGCCCGCCGCCCGGTTGACGGCCGCGCTGACCACCCGGTCGAGCAGCGCCGCCGACACCGCCCGTGCGCGCCCGACGACCGGCGGCCGGACCATGCGCTCGGCGGGCGGCACGACGAGCGTGACCTGTTCCTCGTACACGCCCCGCAGTTCGGCGGCGAGCCGGTGCGCCAGGCCGTCGTCGCCGCACACCACCATGTGCGCGCCGGTGGCGCCCGGCGGCTGACCCTGATTCGGAACGCTTGCCACGAGGGAGAAGACTGCCTCACCGGGACGGGAGGTTCCACGAGGGACGTGAACACTCAGGGCGGAACTCTCGTATGAAAGGGGAGGGAATGCGAGAAACAGGCAACAGGGAGAACCCGGAAGCCGGAGGTGCCCGACCCGTGGCCATCGCCAAAGCGGCCCCCGACGACGCCAAAGCGGCCCCCGACGAGGAGGGCACGCACCCGGCCCGGCAGGACGCCGACGGGGACCGCAAGGCCCCTCACACCGGGCCGGACGAGCAGGACCGACAGGACCGACCGGGCCGACCGGGCCGCCAGGTCCTGGGAGCCCCACAGGCCCCGCAGGGCGGGCAGGCCCCGCAGGGCGGGCAGGGAGCGGCGGGGGAGGTCGCGTCGTCCGACCGGCCCGCACGTCTCAGCTCTCCGCTCGTGCTGACCATGCTGCTGCTCCTGATGGTGCTGCTGCAGAGCCCGGTCCGCCGCGCGCTGTCCGCGCCGGTGATGCAGAGCTGGATGACGGTGTTCGTGGCGGTGGTGGTCCAGGCGCTGCCGTTCCTGGTTCTCGGGGTGCTGCTGTCGGCGGCCATCGCCGTCTACGTGCCGCCCTCCTTCTTCGCCCGCGCGCTGCCCTCGCGTCCCGCGCTCGCGGTGCCGGTCGCCGGGCTCGCGGGCGCGGTGCTGCCCGGCTGCGAGTGCGCGTCGGTCCCCGTGGCCGGTGCGCTGGTCCGCCGGGGCGTCACCCCGGCCGCGGCCCTCGCCTTCCTGCTCTCCGCCCCGGCGATCAACCCGATCGTGCTGACGGCGACGGCCGTGGCCTTCCCCCGCGACCCCGAGATGGTGCTGGCCCGGTTCGCCGCCAGTCTGCTCGCGGCGTGCGCGATGGGCTGGCTGTGGCAGCGGCTGGGCCGCACGGACTGGCTGCGGCTGCCGGCCCACGCGCCGCACGAGGGGGAGACGAAGGGGGCCGCGTTCTGGGACTCCGTCCGCCACGACGTGATGCACGCGGGCGGCTTCCTGGTCGTGGGCGCGATGGCGGCGGCGACGCTGAAGGCCGTCGCCCCGGCGAGCTGGCTGCGCACGGCGGCGGACAACCCGGCGGTGGCCGTCCTGACGCTGGCCGTCCTCGCGGTGATCCTCTCCATCTGTTCGGAGGCGGACGCGTTCGTCGCCGCGTCCCTGACCCAGTTCTCCCTCACGGCCCGGCTCGCCTTCCTGGTGGTCGGCCCGATGATCGACCTGAAGTTGTTCGCGATGCAGGCGGGCACGTTCGGCCGGGGCTTCGCGCTGCGCTTCGCCCCGGCGACCTTCGCGCTGGCCATCGCGTCGGCGCTGCTCACAGGGTGGGTGCTGCTGTGAACCGACAGTCCCAGTCGGCCGTCCTCTTCCTCCTCGGCGCGGCCCTGCTGCACGCCGGCGCCACCGACCTGTACCTGCGTTACGTCAAGGCGGGCCTGCAGCCGCTGCTGCTGGCGGCCGGCGTGGTTCTCATCGTGACGGCGCTGGCGACCTGGTGGTACGAGCGGCGCAGAACGAAACGGCACCACCACCAAGCCGTCCCCCAGGTCCAGGCGCAGGCCGACGATCAAGCCCCCGCGCCGGCCGCCCACTCCCACCCCGAACCCCGGGTCGCCTGGCTGCTGGTCCTGCCCCTCCTGGCGCTGATCCTGGTCGCCCCGCCCGCTCTGGGCTCGTACAGCGCGACCCGCACCGGCACGGCCCTGCAGGAGCCCCTCGCCTATCCGTCCCTGCCCGCCACGGACCCCCTCCCGCTCGGCGTCGTCGACTACGCGGGCCGGGCCGTATACGACCACGGCCGCACCCTCGCCGGCCGGGAGGTCCGGCTGACCGGCTTCGTGGCCCTGGGCCACGACGGCACCCCCTACCTGGTCCGCATGGCGCTCAACTGCTGTGCCGCCGACGCCCAGCCGGTCAAGATCGGTCTGAGCGGCCGCATTCCCCCGGTGCTCCAACCGGACGCCTGGCTGACCGTCACCGGCGTCTACACCCCGCGCGTCGCCCGCGACCCGGTCAACGACGGCCCGATCCCTTTCCTGCAGGTCACGCAGGCCAAGCCGGCGCCGACGCCCGGGGATCCGTACGACGAGTCGTGGAACAACTGAGGGTTCCGGGTGGATCACGATCGGTGCCGGAGAGTGCCCGTCTCCCGCGATCAGCCGGGTTAAGCCTTTCTCAACCTCTGGTGGCCGGGCGGTGAGCGCCTCATGATGGGGCCATGACGGCGGCTTCGCGTGCCATGACACGACTGGCGATCTGGCCGGACCTCGCGGAGGGCCGGCCCAGTTGCGGCACCGGCCGGGCGTTGCGCTCCGGCCTTGTCGAGATCGTGCACTTCCACTCCGACCGAAGTGTCGACCTGCATCTCACCGCCAGGGCGATCCGCCGGTTCGAGAAGGACCTGAGACACTCCACGGCCGTCCGGCTGCTGCCCGGCTCGTCGTGGGTCACCGTCCATCTGGAGTGCGAGACGGACATCGACCTGCTCATGACGCTGGTCAGCGCCGCTCTCCAGGCCCACCAGAGACATCCCGGCGCCGACGACGCTCCCCTCCCGCGATGCAACGACCACCGGGAAGCGGCGCTCACCCGCGAGAGCGTCGGCGGCGTCTGAACTCCATTGCCTCGCCGCCTCGTTAACCGGTCGGCCTCCTGACTGGTCGGCCGGTCGACCCGTTCACCCCCCGGGGCCTCCCCGCCCGTCGGCCTCTCGGCATGACGGCCCGTCGGCCTCTCGGCATGACGGTCCGTCGGCCTCTCGGCATGACGGTCCGTCGGCCTCTCGGCATGACGGCCCGTCGGCCTCTCGGCATGACGGCCCGTCGGCCTCTCGGGCGCACGGCCCGGCGGGGCTCCACGACGACCGCCCACCCGGCAACCCGCCCACCTGGCAACCCGCCCCCCGGTCACCTGATGGCTGGTGAGCTGACGACGCGTCAGTTATGGTCGGCCGCATCGGAACTCGAGCCGACGCAGAAGGGGTGAGCGCCATGGCGGCAGACCCGGACCGTTCGACCCGGCCCCCGCACAGCCCGCAGCCGCCGGGGACTCCCCGCTGGGCGGCGATGTTCTACGACCCGCTGTCCGCGTCCTGGCGGTGCGCCGCCGAATCCCCCGACCGCACGCCCGTGCTCTACGCGATCGGCGAGATGACGCAGGTCAAGCGCGCCAGGGGCGACGACGTGACGGTCGCCCTGTGGGGTCCCGACGCCGGTGAGTGGCAGCGCTTCGACCTCGCCGCGGCGAACGCCGTCGACGTCCCCGCGCCGGAGCCCGCCGTCCCGCCGACGGCCGAGGACTCCGCGCGGCCCGGCCACGCCAGGCACGCGGAACGCCTGGAGGACCGCCGGCACCAGGTCCTCATGGCAGGCCTGAGCAAGGCGGGCCTCTACGACCTCGACCCGGACGACGAGACGGCCGTGCGGACGCTGGTCGACCGCGTCGACGAGACCACGCTGCGCCGGGTCGCGCACTGGATGGCCCTGGCGGGGAGGCCGGTTGAGTGACCCGTCCGGCGGGCAGGCAGCTCGTATGAGAGTCTCCGTGGACCCTGAGGTGTGTTACGGCTCCGGAGAGTGCGCGCACCGCGTGCCCTCCGTCTTCACCGCGGTGGACGGACTCGGAGCCGTCATACCGGGACGCGAGGAGACGGGCGGGGACCCCCGGGTGCGGGACATGGCCGAACGATGCCCGTCACAGGCCATCCGTCTCCACTAGGGCAGCGAAAGACCCGGTCGCTGGCGACGGGGGATGCACCAGCGACCGGGCTATGGCCAAGGCTAACAAGGCGGCTGGTCCGGCGGGAGTCGACTTCTCACCTGCTCTGCCGTTGTGATCGGGATCACTCTCTGCGGCCGGTTCGGCCGTCTGCCCGTTCACCGGCCGGGCAGGCCGACGTCGTCCGTGCCGACGATCGGCTGAACGGGCCGGCACGGGCGGGAAGGGTCCTGACATGTCGGTGCAGTGCCGCAGCACGGCCGTGGAGTCCCGGCACAGCGCGGAGTCCCGGCACAGCGTGGAGCCGCCGCACAGCGAGGATCTGCAAGGCGACGTGGAGCCGCCGCACAGGGCGGAGCAGCCGCACGTAGATCTGCCCGGAGCGCGAAGAAGACGCTCGGCGCATCCGAGGACGCTCGGCGCATCCGAGGACGCTCGAGGAGTGCGACGACCTCGGAGCATGGGAAGGCCTGCCGCCGGTTCACCGTCCACGGAGTGAACGGGCCGCGGGGGCGGGTGGGCTTCCGGCTGGGGGCGACCGCCGTGGCCGGCGGCGCCTCACCGGAGTCGTACTGCGTTCATGGCCGGACGGCCCAGGAGGCGGTCTGCTCGGCATCCCGCCTGAACGGCCGTGAACGTAGCGGTCCGGACTAGCTCGCCCTGCGGCGGGCCGTGCTCGCACTCGAGCCGGACGGGTCCGCGTCCTCGGCACCGAAGGAGGCCGCGAAAGTCTCGTCATCCCCGAAGTCCGGAGCTTGGAACGGGTTCGTCACCGGAGGCGGCGAGGCCGCGGCGGAGTGCGAGAGGGCCCCCTCCGGGGCGGAGAACAGCGAGGTCAGGTCTATGAGAGGTCTCCCCTTCGATACAGGCCCACTCAGGGGCCTGGCGTGCCGTGACCGGGCACAGCGGTACTACAGCTTGCTCATTTTGGCGTACGGACTCAAGATCCGCAGTTGGGCCGACCCGAAATCCACGAGCGCCGCGATGCCGTCCTCGATGCCGATCACGCGGCCGAGGCCGTACATGTCGTGCGTGACCTGGTCGCCCACGGCGAAATGCTTGGGCGGTGGGGCGACCGGAGCCTTGAAGGGGCTGGTAGGCAAGTAGCGCTTCTGTGCAGCTGGCTTCGTCATTGCCTCCAGTATGGCCTGAGGTGGTCGGTTCGAGGCAGCCGTCCGCGTGCGCTCTTCGGCACGCACCGCGCCGACACCCACCGCCGCACGGCGGAGAATGCGCGACCGCGCGCTACTGACCTGGGGTTTTGGCGCCGGGGGAGCGGCGGAGGCCGCGACTGTTTGACGCCTTGTTTACTTCGACTGATTTTCTGCATCCGGCACACTTGTGGCGTGATGTCCGGCCGGCCGGACCGCGCAGACCGGATTTCACTTCGCCGACCGAACCGCTCCCTCGCGCGGGGAGCCCCTCTCCTGACAGGCTCGGTCACGTGACGTACGTAGTGACCGTGGACACCTGCATCCCGGAGGGCACTCCGGAGATGGATCCGCTTCAACGGGCCGGCGCCGTGGCGCTCATCGAGGACGGCTTCGACTCCGTCCGGGCCGTCGAGGGGCCCGACGGCGTGAAGGTCGACCTCCTCGACACGATCGTGTCCGTCCACCCCGGCGGGGCCCTTCTGAAGGTCGTCGTGGACGCTCCGGCGCTGGAGTTCGCGGAGGACTCGGTGCAGGTGCTCGTGGACGAGCTGCTGGAACGCACCGAGCTGCTGGCCGACTGGACGATCGAGCGGTGCGAGGTCGAGCTGCACCAGGACCGGGCCCGGGCCAGCCTCGACGCGGCCGAGGGCCCGGACGCCCCGCCCGACGACCCGGCCGCCCGCAAGGCCCGCCACATGGCGGCCCTGCCCCCCGAGGACGCCGACGAGGGCCACGACGCCGGCCGGGACGACGGCGAGAGCGCGACGGCCGTACGCACCCGGATCCTGGCCATGGCCGAAGAACTGCGCTCCTTCCCCCTGACGATGTTCGGCGCCCGCGCTTCCGAACGACCAGCCGAAGCCGGCGGGGCGGATGGCACCGATGGCACCGATGGGGCCGATGGGGCCGATGGAACAGCCGGAGCCGCCGGAGCCGCCGGGGCCGCCGGAGGCGGGGCGGCGGGGGAAGGGGCCGAGGGCGCCAGACTCGCCGCCGGCGCCCTGGTCTACGCGACCGACATCCTGGTGGAGGAGCTGTTCGAGGACATCCAGGTGCTGGCCCAGGAGGACGCCAGCGTCGCGGAGTGCGAAGGCCCCCTGTGGCACCTGGAACGCCTCCCCGACCGCTACGCCCTCCAGTACGACGCCCGCTTCGCGCGCCGGTTCCTGGTGACGGTGATCGCCCTGACCACCCGCTTCACCGACGGAAGCTTCCGACGCCTGAACTGCGTCGCCGAGGAGATCGCCCTGAGGTTCCTCCTGAACCAGGCGACCACGACCCTGGAGCTGCACGGGCTCCTCGACGACGAGGTGTCGGCCGCGCTCGACGCGTTCACGGACCACGTCTACGAGGTCAACGAGGTCGATGAGGTCTATGAGGTCCACGAGGTCCACGACGCGTACGGGGGCACGGGCAACGAGTGGCTCTACGACGACTCGGCCGAGGGAAGCGACGAAGCCCCCACCAGAGCCGCACCGGGAGTCACCTCGACGGCCTTCAGGTCGTGGTTCACGCCGTTCGACGACGGCAGATACGTTCCTCCCCCCACACCGGGGGAGCCGGAGGAAGCCCACTGACGCCACGACGGGCGCCCGGAGAGCGGCAGGACGGCCACCCGGACCGCGCCGCGACGGACGCCGAGGCTCAGCGGGGCGGGGCCGTCGTCCCGCGGACGACGAGACGGGGAGGGACGACGTCCTCCACCGCGCCCGTCCCGCCCGAGGCGGCTCCCCCCTCCACGCGGGCGACGGCCCGGCCGACGGCCAGGCGGGCGAGGCGGGCGACGTCCTGCCCGACGGTCGTCAGGCCGATGTGGGCCAGGCGGGCCAGCCGGCTGTCGTCGAAGCCGACGACCGAGACGTCCCCGGGAACGGCGACGCCGGCGCGCAGAAAGACGTCGAGGACGCCGCTCGCGCAGCGGTCGTTGAAGGCGAGCACGGCGGTCGGGCGCGGGCCCGCGGTCACCAGGGCGCGGGCGGCCGCGGCGCCCGCCTCCTCGGTCGGCCCGCCGGGCATGACCCGGAGGTGCGCGCCCAGGCCGTGCCGGTTCATGGCGGTGCGGTACCCACGGCGCCGGCCGGCGGCGCCGGGCGCGCGACCGCCGTCGACATGGACGACGTCCCGGTGGCCGAGGCCGACGAGATGGTCCACCGCCTGCCGGGCCCCCTCGTCGTCGGCCGTCCGCACGACCTCGGGTCCCGAGCCCGACGGCCGCAACCGCCGGGCCACGGAGACGACCGGCAGCTGCCCGGCGAGTTCCGCCAGGCGGGCGGCGGGGGCCTGCGGACCGAGCAGGATCAGCGCCTCGCAGCGGTCGGCGAGCAGCGTCTCGACGGCACGCTGCTCGCTGCGCCCGGCGGTCACCGCGCTCAGCGCGATCTGGTAGCCGGCCGCTTCGGCCGCCGCGTAGACGCCCTCCACCAGGTCGGCGTGGAACGGATGCTGCAGACCGAACTGCACCCCGATCAGCCGGGAACGCCGGCTGCGCAGCAGCCGCGCCCGCGCGTCGGGCCGGTAACCGATCTCCCGCGCGGCCTGAAGCACGCGCTCGCGGGTGGCGGCGCCGGCGCCCTTGGCGTCGCGCATCACGATGGACACCAGAGCCGTGGACACGCCGGCTCGCGCCGCGACGTCCGCGAGCGTGGGCCGCTTCCCGTCCGGAACAGCGGGGGTGAGTGACACCGGCGCCCCCTCCCTCCGCATACGCGACGACCGTCTCGCCGACCCCGACTATAGAACGTTCTATGACGGGCTGACCGGGTGCCGGAGCCGAAGGCTTGACAGGACGGAACGCCGACTGGCGTACTGCTGCACATGAGCGGCATGACTGGAACGTTCTAGCGACTAGAACGTTCAAGCAGCGATGCCGGCAAGGCTTCCGGAAGGGTGCTGGGGAATGTACGAACTGGCCGTCTGCGCCGAGATGGTTTTCCTGGATCTGCCGATGCGCGAGCGGGTGCGGCGCGTGCACGAGGCCGGGTTCCAGGTGGAGATCTGGGACTGGACCCGGCACGACCTGGAAGCCCTGGCCCGCACCCCGGCCGAGTTCTCCTCCATGACCGGGTACGTCCGGGGCAGCCTGACCGACGAGGCGGGCGCGGCCGAACTCCTGCGCACGGCGGAGGAGTCGGTCCGGGCGGCTGAGCAACTGGGCTGCCCCCGGCTGAATCTGCACGGCACGGGACTGGACGGCCAGGGCCTGCCCGTGTCGCCCGTGACCGGGGAGGTCACCGGCGCGATGTGGATCGCCGCCCACCGCACGCTCACCCGGATCGCGGAGCTGGGCGAGAGCGCCGGCGTGGTCTTCACGCTGGAGAACCTCAACACGGCCGTCGACCACCCCGGAGTGCCGTTCGCGACGGCCGCCGACACCCTGGCCCTGGTCCAGGCGGTGGACCGGCCGGGGCTGCGGATGAACCTGGACCTCTACCACGCCCAGATCGGCGAGGGGAACCTGATCGAACTGGTCCGCCGGGCGCACGCGCTGGACCTGATCGGCGAGATCCAGGTGGCCGACGTCCCCGGCCGCCGCGAACCCGGAAC
This sequence comes from Streptomyces rishiriensis, assembly GCF_003112535.1. GTDB lineage: Bacteria > Actinomycetota > Actinomycetes > Streptomycetales > Streptomycetaceae > Streptomyces > Streptomyces rishiriensis. The sequence goes on along the minus strand of NZ_BEWA01000013.1, from coordinate 183,066 downwards.
CGGGGAGATCAACTACCCCGCCGTGGCCCGCGCCCTGAAGGAGCTCGGATACGAGGGCACGATCGCGATGGAGGCATGGGCCTCCGAAACCCCCGAGTCCGCCCTCGCCCGCTTCCGCGAAGCCTTCACCCCCTGAGCCCCCACCACCGAACCACCGGGCAACCGTGAGACGGGGAGGGGGAGCCCAGCCGAAGCCGTGCAGGATGTCCCACTCCCAGGCTGGTGCCATCCCGGCTGCAGGCCCTTGAGGAGCGCGGGTCGGGTCACACCTTCTCGACGACGATCGTGTCCGGGACCAGCTTCTCCAGGTCGTCGACGCCCGAAGCGCCTCGATCGCGTACTTGTGGCCGTGCAACTCGGCGCCCGCCAGGAGCCGGCGTGCCTGACGGGCCTCGTCCTTCCCGATGTCGACGACCTGAAGCCGGGACAGTACCCAGCCCCAGCGCCGTTCCGTCGTTCTGTCGTCGCACGCCTCGACCAGAGTCATCGGCGACGTCACCACTTCGGTCTCCCCTCGCGCCGCGAGGTCGAGCCAGGCGATCATCCTCCCGCGGAGCGCGGGTCCCGCTTCTGGTCCACTGCCTCAGATTGGCGGTGCGCTCCAGCCAGTCCATGACCGGCGATCGTAATCGCGGCTCGTTGACCAGCGATCTGCGCATGTGTGGAGAAAGCCTAACGAGTCGTGGCGAGGTGATGGCGACGAGTCCTGACCAGGTGGTGCCATCGTTCGCGGGTCTGTTGCTCTCCTTCGATCCACCGTGCTCGCGCGGTGTGCTCGGGAAGCGGAAGTCCGGCCATGAAGTGGGCGATGTCGGCGTAGTAGGCGTAGTCGCCGCTCTGCGTGAGTTCACGCAGGCGGGTGATCGCGGTGGCGAGGTCGTCCTCGGCGTTGAGGACTGCGTAGTGGAAGCACAGGGCCAGTTGCAGTTTCGAGGCGGCGTAGGGAATGCCGGAGACACCGATATCGGCGAGCAGCACGGCTGCCCGGTCGGGCAGGTCGGCGGCGAACCCGGCATCGCGTACGAGCACGGCGATACGAGCGGTCACCTCGCTGGAGCGCAGGCTGAGGTGAGACAACAGCCTTTCCGCCAGATCGAGTTCGTCATCGGCCCGAAGCGGGTCGGAGAAGGAGACAGCGAAGGCGAGATGCGCCTGCACCATGGCGGTCTCGCCGACCACACCGTGCTCCTCGGCTTCGCTCCGGCCCGCCAGGTAGGCGGCTTCCGCCCGCTCCATGTCGCCCTGCACCCACCACACGTCTCCCAGCACCCGATGGTGCCGCCCCTCCCAGCCCAGCCTCTCCGCGGCTTCGACCGCGGTCGGGAAGTCTCCGGACAGTCGGCTCAGGTGTGCCAGGCCGCGCCGAGCGGCGGGCGCGAGCCGACCCCCTGCCGAGGCGACGCGCTGCATCCCGCGACGCGAAGCGTCGGTCAGCCCGAGGTCTCGCTGGGCCTTCGCCAGGTAGTACGTGGCCAGTTCGACGAGGTCATCGGGGAGCAATTCCGACGTGAGGACGGCCGAGAGCCGGCTGGACGTGCGTTCACGGTGCTCGTGCTGGCGCCGGGCGATGGCGCTCAGCGTTTCCACCAGGGCATCCGCCGCGGTCTGCAGGCCACCGGACGACGTGGCAGGTGCTGCGGGAAGCGACAGTGGTTCCCAGACGGAGTCCCCTACGTACTGGAACGCGGCATCGGCGAGCCAGTCGAGAGCGAGACGGAAGTCCCGTGCGAGGAGCAGTCCCTGCTGGAGACAGCCGACCAGGACGGCGCGATCGTGTCGCAGGTCCTGGCGCCACTGTGATTCCAGGGCGTGAAAAGCTCGTTGGGCCGCGCGCCGCCAGTCCTCATCCGACCAGCGGTCGTCACTGCCGTCGTTCGCGTTGCGAATCGCTGAGCGGATCAGGTCGTGGACGTGGAAGGGCCACACGCCGCCAGAGGACTCCCGGACGAAAGGGCGCTCGGTCAGCCGTAGGGCGGGGGCGTCGTGGTCCATGCCGGCGGCTTGGGTGGCCAGGGGTACAGAGAATGCGCTGAGCAGGCTGACCGAGCGGAGCATGTGGCGCTCATCGGCGGTCAGGTCGCTGAGGGTACGGGCGATCAGCGCGGGGAAGTCGTGGTCGAAGTCCGTGACCTGCGGCTCTCTGCCGCCGCGTCGGAGCTCCAAGTAGCGCATGACCGACAGGTCCAGGTACAGAGGCAACCCATGGGAGCGCTCGGTGATGATCCGACGGACCGGTTCGTCGATCAGCGCCTGCCCGTCGCGGCTCAACCTGCGGACCAGGTAGTCCTCGCAGTCTTCGGGAGAGAAGTCGCCGATCAGGACCTGACGGCTCGGTACGGATCGCCCCGCCTGAGCCGTATCAGCTGCGAGGCCGGGCCACGCGTGGCGCCCAGTCCAGTCGAGCTGCCCCTCCAGGCTCGCCTCCGCCCACTGGAGGCGGTTGCGTCCGGTGACGACGAAGAACGCGTTGGGCATCAACCACACGACGCGTTGGAGCAAACGCTCGAAGTCGCGGTGTGTGCGGTCGCCGGTGTCCTCGAAGGTGTCCAGCAGGATCACGGGTAGTGCGCTCTTCCCCGCCGGGATTTGGGCCAGGTCCCAGGCGAGGAGGTGCGGGTAGAAGCTGAGGGCTTCCAGGTCGGGCTCGGCCTCAAGGAGGTCGGCCAGGCGGGAGCAGCCGGCCAGGGCGCGTACGGACTGGCGCCGCTCGCGTAACGCCTTGATGAGCGTTCCGGCTCCGTGCCCGAGCGCACTGCCGACTGTGCCGGGCAGGAGCAGGGCCTGGGCGACATCGCTGAGGGCGGACTGCATCTGCTCGGGCAGGGCGGCAGCGGCGCTGAAGCGGCTCAGCAGCCCGCCCCGCCGCAGATGGTCCTCGATCGGTTCGCCCGGGCGGTTGTGCTCCCAGTAGCGGCGCAGGGCGAGGTCGAAGGCGGGCATTGGCCGGCCGAGCGCGGCGACGGCAAGACGGATGGTGAGGATGACGCGTTCGAAGTCCGTTCCCGCGGCGCGCGCGAGATCGATACGGACCGGCAGAGTCCGCCACTCGGGGTGGGACGGCGCTTCCCATTGCTCCGGGCGATGCTCGCTGCGCGCCAGCGATGCCTCGATCTTGCGGGAGAGCGTGGACTTGCCGATCCCGCCCACACCGTGGAACACGAGGATGTTGCGGCGGGGAGCTTCCAAGTCCTCCACGTCGAAGTCCGGACGGGCCACGTGTCGTATGTGCTCGGCGAGGCCAGCCGTCACGGCCCGCCACTGTGCCTGGCGGTTCGTGAACGCCTCACCGGCGGCGAAGCTCCGGTCGTTCGAGCTGAACAACGCTCTAAGGTCCCGCCCTGCCACAACTCCCCCTGACAATCAACTAAAGCCAATTCAAGCTCCTTTGGCGACAGCATGGCACGCCCGCATTCACGCAGGCCCGCAGATCGCATCCGCACGCGGCAGCCGAGCCGACGGCCCCGGTCAGGGGACGGCCGCAACGGGTCCTCCACCCTGCGCACGCACCCTCACAGGTCGAACAGACTCTCCTGGAAGTTCTCGACGACATGCCGGCGCGGGTAGAACAGGCCCAGCAGCAGAAAAGTCCTGGGGCGGGCCGCGACGTTCCCGACGGCACTGAGGTCGATGGTGACTTCGCAGCTGACGGGAGCGAGGTCCTCGACCTCTGGCGGCTGCGCGGGTATGGGCTGAGCCTGCCGGAGCAGCCGTAAGCACTCAGCGCGGAATCAAGAGTCGATAGACACGCAGCAACGCCAGAGGGCCCTTACCGAGTCGGTAAGGGCCCTCTGATCTGGTGCTTAGCTGTCGGGGTGGCGGGATTTGAACCCACGACCTCTTCGTCCCGAATGAGGTTCGGTCAAGATCGTCACCAGCCGCTTTGGCGTTTCTGCCGGGCAGGGCGTTTGGCTCGACGGGTCTCGCATGGTCTCGGGAGGACTCGGGGAGCGGGTCGGCTCCCAGACGGCTCCCAGCTCTGCTGATCTTTGACGGACTTCAGCCGCGCAGCGCGGTCAGCACGTCGACCAGTGCCATAACCCTTTGTCCGTCGGCACCCCGTGCCCCGCCGACAGGTAGCGGTCGGCGGGGCACGGAAGGCGTTTTCCCCGGCCCGGGATCCGGCGGAGCGGCTGCGCGTGATGGCGAACACCGCTGCCGCCAGCCGCAGGACGCCCACGATCAGCCCGGCGACGAAGAGTCCGCGGGCAGAAGAATCGCTGCTTGACGTGACCGGCTTGGTGCTCTCGGCGCTCTTCGAGGTCGCGGTCGGCGAGGAGACCGAGGGACTGCCGCCTTCCTCCGCTCCCTTGGCGGTGAACTTGAGCAGGGGTGCCGGGTTCACCGCAGCCCGTGCGCCGTCGCTGCCGCGAACACCGCCGTCACCCAGGTCCACAGCACCGCGAGCCCGACATGGCCTGCAGTGCGCAGGCGATGGCCGCGCCATGTCCGGGGTGAGAAGTAGGCGAACTCCATGATCCAGCGCAGGCCCCAGAACAGGGTCTGGCCACAGAGCAGGAACGTCGGCAGGGGTGCGCCGGTGAGCAGGGCCGGCGCGAAGGCCAGGGGAAGGGAGCCGAGCAGTGCGCAGGTCAATGCGATGAAGAACAGGTGCGCGTAAGAGACCTGGCGGGTGAGCAGGCTGCTGGCGCGCAGGTCGGCGGGCCACCCCAGTATGCGCGGGAGCGCGACGTGCACCAGTCCCATGAAGATCAGGGCGACGCCGACCAGGTGCAACTGGCCGGTGAGACTGAGAAGTTGGGTCACTCTCGATCCTTGCTGAAGGCGAATGCCGCGATCAGGCCCGCGAAGCGGCGCTCGGCGCTGTGTTCCAGCCCCGCGTGGGCGGCGAGCCGCAACCATTCCTGGCGGGGCAGGAAGTGCCAGGCGCCGGGCCCGAACACGGCTGTGTTGGCGGCATCTCGCAGGTGCTCGGCGACCAGCAGTGTGCCGCCGGGCCGCAGCAGCCGGGCGCATTCGGTGAACAGCCGCTCCCGGTCCTGTGCGCGGCGCAGTTCGTGCGCGGCGAAGACGAGCAGGACGGTGTCGGCCGAGTTCGCCGGGTGCGGCAGCGTCTCTGGGCGGCCCGGTGCGGCGTGGGCGGGGGGAGGCACCCGGCGTCGGGCGCGGCGCAGGGAGCCCTCGCTCGTCAAGGCCGGGTCGTACAGGTCGATGGCGGTGCGCTGGGCCTTCGGCCAGCGTGCGGCGAGTGGGGCGCTCACCTCGTCCAGGCCGGTGCTCACCACCACGTATGCCGACGGGATGCGAGGCAGAAGGTCCTCCAGCCAGTCGTACGTGTATAGGCCGGAGCGGTCGTAGACGTGCCAGCTCGCCGCCGTGGCGGTGCACAGCAGAGTGAGTGCCGCGACCGATCCCGTCCGGGCGAGGGGGCGCAGCGCGCGAGGCAGACGTGGAGCAAGGAGGGCCGCAGCCGCTGCAGTCGCCGCACCCGCTGCGTACTGGGGCCAGTTGTAGGCGATGACCTCGCGGACGCCGGAGTGCCGCGGCGTCACCGTATGCCGCCGCTCTCGGTGCGGCGCACACCGCGGTGCCAGCCGTAGTCGACGCCCGCGACGTGGAAGGCGTTGGCGAGGACGGGGCGGGTTCCGGCGAGCGGGCCGTGGTCGAAGAAGGTCAGCCGGCGCACATCGACACAGACCGGCTGCGGGTCCCACTGCGTACGGAATGCCTTCACCACGATCACGGAGCGGGTCTGGGGTTCGTACTCGAAGGTGTAGGGCAGGGGGCCGGCGAAGCGGCGGGCGGCTCGGGCGTCGGCGAAGGGGCTGTGCGGGGGCAGCGGTGCCGGAGCGCTGCGCAGGTCGGCACGCACCAGCAGGTCGGCGCGCCCGTCGGCGCTGTCGACCCGGAATTCCAGGGTGCCGTCCGTGGCGCGCGAACTGATCTGGGCAAGGCGGTAGTTGTAGTGAGTGAGCAGGTTGCCGCCCAGCCGCATCAACCGGGTATCGGTGTCGCTGCGCAGGATGCGCAGCCCCCGCATGGTGCGCCCGCCAGGGGTGCGGAAGCGGGTGAAAACACGGTATCCGGTCAGCAGGAAGTCACGGCCCAGCCGCGCGGGCAGGAACGCCGGCCGCAGGGCACGGGTGTCGACCAGGGCGGCGGCCACGAAGCCGTACTCCACGCCCTGCTCGCCACGGCGGTACGTGTCGAGGTCCAGGCCCGGTGGCACCAGCTGGCGCAGCGCCTCGGCGGGCAGAGCGTAGGTCAGCACGAGCGAGTGCGCGAAATGCGTGCTCATCGCCATGGGATGACGTTGCATCAAGTGCCTCACGGGTCGATCCTCCTGTCCTCGGCGCCCGAGGGGTCTGCGCCCAGCCGCACGACGCGCACCACGCCCCACAGCGCCGATCGGTCCTGCGCCGCCCAGCCGGGTCCGGTCGCCGTGGGCTCGCGGAAGCTGCGCAGAACGACGATGCCGCCGGGACGCACGGCACGACGCACGGCGGCGCGCAGCCGGCCGGCGAAGGCGGGGCCAGGCCCGTCGAGCACGTTCGAGAGGGTCACCGCGTCGTAGCCGGCCCGCGGAGCCTGTTCCAGCGCATCGACCACGTCGGCGTGGACGAGGCGGACGTCCGGCGCGAACAGCGGCTGTGTCCCCGGAAGGTCGACCCCCGCGAGAAGCCACCACATCCAGGGGTTACGGGCATTGGCGTGCCCGGCGACGGTCCGCCCCAGACGTCGTCTGAGCACCTCGTCGAAGCGTGCCGGGACCACTTGCGCGAACGAGGGGCGCAGCGCGACCGCAAGCGCGCCGCCCGGCCGCAGCGCGAGCCGCATCAGCCGTCTCAGCCCCGGGCTGTCCAGGGCGGTGCGCCAGCGCCGGGCCTGTTCGGCCGGATCGTCGAGGGCGAGGAAGGCGCGCAGTGCGGGCCCGCGCCAGGTCGGCAGCAGCGCGCCGGCCGTTCCACGGCCCAGCCGCATAAGTGTCTCTGCGGAGCCTTCCGTGGTGGTTCTGCCAGCGAGCCGGTCACGCGCGTAGGCGAGTTGTACCGGGTTGACGTCGACGGCTGTCACGTCGTGACCGGCCTGCTGCAGGGCGGCGGCGGTGTCGCCCGCGGAGGCGATGCACAGCACCCGCGCCCCTGCGCTGGGCAGGACGCCGAGCTCGATGCCGCAGTCCTCGTACATCCGCCCGAACAGGAGGCGGGGGCCGCCTGACCCGCTGATGATCCGGCCGCGTGCCCACGGTGTGCCGCTCACCGGACCACCACTCCGGGTGAGGTCCGTTCCACCAGCCAGATCAGCGCTACGAAGGCCAGGTTCTGGGTGAGCATCCGCCCCGGTTCCGCTATGTGATCCAGGCCGAACAGCAGTCCGCCCGCGTTGAACACCACCAGGAGCGCCGTCTGAACGACAGCGGCGGCCCGCGCCCACAGCCCGGAGAGCGCCCACAAACCGATGGCCGCCTCCGCGATCCCGATGACGATCAGCGCCGTCGTCACCGCCCAAGCCGGCATATGGGGAACGTCCCCGACAATGGCCTGCTGATCGTCCCGCCCCGGCCAGACCTTGCACCACAGGCCCTCGTAGAACCACACCAGAGCAACAGCCCAGCGCGCCAGCACCCCTTGCCACCCCATCACTACGCTTCGGTCTCCCCGCCCTTCGGGTGGTGCCTCTGCGGCGGGCGGTACATCGGACGCACCGGCGCGAAGCGCGGCTGGAGAAAACCCGACCAGAAAGTCCATGGACACCACACCCGATCGCAGAGTTGAACGCGTTCAAGAACAGCCTACTCATGTACGACCGTCGGAGATCAGGGGCGAGACGAAGCCTCTACCGAGGCAGAGCGTGGTGGCGGAAGATTTCAAGTCCAGTGAGACGGTCGTGACGCTATGAGGTTTGTGGTGCGGGTTCCCTGCGCTTGGCCGGGTCGTTGATCCATGCCTGCTGGGGTATCCGGGGTGGTCGGGGCGGCGGCCGAAGCGTTCGGGGTGGCGGGCGTATGCCTCGGCGAGGGTGACGGCACGCTGGTCGCGGACCTCCTCGGCGGTTCCGAAATGCACGCTGGCCGGTGTGTGCCAGCCGATGCCCGAATGCCGGTGCTCGTGGTTGTAGTACGCGATGAACGCGTCGAACCACTCGCGGGCATGGGCCAGCGAGTCGAACCGTTCGGGGTAGTCGGACATGTACTTCGTGGTCTTGAAATGGGCCTCGCTGTAGGGGTTGTCGTTGGAGGTCTTCGGCCGCGAGTGCGACCGGGTGACGCCGAGGTCGATCAGCAGCTGTGAGACCTTCTTCGAGGTCATCGACGTGCCACGGTCCGCGTGCACGGTCTCGGGCACGATGCCGTTGCGGGCGATGGTCTCGCGGATCAACTCCTCGGCCCGCACCGCTGATTCGACCCGCTGGACGGTATGGCCGACGACGTAGCGGCTGAAGATGTCGATGATGACGTAGGCGTGATACCAGACACCCTTGACCGGTCCGGCCGCCTTGGTGATGACCCAGGTGAACACCTGCGAGGGCGCGGTGGCGACCAGCTCGGGCACCGTCTTCGCCGGGTGGGTGGCCTGGCGGCAGCGCTCGCCGGACTGCCCCTTCTCGCGCAGGATCCGGTACATCGTGGAGACGGAGCCGTGGTAGCGCCCGGCATCCAGCTCACGGGCCCGGATCTGCGCGGGCGGCAGCTCGGCGTACTCGCCCGAGTTCATCAGTTCCAGGACCGCAGCCCGCTCCTCAGCCGTCAGAGCCGAGGGCTGGACCTGCCGCTTGCGGGGTCCGCGCGGCGGCGCGGGACGCAGCCAGCGGTAGTGGGTGGCCCGGGAGCGGCCGGTCAGCCGGCAGGCCGCCGTGATACCGAGCTCGCCCTCGACGCCGGTGAACGCGTCGTCGGCCCCCGGGCCGACGGCAGCGTTCAGTTCGCGCCCTCGGAGATCATTTCCAAGAGCGCGGAAGCTTTTCCCGTGACCTCCAACGCGGCCTTGTTCCGGGCCAGTTCCCTCTCCAGTCGTTCCACCTGGCGGCGCAGCTTCTCGTTCTCCGCCTCGGCAGCCGGCTTCTTCGGCCTCGCCGGGCTGGTCCGCTGGTCGACCAGCTTCTCCAGCGCCCCGGCATCCCGGGCGGCCCGCCATTCCTTGACGTGCGAGTGGTACAGCCACTCGCGGCGCAGGACCGCGCCTTTCTCGTTCTTGGGCGCGGCGTCGTACTCGGCCACGATCCGCAGCTTGTACTCGGGACTGAAGGTACGACGCTTCGGCCGGGGAGCCGGATCGGACCCGGCGGGGGTGGTGCTGGTCATGAGGGGGTGGTTTTCCTGTCGTGCCCTCTCAGGCTAACCCGACGAAGCGGGACGTCTCACCCAAGGCTGACAGAGAGGGGTTTGGACTTCGGTAGGTGGCGCTCCTGAAGGGCATGCTCGGTACAGGTCCCCCGTCCTCCGCGCGTTCTCGGACTCGCGTTACGGCTCAGCGGCTTCGTCGGCGAGATGCTTGCTCTGACGCCGCGCTTCTGCCGTCCCGCTGCTGTGCTTTAAGCCTCGCGGTTTCTTCGAGAGTGCGCAGCGCGCGTTCGGCTAGCTCGACAGGATCCCGTTCAGCGCGTCACTGCGGATCTTCTGCGTTACTGCGAGATGCTCTTGCAAGAGTCGCTCATGTTCATCCAGTCGTGCCATCGCGTCAGCAATTGCCTGCTGTGTACCGAAATCGGCCAGCACAACCGGCAACTCGCTCAATACGTTGAGAGAGATGGTCTTCATGTTCGTACTCGCAGTGGAGTGGGATTCGAGCCACTTGCGTGCCTCCGGACTGCGGAGATATGCCGCGAGGTAGTCGGCGTTGAGCTCGGCGGGAGGCCGAAGCACGAAGCAGCCTGTTCCGCAGATCCAGCCCTGCTGCTCCTCACGAACGACAGCACATCGCCCCAGTTCTCCACGGCGCGCCAGCACGACGTCGCCACGGTGGAGGCGGAAGCGTTCCAGACCTTCGGCCTGCTGCTCGGTGATGTATCTGATGTTCGCCACGCTGAAACCGCTGTCTGTCAGGTCCTTGGGCATGACTACGGGGACGCCGGTGCCCTCGACGTAGTCTTCGGCGCGGATGAGACTTCCTGAAGGTCCAGCGAGCAGCTCACCTGACGTTGAGTTCTCGAACGGTCCCTCTGCTGTGCCGTCCACGATGCTTCGGAGAGGCACGCGCAGAGGTCGGATCCCGCTGCGGGTCAGGCGCTCGCACGTGCTGAAGCTCTTCCGGAGGCTGACTCTCGAACTGGACATCGCCTCGTCATGTCGATCCAACTCATCGAGCATGAGACTCAGATCCAGTGCCCTCGTCGGTCGTTCCTGTTCGACTTCGATGTACAGCCGGGGGTCGAGGCTGCCGTTGTTCTCGAGGATCTCTTCGTGCGAGACCGAACGGGAGAAGTCCGGTTCATCTGGTGTTGCACGAGGAGACCGCTGCCACGTGTGAAAGCGACTGCTGATGCGGTCTCTGTCCTCTGCGGTCAAGATGCGCGGCCGCCGTGGCACCTGTGTACCGAGTCGGCCGGCATCAATGAACAGGACGTCATTCGCATCGCCGAGCGGCAAATGGCGGGACTTGTCGCGGGCAAGTATCCAGATGTGCACGGGGATGGAGGTGTCATAGAAGAGATTTGGCGGCAACGCGATGATGGCGAGGAGTGCACCGCCGACGATCATCCCCTTGCGGATCTCCGCCTGGCGACCGTTGGACCAGGCGGCTCCCTGCGGCATGATCACCGCGGCGGTGCCGTTCTCGCTCAGCCGGCTCCACGAGAGCTGAAGCCAGGCGAAGTTCGCATTGGACTGGGGAGGCTCGCCGAAGGGCCAGTCGACGATGTCGACGTTCTCGATACGCTGGTTGAACGGTGGATTGCTCAGTACCAGGTCGGCAAGGCCGTTACCCCGGCGCTGAATCAGCGACACAGGGTCGGAGGCGCCTACGACTGGCTGATCCACCCCATGGATGGCCATATTCATCATCGCCAGGCGCGGATTACTGCGATCCGTGGCGTATGCCTCGAAAGTAGTTCCGTCAACGTGGCCGGACTTGGCGATCCACTGTGCTGCGGCCGTGAGAAGTCCGCCGGAGCCACAGGCCGGGTCAAGGATCCGGTCTCCAGGCTGAGGAGATGCAGACTCGATGAGCAGGCGCGCGACCGCGCGCGGTGTGTAGAACTCCCCTGCCGAAAAGGTGCTCTCCTGTACGTGGCGTTCTAGGAGCAGTTCGCAGACTTCCGCCAATCCGGCCTTGGCCAGAGACGGACGCTGGTTCAGTGCGGTGAGGAAGGCAGCTGCCCACGGTACATCGCCCGACTCCTCGTCACCGTCGAGGAGCCCGACTTCAAGGTTGCGGAGGTCGAGTACAGGAAAGTGCCTGTGCCTGTTAGCGCTAGCCATCGCAGAGCGGAGGTCTATGAGCGGCGAGAGGCCGATGCGGGCCTCCGCGACAGCTCGATTCCATCGCTTGACGAATTCGTCTTCTGGTTGGCCCACTGACTCAACGAACCCTGCAAGCAACAGGATTGCGAGCATAGACGTAAGGTCGTCGAACGTGTTCCGGCCCCGCTGGTAGGGCGCGTACGCTCGCCAAAGCCGGTCAACGATGTCCGCAGCGTGGCTTTTCGTCTCCGTGATCTCCACCGTGTGGGTCTCCCGCTCCAGGTCGGCTTTACTTCAGTTGACTGATGACATACGCCGTTGCGGCAACAAGCATCAGCAGACATAGGCGCAGTGTCATGCCTGTGCTCTGCATCGCCTTCCCAAGCAGCTCGAAGAACGACTTCACTCTGGCGTGCCCCCCGTCTTCGACCCTGAGTAAAAGTGCGCAGCATCGCTGCGCACACCCTCTGGTCTCGACCACGTGTGACAGGTCTGGGATGCAGAGGTTCAATGGAGAGGAATTTAGCAGCGAACAACGGCGGGTGTGTGCCTGTTGGGGCCTGCGTTGGCTGAGCGTGCGCGCAATGCGCAGTGATACTGCGCATGAGCTGTAGGGGGAGTTGCTGCTCATAGACATGCAGAGGGGTGCAGTGCTTAGTGATCAGCGGTGGGGAGCAGTTCGAGATGTGACGCAGGTCGCATTCCTTGTGGCCGTAGGCGGCTGGGGCCGTTCTCGGTCCGGGAGGCCGTTGGCGGATGGCTCGGCGTGCGTTCTCTCTCCTGCTTAGACGCGTGAACGTACTTTGCGGAGGCCCGGTTTCGGCCACTGGCTTGCTTCGGCCTCTACGCGTGCCGAGTTTCGTTGGCCAGACTGTCGGACACGACGACGCCTCGGGGGAGGGAGCGTGCATGGCAGCTCGGCGTGGACGAGGTCCGGTCGTGCGAAGGCGGACGGCCGTCCGGTCGCGGCGGGTGGCATTGGGCGGCGGCGCAGCGACAGTCCTCTTGGTCGTGTTCTGGTCCACGGTCTGGCCCTACCTCGTCTGGGTTCTGGTTCTCGAAGGCATTGGTGGCACCGCCTGGTGGCTCTGGCATACCGACCGAAGAGTCCGCAGGCGTGACCGCCTGTGGCGGCAGGCTGACAGGGTCGAGAGCGGGCGGCGGACACTCACGGAGATGGACGCGATGACCGGTACGGAGTTCGAGGAGCAGGTCGCGGCCCTGTGCCGGAGGGACGGGTGCACCGGCGTACGTCGCGTGGGCGGCGCGAACGACAACGGCGCTGACGTCGTCGGCCGGCTTCCGGACGGCCGGACCATGGTGATTCAGTGCAAGCGCTACGCGCCTACCAGGACGATCGCGAGCCGCGAGATGCGTGACCTGCTGGGGGCCAAGGTGCACTTCGGTGCTGATCTGGCGGTGTTCGTGACGACCACGCGGTTCAGCCGGCCTTCCGAAGCGTTCGCCGTACAGCACGGCATTCTCGCTGTGCACCGTGACCATCTCGGGCTGTGGAACAGCGGGGCCTCGCTGCCGTCGCTCGGCGAGGTGAACGGTGGCGGACAGGGGGATCCTCGGCACCGGACGCGCTGGAGGCAGGCGTACGGAGAGTGAGAGCCCGGCCGGATCAGGGCGCGGGGCCTGAGCTCACCCTCGCTGCTCGTCCATGTCGTACAGCCTCCAGGCCGGCCATCGAGCGGCCTCGACTGCACCGTCCCCACTGCCCAGCAGGTTCCGACGGTGCAGCATGAGCCGGAGGTGACGTGCCGCGTCGGCACCCTCTTCGACTCCTCTGTCGAGCAGTACAGCTCTAGGGGCGGTGCCGTCGACGCCTCCCACCAGAGCGTCCGTCGGATGCCCATGAACGGTCTCGCCCAGCGTGACAGTGACTCCCGCCTCGCGGGAGAGAACCTGGTACAGGCGTTTGAGCAGCACGTCTTCGCTGCTGTCGCGCGGGGGTACGCCGTCGCGCTCCGCGGCCTCCAGCAGCGCGGCGGCCACGCCTCCCCGTTTCCGCCAGCGCTCCTTGTCTCCCACCACGATGAGGTGACTTCGCGCGCGGGTGACGGCGACGTTCCAAAGGTTCAGCTGTCCGCCGACCCATTCGACGGCACCGGGGTGCATGCCGTCCCCGGCGACGAGGGTGAACACCATGACATCGCGTTCGCCGCCCTGGAAAGTGTGTACCGTACCGATGCGCAGACGCTCCTCGTCGTACGGTTGCAACCGCCTCCGCAGCGCTTCGGCTTGCGGCGCGAAGGGAGTGACGACGCCGACGGACGCTTCGGGTGGCAGCTGTTCCAGCAGGTAGTTGATGCTGGCGTGCGCTTTTTGGATCTCGTCTTCGTTGACCCAGGAGCCACCCAGCGGGGGGCGGGTGGCCCGTCCGGGCACGTTTGTCCAGATGACGGCGGGACGCGGCAGAGCGGGGCGGCCACGGGTGTCGGTGAGGACGGTCAGTCCGCCATCGTAGAAGAGGTCGTTGGAGATTGCGGCGATGTGCGGGTGGCAGCGGAAATGTTCGTCGAGAAGCAACGTGCCGCCCGCGGAGCGTTCGGCGGCGTGGAAGGCGGAGTGGCGTCGGTAGGCAAGGTGGTGCTTCTCAAGCCATTCGGACCGCAGCCCGTTCCCGCGGCGAATGAGCGCCTCGCGGTGTGGGCTGGTCTTCGTGATGTGCGTGAGCTGCATGGGGTCGCCGATGACGAGAGCGCGCCGCGCGCGGAAGAGCAGCGGCAGGACATGCGGGATCGCGCACTGGCTGGCCTCGTCGATGACGACGAGATCGAACAGAGCCGGGCCCAGAGGGAAACGCCGGGCGGAGAGGCTGGTGACGGCCCATCCGGCCACTGCGGGCGTATCCGGCGAGCCGTCTGAGCGGCCCAGAACCCTCCGCATCTGCGGCCAGTCGCTGCGACTGCCGTCCTGGGCGGTCAGTAGATCGAGGATTCGACGGCGCCCAGCCCAAGCGGCGGCTTGCACCTTGGTGGCGAGGAGAACGCGTGAAGCGTCCTGAACGCTGGTCTCTGCGTCGCGCAGTGAGCCCGCAAGGGCTGTGTCGTCCACGGAGGCTGCGTGCTCGCGATCATCACGCCATTCCGTCTCGGCCGCAGCGAAGCCAGCGAGCGCGAGGCAGCCCGCGGCGGAATCGCCGTCGTACCTATCCAGACCCGTCCCGCGCAGGAACCGGGCCCGGCGCCACGACCCGAGGAAGCGCGCGCGGGAGAGGCGGCGCGCCTTGTCCTCCAGCTCTCTCGGCCGGGGCAAACGATCGAGTAGGTCCTGGAGTTCGGCGACAGCGATCCCGAGCTGTTCCGCGTGGTGGTCGCGGGCCTCGCCTGCCCGGCGGAGCCGCAGTTCCGTCTCCGCGATGTGCGCCAGGTCCCGCCGTACTTCTGTCAGACGGTCGGCGGCCAAGGTGGCCTCCATGAACGCCGTGGCCACGGTGGACGACGGCTCCGGGCCGGTGCGCAGTGCGTGCAGCGCGGCGGCCTCGTGCTCTGCGTTGCTCTTGGCGTTTTTCCGCGCCGAACCTGTCCGTACGATGCTGCCGGGCACCAGTGTGTCGCAGCGGCGCCAGACCTCGTCCACGGCTTCGTTGTTGGTGGACGCGACCAGTACGGTCTGACCGGCGGAGATCGCGGTGGCGACGAGATTGGCGACCAACTGACTCTTGCCGGTGCCGGGCGGCCCGGTGGCCACCGTGAGCCGGCGGGTCATGGCGGACTGGAGTACCGCGGTCTGCGCCTCGTTGCAGGGCAGTGGCGTCACGAGGCGCGCCGGTTCGGGTTCCGCGTGGCTGAGGGCTCGGTCACGCTGCGAGGCTTCGGGCGCGAGGGCCCCGAGGGCGGTCTTCTCGATCTGGTCGGTCTGCTTGGCGATGTCGGCAAAGTCGTTGAGCAGGCGCTTGGTGAAGCCTGTCTGGGGGCGCGCCGAGAAGAGGACCGCGGTGTTGCGGGCGCCGTGGCCAGGGGTACGGACGTCGATGCGGTCGGCGAGTTGGTCGGGCTGGAGCTCCTGCACGCACGGCAGCTCGAATTCCTGCGTAAGGAGGTTGCGTACCTCCAACGCCATACGGTCGTGCTGCCCTCGATGCCAAGACGGCTGGAACGTGTCGATGAGCTGGGTGGCCTCCTCCTCGCCGAGCCAGTCGAGAGCCAGCTGAGGATGCGGCTGGACCGGACCGTACGGCTTCAGCCTCACTTCCCCCTCGTCCTCGCCTCGGACGATCTCGACACGGCGCACCAGAAGCGGCGCGAACCTTGGGTGCCGCCAGGGGCGTCCGGAGCGCGGCCCGGTGAGGACCACGGCCGGGTAGCCCGCCCAGAGCTCCGCATCCTCCTCGGCTGCCGAATCCACCAGCGAGGCCGCTTCTTCGGGGAGCGCGGTGCATCCGTCGTCGTCCACGTCGCCGGAGATGAACCTCTCCGCGCCGTCCAGGCATACGTACGAAGTGTTCTGGTGGCCCACCTCCATCAGAGGCGTCTCCGCGCCTTCGGCCAGAACGCACTCGCGGTAGTAGTCCAGCAGGCCGGCCCAAGTGGGCTGCGTATGAGCGGACTTCGGGGTGTGTGACTGTGCCGGCTCCTCGGCGCCGGGGCGGGGCCGCGGACTCAGGGGATCGAGGATGGGGGCCCGGCCGAATGGACTGTCCGCGATGACGATTCGGTCGTCGACGCCGAGCGCGGACTGCACTGGCACCTGACGGCCACCGTCCTGGGCACGCATGCGCCGGTTCACATAGTGGAACAGGTCGCTGACCTGTACTTCACGGCCGCCGTCCTTGCTGACCTTCCCCGTGCGCAGCGCCTCGATGACCTCACCGGTGAACGCCGACGGCTTCACGTCATCGCCGCCGCCCGCGTCGGTAAACGAGTCTTCCCCGGCCCGTGAGGACGACAGGACGTACACACCCCTGCTGGTCAGCGGGGGCTGCTCGCCGGATTTCGCCACGGAGCTGTCAGGCCGTCGGTCCGACGTACGCAGCCCTATGGCGAACCCGCCACTGCGACAGCAGTCGATCATCACGATCTTCTGCGGTGCGACGCACTCTTCCAGCGAATCATTTAGGAACCCGGCACTGACACCGGTCGCGGCCACTCTGTCGTAGTCAGTGTCCTTGGCGACGAAGTGGAACTCGCCGCCGTCACGCACCGTGCGAACACCATGCCCGGAGACGTACACGAGTGCGAGCTCGTCGTCGTCGCGATCCTGAAGGAACTCGCCGATGACCGCCCGCATGTCGTCTGCGGTGAGATCGGATTCTGTCTGGACGGAGACGAAGTTGCCGATGTTGCGGTGCTGCAGGACCTGGGCGAGTCCCCATACGTCCGCTCGGACGGAGGCGAGTGGCGAGAAGCGGCCGTCGTCGTAGTGCTCGTTGCCGATCAGAAGAGCCCGGCGCTTATGGAGGCGGGTCACGCCGCGTTGTCATCCGGTCCGAGGCCGGCGTCGCCGGAAATACGGTCCTGGAATTCGCGGACCATGCGTTCCTGTGCGGCGTCAGGACGTCCGGTGATCTCGACGGAGTCGCCCGCGATGGTGACCACGACCTTGCGGTGTCGTTCCTTGGCGCACCACTCCTTGATCAGGGTGATCAGGACCTGGGACGCCGGGCGAACGACAGCGGCAGTGGTAGTGGCCCAGAGAGCCACCTCGCCCACGCCCGTACCCTTACGGCCCGGTTCGGCGCACCCTTCGGCGTCATGAAAGCCGACGACGAGACCGTCTGCCCTCTCCAGGTTGTCGTGCAGATCCCGGGTGAGGCGCTCCTGCCGGAGTGTGTCCCCGCCTGTGAGCACGGTGAGTGTCCACTGCGGTCCCCCGTCACGCATGTGCTGCTCCTCGCGTTCGCCTATTTGCTTGTCCGGTCCGTTCAGCGACTTTGGCACGAGGACGTTCGCTGGTGACAGCCGAGGGCGAGGGGAGGAGCGGCATCCGGCCACCTCCGCGCTTTGGGGGAGCGGCGTCTGCCCTGGCGATCGCTGGCATCGAGGCGGGAGAGACGTTCTGCCAGCATCCCGTCGGCGCTGCTCAGGAGTGAGAGGCCGCGGCGCCCTTCGCCTCGGTGCTCAGGCTGCGGCTTCGCCTGGGTCTTCGTCCTTTGGGGGGTGGACCCAAGTAGTACCGGGTGCGAGGTCGGCCCCTGTCTCCGCCTTGTACTGCGCCCTCTTTTCCTCGCTGGCGTTCTGGCCCTCGGCGAGCTTCCGTAGGTGGGGGGTGGGCGACTGCCGAGGCTCGCCCGTGGCTTCAGTGGCGGAGGTCTGCTCCTGATCCTCGGTGTCCTCGGGGACGCTCGGTTCCATGGCGTTCCTGGCGATCGCGACAACGGCGATCAGAGCCACGCTGCCGACAGTGCCGCCGACGGCGAGGATCTTCCCCCTGTGCTTCCTGAACAGGTTCTTCGTCTTCTCGGCGAAGGAGGTGGGCTCGCCATCCTCGGGCGTGGAGTCAGTCACGCGCACACATCTACCGGACCCCTCGGCGAGCATCGAGGACCGGTACTTGGTAGGCGAAGTGTCAGTGTGGCCCAGCGCCGGAGCGGACTCACGGGCGATAGCAGCCATCGGCCCTCGCGTAACGGGAGCGAAGCTCGTTCAACGGAGGTCATCGGTGCATAGCGATCGTCGTACCGCCTGCCGTTTCCTCGGCACAAGCCATGGGGGTGTCTGGGCGGAGTGCACACAGCGCACGTCCATCTCGAGCGGAACGCGACTTGCTAGGAGTCGTCGGGGAGCCAGTTCCTGAAGTCGGCTCCCAAACGGCTCCCAAAACGGCCCCGCACAGCAAATCAGGCCCGGTGCTGATCTCTCAGCACCGGGCCTGACCTGGTGTTTCGGCTGTCGGGGTGGCGGGATTTGAACCCACGACCTCTTCGTCCCGAACGAAGCGCGCTGCCAAGCTGCGCTACACCCCGATGTCGCTGCTTGTCCTGCTTGTCGCGGCGACGTCGTTTACTTTAGCCCACGGGTGGCCGGAGACGAAATCCGGTTTTGGCGCGGTGAGTGATCGGGTTCGGGCGGGTGTGGTCGAGGGCTACGAGGACGACCGCGAGGGCGTAGAAGGCGAGGCCGAGCAGGAGGGCGTTGGCCAAGGTGTGCCGGTAGCCGTGGGCCTCGGCGTCGAGGAACGGGTAGAGATAGCGGCCCGGCGTGCCGGCGGCGATGACCTGGGCGCGGGCCAGGGTGAAGGCCAGATAGACGACCGGATAGAGCATCCATGTCGCGGCGCGGCGCAGGCGCATGCGACCCGGGGCCGTCAGGAGCAGCCAGTCCAGGACGGCGGCCACCGGCGTCACCGTGTGGAGGAGGTGGCCGGCGACCGCATGCCAGCCCGTGGGGGCGGTGTTGGCGCCGGTCACCGAGAAGGGGACGGACGCGTCGGCCAGCAGCAGGTGGTACACGAGGCCGGTGATCACGACGTAGAGCAGTGCGGCCCCCGTCAGGGCCGCGGGGAGCGGTCGGCGGGCGGTCCATGCGCGGCGGGCGGACAGCAGCGCGACCAGGGCCAGCAGGATGTTGCTCTGGATGGCGAAGTGGCTCAGGATCCGCAGCGGGCTGCCGAGGAGGAAGGCGAGGGTCACGCCGGCCGCCGCCGTGCCGGCCAGCAGCAGGCGCAGGACGGCGGCCAGTGGGCGGCGCACGGGGGTCACCACCGCCGAGGCGGGGACGGAGGAGAGCAGGAGCGCGTGGGTCCGCGGAATCCTAGGCAGATCCGGGATGTCCCTGGGTATCGGCGCGGTCATGCCCTCACGCTAGACAAGGGTGACGAAACGGGCGATACGGGTGGGCTGTTCGAGGGATACCCCACCCTGGGGCCTCGGTGCCGCCCTGCTCCTACTGCTTCTCCACCAACGTCTACTGCTTCTCCACCAACGTGAGCAACGTCACCTCCGGCGGGCAGGCGAACCTGATCGGGGTGTAGCGGCTCGCGCCGCAGCCCGCTGAGACGTGCAGGTAGGAGGTGCGGCCCTCGGCCGTGTGCGTCGACAGGCCCTTCACCCGGTCGGTGTCCAGGTCGCAGTTGGTGACCAGGGCTCCGTAGAAGGGGATGCACACCTGGCCGCCGTGGGTGTGGCCGGCCAGGATGAGGGGGTAGCCGTCCGCGGTGAAGGGGTCCAGGGCCCGCAGGTACGGGGCGTGCACCACGCCCAACGAGACGTCGGCCGTCGCCGACGGGCCGCCGGCCACGCGGGTGTAGCGGTCGCGCTTGATGTGCGGGTCGTCCAGGCCCGTGAGCTCCACCGAAGCGCCCTCGATCTTCAGCACGCCCCGGGTGTTCGTCAGGTTCAGCCAGCCCGCCGCGTCGAAACCGTCCCGCAGGTCCTCCCACGGGTTGTGGACGACGTTCGTCGCGGGCGGGTTGCCGTTCAGGCCGTGGCGGCCCTGGGTCTTCTCGAGGAGATAGCGGGCGGGATTGCGCAGCTTGGGGCCGTAGTAGTCGTTCGAGCCGAAGACGTACGCGCCCGGGAACTCCATCAGGGGGCCCAGCGCGTCCAGGGTCTCCGGGACGCCCTCGGGGTCGGACAGGTTGTCGCCCGTGTTGATCACGAAGTCGGGCCGCAGACCGGCCAGCGAGCGCAGCCAGCGCTGCTTCTTGCGCTGACCGCCCACCATGTGGATGTCGGAGACCTGCAGCACACGCAGAGGACGCATCCCGGCGGGCAGGACGGGGACGGTGACCCGTCGGAGGCGGAAGGAGCGGGTTTCGATACCCGCCGCGTACGCCAGGCCGGCGGCGCCGGCCGCAGCAATGGACAGAGGTACTCCGTATCGCGCGCGCATACGTCCATCGTGTCAGACGCCGCCAACACCCTTTGCCTCGCCGCCCCTTAAATCGGCGGGCGTGGGGACGTCCGCACCTGCGACAATCAGACCCATGACCACGCTCAAGTCGAAGCTGCACGAAGACCTCAACGCCGCGATCAAGGAGCGCGACGAGCTGCGCTCCTCGACCCTGCGGCTGACGCTCGCCGCGATCACCAAGGAAGAGGTCGCGGGCAAGGAGAAGCGCGAGCTCTCCGACGACGAGGTCCTGAAGGTGATCACCAAGGAGGCGAAGAAGCGGCGCGAGGCCGCGGACGCCTTCGCGCAGGGTGGTCGCCCCGAGTCGGCCGAGCGGGAGAAGGCGGAGGGCGAGCTCCTCGCCACGTACCTGCCCAAGCAGCTCAGCGACGAGGAGCTGGAGAACATCGTCGCCCAGGCCGTCTCGGAGGCGAAGGCGGGCGGCGCCGAGGGGCCGCGCGCCATGGGCGCCGTCATGAAGATCGTGAACCCCAAGGTGGCCGGTCTCGCGGAGGGCGGCCGGGTCGCCGCCGTCGTCAAGAAGCACCTCGCGGGCTGACTCCGCAGCTACCCGCCGCTGGCCGCCGGGCACCGTCTGTCCCCCCCCCGCCTGTCCCTCCGGCTCCCCGGCCTCGCCCGGCTATCGGGCCTCGCCCGGCTCCCTGGGCTCGCCCGGCCCGCGGCCTCGCGTCGCATAAGCCGACAGGTACGACGAACGGTCCCTGACTCCCCTTTCGAGAGGGGGCAGGGACCGTTCGTCGTACCTGTCGTCACCGTCACCGGCACCGGCACCGGCATTCGGCCTCGGCGGGGTCAGCCGCGTCGGCCGCCGTTTCCGTTGCCGTTGCTCTGGCCCTGGAAGAACCCGCCCCCGTCGCCGGCGGTCGAGTTGCCGCCGTTGCTGTTTCCGCCGTTGGTGAGCAGGCCGGTGAGGAAGCCGCCGTGGTCTCCGTTGCCGCCGTCGTCCTGGTTGGCGCCGCCGTTGGCGTTCCCGTCGCCGTTGCCCTTGTCGCGGTTCTTGTCGGGCGGGTTCGGGATGCTGACCATGTTGAACTGGCCGGAGTCCTTGCCCTCCAGGGCGCCGGTCATCGCGTCGCGCCAGATCGGGCCGGGGGTGTCGCCGCCGTAGACCTGGTCGTGGAAGTGGCCGCCGATCCAGATGTTGGTCATCTCGACCTTCTGGGTGGCGCTGCCGACCCAGACGGCGCCGGAGAGCTTCGGGGTGTAGCCGACGAACCACGCGTTCTTGCGGGAGTCCGTCGTACCCGTCTTACCGGCGTTGTCGCGGCCGTCCAGGCCGGCCTGCTTGCCGGTGCCGGAGTCGACCACGCCGCTCAGCAGGGTGTTGACGGTGTCCGCGGTCTTCTCGGACATGGCCCGGGAGCAGGTGGACTTCGGGACCTCCAGCGACTTCTTCTGGTCGCCGATCTTCTGGGTGATCGACTCGATGGCGATCGGGGTGCAGTACATGCCGCGCGAGGCGAAGGCGGCGTAGGCGGTGGCCATCGTCAGCGGGGAGATGCCCTTGGAGCCGAGGGCGATCGCGGGCACCTCGGGCAGCTTGTCGCCGTTGCCCTGCACGACGTGCAGCGCGTCGGTCATCTTCACCACGGGGCACAGACCGATGTCGGAGATCATCTGCACGAAGTAGGTGTTGACCGAGAGCTCCATGGCCTTCCTCAGCTGGAAGGGGCCCTTCTCCGACTCGCTCTCGTTCTCCAGCTTCTCGCCGTTCGTGTTGACCCACGGCTTGCTGCCGCAGGTCTGCACCGGGCTCGGGTACGGCATCTGGTACGGCGACGAGTACTCCTGGTTCGGCGGCCGGCCCTCCTCCAGCGCGGCCGCGGCCACGAACGGCTTGAAGGTCGATCCGGTCGGGAACCCGAAGTTCGAGCCGCCCATGGAGGAGCCGACCGAGTAGTTGTACTCGGTCTCGTTCTTGCCGTAGCCGTAGGGCTTCGACTGGCCCATCCCGAGGATCTTGCCGGTGCCGGGCTCGACGAGCGTGGCGGCCCCCGCGACCTTGTCCGACTTGTAGACGTGGTCCTTGAGCGAGGACTGGACGGACTTCTGGGCCTGCGGTTCGAGCGTGGTGCGGACGGTCAGGCCGCCCTGGTTCCAGATCTTCGCCCGCTGCTCCTTGGTCTTGCCGAAGACCGGGTCGCTGAGGAAGACGCGCTCCACGTACTTGCAGAAGAAGCTCGCGCCCTGGACGGCGGTGATGCAGCCGTTCTTCGGCTTCTTGACGTTCAGGCCCAGCGGAGCCTTCTGCGCCACGGCCGCCTCGGCCTCGGAGATGTCGCCGACCTCGGCCATGCGCGCCAGCACGGTGTTACGGCGCTTGGTGGCCTCGGCCTCGTCGTTGACCGGGTCGTAGCGGCTGGGCGACTGGACGATGCCGGCCAGCAGGGCCGCCTGCGGCAGGGTGAGGGACTTGGCGTGCGTGGAGAAGTAGCGCTGCGAGGCGGCCTCGACGCCGTAGGCCTGCTCACCGAAGAACGTGATGTTCAGGTAGTTCTCGAGGATCTTCTTCTTGCTGAGCTCTTCCTCGAGCTGGATCGCGTACTTCAGTTCCTTGATCTTGCGGCCGATGGTCTGCTGCGTGGCCTGGGCGACCTTCGTCGGGTCGTCGCCGGCCTCTTCGATGGCGACGTTCTTCACCAGCTGCTGGGTGAGCGTGGAGGCGCCCTGGGCGACCCCGCTGCTCTGCACGTTCTTGTTGAGCGCGCGCAGGACGCCCTTCAGGTCGACCGCGCCGTGCTCGTAGAAGCGTGAGTCCTCGATCGCGACGATCGCCTTCTGCATGAAGGGCGAGATGTTCTTCAGGTCGACGACCGTGCGGTCACGGGAGTAGACCGTGGCGATCTGGCCGCCCTCGGAGTCGAGGATCGTGGTGCGCTGGCTCAGCGGCGGCGACTTGAGGTTGACCGGGAGTTCGTCGAACGACTCCACCGATCCCTTGGCGACCAGGCCCAGTGCGCCGAACGCAGGCAGGGCGATACCGGCCAGCACCGCTCCCGCGAGCACACTGACACCGAGGAACTTGGCGGCCTGCTGCGTTGGCGACAGACCACCGCCCGAGCGCTTCTTTGGCATGAGGGCAGCCTACGTTCTGATTCGCCGGACACGCGTCAATGCCTTGGCCTAAGCTGCTCTCAACTGTCACAGCAGCAGGGCTATGTATCAATACGTCCGGCGACCCCGAATCGTTCCGGATATCCCCCGAGTTTTTTGGTGGGAGCGTGTCCAAATCCGCCTTGTGTGTCACTTGGCGTCCGTTGTGACTCAGCTGAACTGTCCCGTTCGCCGGGAACGTCGCATATGTCGCGGGCTCACTCCCCCGGGTGATCTGCCGCTTACCCATAGTCCGTTCGGGCCATTCAAGATTGGGCCCGAAGGGGGTGTTGCGCTGTGCCCACCTTCCGTAACGTCCTCAACTGGCTGCGGTGAATATGCCGCTGCCGCCGTGGGGGAGCCTCGATTCGGGAGAGGACGGCGCCGGTATGGGCTGGGTAACCGACTGGAGTGCGCAGGCTGCCTGCCGCACTACCGATCCGGATGAACTGTTCGTTCAGGGAGCAGCGCAGAACAGGGCCAAGGCGGTGTGCACCGGATGTCCGGTACGCACCGAATGTCTGGCAGACGCGCTCGACAACCGCGTCGAGTTCGGCGTGTGGGGAGGCATGACGGAGCGCGAGCGCCGCGCACTGCTGCGCAGGCGTCCGACGGTGACCTCCTGGCGCCGGCTCCTGGAGACGGCGCGTTCGGAGTACGAACGTGGGGCGGGCATCCTGCCGCTGGACGACGACCAGATCTACGAGAACTACGCGGCCGTGGGCTGAGCACAGCCCTCGGCTCAGGCGTCGGCAGCCTCGGGCAGCTCCGGCCGCTCGGTCGCGAGCCGGTTCCCGATGTCCCGCAGACCCGTCAGGTCGTGCACGTCTCCGGGCAGTGCGGCCACCTCGGTCACCGGCACCTCCGGGTGGAGCGCGGTGAAGCGGTCACGCGTGCGCTGCTCGCGGGAGAGCAGGTGCATGCGTTCCGCATGCAGCCTCAACAGGCGTGCGGTGAGGTCGTCCACGGCCCGGTCCGCTTCGGACGCCGCCGTCCGGTCGGCGTCCGTCGTCGCCGCCCGGTCCGCGTGGGGTTCCGTGGTCCCGGTCGTGTCCACGCCGGCGTCCGGGGTCGTGGCGGTGGCTTTGGCTGTGGCTGTGCCGCTGCCCGTGGTCCGGGCCGCGTCGGGGGCGTGGTCAGCGTCGCTGGTCCGGTCTGCGTCGGTGGGGGCCTCGCGCTCCGGATCAGGTGCGGGTGACACTGAACTGCCTTGCGTGTCGGGAGAGTTACGAAGACCAGCCTTCCCGCCGTCCTGATCCACAATGCCGGGCTCTTCAAGATTTTCCGCGGCGGCGAGCGCCCGCTCGGCGGACAACTGGGCGGCGCCGCTGCCGTGGACGCGGTTGAGGACCAGACCGGCCAGCGGCATGTCCTCGGCGGCCAGCCGCTGCACGAAGTACGCGGCCTCCCGCAGCGCGTCCCGCTCGGGAGCCGCCACCACCAGGAACGCCGTCCCGGGCGCCTGGAGCAGCTTGTACGTGGCGTCCGCGCGCGTACGGAAGCCGCCGAACATCGAGTCCATCGCCGCCACGAACGTCTGCACGTCCTTCAGCAGCTGCCCGCCGAGCAGCTTGCCCAGCGCGCCGGTCATCATCGACATCCCGACGTTCAGGAACTTCATCCCCGCGCGGCCGCCCACCTTCGCCGGCGCGAGCAGGACGCGGATCAGCTTGCCGTCCAGGAACGACCCGAGCCGCTTGGGCGCGTCCAGGAAGTCCAGCGCCGAGCGGGACGGCGGGGTGTCGACGACGATCAGATCCCACTCGTCCCGCGCGCGGAGCTGGCCCAGCTTCTCCATCGCCATGTACTCTTGCGTGCCCGCGAATCCCGCCGACAGGGACTGGTAGAACGGGTTGCCCAGGATCGCGGCGGCCCGGTCCGGGTCGGCGTGCGCCTCGACGATCTCGTCGAAGGTGCGCTTCATGTCGAGCATCATCGCGTGCAGCTCGCCGTCCCCCTCGACGCCCTTCACCCGGCGCGGGGTGTTGTCCAGCGAGTCGATGCCCATGGACTGCGCGAGCCGGCGCGCCGGGTCGATGGTGAGGACGACCACCTTGCGGCCGCGTTCGGCCGCCCTGAGCCCCAGCGCCGCCGCCGTCGTCGTCTTGCCCACGCCGCCCGAGCCGCAGCAGACCACGATGCGGGTCGCCGGGTCGTCGAGCAGCGGGTCGAGCTCCAGCACGGGCGCGGGGGAGAGACGGCGCGGGGCGCTTCCCTGGTCGTGGATCCGGTCCGCACTCATGCGATCCCCTGCTTCCGCAGTTCGTTGGCGAGCTGGTACAGGCCCGCGAGGTCCATGCCCTCGGCGAGCAGCGGCAGTTCGTGCAACGGCAGGCCCAGTTCGTCCAGGACCGCGCGCTGCTCGTGCTCCAGCGCGTACCGCTCCGCGTACTCCTCGGCCTGCGCGAGGAGCGGATCCACCAGCCGCTCGGCGCGCCCGCCGCGTCGCGCCCCGCCCAGCCCCGCAGTGGACAACGACCGGGCGACAGAAGAACGCGTCACGGTCCGTACGAGTTCCAGACCGTCCTCGTCCAACACCTCGGGGCGCACCATGTTGACGATGACCCGGCCCACCGGCAGTTTCGCCGCCCGCAGCTCGGAGATGCCGTCTGCGGTCTCCTGGACGGGCATCTCCTCCAGCAGCGTCACCAGGTGCACGGCCGTCTCCGGCGACTTCAGCACCCGCATCACGGCCTGTGCCTGATTGTGTATCGGGCCGATCCTGGCCAGCCCCGCCACCTCGTCGTTGACGTTCAGGAAGCGGGTGATGCGACCCGTCGGCGGAGCGTCCATGACGACGTAGTCGTACACGAACCGCCCGTTCCTGTCCTTGCGCCGTACCGCCTCGCACGCCTTGCCGGTGAGGAGCACATCCCTCAGCCCGGGCGCGATCGTGGTGGCGAAGTCGATGGCGCCGAGCTTCTTCAGGGCCCGTCCGGCGCCCCCCAGTTTGTAGAACATCTGGAGGTAGTCCAGGAGGGCCAGTTCGGGGTCGATGGCGAGGGCGTACACCTCCCCGCCGCCCGACGCTACGGCGATCTTGCGTTCCTCATAGGGCAACGCCTCCGTCTCGAAGAGCTGTGCGATGCCCTGCCTGCCCTCCACCTCGACGAGGAGCGTGCGCTTCCCCGCCGTGGCGAGGGCGAGCGCGAGGGCCGCGGCGACCGTCGTCTTGCCGGTCCCGCCCTTGCCGCTGACGACCTGGAGCCTGCTCACGTCTTCGAGCGTAACCAGTCGGCGCCCGAGGCGACCGGGAGGCTGTGGACAACGGGGGCGGCAATCGGCCACATGGCCTGGGGAACGGCCCCTCCGGCGGCAGCGGATACAGTCGCCCCATGACCAAGTGGGAATACGCAACCGTGCCGCTGCTCGTCCACGCAACGAAGCAGATTCTGGACACCTGGGGCGAGGACGGCTGGGAGCTCGTCCAGGTCGTGCCCGGGCCGAACAACCCGGAGCAGCTCGTCGCGTACCTGAAGCGGGCGAAGGCGTGAGCGCGGTCGAGGCGAGGCTCGCCGAGCTGGGACTCACCCTGCCGGCGGTCGTGCCGCCGCTGGCCGCCTACCAGCCCGCGGTGCAGTCCGGCCCGTACGTGTACACGGCCGGCCAGCTGCCCATGGTGGAGGGCAAGCTGCCGGTCACCGGCAAGGTCGGCGCCGAGGTCACCCCCGAGGAGGCCAAGGAGCTGGCCCGTACCTGCGCGCTGAACGCCCTGGCCGCCGTCAAGTCGGTCGCGGGCGACCTGGACCGTGTCGCGCGCGTGGTGAAGGTCGTCGGCTTCGTGGCGTCGGCCGCGGACTTCACCGGCCAGCCCGCCGTCCTCAACGGCGCGAGCGAACTGCTGGGCGAGGTCTTCGGCGACAAGGGCGTGCACGCGCGCAGCGCGGTGGGTGTCGCGGTGCTGCCGCTGGACGCGCCGGTGGAGGTCGAGATCCAGGTGGAACTCCTCCCGTAGCGTCCCGGGCGTCCACTTGGGCCGTGGAGGCCCGAGGGCCCTCTTGGGCCGTGGAAGACCGCGGAGGTGTTCTGCGGCGCTCCAGGACCCCAGGAGGGCCTCCCGGGACTTCACCGGGGCCTTGGACGTACCCTGACCTCGGGTACCTCTCGAACATTCGCGCGCCACGGGATAGCCTCGCGCCCATGGCGAATGGGCAGTGGTTCCCCCAGGACTGGCCGGAACGCATCCGCGCGCTCACGGACGGCACGCTCACTCCTGTCGCCCCGAAGCGCGCGGCCACCGTCATGCTCCTCAAGGACACCGACGGCGGCCCTGTCGTCCACATGCTGCGCAGACGCGCCTCCATGGCCTTCGCCGCAGGCGCGTACGCCTATCCGGGCGGCGGCGTCGACCCGCGCGACGACGACCGGCACGTCCGCTGGGCGGGCCCCACGCGCGCGTGGTGGGCCGAGCGCCTGGGCGTCGACGAGACGGCGGCCCAGGCGATCGTCTGCGCGGCCGTGCGTGAGACGTACGAGGAGGCCGGCGTCCTGCTCGCGGGCCCGACCCCGGACTCCGTGGTCAGCGACATCACGGGCGCCGACTGGGAGGCCGACCGGGCCGCGGTGGCCGCCCGCGACCTGTCCTTCGCCGAGTTCCTCGACCGGCGCGGTCTGGTGCTGCGCTCCGACCTCCTCGGCGCCTGGACGCGCTGGATCACTCCCGAGTTCGAGTCGCGGCGCTATGACACCTGGTTCTTCGTGGCCGCGCTCCCCGAGGGCCAGCGCACCCGCAACGCGTCCACGGAGGCCGACCGCACGGTCTGGATCCGCCCGGCGGACGCGGCGGCCTCGTACGACCGGGGCGAGCTGCTGATGATGCCGCCCACCATCGCGACGCTGCGCCGGCTCGTCCCGTACGCCACGGCGGCGCAGGCGCTCGCCGCGGCCCCCGGCCGCGACCTGAGCCCGGTCCTCGCCCAGGCCCGCCTGGAGGACGGCGTGGTCGTGCTGTCCTGGCCGGGACACGACGAGTTCACCAAGCAGATCCCGGCCGCCGCCCCCGGGGAAGGCCCCGCATGACGGCCCCGAGCGCCCGTGCCGTCCCCGTCGCGGACCGCCGCCTCGTCGTGGACGGTCGGCTCGTCCTGGACCGTCGGCTCGTCCCTGACCGGTTGCTCGGTCCGGACCGCCGGCGTGATGCTCCGCCCCGCCCGACGACAGTCTGACGCCCGATGGAAGGCACTCCCGCATGACCGACGCAGCCGCCCTCCCCGGCCAGCCGCGAGGCGGAGTCCTCTCGGGCCCCGCCACCGCGCGCGCGGTCAACGTCCTCGCGCCGAACGCGTCCGCGATGACCCTGGACGGCACCAACACCTGGATCGTCGCCGAGCCCGACTCCGAGCTGGCGGTCGTGATCGACCCGGGCCCGCTGGACGAGGCCCATCTGCGCGCGGTCGTCGACACCGCCGAACGGGCCGGCAAGCGCGTCGCCCTGACCCTGCTGACGCACGGCCACCCTGACCACGCCGAGGGCGCCGTCCGCTTCGCCGGACTGACCGGCACGAAGGTGCGGGCCCTGGACCCGGCGGTGCGGCTCGGCGAGGAGGGCCTGGCCGCCGGGGACGTGGTCAGCGTGGGCGGCCTGGAGCTGCGGGTCGTGCCGACGCCCGGACACACCGCGGACTCCCTGTGCTTCCACCTCCCGGCCGACCAGGCCGTTCTGACGGGTGACACGATCCTCGGCCGCGGCACGACCGTCGTCGCGCACCCTGACGGCCGCCTGGGCGACTATCTGGACTCCCTGCGGCGGCTCAGGTCCCTCACGGTCGACGACGGCGTCCACACCGTCCTGCCGGGCCACGGGCCGGTCCTGGAGGACGCCCAGGGCGCCGTCGAGTTCTATCTCGCCCACCGCGCCCACCGGCTCGCCCAGGTCGAGACGGCCGTCGAGAACGGCCGCAGCGATCCCGCCGACGTCGTCGCCCACGTGTACGCCGACGTGGACCGCTCCCTGTGGCCTGCGGCGGAGCTGTCGGTGCGCGCCCAGCTGGAGTACCTGACGGAGCACGGGCTCATCTAGAGCCCTGTCCCGGGCCTCCTCGCCCGGGCCTCCTCGGGCCTGCGCGCCTTCACGCCGTGCACGCGCGCGTACTCGTCGGCGAGCCAGGGGCCGAGGTCGTCCACGTAGGACGAGAGGACGGCGCGGTCGCCCCGCGGCTCGTAGCCGAGGACGGCTGCCGTCCGCACCTGCTCCGCGCGCGTGGGGTAGTACGCGCCGAACGCGTCCGCCATCTCGTGCAGGTCGCTCGTCCAGCCCTTCCAGCGGGGCATGACGAGGGTGAACGCCGTGCGCACGAGGTGCCGGGACATGAACCGCACCAGAGGCCGCAGGGCCGCCTCGGCGCCGTCCGTCGAGGCGATGCGCTCGCGCCAGCGCGGCAGGAACAGGGCGAGGTCGCCGTTGGTCTCGCGCGCGAGCAGCGTGTCGGGGCGGTAGCGGGGCAGGCGTTCGGCGAGGTCCTCACCGAGGAGCGGGGTGCACAGACAGGCGATGAAGAACCCCAGGTCGTGCGTCTCCAGATCGCTCAGCAGGCGGCCACGGCCGAAGAGCAGCGCTCCGCCGCCGTCGATCTGCGGAAACTCCTCGTCGAGGCTCTGGATCAGGGCGCGTCCCGCGGCCCGGTCCGCTTCGGTGGGCTCCTCGCGAGTCGCGATCAACAGGTCGACGTCGCTGCGTCCCACGCGCGCGGTGCCGCGGGGAATCGAACCGTTGACGTACGCGCTGTGCAGCCGCGCCCCGAAGAGGCCCGGGATCCGCTCCCGGGCCGCTGCGACGACCGGCTGGAAATCGTGCGTCACGCGCGCGAGGGAGCCCTCGCGGGCGATGTACCCCTGGGCGTCGAGGCCTCGGGAGGAAACCGCTT
The DNA here is from genome assembly GCF_003112535.1 of Streptomyces rishiriensis. Classification (GTDB taxonomy): domain Bacteria; phylum Actinomycetota; class Actinomycetes; order Streptomycetales; family Streptomycetaceae; genus Streptomyces; species Streptomyces rishiriensis. The sequence goes on along the minus strand of NZ_BEWA01000013.1, from coordinate 152,953 downwards.
CGGTCATGGGGGTCCGGGGCCGGAAGGCGGGTGCTAGCGCGACCGCTTGGCCAGTCGCTCCACGTCCAGCAGGATGACCGCGCGCGCCTCCAGGCGCAGCCAGCCGCGCTGGGCGAAGTCGGCCAGCGCCTTGTTCACGGTCTCGCGCGACGCGCCGACGAGCTGCGCCAGCTCCTCCTGCGTGAGGTCGTGGACGACGTGGATGCCCTCCTCGGACTGCACGCCGAAGCGGCGGGACAGGTCCAGCAGGGCGCGGGCCACGCGACCGGGGACGTCCGAGAAGACCAGGTCGGACATGGCGTCGTTGGTCTTGCGCAGACGCCGGGCGACGGCGCGCAGCAGCGCGGTGGCCACCTCGGGGCGGGCGTTCAGCCAGGGCTGGAGGTCGCCGTGGCCGAGGCCGAGGAGCTTGACCTCGGTGAGGGCGGTGGCGGTCGCCGTGCGCGGGCCCGGGTCGAAGAGCGACAGCTCTCCGATCAGCTCGCTGGGGCCCACCACGGCCAGCATGTTCTCCCGGCCGTCCGGGGACGTGCGGTGGAGCTTGACCTTGCCCTCGGTGACGACGTAGAGCCGGTCACCGGGGTCGCCTTCGTGGAACAGGGAGTCGCCACGGGCCAGGGTCACCTCGCTCATGGAGGCGCGCAGTTCGGCGGCCTGCTCGTCGTCGAGGGCCGCGAAGAGCGGGTTGCGCCGCAGGACGTCGTCCACGAGTTCTCTCCTTGTCGACCTGCTCAGGGGATCTTGCTCCCCGCGTACCAGGGGTCCGTGTTCCCCGTTTTGCCGGGCGGTCCAAACAGTGTGATCTGTCACAAGGATGCCGCACAGGTGTCCTGGGGTAAGCGGCAGGGGTCCAATTGGGGGCCGATCTTCAGGGTCCGGGGCGGATGTCCGTGTCGGGCTTTAGGCTGGCCGAGTGTCCAAAACGCCGGTGAGAGCACAGGCCTAGGGGGCTGGGCGGGTGGTTGCACGTCGCGTTTCCGCTGTGGGCGAACAGGACTCCGGTGGTGGTAGGAAAACGGCAAAGGTGACAAACGAGATGCCTGCGAAGAAAGCGGCCGACGACGCGAGGACGACCGCCGGGAAAACCGCGGACGGGAAGGCCGCCGACAAGCCCGTGGTCGCGAAGGCGGCGCCGAAGAAGTCGGCCGCGAAGAAGGTCGCCGGGGACGGCGGCGCCGAGAAGGGCGTCGTCGGGAAGTCGGCAGCGGCGAAAGCCGCCGTCGGCAAGCCGGAGTCGCGCACCGCTCTCGTGCGCCGCGCGCGCCGCATCAACCGCGAACTCGCCGAGATCTACCCCTACGCCCACCCCGAGCTCGACTTCGAGAACCCCTTTCAGCTGGTGATCGCCACGGTCCTGTCCGCCCAGACCACCGACCTCCGGGTGAACCAGACGACCCCCGCCCTGTTCGCCGCGTACCCCACCCCGGAGGATCTGGCGGCCGCGGACCCGGAGCGGGTCGAGGAGATCCTGCGCCCCACCGGTTTCTTCCGGGCCAAGACCAGGTCGGTGATAGGCCTCTCCAAGGCCCTGGTGGAGGAGTTCGGCGGCGAGGTCCCGGGGCGGCTGGAAGACCTGGTGAAGCTGCCCGGCGTCGGCCGCAAGACCGCCTTCGTGGTGCTGGGCAACGCGTTCGGCCGGCCCGGGATCACCGTGGACACCCACTTCCAGCGGCTCGTGCGGCGCTGGAAGTGGACCGAGCAGACCGAGCCCGACAAGATCGAGGCCGCCGTCGGCGCGCTCTTCCCGAAGAGCGAGTGGACGATGCTCTCGCACCACGTGATCTTCCACGGCCGCCGCATCTGCCACGCCCGCAAGCCGGCCTGCGGCGCCTGCCCCATCGCCCCGCTCTGCCCGGCCTACGGCGAGGGCGAGACGGACCCCGAGAAGGCGAAGAAGCTCCTGAAATACGAGAAGGGCGGCTTCCCCGGCCAGCGTCTGAACCCGCCCCGGTCGTACCTGGACGCGGGCGGCCGGCCGGCCCCGCCGCTGGGGGCCGGATGACGGCAGGACGGCCGACGGCGGGACCGGCAGCACCCCGGGCCGACGCCGGACGGACGGCACGGGTGACGGCGGAGCCGACGACGGGACGGACCGCAGCACGGACCGCAGGACATGCGGTGGGACGGGCGGTGGGACCGATGCCGCCGGGCCTCGTGGGAGCCGGCACCGGAGCGGTCGCGGCGGCGGGGACGGCGGAGGCGGACGCGCGGCGGCCCGCGGAACGATCTGTCGGTATTCGGGCGTTGTACTCGGCAGAACGGGGGGTGGTGTGAGGATGACGCGCACAAGCGGTACCCAGGGCGGTCCGGTGTCTCTCAGCAAGGAGGGCCTGCCCGCCTGGCTGGACCCGGTGGTGCACGCGGTGGAGACGGTCCGGCCGCGCCAGCTCAGCCGCTTCCTGCCGCCGGAGGACGGCGCGGGTCGCCAGTCGGCGGTCCTGATCCTTTTCGGCGAGGGCGAGCGCGGCCCCGAGCTGCTGCTCATGGAGCGGGCGAGCTCCCTGCGCTCCCACGCCGGCCAACCCTCCTTCCCGGGCGGCGCCCTGGATCCGGAGGACGGCGATCCGCACGGTGACGGGCCGCTGAGGGCTGCTCTGCGCGAGGCGGAGGAGGAGACGGGCCTCGATCCGTCCGGCGTCCAGCTCTTCGGCGCGCTGCCCAAGCTGTACATCCCGGTCAGCCAGTTCGTCGTCACGCCGGTCCTGGGCTGGTGGCGCAAGCCGAGCCCGGTGGGCGTCGTCGATCCCGGCGAGACGGCCCGTGTCTTCACGGTCCCCGTGGCGGATCTCACGAATCCGGCCAACCGGGCCACGACCGTGCATCCCAGCGGTCACCGCGGCCCGGCATTCCTGGTCGAATCCGCTCTTGTGTGGGGATTCACGGCCGGTGTCATCGACCGCCTGCTGCACTTCGCGGGCTGGGAGGTCCCCTGGGACCGGCAGAAGCAGGTCCCGCTCGACTGGCGGTCATGACAGGGTGATCCCCGTGAATGTGCTGGACATCCTGTTGCTGGTCGCGGCCGTCTGGTTCGCGGTCGTGGGCTACCGCCAGGGCTTCGTCGTCGGCATCCTGTCGGTGATCGGTTTCCTGGGCGGCGGCCTCGTCGCCGTCTACCTGCTGCCCGTGATCTGGGACGCCCTGACCGAGAACTCCGAGGTGAGCACCACGGCCGCCGTCGTCGCGGTCATCGTCGTGATCGTCTGCGCCTCGATCGGCCAGGCTCTCACCACCCACCTCGGCAACAAGCTGCGCCGGTACATCACCTGGTCGCCGGCCCGCGCGCTGGACGCCACGGGCGGCGCACTCGTCAACGTGGTCGCGATGCTGCTGGTCGCGTGGCTGATCGGATCCGCCCTCGCCGGCACCACCCTGCCGACGCTGGGCAAGGAGGTCCGCAGCTCCAACGTGCTGCAGGGCGTGTCCCGGGCGCTGCCCGACCAGGCCGACACCTGGTTCGCCGACTTCTCCTCCGTCCTGGCGCAGAACGGTTTCCCGCAGGTCTTCAGCCCGTTCTCCAACGAGCCGATCACCGACGTCCAGCCGCCCGACCCGGCCCTGACCAAGAGCGCGGTGGCCACGCGCGCGCGGCGCTCCATCGTCAAGGTCATGGGCACCGCGGAGAGCTGCGGCAAGGTCCTGGAGGGCACCGGCTTCGTCTTCGGCGAGCGTCGCGTCATGACCAACGCGCACGTCGTGGGCGGCGTCGACGAGCCGACCGTCCAGATAGGCGGCGAGGGCCGCAAGTACGACGCCAAGGTCGTCCTGTACGACTGGAAGCGGGACATCGCCATCCTCGACGTACCGGAACTCGACGCGCCCGCGCTGCAGTTCTCCACCGACGACGCGGCGAGCGGCGACGGCGCGATCGTGGCCGGCTTCCCGGAGAACGGGTCGTACGACGTGCGGGCCGCGCGGGTACGCGGTCGCATCACCGCCAACGGCCCGGACATCTACCACCGCGGCACCGTGCGCCGTGACGTGTACTCGCTGTACGCGATCGTCCGTCAGGGCAACTCCGGAGGCCCGTTGCTCACCACCGGGGGCAAGGTGTACGGCGTGGTCTTCGCGAAGTCACTCGACGACGCCGAGACCGGCTACGCCCTCACCGCCGACGAGATCCGCCAGGACATCACGGCGGGCCGGACGGCCGGTCAGCAGGTCGACAGCGACAGCTGCGCCCTGTGAGGAATTTCGCGCGGGCCCTGGGCCGTTCGGGTGATCAGCCTCGCGGGTGACGCAGGCGGACCGACACCCAGCGGGCCCGGCGACGCAGGATGCGCGGGATTCCCACGCGCAGATCGGTACCCGGCAGCTGCGGGTCGGCACCTCGCTGGTGGGGGCTCAGGCCACTGGCCGAGCGGCGGGTGCGTGCTGCGTCACTGTAGTCGTGCGTCCAGCCCATACCCGGACGTCTGCCCCTGCCCCAAGGTCGATAACCGCCCTCAGGGCCGCCAATTGGCCTATGCGTCGGGCATTTGGCTGTTCGTAGTACAGACGTTCAGATCCGGATACCGGGCGCTGTCGATCTGTCACCGATCGGGTTCGGGATCCTTCAACCAATTGACCAGTTCGGTGGAGAAAGCGACCGGATCCTCTTCGTGCGGGAAGTGTCCGAGTCCGTCGAACAGCCGCCAGCGGTACGGCGCTTCGACGTACTCGCCGGAGCCCGCCGCGCTGCGGGTGCGCATCACCGGATCGAGGGAGCCGTGCAGATGCAGCGTGGGCACCCGCACGGGCCGCTTCATGCGCCGGTAGAACTGGACGCCGTCCGGACGGGCCAGGGAGCGCACCAGCCAGCGATACGGCTCGACGGCGCAGTGCGCGGTGGAGGGGATGCACATCGCGCGCCGGTACGTCTCCACCGCCTCGTCGTCCGGGAGCGTCGGCCCGGACCAGTCCCGGATCAGCCGGCCCACCAGCTCGCCGTCGTCGGCGGTGAGCCGGCGCTCGGGGATCCACGGCCGCTGGAACCCCCAGATGTGGGAACTCGCGGAGGTCTGCCGGACGTCGGCGAGCATCGCCGATCGCCAGCGCCGGGGATGGGGCATGGAGGCGACCGCGAGTCGGCGGACGAGCTTGGGCCGCATCACGGCCGCCGTCCACGCCAGGTAGCCGCCGAGGTCGTGGCCGACGAGCGCGGCGTCCGGCTCGCCCAGGGAGCGGATCACGCCCGTGATGTCGAGGGCGAGGTTGGCCGGGTCGTACCCGCGGGGCGTGCGGTCGCTGCCGCCCACGCCCCGCAGGTCCATCGCGACGGCCCGGAAGCCCGCGTCGGCCAGGGCCACCAGCTGATGCCGCCAGGTCCACCAGAACTGCGGAAAGCCGTGGACGAGCATGACCAGCGGACCGTCGCCCATCTCCGCGATGTGGAACCGCGCGCCGTTCGCGGCGACCTCGCGGTGGGTGACCGGCGCGCCGAAGACGGCGTCCGGCCGTACGACCGAAGCGGGCTGGGCCGGAGGGGTGGTGCCGTCGGGGTCCGTCATGACGATGAGCGTGCCACAGCCTCGATGGCCGCCGGGACCCGGTCCTGCGCGAGTTCGGGCCGCGGGTGCGGCTTGGCGTTCTGCAGGACGCCCGCCGACTCCTTCATGGACGCGGCGACCTTCTGCGGGCCCTTGCTCTTCTGCGCCTTCTTCGCGAAGACCACGCCGATCAGCACGAGGACCAGCGCGACCAGCACGTTCGCCGCGAAGGACAGCAGGAAGCAGACCGCGAGGTTCCAGTGGCTCCACGTCCGGATGCCGTACGCCAGGGCGAAGTTCAGCATCGGCAGCGAGAACACCAGCACCGCGCCGGCCACCGAGAAGGCCCCGCCGCTCACCGCGCCGCGCTTGACGTCCTGCTTCAGCTGGGCCTTCGCCAGCGCGATCTCGTCGTGCACCAGCGCCGACAACTCGGTCGTCGCCGAGGCGAACAGCTGGCCGATGCTGCGTTCGGCGCCGACCGGGCTGCCGTCGGGTGCGCTCATCGCGTTCTCCCATTCATGCTGCTCTGTGTTTCTGACTTCTTTTGTACCGTCCCGTCAGATCATGCCGGACGGTCGTCGTCCTCGCCTGCCCCGCCCGGTACTTCGGCAAGCCCGTGGCGCGCGGCGTCGTCCTCGCGGGCGAGCCGGCGGGTGATCTCCGCGGCGATCCGGCGGTGCTCCGCGGCCTTGCCGTCGTGGATGTCCGCCATGCGCAGGTGGTACGACGGGTCGTCCTGCTCGTAGACGTCGGGGATGCCGTCGAGGTCCTCGTCGCGCTCCTCGTTCTCGCACATCCGGCGGTACTTGGCGTTGCGCAGCTTCAGCAGGACCGTCGCCAGGCTCGCCGCGATCACCGACCCCAGCAGGACGGCGGCCTTGGCCTCGTCGGTCAGGACCGGGTCGCTCTCGAAGGCCAGCTCCCCGATCAGCAGCGAGACGGTGAAGCCGATGCCGGCGAGGGACGCGACGGCGAAGACGTCCGGCCAGGCGAGGTCCTCGCTGAGCGAGGCACGGGTGAATCGGGCCGTCAGCCAGGTTCCGCCGAAGATGCCGACCGTCTTGCCGACGACGAGACCGAGGACGACGCCCAGCGTCTCCGGCTTGCCGAACACGTCCGCCAGGGCCTGGCCCGAGATCGTCACACCGGCGCTGAACAGGGCGAACAGCGGGACCGCGAGACCGGCGGAGAGCGGTCGCACGAGATGCTCGATCCGCTCGCCGGGGGAGCGCTCCTCGCCCTCGCGCGTCGTGCAGCGCAGCATCAGGCCCATCGCGACGCCGGCGACCGTGGCGTGCACACCGCTGTTGTACATCAGGGCCCAGATCACGAGCGCGAGCGGCAGGTAGACGTACCAGCCGCGTACCCCCCGGCGCAGCAGCACCCAGAACACGAGGAGCCCGGCGACCGCGCCGGCCAGCGCCGCGAAGTCGATGGTGCTCGTGAAGAACACCGCGATGATCAGGATGGCGAACAGGTCGTCGACGACGGCGAGAGTGAGCAGGAAGGCGCGCAGGGCACTCGGCAGGGACGTGCCGATGACGGCCAGCACGGCGAGGGCGAACGCGATGTCGGTGGCCGTGGGCACGGCCCAACCGGCCAGGGAGCCGCCGCCGGTGAGGCTGGTGAGCGTGTAGACGAGCGCCGGCACGGCCATACCGCACAGCGCGGCCACCACGGGGAGCGCGGCCGCCCGGGGGTCCTTGAGGTCGCCGGCGACGAGTTCGCGCTTGAGCTCGATGCCGGCGACGAAGAAGAAGACGGCGAGCAGTCCGTCGGCCGCCCAGTGGGCGACGGACAGGTGCAGTCCGAGGGCCTCGGGGCCCAGGTGGAAGTCGCTGAGGCTCTCGTAGCTGTCGTGCAGCGCCGGGATGTTCGCCCAGACCAGCGCGGCGACGGCGGCGACGAGCAGCAGCACGCCGCCGACGGTCTCGGTGCGCAGCGCCTCCGCGACGAAGTTCCGTTCGGGGAGGGAGAGCCGCCCGAGAACGTTGCGGGGGTTCGGGGTGCGGGGGGCGGTCACGGCGGCGGCCTCCGGTCGGTGGGCAGGACAGAGCGACTTGCCGACCAGACTTCCCGGCGCACCTTGAACGTCACGTTGTTTTGTTTAGTTTACCTAAAAGGCAGCCCGGGGCGTCGGGCGGCATCCGGCACCTTTCACGGTAGGCGCAAAAAGGGTGCCACGCCGCTTCGCTCTGCTTCAGGACGTCTCGTACTGCTTCATGGCGACTCGGGCTGCTTCACGGCACTCGGGGTGTCGGGCCGTGTCGTGCGGCTTGGTGCCGCTTCATGCCGTGTCGTGCCGCAGCGTGCCGCTTCGAGAGGGGCGCCTTTCGGTGAGGCGCGGCAGCCTTCCGCGGTTTCCGGCGGGCTGGAGGACCGGCCGGCCAGGGGGGTGCGGGCCCGGAGGTCGTCCGGGGGTGCGGCGCGGGAGGTCCGGGGGCCGGGCTTCAGTGCTCGGCCCCCGGGTGCTCTGTCCCGCCGGGGGTCAGTCCTCGCTCGGGGACGCCGGAAGCTTCGCCTGAATGAGGTCCATGACCGTGGAGTCGGTCAGGGTGGTGACGTCACCCAGCTGACGGTTCTCCGCCACGTCCCGCAGCAGCCGCCGCATGATCTTGCCGGAGCGTGTCTTCGGCAGCTCGGCGACCGGCAGGATCCGCTTCGGTTTGGCGATCGGGCCGAGCGTGGCCCCGACGTGGTTGCGCAGGTCGGCGACGAGCTGCTCGTCCTCGGCGTTCGCCGTGCCGCGCAGGATGACGAAGGCCACGATGGCCTGCCCGGTCGTCTCGTCCATCGCGCCCACGACAGCCGCCTCGGCGACGGACGGATGGGACACGAGCGCCGACTCGACCTCCGTGGTGGAGATGTTGTGGCCCGACACGAGCATGACGTCGTCGACGCGCCCGAGGAGCCAGATGTCCCCGTCGTCGTCCTTCTTCGCGCCGTCGCCGGCGAAGTACCTGCCCTCGAAGCGCGCCCAGTACGTGTCGAGGAACCGCTGGTCGTCGCCCCAGATGGTCCGCAGCATCGACGGCCACGGCTCGGTGAGGACCAGATAGCCGCCACCGCCGTCGGGCACCTCGTTCGCCTCGTCGTCGACGACCGTCGCGCAGATGCCGGGCAGCGGAGTCTGCGCGGAACCCGGCTTCGTCGCCGTCACGCCCGGCAGCGGCGAGATCATCATCGCGCCGGTCTCGGTCTGCCACCAGGTGTCCACGACGGGCGTCCGGTCGGCGCCGATGTGCTTGCGGTACCAGATCCACGCTTCGGGGTTGATCGGCTCGCCGACCGAGCCCAGCACCCGCAGGCTGCTGAGGTCGAACTTCGCGGGGATGTCGTCGCCCCACTTCATGAACGTGCGGATGGCGGTCGGCGCCGTGTACAGGATCGTCACCCCGTACTTCTGCACGATCTCCCAGAACCGGCCCTGGTGCGGCGTGTCCGGCGTGCCCTCGTACATGACCTGCGTCGCGCCGTTCGCCAGCGGTCCGTAGACGATGTACGAGTGCCCGGTGACCCAGCCGACGTCGGCGGTGCACCAGTACACGTCGGTCTCCGGCTTGAGGTCGAAGACCGCGTGGTGCGTGTACGCGGTCTGCGTGAGGTAGCCGCCGGAGGTGTGCAGGATGCCCTTAGGCTTCCCCGTGGTGCCCGAGGTGTACAGGATGAACAGCGGGTGCTCGGCCTCGAACGCCTCGGGTGTGTGCTCCGTCGACTGACGGTCCACCGCCTCGTGCCACCACACGTCGCGGCCCTCGGTCCAGGCGACGTCCTGGCCGGTGCGCCGCACCACGAGCACATGCCGGACGTTGTCCACGCGCGTGACCGCGTCGTCGACGGCCGGCTTCAGCGCCGACGGCTTGCCGCGCCGGTAACCGCCGTCGGACGTGATGACGACCTTGGCGTCCGCGTCCTGGATGCGGGTGGCCAGCGCGTCCGCCGAGAAGCCGCCGAAGACGACGGAGTGCGCGGCGCCGATCCGCGCGCAGGCCAGCATCGCGATCGCCGTCTCCGGGATCATCGGCATGTAGACCGCGACCCGGTCGCCCTTCCGGACGCCCAGCTCCAGCAGCGCGTTGGCCGCCTTCGACACCTCGTCCTTGAGCTCGGCGTAGGTGATGGCGCGGCTGTCGCCCGGCTCGCCCTCGAAGTGGATGGCGACGCGCTCGCCGTGCCCGGCCTCCACATGACGGTCGACGCAGTTGTAGGCGACGTTCAGTTCGCCGTCCTTGAACCACTTGGCGAACGGCGGGTTCGACCAGTCCAGCGTCTCCGTCGGCTCCTTGGCCCAGGCGAGTCGGCGGGCCTGCTCGGCCCAGAAGCCGAGCCTGTCAGCCTTGGCCTGCTCGTACGCCTCCGCCGTGACGTTGGCGTGAGCCGCCAGGTCGGCGGGCGGCGCGAACCTGCGCTCTTCCTTGAGCAGGTTGGAAAGTGAGGGAGATTCGCTCATACGCCACTCTCCTCCCTCGGCAGGTTGGCCAGGCTCTCGTTGCTCACGACATCTCCCTTTCGAAGGGTGTCCGTGTCCGTTGTGTCCCAGGCCACAGCTCATCAGACCCAGGGGCCTGGTGACAAGGGCCGCCGACGGATTGGTTTAGACCTCTGTTGAGTGCTGCCCCTGCTGCTGCTCGGCACCCCTGGCCCAGGTCGCCCGTGCCGGCCGGTGGCCGCTCGCCCGGTGGTCATCCGTACCCACGGACGCCGGGCGAACGGAGTTCAGCCGGTGTGACGCCTTTCACCTCCCGTGACGACGCCGGCATGTCGGTCCCGCCCCGACGCGGACGGCACCCCGACGCCGGCTCAGGCGGACGCCTCCACCATCCCCACGTGGTCGAACACCCCTCCGTCCCCGCCGTTCCCGCCGCTCCCGGTGGCCTCGGTGAGCAGATACGTCTGGGCCTCCCCCACGTGGAAATACAGTCCGTGCAGCTCCAACACCCCGTTCCGCAGGGCCCGGGCCACCGACTCGTGAGCCCGCAGATGCTCCAACTGCTGGACCACGTTGGTCAGACAGAGCTGCTCGACCTCGTCCGCAGGGGCGCGCCCGGCCAGCCGGGCTCGTGGCCGGTCGTCGTCGGCCGACCGCTCCAGGCTCGGCAAACCGTGCCGCAGCCACCGTCTCAGCGGGGTTCGCGCCTCGCCGGGCTCGGCGTTGAGCAGCGCCTGCATGGCGCCGCACCCCGAGTGCCCGCACACCGTGATGGACCGCACCTCCAGGATGTCCACCGCGTACTCGATCGCGGCCGCCACCGAGTCGTCCCCGCTCTCGTCCCCGGGCGGCGGCACGAGGTTGCCCACGTTGCGCACCACGAACAAGTCGCCGGGACCGCTGGACGTGATCATCGAGGTGACCAGCCGCGAATCCGCGCAGGTGAGGAACAGCTGGGTGGGCCGCTGCCCCTCCCGGGCCAGCCGGGCGAGCTCACCCCGTACCAGCGGCGCCGTGTTGCGCTGGAACGCGCTGATGCCGCGCACCAGTTGATGCCCACTCGGTTCAAGGGTCTGAGCCGCCTCCAGGCGGGGCGCAGCAGGCTCGGCGTGCCCGTTCGTCACCGCGGTCTTTCCGGTCTCCTTCCTGTGTGCCGGTTCTCCGGCCCCGGAGGGGGGTGACGCCTCTGCCGACCCGACCGCCCCTGCGGGGTCAGCCGGGCGTGCCGGGTGTGCCGGGTGCGCCGGGCCTGTCAGGTCCGCCCGATCTGCAGCCTGCGCGGGGCCCGCCGCCGTTGTCGGCGCCGAGTCTGCCCAGGCCGATGTGCTCGTCGAGCCCGGCCTGCTCCTCGTGCCTGACGTGCCTGACGTGCTTCTCGTGCTCGACGTGCAGGCCGGATCAGTCGTGCTTGTCGTGCCTGTCGTGCCTGTGGTGCCGGTTGTGCCCGTCGTGCCGGTCCGGTTCGACGGGGCGGCGGTCTTCGGTGGGCCGGTGGTCGCTGTCGTCGGCTGTGGCACCTCGCACTGGTGGTTGCGCCAGGGTGTCCAGGGGCGACAGCGACAGTCGGCGATCGGGACGTCGCCGGCGCGGGCGGGTTCGAGGCCCGGGGGAGCGGGCCACATTTCCCCGTCGGCCTCCGCGCCGTCGCCCGCTCCCCTCCTGGCGTCGGGTGTGGGGTCGAGCCCGGTGCGGGGCCGGCGGCCGGTCAGCTCTGCCGTGCCGCCGTGGGCGGTGTGGGCCTTCTGCCAGTCCTGCAGGGCCTCGTACGCGGCGTGATCCATGAAGGATCCGTCCAACTCGACGACCACGTGTGTGTGCTGAGGTACGAGGTGCAGGGTGCGGCTGAGTCGTGGCACGGCGAGGAACGTCAACTGGCCTCTCACATGTACGTGATGGACTCCTTCCTTCTCGTGGTGGGTGATGCGGGTGCGGGTGAGGCGGTGGAGGGCGACGGCGACGGCGACGGCGACGCCGATCAGCACGCCTTCCAGGACGCCGAGGCACACCACGCCGAGGGTGGTGACGGCGTACACCAGCACCTCTCGGTGGCGGGTCACCGTGCGAATGTGGTGCAGGGACACCATCTGGATGCCGACGGCCATCACCAGGGCGGCGAGTGAGGCGAGCGGGATGAGATCCAGGATCGGGACCATCAGCAGCGCGGCGACTACTACGAGAACGCCGTGCAGCATCGTGGAGTTCCGGCTCACCGCGCCGGCTCGCACATTCGCCGAACTGCGCACGGCCACGCCCGCCACGGGCAGTCCGCCGAGCGCGCCGGAGACGATGTTGGCCGCGCCCTGACCGAGCAGCTCACGGTCCAGGTCGGAGCGGCCGAGCCGGGGGGCGCGGGAGCCGAGCAGGCCGGGACGGGAGGCGATCAGTTTGTCCACGGCGACCGCGCCGAGCAGTGACTGCACGCTGCACACCAGCGTGGTGGTGAGGACGGCGGCGGCGAGCCCGAGCACCGGCCCGTCGGGGAGCCCGGCCAGGGCATGACTGCTCCAGGACGGCAGGTCGACCTTCGGCAGGGTGAGACCGGTGAGCGAGGCGATGGCGGTGGCGCCCGTGACGGCCACGAGCGCGGCGGGCACCTTCTGCAGCAGGCGGCCGGCCCGGCCGGGGATGCGCGGCCAGAGCAGCAGCAGGGTCAGGGTCAGCAGGCTCACGACGACGGCCGCGGGCTGCAGCCGGGCCAACTGGGCGGGCAGGGCCCGGAGGTTGTCGAGGACCGAACTCTGGGGCGTGCCGCCGAGGACGACATGCAACTGGGCGACGGCGATGGTGATGCCGATGCCGGCGAGCATGCCGTGCACGATGGCCGGGCTGACGGCGAGGGCCGTGCGCGCCACGCGCAGGCAGCCGAGGCCCAGTTGAGCCGACCCGGCGAGGACGGTGATGGCGCAGGTCGTCCGCCAGCCGTAGCGGTGGATGAGGTCGGCGGTGACGACGGTCAGCCCTGCCGCGGGACCGCTGACCTGGAGCGGCGATCCGCCGACCCGGCCGGCGACGATCCCGCCCACGGCGGCGGCGACGAGACCGGCCTGGAGGGGCGCGCCGGTGGCGAGGGCGATGCCCAGGGACAGGGGCAGCGCGATCAGGAAGACGGCGATCGAGGCGGACACGTCGGCGCTCTCGACGCGGAAGCGGCGGCGCGGGGCCTGTGGGGAGCTGTGGGACTGGTGGACGCGCTCGGTGTGCGTCGGGTGGGCAGTACGGGTGGGGACGCAGGCGGACATGTTCCCGTCTCCTCCGGGGCAGCGCGGTCGCGGAACAGGTGGTCCCCCGGCTGTGGCGGGGGCGGTCGCGGCCGTGGGTCACGGCGTGCAGTGGCGGGATGAAAAGATCAACGCTCGGTAAACGAATCGTAATGCAGAGTAAAGGTCAAGCATGGATTTTTCTGGCAAATAGTGCAATGAATCACTCGCAAGAGTGAAGTGGTCTTTTTGTCGGCTTGTCGTATTAATTCCCTCTCGGCCCTCATGCGACCTTGACCGCGCTGCCGGCTCGCCCGGCGCGTCACCAGAGAACGCCCTCGTCGGCGTTGGCCGAGAGAAGGAAGAAGGTGGGCGGAAGATGGCCGCCACCCAGAGGATCGCCGTCGGCACCGCGGTCGCCGCGGCTGTCGCCGTGTCACTCGCCGGTTGTGGGACGGGACCGCACGACTCCCACGGTTCCGCGGAAGGCGCGTCGGGCGCGCGGAAGGCGAAGCCCGCCCCCGCGCCCAAGAGCGTCGTCCGCCTGATCGGCGACGGTTCCACGGCGTACACCGGAGCCCAACCCCACCTGCCGCGGCCCGAGCGGCTGAAGCCCGGCCAGAAGCCACCGCAGTTCGTGGTCTTCTCGTGGGACGGCGCCGGTGAGGACAGTCAGAAGCTGTTCTCCCACTTCCGCAAGGTGGCCAAGGCCAACAACGCGACGATGACGTACTTCCTCAGCGGCGTGTACATGCTGCCGGAGGAGAAGGCGGAGCTCTACAGACCGCCGCAGCACTCGCGCGGCAGCTCCGACATCGGCTTCAACGACGAGCGCGGCATCGCCGACACCGTGAAACAGCTGCGGCTGGCGTGGCTGGAGGGCAACGAGATCGGAACCCACTTCAACGGTCACTTCTGCGGGAAGACCGGAGTGGGCGCGTGGTCGGTCGAGGAGTGGAAGGACGAGATCGCGCAGGCCAAGCAGTTCGTGAAGACCTGGAAGACGAACACGGGCCTGAACAAGGCGGCACCGCTGCCCTTCGACTACGACAAAGAACTCGTGGGGGCCCGCACTCCCTGCCTGGAGGGCCAGAAGAACTTCATGGAGGCCGCCCGCGAACTGGGCTTCCGCTATGACACCAGCGGCGTCGACAACCAGGTCTGGCCCGCCAGGAAGCAGGGCCTGTGGGACCTGTCGATGCAGCTCCTGCCCTTCCCCGGGCACAAGTACGAACAGCTCTCCATGGACTACAACTACATGGTCAACCAGTCCGGGACCGCCACCCAGGGCGACCCCGACAAGTTCGCGTTCTGGGGCGACCAGATGCGCGACAGCCTGCTCAAGGGCTTCCACCGGGCCTATGACGGCAACCGTGCGCCGTTGATCATCGGCAACCACTTCGAGTCCTGGAACGGCGGCACCTACATGCGCGCCGTCGAGGAGGTCGTGGAGAACGTCTGCAACAAGCCCGACGTGCGCTGTGTGTCCTTCCGGCAGTTGGCGGACTGGCTGGACGCCCAGGACCCGAAGACGTTGGCGAAGCTGCGCACACTGGACGTCGGCGAAGCCCCGAAGCAGGGCTGGGCCTCCTTCCTCTCCGGCGGCCCGGCCCCGGCCCCGAAGGGCGTGCCCGGGGCGCCGGCGGTCAGGCAGTAGCGGCAGACGTGCACGACGCCCGCCGCTCCGCCGTCACACGGAGGCCGTGACGCCCTCCCCGAGGACGAACCCGGGGTCGACCTGCGCAGCCAGGTCGGCCCCGGTGCGTTCGTTGCCCCAGGACTGGGCGTTCCTCAGGTGGAAGTGCACCATCTGCCGGGTGTAGCGCTTCCAGTCGCGCCTGTCGTACGCCGAGTCGACGGTCGTCCGCAGCAGGCTCATGGCGTTCCGGTTGGCGTCCTCCAGGAGTTCGAACCGGGGCGGCCGGCCCTTCTCCATGGCGCGCACCCAGTCCGAGTGCCCGACCGTCACGAGCAGGTCCTCACCGACCTCGGCGCGCAGGAACTCCAGGTCGTCCGGTCCCTGCACCTTGTTGCCGACGACCTTCAACTCGACGCCGAAGTCGCGGGCGTACTCCTTGTACTGGCGATAGACGGAGACCCCCTTACGGGTCGGTTCGGCGACGAGGAACGTCACGTCGAAGCGGGTGAACATGCCGGAGGCGAAGGAGTCCGAGCCGGCGGTCATGTCGACCACCGCGTACTCGTCGCGCCCGTCCACCAGATGGTTCAGGCACAGCTCCACCGCTCCGGTCTTGGAGTGGTAGCAGGAGACCCCCAGGTCGGCATCCGTGAAGGGGCCCGTGACCATCAAACGGACGGCGTTCCCGTCGAGTTCCACCGAGCGGGCGCACGCGTCGTACACCGGGTTGTTCTCGCACACCCGCAGCAGCCGGGAGCCCTCGCCGGGCGGCGTGGTCTTGATCATCGTCTCGGCGGAGGAGATGCGGGGGTTGGAGCCACGCAGGTAGTCCTTGATCAGCGGCAGTCGATCGCCCAAAGCGGGCAGTGCGGCCGCCTCCGCCTCGTCGAGGCCGAGCGCGGGGCCCAGATGCTGGTTGATGTCCGCGTCGACCGCGATCACGGGCGCGCCGCAGGCTGCGAGGTGGCGGATGAACAGGGAGGACAGGGTCGTCTTGCCGCTGCCGCCCTTCCCGACGAAAGCAATTTTCATGTTCACCAAGCGTAGTGCCCGTCTAGCTGTATGTGACAGGTGTGCGTGAAGAAGACCACTCCTTCGTGGGGTGCGGGCGCGCGTTGCGTAATGTCGTACTCATGAGTACGACAGGCGCGTCCGCCGATCCGCTCGCGGCCCTGGGCTCGCTGCCCGGTGTGGCCGAGTCCGTGGAGTCCGTGCGCAAGGCCGTGGACCGCGTCTACGGGCACCGGGTCATGCGCCGCCGCAGCAACGCGATCACCTCCGAGGCGGCCCTGCGCGGTGCGCGCGGCTCGGCGGCGCTGTCCGGGGCGGACTGGGCGCTGGAGGAGGTGCGCCGGCGGAGCGACTTCGGTGTCGACGGCGAGGCGCGGGTCATGGGAGCCGCGCTCCGGCTGACCGCGGAGGCGGGCCAGCTGCTGTCCATCTGGCGACAGTCGCCGCTGCGGGTGCTGGCACGGCTGCACCTGGTGGCAGCGGCGAGCGACGGCGACGAGGTCGGGCGTCCGCGGCAGGCCGGCGAAGCCGTCGACGAGCCGCTGATCGAGCTTCCGTTGCCGAGTGCCGACGAGGTCGCCGGCCGCTTGGAGGGACTGTCGGAGCTGATCATCGCGGGCGGGTCCGCGCCCGCTTTGGTGACGGCCGCCGTCGTCCACGGCGAGCTCCTGGCGCTGCGGCCCTTCACCTCGTACAACGGTCTGATCGCGAGGGCCGCCGAACGCATCGTCCTGATCGGCAGCGGCCTGGATCCCAAGTCGGTGTGCCCGGCCGAGGTGGGCCACGCCGAGCTGGGACGGGCCGCCTATTCGGCGGCTCTGGACGGCTATGCGTCCGGAACCCCGGACGGCATGGCGGCGTGGATCGCCCACTGCGGCAGGGCTGTCGAACTCGGCGCCCGGGAGTCGACGGCGGTGTGCGAGGCGCTGCAGCGCGGCGCCGCGTAACCGCCACACGCGGGTGAAGTACCTGCACCGTGTCGAGCGCCTGCGCCGTGCGGAGCGCCTGCGCCGTGTGGAGTACCTGCGCCGTGTGGAGTACCTGCGCCGTGCGGAGTACCTGCGCCGCGCGGAGTACCTGCGCCGCGCGAAGTGCGGGCGCTCAGGGGGCGTCGGACGGCGGCATGAAAATGGCCCCGCTCGGGGGCCGGTGAAAGTGTCGGCACGTGTATGGGCCGGAAAAGGGTTGCGGCGGTACGAGTTCTCGTACCGCCGCTGGCATGCTCACCCGGTTACCAAGCGTCCTCGATGTATTGCCCATCAGGTCGGGAACTTCGCCCGTCACCTGGTGCGGCTGGCCCGTAATCGACGGGTCGACGTCGCGTGGGTGCCCGGTGGTCATGCGCGGTCCGTGGGGCCAAATGCGTTGTTAAGGGGATCCTCGCGGATGTCCTTGGTCTCGCGGGCCGTTAAGTCCTTTGTACTCCAGGACCCGGACAAGCGGAAGTGCAGACAGCAGTTCTTTGCTTTTGCGTCCAAACGCGCCTTAAACGGGCGGTGCCGGGGCGGTGGCGGGTAGCGGCGGGCCTCCGGGCACGCGGCCCCGTCAAACGGCCGCCGCCCGCCGCCGGTTCGCGTACCAGACGAGGCCCGCCGTCGCGGCTGCCGCTCCTATGGCCGCCGCCGCGACGAGCGCCGGGCGGGGCGGCACGGAGAACGAGGGAATCCGCTGCTTGAGGCGCACCGGCCGGTGGAAGTCGAGGATCGGCCACCCGCGCGCCACGGCCTCGCGGCGCAGGGCCCGGTCGGGGTTCACGGCGTGCGGATGCCCCACCTCCTGCAGCATCGGCAGGTCGGTCGCCGAGTCGCTGTAGGCGTAGCAGCGGGAGAGGTCGTAGCCCTCGGACTCGGCCAGCTCCCTGACGGCCTCCGCCTTCGTCGGGCCGTACGCGTAGTACCCCACCTCGCCGGTGAAGCAGCCGTCCTCGCCCACGACCATGCGGGTGGCGACCACCCGGTCCGCGCCGAGCAGTTCCCCGATCGGCTCGACCACCTCGGCGCCCGAAGTCGACACGATGACGACGTCGCGGCCGGCGGTGTGGTGCTCCTCGATCAGGGAGGCGGCCTCGTCGTAGATCAGCGGATCGATCAGGTCGTGAAGGGTCTCCGCGACGATCTCCTTCACCTGCTGGACGTTCCAGCCGCGTACGAGGGCGGACAGGTACTCCCGGGTCCGTTCCATCTGGTCGTGGTCCATACCGCCCACGAGGAACACGAACTGGGCATATGCGGTCCGCAAGGCCGCCCGGCGGTTGATCAGACCGCCTTGGTAGAAGGACTTGCTGAAGGTGAGCGTGCTCGACTTCGCAATGACCGTCTTGTCCAGGTCAAAGAAGGCCGCTGTGCGGGGCAGGGAGTGGTTTTCCACAACCGAGAGCATAGAGGCAGCCCATTCGGCGTAAGGTGAGCGCGTGGGTTTGCCTGAGAGGCCTCTCGGGTACACCATGGAAGTCACGGATCGTTCGCGACCGTGCTAACCCGGTCCGGCTCCTCCCCCCCCGAGTCGGCCGTGGAGACGACCCCCGCTCTCCCCCCCGGCGGGGGTCGTCGCATGTCCGGGTGGGTTTTCACCTTCTGTACGCGACCTTCGCATCACATCGAGGCGGCCTGTGGCCGCCTCACCTGCATGTCTGCCCACAGTCACCGTGTGTGATCGTCGGGCTGCTCTGCGGAAGTCGCACACGAGATGGCGGGCGCGTCACCGGTATGGGTGACGGCGATATTCACAAGTGTCCACTCGTCCACAGTTATCCACCAAGATCCACACGATTTCCGGGATCGCTGCACCGTGATTCCCAGACGTCCGCTCGTGCCGGCTTCCCATGGCCGGTTCCGTTTGTCGGCGTCTGCGGCCGGTTTCTGTCGGCCGTTCATATGGAGACCGGATGCCGGTTCTCCACACGTTCGGGAATCGCGGGACCGCAGTGACTGCGTGTCACGCGGCGAAGGGGGCTGGAAATCATGGCCGGAACCGTCACACACAATCTGCCGCCCGCCACCGGAGGGCGGCCCGGCAAGCCGCTGATCGTCACGGAGGACGTGGACCTCCTCGACGATCTGCTGCGCCTGTGCGCCGCGGCCGGCGCCACACCGGAAGTGCACCATTCGGTGCCGGAGCGCCGGGGCAGCTGGGAGACCGCGCCGCTCGTCCTGGTCGGTGACGACGCGGCACGCCGCGTCCGCCGGGCCGTCCGCCGTCGCGGAGTGGTCCTCGTCGGACGCGACCAGGACGACTCGGGGGTGTGGCAACGCGCCGTCGAGATCGGCGCCGACCACGTCCTGATGCTGCCCGACGGCGAGCAGTGGCTCGTCGACCGCATCGCCGACGTGGCCGAGGGCGTCGGACGGCCCGCGCTCACCGTCGGCGTGATCGGCGGCCGCGGCGGCGCCGGAGCGTCCACGCTCGCGTGCGCCCTCGCCGTCACCTCCGCGCGTGAGGGCCTGCGCACGCTCCTGGTGGACGCCGATCCGCTCGGCGGCGGACTCGACGTACTGCTGGGCGGCGAAAGCGCCGAAGGCCTGCGCTGGCCTGCCTTCGCCGCCTCGCGCGGCCGGGTCGGCGGAGGCGCCCTGGAGGAGTCGCTGCCCCGGCTGCATTCACTGCGGGTGCTCAGCTGGGACCGGGGCGACTGTGTCGCCATCGCCCCCCAGGCCGTTCGCGCGGTGCTCGCCGCGGCCCGCCGCCGGGGCGGCACGGTCGTCGTCGACCTGCCGCGCCGCATCGACGACGGGGTCGCCGAGGTCCTGGCCCAGCTCGACCTGGGGCTCCTCGTCGTCCCGGCCGAACTGCGCGCGGTCGCGGCAGGAGGCCGTGTGGCCTCCGCCGTCGGCATGGTGGTGCGCGACCTGCGGGTCGCGGTGCGCGGCCCCTACGCACCCGGACTGGACGACACCGAGGTCGCCGGACTGCTCGGACTGCCGCTCGCCGGCGAGGTGCCCGTCGAGTCGGGACTGCTGCGTCCGGACGGCGGCAAGGCTCCGCCGGGCGCCAACGCGCGGGGGCCTCTTGCCCGCTTCTGCAAGGAGTTCTGGGAGCGAGCGCTGACCGAGGCGGGCGGGTCATGAGCACGCCGCCCGGCCTGCGGCGGCCGCGGAGCAGCACCGGGACGCTGCTCGACGGCGTACGGCAGTGGCTCGCCGAGAGCGGGGCCGAACCGACGCCCGCGCGCGTGGCGCAGGCACTGCGGGAACAAGGGCGGGTCCTCGGCGACGCGGAGGTCCTCGGCGCGGCCCGACAACTGCGGTCCGAACTGATCGGCAGCGGCCCCCTGGAGCCACTGCTCGCAGACCCCCGGGTCACCGACGTGCTGGTGTCGGGCTCCGACCGTGTCTGGGTCGACCGGGGCGGGGGCCTGGAGCTGACCGGCGTCTCGTTCCCGGACGCGGCTGCCGTGCGCCGCCTCGCGCAGCGTCTGGCCGCGGTGGCCGGGCGGCGTCTGGACGACGCCCGGCCCTGGGTCGACGCCCGGCTGCCCGACGGGACACGACTGCATGCGGTGCTGCCCCCGGTCGCCGTCGGTTGCACCTGCCTGTCGCTGCGCGTCGTACGGCCGCGCGCCTTCACGCTCGACGAACTGGTGGCCGCGGGCACGGTGCCGCCCGGCGGCGACCGGGTGCTGCGGGCCCTGGTGCGGGCGAGGCTGTCCTTCCTGGTCAGCGGCGGCACCGGCAGCGGCAAGACGACCTTGCTGAGCGCGCTGCTCGGTCTGGTCGGACCGGGGGAGCGGATCGTGCTCGCCGAGGACTCGGCGGAGCTGCGCCCGGATCACCCGCATGTGATCCGCTTGGAGACCAGACCCGCCAACCAGGAGGGAGCCGGGCTCGTCACGCTGGAGGACCTGGTGCGCCAGGCCCTGCGGATGCGTCCGGACCGGCTGGTCGTGGGCGAGGTGCGCGGTCCCGAGGTCGTCCATCTGCTCGCCGCGCTGAACACCGGCCATGAGGGCGGGTGCGGCACGGTTCACGCCAACGCCGCCGCGGACGTCCCCGCTCGTCTGGAGGCGCTCGGGACTGCGGCCGGGCTCGACCGGGCCGCCCTGCACAGCCAGTTGGCGGCAGCCCTGTCGGTGGTCCTGCACCTGGTACGCGACCCTGCCGGGCGGCGGCGGATCGATGAGGTGCACGTGCTGGAGCGGGACCCGTCCGGGCTGGTGCGCACCGTGCCGGCGCTGCGATGGCGGGCGGACGCCTTTGTCCAGGAGCGGGGATGGGAGCGGCTCGGCGAGCTGCTGCGGAGCCACCACGAGAACGAGGAGAGGGACGGTCGGGATGGGTGAGATGCCGATGGCGGCGGCCGTGGCCTGCGCCGGGGCGGCAGCCTGGCTGCTGGGCGGACCGCAATCCGGAGCCAGGCGCGCACGGTTGATGCTCGCCGGCGAAGGGACGGTCGGCAGCGGGCCCCCGTCGTGGGAGCTGCTGAATCGCGAGCTCCGACGACTGCGGGTGCGGTGGCGGCCCGAATGGTGGGCGCCGGTCGCCGGGCTGGTCCTGGCCGTGCTGGGCGGCTCCGTGCTGCCGGTCGTCGCGGGGGCGGCCGGGGTGCCGCTGCTGCGCCGTGCGCGACGTGCCGCCGACGCGCGGCGGACACAGGAACGCCGAGGGGACGCGGTCATCGCGCTCTGCGCGGCGCTGGCCGGGGAAGTTCTGGCCGGCCGGCAGCCCGGAGAGGCGCTGCAGCGGGCGGCTCGCGACTCCGCAGGGCTGGGAGCGGCGCAGCCGTCGGTGCTGGCGGCCGCCCGGTTCGGCGGAGACGTGCCCGACGCCCTCACGGTCGCCGCACGGCAGCCGGGGGCGGAAGGGCTGCTGGGGCTCGCGGCGTGCTGGCGGGTGGCCGTGGACCGCGGCGCGGGCCTGGCGGCCGGGCTCGACCGCCTCGAGGCGGCGTTGCGTGCCGAACGGGACCAGCGAGCCGACCTGCGCGCCCAGCTGTCCGGCCCGCGCGCCACGGTCGTGATGCTCGCAGGCCTGCCGGCCCTCGGCCTTCTGCTGGGCGCCACGCTCGGCGCCGACCCCCTGCATGTCCTGCTGCACAGCGGAGCCGGGCTGGGCTGCCTGCTCATCGGCGGCGCGCTGGAGGCTGCGGGCGCGTGGTGGGCCCTGCGGATCGTGCGCAACGCGGAGGCGACGTGAAGGGCGCGAAGGGCGAACGTCGGGCGGCACCGGCTACGGGGCGCGCGCGGCGGCGAGGGCGGACGACGAGGAGGGAGGCGGCATGAGCGGGGAAGTTGTCCACAGGCTGGGGGTGACGGTGGGGATCGTGACGGCCCTCTGGTGGCTGGGACGTCGGCTGGAGAGCGTACGAGGCGAACGCCGGGCGCGACGACGAGTGGCCGAAGTGCTGGGCGCGGGACGCCGGCGGGACGGTCCGCCGCTCGTCACGCGGGAGGCCGTACTGCGCTGGCTTCCGGAGGTGTTGGTGGCGGCCGCCGGATGGCTCCTGTTCGGTGGCGTGACCGGTCTCGCCCCGGGGTTGGCGGCCGCGGTCGTACTGGGGCGGTGGCGACGTCGGCAGCGGGCGTCGGCGGTGGTGAGCGACGCAGACGTCCGCCCCGCCGCCCGCCAACTCCCGCTCGCCGCGGACCTGCTGGCGGCATGCATCGCAGCCGGCGCCCGTCCGGTGGTCGCGGCGCAGGCCGTGGGGGAGGCGCTCGGCGGCCCCGTGGGGGAGGGGCTCGCGCGTGGCGCCGCCGAGGTCCGGCTGGGCGGTGAACCGTCCACCGCGTGGAGAAGGTTGGCCTCGATGCCGGGGGCGGCACCCCTGGCAGGGCTGCTGGAACGGGCCGACGTCTCCGGTCTGCCTGCGGCCGGACCGGTTGCCCGGCTCGCCGCCGACATCCGTGCCGAATGGACGCGGGCCGCGACGGCGAGGGCACGGCGGGCGGCTGTCATGGTCACCGCGCCCGTGGGGCTGTGCTTCCTGCCCGCCTTCATCGCGGTCGGCGTGCTTCCCATCGTGATCGGGCTCGCGGGCGGGGTGATGGGAGGGGGTGGGCGATGACCGATGACACCACGGTGAGCAACGCGGCCGGCGCGATCGAGTGCCGTGCGGTGCCGTGCGGCATGACGCGGACGCGGTGCGATGCGGGCGCGGTGCGATGCGAACGCGGCGCCCTGCGGTGCCGGGAGGTGCCATGGGGGCACCATCGAGCGCCACGGGCGCGATGACAGTGAACGTCCTGACGACCAGAGATCGACTGAACCGAACCTCACGGGGGTTGAAATGTACAAGGCGGTACGGGCGCGGCTGTGCGCCCTGAAGTGCGGGGCGCGTGCGGCGCGCAAGGACGCGGGAATGGTCACGTCCGAGTACGCGATGGGGATCGTGGCGGCCGTCGGCTTCGCGGTGCTTCTCCATCAGGTGGTGACGAGCGAGGGGGTCTCCGCTCAACTGACGTCCCTGGTAAGGCAGGCGCTCGGTGCAGGGGCGTGAGCGTGTGCCGGCGCATGTGGCTGGGCGTGGGCGTGTGCGTGGAGGCAGGTCCAGGCGCGGACGGCGCCGGGTGCTCGCCGGGGACGGGGGGTTCGTGACGGCGGAGGCGGCCGTCGTGCTGCCGGTCCTGGTGGCGTTCGCGATGGCGTTGGTCTGGGGGCTGCTCGTCATGTCCGCCCAGATCAGGTGCGTGGACGCGGCCAGGGCCGGGGCGCGGGCCGCGGCCCGGCAGGACCCGGCCGACGCGGTCCTCGCGGTGGCCCGTGCGACGGCGCCGCGCGGGGCGGACGTGACGGTCAGCCGGGAGGGAGATCAGGTCCGCGTGGTGGTCGTGGCGAAACCCGTGGCGTTGAGGGGGCTGCCTATCGAGGTGCGGGAAGAAGCCGTGGCAGCGGCGGAGGAGGCGTCGGCTGCGGGAGGGGGGGCCTCGGACTCAGAGGTGCCCTCGGACTCAGGGGCGGGGCCGTGAGCGCCCGGCGCTTCGGCCGGGGGCCGGGGGACGCCGATCGTGGCTCCGCCACCGTCTGGAGTCTCGGAGCGATGACCGTGCTGTGTGTCGTGTTCGGCCTCGTCCTCGCCCTCGGGCAGGCCGTGGCGGCCCGGCACCGTGCCGCGGGCGGCGCCGATCTCGCGGCGCTCGCCGCAGCCGATCACTGGTCGGAGGGTGTCGCGCAGGCCTGTGCCCGGGCGGAGCGGGTGGCCCGGGCACAGGGTGCACGGGTGGTGCGCTGTGCGGTCGTCGGTGAGATCTCGGACGTGACGGCGGCTTCCGGGCGCGGGCTGTTCGCCGCCGAGATGAGGGCGCGAGCCGGCCCGCCGGACGCGGCGCAGATTCCCCCACCCGCGCCCTTGCAGGCCCCACCCGCGCCCTGCGGGCCCCACCCGCGCCCCTGCCAGGTCCCCTCTGCGCCCCCGCAGGCCCCGTTCGTCTCCTCTACGCCTCCGGCCCCGGCCCCGTCGTCGCCGACGACCCCGAGGTCGCAGATGTCGCCGACGGCCCCGATGCCTGCTCCACCGCTGCCCCCGTCTTCTCCTCGGGAGCCTCCCGCAGGAGTTCCGTGAGCAGGCGGACCGCGCCCCTCTTGTGCAGAGGATCGTTGCCGTTGCCGCACTTGGGGGACTGGATGCAGGACGGGCAGCCGGCGTCGCACTCACAGGAGGCGATGGCCTGGCGGGTGGCGGTCAGCCACGCGCGGGCCGTGTGGAAGGCGCGCTCGGAGAAGCCCGCGCCGCCGGGATGGCCGTCGTAGACGAAGACCGTCGGCAGCAGCGTGTCGGGATGGAGGGGCACCGACACCCCGCCGATGTCCCAGCGGTCGCAGGTCGCGAAGAGGGGCAGCATGCCGATCGACGCGTGCTCGGCGGCGTGCAGGGCGCCGCCGAGGATCTCGGGGTTGATCCGGGCCGCGTCGAGCTGGTCCTCCGTGACCGTCCACCACACGGCACGCGTGCGGAGCGTACGAGGAGGGAGGTCGAGCTTCGACTCGCCCAGGACTTCACCGGTGATGACACGTCGACGCAGGAAGGAGACGACCTGGTTGGTGACTTCGACGGAGCCGTAGCACAGCCGCCCCTGTCCCCAGGGGACTTCGACGTCCGTCTCCAGGACGGAGATCGACGTCGTGTCGCGGGCGACCGTCGAGTACGGCGGGTCGGCCTGCTCGACCAGGGCCACGGAGTCCTCCAGGTCCAGGGACCGCACGAGGTAGGTGCGCCCCTGGTGGAGGTGGACCGCGCCCTCGTGGACGGTGGTGTGGGAGGAGCCGGCGTCGACCGTGCCGAGGAGTCGGCCGGTGCCGGCCTCGACGACCTGGACCGGCCGGCCGCCCTCGCCGCGGATGTCCGCGAGGTCGGCGGCCCGCTCCCGCCGGGTCCAGTGCCAGGCCCTGGTCCTGCGGCGCAGCAGTTTCGCGGCCTCCAGTTGCGGCAGCAGGCCCTCGGTCTCGGGGCCGAACAGGTCCAGGTCCTCCTCGGTCAGCGGGAGCTCCGCCGCCGCCGCGCACAGGTGTGGTGCGAGCACGTAGGGGTTGTCGGGGTCGAGAACCGTCGACTCCACCGGGCGGTCGAACAGGGCTTCCGGGTGGTGGACGAGGAAGGTGTCCAGGGGGTCGTCACGGGCGATGAGGACCGCCAGTGCGCCTTGCCCTGCCCGGCCCGCCCGGCCGGCCTGCTGCCACAGGGAGGCGCGGGTGCCCGGGTAGCCGGCGATGAGGACGGCGTCGAGCCCCGAGACGTCGATGCCGAGCTCCAGGGCGGTGGTCGCGGCGAGACCGAGGAGTTCGCCCGAGTGCAGGGCCTGCTCGAGGGCGCGTCGTTCCTCGGGGAGGTAGCCGCCGCGGTAGGCCGCGACACGCCGGGCCAGTGAGCGGTCGACCTCGGCGAGGCGCTCCTGCGCGATCACCGAGATCAGCTCGGCGCCGCGCCGGGAGCGGACGAAGGCGACGGTGCGCACGCCCTGGACTGCGAGGTCGGTCAGCAGGTCGGCGGTCTCGGCGGTGGAGGTACGCCGGACGGGTGCACCTTTCTCGCCGACCATGTCGGTGAGCGGGGGCTCCCAGAGGGCGAACACCAGTTCGCCGCGGGGTGAGGCGTCGTCGGCGACCTCGACCACCGGGAGGCCGGTCAGACGGCCCGCGGCCACGGCGGGCTCGGCGGCCGTCGCGGAGGCCAGCAGGAAGACGGGAGAGGCGCCGTAGCGGGCGCACAGACGGCGTAGCCGGCGCAGCACCTGGGCGACGTGGGAGCCGAACACGCCGCGGTAGGTGTGGCACTCGTCGATGACGACGTACTTCAGGGACTTCAGGAAGGAGGACCAGCGGGGGTGGGACGGGAGTATGCCCCGGTGCAGCATGTCCGGGTTGGTGAGGACGTAGTTGGCGTACTGGCGGATCCACTCCCGTTCCTCGAACGGTGTGTCGCCGTCGTACACGGCCGGCCGTACGGCGTTGCCGAGAGGTTGTGAAAGTTCCTTCACCGAACGGCACTGATCCGCTGCCAGCGCCTTGGTGGGGGCCAGGTACAGGGTGGTGGCCCCGCGGCCGTTGGGGGCCTCCGAGCCGTCCAGGAGGGCCGACAGGACCGGCACGAGGTACGCCAGGGACTTGCCGGAGGCGGTGCCGGTGGCGACGACCACGCTCTCGCCGTCCAGGGCGTGCTCGGCGACCCGGGCCTGGTGCGCCCAGGGGTGTTCGATGCCGCCGGCCTGCACGGCCGCGATGACCTCGGAACGAATCCGGTCCGGCCAGACTGCATGGCGGCCCGCACGCGGGGGCAAGTGCTCCGTATGAGTGATGCGCGACGCCCGGCTCGGTCCCGGGGCGAGCCGGTCCAGGACCTCGCCCGGAGACAGGCGGGGCGCGGCCTCGGACGGGGGTCGATCGGATCGGTGATTCTTGGCCATCGGCACCGAGTGTGTCACTGGCGTGACGGACAATGGAGCCAAGGCGTCGTGCACGCCTGCCGGTAAGTGATTGAATGCCATCGCGGCTGGCGTACCGTCCCGGGGGCTCCTGCTCAGGTGTTCCGAGGGACGACCGCTCGATAGCAAGGTGCTGGAGGATCCGTGGACCTGTCCCTGTCGACCCGTACCGTCGGCGATCGTACGGTCGTCGAGGTCGGTGGCGAAATCGACGTATATACCGCGCCCAAGTTGCGCGAGCAGCTGGTCGAGCTGGTGAACGACGGGAATTTCCACCTCGTCGTCGACATGGAGGGCGTGGACTTCCTCGACTCCACCGGGCTCGGCGTGCTGGTCGGCGGACTGAAGCGCGTGCGTGCCCATGAGGGCTCGCTCCGCCTGGTCTGCAACCAGGAGCGTATTTTGAAGATCTTCCGCATCACCGGTCTGACCAAGGTGTTCCCGATTCACACCTCGGTCGACGAAGCGGTCGCTGCCACCGACTGATCACCCCGTCCCGGGTCGCCTCGCGCGGCCCGGGCGCGGTTGGTCGAACAAAGCAGGGGGTCTGGGCCGAGACGGCCCGGCCCCCTGACAGCACGCCCGTAGTTCCGAGGGGGACGCATGGCCACCGTTGAACTCCGCTTCAGCGCGCTGCCCGAGCACGTCAGGACCGCCCGACTGGTGGCGGCAGCGGTGGCGCGCAGGGCAGGAGTGGACGAGGCCGTCCTCGACGAGGTCAGACTCGCTGTCGGCGAGGCCTGCTCACGCGCCGTCGGACTGCACCAGAGTGTCGGCATCACCGCGCCGGTGAAGGTGCTGCTGATCGAGGAGGAGAAGCAGTTCTCCATCGAGGTCGGCGACGAGGCGCCGCGTTCGGCGCCCGGTGACCGCGCGCCCGGCTCCGGCGGGGACGTGGAGGCCGAGGAGGACGAGATGGGCCTCGCGGTCATCAGCGGCCTGGTCGACGACGTGGAGGTCACCGCCGGAGAACACGGCGGACAGATCCGCATGACCTGGCCGAGGGCCTCGGCGGCGGCCACGCCGGTCTGAGCCGGACACCGGCCGGTCCGAGCCGGCCACGCCGGTCTGATCCGGACGCCGGTCCGAGTCCGCAACGCCGGTCCGAGCCGGCCAGTGCTTTTCTTCACCCGAAGGGCCCCACTCAGGTGGGGCCCTTCGGCATGCGCGCACCCGGGTGCTCGTGCATGCTGACAGTGGTCTCGTGAAAGTGAATCATGGGACGCCGAGTCAAACGGTGGCGAAAATCGACTGCAATTCGTGAAGCAATTCACGATCAATGCCTTGAGGGCATTACTTGACGAAAAGGCGAATTTCGTTTCCCACGCTCTGTTTTGATCAGGTTCCGGTACCTACAATCCGTCCACATCTTGAGCTCAGCCCAAGCGTCAAGGAGGACGAATGGCGGGGCTTTCTACCTCTCATCCGTTGGACCACCCCACAACTCTCGCAGCGGCAGAACTGACCCACGGGAACCGCCTGCTCGTGGTGGTCATCGCGGTCGTGGCGCTGGCCGCGCTCGTGGTCGCGGGCGTACTGCTGCGCCAGGTGCTCGCGGCCGGCGAGGGCACCGACAGCATGAAGAAGATCGCGGCGGCGGTCCAGGAAGGCGCCAACGCCTATCTGGCCCGGCAGCTGCGCACGCTCGGCGTATTCGCCGTCGTCGTGTTCTTCCTGCTCATGCTGCTGCCCTCGGACAACTGGAGTCAGCGCGCCGGGCGGTCGATCTTCTTCCTGATCGGCGCGGCGTTCTCGGCGGCCACCGGCTATATCGGCATGTGGCTCGCCGTGCGCAGTAATGTGCGCGTCGCCGCGGCGGCCCGGGAAGCGACTCCGGCGGAAGGCGAACCTGAAAAAGATCTCACCACCGTTTCGCACAAGGCGATGAAGATCGCATTCCGTACGGGCGGCGTCGTCGGCATGTTCACGGTGGGGCTCGGTCTGCTCGGGGCCGCCTGCGTGGTGCTGGTGTACGCGGCCGACGCGCCGAAGGTACTGGAGGGTTTCGGCCTCGGTGCGGCCCTCATCGCCATGTTCATGAGGGTCGGCGGCGGCATCTTCACCAAGGCCGCCGACGTCGGCGCCGACCTGGTCGGCAAGGTCGAGCAGGGCATTCCGGAGGACGATCCGCGCAATGCCGCGACCATCGCCGACAATGTGGGCGACAACGTCGGCGACTGTGCGGGCATGGCGGCGGACCTCTTCGAGTCGTACGCCGTGACCCTGGTGGCCGCCCTGATCCTCGGCAAGGCGGCCTTCGGCGACGCCGGGCTCGCCTTCCCGTTGCTCGTCCCCGCGATCGGCGTGCTCACGGCCATGGTCGGGATCTTCGCGGTCGCCCCGCGACGCGCCGACCGCAGTGGCATGTCCGCAATCAACCGGGGGTTCTTCATCTCCGCGGTGATCTCGCTCGCGCTGGTCGCCGTGGCCGTCTTCCTCTATCTCCCCGGGACGTACGCCGACCTCGACGGCGTCACCGACGCGGCGGTCCGGGGCAAGGACGGCGATCCGCGCATCCTCGCCCTGGTCGCCGTCGCGATCGGCATCCTCCTGGCCGCTGTCATCCAACAGTTGACGGGCTACTTCACGGAGACCACCCGCCGCCCGGTGCGCGACATCGGCAAGTCGTCGCTGACCGGCCCCGCCACGGTCGTCCTCGCCGGTATCTCGGTCGGACTCGAATCGGCTGTCTACACGGCCCTGTTGATCGGCCTGAGCGTCTACGGGGCGTTCCTGCTCGGCGGCACGTCGATCATGCTGGCGCTGTTCGCGGTGGCGCTGGCCGGCACCGGGCTGCTCACCACGGTCGGCGTGATCGTGGCGATGGACACCTTCGGGCCGGTCTCCGACAACGCGCAGGGCATCGCGGAGATGTCCGGTGACGTCGAGGGCGCGGGGGCGCAGGTGCTCACCAACCTCGACGCCGTGGGCAACACGACCAAGGCCATCACCAAGGGCATCGCCATCGCCACCGCGGTCCTGGCGGCGTCGGCGCTCTTCGGGTCCTACCGGGACGCGATCACGACCGGCGCGCAGGACGTCGGCGAGGAACTCTCCGGAGCGGGCGCGCCCCTCAACCTGATGATGGACATCTCGCAGCCCAACAACCTCGTCGGCCTCATCGCGGGCGCGGCGGTCGTCTTCCTCTTCTCGGGTCTGGCGATCAACGCGGTGTCCCGGTCGGCCGGTTCCGTGGTGTTCGAGGTGCGGCGGCAGTTCCGCGAGCACCCCGGGATCATGGACTACAGCGAGGAGCCGGAGTACGGCAAGGTCGTCGACATCTGCACCCGGGACGCCCTGCGCGAGCTGGCCACACCGGGACTGCTCGCCGTGCTGGCGCCCGTCTTCATCGGGTTCACCCTCGGGGTCGGGGCGCTGGGCGCGTTCCTGGCGGGCGCGATCGGCACCGGCACGCTGATGGCCGTCTTCCTGGCCAACTCCGGCGGCGCGTGGGACAACGCCAAGAAGCTCGTCGAGGACGGCCACCACGGCGGCAAGGGCAGCGAGGCGCACGCCGCGACGGTGATCGGCGACACGGTCGGCGACCCGTTCAAGGACACCGCCGGTCCCGCGATCAACCCGCTGCTGAAGGTCATGAACCTGGTGGCGCTGCTCATCGCGCCCGCAGTGATCAAGTTCAGCTACGGCGAGGACAAGAGCATCGGCGTGCGGATCATGATCGCGGTCCTGGCGCTCGCCGTCATCGTGGCCGCCGTCTACGTCTCCAAGCGGCGCGGGATCGCCGTGGGTGACGAAGACAACGCGGGAACGGCGTCCAAGTCGGCCGATCCCGCGGTGGTTTCGTAGGCCCGCTCACCGGGGCCCAGCTCAAAGGGCGGGCGGGCGGCGCGGGTTGCCGCGCCGCCCGCCCGCCGTGTCGGACGTGTGACCATGCCGTGACCCTTCTCTCTCTTGGTGCAAATGGCTTCATTCATCGGTATAGCGGACATTCGTTCTGGGGCTGTCGCCCGGTTGGCGTGTATGTTCCGGGGCCGAGAGCCATGGAAGGGACCAATCCGGTGAACAAGAAGCTCGCGGCCGCACTGTCCGGCGGTGCGGTACTGGTACTGGCGCTGTCCGGATGCAGCAGCAGCGGCGACGGCGGCGGCAACAAGGAACTCGACGCCTGGGCCAAGCAGGTCTGCGACGCCCTGCCCGCCCAGGACGCGAAGGTCGACGCGGCGAACGCCGCGATCAAGCAGGCCGCCACGGACAACAACGCTCCGGCGAACGTCCAGAAGACCGACTCGCAGGCCTTCCAGGACATGTCCGACGCCTACAACGCGCTCGCCCAGGCCGTCCAGAAGGCGGGCACGCCGCCCGGCGTGGACGGCGGCGAGAAGAAGCAGAAGGACGCCGTCTCGGCGCTCACCACCCTCTCGACCTCCTACGCCGGCCTGAAGAAGCAGGTCGACGCGCTGGACACCAAGGACCAGGCGAAGTTCGCCGACGGCCTGCAGAACATCGCCACCGACCTCGGCAAGCTCAGCAAGAGCGGCAACACCGCGCTGAAGAACCTCGAACAGGGGGACGTCAAGGACGCCATGGCCAAGCAGGAGACCTGCAAGAAGGTCGCCTCCTCCGCCAAGGCCCGCGCGACGACGAGCTGACGCGGCACGGCCCGGGGTGCTCCGGGGGACGCCACCCGAGTGGCGACGGGACACAATGGGAGGCGTGAGTAACGCCACCCCGTCCCCCCTGCCCTCGGCCGACCGCCCCGAGGTCGCCGCCCTGCTGCGCGAAGCCCTGCTCGCGGCCTCCTTCACCGCGGACGGCCTCCTCGAACTGCTCGGCGCCCCCGCCTACGCGGCCCTCGCCCGCAGCGAGACCGTGCCCGCGCTGCGCGCGACCCGCGGGGACACGCCGCTGGAGACGCTCGTCCGCCTCTTCCTGCTCCAGCAGCCGGCGCCGCACGCGCGCGTGGCGGAGTTCCTGCCGGTACGCGCGTGCGTGGAGAGCGGCTGGCTGGCCCCCGCCGGCCCGGACGAGGTGGCCGCGACCGTCGACGTCCGCCCGTACGGCGGCCCGGACGGCGAGGACTGGTTCATCGTGTCCGACCTGGGCTGCGCGGTCGGCGGCGCCGGCGGCAGCGCGAGCGGAGGCCGGCAGGCCGACGCGGCGGTCGTCCTGGGCGTGGGCGGGGCGTCGACGACCCTCGCCGGCATCACCGTCCGCAAGCCCGTGTCCGCGGCTCTCGACCTCGGCACCGGATCCGGCATCCAGGCGCTGCACGCCGCGCAGCACGCCACGCGCGTGACGGCGACCGACCTCAACCCGCGCGCCCTGCACATCACCGCGCTCACGCTCGCGCTGTCCGGAGCCCCGGCCGCGGACCTGCGCGAGGGCTCCCTGTTCGAGCCGCTCCGCGAGGACGAGACGTACGACCTGATCGTCTCGAACCCGCCGTTCGTGATCTCTCCGGGCGCCCGGCTGACCTACCGGGACGGCGGGATGGGCGGGGACGATCTGTGCCGCTCGGTCGTTCAGGGAGCGGGGGAACGACTGAACGCCGGCGGGTTCGCACAGTTCCTCGCGAACTGGCAGCACGTGGAGGGGGAGGACTGGCAGGACAGGCTCAGGTCATGGGTGCCACGAGGCTGCGACGCGTGGATCGTGCAGCGTGAGGTGCAGGACGTCACGCAGTACGCGGAGCTGTGGCTGCGCGACGCCGGCGACCACCGGGGCGACCAGGCCGAGTACCAGGCACGCTACGACGCATGGCTGGACGAGTTCGAGGCGCGCAAGGTGAAGGCCGTCGGATTCGGCTGGATCACGCTGCGCAGGACGCAAGCCGCGGAGCCCGTGATCACGGTGGAGGAATGGCCGCACGCCGTCGAACAGCCGCTCGGCGACACGGTCCTGGCCCACTTCGAGCGACTCGACCACCTGCGCACGCACGACGACGCGGCCCTCCTCGCCGGACGCTTCCGCCTGGCCGCGGAGGTCGTCCAGGAACAGGTCGGGCTGCCCGGCGCCGAGGACCCGGAGCACGTCGTGCTGCGCCAGAACCGCGGCATGCGCCGGGCCACCAAGGTGGACACGGTCGGCGCGGGCTTCGCGGGCGTGTGCGACGGTTCGCTGAGCGCCGGGCGGATCCTCGACGCCATCGCGCAACTGGTCGGCGAGGACCCGGTGTTGCTGCGGGACCGCACTCCGGCCCAGATCCGCCTGCTGGTGGAGCAGGGGTTCCTCGAACCTGCGGAGTGACGGCGGAATGGCGCGGGGCGGCGGAGCCTGCGCTGGGACGGCGGAACCCGCGGGTCGGCGGCGGAGCCTGCGGTGCGTCGGCGGAACCCCGCGGGTCGGCGGCGGAGCCTGCGGTCGAACGGCGGAAACCCGCGGGTCGGCGCTAGGACCTTGCCGTGCGGCGGACCAACCCGCGCTGCGGCGGAGCCTGCACTCGCCCGCTCGCCCGCTCGCCCGCTCGCCCGCTCGCCCGCTCGCCCGCTCGCCCGCTCGCCCGCTCGCCCGCTCGCCCGCTCGCCCGCTCGCCCGCTCGCCCGCTCGCCCGCTCGCCCCCCGGCCCTCCCGCCGGTTTCCGCCGTCCCGTCGCCTCCCCCGGCCGTCCCGCGGGTTTCCGCCGTCCCGTCGCTCCCGTCGCCTCCGCCGTGCCCCGCTCAGTGGCTGTCTGCGGCCCCGCGACCCCGCTCGTAGTCCCGCCGTTCACCTCGGGTTCGCCGGGTCGCCGCCCGCGCGTGCCAGTCTCCCCGGAGCCGGGGCGTGCGTGAGCGGGAGAGCAGGGGCGGGGACGAGCATGGAGAGTGGGCCGACGGTCTTCGCGGGGATGGTGTTCGTCCTGTTCGGGGGTGCACTCCTGGTGTGGACCGCGGTCCGGGTGCGGCACCGCGAACCTGTGGCCCAGGATGTGAGCCCCGTCGCATCGGCGACGCTGGCCGGCCTCGCCGCGGTCGCCACGCTGGCCCTCGGCGCGTGGTGCTTCACCCGCCTCTGAGGCCGCTGGGGGATCACGTCCGGATACGGCGGGATCACCGCGCGGACCACCGACGGGACCGGGTCGTGAGCCCTCTTCGGGGATGTCGCCGGATCTTCGTTCGAGCGGCGTGAGCATGATCCCGTCGATGTCCCGCCGATAAAGGGGACGGCGTGTTCCGGACGTACGGAAAAGCACCGGTCGGTACTCCAGGCGGCAGGAATGGCGGTAGTCGGGTTACCGTTCGAGTGGCCGTTGCGGGCTTTTCCCGTTTGACAGGGGGGCGGGATGTACCGTCACACTCCGCAGCGTCCCCATGACCCGACCCCGGGAGCAAGGCCTGGGGAGGCCCCAGCGTCGATCCGGAGAGAAGAGCGAAGTTGTCCCCGACCAGCGAGACCGCACACGGCGGCCGCCGACTCGTGATCGTCGAGTCGCCTGCCAAGGCGAAGACGATCAAGGGTTATCTCGGCCCCGGCTACATCGTCGAGGCCAGCGTCGGGCACATCCGCGACCTTCCCAACGGCGCCGCGGAGGTGCCGGACCAGTACACGGGCGAGGTGCGCCGCCTCGGTGTGGACGTCGAACACGACTTCCAGCCGATCTATGTCGTCAACGCCGACAAGAGGGCGCAGGTCAAGAAGCTCAAGGACCTGCTCAAGGAGTCCGACGAGCTCTTCCTCGCCACCGATGAGGACCGCGAGGGCGAGGCGATCGCCTGGCACCTCCAGGAGGTCCTCAAGCCGAAGATCCCCGTCAAGCGGATGGTCTTCCACGAGATCACCAAGGACGCGATCCGGGCCGCCGTCGCCAATCCGCGCCAGCTCAACCAGAAGCTCGTCGACGCCCAGGAGACCCGCCGCATCCTCGACCGCCTCTACGGCTACGAGGTCTCGCCGGTCCTGTGGAAGAAGGTCATGCCGCGCCTGTCGGCCGGCCGTGTCCAGTCCGTCGCCACCCGTCTCGTCGTCGAGCGGGAACGCGAGCGCATCGCGTTTCGTTCTGCCGAGTACTGGGACCTGACGGGCACCTTCGCGACCGGCCGCGCGGGAGACTCGTCGGATCCGTCGTCGCTGGTCGCCCGCCTGCAGGCCGTCGACGGCAGGCGGGTCGCGCAGGGCCGCGACTTCGACTCGCTGGGACAGCTCAAGAGCGCGAACACCCTCCACCTCGACGAGGCGAACGCCCGCGCCCTGGCCGCCGCCCTGGAGAACACACGGTTCGCCGTGCGGTCCGTCGAGTCCAAGCCGTACCGGCGCTCGCCGTACGCCCCGTTCCGTACGACGACGCTGCAGCAGGAGGCCAGCCGCAAGCTGGGATTCGGCGCCAAGGCCACCATGCAGGTCGCGCAGAAGCTGTACGAGAACGGCTTCATCACGTACATGCGCACCGACTCCACGACGCTGAGCGAAACCGCCGTGTCCGCCGCTCGCGCCCAGGTCACGCAGCTGTACGGCGCCGACTACCTGCCGGCGCAGCCGCGTACCTACGCCGGGAAGGTCAAGAACGCGCAGGAGGCGCACGAAGCGATCCGCCCCTCGGGTGATCGTTTCCGCACGCCTGCCGAGACGGGTCTGAGCGGCGACCAGTTCAGGCTCTACGAACTGATCTGGAAGCGCACGGTCGCCTCCCAGATGAAGGACGCCATCGGCAACAGCGTGACGGTGAAGATCGCCGGCACGGCGGCCGACGGCCGCGACGTCGAGTTCAGCGCCTCCGGCAAGACCATCACCTTCCACGGCTTCCTGAAGGCGTATGTCGAGGGCGCCGACGACCCGAACGCCGAGCTGGACGACCGCGAGCGCCGCCTGCCGCAGGTGGGCGAGGGCGACGCGCTCTCCGCCGAGGAGATCACGGTCGACGGGCACGCCACCAAGCCCCCGGCCCGCTACACCGAGGCCAGCCTCGTCAAGGAGCTCGAAGAGCGCGAGATCGGCCGCCCGTCGACGTACGCGTCGATCATCGGCACGATCCTCGACCGCGGTTACGTCTTCAAGAAGGGCACCGCGCTCGTCCCGTCCTTCCTGTCGTTCGCCGTGGTCAACCTCCTGGAGAAGCACTTCGGGCGGCTCGTCGACTACGACTTCACCGCCAGGATGGAGGACGACCTCGACCGCATCGCCCGCGGTGAGGCGCGGGCCGTGCCGTGGCTGAAGCGGTTCTACTTCGGCGAGGGCACCGGCGCGGTCGAGGGCGGCGCCGCGGACGCCGGCAACGGCGACGGGGACCACCTCGGCGGCCTCAAGGAGCTGGTGACCGACCTGGGCGCGATCGACGCCCGCGAGGTGTCCTCGTTCCCGGTGGGCGACGGCATCGTGCTGCGGGTGGGCCGCTACGGCCCCTACATCGAGCGCGGCGAGAAGGACTCCGAGGGCCACCAGCGCGCGGACATCCCCGAGGACCTCGCGCCCGACGAGCTGTCCGTCGAGCTCGCCGAGGAGCTCCTCGCCAAGCCGAGCGGTGACTTCGAGCTGGGCGCCGACCCCGAGTCGGGCCACCAGATCATCGCCAGGGACGGCCGCTATGGCCCGTACGTCACCGAGGTGCTCCCCGAGGGCACCCCGAAGACCGGCAAGAACGCCGTGAAGCCGCGCACGGCCTCGCTGTTCAAGTCGATGTCGCTGGACACGGTCACGCTGGCGGACGCCCTGAAGCTGATGTCGCTGCCGCGTGTCGTCGGCGCGGACGCCGAGGGCGTGGAGATCACCGCGCAGAACGGCCGCTACGGCCCGTACCTGAAGAAGGGCACGGACTCGCGCTCGCTGCAGACCGAGGACCAGCTCTTCACGATCACGCTCGAAGAGGCGCTGGAGATCTACTCGCAGCCCAAGCAGCGCGGCCGGGCCGCCGCCAAGCCGCCGCTGAAGGAGCTGGGCGCGGACCCGGTCAGCGGAAAGCCGGTCGTCGTCAAGGACGGGCGCTTCGGCCCGTATGTCACCGACGGGGAGACCAACGCGACCCTGCGCTCCGGCGACAGCGTCGAGGAGATCACCCCGGAGCGCGGCTACGAGCTGCTCGCCGAGAAGCGCGCCAAGGCGCCGGTCAAGAAGACGGCCAAGAAGGCCCCCGCGAAGAAGGCGACGGCCAAGAAGGCGGCCCCGGCGAAGAAGACGACGGCCGCCAAGAAGACCACCGCGAAGACGACGGCCGCCAAGAAGACGACCACCGCCAAGAAGACGACCACCGTCAAGAAGACGACCGCGAAGAAGGCGACGGCCTCCCCGTCGTCCTCGTCGGAGGACTGACGGCCCGGCGGGTCCTGATCCCGCCACCGTTCCTTCACGGCAGGTTCGCGAAACGAACGCCCCGGCATCACTTTGGTGTCGGGGCGGTCGTACGTACGGACGGGGGCTCCGGGCTGTCAGTCGCGGCCGATAGGCTGAAAGCATGACGCGAGCCGAGCAGCCAACGGCCCACCACCCGGCCCCGGACGACGCCCTGGTGGCCGACTCCCGCGAGCGCGCCGTACGCGCCCTGTTGCGCGAGCCGCAGCTCAAGCGCCTCTGGAGCGCGCAGTTGGTGGGCGGAGTCGCAGACACCCTCGCCCTCCTGGTGTTCGTCCTCCTCGTCCTCCAGGCGGCCATCGCCGAGGGCTCCTTCGGGGGCGGCTACCGAGGCGTGGCGTTCGCAGTGGCGATCGTCTTCGGGGTACGGATCCTGGCCACCCTCCTCTTCGGCGCCGTCCTTCTGGGCCCGCTGACGGCACTGACCTCGCCGGAGGGTCCACTCGACCGCCGGTGGACCATGGTCGGCGCGGACGGCCTGCGCGCCGCGCTGCTGATCGTCGCGCCCCTGTGGATCGACTGGACGCCGCAGAACGCGCTGGCCCTGCTGCTCGTCACGGTGTTCGTGACGGGCGTCGCCGAGCGGTTCTGGACGGTCGCCCGGGAGAGCGCGGCGCCCGCCCTGCTGCCCGCCCCGCCCCCGGAGGGCGCGACCGTACGACCGTTGCCCGACCACATGGACGCCCTGCGCCGCCTCTCGCTGCGCACGGGCTTCGTGACGATCCCGCTCGGCGCGGCCGCGCTGGTCGTCGCCGCCCTCTTCAACAATCTTCTCGGCGCCGGGATCGCCTGGTTCGACCAGCACCAGGCGGCCCTCGCCTCGTACGTCGCCGGCGGGCTCTTCGCCGGGTGCCTGTCCATCGTGACCTTCCTGGAGCTGCCTGCGGTGCGCACCCCGCGCGCGCGGTCACCCCTCGAGGGCCTGCGTCGACCCAGGACCGCCACCGGCGTCGACTCGGGCCGCACGGGTGTGATCCCGCTGCTGGTGCTCGCGTGCGCCGCCGTCGCCGGCGCGGCCTCCGCCGCCGTCGCCGTGGCCGTGCTGCACGCCAAGGACCTGGGCGGCGGCCCGGTGCTGTACGGACTGCTCGTGCTCGGGCTGACCGGCGGAGTCGTCGTCGGCGTCCGGACGGCGCCGAAGGTCCTGGTGTCGCTGTCGCGGCGCCGGCTGCTCGCGCTGGCCATCGCCTTCACCGGCGTCGCCCTGCTCGCCGCCGGGCTGGTCCCGGACGTCACCAGCGTGCTGCTGATCATGGTCCTTGCGGGCGTCGGCGCGGGCGTCGCCGCCAACACCGGGCACGCGCTGCTCGACCAGGAGACCGAGGACCACCGCCGGACGCGGACGACCGAGCACCTGCACGCGGTCGTGCGGGTCCTCGTGGCGCTGGGCGCGGTCCTCGCCCCGCTGGTCGCGGCGCTCATCGGGCCGCACCGGCTGGAGAACGGCAAGTTCGTCTTCGCGCACGGCGGAGCCGCCTTCACGCTGATGCTGGTCGGCGCGCTGCTGCTGCCGGTGGCCGCACTGGTGCTCGCCAAGGTCGACGACCGCTCCGGCGTCCCCCTGCGGCAGGACCTGCGGGACGCGCTGCTGGGCGGCGACGACCCGGTGACGGCCCCGGCCGCGAACGGCTTCTTCATCGCCCTGGAGGGCGGCGACGGCGCCGGCAAGTCCACCCAGGCCGAGGCGCTCGCCGAGTGGATCAGGGGCAAGGGCCACGAGGTCGTCCTCACGCGTGAGCCGGGTGCCACGCCCGTGGGCAAGCGGCTGCGCTCGATCCTGCTGGACGTGTCCAGCGCCGGCCTCTCGCACCGCGCGGAGGCCCTGCTGTACGCGGCGGACCGCGCGGAGCACGTCGACACGGTCGTGCGGCCCGCCCTGGAGCGCGGCGCGGTCGTGATCAGCGACCGGTACGTCGACTCGTCCGTGGCCTACCAGGGCGCCGGCCGCGATCTGTCCCCGACCGAGATCGCGCGGATCTCGCGCTGGGCGACGGACGGCCTGGTGCCGCATCTGACGGTCCTGCTGGACGTGTCGCCGGAGGCCGCCCGCGAGCGGTTCACGGAGGCGCCGGACCGTCTGGAGTCGGAGCCGGCGGAGTTCCACGCGCGGGTGCGCGCAGGTTTCCTCACTCTGGCCGCCGCCGATCCCGGCCGCTACCTGGTCGTCGACGCGGCGCAGGAGCCCGAGGCCGTCACCTCCACCGTCCGGCACCGGCTGGACCAGCTGCTGCCCCTGTCCGAGGCGGAGATCAAAGCCCAGGAGGAGGCGCGCCGGAAGGCCGAGGAGGAGGCCCGCCGCAAGGCCGAGGAGGAGGCCGCCCGCAAGGCCGAGGAGGAGCGCCTGGAGCGTGAGCGCCAGGAGCAGCTCGCCAAGCTGCGCGCCGAGGAGGAGGAGCGCAAGCGGCGCGAGCTGGAGGAGGCGCAGCGGCGCGAGGCCGAGCGGCAGGCCGAGGAGGCGCGGCTGCGCGCCGAGGAGGCCCGCAAGCGTGCCGAGGAGGAGCGGGTCCGGCTCCTCGCCGAGGAGAAGGCCCGCGCGGAGGAGGCGGCCCGCCGCAAGGCGGAGGAGGAGCGGCGTCGCAAGCAGGCCGAGGAGGAGGCGCGGCTGCGCGCCGAGGCCGAGAGCCGTCGGCTGGAGAAGCAGCGCAAGGCCGAGGAGGCGCTGCTGCGGGCCGAGGAGGCCCGGAGAGCGGCCGAGCAGGCGGCCGCCGCGGCGCAGCTCGGCCCGAAGCCGGCCCGCCCCAGGCCGGCCGCGGGGCCGGCGGTCCCGCCGGAGGCGGCGACCGTGCCGACACCGGTGGTGACGCCGACGAACGCGTCGGGCGGACCGGTGGACGAGACGGCGGTGCTGCCCCCGATCCGGATGGACAAGGAGCCCGAGCAGCCTTCCCGCCCGTCCGCGAGGTCCTATGAGGGGTCCCCCCGCAAGTCCCCCGAGAAGTCCGCCACGAAGCCGGCCCCCGCCGGTGGCGCCGACGCCGAGGTGACGGCCGAGCTGCCGCAGCCGCCGCGGCCGGCGCCGAACGCGTCGGGCGGACCGGCGGACGAGACCGCGGTCCTGCCTCCGGTGCGCGGCCAGAGCGGCCCGAGTGGCCAGAGTGGCCGGCAGGGTCGGAGCGGCCCGACGGACCGGCGCCTGCACGGTCCCGAGGAGGAGACGGCCGTGCTGCCCCCCGTGCGGGACACGGGCCCTTCGGACCGGGTCCCCCGGGGCTACTTCCGCGACGAGCTCGACGAGCGCGACGAGCGTGGCGGGGCCCGGCCGGACGGAACCGACGACCGCACCCGTGAGCTGCCGCAGGTCGACGAGGAAGGCGAGCCCCGGCAGCGGCCGCGTTCGGACTGGGCCGAGGAGACCCCGCTGGACGATCTTCCGACTCTCGCGGACGAACTCCTGGGACCGCACCGGGACGAGGACGGCCCCGCCGAGGGCCGGGGCCGGGGCCGACGCCGCTGAGACGGCCCGGCCGCCCGGTCCGCCAGGCCGCCGGGCCGCTTGCGTGCTCAGCCCCCGTCCAGCCGGGACCGGGGCGGACGGCGCTGAGCGGGCTCGACCGGCCGGGCGGGTGGGCTCGATTGTCAGTGGCGCCCCGCACAATGGAACCCGCAGCGCGAAACGTGACGAAAGGGCGGGGTGACGCATGACCGTGTGGGACGACCTCATCGGCCAGGAGAGGGTGAGCGAGCAGCTCACCGCCGCCGCTCGGGACGCCGACGCGCTCGTCACCGCGGCCACCACCCGCACCGCCCCGCCGGAGGCGTCGAAGATGACGCACGCCTGGCTGTTCACCGGCCCTCCCGGCGCCGGCCGCGCCCAGGTGGCGCGGGCCTTCGCCGCCGCACTGCAGTGCGTGAGCCCCGACCGGGCGCTCGGCGGCACCCCGGGCTGCGGGTTCTGCGACGGCTGCCATACGGCCCTCGTCGGCACCCACGCCGACGTCACCACCGTCGCGGCCGTCGGCTCGCAGATCCTCGCGGAGGACATGCGGGACACCGTCCGCAAGTCGTACACCTCGCCCGCCACGGGCCGTTGGCAGGTCATCCTCGTCGAGGACGCCGAGCGGCTCAACGAGAAGTCCGCCAACGCCGTCCTGAAGGCGGTGGAGGAGCCCGCGCCCCGCACGGTCTGGCTGCTGTGCGCGCCCTCCCTGGAGGACGTGCTGCCCACGATCCGTTCCCGTTGCCGGCACCTGAACCTGCGCACGCCCTCGGTCGACGCCGTCGCCGACATGCTCGTACGGCGCGAGGGCGTCGAGCCGGCCGTCGCCGCGGCCGCGGCCCGGGCCACCCAGGGCCATGTCGACCGGGCACGGCGTCTGGCCACCGACCCCGCCGCGCGCGAACGCCGAGCGGCCGTGCTGAAACTGCCCCTGCGCGTCGACGACGTCGGCAACTGCCTCAGAGCGGCCCAGGAACTGGTCGACGCGGCCGCCGAGGACGCCAAGCAGCTCGCGGAGGAGACGGACGGCAAGGAGACCGAGGAAATGAAGGCGGCGCTGGGCGCGGCTCAGGGCGGTCGGATGCCGCGCGGCACGGCGGGCGTGATGAAGGACCTGGAGGACAAGCAGAAGCGCCGCAGAACACGGACCCAGCGCGACAGCCTCGACGTCGCGCTCACCGACCTGACGGCCTTCTACCGCGATGTCCTCGCCCTCCAGCTGGGCTCCCGCGTCGCGATCGCCAACGCGGACGCCGGGGAGGCGCTGGAGCGGCTCGCCCGCGGCAGCAGACCGGAGTCGACGCTGCGCCGTATCGAGGCCATCGCCGCATGCAGAGAGGCCCTGGACCGCAACGTCGCTCCGCTGCTGGCGGTCGAGGCGATGACGATGGCGCTGAGAGCGGGCTGACGCAGCCCGGCGCGGGGTCGGGAGCCGGCAGCGGCCGCCTGTGGCGACACGTCGACCGAGGGTTGACGGGGTCCCTCGTCCGTGGCAGTTCGCGGACGTACAGCATTCAACCCGTCGCACAGAGTTACGCTCGCTGAATGCACATCAGGCGCTCCTTCCGCAGGTCCCGTGCCGCCGTCACGCTGCTCTCCCTCACCGCGCTGCTCGTCTCCGGCTGCTCCGCCGACGAGCCGGCCGACTCCGCCGGCTCCACGGCGGTGGCCGCGCTCGCCGCGCTGCCGCAGGCCACGCCGTCGGCGCTCTCGCCGTACTACGGGCAGAAGCTGCGCTGGCGCGACTGCGGTGTCCCCGGCTTCCAGTGCGCCACCATGAGGGCGCCGCTGGACTACGCGGAGCCGGGCGGGGGCGACATCCGGCTCGCGGTCGCCCGCAAGAAGGCGACGGGTCCGGGCGAGCGGCTCGGCTCGCTGCTGGTGAACCCGGGCGGCCCGGGCGGCTCGGCGGTCGGCTACCTCCAGCAGTACGCGGGGGTCGGCTACCCCGCCGAGGTCCGCGCCCGCTACGACATGGTCGCCGTCGACCCGCGGGGCGTGGGCCGCAGCGAGCCCGTGGAGTGCCTCGACGGGCGGGCGATGGACGCGTACGCGCAGATCGACACCACCCCCGACGATCAGCGGGAGAAGACCCGACTGGCCGACGCCTACCAGAAGTTCGCGGAGGGCTGCGGAGCGCACGCGCCGAAGCTGCTGCGGCACGTCTCCACCGTGGAGGCGGCCCGGGACATGGACGTCCTGCGCGCGATCCTGGGTGACCGGAGGCTGACGTACGTGGGAGCGTCGTACGGCACGTTCCTCGGCGCCACGTACGCGGGACTGTTCCCGGACCGGGTGGGCCGGCTCGTCCTGGACGGCGCGATGGATCCCTCGCTGCCCGCCCGCCGGCTGAACCTGGACCAGACGGCGGGGTTCGAGACGGCGTTCCAGTCGTTCGCGAAGGACTGCGCACGGCACTCCGACTGCCCGCTCGGCGGCAAGGGCGCGAAGCCCGCCCGGGTCGGCGCCGACCTCAAGGCCTTCTTCCGCAGGCTCGACGCGCACCCGATCCCCACCGGCGACCGGGACGGCCGCAAGCTCGGCGAGGCCCTCGCCACCACCGGCGTGATCGCGGCGATGTACGACGAGAGCACATGGGAGCAGCTGCGCGAGGCGCTGGCCTCGGCGATCAAGGACAACGACGGCGCGGGACTGCTCGGCCTCTCCGACGGCTACTACGAGCGCGGCCCGGAAGGGCGCTACGCCAACCTGATGGCCGCCAACGCGGCCGTCAACTGCCTGGACCTCCCGACGGCCTTCGGCACCCCGGAGCAGGTCGAGAAGGCGCTGCCGTCCTTCGAGAAGGCGTCCCCGGTCTTCGGCGAAGGCCTCGCCTGGGCCTCCCTGAACTGCGCGTACTGGCCGGTCGCGCCCACGGGCGCACCGCACCGCATCCAGGCCAAGGGCGCCGCGCCCATCGTCGTCGTCGGCACCACCCGCGACCCGGCGACGCCCTACCCATGGGCCCGCTCCCTGGCGAGCCAGCTCGCCTCGGGCCGCCTCCTCACCTATGTGGGCGACGGCCACACCGCCTACGGCCGTGGCAGCGCCTGCATCGACTCCGCGATCAACGCCTACCTGCTCCGCGGAACCCCTCCGGCGAAGGGAAAGCGCTGCTCATAGCGCCATGGCCGGCCCCGCGCCCCCAGCCCCCCGGGCTGGTCCTGAGCACCCTCGGAAACTGTGTAGACTTACCGACGTTGCTGATCGCACCATGGTGCGGACAGCGCGCCGCCTTAGCTCAGATGGCCAGAGCAACGCACTCGTAATGCGTAGGTCTCGGGTTCGAATCCCGAAGGCGGCTCTGCCGAAGCCTCAGGACTCACTCGCCGTGACCTGGGGCTTTTGCTTTTCCCGGAAGTGACGGCGGGCCCGGGCGCGGACCGGGCGGCGGTCCCCGGTCTCAGTTCCAGTTGCCCGGAGCCGCCGCCTCGCCCGACGGCGGCGGCGGTGACCCGAGCCCACGCGCGGTCGGCTCCTTCCGCCTCGGTGACCCGAGCCCACGCGCCGTCGCTCCTTCCGCCCCGGTGACCCGAGCCCACGCGCCGTCGCTCCTTCCGCCCCGGTTCCCGCCGCGGGTCGTGAGGCCGGTGCGGGGAGCGGGCTTCGGGCGTTGTGTCCGGTCCGTGCTCCCCGCCTCAGCGGATTCCCGGCGGGCAAGGGGGAGTTGGCCCCGGCCAAAGCCGATTGACAGCGAGAACCAGCCACCCAGATAGTCATCTTCACATTATGAAGATTGCATGAGAGGGCTGGCGTGGCTGAAAGAACTCGGGGGAGAGCTGCCGTCGGCGCGATCTCCCTACTGGTCGGGGCATTGCTCACGGGCCAGATACCAGGATCGTCCCTGCCCGCCGCGGTCGCACAGACCTCGGACACGGCGGGGACGCGGTCCCAGGCCGCCGACGAACCCACACTGGACGCCCTTTCCCCCGCCGTCGACCGAGCGCGGGACCAGGCCAGGCGGGCCGG
The DNA here is from genome assembly GCF_003112535.1 of Streptomyces rishiriensis. Lineage (GTDB taxonomy): Bacteria > Actinomycetota > Actinomycetes > Streptomycetales > Streptomycetaceae > Streptomyces > Streptomyces rishiriensis. The sequence goes on along the minus strand of NZ_BEWA01000013.1, from coordinate 108,743 downwards.
CAAGCAGGTGGAGGTCGTCGCCGAACGCGGAGCGAGCCGCGAGCTGTTCGCCAACCCGAGCGGCACCCTCACCGAGATCACGCACCTGGAGCCGGTGCGCACCCGCCGGGCGGGCAGATGGGTCGACATCGACACCGGTCTGCGGCGGCTGGACGGCGTGGGCATCGCGCCCGTCGCCGCCGCCTCCGACGTGGTGTTCTCGGCGGGCGGCAGCCGGGACCCGCTGGTGAGGATGGTCAAGGCGGGCCGGGAGCTGTCCCTGTCGTGGCCCGGCGCACTGCCCGCCCCGGTGGTCTCCGGATCGTCCGTGACCTATCCGGAGGTCCTGCCGGGGGTGGATCTGCGGATGACCGCGGAGCCCGACGGCTTCTCCCAGGTGCTGGTAGTCAAGAGCGCCGAGGCCGCGGACAACCCCGCGCTCGCCGCACTGAGACTGCCCCTGGCCGGCAAGGGGCTCACCGTCCGCCCCACCGCCGCCGGGGGGCTCGAGGCGGTGGACGCCCAAGCGGGAGGCGTGGCCTTCGAAGCGGCGCAGCCGGTGATGTGGGATTCCCGTGAAGCCGCCGACATGGCGCCGGGCACCAGCACAGGCACAGGCACCGGCACCGGCACCGGAACAGGAACAGCTACGGGCGCCAAGTCCATGGCGCCGTCCGTGAAGTCCGCAGCGTCCGGTGTCCCCGCCAAGTCCGCCTCCGTGCGGGCCACTTCGTCCGTCGCGCCCGCCGCCGGGCTGTACGACGGCCCCGCGGACACCTCGGCGCGGGCCGACGTGGGCGCCTCGGTGACCGGGAACTCCCTCCTCCTCACCCCCGACCCGAAGCTGCTCTCCGGCGAGGACACCCACTACCCGGTCTTCATCGACCCGGCCTGGTCCTCCCCGCGCGCGTCCGCCTACGCGATGGTCTCCCGCGCCTTCCCCGACTCCGACTTCTACAAGTTCGACGGCGCGAGCGACTCGGGCCTGGGTTTCTGCCCGCCGAACTTCACCGGCCTCAAGTGCGCGCCCAACGACGCCAAGCGGCTCTTCTACAAGCTGCCCGTGACCAGCTTCGCGGGCAAGAGCATCACCAGCGCCGAGTTCGTCGTGCGGGAGACGTTCGCCTACAACTGCACCAAGCAGCCGGTGGAGTTCTGGCGTACCAAGCCGCTCACCTCGACGACGTCCTGGAACGACCAGAAGGCCGCGGGCTACTGGATCGACCAGATGCCGACCGTGACGGCGGCCAAGGGCGCGACCGCCTCCTGCCCGGACGGCGACCTGGAGTTCAACGCCAAGGACGCGGTCGTCTGGGCCGCCGCCAACAAGCAGACCTCGCTCACGTTCGGGCTCAAGGCCCCGAACGAGAGCGCCGAGAACCAGTGGAAGCGCTTCGCGGGCAACGGCTTCCTGCGCGTCGAGTACAACAACCCGCCGAGCCAGCCCAAGCAGTCCCAGCTGACCATGGCCCCCGGGGGGAGCTGCACGCTGGCGCCCAAGGCCGTCAACGTCGTTCCCAAGGCGACGGCCGTCCTGTCGGACCCCGACAAGGACCAGGTGTACGCGGAGTTCAAGGTCGAGTGGGACGCGGGCGACGGCTGGAAGCAGCACTGGGACTCCGGCCGCATCGGCCCCAAGGCCTCCGGACAGCCGTACACGATCACGCTCCCGTCGACCATCCCGCAGAACGTCAAGGCCGCGTGGAGCGTGCGCGCCTCGGACGGCAAACTGTGGGGGCCCTGGAGCTACGCGGGCGACACCCAGACCGGCTGCTACCTCCTCTACGACTCCAAGCACCCGGCCGCGCCGACCGTGACCTCCGCGCAGTACCCCCCCTCGCGCACCGACGACCCGCTCGACCCCTGGCTGGACGGCGTCGGACGCTACGGCCGCTTCACCATCGACTCGACCGCGCCGGACGTGGCCAAGTACTGGTTCGGCCTGAACGCGGACCCGACCGCGGCCAACGAGCGCAAGCCCGCGACGCCCGGAGCGCCCGTCTCCATCGACGTGATGCCGACCAGGCCGGGGCTCAACACCCTCTACGTGCAGGCCTGGGACGCCAACAACAACGACAGCACGATCGGCTCCTACCAGTTCCGGGTGGCCACCGGCCAGCCCGAACGCGCCGCCTGGACCCTCGACGCCCCGGCCGGCTCGACCCAGGACCCGGGCGACGGCGGCGTCCGCCCCGCCCTGCTCGACGGAACGGCGGCCCTCGGCGAACCGGGCGTGCGCGGCACGGCCCTCGCCCTGAACGGCGCGGACGCCGCGGACGGTTACGCGGCCGCCGGCCCCCATCTGCTCGACACCGACGGCGACTACACCGTCTCCGCCTGGGTGCGTCTCGACTCGGACGCCGCCACCGCCACGGCCGTCAGCGTCGACGGCACCTACCACGCGGGCCTCTACCTCGGGTACGAGGGAGCGAGCAGGCGCTGGGCGCTGCGCGTGCCCACGAAGGACGCCGCAGGCGCCGGCTTCGGCGTCCAGCAGGTGCTGTCACCGGCCCCGCCGCAGGTGGGCAAGTGGACCCATCTGGCGGCCGTCCGCGACGCGACGGCCGGCAGGTACACCCTGTACGTGGACGGAGTCGCGGCCGGCACGTCCGCCGTCACCACCCCCTGGCACGCCGCCGCCAACCTCCAGTTCGGGCGGGCCAAGTACAACGGCGCCTACGTGGAGCCGTGGAAGGGCGCGATCGACGAGACCGCCGTCTACGACCGTCCGCTGGGCGCGGAGGACGTCGGCCGGCTGGCCCGTCAGGAGCCCGTGACCACGGGCCGTCCGGCCAAGGCGGTCTGGAGCTTCGACGACGCGGCCACCTCCCAGGTGGCGCGGGGCGAGAGCCAGGTGAACCCGCTCGTCCTCAAGGGCGACGGCGCCACGTTCGGCGTCCCGGGGAACGTGGCCGGCGCCCTGGACCTCGGTTCCGCCGCGAACGGCTACGCGAGCACCGCCGGACCGCAGCTCAACACTCTGCGCAGCTTCTCGGTGGCCGCCTGGGCGAAACTCCCCAGGACGGAGTCGGACGCGGCGCAGATCATCGCGACCCAGGCGGGCGCCCAGCAGAGCGGATTCGAGCTCTACTACTCGGGCTCGTACCGCCGTTGGGTCTTCAACCGGTACAACTCCGACGCCGCGGGCGTCCAGCCCACACGGGCGATGGCCAATCTCGGCAAGCCCGCCGCCGACCAGGTGTACCCCGGCGACAGCTGGCACCACCTCCTCGGCGTCTACGACGGCACGCTGAAGGAACTGCGGCTCTTCGTGGACGGCGGCCTCGTCTCCACGGTGCCGTTCACGCCCGCTCCCTGGGACGCCACCGGCCCGGTGCAGGTCGGCGCGGGATCGTACGGCGGCCGGCCCGACTCGTTCTTCAAGGGGCAGATCGACGATGTGCGCCTGTACGACCGGGTGGTCTCCAAGGACGAGGCCGGTGACCTGTTCAAGCAGCACCCGCAGGTGAAGGGCCGCTGGAAGTTCGACGCCACGACGGCGGGCACGCCGGCTTCCAGCCCGGACGACAGCGCCGGCAAGCGGCCGGCGGTCCTGGCCGGCCAGGCGGCGGTGAAGTCCGGCGCGGGATGGGTCGGCACGGGCGGTCTGGTCCTGGACGGAGCGGACGACTACGCCGCCGCCACGACGGTCCCGGTGAACACCAAGGAGAGCTTCACCGCCACCGCCTGGGTGACCACTGCGGCACGCCCCCAGAAGAAGGTCACCGTCCTGTCGGCGGAAGGAGCCGTCAACAGCGCCTTCACCGTGCGCTATGCGCCGGACCCCACGGACCCGGAGAACCAGGGCGGGTACGAACTGGAACTGCCCGGTTCGGACACGGCCGGCGCGACCCGGCCCGTGGTACGGCATTCGAGTTTCCAGTCGGAGTTCGAGTGGGACCACCTGGCCGTCGTGTACGACGCCTTCGCCGACGAGGCGCGGCTGTACGTCAACGGCCACCTGGAGCAGGTCGAGGACGCCATGTCGTGGCGGTCCAACGTCCAGCCCTTCCAGGCGACCAAACAGCTGCAGTTCGGGCGTAACAAGGAGAACGGGACCCCCGGCGAGTACTGGCCGGGAGTGATCGACGACGTGTGGATCTTCTCCGGCGTGGCCAGCGACGCCCAGATCGTCAAGCTCGGCAACGGGGAATCCCTGGACACGGTCCCAGGCCCGTAGTCCGTAGCCCGCACTCCGCATCCCCGGGCGTCGTGACGACGCGCTTTCTCCGGCCCGTGGGCCCGCATTCGGCGGGCCCACGGGCTCCGCGAGCGACCGGACCGACCCCCACCCGACGAACGTAAGGACCATTCGGGTTGTCCAGACCCATACGGCCGCCTCGCGCGGGCCGCTTCCACCGGTACACCACCCTGGCGTTGACCGCGCTCATGGTCGGCTCGCTGTTCCAGGCCGAGCCCGCGTCGGCCGCCGCGACATCGGGCGGTGTCCGGCACGCCTCACCCGTCGAGGCCGACCACCCTGTCCCCGGCGTATCGCTCAGGGCCAAGCCGCGCAAGGCGGACGGGCTGCCTCCGCGCCTGCGCCGGGCGCCCCGCGCCGCCTGGCCGAAGCCCGGTTCCGCGCAGGTCGAGCTGCCCACGGCCACCCCGGCCGCCTCGGCCGCGCAGGGTCCGGGCGCGGGCAGGAAGGCGGCTGGCAGGCGGGGCGCACGCCGCGCCGTCGCGCAGCTGCGCGTGCCCGGCCTGCCCGTCGAGCTGCTGGCCGACCCGGCGGCGACCGGCTCCGCCAGGGCCCGGGTGCGGCTGCTGCCGCAGGACACCGCCCGCGGCCTCGGTCTCGACGGGGTCCTGCTCTCCGTCGGCGCCGCCGACCCCGCGAGCACGTCCACCGGCTCCCGCAGCGTCGGCGTCAGCATCGACTACTCCGCGTTCGGCGAGGCCTACGGCGGGGACTACGGCGCGAGGCTGCGCCTGGTCACCCTGCCCTCCTGCGCGCTCACCACGCCGAAGCTGGCCCGCTGCCGTACGACGACGCCGGTGGCAGGACGCAACGACAGCGAGAAGCACACGGTCTCCGCCGACTCCGTCGCGCTGCGTCCCGCCGCCTCGGCCGTCCTCCTCGCCGCGGTGGCCGACCCGGACGGCGGTTCCGCGGGCGCCGGCGACTACACCGCGACCCCGCTGTCGTCGTCCGCCGCATGGCAGACCAGTCTCCAGACGGGCGACTTCTCCTGGTCCTACCCGCTGACCGCGCCGACCGTGCCCGGCGGACTGCTGCCCAAGCTGTCCGTCGGCTACTCTTCGGGCGCCGTCGACGGGCAGACCACCACCAGCAACAACCAGTCCTCCTGGGTCGGTTCGGGCTTCGACATGAACACCGGCTTCATCGAGCGGCGCTACAAGCCGTGCGGCGAGGACGGCGACTGGAGCAAGGACGACGCCCCCGGCGACCAGTGCTGGGGCTACGACAACGCCACCATCAGCTTCAACGGCCGCGCGGGCGAACTGATCCCGGCCGGCAAGAACGTCTGGCGGATCCGCAACGACGACGGCACCCGCGTCGAGAAGCTCAGCGACGCCGCCGAGCGGGCGAACGGCGACAACGACGGCGAGTACTGGAAGGTGACGACCACCGACGGCCTCCAGTACTTCTTCGGCTACAACCGCCTCCCGGGCTGGAGCACGGGCAAGCCCGAGACGAAGTCCACCTGGACCGTGCCCGTCTTCGGCAACAACACCGACGAGCCCTGCCACCAGGCCACCTTCGCCGCGTCCTGGTGCCGGCAGGCCTGGCGCTGGAACCTCGACTACGTGGTCGACCTCCAGGGCAACGCCATGTCGTACTGGTACGACCCGGAGACCAACTCCTACGGCCGCAACCGCGTGGCCGCCGACGACACCTCCTACGAGCGCGGCGGTGTCATCGACCGCATCGAGTACGGCCAGCGCAGCGACACGCTCTTCACCGCCAAGCCCGTCGGCAAGGTCGTCTTCACCAACACCGAGCGGTGCATCGAGGCCACGGCCGCCGCCTGCGCCGTCACGGAGATCGAGAAGAACCCCACCCGGTGGGAGGACACGCCGTACTACCTGAACTGCAAAGCGGGCACCGACTGCGACAAGGGCCGGTTCGCCCCGTCCTTCTGGTCCCGCAAGCGGCTGTCCAAGATCACCACGCAGGTCCTGCAGCCCTCGGGCGGCTACGCCGACGCCGACGCCTGGGCGTTCACCCAGAGGTGGGGCGACGCGGACATCGACCGTTCCCTGCTCCTGGAGTCCATCCAGCACACCGGCCTGTCCGCGACCCCGTCGGTGACGCTGCCCAAGGTGACCTTCGGCTACAAGCAGGGGCCCAACCGGCTCGACCGGCTCGGTGACGGCATCGCGCCCTTCATCAAGTACCGGCTCTCCAACGTCTCCGACGAGTCGGGCGGCTCGATCGACGTCGCCTACTCGGAGCCCGAGTGCGACTTCGCCGCACTGCCCGCGCCGGAGTCGAACACCACCCGCTGCTTCCCGCAGTACTGGCAGCCCGCCGGCGCGCCGGATCCCGTCCAGGAGTGGTTCAACAAGTACGTCGTCACCCAGGTCACCGCGACCGACCGCACCGGCGGCTCCGACGACATGGTCACCAAGTACGCCTACCTGGACGGCGCCGCCTGGCACTACGCCGACGACGACGGCCTGACCAAGGAGAAGTACAAGACCTGGTCGCAGTGGAACGGCTACGGCCGGGTCCAGGTGCAGTCCGGCGGCTGGGACGGCATGCGCTCGCTGAGCGAGCACTGGTTCCTGCGGGGCATGGACGGCGACCGCAAGAACGCCGCGGGCGGCGCCAAGGAGGTGACCGTCTCCGACGGGGAGGGCGGCAGTCTCACCGACCACGAGGCCTTCCAGGGAACCGAGTTCAAGACCGTCGACTACACCGGGCCGGGCGGCACGGTGGAGAGCAAGACCGTGAGCACGCCCTGGCGCAAGGAGACCGCCAAGCGGGTGCGGGACTGGGGCACGGTCACCGCGAACCTGACCGGCACGGCCGCGACCCGCAGCTGGGACCGCAAGCACGACGGCAGCTGGCAGCAGACCTCCACCGCGACGAAGTACGACGACCTGGGACGGGTCATCGAGGACAGCGACCTCGGTGAGGCCGCGTCCGGCGACGAGCAGTGCACCACCACCCAGTACGCCGACAACGCCACCACCTGGCTGCGCGCCCTGCCCAAGCAGGTCGAGGTCCTCGACGTGGCCTGCGGCACGGCCGTCACCTACCCCGCGCACCTGCTCTCCCGCAAGCGCAACACCTACGACTCCCTCGCCTTCGGCGCCGCGCCGACCCGGGGCCTGCTCACCAAGCAGGAGGAACTGGTCGGCTACACCGGGACCACGCCCGACTACCGCTGGAAGAGCAGCGCTTACGACGGCTACGGGCGGGTGAAGTCCACCTCCGACTCCTCGGGGGCGACCAGCACGACCGTCTTCGGCGCGGCGACCGCCTCCAAGCCCGCCACCCTCACCGTGACGGGCACCGAACTGGTCGCGGGCACCCCCTCCAGCGCGCAGTCCGTCGTGACCGAGTTCGACGGCGTCCGCTCGCTGCCCACCGCCTCGGTCGACGCCAACGGCAAGCGCAGCGACGCGGAGTTCGACGCGTTGGGCCGGCTCACCAAGGCCTGGCTCGCGAACCGGCCCAAGGCCTCCAGCCCCACGCCCAGCCTGGAGTACGGCTACCGGATCGCGGAGGGCGAGATCGCCGCCGTCGTCGCCAAGAAGCTGATGAACGACGGCAGCCAGCAGGCGTCCTACATCCTCTACGACGGCTGGCTGCGACCACGGCAGTCGCAGTCCGCCGGCCCCGACGGCGGCCGGCTCATCGACGACACGTTCTACGACGGACGCGGTCTGGTCGTGCGCAAGTACGCGCCGTACTACACCGCCAAGGCGCCGGAGCCCAAGCTCTTCGGCGTGACCGAGCAGGGCTCCGTGGACGCCCAGACGGTCAACGAGTACGACGGCCTCGGCCGCCAGACCGTCACCAGAACGCTCCGTGGCAACGGCGTGGGCGTCGAACTGTCCCGCACCACGACCACCCACAGCGCCGACCTGGTCACCGTCGACCCGCCGGAGGGCAGCACGCCGACCGCGACGGTGCTCGACGCGGCGGGCCGGACCACGGAACTGCGTGAGTTCCACGGAGGGGCCCCGACCGGCGCCTACGACAGCACCTGGTACGAGCACGACGGCAACGGACACCTGACCAAGGTCACCGGCCCCGACAAGACGGTCCGCTCCTACACCTACGACCTGCTCGGACGTCAGCTCACCTCCACCGATCCCGACTCGGGCGCCACCAGGACGACCTACGACGACGCGGACCGGGTCACCACCGCGACCGACGTGGGCCGTCAGAAGACGCTCGCCTTCGTCTACGACCGGATCGGGCGGCACACCGAGACCCGGGAGAACTCCACGACGGGCCCGCTGCTGGCCTCCTGGACCTTCGACACCGTGCGCAAGGGCTATCTCGCCAGCTCCACCCGCTACGTCGGAGGCGCGGGCGGCGCCCAGTACACGCAGACGATCAACGCCTACGACAACCTCTACCGGCCACTGCGCACGACCGTGTCGATCCCGTCCACGGAGCCCGGACTGGGCGGCGCCGCGGGTGTCAGCTACCAGACCAACACCACCTACAACCTCGACGGGACCGTCAAGTCCGCCAGCTATCCCGCGGCGGGGAACCTGCCCGCCGAGGTGGTCGCACCGACCTACGACGGCCTCCAGCGCGTCGTGAAGGCCGAGGGCCTCGGCACGTACGTCGGCAACGCGCGCTACAGCCTCACCGGGAAGCTGGAGGAGCTGGAACTGGGCGACGCCGGCAAGCGCGTCTGGATCAACAACACGTACGAGCCGGGCACCCAGCTGCTGTCCACCAGCCGCACCGAACGCGAGGGGATCGCCGGGGTCGACCGCGCGGTCACCTACGCCTACGACGAGTCGGGCAACGTGGACTCGGTCACCGACGCCTCCCGCCAGGGCACCGACCGGCAGTGCTTCCGCTACGACTACCTCCAGCGGCTGACCGAGGCGTGGACCCCGGCCGGCGACTGCGCGCCGGCCCCCGGCGCCGGCGCCCTCGGCGGACCCGCGCCGTACTGGCAGTCGTACACCTACACGGCGGCCGGGAACCGTGACACCGACACGACGCACGACACGACCGGGAAGGCCGCGGGAGACGTCACCCGCACCTACCGCTACGACGAGAACGGAAAGGGCCAGCCGAACTCCCTGACGTCGGTCTCCTCGGCGGGCGCCGTCACCGGCAAGGACACCTACACCTACGAGCCCGGCGGCGGCGCCGAGTCCCGCACGCCGAGCGGCGGGGCCAAGCAGGCGTTCGCCTGGGACTCCGAGGGCAACCTCGCCTCCGTCACCGAAGGCTCCGCGACCACCCAGTACCTGTACGACGCCGACGGGAAGCGCCTGATCAGCCGCGGTCCCGGCGGGGTGTCGACGCTGTACCTGGGGGCCACGGAGATCACCTGGACGAAGGCCACCGGGAAGACGACCGCGCGGCGGTACTACGACCTCGGCGGGGCGAGCGCCGTGCGCCAGGACGACGGCAAGGTCTCCTTCGTCGTCGCCGACCACCACGGCACCGGCGAACTCGCCGTCGACGCCACGACCCAGACCCTGGTGCAACGCCGCACCATGCCCTTCGGCGAGACACGCGGCACTCCGCCGCCGGCCGGAAGCTGGCCGGGCGCCAAGGGCTTCGTCGGCGGTACGCAGGATCCGACCGGCCTCACCCATCTCGGGGCCCGGGAGTACGACCCGAAGACGGGCCGCTTCCTCAGCGCCGACGCGGTGGTCGACCCGACGGACCCGCAGCAGCTGAACGGCTACGCCTACGGGCACAACAACCCGCTGCGGCGCAGCGACCCGACGGGCAACTACGACCCCGACATGATGGCGTGGTGCCAGGACAACCCCGGCCGGTGCCAGGGCGGAAGGATCATCCCCAGCAAGCCCTCGAAGCCCAAGAAGAACCCCAACCCCGGCATGGACAAGAAGCGCGCCCATATGCCGGCGGTCCAGAACGAGCGCCTCAAGGGCATCATCAAGGAGCTCTACATCAGGCCGCAGGTGGCGGACTCGGATGTGGTGGGCGACGGAAAGACGGCCTCGGCCCTGATCGAGGAGATGAACGAGGGCAAGGGCTTCGGCGGCGACGGAACGAAATGGCACATCGAGAAGACCGTCGACAAACTCGGCGGACTGCGTGACCTGCTGGAGGACGACCGCAAGGCCAAGGAGGACACCGGAAAGGGCATCCTCTCCGATTCCGACCGAAAGGTCGCGATCAACGAATCGAAGGAACTCTGGACCGCTCTCAACGCGGACGACGTGGCCGGGGCGGTGACGAAGAGGGTGAAGGCGTCGGGCTTCGACAAGACGGTGTCCAAGCTCGTCAAGTCCGTCCTTTCGGCGGAATCGATGAGCGAGGTCACGGGACAGAAGTTCGCCATCCCCGAGAACCTGCATCCGAAGGCGCCGCAGCGGGCCGTGCCCACGGGCGAGAGGATCAAGGGCCGGGGTTTCGCCAAGGCATTCGGGGTGGTGGGCGGCGCCGCCAGCGCCGCGCAGTTCCCGGTGGACGTCTACAACTACGGGGTCGGGGAAGCGACGAAACGGCTCAGCGAATCCCTGACGGACCCGCTGGGCGTGGTCCCCGAGGGCCAGGGCGCGGGCTGCCTGTTCTTCGATGACTGCTATGTGGTGACCCCGATGGCCTGACCTCATCGGATCGCCTGTCGAGGGCGCCACCGGCCGGGAGGACCTCCCGGCCGGTGGCGTATCATTTATTCAGCGGAATACGAAGGAGTACGGGCGTGCAAGGGATAACCTCCGACGATCTGGTCACGCAGCTTCTGCGACTGCTCCCGGAAGTGAATCCATATTTCGAACAGGCGGCCAGGCGTCACGATCTGAGCGTGTCGCAGGTCACCCACTGGGAGGAGGTGAACACTCATCCGGGGACGCTCCTGTCCGAAGTGCTCACTTACCCTCTGTTCCAGCCCCTGATGGAATCTCCGGAAATCGACGCGAAGGCGGAGGATTTCCTGAAGCGTTGTTTCGAATTCATCGAGGCGCTTGAGGAGGACCCCACAGGCCGGCTGGTGGACACGGCCTACGTCACTTTCGTGGAGTCCTTCCTGGAGAGCAGGGAAGTGCTCGACCGCGCCTTCCGGTTCGCCTGGCCCAGGACCCGGGCCGAGATCCTGTCCATGCTGCGAGCCTGGAACGTCCCCGTGGACCCGTCCTGGGAGAACCCGTCGGGAGAGAACCCGTCGGGGGAGAGCGAACGGCTGGGCTGAGAGCGCCGGGGCCGTGATGCCGGCAGGGGGCGGGGAGACGCGCGTCACATCCATCCGTGTCACAGGGGGCCGGGCTGCCTCGTCTCGGAGGTGTAGCCACTGACGACCACGGAGGACACGCCATGGATGCGCGACTGAACTACTTCACCAGCCCGGCCGCCGGCAAGGTTCTGAAGCACTTCATGTCGGCGGGCAGGGCGCTCAAGGAGACGCCGCTGCCGGCCGTGACGCAGGAGCTGGTGGCGCTGCGCGTGAGCCAGATCAACGGCTGCGCCGCCTGCGTCGACATGCACACCAAGGAGGCCGCCGCCGCCGGCGAGACCGCGGTCCGGCTGAACCTGGTGGCGGTGTGGCGGGAGGCAACGGTCTTCACCGAGGCCGAACGGGCCGCGCTGGAACTGGCGGAGGAAGGAACCCGGGTCGCGGACGGGGCCGGGGGCGTCAGCGACGAGGTGTGGGCGAGCGCCACCAAGCACTACGACGAGGAACAGCTCACCGCCCTGGTCGTGCTGGTCTCCTTCATGAACACGGCGAACCGGCTGAACATCATCACCCGGCAGCCGGCCGGCGACTACCGCCCCGGCCAGTTCCACTGAGCGACCCCGACGGTCGGCCGGACACGCAGGAGCACGGGAGGGGACACGTCGTGAACAAGGTCGAGGAGTTCGAAGACCTGAGGCCGCTGCTGTTCTCGATCGCCTACCGGATTCTGGGCAGCGTGGGCGAGGCCGAGGACGCGGTGCAGGAGACATGGCTGCGCTACGACCGCTCGACGTCCCGGGTCGAGTCGGCCAAGGCCTTTCTGTCGGCCACGGTGACACGCGTCTCGATCGACGTCCTGCGCTCCGCGCGGGTGAGGCGCGAGGAGTACGTGGGCCCCTGGTTCCCCGAGCCGCTGCTCGACGATCCGTACCAGGATCCGGCGCGTGCGGCCGAGTTGGCCGACTCGGTGTCGATGGCGGCGCTGCTGCTGCTGGAGCGGCTCAGCCCGCTGGAGCGGTCGGTGTTCGTCCTGAGGGAGGTGTTCGACTTCGGGTTCGACGAGGTCGCCGCGGCGGTGGGCCGCTCGGAGGCGGCCTGCCGGCAGCTGCTGGTACGGGCGCGCCGGCACATGCGGGACGGGCGGCCCCGGTACGAGGTGGACCGGCAGGGGCGGCAGGAGCTGGCGACGCGGTTCTTCGACGCCCTGAAGGACGGTGACGTGGGCGGGCTGAGGAACCTGCTGTCCGCCGACGTCCAGCTGGTCGGGGACGGCGGCGGCAAGGCCCCGCAGTTCGCCAGGGCCGTCACCGGCGCCGAGAACGTGGCCCGGCTGCTCGCCGCCGTCTTCCCCCTGTTGGCCCGGGTGGACGTGACGTTCGAGCCGTGCGAGATCAACGGGCAGCCCGGCGCGGTCTTCCGCGACCGGGACGGCAGGGTGCTCCACATCATGGCCCTCGACGTGCCCGACGGACGGATCCGGACCATTCGCACGGTGATCAATCCCGACAAGCTCGGCCACCTCGGGCCGGTCGCCGACGCCTGGGCCGTCGACCGCGAGGTGAAGCGTGCCCGAGGACGGCTGTGACCTCGGCAGCGGTGACTTCGGCCACCGTGACGTCGGCCACCGTGACTTCGACAGCCGGGCGTCGGCGGCCGTGCTCGGCAGCGGTGACCGGCGTCAGCCCAGCAGCCGCACCGGTGTCCCCGCCAGATAGGCCCGGATGTCCTCCACCGCCTGCCCGTAGTACCGCTCGTAGTTGGCCCGGGACACGTAGCCGAGGTGCGGGGTCGCCAGCAGGCGGGGAGCGGTGCGCATCGGGTGGTCGGCGGGGAGGGGCTCCACGTCGAAGACGTCCACGCCCGCGCCCGCGATCCGGCCCTCCCGCAGAGCCGCCAGCAACGCCTCCTGGTCGACGATCGCCGCGCGCGAGGTGTTGATCAGGTACGCCGTCGGCTTCAGGAGCGCCAGTTCGGCCGGGCCCAGCAGAGCGCGGGTGCGGTCGCTCAACGCCAGGTGGATCGACACGAAGTCGCTCTCGGAGAGCAGCGACTCCTTCGAAGGGGCCCGCCGCACGCCGACCTCCGCCGCCCTCTCCTCCGTCAGGTTCTGGCTCCACGCGCTCACCTCCATGCCGAAGGCGAGTCCGACCCGGGCCACCGCGCTCCCGATCTTCCCCAGGCCCAGCAGGCCGAGCCGACGGCCGTGCAGGTCCGTGCCGACCGTCGACTGCCACGGCCCGCCCTCCCGCAGGGCCGTGCTCTCCTGGACCAGCCCCCGGGCCAGGCCCAGCAGCAGCGCCCACGTCAGCTCGACCGGCGGAGTCGACGAGCTCTGCGTGCCGCACACCGTCACCCCGTTCGCCTTCGCCGCCGCGTGGTCGATCACTGAGTTGCGCATGCCGGAGGCGATCAGCAGCCGCAGCCGGGGAAGACGGTCCAGCAGCGACGCGGGGAAGGAGACCCGTTCCCGCAACGTGACCACGCAGTCGAAGTCGGCCAGCGCCGCGGCGAGCTCGCCCTCATCGCCGAAGTGCTCGGTGAACGGGACCACCTCCAGCTCCTGGCCGGGGGCCGACCAGTCGGCGACGGTCGTCGCGACGTTCTGGAAGTCGTCGAGTACGGCACAGCGGAAAGGCACGGCGTGTCCTCCAGGCGGCTTTTCTACCGGGTGGTCTCGTCCAACTGGGAGAGTCCGGTCCGAGATTACGGCGCGGGCCCGCCCGCCTCCGTCACCCCCCTGGCCGAGAAACGCCACGTCGAGCCCGGTCGCCTGGGGGAACGGCCCGGCAGGAGAACATGTGGAGAAGGGAGGGGAAACAGGGGGCTGTCGGAGCAACGGTCGCCTCTGAGGCAACATCTAGGTGAACGACGCCGCCGCGCGAACACGGGACGCGGCCGCCGTCGAGGGCCGGACGGAGTGAGAGGGACGTGGTGGACGTGGGGGATGCGGTCGACGTGGGGGACGCGCCGGAGCCGAGGATCGCCGTGGCCGTGGTGACGATGGGGGACCGGCCGGCCCAGGTGGACGCGCTGCTGGAGTCGGTCGCCAAGCAGGACCTCGCCCCGGCCCGCATCGTGATCATCGGCAACGGCTGTGTGCTCCCCGAGTTCGCCGAGCGGCTCTCCCTCCCCGGCGAGGTCACCACGATCGACGTCGACGAGAACCTCGGCTGCCCCGGCGGCCGCAACGTCGGCCTCGCCCGCCTCCGCGCGTTCGGGGACGTCGACGTCGTCGTCGAACTGGACGACGACGGACTGCTCGTCGACGCCGACGTCCTGCGCCGCGTCCGCGACCTCTACGCGGCCGATCCCCGCCTGGGCATCGTCGGCTTCCGCATCGCGGACGAACAGGGAGAGACGCAGCGCCGTCACGTGCCGCGCGTCGGCGCGTCCGACCCGATGCAGGGCGGGTACGTCACCGGCTTCCTCGGCGGCGGCCACGCCCTGAGCATGGCGATGCTCGAAGAGACGGGCGACTGGCCCGCCGAGTTCTTCTTCGCGCACGAGGAGACCGACCTGGCCTGGCGCGCCACCGACGCCGGCTGGAAGATCCTCTACGCGCCCGAGCTGCTGCTCCAGCACCCCAAGACCTCGCCCGCCCGGCACGCCATCTACCACCACGTCACCGCCCGCAACCGGGTCTGGCTGGTCCGGCGCAACCTCCCGCTGCCGCTCATCCCGGTCCACCTGGGCGTCTGGATCGCCGTCACGCTGCTGCGCACGCGTTCCCTCGCCGGACTCAGGGCCTGGTTCGGCGGGTTCGCGGAGGGCGCGCGGAAGCCGGCGGGCGCTCGTCGGCCCATGAAGTGGCGGACGGTGTGGCGGCTCACCCGACTGGGCAGGCCGCCGGTCATCTGAGAGCGGTCACCCGGGACCGGTTCCTGGGACCGGTTCCCGGGACCGTCGGCCGTCCGAGGGGACGGGCGTCCGGGAAACGGGGCGGGCCCCGGTCGTTCACCTCCGACGACCGAGGCCCCACACGCCCCCGGACCCGGCCGCGGCGGCGACACTCCCCCGAGTTGCGCGTCGATACGCGCGCACCGTCGGGCCAGATCCGAGAGTCTGATCACACCAGGTCGCGCCAACGAATCGCTAACATATGGCCAACGGTGCTCCGCGTCGTCGCTGGTCATCTGGCCTGAAGTCGTCGGACGGCCCGGGGGACCGGCCGGACCGACGGCCGATTCCCGCGGGGACGGCCCCGGGAACCTCCAGGCCCCGAGTGGCGGAAAATGGGCGGCCCAGGGCGGAATTCCGCCAGACGGGTGGGGTACCCGCCCGGAGCGCGGGCGACTCGACAGGGCGGACCGGCAGAGGCCGGGCGCGGAAGGGTGATGGGCGGCGTGATGCGGCGGTACGGGCTGCGGTTCGGACTGCTGGGTCCGCCGGTCCTGTATATGGCCGACTTGACGGAAGCCGCCGCCGAACCCGGCCCCGGCCCCGGGACTGGCCCTGAACCCGTGGCCCGCGCCGATCCCGCGACCTGCCCCCGGACCGAGGCCGGCGCTCCGTACGAGACCGTCCGCAGCCCCAAGGCGCGTGCGCTGCTGGCCGCCCTGCTCCTCGAAGCGGGCCGGACCGTCCCCGTCGACTCGCTGAAGGAGGCGCTGTGGGGCGGCGCTCCGCCGGCGTCCGCTCAGGCCTCGCTGCACAACCATGTGACCCGGCTGCGCCGGTTGCTGGACGACCCGCGACGACTGCGGGCGGTGGCGTCCGGCTATCAACTCCGGGTCGAACAGGGCGAACTCGATGTCCATGTGTTCGAGCGGCACGTCGCCGCGGCGCGCGGTGCGCATGCCGCGCGGAACTGGGAACGCGTTCTGCGCGAGTGCGCGGCGGCGCTCGCGCTGTGGCGGGGCGCTCCGCTCAGCGGCCTCCCCGCCGAGCTGGGCGGATACGCCTTCGCGCGACGTCTGCGGGAGGCCAGGCTGCTCCTGCTGGAGTGGCGGCACGACGCCGAACTCGCGCTCGGAGAGGGGCGGTTCGAGCACCGCCTCCCGGAGCTGGCGGCGCTGGCCGCCGAGCATCCGCTGCGCGAGTCCTTCCACCGCCAGCTGATGCTCGCCCTGCATCGCACCGGCCGCCAGGCCGAGGCCCTCGCCGTCCATCGCGATCTGCGCACCCGTCTCGTCGAGGACCTCGGCGTCGAGCCGGGTCCGGCGGTCCGCGAGGCCCATGTGGAGGTGCTGGGCCCCACGGCCGACGCCGTCGCCGTTCCTCCCTCCACCAACCCGGCCGCACTCCCCACCACCGCGCGCTCCACCACCGCGCCCTCCACCACAGTGCCCTCCACCACAGTGCCCTCGCCCACCGCCACCTCCGGATCCGCCCCTGCTGCCACTCCCGAGTGCGACCCCGCGTCGTCCGGTCGGGTGCGGCACCCTCGCCCCGCCCAACTGCCCCCGCCCCCGGCCCACTTCACCGGCCGTCTCGAAACCCTGCGCCGACTCCGCAGCACGCTCGCGTCCGAGCCGTCCGAGCCGTCCGAGCCGTCCGAGCCGTCCGAGCCGTCCGAGCCGTCCGAGCCGTCCGAGCCGTCCGCTCTCGGCCACGGCCTCGGTGACGGCCTCGCCCCGCCCGTCGTCGTCCTGAGCGGTACGGCAGGCGTGGGCAAGAGCGCGCTCGCCCTGCAGGCCGCCCACGCCCTGAGGGAACGTTTCCCCGATGGCCAGCTCTACCTCCACCTGCACGGCGCGACCCCCGGCATGACCCCTCTCACCGCAGGTCAGGCGCTCACCGCGCTCCTGCGCGACCTCGGCGTGGAACCCCGGCACATCCCCGAACACCCGGACGCCGGGGCCGCGTTGCTGCGCACTCTGCTCGCCCCGACCCGCACCCTCGTCGTCCTGGACGACGCGGCCACCGCCGCCCAGGTCCGCCCGCTGCTGCCGGCCGGTGTCGGGTGTGCGGTGATCGTCACCAGCCGCTCGCCGCTGACCGTCCTGGACGGCGCTCACCGCTTCCCGCTCGCGCCGCTGTCCGGTGCGGACAGCGCCGCGCTGCTGCGCGCGGCCTCCGGTCCCGGCGAGGGACGCGCGGAACTGGGCGAGGGTCACCCGCTCGTCGGTCTCACCGGCCGCCTCCCGCTCGCCCTGCGGGTCGTCGCCGCCCGCCTCGCCGCGCGCAGCGCCCTCACGCCGGACATGCTGGCCCGCCAACTGGCCGAGGCGGAGAGCAGGCTGACGCATCTGGAGTACGACGACCTCAGCGTCCGCCGTTCCCTGGCCGTTGCACACGACGCGCTCGCCGTCTCCCGGCGCGAGGTCGACCGGGACGCGGCCCTGGTCCTCCGTCGCATCGGCGCGCTCGACCTGCCGGCGTACGGCGTCCCGCTGCTCGCCCGGCTCATCGGCGCCGACGAGCCCCGTGCCGAGGCCGCCCTGAACCGCCTCGTCGACGTGGCCCTTCTGGAGGAGCGGGCCTACGGCCGCTACACCCCTCACGACCTGGTGCGCGACTTCGCCCGCGAACTCGCGGAGGCCGACGCCGCGACGCCCTCCGCGCCCGACGCGACCTCGACACCGACCTTGCCCTCGATGCCGATCCCTGCCCCTGCCCCTGCCCCTGCCCCTGCTCCTGCCTCTGCTCCTGCCTCTGCTCCTGCTCCCGCCCAGGCCCGGGCGGTCGCCCTCCACTGGTATGCCGCCGTGGCCGAGCGTGCCCTGGTCGCCGTCGTCGAGGCGGGTCTCGACCTGGACGACCGGCGTCGCCCGACCGCAGCGCAGCCGCCCGCCCACGCGGCGTACCTCGCGGCCGCACCCCCCTTCGCCGGCCCCGAAGAAGCCTTCGGCTGGGTGGACGCGGAGCTGGAGAACATGGTCGCCCTGGTGGAGAACAGCGCAGGAGCAGCAACCGACGGAGTCGAAGGAGTCGACGGAGCCGACGGAGTCGAAGGAGTCGAGGTGACGGGCGAACCGGCCGCTTCCGGCGTCTCCGAGGCAGCCGCCTGTGAGACCCCTGCCCCGGCCACCCCCGGCGCGCCCGCCCCAGCAG
The DNA here is from genome assembly GCF_003112535.1 of Streptomyces rishiriensis. Taxonomy (GTDB): domain Bacteria; phylum Actinomycetota; class Actinomycetes; order Streptomycetales; family Streptomycetaceae; genus Streptomyces; species Streptomyces rishiriensis. The sequence goes on along the minus strand of NZ_BEWA01000013.1, from coordinate 90,453 downwards.
ACGAAGCAGACGAAGCAGGCGATGCGGCCCTGGTCTCCACGCTCCTGCGGCTTCTCTTCCCCTGTCTCCAGCGGCGGGGCCGCGTCGCCGAGATGGAGACGCTCGGGCGGACCGCGCTGCGGGTGGCGCGGCGGCTCGGGGACCCGGCCGCCGAGGCGTACGCGCTGGGCGACCTCGCCGGCCTGCACTTCCTGACCGGCCGCCAGAGCCACGCCCTCGACCTGAACGGCCGGGCCCTGGCCATCTGGCGTCGGCTGGGCCGGCTCTCCTGGATCCGGCGCTGCCTCAACAACCGGGGTCTGCTGCTGGAGGCGCTCGGACGGTACGAGGAGTCCGGGGCGGCGCTGCGCCAGAGCCTGGAGTTGTCACGGCAGTTGGGCGACCCGTACGGCGAGGCCGTCACCCACAGCCATCTCGGCAACCTCTATGAGCACACCGATCCGCGCGCCGCCATCGAGCAGCACCGGCGTTCCCTGGCCATCGGGGTCGGCATCGGGGCCGTCATCGTGCAGCATTCGGCGCACTGCAACATCGGCTACGCCCACCTCACGCTGGGGGAGCCGGCGGCCGCGCTGCCGCACTTCGAGGAGAGCCTGCGCATTCTCGGCCGGCACGGCGACTGGCACGGTGAGTCACAGACGCGGCTGGGACTCGTGCGCGCCCTGCGTCCGCTGGGCCGTGCCGAACGCGCGCTGGGGGAGTGCGCCGAGCTGCTGCGCCGCGCCGAGGCCCGCGCCGACCGTTACACGGCCGGTCTGGCCCGCCACCAGCACGGTCTGCTGCTGCGGGAGCAGGGGCACGGGGAGCGGGCGTACGAGGAGTGGCGGTCGGCGCTCGACGCGCTGGGCGGGACGGACGAGAAGGCGGTCACGGGGGAGCTGAGGGAGCTGCTCGCCGGCCGGGTCTGACTACTTCGCGTCGGCGTAGCACTCCACCACCGCGGTGGTGAACGGGAACCGCACCGGCGTCTCCCCGAACGTGAGCCGTCCGGCCAGGTCGGACGCCTCGCGGATCGCGGCGGCCACCTGCTCGGCCTCCTCCTCGGGACAGTGCACGATCACCTCGTCGTGCTGGAAGAAGACCAGCTCGGCCGCCATCCCGGCACAGGCCCGCCGCAACGCGGCGAGCAGCAGCAGCGCCCAGTCGGCGGCGCTGCCCTGGACGACGAAGTTGCGGGCGAAGCGCCCGCGCGCGCGGGCGTTGGTCGAGGCGTATCCCGGCACCCACTCCTGTCCGTCGCCCGCACCATAACCGTCGCCTCGCAACCGCCTCTCCGCGGGTCCCGCCGCGGGGCCGTCGGCGTCGTCCTCGGGCAGCGGGATGCCGGCCTCCTCCGACCCCGCGTCGCCGTCTCGGGCCGCCGGCGGGCAGGTCCGCCCCAGCCACGTCCGCACGAGGCGGCCCTCCTCGCCGGCCCTGGCCGCCTCGTCGACGTAGGCCACCGCGCGCGGGAAGCGGCGGCGCAGCGCCGCGAGGTTCTTCAGGCCGTCCCCCGAGGTCTGCCCGTAGACCGCGCCGAGGACGGCGAGTTTGGCCTGGCCGCGATCGCCGGAGAAGGCCCGGTCGGAGACGGACTGGTAGAGGTCGCTCTCCCTGCCCGCGACCTCCATCAGCCCCGGGTCGCGGGAGATCGCCGCCAGCACGCGGGGCTCCATCTGGTCGGCGTCGGCGACGACGAGCCGCCAACCTGGGTCGGCGACCACGGCGCGTCGGATGACCTTGGGGATCTGCAGAGCGCCTCCGCCGTTGGTCACCCAGCGCCCGGTGACCGTGCCGTGCGCGAGGAACTCCGGCCGGAACCGCCCGTCGCGCACCCAGTCCTGCAGCCAGGACCAGCCGTGGGCCACCCAGATGCGGTACAGCTTCTTGTAATCGATCAGCGGCTTCACGGCCGGATGGTCGAGTGACTCGATCTCCCAGCGCCGGGTGGACCGGACTCTGATCCCGGCCTGCGCGAAGGCCCTGACGACGTCGGCGGGCAGGTCGGGGCGGACCCGGCGGCCGAAGGCGGCCGACACCTCGTCGGCCAGCTCGGCCAGCCGGCGGGGCTCGCCGCCGCCCGCGTAGCGGTCGCCGAGCAGGTCGTGCAGGACCGCGCGGTGCACCTGCGCGCTCCAGGGCAGCCCGGCCCGGTTCATCTCGGCGGCCACCAGCATGCCGGCCGACTCGGCCGCCGTCAGCAGGCGCATCCGCGCCGGGTGTTCCGCGAGCCCGTGGCGTCGCTGCTGCTCGGCGTACACGGCGAGGAGGTCTTCGAGGGGGAGCCGGGCGGCGGCCTGCGGCTCGAACAGCGGGGACTGCGCGCCGGGTGCGGCCGCGCGCGGCGGCGGGTCGGGCGGTACGGGGCCGCCGCGCAGCCGGGCCAGGGCGGCGGTCGCCGAGCGGGGCTCGCCGGACCGGCCCTCGTGGCCCAGCAGGAGGGTCTCGGCGTCCTCGACGTCGTAGCACCGCTCCACCCGCACCCCCGCGGCGAGCAGCGGCGGATACACCTCGGCCGTGGAGCGCCAGACCCAGCGGGTGACGTCCGGCCGCTCGCGCACGGCGCGGGCGAGGTCGGGCTCCCGCAGCACCGGGCCGGCGGGCAGCCCGCCGGGGCCGAGGGGGGCGAGTTCCACGCCACCGTCCTCGGCCGGAGCGAGAGCCCACCGGTCGGCCATGCTGCGAGTGTGGCAGGGGGGTCTGACAACGGCCCTGCTCAGTCTTGTGGCCGGTCCTCCTCCTGGTGCGCCTTCACCAGTTCGGTCAGGGCCTTCGCCACGAACCTCTCGGTCTCCGCCTTGTCGACGCCGAGGCCGCTGAGCACGCCCTCGCCGTTCTCGTGCTCCAGCAGGGCGAGCAGGAGGTGTTCGGTGCCCACGTAGTTGTGGCCGAGGCGGAGCGCCTCGCGGAAGGTGAGTTCGAGGACCTTCTTGGCGTCCGGGCCGTAGGGAACCAGCTCCGGCGGCTCCTCGACGGGCGACGGGAGCGCGGCGGTCGCGGCCTCGCGGACGGCGTCCGGGGAGACGCCCTGCTCGGCGATGGCCTTCGCGGCGAGGCCCTCCGGTTCGGCCAGCAGACCGAGGACCAGATGCGCGGACAGCCCCTCGGCGTTGCCGGCCGCCTTGGACTCGTTGTGAGCCGCCATGACCACGTTGCGCGCGCGGGGGGTGTAGCGGCCGAAGTTCTGGTTGGCGTCGAGGTCGGCCGACTCCTTCGGCACGAACCTCTTCTGGGCGGCCTGCCGGGTGACGCCCATGCTGCGGCCGATGTCGGTCCAGGAGGCGCCCGAGCGGCGAGCCTGGTCGACGAAGTGGCCGATGAGGTGGTCCGCCACGTCGCCGAGGTGGTCGGCGGCGATGACGGCGTCCTGGAGCTGGTCGAGCGGCTCGTTGTGGACCTTCTTGATGGCGTCGATGAGGTCGTCGAGACGGACGGACGAAGTGGTGCCGGGACGTGGATGCGTCATGTGTCAACCGTAGGTTGACAGCAAGAGGGTGTCAACCCAGGGTTGTCACCCTCTGTCGGGCGGACGCCGTCCCGCGGTGGTCCCTCCGCTTTCGTCCCCTTCCGCTTCCGCCCGGCTCCGCTTTCCTCCCCTTCCGCTTCCGCCCCTCCCACGCGCGGGCGCCGTCCCGCCTCCGTGGCACGATCGACCGGTGAGCAGCACCAGCAGCAGCCCGGCCGACGTCGTCGAACGCGCCTTCCAGGCCGCCCTCCACGACAGCGCCCACAGCGCCCACAGCGCCCACAGCGCCCACAGCGCCGACACCGACAGCGCCGACGCCGCCCTCGACACGGGCGCGTCGCTCCTCGCCGCCGACCCCGCGACGGACGCGGAACTCACGCGCCGGGGCGTGGAGTTCGTCGCGGCGCTCTGGCGGCGGGGCTGGCAGCCCGCGGACGCGGTGCGGATCGTGCGCCGCGAGCTGGACGCCGTCCACGTGGGCCTGGTGACCGCGCTGATCCGCGCGCAGGCGCGTGACGACCGGGCGCGCGGCCGGCGCTGGGCGGACCAGCTGGCGGAGCTGCCGGACGACCCGCCGGCGTCCGGCGACCGCTTCTCGTACGCCACCGCGGTCCTGGAGCTTTACCGCCTGCTGCTGCGCCTGCCCGCCCTCGAACCCCTCCAGGAGCGCGAGCCGCACCGGCAGGCCCGCCCCGGCTCGCACGCGCGCATGCTCACCCGCATCCGCGCACTGCTCGCCAAGGCCGAGGCGACCGGGTTCCCGCAGGAGGCGGAGGCGCTCACCGCGAAGGCGCAGGAGCTGATGGCCCGGCACAGCCTCGACGAGGCGCTGCTCGACGCCCATGCGCCGGACCCGGACGCGCCCGGCGCCTGCCGGATCGGCGTCGAGCCGCCCTATGAGCAGGCGAAGGCGGTGCTGCTGGACGCGGTCGCCGGGGCCAACCACTGCCGGGCGGTGTGGAACGAGCCCTTCGCCTTCTCCACGGTCGTCGGATTCGAGGCCGACCTGGAGACGGTCGAGCTGCTGTACACCTCGCTGCTGGTGCAGGCGCAGTCCGCGATGGCGAAGGCGGAGGCGGCCCAGCGGGCCGGGGGACGCAGGCGGACCAAGACCTTCCGGCAGTCCTTCCTCGCCGCGTACGCCCACCGCATAGGGACGCGCCTCGGCGAGATCGCCGCGGCCGCCGAGACCGCGGTGAACGACGATCTGCTGCCGGTCCTCGCCACGCGCGCGGTCGCGGTCACCGCGGCGACGGACCGGATGTTCCCGCAGACCGTCTCCACCCGTCTGCGCGGTGTCACCGACGAGGCGGGCTGGACCGAGGGCGCCGAAGCGGCCGACCGGGCCCGGATGCGGCCCCGTCCCCGGCTGCCCTGACGCTCCCGGCCGCTCGGACGCCCGGGGTTGTTCCGGCAACCCCGGCGCAGGTCAGTCGCCGGCCTGCGTGAAGGCGCTCACCGTGGCGTCCGGCACGCCCTTGCTCTTCAGCGCGACGTCGCCGTACGACCAGTCGAAGCTCACGGTGGACGAGGCGTCCGGCAGGCCGTACTTCACCGTCTTGACGGCGAGGCTCTTGTCGCCGCCCTTCTCGCCGCGCACATAGGTGATCGTGAAGGAGGCGGTGCCCTGCGCCGGAAGGGTCAGCGCCTGCGCTCCCGCCGCGGCGTCCTCGGCCACGGTCGCGGAGGCGCCGTCGGTCTGCAGAGCCACCTTGGGGAAGCCCTTGAGGGTGCACTGCGCGCCCTTGTTGGTGAGCGTGACGGTGACGTTGCCGGTGTCCCCGGCGGCGGGTGCGGCGTCGACGGGACCGACCTCCTGGCCGAGGCCGTCGGCGGCACAGGCGCCGCCGGTCGGACCGGTCGAGCCGGCGGCCTTGCTCTCGCCGCCCTTGGAGTCGCTGTCGTCACCGCCTCCGCAGGCGGTGAGGAGCAGGGCCGCGGCGAGGGCGGTGACGGTGATGGGAACGGCGCGCATGAGTGATTCCTAGGGTTCGTGACGGTGCTCGATGGATCATCACGCACGCGTGCGGCGACGCTTCGCGCGCCCCCCGTTTCTGTGACCGCTCGGCTACCCGAGCCCCGCCGTGGGCAGCCCCGAGGGCCACTGGCCGCCCTGCGCCTTGGCGAACGTCTCCTTGCCGGCCGCGCCCGACCAGGTCACCTCGAGGGACTTCGCGTCGACGGAGTCGACCATCCCGGTCGTCCGGTCGTCCTTGCCGGTGCTGCACTTGAGGTGGATCATCCGCATGCCCGCCTCCTCGCCCGCCGTGCCGCTGCACACGGCCCCGCCGGTCACGAAGAGGGCGGCCTGCTTCCCGGTGACGATCAGGGCGACGGCCTTGCCGTCCGTCGTGGCGAGCCAGCTCCCCTCCAGGTCGCCGGAGGCGGAGACGGACGTCGACGCCGACGCCGACGCGCCGCCCGTGCCGCTCGCGCCGCCGGCGTCCGCGCTCGCCGTCGTGGACGGCGTGGCCGAGGAGCCGTCGGACCCGCCGCCGTCGCTGCACGCGGTCAGCACGAGCGCGCCCGCCAGCGCGGCGACCGCGGCCGCCGCGCGCACCGGCCGACGGGACGCACCCCGCGAGAAGATCGCCGAAGTCACTGCTAGCTCCCAAGCTGTGCTGTAGTCGGCCGGCCCGGTCGTCGGCCGCGAGGACCGCAGGGACGAGGGCCCGAAGGTCCGAAAGTCCGAAGGTCCGAAAGTCCGAAGGTCCGAAGGTCCGCAGCAAGCTACCAGCAAGCCCTGGCAGAGCCCTGGGGGCGGCCTCGCGACCTACCGAGACGACTTCCCCGCCCCGCGCAGACGCCCGGCCTGCGCCCGTTCGCGCGACCCAGTCGGAACAGCCCGGGCCGCCCCCTTCCGGCCCGCGCCGACTCCCGTCCCCCGTCCCCTTGCGGCCCGCGCCGACCTCCGACCCCCTCCCCTTGCGGCCCGCGCCGACCCCCGACCTCCTCCCCTTCCGGCCCGGGCCGTCCGACCCTCCGGGCCGGGTGCGGGGAGGAACGGGCCTGCCTCCGCCAGGGTGTGTCCGGTACACGCCCCCCCGTCCACTCCCGCCCTGCCTGGAGGCCGCCGTCCTGCGCAGACCCACCTCCGCCGTCTCCATGGACCGTCTCCCTCGTAGGTACGAGCACATTCACTCCGTTCGTCTACTCGTTCGGGTTATGTGTGCCCACCGCCCTACCGACGGCCGGCCGAGTCGTCGCTCGTACGCCCGGCCGTTCCCGCCTCGCCCCCGAGCCCGATTCCCCCGTCGTGGGCGGGGGCGTGGCCGTCGTCGGCGGATGCCACGGGCATGGGGGTGTACCGGGCCGGCGGGCTTTCGGGATCCGCGGCCGATGCCGAATCCGGCCCGCGGGCGACGCCGGCTCCGGTCCGCGGGGGCTCGCGCCGGGTGCCGAGCGGACGCCGGGAGTCCGCCGGAACGGCGTCTTACGGACCGGGGCCGGCGACGCTCGTCGTGCGCCCGCGGCCGATCCGTTCCCCGTCGAAGGAACAGGACGGGCGCGCTGAGCGTCTGTTCCCCATATACGGATGGTTCGATCCGGACGACTTCCGCGGAGGCCCATGACAGGCCCGCGAAGGGGAACGGGCCGGGTAAAGCGGGCGTCAAAGCTGTAACCACTCAGGCACCGCGCGTGCACGTGCATCTGCTCATGCGTCTGCATGTGAACAGAGCTATGATCCGGGACAGTTGACAACGGCACCAATGGCCACACAAGCCAGTGCACCACCAGGGAGCGACCTGTGGACCACCACGTTGACGGGGGGCACGACGTGTACAACGGCATGACGGCCACACAGCTGTACGGGGTTGCCTGGCAGAAGAGCCGGCACAGCAACTCGCAGGGTTCGTGCGTGGAGTTCGCCCGGCTGCCGGGCGGTGACGTGGCCGTGCGCAACTCGCGCTTTCCCGACGGTCCCGCGCTCGTCTACACGCGCGCCGAGATCGAGGCGATGCTGCTGGGCATCAAGGACGGCGAGTTCGACCATCTGATCGCGAGCTGACGGCGCCCGACGTCGTCGGCCGCCCCGCCCCGCGGTCTCCGCGGCGGCCGGCGGTCTCCGTAGCGGCCCCACTTCTCCGCTCCGGTGCAACGCGCGTAGAACCGCGGCGTCGGAACGCGCCGCGGTTCGTCATTCCGCGGCGGTGCGCAGCCGGAACAGCGCCCAGACGACCTTGCCGCCCAGACTGCCGGAGAGCGGGTGCCAGCCCCAGCTCTCGGCGAAGGAGTCGACGAGGAAGAGGCCGCGGCCCGACTCGGCCGCGAAGTCCTCGCCCTCCCGGGGCAGCGGGCTGTCCGGGCTGGGGTCGCGCACCGCGCAGACGAGCCGTTCGGTCCACCGCATCAGATGCAGACGCACGGGCGGATGCCGGTGATCCTGCACGAGCGGGGCGTCGTCGGAGGCCAGCCCGTGTCTCAGCGCGTTGGTCACCAGCTCCGAGACGACCAGGCAGACGTCGTCGAGACAGTCGCCCACGTCCCACTGGCCGAGGGTCCTCTTGGTGAACTGCCGTGCCTCGCGCACCGCTTCGAAGCGCGTCGGCAGAGCGCAGGAGGCGGCGTTGGACACGGCCGCGGGATCAAGCGGCGGAAGGCCCTGCCTTAACGGCTCGAGCATGGTCGATCCATTCGTCCCCATGCGAGGCACTCCCGGGATTCGCGGTCGTTGCGATGCAGCGGTGGCGCGAGACCATGGTTTCCGATGCGCACTGTGGATGCAAGGGCAGATGCACGTGCACGTGACCGAAATGGACCCGCCCGTACCGCTTCTTGGCCATTTTTTCCGCCAACTTCTCGCTCATCACGGGCACTTCCCTTCCTTTCTCCTCACTCTTCCCACCCATCGCTCTGCGCGTATCCTTTGGCTTCTTTCCATCTCTGTAATCGGACGAGTACTGCTCGAAGTGTTTTAGTGGCAGACTGCGGCCCCTAAGACGGTTGGGGAGGCTGGCGAACGTGAGCGCGGGAGAGCCCGGATCGGTGGTGCGGCGGATGCTGCTCGGCTCGCAACTACGGCGGCTGCGTGAGACGCGCGGCATCACGCGCGAGGCGGCCGGATACTCGATCAGGGCGTCGGAGTCGAAGATCAGCCGGATGGAACTGGGCCGGGTGAGCTTCAAGACCCGGGACGTCGAGGACCTGCTCACGCTGTACGGCATCACGGACGACGCGGAGCGCCAGTCGCTCGTCGGGCTCGCCCGTGAGGCCAACGTGGCCGGCTGGTGGCACAGTTACTCGGACGTCCTGCCCAACTGGTTCCCCACCTATGTCGGTCTGGAGGGCGCGGCCGCGCTGATCCGGGCGTACGAGGTCCAGTTCGTGCACGGGCTGCTGCAGACCGAGGCCTACGCCCACGCGGTAGTCAGCCGCGGCATGAAGGGCGCGACCGCGGCCGACGTCGACCGTCGTGTGGCGCTGCGGCTGGAGCGGCAGAAGTACCTCGTCGCCGAGAACGCCCCGGACGTCCACATCGTGCTGGACGAGGCGGCCCTGCGCCGGCCGTACGGCGACCGCGAGGTGATGCGCGGACAGCTCCAGCATCTGATCGAGATCTCCGAACGCCCCAACGTGCGCCTGCAGGTGATGCCGTTCAGCCTCGGCGGGCACTCCGGCGAGTCGGGGGCGTTCACGATCCTGAGCTTCCCGGAGTCCGACCTGCAGGACGTCGTCTATCTGGAACAGCTCACCAGCGCGCTCTACCTGGACAAACGCGAGGACGTCGCCCAGTACGAGCAGGCCCTCGAAGAGCTCCAGCAGGACAGCCCCGGACCGGACGCGAGCCGGGACCTGCTGCGCGGTCTGATCCAGCTGTCGTAGCGATTCCCCCGCGGGGGCCGGCGAGCGGCCGAAGTCCCCGCCAACTCTCCTTCATCAGCCGTACGATGACGTGTGATCAGATCGTGATGGCGATCGATCGCAGCCGATCGCAGCAGGGGATTGAGGGATCACATGTCGCCTTACTTCACCGACCTGGCCCAGCAGTACATCGACGGCACATGGCGTCCGGGCACCGGGTCGTGGGACATCATCACCATCAATCCCTATGACGGCGAGAAGCTGGCCTCGATCACCATAGCCACGGTCGAGGAGGTCGACGAGGCGTTCCGGGCCGCCGCCCGTGCCCAGAAGCAGTGGGCCGCGACCAACGCCTACGCGCGCCGCGCGGTCTTCGAGAAGGTGCTGCGTCTGGTCGAGGAGCGCGAGGCGGAGATCAGCGCGCTGCTCGTCGACGAGGCCGGCGGCACCTTCGGCAAGGCCGCCTTCGAACTCCACCTCGCCAAGGAGTTCCTGCGCGAGTCGATCCATCTGTCGCTGCGCCCCGAGGGCCGCATCCTGCCCTCGCCGATCGACGGCAAGGAGAACCGCGTCTACCGCGAGCCGGTCGGCGTGGTCGGTGTGATCAGCCCCTTCAACGTGCCCTTCCTGCTGTCGCTGAAGTCCGTCGCCCCCGCGCTCGCCCTCGGCAACGGCGTGGTGCTGAAGCCGCACCAGAACACCCCGGTCTCCGGCGGCACCGTGATCGCCAAGCTCTTCGAGGACGCCGGTCTGCCGCCGGGCCTGCTGAACGTCGTCGTGACCGACATCGCCGAGATCGGCGACGCGTTCCTGGAACACCCGATCCCGCGGGTCATCTCCTTCACCGGCTCCGACAAGGTCGGCCGCCATGTCGCGACGGTCGCCGCCTCGCACTTCAAGCGGACCGTCATCGAGCTCGGCGGCAACAGCGCGTTCGTGGTCCTGGACGACGCCGACGTCGACTACGCGGTCGACGCGGCCGTGTTCAGCCGCTTCGTCCACCAGGGCCAGGTCTGCATGGCCGCCAACCGCATCCTGGTCGACCGGTCGATCGCCGACGAGTTCACCGAGAAGTTCGTCGCCAAGGTGCGCACCCTCAAGGCCGGCGACCCCCGCGACCCGCAGACCACGATCGGCCCGGTGATCAACTCCTCGCAGGCGGAGGCCTTGTCCGGTGTCGTCGCGCAGGCGATCGGCGAGGGCGCGCACGCGCTGGTGCACGGTACGACGGTCGGCAACCTGGTGGAGCCGTCCGTCCTGGCCGACCTGCCCACCGACTCCGCGCTGCTCCAGCAGGAGGTCTTCGGGCCCGTCGTGTTCGTGAACACCTTCGACGGCGAGGAGGAGGCGGTGCGGCTGGTCAACGAGTCGCCGTACGGGCTCAGCGGCGCCGTCCACACCGCCGACGTGGAGCGTGGTGTGGCCTTCGCCCGGCAGATCGTCACCGGCATGTTCCACGTCAACGACGCCACCGTGCACGACGAGCCGATCGTGCCGTTCGGCGGCGAGAAGAACTCCGGCGTCGGCCGCCTCAACGGCGAGACGACGCTGGAGGCCTTCACCACCACCAAGTGGATCTCGGTCCAGCACGGGCGCAGCGCGTTCCCGTTCTGAGCGCGTTCCCGCCCGGGCGCGTTCCCGCCCGGGCGCGTTCCCGTCCGAGCGACGTCCCGTTCCGAGCGCGTGCCGGGTCGGGCGGGAGGCCGCCGACCCGGGGTGGCGGCTGTGGCGGGCGGCCCGCGGGCGTCCGCCCGTCACGCCCTAACCTGGGCGCATGTCAGCGATCCGTCTTCTCGTCCTGGGGGCCGTGCGTCAGCACGGGCGGGCCCATGGCTACCAGGTCCGCGGCGACCTGGAGTACTGGGGCGCCCACGAGTGGTCCAACGCCAAGCCGGGCTCGATCTACCACGCCCTGAAGCAGATGGCCAAGCAGGGACTGCTGCGTGAGCACGAGACGGCCCCGTCCACCGCGGGCGGTCCGCCGCGCACCGAGTACGAGATCACCGAGGTCGGCGCCGAGGAGTACTTCCGGCTGCTGCGTGACGCGCTGACCTCGTACGACCAGAAGACCGACGTGAAGTCGGCGGCCATCGGGTTCATGCTTGACCTCCCGCGCGCGGAGGCCGTCTCGCTGCTGGAGGAGCGCATCCGCGGCATCCAGGCGTGGCGGTCCGCCGTCATGGCGCACTACGTCCCCGAGGAGGGCCCCGAGCAGTTGGGCCACATCGGCGAGATCATGAACCTCTGGATCCACACGGCCGACGGCGAGGCCGAGTGGACCCGCGGCCTGATCGCGCGGATCGACGGTGGGGCGTACACCTTCGCGGGGGAGGGCGAGCCGTTCGTCGGCGTGCTGGGGGAGGGCGAGGATAACCCGTACGCCACGGGGGAGCGGCATCCAGGAGACGTCCGCTGATCAACGCCCTGGCCGCCCCCGGTGCCATGCCCGGCTGGCTGGGGGCGGCCGTCGAGTGGAACCCCATGTCCCGCACGGCGACGGCGGCACGCGATCTGCTCGCCGGTTCGGGCGCCGATCCCGGGCACGTGTCGGCCGCGGTCGGCTGGCCGCTGGCCCTGCTGGCGGTGTTCTTCCCGCTGGCGGTGCGGAAGTTCGCCCGCCTGAGCCGCTGACGCTCCGAAGGCCCCGGCCCGGTCGCCTCCCGGGGGCCCCGGTGGCCCCGACTGCCCCAGTGGCCCCGACTGCCCCGGTGGCCCCGACTGCCCCGGCGCCCTTCGAGTGGTGGGAGTGGCCTCTAGTGGGGCAAGTGGCCTCCTAGTGGTGGAAACTCGTCGCCGCACCCTTGTCCCGGGTCGCCGGCCCCGACTGCCGTCGCAGCTCCGGCAGCAGTCGGGTCAGGTCCTCCACGAACATCTCGGCGAGGTCCTCCGAGAAGCCGTTTCTGCATACGACCCGCAGCACGGACAGGTCCTCCCGGTTCGCCGGGAAGGTGTAGGCGGGCACCAGCCAGCCGCTCTCGCGCATCCGCCGGGAGACGTCGAAGACGTCGTACGCCTCCACGCCCGCCGCCGTGGTGAAGGCGAACACCGGGAGTTCGTCGCCCCGGGTGAGGAGCCGGAAGTCGCCGAGGGCCTCCACCTGTCCGGCCAGCCGACCGGCCACGTCCCGCGTGGACTGCTGCACCGCCCGGTAACCCGCACGGCCGAGCCGCAGCAGCGTGTAGTACTGCGCGACGACCTGGGCGCCCGGGCGGGAGAAGTTGAGCGCGAACGTGGGCATGTCGCCGCCCAGGTAGTTCACGCGGAACACGAGCTCCTCCGGCAGGGCCTCCTTGTCGCGCCACAGCGCCCAGCCGACCCCGGGGTACACCAGCCCGTACTTGTGCCCCGAGGTGTTGATGGACGCCACGCGCGGGAGACGGAAGTCCCACACCAGGTCCTCGTCGAGGAAAGGCGCGATCATCGCGCCGGACGCGCCGTCGACGTGCACCGGGACGTCCAGACCGGTGCGCTCCTGGAGGGAGTCCAGCGCCGCGCACAGCTCGGCGATCGGCTCGTAGGACCCGTCGAAGGTGGACCCGAGGATGCCGACCACCCCGATGGTGTTTTCGTCGCACAGCTCGGCCGCGAGCTGCGGGTCGAGGTGGAAGCGCTCACCCTCCATGGGGACGAGACGGGCCTCCACCTCCCAGAAGTTGCAGAACTTCTCCCAGCAGACCTGGACGTTGATCCCCATCACGAGGTTCGGACGCGCTCCCGGATACCGGTCGGCGTTGCGCCGCGCCCACCGCCGCTTCATCGCCATCCCGGCGAGCATGCACGCCTCGCTCGACCCGGTCGTCGAACAGCCCACGGCCACCGACGGGTCGGGCGCGTTCCACAGGTCGGCGAGCATCGCCACACAGCGCCGCTCCAGCTCGGCGGTGCGCGGGTACTCGTCCTTGTCGATCATGTTCTTGTCCCGGCACTCCGCCATCAGGACGCCGGCCTGCGGCTCCATCCACGTGGTCACGAACGTGGCCAGGTTCAGGCGTGCGTTGCCGTCCAGCATGAGTTCGTCGCGCACCAGCTGGTACGCCGCCGACGGGGGCGTCGGGCCGTCCGGCAGGCGGTGCTTGGGCGGCGCCTCGAGCATGCCGCCGAGCGGATCCGCCTCGCCGTAGAAGGGATTGACGGACAGTGGACGCTCGTCGGGCTTCTGAGGACCCTTGTGCAACGGCATGGAATGCCTCCTGAAGGATCGAACGGGTGTCAGCGGACCGAAGTTCCGTCCGCGCGCAACTGCATCTGCGGCCGCCCCGTCACCAGCAGCCAGGCGGGCAGCGTGGCGATGCAGAGCAGGGCGATGATCGACGCCGACGCCACCAGGACGGCGGCGACGAAGAGACTCACCCAGCCCTGCCGGGTGATGGCCAGGAGAACCCCCAGCACCCCTGCCGCCACGCCCACCGAGGGATGGACGTCCGGCACGAGCGCGTGGGCGGTCAGACCGAAGGCGGTGCCCACGAACACGGCCGGGAAGATCCGGCCGCCGCGGAAACCGCAGGACGCGGCGACGAGCAGCGCGGCCAGCTTCACCACCGTCATCGTGGCGAACTGGCCGGCCGACCAGCCATCGGGATCGGCCGCGAGCGCCCCGACCTCGTCCAGCCCCTTGAAGAGCGTCAGACGGCCGCCCAGGGCCCCCAGCAGGCCCAGGACGACACCGCCGAGCGGCAGCATCAGCATCGGGTGCCGCAGCCCCGCGAACGCGCCGTGGACGTACGGGAACGCCCGGACGGCGCACAGAGCCAGCAGCGCGCCCGCCGAGGCGATCACGAGCGCCGCCAGCAGATCGCCCCACCCGGGCCGGTCGAGCCCGGGCAGGCCCAGGTCGAAGGTCGGATGGGCCACCAGGGTGGCCGTCATCGAGCCGGCCGACGCGGCGACCAGTGGCGGGAACACGTTGTCCCACAGCGGCCCCTCGCTCTGCCGCCCGGCCAGCGCCTCGGAGATCAGCAGCGCCGCCGCCACCGGCGTGCCGAACAGCGCGCCGATGGTCGCCGCCTCCGCGAGCATCACCCACAGCGCGCCCGGCGCCCGCCGCAGCGCCCGTCGGCCCAGCCACACGGCCAGTCCCACGTTGACGGCGATGATCGGGTTCTCCGGGCCCAGGCTCGGGCCGCCCGCCAGCATCAGCGCCGTCGCGGCCAGCAGCCCGGGAAGCACCGCCGGGGCCAGCACGCGCGCGTCCAGCCCCATCGTGGCCGGATCGGGGCCCGCGTGCCCCGGCGCCTTCCACACCACCAGCCCCACCGCCACCCCGGTCCCGGTGAGGACGACGAGCATCCACAGCACCGAGTAGCGGCCCACGTCCAGCGCGTCCGGCAGCGTGGCCCACAGCACGTGCTGGAGCCGCTCGGCCGCGCCCTCCACCAGCAGGAGCAGCATGCTGGCGAGGATCCCGATCAGCACGGCGGGCAGGATCGACGGCAGCAGGGCGCGCGCCGGCGTCGCCGGAGGGGCGGGCGCACGCTGCGAGGTGTCCTGGGCCACGGGCTCACGATAAGCGGACGAAACGGACATGACATCCGGACGGAGAATCCCCGGGGGAAACCGGCTTGCACCTCACGCGGCGTGAGGCCGCACCGTGGAGCGCGTACCGAGAAGGGAGCGGAGGAAGTGAGCTACTCCGTAGGACAGGTCGCCGGATTCGCCGGTGTCACGGTGCGCACGCTGCACCACTACGACGACATCGGCCTGCTCGTCCCCGGCGGGCGCAGCCACGCGGGTCACCGGCGCTACGACGAGGCCGACCTCGACCGGCTGCAGCAGATCCTGTTCTACCGCGAGCTCGGCTTCCCGCTCGAGGACGTCGCGGCCCTGCTCGACGATCCGGCGGCCGACCCGCGCGCGCACCTGCGCCGTCAGCACGAACTGCTGACCGCCCGGATCGAGAGGCTGCAGAAGATGGCCGCGGCCGTGGAACACGCCATGGAGGCACGCAAGATGGGCATCAACCTCACGCCCGAGGAACGTTTCGAGGTCTTCGGCGACAAGGACCCCGACCAGTACGCCGAGGAGGCCGAACAGCGCTGGGGCGGAACCGAGGCGTACGCCGAGTCCCAGCGGCGCGTCGCCCGCTACACCAAGGACGACTGGAAGCGCCTGCAGGCCGAGGTCGACGCCTGGAGCGAGCGCTACTCCGCCCTGGTGGCCGCCGGCGGGCCGGCGACCGGCGAGGCGGCCATGGACCTGGCCGAGGAGCACCGCCGGCACATCGGCACCTGGTACTACGACTGCCCGCACGAGATGCACCGCTGCCTGGGTGAGATGTACGTCTCCGACGAGCGCTTCAAGGCGTTCTACGACGCCATGCACCCGGGCCTCGCCGAACACCTCAGGGAGGCGATCCTGGCGAACGCGGCCAGGCACACGGGGTGAGCGACGGCCCGACGGCCCTGGTCCGGGCCCTGGTCCGGGAAGGGCCGGGCCTTGGCTCCGGGCTACTCCCGGGCCAGGACCACGGCGGTGCCGTAGGCGCACACCTCGGTGCCCACGTCGGCCGCCTCCGTCACGTCGAAGCGGAACATCAGCACGCCGTTCGCTCCGCGCGCGCGTGCCTGCTCGACCAGCCGTTCCATCGCCTGGTTGCGGGTCTCCACGAGGGTCTTGGTCAGTCCCTTCAGCTCACCGCCGATCATCGACTTCAGGCCCGCGCCGATCTGACTGCCCAGATGCCGTGAGCGCACCGTCAGCCCGAAGACCTCGCCGATGACCTGCTGCACCCGGAACCCGGGCACGTCGTTCGTGGTGACGACCAGTACGTCCGACTGGGGGCCCTGCCCGCCGCCGTAATCATCGATACCCATGGCCCACAGCTTCGCCCCAGCGGGCGCACAGTGCATCCCGGAGACCCCCGTGGAACCTGGGGTCGGCGCATCGCGTTGATAGCTTTGTGCGGCTGCACCATGGACGCTGTACGTTCCCCCACCCGTCAGGAGCCCGGAAGCGTGACGACGATCGCCCTCGGACCGAGCTGGCTGGACCCCGACCATCTGCTCAACACCTTCGGCATCTGGGGTCTGCTGCTCATCGTGTTCGCGGAGTCCGGCCTGCTGATCGGGTTCTTCCTGCCCGGTGACTCCCTGCTGTTCACCGCCGGTCTGCTGATCACGTCCAACCAGCTGGACTTCCCGCTGTGGGGCGCGGTCGCGTTGATCTGCGCCGCCGCGGTCCTGGGCGACCAGGCGGGTTACATGTTCGGCAAGAAGGTCGGACCGTCGCTCTTCAACCGGCCGGACTCCCGGCTCTTCAAACAGGAGAACGTCACCAAGGCGCACGAGTTCTTCGAGAAGCACGGCCCGAAGTCCCTGATCCTGGCCCGCTTCGTGCCCATCGTGCGCACCTTCACGCCGATCATCGCCGGCGTCAGCGGCATGCGTTACCGCTCCTTCCTGACCTTCAACGTCATCGGAGGCGTCCTGTGGGGCGCGGGGGTCACCCTGCTCGGCTCCTGGCTGGGCAACATCGCCTTCGTCAAGAAGAACATCGAACTGATGCTCATCCTGATCGTGCTGCTCTCCGTGGTCCCGATCGTCATCGAGTTCATGAGGGCCCGCTCCAAGTCCGGCAAGAGCGCGTCGCGGACCCCGGCGCAGGCCCCCGAGCAGCACCGGCGCCAGCAGCAGTTCCCGGTCATGGACGACGCGACCACCCAGCTCCGACGGATCGACCAGCACGACCAGCAGTACCCGTACGGCAACCAGGGACAGCAGAACCAGGGACAGAACTACGGCCAGAACCACGGCCAGAACCCCGGCCACAACCACGGCCAGGAGTTCGGTCACCAAGGCCGGCAGGACGACCACTACGGCGCGCAGCAGTACCCGCAGCAACAGCAGCAGTACCCGCAACAGCAGCCGTACCCGCAGCGGCCGCGGCAGCGGCACGCCCAGGACGACTGGCCGCAGCAGCAGCAACGACCGCAGCAGGCGCAGCCGCAGCAGCAGGAGCAGCCGTACGGGGCCCAGCACAACGGCCACGACGGCCAGCACCCCTACGGCGACCAGGGCTACTAGGAGCGGCGCGAAGGGACGAGGGGTTCAGAAACCCCTCGTCCGCTTGGCGGCCCGCCGCTTCTCCAGGGAGCCGATGCGCAGGAACATCCGGGACACCTCGGACCCCAGGTTCACCCCGATCGCGATGGCCATCGCCAGCGCCGCCGCCTTGGTGATCGACACCAGCCCAGCGTCCACCTTGCTCTGCGCGATGGCCAGCAGCCCGAAGTAGGTCGCCGAACCCGGCAGCAGGGGCCCGATCGCCGCCGTCGTGTACGGCAGCGCGGAGGCGAACCGGTAGCGCGCCAGCAACTGCCCGAACAGGCCGACGACCCCTGCCGCGACCGCCGTGGACGCGACGGGCGAGATCTCGCCGGTGTAGCGCATCGCGCCGTACACCGACCAGGCGACACCGCCGTTGAGGGTCACCGCGACCACGGTGGATCGTTCCTGCTGCAACAGCACGGCGAAGGTCAGGGACAGCAGCATCGACGCACCGATCTGCCACAGCGGCCGCTTCGTGACGCCCAGGGCCGCGTCGGGATTGAGGTGCGCGCCGAGCTGCACCCCGACGTAGAGCATCACCAGCACCCCCGCCACGATGCCCACGAAGAAGTACATGACCTCCAGCAGACGCGCGGCCGCGGTGATGTAGAAGCCGGTCAGACCGTCCTGGACGCCCGCTACGAGCGCCCGCCCGGGCAGCAGCGCGAACAGACCACCCGTGATGACCGCGGAGGCCTTCACGTCGACGTGGGACAGCGTCAGCGCGATGCCGATCGCCGCCGGGGGCATCGCGGCCACCAGGAACTGGTAGAACTCCGGCAGTCCGCGCCCCGCGCACAGCCACGCGAGCCGGTCGCCGAACATCGCGCCGAGCATGGCCGCCACGAACACGACCAGGTCGCCGCCGACCAGCACCGAGGCCGCGCCCGCGAGCAGCCCGCTCGCCGAGGTCAGCACCCAGGTCGGGTAGGGGTGCCGGTTACGGCGCATCTCCGCGAGCCGCCGGTAGGCCTCCTCCAGCGAGAGATGGCTCTCCGGGTCGCTCAGGTCGTCGACGAGCCGGAAGACGGCCGCCAGACGCGTGTAGTCCGTGCCGCGGCGGCGCACCGTCCGCGACGCCGTCACGGGGTCCTCCACCAGGGACGGCTGGTACGAGATCGACAGCAGGGTGAAGGTGACGTTCGGCTCGCAGCGGTCGAGTCCGTAGGAGCGGCACACCGCGAACATCGCCGCTTCCACGTCCTCGGCGCCCTCTCCGCCCGCCAGCAGCAACTCGCCGATGCGCAGCGTCAGGTCGAGCACCCTGGGGACGGCCGGGCCCTCCTCCTCCGCCTTCGGCCTCGCCTCCGGCGCGGGCCGTTCGGCCACCGGCATCCGCAGCATGGTGCGCATCCGGTCCTGCCAGGGCAGGTCCTTGATCAGGCTCACCACCGGGACGCCGCCGGCCGGCGTGAAGGCCACCGGGGCCTGCCGGGCGCTGTACGTGCTCGGCGGACTGAACGCCGACCCCTCGCCCTCGCCGGCGGCCGGCTGGGCCACGTCCAGCCCCGCCGGGACGGCGAACTCCGACGTGGTCTCCGGCTCGTCCCCCGGTCTGGCGACGGCCAGGCCCGCCGGGATCGCGAACTCGGACGTGATCTCGGGGTCGAAGGCACTCCTCGCCTCGTCCGACTGCGGTTTGCGGTCTTCCGCCTCCGACACTCAGCAACGCTCCCTGGAACGACACCTTCCGTTGGCCTCAGTATGCGCACAGACACGCGAAAGGGCCGCACGCGCATGCGTGCAGCCCTTCACCTACCTCTGCGCAGGCGTTTTACACCGCGGGATCCTCAGTGGCCGCCCTGGTCCTTGAAGCGCTTGTAGGACCGCTCGATCTCGGCCTCGGCGTCGGTGCGGCCGACCCAGTCGGCGCCCTCGACGGACTTGCCGGGCTCCAGGTCCTTGTAGACCTCGAAGAAGTGCTGGATCTCCAGGCGGTCGAACTCCGACACGTGGTGGATGTCGCGCAGGTGCTCCACGCGCGGGTCGGTCGACGGGACGCAGAGCAGCTTGTCGTCGCCGCCGGCCTCGTCGGTCATCCGGAACATGCCGATCGCACGGCATCGGATGAGGCAGCCCGGGAAGGTCGGCTCGTCCAGGATGACCAGCGCGTCCAGCGGGTCGCCGTCCTCGCCGAGAGTGTTCTCGACGAAGCCGTAGTCGGTCGGGTAGGCGGTCGAGGTGAAGAGTCGACGGTCCAGGCGGATCCGACCGGTCTCGTGGTCCACCTCGTACTTGTTCCGCGAACCCTTCGGAATCTCGATCGTGACGTCGAACTCCACCGGTGGCTCCTCCATGATCAACACATAGTTCTGGTGGTTAAGTGTCCCTCACGCAGGTGTGTGATCGCGAAAGGGGCTGGTGTTCGTGCCAGAGCTGAGGCCTTGGCGGACCGCGAGACCGCATGTGGTGCGGGTCGCGGACGCCGTACGACCGCGTCTGGCACGGGCCGCAGGAATCGTACGGCCCCGTCTCGCGCACCTGGCGGCGACCGCGAAGCCGCAGGTCGCGCGACTCGCGCAGGCGGCGCGACCGCAGCTGGCGCGGATGACGAAGGCCGGTCCGAACGCCCGCTCGTGGCAGTACACCGCGGGTGCGGCGACCGCCGGGCTGGCGCTGACCGCCGTCGTGGTGACCGCCGCCGGGCCCTGGGACTCCAGCGGTCAGCGTACGGCCGAGCGGGACCGGGTCGCCGCCCTTGAGCGGACGGGTGGCACAGATCACGGCCGCCCGGACGATTCGTCCGGTACGTCCGACACGGCGGCCGGTGCGCCCCGGCCCGCGCCGAGCGCCGCCGCCGTCCTCACCGCCCTCGGCGGCGGAGGAGGCGGCAACACCGTGAAGTCCGCCCCGGACGTCCTTCCCAGCGGCACCGGCCTCACCGGCGTCCTGGGCCCCCTCCTGGGCGATCCGGCCCTCGGCGCCCAGCACACCGCCGCGGTCGTCGACGTCGCCTCCGGCAAGCTCCTCTACGGCGCCGGAGCCGGCCAGGCGCTCACCCCGGCCTCCACCACGAAGATCGCCACCGCGGTCGCCGCGCTCTCCGCTATGGGCGGCGAGCACCGCTTCACCACCCGTGCCGTGCTGGAACCCGACACCAAGGAACTCGTCCTCGTCGGAGGCGGCGACCCCACGCTCACGGCCCGCGCGGACGCCGGCGGCCGGGCCAGCCTGCGCACCCTCGCCACCTCCGCCGCCGCCGCCCTGAAGAAGCGCGGACTCACCCGGGTGACGCTCTCGTACGACACGACCCTGTACGCCGGTTCGCAGCTTCACCCCATCGGGGTCAACCCCAACCTCGCCCCCGTCACCGCCCTGAGCGCCGACGAGGGCCGCACCGACGCCTCCGACAGCGGCCCGACTGCCCGCGTGAGCGACCCGGCGTCCGACGCGACCGCCGCCTTCGCGCGGTTCCTCACGGCCGCCGGCGTCAGGACCACGGCCCCCGGCCCCTCCAAGGCCACCACCCGCGCGCAGAGCCTCGCGACGGTCTCCTCG
Source organism: Streptomyces rishiriensis (assembly GCF_003112535.1). Taxonomy (GTDB): domain Bacteria; phylum Actinomycetota; class Actinomycetes; order Streptomycetales; family Streptomycetaceae; genus Streptomyces; species Streptomyces rishiriensis. The sequence goes on along the minus strand of NZ_BEWA01000013.1, from coordinate 69,666 downwards.
CCCCCGCTGTCCACCCTGGTCGAGCGGATGCTCACCAACAGCGACAACGACATCGCCGAGGCCCTCGCCCGCCAGACCGCCGTCGCCACCGGCGTCCGCGCCGACTTCGCCGGCGCCGGCAAAGCGGTCATGGCCCAGCTGAAGAAGCTCGGACTGCCCGTGGCCGGCGCCCGCTTCAAGGACGGCAGCGGCCTCGACCGCCAGGACCGGCTCACCGCGAACCTGCTCACGGCCCTGCTGGCCAAGGCCGGCGACCCCCGCCGCCCCGACCTGCGCCCCGTCCTCACCGGCCTTCCGGTCGCAGGCTTCACCGGCACCCTCACCAGCCGCTACACCGACGGCGCGGCAGGCGTCGTCCGGGCCAAGACCGGCACCCTCACCGGCGTCAACACCCTCGCCGGCACCGTCGTCGACCAGGACGGCCGGCTGCTCGCCTTCGCCCTCATGGCGGCCGGCACGAGCGACCCGGCGGCGGCCCAGGCGGCGCTGGACAGGACGGCGACGGCGCTGGCCGGGTGCGGCTGCCGCTGAGCCCCGCCGCCCCCGAGCCGCCCCCGGACCCGACCCTGACATCTCCCTGACCGGCCTCCCGCGGCCTGCCCTCCCGGGCGGCGCTCACGTACGGTTGACGCATGACGAGCATCGGTGGCGCTGCCTCATCAGGGATGGTCGACTGGAATCTCGCGGTGGCGACCGCGACCCGGCTCGTACGGCCGGGACCGGAGGTCAGCCGCGACGAAGCGCGTGCCGTCGTCGCGGAACTGCGCCGACACGCCAAGGCCTCGGAGCAACACGTCCGGGGCTTCACTCGTATGGGCACCGACGTCATCCACGACACGCCCATCCTGGTCGTCGACCGCCCCGGCTGGGTGCGGGCGAACGTCGCGGGCTTCCGGGAGATCCTCAAGCCCCTCCTGGAGAAGATGCAGGAACGACGGGGCAACACCCCGGGCGGCGCGGTCCTCGGCGCGGTCGGCGGCAAGGTCACCGGCGTCGAACTCGGCATGCTGCTGTCCTTCCTGTCGTCCCGCGTCCTCGGCCAGTACGAGACCTTCGCCCCCGCCACCCGCGAACTCCCCGCCGGTGCGAACGGCGGCGGCCGCCTGCTGCTCGTCGCGCCGAACATCGTCCACGTGGAACGCGAACTCGACGTGGATCCGCACGACTTCCGCCTCTGGGTGTGCCTCCACGAGGAGACGCACCGCACGCAGTTCTCCGCGGTCCCCTGGCTGCGCGACCATCTGGAGGGCGAGATCCAGTCGTTCTTGGGCGAGACGGACGTCGACCCCATGACCTTCCTGGAACGCGTCCGCGAAGCCGCCCAGTCCCTCGCGGGCGGCCGCCCCGAGGGCGAGGAGGACGACGGCGGCCGCTCCCTGGTCGAACTCGTGCAGACGCCCGCCCAGCGCGAGATCCTCGCCCGCCTCACCGCCGTGATGTCCCTCCTGGAGGGCCACGCCGACTTCGTCATGGACGGCGTGGGCCCCGAAGTGGTGGCGACCGTCGCCGAGATCCGCGAGAAGTTCCAGCAACGCCGGGCCAAGGGCGCCTCCCGGCTCGACATCGCCCTGCGCAGGCTGCTCGGCCTGGACGCCAAGCTCAAGCAGTACCGGGACGGCGAACGCTTCGTGAGGGCCGTCGTCGATGAGGTCGGCATGGACGGCTTCAACCGCGTGTGGACCTCTCCGAACACACTTCCGACCAAGGCCGAGATCGCCGAACCGGCGGAGTGGGTCGCGCGAGTGCATCGCAAGGCCGAGTCGTGAGCTGCCGGAACGGGCGGGAACCGAATCAGGCCGCCGGCAGGAGAACGCCCCCGCAATCACCCGTCCGAGGGACCGTGGGCCCTGGGTAGGCGTGCAATGCTCAGGGAACGGCCCGGTTCTGTCACCATCTACACACTCTGAGTGACCGAACCTCGGGCTAACCCCCGAAAACTTCATGAAGGGAACCGGACAATGGGTCCCCATCCTGCGGTCGCGGCGATACGCCTGGCGGTCCGCCGCGTACTTCACGACATCCTCAACGACCATCCCGCCTCCGAAGCGAACCCGCACGAGCGCCCGGCCCCGCCGCTCGTGCTCGTGGCGTGCTCCGGCGGCGCCGACTCCATGGCGCTCGCCTCCGCCCTCGCCTTCGAGGCCCCCCGGCTCGGCGTCCGCGCCGGCGGCGTCACCGTCGACCACGGCCTGCAACCCGGCTCCGACGTGCGTGCCGCCGAAGTCGTCCTGCGACTGCGCGAACTCGGCCTCGACCCCGTGGACTCCGCCGCCGTCGCCGTCGGCCGCGAGGGAGGCCCCGAAGCCGCCGCCCGCGACGCGCGCTACGCCGCCCTCGACGCCGCCGCCGAAGCCCACGGCGCCACCGCCGTCCTGCTCGGCCACACCCGCGACGACCAGGCCGAGACCGTCCTGCTCGGCCTCGCCCGCGGCTCCGGCATCCGCTCCCTGTCCGGAATGGCCGCGGTCTCCGGGCGGCCGGGCGCCGCCCGCCGCTACCGCCGCCCGTTCCTCCACCTGGACCGGCAGACCGCCCGCAAGGCCTGCATGGTCCAGTCCCTGCCCGTCTGGGACGACCCCCACAACGCAGACCCGGCCTACACGCGCTCCCGGCTCCGCCACGAGGGCCTGCCGGCCCTGGAGAAGGCCCTCGGCAAGGGCGTCGTCGAGGCCCTCGCCCGCACGGCCCAGCTCTCCCGCGACGACGCCGACGCCCTCGACGCCTGGGCCGGCCAGGCCGAGTCCTCCGTACGCGACGCGGCCGGCCTCCTGGAGTGCGCCAAGCTCTACGCCCTGCCGCCCGCCGTGCGCCGCCGGATCCTGCGCCGCGCCGCGATCGAGGCGGGCGCGCCCGCCGGTTCGCTCTTCGCGCGGCACATCGAAGAGGTCGACCGGCTGATCACCGGCTGGCGCGGCCAGGGGGTCATCAATCTCCCGGGCAAAGTCGTCGCTCAGCGCCAGGGTGGCAGACTGGTGATTCGGCAAGGCTGAATCCGGGCCCTCCGGCAGGACCGCTTACGTGGTCGTGGGCGGTCCCGGCGGCCGGTGGGACAACCGAAAGTGATGCGGGTGGACGCGAAAGACATGGGCACCGACCTCAAAGAGGTGCTCATCACCAAGGAAGAGATCGACGCGAAGCTGGCTGGTCTGGCCGCGAAGATCGACGCGGAGTACGCGGGCAAGGACCTGCTCATCGTCGGGGTCCTCAAGGGCGCTGTGATGGTCATGGCCGACCTCGCCCGGGCCCTGTCCACCCCCGTCACCATGGACTGGATGGCCGTGTCGTCCTACGGCGCGGGCACCCAGTCCTCCGGAGTGGTGCGGATCCTCAAGGACCTCGACACCGACATCAAGGGCAAGCACGTCCTGATCGTCGAGGACATCATCGACTCCGGCCTGACCCTGTCCTGGCTGCTGTCCAACCTCGGCTCGCGCGAGCCCGCCTCCCTCAAGGTGTGCACGCTGCTGCGCAAGCCCGAGGCGGCCAAGGTCGCCATCGACGTCGAGTGGGTCGGGTTCGACATCCCCAACGAGTTCGTCGTCGGCTACGGCCTGGACTACGCCGAGAAGTACCGCAACCTCCCGTTCGTCGGTACGCTCGCGCCCCACGTCTACGGCGGCTGAGACCCGAAGGGCGCAAGCCCTCGGGAAGATCGGGAACCCCGGCGGGCCTCGCGCCGTTGGAGCATGCAGACGGGTGCGCCAGCCGTTCCGTGCGGCTTTGCGTGACGAAGCTGGGGTACCGTCAGAAGAACTGTCTTATCAAACTCACTATGGCAGGAGGGACGGGGCGACACCGCTCCGTATGGATGGACGTGAAGCGATACTTCCGTGGGCCGGTCATGTGGATCGTGCTGGCCGTCCTTGCCGTGGTCGTGTTGATGCAGGTCGTCGGCTCGTCCGGCGGCTACAAGACGGTGGACACAGGCCAGGTCATTGCAGCGATCAACGACAACAAGGTCGAGTCGGCCAAGCTCACCACCGGTGACGAGCAGACCATCAAGGTCACGCTCAAGGACGGCGAGAAGGTCAAGGACAGCTCGAAGATCCAGGCGAGCTACATCGGCGACCAAGGCGTGACCATCGCCAACACGCTGCAGACCAAATACCAGGACAAGCAGATTCCGGACGGCTACACGGTTTCGCCGACGAAGCAGAACGCTTTCGTCGGGATCCTGCTGTCCCTGCTCCCCTTCGTCCTCATCGTGGTCGTGTTCCTGTTCCTGATGAACCAGATGCAGGGCGGCGGCTCCCGAGTCATGAACTTCGGGAAGTCCAAGGCCAAGCTCATCACGAAGGACACCCCGAAGACGACGTTCGCCGACGTCGCCGGTTCGGACGAAGCCGTCGAGGAACTCCACGAGATCAAGGAGTTCCTGCAGGAACCGGCGAAGTTCCAGGCCGTCGGCGCCAAGATCCCCAAGGGTGTGCTCCTGTACGGGCCGCCCGGCACCGGCAAGACCCTGCTCGCACGCGCCGTCGCCGGCGAGGCGGGCGTTCCCTTCTACTCGATCTCCGGTTCCGACTTCGTCGAGATGTTCGTCGGCGTCGGCGCCTCCCGGGTGCGTGACCTCTTCGAGCAGGCCAAGGCGAACGCCCCGGCGATCGTCTTCGTCGACGAGATCGACGCGGTCGGCCGCCACCGCGGCGCCGGCCTCGGCGGTGGGCACGACGAGCGTGAGCAGACCCTGAACCAGCTGCTCGTCGAGATGGACGGCTTCGACGTGAAGGGCGGCGTGATCCTCATCGCCGCCACGAACCGGCCCGACATCCTCGACCCCGCGCTGCTGCGCCCCGGCCGTTTCGACCGCCAGATCGCGGTCGACCGTCCGGACATGCAGGGCCGTCTGGAGATCCTCAAGGTTCACCAGAAGGGCAAGCCGGTCGCGCCCGACGTCGACCTGGCCGCAGTCGCCCGCCGCACCCCCGGCTTCACGGGTGCCGATCTCTCCAACGTGCTGAACGAGGCCGCGCTGCTGACGGCCCGTTCGGACATGAAGCTGATCGACAACCACATGCTGGACGAGGCGATCGACCGCGTGGTCGCGGGCCCGCAGAAGCGGACCCGGATCATGTCGGACAAGGAGAAGAAGATCACCGCGTACCACGAGGGCGGACACGCCCTGGTCGCGGCGGCCTCACCGAACTCCGACCCGGTCCACAAGATCACGATCCTGTCCCGAGGCCGTGCCCTGGGCTACACGATGGTCCTCCCCGAAGAGGACAAGTACTCCACCACCCGCAACGAGATGCTCGACCAGCTGGCCTACATGCTGGGCGGGCGCGCGGCGGAGGAGCTCGTCTTCCACGACCCCACCACGGGCGCGGCGAACGACATCGAGAAGGCCACGGCCACTGCCCGGGCGATGGTCACCCAGTACGGCATGACCGAGCGGCTGGGTGCGATCAAGTTCGGCGGCGACAACACCGAGCCCTTCCTCGGCCGTGAGATGGCTCACCAGCGCGACTACTCGGAAGAGGTCGCCGCTCTGGTGGACGAGGAAGTCAAGAAGCTGATCGAGAACGCGCACAACGAGGCCTGGGAGATCCTGGTCGAGAACCGCGACGTCCTCGACAACCTCGTGCTCCGGCTGCTGGAGAAGGAGACGCTGAACAAGGAGGAGATCGCCGAGATCTTCTCCGCCATCGTCAAGCGCCCGGCACGGCCCGCCTGGACCGGCTCCTCGCGGCGTACGCCGTCCACCCGTCCGCCGGTGCTCTCCCCCCGGGAGCTGGCACTGACGAACGGCGCCAACGGCGCGACGCAGGCGATCTCCACCGCGAAGTCCACCGCGGTCGAGACCGCCCCGGTCGCCGAGCCCAGCCCGGAGGACCGCCCCGAGAGCTGATCCCGGCTCCGGCAGGCCCCACCGGGCCCGGAATGGATGCCGCGCCCCCCAGGTCCTAGCCTGGGGGGCGCGGCATTTTCCGTATGACCGATTTCGTAGGCTCGCAGATGAGGTGCATACCCACCCGAGCGACCCGCACAGGAACGAGGCCCCCCATGACCGACCCCGTGACGCTGGACGGCGACGGTTCCATCGGCGAGTTCGACGAGAAGCGCGCCGAGAACGCCGTGCGCGAACTGCTGCTCGCGGTCGGCGAGGACCCGGAGCGCGAGGGCCTGCGGGAGACGCCCGCGCGGGTGGCGCGGGCCTACCGGGAGCTGCTGGCGGGTCTCACCCAGACGCCCGAGGAAGTCCTGACGACGACGTTCGATCTCGGCCACGACGAGATGGTGCTGGTCAAGGACATCGAGATCGTCTCCCTGTGCGAGCATCACATGCTGCCGTTCCACGGCGTCGCGCATGTGGGCTACATCCCCGCGGAGTCCGGCAAGATCACGGGCCTGTCCAAACTGGCGCGGCTGGTCGAGGTGTTCGCGCGCCGTCTCCAGGTGCAGGAACGTCTCACCACGCAGGTGGCGGACTCCCTCATGCGGATCCTGGAGGCACGCGGCGTCATCGTCGTCATCGAGGCCGAACACATGTGCATGTCGGTGCGGGGGATCCGTAAGCCCGGAGCCAAGACCACGACGTCCGCGGTGCGGGGTCAGCTCAGGGACGCCACGACCCGCGCCGAGGCGATGAGCCTGATACTGGCGCGCTGACGTGCCCTGACGTGCCCTGACGTGCGCTGGCTTGCCTGCCGGTGACGGCGGGGCGGCGTCAGGCCGTGGAGGTCGAGCCGTTCTCGTGGTCGTCGTCCTCCGGGAGTCTGCAGACGCGCTCCAGGAAGATCGCCGCCGCTATGACCGCGATGCCGGCCAGGACCGAGAAGCCGGCGTAGATGGCCTGGTCACGGCGGGCGGGGATGTCGAGGGACTCCAGGAGGAAGACGCCCGTGCCTCCGTACATTCCGGAGACGAGAGCGGCGACCAGAGCGCTGGACTGGCCGAAGACCACCGCGCGCGCCGCCATCAGGGGATCGACGCCCTTGGCCTCGGGGCGGCGCTCGCGCTGGGCCTTGAGGCGGGCGCGCAGCGAGAGCGCCGTGGCCGTGAGCACGACGGCGATCAGGGCGAGGACGATGGGGGCGGCGATCGGGACGCTGGGAAGGGTCCCGATCGAGTTCCACAGGCGCGCGCCCGCCCAGGACAGGATCGCGGCCACGACGAACACGCCGGCCAGCACCCTGATGCGCAGCTCTCTCACGATGTCCCTTCAGCTCCCCCGCGCCCGCGGCGGGAAGATCTCGCGGGCAGTGGTCTCGTCGACCTTTCTGCTTGACCTTAACGACTAGACGGGCAGGTGGAGTTCCAGGTCCTTGCGGGCTTCGACGCCCTCGCGGGGGAGGACGCCGAGAAGATCGGCGACGGCGCCGCGGCCGGGCAGCTGGGCCTCGGGCTCCACGTCGTGCCAGGGGGCCAGCACGAAGGCGCGCTGGTGGGCACGGGGGTGCGGAAGGGTGAGGTGCGGGTCGTCGTCGACGACGTCGGCGTACGCGACGATGTCGACGTCCAGTGTGCGCGCGCCCCAGCGCTCGTCCCGCACGCGGTGGAAGGCCTCCTCGACCGCATGGGCGCGCTCCAGGAGGGACGACGGCGGGAGGGTCGTCTTGAGCAGGACCACCGCGTTGAAGTACGACGGCTGGCTGCCGGGTTCGACGCCCCACGGCTCCGTCTCGTACACGGGGGAGACGGCCTTGATGCGGACCCCGGGGGTGTCCTCCAGGGCGTCGATGGCCCCCTGGAGGGTCTCCAGGCGGTTGCCCAGGTTGGAGCCGAGGGAGATCACGGCGCGTTTGGGGTTGTGCAGGGTGGTGTCGGCGGCGTCGACCTTCTCGACGACGGAGGCGGGTACCGGCTGTACGGTCGGGTCGCTCTGGCCCTCGGTGAAGAACGCGGTCATGCTCGGCTCCGGGTGATGGTGACGGTCACGTCGTCGAAGGGGACGGTGATCGGCGCGTCCGGTTTGTGGACGCAGACCTCGACCTCCTGGACCTCTTGGTGCTTCAGACAGGCTTGGGCGATGCGCTCGGCGAGCGTCTCGATGAGGTCGACGGCGTCGCCCTGGACGACGGCCACGACCTCCTCCGCCACCATGCCGTAGTGCACGGTCTTCGCCAGGTCGTCGTCGGCCGCGGCCGGTCGGGTGTCCAGACCCAGGACGAGGTCCACGATGAAGGTCTGGCCCTCCTCGCGTTCCTTGGGGAACACGCCGTGGTACCCGCGGGCCTTCAGGCCGCGCAGCGCGACACGATCCACGCGAATCACTCCTGCAATCGTCGGTTGGGGCCGGTGCGTACCGGGTGCGGGCGGCGGCCCGGCCTCGAACGAATCTACCTGCGAGCACTGACAGTCCCGGGCTCCGGACGCGGTGGCCCGGACCGGAGCCGGCGGATTTCACCGGGCGTTTCCCTTGGGGAACCCGGCGGCTCAGGGGGTGGTAGCCGCCCCTACCCGTGGGTTCGTGATTCCAACCACTTCTTCGTCCCTATGGTCGACATGAGGCGGCCCAAGCGGCTTCATGCCGGCCTTAAGCGGCCTGAGGCGACCTGAAGCAGCCTGAGGGCCTGCTGCCCCGTCGCGGCCCGTCCATCCGCTCAGGAAGGGGCGTCATCGCTTCCGGGGGTCCCGGGGCTTCCGGGGTCCTCCGGGATCTCCTGGATCTCGGAATCCTCGGCGTCGTCGCTCTCGGTCAGAACCGGAGAGGCGTGGTGCGACCACAGCTTCCAGCCGTCGGAGGTGCGGCGGAACACGTTGGTGGCGACCACCAGTTGGCCGACGAGCGGCCCGAGCTCCTCGCCGTCCTCGGGGGCGGGGCCGCCGCTGAGGATGTTCTCGGTGCAGGTCACCAGGGCGGTGTCTCCGGTGACGGAGACGTGCACGTCGGTGAGGAAGAACTGGATGTAGTCGGTGTTCGCCATGATCAGCGCGTACGACCTGAGGACCTCGCCGCGGCCGGTGAGCACCGGCCAGCCGGGGTGCACACAGGAGACGACGCCGACGTCCGCGGGGTCGTGGTACGTCTCGTCCACGCCCAGGTCGGCGGGGGTGAGCCAGAGGGAGGAGACGCCTTCGAAGTCGCCTCGTTCGAGCGCCTCGTAGAAGGCCGCGTTGGCGGCTTCGACCTGCTCGACGTCGGTATGGGGGGCGCTCACCGGGCTCCCTCTGCTCGGGGCGTGCCGGACTGGGTCCGCGCTTCGGCCGTGCTTCCCGCGCCGGGTGGGTTCGCCGCCGTCCGCGCCCGCCCGGGTGCGCCTGCGCCCGGTGCGTCATGCTCCTCGCGCGCCCCCTCCACGGCTCGTGCGACCCGTACCGCGTCCGCCGTCGCGCGGACCTCGTGCACCCGGACCGCCCAGGCGCCGGCCTGGGCCGCGAGGGCCGAGACGGCCGCGGTGGCGGCGTCCCGCTCGCGCGCGGGCGGTGGGGCGCCCTGCGGGCCGGCCAGGACCCGGCCGAGGAACCGTTTGCGGGAGGCGGCGACCAGCAGCGGGTGCCCGAGGGCGTGCAGCCGGTCCAGGTGGGCGAGGAGCATCAGGTCGTGGTCGGCCTCCTTGGAGAACCCGAGGCCCGGGTCGACGACGATGCGGTCGGGGGCGACGCCGCCCGCCAGGACGGCGTCCACGCGCGCGTGGAGCTCGTCCACGACTTCGGCGACGACGTCGGCGTAGACGCCCTTGACGTTGCCTCCTTCGAGGAAGCCCCGCCAGTGCATGACGACGAAGGGGGCGCCCGCGTCCGCCACGGTCGGGATCATCGCCGGGTCGGCCAGCCCGCCGCTGACGTCGTTCACGAGGGCGGCGCCGGCCGCGAGGGCCTGGGCGGCGACGGTGGCGCGCATGGTGTCGACGGAGACGACGACGCCTTCGGAGGCCAGACCCCGGACCACGGGGACGACCCGGCGGAGCTCCTCGGCCTCGTCGACACGGGTGGCGCCCGGCCGGGTGGACTCGCCGCCGACGTCGACCAGGTCCGCACCCTCGGCGACGAGCTGCAGACCGTGTTTGACGGCGGCCGTCGTGTCGAACCAGCGGCCGCCGTCGGAGAAGGAGTCGGGGGTCACGTTGACGACTCCCATGACCGCGCAGCGGTCCCACTCGGGAAGCCCGACGACGCGCCCGCGTCCGCTCTGCTTGCTCATGCGTTCAGCGTAGGCCCAGGAGGGAGCCGTGCCATGGCGCGGCCCGGGCCGAACCCGTGGAGCCGGGCTGCGGGGCCTGCGCCCGGCCCGGTCCCGGCGGCCCGGGCCGGACTGCGCCGGCCCGGCCCGGCCCGGCTCTGCGGCTCCGGCGGTTACGCGGCCCGTACGTCTCTGTCCGCCACCGCGTGCGCACACGCGCGTGCCGGTGCGGAGCGCCGGCGCAGGAAGCGGGGGAGGGGGAGGGCGAGGTTGACGAAGCCTTCGGCCTGCATGGCGGCGAAGCCGATGCGGGGAAGGTCGCCGGAGGCGCGGTAGACGACGAAGCGGGGTTCCCAGCGGGGCTGGAACTTGGCGTTGAACTTGTACAGCGACTCGATCTGGAACCAGCGGGAGAGGAAGACCAGCAGGCCGCGCCAGGCGCGCAGGACGGGGCCGGCGCCGATCTTCTCGCCGCGGGCCAGGGCCGAGCGGAACATGGCGAAGTTCAGCGACACGCGCGTGATGCCGAACTTGGGCGCCGCCTGGAGGGCGGCGACGATGAGGAGTTCGTTCATGCCGGGGTCGGCGGAGCGGTCGCGGCGCATCAGGTCGAGCGAGGCGCCGTCGGGGCCCCAGGGCACGAAGTGCAGGATCGCTTTCAGGTCGCCGTACTCGCCGGGGACCTCGTCGGCCTTGTGGGCGGTGGCGATGAGGCAGTCGGCGTCGGTGACGTCGCCGATGCGGCCCAGGGCCATGGAGAAGCCGCGTTCGGTGTCGGTGCCGCGCCAGTCCTCGGCGGCGCGCCGGACGCGCTCCAGTTCGGCCTCGCCGAGGTCACCCACGCGCCGTACCCGGGTTTCGTAACCGGCGCGTTCGATGCGCTTGACCATTTGGCGCACGTTGCGCATCGCGCGGCCGGCGAGGGAGAAATCCGCCACGTCCACCACCGCCTCGTCGCCCAGTTCGAGGGCGTCCAGGCCGGTCTCCCGGGTCCAGACCTCGCCGCCGGTCTCCGAGCAGCCCATGACGGCCGGGGTCCAGGAGTGGGCCTTGGCCTCGTCCATGAAGCGCTCGATGGCGCCCGGCCAGGCCTCCACGTCGCCGATCGGGTCGCCGCTGGCGAGCATCACGCCGGAGACCACGCGGTAGGTGACGGCGGCCTTGCCGCTGGGGGAGAAGACGACGGCCTTGTCGCGGCGCAGCGCGAAGTGGCCGAGGGAGTCGCGGCGGCCGTGCTTGACCAGCAGGGCGCGCAGACGGCTCTCGTCCTCCTCGGTGAGGCGGGCGGCCGGGTGCTCGGGGCGGAAGGCGAGGTAGATCGTGGTGACCGCCGTGAGCAGGCCCAGGGCGCCCAGGGAGGCGCCGACGGTCCAGGAGGTGTTGCCCTGGTAGTCGACCGGGCCCTCGAAGCCGAAGAGGCCGTACAGGACGTGCGCAAGGCGATCGGCCAGGCTCGGGTCGCCGATCATGCGGTTGGGGTGGACGCTGACGATGACCAGCCCCAGACCGAGGGAACCGGCGCCCATGAGGACGAAGTTCGCGAGCGCGCGCCAGCGGCTGCGCGGGTCGGGCAGCGCCGCGAACTGGTCGCGGTGCAGCAGCAACGGCACCAGGAGCGCCACGGAGATGAGCGCGCCCACGATCGAGTGGCGGTACACGAACTGGGCGACCGCGCCGGCCGGGAGCAGCACCACGGCGGCCCGCCACGCGCGCCGCTTGCCGCGCTTGAGCCCGTGGGCGAGGAGCAGCAGGAGGACGCCGGCGCTGAGCGACAGCGCCGCCGCGAACGGCCCGAAGGAGCCAGGAAGCACCTCGGCGAAGGTGTGCATACGGCTGTGCCGGAACCGCGGGAAGACGCCTCCGGCGACGTCCAGCAGGCCCACGAGGGCACAGGCCCTGGCGACGAGGGCGGGAACGGCCTCAGGGCGCGGACCTCGCACTATCCGCCGCACTCGGCTTGTTCGGCGCGGAACCCCGCCCGACATTTCCGCATCTTCCGTGACAGACATCGCATCCCGTAGTTCCGCGAGAGACCTTGGACCCGGTGCCGATTCGGGCATCCGGCGACATTGCGCCCTCTAGGACGGTGTCTTGGGCAGAGAGGTTCACTCATCTCGCCAAAGGCATCGAAAAGGCGAAGGAAAATCCGGGACAAGCCCTCGCGAAGGAGTCGGGGGGAGCGGGTGCGGTCCCGGACGAAGAGCAGGCAGGAAACCACCGCATGGGACTCACGAGCAACAAAGTGCTGCTGCTGTCAGTGCTGTTCGCCTTACTGCTGTTCGTCGGCACGGTCTGGCTGTGGCCGAGGCTGGCCAAGCCGAGCTGGCGGGCCGTCGGCGGGCGGGTCGGGCTGTTGCTCGCCACGCAATTGGCGCTCTTCGCGTCCATAGGACTCTCCGCCAACCAGGCGTTCGGTTTCTACGCCAGCTGGGCGGACCTGTTCGGTCAGGAGACGGAGCAGGGCGTGGTCGTCGACCACTCCTCGGGCGGCGCCGCGGCCGGACCGCTGAGGGTCGTCGACACGCGGCGGGTGGACGCGGGGAGCAGCGGGCGGCCGCAGTCCGGCGGGCAGGTCCAGAAGGTCGCCATCAACGGGCTTACGACGCACATCACCACGCCCGCGTACGTGTATCTGCCGCCGGAGTACTTCGAGCCGGCCTACCGCACGCGGACTTTCCCCGCGGCCGTCGTCCTCACGGGGTACCCGGGCACGGCAGAGGCGCTCGTGGACAAGCTGCACTATCCGCGCACCGCGCGGCAGCTGGCCAGGGACGGGAGCATGCAGCCGATGATCCTGGTGATGATGCGTCCCACGGTGGCGCCGCCCAGGGACACGGAGTGCGTGGACATCCCGGGCGGTCCGCAGACCGAGTCGTTCTTCGCCAAGGATCTGCGGGACGCCGTCGCGGCCCACTACAGGGTGGGCAGGAAGGCGAGCAACTGGGGCATCGTCGGGGACTCCACGGGCGGGTACTGCGCGCTGAAGCTGGCGATGCACCACCCGGAGGCCTACGCGGCCGCTGCGGGCCTGTCGGCGTACTACAAGGCGCCGATCGACCCCACCACAGGAGACCTCTTCCACGGGAACAAGGCCCTGCGCAATGAGGCGGATCTGCTCTGGTTTCTGAAGAATCGTTCCGCTCCCGCCGCCTCCCTGCTGGTCACCAGCAGCAAGGCCGGAGAAAGCAACTACAAGGCCACGCAGAAGTTCATTGAGCTGGCGAAGGCCACGGGCAGGACCAAGGTCTCGTCGATCATCCTGGAAAGCGGCGGGCACAACTTCAACACCTGGCGGCGCGAGATTCCGCCGACGCTGCAGTGGATCAGCGGTCGGCTGAGCGACCGTTGAGCGATGCCGATGCCGATGCCGATGCCGATGCCGATGCGGTGGCGGAGGTAGAGGCGGAGGCGGGGGTGGCGGCGATCGTGGAGGCGGGGGCGGGTGCGGGGTGGCCGCAAAGGCGGGGTCGGGGACGGGGGCGGCCCTCGTGCCGGGTGGGTGCGGCCTCCGCCCGGGAGGGAGGCGGTGGGTGCCCCTCGGCCCCTTCCTCCGACGGGAAATGATCTTGCTTCTTGTCGAATTCGGCGACAAGGCTGTTTCCTGATGCAGTGTGAACGCTTCGTTATGGCTGAGTTTTTGTGGGGCGGGGCGCCAACAAACGCCTACGCGCGGTAAGTTTCTGGCCATGCCACGAGGACGTCACCGCCATTCCCCTCCTTTGCACAGGCTGCTGCCCCCCTCGGCGATCGCAGGCGTCTCCCTTGTCTGCGCCCTCGGCCCCTGGGTGTTCACGCAGGCTGCGGCGCTCCGTGTGCTGGCCGCGGCCGCCGCGGCGACGGCGATCGTCGGCGCGGTCGTGATGCGTCACTGGGACGTGCAGGCCGGCAAGCAGGTCGCCGACCTCACGCGCGCGCGTGCCGGTGACGAGTGGCGCTTCGAGGAACGCGTCGCCGAGGTGGAGAGCGACCTCGAAGAATCACGTGAGCTCCGGGTCAAGCTGGAGCAGCGGCTGCGGGCCAAGCGGGCCGAGCTGGCCGGCCTGCGCAACGAGCACGCCGCGCTGCTGCGCCGGTACGCCACCGCGGAGACCGAGCGCGCCAGCGCCCTGGAAGGCCGTCGCCTGCTGGAGATAGAGGCGGCTCCGGAGCCTGCCTTGCCCGCCGCGCGCGGACCGCAGGACTCGGAGCCCGCCGAGACGGCGGAGGCGTCCGGCTCCGGCGCATCGGATGAGGTCGCCGAATCCTCCGAGTCCGGCGAGGAGAAGGCGCAGACGTCGGCGGTGTTCTCGCCGGCGGGGTCCAAGCTGTTCCTGCGGGCGCAGGCGGCCCTCGCACGGTTCGACGCCGACGGCGTCAAGGCGCCGGGCGAGGAGGTCACCCAGGACCCCGACGAGGGGCTCACGAAGGGTCCTGCCGACGAGGCGTCCGCACGGGTGGCTTCCGCGGAGGCCGTGCAGGAGGACGAAGCACAGGGGAAGCCCGAGGCGGTCGACGAGCACGCGCGCGCGGCCGCCCCTCGCAGGGTTGCCGATGAGGACGAGGCCCCCGACGGCGAGAGGCCGGACGAGGCGCCGGCTTCGGCGGACGGAATCGCCGCGAACCAGGCTGCTTCGGACGAGCCTGCTTCGGACGAGCCTGCTTCGGACGACGAGGCCGCCCTGGACGAGGCCGCCCTGGACGAGGCCGCCTTGGACGAGGCCGGTCGTGCAGCCGTCCGGGCGGAGGCCGCGGACGCTCCGGCGGTGGACGGTGCCCGGACCGCGCGTCCGGAGGCGCCCCTCGACCCCGACAGCGACCCCGACCCCGATCCCGGCCCGGGTCCCGGCCGTGGGGCCGCTCCCGCCGCCGAGCCCGCTGCCGCCGCCGAGGCGGGTGCGGTCGTCCGGCGTCCCGCCTCTCCCGTGCAGCGTCCCTCCGGGCACTTCGCGGTGCCGACCGCCGTGGCCGTCGTTCCGGCCGCCGAACCCGTACGGCGGCCGACCGCCGAGGGCGGCTTCGACTTCTTCGGCACGAAGAGCGACGCGGAGCCCGACGCACTGGAGGCGGTGCAGAACGAGGACCTCGCCGACGTCGTCGGCCAGGAGGCCCTCGCGCTGCACAAGGCCGAGTCCGAGGCGGAGTTCAAGCCGGCGGACGAGGCGGCGCGCGGAGTGGGCCAGGTGATCGACCTGACCGCGCACGACGAGACGGAGCACATCGACATCCAGGGGCTCCGCAGCGCCGTCTCCTGACCGCCCGTTCTGTGGATTCCGAGGGCCCTGTGGGTTCTGAGGTCCTGCGGGTCCCGAGGGTCCTGTGGGTCCCCTGGGTGCCGAGGTTCTCGTGGGTCCCGAGGGTTCCGGGCGCCTGGGCTGTCTAAGCCATCCAACGGTCGGGCCGGGCGTCCAGGCGTCCGGTCCGTGATCGTTCGGCCTGACTCCGGAGCAGCTCCGCCGCCTGCTGTGCGTCCCGCAGGCGGGCTGTGACGGTCTTGCCCGCGCCCGTGTCCACACGGACGTCCGCGAGCCGCCAGAGGCGCTGCCAGGGCCCTTGCGTCAGCCGCACGCTCTGGACCTTGGCGTGCGGCACGAGCGTCAGTCTCCGGCGCAGCAGTCCGTGCCGGGTGGCGAACACCGCGTCGGTGACGGCGGTTCCGTAGCCCCGCCACCACACCGGCGCACACCGCCCGGCCCGTCGCGGCGGGCGCGAGAGCGAGTCCGCGGCCGGGACGCTCACCCCCGGCAGCACGCGCGCGACGACGGCTTCCGCGGCCTCGCGCGGAGCGACCGGCACGAGCACGGAGTTGGCGGAACCGGCCACGTCCAGTTCGACGCGCACCCAGCCGAGACGCCGCCACAGCAGCGGCTGGACGATGCGCACGCTCTGCACCCGCCCGGGCGGCACCGTCTCGTGCGTACGGTCCAGGAGGCCGCGGTCGATGCGCAGGCCGTCCGGCGACTCGCCGACCGTCCAGTCGTACTCGCCGACGAACCGTCCGGCGCTGGTCGCGCCCGCCGCGCCGAGCAGCGGCACGCCGGTCGCGAGGACCGTCCACACGCTGTGGGTGGCCAGCCACAGCACCGGCGGCACGACGATTGCGGCGGCCAGCGCGCCCCAGGTCGCGCCCGTCAGCACCAGCGCGATCGCGAGCTTGCGCGGCGGCACGCGCAACAGCTCGCGCGCGGGCGCCTCGCCCACTTCGTGCGCCGTCTCCGGTGCGAATCCGGCCGCCCGCGCGAGCAGTTCCGCCCGCAGCGCGCGGGCCTCCTCCTCGCCCAGGAAGGCCAGTTCGTCCTTCTTCTCGGCGCCCACGACGTCGAGCCGGAGCTTCGCGACGCCCGCGATCCGGGCCAGCAGCGGCTGGCTGACGTCGATCGCCTGGATGCGTTCCAGCCGGATGTGCGCCGCACGCCGGAACAGCAGGCCGGTGCGGATGCGCAGTTCGCTGTCCGTCACCGCGAAGTGGGTGAACCACCAGGTCAGGAAGCCATAGAGGGAGGCTGCCGGGACGAGGACGGCGAGGGCTGTCAGCAGGGCGGTCGTGGTCAGCCGGGTCAGTTGCTCCTGCGCCTGGTTCGGGTCGTGGACCGCCCAGCCGACGAGCACCGCAATGGGCGCCCAGGCCCGCCGGAACGGTGTGACCGGATGCAGCCGCCGCTCGATGACGGCCCGCCGCGAGCCGTCGGCCCCGGCCGCCCCGGGCGGTGCGGCCGCCTCGGGCACTCCGGCAGCCCCCGGCAGCCCCGGCCTGTCCGGCTCACCTGGTTCCTTCAGGTCACCGGTCCTGCCCGGTCCTTCGAGCTCGTCCGGCAGGCCGGGGCCGTCCGGTATCCCGTTCCCGACGTCCGGGGTCGTCACAGGCCCGCCGATCGGGCTTCGCCGAGGGCGGTGAGTCGGTCGCGGAGCCGTTCCGCGTCGGACGGGTCCAGGCCCGGGATGGCCGCGTCGGTCGCGGCGGCCGCGGTGTGCAACTGGACGCTGGCCAGCCCGAAGTAGCGCTCGACGGGGCCGGAGGTGACCTCGACCAGCTGCATGCGCCCGTACGGCACCACGGTCTCCTCGCGCCACAGCACCCCGCGGCTGATCAACAGGTCGTCGGCCCGCTCGGCGTACCGCCAGGAGCGCCAGTTGCGGCCGAGCAGGACCCATCCCCAGGCGATGCCGGCCAGGGGCAGCAGTGCGAACGCCGCCCAGACGGGGCCGACGAGCAACCCCAGCAGCAGGCCTGCTCCGACGGCCGCCAACCCCAGCCACACCACCAGCAACAGCCGCCGCATCCGCAGCAGGCCCGGCGGCAGCCCGTTCCACACCGGTGCGACCGCCGCCGTCTCCGCGCCCCCCGGGCTTGCCGGGCTCCCCGTCTCCATGGGGTCAGCGTACGTAAGGGAGACTGTCGCCATGACTCCTACGACGGAGACCACGGTCGGGATCGGCGGCGCCGCGGAGAGCACCGACATGGTGCTCAACATCGGCCCCCAGCATCCCTCCACGCACGGCGTGCTACGGCTGCGGCTCGTGCTGGACGGCGAGCGCATCCGGCACGCGGAGCCGGTGATCGGCTATATGCACCGCGGCGCGGAGAAGCTGTTCGAGGCGCGCGACTACCGCCAGATCGTGATGCTGGCCAACCGCCACGACTGGCTGTCCGCGTTCTCCAACGAGCTGGGCGTGGTCCTCGCGGTGGAGCGGATGCTCGGCATGGAGGTCCCCGAGCGGGCCGTGTGGACGCGCACGCTGCTCGCCGAGCTGAACCGGGTGCTCAACCACCTGATGTTCCTCGGGTCCTACCCGCTGGAGCTGGGCGGCATCACTCCCGTCTTCTACGCCTTCCGTGAGCGCGAGGTGCTGCAGAACGTCATGGAGGAGGTCTCCGGCGGCCGCATGCACTACATGTTCAACCGCGTCGGCGGCCTCAAGGAGGACCTGCCGGCCGGCTGGACCTCCCGCGCGCGGGACGCCGTCGCCGCCGTGCGCTCCAGGATGGACGTGTACGACGACCTGGTGCTCGGCAACGAGATCTTCCGCGGACGCACCCGTGACGTGGGCGTCCTCGCACCGGAGCACGTGCACGCGTACGGCGTGAGCGGTCCGATCGCGCGCGGCTCGGGCGTCGACTTCGACCTGCGCCGGGACGAGCCCTATCTGGCGTACGGGGAGCTGCAGGACACGCTGAAGGTGGTGACCCGGACCGAGGGCGACTGCCTGGCGCGTTTCGAGTGCCTGCTGGAGCAGACGCACAACGCGCTCGACCTCGCGGACGCCTGCCTGGACCGACTCGTCGACCTGCCGCCGGGCCCGATCAACCAGCGGCTCCCGAAGGTCCTCAAGGCGCCCGAGGGGCACACGTACGCCTGGACCGAGAACCCTCTAGGCATCAACGGCTACTACCTCGTCAGCAAGGGCGAGAAGACCCCGTACCGGCTGAAGCTGCGCTCGGCGTCGTACAACAACATCCAGGCGCTCACCGAGCTGCTGCCGGGCACCCTGGTCGCGGACATGGTGGCGATCCTGGGGTCGATGTTCTTCGTGGTCGGGGACATCGACAAGTAGGCCGGGGACGGGCCGCCGGTCGCCGTCGGGCGGCGGCCGGTCAGCCGCCGGCCGTCTCCCGGCCGCGTTCCGTGCCGAGCGGGTCCGCGATTCCCACCGGCTGGAGCAGCCAGCCGAAGTCGCCCAGTCCGCCCCGCGCGGTGAGCTCCGAGGCCTGTGTGGCGTCCGCCAGGGCGCGCAGGTATCCCGAGGGGTCCGTGGAGGCGAGCGCGAGCGGGGGGCGCGCCCCCGTGACGCCCAGGGCGTGCAGGGCGGCGCGTTGGCCGAGCAGACGCGCGCGGGACGCTGCGGACGGCCTCCCTGTCGTCGACTGCCCCTGCCCCTGCCCCTGCCCCTGCGCATGTCCTTGCGCATGTCCCTGGGCCTGCCCCTGCGCCTGGGCCTGGGCTGTCGTCGTCGCCTCCGCGCACGCGTCCAGGGCGACGTGGGCGGTGATGTCGCAGGAGCCGTCCGGCACCGGCGCCGTCTCGCGTCCCTCCCGGAAGCCGGTGAGCGTCCCGAACGGGGGGCGCGCGTCGGCGGAGTGCGCGTAGTCCACGGCCACCGCGAGCCCGCGCACCACGCATGCCACCGCGGAGGCCCACGCAGTGTCCCGGGAAAGTCCGATCTCCGCCCGCAGCCCTTCCTCGCCCGGCAGCGGCCACCATCGCGCGAGCCACCGCGCCTGCGCGCCGGAGACCGGCTCGCCGAGCCGCTCCGCCCCGTCGTCCCGGACGAGCACCAGGCGAGGCACGCCCGCGGAGTCGACCTCCGCGACGTCGAGGGGGACGTTGTCCAGCCACTCGTTGGCGAAGAGCAGCCCGGTGATCTTCTGGGGCGGCTCGGGCAGCCACTCGACCCGACGGGCGAGACCCTCGGGGCGGCCGGCGATCTCGACGGCGCACGCGCGCGTGCGGGCGGCCACGTCGGCGGGGAGCGCCGCCAGCACCCCCGTGACCAGTTCGCCCCGGCCGGCGGCCATGTCGACGAAGTCGAGCGACGGAGGCCGGCCCAGTGCCTCGTCGACCCGGCAGAGCAACCGGGCCACGGCCTCGGCGAACAGCGGCGACGCGTGCACGGACGTACGGAAGTGCCCGGCCGGCCCCTCGGGCCGCCGGTAGAAGCCGCCAGGCGCATGTGTGCGGCGGTCGCGCGGTGCGCCGGCGCCGGTCTGCGCCTCCGCGCGGCTCTGCGCGTCCGGGCAAGCCTGTGCGTCCGGGCCGGCCTGTGCGTCCGGGCCGTACAGGGCTTCCCGGCCGTACAGGGCTTCCTGCATGGCGGCCCGCCAGCCGCGCCACCCGCCCGAATCGGTCACCGCGTCCACCGTCCGTCGTTCACCACCCGGTCAGACTAGGCGTACAGGTGATCACGGCATCCACCTTGCGGAGTACGCCCGCCCGGACCGGATCGGTCCTCCGGTTGACCCCTGCACGCACCGGCCTTCCCTACGCTGGGTTACGTGCAGCGCCTCTATGACTTCCTTCGCAGACACCCGACCAGGGTCGACGGCTTCTGGGCCCTCGTCCTGTTCGGGATCTCCGCCGCTGCCGGAACCGCCGGGCAGGACCGGGGCGGCACCGACTCCATGGCGCTGCTGGTGCCGGTCGTCTTCCTGCTGTGCCTGGTCATCGCGTTGCGCCGGCGCATGCCCGAGCAGATGCTCGTGCTCGCCGCCGTGCTGGGAACAGCGCAGCTGGTGCTGGACGTCGGGGTGACGGCAGCCGACTTCGCCCTGCTGGTGATCGTCTACACGGTCGCGGCGACCGGCGCCCGCTGGGCCTCGCGCCTCGCCCTGGTGATGGCGCTGAGTGCGGCCACCCTGGCGCAGCTGCGCTGGCCGCACGAGAACGCGAGCGTGCCGGGCCAGGTGGCGGTCATCGTCTTTCAGACGGTGCCGTTCGCCCTGGCCTGGGTGCTCGGCGACTCCCTGCGCACCCGCCGCGCCTACTTCGCCCAGTTGGAGGAGCGCGCGGCGCGCCTGGAGAGGGAGCGAGAGGCGCAGTCGAAGGTCGCGGTCGCCGCCGAGCGCGCCCGGATCGCGCGCGAGCTGCACGACGTCGTGGCGCACAACGTGTCGGTGATGGTGGTGCAGGCCGACGGCGCCGCCTATGTCCTCGACGCCGCGCCCGACCAGGCGAGGAAGGCGCTGGAGACGATCTCCTCCACCGGCCGCCAGGCGCTGGCCGAGATGCGGCGCCTGCTGGGAGTGCTGCGCACCGGCGAGCACCAGGAGGGCGGCGAGTACGTGCCGCAGCCGGACGTCGAGCAGATCGAGGATCTCGTCGAGCAGTGCCGCGGCTCCGGCCTGCCGGTGGACTTCAAGGTCGAGGGCACCGCGCGGCCGCTGCCCAGCGGCGTCGAGCTGACGGCGTACCGCATCGTGCAGGAGGCGCTGACGAACACCCGCAAGCACGGCGGACCCAACGCCGGCGCGAGCGTGCGTCTCGTCTACTTCGACGACGGTCTCGGCCTGCTCGTCGAGGACGACGGCAAGGGCGCTCCGCACGAGCTGTACGAGGAGGGCGGCGCCGACGGCGCGGGCCACGGCCTGATCGGCATGCGGGAGCGGGTCGGCATGGTGGGCGGCACCCTGGACGCGGGCCCGCGGCCCGGCGGAGGATTCCGCATCAGCGCTCTGCTCCCGCTCAAACCGGCGCATTGACGCCCACGCGCGCCCCGCGTTGACACCTGTCACGCCCCCTGCAACGCCCGCCCCGCACCGTTGGCACCGCCTGACCGCTTGACCGCCTGACCGCCTGACCGCCTGAACCGCCCGACCCGCTGAACCGCCCGAACCGCCGCCGGAGACACTCGGCGGAATCAGAAAGAAAACGGAAGAGGACTCGATGACGATCCGCGTGATGCTCGTCGACGACCAGGTGCTGCTGCGCACCGGGTTCCGGATGGTGCTCGCCGCCCAGCCGGACATGGAGGTCGTGGCCGAGGCGGGCGACGGCGTCGAGGCCCTGCAGGTGGTGCGCTCCACGGCGGTCGACGTCGTGCTGATGGACGTCCGCATGCCGAAGCTGGACGGCGTGGAGGCCACCCGGCGCATCTGCGCGGAGCCCGACGCGCCGAAGGTGCTGATCCTGACCACTTTCGACCTGGACGAGTACGCGTTCTCCGGGCTGAAGGCGGGCGCCTCCGGGTTCATGCTCAAGGACGTGCCGCCGGGCGAGCTCCTCACCGCCATCCGCTCCGTGCACAGCGGCGACGCGGTGGTCGCCCCGTCGACCACCCGCCGTCTGCTGGACCGGTTCGCTCCGATGCTGCCGAGCACCGGCAAGGAGCCCCGGCACAAGGAGCTGGAGCGGCTGACGGAGCGCGAACGCGAGGTCATGGTGCTGGTCGCCCAGGGGCTGTCCAACGGGGAGATCGCGGCCCGGCTGGTGCTGTCCGAGGCCACCGTCAAGACCCACGTGGGCCGCATCCTGACCAAGCTGGGGCTGCGCGACCGGGTCCAGGTCGTGGTCCTGGCGTACGAGACCGGACTCGTCCGCGCGGGCGGTCTGTGAACCTGCTTGAACGAGCCGTCCGGGAGGGCGGCGGCCACTAGGGTCTGCGCATGCTCCTGTGGATCAACGGCCCCTTCGGGGGCGGCAAGACACAGACCGCACACGAGATACGACGCCGGCTGCCGGGCAGCGTCGTCTGCGACCCCGAGCATGCCGGGTTCGGGCTGCGCCGGATGCTGCCGCCCGAACTGCGCGGGGACTTCCAGGACCTGGCGTCGTGGCGGCAGGGCGTCGTCGAGGTCCTCGACCTGGCCCTCCGCGCGCACGACGGCGTGGTCATCGCCCCCATGACCGTCACCGATCCCCGCTACTTCGACGAGACCGTCGGCCGGTTGCGCGCACTCGGCCACGACGTACGCCACTTCACGCTCCTCGCCGAACGTGAGACGGTCCTGAAGCGGCTGCGAGAACGCGGCCTCGGACACCTCCTCGGGTTCGCCGTGGGCAGGAACGCTGGTCTGCGTCGCGAGAGTTGGGCCGTCCAGCAGCTCGACCACTGCCTGGAGCGGCTGCGGGAGCCGGAGTTCGCCGAGCATCTGTGGACGGACCGCACGACCGTGCCGAGGACGGCCGACCGCATCGCCGTCCTGGCCGGGCTGACGCTCGTCCCCAACACGGAGGGCGCGCTGCGGACACGGCTTCGACAGGCCGGGGTGGGCGTGCGGCACATCCGGTTCGACTGACCTCCCGGAGGCGCCCCGCCTTCGTCGCGACCGTCTACCCGGTGACCGTCCTGCCCGCGACCGCCTTCGTCGCGACCGCGAGGCGGACGGTCGGGCCTCAGCGGAGTATCCCTTCCAGGAAGTCGCTGCCCAGCCGGGCCACCACCGTCACGTCGAGCTGGTGCAGCACGTACCGGCCGCGCCGGCGCGTGGTGACCAGGCCGGCCTTCTTCAGGACGGCGAGGTGACGGGATATCTCGGGGGCCGTCCTGCCGTGCACCTGGGCCAGCTCGGTCGTGGTGTACGCGCTGCGGGCCAGCAGCCGGCAGATCCGCATCCGGACGGGGTGGGACAGCGCCGTCATCCGCAGGGTCAGCTGTTCCACCGACGGGGGCGAGGCCAGCTCGGGCGAGCTCACCGGGTAGTGCAGCACCGGCTGCCAGCCGTACCGGTGCAGCACCATGAGATGCGGCCAGCCCAGACTGGTCGGCACGAGCAGCAGGCCGCCGTCGCCGGTGGAGCTGCGGCCCTGGACCAGTTTGTCCACGGTGATCCGCGTGCCGCTCTCGTCGAGCGTCACGGCCGAGGACACCGAGGCGAGCGTCTCCGCCAGGCCCTTGTGGCGCAGGAGGTACGTCTTGTGGCGGGCGTCGGCGGCGAGCGGGAGGCGCACCCGGGCCCAGACGTCGGCGAAGAACGCCTCGTCGCAGTCCTCCAGGAACTGCCGCAGCCAGCCACGCACGGACGGCGGGTCCTCCAGCAGCCGCCGGGTGAACCGGACCTGCCGCGGCCCGCGCGTGGCGGCCAGGTCGAGCGCACGCCGGCACAGCTCCGGGTGGGAGAGCAGGGTCGGGCCCGGCAGGTCGTACCCGGGGGCGCAGGTGAACTCCAGCGCCGCGTCGACGAACTGTTCGTCCGTCAGCTTGTCCAGCAGGTCGAGCTCCTCGGCGAGCGTGGCTCGGGGGAGCGTGCTGCCGCCCGGGATGCCCGCGTAGGGCAGGAAGAGGTCCGAGAACGTCGTCCGCCACAGGAAGTCGGCCTCGCACATCCGGTCGGCCAGGTGCGAGCCGAGCCGGGCGGTGACGGAGGTGACCCAGCCCCGCAGGCCGGGATGGTGCCCCGGCTCGGACAGCGCGTGCAACGCCATGCCGAGCTCGGCCAGGGGCGAGGGCACGACGGCGACCCTCTCCGGCCGCAGCCCCGCGATGTCGATGCTCAGGCTCATGCCCACATGGTGCACCCGGCCACTGACAACGCCCTCCACGATTGACGGCCGTCGTCAACCCTCCCACCGGCCCCGGGCCGCCTGCCGACCCCCTGCCCCTGCCCCTCCGCCTACCGGCCCCGGGCCGCCTCGGCCGCCCGGGCCGTGAAGTCCGCGACCGCCGCCTTCACGTCGTCCGCCGTCCAGGTCAGGCCGGCGGCGCGGACGGTGACCTCGGTGAAGGACAGCCCCGGCCCGCCGCGGTCCCAGGCGCCGGCGAAGAGCATCGTCTTCGTCTCCTCGGCCTGCGACGCGGCCGCTTCGGCGAGGACGTCCGCCTCGTACGGCAGCCAGACCTGGAACTGGTGCGTGTGCGGGACCTCGGGGTGCACGCGTGCCCAAGGCGCTTCGGTCCCGGCGAAGCCCTCGCGCAGGGCCGCGGCCACTACGCGCGCGTGGGCCACGTACTCCGGCAGCCGGGGCAGCTCGCGCTCCAGGCCGACGAGGGCCGACAGCGCGGTGGGGAACTGCTGGAAGACGGTGCCCCCGTAGCGGTGCCGCCAGGCCTTCGCCTCGTCCACCAGGGTCTTCGGGCCGGCGAGCGCGGCGCCGCCGAAGCCGTCGAGCGACTTGTAGAACGACACGTAGACGCTGTCCGCCAGGTCCGCGATCTCCCGCAGGGTGCGGCCGAAGTGGTGGGTCGTCTCCCACAGGCGCGCGCCGTCGAAGTGCACCACCGCGTCGCGCTCGCGCGCCGCCTCCACGACCTCGGTCAGCTCCTCCCAGGAGGGCAGCACGAATCCGGCGTCCCTGAGGGGCAGCTCCAGCATCAGCGCACCGAAGGGCTCGTCGAAGGCGCGGATCTCCTCGGCCGTGGGCAGCCGGGGCTCGCGCGTCACCCGGACCGTGCGCAGGCCGCTCACGGCGCCGAACGCGCCCCGCTCCCACACCTCGGGATGGCTCATCGCGTGCAGCGCGACGGTCGGATCGCCGGTGCGGCCGGCCCAGCAGCGCAGGGCGACCTGCTGGGCCATCGTGCCGGTGGGGAAGAACGCGGCGGCCTCCGTCCCCAGCAGCCCGGCGACCCGCCTCTCCAGGGCCTCCACGACGCCGTCCCCGTAGACGTCCGCGGATTCGTCCAGGTCATGGACCTCGGACGCGGCTTCCTGCAGCACCGAGAGCCGGTCGCGCAGCGTCCCCTGGAACCCCGCGCGGGACAGCACGCGCTCCGCCTTCCGGTGGGCGAGCGCCCGCCGCTCCCGCAGGCGCTGCTGCGCCGACTGTTCCTCGCTGTGCTCCGCCGTGTTGGTCATGCCCCGGATGATGCCGTGCGGCGCCTCGTGCGGGCACGCGCGCGTACCGCCCCCGCTGTCGGCGCGCTCTCGGGAACGGGTGGGAACGGGTGGGAAAACCCACAGCCTGTGGACAACCGGGCTCCCCTGGAACAGATCGCGTTAACATGACGAGAAATCGTCCGGTACCCGGAGCGGACTGGAACGGAAGGCCGTCGTCGAGTGAGTACACCCCAACAGCCAGACCCCAGGGACCGCCCCGCGCGGCTCGCCGTCGGCGTCGTCGGCGCCGGCCGGGTCGGGCCAGCCCTGGCCGCGTCGCTCCAACTCGCCGGGCACCGGCCGGTCGCCGTCTCGGGCGTCTCCGACGCCTCCAGGCGACGAGCCGCGGTCCTGCTGCCCGACGTGCCCCTGGTGCCGCCCGCCGAAGTCCTCCAGCGGGCGGACCTGGTGCTGCTCACCGTCCCCGACGACGCGCTGCCCGGGCTCGTGGAGGGCCTCGCCGACACCGGGGCGGTACGGCCGGGCCAGCTCCTCGCGCACACCTCCGGGCGCTACGGCGCGAAGGTCCTCGACCCCGCCCTGCGCGCTGGCGCGCTGCCGCTGGCCCTGCATCCGGCGATGACCTTCACGGGGACCCCCGTGGACGTCCAGCGGCTGGCCGGCTGCTCCTTCGGCGTCACCGCGCCCGAGGAACTGCGGCTGGCCGCCGAGGCGCTCGTGATCGAGATGGGCGGCGAGCCGGAGTGGATCGCCGAGGAGAGCCGCCCGCTCTACCACGCCGCCCTCGCCCTGGGCGCCAACCACCTGGTCACGCTGGTCGCCCAGTCCATGGAGCTGCTGCGCGTGGCCGGCGTCGAGGCCCCCGACCGGATGCTCGGCCCGCTCCTCGGCGCCGCTCTGGACAACGCCCTGCGCTCCGGCGACGGGGCGCTCACCGGCCCCGTCGCGCGCGGGGACGCCGGCACGGTCGCCGCGCATGTCGCGGAACTGCGCGAGCACGCCCCGCAGGCCGTCGCGGGCTATCTGGCGATGGCGCGCGCGACCGCCGACCGCGCGCTCGCCCACGGACTGCTCAAGCCCGAACTGGCCGAGGACCTCCTGGGGGTGCTCGCCGACGAAGCCCACCGCGTCCCCCGTGCTCCGGGCGCTCCCGGCGCGGACGGTACAGACGCCACCGGTGGCACGGACGCCACCGGTGGCACGGACGCCACCGATGGCACGGACGGCACCGAAGGAGACGCGGGATGACCACCGCCCTGCTGCGCACCGCCGACGAACTGCACGCACGCACGCGTGGCGGCCGCCGGGCCGTCGTGATGACGATGGGCGCCCTGCACGAGGGGCACGCCACCCTCGTGCGCACCGCCCGTGACCTCGCCGGGCCGGACGGCGAGGTCGTCGTCACGGTCTTCGTCAACCCGTTGCAGTTCGGCCAGGGCGAGGACCTCGACCGCTACCCGCGCACCCTCGACGCCGATCTCAAGATCGCCGAGCAGGCCGGCGCGGACATCGTGTTCGCCCCCTCCGTGGACCAGGTCTACCCCGGCGGGGAGCCCCAGGTCCGCGTCACCGCTGGCCCGATGGGCGAGCGCCTGGAAGGAAGCTCCCGCCCGGGGCACTTCGACGGCATGCTCACCGTCGTCGCGAAGCTGCTGCACCTCACCCGGCCCGACACGGCCCTGTTCGGGCAGAAGGACGCCCAGCAGCTCGCCCTCATCCGCCGCATGGTGCGGGATCTGAACTTCGGCGTGCAGATCGTCGCCGTGCCGACCGTGCGCGAGGAGGACGGGCTGGCTCTGTCGAGCCGCAACCGCTACCTGTCCGCCGAGGAGCGGCGCACCGCGCTCGCCCTCTCCCAAGCGCTGTTCGCCGGCCGCGACCGGCACGCCGCGCAGGAGGCGCTGCGGGCCCGCGCGCGTGAGGTGCCCGCCAGCCACGCGCGCGCCGAGGCGCTCAGCGCTCTCGGCGAGTCCCGCGCGGCCGCCGACGCGCACGCCGTCGCCAAGGCCGCTCCCGGCGACCCCGCGGGCGTCCGCGCGGCCGCCCGCACGGTCCTCGACGAGGCGGCCCGCCTCGTCCCGCCGCTGGAGCTGGACTACCTCGCGCTCGTCGACCCGTCCGACTTCACCGAGATCGAGGACGGCTTCACCGGCGAGGCCGTCCTCGCCGTCGCCGCCCGGGTCGGCACGACCCGGCTGATCGACAACCTCCCCCTCACCTTCGGAGCCGCCTCGTGACCAGCACAGGCATACGACTGCACGCGCCCGCGCCCGGATGGAGCATCGCCGCGGACGTCGTGGTCGTCGGCTCCGGCGTGGCCGGTCTGACCGCGGCCCTGCGCTGCGAGGCCGCCGGCCTGACGACGGTCGTCGTCACCAAGGCCCGTCTCGACGACGGCTCCACGCGCTGGGCGCAGGGCGGCATAGCCGCGGCCCTGGGCGAGGGCGACACGCCCGAACAGCACCTGGACGACACGCTGGTGGCCGGCGCGGGCCTGTGCGACGAGGACGCCGTGCGCATCCTGGTCACCGAGGGCCCCGACGCGGTGCGCCGGCTGATCGCGACCGGCGCGCATTTCGACGAGTCCGAGGAAGGCGGCCTGGAGCTCACCCGCGAGGGCGGTCACCACCGTCGTCGTATCGCGCACGCGGGCGGCGACGCGACCGGCGCGGAGATCTCCCGGGCGCTCGTCGAGGCGGTCCGCGCGCGGGGCATGCGCACGATCGAGAACGCCCTCGTCCTGGACCTCCTCACGGACGCCGACGGCCGTACCGCCGGCGTGACCCTGCACGTCATGGGCGAGGGCCAGCACGACGGCGTGGGGGCCGTGCACGCCCCCGCGGTCGTCCTCGCGACCGGCGGCATGGGCCAGGTGTTCTCCGCCACCACCAACCCGTCCGTGTCCACCGGCGACGGCGTGGCGCTCGCCCTGCGCGCGGGAGCCGAGGTCTCCGACCTGGAGTTCGTCCAGTTCCACCCGACCGTGCTGTTCCTCGGCGCGGACGCGGAGGGCCAGCAGCCCCTCGTCTCCGAGGCCGTGCGCGGCGAAGGCGCCCACCTGGTCGACGCGGACGGCGTGCGCTTCATGGTCGGACAGCACGAACTCGCCGAACTCGCGCCCCGGGACATCGTCGCCAAGGGCATCATGCGGCGCATGCAGGAGCAGGACGTCGAGCACATGTTCCTCGACGCCCGGCACTTCGGCGCCACCATGTGGGAGCACCGCTTCCCGACGATCCTCGCCGCCTGCCGTGCCCACGGCATCGACCCGGTGACCGAGCCCGTCCCGGTCGCCCCGGCCGCCCACTACGCGTCCGGAGGCGTGCGCACCGACTCCCGCGGCCGGACGACCGTGCCGGGGCTCTACGCGTGTGGAGAGGTCGCCTGCACCGGTGTGCACGGCGCGAACCGGCTCGCGTCGAACTCCCTCCTGGAGGGCCTCGTCTACGCCGAGCGCATCGTGACCGACATCGTCGCGAGCCGTGCGGGCGACGCATTCCACGCGCGGGTGCCCGCGCCCGTCGCGCACCCCGAGCGGCCCGCGCATCCGCTGCTCGCCGCCGAGGCCCGGTTCGCCATCCAACGGGTGATGACCGACGGCGCGGGGGTCCTGCGCTCCGCCGGGTCCCTGGAGAAGGCCGCCGACCAGCTCCAGCGACTGCACTCGGAGGCCCGCGACGCCCTCGAGGAGAACGGCAAGACGGCCGAGCCCGGCGTCGACACCTGGGAGGCCACCAACCTCCTGTGCGTCGCGCGCGTCCTGGTCGCCGCCGCCCGGCAGCGCGAGGAGACCCGGGGCTGCCACTGGCGCGAGGACCACGCCGACCGCGACGACGCGAACTGGCGCCGTCACATCGTCGTACGACTGAATCCGGACCGCACGCTCGCCGTACACACCACCGATACCGCAGACTTCCCCCCTACCCGGCAGCACCACCAGGAGCAGTGACAGACGTGAGCACCCCCGACCTTCCCCTCGCCCGGAGCGGCGGCTGCGGCGACGGCTGTGCCTGCGGCGCCGACGCAGACGCCGAACGCACCGACGAGGAATACGCCGAATACGCGGAGTGCGGGCTCGATCCCGCGCTCGCCCAGCTCCTGGCCGACGCCGGGCTCGACCCGGTCGAGGTCGAGGACATCGCGAACGTCGCGATCGGGGAGGACCTGGCCCACGGCGTCGACGTGACGACCGTCGCGACCATCCCCGAGGAGGCGGTCGCCACCGCCGACTTCACCGCGCGCGAGGCGGGCGTGGTCGCGGGCCTCAGGATCGCCGAGGCGGTCGTCTCGGTCGTCTGCACGGACGAGTTCGAGGTCGAGCGGCATGTCGAGGACGGCGACCGCGTGGAGGCCGGACAGCCGCTGCTGTCGGTCACCACGCGCACGCGTGACCTCCTCACCGCCGAGCGCAGCGCGCTCAACCTGCTGTGCCGGCTGTCCGGCATCGCCACCGCCACGCGCGCGTGGGCGGACGTCCTGGAGGGCACCCGGGCGCGCGTGCGCGACACCCGCAAGACGACGCCGGGCCTGCGCTCGCTGGAGAAGTTCGCCGTCCGCTGCGGCGGAGGCGTCAACCACCGGATGTCGCTGTCCGACGCGGCCCTGGTCAAGGACAACCACGTGGTCGCCGCGGGCGGCGTCGCGCAGGCCTTCGAGGCCGTCCGGGAGGCCTTCCCGGACGTGCCGATCGAGGTCGAGGTCGACACCCTGCACCAGCTGCGCGAGGTGATCGACGCCGGGGCCGATCTGATCCTCCTGGACAACTTCACCCCCGGTGAGTGCGAGGAGGCCGTGGCCATCGTCGGCGGGCGGGCCCTGCTGGAGGCGTCGGGCCGGCTGACCCTGGACAACGCCAAGGCGTACGCCGACACCGGCGTGGACTTCCTCGCGGTCGGCGCACTGACGCACTCCTCGCCGATCCTGGACATCGGTCTGGATCTGCGAGCGGCTGAGTAGGGAACGGGAACCGGCCATGCTGCTGACGATCGACGTGGGCAACACGCACACCGTGCTCGGTCTGTTCGACGGTGAGGACATCGTCGAGCACTGGCGCATCTCGACCGACCCCCGCCGCACCGCGGACGAACTCGCCGTGCTGCTCCAGGGCCTGATGGGCATGCACCCGCTCCTCGGGGACGAGCTGGGCGACGGCATCGACGGGATCGCGATCTGCGCGACCGTGCCCTCCGTGCTGCACGAACTGCGCGAGGTGACGCGCCGGTACTACGGCGACGTGCCCGCCGTGCTCGTCGAACCGGGCGTGAAGACGGGCGTGCCGATCCTGTTCGACAACCCCAAGGAAGTCGGCGCCGACCGCATCATCAACGCCGTCGCGGCGAACGAGCTCTACGGCGGCCCGGCGATCGTCGTCGACTTCGGCACGGCCACCACGTTCGACGCGGTCAGCGCGCGCGGGGAGTACGTCGGCGGCGTCATCTCCCCCGGCATCGAGATCTCCGTGGAGGCCCTCGGCGTCAAGGCCGCACAACTGCGCAAGATCGAGGTCGCCCGGCCCCGGAGCGTGATCGGCAAGAACACGGTCGAGGCCATGCAGTCCGGGATCGTCTACGGGTTCGCGGGCCAGGTCGACGGCGTGGTGACCCGGATGGCCCGCGAGCTGGCCGACGACCCGGACGAGGTCACGGTGATCGCGACGGGCGGGCTCGCGCCGATGGTGCTCGGCGAGTCCTCGGTGATCGACGAGCACGAGCCGTGGCTGACGCTGATCGGCCTGCGCCTGGTGTACGAACGCAACGTCTCGCGCATGTGAGCCTCGGCGCCTCCCGCGCGGGGCGCGGCCTCGCGGACGGGGCACGGCGTGGTCCGGACCCCGCGCGGGGCGAGCCGGCGGTGGGCCATCGGGGGGTGAGCGGTGGGCCACCAGGGCGGATCCGGGCGCGCCGCGTTCAACCCCTATGTCGAATTTGTCTGATTAGCGCGTATCGTCGCCGCATGCCCACGCCCTATGGATCCCGCGGCGGCCTGGCGTTCGGCGCGGAGGAGCTGCGTGTGCTCCGCCGCGCCCTCGCCATCGCCCTCCACCCCGGCCCCGTCTCCGCCGAGGACGTCCAGGACTGCCACCGCCTCGCCGAGTCGCTCGACGAGGCGGTGGGCGAGGCCGCCCGGCTGCGGGCCTTCCTGGTGGCCGACCTCGGCCGGTACCGCGCAGCCCTCCCCGGCACCGTCGCCGGCTACCTCACTCTCCTGGAGGAGGCGCTGGCCGGCGGCTACCGGCCCGTACCGGACGATCTCGCCGCACTGCGCGCCCTGCGCGGCAACCCGACGGCCGCCGCCCTCCTGGACCGCTGCCAGGCGCTCGCCGAGCAGGACGTACGCGCCCGTCTGGCGGGCCGTGCGGCACGCCGGGCCGCGCCGGCCGTGCCCACCGTCCCCGCGTCCCGTACGCGGCTCCAGGCCCTTCCCGGGGGCCTCTCCAGCGCGCACCGCAGGAGCCTCGTCCCGGCCCTCGCGGCCGAGGCGCCGGGAGCCGGGGAGTCTGGAGCCCAGGAGTCGGGGACCGAGGAGTCGGGGAAGAAGCCGGGTCCCGCGCCGCGGAAGGAACCCGCCGAGAAGCCGGCCGCGCCCGCTCCGGGTCCGGGGCCCGTCCCCGTCAAGCCCGCCCCCGAGCCGGCCCGGCGGCCCGTCCCCACGCCCGGCGAGGTCTTCCCGCGGCGCAGGCCGACCCCTCCGCCCGCCGACCCGCAGCACCGGCGGCTGGCCGTCGGCTGACCCGGCCGCACCCCGCCCCGGGATCCGGTTTCCGGCTGGCTACTCTGGATCCATGGACTATGTCTCCGCGCTCGTGCCTCCCGTCGTCATGGCCGTGTTCTTCGTCGGCCTGATCAGGGTGATCGTGAAGACCCAGGGCGGGGCCAACAAGGCCAAGGAGGACGCGGCCGTCGACGCCGCGCTCGCGCACGCGGAGAGCGCCCGCCAGGCCTCCGTCGGCCCGGACGCCTGACGACCCGCCACGCCGCCACGACCCCGCAGGGCGTGCGTCTCCTTTCGGAGTCGCACGCCCTTTTTGTTCCCGTTTGATGATGAAGGTGCCCGTCCGGCACGCGATTGGCGAGATCTCCCACTATTGTTCTGAGCTGTGCCTCGCCCATTGGGAGAACTCGAAGACGCGGTCATGACGCGGGTGTGGAAGTGGAACCGTCCGGTGACCGTTCGAGAAGTCCTGGAAGACCTTCAGCAGGAACGGTCCATCGCCTACACCACGGTGATGACCGTTTTGGACAATCTCCATCAGAAGGGCTGGGTGCGCCGCGAAGCGGAAGGCCGGGCCTATCGATATGAGGCGGTCTCCACCCGTGCCGCCTACGCCGCCGCCCTGATGAACGACGCCTGGTCCCAGAGCGACAACCCCGCCGCCGCTCTCGTCGCCTTCTTCGGGATGATGAGCGACGAACAGCGCGGTGCGCTGCGTGACGCCGTACGCATCGTCCAAGGTCCGGAATCCGCCGAACCCGCACCCACACCCGAACCCGAACCCGAACCCGCACCCGCCGAACCCGCGACTGCCGAGAGCTCGGGGAGTGGGGGGACTGCCGGCGGTGCCGGGGAGAACCCCGCCTCGGCATCGGAGGGCGGCGGGCGATAGCGTCCGCACATGTCAGCAGAGAGTCGCTCGGCCGAGAACCTCGAAGTCAGCGCTAAAGCCATCACCGTCCGGCGGGCCCGGACCGGCGATGTCGCCGCCGTGCGCCGTCTCCTTGACGCCTACGTCCGCGGCGGCATCCTGCTCGACAAAGCAACGGTGACTCTTTACGAGGACATCCAGGAGTTCTGGGTCGCCGAACGCGACGACAACGCCGAGGTGGTCGGCTGCGGCGCCCTGCACGTCATGTGGGAAGACCTGGCCGAAGTGCGCACTCTCGCGGTGAAGCCCGGGCTCAAGGGGGCCGGCGTGGGCCACCAGTTGTTGGAGAAGTTGCTCCACACCGCACGCTGGCTCGGCGTTCGCCGTGTTTTCTGTCTGACCTTCGAAGTGGACTTCTTCGGCAAGCACGGCTTCGTGGAGATCGGTGAGACGCCGGTCGACACCGATGTCTACGCGGAGCTGCTGCGTTCCTATGACGAGGGCGTCGCGGAGTTCCTCGGACTCGAACGAGTGAAACCGAACACCTTGGGCAACAGCCGGATGCTTCTGCATCTGTGATCGCCGCCGCCCATTCCGGCCGACCCGCCTTGCTCGGGTCCCTATGTCCGAAACGCGCACGTTTCCGGGCGAGGGACGGGCTGCGGGTCTCTGCCAGGGGTTTGTGTTTTCCCAGCAAAAGCGGTTTGCTTTCCGACGTACTGCAGTACTGCATATAACAGGGTGCGGCTAAACGGCGGACGCCGCGGACCCCCGGCCCTCACGTTTTCGATGAAAGGAAATCCGGTGGCACAGAAGGTTCAGGTCCTTCTTGTCGACGACCTCGACGGCGGCGAGGCGGACGAGACCGTGACGTTCGCGCTGGACGGCAAGACCTACGAGATCGATCTCACGACCACCAATGCCGACAAGCTGCGTGGACTTCTCGAGCCCTACGTGAAGGGCGGCCGTCGTACCGGCGGACGTGCTTCCGGCGGGCGCGGAAAGGCGCGCGCCGCTTCCGGCGGCAGCCAGGACACCGCTCAGATCCGCGCGTGGGCGAAGGAGAACGGTTTCGAGGTCAATGACCGCGGCCGAGTTCCGGCGACCATTCGCGAGGCCTACGAGAAGGCCAACGGCTGAGCGCACGCGCGCCGCAGTCGGACACGGTGACAATGAGTCGCCAGCGTGTCCACCAGCCGTACGAGATCGGGGGCGCCCTCAGTGGCCCCCCATGCCGACACCGTCGGCAGCGAGGCCTCGACCTCGCACCCTGCCACGGGGGGCCGCAGCCAGACGGCGGCCCCCTGCACCGGCCCGGGGCGGCGCGGTCCCGGAGCGCGGCCCGGGCCGTGCCCCGGCAGGCGGGCGGGAGGCGGCGGCGCCTCGACGGTCCCGCCCGCACCGATCGCCGTCAGGCCGAGCGGCAACGCGCCCCACTCCAGCCACTGCAGGATTTCCGGCACCTCCTCCGCGCCGCCCGCCGCCACCAGCAGCCGCATCCGGTCGCCCCGCACGGCCACCGGCGAGCCCGGCGCCAGGTGTCGCAGCCCCGCGAAGCCCGCCTCGGCCGGCACGTCCAGGACGTCGAAGCGCGCGCCCACCGAAAGTCGTACCGGGGACCCGGGCACCGTCGCCCAGCCCAGTTCGTTCTCGTACCAGCCGCGAATCCGGTCGTCCGGATCAGCCGGACCGCGCGGATCAGCCGGACCGCGCGGATCAGCCGGACCGCGCGGATCAGCCGGACCGCGCGGATCAGCCGGACCGCGCGGATCAGCCGGATCGGCCGAATCGGCCGGACCGGTCGAACGGGCCGGACCGTCCGGACCGTCCGGACCGGTCGGGCCGGCCGGGTGGGCCGGGTGGGCCGGATCGTCCGGGTCGAGCGGCCGTCGGGGGAGGGGAACCGTGGTGATCGCGGCGGCGGCCGGGCGGGCGGCCGGGGGGACTGAGCCAACCATGCCAAGTGCAACCGCGAAAAAGCCCCGCAAGTTACGCTGGGTGTTTCTGTGACTGCGCAGTGTCCCGACGGGAGGGGCGGGTACGGGTGCCGGGACGCGCAAGGTTGTTCGCCCGTAGCGGAGGGAACGGGTGCGCACGGCATGGAGTGTCAGTCCCGGCGGGTAAGACATCCCTAGTGGGAGGGGGCGACACGCAGGAAAGGCCGTCTCACGTTCGCCATCGGCGTACTGGCGACTGGGGTATCTGCCTGGCCTGCGGGAACATCGTCTCGCACCATCGGGTTGGACAGGATGTCGGCGTTCGGGGTCAGGAGGCCAAGGACGGTGTCGGCAGTTGGAATGAGCGGTCCCCGCTTGCGGGACTAAGCTGCGGAAGGACAGGGAGGGGAAGTTCCCCCCACTGCCTGACCGCTCTGAGGAGCGATTAACGATGTTCGAGAGGTTCACCGACCGCGCGCGGCGGGTTGTCGTCCTGGCTCAGGAAGAAGCCCGGATGCTCAACCACAACTACATCGGCACCGAGCACATCCTCCTGGGCCTGATCCACGAGGGTGAGGGTGTCGCCGCCAAGGCCCTTGAGAGCCTCGGGATTTCGCTCGAGGCGGTCCGCCAGCAGGTGGAGGAGATCATCGGGCAGGGGCAGCAGGCCCCGTCCGGGCACATCCCCTTCACCCCCCGTGCCAAGAAGGTCCTGGAGCTGTCGCTCCGCGAGGCCCTTCAGCTGGGCCACAACTACATCGGCACGGAACACATCCTGCTCGGCCTGATCCGCGAGGGCGAGGGCGTCGCCGCCCAGGTCCTGGTCAAGCTGGGCGCTGATCTCAACCGGGTGCGGCAGCAGGTCATCCAGCTGCTCTCCGGTTACCAGGGCAAGGAGACCGCCGGAGCCAGTGGCGGTCCTGCCGAGGGCACCCCCTCGACATCCCTGGTCCTCGACCAGTTCGGCCGGAACCTCACCCAGGCCGCTCGTGAGTCCAAGCTCGACCCGGTCATCGGGCGCGAGAAGGAGATCGAGCGGGTCATGCAGGTGCTGTCCCGCCGCACCAAGAACAACCCGGTCCTGATCGGTGAGCCCGGCGTCGGCAAGACCGCCGTCGTCGAGGGCCTCGCGCAGGCCATCGTCAAGGGCGAGGTGCCCGAGACCCTCAAGGACAAGCACCTCTACACCCTGGACCTCGGCGCCCTGGTCGCCGGCTCCCGCTACCGCGGTGACTTCGAGGAGCGCCTGAAGAAGGTCCTCAAGGAGATCCGCACCCGCGGCGACATCATCCTGTTCATCGACGAGCTGCACACGCTGGTCGGTGCGGGCGCCGCCGAAGGAGCCATCGACGCCGCTTCGATCCTGAAGCCGATGCTGGCCCGAGGTGAGCTCCAGACCATCGGCGCCACCACGCTCGACGAGTACCGCAAGCACCTGGAGAAGGACGCGGCCCTCGAGCGCCGCTTCCAGCCCATCCAGGTCGCGGAGCCGTCGCTGCCGCACACGATCGAGATCCTCAAGGGTCTGCGCGACCGGTACGAGGCGCACCACCGTGTCTCCATCACGGACGAGGCGCTGGTCCAGGCCGCCACCCTGGCCGACCGGTACATCTCGGACCGCTTCCTGCCGGACAAGGCGATCGACCTGATCGACGAGGCCGGTTCCCGGATGCGCATCCGCCGGATGACCGCTCCGCCGGACCTGCGCGAGTTCGACGAGAAGATCGCCGGCGTGCGCCGCGACAAGGAGTCCGCGATCGACTCGCAGGACTTCGAGAAGGCCGCCTCCCTCCGTGACAAGGAGAAGCAGCTCCTGGCCGCCAAGGCCAAGCGCGAGAAGGAGTGGAAGGCCGGCGACATGGACGTCGTCGCCGAGGTCGACGGCGAGCTGATCGCCGAGGTCCTCGCCACGGCCACCGGCATCCCGGTCTTCAAGCTGACCGAGGAGGAGTCCTCGCGTCTGCTGCGCATGGAGGACGAGCTCCACAAGCGGGTCATCGGCCAGGTCGACGCCGTCAAGGCGCTGTCGAAGGCGATCCGCCGTACGCGTGCGGGCCTCAAGGACCCGAAGCGTCCCGGTGGTTCGTTCATCTTCGCCGGCCCGTCCGGTGTCGGTAAGACCGAGCTGTCCAAGGCGCTCGCCGAGTTCCTCTTCGGTGACGAGGACGCGCTGATCTCCCTCGACATGTCGGAGTTCAGCGAGAAGCACACGGTGTCGCGTCTCTTCGGTTCGCCCCCCGGTTACGTGGGTTACGAAGAGGGCGGCCAGCTGACCGAGAAGGTCCGCCGCAAGCCGTTCTCCGTCGTCCTCTTCGACGAGGTGGAGAAGGCCCACCCGGACATCTTCAACTCGCTGCTGCAGATCCTGGAGGACGGTCGTCTGACCGACTCCCAGGGCCGGGTCGTGGACTTCAAGAACACGGTCATCATCATGACGACCAACCTCGGCACCCGGGACATCTCCAAGGGCTTCAACCTGGGCTTCGCGGCCTCGGGCGACTCGAAGACCAACTACGAGCGCATGAAGAACAAGGTGTCGGACGAGCTCAAGCAGCACTTCCGCCCCGAGTTCCTCAACCGCGTCGACGACGTGGTGGTCTTCCCGCAGCTCACGCAGGCGGACATCCTGCGGATCGTCGACCTGATGATCGGCAAGGTGGACGAGCGCCTGAAGGACCGGGACATGGGCATCGAGCTCTCCCAGTCCGCCAAGGAGCTGCTGTCCAAGAAGGGTTACGACCCGGTGCTGGGTGCGCGTCCGCTGCGTCGCACCATCCAGCGCGAGATCGAGGACACGCTCTCGGAGAAGATCCTCTTCGGCGAGCTGCGCCCCGGTCACATCGTGGTCGTGGACACCGAGGGCGAGGGTGACACCAAGACGTTCACCTTCCGCGGCGAGGAGAAGGCGGCGCTGCCCGACGTCCCGCCGATCGAGCAGGCGGCCGGCGGAGCCGGACCGAACCTGAGCAAGGAGGCCTGACCTCCCGGGGTCGAGCCGAAGAAAGGGGCCGGTGCTTTCCAGCACCGGCCCCTTTCGCATGCCCCGAGGTCTGGGAGACGTCCGCCGTGCGGCTAGGCAGCGCCCGTGAACGACCTACGGGTCAGGAGAGCCTGGGTCAGGAGAGCTGACCGTCGTAGTCCGGCAGCTTGTAGGTCGTCTCGGCGTGGCCGCCCGAGAGGTCGGTGGCGCTGTTGCCGACGTTCGCGATGATCGTGTAGCCCTTGGACTCGATGGTCACGCGCTGGGCGGTCTTGTAGGCGGCGACGTCCTTGAAGAGGTCGAGGAGGCCGCGCACGTAGAGGCCGGAGACCTTGTAGCCGACGTTCTTGAGGTTGTAGTCGGTCACCCCGGAGATGATGCCCGGGCGGGCGGTGACGAAGAACAGGGAGACGCCGTGGTCCTGGGCGTACTTCGCGACGTCCAGGACGGGCTTGTTGGCCGGCTGCGGGAAGCTGAAGCCGAAGTCGGTCTCCAGGGCGGTGTTGTCGACGTCGAAGACGATCGCCTGCTTCTCACCCGGCTTGGCGGCGGCGATGCGCTGCTTCAGGGCCGGCAGCGCCTGGTTCATCACGGCCTGGCAGTCCTGCTGCCAGGTGGCGTAGTCGACGTCCTTGGCGGCCGTGGCGGCGGAGGCGGCCGCGGTGGAGGTGGACACGGCCGTGGTGCCGGTGGCCGTCGCGGCCTGGGCGCCGGCCGGGACGGCCAGCGCCGTGACGGCTGCGGTCGCCACGGCGGTCAGGGCTGTGCGGCGCATCCAGGTGCCTCTGGTCATGGGTGGGGGTCCTCTCGCGTCCTTGCGCTGCCAGTGTCGTGTGCATGCTGATCGGTGGGAGTGGCCTGAGGGAAACCAGCGGGATACTGGACGGTAGAGGTGGATGAGAGGCTGGTCACAGACCCGTGCACGCGACGTGACCGGGGTCACAAGTGCCGTGCGGGGCAAGGGAGTAGTCGCCGTCACATCCGAAGTCCCTTGAGGCGGGCGGCCGGTGACATGCCGCACAGGCGGTTTGAGACCTACTAGGCGGGATAGTCACTGCGCGAACTTGGGCAAAAGGGACACGAGATCCAGAGTGCCGGTTCGCGGGGCCCTTCGCGGCGGGCCGGTGTCGGAAGTGTCCGGAACGGGTGATCTGTCAAGGACTAGGAAGTTTTGCCATGAAGTACTAGCTTCCGTCGTAGATCACACGTTTGGGGGTCTATGGGCCTCCGGGTTACCAAGGGATGGCCACCTCGGCGGAGGTTCTCGCCAGGTGGTTTCCCCTGTCCCCGTTCCCATGAGGTCTTCGATGTTCCA
Source organism: Streptomyces rishiriensis (assembly GCF_003112535.1). Classification (GTDB taxonomy): domain Bacteria; phylum Actinomycetota; class Actinomycetes; order Streptomycetales; family Streptomycetaceae; genus Streptomyces; species Streptomyces rishiriensis. The sequence continues at coordinate 30,605 of NZ_BEWA01000013.1, read as the reverse complement.
GCGCGTCACGTTCCGTTCTTCCCGTACGTCCCTGCTCCGCACCCGCATGGCCGTCGGGGTCGCCGCAGTGGGCGCCTCGGTCGTGCTGGGGACCGGAGTGGCGTCCGCTGCCGCCCCCGCCGCCGCGCACACCGCCAAGACGGCCGTCTCGGCCGCTTCCTGGATAGACCCGGTGAAGAAGTACACGCTGTCCGCCGGGTTCGCCCAGGCCGGCAAGATGTGGCACTCCACCCACAGCGGTCAGGACTTCGCCGTGCCGAGCGGCACCAAGGTCATGGCCGCGCACGGCGGCACCGTGGTCAAGGCCGGCGGCAACGGCGCCGGCGACGGCCCGGCCTACGGCAACGCCATCGTGATCAAGCACGCCAACGGCGTGTACTCGCAGTACGCCCACCTCTCGCGCATCGAGGTGAAGGTCGGCCAGGTCGTGAAGACCGGCCAGAAGATCGCGCTGTCCGGCAACACCGGCAACTCCAGCGGTCCGCACCTGCACTTCGAGATCCGCACGACCCCCAACTACGGTTCGGCGATCAACCCGGTCACCTTCCTGCACGCCAAGGGCGTGAAGGTCTGACCCGTGCGTGATCGGGCGACGTGACGCCGGTGCGCGATCGGCCGCTGTGACGCGGCCGCGCGGTCAGCCGCCGTGATGCGCCTGCGTCACCAGATCGACGGCGACTTCCAGGACGGCTGCCCGCTTGTCCTCGGGGTCGCCGTCGAGGTCGTTCAGGAAGAACATCCCGGCGTGCAGCGTGAAGATGGCGCTCACGCAGCGGACCTGGTCGATGAGGGGCGCCTCGGGATCCATGATGATGTCGCGCAGGCCCCGCATGCGGTCCTTGAACGAGTCGCCGATCTGGAGTTCCCGCACCGTCGCCTGGTTCTCCTGCATGAAGCGGAAGAGCGGGGCCGCCTCGGAGAGCGCCTTGCTGTAGCGCCGTACGAGCTCGTGCTTGGTCTCCAGGGTGTGCGGCTGCTCCTTGCCCCACTCGATCAGGTCTTCGATCGGCTTCGTCAGATCCGTGAAGATGCCGACGATGATCTCTTCCTTGGTCTTGAAGTGGTAGTACAGGGCGGCCTTCGTGACGTCCAGGCGCTCCGCGATCTCGCGGAGGGAGGTCTTCTCGTACCCCTGCTCGGCGAAGAGTTCGAGGGCCACGTCCTGGATGCGCTGGCGGGTGTTGCCGCGACGCTGCTGCTTGGTGCCGTCCATGATGCGGTCCATCCTCGTACTCCTAGGGGCTCCGCGGAGACTTACTTGCCGTCCGGCTAGTTCGACACCAGTAACTTACTTGACGCCCGGCTAGTGACGGGTCTACCTTCCCAGTGTACTGAACTAGCCGGGCGGCAAGTAAGTGGCCGTCCGGGGCGGGACCCAGGGGAGTGGGAACGATGGCGGACACGAAGAATCCAGAGACCGAGCCGGAGAAACAGCCCAGGAGCGTGCGGGTCGTCCTGCTCGCGCTCATGATCACGATGATGCTCGCGATGCTCGACAACATGATCGTGGGCACCGCGATGCCGACGATCGTCGGTGACCTCGGGGGCCTTGAGCACCTTTCGTGGGTGGTGACCGGGTACACCCTGGCGACCGCCGCCTCGACCCCGATCTGGGGCAAGATCGGCGACATGTACGGGCGCAAGGGCGCCTTCATGACGTCGATCGTGATCTTCCTGATCGGCTCCGCGCTGAGCGGCATGGCCCAGAACATGGGCGAACTCATCGGGTTCCGCGCGATCCAGGGCCTCGGCGCCGGCGGTCTGATGGTCGGCGTCATGGCCATCATCGGCGACCTGATCCCCCCGCGGGAGCGCGGCAAGTACCAGGGCATGATGGCCGGCGTCATGGCGCTCGCGATGATCGGCGGACCGCTGGTCGGCGGCACCATCACCGACAACTGGGGCTGGCGCTGGTCCTTCTACATCAACCTGCCGCTCGGCGTGGTCTCCCTCATCGCGATCAGCGTCGTCCTGCACCTGCCGAAGAAGCGCTCGCAGTCGCGCATCGACTACCTCGGCGCCGGCCTGCTGACGCTCGGCATCACCTCCATCGTCCTCGTCACCACCTGGGGCGGCTCGGAGTACGCCTGGACCTCCGCGCGGATCATGGAGCTCATCGCCATCGGCGTCGCCTCGCTCATCGGGTTCGTGTTCTGGCAGACCAGGGCCGCGGAGCCGATCGTGCCGCTGCACATCTTCCGCAGCCGCAACTTCACCCTGATGTCGCTCATCGGCTTCATCACCGGCTTCGTGATGTTCGGCGCCACCCTCTTCCTGCCGCTGTACCAGCAGTCGGTGCAGGGCGCGTCCGCGACCAACTCCGGGCTGCTGCTCCTGCCGATGCTCGGCGCGATGCTGGTCACCTCGATGGTGGCCGGGCGGGTGACCACGAGCAGCGGCAAGTACAAGGTCTTCCCGGTCGTCGGAAGCGTCCTGATGGTGATCGGTCTGTACCTGCTGTCGACGATGGACACCGGGACCAGCCGCCTCACCTCCGGCGTCTTCATGGCCGTGGTCGGTCTCGGCATGGGCTGCCTGATGCAGATCACGATGCTGGTCGCACAGAACAGCGTCGAGATGAAGGACATGGGCGTCGCGTCCTCGTCCACCACCCTCTTCCGTACCCTCGGCTCCTCCTTCGGTGTCGCGATCATGGGCGCGCTGTTCAACAACCGCGTCCAGGACGTGATGTCCGAGCGAGCCGGCGCGCTGGGCTCGAAGGTCACCGAGCGCTCCGCGCAGCTGGACGCGGCCGGCCTGGCCAAGCTGCCGGCGGCCGCCCGGGAGGCCTACCAGCACGCGGTGTCGGCAGGCACCCACACGGCGTTCCTGCTGGGCGCTGTGGTGGCGATCGCCGCGCTGGTGGCTGCGGTGTTCGTGAAGGAGGTTCCGCTGAAGGGGGCGGGGCCGCAGAAGGCGGACGAGGCGGGCGACGGCACGACCGTCGCGCCGCCGCCCATGGTCGAGGCGGTCTGACCTCGCACTGAACGAAGGCCTCCGGCGGTGTCCGCCCCGGGGGCCTTCCTCATGCCGCGTCGATGAAGCCCTTCGGCGACGGCAATGGCGACGCCGACGCGGGACGCCGACGGCGAAGACGCGGCGACGGCAACGGCAGTGGCAACGCCGAAGACCATGCGACGGTGACGGCGCCAGCCCCGGTGACGGCGACGGCCGGGGTGACGGCGACGGCCGGCGGCGGGCGTCACGGCATCGTCGCGTAGCTCCCGGTGTTGGTCGGCGCGTGCTCGGGCAGCCACAGCACGGCCACGGCGCCCTCGGACGGTATGTGCTCCGGGGCTCCCGCGGGCCGCACGTTGCGGAAGGTCAGCCGGGCGCCGAGGACGCGCGCCTGGCCCGCCGCGATGGTGAGCCCGAGCCCGTGTCCGTGTCCCGCCCGGTCGGCGCTGCCGGTACGGAAGCGGCTCGGCCCCTCGGCGAGCAGGTCCTCGGGGAACCCGGGGCCGTGGTCGCGGACCCGGATGACCCGGCCCTCGACGGTGACCTGGATGGGCGGCTTGCCGTGCCGGGCCGCGTTGGCCAGCAGGTTGAACAGCACCCGCTCCAGGCGGCGCGGGTCGGTCGTGACCATCGACTCGTGCACCACCCGCACCTCGACGTCCGGGTCCTTGGCCGCGACCCGGCGGGACACGAACTCGCCGAGCACGATGTCCTGCAGCTCGGCACGCTCCGAGGCGCCGTCCAGCCGGGCCACCTCCAGGACGTCCTCGACGAGGGTGCGCATGGCCTTGGCCCGGTCGAGCACCAGCTCGGTCGGCCGGCCGGGCGGCAGCAGCTCGGCCGCCGTCAGCAGTCCCGTCACCGGGGTGCGCAGTTCGTGCGCGATGTCCGCGGTGACCCGGCGCTCGGCCTCCAGCCGCGCCTGCAAGGTGTCCGCCATGGCGTCCACCGCGCTCGCCAGGTCGTCGGTCTCGTCCCGTACGACCCCGCCTATCGCGTCCCGCACGCGGACGTCCGTCTCGCCCTTGGCGACCTGGTTGGCCGCGGCCGCCGCCTTGCGCAGCCGGCGCGACATCTGACCGCCGATGAGCACGCCGACCGCGCTGCCGCCGAGGACGACCGCGATGGAGCCGATCACCAGGGCCTGGTCGAGGTCTTTGAGGATGTCCGTGCTGCGGTCGGTGAACCCGGTGTGCAGGGACAGCACATGTCCGTCCTTGACCGGCACGGCCGCCCAGATGTCCGGCTCACCGCCCCTGCGGTCGGAGACGAACGTGGCCCGGCGGCCGTCGCGGACCTTCTCGCGCAACGCGGGCGGCAGGCTGGAGTCGTCGATCTTGATGTTGGGGAAGTAGAAGTTGGGCCGCCCCGACTGCTCGTAGTTGCGCTGCGCGATCTGGACGCGCTCGTCGGCGAGATCGCGCGCGTTGTCCAGCATGGACACGCGCGCGGCGTTGTGCACGACCAGGCTGAGCGCGATCGCCACCAGTGCGCCGACCAGCGCGATCGCCGCGCTCAGCTTCCATCGCAGACCCGTGCGGAGGCTTATTCCCTCCGCACGGGCCGGACGCCGGTGCCGGATCATCCCCCGCATACTTCTGTCTCCGCCCCGCTCAGGCCTTCAACTTGTAGCCGAAGCCGCGGACCGTCTCGATGCGGTCCTGGCCGATCTTCGTGCGCAGCCGCTGCACATGGACGTCGACGACCCGGGTGTCGCCGCCCCAGCCGTAGTCCCACACCCGCTCCAGCAGTTTGTCGCGCGACAGGACGGTGCCCGGAGCGGAGGAGAACTCCAGCAGCAGGCGCATCTCGGTCGGGGTCAGCGCCACCGGCTGCCCGGCCCGGCGCACCTCCATGCCCTCCGTGTCGACGTCCAGGTCGCCGAAGGTCAGCACTCCGCCGGCGGGGGCGGCGTCGGGCTCGGTGCGGTCGCCGCCGCCCGCGTGACCGAACCTGCGCAGCACGGCACGGATCCTGGCGACCAGGACGGCGCCGTCGAACGGCTTGGTCACATAGTCGTCGGCACCGGCCTCCAGCCCCAGGACGACGTCGATGGAGTCGGCGCGCGCGGACAGCATGATCACCGGCACGGTGGACTCGTCCCGGATGCGCCGGCACAGGCTCACGCCGTCCAGGCCCGGCACCATGACGTCCAGCAGCGCGATGTCGGGGCGGTCGGCGCGGAAGGCCTCCAGCCCGGACAGGCCGTCGGGCATCGCGGTGACCGCGAAGCCGTCCCGCTCCAGGGCGAGCTGGGTGGCCTCGCGGATGACGTCGTCGTCCTCGACGAACAGAACGTGGGTCTGGTCTGCCATCCCGGTGCTCTCAGTTCTCGTTGCGTGCTCGTGTGCGTGTCGGCGGGGGCGCCTGTCGATCGCCGACCGGCCGGTCAGCGGTCTGATGGTGGCCAGCCTGTCGGTCGCGTCCGTCGGCCGCCAGCCCGCCGGTCGCCAGTCTGCCGGTGGTCAGTCTGTCGGGTTTCTGTCCGCTCGCTGTCAGGGACGCCCCTTGGGGGGACGCGTGGAACGCCGCGAGCGTTCACTGCCCGCGTGACCTCGACCGCTCTCGCCCCTCCACCAGATGATCGCAACGGAGGGCCCGATCGGTTCACGCCCCTGCGAATTTCCTTCGCCCGGCCGCTCCCGGGCAGGTCAGCCGGTCGTCGGCACCGGTGTGGGCGCCCCGCCGACGACGCTGCTGTAGTCGTTGTGCCAGCTGAACTCCTTGAGGAAGCGGCCGGCGACCCAGCGGTAGGTGAGCACGTTCTCCCCGGAGGGGCTGGAGACGGGGTCGCCCTTCTCGTACACCTGCTTGGTCACCACCAGATCGCCGCGGTCTATCTCCGCGTAGACCGGAGGCTCCTCCGCCTTGAAGACGTTCGCGTAGCCGTCGCCCTCCTCCCGGTACACGTAGGAGCCGACGCCGACGGCGTCACCGCAGGTGAGCACGTTGACGATCAGGTCGTCCCCGGAGCCGCCGGTGAGGTCCCCGTACGACACGTCGACCGGGTACTCGTCGCCCACGCAGGGCTTCAGCTCGCTCTTGACCTCCGCCGAGACCGCGGGGTCGTCCTTGACGAGACGTACCGCGTCCTTCCGGTCCGGGGGGCCGGTGGGGGCGGCCGAGGGCGAGGCCGTGGCGCCCACCGCCGTGTCGACGTGGGCCGGGCCCTCGTCGCGGGCGCCGGTGCCGCCGGTGCCGCAGGCGGAGACGAAAAGGCCGAGGGCGGCGAGCACGGTCGTTCCCGTGATCACCGCCTGGATGGTGCCTCGGGCCGGTGTGGGCCCGGCCTGGGTCAGGCCGCCGCGCAACGCTCCCGCTCCTCACGCTCCAGCGCGCGTGCGTCCAGATCGCGGGCCTCCAGCTCCTCGCGGAGCCGGGCGAGCGCCCGGTGCAGCGTGCTCTTGACCGTTCCGGCCGACATGCCGAGGGCGGCGGCCGTCTCCTCCGTGGACATCTGCTCCCAGTGTCGCAGTACGACGACGCTTCGCTGTTTGGGTGCGAGCACCTTCATCGCGTCCATCAGCAGGGCGCGGTCGGCGTGCTGCTCGGTGGAGTCGTCCACACGGGCGTCGGGGAGCTGCTCGGTCGGCACTTCCTCGAGCTTGCGGGCGCGCCACCACTCGGTCCGCGTGTTGATCATGACCCGGCGAAGGTAGGCGTCCGCGAGCCGCTTGTCCGCGATGCCGTCCCAGCGGCCGTACGTCCGGGCCAGCGCGGTCTGCAGCAGGTCCTGGGCGTCGACCGGGTCCGGGACGAGCCGACGGGCGCTGCGCAGCAGCGCGTCCTGCCGCGTGCGGACGTATTCCTCGAACTCGAGCACCTCGCCCTGCGCCATGGTCAACCGCCTCCGATTCCCCGTTCCGACGGTGGTCGCCGCCGGTTCACTGCTTGTGGTCTGCCGCCCGCCGTGACTCCGCCGGGTACGCAGATGAAGCTACGGAGGTGTTGTCACGGCGCTGTCCGAAGCAGCCTTCGGCTAGCGCTCAGCTGTCCGTCGGTTGTGTAACGGAGAGAGGTTCGGGGTAAGGGGAAAGGTCGGATCGCCGGACTATGGGGGGATTCGTCCATGCGCCGGGCGTGACAAACGCCCGAAGACGGCCGTGACGAACGCCGACGACGGCCGTGACGAAGCCTCCCGACTGTGAACTGACCATGCGTCAGGTAAGGGGCAGGCGGTACAGCCCGCCCTCCAGCGGCTCCACCAGTCCGTCCGCGACGAGCCCGTCCAGCGCACGCGCGCGTTGCACCGGCTCGTGCCACACGCGGTCGAGGGCGGCCTGCGGCACGGGCGCGTGCGCCTCGCGCAGGACGGCGAGCAGCTTGCCCCTGACCTGTCGGTCGGTGCCGGCGTAGGTCTGGCCGCGGCGCGGCGGGCCGTCGTGCTCCGGCTTGCCCGCGAGCCGCCAGGCGCACTGCGCGGCGATGGGGCACCGCACGCACGTCTCGTTCCTGGCCGTGCAGACGAGCGCGCCGAGCTCCATGGACGCGGCGGCCCAGCGCGCGGCCGTCCGCTCGTCGTCGGGGAGCAGGGTGCGGGCCAGCTTGCGCTCGGCTGCCGTGGTGGCGTTCGGCGGGTACTGCACACCTCTGACGGCGCGCGCGAAGACGCGGCGGACATTGGTGTCCAGGACGGCGTGTCGCTGGCCGTACGCGAAGGAGGCGACGGCCGCGGCCGTGTACTCGCCGATGCCGGGCAGCGCCAGGAGCTGCGCATGGTCGGACGGGACGTCGCCGCCGTGCCGTTCCGTTATCGCCACCGCGGCGCCGTGCAGCCGCAGGGCGCGGCGCGGGTAGCCGAGCCGCCCCCAGGCGCGCACGGCCTCGCCGGGGGCCTCCGCGGCGAGGTCGGCGGGGCGCGGCCAGCGGGCGAGCCACTGCTCGTAGACCGGCAGGACGCGGCTGACCGGCGTCTGCTGGAGCATGAACTCGCTGACCATCACACCCCACGCCCCGGCCTCGGGGCGCCGCCAGGGGAGGTCGCGGGCGTGGTCGTCGAACCAGTGGATGACCGGGGCGTGCAGATCCGCTCCGGAGGCGTCGGCGGCGGCGCCGACGTGCTCGCGGGCGGGGCTGCTGCTGTGCGGGGGCTTCGTGGGGGCAGTCATGGCCCTACCGATCCTGCCATGCGCACCGGGGCACGCGCGTGTACCGCCACTCGGCCGGGTCGCCCGCCGGCGGCGCTTCCCGCGCGGGCGCGCGGCCATGGCCAGAGCTGCAATGAGTGCGATCGGCAATGGAGGGGCGGTCCCGGGGGACGAAGTCGAGTGCGGGGAGGGCGGCTTCCGAAATGATGATCCGGAAAAGTTGTGTTCCCGGCGGCGGGTGGGGCCAGCGAACGCTTCGATCTCTCGTACAGTTTGGGCCGTGGGATCACTGCGCAATCCGGTCGGGCCGCTTCCCTCCTCCATCTACTGGCGACGGAGGGCCGTACTGCTGTCCGTGTTCGCCCTGTTGGCGTTGCTGGTCCTGTGGGCGATGACGTCGGGCGGAGGCGGCGGCAGGAACGGCGCCGACGGGGGCGGCGGCAAGAACCCCGCCTCCTCCATCACGCCGGGACCGCCCGGGTCGGGGCCCGCGATCAGCCAAAACCCGGGCGGGCGGGACGAGTCGAGCGCCGGGGCCACCGGCGGATCCGGCTCGGGCACCGGATCCGGTGCGGGCTCGGGCGGCGGCGCCGGCGCCGGTGGCTCGGACGGCTCGGGCGACATCGACGACGGCGCGAACGGCAGCGCGAGCGGCAGCGGCGGCGCCGGTGCCATCGGCGGCGACGGCGGCACGGCCACGACGCTGCCGGCCGGGACGACGCTGCCCAACTGCACGCCGGGCGCGGTCACCTTGACGCTGCGCAGCGTCCGCAACGCGTACTCGCCGGACGAGACCCCCACCTTCCGGCTGACGGCCAAGAACAGCTCGGCCGCCGACTGCAAGGTCGATCTCGGGCCCAAGGCCGCGGTGTTGACGATCACGAAGGCGGACGGCGACGACGACTACTGGTCGTCCGCGGACTGCCCCAAGGGAGCCGGGAGCCTGCTGTACCGGGTGCCGGCCGGAAGCAGCTTCACGTACACCCTCAAGTGGGACCGCAAGCCGAGCGCACCGCAGTGCGCCACGCCTCCGGCGGGGACGGCGGGAGCGGGCACGTATCTGGTGGAGGCCAAGGCCCCCGGGTTCGCGAAAGCGCAGACGTCTTTCGTGCTGAAGAGCGACTGAAGCGGCTGAAGCGGCTGAAGCGACTGGACCGGCTGCACAGGGGGTCGGTCTCGGGGCGGCCACCGGCCGGCCGGAAGCCCGGCGGACCGCAGCGGTCCAGCAAGCAGGGGCGGCCGATCGAGCCGGGCCCGCCGCAGCCCGCCGGGCTCGCCGCAGCCCGCCGGGCTCGCCGCAGCCCGCCGGGCTCGCCGGATCGGTCAGACGTGCCGGCCCGAACGGTCGAACCGGTCGGACGTGCCGGCCGGACCCGTAGACCATGTCGACCGGACCCGTCGACCGGACCCGTCGGTCAGACGTAGCGCTCCAGGATCGACGACTCCGCCAGCCGGGACAGGCCCTCGCGGACGCTCCTGGCCCGCGCCTCGCCCACGCCGTCCACCGTCTGCAGGTCGTCGACGCTCGCGGCGAGGAGTTTCTGCAGGCCGCCGAAGTGCTCGACCAGGCGGTCGATGATGGCGCCGGGGAGACGAGGCACCTTCGCCAGCAGGCGGAAGCCGCGCGGGGAGACCGCCGAGTCGAGCGCCTCGGGCGAGCCGGTGTAGCCCAATGCGCGGGCCACGGTGGACATTTCGAGCAGCTCGGCGTGGGACAGCGCGTTCAGCTCGTAGAGCGCCTCGTCGACCGTGCGGGAACGCTTGGCCGTGGGCTCGGGGACGTAGTCGCGGACCACCAGCTCGCGCTCCGGCTCCACGCCTGCGATCAACTCGTCGAGCTGAAGGGCGAGCAGTCGCCCGTCCGTGCCCAGTTCGACCACGTATTCGGCGATCTCGGTGGCGATGCGGCGGACCATCTCCAGGCGCTGTGCCACCGCGGAGACGTCCCGGACCGTCACCAGGTCCTCGATCTCCAGCGCTGACAACGTTCCCGCGACCTCGTCCAGGCGGAGCTTGTAGCGCTCCAGGGTGGCCAGCGCCTGGTTCGCGCGGGACAGGATCGCCGCGGAGTCCTCCAGGACGCGGCGCTGCCCGTCGACGTACAGGGCGATCAGGCGCATGGACTGGGAGACCGAGACGACCGGGTAGCCGACCTGCTTGCTGACCCGGTCCGCCGTGCGGTGCCGGGTGCCCGTCTCCTCCGTGGGGATCATGGGGTCCGGCACGAGCTGGACGCCCGCCCGGAGGATCTTGGACAGGTCGGAGGAGACCACGATGCCGCCGTCGAGCTTGCACAGCTCACGCAGGCGCGTGGCCGCGAACTCGACGTTCAGGACGAACCCGCCCGTGCACATCGCCTCGACCGTCTTGTCGGAGCCCAGCACGATGAGCCCGCCGGTGTTGCCGCGGAGGATCCTCTCCAGGCCGTCGCGCAGGGCCGTGCCGGGAGCCACCGCGCTCAGCGCGGCACGCATCAGGCCGTCGGCACCGGAACTCCCACCGGACTTTCCGGGAGCTGCCGCCCGGTCGTTGGCTGCCACTGCACTCCTCCGGTCACAGGTCTGGGACGCTCCCGTTTCGCGCACTCGTTTCGTACGGACGGGCGAGACCAGGGCAAAGTCTACCGGCGGTCCTCCGACTCCCGGGGGGCGTCTCGGCGACGGGAACGCGGCAGGACCCGCAGGGCGTCTCCTATGTCCGCCACTTCCAGGACCTTCATGCCCGCCGGGATCTTTCCCGGATCGCCCGGCACGAGCGCGTGGGTGAAGCCCAGGCGATGGGCCTCGGAGAGCCTGCGCTGGACGCCCGTGACCCTTCTGACCTCGCCCGCGAGGCCCACCTCGCCGATCGCGACGAGGTTCTTGGGCAGCGGGGTGTCGCTCGCGGCGGAGGCCAGGGCGAGGGCGATGGCCAGGTCCGCGGCGGGCTCCGAGAGCTTCACCCCGCCGACCGTCGCCGAGTAGATGTCCCGTTTGCCGAGCGCGCTGATCCGGCCGCGCTGCTCCAGGACGGCCAGCATCATGGAGACGCGGGAGGTCTCCAGGCCGGACGTCGTGCGCCGGGGCGAGGGGATCTGGGAGTCCACGGTGAGCGCCTGCACTTCGGCGACCAGGGGGCGGCGGCCTTCCAGGGTGACCGTCAGACAGGTGCCCGGGACCGGTTCGTCACGACGGGTCAGGAAAAGTCCGCTCGGGTCCGCAAGGCCGGTAATGCCCTCATCGTGCAGTTCGAAGCAGCCGACCTCGTCGGTGGCGCCGTAACGGTTCTTGACGCCGCGCACCAGGCGCAGCCGCGCGTGCCGGTCGCCCTCGAAGCTCAGGACGACGTCCACGAGGTGTTCGAGGAGGCGGGGGCCGGCGATCGCGCCGTCCTTCGTGACATGGCCCACCAGGAGCGTGGACATGCCGCGTTCCTTGGAGGCGCGGATCAGGGCTCCCGCGACCTCGCGGACCTGGGCCATGCCGCCGGGCGCTCCGTCGATCTCCGGAGAGGCCACCGTCTGCACGGAGTCCACGATCAGCAGGGACGGCTTCACGGCGTCCAAGTGGCCGAGGACGGCCGACAGATCGGTCTCGGCCGCCAGGTACAGATGGTCGTCGATGGCGCCGATGCGGTCGGCGCGCAGGCGGACCTGGGACGCGGACTCCTCGCCGGTGACGTAGAGCGTGCGGTGTTCGTCGCTGGCCGACTTGGCCGCCACGTCGAGCAGGAGCGTCGACTTGCCGACGCCGGGCTCCCCGGCCAGCAGCACGACCGCGCCGGGCACGAGCCCGCCGCCCAGGACGCGGTCCAGCTCGGGCACGCCGGTGGGGCGGGCGGTGGCCTGGCGGCCGTCGACCTGGCCGATGGGCACCGCGGAGGTGGTGACCCGGCCCGGCGTCGTCGTGCGGACCGCGGGCGCGCCGTACTCCTCGACCGTCCCCCACGCCTGGCACTCGGGGCAGCGGCCGAGCCACTTGGCCGTCTGCCAGCCGCACTCCGTGCAGCGGTAGGACGGTCGGTCCTTGGTGGTCTTCGTACGGGCAGCCATGGGGAAACCGTAGCCGCCGCCACTGACAGCCGGACGCGCCAGTGGACGACCGGGCTCCCCCGGAGGCCCCGCGCTGTCGCTCAGCCACCGCACGCGCGCGGGGGCGCGCGCCGGGGAACGAGTGACACCCCCTGTGATCCGGCCACGCCCCGTCACGAACGGGCCATGGGACCCCCCTCCGCTGTCCCCTTATGAGGGATCGTTTCACCCGTACGGATTAAAAGGACTCAAGGGACAAGTGGACCTCGTTCCGCGCCGCCTACGGTCGCACGGGTGATGAGCAGCAGCCCGGAAACCTCGACCCGCACGACCGGCGCGCACCGGGCGCACCGGGAGGCGCGCGACACCGCTGCGGCGCGCACGCCCGCGCAGCGGCCGCCCGCGCGCTACGAGCCGTACCTGGACGGCCTGTTCACCTACTGTCTGTCCGTCCTGTGCGACCACGACGCGGCCGTCGCCGCCCTGGGGGACGCCCTCGCGTTCGCCGAGCGGCGCGGCCAGCGGATGCCGGACGCGGCGGGCGACCGCCGGGCCTGGCTGTACGCGCTGGCCCGCTGGGCCTGTCTGCGCAAGCTCGGCGAGGCCAAGCAGAAACGTCGGAGCACGCACGCCGCGCGGCGCGACGGGGGCCACCACCGGCAGACCAGGAAGCGTGCGCCGTCCCCGGCGTCCCCGGCGTCCATGACGCCCCCGACACCCGCAGCTCCGACCGCCGCCGCCTCTTCCGCCGCGTCCGTCGCGCCCTCGGCGTCCGCCGCAGCGACCCCTCTTTCCTCCGCGCCACCCGGCTGCGACGAACTCCAGGAGCAGCAGCGGCGCGAACTCGCCCTGCTCGCCTGGCCGGAGGCCGCCGGCACCTCCCCGGAGCAGCGCGAGGCGCTGGAACTGGCCGTGCGCCACCACCTGGCCGCGCACGAGGTCGCCGCCGTGCTCGGCAGGGATCTCGCCGCCGCCCGCGAACTGCTCGCCTCCGCCGCCTGTGAGGTCGAGCGCACGCGCGCGGCGCTCGCCGTCGTGGAGACCGGCGGCTGCCCCGGTGTGAGCCGCCTCGCCGGGGAGAACCAGCTCGTGCTGAGCGCCGCCCTGCGCCGCGAGCTCGTCCGGCACGTCGACGACTGCCCCCACTGCCGTCGCGCCGCCGAGCGGGCCGTCCCCGGCCGCTGGCCCGGCGCCGGCGTCACCCCCTCCGAGCTGCCGGTCCTGGAAGCGCCCCGCGCGCAGCTGCACGTCGCCATGGCCCGCCTCGCCCGCGCGCGGGGGGTCGTGGTCCCGCGCTACGACCGGCGCGGCTTCCCGATGGACCCCAAGGACCGCGCCGCCCGCCGGGAGCGGCTCCGCGCGCGTGCCGTCACGACGACCGTCGTCGCCACCGTCGTCGCCGCCCCCGTGATCGCCCTGTGGGCGGCCTATCGCGGCACGCCGACGGGGGAGGGGGCCGAGGGCCGCTCGGCCAGCGCCGGCGAGGCGCACGGCCCCGGCAGCTTCGACGGCGAGACGGGGGGCGGGTACGAGAACGCCGGGAACGTGACCACCCGCCCCGGCGTCGATCCGTCCAGGAGCGGCCGACCGGACGTCTCCGTGGAGGTCATCAGCGTCAGCGGACTCGGCCGCGGCGCCTCCGGCCGGCTCTCCGTGACGGCCGTCACCAGCGGCGACACCACCCTCGTCACCCTCGCCGCGTCCGCGGAAGCGGAGGAGCCGATCCGCTGGTCGGCCACCACTCCCGCCCCCTGGCTCTACCTGAGCCGTTCCGCGGGCACCCTGAAGCCCGGCGAGTCGGTGACGGTCAAGGTCTACGTCGACCCCCTGCGCGAACCCTCCGGGCACTGGCACGCGCGGGTGGCGATCGCCCCGGCGGGCGCCGTCGTCTCCATCGAGGGCTACGGCACCGCCCCCGGCGCGTCGCACCCCGGGCCGTCGCACCCCGGCCACGGCCACGGCCACGGTCCGGGCCCCGGCGACCCGCCCTCCACGTCCGGCCCGGCGCCGACCCCGACGACCGCGCCCTCGGCGGACCCCGCCCCGACGGCCCCGCCCGCCTCGGCCGATCCGGAGCCCAGTCCCGGCGACCCGTCCCCGTCCGCCCCGGACAGCCCGTCCCCGAGCGGGGACGGCGACCCGCCGGGCCCGGCGACGTCGTAGACCCGGGTCGCGGGCAGGTCGCCGGGCGTCAAGGCCGGCGACAGCCCGTCGTGAGGTCAGCCGACGGGCGGCACCGGGTCGACCGCGTCGACCGGGTCCGCCGGATGCGGCGCCAGCAGCGGCAACTGCGCGGCGAGGCGTTCCTCGCACAGTTCGACCAGGCGGTCGTAGCCGGCCTTGCCCATCAGCTCGGTCAGTTCCGGGCGGTACGACACGTACACCGGGTCGCCCGCGCCGTGCGCCGAGGTCGCCGACGTGCACCACCAGTGCAGGTCGTGGCCGCCCGGGCCCCAGCCACGCCGGTCGTACTCGCCGATCGACACCTGCAGCACGCGCGTGTCGTCGGGCCGGTCGATCCAGTCGTACGTCCGCCGCACCGGAAGCTGCCAGCAGACGTCCGGCTTGGTCTCCAGGGGCTCGCGGCCCTCGCGCAGGGCCAGGATGTGCAGCGAGCAGCCGGCGCCGCCCGCGAACCCCGGACGGTTCTGGAAGATGCAGGAGCCGTTGAACGGGCGGGTCTGGCGGGAGCCCTCCTCGTCCTGCGAGACCCAGCCGCCGCGCTCGCCCTCGGCGTGGTGCTGCCAGATGTCGGGGGTGAGCCTCGCCACATGCCCGGCGACGCGCTTCTCGTCGTCCTCATCGGAGAAGTGGGCGCCCAGCGAGCAGCATCCGTCGTCCGCGCGGCCCGCCTGGATGCCCTGGCAGCCGCTGCCGAAGATGCAGTTCCAACGTGAGGTCAGCCAGGTCAGATCACACCGGAAGACCTGCTCGGCGTCCGCCGGGTCCGGGAACTCCACCCACGCGCGGGCGAAGTCCAGGCCCTTCTCGTCGGCAGCCGTAGCCTTCGCCGCCGGGTCCTTCCTGGACTTCCTCGGCGGCTTCACCGGCTTCGCCCGGGAAGGGCCGGCGGTCGGTTTGTCGGCCTTCGCCTTGTTCGTCTTTGGCACCCGTCCAGGGTAAGTCGCCGGGAGCCGCTTCGGGGACGTCGTCCACCGCCCGGCCATCACCTTCTCGACGAGGCGTTTCGCCCCGCACCACCGTGATCGCCCGGCGGGCAGTAGCGTTCCCTGCATGAGACTCGGTGTCCTCGACGTGGGATCGAACACGGTGCATCTGCTGGTGGTGGACGCACACCCGGGCGCTTGCCCGCTGCCCGCGCACTCGCACAAGGCGGAACTGCGCCTTGCCCAACTCCTCGACGAGGACGGAGCGATCGGCCCCGAGGGCGTCGACAAACTGATCGGCGTCGTCAAGGACGCCCTCCAGGCGGCCGAGGACAAGGGCGTCGAGGATCTGCTGCCCTTCGCGACCTCCGCCGTGCGCGAGGCCACCAACGCCGACGACGTCCTCGCGCGCGTGCAGGCCGAGACCGGCGTCGAGCTCCAGGTCCTCAGCGGCGCCGAGGAGGCCCGGCTCACCTTCCTCGCCGCCCGCCGCTGGTTCGGCTGGTCGGCCGGAAAGCTGCTGGTCCTGGACATCGGCGGCGGCTCCCTGGAGATCGCGTACGGCATCGACGAGCAGCCCGACGCGGCTGTGTCGCTGCCGCTCGGCGCGGGCCGGCTGACCGCGGGCTGGCTGCCCGGCGACCCGCCCGCCCCCGAGGACATACGAGCCCTGCGCCGCCACGCCCGCGCGCAGATCGCCCGCACGGTCGGCGAGTTCGCCCGCTTCGGCGCTCCCGACCACGTGGTCGCCACGTCGAAGACCTTCAGGCAGCTCGCCCGCATCGCCGGCGCGGCCCGGTCCGCCGACGGCCCGTACACCCAGCGTCAGCTCAAGCGCGGCTCCCTGGAAGCCTGGGTGCCCCGCCTGGCCGGGATGACGTCGGCCCAGCGGGCGGCGCTCCCGGGCGTCTCGGAGGGCCGTGCGAGCCAGCTCGTGGCGGGCGCGCTGGTGGCCGAGGGCGCGATGGACCTGTTCGGCGTCGAGACGCTGGAGGTCTGCCCCTGGGCGCTCAGGGAGGGCGTCATCCTGCGCAAACTCGATCACATGGCGTCCACCTGAGAGACGGGGGCGGCCCGGCGGGCAGGGCCGGCATGACGGACGGTGGCCGCCTGCCGGACCGGGGCGACGTGACGGACGTGACGGACGTGACGGACCCGACAGTGCGGCGGACTCGGCAGCGGAACGACGTGCGGGACGGCGCGACGGCACAACTGCGCGCGGGCGTCCGGGGCCGCAGGTGCCCCGCACCCACCCGATCCCACCCCGTAACCTGTCCCCCATGGCAGAGCCAGTCGTGCGGATCCCGGATGCGAAGGTCGCCCTGTCGACTGCCTCGGTCTATCCGGAGTCGACGGCGACGGCCTTCGAGATCGCCGCGCGCCTCGGATACGACGGCGTCGAGGTCATGGTCTGGAACGATCCCGTCAGCCAGGACATCGACGCGCTGCGCAGACTCAGCGACTTCCACCGGATCCCCATCCTCGCCGTGCACGCCCCCTGCCTGCTCATCACGCAGCGGGTGTGGTCGACCGACCCGTGGACCAAGCTCCAGCGGGCCCGCGCGGCCGCCGAGCGGCTCGGCGCGAGCACCGTCGTCGTCCACCCGCCGTTCCGGTGGCAGCGCCAGTACGCGCGCGACTTCGTCACCGGCATCTGGCGGATGGCGGACGAGACGGATGTGCGGTTCGCCGTCGAGAACATGTACCCGTGGCGCTACCGCGACCGCGAGATGCTCGCGTACGCGCCCGACTGGGACGTCACGAAGGACGACTACCGGCACTTCACCATCGACCTCAGCCACGCCGCGACGTCCCGCACGGACGCCATGCAGATGGTCGACCGCATGGCCGACCGGCTGGGCCACGTCCATCTCGCCGACGGAAACGGTTCGGCGAAGGACGAGCACCTGGTGCCCGGCCGCGGCTCCCAGCCCTGTGCCGAACTTCTGGAGCGGCTCGCGCTGACCGGTTTCGACGGGCACGTGGTCATAGAGGTCAACACCCGGCGGGCGATGTCCGGCGCCGAACGGGAGGCCGACCTGGCGGAGGCACTGGCCTTCACGCGTCTGCACCTCGCGTCGGCCTCGTCGTCGTCCTCGGCCCGGTCCTCCGCCCCGTCGTCGCCCGGGCCCCACTCCTCCGTCTCGTCCGCGTCGGCTCAGTCGGCTCCGTCGTCCTCGTCGGCTCCCCCGTCCCCGTCGTCCGCGCCGTCGGCCCGGTCGTCGCGCCGGTCGTCGGCGAAGGCGCGCCGCCGATGACCGGCGTCACCGCCCGCGGGCGCGGCCGGCCCCCGCGGGCCGAGTCGGCCGACACCCGCGACCGCATCCTGACCGCCGCCCGCGAGGAGTTCTCCGAGCGGGGCTACGACAAGACGTCCGTGCGCGGGATCGCCAAGGCGGCCGGCGTGGACTCGGCGCTGGTCCACCACTACTTCGGCACCAAGGAGCAGGTCTTCGAGGCCGCGATCGAGGTGGCCTTCGCGCCCGCGCTCAACGCGCCGACCGCGGTCGCCGACGGCCCGCCGGACCAGGTCGGCGAACGTCTCGCCCGCTTCATCCTCGGCGTGTGGGAGAACCCCACCACCCGCAAGCCGCTGCTGGCGATCGTGCGCTCCGCCGTGAACAACGACACCGCGGCCGCCGTCTTCCGCCGTCTGGTCGCCTCCCAGCTGCTGCGCCGCATCGCCTCCCAGCTCGACCTGCCGGACGCCGAGCTGCGCGCCGAGCTGGCCGCGGCGCAGCTGGTGGGCTGCGCGATGCTGCGGTACGTGATCAAGGTGGAGCCGCTGGCCTCGGCGGACCTGGAACAGATCATCGCGCGCGTGGCGCCGGTCGTGCAGGGGCACCTGACCGGCCCGTGACGGCCGCCGGCGCCGAGACATGCGTCCCGCATTCCGGACACCTCGTCCCGCCCCCTGGATGACCGGCGTACGCTCATTAACAGCCACACCCGTCTGAAGGAGCGAGCGACGATGCCCGAGCTGAGGTCCCGCACAGTCACCCACGGACGCAACATGGCGGGCGCCCGCGCCCTTATGCGCGCCTCCGGTGTACCCGGTGCGGACATCGGCCGGAAGCCGATCATCGCGGTGGCGAACAGCTTCACCGAGTTCGTGCCCGGCCACACGCACCTCCAGCCGGTCGGCCGGATCGTCAGCGAGGCCATCCGGGAGGCCGGCGGCATCCCGCGCGAGTTCAACACGATCGCCGTCGACGACGGCATCGCGATGGGCCACGGCGGCATGCTCTACAGCCTGCCCTCCCGCGACCTGATCGCGGACAGCGTGGAGTACATGGTCGAGGCGCACTGCGCGGACGCCCTGATCTGCATCTCCAACTGCGACAAGATCACCCCGGGCATGCTGAACGCGGCCCTGCGGCTGAACATCCCCACGGTGTTCGTGTCCGGCGGCCCGATGGAGTCCGGCCGCGCCACGCTCGTCGACGGCACGGTCCGCACGCTCGACCTGGTCGACGCGATCTCCGACGCCGTCAACGACAAGATCTCGGACGAGGACATCCTCCGCATCGAGGAGAACGCCTGTCCGACCTGCGGCTCCTGTTCCGGCATGTTCACCGCCAACTCGATGAACTGCCTGACCGAGGCCATCGGCCTCTCGCTCCCCGGCAACGGCTCGGTCCTGGCCACCCACACCGCCCGCAGGGCGCTGTACGAGGACGCCGGCCGCACGGTGATGGACATCACCCGCCGCTACTACGAGCAGGACGACGAGACGGTCCTGCCGCGCAACATCGCCACCATCGCGGCCTTCGAGAACGCGATGGCCCTCGACATCGCGATGGGCGGCTCGACCAACACGATCCTGCACCTCCTCGCCGCCGCCCAGGAGGCGGGCGTCCCGTTCGGCCTGGAGGAGATCAACGAGGTCTCGCGCCGCGTGCCCTGCCTGGCGAAGGTGGCGCCGAACGTCGCGAAGGACCGCACGTACTACATGGAGGACGTGCACCGCGCCGGCGGCATCCCCGCCCTGCTCGGCGAACTGCACCGCGCGGGCCTGCTCAACGAGGACGTGCACTCGGTGCACAGCCCGTCCCTCGGGGACTGGCTGAAGACGTGGGACGTCCGCGCCGGCTCGCCCTCCCCCGAAGCCCTGGAACTGTGGCACGCGGCCCCCGGCTGCGTCCGCTCCGCCGAGGCCTTCTCCCAGTCCGAGCGCTGGGAGGCGCTGGACCAGGACGCCGAGGGCGGCTGCATCCGCTCCGCCGAGCACGCCTACAGCAAGGACGGCGGCCTCGCCGTCCTGCGCGGCAACCTCGCCGTCGACGGCTGCGTGGTCAAGACGGCCGGGGTCGACGAGTCGATCTGGACCTTCGAGGGCCCGGCGGTCGTCTGCGAGTCGCAGGAGGAGGCCGTCGAGAAGATCCTCAACAAGCAGGTGACCGACGGCGACGTCGTCGTCATCCGCTACGAGGGTCCCAAGGGCGGCCCGGGCATGCAGGAGATGCTCTACCCGACGTCCTTCCTCAAGGGCCGCGGCCTCGGCAAGACCTGCGCGCTGGTCACCGACGGCCGCTTCTCCGGCGGCACCTCGGGCCTGTCGATCGGCCACGCCTCGCCCGAGGCGGCGTCCGGCGGCACGATCGCCCTGGTCGAGGACGGCGACCGCATCCGCATCGACATCCCGAACCGCACGATCGAGCTCCTCGTCGACGATGCCGAGCTGGCCCGGCGCGAGGCGGCCCTCGGCGGCGTCTACGCCCCGAAGAACCGCGAGCGCAAGGTGTCCGCCGCGCTGCGCGCCTACGCCGCCATGGCGACGAGCGCCGACAAGGGCGCCGTGCGGGACGTGTCGAAGCTCGGCTGACGTCCGCCCGGTGTTGCCGTGAGGGCCGTCTCCGCACCGCGGAGGCGGCCTTCGGCGCGTCGGCGCAAGGGCGAACCGCCCGGCCGGATCCCGCCGGCCGACGCGGGGGCGGCCCGCCCGCCGGCGGCCCGGGGCCTGGCGACCGGCCCTGCCCCGACCCGGTCGGCGTGATCCGGCAGACGGGCTCACCAGCCCGCCGGATCCCGCCCGTCCACCGCGAAGACGGTTCCGTCGGGAGCGCCGGCGTAGACCCGGCCGCCGACCGCCTCGGGCGCGGGCAGCGTGGCCACCACCCGGTCGGAGTGGGCGCCGAGCCGCAGCGCCGTCTGCCCGACGAGCCTGCCGTCCTGCGCGTCGACGGCGAGGAGACGGCCGTCGGCGGCGCTGAAGTAGACGTACCCGCCGTCGGCGGCCGGCGCCGAACCCCGGCTCACGGACGTCTGCAGGGACCACACCTGCTTCTGGGCGGCCGTGTCGACGGCCGCCAGCGTCCCGTCGAAGGCCAGCAGATACACCCGGTCCCCGCGCACCGCGGCCTGGGCCTCCTGCAGTGCGACGCCGAGCCGCACCCGCCGCGCCGCCCGGCCCGCCGGGTCGTAGCGGACCACGGCGTCGACCGTGCCGTAGCCGTCGCCCTGGGACAGCAGGACCGCGCTGCCGGCCGAGGTTCCCACCAGTATGAGCGCGCCGCTGAGCCGTTCCTTCCACCGCACCTCGCCGGTCGCGGGATCCACGGCCGTGATCCTGGTGTGCTTGTCGTCCGAGACGCTCGACGCGTACGCCAGCGGATCACCGGGGAACGAGGTGAAATAGGGCTCGCTCACCCCCGGGATCCGGCGGCTCCAGGTCTTCTCGCCCGTCGCCGCGGCCACCCCGGTGACCGTTCCGTCGGCCGCGGTCAGCAGCAGCGTGCCGCCGGCGGCACGCAGGCTCCCGTACCCCGACAGGTCCTGCTGCCAGCGCACGGCGCCCGTCACGGGGTCCAGCGCCTCGACGCGCCTGCCCGAGTGCGTGACCACCAGCGCCATCCCGCCCGCGAGCACGGGCGCCTCGCCCGGCCGGTCGCCGTCGGCGAGCACATGCCGCCACAGCACGCGCCCGTCGGCGGCGGCCAACGCGGACACCAGCCCCGACTGCGCGCAGAGCAGCCGCCTGCCGTCGGACGCGCACAGCGGCATGCCGCCCGTCCCGGCGCCGGCGTCCGTCCCGGCGTCCGCCTGGGCCGGCCGGGTGCTCCAGGGGCTGAAGGCGGGCGACGCGGAGTGCGAGCCGGCCGTGCCGGTCCGCGCGTCACGGCCCGCGTCACCGTCGTCGAGCAGCCGCGGGACGCCGAGCGCGCCGCCCGCGAGGACGACGGCCAGCGCGCCGGCGGCGAGCGCGATCCGCCCGCGCCGCCCCCGGACCCCGGACCGGGCCCGCGCCCGCGCCCACGGCCCGGACCGCGCCTCCGGCCCCCGCCCGGTCCCGCCCGCCCGCTCGGACCCCGTCCCCGACGGCTCATCAGGAGCCCCCGGAGCAGCCGGAACTGCCGGAGCAGCCGCAAGTCCCGGAGCAGCCGAAGCCCCCGGACCAGCCGAAGCCGCGGGATCCGCCGGGCCCCCCACGCCTGCCGGGTCCGTCACCTCGTCCCCGAGGGTCCGCTGCGCCGGTATGAACGACTGTGTGTCGTACGAGGCCGCCACCGACCGCAGCTCCCGCATCAACTCGTCCGGAGTGGGCCGCTCCTCGGGCTCCTTGGCGAGGCAGCGCGAGACCAGCGGCGCGAGGTTGTCCGGCACGCCCGTCAGATCCGGCTCGTCGTGCACGACCTGGTAGGCGACGACGTAGGGGCTGTCGGAGTCGAACGGCCCGCGCCCGGTCGCCGCGTGCACCATCACCGAGCCGAGCGCGAAGACGTCGGCGGCCGGCCCGACCTCGCGGGGCCGCCGGAACTGCTCCGGCGCCATGAAGGGCGGCGTGCCGATCAACTTGCCGGTCTCGGTGCGCAGTTCGCTGTCCTTCGGCCGGGAGATGCCGAAGTCGATCACCTTCGGGCCGTCCTCGGCGAGCAGCACGTTGCTCGGCTTGAGGTCCCGGTGGACGACCCCGACGCGGTGGATGTCCCGCAGGGCCTCCGCGAGCCCGGCCATCAACCGCCGCAACTCCCCGGACCTCATGGGACCGTTCCGCTTCGCCTGCTCGGCGAGGGTCGACCCGGGAATGAACAGGGTCGCCATCCAGGGCCGTTCGGCCTCGGGGTCGGCGTCGACGACGGGCGCGGTGAACGCCCCGCTCACGCGCCGAGCCGCGGCCACCTCCTGCCGGAAACGGCCCCTGAACTCGGGATCCCGGGCGAACCGGGCGTGCACGACCTTCACCGCGACCTTCATGCCGGAGGTGCTGTGGGCCAGATGCACCACGCCCATGCCACCGGAGCCCAGGCATTCCCGCAGGCGGTAGTGGCCGGCGTACTCCGGAAGTTCCGCTTCCGCGCCCGCCCCGGTGTTGCGCTGTGGCGACATGGACCACCCCCGTGCTGTTCAACCGCGCGCGCGACGCACGGAGCCTAGTCGATGACGCGTGAACGGCAGAGGCGGCTTGCTAGCCTGCGCGTGCGAATTCTGTACATGTGTTTTATTGCGGGATTCGGGGGAATCAACGTGACCCCATGGCAGTCATGGGGTCCGACGGGGGAGGTTTTTTCATGTCTGTGGACCGTGTGGAAGAGGTCGAAGGCGTCGAGACGGCGGTGGCCGTCACGGCGGCGGACCTCAAGACGTTGGCCCTCACCTACTACCCGGTCGCCCCGGGCGTCCGGCTGAACGTCCGCAGCGGCCCGGGCACCGGCTACTCGGTCGTCAAGGTCCTGGCCGAGGGCGTCAAGGTCCCGATCTTCTGCCAGACGCCGGGCACCACGGTCTCCGGCCCGTACGGCACGACGGACATCTGGGACAACATCGGGGACGGCCAGTACGTCTCGGACGCGTATGTGCGCACGGGCAGCGACGGCTACGTCGCCTCGCGCTGCGCCTGATCCGACGGCGACCGCTGTCCGGAGCCCTCTCGCAGGAGGGTTCCGGGCAGCCCGCCCGGAAGCGCACGCCCGCCCGGAGCCATAATCGTCACGTGAGCGACGAAAACGGCACCCCGGACACCTCGGCGGGCTCCCCGGCCTCTCCGGGCTCCCCGACCGGCCGGGCGGCCGGAACCCCCGCCGCGGGTACCGGCCCGGGGATCGGCCCGGGCGCGGGCCCCCGCCCGGAGCCCCTCCGCTTCTTCGGCACCACCTGGGTGGACCACGACCCCGGCCTGCGCGGCTACGCGGTCCGACGGGTCGCCGCAGCCGCCGGCTCCCTCGTCGCCGCCGCCGTCTCCTGCCTCGTTCTGCGCCTCGCCTACCAGGGCATCGCCATCGCCGACCTCGGCGGCTTCGTGACCCTCCTGGTCGTCGTGATGTTCGCGGTCTGCAGCGCCCTCGCCTTCCGCCACACCTGGGAGGGCTTCGCCAAGCGCCCCGACCCCGACCGCCAGGCCTCCCTGCGCGGTCTGCTGGCCATCGGCTTCGTGGGCTCACTGCTCGCCTATTTCTTCCGCACCCTCACCGAGGCCCCCGGCGAGAGCCTCCACCGCAAGGAACTCGAAGAGGCCCGCCGCCGCCACACCCAGCGCGCCACCCGCCGCACGGGCAACCCCTCGAAGAAGCGCCGCAACAACTGACACCGACTCCACCCGCCCGGTCGGCCGCCCGGTCGGCCGCCCGGCCGCTCCGCCCTGTCCCCGGGGGAGGGCAGCCCCCCCGGCCGAGCCCGGCGCCCCTCACCCTGACGCGTCCATGGGCTCGTAAATACGTTCCCCTGCTCGCCCGCCCCCCGCGAGCATGGCCCCATGACGGTCTCCTCCCACGCAGCCCGAGCCCACTCCTTCAACGCCGCCGCGGCCCAGTACGCCGCCAACCGCCCCTCCTACCCGAGCGCCCTCCTCGACGCGATCGAGGAGCTGGCCGGCCGCCCCCTCGCCGGTGCGCGGGTCGCGGACGTCGGAGCCGGCACCGGCATCTCGACCGCTCTCCTGCACGCTCGCGGTGCGGACGTCCTCGCCGTCGAGCCGGGGGAGGGCATGGCCGCGCAGTTCCGTCGCGTCCTCCCCGAGGTGACGGTCGTCCGAGGCGACGGCAACCACCTCCCGCTGGCCGACGCCTCCCTCGACTTCCTCACCTACGCCCAGTCCTGGCACTGGACCGACCCGGCCCGCGCGGTCCCGGAGGCCCTGCGCGTGCTGCGTCCGGGCGGGGCGCTGGCACTGTGGTGGAACACCGACGCCCCGGACGTGCCCTGGCTCGACGAGCAGGGCCGACGCATCGCCCGCGCCTTCGGGGAGGGCGTCCCCGTGGCCGACCGGAACGTGGGCGCCCGTGCCGTCGACCCCTCGGGCCGCCTGGACCTGGTCCGCCGCGAGATCCGCTGGAGCCGCACCGTCCCGGTCGACACGCACCTGGCCAACATCGGCAGCCACTCGATCTTCCTGGTCCAGGGCGAGGAGGCGACCGCGGCCTTCCTGGCCGAGGAGCGCGAGCACCTGACCCGGGCCTTCCCCGACGGACTCGTCGAAGAGGTCTACGACGTCATCCTGCTGCTCGCGACCAACGCCCGCGCCTGACCCCCACCCGCGCCCGACCCCCACCCGCGCCTGCCCCCCACCCGCACCGACCCCCCACCCGCACCGACCCACCCGTCCAACACCTGACCGTGCGCGGCGGCCCATCCTCGAGGGCCGCCGCGCACGTGTGTTCGCCGCGCCCCGCCACTTGACGCCTCACCGCCCCGCGAGCATTATTCATCACATGATGAATTTCAATCCCGGCTCCCGCCCGCCCGGGACCGACCCCGGCGGCTCCGGCGGTCACGCCGCCCCCTCCGAAGCCGCCGCGGACGCCGTACGTGCGCACGGCCTCACCGTGGTCCGCGGCCCCCGCACCGTCCTGCGCACCCTCGACTTCACCGTCCCCCGCGGCCAGATCACCGGCCTCCTGGGTCCCTCCGGCTGCGGCAAGTCGACCCTCATGCGCGCCGTCGTCGGCACCCAGGCGAAGGTCACCGGCACCCTGGACGTCCTCGGCCGCCCCGCCGGTCACCCCGCCCTGCGCACCCGCATCGGCTACGTCACCCAGGCCCCCTCCGTCTACGACGACCTGACGATCCGCCAGAACCTGGACTACTTCGCGGCGATCCTCGACCCGGGCCGAGCGGCGGCGGACCGGCGCCACGAGAACGTCACCCGCGCGATCGCCGACGTGGACCTGACCCACCACGCCGACGCCCTGGCCGGCAACCTCTCCGGGGGCCAGCGCAACCGCGTCTCCCTGGCCGTCGCCCTCCTGGGCACACCGGAGCTCCTGGTCCTCGACGAACCCACCGTCGGCCTGGACCCCGTCCTGCGCCGCGACCTGTGGAACCTCTTCCACGAGATCGCCACCGGCCGCGGCGCGACCCTCCTGATCTCCTCCCACGTGATGGACGAGGCCGAGCGCTGCCACCGCCTCCTCCTCATGCGCGAGGGCCAGATCCTCGCCGACGCCACCCCTGACGCGCTGCGCACCCGCACCGGCGCCGACACCGTCGAGTCGGCCTTCCTGCACCTGGTGGACGCCGCCACGCAGACGGCCCGAGCGAAGGAGAGCACCCGATGACCACCAGGACGAGCACACGGACGTCCCCCGCCCAGCCCGTCGCCCCGGCCCCGGGCAGCGCCCTGAACATGTCCCGCACCACCGCCACCGCGGCCCGCGTCCTGCGCCAACTGCGCCACGACCCCCGCACGATCGCGCTGCTGATCCTCATCCCCTGCCTGATGCTGTTCCTGCTCCGCTACGTCTTCGACGGCAGTCCCCGCACCTTCGACAGCATCGGCGCGTCCCTCCTCGGGATCTTCCCGCTGATCACGATGTTCCTGGTGACCTCCATCGCCACCCTGCGCGAACGCACCTCGGGCACCCTCGAACGCCTCCTCGCGATGCCGCTGGGCAAAGGGGACCTGATCGCCGGCTACGCGCTCGCCTTCGGAGGCCTCGCGATCGTCCAGTCGGCCCTGGCCACGGCCCTGGCCGTGTGGTTCCTCGATCTCGACGTCACGGGCAGCGCCTGGCTCCTGCTCCTGGTGGCCCTCCTGGACGCGCTGCTCGGCACGGCTCTCGGTCTCTTCGTCTCCGCCTTCGCGGCCTCGGAGTTCCAGGCCGTCCAGTTCATGCCCGCGGTGATCTTCCCCCAGCTGCTGCTGTGCGGCCTGTTCGCCGCCCGCGACACCATGCACCCCGCCCTGGAAGCCGTCTCCGACGTCCTGCCCATGTCCTACGCCGTCGACGGCATGAACGAGGTCCTCCACCACACGGACATGACGGCGACCTTCGTCCGGGACGTCCTGATCGTCGCCGGCTGCGCCCTCCTGGTCCTCTTCCTGGGAGCGGCCACGCTGCGACGCCGAACCCCCTGACCGCGGCCGCCCGACCCGCCCGGAGCCCGTCCGCCCACCGGACACCCGGACCCACCCCCCGCTCCCGGTGCGAGGATGATCCCGGACGACGGAAGACGCACCCCCGGAGGACCCTCCAGCCATGACCCAGAAAGTCGCAGTCCTCGGCACCGGCAAGATCGGCGAAGCCCTCCTCAGCGGCATGATCCGAGGCGGCTGGCGCCCGGCCGACCTCCTCGTCACCGCCCGGCGCCCCGAGCGGGCCGAGGAACTCCGCGCCCGCCACGGAGTCACCCCGGTCACCAACGCCGAGGCCGCCAAGTCCGCCGACACGCTGATCCTGACGGTCAAGCCGCAGGACATGGGCGCCCTCCTCGACGAGCTCGCCCCGCACGTCCCCGCCGACCGCCTGGTCATCAGCGGCGCCGCCGGCATCACCACGGCCTCCATCGAGGAGCGCCTCGCCGCCGGCACCCCGGTCGTCCGCGTCATGACGAACACCCCCGCCCTCGTCGACGAGGCGATGTCCGTCATCTCGGCCGGCACCCACGCCAGCGCCGGTCACCTCGCCCACACCGAGGAGATCTTCGGCGCGGTCGGCAAGACCCTCCGCGTCCCCGAGTCCCAGCAGGACGCCTGCACCGCCCTCTCCGGCTCCGGCCCGGCGTACTTCTTCTACCTGGTCGAGGCGATGACGGACGCGGGCATCCTGCTCGGCCTGCCCCGCGACAAGGCCCACGACCTGATCGTCCAGTCCGCGATCGGCGCCGCGACGATGCTGCGCGACAGCGGCGAGCATCCGGTCAAGCTCCGTGAGAACGTCACGTCCCCCGCGGGCACGACCATCAACGCCATCCGCGAACTCGAGAACCACGGCGTACGGGCCGCCCTCATCGCCGCCCTGGAGGCCGCCCGCGACCGCAGCCGCGAACTGGCCGCCGGCAAGAAGGACTGACTGACCCTCCGGGTGCCCCCGGGGCGACCGCCCCCGGGCACCGGGCGACCGGCCTGCGCCACGGCGACCGGCCTGCGCCACGGCCGTTCACCCGGCCGCCGAGTCCACCAGCTCCTCGGTGGTCACCACCCGCGCGAACCCGCCCCCGTGCAGCGAGACCGCCGAGGCCTGCGCGATCTCGTCCGCACCGCGCCGCCATCCGAACGGCCCCTCCAGATCGAACGTGTAGGTGGCGTCGTACGCGAACAGCACGTCGTACCCGAGGTTCCCGCCCATCCGCGCCGTCGTCTCGGCGCACATGTTCGTCTGGATCCCGGCCACCACGATCTGCGAGATCCCCTGAGCCGTCAGCCAGGCCCCCAGATCCGGCGTCCCGAGGAAGGCCGAGTTCACGGTCTTCGTGACGAACAGCTCGGCCCCGGCGCCCTTCCCCCGACGCCTCTCCACGTACTCCTTGAAGTCGTTCCCCTCGTACCCCACCCGCAGGGGCGACCCCGGCTTCACCGAGTCGTGCCGCACGAACACGACCGGCCGTCCCGACCCCTGCCACACGTCGACGAGGGCGGCGATGTTGTCATCGGCCCCCGGATTGTTCCGCGCCCCCCAGTACTCCAGCTCCTCGAAGCCCTTCTGCACGTCGACGACCACCAGCGCTGCGTTCTCTGCGATGTCCATGCCCACGATCCTGCCGCCGGCCCGACCCGCTCCCCAGAGCCCGCGAAGTCATCGATCGATGGTTTACTGCCACCCATGAAGCCCGCGTACCGGGTCGCCCTCGTCGCCTTCGCGGGCATCCGCGCCTTCGACGTCTCCGTCATCACCGAGGTCTGGGGCACCGACCGCACCGACCGCGGCGTCCCCGCCTTCGACCTGCGCCGGGTCGCCGTCGACGACACGGCCATCCCGATGCGCGGCGGCCTCGCCCTCCTGCCCGACCGCCCCCTCACCTGGCTCGCCCGGGCCGACCTCGTCCTGGTCCCCGGCCTGGACGACCACCTCACCCCCGCGCCCGCCCCCGTCCTGGACGCCCTCCGCCGAGCCCACGCCCGCGGCGCCACCCTCGCCGCCCTCTGCGGCGGAGCCTTCACCCTCGCCCAGGCCGGCCTCCTCGACGGCCGCCGGGCGATCACCCACTGGAACCTCATCGACCTCCTGCGCACCCACCACCCCCAGGTCACCGTCGTCGCCGACGCCCTCTTCATTGAGGACGACAACATCTGGACCGCCGCCGGCACGGCAGCCGGCATCGACCTCTGCCTCCACCTGGTCCGCCGCTCCCACGGCGCGGAGACGGCCGCCGCCATCGCCCGCTCGATGGTCACCGCCCCCTTCCGCACCGGCAGCCAGGCCCAGTTCATCGAACACCCCACCCCGCACACGGACCGGGACGCCGACGCCCTGGCCGCCGTACGCGAACACGCCCTGCGTCACCTGCACGAACCGCTCACCGTCGCCGACCTGGCCGCGCACGCGGGCATGTCCCCGCGCAGCTTCGCCCGCCACTTCACCGCGGCGACCGGAGCCACCCCCCTGCGCTGGCTCCTCGACCAGCGCGTCGCCGCCGCCCAGAAGCTCCTCGAACGCACCGACCTCGCCATGCCCGAGGTCGCCCGGCGCGCAGGCTTCGGCAGCGAGGTCACGATGCGCCAGCACTTCGCATCGCGCCTCGCCACCAGCCCCCGCGCCTACCGCGCCGCGTTCAGCGACGCCACCGCCCCCGGCCCGGTCGGGGCCCCGGCCGCGGCCATGGGCTCCGCCGCGGGCTCCTCCAACGGCGGCAGCAGCCCGATCGCGCGATAGGCCCCGTCCACGACGGGCCGGGCCATGGCCCGCGCCTTCTCGGCCCCCTCCCGCAGCACCCGCTCCACGTAGCCCGGGTCTGCGCACAGCTCCTGGTGCCGGGCCCGCAGCGGCCGCAGGGCCTCCACCACCGCATCGGCCGTGTCCTTCTTCAGTTCCCCGTACGACGCGTACCCGGCGCTCAAGGCCTCCGGCTCCCCGCCCGTGCACGCGGCGAGGATCTCCAGCAGGTTCGCCACCCCCGGCCGCCCGGCCCGGTCGTAGACGACCTCCTGCCCACTGTCGGTGACGGCCCGCATCACCTTCTTGCGGACGACGTCGGGCTCGTCCAGCAGATAGACGATCCCCGGTCCGAAGTCGTCGCTCTTGCCCATCTTCGACGCAGGCTCCTGCAGGTTCATCACCCGCGCCGCCACCGGCGGAAGCGTGGCCTTCGGCACGACGAACGTGTGCCCGTACCGCTGGTTGAACCGCACCGCCAGATCCCGCGCCAGCTCCACGTGCTGCGCCTGGTCGTCGCCGACCGGCACCTCATCGGTCGCGTAGGCCAGGATGTCCGCGGCCATCAGCACGGGATACGTCAGCAAGGAGAGCCGCACGCTGCCCCCGCGCTCGCGCTCCCGCGCGGCCTTCTCCTTGTACTGGATCATCCGCCGCATCTCGCCGTCCGTGGCCACGCACTCCAGCAGGTACGACAACCGCGCGTGTTCGTCCACATGGCTCTGGACGAACACGGTGCACAACCGGGGATCCAGCCCCGCCGCCAGCAGCAGCGTCGCCGCCTGCCGACTCAGCCGACGCACCCGCGCCGGATCGTGCTCCACGGTCAGCGCGTGCAGATCGACCACGCAGAACAACGCGTCCGCGCGGTGCTGGTCGACCTCGGCCCATTGCCGAAGCGCTCCCAGATAGTTCCCCAGCGTCAGGTGCCCGGTCGGCTTGATCCCGCTGAAGACCCGCTTCATCTCTCCACCTCCTGGTCGAGACCGCCGCCCCGGCCGGCCGATCCCCTGAACCTCTGGAGGGAGATACGCGAACGGCCGCCGAAGCGGCGGCCGTTGAGTGCATACGTGAGCACGGCCGCCGTCAGGCGGCCCACCACAGCTGGGTGCACGTACGCGTAGTCATGCCGGCCAGCGTACGCGTCAGGGGTGCCGTCGGGACATGAGTTGACACGCCCTGACCGCGTACGTAGTGTTCTCCGAGTTGTTCGACGTGAGCGCCGACCCCGGTCGGTCCCCGGACAGCCATTCCGCAGGTACCAGCCCCTTCTCGACGTGCAGTCCATTCGTCTGCCGTCGCGTCGATAGGCGTGTGTATTCGCGAAATGAGGAATCCGCGTTCGAAAGGGCGCAGGACCCCGATTGGCTTCGGGGGCCGGGAATCCGCTAAAGTCTCACTCGTCGGAACGGCCCAACAG
>NZ_BEWA01000012.1 GCF_003112535.1 Streptomyces rishiriensis | reverse complement strand
CGCCCGGCCCGGTGCCCACCCGCTCGGTGCCCGCCCGGCCCGGTGCCCGCCCGCTTGCTGCCCGCCCGGCCCCGGTGCTCGCCCGGCCTCTCCTCCGGGGGCCCCTTCAGGGTGCGCCCGCCATCTCCCCTCCGTGTCCTTCTGAGCTTTCGGGGCGTCCTCTCCCTCCGTACCCCTACGGGTAGGCGCCGTTGCCTCGGGGTCGTGTCATACCGCAGGCGTATGCGGAGTTGAGCCCTCGGGTTGACGCTTGCGGCCGGCTGATTTGGTCAGATGGGGACTACGGAAAACACCACTCCTCACCGATTCGGGTGAGAATGGCGGCTTGGGGCGGGGAACGCAGTGCGAGATGACCAGCCGCCGCCGACGACGGAGGTAAGGCACACATGGCACCGAAGGAATCCGACGACACCATGACCGGCGGGGAGGCGACCGGCGGGGAGGCCGACGACCTGCGCCTTCGACGCCGCAAGGCCGCACGGTACGTGGTTCCGGTCACCGTGATCGGTGTCGCGGCGGCGACGATCGGGCTCGTCCCGGCACTCGCCGACTCCGGCGACCCCGACCTGCCGAAGATCAGCGCACAGCAGCTCCTCGACAAGATCGCAGCCTCGGACGTGCAGAAGCTGTCCGGAACGGTGAAGATCACCACCGACCTCGGGCTGCCCGACCTCGGCGGGCTGGAGAGCGGGCTCCTCTCCGGCGCCGCAAAGGGCGGTGACGGTTCGTCCGCCGATCCCTCGGCCAAGCTCACCGAGCTGGCCTCCGGCACGCACACCCTGCGCGTCGCCGCCGACGGCCCGGACCGGCAGAAGGTCTCGCTGCTGGAGCACGCCGCCGAGTACAGCGTCATCCACAACGGCAAGAACGTGTGGGGGTACGACAGCGCGTCCAACGAGGTCTACCACTCCACCGTCGACGAGAGCGCCGGCAAGGCCCACGGCAAGGCCGAGACCCCGGTCCCGGCCACGCCCAAGGACCTCACCCAGGAGGCCCTCAAGGCGGTCGACGACACGACCTCCGTGACCGTGGACGGCACGGTCAGGGTCGCGGGCCGTGACGCCTACAAACTGCTCGTGAAGCCGAAGCAGTCCGGCTCCACGGTCGGTGCGATCAGCGTCGCCGTGGACGCCGAGACGGGCCTGCCGCTCAAGTTCACGCTGACCCCGGCCAGCGGCGGCGCCGCCGTCGTGGACGCGGGCTTCACCAAGATCAGCTTTGCTGGGCCCGCCGCGTCCACCTTCGACTTCACCGCCCCCAAGGGCGCGAAGGTCACCGAGGGCGACAAGGCCGGCAAGGGCGACGAAGACGGCGCCCGGAGCGACAAGGGCCACAAGGGAGCCAAGCCGGCTCCCGGGCACGGTGGCTTCGACGGCTTCGGTGAAGGCTTCGGCGGCGCGGCCGGCCCCGAGGGTATGAAGGTCATCGGCGAGGGCTGGACGTCCGTCGCCACGTTCGACACGGGCGGCAAGGGCGTGCCCTCGGGCTCCGGGGCCGGTGGCGACCTCGGCGGCTTCCTGGGCTCCCTCGGCGACAAGGTGAGCGGCGACTTCGGCTCCGGAACCGTCTTCTCCACCCGCCTGGTCAACGCCCTGATCACGGACGACGGCAAGGTCTACGCCGGCGCGGTCACCAAGGACGCGCTCGTGAAGGCGGCGAACACCGGGAAGTGACGACCGGGCCGGGTCTCCGGCGGTCGGGGATCCGGAATCCGGGTCTCCGGCGGTCGGGGATCGGGCGGAAGGGGATCGGGCAGTCGGGAGTCCGGTGTCCGGGAGTCCGGTGTCCGGGAGCCGGCGGAGAGCCGGCCCGGGGTGCCGGGGGTCGCGGAGTCGGTCAGGCAGGTCGAGGGTGAGGGAGGCCGAGGGTGACGGATTCGGTGAGAGCGTCCGCGGTGGAGTCCGCGGACGACGGCGCCGTCATCCGCACCCGCGCCCTCACCAAGCGCTACCGCGGCGGCCAGCTCGCCGTCGACGGTCTCGACCTGACCGTCCCGGCCGGCAGCGTCTTCGGCTTCCTCGGTCCCAACGGCTCAGGCAAGACCACCACCATCCGCATGCTGATGGGGCTCATCGAGCCCACGGCAGGCGCGGCCCGCGTCCTGGGACATCCCATGCCGCGGGCCGCGCGCGCCGTACTGCCGCACGTCGGGGCGCTCATCGAGGGCCCCGCCCTCTACGGCTTCCTCTCCGGCCGCGACAACCTGCTCCGTTACGACGCCGCCGACCCGACCGCCGACCCGCGCACCCGGCGGGCGAGGGTCACGGCCGCGCTGGAACGGGTGGGGCTGACGGCCGCCGCCGGGAAGAAGGCGAAGGCGTACTCGCTCGGCATGAAACAGCGGCTCGGCCTCGCCGCCGCCCTGCTCCAGCCCCGCCGCCTGCTCGTGCTCGACGAGCCGACCAACGGCCTGGACCCGCAGGGCATGCGGGAGATCCGCTCGCTGGTCCGGGAACTGGCCGCGGAGGGCACGACCGTCTTCCTCTCCTCGCATCTGCTCGACGAGATCGAGCAGGTGTGCACGCACGCGGCCGTGATGGCGCAGGGCCGGCTGATCGTCCAGGGGCCGGTGGCGGACCTCGCGGCGGGCGCCCGAGGGCGGTTGGTCGTGACGACCCCGGATCCCGCCGAGGCGGCCCGTGTGCTGAAGGAACAGGGCGTGGTCGATGTCGTCCTGGCGGAGGACCGGGTCAGCGCGGAGGCGCCGCCCGCGGACCGCGATCTCGCCGACGTGAACAGCGCGTTGGTGACCGCGGGCGTGCGCGTGCGTGGCTTCATCGTCGAACGCGCATCCCTGGAGGACGCGTTCGTGGCTCTCACGGGGGAGGGGTTCGATGTCGCGGGCTGAAGCCGGGACGGCGGACGGCCGGAACCCGGCCACGGCGTCGACCGGAACCGCGGGGACCGCCGGACCAGCCGGAACCGCGGGGACCGCAGGAACCGCCGGTACCGCCGACACCGGCAGGAGCGCTCCCCCCGCCGAGCCCGCCCAGTCCCCTTGGGCCCGGCTGTGGACCTTCGGGATCCTGCGCAGCGAACTGCTGACCACCTTCCGGCGCTGGCGCACCCTCGCCCTGCTGGGCGTGCTGGCGGCCGTGCCGGTCCTGGTCGGGATCGCCGTGAAGATCGAGACGAGCGACGGATCCTCCGCCCGCCGCGGCCAGGGAGGCGCGGGGCCCGCGTTCATCTCGCAGGTCACGAACAACGGCCTGTTCCTGGTCTTCACCGCGTTGGCCGTGACCCTTCCGTTCTTCCTGCCGATGGCCATCGGCGTCATCGCGGGCGACGCGATCGCCGGTGAGGCGAACGCCGGCACCCTGCGCTACCTCCTGGTCGCTCCGGCCGGCCGCACCCGCCTGCTGCTGGCCAAGTTCGCGACCGTCATGGCCTTCTGCCTGGCGGCCACGCTCGTGGTCGCGCTCTCGGCGCTCACGGTGGGGGCGCTGCTCTTCCCGCTGGGCGACCTGACGACGATCTCCGGCACCCGGATCGACCTCGCGGACGGCCTGTTCCGGGCCCTGCTGATCGCCCTGGTCGTGGCCGCGTCACTGACCGGCGTCGCCGCGCTCGGACTGTTCGTCTCCACGCTCACGAGCAGTGGCATCGCGGCGATGGCGACGACCGTGGGCCTCCTGATCACGGTCCAGATCCTCGACCAGATCCCCCAGCTCCACGCCCTGCAGCCGTACTTCTTCTCGCATTACTGGCTGTCCTTCGCCGACCTCATGCGCGAGCCCGTCTACTGGGACGACCTGCAGAAGAACCTGGGCCTGCAGGCCCTGTACGCGGCCGTCTTCGGCTCGGCCGCCTGGGCCCGCTTCACGACGAAGGACGTCACGGCGTAGCGGCCCGCGGACCGTCGAGGCCCGACCAGCGGATTCGTCGGTCCGTCGGATTCGTCGGTCAGTCAGGTTCGTCAGACAGACGCGTTCGTCAGGCAGACGGGTTCGCCGGTCAGTCGGATTCGTGCGGGAAACGGGCCGGCAGCGCCTCCTGGGCGAAGAACGTCTTGGCGTGCGTCAGGGCCTCCGTGTCCGACAGAACGTCCCCGGGCTTGCTGCCGCTGCCGAGCAGCACTCCGCCGAAGCGCATCTCCAGGTAGGCGGCCGAGTTGCGGAGCATGCCGACGAGCGGGTCGGCGACCTGGAGCCGGTCGCCGGCGAGCACGGTGACGCCCCAGAGGGTGCGCCCGGCCATGCTCGCCTTGAAATCGAGGCCGGGGGTGCGCAGCCAGCCCGCCCAGTGGTCCATGTAGCGCTTGGTCGGGGTGGACACCGAGTACCAGTACAGCGGGGACGCGATCACGATGTCCGTCGCGGCGAGGGTGGAGTCGAGCAGCAGCGCCGTGTTGCCCTCCTCGGGGCGGACGCGGTCGGCGTCGTGCCGCAGGTCCACGAAGTCGGGCAGGGGGTGCTCGGCCAGGTTGATCCACCGCTGCTCGACGTCGGAGGGCAGCTGCGCGGCGGCCTCGCGGGCCAGTGCCTCGGTGTTGCCGTCCGAACGGCTGCTGCCCAGGACGAACAGGAAAGTGCGACGCGTCATGATGCGATCCCCCAAGTAGCGAGCGTACGACGGTAGTGTGCCTCTGCATTATATGTGTGCGCAAGTACTTAACGGTGGTCACGCGCCAGGCGTGGAGTTCGGGCGGTGGCTGACGCGGGTCAGGTCGTTCCGGCGGCTCGGGCGGTCGTCAGCAACGACATCTCCTCGCCCCGCGCCGCGACGATCTGCAGCCCCACCGGGCAGCCGTCCGCGCCGAGCCCCGCCGGGATGCTGACCGCCGGGTGCCCGCTCAGGTTGAACGCCCAGGTGAGCGCCGTCGAGAAGCGGTCGCCCGGGCCTTCGTGGCCGTGCGCCGCGTTCGGGGTCGTGGGCGTCAGCAGCAGGTCTGCGCGGGCGAAGAACCCGGCCAGCAGCCGGTCGTTCAGCTCCCGGACCCGGTCGGCCGAGCGGAGGTCCGCGCCCGGAGTGCGCAGCGCCAGCCAGGCCGGGGCCGGATCCTCCAGTCGCAGGGGCGCGTCGGACGGCGGCAGCAGCCTGACGACCCCGGCGTCGGCGAGGCGCAGGGCGGCGGCGCGGGCGAGGGCGAGCGGCTCGGGATCGGGGTCGGCGAAACCGAGGTCGGGGGAGAAGACGGCGGCGGGCGGCCCCAGGGGTTTCCGCTCCAGGGGCTCACCCTCAGGGATCATGGCCCGCCAGTACGCCTCGGCGTCCAGCGCGTGCCGCACCAGCACACCGGCCGCGGCCAGTCTCCTGCGGTCGGGAGGCGTCGGGCGGTGGCCTGGCGGGTTCGGGGGCGCCGTCCGTCCGTTCGTGACCTTCAGACCGAGCACACCGCACCACGCGGCCGGGATGCGCACCGACCCCGCGCCGTCGCTGCCGGTCGCCATCGGGACCAGGCCGGCGGCCACCGCTGCCGCCGAGCCGGCCGAGGAACCGCCCGGCGTGCGGTCGGCGCGCCAGGGGTTGACGGTACGGCCGTGGGCGCCGAGGCCCCAGGTCTGCCAGGGAGTGCCTGGTCCCGGCACCGAGGTCGCCCCCACGGGCACACAACCGGCGGCGATCAACGGCGCTGCCGCACGCAGCCCCTGACGCCCTTTCACGCCGATCGGCACGCCGGCCAGCGGCAGCCGTTCGCCGGCGGCGACCCGTAGGCCGACCCAACGGGCCCGCGTGCGTGCCCGTTCCTCCCACACCTCGGCGAAGGCGCACAGAAGGGGGTCGACCCGGGCGATCCGCGCGAGGGCCTCGTCGACGACGTCCACGGCCCGCAGCCGCCCCGCACGCACGTCCGCGGCGATCTCCACGGCCGGGGGCCACTGCGGGGAGCCACCCGGAACCACCCGCCCGGACCGGCCCTCGGACCCGCCCCCGGGTCGGCCCTCGGACCCGCCCCCGGACCCGCCCCCGGGTCGGCCCTCGGAGCCGCCCCCGGGCCCGCCTCTTTCCCCGCCTCCGGTCTCGTCCCGGCGCGTTCCCCCGGCCGTCAGCGCGCCCTCCCGCCCGCCGTTCCGGTGAGCCGGGCCAGCGGAGCCGTCTCTCGCGGCGGGCTTCCGCCCAGGTCGCCGAGGCGCCAGTCGGTCACCCACGGGACCCGGTACACGTCGATGACGGACTCGATCGCCCGCACCCGCTGCGCGAGCGGCCTGGGCAGCCGGCCCGGCGCGTCCGCCACGAGCACCACCGAGTCCAGGTCGAGCCCCGCCGGGGCCGCGCCGCGCCGGAAGACCTCCAGAGTCCGCAGGACGGACTCCAGCCCGGCCGCATGGGTGCGGGCGACCAGCAGCACGGACGTCGGATCGCCGGAGCCGGGCCACTCACGGCCGCTGTCGTGGCCGCCGTAGACGGCGGCGAGCGTGGAACTGCCGGCCCCGCCGTGCGTGGCCACCCACGAGAAGCGCCGGGGCGTCGCGGCGGAGACGTACGGCGTCGACGCCGGACCGGGACCCGGCTCCCGCCCCGGACCCGGACTTGCATCTGGATCCGGTACGGTGACCGGTCCGCGGATCCAGATCTCCGGCCCGCGCAGCCCGTCCGTCGTCCCCATCCCGGTGTCCCTCCCAGTCGTCGCCGTCCCTCCGGGACGCCCCCTGATCCTGGCGGTCCCGGGAAGGCCCCCGGGAGAGGGGCGTGGGTTCCTGGAACGAGGCTGTGACGTCGCGGTGACGTGAGGACCGGGAGCGCTCGGAGAGACTCAACAGTACGTGTACACGTACGCGAACCTGGACGACCGGATCGTGACGACGCATCCGAGTGAGGAACCGATGTCTCGACTCAGCCGTGAGAAGAAGCGGGAACAGAAGCCCGCCGGCCGGACGGCCGCCGTGGTGGCGCCGCTCGACGTCCATGTCCGCGGGGGTGGGACGGCGACCATAGGCGGTGTACCCGTCGTGGCGGCCGAGGGCGAGGAGATCCAGCGCGCCGTGCTGGGCCATCTCCACCGCATCGCCCTGGCCACCGGACACCCGGTCCTCGCCGCGGTCCGCGACGAACGCATCGGTTACGTCGTCCCCCTGCGCGTGGAACCCGACGGCTCCAGCCACTTCACCGCGGAACCCCTGCGAACGCCGGCCGCGCATCCCGCCCCGGCGCCGGCCGCGCATCCCGCCCCGGCGCCGGCCGCGCCTCCCGCCCGGCCTGCGCCTCCCGCCCCGGCGCCCGGCGTGACGGGGCAGTCGGCCTCGGACGGGCAGAGCGTCCACCACGCCGCCGTAACCCCCGAGGAGCAGCAGCAGCCGTCGTCCCCTTCGTCCCCCGCACCCCCTTCTTCCCTCGCACCCCAGTCGTCGCAGCCGTCCCGGCCGCGAGACGGCAAGCCCACGCACTTCCTGCGCCAGGTGTCCGAGCCGGTGCGCGACGCGACCCCGACCTTCCCGCTGCGCGCGGTGCCCGACCCGGAGCCGGTACCGGAGCCGGCGCTGTCGCCCAAGCCGGTACCGGAACCGGGACCGGGCGTCCAGGACGACGTCCCCTCGCTCGGCACGGTCACCGCGCCGACCGGCGTGTTCGGTCCGCCCCCGGCGATGGACGAGCCGCCGCACCCCGACACGGCCCCCGGCACGCCCCTCGAGGCCACCCTCACCCCGACCCGGACTCCGGCCCCGACTCCGTGCCCGCCGCCCCCCGTCTCCGTCCCGACCCCGCTCCCGCTGCCCGTGCCCGGCACGGGCTCCGCCTCCCTTCCGGCCTCGGCCGCCACCCTCGCGGCCGCCCCCGCCCCCGCGCCCGCTCCCACGCCGTTCCTCCCCGACGGGCTCGTCTCCGAGCCCGACCCGGACTTCAAGCCCACGCCCGCCCGCGGCTTCGACGCCGTCGCCGAGGCGGTGCTGGGGGACGATCCCCGTACCCTGCACGGCGTCGGCGCCGTCCCCGCCCTCCTCGGGGAGCCGATGGCGCAGATCAACGAGGCTGTCCGGGCGGGCCGCACGGACGTCGCGGCCGGGCTCGCGGAACGCACCGTGCTGGAGGCGTCCGGGACGCTGGGGCCGGAGCACCCCGAAGTGCTCCGGCTGCGTGAACTCATGGCGTACATCGCCTACTTGGGAGGCGACCCGCTGCGCGCCTTCCACGTCTCCCTCGACCTGGCACAGATCCGCCGCCGTACCGGGGACGCGGAAGCCGCGTACGGCAACGTCCAGAGCGCGGCGACCGCCTGGCGTGCCGTCCGGGACCCCCTGCAGGGGCTGAACCTGGGGACCGAACTCCTCGGCCTGTGGACGGAGCTCATCGCCGAGGAGGGCCCCGCCGCCGACGACGTCGAGGAACTGGAGTCGGCCCGCGCGCGCATGCTCCGGCTGGCCGAACGCGCCCGCAAGGCAGGCGCGTAGCGGCCGGCATGCCCAGGGGTCAGGAGGACAGCGTCCAGAGGGCGTAGGCGACGGCGTCCGCGTTGCGGTTCAGGGCGGTGTCGTCGATGTTCGCGGAGGTGTCGCAGGAGGAGTGGTAGCAGCGGTCGAAGGCCTGGCCGGCCGTGCCGCCCCACTTGGCCGCCTGCGCCGCCGTCTTGACGTAGTCGGCGCCGCTGAACAGACCGCCCACCGGGACGCCCGCGTTCTTGAAGGGGGCGTGGTCGGAACGGCCGTCGCCCTCGGTCTCGATCTCCGTCGACACGCCGAGGCCGGCGAAGTAGTCCTTGAAGGTCTTCTCGATGGTCGGGTCGTCGTCGTAGACGAAGTAGCCGGGGTTCGGCGAGCCGATCATGTCGAAGTTGAGGTAGCCGCTGATGCGGGCGCGGTTCGCGGAGGAGAGGTTGTTGACGTAGTAGCGCGATCCGACCATGCCCAGCTCCTCCGCTCCCCACCAGGCGAACCGCAGGTGCTTGGCCGGGTGATAGCCGGCCCGGGACACGGCGAGGGCCGTCTCCAGCACGGCCGCCGAACCGGAGCCGTTGTCGTTGATGCCCGCCCCGGCCGTGACGCTGTCGAGGTGGGAGCCGGCCATGACGACGTGGTCGGCGTCGCCGCCGGGCCAGTCGGCGACCAGGTTGTAGCCGGTGCGGCCGGACGATGTGAACTGCTGGACGGCGGTGGTGAAGCCGGCGGCGTCCAGCTTGGCCTTCACGTAGTCGAGGGAGGCCCGGTAACCGGTGCGGCCGTGGGCGCGGTTGCCGCCGTGGGCGGTGGCGATGGACTGCAGCTGGGCCAGATGCGCCTTGACGTTGGCCACGGGGATGTCGGGAGCGGCGGCGAGCGCGGCGGACTCGGGCGCGGGCGCCGCTCCTGCTATGGATCCACCAGTCAGGAGCATGACAATCGAGGCGCTGCCGACGACAGCCGTACGCCGGGAAAAGGGGAGCTTCATGTGGGGGGCTCCGAATTTTCTCGGGAATCACCGGGTCACAGTGATTCCACAGTGAGTGGGGTTCCAGGATGGTGAACTCGCCCCTGATGTCACGTCAAGAGCGTCAACCGGACACGGGATCCACCCATGGGACGACCCGCGGGTCCACCCGCGCGGCGACCGGAGGGTCCACCCACGGGACGACCCGCGGGTCCACCCACGCGATGACCCGCGGGTCCACCCACGCGATGACCCGAGGGTCCACCCACCGGACGGGAGGAGCCGCCCGTCTAGTGCACGCAGAACTCGTTTCCCTCAGGGTCCGCCATCACCGTCCACGCTCCGGACGGCTCCGTCACCTCGTGCAGCACGCTCGCGCCCAGCCCCCGCAGCCGCTCGACCTCGTCGGCCCGCCGTCCCGCGCCGGGATGCAGATCGATGTGCAGCCGGTTCTTCACCGTCTTGGCCTCCGGCACCCGCTGGAACAGCAGCCGCCGCCCCTGACCGGTCCCGCTGTCGGGGTCGTAGGGGTCGTCGGGGTGGCGTACGGCGATCAGGTCCCGGAAGGCGGGACGGCCGTGGAACTCCAGCGTCGCCGCGCCGGGCAGCGCGCCGAGCTCCAGCAGCCGCTCGATCAGCGCGCTGTTGTCCTCGACCTCGTAGTGCAGGGCGGACGCCCAGAAATCGGCCTCTGCGTGCGGGTCGGCGGCGTCGACGACGAGCTTCCAGTGCACGGGCGCGGGCGCGAGCCCGGATCCCGCGGTTGAGTCGGTCATGCAGCCACTAGTAGCAGCCCCGCGTCGCGCCTGCCTCCCGTACACCGTGATCCGACCGGCCGCCACGACGTGATCCGTGCGGCCGCTGCGACATCATGCGTCCGGCCGCTGCGACGTCATGTGTCCGGCCGCCGGGATCCGGGGCGCGCCGGACGCGGCGGAGGCCACCTCCTCGGCGCGGATCCGGGCGAGCTCGGCGGCCAGGGTCCGGGACGTCCGGCGGGAGGTGCGCAGCGCGTCACCGGTGAGCAGCACCAGCGCCAGCCACACCAGGGCGAACCCGGCCCACCGCTCGGGCGGCATGGCCTCGCCGAAGTACAGGACGCCGAGCAGGAACTGGAAGACCGGCGCCAGGTACTGCAGCAGGCCCAGCGTGGACAGCGGAACGCGGATCGCCGCCGCGCCGAAGCAGACGAGGGGGAGTGCGGTGACGATGCCCGTGGAGGCGAGCAGGGCCGCGTGTCCGGGGCCCTCGGCGGTGAACGTGGCGTCTCCGTGGGCGGACAGCCACAGCAGGTAGCCGAGCGCGGGCAGGAACTGGACGGCGGTCTCGGCGGCCAGCGACTCGACGCCGCCGAGGTTGACCTTCTTCTTCACCAGTCCGTAGGTGGCGAAGGAGAACGCCAGGCAGAGGGAGATCCACGGAGGACGGCCGAAGCCCACGGTCAGGACCAGCACCGCCGTCAGGCCGATGCCGACCGCCGTCCACTGCACGGGCCGCAGCCGCTCCTTCAGGAGCAGCACCCCCATGGCTATCGTGACCAGCGGGTTGATGAAGTACCCGAGCGAGGCCTCGACCACGTGTCCGCTGTTCACGGCCCAGATGTAGACGCCCCAGTTGACGGTGATGACGGCCGCGGCGACCACCACGAGCGCCAGCCGGCGCGGCTGGCGCAGCAGCTCGCCGGCCCAGGCCCAGCGCCGCACGAAGAGCAGCGCGGCCGCGACGAAGGCGAGGGACCACACCATGCGGTGGGCGAGTATCTCCATCGCCCCGGCCGGTTTGAGCAGCGGCCAGAAGAGGGGCACCAGGCCCCACATCCCGTAAGCCGCGAAGCCGTTCAGCAGGCCTGTCCGGCCCTCACTCCTCGACGTCCCGGCCACGGGCACCTCCTTCTCACGTCACGCATGCGAGGAAGAAGGTAACGCCGGGCGCCCCCGTCTGTCATGCCCGTATCGCCATACGGTCATGACAGCCAGGGGCGCCCGGCGGGCATGCTGTCGAGCTGGGGGCGTCAGGCCTTGAGGGCGGCCGTGATCGCCTCCGACAGCGGCGTGGTGGGCCGGCCGGCCAGCCGGGAGAGGTCGCCGCTGGAGACGACCAGCTCGCCCTTCTCGATGGACGCGTCCACGCCGGCCAGGATCGCGGCGAACGGCCCGGGCAGCCCGGCGCCGGTCAGGATGCCGGTGAGAACCTCGGTGGACACGGAGTTGTAGGCGATCTCCCTGCCGGTCTGCCGGCTCAGCTCCGCGGCGTACTCGGCGAGGCTCCAGGCCTCGTCGCCGCCCAGTTCGTACGTCTTGTTCTCGTGGCCCTCGCCGGTCAGCACGGCGACGGCGGCGGCCGCGTAGTCGGCGCGGGAGGCGGAGGAGACACGGCCCTCGCCGGCGGCCGCGACGACGGCGTCGTGCTCCAGCACCGGGGCGAGGTTCTCGGTGTAGTTCTCGTGGTACCAGCCGTTGCGCAGCAGCGTGTACGGCAGGCCGGAGGCGAGCAGCGCCTGCTCGGTGGTGCGGTGGTCGTCCGCCAGCGCGGCGCTCAGCGCGCCCGGTGCGCTGGTGTAGGCGAGGAGCGCGACCCCGGCCGCCTTCGCGGCGTCGATCACGACCTGGTGCTGGGCGGGGCGGCCCTTGTCGAACTCGTTGCCCGAGATCAGCAGCACCTTGTCGCCGGCGGCGAAGACGCTGTCGAAGGTCTCGGGGGCGTTGTAGTCGGCGACGGCGAGCCGCACGCCGCGGGCCGCGAGATCGGCGGCCTTGGCCTCGTCCCGTACGACGGCCGTGATCCGGTCCGCGGGGACCTTCTCCAGCAGCTGCTCGACGACGTGGCGGCCGAGGTGTCCGGTGGCTCCGGTGACGACGATGCTCATGGCTCAGGATCTCCTAGTGGGGGTCGGCGGGTCTGTCACCGACCTTAGGAGCAGCACTAACTATGCGAAAGTACCCACTTTGAAGTAAGGTACTGGTATGACGGTAAGCAAGCAGGTCAGTCAGGTGGGTCCCGTCGAGGCCGAGGGCATGTGCCCCTACCGGCTCGTCCTCGAACACCTCACCAGCCGCTGGGGCGTCCTCGTCCTCATCGAGCTGCTCGACCGCACGCACCGGTTCAGCGAACTGCGCCGGGCGGTCGGCCGGGTCGGCCGGCCCGTCAGCGAGAAGATGCTCACCCAGACGCTCCAGAACCTCGAACGCGACGGCCTGGTGCACCGCGACGCCAAGCCCGTCATCCCGCCCCGCGTCGACTACTCCCTGACCGAGCTGGGCCGCGAGGCCGCCGAACAGGTGCGCGCGCTGGCCGGATGGACGCACACCCGGATGCCGGACGTCGAGAAGGCCCGTCAGGCATACGACGAGGCCCGGGAACTGCGCTCCCGGGCCTCGTGAACCGCCGCGCGCCTCAGCCGACGACGGTCCAGGTGTCCCCGCCCGCCAGCAGCGCGGCCAGGTCGCCCTTCCCGTGCTGTTCGATCGCGGAGTCCAGCTGGTCCGCCAGCTGCGTGTCGTAGACCGGCCGCTCGACCGAGCGCAGCACACCGATCGGCGTGTGATGCAGGGTGTCCGGATCGGCGAGGCGGGAGAGCGCGAACGCGGTGGTGGGCGACGCGGCGTGCGCGTCGTGCACCAGCACCTCCGCCTCGTTCTGCGGGGTCACCGTGACGATCCTCAGATCGCCGGTCTGCCGGTCGCGCACGACCCCCCGCGCCCCGTCCGCGCCGAACCGGATCGGCCGGCCGTGCTCCAGGCGGATCACGGCGTCCTCGGCCGACTGCCGGTCCTTGAGCACGTCGAACGCGCCGTCGTTGAAGATGTTGCAGTTCTGGTAGATCTCCACCAACGCGGTGCCCGGGTGGGCGGCCGCCTGGCGCAGCACCTCCGTGAGGTGCTTGCGGTCCGAGTCGACGGTTCGCGCCACGAACGACGCCTCGGCGCCCAGCGCCAGCGACACCGGGTTGAACGGGGCGTCCAGGGAACCCATCGGCGTCGACTTGGTGATCTTGCCGACCTCGGAGGTGGGCGAGTACTGGCCCTTGGTGAGCCCGTAGATGCGATTGTTGAACAGTAGGATCTTCAGATTGACGTTGCGCCGCAGAGCATGGATCAGATGGTTGCCGCCGATGGACAGCGCGTCGCCGTCCCCGGTCACCACCCACACGCTCAGGTCACGGCGGCTGGCCGCCAGCCCCGTCGCGATCGCCGGAGCGCGCCCGTGGATGGAGTGCATCCCGTAGGTGTTCATGTAGTAGGGGAAGCGCGAGGAACAGCCGATGCCGGAGACGAAGACGATGTTCTCCCTGGCCAGCCCCAGTTCCGGCATGAAGCCCTGCACGGCCGCCAGGATCGCGTAGTCACCGCAGCCGGGGCACCAGCGCACTTCCTGATCGGACTTGAAGTCCTTCATGGACTGCCTGGCCTCGGCCTTGGGGACGAGCGAGAGCGCCTCGACCGTGCCCGTGCCTTCCACTGAGGTCTCAGCCATCGATGGCCTCCTTGAGCGCCGCGGCGAGCTGCTCCGCCTTGAACGGCATGCCGTTGACCTGGTTGTAGGAGTGCGCGTCGACCAGGAACCTCGCCCGGATCAGGGTGGCGAGCTGGCCGAGGTTCATCTCCGGCACGACGACCTTGTCGTACCGCTTCAGCACCGCGCCGAGGTTGCGCGGGAACGGGTTGAGGTGCCGCAGATGGGCCTGCGCGATGGCCTCCCCGGCCGTCCGCAGCCGCCGCACCGCCGCGGTGATCGGCCCGTAGGTGGAACCCCAGCCCAGCACCAGGGTGCTCGCTCCGTGCGGATCGTCCACCTCCAGGTCCGCGACCTCGATGCCGTCGATCTTGGCCTGCCGGGTGCGGACCATGAAGTCGTGGTTGGCGGGCGAGTACGAGATGTTCCCCGTCCCGTCCTCCTTCTCGATCCCGCCGATGCGGTGCTCCAGCCCGGGCGTGCC
Organism: Streptomyces rishiriensis; assembly: GCF_003112535.1. Classification (GTDB taxonomy): domain Bacteria; phylum Actinomycetota; class Actinomycetes; order Streptomycetales; family Streptomycetaceae; genus Streptomyces; species Streptomyces rishiriensis. The sequence goes on along the minus strand of NZ_BEWA01000012.1, from coordinate 801,843 downwards.
CGGGACCGCCCACGGCCGCGCCAGGGTCTGCGGATCACGCTTGTACGGCCAGAACACCTCGCTGCCGTCGTCCAGCGTGTGGTTGGGCCCCTGCGCGAACTGCACCCGCAGGTCCGGCAGCTCCTCCAGCTCCGGGATCCGCCAGGGCTCGGAGCCGTTGGCCAGGTAACCGTCGGACAGCAGCATCACCGGGGTGCGGTAGGTCAGCGCGATCCGGGCCGCCTCCAGCGCCGCGTCGAAGCAGTCCGCCGGCGTGCACGGCGCGACGATCGGCACCGGCGCCTCCCCGTTGCGGCCGTACATCGCCTGCAGCAGATCCGCCTGCTCGGTCTTGGTGGGCAGCCCCGTGGACGGCCCGCCGCGCTGGATGTCGACCACCAGCAGCGGCAGTTCGAGGGAGACCGCGAGCCCGATCGTCTCCGACTTCAGCGCCACGCCCGGCCCGGACGTGGTCGTCACGGCCAGTGAGCCGCCGAACGCGGCCCCCAGCGCCGCACCGATGCCGGCGATCTCGTCCTCCGCCTGGAAGGTGCGCACGCCGAAGTTCTTGTGCCGGCTGAGCTCGTGCAGGATGTCCGAGGCCGGCGTGATCGGGTACGAGCCGAGGAACAGCGGCAGATCGGCCTGGCGGGAGGCGGCGACCAGCCCGTACGACAGCGCGAGGTTCCCGGAGATGTTGCGGTACGTGCCCACCGGGAACGCCTTCGCCGCCGGAGCCACCTCGTAGCTGACGGCGAAGTCCTCGGTCGTCTCGCCGAAGTTCCACCCGGCGCGGAACGCGGCGATGTTCGCGGCGGCGATGTCGGGCTTCTTCGCGAACTTCGACCTCAGGAACTTCTCGGTGCCCTCGGTCGGCCGGTGGTACATCCACGAAAGGAGGCCGAGCGCGAACATGTTCTTGCTGCGCTCGGCCTCCTTGCGGGTGAGGTCGAATTCCTTGAGAGCCTCGACGGTCAGTGTGGTCAGCGGGACCGGATGGAGCTGGTAACCGTCGAGGGACCCGTCCTCCAGCGGCGAGGCCGCGTACCCCACCTTCTGCATCGCCCGTCTGGTGAACTCGTCCGTGTTGACGATGATCTCCGCGCCGCGGGGCACATCGGCGATGTTCGCCTTCAGCGCCGCCGGGTTCATGGCGACGAGCACGTTGGGCGCGTCGCCCGGGGTGAGGATGTCGTGGTCGGCGAAGTGCAGCTGGAACGAGGAGACGCCGGGCAGCGTGCCGGCGGGCGCACGGATCTCGGCGGGGAAGTTGGGCAGGGTCGACAGGTCGTTGCCGAACGACGCCGTCTCCGAGGTGAAGCGGTCACCGGTGAGCTGCATACCGTCGCCCGAGTCACCCGCGAACCTGATGATCACCCGGTCGAGACGACGAACGTCCTTCGTCCCACCCGGTCTGCGCTGCTCTCCCACGACGGCCGCGTCCGCTCCGTCGGTTCCGTCGGCCTGTTCCGCTCGGCTGACCTCACTGGTCACTGAACTGGACCTCCCTCGAGACGGCTGTCCCGGAGGGCCTTCGGGAAGGCCCTCCACGGATCAACCCTACGTCGGTAAGGGTCGCCTTCCCTCGGCTTCTCGTAGGACGGTTCCCTGTCCCGAGACGGCCCGGCGCCCCCGCTGGTCATGATTTCCCGCCTCCCGGCGCCACCGCGTCAGACGCTCCGGATCCAGGCCGGGGTTCTCCGCCCGGCGGACGGCAGCGTGCCACCTCGCTAGGTGTTGAGGTAGGTGAGAACGGCGAGCACCCGGCGGTGATCCCCGTCGCTCGGGGACAGGCCGAGCTTCAGGAAGATGTTGCTGACGTGCTTCTCCACCGCTCCGTCGCTGACGACCAGCTGCCGGGCGATCGCCGAGTTCGTCCGCCCCTCGGCCATCAGCCCGAGGACCTCCCGCTCCCTCGGCGTGAGCCCGGCCAGCACGTCCTGCTTCCGGCTGCGTCCGAGGAGCTGCGCGACGACCTCCGGGTCGAGGGCGGTGCCGCCCTGGGCGACCCGCACCACGGCGTCCACGAACTCCCGCACCTCGGCCACCCGGTCCTTGAGCAGATACCCGACCCCGCGGCTGGAACCGGCCAGCAGTTCGGTGGCGTACCGCTCCTCCACGTACTGCGACAACACCAGCACCCCGAGCCCCGGATGCGCCCTGCGCAGCTGCACGGCCGCCCGCACCCCTTCGTCCGTATGGGTGGGCGGCATCCGCACGTCCGCGACGACGACGTCGGGCAGCGCTCCCTTGTCGTCGAGCTCGGTGATGGTCTTGACCAGCGCGCCGGCGTCCCCGACCCCCGCGACCACGTCGTGCCCCCGGTCGGTCAGCAACCGGGTCAGCCCCTCCCGCAACAGCACCGAATCCTCGGCGATGACCACCCGCACCCTGTCCTCCACGATCCTCGGCCCCCCAGCCGTCCACCCCGTTGGTCGAACCAGTCAAGCATTCCAGCTTCCGGCTCGTCTGCACCCGAGAACGGGCAGGCCAACGGTCAGAACAGCAGGGACTGCGGGAAGGAACGGCGGCGATTCGGCCATCAACCACCACCTTCGGCCATCCACGACCGAGGAGAAAGCCGAAGAGAGACAGAGAGGCCGAAGAGAGGCCGCGGGGAGGGGAGTGGAGGGGTGGCTTGAGGGGAGGGGCGACGAGGGGGCCGAGTCCGCAGGGGGCTGAGTCCGTAGAGGGCTGAGTCCGTATGCGGCAGCGGCAGCGGCAGCGGCAGCAGCGGGTCGGGGTCGGGGTCGGGGTGGAGTCAGGGACGGCTCAGGTGAGGCCGCCCCGCCAGGGGAGTTCCGCGGTGATCCGGGTGGGCCCGCCCGCCGGGGAGTCCACGAGCAGGATCCCGTCCACGGCGTCCAACCGTCCGGCGAGGCCGGCCAGCCCCGACCCGCCCGAGGCGTCCGCGCCGCCCACCCCGTCGTCCGACACCTGCAGCATCAGCCGGTCGTCCGTCCGCCACACGTCCACCGAGGCGGACCGGGCCCCGCTGTGCTTGCTGACGTTCTGCAACAGTTCCGAGACCGTGAAGTACGCGATGCCCTCGATCGCCGGCGCCGGCCGCTCCACCAGATCCACGTCCACCGTCACCGGCACCGTGCAGCGCGAGGCCACCGAGGACAGGGCCGCGTCCAGGCCCCGGTCGGTCAGGACCGCAGGGTGGATCCCGCGCGCCAGGTCGCGCAGCTCCTGCAACGCCGTCTTCACCTCGCCGTGCGCCTCACCCACCATGCGCGCCGCCTCCTGCGGGTCCTCCCGCAGCTTCTCCTTGGCCAGCCCCAGATCCATCGCCAGGCTGACCAGCCGGGCCTGCGCCCCGTCGTGCAGGTCGCGCTCGATGCGCCGCAGATCGGCCGCCGCCGTGTCCACCACGACGCCACGGTCGGACTCCAGCTCCACGACCCGCGCCCCCAGCGACGACGGCCCGAGCAGTCCGTGCACCAGCAGCCGGTCCACCGTCGTCAGCGCCCGCACGATCCACGGTGAGGCCAGCGTGATCAGCAGCCCCACCAGCGCCGTCACCGTGATCTCGAAGGGGTTGTCGAGGTAGACGCTGTGCTGCTCGTCGCCGTACAGCTGAAGGCCGCCCTGGCCGCCGTACATCGGAAAGACCCAGAACCACAGCGGGTACGTCAGCATCGTCCAGCCGAGCGACCACACCGTCACGGTGACGACGAAGGAGAACACCGCCCACGGGAACTGGAGCACCGCGTACAGCATGTTCCGCCAGGACGTTCCGCTCTTGAGGACGGCGCCCATCCAGCTCATCGCGCCGCTCCGGGGCGCCCTGAGCGGCTCGGGCTCGCCCACCTCCAGGCCGAGCAGCCCGCGCGCCCGGGCCCGCTCCAGCGAACCGAGCCCCCGGCACGCGGCCAGGCCCGCCGCCAGCACCGGGACGCCGAGGAACGTCACCAGCAGGCCCGCCCCCAGCGACAGCATCGTCACGGCGAACGTGAACAGCACGACGCCGATCGGCAGACCGAGCAGCACGTAGAGGAGCTCGCGCCAGTGGCGCGCGGTGAGCGGCTCGCGCAGTCCGGCCGGCCACGCATGCCGGCGCTCGCCGCCCCGGCGCCCGGACCCGCCTCCAGGCCGCCCGTTCTGCCCGAACCGGTCGTCCTCCCGGTACACGTCGTCCTCCCGGTACCGGTCGTACTGCCCGTACTGCCCGTACTGCGTGGCCATCGGCGTCGTCCGTTCTCGTCGTCCTGCTCGTCGCGCAGCTGTCGATCCGTACCTCCCAGCCTCCTCGGCGGCGGGCGCGCGGACCATGGAGTCCGTCGGCGTCCCGGAAGGGGGGTTTTCCCTACCTCCCGCGGTCGCCGGCCCCCCGGTCCCGCCAGGGCAGCTCCGCCGTCACCGTCGTGGGACCCCCCACCGGCGAGTCCACGACGAACAGCCCGTCCACGGCGTCCAGCCGCTCCGCGAGCCCCTGCATCCCCGAGCCGCCGTCCAGCGACGCGCCGCCCCGGCCGTCGTCCCACACCTGGAGGAGCAGCCGGTCGTCCGTCCGCCACACGTCCACCGAGGCCGACCGGGCCCCGCTGTGCTTGCTGACGTTCTGCAGCAGCTCCGAGACGGTGAAGTAGGCGATGCCCTCGATGGCCTGCGCCGGCCTGGACGGCAGGTCGGCGGTCACCTTCACCGGCACCGTGCAGCGCGAGGCCACCGAGGACAGGGCCGCGTCCAGGCCCCGGTCGGTCAGGACCGCCGGATGGATCCCGCGTGCCAGATCCCGCAACTCCTGCAACGCCAGCTTCACCTCGCCGTGCGCCTCGTCCACCATCGCCGCGACGACGTGGTCGGCCTGCCCCTCGAGCAGCTTCTCCTTGGCCAGGCCCAGCCCCATCGCCAGGTTGACCAGCCGGGCCTGCGCCCCGTCGTGCAGGTCCCGCTCGATACGCCGCAGATCGGCGGCCGCCGTGTCCACGACGACCCCGCGGTCCGACTCCAGCTCGGCGATCCGCCGCTCCAGCTCGTCCGAGGGGGACAGCAGCCCGCGCACCATCGCCCGGTCCGCGTTCGTCAGCACACGCGCCAGGTACGGCAGCACCGGCCACAGCACGAACAGGGACGGGACGACCACGGCGAACGTCAGCACCCCCCACGGCAGCCGTATCAGGTCGTACAGCACCGTGCGCCAGGCCACCGGGTCCTTCAGCGCCAGCCACATCTGCTGAAGAAGACCGCCCGCCCTGCGCAGCGGCAGCGGGCTCGGCTCGTCGACGCGCACCCCGAGCAGCCGACGGGCCCGCCACCGCTCGAACCGGCCCATCAGCCGCGCCCCGGTCAGCCCCGCCGTCAGCAGCGGGAAACCGACCACGGTGACGGTCATCGCGGCCCCTGTCACGATCACCGTCATCACATAGGTGAACCCGAGCAGCGCCACCGGCAGATTCGTCAGAAGGTGCGCGATCTCCTTCCAGGTCTGCGGGTCGTAGGCGAAACGGACCGGGGGCGGACGATCGTCGTCGTACCCGGCGCCCCCCGGAGCGGACGTTCCCGGTCGTACGGCGGAGTGGCTGGCGGAAGCGGTCATACGGCTCAGCCTGCCGTCCCGCACGTCACCGCGCCATGAGGTCTGCTGCCTTCTCAGGTCGGGGGAAAACCCCCGACCTGGGCCCCGAGCCGTGACGGGCTGCTTACTGTCCCTTTATCAGGGCCTAGACTCCCGTGCGTACAGATCGTCGAACGGCCGGTCGTCGTGGAGACCGCCGTGCAGACCGCGGTAGAGGCGGCCGGCAGCGGCCGCTGCCGGCCGGGGTCAGGGAGCGAGGGGACGGACGTGCGGGAACCGACCGTCGATGTCGCGGCGGACGTCGCGGCGGACTACTTCCAGTCATATTCTGTCGTCGGGCTGCTCGCCGTCGTCGGCGTGCTGTTCGTCGCCGTCGCCTTCGGCGCGGGACGCCTGCTGCGCCCGGTGGTCCCCACCCCGGAGAAGCTCCTGACGTACGAGTGCGGCGTCGACCCCGTCGGCGAGGGCTGGGCCCACACCCAGGTCCGCTACTACGTCTACGCCTTCCTGTACGTGATCTTCGCGGTCGACTCGATCTTCCTCTTCCCCTGGGCGACGGTCTTCGCGGCCCCCGGCTACGGGGCGGCCACACTCGTGGAGATGTTCGTCTTCCTCGGCTTCCTGGCCGTGGGCCTGCTGTACGCCTACAAGAAGGGCGTCCTGACATGGATGTGACGCCGGAAACCCACCCGTCGCCGGCCGGCCGGCCGGAGCAGCCGCCGTCGGCGCCCGTGTTCCTGCCCGAGCCGAAGCGACTCGGCGCCCTGGCCCGCCTCGCCCCCGAACCGATGAAGGTGGTCCTGAACTGGGGCCGCCGCTACTCGCTGTGGGTCTTCAACTTCGGCCTGGCCTGCTGCGCGATCGAGTTCATCGCCGCGTCGATGGCCCGCCACGACTTCATCCGCCTCGGCGTCATCCCCTTCGCGCCGGGCCCGCGCCAGGCGGACCTGATGGTCGTCTCCGGCACCGTCACGGACAAGATGGCACCGGCGGTGAAGCGCCTGTACGAGCAGATGCCCGAGCCGAAGTACGTCATCTCCTTCGGCGCGTGCAGCAACTGCGGCGGCCCCTACTGGGACTCGTACTCCGTGACGAAGGGCGTCGACCAGATCATCCCGGTGGACGTGTACGTGCCGGGCTGTCCGCCGCGCCCCGAGGCGCTGCTCCAGGGCATCCTCAAGCTCCAGGAGAAGATCGCACGGGAGTCGCTGGACGAGCGCTACGGCACGTCCGCGTCCCGCCCGTCCCCGGCAGCCCTCCAGAGCGACCTGGTGAGCCCTCCACCGCCGCCCCGGCCCACGACCGCCGAGCCCATGACCGCCGAGCCCACGGCCTCCGAGCCCGCTTCGGGCACGTCCGAGGAGGGCCGATGAGCACGGTCGGCTGGCTGCCCGCCCCCGCCGAGGAGCTCTTCGGTCCACAGGCCACGGCCGAGGAGTCGTACGACGTCCTCACCGTCGACGTCCCCTCCGCGTCCTGGACCGACGCCCTGCGCGTGGCCCGCGACCGCTTGTCCTGCAGCTACTTCGACTGGCTGAGCGCGGTCGACGAACCCGGCACGGGCTTCCGCGTCTCCGCCCACGTCGTGGCCCTGTCCCCGGTCCGCCGCCTCCTCGTGCGCACGACGATCCCGCACGAGACGCCGACCCTCGCCACCGCCGTCGATGTCTACGCCGGCGCCGCCTGGCACGAACGTGAGACGCACGAAATGTTCGGCGTCGCCTTCGAGGGCCACCCGGGCCTCGACCACCTTCTCCTCCCGGAGACCTTCGAAGGCCACCCCCTGCGCAAGGACTTCGTCCTGGCGGCCCGCGTCGCCAAGGCCTGGCCCGGCGCGAAGGAACCCGGCGAGTCCGAGCAGGGCGGATCCAAGCGCCGCCAGATGCTCCCTCCGGGCGTTCCCGACCCCAACGAGTGGGGTCCCCTGAAGGGCCAGCTCCCACCGGCCCCGACCCGTCCGGCCCGCACCGCGGCAGGCCGCGCGGCCGGCGAGCGCCCGGCACGCCCCGCGGCCGACCGCCCGGTCCGCCGCGCCCGCACCGCAGCCGAGGGCTCAGCAAGCCAGCCTCCGACGGCCCCGGCGGCGCCCTCGACGTCAACCGCGCCGGAGACCCCCGCGCCCGCAGCCCCCGGCACACCCCACCGAACCCGAAGCGCCGGCGCAGGCTCCGCCTCCCAACGACCACAGCCCCCAGCCCCGACGGCCCCGGCGGGGCAGGCGGCGCCGACGGGAGCGGCGGGGGCAGCGCGAGGAACCGGCGCAGCAGGCATTTCGGGCGCAGCCGACACTGCGGGAGCAGGAGCCACGGAAGCCCCAGGAGCCACGGAAGCCCCAGGAACCGCTGAGCCCACAGGGTCCACAGGAGCCGCTGAGGCCACGGGAGCCGCAGGCGCGACCGGGGACACGGAAGCCGCACGAGCCTCTGGTACGACGGGAGCCGATGAAGCGACCCGGAGCGACTCGGCACCACAAGCTCCCGCGGGGCCGCATCGCGCGCGGTCCGCCTCGCAGGGGTCGGCGTCACAGCGCCCCGGGCCCCCTGCCTCGTCGGCCGCCACCCCTTCGCGCCCCGCCACGGCCTCCCGCAGCTCCGACGCCCCTTGGCACCACGCCCGCCCGGCCTTCGACGAACCGGAGCCCGAGCAGAAGCAGAAGCAGGCACAGCAGCAGGAGCAGGCGGTCCAGGAGCAGGCGGTCCAGGAGCAAGCGGTCCAGGAACAGGGACAGGCGCCGCAACAGGCACCGCAACAGGCACAGGCACCGGCACCGGCACCTGAACAGGCGCCGGAGCGGCAGCCGAAGTCGGACCGCGAGTCGAACGGCGGCGTCCCGGACCCGGCGACCCCCGCCGAGAAGCCGTCGCCCGCCGACAGCCGGCCGGCTCCCGCCGCAGACGTCGAACCCCCCGCCCCCGAGGACCCCCCAGGAGGTCAGCAGTGAACGACGCTCTCGACGTCGCCCTGCGACTCCTCGTCGTCTTCGTCGTCTTCCTCACCCTCCCTCTGATCGTCGGTCAGACCGAGCACAAGGTCATGGCCCATATGCAGGGCCGTCTGGGCCCGATGTACGCGGGCGGTTTCCACGGCTGGGCCCAGCTCGTCGCGGACGGAGTGAAGTTCGCGCAGAAGGAGGACATCGTCCCCGCGGGCGCGGACCGCCGTATCTTCCAGCTCGCACCGGCCGTCGCCCTTCTGCCGTATCTCCTCGTCCTGCTCGCCATCCCCATCGGCCCCGGCGAGGGCGCCGTCGGGCAGGTCCTCGACGCGGGCATCTTCTTCGTGCTCGCCGTGATGGGCGTCGGCGTACTCGGCTCCCTCATGGCAGGCTGGGCCAGCGCCAACAAGTTCTCCCTCCTGGGCGGCCTGCGGACCGCCGCCCAACTCCTCGCCTACGAGTTGCCGATGCTGCTCACCGCCGCCTCGGTGGCGATGGCGGCCGGCACGGTCTCCCTGCCCGGCATCGTCGACGCCTTCGAGTGGTGGTGGCTGCCCTGGCAGATCGTCGGCGCGATCGTCTTCTTCGTCGCCGGCCTCGCCGAACTCCAGCGGCCGCCCTTCGACATGCCGGTCGCGGACTCGGAGATCATCTTCGGTGCGTACACCGAATACACGGGCCTGCGCTTCGCTCTCTTCCTCCTCGCCGAGTACGCCGGAATCGTCGTCCTGTGCGGTCTGACCACCGTCCTCTTCCTGGGCGGCTGGCACGGTCCCTGGGGTGCCGACGGCCTCGGCTGGGTCTGGACACTGCTGAAGGCCGCCGTCCTGGCCTTCGTCGTGATCTGGCTGCGCGTCACCTATCCCCGGCTGCGCGAGGACCAGCTCCAAAAGCTCTCCTGGACCCTTCTCGTCCCCCTTTCTCTCGCCCAGATCGCCCTCACCGGCGTCGTCAAGGTGGTGATCCGGTAACCATGGCCCCCCTTCCTGGCAGTGGCCTCGCCAAGGGCCTGGCCGTCACCCTCCGCACGATGACGCGGAAGACCGTCACCGCGCAGTACCCGGACGCCCAGCCCGAGCTCGCGCCCCGCACCCGTGGCGTGATCGGCCTGTTCGAGGAGAACTGCACGGTCTGCATGCTCTGCGCCCGTGAGTGCCCCGACTGGTGCATCTACATCGACTCCCACAAGGAGACGGTCCCGCCCGCGGCCCCAGGCGGCCGCGAGCGCAGCCGCAACGTGCTCGACCGCTTCGCCATCGACTTCTCGCTGTGCATGTACTGCGGTATCTGCATCGAGGTCTGTCCTTTCGACGCTCTGTTCTGGTCTCCGGAGTTCGAGTACGCGGAGACCGACATTCACGAACTCACCCACGAGCGCGACAAGCTCCGCGAGTGGATGTGGACCGTGCCGGCCCCGCCCGCCCTCGACCCCGCCGCCGAGGAGCCGAAGGAGATCGCCGCCGCTCGCAAGTCGGCCGAGAAGCTGGCCGCTGCGGCCCGCGCCGAGACCGCCGAACCTCCGGCCGCCGGCTCGGGTCCCGCCGGACCCGGCGCGTCCGGACCGGGTCCCGCCGGATCCGGAAGCGAAGGGGGAGACGCGTGAGCCTCGCCGAGGCCCCGCAGGGGTTCCTCTCTCCGACCGGCGTCGAGATCGCCTTCCTCCTCGTCGGTCTGGTCACCTTCGGCGCCGCCCTCGTCACCGTGACGACCAGGCAGCTGGTGCACGCGGCCCTGTGGCTCGTGGTCGCGCTCGGTGGCCTCGCCGTCGAATACCTCCTTCTCACCGCTGAGTTCATCGCCTGGGTGCAGGTCCTCATCTACGTCGGTTCCGTCGTCGTGCTCCTCCTCTTCGGTCTGATGCTCACCAAGGCCCCCATCGGCCGTTCGCCGGACGCGGACTCCGGCAACCGGTGGGCCGCGCTCACCGTCGCCGTCGCCTCCGCCGCCGCCCTGATCTGGGTGGTCGTCGACGCCTTCCGAGCCACCTGGATCGACCTGGACGGCCCGGCCGCCGGCTCGACCGAGGTCACCGGCACGAGCCTCTTCCAGAACTGGGTCCTTCCGTTCGAGGCCCTCTCCGTACTCCTCCTCGCGGCCCTGGTCGGCGCGATCGTCCTGTCCCGCAAGGCGAAGACGGATTCGAGCTCTCCCCCTGTGAACTCCCGAGTCGCCACCAAGAGTTCCCCTGGCATAACGGAAAGTCACGGAAATTCCCTGAGCTCCTCATCCGGTCGGAACGGCCGGACCGGCCGGCACGAAGGAAACGCCCGGAACGAACAGGACGGTCGTGGCGGTCGTGGCGGCCGAGACGACCGTGACGGTCCTGCCGAGCAGGAAGGCGCCCGCTGATGCACCTCGCCTACCCCGCCGTCCTCTCGGCCCTGCTCTTCTGCACCGGCCTGTACGGCGTCCTCGCCCGTCGCAACGCGATCCTGATCCTGATGTCGGTCGAGCTGATGCTCAACGCCGTCAACCTCAACCTGGTCGCCTTCGACGTCTGGCTCAGCAAGACCGCCGAGGAGACCCTCCACTCCGGCCAGGCCCTGACCCTGTTCACCATCGCCATCGCCGCCGCCGAGATCGGCATCGGCCTGGCGATCGTCCTCGCCGTCCACCGCAATCGCGGCACCGCGGACATCGACCGGCTCCGCGACACCGCCGAGGGCCACGAGAGCCAAGAGGGCTCTGCGGCGGACGGCTCCGACACCGACGCCCCCGCGACCGGAGCGGCCGCCGAGAAGGCTGAGGCCACCGCGTGACCACGACCACCCTCGCCGTGCTCGTCCCCCTCCTTCCGTTCCTGGGCGCGGCCGCAGGCCTGCTCCTGGGCCGCGCCGCTCCGGGGTTCGTCCGCCCGCTGGCCGTCCTGCCCGCCGTCGCCGCCCTCGCACTGGCCGTCGTCGTCGCCGTGCGTCAGGGCGGAGGCCCCTCGGTCGACGCGGCCACCGAACTGACCCCCACCGGCTCGGTCCCGATCGAACTCGCCCTGCACATCGACGGCTTCGCCGCCCTCGTCGCGGTGGTCGTCGGTCTCGTGGCCGCCTGTGTGCAGATCTACTCCACCGGCTACCTGCGCGAGGACCCGCGCTACCCCTCGTACGCCGCGCTCGTCTCCCTCTTCACCTCCGCGATGTTCCTGGTCGTCTACTCCGGCGATCTGATCGTGCTGCTGGTCGGCTGGGAGGTCATGGGCATCTGCTCCTACTTCCTGGTCGGCCACTACTGGGAGACCCCGGAGGCCCGCGCCGCCTCCATCAAGGCCTTCCTAGTCACCAAACTCGGTGACGTCCCCTTCCTGATCGGACTGTTCGCCCTCGCCGCCGACGCCGGATCCTTCGAGATCACGAAGATCCTCGGCACGGTCGCCCACGGCGGACTCGACCATCCGACCCTCGTCGCCCTGCTGCTCCTCGCGGGCGTGGCCGGCAAGTCCGCCCAGTTCCCGCTGCACACCTGGCTCCCGGACGCGATGGCGGGCCCCACGCCCGTCTCCGCGCTGATCCACGCCGCGACGATGGTCGCCGCCGGCGTCTACTTCATCGCCCGTCTCCTCCCGGTGTTCGAGGCCTCCGCGGCCGCGATGACGGTCCTCGCCGTGATGGCCGCCGTTACGATGGTCGGCTCGGGCCTGGCCGCGCTCGCCCAGGACGACATCAAACGCGTCCTCGCCTACTCGACGATGGGCCAGCTCGGCTACATGACCGGCGCGCTCGCCGTCGGCGACCGCGGCGCCGCCGTCTTCCACCTCCTGTCGCACGGAGCCTTCAAGGCGCTGCTGTTCCTAGCGGCCGGCGTGATCATCCACGCCGCCGGCACCAACTCGCTGGCCGCCATGTCCCGCATGAGCAACCTGCGCGACCGCGTCCCCGACGCCTACTGGACGATGACCGTGGCGCTCCTCGCGCTCGCCGCGATCCCGCCGTTCAGCGGCTTCTTCTCGAAGGAGTCCGTCCTCGGCGCCGCCGAGCGCGTCACCGTCGGCCACACCGAGCACGCCCCCGGCGCCGCGGGCTGGACCGTCCTCGTCGCCGGTGTGCTCACCGCCTTCCTCACCGCCGCCTACGCGGCCCGGTTGTGGCTGCTGGCCTTCCGCGGCCGCGGCGAGGAAGCCCCCGACCACGGCCGCCAGCCCCTCACCATGAACGTGGTGCTGTGGATCCTGGCCGTCCCCTCCCTCGCCTTCGGAGGGTTCGCCTACCGCACGCTGCCCGACTGGTTCGACGGGAACGATCTCGCGCCGACCCTCACCACCTCCGTTCTCGGCACCGGAGCGGCCCTGGTCGGCGGACTCGTCACCTACGCGGCCTGGCGCCGCCTCACCGGGGTCGCCGCCCGCGTGCCGCTGGGCGCGGTCGCCGCCCACCCCGAGGGCGACGCGGCCCAGGTCGAGGCCGAGGCCATCGCGACGCACGCGCCCGCCTACGGAGACGTGGCCTCCGCGCCCGACCCCGCTGACCCCGGACGGCTCCTGCTCGGCCCACTGCACCGCCACGCGGCCGCCGGCTTCCACCTCGACGCCGTCTACCGCGAGCTGTTCGTACGCCCCGTCCTGGCGGCCGCGAGCCTTGTACGGTTCCTCGACCGGGAGGTCGTGGACACCTACGTAGGCGGCGCGGGCGCCCTGCCCCGCTGGCTGGGGGCCGCCGTGCGGCGCGCCCAGACCGGCAACGTCCAGACCTATGTGAGCGCGCTGCTCGCCGGCACCGTGGTCCTCGCGGTCGCCGCCCTGCTCGTCGCCTCGGGAGCGTGAGCAGGCGTGATCGATATCAACGAGTCCGTGATGCAGGTCCTTCTGGCGTTCATCGTGGTCGGCCCGCTCCTCGGGGCCGTCGCCGCTCTCCTGCCCGCCCCGCCCGGGCTGAAGGGGAAGTCGCCGGAGCAGGCCGTGCTCCGGCACGGCGTCACGGTCACCGGCGTCATCCTCGTCGCGGCGATCGTCCTCGCGCTGGGCTTCGACCACGACCACCCGTCGAAGATGCAGGCCAACACGGACATCAGCTGGATCCCCGCACTGGACGTGCGCATCCACCTCGGCATCGACGGCATCTCCCTCCCCCTGCTGGTCCTGACCGCGCTGCTGACCTTCCTGTGCGCGCTCTACTCCTACTTCAAGCAGCCCGAGGGGCCGTCCCCCAAGGCCTTCGTCGCCCTCGTGCTCGTGCTCGAGTCCGGCACTCTCGCGACCTTCGCCGTCCTCGACCTGCTGCTGTTCTTCCTCGCCTTCGAGACGGTGCTCATCCCGATGTACTTCCTCATCGCCCGCTGGGGCGGCGAAGGCCGGACCCGCGCGGCCTGGAAGTTCATCCTCTTCACCCTGCTCGGATCCGTGGTCATGCTGCTCGGCCTGCTCCTGATCGGAATCAAGGCGGGCACGTTCGACATGGTGGCACTCGCCACTGACAACGGCCGGTCGCTGACCACATCCGTGCAGGTCATCGCCGTACTGGCGATCGGTGTCGGGCTCGCGGTCAAGACCCCGATGTGGCCCCTGCACAGCTGGCTGCCCGACGCTCACACCGCCGCCCCGACCGTCGGCTCGGTCCTGCTGGCCGGTGTGCTGCTGAAGATGGGAACGTACGGGTTCGTCCGGATTCTGCTTCCGGTCGCTCCGGACGGCTTCCGGACCTTCGCGCCCTACCTCGCCGCCCTCGCCGTCGTCGGGATCATCTACGGATCCCTGGCCTGTCTCGCCCTCGCCAAGCAGGGCGCGAAGGGCGACCTCAAGCGCCTGATCGCCTACTCCTCCGTCGGCCACATGGGCTTCGTCCTCCTCGGCATCGCGACCATGACCCCCACCGGCGTGAACGGCGCGCTGTTCGCCAACATCGCCCACGGTCTGATCACAGGTCTCCTCTTCTTCCTGGTCGGAGCGCTGAAGGACCGGACCGGAACGACCGATCTGGACACCCTCGCCGAGCAGACGGGCGCCGCGCTGTACGGCAGGACGCCCCGCCTCGGCGGCCTCCTCGCCTTCGCCGCCGTCGCCTCGCTCGGCCTACCGGGCCTCGCCGGCTTCTGGGGCGAGATGCTGGCACTGTTCGGGGCCTTCGACCCGGCCGCCGGCCTCAGCCGCCCCGCATACCTCACCTTCACGGCGATCGCCGCGTTCGGCACGCTGCTCACGGCCGCCTACCTGCTCGCCGTGGTCCGCCGCGTCTGCATGGGCGCCGTCGCGCAGGACGCCCCACGCCTCGCCGACGTACAGACCTACGAGTTCGCGGCCTGGACCCCGCTCGTCGCCCTCACCGTCGTCGCCGGCCTGTGGCCCAAGGTCCTCCTCGGCCTGACCGACCCGGCCGTGCAGCAGCTCCTCGCAGGAGGCAACCGATGAGCGCCCTGGCCCAGTACCCGGTTCAGTCCCTGGCCGATTCGGCGGTCCAGTCCGTCGACTGGCAGGCCATCGCGCCCCCCACCCTCACCGCGGTCGTCGCCCTCGTCGTCCTCGTCGCAGACCTCTTCGTGGGCGACGCCCGCAAACCGCTCCTCGGGTGGGTCTCGGTCGCGGGCCTCATGGCCTCCACGGCCCTCCTCGTGCCCCTTCTGAACGGCGACCGCTCCACCTTCTGCCTGACCGGCGAGCCGAGCACCTGCAGCTACACCGTCGACCGCTTCACCCTCGTCATCCAGTTCCTGGTGCTCGGGGGAGCGCTACTGGCAGCCCTGCTGTCGGTCACCGCCCTGAAGGACGCGCGTGGGCGGCTCCCCGAGGGAGAGTTCTGGTTCCTGCTGCTGTCCTCCGCCTCCGGCGCCGCCCTGCTCCCGGCCTCCCGAGACCTCGCCACCCTCGTCGTCACCCTGGAGGTCGCCTCGCTGCCCGCGTTCGCCCTCGTGGGCATCCGGCACGGCGACCGCAGATCCTCCGAAGCGGCTCTGAAGTTCTTCCTGTCGTCCGTCACCGCGACCACCGTCAGCCTCCTGGGCATCAGCTTCGTGTACGCGACGACCGGCACCCTCTATCTCACCCAGGTCGCCGACCGGATCCAGCACGTCGACGGCCAACTGCACACCCTTGCCCAGACCGGCGTGGTCCTCACTCTCATCGGCTTCGCCTTCAAGACGGCCGCCGTCCCGTTCCACTTCTGGGTTCCCGACACCTACGTCGGCGCCCCGCTGCCCATCGCCGCCTACCTGTCGGTCGTCGGCAAGGCGGTCGGCTTCTCCGGCCTCATCCTCGTCACCGTCGTCGCCTTCCCCTCGTACGCCGACGTCTGGGGCCCCGCCCTGGCCGCGCTGGCCGCCCTCACCATGACCGTCGGCAACGTCGGCGCCCTCCGCCAGCAGACCACGCGCGCGTACAGCGCGGTACGGCTCCTCGCCTGGTCCTCCGTCGGCCAGGCGGGCTACCTCCTCGTGCCGATCGCAGCCGCCGCGTACTCCGACGACGCCGAGCACGCGGTCGGCTCGACCGTCGCCTACGCCCTCATGTACGCCGCCGTGAACCTCGGCGCCTTCGCGGTGGCCGCCCTGGTGGGCCGCACGAGCGCCGTGAACCGGATCGAGGACTACCGAGGCCTGTACGCGAGGAACCCCCTGGCGGCACTGCTGCTGGCGTTCTTCCTGCTCTGCCTCGCCGGACTGCCGCCGGGGCTCATCGGCCTCTTCGCGAAGGTCACCGTCTTCTCGGCGGCCGTCGATGCGGGCCTCGGCTGGCTCGCGGTCGTCATGGCCGTCAACGTCGTGATCGCCCTGTACTACTACCTGCAGTGGACGGCCCTGCTCTTCAGGACGCCCGAGGGCCAGTCCGAGAAGCACCACGTCCCCGCCCCCCTGACGGCCGCGATCGCCCTCACAGCGGCCCTCGGCATCGCCCTCTCCGGAGCTCCCCAGCTGGTCCTGCGCTTCGCCGACACCGGCCTCTTCTGAGACCGCACGCGCGCGTATCCCGACCGTCCTCACCCGGACGGCCCACACCCCTGCCCGCAAGCACAAGGGAACTCGTGCCTGCCGCCTGGCGTTGACCAGTACGGGAGGGTGCACTGGATGTGACACCACGGCACCAGTGACACCGGAGACCAGCAAGATCCGCATTCAAAGGGGTTCCCCTGCTGCACGACTTGGAGGGCGTACCGTGCACCGCCGGCACAACGGGCTCAGGACCGCAGTACTCCTCGGGGGGCTGTCGGCACTCATCATCGTCATCGGCAGCTTCTTCGGCCGCATGGGGCTCGTCGTCGCGGTCCTGATCGCGCTCGGCACCAACGCGTACGCGTACTGGAACAGCGACAAGTTGGCGCTACGCGCGATGCGCGCCCGCCCGGTGAGCGAGTTCGAGGCCCCCGCCCTGTACCGGATGGTCCGCGATCTCTCCACCCAGGCCCGCCAGCCCATGCCCCGCCTGTACATCTCCCCGACGGAAGCGCCCAACGCCTTCGCGACCGGTCGCAATCCGCGCAACGCCGCCGTGTGCTGCACGGAAGGCATCCTGCGCCTTCTCGACGAGCGCGAACTGCGCGGAGTCATCGGCCACGAGCTCAGTCACGTCTACAACCGGGACATCCTCATCTCCTCGGTCGCCGGCGCACTGGCCTCGGTGATCATGTTCCTGGTCAACTTCGCCTGGCTGATCCCGATCGGCCGCTCCGACGACGACGACGACGGCCCCGGCATCCTCGGGATTCTCCTGATCATGATCCTGGGCCCCCTCGCCGCAAGCCTCATCCAGCTGGCCATCAGCCGCTCGCGGGAGTACGAGGCCGACACCTCCGGTGCCCGGCTCACCGGCGACCCGCTCGCCCTCGCGAGCGCCCTGCGCAAACTGGAGACGGGAACCAAACAGCTTCCGCTGCCTCCGGAGCCCCGCATCGAGACCGCGAGTCACATGATGATCGCGAATCCCTTCCGTCCTGGTCAGGGACTCTCCAAGATGTTCTCGACACATCCGCCGATGGCGGACCGCATCGCCCGGCTCGAGAAAATGGCAGGTCGCCCCCAGTGAAGACCATTCTGAACGTCATCTGGCTGATCCTGAGCGGATTCTGGCTGTTCCTCGGCTACGTGCTCGCGGGCGCGCTGCTCTGCGTCACCATTATCGGGATCCCGTTCGGCGTCGCCGCATTCCGTATCGGGATCTTCGCCCTCTGGCCCTTCGGCTACACGACGGTCGAGCGGCGGGACGCCGGCGCGCCGTCCTGCCTCGGAAACGTGCTCTGGCTGGTCCTGGCCGGCTGGTGGCTCGCCATCGGCCACATCGTCACCGGCTTCCTCCTCTGCCTCACCATCATCGGCATCCCGTTCGGCATCGCGAACTTCAAGCTGATCCCCGTCTCGCTGTTCCCGCTGGGCCGCGAAATCGTGCGCACCGACGAGCCGTTCGCATCACGCTGACGACGACCGTCATGGCTGCGACGGCAGCGACGGCAGCGACGGGCCACGGCGAAAGCGCCATGGACGGCCACGGCGGCAGCGACGGTGAAGACGGTAGCGACGGCGGAGGTGGCGGAGATGGAAGGTGCCGCCGCGAGCGTCTGATCTCCGGCCCGCTCGTCGTCGTTCTCCGCAGCCAGCCAGCCAGCCAGCCAGCCAGCCAGCCGGCCAGCCAGCCGGCGGGTGCTCGGCAGGCCGGGTTGTCCACAACCGGCGGGTTGTCCACAGGCCGGCCCGGTTGTCAGTGGCGGCTTGCATCATGAACGCATGACCGAGAACGCGCAGTTGCTGGAAAGGGTGGCGGCCAAGGCGGCCGCCGTCCGCCCGTGGGGCCGGCCTTCCCTCCCCGAGCCCGTGGACGCGTCCACCGTGGCCCAGGCCGAGGCCGCCCTCGGCTTCCCCCTGCCCGCACTGCTCGCCGACCTCTACCTGCGCATAGGGGACGGCGGATTCGGCCCGGAGTACGGCCTGCTGCCCCTGCTGGACAGTTCCCCCGTCCGGCAAACCACCTGCCGTGAGCCAGTACCTCGCCAACCGCGAGAGAGGACGGCGAAACCCTGACTGGCCGTGGTCGGAAGGCGTTCTGCCGATATCCCACTGGGGCTGCGCCATGTACGCCTGCGTGGACTGCCGCTCCCCGCAGGCGAGCGTCCTGCTCTTCGAACCGAACCCCGGCGACCCCGACCAGGCGTGGTTCGTCGACGCCCCCAGCCTCACCGAGTGGTTGCGCGCATGGCTCGACGGCACAGGCTGGTACGACGTCATGGACGAGGACCTGATCCTGACTCCGTGGACTCAGTTCCGCATACGCACGGCGATGGACCGGACCGCGACGGCGTGAGCCCGGCGCCTGGCCCGGCACCGTTCAGCTGTCGCCCGCCCAGCACCCGTCGGCACCGTTCGGCCGTCGCGCCCCCGGCTGCACGGATCGCATCAGCAGGCCGGCAGGCCAGCCGGTCAGCCGGTCAGCCGCATTCGTACTCCATAGGCGACCACGCCCACCGCGAGCACCCCCGCCCCCACCACCACCGACGACGCAGGCAGCGCGAAAGCGAGGACCAGGCAGCCCAGGAGTCCCAGCGCGGGCAGCGCCCGCTTCGCGGGAGACGAATCGAGCGTCCAGGCCGAGGCGTTGGCCACGGCGTAGTACGCCAGAACACCGAAGGAGGAGAACCCGATCGCACCTCGGACGTCCACCGTGGCGGCCAGGACCGCGACCACCGCGCCCACGGCGAGTTCGGCCCGGTGCGGCACCTGGAAACGCGGGTGAACGACGGCCAGGGCATGGGGCAGATGCCGGTCCCTGGCCATGGCCAGCGTGGTGCGTGAGACGCCCAGGATGAGGGCGAGCAGAGAACCCAGCGCAGCCATGGCGGCGCCGACGCGTACCACCGGCACCAGTCCGTGCGCCCCCGCCGCCCGGACCGCGTCGGCCAGTGGCGCGCTCGCCCGCCCGAGTTCGGCCGCCCCCGACACGGAAAGGACTGCCACGGCCACACACGCGTACACGACAAGTGCGATGCCCAAGGCCAGGGGGATCGCGCGGGGGATGGTGCGCCCCGGGTCCCGCACCTCCTCGCCGAGGGTCGCGATGCGCGCGTATCCGGCGAACGCGAAGAAGAGCAGACCGGCGGCCTGCAACACCCCGCCCAAGCCCTCGGAGGCCCCGACCTCCAGCCGCCCGGCATCGGACGTGCCCGATCCCAGGCACACGACCACCACGGAAGCGAGGACCGCCAGGACCACCGTCACGATCACCCGCGTCAGCCAGGCCGACTTCTGGATGCCGCCGTAGTTCACCGCGGTCAGCGTCACCACGGCCGCCACGGCGACCGCGTGCTCCTGCCCCGGCCAGACGTACGCCCCGACCGTCAGCGCCATAGCCGCACAGGAGGCCGTCTTTCCTACCACGAACGACCATCCGGCCAGATATCCCCAGAACGCCCCGAGCCGTTCGCGTCCGTACACGTACGTGCCGCCGGACGCGGGATACAGCGCGGCCAGGCGTGCCGACGACGTGGCGTTGCAGTAGGCCACCAGCGCGGCGAGCGCGAGCCCGATCAGCAGACCGGAGCCCGCCGCGTGCGCGGCGGGAGCGAGGGCCGCGAAGACGCCGGCGCCGATCATCGAGCCGAGCCCGAGGACGACGGCGTCGCCGACGCCCAGCGTCCGCCGTAGCTCAGGGGCCGGTCCTGGCTGTGTCATGCGCCGCACCCTACTGATCCACGGAACCGCCGGACGCCGTCGTGACGTCGTCCCCACCAACACGGCGCGAACCTCGTACGACGCCTAAGCCACGGCGGTCGCCGCAGCCGGTGCCACGGCAGTCGGCGAAGTGGAAGTCGCGACAATGGCCGAAGCCGATGCCACGACAGTGGGCGAAGCGCAAGCCGATGCCGCGGCGGTCGACGTAGCGGAAGCCGATACCGACGGCGGGGACGGGAGCCGCCGCCCGCCTCGGTGAGTGAATGAGCGAATGCGGGAGCAGGATCACAGTGCCTGGACAGCGCGGGCACAGCACTGAAGGGCAGGTTCAGGGCATGAGCATCATCAGTTGGATCATCCTGGGGCTGCTGGCCGGAGTCATCGCCAAGGTGCTGCTGCCGGGCCGTGACCCGGGCGGCTTCATCGGGACGACCGTCATCGGCGTGGCAGGCGCGTTCATCGGTGGCTGGATATCGGCCCGCTGGCTGGACCACCCCATCAGCAAGGACTTCTACGACGGCGCGACCTGGGCCGCGGCGATCGGCGGTTCGCTCGTGCTCCTGATCGTCTACCGCCTGTTGTTCGGCAACTCGCGCGACTGAGCGCGGCCGGTGGGCGGAGTCGGGCCGGTGGGCGCCCGGGAGGCGCCCACCCGGCGAGCTACCGGTAGTTCACGAACTGCAGGGCGAAGTCGAAGTCCTGGCCCTTCAGCAGCGCGATGACGGTCTGCAGGTCGTCGCGGCTCTTGGAGCTGACACGCAGTTCCTCGCCCTGGACCTGGGCCTTCACGCCCTTGGGGCCCTCGTCGCGGATGAGCTTCGCGACCTTCTTCGCGTTGTCCTGGGAGATGCCCTCCTTGATCTCCGCGAAGAGCTTGTATTCCTTGCCGGAGAGCTGGGGCTCGCCCGCGTCCAGCGCCTTCAGCGAGATCCCGCGCTTGATGAGCTTGGACTGGAAGACGTCGAGGACAGCGTTCACCCGGTCCTCGGAGTTCGCCTCCATCAGGATCTTCTCACCGGACCACGAGATCGAGGCGCCCACGCCCTTGAAGTCGTAGCGCTGCGAGATCTCCTTGGCGGCCTGGTTGAGGGCGTTGTCGACCTCCTGCCGCTCGACCTTCGAGACGATGTCGAAACTGGAGTCGGCCATGTCCTGTGGCTCCTTGTATCAGAGTGCGTATCGGGTGCGAATCGGCGCACGCGAGGGTGACCGCCGAGCCCGGCGTGACCCGGGCCGCATCCGGACAAGCCTAGCCACCCCGCTCCCTCCGGGCGGCGAGGAATCAGGTGGCGAAGCACCCCTGCGCATCAGGTATCGTTTACGTCGTTGCCAGGGAGCACCGCCGAAAAGCGGTTCGAATCGGCAGCAAGCCCGGCGGTGTGCCCGAGCGGCCAAAGGGAGCAGACTGTAAATCTGCCGGCTCAGCCTTCCCAGGTTCGAATCCTGGCGCCGCCACGCTGAGTGAAGTAACCCCTCCGAACTGCGGAAACGCAGAGCGGAGGGGTTTCTTCGTGTGGGGCCGGGCGGCGGGACGGCAGGCCGGGACCGCGTGGCCTCAACGTTCCTCGGAGGGGGACTTTGCCGCCCTCTTCACCTCCGCCTCGACGTCGTTACGCGGTTTGTTCTCGTCCTTGGCGTACTCGGTCACCGTGGCCTGGACGTCGCGGGCCAGGTCGCGCCAGGCGCGCCACGCGGTCTCGTAGGTGTCGGTCTGGATCTCCGCCCAGGGGGTGGCCGTGGGCGCGCCGTAGGCGTCCCGCAGCTCTTCGACCCTCGCGTGTGCCTCGTCGGCCGCGCGTTGCTTCTGCACGAGTTCCTCGAAGGTATGTGCCACGTATAGCGATGCTAGGGAGGCGAGGGCACTTCCGCGCGGCGAGCGGGGCGCGTCCCGCCAGGGGCACCCGCGTGGCGCACTGGGGCAGACTGGCCCCATGTCCAGCGCGTCCAGCCGTCGCAGAACCTGTCCGGAGTGCCGTCGAGAGATCGCCGTCGTCGCTGGACGCTTCGCCCGGCATGACCCGCCGGGGGCGCGGGGCAGCGGCGACCTGGTCTCCTGCCCCGGTTCCCGCAGCCCAGCCCAACTGGGGGCGGCGCAGCCGTCCTTGGACGGCTACGTCGTGCCGGATTTCCCGGGACAACTGCCCCTCTTCTAGCCTGCGCGCCTCGGCCGGCTCCGGCCCCCACAGGGCCCAGGGGCCGGCGTCTCAGTTTCCCGCCACCGCCTTCACCGCCACGGCGACCGGGGCCGAGCCGTTGATCAGCTCCAGGACGAGACCGGACGTCGCAGGGGTGTCGACCAGTTCCGCCAGGACGGCGGCCACGTCGTCACGGGGGACCTTGCCCCGGCCCGTACGGGCCTCCAGGCGGACCAGGCCGGTGCCGGGGTCGTCCGTGAGCGAGCCGGGGCGCAGGATCGTCCAGTCGAGGGACTGCAGGCCCTGTACGTACGCGTCGGCCTCGCCCTTGGCGCGCAGGTAGACGTCGAAGATCTCGTCGCCCTGGTGGCCGGGGTCCGCGCCCATGGAGGACACGACCACGAAGCGGCGCACCCCCGCGCGCACGGCCGCATCGGCGAAGAGGACCGCCGCGCCCTTGTCCACCGTGTTCTTGCGGGCCACCCCGCTGCCCGGGCCCGCGCCCGCCGCGAACACGGCCGCGTCCGCGCCCCGCAGCTGCTCGGCGGCCTCTTCGACGGACGCCGACTCCAGGTCCAGGACGACCGGTTCGGCGCCGGCCGCCCGTAGGTCGTCGCTCTGTTCCGCCTTCCGGATGATCCCCGCGACCTCGTCTCCGCGCGCGGCGAGCAGACGCTCCAGCCGCAGCGCGATCTGACCATGACCACCAGCGATGACAATGCGCATGCTTTCGACCGTACGCCCGGGAAGCACCGTGTGCCGCACGGCCCGGACCTGGATCCCGATCAGCAAGCCGCAAGAAGCCCCCGGAAGCCGCCCATGAGCGGACCGCGAGCCGACCGCGCGCGGACCACGAGGGGACGGTGAACCGAGCAGGAAGCGATCAGCGATCGAGCAGGAATCGATCAGAGTTCACCGCCACCGCCACCGCCACCGCCACCGCCACCGCCACCGCCACCGCCACCGCCGCAGCCACCGCACCCGCCGCCCGGCGTCCGTCACCCGCCATCCGTCATCCGGCGTCCGCCCTCTTCCCATCGCCCTTCGTCAATCGCTCGACGCCCGATGCCCGACGCCCGATGCCCGACGCCCGATGCCCGACGTCCGACGTCCGACGTCCGACGCCCGATCAGGAACCGGCCGGGGCCCGGACGTCCGAGCCGTGGGGGTGGGCGGAGGCCGTCGGGGTCGTCCGTTCGGGAGCGGGGCGGTGTCGTCGTTCTCACGAGAGGTCGCCGCGGCCCTGTCTCGGGAGGCCCAACTCCGTGGTGACCGCCGAGTCGCAGTACTCGCGGACCGCGCTCGTGCGGGCCACCACACGGCCCTGGTGGATGACGATCCTGCTGTACGCCAGTGACAGGGCGCCTGCCAGCCGGTCGCCGCGGACGGCCAGGAGGTCGGCCGGGAAGCCGGCCTCGACGCGCACCTCGGGCAGGTTCAGTGCGGCGCGCGCGGACGCGCTCACGGCGTCGTAGGCGTCCTCGGGGCGCAGGTCGTGACGGGAGGCCAGGAGGTAGGCCGCGTCCAGGGGGTCGCCGCGGCCGACCGGGTTGCCGACGTCCCGCAGCGCCCCGCTGCCGGCCGCCACCCGCACCCCGGCCGTGCGCAACAGCCGTACGGGCGCCGTGCCCCGCTGGTCGACGGCTGCGCAGCCGCCCTGGGGAAGGCAGACCACCGTCACGCCGGCGGCGGCCAGTTGGTCGGCGGTGCGGCCGGCCGCGTCGGCGGGGAGACGGGCGAGGCCGCCGCAGGGGCTGAGGGCGACGCCGGGGCGCAGACCGCCGGCCATCGCGGCCAGACGGGCCAGGCGCGCGGGGTCGCCGGCGTCGGTGTGCAGGTCGACGGGACAGCCGTGTTCGGCGGCGACTTCGAGCACGGCCTCCACGTAGCCCGTGGGGTCGGGGTCCAGGTCAGGACAGCCGCCCACCGCCGAGGCGCCCATCTTCACCGCGTCCCGCAGCATGGCGAGTCCGTCCGCTCCCGCCGTGCCGGTCAGCACCCGGGGCATCGCCACCGTCGTCAGTTCCGCGAGCCCGCGCAGCGAGCGCTGGGCCCGCAGCACGGCGGCCAGCGCGCCGAGCCCCTGGACGTCGCCCACGTGGACGTGGGCGCGCAGCGCCGTCGCGCCGTGGCCCAGCTGCACCAGGACGGCCTCCGTGACGCGGCGCTGGACGTCCAGGGGGGCGTACGAGACGGGGCCGTCGAGGTCGGCCGTGAGGGCGGTGTCGGCGTGCGCGTGCGGCTCGGCCGGGGCCGGGAGCAGCAGATAGCCGCCGAGGTCCACGCGGGCGCCGGCGACCGCGCCGGAGCGGGGCGGTCCGGCCGTCAGACTGCCTGCCGTGCCGACCGCCTCGATGCGCCCGCGGCCCAGCCGGACGTCCACGGTCCGGCCGTCCGTCAGACGGGCCCCGCACAGCAGGAGGGCTGCCGGGTCGGTCGAGCCGTCGCGGGCGCCGGACGAGGACGACCACGAGTGGGGCGGCTGCGGCTGGCTGTCGGGCATCGCGCTCCAGGGGCTCGGGACTGCGTCGGTGACGCAGCACACGCTGAGGACGCAGGCGTCGCACGGGGACGCGTGATCACGCAGAGTGAGTCGAGCCTAGGGCGGTGGTTCGGCGCGGGCGGGGAGGAGCGCAATAGTCGTACCGGTGTGGCCCGTCGTGCGGAAGGGGCCCGGGAGGCTGCCGGGACCTCGGCAGACGGCCCTCCGGGCGGTCGCGGAAGGGCCTGCGAAACGGATTTGGGTGAACGGCTGCGGACCGTGTAATGTCTTCCTCGCTCGCCCCAATAGCTCAGTCGGTAGAGCGTCTCCATGGTAAGGAGAAGGTCTACGGTTCGATTCCGTATTGGGGCTCTGGTGGGTGAGGTTCCCGTCGCGAGGCGGGGCCCGATCCCATCAAAGCGGTGTAGCTCAGTCGGTAGAGCAAGCGGCTCATAATCGCTGTGTCACCGGTTCAAGTCCGGTCACCGCTACTGACAGTAGCCGATTGTGGGGTCGGTCCTTCGATCGGCTACTCTTCTATGCGTTAATCGTCCCATCCGTTCGTCAAGGAGCACTCCTGTGGCTGCCACCGACGTCCGCCCGAAGATCACGCTGGCCTGCGTGGAGTGCAAGGAGCGGAACTACATCACCAAGAAGAACCGGCGTAACAACCCGGACCGACTGGAGATGAAGAAGCACTGCCCGCGTTGCAATGCGCACACCGCGCATCGCGAAACGCGATAATTCAGGCTCGTATGCGAGGCCGTCCCCGAGTGATCGGGGGCGGCCTCGTGTCGTTGAGCGACTCGTACCGATCAGTAGAGCGACGCAGTTCCAGGGCGGCGCGGAGCAAATCAGGAGGTGCCGAGGCCCATGGCGCTCGACCAGTCCTTCGTCGGGCGGACCTACCCGCCCACCGATCCCTATGAGGTCGGCCGGGAGAAGATCCGCGAGTTCGCCGAAGCCGTGGGGGACGCCCATCCGGCGTACACCGACCCGGACGCCGCCAAGGCCCTGGGACACCCGGATGTGATCGCGCCGCCGACGTTCGTGTTCTCGATCACCTTCAAGGCTGCCGGGCAGGTGATCCAGGACCCTCAGCTGGGCCTGGACTACAGCCGCGTGGTGCACGGCGACCAGAAGTTCGCCTACCGGCGCCCGGTGCGCGCCGGCGACCGGCTCACGGTCACCTCGACCATCGAGGCCGTCAAGTCCATGGCGGGCAACGACATCCTGGACATCCGCGGCGAGGTGCACGACGAGGCCGGCGAGCACGTCGTGACCGCCTGGACCAAGCTCGTCGCCCGCGCGGCGGAGCCCGCGGAAGCCGCGACGCAGGCCGACGGGAAGGCGTGAGGAATCCGATGACGGCGAAGATCGCTTACGACGACGTCGAGGTCGGCACGGAGCTGCCGGCCCAGTCCTTCCCTGTGAACCGCGCCACGCTCGTGCAGTACGCGGGGGCCTCCGGGGACTTCAACCCCATCCACTGGAACGAGAAGTTCGCCAAGGAGGTGGGCCTGCCGGACGTCATCGCGCACGGCATGTTCACCATGGCCGAGGCGATCCGCGTCGTCACCGACTGGACCGGCGACCCGGGCGCGCTCGTGGACTACGGCGTCCGCTTCACCAAGCCGGTCGTCGTCCCGAACGACGACCAGGGCGCGGTCATCGAGGTGTCCGGCAAGGTCGGCGCCAAGCTCGACGACAACACCGTGCGGGTCGACCTGACGGTGACCAGCGGCGGGCTGAAGGTTCTCGGGATGTCTCGGGCCGTCGTACGACTGGCCTGAAGGGCGACCGCGCCGGGACGACCGGCAGGCGACCGACAGCAGGCGGTGCGGTAAGGGGCGTTCTCCATGGAGAGGCGCCCCTTACGCGTTTCGGCTTCCGTCGGCGGACGTGGCCGGACCGGTGTCGGCGCCGTCTCGTAGGCTGGGCGCGTGCAGGAACTCCGTGACGCCCCGCTCGCCCCGCTGACCACCTTCCGGCTGGGCGGTCCCGCCGCCAGGCTGGTGACCGCGACGACCGACGCCGAGGTGGTCGCCGCCGTGCGCGAGGCCGACGCCGACGGCACGCCGCTGCTGATCGTCGGCGGCGGCTCGAACCTCGTCATCGGCGACAAGGGCTTCCCCGGCATCGCCCTGCGCATCGCCACGCGCGGCTACGAGCTCGTCGGGACGCGGCTCGAACTGGCCGCCGGAGAGGTGTGGACCGACGCCGTCGCCCGCACCGTGGAGGCCGGGCTCGCCGGCGTCGAGTGCCTGGCCGGCATCCCCGGTTCGGCGGGCGCCACCCCGATCCAGAACGTCGGGGCGTACGGCCAGGAGGTCTCCTCGACGATCACCGAGGTCGTCGCCTACGACCGCCGGGCGGGCGAGACGGTCGTCCTCACCGGTGAGGAGTGCGCCTTCTCCTACCGTCACAGCCGCTTCAAGGCCGAGCCCGAGCGGTACGTCGTGCTGCGTGTCCGGTTCGCGCTGGAGGACGCGGGCGGGCTGTCGGCACCCCTGAAGTACGCCGAGACGGCCCGCGCGCTGGGCGTCGAGCCCGGAGACCGCGTGCCGCTCGCCGACGCCCGCGAGACCGTGCTGAAGCTTCGCGCAGGGAAGGGCATGGTCCTGGACGCGGAGGACCACGACACCTGGTCGGCCGGCTCGTTCTTCACCAACCCGATCCTCACCGACGCCGACTTCGCGGCGTTCCACGCGCGTGTGCGGGAGCGGCTCGGCGACGCCGTGGAACCGCCCGCCTACCCGGCGGGACAGGGACACACCAAGACCTCCGCGGCCTGGCTGATCGACAAGGCGGGCTTCACCAAGGGCTACGGCAGCGGGCCCGCACGCATCTCCACGAAGCACACCCTCGCCCTCACCAACCGGGGCACGGCCACCGCGGACGACCTGCTGGCGCTGGCCCGCGAAGTGGTCGACGGGGTGCGTGAGGCCTTCGGCATCACGCTGGTCAACGAGCCCGTGATGGTGGGCGTCGAGCTGTAGGGGCTGTTCGCCGCCTGCCCGGCCCTGGCCCCGGCAACGGCCCTGTCCCGGCAACGGCCCTAGTAGGCCGCCCCCACCCCCTGTTTCACCGTTCCCGTGTCCGTCACCATCGTCAGCATCGCGTGCGCCACGTCGGCGCGGCCGATGAACCGGCCCCGGGGCGGGAAGCCGCCCACCGAGGTGCGGTACGAGCCGGTGAGCGGCTTGTTCTGCAGGCGCGGAGGGCGTACGACCGTCCAGTCCGTGGCGCTGCGCGCCAGCTCGGCCTCCATCTCCCGCAGGTCGGCGTACACGTCCTTCAGGGCCGCCGAGACGAGGGAGCGCATGGTGCGGTCCAGGGCGCCGTCGCCCGCGGGGGCCGGCCCGACCGGGGCGGCGCTCACCACGAGCAGCCGGCGCACGCCCTCCGCCTCCATGGCCGTCAGCACGGTGCGGGTGAGCCGGGCGGCGACGCCGGCGTCCTTGCGGCGGCGCGCCCCGAGGCCGGAGAGGACCGCGTCCCGGCCGGTCACGGCGGTGCGCAGCGGCTGTGGATCGGTCAGGTCGGCGCGGACCACCTCCAGGCGGTCGCCGGTGACGCCGAGCCCGGCGGGATCCCGTACCACGGCCGTGACCTGGTGGCCGGCGTCCAGGGCCTGGCGGACGACCTCCCGGCCGATGCCCCCGGTGGCGCCGAAAACGGTGAACTTCATGGCGTGCTCCCCACTCCGGTCAGGTGGGTGAGTGTTCACTCACCCCTGCCTCCTCTAGAGTGGGTAAGCATTCACTCACTCGTCAAGAGGGGAATCCGATGGAACGACCGGCCCGCGTCCGCATCCTCGACGCCGCGCACGAGCTGATGCTCACCGTCGGGCTGGCCCGCGCCACCACCAAGGAGATCGCCAAGGCGGCCGGCTGCTCCGAGGCGGCGCTGTACAAGTACTTCGCGAGCAAGGAGGAGCTGTTCATCCGGGTCCTCACGGAACGTCTGCCCCGGCTGACCCCGCTGCTCAGCAGCCTCGTCGACGAGCCGGGGCGCGGCACGCTGGAGGGCAACCTCACCGAGATCGCCCGTCAGGCCGCTCTGTTCTACGAGGAGAGCTTCCCGATCGCGGCCTCCCTGTACGCCGAGAAGCAGCTCAAGGGGCGGCACGACGAGACCATGAGGAAGCTGGGCGCCGGCCCGCACGTGCCGATCGAGCAGCTCGCGGCCTACCTGCGGGCCGAGCAGGCGGTGGGCCGGGTGCGGGCGGACGCGGACGCGTTCGCCGCGGCCTCGCTGCTGCTGGGGGCCTGCGCGCAGCGCGCTTTCGCCTACGACGCGACGGGGGAGCGGCCGCAGGCGGACGGCTTCGCCGCACGCCTCGCGCGCACCCTCCTGGCCGCCGTCGCCGCCTGACGGCTCACGAGAGGGGCGGTCGTCGGCTCACGAGCGGGGCGGCGGTCGGCTCACGAGAGGGGCGGTCGTCGGGCTCACGAGCGGGGCGGCGGTCGGCTCACGAGGCGGGCGGTCGGCTCACGAGGCGGGCGGTCGGCGCAGGACGCCGGCCCATGGGCGCAGGACGCCCACCGGTCCGCGCGGGGCGCCGGCCGGGTCGCGGCGGACGCCGGCCGGTCCCGCCGGGCGTCGGCCGGACGGCTCAGGACGCCAGCCAGTCGTCCACGCCCGCCAGCAGCTTTCGCCGCACGTCCTCCGGCGCCGCCGAACCCCGTACCGACTGCCGGGCCAGTTCGGCCAACTCCTCGTCCGTGAAGGCGTGGTGATCGCGGGCGATGTCGTACTGGGCCGCCAGGCGCGAACCGAACAGCAGCGGGTCGTCGGCGCCGAGCGCCATCGGCACCCCGGCGTCGAACAGGGTCCGCAGCGGCACGTCCTCCGGCTTCTCGTACACCCCGAGAGCCACGTTCGACGCGGGGCAGACCTCACAGGTCACGCCGCGCTCGGCGAGCTTCTTCAGCAGCCGGGGGTCCTCGGCCGCCCGCACCCCGTGCCCCAGACGGTCGGCGTGCAGGTCGTCCAGGCAGTCGCGGACGGACGACGGCCCGGTCAGCTCGCCGCCGTGCGGGGCGGACAGCAGGCCGCCGTCCCGCGCGATCGCGAACGCCCGGTCGAAGTCGCGCGCCAGGCCCCGGCGTTCGTCGTTCGACAGCCCGAAGCCGATCACCCCTCGGTCGGCGTAGCGCACGGCCAGCCGGGCCAGGGTGCGCGCGTCCAGCGGGTGCTTCATCCGGTTCGCCGCGACCAGCACCCGCATCCCGAGCCCGGTCTCGCGCGAGGTGGTCTCCACGGCGTCGAGGATGACCTCCAGCGCCGGGATCAGTCCGCCCAGCCGGGGTGCGTACGACGTCGGGTCGACCTGGATCTCCAGCCAGCCCGAGCCGTCCTTCAGGTCCTCCTCCGCCGCCTCCCGCACCAGCCGCTGAATGTCCTCCGGCTCCCGCAGACAGGAACGCGCCGCGTCGTAGAGGCGCTGGAAGCGGAACCAGCCCCGCTCGTCGGTGGCCCGCAGCTTCGGCGGTTCCCCGCTCGTCAGCGCCTCGGTCAGCGCCTCGGGCAGGCGCACACCGTGCTTGTCGGCCAGCTCCAGCACGGTGGTGGGCCGCATCGAACCGGTGAAGTGCAGGTGCAGATGGGCTTTCGGCAGTTCAGAGACATCACGTACGCGCTCCATTCAGGAATCCTGCCGTACGCGGGCGTCGTCCGGGTAGCCGATTCCCCGAACGTGGTCTTGCTCGCACACAGCAGCGGGCCGCCTCCCGGAGGAGACGGCCCGCTGACCACTCGCGTGAGCAGGCTGGGGAGGGGGTCAGTCCCTGGCCTCCCCCAGCAGCTTCTGGATGCGGCTCACGCCCTCGACGAGGTCCTCGTCGCCCAGCGCGTACGACAGCCGCAGGTACCCCGGGGTGCCGAACGCCTCGCCCGGCACCACCGCGACCTCGGCCTCCTCCAGGATGAGCGCGGCCAGCTCGACCGTGTCCCGGGGGCGCTTGCCGCGGATCTCCTTGCCGAGCAGCGCCTTCACGGACGGGTACGCGTAGAACGCGCCCTCGGGCTCCGGGCAGAGCACGCCGTCGATCTCGTCGAGCATCCGCACGATCGTCTTACGACGCCGGTCGAACGCCTCGCGCATCTTCTCCACGGCCGACAGGTCGCCGGAGACGGCGGCCAGGGCGGCGACCTGCGCCACGTTGGAGACGTTCGAGGTGGCGTGCGACTGCAGGTTCGTCGCGGCCTTGACGACGTCCTTGGGGCCGATGATCCAGCCGACCCGCCAGCCGGTCATCGCGTAGGTCTTGGCGACGCCGTTGACGACGATGCACTTGTCGCGCAGCTCGGGGACGACCGCCGGCAGCGACGTGAACGTCGCGTCGCCGTAGACGAGGTGCTCGTAGATCTCGTCCGTCATCACCCACAGGCCGTGCTCGACGGCCCAGCGGCCGATGGCCTCCGCGTCCTCCGCGCTGTAGACCGCGCCGGTCGGGTTCGACGGGGAGACGAAGAGCACGACCTTCGTCTTCTCGGTGCGCGCGGCCTCCAACTGCTCGACGGAGACCCGGTAGCCGGTGGTCTCGTCGGCCACGACGTCCACGGGGACGCCGCCGGCCAGCCGGATCGACTCCGGGTACGTCGTCCAGTACGGCGCCGGGACGATGACCTCGTCGCCCGGGTCGAGGATCGCCGCGAAGGCCTCGTAGATCGCCTGCTTGCCGCCGTTGGTGACGAGGATCTGCGAGGCGTCGACCTCGTAGCCGGAGTCGCGCAGCGTCTTGGCGGCGATAGCGGCCTTCAGCTCGGGCAGACCGCCCGCCGGCGTGTACCGGTGGTACTTCGGGTTCTTGCAGGCCTCGACGGCCGCCTCGACGATGTAGTCCGGGGTCGGGAAGTCCGGCTCACCGGCGCCGAAGCCGATCACCGGCCGCCCGGCGGCCTTCAGGGCCTTGGCCTTGGCATCCACGGCGAGGGTGGCGGACTCGGAGATCGCGCCGACTCGGGCGGAGACCCGGCGCTCGGTGGGAGGGGTTGCAGGGCTCATGACCCCCATGGTTTCAGACCGGAAACCACCCGGGCACACGGGTTTCACGTACTGAACATGTACGGGCAAAGGCCTGAACATCCGTCCGGATCCCGTTCCCCTCCTGGGCGATCTTCCGTCCAGGACGTCCCCGCAGCCCGTTTACGTTCGACGAGGCGCTCAAGACCACGTACACTCACACGTCGTTGGCCTTCGACAGCCGCGCCGCCAAAGGTGCACACCGAGCACCCGGTCGGATGCGGTACGTTGGGGACACACAAAGGGTCGTAGCTCAATTGGTAGAGCACTGGTCTCCAAAACCAGCGGTTGGGGGTTCAAGTCCCTCCGGCCCTGCTACACACTCCGTCACCAGGATGTGTGCGCAGCGCATGTACGTCCAGCAATGCACTCGCCGTGCGGCTCACACCGGGCGCGGCACGGCCACGACCCGGGAACAGGTGAGGACGAATGGCGGATGCCGTGGGCTCCATCGACACGCCTGATGCCCAGGACGAGGCGCCTGAGGCGAAGAAGAAGGCCCGCAAGGGCGGTAAGCGGGCCAAGAAGGGCCCGCTGAAGCGCCTCGCGATCTTCTACCGCCAGATCGTCGCGGAGCTCCGCAAGGTCGTATGGCCGACGCGCAGCCAGCTGACGACGTACACGACCGTGGTGATCGTCTTCGTCGTCATCATGATCGGCCTGGTGACCGTGATTGACTATGGACTCAGCCACGCCGCCAAGTACGTCTTCGGCTGATCCAAGAGCGAAGGGCGCCGAGGTATCCGGCGCCCCTTTCGCATGTTCCACCCCTATGTATCCAGGAAGAAGCAGCCACCGTGTCTGACCAGAACCTGAACGAGGACGTCGAGTCCGTGGACGACGAGCTCGACATCGTCGAGGGCGCGGACGAGGGCCTGGACGAGTTCGAGGCTGCCGAGGCCGAAGCGGGCGAGCCCGCCGAGGAAGCCGCGCTCCACGTCGAGGACGAGGACGCCGAAGAGGCCGACGCCGAGGAAGCCGACGAGGCTCCCCTCGACGAGGCCGAGGCCGAGGAAGAAGAGCCGGCCGAGCCCGTCGACCCTGTCGTCGCCCTGCGCGAGGAGCTGCGCACCCTCCCCGGCGAGTGGTACGTCATCCACACGTACGCCGGCTACGAGAACCGCGTGAAGACCAACCTCGAGCAGCGCGCGGTCTCCCTGAACGTCGAGGACTACATCTTCCAGGCCGAGGTGCCGCAGGAAGAGGTCGTCCAGATCAAGAACGGCGACCGCAAGACGATCCGTCAGAACAAGCTCCCCGGCTATGTGCTGGTGCGCATGGACCTGACGAACGAGTCCTGGGGCGTCGTCCGCAACACCCCCGGCGTGACCGGATTCGTGGGCAACGCCTACGACCCGTACCCGCTGACCCTGGACGAGATCGTCAAGATGCTCGCCCCGGAGGCCGAGGAGAAGGCCGCCCGTGAGGCCGCCGAGGCCGAGGGCAAGCCGGCTCCGGCCCGCAAGGTCGAGGTCCAGGTGCTGGACTTCGAGGTGGGCGACTCGGTCACCGTCACCGACGGTCCGTTCGCCACGCTGCAGGCCACGATCAACGAGATCAATGCGGACTCGAAGAAGGTCAAGGGTCTCGTGGAGATCTTCGGCCGCGAGACGCCGGTCGAGCTGAGCTTCGACCAGATCCAGAAGAACTAGCTCCTTCTGGAACCCACGCCTCCGAACAGGTCAGGCGGGCTGTCACAGCTCGCCTGACCTGCTCGGTTTTTGGCCGCGCATGGATACCCGTTATCGTTGTGCGGTATGCCTCCATCCGGATCATCCGGACCGGACGGCTGAAAAACTCTCACTAGGACCCGGAGAGAGCAATGCCTCCCAAGAAGAAGAAGGTCACGGGGCTCATCAAGCTCCAGATCAACGCCGGTGCGGCGAACCCGGCCCCGCCGGTCGGCCCCGCGCTCGGCCAGCACGGCGTCAACATCATGGAGTTCTGCAAGGCCTACAACGCCGCGACCGAGTCGCAGCGTGGCTGGGTGATCCCGGTGGAGATCACGGTCTACGAGGACCGTTCCTTCACCTTCATCACCAAGACGCCGCCGGCCGCGAAGATGATCCTCAAGGCCGCGGGTGTCGAGAAGGGCTCTGGCGAGCCGCACAAGACCAAGGTCGCCAAGATCACTCAGGCGCAGGTCCGTGAGATCGCCACGACCAAGCTGCCCGACCTGAACGCCAACGACCTGGACGCCGCGTCGAAGATCATCGCCGGCACCGCCCGTTCCATGGGCATCACCGTCGAGGGCTGACCTCACCCCCCGTACCAGCAGAAGTGTGGAAGGGCCTGCTCGGCCCGGACCACGACTCCTCAGAATCACCAGGAGCAGTAGTGAGCAAGCGCAGCAAGTCTCTCCGCGCTGCGGACGCCAAGATCGACCGGGAGAAGCTCTACGCCCCGCTCGAGGCCGTCCGTCTCGCCAAGGAGACCTCCACGAGCAAGTTCGACGGCACCGTCGAGGTCGCCTTCCGCCTGGGTGTCGACCCGCGCAAGGCCGACCAGATGGTCCGTGGCACCGTGAACCTGCCGCACGGCACCGGCAAGACCGCCCGGGTCCTGGTCTTCGCGACCGGTGACCGTGCTGCGGCCGCAGAGGCCGCGGGCGCCGACATCGTCGGCTCCGACGAACTGATCGACGAGGTCGCGAAGGGCCGTCTGGACTTCGACGCCGTCGTCGCCACCCCGGACCTCATGGGCAAGGTCGGCCGCCTCGGCCGCGTGCTCGGTCCGCGTGGTCTGATGCCGAACCCGAAGACCGGCACCGTCACCCCCGACGTGGCCAAGGCCGTCACCGAGATCAAGGGTGGCAAGATCGAGTTCCGCGTCGACAAGCACTCGAACCTGCACTTCATCATCGGCAAGTCGTCCTTCGACGACGAGAAGCTGGTGGAGAACTACGGCGCGGCGCTGGAGGAGATCCTCCGTCTGAAGCCGTCCGCCGCCAAGGGCCGCTACATCAAGAAGGCCGCGATCAGCACCACGATCGGCCCCGGCGTCCCGGTCGACCCGAACCGCACCCGCAACCTTCTCGTCGAGGAGGACCCGGCCGCGGTCTGAGCCTCACAGCTCACCCTCAGTCGGTGACGAGCCCCGCAACCTTTCGAGGTGCGGGGCTCGTCCCTTTTGCCGTACGCCGCTTTCCCGTACGGCTGTCAGTGCCGTGCGTTAGCGTGCAGTCACGGGAATCTGGGGGGTGGGCGAATGAGGCGGGAGACCGTGCGCCGGGTGGGGCTGTCGATCGTTGCTGTGACGCTGTTCGCGGGGGTGACGGCCTGCGGGTCCGGGGGGTCCGGGGGGTCCGGGGGGTCCGGGGGTTCCGCCGGGTCAGGCGGCTCCGGGGGCTCCGGTGAGGGCGGGGAGGGCAGCCCGCGGCTGAGCCCTGTCGCGGCCCTGCGCACCGCCGAGAAGTCCACCGACGGCGCCGACTCGGCGAAGGTCGAGTCCAGCACGACCATCGGCTCGCTGATGTCGATGACCGCCGACGGCGCCCTCGGCTGGGGGGACGGTCTCACCGGCGCCCTCACCATCACGTACACCGGCGGCACCATCGCCGACACGATGCGCCAGCTGGGCACGACGTCGATGCAGGCCCGCTATCTGCCCGACGCGTACTACGCCAGGATGGGCGACGCCTTCGCGCGGCAGACCGGCGGCAGGCACTGGATCAAGTACGCGTACGACGATCTGAAGAGCCTCGCCGGCGGCTCCGGCGCGTATCTGAAGGACCAGATGACCCACACCACCCCCAACCAGTCGGTCAAGCTGCTGCTGGCCTCGGGGGACGTGCGCCAGGTCGGCACGGAGAAGGTGCGGGGCCAGAACACCACGCACTACGCGGGGACGGTCGAGGTGGCCGACCTCGCCCGGCAGAACTCCAACCTCAGCCGCGGCCAGCTCGACGACCTGAAGAAGACGCTGGAACAGGCCGGCGTGACCACCGAGACGGTCGACATCTGGGTCGACGGCCGGGACCTGCTGGTGAAGAAGGTGGAGCGGGGCCAGACGGCGCAGGGCGGCTACACCCAGACCGCCTACTACACCGACTACGGCACCGAGGTCTCGCCCAAGGAGCCCCCGGCGGCCGACACCGCGGACTTCACGGAGCTGGTGCGGCAGCAGAGAGCGGGAAGCGGCTCGTAATCCACGAGACCCTCACCGCCTGCCTGGGATACCTTCACGGTCTTGCTGTGATGCGACCGTGTGTTCTCTGTGCGGGGCCTCCGCGTGAGTTCTCCACGTGCTCGGTGCGCGAGTTCCGTGCGTGAGTGCCGTGCGTGAGTTCTCTGTACGAGTGCCGCGGTCCGGGTTCTGGGGGAAGTTGAATGAGGTCTTCCGTGGGTGTCCTCGGGCTGTCCGCGCTGCTGGTCACCGGCTGTGCGGCGGTGGGCGACTCCGGGGGCGGGGGCGGGGGTGACTCGGCCGCCGCGGCGGCCGTCGCCCGGGTCGCCCGGAAGGCGGAGGAGCCCGTCTCCCTGCGCTACCGGATGACCGGCCGGACGCCGGAGGAGGGCCGGATCACGGGGGAGGCCGCGATCGGCGTCAGGCCGCCGGCGATGAGCCTGAAGTCGACCGTGCTCAGCGGGGCCGACCGAGGCACCGGAGAGTTCCGGGTGGTCGGCGGGGTGCTGTACGTGGGCAGCGACCAGCCCGGCCAGGGCGGCAAGCACTGGATCAAGTTCGGCGCGCCGGGCCACTCCGCCACCCCGAGCGGCATCAAGGCCGACACGGGCACGATGGTGGACCGGGTCCGCGACAACCCCTCCCACGAGAGCGGGTTCCTCGCCGCGGCAGACGACCTGAAGAAGGCCGGGGCCGAGACCGTCGGGGGCGTCAGCACCACCCACTACACGGGCACCGCCACCCTCGACGCCATCCGCGCCGCGTACAAGGACGACGAGACGAACGTCCGGCAGCGGACCGAGAAGAGCCTTGCCCAGTACGAGAAGCTGGGCGTCGACGAGCTCACCATGGACCTCTGGGCCGATGCCCAGGACCGCACACGGCAGCTGCGCATGCAGGGCTTCGGGCGGCACGGCCAGCTCGACCTCACCCTCACGTTCACCGACTTCGGCAAGCCCGTGACCGTGAAGGCCCCGCCCGCCTCGGACACCGTGGACATGGCCGAGGAACTGAAGAAGGCCGGCCGCTGACGGCGTCCGTACGGGCGGATTTGCTTGACGGCGACCGGTTCACGTAGTCTCCACGAGAAGCCAAAGACCGCTGGTCGTTGCCGTGCTCTC
The DNA here is from genome assembly GCF_003112535.1 of Streptomyces rishiriensis. Taxonomy (GTDB): domain Bacteria; phylum Actinomycetota; class Actinomycetes; order Streptomycetales; family Streptomycetaceae; genus Streptomyces; species Streptomyces rishiriensis. The sequence goes on along the minus strand of NZ_BEWA01000012.1, from coordinate 764,944 downwards.
GCAAGAGGGGGCGGTGGCCGAAGGATCCGCTGCAATGCGGACGACCCGCGCAGGTGTCAGTGGATGTGCTCCCGAGAGAAATCCTCCCACGGAATTCTTGCGGTCGAGCTACGCCCCGTGCGCCTGCGCCGGGGCGTTTCGTCTGTCACAGCCCCTTCTGAGCGGTCCTCATCACCCGGAAGGAGGCCGACGCTCATGGCAAGGCCCGACAAGGCTGCCGCGGTAGCCGAGCTGACGGAGTCGTTCCGCAGCTCGAACGCCGCCGTGCTGACCGAGTACCGGGGTCTCACCGTGGCGCAGCTCAAGACGCTGCGTCGTTCGCTCGGTGAGAACGCCCAGTACGCCGTGGTGAAGAACACGCTGACCAAGATTGCGGCCAACGAGGCCGGGATCAACACGCTGGACGACCTTTTCAACGGTCCGACGGCGGTCGCCTTCATCACCGGTGACCCGGTGGAGTCGGCGAAGGGTCTTCGTGACTTCGCCAAGGACAACCCGAACCTCGTCATCAAGGGCGGCGTCCTTGACGGCAAGGCGCTGTCCGCCGACGAGATCAAGAAGCTTGCGGACCTCGAGTCCCGCGAGGTTCTGCTCAGCAAGCTGGCGGGTGCCTTCAAGGGTAAGCAGACTCAGGCTGCTCAGCTCTTCCAGGCGCTTCCCTCGAAGCTCGTCCGCACCGTGGACGCTCTTCGTGCCAAGCAGGCCGAGCAGGGCGGTGCCGAGTAATTCGGCTCCCGAAATGACCGCCGCCTGAGGCAGCCCGCCTGAAGCAGCGGTCGTAGCGGGCCGAACGTACGCCCGCCAGACATGTACATACCGGCACCAGCCGAATTAGTGGAAGGAAAGCCGTCATGGCTCTCACCCAGGACGAACTGCTCGCCGAGTTCGAGGGCATGACCCTCATCCAGCTCTCCGAGTTCGTGAAGGCGTTCGAGGCGAAGTTCGACGTCACCGCCGCCGCCGCGGTCGCCGTCGCCGGTCCCGCCGCCCCGGGCGCCCCGGTCGAGGCTGCTGAGGAGCAGGACGAGTTCGACGTCATCCTCACCGGCGCCGGCGAGAAGAAGATCCAGGTCATCAAGGTCGTGCGCGAGCTGACCTCCCTGGGTCTGAAGGAGGCCAAGGACCTCGTGGACGGCGCTCCGAAGCCCGTTCTCGAGAAGGTCGCCAAGGAGGCCGCTGAGAAGGCCGCCGAGTCCCTCAAGGCCGCCGGCGCCTCGGTCGAGGTCAAGTAACACCCCGCGGTCGGCGACGACCGCGAGCGGAGGCTGAAACTGCCCCTCCGGGGGCTGTAACGCCCACGCACCGAAGAGCGATCATCCATCTGGGTGGTCGCTCTTCGTCGTTCCCAGGGGTGCGGCCACGGTTGCCTTGCACCCCTCTGAGCGGGGGGTATGGTGATCTTCGTCGTGTCCCAGAGCGCCCCGGTTCACGCAGGGGGGCCTTGACGAACCGCACGCAGCGCGCAATTCTCAGGACGCGTCGTCACAACGATCCGCATCCGAGGCATGGATCGACGACGAAGAGGGCAGTATCACCGTGCGTTGAGGACTACCGGACCGAGGGCGTTGAGAACCACGAGGGTCGCGAATAACCCGCACTGGACATCAGTGTGCCAAGTGGCTACACTGACCCTTTGCGCTGCCTGTTAGCTGTCCCCTGCCCGTCACCAGGGGCATGCCCTCCCTTGAACCCGGACGATCAGACGTCTCCCACCTGGCCAACTGTCAGATCGGGATCTGTCTGTCTCCGTGCGCGAGAGAGGGGCCGGTACGCGCGTAGTGAGTCCGAGCCCTCGGAAGGACCCCCTCTTGGCCGCCTCGCGCAACGCCTCGACCGCGAATACGAACAACGCCGCCAGCACTGCCCCGCTGCGCATCTCCTTTGCAAAGATCAAGGAGCCCCTCGAGGTTCCCAACCTGCTCGCGCTGCAGACCGAGAGCTTTGACTGGCTGCTCGGGAACACCGCCTGGCAGAGTCGGGTCGAGGCGGCTCTCGAGTCCGGTCAGGACGTCCCCACGAAGTCGGGTCTGGAGGAGATCTTCGAGGAGATCTCTCCGATCGAGGACTTCTCCGGGTCGATGTCGCTGACTTTCCGCGACCACCGTTTCGAGCCGCCGAAGAACAGCATCGACGAGTGCAAGGACCGTGACTTCACGTACGCGGCCCCGCTCTTCGTGACGGCCGAGTTCACCAACAACGAGACCGGCGAGATCAAGTCCCAGACGGTCTTCATGGGCGACTTCCCGCTCATGACCAACAAGGGCACCTTCGTCATCAACGGCACCGAGCGTGTCGTGGTGTCGCAGCTGGTCCGTTCGCCGGGCGTCTACTTCGACTCCTCGATCGACAAGACGTCCGACAAGGACATCTTCTCCGCCAAGATCATCCCCTCCCGGGGCGCCTGGCTGGAGATGGAGATCGACAAGCGCGACATGGTCGGTGTCCGCATCGACCGCAAGCGCAAGCAGTCCGTCACCGTCCTCCTGAAGGCTCTCGGCTGGACCACCGAGCAGATCCTCGAGGAGTTCGGCGAGTACGAGTCCATGCGCGCCACCCTGGAGAAGGACCACACCCAGGGCCAGGACGACGCGCTGCTGGACATCTACCGCAAGCTGCGTCCGGGCGAGCCCCCCACGCGTGAGGCCGCGCAGACGCTTCTTGAGAACCTTTACTTCAACCCCAAGCGCTACGACCTCGCGAAGGTCGGCCGCTACAAGGTCAACAAGAAGCTGGGTGCGGACGCTCCGCTCGACGCGGGCGTCCTGACCGTCGAGGACGTCATCTCGACGATCAAGTACCTGGTCAAGCTGCACGCCGGCGAGACCGAGACGGGTGCGGACAACGGCACCACGATCGTCGTCGAGACCGACGACATCGACCACTTCGGCAACCGTCGTCTGCGCAGCGTGGGCGAGCTCATCCAGAACCAGGTCCGCACGGGTCTGGCGCGTATGGAGCGAGTCGTCCGCGAGCGGATGACGACCCAGGACGTCGAGGCGATCACGCCGCAGACCCTGATCAACATCCGGCCGGTCGTCGCCTCCATCAAGGAGTTCTTCGGCACCAGCCAGCTGTCGCAGTTCATGGACCAGAACAACCCGCTGTCGGGGCTCACCCACAAGCGCCGTCTGTCGGCGCTCGGTCCGGGTGGTCTCTCGCGTGAGCGGGCCGGCTTCGAGGTCCGTGACGTGCACCCGTCCCACTACGGACGCATGTGCCCGATCGAGACGCCCGAAGGCCCGAACATCGGTCTGATCGGTTCGCTCGCCTCCTACGGCCGGGTCAACGCGTTCGGCTTCGTCGAGACGCCGTACCGCCGGGTCACCGACGGCATCGTCACCGACGAGGTCGACTACCTCACGGCCGACGAGGAGGACCGGTTCGTCATCGCGCAGGCCAACGCCACGCTCGACGACGACATGCGCTTCACCGAGAACCGCGTCCTGGTCCGCCGTCGTGGCGGCGAGGTCGACTACGTCCCCGGTGACGACGTGGACTACATGGACGTCTCGCCGCGCCAGATGGTGTCGGTCGCGACCGCCATGATCCCGTTCCTCGAGCACGACGACGCCAACCGTGCCCTCATGGGCGCGAACATGATGCGTCAGGCCGTGCCGCTCATCAAGAGCGAGGCCCCGCTCGTCGGCACCGGCATGGAGTACCGCTCCGCGGTCGACGCCGGCGACGTGGTCAAGGCCGAGAAGGACGGTGTGGTCCAGGAGGTCTCCGCGGACTACATCACCACGACCAACGACGACGGCACGTACATCACGTACCGCCTGGCCAAGTTCTCGCGCTCCAACCAGGGCACCTCGGTCAACCAGAAGGTCATCGTCAACGAGGGCGACCGGATCATCACCGGTCAGGTCCTCGCCGACGGCCCGGCCACCGAGAACGGCGAGATGGCGCTCGGCAAGAACCTGCTCGTGGCGTTCATGCCGTGGGAGGGTCACAACTACGAGGACGCGATCATCCTGTCGCAGCGCCTCGTGCAGGACGACGTCCTCTCCTCGATCCACATCGAGGAGCACGAGGTCGACGCCCGTGACACCAAGCTCGGCCCCGAGGAGATCACCCGGGACATCCCGAACGTCTCCGAGGAGGTCCTCGCCGACCTCGACGAGCGCGGCATCATCCGCATCGGCGCCGAGGTCGTCGCCGGCGACATCCTGGTCGGCAAGGTCACGCCCAAGGGCGAGACCGAGCTGACCCCGGAGGAGCGCCTGCTGCGCGCGATCTTCGGCGAGAAGGCCCGTGAGGTCCGTGACACCTCGCTGAAGGTGCCGCACGGCGAGATCGGCAAGGTCATCGGCGTCCGCGTCTTCGACCGTGAAGAGGGCGACGAGCTGCCGCCGGGCGTGAACCAGCTGGTTCGTGTCTACGTGGCGCAGAAGCGCAAGATCACGGACGGTGACAAGCTCGCCGGCCGTCACGGCAACAAGGGCGTCATCTCCAAGATCCTGCCCATCGAGGACATGCCGTTCCTCGAGGACGGGACCCCGGTCGACATCATCCTCAACCCGCTGGGCGTGCCGTCCCGAATGAACCCGGGACAGGTGCTGGAGATCCACCTCGGCTGGCTCGCCAGCCGCGGCTGGGACGTCTCCGGGCTCGCCGACGACTGGGCCAAGCGCCTGCAGGTCATCGGCGCCGACCAGGTCGACCCGGGTACCAACGTCGCCACCCCGGTGTTCGACGGCGCCCGTGAGGACGAGCTCGCCGGTCTGCTGCAGCACACCATTCCGAACCGCGACGGCGAGCGCATGGTGCTCCCGACCGGTAAGGCGCGGATGTTCGACGGCCGTAGCGGTGAGCCGTTCCCGGACCCGATCTCGGTCGGCTACATGTACATCCTGAAGCTGCACCACCTGGTCGACGACAAGCTGCACGCCCGTTCGACCGGTCCGTACTCGATGATCACCCAGCAGCCGCTGGGCGGTAAGGCGCAGTTCGGCGGTCAGCGCTTCGGTGAGATGGAGGTGTGGGCGCTGGAGGCATACGGCGCCGCGTACGCCCTCCAGGAGCTCCTGACCATCAAGTCCGACGACGTCACCGGCCGCGTGAAGGTCTACGAGGCCATCGTCAAGGGCGAGAACATCCCCGAGCCCGGCATCCCCGAGTCCTTCAAGGTGCTCATCAAGGAGATGCAGTCTCTCTGCCTGAACGTGGAGGTGCTGTCCAGCGACGGTATGTCCATCGAGATGCGTGACACCGACGAGGACGTCTTCCGCGCGGCGGAGGAGCTCGGCATCGACCTGTCCCGGCGCGAGCCGAGCAGCGTCGAAGAGGTCTGACGGGAGTCCGGCCCGGAGGTTCGGCGATGAAGATCCCTGAACCTCCGGCCGGCCCCGGGACCCCCGTATCAGACCCCAAGACTTACAACCCTGAGAGGGATTGACGCATAGTGCTCGACGTCAACTTCTTCGACGAGCTCCGGATCGGTCTGGCTACCGCTGACGACATCCGTCAGTGGAGCCACGGCGAGGTCAAGAAGCCCGAGACCATCAACTACCGCACGCTCAAGCCCGAAAAGGACGGACTCTTCTGCGAGAAGATCTTCGGTCCGACCCGGGACTGGGAGTGCTACTGCGGCAAGTACAAGCGTGTCCGCTTCAAGGGCATCATCTGTGAGCGCTGCGGCGTCGAGGTGACCCGCGCCAAGGTGCGTCGTGAGCGGATGGGCCACATCGAACTGGCCGCGCCCGTCACCCACATCTGGTACTTCAAGGGCGTCCCGAGCCGTCTGGGCTACCTGCTCGACCTGGCTCCCAAGGACCTCGAGAAGGTCATCTACTTCGCGGCGTACATGATCACGTTCGTCGACGACGAGCGCCGCACGCGTGACCTGCCCTCGCTGGAGGCGCATGTCTCCGTCGAGCGTCAGCACATCGAGAACCGTCGCGACTCCGACCTGGAGGCCCGCGCCAAGAAGCTCGAGACCGACCTGGCCGAGCTCGAGGCCGAGGGCGCCAAGGCCGACGTGCGCCGCAAGGTGCGCGAAGGCGCCGAGCGGGAGATGAAGCAGCTGCGCGACCGTGCGCAGCGCGAGATCGACCGGCTCGACGAGGTGTGGACCCGGTTCAAGAACCTCAAGGTCCAGGACCTGGAGGGCGACGAGCTCCTCTACCGCGAGCTGCGTGACCGCTTCGGCACGTACTTCGACGGTTCGATGGGCGCCGCGGCGCTGCAGAAGCGCCTGGAGTCCTTCGACCTCGACGAGGAGGCCGAGAAGCTCCGCGAGATCATCCGCACCGGCAAGGGCCAGAAGAAGACCCGTGCGCTCAAGCGCCTGAAGGTCGTCTCCGCGTTCCTGCAGACCAGCAACAGCCCCAAGGGCATGGTGCTCGACTGCGTGCCGGTCATCCCGCCGGACCTTCGCCCGATGGTGCAGCTGGACGGTGGCCGCTTCGCGACCTCCGACCTGAACGACCTGTACCGCCGTGTGATCAACCGCAACAACCGTCTGAAGCGGCTTCTCGACCTCGGCGCGCCCGAGATCATCGTGAACAACGAGAAGCGCATGCTCCAGGAGGCCGTCGACGCGCTCTTCGACAACGGCCGTCGTGGTCGCCCGGTCACGGGCCCCGGCAACCGTCCGCTGAAGTCGCTGTCCGACATGCTCAAGGGCAAGCAGGGCCGCTTCCGTCAGAACCTGCTCGGCAAGCGTGTGGACTACTCCGCGCGTTCCGTGATCGTCGTCGGTCCGCAGCTGAAGCTGCACCAGTGCGGTCTGCCGAAGGCGATGGCGCTGGAGCTGTTCAAGCCGTTCGTGATGAAGCGGCTCGTGGACCTCAACCACGCGCAGAACATCAAGAGCGCCAAGCGCATGGTGGAGCGCGGCCGCACGGTCGTGTACGACGTCCTCGAAGAGGTCATCGCCGAGCATCCGGTTCTGCTGAACCGTGCGCCCACCCTGCACCGCCTCGGCATCCAGGCCTTCGAGCCGCAGCTGGTCGAGGGCAAGGCCATCCAGATCCACCCGCTCGTCTGCACCGCGTTCAACGCGGACTTCGACGGTGACCAGATGGCCGTCCACCTGCCGCTCTCCGCGGAGGCGCAGGCCGAGGCCCGCATCCTGATGCTGTCCTCGAACAACATCCTCAAGCCCGCCGACGGCCGTCCGGTGACGATGCCGACCCAGGACATGGTCCTCGGTCTGTTCTTCCTCACCACCGACGGCGAGCTGCGTGACACCAAGGGCGAGGGCCGGTCGTTCGGCTCCACGGCCGAGGCGATCATGGCGTTCGACGCCGGTGAGCTCGCGCTGCAGTCGCCGATCGACATCCGCTTCCCGGTGGGCACCATCCCGCCGCGTGGCTGGACGCCGCCGGCGCGTGAGGAGGGCGAGCCCGAGTGGCAGCAGGGTGACACCTTCCGGCTGCGGACGACCCTGGGCCGCGCGCTCTTCAACGAGCTGCTGCCCGAGGACTACCCGTTCGTCGACTACTCGGTGGGCAAGAAGCAGCTCTCCGAGATCGTCAACGACCTGGCCGAGCGTTACCCCAAGGTCATCGTGGCGGCGACGCTCGACAACCTGAAGGCGTCCGGCTTCTACTGGGCGACCCGTTCCGGTGTCACCGTGGCCATCTCCGACGTCGTCGTTCCCGAGGCGAAGAAGGAGATCGTCAAGGGTTACGAGGCGCAGGACGAGAAGGTCCAGAAGCAGTACGAGCGCGGTCTGATCACCAAGGAAGAGCGCACGCAGGAGCTCATCGCGATCTGGACCAAGGCGACCAACGAGGTCGCCGAGGCGATGAACGCGAACTTCCCCAAGACCAACCCCATCTTCATGATGGTCGACTCGGGCGCCCGAGGAAACATGATGCAGATGCGGCAGATCGCGGGTATGCGCGGTCTGGTGTCGAACGCGAAGAACGAGACCATCCCGCGTCCGATCAAGGCGTCCTTCCGTGAGGGCCTGTCCGTGCTGGAGTACTTCATCTCCACGCACGGCGCCCGTAAGGGTCTGGCGGACACCGCCCTGCGTACCGCCGACTCGGGTTACCTGACCCGTCGTCTGGTGGACGTCTCGCAGGACGTCATCATCCGCGAGGAGGACTGCGGCACCGAGCGCGGTCTGAAGCTGAAGATCGCGGTCCGTGGCGAGGACGGCGTCCTGCGCAAGACGGACGACGTCGAGACCAGCGTCTACGCCCGCATGCTCGCCGAGGACGTCGTCATCGACGGCAAGGTGATCGCGCCGGCCAACGTGGACCTGGGCGACGTGCTCATCGACCAGCTCGTGCGCCACGGCGTCGAGGAGGTCAAGACCCGCTCGATCCTGACCTGTGAGTCTCAGGTCGGCACGTGTGCCATGTGCTACGGCCGCTCGCTGGCCACCGGCAAGCTGGTCGACATCGGTGAGGCGGTCGGCATCATCGCCGCCCAGTCCATCGGTGAGCCCGGCACCCAGCTGACGATGCGTACCTTCCACACCGGTGGTGTGGCCGGTGACGACATCACGCAGGGTCTGCCGCGTGTCGTCGAGCTCTTCGAGGCCCGTACCCCGAAGGGTGTCGCCCCGATCTCCGAGGCCTCCGGCCGCGTGCGGATCGAGGAGACCGAGAAGACGAAGAAGATCGTCATCACGCCGGACGACGGCAGCGACGAGACGGCGTTCCCGATCTCGAAGCGCGCCCGTCTCCTGGTCAGCGAGGGCGAGCACGTCGAGGTGGGCCAGAAGCTCACCGTGGGCGCCACCAACCCGCACGACGTGCTGCGCATCCTGGGTCAGCGTGCCGTCCAGGTCCACCTGGTCGGCGAGGTCCAGAAGGTGTACAACTCGCAGGGCGTGTCGATCCACGACAAGCACATCGAGATCATCATCCGGCAGATGCTGCGCCGTGTGACGATCATCGAGTCCGGCGACGCCGAGCTGCTGCCCGGCGAGCTCGTCGAGCGCTCGAAGTTCGAGGTCGAGAACCGTCGTGTGGTGCAGGAGGGCGGTCACCCGGCCTCCGGTCGTCCGCAGCTGATGGGTATCACCAAGGCCTCGCTGGCGACGGAATCCTGGCTGTCGGCCGCCTCCTTCCAGGAGACGACCCGAGTCCTGACGGACGCGGCGATCAACGCCAAGTCCGACAGCCTCATCGGCCTCAAGGAGAACGTCATCATCGGTAAGCTCATCCCGGCCGGTACGGGTCTTTCCCGCTACCGCAACATCCGGGTCGAGCCGACCGAGGAGGCCAAGGCCGCGATGTACTCGGCCGTCGGTTACGACGACATCGACTACTCGCCGTTCGGCACCGGCTCCGGCCAGGCCGTTCCGCTGGAGGACTACGACTACGGTCCGTACAACCAGTAAGGCGTACGTCTGAGGTACTGAAGGGCGGTCTCCCCGTGCTGAACGGGGGGACCGCCCTTCGGCGTGTCCTGGGCGGCGCCTGCCGCTCCTCCGGCGGCCCCGGACCTTGGGCGGGCCCCGGGAACCCGCCCAGGGGCCCACAGGGGAAGAGAGAGCCTGCGAGGACGTCGGGGCGCCGGGCGCCGGTCGCGGCCCGGCGCCCGGCGCGCTCGTAGGTTACGGAATGCCCAGTTCGAAGATGACGAAGTGGGCGTACCAGCCCGAGGCGACGGCCGCGGTGGTGAAGAACACGGTCAGGCTCGGCCACTTCAGACGGCTCATCGCCGCCGCCGGGGCCAGGAGGAGGGGGAAGACCGGGAGCAGGTAGCGGCCCGTGTTGCCGAACATCTGCTGGGTCCCCAGGACGGCGACGACGCTCGCCAGGGTGTACGCGACCAGCACCAGCGGCGGCTTCCTGCGCAGCATCAGCGCGATCAGGAAGGGCAGTGCCACGACCAGCTGGACGGCGAGGAGGTCGGGCACGGAGAACGCGAACAGGTAGTTGTTGTGCCCGATCGCCGTGTTGCCCAGCACGTCCAGGGTGTAGGCGCCGAAGTCGAAGTAGTGCGCCCAGCCCTCGCGCTGGAGGGTGAAGTACGCGGTGAGGTCGCCCGCTTCGAGGCCGACCCAGGTGACGTAGGTGAGCAGGCCCAGCGGTGCGGCGATCATGGCGTACACGGGCCCGGCGACCCCGTGCTCGCGTCTGCTCTCCGGCCGGGCGAGGGTGACGATCGCGGCGAGCCCGACCGCGCCGATGAGCGCGGCGGACGTCGGCCGGTTGAGGCCGGCGAGGAAGGCGAGCAGCCCCGCGGCCACCCAGTGCCGCTTCATCACGCAGTAGCAGCACCAGGCGGCGATGGCGACGAACACGGACTCCGAGTAGACCGCCCACTCCACGCCCGCGCCGGGCGCCAGCGCCCACAGGCCGGCCGCGATCGTGCCCGCCCGCGCGCCGGCCAGCGTCGAGATCACCGCGTAGACGCCGGCGGCCGCGACGAAGGAGGCCAGGACCGAGACCGCGATGGCGGAGCCGTACAGGCCGAGGCCGGTGATCTCGGAGACGCCACGGATCAGGCCCGGGTAGAGCGGGAAGAACGCGACGGAGTTCTGCTTGACGGTGAACAGCCCGCCGGGAGCCAGTCTCACCAGCGGGCCGGGCTCGTACCCCTTCTCGGCGACCTGGAGGTACCACCAGCCGTCCCAGGTGGCGAGCACGTCCCACCAGTGCGCGCCGCCGCCGAAGCGCGGGTCCTTCTTCTGGTACTCGTCGGCCGCCTTCAGGAGCCGGACGAACACGGTCAGTCCCACGAGCTTCGTCACGCCGTAGAGGAGCAGCGGGGCGAGGTACGGTCGTACCCCGTCGGGCAGGGCGAGGCGGCGCTGTCGCCGCGACGGCTCCGTCGGCCCGTCGGGCACGGCGGGATCCGTCGCCGTGTCGCTGGAAGCCGTGCTCATGGCTGGGGTCCCCCTCGGCCGATCGCCGGACACCCAGGGGCGGCGCCGCTGTCCGGATGATCGTGACGTTCGGTCATAAGAGTGCGGTCATAAGATCGCAACAGAGTCGCACATGTGCGCCACAGGTGGGGGGAGGACGGGTGTCCGAAGCGCCGACGACCACGGCTGCGACGACCGTCTTGTCGGTCGTCATACCCATGTACAACGAGCAAGAGGTCCTTCCCGCGCTGGTCAGCCGGTTGCGTCCGGTCCTCGCCGGTCTCGGCGTCCCGTACGAGGTCGTCGCCGTGGACGACGGGAGCACCGACCGCACAGCCGCGCTCCTCGACGCCTTCCGGCTCGGCTGGCCGGAGCTGCGCGTGATCGGTCTGCGTCGCAACTCCGGTCATCAGGCCGCCCTCACCGCGGGCCTCGACCGGGCCGTGGGCGCCTACGTGGTCAGCATCGACGCCGATCTGCAGGACCCGCCCGAGAAGATCGCCGACATGCTCGCGCTGGCCCGCGCCGAGCACCTCGACATCGTGTACGGCATCCGGGCCGACCGGGCCAGCGACACCGGCTTCAAGCGGTGGACGGCGGGTCTGTACTACCGCCTGGTGCGCCGCCTGGCGGGCCCGTCCGTGCCGGCCCAGGCCGGTGACTTCCGGCTGCTCAGCAGGGCCGCGGTGGACGCCCTGAAGGCGCTGCCTGACCAGCAGCGCGTCTACCGGCTCCTCGTGCCCTGGCTGGGCTTTCCCAGCGGCGAGGTCACCTACGAGCGCGCCCCGCGGCCGGCGGGCCAGAGCAAGTACCCGCTGGGCCGCATGATCCGGCTGGCCGTGGACAGCGTCACGGGGTTCTCGGCGGCGCCCCTGCGCATCGCCACCTGGCTGGGAGGCTTCGCGTTCCTGGTCTGCCTCGGCCTGATGATCTACACGCTGTGCGCGCACGCCTTCCAGCACACCGTTCCCGGCTGGACGTCCCTGTTCATCGGGGTGCTGTTCATCGGCGCGGTCCAGCTGGTCTGCGTGGGCCTGCTCGGCGAGTACGTGGGCCGCATCTACACGGCCGTGCAGAACCGTCCGACGTATTTCGTCGGCCACGACACGGCTGCGCGGGCGCATCCCACGGCCGCGGCGTCCATGGTGCCCGTGGCGCCCACCGTGCCCGTGGCGGCCGAGGCGCCCACCGTGCCCGTGGCGGCCGCGGTGGACGCGGGCGTGCCGGGCCCGACGGCTGCCCCGGCGGGCGAGGCGGACCCCTCGGCTCCGCCGGCGCACAGGCTGAGGCAGCGTTCCTGAACCCCCCGGCGTGTCGACGGCCGGGCTTCTGTTTTGACCGGAGTCAGTGCGCTAGGTACGCTCATACCTTGTGCCTGGGGTGTGCCCTGGCCCTCGTGCGTGTCTTCAACCGCATGCGGGTCTTTAGCAGTGGCCACCGCGATCCGCGCCTTTTCTGCTTTGCGGCGGAAGTCCGCGGGTCCGACACACCCGACCGCGTGGGTCGGCGAAGTTCCAGGTTAGCTTCACCATTCGGCACACAGAAACCGGAGAAGTAGTGCCTACGATCCAGCAGCTGGTCCGTAAGGGCCGGCAGGACAAGGTCGAGAAGAACAAGACGCCCGCACTCGAGGGTTCGCCCCAGCGTCGCGGCGTCTGCACGCGTGTGTTCACGACCACCCCGAAGAAGCCGAACTCGGCCCTGCGTAAGGTCGCGCGTGTGCGTCTGACCAGCGGGATCGAGGTCACTGCTTACATCCCGGGTGAGGGGCACAACCTGCAGGAGCACTCCATCGTGCTCGTGCGCGGCGGCCGTGTGAAGGACCTGCCCGGTGTTCGCTACAAGATCATCCGCGGTTCCCTCGACACCCAGGGTGTCAAGAACCGCAAGCAGGCCCGCAGCCGCTACGGCGCCAAGAAGGAGAAGTAAACAATGCCTCGTAAGGGCCCTGCCCCGAAGCGCCCGGTCATCATCGACCCGGTCTACGGTTCTCCTCTTGTCACGTCGCTCATCAACAAGGTGCTGCTGAACGGCAAGCGCTCCACCGCCGAGCGCATCGTCTACGGTGCCATGGAGGGCCTGCGCGAGAAGACCGGCAACGACCCGGTCATCACGCTGAAGCGCGCTCTCGAGAACATCAAGCCGACCATCGAGGTCAAGTCCCGCCGTGTCGGTGGCGCGACCTACCAGGTCCCGATCGAGGTCAAGCCCGGCCGCGCGAGCACCCTTGCTCTGCGCTGGCTCGTCGGCTACTCCCGCGCCCGTCGCGAGAAGACCATGACCGAGCGCCTGCTCAACGAGCTTCTCGACGCGTCCAACGGCCTCGGCGCCGCTGTGAAGAAGCGCGAGGACACCCACAAGATGGCCGAGTCCAACAAGGCCTTCGCGCACTACCGCTGGTAGTCGCTACCCACATCGAGACCGAGAGAAGACTGAAGCCTTATGGCTACCACTTCACTTGACCTGGCCAAGGTCCGCAACATCGGGATCATGGCCCACATCGACGCGGGCAAGACGACCACCACCGAGCGGATCCTGTTCTACACCGGTGTGTCTTACAAGATCGGTGAGGTCCACGACGGCGCTGCCACCATGGACTGGATGGAGCAGGAGCAGGAGCGTGGCATCACGATCACGTCTGCTGCCACCACCTGTCACTGGCCGCTGGCCGACGTCGACCACACCATCAACATCATCGACACCCCGGGCCACGTCGACTTCACCGTCGAGGTGGAGCGTTCCCTCCGGGTGCTCGACGGTGCCGTGACGGTGTTCGACGGCGTCGCCGGCGTCGAGCCCCAGTCGGAGACGGTCTGGCGTCAGGCGGACCGTTACGGCGTCCCGCGCATCTGCTTCGTCAACAAGCTCGACCGGACCGGTGCCGAGTTCCACCGCTGCGTCGACATGATCTCTGACCGCCTCGGCGCTCAGCCGATCGTCATGCAGCTCCCGATCGGTGCCGAGGCCGACTTCAAGGGCGTCGTCGACCTGGTCACGATGAAGGCGTTCGTGTGGTCCGCCGAGGCGGAGAAGGGCGAGATGTACGACGTCGTCGACATCCCGTCCACCCACACCGAGGCTGCCGAGGAGTACCGCGGCAAGCTCGTCGAGACCGTCGCCGAGAACGACGACGAGATCATGGAGCTGTACCTGGAGGGCCAGGAGCCTTCCGTGGAGCAGCTGTACGCCGCGATCCGTCGCATCACCATCGCGTCCGGCAAGTCCAAGGACACCACCGTCACCCCGGTGTTCTGCGGTACCGCGTTCAAGAACAAGGGCGTTCAGCCCCTGCTCGACGCGGTCGTGCGCTACCTCCCCTCCCCGCTCGACGTCGAGGCCATCGAGGGCCACGCCGTGAACGACCCGGAGGAGGTCGTCAAGCGCAAGCCGTCCGACGACGAGCCGCTGTCGGCGCTGGCGTTCAAGATCATGAGCGACCCGCACCTCGGCAAGCTCACCTTCGTCCGGGTCTACTCGGGCCGCCTGGAGTCCGGCACCGCCGTGCTGAACTCCGTGAAGGGCAAGAAGGAGCGCATCGGCAAGATCTACCGCATGCACGCGAACAAGCGTGAGGAGATCGCGTCGGTCGGCGCCGGCGACATCGTCGCCGTCATGGGTCTGAAGCAGACCACGACCGGTGAGACGCTGTGCGACGACAAGCAGCCGGTGATCCTGGAGTCCATGGACTTCCCGGCTCCGGTCATCCAGGTCGCCATCGAGCCCAAGTCGAAGGGCGACCAGGAGAAGCTGGGCATCGCGATCCAGCGCCTGGCCGAGGAGGACCCGTCGTTCCAGGTCCACTCGGACGAGGAGACCGGCCAGACCATCATCGGCGGCATGGGCGAACTGCACCTCGAGGTGCTGGTCGACCGTATGCGCCGTGAGTTCAAGGTCGAGGCCAACGTCGGCAAGCCGCAGGTCGCCTACCGCGAGACCATTCGCAAGGCGGTCGACCGGGTCGACTACACGCACAAGAAGCAGACCGGCGGTACCGGCCAGTTCGCCAAGGTGCAGATCGCGATCGAGCCGATCGAGGGCGGCGACGCCTCGTACGAGTTCGTGAACAAGGTGACCGGTGGTCGCATCCCGAAGGAGTACATCCCTTCGGTCGACGCCGGTGCGCAGGAGGCCATGCAGTTCGGCATCCTCGCCGGTTACGAGATGACCGGCGTGCGCGTGATCCTGCTCGACGGTGGCTACCACGAGGTGGACTCCTCCGAGCTCGCGTTCAAGATCGCCGGTTCGCAGGCCTTCAAGGAGGCCGCGCGCAAGGCCAGCCCCGTGCTGCTCGAGCCGATGATGGCCGTCGAGGTCACCACGCCCGAGGACTACATGGGCGAGGTCATCGGCGACATCAACTCCCGCCGTGGTCAGATCCAGGCCATGGAGGAGCGGGCCGGTGCCCGCGTCGTCAAGGGCCTGGTGCCCCTGTCGGAGATGTTCGGCTACGTCGGCGACCTCCGCAGCAAGACGTCGGGTCGCGCGAGCTACTCGATGCAGTTCGACTCCTACGCCGAGGTTCCCAGGAACGTCGCCGAGGAGATCATCGCGAAGGCCAAGGGCGAGTAACGCACCGCGTTCACACGCTTTAGGCTTGACTCCGGAGCCTCTGGGGCAATCACCCGCATCCGTCAAGGATCGTGAGTGTTTGCCTCGGGCCCGGGATTTGACAGCAAAGATCACCTGGCGCCGATGAAGCAAGGCGTTCCAGAACCACTTCCAGGAGGACCCCCGTGGCGAAGGCGAAGTTCGAGCGGACTAAGCCGCACGTCAACATCGGCACCATCGGTCACATCGACCACGGTAAGACGACCCTCACGGCCGCCATTACCAAGGTGCTGCACGACGCGTACCCGGACCTGAACGAGGCCTCGGCCTTCGACCAGATCGACAAGGCTCCTGAGGAGCGCCAGCGCGGTATCACCATCTCCATCGCGCACGTCGAGTACCAGACCGAGACGCGTCACTACGCCCACGTCGACTGCCCCGGTCACGCGGACTACATCAAGAACATGATCACGGGTGCGGCGCAGATGGACGGCGCCATCCTCGTGGTCGCCGCCACCGACGGCCCGATGCCGCAGACCAAGGAGCACGTGCTCCTGGCCCGCCAGGTCGGCGTTCCGTACATCGTCGTCGCCCTGAACAAGGCCGACATGGTGGACGACGAGGAGATCCTGGAGCTCGTCGAGCTCGAGGTCCGTGAGCTCCTCTCCGAGTACGAGTTCCCGGGCGACGACCTGCCGGTCGTCAAGGTCTCGGCGCTCAAGGCCCTCGAGGGCGACCCGGAGTGGGCGAAGACCGTCCTGGAGCTCATGGCCGCGGTCGACGAGTCGATCCCGACCCCCGAGCGTGACGTCGACAAGCCGTTCCTCATGCCCGTCGAGGACGTCTTCACGATCACCGGTCGCGGTACGGTCGTCACCGGCCGTATCGAGCGTGGTGTCCTGAAGGTCAACGAGACCGTTGACATCATCGGCATCAAGCAGGACAAGACCACCACCACGGTCACCGGCATCGAGATGTTCCGCAAGCTGCTCGACGAGGGCCAGGCCGGTGAGAACGTCGGTCTGCTGCTTCGTGGCATCAAGCGCGAGGACGTCGAGCGCGGCCAGGTCATCATCAAGCCGGGCTCGGTCACCCCGCACACCGAGTTCGAGGCCCAGGCCTACATCCTGTCGAAGGACGAGGGTGGCCGTCACACCCCCTTCTTCAACAACTACCGTCCGCAGTTCTACTTCCGTACGACGGACGTGACCGGCGTCGTGACCCTCCCCGAGGGCACCGAGATGGTCATGCCGGGTGACAACACCGAGATGAAGGTGGAGCTCATCCAGCCCGTCGCCATGGAAGAGGGCCTGAAGTTCGCCATCCGTGAGGGTGGCCGGACGGTCGGCGCCGGCCAGGTCACCAAGATCAACAAGTAGGTCTTGTTGTTCGACCTGGTAGCTCCAGCCTGAGCTGAGCACCTGAGAGGGCCCGTACGACTCCGGTCGTACGGGCCCTCTTGTCGTGTCCGGCCGGATTCAGATGCGCGCGAGGATCTGCCGCACCGGATGCCCGAGCGCCTTGCCGAGATCGGCCAGCTCGCCGTCGTCGAGCGGCTCCCGGTCCGGATTCCAGGCCGCGATCTCGAAACGCGCGAAGCCGCAGGGCCGGTCGTACTCCAGGGCGTCCAGCGAGGTGGCCGCCCCACAGCAGGGGACCTCCACGTCGAGGCTGACGAAGCCGTCGTCGCCGTGCGCCTCCAGGAGATCGCCGTACCAGACCTCGGAGACGGCGGCCCCGCACCGCGGGCAGCCGATCCGCTCCAGGTACTCGCCGCAGTCGACGGCCATGACGGCGTCGTACCAGTCGACGTCGATCTCCGTGTCCAGGCCGGCGTCGTCCTCGGGAACGAGACGGGTCAGCAGCGCGGCGGCGCGGTCGGCCGCGGCCTCGTCCGGCTGCCAGCGCGGGTCGGTCGGAATCACCGAGAGGACGTTGTCGCTCATGGGCTCACTCGAATCGTCGAAGTCGTCTGCTGACGGGGTCGTCAGGTGAAGTGTCGTGGAACACGGCGCGAGCGTCCGACGAGGGGCCGGTCAACCCTGCGGACGAGGCGGGTGAATCGCCCCCGTCTGCGCCCTGTGGGGCGGTTGGTGCGGCCGTAGTGTCCCGAGGGTGACTGGCCTGACCCTCCCCTTGACCGCGACGCGGCCGGCGCCGGGACCCGACGCCCCGAGCGCCCCGGACCGGCGCCGGGAACGTTCCGCCCGCCTCCACGCCCTCGACGGCATCCGGCTGCTGGCGGCGCTCATGGTGGCGGCGCACCACTACGCCGGCACCGACCGCCCGAACCGGCCGGGCAATCCGATCTGGGGCCGCCCGGTCTCCCACGTCATGCCGACGGTGTTCCATGTGGCGGCCTACGGCTGGATCGGCGTCGAGATCTTCTTCGTGATCAGCGGCTTCGTCGTCTGCATGTCGTGCTGGGGGCGCCCGCCCGGGTAGTTCTTCGTGTCGCGGGTGATGCGCCTCTACCCGGCGTACTGGTTCGCCGTGCTGTTCACGACGGCAGTCCTGGCGGCCCTGCCGGGCGTGTGGGAGCGGCTCGGCCCACGCGAGGTGTCCATCTCGGGCTGGCGACGGCCGGAAGCCTGACGTATCCCCTGTACCTGATGCACTACGCGGCGGGCACAGCGCTGATCAGCCGCCTGCGCGTGATCGCCGCCCCGGAGTCGGCCTGGTACTTCGCATGGCTGCTGACGGGGCTGGTGACGGCCGGCTTCCTGGCCCTGAGGTCCAGCAGCGGGAGGCCGGCCGCCGGCGCCAGGACGGCCGACGCGCCCCAGACGCAGCAGAAGAGCACCACCTTGCGGTACGTCAGCCCCGTCCACACCACCTCCAGGAAGAGGAGGTAGAAGCGCAGCTCCGACCAGAGCGTCCAGTACACGCCGTCGACGTCGCGCACCCCCGAACCCGACTGCAGCATCGTCAGGCTGAGCAGGATCATCGCGGGTCTGGCCCTGTACCTGATGCACCGCTTCGGCCAGGACCCGCTAGCTGGGCGGTGCACCGGTTCGTGGAGCGACCGCTGGCGGGGGTGGTGAAGCGGGGGCTGGAGGGGGCGTTCGCGCGGACACGCGCCTGATCACGGGACACGTGGTGAGGGACCCGCAGCACGCGGCCGGTAGCGGCAGGAGCGCCAGCGGAACGAGTGTGAGCGTACTCACGTACGGGCCCGTTCCGTCCGGGTGAAGTACCCGGGTCGAGGCCCTCGGCGGCGGCGCGCGGTGCTCCGCGTTTGACCTGCGTCACGTTCGGGGTATTGTCTCCGGCTCGATTGGCCAGGGCCCTGCCCCATATGGCAGACTGTCGGAGTTGCTCGGTCGAGTGTTGATGCTGCGCGCCTCCCGCCGGGAGGACCGGAAGCGAGTCCCACAGTACTCGTCGCCCTAACTGCCTGATGGCAGCGCTGGGGCGGACGTACGGGAATCTTTCGGGAAGTGTCAGTGCGGCGCCGACCAGGCACCCGGTGGACCTTTCGTCCTCGGCTTGCGGTTCCGGAAGGGCCGTGCTTTCCCAGCAGGGATGTTCGAACAAGGGGCATCTGTGTCGGTGAGAGCGCGACACACCCGACCGCGTGGGTCGGAGAGACGAAGCGAACGGGCCATCTGGTTCCAGAGCGTTAGAAGAGACAGGACTACTGAGTAGCCATGGCGGGACAGAAGATCCGCATCCGGCTCAAGGCCTACGACCACGAGGTCATCGACAGCTCGGCGAAGAAGATCGTCGAGACGGTGACGCGTACTGGTGCGTCGGTCGCGGGCCCGGTGCCGCTGCCCACTGAGAAGAACGTGTACTGCGTCATCAAGTCGCCGCACAAGTACAAGGACTCGCGCGAGCACTTCGAGATGCGCACGCACAAGCGCCTGATCGACATTCTCGACCCGACTCCCAAGACCGTTGACTCTCTGATGCGACTCGACCTCCCGGCCGGTGTCGACATCGAGATCAAGCTCTGAGGGCTGGTGATCTGAGAATGGCTAAGCAGATCAAGGGCATCCTGGGCGAGAAGCTCGGCATGACGCAGGTGTGGGACGAGAACAACCGCGTTGTTCCCGTCACCGTCGTCAAGGCCGGCCCCAACGTCGTGACCCAGGTCCGCACGAACGACAGTGACGGCTACGAGTCGGTCCAGATCGCCTTCGGCGAGATCGACCCGCGCAAGGTGAACAAGCCCCTCAAGGGCCACTTCGCCAAGGCCGACGTCACGCCCCGTCGTCACCTCGTCGAGATCCGGACGGTCGATGCCGCCGAGTACACGCTCGGTCAGGAAATCACCGCCGAGGTCTTCGAGGCCGGCGTGAAGGTCGACGTGACCGGCAAGAGCAAGGGCAAGGGCTTCGCCGGTGTCATGAAGCGTCACAACTTCAAGGGCCTCGGCGCCGGTCACGGCACCCAGCGCAAGCACCGCTCGCCCGGTTCCATCGGTGGCTGCGCCACCCCGGGCCGCGTGTTCAAGGGCCTCCGCATGGCGGGTCGCATGGGCAACGAGCGTGTCACCACCCAGAACCTGACCGTCCACGCCGTTGACGCGGAGAAGGGTCTGCTGCTCATCAAGGGCGCTGTCCCCGGTCCGAACGGCGGCCTCGTCCTGGTCCGCACCGCGGCCAAGGGGGCCTGAGGTAACCGATGAGCACTGTTGACATCCTTTCGCCTGCAGGCGAGAAGACCGGTAGCGTCGAGCTCCCCGCGGAGATCTTCGGCGTGGAGAAGATCAGCATCCCGCTGATCCAC
Source organism: Streptomyces rishiriensis (assembly GCF_003112535.1). GTDB lineage: Bacteria > Actinomycetota > Actinomycetes > Streptomycetales > Streptomycetaceae > Streptomyces > Streptomyces rishiriensis. The sequence continues at coordinate 744,885 of NZ_BEWA01000012.1, read as the reverse complement.
CAGGTCGTCGTCGCGCAGAACGCGGCTGCCCGTCAGGGCACCCACAAGACCAAGACCCGCGGCGAGGTTCGCGGTGGCGGTAAGAAGCCTTACCGTCAGAAGGGCACCGGCCGCGCACGCCAGGGCTCGACCCGCGCGCCGCAGTTCGCCGGCGGTGGCGTCGTCCACGGCCCGCAGCCGCGTGACTACTCGCAGCGGACCCCGAAGAAGATGAAGGCTGCCGCTCTGCGTCACGCCCTCACCGACCGGGCCCGCCACAACCGCATTCACGTCGTCTCCGGCGTGATCGAGGGCGAGACCCCCTCCACGAAGGCCGCTCGCTCGCTGTTCGGCAAGATCTCGGAGCGCAAGAACCTGCTCCTGGTCGTCGACCGTGCCGACGAGGCCGCGTGGCTGTCCGCCCGCAACCTGCCCCAGGTGCACATCCTGGAGCCGGGCCAGCTGAACACGTACGACGTGATCGTCTCGGACGACGTGGTCTTCACCCAGGCCGCTCTTGAGTCCTTCGTGTCCGGCCCGAACAAGGCCAACGACACCGAAGGGAGTGACGCCTGATGGCTACGCGTCACCCGAGCATCGCCTCCAAGGCGGCCAAGGCCGCCAAGGCCGCGCGCGTCGCCAAGGCGAAGCGCCACGAGGCCGAGGGCAAGAACACCGTCGTCACCGCGCCCAGCAAGGCGTACACGGACCCCCGTGACGTCCTGCTGAAGCCGGTCGTGTCGGAGAAGAGCTACGCGCTCCTCGACGAGAACAAGTACACGTTCATCGTCGACCCGAACGCCAACAAGACCCAGATCAAGCAGGCCGTCCAGGCGGTCTTCTCGGTCAAGGTCACCGGGGTCAACACGATCAACCGCATCGGCAAGCGCAAGCGCACGAAGACCGGTTTCGGTCAGCGCGCCGGCACGAAGCGAGCGATCGTGACCCTTGCTGAGGGCGACCGTATCGACATCTTCGGCGGTCCGACCGCCTGAGGGCGGTCTGGATCGTCCGATATCGGACGAGGACTGAATAATGGGAATCCGCAAGTACAAGCCGACTACGCCGGGCCGTCGTGGCTCCAGCGTCGCCGACTTCGTCGAGGTCACGCGGTCCACGCCGGAGAAGTCGCTGGTCCGCCCGCTGCACAGCAAGGGCGGCCGTAACAACGCCGGTCGTGTGACCGTTCGCCACCAGGGTGGCGGACACAAGCGCGCCTACCGAGTGATCGACTTCCGTCGTCACGACAAGGACGGCGTGCCGGCGAAGGTCGCGCACATCGAGTACGACCCCAACCGCACCGCGCGCATCGCGCTGCTGCACTACGCCGACGGCGAGAAGCGCTACATCCTCGCCCCGCGCAACCTGCAGCAGGGTGACCGCGTCGAGAACGGTCCCGGGGCCGACATCAAGCCGGGCAACAACCTGGCGATCCGCAACATCCCGGTCGGTACCACGATCCACGCGATCGAGCTCCGTCCGGGTGGCGGCGCCAAGTTCGCCCGCTCCGCCGGCGCCTCCGTGCAGCTGCTCGCGAAGGAGGGCTCGATGGCCCACCTCCGCATGCCGTCCGGTGAGATCCGCCTGGTCGACCAGCGCTGCCGCGCCACGGTCGGCGAGGTCGGCAACGCCGAGCAGAGCAACATCAACTGGGGCAAGGCCGGCCGCAAGCGCTGGCTGGGCGTCCGCCCGACCGTTCGCGGTGTGGCGATGAACCCGGTTGACCACCCCCACGGTGGTGGTGAGGGCAAGACCTCCGGTGGTCGCCACCCGGTCAGCCCCTGGGGTCAGAAGGAGGGTCGTACTCGTTCGCCGAAGAAGGCTTCGAACAAGTACATCGTCCGCCGCCGCAAGACGAACAAGAAGCGCTAGGAGCGGGTTTAGATGCCGCGCAGTCTCAAGAAGGGGCCCTTCGTCGACGACCACCTCGTGAAGAAGGTGGACGCCCAGAACGAAGCCGGTTCCAAGAACGTCATCAAGACCTGGTCCCGTCGCTCGATGATCATTCCCAGCATGCTGGGCCACACGATCGCGGTGCACAACGGCAAGACCCACATTCCGGTGTTTGTCACCGAGTCGATGGTCGGCCACAAGCTCGGCGAGTTCTCGCCGACGCGCACCTTCCGGGGTCACGTCAAGGACGACCGGAAGTCGAAGCGCCGCTAACGCGGGGTGGAATGACCATGACAGACACTGGAAGGACAACCATGGAAGCCAGGGCCCAGGCGCGGTACATCCGCGTCACGCCCATGAAGGCCCGCCGGGTGGTGGACCTTATCCGTGGCATGGACGCCACGGAGGCTCAGGCGGTCCTGCGTTTCGCCCCGCAGGCCGCGAGCGTGCCGGTCGGCAAGGTGCTTGACAGCGCCATCGCCAACGCCGCGCACAACTACGACCACACCGACGCCGACAGCCTCTTCATCTCCGAGGCGTACGTCGACGAGGGTCCGACCCTGAAGCGATTCCGTCCGCGGGCCCAGGGCCGCGCGTACCGGATCCGCAAGCGGACCAGCCACATCACCGTGGTCCTCAGCAGCAAGGAAGGATCCCGGTAATGGGCCAGAAGGTTAACCCGCATGGGTTCCGGCTCGGCATCACCACGGACTTCAAGTCCCGCTGGTACGCCGACAAGTCGTACAAGGAATACGTCGGAGAAGACGTCGCCATCCGTCGGATGATGACGTCCGGCATGGAGCGCGCCGGCATCTCGAAGGTGGAGATCGAGCGCACCCGTGACCGGGTCCGCGTCGACATCCACACCGCGCGTCCGGGCATCGTCATCGGCCGCCGCGGCGCCGAGGCCGACCGTATCCGCGGCGACCTGGAGAAGCTGACCAAGAAGCAGGTCCAGCTGAACATCCTCGAGGTCAAGAACCCCGAGGTCGACGCTCAGCTGGTGGCCCAGGCCGTCGCCGAGCAGCTCTCCTCCCGCGTCTCCTTCCGTCGCGCCATGCGTAAGAGCATGCAGTCGGCGATGAAGGCGGGCGCCAAGGGCATCAAGATCCAGTGCGGTGGCCGCCTCGGCGGCGCCGAGATGTCCCGCTCGGAGTTCTACCGCGAGGGTCGTGTGCCCCTGCACACGCTCCGCGCGAACGTGGACTACGGCTTCTTCGAGGCCAAGACGACCTTCGGCCGCATCGGCGTGAAGGTCTGGATCTACAAGGGCGACGTCAAGAACATCGCCGAGGTCCGCGCCGAGAACGCTGCTGCCCGCGCGGGCAACCGCCCGGCCCGTGGCGGCGCTGACCGCCCGGCCGGCCGTGGTGCCCGCGGTGGCGAGCGTGGCGGTCGCGGTCGTAAGCCGCAGCAGGCTCCCGCCGCCGAGGCCCCCAAGGCCGAGGCTCCGGCGGCTGCCGCTCCGGCTGAGAGCACCGGAACGGAGGCCTGACCGACATGCTGATCCCCCGTAGGGTCAAGCACCGCAAGCAGCACCACCCGAAGCGCCGTGGTCAGGCCAAGGGCGGTACGACGGTCTCGTTCGGCGAGTACGGCATTCAGGCCCTCACGCCGGCTTACGTGACCAACCGCCAGATCGAGGCGGCCCGTATCGCCATGACCCGCCACATCAAGCGTGGCGGCAAGGTCTGGATCAACATCTACCCGGACCGCCCGCTCACGAAGAAGCCTGCCGAGACCCGCATGGGTTCCGGTAAGGGTTCTCCGGAGTGGTGGATCGCGAACGTGCACCCGGGCCGGGTCATGTTCGAACTGTCCTACCCCAACGAGAAGATCGCCCGTGAGGCCCTGACTCGCGCAGCCCACAAGCTGCCGATGAAGTGCCGGATCGTCAAGCGCGAGGCAGGTGAAGCGTGATGTCGGCCGGTACCAAGGCGTCCGAGCTGCGCGAACTGGGTGACGAGGAGCTTCTTGCGAAGCTCCGCGAAGCCAAGGAAGAGCTGTTCAACCTCCGCTTCCAGGCGGCGACGGGTCAGCTCGAGAACCACGGTCGGCTCAAGGCCGTCCGTAAGGACATCGCGCGGATCTACACCCTGATGCGTGAGCGCGAGCTGGGCATCGAGACGGTGGAGAGCGCCTGATGAGCGAGAGCAACGTGACCGAGAACACCACGACCGAGGCCCGCGGCTTCCGTAAGACCCGTGAGGGTCTGGTCGTCAGCGACAAGATGGACAAGACCGTCGTCGTCGCCGTCGAGGACCGTGTGAAGCACGCGCTGTACGGCAAGGTCATCCGCCGTACGAACAAGCTCAAGGCTCACGACGAGCAGAACGCCGCGGGCGTCGGCGACCGTGTCCTCCTCGCGGAGACCCGGCCGCTGTCCGCCACGAAGCGCTGGCGCGTCGTCGAGATCCTCGAGAAGGCCAAGTAATCCTCCTGCGGGCAAACTCGCAGGACAGTTCCGCCAGGCTCCGGGAGCCGCTCGCTGAGCGGCTCCCGGGGAACCGGCAGACAAACAGGAGATAGACGTGATCCAGCAGGAGTCGCGACTGCGTGTCGCCGACAACACTGGTGCGAAGGAAATCCTTTGCATCCGTGTGCTCGGTGGCTCCGGTCGCCGCTACGCGGGCATCGGTGACGTCATCGTCGCCACCGTCAAGGACGCGATCCCCGGTGGCAACGTGAAGAAGGGTGACGTCGTCAAGGCGGTCATCGTTCGCACCGTCAAGGAGCGCCGCCGTCCGGACGGCTCGTACATCCGCTTCGACGAGAACGCCGCCGTCATTCTGAAGAACGACGGCGACCCTCGCGGCACCCGCATCTTCGGCCCGGTCGGGCGCGAGCTGCGCGAGAAGAAGTTCATGAAGATCATCTCGCTGGCTCCGGAGGTGCTGTAAGCATGAAGATCAAGAAGGGCGACCTGGTCCAGGTCATCACCGGTAAGGACAAGGGCAAGCAGGGCAAGGTCATCGCGGCCTTCCCCCGTGAGGACCGCGTCCTGGTCGAGGGTGTCAACCGGGTCAAGAAGCACACGAAGGCCGGTCCGACCGCCAAGGGCTCCCAGGCCGGCGGCATCGTGACCACCGAGGCCCCGATCCACGTGTCCAACGTTCAGCTGGTCGTGGAGAAGGACGGCAACAAGGTCGTCACGCGCGTCGGTTACCGCTTCGACGACGAGGGCAACAAGATCCGCGTTGCCAAGCGGACGGGTGAGGACATCTGATGGCTACCACCACCACTCCGCGTCTGAAGACGAAGTACCGCGAGGAGATCGCGGGCAAGCTGCGTGAAGAGTTCTCCTACGAGAACGTCATGCAGATCCCCGGCCTCGTCAAGATCGTGGTCAACATGGGTGTGGGCGACGCCGCCCGCGACTCCAAGCTGATCGAGGGCGCCATCCGCGACCTCACCACGATCACCGGTCAGAAGCCGGCCGTCACCAAGGCCCGCAAGTCCATCGCGCAGTTCAAGCTGCGCGAGGGTCAGCCGATCGGCGCCCACGTCACGCTTCGTGGCGACCGCATGTGGGAGTTCCTGGACCGCACCCTGTCGCTCGCGCTCCCGCGCATCCGCGACTTCCGTGGTCTGTCCCCCAAGCAGTTCGACGGCCGTGGCAACTACACCTTCGGTCTCACGGAGCAGGTCATGTTCCACGAGATCGACCAGGACAAGATCGACCGTGTCCGGGGTATGGACATCACCGTGGTCACCACGGCGACCAACGACGCTGAGGGCCGCGCGCTCCTTCGTCACCTCGGCTTCCCCTTCAAGGAGGCGTGAGCGAGATGGCGAAGAAGGCTCTGATCGCGAAGGCTGCTCGCAAGCCCAAGTTCGCTGTGCGCGCTTACAACCGCTGCCAGCGCTGCGGTCGTCCGCACTCCGTGTACCGCAAGTTCGGCCTCTGCCGTGTGTGCCTTCGTGAGATGGCTCACCGCGGCGAGCTGCCGGGCGTGACCAAGAGCTCCTGGTAAACCCCTAAATCAGGGTTCCAGAGGCTCTCGGTAAGCAATGGGCGTGTCAGGTGCCCGTCCTTCCATGCCGTAGGCTGGGAGGGTTGGGCGCCTGACGCCCGTACGACTTACTACGCCGTAGGTCCACCGCGCCGCACCCGTCCCGTCTCGGATCGGGGAGAGGGATGGCGCACCAGGAAACCCCGGCGAGAGAGGCCACAGGCCAACTCATGACCATGACTGATCCGATCGCAGACATGCTTACGCGTCTGCGGAACGCGAACTCGGCGTACCACGACTCCGTGACGATGCCGGCATCGAAGATCAAGTCTCACATCGCGGAGATCCTCCAGCAGGAGGGCTTCATCACGGGCTGGAAGGTCGAGGACGCCGAGGTCGGCAAGAACCTCGTTCTCGAGCTGAAGTTCGGCCCGAACCGTGAGCGCTCCATCGCGGGCATCAAGCGGATCTCCAAGCCCGGTCTCCGGGTTTACGCGAAGTCCACCTCCCTGCCCAAGGTGCTCGGTGGCCTCGGCGTGGCGATCATCTCCACGTCGCACGGTCTCCTCACCGACAAGCAGGCCGGCAAGAAGGGCGTAGGCGGAGAAGTTCTCGCCTACGTCTGGTAGCGGAAGGGAACGGAGGAAACAGCTATGTCGCGTATTGGCAAGCTCCCTATCACGGTTCCCGCCGGCGTGGACGTCACCATCGACGGCCAGACGGTTTCGGTCAAGGGCCCCAAGGGCTCGCTGACCCACACCGTCGTTTCGCCGATCGAGATCGCCAAGGCTGAGGACGGCGTCCTGAACGTCACTCGCCCCAACGACGAGCGTCAGAGCAAGGCCCTGCACGGCCTGTCCCGCACGCTGGTGGCGAACATGATCACCGGCGTGACCGAGGGTTACGTGAAGAAGCTCGAGATCAGTGGTGTCGGTTACCGCGTGACCGCGAAGGGCTCGAACCTCGAGTTCGCGCTCGGTTACAGCCACCCGATCACCGTCGAGGCGCCCGAGGGAATCACCTTCAAGGTGGAGACCCCGACCCGCTTCCAGGTCGAGGGCATCGACAAGCAGAAGGTCGGCGAGGTTGCGGCCAACATCCGCAAGCTGCGCAAGCCCGACCCGTACAAGGCCAAGGGTGTCAAGTACGAGGGCGAAGTCATCCGCCGCAAGGTCGGAAAGGCGGGTAAGTAAGCCATGGCATACGGACAGAAGATCCTCAAGGGCGACGCTTACAAGCGTGCCGCGATCAAGCGTCGCCACATCCGGATCCGTAAGCACATCTCGGGTACGGCGGAGCGTCCGCGCCTGGTCGTGACGCGCTCCAACCGCCACATCGTGGCTCAGGTCATCGACGACATCAAGGGTCACACCCTGGCGTCGGCGTCGACCCTGGACACCACGATCCGCGGTGGTGAGGCCGACAAGTCCTCGCAGGCCAAGCAGGTCGGCGCCCTGGTCGCCGAGCGCGCCAAGGCCGCCGGTGTCGAGGCTGTCGTGTTCGACCGTGGTGGTAACCAGTACGCCGGGCGCATCGCCGCCCTGGCGGACGCCGCCCGCGAAGCCGGACTCAAGTTCTGAGTCGGTTCCGTAGCTAGCGGAAACAGAGAGAGGTAATTCCAATGGCTGGACCCCAGCGCCGCGGTGGCGGTGCCGGTGGCGGCGAGCGGCGGGACCGGAAGGGCCGTGACGGCGGCGCTGCTGCCGCCGAGAAGACCGCGTACGTTGAGCGCGTCGTCGCGATCAACCGTGTCGCCAAGGTTGTGAAGGGTGGTCGTCGCTTCAGCTTCACCGCGCTGGTCGTGGTGGGCGACGGTGACGGCACCGTGGGTGTCGGATACGGCAAGGCCAAGGAGGTGCCGGCCGCCATCGCCAAGGGCGTTGAGGAGGCCAAGAAGCACTTCTTCAAGGTCCCGCGTATCCAGGGCACCATCCCGCACCCGATCACGGGCGAGAAGGCTGCGGGCGTCGTTCTGCTCAAGCCTGCTTCCCCCGGTACCGGCGTCATCGCCGGTGGCCCGGTGCGTGCTGTGCTCGAGTGCGCCGGCGTTCACGACATCCTGTCGAAGTCGCTCGGTTCGTCGAACGCGATCAACATCGTGCACGCGACCGTGGAGGCCCTGAAGGGCCTGCAGCGTCCCGAGGAGATCGCGGCCCGCCGCGGTCTGCCCCTCGAGGACGTCGCCCCCGCGGCTCTGCTTCGTGCGCGTGCCGGGGCTGGTGCTGCGTAATGGCACAGCTCAGGATCACGCAGACGAAGTCGTACATCGGCAGCAAGCAGAACCACCGTGACACCCTGCGTTCGCTCGGGCTCAAGCGCCTGAACGACGTGGTCGTCAAGGAGGACCGCCCCGAGTTCCGCGGAATGGTGCACACCGTCCGCCACCTCGTGACGGTCGAGGAGGTCGACTGATCATGGCGGAGAACAACCCGCTCAAGATCCACAACCTCCGTCCCGCCCCGGGCGCCAAGACCGCGAAGACCCGTGTGGGTCGCGGTGAGGCGTCGAAGGGTAAGACGGCCGGTCGTGGTACCAAGGGCACGAAGGCCCGTTACCAGGTTCCGGAGCGCTTCGAGGGTGGGCAGATGCCCCTCCACATGCGTCTCCCGAAGCTCAAGGGCTTCCGGAACCCGTTCAAGACCGAGTTCCAGGTCGTGAACCTCGACAAGCTGGGCGCGCTGTACCCGGAGGGTGGCGAGGTCACCGTCGAGGGGCTCGTCGCCAAGGGCGCCGTTCGCAAGAACAGCCTCGTCAAGGTCCTCGGCCAGGGCGAGATCTCCGTGGCGCTGCAGGTGACGGTCGACGCCGTCTCCGGCTCCGCCAAGGAGAAGATCACCGCCGCCGGCGGTACCGTCACCGAGCTCATCTGAACATCTCAGGTGTCTCGATGACTTGAGCGATCCCGACCGGGGATACCCCACAAATGGGGTATCCCCGGTTGGTCGTTCCTAGGGCAGGTGTGTCGCGGGTATGGTGACCAGCACTGCCCACTTTTCACAAGGTTCTCCCAAGGGGGCACCTTGAGCGGCAGTCGACCGTTACTCATGTCGTTGCTGTAAGTCGTTGTTCTTATTGGCCCCTCAAGACCGTCACCCTTGACGCAGATGCGCGGGGGTCGCAGGAGGCACCGTGCTCACCGCGTTCGCCCGGGCGTTCAGGACGCCCGACCTGCGCAAGAAGCTCCTCTTCACGCTCGGGATCATCGTGATCTACCGGGTCGGGACGCACATCCCGATCCCCGGTGTCGACTACACGTCCGTTCAGCGGTGTGTGGACGAGGCGTCCGGCAACCAGGGCCTCTTCGGTCTGGTGAACATGTTCAGCGGCGGCGCGCTGCTGCAGATCACCATCTTCGCGCTGGGCATCATGCCGTACATCACGGCGAGCATCATCCTTCAGCTGCTCACCGTGGTCATCCCGCGCCTGGAAGCCCTGAAGAAGGAGGGCCAGGCCGGTACGGCGAAGATCACCCAGTACACCCGCTACCTGACCGTGGCGCTCGCGATCCTGCAGGGCACCGGTCTGGTGGCCACGGCTCGCAGCGGCGCCCTGTTCTCCGGTTGCTCGGTCGCGTCCAGCATCGTCCCGGACCAGGCGATCTTCACGACCATCACCATGGTCATCTGCATGACCGCCGGCACGGCCATGGTCATGTGGCTCGGTGAGCTCATCACCGACCGCGGCATCGGCAACGGCATGTCGATCCTGATGTTCATCTCGATCGCCGCGACGTTCCCCTCCGCGCTGTGGGCCATCAAGAAGCAGGGCACGCTGGCGGACGGCTGGATCGAGTTCGGCACCGTCATCCTGGTCGGCCTCGTCATGGTCGGTCTGGTGGTCTTCGTCGAGCAGGCCCAGCGCCGGATCCCCGTGCAGTACGCGAAGCGCATGATCGGCCGCCGGTCCTACGGCGGCACCTCGACGTACATCCCGCTGAAGGTGAACCAGGCCGGTGTGATCCCGGTCATCTTCGCCTCGTCGCTGCTCTACATCCCGGCTCTGGTCGCCCAGTTCTCCAGCGGACAGTCCAGCTGGAAGACCTGGATCGAGACCAACCTGACCAAGGGCGACCACCCGATCTACATCAGCATGTACTTCTTGCTGATCGTTTTCTTCGCGTTCTTCTACGTGGCGATCTCCTTCAACCCCGAGGAAGTCGCCGACAACATGAAGAAGTATGGTGGCTTCATCCCGGGCATCCGGGCTGGCCGACCGACCGCTGAGTACCTGTCGTACGTGCTCAACCGGATCACCTGGCCGGGTTCGCTGTATCTGGGTCTTATCGCTCTTGTACCGACGATGGCGTTGGTTGGCTTCGGGGCAAGCCAGAACTTCCCGTTCGGTGGCACCAGCATCCTGATCATCGTGGGTGTCGGTCTCGAAACGGTGAAGCAGATCGAGAGCCAGCTCCAGCAGCGCAATTACGAAGGGTTCCTCCGCTGATGCGTATCGTCCTCGTCGGGCCGCCGGGCGCCGGAAAGGGAACGCAGGCCACACGTCTGGCCGAGAAGCTCCGCGTTCCTCACATCTCCACGGGCGACCTGTTCCGCGCCAACATCAGCCGGCAGACGGAACTCGGGAAGCTCGCGAAGTCCTACATGGACGCCGGCAACCTCGTCCCCGACGAGGTCACCATCGCCATGGCCAAGGACCGCATGGAGCAGCCGGACGCCGAGCGAGGCTTCCTGCTGGACGGCTTCCCGCGCAACGTCTCGCAGGCCGAGGCGCTCGACGAGCTCCTCACCACCGAGGGCATCGAGCTGGACGCGGTACTGGACCTGGAGGCTCCGGAGGAGGAGGTCGTCAAGCGGATCGCCGGCCGGCGCATCTGCCGCAACGACTCCGCGCACGTCTTCCACGTCTCGTACAAGAAGCCGGCCAAGGACGGGGTCTGCGACCTCTGCGGCGGCGAGCTGTACCAGCGCGACGACGACTCCGAGGAAACCGTGCGCACGCGGCTCGAGGTCTACCACACGCAGACCGAGCCGATCATCGACTACTACAAGGCGCAGGGCCTGGTCGTGACCATCGAGGCCATGGGCCCCGTGGACGAGGTCACCGCCCGTGCGCTGGCGGCGCTGAAGCGCGAGGGCGACGACCAGTAGTCGTCGGCCCGGATACGGCCGTGGAGTCCTCCGGGACCCCACGGCCGTACTGTTGTGTACGTACGTGACCGACCTGAGTGACGGAGAGCGCAGGCCCCCCATGGTGCAGATCAAGAGCCCCGAGCAGATCGCCAAGATGCGGGCGGCGGGGTTGGTCGTCGCCGCCATCCACGCGGCGACGCGGGAAGCCGCGGTGCCGGGTGCGACGACGATGGACCTCGACCTCGTCGCCCGCAAGGTCCTCGCGGAGCACGGCGCGAAGTCGAACTTCCTGGGCTACGGCGGCTTCCCCGCGACGATCTGCACCTCGGTGAACGACGTGGTCGTCCACGGCATCCCCTCCGCCGAGGTCGTCCTCAAGGACGGCGACGTCATCTCGATCGACTGCGGCGCGATCGTGGACGGCTGGCACGGCGACGCGGCGTACACCGCCTTCGTCGGCTCCGGCCACGCCCCGGAGCTGGTCGAGCTCTCCCGGGTGACGGAGGAGTCGATGTGGGCCGGCATCGCGGCCATGAAGCTCGGCAACCGTCTGGTGGACGTCTCGCGGGCCATCGAGACGTACATCCGCCGTCAGCCGAAGCCGGGCGGCGGCCGTTACGGCATCATCGAGGACTACGGCGGTCACGGCATCGGCACCGAGATGCACATGGACCCGCACCTGCTGAACTACGTCGACCGCCGGCGGGGCAAGGGACCCAAGCTGGTGCCCGGCTTCTGCCTCGCCATCGAGCCGATGGTCTCCCTCGGCACTCCCCGGACCGAGGTCCTGGAGGACGAGTGGACGGTCATCACGACCGACGGGACCTGGTCGTCGCACTGGGAGCACTCGGTGGCGCTGACGGAGCAGGGGCCGCTGGTGCTCACGTCTCCCGACGGCGGCAGGGCGAAGCTGGCCGAGCACGGCATCGAGGCGGCACCGGACCCGCTGGCCTGAGACGCTTTCCGGGGGTTCGGCCGTGGGCTGGGGCTGAGGTTCGCTCCGGCGTGGGCCTGGGGAAGGTCCCGTCCCCGGGGGCTGCCGCCCCCGGACCCCCGCTTCGGCCCCGAACAGGGCCTCGTCCTCACACCCCCCAGAGGGGGCACCCCCGGACGGGCCGTGCAGGCGCGCCCCGTTCTCGGAGCTCGGGCCTCGGTCGTTCCGGGGCGGGCTGCGGCGGTGTCTCGGTTAAGGATCTCTCCCGTGGGGCAGACTTCTCGATTCGTGTTTCAGCTAGGGCTGGCGTAGACTGACTCGTCGGCTCTCGTGCACCCGCATGTCCGCATGCGCCCGTAAGGGAAAAGGCGGGGGAGCCGATCAAGGTAGTCGATTCGAAGGGCGAAGCGTGGCCAAGAAGCAAGGTGCCATCGAGATCGAGGGCACTGTCGTCGAGTCTCTGCCGAACGCCATGTTCAAGGTCGAGCTCCAGAACGGCCACCAGGTCCTGGCGCACATCAGCGGCAAGATGCGTATGCACTACATCCGTATCCTCCCTGACGACCGGGTCGTGGTGGAGCTGTCTCCGTACGACCTGACGCGTGGCCGGATCGTCTACCGGTACAAGTAGATCTTGCCCATACCTTCGCGCGCCCTCCCGGGCGTTCGGGGCTGTTGGCAACTGACCCGGAGAACCTCACCCAATGAAGGTCAAGCCGAGCGTCAAGAAGATCTGCGACAAGTGCAGGGTGATCCGCCGTCATGGTCGGGTCATGGTCATTTGCGAGAACCCGCGCCACAAGCAGCGCCAGGGCTGACCGCACACGGATCACACCCTCTGCACCGATATCGCAGAGACTTCGCGCGACGCGAGCTGAATTTGTTCATACGCAGGGCCCGGACGGGATGTCCCGTCCGATACCCCCGGTTCGGAGGCCGGGGACCCAGTCCGTACCAAATCTTCTGTCCGACAGAAGAGGCCGGCGGCTGGGGGTCGGTTCTGCGGAAGACCTCCGAGGATCAACTGGAGCCATTGAATGGCACGCGTTTCCGGTGTCGACATCCCGCGCGAAAAGCGTGTGGAGGTCGCCCTCACCTACGTGTTCGGCATCGGCCGGACCCTTTCCCAGGAGACGCTGGCTGCGACCGGCGTCGACCCGAACACCCGCGTTCGCGACCTCTCCGAGGAGCAGCTCGTCGCGATCCGCGAGTACGTGGACGCCAACATCAAGACCGAGGGTGACCTTCGTCGCGAGATCCAGGCCGACATCCGCCGCAAGGTGGAGATCGGTTGCTACCAGGGTCTCCGTCACCGTCGTGGTCTGCCGGTCCGCGGTCAGCGCACCAGCACGAACGCTCGTACCCGCAAGGGCCCGCGTCGCGCCATCGCCGGCAAGAAGAAGCCGGGCAAGAAGTAGTCCTCAGCGGACAACGCTTCATCAGCGGTCTTCGCTGTAGGACCGACCACCTCCCCGTAGGAGTTTGTAGATGCCCCCCAAGGGTCGTCAGGGCGCTGCCAAGAAGGTGCGCCGCAAGGAAAAGAAGAACGTCGCGCACGGCCAGGCGCACATCAAGAGCACGTTCAACAACACGATCGTGTCCATCACGGACCCGGCCGGAAACGTGATCTCGTGGGCCTCCGCCGGCCACGTCGGTTTCAAGGGCTCGCGCAAGTCCACGCCGTTCGCCGCGCAGATGGCCGCCGAGTCGGCTGCCCGTCGCGCGCAGGAGCACGGCATGCGCAAGGTCGACGTCTTCGTCAAGGGCCCGGGCGCCGGTCGTGAGACCGCCATCCGTTCCCTGCAGGCCACCGGCCTCGAGGTCGGCTCGATCCAGGACGTCACGCCGACCCCGCACAACGGCTGCCGTCCGCCCAAGCGTCGCCGCGTCTGATCTGACGTACGGCTGCTTGGACTGAGGATTTCGGGCGGTACGGGCCTTCGGGGCCGTATCGCCCGTACCCTTGCACGTACCACCGTCAGGCTCCGCCTGGTGCATCAGGGCATCAAATAGTGGGTGCCCCTGACTGAAGGATCTCCACATGCTGATCGCTCAGCGTCCCTCGTTGACCGAAGAGGTCGTCGACGAGTTCCGCTCCCGGTTCGTCATCGAGCCGCTGGAGCCGGGCTTCGGCTACACCCTCGGCAACTCCCTCCGCCGCACCCTCCTGTCGTCGATCCCCGGCGCTGCTGTCACCAGCATCCGCATCGACGGCGTCCTGCACGAGTTCACCACCGTGCCGGGCGTCAAGGAGGACGTCACCGACCTCATCCTCAACATCAAGCAGCTGGTCGTCTCCTCGGAGCACGACGAGCCTGTCGTGATGTACCTGCGCAAGCAGGGCCCGGGTCTGGTCACCGCCGCCGACATCGCGCCCCCGGCCGGTGTCGAGGTGCACAACCCCGACCTCGTCCTCGCCACGCTGAACGGCAAGGGCAAGCTGGAGATGGAGCTGACCGTCGAGCGCGGTCGCGGTTACGTCTCCGCCGTGCAGAACAAGCAGGTGGGCCAGGAGATCGGCCGGATTCCGGTCGACTCCATCTACTCGCCGGTTCTGAAGGTCACGTACAAGGTCGAGGCCACGCGTGTCGAGCAGCGCACCGACTTCGACAAGCTGATCGTCGACGTCGAGACCAAGCAGGCGATGCGTCCGCGTGACGCCATGGCCTCCGCCGGTAAGACGCTGGTCGAGCTGTTCGGTCTCGCCCGCGAGCTGAACATCGACGCCGAGGGCATCGACATGGGCCCGTCCCCCACGGACGCCGCCCTGGCCGCCGATCTGGCGCTGCCGATCGAGGAGCTGGAGCTCACCGTTCGGTCGTACAACTGCCTCAAGCGCGAGGGCATCCACTCCGTGGGTGAGCTCGTGGCGCGTTCCGAGGCCGACCTGCTCGACATCCGCAACTTCGGTGCGAAGTCGATCGACGAGGTCAAGGCGAAGCTGGCCGGCATGGGCCTGGCCCTCAAGGACAGCCCGCCCGGATTCGACCCGACCGCCGCCGCCGACGCCTTCGGCGCCGACGACGACGCGGACGCGGGCTTCGTGGAGACCGAGCAGTACTGATCGGTCCCGACCTCCGGGGTCCGTGCGAGCGGACCCCGGATCTCCGACAGGCGACCGCCTGCTCGGATACTGACTCCGGTACCTGATACGGCCGGGGCAGACACCTAGGAGAAACACCATGCCGAGGCCCACCAAGGGCGCCCGTCTGGGCGGCAGCGCTGCGCACGAGAAGCTCCTCCTCGCGAACCTCGCGAAGTCGCTCTTCGAGCACGGCCGCATCACCACCACCGAGGCGAAGGCGCGCAAGCTGCGCCCGTACGCCGAGCGTCTGATCACCAAGGGCAAGAAGGGCGACCTGCACAACCGTCGCCAGGTGCTCCAGGTGATCACGGACAAGAGCATCGTGCACACGCTCTTCACCGAGATCGGCCCGCGCTACGAGAACCGCCCCGGTGGCTACACCCGCATCACCAAGATCGGTAACCGTCGTGGCGACAACGCGCCCATGGCCGTCATCGAGCTGGTCGAGGCGCTGACGGTCGCGCAGGAGGCGACCGGCGAGGCCGAGGCCGCGACGAAGCGTGCGGTCAAGGAGACCGAGGAGGCCAAGGTCGAGGAGACCAAGGCCGACGAGGCTCCCGCCGAGGAGTCGAAGGACGCGTAAGCGTTCTGCCGGGGGCTGTGCGTTCGCGGCCGCGTGATCGCGGTGGCCTGTCGCGCAGCTCTCCGCGCCCCCTTGGGGCGATGGCGGGTCCGTTCCCTTTCCGGGGACGGGCCCGCTTTTGTGTCGCTGAGAGGATCCAGGAGTGAGTGACGAAGTACAGCCCGGGTTCGTCCGGGTGCGGCTGGACCTGTCCTACGACGGGTCCGGGTTCTCCGGGTGGGCCAAGCAGGCCGGCGGGCGGCGGACCGTGCAGGGGGAGATCGAGGACGCGCTGCGGACCGTCACCCGGTCCGGGGGGACGACGTACGAGCTGACCGTGGCCGGGCGGACCGACGCCGGGGTGCACGCGCGCGGACAGGTCGCCCATGTCGACCTGCCGGAGGAGGTATGGCGCGAGCACCACGGGAAGCTGCTGAAGCGGCTCGCCGGGCGGCTGCCGCGCGATGTGCGGGTGTGGGCGCTGCGGGAGGCCCCCCACGGCTTCAACGCGCGGTTCTCGGCGGTCTGGCGGCGGTACGCCTACCGGGTCACCGACAACCCCGGCGGGGTCGACCCGCTGCTGCGGGGCCATGTCCTGTGGCACGACTGGCCGCTCGACGTGGACGCCATGAACGAGGCCGCGCAGCGGCTCCTCGGGGAGCACGACTTCGCGGCGTACTGCAAGAAGCGGGAGGGGGCGACCACCATCCGCACGCTTCAGCAGCTGAGCCTGGTCAAGGGGGCCGACGGGATCATCACCGCCACCGTCCGCGCCGACGCCTTCTGCCACAACATGGTGCGCTCGTTGATCGGGGCGCTGCTGTTCGTGGGGGACGGGCACCGCGGGGCCGAGTGGCCCGGGAAGGTGCTCGCCGCGGGCGTACGGGACTCGGCCGTGCACGTGGTGCGGCCGCACGGGCTGACGCTGGAGGAGGTCGGCTACCCGGCCGACGAGCTGCTCGCCGCGCGCAGCAAGGAGGCGCGCAACAGGCGGACGCTGCCCGGGGCCGGGTGCTGCTGATCCCGCCCGCCAGGCGCGGGGCCCGGGGCGGTCAGCCGGCGGCGGCCGACGCCTGGGCCTCGCCGCGGCGGCGGATCTGCTGGAACGCGAACTTGGACAGATCGTCGCCGGCGGTGAAGACGGCCGTGTCCTTCGTCGTGACGTCCTTGCCGTTGGTGAAGCCGGTGAGCGTGAAGTAGGCGTACCGGCCGTAGGAATTGGTCGTGGAGCGGCAGATCGCGCCGTCGCAGAACGACTTGACGGCCCCGCCGGAGAGGGCCTTGACGATGCTCTTGTTGTCGGCGGCCTGGCTCTTGACCTTGAGGGCCTGGGCCTCGGTGTCGAAGACGGCCACCCCGACCGTGACCGCGATGCCGTCCTTGGTGTAGGTGACGCGCATGACGCGGGTGCAGCCGTTCGCCGTGAGGATCTTGGGCAGGGTTCCCGCGGCGCCCGTGGTGCAGGTGGTGCTGTCGGCCTTGGGGCCCTTCTTGTACACGGTCGAGCCCATGGTGAGCTGGGTGCCGGGAAAGAGCAGGTCAGGGCCGTTGGGGGCGGTGTCCTTGGCCTTGCTGGAGATGAACTCCTTGGGGTCCAGCGGGGGCGGTGCGCTGGTCGGCGCGAAGGACGGGGTGCCGGACGCGCTCGGCAGTCCGGCGGTCCCGGGCAGCGAGGACGTCGGCTTGTTCGCCTCGCCGCTGCCGTTCGCCGACACCACGGCCATGGCCACGGCGGTGCCGACGGCGATCGTGGCGAGCGCGCCGCCGCCTATGAGGAGCACCCGGCGGCGCTTGTTGCGCGTCTCGGACGCCTCGGCGAGCGCGGCCCAGTCCGGGGTCCGCCCGTCATCGCCGGTGGCCCACGGCTGCTGGGAGTTCGGTTTCCACGGATCCCACTGGGACTGAGGTCCCCCCTGCCCATAGCTCATGGGGCGCATCTTAGACGGGCGGCGGGGGGTGCTGTTCCGCTTCAACGGGCGGGAGGGACAGCGGCCTTCGGGTGGTGAGTGCGGGCAAAGGCGACATCTCCGGGTGGTTGGTGCGGCGTTCTCCCAGGCCGACGGGCGGGGTGTGGCGCGGGACACTCCGGGGGGAGGTTTCCGGTCGTCTTCCCGCGGCGAGGCTGACATGTTCACGTGCGTGGGTCGGCCCCGTTTTGACCCGACCCCCAGGGCACGGGTATTCTGCTTCTTCGTTGTGTATTGGCTTGCTCTTCTCACGGGACGGGCCCTTACACCGGTCCACCGGGCCGATGACCAGCGACCAGCACGCGGTTTGCGTCACCGCAGTGCGGTCAGGGCTGTCGTGATCGTCTTCGGTGACCTTGTCAGGACCAATTCACTGAAGAAGCGAAGGCTACGAACCGTGCGTACGTACAGCCCCAAGCCCGGCGATGTGACGCGCCAGTGGCACGTCATCGACGCTCAGGACATCGTCCTGGGCCGTCTCGCCACCACTGCCGCGTCCCTTCTGCGGGGCAAGCACAAGCCGATCTACGCGCCCCACGTCGACACCGGTGACTTCGTCATCATCATCAACGCCGACAAGGTGCACCTCTCCGGCAACAAGCGGACCCAGAAGATGGCCTACCGCCACTCCGGGTACCCGGGCGGTCTGCGCTCCGTGCGCTACGACGACCTCCTCGCGAACAACCCGGAGAAGGCCGTCGAGAAGGCCGTCAAGGGCATGCTCCCCAAGAACACGCTCGGCCGTCAGATGCTCTCGAAGCTGAAGGTCTACAAGGGTGACGTGCACCCGCACGCGGCGCAGCAGCCCGTGCCGTTCGAAATCACCCAGGTCGCGCAGTAAGTCCGGCCACACCACCCCAAGCTGAAGAGAATCTGAGGAGAACCGTGGCCGAGACCACTGCCGAGCAGCCGCTCGAAGAGACCGAGCTCGTCGACATCGACAGCTACACCACCGAGTCCGAGGTCCCCGTCGAGGGTGAGTACACCTCGGAGTCCCTGGCGTCCCGCTTCGGCGAGGCCCAGCCCGCGGCCGGCCTGGGCCGTCGCAAGAACGCCATCGCCCGCGTCCGGATCGTTCCGGGCTCCGGGAAGTGGAAGATCAACGGTCGCACCCTCGAGGACTACTTCCCGAACAAGGTGCACCAGCAGGAAGTCAACGAGCCCTTCAAGGTGCTCGAGCTCGACAACCGCTACGACGTCATCGCCCGTATCTCGGGTGGCGGCGTCTCCGGTCAGGCCGGTGCGCTCCGTCTCGGTGTCGCCCGCGCGCTGAACGAGGCCGACGTCGACAACAACCGCGGCGCCCTCAAGAAGGCCGGCTTCCTCACGCGTGACGACCGCGCGGTCGAGCGCAAGAAGGCCGGTCTCAAGAAGGCCCGCAAGGCCCCGCAGTACAGCAAGCGCTAAGCTTCGCTGCCTGCTCGTACGTATTCCGGGTCGGGCCGGGTTCCGGTCCGCCCGCACGTACTCCGAACGCCCCGGCGGCACGCCACAGTGTCGCCGGGGCGTTCGTTTTCTCGCAGCTGTGGGCGTATAACGGCACAAGGTGCTCAAAGGCTTGTGTGATCGGATGTTCAGGGCATCGAATGCCTGAATGCAGCGCCGGAGTGCGGTGCTGGGCGCGGCGCCCGAACGCGGCGCCGGGATGCGGGAGCCGCCGCGGACCGGTCGTGCCGCCCGACGCGCCCGCAAGGCTTTTGAAACTGACGCTTCCTCAGGAGGACAAGTGGGACGACTCTTCGGCACGGACGGCGTGCGCGGTGTCGCCAACGCGGATCTGACGGCGGAGCTGGCGCTCGGCCTCTCGGTCGCGGCCGCGCACGTGCTGGCCGAGGCGGGGACGTTCGAGGGCCACCGGCCGGTGGCCGTCGTCGGACGGGACCCGCGTGCGTCCGGGGAGTTCCTGGAGGCCGCCGTGGTGGCCGGCCTGGCGAGTGCGGGTGTGGACGTGCTGAAGGTCGGCGTGCTGCCGACGCCCGCCGTCGCGTATCTCACCGGCGTGCTCGGCGCCGACCTCGGCGTGATGCTCTCCGCCAGCCACAACGCCATGCCCGACAACGGCGTCAAGTTCTTCGCCCGCGGCGGCCACAAGCTCGCCGACGAGCTGGAGGACCGGATCGAGTCCGTCTACGAGGAGCACCGCACCGGCGCTCCCTGGGACCGGCCGACCGGCAGCGGTGTCGGACGCGTGCGCTCGTACAGCGAGGGCTTCGACCGCTACGTCGCCCACCTCATCGCCGTCCTGCCGAACCGCCTCGACGGGCTGAAGATCGTCCTGGACGAGGCGCACGGCGCCGCGGCGCGGGTGTCGCCCGAGGCGTTCACGCGGGCCGGCGCGGAGATCGTGACCATCGGGGCCGAGCCGGACGGGCTCAACATCAACGACGGGTGCGGCTCGACCCACCTGGACAAGCTCAAGGCCGCGGTCATCGAGCACGGGGCCGACCTCGGCATCGCGCACGACGGGGACGCGGACCGCTGCCTCGCCGTGGACCACACGGGCGACGAGATCGACGGCGACCAGATCCTCGCGGTCCTGGCCCTGTCCATGCGGGAGCGGGGCGTGCTGCGCTCGGACACCGTTGTCGCGACCGTCATGTCCAACCTCGGCTTCAAGCTCGCCATGGAGCGCGAGGGCATCCAGCTGGTGCAGGCCGCCGTCGGCGACCGGTACGTGCTGGAGGAGATGAAGCAGCACGGCTACGCGCTCGGCGGTGAGCAGTCCGGGCACGTGATCATCCTCGACCACGCGACGACCGGTGACGGCACGCTGACCGGGCTGATGCTGGCGGCTCGCGTCGTCCAGAGCGGCCGGTCGCTGCGGGAGCTGGCCTCCGTGATGGAGCGGCTGCCGCAGGTGCTGATCAATGTGCCGGACGTCGACCGGTCCCGGGTCGGGGACTCGGCCGAGCTGGCGACTGCCGTCGGCGAGGCGGAGCGGGAGCTCGGGTCCACCGGGCGGGTGCTGCTCCGGCCTTCCGGGACCGAGCCGTTGGTGCGGGTGATGGTGGAGGCGGCCGACATCGACCAGGCCCGCGCTGTCGCCGGGCGGCTGGCGGACGCGGTGAAGTCGGCGCTGGGTTAGCCGACTGCGGCCGGTACGGTCCGGTCGGGTCCGATCAGATCAGATCAGATCCGATCGGGTCCTACCCGGTCCGGGGCGGGGGCCCTGCGCGGTGTGCGGGCTGCGGCTGCGGCCTCGGCCTGCGGTGCCGGCGCGGCGGAGCCGCGGCTCCGCCGCGCCGGCGCGGCCCCTGGACTGAGCGGCTCGCGCTACCCGGCGTGCACCCGTTGCCGTTGCCTCGACCAGAACCACTTCTGGGCCAGCAGGGTCAGGGTGCCCGCCAGGACGATGCCCAGCAGGTTCAGCAGGAGCTGTTCCGTGGAGCCCCAGGTCTGGCGGGTGTCGCCGTAACTGAGGGCCACGGCTGCGTTCGCGGCCGCCGGGACCGTCGTCACCGAGATGGCCACGCCGACCAGGGCGCCGGACTTCGCCGACGTCAGGGAGAGGGTGCCGGCGACTCCCGCCAGCAGGGCGACGATGAAGGAGAAGGCGTCGGGGGCGTAGACGAAGCCGGTCTGGGGGCGGTCGCCGTCCAGCTGCTCCCTGCTGAACTGACCGATGGCGTCCATGAAGAGGCTGAAGCCGACGGTCACCGCCATCGCCGCGGCGAAGCCGACCAGCAGGGCGATCAGGGAGCGCAGGGCGAGGCGGGGCGCCCGCTGCACGATCGACGTGGAGATGCCGGCCAGCGGGCCGAACTCCGGGCCCACCGCCATCGCCCCCACGATGAGGACCGCGTTGTCGAGGACCACGCCGCAGGCCGCGATCATCGTGGCCAGGGTGATGAACATGAGGTAGGTGACGGAGAGCGTCGACTCCTCGTGGGTGGCGTCGGTCAGGTGCTCCCACAGCACCGCGTCCGCGCCCTCGCCCGGCGCCTCCTCCTCGGCCTTGTCGGCGCGCAGGGAGAGCGACAGGTCGATGTTCTCCACGGCGATCGACCCGGTCTTGTCCAGGCCCAACTCCTGGAGGCCGGTGAGGAGTTCGTCCCCCGCCTCGCGTGCCACGTCGCACAGGACGACGTCGCCTGCCGGGTTGCGGGCGGCTCCCGGCAGGACGACGAGGTGTGCGGTGCCGACGGTCTTCTCGATCAGCCGGACCGCGGACTCGGTGGTGTCCGACGGGGTGATCAGGCGCAGGTGAAGCATGGGGGCAGGGTAGCCGTCAGAGTTTGCGCAGGCTCAGGCGTCGTACCTTGTGGTCCTGGCCCTTGCGGACCACGAGGGTGGCGCGGCCCCGGGTCGGGGCGATGTTCTCGACCAGGTTGGGCTTGTTGATGGTGCGCCAGAGACCGCGGGCGTAGTCGACGGCCTCCTCCTCGGAGACCTGGGTGTACTTCCTGAAGTACGAGTCCGGGTTCTGGAAGGCGGTCCGGCGCAGTTTCCGGAACCGGTTGAGGTACCAGCGCTCGATGTCCTCGGCGCTCGCGTCGACGTACACGCTGAAGTCGAAGTAGTCGGCGAGACCGACCCGGGTGCGGCCGTCCTTGCCGGGGAGCGCGGGCTGCAGCACGTTCAGGCCCTCGACGATGAGGATGTCGGGGCGGCGGACGGTGAGCTTGCGGTCCGGCACGATGTCGTAGATCAGGTGGGAGTAGACGGGGGCCGTGACCTCGCCCTTGCCCGCCTTGATGTCGGCCACGAAGCGGGTCAGGGCGCGTCGGTCGTAGGACTCGGGGAAGCCCTTGCGGGACATCAGCCCGCGGGCTTCCAGCTCCCTGGTCGGGAGCAGGAAGCCGTCCGTGGTGACCAGCTCGACACGGGGGTGCTCGGGCCAGCGGGAGAGCAGCGCCTGCAGGAGGCGGGCGACCGTCGACTTGCCCACCGCCACGGAGCCCGCGACGCCTATCACGAACGGGGTGCCGGACTGCGAGCCCTGTTCGCCGAGGAAGGTGTTGAGCGCGCCGCGCAGACCGTCCGTCGCGCCGACGTAGAGGTTGAGCAGACGGGACAGCGGGAGGTAGATGTCACGCACCTCGTCGAGGTCGATGACGTCGCCCAGACCGCGCAGCTTCTCGACCTCCTCGGCCGTCAGCGGCAGCGGGGTCTTCTCGCGCAGCGCACTCCACTCGCTGCGGGTGAGGTCGACGTAGGGAGTCGCCTCCGGCCTGTGCCGGTGGGCGCTCCGGGGCATCGGGGAGACCGGGGAGATCACACTCCATTGTTAACGGAGTTTGAACGGGACGGCAGGTGGGTTCCGTCACGCTCTTCCCGATCCGGCCGCCCGCGGACCTGGAGGGGGGCAGGGGTAACGCCGGGGGTGGCGACGGTTTCTCTGTTCTCGGTCTTCGTTCGCCGTGGGAATTTCCGAAATCGGGCACGTGGAGCCTCTTTCGGGAGGGGGTTTCGCCGTACGCTGCCGATCATGTGCGGAATCGTGGGATACGTGGGGTCTCAGTCGGCGCTCGACGTCGTCATGGCCGGACTGAAGCGGCTGGAGTACCGGGGGTACGACTCGGCGGGCGTCGCCGTGCCGGCCGACGGAGGGCTCGCCGCGGCGAAGAAGGCGGGCAAACTCCTCAACCTGGAGAAGGAACTGACGGAACGGCCGTTGCCGGCCGGGACGACGGGCATCGGGCACACCCGGTGGGCCACGCACGGCGCGCCGACGGACGGCAACGCCCACCCTCATCTCGACAACGCCGGCCGCGTCGCCGTCGTGCATAACGGGATCATCGAGAACTTCGCCGTGCTGCGGGCCGAACTCGCCGAGCGCGGACACGAGTTGCTCTCCGAGACCGACACCGAGGTGGTGGCGCATCTGCTCGCCGAGGAGTTCTCGGTCACCGCCGACCTCGCGGAGGCCATGCGGCTGGTGTGCCGACGCCTGGAGGGAGCGTTCACGCTGGTCGCGGTGCACGCCGACGAGCCGGACGTGGTGGTCGGCGCGCGCCGCAACTCGCCGCTGGTGGTGGGCGTGGGCGAGGGCGAGGCGTTCCTCGCCTCGGACGTGTCCGCGTTCATCGCCCACACGCGCTCGGCGATCGAGCTGGGGCAGGACCAGGTCGTCGAGCTGCGCCGGGACGGTGTGACGGTCACCGGCTTCGACGGATCCGCGGCCGACGTGCGCTCGTACCACATCGACTGGGACGCCTCGGCCGCGGAGAAGGGCGGCTACGACTACTTCATGCTCAAGGAGATCGCCGAGCAGCCGAAGGCCGTCGCCGACACGCTGCTGGGCCGCATCGACGCCTCCGGCGCGCTGAGCCTCGACGAGGTGCGGATCCCGGCCGCCGAGCTGCGGGAGGTGGACAAGGTCGTCATCGTCGCCTGCGGCACGGCCTTCCACGCGGGGCTCATCGCCAAGTACGCCATCGAGCACTGGACGCGCATCCCGTGCGAGGTGGAGCTGGCGAGCGAGTTCCGCTACCGGGATCCCATCCTCGGCTCACGGTCGCTCGTCATCGCCGTCTCGCAGTCCGGCGAGACCATGGACACCCTGATGGCGCTGCGGCACGCCCGCGAGCAGGGCTCCAAGGTGCTCGCCATCTGCAACACCAACGGGTCGACGATCCCCCGCGAGTCGGACGCCGTGCTCTACACGCACGCCGGGCCGGAGGTGGCCGTCGCGTCCACCAAGGCGTTCCTGACCCAGCTGGTGGCCTGCTACCTGGTCGCCCTCTATCTGGCGCAGGTCCGCGGCGCCAAGTGGGGGGACGAGATCCGGGCCGTCGTGAAGGATCTCGCGCGGATGCCCGGCGAGGTCGAGCGGGTGCTGGAGACGATGGAGCCGGTGCGGGAGCTGGCGCGGTCGCTCGCCGGGAAGGACACGGTGCTGTTCCTCGGGCGGCACGTGGGCTATCCCGTCGCGCTGGAAGGGGCGCTGAAGCTGAAGGAGCTCGCCTACATGCACGCGGAGGGGTTCGCGGCGGGGGAGCTGAAGCACGGGCCCATCGCGCTCATCGAGGACGACCTGCCGGTCGTCGTGGTGGTGCCCTCGCCGCGCGGACGGTCCGTCCTGCACGACAAGATCGTGTCCAACATCCAGGAGATCCGGGCGCGCGGGGCGCGGACCATCGTGATCGCCGAGGAGGGCGACGAGGCGGTCGTGCCGTACGCCGACCATCTCGTGCGCGTCCCTGTCACGCCGGTGCTGCTGCAGCCGCTGGTCGCGACGGTGCCGTTGCAGGTGTTCGCGTGCGAGCTGGCGACAGCCCGGGGCAACGAGGTCGATCAGCCGCGGAACCTGGCGAAGTCCGTCACCGTGGAGTAGCCCGCCGGGGAGGGGCCTGTGGGGAGGGGCCCGTGGGGGAGTGGCCCGTGGGGGAGCGGCGGCCCGTCCGCCGGGCCGCTCCTGGATCGCCTCGGCCTTCCAGGAGCGGCCCCGGGGCGGGCGGGTCAGCTCCGCCTGCGCGTCAGCTCCGCCTGCGCGTCCTGCGTGCCGCGAACACCTTCCAGGTCGCGAAGACGAGCGGGAGCTCCATGATCCAGACGCCCGCGACCGCGTCCCACTCCGGGGCGGCGGCCGAGGCCTCGTCGGCCGTGATCACCGCGCAGAGCAGGCCCCAGACCACCGCGAGCAGGCCCACGAGCCACAGCGCGGCGGTCCAGCCCCAGGTGGAGCGGCCGCCGCCGGACGCCGGCGCGGAAGCCCGCTCGCGCGGCCGGGGGATGCGGTCGGGTTCGCGGGCCGGCATCGGCACCGTCGCCTGCCGGGGCACGGCCGCGTCGATCGCCGCGATGCGGTCCGGCGTCACGCCCCGGAAGAGGGTGGGCTCCACGTTCACCGAGAAGCCGTCGTGGCCGGTGAGGGCGCGGGAGCCGTCCGGCCGGGTGGTCATCGCCGCGCAGGCGTCGTAGCGGACGGTGATCGGGCCCCCCGGGGTCAGCAGGCTCACGCCCTCGTCGCCGACGACCAGGGTGACGTTCTCGTCCTCCAGGGACTGGTGGCGGGTGCCGGTGACCGTGGTCGTCGAGCGCTGTGGGGCGAGCGTCAGCCCCGCCCAGTCGACGCCCCGGCCGGGTACCTGCAGGAGCGCGTTCTCCCATGCCTCACCGGCCACCTCGCGCAGGTCCTGGGTGGTCACCGCGTTCAGCTCCGCCTTGTGCTGCTCGGGGCTGAGGACGGGGTGGCCGAGCAGCAGGCTCAGCGCGTACGAGGGCAGGGTGGCGGCGCCCAGGTCGGGGGCGTCGAACATCTTGAGGAGCTTGCCGCGGGCGGAGTCCAGCTCGGCCTGCTCGATGCGGCCCGCGCGCAGCCGGGCGAGGGTGTCGACGAAGCCGCCGACGACCGCGTCCTGCTTCTGCGGAAGGGCGTCGGCGTAGGCGGTGAGGGTGGCGAAGTCGGCGTCGCGCGGGCTGTAGTCGGCCTCCGCGGAGTAGGAGTAGCCGCCCTCCTGGCGCAGGTCCTGGAAGAGGGCCCGGCCGAGCACGTCGGCGAAGACGCTCGCCGCGGTGGAGCGGCGCAGCACCGAGGTGAGGACGACATGGCCGTCGCCGCCGCTGATGTACGCGGGGGTGGCGGGCAGGGCGCTGGTCGCGGCCGGCGCGGGGAAGCGGGAGCCGGCGGGGAGGGTGAGGTCCAGGCCGTCGGGGATGCGGTCGCTGGTGATCCACAGCACCGCGTTGTCCCTGGTGAAGCGGGTCTCGGCCCAGGAGCGGACCTGGTCGGGCGTCAGGCCCCAGGTGCCGAGCTCGCTGTAGCTGGACAGACCGTAGCTCTGGGCGCCGTAGCGCCACAGCGGCATCTGCTGCTGGGGACCGCCGCCGCGGCCGGCCGCCTCGGTGCGCAGGATCTCCTTCTCGGTCTCCAGCCGCTGCATCGGCAGGTCCCGCAGGCCCGCGCACACGCCGTTGAGGTACTCGACGACCTCGTCCTCGCGGCCGGTCACGAGGAAGAGGGTGTAGGCGTTCGCCGTCGCGCCGTTGTAGTGCAGGTCGGACAGGCCCAGGCGGTGCAGCGCGAGGTGCTCCACGAGGTGGGTGATGCCGGCGGTGGCCAGGGTCTCGTCGGCGCGGCCCACCCGGAAGAAGAGACCGGCGGTGATCTCCTTGCCGGAGGCGGGGGCGTAGAGGGCGGGAATGCCGTCGACGGCGGTGTGCGCGACCAGGCCGTCCAGGGCGGCGAGGCCCTCCGCAGCGGCGAGGCCGTCGGCGCCGTCGGCGCTGTGGACGGGGTCGTGCTTGTGCAGGTCCGTGGTCATCGGGCGCCTCCTCGGGTGTCCAGCGCGGCCTTGCGGCACTTGAGGAACGACGACGTCTTGTCGGGCAGGTAGTACCAGGGGGACTCCGACGCGCGGTCGCCGAGGAACGCGAAGTGCGGGGCCGCGTCGGCCCAGTGGTTGCCGAGCGAGAACGCGAACGCGAACGCGTTGTGCGCGCCGATCGAGTTCCAGTCGGGCCGGTGGGCGGGGTGCAGCACGGACACCTGGGCGGCGTGCCGCAGGTCGTCGCGGACCGACAGGCCCCGCATGTAGGCCGCGTCCTCGCCGCTGTCCAGGTCCAGCCAGCGCTCGATGTGCGCGAGAGCCACCAGGGCGCCGGAGTGCGAACCGTCGGGGGCGGCGGTCGCGCACTCGCGCGCGAAACCGTGCGCCGCCTCCCAGGAGCCGCCCCACTTCGGGCACAGCTGCTGCAGCAGCTGCGTCTGGGCGCGGAAGTGGTGCGGATGGTGGGCGGACAGCCGGTCGTAGCGGCGGCGCGCCTCGGCCTGCCCCAGCTGCAGACCGCGCGCGGTCATCAGCCGGGCGGTCCACGCGGGCGCGTGGCCGGGATGCTCGGCGCAGACCTCGATCAGTAGCTGCTCGGCCCGCCGCAGCCAGTCGTGGAACTGGGCGAACTGGTCCTGCGAGACGTTCTGGGCGCGGGCGCCGCTGCGGATGTCCCAGCCGATGTAGACGTACCGCTCGGCGAGCAGCGCGCGCGGCAGCGGCTCGCCGGGGTCCTCGGCGGCCGCCCGCTCCAGGAAGTTCTCGACGCCGGCGATGTCGGCGAGGAGGCTGGAGGCCGAGGCGAGCTCGTCGACCGAGCCCAGCCCCGCGAACCAGGCCCGCACGGCGGGCCAGTCCCCGGCCTGCGCCGCGGTGCGCATCGGGATCAGCTCGGGCGCGTTGTCGTACGGGTCGAAGGTCGGCCCCGGAGAACCCGGCGCTCTGCCGTTGGTCGTGCCGTCGGTGGTGCTGGTCATGCCCCCGCCCCCTGGCGTCGCTGTCCGCGGCGCGCGGGCTGGCCCCCCAGGGCGCGCGGCGGTGAAAGTCTGCTTCCGACTTGACGTGATCAAGTCGCCGCAGGCTAGCAGCAGACGGTGACAACGCGGCCTTAGGGTGCTCGGCATGAGCATCATCGGGGTCGGTATCGACGTGGCCGAGATCGAGCGGTTCGCGGCGTCGCTGGAACGGACGCCGGGGCTCGCCCGACGGCTGTTCCTGGACAGCGAGTTGCTGCTGCCCGGCGGGGGCCGCAGGGGGGTCGCCTCGCTGGCGGCGCGGTTCGCCGCGAAGGAGGCGCTCGCCAAGGCGCTGGGGGCTCCGCCCGGGCTGCTGTGGACGGACGCGGAGGTGTACGTCGAGGAGAGCGGGCGGCCGCGGCTGCGGGTGCGCGGGAGCGTCGCCGCCCGGGCGGCCGAACTGGGCGTCACGGGATGGCATGTGTCGTTGAGTCATGACGCGGGCGTCGCCTCGGCGGTGGTGGTGGCCGAGGGCTGAGCCGACGGCGTGCGACGGCGTGCGACGGCGTGCGACGGCGGCACGGGCGGGGGCAGACTCGACGTATGCGTACTGCCTACTGTGTCGAGACCGTCCGTCGTGCCGAACGGGAGCTGATGGCCCGGGTCCCGGAGGGGGCGCTGATGCAGCGGGCCGCCGCCGGGCTCGCCGCCGCCTGCGCGGACCTGCTGGGGCGGGTGTACGGGCGACGGGTCGTGCTGCTGGTCGGCAGCGGCGACAACGGGGGCGACGCCCTGTACGCCGGCGCTCGGCTCGCCCGGCGGGGCGCGGGCGTCGCGGCGGTGCTGCTGGCGCCGGAGCGCGCGCATGCCGGCGGGCTGGCCGCCCTGCTGCGCGCGGGTGGACGCACGGTCGCGCCCGGCGGGGCGCAGGAAGCCGTCCGGCGGGCGGACCTCGTGCTCGACGGGATCGTGGGGATCGGCGGCCGGGGCGGTCTGCGGCCGGAGGCGGCCGCGCTGGCCGCGCTCGCCGCCGGGGCCCGGGCCGCCGTCGTCGCCGTCGACCTGCCCAGCGGCGTCGACGCCGACACCGGCGAGGTGCCCGGCGGCGCGATCCGCGCCGACCTGACCGTCACGTTCGGCGCCCACAAGCCGGGGCTGCTCGTCGATCCCGCGCGCGAGTACGCCGGGTCGGTGCGGCTCGTCGACATCGGGCTCGGGGCCGAACTGCCCGACCGGCCCGAACTGGAGGCCCTGCAGCACGCGGACGTTGCCGCCCTGCTGCCGACGCCGGGCGGGGAGAGCGACAAGTACCGGCGGGGCGTCGTCGGGATCGCCGCCGGGTCCGACCGCTATCCGGGGGCCGCCGTGCTGGCCGTGGCGGGCGCGCTGCGCGGCGGGGCGGGGGCCGTGCGGTACGTCGGTCCGGCCGGGAACACGGTCCTCGCGCGGTTTCCCGAGACCCTGGTGTCCGACCGGGGGCCCGAGCAGGCCGGGCGGGTACAGGCCTGGGTCGTCGGGCCCGGGGCCGGGGACGACGCGGAGACGGTGGCGGAGGTGCTGGCCGCCGACGTGCCGGTGCTCGTCGACGCCGACGGGCTGCGGCTCGCGGACGCCGCCGCGGTGCGCGGCCGCACCGCGCCGACGCTGATGACCCCGCACGCCGGGGAGGCGGCCGCGCTGCTGGGGGTGACACGCGAGGAGGTGGAGCGGGCCCGGCTGGCCGCGGCGCGCGAGCTGGCGGCGCGCTACCGGGCGACCGTGCTGCTGAAGGGGTCGACGACGCTCGTCGCGGACGCGGGGGGCGAGGGCGTGGTGCGGGTGAACGCCACGGGGACGGCCTGGCTGGCCACCGCCGGCAGCGGGGACGTCCTGTCGGGGCTCGCGGGTTCGCTGCTCGCGGCCGGGCTGAGCGCGCTGGACGCCGGGAGCGTGGGCGCGTATCTGCACGGCCTGGCCGGTCGCTTCGCCGCCCACGGCGCGCCGGTGGGGGCCCACGACGTGGCCGAGGCGATCCGCGAGGCCTGGCGAGACGTGCGGGACCGGACCGTGCGGGACTGAGCCGTACGGGACTGAGCCGTACGGGACCGGGCCGTACGGGACCGGGCCGCGCGGGATCGTGGTGAGCGGACCGTTCGGGACCGGACCGGACCGGGCGGGACCGGGCGGGTTGAGCGACTCGGCCGCCCTGTACGCCCAGGGGGCGACCGCCCCGCCAGGCCTGGGCCCCGCCGGTCCGTACGCCTGGGCCCCGCCGGTGTGTACGCCCGGGGCGGCCGGTCCGTACGCCCGGGGCGGCCGCTCGTAAGGGTGACCTCGCCGCGCGCCGCTCCTGGTCCCCGGCGGGACCGCGTTTGTCTGATCGGATGATCAGAACACGAGTCGCCGCCGTCGTCCTGGCCGCCGTCTCCCTGCTGCCCCTGGCGAGCACCGCCCGGGCCGCCCCCGCTCCGCCCGACCCCGGGATCCGGCTCGTGCCCGGGGCGCCGCCGGGGGTGTCGGGGCCCTGGCTGATCGACACGCCCGACCAGGCGCTCCCGCCCACGGTGTACGAGCCGACCGCCGCCGAGGACGCCGTCGAGCCGCCGGACGCCGTGCCCGGCGCCTATGCGCTGGTCGAGTACGTGCCGCTGGCGGACCTCGTCTCCCGCACGGCCTGCACCACGCGGACCGGGCCGTATCAGCGGGCGGTCGAGCGATGGCTGAAGCGGCCGGCGGACGGCAAGCAGTCGGCCGCCGACTGCGAGGCGATCCGCGCCTTCCAGCGTGCGCAGGGGATCACCCCCGCGATCGGGTTCGCGGGGCCCGTCACCTGGGCGCGGATGCAGCTGGTCGCCGCGCGCGGCAACCCGAACGCGAAGAAGAAGTGCCCGGTGCGCTCGTACCGGGTCGCGTGCGTCGACCTCGACCGCCAGCTCACCTGGGTGCAGAAGGGGACGAAGGTCGTCTTCGGGCCCGTGTCGATGCGCAGCGGGCGGGCCGCCCATCCGACCCGCAAGGGCTGGCACACCATCTACTGGCGGCACAAGAACCATGTGTCCAGCCTGTACGGCACCCCCATGCCGTACGCCCAGTTCTTCGACGGCGGGGAGGCCTTCCACGCCGTCTACGGCACCATCCACACCACCGTCGGCTCGATGGGATGCGTCAACCTCACCCTGGGCGACGCCCGCACGTTGTGGGGCGTGCTGAAGAAGGGCGACCGGGTCTACGTGTGGGGGCGGCGGCCCGGTACCTGAGGGGTGGTCCGGGCGCTCTGAGACACTGGGCGCGATGAGTGAGACTGCCGCCCTGAACACCGCCCCGTCGCGCGCCCGCGCCGAGATCGACCTGGCCGCGCTGCGGGCCAATGTGCGCACCCTGCGCGCCACGGCGCAGGGTGCGGCGTTCATGGCCGTGGTGAAGGCCGACGGATACGGCCACGGCGCGCTGCCGTGCGCCCGCGCCGCCGTCGAGGCCGGCGCCACCTGGGTGGGCACCGCCACACCCGAGGAGGCGCTGGCGCTGCGCGCGGACGGCGCCCTGCCGGCCGACGTCCGGATCATGTGCTGGCTGTGGACGCCGGGCGGCCCCTGGCGGGAGGCGGTCGAAGCCGGACTCGACCTGTCCGTGAGCGGCCTGTGGGCGCTGCGCGAGGTCGAGCAGGCGGCCCGCGCCGCCGGCCGGCCGGCCCGGGTGCAGCTCAAGGCCGACACCGGCCTCGGACGCAACGGCTGCCAGCCTGCCGACTGGCCCGCGCTCGTGGCGCAGGCGCTGCGCGCCGAGCGCGAGGGGCTGCTGCGGATCACCGGCCTGTGGTCGCACTTCGCCTGCGCCGACGAGCCCGGGCACCCTTCCATCGCCGCCCAGCTCGCCCTCTTCCACGAGATGACGGCCCACGCCGAGAAGGAAGGCGCCCGGCCGGAGGTGCGGCACATCGCCAACTCCCCGGCCACGCTCACGCTCCCGGAGACCCACCTCGACCTCGTCCGCCCGGGCGTCGCGATGTACGGCCTCTCGCCCGCTCCCGAGCTGGGCTCCTCCGCCGACCTCGGGCTGCGCCCGGTCATGACCCTCGCGGCCCCGCTGGCCCTGGTGAAGCACGTCCCGGGCGGCCACGGCGTGAGCTACGGCCACCACTACCTGACCCCGGGGGAGACGACGCTCGGCCTGGTGCCCCTCGGGTACGCCGACGGCGTTCCGCGGCACGCCTCCGGGACCGGCCCGGTGCTGATCGGCGGCAAGTGGCGGACGGCCGCCGGACGCATCGCGATGGACCAGTTCGTCGTGGACCTCGGCGGCGATGAGCCCGGGCCCGGGGCGGAGGCGGTCCTCTTCGGCCCCGGCGACCGGGGCGAGCCCACGGCGCAGGACTGGGCGCAGGCGGCCGGAACCATCGGATACGAGATCGTCACGCGCATCGGAGTGCGGGTTCCCCGCGTCTATGTGAATGAATGACGCGTCCGGCGCCCGACTCAGGTGAATGCGCAACGAGACGGGTATCCGGCAGTCAGGTGACGGACATCGGCCGAAGAGGGAGCGGTACGTGAGCGAGAGCAGTGCGGAGGTGGTGGCGTCCGGCGCGGAGGCGGTGGCGAGCGTCGCCACGGCGGTCGTCGCCGCCTCCGCCACGGGGGCGGCCGGGGGCTGGCGCCGGACGACCGGCGTCGCGGGAGCCGCGATAGGCGTGATCGCCGCGGGCGCCGCGGCGGGCGTGGCCCTGGAGCGGATGACCGTGGGGCGCGGCATGCGGGCGAAGGCCCGGCTGGCCCTGGACTCGGCGGGGCCGTACGGCGGGCTCCGCGGCGCCCCGGGCAGGGCGAGCGCCGACGACGGCACCGAGCTCTACTACGAGGTCGACGAGGCCGAGCCGCAGGGCGGGCCGCCGAACCGGCGGCGCAGGCTGTTCGGACGCAAGGCGCCGCTCCCCGTCACCGTGGTCTTCAGTCACGGCTACTGCCTCAACCAGGATTCCTGGCACTACCAGCGGGCGGCCCTGCGGGGCGTCGTGCGGACCGTGTACTGGGACCAGCGCAGCCACGGGCGCTCCGAGCGGGGCCGGGCCCAGACCCGGGACGGCGTGCCGGTCACCATCGACCAGCTGGGGCGGGATCTGAAGGCCGTCCTCGACGCAGCCGTGCCGGAGGGGCCGATCGTGCTGGTCGGGCACTCGATGGGCGGGATGACGGTGATGGCCCTGGCCGCGCTGTACCCCGAGCTCATCCGCGACCGGGTGGTGGCCACGGCTTTCGTCGGCACCTCGTCCGGGCGGCTCGGCGAGGTCAACTTCGGGCTGCCGGTCGCGGGCGTGAACGCCGTGCGGCGGGTGCTGCCGGGCGTGCTGAAGGCCCTCGGGCAGCAGGCGGCCCTGGTGGAGAAGGGGCGGCGGGCGACCGCCGACCTGTTCGCCGGGATCATCAAGCGGTACTCGTTCGCCTCGCGGGACGTG
Organism: Streptomyces rishiriensis; assembly: GCF_003112535.1. Taxonomy (GTDB): domain Bacteria; phylum Actinomycetota; class Actinomycetes; order Streptomycetales; family Streptomycetaceae; genus Streptomyces; species Streptomyces rishiriensis. The sequence goes on along the minus strand of NZ_BEWA01000012.1, from coordinate 711,832 downwards.
GACCCGGCCGTGGCGAGGTTCGCCGAGCGGATGATCGAGGGCACGCCGATCGACGTGGTCGCCGAGTTCTATCCGGCGTTCACCGATCACGACAAGACCGAGGCGCTCGCCTGCTTCACGGACATACCGGTGCTGGTGCTGGCCGGTATCGGGGATCTGGTCACGCCGAGCGAGCACAGCGAGGCCATCGCCGACCTGCTGCCGGACGCGGAGCTGGTGCTCGTGCCGGACGCCGGGCACCTGGTGATGCTGGAACATCCGGAAGTGGTCACCGACCGGCTCGCCGACCTGCTCACCCGTGCCGGCGCCGTGCCCGCAGGAGCTACCGTGAACGGTTATGGAAGCACCAGCAGCACCGCACAGCCCGGCTGAGCCCGAGGCGGCGGAGAACCACGTGGACATCGTCGTCGGCTCCCCCGAGGCGATGGGGGACATGGGCCGTCGCCTGGCCGGGCTGTTGCGCGCCGGTGATCTCGTGATGCTCAGCGGAGAGCTCGGGGCAGGCAAGACGACGCTGACCCGCGGGCTCGGCGAGGGTCTCGGGGTCCGGGGCGCGGTCACCTCGCCGACCTTCGTGATCGCCCGTGTGCACCCCTCGCTGGCCGGCGGCCCCCCGCTCGTCCACGTCGACGCGTACCGCCTGGGCGGCGGGCTCGACGAGATGGAGGACCTCGACCTCGACGTCTCGCTGCCGGACTCGGTGATCGTCGTGGAGTGGGGCGAGGGCAAGGTCGAGGAGCTGACCGACGACCGGCTGCACATCCGCATCCACCGGGCCGTCGGCGACACCTCCGACGAGGTGCGCCATGTGACGGTGACGGGGCTCGGGCAGCGGTGGGCCACGGCGGACCTCGGCGTGCTGTCGGCCTGACGTCCCGGACGCGGCCGCCCGGAGCCCCGGGCGGCCCGCTCGTGAGTGTTCCGACAGGACGTCGGCAAGATGTTGCGCCCGGCGTGTTCTCCGTGGTCACATGGTATCAAGTTCGTGGTTAGGTCTACCTAACCACGCCCGCCCCCGAATCGCAGGAGGCGTTCATGCCGGTCCCCGAGCCCACGCCCCGACCCGCACGGCCGTCCCCGCTCGCCGGCGTGTCGATGCGCGACCTGCTGGCCTCCTGCGCGGCCGCGGAAGCCGTCTCGACGCCGCCGCGGCTGCCCGATCCGGCGACGGTCGCGAGCGCCCCGGCCAGGCGCCGCAGGGCCGCCTGACGCCTCCGCGGACGCGGCCCGGGATCACTCCTACGGGGGTCCCTCCCAGGGCCTGCCGACGCCCTGCGGCCCGGCCCGAACGGCAGTCCCTACGGCAGTCCCTAGGGGACCACGACGACCCCTCGTCCGATCGTCGCGAACGTCCACATCGCGGCGCCGTCCGCGACGGTCTCCCGGATGCCGCCCGTGCGCACCGTCGGGTCCGGCTCCGGCATCGAGCCGTCCAGCGCCGCGCTGAAGCCGATCGTCGCGTTCTGCACGGTGGTGAAGCGCACCACGTGCTCGATGGGGGTGCCGTCGGAGCCGGTGACGGCGCCCGAGCGCGAGGTGACGACATAGCTGCCCGGGGGCGGGTCCACGCTGCCGGGGGCGACCTTGAACGTACGCGTGACCACGTCGTTCGGCCCGACCAGCCAGACCCGGTCGCCGGTCAGGGAGTAGACGACCCGCTCGCCCGCGCCCGACCCGGCCGGCAGCGCGGTCGGATGCCGTGGGTCCCGGGGGGCCTTCTTCGCCGGGACCCCGCCGCGCTGCCCCCCGGCCAGGCCGGCGGGCGTGCCGGCCGAGGCCTGGAAGGCGAGGAACCCGACCGCCGCCAGGGCCGCCGCGGTGAGCCCGGCCACGAACGTCGAGCTGTTGCTTGGCATCGCCGACCGTCCCGTCTGTCCTGTACGTCACGTTTCGCGGCGACGTTAGCAGTGATCGGACGTTCAGCCGCCGCGGCCGTTTCCGGGGCACGGGAGCCGTAGGCTGTTTGCGTGCTCTTGCTCGCTCTGGATACCGCCACCCCCGCCGTCACCGTCGCGCTGCACGACGGCACGGACGTCGTCGCCTCCTCCGCCCAGGTGGACGCGCGCCGGCACGGTGAGCTGCTGCTGCCCGCCGTCGACCGGCTCCTGGCCGTGGCCGGGCTGCGGCTCGACGCCGTCACCGGGATCGTCGTCGGCGTCGGCCCCGGCCCCTACACCGGTCTGCGCGTCGGCCTGATGACCGCCGACACCTTCGGACTCGCGCTCGGCGTCCCCGTGTACGGCCTGTGCACGCTCGACGGGCTCGCGTACGCGTCCGACCTCGAAGGCCCCTTCGTCGTGGCGACCGACGCCCGCCGCAAGGAGGTCTACTGGGCCCGCTACGCCGACGTCCGCACGCGGCTCTCGGGCCCCGCCGTGGACCGGCCCGCAGACATCGCCGACGAGGTGGCCGGGCTGCCCGCCGTCGGCGCGGGCGCGCTGCTGTACCCGGACGCCTTCCCGAACGCGCACGAGCCCGAGCACGTCTCCGCCGCGGCGCTCGCGGGTCTCGCCGCCGAGAGGCTGGCCGCGGGCGAGGAGCTCCCGGCCCCGCGCCCGCTGTACCTGCGCCGGCCGGACGCCCAGGTGCCCAAGAACTACAAGGTGGTCACCCCCAAGTGACCGAGACCGTCAACCCGCCCGGGCAGCCCGTGCTGCGCGAGATGCGCTGGTGGGACATCGAGCCCGTGCTGGAACTGGAGAAGGACCTCTTCCCCGAGGACGCCTGGTCGCGGGGCATGTTCTGGTCCGACCTGGCCCACGCCCGCGGCCCCGAGGCGACCCGGCGGTACCTCGTCGCCGTCGACCGGCGCGAGGACGGCGACGGGAGCGCCGGCGAGCGGATCGTCGGGTACGCCGGTCTGGCCGCCGCCGGGGACCTCGCCGACGTCCAGACCATCGCCGTCGCCCGCGAGCACTGGGGCACCGGCCTCGGCGGCCGCCTGCTGACGGAACTGCTGCGCGCGGCGACCGCGTTCGAGTGCGCCGAGGTCATGCTGGAGTGCCGGATCGACAACATCCGCGCCCAGAAGCTCTACGAACGCTTCGGCTTCGAGGCCATCGGCTTCCGCCGCGGCTACTACCAGCCGGGGAACGTGGACGCCCTGGTGATGCGCCTGACCGACCCGACGACATCCGTAGCCGGAACGCAAGGAACCGAGACCCATGGCTGACGAACCCCTCGTACTGGGGATCGAGACCTCCTGCGACGAGACCGGCGTCGGCGTCGTGCGCGGCACGACCCTGCTGGCGGACGCGATCGCCTCCAGCGTCGACGAGCACGCCCGCTTCGGCGGGGTCGTGCCCGAGGTGGCCTCCCGGGCCCACCTGGAGGCGATGGTCCCGACCATCGACCGGGCGCTGAAGGAAGCGGGAGTGAGCCCGAGGGACCTCGACGGCATCGCGGTCACGGCCGGCCCCGGTCTCGCCGGCGCGCTGCTGGTCGGCGTCTCGGCGGCGAAGGCGTACGCCTACGCCCTCGGCAAGCCGCTCTACGGCGTGAACCACCTCGCCTCGCACATCTGCGTGGACCAGCTGGAGCACGGCGCGCTGCCCGAGCCGACCATGGCCCTGCTGGTGTCGGGCGGCCACTCCTCGCTGCTGCTGTCCGCCGACATCACCTCCGACGTCCGTCCGATGGGCGCGACCATCGACGACGCGGCGGGCGAGGCCTTCGACAAGATCGCCCGGGTGCTGAACCTGGGCTTCCCGGGCGGCCCGGTCATCGACCGCTACGCGCGCGAGGGCGATCCGTCGGCCATCGCGTTCCCGCGCGGCCTCACCGGCCCGCGCGACCCGGCGTACGACTTCTCCTTCTCCGGGCTGAAGACGTCGGTCGCCCGCTGGATCGAGGCGAAGCGGGCGGCGGGCGAGGAGGTGCCGGTGCGGGACGTGGCGGCCTCCTTCCAGGAGGCGGTCGTGGACGTCCTGACCCGCAAGGCCGTGCGGGCCTGCAAGGACGAGGGCGTCGACCACCTGATGATCGGCGGCGGCGTCGCCGCGAACACCCGGCTGCGGGCCCTGGCCCAGGAGCGCTGCGAGGCCGCCGGCATCCGGCTGCGCGTGCCGCGCCCCAAGCTGTGCACGGACAACGGCGCGATGGTGGCGGCGCTGGGCGCGGAGATGGTGGCCCGGGGTCGCGCCGCGTCGAGCTGGGACCTGTCGGCGGACTCCTCGCTGCCGGTGACCGAGCCGCATGTGCCGGGCAGCCCGCACGGTCATGGCCACGGCCACGACCATGTGCACGAGACCGCCAAGGACAACCTGTACTCGTGAGGATCGCGTCGTGAGCGTCGCACTGATGTGGGAAGCCCGGGCGGTCGCCGGGCGGGGCGAGGAACTGCTGGCGTGGGCGCGCGCGCAGGAGCTGGCGCCGCGGCCGCTGCGCCGGGAGACCTTCCGGGCCCCGCAGGACCGGGTGCTGGTGATCACCTGGTGGGACGCCGGGTACGACGCCGCCGGGCTTCCCGAACTGCCCGAGCCCGACGGTGAGTTGGTGACCCGGGCGGTGCACCGGTGGCGGTTCGAGCCGGTGGGGGCTGAGGGCTGAGGGCTGCGGGCTGCGGGTGCCACCCGGCGGCTGTGGACGCCGTCGGCCTGCCGTCGTAGCGGCCGGTCCGGCTCGGGCGGGTCTGGAGTTCGGCGACCTCGGGGCCGGTGTCGCCCGGGCGGAGGCCCGGGGGCGTGAACCCCGTGGGGCCGGGCCCGGCGGGCGCGGTGCCGGTCGCGCCGGTGGACGACGTCGGGGACGGCCCGGCGGAGCGGGAGGCAGGCCCCGAGTCCGGAGCGGAGGCCGGGGCGGAGGCGGACGGCCCGGCGGAGCGGGAGGGGCTCGGTGACGGCCGGCTCCGGGAGGCGCGGGCGGACGGCCGTCCGGCCGTCGTCCCGGTCTCGGACGTCTCACCGGGCACCGGCGCCGGACGCCCCCGGATCGCCCGCCCGGCAGCGCCCACGCGCGTCGCGCTCCCGGCCGGCCGTGGCCCTACGGCTGGGGCGACGACAGGGCCCACACCGAGGTGAGCAGGGTCGCCCCACACAGGGCGAGAGCCACGGTGCCGGTCGGTGAGCCGTCGGTCAGCGACAGGCCCGAGGCGGCGCCGACGGTCGTGCCGGCGAAAGCGGCCGACGCTCCGCGCCACCACGGCGGGGCGTCAGGCACGGCCGTGGTGGCCGGGAGGATGAACGCGTCCCGCAGGTCGGCGCGGGTCGCCTCGCGGTCGAAGACGACGAACGGGGGCCGGTGGTCGCGGGGGCGTTCATGGGGTTCCCGTCGTGCGCCTGGGGTGTCGGCAGATGTCGGCGGATTCTGACACGCCGGCACCCCGGGCCCGCACCTCAGGTGCGCTGGACCTCCACGTCGCAGTGCAGCCGCCGCTCGACGCCCACCTCGCGCACCGGTCCGGTCAGCCGCACCCGGGCCACCTCCCGCACGTCCGCGCTGGACGCGGCCAACCGCAGTTCCAGCGCACCGGGTTCGACGATCCGCCGGCCGTCGCGGTCGGTGAACGCCGACAGGTCGGCGTGGAAGCGGAACGCTACCCGCGCCGACTCGCCCGCCGCCAGCTCCAGCCGGCGGTAGCCGATCAGGCGGACGTCGGGACGGGTCACGCTCGCCACCGGGTCGTGCAGATACAGCTGCACGACCTCCGTGCCCGCCCGGTCGCCGGTGTTGCGCACGGTGAGGGCCACGTCGTACGAGCCGTCCGTCGGGATCTCCGCGTCGGGGCCGGTGAAGTCCTCCCAGGCGAACGTCGTGTACGTGCGCCCGTGGCCGAAGGCGTACAGCGGGGTCGGGTCCAGGCTGCTGACCTCGCCCGCCAGGCCCAGCGGAGGCTGGAGGTAGGTCCAGGGCTGGCCGCCCGGCACGCGCGGCACGCTCACCGGGAGGCGGCCCGAGGGGTTCACCCGGCCCGACAGCACTCCCGCCACCGCCGGACCGCCCTCCTCACCCGGGAAGAACGCCTGGACGACCGCCCCCAGCCGCCCGTGCCAGCGGCCCAGCGCGTAGGGGCGTCCGGTGAGCAGGACGAGGACGACCGGGACGCCCGTCGCCACCAGTCCGTCCAGCAGCTCGCCCTGGACGCCCGGCAGGCTGAGGTCGGCCACGTCGCAGCCCTCGCCGGAGGTGCCCCGGCCGAACAGGCCGGCCCGGTCGCCGAGGACGGCCACGCACACGTCCGCCTCCGCCGCCCGCGCGACGGCCTCCGCCGCCCGCGCGACGGCCTCCGCGAAGCCGGACGGGTCCGGGTCGGAGACCCCGCAGCCCTCCGTGAACGTGACCTTCGCGTCGGGGAGTTCGGCCCGCAGCGACTCCAGCAGGGTCGGGATCTCGATGCCCGTCTCGACGCCGGGGTGGTGCGGCAGGACGTGGGAGGGGAAGGAGTAGCAGCCGAGCATCGCCAGGGCGTCCGCGGCCCGCGGGCCGACCACCGCGATCCGGGCGTCGGGGGCGAGGGGGAGCAGTCCGTCGGGGTTGTCCAGCAGGACCACCGACTCCTCCGCCAGCCGGCGGGCAAGCACCCGGTTCGCCGCCGGGTCGAGGTCGACCGACTCGGAGGTCTCGGGCCGCCAGTCCTCGTCCAGTAGGCCCAGTTCGCACTTCTGGAGCAGCACGCGGCGGGCCGACCGGTCCACCAGCTCCTCCGGGATCTCGCCCGCGCGGACGGCCGCGACCAGCGACGCGCCGTAGTACTTCACCGTGGGCAGCTCGACGTCGACGCCGGCCCTCAGGGCGAGGCCGGCCGTCTCCGCGGGGGTGCCGGCCACCCGGTGCAGGGTCTGCAGGAAGGCGATGCCGAAGTAGTCGGCGACGACCGTGCCGGTGAAGCCCCACTCCTCCCGCAGCAGCCGGGTCAGCAGCTCGGGGTCGGCGGAGGCCGGGACGCCGTCGCGTTCGGTGTAGGCCGCCATCACCGAGCGGGCGCCGCCCTCGCGCAGCGCCATCTCGAACGGGGGCAGCGTCACGTCCGCGAACTCCCGGGTGCCCGCCCGCACCGGGGCCAGGTTGCGGGCCCCCGCCGAGGAGGCGTACCCGGCGAAGTGCTTGAGCGTGGCGACCAGGCCGGCCGATTCGAGCCCGCGCACATAGGCCGTGCCGACCGTGCCCACCAGATACGGGTCCTCGCCGATCGTCTCCTCGACCCGTCCCCAGCGCGGGTCGCGGACGACGTCCAGGACGGGGGCCAGACCCTGGTGGACGCCGACCGCGCGCAGGTCGCGGCCGATCGCCCGGCCCATCTCCTCCACCAGCGGCGGGTCGAAGGCGGCGCCCCAGGCCAGCGGCACCGGATAGGCGGTGGCCCGCCAGGCGGTGAAGCCGGCCAGGCACTCCTCGTGGGCGACCGCCGGGATGCCGAAGCGGCCCGCGTCGGCGATCTGCCGCTGGGCGAGGGCGAGGGCCCGGGCGCCGAGGCCCGGCTCCACGGGGGCGGTGCCGAAGGAACGGGTCAGCTGGCCGAGCCCGCGGGTGATCAGCTCGTCGTAGTCCTCGGCGGGATCGGCGCTCATGTCGTGCTGGTGGGGGGCGACTCCGTCGCCGTCCGTCGCGGCGCCCACCCACACGCCGTACAGCTGGGCGGTCTTCTCCTCCAGGGTCATCCGGGAGAGGAGGTCGTCGACGCGGGCGGCGGCGGGCAGGGCGGGGTCACGCCAGGGGGCGGTGGTCATGAAACTCCTGTCAGAGGTCGGTGAGCCACCAGAGGGCCAGCGAATCCGGGGATCCTGTACGAGCGAGTGTACGAATGTTTCGAGCTGTACTTCGAATGTTCCGGGAACCTATGGCGTCCTACCAGGTTCGTCAAGAGGTCGCGTGGCGATACGATCGCCGCCATGACACCCTCGGAGCCCGTGGAAACGCGGACAGAAGCGCGGCCGACGCAGACCGCGACCCTTGCGGAGATCGCCCGCGAGGCCGGCGTATCGGCACCGACTGTTTCGAAGGTCCTCAACGGACGGGCCGATGTCGCCCCCGGCACCCGCACCCGCGTCGAGGAGTTGCTGCGCGCCCACGGCTACCGGCGCCGCCGGGCCGAGGCGACCCGCTCGCCGCTGATCGACCTGGTCTTCCACGAACTGGAGAGCGCCTGGGCGATGGAGGTCATCCGGGGGGTGGAGAACGTGGCCCGGGACGCCGGGCTGAGCGTGGTGCTGAGCGAGAGCGCGGGACGGCTCACGCCCGGGCGGACCTGGGCCGACCAGGTCGCCGCCCGCCGCCCGCACGGCGTCGTGCTGGTGCTGTCCGGGCTGGACGAGTCCCAGCGGGCGCTGCTGACCAGCCGCTCCATCCCGTTCGTGGTGATGGACCCGGCCGGCGACCCGGGCGCCGACGTGCCGTCCATCGGGGCGACCAACTGGCAGGGCGGTCTCGCCGCCACCCGGCACCTGGTCGAGCTGGGGCACCGGCGGATCGGGGCGATCAGCGGGCCGCCGCAGATGATGTGCAGCCGGGCCCGGATCGACGGCTACCGGGCCGCTCTGGAGACGGCCGGCCTGCCGGTCGACCAGGCGCTGATCAAGACCGGCGACTTCCACCACGAGACCGGCTACCGACTCGGCCGCGAGCTCCTCGACCGCCCCGACCGGCCCACCGCCGTCTTCGCCGGCAACGACCTCCAGGCCCTCGGCTTCTACGAGGCCGCGCGCGAGCTCGGGCTGCGCATCCCGGAGGACGTCAGCGTGGTCGGCTTCGACGATCTTCCGGTGGCCCGTTGGGTGGGGCCGCCGCTGACGACCGTGCGGCAGCCGCTGACGGAGATGGCCGAGGCGGCCGCCCGGCTGGTCCTCGAACTGGCGCGGTCGACGTCGCAGGAGGCGCCGACCGCGACCCGGGTGGAGCTGGCGACCAGCCTGGTGGTGCGCACGAGCACCGGGGCGCCGCCGGCCGCGTAGTGCGGGCCCCGGCCGGGCCCGGCTTGAGCTGAGGCGAGAGCGGGGCGGGAGCGGGGGGCGGTGGAGAGGAGTGGCCGGAAGTTGACGTATTGACGGGTGTGGCACACACCTCCACACTCCTCCGAAGTCAATCGGTTGAACGACCGAAACTTTCGGAGGCACCCGCCATGAGATCCTCCAGAACATCCCGCCCGAAAACCCGGCTGACCGCGCTGATCGCCGGGGTCGCCGCCGCCGCGGCCCTGCTCGTCGCGGCCCCCGCGTCCCACGCGGCGGACGCCCCGCTGCGCGACCTCGGCGCAGCCAAGGGCAAGCTCGTCGGCACCGCGGTCACCGGCTCCAAGCTCACCGGGACCTACGGTGACGTCGCCGCGGCGCAGTTCTCCTCGCTGACCCCCGGCAACGCCATGAAGTGGGGCTCGGTGGAGCCGGCCCGGGGCGCCTTCAACTGGGCCGAGGCCGATCAGATCGTGGCCTTCGCGCAGGCCCACGACCAGCAGGTGCGCGGCCACACCCTGGTCTGGCACAACCAGAACCCGAACTGGCTCACCAGCGGCAACTGGACCCCCGCCCAGCTCGGCGACCTCCTGCAGAACCACATCGCCACCGAGGTCGGCCGGTACAAAGGCAGGATCGCCGCCTGGGACGTCGTCAACGAGGCCTTCAACGAGGACGGCACCTACCGCCCGACCCTCTGGTACAACGGCCTCGGCGCCGACTACATCGCCAACGCGCTGACCTGGGCGCGGGCCGCCGACCCGGCCGCGAAGCTCTACATCAACGATTACAACGTCGAGGGCGTCAACGCGAAGTCCACCGCCCTGTACAACCTGGTCAGGTCCCTGAAGCAGCGGGGAGTCCCCATCGACGGGGTCGGCCTCCAGGCCCACCTGGTCCTCGGGCAGGTCCCCGCGACCCTCCAGCAGAACATCCAGCGCTTCGCCGACCTCGGCGTCGACGTGGCGATCACCGAGCTGGACATCCGGATGCCGCTGCCCTCGGACAGCGCCAAGCTCGACCGGCAGAAGGCCGACTACAAGGCGGTCACCGCCGCCTGCGTCGCCGTCGCCCGCTGTGTGAACCTCACCGTCTGGGGCTTCACCGACTCCGACTCGTGGGTGGAGAGCACGTTCCCCGGGGAGGGCGCGGCGACGCCGTACGACGGCAACTACGCCCCCAAACCCGCCTACTACGGCATCGCCGAGGCGCTCGGCGGCACGACCACGCCGCCCCCGACCGGCGGGTGCAAGGCCGCGTACAGCGTGGGAAGCCAGTGGAACACCGAGTTCACCGGCACCGTGACGATCTCCTGCTCGGGCGCCTCGCTGTCGTCCTGGAAGGCGACCTGGACGTACGGCGCGGGCCAGCAGATCACCCAGGCCTGGAACGCCGGCTGCACCCAGTCGGGGCCGGCCGTGACCTGTGTGAACGCCTCGTACAACGGGACGGTTCCGGACGGCGGTTCGGTGAGCTTCGGGTTCAACGCCAACTGGAGCGGGAGCAACCCGGCGCCGACGGTGACGCTGGGCTGAACCGGGGCCGGTCCCGGGGGAACCTGAGATTCTCACGAGAAAACCGGCCCGCGGTCGGCTTCCTAACAGTCCGCTCATTATTCGGACGTACGTTCCTGCCCGTGACGCGACACGAGGAGCACGGCGCAAGCGGAGCGGGAGCGGGCCGGCGGTCGAGAGCGCTGAAGGCCGCCGGCCTCACCCTGGCCGCCGCCTTGGTGGCGGGGGCCGGGACGGCGGGCTGGATCTACTGGCGACTCGACGACAACATCAAGAGCGTCGACATCGACAACGCGCTCGGCGACGACCGCCCCGCCAAGGCGGTCACCGCCCCTGCCCCCTCCGCCTCCCCGCCGCCCACCGAGGCGACGAACATCCTGGTACTGGGCTCGGACTCGCGCAGCGGCAAGGAGAACCAGAGGCTCGGCGGTGGCGACAGCACCGGCGCGCGCTCCGACACGGCGATGGTCGTGCACGTCGACGCCGGACGTACGACGGCCACCGTCGCCAGCATCCCGCGCGACACCCTCGTCACCCGCCCCTCCTGCCCGCTGTCCGGCGGCGGCTCGACGTCCGTGGCGTACGGCGCGATGTTCAACACCGCATACTCGGTCGGCGGTCCCGTCTGCGCCGTCAAGACCGTCGAGTCGATCACCGGCGTCCGCATGGACCACTACGTCGAGGTCGACTTCTCGGGCTTCGCCAAGCTCGTCGACGCGCTGGGCGGGGTCACCGTCACCACCGACGAGGACATCGACGACGACGACAGCCATCTGCACCTCGAGGCGGGCGTCCACCATCTGAACGGCGCCCGCGCCCTCGCCCTGGCCCGCACCCGGCACGGCATAGGCGACGGCAGCGACCTCGGGCGCATAGGCCTGCAGCACAAGCTCGTGAAGGCCCTGCTGGAACAGATCGCCTCCACCGACCTCCTGACCAGCCCCGGCCGGCTCTACGAGGTCGCCGACGCGATCACCGGCAGTCTCACCACGGACACCGGTCTGGACTCCCTGAGCGAGCTGACGGAGCTCGGCCGGAGCCTGAAGGGGCTGCCGGCCGACCACGTCAGGACGGTCACCATGCCCGTGGTCGCGGCGCCCTCGGATCCCAACCGGGTGGTGGCCCGGGAGCCGGCGGCGGGCGCGCTGTGGAAGTCGCTGCGATGAAGCCGCACAGGAAGCCGGAGAAAGAGTCGCGGGGAAGTGTCGATCCGGCCCGCTCCCGTTCGACGCAGGGGTGAGAGGCCGGGAAGGACCCGGCCCATCGGACCGGAGGAGTCACCATGCCCCGTTACCTGTCGCTGGTGCGGATCGACGAGAACAGCGTGCCCGCGGAGGGCCCCAGCCCCGAGCTGATGCAGCGCATGGGGGAGCTGATCGAGGAGATCACCAAGGCCGGCGTGATGCTGGAGACCGCCGGGCTGACCCCGACCGAGCAGGGCGTCCGGGTGCACTACGAGGGCGGGAAGGTCTCCGTCACCGACGGGCCCTTCACGGAGACCAAGGAGGCCGTGGGCGGCTACGCGATCATGCAGTGCAAGGACCGGGACGAGGCCGTCGAGTGGACCAAGCGGTTCGTGAAGGTCCACGAGGACTTCTGGACGGTGAACTGCGAGGTGCGGGAGATCGCGGAGGGCTGAGCGGTCCTTGGTCCGGACGTCCGGGGGGTGTTCGATGGTGGGCTGTGGAACAACAGCCCGCCTCGAACCCCCCGACCGCCCCGGACCACCGGACGGCCCCGGACCACCGGACGGCCCCGGACCACCGGACGGCCCCGGACCACCGGACGGCCCCGGACCACCGGACCGCCCCGGATCCCCGTGCCGCCATCGAGACCGTCTTCCGCCTGGAGTACCCCCGCGTCATCGCGGCCGTCGCCCGTGTCGTGCGCGACGTCGGCATCGCGGAGGAACTGGCGCAGGACGCGCTGGTGGCCGCGCTGGAGCAGTGGCCGCGCGACGGCGTGCCGGACAACCCCGGGGCCTGGCTCACGGCGGCCGCCCGGCATCGCGCCGTCGACCTGGTCCGCCGCCGGGAGAACTACGCCCGCAAGCTGCAGGAGATGGGCCGCGACCTGCAGACCACGACCGCCCCGCCCGAGGAGCCCGCCGACGCCGACGACATCGACGACGACCTGCTCAGGCTCGTGTTCACCGCCTGCCACCCGGTGCTGTCCGCCGAGGCCCGCACCGCCCTCACGCTGCGCCTGCTCGGCGGTCTGAGCACGCCCGAGATCGCCCGCGCCTTCCTGGTCCCCGAACCGACGGTCGCCCAGCGCATCGTCCGCGCCAAGAAGACCCTGGCCACCAGGAACGTCGCCTTCGAGGTGCCGTACGGACCTGACCGCGAGGCCCGGCTGGGCTCCGTCCTGGACGTGATCTACCTGATCTTCAACGAGGGGTACGCGGCCACCGCCGGCGACGACTGGCTGCGCCCGGCGCTGTGCGAGGACGCGCTGCGGCTGGCCCGGCAGCTGGCGGCCCTCATGCCGAAGGAGCCCGAGGTCCACGCGCTGGCCGCGCTCCTCGAGTTCCAGGCGTCCCGCGCCCCCGCCCGCACGGCCCCCGACGGCTCGCCCGTCCTCCTGCGCGACCAGGACCGCCGCCGCTGGGACAGACGGCTCGTCGCCCGGGGCATCGCCGCCCTGGAACGGGCCGGCGCCACCTCCGCGGCCGGGGCCCCCGGCCCCTACGCCCTCCAGGCCGCCGTGGCCGCCTGCCACGCGCACGCCCCGGCCTACGAGGACACCGACTGGACGGCCATCGCCACCCTGTACGGCCTGCTGGCCGTGCGCGCGCCGTCCCCGGTCGTCGAGCTCAACCGAGCCGTGGCCGTGTCGATGGCCGAGGGACCGGGACCCGCGCTGGAGATCGTCGACGGCCTCGCCGCCGAGCCGTCCCTGCGCGACTACCACCTCCTGCCCAGCGTCCGCGGCGACCTGCTGCTGCGCCTGGACCGTCCGGCGGAGGCCAGGGCCGAGTTCGAGCGGGCGGCCGCCCTGACGGGCAACGAGCGGGAGCGGGAGCTGCTGCTGGCCCGCGCGGCGGACTGCCTCGGGTGAGACGGGCGCCACGGCCGTCCCCGACGGCGGACGGCGGCGGCCCCGACGGCCTCAACCGGCAGGGGGCGTGCCCGCGGGGGCGCCGAGGAGCATCGTCGGCGCCCCCGCGACCCGGGTCAGGAAGACGGTCGCCGAGTGCGGCCCCCGGTCCTTGGGGAGCGCCTTCCTGCGCAGCTCCTCCGGCTCCACCGCGGACCCCCGCTTCTTCACGGTCAGGATCCCCACCCCGCGTTCCCGCAGCAGGGCCTTCAACTTCTTGACGTTGAAGGGGAGCTGATCGGTGATCTCGTACGCGGTGGCGTACGGGGTGGAGCGCAGGGCGTCGGCGGTGACGTAGGCGATGGTCTCGTCGATCAGCCCGCCGTCGACCTCGCGGGCCACGTCGGCGACCAGATGGGCCCGGACCACCGCGCCGTCGGGCTCGTACAGGTACCGGCCGACCGGCCGCACGGGCGGGTCGGGCAGATCGCCGCCGAGCAGCGTCCGCGGTCCCGGCAGCAGGGTCGCCCGGACGGCGCCCGGCTCACCGGTCCCGAACCACAGCACCGCCTCCTTCACGTCCCCGCCGTCCGAGATCCACTCGGCCTCGGCCTCGGCCGGGATCGCCTCGTGCGGCACGCCGGGCGCGATCTTCAGGGCGGCGCGGGGCGCGGCGAGGGCGGCGCCCACCGCCCAGGACAGCGGCGGCGAGTAGGCCTCGGGGTCGAAGACGCGTCCGCGTCCGCCCCGGCGTGCCGGATCGACGAACACGGCGTCGTAGCCGCCGGTGTCCACCTCGGTGACGTCCGCCTCGCGCACCTCGATCAGTTCGCTCAGCCCCAGCGCCTCGGCGTTCGCGCGCGCCGCCTGTGCCGTGACCGGGTCCCGGTCCACGGCCAGCACCCGGATCCCGGCACGGGCGAGCGCGATCGCGTCGCCGCCGATCCCGCAGCACAGGTCGGCGACCGAGGCCACGCCGAGCGCCCGCATCCGCCCGGCCCGGTAGCCGGCGACGCTCGCCCGCGTCGACTGCTCCACGCCGTTCGGCGTGAAGAACATCCGGTCCGCGTCCTCGGCCCCGAACTTCACCGCCGCCCGCTGCCGCAGCCTGGCCTGGCCGATGGCCGCCGACACCAGGCCGGCCGGGTGGTCGCGGCGCAGCCGGGTGGCGACGGCGAGCTCGTCGGCGGGGGCGGTGCCGCGCACCGCGTCGAGGAGGGCGCGGCCCTCGGCAGTGAGCAGCGGAGCAAGGTCGTTCACCCCGCCATTGTCGGCCAGCCGCCCGCCTCGCCGGTCCGGGGGCCCTGTCGGCCGGACGCGGGGGCCGACGGCGGTCGGTGTGGGCCACTCGGTGGACGGTGGCTCTCCGGCGGCGGTGTCGGTCCGGGTTCGGGGGCGGCGGCTGCGAGGATCCGGCGCCATGGGACCTGTCGTACAAGATGATGACAACCGCGGTTGTTCTCAGGGGTCGCGCCGGTGCGGGCGTACGGGAAGCCGACGCGGCCGCGGGCGTACGGGAATCCGCGGCGCGCTCGTCGTCCTCGCGCTGGCCGCCCTCGCGTCGGGCTGCGCGGGGGGCGGCGGGGGCGCCGGCGGTGCGATCCGCCCCGCGCCGGGCCAGCAGCCCGGGAAGGCCGCGCCCCCGGAGGGGGCGCCCGCCCGCGCCCTGCACGCGTACGCCGGCCGGCTCCGCGCCGCCCAGCAGGCCCGGGTCGCCGCGGCGCGGCGCTGGGGCCTGAGGAGGGTCCCGCTGACGCCCCCGGCGCCGCCCGCGCACAAGCCGGAGATCACCACCCGCAAGGGCTTCGAGGTCGACGACCAGGAGGAGCTCGGCCTGCCGCCGGTCTTCACCACGGTCCCGACCGAGGACAGGGTCGTCTTCCTCACCATCGACGACGGCGCCGAGAAGGACCCGGCGTTCCTGCGCATGATGAGCGAGCTGAGGATCCCGTACACCGCCTTCCTCACCAACTACCTGATCAAGGACGACTACGGCTACTTCAAGAAGATGCGGGATCTGGGGGTGACCCTGAACAACCACACCCTCCACCACCCCTACCTGCCCGCCCTCTCCTACGCCCGTCAGAAGCGCGAGATCTGCGGCATGCAGGAGGTGATGCGGGAGCACTACGGCGAGCGCCCCGCCCTCTTCCGGCCGCCGTACGGCAACTACGACCAGGACACCCTGCGCGCCGCGAAGTCCTGCGGCGTGCGCTACGCCCCGCTGTGGGACGAGGAGGTCTTCGTGGACCACTGGGAGTACCGGGAGTCGGACCAGGACCTCCACCCGGGCGACATCGTCCTCACCCACTTCCGCGGCCGCGACGAGTGGAAGGGCACGATGCCCGACATGGTCCGCCGGTTCCTCGACAAGGTCACGGCGAAGGGCTACGCGGTGGCCCGGCTGGAGGACTACCTGTGAGGGCACGCGGACTGACCGCCGTCCTGCTGATCCTGGCGACCCTGACCGGCTGCGCCCAGTCCGTCGACCCGATCGAACGCCTGGGAAGGAAGGCCGCCGCACAAGGGCGCGAGCCCGCCCCGGCCCCGTACCGCCGCTGGGGCCTGGCGGCGCCGCTGGCTCCCGCGCCGGCCCACCCCGCCCGCGTCCTGCCGGGCAGTCCGCAGACGGCCCTCCCGCCGGTCCTCGACCATGTCCCGACCATCGACAAGGTCGTCTTCCTCACCTACGACGACGGCGCCGAACGCGACCCGCGCTTCGTCGACATGGTCCGCGAACTGCGCCTCCCGGTGAGCATGTTCCTCACCGACAGCGTGGTCGGCCCGGGGTACGCGCACTTCGCCCGGTTGCAGTCGGTCGGCGCCAGCATCCAGAACCACACCCTCGACCACCCGGTCCTGCGCGGTCTGCCCTACGCCGGGCAGCGCGCCGAGATCTGCGGCCAGCAGGACAAGCTCCGCGCCCGGTTCGGCCTGCGCCCCCGCCTCTTCCGTCCGCCCTACGGCGCCTACGACACCACGACCCGGCGCGCCGCCGCCGACTGCGGCATCGAGGCTCTCGTCCTGTGGCGCGCCGCGATGGGCCCCACCGGCCTCACCCGAGCCCACGGCGCCCACCGCCTCCACCCCGGCGACATCATCGCCGTCGCGCCGGACGAGACGACGGGACCGGTCCTGCGCGAACGCACGACCCGCCTGCTGCGCCAGGTGCAGGACCAGGGTCTGACGGTGGGCCGCCTGGAGGACTACCTGTAGGACGCCACGCCACGCCACGCCACGCCCCGCCCTCCGCGCCGCGCCCACCGCGTCCCACCCCCGCCCGCCGGGCGGCGAAGGCGCTCGCCGGACCGAAAACATGGCCGACGCGCCGCGGGCATTGGCACTCCGCTTGACCGAGTGCTAATCGCGGTCATAGTCTCAGGTCTGGCACTCACCACTGGAGAGTGCCAACACAGCGACGGGCAGGTCCGGCACCCGCGACGACGGATCCACCTGGTCGCCACCTCAGACAGTTAACCCCGTGAGATCTCCGAAGGGGGAGGTCGGATCGTGACGACCACCAGCTCCAAGGTTGCCATCAAGCCGCTCGAGGACCGCATCGTGGTCCAGCCGCTCGACGCCGAGCAGACCACCGCCTCTGGCCTGGTCATCCCGGACACCGCGAAGGAGAAGCCCCAGGAGGGCGCTGTCCTCGCGGTGGGCCCGGGTCGCTTCGAGAACGGCGAGCGCCTGCCGCTCGACGTCAAGGTCGGCGATGTCGTCCTGTACAGCAAGTACGGCGGCACCGAGGTGAAGTACAACGGCGAGGAGTACCTCGTCCTCTCGGCTCGCGACGTCCTCGCGATCATCGAGAAGTAATTCACCCAGTTTTGCAGTGAACTGCGCCCCTGGCCCCCGCTACTTTGTGAAGCCGGGCGCTGGGGGCGCAGTTCGTTTCTCCCACGCTTTCCGAGAGGGCTGAACCGCTCCCATGGCGAAGATCCTGAAGTTCGACGAGGACGCCCGTCGCGCCCTTGAGCGCGGCGTCAACAAGCTTGCCGACACCGTCAAGGTGACGATCGGCCCCAAGGGCCGCAACGTCGTCATCGACAAGAAGTTCGGCGCCCCGACCATCACCAACGACGGCGTCACCATCGCCCGTGAGGTGGAGCTCGAGGACCCGTACGAGAACCTCGGCGCCCAGCTGGTGAAGGAGGTGGCGACCAAGACCAACGACATCGCGGGCGACGGTACGACCACCGCCACCGTGCTCGCGCAGGCGCTCGTACGCGAGGGCCTCAAGAACGTCGCCGCCGGCGCCTCCCCGGCCGCCCTGAAGAAGGGCATCGACGCCGCCGTCAAGGCCATCTCCGACGATCTGCTGGCCACCGCCCGCCCGATCGACGAGAAGTCCGACATCGCCGCCGTCGCCGCGCTGTCCGCCCAGGACCAGCAGGTCGGCGAGCTCATCGCCGAGGCGATGGACAAGGTCGGCAAGGACGGTGTCATCACCGTCGAGGAGTCCAACACCTTCGGTCTGGAGCTGGACTTCACCGAGGGCATGGCCTTCGACAAGGGCTACCTGTCGCCGTACTTCGTGACGGACCAGGAGCGCATGGAGGCCGTCCTGGAGGACCCCTACATCCTCATCAACCAGGGCAAGATCTCCTCGATCGCCGACCTGCTGCCGCTGCTGGAGAAGGTCATCCAGACCAACTCCTCCAAGCCGCTGCTGATCATCGCCGAGGACCTGGAGGGCGAGGCGCTCTCCACCCTCGTCGTCAACAAGATCCGCGGCACCTTCAACGCGGTCGCGGTCAAGGCCCCGGGCTTCGGCGACCGCCGCAAGGCGATGCTGCAGGACATGGCCGTCCTCACCGGCGCCACCGTCATCTCCGAGGAGGTCGGCCTCAAGCTCGACCAGGTCGGCATCGACGTGCTCGGCTCCGCCCGCCGCGTCACCGTCACCAAGGACGACACCACCCTCGTCGACGGCGGCGGCAAGTCCGAGGACGTCGTGGGCCGCATCGCCCAGATCAAGGCCGAGATCGAGAACACCGACTCCGACTGGGACCGCGAGAAGCTCCAGGAGCGCCTCGCGAAGCTGGCCGGCGGCGTGTGCGTGATCAAGGTCGGCGCCGCCACCGAGGTGGAGCTGAAGGAGAAGAAGCACCGCCTGGAGGACGCCATCTCCGCGACCCGCGCCGCGGTCGAGGAGGGCATCGTCTCCGGTGGCGGTTCCGCGCTGGTCCACGCCGCCAAGGTGCTGGAAGGCGGCCTGGGCAAGACCGGCGACGAGGCCACCGGTGTCGCCGTCGTCCGCCGCGCCGTCGTCGAGCCGCTGCGCTGGATCGCCGAGAACGCGGGCCTCGAGGGCTACGTCATCACCGCCAAGGTGGCCGAGCTCGACAAGGGCCAGGGCTTCAACGCCGCCACCGGCGAGTACGGCGACCTGGTCAAGGCCGGCGTCATCGACCCGGTCAAGGTCACCCGCTCCGCCCTGGAGAACGCCGCCTCCATCGCCTCCCTCCTCCTGACGACCGAGACCCTGGTCGTCGAGAAGAAGGAAGAGGAGGAGCCGGCCGCCGGCGGCCACTCCCACGGCCACTCCCACTGACCCAGGTCGGTACCCACGGCAGTAACCGAGGCCCGGCGCCCTGCAGACAAGAGGCGCCGGGCCTCGGCGTGCGTCCGCCGCTCCCGCGGCCGCCGGCCCGCTATCCCTCCAGCGCGTCCAGCGCCCCGAGCTGGTCCATCAGGCCGAGCCGGTCGTACTGCCACCAGCCCTCGACGATCTTCCCGTCCTGCCGGCACCGGAAGACGGTCGTCCCGGTCATCGTGACGTCCCTGCCCGTGGCCGGGATCCCCATGAAGTCGCCCTTGTGGACGCCGCGCCAGGTCCAGCGGTTGCACACCCGGTCGCCCTCGGCGATCTGGTCCTCGACCACGAAGTCGTAGTCGAAGCCGCCGCGCCACGCCTCGACCTCCCGCCGCATCGCGTCCATCCCCATGGTGTCCTGCGGATTGGCCGGATCGTGGTCGTGGTACTCCTCGGCGATCAGCCCGTCGAGCGGCGGCAGCTCGCCCCGCGTGCAGATCGTGTCGAAGAACAGCCGTGCCGTCCGCGCGTACAGCTGCTCGTCCCGGACGACGTCGAGATCCGTGAACGTCGGCATCTCGTCGCACAGGGCGACCAGCTCCTGGAAGACCTTGCCGGTCTCCGGGAGGTTGGAGTTGCGCATCGCCTCCTCGTAGGAGGGGAACTCCACGATCTCGATGAAGTGCGAGTCGTCGGAGCGGTCCTTGGCGACGACCGCGTGGGTCGCGGTCCGCTTCCCCCGGGTCTGCTCGACCCATGTGTCCATCAGCCGGTCCATCTCGTCGAACCGGCTGGTCCTGCAGTCGATGAGCTGTACGAACGTCATGACGCCGCCTCCGGCCCCCTGGGTCCCGGTCCCGTCCCGTCCATTTTCCCACCGGAGCGCCCACGTCACCCGTCCACCGCCGCACCCGTCACTGCGGCCCGTACTTGCGGCCCGTCCTCGAGCTGATCCCGCCCAGCAGCGACCGGGGCGTCACCTTCACCAGACCCATCAGCGCCTTGTAGCGCGGGTCGGGGATCGACAGCGACTTCCCGCGCGCCAGGTCGTGCAGCGCCGCCGCGACCAGCTTGTCCGCGTCCAGCCACATCCAGCCGGGAATGTTGTCCGTGCCCATCCCGGCCCGCTCGTGGAACTCGGTGCGCACGAAGCCGGGGCAGAGCGCCATCAGCCGCACCCCGCTGCCCGCCAGGTCCTTCGCCGCGCCCTGCGTGAACTGCACGACCCACGCCTTGGACGCCCCGTAGGTCCCGCGCGGCACGAAGGCCGCCACGGACGCCACGTTGACGACCCCGCCGCGCCCGCGCTCGCGCATCGCCGCCGTCGCCGCGGACGTCAGCCGCAGCACCGCCTCGCAGTGCACCTTGAGCATCTTCAGCTCGTCGGCCATGGACACGTCGAGATAGCGGCCCTTGTTGCCGAACCCGGCGTTGTTGACCAGCAGGTCGACGGGGTGCTTGCGGTCCCCGAGGCGGGCGGCCACCGCCTCGATGCCCCCGTCGGTGGCGAGGTCGGCGGTCAGCACCTCCGCCTCGATGCCGTGCCGGTCGTGCAACTCGGTCGCCTGCTCGCGCAGCCGCTTGGTGTCCCGTGCGACGAGGACGAGGTCGTGCCCGTCCGCCGCCAGTCTGCGCGCGAACGCGGCGCCGATCCCCGCGGTCGAACCCGTAATAAGAGCCGTTGTCATGGCGCAAGGTTAGTGACCCGCGGTGCGTGGATCCGTCCTCTGCACGCGGCCTCCCGAACGTGAAGACCGCGTGAGCGACCGTTCCGTGAGTACGGCTCAGCCTCCGTGCTCCGCCACGTACTTCCGGGCCGCGGCGAGCGACTCCGGATGCAGCGCCTCCCCGGCCGCGAGCAGCCGGGGCAGCAGCTCCCGGTGCGTGGTGCCGGCCTGGAACTGCAGACGGGCCGTCACGTCGTGATCCGGCACGTGGACGATCTCCACCGCGTCCCCCGCGCGGACGTCGCCCGCAACGATCACCCGGAGGTACGCGCCCGTGGCCGCCTTCTGCGTGAACCGCTTCACCCACTGCTTCTCGCCCAGGTGCCCCTGGAAGGTGAGACACGGTATCCGCCCGCTGGTCACCTCCAGCACCACGTCGGAGCCGATCCGCCAGCGCTCGCCGATCCGCGCCCCCGAGACGTCGAGCCCCGCCGTGGTGAGGTTCTCGCCGAACGCGCCGTTGCCCAGCGTGCGCCCCAGCTCGCGCTCCCACGCGTCGAGGTCCTCGCGCGCGACGGCGTACACCGCCTGGTCGTCGCCGCCGTGATGGCGCAGCTCGCACACCGCGTCCCCGGCCAGCCCGCTCCCCCCGACGCCCTTCGGGCCGGGCGCCGAGACCCGGACGGGCCCGTCGACCGGCCGCTTGTCGATGCCGGTCAGCCCCTGCGGCTGACCGGTGTACGGAACGGCCTTGGGGCGGCCCAGATTGACAGACAGAAGCCTCATGGGGGCACGGTAGGCGACCCCTCATCAAAGTGTCGACGCATTATTCGCGCCGCCACCCAAGGATCCCTTATCCTCGACGGATGATCGAGGCCCGTCATCTCCGTGTGCTGCGCGCCGTGGCCGCCACCGGCTCCTTCTCGGCCGCCGGGCGGGAGCTGGGCTGCACCCAGCCCGCCGTCAGCCAGCAGATGAAGGCCCTGGAGTCGTCCGTCGGTACGCCCCTGCTGGTCCGCAGCGGCCGCGAGACGCGGCTGACCCAGGCGGGCGAGGCCCTCGTGCGGCACGCGGCCGGGATCCTGTCCGGACTGACGGCGGCCGAGGAGGAGGTCGCCGCCATCGCGGGGTTGCGCGCGGGCCGGGTCCGGCTGGTCTCCTTCCCCAGCGGCAGCTCCACCCTCGTGCCCACCGCCCTCGCCGCGCTGCGCGCCGCGCACCCCGGCACCCGGGTCTCCCTGGAGGAGGCCGAGCCGCCGCGCTCGGTCGAGCTGCTCCGGGAGGGGGACTGCGACATCGCCCTCGCCTTCCGCTACGAGCGCGGCACGGACGACGGCGCCGTGGCGCGTCCCGGCGAGGGCGAGTGGGACGACCTGGTCGTGCGCCCGCTGCTGACGGACCGGCTGGTCGCCCTCGTGCCCGAGCGGCACCGCCTCGCGCGCGTGGCGTCCGTCGCCATCGACGATCTCTCCGCCGAGCCGTGGATCGCCGGCTGCCCGCGCTGCCGTGGCCAGCTGGTGCAGGTGTGCGAGCGCGCGGGCTTCACCCCTCGCATCGACTTCGCGACCGACGACTATCCGGCGGTGGTCGGCCTGGTGGGCGCCGGTCTCGGCGTCGCCGTCCTGCCCGAGCTCGCCATCGAGTCGGTGCGGCCCCGGGGCGTGCGCGCGGTCGCGCTGGAACCGGCGGTGCGGCGGGAGATCGTCGCGCTCACCCTGCCGGACCTGGCCCAGGTGCCGGCGGTGACGGCGACGCTGGAGCAACTGGGACGCGCCGCGCGGCGCTGACGCCGCGGCACGGAAAAACGGAGGGCACGCGCGTGTGCCCTCCGATTCACCGGATTTCCCTCGGCCGGCGCTTTTCCGGCCGCTATCGCAGAAACGTTCCTTCAAGTGTTCGAGGCGGCGTCCCTCGCGCCGGACGACGCCGACACCAGGCGGTTGCGCGCCCGCCCCATGAGCTCCTCGCGCTCGTCCTCGGTCAACCCGCCCCACACCCCGTACGGCTCGCGAACCGCCAGGGCGTGCGCCGCGCACTGTGCGCGGACCGGGCACCTCATGCAGACCTCCTTGGCCGAGTTCTCTCGAGCGCTCCGAGCCGCCCCGCGCTCACCCTCCGGATGGAAGAAGAGCGAACTGTCCACTCCGCGGCAGGCAGCCAGGAGCTGCCAGTCCCACAGGTCCGCGTTCGGTCCGGGAAGGCGGGAGAAATCTGCCATTGCGTGACCCCTTGTAGCCGTTCTGAGCGGATACGGTGTCCACGACCGTACAACTACGATCTAAGGAGATGAAAATATGACTCATTGCGAATCTAGCCTCAGACACCAGTAAAAGGGAAGAAATAGGGCCGAATGGGGCACGGGTTGTGATGAAAGCTTGAGGGTCCGTGTGGCTGACTCCTCCGTGTCCGTCCCCTCACGTAGAGTGCCGAAGAATGCACGCGGCCCCGTAACTCTTTCGAGTGACCATCGTTGAGAGTGCGGTGGCGGTTGGAAACACCAAACGCTCGGGCAGGCGTCCGAGACGGTCGACCGCACAGGTGACGATTCGTAACAGCCTGGAGGCACAAGGTGACGCGCATCAGCTGCGGAGGGCGGCCATGACTTCCGTCCTCGTCTGCGACGACTCCCCGCTCGCCCGAGAGGCGCTACGCCGGGCGGTCGCGACCGTGCCCGGCGTCGAGCGCGTGACGACGGCGGCCAACGGCGAGGAAGTCCTCCGCCGCTGGGGCGCCGACCGCTCGGACCTGATTCTGATGGACGTGCGCATGCCCGGACTGGGCGGCGTCGAGACCGTACGGCGACTGCTGTCCGCCGACCCCGGGGCGCGCATCATCATGCTGACCGTCGCCGAGGACCTCGACGGCGTCGCCCTCGCGGTCGCGGCCGGCGCCCGCGGCTATCTGCACAAGGACGCCTCGCGTGCTGAACTGCGCGCGACCGTCACCCAGGCGCTCGCCGACCCCACCTGGCGGCTCGCCCCGCGCCGGCTGCGCTCGGCCGAGATGGGCGCGGCCCCCACGCTCACCGCGCGGGAGATCCAGGTCCTCGAAGGCATGAGCCACGGCCGCTCCAACGCGGAGATCGGCCGTGAGCTGTTCCTCTCCGAGGACACCGTCAAGACCCACGCCCGACGGCTGT
Source organism: Streptomyces rishiriensis (assembly GCF_003112535.1). Lineage (GTDB taxonomy): Bacteria > Actinomycetota > Actinomycetes > Streptomycetales > Streptomycetaceae > Streptomyces > Streptomyces rishiriensis. Next base: position 688,052 of record NZ_BEWA01000012.1, on the reverse strand, counting down.
TCAAGAAGCTCGGCGCCTCGGACCGCGCGCACGCGGTGGCGCTCGGCTTCCGGTGGGGACTCGTCCGCTAGCGCCGTCCCCGCCGCCCGCCCGGCCCGCGGCCCCGGACCGTTCCGGGGCGGGACGGGTCTGGGGCGTCCGGCGGATCGCACCGGTTCCGGGTGACATCGGTCATTCATCGAGGAGAGCGGGCTCATGGGCGAACCTCCCTGCTCAGAGGCGGTCCGGGGGCCGGCCGAGAGCTCCCGGCGCCGCACGGCGGGCGGGAGCGGCACGGCATCCCGGCGGGCGCCCGCTGCTTGTTTCGCCGCGGATGCCGCATCCTTGAGGTGTGGAGTTCCTCGGGGACGAGTCGGTCGAGCGGAAGGGGAGGGCGCAGGGGATGAGTGCCGGCGCACCTGCTCATAACGCTTCGGTGCACAACGACGGGCACGGTGCCGCGGCCGGTCCGGCCGCAGTGCACCATGGACCGATGCGCGATGACGAGGCGGTCACTGCCGTGGGGACGATCGGGGCACTCGTCCATCGCGCGGTGGACGGCGACGAGCAGGCCACCCACGACCTGCTGGCCCACGTCCATCCGCTGGCCCTGCGCTACTGCCGCACCCGGCTGTCCCGGCTGCCCGGCGACGCCCGCCACTTCGTGGAGGACCTCGCCCAGGAGGTCTGCGTCGCGGTCCTGCTCGCCCTGCCCCGCTACCGGGACACCGGCAGGCCCTTCGAGGCCTTCGTCTTCGCCATCGCCGCCCACAAGGTCGCCGACCTGCAGCGGGCCGCGATGCGCCATCCGGGCTCGACGGCGGTCCCGTCCGACGAGATGCCCGAACGGCCGGACGACTCGCTCGGCCCCGAAGAGCGCGCCCTGCTCAGCAGCGACGCCGAGTGGGCGAAGAAGCTCATGGCCAACCTGCCCGAGAACCAGCGCGAACTGCTCCTGCTGCGTATCGCGGTGGGGCTCACCGCCGAGGAGACCGGCCAGATGTTGGGAATGTCACCCGGAGCGGTCCGCGTGGCCCAGCACCGGGCGCTCAGCAGACTGCGGGCGCTCGCCGAGCAGTGACGAATCCCGGTGGCCGCGCCTTCGCTGAACAGCCCGGTCACCGTTTCCGTACGAACATACGAAGACCGCACTGGCCCGCGACCGTGGAATTCGGGCGGTGCGCTTCCCGTTAGCATGGACATCCGCACCGATCAAGGCCATTTGGGGAAGGTGTCATGACTGCCAACGTCGACGGAGTGCCCGGAAAATTCGCGACCCTCGGGCTGACCTACGACGACGTGCTGCTGCTGCCGGGTGCATCCGAGGTGCTCCCCAACGCGGTCGACACCTCGTCCCGCATCTCCCGCAATGTGCGGGTCAACATCCCGCTGCTCTCGGCGGCGATGGACAAGGTGACCGAGTCCCGCATGGCGATCGCGATGGCCCGCCAGGGCGGCGTCGGCGTGCTGCACCGCAACCTCTCCATCGAGGACCAGGTCAACCAGGTCGACCTGGTGAAGCGCTCCGAGTCCGGCATGGTCACCGACCCGATCACGGTGCACCCGGACGCGACGCTGGGCGAGGCCGACGCCCTGTGCGCCAAGTTCCGCATCAGCGGTGTGCCGGTCACCGACGGCGGCGGCAAGCTGCTCGGCATCGTCACCAACCGCGACATGGCCTTCGAGACCGACCGTTCGCGCCAGGTGCGCGAGGTCATGACCCCGATGCCGCTGGTCACCGGCAAGGTGGGCATCTCCGGCGTCGAGGCCATGGAGCTGCTGCGCAGGCACAAGATCGAGAAGCTTCCCCTGGTCGACGAGGCGGGCGCCCTCAAGGGCCTCATCACGGTCAAGGACTTCGTCAAGGCCGAGAAGTACCCCCGGGCCGCCAAGGACGCCGAGGGCCGGCTGCTCGTCGGCGCGGCGGTCGGCGCCAGCCCCGAGGCGCTGGAGCGCGCCCAGGCCCTCGCCGAGGCCGGCGTGGACTTCCTGGTCGTCGACACCTCGCACGGTCACAACAGCAACGCCCTCAGCTGGATGTCGAAGATCAAGTCGAGCGTGCGCGTCGACGTGATCGGCGGCAACGTCGCCACCCGTGACGGCGCCCAGGCCCTGATCGACGCCGGCGTCGACGGCATCAAGGTCGGCGTCGGGCCGGGCTCGATCTGCACCACCCGCGTGGTCGCCGGCATCGGCGTCCCGCAGGTCACCGCCATCTACGAGGCGTCCCTCGCCGCCCGGCCGGCGGGCATCCCGCTGATCGGCGACGGCGGCCTGCAGTACTCCGGCGACATCGGCAAGGCGCTCGCCGCCGGCGCCGACACGGTGATGCTGGGCAGCCTCCTCGCGGGCTGCGAGGAGTCGCCGGGCGAGCTGCAGTTCATCAACGGCAAGCAGTTCAAGTCCTACCGCGGCATGGGCTCGCTGGGCGCCATGCAGTCCCGCGGCCAGGCCAAGTCGTACTCCAAGGACCGCTACTTCCAGGCGGAGGTCGCGGCCGACGACAAGCTCGTGCCCGAGGGCATCGAGGGCCAGGTGCCCTACCGCGGCCCGCTCGGCAACGTCCTGCACCAGCTCGTCGGCGGTCTGCGCCAGACCATGGGCTACGTGGGCGCCGCCACCATCGAGGAGATGGAGAGCAAGGGCCGCTTCGTGCGGATCACCTCCGCGGGCCTCAAGGAGAGCCACCCGCACGACATCCAGATGACGGTCGAGGCGCCGAACTACAGCAGCAAGTAGGCGTTCCGCGCGCGTGGGACACCGCGACGAGGGCGGTCCCGGGGCATCCGGGGCCGCCCTCGTCGTACCCGTCGGCGATACTGGAAGACGCCGAACGCATCAGGGAAAGGCCACAAACGTGACTGAGATCGAGATCGGGCGCGGCAAGCGCGGCCGCCGGGCGTACGCCTTCGACGACATCGCCGTCGTCCCCAGCCGCCGTACGCGGGACCCGAAGGAGGTCTCGATCGCCTGGCAGATCGACGCCTACCGCTTCGAGCTGCCTTTCCTGGCGGCTCCCATGGACTCGGTCGTCTCCCCGGCCACCGCGATCCGCATCGGCGAGCTGGGCGGCCTGGGCGTACTGAACCTCGAAGGTCTGTGGACCCGGCACGAGGACCCGCAGTCGCTGCTCGACGAGATCGTGAGCCTGCCCGTCGAGGCGGCCACCCGCCGGCTCCAGGAGATCTACGCCGCTCCCATCAAGGAGGAGCTGATCGGGCAGCGCATCAAGGAGGTGCGCGACTCGGGCGTGGTCACCGCCGCCGCGCTCTCCCCGCAGCGCACGGCCCAGTTCTCCAAGGCCGTCGTCGACGCGGGCGTGGACATCTTCGTCATCCGCGGCACGACCGTCTCGGCGGAGCACGTCTCCGGCTCGCACGAGCCGCTGAACCTGAAGCAGTTCATCTACGAGCTCGACGTCCCGGTGATCGTCGGCGGCTGCGCCACCTACACCGCGGCCCTGCACCTGATGCGCACGGGCGCGGCGGGCGTCCTGGTCGGCTTCGGCGGCGGCGCGGCGCACACCACGCGCAACGTGCTGGGCATCCAGGTGCCGATGGCGACGGCGGTCGCCGACGTGGCCGCGGCCCGCCGCGACTACATGGACGAGTCCGGCGGCCGCTACGTGCACGTGATCGCGGACGGCGGCGTCGGCTGGTCCGGCGACCTGCCCAAGGCGATCGCCTGCGGCGCCGACTCGGTGATGATGGGCTCCCCGCTGGCCCGCGCGACCGACGCGCCGGGGCGCGGCCACCACTGGGGCATGGAGGCCGTCAACGAGGAGCTGCCGCGCGGCAAGAAGGTCGACCTCGGCACGGTCGGCACCATCGAGGAGGTCCTCGCGGGCCCCTCGCACACGCCCGACGGCTCGATGAACTTCTTCGGCGCCCTGCGCCGCGCCATGGCCACCACCGGCTACAGCGAGCTCAAGGAGTTCCAGCGCGTCGAGGTCACGGTGGCGGACTCGGTGCACCGCCGCTGACCCCGGCGACCCGCAGGACCTCGACAGGGGCCGGCTCCTCACACGGGTGAGGGGCCGGCCCCTGTCGATCTCGCGTTCACAACCGGTGCGCCGCTCCCGTGGGAGTCGCTCCCCGTGTGTCCAGCAGCAGCTGCGCCTTCACCGACAGGCCCTGCAGGTCGTAGGTGCGGTGCTGCTGGAGGAGGATCGTGAGGTCGGCGTCGGCGGCGGCTTCGTAGAGGGAGTCGGCGCGGGGGACGGGGCGGTCCAGGACGCTCCAGGACGGGACGTACGGGTCGTTGTAGCTGACGGCCGCGCCGAGCTCCATGAGGCGGATCGCGATCTCGCGCGCCGGGGTGTTCTGCTGGTCGGCGAGGTCGGGCTTGTAGGTGACCCCGAGCAGCAGCACGCGTGCGCCCCGGGCCGACTTGCCGTGCTCGTTGAGGAGGGCGGCGGCGCGCTGGACGACGTAGCGGGGCATGCGGCTGTTGACCTGCTGGGCGAGTTCGACCATGCGCAGGGGGCTGCCGGGGTGGCCGGTGCGGTCCAGGGGGACGGAGTGGCCGCCGACGCCGGGGCCGGGACGGAAGGCCTCGAAGCCGAAGGGCTTGGTCTCGGCGCAGCGGACGACGTCCCACAGGTCGACGCCCAGGTCGTGGCAGAGGACGGCCATCTCGTTGACGAGGGCGATGTTGACGTGCCGGAAGTTGGTCTCCAGGAGCTGGACCGTCTCGGCTTCGCGCAGGCCCCGCGCGCGTACCACCTTGTCGGTCAGCCGGCTGTAGAAGGCGGCGGCGGACTCGGTGCAGGCGGGGGTGAGCCCGCCGATGACTTTCGGGGTGTTCGCCGGGGTGAAGGCGCGGCTGCCGGGGTCGACGCGACTGGGGGAGTAGGCGAGGTGGAAGTCGCGGCCCGCGCGCAGGCCCGACGTCTCCTCCAGCAGGGGCCGCAGGAAGTCCTCCGTCGCCCCGGGGTGCACGGGGGACTCCAGGATCACGGTGGTGTGGGGGCGCAGGTGTCCGGCGAGGGTGCGGGCGGCCGCCTCGACCTGGCTCAGGTCGAGGCCGCCGTCCGCGTCGCGCGGGGTCGGGGCGCAGATGACGGCGGTCCGCACCCGCCCCAGTTCGGCCGGGTTGGTGGCGGGCCGGAAACCCCCCGAGAGCATCCGGCGCAGTTCGGCGGGGCTGAGGGAGCCGGCCTCGGGGCCGGTGCGGTAGCCGACGGTGGGGATGCCGGCGGCGACGGCGGCCTGGGCCAGGGGCAGGCCGAGCGGGCCGAGTCCGATGACGGCGAGATCTGCGGGCATGGCGTATGCCGTCCTTCCCAGTAACCGAGGTGGGACAGGTGCGCAAGCCCGGTGGACAGGATGGGCGAGCGCAATGTCAGACTAGGAGTAAATATGACCGTTATGCGGGATTGATCGAGTGTGTTGGTCAGCCTGTGTCGCCCGGCCGCACCGGCCTCACCACGACCTGCGGCGGCCCTCGTGCTCCTGCCGCTCCTGTCCCTCCTGCCGCCCTCGCCGCGGCCTGCGTGGCTTCACCGGACGCGGGCGGACAGCGGGCGGACAGCGGTGTGAGCAGCGGTGTTCCCGGGCGGGCCGGTTCCGGTCCGGGGCGGGTCGTCCACAGGCGGGGAGCCTGTGGTGGCTGATGTCGGGCATCAAGGTCAGAATTTGGGCATGAGGGATAGGAACCGGGTCTCGCCCTGACAGGGTGCGGCCGGCGCGACCGACAGCGGGAGGCAGCGGTGAGGACAGCGACACTGGGGCCGGCACAACGAGCAGAGTCACTGGCGGCCATGGCCGAGCGCGAGCTGGACGTGCTGGTGGTGGGCAGCGGCGTGGTCGGCGCGGGCACCGCCCTGGACGCCGTGACACGCGGCCTGTCCACGGGACTGGTCGAGGCGCGCGACTGGGCGTCGGGCACGTCGAGCAGGTCGAGCAAGCTGATCCACGGCGGGCTGCGCTATCTGGAGATGCTGGACTTCGCCCTCGTGCGCGAGGCGCTCAAGGAGCGCGGCCTGCTGCTGGAGCGGCTCGCCCCGCACCTCGTGAAGCCGGTGCCCTTCCTGTACCCGCTCCAGCACAAGGGCTGGGAGCGGATATACGCGGGGTCGGGCGTCGCGCTCTACGACGCGATGTCCATGGCCCGCGGGCACGGCAGGGGCCTGCCGACGCACCGTCATCTGAGCCGCCGCCACGCCCTGCGCGTCGCTCCCGCCTTGAAGAAGGACGCGCTGGTCGGCGCGCTGCAGTACTACGACGCCCAGATGGACGACGCCCGCTTCGTCGCCACCCTGGTGCGCACCGCGGTGTCCTACGGGGCCAAGGCGGCCAACCGCGCGCGCGTGACCGGGTTCCTGCGCGAGGGCGAACGGGTCGTCGGCGCGCGGGTCCAGGACGTCGAGGCGGGCGGGGAGTACGAGGTCCGCGCCCGGCAGATCGTCAACGCCACCGGCGTGTGGACCGACGACACCCAGGCGATGGTCGGGGAACGCGGCCAGTTCCACGTCCGCGCCTCCAAGGGCATCCATCTCGTCGTCCCCCGGGACCGCATCAGCTCCTCCACGGGGCTCATCCTGCGCACCGAGAAGTCGGTGCTGTTCGTGATCCCCTGGGGCCGGCACTGGATCGTCGGCACGACGGACACCGACTGGGATCTCGACAAGGCCCACCCGGCCGCCTCCAGTGCCGATATCGACTACCTCCTGGAGCACGTGAACTCGGTGCTGTCGGTGCCTCTGACCAGGGACGACGTCGAAGGCGTGTATGCGGGTCTCCGGCCGCTGCTGGCCGGCGAGTCGGACGCCACCAGCAAGCTGTCCCGTGAGCACACCGTCGCGCACCCGGTGCCGGGGCTGGTGGTCGTGGCGGGCGGCAAGTACACGACGTACCGGGTGATGGCGAAGGACGCCGTCGACGAGGCGGTCCGCGGACTCGACCAGCGGGTGGCCGACTGCGTCACGGAGGACGTGCCGCTGCTGGGCGCGGAGGGTTACCGGGCGCTGTGGAACGCGCGGGCGCGGATCGCGGCGCGGACGGGCCTGCACGTGGTGCGGGTCGAGCATCTGCTCAACCGGTTCGGCGCGATGGCGGAGGAGGTGCTCGACCTCATCGCCGAGGATCCGTCGCTGGGCGAGCCGCTCCAGTTCGCCGACGACTATCTGCGCGCCGAGATCGTCTACGCCGCCTCGCACGAGGGCGCGCGGCACCTGGACGACGTGCTGACGCGCCGTACGCGCATCTCCATCGAGACGTTCGACCGGGGCACCCGCAGCGCCCGGGAGGCCGCCGAACTGATGGCGCCGGTCCTCGGCTGGGACGAGGAACGCGTCGAGCGCGAGGTCGGGCACTACGAGAAGCGGGTCGAGGCCGAGCGCGAGTCCCAGCGCCAGCCCGACGACCTGACGGCGGACGCGGCCAGGCTGGGAGCCCCGGACATCGTGCCGCTCTGACCCTTTCCCGCCGCCGGGCCGCCCCTCGGCTGTCCTCCGGTCTCCATGGCGTTCCGGTCTCGGACCGTCCTCGGATCCGGTCTCGGACTGTCTTCGGATTTCCCCCGGAGCGTTTCACTCGAACGGGTGTAGCGGGTCGGGATATCCGTTCGAGGCCGGTGCGTTGTACGGGGTGCGAGGACAGAACTCGGCGGCGGGCAGGGCCGGTTCGAGGCCGGGTGCTGCGATCGCCGTCGGGCCCGCCCGGATCGTGAGGACACCCGGGCGCCCGGCACGGCAGCGCACGGCGTCACGGATTCTCCTTCCTCGTCACGTCCTTCGGGTGGAGCGTGGTGCACCTTCTGGCCGGAATGCGTCACCTGCGGGGTGCGGCCGGGAGGCGATGAGGGGCACCCTGGGCGTCGGGCACTTGTCGGGTGAGGGACAATGGAGGCTCTGTCAGGGCGGGTTGCATGAGGGGACGCATGTCGGAGGCGGAGCGGGCGGGAACACCCCGTCAGGACAAGAGCGCACGTCTCCTCGCCGGGCGGTACCGGCTGGGAGACGTACTCGGCCGCGGCGGCATGGGGACGGTGTGGCGCGCCGAGGACGAGACCCTCGGACGCACGGTCGCCGTCAAGGAGCTGCGGTTCCCGGGGAACATCGACGAGGACGAGAAGCGCCGGCTGATCACGCGGACGTTGCGCGAGGCCAAGGCCATCGCGCGGATCCGCAACAACAGCGCGGTGACGGTCTTCGACGTGGTCGAGGAGGACGACCGGCCGTGGATCGTGATGGAGCTCGTCGAGGGCAAGTCGCTCGCCGAGGTCATCCGCGAGGACGGCGTGCTGAAGCCGAAGCGGGCGGCGGAGGTCGGCCTGGCGATCCTCGACGTGCTGCGGTCGGCACACCGTGAGGGCATCCTGCACCGGGACGTGAAGCCGTCGAACGTGCTGATCGCCGAGGACGGCCGGGTGGTGCTCACCGACTTCGGCATCGCCCAGGTGGAGGGGGACCCGTCGATCACCTCCACCGGCATGCTCGTCGGGGCGCCCTCGTACATCTCCCCGGAGCGAGCCCGCGGGCACAAGCCGGGACCGGCGGCCGACCTGTGGTCGCTCGGCGGTCTGCTGTACGCGTCGGTCGAGGGTTCACCGCCGTACGACAAGGGCTCCGCGATCGCCACGCTCACCGCGGTGATGACCGAGCAGTTGGAGGAGCCGAAGAACGCGGGCCCGCTGAGGGACGTCATCTACGGCCTGCTCACCAAGGATCCCGCGCGCAGGCTCGACGACGCCGGTGCGCGGGCGATGCTCAACGCCGTGCTCCACGCGCCCGATCCCGGGCACGCCGAGCCGGCAGACGCGACGAAGGTCGTGCCGCTGCCCCCGCAGCCCGATGAGCCGGCGGGCAAGGGGAGTTCGGCGGGCGCCGAGGCGGGCGAGAAGCTGCGCGGGGCGTTCCGGTCCGTGCGCAAGGCCGCCGTCGCGGCGGGCGCGGCCACCTCGGCGGCCGCCTCCCGCGCCAAGCCGACCGGCGGGGCCGGCGCTTCCGGTCCGGTGAGCGCGGGCGAGGCCCAGCGGGCAGGCGCGGTCCGGGATTCCGGGGCCGCCGCTTCGGCCGCCGCCCCGCCCAGGGCGGCCTCGGCGCCGACGGCCGGGCCGACGACCGGGCCGGCGTCCGGAGCGCAGGCGGGATCCGCGGCGTCGTCCGCGTCCGTGCCGGCGGCCCGCTCCGGGAACGGGGCGAGCACGGTCTCCGCCTCGCGGTCCGGTGCGGGTTCCGCTGTGGGTTCCGGTGCGGGAGCGCAGGGCGGGGGCGCAGGGCGGAGTTCGGGGTGGCCCGTCATGACGCCTCCGGACCTGCCGCCGCGCCCCGTGCCCAGGGCGCCGCTGACCGACGTGGTGCCCAGGCGGACGCTGGTGATCATCGCCGCGGTGGTGCTGCTCGCGGTGCTCGGCACCGTGCTGGCCCTCACGCTCGGCGGTGACGACGACACGGCGGGCGGAGCCAAGGGCGGCGGTGGGACGGTCGCCGGCGGAAGCCCGAGCGCCGGCACCAAGGAGGACGAGAGCGGCGGGACCCGCACGGGGTCGCAGTCCGCCGACCCGTCCGGTTCCTCCTCAGGTGGCGCCTCGGTGGCCGGAGGCGCCGGGGCCGGCGTCACCGGCGACGGTGACGGCAAGCCGGCGGCGACGCACACGGGCGCTCAGGGCTACTCGATCGGGCTGCCCGCGGGGTGGAAGTTCAAGACCTCGTCCGACGCGGGCGACCGTTTCACCGGCCCCGACGGGCAGAAGCTGCTCATCGCCTGGACGAACACGCCCAAGGGCGACCCCGTCGCCGACTGGAAGAACCAGGAGCGCTACATGCTCCGCTCGCAGTACCGCAAGATCCGAATAGCGCAGGTGAACTACCGCGGCTGGAACACGGCGGACTGGGAGTTCACCTACACGGAGGGCGGAACGGCGTACCGCACCGTCGACCGCGGGTTCGTCGTGAACGACGGGCTCGGGTACGCGTTGATGTACACCGCGAAGTCCGCCGCCTGGGACACCGTTCTGCGGGAGACCACGTGGAAGACGCTCTCGGAGACCTTCACGCCGAAGAAGTAGCCGACGCCGGGCGGCCGGGTTCGGGGTGAGATCCTGCATCCCCTCTTTGCGGGTTGCCTCCGGCACGTATCGTGAAGGCTTGCGGACCGTACGCATCCAGCTAACAGGCCGGATTCGGCTGTAACGGCACGCAGGACGAACGGAATTGACCGACCGGGCGGCCGGGGGAGGCAACGTGGACGACTATGCGGGTCGGGTACTCGTCGACCGCTACCGCCTGCCGTTGCCGCCCTCGGACGAGTACGAACTGACCGAGTCCCGCGCCTTCGACACCTACAGCGGGCAGGAAGTCCTGGTCCGCCAGGTGCCGTTGCCGGAGGTCGTCGAGGCCGAGGTGCTCGACGCGGAGGGCCTGCCCGAGGGGTTCACGGCACGCGAGCGCGGGGCACGGCGGCCCGCCGGCCGGGGCGCGGGCAGCGGCGCGGGGACCAGACGGCCCACCGACCCCGTCGTGCGGCGGGCGATGGAGGCGGCTCAGGCGACGGCGAGCATCCCCGACCATCCGCGGCTCGACCAGGTCTTCGACGTCTTCGCCGAGGGCGGCTCGCTGTGGATAGTGAGTGAACTGGTGGCCGCGCGGCCGCTGTCGGCGCTGCTCGCCGAGAAGCCGCTGACGCCCTACCGGGCCGCAGAGGTCGCCGCCGACGTGCTCATGGCGCTGCGGGTGCTGCACGCCCATGGCTGGGTGCACCGCAACATCACCGCCCGCACGGTCCTCGTCTGCGACGACGGGCGGGTCATGCTGACCGGCCTCGCGGTCGGCGCGGCGGAAGAGGCGCTGTGCGGGTACGACCCGGTGCCGCCCGCGGACCCGGCGCCCGAGCCCGGCGGGAGCGTCGTCGGCGGGGGAGCCGGTGGGACCGGCGGCCCCGGCGGGGGTGTGGGGCCCGGGGTTTCCGCACCCCGACCGCAGCAGGGCGGACCGGGCGGGTCCGGCGTCGGTGGGCTCGATGCCGGGGCGGTGGATCCCGAGGCTGCCCGGCGGGCTGCGATAGAGGCGCGGGCCACGGGCGCGTTCCCGGTGGCGGCGGGTGAGCCGTCCACCGGCGGCGGGGCGTCCGGGGCCGTGGTGCGCAGGGAGCCCACGGAGACGGGCGGGGACATCCGTGCCGCGCGGGCCGGCGCGATCGCCGCGTACCGCGCCGGGGCCCGGGCGGCGGCGCGGGTGCAGGAGGCCCAGGAAGCGGAGCAGAACGGACGCGCGGCGCTGCCCGGCGCCCGCACCCCGGCCGACGGCGGACAAGGAGCCGCGGGAGGCACCCCGACCGGCCGGATCGCCGACCCCTACGGGGTCCAGGGCGCGCCCGGTCCCACACCGCACGCCCCCGCACCGCACGCCCCCTACGCCCCAGGTTTTCCCCAGCAGGGCGCGGCCCCGACGTCGCACGCCTCGCTCACGCCCGTCCCCGGCACGCCGGTCCCCGTGCCCGGCCAGGGACCGGGACGCGGCCAAGGCCGGCACCCGGACCATATGCAAGACCGGCACCCGGGCCAAGGCCAGAACGCAGGCCAAGTCCAAGGCCAGAACTCAGGCCATGTCCCAGGCCAAGGCAGAGGCCGGACGGGGGCGGGCGAGGAGCGGGCGGGGGTCCGTTGGGACGAGCTCGCGGCCGGGGCGTCCGGCTCAGGCCCCCGGCGCGGACCCGGCACCGCGCTCGCCGCCGAGCGGGCGAGGCAGGCGAGGATGGCCGTCGTCGGACCGGTCACCGAGCGATGGGCGCCGGAGCAGGCCGGTCCGGTGCACGAGAACTGGCAGCTGGCCGCCCCGATCGGTCCCGCCACCGACCTGTGGGCGCTGGGCGCGCTGCTCTTCCGGGCCGTGCAGGGGCATGCGCCGTACCCGGAGGAGTCGACGGCCGAGCTGGTGCAGATGGTGTGCGCCGAACCGCCCGCCTTCGCCGAGGAGTGCGGGCCGCTCAGGCCGGTCGTGGAGTCGCTGCTGCGCCAGGACCCCACCGAGCGCCTCGGCTTCGAGGAGCTGCGGGGCTGGCTGCGCTCGCTGGTGCGGTCCGCGCCGGAGCCGGAGGCGGGGGCGCATGTCGTCGCCGCGCCGCCCGTGGACCCCCGACGGCTGCCCATCGTGCGGCGCAAGGGCGAGCTGGTGCGCCGGCGGCGCGCCGGGCTGCCCGCGACGCACGGACGGCACAAGCGGGGCCGGGAGACGGAGGGCTCGCCCCGCAGTCTGGGCCGGACGCTGCTCGTGCTGATCCTGCTGGTGCTGGCCGCGGCCGTCGCGTACGCCGTGCTGTTCATGCCCAAGGCCGGCGAGAACGGCGCGGCCGGCGCGGACCCCCGGCGCACGGGGGCCGCCGGTGCGACGTCCGGCCAGGCGCCCGACGCGAGCAGCGAACCACGTCCCGACCAGACCTCGCCGGGCGCCTCCGCCTCCTCGTCGGCGCAGGCCACCCAGACGCAGACCGGCGGGTCCGGCGGGGGCGTCGCCGACGGGTTCACCCTGCGCAAGGACGACGCCGGCTTCCAGGTCGCCGTGGCCGACGGCTGGGGTCGCGCGCCGAAGAACGGACGCGGCCAGGTCGTCTACTCGCACGGGAACTTCGAGCTGATCGTCGTCCCGGGACGCGACAGCACGTCGTCCGGCGGCAGTGACCCGATGGTCTACCAGCGGGAGAAGGAGAGCGAGCTCCAGCCCTACCGGGATTCCAGCTGGGCGACGGCCTCCGGGCTGCGCACGACGACCGTGGGAACCCGGACCATGGCCGAGGGCCAGTTCACCTGGACCGGCGCGGGCGGGCGCGAGCTGTACGTCCGCAACCTGGCCATCCTCATCGCCGGGCGGTACCACATCGTTCAGGTGCGGGGGCCGGAGGCCGAACGGGACGAGGTTTCCCGGCTGTTCGATCAGGCGTCGGCCACCTACCAGTACACCGGCTGACGAGTGCCCGGACCCTGGCGTTCGCTTCGGGGTTGCCTCGCGGGGCGGGAAGCGACAACCGTCACAGTGCTGTCTCCGTGGCACCCCCCTGGTTCCGCGCGGGCGGCCCGGTCTTTACGCTGGCCCTGTCAAGAGCATTGCGGGGCAACGTGAATCAGATGCAGGGCCAGCTCCTCGCGGGGCGCTACCGGCTCGCCGACGCCATAGGGAGCGGCGGCATGGGCCGCGTGTGGCGTGCCCACGACGAGCTGCTGCACCGGGCGGTCGCCATCAAGGAGCTGACGGCCGCTCTGTACGTCGCGGAGGGCGACCGGGCGGTCCTGCTGGCGCGGACCCGGGCGGAGGCCCGGGCGGCCGCGCGGATCAACCACTCCGCCGTGGTCACCGTTCATGACGTGCTCGAACACGACGGCCGTCCGTGGATCGTGATGGAGCTGGTCGAGGGCCGCTCGCTGGCCGACGCCGTCAAGGAGGACGGGCGCGTCGAGCCCACGGAGGCCGCGCGGATCGGCCTGTGGGTGCTGCGCGCCCTGCGGGCCGCGCACTCAGCCGGCGTGCTGCACCGCGACGTCAAGCCGGGCAACGTGCTCCTCTCCGAGGACGGCCGCGTCCTCCTCACCGACTTCGGCATCGCCCAGATCGAGGGCGACACGACCATCACGCGCACCGGAGAGGTCGTCGGCTCCGTCGACTACCTGGCCCCCGAGCGGGTGCGCGGCCACGACCCCGGCCCGTCCTCCGACCTGTGGGCGCTGGGCGCGACGCTGTACACGGCGGTGGAGGGGCGGTCGCCGTTCCGCCGCACTTCGCCGCTGACCACGCTGCAGGCCGTCGTCGAGGAGGAGGCCGCCGACCCTCGCCACGCCGGACCGCTGGGCCCCGTCATCACCGCCCTGCTGCGCAAGGACCCGGCGGCGCGCCCCGACACGGCCGAGGCCGAGCAGCTTCTGACCGAGGCCTCCGAAGGACGGCGCCCCGACGCGGCGCAGGCCTATGTGCCGACGCAGTTCGGCGGGCCGGACCGGGCCACGGGAGGCCATCACGTCGGGTCCCCGTCCGCGGCGCACCCGACGTCCCACGCCACGCCCCCCACCTCGTACGTGCCGTCGCCGCCCCGGACGCCGACGTCCGGTCACCCCCTGACCCACCCGACGACCCACCCGACCGCCGTGGGCCCCGAGCACCCCGGCCAGGGCCCGTCGGGGCCGAACACGCCGCCCGTGCCCTTCACGGCGTCCGCCGCGGACGGCCGGCAGCCCCGCCGCCGTCGACGGCTGCGCACGACGGCGCTCGTGGTCGTCGTCGCCGCGCTGGTCGGCGGGGGCACGGCGATCGTGCTGCAGAAGTGGGACCCGGGCCGGGGGCGGACCACCGGGTCCGGGCCGTCGTCCCCCTCGCCGAGCCCGACGTCCACCGGCTCCCCCGCCGGGCCGGGCACGGCGCCCGACGACTGGGAGAAGATCGACGACCCGCTGGGCTTCGGGCTCGCCCTGCCCAAGGGCTGGCAGCGGGAGGTGTACCAGGACGACGGCGATCTCCGGCAGATCGACTACACCCCTGACGGCGGCGAGCACTTCGTGCGCATCGCCCTGGACAAGTCCCCCGACTTCAGCGACCCCTACGCCCACCAGATCGACCTGGAACAGCAGCTCAAGCGGCTCGTCGACTACGAACGGGTCACCCTGGAGAAGAACCTCTACCGCGACCGCGACGGCTCCGAATGGGAGTACACGTGGACCGCGCTGGCCAAGGACACGAAGTTCCCCGGGCCGCGCCGCGCGATCGAGGAGACCTACGTCGCCCGCGACGGCTCCGAGTACGCCGTCTACATGTCCTCGCCCGCGAAGGACTGGGCGGCGACGGCCAAGCAGTTCACGTCCGTACTGCGGAGCTGGCGCGAGCCGGGTTCGTAGCGTCCGCGGGGCGGGGCCCGGCAGTTGGCCGGACCGCGCCCCGGAGGCGCGGCCTCCGGTGGGGCATGATGGGCCCCATGGGGACCGAGGGGGGCGGGGACGCCGCACGGGTCATCGCGGGCCGTTACCGGCTCGAGGCGAGACTCGGGCGTGGCGGCATGGGGGTCGTGTGGCGGGCCACGGACCAGCTGCTGGGACGGCGTGTCGCCGTGAAGGAGCTGATCCAGGACGACACGCTCTCCGCGGAGGAGGCGCGCGGCCGCCGCGACCGCACCCTGCGCGAGGCTCGAGCGGTCGCCCAGCTCAGCCATCCGCACATCATCGTCGTGCACGACGTCGTCGAGGACGGCGAACGCCCGTACATCGTCATGGAGTTGATCGACGGCGGCTCCCTCGCCGACCGGATCGCCGCCGAGGGCCCGCTCGCGCCGAAAGAGGCGGCCCGGATCGCCGTCGCCCTGCTCGGCGCGCTGCGCGCCGCGCACACGGCCGGGGTCCTGCACCGGGACATCAAGCCCGCGAACGTCCTGCTGGAACGCGACAGCGACCGCGTCGTCCTCACCGACTTCGGGATCGCGCAGATCGCGGGCGCGACCACGCTCACCGAGACCGGCTCGTTCGTCGGTTCGCCCGAGTACACCGCACCCGAGCGGATGTCCGGGTCGCGCACCGGCGCGGAGTCCGACCTGTGGTCGCTGGGCGCGCTGCTGTGCACGGCGCTGAGCGGCGAATCCCCGTTCCGCCGCGACTCGTTGGGCGGCATCCTGCACGCCGTCGTGTTCGCCGAGATCCGCACGCCCCCGCAGGCCGCCCCCCTGCTGCCCGTCGTGCGGGGGCTGCTGGAGCGCGATCCGGAGAGACGGCTGGGCGCGGCGGAGGCGGAGCGGCTGCTGCGCGCCTTTCTGGACACCGGGCGCACGCCGCCGCCGGTGTCGTCCGGCTACACCCCGACCCAGGCGGATGTGCCCCTCCCGGACGCCTCCGCCGCCGCCCGGGAGCGCTCGACACGCGGCGTGCTGGTGGCCGCGCTGCTGGTCGCCGCCATGGCCGGGGCCGGCGTGTCGGCTGCGGCGCTGCTGCTGAAGGGGGACGGCGACCGGGAACGCCCGCCCACGAGTCCGGCGCCGGGGGCGTCGGCGAGCGCCACTCCGGGCCGGCCGCGCACCAGCGGCGCGCCGAGCCCCGCGGCGAGTCCCAGCGCCACTCCGACGGCGGTCCACGGGACGTCCGCCGCCTCGCTGCCGGCCGCGTCCCGCCCGGTGAACGGGACGCCGTCCGCCCCGTCCGGCTACCGCGTGGCCGACGACCCGGCCGGGTTCGCGCTCGCCGTGCCGGAGGACTTCACGCGCGTGCCGCAGGGCGAGCGGGTGTTCTTCATGTCGCCCGGGCAGGTCTTCCGTCTCGGCGTCAAGGTGTCCGAAGCGGCGCCGGAGGGCCCGCTCGCCGTGATGGAGCGGGCGGCCGCCAAGGGCTCGGACACCAACCCGGGCTACCACGACGGCCAGGTCACCGAGACGACCCGCGGCGGACGGCCCGCCGCCCTCTGGCAGTTCACCTGGGACGGCTTCAGCGCGGCGGAGGGCCCCCGGCACACCTACGACCTGTGCTGGCAGCAGGGCGGACGGCAGTACGACGTGTGGGTGTCGGCGCCGGTCGGGAAGGTGCGCGAGGCGCGGGAGTACTTCGACGTCGCGGTCGACACGTTCGTGACACGGTAGTTGCCCTTCACCGGTGGATACCGGCCTGCCTGGCGCGATATGGATGGACCATGAGCCACAACGGGGGCGTCGGCCGCGAGTCCGATGAGACGACGAGTTTTGTGCTGCAACCGCCGAACCCACAGGCGGCCGTGCCCGCGCAGGCCGAGCCGGAGCCGGAGCCGGGGGTCGGACGGCTCGTCGCCGGGCGCTACCGGCTGCTGGCGAAGCTCGGGCACGGCGGCATGGGCACGGTGTGGCGCGCCAAGGACGAGACGGTGGACCGCGAGGTCGCCGTCAAGGAACCTCGCGTTCCCGACCATCTTCCGGAACGCGAACGCGCCAACGCGTTCGAGCGGATGCGTCGCGAGGCGCGGGCCGCGGCCCGGCTGGACCATCCGGCCGTGGTCGGCGTGCACGACGTCGCGGTCGTGGACGGACGGCCGTGGATCGTGATGGAGCTGGTGCGCGGGCGCTCGCTGGGCGACGTCCTCCAGGAGGGCACGCTCAGCGCGCGCGAGGCGGCCCGCGTCGGCCTGGAGGTGCTCGGCGCGCTGGAGGCCGCGCACGCGGCGGGCGTCCTGCACCGGGACGTCAAGCCGGACAACATCCTCCTCGGCCGCCACGACCGGATCGTCCTCACCGACTTCGGCATCGCCCAGATCGAGGGCGACACCCGGCTGACCGACACCGGCGGCATCGTCGGCTCGCCCGAGTACATCGCCCCCGAGCGGGTGCTGGGGCAGCGTCCGGGCCCGGCCGCCGACCTGTGGTCCCTGGGCGTGGTGCTGTACGCGGCGACCGAGGGCGTCTCGCCGTTCCGCCGCAGCAACACCCCGGCCACCCTCCAGTCGGTCCTGCACGCGGTCCCCGCGCCGCCCGCCGCCGCGCAGGGGCCGCTGGCCGAGGCCGTCGACGGGCTGCTGGAGAAGGACCCGGCGCGCCGTCCGGCGGCCGCCCGGGTGCGGGCCCTGCTGGAGGCAGCCGCGAACCCGCCCGCACCGCAGCCCGCCCAGGCCGTCGCGCACGCCGGGAGCCCCCCTGCCCGGCGCCGGTTCGGCCGCACGGGGTGGTGGACCGGGCTGGGGGCCGCCGTCGTGGCCGGGGCGGCGGCGGCGTACCTGGTGGTCGCCGACCCGTTCGCCGGGCCGCTGCCGGACGGGTGGAAGACGAAGCACGAGAAGGAGGTCACCGCGACGCTCGCGGTGCCCGGCAGCTACGTGCGCGGCGAACCCGCCAAGGAGGCCCCGGCGGACGAGCACTGGGTGAGCTGGACCGACCCGAGCGGCGCGATCTCGGTCGTCCTGCAGGTCGAGCGCAGGGCGGAGGACAAAGGCCACGCGATCAAGGACTCCGCGGCGGCCGAGATGTACGCCGACGACGGCGACTTCAAGGTGTCCGGCGACTACCTGGTCAACATGCCGAAGGGGCCGCGGACCAGCACGGACGGCGACGCGACCTTCCACGGCCGCAAGGCCGCCGGGAACACGGTCGTGTACACCACCGACGACAGCCAGCACCCGGCCCCGCGCGAGCTGAGGATCCTGTACTACAAGTCCAGCGGTGGCGACATGTACAAGCTCATGGTCGGCTACCCCGGCAAGGGCGACTTCACCTCGCGCGGCCGCGAGGTGGCCCGCACGGCGATCGACAACCTGGAGATCGACCGACTCTAGCCCGACCCGCCGTGGACTGACCTGCCGTGGATCCGCCGTGGATCCGCCGTGGATCCGCCGTGGATCCGCCGCGGAACCGACCTCGAACCGCCGTCGCTTCGACGGGAGTTGACCGGCGATCGTGGTAGTCATGGAGGCATGAGCAACGACGGGGACCCCGGAGACGCCGAAGGCCGGATACCGGACGGCCGCTACCGGCTGCTCGATCGCATCGGATCCGGCGCTTCCGGCACCGTGTGGCGGGGCCGGGACGAGCTGACGGGACGTGAAGTCGCCGTCAAAAAGCCCTGGTTGCCGGGACGGCCGGAGGAAGAGCCCTACCGCCGTGCGGCCCACCGCCTCCAGCGGGAGGCCCGTGCCGCCGCCCGTGTCGACCACCCCTGTGCCGTCACCATCCACGACGTGGTGATGGCGGAGGGGGCGGACGTCGAGGGCGGGCTCCCCTGGATCGTCATGGAGTTCATCCACGGCGAGTCCCTGCGCGAGACGCTGCGGCGCGGCCCGCTCGACCCCGCCGAGGCGGCCCGGGTCGGCCTCGCCGTCCTGGGCGCGCTGCGCGCCGCGCACGTCGTCGGCATCGTCCACGGGGACCTGAAGCCGACCAACGTGCTGCTCGGGCACCCCCCGCTCCCGGCTCCGCCCGGGCGGGGCGCCCACGGCCGTGTCGTCGTCACCGACTTCGGCATCGCGCACGTCCTGGGTGAGGAGGCCAGGACCGCGACCGGCGACGGCGTCGGAGCCCCGGACTTCATCGCTCCTGAGCGGATGTCCGGACGCGGTGCGGGCCCCGCCTCCGACCTGTGGTCCCTCGGCGTCCTGCTGTACGCGGCCGTCGAGGGCCGGTCCCCGTTCCACGGGACGGCCCCGCGGTCCACGCCCGCCGCGGTCTTCGCCGCGGACCCGCCCGAGCCGGCCCGCGCCGGCCCGCTCGCCCCCCTCCTCCAGGGCCTCCTGCACCGCGACCCGGAACGCCGGCCGACCCCGCAGGACACCGCGACCGCCCTGGAAGCGGCCCGTGCCGCCCTGGACGAGGGCCGCGCCGCCGGCCGGGACACTGCCCGCGCCGGCCTGGACCGCAGGGCGGCGCCGCCCTGCCCGGTGGACTCCCGGTAACCGCCGGGGACCGTCCCGCCCGGCCGCCCGAAGATCGCCGGCGGCGGAAACCGGGCGGTGAGCGCCGGACCCAACGCCCTGATCAGCAGGTTTGTTGCCAGTGAACGCTGGCGTCGTGTGTGCGGCCGGTGAATCCCTATTACCGGCGGGTACCCAAAGTCCCCCGCACGTCATACCCTGCGCCTCATGACGGACTCGCAGGCCCCGGAAAAGGCACCGGCAAAGACCGGCACGAATCCCCTCGCCCCCACCCCCACCGGCGTCCGCACGGCCGCCGACGTGGTGACCCCGGAGCTGGTCGCCCAGCTCACCAAGGGCGTGACCGGCTCCGGCCGGACGGCCAACCACACGCCGTTCACCGGCGAGAAGCTCGCCGACCTGCCCGAGTCCACCCCGGAGGACGTCCTCAAGGCCTACGAGGCGGCCCGCGCCGCCCAGGCGGTGTGGGCGAAGACGCCGGTCCGGGAACGCGCCGCCGTCCTGCTCCGCTTCCACGACCTGGTGCTGGAGCGCCAGGCCGAGGTGCTCGACCTCATCCAGCTGGAGACGGGCAAGGCGCGCCTGCACGCCCACGAGGAGGTGCAGGCCGTCGCCGTGGCCGCCCGCCACTACGGCCGCAAGGCCCCCGCGTATCTGCGCCCCAAGCGGCACGCCGGCGCCATGCCGACCCTCACGAAGGTCACCGAGCTGCGCCACCCGCGCGGGGTCGTGGGCCAGATCGCCCCGTGGAACTACCCGCTGGAGCTGTCGGTGGGCGACGCGCTGCCGGCGTTCGTCGCGGGCAACGCCGTCGTGATGAAGCCCGACACGGAGACCTGCCTGACCGCCCTGTGGGCCCGTGACCTGCTCATCGAGGCCGGTCTGCCCGCCGACGTCTTCCAGGTCGTCCTGGGCGAGGGTCCCGTCGTCGGCCCCGAGGTCGTCCGGCACGCCGACTACGTCTCCTTCACCGGCTCCACCCGCACCGGCCGCGAGGTCGCCCAGGGCGCCGCCGCCCGGCTCGTCGGCGTCTCCCTCGAACTCGGCGGCAAGAACGCCATGCTGGTCCTGGAGGACGCCGACGTGGAGAAGGCCGCGGCCGGCGCCGTTCGCGCCTGCTTTTCATCGGCCGGCCAACTCTGCATCTCCATCGAGCGGTTGTACGTCCACGAGTCGATCGCGGACGCCTTCGTGGAGCGCTTCGCCGCCCGCACCCGGGCCATGCGCCTCGGCACCTCCCTGGCCTACGGCGCCGACATGGGCTCCCTGGTCGGCGAACGCCAGCTGGAGACGGTGACCCGGCACGTCGAGGAGGCCGTCGCGAAGGGCGCGAAGGTCGTCGCCGGCGGCGTCGCCCGCCCGGACGTCGGCCCGTTCTTCTTCGAGCCGACCATCCTCGACGGCGTCACCGAGCCCATGGCCGTCTGCACCGAGGAGACCTTCGGCCCGGTCGTCTCGATCTACCGCTTCACGACCGACGACGAGGCGATCGAGCTGGCCAACTCCACGCCGTACGGCCTGAACTCGTCGGTGTGGACGAAGGACGGCCGCCGCGGCCGGGAGGTCGCCTCCCGGGTGCGCGCCGGCACGGTCAACGTCAACGAGGGCTACGCCTCGGCCTACGGCAGCGTCCAGTCCCCGATGGGCGGCATGAAGGACTCCGGGCTCGGCCGCCGTCACGGCTCCGAGGGCATCCTCAAGTACACCGAGGCCCAGACGGTGGCCGAGCAGCGCCTGCTGCCGATGGCGCCGGCCCTCGGCATGGACGACGAGAAGTACGCCCGGTTCATGAGCACCAGCCTGAAGGTGATGAAGACGCTCCGGCTGCGCTGAACCCCACCCGTTCCCGACGAGGAGAGCACGTGTCCCAGGACGCCTACGACTACGACGTCATCGTCGTCGGATCCGGCTTCGGCGGTTCCGTGACCGCCCTGCGCCTGACGGAGAAGGGCTACAGCGTGGGCGTCCTGGAGGCGGGCCGCCGCTTCACCCGGGAGTCGCTCCCCAGGAACTCCTGGGACCTGAAGAACTACCTCTGGGCCCCCGCCCTCGGCATGTACGGCATCCAGCGCATCCATCTGCTGGGCAACGTCATGGTCCTGGCCGGCGCGGGCGTGGGCGGCGGCTCCCTCAACTACGCCAACACCCTCTACGTCCCGCCGAAGCCCTTCTTCGACGACCCCCAGTGGCGTGACATCACCGACTGGCAGGCGGAGCTGACGCCGTACTACGACCAGGCGCGCCGCATGCTGGGCGTACGGCTCAACCCCACGACGACCCCCTCCGACGTGCACCTGAAGGCGGCCGCGGAACGGATGGGCGTCGGCGACACCTTCCACCTGGCGCCGGTCGGGGTGTTCTTCGGCGACGGCGAGGACGCCGACGGCACGGCGAAGGCCCGGCCGGGGGAGCAGGTCGCCGACCCCTACTTCGGGGGCGCGGGCCCGGCCCGCAGGGCCTGCGTGGAGTGCGGTGAGTGCATGACCGGCTGCCGCCACGGGGCCAAGAACACCCTCAACGAGAACTACCTGCATCTCGCCGAGAAGGCGGGCGCGGTCGTCCACCCCCTGACGACGGTCATGTCCGTCACGGACGACTCCCAGGGCGGCTTCGCGATCGCCACCCTGCCCACCGACGCGCGTCGCAAGGGCAGGGCGCACGGCAGGGTCTTCAAGGCGCGCCGGGTCGTCCTGGCGGCCGGCACCTACGGCACGCAGACCCTGCTGCACCGGATGAAGGCAGGCGGCCAACTCCCCTATCTGTCGGACCGGCTGGGCCATCTGACCCGCACCAACTCCGAGGCCCTGGTCGGCGCCCAGACCGACGACCGCCGCTACCGCAGGGCGACCGGCGCCCCCAGGGTCGACTTCACGCGCGGCGTCGCCATCACCTCGTCCATCCATCCGGACGAGAACACCCACATCGAGCCGGTGCGCTACGGCCGGGGCTCCAACTCCATGGGCAGTCTGTCGATCCTGCAGGTGCCGTACGCGGAGGGCTCGTCGAGGGTCGCCGGCTGGTTGGCGAACGCCGCCCGCCACCCGCTCCTCGTGCTGCGCTCGCTCTCCAACCGCCGTTGGTCGGAGCGCACCATCATCGGTCTGGTGATGCAGTCGCTGGACAACTCGCTGACGACGTACCTCAAGCCGGCGGGCGTGGGCAAGGGTCTGCTGACCGCGCGTCAGGGGCACGGCGCTCCCAACCCCAAGCAGATCAGGGCCGCTTCGCAGGCCGCCTCCGTGATCGCCGCCGACATCAACGGCTTCGCGGGCTCCAACGTGGGCGAACTGATGGGCACCCCGCTCACCGCGCACTTCCTCGGCGGCTGCCCGATCGGCGACTCCCGCGAGAGCGGCGTCATCGACCCCTACCACCGCCTCTACGGCCACCCCGGCATCTCGGTCGTCGACGGCGCAGCGGTCTCGGCGAACCTCGGGGTGAACCCGTCGCTCACCATCACCGCCCAGGCCGAGCGGGCCATGTCGTACTGGCCGAACAAGGGCGAGACGGACCCGCGTCCGGCGCAGGGGGCGGCGTACGAGCGGCTGAAGCCGGTCGAGCCGGTCAGCCCTGCGGTGCCCGCGGAGGCGTTCGGCGCGCTGCGGTTGCCGTTCCTGGGGATGCCGGCGGTTCCGCCCAAGCAGTAGACCGCGTGCGAACGCGTGCACCGGACGAGGTCGCACGCGGTCGTACGAGGTCGCATGCGGTCGCACGCCGTCCCATGCGGTCGCGCGAGGTCGTACGAGGTCCGGACACGGCGAAGGGACCTGCGCCCCCCTCCGAGCGCAGGTCCCTTCGCTGGTCCTCGTGGCGTGTTACGCGTGCGCGCCGGCCTTGCGGCGACGGGCGGCGAACACCGCTCCCGCACCGGCGACGACGGCGACGCCGCCGACCAGCCCGATCATCGGCAGCGCCGAGTCCGAACCGGTGGACGCGAGGCTGCCGGTGATCGGCTTGGCGCCGCCCTGGGCCTTGACGCCGCCGTCGGCGGGCTTGTCGCCGTTCGGCTTGGCGTCGCCCGCGCCGTCGGCGTGGCCGCCGGCGGCGACGATCTGGACGTCGTAGCCGTCACCGTTGCCGTAGCAGGCGGAGCCCTTGCCGGCGTAGATGGCCTCGCTCAGCGCGAAAGACGCGCCCGCCGGCGCCGACGCCTTGACCTTCACCCGCAGGTCGAGGGAGTCAGAGGAGTTCGCCTCCAGGGTGTCCAGCAGTCCCACGAAGGAACCCGTGACGACCTGCTTGCCGTGCTCGTCCTCGTAGGAGTCCTGGTAGCCGCTGGTCCACTTGCCGTCCTCCTTGACCTGGATGACGGCGAGACCCTCGGACAGCAGGGTGTCGGTCTCGTCGCCGTACTCCATGAACGCGTCGATGTACACGTTCTTCAGGTCCTGGTCGGAGTCGTTGTCGACGACGAACTCGAAGTCGTGCCAGCCCGAACCGGCGACGATCTTGCTCGGCAGGCCCTTGATCTCAGCCGTGAGCTTCTCGTCCAGGTCGAAGGACTTGCAGTCCGTGTACGGGTCGAACGCGCCGTCGCTCTCGCTCGCCGACGGGCTCGCGGTGGACGTCCCCGAGGCGGACGCGGACGACGACGGGGAGCCGGTCGGGCTGCCGGTCGGCGTGCCGGACGCCTGCAGGGCGCCCGAATCGGTCGAGGAGGAGGCCGAGCCGGCGCCGGTGGGCGTACCGGAGGCGCTCTGGCCGTCCGACTCCGACGGGCTGGACGTGGCGCTCTGCGTCGCGGACGCGGTCGCGGAGGACGTCTCGTCGCCCTCCGCGAAGGCGGCGGGCGCGGACAGCAGGGCCAACGGGGCGACGACGGCGGTCGCGGCCAGGGCGACCATCGTGCGGCGAAGCTTCATGAAGACCTCGGCGGATCTGGGGTGGAGGCCTTCCGCAATGGGGGTCGGGAGTGGGCCTGTTTTCGCTGGGTGTGACCTGCGACGGCTGTGAACGGTTGTGCTGACTCACAGGATCTTTATGTGGCGCGCATCACACCTGCTCCCGGCTCGGTGCGAGAAGCCCCCCCCGGGCATGACGAAGGGCCCCGCGGGACGGATCCGCAGGGCCCTTCTTTATCGTCAGCACCGGCGTCAGGGCAGCGCCGGTGCCTGGGAGCGGCGCCGGGGGGTTGCGCCGCTGGTCTGGAACGAAGAAGGAGGGCGACGCACGTGGGGTTGTCGCCCGAAGGGGGACTTGAGGTCGTTCGGGTGCTTTCTACGCATCGTGCTGGATGAGCGCGGCCCCCGCAACCGTTTGACCCAGCCCTTGTGCATTTTTGCATTTTCCGCCGGTCGGTCCCGGGCGTCCCCGAGACCGACCGTTCTCTTGGTGACCGGGCTGCTGTCCCCTGCCGTCCGGTCACTTTCGGAGCGAGGTCCCACGACGCACGTCACGATCCGTACGTCTCATCGCCCCAGCGAGCCACGCGTGGTTCTTCCGGACCCGCCCCTGGCTGGAGCGGACACGGGGACCAACGACGCCGCCGGGGCCGCGGTCACGCGCCGTACGGGTGAGACGGCGGCCGAACTGACGCCCGACGTCACACGCGACCCCGGCACAGTTCGAGGAGCGTCATCGCCAGAGCCGTGCCGGGCCGTCCCAGCGCGTCCCGGTAGTGGCCGAGGACCTCCAGCTCGCGGGAGAGGTTCACCCGCCGGCCGCCGGAGGTGATCCGCGCCTCCTGGATGACGGCCGAGACGGCCATCCGTTCCTGGATCAGACCGATGATCCGGTCGTCGAGCGCGTCGATGCGCTCACGGGCGCCGGTGATCACGTCGGCGGCCTCGGAGGTACGGGCGCCGGTCACGTCGATGGCGGTCATGGGGGCTCCTTGTACGGGTTCGGGCCGCCCCGGAGCGACAGGACCCGGGAGAAACGACAGGCGCCCCGGGCCTTGTCGGCCCGGGGCGCCTGGAAAGTCGCTTGTCAGCAGCTCAAGCAACACGACCATGGCAGCCGGCGGGCCGGGTGCCATAGGTAAAGACGAACGTCGTGTGCGCGAGCATGCGGCCCAGTATGCAGGGGCGCCGGGCGCGGTCCAAGCCGGTTCGCATCCTGAGACGCGAGGGCGGCTGCGGAGGCGGATGCCGGGGCGGCCGCGGAGGCGGATGCCGGGGCGGCCGCGGAGCCGGGACGGCCTCGCGTCCGCTCTCGGTAGAATTGGCCAGCACAGAGACCACGCCCGAACCGCCGGAAGGCCCCCGTGTCCACAGCGACTCCCGCTGCCGCCGCCCCCGACACCGTCCTGGTCGTCGACTTCGGCGCGCAGTACGCCCAGCTCATCGCCCGTCGAGTCCGCGAGGCGCGGGTCTACAGCGAGATCGTGCCGAGCACCATGCCCGTTCAGGAGATGCTCGCCAAGAACCCGGCGGCGATCGTCCTCTCCGGCGGCCCCTCGTCCGTCTACGAGGAGGGCGCCCCCCGCCTCGACCGCGCGATCTTCGAAGCCGGCGTTCCCGTCTTCGGCATGTGCTACGGCTTCCAGCTGATGGCGCAGACCCTCGGCGGCACGGTCGACAACACCGGCGCCCGTGAGTACGGCCGCACCGACCTGCACGTCTCCCGCGTCTCCTCCACCCTCTTCGAGGGCACCCCCGCCGAGCAGGCCGTATGGATGTCGCACGGCGACGCCTGCTCCGCCGCCCCCGAGGGCTTCGTCGTCAGCGCCTCCACGGACGTCGTCCCGGTCGCCGCCTTCGAGAACGACGAGAAGAAGCTGTACGGCGTCCAGTACCACCCCGAGGTCATGCACTCCACGCACGGCCAGCAGGTCCTGGAGCACTTCCTGTACCGGGGCGCGGGCCTCACGCCCGACTGGACCACCGGCAACGTCATCGAGGAGCAGGTCGCGGCCATCCGCGAGCAGGTCGGCGACAAGCGCGCCATCTGCGGCCTGTCCGGCGGCGTCGACTCGGCGGTCGCCGCGGCCCTCGTCCAGAAGGCCATCGGTTCCCAGCTGACCTGCGTGTACGTCGACCACGGCCTGATGCGCAAGGGCGAGACCGAGCAGGTCGAGAAGGACTTCGTGGCCGCGACCGGCGTCCAGCTGAAGGTCGTGGACGCAGAGGAACGCTTCCTCACCGCGCTCAAGGGCGTCTCGGACCCCGAGGAGAAGCGGAAGATCATCGGGCGCGAGTTCATCCGCGTCTTCGAGCAGGCCCAGGCGGAGATCATCGCGGACGACGGCCCCGAGGTCGCCTTCCTGGTCCAGGGCACGCTCTACCCGGACGTCGTCGAGTCCGGCGGCGGCACCGGCACGGCGAACATCAAGTCGCACCACAACGTCGGCGGCCTGCCCGAGGACCTCGAGTTCCAGCTGATCGAGCCGCTGCGCAAACTGTTCAAGGACGAGGTCCGCATGGTCGGCCAGGAGCTCGGCCTGCCGGAGGAGATCGTCCAGCGCCAGCCGTTCCCGGGCCCCGGCCTCGGCATCCGCATCGTCGGCGAGGTCACCAAGGAGCGCCTGGACCTGCTGCGCGACGCCGACGCCATCGCCCGCGAGGAGCTGACGGCCGCCGGTCTCGACCGGGAGATCTGGCAGTGCCCGGTGGTGCTGCTCGCGGACGTCCGCAGCGTCGGCGTCCAGGGCGACGGCCGCACCTACGGCCACCCCATCGTGCTGCGCCCCGTCTCGTCCGAGGACGCCATGACCGCCGACTGGTCGCGGCTGCCGTACGACGTCCTGGCGAAGATCTCCACCCGGATCACCAACGAGGTCCGTGACGTCAACCGTGTCGTCGTCGACGTGACCTCGAAGCCGCCGGGCACCATCGAGTGGGAGTGAGCCGCACCAGGGCCCGGTGAGGGGCCCTGGGACCGGGTTCAGGTCCGCCTGAGAGTGCGCACCGGCGCTCCTGGCCGCCAGACCTGGGCGACCAGATACGTGTCGTCCTCGACGTAGGTCCGTACGACCTCCGTCAGCTCGGTGCGGAAGAGGTGGAACGGCTGCGGCGGTTCCACCTCTTTCACGTACGCGGCCTTCGCCTCGCCGTCCGCCACCTCGATCGCCCGCCCCGCGATCCGTACGTCGCCCCCGCCCATCCCGGTGCCCTCGCCGGGGTTGGCCTGGAGACAGAAGCGGGGGTCCCGGCGCAGGTCGAGGGCCTTGAGCGAGCCCGGCATCATGCCGAGCCACAGCTCACCGGCGAGGAAACGGACCTCGACGCCGGACGTGCGCGGGGAGCCGTCCTTGCGCAGGGTCGCCAGGACGTGATGGGTGAACGCGCCGAAGCGGTCCTCGGCGGTCTTCGCGAACTCGGGCTCCGCCTCGGTGAAGACGGACCAGTTCTCGGGGGCGCTGCTCGGTGTCATACGGCGAGTGTGCCCCTGATACCGGACACCTTCTGTCGGTGTTTCCCGGCGCCCGCGCGCCGTCAGAATCCCTGCGGCGCGCCGTACGGCGTTCCCTGCGCCGGGCTCTGCGCCGGGCCCTGGGGTGCGCCGTACGGCGTTCCCTGCAGCGGGCCCTGGGGTGTGCCGTACGGCGTTCCGAAGGGTGCCGGGGCCGGTCGCACGTACCGCTCCACCCCCGCACCGTCCCGCACCGGAGTGCAGCCCGCCGCAGTGAGCTGCCGGGCCAGCTTCGCGCGGCGCATCGTGTTCACCCGCAGAGCGCCCAGCACGAACGCCGGCATCAGCACGGCGAGCGGGAGCAGCACCGCGTACACGCCGGTCAGCGCGGCCATCAGCAGGAACAGCACCCCCGAACCCCACCCGATGAACTGCAGCTGCTTGCGGTTGGCGGCCGCTGCGAAGGCGTCGTGGCGGATGAGCGCGGTGATCAGTTCGACGTCCGCCTGCGCCTCGGGGACCGGTGTGAGCGAGCCCAGGTACATGCCCGGCACGGGGCGGCCGGGGCCCGGGTCGGGGAAGGCGGCCGAGTTCGCCGCGGCCCGCTGCCGCGCCGACGGGTCGGGATCGCGGACCAGCCGGACGTGGAGGATCCGGTGCTTGCCGACGAGACGCACGCTCTCGTACCGGAATCCGTAGCACTCGGCTATGTAGGCCAGCGCGCCGAACGTCTGGAACTCCGCGAAGGGATGGACCAGCTCGATGGCGTTGCGCGTCGCGATCTGACGCATGAGGGCGGTGATGTGGCGGCCAGCGATGCTCAAGACGTGCTCCGAAGGTGACGGAAATCGTCATCTTTGCATAACGGCTCTGCCCTTTTGCGCTGACCGACGGTAACTTCCGCGTCGTAAAGCAACCCAGTGCTGGAGGACCGATGCACGGGCCCACGCCGCCTGCCCCGCTGCCCACCGACCGGCTGCAGTTCGCGATGCCGCCGATGCACGAGTCGGTGGAGGACGAGCGCCGGCACCGAAAGGAGCGGCTGGCCGGCGCGGTACGGATCTTCGGACGCCTCGGCTTCGAGGACGGCGTCTCGGGGCACATCACCGCCCGCGACCCCGAATACAGCGACTGCTTCTGGGTCAATCCGTTCGGCATGTCCTTCAAGCACGTCACCGTCAGCGACCTGGTGCTGGCCAACGCCGACGGCCAGGTGATCGAGGGCCGCTACCACGTCAACCAGGCCGCCTTCACCGTGCACGCCCAGGTGCACGCCGCGCGCCCCGACGTCGTCGCCGTGGCCCACTGCCACTCCGTCCACGGCCGCGCCCTCGCCGCACTCGGCGAGCTGCTCGACCCCCTCACCCAGGAGAGCTGCGCGTTCTACGAGGACCATGCCCTCTACGACGCCTACACCGGCGTGGCCGTCGACGCGGAGGAGGGGCGGCGCATCGCGGCCGCGCTCGGCTCGCGCAAGGCGCTGGTGCTGCGCAACCACGGGCTGCTGACCGTCGGGGACTCCGTCGACGCGGCCGCCTGGTGGTTCGTCTCCATGGAACGCTCCAGCCAGGTCCAGCTGACCGCGCGGGCGGCGGGCAGGCCCGTGCTGATCGACCACCGGGCGGCGGTCGCGACCCGGGAGCAGCTCGGCGGCGACCTGGTCGCGTGGATCAACTACCAGCCGTTGTGGCAGGACGTCAGCCGCAGCGAACCGGACCTGCTGAGCTGACCGAGCTGCATGAGCTGTATGAGATGGGTGCGCCGCGCGAGCTGTATGAGATGGGTGCGCCGCGCGAGCTGTGTGAACTGTGTGAGCTGCCCATGGTTCACCGCTCACTCAGAAGCCGCGCAGCACGACGGCCTTCGTCCTCGCGAACTCCTCGTCGGTCAGCACCCCGTCCCGGTGCAGCTCGCCCAACTCGCGCAGCCGGCGCAGCAGCACGTCGTGGTGGTCGGCCGGGTTCCGGGCGGTCGGATTAGGGTCGGCCGGATTCGGGCCGGCCGGGTTCGGGGCGGATGCCGTGTGCCGCCGTCCCCGGCCCGCGACGCGGTCCGCGCGCTCCGGTTCGTCCCCGGGCTCGGGGTCGGCGCGGGCCGAGGGGTGCGGGAGACGTGCGGTGACGGCCGTCGCCACCAGCGCCGTCAGCAGGTCGCGGCTCACATTGCCCCACAGGTCCAGGGCGTACGGGTCCTTCTCGGCAGGCAGCTTCGAGAACACCGTCTCGCGGGTCACGAAGCGCAGGAAGCCGTCGTCCAGCCCAGAGTTGGGCAGCCACTCGACCCGCACCAGGTCGCCGACGTCGAGCACGCGGGGTCCGGTCGCCCGCTTCACCCGGTCCGAGGTGTCCGCCCAGTCGATCCGCACCTGGACGCCGTCGAAGGAGACGGTGCCGTCGGAGGACCGCACCGACACCGGCACCGGCGGACCCGGCAGGAGATACGCCGTGGTCGGCGCGTCCGTGATCCGGTCCAGCAGCAGCGCGTGCCGGATCTCCTCGGCGAGGTACTCGGCGATTCCCGAGCGGTCCGTGTCCACCGTGAGCCGATAGGGGTCGGCCGCGTCCGGCAGCCGGCCGCCGGTCGCCTGCAGCAGCGGGTCGGCCCCCTCGCGCAACCGCATCCGCAACCGCCCACGCCGGCGTTCGGGCTCGTAGACGATCCCGGCGACCGCCTCCAGCGGCACGGCGATCTCCCCGTACGTCTGCCGGAACAGCGGCACGGAGCGATGCAGTCCCGGTGTGATCCTCACCGTCGTGCCGTCGAAGGCCCAGGTCCCGTGACGCTGGATGATCTCGGCCATGGGGAAATTCTCGCAGCCGGGTCAACACGGCCTGCCCGGCTTCACCCGCCCTGACCAGACCTGCCGGACACACAGGGTGTGTCGTAGGGCACAATTCGCGGACATCGCAGGGGAGTTGTTCACAGGGTGGCGACCGGGACCTTCAGAGGGCTTTCCGGGGCCGCCATCCGATCGGGTCGTGGGGAAGGCAGGGCGTCGGACGTGGCGGTGCAGGAGGCGAGACAGGGCGCGGGCCCGGGCCCGGGTGCGGGCCCGCACGAAGGCGGTTGCACCTGCGAGGACTGTCCCCTCGGGGCACGCGAGGGACACCGGCGCGCGGTCGCCGCGTTCCTGCTGAGGCGGGACGAGTTCGCCGCGGGACAGGGCCTGCCGGCCGCCGTCGCCCACTCGGTGTCGGCGTCCCGCCAGTGGGTCTCCGAGGAGCTCACGCAGTCCGCGGAACTGGTCGCGCAACGCGGCCGCGCCGAGGGCGAGGCCTGGCTCGGCCGCCTGTGGCGGCGCACCGCGACCACCGTGTGGGCGGCGGTCGTCACGCTGCTGCTGGTGCAGTCCCTGACCGCCGTCGGCGCGGGCTGGACGGCCGCCCGCACGGCCGGACTCCTCGCCGCACTCGTCGTCGCCGGCGCGCTGACCGTCGCCTCCTGGTTCCACCGGGCGCGCGGCGGGGCGCTGGCGCCCGTGATCGGCGAGGACAACCGGCTCTCCACCTCCCGCGCGGTCGCCGCCGCCTGGGTGCTGTTCGTGGCCTACGCGGTGCTGGTCCTGGTGGGCCGGCTCGCCGCCGCCTCCGGCCACGCCGAACGCGACGCGCTGATCGCCGGGCTCGACCTCGCACGCGGCGCGGGCACGGTGACCGTCCTCGCCGTGGTCTGCGGGATCGCCGTGCTGGTGCGCCGTGTGGTCGGCCTGCGCGTCCTCGGACAGCGGCTGCAGAAGGTCCGCGCCCACCGCCCCCGGGCGGCCGACCTGCTCACCGACGACGCCGGCCGCGGCGCGTTCGCCGACATCCAGTACGCCGTGATCGGCGCCGTCGCCCTCGCCTTCGCCGCGGTGCGCCTGGCCCGCCGCCCCGACCAGCTGCCCGACCTGCCCTGGGGCCTGGCGGTCGTCGTTCTCGTCTCGGCCGCGACCTACCTGGCCGGCAAGTACGCCGAGGGCGGCCGACCCGTCATCCTCTCCGTCGTCCGCTCCCGCGAGGCCGGCGACCTCGACGCCCCGATCCGCACCGGCGACGACATCGAGATCCGCGGCGCCGGATTCGTCCCGCCCGGCGCCCAGACCGCCGACCGACTCTCCCGCATGGTCGTCCGCATCGGCCCGGTCCATGTGCACGTCCCGCTGGTCCCCGTCACGGGCGGCTTCAGCAACCCCGGCGACGACGTCCTCACCGTGCCCGTGCCGGCGGACGTGGAGCCCGGGCGGGTGGAGGTCCAGGTCGTCACCGCGGCCGGAGTGGAGACCAACCGGTACGCGATCGACGTCACCGACTGACCTCACCGACCGACCTCAGCCACCGACGTCACCGACCGACCTCAGCCACCGACCTCAGCCACCGACGTCACCGGCCGACGTCACCGGCCGACGTCACCGGCCGACGTCACCGGCCGACGTCACCGGCCGACGTCACCGGCCGACGTCACCGGCCGACGTCACCGACCGACGTCACCGGCCGACGTCACCGGCCGGCCCCGCCGCCTCCCGGCCCGGGGTCGGGGCCGGGGCCGGTGAACCGGTGTCCTGCGGAGCCCGTGCACACCTTTGAGTGCACCCCGCCATGCCGTACGTATGGTCTGTCGAGGGTCCCACCACTCCGGGCGAGAGGCGGCTACGGGCGATGACTCACAGTGCGCGGACGGACACCTATCCTCCCTATCTCGACGGGGGCGGCCACAGTCGGCGGGACACCGCCGCCCGTTACGCCCTCCTCCCTCTGAGGATCTTCCTCGGCGTGACCTTCGTCTACGCCGGCCTCGACAAGCTCACCGACCCCGCCTTCCTGAAGGCGAGCGGCGCCGGCTCGATCGGCGAGACCATGCGCGCCGTCCGTGACTCCTCCGCCATCCCGGCCATGGTCGATCTGGCCCTCAAGAGCCCGGTCGGCTTCGGCTACGCCATGGCCTTCGGCGAACTCTCCGTCGGCATAGGCGTCCTGCTCGGCGTCCTCACCCGGCTCGCCGCACTGGGCGGCACGCTGATCTCGCTCAGCCTGTGGCTGACGGTGAGCTGGGCCTCGGACCCGTACTACCTGGGCAACGACCTCCCATATTTGATGGCCTGGCTGCCTTTCGTCCTCGCGGGCGCCCCCGTCCTCTCCCTCGACGCCGCCTGGCGTTCCCGGCGACGCCAACGACGAGCGGGCGGCCTCGGCTAGAGGCCTGAGCCGCACGCCCGGACCGGAGGCCTGGGCTGCCAGGCGACGCGGCTCGGGCCGGTCACGGCGGCGAGGTGTCGCGGTGCGGGCCGGTCACAGCGGCGTTGTGGCGTCGGTTCCGGTGGGAGCGGCCCGGCCGGACCGGCCTCGCCGTCTGCGGACGCCCCCGGCCACCGCGCCCGTCACGCCCGCCAGACAGAGGCCGGCCATGACGACCGGGATCATCACGAACCACTGCGCCTCCCACAACCCGCCCGCGTCGCCCGCGAAGATGACGCCCGCGAGGACGAAGGCGGCGCCGGCGACCAGCCGACCGGGCCGGAACTCATGACGCAGCACGGGCCACCTCCGCCTGTCCCACTCCGACCCGAAGGTCCAGATCGATGGTCCCCGCCTCCGGCCGTCCCGAGGCCGGCCGCAAGGTGACCTCCTTGTGCTTGCGCGGCTCCACGTCCACGTCCTTCTCGTCGTCGCCCGGCAACTGGACGTCGCCCAGCCCCACGTCGATCCTCGCCTTCACCGTCACGTCCGGCGGCACGATCACCCGCAGCCGGCCGGCTCCCACCTCGGCGTCCGTGCTGACCGTCTGCCCCTTGGCCAGGTCCAGCCGGGACAGGTCCAAAGTGCCGTCGCCCGTGCCCAGGTCGTAGTCCGTCCGCAGCTCCGCCACCGTCGTGGGCCGCCAGGTCGTGTCGGTCCAGTGCGTGCCGATGTTCCTCGGCAGTACGGCCGTGCCGGCCAGCAGGCACGCCGTGACGATGGCCAGGAACATCGATCCCGCGCCCGTACGCCCCAGGAACGAGCTGACCGCGATGCCCGCGCCGAGCACGATGAGCGCCGCCGCAAGGCCGGCCTGCAGACTGGTGCCGAGCGGGTGCCCGTGCCAGTTGAGCCTGGAGACCAGGCCGCCCGCGAGCAGCGCGAGCAGGAACAGCCAGCCGCCGATCCACCGCGGGCCCGACGGCCGGACGTACGGCTCGCGCGAGGTGCGTATGTCCTCACGGCGGCGGTGGCCGGTGAGCTGGACGTCGACGTCCGCCATGAAGTCCCGGCCGCGGGGGACGGAAGGGCCCCACAGGTAGCCGGTGCCCCCGTCGTGGGTGCCGTCCTTGACTATGGGGTCGCGCCACCACGACGGGTAGGCGGCGGGCACGGGCGGCGCCTGCGCCTCCGGCGGGGCGTCGGCCACGGCCTGCGCGGCCAGCGGGTCGGGGTCGGAGGAATCCCGGTGCCGCGACCAGTACCCGGCGCCCGCGAGGAGCAGCGAGACGACCACGGCGAACGTGAGCACGCTGCCGTTGCTCAGCATCGACAGGAACACCCCGCAGCCGACCAGCGCGAACAGCACGGCCGCGAGGGCCTGGCCGTCGACCCGGCCGGTCAGGAGCTTGCGCACCTCGTTCTGCCCGTCGTCGGCGTAGGGAACGAAGAGCCAGGCGAAACCGTAGAAGATGAGACCGATGCCGCCGGTCGCCGAGAGCACGGCGAGCGTGATCCGGAAGATCACCGGGTCCATGTCGCACTGCCGCCCGAGGCCCGCGCACACCCCCGCGAGCATCTTGTGCTCGCGGTCCCGCCGGAACTTCGACAGGAGTCCGGGAGCCGTCGGAGCGCCTGCTCCCCGTCCGCCGTCCCCGCCGGTGTCACCGTCCCCGCCGGTGTCACCGTCCCCGTCGGCGGTCGCCGCAGCGGCAGCCGCCGTCGCGGCAGCCGCCGTCGCGGCAGCCGCCGCTGCCTCTGCCGCTGTCAGGCCGTCTGCATCGCGGCCTCCCTGCTTTCTCTGCGTCCCCTGCGTTCCCCGCGTCCCCTGCTCTGCGGGCTCTCCTTGCTCTCCGTGCTTCTCGTGCGCGCGAGGCGGGTCACCGGCGGCGCCCGAGGCGCCGGAGGACGGGGCGGCCGCGTCGGGCGCGGCGCCCCCGTCGGGCACGGCGTCCGCGGCGTGCTGGTGATCTGTCATGACTCCATGGTGGCGGGCGGACCGCCCTCGTGGCAGCCGGAACAACCCTGGTCGGACCCTGATATCGGCCCTGATCCGCGGCCGGGGACGCGTTCGACGGGCGGGCGCTCCGAAGATCAGGGACGTCTCGGGGGAGAACCCTGATGCCCGGGCCCGCGGCCCGTGTGACCATCGTTGGCATGCCGGAAGCCGCAGCAGCGCCACTCGTCGAACCGCGGCCGCCGCGCAAGCTCTACCGCAGCAGCGACGGACGCTGGCTGGGTGGCGTGGCGCGGGGGCTCGCCGGGCATCTCGGCCTGCCCGTCGTATGGGTGCGGCTCGTCTTCGCGGGCCTGTTCATGGCGGACGGCCTCGGCGCCCTGCTCTACGCGGCCTTCTGGTTCTTCGTGCCGCTCGGCGTCGGAGGCGTCGGAGACCAGAAGCCGCCCGCGCTCGTCGTCACCGAGACCGCGCCCGACGGCCGCCGCAGACTCGTCGCCCGCAAACCCGACAAGGGGCAGATCGTCGCCCTGCTCCTCATGGTCGTGGTCGCCACGGTCTTCGTGACCAACGTGAATCTGGGCAGCGGCGCCAAGGCCTACCTCGTCCCCGCCGTGCTCGTCGGCGCGGGCGTCGCCCTGGTCTGGCGGCAGGCGGACAACGCGCGCCGGGCCCGCTGGGTCGAGGTCGGCCGCAAGCGCCGCACTCTCACGCTCCTGCGCGCGGGGGCCGGCGTCCTGCTGGTCACGGCAGGCGTCTCCGGCACCTTCGTCCTGCAGGGCTCCGCGACCCACCTCGGCTCCGTTCTGCAGGCGGCCCTCGCCGTGATCGTCGGCATCACGCTCCTCGCCGGCCCCTACCTGGTCCGTATGACCCAGGACCTCTCCGAGGAGCGGCTGATGCGCATCCGCGCCCAGGAGCGGGCGGAGGTCGCCGCCCACGTCCACGACTCGGTGCTGCACACCCTGACCCTGATCCAGCGCAACGCGGAGAACGTCGGCGAGGTGCGCCGTCTCGCCCGCGCCCAGGAGCGCGACCTGCGCACCTGGCTCTACAAACCCGAGGGGACCGGCAAGGACGAGGCCGACGAGCCGACCACGGTCGCCGACGCGGTGCGCCGCAGCGCCGCCGAGGTGGAGGACAAGCACGGTGTGCCCATCGAGGTCGTGGTGGTCGGCGACTGCGCGCTCGACGAACGGGTCGGGGCACAGATGCAGGCCGCGCGCGAGGCGATGGTGAACGCGGCCAAGTACGGTGGCGACGGCGGCGCCGTGCAGGTCTATGCCGAAGTCGAGGGCAGGACGGTCTTCGTGTCCGTCCGCGATCGCGGCCCGGGCTTCGACCTCGACTCGATACCCGCCGACCGTATGGGCGTCAGAGAATCGATCATCGGCCGGATGGAGCGTCACGGCGGCACCGCGCGGCTGCGGGCGGTCCCGGACGGCGGCACCGAGATCGAGCTGGAGATGGAGAGGGCGGAGAAGACGTCATGAGCGACCCGACGGACACGACGGACGCGAACGGCACGACCGACGCGAACGGCACGAACGGCGCCGCGGAAGCGGGGGAGGCCGGAGGGCCGGCGCAGACCCCCGGCGACGGGGCGGGCGGACGCCGGGTGCGTGTGGTCCTCGTCGACGACCACCGCATGTTCCGCACGGGCGTGCAGGCCGAGATCGGCCAGACCGAGCAGACCGGCGTCGAAGTCGTCGGCGAGGCGGCGGACGTCGACCAGGCGGTCACGGTCATCACCGCGACGCGACCCGAGGTGGTCCTCCTCGACGTCCACCTGCCGGGCGGCGGCGGCGTCGAGGTACTGCGCCGCTGCGCCCCGCTGATGGCCGACGCCGAGCGGCCCGTACGCTTCCTGGCCCTGTCCGTGTCGGACGCGGCGGAGGACGTGATCGGGGTGATCCGCGGCGGCGCGCGGGGCTATGTCACCAAGACGATCACGGGGGCCGACCTGGTGAACTCGATCTTCCGGGTGCAGGAGGGCGACGCGGTCTTCTCGCCGCGCCTGGCCGGGTTCGTCCTCGACGCCTTCGCCTCCACCGACGCCCCGCCGGTCGACGAGGACCTCGATCGTCTCACCCAGCGCGAGCGCGAGGTGCTGCGGCTCATCGCCCGCGGCTACGCCTACAAGGAGATCGCCAAACAGCTCTTCATCTCCGTCAAGACGGTCGAGTCGCACGTCTCGGCGGTGCTGCGCAAGCTCCAGCTGTCCAACCGTCACGAGCTGACCCGCTGGGCCACGGCGCGAAGGCTGGTGTGACCCGGACATAGATGGAACCCCCCGGAGACCCCAGGTTGTCGAGTGCGGGCCTGACCCGTGGGGTGAGAAGGGCATCATGCGCCGGTTCGTCACGGCTGTCCGTCCGGACGGTTTGCGCGTCACGGTCACCGCGTACAACAGCAACGGGCGGCTGACCGCGCCGACCCGGGCCACTCCGCCCCTCACGCTGAAGCAACTGAGGGCGATCGCCGGCGGGGACGTCTGGGACAAGCTGTAGGAGCCCCGTTCCGCCCGCCGGTTCCTCACACCACCCGCGTGGCCCCCGCGAACGGCATCTCGTCGATCGGGGCCACGCGGACCGGGGCCGACGGGTTCGGGGCGTGGATCATCTGGCCGTTGCCGATGTAGAGGCCGACGTGGGAGATGCCCGAGTAGAAGAACACCAGGTCGCCCGGGCGGAGTTCGGAGCGCGAGACGCGTTGTCCCGCTCCGATCTGGGCGTATGTGGTGCGGGGCAGGGAGACCCCGGCGGAGCGGTAGGAGGCGAGGACGAGCCCCGAGCAGTCGAAGGCGTTCGGGCCGGTCGCGCCCCACACGTACGGGCTGCCGAGCTTGGAGTAGGCGTAGGCGACGGCCGCCGCCGCACGGGAGTTGGGAGCCTCGGCGCCGGCGGACCCGGGCGGCGGCAGGTGGGCGCGTCCGCTCGTCGAGGTACGGGAGGCGCGGGAGGCGCCGTCGGCGGTGCCGCCGTCCGCCTCGCCGATCCGGGCCCGCTCGGGCGCCGTCAGCCGGGACAACAGCTTGCGGGCGGCGTCCAGTTTGGCGGTGATCGCCGTCTTCTGGGTCCGCAGCTCCTCCCGACGGGCCTTGAGCGAGGTCAGTTCGACGCGCGCGGCACCGCGCAGCTGCTCGATCTCGCGCAGCTGTTCGCGGACCCGGGCGACGGCGGCGGACTGGCGGTCGCCGGCCCGCTCGGCGAAGGCGGCGCCGTCGAGGTAGCGGTCGGGGTCGTCGGAGAGCGCCAGTTGCACGGCGGGGTCGAGCCCGCTGCTGCGGTACTGCGCCGCGGCCATCGAACCCAGCGCATCGCGCGCCGTGTTGAGCTTCTGCTCCTTGCGCGCCGCCTCGTCCCGCATCGTCGCCAGCCGCTGTTCGGCCGCGGTCGCCTTCTCCTGCGCGCCGTTGTACTTCTCGGTGGCTTCCTCGGCCTCCTGGTACAGCTTGGCCACCTTCGCCTTGACCTCGGCCGGGGACAGGTTCGGCTCGGCCTGTCCGGTCCCGTCGAAGGCCGTCGCCGTCGCGACGCCCGCGAGAGCGAGTGTGAACGCGGTACGGGCCGTATGGCCGCCGAGCGAGCGCTGTCGGGGCTTGCGGTGCGCTGCCACTGGGACTGCACGTCCTTTCGTACGACCGCCTCGGTCGAACCGCAGGGCCGTCGGGGGAGCGGACGGACGGCCCCGCAGTGCTCGACGTGCCCGGCGACGCCCCGCACGGGGGAGCGGGACGCCGCCGGGCCTCTCGGCGGTGGTGGCCGACTGCCGCCCCTGGCCCGGGCGGCGGTGGGGAGCCGGTCACCTGGGGGAGGACGCTAGGCCCGAAGGTGTCGGTCGGGTAACGCGATGTGCGGAAGTGACGCGAGCGGACTGCCGGCTGACCGTATGTGGCCGACTCTTCGAACCCGGCGCGCCCGCTTCGCACGGCGCGCTGACCGAAGCGGTGATTCGGTGGGCGTGCCCTGGTGGAGGAGTGCTATGGCGCATATATGCATGACGTGGTCGGGGCGGACGGGCTGGCCGCGGCGGTTGCGGCAGCCGTGGTGGTTGCGGCGGTTGAGTCGGCGGGTCGGCCGGAGCAGCGGAGGTGGGTGGGAACGGGCGGGGGTGGGTGGGTGCGCGGCCGTCGCGGAGGGGGCGGTGATCCGGGCCCGGGTGAGGGGCGGTGTAGGGCCTGGGCCGTGCGCTGATTAGCATCCGCTTCATGGACGTACTCATCCATCTCTTCGTCGGCCTGCACATCATCGGCATCGCCGCGCTCCTGGGCGGGTTCCTCACGCAGATGAAGGCGATGGGCCAGGACGCCGCCCGCTTCGTCCCCGCGATGCTGCACGGCGCGGCCACGATGCTGGTGACCGGTGCGATCCTGGTCGGCCTCAACCAGGCCGACGACCAGCCCGTCGACAACATCAAGATCGGCGTGAAGCTCGCCCTGCTGATCGTGATCCTCGGCCTCGTCTATGTGAAGCGGGACGACGAGCGGGTGGAGAAGCCCCTCTTCGGCCTGGTCGGACTGCTGACCGTGGCGAACGTCTTCATCGCGGTGCTCTGGACCTGACCCCCCGGCCGGCGTGGGCCACGGCCGCCGCGGCGACGGTCAGCCATGCCGCCACCGCGACCCACAGCAGGACCTCGCCCGGCCCCGTGAGCCACGGGACGTCCGCGGCGTCGGCCACGGACAGGGCCGCCGCCGCCGTCATGCCCATCGGGAAGGCCGTCGACCAGCGGCGCCCGTCGTAGCGCGGCCGCGGCCGGCGCACCTCGGCGGCCAGCAGGACGACGTACCAGGCCAGGTCGAGCGCGAGCAGCGCCACGGTCAGCGAGCGCAGGACGCCCGCGTCGTCGTCGTTCCACAGGTGCTGACCGCCGGCGTCGGCCGTGAGGAGTTCCGCTCCCGCGAGCGCCGAGACGGCGAGCGCGCCGCCGGCGACCCACTGGTCCCCGGCGCCCTCGGTCACCTGGCGCAGGTCGAACAGGGGCAGGGCGGCGCAGTAGAGCACGAGCCCGAGCCCGAACAGCACGAGCGCGGTGTGCGCGAGCCAGGCCGCCCCCTGGGCCCGAGCGAGGGCCGCGCCGAGCACGGCGAGGCCCTGGGTGGCCACGCAGCACAGGAACACCGAGCCGGGCATGCCCCGCCGCCAGCGCCGTACGACGATCACGAGCAGCACGGGCCACAGCACCGCCGCCAGAGCCAGCAGCGCCTCGGCCGCGGTCTGCCGGCCGAGGGACGAGAGGCGGGCGCCGAGCACCGTCGTCGCGGCCACGGCGGTCGGCGCGCCCGGCGTCCTCGCCTCGGCCAGCCACCGTTCGCGCTCCAGCACCAGCCGGGCGGCGAAGTCCGCCGCCAGCACCGCCCAGGCGGCGGCCGTCATCGCCAGGGTGACGCGGGACACCGCCTCGTAGCCCGTCAGATGCAGGCCGACCGAAACGATCCCGGTGGCCATCACTGCGGCCCCGGCCGCCGGCTGCCGCCGCGCCCACCGCTCGCGCAGCGGGGTGCGGCCGCGGGACACGGGACGGGGTGGGGGGAGAGCGCGGGACCCGGACATGCGCCGATGCTAGGGAGCCCGTCCCGCGGCACGGGTGGGGCACGCGCGCGGGGAGCCGGAAAAACGCGCGCATGCCCGGCGGGGACGTCGGGTCGCGCCCCCGCGCGGGATCTCAGGCCGGGCGGACCACGCTGTGGATGCCGGACCCGCCGTCGTAGTAGATCGACTCCTCGCGGACGTACGCGCCCGGTTTCGGGGCGTGGATCATCATGCCATTGCCGACGTAGAGGCCGACGTGGCTGACGTCGTCGTAGAAGAAGACCAGGTCACCGGGGCGGGCGTCGGCGAGGGAGACCGTGGCGCCGGCGTTCGCCTGGTCGTACGTGGTGCGCGGGAGCGTGACGCCGGCGGCCTGCCAGGCGGCCCGGGTGAGCCCCGAGCAGTCGTAGGAGCCGGGGCCCATGGCTCCCCAGACGTACGGCTTGCCGATCTGCGCGCGGGCGAAGGCGAGCGCCTTCTCGGCCTTGGCGTCGTACGACGGGTCGGCGGGCGAGACCGGGGCGGGGACGGAGGCCGGGGCGGGGACGGAGGGTGCGGGGGACGACGATCCGCTCCCCGCGGCCGACGGGACGCCGCCGCTCTCCTGCCGCGCCGCGGCCTGCGCGGACTGTGCGGCCGCCTGCCGCCGGGCGAGCTCGGCCGCCTTGCGCGCGGCTTCCTCCTGCCGCTGCTTCTCGATCGCCGCCAGACGCGCCTTCTCCTGGGCCGTCAGCCGGGACAGCAGCTCGCGCGCGTCGGCGAGCTTCTTCTGGACGGTGGCCTTCGCGGTCCTGAGGTCGCTCTGCGTGTCGGTGAGCGCCGTGAGGCTCTCGGCGGCCTCCTGGCGCTTCTTCATCGTCGCCGACTGCTCGGCGACGTAGTCGTCGACCGCGCCCTTCTGGCGGTCGGTGACCCGGCTCATCAGCTGGTTCTGGTCGAAGTAGTCCTGCGGGGTGTCCGCGAGCAGGAATGTCGCCGTGTCGGGCGCGGAGGCGCCGGTGCGGTACTGGGCCGCCGCGTGGGAACCCAGCTCCTCACGCGCCTCGTTGAGCTTCTGGGTGCGCTGGGCGACGTCGTCGAGGAGGGAGTCGGCGCGCCTGCGCTGCTTGGTCGTCTTCTCCTTGGCGGCGTTGTACTTCTCGGTCGCCG
Source organism: Streptomyces rishiriensis (assembly GCF_003112535.1). Taxonomy (GTDB): domain Bacteria; phylum Actinomycetota; class Actinomycetes; order Streptomycetales; family Streptomycetaceae; genus Streptomyces; species Streptomyces rishiriensis. The sequence continues at coordinate 646,709 of NZ_BEWA01000012.1, read as the reverse complement.
ACTCCGCCTGGCGGTAGAGGTCGCCGACCTTCTTCTCGACCTCCTCCAGGCTCGGCGTGCCGTCGCCCGACGGAGCGGCGTTCGCCGTCTGGGAGAGCAGAGCCACGGACGTCAGGGCGGCGGTGGCGAAGGCGGGGGTGCGTATGCCTGCCACGCGCGCGCCCGCGGAGCGCGGCTTGCGGTGCTGCGACGCCAAGGGGGACGACTCCTTCCAGTGCTCCGCTTACCGGGTCGGCGGTGGGGTCCCTCCCGGGCCGTCCAGGCTCTGGGGAGGGTTCGGGCGGTGCAGACCGGAAGGGCTGCCCGACGGCCTGCTTCCCCGCGGAGAGCCGGGCCGATTCACCCCTGGACTTCGGTGGGTCCCCGGTTCCGGACTGCGCGAGCGGGCGCGCCGGACTGGGCGGAGGCCGCGCGGCCCGGCGTCGTTCGCCGGTGGGGGTCCTGCGGCCTGTCGGCACGGTAGCCAACCGGTGTGGTCCGTGTGAAGGATGATGGGTGATATGCCCGATACATTTTCGTGACCTTGTGCCGGGCCGGCGCGCTTCGGGCGCCGCGGTCGACGGATCGTGACGACGCTCTCCCGGAGGGTGAATGCGGCAGATTCCGGGGACGGCAGCCGGTTGTCAGTGGTGCCCCCTAGACTCGTAGAGCGATGAGCAGCCTCTTTGACGACAGCTTCCTGGCGGACCTCCAGGGCCCCCGCGCCCCCGAGGAGGAGCCCCCGCCGCCGCCCGAGAACGATCACGGACCGGAGTCGGTTCCGGACGATCTGTTCGGCGGGAAGTTCGACCTGCCCCCGGACCGGGACGCCCACTACCGCGACGGCGCCCCCCGCCCGGTCCTGGACGCGGCGGCGCTCCTGGAGGGCCTGAACGACAACCAGCGCGCGGCCGTCACGCACGCCGGCGCCCCGCTGCTGATCGTGGCCGGCGCCGGCTCCGGCAAGACGCGCGTGCTCACCCACCGCATCGCCCACCTCCTCGCCGAGCGGCACGTGCACCCGGGGCAGATCCTCGCGATCACCTTCACCAACAAGGCCGCGGGCGAGATGAAGGAGCGCGTCGAAGCGCTCGTCGGCCCGCGCGCGAACGCGATGTGGGTGATGACCTTCCACAGCTCGTGCGTGCGCATCCTGCGCCGTGAGAGCAAGCGGCTCGGCTTCACGTCGTCGTTCTCGATCTACGACGCCGCCGACTCCAAGCGCCTGATGGCCCTGGTCTGCCGCGACCTGGACCTCGACCCCAAGCGCTACCCGCCCAAGTCCTTCAGCGCCAAGATCAGCAACCTGAAGAACGAGCTGATCGACGAGGAGGACTTCGCCGCGCAGGCCACCGACGGTTTCGAGAAGACCCTCGCGCAGGCCTACGCCATGTACCAGTCGCGGCTGCGCGAGGCGAACGCCCTCGACTTCGACGACCTGATCATGACGACGGTCAACCTGCTGCGCGCCTTCCCGGACGTCGCCGAGCACTACCGCCGCCGGTTCCGGCACGTCCTGGTCGACGAGTACCAGGACACCAACCACGCCCAGTACGCCCTGGTGCGCGAGCTGGTCGGCACCTCCGAGCACCCCGTGGACGTCCCGCCGAGCGAGTACGACGTCCCGCCCGCCGAGCTGTGCGTCGTCGGTGACGCCGACCAGTCGATCTACGCCTTCCGGGGTGCGACGATCCGCAACATCCTCCAGTTCGAGGAGGACTACCCGAACGCCACGACGATCCTGCTGGAGCAGAACTACCGCTCCACGCAGACGATCCTGTCCGCCGCCAACGCGGTCATCGAGCGCAACGAGTCCCGCCGTCCCAAGAACCTGTGGACCAACGCGGGCGCGGGCGCGCGCATCACCGGCTATGTCGCCGACACCGAGCACGACGAGGCGCAGTTCGTCGCCGACGAGATAGACCGTCTGACGGACGCGGGCGACGCGAAGGCGGGCGACGTCGCCGTCTTCTACCGCACCAACGCACAGTCCCGTGTCTTCGAAGAGATCTTCATCCGCGTCGGCCTGCCCTACAAGGTCGTCGGCGGCGTCCGCTTCTACGAGCGCAAGGAGGTCCGGGACGTCCTGGCCTACCTGCGCGTGCTGGCCAACCCGGAGGACTCGGTGCCGCTGCGCCGGATCCTCAACGTGCCCAAGCGGGGCATCGGCGACCGCGCCGAGGCGATGATCGACGCCCTCTCCCAGCGGGAGAAGATCAGCTTCCCGCAGGCCCTCAAACGCGTCGACGAGGCGTACGGCATGGCCTCGCGGTCGACGAACGCCGTGAAGCGGTTCAACGCGCTCATGGAGGAGCTGCGCACGATCGTCGAGTCGGGCGCCGGTCCGGCGACGGTCCTGGAGGCGGTGCTCGAACGCACCGGCTACCTCGCCGAGTTGCAGGCCTCCACCGACCCGCAGGACGAGACCCGGATCGAGAACCTCCAGGAACTCGCCGCGGTGGCCCTGGAGTTCGAGCAGGAGACCGAGGAGGCGGAGGGCGAGGCCGCCGCGCCGGCCGGGCTCTCCGACTTCCTGGAGCGGGTCGCCCTGGTCGCCGACTCCGACCAGATCCCCGACGAGGAGGAGGACGGCTCGGGAGTCATCACGCTGATGACCCTGCACACCGCCAAGGGCCTGGAGTTCCCGGTCGTCTTCCTGACCGGCATGGAGGACGGCGTCTTCCCGCACATGCGCGCCCTCGGTCAGACCAAGGAGCTGGAGGAGGAACGCCGGCTCGCCTACGTCGGCATCACGCGCGCGCGGGAGCGGCTGTACCTCACCCGGTCCTCGCTGCGCAGCGCCTGGGGACAGCCCTCGTACAACCCGCCCTCCCGGTTCCTGGAGGAGATCCCGCCGACGCACGTGGACTGGAAGCGGACGGGGGCCACCGCGCCCGTCTCCTCCGGACCGGTGTCCGGGGTGGCGGCCTCGCTGTCCTCGTCCCGCTCGCGGTCCTCGGCGGCCGGCGCGTCCGGCTTCGCGACCCGCCGGTCCGCGGGAGAGAAGCCGGTGGTCTCGCTGGCCGTCGGCGACCGGGTCACGCACGACCAGTTCGGACTGGGCACGGTCGTCGGCGTCAAGGGCACGGGCGCGAACGCGGAGGCCACGGTCGACTTCGGCGACGTCAAACCGAAGCGGCTGCTGCTGCGGTACGCGCCGGTGGAGAAGCTCTAGTGTCCCGGTCCGGAGATCCTGTCGCAGTAGCGGCAGATGCGGTCGATGATCTGGTCTGCGGTCTTGGTCCACTTGAAAGGCCTGGCCTGCTCGTTCCAGGTCTTGATCCAGTCCTCCAGGGCGGTCTCCAGCTCGTCGAGTGAGCAGAACACGCCGCGTTCGAGGCAGCGCCGCTGGAGTTGGGGTGCCAGTAAGAACTGTGTCACCAGCCGCAAACGGCGAGGGTCAGTGATGTTCAGGGCGTCGTGGCAGTGGTCTTGGCCCCGTAGTCCTAGCTCGGGCACCAGGAAACAAGTAACCCGCCGGTAGCTTTCAGGGCTTTACCGTGACGGTCTTCTTCGGCTGGCGGGGGACGGTCTTGGTCTTGTCGAGGTGCCCGTACACCGTCGACCGGGGGACGCCGAACATGTCGGCGATCTGCTGGACGGTCTTCTCCCGCTCGTCGTAGAGCCGTTGGGCAAGCGCGGCCTGGTCCGCTGTGAGCTTCGGCCGACGCCCGCCGACCCGCCCCCGGGCCCGCGCGGAGGCGAGCCCGTCGTTCGTGTTCGCCACGATCAGCTCCCGCTGGAGCTCAGCGAGTACGGACAGCATCCCGAACATCGCCCGGCCCTCCATGGTGGCGGTGTCGATGCCCTGCTCGATGACGTGCAGCCCGATACTCCGCTCGCGCAGCTCGGCGCCGAGGGTCACCAGGTGCAGCACCGAGCGGGAGAGCCGGTCGAGCCGGGTCACCTTCAACGTGTCGCCCGGGCGCAGCAGCTGCATGACGAGGTCCAGCTTCGGGCGGGACGCTTTCGCGCCGCTGGCGACATCGACGTGGATGTTGTCGCGGTCGACGCCATGGCGGAGTAGTGCGTCGATCTGATGATCGGGGTTCTGGTCGGCCGTCGATGTGCGGCAGTAGCCAATGAGCATCGTCGGAAACTACCCGAAGGATCGTTCTCCGACGTTGATTTCCGACGCGAGTTGCCGACACTGCCCACCTGTAGGTTCGTGATCGCCAACCCGAGTGTCGGCAGACGTTCGTTTCCCGACACTTGCAGCGCGGCGCTTCGGCAGGTGGCAGCCAACGCTAGGCATCGTCGCAACCTAGAGCATCGGGTGCTGTCCGCGTGTTCCTCGCGGACAGCAGCCCAGCACTTTTGTTTCGAGCTCCGGTTCTATTCGGTGCGTAGGGCGGTGGCAGTGCGGGTCCGGGCGGCCCATCCCGCGGGCAGGAGGGCACCCAGGACGGCGATGAGCAGACCGCCGAGTCCGAGCAGGACCAGTTCGGTCGGGTGATAGACGTCGATAACCGAGGCGGGCATGTTGATTCCTGCGCTGTGGCCCATGGCGGGCACGATCGTCGCCTGCAGGGCCGCCCCGACGGGAACGCCGGTGGCGCCGCCGGTCAGGCCGATCACCACGACGGACGCGATGACCATGGTGACGGCCTGTCGAGGTGTCATGCCCAGCGCCTTGTGGACGCCGAGGTCGTGGACGCGTTCGCGGGTGTCGAGCACGACCGCGTTCAGCACGCCCAGCCCGGCGGTGGCGACGAGCATCAGTGTGAGGATGGCGGTCAGCGCGTCCAAGGCGAGGATCACATCGCTGTTGCCCTGGAACTGGTCGCTTTGGGCGCTGACGCCCAAAGGCCGTAGCGCGGTGTCGAGTTTGTGGATGTAGCCGCGCACCTCCGTGCCGGGCTTGACGGCGATGGAGTAGGTGTCAGGGTGCAGGTTCGGCTCCGCGGCGGCGAGCGTCCCGGCGTCGGTGAGGACCTCCATGGTCTGAGTGTGGGGGTCGAAGACCTCGCCGACGATACGGACCGGGACCGCCTTGCCGTAGTCCTCCAGCGTGACGGTGTCCCCGACGCGGGTGCCCGTGGCGGTCAGGAACGTGGTGGGCACGACTGCCTGGCCGGGACCGTGGAACCAGCTTCCCGAGATCATCCGGTAGCCGGCCCAGGAGGCGTTTCCGGTGAAGGCGAAGACGGTGGTGGAACCGGTCACGCCCGCGACGCTCACCTCTGTCTCGGCGGTGCCGTAGTAGGCCCGGGTCCCGGTCTGCGCGTTGACCGCCGCAGTGATGGCGGCGGGATCGGCTGAGGTCGGCGTCCGCGGTCCCCGGTTGCGAGCGACGCGTCCATGCCCGGACTGCGGGGCGAACGTGGGGACGATGACATCGGCGTTGTCGTGGTTCTTCGCGGCCTGCACCTGGGCCAAAGAAGCGCCTACACCGATGGCGAATGTGGCGGCGGTGGCGCCAAACACGATCGCTGCGACCATCGCGGCGGTGCGTGCGGGGCGGGCGAAGGGGTGGGCGAGGCCGAGGCTGACCGGCCGGGGCAGCGGGAGCCGTGCTGCCAGCCGGGCTGCCCGCTGGCCGCGGCCGGGGCGCGGGGTGCGCCCGACGGCGAGCGCATCGACGGTGCGCAACCGGCCCGCCCGAAGGGCGGCCGCCCAGGCGGTCACGGCCGTCAGGCCGAGTGCTCCGGCGATCACCGCGACATCGACCTGGGGGGCAACGCCCGAGGTGTTCGTGCCGTAGAGCTGGTTGGTCGTGGAGAGCACCGGGATGGCGAGGGCGTTGCCTGCGACGACCCCGATCACGGTGCCGACCGCCGCGGGGACCAGGGCCTGGCCCATGTAGGCCCGTACGACCTGGGCCGGGGTGAATCCGATGGCCTTGAGGATGCCGATCCGTCGCGTACTGACACCGACCGCGCCGGCGACGACGTTGCCGACGATGAGTACCGACATGACCACGCCCAGGACGCCGAACGCGATGAGGAACGGTATGAACAGTGCGGTGTTGCGGTCGGTGCCCAGTTTGACGTTGAGCCAGGACTGCGCCCCGGTCAGCGCCCCTGCGGGGACCGCCGCGGATATCGCGGCGCGGTCGGCAGCGATCTGCGCGGTGGTGCCGGCCGCGGCGAAGCGGTACAGCATCTGGTATCGGCGTGGCGCGCCGGGTGCTGTCAGTGCGGTGATCTCGGACGGTGTCACCCAGCCGTCGGCGGTGCTGCTGACCGACCGGGCGACGCCGACCACGGTGAGCGTCGGGCTGCCGGGAAGGCCGAGAACCCGGAGGGTCGAGCCCAGGGGGATGCCGGCGGACACGATCTCGCCGGGGCCGGTCACCCACCTGCCCGCGGTCAGCGTGACGTCGTCGACGGGTCCGCCGGGACCGGCGCGACCGACGACCGTCATCGGCGGCAGGTCCACGCCGGGCGGCAGGGCGGTGCCGGCGCCGCTGTGCGCGCTGATCGTCGCAGTCGGGAACGGCCCCGACGCGGCGGCGACGCCGGCCACGTGCGCGGTTGCCGACAACTGGGCGGTCGTGGTCCTGCCCGCGTCGAACTGCGCGGTCAGATGCGCTCCGTGCTGCCCGGCGAAGGCGTGGTCGAACGGAGCGGCGGAGGCCACGAGCAGCGACCCGCCCAGCACGGACGCGGTCACCGCCATCATGGCGGCCAACCCGGTCACCACCGTCTGGACCCGGCGGCGGCCCACGCCCGCACGCACCACCTTCCCCAGCGTGCTCATCGGTCCGCCCCCACGTGCGAGTCGGCGGCGATCCGGCCGTCGACGAGCTGGATCGTGCGCGTCGCGCAGGACTGCGCCAATGCCACATCGTGGGTGACCAGGACGATGGTCTGGCCGTCGGCGTGCAGGTCGCCCAGCAGGTCCTTGACGTCCTCACCGGAGGCGGTGTCCAGCGCGCCGGTCGGCTCGTCGGCCAGCAGTAGCGCCGGACGGTTCATCAGAGCCCTGGCCACCGCGACCCGCTGCCGCTCACCGCCGGACAGCCGGCCCGGGTAGGCATGGGCGTGGCGGTCGATGCCGAGCGCTTCGAGCAGTTCCGCCGCGCGTCGGCGCGCCTCGCCGCGCGCCAGGCCGGCCAGTTGCGCCGGCAGCACCACGTTGTCGACGACGGTCAGGTCGTCGAGGAGGTTGAAGAACTGGAAGACCATCCCGATGCTGGCCCGTCGGTAGCGTGCCGAGGCGGCCTCGCCGAGCTCGTCGACCCGTACACCGGCCACGGTGACGGTCCCCGCGCTCGGCCGGTCAAGCCCGGCGAGCAGGTTGAGCAGGGTGGACTTGCCGCTACCGGAGGGCCCGAGGACCGCGACCGCCTCACCGGGCGCAACGGTGAGCGACACCTCGGCGAGCGCGGGCGGATCGTCGTCGTATCGGCGGCTCACATCGCGCAGTTCGATCAACGGTGTGGTCATGGTCGTCTCCCTGAATGGCCCTGAATGGCCTGGTCGACGCTAGGTGCGCCGCCGGGCACGGTGCGTCCGCCGCAGGAGGCATTCCCGGTACCGCTCCGGGACGAGGCTGACCGCTGTCATCCCTGCGATGTAGTCCACGGATGTATCCCGCCTGATCACCAGGTGGATGCCGCAAGGCCGCGGCGGCGGCGAGAATGAGCGGATGGTGAACGTGCCGATCACGGACCGACTGCGCGAACTGGCCGGGCAGATGGCGCGCCCGACCGGTCAGCTGCCACGGCCCACCCCGCGCAGCCGGGCATTCGACGTAGCGTTGGCGCTGATCCTCGCCGCCGACGGCATCCGCTACGTCACGATCATGAACAACGGGGCCGGGCCGGTTGACTGGACCGGCGCGGTGCTCCTCGTGCCGCTCGTCTCGGCGCCCCTGGCGCTGCGCCGCCGGTTTCCGCTGGCAGTGCTGTGGACCGTGACGGCCGCGACTCCGCTGATCATGCGCGACTCGGGGGACATCGCCTTCTACGCCGGCGTCGTCTGCCTCGTCGCCGTCTACAGCGCTGCGGCCTACTGCTCCCACCCGGTGCCGACGCTGGTGAGCCTGCCGGTGGCGGCCGTGGTACTGGTGGTCCTGTTCACCAACGCGAAGCTGCCCCAATTCCGGAACGGTGTCGTCGCGGTCCTGGTCCTGATCCCGGTGTTCGCAGCGGCCTACGAGGTCCGCATGTGGCGGCGCAGGGTCGACGCGGGACGCGCACGGCTGTCCACGCTGGAGCGCGAACAGGTCGAGGCGCTGAGCCGGGCGGTCGAGCTGGAACGCGCCCGCATCGCCCGCGAGTTGCACGACGTGGTGACGCACAACGTCAGCGTGATGGTCATCCAGGCTGGCGCCGCCCGCAAGATCATGGACGCCGACCCCGACCAGGCCCGCGAGGCGCTGCTCGCGGTCGAGACCGGCGGCCGGGCAGCGATGAGCGAGCTGCGCCAGGTCATGGGGCTGCTCATGACGGACGCCGAAGGACCGGACGGGGACCCGTCGGCGGATCTCGCCCCGCAGCCGGGCCTCAACCGCCTGGAGACCTTGGTCGCAGGGGTGCGGCAGTCCGGAATGGCGGTCGAGTTGACCGTGACGGGGCAGCCGCGCCCTGTCCCGCCCGGTGTCGAACTCGCTGCCTACCGGGTCGTGCAGGAGGCGCTGACGAACACCGTCAAGCACGCCAGTGGCGCGTCCGCGGAAGTGATCGTCGAATACGCCGCCGACCAACTGCGCGTGGAGGTCGCTGACACCGGTGGCCGCCCGAGCGCCTCCGCGTCCACCGGCAACGGGCGCGGACTGGTCGGCCTGCGCGAGCGCCTCGCCGTCTACGGTGGGACCCTGCACACCGGCCCCAGATCCCGCGGCGGCTTCCGCGTCACCGCACTGGTACCCCTGGAGACATCATGACTGAGCCGCTGCGCGTGGTGGTCGCTGACGACCAGGCGCTGGTGCGTACCGGCTTCAAGATGATCCTGGCGTCCGAGGGCATCAAGGTGGTCGGAGAGGCCAACAACGGCGTTGAGGCCGTCGACGCGGTCCGGCGCACCCTGCCCGACGTGGTTCTGATGGATATCCGCATGCCGGAGATGGACGGCCTGGAGGCCACCCGGCGCATTCTCACCGGCTCCAGCGGCGAGGGTGCCGATGGCCCGCGCGTGATCATCCTGACCACCTTCGACCTCGACCGTTTCGTCTACGCCGCCCTGTCCGCAGGGGCCAGCGGCTTCCTCCTCAAGGACGTCAGCCCCGAACACCTCACCGCCGCCGTCCGCATGGTGCGCACCGGCGACGCGCTGCTGGCCCCCGCCATCACCCGCCGCCTGGTCGAGCGGTTCGCCCGCCGCGACTCCGCCACCGCGGCGATCCACCGAGACCTGGCCGCGCTGACCCCGCGCGAACTCGAAGTCATGCGCCTACTGGCCCAGGGGCTGAGCAACGCCGAGCTTGCCGCCCGCCTCCGCCTCTCCCAGGCGACCGTCAAGACCCACGTCGCCCGCATCCTCGCCAAGCTCGGACTCCGCGATCGCGCCCAGGTGGTCGTCGTCGCCTATGAAACGGGCCTGGTCAGCGTCGGCGGAACCGAGGCCGCTTCGCGGCCCGCCGGTCAGCAGCGCGTGTGACCAGCCACTTCACGGCGTCCGAATACCCTCAGGGCAGGGGCAACATGCCCTGACGATCCTCAACCGGCTCTCTGCCGTCCGTCTCTTCCGCAGCACGGGGTCCGGGCACCGTGGTCGCAGCAAGGCTCAGGCGGACGGCCATGTCGAGGTTCACCTCGCCGTACGGGCGCACATGGGACCAGAACAGCGGGGTCAGGCCGCGCCGGTCGGCCGGGGTGAGGAGGTCGGCCCACTCCGGTTCGCCGAGGATGTCCTGGAGCATCCGGGTGTTCACGTAGACCAGGGCCGATTGCAGAATCCGCAGGCACAGCACGAACATCTCCTGCTCGTCGCGCCGGTTCGAGGCGATCTCCCCGCCCTTGCCGTAGGCGATCACGGAGTTCGCGCCGTTGGAGGACTCCATCACGTTCAGGCCCTCCTCGATCTCCCGCTGGAGGTCCCGAAGCCGCAGGTACCGGGCCACGAAGATGGTCTTCTGCGCGCGGCCGACCTCCAGCATCGCCGCGTAGGTGGGGTGGGATGCGTTGCGGGTGAAGCGCCGCAGGATCGCCTCGGTGGACGCGGTACGGGTCCGGATCGCGGTGGCGTACTTGATCATCTGGTCGTACTGCTGGGCGATGAGCTCCCAGCGGATCGGGCGGGTCAGCGCCGGAGCCAGCTGCGGGTAGGCGTCCGGTTCGCCGGCCACCGGCCGGTACAGCTTCACCTTGTTGATCCGCTTGATACGCGGCAGCAGGTCGAAGTTCAGCAGCCGCGTGATTCCGAACCCGATTTCCGACTGGCCGTGCGAGTCCGTGTAGTTGGCCTCGACGTCCATGGTGGTGCCGTGCCGCATCGCGCCCTCGATCATCGCGGCGACCTCGGAGGCGGTGCAGTTGATCAGCTGGGAGTGGATGGCCAGGGACTTCTTCTCCACGTGCCAGTAGATGAGCACCCCACGGCCGCCGTAGCGCGAGTGCCACTCCGTGAAGAGGTTCTGGTCGTACGCACGCACGTGGGTGGAGTCGGAGGCGACCGCGGTCGAGCCCTGGCCCCACAGCTCGGTGCTGCGGGCGGAGAAGGTGGCGTTCGCGATCTGGATGGCGATGGCGCGAGCGGCCTCCGCCGACAGGTAGCGGCGGCGTACGTACCGCAGTTCGTCCTCGGTGTGGCCGTGGCCGCCGGACGCCACGGCCTTGATCCCGGTGTTCGTGCCGTACGCGTAGATGACCAGCAGCAGGCGTTCGGCCAGCACTTCCGGCGAGAGGCTGCCGCCGCCGGAGACGGAGGTGACCGCGTCCAGGCATCCGGTCCGCAGCACCGCTTCCTTCAGCATGTCGACGAGCGGCACGATGCCCCAACGCCTCTGTACCTCGGCCTTGATCCTGCGCAGGTTGCGCGGCTCGGGCTGGGCCTCGGCCGCCGTCAGCCGGATCGCGCCGGACTTGCGCTCGGCGATGTCCAGCCAGGACAGCTTCGGCATCTTGTCGTTGAGCAGGGTCAGTTCGGCCGTCATCTGCTCGCGCAGCTCGTCGACGAACACCGCGGCGTCCAGCGGCTTGCGCAGCTCCCGGTAGTTCTCCGCCCGCCTGGCCTCGAAGTCCTGCGGCAGGTCCTCGTCCGGGTTGCGCCACTTGTCGGCGCCGACCACCCAGATCTCCTTGCACTTGAGCTGATCGCGCAGGGCCTGGAAGGCAACGACCTCGTAGACCATGCGCACCACCCGGCGCCGGCCCCGCTTGTCGGTGCGGTGCACGACCTCCGCCCAGTCCCCGCCCATCGCCTTGTGGACCGGCACCGTCTCGCCCAGCGGGTAGTACGTCGTGTTCCCCGCGTTCGCGTACCGCGCCACCAGCGCCAACGCCTCGATCACGGGCCGGTGGGCATGGTTGGAGGAACGGAACTCCAGCACGTCCAGCAGCTTGATCAGCCCGCGCCGGTAGTGGTTGGTGTACGACGCCTTCAGCGTCGTCTGCACCGTCCGCCGGTAGACCGGCCCCCGGGTCTTGAACTCGTGCACCAGCTCCCGCAGCGTCGCCTCGCCCCCGGACACCGCCGGGAACACGACCTGGCGGACCGTCCCCTCCGGGGCGCCGAGCGAAGCCCCGGCGAGCCTGAAGAGAATGTTCTCCTTGCCCGACACCTTCTTGAACGCGTTGATCAGCTGCTCGGTGACCTTCTTCTCCGCCCGCGCCCCGATCCGGTGCACGGTAGAGATCAGCAGCTCCACCAGCGTGTCCGTGATCTCCCGCTCCCGCTCGTGCAGCAGCGCGGCCAGCAAGGTCACCCGCAGCGGTACCGGGTGCGTCCGCAGGTGGGAAGGCGACTCGACCGCGGCCCGCGCCTGCCAGCCAGCCACGACCTTCGGCGCGACGTCGATGAACAGATCCTGTGGCAGGCCGATCGCCCGCACCGCCAGGAGCTTGTCGATCTCGGTGAGCATCGTCTCCAGGCTCACGTTGCCCGGCGCTTCCTTGACCTTCGCCAGCACCGGCGGTGCGTCCTCACCCTCCGCGCCGCCGCCCGCGGTTCCGTCGTCGTCCTGGTCGGCGCCGGCCGCCAGAGCCACGATCCGCTCGATGCTCTCCGCGGTCAGCCGAGAGGAGATCAGGGCCGTCAGCGACTCCTCGGCCGCCCGCAGAGCAGCCGCCACGATCCGGTCGCACCGGCCCGGCGTGGGCGGCTCAATGCTCTCTGTGCGACAGCGCGCCAGCAGTTCCACCCGGACCTGCTCGGGCCTGCGTTCCTTGTGCGCGACGCGCTCGGCCAGATACGCCGTCAGCTTCTCCGCGTCCGCCACGCTGCACTCACGGAAGCCGAGGTGGCCCCGGACCTGCGCCCGGTGGTACTCGACCGTGCGGCCCGTCCAGTCGTAGGACTCCAGCTCCGAGGCGGGAACCTGCACCTGCCGGGCGACGAACTCCACGGCCTCACCGGGCAGCTCTGCCCGGTTCCGGGGAAACCGGCCGTACTGCGTATAGAACTTCAGCAACACGGCGAAGCCCAGTCGCGTCGCACCGCGCTTGCCGGACACAAGTCCCTGCTCGTCGTTCAGCAGCGTCCAGTGCTCGACCAGCTCATCCAGGTCCAACGGGGTACGGGCCACGATCGTCGATCGTCCTCGCGGGGCTTCACACACCGCAGCCGTACGGCGCCGGACTCACCCACACGGGTGACGCCCGCGCAAGATCACCGCCGTTTGCGGCTGGTGACACGGTTCTTACTGGCACCCCGAGTTCGGCGAACCACCGCTCGACCTGGTTGAAGGTTTCCGTGCGCCAGGGCTGCAGCCCGAAGGCCCGCCAGATCCGCAGCACGCTCGTCGGTGAGATCCCCACCCGCCGGGCCAATTCCCGCTTCGACCAGTGGGTGGCGCCGTCGGGCGCCTCTTCCAGCGTGCGCACCGCCACCTCTTCCATCTGGGCGTCGGTGATGGTGCGGGGCACGCCGGGACGCGGCTCGTCGGACAGGCCGTCGAGACGGCGTTGCAGGAATGTGGTCCGCCACCGGCTCACGGTCCCGCGATCGGTGTCCAGCCGCGCGGCCACCGCGGTGTTGTTCAGCCCGTCCGCGCAGGCCAGCACGATCCGTGCCCGCTTGGCCAGACCCTGCGCGGTGGTCCGCCGTTTGGCCCACCCCTGCAACACCAGCCGCTCGTCCTCGGACAACACCAGCGGTTGCAGCCTGCTGTCCCCCATTCCTCCAGCAGACCGCAGCCACCAGCCGCTGTCACCGCCCGAGCCGAAATCTGAAACGAACCGCGACTCACGTGGTGAGACGTGAACTCAAGACCAGATCACTAGCGGACGAGCAGCAGCGCGTGCAACGACGCGCCCCCGCCTGGACGGTGGGGGCGCGGTGGCGTGGTGGGGCGGTGGGTGGGGCCGGGAGCGCGAAGGGCGCGGTTACGGGCAGGCGCTCACGTCGGGTTGAGTCCGTGGCTGCGCAGCCACGGCAGCGGGTCGATCGCGGAGCCGCCGGCCGGCCGGACCTCGAAGTGCAGGTGCGGGCCGGTGGAGTTGCCCGAGTTCCCGGAGTACGCGATGGGATCGCCGGCTTTGACGCTCGTGCCGGAGGGCACCCGGTAGCTGGAGAGGTGGCAGTACCAGGTCTCCGTGCCGTCCTTCGCGGTGAGGATCAGCATGTTGCCGTAGGCGCTGTTCCACTGCGTCCGTACGGTGCCGTCGGTCGCCGCCATCACGGTGGTGCCGTAGGACACCGGGAAGTCGATGCCGGTGTGCTGGGACATCCAGTTGATGCCGGCCTGGCCGAAGTAGGCGCTGAGGCCGTGCTGCGCGACCGGGAGGGCGTACTTGGGGCGCAGCCGCTCCTTGCGGGCCGCCTCGGCGGCGGCCTTCTTCTGCTCGGCCTCCTGCTGCGCCTTGAGGTCGATACGTTCCTGCGTGCGGCTGGCCCGGTCGGCGAAGTCGTCGGCCCCGGCGCTGAGGGTCTCCAGCTGGCTGTCCAGCTTGTTGTTGGCGGCGGACGGCTTCACGGGCTGCGCGTCCGCGGCGGAGGCCGTGGTCTCCTTGCCCTCGCCGCCGGTCAGCGAGCCGACCGAGGCCGCGGCGATCCCGGCGACGCCCATCACGCAGACCGAGGGCACGGCAACCGTCAGCAGCGCGGAGCGCTTGGCGGGCATCCGGCGGCGGGAGCGGGTCGCGTTGCGGGCGGCCGCACGGCCGAGGGGTGCGGGGGCCGTCTCCTCCTGGTCGTCGAGGAGGGCGGGGGCGTCGTCGGGCAGTTCGCCGTCGTCGCCGGGCTCGCCGTGCGCGACCTGTTCGAAGGTGGCGGTGGCCTGCTGGTCGAACGGGACCTCTGCGGGTTGCTGTTCGTAGGCGTCTGCGGCTCCGTCGGCACTGGTGTTCTCACCGGTGTTCTCGCCGCCGTCGGAGTTCCATTGCGTGGCGTCGTACGCGCCGGTGTCGAATACCTGCGTGCCCCATTCCCATTGCTGGGTCCGGTCGGCGGGGTTCGCGGACTGGTCGGGCTGCAGCCAGGCGCTCGCGTCCCACTGGCCGCTGACGTCCGGCGCCGTCGCCTGCTGGGGCACGGCGGACAGGTGCTGGTGCTCGCCGGACCAGGCGGTCGCGTCATAGACGCCGGTGTCGTAGGCGGCGTGGTGCTGGGCGGCGTAACCGTCGTAGTTCAGCGTCTGGTGACTGCCCGTGTCCATGGCCTGGTGGGTGCCCGCGTGCCACCGCGTGCCGTCGTATGCGCCGGTGGCGGGGGCCGTGCCGTCGCCCGGAAGCTCACCGAAGAGGGGGTCGGCCGCGAGATGGCCGCCGGAATGCGTCCCGGCCTCGAAGGCGCCGGTCTCGTAGCCGTGGAACGTGGTGAAGCCGTCGTACTGGGCTTCCTGGGTGCCGTGCGACGCGTAGGGCGCCGAAGCGGCGTCGGAAGCCGGTGCCGGGGTGGTCATGACTCCCGACGGGTGACGGTCGTTCACCAACTTCTCTTTCGCCGACGACAGGGGCTGCCAGAGCAGTGCGGCGACTGTACCCGGCAGTACGCGGGCACGACAATCTTCTGCAGGTTTCGCGCCCGAAGGAAAAGGGCATTCGGCCGTGTTTCGGGGGCGAGGGGCGCGAGTTTGGCCCTAGGTTCGAATAGCGTTCGATGATGCAGGGGTGCCGGGGGAGCGTCGTTGTGGCGCTGGAGGCGCACCCGGGGGGCGGGTGAGCGCTTTCGGGACGCCGTCAGGCCACCGTGAGGCCGCCGCTCCGGGGGGCGGTTCCGGCGACGTCGGCCGGGGTCCCCGCGCGTTCGGTGTCCAGGGCCTGCCGGATGCCGGTCGCGACGGCGGGGTGGACGGGCAGCGCGAGGTGGCCGATGCCGGTCACCCGGACGTTCTGGGCCAGCAGGTCCGGATGGTCGACGCAGGCCGACTCCAGCGGGTCCATCAGATGGTCGAGATCGCTCCAGAAGCTGACGAAGTGCGTACGGCAGCCCGGCGCGGGCCGGGCCAGTTCCTCGATCAGCTCCGAGCCGGGGCGCATCTGGCGCACGATCGGGTGCGCGTTCGCCAGCGGCGCCACCCGGGTCCCGGAGTGCGGGGTGCCCAGCGTCACCAGCGTCCGCACCCGGGCGTCGCCCGCGAGCCGCTGTACGTAGTAGCGGGCTATCAGACCGCCCAGGCTGTGCCCGACCACGTCGACCTGCTGACTGCCGGTGCGCTCGCAGATCTCCTCTATGTGCCGGCCGAGGAGCTCGGCCGCGGTCCGTATGTCGCACGTCAGGGGCGAGTAGTTCAGCGACTCCACCCGGTGCCTGCCGTGCTGGGCCAGGCTGCGGCGCAGCAGGACGAACACGGAACGGTTGTCGATGAAGCCGTGCAGCAGCACCACCGGGGGCGCGGCCTGCGCGGGCAGGCGCGTCGGCTCTCCGGCGGACGCCGGTCCGGGGAGGTCGGGACGGACCGGGCAGCGGCGCTCCTGTGCGATCCCGGAGGGGTACAGGAGCAGATGCCCGGCGAGGATCGCGAGGTCCAGGGCGGTCGCCTTGAGGAGGGCCACGGAGAAACCGGCCAGCCTGCTCGGCAGGCTCGGGAGATTCGGCAGACCCGGAAGGCTGGGGAAGCTCGGGAAGGCCGGGAAGACGGGAAGGCCGGGAAGGTTCGGCATGTCCGGCAGCAGACGCTGACACAACGGAAGAATGGGCTGCAAGGCCCGGGTGACCTTCATGGCCGACCTCCTGTCGGCACGCTGAGGACTTCTCTGTCCCCCGTGTGCCCTCGTGGAAGTCGCGGTCGAGGAGGTCGATCGGGCACGACAGGGTGTGTGACGAGTGAGGCCTGCGGCGTGGGGGGTGTACGGCTCTCATGACACCCGGTCGCACCGATCGACGTGACGGGATCCCTGCCGGTACTGGCGATGAGGCTCCCGCTGTCGTGCCTTACCTGCCCTACATGACCATCGTGCCTGCCGATCCGCCGTACCGCCACGCGGCGCTGTCCGCGGCGCTCGGCGGTACCGCGACCTCGACGCGGCTCCCGGTGCGACTGCTCCCCCGTGGGCTGGGGGGAGCGGTGCGCGGTGAACGTGTCCCTCCCGTGTGATTTCCCCCTCGGCCCGCATCGCGAAACTGCCGGTTGG
The DNA here is from genome assembly GCF_003112535.1 of Streptomyces rishiriensis. Classification (GTDB taxonomy): domain Bacteria; phylum Actinomycetota; class Actinomycetes; order Streptomycetales; family Streptomycetaceae; genus Streptomyces; species Streptomyces rishiriensis. Next base: position 630,112 of record NZ_BEWA01000012.1, on the reverse strand, counting down.
GGGATGTCGGCGATAACGTGCGTTCACTTCCCGGGCCGTCTGGCACGCGGTGTGCGGGCGGTGGACGATGGACGCAGTCGCTTCATGGAGGCAGTGATGGGTGTGGCAGGCGGTCCGATCCGCGTGGTGGTGGCCAAGCCGGGGCTCGACGGCCACGACCGCGGGGCCAAGGTGATCGCGCGCGCGTTGCGCGACGCCGGCATGGAGGTCATCTACACCGGGCTGCACCAGACGCCCGAGCAGGTGGTCGGCACCGCGATCCAGGAGGACGCGGACGCGATCGGTCTGTCCATACTGTCCGGGGCGCACAACACGCTCTTCGCCGCGGTGATCGAGCTGCTGAAGGAGCGCGAGGCCGAGGACATCGTGGTCTTCGGCGGCGGGATCATCCCGGAGGCGGACATCGCGCCGCTGAAGGAGAAGGGGGTCGCGGAGATCTTCACTCCGGGGACGACCACCGCGTCCATCGTCGAGTGGGTACGGGCCAACGTGCGCCAGCCCGCGGGAGCCTGACAGGGGCCACGGCTGCGGGGGCTCCGCGACGGCCTTCGGGCTCCGTGACCGCATCCGCGCTCCGTGACCGCATTCGGGTTCCTGATCCTGGCTTCCTCTCCGGGCCGAAGGGCGGGGCCTTGGGCCGAAGGGCGGCGCCTTCTACTGAGCGCCGCACGGCGCGGAGGCACGGATCTCCAGTTCCGCCGTCATCGCCGCTCTCAGCCGTAGCGTCCTGCACAGGCGTTGGAAGGCTTCCGCCCAGTAGCCGCCCGCGCCGGGGGAGGCGTCTTCCGGTTCGTCCGGCACGGCCAGGAGGGCGTCGAGCCGGGCCGCCTCCGAAGGGTCGAGACAGCGTTCGGCGAGGCCCATCACACCGCTGAAACTCCAGGGGTAACTGCCCGCGTCCCGCGCGATGTTGAGCGCGTCCACCACGGCTCCGCCGAGCGGCGCGGCCCACGGCACGGCACAGATCCCGAGGAGCTGGAACGCCTCCGACAGGCCGTGCGCCGCGATGAATCCGGCGACCCATTCGGCCCGTTCGGCCGCCCCCAGGGTTCCCAGCAGTTTCGCCCGTTCGGCGAGCGAGACCGCGCCCGGCCCGCCCGCTCCGGGCGCCGACGGCGGCCCGAGCAGCGCCCGCGCCCAGTCCGCGTCCCGCTGTCGCACCGCGGCCCGGCACCAGGCCGCGTGCAGCTCGCCCAGCCAGTCGTCGGCCACCGGCAACGCGACGATCTGCTCCGGTGTCCGGCCGCCCAGCCGTGCCGGCCAACCGGCGAGCGGGGCCGCCTCCACCAGCTGGCCGAGCCACCAGGACCGTTCGCCCCGGCCGGACGGCGGCTTGGGCGACACCCCGTCCCGTTCCATGGCGGCGTCGCACTCGTGGGGCGCCTCCACCAGGAGCGTGGGCGTGTCCAGGGTGTGGTCGACGGCCACGCAGGCGCCGGCCCGGACCGCCATCCGCGCGGCGAGCGCCGACTGCGGCAGCGCCGACAGCAACTCCGCCGCCGTGGCCCGCACATTGCGGCTCCGATCGGCCAGCGCCTGCTCCAGGAACGGCTCGTCCCGCGGGCCGAGGCCGGTGCGCAGCGAGTCGAGGAACATCAGCCGGTCCTCGGCGCGTTCCGTCGGCCAGGTGGCCTTGAGCAGTTCGCGCGCCGCGTCCGGGTCACGGGAGCGGATCGCCGCGAGGAGCGAGACGCGCTCGGCGAACAGGCCCTCCTGCCACAGCTGTTCGACGCGCAGGGTCTCCTCCGGGCCCGGCAGCGCCATGCCGCTCCCGGGGCTCGCGCGCAGGGCGAACCGCCAGTCCGGGTTGAGCCGGGCCAGCCACAACGCGCGCGGGCCCGCGAACCGCAGAGCCGCCGGACGCAGGTCCGTCCGCGCGCGTGCCGCGTCGAGCAGCGCGGGGAGGGATTCGGGAGGCGCGGCGAACCCCCGGTCGTTCACCGACGCCAGCCACTGGGGCAGCAGTTCTATGAGGTCCGGGGAGGTCCCCCTTCGGCCGCCCTGCGCGGTGCCGGGGCGGTCGGCCAGGAGCAGGGCGAGCCTGCGGGCCGCGGCGGCGGGCAGTGGGGGACGCGGGTCCTCGGGGGCCGGTCGCGGGCGCGGCGCCGCGGGGCCGGGACGCAGGCCGGCCCGTCGGCGGACGGTCTCCGCGGCCGCGGCGTCCAGCAGGGCCGACGGCGCGCTCCGGCCGGGGGGCGTGCCCGGGGGCGTACGGCGGTCGGTGCCCAGGAGGGCCGCGGTGACCAGGTCCTCCCAGGTCGGCGACCGGGGGAGGGACGAGCCGGCGTTCATGAGGCTCCCTTCTGTTGCCGTGAGCGCTGCTGTCGCCGTGATGGTGGTCGTGGCCGTGATGGTGATGGTGGCCTTGGCCGTCGCCGTGGTCGGTGTCGTCGGTGCGGTCGTGTCGGGGCGTTTCAGCACAGGCGCACCGCGCTTCCGGGGCCCGTCGGCCAGGCCGTCAGAGGGGTGAAGCCGCGGTGGCCGCACTCGCCGAAGACCTTGACGGGGGCGCCGCCCGAGAGGGCGACGAGGCGCCACAGGCCGGGGCGGGAGAGCACGGCGGGAGTGAGGGGCAGTGCCGTGTCGCCGACGGCGTCGGCCAGTTGCCAGGAGTCGCCGTCCGGGACCGGTATGACGTCGTCCAGCGTCACCGGCACGGACTCCCGCCACGGGTCCTCCCGCAGGGCCTCGCCGTACCGGGCGGTCGCCTCGGCCGTAGTGATGCCCGGGGGCCGGGCGCCGGAGGGCGCGGGCGGTGCGAACTGCTCGCCGAGGGACGCACGCGGGCCGCCCGCCCCCGGGTGGGCGGACAGCTCGGCGTCCAGGACGAGACCCACGGGCAGGGTGAGTTCGGGGGCGCGGCCCGCGGCGCCGTAGGACAGGAGGAGCGCCGTGCGGCCCGAGCCGGCGCCGTACAGCCAGATGCGGCGGGTCGTCAGTTTCGGGTCGGTCCTGTCGTACTGGGCGAGGACCAGCCAGTCGTCCCGGACGGGCGGCCCTTGCGGGGACGAGGGCAGACCGACGCGGGTGCGGACCGTCGCCGCCAGGGCCTCCGGCAGCCGCTCGCGGTGCAGCCAGCCCTGGTCCAGGAGATGGAGCAGCGCGCACTCCTCCAGCAGCCGCACCGGCCAGCCCGGCCCGGAGGCCGGAACGGCCCCCAACTCCCTTGTCCGCGAGGCGAGCCCGGGGGCCTGCGCGTCGACCATGCGGGCGGCCGTCTCCTCCCACAGCCCGTACCCCGCCTGCTCGGCCGTGGCCAGGCCCGACCGCAGCAGATCGGCGAGGCGCTCCTCCAGGTCCGTGGCCCCCGCGGTGATCCGCTCGGCGCGGCGCTCCGCTCGGCGGCGCGCCCCCTCCGGGTCGGCGGGGCCGGGCACGGAACCCGCCGGGTCCGCCTCGCGTTTCTCCTGTGCGCGCCTGCGGCCGGCGAGCCACTGCTCGGCCCAGTCCGGCGCCTGTCCGGCGGGCACCGATCCCTCCCCGGCCGACCAGAGCAGCAGCAGCCCGAGCGCGTGCTTGCACGGAAACTTACGGCTCGGGCAACTGCACTTGTACGCCGGGCCGGCGGCGCCGGAGCCGCCCACGACGTCGACGACCGTCCGGTACGGCGCGCTGCCGCTGCCCTTGCACAGCCCCCACACCGCCCCCTCCTGCGACGTGCCCGTCCCGGACCACGGCCCGGCCGCGCCGAGTTTGCTCCCCGCTTTGCGTGACGCGGAGTCAGGCGCCAGTGCCAGCACCTGGTCCACGCTCCAGCGCACCCCCTGCTGAGTCATGTCATCGAAGGTAGATCCCCCCACTGACAATCGGTCCGCCGCGCCTCCGGCGAAAGCGGCTGCGAGCGCGTTTTCCCAGGTCAGATCGCATTGTCAGTGGCGTGGTGCACGGTGGACACCAGATCCGAACCGGCCGAGCTGGAGGGGGCCTCAGCCATGTCTGTGTCCGTAGATCCGACGTCCGAGAAACCGAGCGGCACCGAGCCTGCGGAGGCATTGCGCCCGCACGCGGAGGACGCCTTCGCCGCCGAACTCGCCGCGCTCGCAGCCCAGGACGACCGGCCGCGTCCGGCCCGCTGGAAGATGTCGCCGTGGGCCGTGGCCACCTATCTCCTCGGCGGCGTCCTGCCGGACGGCACGGCGATCTCGCCGAAGTACGTGGGCCCGCGCCGCATCGTCGAGGTGGCCGTGACCACCCTCGCCACCGACCGGGCGCTGCTGCTGCTCGGGGTCCCGGGCACCGCCAAGACCTGGGTCTCCGAACACCTGGCCGCGGCGGTCAGCGGCGACTCGACGCTGCTGGTGCAGGGCACCGCGGGCACGCCGGAGGAGGCCATCCGCTACGGCTGGAACTACGCACAGCTGCTCGCGCACGGGCCGAGCCGGGACGCGCTGGTGCCCAGCCCCGTCATGCGGGCCATGGCGGAGGGTGCCACGGTCCGGGTGGAGGAGCTGACCCGGATCCCGGCCGACGTACAGGACACGCTGATCACCGTCCTCTCCGAGAAGACGCTGCCGATACCGGAGCTCGGGCAGGAGGTGCAGGCCGTCCGCGGGTTCAACCTCATCGCCACGGCCAACGACCGCGACCGCGGGGTCAACGAGCTGTCCAGCGCGCTGCGCCGGCGCTTCAACACGGTGGTGCTCCCGCTGCCCGAGAGCGTGGAGGCGGAGGTCGACATCGTCGCGCGGCGCGTCGACCAACTCGGCCGCTCCCTCGACCTGCCGCCCGCCCCGGACGGCTTCGAGGAGATCCGCCGGGTGGTGACGGTCTTCCGGGAGCTGCGTGACGGCGTCACCTCCGACGGCCGCACGAAGGTGAAGTCGCCGAGCGGCACGCTGTCCACCGCCGAGGCCATCTCGGTCGTCACCGGCGGCCTCGCGCTGGCCGCCCACTTCGGCGACGGCGTGCTGCGGTCGGCGGACGTCGCTGCGGGCATCCTCGGGGCCGTCGTCCGCGATCCGGCCGCCGACCGGGTCGTCTGGCAGGAGTACCTGGAGGCGGTCGTGCGGGAGCGCGCAGGCTGGACCGACTTCTACCGAGCCTGCCGGGAGGTGAGCGCGTGAACAGCGATGCGACGACCTGGGCGGGGACCCGTGAGGAGGGGAGGGCGGCTGTGAGCGACGACACGAAGTGGCCGCGCCGGTGAGCGCGGAAGAGGCGGCGGCCTCCGAGGGCGGCGGCCCGGACCCGGCCGCCGCCGGGCGACCGCTGCTGCTCGGGGTGCGTCATCACGGGCCGGGATCGGCGCGCGCGGTACGGGCGGCCCTGGAGGCCGCCCGGCCCCGCACCGTGCTGATCGAGGGGCCGCCGGAGGCGGACGTGCTGATCCCGCTGGCGGCGGACGGGGACATGCGGCCGCCGGTCGCTCTCCTCGCCCACGCCGTCGACGAACCGGGCCGGTCGTCGTTCTGGCCGATGGCCGAGTTCTCCCCGGAGTGGGTCGCACTGCGCTGGGCCCTGGAACACGGGGTGCCCGCCCGCTTCATCGACCTCCCGGCCACGCACACGCTGGCGTGGCAGAGGCACGAAGAGCCAGAGGAGGCAGAAGAAGAGGCAGAAGAGGCAGAGGGGAGCGGCGAGGCAGAGGGGAGGCCGGAGAGCGCGGAGGCCGAGGGGGGCTGCGCGGTCCGGACGCCGGGGCTCGGGGACGGCCCGGCCCCGGACCGAGGAAGGACGGTTGAACGCGGGGAAGGGGGAGCCGGCGCCGGTGGGGGGTCCGGCGTCGGGCAGGGGTCCGGCCGTGCGGAGGCTTCGGCGGACGGGCCGGGAGACGCCGACGGGAGCGGGGCCGACGACGAGGGCCGTGGGAGCGGGGGCGTCGACGGGGGCCGTGGGAGCGGGGGCGTCGACGGGGGCCGGGACGGGCTGCGGAGGGACCCGCTGGGGACGCTCGCCGAGGTCGCCGGGTACGACGATCCCGAGCGCTGGTGGGAGGACGTCGTCGAGCACCGGGCCACCGGGACGAAGGACCCGTTCGCGCCGTTCGCCGCGCTCGAGGAGGCGATGGGGGCCCTGCGCGAGACGTACGACCGCGACGCGGCGACGCCCGAGGACGGACGGGACCTCGTGCGGGAGGCGTACATGCGCATCCAACTGAGGTCGGCACAAAGAGAGTTCGGGGCGGACGGCGTGGCCGTGGTGTGCGGGGCGTGGCATGTGCCCGCCCTGCGCCGGAAGGTCGCCCTCGCGGCCGACCGGGCGCTCCTCAAGGGCCTGCCGAAGGTCAGGGCCGACCTTACCTGGGTGCCCTGGACCCACCGCAGGCTGGCGCGGGCCGGCGGGTACGGCGCGGGGATCGACGCGCCCGGCTGGTACGCCCATCTGTTCGCGTCGCGGGACCGGCCGGTCGAGCGCTGGCTGACGAGGGTGGCGGTCCTGCTGCGCGAGGAGGACCGGATCGTGTCCTCGGCGCACGTCATCGAGGCGGTCCGGCTCGCCGAGACGCTGGCCGCGCTGCGCGGGCGGCCGCTGCCCGGTCTGAGCGAGACCACCGACGCCGTGCGCGCGGTGCTGTGCGAGGGCTCGGACGTCCCGCTGGCCCTGGTGCGCGACCGGCTCGTCGTGGGGGACGTGCTGGGCGAGGTGCCGGCGGGCGCGCCCGCGGTGCCGTTGCAGCGCGACCTCGACCGCCTGCAGCGCCGGCTGCGGCTCAGACCGGAGGCGGCGGAGCGGGAGCTGGCGCTCGATCTGCGCAAGGAGAACGACGCCGAGCGCAGCAGGCTGCTGCACCGGCTGCGGCTGCTGGGCGTCGAGTGGGGCGAGCCGGCCGCCTCGCACGGCAGCACGGGGACGTTCCGGGAGACCTGGCGGCTGCGGTGGGAACCGGAGCTGGCCGTGCGGGTCGCCGAGGCCGGGGTGTGGGGGACGACCGTGCTCGCCGCGGCGACCGCCAAGGCGGAGACGGACGCCGCAGCCGCGGGCGGGCTCGCCCAGGTGACCGAGCTCGCCGAGCGCTGCCTCCTGGCCGCGCTGCCGGACGCGCTGCCGACGGTGATGCGCGTCCTCGCCGACCGGGCGGCCCTCGACACGGACGTCGGCCACCTCGCGCAGGCCCTGCCCGCGCTGGCCCGTTCCCTGCGCTACGGCGACGTGCGCGGCACCGACACCGGCGCGCTGGCGGAGGTGGCGGCCGGCCTCGCGGAACGGATCTTCGTCGGCCTCCCGCCGGCCTGCGTCTCGCTGGACGCGGACGCGGCGGACCGGATGCGCCGTCATGTGGACGCGGTGCACGGGGCCGTGGGGATGCTGGACGAGCACGTGGACCTTCCGGCCCGCTGGCGTGCCGTGCTGCGGGTGCTGTCCCGGCGGGACAGCGTGCCCGGCGTCGTGCGGGGCCGCGCGGTGCGGCTTCTCCTGGACGAGGGGGAACTGGAGCCCGGCGAGGCGGCGCGGGTCATGGGGCTCGCCCTGTCGCCCGGGACGCCGCCGGGCGACGCGGCCGCCTGGATCGAAGGGTTCGTGGGCGGCGGGTCCGGGGGCGGACTGCTCCTCGTGCACGACGAACGGCTGCTCGCGCTGGTCGACGGGTGGCTCACGACGGTGCCCGCCGATGTGTTCACGGACGTGCTGCCCTTGCTGCGGCGGACGTTCTCCGCCTACGAGCCCGGAGTGCGCAGAACGCTGGGCGAGTTGGTCCGGCGCGGTCCGGGGAAGCGGGGGAGGGAGCCGGCGGCGCACGCCGGGACGCCCGGGTTCGCGACCGGACTCGACGAGCGACGGGCGGACGCCGTGCTCCCTGTGATACGGCTGCTACTCGGCCTGGGCCCGGACCCCGGCACGGCAGAAGACCCGGACCCCGGCACGGCAGAAGAAGGGATGGCACGCGACGTGACGTCACGCGAGGGGACGGCCTCTGACGGGACGGCCTCTGACGGGACGGCCTATGACGGGGCGGCAGACGACAGGATGGGCGACTACGGGAGGGGCGACGGTGCGAGGGCCGGCGGCGTGAAGGCCGACGGTGAGACGGGCGGCGGCGCGCTTGCGGGGGTGGGGGCATGACGGTGAACGACGCGGCCCCGACGGACGCCGGGCGGGAGCGGCTGCGGCGCTGGCGGCTGGTGCTCGGCGGTGAGGCGGCGGACGGCACCGGGCACGCGCTCTCCGGCCGGGACGCGGCGATGGACGGGGCGCTCACCGCGCTCTACGGCAAGGGGGAGGGCAAGCAGGCCGGGCGCGAGCGCACGGCGGGACTGGGGGCCTCGGCGCCGTCCGTGGCACGCTGGCTCGGGGACATCCGGACGTACTTCCCCTCCTCCGTCGTGCAGGTCATGCAGCGCGACGCCATCGAGCGGCTCGGGCTGTCCGCGCTGCTGCTGGAGCCGGAGATGCTGGAGGCGGTGGAGGCCGACGTGCATCTCGTCGGCACACTGCTCTCCCTCAACAAGGCGATGCCGGAGACGACGAGGGAGACGGCGAGAGCCGTCGTCCGCAAGGTCGTCGAGGACCTGGAGAAGCGGCTCGCCACCCGAACCCGGACCGCGCTCACCGGCGCGCTGGACCGCAGCGCGCGCGTCAGCAGACCGCGTCACCACGACATCGACTGGAACCGCACGATCGCCGCCAACCTGAAGCACTATCTGCCCGAACACGGGACGGTCGTGCCGGAGCGGCTCGTGGGATACGGGCGGGCTTCGCAGTCCATGAAGAAGGAGGTGATCCTCTGCATCGACCAGTCGGGGTCGATGGCGTCGTCGGTCGTGTACGCCTCGGTGTTCGGGGCCGTGCTCGCCTCGATGCGGTCGATCAGCACGCGGCTCGTCGTCTTCGACACGGCGGTCGCCGACCTCACCGACCGGCTCGACGACCCGGTGGACGTTCTGTTCGGCACCCAGCTCGGCGGCGGCACCGACATCAACCGGGCGCTCGCCTACTGCCAGTCGCAGATCACCCGGCCCGCGGAGACGGTGGTGGTGCTCATCAGCGACCTGTTCGAGGGAGGCATACGCGACGAGATGCTCAAGCGGGTCGCGGCGATGAAGGCGTCGGGCGTGCAGTTCGTGGCGCTGCTCGCGCTGTCGGACGACGGCGCGCCGTCCTATGACCGGGAGCACGCGGCCGCCCTCGCGGCGCTGGGCGCACCGGCGTTCGCGTGCACCCCCGACCTGTTTCCGGAGGTCATGGCAGCGGCGATAGAGAAACGTCCGCTGCCCGTGCCGGACATCGAGTGAGGGCGCGAGGGCACGGATACCCATCGGTAACGGGGGCTTGCGCTACCGCGGGACACGCGTGCGAGGATCGGGGCCACGCTGTCGCCGCACGGGAAGAACGTCCCCTTTGACCTGGCCCACCGCCCTGTCTGTCGCCGCTCTGCGCTTCCTGCGCACCGCGGTCGGGCGGCATGCGCTGCAACTCGCGCTGCTGGTGGCCGGGTTGTCCGCGCTCGGGTTTCTCTGCGGTGGCCAGGCGCATGCGGCGGAGGGCGTGCCGACACCGACCGCGCTCATCGCCGAGCTCTCGGCGTCGGCTCCGGCTCCGGCTCCGACCTCGGTCCGGGCCCCAGCCCCAGCCCCAGCCCCGGACCAGGCCCCGGCCCCAACTCCTTTCCTGGCCCGGCCTCCTGTCCTGGCCCCGACTCCGCCCCCGGCCCCGGTCCAGGTCCGGCTGTCTGTCTCGCTGCCGGTCCGGTTGCCGGCGGTGCCGGGTCTTCCTGCGCTCCCCGGCCTCCCCGGCCTCCCCGACCTTCCTGATGTCCCGGCTCTTCCCTCGCCGCCGTCGCCGGTGGGGACGCCCCCTGCCGAGGGTGCGGAGGGGACTGTCGTGGACCCGGCCCCGGCCCCGGCCCCGACCCCGGCCCCGACACCGTCGGCGTCGGCGCCGGGTGGGAAGGGGCCCGTGGCTCGGAGGGCGGCCCGCCTTCGAACGGGCTCGGCGCCGACGGCTATGGCAGCGGCGGCCGTGGCGGCGGCGGACACGTCGGCCTACGGGCCGGTGGGTTCCGTGGTCGGCGGCTCGATGCGTGCCGTTCACCGGGTCGCGCCCGCCCGCAGCGGGCCCCCGGCCGTCCCGTCGCCCCCGTCCTCTCCGGCGCACCAGGGACCGTCCGGCGGCGATCCGGCCGGCGGGCCGGCGTCCGACAGCGGTGTCGCACGGCACGGTGACGCGCATGCCGTCGTCACGCCCTGCCATCGGCCGGCGCTGCAGCCCGCGCTCGGCGGTGGGGCCGATTCCGACGTCGTGGAGCCGCAGGACAGGTACCGGGACGTCCCGGTCTTCCCCGGTTAGCCGGAGCGGCGCTCTCCGCGCTGCCCCGCGCTGCCCCGCCCGCCCGCCCGCTCGATCGAGGCCGCCCCTCGCCTTGGCGTCCGGCCTCCTCGCATTCGTCGTCTCGTATCCGTCGTCTCGTCCCGTTTCCGTCGCCCCGTTTCCGTCGTCCCGTTTTCCGGCGTCGCATATTCGGCGTCGCCGGTTCGACCCATCGACTCCGTGAGGTGAACGGTTCTCGGACGGCCGAAAGCCTTTCGGTCCGTCCGGCCGAACCCTCACGGTCGGGGTGGACCGGTCCCCATTGGGGTGGGGGCCGGCCGCCCTGAGCCCCTGAGGGGCTGTTCAGGGGGCCTCACCGGGCCAACCCCAACCCGGTGAGGCCCTTCCCCGCGGCCTCTGCCCCGCCTCACAGGCGGCACTCGGTGTCAGTGATCCCGGCATCATGTGACAGGTATCACCGCTCAGGTGTGACCCTCGATTTAGGGGCCTCCTGCAAGCAGCGATAACCTGCGAGACGGACATGCCGCGCGCTCGGACACCGTGTGCGCCTCCCTTGTGACAGACAGCGGTCGGACGTCACGTTGCCCTCGCGGCACGCCCACGCAGACAACGAACCGCGAGATCACTGATAGGGACGGAAGCGCGTGGACCTGTTCGAGTACCAGGCGAGGGACCTCTTCGCCAAGCACGATGTACCGGTGCTGGCCGGTGAAGTCATCGACACGCCTGAGGCGGCCCGCGCAGCCACCGAGCGTCTCGGTGGCAAGTCCGTCGTCAAGGCCCAGGTGAAGGTCGGCGGCCGCGGCAAGGCCGGCGGCGTGAAGCTCGCAGCCTCCGCCGACGAGGCCGTGGAGCACGCCACCAACATCCTCGGCATGGACATCAAGGGCCACACGGTCCACAAGGTGATGATCGCCGAGACGGCCCCGGAGATCCTGGAGGAGTACTACGTCTCCTTCCTCCTGGACCGAGCCAACCGCACCTTCCTCTCCATCGCGTCCGTCGAGGGCGGCATGGAGATCGAGGAGGTGGCGGCCACCCGTCCGGACGCCGTCGCCAAGACGCCGATCGACGCCAACGAGGGTGTGACCCCCGAGAAGGCCCGCGAGATCGTCGCGGCCGCAAAGTTCCCGGCCGAGGTCGCTGACAAGGTCGCGAACGTCCTCGTGACGCTGTGGAAGACCTTCATCGAGGAGGACGCCCTTCTCGTCGAGGTCAACCCGCTGGCCAAGGTCGCCTCCGGTGACGTCATCGCCCTCGACGGCAAGGTGTCGCTGGACGAGAACGCCGAGTTCCGTCAGCCGGGACACGAGGAGTTCGTCGACCACGCGTCGGCCAACCCGCTCGAGGCCGCCGCGAAGGCGAAGAACCTCAACTACGTCAAGCTCGACGGCGAGGTCGGCATCATCGGCAACGGCGCGGGTCTCGTCATGAGCACCCTGGACGTCGTCGCCTACGCCGGTGAGGCGCACGGCGGCGTCAAGCCCGCCAACTTCCTCGACATCGGCGGCGGCGCGTCCGCGGCCGTCATGGCGAACGGACTGGAGATCATCCTGGGCGACCCGGACGTCAAGTCCGTGTTCGTCAACGTCTTCGGCGGCATCACCGCCTGTGACGAGGTCGCCAACGGCATCGTCCAGGCGCTGCAGCTGCTCGCGGACAAGGGCGAGGAAGTCACCAAGCCCCTGGTCGTCCGTCTCGACGGCAACAACGCCGAGCTGGGTCGCAAGATCCTCTCCGACGCCAACCACCCGCTGGTCCAGCGCGTGGACACCATGGACGGCGCGGCCGACAAGGCCGCCGAGCTCGCGGCTGCGAAGTAAGGGAAGAGGGACAGAACAGCCATGGCTATCTTCCTTAACAAGGACAGCAAGGTCATCGTCCAGGGCATGACCGGTGCCACGGGCATGAAGCACACCAAGCTCATGCTGGCGGACGGCACCAACATCGTCGGTGGCGTGAACCCCCGCAAGGCGGGCACCTCCGTCGACATCGACGGCACCGAGATCCCGGTGTTCGGCACGGTCGCCGAGGCGATCGAGAAGACGGGCGCCAACGTGTCCGTCCTCTTCGTGCCGCCGGCCTTCGCGAAGGCCGCCGTCGTCGAGGCGATCGACGCCGAGATCCCGCTCGCGGTCGTCATCACCGAGGGCATCGCCGTCCACGACTCGGCCGCGTTCTACGCGTACGCCGTGTCCAAGGGCGACAAGACCCGGATCATCGGCCCGAACTGCCCCGGTCTCATCACCCCGGGTCAGTCGAACGCCGGCATCATCCCGGGCGACATCACGAAGCCGGGCCGCATCGGTCTGGTCTCGAAGTCCGGCACGCTGACCTACCAGATGATGTACGAGCTGCGTGACATCGGCTTCTCGTCCGCCGTCGGCATCGGTGGCGACCCGGTCATCGGCACGACGCACATCGACGCGCTCGCCGCGTTCGAGGCCGACCCCGACACCGACCTGATCGTCATGATCGGTGAGATCGGCGGCGACGCCGAGGAGCGGGCCGCGGCCTTCATCAAGGAGAACGTGAAGAAGCCGGTCGTCGGCTACGTCGCGGGCTTCACCGCGCCCGAGGGCAAGACCATGGGCCACGCCGGCGCCATCGTCTCCGGCTCCTCCGGCACGGCCGCCGCGAAGAAGGAGGCCCTTGAGGCCGCCGGCGTCAAGGTCGGCAAGACGCCGACCGAGACGGCGAAGCTGGCGCGCGAGATCCTCGCCGCGGGCTGAATCACCGGCTGAGTCACCGGCCGAATCGCCGGCTGGATCGCCGGCTGGTCCGCGGACCCGTCCGCGGGCTGAGCGCCGTACAGCTGAACGGCAGCGGGCCCGCCCCCACGTGGGGGCGGGCCCGCTGCCGTTTCCCGCCGGGCCCGCGCCCCGGTCATCTCGGTTCCGGCAGCACCCTCTGCGGACCGTGGCCCGTCGCCGAGCGCAGCTTGGCCCGCAGCCGCAGTTCCGCGTCCGAGAGCGCGCCCGGCGCCGCCCTCGGGGGGACGCCCTGGACGGCCTCGCCCGGGGGGACCGGAGGCTCGTACTGCGTGGGGGCCGTGTGCAGGGTCAGCGCGGTCGCGCCGATGATCGCGACCGTGAACGCGATCGCCGCACGCGTCCAGAAGCGGGCCCGTCGTTCGCTGCCCGTCCGCACCACGGGCGCCCTGGCCGCGCGCAGCCGTTCGACGGACGCCACCTCCGCGAGCCGCCGGTGCAGCGCGGTGGGGTCCGCCAGTTCGGGCAGCCGTGCGGCGACCGACTCCCGCGCGCGCAGCAGGCGGTTCGCCGTCGCCGGGGTGCTCGCCTCGGTCTCGGCGGCGGTCTCGGGCAGGTCGAGGCCGACGCCGTCGTAGAGCAGGAGTGCGCGGCGGCACGGTGCGGGGAGGGCGAGGAGGACGTTCAGCAGCGCGCGGTCGGACGCGTCGGCCGGGGGCGGCTCCGGGTGGCGGTAGCGGGGGCGGAACCGGTGCCAGGGGGAGAGCGCGTACTCGTACGCCGTGGCCCGCACCCAGCCGGCCGGGTCGCGGTCCACGGCCACCTCGGGCCAGCGCTGCCAGGCCACCTGGAAGGCGCGCTCGACCGATTCGCGCGCCAGTTCGCGGCGGCCGCAGAGCAGATAGGCCTGTCGGACCAGCGCGGGGGCGCAGAACGCGTAGAGCGCGTCGAAGGCCTGAGCGGGTGTCAGGGGGCCCCGGACGGGCGGTGGTTCGGGAGCCGCCGGAGTCGGCGCGGAGGGGAGCGGTGCGGAGGAGAGCCGTGCGGAATGGCGCGGGGCGGAGCGGCGCGGGGCGGGGGCAGGGGCCGGCTGGGGGCGCGCGTCGACAGGCGCGGGGGCGGGCGCGGCGGCGTGCGCCGGTTCCCCGTTCGCGCCGGGTGGTTGCGGCTCCCTGCCGGGGCGCACCGTCACCGGCGGTCGAGATGCGGCCTCCTGGGGGTCCGTCACCTGGCCCGCTCCGCCAGCGCTGCCCGCCTGCCGCGTCACTGGATATCCCTTCGCCCGAAAAAGTACATAAACGTATATTGAGCGACACAGCGGTAGTTCGCCTGTTACGACGGGAAAGCGCGTGTCGTTGGGAGCATGGCCGTCGTGATCCAGATGACCGCTCGTCGACTGTCGTTGTCGCCCCTGCTCACCCGGATGCGCGACCGATCGCCCGGACTGGCCGCCGGCCTCCTGGGCGGCGTGCTCGCCGCCGGACTCGGACTCGCTTCGTTCGCCGTGCTCGTGATGGTGCTGTGGATCAGCTCCCCCTATCCCGACAGCGGGCCCGGCGGCGCGCTGCACGTCGCCGCGGCGCTCTGGCTGCTGGCCCACGGCGCGGAACTGGTCCGCGTCGACACCCTCTCCGGGGTTCCGGCCCCGGTCGGCATCACCCCGTTGCTGCTGCTCGCGCTGCCGGTGTGGCTGGTGCGGCGCGCCGCACGGGACGCGGTGGAGGGCGGCAGCGGCGAGGACGGCGGCGAGGACGGCGGTGCGGACGGCGGTGCGGACGGCGGTGCGGACGGCGGTGGGGAGGGCGACGTCCTCGTCGGCGGCCGTACGGCGTGGGCCGGTGTCGTGGCCGGCTACCTCGCGGTCGGCTCGGGCATCGCCTGCTACGCCGCGGCCGGCGGTGTGCTGCGGCCCTCGTGGGGGTGGGCGGCGGTCTGCGTGCCGGCGGTCGCCGTGCTGGCCGCCGGGGCGGGGGTGTGGTCGGCCTACGGCTGCCCGCGCGAGCCGGTCGACAGCGTGCTGGCCGTGCTCCCCCGCGGCATGCGAGGACTGTTTCTCGGGGCGGACGGACGTGAGCGGCTCGGCGCCGCCGGGCGGGCGGCCGGGGCCGGGGCGGTGGTGCTCGTCGGGTGCGGCGCGTTGCTGGTGGCGGTGTCGTCCGTGTGGCACCTGGGCTCGGCCCGCGCGGCGTTCCTGCAGCTGACGGAGGGGTGGTCGGGGCGGTTCGCGGTGCTGTTGCTGTGCGTGGCGCTGGTGCCGAACGCGGCGGTGTGGGGTGCGGCGTATGCGCTCGGGCCGGGGTACGTCCTCGGCGTCGGGCATGTGGTGGCTCCCCTGTCCTCCGCTCCCGCGCCCCTCTTGCCGCCGTTCCCGCTGCTGGCGGCGGTGCCGGAGGCTGCGGGCGGGACGCCGTTGAGCTGGGCGACGGCGGCGGCGCCGCTCGCTGCCGCGGTGACCGTGGGGGTGTTCGTGGCACGGGCCGGGGCAGCGGCCGGGCCGGCCGGGGGCGCGGGCGGGAGCGGTTGGTCGCGGGGCAGGACCGCGTGGGTCGTCGTGCTGGCGGGGGCGGGATGCGGGGTGCTGATGGGGGCGCTGGCGGGGATGGCCGGCGGCCCGCTCGGGGTTGCCGCGCTGGCTCGGTTCGGGCCGGTGTGGTGGCAGGTCGGTGGTGCGGCGGTGTTGTGGCTCGTGGGGGTGGGGGCGCCGGTGGCTCTGGGCGTTCGCGAGTGGCGGGTCTGGCGGGAGCGGAGGGCGTCCGCGGGGGAGCCACGGGAGCCACGGGGGCCGAGGGCGCCGAAGAACTCGGGGAACTCGGGGAGGTCAGGGGACGCGGGAGATTCCAGGGCTGAGGGCTCTCCGCTCTCTGCGGGCTCTGCGGGTTCTTCGGGGGCAGCGAGGGCTGCGGGGCTGTACGACTTCTTGGTGGTCGAGGAGGGGGGTGTGCGCCCGGCGGGGGCTGCCGGGGATGTCGTCGAGCCGACGCCGCCCTTCGGCGCGGTCGAGAGGGGCGGGCTCGTCGAGGCTTTCGCTGTGTCCGAGCCGGTCCTGCCCGCCGGGCCGCTCCCGCTTGCCGATCGCGGCGCGCCCGCCGGGCCGCTCCCGCTTGCCGATCGCGGCGCGCCCACCGGTCCCCTCCCGCTTGCCGATCGCGGCGCGCCCACCGGTCCCCTCCCGCTTGCCGATCGCGGCGCGCCCACCGGTCCCCTCCCGCTTGCCGATCGCGGCGCGCCCGCCGGGCCGCTCCCGCTTGCCGATCGCGGCGCGCCCGCCGGGCCGCTCCCGCTTGCCGATCGCGGCGCGCCCGCCGGGCCGCTCCCGCTTGCCGATCGCGGCGCGCCCGCCGGGCCGCTCCCGCTTGCCGATCGCGGCGCGCCCACCGGTCCCCTCCCGCTTGCCGGCCCATCCCCGTTCGCCGAGTCCGGCCCGTTCGCCGAGGCAGCGGCTCCCGTCGAGCCCGGCGCGCCCGTCGAGCCCAGCGCGCCCGTCACGCCCACCACGCCCACTAGGCCCGTCGTCCCCGTCGAGTCTCTCCTCCCCGTCGAGTCCTTCGCGCCCGTCGAGTCGGTGGACTGGGAGGGGGCCCGGGAGGCCCGGTGGGCCGCCTTGCGGGAGGCGGGGCAGGACGGGGTGGGCAAGGAGGACGGTGCGGGACCCCCGCGGTGACCGCCGTGGGGTTTCACCCCAGGCCGTCCCGCAACCCCTTCCCCTTCCCCTTCCCGTTCCCTTCCCCGGTCGGCTCGCGCCTCGGGTGGGGTCAGGCGTTCCCGCCCAGGATCTGTCTCAGTTCCTTGGGCAGGAGGTGGTCGCAGGACTGCTTCGCCTGGTTGGTGAGGGCGTCGTTCGTGCAGGTGTAGTAGTCGTTGTAGACCAGGTGCGCGGTGAAGCTCGCGGCGACCATGGCCAGCGCCAGGGAGGCGGTGACCAGGCCGCTGACGGCGGCGGTGCGCTGGGGGCGGCCGCTCGCCTCGGGGGCGGGCGGGGCGTCCGGGTCCGGCGTGCGGGGCTTGGCGCGCAGGGCGCTGATGCCCCAGTTCAGGGAGAGCGCGCCGAGCAGCAGGGCCACGTACGGCCAGCCGAAGAGGGCGAAGAAGAAGGCCCACATGCCGCAGAGCAGGGCGTAGCGCGCATGGCGCTGCGCCGGGTCCGTCGGGTCCCAGCGCTTGCCGGGGTCGCCGCCGGGGCCGCCCGGGCCGCCGTTCTCGGGGTTGCCGCCGGGGCGCTCGCCGAAGCCGCCGGGCGAGCGGCCGGGCTGCTTGTCGCTCCACTGGCCGCCCCACGGGGAGCGCCGGTCCTCGGGGTCGCCGCCCGCCGGGCGCCTGGGCTGCCACGGGCGGTCGGGGGAGCCCTCCGGCGGCGGCGCGAAGGGGTTGTCGTCCTCGGGCGGCTTGTTCTCGTCCGACGGGGCGTCCGCAGGAGATGCTGGGCGCTCTCGCAGCAGCACGACGCCGCGCTCCCCTCCCTGCGGTGACTGCGGGGGGAGCGTGAGGAGTCGCAGACTGCGGTCGGGCATCAAGTGAGCGTCTTCCCCTAGGTGATACGGCTGTCTGGCCGGAGCGGATGCAGCTGTCACTCCGGGAACGCGCCGCACGGCGACCGCGTTCCCGATCAAGCCCGCTTCCCGTTCCTCGCAGACGCTACCTTCCGGCCATGCCCCCGTCCCGCGGGGGCCGTCCCGTGTGCCGGTATCGTTGCTGACGGTCGGCTGCTTCGTAGGCTTCCCCGTATCCGGGGGCGCGATGCATTCGTACGAAAGTACAAGCCCGCGTGAAGTCCGCGTACGCCCACCGCCTTGTACGTGCTTCCCCGAGAAAGGGCCTCACCGTGGCCGCCAAGCCCGTGGCCAAGCGCCTCGTCGTGCTGGTCTCCGGATCCGGTACGAACCTGCAGGCGCTCCTCGACGCCGTCGCGACCGCCGGCGTCGACGCCTACGGCGCGGAGATCGTGGCCGTCGGAGCCGATCGCGGAGGCGTCGAGGGCCTGGCCCGGGCCGAACGGGCCGGGATCCCCACCTTCGTCTGCCGGGTCAAGGACTTCGGGAGCCGCGAGGAGTGGGACGCCGCTCTCGCCGGGGCCGTGGCCGCCCACGAGCCCGACCTGGTCGTCTCCGCCGGGTTCATGAAGATCGTGGGGAAGGAATTCCTGGCGCGGTTCGGGGGGCGGTTCGTGAACACGCACCCCGCCCTGCTGCCCAGCTTCCCCGGGGCCCACGGGGTGCGGGACGCGCTCGCGTACGGGGCCCGGGTCACCGGCTGCACCGTCCACTTCGTCGACGACGGCGTCGACACCGGCCCGATCATCGCCCAGGGCGTGGTCGAGGTCCGGGACGAGGACGACGAGAGCGCTCTGCACGAGCGCATCAAGGAAGTCGAGCGAAGGCTGCTCGTCGAGGTCGTGGGGCGGCTCGCCCGCAACGGCTATCGCATTGAGGGACGAAAGGTAGTTATCCAGTGACCGCCGAGAGCACTGTCACGGCCGAGAGCAGCAAGCGGGGCATCCGTCGCGCGCTCGTCAGCGTCTACGACAAGACCGGTCTGGAGGAGCTCGCGCGCGGGCTGCACGAGGCCGGCGTCGAGCTCGTCTCCACCGGGTCCACCGCCTCCCGCATCGCCGCCGCCGGCGTTCCCGTCACCAAGGTCGAGGAGCTCACCGGCTTCCCCGAGTGCCTGGACGGCCGGGTCAAGACCCTGCACCCCAAGGTCCACGCGGGCATCCTCGCCGACCTGCGCCTGGACAGCCACCGGCAGCAGCTGGACGAGCTGGGCGTCACGCCGTTCGACCTCGTCGTCGTCAACCTCTACCCGTTCCGGGAGACGGTCGCCTCGGGCGCGTCCGACGACGAGTGCGTGGAGCAGATCGACATCGGCGGGCCGTCCATGGTGCGCGCCGCCGCCAAGAACCACCCCTCGGTCGCCGTGGTCACCAGCCCCGCGCGCTACGCCGACGTCCTCGCGGCCGTCCAGGGCGGCGGCTTCGACCTCGCCGCCCGCAAGCGGCTCGCCGCCGAGGCGTTCCAGCACACCGCCGCCTACGACGTGGCCGTGGCCTCCTGGTTCGCGTCGTCCTACGCGCCCGCCGACGAGTCGCGTTTCCCCGACTTCCTCGGCGCGACCTGGGAGCGCAAGAGCACCCTGCGCTACGGCGAGAACCCGCACCAGCCCGCCGCGCTCTACGTGGACGGCAGCGGCGGCGGTCTCGCCGAGGCCGAGCAGCTGCACGGCAAGGAGATGTCGTACAACAACTACACGGACACGGACGCCGCGCACCGGGCCGCGTACGACCACGCCGAGCCGGCCGTCGCGATCATCAAGCACGCCAACCCGTGCGGGATCGCCGTCGGCGCGGACGTCGCCGAGGCGCACCGCAAGGCGCACGCCTGTGACCCGCTGTCGGCCTTCGGCGGCGTCATCGCCGTGAACCGGCCGGTCAGCAAGGAGATGGCGGAGCAGGTCGCGGAGATCTTCACCGAGGTCATCGTCGCGCCCGACTACGAGGAGGGGGCCCTGGAGGCCCTCGCCAAGAAGAAGAACATCCGGGTGCTGAAGGCGCCGCAGGGTCCCGCCGGTCCCGTCGAGCTCAAGCCCGTCGGCGGCGGCGCGCTGCTCCAGGTCACCGACCGGCTGCAGGCCGAGGGCGACGACCCGGCCAACTGGACGCTGGCGACCGGCGAGGCGCTCTCCCCCGGGGAGCTCGCCGACCTCGCCTTCGCCTGGAAGGCCTGCCGGGCCGTGAAGTCCAACGCCATCCTGCTCGCCAAGGACGGCGCCTCGGTCGGCGTCGGCATGGGCCAGGTCAACCGCGTCGACTCGGCGAAGCTGGCCGTCGAGCGGGCCGGCGAGGAGCGGGCGCGCGGCGCGTACGCGGCCTCCGACGCCTTCTTCCCCTTCCCGGACGGGCTGGAGGTCCTCGTCGAGGCGGGCGTCAAGGCCGTGGTGCAGCCCGGCGGCTCGGTCCGTGACGAGCTGGTCGTCGAGGCCGCGAAGAAGGCCGGCGTGACCATGTACTTCACGGGGACGCGGCACTTCTTCCACTGATCCCCGTCGGTGACGGCGAAGGCGGGCGGCCCGGTGACGACACCGGACCGCCCGCCTTCCGTCGTGCGGGGGCGGCTCAGGTCAGCCAGGTGGCGCACGAGCCGGCGGTCACCCAGCGGTGTGAGCGGATGTTGTCGTCCACGCGGCGGATGCTGCCGTTGAAGTAGTCGTCGGACAGGTCGTCAGCAAAGTACTCGTTCGGGGACAGGCAGGTGTAGAAGCCCTCGTAGCCCTCCAGGTACCAGAACTGGACCACGTCGTTGCCGCCCGTGTAGCCGGCGTTCATCACCGACGACGCGATGTCCGAGGCGCCCGCGAAACCGCCGCCCGCGGCGTTCCAGTCCGGGTCGTTGCCCGCCGTGGAACCCAGCAGCGTGCCCTGGCAGTCGTAGTCCTCCCAGGCGTAGACCTTGCCGTTGCGGCCCGGCCACTTGCTGTTGCAGCCGGAGGTCTGGACTCCGGTGTCGGTGGCCTGGGCGGTGGTGGCGGGCACGGCGAGACCGAGTGCGGTCAGGCCGACCACGGCCGCCGTGACAGCGAACTTGCGCATGGTTCTTCCCCTCGTCGACTTCTCATGACTTCTCGTGGCGGATCTCTGGATCTCTCTTGATCTCCTTCGGCGGATCGCGTCAGGCGCGCTGCGGCACGATGTGCACCGCGCGGTCGTACGCCTGCCGCTGGAGGCGCCGGTAGGCGTCGAGCGCCTCGCCGTACCGCTTCGGCAGCCGGTCGACGTAATGGGTCTCGCGGGCGGTGGCCACGGCCCGCAGGGAGGCGGCGCGGGCGCAGGTCGCGTCGGCGACCGCGGTCGTCCGCTCGGCGGCGAACGCCTTGCCGGCCCCGGACGGGCCCAGCAGCGCGGTGTTCGCCCGGATCGCGTCACGGGCCGCCTGCGGGTCGGCGTAGGACAGGCCCGCCTTCTTCATGCACCGCGACCAGGCGGTGACCGCGGCGGTCAGCTGTCGGTCGTGCAGCAGGTCGTCGGCGTACAGCGCGTTCAGGCCGCCCGCGGTCTTGGAGGCGCGGAACCAGGCCCCGGGATCGCCGTATAGGGCCTTCTCGGCCTCCGCCGTGCAGCCGCCGAGCCGTTTGCGGACCTCGCGGGAGCCGCCGGGCAGCCGGGCCGTGAGGACCTGTACGTCGCCGCCGTCGCCGTCGAGCGCGGTGTCGAAGGCGGCGCGGCGCGCGGGGGAGAGGCCCTGCCGGTAGGCGGCCGTGGGATTGTGCAGCCGCCGCTGCTCCAGCCCGGCGTCGATGCGGCCGCCGTAGCCGTACGTCCGGGCCCAGGCCACGTCGTCCTGCACGTAGCGCACCGGCATGCTCTCGCGCAGGCTCAGGGTGCGGTCCTCGCCGTAGGCGAAGCCGTGACGCTTCATGCAGCGTCCGGTCAGGCGCTGCAACGCGTCGGAGACGCGCAGTTCCTGCTGCCAGGTCAGCGGCCCGGGCCGGGGCCCGCCGGGGGACGGGCCCGAGGCCCCGCTCTTCCCAGTGTCCTGGTTCTCCCCGGCGCAGCCGGCCGCCGTCACCGCCATGACCGCCGCCATCGCCGCCGCCGCGCACCCTGTGGCGAACGCCCGTTTCATGGTCTCGCCCCCGTCTCCCGCAGGTCCCCGTCGCCGTCCCGGCCGCCGGCGCGGCACCCGGTCCTCCCCCGACGGGGCCGGATGCCGCACCGACGTTGAGGAACACGGTGGCGGGGGGCCGCGTGCGGCGGTACCTCGGACCTCTCAGGGTCACGTGCGGCCCGGAGGCGTGTACTCCTTGAGGTAGTGGGCGATGCGGGCCGCGTAGTCGCGGTACTCCGGGGGCACGCCGCCCGCCTTGTTCACCGCGCGCCACGAGGTGCGGAAGGCGGCGGCGACCAGGACGCGCCGGTCGCCGGGGAGACCGGCGTCCAGGCGCGGCGCGATCCAGCACAGGGAGCGGCTCATCGCCCAGATGGACACGGCCGGCGTGAAGGGCGGGGAGGGGACGCTCCCGCCGGGGGAGCCGTCGGCGTTCTCCCACCAGCGCAGCGCGCCGGGGGTCCACCGGGCGATGCCGTACTCGTTGCGCGCCGGGTCGGAGAGTCCGGGGTCGAAGTCGCTCGCCACCTTCAGCATGGCGGCGATCAGGGGCGGGGTGACGGACGGCCGGCCGCAGTCGTCGGCGGTCTCGACGATCAGCAGCCGGTACGCGGGCGGCACGCCCCTGTCGGTGCGCAGGTCGGCGGCGCCGTACTGCGCCGCGGCCCCCGTCGTCGGGCCCGAGCCGGCCCGGCCACCGGCGGACCCACCGGACCCGGACCCACCGGACACGGACCCACCGGACTCACCCGAGCCGCCCGAGTTCCTGGAGCCGCCCGTGCCGCCGGAGCCGCCCGTGCCGCCGGAGACGCCCGTGCCGCCGGAGACGCCTGGGCCACCCGTGCCGTCGGCGCCGCCCCACAGGCTGACGCCGTAGCCGAGGGCCGCCAGGGCGACGGTCGCCAGCGTGGCGGCCAGGACCGCCGTGCGGCGCGGCGCGCGGCCGGTGCGCCGGCGCGGCCGGACACGGGCCGGCGCCGTGCCGGCGGCCGCCTCCACCCGGCGCAGCAGGGCCCGCGTGCCGACGCGTCCGGCGTGCGTGCGGGACAGACACGCGGGCACGATCTCCCGCCAGGCGTCCGGGAGGTCGGGGGACAGCCGCAGTTCGGCGGCGCCGCGGGCGTAGGCGACGGCCGCGTCGCGGCGGGCCGTGGGCGTGCCGCCGGGCATCGGGAAGGAGCCGGTGAGGACGAGGTGGGCGAGGACGCCGAAGGCCCAGACGTCGGCGGAGGGACGGATCCGGCGGCCGCGTTCGCCGACCTCGGCCCACAGCAGCTCGGGCGGGGTGTAGTCGGGGGTGGAGAAGGCCGGGACATAGGCGTGGGTGCCCTCCAGTTCGCCGGCCATGTTGAAGTCGGCGAGCCGGGCCGAACCGTCCTTCATCAGCAGGACGTTGGCCGGTTTCAGGTCGCCGTGCACCCAGCCCGCGCCGTGCAGTTGGGCCAGGCCCGCGCAGACCTGGGCGAGCAGGGCCGGTCCGGCGTCGGGCACGGCGTCGCGTGCGAGCAGGGCGGACAGCGAGTCCTCGGCGCGTTCCAGCACCAGCACGACGGCGCCGTCGAGTTCGGGGCGGGAGGGGTCGTCCACGGTGAGGGTCTCGTAGAGGCGGATGAGCCGGGGGCTGCTGAGCCGCTTCAGCAACTCCACCTCGCGGTCGACGAGTTCGCGCAGATGGGCCAGTCGGCGGGGCGTGTGGGTGCCGGTGGGCAGGAACTTGAGGGCGGCCGTCCCGGGCAGGTCCCGGGCGGTGTCCCCGCCTCCGTCGGGGGCGGCTCCGGGCGGGGCGTCGGAGGCGGCCGTGGCATCGTTGTCGCCGGTGCGCCGCCGTGCCGCGTACACGCTGCCGAACGCGCCGGTCGCGAGCGGCTCGAGGACCTCCCAGCCGCCGACCCGGTAGCCCCTGGGGACCCGGACCGCGTACGGCTCGGTCACCGCAGCGCCGTCCCGTCGCCCGACTCGGGCACAGGCGCGGTCACGGGCGCGGCCGCGGTCGGCGGGAGGCTCGCGAGGACGTCGTCCTCGCGCACCAGGTCGAAGCGGAGCGCCAGGGAGACCAGCGACTCCTTCTTGCCGTTGAGGCGGGGGCCCGGGTCCGCGGCGTCCGGGCCGGGCTTGAGGCGCAGCTTCACGGCGAGGTAGTCGATGTTCCACTGCACGGAGGCGCGGGAGGCGGCCGGCCAGCCGGGCCGCAGCCGGGCGACGACCTGGTCGACGGTGGGCAGCGGGGCGTGCGGCTCGCCGCGCAGCCGGGGTTCGCACAGGGCGGCCAGCACCGCGAAGTAGCGCTTGCCCCGGTCCAGGGAGAACGCGGGCGCCGTGGTGGCGCCGTCCGGACCCGGTGCCGCGCCCAGGTAGTCGTGGCGCGGCGCCCACACCTCGAACGTCAACAGGTCGCCCGCGGCGGGCAGGACGATCCGGGCGAACTCGAAGGGCACCGGCGCGTCCAGGCGTCCGGGTGCGACCTTGATGTGCTCGCCGGCCCCCTCGGGGTTCTCCACGACGTAGGTCTGACCCCGGCTGAAGTTGCTCAGCGTCCAGAACGCGCCCTGCGCGGCGACCTCGCCGGCCCGCCGGGAGACGCCCTCGTGCGCGATCCGCAGGTCGTTGCCGTGTGCCGACCGCCCGAAGGCCAGCCGGTCACCGGGAGCGAGTCTGACCTGCCCGGACGCGTGGTCGTCGGGTCCGTCCTCCCCTGGTGCCGGAGGTACGACGATGATGCTGTACACGGTGTGTCCCCCCGTCCCCACCCGCGCCTACGGCATCAGGGTGGGCGACGGAGGGGGCCGTGTCACGGTGTGGCACGGCCCCGGCGAGGATTGGCGAGAAGACGCCCTACCGGCGATCTCCGACCGGCTCATCGCGCCTCCGGTTCCCGCGCGATCGGTGGTGCTTTCGCGGGTCAGTACCGAGGACGGTTGAACCAGGATCCGCCGCTGATCATCGCGGAGAGGATGATGCCGCCGAAGGCCAGCGAGACGAGGCCGCCGAAGGTGCCGGAACCGCCGCCGCCGTTCACGATGTTGGCGAGGCTGCCCAGGATCATCAGGGACGAGTAGACGATCGTGGTGACGCGGATGCCGCCGCCGCCCGTCTTGAACTTGACGCCCAGGAAGATCGACAGGGCGCCCAGCGCCAGCATCAGCAGACCGGCGCCGACGAGGACGCCGGTCGCGGTGCCCGTGTCGTCGCCGGAGCCGAAGCCGTTGGAGGCGTCCTGCATCAGGCCGCCCACGATGCCGATGAAGACGCCGGCCAGGATCTGCAGGCCGGAGAGGATGAACAGCAGCACCCGGGCGGTCTTGACCAGGCCGGGCATCTCCTGCGGGACGCCGTAGCCGTACCCCTGGGGGACCGGCGGGGCCTGCGGGTAGCCGTAACCGGGCTGTCCCTGCGGAGCGGTGGGGTAGCCGTAGCCGGGCTGCTGGGGCGGAGCCTGCGGCGGATAGCCGGGCGGCTGGCCCTGCGGCGGGCCGTAGGGGTTGTTCGGGTCGCCGAAGCTCATGGCGGTCCTTCCTCCGTGTGCACTCGAGTGCGGGGACGCGGCTGGCTCGGAGGAAGGTTCTACAGATGCGGTTCGTCCCCCCGGTACTGCCCGCGGCACTGTGGCGTCAATCGTTCTGCAATGGCCGGTTTGTTGTCCAGCCGCATTCCGCGGCATTCCGCAGGTGTTGTGCAAGTGCAACATCATCGATCAGGTTCGCGCACGTCAGGCGGGCGCCGCGGCCCCGTACGGGTTCACCCGGATTGGAACCGGGGGGCCGTCATCCGGGAGGATGGACCCATGACCGCCCAGATTCTCGATGGCAAGGCCACCGCAGCCGAGATCAAGTCCGATCTGACCGCCCGCGTGGCGGCGCTGAAGGAGAGGGGCGTCACGCCCGGCCTCGGCACGATCCTCGTCGGCGCCGACCCCGGCAGCCAGAAGTACGTCGCCGGAAAGCACCGCGACTGCGCCGAGGTGGGCATCGCCTCCATCCAGCGCGAGCTGCCCGCCACGGCCACCCAGGAGGAGATCGAGGCGGTCGTCCGCGAGCTGAACGACGACGCCTCCTGCACCGGTTACATCGTGCAGCTCCCGCTGCCCAAGGGCATCGACGAGAACCGGATCCTGGAACTCATGGACCCGGCCAAGGACGCCGACGGCCTGCACCCGATGAACCTCGGCCGGCTGGTCCTGGGCGAGCCCGCCCCGCTGCCCTGCACCCCCAACGGCGTGCTGACGCTGTTGCGCCGGCACGGGGTCGAGATCAACGGCGCGGAGGTCGTCGTCGTCGGACGGGGCGTCACCATCGGCCGGTCGATGCCGCTGCTGCTGACCCGGCGCAGCGAGAACGCGACGGTGACCCAGTGCCACACCGGCACCCGGGACCTGTCGGCGCACCTGAAGGGGGCCGACGTCATCGTCGCGGCCGCCGGCTCCGCCCATCTGATCCGCGCGCGGGACGTCAAGCCGGGCGCTGCCGTCCTGGACGTCGGCGTCTCCCGCAACGCCGAGGGCAGGATCGTCGGCGACGTCCACCCCGACGTCCGCGAGGTGGCCGGCTGGATCTCCCCCAACCCGGGGGGCGTCGGCCCGATGACCCGTGCCCAGCTGCTCGTCAACGTGGTCGAGGCGGCGGAGCGCAGTGTCGGCTGACGGCGCCTCCGGCAAGGCCGAGGACAAGAACGTGAACGCCGACGACGCCGACGAGATCGAGGTCCGCGACCCCATCAGCGCGCCGGACGCCGACGGCGTGCCGCGCCGCACCACCCGCCGGTTCCCGAAGTTCACCCGGGACACCGCGCGGCCCGAGGGCGCGGGCCGGGCGGGGCCGGGCGACGCCCTGGCGTCCCGGCAGTGGCCGATCATCGCGGTGCTGGGCGTCGTGGCGCTCGGGCTGCTGCTGACCGCGCTGGACGTGTTCCGGGTGGGCACGATCCTGATCGGCGTGGGGCTGCTGGCCGGCGCGGTCCTGCGCTGGATGCTGCCCGGCGTCGGCATGCTCGCCGTGCGCTCCCGTTTCACGGACATCGTGACCTACGGGGTGCTGGGCACGGTGATCGTGCTGCTGGCGCTGATGGCGCAGCCCCACCCGTGGCTGCAGCTCCCGTTCCTCAAGGACACCCTGCACCTGACGGTCAGCAGCAGCTGACGGCACGCGAACGGCGGCCCGTCCTCATCCCCCGAGAAGGACGGGCCGCCGACGCGTTCCACGCTCCCGCACCCCGAACGTCCCGGACAACGGCTGTCCGGACGCTGTGGCACGGAAGTGACCGTTCCGCTACGGTGCGCGCGCACCGCCACGGCGGCCCGCGCGCGGGAACCGTCCGGCCGCCCCGCGTCGTCCCCCCAACGGATCGAAGGGAAGGTGGGCCTGATGGGTGCCTGGCAGCCGCTGCCGGACGGGCTGCCGTCGGAGGTACGGCACTTCGTGGAGCAGTTGAGGCAGCTCAAGGACGGCACGGGGCTCAGCCTGGCCGCCCTCGGCGCGCGCACCGCGTACAGCAAGTCGTCCTGGCAGCGCTATCTCAACGCCGTCCAGCCGCCGCCCCGGCAGGCCGTCGCCGCGCTGTGCAGGGTGGCGGGGCTGGCCGGCGCGGACGCCGAACGGCACGTCGTGCGCTGGGAACTGGCGGTCGAGGCGTGGCCGCGGCCCACACCGGCGAACCCTGCCGGGGAGTACGTGGATGATCCGACGCTGCCCTGGTGGGACCGGCTGGAGGAGCCCCCTCCGGCCCCCGCGCCGCGGCCCGTCGGACGCCTGCTGCTCTACGCGGTGCTGATCCTGCTCGCCCTGCTGCTGACGGCCGTCGGGGGAGCGGTCGCCTTCGGCTGAGGCGGGCGCGCCCGGCGCGGCGCACCGGTGGTGCGCTTACTTTGACAGTTCGGGCATGCGTCCCGAATCGTCGTCACATCGGGTCCTGCGTGACCCATGGGACCAGCGCACGAGAGGGGGGCCGATGACCCGCTGGAAAGCCCTGCCGGACGAACTCGACCCACAGGTGGGGGAGTTCGTCGAGGTGATGCGACGGGCCGTGGACCGTGCCGGGCTGAGCGTCGCGGCGGTGGCGGATCGCACGGGCTACGGCAGGTCGTCCTGGGAGCGTTATCTCCACGGCGGGCTGCTGGCGCCCAAGGGCGCCGTCGTGGCGCTGGCCGAGGTCACCGGTACTCCCGCGGTCCATCTGGTCACCTTGTGGGAGCTGGCCGAGCGGGCGTGGAGCCGTTCGGAGATCCGGCGCGAGGCGATCACGGCGACCGCGGGGACCCTGCCCGCCCGCGCCCTGCCGGGGCAGTTCGGCCCGCCGTCCTCGCCGTCCTCGCCGTCCTCGCCGCTCTCGCCGCCCGGCGGTGAGCGGGACCGGCCCGGGGCGCGGGCCGGCGGCGCGGCCAGGCAGCGGGCGGCGCTGTTCCTCGCGGGGGTCGTGGGCGTGGCGGGCGTCGCGGCCGGCGCGTTCTTCCTCGCCGACGGCCGGGACCCGCACGCGGCGGGCGTCGCCGAGTCGCCCTCCCCCTCGGCCGCCGCCCCCCGCGTCCTGCCGTCCGGGGTGCAATGCGGCGGCTCCGACTGCACCGGCCGGGACGCGCAGACGACGGGGTGCAGCGGCGGACTCGCGGCGACGGCGAAGACCGCGACGGTCGGCGCGACCCGGGTCGAGGTCCGCTACAGCCGCACCTGCGGGGCCGCGTGGGGCCGGATCACACCGGCCGGCCCCGGCGACACGGTGACGGTGACCGCCGGTTCCGTGCGGCGCACGGGGCAGGTCTCGGCGCCCGGGGCCACGATCGCGTACACACCCATGGTGGCCGTGAGCAGCGCGAACGAGGCGACGGCGTGCGCGGTGCTGGCCTCCGGGCAGCAGGGCTGCACACCCTGACCCGGCGGCCGCCGCACGGGCCGCCGAAAAAAAGCGGGTGCGCGCAGGCATGGCCGCGCCGCCCGCGGGAACGCGCAGAGCACCCCCACGGGATCCCGGCGCGACCCGGTTCCCCCCACGGCGGCCGCTCGGTCCCACCTCTCCCGGACCGACGGCCGCCGCCTGTCGTCGTGGGAAGCGCCGAGTGTCCCGTACGCGGAAGTCCACTCTGTGGGACGGGCCACACGACCCCGGACGTCCGGGATCCCGGATGCGCGATAGCCTGACCGCTGATTGGATCTCTTGATACCAAGAGATCGATCATTTGTACGTCCCACCCGGGGCAGGGACGCCCCACCGACAGCTGTCATACGGAGAACGCCATGACCCGCACTCCCGTGAACGTCACCGTCACCGGCGCGGCCGGCCAGATCGGTTACGCCCTGCTCTTCCGCATCGCCTCCGGCCAGCTGCTCGGCGCGGACGTGCCGGTCAAGCTGCGCCTGCTGGAGATCACCCCGGCGCTGAAGGCCGCCGAGGGCACCGCGATGGAGCTCGACGACTGCGCCTTCCCGCTGCTGCAGGGCATCGACATCACGGACGACCCGAACGTCGCCTTCGACGGCGCGAACGTGGCACTCCTCGTCGGCGCCCGCCCCCGCACCAAGGGCATGGAGCGCGGCGACCTCCTGGAGGCCAACGGCGGCATCTTCAAGCCGCAGGGCAAGGCCATCAACGACCACGCCGCGGACGACATCAAGGTCCTCGTCGTCGGCAACCCGGCCAACACCAACGCGCTGATCGCCCAGGCCGCCGCCCCGGACGTACCGGCCGAGCGCTTCACCGCGATGACCCGCCTCGACCACAACCGCGCGCTGACCCAGCTCGCGAAGAAGACGGGCTCGACGGTCGCCGACATCAAGCGGCTGACCATCTGGGGCAACCACTCCGCCACCCAGTACCCGGACATCTTCCACGCCACGATCGCCGGCAAGAACGCCGCCGAGGTCGTGAACGACGAGAAGTGGCTGGCCGAGGACTTCATCCCGACCGTCGCCAAGCGCGGCGCGGCCATCATCGAGGCCCGCGGCGCGTCTTCGGCCGCCTCCGCCGCCAACGCGGCCATCGACCACGTGCACACCTGGGTCAACGGCACCGCCGACGGCGACTGGGCCTCCATGGGCATCCCGTCCGACGGCTCCTACGGCGTCCCGGAGGGCCTGATCTCCTCCTTCCCCGTCACCACCAAGGACGGCAAGTACGAGATCGTCCAGGGCCTGGACGTCAACGAGTTCTCCCGCGCCCGCATCGACGCGTCGGTGCAGGAGCTCGCGGAGGAGCGCGAGGCGGTCCGCGCCCTCGGCCTGATCTGAGCCTGAACGCACACGATCCCCGGACGGTCCGACCGTCCGGGGATCGTTTTTTGGGTCGAGCGCCGTTCAGTTCTCCTTGAGGGCGCTCACGAAGCCTGCCCATGCGGCGGGTTCGAACAGGAGCGCTCCTCGCTCGGGGGCTTTGCTGTCCCGCACGGGGACGACGGCGGGGTTGCCTTCGGCGACTTCGAGGCAGTTGCCGCCGTCGGGGTTGCTGTAGCTGGACTTGCGCCACGTCACATGCCTCAGGTCAATGGCTCGCACGGCACTTCCTCCAACATCCGCGTGATGAACTTGCGTGACTCAGGCGGGGAAAGCGCCAGGTCACGCGTAGCATCGTACGCACGTTGCAAGCGCTCGACCGCTGCGTTTTCCTCGATCAGTTCGCCACGGTGCGCGGTCTCGACGTACGCCACCGTCGAGTTGTGCGGCAGTCGCAGGAACATCGTGTCGGTATTCACCAGGTCGTACAGACCGGCGCTCAACAGGAGCACTTGCAGAGTGATGTTGTGGCGCTCCGACACCTCGAGCAGCTGCTCCAACTGCTTTCGCCACTCCTGGGGGTCGCGTAGGGGTGTGCGCAGTACTGCCTCGGAAAGCATGGCCCTGAAGGGCGGGGCGCCCTCCACCTCCAGCAACTTCTGTCGACCCGTGCGCGCTTCGACCTGCTGGTCCAGCACTGCGCCGCTCAGGCCGCCCAGCATCAGGACCTCGCGTGCGTACCCGGGGGTCTGAAGGAGGCCCGGGATGGTGCTCACGGAGAACTGGTAGAGGCTCGCCGCCTCTGCCTCCAGGTCCATGTACCTGCGGTACTGCTCCTTGAACTGGCTGTTGTCTCCGAGCGCAACCTCCCACAGGGCCAGCAGCAGTCCCGGTGTCCCGTAGTGCTGGTCGAGGGCCTCCACGATCTCCGGGCTGCCGAGGCTGACCCCGCCCTCCATCTTGCCGAAGGTGGACTGGTCCCACCCCAGCCGCTCGGAGAGCTCCCGCAGGCTCTCGCCGCGGGCGTTGCGCAGCAGGCGCAGTTCCTCCGCGAAGCGTTTGCGCGGCTGCTGGCTTCGTCCCGTGACGACTCGTCTCGCGGGCATGGCGTCTCCTTCGCGCGGCTCAGCGTGGCGGTCCGGACACGAAGAGTAATTCAACTCTCCGTCGGATTCAGTCCCTTGTCGAAGCTCCGGCGGCGGACCGGTGCGCCGAGACCGGTCACCACCAGCGCCGTCGCCGCCAGCACGGCCACCGCGACCGTGCGCAGGGCCGGGCCCATGCCGACGGCGAAACCGGCGTGCCCGGCCAGGACCGTGCCGGCGACCGCGACGCCGAGGGCCGCGCCGATCTCGCGGGCCGAGGTGCCGAGTCCGGAGCCGAGGCCCGCCTGGTGGGGCGGGAGGGACGTGACGACGCCCAGCGTCAGCGCGGGCATCGACAGGCCCGTTCCCGCCGAGATGACCAGCAGCCAGCCCGCGTACACCGCGTAGGGCGTGCCGGCGTCCGCCGTGGACGCGCCGAGCAGGCCGAGGCCGATCAGGGCGAGCCCGGAGCCGATGACCGGGCGGGGGCGGTCCGACCAGCGGGCGGCCAGCTTGGGGACCAGGGCCATGCCGACGATCAGCGGGACGATGGCGACGCCGGTGAGGGCGGGCCCGTAGCCCTTGACCTCCTGGAGGTACTGGGAGTTGACGAAGAACAGCGCGAACAGGCCGAAGAAGCCGGTCATGAGGCCGAGGCTCGTGGCGCGCAGGCCGGGGGAGCGGAACACGCGCGGGTCGAAGAGGGGGCTGTGCGCGCGCAGGGACCGCAGGGTGAACGCGGCGACCAGCGCGGCTCCCGCGGCGAACGAGCCCAGGATCCGCGGTGAGGTCCAGCCGTGGTCCGGGCCTCCGATGATGCCGAAGAGGACGGCCGCCAGCCCCGCGGTGAGCAGCACGGTGCCCACCGGGTCGAGGCCGCTGTGCGGTGAGCGGTCCGTGCGGGGGGTGGTCAGCGCCACGGCGAGTGCCAGCAGCGCCGCCAGCGGGATCATCACGGCGAACAGGGCCCGCCAGGTCAGGAACTGCCCGGCCAGGCCGCCGCCCAGGTTGCCCGCCAGGCCGCCGAGGCCCATGGCGAGGGTCCAGGACGCCATCGCCCGGGCCCTGCCCTGTGGTCCGGCGAGGTGGACCAGGATCGACATCGTCGCCGGGGTGATCAGCGCCGCGCCCGCTCCGGAGATGCCGCGGCCCGCGATGAGGACCGCCGGATCGGGGGCGAACGCGCTGGTGGCGGCGCCGAGGGCGAACAGGCCGAGGCCGGCGAGCAGGGCGCCCTTGCGGCCGAGCCGGTCGCCGAGCGCCCCGGCCGGGATGAGCAGGCCCGCGAAGACGATGACGTAGGCGTCGACGGTCCACAGGATCTCGGTGTGCGAGGGGTGCAGCGAGGAGGCGCTCAGCTGCGGGATGAGGAGGTTGATCGCGGCGACCATGCTCTGGGCGACCAGCACGCAGGCGCACAGCGCGAGGAGGGTGGACCGTTTCAGGGCGTGCGAGGGCACGGCTCCTCCCGGGGAGCTCGTCGGAGTGGGATGCCCGTTCACCGTAGGCTCGGCCCCGACCTGCTTTCCAGTGCAACCTTTGCAAGGGGTGGATGCACGTGACGCAATCCGTGGCCGGGCTGGCGGGGCTCGATCTGAATCTGCTGGTGGCGCTGGACGTCCTGCTGGAGGAGCAGAGCGTGCAGGGCGCGGCCCGCCGTCTGCACCTGTCGGAACCGGCGATGAGCCGCACGCTCGGCCGGGTCCGCAGGGCGCTGGGGGATCCGATCCTGGTGCGGGCGGGGCGGCGGATGGTGCCGACGCCGCGCGCCCTCGCCGTGCGGGCCGAGGTGAGCGCCGTCGTGGAGCGGGCCCGTGCGCTGTTCGCGCCGGCCGAGGGGACCGACGTCAGGACGGTGACCCGCACCCTCACGATCCTCGGTCACGACGCCGTCGCGGCCGCCCACGGGCCGGCCCTGTACGCCCGCGCGGCCGCCGAGGCCCCCGGCATCCGCATCCGGTTCCTGGGCGAGAGCCACGTCGACGCGCCGTTCCTGCGCGAGGGCACCGCCGACCTGGAGGTGGGCGTCGTCGACACGGTGGCCCCCGAGGTGCACCGCGAGCAGCTCTACGAGGACCGGATGGTGGGCGTCGCCCGTGCCGGGCACCCGCTGCTGGAGGGCGCGCTGACGCCCGAGCGGTTCGCCCGCGAGGCGGACCACATCATCGTCTCCCGGCGCGGCAGGCTGCACGGGCCGGTGGACGCGGCGCTCGCCGCGCTGGGGCTGGAGCGGCGGGTGGTGGGCGCCGTCGGCTCGCTCCCGGCCTCCCTCTTCGTCATCCGCGACACCGATCTGGTGGGTCTGAACACCGCCTGGGGGCTGCCGTTGGCGCGGAGCCTCGGCCTGGTCCCCTTCGAGGTGCCGCTGGATCTGCCGCCGCTGCGGCTGGGCATGGCCTGGCACCCGCGGCACGACGCCGACCCCGCGCACGCGTGGCTGCGGAACGCGGTGCGGGACGTGGTGGCGGACGGTGACGGCCGGGGCGCTCCGAGCGTGAGCGAACCGTCACCATCACACCCGATTTGACCGGTTATGTCCGTACTGGCAGTGACTCAGCGCACTTTGGGCAAGGAATTGCGCATGCAATGGAAGGTTCGGGGCATGTGGACGCGGTCCCCGACGGCGACCCACGGGTGACACAGGGGGACTGGACAGGAACGGAAGGCAACACCGATCATGGCCGACACGACGGAACAGACGGAACAGCGGGAGTGCCGGACGATTCACGCGGGCGGCGAGTGGCTGACGGCCGCCTCCGGAGCGACCCGGGAGATCCTCGACCCAGCGGACGGCCGCCCCTTCGCGGTGGTCGCCGAGGGCGACGAGAAGGACGCCGACCTGGCCGTCGCGGCCGCCCGCGCCGCCTTCGACGAGGGCGACTGGCCGCGCACTCCGGCCGTCGAACGCGCCGCACTGCTGCGCCGCGTCGCCGACCTCCTCATACGCGACCGCGAACGGCTCGGCCTGCTGGAGAGCCGTGACGCGGGCAAGACCCTCGAAGAGGGCCGGGTGGACATCGACTGCGTCGCCGACGCCTTCCGCTACTTCGCCGGCCTCGTCGCCGCCGAGGCGCCGGGACGGGTCGTGGACGCGGGCTCGGCCGACGTCCACAGCGTCGTCGTCCACGAGCCCATCGGGGTGTGCGCGCTGATCACTCCCTGGAACTACCCGCTCCTCCAGGCGAGTTGGAAGATCGCACCCGCACTCGCCGCCGGGAACACGTTCGTCGTGAAGCCGAGCGAGATCACCCCGCTGACCACGATCGCCCTCATCGACCTCCTCGCCGAGGCCGGGCTGCCCGCCGGCGTCGCGAACATCGTCACCGGCCCCGGCCACACGGTCGGCGCCCGCCTCGCCGAACACCCCGACGTCGACCTGGTGTCCTTCACCGGCGGCCTGGTCAGCGGCGTCAAGGTCGCGCAGGCGGCCGCCCCGACCGTCAAGAAGGTCGCCCTCGAACTCGGCGGCAAGAACCCCAACGTGGTCTTCGCCGACGCCTGCGCCACCCCCGAGGGCTTCGACACCGCCGTCGACCAGGCCCTCAACGCGGCCTTCATCCACAGCGGCCAGGTCTGCTCGGCGGGCTCCCGGCTCATCGTCGAGGAGTCGGTCCGCGACCGCTTCGTCGACGAACTCGCGCGCCGGGCCGGGAAGATCCGCCTCGGACGCGGCACCGAGAGCGGCGTCGAGTGCGGCCCGCTCGTCTCCGAGCAGCAGCGCGCCAAGACCGAGGAGTACGTGGCCTCCGCGCTCGCCGAGGGCGCCGTGCTGCGATCCGGCGGTCGGCGCCCCGACCCCGCGCCGGAGCGCCCGGAGAGCGGCTACTTCTACGAGCCCACCGTCCTCGACCACTGCCACCGCGAGATGCGCGTCGTGCGGGAGGAGGTCTTCGGGCCGGTCCTCACCGTCGAGACCTTCCGCACCGAGGACGAGGCCGTGGCCCTCGCCAACGACACCGAGTACGGCCTCGCGGGCGGCGTGTGGACCTCTGACGCGGGCCGCGCCCGACGGGTCGCCGGCCGGCTGCGCCACGGCACCGTCTGGATCAACGACTTCCACCCCTATCTCCCACAGGCGGAGTGGGGCGGCTTCGGAAAGAGCGGCGTGGGCCGCGAACTCGGACCCGCCGGGCTCGCCGAGTACCGCGAGTCCAAGCACGTCTACCAGAACCTCGCGCCGCAGCCGGTCCGCTGGTTCGCCGGCTGACCCGCCGCCCCGGCCCGGCCCGCCCACCGCGCGCACCCCGCACCCCTCCTTCCCCCGCCCCAGCCGGCACCTCTTCCCCCGCCCCAGCCGGCACCTCTTCCCCCGCCCCAGCCGGCACCTCTTCCCCCGCCCCAGCCGCCCGAGTTCGCCTCGATTCGCCCGAGAAGACTTCGCCCGCCCCTGGAGTACCCCCCATGCCACAGACCTCACTCGTCTATGACTACGTGATCGTCGGAGGCGGAACCGCCGGTTCCGTCATCGCCTCACGGCTCACCGAGAACCCCGACGTCACCGTCGCCGTCATCGAGGGCGGCCCCAGCGACGTCGGCCGCGACGACGTCCTCACCCTGCGCCGCTGGATGGGTCTGCTCGGCGGCGAGCTGGACTACGACTACCCCACCACCGAGCAGCCGCGCGGCAACTCCCACATCCGGCACAGCCGCGCCCGCGTCCTCGGCGGCTGCTCCTCGCACAACACCCTCATCGCCTTCAAGCCGCTGCCGTCCGACTTCGACGAGTGGGAGGCGGCCGGCGCGACGGGCTGGGGCGCGGCCTCGATGGAGGCGTACTACGCGCGCCTGCTGAACAACATCGTCCCGGTCGACGAGAAGGACCGCAACGCCATCGCCCGCGACTTCGTCGACGCCGCACAGCAGGCGACCGGAGTGCCCCGCGTCGACGGCTTCAACGCCAAGCCCTTCGACGACGGCGTCGGCTTCTTCGACCTCGCCTACCACCCGGAGACCAACAAGCGCTCGTCCGCCTCCGTCGCCTATCTGCACCCGGTGATGGACGAGCGGCCCAACCTGACGATCCTGCTGGAGACCTGGGCCTACCGGCTGGAGCTGGACGGCGCCCGCGCGCAGGGCGTGCACGTGCGCGCCGAGGACGGCACGGAGAGCCTCGTGCGGGCCCGGCGCGAGGTCGTGCTCTGCGCGGGCGCGATCGACACGCCCCGCCTGCTGCTGCACTCCGGCATCGGTCCCAAGACCGACCTGGACGCGCTCGGCCTACCCGTCGTCCACGACCTGCCCGGCGTCGGCGAGAACCTCCTCGACCACCCCGAGTCCGTGATCGTCTGGGAGACCCACGGGCCGCTCCCGGAGAACTCCGCGATGGACTCCGACGCGGGCCTGTTCGTGCGCCGCGACCCCGGGCACGCGGGCCCCGACCTGATGTTCCACTTCTACCAGGTCCCCTTCACCGACAACCCGGAACGGCTCGGCTACGAACGCCCCGAGCACGGCGTGTCGATGACCCCCAACATCCCCAAGCCGAAGTCCCGCGGCCGCCTCTACCTGCAGAGCGCGGACCCGGCCGCCAAGCCCGCCCTCGACTTCCGCTACTTCACCGACGAGGACGACTACGACGGCCGCACCCTCGTCGACGGGATCCGCATCGCACGCGAGATCGCGAGGACCGAGCCGCTGGCCGGCTGGCTCAAGCGCGAGGTCGCCCCCGGCCCGCACATCACGAGCGACGAGGAGCTGAGCGAGTACGCGCGCAAGGTCGCGCACACCGTGTACCACCCGGCGGGCACCTGCAAGATGGGCGCCGCCGACGACGAACTGGCCGTAGTGGACCCCCAGTTGCGAATCCGTGGACTGGAAGGCATCCGCATCGCGGACGCCTCCGTGTTCCCGACCATGACAGCCGTGAACCCGATGATCGGCGTGCTGATGGTCGGCGAACGGGCCGTGGACCTGATCGGAGGCGATGCCTGATGAGTACCGACCTGAGCACCGGCACGAGTACCCCCGCGAGCGTCGAGACGCGCCCGCCGGTCTTCTCGGTGGACGGCCTGTGGAAGGTGTTCGGCCCGAAGGCCGAGACCGTCCCCGCCGACCCCGAGCTGACCTCCCTGCCGCCCGCCGAACTCCGCTCCCGCACCGGCTGCACCGCCGCCGTCCGGGACGTCTCCTTCGACGTGCGCAAGGGCGAGGTCTTCGTCGTCATGGGCCTGTCCGGCTCCGGCAAGTCCACCCTCGTGCGCTGTCTGACCCGGCTGATCGAGCCGACCGCCGGCACCATCGCCATCGAGGGCGAGGACGTGCGGGCCATGGACAAGACCCGGCTGCGCGAACTGCGCCGGCACCGCGCCGCGATGGTCTTCCAGCACTTCGGCCTGCTCCCGCACCGCACCGTCGTCGACAACGTCGCCTACGGCCTGGAGATCCAGGGCGTCGGCAAATCCGAGCGCCGGGACCGGGCCCAGGAGGTCGTCGAGAAGGTCGGCCTCGAGGGCATGGAGCACCGCAGGCCCAGCGAGCTGTCCGGCGGCCAGCGCCAGCGCGTCGGACTGGCCCGCGCGCTCGCCGTGGACCCCGAGGTCCTGCTGTTCGACGAGCCGTTCAGCGCGCTCGACCCGCTCATCCGGCGCGACATGCAGGAGGAGGTCGTCCGGCTGCACCAGGAGGAGGGCCGCACGATGGTCTTCATCACCCACGACCTCAGCGAGGCCCTCAAGCTCGGCGACCGCATCGCCCTCATGCGCGACGGCGAGGTCGTGCAGCTCGGCACCCCGGAGGAGATCGTCGGCTCGCCCGCCGACGACTACGTCCGCGAGTTCGTCCGCGACGTTCCGCGCGAGCAGGTCATGACGGTCCGCAGGGCCATGCGCCCCGGCGAGTGCGTCGGCCCCGACCACCCCGGCGCGATCGCCGCCGACGCGGTCGTCGCCGACGCCATCCAGGTCGTGTCGCGCAGCCACCGCCCGGCGTGCGTCGTGGAGGACGGCCGGTGTCTGGGGGTCGTCGATCACGAACGGCTCCTCGACGTCGTGGCCGGAACGGAGCTCCGCAAGGAGGCGGTCTGACATGGCTACCGTCACCGCACCCGCCACCCGGGTCTCCCTGCCGGGTTTCCTCAAACACCGCGCGGCCGCCAAGCTCGCCCTGCTGGCGCTCGCCGCGGCGATCCTCGTCCCGCTCGCCGACGCCCAGTGGGCCAGCGGCAGTTGGCCCGCCGCCCTCACCGTCGACCTCACCCAGCCGCTGGGCAGGGTCAGCGACTGGATCATCGACAACCGCGACAGCCATCCGCTGTTCCTGTACGGCTTCGGCTACGTCAGCAACGCGGTCGTGCTGTCCGTGCGGGCCGTCTACCTGGTCCTGCTCGCCGCGGGCTGGGCGGGCGTCACCGCCGTCGCCGCTCTGGTCGCCTGGCGGGTCGCCGGAGTGCGGCTCGGGCTCGGCGCCGCCGCCGCGTTCCTGACCTGCGGACTGCTCGGCATGTGGATCCCCACCATGCAGACGCTCGCGCTGATGGTCGTGGCGGTCCTCGTGTCCGTCGCCGTCGGCGCCGTGCTGGGCCTGGCCGCAGGGCTGTCGGACCGGATGGACCGCGTCCTGCGCCCCGTCCTGGACACGATGCAGGTGCTGCCCGCGTTCGCCTATCTGCTCCCGGTGGTCCTGGTCTTCGGCATCGGCGTCCCCGCGGCCGTCCTCGCCACCGTCGTCTACGCCGCCCCGCCCATGGCCCGGCTCACCGCCCTCGGGCTGCGCGGCGCCGACAAGGAGGTGCTGGAGGCCGTCGAGTCGCTGGGGGCCACCTCCCGCCAGCGCCTGCTGACCGCGCGCATCCCGCTGGCCCGCAAGGAGCTCCTGCTCGGCCTCAACCAGACGATCATGATGGCGCTGTCCATGGCGGTCATCGCCTCCGTGATCGGCGCCGGCGGCCTCGGCGACCGCGTCTACCAGGCGCTCGCCTCGGTCGACGTCGGCGCGGCCCTCGCCGCGGGCATTCCGATCGTCCTCCTCGCCGTCGTCCTGGACCGGGTCACCGGCGCGGCCGGCGAAGGCGACTCCGGCGGCGGGCACACCGGCCTGTCCCGGCGCGCCGGATGGGCGTACGCGCTCGCCGCCGCCGTGGCCGTGGCGCTCGTCGGACGGTTCGCCGGCCGCCTCGACTGGCCCGGCTCCTGGACGCTGAACATCGCCGAGCCGGTCAACCGGGCCGTGGACTGGATGACCGACCACCTCTACTCCGGGGTGCCCGTGATCGGCGGCACCGCCGACTGGGCCGGACACTTCACCACCTGGGTCCTCGACCCGCTGCGCGACGGCCTGCAGGCCCTGCCGTGGTGGTCGGTGCTGCTGATCGTCGCCGCGCTCGCCTGGGTGATCGGCACCTGGCGCACCGCGCTCACCGCCGTCCTCGCCATGGCCGCGATCGGCGTGCTCGGCGTGTGGAAGCCCTCGCTCGACACGCTCTCGCAGGTCCTCGCCGCGGTCGCCGTGACCCTCGTCCTGGGCTTCGCGACCGGCATCGCCGCCGCCCGCAACGACCGCGTCGAACGGCTCCTGCGACCCGTCCTCGACGTCTTCCAGACGATGCCGCAGTTCGTGTACCTGATCCCGGTCGTCGCGCTGTTCGGCGTCGGCCGCGCGCCCGCCGTGGCCGCCGCGGTCGTCTACGCGCTGCCCGCCGTCGTCCGCATCACCACCCAGGGACTGCGCCAGGTCGACCCGGCCGCCCTGGAGTCGGCCCGCTCGCTCGGCGCGAGCAGCGGCCAGCAGATCCGCCAGGTGCAGCTCCCGCTGGCCCGCCCGGCCCTCCTGCTCGCCCTCAACCAGGGCGTGGT
Source organism: Streptomyces rishiriensis (assembly GCF_003112535.1). Lineage (GTDB taxonomy): Bacteria > Actinomycetota > Actinomycetes > Streptomycetales > Streptomycetaceae > Streptomyces > Streptomyces rishiriensis. Next base: position 590,535 of record NZ_BEWA01000012.1, on the reverse strand, counting down.
CCTGGTCCTCGCCGTCGTCATCATCGGCGGCCTGGTCGGCGGCGGCGCCCTCGGCTACGACGTCGTCTTCGGCCTCGCCCAGGGCGACCTCGCCACCGGACTGGTGGCCGGCGCGGCCATCGTCTGCCTCGGCCTGATGCTCGACCGGGTGACCCAGCCGACCGAACGCCGCGCCAAGAAGGGAGCGTGACATGCGCATCCGTACCACCGCGACCGTGGCCGGCGCCTCCGCGCTGCTCCTGCTGACGGGCTGCGGCGCCGCCGACATGACGAAGCAGGCCTCGCCGTTCGCCAACGCGCAGGGCGCCAAGTCGCTGACCCTGTCCGTGCAGTCCTGGGTGGGCGCCCAGGCCAACGTGGCCGTCGCCCAGTACCTCCTGGAACACAAGCTGGGCTACCGCGTCGACACCGTGCAGGTCGACGAGGTGCCCGCCTGGGACGCGCTCAGCCAGGGCCGCGTCGACGCGATCCTGGAGGACTGGGGCCACCCCGACCAGGAGCAGCGCTACGTCAAGGACAAGAAGACGATCACGCCGGGCGGCGGCCTCGGCGTCACCGGCCACATCGGCTGGTTCGTGCCGACGTACTTCGCCAAGCAGCACCCCGACGTCACGAACTGGAAGAACCTCAACAAGTACGCGGCGCAGCTGCGCACCGCGGAGAGCGGCGGCAAGGGCCAGCTCATGGACGGCTCGCCCTCCTACGTCACCAACGACAAGGCGCTGGTGAAGAACCTGAACCTCGACTTCCAGGTCGTGTTCGCCGGTTCGGAGGCCGCCCAGATCACGCAGATGCGGCAGTTCGCCAAGGAGAAGAAGCCCTTCCTCACCTACTGGTACGCGCCGCAGTGGCTCTTCAAGAAGGTCCCCATGACCGAGGTGAAGCTGCCCGCCTACAAGGAGGGCTGCGACGCGGACCCGGCGAAGGTCGCCTGCGCCTACCCGCACACCCCGCTGCAGAAGTACCTCAACGCCGGCTTCGCGAAGAACGGCGGCAAGGCGGCGGCCTTCCTGAAGAAGTTCAGGTGGACGACCGAGGACCAGAACGAGGTGTCCCTGATGATCGCCGACCAGAAGCTCACGCCCGAGGACGCGGCGAAGAAGTGGGTGGACGGCCACGCGTCCACCTGGAAGGCGTGGCTGTCCTGAACCGCACGGGAGAAATGGCCCCGGGCCGGATCCGCGAGCGAGGACCTGGACCGGTTCCGCGCTGATCTCCCGCGGGGCGGCCGTCGCCCTGCGCCGCAGTCCCGGCCCGAACGTGACGCGGGTGGCCCCGAGTTCGCCGAGCACGGCGGGCGAGGGGCCCTCGCCGTCCACCCGCCGAGCCGACGACGCCCGCGTCCCAGGGACCGGGCAGGACCGGGGGCCCCACGCCTTCAGGGCAGTGGGGGAGGGCCGCCCTGCGCGCGGCCCCGGTGCATCCGTCGGAAGTCGTCCGCCTTGCTCATGGTGTGTAGCCCCCCGGTGGGATGCGCCGGGCGACCATCACCCGGTTCCAGCTGTTGATCGCGGTGATCAGCGCGACGAGATGGGCGAGTTCGGCGTCCGCGAAGTGGCGGGCGGCCTCGGCGTACACCTCGTCCGGCACGAACCCCTCCGTCAGGACCGTCATGGCCTCGGTCAGCGCGAGCGCGGCCCGCTCCCGCTCGTCGAAGACGTCCCCCGCCTCCTCCCAGGCGCCCAGCATGGCCGACTGCGACTCGCGCACGCCCTGTTCGCGGGCGATCGCGAGGTGCATGTCCAGGCAGAACGCACAGTGGTTGAGCTGCGAGGCGCGGATCACCACCAGTTCGGCGAGCGCCGGATCGCCGAGACCCCGCTTGGCCGCCGCGCTCAGCGCGGACATGGCCCGGCCGACCTCCCGGTCGAGCAGGTTCGTGCGGCTCACGCGTGCTGCCCCGGCCGATGGTGCCCCGGCACCAGCCGGCAGGTCACGCCGAACCGGTTCCAGGCGTTGATCACCGTGATCGCGGCGATCAGCTGGGCGAGCTCGGGCTCCTCGAAGTGCCGGGCGGCGCGCTCGTACACCTCGTCGGACACGAATCCCGACGTCAGCACGGTCACCGCCTCGGTCAGCGCCAGCGCCGCGAGCTCCTGCTCCGTGTAGAAGTGCTCCGACTCCTCCCACGCGCTGAGCTGGACGATCCGCTCGACGCTCTCGCCCGCCGCGAGCGCGTCCTTGCTGTGCATGTCGACGCAGAGCGCGCAGCGGTTGATCTGCGAGGCGCGGATCTTCACCAGCTCCAGCAGCTTCGGGTCGAGGCCCTTACGGGCGGCGGCGTCCAGCCGGAGCATGGCCTTGAAGACCTCGGGGGCGTGCTCGGCCCAGTTGAGCCGGGGGGTGTGCGCGGGGGCGTACCGGGCGGGTGCGTCGGCGGTCGCGGTCGCGGTCGTCGACGCGGTCGTGGAGGCGGTGGCGGTGGCGGCGGTCGTGCCGGTCGCGGCGGATGCGTCTGTCGTCATGACCTCGACCCTAGGAGCCGGGCAGCCCAGGCGTATGGTCCATTTCCATGGCGAGAACCCGGGCCACTTTGGGCGTCGACCTCCACCTGGAACCCACCGGACCGCATCTGCGGCGGGGGCTCACCGACGCCCTGCGCGAGGCCGTCCGCGGCGGCAGGCTGGCGCCCGGCGCCCTCCTGCCCTCCTCCCGCTCCCTCGCCGCCGACCTGGGCATCGCCCGCAACACGGTCGCCGACGCCTACGCCGACCTCGTCGCCGAGGGCTGGCTCAGCGCCCGCCAGGGCTCGGGCACCCGGGTGGCGGACCGGACGCTCGTCCCGCCGGCCGGCGGCGCCACGCCCCGGCGCCCCGAACGGCGCGGGCCCGCGTACGACCTGCGTCCCGGCACCCCCGACCTCGGCTCCTTCCCGCGCGCGGACTGGCTGAGGGCGGCCCGCCGCGCCCTCACCGCCGCCCCCTCCGAGGCCTTCGGCTACGGCGACCCCCGTGGCCGGGTGGAACTGCGCACCGCGCTCGCCGAGTACCTCTCCCGCGCCCGCGGGGTGCGCGCCGACCCCGAGTGCCTCGTGGTGTGCGCCGGGTTCGCGCACGGGCTGAAACTGCTCACCGCCGTCCTGCGGGCGCGCGGCGCGCATACGGTCGCCGTCGAGTCCTACGGGCTGGACGAGCACTGGAGGCTGCTGGCCGCGGCCGGGATGACGACGACCGCGCTGCCCTTCGACGAGCGGGGCACGGACACCGGGGGGCTGACGGACGCGGGCGCGGTCCTGCTCACCCCCGCGCACCAGTTCCCGATGGGCGTGCCCCTGCACCGCGACCGGCGGGCCGCCGTCGTGGACTGGGCACGGCGCACCGGCGGGCTGGTCCTGGAGGACGACTACGACGGCGAGTTCCGCTACGACCGCCAGCCCGTCGGCGCCCTCCAGGGCCTGGACCCCGATCACGTGGTGTACCTGGGCACGGCGAGCAAGTCGCTCGCCCCCGGCCTGCGCCTGGGCTGGATGGCGCTGCCGCCCGGTCTGGTCGGCGAGGTGACGGCGGCCAAGGGCGGGATCGACACCTCCGGGGTCCTCGACCAGCTGACGCTGGCCGAGTTCCTCGCGTCCGGCGCCTACGACCGCCATGTCCGGGCGGTCCGCACGCGCTACCGCCGGCGCCGTGACGCGCTGGTCGCGGCGCTGGCCGCCCGCGCCCCGGCGATCCGCGTCACCGGCATCGCGGCCGGCCTGCACGCCGTCCTGCGGCTACCGCCCGGCACGCAGGGGCCGGTGCTGCGGGCTGCCGCCTACCAGGGCCTGGCCGTCGACGCCCTCACCCCCCGCTACCGTCACGCCGACGCGGTCACCGCGCCCCTCGACGCCCTGGTCGTGGGGTACGGGACACCGCCGGACCACGCCTGGTCGGGCGCGCTGGACGCGTTGTGCGCGGCTCTCCCTTTCGGCGAGAACGGCTCCGGAATTCCTTTTCCCGGATAGATTTCCTGGATTTTCCCCGATACAGTCCCACCATGACGAACAGTAATTCCGTGTCCCGTGTCGCCCTCAAGAAGGCGACCCCCCAGGTCTCCGCCGCGATGGCCTCCCTGCATGCCGCCGCAGTTTCCGCCGCGCAGGACGCGAAGGTCGAGCCGGAGATACTGGAACTGGTCAGGACCCGCGCCTCGCAGATCAACGGCTGCGCCTTCTGCCTCGACATGCACACGAAGGACGCCCGCGCCCACGGGGAGAGCGAGCAGCGCCTGTACGCGCTGAACGCCTGGCGGGAGACCCCCTTCTTCAGTGAACGGGAGCGCGCCGCACTGGCGTTGACCGAGGCCGTGACCCTGGTGCACGACGGCCAGGTGCCGGACGCGGTGTACGCCGAGGCGGCGGAGGTCTTCGACGAGGCACAGCTGGCGGCGCTGATCTGGGCGGCCACGGTCATCAACGCCTACAACCGGATCGCCATCGCGACGCGCATGGCCCCGGGCGCTTACCAGCCCGCCGGGAAGTAAATGCAGTAATGCGAGTGAACGGGAAGACGGAAAGGTGAAAGGCGGAAAGCGGAAAGCGGGCATCGGTGAAATCGGCCGATGCCCGTTCCCGTGCTTTTCCTGTTCGCCGCACACGCCCCGAACCTCGCCGCGCGCGCCTCAGATGCAGGAAAGCGGCTCCGCCAGCGATTCCAGCCACGGGCGCCATTCCCGCGCCCGCACGGGAGGCGCGCAGCCGATCACCCCTCCCGACCAGCCGGTGACCGGCCGGATCCCGTGCAGGGCGTTCACCAGCCACACCTCCCGGCCGTCCAGCTCGGTCAGCGCCCGCTCGCGGTGGACGACCCGGACCCCGAGCCGGTGGGCCCGTTCCTGGATCAGGCCGACCGTCACCCCGGACAGCACCGGCAGCCGGGGAGGGGGCAGACACAGCGCATCGCCCTCCCACCACAGGACGCTGGCGGTCGCCGCCTCCAGCACCGCGCCCGACGGTGCGACCAGCACCGCCTCCGTCGCCCCCTCCTCGGACGCCCGACGGCGCACCCGGGCCAGGGCGTCCAGGTCGGGCCCCTTGCGGCGCGGCATGGTCCGCGGGTCCGGCTGGCCCGCCGCCCAGACCCGGACGTCCGGCTCCCACGGCGGGGCGGGCCGCAGCAGCAGCCGCAACTCCAGTGACCCCGCGGCCAGTTCCACGCGCGGGAACCACTCACCCGTGCGGGGCAGCGCGGCCGTCGCGTCCCGCCAGAACTCCAGCAGCCGGCGCAACGGCGGCCCGCTGCACTCGCCGCAGGCCCGCAGGAACCGCTCCCGGTGCCGCTCCAGCGCGCGCACCCGGCCCTCGCGCACCAGCCACGAGTCCGCCACGAGCAGCCGTCCGCCACCGGAATCGACGCGGGGCGCCAGCCCCCCGGCCGGCGTCCACGCCAGCGACTCCTCCACGACCGCGTGCCCTGTCATCGTCTGCTCCTCTCAGTACTTTCCGCCCGCTGCCGCGGGGGCCCCGCCGCGCGGCCCGTACGGCGCGTGCTCCAGCCACGACCCGCACGACGGCAGCACGGGCGCGAGCGCGGCCGCCGCCCGCTGCCGGAGCCGCACGCTCCGGCGAGTCGGCCGCAGATGCTCCAGGGCGCTCCCCGCGGCGGCGCTGTTGAACAGCCCCGCCGCGCGCCGTGCCTCGGCGAACGCCTCGACGGCGTCGTCGGTCCCGGCCGCGACGGCCCCGGCCGCCGCCGCAGCATCGGCGATCCCGCTGTTCATGCCGCGCGCGCCGAACGGCGGGAACAGATGCGCCGCCTCGCCGACGAGCAGCACCCGCAGGCGGGAATCCGTGAACGAGGCGGCGACCAACCGCTGGAAGCGGTACGTCGACACCCACAGGATCCGGTCGGCGTACCCCTCGCCCACGACCGCCGGCAGCCAGCGCCGTACGGCCTCCTCGGTCCCGAACGCCTCCTGCGCGTCGTCGTCGCGGCACTGCAGGTCGACCTGGAAGCCCCCGGTGAACGGCACCCGCATCACGCTGCGGCCGCCCACCCCCGGATGCTCGTAGTGGAAGACCCGCTCCAGCGGCAGTTCGCCGCCCGGCACGTCGGCCACGTCCACGACGACGTGGAAGCCCTCGCCCCGGACGCCCTCCATGGCGATGCCCAGCGCCCGCCGGACCGCCGAGCGGGCCCCGTCGGCGGCGACGACGTGTCCGGCGCGCCACTCCCGGCCGTCCTCGCCGCTCACCACGACCTCGCCCGGCGCAACGTCCACGCCGCGCACGCGCGCGTCCCACTCGAAGACGACCCCGGCCCGCTCGCAGGCGGCGCGCAGAAAGCGCTCGGTGTCCACCTGGCGCAGGCTGGTGAAGGGCGGGAACGCGGCCTGAGCGCCGGACGGCGGAGGGAAGGTGCGCGAGTACACCTCGCGGCCCCGGTACAGGGTCCGCCGGGTGTGCCAGGTCCGCCCGTAGGCCGAGATCTCGGCGGCGAGCCCGGGACGCATCCCGTCGAGCAGCCGGAGCGTCTCGCGGTGCACGAACAGGGCGCGGCTGCCCGGCCGTTCACGGTCCTCGGCATCCGCCTCCAGCAGCACGACGGGCAGTCCGCGCGCACGCAGGGCGAGCGCCGCCGACAGACCGACGGGGCCCGCGCCCACGACGACGACCGGGTTCACGCGCGCACGCTCCGCGGCGTCCCGGTCAGCATGCGGGTGATCTCCACCCGCTTCACCTTCCAGGTCGCCGTCATCGGCAGCTCCTCGAACCGCCACTGCCGGGGCTCGGCCATCGCGGGCAGATCGGCCGTGGCCGCCCGCCAGCGCTCCGGGTCGAGCGGCTGCTCCCCGCGCACGCACACCACCGGCACCGGCTCACGGTCCGCGCCGGCCACGACGACCACCTCGCGGAGCTCCTCCAGCCGTTCCATCAGGGTGTCCTCGATCTCCAGGTTGCTGTGCACCGAGTCGATCCGGTCCACCTCGCGGTCGATCAGACGCAGCGCGCCCAACCGGTTCATGCAGCCCAGGTCGCCCATCTGCCACCAGCCGCCGTCGAGCTGACGGTCGTACTGCTCCCGCGCGCCGAGGTAGGTGAGGATGCGCCCCCTGGTGCGGGCCTCGATCCGCCCGGGCGTGCCGGGCGGGACCCGTCGTCCCTCGGCGTCGGCGATCCGCACCCGCGTGAAGCCGGGGATCCCGATCCCGACCCGTCTGCCGTCCGCGCGCTCCGCGCTGCGCCGGGTGAACCACCGGAACGCGACCGGACCCGTCTCGCTCTGCCCGTACAGCTGGATCAGCCAGGGCGCCCGGCGGGTCGACGCGCCCAGGAGCCGGCGCACGGTGCGCGGATGGATCGCGTCGAACGTGGAGCCGTACGACTTCACCCGGGACAGCGGGGCGCCGGGCGCGTCGGCCAGCTCCTCCCACAGCACGAAGGTGTTGGGGTGGGTCTCGACGATGCCGGGGCGGTGGCGGGCCAGCAGCGGTCCGACGGCCGCCGGTTCCGGGTCGGTGATCAGCACGAGCGGGCTGCCGAAGTGCAGCAGCACACCGAGCAGGTGGTAGAAGCGCGAGTGCGCGAACGACATGTGCAGCGCGGCCGTCTCGCCGCGGGTGGGCAGTCCCATCGCCTTCTGCGGCACGAGCCGGTTCCACATCGCTTTCGGGCAGTGCACGGCCAGCTTGGGCACGCCCGTGGTGCCCGAGCTGTGGGTGATCAGGGCGGGCTCGCGCGGATCCAGCCGCACCGGCGCGGGCGGCCGCGCGCCGGCGTACTGCTTCAGCGGCTCGGCGCCGGGCGCGTCGTCCACGGACAGGATCCCCCGCACGGACGTCCCGGCTCCGTGCAGCGACCCCTCCAGCTTGGCCCGGTCGGTGATCAGCCAGGGCTGCCGCAGCCGTTCGAGCAGCTGCCCCACGACCGGACCGGACAGCCCCGGGGAGAGCAGCGCGGGCACCGCGCCGATCCGGGATATCGCGCAGGTCAGCAGCACGATGTCGACGTTGTCCGTCTTGTGGACGGCCACCCGCTCCGAGGGCCGCACCCCGGCCGCCCACAGTCGGCCCGACAGCTCCTCCACCAGGTCGGCCAGTGTCCGGTAGTCCAGGTGGACGCCCAGGGAGGGGTGGGTGTCCAGCGGCCGGTCCAGGGTGACGAACACGGCTCCGTGGCGGTCGGCCGCCCGCCGGAACAGGGGGCCGAGGTAGAACCCGCGGTCGGCGAGCAGGGGGTGCTGCGACATGTGGCTGTTCCTCTCGGCAGGGCGCTCGGACGAAGCGCGCCCGGACCCGGTCACCACGCGCCCCGGCGGACCAGATGGCGCCGGAGCTTTCCGCTGGCGGTGCGGGGCAGGGACGTGACGAAGACGACGCTTCTGGGCGTCTTGAAGGCGGCGAGGCGATCACGCGCCAGGGCGACGAGCTCCGTCTCCAGGGCGGCTGCGCGGATCCGGCCCTCGGGCACGACGAAGGCCCGCAGCCTGCTGGAGCCCCGCGCGTCCGGGACGGCGGCGACCGCGACCTCCCGCACCGCCGGATGGGCCCGCAGGACGGCCTCCACCTCCAGCGGGGAGACGGTGATCCCGCCGACCATCTCCATGTCGTCGGCGCGGCCCAGATGGCGGTAGGAGCCGTCCGGCTCGCGGCGCGCCCGGTCGTGGGTGGCCAGCCAGCCGCCGGCCAGGGTGCGCTCGGTCTCCTCGGGCCGGTTCAGATAGCCGCGCGTCACCGTCGGCCCGCGCACCCACATCTCGCCCGCCGCGCCGTCGGGCACCGGCCGCCCGGCCCGGTCGCGCAGCTCCACCTCGAACCCGGGCACGGGACGCCCGACGGTGCCGGGCCGGTGGTGGTTCAGGCTGTTGGCGCAGAAGGCGTGGCCGGCTTCGGTGGAGCCGATCTGCTCCAGCACGGGCGCGCCGAGCAGTTCCTCGACCCGGGCGCCGAGGCCGTCCGGCAGGCCCTCGCCGGCCGACACCGCCGCGCGCACCGAGGCGAAGCAGGCCGTGTGCCCGCTGCCCCGGTCGGCGACCAGCGCCGCGTACGCCGAGGGCACCGAGTAGAGCAGGGTGACACGGTGCCGGGCGACCAGCTCGTCGACGGCGGCGGGCGACGGGCGCCGGTCCACCAGCACGGCGCTGGAGCCGGAGAAGAGCGGGAAGACGAAGGCGTTGCCGAAGCCGTAGGCGAAGTACAGCTTGGACACCGAGAGGGTGACGTCCGCCTCGGTGATCCGCAGCAGCCGCCGGCCGATGAGGTCGTGGTACGTCTTCGGGTCGCCGTGCGTGTGCACGACCCCCTTCGGCCGGCCCGTGGTGCCCGAGGTGTACTGCACGTACAGGGGCGTGTGCGCGTCGACCGGGTGGGCGCGGGCGGGCCGGGCCGCCGGAGCGAGCGCGAGAAGCCGGTCGGCGCCGAGCCGGACCCGGTCGGCGAACCGGTCCTCCAGGCCCGGCCCCGTCACGCACAGCACGGCCTCGGCGTCCTCGGCCATGAACGCGTGCTCCGCGGCGGGCAGTTCGGGATTGACCAGGACGGCGACCGCCCCGAGCCGGGCCGCGCCGAGAAAGGCCGCCACCCAGGCGATCCCGTCGGGCAGCGCGAGGAGCACCCGGTCGCCGGGCCGCACCCCGTGCTCGGCGAGCACCCGGCCCGCACGCGCCCCGAGATCGTGCACCTCGCCGTGGGTCCAGGCCCGGTGCCCCTGGTGGAACGCGGCCCGGCCGCCCCACCCGCGCCGCTCGGCGAGCGCGGCCAGGTACGCGGCGAGGTTGCCGGGGGCGGTGGAGTCGTCGGCGACCGACCGGGGCCGCGGCACCCCCGCGACGGGGATGACGACCGGACCGGGCCCGGGCGTACGCGAGACCGTCATCGCGCGGCCTGCTTCCCGGCCTGGGCGGCGGCTTGCGCGGACCCCGGATCCGCGTCCGCGGCGGGCTCGCGCAGGGCGCGCATCTGCGCGGCCGTCTTCAGCAGCATCTCCTCGTACTCCGCGGCCGGATCCGAGTCCAGGACGATCGCGCCCCCGGCCCCCAGCTGCAGCACGCCGTCGGCCATGACGGCGGTGCGGATGACGATGTTGAGGTCCGCGCCGCCGCTGCAGCCCAGATAGCCGAGGGCTCCCGCGTACACGCCGCGGGCCTCGGTCTCCAGCTCGTCGATGATCTCCATCGTGCGCAGCTTCGGCGCGCCGGTCATCGAGCCGCCGGGGAAGCAGGCGCGTACGCAGTCCACCGCGTCCACGCCCTCGCGCAGCCGGCCCTCGACGGTGGAGACGAGCTGGTGCACGGTCGCGTACGTCTCGGTCGCCATGAGCCGGGAGACCCGCACGGTGCCGGTCCGGCAGACCCGCCCCAGGTCGTTGCGGAGCAGGTCGACGATCATCAGGTTCTCGGCGCGGGTCTTGGCGTCCGCGGCGAGCGCGTCCCGCAGCCGGACGTCCTCCGCCTCTCCGGCGCCGCGCGGCGCGGTGCCCTTGATGGGCCTGGCCTCGGCGACGCCGTCCCGGGTGATCCGCAGGAACCGCTCCGGCGAGGAGCCGGCCACGTCGAGGTCGCCGAACCTGAGGAAGGCGGCGTAGGGGGCGGGGTTGACGCGGCGCAGCGCCCGGTAGAAGTCGTACGCGTCGTCCGGGGCGGGTAGACGCGCCGCGTCGGTCAGGCAGATCTCGTAGCTGGAGCCCGCGACGAGCTCCCTTCGGCAGGCCGCGATGTCCGCGAGGTAGGTCTCCCGGTCGCGCACGAGCCACGGTTCGACCCCCCTGAGCCCGTCCGGGGCGTCGGGTCCGACCGGGACCGGGGCGGGACGCGGCTCGGCGTCGCGGGGGCCGGCGGGGGCGGTGCGCCCGGCCGCGACGCCGGTGAGCAGCGTGGCCCGGCCGGCGAGGCCGGCGCCTCGCTGGGCCGGGGCCGGTATGCGCGGCGTGCGGCGGGGGCGGGCGGGCTCGGTGGGGAGCGCGGCCAGCCGGGTCAGCGTGCTCTCCAGCCAGTCCGCGGCCTCCTGGCCGGCCTGCGGGGTGTCCTCGGCCACGCAGACCGCGTAGGTGAACCCCTCCTGGTGGTCCACCGCGATGAGCCGGTCGGCGAACAGCCAGCAGGCGTCCGGGGTGGCGGAGCGGTGCCGGTTCGGGGAGCCGCAGTCGGCCTTCGTCTCGTAGCCGAAGTAGCCGACGTAACCGCCGGTGAAGTCGAACGGCAGCCCGGTGGCGTCGACGCGGCGGTTGGCCAGCTGCCGCTTGAGGTAGTCGAAGACGCTCGCCCGGACCTTGCGCGTGGGCCGCCCGGCGCGCTCGATCTCGCAGCGGCCGGCTTCGACGTCGTAGCGGACGAACTCGGCGAGCGGTCCGCTGTCGTCGCCGAGGAAGGAGAAGCGGGAGAGGCCGTCCTCGACCCGGGAACTGTCAAGCCAGAACGCCCGCGGCGACCCGGCGTACATCCGCGTGAACGCGGCCTGGGTGTCGATCGCCTCGGCGATGCGGCGGGTGTGCAGGCGGTGGGCGGACCGTCGGGGCCGGGGGAACGGGACGGGGGCCGTGGCGGTCCGCGGGAGGGCCGCCGTCGTCGAGGGCACCGCGGTGTTCTTGGTGCGCGGTCTGCGGGCCCGCTCGGCCGTCAGGTTGCGGAAGTTGACGAGCATCCGGTGGCCGTACTCGGTCAGCACCGACTCCGGGTGGAACTGCACGCCCCACAGCGGCCGTTCGCGGTGCCGCAACCCCATCAGGACGCCGTCCTCCGCCCAGGCCGTGGCCTCCAGCGAGTCGGGCAGCGGCTCGCGCACGGCCAGCGAGTGGTAGCGCACCGCGGTGAAGTTCTGCGGCAGCCCCTGGAACAGGTCGCGACCGTCGTGCCGGACGTTCGACAGATGACCGTGCCGGGGCTCCGGGGCGGCGGCCACCCGTGCGCCCTCCCCGTGCGCGATGCCCTGGTGACCCAGACAGACGCCGAGCACCGGCACCGAGGCCTCGGCGAGCACCCGGGCGCTGATGCCGAAGTCCCGGGTCCGCGCGGGATGTCCGGGGCCGGGCGACACCACCACGTTGTCGAACGCGGCGAGGTCGGCGACGGCGTCCGCGGGGGCGTCGTTGAGGACCACCACCGGCTCCTCGCCGTTCACCTCGGCGATCAGCTGGAACAGGTTGTACGTGTACGAGTCGTAATTGTCGATGAGCAGGGTCTTCACCCGCCCACCTCCCTAGGGTCGTTCTTCGGCTTACGCGGTGCGTCGTTTGTGCCGTCCGCGCAGCGCCTGGAGCGGTGGATACAGCCATTTCTTGAAGAAACGCTGAAGGCGGGGCATGAGAATCCATGTGACGAGGGCCGTCACGCACAGACAGAGCAGCAGTGTGCGAACAATCGGATTGAGTCCGCCGAGGTAGGGGAGCGCAATCAGATTGAAAAGGAGCACCGGCGGGAAAACCGCGCTCATATTCACGAACCACAGTTTCCATTTCGACGGCGGTGCCGGCGTCCTCGGTGCGGGGCTCTGGGAGTCGAACCAGGCCTTGGAGCCCGGCACGCTTTTTCGGTCCGTCTGCCGGGCGATGCCCAGCGCCCGCTCGTCCCACTCCCACTTGGTCGTGGAGTCCTCCCAGGCGCGGGCCGTGCCGTCGCTCGCGAAGCGATAGACCACATGCCATTCCGCCTCTCCGTCGACAAGGACACCGCCCCCCAGGAATCCGGGCTGCTGCGCGCTCGCGCCCAGCATGGCCCACCCCCATGAATGGAAGTCGGCCTCTCGGCCCGGCACCACTCGATATGCGGCGGTGACGGTGACGGGATTACTGGTCACACCATCGAGTACGCAGGAGAGAGCGCTTGCGTTCACAGGTTCTTCAAACTTGCGGACCTGTGACGGACTGTCCGAAAAGCGGCTTTGGGCGGGGCTCGTCACACGTGTGGACAGTTACCCTTGCGGACGGTCACGCGCACGGCGGGAATGGAAAAGAAAACCCCGACCGCGCCTCCGATTCGTCGGCGGACGGGCGGCCGGGACCACGGGACGCCCTTCACTCCGACGCCGGCGACGTCTCGGGCGCCTCCCCGAACCGGGCCAGCGCCAACGCGCCCGCGACGGCGACCGCGAACCCCAGCACGGCCAGCCAGGCCAGCCCCTCCCGGGTGCGGTCCCCGAGCCACACCACCCCGACCAGCGCCGGTCCGATCGTCTCCCCGATCACTATCCCGGCGGTGGCCGTCGTCACCGACCCCCGCTGCAGGGCCGTGGTCAGCAGCAGGAACGCGGCCCCGCCGCCCAACAGAAGGGCGTACAGGGCGGGGTCGGTGAGCAGGTCCACGGGGGACAGCGAGTCGATCAGCCGCACCGACACCTCCACCACCCCGAACCCGCACCCGGCGCCGAGACCCAGCGTCAGCGCCCGTCCCCGCTCGGGCAGCCGCCCGGCGACCAGCCCCAGCAGCAGCACCGCGACCGCCGCGCCGAGCATCGCCCACGGCAGAGCCGCCGGCCCGCTCTCCTCGCCCTCCGCGCCGGAGGCCAGCCCCAGCATCCCCAGCCCCGCGCACACCACCGCCACAGCCGCCCACTCGGTCCGGCTCAGCCGCACGTGCAGCAGCCGCGCGGCGACCACCGCCGTCACCGCGAGGCTCGACGCGAGGGCCGCGCCCACGGCGTAGATCGGCACCGAGCGCAGCGCGACGATCTGGAACACGAACCCCAGCCCGTCCAGCCCCAGTCCCGCCACATAACGCCACTGGCGCACGGCCCGCAGCAGCAGCGCCGCGTCGCCCGCCGGGCCGCGCCCGTCGCCTCCCTCGGCGACGGCCGCCCGCGCCGCCACCGCCTGCAACACCGTCGCCGCACCGAAGCAGACCGCCGCGCCGAGGGCGCACACCATTCCGAAGAGCACGAGAGGACTGTAGGCGAGCGGTTCGCCGACGGGCCGCCCGCGTCCGCCTTCCCCCCGGTTGTCTAGGCTGGCGACGGAGATCGCCGTAGGGGCGATCCGACACGGGGAGACACGGACATGGCGGACATACGGCGGCGGTTCCGTTCGGGCACGGTGGTGCTGGGAGGCGTGAGCCTGCTGGCCACGGCCCTCACCGCCTGCTCCTCCGACCCGGACAAGCGCTGCGTCGACCGCGACAGCTACACCCGCGCCAAGGGCTACAAGGTCGTCGCCGACAAGAACTGCAAGTCCGGCTCGACGTCGCACGCCGTCTGGTACTACGGCGGCAGCAAGAAGGGCTCCTTCGTCGACGGCGGCTCCCTCACCAAGTCCGGCAAGGGCTCGGGCGGTTCGAGCAGCGGCGGCGGCGTCGACCGCGGCGGCTTCGGGGACGGCGGCCACAAGGGCGGCTCGGGCGGCTGAGCGACCGGCACGACCGGCATGAGGCCGGACGACCGGACGACCGGACCGAGCGGCTGAACAGGACACCGTCACCATGCGCCGTCACACCGTCGAACCCCGCCCCGACTGGCAGCGGACCGTCGAGGAACAGGGGCTCGTCTACCCCATCACCCGTCATCGCGACGGCGTGCTGCGCCCCTACTGGGACGAGAGCGCCTACTACGAGTTCACCCTCGACGAGGTCGAATCGCTGGAGGAGACCGTCGAGGAACTGCACGCCATGTGCCTGGCGGCGGCCGCCCGTCTCGTCGACTCCGGCCGCCTCGCCGACCTCGGCATCACCGACCCGCGCGTCGCGGCGGCGGTCGCCGAGGCATGGCGGCGGCGCGCCGAACTCCCCTCCGTCTACGGCCGGTTCGACCTGCACTACGACGGCAGCGGCCCGGCGAAGCTGCTGGAGTACAACGCCGACACCCCCACCTCCCTGGTGGAGGCCGCCTCCCCCCAGTGGTTCTGGATGGAGGACCGCTTCCCGGGCGCCGACCAGTGGAACTCCCTCCACGAACGCCTCGTCGACGCCTGGCGGAGACAGGCCGCCCTCCTGCCGCCCGGCAGCCCGCTCCACTTCGCGCACTCCTCGGCCGACGAACTCGGCGAGGACCTCATGACGGTCGCCTATCTCAAGGAGACCGCGGAGCAGGCGGGCCTGGACACGGACTGGACGTCCATGGAGGAGATCGGCTGGGACCCCCTGTCCGGCCGCTTCGTCGACGGCCGACTCCGCTTCATCCGCAGCTGCTTCAAGCTCTACCCCTGGGAGTGGCTCACCACCGACCGCTTCGCCGGCCACGTCCTGGACACCCTCGACAACGGCGGCGGCACCGGCTCGACGATGTGGATCGAGCCCGCCTGGAAGATGCTCCTGAGCAACAAGGCGCTGCTGGCCGTCCTGTGGGAGCTGTACCCCGGCCACCCCAACCTGCTGCCCGCCTACCTGGACGGCCCGCGCGAGCTGGCGGACACCACCGGATACGTCGCCAAGCCCCTGCTGGGCCGCGAAGGCGCCGGCGTCACGATCCACGAGAAGGGCGCCGGCCCCGTGGTGCGCGACGACGAGCCCTGCTGCTACCAGCAGCTCGCCCCGCTGCCCGCCTTCGACGGCAACCACGTCGTCCTCGGAGCCTGGGTCGTGCAGGACGAGCCGGCCGGCCTCGGCATCCGCGAGTCCTCCGGCCTGATCACCGACGAGTACGCCCGCTTCGTCCCGCACGTGATCCTCTGACCGGTACCCGGTAGGCTGCTGAACGGGTCGTGACTGGCGCGCTGGGCCAGGTCGAGACGACCGAGCCCGAAGATGGGACGGACCATCGGGGAGCGGCCCGTGAGCAGTGACAGTGCCGTGCGCCTGGGCCGAACCGAACTCGCCGTACGCCACGTCCGGAGGTCCCGATGCCCCAGAATTCCGCACCCCTGTCCACCGAGTCCACCGCTTTCCGCGCCGCCCTCGACGTGATCCGCGCCGTGGAGCCGCGCGTCGCCGACGCCATCGGCCAGGAGGTCCACGACCAGCGCGAGATGCTCAAGCTGATCGCCTCCGAGAACTACGCCTCCCCGGCCACCCTCCTCGCGATGGGCAACTGGTTCAGCGACAAGTACGCCGAGGGCACCGTCGGCCGACGCTTCTACGCCGGCTGCCGCAACGTCGACACCGTCGAGGCGCTCGCCGCGGAGCACGCCCGCGAGCTCTTCGGGGCCCGCCACGCCTACGTCCAGCCGCACTCCGGCATCGACGCCAACCTCGTCGCCTTCTGGGCCGTCCTCGCCGACCGCGTCGAGGCGCCCTTCCTGGAGAAGACCGGCGCCCGCCAGGTCAACGACCTCTCCGAGGCCGACTGGGCCACACTGCGCCAGGCCTTCGGCAACCAGCGCATGCTCGGCATGTCCCTGGACGCCGGCGGCCACCTCACCCACGGCTTCCGCCCCAACATCTCCGGCAAGATGTTCGACCAGCGCTCCTACGGCACCGACCCGGCGACCGGCCTGATCGACTACGACGCGCTGCGCGCGTCGGCCCGCGAGTTCAAGCCGATGATCATCGTCGCGGGCTACTCGGCCTACCCCCGTCTGGTGAACTTCCGGATCATGCGCGAGATCGCCGACGAGGTCGGCGCGACGCTCATGGTCGACATGGCGCACTTCGCGGGCCTGGTCGCCGGCAAGGTCCTCACCGGCGACTTCGACCCGGTCCCGCACGCCCAGATCGTCACCACCACCACCCACAAGTCGCTGCGCGGCCCGCGCGGCGGCATGGTCCTGTGCGACGACTCCCTCAAGGACCAGGTCGACCGCGGCTGCCCGATGGTCCTCGGCGGTCCGCTCCCGCACGTCATGGCCGCCAAGGCCGTCGCCCTCGCCGAGGCCCGGCAGCCGTCCTTCCAGGACTACGCGCAGCGCATCGTGGACAACTCCCGCGCCCTGGCCGAGGGCCTGATGCGCCGGGGCGCGACCCTCGTCACCGGCGGCACGGACAACCACCTGAACCTGATCGACGTCGCCTCCTCCTACGGCCTCACCGGCCGCCAGGCCGAGGCCGCGCTGCTCGACTCGGGCATCGTCACCAACCGCAACGCCATCCCCGCCGACCCCAACGGCGCCTGGTACACCTCCGGGGTCCGCATCGGCACCCCGGCGCTGACCACCCGCGGCCTCGGCACGGCGGAGATGGACGAGGTGGCGGGCCTGATCGACCGCGTCCTGACCACGACCGAGCCGGGCGTCACGAAGTCGGGCGCCCCCTCCAAGGCCTCCCACCTCCTGGACGAGAAGGTCGCCGACGAGATCTCCCGCCGGGCCACCGACCTCGTCGCGGGCTTCCCGCTGTACCCCGAGATCGACCTCGGCTGACACGCCGTCCCGGGCGGCCCCGCCCAGGCCGCCCGGGACGCGTTCCGGCCGCTCCCCGGCCTCTGCGACAATGTGGGCATGGCCTCAGACCGCCCGCCCGTCGCCCACCACGACCCTCAGGGGAGTGGCTCCGCCACGGCGCGTCCTTTGCGCGTGCTCTCCGGAATCCAGCCCACCGCAGGCTCGTTCCACCTCGGCAACTACCTCGGCGCCGTCCGCCAGTGGGTGGCCCTGCAGGAGACCCACGACGCGTTCTACATGGTCGTCGACCTGCACGCGATCACGGTCCCGCAGGACCCGAAGGAGCTCACCGCGAACACGCGGCTGGCCGCCGCCCAGCTCCTCGCGGCCGGCCTCGACCCCGAGCGCTGCACGCTGTTCGTCCAGAGCCACGTGCCCGAGCACGCGCAGCTCGCCTGGGTGATGAACTGCCTCACCGGCTTCGGCGAGGCCAGCCGTATGACGCAGTTCAAGGACAAGTCCGCCCGGCAGGGCGCCGACCGCGCGAGCGTCGGCCTGTTCACGTACCCGATCCTCCAGGTCGCGGACATCCTGCTGTACCAGGCCGACGAGGTGCCGGTCGGCGAGGACCAGCGCCAGCACATCGAGCTCACCCGCGACCTCGCCGAGCGGTTCAACGGCCGCTACGGCCACACCTTCACGGTCCCGAAGCCGTACATCCCGAAGGAGACGGGCAAGGTCTACGACCTTCAGGACCCGTCGATCAAGATGAGCAAGTCGGCGTCCACGCCGAAGGGCCTCATCAACCTCCTCGACGAGCCGAAGGCGACCGCGAAGAAGGTCAGGAGCGCGGTCACGGACACCGACACGGTGATCCGCTACGACACCGAGAACAAGCCGGGCGTGAGCAACCTGCTCGGCATCTACTCGACGCTCACCGGCACCGCTGTGGCCGAGCTGGAGCGGCAGTACGAGGGCAAGCTCTACGGCGCGCTCAAGACGGACCTCGCCGAGGTCGTCGTCGACTTCGTGACGCCGTTCCGGGACCGCACGCAGCAGTACCTGGACGACCCCGAGACGCTCGACTCGATCCTGGCCAAGGGCGCCGAGAAGGCGCGCGCGGTCGCGGCGGAGACGCTCTCGCGGACGTACGAGAGGGTGGGCTTCCTGCCCGCGAAGCACTGAAGGCGCGCGGAGGCGCCGGGGGCGCACCGCACACCTGTTCCTCCGGGCAGAGCGCTGCACATCACTTCCCCTGCGCCTGCCCAGAGGACAGCCGTGGCCGTACAGTCGATAGCCGTACGACCGAGGACGCATCCGGCGCCACACCCCGCCAGCACGACATGACGGACATGACGACAGGAGAAGACGTGGGGACCGTAACGATCGGCGTGTCGATCGCGGTCCCGGAGCCTCACGGCAGCCTGCTCCAGGAGCGGCGCGCAGGCTTCGGCGACGCCGCGGCTCACGGCATCCCCACCCACGTCACACTGCTGCCGCCGACCGAGGTCGAGGCGGACGCGCTGCCGGCCGTCGAGGCGCACCTCAGCGCGGTCGCCGCGGCCGCCCGGCCCTTCCCGATGCGGCTGTCCGGCACCGGCACCTTCCGGCCGCTGTCGCCGGTGGTGTACCTGAGGGTGGTCGAGGGCGCCTCGACCTGCGCCCGGCTCCAGCAGCGCATCCGGAACGCCTCCGGGCCCCTGGTGCGCGAACTGCAGTTCCCCTACCACCCGCACGTCACCGTCGCGCACGGCATCGACGAGGCGGCGATGGACCGGGCCTACGAGGAGCTCGCCGGTTACGAGGCCGCATGGCCCTGCACCGGTTTCGCCCTCGCCCAGCAGGGGGCCGACGGCGTCTGGCGCAAGCTGCGCGACTATCCGTTCGGCGGCACGGTGGTCCCCCCGCAGGCCGCCCACCTGGACCGCGGCTCACTGCCGACGCGCTAGGTGTGCCGTCCCGGCAGGGACAGGCCCCAGGCCCCAGGGGGCGCTTCTCAGATCGGCAGCCGGCGGAACACCCCTCGCGGGACGTGCCGCAGGGCCGACATCGCCACGCGGAGCAGACCCGGCGCCCACACCGTCTCCGAGCGGCGGCGCAGCCCCAGTTCGACGGCTGTGGCGACCGCCTCCGGAGTCGTCGCCAGCGGCGGCTGCGGCAGCCCGGCGGTCATCTTCGTCCGGACGAACCCGGGGCGAACGACCATGACGTGCACGCCCGTGCCGTGCAGCGCGTCGCCCAGGCCCTGGGCGAAGGCGTCGAGGCCGGCCTTGCTGGAGCCGTAGATGAAGTTCGAGCGGCGGGCCCGCTCGCCGGCGACGGAGGACAGCACGACCAGGGAGCCGTGGCCCTGCGTCTGCAGGGCCCGCGCGGCGATCAGGCCCGCCGACACCGCCCCCGTGTAGTTGGTCTGCGCGACGCGCACCGCGGCCGCGGGTTCGCGCTCGTCGTGCGCCTGGTCGCCGAGGACGCCGAAGGCGAGCAGCACCAGGTCGACGTCGCCCTCGGCGAACACCTTGCCGAGGACCGCCTCGTGGGCGCCGGGGTCCAGCGCGTCGAACGGGACGGTGTGCGCGTCCGCCCCCAGCAGGCGCAGTTCCGCGGCCGCCGCCTCCAGGGCGGGCGAGGGGCGGCCCGCCAGCCACACCGTGCGGGTGCGGCGGGCGATCAGGCGGCGCGCGGTGGCCAGGGCGATCTCGGACGTGCCGCCGAGGACGAGAAGGGACTGGGGGAGGCCGAAGGCGTCCTTCATGCTGGCTCCTGGAAGTTGAGTCGACGGGCGAGGTCGGACACGAACACCCCGCGCGGGTCCAGCTCCGCGCGCAGCGCGCGGAAGTCGTCCAGCCGCGGGTACATCGCGGCGAGCAGGTCAGGCCGCAGCCGAGAGTCCTTGGCGAGATAGACGCGGCCCCCGGCGGCGGCCACCTCCTCGTCCAGCTCGTCGAGCAGGACTCCGAGGCCGGGCAGCCCGGCAGGGATGTCCAGGGCGAGGGTCCAGCCCGGGCGGGGGAAGGAGAGCCAGCCCGGGTCGGCCTCCCCGAACCGCTTGAGGACGGCCAGGAAGGACGGGCAGCGGCGGGCCGAGACGCGCTGCACGATCCGGCGCAGCGCGTCCTCCCGGCCGTGCCCGACGACGAACTGGTACTGGACGAAGCCGCCGCGGCCGTAGACGCGGTTCCAGTGGGGGACGCCGTCCAGCGGGTGGAAGAAGGCCGAGAGGCGCTGGAGTTCGCCGGTCCGCGCGCGGGGAGCCCTGCGGTACCAGAGCTCGTTGAACAGGGCGACGCCGGTGCGGGTGAGCAGCCCGTCCGGGAGGAACGCGGGCGGGGCCGGGAGCCGGGACGGGCGGAACGACAGCGGCGTCCTGCGCGCCCGGGCCGGCAGCGCGTCCAGGGGCGCGTGGTCGCCGCGGGTCAGCACCGCGCGTCCGGTGGCCGCGCCGCGCGCGAGGAGGTCGATCCACGCGACGGAGTACCGGTAGCGGTGGTCGCCGGCCGTCAGCCGGGCCATCAGGTCGTCGAGGTCGGCGGCACGCTCGGTGTCGACCGACATCAGGGAGGTCTCGACCGGTTGCAGCCCGACCGTGGCCGTCAGGACGATCCCGGTCAGCCCCATGCCGCCGGCGGTCGCGTCGAACAGGGGGCTGCCCTGCCGGACCGTGCGGACCGTGCCGTCGGCGGTGAGCAGTTCGAAGGACGTCACATGGCGGGCGAAGGAGCCCGAGACATGGTGGTTCTTGCCGTGGATGTCGGCGGCGATCGCCCCGCCCACGGTCACGTAGCGGGTGCCGGGGGTCACCGGCACGAACCAGCCGAGCGGCAGCAGGACCTCCATGAGCCGGTGCAGGGAGACGCCCGCGTCGCACAGGACGACGCCCGCGTCGGCGTCGACGACATGGATCCGGTCCAGTCCGGTGACGTCGATGACCGTGCCGCCCGCGTTCTGCGCCGCGTCCCCGTAGGCGCGCCCCAGGCCCCTGGGGATGCCGCCCCGGGCTCCGCAGTCCCGGACGGCCGCCACGGCCTCCGGATAGGTCCGGGGGCGGATCACCCGCGCGGCGGTGGGAGCCGTACGGCCCCATCCCGTGACGGAAACTGTCTCGGAAGCGGTCTCGGCAGCCATGTGCGCGACCGTATCGCCCCTATGTGACCGAATAGTTGTGAAACATCACATCCATCCCCGAAACGGGTGATTAATGGGATGTCGCCCAATATTGCCGGAGTTCCCTCGCGCTCGACGTGAACAGTGGGTCCACATGGACGAACTGGATGAACCGGGCGGGCTCCCCGCCCTGGGCGACCTGAGCGACCTCGACCACCGGCTCCTCTCGGCGCTGCGCGCCCGGGGCGCGTCCCCGGGCGTCGCCCGCGCCACGCGTGCCCTGTCCGGGGCGGGCGAGCACGGCGCGCTGTGGATCGCGGCGGGCGCCGTGGGAGCCGCCGTGGACGGCCCGCGCCGCACCGCCTGGCTGCGCGCCACCGCGCTCACGGCCGGCGCGCACCTCGCCAGCATGGGTCTGAAGCGGATCGTCCGCCGCCCGCGCCCCGCCCACGTCGAACCCCTGGTGCGCACCGCCGGCCGGCATTCCTTCCCCAGCTCGCACGCCGCCTCCGCGGCCGCCGCCGCCGTCGCCTACGGCGCGCTCGGCGCGTACGCCGTCCCCCCGCTCGCCGCCGCGATGTGCCTGTCCCGGCTCGTCGCCGGCGTCCACTACCCCTCCGACGTGGCGGCCGGCGCGGCCCTGGGCGCCCTCACCGCGCGCCTCGGAGCCCGCTGGACGAAGGGAGGGCGCCGTGACTGAGGCACTGCTGCACCGGCAGCGCACGCGCCGCCCGCAGCCGCCCCGGCCGCCGGTCCGCCCCGGCGCCGTCCTCGGCGGCCTCCTGCGCACCGCCCGCCCCCGACAGTGGATCAAGAACGCGCTGGTCGTCGCCGCCCCCGCCGCCGCCGGCCGGCTCTTCACCGCGCACGCCCTCAGCCAACTCGCCCTGGTCTTCGCCCTGTTCACCGCCTGCTCGGCCGCCGTCTACCTGGCCAACGACGCGCGCGACGCCGAGGCCGACCGCGCCCACCCCACCAAACGGCACCGACCGGTCGCCGCCGGACAGGTGCCGGCGCCCCTCGCCTACGCCGTCGGGGGCGCCCTCGCGGTCCTCGCGCCGCTCGCCGCGGCCCGGCTGACCACCCCCGCCGTCGCCGCGCTCCTGGCCGCCTACCTGACCATGCAACTGGCGTACTGCCTCCGCCTGAAACACGTCCTCGTCCTCGACCTCGTCGTCGTCACGACCGGCTTCCTGATGCGGGCCACGGCCGGCGGACTCGCCCTCGGCATCCCCCTGTCCCGCTGGTTCCTGATCACCACCGGATTCGGCGCGCTGTTCATGGTCGCGGCCAAGCGCTACTCCGAGGCCGTCCAGATGGCCGGACGCGCGGGCGCCACCCGCGCGCTGCTCACCGAGTACACCACCGGGTACCTGCGCTTCGTCTGGCAGCTGGCCGCCGGGGTCGCCGTCCTCGGCTACTGCCTGTGGGCCCTGGAGGAGGGCGGCGTCGCACGGGCGAGCGTGCTGCCCTGGCGACAGCTGTCCGTCGTCGCCTTCGTCCTGGCGGTCCTGCGCTACGCGGTCTTCGCCGACCGGGGCGCCGCCGGAGAACCCGAGGAGGTCGTCCTCGGCGACCGCGCCCTCGCCCTCATCGCCCTGGCCTGGCTCACCATGTACGGGCTCGCGGTGGCCGACTGGTAGCCTCCCGCGCCGCGCCGCGCCGCCCCGCCCTCCCGCCGGAGACTGTCCCGCGCTTTCGGGGTACCCGAACCGGGGACTTCCGCGTCAGCCGCGCGGAGCGGGGCAGAGTGGGATCATGGACTGGCTGAAGAAGCTTCCCGGCGTCGGGCCGTGGGTCGTGCGCCTCATGGCCACGCACGCATGGCGGTCGTACGAGCGCCTGGACCGGGTGAAGTGGACGCGGCTGGCCGCCGCCATGACCTTCGTCAGCTTCGTCGCCCTCTTCCCGCTGCTCACCGTCGCCGCGGCCATCGCCGCCGCCACGCTGAGCGAGTCCCAGCAGCAGGAACTCCAGAACAAGATCGCCGACCAGGTCCCCGGCATCTCCGACCAGCTCGACGTCCACAGCCTCGTCCAGAACGCCGGCACCGTCGGCTCCATCGCCGGCGCGCTCCTGCTGCTCACCGGCATCGGCTGGGTCGGTCAGATGCGGGACTGCCTGCGCGCCGTGTGGGAGTGCCCCGACAAGGACCAGAACCCGGTCCTCGCCAAGGCCAAGGACGCGGGCGTCCTCGTCGGCCTCGGCGGCGCGGTCCTGCTGACCATCGCCATCTCCACCCTCGCCTCGGCCCTGGTCGGCTGGATCACCGACGAGCTGGGCATCGACAAGGCCGGCTGGGGCAGCGTCCTGCTGCGCGTCGCCGCGTTCTCCGTCGCCGTGCTCGCCGACTTCCTCGTGCTGCTGTACGTCCTGACGCTGCTGCCCGGCGTCGAACCGACCCGGCGCCGGCTCGTCGTCGCCGCCCTCATCGGCGCCGTCGGCTTCGAACTGCTGAAGCTGCTGCTGAGCGGCTACATGCAGGGCGTGGCCGCGAAGAGCATGTACGGCGCGTTCGGCGTGCCCATCGCCCTGCTGCTGTGGATCAACTTCACCTCGAAGCTGGTCCTGTTCTGCGCGGCCTGGACGGCGACGGGCAGCGCTCCCGACAACCCGCGGGACATCGACGTCAGCGACGACGTCGTACCAGGTCCGGCAGCGGCCAGCGGCGGTTGACCAGGAACGCGCCGCCCGCGAGCAGCACCAGCAGACCGCCGGCGATCCCCAGCGCGATCCACATCCCGCCGGAGCCGCCGCCGGTCACCGCGCCCGCCACCGGCCTGTGCGAGACGTTCCCCGCGCCGCCGGCCTGACCGTCCTCCGCGGAGGACGACGGGTTCGCGCCGGGCTGCGCGCTGCCCGGCGCCCCCTGCGGCCGGACCAGCTCGCCCACCGGCGTCACCTTGCCGGCCGCCTGGAAGCCCCAGTCGAGCAGCGTGGCGGCCTCCTTGTAGACCTCGTTGTGACCGGCCTTCGACGGGTTCATGACCGTCACCAGCAGCACCTTGCCGTTGCGCTCGGCCACGCCGGTGAAGGTGGCGCCCGCGTTGGTGGTGTTGCCGTTCTTCACGCCCGCGATGCCCGGGTACTGCGTGATGTCGTAGTCGCCGCTCAGCAACCGGTTGGTGTTCTGGATCTCGAACGTCCCGCGGGTCGTCCTGCCCTTCCTGTTCTTCGTCGTCTCACCGGGGAACTTGGCCGAGACCGTCGAGCAGTACTCCCGGAAATCGGCCTTCTGCAGGCCCGAACGGGCGAACAGCGTCAGGTCGTAGGCCGAGGACACCTGGCCCGGGGCGTCGTACCCGTCGGGGGAGACGACGTGCGTGTCGAGCGCCTGGAGCTCCCCGGCGTGCTCGTTCATCGCCTTGACGGTGGCCGCCACACCGCCGTTCATCGCCGACAGCACGTGCACGGCGTCGTTGCCGGAGCGCAGGAAGACGCCGAGCCACAGATCGTGGACCGTGTACGTCTCGCCCTCCTTTATGCCGACGAGACTGGAACCGGCCCCCATGCCGGCCAGGTCCTTCGGATCCACCTTGTGCACGGTGTTCTTGGGGAACCTCGGCAGCACCGTGTCGGCGAAGAGCATCTTCATGGTGCTCGCCGGGGGCAGCCGCCAGTGCGCGTTGTGCGAGGCCAGCACATCCCCCGACTCGGCGTCCGCGACGATCCACGACCGCGCGGTGAGGTCCTTGGGCAGCACCGGCGCTCCCCCCGCGATCGCCACCTGCGTCCCGGCCTGTCCGAGCCTCGTGCCGCCCACGGTCGACATGTTCGCCGGGGGAGCGACCGACGGACCGGCCGTCGACGACGCCGAGGGTGAGCCCGTGGGCGAGGCGGACGCCCGCGCGGACGGCGAACCGGACGCCCCCGGCGACGGCGACGGGCTCGGCGCGGCGAGCGAGACGGGCGCGGTCAGCGCGAGGGACGCGAGGGTCGCGGAGGTGACCAGCAGGGCACGCCTGACGGTCTGCTTCATGGGTGCGGGCACGACGGAGAAATTACCCGGCGCACGACGGGAAGTCCCGCCGCCCTCCCCACCCCGGTCACGGATCAGGACACCGGGCGGCGATACTGAAGGCATGACGCTCAGCCGCCGCCTCTCCTGGTTCCTGCTCGCCTTCGGGGTGTGGAGCTGGATCATCTGGATCACTTTCGTCAAGAACCTGGTCAAGGACGGCAGCGGGCTCGCCTTCGACAACGGTCACCCCACGGCGTACTTCTGGGTGCACCTCACGCTCGCCGTCGTCTCCTTCTTCTTGGGGACGGTCGTGGGAGCCATCGGGTTGCGTGGTCTGCGCGCACTCGGCCGGACGCCATAGCCGTGCCGGTCGTCTTCGGGCTGGGGGCGCTCACTCTCCTGGCCGCGGCCAACCGGTACCTGTGGCGGCGACTGTTCCGCGACACGACCAGCGGCCCCGGCCGGGTGCGCCGCGCCGGCGCGGCGCTGCTCGCGGGCGGCTGGGCGCTGGCGATCGGCGCCCTGGCCGCCGAACGCGCCGGCGCGCCCTTTTGGCTGCAGCAGATCCTGGCGTGGCCGGGCTTCCTGTGGCTGGCGATCTCGCTCTACCTGCTGCTGGCCGTCCTCGCGGGCGAGGCCGTACGGCCGCTGCTGCGCCGCCTCCTGGAGCGGCGGGCCCGTACCGGCACGACGGCCGGGGCGCCCGTCGCCCCCGCGCGCCCCGAACCCCTCCCGGTCGGAGCGCGCGCGGCCGGCGAGGCGGCTCCCGGGACGCCCCCGACGCCCCTCTCCACGACGACGCCGGACCCCTCCCGGCGGCTGTTCGTCTCCCGTGCGGTGGCCGGCGCGGCGGCCGCGGCCGCCCTCGGCACGGTCGGCTACGGCACCTACGGCGTGCTGCGCGGTCCCCGGGTCAAGCGGGTGACCGTGACCCTCGCCAAGCTCCCGCGCGCCGCCCACGGCTACCGCATCGCCGTCGTCAGCGACATCCACCTGAGCCCGGTGCTCGGCCGGGACTTCGCGCAGAAGGTCGTCGACACGGTCAACGGGACCCAGCCCGACCTGATCGCGGTCGTCGGCGACCTGGTCGACGGCAGCGTCAAGGACCTGGGCCCGGCCGCCGCACCCCTGGCCCGGCTGAAGGCCCGTCACGGCAGCTACTTCGTGACCGGCAACCACGAGTACTTCTCCGGTGCCGAGCAGTGGGTCGAGGAGGTGCGGCGGCTCGGCCTGGACCCGCTGGAGAACGCCCGCACCGAGCTGCCCTGGTTCGACCTGGCCGGCGTGAACGACATCGCGGGAGAGAGCGAGGGCCGGGGCCCCGACTTCGCCAAGGCCCTCGGCGACCGCGACACGGCGCGCGCGTGCTCCTCGCCCACCAGCCCGTCCAGATCCACGACGCCGTGCGCCACGGCGTCGACCTCCAGCTCTCCGGGCACACCCACGGCGGCCAGCTGTGGCCCGGCAACCTCCTCGCCGAAGCCGCGAACCCGACCGTCGCGGGCCTGGAACGCTACGGCGACACCCAGCTGTACGTGTCCCGGGGCGCGGGCGCCTGGGGCCCGCCCACGCGCGTGGGAGCACCCTCCGACATCACCGTCGTCGAACTGGCCTGCGCACGCTGACGCGAAAGCCTGAGAAGAACCTGTGAAACCCGGCGGAAACACCCCGTCGGTAAGTTCTTTCTCATCTCGTCGGAATCCTCTTCCGCCGCCTGAAACTCCTGTGGTTAGGTGAGGCCGCCGCCAAGGGGAGCGGCACTTTTTTGTGGACTGGGCCCCGCTGGCGGCCTGGGGAGGCAGGACACCCGATGCGATCGTTTCGCATGCGGATTCTCGTGGCGCTGCTGGTTCTCGCGGTGGCCGGAGTGGGCGGCTGGCAGTTGCTGCCGTCGAAGGAGAACAGTGACGCGACCATCACGGTCGGCACCACGGACAGCGTCACCTCGCTCGACCCGGCCGGCGCCTACGACGCCGGTTCCTGGGCGTTGTTCAGCAACGTCTTCCAGTCGCTGCTGACGTACGAGCCGGGCGGCGTCTCGCCCGTGCCGGACGCGGCCAGGAGCTGTTCCTTCGCGAAGGGCGGCCTGACCACGTACACCTGCGAACTGCGCGACGACCTCACCTTCGAGGGCGGCGGCAAGGTGACGGCCGAGGACGTGAAGTTCTCCTTCGACCGGGTCAAGAAGATCAACGCGGACGTCGGCCCGGCGTCCCTGTTCTCGACCCTGAAGTCGGTCTCCGCCAAGGGCCTGACCGTCACCTTCCACCTGGGCTCGCCGGACGCCACCTTCCCGTTCAAGGTGGCCACCGGGGCCGGCTCGATCGTCGACCGCACCCGCTACCCGGCCGACGCCCTGCGCACCGGCAGCGGCGTCGACGGCACCGGACCGTACGAGCTGACCGGGTACACCAAGGGCAAGAAGGTCGAGCTGTCGCCCAACCCGCGCTACAAGGGCGCGGTGGCCACCGGCGCGCCCGTCGAACTGCGCTACTACGCCGACCCCGAGGCCCTGGAGAAGGCGTGGAAGGCCAAGGACGTCGACGCCGCCACCCGGCAGCTGCCGCCCGCGGCGCTCGCCGCCCTCAACGCCAGCGACCCCGCCCAGCGGGTGACCGAGGCCGACAGCTCCGAGACCCGCAACCTGTACTTCGACACCCGCGCCGGCTCGCCGCTGCACGACAAGGACGTCCGCCAGGCGATGGCCTGGCTGATCGACCGCGAGCAGCTCGCGTCCACCGTGTACGACGGAACCGTCGAGCCGCTGTACTCGCTCATCCCGACCGGCATCACCGGCCACACCACCTCCTTCTTCGACAGCTATCCGGACCAGAACTCCCAGAAGGCGCGCAAGCTCCTGGAGAAGGCCGGCGTCGGCATCCCGGTGACGTTCACCTACGGCTACGGCCTGGGCAGCGGCGCGGCGGCGGCCGAGGCGGCGGAGCTCAAGCGCCAGCTGGAGGCGAGCGGCCTGTTCAAGGTGAACGTCAAGGGTTACGAGTGGACCGACTTCCAGAAGCGGTGGGCCACCGGCAAGCTCGACGCGTACGCCGTCGGATGGGTCGCCGACTATCCCGACCCGGACACCTTCGCGGCGCCGCTGATCGGCACCGGCTCCACCATGAACACCGGCTACAGCGACAAGGCCGTCGACGGCTACATCGCCGACAGCCGGCAGTTCGCCGACCGCAGCCGGTCCGCCGACGACTTCCGCGAGCTGCAGCAGGTCATCGCCGACGACGTGCCGGTCGTCCCGCTGTGGCAGCGCAAGGAGTACGTCGTCACCAGCGCCGACGTCGGCGGCGGCCAGTACCTCGCGGACGGCAACGGCGTGTTCCGCCTCTGGAAGCTCGACTGGATCTGAGCCGTCCTGCCCCGCCCGTCCTGCCCGCGCTGCCCCGCCCCGCGCAGCCCCGCCCCGTCCCGCTTCGCTCAGGCGCAGGCCTCGGTGCGGGGCGGCAGGGTCACCGTCACCTCCAGGCCCTCGCCCGGCGCCGTGCGCACCGTCACGTCGCCGCCGTGGGCCTGCACCACCCCCTGCACGATCGCCAGTCCGAGCCCGCTGCCCGCGCCGCCGCCGGCCCGGAAGAAGCGGTCGAAGACCCGGGCCGCGTCCTCCGGTCCCAGCCCTCGCCCCTTGTCCTCGACCGACAGCCGTACGACCCCGTCCGCGCGCCGCACACCGATCCGCACCGGAACGTCCGCCGCCGTGTGGGTGCGGACGTTGGCCACCAGATTGCCCAGCACCTGCCGCAGCCCCGACTCGTCGGCCCGCACCAGCACCGACCCGTCCGCCTCCACCGTGACCGGCCGCCCCGGCTGCTGCGCCCGCAGGTCCTGCGCCGCGTCCCGCGCCAGCCGGCACACGTCGACGTTGCGCAGCCGAAGCTCGGGCCGCTGGTCCAGCCGGGCCAGGGTGAGCAGCTCGTCGACGAGCCGGCCCATCCGGTCCACCTCGCCGTTCATCCGGTCCCAGGCGCGCTTGCGCTCCTCCGGCTCGCGCAGCATCCCCTGGTCGTACAGCTGCAGATAGCCCCGGATCGCGGACAGCGGGGTGCGCAGCTCGTGCGAGGCGTCGGCGACGAAGCGGCGCAGCTGGGCCGCGCTGTGCTCGCGCGTGCGGTACGCCGTCTCCACCTGGTGGAGCATGGAGTTCAGGGCCAGCCGCAGCTGCTCGACCTCCTGGGTGGGATGGCAGCTGGAGGGCACCCGGCGGGTGAGGTCTCCCTCGGCGATCGCCGACGACGTCTCCACCATGTCCTCCAGCGGCCGCATCCGCCGCCGCACGCTGAACAGCGTCAGACAGGCGAGCAGGGCCAGCAGCAGGGTGCCCACGGCGAGATCGAGCCGCAGGGCCTTCGCGATGCCCTTGTGGAGGGCGTCCGTCGAGGTCGCCATCAGGACGTACGTCCCGTCGGACAGCCGGGTCGCCGTCACCCGGTACGCCGCCCCGTGGACGCTCACGTCGTGCGGGTCGGAGTCGCGGGTGAGCGCGCCGGGGTCCGTGACGGCGTCCGCGAGCCCCCGCTGCGCCTCGGTGGGCTTCACGCCGAAGAGGGCCACCGCCTTCCCCCGGCCGTCCACGGCGGTGAACATCGAGTCCGGGGCCGGCCGGTCGGCGGAGTGCTCGGGCGCCAGCCGGTCGCGGACGAAGCCCAGCACGCTGAGCGAGTCGATCTGGCGCAGGGTGAGCTGCGAACTCCCCAGCGACGTACGCGTCTTGGTCAGCTCGGAGTCGATCTGGCCCAGCAGGTAGTGCCGCATCGCCATGAGGCTGACGGCGGTGGCGGCGACGATGCCGAGCGCCAGCAGCCCCACGTTGGCCGCCGTCAGCTTGGCCCGCAGCGAGTGGATGCCGTGCCGGTGCGCCCGCCTCATGCCAGCCCGTATCCCACGCCCCGCCGGGTGGTGATCACCGGCGGCCCCAGGGTGTCCAGCTTGCGCCGCAGATAGCTGATGTAGGTCTCGACGACCGTCGACTCCGGCGGGGTGTGCTCGTACTGCCAGACATGGCGCAGAAGCTGCTCCTTGGGCACGACCCGGCCGCCGTTGCGCACCAGGAAGCGCAGCAGCGCGTACTCGGTGGGCGTCAGCTCGACCGAGCGGCCGGCCCGGTGCACGCTGTACGTCGTCTCGTCCAGCTCCAGATCGCCGTACCGCAGGGGCGGCCGCTGGGGCAGGACGTCGGCCGGCCGGGTGCGGCGCAGAACGGCGGCGATCCGCGCGACGACCACGTCGATGTCGAACGGCTTGGTGATGTAGTCGTCGCCGAAGCCGAGGGCGCCGACGATCTCGGCGGGCGCGTCCCGCGCGGTGAGGAACACCAGCGCCAGGTCGGGCCTGCGGCCGCGCAGTTCACGCCCCAGCGCCCGCCCGTCGCCGTCGGGCAGCATCACGTCGAGCAGCGCCACGTCGGGCCTGGTGCGGTCGGCGAGCGCGAGGGCCTCGCGGACGCCGCCCGCGGTCATCACCTCGAAGCGGTGGTAGCGCAGGGCGATGGCGAGGACGTCCGCGATGCTCGGCTCGTCCTCCACGACCAGCACGGTGCCCGAAGCCTTCGTCATGCCCCCAGTATCGGCGGGCCCGCGGGCTCCGGGGCCGGTTCGCGCTTTGGAGTTCCTTGAGAGTCATGGGCGTCACATGTGCCGGGCCGCCCGGCGCGCCCGATCCTGGTGCCCAGGACCTGGGGGACCTGTCGAACTGTGTGAGGAGTGGCGATCGTGGCGGCATTGGCGCGCTGGTGCTACCGGCATCGGCTGGTGGTCCTGTTGGTGTGGGTGGGGGCGCTGTCGGGCCTGGGATTCTCGGCCTCGACGGCGGGCACGGACTATGCGAACGTCTTCTCCCTCCCCGACACGGACTCCAAGAAGGCGTACGACCTGATGGAGAAGGCGTTCCCCGCGCGCGCGGGCGACACCGACACGGTCGTGTGGAAGGTCGGCGAGGGCTCGGTCCGCGACCCGGACGTGCGGTCCCGGATCCAGCCCGCCCTCGACGACATCGCGAAGATGAAGGGCGTCGGCGGCGTCACCAGCCCCTATGCGGGGGCGGCGAACCAGGTCTCCCGGGACGGCCGGATCGCCTACGCCCAGATCACCTTCACCGAGCAGGCGAACGCGGTGCCCAAGGAACTCGTCCAGGACGTCGTCGACACCGCGCAGGGCGTCGAACGGGCCGGCCTGGAGGTCGAGTTGGGCGGCCAGGCGATCCAGCGGGTGCAGGAGCCGCCGACCGGCCTCGCCGAGATGGTCGGCCTCGCGGCGGCCGCGGTGGTGCTGTTCCTCGCCTTCGGCTCCCTCTTCGCGATGCTGCTGCCGCTCGCCGTGGCGATCTTCGGCGTCGGCATGGGCCTGTTCTCGACCCAGCTGCTCAGCCATGTCACCGACATCCCCGACCTGGCCCCGCTGCTCTCCTCCCTGATCGGCCTCGGCGTCGGCATCGACTACGCCCTGTTCATCGTCACCCGGCACCGCAAGGGCGTCCTGCGCGGTCTGGACCCCGAGGAGTCGGCGGTCACCGCCCTCAACACCTCGGGCCGGGCGGTGCTGTTCGCGGGCGGCACGGTGTGCATCGCGCTCGCCGGGATGCTGGTGACGAACCTGCGCTTCCTGGACGGCGTCGTCATCGGCACGTCCCTGACGGTGGTGCTGAGCGTCCTCGCCGCCACGACGCTGCTGCCCGCGCTGCTGGGCTTCCTCGGCGTGCGCGTGCTCAGCCGCAAGCAGCGCAAGCGCCTCGCCGCGTCGGGCCCGGAGCCGGAGAAGGCGAGCACTCCCGCGGCCCGCTGGTCGACACGGGTGCAGCGCCGTCCCCGGACGATCGCCGCGCTCGCCGTCGTCGTCATGGCCGTCCTCGCGCTCCCCGTGCTGTCGCTCCGCCTCGGCGCCACCGACCAGGGCAACAACGACGGCGCCACGACCACCCGGAAGGCCTACGACCTGCTCGCCCGGGGCTTCGGACCGGGCTTCAACGGCCCGCTCCAGGTGGTCGTGGACGGCGGCGACGCCACCGCGCTCGTCAAGGGCGTCAAGGACACCCCCGGCGTCGCCCAGGTGGCCGCGCTGCCGCCCGCGCACGGCGTCACCGTGATCCAGGTCGTCCCCGCCACCTCGCCCCAGTCGAAGGAGACGGACGCCCTGATCGACCGGCTGCGCGACGACGTCGTCCCGCAGGCCGGGGTGACCGCGCACGTGGGCGGCGTCACGGCGGTCTCCAAGGACTTCGCGACGGTGACCGGGGACCGCCTGCCCCTGTTCATCGCCACCATCATCGGGCTGGGTTTCCTGCTGCTGCTGGTCGCCTTCCGCTCCCTGGTGGTGCCGCTGACGGCCGCGCTGATGAACCTGATCGCGGCGGCGGCCTCCTTCGGCGTCCTCGTCGCGATCTTCCAGTGGGGCTGGGGCCTGGACCTGCTCGGCCTCGGCAAGGAGGGCCCGATCAACGCCTTCCTGCCGGTCATCATGCTGTCCCTGCTCTTCGGCCTGTCGATGGACTACCAGGTCTTCCTGGTCAGCCGGATGCACGAGGAGTGGGTGCACACCCGGGACAACGCGCGGGCCGTCCGGGTGGGCCTCGCGGAGACCAGCCGGGTCATCAACTCGGCCGCCCTGATCATGGTCTGCGTGTTCCTCGCGTTCGTGCTCAGCGGCGACTCGGGCGCGGCGACGGCGGGCGTCGGCCTCGCGGCGGCCGTCGCCCTGGACGCGTTCATCCTGCGCACGGCGCTCGTCCCGGCCGCGATGCACCTGCTCGGCGACTCCAACTGGTGGCTGCCGCGGTGGCTGGAGCGGCGGCTGCCGCATCTGGCGGTGGAGCCGAAGGAGGACGAGCCGCACGACGTGCTCACCGCGGCCGACGGCGGCCCCGCCTCCGCCGTCCACGGCTTCGTCCGGGACGCGTCCGGCGATCCGGTGGAGGGCGCGACGATGACGCTCATGACGAAGGGCGGCCGGCGGCTGGACCGCGTGACCTCGCTCGCCGACGGCTCCTACATCCTCTCGGTGCCGGGCCCGGGAACGTATCTGCTGGCGACGACGGCCTCCTCGTCAAACTCCCCGTCGGCCTCCCGGGCCCGGCAGCTGACGGTCGCGGCGGAGCCGCTGGTCTACGACGTCGAACTCACCGAGGACGAGCTGAACGCCGTGAACTGACCGTCGTGAACCGACGGCAGGGGCGACGAGGCCGCCGCGCTCTACGGTCCGGCGGTCTCGTCACCCCCGCCGCCCCCGTCGCTCCTCTCCTCGTCCCGCCCGGCCCCGCCCTCGGACGCCCCCTTCTTCGGGGTCTTCCCGGCGGGGTCCGGCAGGGCGTTGGTCATGCCGGGGAGGAAGTCCGTGAACAGCTCGTGCACCTCCAGCACCAGCGGCCGCAGGATCCGGAACCGGGCCAGCGCCACCCCGCGCGCGGTCAGCCGCGCACCCCGCCCGGCCAGCCGGTAGCTGCGCTCGCGCCCTTCCGTGCGGTCGTAGATCCAGTACATGACGAGGCCCATCTGCGAGAGCCACATCAGCTCGGGCAGCACCTCCCGCAGCTCCTCCGGCACCTTGGCCTTCGAACCCGCGAGGACCTCCCGGTGGACGGCGATGGCCTGCACGCGCGCGGGCTCCGACTCGGCGGAGAACGGGCTGAGCGGACTGTCCGGGTCCGCCGCGTTCTTGAAGAACTGGACGGCGAACTCGTGGTACGGCCGCGCCACGTCCAGCCAGGTCCGCAGCACCTCCGCCAGCCGCGCCTCCAGGCTCGTCTCCCGCGCCAGGATGTCCCGGACGGCCTCCCGGTGCTCCGCGGCCAGCCGGTCGTAGAAGCCCTGGATCAGGTGCTCCTTGCCGGCGAAGTAGTAGTACGCGTTGCCCACCGAGACCCCGGCCTCCTGGGCGATGGCCCGCATCGTCGTCCGGTCGTAGCCGCGCTCCTGGAACAGCCGCATCGCGGTCTCCAGGATCAGCGCGCGCGTCTGCTCGGACTTGGACGCGGGAGCGCCCTCGCGGGACGGGGGCGGGGGAGCGGCCTCGGCGGGGCCGTCGTTGTCAGCGGGCACGGACGAGAGCCTAGTCAGTGGCGCAGTGGCCGTCGGCACAGGTGGGCGGGCGATGGGTCCAGCCCTGCGACGGGTCGTACGTCCACCCGTCCTCGCGGCGGTAGACGCCCCCGCCCCAGCGGGCGCCGCCGCGCTCCTGTCCCTGCCGCCACTTCGCGGCCGAGAGCACGGCCGCCCGCGCGATCTTCGCCCCGGCGGGGGTGGACAGCCGGTGGGCCAGCGGGCGGTGCTCACGCAGCGCCCACAGGGTGACGATCCAGGCGGCGGCCCCCTGGTAGACCTGACCGGCGTCGCCGACGACGGTGATCTCGTCGAGGGTGGCGCGATGGTCGAGGCCGGGGCAGCGGGCGCAGGCCTCGGCGGAGCCCGCCGGCACGAACTCCAGCGGCACCAGCTGCGGCTGCCGGCGCAGCCAGTCGCTCAGGAACGCGCACAGCGAGCACCCGGCGTCGTAGAGGACGGTGAGCCGGCGGACCGGGACGCGGCGGGCGTCCCGGTCGGCGGTGGGCCGCGCGGCCTCGTGGGCCGTCATGGTGCTCACGCCCCGGTCGCGGGCGCCGGCGGAGCGGTCCAGCCCTGCGGGGCGACCGGCGGAACCTGCTCGCGCTCCATGACCCCGCGCCGCCGGATCCGGTTCAGCAGGTACACGTTGGCCAGGTGCATCGCCCCGAGCACCAGCAGGACCACGCCCAGCTTCGTCGACAGGGCCTCGAAGACGCCCCGGGTGTCCTCGATGGTCTCGTCGCCGCTCAGGTAGAGGGCGACGAAGCCGAGGTTGACGAGGTAGAAGCCGACCACCAGGAGGTGGTTGACGGCGTCGGCGAGCTTCTCGTTGCCCTGGAGCACGTCGGCGAGGAAGACCCGCCCGTTGCGGCTGAGGGTCCTGGCCACCCATATCGTCAGGCCGATGCTGACGATCAGGTAGATGACGTAGGCGATGACCGTGCGGTCCATGTTCCCCACCTTTTCTTGAACGCGTTCAAAACGCTGTCGAGGATGACTCTAGCGCTGTTTTTGAACACGTTCAACAAGGAGGGCGGGCGGTGGGGCGGCCTCTAACGCCTGCCCAGCTCGGGGCGCTTGGAGTAGTCCGTGAAGCCCAGGACGTTCCCCCAGGGATCGGCGATCTCGACGGTCCATCCGGTGGCCCCCGCGAACGGCGCGTCCAGCGGGGGGATGCCGGCCCCGGCCAGCAGTCCGGCCGTCGCCCGCGCGTCCGCCACCTCCAGCCATACGCGCGTGGCCGGCCATGGCGGCGGCCGGCGCCCCAGGGCCTCCTCCTGTCGCAGCAGCACGCCGGGGGTCTCGCCCCCGACCCTCAGCGCCGCGATGCCGCCCTCGTCGAACCGGAGCGCCACCGTGAACCCGGCCCGCTCGTAGAACTCCACGGCCTCGCCGAGGTCCCCCACCGGCAGCAGCACGTTGTCGAACCCGAGCAGCTCGTACGACTGGTCGTCTGACATGCAGTCAGATTAGGTACGGACGCACGGTCGCCCGGCAGGACCTGACCGGGAGGTCACCCGGCCGGGGGACGGAGCAGCGCACGGGCAGCGGACGGGCAGCGCACGGGCAGCGGACGGGCAAGGGACGAAAGGGCTTGTGCGGCGGGCTGATCCGTGCAAGATGGCCGCATGTGGATCGATCTCATCTCCTCGCTCTCCGCCGACGTCAA
The DNA here is from genome assembly GCF_003112535.1 of Streptomyces rishiriensis. Taxonomy (GTDB): domain Bacteria; phylum Actinomycetota; class Actinomycetes; order Streptomycetales; family Streptomycetaceae; genus Streptomyces; species Streptomyces rishiriensis. The sequence goes on along the minus strand of NZ_BEWA01000012.1, from coordinate 554,678 downwards.
GCTCGGCGCTCCCGGATGCGAGGAGGAAATGCGGGCGGCCGAGGCCGTGCTGGGCCACCCGCTTCCGGCCGCCCTCAAGGACTTCTGGCGGGTCGCCGACGGCGCGCACGACGAGCACGGGTTCGCGCTCATCTGCTCCGTCGGCGAAGTGATGGGCCGCAACCTGGAGTTCAGGAGCTCGGCCGACTTCCGCGCCCTCTACATGCCCTTCGATCCCCTGCTGCTCTTCGGCGAGAGCGGCGGCGGCGACCTGTTCGCCTGCGTCGTCAGGCCGCAGCGACCGGACGTCTTCCTCTGGGACCACGAGAGCGACAGCCGCCGCTGGGTCGCCAACGACCTGGAGGACTACCTGCGCCGGCGGCTCGGCCCCGACCCGGAGTGGTATGCGTCGTGGTGACGGAAGGTCAGCCGCTCGTCCTCGGCCGGCCCGCCGCGAGAATCTCGGCTGCGCTCAGAGTGACCTCGGCGCCGATCGAGTAAGGCAGGGTGAAGGACTGGCCCGGGGCGTAGAACTGGTGGTTGTCGTAGCCGCCCTTCTTCGGTCCGGTGAGGACGTGAACCCGCTGATGCTTGCGGTCGACGACGACGTAGACGGGGATCATCGCCTCGGCGTACGCGGGGACCTTGGTCTTCACGTCGTCCTTCCAGTTCCCGGAGGTGACCTCCAGGACCAAGCGGAAGCAGGCCGGGTCGTACGCGTTGTTCCGCACGAAGTGGTCGTCGATGTCGGCGTCGACGACCACCAGGTCGGGGATGACGTAATCCTCCTCGCCCGTCGGCAGACACAGCCCGACGTTCTGCAGAACCTCGCTGTCGCCGTCGTCGAGCCCCGCTGCGATGAACGGTCGCATGAGCTTCGTCAGGGCACGGGCGTGCGGGGCATCCGGTGACGGGGTCACGAGGAGATAGCCTCCGATGATCTCGACGCGGTAGCCCGGATGGCGCTCCATGATCTCGGCGGCGATCGCCGTCAGGGAGAACGGCTCGTCGTCGGCGTAGGGCTGCTCGACGGATGCAGCGGACATCGCGTGCCTCCTCGGGGCTGGTGTCGAGACCATCATCGTAGGCCGGGCGGCCCGCCGGTGTCCCTCTTGATCACGTTCACCCGGTCGTGGCGTCGGCACGCCGAAGGGCCCCGTTCCCCGGCGTGAACCGGGGAACGGGGCCCTCGACGGCGTACCGGAGAACGGCGTCAGAAGCGGCGCGTGATCAGCGCCCGCTTCACCTCCTGGATCGCCTTCGTGACCTCGATGCCACGCGGGCAGGCGTCCGTGCAGTTGAACGTCGTACGGCAGCGCCAGACGCCGTCCTTGTCGTTCAGGATCTCCAGCCGCTGCTCGCCCGCCTCGTCACGCGAGTCGAAGATGAAGCGGTGGGCGTTCACGATCGCCGCCGGGCCGAAGTACTGCCCGTCGTTCCAGAACACCGGGCAGGACGACGTGCACGCCGCGCACAGGATGCACTTGGTCGTGTCGTCGAACCGCTCGCGGTCCTCCGCGGTCTGGAAGCGCTCGCGCGTCGGCTCGTTGGTGTCCTTCGTGATCAGGAAGGGCATCACGTCGCGGTACGCCTGGAAGAACGGCTCCATGTCGACGACCAGGTCCTTCAGGACCGTCAGACCCTTGATGGGCTCGACCGTGATCGGCTTCGCGGGGTTGATGTCCTTGATCAGCGTCTTGCACGCCAGACGGTTCTTGCCGTTGATCCGCATCGCGTCCGAGCCGCAGATGCCGTGGGCGCAGGAACGGCGGAAGGTGAGGGTGCCGTCGACGTCCCACTTGATCTTGTGGAGGGCGTCGAGGACGCGCTCCTTCGGGTCGATCTCCAGCTGGAAGTCTTCCCAGACCGCCTCGGCCGAGACCTCGGGGTTGAAGCGGCGTACGCGGAGGGTGACCGTGATGTACGGGGAGTCGGCGAAGCCGGGCTCGGGGGCACCGGCCGCGTCCGCCTTGTCGAGGGTCGGGGTTGCCATCAGTACTTACGCTCCATCGGCTGGTAGCGGGTCTGGACGACCGGCTTGTAGTCGAGACGGACCGTCTCGGTGCCGTCGTCGCCCACCTCGCGGTACGCCATGGTGTGGCGCATGAAGTTGACGTCGTCGCGGTTGGGGTAGTCCTCGCGGTAGTGACCGCCGCGGGACTCCTTGCGGGCCAGCGCGGAGACCGCCATGACCTCGGCCAGGTCCAGGAGGTTGCCCAGCTCGACGGCCTCCAGCAGGTCCGTGTTGAACCGCTTGCCCTTGTCCTGGATCGACACGTTCTTGTAGCGCTCGCGCAGCTCGGCGATCTTCTCGACCGCCGTCTTGATCGTCTGCTCCGTGCGGAACACCATGACGTTCGCGTCCATGGTCTCCTGCAGCTCGCGGCGCAGGACCGACACGCGCTCGGTGCCCGTCGACGCCCGCAGCCGCTCCACCTGGGCGACGACCAGCTCGGCCGGGTTCTCCGGCAGCTCGACGAAGTCCGCCTTCTGGCTGTACTCCGCGGCGGCGATGCCCGCCCGGCGGCCGAAGACGTTGATGTCCAGCAGCGAGTTCGTGCCCAGGCGGTTCGCGCCGTGCACCGACACGCAGGCGACCTCGCCGGCCGCGTACAGGCCCGGGACGACCGTGGTGTTGTCCCTGAGGACCTCACCCTCGACGTTCGTCGGGATGCCGCCCATGGCGTAGTGCGCGGTGGGCTGGATCGGGATCGGGTCCGTGTACGGCTCGATGCCGAGGTAGGTGCGCGCGAACTCCGTGATGTCCGGGAGCTTCGCGTCCAGCTGCTCCGGCGGGAGGTGGGTGAGGTCCAGGTAGACGTGGTCGCCCTCGGGACCGCAGCCGCGGCCCTCCCGGATCTCCGTGTAGATGGACCGGGATACGACGTCGCGCGACGCCAGGTCCTTCATCACCGGCGCGTACTTCTCCATGAAGCGCTCGCCGTCCTTGTTGCGCAGGATGCCGCCCTCACCGCGGGCGCCCTCCGTCAGAAGGATGCCCATGCGCCAGATGCCGGTCGGGTGGAACTGGAAGAACTCCATGTCCTCCAGCGGCAGCCCGCGCCGGTACACGGCCGCCTGGCCGTCACCGGTCAGGGTGTGCGCGTTCGACGTCACCTTGAAGAACTTGCCGCAGCCGCCGGACGCGTAGATCACGGCCTTCGCCTGGAAGACGTGGATCTCGCCGGTGGCCAGCTCGTACGCCACGACGCCGGCCGACCGCTTGACGCCGTCGACCTCGGTGATCAGCTGGTCGAGGACGTAGAACTCGTTGTAGAACTCCACGCCCTCCTTCACGCAGTTCTGGTACAGCGTCTGCAGGATCATGTGACCGGTGCGGTCGGCCGCGTAGCAGGACCGGCGGACCGGGGCCTCGCCGTGGTTGCGGCTGTGACCGCCGAAGCGGCGCTGGTCGATCGTGCCGTCGGGCGTCCGGTTGAACGGCAGGCCCATCTTCTCCAGGTCGAGGACGGAGTCGATGGCCTCCTTCGCCAGGATCTCGGCGGCGTCCTGGTCGACCAGGTAGTCACCGCCCTTGACCGTGTCGAAGGTGTGCCACTCCCAGTTGTCCTCCTCCACGTTGGCGAGGGCTGCGGCCATGCCGCCCTGCGCTGCGCCCGTGTGGGAGCGGGTGGGGTAGAGCTTGGTCAGCACGGCGGTGCGGCTGCGCTTCGTCGACTCGATGGCGGCGCGCATACCGGCGCCGCCGGCGCCGACGATGACGGTGTCGTACTTGTGGATCTTCATGATTCTCGCAACCCCGTGCCTAGCGGATGTTCGGGTCGAAGGTGAAGATCACCAGCGTGCCCAGCAGGATGGTGAACACCGTGGCGGTGTAGAGCAGGCCCTTCAGCCAGAGCCGGGTGTTCGCGCGCTCCGCGTAGTCGTTGACGACCGTGCGCAGACCGTTCGCGCCGTGCAGCATCGCGAGCCACAGCATCAGCAGGTCCCAGACCTGCCAGAACGGGGAGGCCCAGCGGCCGGCCACGAAAGCGAAGCCGATCTTGGAGACGCCGCCGTCCAGGACGAGCTGGATCAGCAGGTGACCCAGGACCAGGACGACCAGCACGACGCCGGACAGGCGCATGAACAGCCAGGCGGCCATCTCGAAGTTGCCCCGCGTGGACTTCGGGGTCTTCCTCGTGCGCTTGCGCGGGGCCTCGATGACGGGCGCCGGGTTGTCGACGTTGTAGAACGAGCCGTCCTCGACGGGGCCGATCCCGGCAGCGGTGGATTCAGTGGTGGCCATCGGTGTCAGCTCCCGAACAGTTCACGAGCGGCGTGCCCGAGAACGGGGTAGATCGCCCCGAGCATCAGCACGAGCCACAGGCCGACGACGCTCCAGAGCATCTGCTTCTGGTAGCGCGGGCCCTTCGACCAGAAGTCGACGGCGATGACGCGCAGACCGTTGAGCGCGTGGAAGAGGATGGCGGCGACGAGGCCGTACTCCAGCAGCGCGACGATCGGGGTCTTGTAGGTGGCTACGACCTTGTCGTAGTCCTCGGGGGAGACACGCACGAGCGCGGTGTCGAGCACGTGGACGAACAGGAAGAAGAAGATGAGGACGCCGGTGACTCGATGAGCCACCCAGGACCACATTCCTTCCCGGCCGCGGTACAGCGTTCCAGCCGGCACGGAAGAACCCTCCGGGAGCGGGGATTGGGGCCTGCCGGCTTCGGCGTCGGACGGGCCCGGCCGGGTACGGTCCACCGGCCCCCAGCATCGTAGCGATGCACCGGCGCTGGGCTTACGCCGGGCCTACCGGTGTGATCAAAGTGGCACGCGTATGGGTGAGCGCCCCGGACCTGCGGCAAGGGTTGTGCGGCCTTCTGTCATGGATTGTGGTGTTACGCGCGCTGTGGGGATCCCTCGTGGCCGCTCCGCTCCGCGGCGCAGTCCCGCGGATCAGACCCCCGCGCCCCTGAAGCGGCTCACCAGCCGCGCTCTTCCGAGGCGGCGCAGCTCCTCCGCCGCCACCACCCGTTCGTCGTCCCGATCGTTCGCCAATCGTGACCGGATGGCTTCCAGGACGTAATCCAGGCGTTCGTCCGGCGGGACGGCCGCCAGGCTGATGACGAAGGCGTGACCGAAACGGGCCTCGTAGGCCGCGTGCGCCGCGCTCAGGGCCGTGTGGGCCGCGCCGTACGCGTCCTCCGGCAGGGCGGGGAGGGTCTCCGCGGCCAGCGCCTCCGCCAGATCGCCCCAGGTCAGGTCGTATGCGGCCTCGTCCGACGCGGCCAGGAGGGCGTCGAGGGTCGGGTAGGGGCGGTGGTCGGCGACCCGGTGGGCCCAGCTGAGACTGCGGAGGCAGGCGAGGAGGGTGCGGTGCACCTCGTCGACGGGGGCGGTGTTGAAGCCGTCGAGCAGGGGCGCGGGTGAGGTCCGGGTCTGCGCCGGTATGGCGAGGCAGCCGGAGAGAGGGGAGAGAGGGTGCGCAGGCAGCGTGGATCCTCGCGTCACGTGTGATGTGGCAGGGGATGCAGTGAAGGATGTGTCGCTACGTTATCGAGAGCGGTCAGTACGTGTCTGACGGACGCCCGAATTTCACTCGAACGAGAGAGTTTCAGAACGTGTCGTGGACCCCGTCACGCGGTCTTCGACGCGCCTTCCCCGGGTGAGGGTCGTACGGTTGGCGGGGTGAGCAGGCACAGGCATCGGCGCCCGGCGCCGAAGACAGAGCCGAGGCGCGGACCGCGGCGCGGGCCGCAGCGAACGGTTGCGCTGCGGGCGCTGACGGCGGGCGCACTGGTCGCCGCGCTCGGCGTCGGGCTGGGCGTGTGGGCCTCGTCGGGAGAGGGCTCCGGCACGCCCGCCGGCTCGGCGGCCTCCCGGCAGACCGCCGGGACCTCGGCCGGCGACTCCGTCGCCTCGGCCGCCGTGCCGCCCGCGGCGCCGACGCCCAGCCGCTCGTACGCCCTGTCCACCGCGCCCCGGACCATCCCCGCCGTCCGCTCCCACACCCCGGCGCGCGGCCCGGGCTGGCGCCCCGCGGCCGGCCGCCGGGTCGTGGTGAGCGACGCCGGCCTCGCCGACGAGGGACGGCTGATCGCCGGCGAGCTGGGAATGACGTACGCCGGGCAGAAGAACGACGTGCGCGCCGGGGACCTGCGACTGGCGCTCAACGGCGGCGGGGGCGCGAACCCGGAGTCGTACACCATGACCGTGCGCGGCGGGCGGGTCACCGTCAGCGGACCCTCCGACGCCGGCGTCTTCTACGGCACCCGCACCCTCAAGCAGGAGGTGCACGGCGGCGGCAGGGCCCCCGAGGGCGTCGTGCGCGACCAGCCGGCCAAACCGCAGCGCGGGTTCACGCTGGACATCGCGCGCAAGTACTTCAGCCCCGCCTGGATCGAGGACCGGGTGCGCGAACTCGGCGACCTCAAGTACAACCAGCTCGGCCTGCACTTCTCCGACGACCAGTCCTTCCGGATCGAGTCCGCCAGCCACCCGGAGATCGTCGCCCGCCAGCACCTCACCAAGGCCCAGGTGAAGAAGATCGTCGACCTCGCGGCGAGCCGGCACATCACCGTCGTGCCGGAGATCGACTCGCCGGGACACCTGGGCGCCGTCCTCGCCGCCCATCCCGAGCTGCAGCTGCGCAACGTGAACGGAGTGGCCACCCGCGGGGCGATCGACATCTCCAAGCAGGCCTCCGCGAACCTCCTCGACGACCTGCTCGACGAGTACGCCGACGTGTTCCCCGGCGCCTACTGGCATCTCGGCGGCGACGAGTACCAGGCCCTGACGGTGTCCAGCCCGGCCGCCTCCTACCCCCAGCTCGCCGCCGCGGCGCACGCCCGGTACGGCTCCGGCGCGGGCGTGGCCGACCTCACCACCGGCTGGCTCAACGACCGCGCCGACACCGTCCGCGCCCACGACCGGACCATGCGGGTCTGGAACGACGGCTTCTTCCGCGGCACGTCGGTCAAGCCGGCGTCCGACCTCGTGGTCGCGTACTGGACCGGCAAGGAGATCGGGGCGCGCCCGCCGGCCGAGTACCTGGGCGCGGGGCGCAAGATGCTCAACTACAACGACGAGTACCTGTACTACGTCCTCGGCGAGCCCAACGGCTTCGCCTATCCCACCGGGCGGCGCATCTACGAGCAGTGGACCCCGCGGGTGCTGCGCGGCACGACGCCGGTGGCCGCGAAGTACGACCGCCAGATCCTCGGCGGCTCCCTCTCGGTCTGGTGCGACCTCGCGAACTCCCAGACGCAGGCCCAGGTCGCGGCCGGCATCCGGATGCCGCTGCGGGCGACCTCGCAGAAACTGTGGGACGCCGGGACGCCGGGACTGTCCTGGACGCAGTTCACGGCACTGGCGAACAGGCTGGGCTGAGCACCTCGCCGGACGTCTTCGGAGTTGGCCGAAACGATCCCCTGTGACACTCCTGGCCTGTCGCGCGCAGTAAGGGGAAGTGCGGGCTCCGTAAGGAAGGCGCCCTGGCGAGGGAGGCGTGGATGAGCCTGGTGGAACTGATCGCTCAGGCCGACGAGCGCGGACTGGCGGCCAGCGGGCTGGCTTGTTTGGATCGCTGCATACCCCTGCTGGGGGGCGACGACGAGATCCTGCGGCCCCTGTGGGGCAACCTCACGGAGGATTCCGACGCGGCCGACTGGGGCGAGCTGGTGGAACGGGCGCGCGACAAGCTGGGCGCCCCTCCGGCGCAGGGCGACGAGGCCGGGCTCCTCGCCCACCGGATGCTGGCCGCCGCCCCCGAGGACCGGCGCGCCGCCGGGGTGCGGGTGTGGGCCGACGCCTGCTCCGTCGCCTCGCTCCAGATCCACCGCCTGCTCGACCCGGCGGCGGACGGCGCCCCGGTCGACTCCCGCCGTGAGGGCCGCACCGAGGGCATGTCGCCGCTCGTCGCCGCCGAACTGCGCCGCCAGGTCACCGTCCTGGAGGTCCTCGCCGGTCACGGCGCGAGCGGACTGCGCCGCGCGCTGGAGGTGTCCACCGAGGGCCGCCGGGTGCTGCGCGCGGTGGTGTCGCGCCGCGCTCGTGGACGTACGTGAGCGCGGTGCGGGGGACGTGGGTCGGTCCTGCGCCGGTCCTGGGAAGGCCCCGGATCCGAGTGACACAACCCGCGACGCCCTCGCTCTTCCCAGTGTGACCCGCAGGACGACCGACCAGACCGACCACCCCGACCGCCCCCACCACCCCGACCACCCCGACCGGCCCGAGCGGCCCCACCACCCCGACCGGCCCGACCGGCCCCACCACCCCGACCGGCCCGAGCGGCCCGAGCGGCCCGACCGCCCCGACCGGACCGCCGGACCCCACCGCCCCGACCGGGCCGACGTCGTCAACCGGACCGAGCGGCCCGCCCGCCCCTCCGCCGCCGCCAGGCCCGTGCGGTGGGCGGCCGAGGCGGTGGCCGCCGTCCCCGAGGGCATGCGACCGCGGCTCGACCACTCGGCGCAGAGCCTGTGGCGCGTCGACCGGCTGATCGAGGACCTGCGACGCGAGGGCACGCCCTACGCGGCCGTGGAGGGCCTTCTGCGCGGACTCGGGGCGTACGCCGGCGAGGTGATCGTCCGCCGGACCGGCGCCGAGTGGTGGTCCTCCGGAGGCGACCACTGGGTCCGCACTCCCGACGGCCGCCTCTGGGAACCCCTCGACGAGGCCCGCCGCTGCCACGCCGGCCACGGCTCCCTGCGCCTGCTGTGCCGGGACGCGATGGGCCGGGGGCTGTGACGGGTGGCCGGGGGCGGGGGGAGTGTGAGCCCGCCTACGTGTCCGGCCCCAGCGTGGTGATGTCGAAGGTGTCGGCGAGCGCCCGGTAGCCGTCGACCGTGAGGTTGACATGATCGCCCGTGTCGAAGTCGGCGGGCGCAGGGTCGCCGTTCAGTTTCAGGGCCGGGGGGTCGGTGGTGCTCGCCGGGTCCGGGACGGCGACCGCGGCCTCCGTGTCCACGACGCTCACCGTGGGTGTGACGAAGTTGGGCTGGTCGGTGATCCAGGTGTTGACGTCGAGCCGGTTCCGGTCCACGGCGGCCGTGCAGGGGGCGTATCCGTTGCACGGGGTGAGGGTGGTGAAAACGACCTTGATTCCCCATCCCCTCAGCTGGTCGAGCAGCACCGTGTAGGAGGCGTCCAGGTTCGTGTCGTCGGCACCGGACACGACGTCGGCCAGCCCCTCGTCCACGACGACGCTAGTGACGTCCGGCAGCGCGAGCACGTCCCGGTCGAGCCGGGTGAGCGCCGCCGGGCCGCCTCGCGCCTGTTCCGTCGTCAGGCGGTTGTTCTCGATGCCGGAGGCGACGACGCCGTAGTCGGGAACGCTCTGTGCGTTGCCGCGGAGCGCGGCCGCCAGGGCGTCGGCGAGGCGCGGCGCCGTCAGAACGGGCGTGGTGGCATCGGCGAAGGGATCGACCAGGTTGTCGCCGAGCACCGCCACCGTGGGGCGGGCGTCGCCGGTGACGACGTCGATGCCGGTGAGGATGTCGGTGAAGTACCCCGAGTTGACGCCGCTTCCGCTGAAGGCGGTGTCCGCGGTGTCCGCGGTGTGGTCGCCGGAGCCGACGGCGCTGACCCACATGGTGGCCGCCCCCGCCCAGCTGTGCTGAACGAGATACGGCACGTCGTTCACCAGGTGCAGGCTGACCATGAGGCGCTTGCCGGGCGTTGCCGGGTAGCTCACTGGATCGCTGTAGATCTCGCCGCCGACCGGAATCGTCACGGACCTGCTGCCACCGTTGAACGTCAGGTCGGAGGGCGTCGCCGTCGGTGCCGCGTCGAAGGACTGGGTGGCGAGGGTGGTGTGGTCGATGGTCAGAGGGGTCCGGCCGAGGGCGTTCGACAGGCGGACGCGCACGCTGGATCCGGCCACGCTCGGATCGGCGCTGATCCGGAATGTCTGGTCCTTGTAGTCGGTGCCCTCATAGTTGAACGCACCTTCGTTGGGGGCGCTCCACGCGCCGGTCCACTTCGTGCCGTTCGGCGCCGCGGAGGTGTCGCGGACGGCCATGCCGAAGAGGTGCAGACCGGGCACATACTGACGGGCGCTGTCGCTCAGGTCGGGCAGTGTCACCGAACTGATCTGAGCTCCGGGCTTCAGCGGGACGGCGAAGGCGTAGACGTTCGTGCTGCGGGCCTCCTGGGCGCCGGTGGTGTGGTTGCGGTGGGGCAGGGTGACGGCTGCCAGGGCGTTGGAGCCGTAGACCCAGTCGGGGACGGTCAGGTGATAGGGCTGCGTTGTGCTTCCGTCGGCATAGGCGACAGAGCCGTAGGGGCCGCCGGCCCGGCAGTCCTCGTACTGACCGTTGCCCAGGGTGCACTCGGTGCCGCTGACGGACGTCCCGTCGGGTACGGCGGGACTGGAGTAGTCGTCGTCGGCGCGCTGGGAACCGATCATGCCGTACGTGGAGAAGCCCAGGAAGACAAGGGCTCGGCCGCTCGTTCCGGTCATCTGGATCGTCTGGTGGGCTGCCATCACGTTGTCGCCGGCGGTCGAGCCGAAGTTCGGCAGGGTGAACGCGGCTCCGTCCACGGTGACCCTGCCGCCTGGCTGCCAGCCGACCGCCTTGAGGTCCTGCAGTGACATGGTCGCGCCCGTCCCGTCGGCGTCGCCGGCGGAGGGCCTGGTGTCGTCGGTGACAGCCGTGTTGTCGAAGGCCGCCTGGAGGCTCGAGTAGGTCTTGCCGGCGTGACCGAGCGCCGTGAACTGGTACTGCTGCTGTGTGGAGACGTTCCCCGCGGAGTCGACCGCGTACACGTAGAGGGTGTGCGTGCCCGGAGCGGTGGGTGTGAGGATGACGGTCGCCGCGTTGCCGGAGGCCGTGGCCGTCTCGGAGCTCGGGGTGTTGGAGGTCGGCGGGGTGATGTCCAGGGCGTACAGGAACTTGGTTGCGCTGTCGGTGGAGAGGGTGAACTGCCCCGGGGTGCCCGCGGCCGTCTTCCCGTCGGCGTCCTCGGGGTAGAGGCCGCCGACGCTGCTGACGGCCGGTGCAGCTGGGGCGCTGAGGTCGACGGTGAAGTGGCAGGTGGAGGAGGTCGCGCTGCTGTCCTTGCCGTCGCTGGAGGTGACGTTCCAGCTCACGACGTTGCCGGTTCTCAGGCCGCTCATGAAGCTGGACGACAGCTGCTTGGGCGCGTTCGAACCGCTGGCGACGGTGGCGCTCGTCGTCGTGGCGGCCGTGCCGCTGCCCACCCAGTACTTGTAGGTCGCCGCGAGCGCGTCTTTGTCGTCGTCGCTGATCACTGCATTGAGCGTGGGCGGGGTGGTGACCAGGGTCTTGCCGATGACCGGGTACGGCGTCGTCGTACCGCATCCCACCGAGTGGGTACCGAATTTGGCGGCCAGGGTGCCTGGCGGCTTGGGCACGTGGTTGTACTCGATGGACATCGACGGGTTGTTGGCGAACCTCTTGAAGTAGTTACCGTCGCTGTTGCTCTCCTGGCTGTTGACCAGGGCGAAGGTCCAACTGGAGTTCTTCGCCGCCGCCTTCTTGGCGATCGTGGAGGTCACCGAGAAGCCGCCCGAGGGCTCGCTGCTGCACGCGGGGCCGAAGCTCTTCGACGCCAGATAGGTGGCGAGCGCGGGCCGGTTGTTCCAGGTTGTGCCGGAACCGAAGGAACCCGCCAGATACAGCTTGATGTCGGAGGACAGGCTGCAACTGGCGGAATAGTTCTCCTTCACATTGACTGTGGCGGCGACGATGTGGGCGCCCCAGACGCCGGAGGGGATGGCGAGCTGGAAGTAGGAGCGCTCGTCGCCGATGCAGCCTGACCAGCTGTTGTACCCGACGCCGGGGTCGCCGTACTGGGTGGAGTCGTAGTTCTTCGCCGAGGGACAGCCCTGCTGGGTCTCGATGTAGTGCTGCTTTCCGCCGCTGGCGTTGTGAGGGTTCCAGGTCGGGTCGATGTAGACCGGGTACCGGGTGGCGGAGTTGGTGAGCAGACTCTGGTCGGGAGTGAGGGACAGGGTGGAGCCGGTCACGTCGTCGGCGACCCGGGCGACCTGAGCCCCACGGCCTGGACTCGCAGAACCGGAGCCCGCGGCAGCCGACTCCGTCCCGGCAGTCTCCGCGCTCCTGCTCAGGAGCCGGCTACTGGTGCCGTCGGTGGAGGAGTCCCACATCAGCGGCTGAGGCGCGCTGAACAGCACTTGGCCGCCGGGGGTCGCAGCCTGGAGGTTGTCATGGCCGTCGTCCGAGACGGTGACGCCCTCGGTATGAGTGGTCAGCTTGAGCTTGGCCAGGGAGGAGGCGGCGGCTGCAGCCGAGGTCTTCACAACGATGACCTCGGAGAAGCCGCCGATCGTGTTCGCGGTCAGCCGCAGGTCGACGTCCTTGAGCACGTCGGGATAGATGATCGTGGCGCCGGACACGGTCGGGGTGGGCAGCTTCTGCGGCCAGGAGAAGGCCAGTCGGGTTTCGCCGCTGGTCATCGAGACCAGGGGCTGGTCGCCCCCGCCGGAGAAGGTCAGAGGCTCGGCCGCCGCCTTGGGGCTGTAGCCACCGTCGGAGTTCTGCTGGAGAGTGGCGTCGACGGGGACCCAGGTGCCGCCTTTGAGGACTCGCTGGGGCAACAGGCTGGTGGTCCAGGTGACCGTGCCTGTCGGGTTGGCCTGGACGGTCGCGGTCTCCGTCGTCAGAGCGTCGACGGTGATCGGGCCGCCTGTGGCTCCGGCCTTGGTCTGCGCCGCGGCGAGTGCGGCCTGTTGTTCCTTCGTCAGGCCGGAGTCGTCCGCAGGGCGGGCGGTGCCCAGGGGCGCCGTCGACGGGCTGCTCGGGAGCGGCGGTGCGGGTTTCGTGCCTGACGGAGTACCGACGCCCGCTGGTGCCTCGTCGGCCGTGGCCGGTGTTGCCGTGAGTCCGGCAAGGGACGCCGGCAGCAGAAGTGCCAGCGCGACTGCGGTCGTCCGGAATCTCGAACGTATTCGCCGCTCATGCATCCTGTTCCCCCCAGAGAAAAGACATTCCGAAGGGGAGTGGTAGCAGCTTCTGCCGGGCCGACGGCTCGGCCATGACGGTCACGAATCGGATTTTGCGAGACCTTGGATTTTTTTGACGTGTCCATGGAAGATCTTTGGGTGCGTGTGGGCGGTGTCACCTGCAACGACTGTTAGGTTCCCCATGCCTTCACTAGGGACGGGGAATGCAGTGGGTGAATTGGCAATGCTTGGGCGGGGTGTCCAGAAATTCGTCCGGCGGAGATCCTCCGCACTCAGGGGACTGGTTTTCCTTCTTTTTCTGGCACTGCTCATTCCGCTTTCCGGCGCCAATCCGGCACTGGCTTCCGTTACGACGGCCAGCGATCACCTTGTTCAGCCGCAAATGGAGCGGTCTGTACCGGTGAGTGCGGTGAGAAGCCGTTCCCTCACCCGCCCGCACATGCCCTCCTGGAACGCCAAGGACGCCAAGGACGCGTGGCCCGAGGCGGGCGAGGCCGAGACCGCCCTCGCCACTGCACCGGCACGGGCCGGCGCGCTGCCCGTGTCCGTCGCCGTCGCGCCGAAGGCCACGCACCGTGCCCCCGCCGGAACCAGGCTGCACATTTCGCTGCCGGGCCAGTCGGCCGCGCAGCGCCTCGGGCTGCACGGAGTGGTCCTCACCGTGCGGCCCGAGGGTGGCACAGCCGGCGGCAGTGCCCAAGTCGGATTGGAATACGCGGCGTTCAAGGAGGCGTACGGCGGCGACTGGGCCTCACGCCTGCACCTCGTGCAACTGCCCGCCTGCGCCCTGACCACTCCGGATGCTGCCCGCTGCCGTACCCAGACACCACTGCCCTCGGCCAACGACACCCGGAACCAGAAGGTCACCGCGACCGTTCAGGTGCCCCGCACCTCAACCACAACGGCAGCTGGCGTCTCACCCATGGTCGTGGCGGCAGTGGCCGGTGCGTCGGGCGGCGGAGGCAGCTACGCCGCCACCTCACTCGCTCCGTCCGGACAGTGGACGGCCGGCGGATCCAGCGGTGCCTTCACTTACTCGTACCCCGTCTCTGTGCCGGACGTCCCGGGCAGCCTGGTGCCGAGCGTGTCCTTGGACTACGGCTCGCAGAACGTGGACGGGCGCACCTCCTCCACCAATGCCCAGTCCTCGTGGATCGGTGACGGCTGGGACTACGCGCCCGGCTTCGTCGAGCGCAGCTATGCGTCCTGCGCCGACGACACGGCGAACGGCACGCCGAAGACGTCTGACGAGTGCTGGTCCGATGACGCCGACGCGCTCACCCTGTCGCTGAACGGTGCGTCCAACACGCTCGTCCACGACGGCGCCTCCAACACCTGGCGACCGCAGGGCGACAACGGCGAGAAGATCGAGATCAAGACCGACACGGTCAACGGCGACAACGACAACGAGTACTTCGTCGTGACCACCGCCGACGGCACCAAGTACTACTTCGGTCTGAATCGCCTGCCCGGCTGGACCTCCGGCAATGCGAGCACCAACTCGGTGTACACAGCGCCCGTGTACGGCAACGACGCGAACGAACCGTGCCACGCCTCGACGTTCGCCGCCTCCTGGTGCCAGCAGGGCTACCGATGGAACCTCGACTACGTCGTGGACCCGCACGGCAACGCCCTCAGCTACTGGTACACGCCCGAGATGGACTACTACGGCCGGAACAACACGACCACCCCGACCGCGTACACACGCGGCGGCTACCTCTCCAAGATCCAGTACGGGCAGCTCGCGGGGAAGGTCTACGACTCCGCGTCCCCAGCCGCCGCCCAGGTATTCTTCGACACCGCAGAGCGCTGCCTGCCGGACGCGAGCTTCGACTGCACGCCCGCCAAGATGACCTCCGCCAACGCCTCGCACTGGCCGGATGTCCCCGTCGACCAAGTCTGCGCGTCCTCCGGCACCTGCGACAACCACGGCCCGGCCTTCTTCACCACCAGACGTCTTTCCGGCATCCGCTCCCAGGTCCTGGTGGGCACCGCCTACCAGGACGTGGATGCGTGGTCGCTCGCGCACGCCTTCCCCTCCACGGGGGACACCACCACTCCTTCCTTGTGGCTGTCGTCCATCACGCGTACGGGCAAGGACGGCGGCAGCCTCGCCCTGCCCCCGGTGAAGTTCGACGGCCAGGCCCTGGCCAACCGGGTCGACGGCCTGGACGGCTACCAGCCGATCACCCGATACCGGCTGACGAAGATCACCACTGAGTCCGGCAGCCTCGTCACCGTCAACTACACAGGGCCTCAATGTCACCGCGCGGGCACTCAAGTGCTGCCATCCAGCCCAGACGGCAACGCCTACCGCTGTTACCCGCAGTACTGGACCCCGCCCGGCCAGACCTCGCCGCAACTGGACTGGTTCAACAAGTTCGTCGTCAACTCCGTCACCACACAGGACCCCACCGCCGGCGGCCTGCCCATCGAGACGGACTACAAGTACCTCGGCGATCCGGCCTGGCACTTCAACGACGACCCGCTCACCCAGGCCAAGTACCGCACCTGGAACCAGTGGCGCGGCTACGGCCGGGTCGAGACCCGCACCGGCACCTCGCCCGCGAAGATCACCCTGGCCCGGCAGACTTTCTTCCGCGGCATGGACGGCGACAAGACCTCTTCCGGCACCCGCAGCGTCACCCTCGATGACAGCGCCGGAGACGACGCGCAGAAGGACTCCGACTGGCTGGCTGGACAGACCCTGGAGAGCGAGTCCTACGACGGGGACGGCGGCGCACGTCTCTCGGACGTCGTCACCGACCCATGGAGCTCTGCGGCGACAGCCACCCAGACACGCACGAAGTCGGGCCTGGATCCCCTTGTCGCCCGCCGCGCCAACGTCAGGCGTTCCCGCACCCTCACCACCAAGGCGGACGGCACCCCGCTGACCACCGAGATCGACTACGCCCTCGACGCCTCCGGCCTGCCCCAGTCCGTGGACGACCTGGGCGACGTCTCCACCCCGAACGACGACAAATGCACCCGCACCTGGTACTCCCAGGATGCCTCAGGCAACGCGCTGCCGGTGCCGCGCCGGGTGCAGGCGGTCTCCGTCAAGTGCGCAACCACCCCGGACCTCACAAAGAACCTCATCAGCGACGACCTGACGTTCTTCGACAATTCCACCGACAACACCGCCACGCCGACCAAGGGCGACGTGACGATGGTGCAAAAGGCCGACAAGGTGAACGCCGACGGCACCGTGCACTACGTCACGGCCCTGAAGAACACCTACGACACCTACGGCCGCGAACTCACCGAGACCGACGCGGACGGCCGTGTCACGACCACCGTCTACACCCCCACCGCCGGCGCGTCCCCGACCTCCGTGGCCGTCACCCAGCCGAAGGTCACCGGCCAGACGGCGGGCTTCACGACGACCACCACGCTCGACCCGGCCCGTGGCCTTGACCTGAAGACCACGGACGCGGCCGCCTACTCGACCACCAGCACCTACGACCCCCTGGGCCGTGTGACCGCCGTCTGGAACCCCGGCTTCTCCACCGCCAACAACCCCAACACGAAGTTCGCCTACAACCTCTCGCCGACGGCCCCGTCGACCGTCACTACGCTGACCCTCCAGGACAACAACGCCTACCGCGCGTCCATTGCGCTCTACGACGCGATGCTGCGCCCCCGTGAGACCCAGACGGCCACCGTGGACGGCGGTCGGGTCATCACCGACACCGTCTACGACTCGCACGGCTGGGCTGTGAGCAGCTCGCAGCCGTACTACAACTCCGGTGCGCCGTCCGGCACCCTGGTCGCCGCCGCCGACACCCAGACGCCCTCACAGACAGGCACCGTCTACGACGGAGCGGGCCGTGCCACCGCGTCGATCGCCTACCACTTCGCAACCGAGACCTGGCGCACCACCACCGCCTATCCCGGCTCCGACCGCGTCGACGTCACCCCGCCCGCCGGCTCCACGCCCACCACCGCCTACACCGACGCACGCGGCCAGACCGTCAAACTGCTGCGCTACCACGGAAACACCCCGACCGGCACCGCCGATACGGTCACGTACACCTATGACGCGAACGGCAATCAGACCGGCCAGGACGACGGTCAGGGCCACACCTGGAGCAGCCACTACGATCTCCTCGGTCGCCGCGACGCCCAGACCGACCCGGACACCGGCTCCTCGTCCTCGACGTACGACAACGCCGGCCAGCTACTGACCAGCACGGACGCCCGCGGCAAGACCATCTCTTACGACTACGACGAGATGGGCCGCAAGAGGGCCGAGTACGACGTCACCGGCGGAGTCGCCGCCTCGACCACGAACGAGCTGGCCGCCTGGACGTACGACACCCTCAAGAAGGGCAAGCCCACCTCGTCGACCCGCTACGTGGGCGGCACCGGCGGAAGCGCGTACACGCAGAAGGTCGCCGGCTACGACAGCCACGGGTGGCCGCAGGCCACCCAGACGGTGATCCCGGCAGCCGAGGGAGCGCTGGCCGGCACCTATACCCACCAGAACGCGTACAACCTCACGGGCACACTGAGGAACTACACCGACGCCTCGCCCGCCACGGTGAAACTGCCGCAGGAGACCGTCTCCTACACCTACGACGCCTTCGGCCGCCCGATCGGCGTGGGCGGCGACACCAACGGCTGGGCCTACGTAAGCGGCCTGATCTACACCGAGTTCGACGAGCCGACGCAGTTCACCTACGGCACGTCAGGCAACTTCACCCAGCAGACGCTGAGCTACGACGATCAGACTCACCGCTTGACCGGCTCCACCACGGTCAGTCAGTCCGGTGCCTCGATCGCAGACAAGACCACCTACGCCTACCAGCCGTCCGGGAACGTCACGAAGATCACCGACAAGCTGGAGACCGGCAGCACGGACACCCAGTGCTTCGACTATGACTGGGCACAGCGTCTGAAGGCGGCCTGGACCGCGACGGACGACTGCGCGGTCAAGCCGGTGCCAGGGGGGTCGTCCACGGTGGGCGGTCCCTCGGCCTACTGGCAGAGCTGGAGCTACGACGCCACCGGCGCCCGCTCCCTCCAGGTCGACCACGATCCCTCGGGAGACACCTCCCACGACGCCACCTCGACGTACATCCCCTTCACGACAGGCAACGGTCCCGCGCACGCCGTCTCCCAGGTCACCAAGGTCACCACCGGAGACCCGGCCGCCGACACCGCCAACTCGTACACCTACGACGCGGACGGCAACGTCCACACCCGCACCACCCGGGCCGGCACCGACACCCTCACCTACGACGACGAGGGCGACCTCTCCGAGCTGTCCTCGACCGGGACGAGCGGCGACACGACGTACCTCTACGACGCCGACGGCACCCTGTTGCTGCGCCGCAGCCCTGACGCCCGCACCCTCTACACCGGCGATGAGGAGATCACCGTCAAGAAGGGCGCCGCGAGCGCCGACGGCGTGCGATACATCTCCATCGCCGGCGAGACGGTGGCGACGCACTCCTCCGACGGCAAGTTCACCTACCTCATCCCTGACCGCCAGGGCACCGGCACACTGGCCATCGACTCCCAGACCCAAGCGGTCACCCGCCGCCAGTACAAGCCCTTCGGTGAGTCCCGCGACCAGTCGGGCGCCTGGATCGGGCAGCGAGGTTTCGTCGGCGGCACCCAGGACGACAACACGGGCCTGACCAACCTCGGGGCCCGCGAGTACGACCCCTCCGTCGGCCGGTTCCTCAGCCCCGACCCGATCCTGGACCCCGGCGCCCCGCAGTCCTGGAACGCCTACGACTATGCCGACGACACCCCTGTCACCACCTCCGACCCCTCCGGCGGCTGCGCCGACATCGACTGCCCGACCCGCAATTGTCCTTACTGCATCAACTACACACCGGGCGACTCGGTCGGCACCAAGGCGTCGATCAACGACCACCCCGGGTCGGGCAGCACCCCCAACAACACCAAGTCCTACGCCAAGCGCTACCAGGCCGACGTCAGTAACAGCACGGCCCACGCGGAGGCGGAGGAACGCGCTCTGCAACGGCAGAAGGCCACGGCTGACGCGGCGGCGGCAGCGGCGAAGAAACAGGCCTCCGGCTTCAAGCACCAGCTGCTCAGTCTCGTCGCGGACGTCATAGGCCTGACCGACGCCTACAACTGCTTCACCAAGGGCGACGTCATGGGCTGTGTGAACACCGCCCTGAACGCCGTCCCCTGGGGCAAGGTCTTCAAGGCCATCAAGGTTGGCGTCGAGGCCTTCAAGGTCTGGCGCGCCCTCGACCGGGCCTACACGGCGGTCAAGGACGCGGAGGAGGCCGCAAAGGTGGCCGAGGACGCGGTGAAAGCGGAACACGCGATCGTGGAGGCGGGGCGGGCGGAAGATGCCGGATCAGAGGCCGCGAGCTGTGTGACGCACAGCTTCGTCCCGGCCACAGCGGTCCGCCTGGCCGACGGTTCATCGAAACCGATCAGCAAGGTGAAGGCCGGCGACACGGTCCTGGCCACGGACCCGCAGACCGGGGTGACGGCCCCCGAACAGGTCAAGAACGTCATCGTCACCACGACCGACAAGGACTTCACCACCCTCACCCTGGACACGGCACCGGTGCGCGGGCCACCGAGCGCAACCGGGCAACACAAGGCGGCTCCCGCCACCCTCACGACGACCTGGCACCACCCGTTCTGGGACAACGCCCGCCACCGGTGGACCGACGCCCACGACCTGACCGCCGGCACGAAACTCCGCCGGGCGGACGGCACGACGGTCACGGTGACGGGGATCCGCAACTATCACCGACGCGGCGCCACCTACGACCTCACGGTCGGAACGGTGCATACGTACTATGTACTCGCCGGAACCACGCCGGTACTCGTCCACAACTGCGACGAGGCGTCCGACGAACTACTCGATATTGCTGACGCGAATATCGGCAAGACCAATACGGCCAGCGAAATCACTTCGGCGGACGGGAAGGTTGGGTACGGGGTCAGCGGGGCGCGAGCGCCTTCCGCGCTAACGCCCCAGGTGCGCACCGCAGCAGAAGCCACAGGGCACCACATGGGGTGCTCTGAAATTGGGGCACTGTGCGAATTGGAGCTGCAGGGTGCGGATCTAGCAGGAACCAAGGCGACGACCGTCAAGGTCATGGGAGGAAGCCAAGAGTACGGGCCCGAAGCGCATGGCGAGCTCTATCCAAAGTGTCCTTCGTGCAGAGCACTCTTCGATTTCCTTGACGGAAAGAAGTGAATTGAGCAAGTGGTAGATAGATTGACGCCCAAGGCTCGCAATTTCCTGGATGTCTGGGGGAGGAGGATCTTGCGACCCGTGCCCGTAATTTCATTCGACGCTCCCGACTGTGTGCGAGATGCCCTGCTCTCCCAGGAGCAGGAATTCGGGGGGATTTCGTTTCCCGTGCAGGGGGGCGAGTTGCAGGGCTGGATTCGGCTCGGTGTCAAGTCTGGGAAGCCTTGGCGGACAAGTGCTGACGAATGGATTTTCAACTTCGCGGAGCCGCAGTTCGTACAATGTGGACTTGTTTGCAGGGCGGACGGATACTTCGGAGTGTCATGGTCGGGGGAATTCCTACCGTGGCACGCCGATGTGTGCCGCCTAATCGAATCAAGCGCCATTTGGATCGATCTCATCGGATGGCGAAGGTCGACCCTGTGTGACGGTATTCCGCGCGATGTGCTAAATGTTCTGGGCGATCTCAACGGACTCTCCGAAGTGGAGTTTGCTTCATCGCGAGAGACATCCTGGTGGCTGGGGGATGATATCGCGGTCTACATTGAGCCGCATCTCACTTATTTGCCGAATGGCTCTTTTCGTATCCATGTGATGACGTCCGATGCGGAAGTCGATCAGCGGGTGAAGCGGGCACTTGAAGCGGCAGGGAAGGTGGGGATCGATCTTCTGGTGAGGTCACAAGAGGGCCTTGTCGCAGCTCCCGAAGAATGCCCCTTCAGCTGACGGACGGATGTCATTCGAACCAGTGAATAGGGCCCCGGGCGGAAGTCCTTACACCCGGGGCCCTGTGGTGCTTGACGGCAGTGCTGACGGCAACGGCGGTGGACGAAAGAGCCCCGGACCGTGGTGACGGTGCGGGGCTCCGGGCTGCTCGGTTTGCTGGGGTTAGCGGGCAGACGCTGCGGTGAGGGGTGGGTCGTCAGGGTCGTCGCCGTCGGCCAGGGACTGACCGAGGGCTTCGATGGCCTGGTGCTGGAGGCGGAGTCGGACGTGGGCGTAGACCTCGGCGGTGACGGCGATGTGGGCGTGGCCGAGGAGTTCCTTAGTTGAAGCTGTGCGGGCATGCGGGACGGGGCCTTTCGGCGGGAGCGCGGAAGCGGTAGGGCGCGGGGTGACGTGGGCAGGCCGAAGTGATCGGCTCACAGAGGAACAGGCGCCTCGAAGTTGGGCGCTGGGCCAGACCAGAGGAGGTTTGGTCGGCGGGGCGCGGTGGTGATCACCGGCGGGTGCGTGACGTTAGCATCACCTCACTGGCGCATTCAAGTGCATCCCTCCTGATTCCTTTCTTGTGGGTGGTGGGACGCGGGTAGTGTGGGGCCGGTTTCCCGGTTTGGACGGGCCAGATTTCGCTGGTAGAGGGCGTGGAAAGCGGGGGTGACCGGCGTGGTGGTGGCGAGGCGCGGGCGCAGGCCGGCGGGCAGCGGGGTGCCGCTGACGTTCGAGGTGATCGCCGCGGCCGTGCGCGAGCGCATCCAGTCGGGCAGGATTCAGCCGGGGGATCCGCTGCCGACGCAGTCCTCGTTGATGCGGGAGTTCGGGGCGTCGAGCCTGACTGTGCAGAAGGCCATGGCCCTGTTGAAGCAGGAGGGGTGGGCGGTCTCCCGTCCCGGCAAGGGAGCCTTCGTCGCCCACCACGATCACGCCGCCGACAACGCTGATGACCTCGACGGCCCGGAGACGACCGCCCCCGTCGGCGGGACGACGGCCCGCGTCCAGGCGCTGGAACGGGCGCTGGCCGAGGCCGTTCAGCAGATTGCCGACCTCCGCGCCCGCGTCGAGGCCCTGGAGTCGGGCGGCGGCGAGCGGGGCCGCTGACCCGCCGTGCCGGGACGCTGGGCAGGGCGGCGCGTTCAGATTTTCTCTACGAGGTTCAAGGCGGCCCCTGCCCGCCGGGGCTGGCCGCCGTCGCCGACGCGCCCGCCGTTCAATCGGGAAGCCGGTTACGCCGCAGGTGGCGAGCGGCCCACCGCAGTCGGGGGTGATCCGGGGCTGCCGGAGCGGCAATGGGCCTGATCGCCGGGCTGACCGTAACTGGGCTCCTGGCGGAGCAAGTTGTCGCCTACGAACGTCCTACGGCCGGATTGCAGGCAGGGGCCGACCAGGGGGCCGACCCTTCAGGTGCGTCGCGCTGGGCTTACCGGGGGCGGCGGCTGGTCCCGCTCGGCAGGGGGAGCACTGCACAGGACACCGGTCCTAGATCCCACCGTCCCCACGCGCGACCGGGCACGTCAGCGTGGCAGCCTGGCTACGGCAGGAGAGTGAAGGAGCGGGGCGTCTTGGGACGCACGACGCTGAAGTGACGGCGGTCCAAGGTCGCGATGGCATCCGCGCCGAGCCGCTCGGCGACGGCGAAAACGGACGCGTCGACCGCGCCGAGGGGAAAGTCGGCGTACTTCTCGACCAGTTCGACCATGCGGTCGATGTCTGCGGCGGCCAGGGGGATCAGGCTGACCTGCCCGAGGCTCACCGAGCGCAGGAACGCGGCCTCCGCACGGGTGCCGTGCTCGCGTTCCAGCAGGTAGCAGACCTCGGTGAGGACCGGGTAGGGCACCAGCAGCGGGCGCGGTGTGCGGCGCATCAGCTCGACACAGCGGGCGTGGTCCTGATCGTCGGCGTCCGCGGCGGCGACCAGCGCCCCGGTGTCCCAGACGATCATTCGGCGTCGCGTCCCAGCTCGGCGCGCAAGATCTCGCTGGAGCGGGCGGCCAGGTCCCCCTTACCGCTGGACAGTGCGCCGACGAAGTCGGGCAGCGGCCACTTCTCCCCGCCGTCCTCGGCCGGGGTGCTCTCCCGCACGATGGCGAGTATCGGCGCGACCTGCGACTCCGGCAGTCGGTCGATCAGCTCGTGCAGCTCTTCCCGCAAGGTGCTCATGAGGCCAGGATAGGGACAAACGCCCAGGCGCGGGAGCTGTCGGAGCAGGTCGGCCCCACCGAATCCCGTGGTCTAGACCCCTTACGGCAGTAGTGACGGCAACAACCACGAATAACCCCGGCTGAACCCGCACCTCAGCGGACCGCCGAATACCGCTTGACCTGCGAAAACGCAGGTAGGGAGGGGTCGCTTAGCACACGTACTATGTACTCGCTGGTGCCACGCCGGTCTTGGTCCGTAACTGTGGAGGATATTTCGACGGCCATGACCCCTCGTGTACATGCGAGGGGCAGCCGGGCAATGATGTAACACTGAAGCCCACCCCCGCCCCGGTGCACGCTCCCCCAAGTGCAAGTTCTGCGTTCGCGTCGCCTGCCCTTCAGCGTTTGAGCCAGCGTGGAGTTTCGCCGGAGGAGGCTGAGAAAGTCCTCGGAAACCAGCCGTTTTCCTATCTTCACGACGATCAATGGAAGACTGGCTACTACGATTCTGGCTCAAGGGTTTTCATCGCCAAGGCGATTGACGGAAACGTCAATGCCGTGATGACGAACGTGGACAGGGCTTATATCAACCGCCTCACGGGAGGGCGTTGACCATGGCTGATGTGAGAATCACCTACGATGCCGAGGCGGATGCAGCGTACCTGTATTTCACTGACCCTCGGGTCGATGCGAGAGTTGCGCGCATGTACCCGTGCGACCCGGTTCAGGTGGAGGGTATGATCAATCTGGATTTTGATGAGGCCAGTCATCTCGTTGGCATCGAAGTCCTTGCAGCCAAATCGAAGCTTCCTGAATATTTGCTTGAAATGGCGGAGCAGATTGGCCGGAGCGGCGAGCCAAGTTAGGCTCTATCGAATTACGCCTCTAGCATTCCGCGCATTATTCAAGCTGCTTCCATGAGGCTAAAATGAAATGCAAATAATGCTGTGGGGGTCCACCAAAATGATGCAGCAGGAGCCTCGCGGAACGGTTCTCCGACGAGGCTTCGCTGCGTCTGTTAGCGTAAAGAATCGAAATTATAACAAATGCATGGATACTGCGGGGCAATTCTTCGATAAATGGTTCCCTGATGTGCAAGGCGGGCGATGGTGAAGGCCCTTCCGTATAAGAGTGGTGACGTCTTCGCGGTTCCCCTCCGCGATTTTGGCCATGTCCTGGGGGTTGTGGCTCGAATGGATGGCCGGGGGGTGGTTCCCGGTTACTTCTTCGGTGGGCGCATTTCTTCGCTGGATGGCCTGGGTAAGTTGTATGAATTCGATCCCTCCTCTGCGATTCACGTGTGCCGTTTCGGTGACCGCGGATTGCTTCAAGGGCGGTGGGCGATCCTGGGGGAGTTGGATCCGTGGGACTCGCGTAATTGGCCAGTCCCCACTTTCCGCAGGAACGGAGAAATTCTCGTTTCATACGACGATTCGTCACTCGCCTTGGTGAAGGAAGAGCGAGTCGTGCCTCAGGTCTCGGATGACTATCCGAACGACGGGCTCGAAGGGGCAGGGTTCGTAGAGATCAAACTCACCCGCTTGGTTTCCGCACTTTCTCGGCCCGACGATCTAGGAGTGGCTGGATCAGCGAGCGAAGGCCTCGGGTGGTCGGCTGGTTTCGACTAGCCAGGCGCGGTTAAAACGCCGGTGGGCCTCGTTCTGGCGGGTCAACGTGTCGCCCTGGCTCTCGCTCGGACGTGCCAATGCTCAGCGGAGGGACTGCTACGCCACGTCTACGGCCTCGCGAACACGGCCTCGCAGTTCATTCCGGTCTAGGGCATTTGATCCGGCTGAAGGCTGAGCACCTGTCGAAAGAAAGGGATTTTCCGCCGGTGCGGTCATGGTCCTCGAAGGGGGGCGCCGCTGACGACGTGGACTGTTTCCGGCAGACGCTCCTCCGTCGCTTCGATCTGAAACGCACTTTTTCGCTTCGCGAAACTGCCCCTGGACAAGACCACCCCCAAACTCCGTACTCCCGAGGCCGCGGATTGCTGGACCTGGCTCCTGATCGTCGCCCGCACTCGGCTCCGACTGGCCCGGCCCTCACCGAGGGCCTTCGTCGGCCGTGGGAGAGGCCCACCGTCCTCGACAGGCTCACCCCAGCCCGAGTCCGCATGGGAGATGAACGCATCCGCGCTCACCGCGCCTGCCCGGCCCAGTGTTCCCGAACCCACAGGCACTGGACCCGGACGGCCACCCGGCACCAGGAACAAACGCCCGGCACTTCGCTACGACGTCGGCAAACCGTCAAAGGCCCCGAGACCCTCAAGGCCATCGGCAAGCCTGGAAGATGCTGGCGGATAAGGAACCTGCTCAACGCCGTGATGTGTTCGAAGGCCTCCCGGCACCGGTCCAGCCGCTGGCTGGAACCCGCGCCCTTGCGCGTGATCCGAGGTGTGCGGACGTCCCGCCGAGCCATGCCGGGCGGGGCGTCGTAGTTCCGCTGGGCCCGGTGTCGGGTCGGCGCGCGCTGTGACACTTCTGTGCGGGGCGGCGCTGATGAGCGTGGGGGCGCGGCCGCATCCGGACCCGGTGTCCGGCGGGGGAGCCGCGTGACCGCACCGGACACCGTACGAACGAGGAAAGTCTTGGGCCAGGGAGGGGAACCCCGGCGCGCGCACGCGTACGACGGGGAACTGGGGGCGGCCGTGGCGCGGGCCCAGGACGGGGACGAGGCCGCGTTCGCCGTGGCGTACCGGATCGTCCAGCCCGGACTGCTCGGCTATCTGCGCGGGATCGTCGGCGAGGAGGCGGAGGACGTGGCCTCCGACGCCTGGCTGGAGATAGCCCGGGATCTGGGACGCTTCCGCGGCGACGGAGCCGGGTTCCGGGGCTGGACGGCGACCATCGCCCGGCACCGTGCCCTGGACCACCTGCGCCGGCTGCGGGTGCGGCCGCGCTCGGCGGCGCTGGAGCAGGACGCCGTCCTCGACCTGCCCGGGCCGCACAGCACCCACGACCTGGCGCTGGAGTCCCTCTCCACCGCGCAGGCCCTGGAGCTGGTGCGCGGGCTGCCCCGGGACCAGGCGGAGGCCGTGCTGCTGCGGGTCGTCATCGGACTGGACGGGCCTGCCGCGGCCCGGGTGCTCGGCAAGCGTCCCGGCGCCGTGCGCACGGCCGCGCACCGCGGCCTGAAGCGGCTGGCCGGACAGCTGGACGCCGAGCGCGAGACGGCCGCGCACGACCGCGGCGGCGAGGGTGTGACGGATGGCGTCCCGCGGACGCTGGGGGAGTCGACGTGAACGGTGACGCCCACGGGCCGTATCGATCACTGAGGGACCGGCGTGCGAGCGGTGGAGGCGTGGTGGGGTCGGCGGCCGGACGAGCGGTCGGAACGGACGTTCGGGACAGAGGCGGAAACGGACATGGGTGAACGGCTGAACGACGGCGCGGGCCAGGGCCGTCGGCGCGCGCGCCCTGACGACGCCGTCGCCGACCCCTCGGGGCTCGAGGCGCTGCTCGCCCGTGCCCTGCGCGCACCCAGCGACCGTCCGCAGGAAGGCAGTGAGGGCAGTGAGGGCGAGCAGCGGGCCGTCGCCGCATTCCGGGCCGCCCGGGATGCGGGGGGCGCGAGGGCGCGCCGCGTCCGTACCCGGCGTCGTGACGACTGGCGGCCCCTGGCCCGGCGGCACACCGCCCGCTCGCTGCGGGTCACGCTCTGCGCGCTGATCGCCGGACTGGCGCTCGGCGGGGCCGCGTTCGCCGCGATCGGCTCCGGCACGGGCGGCGGCGACGGCATCGGCGTGGGCGACGGCGGCGTGGGGCGTCCTCGGCAGTCGGCCGGGACGACCACGGGTCCGTCCGGGACGCTCTCCGCCGTCCCGTCCGTCACGGGCGACGCCGACCGGGACCGTCCCGCGAAGGCCGGAAGCGCCGAGGACGCCGCGGCCCGCTGCCGCGCCTACGAGAAGGCCCGGGGGCGCGGCGACGACCTGGGCTCCACGGCCTGGCAGCGGCTCGTGACGGCGGCGGGCGGCGAGAGCAACGTCGAGGCGTACTGCGCGGCGTCCGGACTGCGGACGACCACCGCCGGGGGCGACGAGACCGGCAAGGACGGCGGCTCCCCCAAGGCCGGCGCGACGGGCCACGCCGACAAGGACGACAAGGACGGCAAGGGCAACAAGGACAACAAGGACGGCAAGGACGGCAAGGACGGCAAGGACGGCAAGGACGGCGAGTCCGGCGGGACGGCCGAGGGCAGTGAGACGGCCGAGGGCAGTGGGGCGGCCGAGGGCGGCGGGGCCGTCCGGTCCGGTGGGTCCGCGGGGCCCGGCGAGTCCGCGGAGCCCGGGAATCCGTCGGCGAAGACGAAGACGAAGACGAAGGCGCAACGGCAGGACGCGGGGGGCGGAAACGGCGGGTGAGCCGTGGCAGCCAAGGCAACGGCCGAGGCCGCCACCCCCCACAGGAGAGGCCCCGGCCGTCGCGCGGCACGGGCCGCGCGGCGGCCCGTACTCCCTACAGCGCCGTGAGTGCGTTTTGTGTCACACCCCGAGCACGTCCACCGCGTCACGAGTTAGTTGCATGTTCTACGGACATGGACGCGCGGCTGTTTCAGGTCGTAACGTGCCTTTCGCGCCGGACGGCCAAGCGGCAGACCACCGCACACGACCTGCGGTCCTCAGAAACCGCGCACCATCGACCGAGGAACCACGACGTGGGGGACGACGCGGAGCTGACAGCCGCGGTGCTCGCGGCACAGAACGGGGACGAGAGCGCGTTCCGGACTGTGTACCGCGCGGTGCACCCGCGGCTGCTCGGGTACGTGCGCACGCTGGTCGGCGATCTCGACGCCGAGGACGTGACCTCCGAGGCCTGGCTGCAGGTCGCCCGGGACCTGGAGCGGTTCACCGGGGACGCGGACCGCTTCCGCGGCTGGGCCGCCCGGATCGCCCGCAACCGCGCGCTGGACCACGTACGCATGCGCGGCAGACGCCCGGCGACGGTCGCCGACGACACCGAGCTGACCGGCCGGGCCGCCGCGTCCGACACCGCGGGCGAGGCCATGGAGGCCCTGGCCACCGGCCGCACCCTCGGCCTCATCGCCCGGCTGCCGCAGGACCAGGCCGAGGCCGTCGTACTGCGCGTGGTGATGGGCCTGGACGCCAAGACGGCCGCCGAGACGCTCGGCAAACGACCCGGCGCGGTCCGTACGGCCGCGCACCGCGGCCTGAAGAAGCTCGCCGAACTGCTCCGCCAGGATCCGGAGTCGACCGGGGCGCTCGACGCGCTGCCGCCTCAACGGGGGCCCCGCGCACGGGCGGTGACGCCCGCGGGTGTGACGCATGTGCGCACGCGGACGCAGAAGGACATGTGATGGCCGACAAGCAGGACAGGTGGCTCGACCGAGAAACGGCGGAGCGTCTGCTGCGCGGTGAGTCACCCGACAACGCTGTCGACGGCCCGGCCCGCGAAGAGGCCGAACGGCTCGTCCGGACCCTGGATGCGTTGTCCGCGTTGTCCGCGTTGTCGGCGCAGGCCGCCGAGCCCCTGCGCGACGACGAGGAGCTCCCCGGCGAGGCCGCGGCCCTGGCCGCCTTCCGCAAGGCGCACGCGGACCGCACCGATCCCGCGTTCCGCGCCGCTCGCACCGCCGCGGCGGCCCGGGACGCTCACGCCGGCCGCACCGGGCAGCCCCCGCGCGCCGAGGTGTTCGCCGTCGACGCCGGGCTGGTGCGCATCGGCGCTCGGGCGCCGGAGGCCGGCCGGCCCTCCCGCTGGAGCCGCTCCGCGCGTCTGGGACTGGCGGCGGCGCTGGCCGTCGGAATGGCCGGCGGGGTCGCGGTCGCGAGCGGGGCGGGCCTCCTGCCGACCCCGTTCGGCCGTACGGAACCGGGCCGCCCCGCGGCCTCCGTCTCCGCCCCGGCGTCCCCCGGCCCGGCGCTCGTCCCGCCGTCCCCGGACGCCTCGGGTGCGCTCGGCGGCGGGACGGCCCCGGCGACGCCGGAGGGCGACGGCAAGGGCGCCGGGGGCGGCACGAAGGACGACGGCGCCTCGGCGTCCCCGGGTTCCCGCGGCGCATGGCCGCCCGGCGTGATCGCGTCCTGCCGTGAGCTGAGCGCCGGCAGGAGCCCGGACGCCAAGCACCGACGCGCCCTGGAGCACCGGGCGGGCGGCCCGAAGCGGGTGCCGTCGTACTGCGCGGGCGTGCTCGACGGCGTCGGCGCGAACTCCCGCGGCGACGCCCGCGGCACGGGGAAGGACGCCTCCGGCCGGGACGCCGGAAAGGGCCGGGGCAACGGCGGAAGCCAGGGCGGGGCGAGCGGCCACGGCGGCTCGGAGGGCAAGCCCGGCCGAGGCGACGACGGCGACGACGACCGGCACGACGGCGACGACCGCCACGGCGGCAACGGCGGCCACGGCGGCAACGGCGGCCACGGACATCAGGGCGCCTCCCACGGCGGGAACGGCGGGAACGGCGGAAGCGGCGGAAACGGTGGTGACAGCGCCGACGGCGGAGGCCGGGGTGGCCGCGGCCACCATGACGGCCGCCGTCACCACGGCCACTGACCTGCGGTTCTGCCACTCTTCGAAATTTTTCGACGAAGGGTGTGACGTTTTCAGCGTGTGGAACGCAGTAACAAGTGAGCCGACTGGTCATCGGCCCTTGCACTGAGCCGGGGTTCCCCCCGTACCTTCGGCTCGTGCGCCTGGCGCGGGCGGGACACGTTCCCCCGGTCCCGCCCGCGCCCCTGACATCCCCCGGACCCACCCCGCGCCCTCCCGGCGTTGTGACGACCGGCGCCTGCGGCCATCCTGAGAGGAAGGGCCCGGAGCGGACGGACCAGCGGGGAGGCATCGCAGCCATGGCGCGTGAGTCGGAGTCCGGACTGCCCATCGAGCCGGTCTACGGGCCGCAGGACCTGGCCGGCTGGGATCCCGCCGGGAAACTGGGCGAGCCGGGCGGTTACCCCTTCACCCGGGGCGTGTACCCGTCGATGTACACCGGCCGTCCCTGGACGATGCGCCAGTACGCGGGCTTCGGCACCGCGGTGGAGTCCAACGCCCGCTACCGGCAGCTGATCGCCCACGGCACCACGGGCCTGTCCGTGGCCTTCGACCTGCCCACCCAGATGGGCCACGACTCCGACGCCCCGATCGCGCACGGCGAGGTCGGCAAGGTCGGCGTGGCGGTCGACTCGGTCGACGACATGCGGGTGCTGTTCGGCGGGATCCCGCTGGACAAGGTCTCGACGTCGATGACGATCAACGCGCCCGCGGCGCTGCTCCTGTTGATGTACCAGCTGGTCGGCGAGGAACAGGGCGTGCCGGCGGCGCGGCTCACGGGCACGATCCAGAACGACGTGCTGAAGGAGTACATCGCGCGCGGCACGTACATCTTCCCGCCGAAGCCCTCGCTGCGGCTGATCGCCGACGTCTTCAGGTACTGCAGGGCCGAGATCCCGAAGTGGAACACCATCTCGATCTCCGGCTACCACATGGCGGAGGCGGGCGCCTCGCCCGCGCAGGAGATCGCCTTCACCCTCGCCGACGGCATCGAGTACGTGCGTACGGCGGTGTCGGCGGGGATGGACGTGGACGACTTCGCGCCCCGCCTCTCCTTCTTCTTCGTGGCCCGCACGACGATCCTCGAAGAGGTCGCGAAGTTCCGCGCCGCGCGCCGGATCTGGGCCCGGGTGATGAAGGAGGAGTTCGGCGCGCGGAACCCCAAGTCGCTGATGCTGCGCTTCCACACGCAGACGGCCGGCGTCCAGCTCACCGCCCAGCAGCCCGAGGTGAACCTGGTGCGGGTCGCCGTCCAGGGGCTGGCCGCGGTCCTGGGCGGCACGCAGTCGCTGCACACCAACTCCTTCGACGAGGCGATCGCGCTGCCCACGGACAAGAGCGCGCGCCTCGCCCTGCGCACCCAGCAGGTGCTGGCCCACGAGACGGACGTGACGGCGACCGTCGACCCCTTCGCGGGCTCCTATGCCGTCGAGAGGATGACGGACGACGTCGAGGCGGCGGCCGTGGGCCTCATGCGGAGGGTCGAGGACCTGGGCGGCGCGGTGGCGGCCATCGAGCACGGCTTCCAGAAGAGCGAGATCGAGCACAACGCCTACCGCATCGCCCAGGAGACCGACTCCGGCGAGCGGGTCGTGGTGGGCGTCAACCGCTTCCGGCTCGACGCCGAGGAGCCCTACGAGCCGCTCCGCGTCGACCCGGCCATCGAGGCCCGGCAGGCGCAACGGCTCGTAAGGCTGCGGGCCGAGCGCGACCGGAGGGCGGTGGACGCGGCCCTGGACGCCCTGAGGAAGGCGGCGGAGGGCGAGGACAACGTCCTGTACCCGATGAAGGACGCGCTGCGGGCCCGGGCGACGGTGGGCGAGGTGTGCAACGCCCTCCGGGGCGTCTGGGGGACGTACGTGCCGTCGGACACGTTCTGACCCGGTCGATTCCCCCGGAAACCGACCTGGACGATTCCCCCGGAAACGACGCTCCTCCCCGAAGGGCGGCACGATCGTCAGGCCCGCGACAGCGCGCGTTTCAGGCGGGGCGCCAGCGGCCTCTCCACGAGGCGGTCGAGCAGCAGGGCCAGCAGCAGCATCGAGACGAGGGTCAGGGCGAAGGTCGCCGCGGACGGCACGTGCAGACCGCGGTGCAGGAAGCGGATGGCCACCCAGCCGAGATGCTCGTGGACCAGGTAGAACGGGTACGTCAGCGTGCCCGCGACGGTGAGCCACCGCCAGTTCACCCGGTTCAGGCGGCCCAGTGCGATCGCCCCGACCGCCACGAAGCCGAAGGCGACCACCAAGACGATGCCGAGGCTCGTGCGGTGGGCGAAGGCGTGCGGGTCCGAGGCGTTCGACAGCTGGCGCACCGCGTAGTGCTGGCCGATCAGGAAGCCGGCCGCGACGATCCCCCAGGCGTAGGCGTCGCGTCGGTCGCGGTGGACGAGGTAGAGGCCGACCCCGCCGACGAAGAACGGCGCGTACGCGGGCATCAGGACCACGTCGAGCAGCGGCTGGTGCGCCGCCTGCGCGATCGCGGCGGCCATCGTCCAGCCCGCGCAGAACACCACGACCCGGCGGCGGTTCGCGCCCGGCAGGACGACGCACAGCGCGAACAGGGCGTAGAAGCGGATCTCCGCCCACAGCGTCCAGCAGACACCGAGCACCCGGTCGACGCCCAGCGGCTGCTGGAGCAGGGTCAGATTGACCAGCGCGTCACTCGGGGAGACGGCCTCGAAGACGACCGGCGGCAGCGCGAAGACCGCCGTCACCAGCAGGACGGCCGCCCAGTACGCGGGCATCAGCCGGGACACGCGGGAGGCCACGAACGACCTGAGCGGCCGGCCCCAGCCGCTCATGCAGATCACGAACCCGCTGATCACGAAGAAGACCTGGACGCCGAGGCAGCCGTAGGCGGCGAATCCGTGCAACGTGGGGAACTGCAGTCCCGGCGAGGTCCCCCACGCGCGCGAGACCTCGCCGTCGCGGCCCGCGTAGTGGTAGACCGCCACCATCAGCGCGGCGATCAGCCGCAGCCCGTCCAGGGCGCGCAGCCGGCCCTCGGGACCGCCCGGGCCGGCCGGTCCGCCCCGCCCGCCGGGTCCGTCCGGCTCGTGGACCGGCGCCGGCGCGATGGGCGGCGCCTTCGACGTGCTGCTCACGACCGTCTCGGTCATGCTCGTACCCCTCGCAGTGGCCCAGGGGGCCTCTCGTGTGCTCGGTCCGCGACGCCCCGGTTGCTCGATACGACCGTTCACCCGGAGCGCGGAATCGGGAGGGAACGCCCGGTGAACGTCCCGCGTCGATGTCATTTCCGCCGGCGGACGGCCCTGCGCAGCGCCCTCGCCCGCCGGACCACCCGACGCGCGGCGGCATGGCGCGGAAGGAAGGCCAGCCGCTGCGGGATGCCGCCCGGCAGTCCGAGCGCGGTGAGCCGCCGGCGTCTGAAGTACCGCCAGGTGCGCGGACCGAGACGGGTGCGCAGATACCGCTCGGCGACCGGCCGCAGCCCGGGGTGGATCTGGGGCTGCATCACGAAGCCCACCGCCGCGAGCAGTTCGGCCACGTCCCCCGCCCCGACGGGCCGTTCGCCCCCGCCGGCCCCGAGGTTCTCCCGGACCTTCGGGTCCGCCGGGCTCTCGGGGCCCGCCGGGCTCTCCGGGCCCTCCAGGTCCTCCAGGTCCGGCAGCAGCGCGTCGGCCAGCACGAGGGGCACCCGGTTGCTGTTCTGGTAGGGGACGAGCCGCTCCAGCAGCGACTCGGTGCCGACGCGGGCCACGGGCAGCCCGTAGAAGGAGGACGCGGTGAACAGGGCCGTCGAGAAGCAGCCGACGACCAGCGCGGGCCGCGCCCTGTCGAACAGCACCTCGGCGAGCACCGGCGTCCCGAGGACCGTCAGCGTGACGCCCAGCTGCTCGGCCTCGGCCTCCAGGGCGCGGCTGTACCGGGCCGGCGCCGTCGGATGCGGGGTGAAGACGACCGTGCGGTGACCGCGCGCGACCGCCCCGCGCAGCATGCGCACATGCAGCTCCTCCTCCTGCTGCGGGGTGAGGATCTCCAGCGCCGAGAGGTACTGGCCGAGCAGCAGCGCGCAGTCCTGCGGCAGCGACGGCACCTCCGGCACGGCGTCGGCGACCTCTCCCAGCACCTTCAGGAAGGCGGTGGCGGGCACGGTCTGCGCGGGCGCCCCGAACTCGGTGAGCAGCAGCGGCGTCAGACCCGGCACCAGGTCCAGGTGGAGCACCCGCCGTACCCGGGTGCCGAGCAGCGGGTCGAGCTTGTCGCGGGTGGGGCCGTAGCTCATCAGGCCGTCCGCGTAGACGTCGACGGGCGCGCCGGGGAAGAGCTGGGCGATGGCCTGGGCCGGGTTGACCTGGATGGACTCCAGGACGATCGTCACCCGGTCGTCGCCCAGGCCCCACAGCAGCCGCAGGTACCGCTCCAGGAGGGGCACGTCGTCGGGGCGCGGCGACCAGGCGCCCGGGTGGAAGGGGCTGATGGCCTCGTTCCAGGAGCGGACCTCGTCGAAGCGGTCCCGCAGCGGGGCGAAGCCCGGCATCTCGTCGAGGGCGGGGGAGGTCTCGGGCGTCGTCGCGTTGTTGCACACCAGCAGCAGCCGGCGGTCCGCGGGGGCGAAGGCGTCCGCGTCGAGGGCGGCGGCGAGGGTGGCGGCGCCGTAGAGGGTGGAGGCGCAGAAGATCTGGGTGGCGCCGGCGGTCGCGCGGGTCGTGGGGCGGTGCGGGGCGGGGGGCGTGGGGGGCATCAGGCGGCCGCCTTCGCGGAGGTGATCTGCCGGCGCAGTCGCCGCAGCTTGGCGGAGCGGCGCAGGTCCATGCGGTCGAGCACGTCGGTGAGCAGTTCCTGGGGCATACGCCGTATGGCGGCGGCGCTCTGCGTGCGCAGCTGTCTGGCGACGGCGGGCTCGAACTTGTCGACGTCCGCGAGGTGGTGGGCGATGATCGCGCAGTAGGTGCGCACCGCCTTGGGCAGCAGCTGGTCGGCGTCCCGGTCCCGCGCGGTCTCCTCGACGACCTGGTCGAAGGCCCGGATGAAGTCCAGCTGCCGGGCGTCGCCGATCCGGGTCAGGGACGAGGCGACCCCCCGGCGGTAGAAGACGCCGTGCAGGTTCACCACCGCGAACGACTCCGCCTCCCGGTGCAGTTTCCAGATCCACGGCCGGTCCTCGGCGGTGCGCAGCCCGTCGGTGAAGTGCAGCAGGCCGCGATCGAGGAGGCGGCGGTGGTAGACGCCGGCCCAGGCGAAGGCGTAGTCGACGGACGTGGAGCGGTCGGCGGGCAGGATCGCCCGGCGCGGGTCGAGGACCTCCCCGCGCAGCCCGTGCGGGTGCCGGACCACCGTGCGGACGCGGCCGGTGGCCTGGACGTGGTCCGTGCGCACGAAGTCGCAGCCCAACTCGTCGATCGCCGCGACGAGTTCGCCCAGATATCCGCGCGCGAGCCAGTCGTCGCCGTCCAGGAACGTCAGGTATTCGCCCTGCGCCGCGTCGAGTCCGGTATTGCGCGCGGTGGCGAGACCGCCGTTATTCTCATGGCGGACATGACGCACCTGGGCGATCTTCGAAAGGCCCTCGACCGCCTGTTCGAGAATCTCCGGAGTCTCGTCCGTGGAATGGTCGTCCACCAGCACGAATTCGAATTCCCGACTGGCGTTCATATGAAGACTTCTGAGAGTGTCGGGCGCGTACGGGCGGACGTTGTAGAACGGCACGATCACAGAGAGCTTGGGCACAAGGGAAAGCCTAGGAGCGCCGCCGGCGGCGGAACTTATCGACGAGGGGACGCGGGGTGAACTGAATGTGGCGGATTCGTGCATCCCGTGTTCTTCAGGGGCGCAGGCGGGCCGGTTCGGATTTCGGTGTCGCGTTGTTAACTTCTTGTTGATCGGGGATTGGGTAAATCCCGTGTTTTGATTTCTACCGTCTTCGGTGTGCCAGCAAGTACTGCGAACCCCCCACGGATTGCCGTCCTCGCGGACTCCGACACCCGATGGAAATGGGGTGCGCTGACCGCGACGCGGACAGCGCCCTCGCCCCCCGTCCTGGACGGCTTCCTGCTGCGCGGCCGGGCCACCCCGACCCCCCGTCAGCTGGCCGAGGTCGGCGTGCACGCCGACTCCCTGCGCGAGGTCACCGCCGTCGAGTTCCTGCGCGTCATGGCGGGCACGCCGTACGACGTCCTCGTCCTCGCGCTCGTCGGCGGCAGCGTCCAGGCCGTGCTGCACGGTCTGAAGCGGGTCGTGGAGGATGGCGGCAGGCGTCCCGTCGTCGTCACCGGCTACGTCGGCGTCGTCTACGAGAAGCTCGCCGACGGACTGCTGCTGCGGCACGGCGCCGATCTCGTCCTCGCCAACTCCCGTCAGGACGCGGAGCGTTTCCGCGCCGTGTACGCGGGGGTCGGCGCCGACGCCTCGGCGGTGACCGAAGTGGCCCTGCCGTTCCTGGGCGGTGCGCCGTACACCGGCCGGCACGACCCGTTCACCGTGGTGTTCGCCGCGCAGCCCTCGGTGCCCGAGAACCGCGCGGACCGCGCCTACCTGCTGGACCGGCTGGTGCGGCACGCGCGTCTGCACCCCGAGCGCGACGTACTGCTGAAGCTCCGCTCCAAGCCCGGGGAGCACACCACCCACATCGAGGAACTGCCCTACCAGAAGCTGGCGCGCAGGCTCGACCTGCCGCCCAACCTCCGCCTGGTGTACGGGCACATGGGCGAGGTCCTGGACCGCGCCGACCTGCTCGTCACGGTCAGCTCGACGGCCGCCCTGGAGTCCCTGCACCGCAGGGTCCCCACCGTGGTCCTCACCGATCTCGGGGTGCGCGAGGCGCTCGGCAACCACCACTTCGTCGGCTCCGGCTGCCTGGCCTCCTGGGACCAGCTCGACGCCGGCCACCGCCCCGACCCCGACGAGGACTGGGTGGCCCGCCAGGGAGTCGCCGCCGGGGGCCCCTCCTCCGGAACGGGCTCCTACGACGACGCCTTCGTCCCGGCCCGCGAACGCATCGCCGAACTGCTCGACAGCTCCGCCGGTCTGCCGCCCCTGGCCCCCTACTACACGCCCGTCACCGCGCCCGGCTACCTGCCCGGCATCCTCGCCCGCCACCACCTCGGCCCCGACGGCAGCCCCCTTCCCGGCGCCCCGGCCGCGGCCGAGGACCCCGGCCCGGTCCGCCGGACCGTCCGCAGAGCGGCCCGCGGCGCCTACCGGCACGGCGTCCAGCGCGTGGCCCCGGTGATCCGCCGCTTGGGGGAGCTGTGACCACCCCCGCCGCCTCCCGGGCCGCTTCCTCCGTCCCGACCTCCCCCGTGACCTCTCCAGGAGAAGTGCCCATGCCCGACTCAGCATCCGGCGTGCGCCGCGTCCTCGCCGTGATCCCCGCGCGCGGGGGCTCCAAGGGCGTGCCCGCGAAGAACCTCGCGCCGGTGGGCGGCGTCCCGCTGGTCGCCCGCGCGGTCCGCGAGTGCCGGGCCGGCCGGCTCGTCACGGACGTGGTCGTGTCCACCGACGACCACGCCATCGCCGCGGCGGCCCGCGAGGCGGGCGCCGAGGTCGTCCTGCGTCCGGCCGCCATCGCCGGGGACACGGCGACCTCGGAGGCCGCCGTCCTGCACGCCCTGGACGCCCATGAGGCCCTGCACGGCTCCCCGGTGGACGTCGTCCTGCTCGTCCAGTGCACCAGCCCCTTCCTCACCCGCGAGGACGTCGACGGCGTCGCCGGCGCCGTCGTCGAACAGGGCGCCGACACCGCCGTCACGGTGGCCCCCTTCCACGGCTTCGTCTGGCGCCGCTCCGACGAGGCGGGCGAAGGCGGCTTCGGCGTCAACCACGACCGGTCCTTCCGCCCGCGCCGCCAGGACCGCCCCCAGGACTTCCTGGAGACCGGCGCCGCCTACGCGATGGACGCGGCCGGCTTCCGCAGACACGGGCACCGCTTCTTCGGCCGCACCGAACTCGTGCGCACCGACCCCGCCCGCGTCCTGGAGATCGACGATCCGCACGACCTCGCCCGCGCCCGCGCGCTCGCCCCGCTCCTCGACGCCGACCTCCCCGGCTCCCTGCCCACCGCCGACGACGTCGACGCCGTCGTGCTCGACTTCGACGGCACCCAGACCGACGACCGGGTGCTGATCGACTCCGACGGACGCGAGTTCGTCTCCGTCCACCGCGGCGACGGCCTCGGCATCGCCGCCCTGCGCCGGTCCGGGCTGCGGATGCTGATCCTGTCCACCGAGCGCAACCCCGTCGTCGCCGCCCGCGCCCGCAAGCTCGACCTCCCGGTCCTGCACGGCGTCGACCGCAAGGACCTCGCGCTCAAGCAGTGGTGCGAGGAACAGGGCGTCGCGCCGGAGCGCGTGCTCTACGTCGGCAACGACGTCAACGACCTTCCCTGCTTCGCGCTCGTCGGCTGGCCGGTGGCGGTCGCGAGCGCCCACGACGTCGTACGCGGCGCCGCCCGCGCGGTCACCGCCCTGCCCGGCGGCGACGGCGCGATCCGGGAGATCGCCGGCTGGATCCTCGGCCCCTCCCTCGACACCCTCCCCCAGTAAGGAACGTTCCGCCATGAGCACCAGCGACAACGCCGCCACCCGCATCAACGCCCGCCTGCGCCTCCTGGGCACCCGCCCCGTCGGCCCCGGACACCCCGTCTACGTCACCGGCGAGATCGGCATCAACCACAACGGCGACCTCGACAACGCCCTCCGGCTGATCGACGCGGCCGCCGAGGCCGGCTGCGACGCCGTCAAGTTCCAGAAGCGCACGCCCGAGATCTGCACCCCGCGCGACCAGTGGGACATCGAGCGCGACACGCCCTGGGGCCGGATGACGTACATCGACTACCGCCACCGCGTCGAGTTCGGCGAGGACGAGTACCGCCGGATCGACGCGTACTGCAAGGAGAAGGGCATCGCCTGGTTCGCGTCGCCGTGGGACACCGAGGCGGTCGCCTTCCTGGAGGAGTTCGACGTGCCCGCGCACAAGGTGGCGTCCGCGTCCCTGACCGACGACGTACTGCTGCGCGCCCTGCGCGACACCGGCAGGACGATCGTCCTGTCCACCGGCATGTCGACCCCGCGGCAGATCCGCCACGCGGTCGAGGTCCTCGGCTCGGACAACATCCTCCTGTGCCACGCCACCTCGACCTACCCGGCCAGGGCCGAGGAGCTCAACCTCCGTGTGATCAACACGCTGGAGCGGGAGTACCCCAACGTCCCGATC
Organism: Streptomyces rishiriensis; assembly: GCF_003112535.1. Taxonomy (GTDB): domain Bacteria; phylum Actinomycetota; class Actinomycetes; order Streptomycetales; family Streptomycetaceae; genus Streptomyces; species Streptomyces rishiriensis. The sequence goes on along the minus strand of NZ_BEWA01000012.1, from coordinate 516,060 downwards.
GGCTACTCGGGCCACGAGACCGGGCTGCAGACCTCGCTGGCCGCCGTCGCCCTCGGCGCCGTCTTCGTCGAGCGCCACATCACCCTCGACCGCGCGATGTGGGGCTCCGACCAGGCGGCCTCCGTGGAGCCGGGCGGCCTGACCCGCCTCGTCCGCGACATCCGCACCATCGAGGCGTCCCTCGGCGACGGCGTGAAGAAGGTCTACGACTCCGAGCTCGGCCCGATGCGCAAGCTGCGCCGCGTCCCGGGCGTCGTCGCGGAGGCGGAGATCGCGGCGGCGGCGGGCGAGCCGCTCGCGGTGTGACCTGCGTGCCCCTCCGAGTGCCCCACGGGATGGTCGTACGACGATGAGTCCTCGCGCCGGGAAGAACACCGGCCCCACCCCCCACACCCTCGCCTTCGTGGAGAGCCCGGTGCAGCTCCTGAACGTCCTGGAGTGGGCGCACTCGCGCCGGCTCCACGGGCGGCGGGAGCCCGGCGCGGGGCTCACCCTCGTCGTCCTGTCCCCGAACGACCCGATGACCCGCGGCCAGCTGCGCCGTATGGCCGAGCTGGCCCGCCGGGAAGGGCACACCGTCCGCTGGGAGGAGGCCCGCGACGGCGCCACGGCCCCCTTCCGCACCGTCGGCAGCCTCAGCGGGCTGCTGCGGCGCGCGGAACGGATGGTGATGGGCGACCCGTTCTCCCGCTACGTCCAACTGCTGCTGACCCTCACCCGGGCGAGCGAGCTCGTCGTGGTGGACGACGGCACGGCGACCATGGAGTTCGTCGGCCAGCTGGCCCGCGGGGAACGGCTGGTGCGCTGGCACCGCAAGGGCGGCCGGACGAGCCCCCGCGACCTGCTCTTCGCCCCGGTCTCCGGCGCGGCCCGCCGCCGCCTCACGCCCGGCCCGGAGCGCAGCGTCGAGGTGTTCTCCGCGATGCCGATAACGGACGCCCCGGACGGCGTCGCCGTCACGGCCAACCGCTTCGTCTGGACCCGGGACCGCTTCGGCCCGCCGCGCGTGACCAAGGGCGCGGACATGGTGGGCACCTCGCTGGTCGAGACCGGGGTGGTGGACGCCGACCGCTACGCGGACGCCGTGCGGACCCTGGCCGGGGCCCACGGCGTCACCCGCTACTTCGCCCACCGCCGCGAGAGCGCCGAGAAACTGCACCGGCTCGCCGTCGAGACGGGACTGCAGGTCGTGCGCCCCGACCTCCCGCTGGAACTGATCGCCCGCCGGGGCCCCATAGGCGGCACGGTCCTCAGCTTCCCGTCCACGGTCGTCCACACCCTGCCCCTGGCCCTGACCGGGACGGACGTCCGCGTCACGGTCTGCGACATCGACCCGGCCTGGCTGACCGCCGGCGCCTCACCGCGGGCACAGGGCTTCCTGGCGGGGGTGGCGGGAACCGCCCGCGCCGCGCACGGACTGGCGGCGGCGAACCCGGCCTGACCCCGCACCCGCGCGGTGGATCCCGTCCGCGGTCGGCCGGACCGGTCACGACGCCCCGCCCCGTCGCTCCGCGTGGCGGGACCGCTGCGCGCAGGCGATGATTCCGGGATCGATCCCGGAACGTGGACAGGCACGGCGTGTCATGAGCTGTCCGTGGTATCCGTGAAAGGAAGGAAGAAGTGTGGGAGCCGAACCGAAATCGGCGGAGTTTACCCACCCCCCACAGCAGCCATGCGCCGCGCGGCCGACTTTTCTTCGCCTGACGGGTTGAAGTTTTGTTGATCGTAGGTCGGTCGACCGCTTCGGCGTCCTACCCTTCAGAGGGTGAAGCAACTGATGTCCCGAGAGTCCGAGGCCGATCCTTCAGGGGAAGACGCCCTCCCCGGCGTCCTGCCGGAGGCGCTGCGCGCAGAGCTCGTGGCCTTCCGCCGCGACCTGCACATGCATCCTGAGCTGGGCAACCAGGAGTTCCGTACGACGGCCGCGATCAAGGCCCGCCTGGAGAAGGCGGGGCTCGAACCACGCGTACTCGCCGTCGGGACCGGCCTCATCTGCGACATCGGGACCGTGGGCGCGGCCGGCGGCGCCGCCGTCCTGGCCATGCGCGCCGACATCGACGCGCTGCCCATCCCGGACACCAAGACCGAGTGCGCGTACCGGTCCACCGTCCCCGACCGCGCGCACGCCTGCGGCCACGACGTGCACACCACCGTCGTCCTCGGCGCCGGGCTGGTCCTGGCCGAGCTGCACCGCCAGGGCCGGCTGCCGCGCCCCGTACGGCTGATCTTCCAGCCCGCCGAGGAGGTGCTGCCCGGCGGCGCCGCCGACGTCATCGAGGACGGCGCGCTGGACGGCGTCGGCCGGATCATCGCCGTGCACTGCGACCCGCGGGTCGACGCGGGCCGGATCGGTCTGCGCGAGGGCGCGATCACCTCCGCCTGCGACCGGCTGGAGATCTCCCTGGACGGGCCCGGCGGCCACACCGCCCGCCCGCACCTCACCACCGACCTGGTCACGGCCGCCGCCCGGGTGGTCACCGACGTGCCCGCGCTGGTCGGACGCCGGGTCGACACCCGGGCCGGGCTCGCGGTCACGTGGGGCCGCATCGAGAGCGGCCACGCGCCCAACGTGATCCCGCAGCACGCCGAGCTGTCCGGCACCGTCCGCTGCCTGGACATCGACGCGTGGCGGCAGGCCCCGGACATCGTCGTCGCGGCCATCGACGAGGTCGCCAACCTGCACCGCGCCAAGTCCGAGATCAACTACGTGCGCGGCGTCCCCCCGGTCGTCAACGACGCCGACGTCACCGGCCTGCTGCGCGACGCCATGGTCGCCCGGCGCGGCGAGACGGCCGTCGAAGGCACCGAGCAGAGCCTGGGCGGCGAGGACTTCTCCTGGTACCTGGAGCGGGTGCCGGGCGCGATGGCCCGCCTCGGGGTCCGCACGCCCGGCGAGCGCACCGTGCGCGACCTGCACCAGGGCGACTTCGACGCGGACGAGTCGGCGATCACCGCCGGCGTGGAGCTCTTCACGGCGGCGGCCCTGCTGGACGCGGCGAACAGGTGAGCGGACGGCGGCGGGGCGGCCGGAGCGCCGTTCCGCCGTCCGGCGCAACACTGTTGTAAGCCATTCGTCCCCGGTTCGAAATCAACGGCGCGAAGCTGTAAGGAACCGAGTTCAGACGGTGTTCGCCTCGAATCGATAACGGCGTCGCGAGGGGTGTTTTTCTGACATCTACGCGCGTTACGATGCCGCGAAGCCGACGCCGCCAGGGCGTCGTGGCTCGAGCACCGGCATGGTGCTTACATCAAGCGCCGACGAGGCGCTCAGGTCAGGTGAAGGAGCCTTCCCGTGCGCCGGGTAGCCAAGCTTTCTGCTGCGTGTATCGCGACCGCAGCTCTCGCAGTGACTGCCACAGCATGTGGCAGCACCTCCTCCGACAGCACCAGCTCGTCGTCCGCCTCCGCGGGCAGCGGCTCGGGCGTCAAGATCGGTCTCGCCTTCGACGTCGGCGGCCGTGGTGACCGTTCCTTCAACGACTCCGCCGCGCGCGGCGCCGACAAGGCCAAGTCCGAGTTCGGCGGCTCGATCAAGGAGCTGACCGCCAAGACCTCCGACACCGAGGCCGACCGCGAGCAGCGTCTGACCGACCTGGCGCAGGCGGGTTACAACCCGGTCGTGGGCGTCGGCTTCTCCTACGCCGCCTCGATGACCAAGGTCGCCGCGAAGTTCCCGAAGACCAGCTTCGGCATCGTCGACTCGGTGGTGGACGTCAAGAACGTCGACAGCATCACCTTCACCGAGGAGCAGGGTTCCTACCTGGCCGGCGTCGCCGCGGCGCTGAAGACCAAGAAGAACCACGTCGGCTTCATCGGCGGCGTCGACGTCCCGCTGATCAAGAAGTTCGAGGCCGGCTACGTCCAGGGCGTCCACGACACGAACCCGAAGGTCAAGGTCGACACGCAGTACCTGAGCCACGGCTCGGACTTCTCCGGCTTCGCCAGCCCCGACAAGGGCAAGGCGGCCGCGTCGGGCATGCTGGACAACGGCGCCGACGTGATCTACTCGGCGGCCGGCTCCTCCGGCAACGGCGCGATCGAGGCCGTCAACGGCGTCAAGGGCGCCTGGGCCATCGGCGTGGACTCCGACCAGTACAACATCCCGGGTCTGGCCAAGTACAAGGCGTCGATCCTGACCTCGATGGTCAAGAACGTCGACGTCGGTGTCTACGACTTCATCAAGTCCGTGCACGAGGGCAAGCCGCTGACGGGCGTCAACAACTACTCGCTCGCCAAGAACGGCGTCTCGCTGGCCACCAGCGGTGGCTTCATCGACGACATCAAGACCCAGCTGGACGCGGCCAAGCAGAAGATCGTCGACGGTTCCGTGAAGGTCAAGACCACCCCGTGACCTGACGGTTCCCGCCGTACCCCGGCTCGACGAGGGGGTGTATGAGAACCCCCTCGTCGAGCCATAACAATGTGTCAACTCTACGCGTGTAGCATTGAGTTGCCGCGCTAGCGTCGCCGACGCCTGCCCTCCCCTACGCAGCCCCTTTCCCCCGAGGAGAGTGCGCCATCAACGCGTCCAGCCCTCCCGCTGCCGTCGAACTGCGCGGCATCACCAAGCGATTCCCCGGCGTCGTCGCCAACCGCGACATCGACATCACGGTTCGCACGGGCACCGTCCACGCCCTGTGCGGTGAGAACGGTGCCGGCAAGTCCACCCTGATGAAGATCCTCTACGGCATGCAGCAGCCGGACGAGGGCACCATCACGGTGAACGGCGACCAGGTCACCTTCGGCAACCCCGCCGACGCCATCGCCCGCGGCATCGGCATGGTGCACCAGCACTTCATGCTCGCCGACAACCTCACCGTCCTGGAGAACGTCGTCCTGGGCGCCGAGAAGCTCCACGGCATCGGCGCCAAGGCGCGCACGAAGATCAGGGAGATCTCCGACGCGTACGGGCTGAACGTCCGGCCCGACGTCCTCCTCGAGGAGCTGGGCGTCGCCGACCGCCAGCGCGTGGAGATCCTCAAGGTCCTCTACCGGGGCGCCAAGACCCTCATCCTCGACGAGCCCACCGCCGTCCTGGTGCCGCAGGAGGTCGACGCCCTCTTCGCCAACCTGCGCGAGCTGAAGGCCGAGGGCCTCACCGTCATCTTCATCTCCCACAAGCTGGGCGAGGTGCTGTCCGTCGCCGACGAGATCACCGTCATCCGGCGCGGCACCACCGTCGGCACGGTCGAGCCGAAGGGCACCACCCCCAAGCAACTCGCCGAGCTGATGGTCGGCAGCGAACTGCCCACGCCGGAGACGCAGGAGTCCACGGTCACCGACGTCCCGCTGCTGAAGCTGGACGGGCTGCACCTGACCCAGACCGACCTCGACGGCGTCGAGCGGATCATCCTCGACGCGATCTCCTTCACCATCCACAAGGGCGAGGTCCTCGGCATCGCCGGCGTGGAGGGCAACGGGCAGTCCGAGCTGGTCGAGGCGATCATGGGCATGCGCCACCCGGACACCGGTGTCGTCACCCTCGACGGCGTCGACATCTCCCACATCCCCACCCGCAGCCGCCGCGAGGCCGGCGTCGGGTACATCCCCGAGGACCGGCACCGCCACGGCCTGCTCCTCGAGGCGCCGCTGTGGGAGAACCGCATCCTCGGCCATGTCACCGAGAAGCCCAACTCCCGCGGCCAGCTGCTCGACATCAAGGCCGCCCGGACCGACACCGAGCGCATCGTCGAGGCCTACGACGTCCGCACGCCCGGCATCGACGTGACCGCCGCCTCGCTGTCCGGCGGCAACCAGCAGAAGCTGATCGTCGGCCGCGAGATGAGCCACGCGCCCAAGCTGCTCATCGCAGCCCACCCGACCCGTGGCGTGGACGTCGGCGCACAGGCCGCCATCTGGGACCACATCCGCGAGGCCCGCCGCGAGGGCCTGGCCGTGCTGCTGATCTCCGCCGACCTGGACGAGCTCATCGGGCTCTCCGACACCCTGCGGGTGATGTACCGCGGCCGTCTGGTCGCCGACGCCGACCCGGCCACGATCACCCCCGAGGAGCTGGGCTCCGCCATGACGGGTGCGGCGACCGGCCACCTGGAGCACACAGAGGACGACGCGCGATGAAGAAGCTGACCCAACGCATCGACAAGGAGCGGCTGCTCCTCGGCCTCGCGGCACCGCTGCTGGCGATCGTCGCCGCACTCGTCGTCACCGCCCTGGTCATCCTCGCCACTGGCAAGAACCCGGGCGACGCCTTCAGCGACATGGTGACCTACGGCTCCGCCAGCGACAGCCAGGTCTACATCCTGAACAAGGCGACCACGTACTACCTGGCGGGCGTCTCGGTGGCCATCGGCTTCCGCATGAACCTGTTCAACATCGGCGTCGACGGCCAGTACCGGATGGCCGCCTTCTTCGCCGCGGTCCTCGGCGGCGCGCTGACCCTCCCCGGCTGGATCGCGATCCCGCTGATCATCCTGTGCGCCATGGCGACCGGCGCCCTGTGGGCCGCCATCGCGGGCATCCTCAAGGTGACCCGCGGCGTCAGCGAGGTCATCTCGACGATCATGCTGAACTCGATCGCCACCGCGATCATCGCCTACCTGCTGCAGCCGGGTAAGCTCGCCGAACTCCAGAGCGGCGGCACCATCGTCTCCACCGAGCCGCTGCCCCACTCGTCGTACTTCTTCAGCATCGACACCGGCCCGGCCGGCGTGCTGTGGGGCTTCATCGTCATCGCCGTGCTCGTCGGCATCGCCTACTGGTTCGTACTCGGCCGCACCCGGTTCGGCTTCGACCTGCGCGCCGTCGGCCAGTCCGAGAGCGCCGCCACCGCCAGCGGTGTGTCGGTCAAGAAGATGGTCGCCACCAGCATGGTCATCTCGGGTGCGGTGGCCGGTCTGATCGGCATGCCGACCCTGCTCAACGACAGCCACCAGTTCAGCAACGACTTCCCGTCGGGCATCGGCTTCACCGGCATCGCCATCGCCCTGCTCGGCCGCAACAACCCGGTCGGCATCGCCCTCGGCGCGCTGCTCTGGGGCTTCCTGGAGCGCACCACCAATCACCTCGAGTTCCAGGGCTACGACAAGGAGATCCTCGGCGTCATCCAGGGCGTCATCGTCCTGTGCGTCGTCATCGCCTACGAAGTCGTCCGCCGCTACGGCCTCAAGCGCCAGCAGCAGCGGGTCGGCGCCGAGCTCGCCGCCCAGGCCGCCGCGACCAAGAAGCAGGAGGTGGCGTGATGACTGCCACGATGACCGACACGCCGCCCCCCGCGGCGCCCAAGGCGGACACGGACGCCCGGTCGGGCCGCTCGGTCGGCCAGATCCTGATGATCGTCGCGGGCGCGCTGCTGCTCGTCGCCGCGGTCCGCGTCATCACCGGCTCCAACCAGCTCACCTCCGAGGGCCAGGTCTCCGCCGCGCTCGGCCTCGCCGTGCCCATCGGACTCGCCGGTCTGGCAGGCCTGTGGTCCGAGCGGTCCGGCGTGGTCAACATCGGCCTCGAAGGCATGATGATCCTCGGCACCTTCGGCGCCGGCTGGATCGGCTGGCAGTCCAACCCCTGGCTGGGCCTGCTGTGCGGCGTCGGCTTCGGCGTCCTCGGCGGTCTGGTGCACGCCGTCGCGACCATCACCTTCGGCGTCGACCACATCGTCTCCGGTGTCGCCGTCAACCTGCTCGCGCTCGGCATCACCCAGTACCTGGCCAAGATCTTCTTCTCGGAGGGCAAGCCGGCCGAGGCCGGCGGCAACCCCAAGCAGTCCCCGCCGGTGGACTCGCTGCCCGACATCAGCGTGCCCGGCCTCTCGAGCGGACTGCAGTCCGTCGAGAACCACCACTGGTTCCTGGTCTCCGACATCGCGGGCATCCTCGGCGGCCTGGTCACGAACCTGTCCGTGGTGACGCTCTTCGCCGTCCTGCTGTTCGTGGGCAGCTGGTGGCTGCTGTGGCGCACCTCGTTCGGCCTGCGACTGCGCTCCTGCGGCGAGAACCCGATCGCCGCGGAGTCCCTGGGTGTCAACGTGTACAAGTACAAGTACGCGGCCGTGGCCGTCTCCGGCGGCCTCGCCGGACTCGGCGGCGCGTTTCTCGCCCTGGTCACCTCCCACACCTACCTGGAGGGCCAGACCGGCGGCCGCGGATACATCGGCCTCGCGGCCATGATCTTCGGTAACTGGCGGCCGGGCGGCCTGGCCATGGGCGCGGGCCTGTTCGGCTACTCCGACGCGCTGCAGCTGCGCAACGGCGGCGAGACCGTCCACGCGCTGCTGCTCCTGCTGGTCGTGCTCCTCGCCGGACTGGCCGGCTGGAAGCTGTACCGCAAGGCGCACTGGCAGGGCGGGACCTGCCTCATCGTGGCCGCGCTCGTCCTGGCCTGGTACCTCTTCACCGACGAGGTGCCCAGCGACTTCGTGGGCGCCACCCCGTACGTCGTCACGCTGCTGGTGCTGTCGCTGTCCGCACAGCGGCTGCGCATGCCCAAGGCCGACGGCATGCGGTACCGGAAGGGGCAGGGCAAGTGACCCCGACGTCCGGCGTCGACTGGGCGGCGCTGCGCGAGCTGGCCCGGGAGGCCATGTCCCACGCGTACGCCCCCTACTCGGGCTACCCCGTCGGGGTCGCCGCCCTGGTCGACGACGGCCGCACGGTCTCCGGCTGCAACGTCGAGAACGCCTCCTACGGGCTCGGCCTGTGCGCCGAGTGCGGGCTGGTCTCGGAGCTGCAGCGGACCGGCGGCGGCCGGCTGACGCACTTCACGTGCGTCGACGGCCGGGGCGAGATCCTCGTCCCGTGCGGCCGCTGCAGGCAGCTGCTCCACGAGTTCGGCGGCCCCGACCTCCTCCTGGAGACCCCGGCGGGCATCCTGCCGCTGTCCGAGATGCTGCCCCAGGCCTTCGGCCCGGACCATCTCACCAAGTAATTCCCGTGCGGCCCCTCCGAGTTGCTCCGGCGACTCGCCCCGAGGGGCCGTGCGGCTTCTGGAACCCTCGGAAGGAAGCCAAGCCATGGCCATGGACGCCATCTCCGTCATCCGCGCCAAGCGGGACCGCGGCGAGCTCAGCGACGAACAGATCGACTGGGTCATCGACGCGTACACCCGCGGGGAGGTCGCCGACGAGCAGATGTCCGCGCTCGCGATGGCCATCCTCCTCAACGGCATGAACCGCCGTGAGATCGCCCGCTGGACCGCGGCGATGATCGCCTCCGGCGAGCGCATGGAGTTCTCCTCCCTGTCCCGCCCGACGGCCGACAAGCACTCCACGGGCGGCGTCGGCGACAAGATCACCCTCCCGCTGGCCCCCCTGGTGGCGGCCTGCGGCGCGGCCGTCCCGCAGCTCTCCGGCCGCGGCCTCGGCCACACCGGCGGCACGCTGGACAAGCTGGAGTCGATCCCCGGCTGGCGCGCCCTGCTCTCCAACGAGGAGATGCTGTCGGTGCTGGACGGCACGGGCGCGGTGATCTGCGCGGCGGGCGACGGCCTGGCCCCGGCCGACAAGAAGCTGTACGCCCTGCGGGACGTGACCGGCACGGTGGAGGCGATCCCGCTGATCGCCTCGTCGATCATGTCGAAGAAGATCGCCGAGGGCACGGGCTCGCTGGTCCTGGACGTGAAGGTCGGCACCGGCGCCTTCATGAAGAACATCGAGGACGCCCGTGAGCTCGCCTCGACGATGGTCGGCCTGGGCACCGACCACGGCGTGAAGACCGTCGCGCTGCTGACGGACATGTCCACCCCGCTCGGTCTGACCGCGGGCAACGCCCTGGAGGTCCGCGAGTCCGTCGAGGTCCTGGCCGGCGGCGGCCCCGCGGACGTCGTGGAGCTCACCCTCGCGCTGGCCCGCGAGATGCTGGACGCGGCGGGCGTGAAGGACGCCGACCCGGCGAAGGCCCTGGCCGACGGCTCGGCCATGGACGTCTGGCGCCGCATGATCGCGGCCCAGGGCGGCGACCCGGACGCGCCGCTGCCCACCTCGAAGGAACAGCACGTGATCAAGGCCCCGTCCTCGGGCGTGCTGACCCGCCTCGACGCCTACGGCATCGGAGTCGCCGCCTGGCGGCTGGGCGCGGGGCGCGCCCGCAAGGAGGACCCGGTGCAGGCGGGCGCGGGCGTCGAGCTGCACGCCAAGCCCGGCGACACGGTCACGGCCGGCCAGCCGCTGCTGACGCTGCACACCGACACCCCGGAGCGCTTCGACTACGCCCTCCAGGCCGTCGAGGGCGCGTACGACGTCGAGGCCCCCGGCACCGCGTTCACCGCCTCCCCGGTCGTGCTGGAACGCATCGCCTGACCTGCCCGCGGCCGGAGGCCGCCGGCGTCACAGCCCCCTATCGGGTGAACGGGATCGGTGGACCGCCGCCGGTCCCGTTCGGCATGCTGGACTCGGTGACGCACCGACAAGGAGACCGCCATGAGCGCACTCACGGTCGACCACTCCACGGCCGAAGGCCACGAGTGGGACGGCCTCGTCCGGATCTGGCAGGAGACGGACGCGCCCGAGGGCTGCAAGGTGGAGATCATCGAGGGGATCGTCACCGTGGCACCACCACCGTCCAACGCTCACAACGACATCGCGGACCAAGTGCAGCGAGAGCTGTACCAGGTGATCCCACGGGAGTGGGGCATCTACCAGACGTTGGGCACGGCGGTGCCGTCACGTGAGGGGCTCTACATCCCGGACATCGCGGTGGCGCCCAAGGAGGTCCTGCGAGCGGAGGACGGCAACTGCATTCCCGCGTCCGCGGCCGAGCTGATCGTCGAGATCACATCCAAGACCAACGCGAGCAACGACCGCATCAAGAAGGCTGCCGGCTATGCCCAAGCCGGTGTCCCGCTGTACCTCCTCATCGACGGTTGGGCACCGGGTGGACCGACCGTCACCCTGTACGGGGAGCCCCACGGGGACGTCTACCGCGTCCTGTGGGCAGGCAAGTTCGGTGACACCGTAGAGCTGCCCGAGCCGTTCGGGTTGAAGCTGGACACCGGCGAGTTCCCCGCCGAGTAGGACCGGTCTCCGGGCGTCGCCGATGAATTGAGGCGTCGGGCGCGGTCTACCGATCGTGGAAGCGACGACACCCCCCGTGCTCACCCTGACCGGCCCGGTCGCCCGAGAACAGGCGACCGGGCTGGGCGACGCCGTCTTCGCGCTGCTCGCCGGCCCCGGCGCCGGAGCCCGGGTCGTCGTCTGCGACGTCGCCGGGATCGGGCCGCCCGGGCTGGCCGCCGTCGACCTGCTGGCGCGGCTGCAGCTGGCCGCCCGGCGGGCCGGCGGGCGGATACGGCTGCGCGCTCCCGACCCCGCGCTACGCGCCCTGCTGGACCTCGTCGGGCTCCCCGTCGAGGTGGAGGGGGAGGCCGAAGAGGGGGAACCAGCGCTGGGTGTCGAGGTAGAAGTGGAACCCGGTGAGGCGGCCCTCTGAGATCTCGAGGACCTGGATCGCCCAGGGGCTGTGGCCGCCCTTGTCCGGGTCCGGCTTGTACTGGGCGAAGCCCGGCAGGCCGTTGACCTGGACCGGCAGCAGCCGCGAACCCTCGCAGGCGGAGCCGAGCGTGGTCATGAAGCCGGTGATGTCGTCATGGCCGGTCAGCCACAGGTCGAACGGCGGCATCGTCATGACGGCGTCCTCGTGCAGCAGAGCCGTCAGCGCCGTCATGTCGTAGCCCTCGAAGGCCGCCACATAGCGTTCGAGGAGCTTCTGCTGTTCCTCGTCCAGCGGATCCGACACCGCCGCGTCCGCGCCGGAGGCCTTCTGCTCGGACAGTGTCGCCCGCGCCCGCTGCAGCGCGCTGTTGACCGAGGCGACCGAGGTGTCGAGCAGCTCGGCGACCTCGCTCGCCCGCCACGCCAGCACCTCCCGCAGGATCAGCACGGCCCGCTGCTTCGGCGGGAGCTGCTGCAGCGCCGCCATGAACGCCAGCCGCACCGACTCCTTGGCGACCGCCGCGTCGGCCGGGTCCTCCACGGTGGGCAGCACTCGGGCGTCGGGCATCGGTTCCAGCCAGGTGTTGTCGGGGCGGGGGGAGAGCGCGGCCCGGGCGAGCGGGGTGGAGTCGGTGAGGTCCATCGGACGGGCCCGCTTGTTGCCGGCCGTCAGCATGTCCAGGCAGACGTTCGTGGCGATCCGGTACAGCCAGGAGCGCAGACTGGAGCGGCCCTCGAAATTGTCGTAGCTCCGCCAGGCGCGCACCAGGGTGTCCTGCACCGCGTCCTCCGCCTCGAAGGACGAGCCGAGCATGCGGTAGCAGTACCCGGTCAGCTCGGTCCGGTGCTTCTCCAGTGCGACGTCGAGGTCCGTCGTCGTCGCGGTGCTGTTGCCCATCGTCCACCCACCCCTGTGGCCGTCCTGTCACGCGTCTTCGCGCCCACCACTTCGGAAGCTACCGCAGCCCACTGACAATGGCCCGCCGAGTCGACGAAAGCGCAGGTGGAAGGCGGTGTGCAGGGCCGTGCGAAGGGGCGGTGCGCGACCGCGCCCGGTCCGGTCGCCGCACCGGCACCGCAGATGTCACCGCCACCGCCTCGACGAGGCCGCCGCGATCGATCCCGAAGTCCCACGACGGAGGGGGCAGGAGCTCAGCGAGCGGCCACCAGGACGTCCCGTCGTGCGGCGACCCGCGCCGCGCGGGTCCCGAGAGCGGTGATCGCCACGACGCCGAGCACCGCCAGGACGCCCACGCCGACCGTGCCGGACCAGCCGCCCGCGCGGAAGGCCGTCGCGCCCACCGTGGAGCCGACGCTGGAGCCGACGTAGTACGAGGACTGGTAGAGGGCGGAGGCCTGTGCGCGACCGGTGGTCGCCGTCTTGCTGACCGCCGAGGACGCCACCGCGTGCCCCGCGAAGAAGCCCGCCGTGATCAGGACCAGGCCCAGCAGGACCGGCGCCAGCGAGTCCGCCAGGGACAGCAGCAGCCCCGCCGCCGTCGTGCCGCCGGCCAGGTACAGCGCGCCCCGGCGGCCGAGCCGGCCGACCAGCCGGCCCGCGGTCGACGCCGACACCGTGCCCACCAGGTACACCAGGAAGATGGAGCCGACGATGCCCTGCGGGAGGGAGAACGGCGCCTCCGTCAGGCGGTATCCGATGACGGTGTACACGCCGCCGAAGACGGTCATGAACAGCGCGCCGATGGCGTACAGCCGGCGCAGCAGCGGGTCGGCCAGGTGGTCGCGGACGGTACGGGCCAGGACGCGGGGGGCCAGGGAGCCCGTCCTGAAGTGCTTCGGAGCCGGCAGCAGCAGCCGGAAGGCGATCGCGCAGGCCACCGCCAGCGCGCCGATCACGCCGACCGCGATCCGCCAGCCCCACTCCTGCGCGACCCAGCCGGTGATGACCCGGCCGCTCATCCCGCCGACGCTGTTGCCCGCCACGAACAGACCGATGGCCGTGACGAGCGCCTTCGGCCGGACCTCCTCCGCGAGATAGGCGGTCGCCGAGGCCGGGAGCCCGGCCAGCGCGGCGCCCTGGACCGCCCGCAGCACGACCAGCGCGCCCAGGGAGGGGGCGAAGGGGACGAGCACGCCCACGGCCACCGCGACCGCCAGCGAGGCCGTCATCACCGTGCGGCGGCCGTAGCGCTCCGACAGGGCGCTCATCGGCAGCACGAACAGGGCCAGTCCGCCGGTCGCCGCCGCCACCGTCCAGCTCGCCTGGCTCGCCGGCACCCCGAAGTCGCCGGAGATCAGCGGCAGCAGCGCCTGCGTGGAGTACAGCAGGGCGAACGTCGCGACCCCGGCGAGGAAGAGGGCGAAGCTCATCCGGCGGTAGCCGGGGCCGCCGGGGGCCATACGGGAGTCGGCAGGGGCCGGGGCCGTACGGGAGCCGACGGCGTGCGACGCGACGGCGGGCGCCACGGCGGGCGAGGGGGCGGGGACGGACGAGGTGGCGCCCACGGTGGTGGACGCCCCGGTACTGGCGGGAGACATGCCTCGAAGCTACGTACGCCCCCGCTCATCCGTCCAATGCACGGAATCGTCATAATCGTTCCCATGGCGCATCAGCAGAGGTCACAGGCTCGGCTGTCACCGTCCGGTGACACAGAAGACACGGCGGACATGGCGAGGCGGCTGGCGCCCCGGCTCGCGTACTTCGCCGGGGTCGCCCGCACCGAGCACGTCACGCGGGCCGCCCAGGAGATGAACGTCCCCCAGTCGACGCTCTCGCGGGCCATGGTCCGCCTGGAACAGGACCTCGGCGTCGACCTGTTCGCCCGCCGTGGCCGCACGGTCTCCCTCACCCCCGCGGGACGCACCTTCCTCGCCTCCGTCGAGCGGGCCCTCGCCGAGGTCGGGCGGGCCGCCGACGAGGTGCGGGCCGACGCCGACCCGGCCACCGGCAAGGTCGCGTTCGGCTTCCTGCACACCATGGGCGCGGAGACCGTCCCGGGCCTGATCCACGCCTTCCGCGCGGACCACCCGCGCGTGCGCTTCAGCCTCGTCCAGAACTACGGCGAGGCGATGATCGAGCGGCTGCGGGCGGGCGAGCTGGACCTGTGCCTGACCTCCCCGGTCCCGGACGCCCCCGACCTGGTCGCCCGCCGGCTCGACGAGCAGAAGCTGCGTCTGGTCGTCCCGGCCGACCACCGCCTCGCCGGCCGCCGGAGGGTCCGCCTGGCCGAGGCCGCCGACGAGACCTTCGTGACCCTGGAGCCCGGCTACGGTCTGCGCCGCATCACCGACGACCTGTGCAAGGAGGCCGGGTTCCGCCCTCGGGTCGCCTTCGAGGGCGAGGAGGCCGAGACGCTGAGGGGGCTGGTGGCGGCCGGTCTGGGGGTGGCGCTGCTGCCGCCGCCCGCCGTGGCCCGCCCGGGGGTCGTGGAACTGACCGTGACCGCCCCGCGCGCCGCCCGCGAGATCGGCGTCGCCTGGCTGGACGGCCACCCCGACACGCCCCCGGTGGCGGCGTTCAAGAAGTTCCTGCTGTCGAGGAGGGGCAACCTGCTGCCGACCTGAGGGCGGACCGGTGCGCGGTCACCGGCGCAGCGACCTGCCGAAGCCGACCGCCAGCGGCATCCGCAGCCCCAGCGGCGGCGGAGCCGCCAGCGCGTCCGCCACCGGCCGGGACAGCGCCCGCCCGAACAGCGTGCCCATGACGAAGTCCTCGGCCAGGGCGTGGACTTCGGCCCGGTACTGGTGCAACCGGTGGCCGTCGGAGTGCACTTCGAACCGGCACACGTCCCGGTTGGCCTTCTTCGCCCGCGCCGCGAGCCGGAACGACAGCTCCGGGTCGCAGCGCCCGTCGTTCGTGCCGTGCACGATCAGCACCCGTCGTCCCGCCAGTTGCTTCACGGGTTCGGGAGTCGCGGCCATGTCCTCCTCCGGCAGCCACGGCGCGATCGCCAGCACCGAGTCGACGGCCTCGTGGCCGCCCGCGCGCAGCGCCGCCCGCGCGCCCATGTCGAAGCCGGCCAGACACACCGGGACGTCCCCGTAGCGCCGGACCACCTCGTCGGCCGCCCAGGCGGCGTCGGCGGCCGGATGCGCCTCGGTGCCGTTCCAGCCGCGGTAGCGGTAGTGCACGGTGTGCACGGCCAGGCCCTCCTCGCGTCCGGCCCGCGCGAGCCTGCGTCCGAGGCCCCGGACGGAGGCGGCGGCCCACACGGAGGACGGTCTGCGGCTGGAGACCTCCTCGCCGCCCGGGAGCAGCAGCACCGCCGCGCTCACCGCCGTCGGCTCCGGGCCGAGCGCCCGCCCCAGCCGGACCGTCCGAACCGGCGTCACTTCCTGTCCCATGACAGAACAGTGTCAGAAGCGCCGATGTACTCCACCCGTCCGTGCGGTCACCGTTACATATCGGCGTAGTTGTACAACGCGCCGTCTACGCGCGTAGGAGTTAGAGTGCGCCAATGACGAGCCAGAGCATCCAGTCGGGCACCGCCCCCAGCTCGGACCAGATCCGGCGGGCACCCAAGGTTCTGCTGCACGACCACCTCGACGGCGGGCTGCGCCCCGGCACGGTCGTCGACCTCGCCCGGGACGGCGGGTACGGCCAACTCCCCGAGACCGAAGCCGACAAGCTCGGCGTCTGGTTCCGGGAGGCCGCCGACTCCGGTTCCCTGGAACGGTACTTGGAGACGTTCTCGCACACCGTCGGCGTGATGCAGACCCGCGCGGCGCTCGTGCGGGTCGCCCGCGAGTGCGCCGAGGACCTCGCCGAGGACGGCGTCGTCTACGCCGAGGTGCGCTACGCGCCCGAGCAGCACCTCGACGGCGGGCTGAGCCTCGAAGAGGTCGTCGAGGCCGTCAACGAGGGCTTCCGCGAGGGCGAGCGGACGGCCCGGGACAACGGCCACCGCATCCGGGTCGGCGCACTGCTCACCGCGATGCGGCACGCGGCCCGCTCCCTGGAGATCGCCGAACTCGCCAACCGCTACCGGGACCAGGGAGTCGTGGGCTTCGACATCGCCGGCGCGGAGGCGGGCTTCCCGCCCACCCGGCACCTCGACGCCTTCGAGTACCTCAAGCGTGAGAACAACCATTTCACCATCCACGCCGGCGAGGCCTTCGGGCTGCCGTCCATCTGGCAGGCCCTGCAGTGGTGCGGCGCCGACCGGCTCGGACACGGGGTGCGCATCATCGACGACATCGAGGTCGCCGCCGACGGGAGCGTGAAGCTCGGCCGGCTCGCCTCCTATGTGCGCGACAAGCGCATCCCGCTGGAGCTGTGCCCCAGCTCCAACCTCCAGACCGGCGCCGCCGCGTCCTACGCCGAGCACCCCATCGGACTGCTGCGCCGCCTGCACTTCCGGGCCACGGTCAACACCGACAACCGTCTGATGTCCGGCACCAGCATGAGCCGGGAATTCGAGCACCTGGTCGACGCGTTCGGCTACACGCTCGACGATCTGCAGTGGTTCTCCGTCAATGCTATGAAGTCAGCATTCATTCCTTTCGATGAACGACTGGCCATGATCAATGACGTGATCAAGCCCGGATACGCCGAGCTCAAGTCCGAATGGCTGTTCCAGCAGACCGCCTCCACCAGGGGGTCCGTGGTTGCGGAGGACTGATTCCCCGGGTTTACCGGGTGCGGAATGCGGGCGGGTGTTCACCATCCGTCCGCATTTCGATGTTTGCCGCCGACCCCTCCGCGTGTTTACGGTCGAGAACCGCTCAGTTCCCCGTATCCCATTCGAGGACGCATTCATCATGAAGCAGTCTGCTGCCAAGACCCTCGGTGTCGCCGCTCTCGGCGCCGCCTTCGCCGCCGTCGGTGCGGGCGCCGCGAACGCCGCCCCCGCGGTCCCGGACGCCACCCAAGCCCTGGACGGCATCACCAGGACGCTGCCGGCGGAGAACGTGGCCCAGGCGCTGCCCGGCGCCGGGCAGGCGCTGACGCAGGCCCAGCCGGTGCTCAACGCGGGCCTGACCGCCGCCCAGCCGGTCGCCGAGAAGCTGCTCTCCGGGGGCCCCGCCGCGCCCGTCGCCGGTCTGCTCGGCGGGCTGCCGCTGCAGGGCCTGCCCACGCACGGTCTGCCGGTCAACGGCATCCCGCTGGGCTGAGCGGCTCCGCCCCTGCACACACCGCGCCGTCGGGGCGCGCCCGGTTCTCCCGGGTGCGCCCCGACGGCGTCGCGGTCGGACGGCCGTCACCAGGCCGTGCGGGCCGCCTTGTCCTCCGACGGGAACAGCACCCACAGCGCTATGTAGAGCAGGAACTGCGGGCCCGGCAGCAGACAGGAGAGCACGAAGATCACGCGCATCGTGGTCGCGGAGGTGCCGAAGCGCCGGGCCAGCGCGGCGCACACTCCGCCGATCATGCGGCCGTTGGTGGGGCGGGCGAGGCTGGACATCTGCGGCTCCTTCGTGAGCGATGGGGGCCCCACCCGCTCGAGCGAAGTCGAGAGTGGGGAACGGAGGCGGCCCCTGCGGCTGCTCCATCTGACGTCGACGCTACGGTGACGAAGGGGACGAAGCGTCGCTCTACGGGGCGATGCCGACCCTGGGAATCCTCGGGGTCAGACCCTGAGCCGCCTCCTCCTGGCGGACCGGGGCGGACGGCAGGCGCTCGTCCCTGCGGCGCAGCCGCGCGCGCACCGCCGGCACCACCGCGACATGCGCGAGGGCCAGGCCCACGGTGTTCAGCAGCATCGAGTCCACGTCCACGACCTGACCGGGCACGCCGGTCTGCAGCAGTTCGATCCCGAGCGACAGCAACGCGCCCGCCGTGACCGTGCGGACCAGGGAGGCGAGCGGCGAGACCCGGACCCTGCCGTGCACCAGCGGCAGCAGGACGCCCAGCGGGGCCAGCAGCCCCAGCCCCGCGCCGATCCGCCGGGCCGCCTCGGGCCAGCCCAGCCGCAGGTCGGCGCGGATGCCGTCGAACGGATGCAGATTGGCCGGCAGCACCCAGGGGACGTCCAGCGGGCGCAGCGTGACCCAGGCGACGAACACGAGGTGGGCGGCCAGGAGAACAATCCCGGTCGCACGGATGCGGATCGCGGCGCTGCCGCCGATGGAGCCTTGACGCTGCACGCCCCCCAAGACGCGCCCCCCGGCACGATCGGTTCCGGGCCGCCTGCCGCCGCCGGCGCGCGACTCCCGTCCCGCGCCTCCCCGGCAGACGGTGACCTGCGACGACGACGGCCGCAGGCTTCGTATGAGGCGTCCGCCACACCCGCAACCCGCAACCCGCCACTCGCCGCCCGCCGCCCGCCGCCCACGGCCCCGCGCCACGGCCCCGCGCCGGCGGCCCCGTGACGGGCGGCCGGGCGGCCGGGTCAGCCGTCGTTGGTGACCGGTGACGACGGGGGCTCGGCGCTGCCGGGACGGGAGCGGACCTCGTCGGTGCAGGCGTAGCGGCGCACCGGCGTGGAGCCGGGACCGCCCAGGACCACCGAGCCGTCCCCCTCGGCGGCCGCCGAGTCCGAGAACGTGCAGACCAGCTGGGCGAGGGCGTACGAGGTCAGGGTCCCGGGCGGGGTGCTCAGCCGCAGCGTGTCGTCGGGGTCCCTGGGGCCCGGCCCGCGCACCGTCATCCCGCCGCGCACGTCCGTCGTGTACCCGGCCTCCTTCTCGGCCGCCGACGGCGACTCGGCCAGCTCGTCCAGCAGGCCCTGGGCGACCAGCGCGCGCCGCGCGGAGTCCGCCGCGCCGTCCGGCACCCGCACGGACCGGTCCACGGCCACCAGCGACGAACCGCACAGCAGGAACACCTGCACCGGCACACCCGCGCGCGCGGACTGCGTCGTGACGTCCGGCTCGGTGAGCGAGCAGCGCACCCGGGAGGGGGCGGGACCGAAGTCGGTCGGCACCTCGGTGGCCCGGATGCCGCAGCCGGCGAGCAGACCGGCCGCCAGGCCGGCCAGCGCGGGCACGGCGAACAGCCGTCGTACGGCTCCACGGCTCGTGGTCACGTCGCGTCCCCCTTGTCCGGCACGGCCCGCACGCCCTGATCGCCGCCGTCGCCCTCCTCGCCGTCGTGCTCTGTCCGCTCGGAGACGCCCCGGGGCAGCCGCAGCGTGAACACCGCGCCGCCCTCCGGGGAGTTGGCGGCGGTGATGCCGCCGCCGTGGATGTGGGCGTTCTCCAGGGCGATGGACAGACCGAGCCCGCTGCCCTCGGAGCGCGGCCGTGAGGCGCTCGCCTTGTAGAACCGGTCGAAGACGTGCGGCAGCACGTCCTCGGGGATGCCGGGCCCGTGGTCGCGCACCGCGATCACGACCGAGTCGTCCGCCATCGACACCGACACCCGCACCGGCGATCCGCCGTGCTTGAGCGCGTTGCCGATGAGGTTGGCCAGGATGACGTCCAGACGGCGCGGGTCGAGCAGGGCGTGAATGCCGCGCTCGGCGTCCAGCTCGACGGCGTCCAGCCAGGCGCGCGCGTCGATGCAGGCGGTGATCTGGTCGGCGACGTCGACGTCGTCCAGGACCAGCCGGGCCGTTCCCGCGTCGAAGCGGGTGACCTCCATCAGGTTCTCGACGAGGGTGTTCAGCCGCCGCGTCTCGCTGACCACCAGGCGCACCGCGGGCTCGATCATCGGATCGATGCTGCCCGACTCGGCGTCCAGCTCCTCCTCCAGCACCTCCGCGACGGTGGTGATGGCGGTCAGCGGCGTCCGCAGCTCGTGCGACATGTCGGCGACGAACCGGCGCGAGGCCTCGTCACGGGCGGCCATGTCGTCGACCCGCTTCTCCAGCGCTTCCGCCGTCCGGTTGAACGTCCGTGACAGATCGGCCAGTTCGTCCGTCCCGGAGACCCGCAGCCGGGTGTCCAGCCGCCCCTCGCCGAGCCGGCGCGCCGCGACGCCCAGCCGGTGCACCGGCTTCAGGACGGTCGTGGCGGCGGCCTGCGCGAGCAGCGCGGCGCCGACCAGCGCCAGACCGGTGGCGATCCCCAGCGACCAGGCCAGCGAGTTGAGGTCCTTGGCCTCCGGCTCCAGCGACTTGCGCATGTAGCCGGTCGGCCCGCCCCCGATCACCTTCGTCCCGGCCACCAGATACGGCGTCCCGTGGTCCACGACTCGCTGCCAGTACAGGTGGTACGGCGACTTGTTGCCGCCGCCGACGTCCTGCTGTCTGTTGACCGCCGTGCGCAGCGATCCGGGCACGTCCTCCAGCGAGAACCCGTTCAGCCCGCCCGAGCTGCCGTACACGGTCTGGCCACTGCTGTCCGCGGCCACCAGCAGCACGCTGAACCGCTGGCTGCTGTTGGCCATCTGCCCGGCGGTGTGCTGCAGTTCGTCCTGCGAGGGATGCTCCGGCAGCGAACCGGCCCGGTTCTGCATCTCCTGCTCGAAGTCCCGCAGCACCGAGCCCTGGGTGCGGGTCAGCACGGCCTCGCGGTTGAGCCAGTACGCGATGCCGGACGCGGACACGGCCGCGGTCAGCGCCACCGCGCCGAACACCAGGACGAGCCGCAGTCGCAGGCTCGTCAGACGCAGCCGTGACACTCTTCCCCTGCGCTCCGCGGACCGGCCGCGCAGCCCCCCTTGCGCCTCGGTCACTGAGGGGCGTCCAGGCGGTAGCCGACGCCGCGCACGGTACGGATCAGGACGGGGGACGACGGCACGTCCTCCACCTTGGCCCGCAGCCGCTGGACACAGGCGTCCACCAGCCGCGAGTCGCCCAGGTAGTCGTGCTCCCACACCAGCCGCAGCAACTGCTGCCGGGACAGCGCCTGGCCGGGCCGCCGGCTCAGTTCGAGCAGCAGCCGCAGCTCGGTCGGGGTGAGCTGGAGGTCCTCGCCGTTCTTCGTCACCGTCATCGCGGCACGGTCGATGACGAGGCTGCCGAAGGTGGCCGCGTCGCTCGACTCCCGCTCCCCGCGCCGCAGCACGGCCCGGATCCGGGCGTCCAGCACCCGGCCCTGGATGGGCTTGACGACGTAGTCGTCGGCGCCGGACTCCAGCCCGACGACCACGTCGATGTCGTCACTGCGCGCGGTGAGCAGGATGATCGGCAACTGGTCGGTGCGCCGGATGCGACGGCACACCTCGAAACCGTCGATGCCGGGCAGCATCACGTCCAGCACGATCAGATCCGGCCGTTGCTCGCGCAGCAGCTTCAGACCGTCCTCACCGCTCGCAGCGGTCGCCACCCGGTGTCCCTGGCGCGTCAGTGAGAGCTCCAGGGCCGTACGGATGGCGTCGTCGTCCTCGATCAGCAACAGGGAAGGCACGGGCTCATTCTGGCCCATGAGGGGGCTGTCGTTCGACCTGTGGGGCGGTGCCCGTCCGGGCGCGGGTGCCGGAGCGGGGTGGTTTCGGCGGCGCGCGGGGCGTGCGGCGGGCCGGCCGCGTCCCGCGACCGCCTGTGCCGAGGACCCGCGTCCAGCCGGTCCGCAACCCGCGGACCTGCGGTTTCGAACAGTCCGAGCCGTTCCTCGCGGGGGCGCGGGGCCGGGTGTGCGGCCGGATCGGACGGAACCAGCCACCCCCGCAGCCCGCCGCGCGGGCCCGTCCGGACCGTCAGGAACCCGCGCGGGAGGCCCGCGTGCTCGTCGAACACAACCGGCCTGCGCCCGGCGGCGCGGGCGGGACGCGTGAAGCAGGGCGAAGAGGAGCCATGACCTGCGAGGACCGGGCCGACTGCCGTACTGCGCACGGCTGTGGGCGATCTGTGCGCCTGCCGTGACAGGCCCCTGTGACAGGTCTGTGACAGTCGGCGGACACGGCGATGAAGTGGCGCGGGCAATCTTTTCGTCACAAGGCAGGGCGACGCCGAACAGCACAGCGAAGCCGGGCCGACGTGAGAGACCGAACACCGTAAGTCCACGACGGGGGGCGCGAGATGAACACGCTGCACGGTATGAGCACCAACGCAGTCGCAGTCGTCACGCGTCTGCACGACGTGAACCGGGGTTCCGAGAAGTCCGGCGCGGTGACCGCTCGGGGGTGCGGTCGTGGCGCCGGGCGTCAGCACACCGCCTTGATGGCGGTGGTCGACGCGGGGGAACGGGCGGCTCAGGGGGGAGCCGCGTACGGGGAGGGCTCGGGGGAGCGTCGCTCCCTGACCGAGGCGGAGTTCACCGCCTACGTCCAGGAGCGCCGCGCCTCCCTGTACGCCACCGCCTACCACCTCACCGGCGACCGCTTCGAGGCCGAGGACCTGCTGCAGAGCGCACTGTTCTCGACCTACCGGGCATGGGAGCGCATCAGCGACAAGGCCGCGGTCGGCGGATACCTCCGCCGGACCATGACCAACCTGCACATCAGCGCGTGGCGCCGCCGCAAGCTGAACGAGTACCCGACCGAGGAACTGCCGGAGACGCCCGGCGACACGGACGCGATGCGCGGCACGGAACTGCGCGCGGTCCTGTGGCAGGCGC
Source organism: Streptomyces rishiriensis (assembly GCF_003112535.1). Classification (GTDB taxonomy): domain Bacteria; phylum Actinomycetota; class Actinomycetes; order Streptomycetales; family Streptomycetaceae; genus Streptomyces; species Streptomyces rishiriensis. The sequence goes on along the minus strand of NZ_BEWA01000012.1, from coordinate 493,337 downwards.
TGGCCCGGCTGCCCGAACTCCAGCGGACGATGCTGGTCCTGCGCTACTACGAGGGCCGCACCGACCCGGAGATCGCGGAGATCCTCGACATCAGTGTCGGCACGGTGAAGTCGAGCATCTGGCGCTCCCTGCGCCGGCTGCGCGAGGACGAGGTCCTCAGCTTCGGCCGTGACGAGGAGGACGCCTTCGGGGAGCTTGTCGCCTGAGGGTGAACGGGGTGGGGCCGGCTCCGCTCGGCGGAGCCGGTGAACGGGGGAAGCACGGGGGAGCGGTACCGGGGGGACCCGACGGGGGACGTCGGGGAGCGGTACCGCGCAAGCACGGGGGAAGCACCACCCGGGGGTCCGGGGGAAAAAGGGGAAGCACGGGGGAACGAGAAGGAGCGGGACTGGAGGGCCGGGGGGTCCGTCCAGTCCCGCTTCTTCGTGTGCGCCGGGTCAGACGGTCGTGCGCGCCGTCGGGGTGCGGTCGCCCGCCGCCGCGGCGGCCAGCCGGTCCATCGCCTCGTCGCGGTCGCACGCGTACGCGCCCAGCGCGGTCTGGCGGGCCACGATGGAGCGTTCGGCGCGCATCAGCCGCCAGCCGCGGCGCAGCAGGAAGGGCACCGACTTGCGGCCCTCCTTCAGATCGCGCAGGAAGCGGCGCCGGAACGTCTTCACCGGCCCGCGGCTCAGGCACAGCGCGTCGGCCAGGACGCCCAGCTCCCGGCAGCGGTTCACGATCTCGGCGGCGAAGATGCCCTCCGCGATGAACAGCGGCGTCCGCCCGATCCCGATCTCCTCCTCGCCCGTGCGGGCGCTGAGCGAGATGTCGTACACGGGAACGTTCGTACGGCCGGTGCCGCACAGTTCCACGATCGCGGCGACGGCCGTGTCCGCGTCCCACGAGCCGGGGTGGTCCCAGTCGATGTCGGAACTCCCCGCGACCAGCGGCAGCGTCGGGTCGTCCCCCTCCTTGTAGAAGTCGTCGAGCCGCAGCACGGGAAGGCCGCAACGGGCGGCGAGCAGGGACTTGCCGGAGCCGGAAGGGCCGCAGAGCAGCACGACTCGCGTGGGTATGGGCGGAGGGGAGGTCACGGGACACCAGTGTGAGGCATCCCCCCTGCCGTCAACGACCCCGCGGGTCGGCTTTGATGCGCGCGTCACACCTCAACTACCCTTCGTGTCGACCGGATCACCTTGCGCAGCAGAAGGCGGCATCGACGATGGCCCGACACGACTCCCCCCAGACCCCCACCGGCCGGCGCGCCCTCGCCGCCCTCGCGACCGCCGGAGTGGCGCTGGGCGCGGGCGCCGGGACCGCCGCCGCGGCCACGGGCGGGCCCGTCGCCGACGTGGTGCGGACGAGGCCCACCTCGATCGGCCAGATCGACCCGCAGGCCGGACTGCAGGGCGCGCTGGGCTCCCTGTCGTACGTCACCGGCACGGTCGCCGGTCTCAAGCCCAACCCGCTGGCGGGCACCGGCGTCGACCCCCTCGACAACGGCGTCGGCACCCAGCTGGCCGACTTCCGGCCGCTGACGTCCCAGATGCTGACCGGCCCGGTGGCACAGGCCCAGTCGATCGGGTCGATCCCGGTGGTGGGGGACGTCACGAAGGTGCTCGGCGGCTGACCGCGCCCCGCACGGCACACGCACGGAAGCCGCGCCGCCCCCGGACGGAGGGACGGCGCGGCTTCCGCGTCTGCGGGGGCGCCCGAAACGTGCCGGAGGGCGTCCGAGGGCGCCCTGGAGCGCCTAGTAGGACGATCCGGACGCGCCCAGCGAGCCGGTGGGGTGCCAGACCGTCTTCGTCTCCAGGAAGGCCGTCAGGCGGTCGATGCCCGGAACCGCCGCCCAGTCGTCCACAGGCTGTGGACGAAGGACGCGCTTGAGGTTGTCGGCCGCCGCGATCTCCAGCTCCTTCGCCAGCGCCTCGTCGGCGCCGGCCAGGTCGATCGCGTTGACGTCCTGGTGCGCGGCCAGCGGCGCCGCGATCTCCGCCGTGCGGCCCGAGAGGATGTTGACGACGCCGCCGGGAACGTCCGACGTGGCCAGCACCTCGCCCAGGGAGAGCGCCGGGAGCGGGGACCGCTCGCTCGCGATCACGATCGCCGTGTTGCCCGTGGCGATCACCGGGGCCAGCACCGACACCAGCCCCAGGAACGACGACTCCTGCGGGGCGAGGACCGCGACCACGCCCGTCGGCTCGGGCGAGGAGAGGTTGAAGAACGGGCCCGCGACCGGGTTTCCGCCGCCCACGACCTGGGCGATCTTGTCGGTCCAGCCCGCGTACCAGACCCAGCGGTCGATCGTCGCCTCGACCTGCTCGGCGGCCTTCGCCTTCGACAGGCCCTCGGCGTCGGCGACCTCGCGGACGAACTGGGCCCTGCGGCCCTCCAGCATCTCCGCGACCCGGTAGAGGACCTGGCCCCGGTTGTACGCCGTCGCCCCGGCCCAGCCGCCGAACGCCTTGCGCGCGGCGACGACCGCGTCACGGGCGTCCTTGCGGGAGGCCTGCGGCGCGTTGGCCAGCCACGTGCCCTTGGAGTCCGTCACCTCGTACACCCGGCCGCTCTCGGAACGCGGGAACTTCCCGCCGACGTACAGCTTGTAGGTCTTCAGCACGGACAGTCGGTCAGACATCGAGGTACGCCTCCAGGCCGTGGCGGCCGCCCTCGCGGCCGAATCCCGACTCCTTGTAACCGCCGAACGGCGAGGTGGGGTCGAACTTGTTGAACGTGTTGGACCAGACGACGCCGGCCCGGAGCTTGTTCGCGACAGCGAGGATCCGGGAGCCCTTCTCCGTCCAGATGCCCGCCGACAGCCCGTACGGCGTGTTGTTGGCCTTCGCGACGGCCTCGTCCGGGGTGCGGAAGCTGAGGACCGACAGCACGGGGCCGAAGATCTCGTCGCGGGCGACGGTGTGCGCCTGGGTGACGTTCGTGAACAGCGTCGGCGCGAACCAGTAGCCCGAGGTGGGCAGTTCGCAGGCCGGGGACCAGCGCTCCGCGCCCTCCGCCTCGCCCTGCTCGACGAGGGCGGTGATGCGCGAGAGCTGCTCGGCGGAGTTGATCGCGCCGATGTCGGTGTTCTTGTCGAGCGGGTCGCCGAGGCGCAGGGTCGACAGGCGGCGCTTGAGGGACTCCAGCAGCTCCTCCTGGATCGACTCCTGGACGAGGAGACGGCTGCCCGCGCAGCAGACCTGGCCCTGGTTGAAGAAGATGCCGCTGACGATGCCCTCGACGGCCTGGTCGATCGGGGCGTCGTCGAAGACGATGTTCGCGCCCTTGCCGCCCAGTTCGAGGGTGAGCTTCTTGCGGCTGCCCGCGACCGTGCGCGCGATCTCCTTGCCGACGGCCGTGGAGCCGGTGAAGGCCACCTTGTTCACGTCGGGGTGGGCGACGAGCGCAGCGCCCGCGTCGCCGTAGCCGGGAAGGATGTTGACGACGCCCTTCGGCAGGCCCGCCTGGCGGCAGACGTCCGCGAAGAAGAGGGCGGACAGCGGCGTCGTCTCGGCGGGCTTGAGCACCACCGTGTTGCCCGTGGCCAGCGCCGGGGCGATCTTCCACGCCAGCATCAGCAGGGGGAAGTTCCAGGGGATGACCTGGCCGGCCACGCCCAGCGGCCTGGGCGAGGCCCCGAACCCGGCGTGCTCGAGCTTGTCGGCCCAGCCCGCGTAGTAGAAGAAGTGCGCGGCGACCAGGGGCAGGTCGGCGTCGCGCGTCTCCTTGATCGGCTTGCCGTTGTCCAGCGTCTCCAGGACGGCGAGCTCGCGGGAGCGCTCCTGGATGATGCGGGCGATGCGGAAGAGGTACTTCGCGCGCTCGGCGCCCGGCAGCGCGGACCACTTCTCGAAGGCCTTGCGGGCGGCACGCACGGCACGGTCGACGTCCGCCTCGCCCGCCTGGGCGATCTCGGAGAGGACCTCCTCGGTGGACGGCGAGACGGTCTTGAAGACCTTGCCGTCCGCCGCCTCGGTGAACTCGCCGTCGATGAACAGGCCGTAGGAGGGCGCGATGTCGACGACCGAGCGGGACTCGGCGGCCGGTGCGTACTCGAAAGCGGAGGTGAATGCGGATGCCATGGTGATCAGTCCACCGTCACGTAGTCGGGGCCGGAGTAGCGGCCGGTGGCCAGCTTCTGACGCTGCATCAGCAGATCGTTCAGGAGCGAGGAGGCGCCGAAGCGGAACCAGTGGTTGTCGAGCCAGTCCTCGCCCGCGGTCTCGTTGACCAGGACGAGGAACTTGATCGCGTCCTTGCTGGTGCGGATGCCGCCGGCGGGCTTCACGCCGACCTGGACGCCGGTCTGGGCACGGAAGTCGCGGACGGCCTCCAGCATGAGCAGGGTGTTGGCGGGGGTGGCGTTGACGGCGACCTTGCCGGTGGACGTCTTGATGAAGTCCGCCCCGGCCAGCATGCCGAGCCAGCTCGCCCGCCGGATGTTGTCGTACGTCGACAGCTCGCCCGTCTCGAAGATGACCTTGAGGCGGGCCGCCCCCGAGGCCTCCTTCACGGCGACGATCTCGTCGTACACCTTCATGTACCTGCCCGCGAGGAACGCCCCGCGGTCGATGACCATGTCGATCTCGTCGGCGCCCGCGCCGACCGCGTCACGCACGTCGGCCAGCTTCACGTCGAGCGCGGCGCGGCCGGCCGGGAACGCGGTCGCGACCGAGGCGACCTTCACGCCGGAGCCGGCGACGGCCTCCTTGGCGACGGCCACCATGTCGGGGTAGACGCAGACCGCGGCCGTGGAGGGGGCCGTGCGGTCGGTCGGGTCGGGCCGGACCGCCTTCGCGCCGAGCGCCCGGACCTTGCCCGGGGTGTCCGCGCCTTCCAGCGTCGTCAGGTCGACCATCGAGATGGCGAGGTCGATGGCGTACGCCTTCGCGGTCGCCTTGATGGAACGGGTGCCGAGCGCGGCGGCGCGCGCCTCCAGGCCGACCGCGTCGACGCCGGGCAGCCCGTGGAGGAAGCGGCGCAGCGTGCTGTCGGACGAGGTGACGTCCGAGAGGGTGCGGGCCGCGCTGGGTGCATTGGTGGGCATGGTCACCAGACGAGCATATCTACGCGCGTAGCGGGTGTACAGCCCCGGAAGTCGTCCCGGTGCTCATGGCGGGCCGGGGCTCCGCGTATGAGCGGACGGCGGGCGTCGGGCAGAATCGGCCCCATGACGAGCCCGGAAGACCAGTCACCAGAGCCGCGGCCCTCGGGGCCTTCGGAACCTCCGGGTTCCGGGATCAGGGACCGCGTGTACCGGTCGTCCGCGGGCATCGCCGGGGGTGTGCTGCTGCTCGCCCTGGTCGGCTGGCTCGGCATCGACGCGATCGTCGCGGGCGAGGGGCGCACCCCGTGGCTGGCGCTCGCGACGATGATCCTCCTCGTCCCGCTGATCGTCGCCCTGACCCTGCGGCCCGCCGTGTACGCCGGTCAGGACCGGATGCGGGTGCGCAACCCCTTCCGGGTGATCGTGCTGCCCTGGGGGCAGATCGCCACGCTGCGCTCCGGTTACTCCAACGAGGTCCTCACCCTGGCGGGGACGAAGTTCCAGCTGTGGTCCATCCCCGTCTCGCTGCGGGCCCGCAAGCGGGCGAACCGCCGGGAGTCGCGCGCGGCGGCCGGGCAGGACGGCCGGGGCGGGCGCACCGCCGGACGCGGCGCGTTCGGCGGCGGGCGTGGAGGCGCCGCCGCCGCGGACGGTTCCGCGCGCGCCGGCGCCGACCGGGCCATGGACGACCTGCGCGAGCTGTGGGAGGCGCGGGAGAAGGAGGAGAGCGCGCAGGGCGAGGTGAGCGTCCGGTGGGCCTGGGAGATCCTCGGCCCGGCCGCGGCGGGGGCCGTCGTGCTGGCGATCCTGCTCGCCGTGGGCTGAGCGGCGGCGGTCGCCCGGCGGGACGCGTGCAGCGGTCGTCGGGTGCGGGTGCGGGTGCGGGTGCGGGTGCGGGCGCGTGGCGCGTGGCGCGTGGCGCGTGGCGCGTGGTCCGTGGTCCGTGGTCCGTGGTCCGTGGCGCGTGCTCCGTGGCGCGCGGTGGCGTCGGGTCCGGTGGCGTCCGGCCTGTGGGTACGGGGCATGCGATCGGCGGGTGCGGGTGCGGGTGCGGGTGCGGGCGCGTGGCGCGTGGTCCGTGGTCCGTGGTGGGCGGTGGCGTCGGGTCCGGTGGCGTCCGGCCTGTGGGTGTGTGGCATGCCATCGGCGGGTGCGGGTGCGGGTGCGGGTGCGGGTGCGGGTGCGGGTGCGTGGCGCGTGGTCCGTGGTGCGCGGTGGCGTCGGGTCCGGTGGCGTCCGGCCTGTGGGTGCGGGGCATGCGATCGGCGGGTGCGGGTGCGGGTGCGGGTGCGTCCGGCTGGGTGTGCGGGGTTCGCGGTGTCGTCGGGTGCGGGGTGCCCGTGTGCGGGCAGGCGGCACGGGGGCGCCGTTCGACGGGTGGCCGGTGGTCCCGCCCGGCTGCCCATGGCCGGGCGGCCGTGGCCGGAGCGCGGGCCCGGTGCTCCGCGCCCCTACGAGCGGGCGCCCGCCGAGGTCACCGCCCTGAGGCGGGACCCGGCGGCGCGGCCCGCACGGCAGGCCGACGCGCTGCATAACGAGGTCGCCCCCAGGGGCCCCGACGACGACGGCGATGACGACCGCGACGACCCCCCCCGCGGTCATGACGCCCGCCAACGTTGCCGGAGCGCCGGCGCCGATGCCGATGCCGATGCCGGTGTCGGGGGTCGAGGTCGGCGGCGGGGTCAGTGGCAGGGGCCCTGACGGCCGAGGGTGTCCACGGGGGTCGCGCCGGGGCGGGTCCACTGCGGGACGGGACGACTGGTCGGGCCCCAGGTGGCGTTCCCGTCCGCGTCCGAGCGCCAGTACCAGCAGGGGTGCTGTCCCTCGGGCCGGCCCTCGGGGTTGTCCTCCCAGGACTCGCCGCGGCCGTGAGGCGTCATGTCGAGCAGGGCGAACGACCCGCTGAACGCCTCGTTGCCGCGGCCCGTCGTGGTGTAGGTGAGGAAGACGCGGTCGCCGTCGCGCAGGAAGCAGCTGAGGTGGCCCATGCCGCCGCCGAACGGCTCGGCCGCGTCGCGTACCGAGTACCAGGGCTGGGTGTAGCCCATGAACGCGACGTACACGGCCACCTCGTCCCACGGGCCGGTGGTCAGGACGGCGAACGACACGCCGCGGGCGTTGAGGTAGACGGCGTCCCTCAGGTGCCAGGCCGCCATGGTGCAGCCCTCGCACTGCCCCTGGTGCGGCGCGCCGTCGTACCACATGTGCTGGTAGACAACGAGCTCGTCGCGGTCCTCGAAGAGGTCCAGGAAGGGGACCGGGCCGTCGGGGCCGACGACCTCGGCCGTCCCGTCGAGCTCCGCCATCGGCAGTCGGCGGCGGGCCGCGGCGATGGCGTCGCCCTCCCGGGTGTGGGCCTTCTCGCGGACCAGGAGCTCGTCGCGGGCGGCCCGCCACGCGGCCATGCCGACGACGGGCGGGCGGCCGGACGGTGTGGCGCTCGCCTGGTCCGGCGTGGGGGCGGTCGGCTGGTCCGGGGTGGTCGTCATGGCGGTCCTCCGCGGGGTCTGGTGCCGGGCGCCGTCGTGGGACGTCGGACGACGTTCCACGACGGTCACCTGAACAGACCGGAGAAGCGGCCGGAACTCATCGCGGGCGGGCCGGGAGCGCCCGGCGGACCCGCACGGGCCGCCGCCGCACGCCCGTGGCGGGGCCCGCCGGTGCGGGGCGTCAGATGCCGGCCGCGGCCGACAGGTCCCGCTTGATGGCGGCGAGGACGGCGTCCGCCCGGGTGCGCGCGGCCGGCAGGTCGTCGTGGGAGGCGACCGGGATCACGACCTCCAGGTAGCACTTCAGCTTCGGCTCCGTGCCGCTGGGGCGGACGATGACCCGGGCGCCGTCGAGCGTGTAGCGCAGGCCGTCGGTGGGCGGCAGCGTGTCCGTGCCCTGGGTCAGGTCCTCCGCCCGGGTGACGGCCAGGCCCGCCAGCGAGGCCGGGGGCCGTGCGCGCAGCCGCTCCATCGCGCGGGCGATGACCGAGAGGTCCTCCACGCGTACGGACAGCTGGTCGGTGGCGTGCAGACCGTGTTCCACGGCGAGGTCGTCGAGGAGGTCCAGGAGGGTGCGGCCCTGCTCCTTGAGCTCCGAGGCGAGTTCCGTGACGAGCAGGGCGGCGGTGATGCCGTCCTTGTCGCGCACGCCCTCGGGGTCCACGCAGTAGCCGAGGGCCTCCTCGTAGCCGTAGCGCAGGCCGTCGACGCGGGCGATCCACTTGAAGCCGGTGAGGGTCTCCTCGTAGGGCAGGCCCGCCTTCTCGGCGATCCGGCCGAGCAGGGACGAGGAGACGATCGACTCGGCGAGAACGCCCCGCGCGCCCCGGCGGACGAGGTGGGCGGCGAGCAGCGAGCCGACCTCGTCGCCCCGCAGCATGCGCCAGTCGCCCGCGTACGGGACGGCCACGGCGCAGCGGTCCGCGTCCGGGTCGTTGGCGATGATCAGGTCGGGGGCGTTCGCGCGGGCCGCGGCGAAGGCGAGGTCCATCGCGCCGGGCTCCTCCGGGTTGGGGAAGGCCACGGTCGGGAACTCCGGGTCGGGCTCGGCCTGCTCGGCGACCAGGACCGGCGCCGGGAAGTCCGCGCGGGCGAACGCGGCGAGCAGGACGTCCTTGCCGACGCCGTGCATCGCGGTGTAGACCGTGCGGGCCGTGCGCGGGGAGTCCGGGGCGAGCACGGCGTCCGTGCGGGCCAGGTAGGCGTCGAGGACGGCGTCGTCGAGGATCTGCCAGCCACCGTCCGGGCGGGGGACCTCGTCCAGGCCGCGGACGGCGTCGATCTCCGCGGCGATCTCGGCGTCGGCGGGCGGCACGATCTGCGAACCGTCGCCCAGGTACACCTTGTAGCCGTTGTCGCGGGGCGGGTTGTGACTGGCCGTGACCTCGACCCCGGCGACCGCGCCCAGGTGCCTTATGGCGTACGCCAGGACGGGGGTGGGCAGCGGGCGGGGCAGGACGGCCGCGCGCAGCCCGGCGCCCGTCATGACCGCGGCCGTGTCGCGCGCGAAGTCGGCGGACTTGTGACGGGCGTCGTAGCCGATGACGACGAGCCCGCCCTGCTGTCCCTTGCCCTTGAGGTACGCGGCGAGCCCGGCGGCGGCGCGGATGACGACCGAGCGGTTCATCCGCATGGGGCCGGCCCCCAGCTCGCCGCGCAGGCCGGCGGTGCCGAACTGAAGGGTGCCGCTGAAGCGGTCGGCGAGGCCGGCGACGTCGCCGGCCTCGATGAGCCCGGCCAGCTCGGCGCGGGTCTGCGGGTCTGGGTCCTCGGCGAGCCAGGACCGGGCGCGGGCGAGGAGATCGTCGTGCACGGGAGTCAGCCTCCGGTTGCGTGGGGACGCCGGTTGTCCTCCAGTTCCGGGCCGGCGTCGTGCGGCCCGGCTGGAGAGTCCCCCTCAGGGGGGAAGTGTGGGGAAGTGTGGGGAAGGGGCCCGTTCAGGGCCTAAGTGGTGCTCCTGGGCGGTGCTCCCGGGCGGGCTCCGCGGCGGGCCGGGCAAGTGTCGCGTCCTCCCCGCCGGGCGCGCGACGCCCCGGACGACGCACCGCTGTGCGGTCGGATCCCCCGAGTGCGCCCGGTGGGCCCGGTGGGCCCGGTGCGCCCGGTGGGCCCGGTGCGCCCGGTGCGCCCGGTGGGCCCGGTGGGCCCGGTGGGCCCGGAGCGCGGGGGGAGCCTCGCCTCGCGATGCGCCGTACCGGCCGCCGAGCGGATCCGACGCGGATCCGACGCGGATCCGACGCGGATCCGACGCGGATCCGACGCGGCTCCGGCACGATACGACCCACATCCGACACGATCCGGAGCGGATGCGCCGGAGGCCGTCCGGGGCCGCGGCCGCAGTGCTCAGATGCGGTCGAGCACCTGCGCCAGCAGCGAGCCCATGCGCGTCGCGCTGTCGCGACCCGCCTGGAGCACCTCTTCGTGGTTCAGGGGCTCGCCCGTCATGCCGGCGGCGAGGTTGGTGACGAGGGAGATGCCGAGCACCTCGGCGCCCGCCTCACGCGCGGCGATGGCCTCCAGCACCGTCGACATGCCCACCAGGTCCGCCCCGATGGTGCGGGCCATGCGGATCTCGGCCGGCGTCTCGTAGTGCGGGCCGGGGAACTGGGCGTAGACGCCCTCTTCCAGCGTGGCGTCGATCTCCTTGCACAGGGCGCGCAGCCGCGGCGAGTACAGGTCCGTCAGGTCGACGAAGTTCGCGCCGACGACGGGGGAGGTCGCCGTGAGGTTGATGTGGTCGCTGATCAGCACCGGCTGACCGGGGCGCATGCCCGCGCGCAGGCCGCCGCAGCCGTTGGTCAGCACGATCGTCTTGCAGCCGGCCGCCGTCGCGGTGCGGACGCCGTGGGCGACGGCGGCGACGCCGCGGCCCTCGTAGTAGTGGGTGCGGCCCAGGAAGACCAGCGCCCGCTTCTCGCCCATCTGGTACGAGCGGATCTTGCCGCCGTGGCCCTCGACCGCGGGCGGCGGGAAGCCGGGCAGCTCGGTGACCTGGAACTCTGCGTCGGGGGCGCCCAGGGCGTCCACGGCCGGAGCCCAGCCGGAGCCCATCACGAGGGCGACGTCGTGGGTCTCGGCGCCGGTCAGTTCGCGCAGGCGCGCGGCGGCGGCGTCGGCGGCGGCGTGCGGGTCGCCCTGGATGTCGTCCGGGAGAAGAGATGCGTTCACGCGACTGAGGGTAGCCGCTTCCGGCCTACGCGCGTAGATGCCGAAGCCGACGGGATGGCGATCGTTGTCTTGTCGTTTCCAACAGGACGACCGCCTGGCGCCGGTCAGTCGTCCGTGATCAGCACGTCCTTGTCGTTGAAGACTTCGACGATGAAGATCAACAGGCGTCCGCGGCTGACCGTGTACTCCACGAGGACGTTCTGCGTGAGGCGGATCGTCCGGTCGTCACCGGTGGAGCTTATGGGCCGGGACACGGACAGGAACGGGTCCCGGGCGAGCAGGGCGATGCCCTTGTCGAACGCCATGCGTTGCCGGTCGTCGAGCCGGTCGCGGGCCTCGGCGGCCTGCACCGTGTAGTAGACGTCGTACGTTGTGGGGGTCATGCCGTCTCCCGTTGCCGCGCCGATTCCTCGAGTGTAGGAGTCGGGCGTCTCAGCAGGGCCGCTTGCGCAGCTCCATCACGTAATCGTGTGGCGCCCCGGCCGATTCGGCCGCGTCGGCGACCTCGCCCAGGTACCGGGCCGACGGCAGGCCGCCCTCGTAGCCGTTCAGGACGTACATCCAGGCGGACTCCTCGCGCTCCAGCGTGTGCACCCGCACCCGGGCCCGCCGGTAGATGCCGAGGCCCACGCCCTCCCAGCGGTCCAGGGACTCCTCGTCCATGGGGGCGACGTCGTACAGCGCGACGAAGACCTGCGCGCCGGGGTCCTCCACGACCGTGGCCAGCGCCCCCTCCCAGCCCAGCTGCTCGCCGCCGAACGTCAGCCGCCAGCCGTTCAGCCAGCCGGTGGCGCGCAGCGGCGAGTGGGGGGCGCGGCGGGTCATCAGCCGCGCGTCGAGGTTGCCGGCGTACGCGGCGTAGAGCGACATGCAAGGAGAGTACGGCAGTCGGCGCGGGCGTCACTCTGGTCACAGTCCCGGCGTCCGCGGCCCCCGGGGCGGTATCAGCGCGGCCGGTACGGGAGAATGGAACACGTGACTCGGATCGTGATCATCGGTGGCGGACCCGGCGGCTATGAGGCGGCCCTGGTGGCCGCGCAGCTCGGCGCGGAGGTGACCGTCGTCGACTGCGACGGTCTGGGCGGAGCGTCGGTGCTGACCGACTGCGTGCCGTCGAAGACCCTGATCGCCACGGCCGAGGTGATGACCACCTTCGACTCCTCGTACGAGGAGCTCGGCATCATCGTCGCCGACGACACCCCGCCGCTGGAGCAGGCGGCCCGGGTCGTCGGGGTCGACCTCGGCAAGGTCAACCGCCGGGTGAAGCGCCTCGCGCTCGCCCAGTCGCACGACATCACCGCCTCCGTCACCCGGGCCGGCGCCCGCGTGCTGCGCGGCCGTGGCCGGCTGGAGGGCATGCAGGCCCTCGACGGCTCCCGCAAGGTCGTGGTCAGCGCCGCCGACGGCACCGAGGAGACCCTCACCGCCGACGCCGTCCTGCTCGCCACCGGCGCCCACCCGCGCGAGCTGCCGGACGCCCAGCCCGACGGCGAGCGCATCCTGAACTGGACCCAGGTCTACGACCTCGCCGAGCTGCCCGAGGAGCTCATCGTGGTCGGCTCGGGCGTCACCGGCGCGGAGTTCGCCGGCGCCTACCAGGCCCTCGGCTCCAAGGTCACCCTGGTCTCCTCGCGCGACCGCGTGCTGCCCGGCGAGGACCCGGACGCGGCGGCCGTCCTGGAGGACGTCTTCCGCCGTCGCGGCATGAACGTCATGGCCCGCTCGCGCGCCGAGTCCGCCAAGCGGGTCGGCGACCGGGTCGAGGTCACCCTGTCCGACGGCCGCGTCATCACCGGCTCGCACTGCCTCATGGCCGTCGGCGCCATCCCCAACAGCGAGGGGATGGGGCTGGAGGAGGCGGGGGTCAAGGTCCGCGAGTCCGGGCACATCTGGACCGACAAGGTCAGCCGCACCACCGCCCCGGGCGTGTACGCCGCCGGAGACGTGACCGGGATCTTCGCCCTGGCCTCCGTCGCCGCCATGCAGGGCCGCATCGCCATGTACCACTTCCTCGGCGACGCGGTGGCCCCGCTCAACCTGAAGACCGTCTCCTCCAACGTCTTCACCGACCCCGAGATCGCCACCGTCGGCTACAGCCAGGCCGACGTGGACGGCGGGAAGATCGACGCCCGGGTCGTCAAGCTGCCGCTGCTGCGCAACCCGCGCGCCAAGATGCAGGGCATCCGCGACGGCTTCGTCAAGATCTTCTGCCGGCCCGGCACCGGGATCGTCGTCGGCGGCGTGGTCGTGGCGCCTCGCGCCTCGGAACTGATCCACCCCATCTCGATCGCCGTCGACAACAACCTGACGGTCGAACAGATCGCGAACGCGTTCACCGTGTACCCGTCCCTTTCCGGGTCGATCGCGGAGGTGGCGCGACAGCTGCACACCCGCAAGACGGCGGGCGAGGCCTGACGGCCGTCTGCGGCGACCCGCCGGACTCCGCGCCGGTCATGGGGAGTTGACGGCCCGGACGCGTCCGGTCGCCGGACCGTGCGGGAGGCATGTGCACCGGAGTTGCGCCTTATACCATCGCCCGTCCCTCTGTGCGAACAACTTCTACTATTCGGCGCAAAGAGCTGAAAGCAGACGGTCGTCCGCGTTACTGTCAGTTTCGTGTTCGCTGCAGAACGTCGTCAATTGATCCTCGAAATGGTGCGAGCGAACGGGGCCGTGTCGCTCCGTGAACTCGCCCGCGTCGTCCAGACCTCCGAAGTGACCGTACGGCGGGACGTGCGCGCACTGGAGGCAGAAGGACTCCTCGACCGCCGGCACGGCGGTGCGGTATTGCCGGGCGGGTTCACGCGAGAATCCGGCTTTCCGCAGAAATCCCATCTCGCGACCGCCGAAAAGACCGCCATCGCGGACCTCGCCGCCAACTTCGTCGAAGAGGGCGAGGCCATCGTGGTCGGGGCGGGCACCACGACACAGGAGCTGGCCCGCCGGCTCGCCCGGGTGCCCGGACTGACCGTCGTCACCAACTCCCTTCTGGTGGCCCAGGCGTTGGCCCATGCCAACCGGGTCGAGGTCGTGATGACCGGCGGCACCCTTCGCGGCTCCAACTACGCCCTCGTCGGGAGCGGCGCCGAGCAGTCCCTGCAGGGGCTGAGGGTGTCGCGGGCCTTCCTCTCCGGGAGCGGGCTGACCGCCGAGCGCGGGCTGTCCACGTCCAACATGCTGTCGGCGTCCGTGGACCGGGCTCTGGTGCAGGCCGCCGCCGAGGTCGTGGTCCTCGCCGACCACACCAAGCTCGGCACCGACACCATGTTCCAGACGGTGCCCACGGACCTCATCACCCGTCTGGTGACCGACGAGCCGCCCGCGCACGACGACCGCGCCGCCACCGAACTGCAGGCCCTGGCGGACCAGGGGGTGCAGATCGCCGTGGCCGGGGCGTCGGGAGGCCAGGGGGGTGATGCCGTCCCGGCGCGCCACCAGCAGCAGCGTCGGGACGTACCGCTGCCGGCCCCTCGCCGGGGCCAGATCCCGGGCACTCCGGCGGGGCTGCGCGCGGCCTCGATGCTGGGCGAGCAGTCCCCCGGCGGGGAGCGGGCCCGGGTGGCGGACCTGCGCCGCCGCTGACCCCGGCGGCCGCCGACGCAGGCACCGACGTCTGTCGCCGGCGTCCGGGACCGGCGTCCGGGACCGATGTCTGTCGCCGACGTGAGTCGCCGACGTCTGCCTCGGCGGCGCCGTCACACCCGGGTGACCGGGGCTGTCGTCCTCGGGCCGTGTTCGGGGCCGCGCACGGGCCCGGCCCCGAAGGTCCCCGGACGGGGACCCGGACAAGGCGCTACCGGGGCCGTGAACGCGGCGAGGCGCCCGGGGATCCGGGCGCCTCGGCACGATCGAGCGGTGGGGTCAGTCCTTGATCTCGCAGATCGCGGCGCCCGAGGTGACGGAGGCGCCGACCTCCGCCGCGAGGCCCTTCACGGTGCCCGAGCGGTGCGCGTTGAGCGGCTGCTCCATCTTCATCGCTTCGAGGACGACGACCAGGTCGCCCTCCTTGACCTCCTGGCCCTCCTCGACGGCCACCTTGACGATGGTGCCCTGCATCGGGGAGGCGAGGGTGTCGCCGGAGGCCACGGGACCGGACTTCTTGGCCGCGCGGCGCTTGGGCTTGGCGCCCGCCGCGAGGCCGGTGCGGGCCAGGGACATGCCCAGCGAGGACGGGAGGGAGACCTCCAGGCGCTTGCCGCCGACCTCGACGACGATCGTCTCGCGGTCCGTCTCGTCCTCGGCCTCGGAGTCGGCCGGGGCGGAGAAGGCGGGGATGTCGTTGACGAACTCGGTCTCGATCCACCGGGTGTGAACCGTGAACGGGTCCTGGCTGCCGGTGAGTTCGGGGGCGAACGCCGGGTCCTTGACGACCGCGCGGTGGAACGGGATCGCCGTGGCCATGCCCTCGACCTGGAACTCCTCCAGGGCGCGGGCCGCCCGCTGCAACGCCTGCTCACGGGTGGCGCCGGTGACGATCAGCTTGGCCAGGAGCGAGTCCCACGCCGGGCCGATGACCGCGCCCGACTCGACGCCCGCGTCCAGGCGCACGCCCGGCCCGGAGGGCGCCTCGAAGCGGGTCACCGTGCCCGGGGCGGGCAGGAAGCCCCGGCCCGGGTCCTCGCCGTTGATGCGGAACTCGAAGGAGTGACCGCGCAGTTCCGGGTCGCCGTAACCGAGCTCCTCGCCGTCGGCGATGCGGAACATCTCGCGCACCAGGTCGATGCCGGCCACCTCCTCGGTGACCGGGTGCTCGACCTGCAGCCGGGTGTTGACCTCCAGGAAGGAGATCGTCCCGTCGAGGCCCACGAGGAACTCCACGGTGCCGGCGCCGACGTAGCCGGCCTCCTTGAGGATGGCCTTGGAGGACGCGTACAGCTCGGCCGTCTGCGCCTCGGACAGGAACGGCGCCGGGGCCTCCTCGACCAGCTTCTGGTGCCGGCGCTGGAGGGAGCAGTCACGGGTGGACACGACGACCACGTTGCCGTGGCTGTCGGCCAGGCACTGCGTCTCCACGTGCCGCGGCTTGTCCAGGTAGCGCTCGACGAAGCACTCGCCCCGGCCGAAGGCCGCGACCGCCTCGCGGACGGCCGAGTCGTACAGCTCGGGCACCTCTTCGAGGGTGCGGGCGACCTTGAGGCCGCGGCCGCCGCCGCCGAAGGCGGCCTTGATCGCGATCGGCAGCCCGTGCTCCTCGGCGAAGGCGACGACCTCGTCGGCGCCGGAGACCGGGTCGGGCGTGCCGGCGACCAGCGGCGCGCCGGCACGCTGGGCGATGTGCCGGGCGGCGACCTTGTCGCCGAGGTCGCGGATGGCCTGCGGGGGCGGGCCGATCCAGATCAGGTCGGCGTCCAGGACCGCCTGGGCGAACTCGGCGTTCTCCGAGAGAAAGCCGTAGCCGGGGTGGACGGCGTCGGCGCCGGACTCCCGCGCCGCGTTCAGCACCTTCTCGATGTCGAGATAGCTGGTCCCCGGAGTGTCACCGCCCAGGGCGAACGCCTCATCCGCCGCGCGGACATGCAGAGCGTCCCGGTCCGGGTCGGCGTATACGGCCACGCTCGCGATACCGGCATCCCGGCACGCCCGGGCCACGCGGACTGCGATTTCGCCACGGTTGGCGATGAGCACCTTGCGCACGATTGAGGCTCCCTCCTTGAAACAAGCCGAGTTTAGGGACTGCCGACACGGCTCTACGACCCGTCCCCAAAGGTGAGCTTGCCCACACGGAGCGTGATGTCAGGCTCACTCGACCGCGAAATCCCTTGTAGTACCGCCGTACGCAGCACTCCTGCGGGAAACCCTAGCCCTCCTGTGTGGTCAAGGTCTCTGTGAGAGCGTGCTGCGGCCCACTCCGTTTCTTTGTGGAGTCCCTACGAATGGCCCAATGATTCTTTGCCGCGCGCAGAACCCTTGTCCCCACGTTTACCCGTTAGTAGCGTTCCGGGTGTCTCGAACGTACGTGAGGTAACGGCCAGCCTGCCCGGATCCGCTCGGGTCCGGCTCGAAAGTGGGTGGGGACAGGTGGTCCGCAGACCGGTGGCGTGGGTCGTGGCGATCGTGCTGTTCGCCGAGGCGATCGGCATCGCCGCGCTGAACTGGTTCATGGGCGTCGTGGTGGACCGGCAGGACATGTCCCTGGCCGGCCTGGACCCGGACGTCATGGCGACGTCCTCGAAGGTCGGCGGGATCGTCTTCGGCCTCTACTTCGCCCTGTGCGGCGTGGTCGCCCTGCTGGTGGCCCTGCGCGACCGCGCGCCCGCCGGCTTCGGGCGGGTCCTGCTGATCAGCGCGGCCGTCGTGCACGGTCTGCTGGGCGCCTTCGCGTGGGGGCTGCTGGGCGTGTCGCAGTTCGTGTTCATGGTGGTCGTGCTCGCCCTGATCGTGCTGCTGCTGATGACGTACGACGCCCGGCAGCGGCCCGTCGCCGAGACACCCCAGGACGGCAAGGGCGACGGCGGGGGTCCGCCCGACGCGCTCCCGCCCGCCCCGCCCCGGCCGGTCACGCCTCCGGCGGCGCCCACAACTCCGTGATCCCGACGCCCAGCCGCGCCAGCAGCCGGCGCACGAGGGGCAGGCTGATGCCGATGACGTTGCCGTGGTCGCCCTCGATGCCGTCGATGAACGGGGCCGAGCGGCCGTCCAGGGTGAACGCCCCGGCGACGTACAGGGGCTCGCCCGAGGCGACGTACGCGGCGACCTCCGCGTCGCTCGGCTCGCCGAAGCGCACGACGGTGGAGGCGGTGGCGGAGGTGTAGCGCCCGCTGACGGTGTCCCAGACGCAGTGGCCCGTCTGGAGCGTCCCGGCCCGGCCGCGCATCGCCTTCCAGCGGGCGGTGGCCTCCGCCGCGTCCGCCGGCTTGCCCAGCGCCTCGCCGTCCAGGTCGAGCACCGAGTCGCAGCCGATCACCAGGGCGCCCTTGGCCTCGGGCCGGGCGGCCACGACGGAGGCCTTCGCCTCGGCGAGGGCGAGCGCGAGCTCGGCGGGGGTGGGGGCGGTGACGGCGTCCTCGTCGACCCCGCTCACGATCACCTCGGGAGCGAGGCCTGCCTGGCGCAGCAGGTTCAGCCGGGCGGGGGACTGGGAGGCGAGGACGAGTCGGCGCATGCGGTCAGCCTAGCCGCGCGGCGCGGGCTATCTGATCCCCAGCACGATCATCGCCACGACCATGGCCAACGCGAGGAAGAGGCCGAGTCTCCGCAGGGTCTCCTGCATCTCGCGGAGTTCCTCGGGGGGCTCGTTCTCAGGGTCGGACCACAGCATTCCACCAGCGTGGAGCCTGGCGGGCCGGCGGCGCCTGAGTACCCGTACTCAAGTTGTGGGCCCGCAGTCGTTCACCGGATGTTCGGTTGCCGTTCGACTGCGGGCCGGCACGGCCCCGCGCGCCCGGACAGCGGGTCGGCTGCCCCTAGGACGGCCAGTAGGTGCGGGTCCAGGACGCCTGGCCGGGCTGCGGTACCCGGTGTGCCGCGATGCGGGCCGGGTCGGACCACGCGTCCTTCGGGGTCTGCGCGCCGGGCGGCTCCGTCGCCGCCGCCGCGGCGCGGGCCCGGACCACCGCCAGGGCGGCGGCGAGCTCCTCGGGGGTCGGATTGCCCCGTACGACCTTGATCGTCACAGCGGCTCCTTAGAGGGGGATGTTGCCGTGCTTCTTCGGGGGCAGGGATTCCCGCTTGGTGCGCAGTTGACGCAGGCCGCGCACGATGTGCCGACGGGTGTCGGACGGCATGATCACCGAGTCGACGTAGCCGCGCTCGGCCGCGACGTACGGGTTGAGGAGGGTGTCCTCGTACTCCCGGATCAGCCGGGCGCGCACCGCCTCCAGGTCCTCGCCGTTCGCCTGCGCCTCCGCGATCGTGCGCCGGTGCAGGATGTTGACCGCGCCCTGGGCGCCCATGACCGCGATCTGGGCGGTCGGCCAGGCCAGGTTGAGGTCCGCGCCCAGGTGCTTGGAGCCCATGACGTCGTACGCGCCGCCGAACGCCTTGCGGGTGATGACGGTGATCAGCGGGACGGTGGCCTCGGCGTAGGCGTAGATCAGCTTGGCGCCGCGGCGGATGATGCCGTCGTGCTCCTGGTCCACACCGGGCAGGAAGCCGGGCACGTCCACGAACGTGATGACCGGGATGTTGAAGGCGTCGCACGTACGGACGAAGCGGGCCGCCTTCTCGGAGGCCGTGATGTCCAGGCAGCCCGCGAACTGCATCGGCTGGTTGGCCACGATGCCGACGGGGTGGCCCTCGACCCGGCCGTAGCCGGTGAGGATGTTCGGCGCGAACAGCGCCTGCGTCTCGAAGAACTCGGCGTCGTCCAGGACGTGCTCGATCACCGTGTGCATGTCGTACGGCTGGTTGGCGCTGTCCGGGACGACGGAGTCCAGCTCCAGGTCCTCCTCGGTGACGGACAGGTCCGCCTCCTCGGGGTACACCGGGGCCTCGGACAGGTTGTTGGACGGCAGGTACGACAGCAGCTGCTTGACGTACTCGACGGCGTCCTTCTCGTCGCCGGCCATGTGGTGCGCCACGCCCGACACCGCGTTGTGGGTGCGCGCGCCGCCCAGCTCCTCGAAGCCGACGTCCTCGCCGGTGACCGTCTTGATGACGTCCGGACCGGTGATGAACATGTGCGAGGTCTGGTCCACCATCACCGTGAAGTCGGTGATCGCGGGGGAGTACACCGCGCCGCCCGCGCACGGGCCGACGACCAGGCTGATCTGCGGGATCACACCGGACGCGTGCGTGTTGCGGCGGAAGATCTCGCCGTACGCGCCCAGCGAGGCCACCCCCTCCTGGATGCGCGCGCCGCCGGAGTCGTTGATGCCGACGACCGGGCAGCCGGTCTTCAGGGCGAAGTCCATCACCTTGACGATCTTCTGGCCGTAGACCTCGCCCAGCGCCCCGCCGAAGACCGTGAAGTCCTGGGAGAACACGGCGACCGGGCGTCCGTCCACCGTGCCGTAGCCGGTGACGACGCCGTCCCCGTACGGACGGTTGTGCTCCAGGCCGAAGTCGGTGGAGCGGTGCCGGGCGAACTCGTCCAACTCGACGAAGGAGTCCTCGTCGAGGAGGAGGCCGATGCGCTCACGGGCCGTCAGCTTGCCCTTGGCGTGCTGCTTCTCGACGGCGCGTTCCGAACCGGCGTGCGTCGCTTCCTGGATACGGCGCTGGAGATCCGCGAGCTTGCCCGCGGTGGTGTGGACGTCGATCCCTTGGGTCTGTTGGATCTCGTGGCGCTCTTCCGGCTCGGACATCGGGATCGCGGCTCCCTGCCTGCTCAAAAGGGGGGACGGTTACTCATCCGTAGAGTAGTGCTGCCCCTACGGATCGGCAGTGCGGCATTCAACACACCTAGGGTGGCTTGCATGACACCGCGAGATGCATCAGACGCAGGCGGCGGCCGGTGGTCCGATCTGGACCGTCCGCCTCTCAACGTGGCGGCCCTGCGCCGGGGGCTGGTCCGGGAGGGCGGCCTGTGGACGGGCGTGGACGTGGTGCAGCGCACCGGCTCCACCAACTCGGACCTGGTCGCGGCGGCGGGCGCGGGCCGGGCGGGCGAGGGCGCGGTCCTCGTCGCCGAGGAGCAGACGACGGGCCGGGGCCGCCTGGACCGCCGGTGGACGGCACCGCCGCGTTCCGGCCTGTTCTTCTCCGTGCTGCTGACCCCCGGCGAGGTGCCGGTGGCCCGCTGGGGCTGGCTGCCGCTGCTCACCGGCGTGGCGGTGGCGACGGGGCTGTCCCGGGCGGCCGGCGTCGACACGGCACTCAAGTGGCCCAACGACCTTCTGGTGACCGTCGGGGGAGAGGAACGCAAGGCCGGGGGCATCCTCGCGGAGCGGGCCGGACGGGCCGACGAGAGCGCGGTGGTGGTGGGCGTCGGTATCAACGTCTCCCTGCGCGCGGAGGAACTCCCGGTGCCGCAGGCGGGTTCGCTGGCGCTGGCCGGGGCGGTGAGCACGGACCGGGACACGCTGCTGCGGAGCGTGCTGCGGTCGCTGGAGGAGTGGTACGGGCGCTGGCGGGAGGCCGGGGGCGATCCGGCGGAGAGCGGTCTGCAGGAGACGTACGCGGCCGGGTGCGCCACTCTGGGACGAACGGTACGGGCCGAGTTGCCGGGGGACCGGTCGATCGTCGGCGAGGCGGTGGCGGTCGACGGCGACGGACGGCTGGTGATCGCCACGGAGGAAGGGGTACAGGAGCCGGTGGGAGCGGGTGACATCGTCCATCTCAGGCCGGTGTGAGGGCCGGCGGCCGCCGCGGTCGCCACGGTCTCCGGGACCCCGACCGCACCGCGCCCACGTCGGACCGGACGGAGTGAGCTGGCGCACACCTGCCGTAGAGTTGAGGCCGGTCGATACATGACCGCGGAAGATCGGAAGGGCAGCAGGCGTGACCGTCGACGACACGGGCTCCGGCGCGGGCGAGGACGGCCGGGGCAACCTGCCGGCCGCCGACCCCGGCGACCCCGGTGAGGACCCGCATCCTCTCGCGCTGCGCCTCGAACAGCTCATCCTCGGCGCCGAGCGGCGCTACACCCCCTTCCAGGCGGCCCGCAGCGCGGGCGTGTCCATGGAGCTGGCGTCGCGCTTCTGGCGGGCCATGGGCTTCGCCGACATCGGGCAGGCCAGGGCGCTCACCGAGGCCGACGTCCTCGCCCTGCGGCGACTGGCGGGTCTCGTCGAGGCGGGACTGCTGAGCGAGGCGATGGCCGTGCAGGTGGCGCGGTCCACCGGACAGACCACCGCCCGGCTGGCGGAGTGGCAGATCGACTCCTTCCTGGAGGGCCTGACCGAGCCGCCCGAGCCGGGCATGACCCGCACCGAGGTCACCTATCCCATCGTCGAGCTGCTGCTGCCCGAGCTGGAGGAGTTCCTCGTCTACGTCTGGCGCCGGCAGCTGGCCGCCTCGGCGGGCCGGGTCGTGCAGGCCGCGGACGACGAGGAGATGGTCGACCGGCGGCTCGCCGTCTGCTTCGCCGACCTGGTCGGCTTCACCCGGCTGACCCGCCGCATGGAGGAGGAGGAGCTCGGCGAACTGGTGGAGGCGTTCGAGACCACCTCCGCCGACCTGGTGGCCGCCCGCGGGGGGCGGCTGATCAAGACCCTCGGCGACGAGGTGCTGTACGCGGCCGACGACGCGGGCACCGCCGCCGACATCGCGCTGCTGCTGGTCGAGACGATGAGCAACGACGAGACGATGCCCGAACTGCGCGTCGGCATGGCGTTCGGCACGGTCACCACCCGGATGGGCGATGTCTTCGGCACCACGGTCAACCTGGCCTCCCGGCTGACGTCGATAGCTCCCCGCGACGCCGTCCTGGTCGACAGCGCCTTCGCCGAGGAGCTCATCCGCACCGGCGACGCCCCCTCCTCCGAGGCGGAGGCCGCCGAGGAGGCGGCCGCGGCGGAGAAGGAGGGCGAGGAGCCCCCGAAGTACCGCTTCGCGCTGCAGCCGATGTGGCAGCGCCCGGTGCGCGGCCTCGGCGTGGTCGAACCCTGGCTGCTCACCCGACGCGGTGACCCGGACGACTAGCCCTCCGCTCTCCGGTGTCCTCATGGGCGCCTCGGGCCTTCCTAGAGCTTCGGCAGGGGGGCTCCCAGCGGGTCCACGCACAGGCCGACGACCGGGACGCAGACGCCCGGCTGCCGCGGGGTCCCGGTGTGCGCCGGCTGGGGCGCGGGCGGCGTCGTGGCCGGGGCGGGGGCCGGCGTCGCCGAGGGCCGGGGGGCCGTGGTCGACGTGGGCGCGGGCGGAGGCTCCTCGGGCGCCCGGGGTGTGCCGGCCGCGTGCCGCGTGGGCGCCGCGCCCGTCGCGGTCGGGGTGTAGGTGGCGCCCGGGGTGAGGGCGACGGACGTCGGCGAGCCGGGGGCGCCCGGCAGGAGGCCGTCCTCGGAGGCCGGGCCGGCGCTCGCGCCGCCCATCGCGCTGGGCGCGGTCGGGGAGGGCGCGACGGTGGCCGCGGTGTCGACCGAGCGGCCGGGACCGGTGTCGGCCCCGGTGCTCGCGACGGGATCGGGCTGCGGATCGGCCTCGGCGGCGCCCACGCCAGCGGGACCGCCCGCGTCGGGGGTCAGCCGCACGAGACTCAGCACCCCCGCGGCCAGGGCGAGACCGCCGGCGGCGAACAGCACCTTGTGGGGGCGGGGCCGGCGATGCCGGCCACGGGGGCGCGGCGCCCACGGCCGGTCGGCCTCGGCCTCCGTCGGGGCCGGCACGTCCTGTGCCGTCGGGTCCGGCCCGGTCCGCGTGCTCGTCATCGCGTTTCCTCCCGGAGGCGATCGCGCCCCGCTGCGCCGGGGCGGACGCACGTTATGCGCTCCTGTGGGCGGTGCGGGGAGAGTTGGGCGGGATGTCACTCGAACGGGTGGACGGGGCTCTCGGTGAGGACGGGTTCACTCTTTCGCTGCCGGGCCTCTGCTGGGATGATCGGATCACAGTTGTTAACCATCGTTAACCCGGAGGGTGTCGTGAGCGGTGTCGTGGGCGTCGGGGACGAGGAGCGGTTCGGGGAGTTCGTGGCGGTGCGCCGGCACGGGGACGGCGGTCACGTCGCGGAGCTGGTCCTGGACCGGCCGAAGGCCATGAACGCCGTGTCCACCGACATGGCCCGGTCGATCGCCGGGGCCTGCGCGGCGCTGGGCGGGGACCGGGAGGTCCGGGTGGTCGTGCTGACCTCGACGCACGAGCGGGCGTTCTGCGTCGGCGCGGACCTCAAGGAGCGCAACTCCCTCAGCGACGCCGAGCTGGTCCGCCAGCGGCCGCTCGCGCGCGGGGCCTACACCGGCGTGCTGGAACTGCCCGTCCCCACGGTCGCGGCGGTGCACGGCTTCGCGCTGGGCGGCGGCTTCGAGCTGGCGCTCGCCTGCGACCTGATCGTGGCCGACGGCACGGCCGTGGTGGGGCTGCCCGAGGTCTCGGTGGGCGTGATCCCGGGCGGCGGCGGGACGCAGTTGCTGCCGCGCCGGGTGGGGGCGGCCCGCGCGGCCGAGCTGATCTTCACCGCCCGCCGGGTGGCGGCGGCCGAGGCCCGTGAGCTGGGTCTGGTGGACGTCCTGGTGGAGGAGGGGCGGGACCGGGAGGAGGCGCTCGCGCTGGCCGCGCGGATCGGCGCCAACTCGCCGGTGGGGCTGCGGGCGGCGAAGCGGGCGCTGCGGCTCGGGCAGGGGCTGGACCTCAGGGCCGGGCTGGAGGTCGAGGACGCGGCGTGGCGGTCGGTGGCGTTCTCGGGGGACCGGGCGGAGGGGGTGGCCGCGTTCAACGAGAAGCGGCGGCCGCAGTGGCCGGGCGAATGAGTCCGCGGGAACGGCCGCTGTCACTCTAAGTGCCCCCTCCGTGTCTCTTTTTCACCCAAATATCCCTAGCCTGGGGTGATGGGCGACGGCAGGGGTGAGGCCGATGGGTGAGGACGCGCGCCTCGTGGCCGTGGTGGCGCTCGCGCAGGGCATGGCCGCCGCGCGCACCCCCCGCGAGTCGTGGCGTGCGGCGGCGCTCGGCGCGTGCCGCGCGCTGGCCGGGGGCTTCGCCGCGCTCTCGGTGTGGGAGCGCGACCTCGGGCGGCTGCGCGTCCTGGTGAACGTGGGCGACCGGGCCGCCGACGAGGACGAGTTCCCGGAGGCCGAGGCCTACCCGGTGCACCGGTTCCCCGAGATCACCGAGTTCCTGCACGAGCGCTGGGCGGCCGGCGGCGAGCCCAACGCCTGGGTGGAGACGGCCCAGGGGCCGGCCGCCGGCCGCCCCGGCTACTGCCATCAGCGGGTCGCCGCCCTGCGCCGCCGGGGCCGCGGCTCCTGTGTGGTCGCGCCGATCGTGCTGCACGGCCGGGCGTGGGGCGAGCTGTACGTGGCCCGCTCGGTCGGCGCCGCCGTCTTCGACCGCGCCGACGCCGACTTCGCCACGGTGCTGGCCGCGGTGGTCGCCGCCGGGCTCGCCCAGACCGAGCGGCTGGAGGAGGCGCGCCGGCTCGCCTTCACCGACGCCCTGACCGGTCTGGCCAACCGCAGGGCCGTCGACGTGCGGCTGGAGGAGGCGGTCGAGCGGCACCGGGCGCAGGGGGTCGTGGTCAGCCTCGTCGTGTGCGATCTCAACGGGCTGAAGCGGGTCAACGACACCCGTGGGCACGCGGTCGGGGACCGGCTGCTGGAGCGGTTCGGGTCGGTGCTCTCGCTGTGCGGCGCGATGCTGCCGGGCGCGCTGGCCGCCCGGCTGGGCGGGGACGAGTTCTGTCTGCTGGCCGTGGGACCGCCCGCCGACGACGTCGTGGAGGTCGCCGGCGAGCTCTGCCGCCGGGCCGGCGAGCTGGAGCTCGGCGAGGGGGTGGCCTGCGGGGTCGCCTCCACCCAGGACCCCATCGGGCCGGTGGGCTCGGCGCGGCGGCTGTTCCGGCTGGCCGACGCCGCCCAGTACCGGGCCAAGGCGGTGCGGGCCGCCAGACCGGTGGTCGCCGGGCGGGAGGGGCCGGACGATCCCGTGGTGCGGCTGGCGGACGAACCGCCGTCGGAGCGGGAGCGGACCGCCGAGCGGCGCAGGTTCCGGGGGCGGCCCTGACGGTGTGACGCATTCGGTAAGGGGCTGACCCCGCCTCCACTGGTGACATCCTCGTCTTCAGTCACTACGCTCCTGAATATGGATATGCACACTGTGGTGGTGGGGACGCACGGGGTGACCGCGTCCGACGTGCTCGCCGTGGCGCGCGGCGGCGCCCGCGTCGAGCTCTCCGAGGAGGCGGTGGCGGCCCTCGCCGCGGCCCGCGAGATCGTGGACGCGCTGGCGGCCAAGCCCGAGCCCGTCTACGGCGTCTCCACCGGGTTCGGCGCCCTGGCCACCCGGCACATCAGCCCGGAGCTGCGCGCCCAGCTGCAGCGCAACATCGTCCGCTCGCACGCGGCCGGCATGGGCCCGCGCGTGGAGCGGGAGGTCGTCCGGGCGCTGATGTTCCTGCGGCTGAAGACCGTCTGCTCCGGGCACACCGGCGTCCGGCCCGGCGTCGCGCAGACCATGGCCGACGTCCTGAACGCCGGCATCACCCCGGTCGTCCACGAGTACGGCTCCCTCGGCTGCTCCGGCGACCTCGCCCCGCTCTCGCACTGCGCCCTGACGCTCATGGGCGAGGGCGACGCGGAGGGCCCGGACGGCGTCGTCCGGCCCGCCGGCGACCTGCTCGCCGAGCACGGCATCGCCCCCGTCGAGCTGCGCGAGAAGGAGGGCCTGGCGCTCCTCAACGGCACCGACGGCATGCTCGGCATGCTGGTCATGGCCCTCGCCGACCTCGACATGCTCTACAAGTCCGCCGACGTCACGGCCGCGCTGTCGCTGGAGGCCCTGCTGGGGACCGACAGGGTCCTCGCCCCCGAGCTGCACGCCATCCGCCCGCACCCGGGCCAGGGCGCCTCGGCCGCCAACATGCTCGCGGTGCTGGCGGGTTCGGAGCTCACCGGCCATCACCAGGACGACGCGCCCCGGGTCCAGGACGCCTACTCGGTGCGCTGCGCCCCGCAGGTCGCCGGCGCCGGCCGCGACACCATCGCGCACGCCCGGCTCGTCGCCGAGCGCGAGCTGGCCTCGGCCGTCGACAACCCGGTCGTGCTTCCCGACGGCCGTGTGGAGTCCAACGGCAACTTCCATGGCGCGCCGGTCGCCTACGTGCTGGACTTCCTCGCCATCGCCGTCGCCGACCTCGCCTCCATCGCCGAGCGGCGCACCGACCGGCTGCTGGACAAGAACCGCAGCCACGGCCTGCCGCCGTTCCTCGCGGACGACGCCGGCGTCGACTCCGGGCTGATGATCGCCCAGTACACGCAGGCCGCGCTGGTCAGCGAGCTGAAGAGGCTGGCCGTGCCGGCGTCCGCCGACTCGATCCCGTCCTCCGCCATGCAGGAGGACCACGTGTCGATGGGCTGGTCCGCGGCCCGCAAGCTGCGCACCGCCGTCGACAACCTCACGCGGGTGATCGCCGTCGAGCTGTACGCCGCCACGCGCGGCGTCGAACTGCGCGAGGGTCTGACCCCGGCGCCGGCGAGCCGGGCCGTGATCGAGGCCGTGCGCAAGGCGGGCGTCCGGGGCCCCGGCCCGGACCGGTTCCTCGCGCCCGACCTCGCGGCGGCGGACGCGTTCGTGCGCGACGGAGGCGTGGTCGCCGCCGCGGAGACGGTCACCGGGCCGTTGCGGTAGCGCCGGCACGGTACGGGGCCCTGCCCATGCGTCCGTGCGGCGCGAGGGCAGGGCCCCGGTGTGCGCCGGGGGTCACTTGAGCTTGGCCACCTGCGCGGCGACGACGGCGGCCGGCACGGCGGACGACTTGCCGGTGGACGTGAGCGAGGCGAAGTCCACCGTGTAGAACGAGGCCACGGTGTTGCCCTTGCGCACCACCTGGGTGTGGAAGGTGGCCGTGCCGTCGCCGTCGACGTCGGAGTCGACGGTGAACGCCACCGACTCGTCACCGCTTTTGGAGGCCTGCTCCGAGGCGACCTTGGTGATCTTCTGCTTCTCGCCCTGGGCGGTGATCCCGAACCCGCCGGAGCAGGCCGCTACGCCGTCGGAGACCGACGTGAAGGCCTTCTCCGCGCCGTCGCCCTCGTAGGAGGAGAGGCCCACGAAGGTCATCTTGACCTTGAAGGCGCTCTCGATGTCGGACTGGCTGATGTCCCCGGGGGACTTGGTGGCGGCGGCCGACGCGTTGTCCTCGGTCAGGGTGTTGCTCGCGTTGGACTCCGTGTCGCCGGGCGCGAGGCCGGACATGGCGTAGGCCAGCGGCGCGCACGCCTCCTTGTCGGTCTTCACCACGCTCTTGGAGGCCGGCAGGGTGTCGTCGCCCGAGGTGACCTTGTAGCCCTTGATCTCGCCCTGGGCGAGCAGCAGCTTCTCCAGCCCGGCCTTGGGCAGCGCCTTGGCGTCGGAGGCGGCGGAGGCTGCGGTGGACGCCGCGGAGGAGGCCGAGCCCTTGGCGTCGCCGGCGTCCTTCGCCCCGTCGTCGGAGCAGGCGGTCAGGAGGGAGAGCGACAGTGCGCCGATGGCGGCGGTGGCGCACAGCCGTGCCCCCGGTGATCTCTTCATGAGCGAACTATGAGAAGCCGTCAAAGATCAGTCAAGTTATTTCAAAAACCCAGACGTTCCCGGCGAATCGAGTAGAAAACGAAACCCGCGCCGAGGGTGAGCAGCGTGGTCCCGCCCACGACGTAGGGGGTCGTGTCGAAGCTTCCGGTGTCGGCGAGCCGGGTGCCGTCGTCGGCCGTGGTGTCGGCCCTGATGCCGGTCGCGGTGTCGGTCGTGGTGTCGGCCGCGGTCCGGACGGCCGTCAGGGCCGACGCGTCGCCGGCGGTCGCACGGGTCGCGTGCACCGCTTCGGTCGTGGTCGTCGACGCGGCTCGCGCCTGGGTCGTGACCTGCGTCGTCGTCTCCGTTCTGACCGGGGCGTCCTGGGACGCGTTGGCGGACGGGACGAACCACAGGGCGCCCAACAGGGTCCCCGCGGCGGTGGCGGTCAGCAACGGACGGCGAGCGGATGACACGGAATATCGATCCCCTTGTGACGCTGGCGAATTGGCCGTGTGGCCCGATGCTAATGAAAGGCGCGGGTCGCGGGAAAGTTGCGGGAGCCATGAGCCGTACGCTCCGGCCATGAGTACTGAAGAGTCATCACGTTTTGTACGTATTCGGGTGGACATTCTTCTCGAGGTTCATGACGAGGACGCGGTGACGGCGGCCGCGCTGCGACGGCTCGCCGAGGACGAGGGGATCCCGGACGCCGAGCGCGCGCACGCCGAGGGCGCTGTGACGGAGGACACCGCGGAGGCCCTGGCCTACCTCGTCGACCCGTTCGACCTGGTCGGCGAGGTCGACGGCGTGGAACTCCAGCAGGCCTCCTGGTCCAGCGAGCGGGTCGAGTACGACCCCGATTCGCCGGAGTGGGACCTCGACGACGACGATGTCGACGAGGATGGGGACCCGGACGACGACGAGTCCGAGGGCGAACAGGGCCGCATCGGCTGAGCGTTGCGGGAAACCCGTGACCCCGGACGGCGACCGCCGTCCGGGGTCACGTCGTCTCGGGGGGCGCACGAGCCGGCACCCGCACCACGGGTGCCGTGAACGTGGCATGCCCCACACCTTCGGAGAAAGTGGAACGGGAGGAACCGGTCGTAGCGTTGAAGGTTCCAGACGGGGACTCTCGGGGTTTTCAAGCAATCGGCAACGATGGAGAAGCGTGTGATGACGGACAGTAGGCGGCGTCGAGGTCTGATGACCGCGTCCGCCCTGCTCGGCGGTGTTCTGGTGCTCTCTGCGTGTTCCGGCGGTGACGGCGGCGCCTCGGACGGCGGAGGCAGCTCCTCACAGGCCA
The DNA here is from genome assembly GCF_003112535.1 of Streptomyces rishiriensis. GTDB lineage: Bacteria > Actinomycetota > Actinomycetes > Streptomycetales > Streptomycetaceae > Streptomyces > Streptomyces rishiriensis. Next base: position 464,326 of record NZ_BEWA01000012.1, on the reverse strand, counting down.
AGGCCGACGAGGCGGCGGCGCAGAAGTCCTCCGAGGCCCAGATCAAGATCACACCTGCGGACGGCTCGAACAACGCCTCCATCAACAACTCGGCGACCGTCACGGTGAGCAAGGGAACGCTCTCCGCCGTGACGATGACCACCGCCGACGGCAAGGCGGTCGAGGGCGCGCTCTCCGCCGACAAGACCAGCTGGAAGCCGAACCAGCAGCTGGAGCGCTCCACCACCTACAAGGTGGCGGCCGAGGCGAAGGACTCCGGCGGCCTGGTGGCCCACGAGAACGCCTCCTTCACCACGGTCTCCCCGGACAACAGCTTCATAGGCAACTTCACGCCGGAGGACGGTTCGACCGTCGGCGTGGGCATGCCCGTGTCGATCAACTTCAACAAGGCGATCACCGACAAGGCGGCCGTCCAGAAGGGCGTCACCGTCACCTCCACCAGCGGTCAGGAGGTCGTCTGTCACTGGTTCTCCACCCAGCGCATGGACTGCCGTCCGCAGGACTACTGGAAGGAGAACTCGACCGTCACGCTGAAGCTCTCGCTCGACGGTGTGGAGGGCGCCAAGGGCGTCTTCGGCGTCCAGCAGAAGACGATCACCTTCAAGGTCGGCCGCAACCAGGTCTCCTACGTCGACGCGAAGACCAAGCAGATGAAGGTCACGCACAACGGCGCGGTCGTCAAGACCATCCCGATCTCCGCCGGCTCGCCCGACAACAAGACGTACGAGGGCCAGATGGTGATGTCGGAGAAGTTCAAGGAGACGCGCATGAACGGCGCGACCGTGGGCTTCACCGACGACGACGGCAAGGGCGAGTACGACATCAAGGACGTCCCGCACGCCATCCGTCTCACCAACTCCGGCACCTTCGTGCACGGCAACTACTGGGGCGCGAAGTCCATCTTCGGCTCGGTGAACACCAGCCACGGCTGCGTGGGCCTGTCCGACACCAAGGGCGCCGACGACAAGGGCACGGCGGGCTACTGGTTCTACACCAACTCGATCGTCGGCGACGTCGTGGTGGTCAAGAACACCGGCGACAAGACCGTGGCCCCGGACAACGGCCTCAACGGCTGGAACATGGACTGGGCCCAGTGGAAGGCGGGTTCGGCCGTCTGACGGACCGTCCTGACAGTCCGCACACAGCGTTCCGGTGCCGCCCCCAGGGGCGGCACCGGTGTTTCCGGGGGCACCACGCCCTTCTCAGGTTCTCATCGGTCTCTTATTTCGGCCTTATCCAGTCATCACGCGCCGTACCTAGCTTGCGGCCATGTTCTTCACCTACCTGAGGCGCGAACTGCGCCGCCGCAGAAGAGCGGCCCTCGTCGTCGCCTCCGGTCTCGCCCTGGGCATCGCCCTCGTCGTCGTGGTCTCCTCCGTGTCGTCCGGCATGGGCAAGGCCCAGGACGAGGTCCTGCAGTCCCTCTACGGCCTGGGCACGGACATGACGGTCACCAAGGCCGCCTCGCCCACCGCCAACGCCTCCGACCGCCCGCGCTTCCAGTTCGACGCGCAGGGCGACGACTCCGGCGCGCAGCAGAGCACCGACCGCGTCATGGTGCAGGGCTTCCAGACCCTGTCGACGGCGACCGTCGCCCAGGTCGGCAGGCAGAGCGGAGTCGCCGACGCGGTCGGCGGACTGAGCCTGCGGGTCGTCAAGATCGACGGCCAGTTCACCCGCGGCCGGATCCAGCAGAACGGCGGCGACTCCGCGGGCGGCGGACAGGGCGCTCGCGGCGGCCGGGCGAGCGGCGCCCCGCAGGGCGAAGTGCAGGGCGGCGGCGCGAACTTCGACGTCGACAACTACTCCCTCTACGGCGCCGACGTCACCGCGCCCGAGCTCGGCCCGCTGACCTCCTCCACGATCACCGGCGGCCGTACCTTCAAGGCTTCCGAGACCGACGCCGAGGTCGCCGTCGTGGACTCCGCGTACGCCAAGGAGAAGTCGCTCAAGGTCGGCTCCACGCTCACCGTCAGCGGCGTGAAGTTCGCGGTGATCGGCATCGCCACGGCCGACAGCGGCGACGCCGCCGCCAACGTCTACATCCCGCTGGCCCGGGCCCAGACCCTCAGCGACTCGAAGAACAAGGTCACCACGATCTACGTCAAGGCGACCGACTCGAAGAAGATCGGCAGCGTCAAGTCGACCATCCAGAAGAACGTCTCCGGGACGACGGTGACGACCTCCGCCGACCTCGCGGACACCGTCTCAGGTTCCCTCTCCACGGCCTCCTCCCTCGCCGCCGACGTGGGCACGTGGCTGTCCGTCGCGGTGCTGATCGCGGCGTTCCTGGTCGCCGGCCTGCTCACCTCCTCGGCGGTCTCCCGGCGGGTGCGCGAGTTCGGCACGCTGAAGGCGCTCGGCTGGAAGTCCGGCCGGGTCACCCGGCAGGTGGTCGGCGAGGCCATGGTCAACGGACTGCTGGGCGGGGCCCTCGGCATCGCGCTCGGCCTGGCGGGCGCATACGCCGTGACCGCGATCAGCCCCACCCTGCAGGCCCAGTTGGGCGGTGGCGGCGGCCAGAGCGGCCCCGGCGGGGGAGGCGGCTTCGGCGGTCCCGGCCGCCGGGCCGCGGCCAGGACCCTCGACGTCGCCCTGACCGCGCCGGTGAGCGTCACCACGGTGGCCGTCGCGGTCGCACTCGCCGTGGCCGGCGGTCTGATCGCGGGGGCGTTCGGCGGCTGGCGGGCGTCGAGGCTGCGCCCGGCGGACGCGCTGCGCCGCGTCGAGTAGCCGACCCACCCACCGAACCGAGGAGTTGCAGTCCCCATGTACGAACTCAGAGGCGTCACCAAGCGCTACACCCGGGGCAAGGACACCGTCCACGCCCTCGACGGAGTCGACCTGACCGTCCCGGACGGCGACCGGCTCGTCATCCAGGGCCCCACCGGCGGCGGCAAGTCCACGCTGCTGCAGATGATCGGCGCACTCGACCGGCCCACCGAGGGCGAGATCGTCCTCGACGGCGTCGACCTGGCCAAGCTCTCCGAGGCCAGGCTGACGAAGGTGCGCAGCGAGAACATCGGCTTCGTCTTCCAGTCCTTCAACCTCATCCCCACGCTCAACGCCCAGGAGAACGTCGAGACGGCGCTCGTCCCGCTCGGCGTGAAGGCCGGGGAGCGGCGCGAGCGGGCCGCCGAGGCGCTGAAGTCCGTGGGCCTCGGCGAGCGCCTGGGGCACCTGCCGTCCGAGATGTCCGGCGGTCAGCAGCAGCGCGTCGCGATCGCCCGCGCGCTGGTCAAACAGCCGAAGGTGCTGCTCGCCGACGAGCCCACCGGGAACCTCGACGAGAGCATGCGCGACGAGATCATGGACGTGCTGCACACCATGTGGAAGGAGCACGGGCTGACGTTCGTCATGGTCACCCACGACTCCGCGATCGCGAAGAAGGCCCCGCGGGTGGCGACGATCCGCAAGGGCAGGATCACGGTGAGGGAGAACGCGGCGTCGGCCTGAGAAGGCGCGGGACGCCGGTTCGCTGAGCGCTGAGCGAACGCCCGCCGGAAGACCAGCCTCCGGTGGGTCGTTCGTGCTTGCGTGGCCCCATGACGGCACCTGAGACAAGCACGCCCCGCACCACGGTCGAGTACATCCGGTACCGGATCCCCGAGGAGCGGTCCGCGGAGTTCCTGGCCGCTTACACCCGAGCCGCGCGCGAGCTCGCGGCCTCCCCGCACTGCGTCGACTACGAACTCGCGCGCTGCGAGGAGGACTTCGGCCACTTCATCCTGCGCATCACCTGGACCTCGACCGAGGACCACCTGCAGGGCTTTCGCACCTCCGACCTGTTTCCGGCCTTCCTCGCGGAGATCCGCCCGTACGTCGGCGACATCGACGAGATGCGCCACTACAAGGTCACCTCCGTGCGCGGCACCGGGTCCGCCGTGCCCACGCTGTACGCGTGGGCGGGCGGCGCGGAGGCCTTCGCCCGGCTGACCGAGGCGTTCTACGCCAAGGTGCTCCAGGACGACCTGCTCGCCCCGGTCTTCGCGGGCCTCGCCCCCGAGCACGCCGAGCACGTCGCCCTCTGGCTCGCCGAGGTCTTCGGCGGCCCGCAGACCTACTCGGCGACCCAGGGCGGCCACAGCCACATGGTGGCCAAGCACTTCGGCCGCGGCATCACCGAGCCCCAGCGCCGCCGCTGGGTCGACCTCATCCAGGACGCCGCCGACGAGGCGGGCCTGCCGGCCGACGCCGAGTTCCGTTCGGCGTTCCTCGCCTATGTGGAGTGGGGCACCCGGCTCGCCGTCCACTTCTCCGGCCCGGACGCCAAGCCGCCGGCCGAGCAGCCGGTGCCGCGGTGGGGATGGGGCGCGGCTCCGCCGTACCGGGGCTGACGGGCGGGGGCCCCACCGGGACGGGTCCCATCGGGGCGGGCGGGGTCTCAGGCGGACGGCGCCTGAGAGCCCGCCCGCGTCGCGTCCGCCCCCCAGCTCGCCAGTAGCCGCAGCGCCTCCGCCGAGGCCGATCCCGGTTCGGCGTGGTAGGTCACCATCGTCTGTTCGCCGTCGCCCGCCAGCCTGAACCCCTCGAAGTTCAGGGAGAGCTCGCCGACCAGCGGATGCCTCAGCAGCTTCACGCCGTGGCTCTTCTCCTTGACGTCGTGGGTCGCCCACAGCCGCCGGAAGTCCTCGCTCTTCACCGACAGCTGCCCCACCAGCGCGGACAGCCGCGGGTCGTCCGGATAGCAGCCCGCGTCCATGCGCAGGGCGCAGACGATGTCGATCGCCTTCTGCTCCCAGTCCACGAAGAGGTCCCGGTAGTCGGGGCGCAGAAAGACCAGCCGGGCCCAGTTGCGCTCCGCCACCGGCAGCTCCGCCCAGTCGCCGAAGACGGCCGCCGCCATCCGGTTCCAGCCCAGGATCTCGGTACGCCGCCCGATGAGATACGCCGGCACCGAGTCCATCGTGTCCAGCAGCTGCCGCAGCGGGCCCCGCACCTGCTGCGGCGGCGCGCTCTGCTTCTTCTTGTGCTTCGGCTTCGCCAGGTGGGTGAGATGCGCGTGCTCGGCGTCGGAGAGCCGCAGCGCCCTGGCGATGGAGTCCAGCACCTCCGCCGACACGTTCCGCCCGTTGCCCTGCTCCAGGCGCGTGTAGTACGCCACCGAGACCCCGGCCAGCTGCGCCAGCTCCTCGCGTCGCAGCCCCGGCACCCTGCGGTGCCGCCCGAAGTCCGGCAGCCCCACGTCCTCCGGCTTCAGCCTGGCGCGCCGGGTGCGCAGGAACTCGCTGAGTTCGGCACGCCGGTCCAGGGGTGCGCCGGGAGGTTCGGGGCGTTCGTCCATGCCGTCCAGTATTCCCGGTCGTACGCCCACCAGCCTGACCCCGTCAGTGGTAGGCACAGCAGACGTACGCAGAGGCGTGACCTGGGTGAATGGTGTGCGATGGGGCAGGCTGAACGTCGTAGCCGGCCGGAAGGCAGGCCGGAACACGACCCCCCGCTAGGAGATCCAGAGCATGACCACCGTTGCCGCGTACGCCGCACCCTCCGCCAAGGCTCCGCTGGAGCGCACGACGATCGAACGCCGCGCGGTGCGCGAGTTCGACGTCCTGATCGACATCGAGTTCGCCGGAATCTGCCACTCGGACATCCACCAGGCCCGGGAGGGCTGGGGCGAGGCGATCTTCCCGATGGTGCCCGGCCACGAGATAGCGGGCGTCGTCTCCGAGGTCGGCCCCGGTGTGACCCGCTTCGCCGTCGGCGACCGCGTGGGCGTCGGCTGCCTCGTCGACTCCTGCCGTGAGTGCGACAACTGCAAGGCAGGCCTGGAGCAGTACTGCACCGGTGGCAGCGTCGGCACGTACAACGCCATCGGCAAGGACGGCGAGCCCACCTACGGCGGCTACGCGCAGAAGATCGTCGTGGACGAGAACTACGTCGTCCGCATCCCCGACGGCCTCGCGCTCGACGTCGCCGCGCCGCTGCTCTGCGCCGGCATCACCACGTACTCCCCGCTGAAGCACTGGAACGCCGGCCCCGGCAAGAAGGTCGCGATCCTCGGCATGGGCGGCCTCGGCCACATGGGCGTCAAGATCGCGAACGCCCTCGGCGCCGAGGTGACCGTCCTGTCCCAGTCGCTGCGCAAGAAGGACGACGGCCTGAAGCTGGGCGCCGCCCACTACTACGCCACCAGCGACGAGAACACCTTCAAGGAGCTGGCGGGCACCTTCGACCTCATCCTCTCGACGGTCTCGGCCCCGCTGAACCTGGACGCCTACCTGTCCCTGCTGAAGACCGACGGCGCCTTCGTGAACGTCGGCGCGCCCGAGGAGCCCGTCGCCCTCAACCTGTTCTCGGTCATCGGCGGCCGCAAGACCCTCGCCGGCTCCGGCATCGGCGGCATCCAGGAGACCCAGGAGATGCTGGACTTCTGCGCCGAGCACGGCCTGGGCGCCGAGATCGAGCTGATCGCCGCGCAGGAGATCAACGACGCGTACGAGCGGGTGCTCGCCAGTGACGTCCGCTACCGGTTCGTGATCGACACCTCGACGATCTGACGGTCGCGTCCGCTTCCCCGTGCCCGTCGGTTCCCGTGTCGGTGCCTGTGTCCGTGTCCGTGCCTGTCTGCGTCCCTCGGCAGGGCGGAGCGCGGACCGAACGGACCCGACGGGACCAGCGGGCCCGCAGGGCCCCCGGAGCACGCCTTCGGGGGCCCTGCGCGGCGCGTGGGACCGACGAGGGGCGCCGGGGCGGCGTCCGGGCCGGGCGGGCGGATCAGCGGGCGACGGCGAACGACTCCCCGTGGCCGTGGGACCGTACGACGACCCCGCCGCCCGGAGCAGGCCGCATGGAGTGGGCCCGCCCCAGCCCCGCCACCCGCGCCCGCCCGTCCGCGACCTCGACCACGGTGTTCTCGTCGACGGCCACCCCGTGCGCGATCCGCCCGCCGGCCACGACGGCGGCCAGCCGGCCCGACGTCCCCCACTGCGCGGCGTGCACGTCCACCCCGAACGGCACCAGCCCCAGCCCGGGCCGCACCTCGACCTCCTCCAGATCCTCGGCGGCGTCCGGCGGGCACACCGGGACCCCGTCCACCAGCCACCCCCCGACCACCGCGTCCCGCGCCGCGACCACGGCCCCGGCGGAGAACCCGGCGTACGGGAGGCCCCGCGCGGCGAGCAACTCGCCCGTCCCGGAGGCGAACGCCTCCTGAAAGGCGGGGGTCGGACCACCGCAGACGAACACCCCGTCCACGTCCTCGGCGTCCTCGGCGTCCTCCACGCCCAAGGCGTCCCCGGGCAAGGCCCCGGCGTCGAACCGCTCCCCGACCGGCAGCAGCAGCGGCACGGGCGTGCACGCTCCCGCCCGGCGCAGTGCGGCGTCGTACCGGCCGAACTCGCCGGCCCCGTCGCCCTCGTCGACGAGCACGCACAGGATTCGCGGGACGGCCCCCGCACCCCGGCGTGAACGCGCCGCCGCGGCCCGCAGGAACGGCCCGTGGACCACGTCGGCCACGGACTCGTCCCAGCCGCCCCCGACCAGGAACACCGCGGGGCCGCCTCCGCTCCCCGCTCCGCCGCTCACGCGCGCAGCCCCTGGAGTCCGTCGTGGGCGGCCATCACCATCTCCATGCCCCGGGTGTCGGCCGCGGGTTCGCGCATCTGGTTCGTCACGTACGCCACCGTCATCCGCGACTCGGGCTCGATCATGACCGTCGAGCCGCCCCAGCCGCCCCACCCGTAGGTGCCGCCGAAGCGGCCGTAGCCCAGGCCCCAGCTGATGGGCATGCCCAGGCGGCGGTCCTGGCCGCTGAACTGCTCCTCCCAGGCGCGCTCGCACCCGGCCCGGGACAGCAGCCGCACCCCGCCGACCGCACCGCCGCAGGCCGGAACCGACTGGACCAGGGCGACCGAGCGGGCGTTGCCGAAGCCGCTCGCGGCGGGGATCTGCGCCCGCCGCCAGGCCGTACTGTTGCCGTCCCGCACCCGCAGCGCGGTCGGTCGGCCCGGGGAGTCCGGGGCCGTCGACGCGTCGGAGGCCGCATCGCCGGCGGCCGCGCTCGCGGTGTAGTCCTCGTCCCGGGAGGGCGGCGGGACCGCCGGGGCCACCCGGTGGTCGTGCTCGGCCGGCAGACCGATGTGGAAGTCCGCGCCCAGCGGGCCCGCGATCTCGCCGGCGAAGAACTCGCCCGGCGTACGGCCGGTGATCCGGCGCACGACCTCGCCGACGAGGAACCCCTGGGTGAGCGAGTGGTACCCGGCCGCGCTGCCCGGCTCCCACTGCGGCGCCTGCGCGGCGAGCCGCGCCGTGGCGGTCGGCCAGTCGTAGAGCTCCGATACCGGCCAGACCCAGTCGGGCAGCCCCGCCGTGTGCGAGAGCGCGTGCCGGACCAGGACCCCCTCCTTGCCCGCGGCCGCGAACTCCGGCCAGTACCGGGCCACCGGCGCGTCCATGTCGAGCTCGCCCCGGTCCGCCAGCACCAGCGCGCAGAGCGCCGTCATCGTCTTCGTGACGGACCAGACGTTGACGAGGGTGTCGCGCTGCCAGGGAGTCGTGCGCTCGGCGTCGGCGAACCCGCCCCAGACGTCGACCACCGGCTCACCGTCCACGAACACGGCCACCGAGCCGCCGACGTCCCCCTCGTCCAGCAACACGGCCAGCGCGGCGGGCACCGCGGCGAACAGATCGTCGTACGACCCCTGAATGTCAGCCATGACGCCATCTAGCCCCCGCGCACCCGCTCCGGGCAACCGAATTCCGAGCACCGCGATCGACCCGGAGGCCGACCCGGACGCCGACCTGTCCGGTTTCACCGACGCCTGCATCCGCCTCCTCGACCCCGGGCTCGCCGAGCTGGGGCGGCTCGAGGTCTCCGACGGCCGGCCCCGGGAGACCGCCCTGGTGCTCGGCTCCTTCCGCCGCAGATCGAACGCCGACTGGGACTTCGTCCTGGGCGGCAAGGGCTACCCGGGCGGCCTGGAGGAACTCGTCCAGGACTTCGGCATCGACGTGGAGTGAGTTCCCCTGGAGCCGGAGCTGCCGCCCGCCCGGAGGGGCCGGCGGCAGCGGTACGGCGTCGCGGTGTCGTGGCCGCCGCCGGCAACCACTCGGTACCCGTGTCTACCGTGCGGGGCTGTCGGTGAACGTCCACACGGCGTGGCTGCCGGGGCCGACGGTGAGCGTCGAGTGGCCGAGCCGCTCCACGTGCCGGTCCTTCACCGGCCGGTTGAGCGACATCTCGACCCGCCGCAACCCCGCTTGCTCGCGCGGGACGGCGTCGAGCCGGATCGTGGTGCCGCCGCACTCCGCCACGACGCCGCCGCCGGGCAGGGTCCGCACCGCGAACCCGCCGGCCCGCAGCAGCGGCAGGGTGTCGGCGAGGTCGCCCTCGGTGACCGCGAGGTGTACGGCGCTCACGTCGCGCATCAGGTGGGTGCGGTAGTCGTCGGAGAGGTAGCGCTCCCGGCCGACGTCACCGGGAAAGCTCGCCGGCTCGGTGTGGCTGCGAGGATCCGCGAAGTACTCCGGCCGGTACTCCATCGCCCAGGCCTGGAAGGCGTCGTACTCGGTGCTGGTGAGGAGCGCGTCGAACCACGGCACGGGCACACCGTCGCCGAAGTCCCGGGTCTGGAGGAAGTCGACGGGAGTGGCCCCTTCGCTCCTCATCCGCTCGGCGACGGTCGCCAGGTCTCCGTCCCGTTCGGTCGACAGGCCCATCCCGGCGGCGCCGAGGACGCCGTCCGGGCCGGGGAGGTCACCGACTCCGAACAGCTCCAGGTAGGTCTCACGGCCCATCAGGTAGCGGCCGGTCCAGGTCTGGCCGCCGGCCCCGGTCGTGGTGCGGACCTGGAAGTTGGCGAAGTCCCTCAGATAGGCGGAGTGCTCGACGGCGTCGGCGGTCTCCCGGTCGAGGACACCGTAGGAGTGGTTGTAGAAGAGCAACTGCCGGTCGTACGAGGACCGGTTCTGCTCGGCCTGCGCCGTCCCCGCCCCACCCTCGATCGCTCCGACGAGGGCCACGGCGAACACGACGATCATGTGTAATGTCCGGCGAATCAGCATGCGAGCGATCGTAGGTCGGGGCGGCTACGACCATGACGCATTTCGAACGGGATCGAAATGCTTGACAAGGACGGTCAGGACGGTCAGGACGGGCAGGGCGCACCGGAGCGGCAGGACCCGCGGGGCGTCCCCCATGTCCGGCACCAGCCGTGTTCACAGCCCTCTTTGCGGCCGACGCACCGGAGGGGATCAGGGCTGTGAAGGGCGACCGTGCGGGTACTGCAGGCCGGGACGGCGTTCGAGGCCATCTCATGTGGTTGGTCCGAACGCTGTCATGCAGAAGCGACCACCTCGCCGGCCATGATCTGGGGAGGGTGGGGGAGCAGCGACGCAAGGCTGTCCCGCACGAAGTGCGCCGCCCTCGAGATCGATTCGTCGACACCCGCCTGGTCCCGGAAGACGCTGGTCGAGACCATCACTCCGTCCCCGGCATCGATCCAGTAGTAGGCCACGAAGCCGGAGACCTGGCGCATGAGCGGCACGAACCCCTCGTTCACGAGACGTGCGGCCTCGGCCGCATCGGTCACCCCTTCGTACCGCCGGACTGCTGCGTACACCACCAAGCTCCTCACGGCGTTCTGGATTCGTCCTCCGCTGAGACGCGTACCCCTGCGACGGCCGCCCGGCTCGTGAGGCGTCCGGCAATCACCTGAAGGGCCGTCCCGGGCGATCCGTACGGCGGTCACCGTGCTCCGTCGCGTCGCGCAACGGTCGAAAATCGGTGGTCGCCTGAGTCGGCCGGGCCCACGCTGTACGCCATGGAAGAACCGCACCGCAGGATCCGCGCGCTCCACACGGCATCCACGATCACCGTCTACCAGGCGTACTCCCCTGAGATCGGACTGCCCGCCATCCGAGACGGCCGCTTTCCCGCCGCGTGGAAGCCTGGCCGCATGACGTGGATCAAGCCCAGCTTCCTGTGGATGATGTACCGCTCCGGCTGGGGCACGAAGGAGGGTCAGGAGACCGTCCTCGCCGTCGAGATCACCCGCGACGGCTTCGAGTGGGCGCTGCGCCATGCCTGCCTGGCGAGTTACGTCGGCGGACTGCATTCCGATCGCGGCGCCTGGCAGCGGGACCTCAAGCGCGCACCGGCCCGTGTCCAGTGGGATCCCGAACGCGATCTGCACCTGCGCCCCCTGCCGTACCGCTCGCTGCAACTGGGGCTCTCGGGTGAGGCATCGTCGCGTTACGCGGACGAGTGGATCGCGTCCATCAGCGACGTGACGCCGCTCGCCGACGAGATCCACGCACTCGTCAGGGACGGCGAACTGGACGCAGCCACCCGCCTGCTCCCCCAGGAGCAGGGATACCCCGCCGGTGAAGAGCTGCTCGCCCACCTGCGTCCCTGACCGGCTGTCCGGCACGACGGCCGGCGTCACCCACGGGGCACAGGGCGGCGAAGGTCTGTGAACGCGGCTCGGTGATCCACCGGCGCGGCCGGACGGCCACCCGGTTTCGCCCGGCTGTCCCACGGGCGGCCGAGCACGGCTTGCTCAGGGCGAGTTGAGTATGCGCGCTCATGCCCGGCGGACCCTTGCGCGGCGAGTATCGGCGCAGCGGCGCAGGCGAGGAGCGCCGGCCCGATCCAGTTCAGACAGTTGCGGAGAACCCCATGTCCCGACGTATCGCTCTTGCCGTGGCCGCCGGTGTCGTCGTGCTCGGCGGCGCAGGCGCCTTCGCTCTCGCCCACGCCGGCGAGCAGTCTCCGACGCTGGCGCACAGCACCGCCCGTTACGCCGCTCCCGACGGCGACCGCGCCGGGTCGTTGACGTTCGTCACCGACGTGACGGCGTCCTCCGGCGTCAAGAGCGTCAAGGTGCTGGCATGGCCGGAGAACTCGTCCTTCGCCGGGAAGGGGCTGACCGCCAAGGACATGGCCGATGTGGAGTCGGCCGTCTGCAGGCCTTCCGGCACGCACACCGTGCGGTGCACCTACACCGTCCCGGTCACCCGGGCCTACGCCGACTCGTCCCCGCGCGGCGCCTGGCACGTCTCCGTGCTGGCCACCGCCGAGGACGGCACCAGCACGCTGGACACCGAGGCGGCCGGCTTCACCGTCCGGTGACCCGCAGACCGGCCGCCCGCCGCCCCGGGGTCAGTGGGGCATCGTCGCCGGGCTGCCGCCGTTCGCCTCGTACCCCGCGACGGCCATCGCGCGGTAGACCGCGAACTCGCCGGCCGGGTCGGGGGAGAGGGTCCAGGGGAGGGCGCCGACGTGGCCGTCCACGTGGACGAGCTGGCTCATCGCCTCCGACCAGCGTTCGGAGCGCACCAGGAAGAGCACGAGCAGATGGCGGACGTGCGCCAGCATCGGGTCGTCGTGCCGGGCCGCCTGCACCGCGAACAGCGCGCCGTGCACCGCCTTGGTCACGACCTCGCTCTGGTAGAAGCTGCGGACCAGGTTCACCTCCGGGAGGTGCTCGAAGACCGCGAAGAGGGGCATCGCCGCGAGGAGGGAGCCCCGCGGGGCCCGCGCCGCCGCGGACTCCGCGAAGCCGTACGCCAGCTCGCGCGAGCCGTGCCACTTCTCGCACCAGTAGTGCAGCGCCGCCAGATGCGCCCCCATGTGCGCCGGGTCGCGGTCCAGGACGTTCAGCCAGAGCTGCTCGAACTCCGCCTGCGAGTACCGCAGACCGCGGGCCACCGACAGCTCGACGATGTACGGGACCGGGTCGTCGGGGGACAGCAGCGCCGCCTGGCCGCAGGCCTCCCTCGCCTCCTCCATGATGATCCGGAAGTCGTCCGTGCCCGGCGTCGACGTCCGCCAGGCCTGCTGCACCAGGAACTCGGCGTGCACCGCCGCGCCGCCCGCGTCCTTGGGCGCCTCGGTGCGCCACACCCGCAGCCACTGCGCTCCCGGGGCCTCGCCGACCCCGCCCGGCCGCTGCTGCAGCTCCAGCGCCGCCGCGCCCGCGAAGGCCTGCACGCGCTGCCAGCGCAGCTCGCCCCGCGTCTCGGTGCCGGCCAGCAGCTGCTGCGCGGCCCGGTAGTCCTGCGTGTGCTGCACCACGTCCAGGACGTCGAGCAGATCCTGGTCGGGGCCGGGCATGCGGATGTCCAGCTCCTCGGTGCGCACGAAACCGTAGGTCGCCGGGTCCGCCGCGTCCGGGTGGTCCGCCGGCACCAGCCCGACGACACCGCGCCGGCGCCGTACGAGCGACAGCGCCACGTAGCCGATCAAGACCAGCGCGACCAGGCCCCACAGAATCTCCATGACACAAGCGAACCAGACCACGCCGACAATTGGCCAACCCGCCCCCCGGCCCTGTGGAAAACCTTCGTCCCGGCCGGGCTCACGCCGTCCGCCGGTCGGCCGGCCCGCGTCGGGGCCGCGAGCGGACTACCCTCGGTGCCCATGAGCGACAGGCACATCAGTCAGCATTTCGAGACCCTCGCGATTCACGCGGGCAACACCGCCGATCCCCTCACGGGCGCGGTCGTCCCACCGATCTACCAGGTCTCGACCTACAAGCAGGACGGCGTCGGAGGCCTGCGCGGCGGCTACGAGTACAGCCGCAGCGCCAACCCGACCAGGACCGCCCTGGAGGAGAACCTCGCGGCCCTGGAGGGCGGCAGCCGGGGTCTCGCGTTCGCTTCCGGACTGGCGGCCGAGGACTGCCTGTTGCGTACGCTGCTCAGCCCCGGCGACCACGTGGTCATCCCCAACGACGCCTACGGCGGCACGTTCCGCCTCTTCGCGAAGGTCGTCGCCCGGTGGGGCGTGGAGTGGTCGGTCGCCGACACCAGCGACCCGGCCGCCGTGCGCGCCGCGATCACCCCCAAGACCAAGGCCGTGTGGGTGGAGACCCCCTCCAACCCGCTGCTCGGCATCACCGACATCGCCGCCCTCGCCCAGGTCGCCCGTGACGCGGGCGCGAAGCTCGTCGTCGACAACACCTTCGCCACGCCGTACCTGCAGCAGCCGCTGTCGCTCGGCGCGGACGTCGTCGTGCACTCCCTGACCAAGTACATGGGCGGTCACTCGGACGTCGTCGGCGGCGCGCTGATCACCGGCGACGCCGAACTGGGCGAGGAGCTGGCGTACCACCAGAACGCGATGGGCGCGGTCGCCGGGCCCTTCGACTCCTGGCTCGTGCTGCGAGGCGCCAAGACGCTGTCGGTGCGCATGGACCGCCACAGCGAGAACGCCGGCAAGGTCGCCGACATGCTGACCCGGCACGCGCGCGTGACGCACGTGCTGTACCCCGGTCTGCCGGAGCACCCCGGGCACGAGGTCGCGGCCAAGCAGATGCGGGCCTTCGGCGGGATGATCTCCTTCCGGGTCGCCGGCGGCGAGGAAGCGGCCGTCGAGGTCTGCAACCGGGCCAAGGTGTTCACCCTCGGCGAGTCCCTGGGCGGCGTCGAGTCCCTCATCGAGCACCCGGGGCGCATGACGCACGCGTCCGTGGCCGGTTCCGCCCTGGAGGTGCCCGCCGACCTCGTCCGTCTGTCCGTGGGCATCGAGAACGTCGACGACCTTCTCCAGGACCTGCAGCAGGCCCTCGGCTGAGCCCCACGGCCGGACGGCTGAGCCTCACGGCCGGACGCGTTGCCGGGCCCGGGGGCTCACCAGTTCGTGAGCGGTGGAGTCGTCGTCGACGGCGGCTCCACCCAGGGCTGCACCCGCACCGCCCAGACCACGAACGCCACGGTCGCCGCGCACAGCAGCAGCCACGCAAGCCGCCGGGCGATCCGGCGGCGGCGCACCATGCGGCTGCCCCGGCGCACGACGTCCGGATGGAGCTCCGCCGGCACGGGCGGCGGCGTCCGCTCCATGACCCGGCGGACGGCGGCCTCCCGCTCGGCGCGGTTCACGAGGCGGCCGCCTTCGCCCGGCGCGCCGCGGGCGGCTGCGCGCGGGGCGGGCGCAGCAGGTTCGTCGTCGCCCGGTCGCAGAGCGCGCGAACACGATCCGCCGGCAGGCCGAGCAGGGCCGCCGCCTGTTCCTCGGCGACGCCCTCGTACAGCCGCAGGACCAGCACGAGACGTTCCTGCGGGGTGAGGCACGCCAGCACGCCGACGGCCGCCGGGCGCCGCCGGGGGCGGCCCGTCGGCCGGCCCTGGGCCGGGCCACGGCCGAGCGGCAGGACGCGGCCGAGCGCACGGGCGCGGCCGAGCGGAAGGGCGTCGTACAGGCGCCACACGTACTCGTGCCAGGCGCCGTGGGCGAAGCGGATGGCCAGCTGCTCGCGGGCGCGGTTGTAGGGGTCCTCGCCGCGCAGCCGGTCCCAGCACGCGTACGTGCGCGCGAGGGCGAGCGTCAGCAGGTGACGCGCGCGTGGGTTGTCCGCGGGGGACTCGGCCGTGAGCAGCGTGGCGGCGTGCAGCAGCCGGCCGCCCGCACCGGCGACGAACGCCTCGAACTCCCTGGCCCGGCGGGTCTCCTGGGCCGCACGACTGTCTCGCACACCGAGCCTCCCGCCTGACGGCGTCCCCCTGGGCGGCCATATGCCCCGGTCTCATATGAGGCCCGGGGCGGGCTTTCGGTCAAGGGTCGCGCACCCCCGTCGGAAAGTCGCCCCCCGCGCGCGTGCCCGGGGTCAGGAGGCGGTCTGCGAGGGCTCCGCGCCCGGAAGGCCCTGAGCGGACATCCGCGAGGACAGGGCGGTGTTGAAGCGGGTGAGGAGCGCGCAGAACGTCTCGCGCTCCTCCGGCGCCCAGTCGTCCGTCAGCTCGGCCATCAACTGCCGCCGCGAGGAACGGACTTCCTCCAGCCGCGCCTGTCCGCGCGGGGACAGTTGAAGGACCACGGCCCGCCCGTCCTCGGGGTGCGAGGTCCGCTTGACCAGGCCGGTGTCGACGAGCGGAGCCACCTGGCGGGTGACCGTGGAGGAGTCGATGCCCATGCTCGCCGCGAGCGCCTTGACGCCCATGGGGCCTTCGTTGTCGAGGCGGTTGAGCAGCAGGTACGCGGCGCGGTCCATGGAGTTGCGCACCTGCCCGACGCCGCCCAGCCGGGTCTGCTCGGCTCGGCGGGCGAACACCGCGACCTCGTGCTGCAACGTGTCGAGAAGACCGGTGTCACCGACTGTCGTCATGTCCATCGACATTTCAGGTGTTGTGGGCATGGCCGGGGGCTCACTTCATGAAGGGGCTGCTGGAATGGGGGACAGAGTACGCGGCCGGAAGGCGGGTCGTACCGGCGCTGAGCAAACCGATCTCGGAGGTTGGTCACAGCGGCCGTTCCCGCCTGTGAACTGCGATGCTGGAGTCATGAGCTACGGCACGGCTGACTCCTTTCGCCCCGTCACCCTCGACGACGTGCGCGGCGCCCGGAAGATGCTGGCGGGCGTGGCACGGGCGACCGCGATGGAGGGCAGCAGGCACCTGACCCAGCTGGTCGGGGCGCCGGTGCACTTCAAGTGCGAGAACCTCCAGCGGACGGGGTCGTTCAAGCTGCGCGGGGCGTACGTGCGCATCGCCGGGCTGCTGCCGGAGGAGCGGGCGGCCGGGGTGGTCGCGGCGAGCGCGGGCAACCACGCCCAGGGCGTGGCGCTGGCGTCGTCCCTGCTGGGCGTGCGTTCCACCGTGTTCATGCCGAAGGGCGCGCCGCTGCCGAAGATCAGCGCCACCCGCGAGTACGGCGCCGAGGTGCGCCTGCACGGCCAGGTGGTCGACGAGACGCTCGCCGCGGCCCAGGAGTACGCGGCCGAGACCGGCGCGGTGTTCATCCACCCCTTCGACCATCCCGACGTCATCGCGGGGCAGGGCACGGTCGGTCTGGAGATCCTGGAGCAGTGCCCGCAGGTGCGCACGATCGTCGTCGGGATCGGCGGCGGCGGTCTGGCGGCGGGCATCGCGGTCGCGGTGAAGGCGCTGCGGCCGGACGTGCGGATCGTCGGCGTGCAGGCGGCGGGAGCCGCGGCCTATCCGCCCTCGCTGGCGGCGGGCCGGCCGGTGGCGCTCGACCACCCGGCGACGATGGCCGACGGCATCAAGGTCGGCCGTCCGGGCGAGGTGCCGTTCGCCATCGTCGGCGATCTGGTGGACGAGGTCCGCACGGTCACGGAGGACGAGCTGGCCGCGGCGCTTCTGCTGTGCCTGGAGCGGGCCAAGCTGGTCGTCGAGCCGGCCGGGGCGAGCCCGGTGGCCGCGCTGCTCAGCACGCCCGACGCCTTCGAGGGCCCGGTCGTCGCGGTGCTGTCCGGGGGCAACGTGGACCCGGTGCTGATGGAACGCGTTCTGCGGCACGGCATGGCCGCGCAGGGCCGCTACCTGGCCGTACGCCTGCGGCTGACGGACCGGCCGGGCGCTCTCGCCTCGCTCCTCGGGACGTTGTCGGCGGTCGACGCCAACGTCCTGGACGTCAGCCACCTGCGAACCGATCCGCGGCTCGGGCTGACGGAGGCGGAGGTCGAACTGCACCTCGAGACGAAGGGGCCGGCGCACTGCGCCGAGGTCGGCCGGGCGCTGCGCGACGCCGGGTACACCGTCATCGACTGAGGCCGTGGTGCGCCGCGGTGCGCCGTGGTCCGCCGTGGCGGGCCGTGGTGACGCCGTGGCGGAGTGGGGCATCGCGTTCTTGGGATCACCCGTTCGGGTAAATCCATTGTGAGACGCGATACATCGCGTTATGGTGTGTCTCGTTCTCCTCGGCCGATTCCCCTATCAGGCGGAACGAAAAGTGCAAACCTAGGATTTCCGAAGAATCCCCGACGAGGTGGAGACTCATATGCCAGGCGCCATCTACGCCGAAGGCCTGGTGAAGACCTTCGGTGACGTAAAGGCTCTGGACGGCGTCGACCTGGACGTGCCGCAGGGCACGGTCCTGGGTCTGCTCGGGCCGAACGGCGCGGGCAAGACCACCGCGGTCCGCTGTCTGACGACCCTGCTGCGCCCCGACCGGGGCCGGGCCGTGGTCGCCGGCTTCGACGTGCTCAGGCATCCCAACGAGGTGCGCCGCTCGATCGGGCTCTCCGGCCAGTTCGCCGCGGTCGACGAATACCTCACCGGCCGCGAGAACCTCCAGATGGTCGGCCGGCTCTACCAGATGAGAGCCGGCGCGGCGAAGGCCCGGGCCGTCGAGCTGCTCGACCAGTTCGACCTGGCGGACGCCGCCGACCGCACCGCCAAGACCTACTCCGGAGGCATGCGCCGCCGCCTCGACCTGGCCGCGGCGCTGGTGGTCTCACCGCCCGTGATGTTCATGGACGAGCCGACGACCGGCCTCGACCCGCGCAACCGCCAACTGCTGTGGGAGGTGATCAAGCGTCTGGTCTCCGGCGGCACGACACTCCTGCTGACCACGCAGTACCTCGAAGAGGCCGACCATCTGGCGCACGACATCGCGGTCGTCGACCACGGCCGGGTCATCGCCCGCGGCACCTCCGACGAGCTCAAGGCCCGCACCGGCGGCGAGCGGGTGGAGGTCGTGGTCCACGAGCGCGACCACATCGCCGTGGCCCGGGAGGTGCTGTCCGGCTTCGGCAAGGGCGAGACCACCGTCGAGCAGCACACCCGCAGGCTGACCGTCCCGGTGACCGGCGGCGCCAAGCTGCTCGCCGAGGTCATCCGCGAGCTCGACGCCCGCGGCATCGAGATCGACGACATAGGCCTGCGCCGCCCCACCCTCGACGACGTCTTCCTCTCCCTGACGGGACACGTTGCGGAGGCGGAGGCTCAGGCGGGGGAGAGCGAAGACAAGGGACAGAGCGAGAAGGAGACCGTCGGATGAGTGCCGTCACCGACGCCGCAGGCGGCGCGGCGCCCCAGCCCGCCCACCCGATCGGGCAGCCGATCCGGGACTCCATGGTCGTTGCGAAACGCAACTTGATCCGTATGGCCCGGATTCCGGAAGTGGTCATTTTCGGGCTCATTCAGCCCATCATGTTCGTCGTGCTCTTCACCTACGTGTTCGGCGGTTCCATGCAGATCGGCGGCAGCACCAGCGCCACCGACTACAAGAACTTCCTCATGGCGGGCATCTTCGCGCAGACCGTCACCTTCGCCACGGCGGGCTCGAGCGCGGGCATCGCCGACGACATGCACAAGGGCCTCATCGACCGCTTCCGCTCCCTGCCCATGGCGCGCGGCGCGGTGCTCACCGGCCGCACCCTCGCCGACCTCGTCCAGACGGCGCTCACCCTGCTGGTCCTCGCGATCGTCGCGCTCCTGGTCGGCTGGCGGGTCGGCTCGGACGGCGGGACCGACGCCGGCCGGGTGCTGGGAGCCTTCGGGCTGCTGCTCCTGCTCGGCTACGCGTTCACCTGGATCGGCGCCCTGATCGGCCTGAGCGTCCGCACGCCCGAGGCGGCCACCTCCGGCGGGCTGATCTGGCTCTTCCCGGTGACCTTCATCTCCAACGCGTTCGTGGACACCAGCAACATGACGCCCTGGCTGCGGCACGTCGCCGAGTGGAACCCCTTCAGCGCCACCGTCCAGGCCTGCAGAGTGCTGTTCGCCAACCCGGGTCAGTCGCAGTCCGACGCCTGGCCGATGCAGCACCCGGTCTGGGCCTCGCTGATCTACTCGGTGCTGATCATCGTGCTCTTCCGGACGCTGGCGGTACGCAAGTACCGCTCCGCGACGGCGTGAGAAGGCGCCCCGCACGACGAAACCCCCGGCGGCACGAGGCGCCGGGGGCTCGTCGGGAAGGCCCGGAGCGGGAAAGGTCCAGGCAGGTCCGGGCAGGAGTGCCGGCTCAGCCGTCGTAGGGCACGGCCTTGAGGATGCGCACGGAGGCCTTCTTGCCGTTCGGCAGCTCGTACTCCGCGTCCTCGCCGACCTTGTGACCGATCACGCCGGTGCCCAGCGGGGACTGCGGCGAGTAGGTCTCGATGTCGGAGCTCGCGTACTCGCGCGAGGCGAGCAGGAAGGTCGTGGTGTCGTCCTCGTCGCCGTCGAAGGCGATCGTCACGACCATGCCGGGCGCCACCGCACCGTCCGCGGAGGCCGGAGCCTCGCCGACCTTGGCGTTCTCGAGAAGCTGGGTCAGCTGGCGCACACGGAGCTCCTGCTTGCCCTGCTCCTCCTTGGCCGCGTGGTACCCGCCGTTCTCACGCAGGTCCCCCTCCTCGCGCGCGGCGGCGATCTTCTGGGCGATCTCCGTGCGCGCAGGACCAGTAAGGTACTCAAGCTCGACCTTGAGCTTGTTGTACGCCTCCTGGGTCAGCCAGGTGACGGACTCGCTGGTCTGGGTCACAGGTGCTCCTCGTCGGTACTGGGAATACAAAGCATCGCCCTGCCCAGAAGCATGTTCCTCAGGTGATGGGCGAAACCACGAGCCTAACAATTCAGCGGCCGTAGGGGGAGGACATAAGCCACCAGAATTACGTCGGCGCTGGTCAGCGTGGACGTATTGAGGGCGACACCGGTCGCGGGAACGGCCCGGAGTCAGTCCGCGTGGCAGCCGAGCAGCTCCGCCGTCGTGCCCTTCGCCGTCGTGCGCAGCGTGACCACCTTGTCGATGCGCGAGTCCGCACCGGAGAAGCGGAAGTCCGCCCGGCCCACCTCGGCGCCCTCCGCGGACTGCGAGCGCACCGTGCAGTAACCGCTCGTGCCGGAGTCCTTGCGGACCTCGAGGTGAACCTCCACGGCGTCGTCCGAGGTCGCCTTGAACGCGATCACCTCGGCGCTGATCTTGTTCTGGCCGACGTAGTGATAGGCGAAGTAACCCATCAGTGCCAGGAGCAGCGCGCCCAGGACGGCACCGGCGATCTTGAGCTTGTGGTCGGCGCGCTCGTCCGAGGAACGGCCGTAGCGGCCCTCGGGCAGTCGCGTGCTCGCCGTGCTCATGATCGTCCTCTCGGCGCGGAATTTTTCGTCCCCCGGTTCGGTCACTATAGAAGCCTGCGATCGCGCCGGGTCACTCCGGGCGCCGACTTACCGAGGATTGAGTCTTGACTGACCAGCTGCGACTGATGGCCGTCCACGCCCACCCCGACGACGAGTCGAGCAAGGGCGCGGCGACCATGGCGAAGTACGTGTCCGAGGGGGTGGACGTGCTGGTCGTGACCTGCACGGGCGGGGAGCGCGGCTCCATCCTCAATCCCAAGCTGCAGGGCGACAAGTACATCGAGGAGCACATCCACGAGGTACGCAAGAAGGAGATGGACGAGGCCAGGGAGATCCTCGGCGTCAAGCAGGAATGGCTCGGCTTCGTCGACTCCGGGCTGCCCGAGGGCGACCCGCTGCCGCCGCTGCCCGAGGGCTGCTTCGCCCTGGAGGACGTCGACCGGGCGGCCGGCGAACTGGTGAAGCAGATCCGCTCCTTCCGTCCCCAGGTGATCACCACCTACGACGAGAACGGCGGCTACCCTCACCCCGACCACATCATGACCCACAAGATCTCGATGGTGGCCTTCGAGGGCGCGGACGACACCGAGAAGTACCCCGAGGGCGAGTTCGGGCCCGCGTACCGGCCGCTGAAGCTGTACTACAACCAGGGCTTCAACCGTCCCCGCACCGAGGCGCTGCACCACGCGCTGATCGAGCGCGGCATGGAGTCGCCCTACGGCGAGTGGCTCAAGCGCTGGGCGGAGTTCGGTCAGCGCGAGCGCACGCTCACCACGCACATCCCGTGCGCCGACTTCTTCGAGATCCGCGACAAGGCGTTGATCGCCCACGCCACGCAGATCGACCCGGACGGCGGCTGGTTCCGCGTTCCGATGGACGTCCAGCGGGAGGTCTGGCCGACCGAGGAGTACGAGCTCGCGAAGTCCCGCGTCGATACCTCCCTCCCCGAGGACGACCTCTTTGCGGGCATCCGCGACAATGCCTGACATGAGCGCAAGCGTGAGCCTGGCAATGACGCATCTCGTCCCCCTCGCCAAGGAGGTCGACGAGAACAAGGTCACCCCCGGCGTCCTCGGCTTCATCGTCTTCGCGGCGATGGCGGTGGCGGTGTGGGGCCTGATGAGGTCCATGAGCAAGCACATGGGCAAGGTCGACTTCAAGGAGCCTGCGGACCCGGCGGCCCCGGAGAACGGCACGGCGGCGAACACCACCGCGACCGCGGCGCCGGGCCCGAAGGCCGGCGGCAGGACGACGGGCAAGCCCTCGTCGGCAAGCTGAGGCCCGAAGGCGACAGCGCCGGCCGCGGCGCGGGCGGCGGACTGACGAGGAGCTGACGAAAAGCGGACGAGGAGCGCGTGACCAGGTGTGCGGGCCGCTCGCCGCGCCCCTGCTCACGTCCGGGCCGCCCGGCCGCCCGGGATTTCCGGGCTGCGGGCCGCCGCCCGCCGCTCGCCGCCCGCTCCCAGGCCGGTCTCACTCCGGGACCGGCCCTCGCCCCGAGCCCGTCCGTCCCTCGGTCCACGCTCACCTGAGGTCCGTCCGCCCCCGGTCCGCGCTCACCTCGGGTCCGTCCGTCCCCCGGTCCGCGCTCACCTCGGGTCCGTCTCAGGTGTGGCCGTGGGGTCCGGGGCGGCGTTGACCTCCACGCCCATCACCTCGCGGGCGGGTCTGCCCGGGACCAGGCCGAGGCGCCAGGCCTGCCAGCCCGATTCCAGGCGCACGCCTCGTTCCAGCAGCAGGCCGTAGGCCTCCAGGCACTCGGTCAGCCCGGAGTCGCGCAGCGGGTGGTCCGCCCGGACCAGCTCGGCCAGCTCCTCCTGGGCCACCGCAGTGCCGACCTCGACGCCGCCCGGCGCCGCGTACGGCAGCAGGGTGCAGCGCAGGAAGCGCGCCCAGTCCTCGCCGCGCCGGTCGCCGTAGGACGCGAACAGCCCCGCCGCCTCCTCGCACAGGGCCAGCGCGGCCTGCGGGCGCGTGTTGCCCGCGTCGACGATCGCGAGCTCCAGGCAGGTCCAGGCCTCGCCGTGGGCGACGCCGATGCGCTGGAAGTCGGCGCGCGCGTCGACCAGGAGCTGACGGGCGAACCCGGAGTTGCGCAGCGAGCCGGTCTGCGCCGCGCGCTGGTCGCGGGTGACCCGGGCCGAGTGATGGCGGGCGCAGGCCAGACCGTAGACGTCCCGCATCCGGGAGAACAGGGAGCGGGAGCGTTCCAGCTCGCGGACGGCGCGGTCGAGGTCGCCCGTCTCCTCCAGGGCCAGGCCCAGGTAGTACACCGTCCAGGCCTCGCCGCGCGCGTCCTCGTTGTCCCGGTGCCGGGCCGCCGCCCGGCGCAGGTCCTCCACCGCCGGACCGGGCTCCCCGGCGATCAGCCGGGCCCGGGCCAGCTGGGTGAGGGCCCAGGCCTCGCCCCGTGCGTCACGGGTGCGGCCGTACAGGTCGAGGGCCCGTCGCAGGTCGCTCTGCGCCCGCGCCACGTCGCCGCGGCGCAGGTGCAGCTGTCCCAGCTGGAAGTGGGCCCAGGCCTCGCCGTGCACGGAGCCGCCCTCACGGTGCAGGACCAGCGAGCGCGTGAGGAGATCCAGCGCCTCGGCCAGACGCGCCCGGTCGCGCTCCACCGCCGCCAGCGCGTGCATCGTCCAGGCACGGTCCGTGGCCAGCTCGGGTCCGGCCTGCAGGTCCATCGCCTCCCGCAGCTTCGCCGCCGCCTGCGTGAGCTGCCCCTGGTGGTGCAGGGTGATGCCCAGCGAGCACAGGGCGCGCGCCGCGCCCGCGTCGTGGTGGGCCTGGAGGTAGAGGTCGACGACCGAGCTGAGCGTCGTGCGGGCCTTGTCCAGCTCGCCCAGCTGACGCGCCGCGATGCCGGTGCGCCACTGCACGGACCGCACCAGCAGGTCCTGGCCGACCGACTGGGCCAGTTCGCTGATCTCGCCGAGCCGGTAGAGGTCGCCGCGCAGCAGGCAGTAGTCGCACAGCGCGCCCAGCAGACTCATCACGGCGTTCTGGTCGACGCCCTCGGCGTGCCGCAGCGTCGCCGTGATGAAGCTCGACTCGTCGTCCAGCCAGCGCAGCGCCTCGTCCAGGGAGGTGAAGCCGTGCGGGGTGAACCGGTCCGAGCGGGTCGACACGTTCCCGTCGACCAGGCGCAGCACCGAGTCGGCGAGTTCGGCGTAGCTGACGATCAGACGCTCCTGGGCCGCCGCGCGCTCGCTCTGCGGCTCCTCGTCCTCAAGACGGGCCTGGGCGAAGACGCGGACCAGGTCGTGCAGGCGGTAGCGGTCGCGGCGGACGTGGTCGACGAGTCCGGCGTCGGCGAGGGCCGTGAGGTGGCGGGCCGCCTCCGCGCGGTCGGTGGCGAGCAGCGCGGCGGCGGCCGCCGCGCCGAGGGAGGCCCGCCCGGCCAGCGCCAGCCGGCGCAGGAGCCTGCGGGTCGCGTCCGGCTGGTCGGTGTAGCGCAGCCACAGCGCGCGCTCGACCGGCTGCACCGGACCGTAGGCGCCGAGGTCCGCCGCCAGCGCGCGCGGCGACCGCGGGCCCAGCGAGGAGCCCGCGACGCGCAGCGCCAGCGGCAGACCGCCGCACAACCGGGTGATCCGGTCGGCGGACTCGGCGTCGTAGGGACCGGAGACGTCCTGGGCCGCCGCGCCCAGCAGCTCCTCCGCGCCCGCCGCCTCCAGGGGCCGCACCGCGAGCTCGTGCACCCAGGGCGACAGTTCGGCGGGCAGCGCGAGCGGGGAGCGGGCGGTGACCAGGACGAGGCTCTCGGAGCGTTCCGGGACGAGCGCGCGGACCTGCTCGGGGTCCGAGGCGTCGTCCAGGATCACGGTGACCGGGAGTCCGGTCAGGTGCTGGTGGTAGAGCTCGCCGAGCCGCTTGACCTGCTGCTCCGCCGAGGAGCGCTCACGGAAGAGGAGCTGCTCGCGGGGCGCGCCGAGACGGTTCAGCAGATGCAGCAGGGCGTCCCGGGTGGGCAGCGGCGTCTCCTGCGCGCTGTCGCCGCGCAGGTCCACCACGCACGCGCCGCGGAACTGGTCGCGCAGATCGTGTGCGGCCCGCACCGCGAGCGTGGTGCGGCCGCTGCCGGGGTCGCCGTGCAGCACGACCACGGTGGGCCGGGTCTCGGTACTGGCGCGCGACGCCTGCACCCACTGCCGGATCTGCGCCAGCTCCCTCCGGCGTCCGGCGAACGGGCCGGCGAGCTCGGGCAGTTGGGCGAACGACTGCTCCAGCACGGTGCGTCCGCGGGCGGCCGCGCTCTTGTCCGTGCCGCGCAGCCGCGGTCCGGGGACCTTCTTCGAGCCGGTCGTCGCCCTCAGCACCCGCTGCTGGTCCAGGAAGGGCCGGATGCCGCGCACCTCCAGCGCCGTGAGCCACTGCAGCCGCAACTGTTCGGCGCCGCCGGGCTGTCCCGCCTCACCGGCCCGGTGGTGCGCGGCCGGCAGATGCGACCCGGCCACCTTGACGACGGTCGCGGCGGCGCCGACGACCCCGACGGTCACCCCGGCTCCCAGAGCCGTGCCCGCTCCCGTGCCCAGCGCGAGGTCCGCGACCGCGGCCGTCACGGCGGCGACGCCCGCCACCAGCAGGGGAGTTCGGCCGCCCTCGCGTGCGTAGCGCTGCCCGAAACTGACGCGCCGGGCCTGCGTCTCGTCCAGGGCGCGCGCGTACGCCTCGTACTCCTCGGCGGCGGTCCGCGCCATGTCGTCCAGCGCGCCGCGCGCCCGCGTCATCAGCGCCTGCCGGTCGGCGCGTCCGCCGGAGCGACGCACCTCCTCCTCCACGGCCCGCGCCAACAGCCGCTCGGCGTCCGCCCTATGACCGTCCCGCATGTACCGTCCCCCTCCGGCGGTCACCGCTTTCCTTGGTCAAGTGTGCTGCGGTCGGCCGCGCGGCGCGAGGGGGCGAAGGCCCCCGCTCGCGGGACGACCCCACCACCGAACCACCGGGCCGCGCACCGAACCACCGGGCCGCGGCCGCCGAGGAAGCGCGGCGGCGGAACGTGCCCGTTGTGCCGTCGGTCGGTTGTTCCGCCTGCCACTGGCGCCAGTGAACCTGCGCGTTCAGGTAGCTTTGGCGGCGCGGTCACGAGAGACGGTATGGACACGTTCCGTAAGGGCTGTTGTCTGCTTCGCTACGTAAAGACCGATGGCTCAGGGGCTTTCGGCGAAGGCCCCCCGGTAGCGCCGGGCCCAGTCGCTCCCTACGTGATCCCAAGATCGACCGTGATAGGGAAAGGCGCGGCGGCCTTCACTGTGCCGGTGAACAACTCGCCGTTCCTGTAAGCCTTGGTGGCGGGATCGAGAACGTAGGTGTAGACGATCGGGACCCCGGTGGCGGCCTGCTCGACCCGCCAGTAGAAGGGGACGCCGGCCTTGGCGTACTGGTCCACCTTCACGATCCGGTCCGTGGTCTCCGAACCGGGCGACACGACCTCGACGACCAGGAGTACGTGCTCGGGCCGGGTGGGCGTGAGGTCGATGGTCTCCGCCCGGTAGACGATGACGTCAGGGCGGCGGTTCGTGAGCGGAACGTCCTGCAGACGGACGTCGAAGTCCGTGTCGGCGTTCCAGTCCGGGCCCGCGGCCGCGTCCAGGGCATTGGCCAGGATCCGCGCCAGCCGGTTGTGCCGCTTGGAGGCGCTCGGACTCACGACGACCATCCCGTCCACGATCTCGATGCCGGCGCACTGCTCCTCGGACCAGGAGTCGTACTGCTCCGCGCTGATCTGCGTATGCATCCACTCGGGCGCCACCATCTCGGCGGTCATGGTGTACCTCCTTCGAGGAGCCTCGACAGGTCCGGCGCTGCCGCGTCCAGCCTACTGTTCCGAGCCGACTCGGAGAGGGAAGGGGCCGTCCACCACGTGATGGCCCACCAGTGCGATTCGGCCGAGCGAAGTGGGCTCGTAAGCGTTTCGTCGGTCGCGCGAGGCGCTGTGAGAGGCTGGGCCGTATGAACCGGTTGGCTGGTATGACCTCGCCTTATCTGCTTCAGCACGCTGACAATCCGGTCGACTGGTGGCCGTGGGGGCCCGAGGCGTTCGAGGAGGCGAAACGGCGCGGTGTACCCGTCCTGCTGTCGGTTGGATACTCTGCGTGTCACTGGTGCCATGTGATGGCGCACGAGTCCTTCGAGGACCAGGAGACCGCCGACCGTCTCAACGAGCACTTCGTCAGCGTGAAGGTCGACCGGGAGGAGCGCCCCGACGTCGACGCCGTCTACATGGAAGCCGTGCAGGCGGCCACCGGGCAGGGCGGCTGGCCCATGACCGTGTTCCTGACGCCCGACGCCGAGCCCTTCTACTTCGGCACGTACTTCCCGCCCGAGCCCCGGCACGGCATGCCCTCCTTCAAGCAGGTGCTGGAAGGTGTCCGGCAGGCATGGACGGACCGGCGGGACGAGGTCGCCGAGGTCGCCGGGAAGATCGTCCGGGATCTGGCGGGGCGGGAGATCTCCTACGGCGACAGCCTGGCCCCCGGTGAGCAGGAGCTGTCGCAGGCGCTGCTCGGGCTGACCCGGGAGTACGACCCGCAGCGCGGCGGGTTCGGCGGGGCGCCGAAGTTCCCGCCGTCCATGGTGATCGAGTTCCTGCTGCGCCACCACGCGCGCACCGGGGCCGAGGGCGCTCTGCAGATGGCCCGGGACACGTGTGAACGGATGGCCCGCGGCGGGATCTACGACCAGCTCGGCGGAGGGTTCGCCCGGTACTCCGTGGACCGTGACTGGATCGTGCCGCACTTCGAGAAGATGCTCTACGACAACGCGCTGCTGTGCCGGGTCTACGCGCACCTGTGGCGTGCGACGGGCTCGGAGCTCGCCCGGCGGGTCGCCCTGGAGACCGCCGACTTCATGGTGCGGGAACTGCGCACCGAGCAGGGCGGGTTCGCCTCCGCGCTCGACGCCGACAGCGACGACGGCACGGGCCGGCACGTCGAGGGCGCGTACTACGCATGGACGCCCGGGCAGTTGAAGGACGTGCTGGGCGAGGAGGACGCAGAGCTCGCCGCCCGCCACTTCGGGGTGACCGAGGAGGGCACCTTCGAGCACGGCTCCTCGGTTCTGCAACTTCCTCAGCAGGACGGCCTGTTCGACGCCGAGAGGATCGAGTCGATCAGGAGCCGGCTGCTCCGGGCCCGGGCCGAACGCCCCGCCCCCGGCCGGGACGACAAGGTCGTCGCCGCCTGGAACGGACTGGCGATCGCCGCGCTGGCCGAGACGGGCGCCTACTTCGACCGGCCGGATCTCGTCGACGCGGCCCTCGCCGCCGCCGACCTCCTGGTGCGGCTGCATCTCGACGACCAGGCCCGCATCGCCCGCACCAGCAAGGACGGGCAGGTCGGGGCCAACGCGGGTGTCCTGGAGGACTACGCCGACGTCGCCGAGGGGTTCCTCGCGCTGGCCTCCGTCACCGGGGAGGGCGTCTGGCTGGAGTTCGCCGGGTTCCTGCTCGACCACGTCCTGACCCGGTTCGTGGACGCCGAGTCCGGCTCCCTGTACGACACGGCCGCGGACGCCGAGCAGCTCATCCGGCGTCCGCAGGACCCGACCGACAACGCCGTGCCCTCCGGGTGGACGGCCGCGGCCGGAGCCTTGCTCGGCTATGCGGCGCACACCGGCTCGGAGCCCCATCGTTCGGCTGCCGAACGGGCGTTGGGCGTGGTGAAGGCGCTCGGGCCGCGCGTCCCCCGGTTCATCGGCTGGGGACTGGCCGCGGCCGAGGCGCTGCTCGACGGCCCGCGCGAGGTCGCGGTCGTCGGCGCGGGTCCGGACGACGGGGCCGCGAAGGAGCTGCACCGTACGGCGCTTCTGGGCACCGCGCCCGGCGCCGTCGTCGCGTTCGGCGCGGCGGGCAGCGACGAGTTCCCGCTGCTCGCCGACCGGCCGCTGGTCGACGGCGAGCCGGCCGCCTATGTGTGCCGCGGCTTCACCTGCGACGCCCCGACCACCGACCCGGTGCGACTGCGCGAGGCGCTCAGCGGCTGACGGGCCCCGGCTCCGGCCGGCTCGCGAACTCCGTCAGGGCGCGTTCCACGATGGCGACCAGCTGCTCGTGGTGCGCGCCCTTCCAGTAGGCGCGGCCGCAGGAGCGGCACTGGGCGAAGACGTCGTAGGACTGCTGGGTGCCTTGGCGCAGCTGGTCGGCGACCTCGTCCTTGGTGGCCTGCCGCAGCAGGCCGTTGCAGGCGGTGCACCTGGTCCAGGGGAGCAGCTCGGGGGCGAACCGGTCCAGGACGTCCCGGAGTTGTTCCTCGGGGGCGGTGCTGTAGACGTAGGCGCCGGCCCACAGTTCGCGGCGGCGCAGCAGACCCCGGTCGCGGCTGAGCATGACCCGTTGTTCGGCTGCCGAGAGGGCGGCGAGGGCCGGGTCGCCGATGTCGGTGGACTCGTAGGCCGCGTCCACGCCGAGCAGGCGCAGCCGGCGGGCGAGGGTGCCGAGGTGGACGTCGAGGAGGAAGCGCAGCGGGGCGCCCGGGACCCGCTGGGGGCGGGCGACCGGGCGCACGCTCACCGACTCGCCGTCGGCCGGGATGTGCGAGACGGGCGTCTCCCGGCCGTCGACGAGCAGGGCGCCGACCTCGGTGAGGGGCACGCCGAGCGACTCGACGACATGGCCGAGGGTGGAGACGCCGTCGACGGCGAGGTCGGTGGCGCCGGCGCGCCGGGCGTGCGGGACGAACAGGGCCAGCTCGGGCGCGACTTCGACGCGGATCCGGTGTGCGTTCACCTGGTCAGGATGGCACGGGGGCGCCGCCGGGGCTCAGCTCTTTTCCCGGCCCAGGCCGTGTTCCATGACGTCCAGGGCGCGGTCGAGGAGAGCGGCCAAGTCGCCCTGGTGACCCTTCTCCGCCCAGTACAGGGAGGTCTCCATCAGGCCTCCGATCAGCGACATCGCGTGGACGCGGACCTCCAGGCAGTCCGGGTCGCGGCCGGTGCGCTCGGCGATCGCGACGCACAGCATCCGGCCGGTGACCGACATGCTCTCCATCATCCGCGAGCGCACGGCCGGGACGTCCACCAGCAGCCGGGTGCGCAGCCTGGCCACCTCGAGGTCGTCCTCGACGCCGACGCGGGCGGCCGCCAGCATCACGTGGCGGATGGAGTCCGTCCACGCCTCGTCCTTCGGGCGGGCCCGCAGTTCCTCCAGGAAGACCGAGTCGTACTCGTCCGTGAGGACGATGTCCTCCTTGGTCGGGAAGTAGCGGAAGACGGTCGACGGCGACACCTCGGCGCGTTCGGCGATCTGGTCGATCGTCGTGGCGTCGTAGCCCTGTTCCTCGACCAGCGCGTAGGTCGCGGCGCGGATGGCCTCGCGGGTCTTGATCTTCTTGCGCTCGCGCAGACCCGGTCGGGGGTGGTCGGCGGGAGGGCTGATGCGTGCGGCCGTCATGGAACTCATTGTCGGGCATCGGCCTTCGCGTCCACCATGCCGGGAGCGGAGTCCTCCGATCCGGCGGCCCGGGCGGGCCGCCCGGGCCGGGCGCCGGGCAGGAAGGCGGCCGCCAGCAGCGCGGAGACCAGGGCGGCGATCCCGCACACCAGCATGACGACGTCCATGCCGTGGACGTAGGCGTCGTTCGCGGAGGCGGCGAGTCCGGCCGCGTGGGCCTTCTCGGCGATCACCTGGGCGGCGACCACCGAGCCTTCGGCGGTGTCGGCGGCGCCGGCGGGCAGCCCGGTGACGTCGAGCCGGTCGCGGAAGGCGCTCGCGAGCAGGCTGCCGAGCAGGGCGATGCCGACGGCGCCGCCGACCTGGCGCAGGGTCATCAGCAGGCCGGAGCCGCTGCCGGCGCGGTCGGCGGGCAGGGCGCCCAGGGCGCCCGACATCGCGGGCACGACCGAGAAGCCGAAGCCGAAGCCGACGACCGACAGCCACAGCGCGGTGAAGCCGTAACCGGAGTCGACGGTGGTGCGGCTGCCCAGCAGCGCGGCGAAGGCCAGCACCACCAGCCCCGCGCTCACCACGCCGCGCGATCCGAACCGGGCCACGACGGGCTGGGCGGCCCGCGCGGCGATCATCAGCCCGCCCATCATCGGCAGCAGCCGCACCCCGGTGCCGAGGGCGTCGTGGCCGAGGACGACCTGGAGGTAGGGCGGCAGCACGAAGAGCAGCCCGGACAGGACGAACATCACCAGGGTCGCGGCGAGCGTGTTGAACAGGAAGCCGCGGTGGGCGAGCAGCGTCATGTCCAGCATGGGCCGTTGCACCCGCCGTTCGCGCAGGACCAGCGTGGTGATCAGGACCGCCGCCGCCGCGATCACGGCCAGTACCAGCGGGTCGCCCCAGCCGCGGGTGGGGGCCTCG
This sequence comes from Streptomyces rishiriensis, assembly GCF_003112535.1. Classification (GTDB taxonomy): domain Bacteria; phylum Actinomycetota; class Actinomycetes; order Streptomycetales; family Streptomycetaceae; genus Streptomyces; species Streptomyces rishiriensis. Next base: position 433,287 of record NZ_BEWA01000012.1, on the reverse strand, counting down.
ATGATCGCGTAGACGAGGGCGCCGAGCCCGGCCGCGGTGAGCGCGGCGGAGACGAGGTCCACCCGCGGGGAGGCGGGGTCGCGGGTCTCGGGCAGCAGGAACACGCAGGCGGCGATGCCGAGCGCGGCCATGGGCAGGTTGATCAGGAAGACCGAGCCCCACCAGAAGTGGTTGAGCAGCCAGCCGCCGATGATCGGTCCGAGCGGCAGGCCGAGTGTGGAGCCCGCGGAGACGATGCCGACGGCCTTGGTCCGCTCCCCGGGCGCGAACAGCGAGGGCAGCACGGACAGTGCGAGGGGGGTGATCAGGGCGGCTCCCACGCCCATCACCGCGCGGGCGGCGATCACGGCGTCGACGTTCCCGGCCAGCGCGCCGACCAGTGAGCCCGCGAAGAAGATCCCGAGGCCGGTGATCAGCATCCGGCGTCGGCCGAACCGGTCGCCGAGGAGGCCGGCCGGAAGCATCAGGGCCGCGAAGACGACGACGTACGCGTCCGCCATCCACTGCTGGCGCCCCGTGCTCGCGCCGAGCTGCTCGGCCATCGTCGGCAGAGCCACGTTCAGGATCGTCGTGTCGAAGCCGAGCGTGAGCATGCTGGCGACGAGGGCGCCGAGGGCCCACCAGCGGCGGGGGTCGGGTTCCACCGCGTCTGAGTTCGCGTTCGTGAGAGTGGCCATGAAATGACAGTAGCTATCAAAAGGATGTCGGTGTCAATATTTCGGGTTTCCCGGCGCACGAAAAACGGCCACGGCTCAAGAGCCGTGGCCGAGAAGGCGGGGAGGGCGCCGCCGCGTCATCCGTGCCGGTACGCCACCAGGGAGATGCCCACGTAGTGCACGACGAACGCGGCGAGCGTCAGGGAGTGGAACACCTCGTGGAAGCCGAACCAGCGCGGGGAGGGGTTGGGGCGCTTGATGCCGTAGATCACGCCGCCCGCGCTGTAGAGGAGTCCGCCGACGATCACCAGGATCATCACCGCGACGCCGCCGGTGCGCATGAAGTCCGGCAGGAAGAAGACGGCGGCCCAGCCCATCGCGATGTAGCAGGGGGTGTAGAGCCAGCGCGGGGCGCCGACCCAGAAGACGCGGAAGGCGATCCCGGCGAGCGCCGCCGCCCAGATGCCCCACAGCAGCCAGCGCCCGGTGGAGCTCGGCAGGAGCAGCAGGGCGAGCGGGGTGTAGGTGCCCGCGATGATCAGGAAGATGTTCGCGTGGTCGAGTCTGCGCAGGACGCGGTCCATGCGCGGGCTCCAGTCGCCCCGGTGGTACAGGGCGCTGACGCCGAACAGCAGGCAGGCGGTGAGGGCGTAGACGCCGCAGGCGATGCGGCCACGGGTGGAGTCGGCGAGGGCGGTGAGCACGAGACCCGCGATGAGGGCGGCCGGAAACATTCCGAGATGCAGCCAGCCGCGGAGCTTGGGCTTGACCGGATGCGGCAGGGAGAGCGGCACGGGACCGCGGCCGGCGGCCGGCGTCTCCGTGGGCGCGTCGGGAACGGGCGCAGTCATGCGCTCAATCGTACCTACGCGCCCGTAGGTCGAGGCTCGTCGCGGTCGGATGACTGCCGGGAGTGGCGGGCGTCTCGGGGGGAGTTCGGTCAATGGACGATCGGCTGAACGTCAAGTGGACGCAAAGTGGCGGCTCTACACGTGGCCATCCTCACTCCGCTCACCTGTGAGGCCCTCTGGACATATGGGCGGTACCATCGGATGATCAAATGAGTGCGGTCGACACCGGATGAGCGCCCAAGGTCAACACCGAGAAGCATCCGGGTCGCAGCCCCCACGGGGCCTCCAACAAAAAATCCCTCTTTTTAGGAGCAATCGTGGCGCGCGACATCGCGGCTCCCCCCGTCATCCCCACCGACCACCAGGAACTCGTCTCCTGGGTGAACGAGATCGCCGAACTGACGCAGCCGGACAACGTGGTCTGGTGTGACGGATCCGAGGCCGAGTACGAGCGCCTGTGCGGGGAGCTCGTCGAGAAGGGCACGTTCAAGAGGCTCGACCCGGTCAAGCGCCCCAACTCCTACTACGCGGCCTCCGATCCCACCGACGTCGCGCGGGTCGAGGACCGCACCTTCATCTGCTCCGAGAAGGAGGAGGACGCGGGCCCGACCAACCACTGGAAGGCCCCCGCCGAGATGCGGGAGATCTTCGCCGGCGAGAAGGGCCTGTTCCGCGGCTCGATGCGCGGCCGCACCATGTACGTCGTGCCCTTCTGCATGGGCCCGCTCGGCTCGGACCTCTCCGCGATCGGCGTCGAGATCACCGACTCCGCCTACGTCGCCGTGTCCATGCGCACCATGACCCGCATGGGACAGCCGGTGCTGGACGAACTGGGCTCCGACGGGTTCTTCGTGCGTGCCGTGCACACGCTCGGAGCGCCGCTGGCCGAGGGCGAGGCCGACGTCCCGTGGCCGTGCAACTCCACCAAGTACATCTCGCACTTCCCCGAGAGCCGCGAGATCTGGTCCTACGGCTCGGGCTACGGCGGCAACGCCCTGCTCGGCAAGAAGTGCTACGCCCTGCGCATCGCGTCCGTCATGGCCCGTGACGAGGGCTGGCTCGCCGAGCACATGCTCATCCTCAAGCTCACCCCGCCCACCGGCGAGTCCAAGTACGTGGCCGCGGCCTTCCCGAGCGCCTGCGGCAAGACCAACCTGGCCATGCTGGAGCCGACGATCTCCGGCTGGACCGTCGAGACCATCGGCGACGACATCGCCTGGATGCGCTTCGGTGAGGACGGCCGGCTGTACGCCATCAACCCCGAGGCCGGCTTCTTCGGCGTCGCGCCCGGCACCGGCGAGCACACCAACGCCAACGCGATGAAGACGCTGTGGGGCAACTCGGTCTTCACCAACGTCGCTCTCACCGACGACAACGACGTCTGGTGGGAGGGCATGACGGAGGAGACCCCCGCCCACCTCACGGACTGGAAGGGCAACGACTGGACCCCCGAGTCCGGCGTCCCGGCCGCGCATCCCAACGCCCGCTTCACCACCCCGGCCGCGCAGTGCCCGATCATCGCGCCCGAGTGGGAGAGCCCCCGGGGCGTGCCGATCTCCGCGATCCTCTTCGGCGGCCGTCGCGCGAGCGCGGTCCCGCTGGTGACGGAGTCCTTCGACTGGAACCACGGCGTCTTCCTCGGCGCCAACGTGGCCAGCGAGAAGACCGCCGCCGCCGAGGGCAAGGTCGGCGAGCTGCGCCGCGACCCCTTCGCCATGCTGCCGTTCTGCGGCTACAACATGGGCGACTACATGGGTCACTGGGTCGACGTCGCCAAGGGCAGGGACCAGGCGAAGCTGCCCAAGATCTACTACGTCAACTGGTTCCGCAAGAACGACGAGGGCAAGTTCGTCTGGCCCGGCTTCGGTGAGAACAGCCGCGTCCTGAAGTGGATCGTGGAGCGCCTGGACGGCCGCGCCGAGGGCGTCGAGACCCCGATCGGCGTCCTGCCGACGAAGGAGGCCCTCGACACCAAGGGCCTCGACCTCGCCGACGAGGACCTCGACTACCTCCTCACCGTCGACAAGGAGATCTGGCGCGAGGAGGCCGCCCTGGTCCCCGAGCACCTCGACACCTTCGGCGACCACACCCCGAAGGAACTGTGGGACGAGTACCGCGCGCTGGTGGAGCGCCTGGGCTGACGCCCGCACCGAAAGACTCCGCGGCCGGCATCGGGGGTACCTCCCACGCCTTTGGGGCAGTGGGGGAGAGCCCTGACCAGTGATCGTCACGGCCGGCCGCGGTGCTGACCGGCGAGCCGCGTACAACGGCGTACGCGGCCATGGGCCTGTCGTCGTCCCCCCGTCCGCCCCGACGGGAGGACGACGACAGGCCCTCGCCCGTCCCTACCGGTTCCTGTCCTCCAGATAGCGGGTGTGCGTCTCCTGCCGCCGCGCCTCGATCTCCCGCAGCCCGGCCGTCAGCCGCTCGGCCTCCTCCTGCAGGAGCGTCAACTGCCGTTCCAGATGCCGCTCCGGCGGCTCCTGCCCGGGGGTCATCCGCGTCCACCAGCGCGCCCGGACGAAACTGTCGACGGCCTCGGGCAGATCCTGGCGGACGGTCCGGGACAGGGCGTGGACGCCGTCCGGGTCCTGGGCCAGGAGCTCGCCGACCCAGCCGGGTTCCAGCAGCGCCGCCAGCAGAGCGGTGAGCTCGGTGAGACGTCCGGCGGCGGCCGGGGGCAGTTCGACCTCCGCGAGATAGCCGCCGAGCCGCTCGAAGTCCTGGCGCACCTCGTCCAGTTGGGCCGACGGATCGGGGAAGGCGGGCAGCGGCGGCCGCTCCGGCGGGGCGACCAGCGCGCCCACGCCGTACAGACCGACGACGACCGCCGGCCACAGCGGCCCGGCGACCCCCGCGAACGTCAGCGCCAGACCCGCCAGCCCGCAGGCGCTCCCCGCGATGTTCTTACGGGACTCCAGGTACCCGACGAACCTACTGGTAGCCACGGATCTCCTCGAAGGCGCCGTCCAGCGAGCCCGTCCGGGCGTCGAAGAGCCGGCCGCCGGTCAACTCGGCGATGTGCTGGAGCTCCGAGCGGTCGGAGTCGCCGAAGAGGACGGTGAAGACGGGGATGTCCCGCCGCTCGCCGGTGAGCCCCCGGTAGAACGCGTCGAAGTCACCGGCGTCGTCGCCCTCGGTGTTCTCGCCGTCCGTCATCAGCACGATGGAGGTGAAGGCGTCCCGGCCGGCGCCCAGGTGGCCGTAGGCCTTCTCCAGCGAGGTGTAGACCGCGGTCCCGCCCTCGGCCCTGAGCTTCCCGCTGTCCGTGCGGATCGCGGCGAGCCCGGTCTGCGGGTCGGCCGGGCTGACGACATGGGTGGCGACGCTCTTCACGTCCGACCCGAACGGCATCAGCGTCACCTCCTCGCGGTCGCGGAAGTCGCCGGTGAGGTCGGTGAGGGCCTTCTTCAGACGGCTCAGCCGGTCGCCCTGCATCGAGCCGGAGGTGTCGAGGACGTACACGGTCCGCGAGGGCCGGCGCAGCTTGTTCTCGTAGGCGTCGAGCAGCCGGTCGGCGACGGAACGGGTGCCGGGGAAGGGCAGTTCACGGCGGCGCGCCGTGTCCAGGCCGGCCGCCGGCGGCACGGAGGCCACGACCGGGCGGCGGTGCGTCCGAGCGGTGATCAGCCGCTGCACGGCCTCCGTGCGCAGGGCGTCGGCGACCCGCTTGACGTCCGCGCGGGTCGCCGCGTCGGTCGCGGCGAGGGAGGAGAGCGGGTAGTCGGCGGTGACGACGCCGTCCGTCGGGCGGATCACCGTCAGCCCCGGGATGCCCTTCAGCACCGACTCGTAGTTGAGCAGCGCGTCGACGTCGCCGCGCCGGCTGTACGCGCTCGCCAGCCAGCCCGACGAACCCGACGTCAGCTGCTGCCCCTTGAAGAACTCCTTCAGCCTCGGGGTCGCCTTCGCGACGTCGGCGTCCGTCAGCGCCGACTGGGCGCCCGAGAGCGCGGAGGCGACCGAGATCAGCGTCGCGAAACCGGAGTTCGAGCGGGCCGGGTCCGTCATGCCGTAGGTGAGCCTGCCGTCCTGGACCGCCTGCTCGACCTGCGCCCAGGTCACCTGCCCGGCCTTCCAGCCGAGGGCGTCCAGCGCGGCGCTCCGCACGCCGAGGGCCACCGGGCTGGACATGATCGGCGTCTCCGAGACGATCTTCTTCGCCGCGTCGGGACGCAGCCGCAGATAGTCGTCGGAGGACAGCCACACGGCGTCGTACCTCCCGTCCGTGCCGCCCTTCGCCAGCAGGTTCACGGCGTCCAGGGTGCCCGTGTAGGTGGGCCGGACCGTGACGCCGGTGTCCTTGCGGACCTGTTCCAGCACGGGCGCCATGTCGCTCAGCTCGCTGGAGGCGAGGATGCGGAGCGTGCCGGGTTGGGGGGCGGCGGGGTCGTCGGCGGGGTCGTCCTTCGCCGAGCAGGCGGTCAGCAGGAGGGCGAGGGCCGTCAGCGCGAGAAGGCTCCGGCGGCGCCGGGGGGCGTCTTTCATGCGAGTCCGCCTTCCATGGCGCCCCGTGAGCGGCTGCGGTCCAGGTAGGAGCCGGCCTGCTGGAGTTCGGCCGTCAGGTTCTCCACCGTGACCGCCATCGCCTCGGTCGCCTGCACCTTGTAGGTGTCGATGGCGTCGAGGGTGCGGTAGATCTGCTGGAAGGCGGCCCGCAGGGTCTCCGCCCCGACGGCCGGGTCGGCGGCGATGCGCTGGATCTCCCCGCTCTGCGTCGCGAGCATCTCCGCGTTGCCCCGGATGAGATCCTCGGTGGTTCCGCGCAGGGCGTTGACCTGCTCGATCACCTTCTTCTGGTGGTCGAGCGCGGAGGCCAGCATGACCGAGATGCGCAGTGCGGAGACCGTGGTCGTGGCGGCCCGGTCGACGCCCTTGATCAGCTCCTCGTTGTTGCGGCGTACGACGTCCATGGCGAGGTACCCCTGGGCGCACACCGCGAGCTGGGTGAGCAGGTCCTGGTGCTTCTGCCGGACCGGGAAGAGGACGTCGGCCCGCAGACCGTCGGCCCGCTCCGGGTCGCCGGCCTCGGCGCCGGCGATCTGCTGCTCCACGGCCGCGTCCAGGGCGTCGGTCAGCACCACGTACTCCTGGAGCTTGCCCATCGTCTCCCAGAGCCGCTCGCGCTCGGTCTGCAACGCGGCGTTGTCGCGCCGCAGTTCGTCCTGGCCGCCGCGCAGCGAGCCCACGATCCGGTTCAGCGTGCCCTGCGCGGACGCGTACTTGGCGACGTGGTCGCGCAGCTTGTTCCCGCCGGGCAGCCGGGACAGCAATCTGCGCCCCTTGGCAGCCGACAGATCGCGCGGGTCCAGGTCCTCGACCACCCGCCGCAGTTCCACGAGCGAGCCCGCGACCTTCGACTGGGCGTCACCGCCCTTGTCCGGCAGGCTCCTGACGGTCCGCTCCAGCATGCGGTTGGACTGTGCGGCGGCCGTGCGCATCTCACCGGCGCCCAGCGCGGTGATCTCGCCGACCTTGCCCGCGAACTCGGGCGAGCGGGCGTCGAGCGCGGCGAGCCCCTCGACGTACGCGGCGGCCTTGGCGGCCATGCCCGCACGGACGGACTCCTCGACCGGGACGAGTCCGCCCGCCTTCTCGCGCGGCACGGCGGCGACGGCCTCGGGCGGGGTGAGCGTGAACGTGGAGCCGGAGATGTCGTCGGACATGTGGTGTTCTCCCCCTATCCGCGCGCCCGTCGCGCCAGCTCGTGCAGCACCGCGGAGGTGGGCACGGGCGCCTGGCGGACGCCGGTCAGTTGCTGCTTCAGGTAGGTGGTGGCCGAGGCGAACTCGGCGGTGACGCCCTGCGGACGGAACCCGTGCCGGATCTCCAGCCTGCGCAACGCCGGGTCCGTGGACAGGAGCCGGGCGACCGCGCCGCCGTCCTCGGTGAGCGGCACGGCGGTGTGGTCGCTGTCGACGGTGGTGTCCGGGTAGAGCACCACGAGGTCGTCCGGCTGCTGACCGTTCGCCAGGAGCGAGGCGACCTGCGACTCGTAGACAAGGACGAGCGGGTTGCCGGCGCCGCTGACGAAGTCCCGGAAGGCCGCGTCGGTGCTGGACTGCTGGGCGCCCTGGACGCTGACCAGCTTGTGCAGCAGGGGCGCCGTCCGCTCGATCTCGGCGTGGCTCGCGACGACCTTGCCGCCGTTCGCCACGTAGGACGCGGCGGCCAGGTACAGGGCACCCGAGCTGGAGGTCCCGGGGTCGGTGCTGGACAGGTAGAGCGTGCCCGTCAACTCCCCGTACCTCGCCGCGCCTTTGAGCTGCTGCCAGGTCCGGTCGGCGCGGGCCGCGTCGAGATAGGCGGTCATCTTCAGCGTGCCGCGGTGCTCGGCGTCCAGGGTGGCCAGGCCGCCCGCCGCGAGCACGCCGGCGGCGTTCTTGTGCGCCACGACGACCAGCGGCGAGTAGAAGGGGCGGGGGAGGGTCCCCCGCACCCCGTACTTCGCGGCGAGTTCGGTGGCGGGCGCCTGGCTGGAGGGGAAGGCGAGGTCGTAGCCCTTGAGGTCCAGCCCCTCCATGGCCCAGGACCCGGAGGTCTCGGCCCTGACGGCGTAGCCCTTGGCGGCGAGGGCCTTCACCACGTCCGGGTCGGCGAAGAACTCCGCCTTCTCCGACCCGATCACCATCCGCACGGTCTTCGTTGCCGTGCCCTTGTCCCCTTCGCTGCGGCCCGCGACGACGGCGACCACCACACCCGTCATCAACAGCACCGCGAGGACGATTCCTGCGATTCGTCTCACAGGGGGAGCGTGCTCGCGGAACCCCGCGTTCCTGGGTGGAACGGGTGAACGGAGGGTGAAGGGGGTGCCCCGGAACTCAACGGGAGCCGGAGCTTCCCCTTGCGTCCCGAGGGCGGGTCACTCCACGCGGTCGCCGGCCTTCCCGTAGCGCCGGAAGTCGCCGGTCTCCACGGTCCAGGGGCCGAAGGGGACCTTGTCCCCGTAGACGTCGGCGATCGCGCGCCTCTTCGCCTACTCCAGGCCCATCTCCACAGGGTATGGAGGAAAATGGCGCCCGGTCCGCGCGTCGCTGCGGGTGCACGCGGACCGGGGCCGTCGAGGGACCCCTGAGGAGGGGGTCAGCCGGTGGCGCTCAGTTCGCCGGTCTCGACCAGCGCGGCGGCGTGCGCGTCCATGCGCTGGGCCGCCAGGATCGCCGCCGAGGTGTCCGCGCGGGAGGCGGCGACCAGGAGGGCGCGACCGGCCAGGGCGTGCGCCCGCTCGTGCACGGCCGCGAGGCGCGGCTTCGCCGGGTCGGCGGCGAGGGGCGAGCGGACCGGCGTCCGGCCTTGCCGCAGCCGGGTGACCTGCTGCGCGAGCCGTGCGGCCGCGGTGTCCAGGTCGGCGGAGGGCGAGGCCGCTCGCAGCTCGTCGGTGACGGCGAGCAGCGCCGCGAGGTGGCCTGCGAGCTGGATGTCCAGCTCCTCCTCGCGGGAACGGTGGGGGAAGTCCGCGGGCGTGTCGGCCATCGTGGTGTGGACAGACCCACGGGAAGAAGGGGTGCGGATCGGCTCGTACATGAGGATGGCCTCCTGTGCTGTCAGGAAACCATCCTAGCTTAGATCGCGTCTAAAGTAGCGACTCTCATGAAGTTGCGGTCGGAACGGGGTTTAAGGCTGGCCGTAGCCGTCCAGGAACCGGGCGATCCGGCCGACCGCGTCCCGCAGGTCCGTCGCCGAGGGGAGGGTGACGACCCGGAAGTGGTCCGGCTCCGGCCAGTTGAAGCCGGTGCCCTGGACGACCATGATCTTCTCGCGGCGCAGCAGGTCCAGGACCATCCGCCGGTCGTCCTTGATCTTGAAGACGGACGGGTCCAGGCGTGGGAAGAGGTACAGCGCCCCCTTCGGCCGCACGCACGTGACGCCCGGGATCTGCGTGAGCAGCTCGTACGCCGTGTCCAGCTGCTCCTTGAGCCGTCCGCCCGGCAGCACCAGGTCGTCGATCGTCTGGCGTCCGCTGAGCGCGGCCACCACCCCGTGCTGGCCCGGCATGTTCGCGCACAGGCGCATGTTCGCCAGGATCGTCAGACCCTCGATGTAGGAGTCGGCGTGGGCGCGGGGGCCGGAGATCGCCATCCAGCCGACCCGGTAGCCGGCCACCCGGTACGCCTTCGACATGCCGTTGAAGGTGAGGGTGAGCAGGTCCGGGGCGACCTTCGCGGTCGGGGTGTGGACGGCTCCGTCGTAGAGGATCTTGTCGTAGATCTCGTCCGAGCAGACCAGCAGGTTGTGGCGGCGGGCGATGTCGGTCAGCCCCCGCACCATCGCCTCGTCGTACACCGCGCCGGTCGGGTTGTTCGGGTTGATGATGACGATCGCCTTGGTGCGGTCGGTGACCTTGCGCTCGACGTCGGCGAGATCCGGCATCCAGTCCGACTGCTCGTCGCACCGGTAGTGCACGGCGGTGCCGCCGGAGAGGGACACGGCGGCGGTCCACAGCGGGTAGTCGGGGGCCGGGACGAGGACCTCGTCGCCGTCGTCCAGCAGGCCCTGCATCGCCATGACGATCAGCTCGGAGACGCCGTTGCCGATGAAGACGTGCTCGACGTCGGTCTCGATGCCGAGCGTCTGGTTGTGCATCACGACGGCCCTGCGCGCGGCGAGCAGGCCCTTGGCGTCGCCGTAGCCGTGCGCCGTGGAGACGTTGCGGAGGATGTCCTCCAGGATCTCCGGCGGGCAGTCGAAGCCGAAGGCGGCCGGGTTGCCGGTGTTCAGCTTGAGGATGCGGTGGCCGGCCGCTTCCAGGCGCATCGCCTCCTCGAGAACCGGCCCCCGGATCTCGTAACAGACGTTCGCGAGCTTGGTCGACTGGATCACCTGCATGTCTGGGAGCTTACGGCCCGGTAACGCTCCGTGGGGCGTGTTTTCCGCCACGCGAGACGGGTGATTTGGTGCGTTATCGCCGACGGCGTCGGCGGCGGCCGTCCCAGGCGTCACGCCTGTCCCTAGAATCCCGGTCATGTCCAGGCCAGGTGAAGATGACGCGCCCCGGGTGGGGCCGAACGTGTACCACCCGTACGCGGTGACGGACCCGGCCCCCTATGAGCGGTACGCCGACCCGGCGGCGGCCCACGGGTGGGAGAACGCGTACGACGAGACCCAGCGGCTTCCCCCGGTTCCGCCGGCCGGGGCGACGGGCGGACGCGCGGAACGCCGTCGCGCCGCGCGCCCGCCGGCCGGGTGGCGCGCGCGCCGGACGAGGATCCTCGCCGGGGCGGCGGGGCTCGTGTCCCTGGCCGTGCTGGCCGTCCTGGCGGTGGGCCTGTCCTGGTCGGGGTCGTCCGACGGGGGCGGGCGGGGCGGCCGGGGGGAGCGGGGCAGTACGCGGTCGGCGCCGGACGCAGTGGTGGGCGGGTCCGGCGCGCCGTCGCCCTCGCCGACCGGTTCCGCCGGGGCCGCGGCGTCCGCGGGGGCGGGCGGGTCGCCCTCCGCCGAGGAGTCGCCGTCGCCGGCGGTCACGACGGCCGAGAAGCGGCCGGCCGTCACTCCCTCCCCGGCCGTCACTCCTTCCCCGGCTGTCACTCCTTCCCCGGCTGTCACACGCGCCCCGGCGGGCGAGGCGTCCTCCGTTCCGCCGTCCCCGGTCGGGAAGGGCAAGGGCGGCCGGGGGCGGGGCAAGGGGGGCAGGTAGGCGGGTGCGGGCGCCCGTGCGGACGCCAAGCGGAAGGCTTCCCTCCGGCGGCTGAAAACCCACCCTTGTTCTCACCTCTCGGCGCACTAACAATGCGCATGACAAAAGCAGCGGGCGACCGGAAGATCTCCGGTCGCCCTGTCATAAGAGGGGACCCCCACATGAGAAAGCCTCTCGTCGCCGCGTTCTTCGCCCTGGCCGTCGCCGGAGCGGGCGCGGCGCCCGCGGTCGCCGCGCCGGTGAGCTCCCGGCCCGCGGCCTCCGCCGCGACCTCGGCTTCCGCCCTCCCGGCCAAGGCGGCCGGGACCAGGGCGGCCGCTCCCGCGCTGCGGGCCGTCAACCTCGCCGGCACCGTCGCGCTCAGCAACTGCTCCGGATCGGTCATCCGCTTCCCGAGCTCCCTGGACACCGACCCGGCGCTGGTGCTCTCCAACGGCCACTGCCTGTCGACCGGCTTCCCCGCGCCGGGCGAGGTGCTCGTCAACCAGGCGTCCAGCCGCACCTTCGGCCTGCTCAACTCCGCGGGCACCAGGGTCGCGACCCTGCGCGCGAGCAAGCTGGCCTACGGGACGATGACCGACACGGACGTCTCGATCTACCAGCTCACCAGCACCTACGCGTCGATCAAGAGCTCGTACGGGATCTCCGCGCTGACCGTGCAGGACACCCACCCGGTCGCCGGCACCGCCATCACGGTGGCGTCCGGCTACTGGAAGCGGCTCTACAGCTGCAACGTCGACGGGTTCGTCTACCGCCTCAAGGAGGGCGACTGGACCTGGAAGGACTCGGTCCGCTACACCTCCGCCTGCCAGACCATCGGCGGCACCTCCGGCTCGCCGGTGATCGACCAGTCCACCGGCAAGGTCGTCGCCGTCAACAACACCGGCAACGAGGACGGCGAGCGCTGCACGGAGAACAACCCGTGCGAGGTCGACGCGAACGGCAACGTCACCGTCCGCGAGGGCATCAACTACGCCGAGGAGACCTACCTGATCCCGGCCTGCTTCACCACCGGCAACCAGCTCAGCCTGAACAAGAGCGGGTGCACCCTGCCCAAGCCGTAACGCGGGACGGCGGGGCGTTCCGTCACATGGGACTGCGACGGACCGCCCGCCCCGCCAGCACGTCCGTCCGCCGGCCGTCCTCGATCACGAAGCGGCCGTCGACCAGGACGTACGGGATGCCGGTGGGCAGGGTGCGCGGGGACTCGTACGTCGAGCCCGCCGCCACCGTCCGCGGATCGAACAGCACCAGGTCGGCCCGGTACCCCTCGCGGACCAGACCCCGGTCGGGCAGCCGGAGGCGGGCCGCCGGGCGGCCGGTCAGCCGGGCCACGCACTCCTCCAGGGTGAGGATCCCCAGCTCCCGTGTGTAGTGGCCGAGATAGCGCGGAAAGGTGCCGTACGCGCGCGGGTGCGGCTTCGCGCCCGTCAGGACGCCGTCGGAGCCGCCGGTGTGGACGCGGTGGCGCATGATCGCGCGCACGTTCTCCTCGTGGCCGACGTGCTGAAGGATCGTCGGGCCGAGCCCGTCGTCGATCAGCAGACGGCGCGCCGTCGTCCACGGGGCCTCGCCGAGCCGGGCGGCCGACGCGCGGACCGTGCGGCCCACGAAGTCGCCCAGCGCCGGGTCGGTCACTCCCGAGATCTCGATCGTCTCCCAGTCCACCGGCACCCCGTGGCAGCCGTCCGCGCCGGTCACCTCCAGGTCGTGGCGGATCCGCTCGGCCGTAGCGTCGTCCGCCAGGCGGCGCAGGATCCCGGCCGGACCGCCCTCGCTCGCCCAGCTGGGCAGCAGGGCCGCCAGCGTGGTGCAGCCGGGGGTGTAGGGGTAGGTGTCGAGGCTGATGTCGGCGCCCGCGTCGAGCGCCTCGTCCAGCAGGGCCAGCAACTCGGGGGCCCGGCCCTCGTTCACGCCGAAGTTCATGGTGGCGTGTGCCAGATGGAGCGCGCAGCCCGCCTTCGCGGTCAGCTCCACCATCTCCGCGTACGCCTCCAGCGCGCCAGCGCCGTAACTGCGGTGGTGGGGGCAGTAGTAGCCGCCGTACCGCGCCACCACCCGGCACAGCGCGGTCAGTTCGGCGTTCTCGGCGTACATCCCGGGCGTGTACGTCAGCCCGGACGACAGGCCGACCGCGCCCTGCTCCAGTCCCTCCGCCACCAGCGCTCGCATCCGGTCCAGCTCCCGCGGCGTGGCCGGGCGGTCCTCCCAGCCGACGACGAGGGCGCGGACCGTGCCCTGGGGGACGAGGTAGGCCGCGTTGACGGCGATGCCCCGGCCCTCGAAGCCGCGGTCCAGCCGGTCCAGGTACTCGCCCACCGACCGCCAGTCGAAGTCGACGTCGTCGCCGGGGCCGTTCCAGCCGGTGATGGCCCGGCGCACCCCTTCGAGGGTGGACCCGTCCACCGGCGCGTACGACAGACCGTCCTGGCCGAGGACCTCGAGGGTCACGCCCTGGGCGGCCTTCGCGCTGTGATCGGGGTCGCGCAGCAGGGCCAGGTCGCTGTGGGCGTGCATGTCGATGAAGCCGGGGGACAGGACGAGCCCCTCCGCGTCCAGCTCCCGCACGGCCTTCGGGCGCTGACAGCCCGCGGCCGCCGCCTCCTTGACGATCGAGACGATCCTGCCCTCGTCGATCACCACGTCCGCGCGGTAGGAGTCCGCGCCGGTGCCGTCGACGACGTCGGCGTCCCGGATGACGAGGTCTTCCATGGTCGGCCTCCGCTCGGGCGGTTCAGAAGAACGTGCGGATGTAGTCGACGACCGTGCCGTCCGCCTCGGCGAGCGGGATCAGCGGCCACTTGTCGAAGGACGTGCAGGGGTGCGACAGGCCGAGGCCGATCCAGTCGCCGACCTCGACGTCCGCCTCGGCGGTGGTGCGCAGCCAGGCGTGCTGGTCGGAGAGCGCGGTCACCTCGACGCCGGTGGCGGGGCGCTGTGTGCCGTCGCGGCGGATCGTCTGCGCGACGGGCAGGTCGAGGTCGTAGGCCGCGTCGCGCTTGCCCGCGTTGACGAACGCCTGGTCGGGGGAGGGGCGCGAGACGACCTGGGCCCACAGCCGGAACGCGGGCTCCAGCGCGCCCTCCCCGGGCACCCGGTTGAAGGGCGTCAGCTTGCGGTAGTGGCCGTCGTCGTGCGAGACGTACGCGCCCGAGCGCAGCAACTTCAGCACGGGCAGGGAGAGTTCGCCGATCCCGGCGAAGACGTCGGCGACCGCGTCGAACCAGGCGCTGCCGCCGGCGCTGACGACGATCTCCTCGGCGTCCGTGAACCGGCCCGCCTCGTCGAAGCCGGCGGCGAGGCCGACCAGCCGCCGCAGCCAGGTGTGCACCCGCTCCGGGTCGGCCCCCGGGACCTCGCCCTCGTAGCCCGCCACCCCGACCAGCCGCAGGGTGGGCACGGCGGCCACCGCGTCGGCGACCGCCGCGCACTCCCGCTCCGTGCGCACGCCGGTGCGGGCGCCGTCGCCGGCGGCCAGTTCGACCACGACGTCGAGCGGGCGGCGCGCGCCGCGCAGCGCCGCGTCCATCAGCTCGACGCCGCGCACCGAGTCGACGTAGCAGACGAAGCGGAAGCCGTCGTCGGAGTCGAGCTCGGCGGAGATCCGGCGCAGCGCGGCCGGGTCCACCAGCTCGTTGGCGAGGAAGACCCGCTGGACGCCGTACGCGCGCGCCACCCACACCTGGTGCGGGACCGCCAGGGTGATGCCCCAGGCGCCGCGCTCGAGCTGCCGGCGGAAGAGCTGCGGGGCCATGGAGGTCTTGCCGTGCGGCGCGAAGGCGAGGCCGTGCCGGGCCGCGTACGTCTCCATGAGCGCGAGGTTGTGCTCCAGCCGCTCCGCGGACAGGGCCAGGACCGGGGTGGTGAATCCGCCGGTGAAGAGGTTGCGGCGCTGGGCGGCCAGCTCGCCGACGGTGAGGCCGTCGGCGTCCGGAGGGAGGCCCTTGAAGCGGTGGTCGACGCGTTCCTCGGCCAGCCCGGCGAGCGCCGCCAGTGCCTCGGTACTCATGGAACCTCCCTGATCAGGAGCGTTGCAACGTGCGCAACGCCCATTGCGTATGTCGCTCAGCGCTGTCTAACATCTCGGCCAACGCCGGGTCAACGGAGCCTCCCCCAGCCTTCGGCCGGGCGGACCCCACCCCCGTCTCGCTTCGCTCGCCCGCACCAGCACAGGAGCCACGACGATCGTGACCGCCACCGGATCCGGCAACGCCCCCGACGTCGTGGACGTCGTCGGGCTGGGCGAGTCCATGGTCGCGCTCCTGCCCTCCCGCCCCGGCCGCCTCGCCGACGTGCCCTCCTTCGAACGCGGCATCGGCGGCGCGGAGTCCAACGTGGCCTGCGCCCTGGCGGCGGCCGGACACCCGGCGCGCTGGGTCGGCCGGGTCGGCGCGGACGGCTTCGGCGACCACCTCGTCGAGACGATCGGCTCCTACGGCGTCGACGTCGGCTCCGTGCGCAGGGACCCGGAGCGCCCCACCGGCGTCTACTTCCGCACCGCCGCCGACCGGGCGGGCGACGACCACGAAGTCGCCTACTACCGTGCCGGGTCCGCGGCCTCCGCGATGGCCGCCGACACCGTCGACCTCGACGCCGTACGCGCCGGCCGGGTGCTGCACCTCACCGGGATCACCGCGGCCCTCTCCGCGGACTGCCTCGGCCTGCTGCGCGAACTCACCGCCCCCCGGCCCGGCCGGCCCCTCGTCTCCTTCGACGTCAACCACCGCCCCCGGCTGTGGACGGACGGCAACAGCCCCCGCGTCCTGCTCGAACTGGCCCGCGGGGCCGACCTGGTGTTCGTCGGCGAGGACGAGGCGGCCGACGTGTGGGGACTGGACGGCGTCGACGCCGTACGGGCCGCGCTGCCCGGCCCCGAGGTGCTCGTCGTCAAACAAGGGGCGCGCGGAGCCACCGTCTTCGAACGGGAACGCGTCCTGCACGTCCCCGCCCCGCGGGTCGACGTCGTCGCCGCCGTCGGCGCCGGGGACGCCTTCGCCGCCGGATTCCTCTCCGCCACCCTGCGCGGGCTGCCCCTGCGCGACCGGCTCCGGCACGGGCACCTCATGGCGGCCGCAGCCCTCACGGTCCCCGGCGACCTCGCCACGCCCCCGTCCCGCGGCCACGCCGACCGGCTCGCCGCCCTCGACGACACCGCGTGGGGGAGACTGCGACTCGGCCCGGGCTGGACGCAAGGCCCGGCCGCACCGGAGGAGGCACGCACCCCATGAGCCAGACCGTCGACCGCGCCCTCAGCATCCTGCCGCTGCTCGCCGAAGGCCCCGCCGACCTCGGACAGGTCGCCGACCGCCTCGGCGTCCACAAGTCGACGGCCCTGAGGCTGCTGCGCACCCTCCACGAACACGGCCTCGTCTACCGCCAGTCCGACCAGCGCTACCGCCTCGGCGCCCGCCTCTTCGCCCTCGCCCAGGAGGCGATGGAGAACCTCGACGTCCGCGAGATCGCCCACCCCCACCTCGCCCGCCTCAACGAGGCCTGCGGCCACACCGTCCACCTCGCCGTCCACGAGGAGGGCGAGGTCCTGTACATCGACAAGGTGGAGAGCCGCTACCCGGTGCGCATGTACTCGCGGATCGGCCGGCCCGTCGCCATCACGGTCGCCGCCGTCGCCAAGCTGCTCCTCGCCGACCTGCCCGAGCCCGAGCGGCGGGCCGTCGCCGAGAAGCTCGACTATCCCCTGTACACGGCCCGCTCGACGCCCAACGCCCCCGCGTTCCTGCGGGAACTGGAGAAGGTGCGCGAACAGGGCTGGGCCACCGACCTCGGCGGCCACGAGGAGTCCATCAACTGCGTCGCCGCGCCGATCCGGGGCGCCGACGGCCGGGTGGTCGCCGCGATGTCGGTCTCCGCGCCGAACGTCGTCGTCACCGCCGACGAACTCCTCACCCTGCTCCCGCTGGTGCGCCGCGCGGCGGACGCCGTCAGCGGCGAGTACTCCGGCAGAAACCCGATCACGCAAGCCGCGAAGGAATGAACGCCGCATGACCGACAAGACCGCGCTCACCCCCAGCACGCACACGACACCGCCCGCGAAGTTCTCGCACGGCGTGAGGAAGGGCAACATCCTGCAGGTGGCGGGCCAGGTCGGCTTCCTCCCCGCCGAGCCGGGCAAGCCCCCGGCCCCCGCCGGGCCCACCCTGCGCGAACAGACCCTGCAGACCCTCGCCAACGTCAAGGCGATCCTGCGGGAGGGCGGGGCGGGCTGGGACGACGTGATGATGATCCGCGTCTACCTGACCGACACCGCGCACTTCGCCGAGTTCAACGAGCTCTACGACGCCTACTTCGAGGAGCAGGCCCTCACCGCCCCGCCCGCCGCCCGCACCACCGTCTACGTGGGCCTGCCGGCGGGCCTCCTGGTCGAGATCGACGCGCTCGCCGTCCTCGGCTGACGGCCGCCCGGCCGACGGCTGCCCGGCCGACACCCCTCTCCCGCTGACACCCGCCTCGCCCCGTACCCGGTACGGCCGCACGGCACGGCGCCCCCGCCGCAGGGGTGCGCCGTGCCGCGATCCCCCCTGCCCGAAAGCCCGATGCACCCGACCAGAGGACCCCCATGTCCCCCTCGTTCGCGGCGGCCGCACCCGCCGAGGCCCCGCCCCACACCGGCGGGCTGCTCCTGCTGATCGACGGCACCGCAGGCCTCCTGACGGTCGCCGCCCTCGGCATCGCCCTCCTCCTCTACCTGATCATCAAGGTCAGACTCCAGCCCTTCGTGGCCCTGCTGGCCGTCTCCATAGCCGTCGGCCTGCTGGCCGGCCTGTCCGTGACCGAGCTCTTCGGCACCGTCCAGCGCTCGGACGCCGTCTCCACCGTCGAGTCCGGCATGGGCGGCATCCTCGGCCATGTCGCGATCATCATCGGCCTGGGCACGATGCTCGGCGCGGTCCTCGAAGTCAGCGGCGGCGCCGAGGTGCTGGCGTCCCGGCTGCTCGGCCTGTTCGGCGAGCGGCGCGCGCCCCTCGCCATGGGACTCACCGGCCTGATCTTCGGCATCCCGGTCTTCTTCGACGTCGGCATCTTCGTGCTCGCCCCGATCGTCTACGCGGCCGCGCGGCGGGGCGGGAAGTCGATCCTGCTGTACTGCCTGCCGCTGCTCGCCGGTCTGTCGATGACGCACGCGTTCCTGCCGCCGCACCCCGGCCCCGTCGCGGCCGCCGGACTGCTCCACGTGGACCTCGGCTGGGTCATCCTCATGGGCGTCGTCTGCGGCGTCCCGGCGGTGCTCGCGGCCTGGGCGTACGCGGCGTGGGTCGGCCGCCGCATCTTCGTCGCCGTGCCGCAGGACATGGTCGAGGCGGCGGCGGAGGCGAAGCAGGCCGTCGTCGAGGAGCAGCGGGCGCAGGGCGTGGCGCCGCGCGAGGACCCGGTGCCGCTCGGCACGGTCGTCGGGATCATCGGGACGCCGCTGGTGCTGATCCTCGCCGCCACGTTCTCCTCGATCGCCCTGGACCCCTCCACGGGCCGCTCGGTGATCGAGTTCTTCGGCAGCCCGTTCGTGGCGCTGACCATCGCCCTGCTGCTCGCCTACTACCTGCTGGGCATCCGGCGCGGCTGGTCCCGCAAGTCGCTGGAGACGGTCTCGACGGCCTCGCTGAAGCCGGTCGGCAACATCCTGCTGGTCGTCGGCGCGGGCGGGGTCTTCGGCGCCGTCCTGAAGGCGAGCGGGGTGGCCCAGGCTCTCTCGGACACCTTCCACGACGTCGGCCTGCCGGTGATCGTGCTCTCCTACCTGATCTCGGTGGTGCTGCGAGTCGCCCAGGGCTCGGCGACGGTGGCCATCGTGACGACGGCGGGCATCGTGGCGCCGCTGCTCGCCGGGGGCGACCACTCGCAGGCCTTCGCGGCCCTCGTCATCACGGCCGTCTCGGCGGGCTCGATCTTCGCCAGCCACGTCAACGACGGCGGGTTCTGGATGGTGGCCAAGTACTTCGGCATCAGTGAGCGCGACACGCTCAGGACGTGGACCGTGCTGGAGACGGTGCTCTCCGTGGCCGGGTTCGCGATGGCGGCCGTATTGAGCCTCTTCGTCTAGGTCTCGCCGGGATCCGGTGCGCAACTCCCGTAACGAAGTAGGGGCTGGCTGTGTCCGGCACAGGATCTTCGACCATACTGCCCGCTGTGGAGCAGCGTATAGGTTCGAGCAGCCAGCCCCTGGAGGGCGCCGGGTTCGACCCGGCATTCATCCCCGGGCTCACGTCGCCCGCGACCGCGAAGCCGTCGGACGGTGCGCCGGCCGAGGACGAGGTCGTCGACACCGGGGAGGTGAACGCCGAGGACGCGAAGGCCGAGGACGCGAAGGGCGCGGAGCCCGCGGCCGGGGAGTCCGCCGTCGAGGGGGAGTCCGCCGAGGAGACGGAGTCCCCCGAGGAGGAGCCCGCCGACGGGCCCGTCTTCGAGGCCTCCGACCGCCGTGCCCGGTTCACCGCCGACGCCCGGGGCGTCCGCCTCCGTCTCGACGAGGAGGCGTGCGAGTTCCGCTGGGACGAGATCGCCGCGGTCGAGACGGAGTCGCCGCGGTTCGGCAAGCGGTTCACCATCACGGTGCACACGCCTGACCGCCGCTGGTACCCGATCGAGATCGAGGCGACGGCCCGGGCGCTCTTCCAGGAGTGGGAGGACCGGCTGGACGCGGTCCTCGACGCCTACTTCGAAGAAGGCGACGCCGAGGACGCGGAAGCCGGACAGCCCACGCCCGAAGACGCCGACGCCGACACCGGCGCCGACGGCACCGACGTCAAGGACGCCGAGGCGAAGGACGCCGACGTCAAGGACGCCGACTAGTCAGGCGCAGTACTGGCTCTGCTTCCCGATGGACCGGTACATGCAGTCCGCGTTCTCGAGGAGCTGCAGCACGGCGTCCCGGTTGCGGGAGGTCTCCCGCTCGATGACCTCGTCGGGCGGGTAGAACCCGCCTCCCGCACCGGACGTCGGATACATCTCGAAGGTGTACGAGAAGATCTTCTGCGTGCCCCAGAGATAGTCGTCGATCGACCCGTCCGTGATGTACAGGTCGCTCGACTGCTCGGCCGTGTACCCGTTGCTCGCGGCCATCTTCTGCCCGACGGCCTTGAACGCGGCGTTGTCGTCCGCGGTCATCCCCGTCCCCGTGTCGGAGTAGGTGTACCCGAACGGCCACAACACCAGCTCGCTGTACGTGTGGAAGTCGATCCCCGCGGTGATCTGCTGCTTGCCGCCCACCACCCGGCTGCGCACGAAGTCGGCGACCACCTTGACCTCGGGCGCGGACTCGGCGGACGCGCCCCGGTAGGTCTCGGAGGACGTGGACCCCGAAGAGCCGCCGCAGCAGCCCCACTTGAAGTTCCAGTTCCGGTTGAGGTCCGTGCCGACGTACGAGGAGCCGGAGTTGGGCTGGCGGTTCTTGCGCCAGGAGCGGTAGGAGCCGGTGGCGATGTCGTACTCGCCGCCGTCCGGGTTGAGGTCGGGGACGATCCAGATCTCACGGCCGTTGACCATGTTCGTCACCCGCGGGTCCGTGCCGTAGCCGGCGCCCAGCTCGCGGATCAGGTAGAGCGCCATCTCCACGGTGAGGTGCTCGCGGGCGTGCTGGTGGTGGGTGAACAGCACCTCCGGCTCGGCCTCGTCGACGCCCACGTTGTCGCTGATCTTGACGGCGATGATGTCCCGGCCCTGGTACGACCTGCCGATCACGCGCTTGCTCATGATGCCCGGATAGGCGGCGATGCGCTGGTCGATCTCCGCCGTCATCTCGGCGTAGTTGTGGTACTTCGCGTCGGCGGACGGGAAGTCGAAGAGCCGCGTCCCGCTCTGTGCGGCCCGGTCCGGCGCCGAGCCCAGCGCGGAGACCTCGTACCCCTGCGCGCGCAGCGCGCGGATCTGCTCCGCGCGGCCGGAGACCACCACGGTCTCCGCGTCGGCTTCGTCGACGCTCACGCCGGACGCGGCGATCGCGGTGCGCAGCTGCGGGGTGCTGTGCCGGACGTGGATCTCGTACTGCCGGACGTCGTCGGAGGACGCCGGGGTCTTCGGGGCGCCGCCCGCCGCCGCCTCGGTGACCGTGGCCGAGAGGGGGGCCGCGAGGGCGAGTGCCAGCAGGGCGGCGAGGGCGGCGGTCCGCCGGCCGCTGCGGGCGCTCGCGACGCCGGCGCCTGAACCGCGAATGCGAAGTCGCATGAACTCTCCTTGTGGGGAGTCGGGTCGTGGGGGCTGTGCGCTTGCCGTGTGCGGCGGTGCGGTGCCGCTCATCGTCAGTCCATGGCATGGACAGGTCAAGGGACGACGAAGCGCCGATGGCCGGAACCATGCGAAAAAACGGCGCACGACCGGCCGCGAAGTGTAATTGCGCCCGCATCCGGCGAAAGCGATCACACGCGCGAGCCGTTGAGTACGTGTCGTGCCTATGTCCGGTGATCGGCGAGCCGGGCACGGGCGGGGAGATCCCCGCCCTGCGCGCCGACGCCCGGTCCGGAGCCGGAAGGCCAGTCCATCCCCGTTCCTCCGCCCTCAGTCCTGGGCGCTCCGCCAGCGAGGGCTGAGCGCGATCGTCCGCAGCTGCCCGATCGTCAGGACGGGCTTCGCCCGGGTCGCGGCCCCGTCCTGCGCGGCGGCGTTGAAAGCGCTGATCACCACCCGCAGGCCGTCCTTGCGCAGGGTGTCGACGGTCCACATCACGACGCCCTCGCCGCCCTTCTCGCCCGGTCCCTTTTCCGTCGCGACGCGCGTCCCGTCCGGGAGGGTCTCGGCGCCGGAGCCGTACAGCTCGTCCGCCGAACCGGACATTCCGGGCTGCACGTTGACCTGGACCAGGCCTGCGCCCTTGCCGTCGTCGACGACGAAGCAGGCGTACCCGGTCTCCTGGCTGGCGTGCGTGACGCGTTCCAGGCCCTTGGGCAGCAGGAGGCTGAGCTTGCGCAGGATGAGCCGGCCGGTCATCTCCCCGGGCCGGGCGGGCGATCCGGCCGAACCCGGCGAGGAGGACAGGGGACCCTGCTTCCCCTCCCCGGGCATGGCGTCGATGATCCGCCGCCAGTCGGAGGCCGCGGCCAACGCCTTCAGCCGGGCGACCGTCAGCGGTGGTTCGGGCCGGGTCACCGGCTTGCCCTTCTCCGCCGCGGCGTTCCACTCCATGACGCTCACATGGTGCCCGGCCGGGGTGACCAGGTCCGCGCCCCACGCCTTGGTGTCCTCACGGCGGTCGGGATACTCGTAGCCCTGGTAGACGGTGATCGCCGACCTGTCGGGCAGGAGCTCCGTGACGCAGCTGTCGAAGGGGGACTGCGCGCCCTTCTCCGGGCAGGGCAGCACGGCGGCGGACGGATTGACCTCGCGGGCGGCGTCGGAGCGGATCCGCTCCAGGCCCACCGAGAGGGACCCCGCCCCCTTGCCGTCGTCGAACGCGCCCGCCGCGAGCGGAGGCAGGTCCCCGCCCGTGCCGCGCGCGTCCGAGGGGGTGAACTTCCCCTGCGGCAGCAGCTTTCGCAGGGTGCGGACCACGTCGTCGGCCGAGTAGGCCTTCGGCGCGGCGCTGCCGCCGGCCGCGAGCGAGGAGGGCTTCGCGGTGGACGCGCCGTTCCACGGCGTCAGCAGCGCCCCGCCCACCCCCACGAGCGCCAGACCGGCCGCACCGCCCGCCACGGCGGCCCTGCGCCGCAGCCGCAGCCGGAGCCCGCGCGCCCGGCCGGCGGCCACGAGCGCGCCGCCCGGGCTGCCGAAGGCGCCGCCGGCCTCGTGCAGGGCGGCGGTGAGCTGGTCCTCGAAGGGATCGCTGTGCTGGTCTACGGGCATGGTGAACCACCGTCTCTCGCGGGGGATGGATGGACGTCGTCAGCCGGGGCGTCGGGTGGCCGGCGGCTCAGGGTCTGGCGTACTCGCTCATGTCCTCGCCGAGCAGCTCCCGCAGCCGTCCGAGCGCCCGGGAGCAGCGCGTGCGCACCGCAGCCGAGCTCGCGTTCATCGCGGAGGCGGTCTCCTCGACGGAGCGGTCCTCCCAGTACCGCAGGACCACCACGGCCCGGTCCTTGGCGGGCAGCCGGCCCAGGGCCTGCAACAGCGTCAGCCGCAGCGACATGTCGGCGCCGGCGCGGTCGGCCACGTCGGGGAACGCCGCCACGGCCCGCTCGCGGCTGCTGCGCCGGCGCTGGTGGGCGAGGAAGGTGCGGGTGAGGACCGTCTGCGCGTATCCGGCCGGGTTGTCGACCCGGGACACGCGCCCCCAGCGCAGGTACAGCCTGCCGAGGGTCTCCTGCACGAGATCCTCGGCGAGGTGCGTGTCCCCGGCGGTGAGCAGACACGCCGAGCGGTACAGATGGCCGGAGCGCGCCGCCGCGAACTCGGCGTACTCGTCCGCGTGGGCGGACTGCCTCATGAATGTTCCCCCTGTGCTGCGCCTGCGCTTGTACCGGTCGGCGTGCTCTCCTCACCTCACTGATGCGGTGGGAGGCGGGAAATGTTTCACGGCGGACCGAAAGCGGGCCCACAGGGGGCGCCGGGTAGGTTTCGGCTGTGACAGACCAGCCGCCGCCACCGCCGTCCGTGCCCCCGGGCTTCGGCCCGCCCCCACCGCAGTACGCCCCGCAGGCGATCCCGCCCCAGCCCGTCCCGCCCCAGCCCGTCGCACCACAGGCCGGGCCGCCCCGGCCGGGACCGGAGTTCCTGGCGGTCGACAAGCACAACTCGGTCGTCGTCGACGCGTCGGGCGTCGCCTTCGAGATGTACGACATCACCGTCGACTTCCCGTGGCCCGAGATCCGCAGCGTGCACTACAAGGCGAGCCCCGGCGGCAAGGCGCTGATGGTGGCCGTCGTCCACCTGGACGGCAGGGTCTACGAATGCGTGGTGGCGGCGAAGCCGAGGGAGCGGCTGCAGGGCTGGTTCGCGCAACTGGCCTGGGTGCTGGGCCACTACCGGCCGTCGGGCTACTAGCCGATGGCGTCCGAGCGGTCGCGCGGTCCGGACGGAGGTGACGCCGGGCCCGCCCGTCACCAGGACCCGGGGGCCCCGCTCGCCTGCTTCACCGCCCGCGCGCTGGTGGTCTGCCCACGCTGCGGCGGCCGCGCCCTGGTGGCTCCCCGGCCGGGCGTCCCGGTGCCCCGGTACTGCACGGATCTTCTGTTCCAGCCGCGCCGGCTGGTGTGCGCCGGGTGCGGCGCGACGGCCGAGTGGGAACCGCGGACACGAGGATCCAGCCGGGTAGGCGCGGTGCCCGGCGGCACCGAGGACCCGTTCTTCCGGCGGCCGTTGTGGCTGCAGACCCGCTGCGCCGGCCGGATCCTGTGGGCGTACGACGAGGAGCACATGGAGGCGCTGGCGTCGTTCGTCGGGGCCCGGCTGCGCGAGCGGGGCGGATGGCGGTCGACGAGGGCGATGTGCGACCGGCTGCCGGCATGGATGAAGAGATCGGAGAACCGCGCCGAGATCCTGGCCGGCCTGGAGCGGCTGCGGGCGCCGGCGCGGCGGTCGTCCCCCGCCGGCCGCTCACAGCAAGGAATTTCTACGTGTGGGACGACGAGGAGAAAGGCCGCTCGTGCGTGCGCGAGCGGGCCACCCAGGAGCCGAAGTCGATGCTCCCCCTGCTCGCGACCGCCTCGTAGCATGCCCGCTCGTCCGAGCGGGCCGACGGAGAGGCAGTCCGATCACCTTCCCGCCGGCGCCGCGCCGGACTCTCGCCGCTCTACGGCAGCCCGTGCACGTGCGGGCCCACCGCCGACGACCAGGCGTTGCCCGCCGCCGCGTCCCAGTTCGTCGACCAGGTCATCGCGCCGCGCAGACCGGGATAGGTCTTCGAGGGTTTGAAGGAGCCGCAGTTCGTGCCCTTCGCCAGGCAGTCCAGGGCGTCGTCCACCACGGACGGGGAGACGTAGCCGCTGCCGGCGCCGCGGGTGGAGGCCGGCACGCCGAGGCCCACCTGGGACGGCGCCAGGCCCCCTTCCAGCTGGATGCAGGCGAGCGCCGTCAGGAAGTCCACCGAGCCCTGGCTGTACACCTTGCCGTCGCAGCCCAGCATGGAACCGCTGTTGTAGTACTGCATGTTGACGACCGTGAGGATGTCCTTCACGTTCAGCGCGGTCCGGAAGTAGCCGTTCGACGTCGACTGCATGTCGATCGTCTGCGGGGCCATGGTCAGGATCAGCCCGGACCCCGCCTTCGCGGACAGGGAGCGCAGCGCCTGGGACATGTACGTCGGGTCGAGGCCGTTCTCGAGGTCGATGTCGACGCCGTCGAAGCCGTACGTCTGCATCAGCGCGTACACCGAGTTCGCGAAGTTCGCCGCGGACGCCGCGTCGTTGACCGACACCGTGCCGTTCTGGCCGCCGATGGAGATGACGACCTTCTTGCCGGCCGCCTGCTTGGCCTTGATGTCCGCCTTGAACCGGTCGACCGTGTAGCCGCCGAGGCCGGCCGAGTCCAGCGTGAAGGACACCGCGCCCGGCGTCGACGTGGCGTCCGCGAAGGCGACCGCGATGATGTCGTAGGCCGAGGGGACGTCGGAGATCTTCTGGACGGTGGCGCCGTTGTCGAAGTTCTGCCAGTAGCCCGTCACGGCGTGCTTGGGCAGGGCTCCTCCGCCGGTGTCCCCGCCCGTCGCGGCGGTCGTGCCCGTCACGGCGGCCGACTTCGCGGACTCGCCCGCCGCGTTGGCCGCCGTGACCTGGAAGGCGTACGCCGTCGAGGCGGTCAGGCCGGTCACGGTCGCGGAGGTCCCGGTCACCGTCGTCGCCTTCGTGCCGCCGCGGTAGACGGAGTAGGCCGTCGCGCCGGACACCGCGTTCCAGGAGAGCGACACCGACGACGACGTCGTGCCGGAGACGGCGAGGCCGCCCGGCGTGCCCGGCACGGTGGGGGCCGGGTCGCCGCCTCCGCCGCCGTCGGGGCCGAACACCGAGACGTCGTCGGCGTAGTAGGCCGCCTGGCCGTACCAGCCGTGCGTGTACACCGTGACCGAGGTCGTGGACGCTCCGGTGGTGAACGTCGTCGACAGCTGCTTCCACGCCGGCGAGTCCGGGGTCCAGGTCGAGACGTCCGTCGTGCCGGTGCCGGTGACGCCCAGGTAGGTGTAGCCGCCCTGGACCCAGGCGCTCAGCGTGTAGGAGGAGTGGGGCTTCACCGCCACCGTCTGGCTGCACCGGGCGTTGTCCTGCCCGGCGGGCGTCGCCCGGAGGGCGGACGCGCCGCCGTGCACGGGGGAGGGGACCGTCGTGCCGCTCGCCGCTGTGCAGGTCCAGTCGGCCAGGCCGGCTTCGAAGCCGGCGTTCCTGGCGTTGTTCAGGTCCGCGGCGGACGCCTGAGCCGCGCCCGTCAGGGACAGGACGAGGGCGGCGGCGACGGCGCCCGCGGCTCCCGGCCAGAGTCGTGTCACTCGCTTAAGTGGGGACATGACAACAAGTTGGTCCAGACCAATTCCGTTGTCAAGAGGCCCGCCCGTGGAGGCCCGGTGGAGGTGATCGCCGCGTAACCTGCCCCGGTTTGCTGCGAGTTGCGCAAAGAAGAGATGTCAGGCAGTAACGGAAAGCTGTTCTCCGGCCACAGGGGGCTGGATACAGTGCTGAGGTAGTCACGCAATGAAGTCACCCCGGTGCACCGGAGTAACGCCGGTGGACCGGACCGCGGGAATCGGGGAGCTGCGCGTGCCAACAGCCATTGCCGTGACCGGAGCCGACCTGGCGCTGGCGCCCCAGGACGAACGCACCCTGCCCGCCACCGTCCTCGCCGACCTGGACCGGCAGCCCCTGGAACAGGCCCTCGCCGCCGTGCAGACGCTCGTCGAACAGCACGGGCACGTGATCGTCCTGTACTCGAAGGCCGTGCCGGCCGCGCTGGAACAGCGACTGCACACCGTCCGCTCCCTCCTGGAGAGCGACCGCATCGCGCTCTTCCGCCCCGACCTCCCGCCGCTCGCGGTGGCCGTCCTGGCCCGCCAGCTGCGCCAGCTCGCCTCCTGCGACCTCGGCCCCGGCGTCATCGCCTCGGCCGGCCGGCTGCTCACCCACTACCTGCACGCCGGAGCCCTCCTCGGCTCGGTCGCCCGCCTCGACCGCGTCCCCGGCGTCGGTCTGAAGTCGCACGCCCGCTCCTGGGTCCCGGGCAGCCAGTTCGGCGTGCTCGCCCATCCCCAGCCGCAGCTGGTGCGCGCGACGCCCGAGACCACGCTGCCCGGACCCGAGTTCGGCACCTGGCTGCTGGTCGCGCGCGGCCAGCTGCAGTCCGACTGGGTCACCGATGTCCTCGCCCCCGCCTGGAAGGCCCAGGGGCTGCGGGAGACGACGCTGCCCGCCGAGTCCGCCGACTGGTGGGGCACCGGCAAGGCGATCGAGTTCTGCGCCTACCTGCCCGACCTGTCGGTCCTCTACCAACTGGTCGCCTCGGTCCGGCAGAGCGTGTGCCACTGGTGCGGCATCGACGTCATCGGCGACCGCTGCGTCTTCTGCTCCGCCACCCCGCCCTCCGCCGCCGAACTCACCGCCCGGCCCGCCGGCGCGGCCCCCGCCGCCCGTGCGCTCACCTCGGGCGGCTGATCCCGCATGACCCGCCCGCCCGTTCCCGCCCGCCCGACCCGACCCCCGACGAGGTTGTACGGCTCATGAACTCCCGTCAGCGCCGCGGCGTGATTCTCCTGCTCCTGTCGGTGGTGTGCGCCCTCGGCGCGTTCGCCGGCGTCCTCTCCGTCATGGACGACGTGAAGTCCAAGGTCGGCCCCGAGGTCACCGCGTACGAACTGCGCGCCGACGTGGCGCCGTACACCACCCTGACCGCGGACCAGTTCAAGAAGATCGAGATGCCGGAGCGCTGGCTGTCCGAGAACGCCGTCACCGACCTGGCCGCCCTCCGCGGCAAGATCGCCGTGACGACTCTCAGGAAGGGCTCGCTGCTGCAGAGCGACATGATCGTCGACCAGCCCGCCCTGCAGCCGGGGCAGCAGGAGGTCGCCATCATGGTGGACGCGGCCACCGGAGTGGCCGGCAAGATCACCCCGGGGTCGTCGGTCAACGTCTACGCCACCTTCGAGGGCGCGAAGGAGAGCGACCCCGACCAGTCGAAGATCATCGTCACCGGCGCCCGCGTCCTCGACGTCGGGGAGATCAAGGCCCTGGAGCCGGACGCGAACGACCGGAACCGCACGGCCACCGACGCCGTCCCCATCACCTTCGCGCTGTCCACCCTCGACGCCCAGCGCATCACGTACGCGGAGTCGTTCGCCAAGCGCGTCCGCCTCGCCCTTGTCGCACCCGGCGGCAGCGCCACGGTCCCCGACAAGGACCGTACGTACGAACTCGCCACGGACAAGTGAGAGGCCGCCGCCCATGCCCACGAGGATCCTCCCGGCCGTCGGCGACGCGGACGCGGTCCGTTCCCTCACCACCCTGCTCAGCCAGCTCCCGGACGCCGAACCGGTCACCCCGGTCGGCGACTCCACCCAGCTCGTGGACACCCTCGCCCGGCTCGCCGCCGAGTCCGTCGACGAGCTGCCCGAGGTCGTCGTCGTCCACGAACGCATCGGCCCGGTACCGGCGCTGGAGCTGGTGCGCGAGGTCGCGCTGCGCTTCCCGGCGGTCGGCGTCATCCTCGTCACCACCGACGCGGGACCGGGCCTGTTCGCCGCCGCCATGGACTCCGGCGCCCGCGGCCTGGTCACCCTGCCGCTGAGCTACGAGGACCTCGCCAACCGCGTCCAGGCCGTCGCCCAGTGGTCGGTCGGCGTACGACGCCACCTCGGCCACGGCGGCGACGTGTTCACCGGCGTCGGCGGCACCGTCGTCACCGTCAGCGGCGCCAAGGGAGGCGTCGGCGCGACCCTCACGGCCGTCCAGCTCGCCCTCGCCGCACAGGCCTCCGGCCGCCCCACCGCCCTGGTCGACCTCGACCTGCAGGCCGGCGACATCGCCTCCTACCTGGACGTCCAGTTCCGCCGCTCGGTCGTCGACCTCGCCGCCATCGCCGACATCTCGCCCCGCATCCTCGCCGAGGCCGTCTTCCGCCACGACACCGGCGTCGCCCTGCTGCTCGCCCCCGGCGAGGGCGAGCGCGGCGAGGAGGTCACCGACCGGGCCGCCCGCCAGATCCTCACCGCCCTGCGCTCGCGTTACGAGGTCGTGATCGTCGACTGCGGCGCCCAGCTCAGCGGCGCGGGCGCGGTCGCCGTCGAACTGGCCGACCGCGCCCTGCTGGTGACCACCCCCGACGTGGTCGCCGTCCGCGGCGCCAAACGCACCGTCCGCATGTGGGACCGGCTCCAGATCCGCAAGGCCGAGGAGACGACCGTGGTCGTCAACCGCCACACCCGAGGCACCGAGATCCAGCCCTCGCTCATCCAGAAGATCACCGGCACGGCCGTCGCCGCGACCACGGTCCCCGCCAACTTCAAGGAACTCCAGGCCGCGGTCGACGCCGGCCGCGTCCACGCCCTCGACGGCAGGGGCGCCGTCCGCCAGGCGCTGTGGGCGCTCGCCGGCGAACTGGGGCTGGTCAAGGGGCCGGAGACGGCCCTCGTGCGCAGGGGCGGCGGACGCGGACGCGGCCCGGACCGGGGCCCGGCGGGGTTCCGGCGGCGGAGGGAGTGAGATGAGCGCACGGCAGGCAGGGGTGCGCGCCAGGGTGTTCGCGAGGAGCCTCGCGAGGGCCTCCCGTGCGCGCGACCGGGGCCAGGTCACCGTCGAGTTCCTCGGCATGACCCCGCTGATCATCGTGACCCTGGTCGTGGTGTGGCAGTTAGTGCTCCTGGGATACACGTACACGCTCGCGGGGAATGCCGCCGACGAGGCGGTGCGGGCGGGGACGGCGGCCGCACCGGGGGAGCGGGGCGCGGTGTGTCAGGAGGCGGGGACCGAGAAGCTGTCCGACGCGTGGCGGGCGGACGCCGAGGTGAGCTGCGGCGGCAGCGGCTTCGTGACGGCCGACGTCACCCTGCACGTGCCCGTCCTCTTCCCCGGCGCCCTCGACCTGCCGTTCACCGTGCACGCCCACGCGGGCGCGGTCGAGGAAGAGGACGGCCACTGATATGGCGTACCGGAGGCGAGGAAGCGGGCGCGGGCCGGGCGCGCGGCCGGGGCCCGGACGCGGCCCCGGGCGCGACCGGGGGCAGGCGGCCATCGAGTACCTGGGGTTCCTGCCCGTGCTGCTCGCCGTGGCGCTGGCGGCCGTACAGCTCGGCCTGGTCGCCTACGGCGCGCAGCAGGCGGGGACGGCGGCCCGTACGGGGGCTCGCAGCGCGTCCCTGCACGGGGACTACGCGGGGGACTGCGCGCGGGCGGTCAGCAGCTGGCTGCACGCCGGTTGCGCGCCCGCGTACTCCGGCGACGAGGTCCGGGTCACCTCCACCGTCACCATCCCGTCCGTCATCCCCGGAGTCGGGGACTTCGAGGCCCACCGGACGGCCACGATGCCGGTCGACCACTGAGGGAAGGGCATCCGACATGAGCCTGCGGGCGCGCATCACCTCCCCCGAGGAGAACGGACGGGGCGAGGACGGTCATCTGGTCGCCTCCTACCGGACCAAGCTGCTGGAGGAGATCGACCTCGCCGAGATGAGTTCGCTGGCCGCCGCCGAGCGCCGGGCCCGCCTGGAACGGGTGCTGGGGCACATCATCAGCCGCGAGGGCCCGGTGCTGTCCACGGCGGAACGGTCCCAGCTGATCCGCCGGGTCGTCGACGAGGCGCTCGGCCTCGGCATTCTGGAGCCGCTGTTGGAGGACGCGTCGATCACCGAGATCATGGTGAACGGACCGGACGCGATCTTCGTCGAGCGCGGCGGCCGGGTGGAACAACTCCCCCTGCGCTTCGCGTCGAACGACCAGCTGATGCAGACGATCGAACGCATCGTCTCTACCGTCAACCGGCGGGTGGACGAGACGAACCCGATGGTCGACGCCCGCCTCCCCTCGGGCGAGCGCGTCAACGTGATCATCCCGCCGCTCTCGCTCACCGGCCCCATCCTGACCATCCGCCGCTTCCCCCGCTCCTTCACCCTGCACGAGCTGGTCGGGTTCGGCTCGCTGGACGAGCAGATGCTGTACCTGCTCGCCGGGCTGGTGCAGGCGAAGTTCAACGTGATCGTCTCGGGCGCGACGGGCACCGGCAAGACGACCCTGCTGAACGCGCTCTCCGGTCTGATCCCGGACGGCGAACGCATCATCACCATCGAGGACTCGGCCGAGCTCCAGCTCCAGCAGTCCCACGTGATCCGGCTGGAGTCCCGCCCGCCGAACGTGGAGGGCAACGGCCGCATCACCATCCGCGACCTGGTCCGCAACTCGCTGCGGATGCGCCCGGACCGGATCGTGGTCGGCGAGGTCCGCGGCGGCGAGTCGCTCGACATGCTCCAGGCGATGTCGACGGGCCACGACGGCTCCCTGGCCACCGTCCACGCCAACAGCGCGGAGGACGCCCTGATGCGGCTGCAGACCCTCGCCTCGATGTCGGAGGTCGAGATCCCCTTCGTCGCCCTCCACGACCAGATCAACAGCGCCGTGGACGTCGTCGTCCAGCTCACCCGGTTCGCCGACGGCGCGCGCCGCGTCACCGAGATCGCCCTGCTCGACAGCCACGGCGGGGAACCGTACCGGCTGGCCACGATCGCCCGCTTCAACGCCCGGCCGATGACCGCCGACGGCCGCGTCCACGGCGCCTTCGAGTACTTCCCGCTCCCGCGCCGCACCGCGGACCGCCTGTACATGGCGAGCCAGCCGATCCCGCAGGCGTTCGGAGTGGCGCGAGCGGCACACGAACTGACGACAAGGGAAACCCGGTGACGCCCATGGACCTCGACACCCTGACCGCCCTCACCACCGGCGTGGCCCTCCTGACCTGCGTCCTGGCCGTCGCGGGCCTGCACGCCTACGGGCGCGGCCGGGCGCAGCGGGCGGAACTGGTCGAACGCCTCTCCCACACCGGCCAGGTCTCCGGCACCGGCCGCCGGCGCCGCTTCCGCGGCCTGGACCGGCGGCTGCGCCGCACGAAGGCGGGCCGCAAGCTGGAGCTGAGGCTCGCGGCGACCGGCCTCGACGTGACGCCGGGCGAGTTCTTCGCCTGCATGCTGGCGGCGGTGGCCGGACTGTGGCTGATCGGACAGGCCACCCTGGCCCCCTTCTTCGGCCCGCTGGCCGGGCTCCTCGGCGTCTGGGCCGCCTGGCAGTTCCTCAACTGGCAGCGCCAGAAACGCATCGAGAAGTTCATCAACCAACTCCCCGAACTCGCGCGCATCCTGGCCAACGCCACCCACGCCGGACTCGCGCTGCGCACCGCGGTCGGCATGGCGGCGGAGGAGCTGGAAGCGCCGGCCGGAGAGGAACTGGCCAAGGTGGCGAACCAGTTGGCGGTGGGCCACTCCATGGACGACGCCCTGGGCGAACTCGCCGACCGTCTCCCCTCCCGCGAACTCGTCGTCCTCGTCACCACCCTGGTCCTCTCCAACCGCGCGGGCGGCCAGGTCGTGGGCGCCCTGCGCAACCTGACGGAGACGCTGGAGGAACGCAAGGAGACCCGGCGCGAGGTGCGCACCCAGCTGTCGCAGGTCAACACGACCGCCTACGCCGTGCCGGTGCTGGGAGTGGGCTCCCTCTTCCTGATGAACGGGGTCAAGGACGGCGCCCTGGAACGCATGACCGGCTCGCCGCTCGGCCAGGGCGCCGTCATCATCGCCTTCGCGCTGTACGCGGTCGGCTTCGTCCTCATCCGCCGCATGTCCCGGATCGACGTCTGAGCCGCAGGGAAGGGAGCACGAACCATGGAACTGTTGCTCGCGACCGTCATGGGCCTGAGCGTCTGGGGCGTCTTCGTCGGCGTGCGCATGTACCGGGCGGACGCCAAGCTCCCTCCGGACCTTGCGCTGGCCCTGGAGGTCGGCGCCACCCGCACCGGCGCGGTCGACTCCCTCGTCGACCGGATGGGCATGCGGTACGCCCCCGCCGTGCTGCGCCTCATGGGCCCCAAGCAGGTGGCCAGGTACCGGCGGAAGATAGACCTGGCGGGCAACCCGGGCGGCCTGACCCTCGACCGGTACGCGGCCCGGCGCGCGGTGTACGGCGCGCTGGGCGGGTTCGGCGGGCTGGTCTTCCTCCTGCAGGGCAGGATCGTCCTGGCTCTCGTCCTGTTCGCGTTCGCCGCGTTCTGGACCGAGGTCGGCATCTGGGCGGCGATCCGCGTCCGCAAGGACGTCATCGAGCGGACGCTGCCCGACTTCCTCGACGTCCTCGCCGTCGTGGTCAGCGCGGGGCTGGGCTTCCGGCAGGCGCTCGGCCGGGTCGCGTCGAGATACGAGGGACCCTGGGCGGACGAGATCCGCATCACCCTGCGTCAGATGGACCTCGGCGTGAGCCGCCGCGAGGCCTTCGCCGAGCTGCGCCGCCGCAACGACTCCGAGCAGGTCGCCATGTTCGTCACGGCGCTGCAGCAGGGCGAGGAGCTCGGCGCGCCGATCGTGGACACCCTGGTCTCGATCGCCAGGGACATGCGCCGCACGGACGCCCAGAACGCCCGTCGCAAGGCGGCCCGCGCGGTGCCCCGGGCCACCCTGATGATCACCACGTTCATGGTCCCGGCCACCATGCTCCTGCTCGGCGCCGGCCTCCTGCTCGGCTCGGGCACCGACTTCAGCCCCCTCACGGGCGACTAGGCGAGCGGGGAAGAGGGCGATGGCGGCGATCACACGGACGGCGGTCGCACGGGCGGCGGCCGTACGGGCGGCGGTCAACCGGTCCGGGGACTCCGGGACGCCGGGACTGGACGACATCTCCCTCCAGGTGAACGCCCTGCAGGCGATGTGCCGGCAGGTCTTCGGGTTCCGGCTCGCGATGATCGCCGTCGCCGCGCCCCCGGCGCTCCTCAACGCCGCGCCCGGCATGGGCGTCCGGCTGGTGGGCGCGGCCGTGGTCGTCACCTTCATGGGCTCGTACGTCCTCTTCCGCGACTGGGAACGCTTCGGCCCGCTGCTGCTGCGCCACCCCACGCTCCTGGCCGTCGACACCCTGTTCGGCGCGCTGCTGCTGATCTCCGCGGGCCCGGACACGACCCTCGCCTACGTCAGCGTCTGCACCCCGCTGCTCGCCGGCATCGTGTACGGCTGGCGGGGCGCCGCCTGCTTCGCCTCCCTGCAGTCGCTGATCCTGCTGCTGGTCTACGCGGCTTTGCGGGCCGGGCCGGGCACCGGCGTCGCGGAGCGGCTGCTGCTGCCCGGCCTCTGCGTCATCACCGGCGCGCTGGGCTCCACCCTGCGCCGGCTCATGCTGCGGTTCGGCTCGGCGACCCAGGCGCTGACCACCGTCCGCGCGCGTCTCGCCGTCACCGAGGCGGTCGCCGCGGAACGCGCCCGGCTGGCCCGGGAGATGCACGACTCCGTGGCCAAGACGCTGCAGGGGGTGGCCCTCGCGGCGGACGCCCTGGCCCGGTCGGCGGGCTCGCCGGACATGGACCCGGCGCGGGTGCGGCAGGACGCCGACCTGGTGGCCCGCGCCGCCCGCCGCGCGGCCGCCGAGTCCCGCGAGCTCCTCACCGAACTGCGCCGGGACGCACCGGACGCCGGGCAGGAGATCGACGTCCTGCCCGAACTCGCGGCGCGTACGCGGGCTTTCGCCGACCGCACCGGTCTGGCCGCGAGCTACCACGCCACGGGCGACCGCGCGACGCTGCCGGTCCCGCCCACGGTGGCCCGCCATCTGCTGACCATCGCCTCGGAGGCCATGGACAACGTCCAGCGCCACGCGGATCCCACGCGGGTCGACGTCCACGCGGGCGTCCACGGCGACCGCCTGTGCATCAGCGTGTGCGACGACGGGCGCGGCCTGCCCGACGGCGCCACACTCGAACAGCTGCGCCGCGACGGCCACTTCGGCCTGGTCGGCATGGTGGAGCGGGCCGCCGCCATCGGCGCCCGCATCCACATCGGCCGCGGCGCGCACCCCGGGGGCACCGAAGTCCGCCTGGAGCTCCCTCTCACCGGGTCCCGCCCGTGAACGACACCCCCCACCCGAACGGAAGCCATGCCATGCCGGACCGACCGCCGCCCCCGGGCGCCGTGCACCCCCTGTTCCCCCCGCCGCCCCGACCCGCCCCCGTACGGGTGATCGTGGCCGACGACAACCCGGTCGTCCGTGCGGGTCTGACGGCCCTGCTCCGCGACCGGGACGACATCGCCGTCGTCGCGGAGGCGGCGGACGGCCGCGAGGCCTGCGAGGCCGCCCTCCGGCACCGGCCCGACGTCGTCCTGCTGGACGTCCGCATGCCCGGCGTCGACGGCCTCTCGGCCCTGCCCCACCTGGCCCGGATCGCCCACGTGCTGGTGCTGACGTACAGCCACGAGGCGGAAGTCCTCCAGCGAGCCCTGCGGGGTGGGGCGGGGGGCTGCCTGGTGCACGGGGAGTTCACCGTGGAGGAACTGGCGTCGGCGGTGCGGGACGTGACGGTGGGCCGGGCCCACTTCACCCCGACGGCGGCGACAGCGGTCCTGGCGCATATCCAGCAAAGTGCTACTGCACACGACGAACCGGACTCTGTTCCCCTGTTTTCTCTGACTTCAGGCGAATCGCTTTCGCAGTTGCAATCACTCATGAGAGTATCGGAAGCGGAGGGTGGAGCGAGGCACACGCTCAGCGGGAGGGAGGCGGAGATCATGGATCTCATCGCGTCGGGCATGAACAACCGGGAGATCGCCGCCACCTGCTTCATCAGCGAGAAGACGGTCAAGAACCACATCAACCGCATCTTCGCCAAGCTGCACAGCAGCAGCCGCTCCGAGGCCGCGGCCAAGTGGCTGGGGACGACCGCGGGGGCCTCCCGGCGAGGGGTGGGGTGAGACGGGCTATGGCGAGTCGGGATTGGGCCCGGCATTGGGCCCTGAGGCCCTTAGCCGGAACGGGCGTTCAGGCCTACGCTCAGGAGGCCGACAGCGGCACCGGCGCCGAGCGAGCCGGTCACGCGACACCCGGAGGGGAACAGCATGACCAACTGGAACTGGATCCACACCACCGTCGCGTACGTCCAGGCCCGCGCCGCCCGCAGCGACAAGGGCCAGACGGCGGTGGAGTACCTGGGCATCATCGCGGTGGTCGTGGCCATCGTCCTGGCGATCACGGGAACGGACATCGGGCAGACGATCTACAACGCGATCACCGACAAGATCAACCAGGTCATCTCGGGCTGACGAGGTCCTCACGGTCGGCAGACGCAGGGCAGGCCTTCCCCATCTACATCATGGTGGTGGCGGGTCTGCTCTTTCTGGCGCTCGCCTACCTCGCCGTGGGTCAGGCCGGGGCGAATCGCAACGGGGCCCAGACGGCGGCGGACGCGGCAGCGCTCGCGGCGGCCCTGGACACCAGGGACCAGCTCACCGACGAGTGGACGAGGATCGTGCGCGACCCCACCAAGTGGCAGGCCGTCTTCCATGCCACAGATGCGGTGTTCGGCGGTTGCGAGCGAGCCAAACAGCTGGCCGCGCAGAACGATGCCAAGCTCGGGCCGTGCGGGCGGGCGGACGGGCCGCTTCCCGGCTACACCGTGCGTGTCGAGACCACCAAGGCCGTCGGCGATTCCATCGTCCCCGGCACCGAGAACATGCACGCGAAGGCGACCGCCACCGCGGTGATCGAACCGGCCTGCACGTTCGAGCTGCCCGGGACCGGCCCCGCTGACGCAACCCTGCCCGCGCTCACCTGCGATGACGGTGAGTGGCATCCCGACCCCGAGCACCCCGCCGACCTCCCGGGCCCCGAAGACCTCTTCGACGTCCACCTGGCCGACTGAGAAGCGAACGACGAGCGAAGGAAACAGCGTGATGAGCATGCGGTTCACGGCGAAGGCCGTCAGGAGGACGACCGCACTGACTGCTGTGGTCGGGTTGGCCCTCGGCGTGGCCGGGTGCGGCGGAGGCGGCGGCGACGACAAGCCCCCGGCCTCGGCGTCGGCGTCGGCGTCGAAAAGAGACGGCTCCGCGCCCACCGCCCAGGAGGGGCAGTCCGGCGAGCCCCTGGCCGAGTTGAAGGGGCCCAGCGGCCTGCTGCTGCAGATCACTTCCGCTCTGCGCGACTCCGGTGGCTTCGTCACCGTGACGGCGGACCTGAAGAACGACAGTGCGAAGTTGCTGACCATCCCCGCCCAACTGAGCGGCAACGAGACCGAGATCATCAGGAACGGCCGTTCGTTCGGCGGAGCGACCCTGGTGGACTCCAAGGGGAAGAAGCGCTACTACGTCCTCCGCGACACGGACGGCAGGCCCCTGACCACCACGGGCGTCTCCAGCGTCAAGTCCGGAGACTCTGTGCCGGTGTTCATGCAGTTCCCGGCACCCCCCGCGGGCACCTCCGAGGTGTCGTTCCAGATGCCGATGTTCGCGCCTGCCGACATCGCGATCTCCGGGTGAGGCCGTTCATGAACCCACGCCCCACCCTCGCCCTCCTCACCCTCACCCTCGCCGTCGTGTTCGCCGCCCCCGTTCCCGTCGTGCGGGCCGACACCTCGCCCAGTGTTCCGCCCGGCACCGAGCCCACCGCCACCGCACCCGTGCAGGTGGACCCCAACGATCCCGACCTCCGGCTTCCCGAGGGCGGCACCCTCGCCGCGCCCAAGGTGCTCGACATCAAGCAGGTCGTCGAGGACGAGTCGGGGGACGAGCGCCGTGAGGACACCAACGCGGACGTGACGTTCGCCCTGCAGGCGGAGGTCCTCTTCGGCAAGGACAGCGCCCGGCTCGGCCCGGCGGCGAAGTCCCGCATCGCCACGATCGCCGAGGAGATCAAGAAGCAGCACACCACCGTCGTCCGCGTCTTCGGCTTCACGGACGACCTGGGGTCCTCCGCGCACGGCGACGTCCTGTCGAAGCAGCGGGCGGACGCCGTCCAGGCGCAGCTCGCGGGGCAGTTGAACGACGCGGACATCACCTTCGAGGTCCGCGGCTACGGCGAGCAGTACCCCATCGCCGACAACTCGACCGAGGCAGGCCGCAAGAAGAACCGCCGGGTGGAGGTCACGTTCCCGCGCACGGCGGGCTGAGCCTCACGCGGACACCCGCACCCGGACCCCGGCCGTCAGTCCCCACCCGGCCATCGCGCCGGCCGCCGCCTCCAGGACGTGCCGGGACCGCAGCCGGGGCAGTCCCAGCCGCCCCGGCGCCATGGTGCGCACCGCGATGACGGTGAGCCGGCGGTCGAGATACGCGACGTCGATCGGCATGCGCATCCCGAAGGTGTGCACCCCGCCGGCCGGCGACAGCAGCATCGCCCCGTCCACCTCGTCCCGTCCCAGCAGGCCTCTCGTCCGGGCCCGGTAGGAGGCGGCGATCTCCAACGGCACCCGGACCTCCTCGACCAGGAGTTCGCCCCGCCCGTCCCGCCAGCGCGCCATACCCGTCTCCCCTCGGCCGCGTCGCTACCCTCTGCACGGTAGCGAGCCGGGAGACGAAAAGGGGCCCTCGCATGCGGAAGATCGTCCTGATGATGTCGACGTCCCTGGACGGCTATATCGAGGGTCCGGACCGCGACATCTCCTGGCACCGTGTCGACGAGGAACTGCACCAGCACTTCAACACGTTCATCCGGGGGCTGGGCGGGCTCCTCAACGGCCGGACCACGTACGAGCTGATGGCCGGCTACTGGCCGACCGCCGACGCCGACCCCGACGCCTCCGCCGCCGAGGCCGAGTTCGCCGGCATCTGGCGCGACATGCCGAAGACCGTCTACTCGCGGACCCTGGAACACGCCGACTGGAACACGACGATCGTCCGGGACGTCGTCCCCGAGGAGGTCACCGCGCTCAAGGAGCAGGCGGGCGGCGACCTGGGGCTCGGCGGGGCGGACCTCGCCGCCGCCTTCCTCCGGCACGACCTCGTCGACGAACTGCGCGTCTACGTCCACCCGGTGCTCATCGGCCGGGGCAAGCCGCTCTTCCCGCACACCGGCGCCGCCACCGAGACCGCGCTCCACCTCACCGGGTCCCAGACCTTCGGCAACGGAGTCGTGCT
This sequence comes from Streptomyces rishiriensis, assembly GCF_003112535.1. Classification (GTDB taxonomy): domain Bacteria; phylum Actinomycetota; class Actinomycetes; order Streptomycetales; family Streptomycetaceae; genus Streptomyces; species Streptomyces rishiriensis. The sequence continues at coordinate 394,209 of NZ_BEWA01000012.1, read as the reverse complement.
GCTGCGATACGAGCGGTCCCGATAATCGACGGCGTCCCCGCCGCCCCTCTGCCACGATCGCCGTATGGACGACAGGGACGGCGCCGGGGGCGGCGGGCAGGACGGCGCGGACGGCCGGACCGGCGACGGCGCGGGCGGCGGGGTGCGGGGCTCGTTCGAGGACCTGCTCGCCGAAGGGGCGGCCGTTCCGACCGAGGGGTGGGACTTCTCCTGGTTCGAGGGACGCGCCACCGAGGCGCGGACCTCCTGGGGGTACGCGATGTCGCTGGCCGCGCGGCTGGCGGGCGCGAGCGCCGCGCTCGACGTGCAGACCGGGGGAGGGGAGGTCCTCGACTTCGCCCTCGGCCGGGCCGCCCCCAAGGCCCCCGTCCTCACCGTCGCGACCGAGGGCTGGCCGGCGAACGTCGCCAAGGCCACCGCGCTGCTGCGGCCGCGCGGCATCGCGGTCGTCGCGACCGCGGAGGACGCCCCGCTGCCCTTCGCGGACGCCTCGTTCGACCTGGTCAGCAGTAGGCATCCGGTGCGGCCCCTGTGGCACGAGATCGCCCGCGTCCTGCGGCCCGGCGGGACCTACTTCGCCCAACACGTGGGCCCGCGCAGCGTGTTCGAGCTCGTGGAGTACTTCCTCGGACCGCAGCCGGGGGAGGTGAGCTCCGGCCGCCACCCCGACCGCGAACGCGCGGAGGCGGAGGCTGCGGGGCTGGAGATCGTCGACCTGCGGGCGGAGCGGCTGCGCGTCGAGTTCCACGACGTCGGCGCGGTCGTCCACTTCCTGCGCAAGGTGGTGTGGATGGTTCCCGGCTTCACGGTGGAGGCCTACCGGCCCCGGCTGCGCGCGTTGCACGAGCGGATCCAGGCCGACGGCCCGTTCGTCGCCCACAGCGCCCGCCATCTCATCGAGGCACGTCGCAGGTGAAGCGGCCGGATGCAGTCGGTGGGCTCCCTTCTGTCCGGATCGGGGCGGCTTCGGTCTCCACCGAGTTCGTCAAGCGGGCGTTCCTGGCCGGGTTAGCCCGTCAGGGGGATGGGTGGACGGGTGGCCGGCAGGCCCCGAATCGCCGCGAAACCTGAAGTTTCTTCGGTATCGGGGTCCGCTCCCCTGCGAATCAGCTGTGTTCCGGCCATGAACCACCCAGGAACCATGCCTGGAATCGTCACCGGGGCGTCGTCGAGCGACTCCGGAGAGTAGTTGTGGCGCGCCGATGCACGCAGCATCACTTACGAAGGGTTATGGTGGAAACCCCCCCTCGGGCCGGTCCGTCTCCCCCCCACGGACCGGCCCGTTTTTTTGCCCAAGTCCCCACGGGGGTAGGCTGCGCCCCGCGGGGACCGCACCGTACGGAGGGGCTGACAATCACGTGAACCTGCGCGACAAGCTGCGCGGCCTTCTGGTCAGGCTGTACGCACGCCGGGTGGAAGGTCACCTGGACCACGCTCAGGTGCCCAAGCACATCGGCGTCATCATGGACGGCAACCGGCGTTGGGCGAAGGCCGCGGGTTCCACCACCGAGCACGGTCACCGGGCCGGCGCCGACAAGATCGAGGAGTTCCTCGGCTGGTGCACCGAGACGGACGTCGAGGTGGTCACCCTCTGGCTCCTGTCGACGGACAACCTCGACCGTCCCCAGGAAGAGCTCGTCCCCCTCCTCGGCATCATCGAGGACGTCGTGCGCACCCTCGCCGCCGACGGCCGCTGGCGCGTCCACCACGTCGGCACCGCCGACATCCTTCCCTCCCATGTGCAGACCGCGCTGAAGGAGGCCGAGGAGTCCACCGCCCACGTCGAGGGAATACTGGTCAACGTCGCCATCGGGTACGGCGGTCGCCAGGAGATCGCCGACGCCGTGCGCTCGATGATCGTGGACGCCGCGGACAAGGGGACCTCGATGGAGGACCTCGCCGACTCCGTCAGCGTCGACCTCATCGGCCGCCACCTCTACACCGGCGCCCAGCCCGACCCCGACCTGGTGATCCGCACCAGCGGCGAGCAGCGGCTGTCCGGATTCATGCTGTGGCAGACGGCCCACGCGGAGTACTACTTCTGTGAGGTCTTCTGGCCGGCCTTCCGCAAGGTCGACTTCCTGCGGGCGCTGCGCGATTATGCGGCCCGCCACCGGCGTTACGGCGGCTGAGGCGCACACCCGCGCGGACTCCCCCAAAGGGGTTCCGGATACCCCCTTCGGGGTGGACGTAACGTGGAGTTCACCGGTGCGCCGTCATATGCCGTGGCATGGCGGCGCGTTTTCGAGGGCATAAGCCAAGCAGGCCGACGCCCGAACCACGGGTGTCGGATCTCAGCGGGCGGCACGGGGCCGTCCGCCCGGGAGGCCCTTTGCACCAGCCCGACCGTGCGGTCACGGCACGGAACAAGCAGCGGGGGGCCGGTTCTCGGCCCGTGCAGGGCGGCCGAGTACCGGCCCAGCTCCACTCCGTCGCTCCCCGACCTCATCCGAGGGGGTACGTCCTTCCGTGGTGACCAGCACAAAGCGCCGTATGCCAGACCGGCGCACCTATGTTCTCGACACCAGCGTCCTGCTGGCCGACCCGAACGCCATGACCCGCTTCGAGGAGCACGAGGTCGTGCTCCCCATCGTCGTGGTCACGGAACTGGAGGCCAAGCGGCACCATCCGGAGCTCGGCTACTTCGCCCGGCAGGCCCTGCGCCTGCTGGACGACTACCGGGTGAAGTTCGGTCGCCTCGACGCCCCCATCCCGATCGGGGAACTCGGCGGCACCGTCCGTGTCGAGCTCAATCACTCGGACCCCAGCGTGCTGCCGACCGGCTACCGCCTGGGGGACAACGACTCCCGCATCCTCGCGGTGGCCCGCAACCTGCAGGCCGAGGGATTCGACGTCACGGTCGTGTCGAAGGACCTGCCGCTCCGGATCAAGGCGTCCTCGGTCGGGCTCCTCGCCGAGGAGTACCGCGCCGAGCTCGCCATCACGGGCTCCTCCGGCTGGACCGGGATGTCCGAACTGACGCTGGCCGGCGAACAGGTGGACATCCTCTTCGAGGAGGGCCGTCTGTACGTGCCCGAGGTCGCCGACCTTCCCGTGCACACCGGTCTGACCATCCAGTCGGAGCGTGGCAAGGCCCTGGGCCGGGTCACCGCCGACGGCAGCGTCCGGCTGGTGCGCGGCGACCGGGAGGCCTTCGGCATCAAGGGCCGCAGCGCCGAGCAGCGCATCGCGCTCGACCTGCTGCTCGACCCGGACGTCGGGATCCTGTCCATGGGCGGCCGGGCCGGCACCGGCAAGTCGGCGCTGGCGCTGTGCGCGGGCCTGGAGGCGGTCCTGGAGCGCCGTCAGCACCAGAAGGTGATGGTCTTCCGTCCGCTGTACGCGGTGGGCGGGCAGGAGCTGGGCTATCTGCCCGGTTCCGAGGCCGACAAGATGGGCCCCTGGGCCCAGGCGGTCTTCGACACGCTGTCCGCGGTCACCAGCCGCGAGGTCATCGAGGAGATCACCGCACGCGGGATGCTGGAGGTCCTGCCGCTGACCCACATCCGCGGCCGCTCCCTCCACGACGCCTTCGTGATCGTCGACGAGGCGCAGTCCCTCGAACGGAACGTGCTGCTCACCGTTCTGTCCCGGATCGGTTCGAATTCCCGGGTCGTTCTGACCCACGATGTCGCACAAAGGGACAATCTGCGGGTCGGGCGTTATGACGGCGTGGTGGCCGTCGTCGAGAAACTGAAGGGGCATCCGCTCTTCGCGCACGTCACGCTGAACCGGTCCGAGAGGTCCCAGATCGCGGCGCTTGTGACCGAAATGCTGGAGGATGGGCAGATCTGATCGACCCGCCCCAACGCATCGGGGCCCGGCGGTAGTTGGCGCCGCTCGACAAAGGCTGTGAGCCTAGTCGGGCGGCGCCGACGCGTGTGGGGGTTTCGCGAAATCCCTGGGGTCTCCAGAGGTGTGAGCTTTCACACGCAACTCGGAATTGCCTTGCGGTGTCGGGTTACGGCAGAGTCTCGGTTCTGTCAGGCCCCGCATACGGCACACCTGTACCCCCAGGGGTACGGAAACCCACTTGCACCACTGTTCAACTCCATAGCGCCGTCGTATGCCGCCCGAGCACCACACGGCGCTCCCCTTCCGGGAGTTGCCCATCGGGCCCGCGTCTCCTGTGACCCCGCAGTTCGGAGACCAGCGTCAAGGGCACGATCGCGTCCGCCAGGGTCAACGAAGCGGACGATGCTGGAAGGAAAACCGTGTGAGCCGGATCTCGGTCCGGGGATTCGCAGTGGCCTCGGCCACGGCGGTCACCGCTGTCGGAAGCGTCGTCGGTGTTGCCTCGGGCAGCGTCGCGCAGCCCAACGACGCAGAGGCGACGGCGAGCGACGCGACGCTCCTCGCCGACCTGCCCGTGGGCCAGCAGGCCCAGGTGCAGACGGCGTCCCTCACGCAGCAGGCCAGCTACCAGGCCATCGCCGCGGACGAGGGCGCGAAGAAGGACGCCGAGGAAGCGGCCCGCAAGGCCGCGGCCGAGACGGCGGTCGCGAAGAAGGAGGCCGCCGAGAAGGCGGCCAAGGAGCGCGCGGAGGCCAAGACCAAGGCCAGCCGCAGCGCCGGCGACTTCCCGATCCTGAGCTCCTACTCCACCTCGCAGATCCAGGCGATGGCGGCGCAGATGGTCCCGGGCGGCCAGTTCCAGTGCTTCAGCAACATCGTGGACCACGAGTCCAGCTGGAACTACCACGCGGTCAACGCCTCCTCCGGCGCCTACGGCCTCTTCCAGGCGCTGCCGGCCGGCAAGTACGCGTCCGCCGGCTCCGACTGGCAGACCAACCCGGCCACCCAGATCAAGTGGGGCCTGAACTACATGGACAGCCGGTACGGCAGCCCCTGTGAGGCGTGGTCGTTCTGGCAGGCCAACCACTGGTACTGAGCGCGGGCGGCTCCCGGCCGCCGTCCCCCTTCATCTGATGCATCTGATGACACAGCAGAAGGAATCCGAGTGAGCCCGATATCCGCCAGGGGATTCGCCGTGGCCTCGGCCACCGCGGTCACCACCGTCGGCGCCGTCGTGGGAGTCGCCCAGGGCAACGCCCTGCACCCCGTCGACGACGCCCAGGCGACGGGCGGCTCGACGCTGCTCGCCGACTTACCCGTAGGCGAGCAGGTCGAGGTCCAGACCGCCTCCCTGAGCCAGCAGGCCGACGTCCAGGCCACCGCCGCCGACGCCACCGCCAAGAAGACGGCGGAGGAGACGGCCCGCAAGCAGGCCGCGAAGGACGCGGTGGCCAAGCAGCAGGCCGCCGTGGACAAGGCCAAGGCCGAGGCCGAGAAGGAGGCCAAGGAGGCCAAGGAGCGCGCCCAGACGAAGGCCGCCACCGAGACGCAGTCCGCCTCGGGCAGCGCCACCTTCGTCCAGCAGGGGTCGTACTCCGCCTCCGAGGTCCAGGCCATCGCCCGGCAGATCGTTCCCGGCGGGCAGTTCCAGTGCTTCAGCAACATCGTGGAGCACGAGTCCGGCTGGAACTACAAGGCCGTCAACCCCTCCTCCGGCGCCTACGGCCTCGTCCAGGCCTACCCCGGCTCCAAGATGTCGTCCGCCGGCGCTGACTGGCGGACCAATCCGGCCACCCAGATCAAGTGGGGCCTGAACTATATGAACGTGCGCTACGGCAGTCCCTGCGACGCCTGGGACTACTGGCAGGCCAACAGCTCCTACTGACGGCCCGTGGTCCCGAGCCGGGGCCGCCGCGGCACCGCTCAACCCTGCACAGCCCCTCCCCGTCATAGGGGGAGGGGCTGTCGCCCTGTACGGTCGGACGGGCCGGGACCGACGACTCCAGGGGGAGTGGTGGGGAGAGACGGGGGAAGAGGACGGATCATGTCGCGAGTGCCAGGGTGGCTCGGCCGGCTCGGCGCCGGTCTGAGCGAGATGAGTGAGCGGCTCGACGAGCGCCGTGTCGAGGTCGAGCGGGAAGGCGCCGAACCGGAACCGGCGTCGCCCGAAGCACCCGCGCCCTCCCCCGAGGCGTTCCCCCAGGAATCCATGCCTGCGGTCCAGCGCCCCGACCCCGCGCACGCGGTGCCGTGGGGGGTCCGGGTCGCGGCCGAGGCGGGCTGGCGGCTGCTGGTCCTCGCCGGGACCCTCTGGGTGCTGATAAGAGTCATCAGCGCGGTCCAGCTGGTCGTCATGGCCTTCGTGGTCGCCCTGCTGCTGACCGCGCTCCTGCAGCCCACGGTGGCCCGGCTGAAGCGGGCCGGCGTGCCCGGCGGGGCCGCCACCGCGCTGACGGCGATCCTCGGGTTCGTCGTCATCGGCCTGATGGGCTGGTTCGTGACCTGGCAGGTCATGGCGAACATCGACAACCTCTCCGACCAGGTCCAGGGCGGCATCGACGATCTGCGCCGCTGGCTGCTCAACAGCCCGTTCCACGTCACCGACAAGCAGATCAACGGGATCGCCCAGAACCTGCGGGACGCGATCGGGAACAACACCGACTCGATCACCTCGGCGGGCCTGGAGGGCGTCACCGTCGTCGTGGAGGCGCTGACCGGCATCCTGCTGGCGTTCTTCTCGACCCTGTTCCTGCTCTACGACGGCCGGCGCATCTGGGAGTGGACGCTCAAGCTGGTCCCGGCCGCGGCCCGGCCCGGCGTGGCGGGGGCCGGTCCGCGGGCCTGGGCGACGCTGACGGCGTATGTGCGCGGCACGGTGATCGTCGCGCTGATCGACGCGATCTTCATCGGCCTCGGCATCTACTTCCTGAACGTGCCGATGGCCGTCCCGCTCGCCGTCTTCATCTTCCTGTTCTCCTTCATCCCGCTCGTCGGCGCGGTCGCCTCCGGCGCGCTGGCCGTCGTCGTCGCGCTGGTCACCCAGGGCGTCTTCGCGGCCGTGATGACGCTGGTGGTCGTGCTGGCGGTGCAGCAGATCGAGGGCCACATCCTGCAGCCGTTCATCCTCGGCCGGGCGGTGCGCGTCCACCCGCTGGCGGTGGTCCTGTCGGTCGCGGCGGGCGGCATGGTCGCGGGCATCGGCGGCGCGATCGTGGCGGTGCCGCTGGTGGCCGTCACCAACACGGTGGTGGGCTATCTGCACACCTACTCCCGCGAGCAGACCCTCCGGCACGCACCCCGCCCGAGAGGGGCCACGGCATCGGACGTGGCCCCCGTGACGGCGGCTGCGGCGAGCGGCGCCGCGCAGGAGCCCGGTCCGGCCGCGGAGGCCCCCGCCGCGGACGCCTGACGACGACGAGGCCCCGCTCACCCTCGAGGTGAGCGGGGCCTCGTCGTCGCACCGGCCCGGGCCGTCGGCCCGTGGTCGCCGGACGTCAGTCGCCGAGGATCGCCTCCGCGTCCAGCGTCACGCCGATCGCCTGGATCACCGAGGCGATCTTGAAGGCCTCCTGGACGGTCTCGCGTTCGACGCCCGCCTTGCGCAGCACCTGCTCGTGGGAGTCGAGGCACAGTCCGCAGCCGTTGATCGCGGAGACCGCGAACGACCACAGCTCGAAGTCGATCTTGTCGACGCCGGGGTTGCCGATCACGTTCATCCGCAGCCCGGCCCGCAGGTTGCCGTACTCGTGGTCCGAGAGCAGGTGGCGGGTGCGGTAGAAGACGTTGTTCATCGCCATCACGGCGGCGGCCGACCTGGCCGCGGTGTAGGCCTCCGGCGAGAGGTTGGCCTTCGCCTCCGGCGCGAGCTCGCGCAGCACGATCGGGGAGCGCGAGGCGATCGCGGTCGCCAGCACCGTGCCCCACAGCTGCTGCGCCGGCAGCTCGGAGTTGCCGATGACCGAGCCGAGGTTGAGCCGCAGGTCCTTGGCGTAGTCCGGTATCGCGGACTTCAGGGAGTCGAGGGACATCTCAGCTCACTCCCCGGCCAGCAGCTTGACCGGGTCGAGGGTGTTCTCGCCCTTGGTCCAGTTGCAGGGGCACAGCTCGTCGGTCTGCAGGGCGTCCAGGACCCGCAGGACCTCCTTGGGGTTGCGGCCGACGGAGCCCGCGGTGACCATCGTGAACTGGATCTCGCGGTTCGGGTCCACGATGAACACGGCGCGCTGGGCGAAGCCGTCCTCGCCCTCGATGCCGAGGTCGCGCATCAGCTCGTGCTTGGAGTCGGCCAGCATCGGGAACGGCAGGTCGGTCAGGTCCGGGTGGTCCTTGCGCCAGGCGTGGTGGACGAACTCGGAGTCGCCGGAGAAGCCGAGGATCTGCGCGTCGCGGTCGGCGAACTCCTCGTTCAGCTTGCCGAACGCGGCGATCTCGGTCGGGCAGACGAAGGTGAAGTCCTTGGGCCACGCGAAGACCACGAGCCACTTGCCCTCGTAGGACTTGTGGTGGATCTGCTCGAACTCCGCACCCTTGTCCAGCGAGACGCAGGCGGTCAGTTCGAACTCGGGGAACTTGTCACCGACAGTGAGCACACGCTCTCCTTGCAGCGAGGAAGTGTCCGGATCGCGGACACTTCCCTTGGGTTGGACGACGCCGATCGTGGCACAGGGTGCATTGATTCAGGAAATGGCTAAACTCGATTGAGTTGATCGGAGGTAGTTATCAGTGACTGTAGGTAATGCGAGGGCCAGGAGGCGGCCGCCCAGTCTGTCCCAGCTCCGGGCCTTCACGGCCGTAGCCGAGCACCTGCACTTCCGGGACGCGGCCGCGGCCATCGGCATGAGCCAGCCCGCCCTGTCCGGTGCCGTGTCGGCCCTGGAGGAGGCCCTCGGGGTCACCCTTCTCGAGCGTACGACCCGCAAGGTGCTGCTCTCGCCGGCCGGTGAGCGGCTCGTCGTCCGGGCCAGGGCGGTGCTCGGCGAGGTGGAGGCCCTGATGGAGGAGGCCGAGGCGGTACGGGCCCCCTTCGCCGGAGCGCTGCGCCTCGGCGTCATCCCCACCGTCGCGCCCTACCTCCTGCCGACCGTCCTGCGGCTGGTCCACGAGCGCTACCCGCACCTCGACCTCCAGGTCCACGAGGAGCAGACCGCCGGCCTCGTGGACGGCCTGCACACGGGACGGCTCGACCTGCTGCTGCTCGCCGTCCCCCTCGGCGTCCCCGGCGTCGTCGAACTCCCCTTGTTCGACGAGGACTTCGTGCTGGTCACGCCCCTCGGTCATGAGCTCGGCGGGCGCGAGGGCATCGCGCGCGAGGCCCTGAGGGAGCTCAAACTGCTGCTCCTCGACGAAGGGCACTGTCTGCGCGACCAGGCGCTGGACATCTGCCGCGAGGCGGGCCGCGAGGACGCGCCGGTGACGACCACCGCGGCCGGACTGTCCACCCTCGTCCAGCTCGTCGCCGGCGGCCTCGGCTGCACGCTCCTGCCGCGCACCGCCGTCACCGTCGAGACCAGCCGCAGCACGCACCTGCTCACCGGCTCCTTCGCCGACCCCGCGCCCGCCCGCCGCATCGCCCTGGCCATGCGCACGGGAGCGGCGAGAGGGGCGGAGCACCGGGAGCTGGCGGACGCCCTCCGGGAGGCGCTGCGGCCGCTTCCGGTGCGGGTGCTCGGGGGCGGGGAGTGAAGTCCGCCAAGGCGCGCCACTCGGTCAAATAGCGTCTCCGCAGAGCGATTTGGGCTCGCCGGTGGAGCAACTTCCGTCAGCTGGGGGGCAGGTCGGAAATCCCGCGCCGGGCCGTGTGCGCCGGCTGATACACATTCCCTCCTCAGCGCTACGCGTCAGGCGTGTGTGCGAGAGGCCCAAGGGGAGTGATGTCGGGCTACGAGCTGCTGGCACGCGACCTCGCCGCGTGCGGCCGGGACGGCTTCACCGGGGAGGTGCGCGTGTCCGGTTCGCCCGGCGGCGCCTTCCATCTCCACGGCGGCCTGGTCGTCGCCGTCGAGTCGCCCGGCGCGCCCGGCCCCGAGGCGCTGCTGCTGCGCTCCGGCCGGATCGGCGGCGAGGAGTGGGCCGCTCTGGTGCGCGAGTCCGGCGGCGCGCGCTGGCCGGCCGCCGGGCTGATCGCCCACGGCTACGCGGGGGCCGCCCAGCTCCGGGTGGTCTGCGCGATGTCCCTGCAGGACGCCGCGTTCGCGGTCGTCGCGGGCAGCGTCGACGGCTGCGAACGCGGTCCGGCGGCCGGGCCCCCGCCCGCCGCGGTCGCCGTCGGCGAACCGCCCACCCGGCTGCTCCAGGAGGCGTCCCGCAAGCTGCGCGCGCTGCTGGCGCTGCCGTATCCCGTACGCCCGGACCGGGAGCGGCCCACGCCCGCCCCCGTGTCCTGCGCGGCGACCCGGCTCGGCGACCTGCGGTGCGAGCTGCTCGCGCACGCCGACGGCCGGCGCACCGCCCGCGACCTCGCCTTCCGCACCGGACGCGGGGTCTACACCGTCACCGTCGAGGTGGCCCGGATGCTGGGCGAGGGGCTCCTGGAATGCGTGGACGAGCCCCACCCGATCCCGGTCCTGCTGCCGGCGGACGGCGGCGGACTGGGGCCCCGCGAACCGGCGACGCCCGCCGCGCCGCCGCAGGGACCGCCGCCGGGCCCGGACGCGTCGGCGCTGCCCCGGCGACGGCCCGGCGCCAGCGGCATCAACGAAGCCCTCACGCCGGAACCGAACGGCGGCACCGGCTGGAAGGAGTTCTTCCGCCTGCGGAACCCCACGGCGAGATGACCCGTCCCCACGCACCCGTCCCCACGCACCCGTCCCCACGCACCCGTCCCCACGCACCCGTCCCCACGCACCCGTCCCCACGCACCCATCCCCACGCACCCGCCCCCACGCACAGACCCCCACAGACAGAAGAACGGTCACATGCGATCCAAGACAGGGGAGTTGCACACATGGACCACCAAGCCCTCGCGCGGGAGATGCGCGGCCTGCGCGAGCAGGTGACCGGCATCACCGACACCGCGGTGGCGGCGGCCGACGGACTGCTCATCGCCGCCGACACCGCCGACTCCATCGATCCGGAGGGCCTCGCCGCCCTCGCCGCGGCCGGCCTCGGCCTCGCCCGCCGCACCTCCGAGGCGACCGCCCGCGGCGCCCTGCACCGCACGGTGGCCTACGGCAGCCACGGCTGCGCCGCGTTCTACGCGGTGGGCGACACCGCGCTGATGGTCGTGCTCGGCGACGAGGGCATGGACGTGGAGCGCCTGCACACGGCGACCCAGCCCGCCCTGCGCCGCATCGATCTGATCCTCACCCGGAAAGCCGCCGAAGGAGTCTGAAGGGATGGCGACGAAGCGTATGACCCCCGGTTTCTCCGATCAGGTGATGGGCCTGGTCAAGTCACTGCGTACGGATGCCCCCGACTGCGTCGCCTCCGGCGTCGTCGACATGTCCACCGGCATGCTGCTGTCCTACGAGACCGTCGACAACCATCCGCCCGAGGTCCTGGACCTGCTGGCGGGCGCGACGCTCGACCTGTTCCAGGGCCGCACGGTGGTGATGATCGAGGACGTCTTCAAGGAGCGTCGCGGCGTCCAGAGCGACAACCACTTCTTCCAGGAGATCCTCGTCAACAGCGACAACCTCACTCACCTGTTCGTGCGGATGACCGAGCAGCAGGACGTCGTCGCGGTGGTCGTGTGCCGCAAGTCGGTCAACGTGGGCATGCTGTTCGCCCAGGTGCGAAGGGTGGTGCGCGAGTACCAGCTGTGAACGCGGACGGTCCCTCCCCGAGCGGGGGAGGGACCGGACCGGGCGACCGAGGCGGGCGGCGGCTACTCCGTGCGCAGCCCGTCCGGCCGCAGCAGCCGCAGCAGCGGCGGCAGGCTCAGCAGCGTCACCAGGAGGACGACCACCGCGCCGATGCCGGTCATCGCCAGCACGCTCGGCCAGTCCACGTCCACCGGCGTGTCCGTCATCCGCAGCAGCACCGCGCCCAGGGTGATCCCCACCGTCGCGGCCAGCAGCAGCCCCAGCACGATCGGGATCGCCGTCTGCCACAGCACGGACAGCCCGAGCGTGCGCCGCCGGGTGCCGAAGGCGACCAGGGACGACAGCAGCTTCCTGCGTTCGCGCAGCTGCTCCAGCTGGGAGACCAGCAGGCTCGCCCCGATCAGCGCCAGCACGGCGGCCGCGCCGACCAGCAGCCCGGTGCGGATGGAACTGAACTTCGTGTCCTGCCGGGTGGCCGTCCAGTTCATCGGCTGGGACAGCGGGTCCACCCGGAACGCCGTGTTGCGGGCGTACTCGTAGGCGTCCGGCACGGACTCGTCGATCGAGAGGTAGATCTCCCCGCTGACCCGCTTCTCGGCCGCCTTGGGCAGCGCGCTCGGCGTCATCAGGAAGCCGTCCCGCTCCCAGTCGGTCAGGCCCTTCACCGAATGGGCCTGCTTGACGCCCGGGGGGACGGTCCACAGGACGTCCGGGCTGTGGTCGTCGGAGGACTGTTCGAAGTACAGCTTCTTGCCGGGCTTGTTGAGATTCGGACCGTCGGCGGAGATTCCGCCGCCGTCGAGGACGAACGTGTCGCCGTCCTCGCAGGAGGGCAGCTTCGCCAGCTCGCGCAGGGCCGGGCAGTCGCCCACGGCCAGCGCGCCGAGCGTGTTCGGGCCGTTCTCGGTCTTCCAGGAAGCGTCGCCGAGGTAGCCCTCCCACAGCGCCGTCACCTTGCGGACGGCCTTGGTCTCGGCGAACTTCCGGGCGGTAGGGGCCAGCGGCGCGCCGTCCGGCACCCCGACCTGCATCTGCGCCCGGCTGAGGTCCTTACCGGTGGCCTTGGTGTAGTCGCTGTCCACGCCGGCGAACAGCATCTGGAGCGCGATGGCCCCGGCCACCGCCACCGCGATGCCGTTGACCATCCGGGCCGCCGTGCCGCTGCTCAGCTGCAGACGCCGTACCGCCAGTTGCCAGGCGACGCCGCCCGGGCCGAGCCGGCTGACGACCGCTTCCACGAGCCAGGGGAGCAGTGCGGTGATGCCGACGAGGATCAGGATGACGCCGCCGCTCACCAGATACTGGTTGAAGTCGCCGTTGGCGTGGCCCTGCCCGATCATCGGGTAGAGCATCGCGACGCCGCCCAGGGGCAGCAGCAGCCGCCACCACAGGCGACGCCGTGCGGGCTTGGCGGTGCGCACCACTCCGAGGGGTTCGATCACCACACCGCGCAGCGCGAAGAGGGTGACCAGCACCGCCGCCGTCGGCACCGCCAGGACGACCAGCGCGGCCAGCGCGGGAGAGGGGTCGAGGTAGCTGGGCCACACGCTCACGCCCACCACTTCGACGGAACCCGCCAGCTGACGGCCGGCCAGGAAGAACACCGTGCCGAGGACCAGGCCCAGCAGGGAGCCGGCCATCGCCTCGCCCGCCGCGATGCGCCGGGTCATCCGGCTGTCGGAACCGATCAGTCTGAGGGCCGCGAGCCTGCGGTCGCGCCGCTCGCCGCCGAACCGCACCGCCGCGGCGATGAACACCGCGACGGGCATCAGCAGCACCACGATGACCACGAGGATCAGCAGGAGCAGCACCGGGTCGGTCTGCTCGTGCGACGGGTTCGGGTTCCCGAACGTCTCCAGCCGGCTCACCGCGCCGCCGCCGTTGACGTGCATGGTCAGCCCGGTGGCGCCCGAGTAGTAGGCGAGCTCCTGCGAGCCGACCAGCCCGTTTTCCCCGATGGTCCCGACGACGTGGTACGGCAGCCGTTCCCGCAGCGGCGCCGAGTCGTCGGCGGCCAGCAGCCTCTTCAGCGCGGGCGAGACGAACATGTCGCCCTCCGCGGGGAACCGGCTCACGCCGGGCGGCAGCGGGGCGCCCGCGCCCTCCGGCTCCAGCAGCCGGCCGCGGATGTCCTTGTCGCGGAACGTGGTGTCGGACTGCGCGATCAGCAGGGTCTTGTCGGACTTGGCCGGCGGCTCGCCGAACGGCCAGTCCAGCCTGGCCTGTTCACGGTCGTGGCGAACCTCCAGCGCGTTGGGCGCCGCGGTCGTCAGCAGCAGCACGGCCACCCCGAGGCCGACGCCGACAGCCGTCAGAACCGCCCGGATCCAGCCCTCCCGCCCGCCGCTGAAGGCGAACCTGACCCCCAGGCCCAGGTCCCTGGACCACTGGCGCAGGTTCATATGACGCGCTCCATGTCGCGCGACTTGCCGTCGCGTACGACGATCTCGCGGTCGGAGTACGCGGCCACCCGTGCCTCGTGCGTGACGAGGACGACGGCGGCGTTGGCCGTGCGGGCGGCCTCGGTGAGCAGCTCCATCACGCGTTCGCCGTTGAGCGAGTCCAGCGCGCCGGTCGGCTCGTCGGCGAACAGCACCCGGGGGTTGGTGACGAGGGAGCGCGCCACGGCGACCCGCTGCCCCTGCCCGCCGGAGACCTCGCCGGGCCGCTTCCTGCCGAGGTCGTCGACCTCCAGGCGCTGCATCCAGTCCAGCGCGGTGCGCTCGGCCTGCTTGCGCGGAGTGCCGTTCAGCCGCAGCGGCAGCGCGACGTTCTCCACGCAGGTCAGTTCGGGCACGAGCTGGCCGAACTGGAACACGAAGCCGAACTCCGAGCGCCGCAGCTGGCTGCGCTGGGCGTCGCTCATGGTGGCGAGGTCCCGGCCGTTGTACATGATCGAGCCGGAGTCGGGCGTCACGATGCCGGCGAGGCAGTGCAGCAGCGTCGACTTGCCGGACCCGGAGGGGCCCATCACGGCGACGACCTCGCCGGGGTGGATGGAGAACTCGGCGCCGTCCAGCGCCATGGTCGGGCCGTACGCCTTGCGCACATCCTCGGCGACGAGCAGGGATCCCCCGGGAGCGTTCACGCGTGCATCGCCGCCTTCAGCTTGTCGAGACGTGCGGCGGCCAGCTCCAGCCAGCGCAGGTCGGCTTCGAGATGGAACAGCGCGTGGTCGCAGATCAGCTGGTCGGCGAGATCGCCCTTGCGCTTGCGGTCGGTGAGGATGCGCATGCTGCGCAGGTGCTCCGAGCGCTGGGTGTCGAGGATGTCGGCGGCGTCGCGGTTGGTGAGCAGCGCCAGGACGATCTTCGTGTAGAGCGTGGACTGCAGATACGGCTCGGGCTTCTCGGGCGTGGCGAGCCACTGCGCGACGTCGGTGATCCCGGCGTCGGTGATGGCGTACCGCTTGCGCTCGGGGCCGCCGCCGGCCTCGATGCCGTCGACCTCGACGAGCCCGTTCTTCAGCAGACGCGACATCGTCGAGTAGACCTGGCCGTAGTGCAGCGGCCGGTCGTGACCGAACTTCTCGTCGAAGGCCCGCTTGAGGTCGTAACCGTGGCGGGGCCCGGACTCCAGGAGTCCCAGGAGGGTGTGACCGATGGACATGCGAGGACTGTACATGCGGTGTATACCCGCCGTGTATACGCGGAGTGCGCAGGTGGCAGCGGGGGGTACGGCTCCGCAGGTGACAGTCCATTGTCACCGTTTCGCAACAGGCCCCGTGCGGCGGTCCCGCGCCCGCCCCGTGCGGCGGTCCCGCGCCCGCCCCGCTCCCGCCCGTGCGGCGGTCCCGCGCCAGCCCCGCTCCCGCCCGTGCGGCCGGGCTGTCAGGGCGTCGGGGGCCGGGGGGCGGAGCCGCCCGGGGGGCGGCCGCGGCGGGGGAGGGGGCCGGTGTCGCCGGGCAGCCGGCCCGCCTCCTTCAAGGCTCTCCGCAGCAGGAACTCGATCTGCGCGTTGGCGGACCGCAGGTCCTCACCGGCCCATCGGGCCAGCGCCTCGTACACCGCGGGATCCAGCCGCAGCAGCACCTGCTTGCGCTGCGGCCGGCCTGGAGGGGCTGCGCCCCCGGAGGGATCCGTCACTGGTAGAGGGTCCCGGTGTTCAGCACCGGCTGGGGCGCCCGGTCCCCGCACAGCACCACCATCAGGTTGGACACCATCGCCGCCTTCCGTTCCTCGTCCAGTTCGACGATGCCCTGTTCGGCGATGCGGCCGAGCGCGGCCTCCACCATGCCGACGGCCCCGTCCACGATCTCCCGGCGCGCCGCGACCACCGCGCCGGCCTGCTGCCGCTGAAGCATCGCCGAAGCGATCTCGGGAGCGTACGCGAGGTGGGTGAAGCGGGACTCGATGATCCGCACGCCGGCCGCCTCCACGCGCGCGTGCAGCTCGACGGCGAGCTTCTCGGTGATCTCCTCGGCGTTCCCGCGCAGGGAGAGCCCGTTCTCGTCGTGCGAGTCGTAGGGGTACTCGATGGCGATGTGCCGGACGGCCGCCTCGGTCTGGGTGGCGACGAACTCCAGGAAGTCGTCCACCTCGAAGGAGGCCTGCGCGGTGTCCCGCACGTTCCACACCACCACCGCGGCGAGTTCGATCGGGTTGCCGTAGGCGTCGTTGACCTTGAGGACGGCCGTCTCGTGGTTGCGGACCCGGGTGGAGATCTTCTCGCGGGAGGTGAAGGGGTTCACCCAGCGCAGGCCGTCCTCGCGGATGGTGCCCCGGTAGCGGCCGAAGAGCTGCACCACGCGCGCCTCGCCGGGCGCCACCGTGTTCAGTCCGCACATCGCGAGGAACGCGGCCAGGGCGACCAGGACGCCGAAGACGATCAGCGCCGCCTTGAGGCCGTCCGCCGTCACCGCGGTGGCCGTGGCGATCATCCCGGCGCCGGCCAGCAGCCCGGCCAGACCGAGCAGCAGCGCCAGCCCGCCGCCCACGCTGTGCGCGGGGAACTCGGTCACGCGCGGGGCGGGCATCTCCGGTGCGTCGACGGCTTCGGCGACGGCGCGGGTGGCGGCCGAGGGGCCGGGCGTCGAGGCGTCGTGAGCCGAGGGGTCGTGTACGGACATGGCGGGTCCCCGTTTCTCGTCAGCAGCCGTCAGCAGTCTTTTGAGCGATCGGCTGTCTATCTAAGTGATATCACTTATGTGCGAGATGGCAACCCTGCGCTCCTCTCGAACGTCGAATCGGTGGGGACGTCGCACCGGTTCCGCCGGGCGGGGTGCTGATTCTCACGCCCTCCGAAGACCGGATCGACTGCGCCTCGTCATAGACAGCGGTGTTAGCTTTCTGAGCTGACCTGCCCCTGCCCCCGGGCACTGGTGTGACTGCCGAGTAGGAAGCGGAGCGAGCGGACTCATGGGACGAGCGGAAGAGAGACGAGCGCGACAGCGCGGTGGCCGCCGCGCGGCGCCCAGGAACCGCTCGACGGAGACGGAGTCGGCGGCGCCCACCGCCCGCGAGGCCACCGCCGGGACCGCGACCGCGACCGCCACGGCGCCCGCGCCCGGCGGCCGCGCGGCGGCCCGCAAGGGCGCGAAGAAGGCCGGCCGGGGCGCGAAGGGCAGGGCGGGCAAGGCGGGCAAGAAGGACAAGAGCTTCATACGCCGGCTCTTCACCTGGAAGAAGATCCTCGGCACGTTCCTCGGCTTCGCCATCGCCGTCATCGGCGCCTTCATCTGGCTGTACGTGAGCACCCCGATCCCCGCGGGCAACCCCGACGCCGACCTGCAGAGCAACGTCTACAAGTACGGCGACGGCGCGCTCCTCGCCCGCGACGGCGACGTCAACCGGGAGAACGTCGACCTCGCCACGATCCCCAAGGCCGTCCAGCACACCTTCGTCGCCGCCGAGAACAAGTCCTTCTACAACGACAACGGCATCGACCTCAGGGGCACCGCCCGCGGCGTCCTCAACACCCTGATGGGCAAGGGCGCGCAGGGCGGCTCGACGATCACCCAGCAGTACGTCAAGAACTACTACCTGTCCCAGGAACAGACCGTCACGCGCAAGCTGAAGGAACTGGTCATCTCCCTCAAGCTGGACCGGGAGAAGGACAAGGACTACATCCTCGCCGGGTACATCAACACCAGCTACTACGGCCGCGGCGCCTACGGCATCCAGGCCGCCGCCCAGGCCTACTACCGCGTCGACGCCAAGGACCTCAAGGTCGAGCAGGGCGCCTACCTGGCCGCGCTGCTCCAGGCGCCCAGCCAGTACGACTGGGCCGCCGCCTCCGACACCGGCAAACGGCTGGTCCAGGCCCGCTGGAACTACGTCCTCGACAACATGGTCGGCCAGAAATGGCTGGACAAGTCCCAGCGCGAGAAGATGACGTTCCCGATCCCCAAGGACCCCAAGGCCGCCCCGGGGAAGCAGGGCCAGATCGGCTACCTGGTCGACGCGGCCAACGCCGAGCTCGCCAACCAGCTCGTCACGACGGGCGTCGCCGACGACTACGAGTCGGCCGCGGCCCTGGTCCGCAAGGGCGGCTGGACCATAGAGCTCAACATCGACAAGAAGAAGCAGAAGGCGCTGGAGACGGCGGTCAAGGAACAGCTCACCAGCAAGCTGAACAAGAAGAAGCGCCCGGTCGACGGCGACGTCCAGGCCGGAGCGGTGTCGGTGAACCCGAAGACCGGCGCGGTCGAGGCGATGTACGGCGGCACGAGCTACACCGAGCACTACCTCAACAACGCCACCCGCACCGACTACCAGCCCGCCTCCACCTTCAAGCCGGTCATCCTCGCCGCGGCCTTCGACGAGAACGCCGTGACCCAGGACGACCAGAAGATCACCGCCAACACGATCTACGACGGCACCAGCAAGCGCCCGGTCGTCGGCAGCGACATCGGCTTCGCCCCGGAGAACGAGGACGACCAGGACTACGGTCCCGTCACCGTCCAGACGGCGCTGAACAAGTCCATCAACTCCGTCTTCGCGCAGATGGGCGTGGACGTCGGCATGGACAAGGTGCTCCAGGTCGCCGACGAGCTCGGCATGCACACCAAGGACCTGAAGGCCGTGCCGGCCCAGACCCTCGGCACCATGGGCGCGAGCCCCCTGCAGATGGCCGCCGTCTACGCCACCCTCGACAACCACGGCAAGAAGGTCACCCCGGCGCTCATCAAGTCGGCCGAGAACAGCGCCCACCCGTCCTTCCGGCACACCGCCCCCGTGGGCGGGCAGGTCATCGACCGTGAGGCGGCCGACTCGGTCACCTCGGTGCTCACCGGCGTGGTCGACGACGGCACGGCGAAGATCTCCGTGCGGGACAACCCGCTGCGCAAGGGCCAGAAGGTCGCGGGCAAGACCGGCACCTCCGACAACAACAAGTCGGCCTGGTTCACCGGCTACACCCCCGACCTCGTCACCTCGGTCGGCCTGTTCGGCGAGTCCGCGAAGCCCCCGCACCCCCAGGTCACGCTGACCGGCGCGACGACCGGCATCACCACGAGCAAGGGCCGGATCAACGGCGGTGGCTTCCCGGCGCAGATCTGGGCGGCCTACACCTTCGGTGTCTCCACCAAGGTCACCAAGTTCGACCTGGAGACCGAGCAGGGCGCGGCGGTCCAGACGGCGTCCCCGTCGCCGTCCTCGTCGCCGAAGCCGAGCACGTCCCCGTCCTCGTCGCCGAAGCCGAGCACGTCCCCGTCCTCGTCGCCGAAGCCGAGCACGTCGCCGTCCTCGTCGCCGAAGCCGAGCACGTCCCCGTCCAGCTCACCGTCGGGCGACATCTCGCCCGACCCGGGCACGAGCTCCCCCTCCAGTGGATCGGGGGATCCGGGCAACCCGCTCTTCGGCCAGTAGCGCGACGCCGTGGCCGGCGGCGGGAAACAGTGAAGGGGGCGCCCGGAGATCTCCGGGCGCCCCCTTCACGCATGTGCTGGGCGCTCTGCTTCGCGCGCCTGCTTCGCGCGCCTGCTTCGTGCTTCTGTGCGGGTCCGTCAGGTCCGGTTCAGCTCGAACCAGACCACCTTGCCGGTGCTGAGCCGCGTGGCCCCCCAGCGCCGGGCGAGCCGGTTCACCAGATACAGCCCGCGCCCGCCCTCGTCGGTCGCCCTGGCCTGCCGCAGCCGGGGCAGCTGTGGGACGTCGTCCCCCACCTCGCACCGCAGCACGTCGGTCCGCAGCAGCCGCAGGGTGACCGGCCGCGTGGCGTACCGCACGGCGTTCGTGACGACCTCGCTCACCAGCAGCTCGACCGAGTCGGACATGTCCTCCATGCCCCAACGGGACAGCGCCCGCCGGGCCAGCCGGCGAGCCCGCCCCGGCGCCGCGTCCTCCGGTTCCAGGATCCAGTACCCCACGTCGCTGGGCGCGATCCCGTCGAACCGGGCGGCGAGCAGCGCGATGTCGTCGTCCCGGTCACCCGGGCCGAGCATGTCGAGCACCTCGTCGCACAGGGCTTCCAGCGGCGGCGGGTGGTCGGGTCCGGTCAGCTGGGCGGTCGCCGCGAGCTTCTCCCGCAGCTGTTCTATGCCGGTCGCCACGTCCCGCAGCCGGGACTCCACCAGACCGTCGGTGTACAGCAGCAGCGTCGCCCCCGCGGGCGCGTCGAGCTCCACCGCCTCGAAGTCGACCCCGCCGACGCCGATCGGCGCGCCCGGCGGCACCCGCAGCACCTCGGCCCGGCCGCCCAGATGCAGCAGGACGGGCGGCGGATGCCCCGCGTTGGCGATGGTGATGCGGTGCGCGACCGGGTCGTAGACGGCGTACAGGCAGGTCGCCATGCGGTCCGTGCCCAGCCGCTGGGCCTGCTCGTCGAGATGGTGCAGAACCTCCTGCGGCGGCAGGTCCAGCCCGGCCAGGGTCTGGGCCGTCGTGCGCAGCTGCCCCATGATGGCCGCCGACGTCATGGAGTGCCCCATGACGTCGCCCACGACCAGCGCGACCCGGCTGCCGGGCAGCGGGATGGCGTCGTACCAGTCGCCGCCGACCCGGGCGGTCTCCGCCGCCGGCAGGTACCGGGACGCCAGCCGTACGCCCGTGGGGCGCGGCAGGGTCTCCGGCAGCATCGTGCGCTGCAGCTCGTCGGCGATGTACGCCTCACGGTCGTACAGCACCGCCTTGTCGATGCCGAGCGCGCTGTGCGTGGCGAGCTGGGCGGCCACCAGCAGGTCGTCGTTCTCGAACGGCAGGCGCTCGGGACGGCGCAGGAACACCGCGGCGCCGATCACCCGCCGCCGGCCCCGCAGCGGGGCCAGGACGGCCCGCTGGCCGCCCGGGACGACCAGGGTGCTCTCCTCGCCCAGAAGCTCGGGCAGAGCGGCCCGGGCGGCCGGATTGTCCGCGAACACCGGACGCACCCCGCGCAGCACCTCCGCGAGCGCTCCGCCGGGCCGCACCTCGCACATGTCCCCGACCGACGCCGACAGCTCGGCGGTCAGCTCCCCGGGCTCCGGAGGCGGCAGGGCCAGCGCGGCGAAGCCCGTCTCGGTGTCCCGTTCCTCCGGGATGCGGTCGGTGCGGCGCAGCCGCAGCATGATGCGGTCCGCCGCGGGCCGCTCGTCGCCCACCGGCAGCGGATCGCGCAGATAGACCAGGATCGCGTCGGAGAAGGTCGGCACGGTGGCCCGGCACAGCCCCATCACGATCTCGTCGAGGTCCAGACCGCGGGCGATCCGCCGGGTCGCCGCGCCCACGAAACGCAGCCGGTCCCCGTCCCGGCGCATCGGTGTGGGCCGGCCGGGCGTCACCGCCATCCCGCCGCGCCGCTCCTGCCCGCCGGGCCCCCGCTCGGGGCGCACCTCGGCGCCCGGCTGGGCCGGGATGGCCTCGGGCGCGGGGCGCGGCCGATGCGTGTCCGGTTCGGTGGACGCGGACGGCTGGGAGTGCTCGGTCCCGGAACCCGCCTCCGGACCGGCCGCCGCATCCTTTCCCGCAGCTCCCTGGCCGCCCATGGTGCCCTTTCCGCCCTTTCCGCAGGTCGTCGTACCCGAGCCGTCGGGCGGTAACGCGGCCGCACCCGGCGCGGCCGCCGGGGTGTGCAGGAGTGCCCCACGGGGGTCCGTGGGGTCGACGCCCTGGGGGCGTTCGTAGGAGATGGGCTGCTCCGTCACGCGTGTCGAATCCGTCCGTCCGGGGCTGCGCGCCGCGCGCGCAGTTGGTCCCGCAGGAAATCCGATACCCGGAATACGTGTCCCTGGAACGGAATTCCCGCGTGGTCAGAGGTTGTTCCTGTGTCGCCGGTGGACCTCGCGCGACCCTGGGAGCCTACGTGGAACGTCGCGCCGGTGTTTCCCTCGTGCCCCTCGCTCACGTCCTGCCGCCCCTCGGTGACGTTCGGTCAGACCCGGTGTGCGCTCCGGGAGTTACCGCCTGCGGTGCCTTGCGGAGGACGATCCTACGTTTGCCGCCCGGGAGCGCATCAAGGGTCTCACGTGGACAGGTGCGCGGGGGTGCGGTCCCAGTCCTCCGGCAGCAACGGTACGGCCCAGGACGGATCCGGGCGCCAATGCTGCCATCCCTCGTCGAACGGCGACCCCCACGCGCGGATCCTCTCCACCGCTCTGCGGCCCGCCTCGCGCACCCGCCGGGCCACCGTCGCGTCCATCAGCCCGTCCTGTTGGGCCTGGGCGAACTCGTCCTCGTCGCGCCAGCCCCAGCTGCGGTCCGGGTAGACGCAGATGTCCAGGAAGTGGTCCTCGGAGTCCACTCCGCCGTCCCAACGGGCCAGCGGCTCCTCCAGATTGACGTACCAGTTCTTGAACTGCCAGCCCGGCTCCCAGAACAGCCACACCGACCAGGGCTCGCCCGGCCGGGCCAGCTTCAGCACGCCGGTCCCGAACCAGCGGTCGCGCTGCACGGTCCGCGGCTTGGTGTACCGGGTGTGCAGCGGCTCCTGGTGCAGCGGGGTGCCGTCCGCGAGCACGGGCTTGACGCACTCCGTGCCCGGGGCCATCCACACGGCGAGGAGTTCCTCGTCGTCCCGCACGACGGTGACCGGGCGGGCGATGTGGAAGTGCGCCCCGCCGTTCTCCCGGTAGCGCCACAGGATCCGGTCCCCCGGCTCCCAGAAGGCCGCTGCACCGCCCGTTCCCACGCGTCTCACCGCTCCGCCGTCTGCCATGGAGAGATATTAGGTGCCATGGCCATACGACGCTGCGGCGCGCGTCACGGTTCTCGCGCCGGGGCGCGAAACGTCACGGGCGCGTCATCCGCAGGACATCCAGCGCCTCGTCGAGCTGCTGGAGCGTCAGATCCCCGCGCTCCACGTACCCGCCGTCCAGGACGACCTGCCGGATCGTGGCGCGCTCCGCGAGCGCCTTCTTGGCCACCTTCGCGGCCTCCTCGTACCCGATGTACTTGTTCAGCGGGGTGACCACGGACGGCGAGGACTCCGCGTACTCGCGGGCGCGTTCGCGGTGGGCGACGATCCCGTCGACGGTCCGGTCGGCGAGCAGCCGGGAGACGTTGGCCAGCAGCCGGATCGACTCCAGCACGTTCTTGGCGATGACCGGCAGCATGACGTTGAGCTCGAAGTTGCCCGCCGCGCCCGCCGTGGCCACGGTCGCGTCGTTCCCGACGACCTGCGCGGCGACCATCAGCACCGCCTCCGGGATCACCGGATTGACCTTGCCGGGCATGATCGAGGAGCCCGGCTGGAGGTCGGGCAGGCTGATCTCGGCCAGACCCGTGCGCGGCCCCGAGGCCATCCACCGGAGATCGTTGGCGATCTTCGTGAGGCCCACCGCGATGGTCCGCAGCTGGCCGCTGGTCTCGACGATCCCGTCCCGCGCGCCCTGCGCCTCGAAGTGGTCGCGCGCCTCGGTCAGCGGCAGCCCGGTGGCGCGGGCGACCTCCTCGATGACGGCGGCGGAGAACCCGGGGGGCGTGTTGATGCCGGTGCCGACGGCCGTGCCGCCCAGCGGCAGCTCGGCGAGCCGGGGCAGGGAGGCGGTGAGCCGCTCCACGCCGTAGCGCACCTGGGCGGCGTACCCGCCGAACTCCTGTCCGAGGGTGACGGGCGTGGCGTCCATGAGGTGCGTGCGCCCCGACTTCACGACGTCGGCGAACTCCTCGGACTTGCGCGTGAGGGAGGCCGCGAGGTGCTCCAGCGCCGGGATCAGGTCGCGGGTGACGGCGGCGGTGGCGGCGATGTGGAGGGAGGAGGGGAAGACGTCGTTGGAGGACTGGGAGGCGTTGACGTGGTCGTTGGGGTGCACGTCCCGGCCCAGACGCTCGGAGGCGAGGGTGGCGACGACCTCGTTGGCGTTCATGTTGGACGAGGTCCCGGACCCGGTCTGGAACACGTCGACGGGGAAGTGCTCGTCCCACCGGCCCTCGGCGACCTCGGCGGCCGCCTCCTGGATGGCGTCCGCGATGTCCTGGTCGACGACCCCGAGCCGCGCGTTCACCTTCGCCGCGGCCCCCTTGATGCGGGCCAGCGCCTCGATGTGGGCGCGCTCGATGCGCTGGCCGGAGACGGGGAAGTTCTCGACGGCGCGCTGCGTCTGGGCCCGCCACTTGGCGTGCGCCGGGACGTGTACCTCGCCCATGGAGTCGTGCTCGATGCGGTAGTCGCTCATGCACCGTACAGCGATCGGGGCGGCCGGCTTGTTCCTGGCGCGGGCCCGACCGAGCCGTCCCCTCCCGAGGAGGGGACGGGCAGGGAGCGCAGGGGGAGAAGGCGGGGCGGGGGCGGCGGCGAGACCGTCCCCGCCGCCGCGGAGCGATCAGGCGAGGCCGGGGCCCCGCACCGGGATCGTGGTGAACGTCGGCGCGGGGGCCGGGTCCTGGAAGAAGTCGTTGCCCTTGTCGTCGACGACGACGAACGCGGGGAAGTCCTCGACCTCGATCTTCCAGACGGCCTCCATGCCGAGCTCCTCGTACTCGACGACCTCGACCTTCTTGATGCAGTCCTGGGCGAGGCGCGCGGCCGGGCCGCCGATGGAGCCGAGGTAGAAGCCGCCGTGGGCGTCGCACGCGGCGGTGACCTGCTTGCTGCGGTTGCCCTTGGCCAGCATCACCTTGGAGCCGCCCGCGGCCTGGAACTGCTCGACGTAGGAGTCCATGCGGCCGGCGGTCGTCGGGCCGAAGGAGCCCGAGGCGTAGCCCTGGGGGGTCTTCGCCGGGCCCGCGTAGTACACCGGGTGGTCCTTCAGGTACTGCGGCATCTCCTCGCCCGCGTCCAGCCGCTCCTTGATCTTGGCGTGCGCGATGTCACGCGCCACGACCAGCGGGCCGGTGAGCGAAAGCCGCGTCTTGACCGGGTACTTGGTCAGCTCCGCGAGGATGTCGTCCATCGGCTGGTTCAGGTCGATCCGGACGACGTCGGAGGACTCGTCGAGGTGCTCGGCGGTGGTCTCCGGCAGGAACCGCGCCGGGTCCGTCTCCAGCTGCTCCAGGAAGACGCCCTCGGCGGTGATCTTCGCGACGGCCTGACGGTCGGCCGAGCAGGAGACGGCGATGGCGACCGGGCAGGACGCGCCGTGCCGCGGGAGGCGCACCACGCGCACGTCGTGGCAGAAGTACTTGCCGCCGAACTGCGCGCCGATGCCGATCTTCTGCGTCAGCTCGAAGACCTTCTCCTCCAGCTCCTTGTCCCGGAAACCGTGCCCGAGCGGCGATCCCTCGGCCGGGATCTCGTCCAGGTAGTGCGCGGAGGCGTACTTCGCGGTCTTCAGCGCGTACTCGGCGCTCGTGCCGCCGACGACGATCGCCAGGTGGTACGGCGGGCAGGCGGCCGTGCCCAGCGAGCGGATCTTCTCCTCCAGGAACTTCATCATGGAGGCCTCGTTCAGGACGGCCTTGGTCTCCTGGTAGAGGAAGCTCTTGTTGGCCGAGCCGCCGCCCTTCGCCATGAACAGGAACTTGTACGCGCCGCCGTCCGTGGCGTACAGCTCGATCTGCGCCGGGAGGTTGGAGCCGGTGTTCTTCTCGTCCCACATGGTCAGCGGGGCCATCTGCGAGTAGCGCAGATTGAGGTTCAGGTACGCGTCGTAGATCCCGCGGCTGAGGGCCGCCTCGTCGCCGCCCTCGGTGAGCACGTTCTGCCCGCGCTTGCCCATGACGATCGCGGTGCCGGTGTCCTGGCACATGGGCAGCACGCCCGCGGCCGCGATGTTCGCGTTCTTCAGCAGGTCCAGCGCGACGAACTTGTCGTTGGCCGAGGCCTCGGGGTCGTCGATGATCCGGCGCAGCTGCGCGAGGTGGGCCGGGCGCAGGTAGTGCTGGATGTCGTGGATCGCCTCTTCGGCGAGCTTGCGCAGCGCCTCCGGCTCGACCTTGAGGAACGTCCGCCCGTCGGCCTCGAAGGTGGAGACACCCTCGGAGGTCACCAGCCGGTACGGGGTGGTGTCCTCTCCCTGGGGGAGCAGATCGGTGTATGCGAACTCAGGCATCGGTGCCCATTCCTCACTGTACGGACGGCGACCGCCTCCATCGGCGGGCGTCCACCAGCGTAGAACCTGCCGCCGACGGCGAGTCTGTGAGGTCCTGTGAGGTCGGGCTCAGTGCCCGTGGGGACGGCGGCCGGGGGACGGCCGCAGGGGACGGCCGGGAACAGGGGTATCGCGATCTATCGTGTTTGGGTACGCTGCTGCCGTGGACCTTCAGAAGCAGAGCAGCGCCCCTGCCGCCGCCCCTACCGCGGCTTCCGCGCCCGCCGCCGAGCTGCGCGCGTCGGACGCCGACCGCGACCGTATCGCCGACATGCTGCGCGAGGCCCTGGCGGAGGGCCGGCTGACGGCCGACGAGCACGCCGAGCGCGTCGACGGAGTGCTGGCCGCCAAGACGGTCGGCGAGCTGGAGGCGTTCGTCCGGGACCTGCCCGCCGCGCACGAGCGCCGCGCGGCTCCCGCCTCCGCCCCCTCCCGGCCCACCGTCGGCGCGATCCCGGCGGACCCCGACCACAGCGTCGTCGCGATCTTCAGCAGCGCGGTCCGCCGCGGGCGCTGGCGCGTGGGCCGGCGCATTCACGCCTACGCGGTCTTCGGCAGCGTGGAGATCGACCTCACCGAGGCGCTCTTCGAGTACCAGCAGGTGGTGATCAAGGCGATCTCGGTCTTCGGCAGCGTGGAGGTCCGCGTCCCGGAGAACGTGTCGCTGCGCGGCACCGGCGGCGCGGTGCTCGGCAGCTTCGAGGTGGACGCGCTGGACTCACCGCAGCCGGACGCGCCGGTGGTCTACGTCGACGGCTGGGCGGTCCTGGGCGCCATCGAAGGCCGGCCGAAGCGGGGCAAGCTCGTGGCGGACATCCTCGACCGTGTGCAGCGCAAGATCGACAAGGGACTGCGCAGACACCTGGACCGTTGACGGACGAGAACGCGCCAACGCCGGCGCCGGCGGAGTCCCGCGGTTGCGAACCCTGTGCATAGGCGCGCGTACAGCGGGTAGGCCTTGCTGCATCGTCGCTCGCTCGCGAAGCCGTCGTCAGGAGTAGACCCGTGCTGCAACCGCCGCATTCGTCCCTGCAGGTCGCCGCCGTCCCGGCCCAGCGGGTGCCAGCGCGCGACAGGGACCAAGACGCTCCCTGGCATACCGAGGCGGTGTGCCGCCGGGACGAGGCAGGTCTGTTCTTCGCCCCCTCCAAGGAGCCGACGGCCGCCCGGCTCGCGCGTGAGGAAGCGGCGAAGCGGGTCTGCGCGCGCTGTCCCGTGATGGTGGAGTGCCGCGAGCACGCGCTGCTGCAGCCCGAGCCCTACGGCGTCTGGGGCGGCCTCACCGCCGCCGAGCGCCGCGTGGTCCTCGCCCGGCGCCGCCGCCGTGACGTCGAACTGCAGAAGGCGCGAGCGGCGGGCCGCATAGCGAAGGCCGGTTAGGGCGCGTCCGGAGCACGAATGGGGCGCCCCCCTCCGCACCGGGGGGCGCCCGCGGACCGGAACCGAGCCGCGGCCGAGCCGCTTCGCTCGGCGGAGCCGCTTCGCCCGGACGGAGCTACTTCGCCCGGTCGAAGTCGACGGCGCTGTAGGCCCGCAGCTTGCTCAGGCGGTGCTCGGAGTCGATGCGCCGGACCGTGCCGGACTTCGACCGCATCACGATCGAGTCCGTGGTCGCCGTCTCCGACCGGTACCGGACACCCCGCAGCAGCTCGCCGTCGGTGATGCCGGTGGCGACGAAGAACACGTTCTCGCCGGTGACCAGGTCCTCCGTGGTCAGCACCCGGTCGAGGTCGTGGCCGGCGTCGATCGCGCGCTGCCGCTCCTCGTCGTCCTTGGGCCACAGCTTGCCCTGGATGACGCCGCCCAGGCACTTCACGGCGCAGGCCGAGATGATGCCCTCGGGCGTGCCGCCGACGCCGAGCAGCAGGTCGATGCCCGTGCCCTCGCGCAGAGCCAGGATCGAGCCGGCGACGTCGCCGTCGGAGATCAGCTTGATGCGCGCGCCGGTCGCCCGGATCTCCTCGATGATGCCGGCGTGCCGCGGCCGGTCCAGGATGACGACGGTGACGTCCTCCGGCGTGGCCCGCTTGGCCTTGGCCACCCGGCGGATGTTGACCTCGACGGGCGCGTCGATGTCGACGAACTCGGCCGCCTCCGGACCGGTGACCAGCTTGTCCATGTAGAACACGGCGGACGGGTCGAACATCGCCCCGCGCTCGGTGGCGGCGAGGACGGCGATCGCGTTCGGCATGCCCTTGGCCGTCAGCGTCGTGCCGTCGATCGGGTCGACCGCGATGTCGACCTCGGGCCCGGTGCCGTCGCCGACGCGCTCGCCGTTGAAGAGCATCGGGGCTTCGTCCTTCTCGCCCTCCCCGATGACGACCACGCCGTTCATCGACACGGTGGACACGAGGGTGCGCATGGCGCGTACCGCGGCGCCGTCGGCGCCGTTCTTGTCCCCGCGTCCCACCCAGCGGCCGGCGGCCATGGCGGCGGCTTCGGTCACCCGGACGAGTTCCAGGGCGAGGTTGCGGTCGGGGGCCTCGGAGGGGACATCGAGTTCGGACGGCAAGTGATGATGCTCGGTCATCGGAGCGCACCTTTCTGACTGATACGACGACGGCCGGATGAGGGTTCGATGTCCGACTCTATCGTCAGTGCGACAAAATGAGCAGGGGACCCCACGGATGAGCGCGCCGGGCACCTGCGACGATAGGGGGCGTGGCAGGTTCGAACGGCAAGCAGAAGACGGCCCGGGACATGATCCTCTCCCTGGGGCTGATCATGATCGCGGCGTGGGTCATCTACCTCTTCGTCCCGCACGAGGACCGCGCTCCCGACGTCAAGCGGGTCGACTACCGCGTGGAACTCCTGACCGCGCGCCGCGCGGCGACGTACCCGGTGGCCGCGCCCGAGGGCCTGCCCGACACGTGGAAGGCGACCTCGGTGCGCTTCAAGGGCGACGACTTCGACGCCTGGCACCTCGGTTTCCACGCCCCCGACGGGGAGTACGTGACCATCGAGCAGTCCACTCAGCGCCGCTCGCAGTTCATCGACGAGGCCAGCCAGGGCTCGACCGAGACCAAGGTCACCGAGCAGATCGGCGGCCGCACCTGGACCCGTTACAGCGGCGGCCGCTACGACGCGCTCGTCCTCAAGGACACCAAGGGCTCCACCACGGTGGTCGCGGGCACGGGCGGCTTCGGGCAGCTGACGACGATGGCCGGTGCGCTGAAGCTGGCGTGAGCGCCGCCCGGCGCACACGCGAAGAGGCCCCCGGCGTACGTGCCGGGGGCCTCTTCGTGCGTCAGCGGTCTCAGACGGTGGTGACGACCTCGTCGTAGGCCAGGCGCGGGGAGCGCGGGTACCAGGCGTCCTCGCCGGGCCTGCCGATGTTGACCACCATGAGCGGGGTGTGGTCGTCGTCCAGGAACTCCTTGCGGACGCCCTCCAGGTCGACGCCGGTCATCGGGCCGGCGGCGAGGCCCGCGGCGCGGACGCCGATGATGAAGTACGCGGCCTGCAGGGCGGCGTTCAGCGCGGCGGCGCCCTCACGGGCCGGGCGCTCGCTGAAGAAGAGGTCCTTGGCCTGCGGGAAGGCCGGGAACAGGGTGGGCAGCTCCTCGTGGAACTCGTTGTCCGCGGAGAGGATCGCGACCAGCGGGGCGGTCGAGGTCTTGGCCTGGTTGCCCTCGGCCATGTGCTGCACCAGGCGCTCGCGGGCCTCGGCGGAGCGGACCAGGGTGATGCGCAGCGGGGTCTGGTTGAACGCCGTCGGACCGTACTTGACCAGGTCGTATATCGCCTGGACCTGCTCGTCGGTCACCGGCTCGTCGGTGAAGGCGTTCGCGGTGCGGGCCTCGCGGAACAGCAGGTCCTGGGCGGCGGGGTCAAGAGCGAGAGACATGCGTGGACTTCCTCGGGGTGCGTCCGGATCCAGTACCGGACCGTGGTCCGGATCGGCTGACGTCGTCGACCGTACGTCAGGTAAGTTCAAGGTTCAACAAAAGACGAGGGTGTAGTGATCCACTTCACACCCACCCCGACCGAAGCGGCGGGGCAGCGCCGGACCGGCCGGCAGGGGAGCGCCGGGGCGGCGTCGGACCGGCCGGCAAGAGGGTGCCGGGGCCGGCGGCGGATCACTCGTCGTCCGCGCCCCCCGCCCCCGTCCCCGACTCCTCCTCGGCCAGCGCCGCGTCCAGCCGCGCACGGGCGCCTTCCAGCCAGCGCCGGCACACCTTGGCCAGCTCCTCGCCTCGCTCCCACAGGGCGAGGGACTCCTCCAGCGACGTGCCTCCCGCCTCCAGACGCCGTACGACCTCGATCAACTCGTCGCGGGCCTGCTCGTAGCCGAGCGCCTCGTCCGTCCTGCTCGTCATGCACCCATTCCCTTGCCGGTTCCTGCCTTGCCGGTTCCACCCTGGTCGTCGAGGCCGCCCGCCTCGCCCGCGCCGCCCGAGCCGCCCGCCTCGCCCGCGTCGTCTGCGCCGCCCGCCTCGCCCGGGTCGTCGACGCGGACGGTGAACTCGCCCTCGGCGACCCGCGCGCGCAGCACGTCGTCCGCCGTCACCTCGCCCGGATCCCGGACCACATGCCCGTCGGCCCTCTGCAGCACGGCGTACCCGCGCCTCAGCGTCGCCGCCGGCGACAGGGCGACCACGCGCGCGTGCGTGTGCGTCAGTTCGGAGTCGGCACGGTCCAGGAGATGCCCGAGCGTGCGCCGCGAACGGTCCACGAGCGAGGCGACGTGATCGGCCCGTTCGTCGATCATCCGGTGCGGATCCTGCATCGCGGGCCGCGCGAGGGCGTGCGCGAGCCCGCGCTCCTCCCGCTCCACGTACGCCTCCACGCACCTGCGCGCCCGCCCGCGCAGCATCCGCACCCGCTCCAGCTCCTCGCCGACGTCCGGCACCACCTTCTTCGCGGCGTCGGTCGGCGTCGAAGCGCGCAGGTCGGCCACATGGTCGAGCAGCGGGTTGTCCGGCTCGTGCCCGATCGCCGAGACGACCGGCGTACGACAGGCCGCGACCGCGCGGACCAGTTGCTCGTCCGAGAACGGCAGCAGATCCTCCACGCTTCCGCCGCCCCGCGCGACGACGATCACGTCCACCTCTTCCAGCGCGTCCAGCTCCTTCACCGCCTGGACGACCTGCGTCACCGCGTGCACACCCTGCACGGCGACGTTGCGCACCTCGAAGCGGACCGCGGGCCAGCGATGCCGGGCGTTCTCCAGAACGTCCCGCTCCGCGGCGGAGGCCCGCCCGCACACCAGCCCGATCAGCTGCGGCAGAAAGGGCAGCGGCTTCTTCCGCGACGAGGCGAAGAGCCCCTCCGCGGCCAGGGACTTCTTCAACTGCTCCAGCCGGGCCAGCAGTTCCCCGACGCCGACCGGTTTTATCTCCACGGCCCGCAACGACAACTGTCCGCGCGGCGCGTACCACTCCGGCTTGGCGTGGACGACGACCCGCGCGCCCTCGCCCACGACGTCCGCGACCGCGTCGTAGACCTGGCGGTAGCACGTCACGCCCACGGAGATGTCGTGCGAGGGATCCCGCAGCGTCAGAAAGACGACGCCCGCCCCCGGGCGCCGTGACAGCTGGGTGATCTGCCCCTCGACCCACACCGCGCCGAGCCGGTCGATCCATCCTCCGATGAGCCGCGAGACCTGGCCGACGGGCAGCGGGGCGTCCGCGGACGTGTTCACAGCCATGCGGTCGAGAGTATCGGCCCCGACTGACAACCCGGGGCCGACGCTCGTCCGGGGCGGAGGGGTGGAGGGGCGGAGGGGCGGAGGGTGAAGGTACGCCGACGGGGGCCGGGCACGGCCTTACGATGGGACGCATGACTGCTTCGCCTGGCCGCCGCCGTGTCCTGCTCGCCGCCCCCCGGGGCTACTGCGCGGGCGTCGACCGCGCCGTGATCGCCGTCGAGAAGGCGCTGGAGCAGTACGGGGCGCCGGTCTACGTCCGGCACGAGATCGTTCACAACAAGTACGTCGTGCAGACCCTGGAGAAGAAGGGCGCCGTCTTCGTCGAGCGGACGGAGGAGGTGCCCCCGGGCAACATCGTCATGTTCTCCGCGCACGGCGTCGCCCCCGTCGTCCACGACGAGGCCGCGCGCGGGCGCCTCGCCACCATCGACGCGACCTGCCCGCTCGTCACCAAGGTCCACAAGGAAGCCGTCCGCTTCGCCCAGGAGGACTACGACATCCTGCTGATCGGGCACGAGGGCCACGAGGAGGTCATCGGCACCTCCGGCGAGGCCCCGGACCACATCCAGCTCGTCGATGGCCCCGAGGACGTCGCCAAGGTCGAGGTCCGCGACCCGTCGAAGATCGTCTGGCTCTCCCAGACCACCCTCTCCGTCGACGAGACGATGGAGACGGTCGACGCCCTGAAGGAGAAGTTCCCGCAGCTCATCTCCCCGCCGAGCGACGACATCTGCTACGCCACGCAGAACCGGCAGCTCGCGGTGAAGCAGATGGGAGCGGAGGCCGAGCTGGTGATCGTGGTCGGCTCGCGCAACTCCTCCAACTCCAAGCGGCTCGTCGAGGTCGCCAAGCTCGCCGGCTCCCGTGAGGCCTACCTGGTGGACTTCGCGAGCGAGATCGACGAGGCCTGGCTGGAGGGCGTCACCACGGTGGGCGTCACCTCGGGCGCCTCCGTCCCGGAGGTCCTCGTGGAGGAGGTCCTGGCCTGGCTCGCCGAGCGCGGCTACGGCGACGTCGAGCTGGTCAAGGCCGCCGAGGAGCACATCACCTTCTCGCTGCCCAAGGAACTCCGCCGCGACCTGCGCGAAGAGGCCGCGGCGCTGGTCGCCGAGCGCGGCGGAAGCGGTGCCGCGGGCTCCTCGGCTGAGTGACTGTCAGTCGATCGTCGTAACGTAGGGCCATGCAGATCTTCGGCGTGGACATCGGCGGATCCGGGATCAAGGGCGCTCCCGTGGACCTGGACAAGGGCGACCTGGCTCAGGAGCGCCACAAAGTGCTCACCCCGCAACCGGCGACACCCGAGGGCGTCGCCGACGGGGTGAAGCAGGTCGTGGAGCACTTCGGGTGGAGCGGCCCCGTCGGCCTGACGTTCCCCGGCGTGGTCACCGGCGGATCCACCATCCGCACGGCGGCCAACGTCGACAAGAGCTGGATCGACACCGACGCGCGCGTCTTGTTCAGCGAGCGGCTCGGCGGCCTGCCCGCGACCGTGGTCAACGACGCGGACGCGGCGGGTGTCGCCGAGATGGCCTTCGGCGCCGGCCGCGACCGCAGCGGCACGGTGATCATGCTGACGTTCGGCACTGGCATCGGCAGCGCCCTCTTCGTCGACGGGGCCCTGGTCCCCAACACCGAGCTCGGCCACCTGGAGCTGCACGGCCACGACGCGGAGAAGCGCGCCAGCAGCAAGGCCAGGGAGGACGCCGAGCTGACCTGGGAACACTGGGCGCACCGCGTCCAGAAGTACCTCGCCCACGTCGAGATGCTCTTCTCACCCGAGCTGTTCATCATCGGCGGCGGCGTCAGCCGCAAGTCCGACAAGTTCCTGCACTTCATCGAGGACATCAAGGCGGAGATCGTCCCGGCCCAGCTGCAGAACAACGCGGGGATCGTGGGCGCGGCGATGCGAGCAGCCAAGCCGGAGTAGCGGGACGGCGACCGCTGCGGCGCTGCGGTGCTGCGGCCCTGCCGTCCATCCGTTCTGCCGTCCTGCCGGGAGGGTGGTCGGTGAGCAGCCGGCCGACGGGGGCTCCTCCGCGTCGGCCCGCTGCCGCGTGCGCCGGCTAGTCGTGGGTCGCGCCCGCCCGTCGGCGGGTCGCTGCTCGATGCAGGCCGCGGGCCAGGATGGTCAGTCCGGCCAGCAGGGTGCCGCCGTACAGCCAGCCGACCTGCGTGGCCAGCGCCGTCACCAGCCCCGCCAGTCGCCCCGCGGCCCCGTCGCCGCCCTTGGCCACGGGCAGCAGCCCGACCGCGAAGGCGATCGGCACGACCACCGGCGCGGCGAGTAGCTCGGCCCCGCGCACCCAGAGGCCGGTGAGCACGCACAGCGGCAGGAACAGCACGCTGTACACCGTCAGCGAAGCCCCGAACAGGAGCTGGTCCAGGCACCCGAGCACGAA
Organism: Streptomyces rishiriensis; assembly: GCF_003112535.1. Taxonomy (GTDB): domain Bacteria; phylum Actinomycetota; class Actinomycetes; order Streptomycetales; family Streptomycetaceae; genus Streptomyces; species Streptomyces rishiriensis. The sequence goes on along the minus strand of NZ_BEWA01000012.1, from coordinate 360,219 downwards.
CATCAGCGCCCCGCTGAGCAAGGCGCCGCCCAACCCGGTGAGCCGCGGGTTCGGCAGCCGTCGCACGGCCCCCGGCCGCACCGTCGCCGCCGGAGTCGGAGTCGGAGCCGGAGCCGGAGCCGGAGGCGGAGTCGGTCGCCGCCCGGCGGGGCGCGGGGGCCTCGCGGCCGGGCGCGGCGGTCTGCGGTTTCCTTCCCGGTCGGTCGGGGGCGGCAGCGGCTGCCCGCCGGGTCGGGTGCCTTTGTTCGGGGGGCGCGTCCTGTGTTGCTCCACCGGACCAACCTAGGTCGGTTTATGTGCTGAATCGGGTGTCGGACACGCCGTGCGGCGATGCTTGGCCATCCGTTCGACAGGGCCGCCGGGCCGGGGCCGGTCACGCCGTAAACTGGTGGATCGGTCAGCCCGCTGGCCCTGGCCCTCTCACTCCGGGAACGGGCCCTTTGGCCCTCTCACCACGGGAAGTCGCAACGTGTCGCTCACGATCGGAATCGTCGGTCTGCCGAATGTCGGCAAGTCGACCCTGTTCAACGCCCTGACCAAGAACGACGTGCTGGCGGCCAACTACCCGTTCGCCACGATCGAGCCGAACGTGGGCGTGGTCGGCGTCCCCGACGCCCGTCTCACCAAACTGGCCGAGATCTTCTCCTCACAGCGGATCCTCCCGGCCACCGTCGACTTCGTCGACATCGCGGGCATCGTGAAGGGCGCCTCCGAGGGTGAGGGCCTGGGCAACAAGTTCCTCGCGAACATCCGCGAGTCCGACGCGATCTGCCAGGTCATCCGCGCCTTCAAGGACGAGAACGTCGTCCACGTCGACGGCAAGGTCTCGCCCAAGGACGACATCGAGACGATCAACACCGAGCTGATCCTGGCCGACCTGCAGACCATCGAGAAGGTCCTGCCCCGCCTCCAGAAGGAGTCGCGGATCAAGAAGGACGTCGTGCCCAAGGTCGCGGCGGTCGAGGCGGCGAAGGAGGTCCTCGAGAAGGGCGACACCCTCTTCTCCGCGGGCATCGTCCAGGGCTCGGGCAACGAGGAGCTCCTGCACGACCTGCACCTGCTCACCACCAAGCCGTTCCTCTACGTCTTCAACGTCGACGAGGACGAACTGGTCGACGAGGACTTCAAGGCCGAGCAGCGCGCCCTGGTCGCCCCCGCCGAGGCGATCTTCCTCAACGCCAAGCTGGAGGCGGACCTCGCAGAGCTGGACGAGGACGACGCCATGGAGCTCCTGGAGTCGGTCGGCGCAGACGAGCCCGGCCTCACCACCCTCGCCCGCGTCGGCTTCAACACCCTCGGCCTGCAGACGTACCTCACGGCCGGCCCCAAGGAATCCCGCGCCTGGACGATCAAGAAGGGGGCCACCGCCCCCGAGGCCGCCGGCGTCATCCACACCGACTTCCAGAAGGGCTTCATCAAGGCGGAGGTCATCTCCTTCGCCGACCTGGTGGAGACCGGCTCGGTCGCCGAGGCCCGCGCGAAGGGCAAGGCCCGCATGGAGGGCAAGGAGTACGTCATGCAGGACGGCGACGTGGTGGAGTTCCGCTTCAACGTCTGATCGGACGTGGACAAACGGCCTGACCTGCGAGAAAGCAGGTCAGGCCGTTGTGCAGTCCGCAGCTGTCCGCAGAACCTGGAGCAGCTACGTGTCGTAGACCGTGGAGCGGTGTCCGACGTGTACGACCCACACCACCAGCTCCCCGTTGTCGATCGTGTAGACGACACGGTAGTCGCCGACCCGAAGGCGGCGGCGCTCAGGCTGGGATACGAGTGCGGTGGTGTTGAAGCCGAGGGGGTCGCTCTCCAGCTCTGTGAGTTTGGCCAGGATGCGAAGCGCCATGTCCCGCGGGATCTTGCGCAGCTCGGCCTGGGCCTCGGGCCGGAACACCGCGCGGTAGTCACTCACTGCGTGCCAGCGTCTCCCTCATCACGTCCTCGATCGGGACGCCGACGGCCGGGTTCGCCATGCGCTCGTCGATGATGCGGTTGATCTCGCGCTCCTCCCACTCCTGGTACTTGCGCAGCACGTCGATCGAGACCACGGCGGCGACCTGCTTGCCGCGACGGGTGATGACAGTGGGCACGTCGTCACGGTCGGCCCGTTCGACGACTTCGGCCAAGTGAGAACGTACGTCGCGGATGGACTCTATGGGTAGCGGCTGAGTCATGCTTCAAGGGTACCGAGTGTGCCATGTGTACACAACGCCTGCGGGCCCCGACCGGTGTCAGCGGTGGCAGTATGCGGGGACACAGAGAGAGGGACCGGGGCGGGATGGGGCGCAGTGAGCGGGAGGCGGTTGCCGCGGGAGGGCGGCTGTACGAGGCGGCGCAGGCGGTGGTCGGCGACCACGGGCGGGCTGTCGAGGCGGTTCGGGCGGCGCTGAAGCCGATCTGCGACACAGCGGCGGAACAAGCGCTGGACGCCATCCCGGTGGCCCGGTTGAAGGAGGTCACCGAGGGTCGGCTGAGGCTCGGGGAAGTCGAGAAGAGTGGCCTGCGATCGGTCCGGCAGGTACTCGATGCCGGTTCCTACTGGTTGCGACAGATTCCTGGCGTGGGGCAGCGGACCGCTGATCAGGTCATCGCGGCGGCGCGTCAGATGTCTGATGCCGTTCGGGAGACCATCGCCGTCCACATCGACGTGGATCGGCCAGAGCCGCGAACCACCTCACTCGTCATGGCCCTGCATGTGCTGGTGGAAGCGGGCCCCGATGCGCGGCGAGCCGTCGACACGGCCGTGGCTCTCTCGGAGCGGCTCGGTCCGCTGCTGGCCGAGGCCGAGCCGGCCGCCAGGCGGCTGCGGATGCTGCTGGTGGGGCAGGCCAAACGAGCTCGGGCGCTGGAGGCCGTTGCAGAAGTCCGCAGGCTGGCCGAGGAAGCAGCGCAGGGCGGTGTGTCGGAGCTGCTGGCACAGGCCTCGGTGGATCTGCTGCGCGTTACCTCGACCGAGGTTGCCGCCTGGGTCGACTTCGAGCTGCGTTCCGCCGAGTACTACAGCCTGCTCGCGGAGATCTCCGGCCGCAGCCCCGACACTGCCGCTGCCGAGGGGTTCCTGCCCGACGAAGTCGCCGAGCGGGTCCGCGACCAAATGCTCGATGACACTCACCGGCGGGTGTCGCTGCGCGGCTATCAAGCCTTCGGGGCGCGCTTCGCCCTGGCGCAACGCAAGGTGATTCTTGGCGACGAGATGGGGCTCGGCAAGACCATCCAGGCCATCGCCGCTCTGGCTCATCTCGCTGCCGAGGGGCAGACTCACTTCATGGTCGTCTGCCCGGTCGGCGTCCTGATCAACTGGACACGCGAAATCGAGGCCCGCAGCAAGCTGCGCGTTACGCCTCTTCACGGCCCCGACAGGCAGGAAGCGTTTGCCGACTGGAAGGGCCGGGGCGGCGTAGGGGTGACCACCTTCGACGCCTTGCGTGGTTTCCCGGCCCCCGGAGGCGGCGAGCTGGGGATGCTGGTCGTGGACGAGGCGCACTACGTGAAGAATTCGAAGACGCGTCGCTCCCAAGCCGTTACGGAATGGTCCGGGCGCTGCGAACGCGTTCTCTTCATGACCGGCACGCCCATGGAGAACCGAGTCGCCGAGTTTCGCAGTCTTGTGCAGATTCTCCAGCCGCACCTGGCAGGGGTTGTTGGCGACCGCAGCGCAGTGGCCGGTTCCAAGGCATTCCGGAAGGCCGTCGCCCCGGTCTATCTGCGCCGCAACCAGCAGGATGTTCTGACCGAACTGCCCGCGCTCCAGCAGACGGACGAGTGGGAGGAACTGACTGCGTCGGACGAAGATGCCTACCGCGACGCCGTGCGCGCCGGCAACTTCATGGCGATGCGCAGAGCGGCGTACGCGCGCCCCGAGAAGTCGGCCAAGCTGAACCGGCTGCGCGAGATCGTCGAGGACGCCGCCGAGAATGAGCTGAAGGTGGTTGTGTTCTCCAACTTCAGGGATGTCCTTGGAACGGTGAAGGACACGCTGGATGGCGCGCGGAGCAATGGTGGCGCTCAGGTGTTCGGCCCGATCTCGGGAAGCGTGCCACCCGCGCGCCGTCAGCAGCTGGTGGACGAGTTTGCCGCCGTGCCGGGACATGCGGTGCTGGTGGCGCAGATCGAGGCGGCGGGGGTGGGGCTCAACATGCAGGCCGCGTCCGTTGTGATCATCTGTGAGCCCCAGATCAAACCGACCATCGAACACCAGGCGGTGGCGCGGGCCCATCGCATGGGGCAGGTGCGTTCGGTCCGGGTGCACCGGCTGCTCACCACCCGCGGGGTGGACGAGCGGATGGTGGAGATGCTGAAGAACAAGACCCGCCTGTTCGACGCGTACGCGCGCCGCAGCGCGGTCGCCGAGTCGACGCCGGACGCGGTCGACGTTTCGGACACGGCGATGGCCCGCCAGATCGTCGAGGAGGAGCAGGCGCGGCTGGGAACGGTCCGCCAAGAGTCCGCAGGACACCCGTAAGCGACCGTCGGGACCCGTCGCACGCCAACGAGGAAATGCCTGGTCAGGGCGCTCCATGCGGCTCCGCCACAGGTCAGGGCTGGTGTGCAGACATTCCGCTTCAACGTGTGAGCGGATGAAACGACACCTTCCGGGTCAGGTCCCTGGGTTTTTGGAGCGGACAGGAGCGCGTCTCAGCCCGGCCGGCCCGGCCGCGGCGTTCGGGGAGCCAGGGGCGACTGTCGTACGCCGGTTCGGATCCCTTGGCGGAATCCCCTGCCAGACTGACCGGAGCACATGATCGGCCGCCTCGCCTGATCACCTGGCCGGCCGTCCGTGCGACGCCTCGACCCCCGCATGACCGCCGGAACCGTCCGACTCCCTGACTCGCCTGAACCGTCTGAACCGCCAGAACCAGGAGCACGGTGCTCGTGTCCATACCCCCGCCTCCAGGCCCCCACCAGCCCCAGGACCCGTACCAGCCTCCGCAGCCGCCGAACCCGTCCCCGCAGGATCCCTTCGCCCCGTCGCAGGACCCCTATGCACAGGACCCGTATGCACAGGGGCCGTTCGCGCAGGGGCCGTACAGTCCGCAGGAGTATCAGGAGTATCAGGGGTATCAGGGGTATCAAGGGGCTCCGGGACCGCAGGGCCCGTACCCGCAGGCCCCCTACGGGGCCGCGCCCTACCCGCTCTGGGGGCAGGGCTACAGCCCCTACGGCCGACCCGCGGCGATCAACGGCCTGGCGGTGGCCGCCCTCGTGCTCGGCATCCTCTGCTTCCTGCCGGCCGTCGGCCTGGTGCTGGGGCTCGTCGCGCTGGCGCAGATCAGGAAGCGGGGCGAGCGCGGGAAGGGGATGGCGGCCGCGGGCGCGATCCTGTCCTCCGCCGGGCTCGCCCTGTGGGTTTTGGCGCTGGCCACGGGCGGCGCGTCCGACTTCTGGCAGGGCTTCAAAGAGGGCGCGGGCGCGCGCTCCGGCTTCTCGCTGGCCAAGGGCGACTGCTTCGACATGCCGGGCGAGACCTTCGAAGAGGACGTCTACGACGTCGACGAGGTGGCCTGTTCGGGCGAGCACGACGCCGAGGTCTTCGCGACGGTCCCGCTGCCCGGCAGCAGCTTCCCGGGCGACGACCACGTCACGCAGCTGGCCGACGACAAGTGCTTCCGGCTCCGGGACTCCTACGCGATGGACCCCTGGGCGCTGACCGACAAGGTGGACGTCTACTACCTCACGCCCACCTCGGAGAGCTGGAACCACGGCGACCGGGAGATCACCTGCGTCTTCGGCCCGGTCGACGACAAGGGCACCCTGACCGGCTCGCTGCGCGCGGACGAGACGACCCTCGACGCCGACCAGCTGGCCTTCCTCAAGGCGATGGCCGCCGTCGACAAGGTCCTCTACCGGGAGCCGGAGGACTCCGCCGAGGGCGACCTGGCGGCCGACCTGACATGGGCCGGGGAAGCCCGGGACGTCATCGGCGCGCAGGCGGACGCGCTGGGGGCCCGCACCTGGTCCGCGAAGGCCCGGGGGCCCGTCGCCGCTCTGGTGAAGGACATGCGGAAGGCGAGCGGGGAGTGGGCGGCGGCGGCGAAGGCCACCGACGTCGACGGCTTCTACGAGCACTACGAGACCGCCTACGGGTACGTGGACGACCGTTACACCGTCACCGCACGCCAGGCTCTGGGCCTGGCCACCACTCCGCCCGCCTACGACGAGGGCTCCGACAGCGGGGACGGCGGAGGGGCCGGGAGCGACGGTGAGAGCGGCCTCGATGTGTGATCACGTCCGCGGCGGGGAGAAAGTGCCTGGGTAAAGCGTTTCACGGACGGATGTCATCACATCGAGTGATTCTCTGGCCTTTGCTTGCATGGCAGAACCCACGGTTGCCAGGCTGTAGCTGTCTGTACAACCTGATGGGAGTGGCCAGTGACATTCGGTGAGCAGCCGGCGTATCTGCGTGTCGCGGGTGATCTCCGCAAGAAGATCGCCGACGGATCGCTGCCACCGCACACCCGCCTCCCGTCCCAGGCGAGAATCCGTGAGGAGTACGGCGTCTCGGACACCGTCGCCCTGGAGGCGCGCAAGGTGCTGATGGCCGAGGGGCTGGTCGAGGGCCGCTCCGGCTCGGGGACGTATGTGCGCGAGCGGCCCGTTCCCCGCCGGATCGCCCGTTCCGGCTACCGTCCGGAGAGCGGGGCGACGCCGTTCCGTCAGGAGCAGGCCGAGGCGCACATCCGGGGGACGTGGGAGTCCAGCAGCGAGCAGGTCGAGGCGGGCGTCGCCGTCGCGGAGCGCCTCGGCGTCCAGCCCGGCGACCGCGTGATGCGCACGAAGTACGTCTTCCGGGAGGCCGGCGAGGCGATGATGCTCTCCACCTCCTGGGAGCCCCTCGCCGTCACCGGCCGCACCCCGGTGATGCTCCCCGAGGAAGGCCCGCTGGGCGGTATGGGCGTCGTCGAGCGGATGCGGGCCATCGACGTCATCGTCGACAACGTCACCGAGGAGGTGGGAGCCCGCCCCGGCCTCGCGGAGGAACTCCTGACCCTCGGCGGCGTCCCCGGGCATGTGGTCCTGGTCGTGCAGCGCACGTACTACGCCTCGGGCCGCGCGGTGGAGACGGCCGACGTGGTGATCCCGGCCGACCGCTACCGGGTCGCGTACCACCTGCCGGTGAAGTAGCCGCCTCGGAGCGGGCGGGGGGCGCGCTGCGGGGAGGGCGGCTGGTGCGGCAGGGGTGGCCGGGTCGCGGAGGAGGCCGGGTCGCGGAGGGGGCCGTCCGGTGGTGCGGGTGGAGTGGGGGAGGCGGGGGCGCGTTTCGGGGGCTGTAGCGCACGCGGTGGGGCAGCGCACACCCTTCCGGCAGTTGCCCCCGGAACTCGTCCCTCCCGGAGCCGGTCGCAGGGCGTCGGAATCCGGTCGTTTCCGCTCGTTCCCGCAGGTCGCCCGGTGCGCGCCCGGACCCCTGCCGACCGGACGCGTTACGCCGCACGCACGGCGCGTTCGGCCTCGTGCGCCCCCTGCGTCTTGGCTGGTTGCGTACCTCTTTGTGCAAAGCCGTGTTCGGTGCGTAAAGGTAAGGCGTACGCTCGGGCATATGCGGATTGCGGTTTCCTTGGCAGGCGGGGCGCGCGGCGCGCCGCGGACGGGATCCGGCCGGGCCGGGACGGGAAGGGGGCGGGAGACGCGATGAACGACAGCGCCACCTCTTTGCCCTGGCTCGTCATACGGCAGGACGACAACGGCAACCGCTACCGCGTGGGCAGGTATGCGACCCGGGCCGAGGCCCAGGAGACCGTGGACAGCCTCGACGGCCGCGGACACAAGCAGCTCTACTGGGTCGAGCGCGTGGGCCAGCCCCAGGGGCAGTCGCAGCGCCACCCCCAGACGACGCATCAGGCGCAGACGCAGCCTGCGGCGCAGGCCCAAGCCCCGGCCCAGGCCCAGACGCAGGCTCAGGCGCAGAACGGCGACAGCACCCTGAACTGACCCGGTTCCGATCCCGGCCCAGCGCATATCCCGGTCCCGGCCCCGGACTCGGCGTCGACCTCGGTCCCGACCGGGACCGAGCGCCGGTCCCGGTCCCGTAGGCTCCGCCGCATGACGGAACGGATCGTGGTGGTGGGAGCCGCCCTGCTCGACGACGGCCGCCTGCTCGCCGCGCGCCGCAGCGCGCCCCCGGAACTCGCCGGACGCTGGGAACTGCCCGGCGGCAAGGTCGAGCCGGGGGAGAGACCCGAGGCGGCCCTCGTGCGCGAACTGCGCGAGGAACTCGGCGTCGAGGCCGAGACCGTCGAGCCGGTCCCGGGGGAGTGGCCTTTGAGGCCGCCCTACGTCCTGCGCGTGTGGACCGCCCGGCTCCGGCCCGGCTCGGCCGCCCCCGAGCCGCTCCAGGACCACGACGCGCTGCGCTGGCTCTCCCCGGACGAGGTCTGGGACGTCGACTGGCTCGACCAGGACGTGCCCGCGGTACGCGAGACGCTCGCCCGACTCGCCGCCGACGCGCGCTGAGTCGTCACGCCCCCACTGACGGGAGATGACCCTCGTCGGCGGTCGGCGGTCGGCGGTCGGCGGTCGGCGGTCGGCGGAGCACTTCTGGGGGCGCGTCGGTGGGGCGCGTCGGTGGGTGGAGTGGTGGCGGGGTGTACGCCGTTCGTGCCACTGTGCGCCCTGCCGAGCGGTACTGGCTCCTGGATATCGGGTATGTGCCCATTAACCCCACGAAACCGGACATGGGTGTAGTCGCTGGGCTGGGAAGTGATCGGCGTGATCGACACCGAGGGCGACCGAGCCGAGTGGTCGTTTCCCGCGGAGCCCGGTGCCGTGCGCACCGCCCGCCGCGCCGTCCGGAACCAGTTGCGCCACTGGGACCTCGACAGCGTGGGCGACATCGCGGCTCTGCTGGTCAGCGAGCTGGTGACCAACGCTCTTCGGCACGCGACCGGTCCCATCGGTGTTCGTCTGGTCCGCCCGGCGCACCTGGAGGGCGTGCTCCTGGTCGAGGTGTCCGACCCGCTGCCGGACCCGCCGCGCGAGCGGGTCGCCCGGCCCGACGACGAGAGCGGGCGCGGGCTGCAGCTCGTGGCCTCCTCCGCGCGCCGTTGGGGCACCCGCCCCGGGGGCGCCGGCAAGACGGTGTGGTTCGAGCTCGCGGTGCCGGGTTGACGGGACGTGACGGGGGGATGACCCCCGTGTACGGCGGGGCTCCCGCCGTCACCTGTCCGGTGCCGGTCCGCGACCCGTGCCGCAAGGTGTGATTCGACCACGTGCCCGCTGGTTAGAAGACTGGAAGTGTTGTCGCGGGACGGGCCAAAAAACGCCTGGACCGTGCTGTGATCGTGAACACCGTGTCGTGCGGACCCGTAGTGCTGGATACTGCGGGCAGCCGCCGCCGGTGACCGGTGCCGGACGCGGTGAGCTGGAGGGGACGGTTCGCGTGAGCGAGATACCAGCGAAGGCCACGGAGTCCGAGGACCCGTCGGGCGGCGCGAGGGCGAAGGCCGCGGGTGCGCTCGCCGCCGACGCCCTGCACGGCGTCGCCGACGGGGAGGGCGAAGCGGCGACGCCCGGTGACGCCATGTGGCAGAGCAGCCCGCCCGGCTCGATCTACGACTACATCAAGGTCGCCTCGTTCTCCATCGGTCCCGACGGCCTCGTCGACCAGTGGAGTCTGCGCGCCGAGCAGATCTTCGGCATCCCCGCCGAGCGGGCCGTCGGCATGGATCCCATCGACGCGTTCATCGACCCCGATCTGCGCGAACGCGGTCAGCGCAAGATGGCCGAGATCCTCGACGGGCGGGAGTGGACCGGTGTGGTCCCCTTTCGGATGCCCGATCCGGTGCCCGGCGGCGGGCGGGGCGAGAAGGGCCTCGCCGAGGTCTACGTCATGCCGACGCGCAGTCTGGACGGCGAGAAGGCGGCCGTGTGCATCGTCGTCGACGTCCGCACGCTCCGCAGCATCGAGACCGACCTCGCCGCCTCGCAGGCGATTTTCGGTCAATCCCCGTTCGGCTTCCTGCTGATCGACCCCGACCTGCGGGTCCGCCGCGCCAACCACCGGTTCGCCTCCATCTTCGGCGGCACCCCCGACGAACACCACGGCAAGGGCGTCCACGACTACCTGCCCCGGGCCGAGGCCGAGCGGGTCAGCGCCACGCTGCGCCGGGTCCTGGAGACCGGTGACTCCATCACGGACATGCACGTCACCGGGTTCGTCCCGGGCTCCGACGAACGCCGGCACTGGTCGATCAACCTGTACCGGGTGCACAGCGGCAGCGGCCGCCCCATCGGCATCGCCTGGCTCGGCACCGACATCACCGCCCGTCGCGCCGCCGCCCGCGAGGCCGCCGCAGCACGGCGCAATCTCGCCCTCCTGAACGACGCGGGAGCCCGCATAGGGAACTCCCTCGACCTGGAGACGACCGCGCGCGAGCTCCTCGACGTGGTCGTGCCCGGCTTCTGCGACCTGGCCACCGTGGACCTCTACCAGGGGCTCCTGGCCGGCGACGAGACACCGCCCGGCCTCGCCGACGGCAGCGCGGAACTGCGCCGGGTCGCCTTCTCCTCCGCCGTCTCCGACGCTCCCTTCCCCGGAGCGGGCGCGCCCGTCGCGGTCGGCGCGGTCCACCACTTCCCGTTCAACTCGCCCTGCGCGGACGCGCTGCGCACCGCCCGCCCGCAGACCATCCCCGGCGAGGAGGGAGGCCTCGTGCAGTCCACCCTCGCCGTCCCGATGGTCGCCCACGACACCGTCGTCGGCCTCGCGCAGTTCTCGCGGACCAAGGGCAGCGAGCCGTTCGGCGACCGGGACCGCGATCTGGCCGTGGAGCTCGCGGCGCGGGCGGCGGTCTGCATCGACAACGCCCGCCTGTACCGGCGCGAGCACGAAAGGGCGTTGATGCTGCAGCGGTCGCTGCTGCCGCCCGGCGACCCGGTGGCGTCGGGCCTGGACATCGCCTGCCGTTACCTTCCCGGCAACGTCTCGATGGGCCGGCCCAGCGAGGTCGGCGGCGACTGGTTCGACGTCATCGAACTGCCCGGCCACCGTACGGCGCTGGTGGTGGGCGACGTGATGGGCCGCGGTCTGCGGGCCGCGGTCGCGATGGGCGAACTGCGCACGGCGGTGCGCACGCTGGCCCTGCTCGACCTCGAACCGGCCGAGGTGCTCTCCGCGTTGGACGAGATCGCCCGCGGGCTCGGCACCCCGGGCGGCGTCCAGCAGGCCACCCGGGCCGCCCGCCGGCCCCGCGAGGCCGACCTGTCCGAGGTGTACCTCGCGACCTGCGTGTACGCGGTCTACGACTCGGTGACCCGGCGCTGCACCTTCGCCAACGCGGGCCATCTGCCCCCGGTCCTCGTCGAGCCCGGCGAGCCGGCCCTGATGCTCGACGTGCCGCCGGGCATGCCGCTCGGCGTCGGCGGCGAACCCTTCGAGGAGGTGGAGGTCGACCTCCCCGAGGGCGCGCTGCTGGCGCTCTACACGGACGGCCTGGTCGAATCCCGCGACCATCCCCTGGACGAGGGCCTCAACGCGTTCGTAGGGGCTCTCACCGACCCCTCCGCCCCGCTGGAGGACGTCTGCGACCACGTGCTCAACACCCTCGACTCGCACCACGGCGAGGACGACATCGCACTGCTGATGGCGCGGGTGCAGGGGCTGCCCGCCGACTCGGTCGGCGACTGGACGCTGCCGCGCGAGCCGCGCAGCGTGGGGCGGGCTCGGGAGTACGCGCGGGGCCAGTTGCTGTCCTGGGGCCTCGAAGCGCTCGTCGACACGACGGAACTGCTGGTCAGTGAGCTGGTCACGAACGCGCTGCGTTACGGCGAGGGGGAGATCAGACTGCGGCTGCTGCTGGACCGCACCCTGGTGTGCGAGGTCTGGGACGCGGGCCTCGTCCAGCCGCGCCGCCGCCGAGCCCGGGACACCGACGAGGGCGGCCGGGGCCTGCAGCTCGTGGGGCTGCTCTCGGCGGCCTGGGGCTCGCGCCGTACGCCGCGCGGCAAGACGGTGTGGTTCGAACTGCCCCTGCCCGACGGCGAGACGACGCTGACGGACCCGGCGGAAGCCCTGCTGAGCCTGTTCTGACGGGCGCTCACCCACCGGCGGCGGCCGCGGCCGGTCCGGCGAAGCCCGCGGGCGTCCCGCCGTCGGGATCCTCGGCCGGGACGACGCCGCCGAGGACGGCGCCGCCGACGCCGGCCGTGTGGTCCGGCCCGCCGTAGGGGTTTCCGTGCGCCCGGACGTCCAGTTCGGCCAGCTCCCGCGCCTCCAGGGCGAGGGCGTCGGCGGGTGCGAGGTCCGCCGGGTCCCGGGTCGCGAGGAGCCGCTGCGCCTCCGCGAGCCGGGTGCGCGCGAGCGCGCCCACCGCGCCCCGGTGCGTCTCGACGAAGTCGGCGGCGGCGGCGGTGGCGCTCCGGGCGGCGATCAGCGCGGCGGTCTGCAGCGTCTCGTCCCGCCCCGACGCGAGCGACGCGGTGGCCCGTACGATCCGCCGCAGCACCGCGACCGGATCCCAGCCCGCTTCACGCGGCCCCCGCCCAGCGGCGTCCGGCCCAGCGGTGTCCGGCTCGTCGGTGTCCGGCCCAGCGGTGTCCGGCCCGTCGGCGTCCGGTGCGGGCGGGTCCTGTCGGTGCGGGTCCCGCCGGTGTGAGTCCGGCCCGGCGGCTCGGCTGCCGGGCTTCCTGGCCGGTGGCTGGAGGTCCGGCAGTTGGCGTCGGATCGAGGCGAGCGTGGTGTCGGCCTGGAGCAGCCGGGCGGGCAGCAGCTCCGGGGAGGCGTCGGCCGGCGCGACGGCCACCTGCCGCCCCTGCCCCGCCCCGGCCTCCGTCGCCGCCCCGGCCCCGCCCCCATGCGCCCCGCTTTCCGTTTCTCCGTGCTCGTGCTCGTGCTCGTGCGCTGCCCCTGCCCGAGCCCCTGCCCGGGCCCGGGACACCTCCGCCTCCGCCGCCGCGAGGGCGACCGGCGCCGCCCGCTCGGCCGCTCGCAGCTCGGCGGCCAGCCGGTCGACGCCCTCCAGGAGGACGGCGGCCTGGTCTATGCCGCCCTCCGCGGCGAGGAGTTGCCGGGCCGCCCGCACCGGCTGCGCCGAATCGGCCGACTGGCGCGCCTCGTTCAGCCGGACGGTGGCGAACAGGAGCCGGTCCTTGGCCTGCTCGACGCTTCCGACGACGCCTGCGGTGGCGGTGGGCGCGTACCGGGCCCGCAACTCGGCGAGGACGGCTTCCGCGGCCCCCGCCCGCCCGGTCAGCTCCCGGAACCGGCCCTCGGCGACCACGAGGGCCTCACCCGACGCCCGGCCCGGCTCCCGCAGCCCCTCGAACGCCGCGGACGCCGCGTCCAGCAGTGCCTGCGCCTCCGCGCACCGGCCGACGATCCCGGCGAGCGCGTGTCCCCGGGCGGCCTCCTCCTGCGGCACCCCCTCGTCGTACCGCTGCCGCATCCGGAACGCGGCGGCCAGTTCGGCGCCGGCCTCGTCGACGGTCCGGCGGAAGCGCGCGGTGTCCTGCGGCGCGAACAGCTGTTCGGCGAAGCCGAGTTCGCAGCGGGCCGCCCGGATCCGGTCGTCGGCCGCGACCAGCGCGGCACAGGCCTCCTCGTCGAGGGCGGCGGGCTGCGGCGGCGACTGCCCGGACGGAGGGCGGCTCGCCCCGCCGGGCGTCGTCCGGCCGCGGGTGCGTCTGACCCGGCGTATGTAGGCGTATCCGGCCGCCGCACCGGCCGTCCCGACGGCCACCAGCGGCAGCACCAGATCGACGGTGGACCTCCCGCCCTCCCCGGCGGTGACGGCGACGGCGGTCGTGCTCGCGGCCGGCGTCGGCTCCTTGATCGCAACCGGAACGCCCGCACCGGACGTCATCTCTGGCAACACCAGCCACATGACCCCGACCGCACCGCCCAGCACGGTATGGGCCACCCGTACGGACAGGTGCGAGCCGGTTCGCCGGGGCCGGCCTCGACGAGGCTGCGAAGAGGTCACATTTGCGAGCGTATGGCCGCGAATGCGGGCACGCGAGCGGGATGCACCCGACTCGGGGGCCGTGGGGCGGAACGACACGGGAGGGGGCCCGATGGAACGACCACCGGGACGGACGACCGCACAGACCGAGGCCGACACCGAGGCCGACACCGAGGCCGACACCGAGGCCGACACCGAGCCCGACACCGAGCCCGACACCGAGGCCGACACCAGGGCCGACACCAGGGCCGACACCAGGGCCGACACCAGGGCCGACACGGAGGCTGAGACCGAGACCGCCACCGAGACCGCGCGGGGGAAGCGGTGGAGCCGGTGGCTGCGCCGGGGGGCGTTCGTCGTCGTGCTGCTCGTCCTCGTGCCGGTGCTGGTCGCCGAGGCCGCGCTGCGCGTGAACTACCTGGGCGATCCGGCCGAGGGCACGCGCACCCGGGGCAAGGACGCCCTCTGGCTGGGTCACGCCTGGGTCGACGGCCGCAAGACGGACGCGGACGTCCGGGCGCTGGGCCGCCGTCTGCGGGACACCGGCATCCGGGACCTCTACGTGCACGCCGGTCCGCTGGAGCACGACGGCACGCTGCCCGCGTCCGCCTACGCCCGTGCGGGCCGGTTCATCGCCGCCGTGCACCGGGAAGCGCCGAAGCTCCGCGTCCAGGCCTGGCTGGGCGACGTGCTCGCCAGTGAGAGCCCGGACGGCATGCGCCTGGAGCGTGCGGCGACCCGGGCCGCCGTCGTGCGGTCGGCCCGGGAGGTCCTCGCGGTCGGCTTCGAGGGCGCGCACTTCGACCTCGAACCCCTCCACTCCGGCGACGGCGACTACCTCGCCCTGCTCGACGCCCTGCGCGCCGTCACCCGCGCCCGGCACGCCCAGCTCTCCGTCGCCGCCCACCAGATCGACCCGGTGCCCGGCTTCCACTCGTTCTGGGGCACGACCACCGGGCACCCCAAGTGGTGGTCGCAGCAGTTCTTCGGCGAGGTCGCCCGCCGCGTCGACCAGATCGCCGTCATGTCGTACGACACCATGCAGCCGCTGCAGAGCACCTACGGCGGCTATGTCGCCCAGCAGACCTCGCTCGCCCTGGAGGTCACCCCGGCCTCCACCGACCTGTTGATGGGGCTGCCCTTCTACCGTGAGAACCGGTTCGGCCACTGGGCGCACGCGGAGACCGTCGCCGCCGCCGTCCGGGGCGTCCGGCTGGGGCTGTCACGGACCGACGCCGACCGCGCGAACTTCGGGGTCGCGGCGTACGTGGACTTCGCGGCGACGGAGACCGACTGGCGTGCGTACCGCAGCGGTTGGGTCCGGTAGGCGGACGGGCTTTTCTCCGTCCACCCGGCTTTTGCCCACCCCGCCTCTCGCCCACCCGGTTTTCTGCCCACCGATGAGCGCCGTGGGCCTGGGCCTGTTCATGTTCCCGGGCCCGCCGGCCGCCGGCCGGGCGGCGGTGGACTTCTGCCTCCCGTCTACGAAGGCCGCCTCCTGATCTTCGAGCCCAGCCACACCAGCGGGTCGTACTTGCGGTCGACCGCCCGCTCCTTCAGCGGGATCAGCGCGTTGTCCGTGATCCTGATGCCCTCGGGGCAGACCTCGGTGCAGCACTTGGTGATGTTGCAGTAGCCGAGACCGTGCTCGTCCTGGGCCGTGCGTCTGCGGTCCAGGCCGCTCTCCTCGGCCGCGTCCAGCGGGTGCATGTCCAGCTCGGCGACCCGCATGAGGAAGCGCGGGCCCGCGAAGGCCGTCTTGTTCTCCTCGTGGTCGCGCACGACATGGCAGGTGTCCTGGCACAGGAAGCACTCGATGCACTTGCGGAACTCCTGCGACCGGTCCACGTCCTCCTGGAACATCCGGTACTCGCCCGGTCCGACCCCTTCGGGCGGCACGAACGCCGGGACCTCCCGCGCCTTCTGATAGTTGAAGCCCACGTCCGTGACCAGATCGCGGATCACGGGGAAGGCGCGCAGGGGAGTGACGGTGATCGTCTCCGCGCGGTCGAAGACCGACATACGGGTCATGCACAGCAGCCGGGGACGCCCGTTGACCTCCGCCGAGCAGGAACCGCACTTGCCCGCCTTGCAGTTCCAGCGGACGGCGAGATCGGGCGCCTGGGTGGACTGGAGCCGGTGGACGATGTCCAGGACCACCTCGCCGTCGTTGACCTCGATGGTGAAGTCCTCCAGGCCCCCGCCCCGCACGTCGCCCCGCCACACCCTGAAGTGGGCGTCGTAGCTGCTCATTCGTACAGCTCCTCTTCGGTGAGGTACTTGACCAGCTCCTCCTTCTCGAAAAGGGCGAGCAGGTCGGGGCGGATGGGGTCGGTGGTCTCCCGCACGAGCCGGATCTGCCCGTCCTCGGGGTCGACCACCGGCGGGCCGTCGGCCGGATCGGCCGGCACGCACAGCAGGTTGACGTTGCGCCAGGCGCGTTCCATCGCCGGGTGGTCCTCGCGGGTGTGGCCGCCGCGCGACTCGGTGCGTTCCAGAGCCGCCCGTGCCACGCACTCGCTGACCAGCAGCATGTTCCGCAGGTCGAGGGCCAGGTGCCAGCCGGGGTTGAACTGGCGGTGGCCCTCGACGCCGGCCCGCCGGGCCCGGATCCGCAGCTGCGCCAGCTTGAGCAGGGCCTGCTTCATCTCGCCCTCCCGGCGGATGATGCCGACCAGGTCGTTCATGGTCTGCTGCAGCTCCTGGTGGACCGCGTACGGGTTCTCCGGGGGGCCGGCCACGGGCTCCTCGCCGGCCGCCTCGGCGGAGAAGGGGCGCAGGGCCTCCGCGGCCGCCGCGTCCACCTGGGCGTCGTCCACCCGCGGCCGTCCGGTCGTCGCCGCGGCGTGCCCGGCCGCGTGCAGGCCCGCCCGCCGGCCGAACACCAGGAGGTCGGAGAGGGAGTTGCCGCCGAGCCGGTTGGAGCCGTGCATGCCGCCGGCCACCTCGCCGGCCGCGAACAGGCCGGGCACCCCGCGCGCGGCCGCGGTGTCGGAGTCGACCGCGATGCCGCCCATCACGTAGTGGCAGGTCGGGCCGACCTCCATCGCCTCGGCGGTGATGTCGACGTCCGCCAGCTCCTTGAACTGGTGGTACATCGAGGGCAGCCGCCGACGGATCACCTCGGCGGGCATGCGCGTCGACACGTCCAGGAAGACCCCGCCGTGCGGGGAGCCGCGGCCGGCCTTCACCTCCGAGTTGATGGCGCGGGCCACCTCGTCGCGGGGGAGCAGCTCGGGGGGACGCCGGTTGTGGTCCGGGTCCTCGTACCAGCGGTCGCCCTCCTCCTCGGACTCGGCGTACTTCTCCTTGAAGACGTCCGGGACGTAGTCGAACATGAACCGCTTGCCCTCGGAGTTGCGCAGCACCCCGCCGTCGCCGCGGACGGACTCCGTGACGAGGATGCCCTTGACCGACGGCGGCCAGACCATGCCCGTGGGGTGGAACTGCACGAACTCCATGTTGAGCAGGGGGGCTCCGGCGAGC
This sequence comes from Streptomyces rishiriensis, assembly GCF_003112535.1. Classification (GTDB taxonomy): domain Bacteria; phylum Actinomycetota; class Actinomycetes; order Streptomycetales; family Streptomycetaceae; genus Streptomyces; species Streptomyces rishiriensis. Next base: position 342,844 of record NZ_BEWA01000012.1, on the reverse strand, counting down.
AGCGCCAGCGCGTGGCCGTCGCCGGTGTACTCCCACGAGTTCGACGTCACCTTGAAGGACTTGCCGATGCCGCCGGTGGCGATCACCACGGCCGGCGCCTGCAGGACGAAGAAGCGGCCGGTCTCGCGCTCGTAGGCGAAGACGCCGCTCACCCGGGAGCCGTCCTTGAGGACCCGGGTGACCGTGCACTCCTGGAAGACCTTCAGCCGGGACTCGTAGTCGCCGGTCTCCTCGTGGTCCTCCTGCTGCAGCGAGACGATCTTCTGCTGGAGGGTGCGGATCAGCTCCAGGCCGGTGCGGTCGCCGACGTGGGCGAGGCGCGGGTACTCGTGGCCGCCGAAGTTGCGCTGGGAGATGCGGCCGTCCTTGGTGCGGTCGAACAGCGCTCCCCAGGTCTCCAGCTCCCAGACCCGGTCCGGGGCCTCCTGGGCGTGCAGCTCCGCCATCCGCCACTGGTTGAGGAACTTGCCGCCGCGCAGGGTGTCGCGGAAGTGGACCTGCCAGCTGTCGTGCTCGTTGGCGTTGGCCATCGCCGCCGCGATGCCGCCCTCGGCCATCACCGTGTGCGCCTTGCCGAACAGCGACTTGCAGATGACGGCCGTGCGGGCGCCCCGCTCTCGTGCCTCGATGGCGGCGCGCAGCCCGGCGCCCCCCGCCCCGACCACGACGACGTCCCACTCCTGGCGGTCGACCACGGACATCAGCAGGCCCCGCTCATCAGGTTCGGCAGCATCTAGAAAAACCTCGGATCGTCGAAGACACCGGACGCGACGAGATACACGTAGAAGTCCGCGAGCGCCACGCTGATCAGCGACGCCCAGGCCAGCAGCATGTGGCGGGCGTTGAGTCGGCCGACGAACTGCCAGGCCCGGTAGCGCACGGGGTGCTTGGAGAAGTGCTTCAGCTTGCCGCCGACGATGTGCCGGCAGGAGTGGCAGGAGATCGTGTACGCCCAGATCAGGGTGATGTTGAGCAGGAAGACGAGGGTGCCCAGGCCCATGTGGCCCCACGCGTAGTGCTCGTCGCGGAAGGAGAGCACCGTGTCGTACGTGAGGATCCCGGCGACGAGGATCGCCGCGTAGAAGAAGTACCGGTGGATGTTCTGCAGGATGAGCGGGAAGCGGGTCTCGCCGGTGTACTTCTGGTGCGGCTCGGCGACCGCGCAGGCCGGGGGCGAGGCCCAGAAGCCCCGGTAGTAGGCCTTGCGGTAGTAGTAGCAGGTCAGCCGGAAGCCGAGCGGGAAGATCAGGATGATGATCGCCGGGGAGATGCCCCACCAGCCGCCGAAGAGGTCGGTGTTCGGGCCCGCGTGCATGGGCCGGCAGTTCTGCGCCAGACAGGGCGAGTAGAACGGCGAGACGTACGGCGCCGCGTAGTAGTCGGCATTCGCGAAGGCCCGCCAGGTCGAGTAGGCGATGAACGCCAGCAGGCCGGCCGCGGTGGCGGCGGGGGCCAGCCACCAGCGGTCGGTCCGCAGATGGGGCGCGGCGATCGCGGCGCGGCCGGCGCCGCGTACGCCGCTCGGAGGACGGGGGTCGGTGGGTGGGGGTTCCGTGCCAGTGGCCAACTCAGGACTCCGGTCGGGTCGGGGCTCGGGTCAGGGTGCGTGCCGGTGCCGGGCGCCGAGTCCCTCGTCGTCGGTGTCGATCCACAGGGAGTCGTCGTAGGGGGTGTCGGGGATGGTGACGAGCTCGGGCCGGCGCGGCGCGGCGGGCTGGGCCGCCGCCTCGCGCAGCAGCGCGACGCTCTCCTTGAGGTGACCGGCGTCGGCGCGGACGCGGCGCATCTCCAGGCCGCCGCTGCCGAGCTGCTGTTCCAGTCGGTCGACGGACCGGGTGAGGTCGTCGAGGCAGCGCTGGACCGCTGTCAGGTCGTCGTGCACGGACATGCCATGACCTCGCTTCCGTGGGCGTCTCGCCCGGGACGGCAACGTTCATGCGCCTGCGAGTGTTGCGCGTCACACCGGTGGATGTGAAGGCGTGTGCAGCGATTGGCGGATGCGGAAGGGGTGCGTTGCTCCGCACGAGTGGCCTTGGACGGCCCCGCCGCCGTGTCGCCGTCGGCAGGCGAACCGTTTCCCTTTCAGTGGGCCGTAGATCTGATGAACACCAAAATACCGCCAAATGTGATCAGAACGCACCGGCAGCGGCTCACCGGAGGTACCAGAGATGTCCCACCACGGCGTCGGCCCGCGCGCGGTGACGCGCTCGGTCGCCTTCCTCACCGCAGGCGTGCTCGCGGTGCCCCTGCTGACGGGCTGCGGTTCACCCGACGAGGCCGGCCGGCCCCTGGCCCGCCAGGACGTCGCCCGGGCCGCCCGCGCATCCGTCGCCGAGGGCGGCACACTGCGCTGGGCGGTGGACGCCGTCCCGGAGACTTTCAACACCTTCCAGTCGGACGCCGACGCCACGACCGCGCAGGTCGCCCAGGCCGTGCTGCCGTCCATGTTCCGGATGGACGCCAACGGCCGGCCGCAGCGTGACGCCGACTACCTGGAGTCCGCGAAGGTCGTCGCCACCGAGCCCAAGCAGGTCGTGCTGTACAAGCTCAACCAGCAGGCCGTCTGGAGCGACGGCCGGGAGATCGGCGCCGCCGACTTCGCCGCCCAGTGGCGGGCTCTGTCGGGCAAGGACAGCGCGTACTGGACCGCACGCAACGCCGGCTACGACCGCATCGAGAAGATCGAGCGCGGAGCCAACGACCTGGAGGTCAGGGTCACCTTCAGCCGGACCTACGCCGACTGGAGGTCGCTGTTCTCCCCGCTGTACCCGAAGGACGTCATGGGCACGCCCGACGCCTTCAACGACGGCGCGCGGCGCAAGCTGAAGGTGACGGCCGGGCCGTTCGCCGTGAAGAAGGTCGACCGCAAGAAGAAGCAGGTGAGCCTCGTCCGCAACCCCCGCTGGTGGGGGAAGCCGGCCAAGCTCTCGGAGATCGTGCTGACGGCCGTCCCGAGGGACGAGCGGACGTCCGCGCTGGCCGCCGGGAAGATCGACCTGGCCGAGATCGATCCGTCCGACGCGCAGAACCTCGACGGCGCCGCGAAGGGCACGGCCGGACCGCCCGCCGGCTCCGGACCCGCCGGCGTGGAGGCCCTGCGGAAATGGGCCCTCGCCCACGGCATCGACACGGCCAAGGACGCGTCCGACGACGAGTCCGACGAGCAGTCCGACGACGGGTCCGACGACGGGTCCGACGACGGGTCCGGCGACGAGGGGAAGTCCTCGGACGGGGCCGCGGGCGCGGACGGGGCCAAGGCCCGCGCGAAGCTGACCAAGGCGATCGCGAAGTGGGAGAGCCGGCAGAAGGCGCTGCGCGCGTTCGAGGTGCGCAGATCGCTGGAGCCCGCCTACACCCAGCTGGCCCTGAACGGCTCGCAGGGGCCGCTGGCGGACGAGCGGGTGCGGCGGGCCGTGGCCCGCGCCCTGGACCGCAAGGAGCTGGCCAAGGTCGTCCTGAAGCCGCTGGGGCTGCCCGCGGAGCCCGTGGGCAGCCATCTGGCCCTGGCCGGGCAGGACGCCTACGCCGACGCCAGCGGAGCGCTCGGCGGGCAGGACACGGCCGAGGCGCAGGCGCTCCTCGCGGACGCCGGCTGGGTGGCCGGGGGCCCCGTCAAGGGCAAGGACAAGGGTGAGAAGGCGGCCGGCTCGGCGGGCGAGAAGACGGACGGATCCGCCGACAAGAAGACCGACGGTTCCTCGGGCAAGAAGTCGAAGGGTTCCTCGGGCGAGAAGTCGGAGGGTTCCTCGGGCGAGAAGTCGGACGACGACGGCACGTACGTCGTCGGCGAGGACGACAAGGCGCCCATCGAGACCGGCCGTGACGAGCGGTACCACGCCGCGAAGAACGAGACCGGCGGGCAGCGGCTCGCCCAGGACGGCAAGCAGTACAAGGGGCCGCACCAGGGAGGCGCCCCCGGCGCCTACGCCCCGATGGGCACCGCCGCGCCCCGGACCGACGCGGAGCTGCAGGCCGGCGCCGCTCCGAAGGGCGGCGCCACGCCCGTCGGCGCCCCGGCCAAGGCGCTGGCCAAGGACGGCAAGGCGCTCGACCTGCGGTTCGTGCTGCCGTCCGGCCCGGGGTCGCAGTCCCTGGAGACGGTCGCCGAGCGGATCACGAAGATGCTCGCGAAGGTCGGCATCCGCACCGAGATCACCAAGGTCTCGGACGCGAGCTACTTCAAGGACCACATCGCGTCCGGCGAGTACGACCTGGCCCTGTACTCCTGGCCCGCGTCCGCCTTCCCGGCCACCGACGCCCGGCCGATCTACGCCAAGCCGCGGCCGGCCGCCGACGGCTCCCTGGCCGTGGAGCAGAACTACACCAGGGTCGGCACCGACCAGGTCGATCAGCTGTTCGCCCAGGCGCTCGCGACCCTGGACCGGGACGAGGCCCGCTCGCTGATCCGCAAGGCGGACTCGCGCATCTGGGCGGCCGCCGGATCGATTCCCCTCTACCAGCGGCCGCAGCTCACGGCCGTGCGGAAGAACGTGGTGAACGCGGGCTCCTTCGGTTTCCAGACGCCCGTCTACGAGGACATGGGCTTCCTGAAGAAGGGCGCGAAGGCCGCCGGGAGCCCCGCCCGGAAGTGAGCCCTGACCGGGCCCGGAACCGGCGTGGAACCGGGCCCGGAGGTGGGCGCGGACCGGGCCCGGAGGTGACCGCGAGGTGATCGCCGGATGAACCGTGCGGCCCTGCGGAGGCCTTCCCCCGCGGGGCCACGTACGATGGGGTGAGGCCGTGGCGTGTCAAGCCCGGCAGGGCCCGCGTAACACAGACGTACGCAGCAGGGTCGCCCTCACACTCCGGGAGAACGCCGCTTTATGGCCACGCGCCACGACATTCGCAACGTAGCCATCGTCGCCCACGTCGACCACGGCAAGACGACTCTGGTCGACGCCATGCTCAAGCAGGCCGGCGCCTTCGCGGCGCACGCCGCCGAGTCGCTCGACGACCGCATGATGGACTCGAACGACCTGGAGCGTGAGAAGGGCATCACGATCCTCGCCAAGAACACGGCGGTGAAGTACCACCCCAAGGACGGGGGGGACGTCGTGACCATCAACATCATCGACACCCCCGGTCACGCCGACTTCGGCGGCGAGGTGGAGCGCGGCCTGTCGATGGTCGACGCCGTCGTGCTGCTGGTGGACGCCTCCGAGGGCCCGCTGCCGCAGACCCGCTTCGTGCTGCGCAAGGCGCTGCAGGCCCGCCTGCCCGTCATCCTGTGCATCAACAAGACGGACCGCCCGGACTCGCGCATCGACGAGGTCGTCAACGAGGCCTACGACCTCTTCCTCGACCTCGACGCCGACGAGGACCAGATCGAGTTCCCGATCGTCTACGCCTGCGCGCGGGACGGCGTCGCCTCGCTGACCAAGCCGGAGGACGGCACGGTCCCGAAGGACAGCGACAGCCTGGAGCCCTTCTTCTCCACGATCCTGTCGCACGTCCCGGCCCCCGAGTACGACGAGGAGGCCCCGCTCCAGGCGCACGTCACCAACCTGGACGCCGACAACTTCCTCGGCCGTATCGCGCTGCTGCGCGTCGAGGAGGGCGAGCTGCGCAAGGGCCAGACCGTCACGTGGATCAAGCGTGACGGCTCGATGTCCAACGTGCGCATCACCGAGCTGCTGATGACCGAGGCGCTCACCCGCAAGCCCGCCGAGAAGGCCGGCCCGGGCGACATCTGCGCCGTCGCCGGCATCCCGGAGATCATGATCGGCGAGACCCTCGCCGACCCCGAGAACCCGATCGCGCTGCCGCTCATCACGGTCGACGAGCCGGCCATCTCGATGACCATCGGCACCAACACCTCGCCGCTGGTCGGCCGGGGCGGCACCGGCAAGGGCGCGGACAACAAGGCCGCGGTCAAGGACCGCAAGGTCACCGCCCGCCAGGTCAAGGACCGCCTCGACCGCGAACTGGTCGGCAACGTCTCGCTGCGGGTCCTGGACACCGAGCGTCCCGACGCCTGGGAGGTGCAGGGCCGCGGTGAGCTGGCGCTGGCCATCCTGGTCGAGCAGATGCGCCGTGAGGGCTTCGAGCTGACCATCGGCAAGCCGCAGGTCGTCACCAAGCTCGTCGACGGCAAGGTCTACGAGCCGGTCGAGCGCATGACGATCGACGTGCCCGAGGAGCACATGGGCGCCGTCACGCAGCTCATGGGCGTCCGCAAGGGCCGGATGGACAACATGTCCAACCACGGCTCCGGCTGGGTCCGCATGGAGTTCGTGGTTCCCTCCCGCGGCCTCATCGGCTTCCGCACCGAGTTCCTCACCGGCACGCGCGGCACGGGCATCGCCCACTCCATCCACGAGGGCCACGAGCCGTGGTTCGGCACGCTGACGACCCGTAACAACGGCTCGCTCGTCGCCGACCGCGCCGGCGCCGTCACCGCGTTCGCGATGACCAACCTCCAGGAGCGCGGCGTCCTGTTCACCGACCCCGGCACCGAGGTGTACGAGGGCATGATCGTCGGCGAGAACTCGCGCTCCGACGACATGGACGTGAACATCACCAAGGAGAAGAAGCTCACGAACATGCGGTCGTCCTCGGCCGACTCGTTCGAGGCGATCGTGCCGCCGCGCAAGCTGTCGCTGGAGCAGTCCCTGGAGTTCTGCCGCGACGACGAGTGCGTCGAGGTGACCCCGGAGGCGATTCGCATCCGCAAGGTCGTCCTCGACCAGCGCGACCGGGCCCGTACGGCGAGCCGCGCCAAGCACAGCTGATCCGCGAGCAGTTCGCGGGCGGGCGCACGCGCTCGCAAGCCCGGGTTCCCTCAGGGGCCCGGGCTTTTCGCGGCCCGCCGCCGCTTCAGGCCGGCACGGCCAGGGTGATGATCTCCGGGCTCGTCGCCGTCAACGGACCCCGGGCCCAGTCCCCGTACTGCGCATCCACCCGCAGCCCCGCCTCCGCGAGGAAACGGTTCAGGGCCGCGGGCGTGAGGAAACGCAGGGTCGCGCGGCTGGTACGGCGCTCGGGCCAGTCGTCCGAGTCGAAGCTCTCCGTGAAGGTGACCCGGTCGCCGGAGGGCTCGTCCTCGACCTCGTGCCAGACCCGTACGAGGCGGCCGTGGGCGTCGGCGACCTCGCGCACCCGGTCCGGGGTCCAGGCCTGCCAGGCCCGCGCCGCCGGGTTGCGGGTCTCGAACACGAACCGTCCGCCCTCGCCCAGGGCGCACCGCACGGCCCGCAGGGCGGCGCGCAGCTCCTCGTCGCCCAGGAGCGCCTGGAAGGCGTGGCCCGTCATCGTGACGAGGTCGAACTCGCCGTTCCACAGGCGGGTACGCAGGTCCCCGAGCAGCCACTCCACGCCGGGCGCCCGGCGCCGTGCCTGAACGAGCATCGCGGCCGCCGGATCGAGACCCGTGAGCCGGCCGGGGTGGCCGTCCGCGGCGGCTCGCGCGAGGAGGCGGCCGGTGCCGCAGCCGACGTCGAGCACCGCGTCGGCCGAACTCACCAGGTCCAGATAGAAGTCGTCGTCCGGCCCCCACGGATTGATGCTGTCGTACAGCGCGGCGAGTGCGAGATCCGCGAACGAATGATCGACCACCGCGGCAGTGTGCCACAGCCCGCCGCGCGGGAAGACGAGATCCACGACATCGCGGACCCCCCCCGGCCAGCAGGCGACGCGCCGCCGGCCGAACCGGGGTGGAGTCCCGACGGGGAAATCCGCGCGGCCGCCGCCGGAACTCCCTCGACAGGGAAGCGGGGACCCGGACATGCTCGGCGGGATGACGAGAACAGACGACATGCCCACCGCCTGGGACGAACGCACCCAGCTCACCACGTTCCTCGACTACGCCCGGGACACCGTCCGCGTCAAGTGCGCGGACCTCTCCGACGCGGACGCCCGCAAGGCGCCCCTGCCGGGCTCGCCGCTGATGACCCCGAGCGGCCTGATCAGCCATCTGCGCTGGGTCGAGTACTACTGGTTCCGGGTCGTGTTCCTCGGCGAGGAGGACGAGGGTCCCTGGACCGACGACGACCCCGACCGCGAGATGCGCATCGCCGTCGGCCTCCCGCTCGCGCGCCTGCTCGACGAGTACGCCGAACACGCCGAAGAGCACCGCGTGCTGGTGGCCGGGCAGGACCTGGGCGCCCGGGCGCGGCGGCCGTCCAGCGGCGGCCGCCATGTGGACCTGCGCTGGATCCTCCTGCATCTGATCGAGGAGACGGCCCGGCACAACGGCCACCTCGACGTCCTGCGCGAGCTGATCGACGGCAGGACCGGCGTCTGAACACCGGGCGACCCGCCGCCCTGCCCGTGCACGCCGTGACCGAAGACCGCTCGACGACCCCTCGAAAGCGCGATGAAAGACCGACGAAAGACCGACGAAAGACCGACGAAAGACCGACGAAAGGACGCTGAAAGACCGACGAAAGGACGCTGAAAGACCGACGAAAGGGCGTGGAAAGGGCGTAGAAAGGGCGTTGAAGGAGCCGGGAAAGACCGTTCGCGGAGACTGGTGGTGCGGGGCGGGCGACCGACGGGGGACACGCGGCGCCCGCCCCCGCGTCGCCTCGTGCCAGCCCCGCGTCGCCTCGCGGCGGGCCACGCCGACGGCGCCCGCACCGGACGCCGGCAGTTGGCCGGATCCCGACCCCGGGCGGCCCGGAGATTCGCGTCGGCGAAGCCTCGCGTTGCTCGGCGGTCGACGCTGGACTACGTTCTGTCAATGCTCACCCCACGGCTCCGGTTCCGTCTGCTCGGACCCCTGGACGTCGAGATCGACGGACGGGCCGTCTCGCTCACCGGACGGCAACGGGCGCTGTGCGCGGTCCTCCTGCTGCACGCCAACCACGTCGTCTCCGTCGACCGGCTGATCCAGTGCCTGTGGGACGACCGTCCGCCCGGGGCCGGCGCGGCCCGCGTACGGGCGCTCGTCGCCGAGGTGCGGCGTGCTCTCGGGCCCTCGGGGCCGGACCTGCTGACCACCCGCCGCCCCGGCTACGTCATCCACGCCGGCCCGGCCGAACTGGACCTGCTGGCCTTCGAGAACCTCGTCAGGGACGGTTCGCGGGCCGCGGCCGACGGCGACTGGCGGACGGCCCGGCGCTGCGGCGAGGAGGCCCTCGAGCTGTGGCGGGACGAGCCCCTGGCCGACCTCCCGGAGGTCGCGGTGCGTGAGGCCGAGCGTCAACGCCTGGGCGAACTGCACCTGGTGGCCCGCGAGAGCGTGGCCGAGGCGGAGATCGAGACCGGCCGGCACCGGCAGGCCATCGCCGAGCTCCTGCGGCTGACCGCCGCCCACCCGCTGCGCGAACGCCCGCACGGACTGCTGATGGCCGCCCTGCACCAGGACGGCCGCAGCGCCGAGGCGCTGGAGCTGTACACCGCGCTGCGCCGGCGCATGGTGGACGAACTGGGCATGGAACCCTCCGTCGACCTCAGGGACCTGCACCAACGCCTGCTGGGCGGCGGCAGAGCCGGCGCGGTCCTCGCCGGCGGACCCGGCGTCCGCCCGTCGCGGTTTCAGCCCCGGTCGCCGTCATCCTCACGGTCGCATCCGCAGCCGCAGACACATCCGCAGGCGCCGACCGCCGCTCCCGAGCGGCCCGTGCCCCGCCAACTCCCGCCCACACCGCGCCGTTTCGTCGGCCGGGGCCGGGAACTCGACTGCCTCGACTCCTGCCTGCGCGACGCCGAACCGCTCGCCCTCATCGTCGGACCGGCGGGCGTCGGCAAGAGCGCCCTGGCGCTGAACTGGGCGCACCGGGTCGCCGACCGCTTCCCCGACGGCCAGCTCTTCCTCGACATGCGGGGCTTCGACAACGCCGAGCCGATGACCCCCGACGAGGCCCTGCCGCTCCTGCTTCAGGGCCTGGGCTGCGCCCCGCGCGACATCCCGCTGGGCGCCGAGGCGCAGACCGCGCTGTACCGGACGATGCTGGCGGACCGCCGGGTGCTGGTCGTCCTCGACGACGTGGCCGACGCGTCCTACGTACGGCGGCTGCTGCCCGCCTCGGCCGGCTCGCTCACGCTGGTGACGAGCCGTGACAAGCTCAGCGGCCTGGTCACCCTGGACGGCGGCTACCGGGTGTCCTGCGACGTCCTCGACGACGCCGCCGCGCTGGAGCTGATCAGCGGCGCGGTCGGCGCGGAGGCCGTCGCCGCCGATCCGGAGGCCGCGACCCGGCTCGTCGAACTCTGCGACCGCCTGCCTCTCGCCCTGTGCGTGGCGGGCTCCTGGATCGGCGACCGGCCAGGCAGTATCCGGGCATACGTCCGTGACCTCGCCGACCGGGGGCGACTGGCCCGGCTGCACGTCGAGGGGGAGGAGTCCGTCGCCGTACGGGCCGCGCTCGACCTGTCCTACGGGACGCTGCCCGACGACGCCCGGCTGGCCTTCCGCCGGCTGGGCACGCTGCCGGGCACCGGCCGGTCGGTCCCGGCGGCCGCCGCCGCCGCCGGGCTCGACGAACGCCGCCTGGCCGACCTGCTGCGGCTGGCCCAGCGCGTGCACCTGCTGCGCGACGTCGAGCACGGCCGCCCCGCATGGCACGACCTCGTGCACGAGTACGCCCGCGACCGCACGGCAGCCGAGGACACCCCCGACGAGCGCGAGGCCGCCGTCACCCGGGTCCTCGACCACTATCTGCAGAGCGTCGTCAACGCCGCCGCCACAGCGGGCCTGTACGTCATGCGCACCCGCCCGGGGCCCGTGGAGGGCTCGCTGCCGCGGGAGTTCGGCACGACCGAGGAGGCCTACGCCTGGTTCGACGGCGAGTGGGACGACATCGCGGCCGCGATCGGACACGCGGCCGAGCACGGCCCCGCGCCGTTCGTGTGGTGGCTGGTGGACGCCCTCCAGGACCTCTTCCACCATCGCCGGCCGCTGTCCGACTGGATGCGGCTGGCCACCCTCGCCCGGGAGGTGGCCGCGCGTCACGGGGACGAGGTCGGCCAGGCCTCCATGTGCCTGTCCCTGGGCAGCGCCCGCTGGCGCAACGGGGACCTGCGGGGCGCGCTGGCCGAGTACGAGGAGGGGGAGCAGCTGGCGCGCCGGGCCGGCTGGGCGTACGGCGAGGCCGGCAGCCTCCAGGGCAAGGGCGTGACCCTCAAGCTCCTCGGCGAGCTGCGCCGCGCACTGCCCTGCTACGACCGGGCGCTCGCGCTCTACCGCACCCTCGGGAACGTCAAGAACGAAGAGATCATGCTGATCAACACGGCGTCCCTGAACCTGGCACTGGGGCGGCTGGACGCGGCCGAGGAGGCGGCGTGCGCGGCCCTCGACCTGGTCGGCGACACGGTCCACCACAACCGGGCGATGGCACTCGTCAGCCTCGCCCAGGTGCGGCAGCGGCAGGCCCGGTTCGACGAGGCGGCGGCGGCGCTGCGCACCTGCTTCCTCGTCTCCCGCGACTCCGGCTCCACCTACACCGAGGCGGTGGCCCTGGAGGCGCTCGGCCGGGTCCGCGCCGACGCCGGCCGGGACGACCGCGCGCTCCTCGCCTACGAGGACGCCCTCGCCGTGTCCCGCCGGGTGGAGAACCGCAACTGCCAGGTCGACAGCCTGGTCGGGATCGCCTCCGTGAAACTGCGCGCGGGCCGCGCCGAGGAGACGGCCGAACACCTCGACGCCGCCTTCGACACGGCGGAGCGCACCGGCCACCGCGCGGGCCTCGTCGAGGTGCTGCTGGCCCGCGCCGACCTGGCCCGCGCCCAGGGCCGCCCCGCCGACGCCCTGGACTGCCTGGAGCGCGCCGAGGGTCTCGCCACCGACGGCACCCCCCTCGTCCTCCCCCGGATCCACCTCACCACCGCCTTGACGCTCCTGAACATCGCCACGACCACAACCACGACCACGACCACGACCACAACGGCAGTCGCAGCCGGCGCCACGGACACAGGCGCAGGCGCCGACCCGGACACCGGCACCCGCACCGGCACCGGCACCGGCACAGAGGCGGACACGGACGGCACCGGCACCGGCACCGGCACCCGTGCCCAGGCCCTGACCCGGGCCCGGGCCGAGGCGAGCCGGGCCGTCGCCCTGGCCGAGGCCTCCGGGCAGCGCCTCCTGCACGCTCACGCCCTGACGGCTCTGGCCACCGCTCACGAGGCGCACGGCGACGCCGAGTCGGCGCACACCGCCCGGGCGCGCGCCGAAGCGCTGTACCGGACGATCGGAGTACGGACCGGGCACCGGACGCCGCCGCGCCCCCTGGCGGGGCACCGGCACCGCGAGCTGCCCCAGGACGCGGAGTCGCGTCTCACCCTCTATCTGACCGAGCACTTCGAGGGCTGACCGCGGCCGTCGGCGAGGCCGCTCAGACGGACGTGGCATACGCGCTGCCGAGCCCCAGCCGGGGGTCGCGGGCGAGGATGCGTTCCTGCAGCGACCGCAGGTCCGGACCCGGCTCGCAGCCCAGGAGGTCGACCATCCGCAGGCGCAGCACCTGGAAGCAGTCCAGCGCGTCCGCCTGACGTCCGCCGCGGTGCAGGGCGAGCATCAGCAGGCCGGCGACCTTCTCGTCGAAGGGGTGCATCTCGGCGAGCCAGTGCAGCTGCGGCAGGCACTCCTCGTGGCGTCCCGCGCGCAGGTACAGCTCGGTGCTGCCGATCAGCGCCTCCCGGTGTTCGCGCCGCAGCGCCGTCCGGGCCGACTCCGCCCAGGGCGTGCGCACGTCGGAGAGCGGCTCGCCGCGCCACAGTTCGAGAGCCCGCCCGTAGAGACCGAGGGCGGTGTCGGTCTCGCCCGCGCGGGCGGTGTGCTGCGCCTGGCGGACGAGGGCGCGGAACCGCGCGGTGTCCACGGACCGCTCGTCGACGGCGAGGACGTACCCGCCCCGCCTGCGGGCCAGTTCGAAGCTCCCGGTCCGCTGCCCTTCGGCCCCCAGCGCCTTTCGCAGCCGGGTGGCCTGGATGTAGAGCGCGTCACGCGGATGCACGGGCCGACGCTCCTGCCACACCCGCTCGATCAGCGTCTCGTCGGCCACGAAGACGCCCGGAGTCCATGCCAGCGCCGCCAGCAGCAGTTTGGTGCCGTGCGGAAGCGGGAGTTTGTCACCGGAGTGGGCGCGGGCTTCCACGCAGCCCAGCAACTGGATTTCCATGCCGTACCCCCGTACCTCGAACCACTTGAGACACCACTGTGCGCGCGGGGTGTTCGGGTGGCGCATGGATGCTGCACGGAAGGACGCCGACCGGCCGGGCGCGGGCACCCTCGGCGGGAGACCGAGGGGTTGAGGACCACGTAGGGAAAACCCTTCATCATGGCCATGAAGTCCGCTCCAAGCGGCTTTGCCACTAACCTGCGGTGTGAACGGACGGCCTGCGCGGCTTCGAGCGCGCCTCCGTGTGTCTCCGGACGCCCCGTCACGGGCAGCTCGACACGGCCGATGCACACGGTCGACCCGGAGGCAAGTGAATTTCCTCTCCTCGCTGTCCGCAATACGGACAGTCACCCCCGATAGATGTGTAACAAGTCCGTTTCGCAGGGATCTTTCTGCTAGCTGTTTGTCCGGATTTTGGAAGAAGTACACATCAGGTGTGATCGAACCGAGACCTTTGGGGTGTGGTTCGCTCTTCGCCCATGGCAGATAGTTAGGCGCGTAGAGCTCGGAATGAACGGGTCACGCGCTGCAGATGCGGCGACTCGCGAGCCCGGGGGGCACCCGACTGTTTCAGGCACCGGTGACGGTGGTGTCAGGTGTCCCTTCATGCGGTGAACCAATGGACTCATGAGGAGGAGCCCCATGCGTGGTGCCAAGAGCGCCAAGTGGGTTGCGATAGCCGCCGTTGTGGCGCTGGGTGCGACGGCCTGTGGCGGTGGCGGGGACTCGGGCAGCTCGGCCAAGGGCGACGGCACCGTGTCGGTGGAGATCGGCGAACCGCAGAACAGCCTGGTTCCCACCAACACGTACGAGACCGAGGGCGGCCAGGTCATCAACGCCCTCTTCACGGGTCTGACCAAGCTTGACGCCAGCAACAAGGTCGTCAACGCCATGGCGCAGTCGATCGAGTCCAAGGACAACAAGGTCTGGACGATCAAGCTGAAGCCGGGCTACACCTTCCACAACGGGGAGAAGGTCACCGCCCAGTCCTTCATCGACGCCTGGAACTACGGCGCGAACCAGACCAACGCCCAGCAGACCAACCCGCTGTTCAGCCACATCCAGGGCTACAGCGACCTGAACCCGGGCGAGGGCAAGAAGCCCACGAGCGACAAGCTCTCCGGTCTGAAGGCCGTCGGCGACGACACGCTGCAGGTCACCCTGACCGGCGCGTTCTCCGCGTTCCCGTCGCAGCTCTCCTTCACCGCGTTCGTGCCGCTTCCCAAGGCGTTCTTCAAGGACCCCAAGGGCTTCGGCGAGGCCCCGATCGGCAACGGCCCCTTCGAGATGAAGGGCAAGTTCAAGCACAACGAGTCGATCAGCACCACGAAGTACGACAAGTACCCGGACGCCTCGAAGATCGAGGTCAAGGGCGTCAACTTCAAGATCTACTCGAACCTGGACACCGCCTACAAGGACCTCGTCGCCGGCAACCTCGACAGCCTGCTGACGATCCCGACCTCGGGTCTGCCGACGTACAAGAAGGACCTGCCGAACCGTACGATCGACGAGGCCGACTCGGCCGTCGGCTACATCGGCTTCCCGGTCAAGTACAACAAGGCCTTCCAGAACGCGGATCTGCGCAAGGCCGTCTCCATGTCGATCGACCGGAAGACGATCTCCGACAAGATCTTCCTCGGCGCCCGCACCCCCGCGGACGACTACATCAGCCCCATCATCGACGGCTACCGCAAGGGCGCGTGCGGTGACGCCTGCACGCTGAACCCGGCCAAGGCCAAGGAGCTGTACAAGAAGAGCGGCGGGCTGCCCGGCAACACGCTGGAGATCGGCTACAACGCCGACGGCGGCCACAAGGACTGGGTCGAGGCTGTCGCCAACCAGATCCAGCAGAACCTGGGCGTCAAGGTGACGGCCAAGCCGTTCGAGCAGTTCCAGACGATCCTCAACGACCTGGACGCCAAGAAGTACAGCGGCGCCTTCCGCATGGCGTGGAGCATGGACTACCCGGACATGGAGGACTACCTCCGTCCGGTCTTCTCCAAGGACGCCATCGCCAACGGCTCGAACTACTCGGGTTACGTCAACGAGGACTTCGAGAAGCTCCTCGTCCAGGGCGACCAGGCTCCGTCGCACGAAGAGGCCGTCAAGAAGTACCAGGAGGCGGACGACGTCCTGCTCAAGGACCTCCCCTACATCCCGGTGTACTTCTACACGATGAACGCGGGCTTCAGCGACAAGATCAAGTCGATGAAGGTCGCCGGTCACCAGATCCTGTGGGACACGGTCAAGCTCAGCTGACCCGAGTCTGAGCAGTTCCGAAACACTGCGGAACAGGGTGAGCAGGGGGGCGCTTCACCAGCCTTCCCCTGCTCACCCCTTCTGCCGTCTCCCGTCCGACAGTGCCGCCTTCCCGGCAGCGGGCGGGTCGAGCACCCCCCTCTGGAGTACCGATGGGCCGATACGTCGTGCGCCGCCTCCTGCAGGTAATCCCTGTGGCGATTGGCGTCACGTTCATCATCTTCTGCCTGGTCTTCGCTCTGCCCGGCGACCCGATCCAGGCACTGGCCGGCGACAAGCGCGCCGACCCGAACATCGCGGCGATCCTGCGCGATCACTACCACCTCAACCAGCCGCTGTACCTGCAGTACTGGCACTACATCAGCGGCGTCTTCACCGGCGATCTCGGCGAGACGTACAACGGGCGTGCCGTCTCCGACCTCGTGTCCCAGCGGTTCCCCATCACGTTGAAGCTGGGGCTGACCGCCTTCGCCCTCGAAGCCGTCATCGGCATCGTCGCGGGCATCTTCGCCGCGCTGAAGCGCGGCAAGTTCCTCGACAACGTGGTGCTGGTCTCCACGCTGGTGCTGATCTCGATCCCCGTCTTCGTCCTGGGCAGCGTGCTCCAGCTCGAGTTCGGCGTGAACCTCAAGATCACACCGGTGGCCGGCATCCAGCAGGGCTGGCCGCAGAGCTACATCCTTCCGGCCATCGTGCTGGCCACGACCTCGATGGCGTACATCGCCCGGCTCACCCGGGCGAGCATGACGGAGTCGGTCCGCGCCGACTACGTGCGCACGGCGGTCGCCAAGGGTCTGCCGCAGCGCCGGGTGATCGGTCTGCACGCCCTGCGCAACTCCCTGATCCCCGTCGTCACCTTCCTGGGCTTCGACCTCGGGGCCCTCATGGGCGGCGCCATCATCACCGAGCGCGTGTTCAACATGCCGGGCATCGGCCAGCAGTTGGCGCAGTCCCTCTATCTGCGCGAGCGGCCCGTCGTCGTCGGGCTGGTCACCCTCCTGGTGCTGATCTACCTGGTCGCGAACCTGCTCGTCGACCTGCTGTACGCCGTGCTCGACCCGAGGATCCGTTATGAGTGAGAAGACGATAGAGAGGCCGACGACCGACGAGGCCGCCCTCGCCAAGGAGATCGAGGCCGACGAGAAGGCGGCGGCACGTCAGGCCAGCCTGCTCAAGGACGGCTGGGCCGACCTGCGCAAGCGTCCGATGTTCATCGTGTCGGGGCTCGTCATCCTGCTCCTGCTCGCCCTGGCGGTCGCTCCCGGCCTGTTCACGGCGCGCTCCCCGTTCTCGGACGGCTTCTGCCAGCTCCAGAACTCGATGACCCCGCCCACCTCGGGCCACCTGTTCGGCTACGACGTGCAGGGCTGCGACATCTACACGCGGACCGTGTACGGCGCCCGCAACTCGATCATCGTGGGCGTGGTGACCACCATCGCCACGACGCTGATCGGCGGTCTGGTGGGCATGCTGGCCGGCCTGATCGGCGGCTGGATCGACGCCCTGCTGTCCCGTGTCACCGAGGTCTTCTCGGCCCTGCCGCTGCTCGTCGGCGGTCTGCTGATCATGTCGATCTGGGGCGGCGGCGACGTCTGGTCGGTGTCGCTGATCATGGCGGTCCTCGGCTGGCCCCAGGTCTTCCGCATCATGCGCGGCGAGGTCATCTCCAACAAGTACAACGACTACGTGGCGGCGGCCCGTGCGCTCGGCGCGGGCTCGGGGCGGATCGCGTTCCGGCACATCCTGCCGAACACGCTCGCCCCCGTCATCGTCATCACCACGATGAACCTGGGCGTCTACATCGCGGCCGAGGCCGCCCTGTCCTACCTGGGCATCGGCATCCAGTACCCCAACATCTCCTGGGGTCTGATGATCAGCGACGCCCAGGACCGGTTCCTGACCTCGCCGCACGCACTGCTGTTCCCGGCCGGCGCCCTGAGCATCACCGTGCTGGCGTTCATCATGCTCGGCGACGTGGTGCGCGACGCCTTCGACCCCAAGATGCGCTGAGGGAGGCGTACGTGACCATCATCGATCAGACAGACGCCGTCCCGGCTCCGCGTGACGGCGAGAGCACCGGCCCGCTTCTCGACGTGCGGGACCTGCACGTCGAGTTCCACACCCGCGAGGGCGTGGTCCGGGCCGTCAACGGGGTCAACTACTCCGTGAACTCCGGCGAGACGCTCGCCGTGCTCGGCGAGTCCGGCTCCGGCAAGTCCGTGACGGCCCAGGCCATCATGGGCATTCTCGACATGCCGCCGGCCCGCATCCCCCAGGGCGAGATCCGCTTCCACGGCCGGGACATGCTCGCCATGTCCGAGGAGGAGCGGCGCAAGATCCGCGGTGCGCGCATCGCGATGATCTTCCAGGACGCGCTGTCCTCGCTCAACCCCGTGCTCAGCGTGGGCTTCCAGCTCGGTGAGATGTTCCGCGTCCACCAGGGGATGTCCCGCAAGGACGCCAAGGCCAAGGCCGTGGAGCTGATGGACCGGGTGAAGATCCCGGCGGCCGCGGCGCGGGTGAACGACTACCCGCACCAGTTCTCGGGCGGTATGCGCCAGCGCATCATGATCGCGATGGCGCTCGCCCTGGAGCCGGACCTGATCATCGCCGACGAGCCGACCACGGCCCTCGACGTGACCGTCCAGGCCCAGGTGATGGACCTGCTCGCGGAGTTGCAGCGCGAGTACCGGATGGGTCTGATCCTCATCACCCACGACCTGGGTGTGGTCGCGGACGTCGCCGACAAGATCGCGGTGATGTACGCGGGCCGGATCGTGGAGACCGCGCCGGTGCACGAGCTGTACAAGCGCCCCGCCCACCCCTACACGCGCGGTCTGCTCGACTCGATCCCGCGTCTGGACCAGAAGGGCCAGGAGCTCTACGCGATCAAGGGCCTGCCGCCCAACCTGCTGAAGGTGCCGAAGGGCTGTGCCTTCAACCCCCGTTGCGACCGCGCGCAGGACGTGTGCCGCACGGACGTCCCGCCGCTGGTCCAGGTGACCGAGCGCGACGGGACGGCACTGCCCGGCCGCGCCAGCGCGTGCCACTTCTGGAAGGAGACGATCCATGGCTGAGACGACCAAGGCCACCGAGCCCGGGGACGCCACGCCCAACGTCTCCCCGCTGGAGGTCGCCGACGTGCACTCGGTGGAGGAGAAGGTCGCCGCTCTCGACGCGCCCGTCGAGCGGGGCGAGCCGATCCTCCAGGTGCGCAACCTCGTCAAGCACTTCCCGCTGACCCAGGGCATCATCGTCAAGCGGCACGTCGGCGCGGTGAAGGCCGTGGACGGTGTCTCCTTCGACCTGTACCAGGGCGAGACCCTGGGCATCGTGGGCGAGTCCGGCTGCGGCAAGTCGACGGTCGCCAAGGTTCTGATGAACCTGGAGAAGGCGACGGCCGGCGAGGTCTTCTACAAGGGCCAGGACATCACAAAGCTGTCCGGGCGGGCGCTGAAGGCGGTCCGCCGGAACATCCAGATGATCTTCCAGGACCCGTACACCTCGCTCAACCCGCGGATGACGGTGGGCGACATCATCGGCGAGCCCTTCGACATCCACCCCGAGGTGGCCCCCAAGGGCGACCGGCGGCAGCGGGTGCGCGAGCTGCTGGACGTCGTCGGTCTGAACCCGGAGTACATCAACCGCTACCCGCACCAGTTCTCGGGCGGTCAGCGTCAGCGCATCGGCATCGCCCGCGGCCTGGCGCTCAACCCCGAGGTCATCATCTGCGACGAGCCGGTCTCCGCTCTGGACGTGTCCGTCCAGGCCCAGGTCATCAACCTGATGGAGCGACTGCAGGACGAGTTCAACCTGTCCTACGTCTTCATCGCGCACGACCTGTCGATCGTCCGGCACATCTCGGACCGGGTCGGCGTGATGTACCTCGGCCGGATCGCCGAGATCGGCTCCGACGAGCAGATCTACGAGCACCCGACGCACCCGTACACACAGGCGCTGCTGTCGGCGGTCCCGGTGCCCGACCCGGACGCCCGTGAGGGCCGCGAGCGGATCATCCTCACCGGTGACGTGCCGTCGCCGGCGAACCCGCCGTCCGGCTGCAGCTTCCGCACCCGCTGCTGGAAGGCCCAGGACAAGTGCGCCGAGGAGACTCCTCTCCTGGCCGTCCCCGAGCGCTTCAAGGGGGTGGACACGCCGGCGGCCCACGAGTCGGCCTGTCACTTCGCCGAGGAGAAGGACGTCGTCCACGCGGGGTGACCCGCCGGGCGGCGTCTGCCCGCACACACGAGAGCGGCCCGCCGGGTATCCCGGCGGGCCGCTCTCGTCACGCTGCCTCCCCTCCAGGCCCCAGACGTCGGCGTGCTTCCCAGGCCGGAGGACGGGACGCCCGAACGGCCCAACCCGGTCACTCCGCGACCGTCTCCTCGGCCCCGACACAACCCGTACGGGTGTGGTGAGGGTGCACCGCCTGTGCAATGTGCCGATATTGACTGGCAAAGGATCAAAATCCCGGCGTCGACGGCACTTCGCCGCTCAGGACAGGCGCGCGGTCAACGAGGAGGCATCCATGCGTGGAGCCACGCACGCCAGGTGGGCCGCATTGGCGGCGGCGGCAGCGCTCACGGCGACGGCCTGCGGGGGCGGGGGGAGCGGCAGCGGGAGTGGCGACGGCGGCGCGGTGCTCAGCTCGTCCTGGGGAGACCCGCAGAACCCGCTGGAGCCCGCCAACACCAACGAGGTGCAGGGCGGCAAGGTCCTCGACATGATCTTCCGCAGCCTGAAGAAGTACAACCCGGAGACCGGCGCGGCCGAGGACATGCTGGCCGAGAAGATCGACACCACGGACTCCCAGAACTTCACCGTCACCGTCAAGGACGGCTGGACGTTCAGCAACGGCGAGAAGGTGACGGCGAAGTCCTTCGTCGACGCCTGGAACTACGGCGCGAGCCTGAAGAACAACCAGAAGAACGCCTACTTCTTCCAGTACATCGACGGCTATGCCCAGGTCCACCCCGACGGGGGCACGCAGAGCGCCGACACCCTCTCCGGCCTGAAGGTCGTCAACGACAAGACCTTCACCGTCAAGCTCACGCAGAAGTTCTCCACCTTCCCCGACACCCTGGGCTACCCCGCGTTCGCGCCGCTGCCCCAGGCCTTCTTCAGCGACCACGCGGGCTGGCTGAAGAAGCCGGTCGGGAACGGTCCGTACACGATCGACTCGTACACCAAGGGCTCCCAGATGGCCCTGAAGAAGTGGGACGGGTACCCGGGCGACGACAAGGCGCAGAACGGCGGGGTGACCCTGAAGGTCTACACCGACAACAACACCGCCTACACCGACCTGCTGGCCGGCAACCTCGACCTGGTCGACGACGTGCCCGCGGCCCAGCTCAAGAACGTCAAGGCCGACCTCGGCGACCGCTACCTCAACACCCCGGCCGGCATCATCCAGACGCTCGCCTTCCCGTTCTACGACCCGAAGTGGAACACCGCCGGCTCGGCCAAGGTCCGCACCGGTCTGTCCCGCGCGATCGACCGCAAGCAGATCACCGAGACCATCTTCCAGAACACCCGCACCCCCGCCAGCGACTGGACCTCCCCGGTGCTCGGCGAGGAGGGCGGCTTCAAGAAAGGCCTGTGCGGGGACGCCTGCGACTACGACCCCGCGGCGGCGAAGCAGCTCATCAAGGAGGGCGGCGGCCTCCCCGGCGGCCAGGTCAAGATCACGTACAACGCGGACACCGGATCCCACAAGCAGTGGGTCGACGCGGTCTGCAACTCGATCAACAACGCCCTCGGCAACGACAAGGCCTGTGTCGGCAACCCGGTCGGCACCTTCGCGGACTTCCGCACCCAGATCGGCGACCGGAAGATGAGCGGCCCGTTCCGGGCGGGGTGGCAGATGGACTACCCCCTCATCCAGAACTTCCTCCAGCCGCTCTACTACACGAACGCCTCGTCCAACGACGGCAAGTGGTCGAACAAGCAGTTCGACTCGCTCGTCAACCAGGCCAACACCGAGACCGACACCGCCAAGGCCGTGCAGCTCTTCCAGCAGGCCGAGGGGGTCGTCCGCGACAACATGGCCGCCATCCCGCTCTGGTACCAGAACGGCAGCGCCGGCTACTCCGAGCGGCTCTCAGGCGTCAAGCTCAACCCCTTCTCCGTCCCGGTCTACAACGAGATCAAGGTCGGCTGACCCGGCATGGGCCGGTATGTGATCCGGCGTCTGCTCCAGATGATCCCGGTGTTCATCGGGGCCACGCTGCTGATCTTCCTGATGGTGAACGTGATGGGCGACCCCATCGCGGGTCTGTGCGGCGACCGGCAGTGCGACCCGGCCACCGCCGCCCAGCTGAAGAAGGAGTTCGGCCTCGACAAGCCGGTCTGGCAGCAGTACCTGACCTACATGGGGAACGTCTTCACCGGAGACTTCGGTACGGCGTTCAACGGTCAGCCGGTCACTGAGCTGATGGCGTCGGCGTTCCCGGTCACCATCCGGCTGACGATCGTCGCGATCCTCTTCGAGATCGTCATCGGCATCGCCCTGGGCGTCGTGACGGGCCTGCGCCGGGGCCGGCCCGTCGACACCGGGGTGCTGCTGCTCACCCTCGTGGTCATCTCCGTCCCCACCTTCGTCACCGGTCTGCTGCTGCAACTGCTGCTCGGCGTCCAGTGGGGCTGGATCAAGCCCTCGGTCTCCACGGAGGCGACCTTCGGCGAGCTGATCGTGCCGGGCCTGGTGCTGGCCTCGGTGTCCCTGGCGTACGTCACCCGGCTGACCCGCACCTCCATCGCGGAGAACAAACGGTCCGACTACGTCCGCACGGCCGTCGCCAAGGGACTGCCCCGGCGCCGGGTCGTCACCCGGCATCTGCTGCGCAACTCGCTCATCCCCGTGGTGACCTTCATCGGCACCGACATCGGGGCCCTGATGGGCGGCGCGATCGTCACCGAGCGCATCTTCAACATCCACGGCGTCGGCTTCCAGCTCTACCAGGGCATCCTCCGCCAGAACACCCAGACCGTCGTCGGCTTCGTGACCGTCCTCGTCCTGGTCTTCCTGGTGGCCAACCTGCTCGTCGACCTGCTGTACGCCGTACTCGACCCGAGGATCCGCTATGCCTGAGCCGACGCCGCCGGAGCATCACCTGCCGGGCGCGGGCCGCACCCCGGAGGACGGCGCCATCGCCGACACCGGCATGGGCGGGGCGATGGACCTGGCCACGGCGGAGGGCGAGACCCTGGAGGGGAAGCCCGGCGGACCGCCGGGCACGGGACCGTCGGGGCGGGACGCGGGAGGGGCCTCGGGCGAACGGGCCCGGTCGCTGTGGTCCGACGCCTGGCGCGACCTGCGCCGCAACCCGGTCTTCATCATCGCCGCCCTGGTCATCCTGTTCCTGGTCTTTATCTCCCTGTGGCCCTCGTCCATCACCTGGATGAGTCCCCTCAAGTGCCAGCTCTCCAAGGCCCAGGAGGGCTCCCAGCCGGGCCACCCCTTCGGCTTCGACGGCCAGGGCTGCGACGTCTACACCCGCGTCGTCTACGGGGCGCGGACGTCCGTCACGGTCGGCGTCCTGGCCACGCTCGGCGTCGCCCTGTTCGGCAGCGTGCTCGGCGGTCTCGCCGGCTTCTTCGGCGGGGCGTGGGACTCGCTGCTCTCCCGGATCACCGACGTCTTCTTCGCCATCCCGGTCGTCCTCGGCGGACTCGTCCTCCTCTCTGTGGTGACCAGCAACACCGTCTGGCCGGTCATCGGGTTCATGGTGCTGCTCGGCTGGCCGCAGATCTCCCGCATCGCCCGCGGCTCGGTGATCACCGCCAAGCAGAACGACTACGTCCAGGCCGCCCGCTCCCTGGGCGCCTCGAACTCCCGTCTGCTGCTGCGTCACATCACCCCGAACGCGGTCGCCCCGGTCATCGTCGTGGCGACCATCGCGCTCGGCACGTACATCGCGCTGGAGGCGACCCTGTCCTACCTCGGCGTCGGTCTGAAGCCGCCGACCGTCTCCTGGGGCATCGACATCTCGGCCGCCTCCCCCTACATCCGCAACGCCCCGCACGCCCTGCTGTGGCCCTCGGGCGCCCTGGCCGTCACGGTCCTGGCGTTCATCATGCTCGGCGACGCGGTCCGCGACGCCCTCGACCCGAAGCTGAGGTGACGGTCGGATGCTGCTCGAAGTGCGTGATCTGCACGTGGAGTTCCGCACCCGGGACGGGATCGCCCGGGCCGTCAACGGCGTCAGCTACGGCGTGGACGCGGGGGAGACCCTCGCCGTGCTCGGCGAGTCCGGCTCCGGCAAGTCCGTCACCGCCCAGGCGATCATGGGCATCCTCGACATGCCGCCCGGCCGGATCACCGCGGGCGAGATCGTCTTCCGGGGCCGCGACCTGCTCACGCTCAAGGAGGACGAGCGCCGCAAGGTCCGCGGGGCCGAGATGGCGATGATCTTCCAGGACGCCCTGTCGTCCCTGAACCCCGTGCTGTCGGTGGGGGACCAGCTCGGCGAGATGTTCGTCGTGCACCGCGGCCTGTCGAGGAAGGACGCGCGGGCCAGGGCCGTGGAGCTGATGGACCGGGTCCGGATCCCGGCCGCCCGCGAACGCGTCCGGGACTACCCGCACCAGTTCTCCGGAGGCATGCGCCAGCGCATCATGATCGCGATGGCGATGGCCCTGGAACCGGCGCTCATCATCGCCGACGAGCCCACCACCGCCCTGGACGTCACCGTTCAGGCCCAGGTCATGGACCTGCTCGCGGAGCTCCAGCGCGAGTACCACATGGGCCTGATCCTCATCACCCACGACCTGGGCGTCGTCGCGGACGTGGCCGACCGCATCGCGGTGATGTACGCGGGCCGGATCGTCGAGTCCGCCCCGGTCCACGACATCTACAAGGCCCCGGCCCACCCGTACACCCGAGGTCTGCTCGACTCGATCCCGCGGCTGGACCAGAAGGGCCAGGAGCTCTACGCCATCAAGGGCCTGCCGCCCAACCTGATGGACATCCCGCCGGGCTGCGCCTTCAACCCGCGCTGCCCGATGGCCCAGGACGTGTGCCGCACGGACGTGCCGCCGCTGTACGAGGTCACCGACGTCCCCCGGGCCGCCGGGACCGACGAGCCGCCCGCGGACCGCACGAGCGCGTGCCACTTCTGGAGGGAGTGCCTGCATGACTGAGCCGCTGTTGGAGGTCAGCGGGCTGCACAAGCACTACCCGCTGACGCAGGGCATCGTCTTCCGCAAACAGGTCGGTGCGGTGCGGGCCGTCGACGGCGTCGACTTCACGCTCGGCCGGGGCGAGACCCTGGGCATCGTGGGGGAGTCCGGCTGCGGCAAGTCGACCGTCGCCAAGATGCTGGTCAACCTGGAGCGGCCGACCCGGGGGCAGATCCGCTACAAGGGCGAGGACGTCACCAGACTGTCGGGCCGGGCCCTGAAGGCCGTCCGCCGCAACATCCAGATGGTCTTCCAGGACCCGTACACCTCCCTCAACCCGCGCATGACCGTCGGCGACATCATCGGGGAGCCGTACGAGATCCACCCCGAGGTGGCGCCCAAGGGGGACCGGCGCAGACAGGTCCAGGACCTGCTGGACGTCGTCGGGCTCAACCCCGAGTACATCAACCGCTATCCGCACCAGTTCTCCGGCGGTCAGCGCCAGCGCATCGGCATCGCGCGCGGGCTGGCCCTGCGCCCGGAGGTCATCGTCGCCGACGAGCCGGTGTCGGCGCTGGACGTGTCGGTCCAGGCGCAGGTGATCAACCTGATGGACCGGCTGCAGAGCGAGTTCGACCTGTCCTACCTCTTCATCGCGCACGACCTGTCGATCGTCCGGCACATCTCGGACCGGGTCGGGGTCATGTACCTCGGACGGATCGTGGAGATCGGCCGCGACGCCGAGATCTACGACCATCCCACCCACCCCTACACCCAGGCCCTCCTCTCCGCGGTCCCGCTGCCGGACCCGCAGGCGCGGGAGCGCCGCGAGCGGATCATCCTGACGGGCGACGTGCCGTCCCCGACGAACATCCCCTCCGGCTGCCGCTTCCGCACCCGCTGCTGGAAGGCGCAGGAGCGCTGCGCCCAGGAGGTGCCGGCGCTCGCCGTCCCGGCGGCGTTCCGGCTCGCGACGGGCCCGGCGGCCCACCCCTCGGCATGCCACTTCGCCGAGGAGAAACAGGTGGTCCCCCCGGAGGAGCGGGAGAGCTGACCAGGGCGGGGCACACCGGCCCATTTGCACAGCAACCGCGTTAACACGCAGGCAACTTGACCGACCCGGTTCCGATATACGGACGCGTCAGGCTGGACAGCGTACGGCCGTGCGGGTGCCGTAAACGGGCCGGGGCGCATCATGTCGCCCCGGCCCGTTGCCCGTGTCAGGGCCGCGCGAGGCCCAGGGAGCGGCGGAGGAAGTCCAGCTGCAGGTGCAGCAGGTTCTCGGCGACCCGCTCCTGCGGGGTCATGTGCGTCACGCCCGACAGCGGCAGCACCTCGTGCGGCCGGCCGGCCGCGAGCAGCGCCGAGGACAGCCGCAGCGAGTGGGCGACCACCACGTTGTCGTCCGCCAGCCCGTGGATGATCAGCATCGGGCGGGCCGGCTCGACGGCGTCCACCAGACCCTCGTCGTCGATCAGCGAGTTGCGCCGGTAGACCTCGGGACGCTCGCCGGGGTGGCCGAGGTAGCGCTCCTGGTAGTGCGTGTCGTACAGGCGCAGGTCGGTGACCGGGGCGCCGACCACCGCCGCGTGGAAGACGTCGGGGCGGCGCAACGCGGCGAGTGCGGCCAGGTAGCCGCCGAAGGACCAGCCGCGGACGGCCACCCGGGTCAGGTCGAGCGGGAAGCGTTCGGCGAGCGCGTGCAGGGCGTCCACCTGGTCCTGCAGGACGATCGCGGCGATGTCGTCCTTGATGGCCTTCTCCCAGGCGGGGGAGCGGCCCGGCGTTCCCCGGCCGTCGGCGACGATCACCGCGAAGCCCTGGTCGGCGAACCACTGCGAGGTCAGATGCGCGTTGTGCGCGGCCAGCACCCGCTGTCCGTGCGGCCCGCCGTAGGGGTCCAGGAGGACCGGCAGAGGGGTGTCACCGGGGTAGTCCGTCGGCATAAGCACGGCGCACGGGATGCGCCGTGCGCCCCCTTCGGTGAACGTCACGCGGGCAGACAGGCCGGGATCCTCGGCATATGACCGGACGGTCGTCGCCTGTTTCCCCTCCCGCAGCACCCGCGCCACGCTCCCCGGCCGGTCCGGCGCCGCCGACACCATCACGGTCACCGGCCCCGAACGCACCGCCGAGTGCACCCCGGGCTCCTGGGAGAGGCGCTCCACGCCGAGCTCGTTGACGCGGTAGACGTGCACCTCGCCGATCTCCGGCGTGGCCGCGTCCTCCCCGGCGGAAGCCGAGACCAGCACGTCGTGCGCCGTCACGTCCAGCACCGCCCGCACATGCAACTGAGCTCCGGTGAGCGGGCGTTCGCCCACGGTGAGCACACGCGCCCCACCCTCGTCCGCGATCCGGACCAGCTGTCCGGAGGGGCTCCAGCACGGCGCCCCGGGGAAGAGTTCCAGCCAAATCCGATCTTCGTCGGCATGCACCATCCGGGTCGTCCCGGAGTCGGTGTCCACCGCCAGGAACAGCTGACTGCGCTGGTCGCGCGCCTGTACGAGCAGCAGCGGCGCACCCGCCCCTGACCAGTGCACTCGCGCCAGATACGGGTAGCGCGAACGGTCCCAGGAGACCTCGGTGCGCACGCCGTCGAGCCCCAACACGAACAGCCGCACCTCCGCGTTGGCCGTCCCGGCAGCCGGATAGGGCACGTGTTGTGGGTCACGTTTCGGCTGGGCCGGATCCGAGATCCACCACCGCTCCACCGGCGTGTCGTCCACCCTCGCGACCAGCAGCCGATCCGACTCGGGGGCCCACCAGAAGCCGCGCTGTCGGCCCATCTCCTCCGCCGCGATGAACTCGGCCAATCCATAGGAGACCGTGTCCGATTCCGGCTCCGCCACCGCCCGGTCGTCCTCGCCCCCGGCGCCCACCACCCGCAGGGCGCCTCCCGCGACGTAGGCGACGAGCCGCCCGTCGGGAGACGGCCGGGGGTCGATCACCGGCCCGGCGACCTGGAGTTCGGCGGCCGTGCCGGCCCGCAACTCGGCCGTGAAAAGCCGCCCTGACAAGGCGAAAGACGCCAGCTCAGCGGCCTCGTCGGTGGCGTAGCCGACGATGCCGGCGCCCCCCTCGCGGCTGCGTTCGCGGCGTGCCCGTTCCTGGGGCGAGAGGTCCTCCGAGGCGCCGCCGAGCAGAGCGCCCGGGTCGGCGGCGAGGCGTTCCGTGCCATCGGCCGGATCGAGCACCCACAGGGCTCCCGCACGGTCCGTGCCGGAGCCGGACCGCAGGAAGACGACCCGTGAGCCGTCGGGGGCCACCGTGAACGAACGCGGCGCGCCGAGGGTGAAACGCTGGGTGCGGGCGTGCCTGCGGGGGAAGGAGCCGGAGTCGGTCGTCATCCCCCGACCATATTGGCCATGCTCCCCCCTTGTGCGGCTGTGCGCCGAGAGATGCGCGCCCACACATAGTTATGATCACTAGCGCTGTGTGGGTATCAACCTGCTGGCTGATGTATGGATTTACCAGTTCCCTCGGTCTGTCGTCCCCCACGTTCCCGGGTCCTTGGAGGTGAGCCGCCGTGGCACTCTCGATTTCGGCGGTGGTGCTGCTGGCGATCGTCGTCTTCCTGCTGGTCAAGAAGTCGGGACTGAAGGGCGGTCACGCTGTCGTCTGCATCCTGCTCGGCTTCTACCTGGCCTCCTCGACGATCGCGCCCACGATCAGCGATCTGACCACGAGCGTGGCCAGCATGATCGGCAGCATCAAGTTCTGACGGTCGAGCGGACCGTCAGCCCCTGGACGCGTACGGCACGAAGTCGGCCCAGGCCTTCGGCGAGAGCCGGAGGCGGGGGCCGGCGGTGTGCTTGGAGTCACGGACGTGGATGAGGGCGGGGGTGGTGGCGATCTCGACGCAGGAGTCTCCGTCAGGGCCGTCGCTGTAGCTGCTCTTGAACCACGCCAACTCGGAGTTCTCTCCAGCGGAACCCTTGTGGATCATGTCTCTCCCAGCAGTTGTTCGATGAAGGTCAGCGACTCCCGTGGCGTGAGAGCCTGGGCCCGGATGGTGCCATACCGCAGTTCGAGGATTCGCAGCTGCTTCGGATCCGAGATCGGTCGGCCGTTGTACGCGCCGTCGGAACGGCCCACTGCCGTGCCGTCCGGGAACTTCAGCACCTCGATCTTTCCGCTCAGCCCAGGGTGAGCCTCGGAGCTCGTCGGCATCACCTGAAGCGTGACGTGGCGCAACCGGCCCACCTCCAGCAGATGTTCGAGCTGCCGACGCCACACCATTGTGCCTCCGACCGGCCGACGCAGTGTCGCCTCTTCCTGGACGAAGCTGAGAGCGGGGGCGGGTGACCGCTCGAAGATCGATTTCCGGGCCATACGGGCAGCCACCCGCCGCTCCGCCTCCTCCGGTGAGTAGACGGGCTGCCAGACCTCGAACAGCGCCCGCGCGTGCTCCGGCGTCTGCAACAGCCCATGCAGGCTGAGCCCGACGTACACCCCGAGCTCGACCGCCTGCGCCTCCAACTTGGCGATCTCGCGGACGTTCTTGGGGTACCGGACCTTCTTCACGTCCTCCTTCATCGCCGAGAGCAGCCCGCCCGCCCCCAACACCTTGTCGGCCTTGTCCAGGTACTCGGGGCGGGGGATCCGCTTCCCGCTCTCGATCTTGTAGACCAGGTCCTCGCCGTACCCGACCGCCAGCCCGAACTCGGCCGCGCGCATCCCCACGGCCTCTCGCCGCAGCTTCAGCTGTCGCCCCACCGTCTCCACGACGGCGACGCCCCAGTCGTCGTCCGGGTCCACCTCCCAGCCAGGCTCGTCCGCCTCCTCCTTGAGCTGGACCGGCTTGCCGTTCACCTGCGTCATTCGCATCCCTCCGCCACCGAACCGACAGTCCGGACACGCCCGGACAACGCCCGGACGGTCACCGTACGCAACGGCTCCCTCACTGTTCACGGTAAGCGGGAACGGCCACTCTGAGTGACGTGATCCAGGAATCCGTCTTCTCCGGGAACCGACCCGGCCAGTACTTCCGCAACTTCAGCGTGCGGTTGTCTCCCACGCCTCGCGGAGCGCGCCTCGCCCGTCTGCTGACCGTCGAGCAACTGCGCTCCTGGGGAATCCCGGCGGACCCGGCCGGCCAGATCGTCGCCGAACTCGCGGCGAACGCGGTGACCCACGGGCGCGTGCCGGGCCGGGACTTCAGGCTCACGCTCTACGTCATCGCGCACACGCTGCGCGTCGAGGTGACCGACACGGCGGGTGACCGCCCTCCCCGGCCGCCGCACTCGGGCCCCGGCCCCGACGCCGGCGCCGAGTCCGGCCGTGGGCTGCTCCTGGTCGAGGCGCTCGCCGACCGGTGGGGCTGGGCTCCGGAGCTACGCCCGCGCAAGACGGTCTGGGCCGAGGTCGTGTTCCCGCCGGAGGACGCTCAGAGCCGCTACGACTCCTGACCGCCGGAAGGCCAGGACGGGACATGGCGCGCGTCCGTCACCGGAGCCCGGATTCTCGCGCTTCGGTGCCAGGGGCGCTCTCTCCAAAGAACCACGACCGCGGAGAAAGGACCCGACCAAGCCCCACCCCTCCCGCCCGTCGAGCAAACTCACTCCCGCGAGTGAATATGCCCAACTCGACTGGATTCGTGACGGGTTGCCTGCCTTACGCTCAGCGCAACGCAGGACCCCAGTGCAGGACCCCGAAGCAGCATCACAGCCGCAGACATGCGACGGCCCCCGCCGGGACGGCAATCCCAGTGCGAGGGCCTGACCACCGAGGAAGTAGGAGCTTCCCGATGGATACGCAAAACCCTAGCGCGCCCTCATGCGCCGAGTCCCGTAACGCGGGCAAAAACCACCCCCGCGCGGGCGGTCTGACCCACGACAACGCCCGTCACACCACCCGCTTCACGGTGATCGGCAACCACCTGGCCCAGCACCGGGAGCTCTCGCTCCTGGCGATCGGGCTGGGCGTGCACATCCAGTCGCTGCCCAAGGGCGCCCGCGTCGACATCAAGTCCCTCAGCGCCCGCTTCCCCGAGGGCGCCACCCGTATCGCCGCCGCCCTGCGCGAACTGGAGTCCCACGGGTATCTGCGCCGCGAGCGCTCCCGGATCCCGGGCGGCCGCATCGTCACCCGCACGGTCTCCTGCAACCAGCCCGGCCGCCACGACCGCAGCCCGGCAGCCGCCGAACACGCCCACGACACCCCGACCCCCGCCAAGCCGAGGACGCGCGCACCCCGCAAGCCGCTCCCCGCCGTCCCGCGCCCCGGCTACCCCGCCCCCGCTCTCCTCCAGGCGGCGACGGACATCCTTGCCGGCCTGCGCCGACACGATCCCGGCCTCCTCCTCTCCGCCTGCGACACCGCCCACCTCGCCCCCGGCGTCGCCGCCTGGCTGGAGCGGGACGTCAGCCCAGCCGCCGTACGCCAGGCCCTCACGGCCGACCTTCCGCCCGAGGGAGTGCGCCGCCCTGTCGCCCTTCTGGCCCACCGGCTCACAGCCCTGCTGCCACCGCCGCCACCGTTCCGCGGGCCCGCGGCCCCACCGTCGCCCGCCCCGCACCGGATGCGGAACTGCGACGGCTGCGACCGGGGCATCCGCTCACCCGAGCCAGGCGCCCGCTGCCGTGACTGCAGGGAGCAGTCGGCGCCGACCCTCTGAAGACCCCACAAGCAAGGAAAACGCATGGTCAACTCGTCCCACGAGGCGATGCACCGCATCTTCCAGGAGTACCCCGGCCTGTTCACACAAGGGCTCGGCGTCAATCGCCCGGCCGGGGAACTCTGGAGGAACCTGGTGGCCGTGGACCTTTCCTTCTACAAGTCGTACATCTTCGAAGAGTTCCGTGACGAGGGTCGCGCCCAAGGGCGTGCCGAGGACATCGTGCTGGTCCTGGAGGCGCGTGGCCTCGACGTCTCCGACGAGGTGCGCGAACGCATCACCGGCTGCGACGACCCCGGCCTTTTGCGGGACTGGCTCACCCGAGCCGTCACCGTGTCGTCGGCCGAAGCGATCTTCACGGGCGGCCGAGAAGGCGCCTGAGACTCGCCGGTCGCCCTGGCCGTCGCCCACGTGCTCGACGGCGAGGCGCGGCGGGCGGGTGCGTGACCGGTGGAGGGGGGTCGCCTCGTAGGGTGGGCCCATGACGGAACTGCCCGCGCGGCGTCTGCTGCTGGTGCACGCGCACCCGGACGACGAGTCGATCAACAACGGCGCGACCATGGCCAGGTACGCGGCCGAGGGCGTCCACGTGACGCTGGTCACCTGCACCCTCGGCGAGCGTGGCGAGGTCATCCCGCCGCAGCTGCGGGAGCTGACCGGCGCCGCTCTCGGGGAGCACCGCAGAGGTGAGCTCGCCGCCGCCATGGCCGAGCTCGGCGTCGACGACTTCAGGCTGCTCGGCGGCCCCGGCCGCTACGGCGACTCCGGGATGATGGGCCTGGCCGACAACGACGACCCCGCGTGCTTCTGGCAGGCCGACGTCGACGCCGCCGCCGCGTCCCTCGTCGAGGTGATCATGGAGGTGCGCCCGCAGGTCCTCGTCACCTACGACGACGACGGCGGCTACGGCCACCCCGACCACATCCAGGCCCACCGCGTCGCCATGCGAGCCGTGGAGCTGGCCGAGGCCGCCGGATGGCGCATCCCCAAGGTGTACTGGAACCGCGTCCCGCGCTCCGTCGCCGACGACGCCTTCGCCCGGCTCCGCGACGAGCTGCCGGCGCTCCCCTTCACCAGGAGCGCCGTCGTCTCCGACGTGCCGGGCGTCGTGGACGACGAACGCGTCACCGCCGAGATCGACGGCACGGGCGCTCCCGCCGCCGCGAAGGCCGCCGCGATGCGCGCGCACGCCACCCAGATCGAAGTCGCCCCGGGCGACCGGTACTTCGTTCTGTCCAACGAGCTCGCCCAGCCTCTCTTCCCGGCCGAGTACTACGAGCTCGTGCGCGGGGAGTCCGCCGGGAAGAGGGAGACCGACCTCTTCGCGGGCGTCGGCGACACGGCGGGGACGGTCTGATGTCCGACCGTGGCTCGATGCTCGCCCAGCCGCTGCGGATGCCCCCCGCCGGACGGATCGCCGCCTGTGCGGGACTCCTGCTGCTCGGCGCGGTCGTCGGCGTCGCCGGCGCACTCGTCCAGGCCGGCTCGTTCCCCGGCGGTCTGCTCCTCGCGCTCGTGGGCGCGGCCGGACTGTTCGTCGGCGGCGCGCGGGCCCTCGACAGCCGTGCCGGGGCCGTCGCGCCCGCGGTCGGCTGGATGGTCTCCGTCGTGCTGTGCACCGCGGGGCGCCCCGAGGGCGACTTCCTGTTCGGCGCGGGAGGCGGCTCGTATCTCTTCCTGCTCGGTGGCATGGCACTCGCTGTGATCTGCGCCACTATGGGTTTGGGGCGGCAACCGGTCGGCGACGACGTCCGACTTGGGAAGTGACGTACCACTTCACCGCGACCCGCCCGTGGGAGTCCCGTGTGGGTTTCCCCGGCGGTCGTGGGATACGGGCCAGAAGTGGCCAGTATGGTGGTGCGCGCCGCCGAGCTGCCCGTGAGGTCGTGGCGGGCGGCGGAGCCAACCTGGAGAACCTGCCTTGAGTCGTGAAACTGACAGTCCGTCCTCCGGGCCCAACGGGTCCAACGGGCGCGGCGGAGCCGCATACCCCTCGGGCACGCCGCCGTACGGCACCCCCGTGGTGTCCGACGGCGGTGCCGACGCGGGCCGTTCGGCCGCGCGGCCGGAGGAACGCAAGACCGAGACCACGCTGACGACGCGTATCCGCATCAACATCCCCGGATCGCGGCCCATTCCGCCGGTCGTGATGCGCACGCCCGTGGCCGACGCGGACCTCGCGGGCGACGACGGCCCGGGCGGCAAGGCCGATCCCGGCGTCGACGCGCAGCAGGCTGCGCCCCCGGGCACGCCCGGCCCGACCTCGTCCGACACCGGCTCGTTCGAGCTGCCCGCCGACCCCGCGGCCGGCGCCGAGGACAAGACGAGCGACTGGTTCGCGCCGCGCAAGTCCGCGCCCGGCAAGCCCGGTCAGAGCGGCGGCGGGACGAACGGAGCCGGGCTGCCGGGCGGTTCGGCCGCCGGAACCGGCACGCCCGCCGACGCCCCGGCCGCCGCACCCCCTCCCGGCGCCGCACCCCCTCCCGGCGCCGCGCCCGCCCCCGGCGGCGCACGGCCGGGCCCCGGGCGTCCCGGCGGCGTGGTCGGCTCCATGAGCGTGCCCGGCGGCGCCCGCTCCGGCGGCGCCAACGGCGCCGGACTCCCCGGCGCCACCGGCGGTCCCGTGGCTCCGGGGCACGGCGGCGGCACGGGCTCCTTCGACGTGACCGAGGCGCTCGCCGCGGGCCCCCTGGGCAACGGCTCGCGTCCGGGCCAGGGATCGGGCCAGGGACCGACGCAGGGTCAGGGACCGATGCAGGGCCAGGGACCGGGCCCGGGCGGCGCCGAGTCGGGCCGCGACAACCTGCCGTACTTCTCCGGCACGGGCCAGAACGGCCTCCCCGGCCCGAACGGCAGCGCCCCCGGCCCCAACGGCGGCCCCAACGGCCTCCCGGGCGGTCCTCAGGGCCTTCCCGGCGGTCCGGGCGGTCAGGCGGGCCTCCCGGCCGGTCCGGGCGGCCCAGGCGGCTCCTACGACTTCAACGGGCCCGACGGGCCCGGCGGTCCCGGCGGCCGAGGCGGCCCGCAGGGCGGCCCCGCGGGCCCGACCACCGGCCCCGTCACCGGCGACGGCCCGATGGTGCCCCCGATGAACGGCGGCGCGCCCGGCGCGACGCGCGCTCCCGGCGGCCCCGGCCGGCCCGGCGCACGGTCCGGTCCGGGCGGTCCCGGCGGTCCCGGCGGCCCGCGGTCCGCCGCTCCCGGCGCCGGCGCCGGCGTCGGCCGGCTCCCCGGCGGGGGCCTGAGCGACGACACCGCGATCCTCACCCCGCAGAAGCCCGC
This sequence comes from Streptomyces rishiriensis, assembly GCF_003112535.1. Lineage (GTDB taxonomy): Bacteria > Actinomycetota > Actinomycetes > Streptomycetales > Streptomycetaceae > Streptomyces > Streptomyces rishiriensis. The sequence goes on along the minus strand of NZ_BEWA01000012.1, from coordinate 308,506 downwards.
CCCCGAACCGGGCGCGGGCGGCCACGGCGGCCGTCCGGTCGACAACGTCTCCGGACACACCGTCACCAGCGGCATCCCCGTGGTCCCGTCCGGCGGCCCGGGCGGTTCGGGCAGCCCCTTCACGGGCGGCGCGCCCGCCGACGGACCGCTGCCGCACACCCCGCCCAAGGCGGCGGAGCAGGGCAGGCAGAGCCCGTCCGCGGGGGACTCGAAGAACAAGAAAAAGAAGAAGGGGCGCGGCAAGCTCCCGCTGCTCGGCGGTCTGGTGGTCGTCGCGGGAATCGGGCTCTACGGCGCCGGCCTGCTGATGAACCACTCCGACGTGCCCAAGGGCACCACCGTCCTCGGCGTCGACATCGGCGGCGGCACCCGCGACGACGCCGTCAAGAAGCTCGACGACGCCTTCGGCAAGCGGGTCGCCCAGCCGCTGAAGCTGTCCGTCGACGGCGGCGCCGTCACCCTCAAGCCGGACCAGGCGGGTCTGCAGTTCGACTTCCAGGCCACGGTCGACGACGCCGCACAGAGCGACTACAACCCGGTCTCCGTGGTCGGCTCGCTGTTCGGGCAGCACCGCGAGGTCGAGCCCGAGATGCCGGTCGACGAGGAGAAGCTGCAGGCCGCTCTGCAGAGCGCGGCGGGCGGCTCCGGCTCGGCCACCGACGGCACCATCAAGTTCGAGTCCGGCAAGGCCGTCCCCGTCTACGGCAAGGCCGGCAAGGGCATCGACGCGGCCAAGGCGCAGGACGCCGTCGTCACGGCCTACCGCACCCAGGTGGAGACCGGCACGGCGGCCGGCGTGAAGGTGCCGACGACCACCAGGCAGCCCACGGTGCCCGACGCCGAGGTCGACCGCATGATGAAGGAGTTCGCCGAACCGGCGATGTCCGGCAAGGTCACCGTCATGACCGACGCCGCGCACGCCGTCTCGTTCAGCCCGAAGAACTCCCTGTGGAAGTTCCTCCAGGTCAAGGCGGTCAACGGCAAGCTCGTCGAGAGCTACGACCAGGCGGCGCTGACGAAGCTGTACGGCGGCACCTTCAACGGCGTCCTGATCACCCGCGGCACCGGTCAGAAGACGGCCGTCACCGTCCAGGACGTCATCGGCGCGCTGCGTCCCGCCCTCAAGAGCGAGACGAACCGGATCGGGGTCATCGACACCGACCCGAGCTGACGCCCCGGCGGCGCCGCATGACATCTGTCATGCGGCGCCGCGGACGTCCGACACTGCCGCCCCGCGGGCCGTCCGCGCGACGATGACCGTCATGACGACGCAGACAGCACCGGCGGTCGGGTTCGACCAGGTGAGCAAGAGCTTCGGGAACGTAAAGGCCGTGGACGGCCTGACGCTCTCGCTGCGCCCGGGGGAGACCGTGGCGCTGCTGGGACCCAACGGGGCGGGCAAGTCCACCACCCTCGACCTGCTCCTCGGCCTCAAACAGCCCGACAGCGGCGCGGTCCGCGTCTTCGGGGTCACCGCGCGCGAGGCGATCGTCGCCGGCCGGGTGGGCGCGATGCTGCAGAGCGGCGGACTGATGGACGAGGTCACCGTCGCCGAACTCGTCGGCCTCGCCTGCGCCCTGCACCCCAAGCCGTACAAGGCCTCCGACGTGATGGCCCGCGCGGGCATCGCGCAGATCGCCTCCCGCAAGGTGAACAAGCTCTCCGGCGGCCAGGCCCAGCGCGTCCGGTTCGCCCTCGCCACCGCGGGCGACAGCGACCTGATCGTCCTGGACGAGCCGACCACCGGCATGGACGTCACCGCCCGCCAGGCCTTCTGGGCCACCATGCGCGAGCAGGCCGACCAGGGCCGCACCGTCCTGTTCGCCACGCACTACCTGGAGGAGGCCGACGCCATAGCCGACCGGGTGCTGGTCCTGCACCGGGGCCGGCTGCTGGCCGACGGCACGGCCGCCGAGATCAAGGCGAAGGCGGGCGCGCGGCGGATCTCCTTCGACCTGGAGGGCGAGATCGACGAACGGGCCCTGCGCGAGCTGCCCTTCCTCACCGCCCTCGACGTGTCCGGGCACACCGTGCGCATCCAGTCCGCCGACGCCGACGCCACCGTCCACGCGCTGTACGGGCTCGGCCTCTACCCCCGCAACCTCGAAGTCGCCGGGCTCGGCCTGGAGCAGGCCTTCGTCGCCATCACCGCCGCCGAGGAGGCGAAGACCAAGTGAACAGCCTGATCAAGCTCGAGCTCGCCCGCGCCATGCGCAACCGCAAGTTCCTGTTCTTCTCCGTGATCTACCCGTCGGTGCTGTTCCTGCTGATCTCCAGCACCTCCGACACCACCACGAAGGTCGACGGGACGGGCCTGACCCTCCCGACGTACATGATGGTCTCGATGGCCTCCTTCGGCGCTCTCACGGCCGTCCTGATGGGCAACAGCGAGCGCATCGCCAAGGAGCGCGAGAGCGGCTGGGTACGGCAGCTGCGGCTGACCACGCTCCCGGGCCGCGGATACGTCCTCGCCAAGACGGCCAGCGCGGCCGTGGTCAGTCTCCCGTCCATCGTCGTGGTGTTCGTGTGCGCCGCCACCCTGAAGGACGTACGGCTGGACGCCTGGCAGTGGGGCGCGCTCACCGCCGCGATCTGGGCCGGCAGCCTCGTCTTCGCCGCCCTGGGGGTCGCGATCGGCTACCTCGCCGACGGCGACGCCGTCCGCCCGATCACGATGATCACCTATTTCGGGCTGTCGATCCTCGGCGGCCTGTGGTGGCCCACGGCCACCTTCCCGGCCTGGCTGCGGGGCATAGCCGAATGGGCCCCCACCCACGCGTACGCTGCCCTGGGCCAGGCGATCGAACAGAGCCAGGCCCCGCACGCCAAGGACATCGCCATCCTGGTCGCCTTCTTCGCCCTGTTCACGGGCGGTGCGGCCTGGCTGTACCGGAAGGACACGCTGAAGGCGTGAGCGTCATGACGGACGACCAGTCGAACGAGTCCCGGCGGGAGCCCCGGATCCTGCCGGGCAGACCGGCCCTCAACCAGCGCGAGCTGTGGCGCCGCAAACTGCTCTGGATCGGCGTCTGGCTGGTCTTCCTCAGCTCACCGGTCCACGACCTCGTCTCCGGGAACCACACCACCGGCGCGACCGTGGCCGGCTGGCTGGGCCTGGCGCTGTTCGTCGCCGTCTATCTCGCCCTGCTGTTCCGGAACATGGGGGACGCGCCCTTCGTGTCCACGCTGGTCGGCGTCCTCATCGGCTCCATGGCGGTGCTCGCCACCGTCCTGGTCCTCACCATGGGCTCCGCCTGGCTCGGCCTGTACTGCTACGTCTCGGTGGCCTGCGGGAGCGTGCTCCCGATGCGGACGGCGTTGTGGACCATCCCGGGCGCGGGCGCCGTCATGCTCCTGGTCGGTCTGCGCTCCGACGAGGAGGAGGCGCTCAACCTCCTGCCGCTGGTCCTGCTCATCGGGTTCGCGATGACGGGTGTGAGCCAGCTGGTCCGCACGACGGTGGAGTTGCGCAAGGCCCGCGCGACGGTCGCCCAGCTGGCCGCCAACGAGGAGCGGCTGCGGCTGGCCAGGGATCTGCACGACCTGCTCGGCCACTCGCTGTCCCTCATCACGCTCAAGAGCGAGCTGGCCGGCCGTATGCTCCCCGACCACCCGGACAAGGCCGCCCAGCAGGTCGCCGACATCGAACAGGTCAGCCGCCAGGCCCTGGTGGACGTCCGCGAGGCCGTCACCGGTTACCGGCGCCCCCGGCTGGCGTCCGAACTGGCCGGCGCCCAGGTCGCGTTGACGGCGGCCGGCGTCGTGGCCGCGATACCCGCGGAACCGGACCTGGAGGGCGTCCCCGAGGAGAGCGAGTCCGCACTGGCCTGGGCGCTGCGCGAGGCGATCACCAACGTCGTACGGCACAGCGGCGCGACCCGCTGCACGGTGGACGTCGTACGGCGTCAGACCCTCGACGGCCCGGTCGTCGAACTCTCCGTCGAGGACGACGGCTCCGGCGGCTCCGGCAAGGGCCCCGGCAACGGTCTCACCGGCCTGACCGAACGTCTGGAGAAGGCGAGCGGCACACTGGACGCGGGCCGCCTGAAGAAGGGCTTCCGGCTGACCGCCCGGGTCCCGGCCGGCCCGGCGCCGGACATAGGATCCGGCTCATGAGTGGTGGCGTGATCAAAGTCCTGCTGGCCGAGGACCAGTCCATGGTCCGCGAGGCTCTGGCGGCCCTGCTCGGCCTGGAGGGCGACATCGAGGTGGTCGCCCAGGTGGCACGCGGCGACGAGGTCCTCGCCGCCGCCCGCGCCCACGACGTCGACGTGGCCCTCCTGGACATAGAGATGCCGGGCGCGACGGGCATCGAGGCCGCCGGGCAGCTCCACCGCGAGTTCCCGCGGCTGAAGCTGGTCGTCCTCACCACGTTCGGCCGTCCCGGCTATCTGCGCAGCGCGATGGAGGCGGGCGCCGACGCGTTCCTCGTCAAGGACGCCCCGGCCGCCCAGCTCGCCCAGGCGGTCCGCAAGGTCCTCGCGGGCGAACGGGTCATCGACCCGACGCTCGCGGCGGCGGCCCTGGCGGAGGGCGCCAACCCGTTGACCGACCGTGAGCGGGAGGTCCTGCGGGCGGCGGCCGACGGCTCGACCAACGCCGAACTCGCCGCGGCCCTGCACCTGTCCCAGGGCACGGTCCGCAACTACCTGTCGACGGCCATCCAGAAGCTCGCGGTGCGCAACCGGGCCGAGGCGGTCCGCACCGCCAGGGAGAAGGGCTGGCTGTGAGGCCCGAGCCGCGGCCGGTGTGACCGGCCGGGGCGCGGGGCGTCAGTTCAGGAGCGCCCGCGCGGCGAACGCCTCCTTGCGCACCCGCTCCGCGGTCGCCTCGTCCACGATCTCCACCAGCGACGCGTACTCCTCCAACTCGACGGCCCCGCCGACGAAGTCGCCCCGCTGAACCAGCAACTGCCCCTTCTCGTAGCGCAGTCGAGCCGGATGTGAGGGCACGGCCAGCCCCAGCTCGACGGCCCACAAGGCGACGTCCGACCGCTCCGGACGGGCCGCGGCCCACGAGCGGATGTTGTTCAGGATCCGCATCACCACGTCCAGCGGCTCCGCCGGGCCCAGCATCGACGGCTCCAGCCGCGCCCCCGTCGCCCCGGTGACCAGCTGTTCCGCGTCGCCGCCGCTCAGCACCCGGCCGCCGTCGAAGGGGTCGACGAGCACCTGCCCCTCGATGTCCCCGGGCGGCCCGAACCCCACCACGAAGTGCCCCGGCAACGCGACCCCGTACACCGGGGCCCCGGCCCGCCGCGCCACCTCCACCCACACCACGGACAGCAGGATCGGCAGCCCCCGCCGCCGCGTCAGCACCGCGTGCAGCAGCGAGGACTCCAGCCGGTCGTAGTCCGCGGCCGACCCGCCGAACCCGTACCGCCCGCCGAGCAGATCGCGCAGCGCCACGGCCCACGCGTGCGGTCCGCCGGGCCGGAAGGGCAGCTGCCCCGCCAGCCGGTCCAGCTCGATCTGAGCGGCGTCCAGGGCGGCCTCGTCCAGCAGCGGATCGGCCGCCGCGCCGATCAGCAGACACAGCAGCGCCAGATCGGGCCGCTCGGCCCGCGCCTCCTCGGCGAACCGCCGGCGCACCTCGCCGCCGTCGATCCCGCTCCCGGCCTCGCTCACGACGGCCCCGCCGAGGACTCCCGCGACGGCTCCCGCGAGGGCTCCCGGTAGTGGTGGTAGGCGTGATGCGCGGCGAAGCCCATCCGGGCGTACAGCGCCCGCGCGCCCGCGTTCTCCTCCTCCACCTGCAGCCAGGCCGCCGAGGCCCCCTCCGCCAGCGCCCGGCGGGCCAGCGCGGCCATCACGGCCGTGGCGAGGCCCTCGCGCCGCCGCGCCGGGTCGACCTCGACGGCGGCGAACCCGGCCCACCGCCCGTCCACGACGCACCGTCCGATCGCGGCCGGCGTCCCGCCGTCCGGTCCCGGCACGGACGCGAACCACACCGACGGCGCGTCCCCGCTCCCGGCCTCGCCCGAGCGGGGCGACCCCCCTGCGAGCACCTTCAGAGCCGCCTCGCCGACCCCCTTGCGCCCATACCGCGCCAGCCACGCCGCGTCGGCCTCCCGGGTCAGCACCACGCCCGTGGGCTCCGCCCGGTCGGCGACCGGCGCCAGCCCGCCGATCCACAGCTGAGCCGTCACCTCACGCACCCAGCCGCGCTCCTCGAGCCGGGCGCTCAGCAGTTCCTCCGCGCCCTCGGCCCCCGTCGCCGTCTGCACATAGGCGGGCAGCCCGCGCCGGCCGTACCAGTCCCGCACGACGTCCAGTGCCGCGTCGAGCGGCATCCCGGGGTCGCCGAGCGGCAGCACCGAGTTGGCCCGCCGCGTGAAGCCCGCGGCGGCCCGCAGCTCCCACGCGCCGAGCCGCTCGCTCTCCACGGGACGCCAGGCCCGCGCGGCGACCCGGGCGAGCTCCGGGTAGGAGGCGGCGGGCCCGCGCCGGCGGGCGGGGGCGGCCGGCACGACCTTCCCGGCGACCAGCGAGGAGGCGTCAACACGGACGCTCTCGCCGCTCTTCCGTGTGATCACGAGCACATCGTCGTCCCATGATGTGAGAACACCGACCGTGTCGGTGAATTTGTCCCCCGTGGACGCAGCGCCGCTCAAGCACCGTACGGAGACACGTTTGCCCACGTCAGCGGCGGTGATGCGGACCTCCAGGCGTCCGGCGGCCGAGATTTCCACAGGTCGGTTCACCCCTCCTGTTCGGATCATGCCCAAGAACGGAGATACTAGGGGCGGGCATCGACGACGCCGCGCTCCCGCGCGCCAGGCGGCGGAGCCTGAGGAGGCCCGCCGGCGCCCTATCGAGGAGGAACGACAGCGTGACCTACGTCATCGCGCAGCCTTGTGTCGACGTGAAGGACAAGGCCTGCATCGAAGAGTGCCCGGTCGACTGTATCTACGAGGGCCAGCGGTCCTTGTACATCCACCCGGACGAATGCGTCGACTGCGGTGCCTGTGAGCCGGTCTGCCCGGTTGAGGCGATCTTCTACGAGGACGACACTCCGGAGGAGTGGAAGGACTACTACAAGGCGAACGTCGAGTTCTTCGACGACCTCGGCTCGCCCGGCGGCGCCAGCAAGCTGGGTCTGATCGAGCGCGACCACCCCTTCGTCGCCGCGCTGCCGCCGCAGGCGGCCGAGTAATCCGCAGCAGCGGCCCGCACTCCGTGCCGCCTCGGTCCCGTACGGCCTGATCCCGCCCGATCGCCGTACGGGACCGAGGCGTTTGCCGTCCGTACGAAAGTGAGCCAGTCACCGTGTCCTCCGTAGTCTCCGACCGCCTTCCCACCTTCCCCTGGGACAAGCTGGAGCCGTACAAGAAGACGGCCGCAGCGCACCCGGACGGCATCGTCGACCTGTCCGTCGGCACCCCGGTCGACCCGGTTCCCGACCTGATCCAGAAGGCCCTGATCGACGCCGCGGACTCGCCGGGCTACCCGACCGTCTGGGGAACCCCGGCCCTGCGGGACGCGATCACCGGCTGGCTGGAGCGCCGTCTGGGCGCCCGCGAGGTCACCCACCGCCACGTCCTGCCGATCGTCGGCTCCAAGGAGCTCGTGGCCTGGCTCCCGACCCAGCTCGGGCTCGGTCCCGGCGACCGGGTGGCCTTCCCGCGGCTGGCCTACCCGACGTACGAGGTGGGCGCGCGGCTGGCCCGCGCGCAGTACGAGGTCTACGACGACCCCACGACCCTGGATCCCGCGAACCTCAGGCTGCTCTGGCTGAACTCGCCGTCCAACCCCACGGGCCGGGTCCTGTCCAAGGCGGAGCTGACCCGGATCGTCGCCTGGGCGAGGCGCCACGGGGTGCTGGTCTTCTCCGACGAGTGCTACCTGGAGCTGGGCTGGGAGGCGGACCCGGTCTCGGTCCTGCACCCGGACGTCAACGGCGGCTCGTACGAGGGCGTCGTCGCGGTCCACTCCCTCTCCAAGCGCTCGAACCTGGCCGGCTACCGGGCGGCCTTCCTCGCGGGCGACCCGGCCGTCCTCGGCCCCCTGCTGGAGATCCGCAAGCACGGCGGCATGATGACCTCGGCGCCCACCCAGGCGGCGGTCGTGGCGGCCCTCGGCGACGACGTTCACGTGCGTGAGCAGCGCGAACGCTACGCGGCCCGCCGCGCCCTCCTGCGCGAGGCCCTGCTGTCCCACGGCTTCCGCATCGAGCACAGCGAGGCCAGCCTGTACCTGTGGGCGACGCGGGACGAGTCCTGCTGGACCACGGTCGCCGACCTGGCCGCCCGGGGCATCCTGGTGGCCCCCGGCGACTTCTACGGCGAGGCGGGCGAGCGGTTCGTGCGCGTGGCCCTCACGGCGACGGACGAGCGGGTGCGAGCCGCGGTGGAGCGCCTGTAGCCGGTTCCCGCGCAGCGACGGGGCCCGGGGAGGATCTCCCCGGGCCCCGTCCGCGCTCACGCGCTCGGGTCGGCTGCTAGCCGATCGGCAGGCTCTTCACCGGCAGGGTCTGCGCGCCGGGCAGCCCGCCCTTGGTGAGGGAGTCGGTCGGCAGCCCGCCCTTCGTGGCGGTCGACGCGGTGTCCCCGAGGAGACCGCCGGCGGAGCCCGCCGCGTCGCCGGCCGTCTTCTGCGCCACCGGCGCCGCCTTCGCCACGGTCTTGCCGCCGGCCTTGTCCGCGAGCCCGGTGACGTTGTGCGCCGCGCCGTCGACCGTGCTGCCGACGTTCGCCGTGTCCAGGGCGGTCAGTCCGCCGAGGTTCGGAGCGGCGGGCAGGGCGGGGGCCGCGCCGGCGGAGCCGGCCGCACCGACCCCGGCGGCCGCTCCTGCAGCGACGAGCAGCGCGGCACGGGCGATCCGGCGGGTCAGGGGGAGAGACATGATGCTCCTTCGACGGGAGAGAACAAGGACTGTCTGTGACTGCTGTGACTGCTGTGACTGTCTGTCTGTCCGGGCCCGGACGCAGTGACTACCGCTCGAAGCCCGCGAAGGTTGCGCACGGCCGACGTAAAGAGTTGGCAATGCGTCGCATTATCGGCTGCGGATAAAAACGGGCAAAAACCGCCCGATGTGAAAGTCCGCCAAACCCGTGCGGCCCTTTGCCCTCAAGGGTTTACCCGCCTGCGAGGGTGACGGCGCGAAAACCTGAGCACACGGCCGCCGGAACCCCCCGCACACGACCCGGACGGGTGAAGACCCGTACTACTGCTCGGTGACGATCCGCACGCTGTCCGACCCGCCGCCCGCCGCCGGACGCCCGGCGGCCTCCGCGCTGGTGGAACCGGTCGCCCGCCACTGGCTGTCGGAGCGTCCGGAGACCCACTCCCGGCCCGCGTACGCGACGCGCTCGATCCGCAGCGCCGAGGCGTTGGCCACCGCCCAGTGCGCCAGCTGCCAGCCGCGCTCACCGACACTGCGCCCGCCGGCGGTGGTGTCCTCGGACACGGGCAGCGTCAGGGTCCGCCCGGAGCTCTCGGCGACGGGAGTCCGGGCGCCGGCCGACGACGCCTTCCCCGCGCCTGCGCCGGTCTGCGAGCCGGTCTTCGAGCCCCCCTGCCGCGCCGCGCCGCGCCCGAAGTCACGGGTCAGCGCCGCCCGCACCGCCGCCGGCCCGGTGGCCGCCGTGGCCCGCGAGCGGCCGTCGCAGGTCAGCGTCGCCGCCGAGGTCCCGGTCAGTGCGGCGGCCAGCAGTACGGCGTCCTGCTCGTGCTTGGCGTACGCCTCCGGGTACCCGCTGCGCTGCACGCGCTGCGCGGCGACCGTCAGCGGGAGCTCGGTGTAGTCGTGGACCTTGGCGAGGTGCGCGTAGAAGACGTCCGCCGCGTACGCCGGGTCCGTGACCTGTCGCTCGGTGCCCCAGCCCTGCGAGGGCCGCTGCTGGAACAGGCCGAGCGAGTCCCGGTCGCCGTGGGCGAGGTTGCGCAGCCCCGACTCCTGGATGGCGGTCGCGAGGGCGATGGCCACGGCCCGCTCGGGCATGGCCCGGTCGGTGCCGACGGCGGCGATCGTGGCCGCGTTCACCGCCTGCTCCGGCGTGAACTCGTACGTCGCCCCGTCGCCGTCGCCGGAGACGACCCGGCAGCCGGGATCTCCCGTCCCGCCGGAGACGTACTGGACCACGGCGTAACCCGCGACGGCGGACAGGACCACGCAGGCCGCCCCGAAACGGAGGAGGCGGCCGCGGCGCTTGGGGGAAGGCGACGGCTCTGGCACGCGTACAAGGTACTGGAGAGTACGGAGGAGCAGGAGGGGGGTGCGCACCGGCGGGGAAGGGGGGGCGTCCGACCGGCGCGTTAGGGTCGACGGCATGGCCGACACCCCGCTTGACCTCACCCAGGACGCCGCGGCGCTCACCGCGTGGCTCGTCGACTTCCGTTCGGAGAGCGGCGACGAGAAGCCGCTCGCGGACGCGATCGAGACCGCCCTGCGCGCGCTGCCCCACCTGACGGTGGACCGCCACGGCAACAACGTGATCGCCCGCACGAACCTGGGCCGCGCGGAGCGCGTCGTCCTGGCCGGCCACATCGACACCGTGCCGATCGCCGACAACGTCCCGTCGAGGCTGGACGAGGACGGGGTGCTGTGGGGCTGCGGCACCTGTGACATGAAGTCCGGGGTGGCGGTCCAGCTGCGCGTCGCGGCGACGGTCCCGGCGCCCAACCGCGACCTGACCTTCGTCTTCTACGACAACGAGGAGGTCGCCGCCGACCTCAACGGCCTCAAGCACGTGGCCGAGGCCCACCCCGATTGGCTGACCGGTGACTTCGCGGTGCTCCTCGAACCCTCCGACGGCCAGGTCGAGGGCGGCTGCCAGGGCACCCTGCGGGTCCTGCTGAAGACCAGGGGCGAGCGGGCCCACTCGGCACGCGGCTGGATGGGGTCCAACGCGATCCACGCGGCCGCCCCGATCCTGGCCCGGCTGGCCGCCTACGAACCACGGCGCCCGGTCATCGACGGCCTGGAGTACCGCGAGGGCCTCAACGCGGTCGGCGTCACGGGCGGGGTGGCCGGCAACGTCATCCCCGACGAATGCGTGGTCACCGTCAACTTCCGCTACGCGCCCGACCGCAGCGAGGAGGAGGCCGTCGCGCACGTCCGGGAGGTCTTCGCCGACTGCGCGGTCGCGGAGTTCGTGGTCGACGACCACAGCCCCGCCGCCCTGCCCGGCCTTTCCCACCCGGCGGCGGCCGCCTTCATCGAGGCGGTCGGCGGAACCCCGCTGCCCAAGTACGGCTGGACGGACGTCAGCCGCTTCTCCGCGCTGGGCGTGCCCGCCGTCAACTACGGCCCCGGCAACCCGCACTTGGCCCACAAGCGGGACGAACGCGTGGAGACGGCCAAGATCTTGGCCGGCGAGGAGCGGCTGAGGGCCTGGCTCACCGCCTGATCCGGCGTCGAGCCGACGGCGGGCCCGCGGCGGACACGCCGACGTCCCCCGCCCGTAACCCGCGTGGATCTACGCTGAGGTGGAACGAACGAAGCGGAGGGAGTTCACCATGCCTACAGGGAACCCCGAGGGAAAGAAGCAGCCACCGGACGAACAGCGCCTGGGCCCCGTCCTGCGACGGCGCGACCAGGTGCAGGCGAGCACGACGGACCAGCGGCTGCTGGACGAACGGGCCCCCTCGGACTGGGTGCACACCGACCCCTGGCGAGTGCTGCGGATCCAGTCGGAGTTCATCGAGGGGTTCGGCACCCTCGCCGAACTCCCCCCGGCCATCAGCGTGTTCGGCTCCGCCCGCACACCGGTCGGCTCCCCGGAGTACGAGGCGGGCGTACGGCTGGGCAGCGCCCTCGTCGACGCCGGCTGGGCCGTGATCACGGGCGGCGGGCCGGGCGCGATGGAGGCGGCCAACAAGGGCGCGAGCGAGGCGGGCGGCACGTCCGTCGGCCTGGGCATCGAGCTGCCCTTCGAGCAGGGGCTCAACCCCTACGTCGACATCGGCCTGAACTTCCGCTACTTCTTCGTCCGCAAGATGATGTTCGTGAAGTACGCGCAGGGCTTTGTCGTCCTGCCCGGCGGCCTCGGCACCCTGGACGAGCTCTTCGAGGCCCTCACCCTCGTCCAGACCCAGAAGGTCACCCGCTTCCCCATCGTCCTCTTCGGCACCGAGTACTGGGGCGGCCTGATCGACTGGCTCAAGAACACCCTCATCGCCCAGGGCAAGGCAGCCGAGAAGGATCTCCTCCTCTTCCACGTCACGGACGACGTGGACGAGGCGGTGGCCCTGGTCTCGAAGGAGGCGGCCCGCTAGAGCCCGGCCCGCGGCTCCCGCGGCCTACGCGAGCCCCCGGCGGGCCACCGCCGGGGGCCGCTGGCCCGCGATCGACGCGACCATGTCGAGCAACTGGCGCGTCTCCGCCACCTCGTGCACCCGGTACACCTGCGCCCCGAGCCACGCGGACACCGCGGTCGTGGCCAGCGTGCCGACCACCCGCTCCTTCACCGGCCGGTCCAGCGTCTCGCCGACGAAGTCCTTGTTGGACAGGGACACCAGCACCGGCCACCCCGTCTCCACCATCTCCCCGAGCCGCCGGGTCGCCTCCAGGCTGTGCCGGGTGTTCTTGCCGAAGTCGTGCCCCGGATCGATCAGGATCGACTCCCGCGGCACCCCCAGCCCCGCGGCCCGCTCCGCCAGCCCCACCGTCACCCGCAGGATGTCGGCCATGACGTCGTCGTACGTCACCCGGTGCGGACGCGTCCGCGGCTGCGCGCCGCCCGCGTGCGTGCACACCAGACCGGCCCCGTAGCGCGCGGCGACCTCCGCCAGCCGCGGATCCACGCCGCCCCACGCGTCGTTCAGCAGGTCGGCGCCGGCCTCGCAGACCGCCTCCCCGACCTCGGCCCGCCAGGTGTCCACGCTGATGACCACGTCCGGGAAGCGCCGCCGCACCTCGGCCACGAAACCCACGGTCCGCCGGGCCTCCTCCTGCGCGGTCACCTCTTCACCCGGCCCGGCCTTCACCCCGCCGATGTCCACGACGGCCGCGCCCTCCGCCACCGCCTGCTCCACGCGCGCGAGGGCCGGCTCGTCCCGGAAGGTCGCGCCCTGGTCGTAGAAGGAGTCCGGGGTCCGGTTCACGATCGCCATGATCACCGGCTCGTGCGCGCCGAATTCACGCCTGCCCAGCCTGAGCATCCCCTGTGACCTCTCCTAGTACGTCCTGCACATCCGCCGCCTGCGACCCTAACTGCCGGACCCGCATGGCACGATCGGACCCACACACATCCGCTCCGAGCACACCGAGTGTGGAGACCCACCGATGGTTATGTTCCTGTTCCTGGTCATCGCGCTCGCCGTCGTGGTCGCCGCGGTGACACTCGCCGTGGTGGGCGGCGGCGAAGGCACCGGCCCGCTGCCGGAGGTCGCCCCCGAGCGGCTGCACGACCCGCTGCCCCCGGACCGTCCGGTCGACCGTGCCGACGTCGACCGCCTGCGCTTCCCGCTGAGCGCCCGCGGCTACCGCATGGCGGACGTCGACGACGTCCTGAACCGTCTCGCCGCCGAACTCGCCGAGCGCGACGCGCGCATCGCCGACCTGGAGTCGGCCCTGGCCGGCGCGCAGGCCCCCGCCGCGCCCCACGTCTCCATGGAGAAGCAGACCCCCGAGGACCAGCAGTGAGCGACGGCGCCGCCCTCGCCGGTGCGGACGGCGCGCTGCGCTGTCCCTGGGCCCTGTCCACGCCGGACTACGCGACGTACCACGACGAGGAGTGGGGCCGCCCGGTCCACGGCGACGACGCGCTGTTCGAACGCCTCAGCCTGGAGGCCTTCCAGTCGGGCCTGTCCTGGATCACGATCCTGCGCCGCCGCGCCGGTTTCCGCGCCGCCTTCGCCGGCTTCGAGATCGCCTCGGTCGCGGTCTTCACCGACGAGGACCGCGAACGCCTCCTGGCCGACCCGGGCATCATCCGCAACCGCGCCAAGATCGACGCCACCCTCGCCAACGCGCGCGTGCTGGCCGGGTGGGCGCCGGGCGACCTGGACGAGCTGATCTGGTCGCACGCCCCGGACCCCGCCGGCCGGCCGGCGCCGAAGACCCTGGCCGACGTCCCCGCGGTCACGGACGAGTCGACGGCGCTGGCCAAGGCGCTGAAGAAGCGGGGCCTGCGGTTCGTCGGGCCGACGACGGCGTATGCGCTGATGCAGGCATGCGGCCTGGTGAACGACCACCTGGCGTCGTGCGCGGCGCGAAGCGCCCTCTGACGGGGCGGGTGAGGGGGCCCTGACGGGGCCGGGTGACGGGGCGGGTGACGGGGAGCGGCCGAGCGACCGCCCCCCTCACAAGCGCGCACACCGCGCACCCACGCAGGGGCGGTCGGCGTCAGCGGCCCAGGTACTCCGGCGTCTCCTTGTGGACGAACGCCCGCACCGCGATCGCGTGGTCCTCGGAGGCCCCGGCCCGCGTCTGCAGCTCGTCCTCCTTGTCCAGCGTCTCGGAGAGGGTGTGCGTCGACCCGTAGGCGACGGCCTCCTTGATCGCCGCATAGGCCACCGTCGGCCCCGCGGCGAGGGCGCGGGCCACCTTCTCCGCCTCCGCGCGCAGCGCGTCCGCCGGCACGACCCGGCTCGCGATGCCCAGCTCGTAGGCCTCCTGGGCCTTGATGCTGCGCGGGAAGAGCAGCAGGTCGGCGGCCCGGCCCGGACCGATCACCCGGGGCAGCGTCCACGAGACGCCCGAGTCGGCGGTGAGCGCGACCCCCGCGAACGAGGTGTTGAAGGACGCCGTGTCGGACACGACGCGGTAGTCCGCGGCCAGCGCGAAACCGAGGCCGGCGCCCGCGGCGACCCCGTTCACCGCGGCGACGACCGGCTTCGGGGCCTCCGTCAGCGCCCGCACGATCGGGTTGTAGTGCTCCGCGACCGTGCTCATGACCTGCTTCGAGCCTTCGGCCAGCAGTCCGATGTGCTCCTTGAGGTCCTGCCCCACGCAGAACGCCCGGTCGCCGGCCGCGGTCAGCAGCACGGCCCGTACGGCGTCGTCGTCGGCCGCGGACCGCACCGCGTCCCGGAGGGCGACCTTGGTCGCGATGTTCAGCGCGTTCATCGCCTCGGGGCGGTTCAGCGTGATCGTCGCGAGCCCGTTGCTCACCTCGTAGAGCACGGTGTCGACCATGGCGTTTTCCCCTCCGTGTCGCGGCTGGGACGCCCTACCGGCCGGTACGTCCCCTGTACGAGGACAGCATGGCGGAGATCACCGCTCGAGGACCGGACCCGACGTGTGACCTGCGTCAAAGAATTCGGGACGGATTCCGGCGGCCGGAAGCGCGTGCGGCCGCGCAGTATCGCAGCCACATCGCCGAATTGAGTGGTTTTGCTCGCGCGCGTTGCCCAAGCGATGCCGACCGATGTTGGTCATCGGGTCCTGAGATGCGGGATAATGGCCTGGAAGCAATGTGTTCGATGCCGGTGCCGCGGGTCCCACGCTGGACCGCGGCTGCCCTCCCAGGGCCGTCGGCTTTGGCGATGAGCTGGTTTCAGGAAGGGGAACGAGCATGGCGGCCATGAAGCCGCGAACGGGTGATGGCCCGCTCGAGGTGACCAAGGAGGGGCGGGGCATCGTCATGCGCGTTCCGCTCGAAGGCGGCGGGCGGCTCGTCGTCGAGCTGACCCCTGACGAGGCCGACGCGCTCGGCGACGCGCTGAAGAAGGTCGTCGGCTGACGCGAGGCGACCCTGCACTTTCGACCGCTCCGGCGTCCCTCTGGGTGTCGGAGCGGTTGTCTTTCTTCCGGGGTCTTCCTGAGGTCTGCACACCGGTTTTCCCGGGGCTTCCCGGAGGCCTTCCCGGGTTCGCGGTGGCCGCTCGGCCCGAAAGGCCCAACGCCGGGGCCCGAACCTCTCAGCGCCTCAGCGCTTGACCGCGCACAGGAGCCCGTCGCCCACCGGCAGCAGCGACGTCACCAGCTCCTGGCTCTCGCGCACCGCCCGCAGCAGCTCCCGGATGCGTATGACCTCCGTGGGCTGCGGCCCCGAATCGACCGTGCGGCCGTTGGCGAAGACGCCCTCGAAGACGACCAGCCCGCCCGGCCGCAGCAGGCGCAACGATTCAGCGAGGTACTCCAGCAGCTCCAGCCGGTCGCCGTCACAGAAGACCAGGTCATAGCCGGCGTCCGCGAGGCGGGGCAGGACGTCGAGCGCGCGGCCGGGGATGAACCGGGCCCGGTTGCTGGCGAAGCCGCAGGCGCGGAAGGCCTGCCGGGCGAACTGCTGGTGCTCCGGCTCGGGGTCCACGGTCGTCAGGACGCCGTCCGGGCGCATCCCGTGCAGCAGGTGGATCCCGGAGACGCCGGTGCCGGTACCGATCTCGGCGACCGCCTTCGCGTCCACGGTGGCGGCGAGCATCCGCAGCGCGGCGCCCGTGCTGGGCGACACCGAGCGCAGCCCTGCCTCACGGGCCCGGTCGCGGGCCCAGCGCAGCGCTTCGTCCTCGGCGGCATAGGCGTCGGCGAACGCCCAGCTTGCCTGCCGGTTGCCGGTAATGACCCTCTCCTGTCCCCGTGGTTGCCTGGGCGTGACTGTATCCGTTGCCGCCGGGAACCCGCAGATGGGACCGGGCGTTTGAAGGGGTGGGAACGACTACGGGGGGGACACGGTTGGATCACGACGTGGGACAGGGCGCCGAGCAAGTGATGACGCAGCCGCATGAGCCGTGTCAGCACAGATCAATTTCTCGTAAAACCGCTTATCCGGAGCTAACGGGCGAGGTGGCTATGGTAGGGGCTCCACTGGACACCACCAATGCCGACAGGGGAGGTGCGGCCGCGCCTGTGGATCGGGGAGGAGTGCTGCGGCGCTTTCTCGGGTCGGCAGTCAGGCCGAAATCCGTGAACGACACCGCTGCTGACCCCAGCCACTCCGCCGGCATCGCCGTCGGCCCAGCCCAGACCGCGACCTTCACCACCGACGCGGACGGGCAGGCGTGGACTCCGCCCACGTGGGAGGAGATCGTCAGCATGCACAGCGGCCGGGTCTACCGGCTCGCCTATCGGCTGACCGGCAACCAGCACGACGCCGAGGACCTCACCCAGGAGGTCTTCGTCCGCGTCTTCCGCTCCTTGTCGACGTACACGCCGGGCACCTTCGAGGGCTGGCTGCACCGCATCACGACCAACCTCTTCCTGGACATGGTCCGCCGCAAGCAGCGCATCCGCTTCGACGCCCTCGGCGACGACGCGGCCGAGCGGCTGCCCAGCAAGGAGCCCACCCCGCAGCAGGTCTTCAACGACGCCCACTTCGACGCGGACGTCCAGCAGGCCCTCGACACCCTCGCGCCCGAGTTCCGCGCCGCGGTCGTGCTGTGCGACATCGAGGGGCTCTCCTACGAGGAGATCGCCGCGACCCTCGGCGTCAAGCTGGGCACGGTCCGCTCGCGCATCCACCGCGGCCGTTCGCAGCTGCGCAAGGCCCTCGCGCACCGTGCGCCCGAGGCCCGCGCCGGGCGTCGTTCCTTCGTGGCCCGCGTGCCCGCACTGGGAGGAGGGGGCGCGACCGCGTGAGTGCATCCCGACACGACGCAGCCGAGCGGCTCCTCGCGGAGCAGCATCTCGGCGACCGGCTCTCGGCCCTGGTGGACGGCGAGCTCGGTCACGACACCCGCGAACGTGTGCTCGCACACGTGGCGACCTGCCCTAAGTGCAAGACGGAGGTCGACGCCCAGCGCCGGCTGAAGAACGTCTTCGCCGAGGTCGCCCCACCCGCCCCCTCGGAAAGCTTTCTGGCCCGCCTCCAGGGGCTCCCCGCAGGAGGTGACTCCGAGGGCGGTGGCACGCCGCTGGGCGGGGGAGGCTTCGCCGACGGAGTCTTCGGAGTGCGGGGCACGAGACGGGACGATCCGTTCGAGTTCCGCTTTGCGCCCGCCCGGGAGCACGGCTCCGTCCTCTCTCCCGCCTCGGACCGCGGCTTCCGCGTCCATCCCGTCGGCCGCGCCGGCGACCGGCACGACGCCGAGCGCTCGCGCGGCATGCGGTTCGCGTTCGTCGCCGCCGGCGCGGTGTCGCTGGCCGCGATCGCGCTGGGGGGCATGAGCACCGTCGCCCCGGTCGACACGTCCGCGGACGGCCGTGCCGGGTCGGGCTCCGGAAGCAATGTGACACCGGCCCGCACCCCGGGCACGGGCTCCGCGGCGGGGGAGAACCAGCGCCGCCGTGCCGCAGGCCCCCTGCTCTCCCAGGGCGGACAGCTCGGCGACACCCCGGTCACCCCGACCGAGGTGTCGGCGCCTCTGCTGCCCGGGATGCCCGCTCAGCCCGGCAGCCCGGTCGAACAGGCCCTGCACCGGCTGACCACGCCCATGGTGGCCGGCGCCGCGGTCATGTCTCCCCTGATACGTCCGCTCGGCACGAACTCGCCGGTCTCCCTGAGCACCTGGACCGCCGCCGGCGCCAAGCTCGCCGATCCCGGTCTGCCCGCCGCACCCGTCCCCCTCACCACGTCCGTACCCAGCTCCTCTTCTGCCCTCCCGCCGGCACGGCACACCCGCTGACCGCCCCCTGCGCCTCGCCCGGCGAACCTGGTTGAATCGCGGTGGACCGCGTCCAGCCAGGCAGCCGGGCGCTACGGCGGAGTGCGCCGGGCAGGGCCGGGGGCGCGCACCGGTGCGACGCCCCGGCCGGCTCGACTGGGGGAGAGAGCATGGACGAGGGGAAGCCCGCGAGGGCGAAGTGGTGGAGCCTGCCCCGGCCGCAGTCGTCCCCGGCGCGACAGAGCCCGGCGGGCCGGGTCGACGACGACACGACGGCCGAGCCGGTGGGCCGGGTGCCGGATCCTGCCGACGGCGACTTCGAACTGGCCCGGCCGAACCGGGCGGCGAGCGCCTTGGACGCGCCCGGGGAACCGGCCGCCGCGGCAGGGCCGGAAACACCGGAAGCGAACGCCCCCGCGGCCGCCGCGCCGGCCGTCGGCGTTGACGACGGCGACGGCGACGGCGACTACGAACTGAGGCGTCCGGCGACTCCGTCCGAGGCGACCGTCGCGCAGCGCCCAGAAGAGGGTCCGGCGGCGACACCGGCCCCGGGCGGCGAGGCCGACTCCGATGCCGTCTGGGCCGATGGCACCCGCGCGGGGGATCCCCTCGATCCCGTCGATGCCGTCGCCTCGGGGGCGCCCGCTTCGGCCGGTTCGCCCGCTTCGGCCGCACCGCCGTCGGGCGCAGTCGTGGGAGAACGGCGGGGAGGGCCGTTGCACGATCCCGATCCCTACAGCACCCCGCCGTACGGGCAACCCGGCCCCTGGGCCCCCGCGCCCCCGGTCCAGCACCCGGCCGTCGCCCCCGTTCCCCTTGCCGCTCCCGTTGCGGCGCCCGGGATCGCGGCCCCGGCCCCCGGAGTCGACGTCACACCCGTGACCGCCGTGCACCCCTCGCAGGGCCCGCAGGCGCAGTCGGGCGCGGGGCTCCTCGCGCCTCCCGACCTTGCCGCTTCACCCCCATCACCCCCTTCGCCCCCTTCGCCCCTCTCTTCCCCTGTGTTCCCCGCCTCGCCCGCGTCCCCCGACCCCTCTTCTGCCTTCCCTCCCGCAAGCCCCTGGCAGCGGTACGACCCCTGGTCCGCGGCCCCGTTCGGCGGCGTCACCGGGGCGGAGCCCGTCGGCGAGGCCCGGTGGAACCGGCAGATGCGCGGGAAGCTGGTCGGCGGCGCGCTGGCCGTCGCCCTCGTCTCCGGCGGGCTCGGCGGAGCCGTCGGCACCTACCTGGAGCGCAACGGCGGGCTCCGCCCGATACAGCTGCCGCAGGCCTCCGCCGAGCCCACCGGGCGGGCCGCCGACGGCGTGGCCGGGATCGCCGCGCGGGCCCTGCCCGGCGTCGTCACCCTGCATGTCAGCGGCGGCGACGAGGCCGGCACCGGAACAGGCTTCGTCCTCGACTCCCTCGGCTACATCCTCACCAACAACCACGTGGTCGAGTCCGCCAAGAGCGGCGGCGGGATATCCGTCGTCTTCGACGGCGGCCAGACCGTCGGGGCCGAGGTCGTCGGCCGGGACAGCGGCTACGACCTGGCCGTGGTGCGGGTGACCGGGGTGAAGGGCCTCAAGCCCCTCTCCCTCGGCAACTCCGACGACGTCCGGGTCGGCGACCCCGTCGTCGCCATCGGCGCGCCCTTCGACCTGGAGGGCACGGTCACCTCCGGCATCATCAGCGCCAGGGAGCGGCCCGTCATCGCCGGCGGCGGGAGCGGCGGGAGCGGCGGGAGCGGCGGGAGCGGCGACGCGAGCGACGTCTCGTACGTGGACGCCCTCCAGACCGACGCGCCGATCAATCCCGGCAATTCCGGCGGCCCCCTCCTCGACGCGCGGGGCCGGGTCATCGGCGTCAACTCCGCCATCCGGTCCGGCGCCGACGGCGCCGACACGTCCGACGCCCAGGGCGGCTCGATCGGCCTCGGCTTCGCCATCCCGATCAACCTGGGCAAACGCGTGGCCGAGGAGCTGATCAACACGGGCCGGGCGACCCACCCGGTCATCGGAGTCAGCCTCGACACGGACTACGCGGGGGACGGCGCCCTCGTCAGCGCCACGGGCGCCGACGGGAACGCCCCGGTCACGCCGGGCGGCCCCGGCGACCGGGCCGGGATCAGGGCGGGCGACGTCATCACCGAGGTCGACGGGCGGCGGGTCCACACCAGCGGGGAGCTGATCGTCAGGACCCGCGCCCACCGCCCCGGCGACCGTCTGGAGCTGACGGTCGAGCGCGCCGGGCGGGAGCGCACGCTGACCCTGGTCCTCGGCTCGTCCGACGGCGGCTGAGGCGGTGCGCCCGTCGCCGCACGGCGGGCGCAGGCGTCGGCCCGCTCCCGGCGACGGACGCGAACATCACAGGCCGGACCCCGAAATGTGGCCCCCCATGGCAAACAACGCGGAAACTCGGCGGCATACACCCGGTCGGAGGGCTCGGGACGGTACCGGTCGGACAGGTGCGACAGGTACCGTGGACCCGGCCCGGACCACGGAAGACCCGAACTTGACCACTGAGGGCCGAGGGCCGAGGACCGCGGACATCGCAAGGAGCTTCAGGTGTTCAATGACATAGGACCGCTCGAGCTGGTGACGATCATCGTCCTGGCCGTGCTCGTCTTCGGTCCGGACAAGCTCCCGAAGGTCATCCAGGACGTGATGCGCACCGTCCGGAAGATCCGTGAGTTCTCGGAGAGCGCCAAGGCGGACATCCGCAGCGAACTCGGCCCGGAGTTCAAGGACTTCGAGTTCGAGGACCTCAACCCCAAGACGTTCATCCGCAAGCAGCTGGACAACGACGAGCTGGGGCTGAAGGAGATCCGCAACGGCTTCGACCTGAAGAAGGAGATGGCCGAGGTCACGGACGCGGTCCACAGCCGCGACACGGACGCCCCCTCCGCTCCGGGTTCCGCGGCCGCGTCGGGCGGGGCGCGCGTCGACATGACCAAGCGCCCCGAGGCGCCGGGCGAGGACGACCGTCCGCCCTTCGACGCGGACGCCACCTGAGCCGTCGGCGATCGCCGGTATGAGCCCCGATGTGAGGGGGCGCACGCTCCACGCGCCGGGCGGGTTCCCGGCAGCCCGGAGCGGGGTGGCTATGCTGCCTGGTTGTTGTGCGGAGCGGACGAGTACGCCCGAAGGGGGGCGGGCCGGTCGTTCCGTCGAGAACGAGGAGGCGTCCGGGCACATGGAGACGACGAGTCGGGCAGTCGCGCAGACGCCGGCCGCGGAGGACGGACAGCAGGTCCCCTCCGGGCGGCGCACGGTCGACGGCTACCTGGAGGCACCCTTTCCCTGGTACGGCCTCGACGAGGCCTTCACGGGGCCGCGCTGGCTGATGCAGGTGGGCACGGCCGCCGACGGGGCCGTCGAGCACGGTTCCATCGGACACGGGGACGAGCCCTCGGTGCGGCACGAGACGGCCGGCGAGGACCGCGGGAAGTTCGCGGTCGTCGTGACCGTCGCCGCGAACCCCGTACGGCGCAGCGCGGACGGCACCGGTCTGCTGGAGGCGACCTCCGTGTCGTCGGCGGCCTGGCTCGCCGGGGTGGGCCTGCTGTCCTTCACCTGGCCGGGCCAGATGGACCACAGCCTGCGCGACGACTGGCTGGACCAGCAGACCGAGACGGCGTGGGTCCTCGCCGACGACCTCGCCGGCGAGGACTGGTCCACGCTGTCCCTGCCGGTCGACGGCGTGCCGACCCCGTTCCACTACCGCGAGTCCGAGTTCGGCTGGGTGCTGGCCGGCTCGACCTCGCAAGGGGTGCACGTGGGGGCGTACGGGAGGGGCATGAGCGCGTACGGCCTCGGCTTCGCCATGATCAAGGACATCGAGACGTACGCCTGACCGGCCGTACGCCCCAGCTCCGATGACAGTGGGGGCGCCGTCCGGACACGGACGGCGCCCCCACTGTCATCGGGCGGAGCGAAGGACGGCACCCGCGAGCGGGCCGGGACCTCCTAGAACTTGTTGCGCGGGGTGATGCCCAGCGACAGGCCCGACAGACCGCGCTGGCGGCCGCCCAGCTTGCCGGCGATGGCGCGCAGCGCCGAGCCCGCGGGGGACTCGGGGTCGGTCAGGACGACCGGCTTGCCTTCGTCGCCGCCCTCGCGCAGCCGGACGTCGATCGGGATGGAGCCGAGCACCGGGACGTTGGCGCCGGTGGTGCGGGTGAGTCCCTCGGCCACCGACTGGCCGCCGCCGGTGCCGAAGACGTCGACCATCTCCCCGCAGTGCGGGCAGGGCAGGCCGGACATGTTCTCGACCACGCCGACGATCTTCTGGTGCGTCTGCACGGCGATGGAGCCGGCCCGCTCGGCGACCTCGGCCGCCGCCTGCTGCGGGGTCGTCACGACCAGGATCTCGGCGTTCGGGACCAGCTGGGCCACGGAGATCGCGATGTCGCCCGTGCCGGGCGGCAGGTCCAGGAGCAGGACGTCCAGGTCGCCCCAGTAGACGTCCGCGAGGAACTGCTGGAGCGCGCGGTGGAGCATCGGGCCGCGCCAGACGACCGGCGCGTTGCCCGGGGTGAACATGCCGATGGAGATGACCTTCACGCCGTTCGCGGACGGCGGCATGATCATGTTCTCGACCTGGGTGGGACGGCCGTCCGCGCCCAGCATGCGCGGCACGCTGTGACCGTAGATGTCGGCGTCGACCACGCCCACCTTCAGGCCGTCGGCCGCCATCGCCGCCGCCAGGTTCACCGTCACCGACGACTTGCCGACGCCGCCCTTGCCGGAGGCGACCGCGTACACGCGGGTCAGCGAGCCCGGCTTGGCGAACGGGACCTCGCGCTCGGTCTGGCCGCCGCGCAGCGCGTTCGCCAGCTCCTTGCGCTGTTCGTCGCTCATCACGTCGAGGGTGACGTCGACGCGGGTGACGCCCTCCACCGCGGAGACCGCGTCGGTCACCCGCTGGGTGATCGTCTCGCGCATCGGGCAGCCGGAGACCGTCAGGTACACGGTGACCGCGACCGCCCCGTCCGCGGCGATCTCCACCGACTTCACCATCCCGAGTTCGGTGATGGGCCGGTTGATCTCGGGGTCGTTCACCGTCGCCAGTGCCTCGCGCACCGCGTCTTCGCTAGCCATAGGACGATGGTACGGCGACCTGCGGGGACCCCGGTAAGCCCGTCACCGGTCGTCTACGTCACGTCCCCGCGACCGTTCTGCCGGGAATACGGCGTGTTCGCGGTGCCCGTCCCGCCGTTCCTCCAGCTCCTTGACCATGTCCTGCAGCTCGGAGCGGATCCAGTCCCGGGTCGCGACCTCGCCCAGACCGATGCGCAGGGCGGCGATCTCCCTGGTCAGGTACTCGGTGTCGGCGATGGACCGCTCGTTGGACTTGCGGTCCTGCTCCAGGTTGACCCGGTCGCGGTCGTCCTGCCGGTTCTGCGCGAGGAGGATCAGCGGGGCCGCGTAGGAGGCCTGCAGGGACAGCATCAGGGTCAGGAAGATGAAGGGGTAGTTGTCGAACCGCAGGTTCGGCGGGGCGAAGATGTTCCACAGGACCCAGGCGATGATGACGACCGTCATCCAGACGATGAACCGGCCGGTGCCCAGGAAGCGTGCGATGCGCTCCGACAGCCGTCCGAAGGCCTCCGGGTCCCACTCGGGCAGGATCCGGTGCCGGGGCGACCGCGGCTGGTCCAGCCGGGGCCGGGCCCGGCCGGTCGCCGTGGCGCCCGTGGGGGTGCGCTCGCGGCCCGCGCCGGCCTGGGCGCGCTCACGGCCCGCGCTCTCGCGTTCAGGAGCCATGCCGACCGGCCCCCTCGGTCTCGGGCTCGCCCGCGGGCTCGCCCTCCAGGTGGAACTCCGTCTCCCGCCAGTCCTCCGGCAGCATGTGGTCCAGGACGTCGTCCACGGTCACCGCGCCGAGGAGCGAGCCCGCCTCGTCCACCACGGGCGCCGCGACCATGTCGTACGTCGCGAAGAACCCGGCGACGACCGGCAGGGCCGCGTCCGGCGCCAGGGCCTGCAGATCGTCGTCGAGGAGCGAACTGACCAGCGTGTACGGGGGATCGCGCAGGAGCCGCTGGAAGTGGACCGTGCCCAGGTACTTGCCGGTCGGGGTCTCGTCGGGCGGGCGGCAGACGTAGACCTGCGCGGCGAGCGCGGGGGAGAGGTCCGGGTTGCGCACCCGCGCCAGGGCGTCGGCGACGGTGGCGTCGGGGCGCAGGACGATCGGCTCGGTGGTCATCAGCCCGCCCGCCGTGTGCTCCTCGTACGCCATCAGGCGCCGCATGTCGGCCGCGTCGTCGGGCTGCATCAGACTCAGCAGCCGCTCCTTGTCCTCCTCCGGGAGCTCGGAGAGCAGGTCGGCCGCGTCGTCGGGGTCCATCGCCTCCAGGACGTCCGCCGCGCGCTCCTCCTTCAGCTTGCCGAGGATCTCGATCTGGTCGTCCTCCGGCAACTCCTCCAGGACGTCGGCGAGACGGTCGTCGTCGAGGGCGGCGGCCACCTCGGCGCGCCGCTTGGCGGAGAGATGGTGCAGGACGTTGGCCAGGTCGGCGGGGCGCAGCTGCTCGAACGTGGCCAGCAGACTCTCCGCGCCCTGCCCGTGCTCCTCCAGCGAGAACCCGGTGACGGCCGACCACTCCACGGTCAGCGTCTCGCCCTTGGCCCGCCGGAAGGCGGTCGCCTTCTTGCCCTTGCGGACGAAGACCCGGTCGATCTCCCAGTCGCGGCGGGCCGGCAGCTGCTGCACCGACGCGTCGAGGACGGTGACCTCCTCGCCGGTCTCGACGAGCGTGACGCGCCGGTCGAGCAGCTCCCCGAACACCAGCCGCTCGGTGGGCCGCTGCTCGAAGCGGCGGACGTTGAGCACGCCGGTGGTGATGACCTGACCGGACTCGACGCCGGTCACCCGGGTCATGGGCAGGAAGATCCGGCGCCGGGTGGACAGTTCGACGACCAGCCCGAGCACTCTCGGCGGCCGCCGCCGCACGCGCAGCACGACGACGAGGTCGCGTACGCGGCCCACCTGGTCGCCGTTCGGATCGAACACGGGGATGCCCGAGAGGTGCGAGACGAAGATCCGGGGGGCTCCCGCTGCCATGACCGCCCCTCCTTGTCGTACGCGCAGATGCGCGCTGTTGCCGGTGGTGCTCTTTTCCCGATTGCCCGCTCGTGCGGGCTTCAGGCTAGCCCGTCCCGATCGGATACGCCCTGGTGGGGCGTCCGGACGGACTGGCTCCGCCCGGGTCGCGCGACCCCGGTACGCTGCCGTACGCCGCTCAGCACACCCGCGCAGAAAGGCAGCCTTCTCTGTGACTGCGATTCCCCAGGGCCGTACTCGCCGGACCCCGCTGGTGAGCACGGTGTGCGCACTGGTCGTGGGCATGGGACTGGCCGGGTGCAGCGAGGATCCGGACGCGGGCACGAACGGGGTGGGCAAGCTGTCCGCCGCGCAGATCCAGGAGAAGACCAAGGCGGCCGCCGGCTCCGTGGACGCGGTGCGGCTGTCGGGCAGCGTCGTCACCAGCGGGCGCACGTACAAGCTCGACATGAGCCTGAAGGCGGACGGGGGCGCCGGGTCGGTCACCGCGCAGGGGGCCACCTTCCATCTGCTGCGGGTGGGCGAGCAGCTGTTCCTCAAGGCGGACGCGGCGTTCTGGAAGAAGGAGGACGGCAAGTCCGGCGACGGCTCCGACGCGGCGGCCGCCGACAAGCTCGACGGCAAGTACGTCAAGGTGCCGGCGGGCGATCCCTCGTACAAGAAGTTCAGCGGGTTCACGGACAAGGACCTCCTCCTCGACGGTCTGCTGACGCTGCACGGCGCGCTGGCCACCGACGGCCACCACGAGCAGGCCGGGGTGCGCACCGTCCGCATCACCGGCGACGGCGGTTCCGGCGGCACGCTGGACGTCTCGCTGGAGGGCAAGCCGTACCCGCTGCTGCTGGAACGCGCGGGCGGGGCCGGGACGCTGCGCTTCTCGTCATGGGGCAAGGACTTCGCCCTGGAGGAGCCGGCGAAGGACGAGACGGTGGACTACGGCAAGCAGCTGCCGACGTCGTGACCTGCCGCTGAGCGCGCCATGGACCGGCCGCTGCGCGGATCGGCCGATCCGGCCGCTACTTTCGTCTGCGCTTGCGCAGCAGCAGCTTCGGCAGTCCGGCGGGCGCCGGCTCCCGCGTGGTGGCGGGCGAGGGGACGGGCCGTGCGGCGAGACTCCCCTGCGGGAGCGGCGAGGTGGCGCCCGTCGGCTCCAGGCGGAGCACCCGGCACTCGCGCGCCCAGCGCTCGGTCATGGCCTCGCCGTCGGGCGCGTTCAGCCGCTTGCCCTTGAGCTCGGCGACGGCCGCCTCCCAGGCCTGGGAGCCGGGCGCGAGCTCGGCGACCTTCGCCGTCCAGGTGACCAGCCGGCCGCCCTTGTCCTTGCTGCGGACGGTGACCTCGGCCGAGCCGCCCTCGACGAGTCCCGGCAGCGGCTGCTCGCCCGGCCCGTCGCCGACCAGACAGGCGGCGCCCTCGTGCCACACGTGCCACAGCGCTCGCGCGGCCGTCCCGTCCGCGCCCCGGACCCAGACGAGGCCGGACTTCTTGGTCGCTTCCTCGACGAGGGTCCGGTCGACGAGGGCCTGTCCGAGCAGCTCGCTTGTCATGCCGCCCAGCCTATCCGGGGCAGGTCCGGGCGGGTCCTCGGCGAGGTCCTCACAGCCAGCCGTTGCGCTTCAGCGTGCGGTGGATGCCCACACAGAGGGCCACCATGGCCGACATGACCACGGGGTAGCCGTACTTCCAGTGCAGTTCCGGCATGTAGTCGAAGTTCATCCCGTACACCCCGCACACCATCGTCGGCACGGCGATGATGGCGGCCCAGGACGTGATCTTGCGCATGTCCTCGTTCTGCGCGACGGAGGCCTGCGCGAGGTTGGCCTGCAGGATCGAGTTGAGCAGTTCGTCGAAGCCGATGACCTGCTCCTGGACCCGGGCGAGGTGGTCGGCGACGTCCCGGAAGTACTTCTGGATGTCGGGGTCGACCAGTCGCATCGGGCGCTCGCTCAGCAGCTGCATCGGCCGCAGCAGCGGCGACACCGCCCGCTTGAACTCCAGCACCTCGCGCTTGAGTTGGTAGATCCGGCTCGCGTCCGTGCCGCGCGGGGTGCCCTTGCGGCCCGGCGAGAACACCTCGGTCTCGACCTCGTCGATGTCGTCCTGCACGGCGTCCGCGACCGCGATGTAGCCGTCGACGACGTGGTCGGCGATGGCGTGCAGCACCGCCGAGGGGCCCTTGGCGAGGAGCTCGGGGTCGTCCTGAAGGCGGTGGCGCAGTGCGCGCAGCGAGCCCTGGCCGCCGTGCCGGACGGTGATGAAGAAGTCCTTGCCGGTGAAGCACATGACCTCACCGGTCTCCACGACCTCGCTGTTGGCCGTGAGCCGGTCGTGCTCGATGTAGTGGATGGTCTTGAAGACGGTGAAGAGGGAGTCGTCGTAGCGCTCCAGCTTGGGCCGCTGGTGGGCTTGCACCGCGTCCTCCACGGCCAGCGGGTGGAGTCCGAACTCGCTGGCGATACCGGCGAATTCGGCCTCGGTCGGCTCGTGCAGGCCGATCCACACGAAGCCGCCGTCGCGCCGTACCTGGCGCATGGCCTCCTGCGGGGTCGGCGCCTGCGGGAACACGACGCGCGAGCCGTCGCGGTAGACGGCGCAGTCGACGACTGCCGACGGGGTTCCGGGGTCGCGGGTGGTGTCGTAGGCGCCGGTGTCCGTACGCCCGCCCCCCTTGCGCAGGGAGGGGCGGGCGGGACGGACGACGGCACGGAGGTCGCGGATCATCGACATGGCAGGCTCCTTCGCGACGAGCAAAGAAAGACCGCCACGACGGGTGGAACTGCCCGGAATGGGGACGTCCTGACCGGGGTCTCCCCGGCCTTCGGGCTGGGAAAGGGTTTGGCACGTCCACAAAGCGGGGAGCACCGCTCCGTCGCGGTGGCGAGCTTCGCTGCTGGATCAGACCGGAGAGATCTGCAGATCGGGTGGATCGGGCAGATCGGGCAAAGAACGAACGACGTGCTCTTCCGCATGAAGATGAGCGCGAGAGGCGGCGACCAGCCGGAGGCGAAGAGGCCAGAGCAGCGGTATCAGCGGCGGGAAGAGCGAGTGGTACTGCACGGGTGACTTCGATCCATGACAGCCCCACCTCCTCCAGCCGGTCCCTCGTAAGGGAGTCTCGTCTGCGTCGAGGCAAGATAGCGACGCTTCTGCGTGCTGCCCCGAACCACCGCGCCAGAGTATCAGCCGCCCGAAGTGTCAAGGCGCTGCTTTGCCCCGCCCAGACGAGTTCTATGCTCGCCGCATGGCTGATGTTCTCCCTCTGGTCGAGGCCCGTCTGCGTTCCGCGCTGGGCGAGCCGGACGCCCGTGCCGCGGTCACCTTCCTCGGCACGGACCGCGTCGAGGTGCTGCGCTTCCGCGAGGGCGACGTCGTCCGCTACGCCACGCTCGGCATGTCCGCGCAGCCGATGGGCGATCCCACGGCGATGCTCGCGGATCCGGTCCGGGGGCCGCGCGCCGAGCTGCTCCTGTCCGTCCGGCCGGGCGGCGCCGACACCGACAAGGTGCTCCGACCGCTCGCCGTGCTCGCGGCGTCCCCGCAGGTCGAGGGGGTCGTCGTGGCTCCGGGGGCGTCCCTCGACGTGGGCGGGCCGTTGTGGCCCGGGGCTGCCTTCACCTCGGTCCTGGTCGCCGAGCCGGGCGGTCTGGTCGAGGACCTCGACCTCGACGAGCCCCTCGACCCGGTCCGTTTCCTGCCGCTGCTTCCCATGACCCCCAACGAGGCCGCCTGGAAGCGTGTCCACGGCGCCCAGGCGCTTCAGGAGCGCTGGCTGACGAACGGGACGGACCTCCGGGATCCGTCCCGGACATCCGTCCCGCTCGGCTGAGGCTCCGTGAGGAAGGTCACCAACACGCGGCCCGTAGAGGCCGGTTGACCCGGCCGGGGCGCGAGGCTCAGTTCGCGAAGACCGTGACCCCGTCCTCCGTGGCGTGCTGCGGCTCCAGTTCCCGCGCCTCGTGCGTCAGCGCCGTGCGCCGTACGAGGACCACGACCGCGCCGAGCACCGCCGTCACCGCCGCGACCACGAACGGCATGTGGATGTCGCTCCATTCCTCGATCTTCGGCGCGAAGTAGGGCGCGGCCGCGGCCGCGAACCACCGCACGAAGTTGTAGCCGGCGCTCGCCACCGGGCGCGGCGCGTCCGACACGCCGAGCGCCAACTCGGTGTAGACGGTGTTGTTCACGCCGATGAACGCGCCGGACAGGATCGTGCAGACGACCGCCGTGGTGTGGTCGCCGTAGCCGAGGGCGAGCACGTCGGCGGCGAGCAGCACCAGTGAGCCGCCGAGCACCTTCAGCGAGCCGAACCGCTTCTGCAGGCGCGGCGCCACGAGCACCGAGAAGACGGCGAGCAGCACGCCCCACGCGAAGAACACCGCACCCGACTTGTAGGGGGTCATGTTCAGCACGAACGGGGTGAAGGCCAGCACGGTGAAGAAGGTGTAGTTGTAGAAGAACGCCGAGGCCGCCACGGAGGCGAGACCGCCGTGGCCGAGCGCCTTGAGCGGGTCGAGCAGCGAGGTCCTGCGGGCCGGCTTCGGCTGCTCCTTCAGGAACGCCGTGATGCACAGGAAGCCGACGGCCATCAGGAACGCGGTGCCGAAGAACGGGTAGCGCCAGCTGGCGTCGCCCAGCAGCGCGCCCAGCAGGGGGCCGCAGGCCATGCCGAGGCCGAGGGCGGACTCGTACAGCAGGATGGCCGCCGCGCTGCCGCCGGCCGCCGCGCCGACGATCACCGCGAGGGCGGTGGAGACGAAGAGCGCGTTGCCCAGTCCCCAGCCCGCCCGGAAGCCGACGAGTTCGGCGACCGAGCCCGAGGTGCCGGCGAGGCCCGCGAACACGACCACCAGGGCGAGGCCGAGCAGCAGGGTTCGGCGTCCGCCGATGCGGCTGGAGACGAATCCGGTGACCAGCATCGCGAGCGCGGTGATCAGGAAGTAGGAGGTGAAGAGCAGGGAGACCTGACTGGCCGTGGCGTTCAGTCCCTGGGCGATGGACGGCAGGATCGGATCGACCAGGCCGATGCCCATGAAGGCCACGACGGAGGCGCCTGCCGTCGCCCACACCGCCTTCGGCTGCCGCAGGATGCTTCCGGCTCCGGCGTCGAACGTGTCCATGGTTCCCCTCGTCCCGTAGATGGTTGGTATATACACACAGTAAGTTAGGTCGCCTAATGAATGCAAGTTGCATCTATAACTTTCCGGTGCGGCGCTCCTCGGCCGGATTCGGTCCGGACGGGTGATCGTCCTTGACGCGGGCGGGCTCGGGTAGGACCGTGGGGCCCTATGAGGGGCGAACCCAGTTGCCCGAAGTGTGGTGGCCGGGTCAGGGCTCCCGGACTCTTCGCCGATTCCTGGCAGTGCGATGTGCACGGGACGGTGCATCCGCTGCAGCCCGTGATCCCGCCCAGCGTCGAGGCCCTCAGCGTCGTCGTGCACCGCACGCAGGTGCCCGTGTGGATGCCGTGGCCGTTGCCGGTCGGCTGGCTCTTCACCGGTGTGACGTACGCGGGCGACGATCGCAGCGGGGGCCGTGCCACCGTCGTGGCCTGCTCCGGGCCCGGTCCGCTCGGCGGCATGGGCGAGCTGATCCTGGTCGCCGAGGAGCTGGGCGTCGGCCTCGGCGCGCGGTACGCCGGCGTCGACGGGCCCGATCCGGGGCCCTATATGAGCGTCGAGAAGCCCCCGCAGGCCAAGGTGCTCGCCGCAGGCCGCCCGACCCCCCTCTGGCACGTCTCCGCCACCCCGGACGACCGCGCGGTCTTCGCCGGGGAGGCCCTGGGACTGTGGCTGTGGGCGGTGGTCTGGCCCGAGCAGTCCGGACTGCTGATGTACGACGAACTCGTGCTGACCGACCTGCGGGACGCGGGTGCGGAGGTCGAGCTGGTGCCCTGCGGGGCGCTGTCGCCGCGCCTGCTCGAGCCGTAACGCTCCGTCGTAGCCGCTCGGCCGTAACGCTCAACGCTCCGCCCTAACGCTCCGCCGGAGCGGGCTGCCCGGGTGGTTTCCCTGGCCTCCTCCGGGAAGTGGCGGACGCTGCGTGTAGGGGGTGCTCGGGGGTTTCAGGTGTGACAGGGGTGGGCTGGCGACCGGCTATGCTGGAGCGTCCCCTTCCGTCCGTCACCGCCTGGAGTCCGCGTCGTGCGCATCGATCTGCACTGCCACTCCACGGCGTCCGACGGCACGGACACCCCGGCGGAGCTGGTCCGCAACGCGGCCGCCGCAGGCCTGGACGTCGTCGCGCTGACCGATCACGACACCACCCGTGGATACGCCGAGGCCGTCGCCGCGCTGCCGTCGGGACTCACGCTCGTGACCGGCGCCGAGCTGTCCTGCCGGATCGGCGGCGTCAGCATGCACATGCTGGCCTATCTCTTCGACCCGGAGGAGCCCGCCCTGCTCGCCGAGCGCGAGCTGGTGCGCGACGACCGGGTGCCCCGGGCGCGCGCGATGGTGGCCAAGCTGAACGAGCTGGACGTGCCCGTCACCTGGGAGCAGGTCGCGCGGATCGCGGGGGAGGGGTCCGTCGGGCGGCCGCATGTGGCCGCCGCCCTGGTCGAGCTCGGCGTCGTCCCCACCGTGAGCGACGCGTTCACCCAGGACTGGCTCGCCGACGGCGGGCGCGCCTACGCCGAGAAGCACGAGACCGACCCCTTCGAGGCGATCCGGCTGGTCAAGGGCGCGGGCGGGGTCACCGTCCTCGCGCACCCGGCCGCCGCCAAGCGGGGGCGCACGGTGCCGGAGTCGGACGTCGCCGAGCTGGCCGCCGCCGGCCTCGACGGCATCGAGGTCGACCACATGGACCACGACGCGGACACGCGTGACCGGCTGCGCGGGCTGGCGAAGGATCTGGGGCTGCTGGTCACCGGCTCCTCGGACTACCACGGCAGTCGCAAGACGTGCGAGCTCGGCGAGTACACGACCGACCCCGAGGTGTACGGGGAGATCACCCGGCGCTCCACCGGGGCGTTCCCGGTGCCGGGCGCCGGCGGAGCCTGAGGCACCCCCGCGCGTCCCCCTTCTGACCTCTTCCCCGCAAGGCTCCTGCACTGATGTTCGACGTCGCCGTCTTCGGCTCCCTGTTCCTCACCCTTTTCGTCATCATGGATCCCCCAGGGATCACCCCGATCTTCCTCGCGCTGACCGCCGGACGCCCCGGCAAGGTGCAGAAGCGGATGGCCTTCCAGGCGGTCTGCGTGGCCGGCGGTGTGATCGCCGTCTTCGGGCTGCTGGGCCACCAGATCCTCGACTACCTGCACGTCTCGGTGCCCGCGCTGATGATCGCGGGCGGCCTGCTGCTCCTGCTGATCGCGCTCGACCTGCTCACCGGCAAGACCGACGAGCCGAAGCAGACCAAGGACGTCAACGTCGCGCTCGTCCCGCTGGGCATGCCCCTGCTGGCCGGACCGGGTGCGATCGTGTCCGTCATCCTCGCCGTGCAGAAGGCCGACAGCGTCGCCGCGCAGGTGTCGGTGTGGGCGGCGATCCTCGCCATCCACGCGGTGCTGTGGGTGGTGATGCGCTACTCGCTGCTGATCATTCGGGTCATCAAGGACGGCGGCGTGGTCCTGGTGACACGGCTCGCGGGCATGATGCTCTCCGCGATCGCCGTGCAGCAGATCATCAACGGAGTCACCCAGGTGATCCGGGGGAGCTGAACGGCCCCGGCGCACACAGAGCCCCCCACGGCCGTGCCGTGGGGGGCTCTGAAATCTGTGCGGGACCGTGTTGCCGGGACCGGTGTTATGAGGCCGAGGTGTCGGCCGGACGGATCCACAGCCGCTGCCCGATGGCGGCGGCCTGCTGAACGATCCGGTTGACGGAGGCGGCGTCCACGACGGTGCTGTCCACGGGCGTGCCGTCGACGTCGTCGAGTCGCATGATTTCGAAGCGCATGGCTTCTCCCTTCGTCTGGTCATCCCCCTCGCGGAGGATTGCTGTGCTTGTTGCTACATGAGTAGTCAACGCGGTGCGTGTTACGAACATTCCCTACGCTAAAGAAATTTTTCGAACAACTAATTACTAACGAGTAAGTATTTACGGAGACTGAACGGGACCGGTTGTGTTCGCAGCGTGACCACCGGGACAATGGGAGGCGATGAACGACGACCTCCCGGCCCTCGCCGCCCGCATCGACCGCACGAACGAGCTGCTCACCCGCATGCTCGCCGAGGTGGCCAAGACGCCCTCCACCCACGCGATCTTCGTCGACGCGGGTTACCTGTACGCGGCGGCGGGCCGCCTCGTGGCCGGGACCGAGGACCGCCGGGCCTTCGACCTCGACGCCGAGGGCCTGATCGAGGCGCTCATCGACCGCGCCCGTTCGATCTTCGCCGACAGCCGGCTCCTGCGGGTCTACTGGTACGACGGCGCCCGGCGCCGGATCCACACCGCCGAGCAGCAGTCCATCGCCGAGCTGCCGGACGTCAAGGTCCGGCTGGGCAACCTCAACGCCAACAACCAGCAGAAGGGCGTCGACTCGCTCATCCGCTCTGACCTCGAGTCCCTGGCCCGCCATCGCGCCATCAGCGACGCGGCCCTGCTGGGCGGCGACGAGGACCTGGTCTCGGCGGTGGAGGCCGCCCAGGGGTACGGCGCGCGCGTCCACCTGTGGGGCATCGAGGCGCCGGACGGCCGCAACCAGGCCGAGCCGCTGCTCTGGGAGGTCGACAGCCAGCGCACCCTCGACCTCGACTTCTTCAAGCCGTACGTCTCACGGCGCACCGCCGCCTACGAGGCCAACGGCGCGAGCCGCCCCACCCGCGAGGCCGTCCGCTTCGTCGGCGCGCAGATCGCGGCGAAATGGCTGGCGGCGCGGGGCAGGGAGGCGCTGGCCGAGCTGCTGCCGGGCCACCCCTATCTCCCCGGCTCCGTCGACCAGGACCTCCTCGTGGAGGCCGAGGGCATGCTGCAGTACTCCCTGCGCGGCCAGGCGGACCTCAGGCGCGCGCTGCGCGACGGCTTCTGGGAGCACGTGCAGACCCAGTACTAGCCCCGCGCGCCCGCGGCGCCGGAACAACGCGCGGGGCCCGCACAACACGCGGCGCCGGAACAACACGCGGGGCCGGAAGAGCAGCCGACGCCGGCGGCGCCGGCTCAGCGGTCCCAGAAGTCGGCGAGTGCGTGGGCCGTCAGCAGCGGCTTGTCCAGGTTCGGCGAGTGCTCGGCGCCCGGCACGACCGACCGGTGCGCGCGCAGGTCCACGGCCATGGCGTCCAGAAGGGGCACAGGCCAGGTGTCGTCCCGCGCGCCCGACAGGACGTGCAGCGGCAGCGGCACCGCCGCCAGTTCGCCGACACGGTCCGGCTCGACGCACAACTGACGTCCCGTGGCGAGGAGTTGGGCAGGCTTGTGGTTCAGCCAGCGCAACCGCATCTGATCCAGTTTGCCGAAGCCGCGGGCCGGGCCGCCGACCTCCTCGGGCGGGCCCATCGCCAGGATCGCCGTCCACACCTGCGGCATGGACATCACCGCGAGCGCGTCGTGCAGCAGCTTCACCCGCTGCTTCTGGGACTCCGAGATCTCGCCGGGGCCCGAGGAGACGAGCGTGAACGAGACGAAGGGGGAGTGGTCCAGCAGCACGGCGGCGCGGGCGATCTGGCCGCCCAGGGAGTGCCCGACCAGATGCACCGGAGCGTCGAGGGCGGCCGCCTGCGCGAGCACGTCCCTGGCCAACTCCTCCTGGGCGTACGGTGATTCGTCCTCCGCCGGGCCGTCGGACTCGTTCTGGCCGCGGCCGTCCACGGCGATGCTCCGGTAGCCGCGGGCCGCGAGCGGCTCGTGCAGCCGGTGGAAGTCCTCCTTGCTCCCGGTGAAGCCGGGCAGCAGCAGCGCGATGCCGCGCGGCTCGACACCGGCGGCCACGGGGGCGTCGACGACGGCGAACTCACCGCGCTCGGTCCGCAGCGCGTACGCGCGCGCGCCGGGCGGCGGCGGGAAGGGAGTGGCGATGCTCGGCCTGGTCACGTGCCGAGGCTACCGGCAGGGTCCGCGACGCGCCCTCGCCGGGACCCGCTCCGGGGAACGCCGACGGCCCGGCCCCTCACGAGGAGGGACCGGGCCGTCTGGTCATGCCGTTCGCTCAGCTGTCCGCGGGCTCCGCTGCGGCCGTCGCCTTGCGGGCGCGGCGCACCCGGGGCTTCGCCTCGGCCGCGGCTTCGGCCTCGGCGGGTGCCGGGGCGGTGGCGGCGGTCTTGCGGGTGCGGCGCGGCTTGGCGGGTGCCGCTTCCTGGGTGGCCTGGGCCGGGATCTCGGCGGTGGTGGCCGTCGTCTCGGGCTGGGCCGCCTTGCGGGTGGTCCGGCGGCGCGGCGTGGCCTCGGTCGCTTCGGTCGTGTCGACCGCGCTCTCCGCGGCGGCCGCCGTCTTGCGGGCCCGGCGCGGCCTGGCCACGACGGCCTCGGCGACCGGCTCGGCCTCCGCCTCCGTCGCCTTGACGGCCGCGGCGGCGGTCTTGCGCGTGCGGCGCGGCTTGGCTTCCGTGCCCTCCGCCGTGTCGACCGCGGCCTCGGCCGGAGCCGCGGCTGCCTTACGGGCGCGGCGCGGCTTGGCCTCGGCCTCGACGGCGTCCGCGGCCTGCGCGGTGACCGCGGTCGCCGCCGCGGTCTTGCGGGTGCGGCGCGGCTTGGCCTCGACGGCCTCGGCCGCGTCCACGGCGGCCTTGCGGGTGGCGCGGCGGCGTGGCGTGGTCTCCGTGCCCTCCGCCGTGTCGACGGCGACCTCGGCCGCGGCTTCGGCCTCGGCGGGTGCCGGGGCGGTGGCGGCGGTCTTGCGGGTGCGGCGCGGCTTGGCGGGTGCCGCTTCCTGGGTGGCCTGGACCGGGATCTCGGCGGTGGTGGCCGTCGTCTCGGGCTGGGCCGCCTTGCGGGTGGCGCGGCGGCGCGGCGTGGTCTCCGTGCCCTCCGCCGTGTCGACGGCGACCTCGGCCGCGACCTCGGCGGGTGCCGGGGCCGTGACCGCTGCCTTGCGCGTGCGACGCGGCTTGACCTCGGCTGCCGGAGCCTCGACTGCCTCGACCGCGGCGACTGCCTCGGTCTCGGCCGCAGCCGTCGCCTTGCGGGTCCGGCGGCGCGGCTTGGTCTGCGTGCTCTCCACGGCCTCGGCCGTGTCGACGACGGCCTCGGCCGCGGGGGCCGCGGGGGCCGCGGGGGCCTCGGAGGTCGCCGGCTCCGTCACGGTGGCGGGCGCGGCCTCGGCGCTCTTGCGGGTGCGGCGGCGGCGCGGCGTGGCCGAACCCTCCGTCGCGTCCTGCGCGGGGGCGCTCACGGTGTCCAGGGCGGGGCTCTCCACCGTCGCCACGGCGGCCACGGCGGCCTCGGCGACGGGGTCGGCGGCACTCGTCACGGTCGTCGCGGTCGTCGCGGCGATCTCCGGCGCGGACCCGTTGCGGGTACGACGACGGCGGCGCGGGGTGCGCGGACCGGCCGCCTCCTCCGCCACGGGCGTCTGCTCGGCCGGCAGAGCCTGCTCGACGGCGGCGGTCCCGGTGGGTGCGGCCGTCGCGTCGAGGGGGGAGCCGTTGCGCGTACGGCGGCGACGGCGCGGCGTGCGCGCCGAACGCTCGCGCTCGTCGGAGCGCTCCGCGGGCCGCTCGCCCGAACGCGACTCGCTCCGGCCGCCCCGGTCACCGCGGCCGCCGCGATCGCGGCCGCCCCGGTCGCTGCGACCGCGTGCGTTGCGGCCGCCCGGCTCGCCCAGGTCCTCGAGCTCCTCGGCGTCGAGCCCGGCGCGGGTGCGCTCCGCGCGCGGCAGGATGCCCTTGGTGCCGGCCGGGATGCCGAGCTCCTCGTAGAAGTGCGGGGAGGTGGAGTACGTCTCCGGCGGGTCGCTGAAGTCGAGCTCCAGCGCCTTGTTGATGAGCTGCCAGCGCGGGATGTCGTCCCAGTCGACCAGGGTGATCGCGATGCCCTTGGCGCCCGCGCGGCCGGTGCGGCCGATGCGGTGCAGGTACGTCTTCTCGTCCTCGGGGGACTGGTAGTTGATGACGTGGGTGACGCCCTCGACGTCGATGCCGCGGGCGGCGACGTCGGTGCAGACGAGGACGTCGACCTTGCCGTTGCGGAAGGCGCGCAGGGCCTGCTCGCGGGCGCCCTGGCCGAGGTCGCCGTGGACCGCGCCGGAGGCGAAGCCGCGCTGCTGGAGCTGGTCGGCGAGGTCGGCCGCCGTGCGCTTGGTACGGCAGAACACCATGACCAGGCCGCGGCCCTCGGCCTGCAGGATGCGCGCGACCATCTCGGGCTTGTCCATGTTGTGCGCGCGATACACGTGCTGCTTGGTGTTCGCCACGGTGCGGCCCGCGTCGTCGGGCGACGTGGCGTTGATGTGCGTGGGCTGCGACATGTAGCGGCGCGCGAGACCGATGACCGCACCCGGCATGGTCGCCGAGAACAGCATGGTCTGGCGCTTCGCCGGAAGCATGTTGATGATCTTCTCGACGTCGGGCAGGAAGCCCAGGTCGAGCATCTCGTCTGCCTCGTCGAGGACGAGCGACCTGATGTGCTTGAGGTCGAGCTTGCGCTGGCCCGCGAGGTCCAGCAGCCGGCCCGGGGTGCCGACGACGACGTCGACGCCCTTCTTCAGGGCCTCGACCTGCGGCTCGTAGGCGCGGCCGCCGTAGATGGCGAGGACGCGCACGTTGCGGACCTTGCCGGCGGTCAGCAGGTCGTTGGTGACCTGCGTGCAGAGCTCGCGCGTGGGGACGACGACGAGCGCCTGCGGCGCGTCCGTGAGGGACTCGGGCGCGGCGCGGCCGGCCTCGACGTCGGCGGGGACCGTCACGCGCTCGAGGAGCGGGAGGCCGAAGCCCAGCGTCTTGCCGGTGCCGGTCTTGGCCTGTCCGATGACGTCGGAGCCCGACAGGGCCACGGGGAGCGTCATCTCCTGGATGGGGAAAGCGGTGGTGATGCCGACGGCCTCCAGGGCCTCGGCGGTCTCGGAAAGGATCCCGAGCTCTCGAAACGTCGTAGTCAGGGTGCTGCCTCTTCTGTGTGCGCGGTGCGAGGCGAGCGCGGGGGGTCTTTGACGGACCGTGCCGGGGACGTCGGCGGCCTTACGGGCGAGCCGTGAAGGGCAAGCCGTTCGGCACGGGACCTCTGCCGACGCTCTAGCGCTCGTACCGCTGGAGGGTGTCCCTCTGGCCGGCGTACGCAATGTGCCGTACGAGCCATGAGGGCTGTCGGGTCGGAGCCGATCGGGCCACCGACCGGGCATCCTCATACGTGCGGCCCGTCGAATATTCGGCAGGCGCATTACCACCATACCCCGGAATCGTGCACACGCGATGGCCGATTCGGTCACGTTGTGGTTGTCACAGTGCCGGGGCCGGTCCCTTACGTCTTCGTTGTCACACTGACTGACCAGGGACTTCCACCGCGCGGGGAGCGGGCTATTGTGCGCTTCATGACGACCTCTGACAAGCCCGAGAACACCGCCGCCGCAACCGGGATCGCCGCCCAGGGCTGGGCGACGGCCGCCGCCGACCCGCAGTACCGGGCCGCCGTCGTGGACTTGCTGGGTGCGCTGGCGTACGGCGAGCTGGCGGCGTTCGAGCGGCTCGCGGAGGACGCCAAGCTGGCGCCCACGCTGGACGACAAGGCGGAGCTGGCGAAGATGGCGTCGGCCGAGTTCCACCATTTCGAGCGGCTGCGCGACCGGCTCACGGAGATCGGTGAGGGGCCGACGCTGGCGATGCAGCCGTTCGTCGCCGCGCTGGACGGCTTCCACAAGCAGACGGCCCCGTCGGACTGGCTGGAGGGCCTGGTCAAGGCGTACGTCGGCGACTCGATCGCCAGTGACTTCTACCGGGAGGTCGCGGCCCGGCTGGACAGCGACACGCGCGGCCTGGTGCTGGCGGTCCTCGACGACACCGGCCACGCCGGCTTCGCCGTGGACCGGGTGCGAGGGGCGATCGACGCGGACCCGCGGGTGGGCGGGCGGCTCGCGCTGTGGGCGCGTCGGCTGATGGGCGAGGCCCTGTCGCAGTCCCAGCGGGTGGTCGCGGACCGTGACGCGCTGTCGACGATGCTGGTGGGCGGGGTGGCGGACGGCTTCGACCTCGCCGAGGTGGGCCGGATGTTCTCCCGGATCACCGAGGCGCACACCAAGCGGATGGCGGCACTGGGGCTGGCGGCCTAGGAACCGCGCTCACCGGGCGGTTGCCGCGCCGGCGGACGGTGTCCCTGTCGGCCGGCGTCGTGGGACCGGCGTCGTGGGACCGGCGTCGTGGGTTCGGGGAGCTTTACGCGCTCCCCGCCCCGGCGCGCTCCCCGCCCGGCGGCGCCCTCATGGACCGGTGGGCTCATGGACCGGCGTCGGGGCTACGCCGGCGCTGATCGTCGCCGCCGCAGGCCCGCGGGGCGCAGCAGGAGCGAGAGCGAGGCGGCGGAGACGATCGCCGCGCCGAGGAGGCTCGGCAGAGCGGATCCGGGGCCGAGCGCGCTGTGGGTGACGAAGTCGCCGAACAGGGCTCCCGCGACGCCCGTCGCGTAGACGAGGGTGCGGACCGGCAGGCGGTGGGAGAGGCGGGTGACCGCCGCCCACGCGAGCACGACGCCGAGCACAGTGGAGCCGAGCGCTTCCAAGATCATTCAGGTCCCTCCCGGGCGGCGGGGCTGTGCACGTGGTCGTAGCCCGTCATACCCGTGACCTGCGAAATGCAATCCTCCTTCGCGAGGGGACCAGTGCGCTGTCCGTGGCGTGAACGCAGGAGGGCCCGGCGACCGCTCGGTCGCCGGGCCCTCCTGCGTTCGTTCGCCTACAGAGCGCCGAAGCCCACCTTGCGCGGGGCAGGCTCGCCCAGCTCGACGTAGGCCAGACGGTCGGCCGGAACCAGGACCTTGCGGCCGTGCTGGTCCACGAGGCTGAGCAGCTGCGACTTCCCGGCCAGGGCCTCGGCCACCACGCGCTCGACCTCCTCGGGAGTCTGACCGCTCTCCAGAACGATCTCGCGAGGCGCGTGCAGCACGCCGATCTTGACCTCCACGGCTATGTCCCTCCGACGGTCACGAGTGCGCGGGCGTCCGCGCCGTACGCTGCACACATTAGCCCGGTGAGGGGACGTGCACGGCGCGGCCGTCCACGCCAGGAGCGAACAGCGGGCGGGAACAAACGGCCGACCGCCCCTCGCGGTCAGTGCTGATCGGTTCCGTGCAGCGGGAAACCGGCGATGCCGCGCCAGGCGAGCGAGGCCAGCAGCTGGACCGCCTGGTCGCGCGGGACGCTGCGGTCGCTGTGCAGCCAGGAGCGCGCCACGACCTGTGCGAGGCCGCCCAGGCCGGAGGCGAGCAGCATCGACTCCGCGCGCGAGAGGCCGGTGTCCTCGGCGATGACCTCGCAGATCGCCTCGGCGCACTCGGTGGTGACCTTGTCGACCCGCTCGCGCACCGCGGGCTCGTTCGTCAGGTCCGACTCGAAGACCAGGCGGAACGCGCCGCCGTCGTCCTCCACGTACGCGAAGTACGCGTCCATGGTGGCCCGGACGCGCTGCTTGTTGTCGGTCGTCGAGGCGAGCGCGCCGCGCACGGCCTGGATGAGCGACTCGCAGTGCTGGTCCAGCAGGGCCAGGTACAGGTCGAGCTTGCCGGGGAAGTGCTGGTAGAGCACCGGCTTGCTGACGCCCGCCCGCTCGGCGATGTCGTCCATCGCGGCCGCGTGATAGCCCTGTGCGACGAAGACTTCCTGGGCGGCGCCCAGCAGCTGGTTCCGTCGGGCACGGCGCGGCAGGCGTGTGCCCCGCGGGCGCGCCGCCTCTGTCTGCTCGATGGCTGTCACGCCGCCTCCCTAAGTGGTCCTCATGCGGTGAGCGCCGCGCCGCCATCGTACTTTTCGGTAACCCTGGCGCGCGCGGTGCGAGCGCAGAATTTCACGGACTGGACGACGACAAAAACGGTAGAGATGGTTTCGAAACATCACGTTTCGGGCAAACTCCGGTCCCGCTCCAGCTCAGCGCAGTCAGCGATAGTCCTCCTCGTCGAGCGACACCACGCGTGCCTGTTCGACCAGATCGCCCTCGTCGGCCCGGGCGGGATCCACGTCCTCGAGGGAGTCGTCGCGCTCCGGTTTGACGTCCGTGGACTGCTCGGCGGCGTCGTTCTCCGGCGCCTCGACGTCGATCTCCCCGAAGTCGTCGTCCTCTTCGAACGTGCCCGGGTCGGTGGGGTCAACGGACATGGTGGGCTCCCTTCCTGCGGAAGTCCCTGCGAGGTGCAGGGGCCATGAACGGGTGCCCTCGGTACGAGCCTAGGAGACACCCGATTCGGACGCTATGCGATCGCTGTGCAGGGTGCCCCCGATTCGGGCCGTTATGGCGTGCACGCGGCAACGGCTCGTCATGCGTCCGGCCCGTCCGTGTGACGGCGAACACACAAAGGTGCGCGTGATCGTCTCGTAACATTGCCGCATGTCTTCGACCGAGCTGCCCTCCGTGCCGCCCACAAGCGTGCTGCCGAAGGCGACCGCGGTACGGGTCGCGGAGGGCGAGCGGCTGCGGTCGGTCGGGCTGCCGGGCGTCACGCTGACGGTGCGTTCCAGGCCGCCCGCGCGCGAGGGTCTTCCCCCGGCGCTCTACGTGCACGGTCTGGGCGGCTCCTCGCAGAACTGGTCCGCCCTGATGGCCCTGCTCGACGGGGTCGTGGCGAGCGAGGCCCTCGACCTGCCGGGCTTCGGCGACTCCCCGCCGCCGGACGACGGCGACTACTCCGTCACGGCACACGCGCGTGCCGTGATCCGCTATCTCGACTCCGCCGGGCGCGGGCCCGTCCATCTCTTCGGCAACTCCCTCGGCGGCGCGGTGTCCACGCGCGTCGCAGCGGTCCGGCCCGACCTGGTGCGCACCCTGACCCTGGTGTCTCCCGCGCTGCCGGAACTGCGGGTGCAGCGCACCGCGGTGCCCACAGGGCTGGTCGGACTGCCCGGCGTCGCCGCGCTCTTCAGCCGCTTCACCCGGGAGTGGACGGCCGAGCAGCGTGTCCGCGGCGTCATGGCGCTCTGCTACGGCGATCCCGGGCAGGTGAGCCCCGAGGCGTTCCGGCACGCGGTCGAGGAGCTGGAACGGCGGCTGCAACTGCCCTACTTCTGGGACGCGTTGACGCGCTCCACGCGCGGGTTGCTCAGCGCGTACACCCTGGGCGGTCAGCACGGGCTGTGGCGGCAGGCCGAGCGGGTCCTCGCCCCGACGCTCCTCGTCTACGGCGCCCGTGACCAGCTCGTCGGCTTCCGCATGGCGCAGCGGTCCGCCCGCGCTTTCCGCGACTCCCGGCTGCTCACCCTGCCGGACGCGGGCCACGTCGCGATGATGGAGTACCCCGAGACGGTCGCGCTGGCCTTCCGGGAGCTCCTCGGCGAGACCACGACCGAGACGTCGGGGGGCTGAGGCCGACGTGGGACGCCACAGCCGGCGTGGGCCCGTCCCCAAGGGCGGCGCCGAGGGCTCGTCCGAAGTGCCGCCACAGGGGCCCGGGCGCGGATCCCAGGGTTCCTCGGAAGGAACGTCGCACGGGTCTTCGCAGGGATCTTCGACGGGCGACCCCGGCGGCTCCCGCGTCCGCGCCCCGCACCCCGGTCACGACGGCCCCGCGGCGCACGGAGCGCCCGGCTTTCCCGGCTTTCCCGACGCGATGCCCGGCCGCGGGGTGCCGCAGGTGCGCGGCGGCCATCCCGAGCAGCGTGAAGCCGGAGGCGGCTGGGGTGAGTTGAGGGAGCGGCAGGCGGGTACCGGGCAGCCCGTGATACCGCGTCAACGACCCAACCCCGAGGGCGGCCCGCGCCAGGGCCCCCGCCCGGGCCCGCGCCAGGGCCCCCGCCAGGACTACCTCGCCGCCTTCGAGGAGGACGACGACGTCTTCGCGCGCGCCGGGATGCCTCACGCGTCCACGCGCACGCGTGAGGGGAGTCCGCCCGCCGCGGCCGCCCGCACCGTCTCCCGGGGCCCGCACCCGACCGTGTCGGTGGGCCTCGACGTGGCCGACGGGGCGGCCTCGACCGCCGTTCCGGCCCCGGCCAAGGCCGCCAAGGGGCGGACGTTCACCGGCATCGCGGCCGCCGCCGTCACCACGGTGCTGGCCGTCGTGGTGGCCGGGCAGGTCGCCGACGGGCGGGACGACACGGTCCGCCCGCAGGCGGCGGTCGACCGGGCCGGCGCCGCCGGCGACACCGCGCGCGGGGACGGCCGTCCCGCCCCGTCGGCGTCCACCGGCGCGATCGCGCTCACCTACGCGCAGAAGATGGCCGTCAGGTACCCCCTAGGCGCCCAGTTCAAGGGGTCGGGCCGGTTCGACGCGGTCCCGGGCGTCGACAAGGCCCCCGGCAAGGGCCGGAAGTACACCTATCGCGTGGACGTGGAGCAGGGCCTCGGACTCGACGGCGCGCTCTTCGCCGAAGCCGTGCAACAGACCCTCAACGACGACCGCAGCTGGGCGCACGGCGGTGCGCGCACCTTCGAGCGCATCCACTCGGGCAGACCCGACTTCGTCATCACGCTCGCCAGCCCGGGCACCACCGCCGTCTGGTGCGCCAAGTCGGGGCTGGACACCGCCGAGGACAACGTCTCCTGCGACTCGGCCGCCACCGAGCGCGTGATGATCAACGCCTACCGGTGGGCGCAGGGCTCGAAGACCTTCGGCGACGAGATGTACGCCTACCGGCAGATGCTGATCAACCACGAGGTCGGTCACCGCCTCGGCTTCGGCCACGTCACCTGCGACAAGGACGGCGAGCTCGCGCCGGTCATGCAGCAGCAGACGAAATTCCTCGACCACGACGGGATCCACTGTCTGCCCAATCCCTGGGCCTTCCCCGGGAGTTGACGGACGGCGGCGGGATCACATTGACATGCGCAGAAAGTTCGACCATATTTCTGCGCATGTCGCCCCGTCCCGCCCCTGCGTGCGCCGCCATCGAGCTGGCGCTCATCGGTGTGACCGTGATCTGCGTGGCCGACATCCTCTGTAGCTGACGCCCCGCCTCTGGCGTTCGCGTCGCGATTTCTCTCCCTTCACCGTGGCCTGGCCACGGCTCTTTCGACGACCTGACGCCGGGCAGACGTCTGCTCCTCTTCGTCTCACCCCTCGTCGCTATGTCTCATTATTTGAGAGGTCGTTCTCCGATGCGTCAACCGCCCCTTACCGCGCGCCGCGTGGCCGCGG
Organism: Streptomyces rishiriensis; assembly: GCF_003112535.1. Taxonomy (GTDB): domain Bacteria; phylum Actinomycetota; class Actinomycetes; order Streptomycetales; family Streptomycetaceae; genus Streptomyces; species Streptomyces rishiriensis. The sequence continues at coordinate 263,895 of NZ_BEWA01000012.1, read as the reverse complement.
CATCCATAGGCCTGCTGGTGGCAGCCGGCGCCGCAGCCTGCGGGCCGGAAGACAACGATGCCAAGACCTCCGGCGGCGGCTCCGCACCCCACCAGGGCGGCACGCTGACGATCCTGAACCGCAACCCCCAGCAGGACTTCGACCCCGCCCGGCTGTACACCTCCGGCGGCGGCAAGGTGCCCACCCTGGTCTTCCGCACGCTCACCACGCGCAACCGCGAGAACGGCGCCGCAGGCGCCCAGGTCGTCCCCGACCTCGCCACCGACACCGGGCGGCCGAACAAAGACGCCACCGTGTGGACGTACACCCTCAAGGAGGGGCTGAAGTACGAGGACGGGAGCGCGATCACCTCCGCCGACGTCAAGTACGGCATCGAGCGGTCGTTCGCGCCCGAGCTCTCCGGCGGCGCGCCCTACCTGCGGGACTGGCTGGTCGGCGCGGCCGGCTACCAGGGGCCGTACAAGGACCCGAAGGGCCTCGCCGCCATCGAGACGCCCGACGCCCGCACCATCGTCTTCCATCTGAACAAGCCCGAGGGCGAGTTCCCCTACCTGGCCACCCAGACCCAGTTCGCGCCCGTGCCGAAGGCCAAGGACACCGGTACCAAGTACGAGGAGCACCCCGTCTCGTCCGGGCCCTACAAGGTCGTCAGGAACGACAACGACGGCGAGCGGCTCACCCTGGAACGCAACACGTTCTGGTCCGCGAAGACGGACGCCGAGCGCAAGGCCTACCCCGACCGGATCGAGGTGCGGTCCGGACTCGACTCCTCCGTGATCAACCAGCGGCTGTCCGCGTCCCAGGGGGCGGACGCCACGGCCATCACCACGGACACCAACCTCGGCCCGGCCGAGCTCGCCAAGGTCAGCGGCGACAAGAAGCTCGCCGCCCGCGTCGGCACCGGCCGCTTCGGCTACACGAACTACCTCGCGTTCAACCCGCGCGTGAAGCCGTTCGACGACATACGGGTGCGCCAGGCGATCTCGTACGCCCTCGACCGGTCCTCGGTCGTCAACGCGGCCGGCGGTTCGTCGCTGGCGGAGGCCGCCACGACGTTCCTGCCGAACCAGAAGTCCTTCGGCTACGAGCCTTACGACCTCTTCCCGGCCGGCGCGACCGGCGACGCCGCGAAGGCGAAGGAACTGCTGAAGGAGGCCGGCCACGCCAGCGGGCTGACCGTCACCCTCACCCACTCCAACAGCCAGGACTTCGAGACCAGTCCGGAGATCGCGACCGCGATCCAGGACGCGCTCAAGAAGGCCGGCATCACGGTCAAGCTGCAGGGGCTGGAGGACAACGACTACTCCGACACGATCCACGACGTGAAGACCGAACCGGGCTTCTTCCTCGCCCACTGGGGCGCCGACTGGCCTTCCGGCGGCCCCTTCCTCGCCCCGATCTTCGACGGCCGGCAGATCGTCGAGGACGGTGCGAACTTCAACACCGGCTTCCTCGACGACAAGTCCGTCAATGCCGAGATTGACGCGATCAACAAGTTGACGGATCTTGACGCGGCCGCCAAGAGGTGGGGTGCACTGGACAAGAAGATCGGCGAACAGGCGCTGACCGTGCCGCTGTTCCACCCGGTCTACAAGCGCCTGTACGGCGCGGACGTCCGCAACATCGTCATCAGCGACTGGGACGGCGTCCTGGACCCCTCGCAGGTCGCGGTCAAGTAGCACCGTGAGCGAGACAGTCACCAAGGCGGCCGCCGAGGCCGTCGTCGCCGCCCAGGTCACCGGGACGGACCCCGCGTCCGTCCCGGCGACCACGGGGGCCCGACAGTTCCGGCGGCGGCTGCGGACGCAGCGCGCCGCCCTCGTCGCGGCGTGCGTCGTCGCGCTGCTCGTCCTGGTCGCGCTCGCCGCGCCGCTGCTCACCGCGCTCGAAGGCCAGGACCCGACCACCTACCACCCCTCCCTCATCGACTCCGCGCGCGGAGGCGTGCCCGTCGGGCCGCTCGGCGGGGCCGACGGCGACCACTGGCTGGGCGTCGAGCCGCAGACCGGCCGCGACCTGTTCGCCCGGCTCGTCTACGGCGCCCGGGTCTCGCTGGGCGTCGCACTGGCCGCGACCGTGTTCCAGGTGGCCATCGGCGTCACCATGGGCATCGCCGCCGCCCTCGGCCGACGATGGGTTGATCAACTGTTGAGCAGGATCACCGACGTCTTCGTCGCCCTGCCGCTGATGATCATGTCGCTGGCGCTGCTCGCGATCGTCCCGGCGAGCTTTCCCCGGCCCGTCCTGGTCACCCTGGTCATCGGCCTGCTCTCCTGGGGCAACATCGCCAAGGTGGTGCGCGCGCAGACCCTCACCCTCAAGGAGCTCGACCACGTGTCCGCGGCCCGCCTCAGCGGCTGGGGCCCGTGGCGCATCGCACGCCGCGAACTGCTGCCCGGCCTCGCCGCCCCCGTCATCACGTACGCGGCCCTGCTGGTGCCGCAGAACATCACCGTCGAGGCCGCCCTGTCCTTCCTCGGCGTCGGAGTGAAGCCGCCCACGCCGTCCTGGGGGCAGATGCTCACCGCCGCCGACGTCTGGTACCAGGCGGCCCCGCAGTACCTGCTGCTGCCCGCCGGCGCGCTCTTCGTGACCGTCCTCGCGCTGACCGTGCTCGGCGACGGGGTGCGCACGGCCCTCGACCCGCGGGCGGCCTCCCGGCTGCGGGTGGGCACGGGGCGCAGACGGGAGAACAAGGCCGCCGCGGCCGCGGAGCAGGGGGTGTCCTCATGAGCCGCCTCAGCGCTCTCAAGGGCCTCAGCAGCCTCAGCGGTCTCAGCGGTCTCAAGGACATCAACGGCCTCAGGGGCCTCAGCGGGTTCGCCGTCCTGAGCGGGTTCGGCGGCTTCCTGGTGCGCCGGGCGGTCGGCGTGGTCCTCACCCTGTTCGCCGTCTCGGTGATCGTCTACGTCGTCTTCTACGTCACCCCGGGAAACGTCGCCCAGATCACCTGCGGTCCGCGCTGCTCGCCCGAACAGGTTCACCAGGTCGCTCAGCAACTGCGCCTGAACGACCCCCTGTACGTGCGCTACTGGCACTTCCTGGAGGGACTGGTCGCCGGCCAGGACTACTCGACCGGCACCTCCGTGGAGCACTGCGCGGCGCCCTGCCTGGGGCTGTCCTACCAGAGCGACCAGCAGGTCACCGGGCTGATCCTGACCAAGCTGCCGGTGAGCCTGTCCCTCGTCTTCGGCGCGATGGTGCTGTGGCTGGTCCTCGGCGTCGGCACCGGAGTCCTCTCGGCCTGGCGGCGGGGCCGGCCCACCGAGCGCGTGCTGACCGCCGTCACCCTCGCCGGCACGGCCACACCCGTCTTCGTCATCGGCCTGATCCTGATGATCGTCGTCTGCGGAGAGCTGCAACTGCTGCCCTTCCCGCAGTACGTGAACCTCACGGACGATCCCGAGCAGTGGGCCTGGAACCTGCTCCTGCCCTGGCTCTCGCTCGCCCTCATCGAGGCGGCGTCCTTCGCCCGGCTGACCAGGGCGGCGATGCTGGAGACCCTCGCCGAGGACCACGTGCGGACCTTCCGCGCGTACGGCGTCGCCGAGCGGTCGATCATCGCGCGGCACGCCCTGCGCGGGGCGTTCGCGCCGGTCATCGCGCTGAACGCGAACAACTTCGGCTCCGCGGTCGGCGGTGCGGTGCTCACCGAGACCCTCTTCGGGCTCCCCGGGATCGGACAGGAACTGGTGCACGCGGTCAACGTCGTCGATCTGCCGGTGGTCGTCGGCATGGTCCTGGTCATCGGCTTCTTCGTGGTCCTCGCCAACGCCGTCGCGGACGTCCTGTACGCGCTGGCCGACCGACGGGTGGTGCTCGCATGAGCCTGGTGGACGTCACCGATCTGACGGTCGAGTTCGGCGCCCTGCGCGCCGTCGACGGCCTCTCCTTCCGTCTGGCGCAGGGCGCGGCCCTCGCCCTGGTCGGCGAGTCCGGCTCCGGCAAGTCCACGGTCGCCTCGGCCCTGCTGGGGCTGCACCGGGGGACCGGGGCCGTGGTCGGCGGCTCGGTGCGGGTCGCCGGGACCGACGTACGGGCCGCGTCCGAGGAGGAGCTGCGGCGGTTGCGCGGCGGCCGGGCGGCGATGGTCTTCCAGGACCCGCTGTCCTCCCTCGACCCTTACTATGCGATCGGCGACCAGATCGCCGAGGTGCATCGCGTGCACACGCGTGTGTCGCGTCGTGCGGCACGCGCGCGTGCGGTGCGGGTGCTGGAGCGGGTGGGCATCCCGGACGCGGCTCGGCGCTCCCGGTCGCGGCCGCACGAGTTCAGCGGCGGCATGCGCCAGCGCGCCCTGATCGCCATGGCGCTGGCCTGCGAGCCCGACCTGCTGATCGCCGACGAGCCGACCACCGCGCTCGACGTGACCGTCCAGGCCCAGATCCTGGACCTGCTGCACACCCTGCGCGAGGAGACCGGCATGGGGCTGCTGCTGGTCACCCATGACGTGGGCGTCGCCGCCGAGAGCGTCGACGACGTGCTGGTGATGCGGCACGGGAAGCTCGTCGAACAGGGACCGGCGGGGACCGTCCTGGCGGCCCCCGCGCACGCCTACACCCGCGAACTGCTCGCGGCCGTACCCCGGGTGCACGTCCGCCGCGAGGCCGAGACGTTGGAAAGCCGAGCCCCCGGAAGCGGGGACCCGGCGGCCCTGGGGCAGGGAGGAACGGGTCACGAGAGCGTGGGCAGGCCCGCGGAGACGGAGGACGTGCGGCAGCCGGACGGACCCTCGGCGGACGCCTCGGACGAGCCCGCTGAGGCCGCTGAAGCCGCTGAGACCGCTGAGGTCGCCGAGACCGCCGAGACCACTGAGGCCGCCGAGACCGCCGAGGTCGTCCTGGAGGCGAGCGGTCTGCGCCGTGAGTTCGGGCGCGGGAGGCGTGCCTTCGCGGCCGTGGACGGCGTCTCCCTGACGGTCCGGCGGGGCGAGACCCTCGGTGTCGTCGGGGAGAGCGGCAGCGGCAAGACGACGCTGGGCCGGATGCTGGTCGGACTGCTGGAGCCGACGGAGGGCGAGGTGCGCTACCGGGGACGGGCGCGGGCCGGGGTGGACCCGACCGTGCAGATGGTCTTCCAGGACCCCGTCTCCTCCCTCAACCCCCGCCGCAGCGTGGGCGAGTCCATCGCCGACCCGCTCCGCGCGCGGGGCGAGAAGGACGAGGCGCGGATCAGGCGGCGCGTGACGGAACTGCTGGAGCGCGTGGGGCTCGAGGCGGCGCACTACGACCGCTACCCGCACGAGTTCAGCGGGGGCCAGCGCCAACGCGTGGGCATCGCGCGGGCGCTCGCGGCCGACCCGCGGGTCATCGTCTGCGACGAGCCGGTCTCGGCGCTCGACGTGACGACCCAGGCCCAGGTCGTCGCCCTGCTCGGCGAGTTGCAGCGCGAACTCGGGCTCGCCCTGGTCTTCGTCGCCCACGACCTGGCCGTGGTGCGCCAGGTCAGCGACCGGGTCGCGGTGATGCGTCGGGGCCGCGTCGTGGAGGAGGGACCCGCCGACGAGGTGTACGAGTCACCACGGGACCCGTACACCCGGCAGCTGCTGGACGCCGTACCGGCGCTCGATCCTGCGGTCGCGGCCCGGCGACGCGCGCGGCGGCGGAGCACGGAGCGACGGGAGCCCGCCCTGACGTGACGCGCGCCGTGCGGGCCGTGGTGTACGTGACGTGATGTGACGTAACGTTTCGCGGTCGAATGATCTCTTAGCGCGACCGAACGCGACCTGCACGGGAAAGTTACGTCCGTTCACCCCTTTTGGTGGTGCGATGGACAACCGTCCGTCGTACCACCGCCTTGTCCGCATACGTTCGTCCCGCTGCGAGCCGTCGGGTCAACGGCGGCTCCCCAAACGGGAGATCGGGGGTGCGCGTGCGCATCGGACTGCTTACGGAGGGCGGCTATCCGTATGTGAGCGGTGAGGCCGGGGTCTGGTGCGACCGGCTCGTGCGCGGGCTCGGGCAGCACCGGTTCGACGTCTACGCTCTCAGCCGGGCCGAACACCAGGAGGAAGCCGGCCGGGTCGCGCTTCCGCCGCAGGTCGGCCGGGTGCGCACGGCGCCGCTGTGGAGGGCCGAGGAGGACGGGGTCGCCTACGGGCGGCGCGCGCGCCGGCGTTTCGCGCAGTGTTACGAGGAGGTGGCGGCCGTCCTGTGCGAGGGCGGATCCCCGGACGCGACGGCTTCTTCCGGAGCCGGTTGCACCGCTCAGGCGGACCGTTTCGCCAATGCGCTGTACGGCCTCGCCGAGCTCGCCCGGGACGAGGGCGGACTCGTGGGGGCGCTCCGTTCCGAGGGCGCGGTGCGCGCCCTGGAACGCGCCTGTCGCGCGCCCGGCGCGCTGCGCACGGCGCGCGAGGCGCGCGTACCCGATCTGCTCGCCGTCGCGGCCCACCTCGAACGCGCCCTGCGCCCCCTCTCGCTCGACTGGTACGACGACCACGGCCGCGGGGGCGGCGGCGAGGGCGAGGGCTTGGGCGCCGTCGACCTGTGCCATGCCACGTCCGGCGGCGCGGCGGCCCTGCCGGGACTGCTCGCCCGGCACTTCTTCGATGTGCCGCTCCTGGTGACCGAGTACGGGGTGCGGCTGCGCACGCACTACCTGAGCGCGGGCGGCTCCCCGTCGCCCGCGGGCGACGGGAGCATGCCTTCCGCCGAGGCCGCACCCGCCGTGCGCGCCCTGCTCGCCGCCCTCCACGGCCGGCTCGCGGCAGAGGTCTACCGGCAGGCTGCCTGCGTCACGCCGGGCAACGCACACGCCCGCCGCTGGCAGGAGCGCTGCGGCGCCGACCGCGCCAAACTGCGCACCGTGTACCCCGGGATGGACGCGTCCCGCTTCGCCGAGGTCGGCGACGCCCCGGACGCGGCCGACCCGTACACCCTCGTCTGGGTGGGCCGCGTGGAGCCCGCGAAGGACCTGGTCTCCCTGCTGCACGCCTTCGCGGAGATCCGGAAGGAGGAGCCCAGGGCTCGCCTGCGGATCGTCGGCGCCGCGGCCGGCGCGGAAGGCCGGGCCTACCTCGGCCACTGCAGGATGCTGGCCGCGCAGCTCTTCCCCGACGAGGCGGACGGACCGCACTGCGTCGGCGACAACCCGGTGTCCTTCGAGGAGGTCGGCGACCCGGAGGCCCCCACCGTCGCCGACGTGTACGCGTCCGGTGCGGTGGTCGTGCTGTCCAGCGTCGTCGAGGGGTTCCCGGTCGGTCTGGTCGAGGCGATGTTCTGCGGCCGCGCGACCGTGTCCACCGACGTGGGCGCGGTGGTCGAGGTCATCGGCGGCACCGGGCTGGTCGTCCCGCCGCGCAATCCCCGGGCGCTCGCGGAGACGTGCGCGGCGCTGCTGCGCGACCCCGAGCGCCGTGCGCGCCTGGGCGCGGCCGCCCGCGCTCGCGCCCTCGAACTGTTCACCGTCGAGCAGAACGTGGCGGCCTTCCACGGCATCTACCTGGAGCTCGTCTCCCAGGCCCCGGTGAGCCCGTACGTCTTCGACGACGACGGCGAGCCCCGGCCGTTCGCCGTCCCGGCCGAGGCGCGCCTGCCCGGCCTGTGGATCGACCTGGCCGCGCGAGGCGCCGCCCGGCACGGGCCGCCCTGGGCGGCGGGACCGCCGGTACGAGGGGCCTCGTCGGTCGCCGCCACGGAGGGAGCACGATGAGCGGGCTCGGCGAACTGGACCGGCCAGGGGCATCGGGCGGCCCCGACACCGGCCCCGACGCACGCTTCGACGCAGGCCTCGACGCGCGCCCCGACGCCCGCTCCGACGCGGGTGTCGGCCCCGACCGCCGCGGGCCGGTCGGTGCCCGCCGTGCGGCGGCTGATCCGGTGAAGGCCCTGATGCACCGTCACCGCGAACTGTGCGAACGGGCCGTCGACCCCCTGGAGATCGCGGCCGGCCTGGAGGCGCACGGGGTCACCGACCGCACCGCGGCGCGCTTTCGGCACCGGGACGTCTTCTCCCTCGCCGAGGAGATGTACGCCCGCGTGCCCCGTGACGCCGACGCGCCCCCGCCCGCCGTGCCCCCCGCCCCACCCCGGCCCCGACTGGACCGGGCGCTGCTCACCCTCCTGCCGGGGGCCCTGTGCGCCGCGGCCTTGACCGGAGTACGCCTCACCGACGGGCGGACCTGCCTCCTCGTCGCCGCCACGGGCCTCCTCGCCGTGGCGCTCGCCGTGCACGCGACGCTGCGCCGGGGCCCCCTGAGCGGGCCCCGCCGTGCCCACCACGGCCTGCGGACCGAGGCCTGGACCTGCTGGCTCATCGGCTACACCGCCCTCGGCGACGGCCTGCTGCGCGCCGCCGTCGACGGCGGCCCCGACGCCCTGCCCGACGGCACGTCCGGCGGCCCCTGGCCGTTCGCCGCCGCCCCCCTGCTGACTCTCACCCTGGCCTGCGCGCCCGCGGCCTGGAGCGCCCACTTCCTCGCCGTGCGGGCCCGCCGCCGCCTGAACTCCAGCCGTGGCCTGGAGGAGTTCGCGGCCGGTGTGCAGCCGCTGCTGCTCGCCGCCCTCGCCCTGTTCCTGTGCGCGCTCACCGCCCTGACCGCCCTGTGCGCCGCCGTGCTGGGCGAGCCCGCCGACTACGCCCCCGTCCTCACCCTGGGGGCCCTCCTCTTCCTCGCCCGCCTTCTCACCGTGCACGGCTTCTCCCACGCCCCGGCCGTCGTCATCGCGGGCGTCGGAGCGGCGGAGGTGCTCGCCCCGGCCACCGTCTTCGCGGGCCGCCTGCCCGGATGCGGCTTCCTGGCCACACCCGTCGAGAGCCTCTTGGCCGAATGGGGCCCGGCCGGCATCCCCGCCCTCGTCTGCGCGAGCGCCGCCCTGATCCTGCTGATCCACGCGTCCCGGACGCTGACCAGGGCCTCCGCCCACGTCCGATCGGACCAGCCGTGCTGAACCGAGCCCGCCATCGCCCGCACCTCCGGCCGCCTCGCGTGACGCAGCCCCCACCGTGCCCCGCGGGCACGACGCGCGCGTGCCTCCACCCGGCCGCAACCCACCGCAACACCCTCGAAGGAGAGACCAGATGACCACCTCCCGATCCGGAGCGACCGGTGCCACCGGTGCCACCGGGGCACCCGCGGTCGCCGGAGCACACGGGGTGACCGGAGCACCCACGGCCCCCGCTACCGCCGCGACGCACACCCCGGGAGCGGCACGATGAGGGTCCTGCTGATCGGAGCCAACGGCTACCTCGGCCGGTTCGTCGCCGACCGTCTGCTCGCCGACCCGGCCGTCCAGCTCACCGCGCTCGGCCGCGGCGACGACGCCGACGTCCGCTTCGACCTCGCGTCCGGCAGCCCCGGCGCGCTCACCCGGTTCCTCGACGCGGTCCACCCCCAGGTCGTCGTCAACTGCGCGGGCACCACCCGCGGCGGCGCCCGCGAGCTCACCCGGCACAACACCGTCGCCGTCGCCACCGTCTGCGAGGCCCTGCGCCGCAGCGGCTGCGGCGCCCGGCTGGTGCAGATCGGCTGCGGCGCCGAGTACGGCCCGAGCCAGCCCGGCTCCTCCACCGCCGAGGACGCCGTGCCGCGCCCCGGCGGCCCGTACGGCGTCAGCAAACTCGCCGCCACCGAACTCGTGCTCGGCTCCGGTCTGGACGCCGTCGTGCTCCGGGTGTTCTCGCCCGCGGGCCCCGGCACGCCCGCCGGCTCCCCGCTGGGCCGGCTCGCCGAGGCCATGCGCCGCGCGATGCAGTCCGGGGACGGCGAGCTCAAGCTCGGCGGCCTCGGCGTCCAGCGCGACTTCATCGACGTCCGGGACGTCGCCCGAGCCGTGCACGCGGCCTCCCTCTCCGCCGCGCAGGGCGTCATCAACATCGGTTCGGGTCGCGCCGTCCGGCTGCGCGACACCGCCGCGGTCCTCGCGCGCGTGGCCGGGTACGGCGGCGCCCTCCACGAACTCGACGGCCCGCCCGGCGGGCACCTCAGGAGCGCCATCGGGCATCCCCGCCTCGAAGCCGACCATGCCGGGCCGGTCGCGTACCCGTATCCGGACGGCTGCGGCAGCTGGCAGCAGGCAGATGTGCGCACGGCCCGCGACCGGCTCGGCTGGCGGCCCCGCATCAACCTCGAGGAGTCCCTGGCCGACATCTGGATGGAGGCGGCATGTCGTATCTGACCGGTAGACCGGCGGGCACCGCGAGCGCCGGCGCCACCGACGTCCGCACCGGCCTCGGCGTCCCGGGCCTCGCGCACCCCCTTCTCGCACCGGCCGAGTGGGCCGAGCTCGCCCGCCCCGGCCGGCCGCTGCACTGGGTCGTCCTCGACGTCGCCGACGGGCCCGGCGTCCGGCCCGACCCGCGCTGCCTGGAGTCCGCGGGCCGACTGCGCAACGCGGGCGTCCGCGTCCTCGGACGCCTCGACCTCCGCCACGGCGCCCGCGCCTTCGCCGAGGTGATCTCCGACGCACGGCGTCATCTCGGCTGGTACCAGGTCGACGGCTTCCTCCTGGACCGCTGTCCGGCCGAGCGGGCCGTGCTCCCCGCGGTGCGCCGCACGACCGACACGCTCCGGACGCTCCATGACACGCCCCACCTCGTCCTGGGACACGGAGCCCACCCTTATCCCGGCTACGCCGAGCACGCCGACCAGTTGGTCACCTTCCGCGGCCCCTGGACCGACTACCGCTGGTCGCAGGTGGCGGAGTGGACCGCCGAGCATCCGCCCGAGCGCTTCTGCCACCTCGTGCACGGGGTGCCGCGCTGTCATCTCGACGAGGCGCTGCGCATCGCCCGCTGGCAGGGCGCGGGGACGATCTGGTTCACCGACGGCCCCGACCGCGCGGGCCTGGCCGACCCCTGGGAGACCATGCCCGGCTACTGGGACGACATCGTCTCGCGCATTGGAACAGGTGTCTCGGAATGAAGAAGGCCGTGGCAGTGTTACGGGGAGAACAACTGTAGTGATCGACCGACCAACGGAGTCCCCGTGTCGCTGCCACCCCTGGTCGAGCCAGCCTCTGAGCTCACCGTAGACGAGGTCCGACGGTACTCCCGCCACCTGATCATCCCCGATGTGGGGATGGACGGGCAGAAGCGGCTGAAGAACGCCAAGGTGCTCTGTGTCGGCGCCGGCGGCCTGGGCTCGCCGGCGCTGATGTACCTGGCCGCGGCGGGCGTGGGCACGCTCGGCATCGTGGAGTTCGACGAGGTCGACGAGTCGAACCTCCAGCGGCAGATCATCCACAGCCAGGCCGACATCGGCCGCTCCAAGGCCGCGTCCGCCCGCGACTCCGTCCTCGGCATCAACCCGTACGTGAACGTGGTCCTTCACGAAGAGCGGCTCGAAGCCGAGAACGTGATGGAGATCTTCGGTCAGTACGATCTGATCGTCGACGGCACGGACAACTTCGCGACCCGCTACCTGGTCAACGACGCGTGCGTGCTGCTCAACAAGCCGTACGTGTGGGGCTCGATCTACCGCTTCGACGGACAGGCCTCGGTCTTCTGGTCCGAGCACGGTCCCTGCTACCGCTGCCTGTACCCGGAGCCCCCGCCCCCGGGCATGGTCCCCTCCTGCGCCGAGGGCGGCGTCCTCGGCGTGCTGTGCGCGTCGATCGGCTCCATCCAGGTCAACGAGGCCATCAAGCTCCTCGCGGGCATCGGCGAGCCGCTCGTCGGCCGTCTGATGATCTACGACGCCCTGGAGATGCAGTACCGGCAGGTCAAGGTACGCAAGGACCCCGACTGCGCGGTCTGCGGCGAGAACCCCACCGTCACCGAGCTCATCGACTACGAGGCCTTCTGCGGCGTCGTCTCCGAGGAGGCCCAGCAGGCGGCGGCCGGTGCCACGATCACTCCCAAGCAGCTCAAGGAGTGGATCGACGACGGCGAGAACATCGAGATCATCGACGTCCGCGAGCCGAACGAGTACGAGATCGTCTCCATTCCGGGCGCCAAGCTGATCCCGAAGAACGAGTTCCTGATGGGCACCGCCCTGGAGGGCCTGCCGCAGGACAAGAAGATCGTCTTGCACTGCAAGACGGGTGTCCGCAGTGCGGAAGTCCTCGCCGTGCTGAAGTCCGCGGGCTTCTCGGACGCCGTGCACGTCGGCGGTGGCGTGATCGGCTGGGTCCACCAGATCGAGCCGAGCAAGCCCGTCTACTGACGGGACCGTTCGCTCCGCCCATCGGGTCGCCCGGTCGGATCGGCGGGGGCTGCGCGCCACGAGTGCGCGCAGCCCCCGCCGTCGTCATGAGCAGACCTTGCCGTCCTTCGGCACCGTCCCCTTCAGCAGGTAGGCGTTCACCGTCGAGCCGACGCAGGCGTTCCCGCTCGTGTAGGCGCCGTGCCCCTCGCCCTTCCACGTGAGCAGCACTCCGACCCCCTTGCCGAGCTCGTCCGCCATCCTGCGCGCGCCCTCGTAGGGCGTGGCCGGGTCCCCGGTGTTGCCGACCAGCAGGATCGGAGCCGAGCCCGCCGCGCTCACCTCCGGGGTGTCGTACTGTCCGGCCACCGGCCAGTCGTGGCACCAGCCGGCCGTGTCCCAGCCCAGGAAGTCCCCGAAGACGGGCGAGATCTTCTCGAACTCCGCCAGCCGCTTCTTCGTCGCCTCCGCGGTCGGCCTCTGCCGGTCGTCCAGGCACGATATGACCCGTTGGGAGTGGGCCGACGTGCCGTAGTGCCCCGAGGAGTCGCGGTCGTTGTAGCCGTCGGCGAGCGCCAGAAGCTCGGTGCCGTCCCCGTCCTTCGCCGCCGCCAGGGCGGTGGTCAGGCGCGGCCAGCTCTGCTCGCTGTACAGCGGCACGACGATGCCGGTGAGGGCGAGCGTCTGCGTCAGCTTCCGCCCGCCCGAGGTGGGCAGCGGCCTGGCGTCGAGCCGGTCCAGCAGGTCCGCGATCTCCTGGCTGCCCTTCTTCGGGTCCTCACCGGTCGACTCGAGGTAGTCGTCGAGCGCGCGCTGGAAGCCGCGCGCCTGGTTCCGCGCATGGCCCACCGCGTCGGCGCTCGGGTCGACGACCGCGTCCAGGACGACCCGCCCCACGTTCTTCGGGAACAGGTGGGCGTACACGCCGCCCAGTTCGGTGCCGTAGGAGATGCCGAAGTAGTGCATCTTCCGATCGCCGAGCACCTCGCGCATCAGGTCCATGTCGCGGGCGCTGTCGGTCGTCGACGCGTGCGCCAGCAGCGTGCCCGCCGCCTTCGCACAGCCCTTGCCGAAGTCGGTGGCGTCCTGGAAGAAGGCCTGTTCCTCGGCCGGGGTGTCGGGGGTGTAGTCCAGCGACTCGGCGGCCTGGATGTCCTTGTCGCTGCGACAGCGGACGCCCTCGCTGGCGCCGACCGAGCGCGGATCCCAGCTCACCAGGTCGTAGTGCTCGCGCAGCGAGGAGAACACGGACCCGAACGCGGGCAGCGTCGAGACGCCCGAGCCGCCGGGGCCGCCGAAGTTGAACAGCAGCGAGCCCGCCCGGTCGCCTCCGCTCGCGCGGGACCTGGCGCGCACCAGGGCGATGCCGATCGTGTCGCCGTCCGGCCTCGACCAGTCCAGGGGCGTCTTCATCGTGGCGCACTGCCAGTCGCCGTCCGGCGCGGCGGAGTCCGCGGTGTTCTTGCAGCGTCCCCAGTCCAGCTTCTGCCGGGTCAGAGAGGAGGGCAGGGCGACCGCGGCGCCCGGCGTCGCGGAGGAGCCGGTCGGGGCGTGCGCGTCGGCCGTGCTCCCCTTGCCGTCCCCGCTCCCGCCCGACGCGCCGCCACAGCCCGTCGCCAGCAGTGCGGCGGCGGCCCCCAGCGCCGTCCATCGTCCCCATCGCGCCATTGCACTTCCCCCCTCGCAGGCCGCCCGCGCTCGGCGGCGGACGGCTGTCAGGCCATGGTAGGCGGCGGACGATCCGCCCGTCGGAGCCTGTGGATAACCTTTTGACCTGCGGGTTTTCGCAATCCGCAGAGGTCCGTCCGGGAGTGCGGCGGGCGTCAGGAGCAGACGGTTCCGGCGGCGGGCACAGTGCCGTTCAGCAGGTAGCCGTTCACCGCTGCCTGCACGCACTTGTTCTTGCTGTCGTACGCGCCGTGACCCTGCCCCTTGTACGTCAGCTCGACCCCGACCCCCCGGCCCAGCGCGTCCACCATCTTGCCCGCGCCCTCGTACGGGGTCGCCGGGTCCCCGGTGTTGCCCACGACCAGGATCGGCGCGGAACCCCGCGCGCTCACGTCCGGATGGTCGGCGGCGCCCGGCACGGCCCAGTCGGTGCAACTCACCATGCCCCAGGCCAGGAAGTCCCCGAAGACGCGGGAGGCGGCGCGGAACCGGGGCAGCCTCTCCTGCACGTAGGAGGTCGAGTAGCGAGGCTTGTCGTCGGCGCAGTTGATGGAGACGTTGGCGGCCGTGAGGTTGCTGTACTCGCCGTTCTCGCTGCGCCCGTTCATCAGGTCGGACAGCAGCATCAGGGTCTGGCCGTCCCCCGCGTAGGCCTGTTCGAGGCCCTCGGTGAGGTACGTCCAGAACTCCTTGGCGTACAGCGCTTGCGCGATGCCGTTCGTCGCGGCGCTCTGGGTCAGCACCCGCGGGAAGATGCCCGGGATCGGCTTGCGGTCGAGGGCCCGCAGAAGTTCCGCGATCCGGTCCTCGACGTCGCGCGCCGTGTCCCCGACGGGACAGTCCTCCGTCTTGGACGTGCAGTCGTCGGCGAAGTTGTCGAGCGCGAGCTGGAAGCCCCTGGCCTGTCCGAGCGAGCCCTGCTCGGACGTCTGCGTGGGGTCGACGACGCCGTCGAAGACCGCCCGCCCCACGTTCTTCGGGAACAGGTGGGCGTACACGCCGCCCAGTTCGGTGCCGTAGGAGATGCCGAAGTAGTGCATCTTCCGATCGCCGAGCACCTCGCGCATCAGGTCCATGTCACGGGCCGCGTCGGTGGTCCGCACATGCGGCAGCATCTTCGCGGAGTTCTTCTCGCAGGCCGCGTTGAACTTCTTGGTGTTCTTCAGCAGGGCGGTGCGCTCCGTGGCGTCGTCGGGTGTGGAGTCCTGCTGGAAGTAGGCGTCGAGCTGCTGGTCGTTCTCGCATCGCACGCCGGCGCTGCGGCCGACGCCGCGCGGGTCGAAGCTCACCAGGTCGTAGCGGGTGCGCAGGGCCGCGTACTGGTCGCCGAAGGCGGGCAGCGTGGAGACGCCCGAGCCGCCCGGGCCGCCGAAGTTGAAGATCAGCGAGCCGATGCGCCTGCTGCGGTCGCCGTCGGCCCGGACCCTGATCAGGGCGATGCCGACGGTGTCGCCGTGCGGGTCCGCCCAGTCGAGGGGCGCCTTCATGGTGGCGCACTGCCATGCCCCGCCGTGCGGCAGCGCGGAGGGCGCACCGCCCCCTCCTTCCGCCTGCGAGGGGGCGGGACAGTCCTTCCAGGTCAGCTTCTGGGCCGTCAGCCCCTCGTCGCGTGCCCCGTCGTGTGCCTCGTCGCCGCAGCCCGCCACCAGGGAGGACAACAGCGCGCAGGCGGCGGTCACGGCGGCGACGCGCGGACGCGAGGGATTCGGCATGAACCCATCCTGCGGCGGTGTGCGGGCACGCGCGCGGGGCGCGGGCCCGTACGAGGGACGGCAGTCCGGCTCGGCCGGGCGGGCCCTACAGGGCGCCCTTGCGGCTCAGGTGGTTGAAGGCGAGCCAGCCCGGGAGCACCGGCAGCCACAGCGTCAGCAGACGGAAGAGCAGCACCGCGGGAGCCGCGACCTCCTTGGGCAGCCCGACCGCGATCAGACCGACCGTCAGGGTCGCCTCGACCGCGCCGACCCCGCCCGGCGTCGGCGCGGCGGAGCCGAGCGCGTTGCCGGCGAGGAAGACGACGGCGACGCTGGCGATGCTCAGCGAGGTCGACCCGTCGCCGAACGCGCGGATGGACGCGTCCAGGCACATCACGAAGCACGCGGTGAGCAGAAGCATGCCGCCGATGCCGGTGACCAGCTTCTGCGGCCGCTGCAGCACGTCCAGCATGCGCGGCACGACCCCGGCGAACAGCGACCTCACGCGCGTGGAGACGAACTTGCGCAGGAACGGCACCGAGGTCACCACGAGCACGAGCACCGCCACCGTGAGCAGACCCGCGATGACCGTCCGGGACGGCGACAGTGACGGCGTCTTCTCCGTCCCGGTCAGATAGCCGAACGACAGCAGCATCAGGATGTGACAGCCGAGCCCGAACAGCTGCGAGGCGCCGACGCTGGCCACCGCGAGACCCGGGCGCACCCCCGCGCGCTGCAGGAAGCGCGTGTTGAGCGCGACCCCGCCGACCGCGGCCGGAGCGACGATCTTCACGAAGGAACCGGCGACCTGGGCGCCCACCGTCCGCGGGAACGGCACCCGCTCCGGGACGAAGCCCAGCAGGCTCATCGCCGCAGCCACGTAACTCAGTGCCGAGAAGAGCACGGCGGCGGCCACCCAGCCCCACTGCGCGTTCTCGATGAGCGGGCCGAACTCGATGTGCGTGAGCTGCGTCAGCAGGAAGTACGCGCCGATGGCGCCCGCGATGAAGCTCATCAGGGTGCGCGGCCGCACCCGCTCCAGCCGGGCCGGCTCGACCGGCGCCTGGGGGCGGATGAGCAGCACCTGGTGCCGGATCTGCGTCAGCAGATCCTCCTCGCGTGCCTCCTCCACCGCCTCGTCGATGGCCCGCTTCTCGGCCCGCGCCTCAGCGCGTTCGGCCTTCTTGCCCGGCTTCTCCGGGGCGACGGTCCCGGCGTCGTCGTGGTGCGTCGCCTCCAGGCGTGCCTGTTTGGCCTGCTGGGACGCCAGCAGGACAGCCTCGCGCTCCCGCTGAGCCCGCTCGCGTGCCAGCCGGCGCAGCGTCGCGCGCGTGGAGCGCGTCAGCGCGATGGGCTGCAGCATCGGCAGGCAGTCCGCGACCGCGTCCGGTCCGAGCACGCCCACCGCGGAGGTCACCGCACGCTCGGCGCCGACCCGCAGCCCGAGCGTGGTCACCAGCTGGGCGACGTCCATGCGCAGCAGCAGGTCGCCGGCCGCGATCTCGCCGCCGCGCAGATCGGTGAGGATCACCGTGCCGGAACGATCCACCAGGATCGCGTCGCCCGCGAGCCGGCGGTGCGCGATCCGCCGCGACTGCAGCGCCCGCACCTGGTGCCAGGCGTTGCGCAGCAGATCGTCGGTGATCTCCTCGTCCGCCAGCGAGTCGAGAGTGCGGCCGCCGGTGTGCTCGTAGACGAGCATCACCGCGTCGGGGCCGAGTTCCGAGGTCGCGATCAGCTTCGGCGCGTTGGCGCCCGCCGCGATGGCCGCGTAGGCGAGCAGCGCCTCCTGCTCCAGCGCCTGGCGCAGCGACTGCAGGCTGCTGCGGGTGGCGAAGCCGCGCAGGGCCAGATTGCGCCACGCGCGGTAGAAGAACCCCTGGGCCTGCTGCTCCCGGTCGACGACGGTGACGTCCAGCGGCGGACCGTCCTCCAGGGTGACGAAGTAGCGTCGGCCGCGGTCTCCCTCGGCGGCGTCCGGGACCTCTTCGCGGGCCGCGCTCACCGGGCGGAACCCGACGTGCCGCAGGCCCGCCATCAGCGTCCGTCCCGTGGGGCGCACGTTCGGTGAGCCGACCGCGTACAGCGTCCCGTACGCGACGGTCCAGCCGATCAGCACCGTGAGGATGATCGAGAAGGGCGTCGTGTAGCCGGTGACGAGCATGGAGAAGGCGTCCAGCAGCAGCACGATCCACAGCACCGAGCGCCAGCGCGGCCGCCGCGACATGCCGACGGCCGTCATGTAGGCGATGACGGGCGCCAGGTAACCGTGCACCGGGTCGGTGAGGGCGTGGATGTCACCGGGGGAGGGCTGGGTGAGCGCCTCCTGGATCGATCCCGGAGCGCCCTGGGCGACCCACAGATCGGTGGCGAGGGTCACGCCGTGCGCGAGGACCGCCGCGAGCACGCCGTCGGCGATGCGCAGTCCGTCCCGCTTGATCAGCCGCTCGATCGCGAACGCGACGGGCACCAGCAGGATCGCGATGCTGGACGCCAGCCCCGCGATCTTGATCAGGAGATCGGGCGCCTGCCCGGTGCCCTTGTTGATGTCCTGTTCGAGGCCCGAGGTGGTTCCGTGCGCGAAGGCGGCGATGGCCAGCAGGACGACGACGGCGAGCACGCCGATCAGCAGGCGCATCAGGTCGGAGGGACGGTGCACGCGCGCGGGAAGCAGGGGTTCGTCGCCCTCCACCTCGTCGATGTGCACCTCCTCCGGCGGCTCGTCTGCGACGTCAGGGCGCGACGCAGCGTCAGAGGTGCTTTCCGCGCCCTCAGGTTGCACGCCCTGCTGCTTCATCGTCTCTTCTTGGTCTCGTATCACCGGTCACCGCCCGCACGATGGTGGCATGCCGCACCGACACACGGGGGCATCAGGGTGCAAATGCGGGGGCGCACAGTCTGCCCGACGGACCGCCGGTGTGCGAGGGGCACACGGAGTCACGGGCCCGTCGCATTGTCGGTGCCGTGAGGCAGGATGGGGCGGATGAGTGAGCAGAGCCTTCCGGACGACGCCCGCCCGGAGTACACCGACGCGCTGCCGGAGTACGCCGAGCGGGTCCTCGAGGTCGCGGAGCTGATCCCGCCCGGGCGGGTCATGACGTACGGGGACGTCGCGGAATGGCTGCAGGAGGGCGGGCCGAGACAGGTAGGCCGGGTGATGGCGCTCTACGGCGGCGCCGCCCCGTGGTGGCGTGTGGTGCGCGCGGACGGGGTGCTGCTCCCCGGCCACGAGCTGCGCGCGCTGAACCACTACCGCGCCGAGGGCACCCCGCTGAAGGAGGCGAGCAGGGCGGCCGAGGGCCATGTGCCGCGTCTCGACATGAGACGGGCGAGATGGGACGGCGGCGAGGACGCGGGAGGTCACACCTGACAGCTTCCGCCATCGCGGGAGGCTGGGGGGATCTTGTGGCCCGTACGGGGGAAACGGCGCGAAAAGGGCACGTCCGTGACATGGCGTACGTTCGAGGGGCGAGGGACGCGCCGGGCCTGCGGGCCGGGAGGGCTGTGCGGGCAAGCCAAGCCGTCCGGGCGACCAGGGTCGCGTGGGCGACGAGGGTCGCGTGGGCGACCAGGGTCGCGTGGGAAGAAGCGGAAGCTGTCTTTCCGGGCTGCCGGTCGGCGTAGCGTCGGCTGCACACGTCCCCCTCATCCCGCGATCACCGCTCTTCCCGAGCGTCGCTCCGTCAACCAGCACACCCACCAGGACCGGCGAACCACGTGAGCTCCTCTTCCTCCACCAGGCGCCTGCCGCACCCCCAGGGGCGACAGGGCAACCGTGGCGCTTACCGACTGGTGCGTACCCCGGCGGCCCGGGTGGACCCCCCTCGTCTGGACGCCGCCCAGCGCTCGGTGGTTGACCACGGCACCGGTCCGCTGCTCGTCCTGGCGGGACCGGGCACGGGGAAGACCACCACGCTCGTCGAGTCCGTGGCGGCGAGGATCGCCCGCGGCGGCGACCCCGCGCGCATCCTGGTGCTCACCTTCAGCCGCAAGGCGGCCGTCGAACTGCGCGACCGGATGGCCCTGCGCATGGGCGCCGCCCACGCGCCCCAGGCGACCACCTTCCACTCGTACTGCTACGCCCTGGTCCGCGCCCACCAGGACGCCGAGCTGTTCGTCGAACCCCTGCGGCTGCTGTCCGGCCCCGAGCAGGACGTGGCGGTCCGTGAGCTGCTCGCCGGCCAGCTCGACCTGCAACGGCTCGGCCTCGCGCACGTGCGGTGGCCGGGCGAACTGCGCGCCTGCCTCACCACCCGCGGTTTCGCCGACGAGGTCCGCGCGGTGCTGGCCCGCACACGCGAGCTGGGCCTCGACCCCGCTTCCCTGGACGCCTTCGCCCACCGCATCGGCCGTCCCGACTGGCGGGCCGCCGCCGCCTTCCTGGCCGAGTACCTCGACGTGCTCGACCTGCACGGCGTGATCGACTACGCGGAACTCGTCCACCGGGCGGTCCTCCTCGCCCACCGCGCCGAGGTCGCCGAGCAGCTCGCCGCGCAGTACGACGCGGTGTTCGTCGACGAGTACCAGGACACCGACCCCGCCCAGGTGCGGCTGCTGCACGCCCTCGCCGGCGGCGGCCGCACCCTGGTCGCCTTCGGCGACCCCGACCAGTCGATCTACACCTTCCGCGGTGCCGACGTGAACGGCATCCTGGACTTCCCGCAGGCCTTCCCCCGCCGCGACGGCCGTCCGGCCCCCGTCGAGGTCCTGCGCACCTCCCGTCGCTCCGGAGCAGCCCTGCTGGCCGCCACCCGGCTGCTGACCCGGCGGATGCCGCTGACCCGCCTGCCCGCCGAGAAGGTCCGCGCGCACCGGGAACTCTCCGCCGCCCGGGACGGCGGCAGCGTCGAGGTCCACACGTACCCGACCTCGGGCGCCGAGCTCGACAACGTCGCCGACATCCTGCGTCGGGCGCACCTGGAGGACGGCGTGCCGTGGGGCGAGATGGCCGTCCTGGTGCGCGCCGGCTCCCGCACGATCCCGACGGTCCGCCGCGCCCTCACGGCCGCCGGCGTCCCCCTCGACATCGACGGCGACGACCTCCCCCTGCGCCACGAACCGGCGGTCGCCCCCCTTCTGGCGGCACTGCGGGCGGTCGCCACGGCAGAGGCCGCCCCGCCGCAGGCGACCGCCTCGACGCCACCCGCCGAGGACCCCCAGCCCGAGGACGCCGAGCCCGAAGGCGCGCATGCCCCGGAGACGGCACGGGACATCGAGGACGCGCGGAACACCGGTGGCCCGGGGGACAAGGACAGCGACGACGCGCGGAACCCCGAAGGCCCGCGGGACACCGATGGCGCGGGAAACCCCGACGCTACGGGGGACCCCGAGGGTGCGGGAAACCCCGACGGCGCGGGGGACCCTGACGGCGCCGAGGGCGCGGAAGCGGTGGTGTCCGTGGAGCGCGCCCAGGACGCCGGAAGCGCCGACGGCTGCTGGCTCGACACCGACACCGCCCTCACCCTGCTCGCCTCGCCTCTCGCCGGCATGGACGCCGCCGATCTGCGCCGCCTCGGCCGTGCGCTGCGCGACGAGGAACGTGCTGCTGGAGACCCGCTGCCGCCGCCCTCCGACGTTCTGCTCGCACGTGCGCTGGCCCAGCCGGAGCGGCTGGTCGCCCACGACCCGGCCTACGCGCGCGGCGCCCAGCGCCTGGGCGCGCTGCTGGCTACGGCCCGTGAGCGTCTCGCGCGTGGCGGCACGGCCGAGGAGGCGTTGTGGGACCTCTGGGACGGCACACCCTGGCCCGCGCGCCTGGAGCGGGCCGCCCGGCGCGGCGGCGCGGCCGGCCGCAACGCCGACCGGGACCTTGACGCCGTGTGCGCGCTGTTCGCCACCGCCGCGCGCGCGGAGGAACGCACCGGCGGGCGCGGCGCCCTGAACTTCCTGGCCGAGATCGAGGCCGAGGACATCGCCGCCGACACCCTCGCGCGGCGGGCCGTGCGCCCCGACGCGGTGCGTCTGATGACCGCCCACCGCGCCAAGGGCCTGGAGTGGAGCCTTGTCGTGGTGGCCGGCGTGCAGGAGGGCCTGTGGCCGGACCTGCGCCGCCGCGGCTCCCTCCTGGAGGCCGACCGCATCGGCCGCGACGGACTCGCCGAGCCGCTCACCCCGGGTGCGCTGCTCGCCGAGGAGCGCCGCCTCTTCTACGTGGCCGCCACCCGCGCGCGGGAGCGGCTCGTCGTCACCGCCGTGAAGGCGCCCGCGGACGACGGCGACCAGCCCTCCCGCTTCCTGACCGAACTCGGCGTCGAACCCAAGGACGTGACGAGCCGCCCCCGCCGCCCCCTGTCGGTCGCCGCTCTGGTCGCCGAACTGCGCGCCACGACGGTCGACCCGCGCGCCTCCGCCACGCTCAGGGAGGCCGCCGCCCGTCGCCTGGCCCGGCTCGCGGCGCTCGCCGACGAGGACGGCAGGCCCCTGGTGCCGGCCGCCCACCCCTACCGCTGGTGGGGCATGTTCGAGCCGACCGAGAGCAAGGTGCCGCTGCGCGACCGCGACCAGCCGGTCGTGCTCTCCGGCAGTGCCCTCGACCAGCTCGCCAACACCTGTGCGCTGCAGTGGTTCCTGGGCCGCGAGGTGAAGGCCGACGCCCCCGCCACCGTCGCCCAGGGCTTCGGCAACGTGGTGCACGTCCTCGCCGACGAGGTCGCCTCCGGGCACACCCCGGCCGACCTCGACGTCCTCATGGAACGCCTCGACTCCGTGTGGAACGCCCTCGCCTTCGACGCCCCCTGGAAGTCCGCACAGGAGAAGGCACACGCGCGTGTGGCGCTCGAACGCTTCCTGCAGTGGCATGTGATGGACCGCACGGGCCGCACACCCGTCGCCAGCGAACACGACTTCGACGTCACGCTCGAAGCCGGCGAGTACGAGGTCCGCATCCGCGGCCAGATGGACCGCGTGGAGGCGGACGGCGACGGCCGCGCCTACGTCGTCGACTTCAAGACGGGCAAGCAGGCGCCCACCGCGCGCGAGGTGGAGCGGCACCCCCAGCTTGCCGTCTACCAGCTCGCCGTGCGCGAAGGCGCCGTCGACGAGGCCTTCGACGGCGTACGGCCCGTGCCGGGCGGGGCCGAACTCGTCCAGCTGCGCCAGGGCGCCGCCAAGCGGGACGGCGGCGACGTCCTGCCCAAGGTGCAGGCCCAGGGGCCGCTGGAGGGGGAGTGGGTCGGCGACCTGCTCGCCACGGCCGCCGGCAAGGTCCTCGACGAGCGGTTCACCCCGACCGCCGGCCAGCAGTGCGCCCACTGCGCGTTCCGCGCCTCCTGCAGCGCCCGGCCCGAAGGGCGGCACGTCGTCGAGTGAGCCGAGCCGCCCGCGCGAACCGAAGGAGCCGGGGTGGACGAGTGAGTCGAGAAAGCCGGGGGAACAGGCGTCGGCAGCTGCCGGGCGATGTCCTCCGGCGCCGGTGTGACGGACCGCACCACCACCGCTGACCTGTGCTTCTCCCGGAGTGGCGGGCGATTTGTCATCGAGTGTCAGTGGCCGCCGCTAGCCTCTCCTCATGCCCGCCCGTATCAGCGATCCCGAGCAGCTCAAGGAGCTCCTCGGGATCCCCTTCACCCCGGAGCAGACGGCCTGCATCACCGCGCCGCCCGCCCCGCAGGTGATCGTGGCCGGAGCCGGGTCGGGCAAGACGACCGTGATGGCGGCGCGCGTGGTGTGGCTGGTCGGCACCGGCCAGGTCGCTCCCGAGCAGGTCCTCGGCCTGACCTTCACCAACAAGGCCGCCGGAGAACTCGCCGAGCGCGTCCGCAAGGCACTCGTCAGGGCAGGCGTCACCGACCCCGACGTCATCGACCCCGACAACCCGCCGGGCGAGCCCGCGATCTCCACCTACCACGCCTTCGCCGGCCGTCTGCTGACCGATCACGGCCTGCGCATCGGGCTGGAGCCGACGGCCCGCCTGCTCGCCGACGCCACCCGCTACCAGCTCGCCGCGCGCGTGCTGCGCGAGGCGCCCGGCCCCTACCCGTCGCTCACCCGCTCCTTCGCCGACCTGATCAGCGACCTCCTCACGCTCGACGCCGAGCTCGCCGAGCACCTCGTGCGGCCCGAGGACCTGCGCCGGTGGGACGCCGGGCTGCTGCACTCCCTGGAGGGGGCCGAACTCACCAACGCCGATCTGCGCAAGGCGCCGGAGACGGCCGCCGCCCGGCGCGAACTGGCCGACCTGGTGCTGCGTTACCGGGCCGCCAAACGCGAGCGCGACCTGCTCGACTTCGGCGACCAGATCGCCCTGGCCGCCCGACTGGCCCAGGTTCCCGAAGTGGGCCCCCTTCTGCGGGACGAGTTCCGCGTGGTCCTGCTCGACGAGTACCAGGACACGTCGGTGGCCCAGCGCATCCTCCTGGCCGGCCTGTTCGGCGGCGGCACCGGCCACCCCGTGACCGCCGTCGGCGACCCCTGCCAGGCGATCTACGGCTGGCGCGGCGCGTCCGTCGCCAACCTCGACGACTTCCCAGAACACTTCGCGCACGCCGACGCAAGCAGGGCGCGTCGCCAGTCCCTCAGCGAGAACCGCCGCAGCGGCGGCCGCCTCCTGGACCTCGCGAACGGCCTCGCCGAGCCCCTGCGCGCCATGCACGCGGGCGTGGAGGCGCTCAGCCCCGCCCCCGGCGCCGAACGCGACGGAGTGGTCCGCTGCGCCCTGCTGCCCACGCATGCCGAGGAGATGGACTGGATCGCCGACAACGTCGCCCATCTCGTGCGCACCGGCAAGGCGCCAGGCGAGATCGCCGTCCTGTGCCGCACGGCCACCGACTTCGCGGAGATCCAGGGCGCGTTGGTCGCCCGGGACGTGCCCGTCGAGGTGGTGGGGCTGTCCGGGCTCCTGCATCTGCCCGAGGTCGCCGACCTCGTCGCCGTCTGCGAGGTCCTTCAGGATCCCGGAGCCAACGCGTCCCTGGTCCGGCTGCTCAGCGGCCCGCGCTGGCGCATCGGCCCGCGCGACCTCGCTCTCCTGGGCCGGCGGGCCCGGCGGCTCGTCAGCCACGCGCGCGGGGACGGCGAGGACGACCCGGACCGCCGGCTCGCCGAGGCCGTCGAAGGGGTCGACCCGTCCGAGGTGATATCGCTCGCGGACGCCCTCGACACCTTCCTGGAGACGCCCCTGTACGGCGACGGAGGCGCCGGGGACGACGACGGGCTGCCCTTCTCGCCGGACGCGCGCGTGCGCTTCGCACGCCTCGCCGCCGAACTGCGCGACCTGCGCCGCTCGCTGGCCGACCCTCTGATGGACGTCCTGCACCGCGTCCTGGCCGTCACCGGGCTGGAGGTCGAACTGTCGGCGTCCCCGCACGCCCTGGCCGCCCGCCGCCGCGAGACCCTGTCCAACTTCCTCGACATCGCCGCCTCCTTCGCCGCCCACGAGAGCGAGGCGAGCCTGCTGGCCTTTCTCGGCTTCCTGCGAACCGCCGCCCAGTACGAGAAGGGCCTCGACAACGCGCTCCCCGGCGGCGAGAACACCGTCAAGGTGCTCACCGCGCACCGCTCCAAGGGCCTGGAGTGGGACGTCGTGGTCGTCCCCGGCCTGGTCGACGGCGCCTTCCCCAGCGGTCAGGGCCGCGAGAAGTGGACCGCGCAGGCCAAGGTGCTGCCGCACGAGCTGCGCGGCGACGCCGACACGCTCCCCGACGTGGCGTCCTGGGACGCGCGCGGCATGAAGGCCTTCCACGAGGCCATGAAGGAACATCAGCACACCGAGGAGCTCCGCCTCGGCTACGTCACCTTCACCCGGCCGCGCTCCCTCCTTCTGGGCTCCGGCCACTGGTGGGGTCCCACCCAGAAGAAGCCGCGCGGTCCATCCGTCTTCCTCCAGGCCCTGCACGACCACTGCGCGGCCGGACACGGCGAGATCGAGGTCTGGGCGGACGAGCCGGAGGAGGGCGCGGAGAACCCCGCCCTGCACCGGGCCACCCTCGACCAGGTGTGGCCGCTCCCGCTGGACGACGCCGCGCTGGCCCGCCGCCGCGCCGCCGCCGAGACGGTCCTCGCCCACCTGGAGAACCTCGCCGCACACGAGGACGGCCACGCGGCGGCCGCCCACGACCCGGACGCCTACGACGACCCCGACTGGCCCCCTCCGCCGGACGAGGACGAGGACGAGCCGCCCTACGACGAGGCCGACCCCTTCGAGGACGAGCCCTTCGAAGACGTGACCTTCGAGGACGCGCCCTTCGAGGACACGACTGCTGAGGCCGCGCCCTTCGCGGACCGCCCCGTCGCAGCCCGCCCCTCCGTGCCACACCAGGCCACGGCCCCCGAGCTCGGCGCCGCGCGCCCGCGCGGGAACCGTCTCACCCCCGAGGAGGCCCGCGCCGTCGCCTCCTGGGACCGTGACCTCGACGCGCTCGCCGGGGAACTGATGCGCGCCCGCCGGAGCGTGACGGACGTCCCTCTTCCGACGACCCTGACCGCCTCACAGGTGCTGCGCCTGGCCGCGGACCCGGACGGTCTCGCCCAGGAACTCGCGCGCCCCATGCCACGCCCCCCGCAACCGGCCGCGCGCCGGGGCACCCGGTTCCACGCCTGGGTGGAGGCCCGCTTCGAGGAACTGACGCTCCCCCTGCTCGGGCCGGACGAACTGCCCGGGGACGACGCCGAGATCGCCGACGAACGCGACCTGCAGGAGCTCAAGGACGCCTTCGAACGCAGCGAGTACGCCCACCGCACGCCCTACCGCGTCGAGGCGCCCTTCCAGCTCGCCCTCGCGGGCCGCGTCGTGAGGGGCCGCATCGACGCCGTCTACAAGGAGGGCGACGGAGACTCGGCGACCTACGACATCCTCGACTGGAAGACCCACCGCGCTCGCACCGCCGACCCCCTCCAGCTCGCGCTGTACCGGCTGGCGTGGGCCGAGCAGCAGGGCGTCCCCGTGGAATCCGTCACAGCGGGGTTCCTGTACGTGCGCACCGGCGACGTCGTACGCCCGCAGGGACTGCCCGATCGTGCCGCGCTGGAGCGCCTGTTGACCGGGGAAGAGGCCGCCGGGAGCGACCGCGACGCGCCGGCCGGGCGGGCACAGCGCGTCCATGGGCCCGGCGAGGACGCCGGCGCGGGCCGATAGGCTCGTGACCATGAGCCATCCCGTTGACAGTGCCGTCAGCGCCGTCCGCACGTACATCGAGCAGCATCGCGCCGCCTTCCTCGACGACCTCGCCGAGTGGCTGCGCATCCCGTCGGTGTCGGCCCAGCCCGACCACGCGCCCGACGTGCGGCGCAGCGCGGACTGGCTCGCCGCCAAGCTCAGGGAGACCGGCTTCCCCACCGTGGAGGTCTGGCCGACGCCGGGTGCGCCGGCCGTGTACGCCGAGTGGCCGTCCGGCGATCCGCAGGCTCCCACCGTCCTGGTCTACGGCCATCACGACGTGCAGCCCGCCGCCCGCGAGGACGGCTGGGACACCGACCCCTTCGAGCCCGTCGTGCGCGAGAACCGTCTCTACGCGCGCGGGGCGGCCGACGACAAGGGCCAGGTCTTCTTCCACACCCTGGGGGTACGCGCCCACCTCGCCGCCACCGGCCGCCCGGCCCCGGCCGTCACCCTCAAGCTGCTGATCGAGGGCGAGGAGGAGTCCAGCTCCCCGAACTTCCGCGAGCTGGTCGAGCGGCAGGCGGAGCGGCTCGCCGCGGACGCCGTGATCGTCTCCGACACCGGCATGTGGTCCGAGGACACCCCGACCGTGTGCACCGGCATGCGCGGTCTCGCCGAGTGCGAGATCCGGCTCTTCGGCCCCGACCAGGACATCCACTCGGGCTCCTTCGGCGGCGCCGTGCCCAACCCGGCCACCGCGGTCGCGCGCCTGGTGGCGGCCCTGCACGACGGCCACGCGCGCGTGGCCGTCCCCGGCTTCTACGACGGAGTCGTCGAGCTCACCGACCGTGAGCGCGAACTCTTCGCCGAGCTGCCCTTCGACGAGGAGCAGTGGCTGCGCACCGCCAGGTCGCACGCCGCCCACGGCGAGGCGGGACACTCCACCCTGGAGCGCATCTGGGCCCGCCCCACCGCCGAGGTCAACGGCATCGGCGGCGGCTACCAGGGCCCCGGCAGCAAGACGATCGTCCCGTCCTCGGCGTTCGTGAAGCTGTCCTTCCGACTCGTCGCCGGCCAGGACCCCGAGCGCGTCGAGAAGGCCGTCCGCGCGTGGGCCGCCGAGCAGCTGCCCGCCGGGATCCGGCACGAGATCACCTTCAGCCCGGCCACCCGCCCGTGTCTGACCCCGCTCGACCACCCGGCGCTGCAGTCCGTGGTCCGCGCCATGGGCCGCGCCTTCGAAGCGCCCGTCCGCTTCACCCGCGAGGGCGGCTCCGGACCGGCCGCCGACCTGCAGGAGGTCCTCGGCGCCCCCGTGCTCTTCCTGGGCATCTCCGTCCCCTCGGACGGCTGGCACGCGCCGAACGAGAAGGTCGAGCTGGACCTCCTCCTCAAGGGCGTCGAGACCGCCGCCCACCTCTGGGGCGACCTCGCGGAGAACTGGCGTCATGCGCCCTGACGTCGCCGATCGGCCCGGAGGGCCCGCGCGCGGGGCGCAGACTGGAGAGACCGCCCCGCACCACGGCACCGCACCCGAACCGGTCGTCGCCTTCTGTACGTCCCACTGAACCGCCCGCCGAAACAACCGTTCCACCGGGGGAGTTGGAAGTACCCGTGACCACCTGGACCGACCAGAACGCCGATCGACCCCTCTCGCTCACCGCGCCGAGCGGCGTCGACCGGGCCGCCCACCACCGGCTCGACGAGGCCTGGCTGGCCGCGGCGTGGAGCCACCCGACGACGCGATGCTTCGTCGTCTCCGGCGGCCAGGTCCTCATCGACGAGGCGCCCGACGGCCGCACCGAACTCGTGATGACCCCGTCGTTCGAGGCGCCCCTGACCGAGGCGCACCGCTACTTCCTCGGCACCGACGACGACGGCGTCAGCTACTTCGCCCTGCAGAAGGACGCGCTGCCCGGCCGTATCGACCAGTCCGCCCGCCCGGCCGGACTGCGCGAGGCGGGACTGCTCCTGTCACCCCGCGACGTGGGGCTCATGGTGCACGCGGTCGGCCTGGAGAACTGGCAGCGCACCCACCGCTTCTGCTCCCGCTGCGGCGAGCGCACGGTCATCGCCGCGGCCGGCCACGTCCGCCGCTGCCCCGCCTGCGGCGCCGAGCACTACCCGCGCACCGACCCCGCGGTGATCATGGCCGTGACCGACGAGGACGACCGCATCCTCCTCGGCCGCCAGGTCCACTGGCCCGAGGGCCGCTTCTCCACCCTCGCCGGGTTCGTGGAGCCCGGCGAGTCCATCGAGCAGTCCGTGCGCCGTGAGGTCTTCGAGGAGGCCGGCATCACCGTCGGCCCGGTCGAGTACATCGCCAGCCAGCCCTGGCCCTTCCCGTCCAGCCTCATGCTGGGCTTCATGGCCCGCGCCACGTCCACCGACATCGACGTCGACGGCGACGAGATCCACGAGGCCCGCTGGTTCTCCCGCGACGAACTCGGCGCCGCCTTCGAGTCCGGCGAGGTGCTTCCCCCCTACGGGATCTCCATCGCGGCCCGTCTGATCGAGCTCTGGTACGGCAAGCCGCTGCCCACCCGCGGCGTCTGACCCGACACGCAGACACGGACGAAGGGCGGCCCCGAGAGCTCGGGGCCGCCCTTCCTCGTACGGCTGCGCCCGGTCACGCGCCGGACACGGTCACACGCCGATCTTCTGCTTCACCTGCGCCAGCGACGGGTTCGTCAGCGTCGAACCATCGGGGAAGAGCACGGTCGGCACCGTCTGGTTTCCGCCATTCGCCTTCTCGACGAACGCGGCGGAATCCGGGTCCTGCTCGATGTTGATCTCGGTGTACGCGATGCCCTCGCGGTCCATCTGCTTCTTCAGCCGCTGGCAGTAGCCGCACCACGTGGTGCTGTACATCGTCACGGTGCCCAGCATGTCTCTCGTGCTCCTTCGGCGGGTCGGGGGGACAGGCGGTCGTAGGGGGAGAACGTCCGTGACAGGGCTGCCATTCCCGCGAGCCGACGCCGGGGGCGGGCGCCGAGGTGACGCTCGCCGCATTAGTACGACTGCAAGGGCCCGCCTGTGGACAACCGACCCGCCCGCCTCCGGGGACCTGGCAGCATGGCGGTGTGACAGCAGCAACGCACTCCTCCCTCTTCCCGCAGGCACCGGACTCGGCCGACGCGGTGCTCGAAGGGCTCGACCCCGAGCAGCGCGAGGTCGCCACCGCCCTGCGCGGTCCGGTGTGCGTGCTGGCAGGAGCCGGGACCGGCAAGACCCGCGCGATCACCCACCGCATCGCCTACGGAGTCCGCGCCGGCATCCTGCAGCCCTCCAGCGTGCTCGCCGTCACCTTCACCAACCGTGCCGCAGGCGAGATGCGGGGCCGGCTGCGCCAGCTCGGAGCCCAGGGCGTCCAGGCCCGCACCTTTCACTCCGCGGCCCTGCGCCAGCTCCAGTACTTCTGGCCGAAAGCGATCGGTGGATCGCTGCCCCGGCTCGTCGACCGCAAGATCCAGCTCGTCGCCGACGCGGCCGCCGCCTGCCGCATCCGGCTCGACCGCGGCGAGCTGCGGGACGCCACCGCGGAGATCGAGTGGTCCAAGGTCACCCAGACCGTCCCGGCCGACTACGCCCTGGCCGCCGCCAAGGCGGGCCGCGAGATCCCCCGCGATCCCGCCGAGATCGCCCAGCTCTACGCCGCCTACGAGGACGTCAAGCGGGCCCGCGCCGTCATCGACTTCGAGGACGTCCTGCTGCTGACCGTCGCCGTCCTGCAGGACCGGCACGACATCGCCGAGCAGGTGCGCGCCCAGTACCAGCACTTCGTGGTCGACGAGTACCAGGACGTCAGCCCCCTGCAGCAGCGCCTGCTCGAACTGTGGCTCGGCGAGCGGGACGACCTGTGCGTGGTCGGCGACGCCAGCCAGACGATCTACTCCTTCACCGGGGCCACCCCCGACCACCTGCTCGACTTCCGCACCCGCCACCCCGGCGCCACCGTCGTCAAGCTGGTGCGGGACTACCGCTCCACCCCCCAGGTCGTCCATCTCGCCAACGGCCTGCTCGCCCAGGCCCGCGGCCGCGCCGCGGACCACCGTCTGGAGCTGGTCTCCCAGCGGGCCCCAGGGCCCGAGCCCGCCTACAGCGAATACCCCGACGAGCCGGCCGAGGCGGAGGGCGCGGCCCGCCGTATCCGTGAACTCCTCGCCGCGGGCGTCCCGGCCGCGGAGATCGCCGTCCTGTTCCGCACGAACGCGCAGTCGGAGACCTACGAGCAGGCTCTGGCCGACCTCGGCGTCCCGTACCAGCTGCGCGGCGCCGAGCGCTTCTTCGACCGGCCCGAGGTGCGCAAGGCGGGGGTCGCCCTGCGTGGCGCGGCCCGCTTCGGCGGCAACGACGCCCTTCTCGAAGACGCCGTCGACCTGCCCTCCCAGGTGCGTGCCGTCCTCTCCGGCGAGGGCTGGACCAACCAGCCGCCGGCGGGCTCCGGAGCCGTCAGAGAACGCTGGGAGTCGTTGGCCGCGCTCGTCGCCCTGGCCCAGGACTTCTCCGCGGCCCAGCCCGGCGCCACGCTCGCCGACCTGGTCGCCGAACTCGACGAGCGGGTGAGCGCCCAGCACGCCCCGACCGTCCAG
This sequence comes from Streptomyces rishiriensis, assembly GCF_003112535.1. GTDB lineage: Bacteria > Actinomycetota > Actinomycetes > Streptomycetales > Streptomycetaceae > Streptomyces > Streptomyces rishiriensis. The sequence goes on along the minus strand of NZ_BEWA01000012.1, from coordinate 232,824 downwards.
GGCGTCACCCTGGCCTCCCTGCATTCGGCCAAGGGCCTGGAGTGGGACGTCGTCTTCCTCGTCGGCGTCGCCGAGGGCATGATGCCGATCACCTACGCCAGGACCGACGAGCAGATCGAGGAGGAGCGTCGTCTCCTCTACGTCGGGGTCACCCGGGCCCGCGAACGCCTCCACGTCTCCTGGGCGCTCTCCCGCTCACCGGGCGGCCGCCCCAACCGTCGTCCCAGCCGCTTCCTCGACGGCCTGCGCCCCGGCTCGGGCGCCGCAGCCGGCCGCGCCGGCGTCGGAGGCGCAGGAGGCGCGGGAGGCATCGAGCGTGGCTTCGCCGGCGCGGCGGCGCTCGCGCCCGTCGCGCCGCGCCGCACCCAGCGCAGTCCGGCCCGCTGCCGGGTCTGCGGACGGACCCTGACCGACGCCGGCGAGATGAAGCTGATGCGCTGCGAGGACTGCCCCTCCGACATGGACGAGGGGCTCTACGAACGGCTGCGGGACTGGCGTGCGGTCCAGGCGCGGCGAAGCGGACAGCCGGCGTACTGCGTCTTCACGGACAAGACGCTGATGGCGATCGCCGAGACCGTGCCCGAGGAGGAGGGCGAGCTCGCGCGGATCCCGGGGGTCGGCGTGCGCAAGCTCAACCGCTACGGCGCCGACGTTCTGGCCATCTGCGCAGGCCACGACGTTGCGGAGGGCGACGCGGAGGACTGAGGGGCGAGGCCCGGGGGATTGATCCGAACTCGTCGAAAAAATAGTTTGCGCATGCCCCGGCAATCCCCATAGGTTCTTAGACACGGGAACGGCGGCCTTCTCCAAGGCCCTGATTCCGTGCTGTACTTGCATATCCGTCGGACTGGGCTCACCCCCGGTCCCCCGAGACGCCGAGAGGAGGCGATTCCAGTGATCATCATCAACCGCAGCTCCGCCGCCAAACTGACCGATCTCTCTGTCGTCTCCACCTGCACGCTCGGCGCCTCGACCCTGGGCACCGGTCTGTCCGGCATCAGCGCCGGCCGGCTGGCGTCCTCCTCCGTTGCCTCCGCGGATCTTCCCGTCCGCGAGCGCAATGAGCGACCGACCAAGGCACTGGAAGCAGTAAAGGGACAGGCGCATGCCTATGCCTTTGCGGCAACCGGTGCCGGCTTCCGGAAGCAGACGACGCAGCACTACCTGATGTGGGCCTTCCGTGGGCCGGAACCCTGGAGTGATCCAGCCTGATCGTCGATCAGGCCGGCGCCTTCAGGGCCGCGGAACCCCACCCGGGATCCGCGGCCCTTCTGTTTGTCCCGATCACGGGGACGACGGAGCGAAGGGGCCTCGGGACAAGAAAAGAACCCGGTACCCGCCGACAACCGGTCCTACCGGACCGGACCGACCAGACGAGGAAAAACACACCGTGCAACTCGAAGCGCACGCCCCGTCCGTACCGCCTTCCGACACGTTCCCCCCGCCCGGCCTCACGAAGGACCCCACCTTGACCCCGCTCACGGCGCTCACCGCGCTCGACGACGCCATCGAGAACCTCGGCGTGCCCGTCCCCTGCCGTTCCTACGACCCGGAGGTCTTCTTCGCCGAGACGCCGGCCGACGTCGAGTACGCCAAGTCCCTGTGCCGCACCTGCCCGCTGATCGAGGCCTGCCTCGCCGGTGCCAAGGAGCGCCGCGAGCCCTGGGGCGTCTGGGGTGGCGAGCTGTTCGTCCAGGGTGTCGTCGTCGCCCGCAAGCGGCCGCGTGGTCGCCCGCGCAAGAACCCGGTCACAGCATGAGCATCGCAGGAACGATCGACCGCCCCCTCACGCAAGACCCCAAGAAGCAGGCCCCGATGAAGCCGTTCACCAGCGAGCCCGCAGGCTCCGCGACCGAAGACGTCACCACCACCGGCGCGTACGACTCGCGTCAGAACAGGACCCGCGAGATGCAACTCATCCCAGAAGCCCTGGCTCGTGCGCATATGCACGACCGACTGCGCGAGGCCGAGCAGGGCCGTCAGGCCGCGCGCCTGCTGGCCGCTCGCCGGATGCAGCGTCGGGCGGAGCGCGCCTCGCTGCGCGCCCGCCGGGCGCTCGCCATGGCCGTGATGCAGTAACGACACCCGCCTGAAGCGGTGGCCTCCCGACTCACCGGGGGGCGAAGCTCTCCCCGCGGGGGCCGGTCCCTCCGAACGGGCCGGCCCCCGCGGTGCGTTGTACGAGCGGACCGCTGGGCTGCGGGGTTATCGTCCCGAGGATGACGAGTCCTCCCGGAGCCAGTGACCGAGCCGGAGCCAGTGACCGAGCCGGAGACGGCGACCGGGACGACTCCTCGTCCGAGCCCGGCCCTGTGACCTGCGCGCGCTGCGGCGCGCAGACCGCGCAGCCACCGCCCGTCACCTGGACCTGCTCGGTGGAGCACGGCGTCCGGCGCTACTACTGCGAGGCCTGTGCCCGCGACAACCTCAGGGCGATCGAGGGGCGACTGGACTCCGAATGGTGGTGAGAAGCGTCACACCGTCCGCTCCTCACGCCGTCCGCTCCTCACGCCTCCGCGACCGAATCCCCGGCCTCCAGCTCTTCCAGTTCCTCCAGCGCTCCCTGGTCGTCCGGGGTCTCCTCCGGGAGGAACCCGGGCAGCCATTCCTCCAGTTCCTCGCGCAGCCGCACCGTCGCGCCGAGCTGGCACAGCACGCCGATCGTGCTCAGGGTCACCCGGTGTATCAGGAGGTAGGCAGGCGGCAGGTTGAGCTGCTTGCCCAACTGGTGGGCGGGGGAGCGTATGTCGGCGATCCTGGCCGCCTGGCTGCGCATCCAGCCGCGGGTGAACGTGAACTCCTCCACCCGGGCCGGCTCGATGATCGGCAGGAGGTAGTCGAGGACCGCGTCGGGGTCCAGCTCGATGGACTCCTTGACGAAGCCCTCCCTGCGGAGCAGTTCGTAGACCGCCTCCGCCTCGCCGTCCAGGGTCATGCGCAGCGACTCGCCGATCGGATCGGGCAGCCCGCCCTGGAGCCGGTCCACGGTGCCGAAGTCCAGCACCCCCAGCCGCCAGTCGTCCTCGCCGCCCGGGCCGCCCGGCAGGAGACGGAAGTTGCCGGGGTGCGGGTCGGCGTGCAGCAGGCCGGTGCGTGCCGGACCGGAGAACAGGAAGCGGGACAGCAGCTGACCGGCGCGATCGCGCTGCTCCTCGGTCCCGTCGGCGATCACCTCGGAGAGCGGCACGCCGTCGATCCACTCGGTGACCAGGACCTGGTCGCACTGGTGGACGACCGCCGGGACGACCACGTCGGGGTCGGCGGCGAACTCCTCCGCGTGGGCCTGCTGGGCCTGCGCCTCCAGCCCGTAGTCGAGCTCCTCGGAGACCCGGTCCCTGAGCTCGGTGATCAGGGGCTTGACGTCCATGCCCGGGATGAGCGGGCCCAACAGCCTTGCGAACCGGCTGAGTTGGTTCAGGTCGGACAGGAGTGCCTCGCCGGCCCCCGGATACTGGACCTTGACGGCGACCTCCCGGCCGTCGTGCCACACCGCTCGATGCACCTGGCCGATCGAGGCGGCCGCGGCCGGCTTGTCGTCGAACTCGAGGAACAGCTCGGACCAGTCCGCGCCGAGCTGTGCCGTGAGCACGGAGTGCACCGTGCGCGTCGGCATCGGCGGCGCCGCGTCCTGGAGCTTGGTGAGCGCCGCGCGGTAGGGGCCGGCCACCTCCTCGGGCAGGGCGGACTCGAAGACGGACAGCGCCTGCCCGAACTTCATCGCGCCCCCCTTCAGCTCGCCCAGCACCTTGAAGAGCTGCTCGGCGGTGCGCTGCTGCAGCTCGCGGCCGACGATCTCCGCGGACTCGCCCACGATCCGCTTGCCCAGGCCCCAGGTCGCCCGCCCGGCGAAGCCGAGCGGGAGCGCGGCGAGCTTGGCGGTCCGGGTGACCGCCTTCCGGGGAAGATCAGACATGCGCCCTCCAAGTCCCAGACAGCCGCGTCGCGTCCGCCGTACGGCGATGCTCCGTCGGATGCCGATGCCTGTCCATTGTCGCGTGTGATCCCCGGTCCTCGGAGGGGTGTTCCCGCTCACCTTTGCGGGCGGCACCGCACGGGCACGCGGAGTGGGGCCGTACCGGTCGAGCGCGCCACTGCAGGGCGGGGGCGCTGACCTCCCAGCGTGTGCCTTCGCCGGCCGGGGTCCGGCCGTCGAGGAAGGCGAGGGCATGGGCGGCCGCCAGCCCTGCCACGGTCGTGGCCAGGGCCAGGTCACAGGCGCGTGCCGCTCGTTTTCCGCCGGAGTGCCACTGGGCGACCAGCCGCGGCCAGGCCGGATCGCGGTCGACGCGCTCCTGCTGCAGGCACCCCGCGCAGCCCGTCTCACCCGGCAGCACCAGCGGACCGACTACGCCCGTGCCCTCCACGACACCGGTATAGAGGTGGGGCGTGCCCGAGGCGATCAGGGGCTCCGCCGCCGAGGGCGCGGGGGCGTGCACGGACACGTCGTCCCGTGGAGCCAGGATCACCAGGCCGAAGCCCGGGGTGTCCGACCGGTGCGGCGACCCCGGGGACCTGCGCGGCGGGCGGTCCGGTGCGGCCCGGCGCACGGCGCGGCGGGCGGACTCGTCCCGGCGCTCGCCGATCGCCTCGGCCGGCAGTCCGCCCGGAGCGACGTCTCCCGGCTCCACCCGGCCGCCGTCCTGCACGTCCACCTCGCCGATCCCCGCCCCCGACAACAGCGCGGCCAGCACCGCACCGACCCGGCCGGCGCCCCGCACCTGCACCCGCAGCCCGCGCCGGGCGGCCAGGTGCTCGATCGCGTCGCCCGGTTCCGGCGTCAGAAGGGAGAGCGCGGCGAGATCGGGGCGCAGCCGGTCCATGACCTCCTTCTTCTCCCGCAGCGCGTGGGCGTCCGGTCCGCCGCCGTGCGCGTCGTCGAGCAGTCCCGCCCGGGACAGCCGCTCCACCAGCCGGTCGACGTGGCCGTCGGGCAGGTCCATGCGACGGCCCTCCTCCCGTAGCAGCGCGAGTCCGCGCGTGCCGTCCAGCAGGTCGAGAAAACTCCCGGTGGCCGTGTCCACCGGACCGAGCGTCAGTGCGTGCGCCGGCGTCATCCCGAACTGCACCGTGTTGAGGTCACGCCAGCCGCGCCGCAGCGCGGGCTTCACCGTCGGATGCATCGAAGGCCCCCGTATGCCTGGAAACTCCCCGTCACGTCGACGGAGCGGGGCGTGGGGTGTCCTCGCTCCGCCGACGAGTGCCAGCATGCCCGGCCCCGCCGGAGCCCGCCGAAAGTTGTCCACAGGTAGCGGTGTTCATCGTACAAATGCGTCGTACGAGGCAAACGTGACAGGAGAGATCGGAACCGAACCGCCCCGGAGTCGGGACTTCCCCCGTGTGCAGCGGGTAACGTCGGGGCGTGTCCGCCGACCCACTGCACCGCGCCGGAACACCACAGCGCAGTACGACGAGCCAGCCGCCGAGCGGCCCACGGGCGAGCGCGATCGAGGTCCGCAGGAGCGCCCGTCGACGGCGGACGGTCTCCGCGTACCGCGAGGGCGACCGCACCATCGTGCTGATCCCGGCCCGCATGTCCGAGGCCGAGGAGAAACGCTGGGTGGGCGTCATGCTCGACAAGCTCGCCGCCCAGGAAAGCCGGCGGGTGCCGGGCGACGCCGAGCTGGCCGAGCGGGCGGAGCGGCTGTCGGCCCAGTGCTTCGGGGGCCGGGCCCGGCCGGCCTCGGTCCGCTGGGTGACCAACCAGAACACGCGGTGGGGGTCATGCACCCCGGCCGAGGGCAGCATCCGGCTGTCGCACCGCCTCAAGGGCATGCCCGAGTACGTCATCGACTACGTCCTCGCCCATGAGCTCGCGCACCTGCTCGTGCCCGGCCACGGCCCCGACTTCTGGCGGCTGCTGGAGGCGTACCCGCGCACCGAGCGCGCACGCGGCTATCTGGAGGGCGTCGTGGCCGCCGAGCGGCTGCCCCACCCGCCCGACGCACGCGGGGAGTGACCCGCTCCGAGCGCGCGGTGAACGCGTGTGACCTCATGTGACGCGGTTGTGTACCGGGTCTGTACCGACATCGTGCGTTGTCCGACTTTGCCGTTAGCCTGACGCGACGCACTCGCAATCGGGATGGGGGACGGTCGTTACGCATGCCCAGGGAATTCCAGCGCGGCCACAAGGCCAAGATCAGTGACCTCACCGCAGGCACCGATCTGTACGTAGGCGTGCAGATCACCGCACCCGGCCTGACCTTCGACATCAGCTGCTTCGGCCTCGACGCCGACGAGCGACTCTCGGACGACCGGTACTTCGTCTTCTTCAACCAGCCGAAGTCGCCCGAGGAGTCCATCCAGCTCCTGGGCGCCCAGGCCGGTGACACCGAGTCCTTCCGCATCACCCTGGACCGGATCCCGCCCCAGATCCAGAAGCTCTCCTTCACGGCCACCCTCGACGGCGCCGGACAGATGTCGCAGATCGGTTCCGGCCACCTCCGGATCGTCGCGGGCGGCGAGGAAGTGGCCCGCTACGCGTTCAGCGGCGCGGAGTTCACCACCGAGCGGGCCGTGATGCTGGGCGACTTCTACCTGAAGGACGTCTGGCGGTTCGCGGCCGTCGGCCAGGGCTTCGACGGCGGTCTGGACGCGCTGCTGAAGAACTTCGGCGGCGAGGTCGCCGAGGAGGAGACGCCCGCCGCGCCCGCGCAGCCCCAGGCCGGCGCCGCCGCTCCCGGCTTCGCTCCCCCCGCCTTCGGAGCCCCCTCGGCGCCGGCCCCCGCCCCGTATCAGCCGCAGCCCGCCGCGCAGGGCTTCGCGCCCCCGCCCGGCGCGACTTTGCCGCCCGCCCCGGCGCCCGCGCCCTCGGTGCACGCCGCGCCGACCATCGTCGCGCCCCTGGCCCCGCCCGGCGGCGGCCATGTCCCGCCCCCGGGCCCCGTCCCGGCGCCCTACGGCCAGCCGCCGCAGCAGCCCTACGGGCACGGCCCCGCGCCGACCGCGCCCATGCCGCCCGGCTACGGCCAGCAGCCCCAGCCGCCGCAGGCCCCGCCCGGCTACGGACAGCCGGCCCCGCCGCCCGGCTACGGCCAGCAGCCGCCGTTCGGGCAGCTCCCCGGCCAGCAGGCGTACGGCGTGCCCCAGGGCGCCCCGCAGGGCGGCGCCGGTGTGACCGCCGCCCTCCAGCAGTTCAAGGAGACGCCCACCGGGCAACGCTGGACGCAGCAGAACAAGAAGCTGATCCGCGTCGACCTCGGCATGGGCGGGCAGCCGGTGCTCGCCCGCCAGGGCAGCATGGTCCTCTACCAGGGCAAGGTCGACTTCAGCTACAAGGGCGCCGGGTTCGCCGGCCGCATCGTCGGCAACGCCACCGGCCAGGAGATGCAGCTGATGCGCTGCACCGGCCAGGGGCAGGTCTTCCTCGCCGAGAACTCCACCCATGTACACCCCATCGAACTCCAGGGCGACGCGATCTGCGTCTCCGCCGAGAACGTCCTCGCCTTCGACGAGAGCCTCCAGTACGAGGTCCGCCGCATCGAGGGGCACGGCATTCCCGGCGGCGCGCTGTTCACCATGCAGTTCCAGGGCACCGGCACGATCGTCGTCAAGACGCACGGCACCCCCGTCGTCCTGCCGGTCACGCCCACCACGTTCGCCGACTGCAACGCCGTCGTCGCCTGGTCGGCCGCCTCCCAGGTGGTCGTCTCCAGCCAGGTGCGGATGCGCCGCAACGCCTACCCCGGCGACACCGGCGAGAGCGTCAACCTCCAGTTCCGGGGAGCTCCCGGCAACTTCATCGTCGTCCAGCCGTACGAGGTCTGAGGGAGCCCGTCATGAACCAGCCGCTCGCGGGCTACGCCCCCGCACCCGTCACCGCCCGCATGGAGAACCACGGCGACCACATGCTGAAGGTCGCCATGCAGACCGGCAACGACCTCTTCGCGCGTGTGGGCTCGATGGTCGCCTACGAGGGCTTCGTGCAGTACGAGCCCAACCCGCCGGCCGTGCGCCAGATCGCGCGCGACTGGATGACCGGCGAGGGCGCGCCCCTGATGAAGTGCACCGGCGACGGTCTGCTCTATCTCGCCGACTACGGCGCGAACGTCGTCGTGATCAACCTCAACGGCGACGGCATCTCCGTCAACGCCACCAACCTGCTCGCCTTCGACGCTCACCTCACCTGGGGCGTCGAGCGCGTCAAGGGGCTCGCGAAGTTCGCCGGCCAGGGCCTGTGGAACACCAAGATCAGCGGCCAGGGCTGGGTCGCGCTGACCTCCCGGGGCAAGCCGATCGTGGTCGACTGCGGCGGCGGCGAGGACGAGACGTACGTCGACCCCGACGCGCTCGTCGCCTGGTCCCCGAACCTGAAGGTGAAGGGCAAGCGCAGCTTCAAGGCGCAGTCGCTCATCGGCCGGGGCAGCGGCGAGGCCTACCAGATGGCCTTCTCCGGCCAGGGCATCGTCGTCGTCCAGCCCAGCGAGGACAGCACCGACCGCCTCCGGGTCCGGGGCTGAGGGGGAGCCAGAAACGTCATGCAGAGCCCACTTTTCGCGCACAACGACTCGCAGACCCAGGAACGCTGGAGTCTGCAGAACAAGCAGATGCTCCGGGTCGCTCTGGAAGGCCACGACGACATCCTCGCCCGCAAGGGCACGATGGTCGCCTACCAGGGCCTGATGGAGTTCGACGCCGAGTACCTGAGCAACCAGCAGGGACGCGCGCGGGCGTACACCGGCGAGGGGCTGGACCTGATGCGCTGCCACGGGCAGGGCACGGTCTACCTCGCCAACCTCGCCCAGCACATCCACGTGATGGAGGTGGAGCAGGACGGCCTGACCGTGGACAGCAGCTATGTGCTCGCCATGGACTCCTCGCTGCACCACGAGGTCATCGCCGTCGACAGCCTCTACGGCATCTCCGGCTCCGGGAAGTACCAGCTCAACATCACCGGCCGCGGCAAGGTCGCCCTGATGACCTCGGGCGCGCCCCTGATGATGCAGGTCACCCCGGACAAGTACGTCAACTGCGACGCCGACGCCATCGTCGCCTGGTCCACCGGGCTGCGGGTGCAGATGCAGGCGCAGACCCACTCCTCCGGGGTGTGGCGCCGGCGCGGCAACACCGGTGAGGGCTGGGAGCTCAGCTTCATGGGCTCCGGCTACGCGCTCGTGCAGCCCAGCGAGCTGCTGCCGCCGCAGAACGCGGCGATCGGCTCCGGCCTGGCCGCCCAGTACGGCATGGGCCAGCACGGGGCGCGCAGTCAGAACCAGGGCAACGCCTGGAGCTGATCGCCGGGCTCGACGACGACGCGACGTAAGGGGCGACCGCCTGGAAGGCCGCCCCTTACCCGTTCGGCTCACAGCCGCGCGCGGGTGGCCTCCAGCAGCCGTACGACCGACTCGTCGGCGACGTCCGCCACCTGCGCGTACGGGAACCAGCGCAGGTCGAGGGACTCGTCGCTGATGGCCTCCACGGATCCGGCCGGGGCCAGCGCCGCGTACTGGACGTCGTAGTGCCAGGCGCACGGCGTCGGATGCCGGTCGAGCCGGACCGGGCCGCCGGGCAGCAGGGTCAGCCCCGCAACGCCCGACTCCTCGGTCCCCTCCCGCAGCGCCGCGGCCGCCAGCGTCCCGTCGACGGGCTCGCAGTGCCCGCCCATCTGCAGCCACATCCGCAGCTTCTTGTGGAGCGTCAGCAGCACCCGCTCCTGTGCCGGGTCGATCACCAGCGCGCTCGCCGTGACGTGCCCGTCCCGGCAGGCCTTCCACATGCCGTCCGGATGCGCCGAAAGATGGTCCAGGTAGGACTGGCGCAGCTCTTCTTGGCCCTCGTACCCCTTGAGGACGAGGACCGCGTCGTCGTACAGCCTCACTCGGTGTCGTCGCCCCTGGAGTCGCTCTCGTCGCCGTCCTGCTTCAGGCCGTCGTCCTTCTTGAGGCCGTCTTCCTTCTTCGTGCCGTCGTCCTTCGTCAGGTTCGGCCCGTCGCCGGGACCGCCGCCGCTCGCGGCCTCACCGAGCATCTTGTCCAGCTCGGAGAAGTCCATGTGCTCGCGGTGCACGAAGCCGTCCGGGTCGTCCAGGTCGGAGGCCGTGGGCAGCATGTCGGGGTGCGCCCACAGGGCGTCACGGCCGTCGACCCCGCGCGCGTCCGTCAGCGAGGCCCACAGGCGGGACGCGTCACGCAGGCGGCGCGGACGCAGCTCCAGGCCGATCAGCGTCGCGAACGTCTGCTCCGCGGGTCCGCCGCTGGCACGGCGCCGGCGCAGCGTCTCGCGCAGCGCGTCGGCGGACGAAAGGCGCGGCTTCGCGGCCGCGTGCACCACCGCGTCCACCCAGCCCTCGACGAGCGCCAGGGCCGTCTCCAGACGGGCCAGCGCGGCCTTCTGCTCCGGGGTGTCCTCCGGCTGGAACATGCCCTGCTGCAGGGCGTCCTGCAGCTGTTCGGGGTTCTGCGGGTCGAACTGGCCGACCACGTCCTCCAGCTTGGCGGTGTCGACCTTGATCCCGCGCGCGTAGCCCTCGACCGCGCCGAACAGATGCGAGCGCAGCCACGGAACGTGCGCGAACAGGCGCTGGTGGGCGGCCTCGCGCAGGGCGAGGTACAGCCGTACCTCTTCCTGCGGCACGCCCAGGTCCTTGCCGAACGCCGCGATGTTCACCGGCAGCAGCGCCGCGCGCCCGGCCGGACCGAGCGGAAGGCCGATGTCGGTCGAACCGACGACCTCGCCCGCGAGCACGCCGACGGCCTGTCCGATCTGCGAGCCGAACATCGCCCCGCCCATCGAGCGCATCATGCCGATCAGCGGGCCGGCCATGGCCTGCATCTCCTCCGGCAGGACGTCGCCCATGGCGGCGCCGACGCGTTCGGCGACCGGGTCGACGAGCTCCTTCCACGCGGGCAGGGTCGCCTCGACCCACTCCGCGCGCGACCACGCCACCGCGGAGCCGGCGCCGGACGGCAGGGAGGTGGCGTCGTCCAGCCACAGGTCGGCCAGGCGGACGGCCTCCTGCACGGCGGTGCGCTCGGAGGAGCCGACGCTCGCGTCCTTCACGCCGTCGGACGTGCCCTGGGAGACCGTCTGGCGGGCGATCTGCTTGGCCATGTCCCAGTTCACCGGCCCGCCCTCGTACGAGAGCATCTGACCGAGCTGCTGGAACGCGGCCCCCAGATCGTTGGGGTTCAGCGAGCCGAACATGGCGGCGAGGGGGTTGTCGGCGCCGGGACCGCCCGGAGCGCCGAAGCCTCCGGCGCCGGGCAGCCCGCCGAAACCGAACGGGTTGGCCGGTCCCTGACCACCGCCGCTCTGCGAGTTCTTCTTCTTGCCCTCGTCGCCGTCTTCCGGCTCCTCCGGCGGAAGGCCGAATCCGAATGGGGTGTCACTCACGGGGTTCCTCGGCTGGTAAGGCCACCGGTTCTCGGCCGGCGGCGACTGCCCTGCAACACCACCCAGCGTAGACACCCCGGCTCGATCGGGCCTCGGTGCTTCGCCGACTGCTGGCCTGCGGCAGGATGGATGCCACCTGGTACGTACGCGTCACTCGCGCCCGTATGCCAAGACAACCGCTGGAGACACCTGGTGAGTTCCCCAGATCCGCAGGTTCGCGCAGCGCGAAACCGATCGACCCCGGGCGGTTCGCGCGGGCCCGTCGTCGCCGTCACCGGCGCGGCGAACGGGGTGGGCGCGCTGCTCACGGAGCGCCTCGCCGCGTCGGAGGAGGTCAAGCAGGTCGTCGCCATCGACGAGCGGCGCGGCGAGTGCGACGCGGCGCAGTGGCACATCCTCGACGTCCGCGATCCTGCGATCGCCGACAAACTGCGCGGGGCGGACGTCGTGGTCCACCTCGCACTCGACCTCGACCTGGGGAGTGACGCCGCCGCCCGGACGGCCTACAACGTGCGCGGTACGCAGACCGTGCTGACGGCCGCCGCGGCGGCCGGGGTGCACCGCGTCGTGCTGTGCACCTCCGCGATGGTCTACGGAGCGCTGGAGGACAACGAGCTGCCGCTGTCCGAGGACGCCGAGCTGCGGGCGACGGCCGAGGCGACCGGCGTCGGCGACCTCCTGGAGGTCGAACGGCTCGCCCGGCGCGCGCCCCGGGCGCACCCGGGGCTCAACGTCACCGTGGTGCGGCCCGCGATCCTGGTCGGCGGCACGGACACCGCCCTGACCCGGTACTTCGAGTCGCCGCGGCTGCTCGTCGTCGCGGGGTCGCGGCCCGCCTGGCAGTTCTGCCACGTCGAGGACCTGGTGAGCGCCCTGGAGTACACCGTCCTGGAGAAGGTCGACGGGGAGCTGGCCGTCGGGTGCGACGGGTGGCTGGAACAGGAGGAGGTCGAGGAGCTCAGCGGCATCCGCCGGATGGAGCTGCCGTCGGCGGTCGCGCTGGGCGCCGCGGCCCGGCTGCACCGGATCGGGCTGACGCCGTCCCCGGCGGGCGACCTGGCCTACACGATGTACCCCTGGGTGGTGAGCGGGAGCCGGCTGCACGACGCGGGGTGGCGGCCGCGCTGGACCAACGAGGAGGTCCTCGCGGAGCTGCTGGCGGAGGTCTCCGGGCGGCACACCGTCGTCGGACGGCGGCTGGGACGCAAGGACGCGACCGCGGCGGGCGCGGCCGGCGCGACGGTCGCCCTGCTGGGCGCGGCGGCCGTGGTGCGGCGCGCCCGCAAGGCCCGGCGGAGGTGAGGGGCGGGGGCGCGCGGTCAGGATCGCTCCGCCGCCCCCCCGTAGCTCCTGCCCCGCCGGACAGGCACGCCTCGCAGGTTGTTTTGTAGGTCACTACCAGGCGGCACGCGCGTGTACCGGGCGATCACGCTGTTCCGGCTGGTCTCCCGGGTGCGGCACGATGGGGGTATGGCAGCCATCGACGACCATCCCGGCGAGCACGCAGCGCAGGACCCCATCAAGCTCATCGCCGTTCGCGACACCGCCCTCTCGCTGGACGAGGTCTTCGGGGCCGTCGGGGACGACGCGGCCGGCGGGACGGCGCTGTTCGTGGGCACCGTGCGCAACCACGACGGGGGCGCCGACGTCGACGCCCTCGGGTACTCCTGCCATCCCAGCGCCGAGGCGGAGATGCGGCGGATCGCGGAGAAGGTCGTCGCCGAGTTCCCGGTGCGGGCGCTCGCTGCCGTCCACCGAGTGGGGGACCTCGTGGTGGGAGATCTCGCGGTCGTCGTCGCCGTGTCCTGTCCGCACCGCGGCGAGGCCTTCGAGGCCTGCCGGAAGCTGATCGACGACCTCAAGCACGAAGTACCCATCTGGAAGCACCAGAGGTTCTCGGACGGCACTCAGGAGTGGGTCGGCGCCTGCTGACCCGCGGCTCACGGCGGGCACGGCTGCGACCGCGGCTCGGTCACCCGTCCGGTTGCGTAACCCCACCCCTGCCGTGAGCGTTGTCAGTGCGGACGGTTAATCTGCTGATCAGTCAGTTGTGGTGGTTCGTCGGGGTTGGGAGGTCGGCATGGCGGCGCTCGTCTGGTTGCTGATTCCACTGGTCGCCGCGATCGGCGCGGGCCTGTGGGGCAGTTGGGCCAACCGGACCCGCAAGGCCCGGAGCGACGGCCCCGAGCTGGACGGATACGCCCGCTTCCGAGAAGCCATGGAGAAGCCCCACTCGCGTACGTGACCCGGGTGGCAGCCCTGACGGTGCGCTGACAGACGCGTCCCGTAATGTCGAGGCATGCCACGCCGCACCGCGACGATGCTCGCCTCCACCCTGATGCTGATCGCGCTTTTGTGCGCGGGAGTGCTCATCCCCGTGCCGTACGCGGAGATGTCCCCGGGGCCGACGGTGAACACGCTCGGCGACCACGACGGCGAGCCCGTGCTGCAGATCGCCGGGCGCAGGACCTACGCGACCAGCGGCAACCTGAACATGACCACCGTGCGGGTCACCAGCGCCGACTACCGGATGAACCTCGTCGAGGCCGTCTACGGATGGCTCGCGCACGACACCAAGGTGGTCCCGCACGACACGCTGTACCCGGACGGCAAGACCGAGGAGCAGTCCACCCAGGAGAACGCCGAGGAGTTCAGCCAGTCCCAGGAGAGCGCCAAGGTGGCGGCCCTGAAGGAACTGAAGGTCCCCGTGACGTCCTGGGTGATCGTGTCGACCGTGGTGAAGGGCTCCCCGGCCGAGGGCAGGCTGCACGCCGGCGACGTGATCAAGGCCGTCGACGGCGCGGCGGTGAAGCAGCCGGGCGACGTCGCGAAGCTGGTGACCAAGCACAAGCCGGCCGAGAAGGTCGTCTTCACCATCGTCCCGGCCAAGGAGCAGGCGGCCGCCGAGAAGGCGCACAAAGCGGCGACCGGGACCCAGGACGTCACCGTCACCACCGCGACCTCCGACGACAGCGGCCAGAAGCGTGCCATCGTCGGGATCTCGGCCGGGACCGACCACACGTTCCCGTTCACCGTCGACATCAAGCTCGCCGACGTCGGCGGCCCCAGCGCCGGTCTGATGTTCGCCCTCGGCATCTACGACAAGCTCACCCCGGGCAGCCTCACCGGCGGCAAGTTCGTCGCCGGCACCGGGACCATCGACGACGACGGCAAGGTCGGGCCGATCGGCGGCATCGAGTTGAAGACGGTCGGCGCGCGCAGCCAGGGCGCCCAGTACTTCCTGACGCCCGCCGAGAACTGCGCGGCCGCCGCCAAGGACACCCCCTCGGGGCTCAAGCTCGTCAAGGTGAACACCATCGACGACGCCCTGGGCGCCCTCAAGGACATCCGCAGCGGCGACACCGCCGACCTGCCCAAGTGCACGAAGTAGCCGCGGGGCCACCCCGCTGAGGCCCGCGAGAGGCTACTCGGCGAACGTCGCCGACAGCGCCTCCGCGAGCCCCGGCACCAGGCCCGCGCCGGTGAGGACCTCCGTGGGGGCGTCCTTCTCCCGCAGCCGCAGGGCGGAGTCGCGGGTGCCGTCGCGCAGGACGCCGACCGTCATCCGCACCTCCTGGCGGTCGGGGTGCTCCGACACCCACTTCGCGAGCTTCGCGTCGCTCAGGCCCTGGGGGACCTGTGCCTCGGCGGACGGCGGCAGCATCAGACGCTCCACGGTGAGGGCGCAGCCGACCACCGCGTCGGGCCAGGCGATCGTGGCGAGGAACTCGTCGAGCGGCTTGTCCGTCGGCACCTCGTCCTGCTCGATGGGGGTGAGGCCGGTGATCTCGGGCTCGTCCTGAAGGCCGAGCTGGGCGGCGAGCGACGGCTCCTGGGCGCGCAGCCGAGCGGTGTCTACGAGGGCGAAAAGGCGGGCGGGCTGGTCCCAGCCGAGGCCGGAGGCGTACTCGTCGATCTCGAGCACGGCCCGGGTGAGCGGGCTCGCCGCCATGGGAGTGTTGGACATGGTCACAATCCTCTCTCGTTCCTGGCCGGAATCGGGAACCGAGTAAACGGTGAGTAAGTTGCATAGGTGTGGGCCCGCGATCACGGGGGGCCACCAACGGTCCACGAACACGCGGGCCTGACGGATCTACTGCGACTTTCGAGGTGCGCACCTTGGCTTTCCAGATGCCGGACCGCGGCGGAGGCCCCACGGGGCCGCGGATCAGAGTGGGCCGCCCGTCCCGGCGTGTCCGGACGCTGCTCACGACACTGGGCGTCCTGGCCGTCCTGGGCATGGCGTTCACCATGTTCGCCGGGTTCTGGACGGACTGGCTCTGGTACCGCTCGGTGCATTACTCGTCGGTCTTCACCACCACGCTGTGGACCAAGATCGGGCTGTTCTTCGTCTTCGGTCTGCTGATGGCCCTCGCGGTCGGCGTCAACATCTGGCTTGCGCACCGGCTGCGGCCGCCGCTGAGCGCGATGTCCATGGAGCAGCAGAGCCTCGACCGCTACCGCATGGGCATCGCGCCGTACAAGACCTGGCTGCTGCTCGGCATCACCGCCCTGGTCGGCCTGATCGCCGGCGCGTCCGCAGCGGGCCAGTGGCGGACGTGGCTGATGTGGGTCAACGGGGTGTCGTTCGGTCAGAAGGACCCCCAGTTCCACCTCGACGTGTCCTTCTTCGCCTTCGACCTGCCCTGGTACCGGTTCCTGCTCGGCTTCGGCTTCGCCGCCACGATCCTCTCCCTGATCGCCGCCGCGCTCACCCACTACCTGTACGGCGGGCTGCGGGTCACCAGTCCGGGCGCGCGCGCCACCGCCGCGGCGACCGGCCACCTGTCGGTGCTGCTGGGCATCTTCGTCGCCCTGAAGGCGGTCGCCTACTGGCTCGACCGCTACGGCCTGGCCGTGAAGTCCAGCGACTTCAAGGCCACGGACAACTGGACGGGCCTGCGCTACGTCGACGCCAACGCCTATCTCCCGGCGAAGACGATCCTGTTCTGCATCGCCGTCATCTGCGCCCTGCTCTTCTTCGCCACCCTCTGGCGGCGTACCTGGCAGCTGCCGGTGATCGGCTTCGGCCTGATGGTGCTCTCGGCGATCCTCATCGGCGGGCTGTACCCGGCGATCGTCCAGAAGTTCCAGGTCCAGCCCAACGAGCAGGCCAAGGAAGCCCCGTACGTCGAGAAGAACCTCAAGGCGACGCGCGAGGCGTACGGCATCGACGGCGCGCAGGTCACCGAGTACTCGGGCACCAGCACGACCAAGGACAAGACGACGCTGCGCGACGACGTCGACTCCACCGCGAGCATCCGCGTCCTGGACCCGAACATCGTCTCCCCGACGTACCAGCAGCTCCAGCAGATGCGGAAGTACTACGCGTTCCCGACCAACCTGGACGTGGACCGCTACAACGTGAAGGGGACCGACGAGGACACCGTCATCGGTCTGCGCGAGCTGAACCTCGCGGGCGTCGACAAGCAGAACTGGATCAACAGCCACTTCCGCTACACGCACGGCTACGGCGTCGTCGCCGCCAAGGGCACCACGGCCGACGCCGAGGGGCGCCCGGTCTTCACCGAGTCCAACCTGCCCTCCGAGGGCGAGCTCGGCACCTACGAGCAGCGGGTCTACTACGGGGAGAAGACGACCACGTACTCGATCGTGGGCGGTCCCCAGAAGGAGATCGACTACTCCGACAACCAGGGTGAGAAGACCACCAGCTACACCGGCAAGAGCGGGGTCAACCTCTCCAACCCGATCAACCGTGCCGCGTACGCGGTGGCGTTCGGCGAGCCGCAGATCCTGTACTCCGGCGCCATCGGCGACGGTTCGCGGATCCTGTACAACCGCACGCCCAAGGAGCGCGTCGAGGCGGTCGCCCCGTGGCTGACCATCGACGGCGACGCCTACCCGGCCGTGGTCAACCACAAGATCCAGTGGATCGTCGACGCGTACACGACGACGAACGGCTACCCGTACGCCTCCCGTACGACCCTCGGCGACACCACGGCCGACTCGCTGACCGCGACCAACGACAACCGCGCGGTGGTGGCCCAGCAGAACCAGGTCAACTACATCCGCAACTCGGTGAAGGCGACGGTCGACGCGTACACGGGCGAGGTCAAGCTCTACCAGTGGGACACCAAGGATCCGGTCCTGAAGACCTGGATGAAGGCGTTCCCCGGCACGGTGAAGTCCAAGTCGTCCATCTCGACCGACCTGATGGCGCATCTGCGGTACCCGCAGGACCTGTTCAAGGTCCAGCGCGAACTGCTCAGCCGCTACCACGTGAAGGACGCGACGACGTTCCTCAGCGGCAGCGAGGTCTGGCAGGTGCCGGACGACCCGTCCAACAAGTCGGGCGACGCGGTGCCGCCGTACTACCTGAGCATGAGGATGCCCGACCAGAAGGCGCAGGCGTTCTCGCTGACGACGACGTTCACGCCCAACGGCCGTGACAACCTGAGCGCGTTCATGGCGGTCGACTCCGAGGCGGGCACCCCCGACTACGGCAAGATCAGAGTCCTGAAGCTGCCGACGAGCACGACCGTCGACGGGCCCAAACAGGTGCAGAGCCAGTTCAACTCCGAACAGGACATCGCCGAGTCCATCAGACTTCTGAAGGGCGGCGACTCCGACATCGAGTACGGCAACCTGTTGACGGTTCCGCTCGACGGCGGCCTGCTCTATGTGGAACCCGTCTATGTGCGCGGCGGCGGGCTCAAGTACCCGCTGCTGAAGAAGGTGTTGGTGACCTACGGAGGCAACACCGCCTTCGAGGACACCCTGGACGAGGCCCTCAACAAGGTCTTCGGCGCGGAGGGCACGACCCCGCCGCCGACGGACGAGGGCGGGGGCACGACCCCGCCGCCCCCGACGTCGTCCAACCCGACGGTCCGCCAGGCGCTGGCCGACGCCCAGAAGGCCTTCGCGGCCGGCCAGGAGGCGCTGAAGAAGCCCGACTGGGACGCGTACGCCAAGGCGCAGAAGGATCTGGAGGCCGCGCTGAAACGGGCCGAGGACGCGCAGGCCCAGGCGGACAAGGGCGCCAAGACGAGCGCCAGTCCGAGTCCGACGGGCTCGGCGAGTCCCCGGGCCGGCAGCGGCTCGGGCGCGGGCGGCGGCAAGGCGACCAGCAGTCCGAGTCCCGGTCCGAGCTAGCGGCTGGTCAAGCCCGCTGCCGATCAAGTCCGCCGCTGGTCAAGCCCGCTCCGCGTCGTGGTACGGTTGTGGAACACGACGCGGGGTGGAGCAGCTCGGTAGCTCGCTGGGCTCATAACCCAGAGGTCGCAGGTTCAAATCCTGTCCCCGCTACTGAAGACGAAGGCCCGGATCCGGAAACGGATCCGGGCCTTCGTGGTGTGCGAACGCATGTGCCGGGGGATCGATCGCCGCGCCGCGGTGGGGAGTTGAGTGATCTGTGTTTGACTTGTCTCTCTGTGGGCATGTCGACAAAACGCTGAAGTGACCTTACGGGCCGCGGTATACCAGGTGTACCCGGGTTGCGGGTGGTGCGACGATGGACGTTATGGGGGACAAGGCAACTCTGTTCGAGACAGGGCGATTTGTGCAGCCTTCCGGTGAGGAAGCGACCCCGGACGAGAGCCGGGACGAGGCGGCGGACGCCGTCGAGACGGGGGAGGCCGTCGAGGAGATGCGCCTGCGACTCGCGGCGGAAGCCGGCGACGTCGAGGCCGTGAGCGTCCTCGGGGCCATGCTGCTGCGCCGCGGCGACCTCGACGGAGCCGAACCCCATCTTCGCGCCGCGACCGCCGAGGGCGACCGTGCCGCAGCCAACAACCTGGGCGTCCTCCTCCACCAGCGCGGCTATCCCGACGAGGCCGCCGGCTGGTGGCGGGTCGCCGCCGTCGCCGGATCCGCAGCCGCCGCGCACGCGCTGGGCCGCCACTGCCGGGAGTGCGGGGACGAGCCGGCCGCCGAGTACTGGCTCCGCCAGTCCGCCGAGCAGGGGCACGCGCTGGGCGCCTACGCGCTCGCCGACCTGCTGGAGCACCGCGGAGACGCCGGGGCCGAGCGGTGGCTGCGGGCCGCCGCCGAGCGCGGACACCGGGAAGCGGCGTACCGACTGGCCCGCGCCCTCGACCTGAAGGACCACGAGCAGGGCGGCGAGCCGGGGGAGCGCAGGAATCCCCCCGCGGGCGGCGCGTCGGACGGACGCGGACAGGACAACGGTGTCGCCGTGCGGTCGGAGGCCGAACAGTGGTATCGCCAGGCCGCCGCGCGCGGGCACCGCCGGGCCGCGCTCCACCTCGGGACGATCCTGGAGAAGCGGGGCGAACTCAAGGAGGCCGGGCGCTGGTACCTGACGTCCGCCAAGGACGGCGAGGCGCGCGCCGCCTGCGCCCTCGGGTTCCTGCTGCGCGACGCCGGCGACACCGAGAACGCCGCCATCTGGTGGCTGCGGGCCGCGCAGGAGGGCGACGGCAACGCCGCGAACGCGCTGGGCGCGCTGCACGCCGAGCGGGGCCAGACCCAGACCGCCGAGCGCTGGTACCGGGCCGCGATGGACGCCGGCGACGACAACGGCGCCTACAACCTCGCCCTGCTCTGCGCCGAGCAGGGCCGCACCGCGCAGGCCGAGCAGTGGTACCGCCGCGCCGCCTACGCCGGGCACCGGGAGGCGGCCAACGCGCTGGCCGTCCTGCTCCTCCAGGGCGGCGACACGGCCGGGGCCGAGCCCTGGTTCTCCAAGGCGGCGGAGGCGGGCAGCGTCGACGCCGCGTTCAACCTCGGCATCCTGTTCGCCGGGCGGGGCGAGGAGGCGGTCGCCCTGCGCTGGTACGAGCGGGCGGCGGCGGCCGGGCACACCGAGGCGGCGCTCCAGGTCGGCATCGCGCGGCTGCGGGACGGCGACGAACAGGAGGCCGAGCGGCATCTGCGCTGCGCCGCCGGCGGGGGCAGCGCGGAGGCGGCGTACCGGCTGGCGGCCGTGCTCGACGCGCGACGGCCGCCGCAGCCCGCGCACGAGCTCGGCGAGATCGTGCACGAGAAGACCGAGTGCGAGGAGTGGTACGAGCGGGCGGCGACGCAGGGGCACCGGCGCGCCCAGGTGCGGGTCGGGATGCTGGCCGCCGCGCGGGGCGACGTGGTGGAGGCGGCGCGGTGGTACCGGACGGCCGCGGAGGCCGGGTCGCGCAACGGCGCCTTCAACCTCGGGCTGCTTCTCGCGCGGGAGGGCAGCGAGCCCGAGGCGGCGGTGTGGTGGACGCGGGCGGCCGACGCCGGGCACGGGCGGGCGGCGTTGCGGCTGGCCCTGGTCTACGCGCGTCGCGGGGAGCTGGCGGAGGGGCAGCGGTGGGCGGATCTGGCGGTGTCGCTCGGGCCGGCGGAGGTGGCAGAGCGGGCGGCTCGGCTGCGGGACGCTCTGCGGGAGGAACTGTCCGCGTGACGGTGCCCTCGGCTGGGGCGGGGTCTTGTCGCCCTGGGCCTGGACCTTGGCCTGGCCTCGGCGGGCGTTCCGTTCGGTGTTCACTGTTCACCCCGGGTGGGGTGGGCCGGCTGGAGTCCCGTGCAGCGGTTCTCGCCCCCGCCGCCCCTTCCCGTCTCCGGGGGCGGCCGCCCCCAGACCCCCGCTGTCGGCCCTGGACGGGCCTCGTCCTCGAACGCCGGACGGGCTGGTAGCGGCTGGCGGGGTATTGATTTGCCTTCGGGCCTGGCCTTCACGTAACGTTGCGTTCATCGCCGCGGGGTGGAGCAGCTCGGTAGCTCGCTGGGCTCATAACCCAGAGGTCGCAGGTTCAAATCCTGTCCCCGCTACTGATGGCCGAGGGCCGGAATCCGAAAGGGTTCCGGCCCTCGGTCGTATGTCGTGGCGTTTCGTGGTGCCCGCGATCCCGCCGTGATGCCCGCGATGCCGACGGGACCGGTGTTCTACGCCGTCGCGCAGTCGGGGCAGAGGCCGCGGTACGTGACCTCGACGTCGGAGACCGTGAAGCCGAAGCGCTCCGAGTCCGGGAGGTCGGCCAGCGGGTTGCCGCTCGGGTGGACGTCCTTGATGGCGCCGCACCGGGCGCACACCAGGTGGTGGTGCGGGTGATGCGCGTTCGGGTCGTACCGCTTGGCGCGCCGGTCGGTGGCGACCTCGAGCACCTCGCCGAGGGAGACCAGTTCGCCGAGCGTGTTGTAGACGGTCGCCCGGGAGATCTCCGGCAGCCGGACGACGGCCCTGGCGTGCACCTCGTCGGCCGTCAGGTGGACGTGTTCGCCGTCGAGCACCTCGGCCACGACGCGCCGCTGCGCGGTCATCCGCCATCCGCGGCCACGCAGTCGGTCCAGAAGGTCACTCATGGCTTCAGCCTAACAGTCGGCGTGACCAGGTCCCGAACGGGTGTGACTTTAGATCAGGGCTTGGCTTGGACTGATTCCACTGTAGGACGGGGTACGGCTTTGGTCGAGAGGGCGGGCCGGCGCCCAGCAGCGGATGATGTCCCGCACCGAGACGATGCCGGCCGGCCCCTGGTGGTCGAGGACGATCAGATGGCGGAAGCCGCCGTGGGTCATCGCCCGGGCCGCCTCCTCCAGGGTCCAGGTCGGGGCGGCGAAGACGACGTCGTCCGTGGTGTGGGCGTGGGTGCGTTCCGCGTCCGGGTCCTGGCCGAGGCCCAGGGAGTTGAGGATGTCCCGCTCGGTGAGGATGCCGATGCCGCCGGCGTCCGGGTCCAGGACGACGGCCGCGCCGACGCGACGGGCGGACATCAGGGCGGCGGCCTGACGGAGGGTGTGTGCGGGGCCGATGGTGAGGATCACCGTGCTCATGGCGTCACGGACGAGCATGGCTGGAGCCACCTCCTAAGGAATCCACGGCACGCGTGCAGGGATTCACAAGTTCACAAGTGGGGGTGCTGTCAGCGTGACAGGTAAAGCCGGGGTCAACAAGAGGGCGCGCGCGTCCAATTGAGGGCGCGCGCGCTCATCTGTGGCGCATGGAGGCGTTCTTCAGTAACGCTGGTTGAGGTGGTCCAGCAGCTCGTCGTGGAGGAGGCCGTTGGAGGCGGCCGCGTTGCCGCTGTGCGGGCCGGGACGCCCGTCGAGGCCCGTGAACGTGCCGCCGGCCTCCGTCACCACGATCGCCGTGGCCGCCATGTCCCAGAGGGAGAGCTCGGGTTCGGCGCACATGTCGATCGCGCCCTCGGCGACCATCATGTACGGCCAGAAGTCGCCGTACGCGCGCGTGCGCCACACCGCGCGGGTGAGGTCCAGGAAGCCGTTCAGACGTCCCCGCTCCTCCCAGCCGCCGAGCGAGGAGTACGCGAAGGAGGCGTCCGACAGCTTCGAGACCTGGGAGACGCGCAGCCGGGTCGCGGCGGACAGGCTGCGGCCGCTGTAGGCGCCGTGTCCCTTCGCGGCCCACCAGCGGCGGCCCAGCGCGGGCGCCGAGACGACGCCCACGACGGGCTGGAAGCCGGTCTCCCCCGCCTCCATGAGTGAGATGAGGGTGGCCCACACGGGGACGCCCCGCACGTAGTTCTTCGTGCCGTCGATCGGGTCGATCACCCAGCGCCGGGGGCCGGTGCCCTCGACGCCGTACTCCTCGCCCAGGATCGCGTCCCGGGGCCGGGCCCGCTGCAGCTGGCCGCGGATGAGTTCCTCGGCGGCCTTGTCCGCCTCGCTCACCGGGGTCATGTCCGGTTTCGTCTCGACCTTGAGGTCGAGGGCCTTGAAACGGGCCATGGTCCCGGCGTCGGCGGCGTCCGCGAGGACGTGCGCGAGTCGGAGGTCGTCGAGGTAGTCCGGCATGGGACGAACCGTATCCGGCGGAGGCGAGCGCGGGCCACAGGGGACCGGGAGGTGGACGGCCCGCGGGGGGGGGGGGCGCGCGCGGGCCCGCGACCGCCCCGGTCCGGCCGCGAACCCTTGACACTGCATCCTCGCGCGTCAAACCTGGGGCGCAGAGCCGCTCGCTCCCGGGAGGCGACGATGCCTGCAGCGCGGGAATCCCTACTGGACGCCGCCTTCGCGGCGCTTGCGCTACGGCCGTGGGCCGCGGTGCGGATGGTGGACGTGGCCCTGGCGGCCGGGGTGTCCCGGCAGACGCTGTACAACGAGTTCGGCAGCAAGGAAGGCCTGGCGAGAGCGCTGGTCCGGCGGGAGGCCGACGCTTACCTCACCGGGGTCGACCGGGCGCTGGCCGCGCACGGCGACGCCCGGGACAGGCTCACCGCCGTCGCCGGGTGGACCGTCTCGGCCGCCCGCGACAACGTGCTCGTGCGGGCCGTCCTCACCGGCTTCTGGAGCGAACGCCTGCCCGCGCCGACGCTTGCGGCGGTCCCGTCCTCCTCCGCCGTGCCGGCGCAGCGGCGGGCGGACGGGCCGCTGCCCTCGCCCGGCGATCTGGTGGACGCCGTCCGCGACCGGGCGGTGGCCGTGTTCTCCGGGCCCGGCGCGGTCCGGGCCGATGCCGGTGAACTGTCCCGCTGCTGCGAACTCGCCATGCGCCTCGCCCTGTCCTGCGTGGCCGCGCCGCCGCCGGGCGAGGACGGGGTCGCCGACCTGGTGCGCGGGGCCCTGCACCGGCACCTCAGGGGTCAGGGGCAGACGCCGTCCGCCGGGGCCGGGTCCTAGTGGGCCGAGCCCGACAGCTGCAGCCCGATCACCCCTGTGATCACCAGGCTGATCGAGACGATCTTCAGGGTGGACACCAGGTCGCCGAGGAAGACCATGCCGTAGATCGCGGTGCCGGCCGCGCCGATGCCCGTCCACACCGCGTAGGCGGGACCGACGTCGAGCTTCTTCAGGGAGAGGGTCAGCAGGCCGAAGCTGCCCAGGGCGAAGGAGCAGAAGGCGATCGTCGGCCAGAGCCTGGTGAAACCGTGCGACAGCTTCAGGCAGACGGCGAAGCCGGTTTCGAGCACTCCGGCCACGACGACCAGCAGCCACGCCATGTGCTGTCCCTCCGTTTGACCGGCCCGGTCAGGCTCGGTGCGATTATGCACTTGCCGGACTCGGGGCGACGCAAACAACGCGGTGGTCAGTAGGCCGTTCGACGGCGGTCAGTCGCCTTCCGTGCGCTCCCGCGTGGACAGCAGCCGGCGCAGGGAGTAGAGCCGTGCCGGGTCGGCGTGCCCCTCGGCCACCCACGCGTCCAGCGCGCAGTCCGGCTCGTCGTGACTGCACGCGCGCGGGCAGCCCTCGGTCCCCGGCACCAGGTCGGGGAAGGCGAGGATCACCCGGGACGGGTCGACGTGGTGCAGACCGAAGGAGCGGATGCCCGGGGTGTCGATCACCCAGTCGTCCGTGCCGGCCAGCGGCAGGGCCAGCGCCGAGGTCGTGGTGTGGCGGCCGCGGCCGGTCACCGCGTTGACGTGGCCGGTCACCCGCCGCCGCTCCAGCGGGACCAGCGCGTTGACCAGCGTCGTCTTGCCGACGCCGGAGTGGCCGACGAACGCTGTGGTCCGCCCGGCGAGCAGCTCGCGCACCCGCTCCGCCGCGTCGCCGTTCTCCAGCTCCTCACGGCTGGTGACCACATAGGGGATGTCGAGGTCGCCGTACAGCTCCAGCAGCTTGTCCGGCGACGCGAGGTCCGACTTCGTCATGACCAGGAGCGGGGTCAGGCCGCCGTCGAACGCCGCGACGAGGCAGCGGTCGATCAGCCGGGGGCGGGGCTCCGGGTCGGCCAGGGCGGTGACGACGGCGAGCTGGTCGGCGTTGGCCACGACGACGCGCTCGTAGGGGTCGTCGTCGTCCGCGGTGCGGCGCAGCACCGAGGTGCGCTCGGCGATGCGCACGATGCGGGCGAGGGTGTCCTTCTTGCCGGACAGGTCGCCGACCAGGGCGACCCGGTCGCCCACCACCGCGGCCTTGCGGCCCAGCTCGCGGGCCTTCATCGCCAGGACGATCCGGTCGTCGACCAGACAGGTCAGCCGGCCCCGGTCGACGGTGAGGACCATGCCGTCGGCGGCGTCCTCGTGCTTGGGGCGGGTGTGCGTACGAGGCCGGTTGCCCTTGCGGTTGGGGCGGCTGCGGATGTCGTCCTCGTCGGTGTGCTTGCCGTAACGGCGCATGGCGAAAGTCCCTATACCCCGAGCATCCCGGTCCACAGTTCCGGGAAGTCCGGCAAGGTCTTCGCCGTCGTCGCGACGTTCTCGATCTGCACCCCCGGCACGGCCAGGCCGATGATCGCGCCGGCCGTCGCCATGCGGTGGTCGTCGTAGGTGTGGAAGACGCCGCCGTGCAGCCGGCGCGGACGGATGTGCAGACCGTCGGCCGACTCCGTCACGTCGCCGCCGAGCTCGTTGATCTCCTTGGTCAGCGCGGCCAGCCGGTCCGTCTCGTGCAGCCGCAGATGGGACACGCCCCGCAGGGTGGACGGGGAGTCCGCGAGGGCGGCGACCGCGGCGATGCCCGGGGTCAGCTCGCCGACGTCGCCCAGGTCGACATCGATGCCGTGGATCGAGCCCGAGCCGGTGAAGACCAGTCCGTAGTCGGCCAGTTCGCAGGAACCGCCCATCTCGGTGAAGATCTCGCGCAGCCGGTCACCCGGCTGGGTGGTGCGGGCCGGCCAGTCCGGGATCAGCACCCGGCCGCCCGTCACCAGCGCCGCGGCCAGGAACGGCTGGGCGTTGGACAGGTCCGGCTCGATCGTCAGGTCCCGGCCCAGCAGGGCGCCCGGAGTGACCCGCCAGACGTTCGGCTCGCCGCCCGACTCCGGGCTGTCCACCTGGGCGCCCACCGCGCGCAGCATGTCCACCGTCATCCGGATGTGCGGCATCGACGGCAGCGAGGAACCGGTGTGCCGGACCTCCACGCCCTGGTTGAAGCGCGGCGCGGAGAGCAGCAGGGCCGACACGAACTGCGACGACGACGAGGCGTCGATCTCCACCGTGCCGCCGTCCAGCCCGCCCGAGCCGTGCACGGTCAGCGGCAGCGCGCCGCGGTCGTCGTCGTCGATGCGCGCGCCGAGGACGCGCAGCGCGTCGATGACGCCGTTCAGCGGACGCTCGTACGCGCGCGGGTCGCCGTCGAAGCGGACCGGTCCGTCGGCGAGGGCGGCGACCGGCGGAAGGAAGCGCATCACCGTGCCGGCGTTGCCGACGTCGACGGTGGCGGGGCCGCGCAGCCCCGCGGGCAGGATGCGCCAGGCCTCGCCGGCGCGGTCCTGGCCGGCCGCCACGGAGGAGCTGGACGAGACCGTCTCCTCGATGCCGACGCCCATCTCGCGCAGGGCGGCCGCCATCAGCAGGGTGTCGCGGGAGCGGAGCGGGCGGCGCAGCCAGCCGGGCTCGGAGGCGAGCGAGGCCAGGACGAGGGCACGGTTGGTGACGGACTTGGAACCCGGCACGTGGACCGTCGCGTCGACGGCCTCGCTCGCGTGCGGGGCGGGCCAGAGGGCGGTGTGGACGGGGTTCACGGGCATGCGCCCACTTTAGTCCGCGGCCGGGATCCGGGTGCGTCGCCGTCCGGCCCGCCCGCGCCCGCGACCGGCCCCCGGACCGCCGGCCGGGCGGCCCCGCCCCGCGCCCACGGGGCCCCGCTCCGGGCCGGTCACAGCCCGAGCAGCCACCTGCCCCCGCCGAGCAGCGCGCACAGGCTCACCGCATGGAACAGGAACAGCCACAGGCCGGCCGGCACATGGGTCAGACGGGACAGCTGGTCCGCGTCCGAGTCGCCAGCGCCGCCGCGCGAGCGCTTCGCCTGCAGTTCGAAGGCCGGCCGCACGCCGCCCAGCAGCAGGAACCACACCACCGCGTACGCGAAGGCCGCCTGCACCTGGGGGCCGGCCAGCCAGGACACGAGCAGGAACGCGCCACCGGTGAGGACGACGGTCAGGGCGCCGTACGCGTTGCGGATCATCACCAGCATCACCAGCAGCAGCGCCGTCGCCGCCCAGAGCAGCAGGGTGATGCGGCCGGCGCCCAGGAGGGCCGCGCCGCCCAGGCCGAGCAGCGGGGGAGCGGTGTAGCCGGCGGCCGCGGTGAGGATCATGCCGAGGCCGTGCGGCTTGCCACGGCTGACGGTCAGGCCGCTGGTGTCGGAGTGCAGCCGTATCCCGGTCAGCTGACGCCCGGTCAACAGCGCGACCAGGCCGTGGCCGCCCTCGTGGGCGATGGTGATGGCGTTGCGGGAGAGCCGCCACAGGTTGTGCGGCACGACGACCGCGAGGGCCGCGACGGCGGTGGCGATCACCACCCACAGGTCGGGGTCGCTCTGGGTGCCGACGAGCCGGTCCCACAGGTCGGGCAGCGCGAGGGCGGCGGTGCTCTCCATAGTGTCGGGTGGCTCCCGTTCTCTCCGAGGAATCTGGCAGTGTGGCACGTATGTGCGGACGGTATGCAGCGAGTCGCAGGCCCGAGGATCTCGCAGGAACCTTTGAGATCGAGACGTGGGAGCCCGAGGAGTCCCTGGAGCCCGATTACAACGTGGCCCCGACCAAAGAGGTCTTCGCCGTCCTGGACCGCCCCTTGAAGGACGCCGACGACAAGCGCCCGGTTCGCCAGCTGCGCAGGCTGAAGTGGGGACTGGTCCCGTCCTGGTCGAAGACGCCCGAGGGCGGCGCGCGGATGATCAACGCCCGCGCCGAGACCGTGCACGAGAAGCCCTCCTACCGCCGGGCGTTCGCCGCCCGGCGCTGCATCCTGCCCGCCGACGGCTACTACGAGTGGGTCACCGGCGTCCAGGAGCGGGACCTGGAGGTGGAGGGAAGGAAGAAGCGGCCCCGCAAGCAGCCCTACTTCGTGCTCCCGGCCGACGGCTCGGTCTTCGCGATGGCGGGCCTGTACGAGTTCTGGCGGGACCGGACCCTGCCCGACGACCACCCGCAGGCGTGGTGGGCGACCTGCTCGGTGATCACCACCGAGGCCGAGACGTCCCCGCTCGCCGTGGCCCCCGCCGACGGGCCGCACGCCCTCGCCGACATCCACCCCCGGATGCCGCTGATGCTCACCCCGGACCGATGGGACGCCTGGCTCGACCCGGCGCGCACGGACGCCGACGACCTGCGCTCCCTGCTCGCTCCGCCGCCGGCCGGGCTGATGCGCGCCTACCCGGTGTCCACGGCCGTCAGCAATGTCCGCAACAACGGGCCGGAGCTGCTGAAGGAGCTGGAGGGGCCCGAGGAGGGCACACTCTTCTGATGTGACGAACGAGACGGGCGGGACCGGACAGGCCGGCGGGACCGGACAGGCCGGACAGGCCGGTGAGAACGATGTGACCGGGGTGACCCGCGGGAGCCGTGAGACCCGCGAGGCCGGTGGTACCCGGGTGAGCCGGGAGACCCAGGTCGCCCAAGTGACCCGCGAGACGGTCGAGACCGAGGCGGGCGCCGCACGCATCACCTGGCACCGCGCCGGGACGCCGCGGCTCGTCCTCGCGGTGAGCCACGGCGCCGGGGGCGGTGTCGAGGCCCGGGACCTCCAGGCACTCGCCGCAGTGCTGCCCGGGCACGGCGTCGAAGTCGCGCTCGTCGAGCAGCCCTGGCGGGTGGCCGGCAAGAAGGTCGCGCCCGCGCCGAAGACCCTCGACGCCGGCTGGCGCGGGATCTGGCCGGCCGTCGTCGCGTCCGGACTGCCGGTGATCGCGGGAGGACGGTCGGCCGGCGCACGGGTGGCCTGCCGCACCGCTGCCGAGCTCGGCGCCCACGCCGTGCTGGCCCTCAGCTTCCCCCTGCATCCGCCGGGCAGGCCGGAGCGGTCCCGCGCGGGCGAGCTGCTCGGGGCGGGACGGCCGACCCTCGTCGTCCAGGGCGGCAACGACCCGTTCGGCAGGCCCGACGAGTTTCCCGAGGACGGGTACGAACTCGTGGAAGTCCCCTACGGCGATCACGGGTTCGCCGTGCCCAAGCGGGCTCCCGTCACCCAGGCGCAGGCGCTGGAGGCCGTCACCGCCGCGGTCGTGCGGTGGGCCGGGTCACTCATGTGAACGGGTGGGAATGCGCCAGGGACGGATGCTGTTGAGCCGGACAGAAGTGCTGAGAGACAGGCACCGACGTCAGTGGGAGAGGAAGTCCGCCGCATGGGTTCGACCATCTGCCCGCCCGCCATCCACCCTCACCCGGTGGACGGGCTTCGCCCGGCAGAGTCCGATCCGGGCCGCAGCAGCCGCGCCGACCTGGACTGGACGGTTCTGCATGCGGCCAAGGCCACGCCTATTCGAGCGGCGGCCGACAGGGGTAGTCGTCTATCCTCCGATTCGAGTGGGATCGGTTTCGGTTCCGCCCGCGATCTTGAGGAGGTGGGTCCGGTCACCGGTACCGACGCAGGGACCGACAACGGCCAGGCGGAGCTGCCCGAGGGCCCGGGCATGAGCGGGGAGAGCGGCGCGGAGTCCACCGCCGAGCGCACCGCGCGCTTCGAGCGGGACGCGCTGGAGTTCCTCGACCAGATGTACTCGGCCGCGCTGCGCATGACGCGCAACCCCGCGGACGCCGAGGACCTGGTGCAGGAGACGTATGCCAAGGCGTACGCGTCCTTCCACCAGTTCCGGGAGGGCACCAACCTCAAGGCCTGGCTGTACCGGATCCTCACCAACACGTTCATCAACTCGTACCGCAAGAAGCAGCGCGAACCCCAGCGCTCCGCGGCCGAGGAGATCGAGGACTGGCAGCTGGCGCGCGCCGAGTCGCACATGTCCACCGGTCTGCGCTCCGCCGAGTCGCAGGCGCTGGACCACCTGCCCGACTCGGACGTGAAGGAAGCGCTCCAGGCCATTCCGGAGGAGTTCCGGATCGCCGTGTATCTCGCGGACGTGGAGGGCTTTGCGTACAAGGAGATCGCGGACATCATGGGGACACCCATCGGCACGGTGATGTCCCGGCTGCACCGGGGCCGCCGTCAACTGCGCGGCATGCTGGAGGACTACGCCCGTGAGCGCGGGCTGGTCCCGGCCGGTGCCGGAGAGTCGAACGAAGCGAAAGGTTCGGGCTCATGAGCTGCGGAGATCCGCACGAGACGGACTGCAGTGAGGTCCTCGACCATCTGTACGAGTATCTCGACAGCGAGATGCCGCCACTGGACCGGGACAAGTTCCAGCACCACTTCGAGGAGTGCTCCCCCTGCCTGGAGAAGTACGGGCTGGAGGAGGCCGTGAAGAAGCTGGTCAAGCGGTGCTGCGGGCATGACGACGTGCCGAGCGACCTGCGCGCCAAGGTCCTCGGGCGACTGGATCTCATCCGCACCGGCCAGGCCGTCCCCGAGCACGACGTGACCGCCGCGCCGCAGGAGTCCTGACCCCGCCCGCAACCCGCCTCTCCGGGGCCCGGACACCGTCGGCGTCACCCGAATGTGCTAATCCGCTGGTGATACGCCCGCGAAGCCACCCCCCGCCGTCCTAGGCTCCTGAGCCCGGACAGGCACGGCTGGGGGAGGCGTCATGGAGGGGATTCCGGCGCGGGCACGCGGATACGTCGCCTGCGCCGCCCTCGGCGCCCTGCTCTGCCTCCTCCCGCTGCCGGGCGGGCGGACCCCCTGGTGGGCCGTCGCCCTGCTCGCCGCCCTGTACGCCGGGGGCGAGCAGATCGCCCGGCGCAGGTTCGCCGGCACGTTCCACCCCTTGCTGCTCGCCGGCGCGTTCCTGCTCGCGCCGCCCGCGGCCGCCCTGGTGCCGTTGCTCGGGGCGCTGTTCTCGCACGTCGAGCAGCCCCCCGCCCTGCTGCGCCGCATCTGGCGGGCCGCCCAGTCGGCGCTCGCCGTATGGGCGGCGTCCCGGGTGCACGGGGCGCTCGGCGGCCGGGAGGCCGTCGCCGGCTCGGACGTGCCCTTCGCCCTCGCACCGGCCGGCGCGGCCGTGCTGGTCTTCTGCGCCGCGCTCGCCCTCCTGGACGGCGGGATGCTCGCGCTCGCCGAAGGACTGCCGCTGCGGCAGTCCTGCCGCGGGCTGTTCCTGCGCTCCCTCGCACCCCTCGCCGTGCACGGACTGGCCGGGCTGATGACGGCCGTGCTGTGGCGCAGCCCCTACGGCCCGGTGGCCGCGCTGCTCGTGCTGTTCCCGATGGGCGTGTCCTGGTGGGTGTTCGCGCAGTACCACCGCGAGCGCGCCGCCCACCAGGCGACGATCCGGGCGCTGGTGCAGGCCGTCGACATCAAGGACGGCTACACCCGCGGACACAGTGAACGCGTCGGACAGGCCTCGATGATGATCGGCCGTGAACTCGGCATGGACGAGGCCCGGATCGAAATGCTCCGCTTCGCCGGCATCCTGCACGACGTCGGCAAACTCGGCGTGCCCACCCGCCTGTTGCGCAAGAACGGGCCACTGACGCCCGAGGAACGGCGGGTGATCGAGCTGCACCCCGAGTACGGGCACGAGATCACCCGGGGCATCTCGTTCCTCGGCGAGGCCCGCTCGGCGATCCTCCACCACCACGAACGCATCGACGGCACCGGCTATCCGTACGGCCTGGCGGGCGCCCAGATCCCGGAGCCCGCGCGCGTGGTCGCCGTCGCGGACGCCTTCGACGCGATGACGTCCACCCGGTCCTACAGCCGCGCCCGGCCGGTCGAGACGGCCCTGGAGGAGCTGCGCCGGTGCGCCGGAGCCCACTTCGACCCCCGGATGGTCACGGCGCTGACCCGGGTCGTCGAACGGGACGGCTGGCGTCCCGTGGTGACCGCCGAGGAGACCCGGCCCCCCCTCCCCTCGCCCGCGCAGTCCACCGACACCCCCGCGCAGGCCGTCGACACCCCCGCGCAGGCCGTCGACACCCCCGCGCAGGCCGTCGACGACCGGTCCGAGGCGCGCCGATGACCGGTCGCCGCACCCTCATCGCCCTGCGCACCGCCGCCGGCGTTCTCGTCGTCGCCGGCCTCCTCGTCACGTGCCTGACCGGCGTGGACCAGCGGCCCATGGCGCTCGCCTTCGGCGTCCTGGTCGCCGTCGGGGAGCTGCCCCTCCTGGACCCCCGGCTCCTCCCGGTCGAGACGCCGGCCGACGGGCCCGGACCGCGTGAGCGCGCGCCGCTCGGCGCGGCCGGCGCGCTGGCGTACGCGCTGGTCGGGGAGCAGGCCGGACACCCCACCCACCACGGGGTCGCGCAGGTCGTCGTGGTCGTCGCCGCCGCCTCCCTGCTGGGCAGCGTGCCGTATCTGGCACGCGGGGAAGGCCCCGTCCTCGACCACCTGGTCCGGCGCGTCCTGGCCGTCGGGTTCGCCGCCGTCTGCTTCCAGCCCCTCTACAACCGCGGGGCGTTCGACGGCTGGAGCGGTCCCGCCTACGCGCTGCTGCTGCTGGCGCTGCTGGTCCTGACCGTCCTGTGCGACGCCGTGGTCGCCGCCGCCCTCGCCTGCTCCCGCACCGGCTGGCCGTTGGCCCCGCTGCTGCGGGACGAACTGCGGGCGGTGCCCGGGATCGGCTCGGCGGTGTGCGCGACGGGCGCGGTGATGGCGCTCGCGGTCGCCGTGGTCGGACTGTGGGCGCTGCCCGTGTTCTCGGTGCCGCTGCTGCTCACCCAGCTGTCCCTGCGCCGGTACGCGGCCGTGCGGGCCACCTACCGGCAGACCATCGCCTCCCTGGCCCGCGCCACCGAGATCGCCGGATACACCCCGGCCGGGCACGCCCGCCGGGTCGCGGTCCTGAGCCAGGCCGTGGGCCGCGATCTGAGACTGCCGGAGCCCGAGCTGACCGTCCTGGAGTACGCGGCGCTGATGCACGACATCGGACAGCTCAGCCTCGTCGACCCGGTCCCGGCCGGGGCCACCGCGGGCCTGCCGGCGGCGGAGCAGCGGCGGATCGCGCTGCTCGGCGGGGCCGTCGTCCGCCAGACCGGGGCGAGCGCCCAGGTGGCGACGGTGGTGGAACGGCAGGCCGACCCCTACCCGGAGCAACCGGTGGCGGCCCGCATAGTCCGGGTGGTGAACGCATACGACGAGAAGGTTCGGGGCAGCGGTCCGGGCGGGGCCTTGTGCGCCCTGGAGGAGCTGCGTCTGGGCACCGGCGGGGAGTACGCGCCCGAGGTCGTCGAGGCGCTGGCCAGGGTGCTGTCCACAGGCCGTCTGACCTTGCCCGCGGGTGGGTAACCCATGGGTAATGAGCGGCCCTGCGGCCACACGTGGTTGGATGCGAGGGAGAGAGTGTCCGGGGGCACTGGCCAGCCCACAGAACGGAACTGGCAGGCGGGAATCGTGAGGATCTTCGGCAAGGGACGGCACCGGCCCTCCGCCTCCTGGCGGCAGGCCACCGATCGCGCGTTCACGCTGATCGGCGACGGGCGGTACGAGGACGCGGGCGCGCTGCTGACACGTGCCGCCGACCTGGAGCCGTGGCTGTCCGAGTCCTGGTTCAACCTCGCCCTGCTGCACAAGTTCCGGCACGACTGGGAGCAGGCCCGCACGGCGGGTCTGCGGGCCGTCGCGCTGCTCGACCGCGGGGCCGGGGCCCCCGACTGGTGGAACGTCGGCATCGCCGCCACCGCGCTGCAGGACTGGCCGCTGGCCCGCCGCGCCTGGCAGGCGTACGGACTGCACGTGCCCGGCGAGGCCACCGGCGCGGGCGAGCCCCTCGGAATGGACCTGGGCAGCGCGGCCGTGCGGCTCTCGCCCGAGGGCGAGGCCGAGGTGGTGTGGGGGCGGCGGCTGGACCCCGCCCGCATCGAGGTGCTGTCGATCCCGCTGCCCTCCTCCGGGCGGCGCTGGGGCGAGGTCGTGCTGCACGACGGCGTGCCGCACGGCGAGCGGACCACCTCGACCGGCCACTCCTACCCGGTCTTCGACGAGATCGAGCTGTGGGCCCCGTCCCCGGTGCCGACCTGGGTGGTCCTGCTGGAGGCGGCCACCGAGTCGGACCGGGACGCGCTGGAGCAGCTGGCCGCCGACGCGGGGTTCGCCGCGGAGGACTGGTCCTCGTCGGTCCGGCTGCTGTGCCGGATGTGCTCGGAGTCCCGGATGCCCTCCGACGAGGGCGACGGCGAGCATCTCGACCCGCACGACCACAGCGAGCCGGGGCATCCGGGCCCGCTCGGCCATCGCACCGACGGCCAGCTGTGGGTCCCCGAGCGGGAGTGCGGGGTGGCCGCGCCGGCTTCGCTCGTCCGCGGGCTGCTGGACGGATGGGTCGCCGACAGCCCCGATTCGAGGGGCTGGCGGGATCTCGAAGAGGTGTGCTGACCCGTCTCGCGGCCCGGTCGCACATCGGTACGGCCCGCGTCTGCGAGGGGGGCGCTGCCCGTACCCTGTATCGAGCATTCACCCCCCCCGTCTGTTTGAGGAAGGCATCGTCGGTCATGGCGCAGCAGGACACCGATCAGCAGCACGCGGGCGTGCTCCCCGTGGACGACGAGGGCTTCGTCATCGACACCGAGAAGGCGCAGGAGCGCGAGCTGGCCTGGCGTGAGGCCGGCGTCTCGCGGCCGATCACCGTCGTCGGGAACCCGGTGCTGCACAAGGAGTGCAGGGACGTCACCGAGTTCGACGAGGAGCTGCGGCAGCTGGTCGCGGACATGTTCGCCTCGCAGCACACCGCCGAGGGCGTGGGCCTGGCCGCCAACCAGATCGGCGTCGGCCTGAAGGTCTTCGTCTACGACTGCCCCGACGACGACGGCGTCCGGCACACCGGCGTCGTCTGCAACCCCAAGCTGGTGGAACTGCCCGCGGACCGGCGGCGGCTGGACGACAGCAACGAGGGCTGTCTGTCGGTGCCCACCGCCTACGCGCCGCTCGCCCGTCCCGACTACGCCGAGGTCACCGGGCAGGACGAGCACGGCAACCCGATCAAGGTGCGCGGCACCGGGTACTTCGCACGGTGTTTGCAGCACGAGACCGATCACCTGTACGGGTATCTCTACATCGACCGGCTGTCCAAGCGGGAGCGCAAGGACGCCCTGCGGCAGATGGCCGAGAACGAGCCCCGCTACCCCGTGGTCGCCAACGACTGACTTCACCCCGCACACACGAACGACGCCTGGCCGGGATGCCCCGGTCAGGCGTCGTTCGTGTGTCCGTCGGACGTTCGACCGTTTACGCACATCTGCTGATCCGTAACCAGTCACGCGGGGGCGGATTCTCGGCATGTTGGGGTAGTGAATGAAGCAAATCCGTTCCCAGAACGGTCAGTTGTAGGGCTGAATGGGGAAGTGCGGGGATACGCAACGGCGCACGCCCGGCACGGCGGGAGGGGCGTGCGCCCACTGGCGGCTGAGAGGGGTTGTTCGTGCCAGCTTTCCCATACAGCACCACATACAGCACCGCATACAGCACCACGGCGACGGTGGCCGCGCCCGCGGTCCCTCCCTCGCTCTCTCTTCCGGTCATCGAGGCGGCGTTTCCCCGGCAACTGCATCCGTATTGGCCCCGGTTGCAGGAGAAGACCCGCTCCTGGCTCCTGGAAAAGCGGTTGATGCCGGCGGACAAGGTCGCCGAATATGCCGATGGTCTGTGCTATACGGACTTGATGGCGGGCTACTACCTCGGCGCACCCGACGAGGTCATGCAGGCCATCGCGGACTTCAGCGCGTGGTTCTTTGTCTGGGACGACCGGCACGACCGTGACGTCGTGCACGACCGGGCCTCGTCCTGGCGGCGACTCAGGTTCCGCTTGCACGCGGCTCTGGACTCCCCGGCGGCTCATCTGCGCCATCCGGACCCGCTGGTCGCCGGGCTCGCGGACGGAGCGGCCCGGCTGTACTCCTTCCTTCCCGACACCTGGAACGCGCGGTTCGCCCGTCACTTCCACACCGTGATCGAGGCGTACGACCGCGAATTCCACAACCGAGTCGAAGGGCGCATTCCCGGTGTCGAGGAATACCTCGCGCTGCGACGGCTGACCTTCGCGCACTGGATCTGGACCGATCTGCTGGAGGCGAGTGCGGGCTGCGAACTCCCGACCTCGGTACGGAAACACCCGGCTTATCGGCGGGCGGCCCTGCTGAGTCAGGAATTCGCCGCCTGGTACAACGACCTCTGCTCGCTGCCCAAGGAATTGGCGGGCGACGAGGTGCACAATCTCGGAATCAGCCTCATCACCCATGAGGGGATGACCCTGGAAGAGGCGGTCGAAGATCTCCGCCGACGTATCGAGGAATGCATATCCGAGTTCCTCGTGGTCGAGACGGAAGTCCTGCGGCTCGCCGACCGGCTCGACGACGGGACGGTGCGCGGAAGGGAACTCGGCACCGCCGTCAGGGCTTGCCTCGGCAATATGCGCAACTGGTTCAGTTCCGTCTACTGGTTCCACCACGAGTCCGGCCGTTACATGGTCGACAACTGGGACGACCGGTCCACGCCCCCGTACGTCAACAACGAAGCGGCAGGTGAGAAATGACCGTCGAGTCGGTGAAGCCCGTGACCCCCGGGACCGGGGAACCGAGTGAGCCACCGGTGGCCGGTGGCGGAGTCCCGCTCCTCGGGCACGGCTGGAAGATGGCCCGCGATCCGCTGGCCTTCATGGCCCGGCTGCGCGACCACGGCGACGTCGTAGGCCTCAAACTGGGCCCCAAGACGGTGTACGCCGTCACCGCGCCGGAGCTCACCGGGGCCCTGGCGCTCAGCCCGGACTACATCGTCTCCGGGCCCCTGTGGGAGTCCCTGGAGAGCCTGCTCGGCAAGGAGGGCGTGGCCACGGCCAACGGGCCGCTCCACCGCCGCCAGCGGCGCACCATCCAGCCCGCGTTCCGGCTCGACGCCATCCCCGGCTACGGGCCGATCATGGAGGAGGAGGCGTACGCGCTCATCGAGCGCTGGACGCGGGGCGAGATCCTCGACGTCACCGCGGAGGCCTTCCGGGTGTCCGTGCGCATCTCGGCCCGCTGTCTGATGCGCGGCAGCTATATGGACGCCCGGTCCGAGCGCATCACCTCCGCGCTCGCCACGCTGTTCGCCGGTATGTACCAGCGCATGGTGGTGCCCCTCGGGCCGCTTTATCGGGTACCGGTTCCGGCCAACCGAAAATTCAACCGGGCGCTGGCCGATCTGCATCGGCTGGTGGACGAGATCGTCGCCGACCGCAGGGCATCCGGTCAAAAACCGAACGATTTGCTGACGGCTTTGCTGGAGGCGAAGGACGAGAATGGCGAACCGATCGGGGAACAGGAGATCCACGACCAGGTCGTCGCGATACTCACCCCGGGCAGCGAAACCGCCGGCTCAGTGGTCATGTCGTTGCTCCACGTGCTCACCGAGCACCCGGATCAGGTGGACAAGATCCGCGAAGAGGTGAAAAACGTTGTCGGCGACCGACCGGTCGCATTCGCCGACGTCCGAAAGCTGCAGCACACCGCCAATGTCGTCGTCGAGACCATGCGGCTGTATCCCGCCGTATGGATATTGACCCGGCGCGCGGTGACCGACACGGAGCTCGGCGGATACCGCATTCCCGCCGGAGCCGACATCGTCTACAGCCCGTACGCGGTTCAGCGCGATCCGCGGTCGTACGAGCGGCACACGGAGTTCGACCCCGACCGCTGGCTGCCCGGCCGCTCCCCGAACCTGCCGAAATACGCCATGACGCCGTTCGGCGTCGGCAATCGCAAGTGCCCGAGTGACCACTTCTCGATGGCCGAGCTGACGCTGATCACGGCGGTGGTGGCGAACGCGTTCCGCTTCGAGCCGGCGCCCGGCTCCGACAACCGCACGCACATCGGCATCACGCTCCGGCCGCGCCGGCTGCTGCTGCGCGCGATACCGGGGTGAGAGCCGCGGCTCAGGCCACGGCCCGCGGACCGCGGAACGTGCGTCGGTAGGCGTGGGGGGTCGTCCCCAGCGCCTGCACGAACTGGTGGCGCAGCGCGCCCGCCGTGCCGAACCCGGCGCGCCAGGCGATCGCGTCCACCGTCTCGTCCGTCGCCTCCAGCAGCTGCTGCGCCAGCAGCACCCGCTGGCGCAGCAGCCACCGATAGGGGGTCGTGCCCGTCTCCTGCTGGAAGCGCCGGGCGAAGGTGCGCGGGGACATGTGGGCCCGTCCGGCGAGCTGCTCGACGGTGACCTCCTCGTCGAGGTGCTGCTCCATCCAGGCGAGCACCTCGCCGACGGTGTCGCACCGCGACCGGGGCAACGGCCGCTCGATGTACTGGGCCTGGCCGCCGTCCCGGTGCGGCGGCACCACCATCCGCCGGGCGATCCGGTTGGCGATCTCGGGGCCCTGCTCCTTGCGGACGATGTGCAGACAGGCGTCGATGCCGGCGGCCGTCCCGGCCGAGGTGATCACCGGGTCCTCGTCGACGTAGAGCACGTCGGGTTCGACCGTCGTGCGCGGATACTGCCGGGCCAGCTGCTCGGCGTGCCGCCAGTGCACCGCGCAGCGCCGCCCGTCCAGCAGGCCCGCCGCGGCCAGCACGAACGCCCCGGAGCAGACGCTGAGCACGCGCGTGCCCCGGTCCACGGCCCGGCGCAGCGCGTCGAGCAGCTCCGGCGGGAACGCGCGGCTGCCGTACGTCTCCCCGGCGGGGACGGCGATCAGGTCGGCGCTCTCCAGCCGTTCGAGCCCGTGCTCGGTGCCCAGGGTGAAGCCCGCGTGAGTGCTCAGCGTCCGGCCCTCCGCGGAGGCGACGGCGAAGTCGTAGACCGGCAGCCCCTCGTCGCTGCGGTCGATCCCGAAGACCTCGCAGACGACGCCCAGTTCGAAGGGGTGCACACCGTCCAGCAGGATCGCGGCCACGTTGTTCAGCATGCCGCCAGTGTGCACCGGAAGTGGCAGTAATTCGAAGGTGTGCGGCAGTCCTGCCACTGTCAGGAGCGTCTGCCGCGTACGACGCTTACCTCATGAACGCACTCAGTGAGTACCTCACCGTCCTGGTCCTCTTCCTCCTCCTCGCGGGTCCGGCGCTCGTGGGACTTCGCCACGAGCGCCGGATCGGCCGTCAGTTGAAGGCCGCGCAGGCCGCGCAGGCCGCGCAGGCCGCGCAGGCCGCGCACGCCGCTCGGTCCGCTCGGTCGGCGAGCCGGACTCAGAAGTCCTCGTCCAGGTCGACGGTGCCCTCCACCGCGACCTGGTACGCCGACGGACGGCGCTCGAAGAAGTTGGTCAGCTCCTGAACGCCCTGCAGCTCCATGAAGGAGAACGGGTTCTCCGACCCGTACACCGGGGCGAAGCCGAGCCGCGTCAGGCGCTGGTCGGCGACGCACTCCAGGTACTGCCGCATGGAGTCGGTGTTCATGCCCGGCAGGCCCTCGCCGCACAGGTCGCGCGCGAACTGCAGCTCGGCCTCGACGGCCTCCCGGAGCATGTCGACGACCTGCTCCCGGAGCCGGTCGTCGAAGAGCTCCGGCTCCTCCTTGCGGACGGTGTCGACCACCTCGAAGGCGAAGCTCATGTGCATCGTCTCGTCGCGGAACACCCAGTTGGTGCCGGTCGCCAGGCCGTGCAGCAGACCGCGGCTGCGGAA
The DNA here is from genome assembly GCF_003112535.1 of Streptomyces rishiriensis. Taxonomy (GTDB): domain Bacteria; phylum Actinomycetota; class Actinomycetes; order Streptomycetales; family Streptomycetaceae; genus Streptomyces; species Streptomyces rishiriensis. Next base: position 193,283 of record NZ_BEWA01000012.1, on the reverse strand, counting down.
CCAGTAGACGTACGCGAAGGCCCCGTAGAAGAACAGGCCCTCGATGCACGCGGCGAAGCAGATCAGGTTGAGCAGGAAGCGGCGGCGGTCGGCCTGGGACTCCAGCCGCTCCAGCTTCTCGACCTCGTTGATCCACTTGAAGCAGAACCCGGCCTTCTCGCGGATGGAGGGGATGTTCTCCACCGCGTCGAAGGCGGCCGCCCGGTCCGCCGGATCGGGCAGGTAGGTGTCCAGCAGGGTCAGATAGAACTGGACGTGCACGGCCTCCTCGAACAGCTGCCTGGACAGGTACAGGCGAGCCTCGGGGGAGTTGATGTGCTTGTACAGCGTCAGCACGAGGTTGTTCGCCACGATCGAGTCGCCCGTCGCGAAGAACGCGACCAGCCGGCCGATCATGTGCTGCTCGCCCTCGGACAGCTTCGCGAGGTCCGCGACGTCCGAGTGGAGGTCGACCTCCTCGACGGTCCAGGTGTTCTTGATCGCGTCCCGGTAGCGCTCGTAGAAGTCGGGGTAGCGCATCGGGCGCAGGGTCAGCTCGAAGCCCGGGTCGAGCAGGTTCTTCTCGGTCTTCTCGGGTGCGGTGGTCATTACTGGCAGGCCTCGCAGGACTCGGGGTTCTCAAGGGAGCAGGCGACGGCGTCGGGATCGGCCGCCTGCTGCACGGGGACGGTGGTCTCGGGCTGCGCCTGGGCCCGGGCGGCGCGGGCGATGCGGGTCGCCGGGCGCGAGCGCAGGTAGTACGTCGTCTTCAGGCCCGACTTCCAGGCGTACGCGTACATCGAGGAGAGCTTGCCGATGGTCGGCGTCTCCAGGAACAGGTTCAGGGACTGGGCCTGGTCCAGGAACGGGGTGCGGGCGGCGGCCATGTCGATCAGGCCGCGCTGCGGGATCTCCCACGCCGTGCGGTACAGCGCCCGCACCTCCGCCGGGATCCATGCGAAGCCCTGCACCGAGCCGTTCGCGTCGCGCAGCGCCTCACGGGTGCGCGCGTCCCATACGCCGAGCTCCTTGAGTTCCTGCACCAGGTACGAGTTGACCTGGAGGAACTCGCCGGACAGCGTCTCGCGCTTGAACAGGTTGGACACCTGCGGCTCGATGCACTCGTACACGCCTGCGATGGAGGCGATGGTGGCGGTGGGCGCGATGGCGAGCAGCAGCGAGTTGCGCAGACCGGTCGCGGCGATCCGCTCGCGCAGGGCGGCCCAGCGCTCCGGCCAGGCGAACTCGACGCCGTAGTGGTCGGGGTGCAGCACACCCCTGGCCGTACGGGTCTTCTCCCAGGCGGGAAGGGGGCCGTTGCGCTCGGCCAGGTCGGCGGACGCCTCGTACGCGGCGAGCATCACGCGCTCGGCGATGCGGGTGGACAGGGCCTTGGCCTCGGGCGAGTCGAAGGGGACGCGCAGCTTGAAGAAGACGTCCTGCAGGCCCATCGCGCCCAGCCCGACCGGACGCCAGCGGGCGTTGGAGCGGCCCGCCTGCTCGGTCGGATAGAAGTTGATGTCGACGACGCGGTCCAGGAAGGTGACGGCCGTGCGGACGGTCTCGTCCAGCCGCTCCCAGTCGATGTCGCCGCCCGCCGTGTCGACGAACGCGCCCAGGTTCACCGAGCCCAGGTTGCACACGGCCGTCTCGCCGTCGTCCGTGACCTCCAGGATCTCCGTGCAGAGGTTGGAGGAGTGGACGACATGGCCCGGCTCGGCCGTCTGGTTGGCGGTGCGGTTGGCCGCGTCCTTGAAGGTCATCCAGCCGTTGCCGGTCTGCGCGAGGGTGCGCATCATGCGGCCGTACAGGTCACGGGCCGGGATGGTCTTCCTGGCCAGGCCGGCGGCCTCGGCCCTGCGGTAGGCCGCGTCGAACTCGTCGCCCCACAGGTCGACCAGCTCGGGCACGTCGGCGGGCGAGAACAGCGACCACGGCTCGTCGGCGTTGACCCGGCGCATGAACTCGTCCGGGATCCAGTGCGCGAGGTTCAGGTTGTGCGTACGCCGGGCGTCCTCGCCGGTGTTGTCGCGCAGTTCCAGGAACTCCTCGATGTCGGAGTGCCAGGTCTCCAGGTAGACGGCGGCCGCGCCCTTGCGCCGGCCGCCCTGGTTCACCGCGGCGACCGAGGCGTCCAGCGTCTTCAGGAACGGCACGATGCCGTTGGAGTGGCCGTTGGTGCCGCGGATCAGCGAACCGCGGCTGCGGATGCGGGAGTACGACAGGCCGATGCCGCCGGCGTGCTTCGAGAGCCGGGCCACCTGGTGGTAGCGGTCGTAGATGGAGTCCAGCTCGTCCAGCGGGGAGTCGAGGAGGTAGCAGGACGACATCTGGGGGTGCCGGGTGCCGGAGTTGAAGAGGGTGGGGGAGGACGGGAGGTAGTCCAGCCGGCTCATCAGCCCGTAGAGCGCGGCGACCTCGTCCACGGCGCGGACCGTGTCGTCCTCGGCGAGGCCGGAGGCGACGCGCAGCAGGAAGTGCTGGGGCGTCTCGACGACCTTGCGGGTGATCGGGTGCCGCAGGAGGTAGCGGCTGTGCAGGGTGCGCAGTCCGAAGTAGCCGAAGCGGTCGTCGGCCCGCTCGTCGATCAGCGCGTCGAGGCGGCCCGCGTGGACGCGCACGAACTCGGCGGTGCGGTCCGCGATCAGACCCTCGCGGTGGCCGACGGCGACCGACTCGGTGAACGACGTGACGCCCTGGGAGGCGGCCTCCGCGGCGATGCTGATCGTCAGCAGCCGGGCGGCCAGCTTCGAGTAGGCCGGGTCCTCGGAGATCAGACCGGCCGCCGCCTCCGTGGCCAGCTCGCGCAGCTCCGCGGTGATCTCGGAGGCAGCCCGTGCAGACCGGCCGCGCAGGGCCGCGGCGGCGACCCGGCCGGGGTCGGCGTCGGGCAGGTCGGCGGTCAGCTCGGTCAGGGTACGCAGCAACGCGGTCCCGGGACCGTCGGTCTCCAGTTCGGCGACTGAAACCGGTTCGGCTGGCGCGATGGTCACGTGGGGCTCTCCCTCGCTCGGCGGGGGGCCTTGTGCAGGGCAGGGGGCAGCACACGAGCGCGCGGGGGCGTCGCGTCCACCGGCCCACTCCGCGAGGCCCGGACGTCAGGGCGCCCGGACCGGACGGCCGGGCACGCTGTCGGCAGGACCTCGGACTGAACAGGCGTGCGCATATGGGTATGGATGCACGCGAGTACACCGTTGCGGGACAGTTCCGGATTCGCACCGGATTCCCCTGCGGCGACAGCGAGCATGAGCATACATCTTGTGCTCACCCGTCACGCCACCACCAGATGTAGTGTCGCGGTGGTTTCAGAGCGTCAACTGACAGGTGAGCAGAGTGATGTCGGCCGACTCCGGCGGGAGCTCCGGTCCCGCACGGGTGTGCGGTCCGGATGCCGCCCATGGCGGCCAGTGTGCGGCACACGTGCGAGGGCGGGCCGCCGGATGCCTCCGACGACCCGCCCTGCGCCTGACGGGCGAACCCGCGTGTCCCGCCTCGGCCGTGTCCGTCCGCCTCAGTGGGACGCGCCCGCGGTCGCCGGTGGCAGTTCGACCTGGACGCCCGGGTCGCCCGCGTCCGCCGTGTAGTCCTCCGGCTTCGTCTCGTCGATCCCGTCGGGCGCCTTGGCCGCCTTCAGGGCGAACGTCAGGACCACCGCGACGACGACGTTGAGGACGAACGCCGTGAGGCCGATGTAGCCGATCTCCCCGATGCCCGGGATCTCCTTCGAGGAGCCGCCGAAGTGCGCTTGCGTCGGGGAGGCGACCCCGTAGGCGGCGAAGGTGCCGTAGAGCATGCCGACCGCCCAGCCGGCCAGCAGGGCCCAGCGGTGGAACCAGCGGGTGAACAGGCCGCCGACCAGGGCCGGGAAGGTCTGCAGGATCCAGATGCCGCCCAGCAGCTGGAAGTTGATGGCCACCGTCTTGTCCATGGTGAGGACGAAGACCAGGGCGCCCACCTTCACCAGCAGCGAGACCAGCTTGGAGACCTTCGTCTCCTGGGCGGGCGTCGCGTCCGGCTTGATGAAGTCCTTGTAGATGTTGCGGGTGAAGAGGTTCGCGGCCGCGATCGACATGATGGCCGCAGGCACCAGCGCGCCGATGCCGATCGCCGCGAACGCCACCCCGGCGAACCAGGACGGGAACATGTCCTCGAACAGCTGCGGGATCGCGAGCTGGCCGTTGGTGACCTTGACCCCGGCCGCGATCGCCATGAAGCCCAGCAGGGCGAGCAGGCCCAGCATCAGCGAGTACAGCGGCAGGATCGTGGTGTTGCGGCGGATCACCTCACGGCTGCGCGACGACAGCGTCGCGGTGATGGAGTGCGGGTACATGAACAGCGCGAGCGCCGAGCCCAGTGCGAGCGTCGCGTACGTCCACTGGCCCGGTTCCGCCGGTGCGAGCGCGCCGCGCGGCTTGCCCGTCGCCGGGTTGGTCTGGCTGAACGCGTGGGCAGCCTTGGCGAAGATGTCGTCGAAGCCGCCCAGCTTGATCGGGATGTAGATGATCGCCACCGCGATGACGATGTAGATCAGCGTGTCCTTCACGAACGCGATCAGCGCGGGGGCCCGCAGACCCGAGGAGTACGTGTAGGCCGCCAGCACGCCGAAGGCGATCAGCAGCGGCAGGTCCTTCACGAACCAGTTGGTGTCCTCGCCGCCGCCGACGCCCATCACGTCGAGCACGGCCTGGATGCCGACCAGTTGGAGTGCGATGTAGGGCATCGTCGCCAGGATGCCGGTGACGGCGACCGCCAGCGACAGGCCCTTCGAGCCGAAGCGGCCCCGCACGAAGTCCGAGGTCGTCACATAGCCGTGCTTGTGGGACACCGACCACAGGCGGGGCAGGAACGTGAAGATCAGCGGGTACACGAGGATCGTGTAGGGCACCGCGAAGAAGCCGGCCGCGCCGGCCGCGTAGATCGCCGCCGGCACCGCGACGAAGGTGTACGCGGTGTACAGGTCCCCGCCGAGCAGGAACCAGGTCACCCAGGTGCCGAACGACCGGCCGCCCAGGCCCCATTCGTCGAGGCTGTCGCTGTCGGCCCTGCGCCAGCGCGCGGCCAGGAAGCCCATGACCGTGACGGCCAGGAAGAAGAAGATGAAGACGGCGAGCGCCACGCCGTTCACGCCGTCCTTCACTCCGACGCACCGCCCTTCGGGGAAGAGGCCTTCGGCGAAGAGGTCTTCGGGGAAGAGGTCTTCGGGGAGGGGCCGAAGGACGCCGGGACGGCGGCCGCGCGGCCGCGCTGGTCACGCTGCCACAGCTTGTACGCCGTCACGGTCAGTGCGGCGGAGAGGGGCACCCACAGCATCTGGTACCAGTAGAAGAAGGGGATCCCGATGAACGCCGGGTCCACCTTCGCGTACGAACCCACCCACAGCATCGCCGCGAAGGGCGCGAGCAGACAGAGGGCGATGACGACGCGCACAGGCGTCACCACCGGCCCCCTGGTCACTTCCGGGGTCTCTGACATCGGCGGCTCCGTCCCCTCATCCGATCGCCTTGATCACAGGTGTAATGCGCAGGCAATGTAAGTGACGGATAAGCCCAGCGGAAGGCCCTCCACAGACCCTCTACTCGGCGGGCCTCTTCAGCCTGGCCACGAACTTGTACCGGTCGCCCCGGTAGACCGACCGCACCCACTCCACCGGCCGGCCCTGCCGGTCCAGCGAGTGGCGGGAGAGCATCAGCATGGGCAGGCCCACGTCGGTGCCGAGCAGACCGGCCTCGCGGGGCGTGGCAAGGGAGGTCTCGATGGTCTCCTCGGCCTCGGCGAGATGGATGTCGTAGACCTCGGCCAAAGCGGTGTAGAGCGAGGTGTACTTGGCCAGCGACCGGCGCAGGGCCGGGAAGCGCTTCGCCGACAGATGGGTCGTCTCGATCGCCATCGGCTCGCCGTTGGCCATGCGCAGACGTTCGATGCGCAGCACCCGGCCGCCGGCCGTGATGTCGAGCAGCCCGGCGAGGCGGTCGTCGGCGGTGATGTAGCCGACGTCCAGCAGCTGTGAGGTCGGTTCGAGCCCCTGCGCGCGCATGTCCTCGGTGTACGAGGTGAGTTGCAGCGCCTGCGACACCTTCGGCTTGGCGACGAAGGTGCCCTTGCCCTGGATGCGCTCCAGCCGCCCCTCGACCACGAGTTCCTGCAGGGCCTGGCGGACGGTCGTGCGCGAGGTGTCGAACTCGGCTGCCAGGGTGCGCTCCGGCGGGACCGGGGTGCCGGGCGACTGCGTCTCCGTCATGTCGAGCAGGTGCTTCTTGAGGCGGTAGTACTTGGGCACACGCGCGGTACGGACGGTCGCCCCACCCTCGTTCTCCGCACTGCTGACGTCGGTGCTCATGGCCTGCCTTCCCGGCTGCGGGTGCCGAAACGGCCGACACACCGTCGGCCGCGGCTCACATCGTGGCACGGACGCGGCGATGCGCGCGCCATCGTTCCGTGATCCCTCTGTATACCGTCGCAGCCCTTGCTGGTCTAGTCCACCAGGGCAAATGGTCTACCGGCCCGACCGTATCCGAGGCCGATGTTTTCGACGGCTTCTTACTTAAAGGTTCCTGCATATGTAGGTCCCATAACGGCTGGTCGGAGGGGGTTCGGCCACCCTTGACAGGCTTATGGGCCTGAGCCAAGCTCTGCGCACTGGTCTACACCATTGGTCCAGATCGAGGTCCCGGCCCGTGGGCGGGGGGTGTGGCATCCCTGAGGAGGATGGCGTGAAGCGCAAGCTGATAGCCGCGATCGGTATCGCGGGCATGATGGTCTCCATCGCGGCGTGCGGGGACGACAGTGGCAGCGGGGACTCGAAGGGCACGGACGCCAAGGAGCTGACCGTCTGGCTCACCGTCGACGCGCAGAACAACTGGCCCGAGCTGGTGAAGGCCGCCGACGCCGCCGTGCAGAAGAAGCACCCCGGCGTCAAGATCAACCACGAGTACTACGGCTGGCCGGACAAGAACGCCAAGCTCGACGCGGTCCTCGCCACGGACAAGGCCCCCGACGTCGTCGAGATGGGCAACACCGAGATGCTCGGCTACATGGTCAAGGGCGCCTTCGCTCCCCTGGACACCGCCAAGTTCGACAACTCCTCCGCCTGGCTCGACGGCCTCAAGGCCTCGGTGACCTACGACGGCAAGACCTACGGCGTGCCGTACTACGCCGGCGGCCGCGTCGGCAACTGGCGCAAGGACGTCTTCGCCGCGGTCGGCGTGAAGTCCACGCCCAAGACGTACGCGGAGCTGACCGCCGCCCTGGACAAGGTCCAGCAGAAGGAGGGCGACAAGTTCTCCGCCTGGTACCAGCCCACCCGCGACTGGTACGCGGCCATGTCCTTCGTCTACGACGCGGGCGGCTCCATCGCCAAGGAGGACGGCGGCCAGTGGAAGGCCGACCTCTCCTCGCCCGAGTCGCTCAAGGGCCTGAACGAGTTCAAGACGGTCGTCGACAAGTACATGCACGGCGACAAGACCAAGGACGAGTCCGACCGCTACATCGTCTACGGCCAGGGCAAGTCCGGCATGATCTTCGGCGCGGCCTGGGAGGGCGCGACCTCCGCCGACCCGAAGAACGACAAGACCGGCAAGCTCAAGGACAACCTCGAGAACTTCGTGATGCCCGGCCCGTCCGGCAAGAACCTCCCCGTCTTCCTGGGCGGTTCCGACCTCGCCGTCCCGGTCAAGTCGCACGCGCAGGGCCTCGCCGCCGAGTGGATCAACGCGTTCACCGGCCCCGCAGGCCAGAAGGGCCTGATGGCCAAGGGCAACCTGCCCAACAACAAGACCGACCTCGCGACCCTCAAGAACGACCCGGCGACGGTCGTCCCGGCCACCGCGGCCGAGTCCAACTGGTTCGTCCCCATGGCCCCCGGCTGGGGCCAGGTCGAGAAGGCCCAGGTCCTGCAGACCATGCTGCAGAGCATCGGCACCGGCAAGAAGTCGGTCGAGGCCGCCGCGAAGGACGCGGACGCCGCGATCGACAAGGTCATCAACAACAAGTGACCTGAGGGCAGGGCCCCGCAGCGAGCAGGGCCCTGCTCCCCGTACGACCCGAGGGACCGCTGAGGAGCGCGCGGATGAGTGCCGCAGACACGACCACTGCCGAAGTGCCGCCGACGCGGCAGTCGCCACCGCCGCCGCCGGCCGGCGAACCGGACGCCAGGAGACCACGCGGCGGCCGCGGTTCCGGCGGGACCACGACCCCCTGGCTGCTCCTGGCCCCCTGCCTGCTGGTCCTCGCCCTGGTGATGGGCTATCCGCTGGTCCGGCTGGTCACCCTCTCCTTCCAGAAGTTCGGGCAGTCCCAGCTGTGGGGCTTCCAGCCGGCCGAGTCGGTCGGGTTCGGCAACTTCGCGGGCGTGCTGGGCGACGGCGAGTTCTGGCAGGTCGTCCTGCGCACGATCGTCTTCGCGGCCGGCTGCGTGATCGTCACCATGGTCCTCGGCATGCTGATCGCGCTGCTCCTCCAGCGCGTCTCCGGCTGGGTGAAGACCCTCGTCAACATCGCGCTCGTGGCCGGCTGGGGCATGCCGGTCATCGTCGCCACCACCGTCTTCAAATGGCTGTTCGACTCCGACTACGGCATCCTCAACGCGGTCCTGAGCAGGCTGCCCGGCGTCGACCTGATCGGCCACAACTGGTTCGCCAGCGGCCCGCAGGGCCTCGCGGTGATCATGCTGCTGGTGATCTGGGGCGCGGTGCCCTTCGTGGTGATCACCCTCAGCGCCGGTCTCACCCAGGTCCCGGCCGAGCTGGAGGAGGCGGCCCGCCTCGACGGCGCCGGCGCCTGGGGCGTCTTCCGGTACGTCACCCTGCCCATCCTCAAGCCGGTGATCGTGATGCTCACGACCCTGTCGGTCATCTGGGACATGGGCGTCTTCCCCCAGGTCTTCGTGATGCGCAACGGCCATCCGGAGGCGGAGTTCCAGCTCCTGACCACGTACTCCTACGACCGCGCGTTCGTCGTCAACGACTACGGCCAGGGCTCGGCGATCGCCCTGGTCACCGTGGTGCTGCTGCTCGGGGTGGTCGCCGTCTACATGCGCCAGATGCTGAAGATCGGAGAGGTCGAATGAGCGCCATCGCCTCCGGGGCGGACCCGGCGACGGACCGGCCCCGGCGCCGGAGGTCCAAGGCCGGCTGGAACCTCCTCGGCCTGTTCGTCTTCGCCGTCGCCGGCTTCCCCGTCTACTGGATGCTCAACACGGCGTTCAAACCGGCGAAGGACGCCATCGACCCCGACCCGAGCCTGCTGCCGACGGGGCTCACCCTGTCCAACTTCAGCCGCGCGCTGCACATCGCCGACTTCTGGGGCCCGGTGGGCCGCAGCCTGATCGTCTCCCTGGCGGTCGTCGCGATCGGCGTGGTCGTCGGACTGCTGGCCGCCCTCGCCATCTCCCGGTTCGCCTTCCGCGGCCGCAAGATCGTGATCGTCGGCATCCTGGCCGTCCAGATGATCCCGCTCGTCGCCATGATCATCCCGGTCTTCCTGCTCCTGAACGACCTGGACCAGTACGACAAGCTCTCCGGCCTGATCATCACGTACCTGACCTTCATCCTCCCCTTCACGGTGTGGACACTGCGTGGCTTCATCGTCAACATCCCGAAGGAGCTGGAGGAGGCCGCGATGGTGGACGGCTGCAGCCGCACCGGGGCCTTCGTCCGCGTCGTCTTCCCGCTGCTGGCCCCCGGCATGGTCGCCACCTCGGTCTACGGCTTCATCCAGGCCTGGAACGAGTACCTGTACGCCCTGATGCTGCTCAGCCAGAAGAACCAGACCGCGACCGTGTGGCTCAGCAACTTCTCCACCAAGCACGGCACCGAGTACGCCCCCATGATGGCCGGCGCCACGATGATGGCCCTACCGATCGTCGCCCTGTTCCTCCTCGTCCAGCGCAAGATGGCCGCGGGGCTGACCGCGGGCGCCGTGAAGGGATGACGCCCCCGATGACGACAATCGCCCGTGGCACCGACACGCTCACCCGTGACGCCCTGACGGTCCTGCAACCCGGATTCCCCGGCACCACCGCCCCCGACTGGCTGCTGCGCCGGCTCGGCGAGGGTCTGGCGTCGGTGGGACTGTTCGGCAGGAACATCGCCTCACCCGAGCAACTCGCCGCACTGACCGCCCAGTTGCGCACCGAACGGGACGACGTCCTGGTCGCGGTCGACGAGGAGGGAGGAGACGTCACGCGCCTGGAGGTGCGCACCGGCTCCAGCTTCCCCGGCAACCACGCGCTGGGCGCGGTGGACGACGTCTCGCTCACCCTGGAGGTCGCCGCCGAGCTGGGCCGCCGCCTCGCCGAATGCGGCGTCAACCTCAACTGGGCGCCCTCCGCCGACGTCAACTCCAACGCCGCGAACCCGGTGATCGGCGTGCGCTCCTTCGGCGCCGACCCCGACCTGGTCGCCCGGCACACCGCCGCCTACGTCACCGGCCTGCAGTCGGCGGGCGTGGCGGCCTGCACCAAGCACTTCCCGGGCCATGGCGACACGGCCGTCGACTCCCACCACGCGCTCCCGCGCATCGACGCCGCCCCGGCCCTTCTGTCCGAGCGCGAGCTGACGCCGTTCCGCGCGGCCATCGCCGCCGGCACCCGCGCCGTGATGAGCGCGCACATCCTGGTCCCGGCCCTGGACCCGGCCCGTCCGGCGACGCTGTCGCCCCGCATCCTCACCACGCTCCTGCGCGACGAGCTCGGCTACGACGGCCTGATCGTCACCGACGGCATGGAGATGCAGGCGGTCGCCGCGACCTACGGCATCGAGCGCGGCAGCGTCCTCGCGATCGCCGCCGGCGCGGACGCCATCTGCGTGGGCGGCGGCCTCGCGGACGACGACACCGTGCGCCGGCTGCGCGACGCGCTGGTCACCGCCGTCCGCTCGGGCGACCTGCCCGAGGAACGCCTCGCGGACGCGGCGCGACGGGTCCGGGAACTGGCGCGCTGGACGGCGACGGGCCAAGGGCGGACGGCCGCGCGCGGAGCCGTGGTGGACGGCCGGCCCGGACGGATCCAGCCTCTCGACGGCACCGCCGTGCGCGCCGACGTCGGCCTGATCGCCGCCCGCCGCGCGCTCCGGCTCACCGGCGACGAGGTCTTCGCGCCGCTCGCCGACCCTCCGTTCGTCGCCTCGCTCACTCCGGTCGCGAACATCGCCGTCGGCGACGAGACCCCGTGGGGTGTGGCCGCGGAACTGGTCCGCCTGCTGCCGGGGACGCGGACGGACGGCTTCACGGGCGCGGACGCCGGACATGCGGCGCTGGCCGCGGCGGGGGAGCGGCGGATCGTCGCCGTGGTCCGCGACGAGCACCGGCACGCCTGGATGGGGGCGGCCCTCGACGTGATCCTTACGGCCCGCCCGGACACGGTCGTCGTCGAGATGGGCGTCCCCCAGGCCCCGCCCCGGGGCGCCCTGCACATCGCCACCCACGGCGCGGCCCGGGTGTGCGGCCGCGCGGCGGCGGAGGTCATCGCGACCGGCCCGCACGGCTGAGCGCCACGACGGCGAAGGCGCCCGGCTCCTGGACCAGGAGCCGGGCGCCTTCGCCGTCGTTCGGGGCGGTCGCCCTCAGATGCCCTGCCACTGCGGCTTGTTGGCGAACGTGTGACGGAAGTAGTCCGCGAGCTTCAGCTCGGACGCGGCGGCCTCGTCGACGACGACGGTCGCGTGCGGGTGCAGCTGCAGCGCGGAGGCCGGGCACACCGCGGCGACCGGCCCCTCCACGGTGGCCGCGACGGCCTCCGCCTTGCCCTCCCCGGTGGCCAGCAGCACCAGATGCCGCGCCTCCAGGATCGTCCCGATGCCCTGGGTGATGACGTGGTGCGGGACCTGGTCGATGTCGCCGTCGAAGAAGCGCGCGTTGTCCACCCGGGTCTGCTCGGTCAGCGTCTTGATCCGGGTGCGCGAGGCGAGGGACGAGCACGGCTCGTTGAACCCGATGTGCCCGTCGGTGCCGATCCCGAGCAGCTGGACGTCCACACCGCCGGCCGCGGCGAGCGCGCGGTCGTACGCCTCGCAGGCGGCCTGCACGTCCTCCGCCGTGCCGTCCGGACCGAGGAAGGACTCCATGCCGAGGCCCAGCGGCTCCAGCACCTCCCGGCGCAGCACCGAGCGGTAGGACTCCGGGTGGTCGGCGGGCAGGCCCACGTACTCGTCGAGCTGGGCTATCCGCGCCCGCGCGATGTCCACGGCGCCGGAGCGCACCTTGGCCGCCAGGGCCTCGTAGACGGGCAGCGGGGTGGAGCCGGTGGCCACGCCGAGCAGAGCGTCCGGCTTGCGCCGCAGGAGCTGTGCCATGGCCTCGGCGATGAGTTCGCCGCCCGACCGGGCGTCCGGAACGATGACAACTTCCACGCTGGCCCGCCGTTCTCATAACCGTCTGTTAACCGACTGTGGTTTAGACCAATCTGTGGGCTCAATCTAACAGAATCAGGTGTCCCGGCCCAGGCCGGCGGGCGTCCGGGATCCGTACGGCAGGCCGCGGATCGGCTGCGGCGACGCCCGGCCGCGGAAATTGGCCTCGCCGTCTGGCCCCGCGCGGGAACCCGCACAGGCTAGGCTGCGTTGTGAATGACGGGGCCTGGCGAATACCACATCAACGAACAAGCCCGCCCGCATGGACACACCTAGTGGTCTAGTCCACAATGGCGGGGGCGAGTGACACAGCCAGCGACACACTGAGCCTCCGTCTTCCCCGCACAGGAAGGCGGACCGAGGATCCGGGCTCTCTGCCCTGACTGCCCCGGCTCCTCACCTTCGGCCGACGGGACCGCACACCCCGCGGCCGATATTGCTCCGGGCTGCGGTGCCGGGAGGGTTGAGGGTCCCTCTCAGGCGCCGCGGCCCGCGGGTGTTTCCCGCCCCGCGCATACCCCCAGGTACGCTCGCAGACGTGCCCTCCATGAACGAACTCGTACGCCAGCACACCGCACTCGACGACTCCGACCTCGAGTGGCTGCATCTGCTGGTCTCGGAGTGGCAGCTGCTCTCCGACCTCTCCTTCGCCGACCTGGTCCTGTGGGTCCCCACCCGCGACGGCGCCCGCTACGTCTCCGTGGCCCAGATGCGCCCCAACACCGGCCCCACCTCGTACCAGGACGACATGGTCGGCCATCTCGTCCCCCGTGGCCGCCGTCCCCTGCTGGACGCCGCCCTGGACGAGGGCCGGATCGTGCTCGAGGGCGACCCGGAGTGGCGCGAGGAGGTCCCGGTCCGGGTCGAGTCCATCCCCGTCCGGCGCGACGGCCGCGTCCTGGGCGTCATCGCCCGCAACACCAACCTGCTCACCGTGCGCACCCCGAGCCGGCTGGAGCTCACCTACCTGCAGAGCGCCTCCGACCTCGCGCAGATGATCGCGGCCGGCTCCTTCCCGTTCCCGAACCAGCAGATGGACATGGACGCGGCCCCGCGGGTCGGTGACGGCCTGATCCGCGTCGACGCCGACGGGATCGTCCAGTACGCCTCCCCGAACGGGCTCTCCGCCTTTCACCGCATGGGCCTGGCCTCCGACCTGGTCGGCCAGCACCTCGGCCTGACCACCGCCGAACTGGCCCCGACCCGCGGACCGGTGGACGAGGCGCTCGCCAAGGTCGCCAGCGGCTGGGCGCCCCGCGAGTTCGAGATCGAGGCCCGCGACGGGGTCATCCAGTTCCGCACGATCCCGCTCAAGCCGAAGGGCACCCGGATCGGCGCGCTGGTCCTGCTGCGCGACGTGACCGAACTGCGCCGCCGCGAACGTGAGTTGATCACCAAGGACGCGACCATCCGGGAGATCCACCACCGGGTGAAGAACAACCTCCAGACGGTGGCGGCCCTGTTGCGGCTCCAGGCCCGGCGCATCGAGTCCGAGCGGGGCCGGGAGGCCCTCGAAGAGGCCGTCCGCCGGGTCGGCTCGATCGCCATCGTGCACGAGACCCTGTCCCAGAACCTCGACGAGCGCGTGGAGTTCGACGAGATCGCCGACCGCGTGCTGGCGATGGTCGCCGAGATCTCGCCGGGCAAGGTCGCCGGCCGGCGCAGCGGACGCTTCGGCATCCTGGACGCCGAGGTCGCCACCCCGTTGTCCATGGTCCTCACCGAGATTTTGCAGAACGCCCTGGAGCACGGCTTCGCCGAGGGTGAGACAGGGACCGTCGAGGTCTCGGCGGTCCGCGGAGGCACCAGCAAGGAGGCCCGTCTGCTGGTCACCGTCCAGGACGACGGCGTCGGTCTGCCCGCCGGCTTCGACCCGCACACCTCCGGCAACCTCGGCCTGCAGATCGTACGGACGCTGGTGGAGGGCGAGTTGAGCGGCACCTTCGACATGGTCCCGGCGCCGGAGCGCGGGACGCAGGTGATCCTGGACATCCCGGTGCGCTCGCAGAAGTAGCCCGCGAGGCGGCGACGGAGGGCGGCACGGTCGGTGGCGACGGTCGGCGGCGACGGACGGCGGTGCGGCCGGCGGTGCGGCCGGCGGGGAGGCCCGTGCGGAGCAGCGTCGTGCGGAGCGGGTGCGCACAGCACGATGAGCACAGCAAGAAGCCCCGGACCGTTCAGGGGTCCGGGGCTCGAATGCTCGTTGCCAGCTTGTGCTGCGCATCGGGGGTACTGCGCGCTGCGGCTCGGGGGCGGGAGAAGCGTACTCGCTGTACGCGCCGCCAAGCTCAGGCTGCGGGGCGGGTGTCGTCAGGCAGAGGCCTGACGGGCCCGGTTGCGGGCGGCGCGGCGCTTCATCGCACGACGCTCGTCCTCGCTGAGGCCACCCCAGACGCCGGAGTCCTGGCCGGACTCGAGCGCCCACTGCAGACACTGCTCCATAACCGGGCAGCGACGACAGACGGCCTTGGCTTCCTCGATCTGCAGCAGCGCAGGACCGGTGTTGCCGATGGGGAAGAAGAGCTCGGGGTCTTCCTCGCGGCAAACGGCGTTGTGACGCCAGTCCATGGCTGCTACCTCTCCTTGGTATTACATGCAGGTTGCTTGTGAATGTGAACGCTTTCACGAATCCCTCAACAGATGAAGGGCCACCAGCAAGGTTTCCCCGGCGTGGTCCTGGAGTTTGTTGAGGGGTTCCGGTGATCAGTGGATGCCGATGTTGCGGGCTGTCCCGATCGCCATGTAGAGACTCGCAAACCTCAGCGGCGGATACAACCCCTTCCGGAAAGTTTTTTTTGATTCCTCGGTGTCGACTAGGTCACAGCCGTACTTCCATGGGGTGGATCCTGGCCTAAACGTTCGAGTGAAAGGACTTCAGCCCTTTCTGCTCACACAATCACACGCAGTGCATGGCGTACGCCTGTGAACGTCACGCTGGTTCGCAGGCCCAGGTGGTCGCCGTCCATCTGGAGGGGCAGCGGGGCCTTCGAATGCAAGGTGAACCCGTCCAGGTCGTGCAGGGAGACGACATGCTTGCCATGCGGTCCCCGCTCGGGGGACGAAGTGAGCAACTGGGTGCCATATCGGGCAACCGAGACGGTCGACAGGCGGCTGAGACCGAGCACGTCGAGCCCTGTATCGAACGAGGCCTTAGGTGACGCGTACACCGGGCGATTGCCCAGATAGGTCCACGGAGCCGTGTTGCAGACTATGGACAGCACCAAACCGGTCACCGGATCCGCGCCCGGCCGCTCCAGGGTGATGGTTCCGTGCCGACGCTGTGACTCGCCCAACAGCTGACGCGCCGCCTGGCGAATGTAGAGAGCGTGCGTGGATTTCCTGCCGAGTTCACGCTGTTGCTCCACGCGGCCCACCACTCCGGCGTCGAAGCCGAGGCCGGCGTTGAAGGTGAACCAGCGCGACGGCACGGACTCGTCCTCCGTGCCGGGCGTGCCGGCGGCGAGACCGAGGCCGACCGTGCGCTCGCGGCCCTCACGCAACGCGTCCAGCAGCGCGCCGGTGGCCTCGACGGGATGGTTGGGCAGATCCAGGGCGCGTGCGAAGACGTTGGTCGAACCGCCCGGGACCACCGCGAGACCGGGCAGGTGCGGGTCGGGGCCGGCGTGCAGCAGACCGTTGACGACCTCGTTCACCGTGCCGTCGCCGCCGAGGGCCACCACCAGGTCGACGTTCCCGCTCTCCGCCGCCTGGCGGCCCAGGTCGCGCGCGTGCCCGCGGTACTCGGTGGTGACCGCCTCCAGCTTCATCTCGCTCGCGAGGGCGTGGATGAGGACGTCGCGGGTCCGTGCACTGGTGGTGGTTGCCGCCGGATTGACCACGAGAAGTGCACGCATGAGTTGCAGCGTACCTACTGGGTGGTACCGGGCACAGGCCGAGGTGGGGATCGGGTAAGAGATCACGCAGTGAGCCTCGACACGGGCGCCGCAGGGGCCTACGGGAGGTCCGAGGACGGGCCCCGTGTGCGGGCTACCCTTCAGGGGTGAGCAGTGAGCAGACCCCCGCCGCCCCGGAAACCGCAGCGTCCCGCCCGCGCCGGGTGACGTACGCCGCCGCCCTCTGCGCGCTGGAGGGGCTGGCGCTGGTCGCCGGCGGAGTGTGGATGCTCGTCCTGGGCGTCACCGGTGGCCCGGACGACCGTCAGCAGGCCGTCACCGGCGCAGTCACCCTGATCGTGCTGGCGCTGCTGCCGCTGCTGGCCGCCCGCGGACTGCTCGGCCTGCGCAGCTGGAGCCGGGGGCCCGCCGTCATCACCCAGGTCATGGCGGTGCCGGTGGCCTACAACCTGCTCCAGGCCGACAGCGTGGCCATCCCGGCGGGCATCGCCCTGATGGCCGTGGCCGTCGCCGCGCTCGTACTGCTGGTCAACGGGGAGACGACCAGGGCCCTCGGGATCCGGGGACCCGGCCGTAACGCGGAGTAACCGCCCCTGCTCGCCTACTCCTCGACGAGCAGTTTCTCCCGCAGCTGCGCGAGCGTGCGCGCCAGCAGCCGGGAGACGTGCATCTGCGAGATGCCGACCTCCTGCGCGATCTGCGACTGCGTCATGTTGCCGAAGAACCTCAGCAGCAGGATCCGCTTCTCGCGCGGCGGGAGATCCTCCAGGAGCGGCTTGAGCGACTCCCGGTACTCGACGCCTTCCAGCGCCTCGTCCTCCGCGCCGAGCGTGTCGGCGACCGCCGGGGACTCGTCGTCGGTGTCGGGGACGTCCAGCGACAGCGTGGAGTACGCGTTGGCCGACTCCAGGCCCTCCAGGACCTCCTCCTCCGAGATCGCCAGCTTCTCGGCGAGCTCGTGGACCGTGGGGGAGCGGCCGTGCTGCTGCGACAGCTCGGCCGTCGCCGTGGTCAGCGCCAGGCGCAGCTCCTGGAGCCTGCGCGGCACCCGCACCGCCCAGCCCTTGTCCCGGAAGTGCCGCTTGATCTCGCCGACGACCGTCGGCGTCGCGTACGTGGAGAACTCCACGCCGCGCTCCGGGTCGAAGCGGTCGACCGACTTGATGAGACCGATCGTGGCGACCTGGGTGAGGTCGTCCAACGGCTCGCCGCGGTTGCGGAACCGGCGCGCGAGATGCTCGACCAGCGGCAGATGCATGCGGACCAGCTGGTTGCGCATCTCCGCGTACTCGGGGCTGCCGTCCTGCAGCTTGCGCAGCTCCACGAACATCGCCCGCGCCCCGCTGCGGTCCCCCGGCGCCGGCATCGGCACCGGCATCGGCGCCTGGGGCGCGGGGGGCGCCGGTGGTTCGTGCTGCGTGCCCGGCACACTGTGTTCGCCGTCTCGCTCGTGCTCGCTCATTGTCCCGCCCGTCGCCCTCTGTCGAGCCCTCGCCGCTGCTCGGACCGGGGGCTCGCCCCCGGTCCGCCTCTCCCTGGGCGAGCCCTGCACGGCCGTGTCCGGCAGGCCCGCCTGCGCGGAGGCCGAGTCGTCCTCCGGATGCGGCCGGGCCTGCTCGGGAATGCCGTCGATGCCGTCGGCCATGCGTCGGGAACCGTCCGGAGGGAGCGGCGTCCCGGCGTCGTCGGCCGGCAGCTCCCGTGTGCCGCGCTCTTCGTCCCGCACCGGCCCGTCCCCGTTCCTCACGCCGGCCCGGGTCCCGCGCCGCGCTGTTTGTAGAGGCTGATCGACACGGTCTTGTCCTCGTCGACGGCGGAGGACACCTTGCCCGCGAGGGCGGACAGGACGGTCCAGGCGAAGGTGTCGCGCGAGGGGGCGTGACCGTCCGTGGTCGGCGCCGAGACGGTGACTTCGAGCGAGTCGTCGACGAGCCGGAACACGCAACTGAGTACCGAGCCGGGCACGGCCTGCTGGAGCAGGATCGCGCAGGCCTCGTCCACCGCGATGCGCAGGTCCTCGATCTCGTCCAGGGTGAAGTCCAAACGGGCCGCGAGGCCGGCCGTGGCCGTCCGCAGCACCGACAGGTAGGCACCCGCAGCCGGCAGCCGGACTTCTACGAAGTCCTGGGTCGCGGGCTCGCCTGCGATCTGGGACACCCTCACCTCCAAGGTGGTACAAGCTTTTCGGGGCCGAGGGTCGCCCCCCGGGTAACGCGTGTGTGGTGCAGCGGTGACGCTATCGCGCTCTCACGTTTTCTGTCCCCGGACCCCAACCCCCCGACGTCACTCACAGTAAAGCTGTGAACACGCTCCGTGTCTAGGGGTCTGCGGACCCAAATGGGAAGAGGGCGCGCCGGGTTGACGTACCCAGGCGTCAGATGGTCGAACCGTACCCGCCGGACGGCCGAGGCGTCTCATGAGTTCAACGCTCACACCGCCCCAGAAGTTCGCGCGGGGCCGCGACGCCCGGGGCGGGGGGGCAGGGCCGGGCCCGGCCGGGCCGCGACGTGCCGGGGCGCGTCATACGAGGACATGGTCGACGAAGCACCAGCGCCAGTTCTCACCGGGCTCGAACGTCCGCATCACCGGGTGGCCGGACTCCTTGTGGTGCACGGTCGCGTGCCGGCTCGGCGAGGAGTCGCAGCAGCCGACGTGGCCGCACGTCAGGCACAGTCGCAGTTGCACCGGGTGGGTGCCGTCCCGCAGGCACTCCGGACATGTCTCGCCCAGCGGGACGGGCTCGGGGTGGGGCAGCGCGTCGGCGTGCGTGCACTGTTTCATGATTGCCAGATTACGACGGGCGTGCGGACGACCGCGCGGAAAAAAGAGGGCGGGCCAGACATGGACGTGATGCCACTGCTGTTGCTGGTGGCCGGCAGTGCGGCGATCGCGGCGGCGGCCCGGCGCACCCCGGTGCCCGCGCCGCTGCTGCTGGTGGCGGTCGGCCTGGTGGTCTCCTACGTGCCCGGCGTGCCGGACTACACCCTGAACCCCGACGTCGTGCTGCCGCTGCTGCTGCCTCCGCTGCTGTACACCTCGGCCACCGACAGCTCCTACCTCGACCTGCGCGCCCAGCTGCGGCCGGTGGCGCTGCTGTCCGTCGGCTACGTGCTCTTCGCGACCATCGCCGTCGGCTGGGCCGCCTACCTGCTCGTGCCGGGGCTGCCGCTGACGGCCGCCCTGGTGCTGGGCGCGGTGGTCGCGCCGCCGGACGCGGTCGCGGCGACGGCGGTGGCCCGCCGGGTCGGCCTGCCCTCCCGGATCACCACGATCCTCCAGGGCGAGTCCCTGCTGAACGACGCCACCGCGATCACCGCCTACAAAGTGGCCCTCGCGGTCGTCGTCGGCGAAGGCGCGTCCTGGGCCGGGGGCATCGAGGAGTTCCTGGTGGCGGCGGTCGGCGGGACCGCCGTCGGCCTGATCCTCATGGTGCCGCTGCACTGGCTGCGCACGCACCTCAAGGAACCCCTCCTCCAGAACACGCTGTCCCTGCTGATCCCCTTCGTCGCGTACGCGGCCGCCGAGCAGTTCCACGCCTCCGGCGTCATCGCCGTGGTCGTCGTCGCGCTCTACCTCGGCCACCGCGCGTGGGAGGTCGACTTCGCGACCCGCCTCCAGGAGGAGGCCGTGTGGAAGATGGTCGCCTTCGTGCTGGAGTCGGCGGTGTTCGCGCTGATCGGCCTGCAGCTCCCGGTCGTCCTGAAAGGCCTCGGCGCCTACGAGGGCCTGGACGCCGCCTGGTACGCCGTCGTGCTCTTCCTCGTGGTCGTCGCGGCCCGCTTCCTGTGGGTGTACCCGGCGACCTTCCTGCCGCGGCTCCTGTCGGCCCGCATCCGCGCGCGGGAGGAGAACCCCACCTGGCGCGGGCCCATAGTCATCGCCTGGGCCGGGATGCGGGGCGTGGTCTCGCTCGCCATCGCCTTCTCCATCCCGCTCACCGTGGACGACGGGAACGTGCCCTTCCCGCACCGCAACCTCATCCTCTTCCTCACCTTCACCACCGTCATCGGCACCCTCGTGCTGCAGGGTCTGACCCTGCCGCCGCTGATCAGGCTGCTCAGATTCCCCGAGCCCGACCCCCAGGCCGCGACGCTCGCCGAGGCCAACGCCCAGGCGCAGGCCTCCCGGGTCGCCGAGGAGCGCCTCGACGCCCTGCTGTCCGACGAGCGCAACGCCCTGCCGCCGCCGCTCGCGGACCGCCTCCGCGATGTCCTGGAGCGCCGCCGCAACGCCGTCTGGGAGCGTCTGGGCCAGGTCAACCCGGTCACCGGCGAGACCGTCGACGACACCTACCGGCGCCTGTCGCGCGAGATGATCAGCGCCGAGCGCGACGTGTTCGTCCGGCTGCGCGACGGCCGCTACATCGACGACGAGATGCTGCGCACGCTCCTGCGCCGGCTGGACCTGGAGGAGGCCGCGGCCTACCGCGAGGCGACCTGAGCGGGCCTCACCCGTCGAACGGCGCGCCCGTCACCACGGCCGCCAGGCGGGTTCCGGGCGGGAAGGCGCCCTCCTCGGCGAGGGCGACGAGGGCGTAGAGCGACTTGGCGACATAAAGACGTTCGACGGCCACTGCGTGACGACGCTCGAAGTCCGCCGCGAAGGCCTCCAGCTCCGGGGTGACCTGCGCGTACCCCCCGAAATGGAAGCGCTCGTCGAGGCGCCACTCGCCCCGCCGACCCCCGAAGGTTTCCTCCTGGAGAGCGAGTATCGCCCCGCCCAGGAAGCCGCCCTTGAGGACCGGTATCCCCAGGGCCCGCTGACCGGGCGCGAGACCGGCGGCCAGGCCCGCGAGCGTGCCGCCGGTGCCGCAGGCGAGGGCGACCACGTCGGCCCGGCCGCGCAGCTCCTCGCCGAGCGCGCGGCAGCCGCGCACGGCAGCCGCGTTGCTGCCGCCCTCGGGGACGACGTAGGCGCCCTCGGCGCCGGCTCCGCCCAGGATCTCCGTCAGCGTCTCCGGCTCGGACTTGCGCCGGTAGACCGAGCGGTCCACGAAGTGCAGGCGCATGCCGTCGGCGGCGCAGCGGGCCAGGGAGGGGTTGAGGGGCCGGCCGGCCAGCTCGTCGCCGCGCACCACGCCCACCGTGGGCAGTCCCAGCAGACGGCCGGCCGCGGCCGTGGCCCGCAGGTGGTTGGAGTAGGCGCCGCCGAAGGTCAGCAGCGTCCGCCCCGCCGCGCGCTCCAGGTTGGGCACGAGCTTGCGCCACTTGTTGCCGATCAGCTCGGGATGGATCAGGTCGTCCCGCTTCAGCAGCAGCCGTACGCCGTGCCGTGCGAACCGGTCGTCGGCGACCTCCTGGAGCGGGGAGGGCAGGGTGGGGCGCAGATCGGTCACCCGCTCATTGTCGAACACCGTTCGGGTGAGCGTGCCGCTTCCCAGGCACGCGATGATCCATTCCCGCTCTTTCGGGTAATAGCACGAGCACACTCCGTGATGGAAGGCTTGCCGACGTGAACAGTGCATCGGTGCAGTTCGGCGCCCGTGCATGAATCGGGAGGGCAATTTCTCATGTCGGTAGGCGAAGAGGTCCGCTCGGAGTCGGGCAAGCCGCAGCAGAGTCTCGGCACCGCGGCCGCGCGGAACCTGGCCACCACGACCAAGTCCGCACCGCAGATGCAGGAGATCAGCTCCCGCTGGCTGCTGCGGAATCTGCCCTGGGTCGATGTGCAGGGCGGCACGTACCGCGTCAACCGGCGTCTGACGTACGCGGTCGGCGACGGCCGCATCACGTTCGTCAAGACCGGCGACCGGGTCGAGGTCATCCCGGCCGAGCTGGGTGAACTGCCCGCGCTCCGCTCCTACGAGGACGAGGAGGTGCTCGGGGAGCTGTCCCAGCGCTGCAGGCAGCGGGAGTTCGGCCCCGGCGAGGTCATCGCCTCCTTCGGCAGCCAGACCGACGAGGTCTATCTGTTGGCGCACGGCCGCGTGGAGAAGGTCGGCACCGGCCCCTACGGCGACGACCAGGTGCTCGGAGTCCTGGCCGACGGCTCGTACTTCGGCGACCAGGCGCTGCTCGACGCGGACGCCATCTGGGAGTACACCGCCCGCGCGGACACGGCCTGCACCGTGCTGATCCTGGCCCGGCAGGACGTCGAACAGGTCGCGGAGCGCGCCGACTCCCTGCGCGAACACCTCCAGCGGCTGCGCGCCATCCCCGAGCAGCGCACCAACAAGTACGGCGAGAAGGAGGTCGACCTCGCGGCCGGCCACGCCGGCGAGCCGGACATCCCGCACACGTTCGTCGACTACGACGCCAGGCCGCGCGAGTACGAGCTGAGCATCGCGCAGACCGTCCTGCGCATCCACTCGCGCGTGGCCGACCTGTACAACCAGCCGATGAACCAGACCGAGCAGCAGTTGCGGCTGACGGTCGAGGCGCTCAAGGAGCGCCAGGAGCACGAGCTCGTCAACAACCGGGAGTTCGGTCTCCTGCACAACTGCGAGTACGACCAGCGGCTCCAGCCCCACGACGGCGTGCCCAGCCCGGACGACCTGGACGAGCTGCTCAGCAGGCGCCGCGGCACCAAGATGCTGCTCGCCCACCCGCGCGCGATCTCCGCGATCGGCCGCGAGCTCAACAAGCGCGGACTCGTGCCCGAGACGATCGACGTCGGCGGCAACCGCATCCCCACCTGGCGCGGGGTGCCGATCTACCCGTGCAACAAGATCCCCGTCTCCGAGGCGCGCACCAGCTCGATCATCGCGCTGCGCCTCGGCGAACAGGACCAGGGCGTCATCGGCCTGCGCCAGTCGGGCATCCCGGACGAGATCGAGCCCAGTCTGTCCGTGCGGTTCATGGGCATCAACGAACAGGCCGTCATCAAGTACCTGGTCACGGCGTACTACTCGGCCGCCGTCCTGGTGCCGGACGCGCTGGGCGTCCTGGAGAACGTCGAGATCGGCCGCTGGCGGTGACCTCCGCCGTCAGGCGGCACCGGGGCGAGACGCGCGAAAGGCGGACGTCCATCGGGACTCAGGGCGGAGACGGCTCCGACGGCTCCGGAGCCGCCGACGGGCACGAGGCGGCGGCGATCCTGGAGCGGTCCAGGGCGTCGGTCGATCCCGCACTGCGGGCGGCGCTCGACTCGTTGCCCGCCTCGATGCGCCGGATCGCGCTCTACCACTTCGGCTGGGAACACGCGGACGGCACTCCGGCCGCGGACAACGCCGGCAAGGCGATCCGGCCGGCTCTCGTGCTCGCCGCGGCCGCCGCGCTCGGCGGCCCGGCGGCCCGCGCGGCGGCGGTGCGGGCCGCCACCGCGGTCGAACTCGTCCACAACTTCACGCTGTTGCACGACGACGTGATGGACCGCGACACCACCCGTCGCCACCGTCCCACCGCCTGGACCGTGTTCGGCGACGCCGACGCGATCCTCGCCGGGGACGCCCTGCAGGCCCTCGCCCTCGGCCTGCTCGCCGCGGACCCGCACCCAGCCTCCCGGGCGGCCGCGGCCCGGGTCGCGGCCTGCGTGGTCGAACTGTGCGCCGGCCAGCAGGCGGACACCGCCCTGGAGAAACGCGGCCCCGCCGACATCGCCCTCGACGAGGTGCTCGTCATGGCCGAGGCCAAGACGGGCGCGCTGCTCGGCTGCGCCTGCGCGGTCGGCGCGCTGTACGCGGGAGCGGCCGAGGAGGACGTCGACGCGCTGGACGCGTTCGGCCGGGAGGCCGGGCTCGCCTTCCAGCTCATCGACGACGTCATCGGGATATGGGGGGACCCGCGGCACACCGGCAAGCCGGCCGGCGCGGATCTCGCCGCCCGCAAGAAGTCCCTGCCGGTGGTCGCCGCGCTGACCTCCGGCACCCCGGCGGCCGGCGAACTGGCCGCGCTGTACGCGGCGCCCTACGAACCGGCCGACCTGGACCGCACCACCCTGGCCGTCGAGCGGGCGGGCGGCCGCGCGTGGGCGCAGGAGCAGGCGGCCGACCGGATGGCCCGCGCGATGCAGGAACTGGCCCGGGCGGTCCCGGACCCGGAGGCGGCGGGCGGCCTGCTGTGCCTGGCGGAGTTCGTGACCCGCCGCAGCACGTAGACACCGTCACCCGCCCCGGCATCCACCCCGGCCACACCCCGGGCGGCGACCCGCCGACCGGGGCACCGGCTCGCCTGCCGGGCGGGGCGCGGGTCTGTCCGCCGGGCGGGGCGCCGGTCCGTCCGGCAGGCCGCCCATCCGGGGCTGCCTGCCGAGCGGGACGGAGCCGTGGCGGGGGCGTGCCGCAGGGAATGCCGACGCACGGCGGGGAGCGCTCCGGCGGCGGTCGCCCTACTCTGAGGACATGGACAGGGAACAACGCGTCTGTTCCGCCTGCGGGGAGCCTGTGCAGTCCGTGGTCCGGCGACACAAGACGCTGGGCGCGTGGGTGCCGCGCTGGGTGCCGGGGCCGTGCCACAACCGCGCGTGCGAGGCGTACGTGGAGCCGGGCGCCCAGCCCCACCTCGCCGGCTCCGGGCACGGCGTCGACCCGGGCCACGCCTCCGGCCCCGAGCGCGCCGCCGAATCCGAGGAGGAGCCCGGCGCCCCCGCCGCCCGGAGCTCGTGACCGTCGGGGTGCGGCAGGAGCCCGCCGCCCCCATGCCCCCCCATGCCCCCCACGCCCCGCCGCTCGCCCCCGCCGCTGCCCATGCGCCCACGGCCCGGACGGCGACCGGCGCGCACGCGCCGGACCACCGTCGTCCTGCCGTCGTCGGCCTGCCGTCGTCGTCCTGCCGTCGTCGGCCGGGCCGCGCTCCGCCCCGGCCGCGAGACACGGGCAGGTACGTCAGGAACCTGCCACGAACCGCCCAGGAACCTGCCACGAACCGCCCAGGAACCGGCCGGGAGCCGTCCATGAACCGGCCGGGAGCCGTCCAGGAACCGGCCGGGAGCCGGTCAGGGTGTACCGGCCAGGAATCAGGCCAGGAGCCGGCCGGAGACCGCCCAGGAACCGGCTGGGAGCCAGCCTGGAGCCGGTCGGGGGTACCGGCCAGGGACCGGCCGGTACCCCGGCCGGTAGCCGGCCAAGAGCCAGGCCAGGAACCGGCCGGAGACCGCCCAGGAGCCAGCCGGGAGCCGGTCGGGGTGTACCGGCCAGGAACCGGCCAGGAACCGGCCAGGTCCGGCCGGGGACCGGCCGGAGACCGCCCAGGAGCCGGCCGGGGTGTACCGCCCGGGCACCAGGCCAGGAACCAGCCGGGGGATCGCCCAGGAACCGGTCAGGAACCGGGTCGAGGCAGTCCGCCGGTGTCCGGGTCGCGGCCGGTCAGGCAGTACAGGCCGCCGGCCGGGTCGCGCAGCACCGTCCAGTGGGGGTGGCGGGCGACGAGCCGAGCGCCCAGCCGCTCGTGCCGGACGCGCACGGCGTCCACGTCCGCACCGCAGGCGAGATCGAGATGCGCGGAGACCGGACCGTCGACACCGCCGTCGGCGCCCCGCTCCACGTCGAGCCGTTGCAGCAGGATGCGGACCGGCAGTCCGTCCGGCGGCTCGACCACGTGGAACTCTGGCCGGGATCCCGGCCGGGCCGACCAGTCGGGCAGGAGCGCGCTCCAGAAGGCGACCTCGGCGTCGAACGCCGACGGCGGCAGGTCGAGGCACACCTGGTCGAGGCGGCTGCCGGCCACCACTGGCGGCCGAACGGCCTCCCCCTGCCACGGCACCGCGCAGAACGCCTGCCCGGCCGGGGAGCGCAGCACGGCCCAGCTGTCGTGGACGGCGGCCGGTTCCGCACCCAGCCCGCGCGCCTCCTCGACGAAGCCGGGCACGTCCTCGACCGCGAAGTCGAGATGCGCTCCCGCCTCGCCGGCGACGACGCCCTGGACCTTCACACAGGCGTCCGCGCCCTCGGGCAGCAGGGTGACGAACTCCTGCTGCTCACCCCGGGGCTCGGACGGGCGGGTGTCCGTGACCGCGGTCCAGAAGGCGCAGGCCCGCTCGGACAGGGCGACAGGCCGGTCCACGAAGGCGTACGTCCAGCGGACCGGTCGGCTCACGCCTTCCGCTCCAGGAACCGCAGCATGTTCCCGGCCGGGTCCCGGAACGCGCAGTCGCGCACCCCGTACGGCTGGTCCATCGGTTCCTGGAGCACCTCGACGCCGGCCTCCCGCACCCGCGCGTGCAGCGCGTCGCAGTCGGCGGTGGTGAAGATGACGCCGCGCAGCACGCCCTTGGCGAGCAGGCGGGCCATCGCCTCCCGGTCGGCCGGGGAGAAGTCCGGGTTGGCGCCCGGCGGCTCCAGCACGATGTTCACGTCCGGCTGCAGCGGCGACCCGACGGTCACCCACCGCATCCCCTCGTAGGAGACGTCGTTGCGGACTTCCAGACCGAGCACCTCGACGTAGAAGTGCAGGGCCTTGTCATGGTCGTCGACGGCGACGAAGCACTGGTGGAGTTTGAGGTCCATGCGTCCAGCCTAGGCGCGCCGGCCCCGCCGGGGGCGGGTGAACGTCCTGGCCACACACGGCGGGATCACCGCGCTCTCCTCGTGCGACCGGGCCCGGTACGCGCTCGGCGTTTCGCCGACCAGCTCGGTGAAACGGGAGCTGAACGAGCCGAGCGAGGTGCAGCCGACCGCGATGCAGACCTCCGTCACGGTCAGGTCGCCGCGGCGCAGCAGGGCCTTGGCGCGCTCGACGCGGCGGGTCATCAGATAGCCGTAGGGCGTCTCGCCGTAGGCCTCGCGGAAGCTGCGCTGGAAGTGGCCGGGGGACATCAGCGCCGTCGCGGCGAGCGCGGCGACGTCGAGCGACTCGGCGTACTCGCGGTCCATCCGGTCCCGCGCCTGCCGCAGCCTCACCAGGTCCTCCCGATTCATCACGCCAGGATCGCACGATCCTCACCGGCCGGGCCCCGGGACGAGGAACAGGCTTCGCCTCCAGTTCGCGCGGCGTACGCAAGCGCTTGCTCCCATGAGGGCATGGACCACATCACGTTCCTCGTGGCGGTCGTCATCGTCACGGCTCTGGCCTTCGACTTCACCAACGGGTTCCACGACACGGCGAACGCGATGGCGACCTCCATCGCCACCGGCGCGCTCAAGCCGAGAACGGCGGTCCTGGTGAGCGGGGCCCTCAACCTCGTCGGCGCCTTCCTGTCCACCGAGGTCGCGAAGACCATCTCCGGCGGCATCGTGGACGAGCGTCTCGTCTCCCCAGGGATGATCTTCGCGGGGCTGGTCGGCGCGATCCTGTGGAACCTGCTGACCTGGCTGGTCGGTCTGCCGTCGAGTTCGTCGCACGCGCTGTTCGGCGGGCTGATCGGAGCGGTGTGGGTGGGAGCTGGCTCCCACGGCGTGCACTTCGACAAGGTCGTCGAGAAGATCCTGATCCCGGCCGTGGCCTCCCCGGTGGTGGCGGGCGTGGCGGCGCTGATCGCGACCTATCTCGCCTACCGGTTCACCGCGCGGGCCCGGCAGAAGCCGGTCGCCGAGGGGTTCCGGATCGGGCAGATCGCCTCCGCCTCGCTGGTCTCCCTCGCGCACGGCACCAACGACGCGCAGAAGACCATGGGCGTCATCACCCTGACCCTGATCTCGGCGGGAGCGCTCGGGCCCGACGCCGGACCGCCCGTGTGGGTGATCGCCTCGGCGGGCCTCGCCATCGGTCTGGGCACCTATCTGGGCGGCTGGCGGATCATCCGCACCATGGGCAAGGGGCTGACGGAGATCCAGTCCCCGCAGGGCTTCGCCGCCGAGACCGCCTCCACGACCGTCATCCTCACCTCGGCGCACCTCGGTTTCGCCCTGTCCACCACGCAGGTCGCCTCCGGCAGCATCCTCGGCGCAGGTCTGGGCAGGCGGTTGGCAGAGGTGCGGTGGGGTGTCGCGGGGCGCATGGTGATCGCATGGCTGGTCACCCTGCCCGCGGCGGCCCTGGCCGGCGGTCTCGCGGCGAGCGCGGTCACCCACGGCGGGAACGCCGGCACGACGGTGGTGGCCCTGGTGGGCATCGCGCTGGCCGCGGGCATCGTCGTGATCTCCCGCCGCAACCCCGTGCACGCCCACAACGTCAACGACACCCACGAGATCACCCTCGGCGCCGCGTCGCCGACCGATGTCCGAACGGCCGCCTGAGCCACGACCGGGAGTTCCCTCATGAGCATCGACTGGACCGCACTCGGCCAGGTCACCGCGGTGAGCGTCGGCGTCACCGTCGCCGTGGTCGCCGTCTTCACCCTGGGGGTTCTGGGGCTGGCCCGGGTGGAGGGCGGGCGCGCGGAACCGGCGGGCCCCTCGGTCGCCGGCCGGGCGCAGGCAGCCCTGTGCTTCCTCGCCTGCGCGGCCGTGGTGGCGTACGGGATCTATCTGATCGTCCCGCAGTTCCACTGACGCCGGACGCCGGACGCCGGACGCCGGACGCCGGACGCGCGGCACCTGACGCGCGACACCTGAGACATGAGACATGACACGCGAGCCGAGATCCGAGATCCGAGACCGGGAGGCGGACGCCTTGACCACACGGCCCCTGCTGTCCGAACAGGCCGACCTGCGGGTCGACTACAGCGACCAGGACGACCCCGTGCTCATCCGGCCGGACGGAAGCCCGGTCGACACCTGGCGGGAGAACTACCCGTACGCGCAGCGCATGGAGCGCAAGGAGTACGACTGGCACAAGCGGCTCCAGCAGATCGAGCTGCTCAAGCTGCAGAGCTGGATCAAGGAGACCGGGCGCCGCCTCGTCATCGTCTTCGAGGGACGGGACGCGGCCGGCAAGGGCGGCACCATCAAGCGGTTCACCGAGCACCTCAACCCGCGCGGCGCCCGGGTCGTGGCTCTGGAGAAGCCCACCGAGCGCGAACGCGGGCAGTGGTACTTCCAGCGGTACGTCGAGCAGCTGCCGACCGCGGGCGAGATCGTGCTCTTCGACCGGTCCTGGTACAACCGGGCCGGCGTCGAGCGGGTCATGGGCTTCTGCACCGACGACGAGTACCAGCGCTTCGCCCGCCAGGCGCCGATGTTCGAGCGGATGCTCGTGGACGACGGCGTCGACCTGGTGAAGTTCTGGTTCTCGGTGTCGCAGAGCGAGCAGCGCACCCGCTTCACGATCCGTCAGATCGATCCCGTACGGCAGTGGAAGCTCAGCCCGATGGACCTCGCCTCGCTGGACCTCTGGGACGACTACACCGCGGCCAAGGTCGCCATGTTCCGCGAGACGGACACGGCGTACGCGCCCTGGACGGTGGTCAAGAGCAACGACAAGAAGCGGGCCCGGGTCGAGGCCATGCGCAGCGTGCTCGCCCGGTTCGACTACGACGACAAGGACGAGGAGGTCGTCGGCACCCCCGACCCGCGCATAGTCGGCGCGGCGGCCGGACTGCTCGAGGTGGGCGAGGGCGAGGGCGAGGCGGAGGGCGGCGCCTGAGCGTCACCCGAGGCGCGACGAAGGGGCCCGGTCGGCTGTCCGACCGGGCCCCTCACGCAGGTGCGACGAGCGTTCCCCACGACCCGCGATGGTGCACCGACCGCAGGCCGTGAACGGATCCGCAGGTCAGGCCTTCTTGGTCTCCCAGAAGATGTCGCTGATCTCGGCGATCAGCTCCAGGGCCTTCTCGCCGGTCTTCGGGTCCGTCGAGGCCTTGGCGGCCGAGAGGGCCTTCAGGGCGTCGTTGACGAGCTGGTGCAGCTGGGGGTACTTCTCGAAGTGCGGGGGCTTGAAGTAGTCGCTCCACAGCACGGAGACGTGGTGCTTCGCGAGCTCGGCACGCTGCTCCTTGATGACGGTGGCGCGCGCCTGGAAGTGCGGGTCGTCGTTGGCGGCCATCTTCTCCTGCACGGCCTTCACCGACTCCGCCTCGATGCGGGCCTGGGCCGGGTCGTACACGCCGCAGGGCAGGTCGCAGTGTGCGCTGACCTTGACCGTGGGGGCAAACAGGCGGGAAAGCATGGAGCGTTCCTTCCTCGTGATCGTCTTCTCAGGTGGGACATTACTCCCTGAGGGAGGGCTTTTGGCGGGTGCCCCCTTGGGCTTAGGACAAAAGTCCGGGGTCAGACTGGGACTGGTGGAGGAACGGACGGGGAGGTGCCGGGGATGCCGGAACTGCCGCAGGACACCGAGCGGGGCGGGGCCGCCGCGCCCTTCGGGCTGGCCGAGGTGACCGGTCCGTCCATGGTGCCCACGCTCCAGCACGGGGACCGCCTGCTGGTGCAGTACGGCGCGCGGGTGCGGCCCGGTGACGTGATCGTGCTGCGGCACCCCTTCCAGCAGGACCTGCTCGTCGTCAAACGGGCCGCCGAGCGCCGGGAGGGCGGCTGGTGGGTCCTCGGGGACAACGCCTACGCCGGCGGCGACAGCACGGACTACGGGACCGTGCCCGACGAGCTGATCCTGGGCAGGGCGCGGCTGCGTTACCGTCCGCTCAAGCCGGATCAGCGCTCGCCGCTGGCGGTGGTGCGCTGGGCGCTGTCGGCGGCCAGGCCCCTGTCGCCGGTGCGGTCCGCCTCCAGGCGCTTGCGGGCGCGGTAGGCGGCCACGTTGGCGCGGGTGGCGCAGCGGTCGGAGCAGTAGCGCCGGGAGCGGTTGGTGGAGGTGTCCAGGTAGGCGTTGCGGCAGGGGCTCGCCTCGCACAGGCCCAGCCGGTCGACGCCGTGCTCGGTGAGGTGGAAGGCCAGGCCCATGGCCGCGATGGCCGCGTAGCCCGCCGTCGCGTTGGACGGGTGGTCGGCCAGGTGCATGTGCCACAGCGGGTGGCCGTCGTCGTCGCGGAAGTCGTGGCCGGAGATCTGCGGGCTCACCGGGAACTCCAGCAGCAGGGAGTTCAGCAGGTCCACCGCGAGGGTCTCGTCGCCGCCGTCGGCCGCCTCGAAGACCGCGCGCAGCCGGCCGCGGACCGAGCGGAACCGGGTGACGTCCGCTTCGGTGGCGCGACGGGCGGCGGACTGGTTGCCGCCGAAGAGGTTCCGGACGGCCTCGACGGACGTCAGGGAGTCCTTGCCCCGGGTCGGCTCCTCGCTGTTGACGAGCCGCACGGCGTAGTCCGAGTAATAGGCCAGTTCCACTTGTAGTCCTTACGGGGGCGTTCTATGGTCGGCAGGCGGGCGGAGTAACGGCCGTTCGTGCTTCCAGGGTATTACGCGACGACTCGAAGCCCCGGATCCGCACGGTGTGGTGCTACGCGTGTGGGGAGGGGCGGTACGGAGATCTCCGTACCGCCCCTCCCCACACGCGTAGCACCTGCCGGGTGCCGCTAGAGCACCTTCGACAGGAACGCCTGCGTCCGCTCGTGCTGCGGGTTGGTCAGCACGTCGCGCGGGTTGCCGGACTCGACGACCACGCCCCCGTCCATGAAGACCAGGCTGTCGCCGACCTCACGGGCGAAGCCCATCTCATGGGTGACGACGACCATCGTCATGCCGGACTCGGCCAGGTCGCGCATGACGTCGAGGACGTCGCCGACCAGCTCCGGGTCGAGGGCGGAGGTGGGCTCGTCGAACAGCATCAGCTTCGGGTCCATGGCCAGGGCCCGCGCGATGGCCACGCGCTGCTGCTGGCCGCCGGAGAGCTGCGAGGGGTAGCTGCCGGCCTTGTCGGCGAGGCCGACGCGGTCCAGGAGCTCGCGCGCCCGCTCCCGCGCCTGGGCCTTGCTGACGCCCTTGACCTGGACCGGCGCCTCGACGATGTTGTCGAGCGCCGTCATGTGCGGGAACAGGTTGAACCGCTGGAACACCATGCCGATGTCCCGGCGCTTGAGCGCGACCTCGCTGTCCTTGAGCTCGTACAGCTTGTCGCCCTTCTGGCGGTAGCCCACCAGGTCCCCGTCGACGTACAGCCGGCCGGCGTTGATCTTCTCCAGGTGGTTGATGCACCTGAGGAACGTCGACTTGCCGGAGCCGGACGGGCCGATGAGGCAGAACACCTCGCCGTTCTTGACCTCCAGGTCGATGCCCTTGAGGACCTCGACCGCGCCGAAGGACTTGTGGACGCCCTCGGCCTTCACCATCGCGGTCATGCCGCACTCCTTTCGCGGCCGATCGAGAGCAGGTTCGCCTTGATCTTCTGGAAGACGGTGGGCGGGAGGCTGCGGCTCGAACCGCGGGCGTAGTAGCGCTCCAGGTAGTACTGGAAGACGCTGAAGACGCTGGTCATGACCAGGTACCAGATGGAGGCGACGAAGAGCAGTTCCATCACGGCGAACGACGAGGAGCCGATCACCGAGGTCGAGCGGAGCAGTTCGTTGTACGTCACCACGTACACCAGCGACGAGGTCTTCAGCATGTTGATGAACTCGTTGCCGGTCGGCGGCACGATCACCCGCATGGCCTGCGGGATGACGATCCGGCGCAGCGTCTTGGCGTGGCTCATGCCGAGCGCGTGCGCGGCCTCGGTCTGTCCCTCGTCCACGGCCAGCAGACCGGCCCGGCAGATCTCGGCCATGTACGCGGCCTCGTTCAGGCCGAGTCCGAGCAGGGCGCACATGAACGGCGTCATGACGTCCGTCATCTCGTCCTTGTAGATCGGACCGAGGTTCAGGACGGGGAAGATCAGCGCCAGGTTGAACCACATCAGCAGCTGCACGTACACCGGCGTGCCGCGGAAGAACCAGATGTAGACCCAGGCGACCGTGCTGGTCACCGGGTTCTTCGACAGCCGCATCACGGCCAGCAGGACGCCCAGGACCACGCCCAGCACCATGGACAGCACGCTGATCAGCAGCGTGCGCCCGGCGCCCGCGATGACCGTGGAGTCGAACAGCTGGTCGCCGACGGTCTTCCACTGGATGTCGCCGTTCGCGAAGGCGTTGACCAGCAGCGCCAGGAGCGCGAGGACGATGACGGCGCTGACCCAGCGGCCGTAGTGGCGCACCGGGATGGCCTTGATGGCCTCCGGCGGGCCGGAGAACGCCGGCGCCTCGGCGGCCGGCGGGGTGTCCTCGGGTGGTGCGCCCGCGGAGGACTTGTCGAACTTGTCAGTCATGGGGACTGCCCTTCGAAGACTTCAGGAGGTGCGGGGTGGATCACTTGCCGCCGTTGACCGAGGCGGACTTGATCGCGCCGCTCTGGGCGCCCCACTTCTCCAGCACCTTCTGGTACGAGCCGTCCTTGATGATCGCGTCGACGGCGTCCTTGAGGGCGTCGCGCAGCTGGGTGTTCTTCTTGTCGACGACGATGCCGAACGGAGCGGCCTCGTACTGCTTGTCGAGCACCTCGAAGGTGTTGCCGCCGCCCGCCTTGCGGGCCATGTCCACGGCGACCGGGTAGTCGTTGACGCCGGCCACGGCGCCGCCGGACTTCACGCGGGTCTGGGCCTCGGTGTCGTTCTCGAACGACTCGATCTTGAGGGCGCCCTTGCCGCCCCCGGTGCACTTCTTCGACTGCGTCTGCAGGGCCTCTTCGTAGGTGGTGCCCCGCTGCACCGCGACGGTCTGGCCGCAGAGGTCGTCCAGGGTCTTGATGCCCTTGGGGTTGCCCTTCTGCACGTAGACGGCGGTGCCGGCGGTGAAGTAGTCGACGAAGTCGACGCCCTGGCCGAGCTTCTTGCCCTTGTCGTCCAGGCCTTCCTGGCGCTGCTTGGTGTCCGTGATCGACGACATGGCGACGTTGTAGCGGCCGGTGTTCACCGCGGTGATCAGGGTGTCGAAGCCGCCCGAGGTGAACTGGAACTCGACGCCGAGCTGCTTGCCGAGCGCGGCGGCGATGTCGGGGTCGACGCCCACGATCTTGCCGCCCTCGACGGACTCCATCGGGGCGTACTCGGCGTTGGTGCCGACCTTGATGACGCCCGCCTTCTGGATGTCGGCCGGGAGCTTCGAGAAGAGGGGGGCCTTGTCTGAGCTGCTCGACGACTCGGAGGAGCTGCCGCCGCCGTTGGTCTGGTCGCCGCAGGCGGAGAGGAGCAAGGCGCCCGCGACCGCGAGAGATCCGACCGCTGCCAGGCGGGTGCGCGCGGCGGTCGTGTGTCGGGTGGAGCGTGCGGTCATGGTGGGTTCCTCCGGCGGATGGATGGAGATGCCGATGGCTCGACAAATGCCGATGGGTCGACGAGAACACAGACCTTCGGGTGTCGCGACCTCGTGTGATTACGGCATCTTGCCATTCGGACGACGCCATTCAGGGGGCCAGCCATGTCAAAATCGGATAACGGGCGACCCCCGAACCGCATCAGTCCGGTACATCACGACCGGACGGAGCCGGACCATCTGCGGGAATCTCCCGTTCCGGCCGAAAGATCTTCGGTTCCTCCCATGATGTGATCACCCGACCTCTCTCCCGTCGTCGACCCGGCCCCACGTCAAGGCGGTGCCAAGGGTTGTCAAGGGTTTTCCGGGGCCCGGTGGGTCCTCGCGCATGAGCCGCGTCACTCGCGGTGATCTCTGTCGAAGGTCCACAGCTCCAGGGATGTGACCTTGCACCGATTGGACTCGTCGGCTGTGGTCTCCGTCCGGTAAGAAGGTTTTTTACACCCCTCATCCGGGGCTCAGGGCGCGTGTGCGGCGCGCCCGACGCCAGGCGCCCGTACGCAACACCTCAGGGCCCTGTGCGATGCCCGCCCACTTCTCAATCAGGAGTGGCCACCCTCAAACCATGCAGACCTAAGGGGTACAACACAGTGGCAGCGGAGATCGTCAATCCTCGCAGCGAGAGCGCCGACCAGACGGGCCGGGAGGGCGGTGCGGAGCCCCTCGACTCGTTCGACCCGGTGTTCGCGCTGCACCGGGGCGGAAAGATGGCCGTGCAGGCCACCGTCCCGGTCCGCGACAAGGACGACCTGTCCCTCGCTTACACCCCCGGCGTCGCGCGCGTGTGCACCGCGATCGCGGAGCAGCCGGACCTGGTGAACGACTACACCTGGAAGTCGTCCGTCGTGGCCGTCGTCACCGACGGCACGGCCGTGCTCGGGCTCGGGGACATCGGCCCCGAGGCCTCCCTCCCCGTGATGGAGGGCAAGGCCATCCTCTTCAAGCAGTTCGGCGGGGTGGACGCGGTTCCGATCGCGCTCGCCTGCACGGGCGTGGACGAGATCATCGAGACGGTGGTGCGTCTCGCGCCCTCGTTCGGCGGAGTCAACCTGGAGGACATCTCGGCGCCGCGGTGCTTCGAGATCGAGCGCCGCCTCCAGGACGCCCTCGACATCCCGGTCTTCCACGACGACCAGCACGGCACGGCGATCGTGACGCTGGCGGCGCTGCGCAACGCGGCGCGGCTGAGCGGGCGCGGCATCGGCGAGCTGCGCGCGGTCATCTCGGGCGCCGGTGCGGCCGGGGTCGCCATCGCCAGGATGCTGGTCGAGGCCGGCATCGGGGACGTCGCGGTCGCCGACCGCAAGGGCGTCGTCTCGGCGGAGCGGGAGGACCTGACCGACGTCAAGCGCGAGCTGGCCTCCTTCACCAACAAGGCGGGGCTGACCGGCTCGCTGGAGAGCGCGCTCGCGGGCGCGGACGTCTTCATCGGCGTCTCCGGCGGCACGGTGGCCGAGGAGGCCGTGGCCTCGATGGCGAAGGGCGCGTTCGTCTTCGCCATGGCCAACCCGAACCCCGAGGTGCACCCGGACGTCGCCCACAAGTACGCGGCGGTCGTCGCGACCGGGCGGTCGGACTTCCCGAACCAGATCAACAACGTGCTGGCGTTCCCGGGCATCTTCGCCGGGGCTCTGCAGGTGCGGGCGTCCCGGATCACCGAAGGCATGAAGATCGCGGCCGCCGAGGCGCTGGCGGGCGTCGTCGGGGACGATCTCGCGGCGGACTACGTGATCCCGTCGCCGTTCGACGAACGGGTCGCCCCCGCGGTGACCGCGGCGGTCGCCGCGGCCGCCCGTGCGGAAGGGGTCGCTCGTCGCTGACGTGCGCCCCGAATGGTCCCGTCCGTGAGGGCGGGGCCATTTTTCGACCGTCCACCGGCCCGTTCGGGTGATGACGAGGGCGCTTGTCGGGTGCTGACGCCCCCGGAACCCCCGCTTCGCCCCTGAACGGGCCGCGTCCTCGGTCGCCGGACGGGCCGGAGTGTCCCGGCCGGGGCTCGGCCGGGGCTCGGCCGGGGACCGGGGGCGGGGCGCCGTACGGCACAAGCGTGGAGCGCAAGAGGGTGTGTCTCACAGTCCCGTCCGGTTTCGCTCGACGTCGCCGGACCCTAGGGTCGGGATCATGTTCGCCGCCTACGCCGCCCGAATCGACCGCGACCAGCCGCTTTCCGGCCTGGAGTTGGGGGAGCGCCCGGCCCCCGAGGCCCGTCCCGGCTGGAGCGTCGTCGACGTCCGGGCCGCTTCCCTCAACCACCACGATCTCTGGTCGCTCCGGGGCGTCGGGCTCCCGGAGGGCCGGCTGCCGATGATCCTCGGCTGCGACGCCGCCGGTGTCGACGAGGACGGCAACGAGGTCGTCCTGCACTCCGTGATCGGTCAGACCGGGCACGGCGTCGGGCCCGACGAGCCCCGTTCCATCCTCACCGAGCGCTATCAGGGCACCTTCGCCGAGCGGGTCGCCGTGCCGACCTGGAACGTCCTGCCCAAGCCCAAGGAGCTCTCCTTCGCGGAGGCCGCCTGTCTGCCCACGGCCTGGCTGACGGCGTACCGGATGCTCTTCACCAACGCGGGTGTGCGCCCCGGTGACTCCGTTCTCGTCCAGGGGGCCGGCGGCGGCGTCGCCACGGCGGCCATCGTGCTGGGCAACGCCGCCGGTCTGCGGGTCTTCGCCACCAGCAGGGACGAGGCCAAGCGCAAGCGGGCCCTGGAGCTCGGCGCGGTCGAGGCGGTGGAGCCGGGCGCCCGGCTGCCGCAGCGGGTGGACGCCGTCATCGAGACCGTCGGCGCGGCCACCTGGTCGCACTCGGTGAAGTCCCTGCGGCCCGGCGGCACGCTCGTCATCTCCGGCGCCACCAGCGGCGACGCGCCCTCGCGCGCCGAGCTGACGCGGATCTTCTTCCTGGAGCTGAAGGTCGTCGGCTCCACCATGGGCTCGAAGGACGAGCTGGAGGACCTGCTCGCCTTCTGCGCCCTCACCGGCGTCCGCCCCGTCATCGACGAGGTGCTTCCGCTGGACCGGGCCCGAGAGGGCTTCGAGCGGCTCGCGTCGGGCGAGCAGTTCGGCAAGATCGTGCTCACCAACGGCTGACCGGCCCGCCGGTGGTCCGGCGTGCACGGTCGCAGGGCGGGTCCGGGGTTCCGGGCCCGCCCTTTGCGCACCCCTGGTGTCAACTTTGATTGACAGGCGCCCGCTGTCAATGTAGGTTGACGTCATGACCGAAGCAACGGATCTCGCCGAGCGGGCAGGCGACCGCGATCCACGGATCGGGCTGCGCGCCGTCGCGGCACTGCGCAGGCTGCTGGAGCAGCTGGAGGCGGTGCAGGTGCGCAGCGCGCGCAACCAGGGCTGGTCGTGGCAGGAGATCGCCGCGGAACTCGGGGTCAGCAGGCAGGCCGTGCACAAGAAGTACGGGAGGCAGTGATGTTCGAGCGATTCACGAAGGATGCGCGTGCCGTGGTGCGGTCGGCGGCGGTGCACGCCGAACAGGCGGGGGCGCAGCGGGTCGAGGAGACGCATGTGCTGCTCGCCCTCCTCGACGGGGAGGGCGGCCGCGGCTCGTACGCGCTGACCTCGCTCGGGCTGCCGCCGGGCGGACGCGAGGGACTCGTCAGGGATCTGGGCGAGGTGCGCCGCCGGGGCGGTCTCTCCCGGGCCGACGCGGACGCCCTGTCGGGACTGGGCATCGACGTCCGCGAGATCGTCTCGCGGGTGGAGGAGGCGCACGGGGAGGGCGCGCTGGCGACCGAGGGCAAGGGGGGCGCCGGTGCACGTCTCTTCGGCGGGCGGCCCCTCGGCCGGGGGGCGAGGGACCTGCTCACCGAGACGTTGCGCATCGCCCTCGCCCGCCGCGAACGGCACATCGGCGACGAACACCTGCTGCTCGCCCTCACCGCCCGCCGCGGCGCCCCCGCGGAGATCCTCGCCGACCACGGAGTCACGTACACCGCCCTCGCCCGCGTGCTGTACGGCGGCGAGGGCGGGGGAGAGGACGGTTGAGGCCTTCGGTCAGGGGCTCGGGTTGCGGAGCACCACGCCGATGTGCGCCGCAGCCGTCGACAGATGACGGCGCGCCTCGCGCAGCTGGTCGCCGGTGACGCCGTGGTCGCGGGCCGCGTCGCGGATGTCGTCCCGGAAGCGGTCGAGGAGGCGGTCCAGATCCCGGGCGGGGTCGCCGCTGGAGTCCTCGTGAGCCCAGGTCGGCTCGTACTCGGCGGGGAAGTCCTCCGGGGTGCGGGAGTACTCCGGACGCGCGCCCGCCGCGGTCTCCGCGGCTCCGGCCTTCGCGGTTCCCGTGGCTCCGGCCGGCTTCTCGGACGAAGGGGGCTCCGTGGACGCCGGGCCCGGGGCGCCGGGGCGGCCGAAGCCGAAGTCCCTGCCGTACTCGCGTCCGAAGTCCTTGCCGAACTCCCCGAACTCCTTGGCGAGCTCCGTCAGGCCCTCGCGGACGCCCGTCGGCCAGTCGCCCCGCGTGAAGTGGTCCTGGACCTGTTCCTGCACCCGGCGCGCTATGCGCTGGACCTCTTCCTGGGCCTGGGAACGCGCCCGGTCCTGCGCCTCCTTGGCCTGGCGGCGCGCCCGCTGGGCCTCCTCGCGGGCTCGGCGGCTCTCGTCCTTGGCCCGGCGTGCCTGCTCCTTCCACTCCTGCTTGACGCGGCGCATCTCCTCCTTGGCGGCCCGCCACGCCTCCCGGTCCCCGTACTCGCCGTACTCGCCGGGCTCCCCGTGCTCGCCCCCGTCCGCGGCGGCGGCCCCGTCGCCCTTGCGGGCCTGGGAGGCCGCCACCCGCATCTCGCGCCGCAGATCGCCCGCCGCGCCGCGCACATCGGCCCTGATCTCCGCGGCCAGTTCGGCGACCGACTCACGGATCTCCAGTTCCAGGTCCGCCAGTTCGCCGCCGCGGTCGGCCAGCTCGGCCCGGCCCGCGTCGGTGATGGCGTACACCTTGCGGCCGCCCTCGGTGGTGTGGGTGACCAGCCCCTCGGCCTCCAGCTTGGCCAGCCGGGGGTACACGGTGCCGGCCGACGGCGCGTACAGCCCCTGGAAGCGCTCCTCCAGGAGGCGGATCACCTCGTAGCCGTGGCGCGGCGCTTCGTCCAGCAGTTTCAGCAGGTAGAGGCGCAGACGGCCATGGGCGAAGACGGGAGGCATCTCAGAGCACCTTCTTGTCGGTCGTGCTGTCGGCCTGGTCGCCGGAGACGGTCTCGCCGGCCGGCCCGGAAGCGGCGGCGCCCCCCGAGCCGGAGCCCGGCCGGGACCGCCCTTCGCCCGGCGCGTCGACGTACGACTCGTCGGCCGCGGGCCTGCGCAGCAGGGCGATCGAGCCGGAGACCGTGGTGGCCTTGAGCCTGCCGTTGCCCGCGCCCAGCCGGCCGGTGATGCGCTTGGCGCCCCACTGGCCGCTGACCCGCAGATCCTCGAAGGCGTTGGAGACCGAGCCGCTCGCGGTGTTCGCCTCCACCTGTGCGTCCGCGGGCTGGGGCAACCTGATGGCGATCTCGCCCGAGACGCTCGTCAGGTCGATGCTCGCGGGCCGGCCGGTCGGGTCCAGGTCGACGACCATCGACCCGCTGACGGAGTCGGCCTTCACCGAGGAGCCCGCCTCGACCACGGTCAGGTCGCCGGAGACCGAGTTGAAGCGCAGGTCGCCGGTGAGGGCCTGGGCGTCCACGCTCCCGGAGACGGTGTCCGCGCGCACCGGGCCCGCGAGCCCCACCAGGGTCGTGTCGCCGTTGACGCCCCTCACCTCGGCGGGGCCGTCGATGCCCGAGACCACGGCCCCGGCGCTCACCACGCCCACCTCCACACGCGTGCCGGCCGGCACGGCGAGCGAGACGACGGCGCTGCGCCGCCAGCCCTTGCGGTCGAGCCACTTGAGGAAGCCCTTCCACGGCAGGTCCTCGTACGCCACCGTCAGGTTCCCGTCGCGATGGCTCACCACCAGGGGCGGTCCCTCGATCCGGGACACCTCCAGGCGGGCCGTTCTCTCCTCGGTGCCCACCACGTTCACGGTGCCGTCGACGATGCGCACGTGCAGCTCGCGCACGGGCTCGTCGAAGGACAGCTTCCCTGGCTCGGCGACGGACCACTCGGACATGGTGCGAACCTCCTCCACGGTGGCGACATGACACGCCATATCGCGTCTCCCGGGAAACACGATATATCGCGGAGGTCGAAAGTCAAGACACCCGATCCGGTGAGCACTTCCGCCCGGGAGACGGAAAACGCGGAGAGGGGCGTCTCGCGACGCCCCTCTCCGCACATCCGCCCGTGAACGGCCCTGCCCGGTCGCCTCGACCGGGGCCGGCCTACTCGTCGTCCTCGTCGTCGTCCAGCCGCGCCAGCCACGTCGCCAGCCGTTCCACCGGTACTTCGAAGTCCGGATTCAGGTCGACGAACGTGCGCAGCTGCTCGGCGAGCCACTCGAAGGTGACCTCTTCCTCGCCGCGCCGCTTCTCGAGTTCCTCGATTCCGCGATCGGTGAAGTACATGGATCGTGCTCCGTGGGTGGGTCGCAGGGATAGGGATCCCCCCTCGGGGGAAGGACCCTTGTTCCTGTGAGGGGAGGAAGGGGTCGCTCTCCGGTGCGGAGGGGACAGGAAAAGGATAGGCGCAGGGGGACAGGGGAAGCGGGGGAGTGCCATGAGCGGTGACGACGTGACACGGGTGGCGCGCATCGCGCTGCCGGACGGGACGCCCGTATGGGCCCGGATCTCGGGCGCAGGCGAGCTGTCCGCGCCGGCCGGGCGGCTGTCGTACAGCGACACCGGGTTCGCCGAGCGGGTGGAGGCGAGCGTCGAGAGCCTGCACGCGCTCGTCACGGGGGTCGCACGGTCGCTGGCGGAGCCGCTGCGCGCGGTGCGGCCCGACGAGGTGAGCGTCGAGTTCGGCATCGAGCTGACCGCCAAGGCCGGGAAGGTCGTCGGCCTGCTCGCCGACGGCGAGGCCAAAGCGGGCATCACCGTCACCCTCACCTGGAACGGAGGACCGCCGGATCCCGACGCGCCGCCCGCTGCCACGGGGGCGCCCACCGCCACGGGGGCGCCCACCGCCGCAGGGGCGCGCGCGGGGACGGGGGCACGCCCCTCCGACGGCGCGACCGCCCCGGCCGCGGGGACACGCGCGCGTGCCGACGCGCCGCCCGGGCGCATCCCCGCCCCGGCCACCGCCCCCGGCGCCGGTCCGGCCGACCCCGTGCCGAGCGGGCCGCAGATGCCCTACCCGCCCCACCCGCCCCGTCCACCCCATGTGCCGGACGCGCACCCCGGCGCGGACTCCCGCGCGGGGGACGGCGCGGCGGCGGACTCGGACGGCGCTCCGCGCGCGGGGGCGTCTCCCGGCGCGCCGATGCACGGGGGCGGCGACGGTCCCGTCGGCGGGGGCGGGGCGTGACGGGCGGGCACGCCCCGGGCGCATCGAACGCCTTCGATGCGGCCCGCCGTGCGCTGCGTGGACTCGTCGTGGCGGCGACCGTGCGCATTCATCGCCCGGTCGTCGGGTATGCCCTGGAGGAGCCCGCAACGTTCCTCGGGAGCGGCTTCTTCGTCGCCCCGAACTGGGTTCTGACCTGCGCACATGTGGCCTGCGGCGGGGAGGGGGGCGAGGTCGCGGTGGTGTATGAGACAGCGCCGGGAGGGGGCTTGTCGACGGCCCCCGGCAGGGTGGTGGCGACGCTCCCCGACCTCGCCGACGGCGCGGGCCGGACCGCGCCCGCAGGCAACTGGCCGGCCCCGGACCTCGCCCTGGTCCAGCTGACCTCACCCGTCGTCGACCACGAGTGCGTCTACGTCTCCGAGCGCCCGGCGGCCTACTACGGCGAGGGCCGGGTGCTGTACGCGGGCTGGACCGAGAACGAGGGCCGCTTACAGGTCATGGACGGGACGCTCACGGTGCAGGGCACCATCGGCGGCTGGTCCTCGGACGTGCAGATGCGCCTGGGGGACAACGACCTGCCGTACGGCGTCTCGGGCGGCCCGGTGATCGACCCCGTGCGCGGCGAGGTGATCGGCGTGCTCAAGGCGCGCTCGGACCACCGGCCCGGCGGCACCTCCACCGGGATCGAGCAACTGCGCACCCTGCGGGTCTCCGCGGAGCGCGCGACGGCCGAGCACAGCGACGTCTACCAGGCGGTCTTCCACGCCCACGACCGCTACCACCGCGACCGGCAGCGCCACCCGGCGTCCCGGCGCCAGACGTGGACCGACGTACAGGGCCGCCTCGGCGCCCGTCCGGGCCGCACGCTCAGCCCGGACGAGCGGATCCAGTTGCTGGGCCGGCTCGCCGAGCTCCCGCCGCCGGAGAGCACCCGCGGCCTGCTGGACATCCTCGACTCGCTCCCCGACTTCCAGGCCTTCACCCCGCTGCCCGCGCCGCGCGGCTGGCGCGACGGCCTCGGGGCGCTGTACGAGAGCGCCGGCGACGACGGGGCGCTGGAGCTCGTGCTCGACTACGCGATGCGCGCGATGTCCGCTCCGCGCCCCTTCGTCGTGCCGAGCACGCCCGACGCCGAGAAGGCCCTGTGGGTGTGGGTGTGGCAGGCCGCGCAGCGGCTGAGCGCCCGCTACCGCTCCAGCCTCGCCGAGCAGCGGATGGAGCGCTTGCGCAGGCGGGAGGAGGACCGGCGGCGGGTTGACCGCGACGGGCCCGGCACGGTCGTCGACGGGCCCGGCACGGTCTTCGCGGGGCCCGGCGCGGTCCTCGACAGGGGCCGTCCGCCGCATCCGTCCCGTGGCGTCGCCCCCACGACCGGCCCGCGTGCGCCGCACCGGCGGACCGCGTCCGACGTACGCGTGCGTGCCCGTGCCGTCGCCGGCGCGGCCCGGCCGTCCGCCCTGGTCGAACTCGTGCTGCGCGGCTGGGAGCCGGACCGCTGCGACTGGTCGGTCTCGGTGGCCGGGCCCGGCGGCGAGGCGGTCCGGCTGCACGAGGCCGAGCGCACCCCGCTCGCCGATCTGCCCGCGCACCTGGCCGGCCCGCTGGCGGAGGCCTTCCGGCACTGCGACGAGCCCGGCAGGCCCGCGCTGCTGCAGGTGG
Organism: Streptomyces rishiriensis; assembly: GCF_003112535.1. Taxonomy (GTDB): domain Bacteria; phylum Actinomycetota; class Actinomycetes; order Streptomycetales; family Streptomycetaceae; genus Streptomyces; species Streptomyces rishiriensis. The sequence continues at coordinate 150,148 of NZ_BEWA01000012.1, read as the reverse complement.
CGCTGCCCCACTCGCTGCTGGGCCTGGAGGTGGACGCCTGGCAACTCCCGCCCGACGCCGAGCCGTTGGGCGCGCTGCGGCCGGTCGTCGTGCGCTGCGCCGACCGCGCCCGACTGCCCGTCGAGGCGTACGACGAGTACGGCGCGGACGGTTGCGCCCCCGGCCGCCCCGATCCCGACCGCCCCGGCCGCCCCGATCCCGGCCGTCCCGACCGCCCTGGCCGCCCCGCCCACGGCCGCCCGGACCGGGGGACGAGGGGCGACCCGGCCGACGCGGACGACCTGCGCGACATGGACGACGCGGACGACGCGGACGACCGGGACGACACGGAGGAGGAGCGCAGGGCCCGCTGGCGCTGGCTGCACGCGCACCGCGCGCGGGCCGAAGTCCTGGACTGCGACGAGGGCCTGCGCAAACCCGTGCCGTCGGTGGAGCAGTTGCGCGCGTTGTCGCACGGCACCGTCCCGGTCCTCTGCCGCTACGGCGACCTCCGCTACGAGGACGACGCGGAGGCGCTCGCCCGGATCGTCCTCGGCGGATACGGGGTGGCCCTGTGGCGCCGTCGGCACGGCCGGCCCGACGCCGTGTGCGGGGAGTTCCACCGCGGCACGATCGACGAGATCGCCGAACCGTCCAGCGCGCAGTACCTCCCCGAGGCCGTGCACGACCTCCGGATGCGCCTGCGCGCGGGCCGCACGGAGTCCTTCTGGGCCGACGGCGTGGCCCTGCTCTACGACGACCCCCACCAGCCCCTCCCGGGCGACGGTGACCTGCTGGAGGCCCCTTGAACCCGGCCGCCCGCGGGGCTGATCGGCCCCTTACCAGGCACCCACAGGATGGATAACGTGATGCACGTTCGGACGGCCGCGGCGGTGGACGAGTGACGAGGACCGGATCATGACCGAATCCAGTGAGTGGCTCATCTACCGAGGCGCCGGCGAACCGCACGACGGCATCGAGCGACTGCCCTCGCCGCCCCCCTGGCGGGACTTCACCAGCCGGGACGCGGCCGGCTCCGGCGACGGGTCCGAGGACCGCAGGCTCGGCGCTCACCGCCATCTCGCCGAACTGCACCGGCCGGGCGCCGAGGAGCTGGAGATGATCAACGCGGCGCTCTATCTGCGCCGCCCGCTGCTCGTCACGGGCAGCCCCGGCGCGGGCAAGAGCACCCTCGCGCACTCGGTGGCGTACGAACTCGGCCTGGGCAACGTGCTGCGCTGGTCCATCGTCAGCCGCTCCGCGCTCCAGGACGGCCTCTACCACTACGACGCCATCGCCAGGCTGCAGGACGTCCAGATCGCCGCGCAGGGCGGGTTCGGGGCGGCGGGCGGCTCGCCGGGCGCGGTCGAGGGCATCGGCAGCTACCTGCGGCTGGGACCGCTCGGCACCGCGCTGCTGCCGTCCGACACCCCGCGCGTGCTGCTCATCGACGAGCTCGACAAGAGCGACATCGACCTGCCCAACGACCTGCTGAACGTCCTGGAGGAGGGCGAGTTCGCGATCCCCGAGCTGGAGCGCGTCGCCGACCGGCTGCCGGACGGCGAGGCGGAGGTGCTGACCGCCGACGGGGTGAAGGCCCGGATCCGCGACGGCCGGGTGCGCTGCCGGGCCTTCCCGTTCGTGGTGCTCACCAGCAACGGGGAACGCGACTTCCCGGCCCCGCTGATGCGCCGGTGCATCCACCTGGAGCTGGGGCGCCCCGACCACAACCGGCTCGCCACCTTCGTCCGCGCCCATCTCGGCGACGAGGCGGCGCGCGCCGGGGACGATCTGATCACCCGGTTCCTGGAACGGTCGCGCAGTGAACTCCTCGCCGCGGACCAGCTGTTGAACGCGATCTACCTCACCGACGCGGCCGCGCCGCCCAGCCGTGACCGCCTGGCCGACCTGCTCGTCCAGCGACTCGACCGCCCGAGGTGAGGGCCTGATGCCCGACGCAGCGGCCCGCCACGGCCCCGTCCCGCCCGACGGGAACCGTCCCGCCGCCGCGGCTCCGCCGGCGCACGACGGCGATCCGCTCGCCGAGCTCGTCGCGCGACTGCGCGGCGTCGGACTCGACCCCGATGTGACGCAGTTGTGCGACGCGCTGTGGCTGGCCCGGTGGGCCCGTCCGGCGGCCGCCCCGGACGCCGACGAGACGCCCTGCGGACGCGACGGGCGGGCGGCGCCCCGGCCGGACCGGACGCACGGCCGCGCCGTGACCGCACCGCCGCGCGCCGACCGGACCGAACGCCCGCCACGGCCGCCGCGGGACGTGCCGCCCGACGGGCGGGTGAGCCTGTACCCGGTGCCGCAGGACGGGGTGCCGCGTGGCCGTGGCGCGGGCCGCACCACCGCGTTGCCGGTGGGCGTGCCCGCCGCCCCCGCGCTGCCCTCGCTGCTCGAACTCCAGCGCGCGCTGAGGCGGTTGCAGCGCTACCGCAGCCCCGCGCCGCCCCTGCGCACGCGGCTCGACGAGACGGCGACGGCGGAGCGCAGCGCGCAGGCGGGCGGGCTGATCCTGCCCGTCCACCGCGCCGTCACCCGGCGCGACGCGCGGCTGCAACTGGTCCTGGACGCCTCCTCGTCGATGCGCGTGTGGGACCGGCTCTTCGTCGAACTGCAGCAGGTGTTCGGCCAGTTGGGAGCCTTCTCCGACATCCGGGTCAGCCATCTGCACCAGGGCCCGGACGGCGCGGCGGCCGTCAGCCGCAGCCCCGACCTGTACGCGGCGCCGCTGCACTCCACGGACCGGCTCAGCGACCCCACCGGCCGCCGGATCGTCCTGTTCGTCAGCGACTGCGCGGGACCTCTGTGGCACAGCGGCCATGCGCACCGCCTGCTGCACCACCTCTCCCGGCAGGGCCCGGTCGCCGTGCTCCAGCCGCTGCCGCAACGTCTGTGGAACCGCACCCGGCTGCCCGTGATGTTCGGCGAGCTGAGCCGGGGCGAGACGCTCCGCGGGGCTGCCGCGCTGCGCGTGCGGACCCCGGCCGGCGTGCCGTCGGAGGCGCGCAGGGGGGCGCTGCCCGTGCCGGTGCTGCCGCCCGAGCCGGTGGCCCTCGGCGCCTGGGCCGGGCTGCTGGCCGGCGGCGGGCCCGTGCCCGGCGCCGTCGGCTGGGTGCGCGCGGACCAGCAGCCCGCGCCGGCCTCGCGCGCGGACCGGCGGCGCACGCCCTTCGAGCGGGTCAGCAGGTTCAGCTCCAGCGCCTCCCCGGCCGCCGGACGGCTCGCCGTCCAGCTGGCGGCCGCGCCGCTGTGCCTGCCGGTGATGCAGCTCGTCCAGCGCACGATGCTGCCCGACTCGGGCCCGTCCGAGCTCGCCGAGGTGCTGGTCGGCGGCCTGCTCACGCGCGCGTCCGAGGACCACGCCGACGGCGGGGCCCAGTGGTACGGCATCGAGCCGGACATCCGGGACGCCCTGCTGTCCCGGCTCGGCCGCGACGAGGCGATGCTCGTCCTCAAGCACTGCTCGGAGTACATAGAGCAGCGCTTCGGCAAGGGCGGCCCCAACTTCCCCGCCCTCGCCCTGGCCCAGCTCGGCGACGGCGGCGCGGGCCGCCCCTACACGCCCGCCGCCCGGCCTCCCGACCACGCGGACCACGCCGACCACGGCGGCAGCGGCGAGGAGGCCCCCGTGCCGCAGCCCTTCGCCGAGGTCGCGGCCCGGGTCCTGCGCCGGTTCATGCCGCTGCCCGAGCAGTTCGAGAGCCACGGGTCCCGGACCGGCCCGGGACAGGACGCGGACCGGCCCACCCACCAGGCGGTCCGCCGCGCCCGCGCGCTGATCGAACGCTTCGACGCCGAGGGCATGATCCAGGACGTCATAGACGCGGTGCAGCTGCTGCGCGGCGCCACCGAACACGAGCGGCCCGTCGGCGCGGACCCCGAGCTGTGGGCCGAGTACGCGCACTGCACGCTGCGTCTGTGGGAGGTGCAGGGCGGCGACGACCTGCTCCAGGAGGCCGAGGCGGCCGCGGAACGGGCCGCCTCGCATCCGCGCCGGCTGCACGAACGGGCCGTGCTCGCCCGGGTCCTGCACGCGGCCGCGACCGATCGCAGGCGGCGCGGCGACCCGACCGGCGCCCTGGATCTGCTGCGCCGCGCCGACCGCGAGTACGCCGTCGCCTGCGCGGCCCCCGGCCTCGACGAGAACCAGGCGCTGAAGCTCACCCTGGAGCGGGTGCGCGCCCTGGAGGCGCAGTGGCGGCTCGGCGGGGACAGCGCGCTGCTCCAGGGCGCCGTGGGCATGCTGGAGGCCTTCGCCGACGTCTGGCCCGACCGCCGGCAGCGGCCGCCCGAACTGCCCCTGGAGCACGGCAGGATCCTGCTGCGGCTGTCAGGCGCCACCGCCGACCCCGGCCAGGCGCGGCTCTACGCCGAGCAGGGCGCGCAGTCGCTGCGCAACGCCCTGGACACCGGCGCGGAGCCGTACGACGCCGAGTCGGCACGCGCGCGCGTACGGATCCTGCTCGACCTGGTGGACGCGCTGCTGCAGGCGGGCGGCCCGCTGCGCGACGCCCAGGCCCGGGTGGACGAGGCCCTCGCCCTGGTGCGCGAACAGGGCCAGCGCGCGGCTCTGCTGGCACGGGCCGGCCGCATCGCGGTGGCCCGCTACGCCGAGTCGGGCGAACCGGGGGAGCTGGAGACGGCGGCGGACCGCTTCGAGCAGGCCGCCCAGCGCATGTCCCGCGACGCGCCCGCGCACGCCGACGTCCTCGCCGAATGGGGCGAGGCGCTGCTGCGGCTGGCCGGGCTCCCGTACGCGCGCGCCCAGGGCATGCTGTCCCGGGCGATCCGCGTCCTGCGGGACTGCCGGATGGAGACCCCGGCGGGCAGCCGCCAGGTCGCCCACCGGCTGCTGCTGCTCGGCCGCGCGCTGATGCTGCGCTACCGGCTGCGCGGGGACCGCGTCGACCTGCGCGAGGCCGAGCACCTTTTCGGGCTCGCCGCGGCGGACGCGGAGGATCCGCTGCTGGCGGCGCGCTGTCGCCTGGACCTCGGCCAGGTCCAGTACGAGGCCTACCGCAGCCTGCGCCGTCCGGCCCGACTCGACCTCGCGGTCGACGCGTTCCGGGACGCGGCGGAGGCCGCTCGGGAGGCGGAGGGGGTGGCCGAAACCGATCGCAGGCGTCAGGAGGCCGTCGAACTGGGCGCGCAGGCGCACCACTGGCGGGGTAGGTCTTATGAGGCGGCCGCGCGGCCGCGCGCGGCCCGCGAGGCCTACCGGATCGCGCGCGCGGAGTGGTCGCGGCTGCCGGAGGGCGGCCTGGTCGCCGACGGCCCGACGCCCGCCGACACGGCGGAGCGGCTGGCCGCACTGGAGCGGGTGAGATGAGCCCAGGGAGCCGGGAGGGACGGGCATGGACGTAAGGGGCGAGCCCACGGGGATGACGCGCGCGGCGGGGACGGCCGTGGCGCCGGTGGCACCGGCGCCGTCGGAAGAGGCCTTCGCGGCGCAGCCGCTGCCGGAGCCGCTGCCGGATCTGCTGGCGCTGGATCTGGCCGAGTTGGGCACGATCGGCCATCCCGTGCTGCGCGAGGTCGTCGCGGAACTGCGCGACCGGGCAGGACGATCGAGCGAGACACTGTGGGGCTTCGACTCGGTTCTCTGACCGCGGCACCCCCCTCAGACGGCTCATTGCGTGCCGCACCGTCTCCTTCCGCACCGCCTCTTTCCGTACCCCACAGGTCGGTCGGTTGGCGTCGGTTCTGGTCTGATGTGCGCGCGACTCGGACAAAATCGGTCGGACGGGGTTTGTGTCCGGCGGCGAACCGGGAATGCGCCTCCGTGCGGCGCACAGGGCCGAAGGCATGGGGGTGCTGGAGTGTCCGGACAGGCCTTCCGGCAGTTCATCGTGAAGGTGCACGGCCGCTGCAACCTCGCCTGCACCTACTGCTACCTCTACACGGGACCCGACCGCACCTGGCGCTCACGGCCCGCGGCCGCCGCCCCCGAGGTCCTCGACCGCACCGCGACCCGGATCGCCGAGCACGCCCGCACCCATGCCCTGCCCGCGCTGTCCCTCGTCCTGCACGGCGGCGAACCCCTGCTGGCGGGCGCGGGAACGCTGGCCCGCTTCACCGCGCTGGTCCGCGACCGCGTCCCGGCGGACTGCGCCGTCGACGCCGTCGTCCAGACCAACGCCACCCTCCTCACCCCGCGCCGGCTCGCCGTCCTGGCCGACGCCGGCCTGCGGATCGGCGTCAGCCTCGACGGCGGTCTCGCCGCGCAAAACGCGCGGCGCGTCGACCACGCCGGCCGCCCCTCCTGGCCGGCCGCCTCACGCGGGGCCCTGCTGGTCGCCGAGCGCGCCCCGCAGGTGTACGCCGGCGTCCTGACCGTCGTCGACGTCACGCTGGACCCGGTGGAGACGTACGAGTCGCTGCTCACCCTGCGCCCGCCCGCCCTCAACCTGCTGCTGCCGCACGGCAACTGGTCCGCCCCGCCGCCCCACTGGGCGGGCGCCCGGCACGGGGAGTGGCTGTGCGCCGTCTTCGACCGCTGGTGGACGGCCGGTCGGCGGGAGACGCGGATCCGCCTCTTCGAGGAGTGCGTCGCGCTCCTGCTGGGACTGCCCGCCGCCACGGAGGCCCTGGGGCTCGCGCCCTTTGACGCGGTCGTGGTGGAGACCGACGGATCCGTCGAGCAGGTCGACTCCCTGAAGTCGGCCTACGACGGCGCCGCGCGCACGGGCCTGGACGTCTTCCGGCACGCGTTCGACGAGGCGCTGCGGCACCCCGCGGTCGCGGCCCGGCAGGCGGGCGCCGCCGCCCTCGCGGACCAGTGCCGGTCGTGCCCGCTGCTGAGGGTCTGCGGCGGCGGCCACTACGCCCACCGGTACCGGGCCGGCCACGGCTTCCGCAACCCGTCCGTGTACTGCGCCGACCTCCAGCGCCTCATCCGCCACATCGCCGCCCGGCTCGCCACGGACACGACCCCGGCGGTCCGCCGCGAGGAGGTCTGGTCGTGATCGCGTCGCCGGTCCCGGACGGGGCCCTCGGCGAACTCGGGCGCACCGGGGGCGGCGCCGAGACGCTCGCGCTCCTGGTGCGGGATCAGGACACCCGGCGGCTGCTCCTGGTGCGCGCCGTGCTCGACGCGGCCGACGCGGCGGATCCCGCCGTCTGCTCCGCCGAGCGCAAGGCGCGGCTGCGCGAGGACTGGAGCCTGCTCGCCGAGGCCGACCGCCCACCGCGCGCCGGAGCCGCGGCCCCTCCGTCCGGCGCGCACCGCCGCCCGCCCGACGCCGCCCGCTCGGTCCGCGCCGCCCGCTCACCCGGCGGCGCGCTCTCGCCCGCGCGTGCCCGTCTCTTCCATCCCCTCACCGGCCCCTGGGCCCTGAGCTGTCTGCGGGGACTCGACGACCGCGAGCGTCTCCCCGGTGCACGGGACGAGCACACGGCACGCCGGCTCCGGCGAGACCTCGCCCACTTCAGCGCCGTCGCCGCCGTCGCGGCCGCCCGTGCCGGGATCCCCTTCGCCGTCCGGCTGACCGCCCGCGCCGGTGTGCTCACGCTGCCCTCCCTCGGCTCCCTGCACACGGCCGCCCCGGGCGACGTGCCCGTCGACCTCGGGCACCGGGACGGACGGCTGACGTTTCGTCAGCCGGGCGCGCCGGACGTCGTCGTGCACCTGGAGAGCGGCATCGGGGCCTGGTCCGGCGCCCTGGCCTGGACGTCCGCGCACGCCCTGCCCGGGCTGCTGCCCGGCGCGACCCCCATGCCCCTGGACGACGCCGACCCCTACCGCGCCGCGCCCGGCCCCCGCCACCGCACGCTGGGAGCCCCGGCCACCCTCGACGACGCGGACTGCAAGCGATGGCTCCAGGCCTGGTCCGGCACCGCGGCCGCCCTGCGCACCGGCGGCGAGCAGCGAGTCGACGAGGCCTCGGCACTGCTGCGCTGCCTGGTCCCGCTGGAACGGCCCCCCGGCGCGGGCGCCGACGGGCGGGACAGCTGCAGCGCGACCCGGCACGAGGCGTTCGGCGCCCTGCTCGCCAGCCCCCCGAAGGACGCCGTGGCCCTGGCCGCCACGGTCGTCCACGAACTGCACCACGCCAAACTGGCCGCCCTCGGCGATCTGGTGACGCTCCATCACGCGGGCCCCGAGGCACGCTACTTCGCGCCGTGGAAGACGGTTCCCCGGCCCTACGACAGCCTGCTGCAGGGCGTCTACTCGCATCTGGCCCTCGCGCACTACTTCCAGCGCCGGGCGCTCGTCACCCCGCCGCCCGAAGCGGAGTACGCCTGGTCCCGGCACGCCCGCTACCGCGCCCAGGTGGCAGCCGCCCTGCCGGCCCTCGTCGCCTCGCCCGACCTCACCGTCCCGGGACGTGTGTTCGTCGACGAGATGACCGCCGCCTACGAACGCATGGCCGAACACCCGGCGCCCCGCGACCACACCGTCCGGGCCCAGGCGTACGTGAAGGCCGCGCGCGCCCTGTGGACGCAGCGTCATGCTCCCGCGCTGCCACGCCCGAAAGGATGAGGATGGCCTGCGCGGCGCCCTCCGGTGCGCGAAGATCGTCGGGCCGAGGCGCGCGCCGGACCGGTCGGCGGACTTACGCGCGCCGCGCCGAGGTCCTAGGATTTTCGAGGTACTACGTGCTGGAGGCCGCTGCATGTCTGGAGCTCGTACGCCGGTCGGGGCAACCGGGAGGAGGTCCGCGAAGCAGACGGTCACGATCCACTTCGCGGGATTCAACCGGGCCTGGGCGGCCTGGATCGGTGACCGGCTCGAACGGCGCGGCCTGCGGGTCGTCTACCTGCGCTGGGACTCCCCGGCGGAGGTGCCGCTGGTCGACCTGCTGCGCGACCTGGAACTCGCCGAGGGACGCATCCTCATCGTCGTCAGCGAGTGGTACTTCCAGCTCGGGCCCCGCACGCAGGAGGAGTGGAACGCGGCACTGCGCGAGGTCGTCGCCCCCGACCCGTCCCGGTTCGCCGCGGTCTCCGTGACCACGGCGTCCGTGCCCGCCGCGACCGCCGTCCTCGCCCCCGTCGACCTGACCAACATGGGCTCCGAGGAGGCCGAGCGCCGCCTGTTCGACCGGCTCGACCTGCCGCTCGAACCGCTGCGCGAGACCCCCGACGCCGCCCGCCGCGGCCCCCGCTTCCCCGCGGCGATGCCCGAGGTCTGGGGCGGGGTGCCCCGCCGCAACACCCGCTTCACCGGCCGCGAGTCGCTGCTCAACGACGCCTACCACCTGCTCCAGGGCGCGGAGCCGGGCGCCGGCGTGGTCACCTTCCACGGCATGTCCGGGGTCGGCAAGACCCAGATGGCCGCCGAATACGTGTACCGGTTCGGCTCCGAGTACGACGTCGTGTGGTGGGTCAACGCCGAGAAACGCGTCACCTACCGCCGGCTGCTGGCCGAACTCGCCCCGAAGCTGGGCCTGCAGACCGGCCAGGAGTACGGCGAACGGCTGCGCGCCGTCCGCGACGCGCTGCGCCGCGGCGACCCCTACGGGCGCTGGCTGCTGATCCTCGACGGAGCGGACGAACCGGACCAGATCTGGGACCTGGTGCCGACCGGCCCCGGCCATGTCATCATCACCTCCCGCAACCCCGAATGGACCGAGCACAACAGCAAGTTGCTGGAGGTGCCCGTGTACGCCCGGGACGAGTCGGTGGCGTTCATCCGCCGCCGCGCGCCCCGGCTGTCGGAGGTCGAGGCCGACCAGCTCGCGGACGCGCTGGAGGACCTGCCGCTGCTGCTGGATCAGACGGCGGGCTGGCTGAACGACTCCGACCTGTCCGTGCGGGAGTACATCGCCCTGCTGGACGGCGGCATCGACAACGACGTCGTGAAGGTGTCGGCGGACTTCCCGCTCGCCTTCCAGACCGCCTGGTCGATACTGCTGAACAAGCTCCGTGAGACCGTCCCCGAGTCGGTCGACCTGCTGCGGCTGTGCACCTTCTTCGCCCCGGGCTTCATCCCCGTCCGCCTGCTGCGCGAGATGTCGAGCGACGAACTGCCCGAACAGCTCGCCGGGCTGCTCAACGACCCGCTGCTGTGGAACAGGGCGATCAACCAGCTCCGCCAGTACTCGGTGGTCCGGCTGGAGTCCCACGAGACGGCGGGCGAGGAGGGCTCCGTGTCCGGGGAGTCGCTGTACCTGCACCGCATGGTCCACCAGATCGTGCACAAGGACATGCCGGACGCGGACCGCAAGGAGTTCGTCGACGTCGTCCGGCAGGCCCTCGCCGCCGCCGACCCGCGCCGGCCCACCGACCCCGACCTGTGGCCCGGGTACGCCGAGATCGTGCCGCACCTGAAGTACGCGGACGTGCTGCAGACCCAGGACCCGAACGTGCAGCGGCTGGTCTTCAACTGCCTGCGCTACATGTACTTCTCCGGCGAGTACAACGCCGGCATCAAGCTCGGCGAGCGCGCGATGGAGGCCTGGCGCGAGCTGCTCGGCCCGACGCACCCCAGGATCTGGGAGCTGACGTACCACTACACCAACCTGCTGCGGGCCACCGGCGACTACGCGCGCACCGAGGCCCTCAGCCGTGCGGCCGCCGAGCATCTGAAGGCCGAGCGCGGCCCCCAGGACCTGGAGCATCTGCGGGCCGCCGCGGGTCTCGCCGCCGACCTGCGGGGCCTCGGCCGCTACGACGAGGCGCTGGAACTGTCCGAGTGGGTGCTGGTCGCCTACCGCGAACTGCTCGGCGAACAGGACTCGCGCAGCCTCAACTCACGCAACAACCTGGCCGTCTCGCTGCGCCTCCTCGGCCGCTACCCGGAGGCCCTGGAGCACGACCGGCGGACCATGGAGTCCCGGCGCCAGCTGCTGCGGGCCCGGCATCCGTGGACCCTCGGCTCCGAGATCTCCTACGCCATCGACCTGCGCCTCCTCGGCAACTACACCGAGGCCGAGTCCATCCAGGCGAACAACGTGGGCGAGATCCGCCGGGTGCTGGGCCGCGACAACCCGCAGACCCTCAAGGCCGAGCACAACCTCGCACTGTGCCGCTACCGCCTCGGCGACCGCGACCGCCGCGGCGACCGCGGCGCCGACCCGCAGGAGCCCGGGGACCTGCTGTCCAGCGTGCTGGAACGCGGCGAGCGGGTGCTCGGCGAGACGCATCCGCTGACCCTGATCTTCGCGACGGCCCAGAGCTGCTACGCCCGCGAGCACGGCGACATCGACCAGGCCCGCGAGCTCAGCGAGGCCGTCGTCGCACGCTACGAGGTGATGCTCGCCGAGGGCCACCCCTTCGTCGCCGGGGCCCGCGCCAACCAGGCGCTGATCCTGCGCAACGTCGGCGAGCGGGAGGCCGGCCACGTCCTCCTGGAGCAGGCGCTCGCGTCGATGACCGACGCGGTGGGGGAGAACCACCCCTGGACGCTGGGCTGCGCCCTGAACGCCTCGGCCCTGCGCAACATCGTCGGCGACACCGAGAGCGCCGCCGACCTCAGCCGGGACACGGTGACCCGGGCGGTCGAGTCGCTCGGCCGCACCCATCCGCTGACCCTGTCGGCGCGCATCGCCCACGCGGCGGACCTGCGCGGCCTGCGGGACCGGCGGCAGGCGGAGAAGGTCGAGCAGGAGGCCCTCACGGACCTCGACTCGACGCTGGGCAGCAAGCATCCGCACACCGTCTCGGCCCGCTCCCGCAACCGCCCCTACTGGGACTTCGAACCCCAGGTCATCTGACGGCGGCCCGCCGCGGACCAGGTGAGCCGCGTGAGCCGTCCGGCACGGCGAAGGGCCCGCCCCCGGAAACCTCCGGGGGCGGGCCCTTCGCCGCGCGGCGGCCGAGGACTACGCCTCGAACACCTCACGCACCAGCTGCTCCTGCTCCGCCTGGTGACGCTTGGCGGAACCGACCGCCGGGGACGAGCCGTGCGGGCGCGAGATGCGGCGCAGGCGCTCGCCGTGCGGCACGTCCGCGCCGACCGCGAGGTCCAGGTGGTCGATCAGGTTCAGGGCGATGAACGGCCAGGCGCCCTGGTTGGCCGGCTCCTCCTGGGCCCACAGGTACTTCTCGGCGTTGGGGTACTTGTTGACCTCGGCCTGCACCTCGGCGCCCGGCAGCGGGTACAGCCGCTCCAGCCGGATGATGGCCGTGTCCGTGACCCCGCGCTTCTGACGCTCGGCGTCCAGGTCGTAGTAGACCTTGCCGGTGCAGAAGACGACCTTCTTGACCGCGTTCGCGTCGACGGACGCGTCGCCGATGACCGGGCGGAACTGGCCCGTGGTGAACTCCTCCGCCTTCGACGCGGCGGCCTTCAGACGCAGCATCGACTTCGGGGTGAAGACGACCAGCGGCTTGTGGTGCGGGTTGTGCACCTGCCACCGCAGGAGGTGGAAGTAGTTCGACGGCAGCGTGGGCATCGCGACCGTCATGTTGTTCTGGGCGCAGAGCTGCAGGAAGCGCTCGACACGGGCCGAGGAGTGGTCCGGGCCCTGGCCCTCGTAGCCGTGCGGGAGGAGCAGGGTGACGCCGGACGTCTGGCCCCACTTCTGCTCGGCGGCCGAGATGTACTCGTCGACGACCGTCTGCGCGCCGTTGACGAAGTCGCCGAACTGCGCCTCCCACATCACGAGCGCGTCCGGGCGGGCCAGCGAGTAGCCGTACTCGAAGCCCATGACCGCGTACTCGGACAGCAGCGAGTTGTAGACGTTGTAGCGCGCCTGCTCGTCGGCGAGGTACTGGAGCGGGGTGTGCTCCTCGCCCGTCTCGCGGTCGATGAGGACCGCGTGACGCTGGCCGAAGGTGCCGCGCTGCGAGTCCTGGCCGGACAGCCGCACCGGGGTGCCCTCGAGGAGGAGCGAGCCCACGGCCAGCGTCTCGCCCATGCCCCAGTCGATCGTCCCGTCCTCGACCATCGTGGCCCGGCGCTGCAGCTGGGGCAGCAGACGCGGGTGCACGTGGAAGTAGTCCGGGATGTTGACCTGGGACTCGGCGATGCGCTTGACGACCTCGGTGGAGATCGCGGTGTTCACGGCGACCGGGAACTCCGCCTGCGGGTCCGACACCGGGCCGGCGCTCGGCTGGGCCGTGACGGCCTCGCGGACCTCCGTGAAGACCTTCTCCAGCTGGCCCTGGTAGTCCTGCAGCGCCTGCTCGGCCTCTTCCAGGGTGATGTCGCCGCGACCGATCAGGGACTCGGTGTAGAGCTTGCGCACCGAGCGCTTCTTGTCGATCAGGTCGTACATCAGCGGCTGGGTGAAGGCCGGGTTGTCCGACTCGTTGTGACCGCGGCGGCGGTAGCAGATGAGGTCGATCACCACGTCCTTGTTGAACGCCTGGCGGAACTCGAAGGCCAGACGCGCGACGCGCACCACGGCCTCGGGGTCGTCGCCGTTCACGTGGAAGATCGGGGCCTCGATCATGCGCGCCACGTCCGTGGCGTACATCGACGAGCGCGAGGACTCCGGGGCGGCCGTGAAGCCGACCTGGTTGTTGATGACGATGTGGACCGTGCCGCCGGTGCGGTAGCCGCGCAGCTGCGACATGTTCAGGGTCTCGGCCACCACGCCCTGGCCCGCGAAGGCCGCGTCGCCGTGCAGGGCGACCGGCAGGACCGTGAAGTCCGAGCCGCCCTTGTTGATGATGTCCTGCTTGGCGCGGGCGATGCCCTCGATGACCGGGTCGACCGTCTCCAGGTGGGAGGGGTTCGCGGCCAGCGAGACCTTGATCTGCTCGCCGTCCAGGCCGGTGAAGGTCCCCTCGGCGCCCAGGTGGTACTTCACGTCGCCGGAGCCGTGCATCGACTTCGGGTCGAGGTTGCCCTCGAACTCGCGGAAGATCTGCGCGTACGACTTGCCGACGATGTTCGCGAGGACGTTCAGGCGGCCCCGGTGGGCCATGCCGATGACGACCTCGTCCAGGCGGGACTCGGCGGCCGAGTCCAGCACCGCGTCGAGCAGCGGGATGACGGACTCGCCGCCCTCCAGCGAGAAGCGCTTCTGGCCGACGTACTTCGTCTGCAGGAACGTCTCGAAGGCCTCCGCGGCGTTCAGCCGGCGCAGGATGCGCAGCTGCTCCTCGCGCTCCGGCTTGGTGTGCGGGCGCTCGATGCGGTCCTGGATCCAGCGGCGCTGCTTGGGGTCCTGGATGTGCATGAACTCGACGCCGGTGGTGCGGCAGTACGAGTCGCGCAGCACGCCGAGGATGTCGCGCAGCTTCATCAGGGACTTGCCGGAGAAGCCGCCGACCGCGAACTCGCGCTCCAGGTCCCACAGGGTGAGGCCGTGCTCGGTGATGTCGAGGTCGGGGTGCTTGCGCTGGCGGTACTCCAGCGGGTCGGTGTCGGCCATGACGTGGCCGCGGACCCGGTAGGAGTGGATCAGCTCGAAGACGCGGGCGGCCTTGGTGACGTCGTCGTCGTGGCTGGCGTCGATGTCCTTGAGCCAGCGGACCGGCTCGTAGGGGATGCGCAGCGCCTCGAAGATCTCGTCGAAGAAACCGTTCTCGCCGAGCAGCAGGTTGGCGACGATCCGCAGGAACTCGCCGGACGCGGCGCCCTGGATGACCCGGTGGTCGTAGGTCGACGTGAGCGTCATGACCTTCGAGATTCCGAGCTTGTTCAGGGTGTCCTGGCTGGTGCCCTGGAACTCCGCCGGGTAGTCCATGGAGCCGACGCCCATGATGACCGACTGGCCGGGCATCAGACGCGGCACGGAGTGGACGGTGCCGAGGCCGCCGGGGTTGGTCAGGGAGACCGTGACGCCGGTGAAGTCGTCCATCGTCAGCTTGCCGTCGCGGGCGCGGCGGACGATGTCCTCGTAGGCCTGCCAGAACTCGAAGAAGTTCAGCGTCTCGGCCTTCTTGATGCCGGCGACGACGAGCTGACGGTCGCCGTTGGGCTTCACCAGGTCGATGGCCAGGCCGAAGTTGACGTGCGGCGGCTTGACGAGGGTGGGCTTCCCGTCCTTCTCCGCGTAGTGCCAGTTCATCGACGGCATGGCCTTGATGGCCTGCACCATCGCGAAGCCGATCAGGTGCGTGAAGGAGATCTTCCCGCCCCGGGCGCGCTTGAGGTGGTTGTTGATGACGATGCGGTTGTCGAACAGCAGCTTCACCGGGACCGCGCGCACGGACGTGGCCGTGGGCAGCTCCAGCGAGGCGTTCATGTTCTTGGCGACCGCGGCGGACGGACCGCGCAGCGTCACGAACTCGGGGCCCTCGGGGGAGGCGGGAGCCGCGGCGGCGGGCGCGGGCTTCGCGGCGGCGGCCGGCGATGGGGGTCCCCCCGCGCGAGTGGATCCGAGCGTGGGGGAGGCGGGGGCCGCCTTCGCCGGAGCCGGAGCGGCGGCCGCGGGCTTGGCGGCGGCGGGCGCGGGAGCCGCGGCGGCGGGCGCCGCAGCAGCGGGCGCCGCCTGGGCGGGAGCGGCCGGGGCAGCGGGCGCAGGGGGCGTGGTGGTGGTCGCTGCGGCCCCCGCGGCCGCAGTACCCGCCGGAGCCGAGGGAGCGGCTGCTCCTGGCTTGTAGTCGGCGAAGAAGTCCCACCAGGCGCGGTCTACCGAATTCGGGTCCTGGAGGTACTGCTGATAGATCTCGTCGACGAGCCACTCGTTCGGCCCGAACGCGGCAGCGGGGTTCTTGCCCGCTTGGTCTGCGTCGGTCGAGATGCTGGAGTTACTGGGGGACTGTGGCGACACGGCGGCAACCGCCCTCTTCCGCTTCACAAGGTGATGGACAGCGGGAATAAAGGCTACGCCCCCTGGAGGGGGAAGGTCAGGCCGGGCCCGTCCATCGTCGCGTAAGTCACATCGGAGAGCGTGTTTCGGGGGTGCAAATGGCGGGAAACAAGCGCGGTTGTGCGCCACACGGGATGCAGGGGGCGGATGGCGCGCGCCCGGCGCGCGCACCCCGGCCGACCTGCGCCGGTGCGTTGTCCGATGACACGTGTCCGACTGCGCGGACGGACGTGGATCTTGAGGCTCCGCTGCGAACTTTACGTCAACTTGGAACGGATGACTCTCCCGGAAGAGTGATAAGAATTCGGCAGCCCCGCTCGGATTCGGCCACTCCGATCCGGCCTCCGTGGAGATCGACCGCCCAGCGGGCGATCGCCAGCCCCAGTCCCGTGCCGCCGTCGCTGCCCGGCCCGTGCGGACGGCGGACGGCGCCCCGGTTGAACCGCTCGAACACGCGGTGCCACTCCGAGCGCGGAATGCCGGGCCCTTCGTCCAGGACCTCCAGCTCCAGGGACTCCGGCTGCGCCCCGCGCCGCGCCTTCACCGTCACCCGTCCGTGCGGCGGGCTGTGCTTGACCGCGTTGTCGATCAGGTTGGCGACGACCTGGTGGATGCGCTCCGGGTCCGCGTGCGCGGTCAGCTCCGGAGGGGTGACGTCCAGGTGCAGATGGACGTCCGTGCGGGTGTGGCTGCCGCCCGAACCCATGGTGGCGCGGGCCGAGGCGACCATGTTGGCCTCCTTCAGCACGCCCGACAGGTACGGCCACACCTCGAAGCGCCGCTTGCGCAGCGGGACGACGCCGTTGTCGAGGCGGGACAGGTCGAGGAGGGTCTCCACGAGCCGCCCGAGCCGCTCCGTCTGCTTCAGGGCGGTGCGCATCGTCTCGGTGTCCGCCTCGGCGATGCCGTCGACGACGTTCTCCAGGACGGCGCGCAGACCCGCGATGGGCGTGCGCAGCTCGTGCGAGACGTTGGCCACCAGTTCCTTGCGGTGCCGGTCCTGCGCCTCCAGCTCGTCCGCCATGACGTTGATCGTCTGGGCCAGGTCGCCCAGCTCGTCACGGCGTCTCTCGCTCACCCGGCGGGTGTAGTCGCCGTGCGAGATGGACCGGGCCACGGTGTTCATCTCGCCCAGGGGCGCGGTGAGCGAGTGCGCCACGAACTGCGTGATGAGCAGCGTGGCGATCATCGAGAAGACCGTGATGAAACGCAGCTCCGTCTTGGTGTGCACCGCGATCATCGACAGACCGGTGGTGATCAGCACCGAGATGACGACCAGCGCACCCAGCTTGGTCTTGATCGAGAACGGGCGTACGCCGCCCCAGGGCGCATCGGCTCCGGGGGCGGGGCTTCTCGGTCCGTCCGGCCCGGGGCTCATGGCGTCGGGGTCTCCAGCGCGTAGCCGACGCCGTGCACCGTGCGGATCCGCTCGGCGCCGATCTTCCGCCGCAGCGCCTTGATGTGGCTGTCGACCGTGCGGGTGCCGGAGGCGTCCGCCCAGTCCCACACCTCGGCCAGGAGCTGCTCGCGGGAGAGCACCGCGCGCGGGGTGTTCGCCAGGCAGACCAGCAGGTCGAACTCGGTGGGCGTGAGGTGCACGTCCTCCGAGCGCACCCGCACGCGGCGCTGCGCGTGGTCGATCTCCAGTTCGCCGAGCCGCAGGATCCCGCTGCGCGGCGTCGTCGCCGCGATCGCGGCCCGCTCCACCCGGCGCAGCAGCACGTGCACGCGTGCCGCCAGCTCCCGCATCGAGAAGGGCTTGGTCATGTAGTCGTCGGCGCCCACGCCGAGGCCGACCAGCATGTCGGTCTCGTCGTCGCGCGCGGTGAGCATCATGACCGGCACCGGACGGGCGGCCTGCACACGCCGGCAGACCTCCAGGCCGTCGAAGCCGGGCAGCATGATGTCGAGGATCAGCAGGTCGGGCTGCCAGGCCTCTGCCGTGTCCACGGCCGCCGGACCGTCGCCCGCCGTTTGCACGAGGAATCCCTCGGCGCGCAGGCGGGCGGCGATGGCGTCGACGATCGTCGGGTCGTCCTCGACGACCAGGACGCGCCGCTGCGCGCCCGGAGTCGCCGTCGCCGCGGTGTTGTGTGCGGTGTGTGTCTGCTCCATCGCCCGCCCCTGAGTGTGCTTTCCGGAACCAGTGGGGTGGTCCCTTGATTGCGCATGACTGCGGTTGACGCCTAAATGATCGGCGTCAGGGATGCAGCGTACGGGGAGTCACCACGGCTTTGCTATCCAGGTCGGACGCCGAGGTGCACGACGTCGGGCACGCCTCGGGCAACCGGGATCTCTTCGGTACGCACCCGTTGGAACCCGGCATTCCCCATGGTTCCCTCGAATTCCGGAGAGGGCCGGGCCGACCAGACCGCCAGGGCTCCGCCCGGTCTCAACACCCGCGCGCAGCCCGCGAGTCCGGTCGTCGAGTACAGGCTGTCGTTGCCCTCTGTGACGGTCCAGCCGGGCCCGTTGTCGATGTCCAGGCATACCGCGTCGAACGTGTCGCATGTCTCATTGACGAAGTCGAGCAGGTCCGCTTCGACGATCTTCGTCCGGGGGTCGGCCAGGGCCGGGCCGGAGACGGCGGCCAGCGGTCCGGTCAGGTGCCAGTCGATGACGGCGCGCTCGCGCTCCACGACCGTGACCGCGCCCCAGCGGGGATCGGCGGCGGCGTGTGCGAGGGAGAAGCCGACGCCCAGGCCGCCGATCAGCAGGGCGGGAGCGGGGCGGTCGTCCAGCGCGTCCCGTGCCGCGTCGACCAGCAGCCGCTCCGAGCGGCCGTCCGAAGTGTCCATCAGGAAACAGCCGTTGGCGATGATCTGGAGCAACTCGCCGTGCCGGCGCAGGACGACCTCGCCGTAAGGGCCCTCGCGGCGGTCCAGGACCTCCGGCGCGTCGGGGATGTCGTGCGGGGTGGCCATCGGTCCATCCTGGCAGTTCCCTGACCGTTTGTTGAGCGAATTCCCCGGGCGGGGAACGAGGTTGACGCACGCCTGTTCGGGAACGGTGCGAGACGGATGAGAAAAGACCTGGAGAACCTTCAGAGCTTCCTGTGAATCGGCGTTCACGTGGCGTCGGTCACAGACAGCGGGCGGCCGGGCCGCGAAGGGTGGGGGAAACGGAAGGAGCGCCTCTCAGTGGAACGCACGGCCTCCCCCTTGAGCCCGCCCCGGCCCGACGTCCGCGGACTGTCCGACGTCCGCGGACTGTCCGACGTCTCCGGGCTCCTGGACGGCATCCCGGGGCAGCGCACCGAACCGCCCGTCCGGCCGCCCCTCGGGACGGACCCCCGCCCCCGGCGCCGGATCCCGGTCCCGGTTCCCTTCACTCTCGGCTACGCGGCCGTCCTCGCCGTCACCTCGTATCTCGCGGAGCATCTCGACCCCGCGCTCGTGTACACCCTGCTCCAGGGCTCCAGCACCGACGTGGCCCACCTGGTGCGGAGTCCGGCGCCGGTGCTGGCCGCCAGCGCGCTGTGGGTGGCGGGCGGCCTCGCCTCGCCCTTCACGCTCGCCTTCCTGGTCGTCCTCACCGCGCTGGAACGGCGCGTCGGCGGCGCCCGCACGGCCGTCGTCTTCCTGCTCGGGCACGTCCTGGCCACCCTCGCCACGGAGGTCCCGGTCGGTCTGGCCGTCCTGGTGGGACGGCTGCCCGGCACCTCGCTGCACCGGCTCGACTACGGCATCAGCTTCGGCGTCGCCGCCTGCGTGGGCGCGCTCTCGGGGCTGCTGCGGCCGTGGCTGCGCTGGCCCCTGCTGACCGCCTTCGGCGCCATGCTGCTGCAGGACCTGCTGGCCTTCACGGACCCCATGACCAACTGGGGGCACCTGATCGCGCTGGCGATAGGCGTCGCCGCCTGGCCCTGGGTGCGCCGCTGGGACCGCGCCCGGCCGCCCGCCGCCCTGCCCACCGCCTGACCCGGTGGCGAGAGCGCGCAAACCCCTCGCGCGCAGCCGGGGCGCGCCGTCGACCGAGGCGTCCCCATGGGCCTACGGCGTCCCCATGGACCTACGGGATGCCGCGCTCGGCCGCGAGGGCGAGGCGCACGGCGACAGGCGCCCGGTACAGGCTCCTGCCCCGCCACCCGGCGGGCGTCGCGCCGTCCGGCAGGGTCGCGTACTGCGTGCCCTGGGCTGTCCGCCGGGGCATGGAGGGCCGCGGTGGGCGGGGCGCCCCGCAGCTCGTCGCAGGCCCCGAGCAGGGCCGCGTGATCGACGGGTCCGTCATGGACGAGGACGACGGGCGACGTCCGCAGCCGCCGGCGGTCAGTCGTCGTACTGGACGGTGCCGTTCTCGTGCAGTGTCGGGTGGAGCTTCATGGGGCCGTACTCGTCGACGTCCGAGGGGCGGGGCGGTTCCGGGCCGTCCGGGCCCAGGCGGACCATCCGCTCGACGCGGCAGATGCGGAACACCCGGCCCTCCACGCTCGCCTCGTCGGCCCGGCCGGCGCTGCGGAACGCCTCTGCGGCCCGCGCGTACAGGTCCTTCTTGCGCTCGTCGAAGCGGTAGAGCATGGCCCACACGCGGGCCATGCCCTCGTACAGCGAGCGGCGTGCCTCGTGCGGGGTGGCCGTGAGGGAGCCGCACGGGGTCCAGCCCGAGTCGTCCCGTTCGGCCACCGAGAAGCCGACCGGCAGCCGGACCACGTCCGGGTGCGTCCGGGCCGCCCGCGCGGAGTCCGCCCGCACGTCGGCGGGGAAGCGCGCCCCCGTGTACGTGAAGTCGCGCAGCCCCAGGCGCAGGGCGCCCGCCATCGGCCCCTCGTCCCGGTCGGGGTCGAGGACGAAGCCCACGTCGGGGGAGGGGGTGGTGCACGGCTCCTCCCACGACGGGGCGAGGGCCTCCGGGTCGGTGGGCCGGGGCGGCTCCGGACCGTCGTCGCCGGTGCGGGCGAACTCGTCGCCGCGCACCACCCGGTAGCGCACTCCCAGCGCCTCCACCTCGTCGGCCGGGGCCCGCTCCAGCACGGCGACGGCCGCCAGCAGGCCGCGCCGGGCGGCCGGATCGCCCGCGCCGTCCTTCGCCTTGAACCACAGGTGCGAGTTGAGCCCGTCCCGGGCCTGCTGGGGCATGGTGTCGACCACGGGCTTCAGCAGCCGCCAGCGCGGCCGCGCGGCCGCCGGGTCCAGTCCGGCGACGCCGAAGACGGGCCCGCGCAGCGCGATGTGGGGATAGCGCCGGGACGCCTCGACGGCGTCCGCCTCCGTCACCCAGGCGACGGGGTCGTCCCGGCGGACCAGCTCCGCGTGCAGGGCGTCCAGGCGTCGCTTCCAGTCATCGGTCATACGCGCATTGTGGTCGCGCCGCAGGGCGGTACGGGGCGAATGCCGGAAGTGGGCGGGGTACGGGCAGGGGGCGTGAGGGGCGTGCCCCGTCGTGCGGCGCCCAGGGGTGCGCCCCCGGGGCCGCCGGACGTCACCTTCCGGTGGCTCCCGTGAACTTGGCGCTGGTCAGCGGGGACTCGACGCGCCACCCCAGGGACTCGTACAGTGCCCGCCCCTGCGGTGTCGCCCCCAGAATGCCGGTCCGGGCGCCCTGCTCGGCCGCCGCACGGTGCAGGGTCCGCATCACGAGGGCGCCGAGCCCGCGGCGGCGGTGGCCGGGGAAGGTCTCGATCTGGTCGACGACCGCCGTGACGCCCGTCGGGGCGATCTGCCCGCGCGCCGCCAGGGAGCCGTCCGGGGCGGCGACCATCGTGCGCGTGACGCCGCCGCGCGACCACGTGCGGGTCCGGTAGCCGTCGGGGGCGGGGCCGGGCGGAGTGTCCGGGAGCGGAGCCGTCATCAGGTAGCCGGGCTCGGGGTCGATCCACCAGCGGGGCCCCAGCCAGGGGCCGACCACGGCCGGATCGGCGAACGCCTTCAGCCAGACGCCGGCCCCGGTCACCGCGTCCGCCGCCTTCCGCACGGCCGGCTCCGTCACCGCGTCGTTCGTGCCGCCGAGCACATGCCGGGTGGCGTGCCCGACGCCCGTTCCCACGTCGACGGTCCAGCCCCAGGACTCGGCCACGGGCGGAGCCGCTCCCCGTGACACGACCCACCCGTCCACCCAAGCCTGGACGAAACGATCCATGACGACCCCCTGAGAGTGGCTGTGTAAGCGTCATAATGCCTGTTGGACTATTACGTCCGACCGTACGTCCGAAGCGGTCCGCCGCGACAGCCCTGATCGCCCACAGCGAACGCACCGGAGTCCGGGGAACATCCGAAGGCCCGCATGCATTGAGTCGGCATAGCTCAACTTGACTGCCGAAGGGGAGATCATGGCTTCGACGTCCGCACCGCTCACCTTGCCCGTATTGCCTCTCGATGACGAGGTCGTGCTCCCCGGCATGGTGGTTCCGCTGGACCTCAACGACACCGACGTACGCGCCGCGGTGGAGGCCGCACAGGCCGCCGCCCGTTCGGAACCGGGCAAGCCGCGCGTCCTGCTGGTGCCGCGCGTCGACGGCACGTACGCGAGCACCGGTGTGCTCGGCACCGTCGAGCAGGTCGGCCGGCTGGCCGACGGCGACCCGGGCGCGCTCATCCGCGGCCGCAGCCGCGTGAAGATCGGCGCCGGCACCACCGGCCCCGGCGCCGCCCTCTGGGTGGAGGGGACCACGGTCGACCAGAACGTCCCCGAGCCGCTGCCCGGCCATGTCGTGGAACTCGTCAAGGAGTACAAGGCGCTCGCCACCGCATGGCTGCGCAAGCGCGGCGCCTGGCAGGTCGTCGACCGCGTCCAGGCCATCGACGACGTCCCCGCGCTCGCCGACAACTCCGGCTACTCGCCGTTCCTGACCACCGAACAGAAGGTCGAGCTCCTGGAGACCGCCGACCCGGTGGCCCGTCTGAAGCTCGCCACCCAGCAACTGCGCGACCACCTCGCCGAACAGGACGTCGCCGAGACCATCGCCAAGGACGTCCAGGAAGGCGTCGACAAGCAGCAGCGCGAGTTCCTGCTGCGCCGTCAGCTCGAAGCCGTCCGCAAGGAGCTGCGCGACCTCAACGGCGACGGCAAGGACGCGGCCGAGGAGTCCGACGACTACCGCGCCCGCGTCGAGGCCGCCGACCTGCCCGAGAAGGTCCGCGAGGCCGCCCTCAAGGAGGTCGACAAGCTGGAGCGCTCCAGCGACCAGTCGCCCGAGGGCTCCTGGATCCGCACCTGGCTGGACACCGTCCTCGAACTGCCGTGGAACGAACGCACCGAGGATGCCTACGACATCCAGGGCGCCAAGGGCGTCCTCGACGCCGAGCACGCGGGCCTGGAGGACGTGAAGGAGCGCATCACCGAGTACCTGGCCGTGCGCAAGCGCCGCAACGCCCGCGGCCTCGGGGTCGTCGGCGGCCGGCGCGGCGGCGCGGTCCTGGCCCTCGTCGGTCCGCCCGGCGTCGGCAAGACCTCGCTCGGCGAGTCCGTCGCCCACGCCATGGGCCGCAAGTTCGTCCGCGTCGCCCTCGGCGGCGTCCGCGACGAGGCCGAGATCCGCGGCCACCGCCGTACCTACGTCGGCGCGCTGCCCGGCCGGATCGTGCGGGCGATCAAGGAGGCCGGGTCGATGAACCCGGTGGTCCTGCTCGACGAGATCGACAAGGTGGGCTCCGACTTCCGGGGCGACCCGGCGGCGGCCCTCCTCGAAGTGCTCGACCCGGCGCAGAACCACACCTTCCGCGATCACTACCTGGAGGTCGAGCTCGACCTGTCGGACGTGGTCTTCCTCGCCACCGCCAACGTGCTCGAAGCCATCCCCGAGGCCCTGCTCGACCGTATGGAACTGGTCCGCCTCGACGGCTACACCGAGGACGAGAAGGTCGTCATCGCCCGCGACCACCTGCTCCCGCGCCAGCTGGAGCGGGCGGGCCTGGACGCCGAAGAGGTCGTCCTCGACGAGAGCGCGCTGCGCAAGCTCGCCGGCGAGTACACCCGCGAGGCCGGCGTGCGCACCCTGGAGCGGTCCCTCGCCCGGCTGCTGCGCAAGGTCGCGGCCCAGCACGAACTGGGCGAGCGGGAACTCCCCCTCACCGTCCGGGACGAGGACCTGCGCGCCCTGATCGGCCGGCCGCATCACGTGCCCGAGTCCGCCCAGGACCCGGCCGAGCGCCGGACCGCCGTCCCCGGGGTCGCCACCGGCCTCGCGGTCACCGGCGCCGGCGGCGACGTCCTGTACGTCGAGGCCTCGCTGGCCGACCCGGAGACGGGCGCGGCGGGCCTGACCCTGACCGGTCAGCTCGGCGACGTGATGAAGGAGTCGGCGCAGATCGCGCTCAGCTTCCTGCGCAGCCACGGCGCCGAACTGGAACTGCCGGTGGGCGACCTCAAGGACCGGGGCGTGCACATCCACTTCCCGGCGGGCGCGGTCCCCAAGGACGGCCCGAGCGCCGGCGTCACCATGACGACGGCCCTCGCGTCCCTGCTGTCCGGGCGGCTCGTCCGCACGGACGTGGCGATGACCGGCGAGGTCTCCCTCACCGGCCGGGTGCTGCCCATCGGCGGCGTGAAGCAGAAGCTGCTCGCCGCGCACCGGGCCGGCGTCACCACCGTGATCATCCCCAAGCGCAACGAGCCCGACCTGGACGACGTCCCCGCGGAGGTGCTGGACAAGCTCGACGTCCACGCCGTGACCGACGTCCGCCAGGCCCTGGAACTGGCGCTCGCGCCCGCCGTGAACGGCGCGGCGCCGGAGGTTCCCGTGGCGGCGTGACGGACGCCGCGGGACGGCACGGCCCGGGTCCCGTGAGGGAGCCCGGGCCTTCGCCGTACGCGGGACACGGCCCGGGGAAACGCCGTCGGCCTGTGCCTGGGGAATACTTGAGCGCTGCGCGACCGCGGCGACCGGTGAGATCAGGGGTGCTGACGTGCACGAGGACACGAACGACGACGGACGGTCGTCGCGCGGTGTGGAGCAGGACGACCGGGAGTTCCTCTCCCTGGAGCGCGAGCTCACGGTGCTGCTGCGCCGCGCCCGCGCCAACCAGGGAGAGATGGCCCGCGAGGTCCATCCGGACCTGGAGTCCGCCGCCTACGGGCTGCTCGTCCGGCTGGAGGAGTGCGGCCGCCAGCGCGCCACGGAGCTCGCCGCGTACATCGGCGTCGGCAAGGCCACCATGTCCCGCCAGCTGCGGGCCCTGGAACAGCTCGGCCTGATCGCCCGGGCGCCGGACCCGGCGGACGGCCGCGCCTGGCTGGTCGATCTCACCGAGGAGGGCCGCAGCCGGGTGAGCCGGGTCCGCGAGGCCCGCCGCGAGCGGTACGTCAGCCATTTCTCCCACTGGGACCGCGCCGAGGTCGCGGAGCTGGCCCGACTGCTGCAGCAGCTCAACCGCGGCATGGAGAAGTAACCCCGGCCGGACGCCGTTTCACAGCTGCGCGTACACCACCGTCGCGTCGTCGTGTGTCTTCGCCCGGGCCAGGCAGGGGCGGCCGGCGGCGTCGTCCGCCCGTTCCAGTCGGCGGACCCGCTCCACCAGGGACCCCGCCCCCTCCTCGCGGACCAGGGCGAACAGGTCGGGCCAGTCGCCCCGGCGGAACAGCTCCGTCCAGCGGGCGGCCCCGTCCGACAGCGCGGCCAGCGCGGCGACCTCGCGGCGTGGCACGGCGCCCGTCACCGCGCGGGAGGCCGCCGAGGGGTCGGCCGCCGCCGTGAAGAACCCGCCCTCCTTGTTGCGCAGGGTGCCGTCCACGACGTCGGCGCTCCGCAACAGGGCCCGCGGCAGCCTCGCGAGCCGGTCGTCGCGCACGGGCACGACCCGGCCGTCCGGCGACGCCAGCAGCAGCGTCGCGTCGCACAGGACCAGGTACTCGACGCTCCGCGGCGACCACCGCGCGAGGACCACCGTGGCCTGCGGCGTGCGCGGGTGAGAAAGGTCACAGGTTCCCGCGTGGGCCTCGGCGGTACGCGCGATGGCGAGGGCGAGCGCCTCGGCCAGGGGGACATCCGGGAGTGAAACGGTCAGTTCGGTCAGGGCGCCGCCCAGCCGCGCCGTGAACCAGGGGACCGAATGCAGACAGCCCGCGCCGTCCCGCGGCGGAGTCACCCCGTCCAGCAGGACGAGCGAACCGCCCTGCCCGGAGGCGGGAAGCCCGACACTCGCGAAGTCCTCGTTGGGGCGGGCCGGATCGCCGCCGTCCGACACAAGTTCCGTGCGCATCCAGCCAGTCTGCACGACCCCTTCACAGCCTTCGCAAAAGGCTGGCATCACTCCCCGAACGGGCGCGCCACCGCAGGTCAGACGCCTGTTTTGAGCGGGAATGAAGCACTCCGGGAAGACGTGGCGGCGAATACTGCCAAAGCCTGCCGCCCACGTCCAACCGGCCTGCCGGGCGGGGCCTCCGCACACGCCAGGGGAACTTGCCCGCCAACTCCCCTCCGATGTTCACTCCTTCGGGTGGCGGGGCAAGCGATGCGCGGACCCCGCACACCCGCACTGGGAGGGTCGGGAACCGTACCGGACGTAGCGCCAGTTGACGGGGCGTCATATCCGGCCCATGGGTACACGAGTCAGGAATGCGAGCACCGGTGCAGAAGACGCGGCCTCGGCGTACAGGCAGCCAGACGGCCTCCGAGGGGGGCGCGGAGCGCACCCCTGTCGGCAAGGGCCGCCCGACCCACGTACGCAACCGGCTGATCGTCGCGGTGGCCGTCGTGGCCGCCGCCATCGCCGGAGCCGGCGCGCCCTCGGTCCTGGCCGCGTCCGGCCAGTTGAAGGACTCCCAGGATCTGGTCACCCTGGCCGAACAGTCACAGGACGCCCTCGCCCTCGCCCAGTCCCTGGCGGACGAACGCGACGAGGTCACCACCTATGTGGCGGCCGGCCGCGTCAGGTCCAAGGCGCCCTCCGCGCAGAGCAGCGCCCGGGTCGACCGCCAGGCGAGCGAGCTGATCACCGGGACGGACGTCTCCGCCGCGCTGCGCAAGGCCCTCGACGCTCTCCCGTCCGTGCGGCAGTCGGCCCTCACCGGCAAGAGCACCCCGCTCCAGGCACACCAGGGGTACTCCCAGGTCATCGCCGCGCTCCACGTCCTCGTCGACCGGCTGGCCGAGCAGATGCCGCCGCGCGCCGGATCCGGCGCGTACGCCCTCGCCGAGCTCGACAGCGCCGTCCAGCAGGCCTCCGCGACCCGGGGGCTGCTGCTCGCGGCGCTGAACGTGCCGACCCGCGACGAGAACTCCTACGACCCCGTCACCGGCCGGTCGAGCACCGAGAAGATCTCCTCCGACGCCGACACCGAGCAGCGCGACGCCCTCACCGCCGCCGCTCAGCAGGCCCGGCTGCGCTCCGACGCCGCCCTCGCCGACTTCCGCGAGGGCGCGCCCGAGGACGTGGTGGCCTCCTACGACTCCACCGTCACCGGCGGCGACGTCGACGCCGCCGAGGCCTACCTCGCGTCCCTCACCGACCAGCCGGAACTGAGCGGCCGCGACCTCGACACCGACGTCAAGGAGCTCAACGCCGCGCTCTCCGCCCGCCTCGACCTGATGCGCGGCGCGGAGTCCTCCCTGTACGGCCATCGCGTCGAGGACCTCGCCCGGCTGCGCGACGACGACGTCACCGGCCTGGAGATCCGCGTCGCCGTGCTCGGCGCGCTGATGCTGCTCGCCGTCGCCGTGGCCACGGGCATGGCGCGCAGCCTCACCCGCCCGCTGTCCGTGCTGCGCAGGGGGTCGGCACGGCTGGCCGGGGCGGAGAACCCCGCGGCCGAGGAACCGGTCGCGTTCACCGGCCGCAACGACGAGTTCGCCCAGGTCGTCCGCTCCGTCAACGCCCTGCACCAGCACGCCGTCGCCCTCCACGAGCGCGTCGCCACCCTGGAGTCCGACCGCAAGCACCTCGTGGGCCAGCGCCAGCGGATGGCCGACGCCCGCGAGGAACTGCGCGCCGAACTCGATT
Source organism: Streptomyces rishiriensis (assembly GCF_003112535.1). Taxonomy (GTDB): domain Bacteria; phylum Actinomycetota; class Actinomycetes; order Streptomycetales; family Streptomycetaceae; genus Streptomyces; species Streptomyces rishiriensis. The sequence continues at coordinate 122,637 of NZ_BEWA01000012.1, read as the reverse complement.
CCTCCGCCGCCCGGCTGGACGGCCTGCGGGACAGCATCAGCGGCACCTTCGTGAACCTCGCCCTGCGCACCCTCGGCCTGGTCGAGCGCCAACTCGCCGTCATCGAGGGCCTGGAGGAGCGGGAACAGGACCCCGAGCGGCTGGCCACGCTCTTCAAGCTCGACCACTTCGCCACGGTCATGCGCCGGCACAGCGAGAACCTGCTGGTCCTGGCCGGAACGGAACACGTCCAGCAGCACGCGGGCCCCATCCCGCTGGTCGACGTGGTCCGCGCGGCGGTCAGCGAGATCGAGCGCTACGAGCGCGTGCGGATCTCGGCGCTGCCCCCGCACGCGCACGTGGCGGGCTTCGCCGCCGACGACCTCTCCCACCTGCTGGCCGAACTCATGGAGAACGCCACCTCGTTCTCCCCGCCCGACCTGCCCGTCGAGGTCTCCGGCTGGCTGCTGGAGAACGGCGAGGTCATGCTCTCCGTCCAGGACGAGGGCATCGGGATCCCGGACGACCGGCTCGGCCGGCTCAACGGCCGCCTCGCCGAGTTCGACCCCGAGACGCCGTACGACCAGGAAGGCGAGGAGGGGCTCGGCCTCGGCCTGTACGTGGTGGCCCGGCTGGCCCACCGGCACGGGGTGCGCGTCCGGCTGCGCGAGCAGAAGCAGGGCGGGGTGGCCGCCGTCGTCGTCCTGCCGACCCAGCTCCTCGCCGCCGCCCCGGCCGCCGCCGTCCCCTCCTCCGCGCCGTCCGCCGCGGCCGCCCACGCCTTCTCCCTGCCCGGCGCCGACGCCGAGGCCAACTCCAACGTCCTGCCGGGCCGTTCCAAGCCCGCCGATCCGCTGGTCGCGCTGGCCGAGAAGGCCGTCCGCCAGGCGAAGAGCCCGGCGGAGTCGCCCGCCGAGACGACCATGGAACTCCTGCTGCCGAGCCCCCTGGGGGAGCCCGACACCACGCAGGACGAGCACACCCACGCGTCCCCCGCCGCCGGCCACGAGGACGCGTCCCAGGAGCCGCCCGCGCCCGCCGACGAGGCCGCCGCAGGCGAAGCCGGGACGGAACACGCACGCACCCCCGACGCCCCGGAGGAACCCCTCACCGACAAGGGCCTCCCCAAGCGCACACCCAAGATCACCGCACCCGCCCACGCCCCGCGCCAGCGGACCGGTTCCGTCGACGCGGACGCCCTCCGCCGCCGTCTGGGCGGTTTCCGCCGGGGGGCGGAGGCGGGCTACCGCGAGGTGGAGGCGGAGATCGCCGAGAAGACGGGCCAGAACCGGGTCCCGTCGCAAGAGGCAGTACGCGACGCAGCACGGAACACCGCACGCGCAGCGGCTCAAGAAGCACACGCACACGCCGAAGATGACACGGGGGGCACAGTCGAGGAGGCAAGTAGTTGACCGCGCCCAGTACCTTCGGACTGAGCAGTGAAGCCCGTAACCTGCACTGGCTGTTGACCAACCTCGTGGAGGAGGTCCCCGGCATCCAGTCCGTCGCCGTCGTGTCCTCGGACGGCCTGCTCCTGCTGTCCTCGGACGCAGCCCACAACGACGAGGCCCGCCAGGCCCGCGAGACCAGGCCCTCCGGCCCGCGCGGCTCCTCCGCCGACCTCGCCACCATCGTCTCGGGCATCGGCAGCCTCACCATCGGCGCCGCCAAGCTCATGGCGTTCGGCGGGGTGAAACACACCATGATCGCGATGGACGAGGGCAGCCTCTTCGTCATGTCGATCAGCGACGGCTCGCTCCTGGGCGTGCACGGCTCCGCCGACTGCGACATGAGCGTGGTGGCGTACCACATGGCGCTCTTCGTGGGCCGCGCCGGACACGTCCTGACCCCCGAACTGCGCAGCGAGCTGCGGCAGTCGCTGGAGTCCGCCACGACGGGGAGCATCGGATGAGCGCCGTCCCGCAGCAGCCGCGGGGCGGCAGGCAGCAGCTCCCGGTCCGTGGCGGCGACCGCAAACCCGCCCGGGTGCGCCCCTATTCGCTCACCGGCGGCCGTACCCGCTTCGGACACGTCCTCCTCGTCGAGACGTTCGTGGCGGCCCTCGAAGCCCCCGAGGAACGCAAGGAACTGACGAACGGGTCGCTCAAGTCCACGGTCATGCCGGAACTGCGGGCCATCGTCGAACTGTGCCGCCGTATGCGCACGGTGGCCGAGATCTCCGCGTTGCTGAAGATGCCGCTCGGCGTGGTCCGGGTGCTCCTCAGCGACCTCGCGGACCAGGGAAAGATCCGTGTGTACGGCACCGGTACCGCTCACGGTACGGGCCGTCCCGACCGCGCTCTGCTGGAAAGGGTGCTGAGTGGACTCCGTCGTCTCTGACGCCGCCTCCTCCTATGGCGTCGCCCCCCTCGTCGAGCCCGTGACCGAGCCCGACGAACCCCTGCAGCCGTGGCAGACGGACCGCACCCGCGCCCCCATAGCCACCAAGATCGTGGTGGCGGGCGGCTTCGGCGTCGGCAAGACCACCCTCGTCGGCACCGTCTCGGAGATCGAGCCCCTCCAGACGGAGGCGCTGATGACCGAGGCCAGCGAGGAGACCGACGACCTCACCGGCACGCCGGAGAAGACCACCACCACGGTCGCGATGGACTACGGCCGCCTCACGCTCGACGACGACCTGGTGCTCTACCTGTTCGGCACGCCGGGACAGCAGCGGTTCTGGTTCATGTGGGACGACCTGGTGCGCGGCGCGATCGGCGCGGTCGTGCTGGCCGACACCCGCCGCCTCAAGGACTGCTTCCCCGCGCTGGACTACTTCGAGAGCTGCGGACTGCCCTACGTCGTCGCCGTCAACCACTTCGACGACAGCGAGCTGTTCGAGCCGGAGGACGTGCGGGAGGCGCTGACGATCCCCGCGCACATACCTGTCATGATCATGGATGCGCGGCGCCGGATCTCGGTGATCGAGACCCTCCTGGCCCTGGTGGGCCACGCGCTCGACGCAACCCCCGAGTAAGGCCCTTCAAGGAGTTCCCCGCATGCGGAAGATACTCGTCGTCGGAGCCGGCCAGTCCGGTCTCCAGCTCGCCCTCGGCCTCCAGGCGCACGGGTACGAGGTCACCCTGATGTCGAACCGGACGGCGGACGAGATCCGCTCCGGTCGGGTCATGTCGACGCAGTGCATGTTCCACACCGCCCTGCAGCACGAGCGCGACCTCCAGCTGAACTTCTGGGAGCAGCAGGCCCCGAAGATCGAGGGCCTCGGCGTCTCGGTCGCCGCCCCCGGCTCGCACGACCCGGGCCCCACCCAGCGCGCGATCGACTGGCTGGGCCGGCTCGACGGGCACGCGCAGTCCGTCGACCAGCGGGTGAAGATGGCCGGCTGGATGGAGACGTTCGCCCAGCGCGGCGGCCAGCTCATCATCCACGGCGCGGCCGTCTCCGACCTCGACTACTTCTCCCGCGCCTACGACCTCGTCCTCGTGTCGGCCGGCAAGGGCGAGCTCGTCCAGATGTTCGGCCGCGACGCCGAGCGCTCGCCCTACAGCGAGCCGCAGCGCGCGCTCGCCGTCTCCTACGTCCACGGCCTGGGCCCGCGCCCGGAGCACCCGGACACCGAGGCGGTCCGCTGCAACCTCGTCCCCGGCGTGGGCGAACTCTTCGTCATGCCCACGCTCACCACCTCCGGCCGCGCGGACATCCTGTTCTGGGAGGGCATACCCGGCGGCCCGCTCGACGTCTTCCACGGCGTCAAGGACCCCGCGGAGCACCTCTCCCTGACCCTGGAGCTCATGGAGAAGTTCACGCCCTGGGAGTACGCGCGGGCCACCCGGGTCGAACTGACCGACGCCGGCGGCACCCTGGCCGGCCGCTACGCGCCCACCGTCCGCAACCCCATCGGCCGCCTTCCCGGCGGCGGTCTGGTCCTCGGCGTCGCCGACGTGGTCGTCGCCAACGACCCCATCACCGGTCAGGGCTCCAACTCCGCCGCCAAGTGCGCGGCCGCCTACCTCGCGTCGATCCTGGAGCGCGGCGAGAAGGAGTTCGACGAGGAGTGGATGCGCGCCACGTTCGACCGGTACTGGGACACCGCTCAGCACGTCACCAAGTGGACCAACGCGATGCTGGCCCCGCCGCCGGAGCACATCGTCAACCTGCTGGGCGCGGCCGGGCAGCTGCAGCCCGCGGCTGATCGTTTCGCCAACGCCTTCAACGACCCGGCCGACTTCGAGAACTTCTTCTACGAGCCCGAGAAGACGGCCGCCTACCTGGGCTCGCTGACCGGAGCCTGACGAGCCGGCGCCGCTCCCGCCCCGGTCACGGCGGGCGGGAGCTTCGGCGGCCGGTACCGCCGCACGGGCACGCCGCCCGGATCCGGACGCACCGCGCCGAGCACCGGATTGGACGCGAGCGGGGAGAGCTTCACCTTCTCGCCGGTCCGCGGCGCCTGCACCACCATGCCCTGCCCGAGGTACATCGCCACATGCGTGGCCTCGGGGAAGTAGATCACCAGGTCGCCCGGGCGCAGCTCCTTCAGCGGGATCCTCCTCAGCCGCGCCCACTGCTCCTCGCTGGTCCGCGGGAGCGGCGTCCCGGCCTGCCCCCAGGCCTGCGAGGTCAGGCCCGAGCAGTCGTACGACCCCGGCCCCTGCGCCCCCCATTCGTACGGTTTGCCGAGCTGGCGCACCGCATACCGCACGGCCTTCTCGCCCTCCGCGGACGGCTTGCCGTCGTCGCCGAGCGCACCGGACGCCACGAGCCTGTGCTGCGCCCGCGCCACCCCGTCGCTCTCCAGCGCGGCGAGCGCGGTGAGCTGCTCAGGGGTGAGGGAGGCCAGGAGCTTCTGGACGTCGTCCAGGCGCCGGCGCACGTCGTCGCGCTCCTTCTTCCTGCGCGCGGTGAGAGTGAGCTGGTCGTCGAGGGCGGCGCGGGCCCGGCGGGCCAGCGCGTCGGCCCTGCGCTCGCCGTTCCTCAGCCGCCCGACCGTCTCCGCCCGCTCGCGTGCCAGCCGGCCGATCACATGCCCCTGGTCGAGGGCGTGCTGCGGATCCCGGGCGAGCAGCAGCTGTACGTACGGGGAGAGGGCGGTGCTGCCCTGGTACTGCTGACGGGCGAGCCGTCCGGCCGCGCCGCGGCTGTCGTGCAGCGAGAGCCGGGCCTTCGCCAGGTCGCCGTCCAGCCGCCCGGTCTCGGCGCGCCGCCGTCGCAGTTCCTCCTCGGTGGCGTTGTAGGCCTCGGTGGCGGCCTCGGCCTCGCGGTACAGCCGCTGAAGGTCCGTCAGCAGCTCGGCGACGGTCCGCCCGCCGGGGCCGGGGCCAGGGCCGGGGCCGGAATCTTGGTCCGGGTCGGAACCGGCGTCCGAGGCGTCGGAGGATTCGGGGGCGTCGGGGTCGTCCGTTCCGGCGGCGGACGGCCCGCCCGCATCCGCACTCGCATCCGCATCCGTGCTCGTGCCCGCATTCGTGCCCGCATCCGACTCCGACTCCGCCTCCGCGTCCCGGGCGGGTCGCGGGGTCGGGGTCCGTGGTGCGAGCGTCGCCTGGTCGCCGGCCCCCGGCGGCTCCGTCGTGGCCGCGGCGAGTCCGGGAGCCAGCACGGTCTGCGCGGCGAGCGCCGCCGTGGAGACCGTACAGGCCAGACGCAGCAGTCTTCCTGACACGTCATCACCTCCGCTGCGGGGTGGCCCCTCCATCCCGCAGGGCGAGCATCGGACGTGTGCGCGCGGTCCGCGCGCCGGGCGTGCGCGGTTCGGCGCAACGACGTCACCCGTCGGCGTCGTCCCGCCGTCCCTCCGGCGTGGCGTCGGGCGTGGCGGACGGACGGCCCTCCTGCCCCGCACCGGGCCGCGCGTCCGCTCGCACACCGGGCTTGGACCAGGGCCACCGCAGCCGCCCGTCCCCCGTCGCGTCGGGGTCGAACTCGTACTTCCAGCCCTGGGGCAGCCCGAGCCGCTTGCTGTGCCCGCGCGGTGCGCGCCGGTAGACCAAGACGGCCGGCGGCCCCCCGGCCGCGTCGGGGACGGGAATGCGGTACGTCTTGGGCGGGTGCCCGGTCGGGCCCAGCAGCACGGGCAGCACCCGGCCGTCCATGGGCCCGCCCTCGAACGGGATGTCTTCGCTCTTCACCGTTCCAGTGTCGATCAGGTTTCCGTGCTCAGCGCACCGCGGACCAGTTCGGCGGTCTGCGCGTCCCGCGCCGCGGTCACCGCGAGGACGGCGACGAACTGGTCGACCAGCCAGTCCCGCAGCTCGTCGGCGGGCGGCTGCTTGTCCTCGTCCAGCCAGATGAGGGAGGCCGCCTCGACGGCCGTGATCCACATCCGTACGGTCATCCGGAGCCGCGGCCCCGGGTCCGCAACCGCGAGGTGGCGGTAGATGGCCTCGGCGGCGGCCCGTCGCACGCCGTCCACGATGGCGGTCGTGCGGGAGGTCTCCACGACGCTGCCGCCCTGCAGCAGTGCGCTGAAGCCGGCGTCATGGCGGCCGACGAAGGTCAGATAGCGGTCGAGGACGCGGGCGAGGCGGGGGAGGAGCGGGCCGTCCTGGGGCTCGTCGAAGCAGTGGTGCAGCTCCTCGGCGGCGGAGCGCAGGGCGGCCTCGTACAGCTGCTGCTTGCCGCCGGGGAAATACCGGTAGACGAGCGGCCGGGACACCCCGGCGGCCTCCGCCACGTCGTCCAGCGAGACGTCCTCGGGAACGCGGTGCGCGAAGAGCGACAGCGCCGCGTCGAGAAGCTGACTGCGGCGCTCCTCGACGCTGAGGCGACGGTAGGCGGGGGCGGCTGGCGTCATGACGAGCAGCGTAATCGCCCGCACAGTCCAGCGCCCCGGCCCCGGGCGGGCGACGCCCCGCTCCGTCGCCCGGCACCCGGCACCCGGCGCCCGGCGCCCGGCGACGTCAGGCGAGCAGGCCCGAGGACTTCCACAGCCGGCGGCCCACTCCGCGCAGCACCCCGATGTCGTCCAGGAAGTCCGTCAGCCGCTTCGCTCCCGTCTGCATGACCTCCCGCCGGTGCCCGCTCGCCTGAACCTGCGCCAGGGCCTCGCGGCGGTCCAGGCCCACGTTCCGGTAGACCTCGGGGTTCACGAACGCCACGGAGAACACCCGGGCGAACTCGCCGGACGTGACGCGGGTGAACTCCTGCGACCACCTCGGCGCCGTCACCATCTGGCGGCGCAGCTCCTCACGGGCGTAGCGCACATGCCGGGCCTCCTCCACGACGTGGATCCGGGTGACGCCCCGGACCAGCGGCTGGACCCGCTCGTCGGGGAAGGTCAGCCGCTGCATCCAGTCGAGGACCTCCTCGCCGAGCAGGGTCGCGGTGAAGGAACCGGGGGTCGTGGAGACCGTCTTGAACAGGCGGCCCATGTTCTGGTGGGCCCGGCTCACCGGGTACGAGGGCGTGCCGCCGCGCTCGATGAGCCGGGCGAACATCTTCGAGTGCCGGCACTCGTCCTCGATCTCGGTCAGCGCGTACCGCACGTGCGCGCTCGTCGCGGCCTTGTCGTAGATGTGCCGCACGAGCAGCTGCATGAGGATGATCTCGAACCAGATGCCGAGCGAGGCGAGCGCGGCGGCCTCGTGCCGGGACAGCAGGATCCGCTGCTCCTCGCTCATCCGCCGCCACATCGGCGTGTCGTACAGCGACACGAGCTCCGGCGGCCAGAACCACTTGCCGTCCTCGAACGGCGCGTCCCAGTCCAGCTCCTTGTCCGGGTCGAAGGAGTGCTTGGCGGAGGACGCGAGCAGCCGCTCGGCCACCTGCTCCCGGTCCTTGAGCAGGCCCAGCGCGTCCCGCAGCCCTTCCAGCGCGTCGGCATCCGTGAGGGTCGTCATGGCTCTTATGAGACTGCCTGTCAGCAAGGCCGTCAATCCCCCGGACGCCACTTCTTGCCGAGCCCGTGGAGCGTCCGTCTCAGGAGTTGAGCACCGCCGCCATCACCGCCCGAGCGATCGGCGCCGCCATCCCGCCCCCGGTGATGTCCCCGCGGCGCGCCGACCCGTCCTCCACGACCACCGCGACCGCGACCCTCGGCTCCAGGTCCCGCTCGCCCTGCGCCCAGGAGACGAACCAGGCGTAGGGAATGCCGGCGTTGCCCAGCCCGTGCTGGGCGGTGCCCGTCTTGCCGCCGACGATCGCGCCCGGGATCGCGGCGTTGGTCCCGGTGCCCTCCCGCACCACGTCCGCCATCAGCTCCCGCAGCCGCCGCGCCGTCGAGGGAAGCATCGCCTGGCGGGACGGCCGGGAGCCGGCCGTGGCCACCGTCGCCCCGCCCTTCCTCGTGGTCCGCTCCACCAGGTACGGCGTGCGCACCCGCCCTCCGTCGGCCACGGCCGCCGACACCATCGCCATCTGGAGCGGGGTGGCCCGCGTGTTGTACTGGCCGATCGAGGACAACGCCAACTGCGCCCTGTCGAGCGAGGTGTCGAAGGTGCTCGGCGCGACGCCGAACGGGATCCGCACCTTGTCGTCGTTGAAGCCGAACGCCTGAGCCGTCCGGGTCATCCCGGCCAGCCCCGTGTCCACGCCGAGCTTGGCGAACACCGTGTTGCACGACCACTCGAAGGCCTCCCGCAGGGGCGCGTCCTCGCAGCCCTCGCCCTCGTTCGTCAGGCTCGTCGTCGTCCCGGGCAGGCGGTAGGGGGCGGGGGAGTCGGTCGGCGCGTCCAGGTCCGTGACCACGCCCGCGTCCAGCGCCGCCGCCGCGGTGACCACCTTGAAGGTCGACCCCGGCGGATACGTCTGCCGCACCGCGCGGTTCAGCATCGGCTTGTCCGGGTCGCTGTTGAGCCGGGCCCAGGCCCGTTCGGCGCGGGCGCCGTTGCCGGACAGCACGCCCGGGTCGTACGACGGACTGGACACCAGCGCCAGCACCCGCCCCGTCGACGGCTCCACCGCCGCCACCGCTCCCTTGCGCCCGTCCAGTCCCTCGTAGGCGGCCCACTGGGCGTGGCGGTTCAGCGTCGTCACCACGTCGCCGCCGGGCGGCCGTCCGTGCGTGACGTCGTTCCACAGCGGGAACGGCGAGAGCAGCGGATCCGTCCCGGAGAGCACGTCGTCGCCGGCGTGCTCCAGGAACGTCGTCCCGTACACCTGCGAGGCGAACCCGGTCACCGGTGCGTACAGCGGCCCGTCCTGGTACGTGCGCTCGAAGCGCAGCTGCTCACCGGTGTCCCGGGAGCCGGTGACCGGGGTGCCGCCGACGAGGATGTCGCCGCGGGGCTGCGCGTAACGGGCGATGGCGCCGCGCCGGTTGGCGGGGTTGTCGTCGTAGGACCCGGACCGGACGAGCTGGACGCGCGCGGCGTTGACCAGGAGCGCTGTCAGCAGCAGGGCGCAGAAGACGGCGGCATGCCGGATGTGCCGGGTCAACGGGTTCTCCCTGGGCTCTTGTCGACCAGCGCGTCGACCGGTTCGGCGGGCTGCCCGGCGGACGGTTCGAGGCGCGGGACAGCGGACGGTTCGACGCGCGGGATGGCGGACGCGGCGGAGTGAGCGTCGGACGGAGCGGCGGACTGAGCGGCGGACGGAGCGGCGGACTGGGCGTCGGACGGAGCGTCGGACGGCGCGTCGGACGGCGCGTCGTACGGTCTGCGGGCCGAGTCGCTCACCCGGATCAGCAGTGCCACGATCGCCCAGTTGGTGACCACCGAGGAGCCGCCCTGTGCCAGGAACGGCATCGCCATCCCGGTCAGCGGGATCAGGCCGGTCACCCCGCCCGCGATCACGAACACCTGGAGTGCCACGATCGAGGCGAGGCCGGCCGCCAGCAGCCGCCCGAAGGGGTCGCGCAGCGACAGCCCCGCCCGGTAGCCGCGCTCGACGAGCAGGCCGTAGAGCAGGAACAGCGCCGACAGCCCCGCCAGGCCCAGCTCCTCGCCCGCCGTGGCCAGGATGAAGTCCGACTTCACGGCGAAGCCGATGAGGACCGAGTGGCCGACGCCGAGCCCCGTGCCGAACACCCCGCCGGCCGCGAAGGAGAACAGCGACTGGGCGAGCTGGTTGGCGCCCTGACCGGCCTCGATCGACGCGAACGGATGCAGCCAGTCCTCGACCCTGCTGTGCACATGCGGCTCCAGGCGGCCGACGGCGACCGCGCCGAGCGAGGCGAGCAGCAGACCCACGGCGATCCAGCCGGTGCGGCCGGTGGCGACGTAGAGCATCACCACGAACAGGCCGAAGAAGAGCAGGGACGTGCCGAGGTCCCGCTCCAGGACCAGCACGCCGACGCTCAGCAGCCAGATCGTGACGATCGGGCCGAGGACCCGTCCGGTGGGCAGCTGCATCCGGCTGAAGCGCCAGATCCGGCGGCCCGCGTACGCCAGCGCCGTGCGGTTGGCGGCCAGGTAGGCGGCGAAGAACACCGCCAGCAGCACCTTCGCGAACTCCCCCGGCTGGATGGAGAAGCCGGCGATCCGGATCCAGATGCGGGCCCCGTTCACGGCCGGGAACAGGATGGGGAGGGTCAGGAGGGCGAGCGCGGCCACCACGCACACGTACGAGTACCGCTGGAGCACGCGATGGTCGCGCAGCGCCGTCACGACCACGATGAACAGAGCCACCCCGACCGTGGACCACACCAGTTGCGTGGGAGCCGCCCGGTCGCCCGGCGTCTCCAGGTCGAGCCGGTAGATCAGCACCAGGCCCATCCCGTTGAGCAGCACGGCGATGGGAAGCAGCAGCGGATCGGCGCAGGGGGCGCGCAGCCGCACCGCGAGATGCGCCAGCAGCGCGAGCACGCCGAGCCCCGCGCCGTAACCCGCGGCGCCGGGCGGTACCGCGCCGCTCCGGGCCAGCCCGACGGCGCAGTACCCGTACACGGAGAGCAGAACGGCCAGGACGATGAGGGACAGTTCGACGCCACGGCGCCGGGGGAGGCCCACCATGGCGGCGGGCGCGTCCGCCGCCGCCACGGTGGTACCGGTTCCTGCTCCGACTCCGGCTTTCGTCATGTCCGGAACCTACCCAAATGGGGCTCCTCGTGAGCCTTGGACGATCTTTCGTGTCAGCTCCGGCGCGGCGTCAGCACCAGCGCGGCGTCGTGCCGATGACGTCGATGTACCGCGCCGCGCCCCAGGCCCAGGTGCCGTCCGTGAGGAGGTACCAGACGGAGTTGCCCTGGACGTTCTGGCCGCGGGTCCTGCAGAAGATGGAGACGATCTCGCCGCGACGGGCGACCCGGATCACCTGGCTGGCGCGGTTGGGCGCGCTGCGCAGCAGCAGTTCGCTCGCGGTGACGCGTCCGCGGTACCGGCGGGAGTCGTTCTGGTTGCCGGACTGCCAGTTGCCGCCGCCCCCGTCGCCGCCGCCCGACTGCCAGTCGCCGCCGTCGCCACCCGACTGCCAGTTGCCGTTCTGCCCGTTCTGGCTGTTCTGCCCGTTCTGGTTGCCCTGGCCGTTCTGATTGCCCTGGCCGTTCTGATTGCCCTGGCCGTTCTGGTTGCCGTTCTGAGCGGCCTGGTTGCCCTGGCCGTTCTGGTTGCCCTGGTTCCCTTGGTCGTTCGGGTCGCCGGGCTGGTCGTTCTGGACGCCTCCGCCCCCTTGGTCCACCCAGTCGTGCGAGTCGCCGCCCTGGGTGGTGTTGCCGCCGCCGTCGCCGTCCCAGTCGTCGGCGAGGGCGGGGGCGACGGCCGCGGTGGCGGCGAGTGCGCCGGCTGCGGTGACTATGGCCAGACGGGTGAGAGCCGAGCGCAAGGACATGGCGATACCTCCACGAAGAGGGTGAAACTGACTTATCGCCACATTAGGAGCGGTTCGCGCGTGTCGCCCGTCACGCTGCGCCATCGGGGAGACGTGCCGGGGCGGGAGGCGTCTGAGGCAGCGTCAGCGTCGCCACCGCGCCGCCGTCCGGCGCGTTCGTGAACGCCAGCCGCGCGCCCAGCACCTCGGCCTGCCCGACCGCGATGGTCAGCCCCAGCCCGTGGCCCTTGGCCCCGCCCTCGGTGCGGAACCGCTGCGGCCCGTGCGTGACCAGGTACTCCGGATATCCGTCCCCGTGGTCCCGCACGGTGACGACGGGCCCGTCCACCGTGAGCGTCACCGGAGCCCGACCGTGCCGGTGCGCATTGGCCAGCAGATTGCCGAGCACCCGCTCGAGCCGCCGCCGGTCGGTCTCCACGTGCGCGTTCCGGACGATGACGACCGTGACCTGACCGTCGGTCGCCGCAGCCCCGTCGGCGACCCAAGCGCCGGAGGCCGCCGAGGTTCCTTGGGCTGCCGGAGTCCCGAGGGCTGCCGTGGTCCCGGAGGCCGCCGGAGTCTCGAAGAAGTCCGAGGCCTCCGCCGCCCGCACCACCCGCACCGCCAGCGCGCCCAGGTCCTCGGCGTCCAGCTCCAGCCGCTCGCGCCCGGTGTCCAGCCGGGAGATCTCCAGCAGGTCCTCGGTGAGCGTACGCAGGGCCGTCACCCGGTCGCGCACCAGTTCGGTCGGCCGTCCGGGTGGCAGCAGCTCGGCCGCCGCGTGCAGTCCGGTCAGGGGCGTGCGCAGTTCGTGCGCCACGTCGGCGGTGAAGCGCTGCTCGCTGAGCAGCTTGCCCTGCAGCGAGGAGGCCATGGAGTCCAGCGCGACGGCGACCGCGCCGACCTCGTCCTGTGGCCGGCCCGGCTCCTTCGCGCGGCGGTCGTCCACCCGCGCGTCCAGGTCGCCGGCGGTGATCCGGCGAGCCACCTGCGCGGTGGTGTGCAGCCGACGGGTCACCCGGGTCACGGCGACGGCCCCGACCAGCAGCGTCGCGCCGATCGCGAGCGCCGACGACCACAGGATCGCGGTGTCGAGCGCCTCGATGGTGTGGGCGCTCTGCGAGTAGTCGACCGCGACCGCGAGGGCCCGCCGCCCGTCGGCGGGGCCCGCCGCCCACATCGTGGGGCGGCCCCGGCGGTCGGCGACCATCGTGCCGCGTTCCCCGCCCACCGCCAGCGCCCGCAGCGACGCGGGCAGCTCGGGCGGGTCCAGGCTCGCCGCGTGGCCGAGGGAGTTCCCGGCCTCGAACGCCGTGGTCGCGTCCGACAGCCGGGACAGCGCGAGGTCGCGGGCCTGGCCGACGGTCTGGTTCGTCACCGATACGTGCACCAGGATGCCGAGCAGGGCGGCCAGCGCGCAGCACATCACCGTGATGAAGACGGCGGCCTTCACGGCGAGCGTGCCCGCCCACGAGGGCAGCGCCGGTCTCATCGGCCGCTCGCGGAAGAGGACACCCGCGACGACGGAGACGCAGACGCAGACGCGGACGACGCGGACGCCGATGACGGGGCCGGCCGGCCGGCCGGAGCCGCCGGGGACGCGCCGGAGGCGGAGGGTCGGGGGGAGCGCTTGCGACCGCCGGTGCGGCGCATCTCGTCATGGGTGAGCAGCATCGCCTGCTGCTGCTGGTCCCAGGTCCACTGCAGCCGGTACTCGTAGCCGGCGACCTCCGAGGGGGCGCGGATGATCACGGACCGCCCGGCCAGCTCGACCCCGCTCACGGCGTCCTCGTAGGCCATGATCTTCACGAGCCTGTTCTTGCGCACGGTGTAGACGCGGACGGCCGTCAGGTTGCCCGGCAGCTGGCGGAAGCCGAGGGTCAGGTCGGGGTGGCCGTCGCCGGTGAGGTCGCGGTAGTACGCCTTGAGCACGGGACATCTGCTGCCCTGCGCGCCGCTCTTGCCGCAGTCGGCCATCCGCCGGGCCGTCTCGTCGTACGACCCCTGGCCGTAGTCGCCCGGGTGCTCGGCGATCTCCTTGCGCACCACCGCGACCGGGTCGACCTTGCGGATGTCGCCGTCGGGCACGGTGATGCCCTTGACCACCTCGGTGTCCACCTCCCCGATGTCGAACGCCGGGCGGGAGGCGGGGGTGAGATCCGGCCAGAGCCTGTCCGGGCTGATCGCCGTCGGCGTCGCCCCCGCGCCCTGCAGCTCACCGGCGTCACCGCAGCCCACGGCGGCCGAGGCCAGCAGGACCGCGACGGCGGCGGCGAGCACGGGACGGCCGGGGAGCCCCGAGCGGCCGAGGCCACCGGGACGGCCCGAGCGGCCGGGGCGGCCGGGGAGACCAGGGCGGCCGAGGAGACCAGAGCGGCCGGGGAGGCCGGGGCGGGTGCGGAACACGGGACTCCTGTGGCTCCTCTCGGACGACGACGATGCCAGGCCCCGTACACCTTATTCATAGGGAAGTCCGTTTTGCGTACCGGTGGGCCGGCGGCGCTGAGGCAGCGTACTGCCGCGCTGAGGCGCAGTGCTGTGGCGCTGACCACGGGCGAAACGATTACTCGGGTACGCGGCGGCTACTCGGCCAGTTCCTCCAGAAGCCGGGCCGTGGGCAACCCCGCCCGCAGGTACTCCACGAACAGCTCGTTGTGCAGGGCCCAGGGCGAGCGCCGTGACCGTATCAGCCGGATGGCCCCGTCGGCCGAGTGCCCCCGGCCCACCAACGTGTGGGCGACGACCAGGCCCGAACGGTTGTAACCGCTGTAGCAGCGCACGAGCACCGTGAGGCCCTCGTCCAGCGCGTCTCCCGCGGCCTGCGCCAGCCGGATCACCCCGGCGAGCTGGGTCCCGTCCAGCGGCCCGTCCGGGATCGGCCACACCTGGTGCCGCACACCCGGATCGGGCCCGTGCCCCTGCCGGGCCCGGGTCAGCGTCTGGACGAGATCGAACTCGTCGCGCGCCACGGCGAGCCGCGGCTCTCCGCCGGGCCCCCGGAACTCGTGGCCGCCCATCCACAGGCCGGGCACGATCTCGCTCCACGGACGATCCGGAACAGGTACGTCGGGCTGCTTCCTGCGGGTCCGCAACGGCGCCTCCCCAAACGCGCTGCCCAGTGCCTGCCCAACGCGCGCCGGGGATAACCGCCTTCTTGCCCCGGAGCGCCCCTCCTGTTCCCATGGTCGGAGGGGTGATGGTGCATGAACGGACTGCGCGTCATACCGACCCGGCGGCATGGCCGGGAGCGGCTCTACGTCCGCCTCGCGGACGGCAGCAACGTCGCCTGGTACGACCGTGAGGCGGCCAGGGTCAACCTCATCGGGGACGACCGCAGGGAGGACGTCCTGGAAGCCCTCGGCCCCTTCCTCACGGGCCCGGTGACGGTGGGCCCGCCCCCGGTGCCGACCCCGGCGGAACTGGCCCGGCTCTCCCTCCACCCGGACGACGACCTGGCCCCCAACCGTCCCGGCGAGGCCCTGGTGATCGACCTGGACCGCGACCCGCCCCCCGCCCACCGGCTCCGGACCGACCCGCGCCGCCACGCCCTCGCGGCCGAGCAGACGGTCGGCGAGGCCCTGGACCGCCTCGACGGCGCCGGCTGGCACACACTGCACTCCGTCGCGCTGCCCGGCGGGGACCGCGTCCACCACCTGGCCATCGGCCCGGCCGGCCTGTTCGCGATCCACGCCGTCTACGCCCGCAGACGCCGGGTCCGGATCGCCGACCCGATGGTCGCCCTGGGCCGCCGCGCCCCCGAGCCCCTGCTGCGCCGGGTGCGCGCCGACGCCGACCGCGCCTCCTACGCCCTGACGGCCGAGGTCCACCCCGTGCTGGCCCTCGTCGGCCCGACGGACGTCTCCGTGACGGCACCCCCGCGAACGACCCGCATCCTCACCGACGCCGACCTCCCCGACCTGGCCCGCCTGGGCGGCGTGCTGAAGCCGGCGGACGTGGAGGCCCTGCACGCGATGGCGCGGGACCGGGGGACCTGGGCGAGGGTGTGAGCAGGAACCGCCCGCCGCAGTAGCATCCCGGGTGCCATGGGGCGGCATTCCAGGTGTCTGGGGGGCGGGTGTCATGAGGTCGCCCCGGCCTCCGGCTCCGGCGCCGGCACCGTTCCCGCGTGCCGCGCGTCCGTCAGCGGCGCCAGCAGGTCGCCGAAGTCCTGCAACCGCGGCGCGACGTCGGACGCCAGGAACGTGAGCGTCCCGGCCGACCGGCACTCCTCGACCTCCTCCCACGTCACCGGCGCCGACACGGTCGGCTCGGCCCGGGCCCGCAGTGTGTACGGCGCGGCCGTCGTCTTGCGCGCCGCGTTCTGACTCCAGTCGACGAACACCTTCCCCGGCCGCAGGCTCCGCGTCATCCGGTGCAGCACCAGCCGCGGAGCGGCCCGTTCCGCCTCCACGGCCAGCTGTTTGGCGTACTCCGTGACCCGTTCGGACGACGCCCCCCGCACCGGCGCGAGCAGATGCAGCCCCTTCGACCCGGACGTCTTCGGGTACGCCTCGATGCCGTCCGCCGCCAGCCGCTCCCGCAGCCACAGCGCGACCTCGCAGCACTCGACGACGGTCGCGGGCGCGCCGGGGTCGAGGTCGAAGACGAGTCGGTCGGCGAGCTCCGGCTCATGGATCACCCACTGGGGCGTATGGAACTCGGTGACGAGGTTCGCCGCCCAGACGAGGCTCGCCAGGTCCTGCACGACGACCATCCGCGCCGGCCCCTCCGAGCGCGGCACCTCGGCGGTGGTGACCCACCCGGGCGTCCCGGGCGGCACGTTCTTGGCGAAGAACACCTGGCCGTCGGGCCCGTCCGGATAGCGCAGGAAGGACAGCGGCCGGTCGCGCAGATGGGGCAGCAGGGCATCGGCGACGGTCGCGTAGTAGTGCAGCACCTCGCCCTTCGTGAACCCGGTCGCCGGGTACAGCACCTTCTCCAGATTGCTGAGCGCGAGCCTCCGCCCCTCCACCTCGGTGATCGGCGTCATACGATGAGAATCACACGAAACCAGTGCATAACGCTCACTCGGGAGGGTGCTGCACGTGCGATCCATCTGGAACGGCGCCATCTCGTTCGGCCTGGTCAGCATCCCGATCAAGCTGGTGAACGCCACCGAGAGCCACTCGATCTCCTTCCGCCAGATCCACACCGAGGACGGCGGCCGCATCCGCTACCGCAAGGTCTGCGAGCTGGAGGAGCGCGAGGTCAGCTCGGCCGAGATCGGCAAGGGGTACGAGGACGCGGACGGCACGATCATCCCGATCACCGACGAGGACCTGTCCCACCTGCCGCTCCCGACCGCGAAGACCATCGAGATCGT
This sequence comes from Streptomyces rishiriensis, assembly GCF_003112535.1. Lineage (GTDB taxonomy): Bacteria > Actinomycetota > Actinomycetes > Streptomycetales > Streptomycetaceae > Streptomyces > Streptomyces rishiriensis. The sequence continues at coordinate 105,695 of NZ_BEWA01000012.1, read as the reverse complement.
GGCCTTCGTCCCGGCCGAGCGGATCGACCCGCTCCAGATGGACGCCGCCTACTACCTCCAGGCGGGCGGCGCCCCGGCGGCGAAGCCGTACACGCTGCTCAGGGAGGCTCTGAAACGCAGCCACAAGGTGGCCATCGCGAAGTACGCCCTTCGCGGCCGTGAACGCCTCGGCATGCTCCGCGTGGTCGGCGACGCGATCGCCATGCACGGCCTGCTCTGGCCCGACGAGGTGCGCGCGCCGGAGGGCGTCGCCCCCGACACCTCCGTCACCGTCCGCGACAAGGAACTCGACCTCGCGGACGCCCTGATGGACACCCTCGGCGAGGTCGATCTGGACGACCTGCACGACGAGTACCGCGAGGCCGTCGAGGAGGTCGTGGCGGCGAAGGCGGCCGGTGAGACGCCTCGGGAGGCCCCGAGCGCGCCGTCCAGCGGCAAGGTGCTGGACCTGATGGCCGCCCTGGAGAAGAGCGTGCGGGCGGCGAAGGAGTCGAGGGGCGAGGAACCGGAGCCCGCGGCGGACTCGGACTCGGAGGCGGACTCGGAGTCCGGGCCCGCGTCGGGGCGGGCGAAGGTGAGCCGCCTGCCCCAGCGCAAGTCCGCCCGCAGCGCGCCCAAGCAGACCGGCGGCAAGAAATCGACGTCGACGGCGAAGAAGACGGCGGCGGCCCCCAGGAAGTCGACCCAGGCGGCGAAGAAGTCGACGGCGGCCAAGAGCGCGACGGCGGCGAAGAGCACGTCGAGCGCCAAGAGCACGACGAAGAAGACCGCCGCCAAGAAGACGACGGCGACGGCGACGGCGACGCCGACCGCGAAGAAGACCCCGGCGAAGAAGACCGCAGCCCGCAAGCGAACAGCCTGACCGCCCAGCCGCCCGCCGCCCGCCGCCGAGCTGCCCAGGCGTCCAGGTCCCAGTCGCACCCGGTCGAGCAGGAGGTCATTGCGGGCGGCGGGCGGCGGCCGGCGGGTGCCGGTCACCGGATGCGGGTCGCGGGTCACGTCCCAGAACCGACCGTGCTCCCCGTGCTCCCCGTGCTCCCCGCGCTCCCCGCGCTCCCCGGATGCCCCGCAGTCCCCGGGCTCTCCGGAGTTCCCGGACTCTGTGCGCCACCCACGCTCGTGCCCTGGCCCCCGGCCTCCTTCCCGTCGACCGCGCCGGGGCCGTCGGCCCCGGCGGCCTCCCGGCGGCGCGCAGCGCCGGAGGAGACGCCGGCTCCCCGGGTCAGACTCAGCAGAACCGTGCCCGCCCCCAGCCCCACCGCGGGCCACACCGGAAACGTGCCCCCGTACGCGAAGCCGTGCCCCGCGAAGTACGTCAGTGCGCAGACGCTCATCCCGAGCCCACCCCACATCGGCCAGGACGCCGCTCCCCGAAGCCCCGCGTCGGGCCGCACCCGCGCCTCCGCGACGGCCACCCCCCGCTCCAGCGGCGACAGCGCCCGCACCACGCCCGCAAGGACTGCGCCCAGTACCAGCAGCCACGGCAACCGCAGCACCCACCAGGCGGCGGAGCCGTAGCCGGGTTCGGGAGCGAGGCCGGTCAGATAGAACGCGGCGGCGACGATCAGCACCGGCGCCATGTGCCACAGGTAGAGCGCCATGCTGCCGGCCCCCAGCACCCGCACGGCTCTCTCCACCCGGGCCCGTCGCAGCACCCGTCGCACGAGCGGTGCGACGAGCAGGGCCACCCCGACCTGCGCCACGGCCCAGGCCAGCATGGCGGGCGACGGCGGGTCGGCGTTGCTCAGCTCCTGCCCGGTCACCAGGATCAGACTCACGGGAAACGGACCCGGCCCGACCAGTGCGACGAACGCCGCCCCGCCGCCCACCGCGAGTGCGAGCGCGATCGGCGCAGCCGGCCGCCCGCCGTTGCCCAGCGTTCCGCTGCCGCCCAGCGTCCCGTCACCGCCCAGCGTCCCGTCGCGCCAGCAGAAGCCGAGTTGGTAGACGACCCCCCACACGAGCAGGTAGTTGAGCGCCCCGACGGCTTCGACGATCCCGGGACGGGGCGAACCGGCGGCCGCGACCGACGCACCGATGCCGAACCCGACGACGCCCATGCCCACGGGCACACGCACCCCCCAGCGTTCGTGGAGGGCGTACATCGCCGGTGTCAGGGCGCTGAGCAGCAGATACACCGGCAGGAACCAGAACTGCATGGCCAGCGCCCACCCCACCAGCGCCAGTGTCGCGGGGTCCACGCCCAGCCCGGCGCACACCCCGACGGCGAGCAGCACGAGGCCGCTGTACGCGGCGGCGGGGAGCAGCAGCCGCACCGCCCGCTGTCCCACCCACCCGGCGACGGTCCCGCCTGCGGACCGGGCCCGCACCCAGGAGCCGCCGGCGGCATGCCCTCCGGCGAGGAAGAACAACGGCATGATCTGGAAACCCAGGGTGAGCCACTGCGTCCAGGGCACGGTCGCCAGCAGCTCCGGCGCGACGATCTCCCCGTCCGGACGCCGGACCAGACCGGTGATCAGCCAGTGTCCGAGCACCACCAGCAGAATGGCCCAGGCCCGCAGAAAATCGACGTACCGATCGCGACCCCGCTCCCCGTCTCCGTCCCCATCTCGGTCTCGGCTCATGCCTCGCATGCTGCCGTTCCGCCAAAGCCCCTACGGCGTAAAGCCCTTGTCGCAACCAACCCGTGCCCGGTCCGACACCCCGTACGCCCGGTCCCGTGCCCGGCCCGACGCTCCGGGCTCCTTGCGACGGTCATCTTGACGGTCTGGATGTTACCGGTAACATCGACGCTCGTCGGAGCATCACCCGCATCCCACACCGCAGTGGGCCGTCCGCCACTGGAGTCCGCGTGACCGACCACCCCACGGCACAGCGCGCCCCGGCCACCCACCCCCACTCGCTCGCCCCGCCCGGGCCCGCCGCCCCGCCCACGCCCGTCTTCACCGCGTCCGCGGCGGTCGCCTCCTGTGCGGGCTTCGTCCTGATAGGCGCCCTGCAAGCCCTCTACGGTCCCTCGATCCCGTCCCTCCGTGACGAGTTCGGACTCTCGCCCTCCGCGGCGGGACTCGGCCTGAGCGCTCACTTCGTCGGCGGGGTCGCCGGAGTCCTCCTCTTCGACCGCCGCTACGGGCGCACGGGCAACCGCCGGATCCTGGGGGCCTCGTACCTCCTGATGGCGGCCGGAGCCGCAGGCTTCGCACTCGCGCCCGACTGGCCCGTGGCCCTCGTCGCGGCGTTCGTCGCAGGGCTCGGCTTCGGCGGCATCGACTACGGCCTCAACCAGCTCTTCTCCATCGGCTTCGGCCACCGCTCCACGGCGATGCTCAACATCCTCAACGCCCACTTCGGCATCGGCGCGATCCTCGGCCCGGCCCTGGTCGGCGTCGTCGGATCCGAGCACTACCGGGCCCTCTTCCTGGCCTTCGCGCTCGCCAACCTCCCCCTGCTGCTGTGCCTGGGAGGCGTGAGAAGCCACGCCCCGCACCCCACCGACCAGACCGGGACAGGCAGCGATCCCGATCCCACTGCCGGCGCCCATCCCGGGACGGGTGCCGCGGACCGAGCGCCGGCCAATGCCGCGCTGCACTCGGTCCTCGCGGTCTTCGTCACCCTCTACGTCCTGCACGTGGGCATCGAAGCGGGGGTGGGCGGCTGGGAGCCCACCCACCTGGAGACCGTCGGCTACGGTGCGGGCGCGGCGGCCACCGCGACCAGCGTCTACTGGCTGATGATGACCGTGGGCCGTTTTCTGGTCGCTCCGATCGCCCTGCGCTTCTCCGCCCGGGCCATCATCACGGTCTCGTGCGCCGGCATGACCGCGTGCCTGCTCCTGGCGGGCGTCCCCGACCTCGCCCCCTACGCCTACGCGGGCGTGGGCCTCTTCATCGCCCCGATCTTCCCCACCGGCCTGCCCTGGCTCAACCGGGCCGCCCCGAGAGCCCGTCGCGCCGGAGCGGTCGTCATCGCCGCGTCCATGCTGGGCGGCGTGGCAGCGGGCCCGGCCCTCGGCAGAACCATCGAGTGGTCGGGCGTCCGAGCGGTCCCCCTCATCCTCGCCGCGGTCTCGGCGGCCTGTCTGGCAGCCACCCTCTGGCTGGCCCGGGCGACGCAGACGCACCGGACGTCCGCCTGAGAGCGACCGCGGAACCGCACCCGAACCGCCTCGCACCCGAACCGCCTCGCACCCGAACCGCCTCGCACCCGAACCGCCTCGCACCCGAACCGCCTCGCACCCGATCGCGGAACCGCACCTGAACCGCACCTGAACCGCACCTGAACCGCACCTGAACCGCACCTGAATCGCCTCGCCCCCCATCTCACCGCATCGCATCCCACCGCATCGCATCCCATCGCATCGCGCCGCACCTGAACCGAAGGGACCCCATGCCCGCTCTCACCACGACCTCCGACGGCTTCCTCCTCCACGGAGCCCCCTTCCGGATCATCTCCGGCGCCCTGCACTACTTCCGGGTCCACCCCGACCAGTGGACCGACCGCCTTCGCAAGGCCCGCCTCATGGGCCTGAACACCGTGGAGACGTACATCCCCTGGAACCTCCACCAGCCCGAACCCGGCGCCCTCGTCCTGGACGGCCTCCTCGACCTGCCCCGCTTCCTCCGCCTGGCGGCGGCGGAGGGCCTGCACGTCCTTCTGCGCCCCGGCCCCTTCATCTGCGCCGAGTGGGACGGCGGCGGCCTGCCCCACTGGCTCACCGCCGACCCCGACATGCGCCTGCGCAGCAGCGACCCCCGCTTCACGGACGTCATCGACCGCTACCTCGACCTCCTCCTCCCGCCGCTTCTGCCGTACATGGCGGAGGCGGGCGGCCCGGTCATCGCCGTGCAGGTGGAGAACGAGTACGGGGCCTACGGCGACGACGCGGCCTACCTCAAGCATCTGGAGCAGGCCTTCCGCTCACGCGGTGTCGGGGAACTCCTGTTCACCTGCGACCAGACCGACGGCGACCACCTCGAGAACGGCACCATCCCCGGCGTCCTGGCCACCGGCACCTTCGGCAGCCGCGTCGAGACGTCGCTGCGGCGACTGCGCGAGGCGCAGCCCGAAGGCCCGCTCATGTGCGCCGAGTTCTGGATCGGCTGGTTCGACCACTGGGGCGGCCCCCATCACGGCCGGAACACCGAGGAGGCCGCCGCCGACCTGGACCGGCTCCTGTCGGCGGGCGCCTCCGTCAACATCTACATGTTCCACGGGGGCACCAACTTCGGTCACACCAACGGTGCCAACCACCACCATGCCTACGCCCCGACCGTCACGTCCTACGACTACGACGCCCCGCTCACCGAGAGCGGCGACCCGGGCCCGAAGTACCACGCCTTCCGCGAGGTCATAGCCCGTCACGCCCCGGTCCCCGACGAGCCGGCGCCCACCCCGGCCCCGAAACTCCCCCCGACCACCGTCGAGTTGACCCACCGCACCCCCCTCTTCTCCCTCGCCGGAAGCCCCGTCCGCGCCACGGACCCCCTCACCGCCGACGACCTGGACCAGCGGGCCGGATACACCCTGTACCGGACGACGGTCCCGGTCCACGGCCCCGGCCTCCTCCACTTCACGGGCGGCGTCGGAGACCGGGCCCAGGTCTTCCTGGACGGCGCCCCCGTGGGCGTCCTGGAACGCGAGCGCTACGACGAGACGCTGCCCGTGCACGTCCCGCGCCCCGACGCCGTCCTGGAGGTGCTCGTGGAGAACATGGGCCGGGTCAACTACGGCCCGCGTATCGGCGTCCCCAAGGGCCTCCTGGGCCCGGTCGCCTTCAACGGCACCCCTCTGCAGGACTGGGACTGCCACGCCCTGCCGCTGGACGACGCCCCCGCCCCGGCAGACCGCGCCCCCGCGTCGATCGCCACCGAGCCGCCCTGCGTCCAACCGGCCTTCCACCACGGCACGTTCGAGGTGAGGACCTCCGCCGACACGTTCCTCTCCCTCCCCGGCTGGACCAAGGGCGAGGCCTGGATCAACGGCTTCCACCTGGGCCGCTACTGGAACCGCGGCCCGCAGCGCACCCTCTACGTCCCGGCCCCCGTCCTGCGTCCCGGCGTCAACGACCTGGTCCTCCTCGAACTGCACGGCACGACCGCCCTCCGAGCCCACCTCACGGACACCCCCGACCTGGGCCCGTCGAGCCCCTGACACCCAGCACCCTCCCTCCCGCGTGCCACCGGCCTATCCTGTGGGTCCGCCGGGCAGGGCAGGGCAGGCCCGTCGGATCCGCGGTCGAGACCCCACTCGCCCGCGGATCACTCCAGGCCGAAGGAAGCACCCACCATGACCCCAGGCGCCGCCGACGGCCCGGCGACCAAGGGACGCAGCCGCCGCAACTTCGCGGGCGCCCGCCCGGTGATGGACGACGTCGCGAAACTGGCCGGCGTCTCCAAGCAGACGGTCTCCCGGGTGCTCAACGACCACCCGGCCGTCCGCGCCGAGACCCGGGAGGCCGTCCGGACGGCCATGCGCACGCTGGGCTACCGCCCCAGCAGCAGCGCGCGCTCGCTGGCCAGCGGCCGCACCCGCATGCTCGGCGTGATCTCCTTCGACGCGGCCCGCTACGGCCCCGCCTCCACCCTGACCGCGATCAACACGGCGGCACAGGAGGCGGGCTACCTGGTGAGCTCGATCGCCCTGGACACGGCGGACCGGGACACGGTGGTGCGGGCCGCGGACCGGCTGTCGGCCGAGGGCGCGGACGGCGTGATCGCGATCGCCCCGCAGGTCAGGGTGGCCCGGGCGCTGGCCGAGGCCCGTCTGGACACCCCGCTGGTCGTCATGGACAACGACCTCGGGGACGGCACCCCCATGGTCACCTCCGACGCCCGCACCGGCGCCCGCAAGGCGACGCGGCACCTCCTCTCCCTCGGTCACCCGACGGTCCGCCACCTCGCGGGCCCGACGGGCTGGTCATCGGCCGACCGCAGGGCGGAGAGCTGGCGCGACACCCTCAAAGCGGCCGGAGCGGAGATCCACGCCCCCCTCGTCGGCGACTGGAGCGCCGACTCCGGCTACGACCTGGGCCGCAGACTGGCCAAGGACCGGACCCTCACCGCGATCTTCGTGTCGAACGACCAGATGGCCCTGGGTCTGTTGCGCGCCCTCCACGAGGCGGGACGCCGGGTCCCCGAGGACGTCAGCGTCGTCGGCTACGACGACATCCCGGAAGCCGCCCACTTCATGCCCCCGCTGACCACGATCCGCACGGACTTCACGGACATCGGCACCATCGCGCTCCGCATCCTGCTCGACCGCATGGACACCCCGCCGCAGCCCGCCGACCCCCCTGCGACACCCGTCCCCGCCCTGACCCTCGTCCCCGTCGAACTGAAGATCCGCCACAGCACCGCCACGAGAGGCTGAGAACCCCGCCTCCGCACCACGAACACGACGGTGGGCCCGACCCCAGGCCGGACCCACCGTCACACACCCGCGCCCCGCACACTCATGCGGCCCAGACACTCACGCACCCACGGAATCACGCGCCCATGCCCCACATGGCCGCGATGCCATATCGGTATCCGTATCCGTATCCGTATCCGTATCCGTATCCGTATCCGAAGCCTGAGGCGCGTCAGCCGCCCACGTACCAGCTGAAACCGCCGTTGCTGGCGGCGACGGCGAGCAGCAGGAGCCAGAGCACCACGTCGACGACGCCGAGCACGATGCCCGCCTTCGCCATTCCGGCCCCGTTCCTGACGGACGCCTGCCGCCGGGCCACGGCGCCGAAGACGATGGCCAAGGGGCCGAGGACGATGTTCAGGAGGAACAGCCCGACGATGCCGCAGCACAGGCTGGCGATCGCGAGGCCGTTGGTGCGTGATCCGGAGGACGCGGCGGAAGAGCTGCCGTAACTCGTCATTGCACACTCCCGGTTGTCGGTTGCACGGACCGAACGGGTCACGCGCTCCTTACTTTCGACTTGGATCTCCGAGTGCCCCTTCGCGTCGCGGGCATGTCGACGGATCGTCAGATCCACGGCCGACTTCGACGATGTCGCGGTGAACGCGTTGTTCCGGGACGCAACCCCCGGGCTCGTCGTCAGGCACTACAGTCTCTCGTCATGCCGTGCGTCACATGGGGGTGACGTGAGCCGGATGGCCGGGTGCGAACCCGGGCGCCCGCGCGGTGAGCTCTGGGGGGCTTCATGCACGAGATGGTCAAAGGCTCGAACGTGGCGCTGGCGGCGCTGAGCGAGAACGCCGGTTCGCTGATCGCCGGACTGAGCTGGGTCAGCCCGACCGGCGACGGCGATGCGGACGTGTCCGTCCTGCTGCTGGACGCGAACGGCAAGGTCCGCGGCAACGGCGACTTCTACTTCTACAACAACCCCGTCGCCGCCGACGGAAGCGTGCAACTGCTGGGCAAGACCCCGACGGAGAGCGGCGACGAGGACCGGATGAGCTTCGACCTGACGGCGGTCCCCGCCGTCGTCGACCGCGTCGTCGTGGCGGCGAGCCGATACGAGGGGGCCGGCTTCGACGAGCTGGAAGACCTGAAGGTGACGCTGACCGACGCGGGCGGCGAGACCCTCCTCGTATTCGCCGTCGAGGACCCCGGCACCGTGAGCGCGATCATCTTCGGAGAGTTGTACCGGCGCGGGGACGAGTGGAAGTTCCGCGCCGTCGGACAGGGCTACGACACCGGCCTCGCCGGTCTGGCGACGGACTTCGGCGTCGACATCGACGACGAGGCCGCGACGGAGACGCCGAACGGCGCCCAGAGCGGCGAGCAGACGGAGAGCGGCGCGCGGGCCGAGAGCGGCGAGCAGGCCGAGAGCGTCGGCCAGGCCGGGAGCGTGGGCCAGGCCGAGAGCGTGGGCCAGGCCGAGAGCGGTGCGCGGGCCGGGAGCGTCGGCCAGGCCGACACGGCCGTCGCGGCTCCGGCCGTCGAGCAGGAACCGCAGCCCACGCCGGGCGGCTTGGTGCCCACCCCTCGTTCGCCGGGCGACGCGGTGGAACCCGGGAAGTCCGAGAGGACGGCACGGCCGCGCACCGCGAAGAAGAAGGTCACCGTGCCCAGGGTGACCAGGAAGTCCCTGGCCGACAACGACTCCTGGAAGCAGGCCAGGCTGTTCCCGGTCTCGGCGCTCAAGAGCGACCGGGACCGGGAGATGCGCGCCACGTCGGTACTGCTGTCGGTGATGGCCCAGGTGCCGGAGTTCGGCCGCAGACTCACAGCGGCGTTCGGAGCGCCGGCGGGCCGTATGGAGACCTTCACCGAGGTCTCCCTGCCGCACGGCGACACCCCGCGCCGTCCCGACGGGATCATCCGCGTCGAACGGGCCGGGAAGCTGTGGACCGCCCTGGTGGAGACCAAGACCAACGGCAACGGCCTCAAGTCCGAACAGGTGCAGGCCTACGCGGACATCGCCGCCCGCCGCGGCTACGAGGCCGTGATCACGCTGTCGAACGACGTCGCGCTGGAAGGAAGCCCACTCGTCGACGTCAAGATCGACGGCCGGCGCAAGCACAAGGTGGCTCTGCGGCACCTGTCCTGGGCCGAGGTCACCCACGTGGCACAGATGCTGATCGGGCACGAGGGCGTCGGGGACAAGGCCCATGCCTGGCTGCTCCAGGAACTGCTGCACTACCTGCGGCACGAGAACTCCGGCTGCCACGGCTTCCAGAACATGGGGGCCGCCTGGGTCCCGGTGCGCAACGGAATCGAAGACGAGACCCTGTGCCAGGGAGATCCGCGTGCCCTGGAGGTCGTCGAGAGCTGGGAACGGCTCATCCGGCAGATCTGCCTAAGCCTCGGCGGCGAACTCGGACAGAAGGTGCTGCCCGTCCAGCGGGCCAAGCGCGGAGCCGATCCGGGAACCCGTCGCATCGGCCTGGCCGACCGACTCTGCCTCGACGGCAGGCTGCAGGCCGAACTCCGGATCGAGGGCGCACCCGGAATCCTGGGGGTCGGCGCCGACCTGCGCACCGGCAGGCTCCGCACCTCCGTCGAGATCCCCGCCCCCGAGCAGGGCTACCCCCTGACCTGGGCCAAGCGCCTCGTCCGCCACCTGGCCGAGGCCCCGGCGGACCTCCACATCGAAACCCTCGTCGAAGGGGACACCGGCGGACCGCGGGGGACACTGGAACGACTTCGCCCGGAGCCGGCGGACCTGCTCCCCAAGCAGAACGACACCCGCATCACCGGCTTCCGCCTGTCCCTGTTCAAGAGCATGGGAAGCAGCCGCGGAAACGCCGAATCCGGCTTCATCCGCAGCGTCGACGACGCGGTGCACCGCTTCCACAACACCGTCGTGGTCCACCTGGATCGGCTGACGCCCCGACAAGCGCCGGCGCAGGAAAGCACCGGAACCCCCTGACAACCTCGGAACCCCTGACAACCTCGGAACCCCTGACAACCTCGGAACCCCTGACAGCCTCTGGCGACGCCTGACAACCTGTGTCCTCGGGACGGCGTCAGCCGCGAGGCGTCAGGGGGGAATCGGCGTTGTGGGAGCAGGTGCCGGCATTGCTGGGGGTGGTGGTCGGAGCGGCGAGTTCGTACGTGGCGACGAACATCGCCGAGCGGAACCGGTGGCGACGAGGCCGGGCCGAGCGATGGGACGTGAAGCGGCTGGACGCGTACGCGTCCTACGCCAACATCCTCAAGCAGCAGCTGAGCATCGCGCAGCGCATGGGCGCCGCACGGGGCTTTCCGCACACGGCGGACCCGCTGGACCCGGAACCGGGCATGACGCAGCTCGCGGAGAACGAGGTGCGGCGAGCGGCCGAGTGGGAGTCCGTCCTCCTGATCGGGGAGGCCGAGACGATCGGCGCCGCACGTCAGTGGCACGAGGCGGTGTGGAACGTCGAGCTGTACGCGCGCGGCCTGAAGGACGATCACGCAGGATGGACCAGAGCCGTACAGCAGGTGAGCCGAGCGCGCGACGCCTTCTACGCCCTGGCCCGACGCGACCTGGACATAGCGGGGCCGCCTCCGCCTTCGGGCAACTGGCCCCGGGCCTGGCAGCAGGAGGACGAGCCCATCTGACCGAGGACGCCCGCACCGGCCCGCGACCCCACCACGGCAGCCCCGCGGTGGGGTCGGGTGCGAGCGCCGAACGTCAGACGGCCCGGGGCGGGACGGACCACCCGGACACGACCTGACGAAGCACCGCTAGGCGATGTCGTCGAACGTGGCGCCCTCGCCCGCGTAGAGGTCGGTCGTCAGCCGGCTGAAGGGGGCCGTCGTCGAACCGGTCGAGCGGTAGACGTACGTGCCGTTCGGGCCGTGGGCGACCAGGTCGGGGCGGCCGTCGGCGGTCACGTCGCCGGCGCCGACGAGGTGGGAGAAGGCGTTCCACCCGGAACCGATCCTGACGCGAGCGGTGAAGTTGCCGGCGCCGTTGCCCTGGTACATCCACAGGACGCCCGAGGTGTCGCGGGCGACGAGGTCGCCGGCCGCGGTGCCCGCGACGTCGCCGACGGCGGTGATCTGGTTGTAGATCTGCCAGCCGCCGCCGAGCCGGACTCGGGCCGCGAAGGGGGCGGTCGAACCGCCCGTGCCCCTGTACAGCCACAGGACGCCGGAGGCGTCGGTGGCCAGGAGGTCGGATCGGCCGTCTCCGTCGAGGTCGCTGCCGCCGGTGAGCTTCTGGTAGGTCTGCCAGCCGGCGCCGACCTTGACGCGGGCCGCGAAGGCGCCGTCGCCCCTGCCCTGGTACATCCACAGGACGCCCGAGGTGTCGCGGGCGACGACGTCGCCCGTGGGGGAGCCGGCGACGTTCCCCACCGCCTCGATCTGGTTGTAGACCTGCCAACCGGTCCCGCTCCTCGTCCGCCCGGCCGTGGCCACCTTGCTGTCCGACGGCCAGTCGAAGAGGTCGTCCCGCCACAGCACACCCGAGGCGTCCCGCGCGAGGACGTCCGTCGAGCCGTTGTCGGTGAAGTCGTGCGGGTTGGCCTGACGCGAGACCTGGAAGCTCCCCTGGGCCGTCGCCGTGCCGCCGACGCCGTCGGCCGGGGTGGCGGTGATCTGCCAGGTGTAGGCGCCGTTCGGGGCGCTGCCGCCTTCCAGGACGCCGTCCCAGACGAAGGCGAACCGGCTGCCGGAGACCGGCCGGGCCAGGTGCGCGGTGAGCTTCCTGCCGGTGGCCGTGTGCGTCAGCGTGAGGTCCACGGTGGCGTTCGCGAGGGACAGGGTCCACTCCATCGGGACCGTGGCGCCCGCCGTCTCCAGGCTCACCGCGGTGGGGACCTTCGACTCGGTCGCCTTGAGGGGCAGGACCCGGCCCGTGCCGGGCACGAGCGTGGCGCTCGGAAGGCCGCCGGTCCCCTCCCAGATCCGGAACAGCCCGTCGGTGCTCGCCGTGGCGCCGCGCACGAGCAGGCCGCCGTCAGGGGCGTGGGCCACGCTGGAGAAGCGCTCCAGGAGTATGTACGGCGCGGCGGTGGGATCGGTGACACTCCGGGCGTACAGCGGGCTCGGCGTCCCGTCCGCCGCCTTGCCGGGGACGCCGTAGAGCAGTGTGTCCCGGGTGACGCCGACGATGACGGCCCCGCTCATGGAGCTGTCCATGGCGTACATCCGGTGGACGAACGTCCCGTCCACGAGGAGTTCGGTGACCCCGGCCCGGTATTCGACCCACGCCTCGTAATCGGCGGTGTAGGCGCCCGTCGAGGCCTGGGCCCACGGGCCGATGGCCTTCCTGCTGCCCGACTCGATCGCGGCGTCGCCGCCGACGGTCGTGCGCGTCTTCCAGTACTCGGTCCGGAACGTCGACGAGCTGGGGAAGACCCGGTTGCTGCTCAGGACGAGCATGACATCGCTGGTGGAGGCGATGACCTTGAAGTCCATGCTGTAGGAGTTCGAGGACCGCTTCGTCTTCTTGACGACCCCGTCGACCTGGGTGAGCTGCCACAGTTCCTGGTAGCCGCCGCTGCCCGTCGGAACCTTCACGAAGAGGTTGTCGCCGACCACGCCGACGAGCTTCGCGCCGGGCTTGAACTCGGCCGCGAGATCGTAGGACGCGGACCAGGTGGCGTCGTCCTTCATGTCCCGCAGGAAGACCGTGCTGCCGCCGTCGCTCGTCACGACGACGTCGGAGCTGCTGTCGTAGCCCACGACGCCCGCGCTGATCGGCAGCACCGAGCCGTCGGCGTACTTGTGCCACTCCAGAACCCGGTTGCCGGAGTCGTCCGTCCGGGACGTGAGGAATCCGGTGTCGCCGGTGCTGACGACCTCGGAGCCGATGGCCAGATCCGCCTCGTCCGCGGTGCCGGCGGTGACCCCGGTCATGGGCGCGGGAGCGGGAGCGGCGGCGGCCCCGGGCGAGGCCAACACGCCGGCGCCGACCGTCACGGCGAGAACGGCCGCGACGGAGGCGCAGAGACGGCGTCGGGTGGTGCGTCGGGAAGCCAAGGAAGCCCTTCCTGATGAGCCGGGGCGTACGCACATCCGTGCGTGCCGCTGGATCGGACCTGCGAAGGGGAAGGGGGGTTGTACGAGTTGCTCGTACTCTTTTCCGCGACACGGAGCGGAAGAGCGGACGGGGAGCGCAGGGCACGCCCCCGAGACCGACCGCCGGCCGATCCAGACCCGGCCGGCGAAGCCGGCTGAACGACGCCGCACGGCCCGGCCGGACGACACGGCCCCGCCAACCGTGCCTCCTGCTGACCGGCGGATCGCCGCCCTGCGGCAGGCCGCCCAGGACAAACACCAGCAGGCCGTCCAACGAGCGGAGGCGGGCATCCGCAAGCTGATCAAGGAGGGCGAGGAGATCAACTTCCGGGCCGTCGCCCGCAGGGCGGGCGTCAGCCTGGACTTCCTCTACGCCCACACCCACCTGCGTAACCGCATCGAAACCCTGCGCGGCCAGCAACGGACCGAGGACCGACCTCTCCCTCACGCGCCCTCAGCCGACGACGGTACGGTCATCCATTCCCTTACCGAAACCCTTCGTCGTGAGCACACCACCCACCGCGAGCGCGTCCAAGAACTCGAACAGCGACTGGCCGCCGCACACGGCGAGATCCTGCGCTTGCAACGCGTGATCCAGTCACACGGCCCAGGGCTGTGACAGCGCTCTCCGGGCTGCAGAACCTACGATCCAGAGCGCAATCCCAGAGCACTGTGCTCCACCACACCCGAGGGAAGATCACTCTTTCCCGAAGCCCTGGCAGTCAACTCAACAAGGCCAGCCCGGAGTTCAGCGGCGGGCTCACCAAGGACGATCGCGCTGATGATCAGCTCCATCATCAGACAGTCGTACTCGTCGCCCATGCTCCGATAGCGCTCCCCATCGGCCTCCACCACAGCAGAGGCGATGCTCCTCCCACGGCCAGCCGCGGGGGCAAAGGACACCTCATAGACGCCGTGACCGGTCCAACTCCGGTGCATGAAAAGGACATCGCCTTCAACGAAGACGTTCCACTTCTCATCCATGTCCCGGGCTCGATATCCGCGCTGGATCCGGTCCCAGTCCTCGTCAGTCCAGAGACGATCCGGCAACTGAGACACCGGCCGGGGCGTGCTGATCGGGTGGAGGCGCCGGAACGACTCTCGGGTGAGCGGGGCAGCGGCAGTCATGACGTGATCCTATGGAAGCACCACTCCAACAAAACAGTGGATTACCTCCAAGAGCAGGCAACCTGGGCGGAGGCCGCGCCTCAGCCGCCTTCCCGACGCGTCCGCAGCGTCCTGAACAGCAGCTTTGCAAGAATCCTCATCACTACCCCAGATAACTGCGGGACTTCGACTTCGCTCACCTGCGCGGGCTGAAGCGGGAGGCGGTGGCCCATCTGGGCACCCTGGACTTCATCACCGGCAAGGAGAAAGTGGTCTTCCTCGGCCCGCCCGGCACCGGCAAGACCCACCTGGCCATCGCGCTGGGCATCCGCGCCTGCCAGGCCGGACACCGTGTCGCGTTCGCCACCGCCTCGCAGTGGGTCGACCGCCTGGCCGCCGCCCACACCACCGGCAGGCTCCAGGACGAGCTGCTGCGACTCGCGCGCGTCCCCGTTCTGGTGATCGATGAGGTCGGCTGCATCCCGTTCGAACCCGAAGCGGCGAACCTGTTCTTCCAGCTGATCTCGGGCCGCTACGAACGCGCGTCCGTGGTCGTGACCAGCAACAAGCCCTTCGGACGCTGGGGAGAGGTCTTCGGTGACGACACCGTCGCCGCCGCCATGATCGACCGTCTCGTCCACCACGCCGATGTGCTCTCCTTGAAGGGAGACTCCTACCGGCTCAAAGACCGTGACATCGGCCGCACACCGAGCGCGGCAACCGGGTGAACAACTGCACACACGGGGTCAAAAGTCACCGACCCCAAAGGGGTCCAGGTTCAGAGCGCCGACACCTGACATCCTGTCCGGCTTGCTTGTCGCTGATGAGGCAACTCTTGCGCCGTGTAGGGCACCAGGGCCCGCCTGATGGCCGGGGTCCCGCTGCGTGTCGGCCTGCAGGGACAGTTGGGAGCCGCGAGGTCACAACTGGATCACCGTCTTCACCATTTCCTCACGCATGGCGTACCGGTGTAGGTAGCTTCACCCCTCACGTACTGAAGCAGGGGGCCCTGTGAGCTACTACCCGCCTCAACCGCCTTTCCAGCCTCCGCCGGGACCGCCGACCACCCGTCCCGCCCCGAAGTGGGCCCGCAATCGCTTCGTACTGCCCGCCCTGGGCCTCGCGTTCCTCATCGGCCTGGGCGGCGCCGGCCCAGACAGCCAGAACCCGAACACGACGAAGACGGCGGTCAGCGACAAGGCGCAGCCGACGGTCACGGCCACGGCCACGGTCACCGCGACAGCCACGGCGACGGAGACCGCGACGCCGAAGCCTGCGCCGACCGTGACGGAAACGGTCAAGGTGAAGGTGACCGTCACCGCGCACGCCGCTGCCGCAGGATCGGGAACGGGCGGCAGTTTGTCGTCTGGCGGATCGTCGTCCAGCGGCGGCTCCAGCTCGTCGGGCGGCTCCAGCTCCGATGGCGGCGGCGCGACGGCTCTGTGCAACGACGGTACGTACTCGTACGCCGCTCATCATCAGGGCGCCTGCTCACATCACGGCGGTGTGTCTGTCTTCTACCGGTAGCCAACGCCTCGGCCCGGTGCTTCCGACGGCTGTGCGAGCACGGAACCGCCCGCCCCGCCGAACCGAGGAAGGCAGATCCCGCCCTCTCGGGACCTCTAGGCCCGCGCGGGCGTCACAACGCCCGGCCGACCCGTCACGGCATAAGCGCGGGCTGGAACAGAGGCCGCCGCGACAGGCGCGGCCGAGGGATAGGCCTTGCTCCCCCAAAGGCCGAGGCTCAAGGTCGTCGCACACGCGGGGCCTCACCTACGGGGACGCCTCAAGACCCCGTCCACCTCATCCACGGACCCCGACATACGACCGCTCCGAGCGGCACACGGCTGCACATACGCCAAGACCCCGTCCTCAGCGAAAGCGCTGGTGGCGGGGTCTTTGGGCACCTAATCCAAGGTGCCCCCGGCAGGATTCGAACCTGCGCACACGGCTCCGGAGGGCGCTTCAGCTGGCACTGAACCTCCAGGTCAGGGTGCTTCTGCGAGCTAGCCGATCGCAACTGGTCCGCATATGGTCCACGGGCACCTTCGGATGCAGCTGTGTGCCGGTTGCCCCTCCCCTGCGCCGCTGCCGTCGCGACCAAGGCCGCAAGCGGTGCCGATGACGGCCTGCCAACTCTGCTTCAGGGGGAAGCCGTCTTGGCCCCGGGCTGTCATCGACCTGGCCGAGGCCGCCAGATGCACCGTACGACTGATCCGCCACTGTCTTCGTTGCGCTCAGGACGGTCGTCACTGTCTTCGCTGCAACAAGCTCCGGAGGCTAGGTGAAGACAACGATGTACGTCAGAGCAACCTCCAGGCGTCAACGCGGCCGTTGCGTCTACATATAGGGCACGGCCGACGATTTTGCCGACGGACCCCTCCTGGGGGTGTTCCCTGGCCAGCCGGCGAAGCGGAGGGCGTCTGCTTCAGCACTGTCTGAGCTGGTCAGGGGGATGGGTAGGTCTCGATAGCCACCTCGTCCGCCGCCTGTCCGATGGGTGCGGGGCCAAATGCCCTGGCGACACGATGAGTTGTCAGACCTCGGTGTCATGCTTGCTCCTGATACTCGCCTCGCCTCATGCGTCGGCCGTACCGACAACACGCGCACAATCTGACAGAAGGTACGCAAACCTCTGATGGACTCCGCCTTTACAGTTCTCGCCACTCCTGGACAGCTCACCGCTCGCAAGGTCTACGAAGTCCTCCGTGACCACAGTGGGGGCCCTCTGGAGTTTGACCGAATTCTCACAGAATTGGGTGACGAACAGATTGCCGGCAGCACCCTTGCGCAAGAGCAGCTGCTTGAAGCGTTGTTGAGGGATGACAGATTGCGTTCGGCGCGAGGATATCGACAGCGCTTTTCAATGTCCGGGAGGTCTATTCGCCTCCGCCCTCCCGGCAACCGAGCTGAGCTGGCCATTGAACAAGAAAATGGGCAAGTCAAGGAGCAGCTGCTGAAGCAGTTGCGAGAGGTTCCTCCAGAGGTCTTCGAGCACATCGTAGCCGATTTGTTCACTGCGATGAAATACGAAGACGTAAAGGTCACTAGAAGATCTAAGGATGGTGGCGTTGACGTCCGGGCCACTCTCGTTGCAGGCGGCGTTATGACAGTACCTACCGCGATCCAGGTGAAGCGCTGGTCGAAACCGGTAACAGTAAAGGAGGTCAGAGAGCTCAGAGGCACGCTGAGGGCCGGTACGCAAGGGATCATTGTGACCACTGGAGGGTACACTAAAGATGCTCCCAAGGAGGCCCTGGATGATGCTCTCACTCCAATTCACCTGATCGATGGCCGGTTGTTGACTGATTTGCTAACCGAGCACGGTATTGGCGTCCAGGCGTCCCGTCTTTCCCTCCTTTCTCTCGACTTGGAGGCCTTGGCAACTATTACAGGAAAGGTTGGTAGCCCCCTTCAAGGAAGCTCCTCTCAACCGTCTCAAAATGCTCAGCCGCGCTACTACATCGAGAAGATGCCATCGGATCGTGGCAAGGATCTCTTGGGCTGCATCGTTTCTATGACCGACCTTGCCGACGGCCAGCCGAGTTGGGATGACTACGTCGTCAGATTCCAAGAGCGGTTCCCTACGATCACGCGCTCCGATGAGGCGCGTCGACGGTCCCGTGTCCTGGTCTCCCTGGGGCTAGTGGATGTTGAAAATGACCACATGAACTTGACCCTGGCTGGTCGGAAATTGCTGGAAAACCCTGATTCAAACTTCCTCCTCGAGCTGTTCCTAAGCCGGATTGTGGGTGCCCGGGAAATCGAAGGTCTATCCAGGTCTCTCACAAGGGCGGATCTACGCAAAAAACTCCAGGACGGATCCCTGGCGGGGCTTACACCTACGCAAGCGACACTGGTTGAGAAGTGGCTCAGTCACATAAAGAGGCCTGCCGCATCCCGATAGCACGCGTGGTAGCAGACGCGCCGGCGGCGAGCGTCAGGTGCTGCACCTCTCGCGTGTGCTCATAGCCGGGCTACGTTTACCATCGCAAGGACTGGCCAGGGTGCGCGAAACCGTCCACTGCCAGACAGCCGCCTGCTGGTGCTTTGGGGGCAACTTTGTCGTTGCGTAGGTGTGCCGGTCCCATGTCTTCTATCCTGTTGATGGTGTCGTACCTGGACGCAGGTGTCTGTTATGCAGCAAATCTGGGGTAGCGAGCGCCGCCGGACGGCGATTGGGCGGATGGCGCTGTCGGTGCCCGCGCGTCAGGCGCTGGCGGACCGCCAGTTGGTATCTGAGCGAACGATCCTCGACTACGGCTGTGGCCGTGGTGACGATGTCAGAGCATTGCAGCAACTGGACTGCCAGGTGGCGGGGTGGGATCCGTATTACAGCCCTGGCACGCAACTGGTCGCCAGCGACGTTGTGTTGCTGACCTACGTGTTGAACGTAATCGAGGATCCGCTGGAGCGTCGGCAGACCTTGAAGCAGGCGTGGGAGTTGACTTCGACGCTGCTGGTTGTCTCAGCCCGGCTGACCTGGGAAAGGTCAAAGGTCCAAGGTCAGCAGTTCGGTGACGGCCTACTGACGAGTCGGCAGACGTTCCAGCATCTATATGCCGCGAGTGAGCTTCGGGCGTACGTGGAGCAGGTGACCGGCGCGCGGGTGGTGGCGGCCGCGCCCGGAGTCGTCTACGCGTTCCGGGACGAGGGCGCCCGTCTGAGCTACCTGGCGCAGCGGGTGATCCCGGATGCCGAGTGGCTTGCTTCCGAAAACACTGCCTCAGCGGTGAGTGCGGTGGTGGACTTCTTCGAGCGCAGGGGACGTCCGCCGCGGATTGAGGAAATGCCGCGGACTGTTGCGGAGCTCTTGGCTCACCTGAGGCCCGGTGACGTCAAGCGCCTGGTGCGGGATGGCGCTGATCCTGAGCGGGCCACTGCGGGGGCTAAGCGATCGACGTTGAACACGTTGCTCTACCTGGCGGTGGAGCTGTTCAACGGTCGCGGGCCGTTCGGGCGTCTGCCAGTGGGCTTGCAACAGGATGTGCGCACGTTCTTCAGTTCCTACAAGGAGGCTTGTCAGCGGGCTGACCGACTGTTGTTGAAGCTCCGTGACGACGGCTATGTGCGTAATGCCATGAACGCCTCCATTGCCGGTAAGGTGACACCGACGGCGCTGTACGTGCATCGACGCGCGCTGGAGCGGATCCCGACGGTATTGCGCTTGTACGAGCACTGCGCATCGATCGCTGCCGGTCGCCCGGAGCAGTGGACGGTGGCCAAGCTCAAGCACCAAGGGCGAGCGGTTTCGTGGCTGGACTACCCGGACTTTGACAAAGACCCGCATCCGCGGATCCGGTCCTCCTACATGGTGGACCTGCAGACGCTTGAGGCGTCCCACCTCTCATACGAGAGCTCGGCCAACCGGCCGCTGCTGCACCGCAAGCACGAGTTTCTGGCACCGGATGATCCGGACGTGCCGCGATACCGCCGGTTGACCGAGTCTGAGATGCGGGCGGGGTTGTATGAACGGCCGCACCTGATCGGGACCGAGAACGGCTGGCAGGCCGAGCTCGTCAGGTGCGGCCGGCAGCTGCGCGGGCACCGGCTGGTGCGCCGCTCCGAGGCGTAGGGCTGGTCAACCTCCCTGAGGCTGCATGCTGGCGATGGTCTCGGCGAGCGGGAGAGGATCGAAATCGGCTGCTTGGGAAGGGAACCAGGAAAGACGCAGCCCGTTGGCAGCCACGGCGTCGTCCAGGCCCATCGCCTGAAGGACGTGGCTGGGCGTGTAGGAGGCGCTGGTACAGGCCGAGCCGGTGGCGATGGCGACCTGGTCTTTGAGGCGGACGATGAGTGCTTCGGCATTCAGCTCATCGAAGCTGACGTTGAGGATGTGGGGGACGCTGTGCTCGGGGTCTCCGTTGAGGCGGAAGCGTGTCGTGCTGAGCGCAGCAAGGATCCGTTCGCGCATCGCCTTCGCCTCCCGCTCCCACGTTTCCCGCCTCTCGGTGAAATTCTTCGCGGCCTCGAACAGGCCCATGATCAACGGCACTGCGAGGGTGCCTGGGCGCAGCTTGCGCTCCTGCCCACCGCCGAACATGATCGGCTCAAGCGGCACCTTGTCCCATCCCCGCCGGCGGGTGATAAGAGCGCCGACGCCCTTCGGAGCGCCGATCTTGTGGCCGGAGATGCTGATCAGGTCGATGGGCGCCATCAGGTCGGCGGGGACCTTGCCGTAGCCCTGAGCGGCGTCGACGTGCAGATAGGTGGGTGTGACGCGCAGCTTCTCGGAGAGTTCGGCGACCGGCTGGATGACGCCGGTTTCATTGTTGACGTGCATCAGCGACACCATCAGGGTGTCCGGACGCAGCCGCTCAAGCACGGCGTCGGCAGTGATGCGGCCGCTGGGGCCAGGGGAGAGGAAGTCGACCTCGAAGCCGCGGGTATCGCGTAGGTGCGTCAGCGGCTCCAGCACCGCCTTGTGCTCGATGGCGGAGGTGATGATGTGCTTGCGGCCTGTGAGCTCGCCGTGCGGCGCCAGTCCGAGCAGAGCGATGTTGTTGGACTCCGTCGCCCCGCTGGTGAAGATCACTTCTTCCGTCTTGGCGCCCACGGTGCCGGCGATGAAGGAACGCGCCTGCTGCACCGCCTTCTTGGCGCGTGCACCGTACTCGTGGGTGCGGCTGCCGGCGTTGCCGAAGTCTTCGGTCATCCAGTGCAGCACCACCTCGGCGACCCGCGGGTCGACCCGTGTCGTCGCTGCCACATCTAGGTACGCCACCACGGCGCTCACCCGCCTCTTTGCACGCTTCCACCACAGTCGTACGTCAAGTAATTAACGTACACGTCGGGATCGCAGTGCACGAAGCCGCCACCCCAGTACGTCAACATCGTCTTCGCGGCGCTTGTTCCTGTGTGGCTTCGCCGCCTGTAGGCGCATGGTCGAAGGCTGGTACGTCAGTTTGTGCCCCTGAGTACGTCGAGACGAAAGTGGCGTACGTTTCTCAGGAGACGTACGTGCACGCTAGAGTGCATGGGTGCAGACTGAAGCGGCGAGCCAAGCTGCGGGGCGGGCTGTCTCGCGAGTGTCTAATGGCTTTGAGTACACCTTCCCTGCGATCCGCGGAGTGCAGGCGGGGCGGGAGTTTTATGCGTCGATGTGCCCGTTGCGGCTCATCCCGAAGATCTTCCTCTTCGACGAAGATGATCTCTCCGCCGAGCTGAGAGCCCAGCGCGTCCTGAACAAGGGACGCCTGCCGGCGCTCGCCCGCTACATCCTGGATAACCCCGAGGATTATGTCTTCAGCGCCCTGACCGCCTCCGTGGACGGAGACATGGTCTTCGATAGCCAGGGAGCCGAAGGAGCCGCGCACCGTACCGGGCAGCTGCGCATCCCCATGGATGCACGCTTCCTCATCAACGACGGGCAGCACCGCCGCGCCGCCATCGAGCTGGCGTTGAAGGAAAACCCCGACCTGGGGGACGAGACCATCGCCGTGGTCTTCTTTCATGACACGGGGCTCGCGCGCTCTCAGCAGATGTTCGCCGACCTCAACCGGCACGCCGTCCGTCCGGCGCGCTCGATCGGCGTCCTGTACGACCACCGGGACGTCAACGCACAGATCGCTCGGACCCTCACTGAACGCTCGGCCATCTTCAAGGGTTTTGTGGAGATGGAGAAGAGCACCCTGTCCGCCCGCTCCCGCAAGCTGTTCACCCTCAGTGCCCTGTACTTCGGCAACCAATCCCTGCTCCAAGGCCTCGAGCTGAAGCAGGACGAGGCGACTGGGCTGGCGCAGTCGTTCTGGGAGGCCGTGGACGCGGCGCTGCCAGAATGGGCGATGGTGCGTGACAAGCAGCTGTCCGCGCAAGAGATGCGCCGAGACTTCATTCACAGCCACGGCATCGCCCTGCATGCGCTGGGTCGTATCGGCAACTCGCTCCTGAGGGAGTCCATCAAGGCGACCGCGTGGAAGAAGCGTTTGGCTCCGCTGAAGCACGTGGACTGGAGCCGGGCCAACGTTGACTGGGAGGGGCGTGCCATCGTCGGTGGTCGCGTTTCCAAAAGCCACCAAAACATGACACTTACTGTGAATTACCTGCGTAAGCATCTGGGCCTGGAGCTGAGCCCGGAAGAGCAACGTGTGGAAGACGCATACCTGCGAGGCGAGGCATGACCACCATCCCCCTCAATCTTGGGCTCACCCCCGTACGCCGCAAGCCCTTCAACGGGCGTTCACTGGACGCGGTTGTCACCGAGCTTACCGAGGAGATCCGCGAGCTCTACACTGCCGACCAGGTGCCCTGGGTCATCGGTTACAGCGGAGGCAAGGACTCCACCGCCGTCCTGCAGTTGGTGTGGATGGCCCTTGCAGACCTGCCCGCCGAGCAGCGCACCAAGGCCGTGCACGTCATCTCCACCGACACCCTCGTGGAAAACCCAGTCGTCGCCGCCTGGGTCTCCGCCTCCCTGGGCACCATGCAGGACGCGGCACAGGCACAGAGCCTGCCGATCGAACCACACCGCCTCACGCCGGAGATAAAGGACACCTTCTGGGTGAACCTCATCGGCCGCGGCTACCCCGCCCCGCGCCCGAAGTTTCGCTGGTGCACCGAACGACTGAAGATCAAGCCGTCGAACAGCTTCATCCGCAGCGTGGTCGCTGCCCACGGCGAAGCGATCATGGTGCTGGGTATTCGCAAGGCAGAAAGCCAAGCCCGCGCCCGCGCCATGGAAAAGCACGAGAAGCGACGCGTACGCGACCGCCTCTCACCCAACGCCAACCTGCCCAACTCCCTCGTCTACAGCCCCGTTGAGGACTGGACCAACGACGATGTGTGGGAGTTCCTGATGCAGAAGCCCAACCCCTGGGGCTACAACAATCAGGACCTACTCACCATGTACCAGGGTGCTTCCGGGGACGGTGAATGCCCTCTCGTGGTCGACTCCACCACCCCCTCTTGCGGCTCCAGCCGCTTCGGCTGCTGGACCTGCACCCTCGTCGAGCAGGACAAGTCCATGTCTGCCATGATCCAGAACGACGAGGAAAAGGAGTGGATGCTTCCCCTGCTGGATCTGCGTAACAAGCTCGATGCACCCTTCGGTCACTACCAGGAGGGCGACCCCGACCTCCCGGCCGGCCGCAAGGCACCCTTCCCGCGCCCGGACAAGCCGGCCCGTGACTTCCGGCGTATGAACGGCAAGGTGATGCTGTTCAACGATGGCGCCATCCACGGCCCCTATCTGCAGTCCTACCGCGAAGAGTGGCTCAAGGAGCTGCTCCAGGCGCAAACATGGATCCGTGCCCACGCCCCCGAGCACGTGCAGAACATCGAACTCATCACGTTCGACGAACTGCATGAGATCCGCCGGATCTGGGTGTTCGACAAGCATGAGGTCGAGGACAGCCTGCCGCAGATCTATCGGGACGTCACCGGCGAGCCGTTCCCGGGCGGCCCGCTGGATGAGCAGCTTGTCATGGGCTCCGACGAGATGGATGTCCTCAAGCAGGTCTGCGACGGCGACGACCTGCACTACAACATGGTCCGCGAACTCCTCGCCGTCGAGCGGAAGTACCGCACCATGGCTCGCCGGTCCGGCCTCTTCCAGGCCCTCGAGCAAGCCGTACAAAAGGGCTACTACGACAACCACGAAGACGCCGTGGAATTTGCTACGCGCAAGAAAAAGTGGCGTGACGACATTTCCGAGAACCTGACCTTCGACGACGAAGACGAACTCGATGCTCCTGCGTAAGATCACCCTCGAAGAATTCGGGGCCTACCGCGGCAAGCAGTCTCTTGATCTAACCCCCAAAAAGAACAAGCCGATCATCCTGATCGGCGGGTTGAATGGGTGCGGCAAGACGACCCTGCTCGACGCCATCCAGCTGGCGCTCTACGGCAACCGAGCCCGCTGCAGCGGCCGCGGCACCAAGGCTTACGACGCCTACCTACGCGAGAGCATCAACCGCAAGGCCGACCCCACCCGCGGCTCTGCGATCACTCTCGAGTTCACCGTCATGACTGGCGGGCACGAGCACTACTACCGCGTCGTCCGCAGCTGGCACATCAGCGGCAAGACCCTCAAGGAATTTCTCAACGTCTACGTCGACGACACCTACGGCGCACGCGCAAAGACGCAACGCAACGTCACGTTCGAGGGTAAGTTCAATCGGCTGTTGAGTGATGGCTGGGCCGACCACGTCGAATCCCTCCTCCCCTTGGAGATCGCCTCCCTGGCCTTCTTCGACGGTGAGAAGATCGAATCACTGGCCGACCCCGAACGGGCCGCCTCTGTCATCGAGTCTGCCGTTCACTCTCTTCTGGGCGTGAGCACCGTCCAACAGCTCCGCAACGACCTGCTGGCCCTGCAGCGTCGCCAGAAGCTGTCCGACGAGGAACAGCACCTGCTGGACAACATCCGCGCCCAGGAAGCCGAACGCGAAGCGGTGCTCTCCCAATACGACATCGCTCATCAGGAACTCGCCCACTCCCGTACCGATCTCGGTAAGGCGCAGCGCAAGCTGGACAGCCTGGAGAAGGCGTTCGCCGACGAGGGCGGCGATCTGTTCACTAGGCGCATCGAGCTGGAGAACGACAAAAAGCAGACCGCCGCCCGCCTGGCCCAGGTACGCGGCGAGCTGATCCAGCTTGCCGCGGGCCCGCTGCCCCTGCTGATGGCCCAACCGCTTCTGCAGGACGTGCGCCGGCAGGCCGAGAAGGAGCACGAAGCCCAGCAATCGGCACAGGTTCTGGAGGTACTCGAAGCGCGTGACCAGTGGTTGCTGGATCTGGTGCCCGACACCGTCCGCGCCGACGTGCTCAAGCAACTGGACGCCGACCGCGCCGAGCGTGCCGACAAGACGCAGCTGCCGGTGGACCTACGCTTGCCGCACGACGCACTGGCCCAGCTCACCGTCTTGAATGAACTCCTCCAGCGGGACCGGGAGCGCTCACAGCAGCTACTGCACAGCGCCGCAGAACTGACAGAACTACGCGACCAACTGGACCGGCAGCTCGCCGGCGTTCCCGCCCAGGACAAGGTCGAAGCCCTGCAAGTCGCCCGGGACGAGCAGATCGTGGAAGTCGCCCGCAGCCAAGCCGCGTGCGACCGTGCCACGGCCAAGCTGGAGGACCTCAAGCGACGCCGCGAGCACGTCACCACCCTGCTCGAACGAGCCCACAAGGAGTTCGTCCGCACCAAGGTCAAAGCAGAAGAGGTCGAGAGGGTCATCAAATACTCTGAAAAGGCCCGCGGCACTCTCGAACGCTTCGGCTCCGCACTCCTCAAGCGGCACATCAGCCGACTCGAAGTGGCCGTCCTGCAGAGCTTTAAAGCCCTCATGCGCAAGCAAGGACTCGTGCACGACCTGCGCATCGACACCGACAAGTTCACCCTCACCCTCGCCGATGCCGACGGGGAGCCTATCGACCCCGCGCGCCTGAGCGCCGGCGAGCGCCAGCTCCTGGCCGTCTCCCTGCTGTGGGGCCTGATGCGGGTCGCTGGCAACCGTCTGCCCAGCGTTATCGACACCCCGCTGGGCCGCCTCGACAGCCGTCATCGCGAGCACCTCGTCGACCGCTACTTCCCCAACGCCAGCGACCAGGTCCTCCTGCTGTCCACCGACGAGGAGATCGACGAGTACCTACTGGGCCGCTTGAAGAAGTCCGTCGCCCAGACCTACACCCTCGTCCACGACGACACTGAGTTCACCACCGCTGTCGTCGAAGGCTATTGGTGGAACGCAGGAGCACAGCATGCCGGTTGACAACGTCCGCCTGTCCCAGCCAGCTAAGGATCGGCTGGTCTACCTCAAGCGCACCACCGGCATCACCCAGTGGAACGTACTGTGCCGCTGGGCGCTGCTGCTGTCCCTCAAAGACCCCTCGACTCCGCTGGTCAAGGACATCGTCACCGACTCCAACGTGGAGATGACGTGGAAGACCTTCGCCGGCCAGCACGGTGATGTCTATCTGGCCCTGCTCAAGCAGCGATGCGCGGCGATGGGGCAGGAACTCTCAGATGAGAACGTCGCTCGCATGCTGACCGTGCACGTGCACCGCGGCATCGGATATCTGGGCGCGGACAAGCAAATGGCCACCATCGAAGGCCTAGTTGGCGCCGTCGTCACCCTCTGACGCGACCCTAATGATCCCCCAGGCAGACCCCCTGGGGGATCGGTGTATCTGAGCTTCCAGGAGGACCAGACGGTTGCCTTGTAGGGCTGGCTAGCCCTACAGGTGAGCCAGTCCCGGACAGTTTCGCCTGGGGGTATCAGACGGTTGGCTGGCGCTACTATCTCGCGCCCACAAGTCGTCACGACTCGTCCACTATGTCGCTTTCGCCGCGTGTGGCCGCAGGGCATGCCCTTCTAAGCAAGTCCGTCCCCCTGCGCAGGTCCCGACTTGGTCGCGTGTGCTGGCAAAGGTGTGACCGCCAAGTTGATCTCGGTGCCGTCAAGTCCCGCCGATGGGCGGCCGATGTGCGAGCTTCATGGATACACAACAGGAATCCTGTTGAGCCGGGCTGGCCGGCTGTCACCCTCCACGTGTGGTGACGGATGACCGCCGTCTTGCAGTGTGCCCTGACTGGGATGGAGGGTTGCTGGTGTTGTCCCGGTGGCGACGGGTGTTGTGTGAGCCGCGTGGGGACGCCAGGCAGGCTGGTTCACAGACCAGTGCTCAAGGGCAACTTTCCGGGGAGTCTGCGTGTCACAGTGATCGCTACGCTAATTTTTCACACACCACTGGCGCAACCCGTGGGCGCGGTTGGCGTGTCCGGGGGTGAGGATCATCGAGGTAACACTCGCCAGGGTGTTGGTGACGTGGCGACAAGCTGAGAACAATGATGGGTTCAGGGATCGCGGGGAGTGAGGCGAGAACGTGGAGTATGAGCAGGCGGTCGTCGACGTGGACGCGGCTCCTGCCGGCACGATGCGCATGGCGACAGCACAGGCATGGGCTCGGATCCTTGTGGGCGTCGACTCCCCCAACGACCTAGGCACGTTGTTGGGGCGCTCGACGACCACAGGCGACGAGGTCGACATCCGTTGCCATACCCAGCGAGCACGAAACCTGCTACGCAAGAATCATCTTAGGCGCCTCGATCAGCTACTGGGGATCACCATCGCTGATTTGCGTAATATACGACAGTGTGGCAGAGAGAGCGCCGTAGATATCTTGACCGCTTTGTTGCTGACACTAGTTGGCGATTCAGGCATGCAGCCCCAAAGGTCCGACGTTCCGTTGCCGGGGATGGACGCTCAGCTGGATTCGCCCAAGCCTCAGAGGTCTGACGGCGACGGCAGAGACCACGGTCTTGTGAAGGATCCTTTGCTTGACCTCCTGAAAGGCGCGTGATGACCGACGACTTGCCCTCCTGGGAACCGAAGTGGAAGCGCCGGTACAACTCGCCGCCAGATGACCTAATCAAAGATTTCTATGTCCCCGCCTTCGCCCGGTCGCGAAATTACGATCGGGCCGTTGGGTTTTTCTCGGCGGGCATTCTGGCGGCAATTGCGCCCACTCTTGACAGGTTCGTTCTCAACGGCGGCATGATGCGGCTTATTACGTCTCCTGCCCACCTAAGTGACGATGAGCTGGCGGCAATGGGTAAGGGCGAGGAACTCAAGAACTACATTAAGGAGGGGCTTCGACGCGCCATCTTGCAGCCGATTCCTAGCCCTGTGCTAGCGGACCGGCTGAAGCTGCTGACATGGATGGTCGCTACTGGCCGGCTGGATGTCCGTATCGCACTGCGGGAGCATACGCACACTTACGCACTGTTCCATGAGAAGATCGGAGTCTTCTCTGACCAGGCCGGTAACTGGATGACGTTCACCGGCAGTCCGAATGAAACGATCGGCGGGGCTAGGCTTCATTCGGAGTCGTTTCCGCTGCATCGTAGCTGGGTGAACGAGGAGCAGCGCGCGTATGCCTGCGAAGAACGAGATCGGTTCGAGCAGCTATGGGGCGAGCGCGTTGATGGCGTAACTTTGTGGCGGGTAAACGACTGGATTGAAAATCCTATGCGGTCCAACTTCGGCATCCGCGAGCCGTCTGCAGGGCGGACAATAACCGAAATTGACCAACCAGTCTCATCGATCGCCCCCTCTTTGGAAGGCGTGTCGCTTGTCCCGTCGCTACCTGACGACCTCACACTGCGCGAGTTTCAACAAGATGCGGTGAACGACTGGCTCCGGGCTGGTGGACGCGGCACTTTCGCTATGGCAACAGGCACTGGTAAGACCATCACCGCCCTGACCGCCGCGACGCAAGCCTCCGTACACTCCTCCAACGCCAACGAGCCACTGCTTGTGCTGGTGATCGTGCCACTGATCGATCTAGTGGAGCAATGGCGTCAGGAGGCCGAGCGGTTCGGCTTTCGTCCCGCTGTCTGTCACGGCACCCTCACCAGCAGACAGCGGGAGTATCTGAAATCTGTATTCTCAGCTGCCCGATCAAGTCAAGGACGCCGAGCTGAGATGGTAATCAGCACAGCGGGTAGCCTCACGCCGCGTAGGGAGGACGTCGCTGATGACGAACATTTTGTGCAGCGGCAGTTGGCCCGTCATCGTGGCCGGATAATGGTCATCGGGGATGAAATGCACTCGCTGGGCACACCAGCGCGCCTGGATGCGCTGCCCCCAAATCCCACGTTTACCCTGGGGCTCTCTGCGACGCCCAAGCGGCACGGCGACGACGAGGGTACGCAGGCTCTCCTAAGGTACTTCGGCGATCCCGTGGTTTCGATCAGTATCAAGCAGGCGATCTATCAGCACAACGCACTCGTACCTTATGACTACTTGCCCTATCGGATCGAGCTAACCGATGACGAGACCAAGCGTTATCGGCAGATTTCGCAACGGATCGCGGCTGCATTCGCCAAGGGGGATGATCTAGCGGCAGAGGCTCAAATCCGAGCGCGCACCAGGCTAACTCAGCACGCTACTGGAAAGCACGACCGACTTCGTCAGCTGATGGCGAGCGGCTTGAAAGACCAGACGCACCAGATTATCTACGTTGCCGAAGGGACAAATCCCGAAACTGACCTCCCTGCGCTCAAGAAGACCGAGAAGATGCTCCGCGAGGAATTCGGGATGCGGATCGAGTCCTATTACGGTGAGACAGACAGGAATCGTCGTGAGGCCCTTCAGGAGCGCCTGGCTAGTGGGGACATTCAGGCTCTATTGGCTATGAAATGCCTAGACGAAGGAGTAGACATCCCATCTGCGCGTATTGGTGTCATCACCGCGTCGACCCAGAACCCTCGGCAATTCGTGCAGCGTCGTGGGCGACTTTTGCGGCGGGACCCGGATAACCCGAAGTCGCACGCTGTTATCTATGACTTCATCGTAATGCCGCCTCGACCTGCTGGCGAGCCATCTGATTCAGAGAAGCGCCTCATTGGGGGGGAATTGTCTCGAGCCGCTGAACTTGCCGAGGCGGCCCGAAACCGCGAGGCACTTCTGACAATTATCGAGTGGGCATACGAATACGGTCTACGTCCCGTTGAACAGCCCTGGATGAGTATGACTGAGGACGACGAAATGGAGGAATGGGCCTGATGAACCCATTTGAAGAGCAAATGCAGAAAATGGCGAGCGAGTTGAGTTCTGAGGCGAAGGAGGTGGTCGCTTACGTTGTCACTGCGGAACATAGGCGAAGGTTCTCTGATGACCGTAGTGACCTACCCGACGAATTTGCTAACCGTGCCCTTCAGATGGCGAAGACTAAGGAGGGTCGTAAGTGAAGTTCGTGACCTTGGTAATGCGTAATTGGCGGTCTTTCCACGGTGACCACCGAGTAGAGTTCTCTGTCGACCCGCGTAAGCCTGTAACTCTAATCCTAGGGCCTAATGGTGCTGGCAAGACGGCCCTTCTCAATGCGTTCACCTGGGCTCTGTACGGTGAGTTCACTGACGGGTTCGCACAGCCAAGCCAATTGGTCAACGTCGACGCTGTGGAGATGGATCCATCTGCCGAGACCTGGGTAGAACTTACTCTGATCCACGAGAATGATGAATTCCGTATCCGCAGGGTAACCGATGCACACAGGCAGTCCGCTGGCGAATATGACCTAACCGTTACCAAGAACGGTGAGCGTGCGGTTGAAGGCGACATCTATCGGATTCTCCCTAAAGCGCTCAAAGACCTGTTCTTCTTTCCTGCCGAGACGTTCAGTACTGCGAACGTATTGGAGGGGAACAGGCCTGGCGAGGGATCCTCTCTAAACATCGGCCAGGCGATCAGATCTCTGCTGGCTGGCGACATCTACGACCGGGCGATCGAGGATCTGCGTAAGGCGATAGAGAGTGAGGCACTCAAACCGCCTAAAAACTATAGTGACAACACCGTCGAGGAAGCTCGGCGGAGGTATGCGCAGGCTCAGGAGGAGCTCAATGCTGCTGAGGAGCGTCGTGATGCCCTTCCAGTCCTGCTAGCGGATGCCAGAGACAAAGCGAGTAAAGCGAAGAAGGACGCTGAAAGGTACAACCCGGAGGAGATCAAAAAATGGGAGCGTGAGTACGAACAGCGAACGGGTCGCGTGCGGCAAGCAGAAGTGTCAACCCAACAAGCGTACGAGCTTTACCTCGACCTGGCCCGCAAGGCGCATCTCCATTTTGCTCAGAGCGCAGTGCACTCCGCGATCTCGCAGCTTGACCTAGCCGAAAAGGCTGGCTTGATGCCTCCGCGTATTCACGAGTCGGTGCTCGATAAGACGTTGAAAGACCGCCGCTGCACGCTGTGTGGCGAGCCACTCTCGAGGGAAGCGAACGAGCGCATCAAGAGGCTGCGTGCGCACGTCGGCGACGCGCGGATTGCTGTCCGCGGCTTGGAGACTCGCTCTCTGCTTGTGCGGCATGCCACCCAGAAAGACATGGTGGTCGCGAACCTGCGCAACGAAATTGCCGCTCTCGCGTCAGATCTTGGAGTCGCTGGCCCCCAGCAGGGTGCCGACATGAGAATGCTCCAGGCAGTGCTGCGGACGTGCCTTGATATGGCCGAACGGCTGCTTGGCAATGCGACACGTGAACTCTTGGAATTCACCGAAGCCCAGGATGTGGAACGACCCCCAGCAGGTCAGAGCCCCGTTGAGATCGCCATGGTGAGGCAGAAGAGCGTAGATGTACTCATTGCCGAGTCCAAGGGCATTGAAGCCGAAATCGAGGCGCTATCTGCCAAAGTTGGAGAGTTGCTGTCGGACTACACTAAGAAGTCCTCGAAATCTGAGGGGCACAAGCGCAAGACAGCTGCCATTGAGATCCTTCGCGAGGTCAAGAAATTCTTCGATACAGCCCGTAAGGGTCTGAACCGATTTGGTCGAGAAGATTTCGAGAAGGCAATCAATGCGACCTACTCGGACCTGATTGCCAAACCCTATCAAATCCACGTCGGCGAAGATTTCGGCATTACAGTGCGTTTCCCAGGGAAAGATGAGGAGATTCCGCTTTCTCAGTCGGAGAAGGTGTTGGTCTTGATTGCTTTCCTGGGTGCCATCGCAAGGCTGGCTCCGCTTTACGAGGAGATCGCCCGGAATCGGCAACAACTCAAGCGTACGGGGAGCGTCGATACATCGCGGAGTCATGGCTTCCCAGTCGTCCTCGACTCGCCGACAAGCCCATTGGATGATGAGTACGAGGCCGACGTGGTGAATGCGCTGCCCAGGTTGCTGCCTCAAGTCGTCGTGTTGGTTTCAGCGAAATCCATTGCTGTATGGGAGAGAATCGCTGGTAGCGTGGGAAGTGCCAACATTATGGAATTGACCTCGCGTAGCTCTAGCGACCGAACAGTCCGATGGAACGGAAAGGACCACACCTACAGCGCTCAAGACGAAGGTGTGGCACATGCTAGAACACGGATGACCAACATCAGTTGAAGGACGAGATATGGCGAACGTCAACATCTATCCGGATCATAGGGATATCCTTGATTCGCTCGTCACGTCGGGCAAAGCAAAATCGGCCGCGGCAGGTACTAAGACTGGCCCATTCAAGGAGATGCGGGACGCGTACGTATTTGCTGCAACGCTGGCGATGGCGCTAAATCAGCCTACGCCCGCGGAGGAAATGCCTACCTCTAAGAGAGAGGTGCTTCCTATCCAGGACCGAGTGTTTTTCGGTGCAGCTGGCGCTACCGAGATCACCGCTGCGGTGGTCCTGACAAGCGCCGCTCCCGACCAAACTATCGATGATTCTCTGAGATCACAAATGGATCTGCTGGCCAGTGATAACATGGCGGAACAGCTGGCACTGCTCGATCGCTACGCGCACGCAGGGTTCGACTGGCTCCGAAAGCACTCGCAGGACGAAAGCAGCATCCGCGACCTTGTCATGACGGCCATTGACACAGTCGAGTGTGCAAAGAGAGAAGTTGGAGACGGCTCTCAGGTCCAGGATCCACTACTGGGTCTGCTTGATATGATTATCGAGTGATTGGTCGGCGCGAGCCCTCAAGGCATTGGTGCGATGGTGCGTTTAGCCGGGTAGGGGAGCGGGAGGCCGCGAAGCATGCTTTGTGTCGGCTGGCTGTCGTGCGGGTCTGGTGGTGAGATCCCCAAGTTGGAACCAATGCCTCCCTACGCCGTCAGGAGCGGGAGTGGCTCTAGTCCCAGAGATCGTCTGCGCCTAAGCCGACGAAAGCCAGCCACGACGGCGGGTGGGTCGACCGATCACGCGCGCGTGTGTCTCGCTGCAGCTCCACTCGCCTCAACCACGTATCATGCTTTGTGGCCTTGAGCTGAATCGGGCCAGCTGCTTGATGAGTGAGGTGGGTGCTAGGACTCGCTCGTCGAGCACGAGTGCCCACAACACGCTGGTGCGATGTCGTGCCAGCGCAATGACGGCCTGGACGTGTTTGAAGCCCTTGTCGCGCTTCTGAGATACGGCACTTGGTTGGGATCGCCGCGGATGATGCTGATCTGCTCGGACAAGTAGGAGACTTGGCGCAGGAGGCGGTCGTATCGCTTGAGGCGGTGCAGCTCTTTGTGCGGCGGCCGGAGTCGTCTAGGTTGGACCAGTCCGGCTGCTGACGCGTGGTGGTCTGCGCAGATGCTGACAGCGAAGTCGCCGGCAGGAATGACGAGCTCTACCCCGAGGATAGATCCCAAATCAAAAGAGCGACTCGATGAACCCTGCGTGTGGATGGGTAAAGAAGTCTCACATCTGCTGGTCCTCACACTTGGCCCAGCGGAACTGCTTGGGCAGATCGGCGGCAATCTGTGCGGCGGCGTCCCTCTTCTCTGACATCCGTTGGCTGATCGCATTGCGCGGCGCGGGCGCCGGCCGGGGCTGGAGGGGGGCGGAGACAGGAGCGCAGGCCAGCCGGGGGCCGGGTCGCGCGGGGAGCGGAGCGAGCCGCCTTGAACCCGTGAAGAAGGTTGTTACTCAGTCGCGGCTGGGATGCTCCAAAGCGGTCCGCAGTATCGCTCCGGTCGGCTGTGGATGAGCAGCTGGCGCAGGTCGTCTCGCTGGGTGCCGTTGAGGTTCAGGACCTCTGTGAGATGCCGGAATGTCGTGTGGGTCACTCCGCGGCTTCTGCGCGAGAACCCGATCACGGCTGTCCGCTGGCAGAAGCCGAAGGTGTCCAACCAAGTGGATCCCCGCGTTGTCGCCAACCCGGAACAGGCTCGGAATCTCCCGGCGGCCGTCTCCTATGTGGGCGGATACCGGCGTGCCCGCGGCCGTCGTCTCGTGGGTCTGTTCGCCGCGGTGTACTTCGGTGGCCTCCGGCCAGCTGAAGCGGTCGGCCTCGCCGAGACGGACCTGATCCTCCCAGAACAGGGCTGGGGCTCGGCGCTGCTCCATCGGACCCGCCCATCGGTCGGCAAGCAGTGGACCGACTCGGGGGAGACCCACGACGACCGCGGGCTTAAGAACCGGCCGATCGAGAATGTCCGGCAGGTACCTATTCCGCCTCACCTCGTAGCCGTGTTCCGTGAGCACCTGGCCACCTTTGGCACGGCGGACGACGGGCGCCTGTTCTTCAGCGAGAAAGGTTCGGTCGTCCCGTCCTCGACCTACTACCGCGTGTGGCAGGAGGCTCGGTTCCAGTGATCAGGCCGCTCGCTCTCGACGCTGCTGTACCGATTGGCGTACGGCGGTGAGCTCGCGCAGAGCCATGGCGCTGTCCTCCTTCCAAACGGGAGGATGCAAGAGAGTGCCAACGATCGAGAGTACGACGGGGTGGGGATGAAGCAGGGGGATTCTGAGTCTGCGGTCGGCATCGATAAGCCGACGGGGCAGGAGGCACGCGAAGCCTGGAGCTCAGAGGCGTACGTGATCCTCGTAGGCGTAGCGCAGACCTACCACGCAGTGATCACCTACAAGGAGTTGGCGGAGGAGATCCAGAGCAGGACTGGCATGCGAACCAAGACTCTCCTGCACAACTGGATCGGTCCGATCTTGGGCCGGGTGGTGCGCGAAGCCCACCGTCGCGGCGACCCACCACTGACGGCTTTGGTGGTCCACACAGACGACGGCAAGGTAGGCAGTGGCTACAAGGAAGTTCTGGCGGTGGCCGGAGAGCCGCCGGTCGATGACGAGCTGGAACGCGAGCATCATGCTGCCGACGCCCGCCTGGCTTGCTACCGCCACTTTGGGGCGACCATGCCGCCTGGCGGTGGTGTGCCGGCCCTCGCCCCCAGACTTCAAGCCGCGGTCGAACGCCGGCGCGAGCGCACCGAAAAGCCCGCCCGGGTTTGTGAGCGCTGCTTCGTCCAAGTGCCTTCGACAGGCATTTGCGATTCGTGCGGTTAGTCGACGACTGCTTCGTCCCGAAGCAACTTCGGCGGGGGTGCTGCCTTAGGCTGGTGCGGCTCTCACGTGCGCTGACGGTCCGTAGCCGTTCGCGGTTGTTCGCCGGTGTTCGTCGGCGTTGTCACGCAGTTAGACACGCACCTGGTGTGGCTCCTGGCGACCCGGATACTGCTCGTGGTCTTGAAAGGCGTGCGCGCGAGCCATGAGCGCGGCACGCCTTGCACCAGCGGCGCTAGAACGGTGAGTCCTCATCAATGAACCGTTCCATCCGCGTACGGCGCAGGAGTTCTGACATTCGCCGGTCCCGGATCCGTGCCCACCTCGGCCTCTGGGCGAGGAAGCCGACGCGGGCAGCGAGCTCCGGTGTGAGCGTGTCGAGCGGGTCCTTGTTCAAAACCTGGGTGTCCTGGCCTCGGAGCACAGTGAGTTGGGCATCAGCGCTCGTCGGGCTCACCAGCACGCGGGTTTCCCACGTGCACCCGACACCCTTCACCTGGAGGCTGTCGTGCAACAAGGCTGGGCCGCCGAGGGCCCATCGGACAGTGGCGATGCACCAAACGTGTTCCCCGATGCGGTAGGCCTTCAACTCGCTCACGTGGTCGAGGACAGCGGTCGGGGCTTCGACCCAGCCCAGTGCCCGCACGGCCTCCGTCGTGACCAACGTGCCCTCGTCCTCGACAAAGAAGCCCATCGTCGCCTCGAACGTGGGGCCATGGAGACCAGTCCGCGGTACTCGCAGCCTGGTTCCGGACTCTGCTTCGATCACGCTGAGGCTTTCCGGGTCCGAAAGGAGTGAGCGCACCGCATCCTCGTATACATCTTCAGTGCGCTGCGTGAACTTCTCCATGACCTCGTACCAGTTCGTGAGGAGCACGAACCGGTCCTCCAAGCCTTCGAGATCTTGGTTCATCGGGTACGGGTACTCGGACCCGTCGCCGAAGTCCTTCGTGTTCTCGCTGACGAAGTACACCGTTTCGTCAGGGTGCTCTCGCGCGTACTCCACGGCAGTGAGCCATATGGCGGCGTCCCGACCGCCGATCTTCTGCCCACCGTCACGTTCGTTGCTGGCCACCCGCTTGCACGGCGGCAGGACGTTCGCCTCCCGGATCAAGGCCTTCTTGAGGGTGGCCTCGCTCGTCGGGATCACGTCCACGACATCGAGGTACTTCCGCCGCCAATGGTCTTGGATACGGGGCAAGTCCATTGCTGGCAGCGTGGGGAGAGGCCACGGGGTGTCACCTTTGAGGCTCTGCAAAGCCTTTGCTGCCTTTTCGTACTTTTCGCGGTGTGGTTCTGTCCGCTGGGCGGTCAACTCCTCCAGCACAACCCAAGGCACGGCCACACGGTCGATGCCGGAGGTCCTGATGACCTTGAGGAGGTCTGCGGTGACGGTTTCGGTCCCTTTCCACAGGATGTTCGTGTCTAGAATGATCAAAGCGGCCGGCTCCATCTCCTCGGTGCTGTGCAGTAGACCAAGGATTTCAGGAAGTTGGCGCAGCCGTGGGCGTTTTCGATCAGTAGTCGGAGGCGGCGTCGGACGGAAGCTGGTAACCATAACCTCCGGGGAAGGGGATTGCCCCGCATGAACCTGATCGGACCGAGCGGCGAAGCCTGCGGTCGCCACCACTGCTGAGACCGTCACTGGTTCCCGCATGGCCGGATACGCCACTTGCCCGCATAGTGAGTACACGCGATCTTCTCCGACACCTGCTTTACGGAGTTCGATCCATCCCCGTCAAGGTGAGGCCCTTCCGCATACATACTGAAATCTGGTGCGCCGTCGGAGGCCTGAACCTCAGCCCACGACAGTCAGCCACGACGGCGGGTCAGCCGAACGACCAGGCGCGCGTGTGTCTCGCTCTATCCCCACCAGCCTCAGCCACGCTTTCGGGGGCGACGACCAGAACAAGTTGCGACGGCCGGCCCGTGACGACGATGCGGGAGCCCTCAGCTTGGGAAGCTTGGGTCTTTGGTGGTAGTTGCTGCACGGACCCGTGGTGGAGCGGCACTGGAGTCTGGTCGCACCCAGTCGCGCGTCATCACAGCACAACCTCGCTCAGCCGCGCTGCTCAAGGTGGCGTCCCTGCTGTCAACGAGGTCGCCAAGTTGTGAAATGACCGGTATGGATCCCGCTGATGTCGGCCGTTGAAAGGACAGTGCCTTCAAGAACCCGTCATTCGCATTAGCTGAAGCTCGCCATGCGAGGTGAGTTTCCAATAGCAGTTTTTATCGGAAACCGCCCTCTTTTTTGTTCCTTTCTCAATCAATTCCAGGGCGCGGAATCTCACTTTGATCGTATCCCATTCGGTGCGACTGATCCTTATCTGCCTATCGAAAAAGTCCGGCATTCTGCCCGCCTCTGAGAGTCTGTCGGATATATGATTCGCCAGCGTTGAATTTATCTCTCCGTCGGAGACTTCATCCATCATGCACGAGCCGAGCAGTAGGAACAGGTCGCGCCATTGGTATGCAATCACCCCCGTTGATCGCTCTATGCTTTGCGAGAGGACTTTGAATCGAACATCATGCATCTCATCCGCACCCATGAGGGCTTCAAACTTCGCCAACGCTGCGCTATTTTCAGTATTTGCTTCTTGCTGGTTAGCTACGGAAGCCCGCAGTGAATTGAGCTCCTCAATTAGTTCAGGGGTTGCCGCATGTCGGGCTCGCACCCATCCCTCCGCAGGTGCCTCTTCCATGGCTTTGACGAGGCTTATTGTGACGGTGGTATTGAGATCGCCAGGCGTTCTCCAGGTGCGAATTGGCTTTCTCTTTATTTTCCGGCGGAATGATTCCAGCTTTCTGGCCGCGTCACTATCTAGCTCTGACTTTCCAACTTCTATCTTGCTGGGTTCGGCGTGCAGGAACCCTAGCACCGCTTTTTTCTGGGATACCGCGTAATCGTATTCTTGCTCGGTGTAGCTCAGTCCGGCATCACCGATGGTTCCATATCGATTCCCTACAATCACGACGTAATAATCGGACTCATCTATCACTCTCTTGATCAGTTCCCACTGTTCTTCGTCAGCTGCCGGAAACATTTCCATTCCAGCTGGGATGCACCCCAGTTCTAGCAGCGCCTGTATTATCTGGCGGCGCTCATCTTTGAGGTCGGTGTATGTGGAGCTCACAAAGACCTGATAGCGGCGTTTCATGACTCGTCTCAGCTGTCGTCTGCCTGTGGGGATCAGGTATCCGGCACCTCAATGAAGATTGATCGCAGCCCAGTGAGCCCATCGTGCGCCATGTCAGACCAGTTCGCGACTTGGGTTGATGCTTCGTTGACTCCTCCAGGAACCGGCGCGGCTCACCCTGTAGGTGGTTGTCCCTCTGCTGCCTGGCTCCCCCTCTTCAACTCGCTAGAGTCGGCCATCTGAGGCAAACTGGCACTGATTGCGAACGCCGCGTTGATTCGACTGGGTGGTTCAAATCGGAGGGGGATGATCTCCGTACATGCGCGGTTGAGATTGCTTTTGGGCTAGCGGGTGCCGGAGCGGGTGCCTGCAATAGGTCCTGCTTGATTAATCCATTTCGCAAGCACTCGTGCCTCCCGCCTTGAGCTTCCCCAGCTTTTCTGCACCGAAAGGAAAGTCTTCTTCCTTGAGATTCCATCCGTGCCGCAGCTCAAACAGGATATCTGCGTTGGAAGCCGGGAAGATCTTGTTCTCCGCTAGAAGATTCCATAGGGGCTCAACTGTTAGGGCGGCCCCATAGCCGAGCTCGGGAACGGCATGATTTGTGAGCAGGGAAGATGTGACAATTCCAAGGAGCCACCCGTTCTCGCTCAGGACGGGGCCTCCACTAAAGCCGCCACGGGCCATCGGGGAAATTACGAAAAGAGGGTGCTTGGATCCGACGTACGGATCAATGATCGCATTAATCTCGCCTCGAACCGCAAC
This sequence comes from Streptomyces rishiriensis, assembly GCF_003112535.1. Taxonomy (GTDB): domain Bacteria; phylum Actinomycetota; class Actinomycetes; order Streptomycetales; family Streptomycetaceae; genus Streptomyces; species Streptomyces rishiriensis. The sequence continues at coordinate 66,623 of NZ_BEWA01000012.1, read as the reverse complement.
GAGTTCTGGGCGTGGCGAGGTGGGGATCGGTGGGTAGCCGAAGGCTATGACCTTCATCAGGACGAGCCCATCGTCGATCCAGTCGTCAAGGTGCCCTCCGATTTGGATGTGATCTACTTTCGTTACATCGTCTCGCCCCCAGAAATTAACATGCTTCATGTAATAATCGAGTGAAAAATTAGTCTTCAGCAAGGCAAGATCTACCGTAGGATCGGATGGATAGATCACCTCTACGGAATCAAGTGAAATGCTCCCGTCGCGCGCTGGAATTAGATTGGTCAACTGGCGCCCCTCGATGACGTGACGCGCAGTTACGAGATAGCCATCTCCAATATGGAATGCCGTTCCAATGCCGGGTTCGCCGTTCTCATCGTGCGTCTCCACGGACAGCAAGCATGGAGAATGAAGTCGATAGAAACCCAGTTGCGGTGACTGATGGCTTTGTGAATCTTCCATGGTCAAACCGAGCGCCTCGCGATCAAGTTGTACTTCTGTGAATCGCTGCATACCTGCCGTGAGCCGAACCGTACGCCAACGTAGGGGTTTGGCGGAGCGGGTTCGATCGGTGGTCTGCCCAGTTTGGGGAGGTGGCTAAAGCTGTGGAGCTCCATCTATGACGTACCCCTTCTCTGAGGTGCTGACTGCTGTGTGCGCGGCGCGGGCACCGGCCGGGCTGGAGCGGGACGAAGGCAGGAGCGCAGGCCCGGCCGGGGGCCGGGCCGCGCGCGGGGAGCGAAGCGAGCCGCCTTGAACCAGTAGAGAAACTTTGAATCATGGCCTGGGCGCTTGGTCGTGACCGTCATCGCTTGCGGATCCGGCTCTCGTCGTCCCGTGGTGTAGAACCCTCGGTATGGGGAGTGAGCGACGGGAGCTGATGAAGGCGCTTGGGGCGCGTCTTCGAGGGCTTCGTACAGAGGCCGGCCTGACGGGTGCTGTTCTGGCGCAGCGTGCCGGTGTGGGGCAACCGACCGTGTCCAAGGTGGAGAACGGGCGCATGGTCCCCAGCCTCGACGTCCTGGGGCGCTTGTTGCTTGCTCTCGATCTCGACGAGTCGGCGTCCCGCGAAGTGCGGGAGCTCTTGGTAGCCGTGGAAGCTGCGCCTGACGCAATCGAGACGAACGAGGTGGCACTCTTCGGGGGCGTCCTCGATGACGCGGTGCGGTCCGCTCGGCTGGTCCAGTCGTTTCAATGCGTCGTTCTGCCGGCCATGCTTCAGAGCGCCGAGTACGCCAGGCACGTCTTCGCGAGTGCGCCGTACTCGACTCCGGAAGCCGTCGGTCGCGCTGTCGCTGCTCGTGTCGAGCGGCAGAGCCTCTTGTACGAGCCGGGCCGTGAGTCGGTGTTCGTGCTGACCGAAGCGGTGTTGCGTACCTGGCCGGGGAACCCTTCGCTCATGCTCGCCCAGTTTGACCGGATGCTCGCTGTCGAGAGTCTGAGCACTGTGCGCCTTGGGGTGATCCCGTGGCGTCGTGCGGTGCCGGTCATGCCCCGGCATGGGTTCACCCTGTGCGACCGGCGGGCGGTCGTTGTCGAAGCCTTCCGCGGAGAGCGAGTCGTCGACGACTCCGACGAGGTTGCCGCGTATGAGGAGACCTTCCGGCGCTTCGAGGAGGCGGCAGTCTTCGGCCGCGAGGCGCGCGAGCTCCTGGTTCGTGTGATGCGGGAGTTTAAGGAGTTGGAGGACTCCGCCACCCGTTAGAGGAATAATTCCTCATGATGCCTGGCCTGATAGTCACGCATGGGAATACTCTGCTCGCTGAGCCGTCTAGCCCCCTAGGCGAGGAGGAGTGTTTCTCATGCCCAAAAGCTGGTGCCGGATGTTCCCCGGCCTGACCTGGCAGGTTGCCCAGGCCCGTCACTTCGTGGCCGCATTGCTGGAGGACGAGACCGCAGAGCTGGTCGACGACGCCGTCCTGGTCGTCGGCGAGCTGGCGGCCAACGCCGTCAAGCACACGCGGAGCGGCTGGTACCGAGGATGGTTCCTCGTGCTCGTCCACTTCGCGGATGACCTGGTTCGGATCGAGGTCGTCGACCAGGGCGGCGACGAGGAACCTATGGTTCGCAGCGTCACCAGGCACGTGGAAGAGGACGGCCGCGGGCTGATGCTGATTGCGGCCTGCGCCAAGAACTGGGGGGTGAAGGACCGGCCTTCGGGTGCCCGTTGCGTCTGGGCCGAGCTGGTGCGGACCGGCTCGTGATGGGCGGCTTTCCGGCGGTGATGTCTGGTGGCCTCGCGGGCAGTGGAGTGTGAGTCCCCGGGGAGTGCCTGGGCGTCGGGCCGGCTTCTACGTGATCGGGGTTCATTCGGGCAGGCGACTCCCGCCCGTTCCGTCTAGGGCCCTAGACTCCTGGTTACTTCTAGGAGGTGTGGTCATGTCGGACGAGTTGCAGCGGATCATGGCGATCGATGATCCGTACCTGCTCCTGCGTGAGGTCACGACACGGTTGGCCGACGCGCAGCAGGAGGTGACCGAACTCGCCCGGCTCCGCCGTCGTGTCGTTCAGGACCTCCACTCACAGGGGTTGTCCTACGCGCAGATCGCCGAGAAGGCCGGCCTGAGCCGCGGGCGGATTCACCAGATCCGCCACACGGGCCCGGCGCCCGAGGGTGCGTTCCTCGGCGCGGGCGCCGTCACGGTCGTGACTCCGCTGCGGTGGGACGACGAGAAGAAGCGCCCGGTCGTCGCCATGGCGGACGTGAACTCCGGCAGGCGGCTCGAAGAGCTGGCCAAGTCGTACGGGCTCGACGTCAGCTCCGGCCACGTCCTGGTGAGCGGTGAAGTCGACCTCAACCGTGACGGCCTGGTCGTCGTCTGCGGGCCGGGCATGTCGCAGACCATGAGTGACTTCTACGCGCAGGATCCCGTCCTCAGCTGGGAACACCCCGAGAACGAACCGTGGGCGCTGCTGGACCGACGTACCGGCACGGCCTATCGCGCGGGAGCGGACACCGAGCCGCAGCGCCCGCACGACGTCGGATACCTCGGCAGGCTGCCCCGCCCGGACGGCAACGGCTCCGTACTCGCGATCGCCGGTATCCACACCGCAGGCTCCCTCGGCGTCGTCCAGCTGCTCGCCTCGGACCTGAACACGCTCTGGGGCCAGGTGGGAGAGCATCACTTCTCCACGCTCGTAAGCGTCGAGTACGACCCTGAGACGGACGAACCTCAGTCCGTGGAACTGCTCACCCCGATCTATCGGCACGACGAGGAGACGACGGCGTGAACGTCGCTCTCGCCTCGCTGTCCGCAGAACCTGGACAAGCAAACGAGGACTTCGCGGCCGCCGCTTCCGGGGCAGCCGTACTGCTGGACGGGGCCGGCGTCGCTGGGGCAGATACCGGGTGCACGCACGGCATTGCCTGGTTCTCCTCGACGCTGGGGGGCCTGCTGCTGAGCACCATCACCGCACACCCTGCCCGGCCGCTCGCCGACTGCCTGGCCGACTCGATCCGGGCTGTTCGGTCCTTGCACGAGGACAGCTGCGATCTGTCCTATCGGGCGAGTCCAACCAGCACGGTGGTCGCCGTCCGGGCCGGCGCGGATGCTCTGGAATACCTGGTGCTCGGCGATTCAACGCTCCTCCTCGCCGACGAGGAAGGGAAGACGACTGCCATCACCGACCAGCGCCTTGACGAGGTCGGCAAGCGGCTCCGCGGTCCAGTCGACGAACTGCTCACGGGCTCACCCGAACATGTTGCCGCCCTGGCCCGGTACCGGGATGCCCTTACGGGGCTACGCAACCGGTCGGGCGGCTTCTGGATCGCCGGGCCGGATGCGCAAGCGGCCGAACACGCCCTGACCGGGGCGGTACCGCTGGAGTCGCTGGCGTCCGTGACGCTGCTGAGCGACGGTGCTACGCGCCTTGTCGACTCCTTTGACATCGCCACGTGGGAAGAGACGTTGTCAGTCCTCAGCTCCTCCGGGCCGGCTGAACTGATCCGCCGCGTGAGGGATGCAGAGGCCGGCGACCCTGACGGTCGGCGCTGGCCGCGCGGCAAAGCGCAGGACGATGCCACTGTTCTTCACTGGGTGCTGTCGGAGTAACCGGCGCTGCCCCTGCCCTCGCCCTCGCTCAGATTCGATAGGCCCCTGCTGGTACACCGTGGGTGACGCCGTACGGGGTCAAGGCGACGACACCGGTTCCCCGTGACGGCGTTTCGGGACCGATATGGAGGGGGCTGACGCCGTAAGAGTCGGCGAGGTCGGCGGCGAGGTCGTGCGCGGCCCACCGCCACTCGTCCTCGTCCTCCTGGCTCTCCTGCGCTGGGTCCCAGACGGGTTGCAGGCCCAGTTCCGTACGACGGGCCCGTTCGTACGGAACGGGCTCTCCGAGGGTGAGCAACTCGTCCTCTCCCTCGCCTGTTTCGCAGTACCGCCGGACCACTACGCCGTGTTCGGCGATGAGCCAGGCGGAGCCGTCGCCTTGGCCGCCGTAGTAGTACGCCTGCGCCTGCCCGTAGCGGGCGCTGAGTTCGGTGCACAGGCGGAGGACGTCATCGCGACGTTCTTCGCCGCACGGGTCGCACCAGGCGCCGAGGACGAGAGTCCATCCGCCCAGCTCGGGCGTCACGAAAACCCGTTCGTAACCGGTGTACGGGTCCTCATCGTCTCCGCAACCGTGGCCGTCGGCGTCGACGATGTCGTTGCCGAGGGCGAAGGTCACAGGTCTTGGATCGACCACGCCCAGAGCGCGCATGATGCCGATCTGGTCACCGCTGGGGACGGCGATCCAGTGATTCCAGCACCCCCACATTCCTTCGGGCCGGTCGTCCGGGAGCTTGACGCGTATGAGTCGTTCGATCGCGGCCACATCGGCGGCGGACAGTGCGGGCTCGCCGCCCAGGGCGGCGAGCGCCGTCAGCGCTCGCGCCCGCTGCTGTCCCGGTCCCGCTTGTCGGATGCGCTGGAGCATCGGAATCACGTGCGGTCCCTGGAAGACCAGGGCGTCTTGTGCCTGGCGGGCGACTTCTTGGTCTGGGTCTCCGAGCAGCGGCAGCAGGGCGGCCACGGCTGGCCGGCCGGCCTCGCCGCAGTACTGGATTCCGCAGACCGCTTCCCGGCGTACCAGGGGCACGGGATGTGAGAGAGCTTCGGTGTAGTCCTTCAGGAAGGCTGGGCCGAGGTGGGAGAACGCAAGGGCTATGTGCTTGCGGGAGCGCTCATCGGACGCGGAGACCAGGGCCTGGAGCAATCCATCGAAGCCCGAGTCCCCGATCCGCTGGAGGACGTCGGTGATCGGCCGCCAGGGCACGGGGGAGTCCGCGGCTTCTAGCGCCCGTATCAGCTGCTTTACTGCGCCGCTCCCGAGCGCGATCAGGGCCTCTGCTGCTGCTTCGCGTCGATCCGGCACCCCGAGGTCCCTGACCAAGTCGGTGTCCACCACGTTCCTCCAGGAAGTCGACCGATCCCGGACGGCATCATCGTTCAAGGGTCTGACACCAGACGCTCGACCTTCTCGTATATCCCCCTAGACAGTTGACGACTCGTAGGTCTAACGTAGTCGTCAACCCCCCTAGACAGTTCGGGCGGGTCACCCTCCGTTGTCTAGGGGGGTATCCAGACTCAAGCGGTGCGGACTGGACGCATCGCCAACTAAGTGAGGTTCAAGAAATGCGTGTCATCCCCGTAGACGTCTCGTCCGCGACGCTCCTCGTCACCAAGCTGCCCGAGGTCAAGGTGAAGGACCGTCAGACCGGTGAGATCGCCATCGACCCGGTGACCAACGACCGGCTTATGGTGCTGGAGCTGGTGTTCATCGCGGCGGGTGGTTCGGACATGATCAAGGTCACCGTCCCCGAGAAGGGCATCGGTGAAGGCCTGGTGATGGGGGCTCCGGTCATCCTGCCCGGCCTCATCGCCCGGCCGTGGGAGAGCGAGTTCGGCGGGCGGATGCGTCACGGCATCGCGTACCGGGCGGACGCGGTCATGGTCAACGCCCCCGCTTCGGTGCAGGGCTGAAGGCCATGACTGACGCTGTCTGGGCGCTGGCGCTGTGTCTGCTGGCACTCGTCGCCCTGCTGGTCCTGCGCCGGCGCGCACCGGTCGCGTTCTGGTGGCTGGTCGGCTATCCGTTCGTCGCGCTACGCGTGCTCACCACCTACCGGGCAACGATGGACGCGTGCGGCCTGACGGTTCCGGCCTCGGCCGTCCGTCGGGCCACGGCCCGGATGATCGGGCGGGAAGCGGCTCCCGTTCCTCCTCGGCGGTCGCTGCCGTGGCCGACCGGGTCCGGGCTCGTGATGCGGCTGCGTATGGCGACCGGGCAGGCTCCCGAGGACTTCATGGCCTCGGCCGACCGGCTGCGCCATGCCTGGGCAGCGCACGCCGTGCACATCCGTCCGACCAAGCCGGGCTGGCTCGAACTGCGTTTGATCGGCTGGGACGTGCTCTCCGACGTGCAGCCCGCACGGCGGTGGAAGCAGCGTGGGCCGCTCACCCTTCCGCTGGCGCTTCGTGATGACGGACGGTGGCACGTGCGGGACTTCCGTGCCGTGCCGCATGAACTCATCCTCGGCGCGACGCAGTCCGGCAAGTCCGTGTACCTGCGGAACCTGGTGTGCGGCCTGGCTCGGCAACGGGTCGTGCTCGTCGGGGTCGACTGCAAATGGGGTGTCGAACTGGCTTCGTTCGCGCCCCGGTTGTCCGCTCTCGCCGATACCCCGGACCGGGCGAACGAACTCCTTGACGTCCTGCTGGAAGAGATGGAGGCACGGTTCCGTCTCATCGGGCTCTCGTCCACTGCGGGCCCGGACGCCGTCCTCACCTCGGACGTATGGGGGCTGCCGGACGCGGTACGGCCGGTGCCGGTTGTGGTCGTCGTCGACGAGGTCGCGGAACTCTTCCTCGCCGCGAGCCGCGACGACGAGAAGCGACGCGACGCCATGGTCACCAAGCTGATCCGGATCGCCCAGCTCGGCCGTGCGGCCGGCATCTACCTCGAGGTGTGCGGGCAGCGCTTCGGCTCCGAACTCGGCAAGGGCGCGACCATGCTCCGCGCCCAGCTCACCGGCCGCATCTGCCACCGCGTCAATGACGAGTCCTCGGCGAACATGGCGCTCGCCGACATCTCTCCGGAAGCGGCCCTCGCCGCCACCTCCATCCCGGCCGAACGGCCCGGCGTCGCGATCGTCGGCGACTCCTCCGGCGGCTGGTCCCGCGCCCGCTCACCGCACCTGTCCCTCGACGATGCGGCTGTCATCTGCCGCGACACGGCCGCCCTGGTGCCGGAACTGCCCCGCCTCGACTCCTTCCGGCCCGCCGTCGCCGTCGAGTCCTCCAAGGCGTTCGCCCCGGCCGTCGTGCCTACCGCCCGCCCGGTGACCGAGTAGCCGCACCACCTTCCTAACGGCCGGCGTGACCGCCTCGCGCCAACTCCCTACCCCTCCCATGCCTCGAACAGGAAGGAACCCGAGCCGATGCGCGCCCAGTTGGCCCGTGTGGACGCCGTGATCGTCCAAGCCGTGATCGCGGGCGCTCTGTCCTTCTCGCACCTTCACGACCTCGCCGACGCGGCCGGACAGGGCGGCTGGAAGGCATGGGCCTACCCCGTCTCCGTCGACCTGCTGCTTGTCGCCGCCTGGCGCCGGATGCGCGAACAGCAGCGCGCCGGACAGCCAGCCGGGGGCCCGCGGCTGTGGTTCCTGATCGCCCTGACCGCATCCCTCGGTGCCAACATCGCCACCGCCGGACTCCTCGACCTGAACGACGTTCCCGCGTCGCTCCGCGTCGTGGTGGCCGGCTGGCCCGCCGTCGCCTTCTTCGGCGGAACCCTCCTCGCCCACACACCACGCATCGCCGACTCGTTACCGGTCGCCGCGATCCCCGAGACGGACGGTGAACAGGCCCCCGTCCCGGCCGTGGTCGACGCCCCCGACCGTGACGCGCTGCCGGAACCGGTCGCCGAGCCGGACCCCGAACCGGAGCCGCCCACAACGTCCGCGCCGGTCGCAGCCCCCGCAGCCCCGTCAGTCACCTTGCCGCCCGCCCTCATCGACCGCGCCCAAGCCCTGGCCGAGCAACACCGCGCGACCACGGGCGGGCCTGCTGACCCCGACGACGTCCGCGCGCGGCTCGGCCTGCCCCCGTCCATGACGGCCTCCGTCGCCGCTCACCTCTGAGAAAGGACGAACACCGTGAACCCGCGCTTCCGCAACGTCCGCCGCATCGGCCCGGTACAGGTCGCCTCGTACATCGCCCGCGGCCGTAACCGCCACCTAGCCGCCTGCACCGCACCGCGCTGCGACTACTCCACCGAGTACGACAGCCGCGCCGCCGCCGAACTCGCCGCCCGCACCCACCGCTGCAAGGCCTGACAGGAGACCGCTGCCATGACCGTCCCGCTCTGGTTCGCCGTGCTCGTCGTCGCCGTCCTCGGCATCCAGCTCGCCCGCCCGCCGTGGTGGCTGGTCGCCCTGCTCCTCCTCGGCGGCTACCTCGTCGCCAACAGCGTCCTCGCCCCCGCCGTCGCCACGCTCCTCGACTGACCCGCAGAAGGGACCGCCCCGTGTTCACCCCCAAGTACCCCCGCCCGGATACCGCCCCGATGCCCGCCAGCATGCCCCCGGCGACCTACAGCCCTTCGGCCTACAACCCCACCGCCTACGCCCCAGCCCCGGTATCGGCGGCCCCCGCCTCCAACCGGTCGGCGGTCCAACTCACGCCGGGCAGCGTGCTCACCCTCGCCGCCGGTGGGGGAGCCCTGGTCCTGGTCGTCGGCGCCGTCCTGGTCTCCATGCTCCTCGCCGTGGCCATCACCGCCGCTTCCGTGGCCGTCTGCGCCGTCGTCATCCGCTCGATCCTCAAGAGCGACCGCCGCTGACCTCATCTACGCAGCGCTCCGGCCTGCCCATACTGTCTAGCCCCCTACGCAGGCCGGGGTGCACGTCCCGAACTTCCGCCCCGAGGAGGCATCCGCACATGCGCCCCGAGGCTCCCGACGGAGCCATTCGCCAGCTGGCAGCCCTCGCCCAGCACGGTGACCTCAGCGCCTACGCACACCAGGTCCAGCGGCTTGGAGGCTGCGAGCGGCCCGTACGGATGGAGGGGTCCCGCCTCGACGTCCACGCCGCGACCGGCGAAATCGTCCGCGAGATCTTCGACCGCGACCTTCCCGCCGGACAGCTCCTCATCCGCTGCAACAACCGTCGGGCAACCCGATGCGCCGCCTGCGCGGAGGTCTACCGCAAGGACACGTACCACCTCGTCACGGCAGGCCTGAGCGGCGGCAAGGGAATCGGCCCGACAGTCGCCCAACACCCCCGCGTCTTCGCCACCTTCACGGCTCCGTCCTTCGGTCCCGTCCACAACCGGCCCGGCGGCGGTCGCTGCCGCTGCGGACGCCTCCACCAGGACGACGACCCCGCCCTCGGCACCCCGCTCAACCCGGAGCGCTACGACTACCGCGACGCCGTTCTGTGGAACGCGCACGCCGGTGCCCTGTGGGCCCGGTTCACCACCTACCTGCGCCAACAGCTTGCGATGCGCGCGAACCTCACCCGTTCCGAACTGCGCGAGTGCCTCAAGGTCTCCTATGCCAAGGTCGCCGAGTACCAGCGGCGCGGAGCCGTGCACTTCCATGCCGTGATCCGCCTCGACGGTCCTGAAGGTGCCGAGGACTCCCCGCCTGTCTGGGCCACGACAGAGCTCCTCGCCGACGCGATCCGCTCGGCCGTCCAGCTCGCTGAGACGCCTGGCCCGACCCTCGACGGTCGCGCACACACTTTCCGCTTCGGCGAACAGCTCGACATCCGCCCTATCCGGTCCGCCGACTTTTCCGGAACCACCGACCTGACCAGCCGGGCCGTCGCCGCCTACATCGCCAAGTACGCCACCAAGGGAGCGGAGAGCGCGACCGGCACCATCGACCGCCCGATCCGCAACCCCATCACCGACCTGATCGGCACCGACGTCACCGACCACGCCCGGCAGATGATCCTCACCTGCTGGCACCTCGGAGGACTGCCCGAACTCGAAGAACTCCGGCTGCGCAAGTGGGCTCACATGCTCGGTTTCCGCGGCCACTTCTCCACCAAGTCCCGCGCTTACTCCGTCACCCTCGGCGCCCTCCGCCAGGAACGCGCCGACCACAACGAAGCACTCACCCGCGAACGCGTAGCCCTGACCGGCCACCCCATGCCGGACCCGGACACCGTCCTCGTCCTCTCGCACTGGCGCTTCGCCGGTACCGGCCTGACCGCTGCTGAATCCTGGTTCGCCACCTCACGGCGACCCGACACCTCAAATACGGAAGGAGACTCGTCGTGGACCGCCGACGAGACGAACTGATGACCGTTCCGCAGATCCTCGTCGAGCTGGGCGGAGTCTCCCGGCGCACCTTCTACCGCTGGCGGGAGCTGGGATACGGGCCGGCCGCGTTCAAACTGCCCAACGGAGAGCTCCGTGTTTGGCGGAGTGACTTCACCACGTGGCTTCGTCAGCTGGAGGCGGCGGCGTGAAGTCTCTCGACGTGAAGGTGTGGGGCGTTCGGAAGAGGAACACGAAGAAGTCGTCCTACGACGTCCGGTGGATCGTTGCCGGGAATGTGTTCTCCGATCAGTTCCGTACCAAGGGGTTGGCGGATCACTACCGTTCCAAACTCCTCCGGGCTGCCCATGGTGGTGAAGAGTTCGACACGGTCACGGGATTGCCTGACTCGATGGTCGAAAAGGCAGCCTCGACGAGCTGGTACGCCTTCGCTCTCAAGTACCTCGCTATGAAGTGGCCTCATGCGGCCCCCAACACGCGTAGCGGGATCAACGAGTCGTTGACCGCGGTGACCATGGCGCTTCTGGACGACCGGCCGGGCCGGCCTCCCGAGGAGCTGATCAGGAAGGCACTGCGCCATTGGGCCTTCGTCCTGCCTGGCCCTGATGATCGCGACTTGCCGGATGACGTCGCGAGCGTGCTGCACTGGGTCTCGAAGGCTGCGCGTCCCCTGGCCGACCTTGGGGACGCCGCCCTCGCAAGGGCTGTTCTGGACTCGCTGAAGCTGAAGCTTGACGGCACGGCGGCTGCCGCGGAAACCGTACGCCGGAAGCGCCGGACGCTCGTCAATGCCCTGCACTATGCAGTGGACCTCGGAGAGTTCAAAGAGAATCCGATTAGTGGAATTCGGTGGACGAAGCCGAAGGTCGCGGGGGAAGTTGATCCGCGCGTGGTTGCAAATCCCGAGCAGGCGCGTTCCCTGCTGACCGCTGTCTCGTACGTCGGCGGGTATGGCCGGGCCCGCGGCCGCCGATTGGTCGGCCTGTTCGCCTGTATGTACTACGGGGCGTTCCGGCCCGCCGAGGTCGTGGGACTCACGGGAGCGGATCTGAAGCTGCCGGAAGCAGGCTGGGGGACGGCGCTTCTTCACCGGACCCGGCCCAGTGCCGGCAAGCAGTGGACGGACTCCGGTGAGACGCATGACGACCGCGGCTTGAAGAACCGTCCCGCCGAAGAAGTCCGGCCTGTGCCGATCCCGCCTCAGCTCGTCGCCATTCTGCGACAGCACCTCGATGTCTTCGGGACCGCCGAGGACGGGCGGATGTTCACCAACGAGCGTGGGGGAGTGGTCGGCTCGTCGACCTACTACCGCGTCTGGCAGGAAGCCCGACTTCTGGCGCTTCCGCCGGCCGCCGTCGCCTCGCCGCTCGCAGCGCGGCCGTATGACTTGCGGCACTCGGCGCTGTCCACCTGGCTCAACTCCGGAGTGGATGCGACCGAGGTTGCCGAACGGGCGGGCAACAGTGTGGAAGTCCTACTGTCTCGCTATGCCAAATGCATCGATGGTCGGCAGGAGGTGGCCAACCGAAAGATCGAGGAGCTGTTGCGCGAGTACGAGTGATCGCGCACGTAAGGCGTCAGCCCCCAGCCCGCATGGGCCGGGGGCTTCGGCGCGTCTCGGCCGCGCTTCGTCGGCTGGTAGGTGCTGGTTGCACCTGCCGCGTCGTGTCTCGTCTCATCGGCGTACTGCCGCCCCAGGTGTTCCGTCTGATTCGTGCTCTACGCCTTGGTCGACTGCCTGGCGACCCTCACGTCATGGGGGTTTTAGATGAGACGCTGCGCCGCTTAGCCAGTGGGCAGAACCGGTGCCCAAACTGCGGGCTCTTGCAGGATCGTGTAGCGACGCTTGAGCAGGACTGGGTGTTGCTGGAGCCGGACATGCGCCCGCTGGCCCATACGGTGCCGGCGGAGCACCGCTGGATCGAGCTGTCCGATGGGCGGGTCACTGTCTACGGAGTGTGCCCGCCGGACCAGTTCCAGCGGTGCCGCATCGAGCACCGTCTCGCCTGTCCGCAGCAGGCTCTACCGGATCTATGGCTGTGGTTGACCAGCCTGCGCGGGGAGAACGCGCGGCAGGTGGAACGACGGAGCGACCCGGAGTCGCCGCCTCTGCCTCCTGAGGAGTGGCCGGACGCCAGCTGACTAAGGCGGTACGGAATCCCGGGACTGACCAGGGGGGATGCGCCAAGATCCTGTCCACGAATAGTCCACAGACTGCGTCATAGGGTCGCTGTGGGCTGCATACGCCTGCACATACGCCAAGACCCCGTCCTCAGCGAAAGCGCTGGTGGCGGGGTCTTTGGGCACCTTCTGCAAGGTGCCCCCGGCAGGATTCGAACCTGCGCACACGGCTCCGGAGGCCGTTGCTCTATCCCCTGAGCTACGGGGGCGTGTCGGTCGTGAGGTGTTGCTCGCGGCGACGGGTAGAACACTACCAGCTCGCTCGGGGTGATCAGGAACAGGTTTCCGGGGCTTGCGGAGGGCCGGGGCGCCCGCACGGGGTGGAAGTGGGGAAAACCCGGACGCGGTGGCCGGTCCCGACCTACTCTCGAGTTGTGTCAGGCGCGTCGGGCCGGGTGCTTGTGGTGGACGACAACAAGGTCATCCGGCAGCTGATCAGGGTCAATCTCGAGCTGGAGGGTCTCGAGGTCGTGACCGCGTCCGACGGTGCCGAGTGTCTGGATGTCGTTCATCAGGCGCGGCCCGATCTGGTGACCCTCGACGTCGTCATGCCCCGGTTGGACGGGTTGGGCACCGCCGCTCGGCTGCGCGCCGACCCTCGGACGCGTGACCTCCCTCTCGTCATCATCAGCGCCTGTACGCAGTACGAGGTCGAGGCCGGCCTTGAGGTCGGAGTCGACGCGTTTCTTCCCAAGCCGTTCGATCCCGCGGAACTCGTCTCCGTCGTACGGACGTTGGTGGAGCGGGAGCGGGAGCGGGAGCGGGGTGGAGGCGAGGAAGCCGACGAGGACGGGGGCGGGTTGCGGTCGGGGCTCGGCGTGGGGCTCGGCACGGGGGCCGCGATCGGGGTCGGGAAAGGCAGCGGGCCGAGTGGGGGAGTCGCGGCCGGGGAGTAGGGCTCTGCCTTCGAGTCCCGAGCACCGAGCACCGAGTCCTGAGCACCGAGTCCCGAGTCTTCACTCTCGCCGTCCCCTCTCTCGCCGTCCGCTCTCTCCCACCGTCCGCCTTGGGCTCCTCGTCAGTCGTGCCGTCCACCGTTCGTGCGTGCCCTTTTCCGGCGTCCGGGTTCGGGTGTGGCCTTTCTCGGTCTTCTCGGCGTCCACATCTCGGGACCTTGGCTGACCGGCTCGCCCAGCCACCCCCCTCCTCCCCTACGCTTGTCCCCGTGACCCCCGTCGAGCTCTCTCGTACCGTGCTGTGCGCGGTGCGTCGTGCTGTCGACGAGGGGGAGCTCAGCGTGGCCGTTCCCGCTCGTGCCGTGGTCACGCCGCCGGGGCCCGGGGGGCGGGGGGACTACGCCACCAACATCGCGCTGCAGCTGGCCCGGCCGGCCGGGCAGGCGCCGCTTCGGGTGGCCGAGGTTCTCCGGCCGTATCTGATGGGCGCCGAGGGCGTCCGCGGGGTCGAGATCACCGGGCCCGGGTTCCTCAACATCAGCCTCGACGGTTCCGCCGTCCCGGATCTGGTCCGGCGGGTCAGGCTCGACGGCCCGCGGTACGGGCACAGCGACGACCTCGCCGGAGAGGTCTTCGCGGTGCGGGTGCCGTACGAGGTGCGGGCCGAGGTGCTCGCCGACGTGCTGGCGCGGATCATCGGGGCGCAGGGCGGCCGCGTCGACGTCAGCCACGACGTCAGCCACGACGTCGGCCACGACGTCGGCCACGACCTCGGCGGTGTCGCCGGTGACCGGGGGGCCACCGTTCTGCGGCCCGTTCCCGCTCCGGAGGATCCCGCTCCGCTCGGTCTCGACGCCGCTCGCTGGGCCCTGCTCCATCCCGCCCCGCACGACCGGCCCCGCATCACCGCCGACCATCTGGTCCAGCGCGAGGGCAATCCCCTCTTCCGCGTCCGCTACGCCCACGCCCGCACCCGGGCCGTGTGCCGCAACGCCGCCGACCTGGGCTTCACCGCCCAGCCCGGCCCGCTGGACGCCGCCGACCTCGTCGCCCTGCTCGCGGACTATCCCCGCGTCCTCGCCACCGCCGTCGCCGTCGCCCCGTCGAACCGGCCGTCCAAACTGTCGTCGGACCCGCGGGTCGTTCCCGATTCCTCGGCGCCGTCGCGGCTGGCCCGGCATCTGGTCGGGGTGGCCGACGCCACGCTCGTTCTGCTTCCCGCCGTTCTTCCGCGTGGTGAGGAGAAACCCTCGGCCGCCCATCGTGCCCGGCTCGCGCTCGCCGAAGCGGCCGGGGCGGTGCTGGCCGGCGGCCTGTCACTGCTCGGCATCGACGCACCCGACCACCTCTGAGAGAGCACGCCCAGATGAGCCGTTCCGCCCACCCCGCCGGGCCCCGTCACGCCGACGTCCTTCCCGAGGGCCACTACTCCGCTCCGCCCGCCGACCTCAACGCCCTCGACCCCAAGGTGTGGGCGCGGACCGTCGCCCGCGACGACGACGGTGTCGTGACCGTCGGCGGCGTCGACGTCCTCACCCTCGCCGAGCAGCACGGCACGCCCGCCTACATCCTCGACGAGGCCGACTTCCGCGACCGGGCCCGGGCCTGGCGCACCGCGTTCGGGGCCGACGCCGACGTCTTCTACGCGGGCAAGGCGTTCCTGTCCCGGGCCGTCGTGCGGTGGCTGCACGAGGAGGGGCTGAACCTCGACGTCTGCTCCGGCGGCGAGCTCGCCACCGCCCTGTCCGCCGGCATGCCCGCCGACCGGATCGCCTTCCACGGCAACAACAAGTCGACGGTCGAGATCGAGCGCGCCGTCGACGCGGGTGTCGGGCGGATCGTGCTCGACTCGTTCCAGGAGATCGTGCGGGTCGCGCACATCGCGCAGTCGCGGGGCAAGCGGCAGCGGGTGCAGATCCGGGTCACCGTCGGCGTCGAGGCGCACACGCACGAGTTCATCGCCACCGCCCACGAGGACCAGAAGTTCGGGATCCCGCTCGCCGGCGGGCAGGCCGCCGAGGCCGTGCGGCGGGCGCTCCAGCTCGACGGGCTGGAGCTGATCGGGATCCACTCGCACATCGGATCGCAGATCTTCGACATGTCCGGCTTCGAGGTCGCCGCCCACCGGGTCGTCGGGCTGCTCAAGGACATCCGTGACGAGCACGGGGTCGAGCTGCCGGAGATCGACCTCGGCGGCGGGCTCGGGATCGCCTACACCAGTGACGACGATCCGCGCGAGCCGCACGAGATCGCCAAGGCGCTGACGGAGATCGTCACGCGTGAGTGCGAGTCGGCCCGGCTGCGGACGCCGCGCATCTCGGTGGAGCCGGGGCGCGCCATCGTGGGGCCCACTGCCTTCACCCTCTACGAGGTGGGCACCGTCAAGCCGCTCGACGGGCTGCGGACGTACGTCTCCGTCGACGGCGGCATGTCGGACAACATCCGCACCGCGCTGTACGACGCCGAGTACAGCGTCGCGCTCGTCTCGCGTGTCTCCGACGCCGCGCCGATGCCGGCGCGGGTCGTGGGCAAGCACTGCGAGAGCGGGGACATCGTGGTCAAGGACGCGTTCCTGCCGGCCGACCTGGCGCCGGGCGATCTCATCGCCGTGCCCGCCACCGGTGCGTACTGCCGGTCCATGGCCAGCAACTACAACCACGTGCTGCGGCCGCCGGTCGTCGTCGTGCACGAGGGGGAGTCGCGGGTCGTCGTACGGCGGGAGACGGAGGAGGATCTGCTGCGGCTCGACGTCGGCTGAGCGCGGCGGCGGCAGCGGCCGGGGGACGGGTGGAAGATCTCCTGTCTGCCGTCTCCTGGAAATGAAATAGATGTCTCACGATCCGGACCAGGGGCAGAAAGTCCGGTCCGGTGAGTGAGACTGGGTCAACCGGAAACATCCGTAGACGGTAAGAGGAAACGAGGTCGGATGATGCGTACGCGTCCGCTGAAGGTGGCGCTGCTGGGCTGTGGAGTGGTCGGCTCAGAGGTGGCGCGCATCATGACGACGCACGCCGACGACCTCGCCGCCCGGATCGGCGCCCCCGTGGAGCTCGCCGGAGTGGCGGTGCGCCGGCCCTCCAGGGTCCGGGAGGGCATCGACCCCGCCCTCGTCACCACCGACGCCACCGCTCTGGTCAAACGCGGGGACATCGACGTCGTCGTCGAGGTCATCGGCGGCATCGAGCCCGCTCGTTCGCTCATCACCACCGCCTTCGAGTACGGCGCGTCCGTCGTCTCGGCGAACAAGGCGCTCCTCGCGCAGGACGGCGCCGCCCTGCACGCCGCCGCCGAGGAGCACGGCGAGGACCTCTACTACGAGGCCGCCGTCGCCGGCGCCATTCCGCTGATCCGGCCGCTGCGCGAGTCCCTCGCCGGCGACAAGGTGAACCGGGTGCTGGGCATCGTCAACGGCACCACCAACTTCATCCTCGACAAGATGGACTCCACGGGCGCCGGATACCAGGAGGCCCTCGACGAGGCCACCGCCCTGGGCTACGCGGAGGCCGACCCGACGGCCGACGTCGAGGCGTTCGACGCCGCCGCCAAGGCCGCCATCCTCGCCGGGATCGCCTTCCACACGCGCGTGCGCCTCGACGACGTCTACCGCGAGGGCATGACCGAGGTGACGTCGGCCGACTTCGCCTCCGCCCGGGAGATGGGCTGCACCATCAAGCTGCTCGCCATCTGCGAGCGAGCCGCGGACGGGGCCTCGGTCACCGCGCGGGTGCATCCCGCGATGATTCCGCTGAGCCATCCCCTCGCCTCCGTGCGCGGCGCCTACAACGCCGTGTTCGTCGAGTCGGACGCGGCCGGGCAGCTCATGTTCTACGGTCCCGGCGCCGGCGGTGCTCCCACCGCCTCCGCCGTGCTCGGCGACCTGGTCGCCGTCTGCCGCAACCGGCTCAGCGGGGCGACGGGGCCCGGCGAGTCGGCCTACGCCGCGCTGCCGGTGTCGCCCATGGGCGATGTCGTCACCCGGTATCACATCAGTCTCGACGTCGCGGACAAGCCTGGCGTTCTCGCCCAGGTCGCCACCGTCTTCGCCGAGCACGGGGTCTCCATCGACACCGTGCGGCAGCAGGGCCGACTGGACGGAAGCGGCGAGGCCTCCCTCGTCGTCGTCACCCATCGCGCGTCCGACGCCTCCCTCACCGGGACCGTCGAGGCGCTGCGCAAGCTCGACACCGTGCGGGGTGTCGCCAGCATCATGCGGGTTGAAGGAGAGTAACCAGCAATGACCCACCAGTGGCGCGGAATCATCGAGGAGTACCGGGACCGGCTGCCGGTTTCCGACAGCACGCCCGTAGTGACGCTCCGTGAGGGCGGCACACCCCTCGTCCCCGCGCAGGTGCTCTCCGAGCGCACGGGCTGCGAGGTCCACCTCAAGGTGGAGGGCGCGAACCCCACCGGGTCCTTCAAGGACCGGGGCATGACCATGGCCATCACGCGGGCCAAGGAGGAGGGCGCGCAGGCCGTCATCTGCGCCTCCACCGGCAACACCTCCGCCTCCGCCGCCGCGTACGCGGTGCGTGCGGGCATGGTCTCGGCCGTCCTCGTCCCGCAGGGCAAGATCGCGCTCGGCAAGATGGGGCAGGCGCTCATCCACGGCGCGAAGATCCTCCAGGTCGAGGGCAACTTCGACGACTGCCTCACGCTGGCGCGTGCGCTGAGCGACAACTACCCGGTGGCGCTGGTCAATTCGGTGAATCCGGTGCGCATCGAGGGCCAGAAGACGGCTGCCTTCGAGATCGTGGACATGCTGGGCGACGCCCCCGACATCCACGTCCTGCCGGTCGGCAACGCGGGCAACATCACCGCGTACTGGAAGGGGTACCAGGAGTACGCCGCCGACAAGGTCGCCGCTCGCACGCCCCGGATGTGGGGCTTCCAGGCGTCCGGCAGCGCCCCGATCGTGCGCGGCGAGGTCGTCAAGGACCCGTCGACGATCGCCACCGCGATCCGCATCGGCAACCCGGCCTCCTGGAAGTTCGCGCTGGCCGCGCAGGAGGAGTCCGGCGGCTTCATCGACGAGGTGACGGACCGTGAGATCCTGCGCGCCTACCGGCTGTTGGCCGCGCAGGAGGGCGTCTTCGTGGAGCCCGCCTCCGCCGCGTCCGTGGCCGGTCTGCTGAAGGCGGCCGAGCAGGGCAAGGTCGACCCGGGACAGCGGATCGTCTGCACCGTCACCGGCAACGGCCTGAAGGACCCCGACTGGGCCGTCGCGGGCGCACCGCAGCCGGTCACCGTCCCGGTCGACGCGGCGACGGCCGCCGAGCGCCTCGGGCTCGCGTAAGCGACACCGGACGGGCGAAGGGCGGACGTCGGACGGACGGGAAACGGACGTCGGGCGGACGGACATCGGGCGTCACCGGACGGGATCAGGCGTCATCGGGCGTCACCGGACGGGATCAGGCGTCATCGGGCGACACCGGGCGATGCCGGGTGGCGCCCGGTGACGCGGCTGCCGAGGCAGATGCCGACGCGGCCTCGGACGCAGCTGCCGAGACAGATGCCGAAGCACGTGGCCTGAGGCCCGCCCCCCCCGTGAAGCCCGCCGGTGTTCCGCCAAGCGGTTGGGATCCCCGAGGTGACCTGCGAGCGACCCGCCGGGGACTTCCCCATCCGGGGTGCACGGGGGGCTTACGACACGCATCGTGCGCCTCCTGTGCGCCCTATGTCGCGGCAGAACCTTCCTTAGATAGGCTGTACCGAACCCGCCCACCGCATATGCCGTAGTGACGCGTCGCCGTCGCCGTCGCGGTCCCGGGTCCTCACCTACGCATCGCATCTCATTCGACAGCCCCGCAGCTCAAGGAGAGTCATCGCGAGATGGCCGGTCCCGCCTTCCGTGCCGCCCCCGTCCGGGTGCGCGTCCCCGCCACCAGCGCCAACCTCGGCCCGGGCTTCGACGCCTTCGGCCTCGCGCTGGGACTCTACGACGACGTGGTCGTCCGGGTGGCCGACTCAGGGCTGCACATCGACATCGCGGGGGAGGGCAGCGAGACGCTGCCGCGGGACGAGAAGCACCTTCTCGTCCGGTCCCTGCGCACGGCCTTCGACGTCCTGGGCGGCCAGCCGCGCGGTCTGGAGATCGTCTGCGCCAACCGCATCCCGCACGGCCGGGGTCTCGGCTCCTCGTCGGCCGCGATCTGCGCGGGCATCGTCGCCGCGCGCGCGGTGACCATAGGCGGCGAGAGCAGGCTCGACGACGCGGCCCTGCTGGAGCTCGCGACCGAGATCGAGGGCCACCCGGACAACGTGGCGGCCTGTCTCCTCGGCGGGTTCACCCTGTCCTGGATGGAGGCGGGCGCCGCGCGGGCGATCAGGATGGAGCCCGCCCGTTCCATCGTTCCGGTGGTTTTCGTGCCCGGAAAGCCGGTGCTGACCGAGACCGCGCGCGGACTGCTCCCGCGTTCCGTGCCGCACGTCGACGCGGCCGCCAACGCGGGCCGCGCCGGCCTGCTCGTCGAGGCCCTCACGCGACGTCCCGAACTGCTGTTGCCTGCCACCGAGGACCGTCTGCACCAGGAGTACCGCGCACCGGCCATGCCGGACAGCGCCGCACTGGTGGAGCGGTTGCGCGCGGACGGGATCCCCGCGGTGATCTCCGGCGCGGGGCCCACCGTGATGGCGCTGGCCGACGCGGGAACGGCCGAAAAGATCGAGGCCTCGGCCGGCCCGCACTGGGCTGCGAACCGCCTGGCCCTGGACCTGCGAGGGGCGAGCGTGCTGCCCCTGGCGCCCTCCGGCGACATCTAGAAGTGCACGGTTGCCGGATTTCGAGAGGGGGAATGTTTGTTGGATCCGGTAGTGTTAATCTCAAGTCTGCACCCGACCCCACCATGGCGAGGTGCTTTGTGTCCCCCTTCGGGACAGACATTCTTCCGGGAGCTTCCCAAGCCGCACTGCGTTCCGTACGTCGTACCTGGGCAGTACGCCGTGCAGCGACGCTGAGCGGTCTTCGGGACACGCTCCGGAATCGGTGCGACCTCGCGACGTGACACTGGATGCCACGGTTCGCTCAGGAAGCGCCATCACCAGAAATCTCTTCCGCCGCTTCGGCGGACAACCGCCCCGGCTTCGCCACAGCAAGGATCGAAGTCGGACAGCACAAACGGTCGCCGAGCCAGACAGGCCGACGTCCGCTCCAGGGAAGGACCCTTCGTGAGCGACACCACCGATCTGATGGGCGCACGTGTCGAGGAGACCGCTGCCGCGCCCGCCACGGACGCCTCCGCGCCTGCCACCGGTGCGGGCTCGCGGCGGCGCCGCGGTACCGGCCTCGACGGCATGGTGCTGGCCGAGCTGCAGCAGGTCGCATCCGGACTCGGCATCAGGGGCACGGCGCGGATGCGCAAGAGCCAGCTGATCGAGGTCATCAAGGAGGCGCAGGCCGGGGGAGGCGGAGCCGCTCCGGCGAAGGCGACTCCCGCGGCCGACGCCGCCGAGACCAAGCCCAAGCGCCGCGCCACCTCCAAGGCGCGCACGGGCGAGGCCGCCGAGAAGAAGGCGGACGCCGCCCCGGCCGAGGCTTCCGCCGAGAAGGCCGTGGCCCAGCAGCAGATCGAGATCCCCGGCCAGCCGGCCGGCGGCGAAGCCCCCGTCGAGCGCCGTCGTCGCCGCGCCACCGCCGACGCGGGCAGCCCGGAGACGGTCGTCGCCGAGGCGAAGACCGCCGCGAAGACGGAGACGTCCGCCCCGGCCCAGACCGAGGCCCAGGGCCAGCCGCAGGGCGATGCCCGCGGTGACGCCGACGGCGCCGAGGGCCGTCGCCGCGACCGCCGTGAGCGCGGCCGCGAGCGCGGTGACCGGGGCGAGCGCGGTGACCGCGGCGACCGTCGCAAGGGCGACGACCAGCAGGGCGGTCAGCAGCAGCGTGGCGGTCAGCAGCAGGGCCAGCAGCAGCAGAGCGGCGGCCGCCAGGACCGCCAGCAGCGCGACAACGGCCCCCAGGACGACGACGACTTCGAGGGCGGCCGGCGTGGCCGTCGCGGCCGTTACCGCGACCGCCGTGGCCGCCGTGGGCGCGACGAGATCGGCGCCGCGGAGCCGCAGCTCGCCGACGACGACGTCCTGATCCCCGTCGCGGGCATCCTGGACATCCTCGACAACTACGCCTTCATCCGGACGTCGGGCTACCTGCCGGGTCCGAACGACGTCTACGTCTCCCTCGCCCAGGTCCGCAAGAACGGCCTGCGCAAGGGCGACCACGTCACCGGTGCGGTCCGTCAGCCCAAGGACGGCGAGCGTCGTGAGAAGTTCAACGCGCTCGTCCGCCTGGACTCCACCAACGGCATGGCGCCCGACTCCGGGCGCGGGCGACCGGAGTTCAACAAGCTGACCCCGCTGTACCCGCAGGACCGCCTCCGTCTGGAGACGGACCCGGGGGTGCTGACGACCCGGATCATCGACCTCGTGTCGCCGATCGGCAAGGGCCAGCGCGGTCTGATCGTGGCCCCGCCGAAGACCGGCAAGACCATGATCATGCAGGCGATCGCCAACGCGATCACGCACAACAACCCCGAGTGCCACCTGATGGTCGTCCTGGTCGACGAGCGTCCGGAAGAGGTCACCGACATGCAGCGGTCGGTCAAGGGCGAGGTCATCTCCTCGACCTTCGACCGCCCCGCCGAGGACCACACCACGGTCGCCGAGCTCGCCATCGAGCGCGCCAAGCGCCTGGTGGAGCTGGGCCACGACGTCGTCGTGCTGCTCGACTCGATCACGCGTCTGGGCCGTGCGTACAACCTCGCCGCGCCCGCCTCCGGCCGCATCCTGTCCGGTGGTGTCGACTCGACCGCCCTGTACCCGCCGAAGCGCTTCTTCGGTGCGGCCCGCAACATCGAGGACGGCGGCTCGCTGACCATCCTCGCCACCGCGCTGGTGGACACCGGGTCCCGCATGGACGAGGTGATCTTCGAGGAGTTCAAGGGCACCGGCAACATGGAGCTCAAGCTCGACCGCAAGCTCGCCGACAAGCGCATCTTCCCGGCGGTGGACGTGGACGCGTCCGGCACCCGTAAGGAAGAGATCCTGCTCGGCAACGACGAGCTGGCCGTCGTCTGGAAGCTGCGCCGGGTGCTGCACGCCCTCGACCAGCAGCAGGCGATCGAGCTGCTGCTCGACAAGATGAAGCAGACGAAGTCGAACGGCGAGTTCCTGCTGCAGATCCAGAAGACGACGCCGTCGCCGGGAAACAACGACTGATCTGGCCGGATATCGCCAAAGCATTGCCAAGTCCGCCCCGTTACCCAAGTGACGGGGCGGACTTGTGCGCTGTAAGCTCATCGAGCAGTTGTGGGGGGGAACGTATTTTCTCATACGCCCACTGAGAGCTGCGGGCTGCCTTCCGGCGGTTCCGCACCCGTGGGCGGTTTCTCTCTCCTTCGAGCGCCATCGCTTGGTGCCGCACGTACGTGTGTCATGCGCATGCGGCACCGTACTGTCCTTCGACAGGAGATTCTGAGTGACATCAACTTCTCGAAGAGCTCGCAGGGCTCTTCCCGCGGCAGCCGCCGCATTCGCGCTGGGAAGCGCGGTTCTCACGGCCATGCCCGCCGAGGCGGCCGACACGGCGCCGCTCCCGGCTCCGCGCGCGGCCAAGGAGCTGCCCAGCCCCTCGCAGGCCGAACTGCTCAAGCGCGTCGAGGGGGCCCAGAAGACGCTCGGCGACGACACCGCCACCGAGCCGACGGGGACCCCCGGAGCCGCCGAGAGCCCCAAGGGCTCGTCGTCCACGGTCGACCCGAAGATCATCGGCGGCACGGGCGCCACGCTCGCCGAGGCGCCGTGGATGGTGCAGCTGCACTACTTCGACGACAAGGGCACCGCGGACACCTCCGACGACGAGGGCTACTTCTGCGGCGGCACCCTGGTGGCGCCGGCGAAGGTCCTCACCGCCGCGCACTGCGCGGCCGGGCTGGACTGGACGAAGCACGGCACCGTCATCGCCGGCACCACCCAGCTGCCGGACGACACCGGCCTGCACGGCGGCACGGCCGTCGCCGTCTGGCGCCAGTGGGTCAGCCCGACGTACAAGGTGGTCGACGGCGCCCCCACCGGCGGGGACTTCGCGGTCCTGACGCTGAACCAGACGCTGCCCTACAAGACGCTCCAGGTCACGTCGAGCTCCGACACCGTGTCCTACAACGCCGGCACGCCGGCGGTGGTGTACGGCTGGGGTCGCACCAGCTCCGCCAACCAGGACATATCCCTGACGCTGAAGAAGGCGACCGTCCCCATGCGGGCGGACTCCAGCTGCGCGGCCTACTACCCCGGCGACTTCGTGGCCGGCCAGATGGCCTGCGCCGGCAACCCCGCCTCCGGGCAGGACGCCGGCACGGTCAGCCCCTGCAACGGGGACTCCGGCGGCCCGCTCGTGGTCAACGGGCGTATCGCCGGCGTCGTCTCCTGGGGCGTCAAGGACTGCGTCACGAGTGGCGCGTACAGCGTCTACGGCAAGACCCGCTCCTACGCCGGTGCGCTCAACGCGCGGATCGACGACACCGACCTGGACTTCGACGGCAAGGCGGACCTGTTCGCCCGTACGTCCGCGGGTACGGCTTACGAGTACTACTCCCTCGGCAAGTCGCCGTGGCTGGGCCGCCGTGCCTCGCTCGGCGACTGGGGCGGGGTCAACCTCGTCCGGCAGGCCGACCTGAACCGGGACTCCTACCAGGACTACCTGTTCCGCACCCTGGACGGCGTCCTGTACTGGTTCGCGTTCGACGGCGTCGACAGCTATGTCGAGCACCGCGTCGGCAGCGGCTGGAACGCCATGAAGAACCTCCAGGTCCCCGGCGACCTCACCGGCGACGCTCTGCCCGACCTGATCGCCCAGGACAGCGCCGGCGCCCTGTGGGTCTACCCGGGCAAGGGCAACGGGACCTTCGGTTCGCGCGTCAAGGTCGGCACCGGCTGGGGCGTGATGACCATCACGGGCAAGGGCGACTACACCGACGACGGCAAGGCCGACCTGCTCGCGCGGGACAGCTCCGGCGTGCTCTGGCTGTACCCGGGCCGCCAGGTCGCCTCGGCGCCCTTCGGCGCGCGGGTCAAGGTCGGAACGGGATGGTCGTACAGCGCCTACGTCGGCACCGGCGACATCAGCGGTGACGGCAAGGCCGACCTGGTCGTGAAGGACAGCGCGGGCGTGCTCTGGCTGTACCAGGGCCGCGGTGTCGCCACCGCGCCGTTCAGCGCACGCGCCAAGGTCGGCACCGGCTGGGGAGCGTTCAACCTCTTCGGCTGATGCCGTGCTCCGCGCCTTTCGCGGAACCCTCGGGGCCGTCTCCGTTATCACGGAGGCGGCCCCTTCGCATGCCGTACGCGGCAGGGGGGACAGGCGGCGATGTGCAACCCTGTCCTGAGTTTCCCCGTCTGTCCTGGCGGAGTCACGATAGTGAGGTCACGCGACAAAAGGAGCACAGTGTCCGCCGAGAGCACGCCGGAGCCCGGCATACCGGGTGAGCCCGGCATACCGGGTGAGCCCGGCACAACGAGCGGGGCCGACGGCAGCAAGGGCCCGCGCCACCGCAGACGGCGGGGCAGGCGCAAGGGGCTGATGATCGCCGCATGGACCGCCGCGGGCATCGTGGTGCTGGGCGGCACCGGAGTGGGCTACCTGTACTTCAAGCTCAACGGCAACATCAAGAGCGTCAACATCGACCAGGCGCTGGGCACGGACCGGCCCACCAAGGCCGACAACGGCTCCGAGAACATCCTCGTCCTCGGCTCGGACACCCGCTCCGGCGCCAACAAGAAGCTGGGCGGCGGCGCCGACGACGGCAGCGCCCGCTCCGACACGGCGATGATCATCCACTTGTACAAGGGCCACAAGAAGGCGAGCGTGGTCTCCGTTCCGCGCGACACCCTCATCGACCGCCCCGCCTGCACCGACGCCAAGGGCGTCGCGCACGGCGCCGCGCGTGGCGTGATGTTCAACTCGGCGTACTCGACGGGCGGCGCGGCCTGTGCCGTGAAGACGGTCGAGTCGATCAGCGGCGTCCGTATGGACCACTACCTGGAAGTCGACTTCTCCGGCTTCCAGAAGCTCATCGACGAGCTCGGCGGCGTCCCGGTCACCACGACCAAGGCCATCAAGGACCCCGAGAGCCATCTGGACCTCAAGGCCGGCACGCACACCCTCGACGGCGAGCAGGCCCTCGGTCTGGTCCGCACCCGGCACGGCGTCGGCGACGGCTCCGACCTCGGACGCATCCAGCTCCAGCAGGCCTTCATCAAGGCGCTCGTCAACCAGGTCAAGCACGTCGGGCTGTTCACCAGCGGCACGAAGCTGTACGACCTCGCCGACACCGCCACCAAGGCCGTCACGACCGACTCCCACCTGGGCTCGCTGAACTCCCTGATGTCCTTCACGAACGGCCTCAAGGGCATCAGCGCGAGCAACATGAACATGGTCACGATGCCGGTCCTGTACGACCCGTCCAACCCCAACCGGGTCATCGTCTCGGAGGCGAAGGCCAAGCAGGTCTGGGCCGCCCTGAAGAACGACCGGCCCATCCCGAAGACGGCCACCACGGGCAACGCGACGGGGGAGGCGGCCGGGGTCGTCACGTCGTCCTGACGTGGTCCTGACGTGGTTCTGACGTCGTCGTGACGCCCTCGTGAGGGCGCGGGCGCGTCCGGGCCGGCCGGGCCCGGACGGCCGCCGGGAATAGATCGCCCCACCCCCCGGTTTTGGGGGATGCGGCCAGTCCTGGCAGACTGGTACGTCGGCTCCGGTTCACGCTCGTCGTATCCCGCGACAGCGACCCGGCGCCCTCCCGAAACTAGGAGACACCTTGAAGCGCGACATTCACCCCGAGTACGTCGAGACGCAGGTCAGCTGCACCTGTGGCGCGTCGTTCACCACCCGCAGCACGATCGAGGGCGGCAACATCCGCGCCGACGTCTGCTCCGAGTGCCACCCGTTCTACACGGGCAAGCAGAAGATCCTCGACACCGGTGGCCGTGTGGCCCGCTTCGAGGCCCGCTTCGGCAAGGCCGCCGCCGGCTCCAAGAAGTAGCGAGCCCCTCTTCGCCGGTCCACGGCAGTGTCCCCGTCCGGGGGCACGCCGGGACCGGCGTTTTTGGTCGCCCGCCCTTCCCCCACGTTCGTCATTTCAGGAGCCCACCATGTTCGAGGCCGTCGAGGAGTTGCTCGGAGAGCACGCCGACCTGGAGAAGAAGCTCGCCGACCCGTCGGTCCACTCCGACCAGGCCAACGCGCGCAAGCTGAACAAGCGCTACGCCGAGCTGACCCCCATCGTCGCCACCTACCGCTCCTGGAAGCAGACCGGCGACGACGTCGAGACCGCGCGCGAGTTCGCCGCCGACGACCCCGACTTCGTGGCCGAGG
The DNA here is from genome assembly GCF_003112535.1 of Streptomyces rishiriensis. GTDB lineage: Bacteria > Actinomycetota > Actinomycetes > Streptomycetales > Streptomycetaceae > Streptomyces > Streptomyces rishiriensis. The sequence continues at coordinate 39,921 of NZ_BEWA01000012.1, read as the reverse complement.
TCAAGGAGCTGGAGAAGCAGCGCGAGGAGCTCACCGAGAGGCTGAGGCTGCTGCTCGTGCCCCGGGACCCCTCCGACGACAAGGACGTCATCCTCGAGATCAAGGCCGGCGCGGGCGGCGACGAGTCGGCCCTGTTCGCCGGCGACCTGCTGCGGATGTACCTGCGCTACGCCGAGCGCGTCGGCTGGAAGACCGAGATCATCGACGCCACCGAGTCCGAGCTGGGCGGCTACAAGGACGTCCAGGTCGCCGTGAAGACCAAGGGCGGCCAGGGCGCGACCGAGCCCGGACAGGGCGTGTGGGCGCGGCTGAAGTACGAGGGCGGCGTGCACCGGGTGCAGCGCGTGCCCGCGACCGAGTCCCAGGGGCGGATCCACACCTCCGCCGCCGGTGTGCTCGTCACGCCCGAGGCCGAGGAGGTCGACGTCGAGATCAACGCCAACGACCTGCGCATCGACGTGTACCGGTCCTCCGGCCCCGGCGGGCAGTCCGTCAACACCACCGACTCCGCCGTGCGCATCACGCACCTTCCCACCGGAGTCGTCGCCTCCTGCCAGAACGAGAAGAGCCAGCTGCAGAACAAGGAGCAGGCGATGCGTATCCTGCGCTCCAGGCTGCTGGCGGCGGCGCAGGAGGAAGCGGAGCGGGAGGCCGCGGACGCCCGTCGCAGCCAGGTCCGCACCGTCGACCGCTCCGAGAAGATCCGCACGTACAACTTCCCGGAGAACCGCATCTCGGACCACCGGGTCGGCTTCAAGTCGTACAACCTGGACCAGGTCCTGGACGGCGACCTCGACGCGGTGATCCAGGCGTGCGTCGACGCGGACTCGGCCGCCAAGCTCGCAGCCGCGTAGGCGATGTAGGACGTACGCACGACGAGTACGACACGGAGGACGCGCGTGCAGCAAAAATTTGGGGGACGTCCCCCAAGCCCCCGCAGTCTGCTGCTCGCTGAGGTAGCTCAGGCCACCCAGCGGCTGGCAGACGCCGGCGTGCCCTCGCCGCGCAACGACGCGGAGGAGCTCGCCGCGTTCGTGCACGGCGTGAAGCGCGGTCAGCTCCACTCCGTGCAGGACTCCGACTTCGACGCCCGCTACTGGGAGGTCATCGCCCGGCGCGAGCAGCGCGAGCCGCTGCAGCACATCACCGGACGGGCCTTCTTCCGGTACCTGGAGCTCCAGGTGGGCCCCGGCGTCTTCGTGCCGCGCCCCGAGACCGAGTCGGTCGTCGGCTGGGCCATAGACGCCGTGCGCGCCATGGACGTCGTCGAGCCCCGCATCGTCGACCTGTGCACCGGCAGCGGCGCGATCGCGCTCGCCCTCGCCCAGGAGGTGCCGCGCTCCCGCGTGCACGCCGTGGAGCTGTCCGAGGACGCCCTGCGGTGGACGCGCAAGAACATGGAGGGGTCCAGGGTCGACCTGCGGCAGGGAGACGCCCTGGACGCCTTCCGCGACCTCGACGGCCAGGTCGACCTGGTCGTCTCCAACCCGCCGTACATCCCGCTCACCGAGTGGGAGTACGTCGCCCCCGAGGCCCGGGACTACGACCCCGAACTCGCCCTGTTCTCCGGCGAGGACGGCCTCGACCTGATCCGCGGCATCGAGCGCACCGCGCACCGGCTGCTGCGCCCGGGCGGCGTCGTCGTCATCGAGCACGCCGACACCCAGGGCGGCCAGGTGCCGTGGATCTTCACCGAGGAGCGGGGCTGGGCCGACGCGGCCGACCACCCCGACCTCAACAACCGGCCGCGCTTCGCCACGGCCCGCAGGGCGATGCCGTGAGCGTCGTCCCCGATACTTTCGACCCGCAGCAGGACGCGCACCCACACGCGCACAGGTACTTCGTGTACGAGGAGGCCCGCTAAATGGCACGGCGATACGACACCAACGACGCGACCGACCGCGTGACCGGTCTGCGCGAGGCCGCGTCCGCCGTCCGCCGTGGCGAGCTCGTGGTCCTCCCGACCGACACGGTGTACGGCATCGGCGCCGACGCGTTCTCCTCGGAGGCCGTCGCCGACCTGCTGGCGGCCAAGGGCCGGGGCCGCAACATGCCCACCCCCGTCCTCATCGGATCCCCGAACACGCTGCACGGGCTCGTCACGGACTTCTCCGAGATGGCCTGGGAACTGGTCGACGCGTTCTGGCCGGGCGCGCTGACGCTCGTCGCCAAGCACCAGCCGTCCCTGCAGTGGGACCTGGGCGACACCCGCGGCACCGTCGCCGTCCGCATGCCGCTGCACCCGGTCGCCATCGAGCTGCTGACGGAGGTCGGCCCGATGGCGGTCTCCTCGGCCAACCTCACGGGCCATCCCTCGCCGGAGACCTGCGACTACGCCCAGGAGATGCTCGGCGACTCGGTCTCCGTGTACCTCGACGGCGGTCCGACCCCCGGCAACGTGCCCTCCTCGATCGTCGACGTCAGCCGTGAGGCGCCGCGGCTGCTGCGGGCGGGCGCGATCTCCGCGGACGAGCTGCGGAAGGTCGTACCCGACCTCGAGGTGGCGAATTGACAGCCCCTGACGCGGGGCGTGGCATAGGCAACGGGGAACGTGCCGCGGAGCAGACGACGACGTTCGGGTTTCCGCGCGACACCTTCCGCATCCTCCACGTCAGCACCGGCAACGTCTGCCGCTCGCCCATCACCGAGCGGCTGACCCGGCATTTCGTGTCGCAGCGGCTCGGGGTGCTGGGCGGCGGGCTGATCGTGGAGAGCGCGGGCACCTGGGGCCACGAGGGCGCGCCGATGGAGGCCAACGCGGAGACCGTGCTGGCCGACTTCGGCGCGGACGCCTCCGGCTTCACCGGCCGCGAGCTGCTCGACGAGCACGTCATCATGGCCGACCTGGTCCTCACGGCGACCCGCGACCACCGCGCCCAGGTCATCTCCATGGGCCACTCGGCGGGCCTGCGCACCTTCACCCTGAAGGAGTTCACCCGGCTGGTGAACGCCATCGACCCGGCCACCCTGCCCTCGCTGGACGAGGGCGTGGTGATGCGCGCGCGGGCCCTGGTCCGCGCGGCGGCGGCTCTACGCGGGTGGCTCCTGGCCCCGACGCCGGAGGCGGACGAGGTCTACGACCCCTACGGGGCGCCCCTGCCGTTCTTCCGCTCGATCGGCGACGAGATACACCAGGCCCTGGACCCGGTCGTCACGGCCCTGACGGGCGTGCCCGCCCGCACCTGACCCGAAGGAGCCCTCGACCCGAAGGAGCCCTCCGGCGTGCGCGATGGCCCGGCTCGGTCGGCGGAGCCCGCCGTGGCCGCCGCACCGGGGCTCCGGGCGGGTCGGGCCCGGGTCACCGCGGTGGCACCGGGTGCCGTCGGCTGCGGGCCGTTGGCCGTTCGCCGGGCGTCCGGCGGGTGCCGGGTCCCGTAGGCATGCGCCCGGAAGGGTGTGGAGGCCGCGCGCGGGGCCTGTGCCGGGCCTACATTGGACGTACGTCACCGTCGACGCCCCGGAGCGCATCATGTCGGTCACCCATGTCCCCGAGGCCGACGTCCTGCGCCGGCAGGACCCCGAGCTGGCCGAGATCCTGCTCGGGGAAAGGGAGCGGCAGGCGACGACGCTGCAGCTGGTCGCCGCCGAGAACTTCACCTCGCCCGCCGTGCTGGCCGCGCTGGGCTCACCGCTCGCCAACAAGTACGCGGAGGGGTATCCGGGGGCCCGCCACCACGGCGGCTGCGAGATCGTCGACGTCGCCGAGCGCATCGCCGTGGACCGCGCCAAGGAACTGTTCGGGGCCGAACACGCCAACGTCCAGGCCCACTCGGGGTCCTCGGCCGTGCTGGCCGCCTACGCGGCGCTGCTGCGGCCCGGCGACACCGTCCTCGCGCTCGGGCTGCCGTACGGCGGGCATCTCACCCACGGTTCGCCCGCCAACTTCTCCGGACGCTGGTTCGACTTCGTCCCCTACGGGGTGGACGCGGAGACCGGCCTCATCGACCACGAGCAGGTCCGGACGCTGGCCCGCGGCCACCGGCCCAAGGCCATCGTGTGCGGGTCCATCGCCTACCCCCGCCACATCGACTACGCCTTCTTCCGCGAGGTGGCCGACGAGGTCGGCGCCTACCTCATCGCCGACGCCGCCCACCCCATCGGTCTCGTCGCCGGGGGAGCGGCGCCCAGTCCGGTGCCGTACGCCGACATCGTCTGCGCCACGACGCACAAGGTGCTGCGCGGGCCCCGCGGCGGGATGCTCCTCTGCGGCGGCGACCTGGCCGAACGGGTGGACCGGGCCGTGTTCCCGTTCACGCAGGGCGGCGCGCAGATGCACACCATCGCCGCGAAGGCGGTCGCGTTCGGCGAGGCGGCGACGCCGGCGTTCGGCGTGTACGCCCATCAGGTGGTCGCCAATGCGAGGGTTCTCGCCGCCGCTCTGGAGAGTGAAGGGCTGAACGTCACGACCGGCGGGACCGACACCCACCTCATCACGGCCGATCCCGCCCCGCTCGGCGTCGACGGCCGCGGCGCGCGGGGGCTGCTCGCGGCCGCCGGGATGGTGCTGGACTGCTGCGCCCTGCCGCACGCGCACGCCCGCGGCCTGCGCCTGGGCACCGCCGCGCTGACCACGCAGGGCATGGGAGAGCAGGAGACGAGGCGGATCGCGGCGCTGCTGGCGGGGGTGCTGCGGGGAGAGGTCGAGGGCAAGAGGGCCCGCGAGGAGGTGCGCGATCTCACCCGCGCGTTTCCGCCGTATCCGGACTGAACCGGGGCAGGCGCGCCCCGTACGCACCCTCTCGCACACCCCCGTGCGCCCCGGCCCACAGCCTCACGTGAAACCATCGTCACTACCCGGCAGTCCTCACACATATGCGCCGTGCGGTAGACGATCGCTAGGGTGTGGGACTGAGATGGCCAGCGAGACCTGTGGGGAAGCCCGTGCGTGAATACCTGCTGACGCTCTGCATCACGGCCGCGGTGACGTATCTGCTGACCGGGCCGGTACGCAAGTTCGCGATCGTGGCCGGAGCGATGCCGGAGATCAGGGCCCGTGACGTGCACCGGGAACCCACTCCGCGGCTCGGCGGGATCGCCATGTTCTTCGGTCTGTGCGCCGGTCTGCTGGTCGCCGACCACCTCACCAACCTCAACGAGGTCTTCGAGAAGTCGAACGAGCCGCGCGCCCTGCTTTCGGGCGCGGCGCTGATCTGGCTGATCGGCGTCCTGGACGACAAGTTCGAGATCGACGCGCTGATCAAGCTGGGCGGCCAGATGATCGCCGCCGGCGTCATGGTCATGCAGGGTCTGACGATCCTGTGGCTGCCCATCCCGCTCGTCGGCACGGTCGCGCTCACCCAGTGGCAGGGCACCCTGCTGACGGTGGCGCTGGTCGTCATCACCATCAACGCGGTGAACTTCGTGGACGGCCTCGACGGCCTCGCCGCCGGCATGGTGTGCATCGCGGCGGCCGCGTTCTTCATGTACGCCTACCGCATCTGGTACTCGTACGGCATCGAGGCCGCCGCCCCGGCGACGCTGTTCGCGGCGATCCTGATGGGCATGTGCCTGGGCTTCCTGCCCCACAACATGCACCCGGCGCGGATCTTCATGGGCGACTCGGGCTCGATGCTGATCGGGCTGGTGCTGGCCGCCGGCGCGATCTCCATCACGGGCCAGGTCGACCCCGACGTCATGAAGCTGTTCTCCGGGTCCGAGCGCAACGCCGTCCACCAGATGGTGCCGGTCTACATCCCGCTGGTGATGCCGCTGACGATCATCGCGATCCCGGCCGCCGACCTCGTCCTGGCGATCGTGCGCCGCACCTGGCGCGGTCAGTCGCCGTTCGCGGCGGACCGCGGGCATCTGCACCACCGCCTGCTGGAGATCGGCCACTCGCACAGCCGCGCGGTGCTGATCATGTACTTCTGGTCGGCGCTGATCGCGTTCGGCGCGCTGGCCTACTCGGTCAACTCGGCCTCCATGTGGATCGTCCTCGGTGTCGTGGCGCTCAGCGCGGTCGGCCTCGCACTGCTTCTGCTGCCGCGCTTCACGCCGCGCACGCCGCGCTGGGCCGAGGCCTTCGTCCCGCCCCGCTACCGGCGGCGGCGGGAGCAGGCGCGGAGCGGGGCCGTGGCGGCGGCCGCCGCCGGACCGGTCGCCGTGGGAGCGGCCCCGGCCGAGCGGACGGCGGAGACGGTCCCGGCCCGCGAACCGGGCCCTCACCGCAAGCTGAACGGCAGTACCGCCCTGTCGGAGCGGACCGCGCGGGTGCGGACGCAGGAGCGCGAGCGGGCGTGAGGCGGCGCGAGCGGGCCGGCGTGTGCGCGCGCCGGGCCCGGGGCGCGTGCGCGGGCCGCGTACGGGCGCGGAGCGGCTTTTTCCCTCCCGGAACGAGGGGTGTTCAGTGATGACGGTGGGGCGGATGCGACCGCCGTCCCGCCTTCTCACTCACTCCCGACAAGGTAAGAATCTGACTAGAGCATTGCCAAGTCGTGGGGCAAATGCGGGCGGTCAAACGCTCCCAATACCAGACAAGCTCCCCGCGATTCCGCACAGACGCGCACTGTCACTCTCATGTGTGACAGTGGGCACACCTAGTAGGTAAAGACCTCATCAAATAGTTTGTGATACGGTTCACGAGTACCCCCGGACAGAGCTGACGGACCGCACCATGACGGTCCGTCGGAGCGAGGCGGCGTGAGGTCTGTCGCCCCTCGGACCGGGACTACGCTCGTCCATGACGACACCCTGCCCCCCTTGATTGCGGAGTTGCCGCCATGCAGTCCAACGACGTACGAACGCTCCTGCACTGTGCCCTGCCCACCGCTGTCGCGGGTGTGGCGGGAGTCGCGGTGAGCGCCGCCGTCGCCGGCGGCAAGGGAGCGCTCGGCGCCGTCCTCGGCACCCTGCTCGTCCTGCTGTTCATGGGGGGCGGACTGGTGGTGTTGTTGCGCACCGCGCGCCAGTTCCCTCATCTGTTCCAGATGATGGGGCTGTTGCTCTACACCACGCAGATCCTGTTGCTGATGATCGTCCTGATCACTTTCAAGGGGACCTCGGTCTTCGATCCGAAATGCTTCGCGTTCACACTGCTCGCCGCCACCCTCGTGTGGATCGCGGCTCAGGTGCGTTCGCACATGAAGGCCAAGATTCTCTACGTCGAGCCGGACTCCGCCCGGACGTCGTCGTGACCTGTAGGGCCGGTGTAAAGGGCCTTCCGCTCTTTTGCTATGGTCTCGCCACAACTGCGGCAGAGCTGGCGCGGGCGGCAAGCGTGCCTGTGACGTCTCACGGTTCGGAGCCCAGTCGCCGCCCCCTTATCCGCAAGTCCAGTCCAGTGCCGTCCCGCGGTCGCAGGCCGCGCCGACACATCGAGGTTGCCGTACCCATGCGCCACGCTGAAGGAGCTCGCGGTGAGTAACGCCAAGACGCTCGCCTTCGAGACCGACTGTCATATTTTCGACGGGTGCGGTTTCCCGACCCCCGGCCTGCACTCGTTCATGTTCGAGCCGCTCTTCACCGTCGGCGGCATCGAGTTCAACAAGCCGATGCTGCTCTCGCTGGTGAGCACCGTCGTCGTCATCGGGTTCTTCTGGGCGGCCTTCAACAAGCCGAAGCTGATTCCCGGCAAGCTCCAGATGGTCGGCGAGGCCGGCTACGACTTCGTGCGCCGAGGCGTCGTCTACGAGACGATCGGCAAGCGCGAGGGCGAGAAGTACGTCCCGCTGATGTTCGCGTTGTTCTTCTTCATCTGGATCATGAACCTGTGGTCGATCATCCCGATCGCCCAGTTCCCGGCCACCGCCGTGATCGCCTTCCCGGCCGGTCTCGCCGCTCTGGTCTACGTCCTGTGGATGAGCATCACGTTCAAGCGGCACGGCTTCGTCGGCGGCTTCAAGAACATCACCGGCTACGACCGTTCGCTCGGCCCGGTGTTCCCGATGGTCATGTTCTTCGAGTTCCTGTCGAACGTGTTCATCCGGCCGTTCACCCACGCCGTCCGACTCTTCGCGAACATGTTCGCCGGCCACGTTCTGATCCTGATCTTCACCATCGGAACCTGGTACCTGCTCAACGGCATCGGCATCGCCTACTCGGCGGTCTCGTTCCTGATGGTCCTCGTGATGACGGTCTTCGAGCTGTTCATCCAGGCTCTCCAGGCCTACGTCTTCATCCTCCTGTCCTGCAGCTACATCCAGGGCGCGCTCGCCGAGCACCACTGAGCACCCGCACCACCCACCCCAGAACTTCCGGTGGCCAACCCCCACCGGCCTGTGTAAAGAGAAGGAAGTTACGGCATGTCCGCTCTCGACACCCTCGCCGCGGTCCAGATCAAGGGCAACCTCGCTGCAATCGGCTACGGTCTCGCGGCCATCGGTCCCGGCGTCGGCGTTGGCATCATCTTCGGTAACGGCACCCAGGCGCTGGCCCGCCAGCCCGAGGCCGCCGGCCTGATCCGTCAGAACCAGATCCTCGGCTTCGTGCTCTGTGAGGCGCTCGCCCTGATCGGCCTGGTCATGGGCTTCGTCTACCCGAGCACCTGATCCGCGTCTGCGCTGACGAGAGAATTCCACGGAAGGAACTGATGTGATCTCGCCCTTGCTGCAACTCGCGGCTGCGGAGGAGGCCCAGAATCCTCTGATTCCCGAGGTCCCCGAGCTCGTCATCGGTCTGATCGCGTTCGCGATCGTGTTCTTCGTCCTGGGCAAGAAGCTCCTTCCGAACATCAACAAGGTTCTGGAAGAGCGTCGCGACGCCATCGAGGGCGGGATCGAACAGGCCGAGATTGCTCGCACGGAGGCCCAGAGCGTTCTGGAGCAGTACAAGGCACAGCTCGCCGAGGCCCGTCACGAGGCCGCGCGACTGCGCCAGGAGGCGCAGGAGCAGGGCGCCGCGCTCATCACCGAGATGCGCGCGGAAGGCCAGCGTCAGCGCGAGGAGATCGTCGCCGCCGGACACAGCCAGATCGAGGCCGACCGCAAGGCCGCCGCGTCCGCGCTGCGTCAGGACGTCGGCAAGCTCGCCACCGAACTGGCCGGCAAGCTCGTCGGCGAGTCCCTCGAGGACCACGCCCGGCAGAGCCGCGTCATCGACCGCTTCCTCGACGAGCTCGAGGAGAAGGCCGAGGCGTCTCGATGACCGCACACGGAGCGAGCCGCGAGGCATTCGCAGCAGCCCGTGAGCGTCTCGACGCGCTGACGGACTCCACGTCCGTGGACGCGGCGCTGCTCGCGCAGGAGCTGGCGTCCGTCACGGCGCTGCTCCACAGCGAGATCTCGCTGCGTCGGGTCCTCACCGACCCGGCGCAGGCCGCCGACCGCAAGGCCGAGCTGGTCCAGCGCCTGCTCGGCAGCCAGATCAGCGGTCCCACCGCCGATCTGGTGGCCGGCACGGTGCGCTCCCGCTGGTCGCAGTCCCGCGACCTGGTGGACGCGCTGGAGGAGCTGGCGAACATCGCCGACCTCACCGCCGCGCAGAAGGCCGGCACGCTCGACGACGTCGAGGACGAGCTGTTCCGCTTCGGGCGGATCGTCTCCTCCAACACCGAGCTGCGCGCCGCACTGACCGACCGGAAGGCCACCGTCCCGGCCAAGAGCGAGCTGCTGCGCAGTCTGCTCGGGGGCCGGGCCGACGCGGCCACCGAGCGACTGGTGACGCGCCTCGTGACCGCGCCGCGTGGACGTAGCCTGGAAGTGGGCCTCGAGTCCCTGTCCAAGCTCGCCGCGGAGCGCCGCGACCGCATGGTCGCCGTCGTCACCTCGGCGGTGCCGCTGAGCGACCCGCAGAAGCAGCGCCTCGGCGCGGCCCTCGCGAAGCTCTACGGCCGCAGGATGCACCTCAACCTCGACGTGGACCCCGCGGTCCTCGGCGGGATCCGGGTGCAGGTCGGCGACGAGGTGATCAACGGCTCCCTCGCGGACCGCATCGAGGACGCCGCCCGCCGCATGGCGAGCTAGCAGCAACTCAAGACCGCAGTACGAACTGATGGCGGCCCTGGTTGGGCCGTGCAGAGGATTCACCTCTTTCAGGGGGGAGTCCCCATCCCCCCAAAGTGAAACTTCGGGCCCAACAAGGAGAGCAGGGAACCCAGATGGCGGAGCTCACGATCCGGCCGGAGGAGATCCGGGATGCGCTGGAGAACTTTGTCCAGTCGTACAAGCCGGACGCGGCCTCGCGCGAGGAGGTCGGTACGGTCACCCTTGCCGGCGACGGCATCGCGAAGGTCGAGGGCCTCCCCTCGGCCATGGCCAACGAACTGCTGAGGTTCGAGGACGGCACCCTCGGTCTCGCGCTCAACCTCGAAGAGCGCGAGATCGGTACCGTCATCCTCGGCGAGTTCAACGGTGTCGAGGAGGGCCAGCCGGTCACCCGCACCGGAGAGGTCCTGTCCGTCGCCGTCGGCGAGGGCTACCTGGGCCGGGTCGTCGACCCGCTCGGCAACCCGATCGACGGCCTCGGCGAGATCGAGACGTCCGGCCGCCGTGCCCTGGAGCTTCAGGCTCCCGGTGTCATGGCCCGTAAGTCGGTGCACGAGCCGATGGAGACCGGCTACAAGGCCGTCGACGCGATGACCCCGATCGGCCGTGGTCAGCGTCAGCTGATCATCGGCGACCGCCAGACGGGCAAGACCGCCCTGGCCGTCGACACGATCATCAACCAGCGTGACAACTGGCGCACCGGCGACCCGAAGAAGCAGGTCCGCTGCGTCTACGTCGCCATCGGTCAGAAGGGCTCGACCATCGCCTCCGTGCGTGGCGCCCTCGAAGAGGCCGGCGCGCTGGAGTACACGACCATCGTCGCCGCCCCGGCGTCCGACCCGGCCGGCTTCAAGTACCTGGCGCCGTACACCGGTTCGGCCATCGGCCAGCAGTGGATGTACGAGGGCAAGCACGTCCTCATCATCTTCGACGACCTCTCCAAGCAGGCCGACGCCTACCGCGCCGTGTCCCTGCTGCTCCGCCGCCCGCCGGGCCGTGAGGCCTACCCGGGTGACGTCTTCTACCTGCACTCCCGTCTGCTGGAGCGCTGCGCGAAGCTCTCCGACGAGCTGGGCGCCGGCTCGATGACCGGTCTGCCGATCGTCGAGACGAAGGCCAACGACGTCTCGGCGTTCATCCCGACCAACGTCATCTCCATCACCGACGGCCAGTGCTTCCTGGAGTCCGACCTGTTCAACGCCGGTCAGCGCCCGGCCCTGAACGTCGGTATCTCGGTCTCCCGCGTCGGTGGCTCCGCCCAGCACAAGGCCATGCGCCAGGTCTCGGGCCGGCTCCGCCTCGACCTCGCCCAGTACCGTGAGCTGGAGGCGTTCGCCGCCTTCGGTTCCGACCTGGACGCCGCGTCGAAGTCGCAGCTGGAGCGCGGTCAGCGCCTGGTCGAGCTGCTCAAGCAGCCGCAGTACCAGCCGATGCCGACCGAGGACCAGGTCGTCTCCGTCTGGGCCGGCACCACCGGCAAGATGGACGACGTTCCGGTCTCCGACGTCCGCCGCTTCGAGAAGGAGCTGCTGGACTACCTGCACCGCAAGGAGCAGGGCCTCATGACCTCCATCAAGGAGGGCGCGAAGATGTCGGACGACACCCTCACCGCTGTTGCCGACGCGATCGCCGAGTTCAAGAAGCAGTTCGAGACCTCGGACGGCAAGCTTCTCGGCGAGGACGCCCCGGCCTCGGCCAAGTGACGTAAGGAAGGGACCTGACTCATGGGAGCCCAGCTCCGGGTCTACAAGCGTCGCATCCGATCCGTCACCGCGACCAAGAAGATCACCAAGGCGATGGAGATGATCGCCGCCTCGCGCGTCGTCAAGGCGCAGCGCAAGGTGGCGGCCTCCGCGCCGTACGCGACCGAGCTCACCCGCGCGGTCTCGGCGGTCGGTACCGGTTCGAACACCAAGCACCCGCTGACCACGGAGGCGGAGACGGCGACCCGTGCCGCGGTGCTGCTCCTCACGAGCGACCGCGGACTGGCCGGCGCCTTCAACTCCAACGCGATCAAGGCCGCCGAGCAGCTGACGGCGCGCCTCGAGGCGGAGGGCAAGGAGGTCGACACGTACATCGTCGGCCGCCGCGGTCTGGCCCACTACAAGTTCCGCGAGCGCGAGGTCGCGGAGTCGTGGTCGGGCTTCACCGACGAGCCCACCTACGCGGACGCGAAGAAGGTCGCGGGTCCGCTGATCGAGGCCATCGAGAAGGACACGGCGGAGGGCGGCGTGGACGAACTCCACATCGTCTTCACCGAGTTCGTCTCGATGATGACGCAGACGGCGCTCGGCGACCGTCTGCTGCCGCTCAGCCTCGACGAGGTCGCGAAGACCGAGACATCAGCGGCTACCGCCGCGGGGGCGCCGAAGGGCGAGATCCTTCCGCTGTACGACTTCGAGCCCTCGGCGGAGGACGTCCTCGACGCCCTGCTGCCGCGCTATGTGGAGAGCCGCGTCTACAACGCGCTTCTCCAGTCGGCAGCCTCGAAGCACGCCGCCACGCGGCGCGCTATGAAGTCGGCCACCGACAACGCAGGAGAGCTCATCGAGACGCTCTCCCGCCTTGCCAACGCGGCCCGCCAGGCCGAAATCACCCAGGAAATCAGCGAGATCGTCGGTGGCTCCGCAGCCCTGGCCGACGCGACCGCGGGGAGTGACAGGTAATGACGACGACAGTTGAGACGGCCGTTGCCACGGGCCGCGTCGCCCGGGTCATCGGCCCGGTCGTCGACGTGGAATTCCCCGTCGACGCCATGCCGGAGATCTACAACGCCCTTCACGTCGAGGTGGCCGACCCGGCCCTCGCCGGCGAGAAGAAGACGCTGACCCTGGAGGTCGCCCAGCACCTGGGTGACGGCCTGGTCCGCACCATCTCGATGCAGCCCACCGACGGTCTGGTCCGCCAGGCCCCGGTCACCGACACCGGCACGGGCATCACCGTCCCGGTCGGCGACTTCACCAAGGGCAAGGTGTTCAACACCCTCGGTGAGGTGCTGAACGTCGACGAGACCTACGACGGTGAGCGCTGGTCCATCCACCGCAAGGCCCCGCGCTTCGACGAGCTCGAGTCGAAGACCGAGATGTTCGAGACCGGCGTCAAGGTCATCGACCTTCTCACCCCGTACGTCAAGGGTGGAAAGATCGGCCTGTTCGGCGGTGCCGGCGTCGGCAAGACGGTGCTCATCCAGGAGATGATCTACCGCGTCGCCAACAACCACGACGGTGTCTCCGTGTTCGCCGGTGTCGGCGAGCGCACCCGTGAGGGCAACGACCTCATCGAGGAGATGGCCGACTCGGGCGTCATCGACAAGACCGCCCTGGTCTTCGGTCAGATGGACGAGCCCCCGGGCACCCGTCTGCGCGTGGCGCTGGCCGGTCTGACCATGGCGGAGTACTTCCGCGATGTGCAGAAGCAGGACGTGCTGTTCTTCATCGACAACATCTTCCGCTTCACCCAGGCCGGTTCCGAGGTCTCGACCCTGCTCGGCCGTATGCCCTCCGCGGTGGGTTACCAGCCGAACCTGGCCGACGAGATGGGTCTCCTCCAGGAGCGCATCACCTCGACCCGTGGTCACTCGATCACCTCGATGCAGGCGATCTACGTCCCCGCGGACGACCTGACCGACCCGGCCCCGGCCACCACCTTCGCCCACCTCGACGCGACGACGGTGCTCTCCCGTCCGATCTCCGAGAAGGGCATCTACCCGGCCGTGGACCCGCTGGACTCCACGTCCCGGATCCTGGACCCCCGCTACATCGCGGCGGACCACTACAACACCGCGATGCGCGTCAAGACGGTCCTGCAGAAGTACAAGGACCTTCAGGACATCATCGCGATCCTCGGCATCGACGAGCTGGGCGAGGAGGACAAGCTCACCGTCCACCGTGCCCGTCGCGTCGAGCGCTTCCTGTCCCAGAACACCCACGTCGCCAAGCAGTTCACCGGCGTCGACGGGTCGGACGTCCCGCTGGACGAGTCGATCACCGCGTTCAACGCGATCATCGACGGCGAGTACGACCACTTCCCGGAGCAGGCGTTCTTCCTGTGCGGTGGCATCGAGGACCTGAAGGCCAACGCCAAGGAGCTGGGCGTCTCCTGAACTCCCTGAGTTCGCAGTGAGCCCCACGGCTCACGTCTGAGGGGGCGGGCGCGTCCCGCCCCCTCACTCACGCCCCTTAGACTTGTAACCAACACCCGGCAGAATCCGCCGGGTGGTGACCCGAGGAGCCACCTTGGCTGCTGAGCTGCACGTCGCGCTGGTCGCGGCCGACCGAGAGGTCTGGTCCGGCGAGGCCACCCTGGTCGTCGCGCGCACCACGTCCGGCGACATCGGCGTCATGCCCGGTCACCAGCCGCTGCTCGGTGTGCTGGAGTCGGGCCCGGTGACCATCCGTACGAGTGATGGTGGAACGGTCGTCGCCGCGGTGCACGGCGGTTTCATCTCGTTCGCGGACAACAAGCTGTCGCTGCTGGCCGAGATCGCCGAGCTGTCGGACGAGATCGACGTCCAGCGCGTGGAGCGGGAGCTGGAGCGCGCGAAGGCGGAGGGCGACGCCGCCGCCGAGCGTCGCGCGGACGTACGACTGCGTGCGGCGGCCTCGCGCTGACCCAGGGCACAGCCGCATGACGTCACTCAGCCGCGGTCGGTTCCGGAGCAATCCGGCGCCGACCGCGGCTGAGGCAGATATGGATGTTTTTTCCGTTCCGTTACCTATTTCGGTACCTAGGAGACGAGGAGGTCGGTGTCGATGGTCCTCGCTCTGACTGTGTGCGGAATCGTCGTGGCCCTGGTGGTGCTGGGGCTGTTCGTCTTCGGTCTGCGCCGCAGACTCATCCAGCGCTCCGGCGGCACCTTCGACTGTTCGCTGCGCTGGGACGTCCCCGAGGAACCGGACACGAGCGGAAAGGGCTGGAGCTACGGCGTCGCCCGCTACAACGGCGACCGCATCGAGTGGTACCGGGTCTTCTCCTACGCCTACCGTCCGCGCCGTGTCCTGGAGCGCGGCACGATCGAGGTGGCCGGCCGGCGGCTTCCCGACGGCGAGGAGGAGCTGGCGCTGCTGTCCGACGCGGTGATCCTCGTCTGCCAGCACGGCGGCACCCGCCTCGAACTCGCCATGAGCGAGGACGCGTTGACCGGTTTCCTCGCCTGGCTGGAGGCGGCCCCGCCCGGCCAGCGGGTGAATGTGGCGTAACCGCGTTCACCCTCCCCCGGAATCGGTTCCGGGAGAGGGCGAAGGTCGCGCGGTCACTCGGTCATGTGTGCTCGGTCATGCGCACCGGCTCATGCGCACCGGCTCATGACAGCCCGTTGCTGATGGCGCTCACCAGCTCTCCGTTGCCCGTGTCGCCGCTGAACTCCCAGAAGAACGCGCCGCCCAGGCCCTGGTTCTTGGCCCAGGTCATCTTTCCGGCGATGGTGGCCGGGGTGTCGTAGGACCACCAGTTGCTGCCGCACTTGGCGTACGCCGTGCCGGCGACCGTTCCGGTGGCCGGGCAGGACGTCTTGAGGACCTTGTAGTCCTCGATGCCCTGCTCGTAGGTGCCGGCCGCCGGGCCCGTGGCGGTGCCGCCCGGGGCGTCCTGGGTGACGCCGGTCCAGCCCCGTCCGTAGAAGCCGATGCCGATGAGCAGCTTGCTCGCGGGCACGCCCTTCGCCTTGAACTTGGCCATCGCGTCGGCCGTCGTGAACCCGGCCGTCGGGATGCCGCTGTACGAGGTGAGCGGCGAGTGCGGGGCGGTCGGGCCCTGGGCCGCCCAGGCGCCGAAGAAGTCGTACGTCATCACGTTGTACCAGTTGACGTACTGCGCGGCGCCCGCGTAGTCCGCGGCGTCGATCTTGCCGCCGGAGGAGCCGTCGGCGGTGGTGGCCGCGGTGATCAGGTTGCCCGTGCCGAACTTGGCGCGCAGGGCCTGCATCAGGTTCTTGTAGGCCGCGGCCCCGCTGGTGTCGCAGGACAGACCGCAGGCGTTGGGGTACTCCCAGTCGATGTCGATGCCGTCGAAGACGTCGGCCCAGCGCGGGTCCTCGACGAGGTTGTAACAGGACTGCGCGAACGCGGCCGGGTTGGCCGCGGCCTGGGCGAAGCCGCCGGACCAGGTCCAGCCGCCGAAGGACCACAGCACCTTGATGTTCGGGTACTTGGCCTTCAGCTCGCGCAGCTGGTTGAAGTTGCCGCGCAGCGGCTGGTCCCAGGTGTCGGCGACGCCGCTCACCGACTGGTCGGCGGTGAAGGCCTTGTCGTAGTCGGCGTAGGAGTCGCCGATCGCGCACTGGCCGTTCGTGACGTTGCCGAAGGCGTAGTTGATGTGTGTGATCTTCGCGGCCGAGCCCGACGTCACCAGGTTCTTGACGTTGTAGTTGCGGCCGTAGATGCCCCACTCGGTGAAGTAGCCGAGCTTGACCTTGGCGCCGGTGGTCGGGGGAGTGGTGCCGCCGCCCGTGGTGTGGACGGCCACCGCGCCGCTGGCCGGACCGGTCTGGTCGGCGGTGTCGCGGGCCTGGACGGTGTAGGAGTAGTCGGTGCCGGCGGTCAGACCGGTGTCGGTGTACGAGGTCGTCGTCACCGTGGCGACCTTGGAACCGTCACGCAGGACGTCGTAGTTCTTGATGCCCTTGTCGTCGGTGGCGGCCGACCAGGCCAGCTTCACCGAGGTGTCGGTGACGGCGGACGCGGTCGGGGTGCCCGGAGCGGACGGGGCGGCATCGCCCGGGACGGTCGTGCCGTCGCAACCGCCGCCGTTGAGCCTGCAGTTGGACGGCGAGCCGGTTCCCGCGCCGTTGAAGCCGAAGGTGACCGAGGCGCCGGGGGCGAGGGAGCCGTTGTAGGACTTGTTCTTGGCGGTCCAGTGGAGGCCGGAGGACGTGACGTCGGCGTCCCAGGCGGAGGTGACGGACGTGCCGGAGGGGAAGTCCCACTCGACCGTCCATGAACTGATGGCGGTGGCACCGGTGTTCTTCACCGTCCACCTGCCCTCGAAGCCGGTGCCCCAGTCGGACGCCTTGGTGTAGGTGGCGGTGGCCGCCGACGAGTCCGCCGCGGCGTGGGCGGGGCCCGTGAGGCCCACCAGCCCTGCCAGCGGGAGCGACAGGGTCGCGAACCCTGCTGCGGCTCGGTGTCTGAAGCGCATCCTGCGCCTCCTCGGGGGGAGTTGGGGGGTGCGACTGAGCCTTCGCACCCACGGTGCCGCGAGAATAGAAAGGTCTGGACCACAGGTCAATAGGTCTGGACCAGTGCGCGAGGATAAACCTCGGACCGCCTTCCGGGTTGCCCCCGAACGGCTTCGGGGCGATCTCCCGGTGGTTCACGGACGGTCTCCGGATGTCACTCGGGCCCGGTCCTGATCCCCAACTCCTGTGCCAGCACGGCGGCCTGGACCCGGCTGCGCAGCTCCAGCTTCGCCAGCAGCCGGCTCACATGGGTCTTCACCGTCGCCTCCGCCATGTCCAGGCGTTCGGCGATCCCCGCGTTGGACAGCCCGCGGCCCAGACAGGCCAGCACCTGGCGCTCCCGCCGGGTCAGCGATTCCAGCACGGCGGGATCGGCGGCGGGCGGGGGGACCGGCCGCGCGGCGAACTCGGCGATCAGACGCCGGGTCACGGCCGGGGCGATCAGCCCCTCCCCGCCCGCCACCGTCCGGACCGCGGCCAGCAGATCCCTCGCTTCCGTGTTCTTCAGCAGGAAACCGGCCGCGCCCGCCCGCAGCGCACCGAACACGTACTCGTCGAGGTCGAAGGTGGTCAGCACCAGCACGTCGGCGAGGCCCTCCTCGACCACCTTCCGGGTCGCCGACACCCCGTCCAGCCGGGGCATCTGAACGTCCATCAGCACCAGGTCGGGACGCAGCTCCCGGGCCAGCGCCACCGCCTGCTCGCCGTCCGCCGCCTCGCCGACCACCTCGATGTCGGGCGCGCTGCGCAGGATGAGGACGAGTCCCGCGCGGACGGCGGACTGGTCCTCGGCGACCAGGACACGGATGGCCGAGCTCATGCGGACTCTCCTTCGGCGAGGGGCAGAACGGCGTGCACGGTCCAGCGCGAGCCCTCCGGCCCTGCGGCGAACGTGCCGCCGAGCAGCGCCGCCCGCTCCCGCATCCCGACGAGCCCGGCGCCCGAGCCCGGGGCGCGGGGGCCGCCCCGGTGACCGTACGGACTGCGCACCCGCAGGTCGAGGGCGCCGTCGCGCTGGACGAGGTGGACGGTGACCCGGCCGGGGCACGCGTGCTTGAGGGCGTTGGTCAGCGACTCCTGGACGATGCGGTAGGCGGCGAACTCGACGGGAGTGGGGACCGTGCCGTGGTCGGCGTCGAGGCTGACGTCGAGTCCGTTGGCGCGGGCGCCGTCGACCAGGGCCCGCAGACCGTCGAGGGTGGGAGCGGCGGCCGGCTCGCGGTCCCCGCTGCCGTCGCGCAGGATTCCGATCAGCCGCCGCATCTCCGTCAGCCCCGCGACGCTGTTCTCGCGGATCACGGTCAGGGCCTGCCGGGAGGTGTCCGGATCGTCGAGCGAGAGGGCCGCCGTCGAGTGGATGGCGATCGCGGAGAGGTGGTTGGCGACCATGTCGTGCAACTCCCGCGCCATCCGCGCCCGCTCGGCCGTGACCGCCTGGGCGCGGTCCGCCTCGGCGAGCAGCGCGGTCTGCTCGGCCCGCAGCCGTGCGGCCTCGGCGGCGTCACGGTGATCGCGCACGATCCAGCCGGTGGCGGCCGGCCCGTACGCGACGATGCCCACGAGCACGCCGATCAGCAGCGCCTCCGGCACCCGCCACACCGCGAACGGCACCAGCGTCCCCGCCACCGTGAGCAGTCCGGTGATCCACTGGATGCGGCGGGCGGAGGCGAGCGGGCCGTACAGGACGGCCGCGTATATGACGTCGGTGAACATCAGCACGGTGGACAGGTTGCCCTGGGTCGCGAGGTCCGCGGTGACGGTGACGCCGGCGACGATCACCGCCGTGCGCGGGGCCGCCCGGCGCACCAGTTCGCAGCCGGCCATCACGATGAGCGGCAGCAGCACCGGCCAGGGACCGTCGAAGACGGTGATCGGGTCGTCGGAGCGCCGGGTGCTCAGTCCCATGGCCACCAGGAGCAGTCCGCCGAGCAGTCCGCCGGCCGCGACGCAGACGTCGAAACGGTGCGGACGGGGCGGTCGTCGTACGGGCATGCCCTCCATCCAACACGCCCCCCGCGTGTGGCGCCTGCTCCCCGGGGACGGTCCCGAACTGCATCTTTCGATGTACCGCCGGTTCGTCATCGGCGACGACGAAGGCGAGCCGGAGCGGCGGGAGCCTGGGAGACGACCGAGAGGAGCGAACCGTGATCGTCGCGCTGATCGTCGCCTGCGAGGTGGCTTTCTGGGTGCTGCTGGCCGCCGGACTGGCCTTCCGGTACGTGTTCCGCATGCCGAGGGCGGGTCTGGCCCTGCTGCTGTGCGAGCCGCTGCTGGAGGTCGTGCTGTTCGCCGTGACCGCGGTCGACCTCAAGAACGGCGCCGAGCCGGACTGGCGGCACGGCCTCGCCGCCGTCTACATCGGCTTCACCGTGGGACTCGGCCGCTCCACGATCAGGTGGGCCGACGCCCGGGTCGCCCATCGCTTCGCCGGCGGCCCGCCGCCCGTGCGCCCGCCGAGGTACGGCGCGGCCCGCGCCGTCCACGAGTGGAAGGTCGCCGCCCGCTGGATCCTCGGCGCGCTGACCGCCGCCGCCCTGCTCCAGGCGGCCGTCTGGTACGTGGGCGGCGACGGCCGGACCGACTCGCTGCGGGCGTGGCAGTGGCGGATGCTGTTCGTCGTCGGCGTGAACCTCGTCATCGCCGTGAGCTACACCCTCTTCCCGAAGAAGCGGCCGAAGGGCGAACCGGAGCGGAAACCGGCCAAACTGGACTAGCGCCCCGCTCGTCCGCCCCGCTCGTCCGCCCCGCCGGGGGCGCGTCCCGTCAGCGTTCGCCGCCCGGCACCCACAGCACGTCGCCCGTGGCCTTGTTGGCCGTGCGGGCCAGGATGAAGAGGAGGTCCGAGAGCCGGTTGAGGTAGGTCGCGGTCAGCGGGTTCATCACCTCGCCGTGCACCTCCAGCGCCGCCCAGGTGGAGCGTTCGGCCCGCCGGACGACCGTGCAGGCCTGGTGCAGCAGGGCCGCCCCCGGGGACCCGCCGGGCAGGATGAACGACCGCAGCTTCTCCAGCCGCTCGTTGAAGCGGTCGCAGTCCGCCTCCAGCCGGTCGACGTAGAACTGCTCCACCCGCAGCGGCGGGAACTCGGGGTGCTCGACCACCGGCGTCGACAGGTCCGCGCCCACGTCGAACAGGTCGTTCTGGACGCGGGTGAGGACCGCGACGAGCTCCTCGTCGAGCCCGCCCAGCGCGAGCGCCGTGCCGATCACCGCGTTCGCCTCGTTGGCGTCCGCGTACGCGGCGATGCGCAGGTCGGTCTTGGCGACCCGGCTCATGTCGCCGAGAGCGGTGGTGCCCTGGTCGCCGGTCCTGGTGTAGATGCGCGTCAGATTGACCATGCCGCCAATCTAGACCGTCCCCGCCGGTGCGTTCCGTTCCCTGCGTCACTGCGGCGACCCGGGGTCACTTCAGGGCCAATCGGTGGGAATCGGACAGGAATTGACGACGTGACCGGCGTCTCACGCCCTGAGACGTGAAACGCGTTACTAACCGGTCACACAGCGCCCCGCGACCGCTAATCTCCGGCCGAGAGGCACACGGACAGGTACAGGGACGGGCAACCGGACGGGCGACCGGAACGGCTGCGCCGGATGGCTGAACGCCGGTGACATCGGACGCGTGAGCGGGCAGGGCTTCTACAGGCGCACACCGCACAGGCCCCACAGGCCTCACCCCTGCGGGTGAATTCCGTATCGGTTCGCTCACAGACGGCAACCTCCGGCCGCTTCACGCAGTCAGAGGATGCAACGCACGACCGGACATCACACCGCGGAGCACGAGACGCACGCTTAGGGGAGCGCTATGCACATCAGGGGCGACCACGTCGAGCTGGTCGTCGGGGGCCGTCTCGACGTCCGCAGCGCGGCGGACGCCCGTACGGCCCTGCACACGGCCGTCGACGACGGAGTCGGCGACCTCGTGCTCGACCTGTCCGAACTGGATTCCTGGGACGCCACCGGACTCGGCGTCATCATGGGCGTCCATCGGCGGGCCGGCCGCTGCGGCCGACGGCTGGTGCTGCGTGGCGTACCGCCGCAGATGCAACGCCTGCTGGTGGCGACCCGGCTGCACCGCATCCTCGCGATCGAGGGCGGCATCGGCGTGGAGTCGCTGCCCCGGGTGTGACCCAAGAGGGCCGTGGCCTGCGCGGGAAACGCGTGACAGGCGCAATCCTCACGAGACCGTGATGCTTCGGGCGGCGTGGTACCCCGGGCTGTCGCACATACTGTGCGAAGGTTTACGGTTCGTCTGCCCGCCGCTCTCAGCCTCGAGCGGGCACCGGACCAGAAGCGACAGCGCAGTGTGCAGCAAGGCCGGGAGGGGCTACCGCCACACGACGCTTTTGGGGGCTCGAACCTATGGACCCGAACCCGCGGGGACCCGAGGACCACGGCCATGACGGCGACGGGAAAGCGCCGCGCCCGCGTCCTTCCCGGGATCCCCTCACACCCGACTTCGGTCAGCACCAGCCGGCCCAGGCCCGCACGGTGCGGCTCGTCGTCGGCGAACACCTGCTCACCGTCAACCCGGTGGACGGCAGCGAGATAGAACGCCGGCCGCCCGGGGCGGAGGAGACCGGGCGGGCCGCCAAGCGCACGCCCGAGCAGCGCGCCGAGACCGAGCGCGCCGCCCGCCCGCCCGCGCCCGCCGGCCCGGGCCGCCCCCCGTGGCCGCTCCAGGGCCGCCAGGACGAACGCGAACAACTGGTCCGGCTGCTCGCCCGCGGCCGTTCCGTCCGCGTCACCGCCGCCCCCGGCTCCGGCCGCACCAGCCTCCTCGACCTCGTCGCCGAGGACTGCGAGGACCTCGCCCCCGACGGCGTCGTCCGCCTCTCCGGATTCGGCCGCACCGCGTCCGACCTGCTGCACGACCTCTTCCACGCCGTCCACGACGCCCCCCGGCACCGTCCCGGGGACGACGAGCTGCGCGCCCTCGTCCGCGAGGTCGGCGCGGTCGTCGTCGTCGACGACATCGACCTCGGCGGCGCGGAACTCGACGGACTGCTCGACGCGACGCCCGAGTGCGCCTTCCTGCTCGGCGCCGCCCCGGACGCGCCGGCGCCGTCCGCCGAGTCCGCCGTCGAGGAGGTCGCCCTCACCGGGCTCGACCGCGCGGGCGGCGTCGAGGTCATCGAGCAGGCCGTCGGCCGGGTCCTCACCGAGGAGGAGGCCAACTGGGCCGGCGACCTCTGGTTCGAGTCCGAGGGGCTGCCGCTGCGGTTCGTCCAGGCCGGGGCCCTGCTCTCGCAGCGCGACCGGCTGCGGGCCGAAGCCGACGCCGTGGACGCCTTCGGCGTCTTCGAGGACGCCCGGCCGTTCACCGGCCCGGCGGACGCCGTCGCCGGGGCCGGCGAGGCGGAGGAGATACCCCTGCCCTCGCTCGGCGAGGCCGCCGCGCCCGCGCCGCTGCTCGCCGCCCGCCTCAGCGCCTCCGCCCGCGCCGCGCTGCGCTTCGCCGTCGCTCTCGGCGGCGAGGTCCCGCACCAGGCCCATCTGCCCGCCCTGGTCGGCGACACCCACGCCGACGCGGCCCTCGGCGAACTGGCCGCGTGCGGACTCGTCACCCCGGTCGGCACCCGCTACCGCCTCGCCGCCGGAGTCCAGACCCAGCTGGAGGCCGCCGGATACGCCGACGACGTCGAGGCCCGCGTCCACACCGCCGCCCAGCACTACGCCTGGTGGGCCGGACATCCCTCGGTCACTCCCGAGCGGGTGTGCGCCGAGGCCGACGCCGTGCTCGCCGCCCTCGCCGCCGTCGTCCCGGGCACCACCCGCCCCGACGAGGGCGAGGAGGCCACCGCGGTCCAGCTCGCCCGCACCGCCGCACCCGCGTTCGCCGCGGGCCTGCACTGGCGCGCCTGGGAGAGCGCCCTGTACGAGGGCGCCGAAGCCGCCCGCATGGCCGGCGAGTCCGCCGACCGGGCCTACTTCCACCACGAACTGGGCGTCCTCGCCCTGTGCACCGGCGACCTCGACCGCGCCCGCTCCGAGCTGGAGGCCTCCCTCGCCCTGCGCGGGGTCATCGCCGACAAGCGCGGCACCGTGGCCGGCCGCCGCGCCCTCGCGCTGGTCGCCGACGCCTGCGGCGACGTACCCGGCCTGCTGACGGCGACGGCCGAGGAGGAGGCGCCCGAGGCCCGCCAGGAGGAGCCTGCGCCCCCGCCGCGTCCCGTCCAGGCGGCGCTCCCGTCCTTCGCGCCGGAGGCGGAGACCCTCGTCGCCCGCCGCGAGCCGCCGCACCCGCCGGCCCGGCACCACCGCGCCGGTCTGCGGGGCCTGGCCCGGCGCAACCTCGTCGCGGCCGGGGCGGGCGCGCTGCTCGTCGCCGTGCTCGGCACGGTGGTCACGCTCGGCGCGACCTCCGACAACGACGCCCACAACCCCTCCGACCGGGTGGGCGTCAGCCCGACCGCCGACGCCGGCCAGAACGACGGCGGCGACGGCTCCGGCGCCCCCGGCGACGGGGGAGCGTCCTCCGACACGGGCGAGGCGAGCAGCAGGCCGACCGACCCCGGTCCGGACGGCACGATGGGCACCTCGGACGACCCGACGCCGTCGGGGTCGGCCGACCCGTCCCCGGACGCGAGCGGTTCGCCCGGCCCCGGACACAGCGGCTCGCCGTCCGGCACGCCCAGGCCTTCCTCGTCGGCCAGCCACAGCGCGAGGCCCTCGCCGTCGCCGTCGGCGTCGTCCTCCCCGAGCCCGTCCGCCTCCGCGAGCCCGTCCCCGTCGGACACCGGCACACCCACCGGGACGCCGACCGGCGCCACGTCGAACTCGGCGAGCAGCTCGATGTCGTCCTCCCCGGGCGGCTCCCGCACCTCCGCCGGACCCGCCGCGGGCACCGGCACACCGCCCTCGCCGGACCAGGTGATCTGAGCCCGCGGGCACACGACGACGGGCCGGGCCCCTGGAGGAGGCCCGGCCCGTCGTCGTGTGCCCGCGCGCGGACGTGGTCAGAACAGGCGCAGCTTGTCGTCCTCGATGCCGCGCAGGGCGTTGTAGTCGAGGACCGTGCAGCCGATGCCGCGGTCCGTGGCCAGCACGCGGGCCTGGGGCTTGATCTCCTGGGCCGCGAACACGCCGCGCACCGGCGCGAGGTGCGGGTCGCGGTTCAACAGCTCCAGGTAGCGGGTGAGTTGCTCGACCCCGTCGATCTCGCCGCGCCGCTTGATCTCCACCGCGACGGTGCCGCCTTCCGCGTCCCGGCACAGGATGTCGACCGGGCCGATGGCGGTCATGTACTCGCGGCGGATGAGGGTGTAGCCCTCGCCGAGGGTCTCGATGCGGTCGGCGAGCAGCTCCTGGAGGTGTGCTTCCACGCCGTCCTTGATCAGGCCGGGATCGACGCCCAGTTCGTGCGACGAGTCGTGGAGGATCTCCTCCATCGTGATGATGAGCTTCTCGCCGCCCTTGTTGACGACGGTCCACACGCCCTCGTCGTCGCCCGCGCCCTCCTTGAGCGTGCAGGGCGGCGACATCCAGTTCAGGGGCTTGTAGGCCCGGTCGTCCGCATGGATGGAGACGCTGCCGTCCGCCTTCACCAGGATGAGGCGGGGGGCGGAGGGGAGATGGGCGGTGAGCCGGCCGGCGTAGTCGACGGAGCACCGGGCGATGACGAGACGCATGGGGCGCAACGCTATCCGACGCGCCTGCCCCCAAGCGATTCGCCCTGGAAAAAGATCGTTCGGCGGGCACTCGACAGTGGCCGATAGTGTGCCCAACCCGGGTTCCCTATGTGCCCATTCTCCTGGTGCGGTCACGGTCCGTTGCCTACCGTAGTGAACGGGAGGTCGCGATGCGTGTACTCAGCGTGTGCGGTGTTTCGGCATGCGGACTCCCTTTCCCTGTCCGTCAACCCCTGTTGTCCCGGGGGTGCGAGAGGAGTACCCATGTCGCTCGACGTCTCACCGGCCCTACTCGATCAGGCCGAGCGAGGCGAGGTCGACGAAGCAGAATTCGTCGACTGCGTCCGGACCTCCCTGCCCTACGCGTGGGAGATGGTCAGCTCCCTGGTGGCCCAGCTGAAGGTGGACGGCGGAGACTTCGCCGACAACCAGACGCCCCCGCCGGACGAGCAGGCACGCGGTCAGCTGCTGCGCGCGCTCGCGAGTGACGCCATACGCGGTGCGCTGCAGCGGCACTTCGGTGTGCGGCTGGCCTTCCAGAACTGCCACCGGGTGGCGGTGTTCCCGTTGGACCCGGCTGTCGACGAGAAGCTCAGCCGCTTCACCTCGGTCCGCAGCCAGGTGCTGAACCAGTCCCCGGAATTCCGGGACTGCTGAACCTGTGAAGCTGTCGCTTGCCGCTCCTGACGCGGGAGGTTCCACAGACACGGGAGCGGCAGGCCTCGTGGTCGGCTGGGCTGTTCACCGGAGGTGGGGGAGCACCTCCGAGCCCAGCCGCCGTACGTTCTCCTCCGTGGCCGCCAGGTCACCGGAGCCCTCGACGAGCAGGGCGAAGCGCGAGATGCCGGTCCGCTCGCTGGTCGCCGCCAGGCGGTCGGCGCACAACCGCGGGGTGCCCACCGGGTGCAGCCCGCAGAGCAGTTCGGTGTACGCCACCGGGTCCCGCATGCTGCGGGCTCGGCCGTCCACCGTCACATGGGCGTCCAGGCCCTGCCTCAGCCAGCCCGGCATCGCCTTCACCAAGGTCTCCACGGCGTCCGTGCGCCGGTCCGCGATCTGGCAGACGCCCGCCGAGACGTGCGCCGCGGCGCGGATCTCGTCCCCGGAGCGCCCGGCCGCCCGCGCGCAGCGCCGCCACTGGGCGACCATCTCGGCCTTCTCCTCGTCCCCGACGTGCATCCCGAGCAGCATCGGCAGCCCGCGCTCGGCGGCCAGCCGTACGCTCGCGGGCGAGGTGCACGCCACGACGACCTCCGGCCCCGGCGTGTCGGTCAGGGCCTCCGAGGGCCTGGGCACCACGGGGACCTCGCGGAAGCGGAAGCGCTCGCCGTCCGCTCCGACCGAGGGCTCGCGCAGCCAGCGGACCAGCAGATCGAGTGATTCCGGGAACCCCTGCTCGTACGCCTGCAGGCCCGGGCCGAACACCTCCAGGTCGACCCACGGGCCGCCGCGGCCCACGCCCAGGGAGAAACGGCCGCCGCTCGTCAGGTGCAGCAGCGCGGCCTGCTCGCCGAGGGCCACGGGATGGACGGTGGGCAGCACGCTGACCGCCGTGCCGACCCGGATGCGCCGGGTGCGGCCCAGCAGCAGCGCGGCGAGCGTGACCGCCGACGGGCACGTGCCGTACGGCACGAAGTGGTGCTCGGCCAGCCAGACCGAGTCCAGGCCCGCTTCCTCGGCCACCTCGGCCGAGCGGACGGCACGGTGCAGCGCCTCACCCTGGCCCTGGCCGGGGAACTGGGCTCCCAACACGAAACTTCCGACACGCATGGACATTCCTGCTTCCTTGGCTCCGACACGGAGCTCCCCCACCGGGCATAACCGTCCGACACGTGCCGAGGACACGGCCTGGCGGAGAGATTTGCGGATTGTCTGCAGAATGCGGCGTTCGGCAGGGTGACTTGCGGGGGACGGCTGCCCCCCGGGTGCCCCGGTCCGGGCCGCGTACGCTGGACGCCGAGCCCGCTTCCCGTAGAGCCCCGTGAGGTGTCCCGTGTCCCCGCGCCGCAACCGACCCAAGGGTGAGAGCTCGTCCGGCCGGAGCGCCGAGGACGACACCGCGAGCCGTTACGGCGGCTGGCAGTCGGCGGAGGCCTGGCAGGGCGAGCGGTGGAGCGTGCGGCACGTGGCCGGTTCGAGCGCGCAGGGCAAGGCGTACCGGTGCCCCGGCTGCGACCAGCTGATCCCCGACGGCGTCCCGCACGTCGTCGCCTGGCCCGAGCACGCCGGCGTCGACGACCGCCGGCACTGGCACAAGGCGTGCTGGAACGCACGGGACCGCCGCACCCCGGGGGTGCAGCGGTCCCGTAACGCGCCGAGGTTCTAGCCCCGGCCCCGGCCCCGAACGGATCGGGCGGCCTCGCGGCGGATCAGACGTCCCGCTTCTCCAGCAGGGCGAAGGCGGCGCCGAGGGCGACGGCGGTCACGCCCAGCGCGATCCACAGCGGGTCCCAGCCGCTCGGGCCGCTCTCGCTGAGCGAGGTCGCGTAGAAGACGCCCAGCTGGTTCGGGATCGAGTACTCGAACAGGGCCTGGCGCAGGTTCTCCAGCGAGGACGAGAACATGAAGATCGCGATGACCAGCGGGGCCAGCAGGACGCCGATCATGATGGTGATCGCGCCGGCCGAGTGCCGGATGATCGAACCGACGGCCAGCGAGAGCAGCCCGAGCAGCGCGACGTACAGGGACACGCCGACGGTGGCCTTCAGCCACTCCTCGCCGGTCGGTTGCCGGGCTTGGCCCAGCATCCCCACGTGCATCAGCGCGACGAGGCCGGACGACAGGAGCGTCACCGTGAAGGCGACGGCGAAGAAGACGACCGCCTTCGCCGCGAGGACCCGGCCGCGCGACGGACAGGCCACCATGGTCGTGCGGATCATGCCCGTGCCGTACTCCGAGGCCGTGGTCAGCACGCCCAGCGTGATGACGCACATGCTGCCCAGCAGGATCCCGAAGAACCCGAACGACAGGGCGGTCTGGTCGCCGAGGTCGCTCTCGGAGGCGCTCGAGGCGACCACCGCGCCGGCCAGCAGGCCGATGCCGACGACGAGCAGCACGAACACGCCCAGCGTCCACATCGTGGAACGCACCGACCGGATCTTGGTCCACTCCGACGCGACGGCATGCCCGAGGTGGGTGCGCACGACCGGGATCGGCGAGGTGTAGCCGGGGCCGGCCTGGCCGTACGAGGGACCGGGCGCCTGCCAGGCGGGCGCGGCCTGCGGCGACTGGTGCTGCGGGGTGCTCATCGGGCGTCCTCGGACTTGGTCGGAGCGGCGTCGGGGGCAGGGGCGGCGTCGGGGGCGGGGGCAGGGGTGGCGGGCGCGGCAGGGGCCTGGGCCGGGGCGGGAGCCTGCGCTGCCGGGGCCTGTGCGGGCGCCGCGTACGGGTTGGCTCCACCGGGTCCGGGAGCCGTCCCCGGCGCGCCGGGGACGCCGTACGCCCCGTAGGGGGCCGCCGGAGGCGTCTGGGCGGACTGGGGGGCCGCGTAGCCCTGCTGCGGGGGCGGCGGGGCGTACCAGCCCGGCTGTCCCTGTCCCGGCACCGGCATCGGCGGCTGGACGCCCGGCGGCAGCGGCTGCTGGAGTCCGGCCTTCTGGTCGACGGTCGAGCGGTAGTCGACGGCGCCCTGCGTCATCCGCATGTACGCCTCCTCCAGCGAGGCCTGATGCGGCGACAGCTCCCACAGACGGACGTCGGAGTCGTGGGCGATGTCGCTGATGCGGGGCAGCGGCAGACCGGTCACCCGCAGCGCGCCGTCCGGCTCGGGCAGCACGTGGCCGCCCGCCTCGGTCAGCGCCGAGGCCAGCTTCTCGCGCAGCGGCGGGTCGGTGTGCGGGGTGCGCACCCTGGCGAAGTCGGCGGAGTTGGCCGAGATGAAGTCGGTGACGCTCATGTCGGACAGGAGCTGTCCGCGCCCGATGACGACGAGATGGTCCGCGGTCAGGGCCATCTCGCTCATCAGGTGGGAGGAGACGAACACCGTGCGGCCCTCGGCGGCCAGGGACTTCATCAGGTTGCGCACCCAGAGGATGCCCTCGGGGTCGAGGCCGTTGACCGGCTCGTCGAAGAGCAGCACCTGCGGGTCGCCGAGCAGCGCGGCCGCGATGCCGAGCCGCTGCCCCATGCCCAGGGAGAAACCCTTGGAGCGTTTTTTGGCCACGTCCTGGAGGCCGACGACGCCGAGCACCTCGTCGACCCGGCGGGCCGGGATGCCGGACAGCTGGGCCAGGCACAGCAGGTGGTTACGGGCGTGCCGGCCCCCGTGCACCGCCTTGGCGTCGAGCAGCGCGCCCACCTGGCGGGCCGCGTTCGGCAGCTTGCGGTACGGATAGCCGCCGATCGTCACCGTGCCCGCGGTCGGGTTGTCCAGGCCGAGGATCATCCGCATGGTCGTCGACTTGCCCGAGCCGTTGGGTCCGAGGAAGCCGGTCACGGCGCCGGGCCGCACCTGGAAGGAAAGGTTGTGAACAGCGGTCTTGTCGCCGTAGCGCTTGGTCAGGCCGACTGCTTCGATCATGCTCCGCACCCATCGAAAGGATCAGGACAGCAGGGCGCACGCCCCCGTAAGGGTTAGGAGGATATCGGGGCGCTGACGGTTCCGCTCAAATGAAAGCAAAGACCGAAGCGTCAGGCGCCGGGTCCTGTCAGGCCTCGGGTCCTGTCAGGCGTCGGGTCCTGTCAGGCGTCGCGCTTCTTCAGCAGCAGGTAGCCGCCCGCCAGCGCGGCCACCACCCACAGCGCCATGATGGCGAACCCGCCCCACGGCCCGTACGGGGTGTCGTCGTCGATCGGCGTCACCACCCGCATGATCTTGCTGCCTGCCTGATCGGGCAGGTACCGGCCGACCTTCTTCGTAGCGGAGACGTTGCCGAGGATGTTCGAGATCAGGAAGAAGAACGGCATCAGGATGCCGAGCGAGAGCATCGGCGAGCGCAGCATCGTGGCCACGCCCATCGAGAACACGGCGATGAGGGTCATGTAGAGGCCACCGCCGATGACCGCCCGCAGGACCCCGCTGTCCCCGATCGCCGCCCGGTGGGAGCCGAGCATGGCCTGACCGCCGAAGAACGTGACGAAGCTGGTGGCGAGGCCGACGGCCAGCGCCAGCCCGCCGGCCACGGCGATCTTGCTGAACAGGAAGACGCCGCGCTGCGGCACCGCCGCCAGCGAGGTGCGGATCATCCCGGTGCTGTACTCGTTCGACACGACCAGCACCCCGAACACGATCATCGCGAGCTGGCCGAGGCTCATCCCGGCGAAGCTGATGAACGTGGGATCGAACGAGAGCCGGTCGTTGCGGCTCATGTGGTCGAAGTCGTTGTTCGACAACGCCGAGATCAGCATGCCGAGGGCGACGGTGACGACCACCGCGAGGGAGAGCGTCCACACCGTGGACGCCACCGACCGGATCTTGGTCCACTCGGACCGGATGACCTGGGTCGCCGCCATCGTCAGCTCCTCGTCCAGTCGTCGCCCCACCGCTGCTCCGGGGGTGCGTCCGTGTGCGCGTGGTACTCCACCGACTCCGCGGTCAGCTGCATGAACGCCTCCTCCAGCGAGGCCCGTTGCGGACTCAGCTCATGCAGCACGACCTGGTGCTGCGCGGCCAGCTCCCCGATGCGCTCGGGCTTGCCGCCGTCCACCTCCAGCGTGCCGTTGCCGGTCTCCACGACGGTGATCCCGGCGCCGTGCAGGACGTCGAGCAGCCGTTCGCGCTGCGGGGTGCGGACCCGCACGTACGACCGCGAGTTCTGCGCGATGAAGTCGGCCATGGAGGTGTCGGCGAGCAGCCGGCCCTGCCCGATCACCACGAGGTGGTCGGCCGTCAGCGCCATCTCGCTCATCAGGTGGGAGGAGACGAACACCGTCCGCCCCTGCGCGGCCAGCGATTTCATCAGGTTGCGGATCCAGTGGATGCCCTCGGGGTCCAACCCGTTGACCGGCTCGTCGAACATCAGGATCCGCGGGTCGCCGAGGAGCGCGCCCGCGATGCCCAGCCGCTGGCCCATGCCCAGCGAGAACCCCTTGGCCTTCTTCTTCGCCACCGCCGTCAGGCCGACGGTGTCCAGCACCTCGTGCACCCGGCTCCGGGGGATGCCGTTGCTCTGCGCCAGACACAGCAGATGGTTGAAGGCGCTGCGCCCGCCGTGCATGGCCTTGGCGTCCAGCAGGGCGCCGATGCACTTCAGAGGGTCCTTGAGCCGGTCGTAGTGCTGCCCGTCGATCCGGACGTCCCCGGCCGACGGCCGGTCGAGGCCCAGCATCATCCGCATGGTGGTGGACTTGCCGGCGCCGTTGGGGCCGAGGAAGCCCGTGACGATGCCCGGTCTGACGGTGCAGGTGAGGTCGTTCACCGCCACCTTCTCGCCGTACCGCTTCGTCAGCCCCTCGAGCTCGATCATGCGGCCACGCTAGAGCGCGACAAAGCCCTCTGCCACCGGAGTGGCAAAGGGCTTCACCGATGTTCGGTCGCCGTACCCCCGGACGTTACCGGGACTGCTGCGCCGGAACCCCACGGGAGATCGGCTCGTCGTCCGTGGACGGCGTGCCGGCGGCGGCCACCGCGGCGCCGGTCAGCGTGGCGAGCATCTCGCGCACGTTCGTCAGCTGAGCGTTGATCGAGTCGCGGCGGTTGGTGAGAGCCGCCAGCTCGCGCTCGGACTCCGAACGGATGCGGTCCGCCTTGGCGTTGGCGTCGGCCACGATGTCCTCGGCCTGACGCTGCGCCGTCTCGACGGTCTGACGCGCACGACGCTCGGCGTCGGTGCGCAGCTTCTCGGCCTCCAGGCGCAGCTGTTCCGCGCGGTGCTCGATCTCCGCGAGACGCTTCTCCGCCTTCTGCTGACGGGACGCGAGGTCGCGCTCCGACTGCTCGCGGCGCTTGGCCAGGTTGGTCTCGAAGTCGGCGGCGGCCTGGGCGGCCTTGGCACGGGTCTCCTCGAAGAGGGCGTCGGCCTCCTCACGCTTCGACTGCGCGTCCTTCTGCGCCTCGGAACGCAGCTGCGACGCGTCGCTCTTGGCCTTCTCGACGATCCGGACGCCCTCGTCCTCAGCCTTGGCCTTGCGCTCCGCAGCGAACGATTCTGCGTCGTTGCGCACCTGCTGGGCCGCGGACTCGGCGAGCTCACGGTGCTGCTCGGCCGCGCGACGGGCCTCCTCGCGCAGATCCTTGGCCTCTTCCTCGGCGAGGCGGAGGATCTTCTCGACACGCGCACCGAGACCGGCGTACGACGGTTCCGCGTCGCTTACCTGGGCCTGGGCGTTCTGCGTCTCGAGGTGAAGCTCCTCGATGCGCTTTTCCAGAGCAGTGATACGGGCCAGAGCGCTGTCACGGTCGGAGACGAGCTTCGAGATGCGTTCGTCCACCTGAGCGCGGTCGTACCCACGCCGCACAAGCTCGAAGCCGTAGGGGGAAGTGTCGCTCATGGGGTTCCTGTCGAATGAGACCGGTGAGGTGATAGGTGGAATCCTAGGGGCCTTTGCGGTGTGTCATCGAGCGTATGCGTGTTTGATCTGGAGAATGACACCCCTTTTGGGTGGCCCGGCGGCGGACCGCTTGCCAAAGGTGCGGGCAAACGCCCAAGAATTTAACGCAATCCACACATTCCGCTAGCCGTCCGAGGACTTCCCACCCGATCGAGGGGCTCCGATGGCCGCAGCCGCCTTGACGCCCCCGTCCTTGCCCCCGCCCGGCGCCTCGAACGACTCCAGCGCCTCCAGCACGTCCTGGACCCGGGAGATCTCGGCGTTGATGTCCTCGCGCCGGCGCACCAGGACCTCCAGCTCGCGCTTGCCCTCCTCGACCGTGCGCCGCGCCTCGCGAATCGCCTCGGCCTTGAGCTCCTCGGCCTCGCGCACCAGCGTCGACTTCTTCTGCTCGGCCTCCTTGAGGAGCCCCTCGGCCTTCTTCACCGCGGCGATACGCACCTTGCCGGCCTCGGAGTTGGCGTCCGACACCAGCTCCTTCGCCTTGGCCTGCGCCTTGGCGAGCTGCTCCTCGGCCGCCTTGATGAGCGCGTCGCAACGGTCCCCGGTCGACCTCATCGTCTCGGCGGCCTCGCGGCGGGCCCGCTCGTGCAGCGACTCGATCTCGTTGGTGATGCGGTCGCGCAGCTCCTCCGCCCGCTCCCTTATCGCGGTGGCGTCCCGGCGGGCCCCGACCAGCAGCTCGTCGGCGTCCGTCCGCGCCTTCTCTACCCGGGAGTTGCCCTCGACGGTCGCCTCGGACACCAGCCGCTCCGCCTCGCTGCGGGCGGCGCCCACCATCGAGTCGGCCTGCGCCTCCGCCTCCGCGGTGGTCTTCTGCGCCTGCTGCTGCGCCTCGGTGAGCAGCTTGTCCGCCTCGGCCGCGGTCTCCGTGATGAGGGTGTCGACCTGCTCGGCCGCCTCGGAGCGCCGCTTGTTGGCCTCCTTGCGGGCCTCGTCCAGCGTCGAGTCGGCCTCCTCGCGGGCCACGCTCATCAGCCGGTCGGCCTCCACGGCCGCCTCTGTCCTGACGCGCTCCGCGTCGGAGCGGATCCGCTCCGCGTGCCGCTGCGCGGATCCCACCGTCTCGGCGGCCTCGGCGCGCAGCCGCTCCGCGTCCCCGGCCGCGTCCTGGATCAGCTTCTCCGCCTTGGCGACCGACTCGGCGCGCAGCCGCTCGGCCTCCGCGATCGTCTCGGACTGCAGGCGCTCGGCCTCCGCGACGGTCTCGTTCTGGAGCCGCTCCGCCTCGCTGCGGGCCTCGTTGATGAGGGTGTCGGCCTGCGTCGCCGCGTCCGAGCGGATGCGGTTGGCGTCGTCGCGGGCGTCCGCCCGGGTGCGCGACGCGTCCTGGTCGGCCTGCGCGATGGCGTCCGAGACCTCGGTGCGCACCCGCTGCGCGTGCGCGGACGCCTCCGAACGCAGCCGCTCCGCCTCGGCGATCGCCTCGCCGACGGTCCGCTCGGCCAGCTCCTGCGCGGCCTCCGACGCCTCGTTCGCCTCCCGGCGGACCCGGCCCGCGTCCTCCGCGGCCCGCTCCCGCTCGGCGTAGGCGTCGGCGCGTACGCGGTCCGCCTCCTCCTCGGCCTCGCGCCGGGTGCGGTCCGCCGCGTGCTCGGCGGCGGAGCGGAGCCCGGTGATCTCCTCCTGGGCCTGCTCGTGCAGCCCGGCCACCGAGTCGCGCACCTGCTGCGCGTGCTGTTCGGCCGCCGACACCATCTCGCCGGCCCGCCGGTCCGCGTCCTCGACCAGACGGACGGCCTCGGTCTGCGCCTCCTCCACGCGCTTGCGCGCCGAGGCCAGCAGCTCCTCGCTCTGCTCGCGGGCCCGCTCGCGCTCCTGGCCGGCCTCCTGGCGGGCGGAGCCGAGGAGCTCCTCGGCCTCGCGCCGGCGCCGGGCGGCCTCCTCCTGGGCGGCGGCCAGCGTCTCGGACGCCTCGGCGGACAGCCGCTCGGCCGCGGCCTGCGCCTCCGCGCGCACCCGGTCGGCGGTGTCCTGCGCCTCCGACTTCAGCCGCTCCGCCTCGGCGGCGGCCTCGGAACGCAGCCGGACGGCGACGGCCTCGCCCTCGGCGCGCGAGGCGGCCGCGTCGGAAGCGGCCTCGTTGCGCAGCCGGTCGGCCTCGGCGTCGGCCTGCTGCTGCAGGGAGCGGATCCGCTCCGCGGCCTCCGAACGCAGCCGGTCCGTCTCCTCGGCGGCCTCGCGGCGGATCCGCGCGGCCTCCTCCCGGGCGTCCGTCAGCGCCTGCTCGGCGGAGGCGAGGCGGGCCTCCGCCTCCGTCTGCAGCCGGGTCAGCTCATCGGTGGCCTCCGCCTGCCGGGCCTCGATCGCCCGCTCGGACTCCTCGCGCAGCTCGCGCGCGGCCTGCTCGGCGTTCGAGGTGATGGTCTCGGCGAGCTCGACCGCCTCCTCGCGGGAGCGCTCGGCCTCGGCGCGGGTGCGCTCCAGGACCTCCTCGGCCTGCCGGCGCAGCGTGGTGGCGCGCTCGATGGCCTCGGTGCGCACCTTCTCGCTGTCCGAGGTGGCCTTCTGGCGCAGCTCGTCCGCGTCGGCCTTCGCCTTCGACAGCAGCTCCTCGGCGGAGCGGGCCGCCTCCTCGATCTGCTGGACGGCCTCCTTGCGGGCCTCCGCGCGGATCTTCTCGCCCTCGGCGACCGCGTCGGCGCGCAGCTGCTCGGCCTCGCCGCGCAGGCGACGGGCCTCCTCCTGCAGCTCGACCGTCTTGGCGCGGTACTCCTTGGTGTCGTCCTTCGCCGAGCCCTTGAGCTGCTCGGCGATGTCGTGCGCCTCGGCACGCAGCCGGTCGGCCTCGGTCTCCGCCTCGCGGCGGATCCGCTCGGCCTCCTCGGCGGCGGCCTTCGTGGTGCGCTGAGCGTCCTCCTGCGCCTTGTTGAGGACGTCCTCGGCGGTCTTCGCCGCCTTCGACAGCTGGGTGGCGCTCTCCTCGGCGGTGAGCGTGCGGGCCTTCTCCGAGGCCTCCGCGACGATCTTCTCGGCCTCGGCGCGCGCGTCGGCGACGAGCTGCTCGGCGTCCGCCTTGGTGGTCTCGGCCTCCTTGGTGGCCTCGCTGACCAGCCGGGCGACCTGCTCCTTCGCGGTACGGGTGCGCTGCTCCTTGGCCGCCTCCGCGCCGGCGAGCGCCTTCTCGGCGGCGGCCTTCGCCTCCGCGAGCACCTTGTCCGCCTCGGCCTGCGCCTTGCGCAGCGCCTCCTCGGCCTCGGACATGCGCTGCTCGGCGGCGCGGCTGAGCTCACCGGCCTGGCGGCGGGCCGCGTCGGACTCCGTGACCGTGGAGGTGCGCAGCTGCTCGGCGTGGTCGCTGGCCTCCTGGGCCTGTGTGGAGGCGGCGTTCAGCAGCCGCTCGGCGTCCGTGCGGGCGCGCAGCAGGAGCTGCTCGGCCTCCGCGCGGGCCGCCTCGGCGTCGGCCTGGAGCCGCTGGCGTGCCTCGGAGGCGACCCGCTCCGCCTCGGCGCGGGCCGCGGCCAGGGCCTGCTCGGCCTCCGCCCGCGACTCGTCGAGCAGCCGGCGGGCCTGCGCCTCGCTGCGGGCGCGCAGCTGTTCGGCCCAGGCCACGTTCTCGTTGACGTGCGACTCGACGTTCTGCCGGCGCTCGGCGAGCTCCTGGTCGAGCTGCTGGCGGCGGGTGACCGCCTCCTGATGCAGCTCCGCCTGCAGCCGGGCCGCCTGCTCGGCGTGCTCCTGCAGGATCCGCTGGGTCTGCGCCCGCACCTGGCTGAGCTCGCGCTCGGCGTCCTGACGCAACTGGTCGGCCTGCATCTGCGCGTTGCGCAGCATCTGTTCGGCCTGGTACCCGAGATCGCCGCCGTCGAAGGCGGGCCGGGACATGATGGTGCGACGCGCCTCGTGCAACTTGGCGCGCAGCACCTCGACCTGGTAGCCGAGGTCCTCGGCGTGCTGAATCGCCTTTTCCCGCTCGGTCTTCAGCCGCTTCATCTCGGCTTCGAACCGAGTCAGGTGGTCGACGTCAGCCGCCGGTTCCCGCTCCTGGCTCTCGTAGCCCCGCACTGCGCGGTCCCATCCGTCCCTGGTCGCAAGCTTGCCGAACGAGCTCCGTCCATCCGCCGAACGGGGCTCCCGGGGAATGGTGTCAGATCAACGACGGAGCATGGGCTGCTGCCCCGACGCTCGTCCCCCGAAACCCGGACCCCGGCTGGGTCCTGCCGCCGTACGGCAGGACCGGGTCGCCCCGGTGTGAGGGGCGACCGAGCCCAACCCTACCGGCCCATATGTACGAGGGTCAGTGCTCAGGTGACTCAACAGGGGCCGATGTGACCAGTTCTGTCAGTACTCCGTGGCAATCCTTGGGGTGCAGGAAGGTGATTCGTGACCCCATGGAGCCGCGTCGGGGCTCTTCGTACAGAACGCGTACGCCCTGGGAACGGATGGCCTCGGCGTCGCCGTCCACATCCGCCGTACCGAAAGCGATGTGGTGGACGCCCTCGCCGTTCTTGGCGAGCCACTTGCCCACGGCGGAGTCCTCGCGCGTCGGTTCGAGAAGCTGCAGGTAGGAGGCGCCCCCGTCGGACGTGTCGTTGATCTTGAGCATGGCCTCGCGCACGCCCTGCTCCTCGTTGACCTCGGAGTGGAACACCTCGAAGCCGTATGTGGAACGGTAGAACTCGACGGTCGTGTCGAGGTCGTGGCAGGCGATCCCGATGTGGTCGATTCGCGTCAGCATGATGTCAGTGCAGCGCGCCCGAGGTGGTTACGCAACGTGCG
This sequence comes from Streptomyces rishiriensis, assembly GCF_003112535.1. GTDB lineage: Bacteria > Actinomycetota > Actinomycetes > Streptomycetales > Streptomycetaceae > Streptomyces > Streptomyces rishiriensis. The sequence goes on along the minus strand of NZ_BEWA01000012.1, from coordinate 2,995 downwards.
CGCGATCACACTGACGGCCCGATGACGGCACGGAGTGCCACTCAGTACATTCGAAGTAAACCCTCGTTCACTCCTCGGCCTGTGCAGGCCGGTAAGGGGAATCGCAGCTCATGACTGGATCGACTGGCTCCAACGGCACGACCTCGGTGATCGTCGCGGGCGCGCGTACGCCCATGGGACGGCTGCTGGGCTCCCTCAAGTCCTTCTCCGGCGCCGACCTCGGCGGCTTCGCGATCAAGGCCGCCCTCGACCGCGCGGGGATCGGCGGCGACCAGGTGCAGTACGTGATCATGGGCCAGGTGCTGCAGGCCGGGGCGGGCCAGATCCCGGCCCGGCAGGCCGCCGTCAAGGCCGGCATCCCGATGAACGTCCCGGCGCTCACCGTCAACAAGGTGTGTCTGTCGGGCCTCGACGCGATCGCGCTCGCGGACCAGCTGATCCGCGCGGGTGAGTTCGACGTCGTGGTGGCGGGTGGCCAGGAGTCCATGACCAACGCCCCCCACCTGCTGCCCAAGTCCCGCGAGGGCTTCAAGTACGGCGCGATCGAGATGCTCGACGCGATGGCGTACGACGGCCTGACCGACGCCTTCGAGAACATCGCGATGGGTGAGTCCACCGAGAAGCACAACACCCGCCTCGGCATCGCGCGTCCCGAGCAGGACGAGATCGCCGCGCTGAGCCATCAGAGGGCCGCCGCCGCGCAGAAGAACGGCGTCTTCGAGGCGGAGATCACCCCGGTCGAGATCCCGCAGCGCAAGGGCGAGCCGGTCGTCTTCAGCAAGGACGAGGGCATCCGCGCCGACACCACGGCGGAGTCCCTGGGCAAGCTCCGCCCGGCGTTCACCCGCGACGGCACGATCACCGCGGGCACCTCCTCGCAGATCTCCGACGGCGCGGCGGCCGTGGTCGTGATGAGCAAGGCCAAGGCGCAGGAGCTCGGCCTGGAGTGGATCGCGGAGATCGGCGCCCACGGCAACGTGGCCGGACCGGACAACTCACTGCAGTCCCAGCCCTCCAACGCCATCCTGCACGCGCTGAAGAAGGAGGGCCTGGAGGTCGCCGACCTCGACCTGATCGAGATCAACGAGGCCTTCGCCGCTGTCGCGGTGCAGTCAATGAAGGACCTGGGCGTCTCCACGGAAAAGGTGAACGTCAACGGTGGCGCCATCGCCCTGGGTCACCCGATCGGCATGTCGGGCGCCCGGCTCGTCCTGCATCTGGCGCTGGAGCTCAAGCGCCGGGGCGGCGGCGTCGGCGCGGCCGCGCTGTGCGGCGGCGGCGGTCAGGGCGACGCGCTGATCGTCCGGGTGGCCAAGGCCTGAGGTCGTCGTCGAACCGGACGGCGGATCCGCCGCGTCCTCGGCCGCGGATCCGCCGCGGAGCGGGTGCGAGCGGAACCGCGCCGGCCCGCGCTGACCCGCGTTGAACCGCGTTGAACCGCGTTGAACCGCGTTGAACCGCGTTGAACGGAGCTGAACGGAGCTGTGATGCAGGACGTCTCCTCGCTGGCCGCCCAGGCCAGGGAAGGCCGGCCCCGGGCCGTGGCCCGGCTGATCTCCCTGGTCGAGGGGGCGTCCCCGCAGCTCAGGGAGGTCATGGCGACTCTGGCCCCGCTCACCGGCAACGCCTACGTCGTGGGCCTGACCGGTTCGCCGGGCGTGGGCAAGTCCACCACGACCTCCGCGCTGGTCACCGCCTACCGCAGACAGGGCAGGCGGGTCGGCGTGCTGGCCGTCGACCCGTCCTCGCCGTTCTCCGGCGGGGCGCTGCTCGGCGACCGGGTCCGGATGTCCGAGCACGCCTCGGATCCGGGCGTCTACATCCGCTCCATGGCCACCCGGGGCCACCTGGGCGGCCTCGCCTGGGCGGCCCCGCAGGCGATCCGCGTGCTGGACGCGGCGGGCTGCGACGTGATCCTGGTCGAGACGGTCGGCGTCGGCCAGTCCGAGGTGGAGATCGCCTCGCAGGCGGACACCAGCGTGGTGCTGCTCGCCCCCGGCATGGGCGACGGCATCCAGGCCGCCAAGGCCGGGATCCTGGAGATCGGCGACGTCTACGTCGTCAACAAGGCCGACCGGGACGGCGCGGACGTCACCGCGCGGGAGCTGAACCACATGCTCGGTCTCGGCGAGGCCCGCGCGCCCGGCGACTGGCGGCCGCCCATCGTGAAGACGGTCGCCTCCCGCGCGGAGGGCGTCGACGACGTCGTCCAGGCGCTGGAGAAGCATCGCGCCTGGATGGAGGAGCACGGCGTCCTCGCCGAGCGGCGCCGCTCCCGCGCGGCCCGCGAGGTCGAGACGATCGCCGTCACCGCCCTGCGCGAACGCATCGGCGACCTGCACGGCGACCGCCGCCTGAGCGCGCTCGCCGAACGCATCGTCACCGGCGCGCTGGACCCCTACCGCGCGGCGGACGAACTGGTGGCGGGACTCACCGAGGGGTGAGCCGCCGGGCCCCCGCGGGCGCCTTCCCCCGCCGGAGAGCCGGAGAGCCGAAGAGCAAGACGGCCGGACGGCCGGACGGCGGGACAGCCTGACCGGCGGAGAGCCGGACCGGTGGTCGGCCGATCAGGCGTCCGGGCCTGGGTGACCTTGCCCGTGCGCGCGTCCAGCAGCCACTCGCCCCCTCGGCGGTCGCGACGCCCGCCCGGCCGCGGCCCGGTGGGCGTCGGTCACCGCGCCGGTCGGTGAGCGGCCGACGTGGAGGTGGCCGGATCGTGGGGGCAGCGGGGGCGGGTGCCGGCCAACCTGCCCGACGACGCGCAGCGGCACGCTCGTTCGGCCGTCACGGCCACCGTTCGACACGGCCCATGGCCGGGACGGGGGTGCGGGCGGGGCGGTGCGGCGGGGGTGCGGTGCGGGGCTGCGGCCGTCCCCCGGGCTGCGGCCGTCCGGCACGGCAGCACGCGCACGGTCCGCCGGACGCCGGACGCCGGACGCCGGACGCCGGACGTCGGACGCAGGAAGGCGGAGCTCTGTTCGAGCTCCGCCTTCCG